>NZ_CP143745.1:0-4726897 GCF_043972695.1 Enterobacter quasiroggenkampii
GTGCTCGAAAGAATTAAAGTGTGCTTCACAGAAAGCATCCAGACTCAGATTGCCGCGGCGGAAGCCCTTCCGGATGCTATCTCGCGTGCCGCAATGACGCTGGTGCAATCCCTGCTAAACGGCAACAAAATCCTCTGTTGTGGCAACGGCACGTCAGCCGCCAACGCACAGCATTTTGCTGCCAGCATGATCAATCGTTTTGAAACAGAACGCCCGAGTTTACCTGCCATTGCACTTAATACCGATAATGTGGTCTTAACGGCGATTGCTAACGATCGTCTGCATGACGAAATTTACGCAAAGCAGGTGCGAGCTCTGGGTCATGCCGGAGATGTGCTGCTGGCCATCTCCACGCGCGGCAATAGCCGGGATATTGTCAAAGCCGTTGAAGCCGCCGTCACCCGCGACATGACTATCGTGGCCTTAACCGGCTATGACGGGGGTGAGCTGGCGGGTCTGCTTGGGCCGCAGGATGTGGAAATCCGCATTCCGTCTCACCGGAGCGCACGTATTCAGGAAATGCATATGCTCACGGTGAACTGCTTATGTGACTTGATCGATAACACGCTTTTCCCTCACCAGGATGATTAAGGAGTTCTTATGAAGGCTTTATCGACCCTCGCAGTCCTTATGTCTGCATTACTGCTTCAGGGATGTATCGCTGCGGCCGTTGTGGGTACCGCCGCAGTAGGCACCAAAGCGGCAACCGATCCGCGCTCTGTGGGGACACAGGTGGATGACGGTACGCTGGAGCTGCGCGTCAACAGTGCGCTGTCGAAAGACGAACAGATCAAGAAAGAGGCGCGTATCAACGTGACGGCTTACCAGGGCAAAGTGCTGCTGGCAGGCCAGGCGCCGAATATGGAACTCGCCTCGCGTGCGAAACAGATTGCGATGGGCGTTGAAGGGACCACAGAGGTGTTTAACGAAGTGCGTCAGGGCAAGCCAATTGGCCTGGGTGATGCCTCTTCCGATACCTGGATCACCACCAAAGTGCGTTCCCAGCTGCTGGGTTCGGACCAGGTGAAATCCTCCAACGTGAAGGTGACGACGGAAAACGGTGAAGTGTTCCTGCTGGGTCTGGTGACCGACCGTGAAGGGAAAGCGGCGGCCGATATTGCCAGCCGGGTGAGCGGCGTGAAGCACGTCACCACCGCGTTTACTTACATTAAATAAAAAAATCCCCTCAAGTGAGGGGATTTTTTTGTAGGCCCGGTAAGCGTAGCGCCACCGGGCGTTTTTCACAGAAGCGCAATACTTCCCACCATCACCCCACTCAACGCCACCAGCCCTGCGGTGAGCCACAGCGCTTTCGCCGGGAATGACTTACGCAGCATAATCAGCGACGGCAGGCTGATGGCAGGCAACGTGATGAGCAACGCCAGCGCCGGTGCGGTGCCCATGCCGGCCAACATCATGGTCTGAACAATGGGAATTTCTGCGGCGGTAGGGATCACAAACAGGCAGCCTGCAACGGCCATCGCAATGATCCACAACAGCGTGTTGTCGATAGCGCCATCCGCATGCGGGAAGAGCCAGACGCGCGCCGCCCCGAGAACCAGCACCGCCAGAATATAGACCGGGATGGTGCTCCAGAAAAGCTGCCATAGCGCCCTGCCCCAGCGGGCAAAGAACCCGCCCTGCGGCTCGCTGACGTCCAGTTCAACAGACGCGGACTCTGGCGTCTTATCCTTCACCAGATTTTGCACCAGCGTCGCCACCACCAGCACGGTCAGCAGTCCGGCCACCAGACGAATGAATGCGAAATGCCAGCCCAGGACAAAGCCCATAAACACCAGCGTCGCCGGATTGAGCAGCGGGTTGCCCATCCAGAACGCCAGTGCGCCCCCCATTGATACGCGCTGGCGGCGCATCCCTGCCGCTACGGGTGCAGCACAGCAGGAGCACATCATGCCCGGCAGGGAGAAGATCGTTCCCAGCAGCGTCCCCTGAAAGCGCGGCTGCCCGAGGGTTTTCACCAGCCAGTTGCGCGGGATCAGCACCTGAATCAGTGAGCCCAGGATCACGCCCAGGACAGCAGCCTTCCAGACGGCAAGGAAGTAGACCATGGCATAGTCCCACGCCGCCTGAAGCGGGCTGGCATCCGCCTGAGCGAGAATAGATTTACCGATGCTGTGCGTTTCGGCGGCGGTGAAGGCTTTGCCGTAGTACGGCTGCCATTTCACGTACCAGAGGCCAATAATGACCACGAGAAAGAAGAGTGCGGGCTTCCACCATTGAACAGGTGTTGCCGCCTGAGATGAAGACTGACCAGTCATAGCATTCCCCGGAGAGTATGAGTAATTAGCCGGGGGAGTTTACGCCTCGCCCTGCGCGATTTCACGCAGTTTTGCCGAAGGGATAATGTTTACGCCCGCTTTTGACGGGGCCAGTCCCTCTTTTAACATCGCCCGCGCGACGTCCCGCGCCTCGATGGCTTTCCAGTTGCCGGGAAGGATCCGAAACAGCGGGGCCAGGATCGACTCGTTAAAGCGGCGCTCGTCGCGGTGGCCGATCAGCATCGAGGGGCGCACAATCGTCAGCTGCTCCCATTTCTGCGCAATCAGTGCATCCTCCATCTTGCCCTTCACCTTGTTGTAGAAGAAAGGCGATCCGGCACTGGCGCCCAGCGCGCTGACCACCAGAAAATGTCTGGCTCCCAGCTTTTTCGCCGTAAGCGCGGTGTCCACCACCAGCGTATAGTCGGCGTGGATAAATGCCTCTTTGCTCCCCGCCTCCCGCCGCGTGGTGCCCAGACAGCAAAACGCGATATCAATGGGATCCTGCACCTGCGCCAGCGCATCCGTCAGTTGAGGATCGTGCGGATTAAAGACGCCGGAGATGTCCGCCAGCGGTCGACGCGTCGGGGCGGCGATGTAGTTCACGCGGCGATCCTGAATCAGCAGCCGCAGCAGATGATCGCCCACTAGCCCGGTAGCCCCGGTAATCAGTACCTGACTCATCGTATCCCCTTTACAGAATTGTCCGTTTGCGAACTCAGCGTCGTCGACCACACTTAGAAGTCTGTTACAGGTAAGTATTTACCACAAGCGGAGAAAAATCAGTCTGAAGCCAAAACAACGGAGGAAGCATGGGCAAGAAAATCGCAGTCTTGATTACCGACGAGTTTGAAGATTCAGAATTCACCTCTCCTGCAGAGGCGTTCCGCAAGGCGGGACATGAGGTCATCACCATTGAAAAAGAGGCGGGCAAAACGGTGAAAGGCCATAAGGGCGAGGCCAGCGTGACCATCGACGAGACTATCGATAACGTTAGCCCCTCCGATTTTGACGCCCTGCTGTTACCCGGCGGCCATTCACCGGATTCCCTGCGCGGGGACGAGCGCTTCGTGACCTTCACCCGGGACTTTGTCTCTACCGGCAAACCGGTCTTTGCCATCTGTCACGGCCCGCAGCTGCTCATCAGCGCGGAGGTTGTCCGCGGGCGCAAGCTCACAGCGGTGAAACCGATCGTAATCGATCTGAAAAACGCGGGGGCCGAATTTTACGATCAGGAGGTGGTCAACGACAAAGACCAGCTGATCACCAGCCGGACCCCGGACGATCTCCCGGCGTTTAACCGCGAAGCGCTACGCCTGCTCGGCGCGTAGCCAGTGCAGCTTCTTGCCAAAGCCCAGGGTGTTGTCGGTAAATTTCAGCTCATCGAGGCGGATTTCCCACACCGGGGCTTTTAGCGCAGCGGCAACCGGAAAGCGGCGCGTGTAGTGCTTACGACGCGCGTCGCTCTCTTCTCCGTCCAGACGACGGATTTCCCCTTTAAACTGTACTCCACGGATCAGCGCGACCGTTTTCGGCTGGCCATTCACCGTGCCCGCGACCTTCGCCTGCTGGCCGGTCATCTGCGCATGACGCGTTTTGTCTTCACTCATGACATAAAACGCGACGCGCTCCGGATCGTAGTAGTAAAACGCGTTTGCGCACCACATCTCACCCTCGCTGTAGACGCACCAGGTGACGACGTGCTGCTTCGCCAGCCAGCGGTTGATGGCTGCCAGTGTTTCCATTTTCGTTCTCTCTCATGCTATGGTGCGTTCACCTTAACATACTGAATCTGTTTACCGTGTGCTGGTTTCTCTATCTTGTCCGAACCGCTGATAACGCACTCTACACCGGGATCACCACCGATGTGGCGCGGCGTTTTTTACAACATCAAACGGGGAAAGGGGCAAAAGCGCTGCGGGGGAAAGGGGAGTTACAGCTCGCCTTTTCGGCGCCCGTCGGTGACCGATCGCTGGCGCTCAGGCTGGAATACCGCATCAAACAGCTGACGAAGCGCCAGAAAGAGCGCCTCGTGACCGGAGACGGCTCTTTTGAGGCGCTACGCGAGAGCCTGATTAAAAGCGATTGAAATGGTCGTGGTACTCGACCAGGCCATTGACGCCGTTGAGCGCATCGTCCGCCAGACGGTGCACCTGGAACGCGGATTCCGTACCCGGCCAGCGGCAGCGCAGATCGTAATGCGCGGCCTGCTCGAAGCCTAAACGGCCATAGAACGCCGGATCGCCCAGCGCAACAACGGCCGCATAACCGAACTCATTGAGCGAATCCAATCCTTCATAGACCAGCTGACGCGCCAGCCCCTGCCCGCGATAGTTTTCATCCACCGCCAGCGGTGCCATACCGACCCACTGCAGCTCTTCACCCTGAACGGTGACCGGACTGAAGGCAACATAGCCCACCACCTGACCTTCGTCATCGGTGGCGACCAGCCCCAGCGTAATCAGACCGTCTTCGCGGAGATCGTGGACCAGCTGGGCTTCGGCATCGCTCGCGAAAGCACGGCGCAGCAGCGCATCGATCCCCGGCGCATCAATCCCTATTTCGACTCGAATCAGCATGGCTCACCTACTGAAGTGTGTTTACTGTCCGGCGGGGCTTTCAGCCCGGCCTCAACGAAATCTGCCATTTGCATCAACATCACGCGCAGCGCTTTCGGCATCTGCTCCAGCTCAATGGCATCCATTAAATTCTTCACGTACAGGCCCAACTCCGTGTCGCCTTCAATCACCAGACGGCGCTGGAAGAAGAGCGTATCCGGATCCTGTTTACGCGCGGCGATCATCAGCAGATCGCTGGCGTTGGCGCTAAAGCTCACGTCCGCCTCGGCGGTTTCGCGGACGATCAGCTGGTCATTCTCAACGGAGGTAAACCAGCGCAGCCCGATGTCACGCACCTCAATGCTCAACCAGCGGCCTTCCAGGAATTCCAGCTCGCCATCCTGCAGCGCCTGGCGGAACTGCCAGCTCAGAACCTGCTCCAGCACCTGACGTTTAAGCGCGAACGGCGCCAGCTTGACCGGCACGCTCAGCATTGATGGGCCAAATTGTACGAGACGTGAACGCAGTTTATCCAGCACGAGCTTTACTCCCTGATATCTATAGTCCTGCTATTTTGCCATATCCGACGCACAACATAGCGGCGTAAATCAACAAACCGTCGTCCGGACAACCTCATTATTGGTGCCATCAATACGCCATTAGCTGCCTTAAATCAAAAATTGTCGCGTATGGGTTAATTAAAATCCCAGCTCGTTAACATTTTTGCGATCGACAACATCAGGATAAATTATGGAGCTGCTCTGCCCTGCCGGAAACCTTCCGGCGCTTAAGGCGGCCATCGAAAATGGGGCCGATGCGGTCTATATCGGGCTGAAAGATGACACCAATGCCCGCCATTTTGCTGGCCTCAACTTTACGGAGAAAAAGCTTCAGGAAGCCGTTAACTTCGTTCACCAGCACCGCCGCAAGCTGCATATCGCCATCAATACCTTTGCTCATCCTGACGGGTACGCCCGCTGGCAGCGCGCGGTGGATATGGCGGCACAACTGGGTGCCGATGCGCTGATTCTGGCCGACCTCGCCATGCTTGAGTATGCGGCAGAACGCTATCCCCATATTGAGCGCCACGTCTCTGTTCAGGCATCTGCCACCAACGAAGAGGCCGTGCGTTTTTATCACCGAAACTTTGACGTGGCCCGCGTGGTGCTGCCGCGCGTGCTTTCTATCCATCAGGTTAAGCAACTCGCACGCGTCACGCCAGTGCCGCTGGAAGTTTTTGCCTTTGGCAGCCTCTGCATTATGGCCGAAGGCCGTTGCTATCTTTCCTCGTATCTGACCGGCGAGTCGCCAAATACTGTCGGGGCCTGCTCCCCTGCCCGCTTTGTCCGCTGGCAGCAAACGCCGCAGGGGCTGGAATCTCGCCTGAATGAGGTGCTGATCGACCGCTATCAGGACGGTGAAAACGCCGGTTATCCCACCCTGTGTAAAGGCCGCTATCTGGTCGACGGCGAGCGTTACCACGCCCTGGAAGAGCCCACCAGCCTCAACACGCTGGAGCTGCTGCCGGAACTGCTGGCGGCCAATATTGCCTCGGTGAAAATCGAAGGTCGCCAGCGTAGCCCGGCCTACGTGAGCCAGGTGGCGAAAGTGTGGCGTCAGGCCATCGACCGCTGCATGGCGGACCCGCAGAACTACGCTCCGCAGCAGGCCTGGATGGAGACGCTCGGATCGATGTCCGAAGGCACGCAAACCACGCTGGGCGCGTATCACCGTAAATGGCAGTGAGAAAATCATGAAATATTCATTAGGACCGGTGCTTTACTACTGGCCAAAAGAGACGCTGGAAGATTTTTACCAACAGGCCGCCACCAGCAGCGCCGATGTGATTTACCTCGGTGAAGCGGTGTGCAGCAAGCGCCGCGCCACCAAAGTGGGCGACTGGCTGGAGATGGCGAAAAGCCTGGCCGGCAGCGGCAAGCAGGTCGTGCTCTCCACCCTTGCGCTGGTGCAGGCGTCTTCCGAACTGGGCGAGCTGAAACGCTACGTAGAGAACGGCGAGTTCCTGCTGGAAGCGAGCGATCTCGGCGTGGTGAACATGTGCGCCGAACGCAGGCTGCCGTTTGTCGCGGGTCATGCCCTGAACTGCTACAACGCCGTGACCCTGCGCCTGCTGCTCAAACAGGGCATGACGCGCTGGTGCATGCCGGTTGAACTCTCCCGCGACTGGCTGGCAAACCTGCTCACGCAGTGCGAAGAGCTGGGCATTCGCAACAAGTTTGAAGTGGAAGTGCTGAGCTACGGGCATCTGCCGCTGGCCTATTCCGCCCGCTGCTTTACCGCACGCTCGGAAGACCGTCCGAAAGACGAGTGCGAAACCTGCTGCATTAAGTACCCAAACGGGCGCAGCATGCTGTCGCAGGAGAACCAGCAGGTGTTTGTTCTCAACGGTATTCAGACCATGAGCGGCTATGTCTATAACCTCGGCAACGAGCTGGCGTCGATGGACGGGCTGGTAGATATGGTGCGCCTGTCGCCGCTCGATACCGGCGTGTTCGCGATGCTGGATGCCTTCCGCGCCAACGAAAACGGTGCCGCTCCGCTGCCGCTGACGGCGAACAGCGACTGTAACGGATACTGGAAGCGTCTGGCCGGGCTGGAACTTCAGGCCTAAAAAAGGCTCACTTTGTTAACAACGGTTATCATTTTTTAATGCAGTATTAAAGATTCACCGTCGACAAAGTGAGCTGTTATGACTGACAAAACCCTTCCGTTTTCGGTGCTGGATCTGGCGCCGATCCCACAAGGCTCCTCGGCGAGAGAAGCCTTTTCGCACTCTCTGGATCTGGCTCAGCTGGCCGAAAAGCGTGGCTATCACCGCTACTGGCTGGCCGAACACCACAACATGGTGGGCATTGCCAGCGCCGCCACCTCGGTACTGATTGGTTATCTGGCGGCAAATACCACCACGCTGCACCTGGGCTCCGGCGGCGTGATGTTGCCGAACCACGCCCCGCTGGTTATCGCCGAGCAGTTCGGCACGCTGAATACCCTCTATCCGGGCCGTATCGATTTAGGGCTTGGCCGTGCGCCGGGCAGCGACCAGCCGACCATGCGCGCCCTGCGTCGCCATATGAGCGGCGATATTGATAACTTCCCGCGCGACGTGGCCGAACTGGTGGACTGGTTCGACGCGCGTGACCCGAACCCGTACGTGCGCCCGGTGCCGGGTTACGGCGAGAAGATCCCGGTATGGCTGTTGGGCTCAAGCCTCTACAGCGCGCAGCTCGCCGCCCAGCTGGGGCTGCCGTTTGCGTTTGCCTCCCATTTCGCGCCGGATATGCTGCATCAGGCGCTGCATCTTTACCGTACGCACTTCAAACCGTCCGAGCGTCTGGAGAAACCGTACGCGATGGTGTGTATCAACATCATTGCTGCCGACAGCAATCGCGACGCGGAATTCCTGTTCACCTCCATGCAGCAGGCGTTTGTGAAGCTGCGTCGCGGGGAGACGGGCCAGCTTCCGCCACCGGTGGAGAATATGCATCAGCTGTGGTCAGCTTCAGAGCAGTATGGCGTTCAACAGGCGCTGAGCATGTCGCTAGTTGGCGATAAAGCGAAAGTGCGTCACGGGCTGGAGGCGGTGCTGCGTGAAACGCAGGCGGATGAAATTATGGTTAACGGCCAGATTTTCGATCACCAGGCGCGTTTGCACTCGTTTGATTTGGCCATGCAGGTGAAGGAGGAGTTGGTGGGGTAGTTTTTTGCCGGATGGCGGCTACGCCTTATCCGGCCTACGCGATCCCTGTAGGCCCGGTAAGCGTAGCGCCACCGGGCTTTGCATTTACTGATAGACAGGCAACAGATTAAAACTCGACAGCACGTGTACCAGGGCATTGCCCGCGCCGAACACCAGGATCAGCGCAATCATCGGCTTACCGCCCCAGACGCGGAATTTCGGGCTACCGAAGCGTTTACGTGATTTACGCGCCAGCAGCGCCGGCACAATCGCCGCCCAGATGGTTGCCGCCAGTCCGGCGTAGCCGATGGCGTACAGGAAGCCATTCGGCCACAGCAGGCCGCCCACAATCGGCGGCAGGAAGGTCAGCAGTGCGGTTTTGAAGCGCCCCATCGCAGAATCATCAAAGCCGAACAGATCCGCCAGGTAGTCAAACAGGCCCAGCGTCACGCCGAGGAAAGAGCTCGCCACCGCAAAGTTAGAGAAGATAACCAGCAGCAGATCCAGGCTGCGGCTGTTCAGCACGCCGCTCAGCGCCTGCACCAGCACGTCAATGTTACCGCCCTTCTGCGCAATACCGATAAATTCCGGGCGCGGGATGTTGCCCATCGTTCCGAGCAGCCAGATGACATACAGCGCCAGCGCCAGCAGCGTGCCGTAGACCAGACACTTCACAATGGTGCGCGGATCTTTGCCGTAGTACTTCATCAGGCTCGGCACGTTACCGTGGTAGCCGAACGACGCCAGACAGAACGGCAGCGTCATCAGCAGGTACGGCGTATAGGAGGTATTCACTTCGGCAACGTTAAACAGCGTGGCGGGCGTCACGTGCCCCAGCAGGCTGCCGAAGGTCAGGAAGAAGGTGATGACCTTCGCGCCCAGTACGATTGCCGTCATCCGGCTTACCGCTTTGGTACTCATCCAGACGATAAACGCCACGCCCAGCGCAAAGCACAGCCCGGCCAGACGCGCCGGAACGTTCAGCGACATCTCAGAGAAGGTGTGATGCAGAATCGAACCGCTCGCCGAAATATATGCGTAGGTCAGGATATAGAGCACAAACGCGATGGACAGACCGTTCACCAGGTTCCAGCCTTTGCCCAGCAGGTCTTTGGTAATGGTGTCAAAGCTCGCGCCAATGCGGTAGTTCAGGTTGGCTTCGAGGATCATCAGCCCGGAATGAAGCATACAGAACCAGGTAAAGACCAGCGCGGCCAGCGACCAGAAGAACCACGCACCGGACATGACCACGGGCAGGGAGAACATCCCGGCACCTATAATGGTTCCGCCGATGATCACCACGCCGCCAAGCAGCGAAGGTGACGTTTGGGTGGTGGTTAGTGTCGCCATACAGCCTTTTCTCCAGTCAATCATGCGGTTCTGCATTTTAATGTGACGCACTGTACCAGTACAAGAGTACAAAGGGAATAAAAAAAGCCCCGATAGCATGTATCGGGGCTGTATATTTTACTTTACGTCAGAAGCGTAAGGCTTACGCGTCACCAAAACGACGACGGCTGGTGCCTTCTTCACGACGTGGACCACGGCTTTCGCGGCGCTCGCCGGAGAAACGACGACCTTCACCACCGCGACCTTCGCTGCGACCGCCTTCACGACGCTCGCCGCCGAAACCGCGACCACCGCCACGACGTTCGCCGCCACGGTCAGGACGTGGCTGTGCATCGCCCAGCAGCTGCATGTTCATCGGCTTGTTCAGGATGCGGGTACGCGTAAAGTGCTGCAGTACTTCACCCGGCATGCCTTTTGGCAGCTCGATGGTAGAGTGGGATGCGAACAGCTTGATGTTACCGATGTAACGGCTGCTGATGTCACCTTCGTTAGCGATCGCGCCAACGATGTGACGAACTTCAACGCCATCATCACGGCCCACTTCAATGCGGTACAGTTCCATGTCACCTGCGTCGCGACGTTCACGACGTGGACGGTCTTCACCACCACGCTCTGGACGGTCACCACGTGGGCCACGATCGTTACGGTCGCCACGACGTTCGAAGCGATCGTCACGGTCACGGAATTCACGCTTAGGACGCATCGGCGCATCTGGTGGCACGATCAGGCTACGTTCGCCCTGAGCCATTTTCAGCAGTGCTGCAGCCAGGGTTTCCATGTCCAGCTCTTCGCCTTCAGCAACAGGCTGAATCTGCGACAGCAGCGCACGGTACTGATCCAGATCGCTGCTTTCCAGCTGCTGCTGTACTTTGGCGGCGAATTTTTCCAGACGGCGTTTGCCCAGCAGCTCTGCGTTTGGCAGGTCCGCTTCTGGAATGGTCAGCTTCATGGTACGTTCGATGTTGCGCAGCAGACGACGCTCGCGGTTCTCAACGAACAGCAGCGCGCGGCCAGCACGACCCGCACGACCGGTACGGCCGATACGGTGAACGTAAGACTCGGAATCCATCGGGATGTCGTAGTTAACAACCAGGCTGATACGCTCAACGTCCAGACCACGTGCTGCCACGTCGGTTGCAATCAGGATATCCAGACGACCGTCTTTCAGACGCTCCAGAGTCTGCTCACGCAGGGCCTGGTTCATGTCACCGTTCAGCGCTGCGCTGTTATAGCCGCTACGCTCCAGGGCTTCAGCCACTTCCAGGGTCGCGTTTTTGGTACGAACGAAGATAATCGCCGCATCAAAATCTTCCGCTTCCAGGAAACGTACCAGCGCTTCGTTTTTACGCATGCCGTACACAGACCAGTAGCTCTGGCTGATGTCCGGGCGAGTGGTTACGCTGGACTGAATACGCACTTCCTGCGGCTCTTTCATGAAGCGGCGGGTAATGCGACGGATAGCTTCCGGCATGGTTGCAGAGAACAGCGCGGTCTGATGACCGTCCGGGATCTGCGCCATAATGGTTTCAACGTCTTCGATGAAGCCCATACGCAGCATTTCATCTGCTTCATCCAGTACCAGACCGCTCAGTTTAGAGAGGTCCAGGGTACCGCGCTTCAGGTGATCCAGCAGACGGCCCGGCGTACCGACAACAATCTGTGGGCCCTGGCGCAGGGCGCGTAACTGCACGTCATAACGCTGGCCGCCGTACAGGGCAACCACGTTTACGCCGCGCATATGTTTAGAGAATTCCGTCATGGCTTCTGCAACCTGAACAGCCAGTTCACGGGTTGGAGCCAGAACGAGGATCTGCGGTGCACGCAGGTCCGGATCAATGTTGTTCAGCAGCGGCAGCGAGAACGCTGCAGTTTTACCGCTACCAGTCTGGGCCATGCCCAGCACGTCACGACCAGAAAGCAGGTGTGGGATACACTCAGCCTGGATCGGAGATGGTTTTTCGTAACCCAGATCGTTAAGGGCTTCAAGGATAGGAGCCTTCAGGCCCAGATCTGCAAAAGTGGTTTCGAATTCAGCCATGTAGTACGAGTGCCTCAATGTCAATGGCGGCCAGTCTACTTAGCTCATCGTGAAAATGATTAGCAATTTTCATTGAAAAGTGTGAACCGGCTCAAAGTAGGTGTATTGACGAACAACAACGCCCTCACCAGTTAAGGTGATGGCAATCAAAAGATTACGGGCTGATGTTTATGTCGTCAGCTATTGCTGGTCCGATTCTGCCAGGTCGTCTTGCTCCTGGCCCAAGAGCGATAATTCCAACAATGCATAACGGTGCTCAACGAAGTTGTGTACGTTGTTAGCAACCGCTAATTTGAACAGTGCCGTAGCGCTGTCCTTATCCCCCAGACTTAGGTAGTACTTACCTAAATAGAAGTTGGTTTCACTGAGATGCTCAGCGAGCGAGGTGTTATCCGTTGCGTCCGCCTTGAGGCGTTCCATCAGCGTTGCTTCGCTAATGTTGCCCAGGTAGAACTCGACAATGTTCCATCCCCACTGTTCCTTGTCCGATTTATCGAAGCGTTGTTTCAGTGCCTCTTTTGCCTGCTTCTCATCGAGCTTCCGCTCAACGATGTAAAGCCACAGGCTACGGAAAGGATCATTAGGATCGTCTTGATAAAACGCCAGCAGATCATCTTGCGCTAACTTGTCACGACCGCCGTAATACAATGCGATACCGCGATTCAAGTGCGCGTAGTTGTAAGTTGGATCAAGCTCAAGTACAGAATCAAACGCTTCATAGGCAGCATCAAAATTGCCTGCCTGCGTTAAATAAATGCCTAAGTAATTGAATACTTCAGGCATATCAGGTCGGATAGCCAGCGCTTGTGAAAAATCATTTCGCGCCAATGCCCTCAGACCGAGACTATCATACAACACTCCGCGCTCATATAAAAGCTGTGCGCGTTCGTCATCGGTTAAAGCCCGACTGGCAAGTATTTGTTCCATGCGTGCCAGGATCACTTCCTGCTGCAAAGTCGGTTGCAATGGCACTGCGAGGACTTCGCTCTTACGCCAGGCAGAGTTGCTGCATCCTGCCAGCGTTAAAGCTGTCGCAACGAAACACCAGCGCAAAAAAGGCTTCATTTCCCACTCCCGAAGACAACTATTGGATGAACGTCCTGTCCCCCGGCGGCTTAACAAGGCGTCCTGCCTGATAATAGGCCCTCCGCAAAGCGGAGGGCAAATGGCAACTTACTCGCCTTGCTGTTCTGCGGCCTGTGCTTCTGGCGCAGCAGCTGGCTGAGACTGCTCGGTTGCTTCTTTAATGCTCAGACGGATACGGCCCTGGCGATCAACTTCCAGAACTTTAACCGGTACTTCCTGACCCATCTGCAGGTAATCGGTCACTTTCTCAACGCGCTTGTCAGCGATCTGAGAGATGTGAACCAGACCTTCTTTACCGCCACCGATGGCAACGAACGCGCCAAAGTCAACGATACGGGTCACTTTACCTGCATAGACGCGGCCCACTTCGATTTCTGCAGTGATTTCTTCGATGCGACGGATCGCGAATTTCGCTTTCTCGCCGTCGGTTGCTGCGATCTTCACAGTACCGTCATCTTCGATTTCGATGGTGGTGCCAGTCTCTTCGGTCAGCGCACGGATTACGGAACCGCCCTTACCGATAACATCTTTGATCTTGTCTGGATTGATCTTGATGGTGTGAATACGCGGTGCGAATTCAGAGATATCACCGCGTGGCGCGTTGATAGCCTGTTCCATCACGCCCAGGATGTGCAGACGCGCACCTTTAGCCTGGTTCAGAGCAACCTGCATGATCTCTTTGGTGATACCTTCAATTTTGATATCCATCTGCAGCGCAGAGATACCGTCGCGGGAACCCGCCACTTTGAAGTCCATATCGCCCAGGTGGTCTTCGTCGCCCAGAATGTCAGACAGAACAACATAGTTGTCGCCTTCTTTCACCAGGCCCATTGCGATACCCGCAACGGCGGCTTTGATTGGCACGCCTGCATCCATCAGCGCCAGAGAGGCACCACACACGGAAGCCATAGAAGAAGAACCGTTGGATTCGGTGATTTCAGACACCACACGTACGGTGTACGGGAATTTGTCTGCTTCTGGCATGACTGCCAGCACGCCGCGCTTCGCCAGACGACCGTGACCAATTTCACGACGCTTCGGCGAGCCAACCATACCGGTTTCGCCTACGGAGTACGGAGGGAAGTTGTAGTGGAACAGGAAGCTGTCAGTACGCTCGCCCATCAGTTCGTCGATGATCTGTGCGTCACGTGCCGTACCCAGGGTCGCGGTAACCAGCGCCTGCGTTTCGCCACGGGTGAACAGCGCGGAACCGTGAGTACGTGGCAGCACGCCAGTACGCACATCCAGACCACGGATCATGTCTTTTTCACGGCCATCGATACGCGGCTCGCCTGCCAGAACGCGACTACGAACAACGTTTTTCTCGATAGCATGCAGAATTTCGCTCAGCTCGTTAGCATCCAGCGTTTCGTCTTCAGCAACCAGCGTTGCGATAGTTTCAGACTTGATCACGTCAACCTGAGCGTAACGCTCCTGTTTGTCAGTGATGCGGTACGCATCGCTCAGACGAGATTCTGCCAGAGCTGCAACGCGTGCATTCAGCGCGTCGTTTGCTGCTTCTGGCTGCCAGTCCCAACGTGGCTTACCGGCTTCTTTCACCAGATCGTTGATGTTCTGGATAACAACCTGCTGCTGGTCATGGCCAAAGACCACAGCACCCAGCATCTGGTCTTCGCTCAGCAGTTCAGCTTCGGATTCAACCATCAGCACAGCGGCTTCAGTACCCGCAACCACCAGGTCCAGCTTACTTTCTTTCAGCTCTTCCTGAGTTGGGTTCAGTACGTACTGGTCGTTGATGTAACCGACGCGCGCGGCACCGATTGGGCCATTGAATGGAATACCAGACAGTGACAGGGCAGCGGACGCACCGATCATCGCCACGATGTCCGGGTTAACCTGTGGGTTAACGGAAACAACGGTCGCGATAACCTGTACTTCGTTAACGAAGCCTTCCGGGAACAGCGGACGAACCGGGCGGTCAATCAGACGCGCGATCAGGGTTTCGCCTTCGCTTGGACGGCCTTCACGACGGAAGAAGCCACCCGGGATTTTACCGGCAGCGTAGGTACGCTCCTGGTAGTTAACGGTCAGCGGGAAGAAGTCCTGACCTGGTTTAGCTTTTTTCTGGCCCACAACGGTAACGAATACCGCGGTGTCATCCATGCTTACCATAACGGCAGCAGTAGCCTGACGTGCCATCATGCCGGTTTCCAGCGTGACGGTATGTTGACCATACTGGAATTTACGAACGATCGGATTAAGCAAAGTTCTGTCCTTTCTTAAATGTTTGACAGCACACCACCGGTGTGCTGTCGATTTGACCCGACCTTCTTCGCATCCTCGCGACTAATGACAACCAACACCCCCCTGGGTGAAGCCTCTCATTAGCCGCGCGAACCTCTGCAATGAAGATCATTTATAGCAACAATACAATAGTTTCCAGTGAATTGCTGCCGTCTGCTTGAAAAAAGGGGCCATCAGGCCCCCTTTTCTGAAACTCGCAAGAATTAGCGACGCAGACCCAGACGCTCGATCAGCGCGGTGTAGCGTGCAACATCTTTACGTTTCAGGTAGTCGAGCAGTTTACGACGCTGAGAAACCATACGCAGCAGACCACGACGGCTGTGGTGATCTTTTTTGTGCTCTGCAAAGTGACCCTGCAGGTGGTTAATCTGTGCAGTCAGCAGTGCAACCTGAACTTCGGTAGAACCGCTGTCGTTAGTACCACGACCAAACTCAGAAACGATTTTAGCTTTAGCTTCAACGCTTAGAGACATTTTCAAACTCCAAAGTATAAAGAATGTAAGGATGCCGATCTCTAATTCAGCAATCCCATGTACGCCCCGCAGATTGTTAAACAATTTACCAGGCGTTAAGCGGCGATATTCTACTCGTCTCCCCTGCTTATCGCAAGGTGAGCCGTTATCACCGTCACGCGTCGACCGGATATTCGACGACCAGACGACGCGGCGCAACGCGCCCTTCGCCATCCATTTCGCCCATCCCGATGAATTTCCCTTCGTCACCTTCGGTCACGCGTACCAGGCCTTCCAGCGGTGCCTCCGCCGTACGAACCGGGTTGCCGTTCTTAAAGTAAACGGACGATGTTAAAGGAAGATTAACAACCGGGAAGTCCGCAGCCGGACTGTCCATCGGCATCAGCAGCGGATCCAGCAAATCTGCCGGCGCGATCCCCTGCGCTTCAGCCTGTTCAACCAGCTCGCGCAAATGTTCCAGGGTCACCATCCGCTCCACCGGGTACTTGCTCACCGCCAGACGACGCAGGTAAATCACATGCGCGCCGCAGCCCAGTTTTTCACCGAGGTCGTCGATGATGGTGCGAATATAGGTCCCTTTCGAACAGTGCACTTCCAGCTCCAGCTCATCGCCTTCATGGCGAATAAAGAGCAGCTCATACACGGTAATCGGACGGGCTTCACGCGGGACCTCAATGCCCTGGCGCGCATATTCGTAGAGTTTTTTCCCCTGATACTTCAGCGCCGAATACATCGACGGTACCTGCATCGTATCCCCACGGAAGCTCTCCAGCGCCGCATCAAGTTGCTCCGCGCTGAACGTCACCGGACGCTCCTCCACGACCTGACCATCCGCGTCGGAGGTATCCGTGCGCTGGCCCAGCTTAGCGATAACGCGGTAACGCTTATCGGAGTCGAGCAGGTACTGGGAAAACTTTGTCGCCTCTCCCAGACAGACCGGCAGCATGCCGGTTGCCAGCGGGTCGAGCGCGCCGGTGTGGCCCGCACGGTTGGCGTTAAAAATACGCTTAACTTTCTGCAGCACGTCGTTGCTGGAAGCGCCCTGGGGTTTATCCAGCAGCAGCACACCATGCACGTCGCGACCACGACGACGAGGACGACTCATCAGTCCTCCTTGCTGTCGTCCGCCGGGTTAACACGACGCTCATCGTCATGTTTAACCACGCTGGTCACCAGGTTGGACATACGCATACCTTCGACCAGCGAGTTGTCGTAGAAGAAGGTCAGTTCAGGCACGATACGCAGGCGCATCGCCTTACCGAGCAGAGAGCGGATGAAACCAGACGCTTCCTGCAGCGCTTTGATGCCGTTTTTCACTGCGGCTTCGTCCTGATCGTTCAGGAAGGTGACGAACACTTTGGCATAGGCCAGGTCACGGGACATTTCCACACCGGAAACGGTGGTCATCATGCCGACGCGTGGGTCTTTAATTTCACGTTGCAGAATGAGTGCGATCTCTTTCTGCATTTCCTGCGCTACGCGCTGAGGGCGACCAAATTCTTTCGCCATAATAAATTCTCCAGACAAAAAAGGGGCTAAAGCCCCTTTTTGAAATTATTGCCGGGTGGCGCGAGGCGATCCCGGCTTACAATCGGTAATTAAGCGATGGTACGCTGAATTTCGATGATCTCGAACACTTCGATCATATCGCCAACGCGAACGTCGTTGTAGTTCTTCACGCCGATACCACATTCCATGCCGTTACGGACTTCGTTAACGTCATCTTTGAAGCGGCGCAGGGATTCCAGCTCGCCTTCGTAGATAACCACGTTGTCACGCAGTACGCGGATTGGGTTGTGACGCTTGATGTTACCTTCGGTAACCATACAGCCCGCGATCGCACCGAATTTCGGTGATTTGAACACGTCACGTACTTCAGCCAGACCGATGATCTGCTGTTTCAGCTCAGGAGACAGCATGCCGCTCATCGCTGCTTTCACTTCGTCGATCAGGTTATAGATGACGGAGTAGTAACGCAGATCCAGACTTTCGGATTCAATCACTTTACGCGCAGACGCATCCGCACGAACGTTGAAGCCAACCAGGATAGCGTTGGACGCAGCAGCCAGGGTTGCGTCGGTTTCGGTGATACCACCTACGCCAGAACCGATGATCTTCACTTTCACTTCGTCGGTAGACAGTTTCAGCAAGGAGTCGGAGATCGCTTCCACAGAGCCCTGAACGTCGGCTTTCAGCACAATGTTCACTTCGTGAACTTCGCCCTCGGTCATGTTGGCAAACATGTTCTCGAGTTTAGATTTCTGCTGACGAGCCAGTTTAACTTCACGGAATTTGCCCTGACGATACAGTGCCACTTCACGTGCTTTCTTCTCGTCACGCACAACGGTCACTTCGTCACCGGCAGCCGGAACACCGGACAGACCCAGGATTTCCACTGGAATGGACGGACCCGCTTCCAGCACTTCCTGACCCAGTTCGTTACGCATCGCACGAACGCGACCGTATTCGAAACCGCACAGAACGATATCGCCTTTATGCAGCGTACCTTCACGAACCAGAACGGTAGCAACCGGGCCACGTCCTTTATCCAGGAAGGATTCGATAACCGCACCGCTCGCCATACCGTTACGGATGGCTTTCAGCTCCAGAACTTCGGCCTGCAGCAGGATCGCGTCCAGCAGTTCGTCGATACCGGTACCCGCTTTCGCAGACACGTGTACGAACTGGCTTTCGCCGCCCCACTCTTCCGGCAGGATACCGTACTGGGAGAGTTCGTTTTTAACACGATCGGGATCCGCTTCTGGCTTATCGATCTTGTTCACGGCAACCACAACCGGCACACCGGCTGCTTTCGCGTGCTGGATAGCTTCGATGGTCTGCGGCATGACGCCGTCGTCCGCCGCAACAACCAGAACAACGATATCCGTCGCCTGAGCACCACGAGCACGCATAGAGGTAAACGCGGCGTGGCCCGGGGTATCCAGGAAGGTGATCATACCGTTGTCAGTTTCTACGTGGTATGCACCGATGTGCTGGGTAATACCACCCGCTTCGCCAGAGGCAACCTTGGTAGAACGAATGTAGTCAAGCAGAGAGGTTTTACCGTGGTCAACGTGACCCATGATGGTCACTACCGGTGCGCGCGGTTCTGCCGCAGCACCTGTGTCACGGTCGCTCATTACTGCTTCTTCCAGCTCGTTTTCACGACGCAGGATAACTTTGTGGCCCATCTCTTCCGCAACCAGCTGTGCAGTTTCCTGATCGATCACCTGGTTGATGGTTGCCATCGCGCCCAGCTTCATCATCGCTTTGATGACCTGAGAGCCTTTAACCGCCATCTTGTTCGCCAGTTCGCCAACGGTAATGGTTTCGCCGATCACAACGTCACGGTTAACGGCCTGAGCCGGCTTCTGGAAGCCCTGCTGCAGAGCGGAACCTTTACGCTTGCCGCCTTTACCACCGCGAACCGCCGCGCGTGCTTCTTCACGGTCAGCTTTGGATTCAGCGTGCTTGTTACCTTTTTTCGCCGGACGCGCTGCTTTTGCATTACGACCACGGCCACGGCCGCCTTCTACTTCACGGTCGTTATCATCTTCAGCCTGACGTGCGTGCTGAGAAGTGGTCACGTGATAGTCGCTGGTGTCTT
Organism: Enterobacter quasiroggenkampii; assembly: GCF_043972695.1. Classification (NCBI taxonomy): domain Bacteria; kingdom Pseudomonadati; phylum Pseudomonadota; class Gammaproteobacteria; order Enterobacterales; family Enterobacteriaceae; genus Enterobacter; species Enterobacter quasiroggenkampii. Next base: position 19,354 of record NZ_CP143745.1, read on the forward strand.
CAGACTGCTCAGCGGTATCAACACCGTTCTTCTCATTTTCTTCAGCCATACGACGCGCTTCTTCGGCGACGCGGCGAGCTTCTTCTTCCAGCTTACGGCGGGCTTCTTCTTCCGCTTTACGCTTCAGCTCGGCAGCTTCATTTTCACGGCGGGCTTTTTCAGCCTGGGCGGTTTTGGTCATTTCGTCTGTCTGTTGATTGCTCACTTTGTCTTTTTCCGCAGCGTCACGCTTCACTTTATCACTTGCGTCGCGTTTCGCTTTTTCTGCGGCCTCACGTTCAGCTTTTAATTCTGCTTCACGTTTGGCGGCTGCTTCCGCCTCACGCTGAGCTTGTTCTTCCGCTTCACGCTGTGCCTGCTCTTCCGCAGCAAGGCGTTCTGCCTCTTGCGGATCACGTTTTACAAAGGTGCGCGTCTTGCGGACTTCAATTTGTACCGATTTGCTTTTGCCACCGGTACCAGGGATGTTTAACGTGCTACGCGTTTTGCGCTGCAGCGTTAACTTGTCAGGCGTAGAGCCGTGTTCACGGTTCAGGTGCGTTAACAAGGTTTGTTTTTCTTGCGCGGTCACCGAGTCATCAGCGGACTTCGGGATCCCTGCATCAGCAAATTGCTGTACCAGGCGGTCCACGGAGGTCTGAATCTCAGCAGCCAGCGATTTTACAGTTACATCAGTCATGCTGTTCCTTCCTGCTACAGTTTATTACGCTTCGTCGCCGAACCAGCAAATATTACGTGCGGCCATGATGAGCTCGCCGGCTTTCTCGTCGGTTAAACCTTCGATATCAGCCAGGTCATCAACGCCTTGCTCAGCGAGATCTTCCAGCGTACAAACACCACGGGCAGCCAGCTTGAACGCAATCGCACGATCAAGACCTTCCAGATTCAGCAGGTCATCAGCCGGCTTCTTATCGCCAAGGCTTTCTTCCTGAGCCAGTGCCAGGGTGGTCAGTGCGTTTTTAGCGCGTTCACGCAGGGCTTCAACGGTTGGTTCATCCAGACCGTCAATTTCCAGCAGCTCTTTCATTGGCACATAGGCCAGTTCTTCCAGCGTAGAGAAACCTTCTTCAACCAGAACAGTGGCGAAGTCTTCGTCAATATCCAGGTATTTCGTGAAGGTATCGATCGCCGCATGGGCTTCAGCCTGATGCTTAGCCTGCAGGTCATCAACGGTCATGACGTTGAGTTCCCAGCCGCTCAGCTGTGACGCCAGGCGTACGTTCTGACCGTTACGGCCGATTGCCTGCGCCAGGTTGCCCGCTTCAACAGCGATATCCATGGTGTGTTTGTCTTCGTCAACAACGATAGACGCCACATCAGCCGGAGCCATTGCGTTGATCACGAACTGCGCCGGGTTGTCATCCCACAGAACGATATCAATACGTTCGCCGCCCAGCTCAGTAGAAACTGCCTGGACACGCGCACCGCGCATACCGACGCAAGCACCGACCGGGTCGATACGCTTGTCGTTGGTTTTCACCGCAATTTTCGCACGGGAGCCCGGATCGCGAGCCGCCGCTTTAATCTCAATAACTTCTTCACCGATTTCCGGTACTTCGATACGGAACAGTTCTACCAGCATTTCTGGTTTAGAACGGGTCACGAAGAGCTGTGCACCACGCGCTTCAGGACGAACGGCGTACAGAACACCGCGAATACGGTCGCCTGGGCGGAAGTTTTCACGCGGCAGCATATCTTCACGCAGGATCACGGCTTCAGCGTTACCCGGCAACCCTTCGGATTTGATCTCCAGGGAGATGTTGTCGCGGTTCACTTTCTTCACCACGCCGGTGATGATTTCGCCTTCCTGATCGCGGAACTGATCGACAACCAGCGCGCGCTCGGCTTCGCGCACTTTCTGCACGATAACCTGTTTAGCGGTCTGGGTGGTGATACGGTCGAAGGTCACAGATTCAATCTGATCTTCAACGTAGTCACCCACGTTCAGACTTTCGTCTTCAAAACGGGCGGCTTCCAGCGTGATCTCTTTGGTCGGCTGGGTCACTTCTTCAACGATTACCCAACGACGGAATGTATCGAAGTCACCGCTTTTACGATCGATTTCTACGCGAACATCGATCTCTTGTTCGTATTTTTTCTTGGTTGCTGTAGCCAGTGCACTTTCCAGCGCTTCAAAAATCTTCTCACGCGGCAGTGATTTCTCGTTGGAGACGGCTTCAACAACAGCCAAAATTTCTTTGTTCATCGCGGGCTTTTCACCTCAATCCAGACTGTTAAAAGTGGGGAACCAGGTTCGCCTTCTGGATATTACTCAGCGCGAACACTTCATCTTTGCCTTCGACTGTCACCGTGATCATTTCACCATCAACGGCTTTGATAATTCCCTGCCATTTACGGCGGTTCTGTACGGCCATACGCAGAACGAGAGCCACTTCTTCACCGGTAAAGCGCACATAGTGCTCGGCCGTGAACATCGGGCGATCGAGGCCAGGTGAGGAAACTTCCAGGTTGTACGCAACGGTAATTGGGTCTTCAACATCAAGAACCGCACTCACCTGGTGGCTGACATCAGCACAATCATCAACATTGATGCCATCTTCACTATCAATATAGATGCGCAGCGTCGATGTACGGCCGCGAACGAATTCGATGCCGACCAGTTCGTAGCCCAGTGCTTCGACCGGTGCAGTAATCATCTCTGTTAATTTTTGCTCTAATGTGGACAAGCCCACCCCCAAGACATAAAAAAAGGGCGTAAAGCCCAGTTATTCTGTAGTCAGATAACAAAAAACCCCGATAAATCGGGGCTTTAGATAACTGAACCCTATAGCCACAACTGTGGCCTGGAGCACTTTCCTAAAGAATTTTTTCAAATCCAGCTACGAAGGCTCTAAGTCTTCACAGTATATTTGAAAAAGAACTTTATGGGAAAGTGGTTGCGGGGGCCGGATTTGAACCGACGACCTTCGGGTTATGAGCCCGACGAGCTACCAGGCTGCTCCACCCCGCGCCTGAAACGTGGCAAATTCTACGCGTTTTGGACAGAATTTGCAAATAATGCTGGGATTTGGTACCGAAGACGGGACGTAAAATCGGCGTTTAGTATATTGATAGTTGACCCCACCTGTCAAGGCGACTTCCGCCAGATCGATCAGACCAAAATTTTTACAAAAAACGCACGAGTCTCTTCCGGTCTTCGCCAAAAGATGATTAAATGAATACTCACTTATTTTGCATAAAAATGCACAAGAGAGCGAAAGCGGTCTCTAATCAGTCAATCAAGCAGGGTTTTATTCTATGACGACGATTCTCAAGCATCTTCCGGTAGGACAACGTATTGGCATCGCTTTCTCAGGTGGCCTGGATACCAGCGCTGCACTGCTGTGGATGCGCCAGAAGGGAGCGGTTCCGTATGCCTATACTGCGAACCTGGGTCAGCCGGATGAGGACGATTATGATGCTATTCCTCGTCGCGCGAAAGAGTATGGTGCAGAGAACGCGCGCCTGATTGACTGCCGTAAGCAACTGGTCGCGGAAGGTATCGCGGCGATTCAGTGTGGTGCATTCCATAACACCACCGGCGGCCTGACCTATTTCAACACCACTCCGCTGGGCCGTGCGGTGACCGGCACCATGCTGGTTGCTGCCATGAAAGAAGACGGCGTTAACATCTGGGGTGACGGCAGCACCTATAAAGGAAACGATATCGAACGTTTCTATCGCTATGGCCTGCTGACCAACGCCGAACTGCAGATTTACAAACCGTGGCTGGATACCGACTTCATCGACGAGCTGGGTGGTCGTCATGAGATGTCCGAGTTTATGATCGCCTGCGGTTTTGACTATAAGATGTCAGTCGAGAAAGCTTACTCCACCGACTCCAACATGCTGGGTGCGACGCACGAAGCGAAAGACCTGGAATTCCTGAACTCCAGCGTGAAGATCGTTAACCCAATCATGGGCGTGAAGTTCTGGGACGAGAACGTGAAGATCCCGGCAGAAGAAGTGACCGTTCGTTTCGAACGCGGTCATCCGGTTGCGCTGAACGGCAAAACCTTCTCTGACGATGTGGAGCTGATGCTGGAAGCAAACCGCATCGGCGGTCGTCATGGTCTGGGCATGAGCGATCAGATTGAAAACCGTATCATCGAAGCGAAAAGCCGTGGTATCTATGAAGCCCCGGGGATGGCGCTGCTGCACATCGCTTACGAGCGTCTACTGACCGGCATTCACAACGAAGACACCATTGAGCAGTATCACTCTCATGGCCGTCAGCTGGGCAAACTGCTGTATCAGGGCCGCTGGTTCGATCCGCAGGCGCTGATGCTGCGTGATGCCCTGCAGCGTTGGGTGGCGAGTGCAATCACCGGTGAAGTGACCCTGGAACTGCGTCGCGGTAACGACTACTCCATTCTGAACACCGTGTCTGACAACCTGACCTATAAAGCAGAGCGTCTGACCATGGAGAAAGGTGAATCCGTGTTCTCACCGGACGATCGTATTGGCCAGCTGACCATGCGTAACCTGGACATCACCGATACCCGTGAGAAGCTGTTCAACTATGTTGAGAACGGTTTGCTGTCAGCCAGTTCAGGTAACGGCCTGCCGCAGGTTGAAAACCTGGAGCACAGCGATAAGAAATAATCGCTGATGTAGCATGCAAAAGGCGTCCTGGGGACGCCTTTTTTATTTGGCCTTTCGTAGGGTGGGTAAGCGCAGCGCCACCCGCCATTTTGCCCGGTGGCGCTGCGCTTACCGGGCCTACGAAAAACAACACATAATCTACAGACGAAAAAAAAGACGTCTTTCGACGTCTTTCTTCTGGAATATTGGTACCGAGGATGGGACTCGAACCCACAAGCCCGTTAGGGCACTACCACCTCAAGGTAGCGTGTCTACCAATTCCACCACCTCGGTACAGAATACTTAGTGCGGGATATCGCTGGTTGGCTTAGCCGGTGCAGCTGGCTGAGTCTGCTCAGTTTTCGCTGGCGCGCTCAGGTTTTCCCACTCGCTTCCTTTGCTGGTCTTGTTGCTGTTGATATTGCCAAGCACCAGACTGATGATGAAGAACAGCGTAGCCAGAATCGCCGTAGTGCGGGTCATGAAGTTCGCAGAACCACTTGAACCAAACAGCGTACCGGAAGCGCCTGCTCCGAAGGAGGCTCCCATATCAGCGCCTTTACCTTGCTGCAGCATAATCAGCGCTACGAGAGCGATGGCTACAATAAGGAAAACAACTAAAAGAGCTTCGTACATAATCAACCTGTTCCTTGCGGATTTGCCGCATACCAATGCTTCGACCAATTAGCAGGATTTTTGTTTCCCACTGAAGCGGGTGTGAATACTAACCAAAGCGAATCACCTTCGCAAGGGCATTTTCGACGCATTGTATCAACTGCGGAAAAAAACAGCAAAAAGCCATTAATTGCTTAAAACAAAGGCGGCAAACGCCGCCTTTTTAAACATTTAGCGTGCAAGATTATGCAGCTTTTACGGCATCCGCAATACGGTGCGCAAATTCGGTTACCTGCGCTTCGTCTTCGCCTTCCACCATTACGCGGATCAGCGGTTCGGTACCAGACTTACGCAGCAGCACGCGTCCACGGCTGCCGAGGGCCGCTTCAACATCCGCCATCACCGCTTTCACGTTCTCATTTTCCAGCGGGTCGCCTTTGCCGGCAGTAAAACGTACGTTGACCAGAATCTGTGGGAACATTTTCATGCCGCTGCACAGGTCGTGCAGGCTCATATGGTTGCGCGCCATTGCGGCAACCACCTGCAGCGCGGCCACAATTCCGTCACCGGTGGTGGTTTTGTCGAGCAGGATCACGTGACCTGAGTTCTCCGCGCCGATACGCCAGCCCTTCTCCTGCAATTTTTCCAGCACATAGCGGTCACCCACTTTCGCGCGAACGAACGGAATACCGAGCTGTTTCAGCGCCAGTTCCAGGCCCATGTTACTCATCAGCGTCCCGACCGCACCGCCGCGCAGCTGACCCTGACGCAGACCTTCACGCGCAATAATGTAGAGGATCTGGTCGCCGTCGACCTTGTTACCTTCGTGATCAACCATGATCACGCGGTCACCGTCGCCGTCCAGCGCAATGCCCAGATCGGCTTTTTCTGCCAGAACGCGCGCCTGCAGGGCACGAACGTCCGTCGCACCGACCTGCTCGTTGATGTTCAGACCATCCGGCTCACAGCCAATGGCGATCACTTTCGCACCGAGCTCGCGGAAGACATTCGGGGCGATGTGGTAGGTCGCGCCATTTGCGCAGTCCACCACAATTTTGAGGTGCGCCAGGCTCAGCTCATTCGGGAAGGTGCCTTTACAGAATTCGATATAGCGACCCGCCGCATCAACAATACGGTTCGCTTTACCCAGCTCTGCGGAATCAACACAGGTGATCTCTTTTTCCATTTCAGCTTCAATGGCTTCTTCCACCTCATCCGGCAGCTTAGTGCCATCAATAGAGAAGAATTTAATGCCGTTGTCGTAGAACGGGTTGTGAGAGGCCGAGATGACAATCCCCGCTTCCGCACGGAAGGTGCGCGTCAGATACGCGACCGCAGGCGTTGGCATCGGGCCTGTAAAGGAAGCAGAAAGCCCAGCCGCCGCCAGCCCCGCTTCCAGCGCGGATTCCAGCATATAGCCGGAAATACGGGTGTCTTTACCGATGATAATTTTACGTGAGCCATGACGCGCCAGAACCTTGCCGGCAGCCCAGCCGAGCTTCAGGACAAAATCAGGGGTGATGGGAGCATCGCCTACGCGCCCGCGGATACCGTCGGTACCAAAATATTTACGATTACTCATAGCGTTTGTTTTCCTTCGCTGCCAGTGTGGCTTCCACCACACGCATGGCTTCTACTGTTTCTTTGACGTCATGGACACGAATGATGTGCGCACCCTGCATCGCCGCAATCACCGCGCAGGCCAGGCTGCCGCTCAGGCGTTCGCTCGGGCCTACATTCAGCAACTGGCCAATCATCGATTTCCTCGACATCCCCACCAGCAGCGGCAGGCCAAAGTGATGAAATTCCGATAAGCGCGCAAGCAGCGCATAGTTGTGGGAGAGATTTTTACCGAAACCGAACCCCGGGTCGAGCAGCAATTTCTCTTTTGGGATACCTGCACGTTCGCAGCGTTCGATATGCTCAATAAAGAAGCGGTTTACGTCGGCAAAGACATCGTCATACTTCGGCGCGTCCTGCATGGTTTTCGGCTGCCCCTGCATATGCATCAGGCAAACCGGCAGCCCGGTTTCCGCAGCCGCCTCAATCGCCCCCGGTTCGGTAAGTGAACGAATATCATTGATAATGTGAGCGCCCACTCTCGCCACTTCACGGATCACTTCCGGTTTGGAGGTATCAACGGATATCCACACTTCAAACCGCTGCGCGATAGCTTCAACGACCGGCACCACGCGCGCCAGCTCTTCTTCCACAGACACGTCCGCCGCACCGGGACGCGTCGATTCGCCGCCAACGTCAATGATGGTGGCACCAGCATTGATCATTAAATTCGCGTGCTTAACCGCCTCGATAAGCGTGTTATGCGTGCCACCGTCAGAGAAGGAGTCAGGGGTAACATTCAGGATCCCCATCACATGGGGATGTGAAAGATCGAGATGCGAGTCCTGAGCGAATAATTTCATGGCGAAATCCCTGATATCTAAATGGTTAAACAGAAATGAAAAACCCCGGAGCAAGCTCCAGGGTTTGAGTTACAGACAAACGCTTCAACAGCAGTGACTTACTTATCGCCCAACTGTTCTGACATGGTGTTGCCCGGGTTTGGCGTACGCGGTTCATCAACCGGACGCGGCGCACGCGGGGTGCCATTGTTGTCAGAGTTATTGGAAGCGCCTGGGTCTTCCCAGCCTGCTGGCGGACGCACTTCACGGCGCGCCATCAGGTCGTCAATCTGCGGTGCATCGATGGTCTCATATTTCATGAGCGCATCTTTCATGGAATGCAGAATGTCCATGTTGTCATTCAGGATCTGGCGCGCGCGACCGTAGTTACGTTCAATCAGCGCTTTCACTTCCTGGTCGATGATACGAGCCGTTTCATCGGACATATGTTTCGCTTTTGCCACGGAGCGGCCCAGGAACACTTCGCCCTCTTCCTCTGCATAGAGCAGTGGACCGAGTTTGTCGGAGAAGCCCCACTGAGTCACCATGTTACGCGCCAGGTTTGTCGCCACTTTAATGTCGTTCGACGCACCGGTAGAAACATGTTCCGGACCGTAGATAATCTCTTCGGCCAGACGACCACCGTACAGGGTTGAGATCTGGCTTTCCAGCTTCTGACGGCTGGCGCTGATCGCGTCGCCTTCAGGCAGGAAGAAGGTCACACCCAGCGCACGACCACGCGGAATAATCGTCACTTTATGCACCGGATCGTGTTCCGGCACCAGACGACCAATAATCGCGTGACCGGCTTCGTGGTAAGCCGTGGACTCTTTCTGCGCTTCCGTCATCACCATGGAGCGACGTTCCGCACCCATCATGATCTTGTCTTTCGCTTTCTCGAACTCCACCATCGACACGACGCGCTTGTTACCGCGAGCGGCAAACAGTGCAGCTTCGTTGACCAGGTTAGCGAGATCCGCACCGGAGAAGCCCGGAGTACCGCGCGCAATGATTGCCGCGTCGATGTCGGGTGCCAGCGGTACGCGACGCATGTGAACTTTCAGAATCTGTTCACGACCGCGAACATCCGGCAGACCGACAACAACCTGACGGTCGAAACGGCCTGGACGCAGCAGCGCCGGGTCAAGAACGTCCGGACGGTTAGTCGCCGCGATAACGATGATACCTTCGTTACCTTCGAAGCCGTCCATCTCAACCAGCATCTGGTTCAGCGTCTGTTCACGTTCATCGTGACCACCACCCAGGCCTGCGCCACGCTGGCGGCCTACGGCGTCGATTTCATCGATGAAGATAATGCACGGTGCTGCCTTCTTGGCCTGCTCGAACATGTCACGCACACGAGATGCACCAACACCCACGAACATTTCGACGAAGTCAGAACCTGAAATAGTAAAGAACGGCACCTTCGCTTCACCCGCGATGGCTTTCGCCAGCAGGGTTTTACCGGTACCCGGAGGGCCAACCATCAGCACGCCTTTCGGGATTTTACCGCCCAGTTTCTGGAAACGGCTCGGTTCACGCAGGTATTCAACCAGTTCACCGACCTCTTCTTTCGCTTCGTCACACCCGGCAACGTCCGCAAAAGTGGTCTTGATCTGATCTTCCGTCAACATACGCGCCTTGCTCTTACCGAACGACATGGCACCTTTGCCACCGCCGCCCTGCATCTGGCGCATAAAGAAGATCCAGACGCCGATAAGAAGCAGCATCGGGAACCAGGAAATGAAGATAGAAGCCAGCAGGCTTGGTTCTTCTGGCGGCTCACCTACCACCTTGACGTTTTTAGTCAGAAGGTTATCAAGCAGCTTAGGATCGTTCACCGGGATGTAAGTCGTGTAACGGTTACTATCTTTCTTGGTAACGTTGATCTCACGTCCGTTGATACGCGCTTCGCGAACCTGGTCCTGATTGACCTCCTGCAGGAAGGTAGAATAATCCACCTTGCGGCCATTCGACTCGCTGGGCCCAAAGCTCTGGAATACTGACATCAGCACAACGGCAATGACCAGCCAGAGTATTAGGTTTTTCGCCATGTCACTCAAGGGATTAACCTCATATTACAACTGTGTTAAAAACAGCGTCAGGATACTCTATATCCAGTTTCATTCAAACTTTCGTCTGAAATCTCCCGGTTATCATTTTCGCCCGGTCGCTACAATATACACTTCACGGGAACGGGCCCGGGAAGAGTCCGGCTTACGAACTTTGACCTTCGCAAACAGGGAGCGAATTTCCTTAAGATACTCCTCGAAACCTTCGCCCTGAAACACCTTCACAACAAAACTACCACCAGGCGCTAGTACATCACGACACATTTCTAACGCTAGCTCCACCAGATACATGGCGCGGGGGATATCCACCGCCGGTGTTCCGCACATATTTGGTGCCATATCTGACATGACAACCTGGACCTTACTGTCACCTACACGATCAAGTAACGCTTTCAGCACTAATTCATCACGAAAGTCGCCCTGAAGGAAGTCGACACCGACGATGGGATCCATTGGTAAAAGATCGCACGCGATAATTCGGCCCGTTCCGCCGATCTGCGTTACCGCATACTGGGACCATCCGCCAGGTGCCGCACCGAGGTCAACAACCGTCATCCCCGGCTTAAAAAGTTTGTCACTTTGCTGTATTTCATCAAGTTTAAACCAGGCACGGGAACGCAACCCCTTTTTCTGTGCCTGTTGAACATATTTATCGCTAAAGTGTTCCTGGAGCCAGCGGCTGGAGCTGGCAGAACGCTTTTTACCTGTCATTTAACATTTCCGTCCTGGTTCATCGTTGCTTGCCTGTGACGTAAATTTCTACGCAGCTATTTGGCGATATAAGGGAGATGGCGGTAGAATGAACCGTTTTCAATCCCAACGTAAGCAAAAATATACGATGAATCTGAGTACTAAACAAAAACAGCACCTTAAAGGTCTGGCACATCCGCTCAAGCCTGTAGTGATGCTTGGCAACAATGGTTTGACCGAAGGGGTGCTTGCCGAGATTGAACAAGCGCTGGAACACCACGAGCTGATCAAGGTGAAAATCGCCTCTGAAGACAGAGACACTAAAAACCTGATCGTGGAAGCCATCGTGCGCGAAACCGGCGCCTGTAATGTACAGGTCATCGGTAAAACGCTGGTGCTCTACCGCCCGTCTAAAGAGCGTAAAATCTCGCTGCCACGTTAAGGATATCCTGAATTAAACACATTTTCTGTGTGAAACGAGGGATTTCTGTCAGCAGGCGAGCAAAATGCCATGCTCCTTGAGTTGATAAAAGGCCGCTACGCGGCCTTTTTCTTTTCTTTACAATGTATCAACATCTTAGTCGAGAAGCGAATTACAGGTATTCAACCTTAATAATTTCGTATTCTACTTCACCGCCAGGGGTGCGGATGGTGACAACATCGTCCTGCTCTTTGCCAATCAGGCCGCGAGCAATCGGCGAGTTCACCGAAATCAGGTTCTGTTTGAAGTCAGCTTCATCATCACCCACGATGCGATAGGTCTGCTCTTCGTCGTTGTCCAGGTTCAGCACGGTAACGGTAGAACCAAAGATCACACGGCCATTATTCGGCATCTTAGTGATATCGATAACCTGTGCATTGGACAGCTTTGCTTCGATATCTTTAATACGCCCTTCACAGAAACCCTGCTGCTCACGCGCGGCGTGGTATTCAGCATTCTCTTTCAGGTCGCCATGCTCGCGCGCATCCGCGATAGCGGCGATGATTTCAGGACGACGCACGGATTTCAGGAAATCCAGCTCTTCGCGCAGTTTTTCGGCACCACGTAAGGTCATCGGAATAGCTTGCATTTGTTATACCTCTTAAACATTCCTGTTGGGAGCAGTGTTCCCTGCTCCTGCCCCCTTTAAGCGGGCAAGAAGCAAAAAGAAAACCGACCCGGGAGCGATGCCCCAGGTCAGCAGCAATTTTTCAATTTGATACGCATTTTACCGCGAAGTTCACTATGGGTCATCGTTTACTTTGCAGTGCCATGCACCGTAGTATGACGGTTTGTTTTCGGGTTGTTAGCGCGAGATTATGCGATTTTCCAGTTTTATCATCGGATTGACTACCAGTATAACGTTCACCGCTCAGGCCGCGAATGTTGATGAGTACATTAATCAGCTTCCCGCAGGCGCGAACCTCGCCCTGATGGTGCAGAAGGTTGGCGCACAGGCTCCCGAGATTGACTATCACAGTCAACAGATGGCGCTGCCTGCCAGTACCCAAAAGGTGATCACCGCCCTCGCCGCCCTGCTCCAGCTCGGGCCTGACTTCCGTTTTACTACCACCCTTGAAACCAAAGGTAACGTCGAGGGTGGCGAACTAAAAGGCGATCTTATCGCCCGTTTTGGCGGCGATCCGACCTTTAAACGCCAGGATATCCGCAATATGGTTGCGGTGCTGAAAAAAACCGGCGTGCAGAAAATTGACGGCAATGTGCTGATCGATACCTCCATCTTTGCCAGCCACGATAAAGCCCCGGGCTGGCCGTGGAACGACATGACGCAGTGCTTTAGCGCCCCGCCCGCCGCCGCGATTGTTGACCGCAACTGCTTCTCGGTTTCGCTTTACAGTGCGCCAAAGCCGGATGATTTAGCGTTTATCCGCATAGCGTCCTACTACCCGGTCACCATGTTTAGCCAGGTTCGCACGCTGGCCAAGGGCTCTCCTGATGCACAGTATTGCGAACTGGATGTGGTGCCAGGCGATCTTAACCGCTTCACGCTGACCGGCTGCCTGACGCAGCGCGCCGATCCGTTGCCGCTGGCTTTTGCGATACAGGATGGCGCAAGCTATGCAGGCGCCATTCTGAAAGATGAGCTGAAACAAGCGGGAATAACCTATTCCGGCACCCTGCTTCGTCAGACGCAGGTCAACCAGCCCGGCACGGTCATCGCCAGCAAACAGTCTGCGCCGTTGCACGATTTACTGCGAATTATGCTGAAAAAGTCGGACAACATGATTGCCGATACGGTGTTTCGCATGATTGGCCACGCCCGTTTCGGCGTGCCGGGAACCTGGCGCGCGGGTTCAGACGCGGTTCGGCAGATCCTGCGCCAGCAGGCGGGGATCGATCTGGGTAATACCATCGCCGTCGATGGCTCCGGACTATCGCGCCATAATTTGATCTCTCCGGCCACGATGATGCAGGTGCTTCAGTACATTGCACAACATGACACTGAGCTAAACTTTATTTCAATGCTGCCGCTGGCCGGGCATGACGGTTCACTGCAGTACCGCGCAGGGCTTCACGCCGCGGGCGTGGATGGCAAAGTCTCCGCGAAAACAGGCTCACTGCAGGGGGTTTATAACCTTGCAGGCTTCATCACTACCGCCAGCGGACAGCGCATGGCATTCGTGCAGTATCTTTCCGGCTATGCCGTCGAACCGACCGACCAGCGCAATCGTCGTATTCCACTGGTTCGCTTCGAAAGCAGGCTTTATAAGGACATCTACCAGAATAACTAGCGATGAAACTACTTATAGTTGAAGACGATCTGTTATTGCAGGAAGGGCTGGCGCTGGGGCTGGCCAATGAAGGGTATGCTCTCGACTGTGCAGGCACCGCAGCAGAGGCGGATGCCCTGATCCAGAGCGGCGAATACAGCCTGGTGATCCTCGATTTGGGCTTGCCGGATAAAGACGGCGCCACGCTGCTCAGCCAGTGGCGACGTCGCGGCATCGCCAACCCGGTATTGATCCTGACGGCACGTGATGCCATTGAAGACCGTATCACCGGCCTCGATGCAGGCGCAGACGATTACCTGGTGAAGCCTTTTGCGCTCGCGGAGCTGCAGGCTCGGGTGCGAGCGTTGATTCGCCGCTATCAGGGCCATAGTGATAACTTACTGACCGACGGCGATATTACGCTGAATTTGCAAACCCAGCAGGTGCTGCGTCAGGATCAGGCCGTAGAGGTGACGCCAAAAGAGTTCGCCTTGCTTACGCGTCTGATCATGCGCAGCGGGCAAACGGTACACCGAGAAACGCTCCAGCAGGATATCTACTCCTGGCAGGACGATCCCGGGTCAAATACCCTTGAGGTCCATATTCATAACCTGCGGCGTAAGCTCGGCAAAGACAGGATCAAAACCGTTCGCGGCGTCGGCTACCGTCTGGAGAGCCAGAAATGAACAGCATGCGTCGGCGTTTGATGGTGCTGCTGGCGGTCATTCTGTTATTTTTCCAGCTGATAAGCGTCATCTGGCTGTGGCATGAAAGCCGTGAACAGATTGGTTTTCTGGTCAACGAAACGCTGTCAGCGAAAGCGCGCAATAATCACGTTGAGAAAGAGATCCGCGAAGCGATTGCCTCGCTGCTGGTCCCTTCCCTGGTGATGGTCGGTTTTACCCTGTTCTTCTCCTTCTGGGCCGTCACCTGGATAACCCGGCCGCTGAATAAGCTCCGCGACAGCCTCGCTAACCGCTCAGCCGATAACTTAACCCCGCTTCCTATGTATTCCGACATGGAAGAAATTGGCGCGGTGACGACCTCCCTGAACCAGCTGCTGGCCCGGCTGGATAGCACCATTCAACAGGAGCGTCTCTTCACCGCAGACGCCGCACACGAACTGAGAACGCCTCTGGCCGGTATCCGGCTCCATCTGGAGCTGATGTCGCAGTCAGGTGCGCCTCAGGCCGCCACGCTGGTTAGCCGTATCGATCAGCTCATGCATACCGTCGAACAGCTGCTGATGCTGGCCCGTGCCGGACAGGCAATGGCGAGCGGCCACTACGAAACCGTGAGCTGGACGGAAAATATCATCGAACCTCTCGGCCTTGGGCATGAAGCCAAAGAGCATACGGTGATTTGGCCCGCTAAAAGCGCGCTCACGGTTCAGGGAGACGCCGTTCTCCTGCGCCTGATGCTGCGCAACCTGCTGGAGAATGCCGGGCGCTACAGCCCGACAGGGACAACGATTACAGTGACATTAACCGAGGTCGACGGCGGGACGCAGATCAGCGTTATCGATCAGGGCCCGGGGATTGATGAAGCGCACCGGCAGTCCATTACCGAGCCATTCCGCCGTCTTGACCAGCGCTACGGAGGCAGCGGTCTGGGCCTGAGCATCGTGCAGCGCATCCTCCAGCTCCACCACGGCAGGCTGACGCTTGAGAATGGCGCTGAAGGCGGTTTAATCGCCAGCTGCTGGCTGCCCGCAACGCTGGAATAAAAAAGCCCCCATAACGGGGGCTTTGAACAGCAATTAGTGCTTGTAGATGAACTCGACGCCTTCTTCGTCGTCTTCATCCCAGTCATCGTCCCAGTCTTCATCGTCTTCTTCCGCTTCCAGCTCTTCGAGCTGCTGGCGGTGGTAGTCATCCCACATGAATTCGACTTTTTCAGGCTGTTTGACTTCTTCCGCCTGAACAATTGGGTTCTCAATGATGAAGGTCATCACATCCCAGCACAGATCTTTCACGCCGACCTGGCTTGCCGCAGAGATCAGGTAGTATTTATCTTCCCAACCCATCGCTTCAGCAATGGCTTTTGCTTTTGCTTCCGCTTCGGCTTTGTCCATCAGGTCGATCTTGTTGAAGACCAGCCAGCGTGGTTTATTCGCCAGTTTTTCGCTGTATTTCTCCAGCTCGCCAACGATGATGCGGGCGTTTTCAACCGGATCGGAACCGTCGATAGGATCGATATCAATGAGGTGCAGCAGCACGCGGCAGCGCTCAAGGTGTTTCAGGAAGCGAATACCCAGACCCGCCCCTTCCGCGGCGCCTTCAATCAGACCCGGAATATCGGCAACCACAAAGCTCTTCTCGTTATCCATACGGACAACGCCCAGGCTTGGTACCAGCGTGGTAAACGGATAGTCCGCCACTTTTGGCTTGGCCGCGGAGACGGCGCGAATAAACGTCGATTTACCCGCGTTTGGCATACCCAGCATACCCACGTCAGCCAGAAGCATCAGCTCCAGCTGCAGGTCGCGCTTATCGCCCGGCGTACCCATCGTTTTCTGACGCGGCGTACGGTTAACGGAAGATTTGAAACGGCTGTTACCCAGACCGTGCCAGCCGCCTTTCGCCACCATCAGGCGCTGACCGTGTTTGGTCATGTCACCCATGGTTTCACCCGTCCCCTGGTCAATCACACGCGTACCGACCGGCACTTTAATGGTGACGTCTTTACCGCGTTTCCCGGTACAGTCACGGCTCTGTCCGTTCTGACCACGTTCAGCGCGGAAGGATTTTTCGAAACGGTAGTCGATCAGCGTGTTGAGGTTCTCATCCGCCTCCAGCCACACGTCACCACCATCCCCACCGTCGCCGCCATCAGGACCGCCACGAGGGATATACTTTTCACGGCGGAAGCTCACGCAACCGTTGCCGCCATCACCAGCCACGACCAGGATCGTCGCTTCATCAACAAACTTCATTTTACTCTCCGTAACTCATTCGCCTGAGCGGGGGACCACTACAACCGCTTCATTTTTGCGCCAGCGTCCCCAGAGACGATGACCAATGGCGGAATACATCGCGCCCGCAACCACGACAAACGCACCGAGATAACCCAACAGGTTGAGCATCGGTCTGACGAAGACATCGGGCCAGGCCATTGATAACAAATCTGAAAATAACAGCGTAAACAGCGGGGTAAGCGTGATTAATGCGCTCACCTGTGCTGCCTGCCAGCGCGCCATCGCTTCGGCCAGCGCGCCATAACCGACCAGCGTGTTCAGCCCACAAAAAATGAGGCACGCCAGTTGCCAGTCGCTAAGCTGGGTAATTACGCCCGGCTTCGCTAATGGCAGCAATGCTATTGTACACAAAGTGTACAGCAAAAAGAGGATCTGCTGTGAGGCAAGCCGACGCAATAACACCTTTTGCGCGACACCATAGCTCACCCAGACCGTTGCTGCCCCCACACCGAAAATGACACCCCATGTGTAATCCGTCAGGCGGGTAAAAATCTCGATCAGACTGGTGTTGAAGAACATCACCAGACCGCACAACAGCATGCTCGCCCCGATAATCTGCGTACCGCGCATCTTCTCCTTGAGGATAAAGACGCTGGCGACCATCATGCCCACCGGCGAAAGCTGACCAATCACCTGCGACGCCGTGGGGCTGAGATATTGCAGGGAAGAGCTGAACAGGATGAAGTTACCGAACAGACCGCCCGTCGCGATAGCCAGCAGCACCAGCCAGCGCGGTTTACGGAAGAGCCGCAAGGGTGGAAGCTTACCTTTGACGGCCAGAATCGCCCCGAGGCCGATGCTTGCCATCAGAAAGCGATAAAAGACCACCGTAGGCGGCTCCATCACTTCCAGTACCTGCTTCATTGCAATTGGCAGCGCACCCCAGCACATTGCGGTTGTGAGCGCCAAAAGAATTCCTATGCCGGCCTGCTGCTTCATGCCCGTTTTCCCTACAGAAAAAATTACCGGGTTTCCAATGTAAAAAGCCCCGCAACAGGTTGCGGGGCTTTAATCCGTTACCGGACCGAGAAAACCTTACTCAGCAACGATGCTGATGTATTTACGGTTGTTCGGGCCTTTAACTTCAAATTTCACTTTACCGTCTGCTTTAGCAAACAGAGTGTGGTCACGACCGCAACCTACGTTGTTGCCAGCGTGGAATTTGGTACCACGTTGACGAACGATGATGCTACCCGCCAGAACGGATTCGCCACCGAAACGCTTAACGCCCAGGCGTTTAGCTTCTGAATCGCGACCGTTACGTGTGGAGCCGCCAGCCTTTTTATGTGCCATTTAAATCTCTCCTCAGGTCTTAGGCGCTGATGCCAGTAATTTTCACATCAGTGAACCACTGACGGTGGCCCTGCTGCTTACGGTAGTGCTTACGACGACGAAACTTAACGATTTTAACTTTCTCGCCACGACCGTGTGCAACAACTTCAGCTTTGATAACGCCGCCATCAACGAAAGGAACGCCGATTTTGACTTCTTCACCGTTTGCGATCATCAGAACTTCTGCGAACTCAACAGATTCGCCAGTTGCGATGTCCAGCTTTTCCAGGCGAACGGTCTGACCTTCGCTTACTCGGTGTTGTTTACCACCACTTTGGAAAACCGCGTACATATAAACTCCGCTTCCGCGCACGTCCTCGTATGAATCAGAGTGCGCTATAAATATTCACAATAGGGCGCGAATATTACGCAAAACGCGAGCCTTTGACAAGTGCTACCGTCAATACATGAAGAAAAAAAACACAACACGTACGGTAACGTTTATCTGAGCCGTTTTTTCAGTACAATCAGCACTACTATTGATAAACCGAAACCCTTCGTTACCCCATTGAAGATGGGATCAACAGGATAAAAAGCCCGGCTTTTGCGATGAATTTAGAAAAAATCAACGAGTTAACCGCGCAAGATATGGCGGGTGTGAATGCAGCAATCCTGGAGCAACTCAACTCTGACGTTCAGCTGATCAATCAGTTGGGCTATTACATTGTCAGCGGCGGCGGTAAACGCATTCGTCCGATGATTGCCATTCTGGCTGCCAGAGCCGTTGGTTATCAGGGAAATGCTCACATCACTATCGCAGCGCTCATCGAATTTATCCACACGGCGACGCTTCTGCACGACGATGTGGTGGATGAATCGGATATGCGTCGTGGCAAAGCCACGGCTAACGCCGCGTTCGGGAACGCCGCCAGCGTCCTGGTGGGGGATTTTATCTATACCCGCGCCTTCCAGATGATGACCAGCCTGGGTTCCCTGAAAGTGCTGGAGGTGATGTCCGAAGCCGTAAACGTCATTGCTGAAGGCGAAGTGCTGCAGCTGATGAACGTCAACGACCCGGACATCACCGAAGAAAACTACATGCGCGTCATCTACAGCAAAACCGCGCGTCTGTTTGAAGCGGCGGCCCAGTGTTCCGGCATTTTGGCTGGCTGTACCGAAGCACAGGAAAAAGGCCTGCAGGACTATGGCCGCTATCTTGGCACAGCCTTCCAGCTGATTGACGATCTGCTGGACTACAGTGCGGACGGCGAGACGCTCGGCAAAAACGTTGGCGATGACCTGAACGAAGGCAAACCGACCCTGCCGCTGCTCCACGCCATGCGTAACGGAACGGCCGATCAGGCGAAAATGATCCGTGAAGCGATTGAGCAGGGAAATGGCCGCCATCTTCTGGAACCCGTGCTGGAAACCATGGCGATCTGCGGCTCGCTGGAATGGACGCGTCAGCGTGCGGAAGAAGAAGCCGACAAAGCCATCGAAGCACTCCAGGTCATTCCCGACAGCCCATGGCGCGAGGCACTGATTGGCCTTGCCCACATCGCCGTTCAGCGCGACCGTTAATCTTGCTTTCTCTCCCCGCGTTCCTGGCGGGGAGATTCCAGTACACACCTGTAAATTCCGCATTCACGTAAATTCATCGGCTTAGAGACCGCATGAATAAAGCCGTGTCTTATTCTGAATATTCCTTCAAGTAACGCGAACTTTTTAGAACAAGAGTTCGAAATGGGTATAGTAAACCCGTCGTTTCAGAAGAAACGGCGTAGGTGAATCCGAACTTAAGGACGGCGTTATGGATACGAAATTTATCGACTGGCACACGGCTGATATTATTGCCGCACTGCGCAAAAGAGGCACTTCACTGGCAGCAGAGTCCCGCCGCCATGGACTGAGTTCTTCAACTCTGGCAAACGCCCTCACCCGCCCCTGGCCAAAAGGAGAATTAATTATCGCGACGGCGCTGGATACGCATCCGTGGGTGATTTGGCCTTCGCGCTACCACGATCCCGTTACCCATGAATTTATCGACAGATCGCGCATGATTCGCCAGAGAAAAGTAAAAAAAGAACCGCAGGAATAACGCGTTTTTTGACAGGAACAGCAACCCCCCGGTCATGTCTGGCAGGGGGCTGCCGGAACGATTACTCGCCCTTCACACGCTCGATATTGGCACCCAGCGCGCGCAGTTTATCTTCGATACGCTCATAGCCACGATCGATGTGATAAATACGATCCACGATCGTTGTACCTTCCGCGATACAACCCGCCAACACCAGGCTGGCAGACGCACGCAGATCGGTTGCCATCACCTGAGCGCCGGACAGTGTCTCAACGCCATGGCAAATCACGGTATTACTTTCGATCTCAGCACGTGCCCCCATACGGATCAGCTCCGGTACGTGCATAAAGCGGTTCTCGAAAATGGTTTCAGTGATGAAGCCAGTCCCTTCGGCGACCAGGTTCAACAAGGTGAACTGCGCCTGCATGTCCGTTGGGAACGCCGGGTGTGGCGCCGTACGCACATTGACCGCTTTTGGACGCTGTCCATGCATATCGAGGCTGATCCAGTCTTCACCGATTTCGATATCCGCTCCGGCATCACGCAGTTTCGCCAGCACCGCATCCAGCGTATCAGGCTGTGCGTTGCGACAAACAATCTTCCCGCCAGAGATCGCGGCAGCGACCAGGAAGGTACCAGTTTCGATACGGTCCGGCAGTACGCGATAGACACCCCCGCCCAGACGTTCAACGCCTTCGATGGTGATACGGTCGGTACCCTGACCGGAGATCTTCGCACCCAGCGCCACGAGGAAGTTGGCGGTATCCACAATTTCCGGTTCGCGCGCGGCGTTTTCGATGATAGTGGTCCCTTCTGCCAGCGTTGCCGCAGACATAATGGTTACCGTTGCGCCTACGCTCACTTTGTCCATAACAATGTGCGCGCCTTTCAGACGACCATTGACGGACGCTTTAACGTAGCCTTCTTCCAGCTTGATCTCTGCGCCCAGTTTTTCCAGACCAAAGATGTGCAGGTCAACCGGACGCGCA
Source organism: Enterobacter quasiroggenkampii (assembly GCF_043972695.1). Taxonomy (NCBI): domain Bacteria; kingdom Pseudomonadati; phylum Pseudomonadota; class Gammaproteobacteria; order Enterobacterales; family Enterobacteriaceae; genus Enterobacter; species Enterobacter quasiroggenkampii. Next base: position 39,744 of record NZ_CP143745.1, read on the forward strand.
CCGATGGCGCAGCCACCTGGCAGCGAAACCTGACCCTGACCGAAACGCGCCACCAGTGGGCCAAGCGCCCAGATGGAAGCACGCATGGTTTTCACCAGATCGTAAGGCGCAGAGAAGTTGTTCACCTTGCTGGCATCGATCCAGACGGAACCGTTACGCTCGACTTTCGTGCCCAACTGGGTGAGCAGCTTCATGGTGGTGTCGATATCTTTCAGCTTCGGTACGTTCTGAATCTCTACCGGCTCTTCCGCGAGCAGCGCAGCAAAGAGGATGGGCAGCGCGGCGTTTTTCGCGCCAGAAATTGTGACTTCGCCCTGGAGACGCGTTGGCCCCTGTACACGAAATTTATCCATTGTGTGCTCTCTTATAAATTCAACCGTGCTGCGGGCCTGTCGCCCTCAGCTCAAAAACCGTTTAGTTTGCGATCGCGTGCCCACTCTTGCGGGGTGAACGCTTTAATCGACAGGGCGTGGATGCGGTTATCCGCAATATATTCCATCAGCGGCGCGTACACAGCCTGCTGTTTCTTCACACGGCTCATACCGTCGAACATCTCACCCACAGCAATAACCTGGAAGTGACTGCCATCGCCAGTGACGTGGGCTTCCTGAAGGGAGAGTGCATTCATCAGCACTGTCTGGATTTCATGATTTTCCATGGGTTCTTAATCATCTGATAGTGAAAACAAGCCCAACATCTTAGAGCAAAGTGGCGTCGTCTTAAACAAGCAAAAAGCCCCGACGATGAAACTGTCAGGGCTTTCGGAAGTAACGCACTGAAAATATTAACGAGGCAATACGTCCTGAGGGAGATTGTAGAGCTGCGCAAGGGTCATGACATTCTCGCTCGCGCCGCGAAGCGTGACGCTCGCCCCCTGCTTTTTCCCTACCGCAACCAGATGGGCAAGCAGCGCAACGCCTGCCGTATCCACCCGCGTGACGTCAGTTAAGTCAATGAGCGTCACGCCCTGCATGGCCTCATGGCGTTTATCCCATAAGGGGTTCAGCAGATCCTGATCCAGCTCACCGGACAGCTTTAATGTCTCGCCTTCACGCGACCAGCTGAGTTGCTGTGACATTACTTCTTCTCGTCCAGCGTGATTTTCTGACGAGCAATGGACTGCAGCTGCGCGGTCAGGCCATCAATCCCCTTGGTGCGCAGCAGGTCGCTCCACTCGTTCTGTTTGGTGGTGATCATGCTTACGCCTTCGGCGATCATGTCATACGCCTGCCAGTGGCCGGTCTGGCTGTTTTTACGCCACTGGAAATCCAGACGCACCGGCGGACGGCCGTTAGGATCGTTGATCGTTACGCGAATAGGGACGATGGTCGCATCACCCAGCGGCTGCTCCGGGGCGATCTGATAGGTCTGACCGTGGTACATTGCCAGCGCCTGACCATAAGCCTGCTTCAGATATTCACGGAAAGCAGCAAAATAGGCTTCACGCTGCGCCGGGGTCGCGTCTTTGTAATAGCGGCCCAGCACCAGCGCTCCCGCATATTTGATCTGCACATACGGCAGCAGCTCCTGGTCAACCACGTCACGCAGGTAATCAGGATTAGCACGAATCTTAGGCTGCTCATTTTTAAGACGATCGAAGGTTTTCTTCGCGGCCTCGTCCATCAGTTTGTACGGGTTACTCTGATCCGCCGCGTGGACCGCGGTGAGAGGGGCGATGACCAGCATGGCAACCATTAACAGTCGTTTAAACATGAATGACTTCTCCTGATATTAATTCGCAGCACCTGGGGTCGGCGCGGCATTGGTATGGTCTTCACTCTGCGCAGGGGCATTGTCAGACTTTTTATCATCCCCTTTACTGTTGTAAAGGAACTGACCAATCATATCTTCCAGCACCATGGCGGACTTGGTGTCCTGGATCACGCTCCCGTCCTTAAGGATAGTCGTTCCCAGCTCGGGGTCTTCAAAACCGACGTTAAGCGCCAGATATTGTTCGCCCAGCAGACCGGAAGTCCGGATAGACAGGGAGCTGGTGTCCGGAATGTGGTTGTAACGCTCTTCGATATCCATCGCGACGCGCGGCAGATAGGTCTTTTCATCCAGCGTAATGTCAGATACGCGGCCGATCACCACGCCGCCAATACGGACCGGTGAACGCGCCTTCAGCCCGCCGATGTTATCGAAGGTGGCATAGATGCGGTACGTCGGCTCGGTGCGTACAGACGTGATATCTGCCGCTCTCAGGCAGATAAACAGCGCGGCCAGCAGCGCCAGCAGCAGGAATACACCGACCCAAATTTCATTTTTTCTCGTTTGCATGAACTCAATTCCCAAACATCAGTGCGGTGAGCACAAAATCCAGACCCAGTACGGCCAGCGACGAATGAACGACTGTACGTGTAGTAGCGCGGCTAATGCCCGCAGACGTCGGAATCGCATCGTAACCATTAAACAATGCAATCCAGGTAACCGTAATGGCAAATACCACGCTCTTAATCAGGCAGTTAACCAGATCCATTCGCAGGTCAATGGCGTCCTGCATGGCAGACCAGAAGAAACCGGCGTCAATGCCTTTCCAGTGCACGCCAACCAGCGAACCGCCCCAGATACCCACGGCGACAAACAGTATCGTCAGCAGCGGTAAAGAGATAACCCCCGCCCAGAAACGCGGCGAGATCACGCGACGCAGCGGATCGACCGCCATCATCTCCATGCTGGAGAGCTGCTCAGTCGCGCGCATCAGGCCAATTTCAGCGGTTAAGGCTGACCCCGCGCGCCCGGCGAACAACAGCGCCGCCACAACGGGCCCCAGTTCACGCAGCAGCGAGAGCGCCACCAGCATCCCGAGGCTGGTTTCCGCACTGTAGGTTGTCAGCACCAGGTAGCCCTGCAGACCCAGCACCATCCCGATAAACAGACCGGAGACAATGATGATGAGCATCGACAGCACGCCGACATTATAAAGCTGCCGCACCAATAGCGGCGCGTGCTTACGGAATTCCGGTTTGCCGACCAGCGCGTTGAATAACATCAATCCGGCACGCCCGAACGTCCTGATGGTTTTTATGCCACGGTGTCCGAGAGCGGCCAACGCATTTAACAGCATGAGTGGCTTAACTCCCTATTCCCAGTAAATCGTCACGATAGTCGCCCGCCGGGTAGCGGAACGGCACAGGGCCATCGGCAATACCGTCAAGGAACTGCCGCACGCGTGGATCGCAATTTTCCTGCAGCGCCTGGGCGCTACCGTGTGCGACGATCTTTTTGTCCGCTACGATGTAGGCGTAGTCGGCAATGCTCAGCACTTCAGGTACATCGTGAGACACCACAATGCAGGTGACGCCAAGCGCGCTATTCAGTTCAGAGATGAGCTTCACCAGCACGCCCATCGTGATGGGATCCTGCCCGACAAACGGTTCGTCGAACATGATTAAATCAGGTTCTAGTGCGATGGCGCGCGCCAGCGCGGCACGACGCGCCATCCCGCCGGACAGCTCCGAAGGCATCAGTTTCGCGGCGCCCCGCAGCCCGACGGCTTCAAGCTTCATCATCACCGTGCTTTTCAGCAGCGCAGGCGGCAGGCTGGTATGCTCGCGCAGCGGATAGGCCACGTTATCAAAGACGTTCATGTCGGTGAACAAGGCCCCCGACTGAAAGAGCATGCTCATGCGTTTGCGAACAGTATACAGGCGCGAGCGTGACATCTCCGGGATGTTTTCGCCATCAAAGAGGATCTCACCGCTATCCGGTGGGATCTGCCCGCCAATAAGGCGAAGCAGGGTCGTTTTACCGATCCCGGACGGCCCCATGATGGCAGTGATCTTGCCACGCGGCACGGTCAACGAAATATCATCAAATATCAATCTGTTGGCGCGAGAAAAACTCACCCCGCGGACATCGACTAAATTCGCCATGGTTTGGCTCATTTATGGTTCCTTTCTTATCCTGCTCACGTTAAGGCATGTAGCCTGAATCAGCCCTAAACTCAGCATTTTTACAGAATAATAACCGTAGAGGTTAGCGAAAGCTGGCATTTGTTTTACTTTTCCGGCGCATAAAGTCAAAATTAGGAATTCGTTACGCCTCAGACTGTATGCAGTCCAGCCTTTCCCGAGCAATGGACCGACGAGTATACCTGAAGAAAGGACTTTTGATGCTTTTAGCAACAGCACTGTTAATAATTGGTTTACTGTTGGTGGTCTACAGTGCTGACCGTTTAGTGTTTGCTGCATCTATCCTGTGTCGCCTGAGTGGCGTACCGCCTGTCGTCATCGGGATGACCGTGGTCAGCGTAGGAACGTCACTTCCTGAAATCATCGTCTCTGTCTCGGCATCGCTGCATGGCCAGGTAGACCTGGCAGTCGGCACCGCGATTGGCTCTAACATCGTCAATATTTTATTGATTTTGGGCCTGGCCGCGCTGCTCCATCCATTTCGCGTGCATTCTGATGTTCTGCGCCGTGAATTGCCGCTAATGTTACTCGTAAGCCTGCTGGCAGGGTGCGTATTTTACGATGGCGTACTGAGCTACAGCGACGGCATTTTCTTGCTGGCGCTGGCCGTTATTTGGCTGCTGTATAGTGTTAAAATCGCCCGTCAGGCTGAAAAGCAGGGTCAGGATAGCCTCACGCGTGAGCAGGTCGCCGAGCTTCCACGAGAAGGCACGCTGCCTGTTGCCCTGCTCTGGCTGGGCGTCGCGCTGATCATCATGCCGATGGCAACGCGCATGGTCGTGGATAATGCGACGGTGCTGGCGAACTATTTTGCCATCAGCGAGCTGACCATTGGCCTGACGGTGATTGCCATCGGCACCAGCCTGCCGGAGCTGGCCACTGCCATTGCGGGGGCCCGTAAAGGTGAGGATGACATTGCCATTGGTAATATCATCGGCTCTAACATTTTTAATATCGCCATTGTGATGGGCCTGCCGGCCCTGATTTCGCCAGGGCCCTTTAACCCCCTGGCGTTCTCACGTGATTACGGCGTGATGTTGCTGGTCAGCGTGATTTTTGCCCTGCTCTGCTGGCGGCGGCAACGACAGATCGGTAAAGGCGCAGGCGCGCTGCTGACGGGTGGATTTATCGTATGGATGGCGATGCTGTACTGGCTCTCGCCTCTTCTCTCTGGGTAAACGGAAACGCATTATGTCGCAAATAGAATTGCAGCCGGGTTTTGACTTTCAGAAAGCAGGCAAAGACGTTCTGGAGATTGAACGTGAAGGTCTGGCGCAGTTAGATCAGTACATAAATCAGGATTTTAGTCTGGCATGTGAGAAGATATTCTACTGTGCCGGCAAAGTCGTGGTGATGGGGATGGGCAAGTCCGGCCACATTGGACGCAAAATGGCGGCAACCTTTGCCAGTACCGGCACCTCGTCCTTCTTTGTCCACCCGGGGGAAGCCGCGCACGGGGACCTGGGTATGGTCACGCCGCAGGATATCGTCATCGCGCTCTCCAACTCCGGTGAGTCCAATGAAATCCTGGCGCTGATCCCGGTACTGAAGCGACTGCAGGTGCCGCTGATTTGCATGACCAGCCGTCCGGAAAGCAGCATGGCGCGCGCCGCCGATATTCACCTGTGCGTGAAGGTTCCCAAGGAGGCCTGTCCGCTCGGCCTGGCGCCGACCTCCAGCACCACCGCGGCACTGGTTATGGGCGATGCCCTTGCCGTTGCGCTGCTGGAAGCCCGTGGCTTTACGCCGGAAGATTTCGCGCTGTCCCACCCGGGCGGCGCGCTCGGGCGCAAGCTCCTGCTGCGGGTAAACGATATTATGCACACCGGGGATGAGATCCCTCACGTCAGTAAAGAAGCCTCCCTGCGTGATGCGCTGCTGGAAATCACCCGCAAGAATCTGGGGATGACGGTCGTGTGCGACGATCTGATGAAAATTCAGGGGATCTTCACCGATGGCGACCTGCGTCGCGTGTTCGATATGGGTGTCGATGTCCGCACGCTCGGTATTGCCGATGTGATGACGCCCGGCGGCATCCGCGTCCGTCCGGGTACGCTGGCCGTGGACGTGCTGAACCTGATGCAGTCCCGCCATATCACCTCCGTTATGGTTGCCGATGGCGACCAGTTGCTGGGTGTGGTACATATGCATGATCTGCTGCGCGCAGGCGTAGTGTAATGAAGGATAAGACAATGAGTAATGCGGGTGCATCCCTTGCAACCTGTTATGGGCCGGTCAGTACACAGATGATGGCAAAGGCGGAAAACATTCGTCTGCTGATCCTGGATGTGGATGGGGTCCTCTCCGACGGCCTGATTTACATGGGCAATAATGGTGAAGAGCTGAAGGCGTTTAACGTTCGCGATGGCTACGGTATCCGCTGTGCGCTCACCTCGGGGATTGAGGTGGCGATCATCACCGGGCGAAACGCTAAACTGGTAGAAGACCGCTGTGAAACCTTAGGTATTACCCATCTGTATCAGGGCCAGTCCGATAAGATGGCAGCGTTCAATGATTTACTGGGTAAACTGGCTATCGCGCCGGAAAACGTGGCCTACGTCGGGGACGACCTGATTGACTGGCCCGTGATGGCTGAAGTTGGGCTGAGCATCGCCGTTGCCGATGCGCATCCGCTGCTGATCCCGCGCGCCGACTACGTTACCCACATCAACGGTGGCCGCGGCGCTGTCCGTGAAGTCTGCGATCTGCTTCTGCTGGCGCAGGGCAAGCTTGATGAGGCCAAAGGGCAATCGATATGAGTAAAACCAGACGTTGGATTATCATTTTGCTTTCGCTTGTCGCACTGGTATTGATTGGCGTGAACCTTGCCGATCGCGACGATACGCAAACGGAAGTGATCAACAATAACGATCCAACCTATAAAAGCGATCACAGCGACACCGTGGTCTACAGCCCGGAAGGCGCGCTGAACTATCGCCTGATTGCCCAGCATGTTGAATATTTTTCAGATGACGGTATTTCGTGGTTTACCCAGCCTGTCATGACCACCTTTGATAAGGACAAAGTGCCGACGTGGTCAATTAAGTCAGATCGGGCAAAACTGACAAATGACCGTATGCTTTATCTGTATGGTCACGTTGAAGTCAACGCCCTGACCGCCGACTCGCAACTGCGAAAAATTACGACGGATAATGCCCAGATCAACCTGGTAACCCAGGACGTGACGTCGCAGGATCTGGTCACACTGTATGGCACAACATTTAATTCCAGCGGTTTGAGAATGCGCGGGAACTTACGCAGCAAGAACGCCGAGCTGATTGAAAAGGTTAGAACCTCCTATGAAATTCAAAACAAACAAACTCAGCCTTAAAGTAATTATCGCCAGCGCGATGCTGGCGACCAGTCTCCCCGCGCTTGCTGTAACGGGCGATACCGACCAGCCGATCCATATCGAGTCCGACACCCAGTCTCTCGATATGCAGGGTAACGTCGTCACCTTCACGGGTAACGTCGTCATGACCCAGGGCACCATCAAAATCAACGCCGACAAAGTGGTCGTGACCCGTCCGGGTGGCGAGCAGGGCAAAGAGATTATCGATGGCTATGGTAATCCGGCGACCTTCTACCAGATGCAGGACAACGGCAAGCCCGTGAAAGGCCGCGCCACGCACATGCACTATGAGCTGGCGAAGGACCTGGTCATCCTGACCGGCAATGCCTATCTGGAACAGCTGGACAGCAACATTACCGGCGACCAGATTACCTATCTGGTTAAAGAGCAAAAAATGCAGGCCTCCAGCGAGAAAGGCAAACGCGTCACCACCGTTCTGGTTCCGTCGCAGCTGCAGGATAAAGGCAAGGGCCAGGCCCCGGCACAGAAGAAGAGTAACTAATTCGTTATGGCAACATTAACTGCAAAAAATCTCGCGAAGGCCTATAAGGGCCGCCGTGTCGTAGAAGATGTCAGTCTGACCGTTAACTCCGGCGAAATCGTGGGGCTGCTTGGCCCGAACGGTGCGGGTAAAACGACAACCTTCTACATGGTCGTGGGTATTGTGCCGCGCGATGCCGGCAACATTATCATTGACGATGAAGACATCAGCCTTCTGCCGCTCCACGCGCGCGCGCGTCGCGGGATCGGCTATCTGCCACAGGAAGCCTCCATTTTCCGTCGTCTCAGCGTTTACGACAACCTGATGGCGGTCCTGCAAATTCGTAACGATCTGACCAACGAACAGCGTCAGGATCGTGCCAACGAGCTGATGGAAGAGTTCCACATCGAGCATCTGCGCGACAGCCTCGGTCAGGCACTCTCCGGGGGCGAACGCCGTCGTGTTGAGATTGCGCGTGCGCTGGCCGCAAACCCGAAATTTATCCTGCTGGATGAACCGTTTGCGGGCGTTGACCCGATCTCCGTTATCGACATCAAACGTATCATTGAACACCTGCGCGACAGCGGGCTTGGCGTACTGATCACCGACCACAACGTGCGTGAAACGCTGGCCGTGTGTGAACGCGCCTATATTGTGAGCCAGGGCAATCTGATCGCCCACGGTACGCCGCAGCAGATCCTCGAAGACGATCATGTTAAGCGCGTCTATCTTGGGGAAGACTTCAGACTCTGATAGGGTAGAGGTAACGTAACGCCGAACCGGAGAAAAATGCTCTGAACATGAAGCAAGGTTTGCAATTAAGGCTCAGCCAACAACTGGCGATGACGCCGCAGCTACAGCAGGCAATTCGCCTGTTGCAACTGTCCACGTTAGAACTTCAGCAGGAGCTCCAGCAGGCGCTGGACAGCAACCCCCTGCTGGAACAAACCGATCTTCATGACGAGGTAGATACCCAGCAATCGCAGGATACAGAAGCGCTCGATACCGCGGATGCACTCGAACAAAAAGAGATGCCCGACGAGCTTCCGCTGGATGCCAGCTGGGATGAAATCTACACCGCCGGAACCCCTTCCGGTACGCGTGCAGACTACCAGGACGATGAGCTACCGGTCTATCAGGGAGAAACCACCCAGTCGCTGCAGGATTACCTGATGTGGCAGGTGGAACTCACCCCCTTCTCCGATACCGACCGCGCGATTGCCACGTCAATTGTCGATGCCGTTGACGACACCGGCTATTTGACCGTCACGCTGGACGATATTCTGGAAAGCATGGGCGACGACGAGATTGAGCTTGAGGAAGTTGAAGCCGTTCTGAAGCGCATCCAGCGTTTCGATCCGGTAGGCGTAGCCGCAAAAGATCTGCGCGACTGCCTGCTGATCCAGCTTTCTCAGTTCAGCAAAGAGACGCCATGGCTCGACGAGGCGCGCGTAATCATCAGCGATCATCTTGATCTGCTGGCGAACCACGATTTCCGCACCCTGATGCGCGTCACGCGCCTGAAAGAAGAGGTGCTGAAAGAAGCGGTGAATCTGATCCAGTCGCTCGATCCGCGCCCCGGTCAGTCGATCCAGACCAGCGAACCCGAGTACGTGATCCCGGATGTGCTGGTCAGAAAAAATAACGGCCGCTGGGTCGTTGAACTGAACTCTGACAGTATCCCTCGCCTGCAAATCAACCAGCAGTATGCCTCCATGTGCACCAGCGTGCGTAACGACTCCGACAATCAGTATATTCGTAGCAATTTGCAGGAAGCGCGATGGCTGATCAAAAGTCTGGAGAGCCGAAATGATACGCTGCTACGCGTCAGCCGCTGCATTGTGGAACAGCAGCAGGCGTTCTTTGAGCAGGGTGAAGAGTATATGAAACCGATGGTGCTGGCGGATATCGCCCAGGCCGTCGAGATGCATGAATCAACCATTTCCCGTGTCACCACGCAGAAGTATCTGCACAGTCCACGCGGTATTTTTGAGCTTAAGTATTTCTTCTCCAGCCACGTGAATACCGAGGGCGGCGGCGAAGCGTCGTCCACGGCCATTCGCGCCCTGGTGAAGAAGTTGATCGCCGCGGAGAACCCCGCGAAGCCGCTAAGCGACAGTAAGTTAACCACCATGCTGTCCGATCAGGGTATTATGGTGGCACGTCGTACTGTTGCGAAGTATCGAGAGTCTTTATCCATTCCGCCGTCCAACCAGCGTAAACAGCTGGTCTGACACAACCGATAAGGAAGACACTATGCAGCTCAACATCACTGGACAAAACGTCGAAATTACTGAGGCTTTACGCGACTTTGTGAACACGAAGTTTGCAAAACTCGAGCAGTATTTCGAAAGGATCAATCAGGTCTATATTGTGTTGAAAGTGGAGAAAGTGACTCATATCTCGGATGCCACCCTGCATGTTAACGGGGGTGAACTGCATGCCAGTGCGGAAGGGCAAGACATGTACGCTGCTATCGACGGCTTGATTGATAAGCTTGCGCGACAGCTCAATAAACATAAAGATAAACTGAAACAACACTAATTGTCCGGGCAGTTAACGGGTGCAGGACGGCCTGTTGTGAAACACAACAGGCCATTTGTACAGTTAGCGCTTAGGTGAAATTATGATGAACAACGATTCCGCTCTTCAACTGAGCAATGTCCTTAACCAGGAATGTACCCGCAGTGCGGTTCACTGCCAGAGCAAAAAACGTGCGCTGGAGATCATCAGTGAACTGGCCGCAAAACAGCTGGGCCTGCCGCCGCAGGTGGTGTTCGAAGCGATTCTGACCCGTGAAAAGATGGGCAGTACCGGTATCGGCAACGGCATCGCGATCCCGCATGGCAAACTGGAAGAGGATACCCTGCGTGCCGTCGGTGTGTTTGTGCAGCTTGAAACACCGATCGCCTTCGATGCCATTGATAACCAGCCCGTCGATCTCCTCTTCGCGCTGCTGGTGCCTGCTGACCAGACGAAAACCCATCTGCATACGCTGTCGCTGGTCGCCAAGCGTCTGGCTGACAAAACCATTTGCCGTCGACTGCGCTCGGCTCAAAGTGATGAAGAGCTCTATCAAATTATCACTGAAGCAGAAGGCAATCAGGATGATGCATAACCAGGAGATGGCCTTCACATCTGTTGTCCTGAGGAGAAACGGAACATGGTGCTGATGATTGTCAGTGGCCGTTCAGGGTCGGGGAAATCCGTTGCTCTGCGCGCGCTGGAAGACATGGGTTTTTACTGCGTCGATAACCTGCCGGTCGTGTTGTTGCCCGAACTGGCCCGTACACTGGCGGAGAGACAAACCTCGGCCGCCGTCAGTATCGACGTTCGTAACATGCCTGAATCGCCAGAGATCTTCGAACAGGCCATGAGTAACCTGCCCGATGCGTTCTCGCCGCAGCTGCTGTTCCTTGATGCAGACCGTAATACCCTGATCCGCCGCTACAGCGATACCCGTCGTTTGCACCCGCTTTCCAGTAAGAACCTCTCTCTGGAAAGTGCTATCGATGAAGAGAGCGATCTGCTGGAGCCGCTGCGTTCTCGTGCCGACCTGATTGTCGACACCTCTGAGATGTCCGTTCACGAGCTGGCAGAAATGCTGCGTACCCGGTTGTTGGGTAAACGCGAGCGCGAACTGACGATGGTGTTCGAATCCTTTGGCTTCAAGCACGGTATCCCGATCGATGCGGATTATGTTTTCGACGTGCGCTTCCTGCCGAACCCGCACTGGGATCCGAAACTGCGTCCCATGACCGGTCTGGATAAACCCGTTGCGGCCTTCCTCGACAGGCACACAGAAGTTCACAATTTTATCTACCAGACGCGAAGCTACCTTGAGCTATGGTTACCTATGCTGGAGACAAACAATCGTAGCTATCTGACGGTAGCGATTGGCTGTACCGGCGGTAAACATCGTTCGGTTTATATCGCCGAACAGCTGGCCGACTATTTCCGCTCGCGCGGGAAGAACGTTCAGTCCCGTCATCGCACGCTGGAAAAACGTAAAACATGACCGTAAAACAGACCGTTGAGATCACCAATAAGCTGGGCATGCATGCGCGCCCGGCGATGAAGCTGTTTGAGCTGATGCAGGGTTTCGATGCAGAAGTTCTGCTGCGGAATGACGAAGGTACCGAAGCGGAAGCGAACAGCGTGATCGCGCTGCTGATGCTGGATTCCGCCAAAGGGCGTCAGATTGAAGTCGAAGCCACCGGCCCTCAGGAAGAGGAAGCGCTGGCGGCGGTGATTGCGCTGTTTAACGCGGGGTTCGACGAAGATTAAGGTCTCTCCCCTTCAGGCGGGTGGCGCTGCGCTTACCCGCCCTACATAAGTTTGTTGCTCTCCATAAACCCTTCTCCTCCCAACTGACGCATCTGGCGCATGATCCACGCCTGACGGCTACGCACGTATCCTGATGGGGCACTGGCTTTAAAGCGGATGGGATTCGGTAAAACAGCGGCCAATAGCGCTGCTTCTGACATGCTCAGACGGCTGGCTGGCTTATTGAAATAACGCTGCGCTGCAGCTTCCACGCCAAAAACACCGTCGCCAAACTCGGCAACGTTGAGATACACGGTCAGAATGCGCTTTTTGCTCCAGACCGTTTCCATGCCCAAGGTTAATCCTGCTTCCAGCCCCTTTCGCACCCAGCTACGGCCGTCCCAAAGAAACAGATTTTTGGCCGTCTGCTGCGACAACGTTGACGCGCCACGCACGCGGTTTTCATGACGTTCGTTATGCGCCAGTGCCTTCTCAATAGCGGCCACATCGAATCCCCAGTGCTCCGGGAATTTCTGATCCTCCGCCGCGATGACCGCCAGCCCCATGAACGGCGAGATCTCGTCCATGCTTACCCAGTCAGAATGGGCGACATAGCCGAAATCACCGCTGAGCCACGCACCGAGCTGACGCTCAACCATCACGGCGGAGAACGGGACCGGCATAATGCTGAACAGGGCGAGTCCACCGCCCCAAAACACCGCCAGCACCAGAACGATGCGCAATAAAGTACGTTTTACCCACGCACCTGCGCCGGATTGACGACTCATACAGCCAGCACCATCACGCGGGCGACCAGCTTTTCGATTCCCGTAGCCGCTTCTGCAATATTCTGCGCCAGCATATAGGCCGGCGTGGTGACAATTTTATTATCTTCATCAACCACAATGTCATCCACCGGGCACGGAACGTGTTCGCCCCCCATTTCCTCGACGATCTCCGCGGTATCAATATCCGTCCCGATGGTCAGGCGCAGCGGGAAATCAAAAATCTTAGGCAACATCGCCGGTGCGATACAGATAAAGCCCAGCGGTTTCCCTGCCGCATGCATGGCCTGCGACAGCGCTTTGAGATGAGGATCGATCTGACACTCCGCGCCCTGCGCGGCAAAGGTACTGAGATTTTTGGCCGCGCCAAATCCACCCGGCACAATGAGCGCATCAAGCTCTGCGGCGTCTGCCTGAATAAGAGGATGGATGTCACCTCGCGCAATACGTGCGGCTTCAATCAGCACGTTACGGGTTTCCGCCATTGGTTCACCGGTCAGATGGTTAATCACATCCGCCTGATTTTTGTCTGGCGCAAAACAAATCACCTCTGCTCCCTGCTTAGCCAGGGCCAGCAGCGTAATGACGGCTTCGTGTATCTCAGAACCATCGTAAACACCACATCCGCTGAGCACGACACCAATCTTTTTCATCATGACAATCCTTTTCTGCAACTTGCTGAAGCACATTAATAATTTTGATTAAAACGCTATGCTTCACACATTTCACTGATTCATGTAACAAACCATTTAAGATTTGCTATCTTATCTGCGTGCGGCCTAAATTTTTCAGGCAGCGCCCTTTCGAAAATAACGTTTAAAAACAGGCGCAGCCACGATTTCCCTGGTGTTGGCGCAGTATTCGCGCACCCCGGTTAATCCGGGGTCATTTTTTTCTGGCGTCAACCCAGGCTTTAAGCACCGCCACATCGTTTTGCCACTCTTGCTTCATCTCTTCAACCCAATCACCCACGTTATCTTCCCATGCAGGTAAATCAGGCGACTGAATCTGTTGTCCCAGCTGCTGCAGGTGGCGTAAGCCAACCGAGCCGGCTGCACCTTTGATTTTATGTCCTTCTTCCACGATCCCCTTCTGGTCACGCGCCGTCAGGTTGGACTCCAGCACGCTCAGATAGCCCGGCATCATTTTTTCGAACACGGCCAGACCGTCGGTAATCAGTTTCGGCCCCACCAGATCGATATACTGCTCCAGCATCGCGGTATCAAGTATCGTTTGGGCTTTTGCGCTATCAACAGACGTCATGGTGCTCTCCTCTTCATCATGGGTATCCCAGAACTTTTTGATCATAGCGGTCAGAGCAGGCACCGCCAGCGGCTTGCTGAGTACATCGTCCATACCGGCATCGAGATACTCTTTTTTATCTTTCAGCACGTTCGCCGTCAGGGCAACCAGCGGCGGCAGTTCGTCGGCCGCGTACTGACGCGTCAGCTCGCGCGAGATATCCAGCCCGGTCATATCCGGTAATTGAATATCCAGCAGAACAAGATCGTATTCGCCGGGTTTAAACATCTCCAGCGCGGCTTTGCCGGTCATCGCGACATCCACGCTGTTGCCCAGTTTTTCCAGCACCGAGCGCGCCACGATCACGTTCAGCTCAATGTCTTCCACCAGCAGGACGTGCAGGGCAGGCAGCGGCATATCGTCATTTTCAAAGGTATCTTCTACCTCTTCCGCCACCGCTGGTGCATGGACCGTCAGCGTGAAGGTTGACCCTTTGCCCGGCTGGCTGGCTACGGTGATATCACCGCCCATGCTCTTCGCCAGACGTTTAGAGACCGCCAGGCCAATGCCTGTTCCGGTCGCCGGTTTCCCGCCGTTGCTGTCTTTCACCTGGTAGTACATGGCAAAGATCTTGTCCTGCTCCTCCTGCGGAATACCAATTCCGGAGTCCTCTACCTCGAAGTGCAGCATGTCGCCTTCGTCATAACGGATACGCACCGCCACCTGCCCCTTCTGGGTGAATTTCACCGCGTTGCTGATCAGGTTCCACAGGATCTGGCGCAGTCGCGTGCCGTCAGTCACCACTTTATGCGGCAGCGGCAGGGTGGGCTCCATAACAAAGCTCAGGCCCTTCTGCTGCGCCTGCAGGCCAGACAGGTTTTCCAGATCGGCAAGGAAGCTGGTGAAATCAACCGGCTGGTTATCAAGCTGAACTTTGCGGCGCTCCATCTTATCCATATCTATAATATCATTGAAGATATTACCCAGCGTGACCGCTGAAACATGGATAGTCTTGAGGTATTTTTCCTGCTCTGCGGTCAGGTCGGTATCCAGCAGAATACGACTCAGCCCGACTATGCCGTTGAGCGGCGTACGCAGCTCGTGGCTGATGGTGGAGATAAAGGTGGTCTTGTCGCGGCTGGCGCGCTCCAGGGCATCCTGATAGCGCTTACGCTCGGTAATGTCGCGGCCAAAGCCCATCAGGCCGTGGCGTTTGCCCACGCGGTCATAGTAGGGCACCTTACGGATCTCAAAGCAGGCTTTGCGCCCGTCCGGGTAATCCAGCCACTGTTCATAGGTCAGCGAGACGTTATGACGGAAGACTTTTTCGTCGGTCTCCATGACCTTGGCCGCCGCCTCTTCAGAGTAAACGTCCTGCGGCTTCAGATGAATCAGCTGCTTCTCGCTTTTCCCGGTAAGCAATTCCATCGCCCGGTTACAGCCGGAAAATTCTTTATCTTCATTACGGTAGAACACCAGATCCGGCGACGCATCCAGGAACGACCGCAGGAAAGAGGATTGCTGCTCAAGCTGGATCTGCGTGACCTCGCGCTCTTTCATTTCGATTTTCAGCTGCTCCAGGGTGGCCTGACGCTCGGCCTCCGCCTTCTCACGATCTGAAATCTCCTGATTCAGCTGCGCAATGTTGTCTTTGAGCTGGACGTTGAGCTTCAGGTCGCGCTCGCGCATCTCTTCCAGTTTATCCACCAGCTTAGACAGACGCTGACGGGACTCTTCCAGCTGTTCAACCACTACGGAAAGGAAATAGACCGCCCAGGGCGTAATGAGCAAGCCAAAGAAGATGGAGCGGATGACGTCGATACTCTCGACCTGACCATGCAGAACCATGGTAACCGCCATTTGCACGACAATGGCCAGAACGACCAGCGCCAGCGCAAGCAGCATGGAAAAACGCACCAGCCCAAGCTTCATCATCAGGTCGACGTAATACTGGGCAAGCATTCGAATTTGCTTCATAGAGGATCCCTTCACGACGTTATCGCTCAATAATACTCAAATTCGCGGCGGGACGTTGAAGGTTGTGAGAAAAAGTGCGGGGTGAAACAGGAGATTAGCCTCGCTCCCGGGCAACCGGAAGCGAGGAGAGGTCAATCAGGAGCGTTTCAACAGCAGCCAGAGACTGATCAGGAGGAAGCTGGCGCTTGGCAGCAGCGCACCGATAATCGGCGGAATGCCATAAACCAGCGTCAGCGGACCGAAGATCTGATCGAGCACGTAGAACACAAAGCCGAAGCTGATGCCGGTCACGACGCGAACCCCCATCGGCACGCTGCGCAACGGGCCGAAGATAAACGACAGCGCCATCAGCATCATTACCGCCACGGACATCGGCTGGAAGATTTTGCTCCACATGTTGAGCTGATAGCGTCCCGCATCCTGTCCGCTCGACTTCAGGTATTTCACATAGTTGTGCAAACCACTGATGGAGAGCGCGTCAGGATCCAGCGCCACGACGCCGAGCTTATCGGGCGTCAGGTTGGTTTTCCACGTACCCGTTACCGTCTGAGAACCCGTAATCTGTTTCGGATCGGTCAGGTTAGATTCATCAACCTGGGACAACCGCCACTGCTTATGTTCGGCGTCAAACTTCGCCGAAGAGGCGTGGCGAACGGACTGCAGACGGCGCTGGTCATCGAAAGCGTAGATGCTCACTCCGCCCAGTTCATCATTCCCCTTCACCCGTTCGATGTAGACGAAGTTTTTACCGTCTTTCGCCCATAAACCTTGCTGAGTCGAGAGCAGTGAGCCGCCGTACATCGCCTGAGCACGATAGTTACGCGCCATCTGTTCGCCCTGCGGCGCGACCCACTCGCCAATCGCCATGGTCAACAACACCAGTGGGATGGCGGTTTTCATTACCGACAGCGCGACCTGCATGCGGGTAAAACCCGAGGCCTGCATAACGACCAGCTCGCTGCGCTGCGCCAGCATACCCAGCCCCAGCAGCGCCCCCAGCAGGGCCGCCATCGGGAAGAAGATCTGCACATCTTTCGGCACGCTGAGCAGGGTATACATCCCCGCGCCCAGCGCGTCATAGCTCCCCTGCCCGGCTTTTTTCAGCTGATCGACAAATTTGATAATGCCGGAGAGCGACACCAGCATGAACAACGTCATCATGATGGTGGTAAAAATGGTTTTACCGATATAGCGATCAAGAACGCCAAACGCCTGCATTAGATGGCTCCTTTACGCGAGAATCGGGCACGTATGCGGCGCACAGGCACCGTATCCCACAGGTTTAACCCCAGCGCCAGTAAGATGTACAGGCTGTTGACGAACCACGTCCAGACCATGGGATCCAGCTTGCCCTTCGCGCCGTTGGAGCGAATCGAGGTTTGCAGCAGGAAATAGATCAGGTAAAGCAGCATCGCCGGCAGCATAGAGAGCACGCGTCCCTGACGCGGGTTCACCACGCTCAGCGGAACGACAATCAGCGCCATCATAAACACGGTGAAGACGAGCGTAATACGCCAGTGGAACTCAGCGCGCGCGCGGTTGGTATCGGTATTCCAGAGGGTACGCATGTCCATTTGCTCGGTATCCGTTGGATCGAGCGACACCGTCTGATGGCCGATAATGGCCTGATAGTTCTGGAAATCCGTAATGCGGAAGTCACGCAACATCGCGGTGCCTTCGAAACGGGTGCCTTTGTTCAGCGTCACGACCTGAGAACCATCTTTGCGCTGAGCCAGCTGACCGGAATCTGCCACCACCACGGAAGGACGCGCGTTACCTTTAGGACGCAGCTGCGCCAGGAAGACATCGTTGAATTTACTGCCGTCAACGCTCTCAATAAACAGCACGGAGTTTCCGTCGGTTGCCTGCTGGAACTGCCCCTGGGCTAACGCCGCCATGCCGGGGTTGGCTTTCGCTTCGGCCAGCACTTCGTCCTGATGGCGGGAAGACATGGGGCCCGCCCACATCACATTCACCGCCGCAACGATACCCGTGAACAGCGCCAGTATCATGGCGGCTTTCACCAGGACCGCTTTGCTCAGGCCACAGGCATGCATCACCGTGATTTCACTCTCGGTATAGAGTTTCCCAAGCGTCATGAGCAGGCCAAGGAAAAGACTTAGCGGCAGGATAAGCTGCGCCATTTCCGGGATCCCTAAACCAAGAAGGGAAAGCACCAGATTTGTTGGAATTTCGCCGTCAACGGCCGCACCGAGGATCTTAACCAGCTTCTGACAGAAAAAAATCAGTAGCAGGATGAAGAGGATCGCCAGTTGGCTTTTGAGCGTCTCCCGCACCAGATATCTTATGATTATCACTTTAAATACGCCCGTAAAAACCCGTCTCTTTGCTGGAAAATCGCTTGTTTCATGGCTTAAACGTCATTTATTCTCTTGAGTCGTCGAAATCATCGCTAAGATTAAAACATCCGGCGGATTCACGCTTCAGGACTTTTTCTGACGTGTCGAAACCGTAGTAACGTAAGATTAACACGAAGTCACCACAACAGCGGACATGAGTTACGAAAGGTTTCAATTCTATCCGTAGCAGCCGCCGTTGTCTTTAAGATTCAGGAGCGTAGTGCATGGAGTTCAGTGTAAAAAGCGGTAGCCCGGAGAAACAGCGGAGTGCCTGCATCGTTGTGGGCGTCTTTGAACCACGCCGACTCTCCCCGATCGCCGAGCAACTCGATAAAATCAGTGACGGCTATATTAGCGCCCTGCTGCGCCGTGGCGAACTGGAAGGCAAACCTGGGCAGACGCTGTTACTGCACCATGTTCCGAACGTACTCTCAGAGCGCATTCTGCTGATTGGCTGCGGCAAAGAACGCGAGCTGGATGAACGTCAGTATAAGCAGGTGATTCAGAAAACAATCAATACGCTGAATGATACCGGTTCAATGGAAGCCGTCTGCTTCCTGACCGAGCTGCACGTTAAAGGGCGTAACACCTACTGGAAAGTGCGTCAGGCGGTCGAAACGGCAAAAGAGAGCCTGTACAGCTTCGATCAGCTGAAGACCAATAAAAGCGAGCCGCGTCGTCCGCTGCGTAAAATGGTCTTCAACGTGCCAACCCGTCGCGAACTGACCAGCGGCGAACGCGCGATCCAGCACGGTCTGGCGATTGCTGCCGGCATTAAAGCGGCTAAAGATCTCGGCAACATGCCACCCAACATCTGTAACGCGGCGTACCTGGCCTCTCAGGCACGTCAGTTGGCCGACGCCTACAGCAAAAACGTCATTACCCGCGTCATCGGCGAACAGCAGATGAAAGAGCTGGGAATGCACTCTTACCTGGCAGTCGGTAACGGTTCGCAGAACGAATCCCTGATGTCCGTCATCGAGTACAAGGGCAACCCGGCCGAAGACGCGCGCCCTGTCGTGCTGGTCGGTAAAGGCCTGACCTTCGATTCCGGCGGTATCTCCATCAAGCCTGCCGAAGGCATGGACGAGATGAAGTACGACATGTGCGGCGCGGCGGCGGTTTACGGCGTCATGCGTATGGTCGCGGAACTTCAGTTGCCCATCAACGTGATCGGCGTTCTGGCGGGCTGCGAAAACATGCCTGGCGGTCGCGCTTATCGTCCGGGTGACGTCCTGACCACCATGTCCGGCCAGACCGTAGAAGTACTGAACACCGACGCCGAAGGCCGTCTGGTACTCTGCGATGTGCTGACCTACGTTGAGCGCTTCGAACCTGAAGCGGTCATTGACGTCGCCACGCTCACCGGCGCCTGTGTGATTGCGCTGGGCCACCACATTACCGGCCTGATGTCGAACCACAATCCACTGGCGCACGAGCTGATTGGCGCCTCGGAGCAGGCCGGTGACCGCGCATGGCGTCTGCCGCTGGGTGACGAATATCAGGAGCAGCTGGAGTCTAACTTCGCGGATATGGCGAACATCGGCGGACGTCCTGGCGGGGCGATCACCGCGGGCTGCTTCCTGGCGCGTTTCACCCGTAAGTACAACTGGGCGCACCTGGATATCGCGGGTACCGCATGGCGATCCGGCAAGGCCAAAGGCGCAACCGGTCGTCCGGTAGCGCTGCTGTCGCAGTTCCTGCTCAATCGTGCGGGTTTTAACGGCGACGAATGATATAAAATGCCGGGTGGCGGCTTCGCCTTACCCGGCCTACAACGTCATTCAACCGTAGGCCGGGTAAGCGTAGCGCCACCCGGCTTTGCATTTGAATCCAAAACTAAGAAGCCCCATATATGAAGAATGCAACGTTCTACCTTCTGGACAACGACACCCATCAGGATGGCCTCAGCGCCGTCGAACAGCTGGTGTGTGAAATTGCCGCAGAACGTTGGCGCGCAGGCAAACGCGTGTTGATCGCCTGTGAAGATGAGCAGCAGGCGATTCGTCTCGATGAAGCGCTGTGGGCTCGCCCGCCGGAGAGTTTTGTTCCGCATAACCTGTCAGGCGAAGGGCCACGCGGCGGGGCGCCGGTTGAAATTGCCTGGCCGCAAAAGCGCAACAGCAGCGCGCGCGACATTCTGATTAGCCTGCGGATAGATTTTGCAGATTTTGCCACCGCTTTCACAGAAGTGGTAGACTTTGTCCCTTACGAAGAATCTTTGAAACAACTGGCGCGCGAACGCTATAAAGCGTACCGCCTGGCTGGTTTTAACCTGAATACGGCAACCTGGAAATAATGGAAAAGACATATAACCCACGCGATATCGAACAGCCGCTTTACGAGCACTGGGAACAGCAGGGCTATTTCAAGCCTAACGGCGACGAAAGCAAAGAGTCCTTCTGCATCATGATCCCGCCGCCGAACGTCACCGGCAGTTTGCATATGGGTCATGCTTTCCAGCAGACCATCATGGACACCATGATCCGCTACCAGCGCATGCAGGGTAAAAACACCCTGTGGCAGGCGGGGACTGACCACGCGGGTATCGCGACCCAGATGGTGGTTGAGCGTAAAATTGCCGCTGAAGAAGGGAAAACCCGCCACGACTACGGTCGCGACGCGTTCATCGACAAAATCTGGCAGTGGAAAGCGGAATCCGGCGGCACGATTACCCGTCAGATGCGCCGCCTCGGCAACTCCGTGGACTGGGAGCGCGAGCGCTTCACCATGGACGAAGGCCTCTCCAACGCCGTGAAAGAAGTCTTCGTCCGTCTGTACAAAGAAGACCTGATTTACCGTGGCAAACGCCTGGTCAACTGGGATCCGAAACTGCGCACCGCAATTTCTGATCTGGAAGTGGAAAACCGCGAGTCCAAGGGCTCCATGTGGCATATCCGCTATCCGCTGGCCGACGGCGCAAAAACCGCCGACGGTAAAGATTACCTGGTGGTCGCGACCACCCGTCCGGAAACCCTGCTGGGCGATACCGGCGTGGCCGTTAACCCGGAAGATCCGCGTTATAAAGATCTGATTGGCAAATTCGTGGTGCTGCCGCTGGTAAACCGCCGTATTCCGATTGTGGGCGACGAACACGCCGACATGGAAAAAGGCACCGGCTGCGTGAAAATCACCCCGGCGCACGACTTCAACGACTATGAAGTGGGTCGTCGTCACGCCCTGCCGATGATCAACATTCTGACCTTCGACGGCGATATCCGCGAAAGCGCAGAAGTGTACGACACCAAAGGCAACGAATCCGACGTTTATTCCAGCGACATCCCGGCCGAGTTCCAGAAGCTGGAACGCTTTGCCGCGCGTAAAGCGATTGTGGCTGCCGTTGACGCACTGGGCCTGCTGGAAGAGATCAAGCCTCACGACCTGACCGTGCCGTACGGCGACCGTGGTGGCGTGGTTATCGAGCCAATGCTGACCGACCAGTGGTACGTGCGTGCCGACGTGCTGGCGAAACCGGCTGTGGAAGCGGTTGAAAACGGCAGCATTCAGTTCGTACCGAAGCAGTACGAAAACATGTACTTCTCCTGGATGCGCGATATTCAGGACTGGTGTATCTCCCGTCAGCTGTGGTGGGGTCACCGTATCCCGGCATGGTACGACAACGACGGCAACGTTTACGTTGGTCGCAGCGAAGATGAAGTGCGTCAGGAAAACAACCTGAGCGCAGACGTAGCCCTGCGTCAGGACGAAGACGTGCTGGATACCTGGTTCTCCTCCGCGCTGTGGACCTTCTCCACCCTCGGCTGGCCAGAAAACACCGACGCGCTGCGTCAGTTCCACCCAACCAGCGTGATGGTGTCCGGCTTCGACATTATCTTCTTCTGGATTGCCCGCATGATCATGATGACCATGCACTTCATCAAAGACGAAGACGGCAAGCCGCAGGTTCCGTTCCATACCGTCTACATGACCGGTCTGATCCGCGACGACGAAGGCCAGAAGATGTCCAAATCCAAGGGTAACGTCATCGACCCGCTGGATATGGTTGATGGTATCTCTCTGGAAGAGCTGCTGGAAAAACGCACCGGCAACATGATGCAGCCGCAGCTGGCGGAGAAAATCCGCAAGCGCACCGAGAAGCAGTTCCCGAACGGGATTGAGGCTCACGGTACCGACGCCCTGCGTTTCACCCTGGCGGCACTGGCCTCGACTGGTCGTGACATCAACTGGGACATGAAGCGTCTGGAAGGTTACCGTAACTTCTGTAACAAGCTGTGGAACGCCAGCCGCTTCGTGCTGATGAACACCGAAGATCAGGATTGCGGCTTCAACGGCGGCGAGATGACTCTCTCCCTGGCTGACCGCTGGATCCTGGCGGAATTCAACCAGACAGTGAAAGCGTTCCGCGAGGCGCTGGACAGCTACCGCTTCGACATCGCGGCGGGCATTCTGTATGAATTCACCTGGAACCAGTTCTGTGACTGGTATCTGGAGCTGGCGAAGCCGGTCATGAACGGCGGCACTGAGGCAGAGCTGCGCGGTACGCGCAACACGCTGATTACCGTTCTGGAAGGCCTGCTGCGCCTGGCGCACCCGGTTATTCCATTCATCACCGAGACCATCTGGCAGCGCGTGAAGGTGATTGCAGGCATCAACGCCGACACCATCATGCTGCAACCGTTCCCGGCATTCGATGCGGCGAAAGTCGATGAAGCGGCGTCTGCGGATACCGAGTGGCTGAAGCAGGCGATCGTGGCGGTACGTAACATTCGTGCTGAAATGAACATCGCCCCGGGCAAACCGCTGGAGCTGCTGCTGCGCGGCTGCAGCGAAGCGGCCGTTCGTCGCGTCACCGAGAACAACACCTTCCTGAAAACCATGGCGCGTCTGGAAAGCATCACCGTGCTGCCTGCGGATGATAAAGGTCCGGTTTCCGTGACCAAAATCATCGACGGTGCCGAGCTGCTGATCCCGATGGCAGGTCTGATCGACAAAGACGCCGAGCTGGCGCGTCTGGCGAAAGAAGTGGCGAAAGTCGACGTGGAAATTGGCAAAATCGAAAGCAAACTGGCGAACGAAGGCTTTGTTGCCCGCGCGCCGGAAGCGGTCATCGCGAAAGAGCGTGAGCGTCTGGTTGCCTTCGCTGATGCGAAGACCAAGCTGATTGAGCAGCAGGCGGTTATCGCTGCCCTGTAATGCTTTTACCCCTTACGCTTCAGGGCGTAAGGGGTAACCTTCCTGAAAACTCCTCGCTTGCACTCCCCTTTCTGCGGTGCTATTAACAGCAGTTATGTGTCAATTTTTGTAATGAGTAATGCTATGAGCGTGATTACCCCCGTCGCGACGACGATGCGTCGGATCACTGAGCAGGATAACCCAGCTATCGCCGCCGTTATTCGCACCGTTTCTGCCGAATATGGCCTGACGGCTGACAAAGGCTACACGGTTGCCGACCCGAATCTGGACGCGCTTTTCCAGCTCTACAGCCAGCCGGGGCATGCCTACTGGGTAATCGAGCAGAACGGCCAGGTAGTCGGCGGCGGCGGCGTGGCGCCCCTCAGCTGCAGCGAGCCGGATATCTGCGAACTGCAGAAAATGTATTTCCTGCCAACGGCACGCGGACAAGGACTGGCAAAAAAGCTGGCGCTGATGGCGCTGGACCACGCGCGCAAGCAGGGCTTTACCCGCTGCTACCTGGAAACGACCGCCTTCCTCAAAGAGGCCATCGGCCTGTATGAACATCTGGGCTTTGAGCATATCGATGCGCCGCTGGGCTGTACCGGCCACGTTGATTGCGAAGTCAGGATGCTGAAAAGTCTGTAACTTTCGTTCCTGCCCTCTTCTGTTAAGCGGCTGTAAACTGAATGCTCTACACTCTCAGTTCACACCACAACGGGGGAAACACGATGTCGAAGATAAAAAGCTACGCCGCACCGCAGGCGGGTGCAGAACTTGAGCTGTACGAGTACGATGCGGGCGAACTAAAAGCAGAAGACGTCGAAGTACAGGTTGATTACTGCGGGATCTGCCACTCGGATCTCTCGATGATCGATAACGAATGGGGCTTCTCCAGCTATCCGCTGGTTGCCGGACACGAAGTCATTGGCCGCGTCGTGGCGCTCGGTAGCGCCGCGCAGGACAAAGGGCTGAAAGTGGGCCAGCGCGTAGGCATTGGCTGGACAGCGCGCAGCTGTGGTCACTGCGATGCCTGTATCAGCGGCAATCAGATCAACTGCCTCGAAGGCGCCGTTCCCACCATTCTGAACAAAGGCGGTTTTGCCGATAAACTGCGCGCCGACTGGCAATGGGTTATCCCGCTGCCGGAAAGCATTGATATCGAATCCGCCGGTCCGCTGCTGTGTGGTGGTATCACCGTCTTCAAACCGCTGCTGATGCACCATATCACCGCCACCAGCCGCGTCGGCGTCATCGGTATCGGCGGGCTGGGGCATATTGCCATTAAGCTGCTGCACGCGATGGGCTGTGAAGTCACGGCGTTCAGCTCTAACCCGGCGAAAGAGAAAGAAGTGCTGGCGATGGGGGCGGATAAAGTGGTGAACAGCCGAGATCCGCAAGCGCTGAACGCGCTGGCGGGCCAGTTTGACCTGATCATCAACACCGTTAACGTCGATCTCGACTGGCAGCCGTACTTTGAAGCGTTGGCCTACGGCGGTAACTTCCACACCGTGGGTGCGGTGATGAAGCCGCTGCCGGTTCCGGCGTTTACCCTGATCGGTGGGGATCGCAGCGTGTCAGGCTCCGCTACCGGTACGCCGTACGAGCTGCGCAAACTGATGAAATTCGCCGGACGCACCAAAGTGGCGCCGACCACCGAACTGTATCCGATTTCGAAAATCAACGAAGCGATCCAGCACGTGCGCGACGGCAAAGCTCGTTACCGCGTGGTGTTGAAAGCAGATTTCTGATGTGACAGTGCCGGGTAATGGCTTCGCCTTACCCGGCCTACTTTCACCGCTGCGCCAATACGTTAAATACTTCCGCTACCGCGACCGCTCCCGGATCCATCACCCCATCCAGGTTCTCTTTATTGACATACGACGAGCGTCCCGCGCCGGCTTTCGCCATTTTCGACGTTGCTTCTGCGCCCTGCTGCGCGGCCTGCGCTGCCGCCTGAATATTGCCTTTCTGTAACGCCTCCAGCGCCGGTTGCAGCGCATCGATCAGCGTGCGATCGCCAAGATCCGCTCCGCCGTACTGCTTCATCTGCGCAAGTCCACTGAGCAAGGCCTCCGGGAGCGTCTGACCATCGTGAAGCTTTTGCCCGGCCGCGGTGAAGAAGATCGACATCAGCACCCCGCTCGACCCGCCCATCACCGTAGCAAGCCGCTCGCCAACCAGCAGCAGCAGCTCAGACACGTCATTAAGCGGGAGCGTGTTCTCCTCCAGGCGCTGCGCAATATCCCGCGCCCCTTGCGCAAAGGTTGAGCCGGTATCGCCATCCCCCACCTTGGCATCCAGCGCGTTCAGGCGGTTTTCCAGCTGGATCAGCGTTGTCGACACGGAGGAGACAAACGCACGCACCTGCGGATTGTCAGAGGGGGTATACTCCACACGGTCATGAATGGCGCTATGCGCCACGGTACGCAGTGGCGCAAACGCGACGGGCTTCTGCCAGCCCAGCGTCTCGACGTCGGCGTGAATCGCCTTTTCGAAGAAATCTTTGAGCTTCAGCAGCGTCAGAGAAAAGCCTTTCATATCCAGCGCGCTGACCAGCGGCGCAGGGCCAATCAGGTACGCGATACTCTCTTTCAGCGCAGAATGCGCCAGCTCTTTGGTCAGCAGCGCCATCTCCAGCGCCGATACGCCGCCAAGATTGTTAATCAGCACCGCAAAACGCCCCTTACCCGCCTGCGCGCTTAACGGCGTCACCAGAGTGTCGATAATGGCTTTGCTGTTTTGCGTATCCACCACGGAAGCCCCGGGCTCGCCGTGAATGCCCAGGCCCAGCTCGACATGGCCTTGTTTAATGCGCCCCTCTTCATCGTCGCTGCCCGGCAGGTTGCAGGTTTGCATCGCCACGCCCAGGCTCCAGAGGTTATCGCAGGCCTGTTGCGCAATATCCCGCACCTCGCTCAGCGATTTCCCCTGCTCCGCCGCATAGCCCGCAATCTTGTGCACCAGTGCCGTACCGGCAATACCGCGCGGCTGCTTGTTATCCGGCAGCGCGATATCGTCTGCCACAATCACCATCTCCACCTTCAGGCCGTAGCGTTTGGCCTTTTCGGCCGCCAGGCCAAAGTTCAGGCGGTCGCCGGTGTAGTTTTTGACGATCAGCAGACAGCCGCGATCGCCCGTGACCGCGACAATGGCATTCAGCACCGCATCTACGCTCGGCGAGGCAAATAGATCGCCGCACACTGCCGCCGTCAGCATCCCTTTGCCGACAAACCCGGCGTGTGCGGGTTCGTGGCCTGAGCCGCCGCCGGAGATCACCGCCACGCGGCTTTTGTCCCAGTCGCCGCGTGCGACGATCCTGATGGCCGGATCGATATCAAGCTTGACGAGATTGGCATGTGGCGCAGAAAGCAGTATGCCTTCAATGGCATCGTTGACCAGCTGTTTGCGATCGTTAAAGAAGAATCTGGACATAGTTTCCCACTATTTTGTGAACCGTATGCAAAAGCATAGTCCGCGCTGGATAATGCGCCGCAAAGTCAGGAATTTACTCAACCAAATTGCTATCAGGTTGCCTATACTCCACCCAGGACTAAGAGAGGAAGCGCATCATGAGTACACCATTGTTAATTGCCCGGACGCTGGAAAAAGAGCTCTATTTACTGCCCGCGATGGCGAACCGCCACGGTCTGATCACCGGCGCGACCGGGACGGGGAAAACCGTCACCCTGCAAAAGCTGGCGGAGTCGCTTTCGGAGATTGGCGTACCGGTCTTTATGGCTGACGTAAAAGGCGATTTAACCGGTGTGGCTCAGGAAGGGACGGCCTCTGAAAAACTGCTCGAACGGCTGAAGAATATTGGCATCACGGACTGGACGCCCCACGGTAACCCGGTGGTGGTGTGGGACATCTTCGGTGAAAAAGGCCACCCGGTACGCGCCACCGTCTCCGATCTTGGCCCGCTGCTGCTGGCCCGTCTGCTTAACCTCAACGACGTGCAGTCCGGCGTGCTGAATATTATCTTCCGCATTGCCGATGACCAGGGGCTACTGCTGCTTGATTTCAAAGATCTGCGCGCCATTACGCAGTACATCGGCGATAACGCCAAATCCTTCCAGAACCAGTACGGCAACATCAGCAGCGCCTCGGTGGGCGCTATTCAGCGTGGGCTACTGACGCTTGAGCAACAGGGCGCTGAGCATTTCTTTGGTGAACCCATGCTGGATATCAAAGACTGGATGCGCACCGACAGCAGTGGCAAAGGCATTATTAACATCCTGAGCTCAGAGAAGCTCTACCAGATGCCGAAACTCTACGCCGCCAGCCTGCTGTGGATGCTCTCCGAACTCTATGAACAATTACCCGAAGCAGGCGATCTGGAAAAACCGAAGCTGGTCTTCTTCTTTGACGAAGCGCATCTGCTGTTTAACGATGCACCTCAGGTACTGCTGGATAAGATCGAACAGGTTATCCGCCTGATCCGCTCCAAAGGCGTCGGCGTCTGGTTTGTCTCGCAAAACCCGTCGGATATCCCCGACAACGTGCTCGGGCAGCTCGGCAACCGCGTGCAGCATGCCCTGCGCGCCTTTACGCCGAAAGATCAGAAAGCGGTGAAAGCCGCCGCGCAAACCATGCGCGCCAATCCGGCCTTTGATACCGAAGCCGCCATTCAGGCGTTAGGCACCGGTGAAGCGCTGATCTCGTTCCTCGATGCGAAGGGCAGCCCGTCCGTGGTGGAACGCGCCATGGTCATTGCCCCTTGCTCGCGCATGGGGCCGGTGACCGACGATGAGCGCAACGGCCTGATTAAGCACTCTCCGGTTTACGGGAAATACGAAGACGAGGTGGATCGCGAGTCCGCGTTCGAGATGCTGCAAAAAGGGGTCCAGGCGACAACGGAATCGCAGGATGCACCTGCCGCTAAAGGGCAATCAGTCGCCGTGGATGACGGCATTCTCGGTGGACTCAAAGACATCCTGTTCGGCAGCACCGGGCCGCGCGGCGGCAAGCGCGATGGCGTGGTGCAGACCATGGCGAAAAGCGCAGCCCGACAGGTCACCAATCAGATCGTGCGCGGCATGCTGGGGAGTTTGTTAGGCGGCCGTCGCCGGTAGACGCGGAACCCACGGGCGGCCCAGCGCCGAACCCTGTACGCCATTCTTCTGCAGGTAGCGGTCGATTTCCACCATCCCCGTCCAGCGGTTCTCACACCACAGCGGTGCCAGAAGCGTTGGACGGCGGGCGCTGGCCGAGATGCGGTGGTAGACAATCTCCGGCGGCGTGTGGCGAATCATCTCCCCCGCCGTCACCGTATAGTCCTCAAGCTCGATACCGCTTAACCGCCCGGCCTCCCAGGCTTTCGCCATAATGCTGCCTTTCACGATATGCAGCGGATGCAGCTTGATGCCGTCCACGCCGGTTTCAACGACCCTTTCCAGCGTTTCAAGGCCATGCTGTTGACCTTCGCCGGGTAACCCAACAATCAGGTGCGAACAGACCTTCAGCCCGCGCTCGCGGGCCAGGCGCGTGGTGCGCTGGTAGCAGGCAAAATCATGCCCACGGTTAATGCGGTGCAGCGTTTTGTCATGTGCCGTTTGCAAGCCCAGCTCCAGCCAGATCTCGTAGCCTTGTTCTTTGTACTCGCTGAGCAGGTCCAGCACCGCGTCCGGTACGCAGTCCGGGCGCGTTCCCACGCACAGCCCAACGATACTGGCCTGGCTGACGGCCTGCTGATACATCGAACGCAGTACCTGCACCTCCGCCCACGTGCTGGTATAAGCCTGAAAATAGGCCAGATACTGCTTCGCGCGGTTCACCAGGCTGGCCTGGTGGGCAAGCTGCTCAGCGATAGAATGGTGCTGCTGCGCTTCATTGGCAAACGACGCGACGTTACAGAAGGTGCAGCCGCCGCGCCCGATGGTGCCGTCGCGATTCGGGCAGCTAAACCCGCCGTGCAGCGTCAGCTTATGAACCTTTTGCCCGTACCGCTGCAAAAGATCCCCACCAAACATATTGACTAATTTCTGTAACTGCATAATCTGATAGACCGTCCCGGAGAAAGGGGACAAGCCTGCCATTTTTAGCCTCTGTCGGCGATGACCTGGATCAATCGCCCTGGACGGCCTTTATCTATATGAATAAATACTCAGGATTACTGCAATTTCATTCACGCCGTACGTGATTACTTTTCCTTATGTTCTGATTGTTTTTTTCATTTATAGCGCCAGCACTGAAAAACAGTGTGTTTATGCGGGTTTGCAGACAATGCCAGATTATTATTCTGCTATAAAACCGCTATTCAGCACGCTACATTGATAATACCGCTTTCATATAGTGAGTCAGATCACACTCCGCTGCGCTCTTTCAGGGCATTCAATCAATGTAAAACTAGTTAAATAACCTTTAAATACAATTAGATAATCTCTCTTTAGCACATTTTTGTATAAATAAGATTGCCATTTGACCTGTGTACCAATTCCCGATAAGTTGGAAATCCGCTGGAAGCTTTCTGGATGAGCGGCCTGCTCATCATATTTATGCAGTAATTGAGATTCCCTCTGAAGCAAGTCCTCAAACTTGTTTACCTGCGCGAAAGGATGAAAAAGAGGGCGAATGCGAGGTCCGCGTATGAAACGCAAACCCCGTCGCCATGCTCTTTCTGTGCCTGTGCGCCACGGTAAAGTTCAGTGGGAAGCCCGACGAGCCTGGGGAGGTTCACTGATATGTTGTACGATAAATCCCTTGAGAAGGATAACTGTGGTTTCGGCCTGATCGCCCACATAGAAGGCGAACCTAGCCACAAGGTAGTGCGTACTGCTATTCACGCACTGGCCCGTATGCAGCACCGTGGCGCCATCCTTGCCGATGGTAAAACCGGCGACGGTTGCGGCCTGCTGCTGCAAAAACCGGATCGTTTCTTCCGCATCGTGGCGGAAGAGCGCGGCTGGCGTTTAGCCAAAAACTACGCTGTCGGCATGCTGTTCCTGAATCAGGATCCTGAAAAGGCTGCCGCCTCACGCCGCATCGTCGAAGAAGAACTTCAGCGTGAAACCCTGTCGATTGTCGGCTGGCGCGATGTGCCAACCAACGAAGGGGTGCTCGGTGAAATCGCCCTCTCCTCGCTGCCTCGTATTGAACAGATTTTCGTCAACGCGCCTGCGGGCTGGCGTCCGCGTGATATGGAACGCCGTCTGTTTATTGCCCGTCGCCGCATTGAAAAACGTCTCCAGGACGATAAAGAGTTCTACGTCTGTAGCCTCTCTAACCTGGTGAACATCTATAAAGGTCTGTGTATGCCGGCTGACCTGCCGCGCTTCTACCTGGACCTGGCGGACCTGCGTCTGGAATCGGCCATTTGCCTGTTCCACCAGCGCTTCTCCACCAACACCGTACCACGCTGGCCGCTGGCTCAGCCGTTCCGCTACCTGGCGCACAACGGCGAGATCAACACCATCACCGGTAACCGCCAGTGGGCCCGCGCCCGTACCTATAAATTCCAGACGCCGCTGATCCCCGATCTGCACGATGCCGCGCCGTTCGTGAACGAAACCGGCTCGGACTCCAGCTCAATGGATAACATGCTGGAACTGCTGCTGGCGGGCGGGATGGATATCGTGCGTGCTATGCGTCTGCTCGTGCCACCGGCCTGGCAGAACAACCCGGATATGGATCCTGAGCTGCGCGCGTTCTTCGACTTTAACTCCATGCACATGGAGCCGTGGGACGGTCCGGCGGGCATCGTCATGTCCGACGGTCGTTTTGCCGCCTGTAACCTGGACCGGAACGGCCTGCGTCCGGCGCGCTACGTCATCACCAAAGACAAGCTCATCACCTGCGCCTCTGAAGTCGGCATCTGGGATTACCAGCCAGACGAAGTGGTCGAGAAAGGCCGCGTCGGTCCGGGCGAGCTGATGGTGATCGACACCCGCGGTGGGCGCATCCTGCACTCTGCCGAAACCGACAACGATCTGAAGAGCCGCCACCCGTACAAAGAGTGGATGGAGAAAAACGTGCGTCGTCTGGTGCCGTTTGAAGATCTGTCGGACGAAGAAGTGGGCAGCCGCGAGCTGGACGATGACACCCTCGCCAGCTACCAGAAGCAATTTAACTACAGCGCGGAAGAGCTGGACTCCGTCATCCGCGTGCTCGGTGAAAACGGCCAGGAAGCGGTCGGCTCGATGGGTGACGATACCCCGTTTGCCGTGCTCTCCAGCCAGCCGCGCATCATCTATGACTACTTCCGTCAGCAGTTTGCGCAGGTGACTAACCCGCCAATCGATCCACTGCGTGAAGCACACGTGATGTCGCTGGCCACCAGCATTGGTCGCGAGATGAACGTCTTCTGCGAGGCCGAAGGCCAGGCGCACCGTCTGACCTTTAAATCGCCGATCCTGCTGTACTCCGATTTCAAACAGCTCACCACTATGAAAGAGGAGCACTACCGCGCCGACACGCTCGACATTACCTTCGACGTGAACGAGGCGAGCCTCGAAGAGACGGTGAATGCGCTGTGTGACAAAGCCGAACAGATGGTGCGTAACGGTACCGTGCTGCTGGTATTGTCCGACCGCAACATCGCGAAAAACCGTCTGCCGGTACCGGCCCCGATGGCAGTGGGCGCTATCCAGACGCGTCTGGTCGATAAGAGCCTGCGCTGCGACGCCAACATCATTGTTGAAACCGCAAGCGCGCGCGATCCGCACCACTTTGCCGTGCTGCTGGGCTTTGGCGCGACGGCGATCTATCCGTACCTGGCCTACGAAACGCTGGCCCGTCTGGTAGATACCCGCGCGATCGACAAAGATTACCGCGCGGTGATGCTGAACTACCGTAACGGCATCAACAAAGGTCTGTACAAGATCATGTCCAAAATGGGCATCTCGACCATTGCCTCCTACCGCTGCTCGAAGCTGTTTGAAGCGGTCGGCCTGCATGACGAGGTCGCCAACCTCTGCTTCCAGGGCGTGGTCAGCCGCATCGGCGGCGCCGGTTTTGCTGACTTCCAGCAGGATCTGGTGAACCTGTCCAAACGCGCCTGGCTGGCACGTAAGCCGCTGGATCAGGGCGGTCTGCTGAAATACGTTCACGGCGGCGAATACCACGCCTACAACCCGGACGTGGTGCGCACGCTGCAGCAGGCGGTTCAGAGCGGCGAATACCGTGATTATCAGCAGTACGCTGAGCTGGTGAACAACCGTCCGGCGGCAACGCTGCGCGACCTCATTGCCCTGAATCCGGGTGATGAAGCGGTCAGCATTGACGACGTTGAGCCAGCATCCGAACTGTTCAAACGCTTCGATACCGCGGCGATGTCCATCGGCGCCCTGAGCCCGGAAGCCCACGAAGCGCTGGCGGAAGCCATGAACAGCATCGGCGGCAACTCTAACTCCGGCGAAGGCGGTGAAGATCCGGCGCGCTACGGCACCAACAAGGTGTCTCGTATCAAGCAAGTGGCATCCGGCCGCTTTGGCGTGACGCCAGCGTACCTGGTCAACGCCGACGTGATTCAGATTAAGGTCGCTCAGGGTGCGAAACCGGGCGAAGGCGGTCAGTTACCGGGTGATAAAGTCACGCCGTACATCGCCAAACTGCGCTACTCGGTACCGGGCGTGACGCTGATCTCCCCGCCGCCGCACCACGATATCTACTCTATCGAGGACCTGGCGCAGCTGATTTTCGACCTGAAGCAGGTCAACCCGAAGGCGATGATCTCCGTGAAGCTGGTTTCCGAACCGGGCGTCGGCACCATCGCGACCGGCGTGGCGAAGGCCTATGCGGACCTTATCACCATCGCGGGTTATGACGGCGGTACCGGTGCAAGCCCGCTCTCCTCCGTGAAATATGCAGGCTGTCCGTGGGAGCTTGGCCTGGTGGAAACCCAGCAGGCGCTGGTGGCTAACGGTCTGCGTCATAAGATCCGTCTGCAGGTGGATGGCGGTCTGAAAACCGGCCTCGACATCATCAAGGCGGCGATCCTCGGTGCGGAAAGCTTCGGTTTCGGTACCGGTCCAATGGTCGCGCTGGGCTGTAAATACCTGCGTATTTGCCACCTGAACAACTGCGCAACCGGCGTTGCAACCCAGGACGAGAAGCTGCGTAAGAACCACTATCACGGCCTGCCGTTCAAAGTGACCAACTACTTTGAGTTCATTGCCCGCGAAACCCGCGAGCTGATGGCGCAGCTGGGCGTGAAGCGTCTGGTAGACCTGATTGGCCGCACCGATCTGCTGAAAGAGCTGGAAGGCTTCACCGCCAAGCAGCAGAAGCTGGAGTTGAGCAAGCTGCTGGAAACCGCGCAGCCGCACCCTGGCAAAGCGGTCTACTGCACCGAGAACAACCCGCCGTTCGATAACGGCGTGCTGAACGCGCAGCTGTTGCAGCAGGCGAAGCCGTATGTGGACGACAAGCAGAGCAAAACGTTCTGGTTTGATATCCGCAACACCGACCGTTCCGTGGGTGCCTCCCTCTCCGGTTACATCGCGCAAACGCACGGTGACCAGGGGCTGGCGGCCGATCCGATTACCGCGCACTTCAGCGGTACCGCGGGTCAGAGCTTCGGCGTGTGGAACGCAGGCGGCGTTGAGCTGTATCTGACCGGCGATGCCAACGACTACGTCGGCAAAGGCATGGCGGGTGGTCTGCTGGCGGTGCGTCCTCCTGTCGGCTCAGCCTTCCGCAGCCATGAAGCCAGCATTATCGGTAACACCTGCCTGTACGGCGCGACCGGCGGTCGTCTGTTCGCAGCAGGTCGTGCGGGCGAGCGTTTTGCGGTGCGTAACTCCGGTGCCATCACCGTGGTGGAAGGCATTGGCGATAACGGTTGTGAATACATGACGGGCGGGATTGTTTGCGTTCTGGGTAAAACCGGCGTGAACTTCGGCGCAGGCATGACGGGTGGTTTTGCCTACGTCCTGGATGAAGACGGTGAGTTCCGCAAACGCGTGAACCCGGAGCTGGTGGAAGTGCTGGACGTTGACACGCTGGCTATCCACGAAGAACATCTGCGCGGTTTGATTACCGAACACGTGCAGCATACCGGTTCTTCGCGCGGCGAAGAGATCCTGGCGAACTGGCCGGCGTTCTCTGCGAAATTCGCGCTGGTTAAGCCGAAGTCCAGCGATGTTAAAGCCCTGTTGGGTCACCGTAGTCGTAGCGCAGCAGAGCTGCGCGTGCAGGCGCAGTAAGGAATTCAGATGAGCCAGAACGTATACCAGTTTATCGACCTGCAGCGTGTTGATCCGCCAAAGAAACCGCTGAAGATCCGTAAAATTGAATTTGTTGAAATCTACGAGCCGTTTTCAGAAGGCCAGGCCAAAGCACAGGCAGACCGCTGCCTGTCCTGCGGTAACCCTTACTGCGAATGGAAATGTCCGGTACATAACTACATCCCGAACTGGCTGAAGCTGGCCAACGAAGGACGTATTTTTGAAGCCGCCGAGCTCTCTCACCAGACCAACACCCTGCCGGAAGTGTGCGGCCGCGTGTGTCCTCAGGACCGTCTGTGCGAAGGTTCCTGTACGCTGAACGACGAGTTCGGCGCGGTGACCATCGGCAACATCGAGCGCTACATCAACGATAAAGCCTTTGAGATGGGCTGGCGTCCGGACATGACCGGCGTGAAGCAAACCGACAAGCGCGTGGCGATCATCGGCGCGGGCCCGGCGGGCCTGGCCTGTGCGGACGTGCTGACCCGCAACGGCGTGAAGGCGGTGGTCTTTGACCGTCATCCGGAGATCGGCGGCCTGCTGACCTTCGGTATCCCGGCCTTCAAGCTGGAAAAAGAGGTCATGACCCGTCGCCGCGAAATCTTCACCGGCATGGGCATTGAGTTCAAACTGAACGTGGAAGTGGGCCGCGACGTGCAGCTCGACGACCTGCTGAAGGATTACGACGCCGTGTTCCTGGGCGTGGGCACCTATCAGTCCATGCGTGGTGGTCTGGAGAACGAAGACGCGCCGGGCGTGTACGACGCGCTGCCGTTCCTGATTGCCAACACCAAGCAGATCATGGGCTACGGCGAAACCGCCGATGAGCCTTTCGTCAGCATGGAAGGCAAACGCGTGGTGGTGCTGGGCGGCGGTGATACCGCGATGGACTGCGTGCGTACCTCCATTCGTCAGAATGCGGCACACGTAATCTGCGCCTACCGTCGTGACGAAGAGAACATGCCGGGCTCCAAGCGCGAAGTGAAAAACGCGCGTGAAGAGGGCGTGGAGTTCCAGTTCAACATCCAGCCTCTGGGTATTGAAGTGAATGCCAACGGTAAAGTGAGCGGCGTGAAGATGGCGCGTACCGAGATGGGCGCACCGGATGCGAAAGGCCGTCGTCGCGCGGAGATCGTGGCCGGTTCTGAACACGTGATCCCGGCCGACGCCGTGGTGATGGCGTTCGGTTTCCGTCCTCACAGCATGGAATGGCTGGCGAAGCACAGCGTTGAGCTGGATTCACAGGGCCGTATTATTGCGCCAGAAGGTAGCGATAACGCGTTCCAGACCAGCAACCCGAAAATCTTCGCCGGTGGCGATATCGTTCGCGGTTCCGACCTGGTAGTGACGGCGATTGCCGAAGGCCGCAAGGCGGCTGACGGGATACTGAATTACCTGGAAGTGTAAGAAAAAAGGGAATAAACCTTCCGGTTTATTCCCTTTGCTAAATAAAGCGTAATTAAAAAATAAATTACAGATATTTCAGCGTGAAGGTTGCCTGTCCATCAATACTGGTATCATCGGTAATTGCCAGCGTCGTGGTGTCCTGAATCGCAAGCGAAATAGCCATTGGTACAACGGCCTGAGTAAAGGCCAGTGGTGCCGTTTCTCCGGAGGTTGCAACAGTCACA
Organism: Enterobacter quasiroggenkampii; assembly: GCF_043972695.1. NCBI lineage: Bacteria > Pseudomonadati > Pseudomonadota > Gammaproteobacteria > Enterobacterales > Enterobacteriaceae > Enterobacter > Enterobacter quasiroggenkampii. Next base: position 76,050 of record NZ_CP143745.1, read on the forward strand.
ATTTCACTGGCGTTATTCTGCATCAGCGAACCCACGTTAGACCAGGACGTTCCATTATCTGAGCTGTAGGTCACTCCGACTGCATTACCATCTGCCGTTACGCTGTCGGTTTTAACAAACATGCTGTAGTTACCAATCTTCACGTTGCCTGCCGTGGTGTTTACGCCAAACAGGTTTACCGGCTGGAGGACGTCAACACCGGCTACGGTACCGTTTTTAACGACCACATTCGCCGCCGTGCCGCTACGGTCATCATTCACGCTAAAGCCCACTTTGATAGGCGCCTGGCAGCTAATCGTCAGGGAGAAGTCTTTTTGTCCCAGTTGGTTAACTGCAGTGGCGCTCAGCGAGCCCAGATTGACGGTGCCGTAGTCAATGGTGCCGCCGCCGCTCAGCGTTGGGGTACAGGACGCATTAGTTAACGTACCTTTTAACTTCAAAACGGCGCTCGGGTCAGCTGCAAATGCAGAAGAGACACAAAGAGACAGAACAGTTGCAAGCCATACTTTTTTCATTCGTTAATCCTTAACGTTTAATCTATTTATAACAAACCAATTACGGCATTCATGCCGTTAAATGAATATATATCTTTCCTCCCAGCGCATTCACTTATCAGAAAGGATAAAAATATTCATTTCATCGACGACAAAAATAATGAAGCTTATTTTCTCTTCATTATTTTTATTTAATACCCGAACCGCTACTTCGTCAGCAGGGTCCAGGTTAAATCACTTTCCAGTGCGGTTTGATCGGTGATGCGGCTAAACGCATTGTCATCCAGCACGGGTGATAGCGTCACCCGGAAATTCATCTGCTGGCCTGAAGGCACCTGATTATTATCAACCGCAATAACCGCTTCATTATTACGCACATAAAACGGCGAAGGCGTGCCGCTTTGCGGAGTAAAATTGAGCTGGTCGACCGTTTTACCGACGGTATAATTTTTACCGTCAACGGTCATCTCATCGATTTTCACCGCCATTCCGCCAGACTGGCCGAATGTGAAGCGCCCTTTATCGCCTGCCGTCCCCTGCAGCAACACCGCCATTTGCTGCGGCTGCGGACAGTAAACGTTAACGTTGAGGGTACGGTCCGCCATTTTGTGCCAGTTCTGCTGGGTTTTATCGATATTATCTCGACGCATTTCGTGGTAATCCACCACCGGCTGCGAGAGCGTTATTTGGCAATCTTCCGCATGTGCAGTCGCCGCGAAGAAAAGTATCCCCAGCGCGGTTAATCCAACTGTTTGTTGATAATTCATCGGCATACTCCGTTTACTTCTTCATAGAAGGCATCTTCATCGCGTTTCTCTGGAAGAGCGAAATCGAGTTTGCACAGACGATTGTTGTTGGCATCCATGGCGTAGAGCGCCGATAGCTGATCCGCATCGTTGATAAAGACATGACCATCATCAACGACCGTAACAATGTAGTTGCCCTTCTCATCCACGACCGTCAGCCCTTTTTTCAGCGGCTGACCATCGGCTTGCTTCATACGCAGCATCACTCGACGGCTGTTTAGCACCCTGAAGTCAAGCTCGCTGACTGAAGCGTGACCTGCGGCGATGTATCGGGTGCCGTTTGCCAGCGTCATATTCTGCGGCAGCTTGTTGGCATCCACTTCAATACGCGAATTGCGCCACTCGTTTAGCGAAGGTACGACCGCCTGTCCCCAGGCATCGGTCCAGACCGTACCCTGTGGCGTGGCGATTTCTACCCCGCTTTTCTTCTCGCTCAGTCTGGCAATGGCAAAGGTATCGCGAATCGCATACGGCGAGAACGTCACGCCATTTTTGTGCATAGCGATGCCGCCCGCCAGGGTGGCGTTATAGTTACGCTGATTATCACCGCTGGTGCCGCCACCCACGCTCAGCTGGGTATAGTGCAGGTTGGTGTTAATGTTACCGTTGAAGCTATTATCACTGGAGGACTGGTCACGATCCGCGGCGATATAGTAGTGCGTGTTGTCGCCCAGCGAGCCGCTGTTGGCGACACCGTAAGTGGTATTGTCGCCCTGCTTGCGCATGTAGGTGCTCAAAGATTGCCCTGGACTCAACGGAATGCTGACGTTGATGTACAGCATTTCATCATCCTGGTCGTCATCGACGTTGCCCACAGCGCTTTGCCAGTTGGCAGTCACGCTGGCATATTTGAACGTCTTACCCCACGACAGAAGCAGATAGCGGGAATCTTCATAGTCCCCGCTGCTCTGGTTGTAGTTGAAGCCTGCTGAGAAAACGCCTGCCAGATCGGATGAAAAATGTACGCTGCCGGAATAGGCGTTATCGTATCCCTGGTAATCGTCGTCCATTGCTTCTGCCATCTCACGATAGCCGCCGCTGTAGTGCGTCGCGCTGGTGGAAAGCGAGACATGGGAGGAAAGCGTAAGGTCGCTTCCCAGCTCGGTTTTAAGGCCACTGTTGCTGTCACCAAACGATTCCTGGCTTGCCGCAACCGTCGTGGAAACAGACCAGAGGTCGTTGATCAGAAAATCGGTGCGACCACCAGCCGCCTGATAATCCTGAGCGGCAGTACCGGAGGCCAGAAGATTCATCCACGGGAAAATGCGCCAGCCGTCGGACACGTTCATCACCAGCGGATCGCTGTAGTCGCTGTCGATGCTGCGCACCTGACCCGCTGACACGGTAAGCCCCTGCGGGCGTGAAAGGTTGCGCTGCTTCACGGCGGCTGCAGGAACAATAAAGTGATTCGTTGAGCCGTCAGACTCCACGACGGAAACGTCCAAATCGACGTTGTTACGCGCAATCGGGACGTCATCCAGCGTAAATGGCCCCGCGGGCACGAGCGTACTGAAAATCAGCTGATTATTCTGGCGAATCTCCACGCGAGCCTGGGAAGAACGGGCAATGCCGGACACGCTGACGCCGCTACCGTCTCTTGTCAGCCCGTTGGTCGGCATAAGCTGGATGCCGGTAATGGGTATGCCGCTCAGCACATTCGACATGGCGTTAATTTCACCGACCTGCATGGTTAACTTCTGCGGGACAAAAACATGCTCCGCATAGGTGTAAATGCTGTCGGCATTTTTCTTGCCATTGTCATCCGTCAGGATGTAATTACTGCGAAGCGACCAGTCAAAAGCGTTGAAACCCGCTTCCAGATTGGCCTGCGAGTAGCGGGAATTGTCGCTACCGCCATATTCGTTACGGGTGCTGAATAGCGAATAGTTGAGCATCCCGGCGGCACCGCCGTGCTGGAAGTTTCGGATATCCGACGACAGGCTGTTTACCGCTTCAGGCGGCAGGTATAACTCAACGGCTTCCTGGTTTGGCAACGCGTTGATTACCGCTTTCGGGTAATCGTCACGGATGTCATGGCACGCCTCGCCTGCCTTCAGCGGAACCGGCATAAGACCGGCGAAATCAAGCAGATCGTTATCAAAACACAGCACGCCGCCCTTATCGAAACGGACGGCGGCCATGCCGCGATCTTCACCATTCACTTTGACGTTCACGGAATGGGTTCCGGGCAGAAAACGCGGTGCTTCAGCGAAGTAATGGTTCAAATCGCTCGTTAACCCCAGCGTTTTCATTACTCCCGTATCAAACGTCACTTCCCTTGCGAGTACGGAAGCGGAGTCAAATATCATCAGAGGCAAGGTGCCGCAGAGAACTGCGCGGACACAAAGTGCAATACGGCTTTTTTTATTCACCGTTTTATCCCTATTTTATTTATTTAATTCAGAGGTAAAGCTCGGCACTTCAACGCCATAGCGGCTGGCCGGGAAAAATTTAACGTGGCTGTCACCACTGGTTGTTTTATTCAACGCAGCCGTCATCGTCTCACCTGGCAGAAGGTAAGTTTTGGAAAGCGTGGCGTTTGCGCCTGAAGGCTGTAATACGACTTTTTGCGCCAGACGGACAACGTACTTACTTGGGTTGGTGACTTTTACAGACGACCCGACGGTTGACCATTTGAGGTATTTCCATGCGTCCGTCACAACCCCCAGCGTAGCCGGGCGTATTAGCACTGGAATATCCTGGCGGATGTTAATACCAATTTTAATTTTTTTATCGTCATTTTTTGGCGGAATGCCGTCAAACGTTACGCGTTTGAAATGCTCAACGTCCAGCGGTTGCTTGCTTTGCAAAATAAAACGAAGCTGCTGCGTTTGACCGGGTTCAAGGCGAACTACAGGCTGCGTGACGATCAGCTTAAGCCCCTGATCATCCGGCAGGTCAACCACGTTTGTATATAAAAGGGATGGATGTGAATCCGTATTTTTTACGTTGATGGTACCGCTGTGCGTGGCTTCATCAATAATCAGCAGGCTGGTTTCCGGCACCATACCTTCTGCATGTACTGCAAAATGGGTAGAAAATAAAGCGAGGGTGAAAAGTGTTTTAAATATATTCGATTTTACGCATTGCATAATATTATCTCCTTGATAGCCCAACAGAACATTCCATGTTTATCGCGCTGTTAAAAAGAGAGTAAATGCAGAACATTCACTCTCTGGATTATTTTAAAATTACTTTTACTCAATAAAGTCTTACAGATAACGCAGGCTGATGGTCAACTGACCGTCAAGCTGAGTATCATCGGTAATCGCCAGAGTTGCGGTGTTCTGAACAGCCAGTGAGGTCACCAGTGGGAAGGTCGCAGTCTGGAAAGCCAGCGGGTCCAGAGTACCCGTAGACGCGACGGTGAAGTCACGAATATGGCTGCCCTGAGTAGAACCATTGGTGGTTTTGGTCCAGTTACCCGTTGCGTTCTGCTGATAGATTGGATCTGCCGCAGCACCATCAGCCGTTACGCTGTCTGCTTTAACAAACATAGCGTAAGTACCGATGTTAACGCCACCTTCGGTTTTGCCCACACCGTAAGTTTGGCCAGTGCCGCTACCTTGAGAGCCACCACCAAACTGACCGTTTGTTACCGTCAGGTTCGCGTTAGAATCCACGCGGTCGTCAACCATATTCCAGGACACTTTTGTTGCCGCGGTGCAGTTAATGGTCAGGTCGATATTTTTCTGGCCCAACTGGTTAGTTGCAGTCGCACTCAGATCGCCCAGGTTAATTGTACCGTAGTCAACAGTACCACCGTTGCTCAGAACGGGTGTACATGCTGCATTGGTCAGCGTACCTTTAACCTTCAGTACCGCTGAAGGGTCTGCAGCAAATGCTGATGTCACACACAGAGAAAGCGCAGTCGCGAGTAAAACTTTTTTCACTTGTTAATCCTTAACATATGAGTAATTGCAATATTTAATCCAGTAATGATAAATACCTTTACCAGTTACTGATTGTCGTCATGCTTGTCAGCATGTGCACATAGTATTGTTTTTATAAATACATGCAATTTAGCAAAATTAACGATTCGATTAAGGATAACGAAAAACTGATCTTTTCCTTAATTTATTAAGGAATTACCCATTTAAAAAAGAGATTAACATCAAAAAAAGAATACTACTCTGAATTTAACTTTACTTTTCTTAGCGCTTTGATATTACTTTACACCTCATTGATTCACACCATTTATAAATCTAGTTAATTATTAACCAGACAATAAAGAAATAAGAGATATAAACAATGCTTATTTAAAAATGTTGCAGCGGTTGATGGATATAAAGAAAAAAGCCAGTGAATCACTGGCTTTTATAAACGGACGACAAAGGGATTTATTTGACGACGCGTAGCGCCGGGCGACCACCGCGCGGAGGCGGATCGTCATCAGGGTCATTGTCGTCGTGATGATCGGGTTTGTCGCCATCGATAAGTGACATCACCGTGTCGCTTTCGCGCTCATCAGATGCATTGTCATCATTCAGGCTGGCAACCTCTTCATCATACGCCGCTTCCGGCTCAAACATAGTACCCGCCCCGTTTTCACGGGCGTAGATAGCCAGCACAGCGGCCAGCGGCACGGAAACCTGACGCGGTACGCCGCCGAAACGCGCGTTGAAGCGCACTTCATCGTTCGCCAGTTCCAGGTTACCCACCGCGCGCGGGGCGATGTTCAGTACGATCTGTCCGTCACGTGCGTATTCCATTGGAACCAGCACGCCCGGCAACGTCACATCCACAACCAGGTGCGGCGTGAGCTGGTTATCCAGCAGCCATTCATAGAAGGCGCGCAGCAGATACGGACGGCGTGGGGTAAGTTGTGACATTTCCACAGTCATTAGCCTCGGCCGAGACGCATTTCACGTTCCGGTTCAGTTAAAGATGCCAGGAAAGAGTCGCGTTCGAATACGCGAGTCATGTAGCCTTTCAGCTCTTTCGCGCCAGGACCGCTGAACTCTACGCCCAGGGTTGGCAGACGCCACAGCAGCGGTGCCAGGTAGCAGTCTACCAGGCTGAACTCATCGCTCAGGAAGAACGGCTTCTGACCAAACACCGGGGCGATTGCCAGCAGTTCTTCACGCAGTTGCTTACGCGCAGCGTCGGCTTCGGCAGCGGATCCGCTGGTAATCACGTTCATCAGCGAATACCAGTCTTTCTCGATACGCTGCATGTACAGGCGGCTTTCACCACGCGCAACAGGGTAAACAGGCATCAGCGGCGGATGTGGGAAACGCTCATCCAGATATTCCATAATGATACGGGATTCCCACAGGGTCAGCTCGCGATCCACCAGCGTCGGTACGCTTTGGCTCGGGTTGAGATCGATCAGATCCTGAGGCGGGTTATCCTTTTCCACATGCTCGATCTCAAAACTGACACCCTTCTCGGCCAGCACGATACGAACCTGATGGCTATAAATGTCAGTAGGACCAGAAAACAGCGTCATTACCGAACGTTTGTTGGCAGCGACAGCCATGAAAACCTCCAGGTATATTCAGAATTTTTACTGCTACCAGCCCAACAGGGGCCAGCCAGATGTTGTATCGCCCATCCCAGAGAAGACACATTGTTCAAGAATCGAACAAAAATCGAGTATTCACCGATATTTGGGCAGAAAATTGGATGATAGTTTACCAGATTTTGATGGCTTTGTGGTGAGGGGATTCTGGAAATGTGGAAAAAGAGAAGATATATGCATGGATATTGTGGATAACCTGCGCATTATCCATAAAAAAACCCGCCGAAGCGGGTTTTTCGCCAATCGTTCTGCGTAAGCAGAATGGATTAACGTTTGGAGAACTGTGGACGACGACGTGCTTTACGCAGACCCACTTTCTTACGTTCAACCTGACGCGCGTCACGAGTAACGAAGCCAGCTTTACGCAGTTCAGAACGCAGGGATTCGTCGTACTCCATCAGAGCGCGGGTGATACCGTGACGGATCGCACCTGCCTGACCGGAGATACCACCACCTTTAACGGTGATGTACAGATCCAGTTTTTCTACCATATCAACCAGTTCCAGCGGCTGGCGAACTACCATGCGGGCAGTTTCGCGACCGAAGTACTGTTCCAGAGAACGCTGGTTGATTACGATTTTACCACTGCCCGGTTTGATGAAAACGCGAGCTGCGGAACTTTTGCGGCGACCAGTGCCGTAGTATTGATTTTCAGCCATTGCCTATAATCCCGATTAGATGTCAAGAACTTGCGGTTGCTGTGCCGCGTGGTTGTGCTCGTTGCCTGCGTAAACTTTCAGTTTACGGAACATAGCACGACCCAGCGGGCCTTTTGGCAGCATGCCTTTAACCGCGATTTCAATCACACGCTCAGGACGGCGAGCAATCATCTCTTCAAAGGTCGCTTCTTTGATACCACCGATGTGGCCGGTGTGGTGGTAGTACATTTTGTCAGTACGCTTGTTGCCGGTTACAGCAACTTTATCAGCGTTCAGAACGATGATGTAATCACCGGTATCAACGTGCGGAGTGTATTCCGCTTTGTGCTTACCGCGCAGGCGACGAGCCAGTTCAGTAGCCAGACGGCCCAGAGTTTTACCGGTCGCGTCAACAACATACCAGTCGCGCTGTACGGTTTCTGGTTTAGCTGTAAAAGTTTTCATTAAAAGCTTACCCAAATAATAAGTTACACGTTGGTGAACACCCAAACGTTTAGTCAGTTGAGGTTCACACGACAAAGTCCGGCAAACCTACCCCTTCGAATAGCTCATGCCGACACATAGAAAGTTTCGGGAAAAAAACCTTCTCGTAACGTGGGGTCGCAAGATTATAGAGAAGTTGAGGTCAAAGATCGACCCTTAAATGTGATTTGGAATGGGTTTTTCGAGGGGGCTGAAAATGCCGGGTGGCGGCTGCGCCTTACCCGGCCTACAAGGCTCCCTTCTCAGGGAGAGGGTGGCATTTATTACGGCATATGCTCCAGCTTCAGGTATTCCTCGCTCTGCATCTCCTGCAGTCGAGACAGGCAGCGCTGGAACTCAAACTTCAGCCGCTCGCCCTGGTAGATCTCATATAAAGGAACCTCGGCGCTAACCACCAGCTTGACGTGGCGCTCATAAAACTCGTCCACCAGCGCAATGAAGCGCCGCGCCTCGCTCTCCATCAGCCGCGTCATCACCGGTACATCCAGCACCATCACGGTGTGGAACAGACGCGAAAGCGCAATGTAGTCGTGCTGGCTACGGGCGTCGACACAGAGCGCCGTAAAGGAGACCGCCAGCGTTTGGTTTTCAACGCCGAGCGTAGGCAACGGACGATGGTTAATCTCAAGTTCCGGGGCGTGCTCGCCTTTTGCTCCCGCCAGCGCCAGCCAGAGTGTATCCATCTCGCGGGAGGTCTCTGCATTTAACGGCGAGAGCCACAGGTGCGCCTGGGTTAACGTGCGCAGACGATAATCGACACCGGCATCAACATTCATAATGTCGCAGTGCTGCTTAATGGCGTCGATGGCGGGCAGGAAGCGTGCCCGCTGCAGGCCGTTGCGGTACAGCTCGTCCGGCGGGATATTCGACGTGGCCACCAGCGTAATCCCGCGGGCAAATAACGCCTTCATCAGGCCGCCTAACAGCATGGCATCGGTGATGTCAGACACAAAAAATTCATCGAAGCAGAGCACGTCCGTTTCCGCCTTGAACCGGTCGGCCACAATCTCCAGCGGATCGCTTTTACCCTGCAGCGCAGTCAACTCTTCATGTACCCGCAGCATAAAGCGGTGGAAGTGCAGACGCTGTTTACGCTCCCCCGGCAGGCTCTGGTAGAACATGTCCATCAGCCAGGTTTTTCCGCGACCGACCCCGCCCCACATATATAAACCGCGCACCGGCGCGTGAACCTGTGGCGCTTTTTTTCCGAGCAACCGCCCAAATGCCGCCTTTAGCCCGCCATTCTGTTCGGTTTCAGCGGGTTTGGCCGTGAGTTCCTGATAAATCATCTCCAGACGGCTTACCGACTCACGTTGAACGTCATCCGGCTGATGGGTACCCTCGTTAAGGGCCAGTTGATATCGCGATGCAGGGGACAGGTTTTGCATAATCTTATTGTTATTCCTTCAATTAACGCTCACCAGCAGACGTGACTGATGAAAAAAAGGCCGTTCTACACTACGCGATGATACGTCAGGATTCCACTTCTACGGAAATAGCGGTTATAGTGGCATTATCAGGCACAGGCAGGAGCCGAGCCAACACCCTACGGAACAACAAGACAACGGGAGAAGTTCATGACCTGGGAATATGCGCTAATCGGTTTAGTCGTCGGCATCGTCATTGGTGCTGTGGCCATGCGTTTCGGTAATCGCAAATTGCGTCAGCAGCAGTCACTGCAGTACGAACTGGAAAAGAACAAAGCCGAGCTGGAAGAGTATCGTGAAGAGCTGGTCAGCCATTTTGCCCGTAGCGCCGAGCTGCTGGACAACATGGCGACCGACTATCGTCAGCTGTATCAGCATATGGCCAAAAGCTCCAGCAGCCTGCTGCCGGAAATGACGGCGGAAACCAACCCGTTCCGCAACCGTCTGGCAGACTCTGAGGCCGGTAACGATCAGGCGCCCGTTCAGATGCCTCGCGACTATTCAGACGGCGCGTCCGGCCTGCTGCGTGGCGGTGTAAAACGCGATTAATCGCACAACCTGAATTTATTTTACGGGCGCAGCGATTGCGCCCGTCCTTTCTTCATGACCCCAGCTATCATTTAGTTAAACACCTCATTGTTCAGCGGTTTAAAATTCAATAACATCAACGTGTTTTTGGGGCCGTTTTTCCTTAATTCCAGGTTACGAGAGTCAACATCGATGAAGAAAAAAAACCAGCTGTTGAGCGCTATCGCGTTAAGTGTCGGGTTATCTCTCTCGGCGTCCGTTCCTGTATTTGCCGCCATTCCCTCCCAAGTGCCTGGCCAGGCGGCCATTCCAAGCCTTGCACCCATGCTGGAAAAAGTGTTGCCTGCGGTCGTCAGCGTTCAGGTTGAAGGCACGGCGGTACAAAGCCAACGCGTCCCTGAAGAACTGAAGAAGTATTTTGGTGATGAGTCTCCCGACCAGCAGGCCCAGCCTTTTGAAGGCCTGGGGTCTGGCGTCATTATCGATGCGGCAAAAGGCTATATTCTGACTAACAATCATGTCATCAGCCAGGCCGATAAAATCAGCGTCCAGCTAAACGATGGCCGCGAATTTGATGCCAAACTGATTGGCGGCGATGACCAGAGCGACATCGCGCTGCTGCAGGTGCAAAACCCGAGCAACCTGACCCAGATTGCCATCGCGGATTCCGACAAACTGCGCGTCGGCGACTTTGCCGTCGCCGTAGGCAACCCCTTTGGCTTAGGGCAAACCGCCACCTCCGGGATCGTCTCCGCGCTGGGACGTAGCGGCCTCAATCTGGAAGGGCTGGAAAACTTTATCCAGACCGATGCCTCAATCAACCGCGGGAACTCCGGCGGGGCATTGCTCAACCTTAACGGTGAGCTGATTGGGATCAACACGGCGATTCTGGCCCCGGGCGGCGGCAGCATTGGGATCGGTTTTGCGATTCCCAGCAACATGGCCAAAACGCTGGCACAGCAGCTCATTCAGTTCGGTGAAATCAAACGCGGGCTGCTGGGTATTAAAGGTATGGAGATGAGCGCGGATATCGCAAAAGCGTTCAACATCAACGTTCAGCGCGGGGCGTTTGTCAGTGAAGTGCTGCCTAACTCCGGCTCGGCAAAAGCAGGTATCAAATCGGGCGATGTGATCGTCAGCCTCAACGACAAGCCGCTGAGCAGCTTTGCCGAGTTGCGCTCGCGGATAGCGACCACCGAACCCGGCGCCAAAGTGAAGCTGGGTCTGATCCGTGACGGTAAACCGCTGAACGTTGAAGTGACGCTGGATAAGAGCACCTCCTCCTCTGCCAGTGCGGAGCTGATCGCCCCGGCGCTGCAGGGTGCGACGCTGAGCGATGGACAGCTGAAGGACGGTACGAAAGGCATTCGCATCGACACCGTTGAAAAGAGCAGCCCTGCCGCTCAGGCCGGATTGCATCAGGAAGATGTGATCATTGGCGTAAACCGCAATCGCGTGCAGTCCATTGCCGAACTGCGCAAGGTGCTGGAGAGTAAACCGGCGGTTATTGCCCTGCAGGTCATGCGCGGCAATGAGTCTATCTATATTCTGTTGCGCTAAGCATTTGCGACCCGGACATCACCGCTGCGTGTGATGTCCGGATAACTCATGTTATGCTGCAAATCGTTCCTTTTTTAACGACACGCGCATCATGCTTTTAAAGCTCTTACGTTCTATTGTCATCGGTTTGATTGTCGCTGGCCTGCTGCTGCTGGCGCTGCCGTCTTTACGTCAGTTCAATAAACTGTCGGCTCCCCAGTTCGATAGCACGGATGAAACACCGGCCACCTATAATCAGGCCGTCCGCCGAGCCGCACCTGCCGTGGTTAACGTCTATAACCGTGGCCTGAATACCTCAGCCCACAACCAGCTGGAGATCCGCACCCTCGGCTCCGGCGTGATCATGGACGAGCGCGGCTACATTATTACCAACAAGCACGTGATAAACGATGCCGACCAGATCATCGTCGCCCTGCAGGATGGCCGCGTGTTTGAGGCATTACTCGTTGGCTCTGACAGCCTGACCGACCTCGCCGTCCTGAAGATTAACGCCACGGGCGGTTTGCCGGTCATCCCGATCAACCGTAAACGTACCCCGCATATAGGCGACGTCGTCCTGGCGATTGGTAACCCTTACAACCTGGGCCAGACCATCACTCAGGGGATCATCAGCGCGACCGGCCGTATTGGTCTGAACCCCTCCGGGCGGCAGAACTTCCTGCAAACCGATGCCTCCATCAACCACGGTAACTCCGGCGGTGCGCTGGTCAACTCGCTGGGCGAACTGATGGGGATCAACACCCTGTCGTTCGATAAGAGTAACGACGGTGAGACGCCGGAAGGGATCGGCTTTGCCATTCCGTTCCAGCTGGCGACCAAAATTATGGATAAGCTGATCCGCGACGGACGCGTGATCCGCGGCTATATCGGTATCGGTGGTCGCGAAATTGCGCCGATGCATACCCAGGGTGGCGGTATCGATCAGATCCAGGGCATCGTGGTGAACGAGGTGGCGCCAGGGGGTCCGGCGGCCAACGCGGGGATTCAGGTCAATGACGTCATTGTGTCGGTCAACGGCACGCCTGCGGTTTCTGCGCTGGAGACGATGGACCAAGTGGCAGAAATTCGCCCGGGCTCTATCATCCCAGTTGAAGTCATGCGCAACGATAAGAAACTGACGCTGCAAGTCACCATTCAGGAATACCCGGCAACGAACTGACAGGCATAAAAAAACGGAGCGATAAGCTCCGTTTTTTTGCCGGGGGACGGTTCGTATTACTTGTTAACGAACTCTTCACCCAGGGTGATATCTTTCTTCAGCGTATCCAGCATGCCTTCCATCGCGTGTTGCTCAAACGCGCTCAGCTTGCCAATGGATTTACGCTCTTCGATACCATTTTTACCCAGCAGCAGCGGCTGAGAGAAGAAGCGAGCGTGTTCGCCATCGCCTTCAACGTAAGCGCATTCAACAACGCCTTTCTCGCCCTGCAGCGCGCGAACCAGTGACAGACCGAAACGTGCAGCCGCCTGGCCCATAGACAGGGTTGCAGAACCGCCACCCGCCTTCGCTTCCACCACTTCGGTGCCCGCGTTCTGGATGCGTTTGGTCAGGTCAGCTACTTCCTGCTCGGTGAAGCTTACGCCTGGGATCTGCGACAGCAGAGGCAGGATGGTAACGCCAGAGTGACCGCCGATGACCGGCACTTCCACTTCTGTTGGCTGTTTGCCCTTCAGCTCAGCAACGAAGGTGTTGGAGCGGATGATATCCAGCGTGGTTACGCCGAACAGTTTGTTTTTGTCGTAAACGCCCGCTTTCTTCAACACTTCTGCCGCGATAGCAACGGTGGTGTTCACCGGGTTAGTGATGATACCGATGCATGCTTTCGGGCAGATTTCGGCAATCTGCTGCACCAGGTTTTTCACGATGCCCGCGTTGACGTTGAACAGGTCTGAACGATCCATGCCTGGCTTACGCGCCACGCCTGCAGAAATCAGCACCACGTCGGCACCCTGCAGTGCAGGACGCGCATCTTCACCGGAGAAGCCTTTGATTTTTACAGCAGTTGGGATGTGGCTCAGGTCAACCGCCACACCTGGGGTTACCGGAGCAATATCGTACAGGGAGAGTTCTGAGCCTGAAGGCAGTTGGGTTTTCAGTAGTAGGGCAAGCGCCTGGCCGATACCACCAGCAGCGCCGAGGACTGCGACTTTCATCCTAAACTCCTTATTATGGTTAACTTAAGTATCTGTAAATCCGTTGCGGCGACCATAATTCAGCAAGTAAATAATTACAATTTTCGTAGCTAAAGAATTTGAGGTCACGCGACTTTATCTCTCTTCAGAAGACGCTCTGACGACAGACGGCGACGAATTAAGAGGTGGTTACAATACACCCTGCCCCGCCACCAAAACAACATCATTTTGATAACATTTAATTTACTTTTAAGCTTATTTGCGCGGCGTGACCCAGGCATGTTTTCTGATAACGAATTCTGATAAAATCACTCCCTTTCATAACATTATTTCAGCCTGGCGCTGAGTAGATAATTTGCATAAAAATTCATCCACATGCATAATAATGTTGTTTCTATCGTCATATTCCGGGTGACTTATGCGAAGCTCGTCTAAGCAAGAAGAATTAGTCAAGGCGTTTAAAGCGCTACTTAAAGAAGAGAAATTCAGTTCTCAGGGAGAAATTGTTCAGGCGCTGCAGGAACAAGGCTTCGATAACATCAATCAGTCGAAAGTCTCCCGCATGTTAACGAAATTTGGCGCGGTGCGTACCCGTAACGCCAAGATGGAGATGGTCTATTGCCTGCCGGCGGAACTTGGCGTGCCGACCACCTCCAGCCCGCTGAAGAATCTGGTTCTGGATATCGATTACAACGACGCCGTTGTGGTGATCCACACAAGCCCTGGGGCCGCACAGCTGATTGCCCGCATGCTGGACTCGTTGGGTAAAACAGAAGGCATCCTCGGGACTATCGCCGGCGATGACACCATCTTTACCACGCCGGCTAGCGGTTTCTCCGTTAAAGATCTCCACGAAGCGATTCTGGTTCTGTTCGAACAGGAACTCTAATCCCCTTTCCCCGTAGCGCCGCTGCGGGGATCGTTCTGCCCCCACGCCGTTTCCCCCTCTTTTCCACTGCCCCTGACTTTAACAAATAGTGCTTTTTACCGCCCATTAACATTCATCTGGTGAATGCTAAATCAAAAAATCGCACAAAAAATCAAAAGCTGATATCCATATGATTTTCTTAGATATAGCCAACACAAATGCGCAAAAAACACCCAATATTATGCAAATTGGTTATAAAAAACAGAGTGGTTAACACGTAATAACAATAGAAACCATTAGCCTGGTATTAATTTTTGCCGTTATTAGTGTATACTTGATTTTGTGATGAGGGTCACGAAACAAGACCCCACTAAAAAATTCGACGAGGTAAAAATCATGAAAATCAAATCAACTGTAGCGGCGCTGAGCGTCCTGTCTGTCCTGTCATTCGGTGCTTTCGCGGCTGACGCTATCAATGCTGATCAGGCGCAATCACGCGAGACCATCGGTACGGTTTCTGTCGGCGCGGTCGGCACATCGCCAATGGACATGCGTGAGATGCTGAACAAAAAAGCGGAAGAAAAGGGTGCGTCATCCTACCGCATCATCGAAGCGCGTTCTGGTGCCCACTGGCACGCCACCGCTGAGCTGTACAAATAAGTTTGAGCAATAACTGAAAACGTAAATCTCCACTCAACGGCACCAGGCATAAAAATAGCGGTTCAACCCTTCTCGCCGTTGAGCAAAAACCCTATTCAGGAGTAAAGACTATGAAAACCAAATTGATCATCGCAACCCTCGGTCTGGCATCTGTTCTCTCTTTCGGCGCAAGCGCAGCCGTACAGCAGGTGAATGCCGACCAGGCACAAAATCTGCAGCCTATGGGCAGCATCTCCGTGACGTCTGTTACCGGCTCTCCGATGGATATCCGTCACGAACTGGCTGCCAAAGCTGAAAAAGCAGGTGCCAGCAGCTATCGCGTCACCGAACTGAATCAGGGTGACCACTGGCATGCAACTGCAGAACTGTATAAATAAACCCTCGTCGTATCTCATCATACGACTTGCCCCTGGCCTCATGGTCAGGGGCTTTTTTCATTCAGTGCCGCGCGTTAAAACGCAGCTGCCCTTCCAGCTCTTCTTCCGCTTCATCGAACAGTAATATCAGTGCGCCAAAGCGTCTGCGCAGCTTATCGGGCAAATGGATGAACTCAATTTCCAGCGGTAGCGGCAGCAGACTCCCGGTCACCACGTCCCACAGCGTATCCAGATTCGTCACGCTTTCCCGTTCAAGATCAAACACCCGGATAAATTCGCGGTAGAAGTCTTCCTGACTGTCGATCTCGTCAAAATCAAAAGTATAGGTTTTCATTGCCAGCCACCCAGTCCAGGCGAGCGGCAGATGCCGCCCTGTCTATTATAATCCCCCGATGTGAAGGGTTTTCACTTCCAGGTACTCTTCCAGGCCCAGCACGGAGCCCTCACGACCCAGGCCTGACTCTTTTACGCCGCCAAAGGGCCCCAGCTCCGTGGAGACGGCACACTCGTTAATGCCGATCATCCCACTCTCGATGGCCTGCGAAACGCGGAAAACACGTGAGAGATTCTGGGTATAGAAGTAAGCCGCCAGCCCATAGGGCGTGTTATTGGCACGCTGGATAACTTCATCTTCCGAGGTGAAACGGAAACATGCCGCAACCGGGCCAAACGTCTCTTCTTCTGCCAGCTTCATGCCTTCATGGCAGTCGCCCAGCACGGTTGGCATCCAGAAATTCCCGCCAAGCGGATGGGGCTTACCCCCTGCCAGTACGGTTGCCCCCCGTGAGACGGCATCGTCGACATGCTCACGCACCTTGTCGACCGCAGCAGATTCAATCAGCGGCCCGACAACAACGCCCTCGTCAAGACCATTCCCCACCTTGAGCGCCTTCACGGCATCGGCAAGTTTATTCACAAACTTGTCGTAGACGGTTTCCTGAATATAAAAACGGTTCACGCTGACGCAGACCTGCCCGGCATTGCGGAACTTGTTGGCAATCGCCCCCTTCACCGCCGCGTCGATGTCTGCATCCTCAAAAACGATATACGGGGCATTTCCCCCCAGTTCCATCGAGACTTTCTTCATGGTTTCGGCAGCATTACGCACCAGCGTTTTGCCGACGGAGGTCGAGCCGGTAAAGGAGATTTTACGCACGTCTCGGCTTGCCATGATCGCATCGCTGATTTCATGCGTATTCCCGGCCACGGCGTTGAGCACGCCGTCGGGCACGCCAGCCTGTTTTGCCAGGGTAAGCAGCGCAAAGGCACTGAGCGGCGTATTATTGGCCGGTTTGATCACCCCGGTACACCCTGCAGCCAGCGCCGGGCCTAACTTGCGGGTGAGCATGGCCATCGGGAAGTTCCACGGCGTTATCGCCGCGACCACGCCAATGGGTTCACGGGTCGCCAGAATGCGCGAGCCGGGTTTGATCGGCGGAATAATTTCACCGTTCGCGCGCTTGGCCTCTTCGGCAAACCACTGGATAAAGCTGGCAGCGTACTCCACCTCGCCTTCGGCCTCTTTCAGCGGCTTACCCTGCTCGGTGGTCATTAACTGCCCGAGCCAGCTTTTATTCTCAATGATCAGTTCGTACCAGCGATAAAGAATCGCCGAGCGCTCTTTTGCGGTTTTGGCACGCCAGGCCGGGAAGGCTTTGGTGGCCGCTGCGATAGCGTCTTCGGTTTGTGCTTTACCCGCTTTGGCGACTTTCGCGATGACTTCCCCGGTTGCGGGGTTAAGCACATCGAAGGTCGTGTCCAGCGTTTTCCAGATTCCGTTGACCAGATAACCGGTCTGAAAAAGGATGTGATCCTGAAGCGCCTGGGTCGTCATGTGTCCTCCCTTCCTGAAATGTAAGAACGTGCTGGAATAAGTATAGCCACAAAAAAACCGACGCTTTTGGCGTCGGTTTTTTTACTTCGGTCAGCTATCCGTGAGGGCATTCTGGTAGCGATGCAGCATAAACACCAGCCGTCCTACCGGCTCGGTCACCTGAGGCGGCGCTTCCCAGGTTTTAAGCTTCTCCTGGTAGATATCGAGCTCTTCAAGCAGTTGCGTAAAGTAGCGACGTCGTTTGTCATCACTGCTGGCAGAAAGCACGTGGTCAGCGGTACGACGCAGCTGGCGGTGCCAGGCCGACAGATCGTCGTTGATCGGCACCGGTGCGTTACGCAGACGCTGGTGTGCAATGATCATGGTCAGCGCCAGCCGGAACTTGCCGATATCGCCCGGGAACTTGTTCAGCAGTAAAAACAGCTGCTGGTAGAGCGCGGGCAGATGGTTCTCTTTACGGCGCGCGGTGTTGGTTGTCATCGACGACACGGCGGCCGACACAAACTGGTTCAACAGCACGCGGCCCGTTCTTGCCTGCGAATTATCGCGGACCAGCAGAATCACCATCATTGCCAGGAAACAGCCCACCAGCTGACCTAACGCACTGTCGAGGAACTGGCTGAAATGGAAGGTCATCGGGTTATCGAGCACAATGATGTTAATCGTACTCGCCAGCGCCCCCAGCGATCCCAGACGTCGCTTTTGCACTTCAATGCCGATAAAGAACGCCATCACCGCCAGACTAATACAGAGCAGCAGCATGCTCTGCTGCGTCGACGGGATGATGACCAGAAAGTAGAGCGCGCCTATCGGCAGGGCGGCAATGGTGCCGTACAAGAAATCGATGGCGACCATACGCGGATTAGGCAGACGCATCGCCAGTGCGGTCACGACGGCAATCATCACCATCGCGCCGCTGCCGGACGTCCAGCCCGTCCACAGCCAGAACAGCGTGCCGAGCATACAGGCAAGCGTCGTACGCCAGAAGTTAACCATCGCGTGATGGCGCTCGGCGGATTCCGCCTTGATCACCACTTCGCCCTGCAGCACCTCTTCTTCCGCCGCGCTGATTTTGGTATTTCCGATCACGCCGCGTTTCAGCAGCAGGTAGCGCGTCGCGGCGCCGACCCAGGTGTAGATGGTTACCGGCGTGTCGCGCTCCCCTGTCCAGGCGATCACCCTGCGCATACGCTTCAGCTGCTTGTGCACGTCCTGCACCGTTTCCACCGGCTCGGCGAACAGTTCGCGGAAGGTATCGGTGACCGCTTCCGGCCGGGTGTTCTGAATCAGATAGGTTTCACATGCCTGGGTAATCAGCGTTAACGAGACCGTATTAAGGGCTTTCAGACGACGGTTAGCGCGGGCCCAGCGTGACGACTCCATATTAAGATTGCTGCGCATCCCCTCCAGCGCCTGCGTGCGGCGAACCAGCCCGCTCCAGGCTTTATCCACCTCTTCGCTGTCGCCGTGCTTGATGCAGAGCTGCATCAGCTGGTACTGAGCGACAATCAGCGCGTCAAGCTCACGGTCGACTTCCTGCTTGATGGAGCGCGGGGAGAACAGCAGGTCCGCGACAATCGCACTCACGATACCAATGACAATTTCGCTGCATCGCTCCACCGCAAACTGCGGAGCCAGCAGCGGCTCGGACTGGATGGTGATGATAATAATCAGCGCGGTATAGCCCGCCAGCCCCCAGGCGTAGGAGTTCTCCACTTTCACCAGAGATGAGATCCAGGTGCAAAAGCCCGCCCAGATACAGCACACCATCAGCATCAGCAGCGGCGTGCGGATCATCAGAATAATAATGGTGAGCGCCGCAAAACAGCCGATAAACGTCCCGATGATACGCAACATTCCGCGATAGCGGATCGCGCCTGAATAGGGTTCCCCACCCGCAGCAAAGGCCGGGCCCGCCGCGACAATCGCAGCCGTCAGCACTGCCCAGCGAGGGGTTTCAAGCTGGAAGTGAAAGCCAACAAACAGCGCCAGCACAATGGCACACGCCAGCTTCACGGCGAAGCGAATGTGCTGGCTGGCGATGGAAAAGATGCCCATAGCGATTAACCAAACTCGCGCAGACGGTGGGCGATTTTACGGAAGAACGAGTCCTGGCTGGCATCCCGATCTTTTTCACCGGTAATCACCACTGTCGCCGTGGTACCCGCAGGCCACAGGTTGCCCTGCTGTTCGTCCAGATGGATACGGACCGGCACGCGCTGGGCCAGACGCACCCACTCGAGATTGGAATCCACCGTTGCCATCCCTTTTGCATCGTTCGAACTGCTGGAGTTGGTCACCCCTGCGGCGACGCTGTCGACGGTACCTTTAAACACGCGGTTGCTGCCCAGCGGCGTGATTTCTGCCCGGTAGCCCGGACGTACGCCTTCCAGCTTGGTCTCTTCCATATAGGCGAGTACGTAGAAGGAGTTCTGTTTCACCAGCGCCACGGCGGTTGAGCCACGGGTAATAAACTCCCCGGCATAGACGTTAAGGTTGGTCACCCAGCCATCAGACGGTGCGCGGATCACGGTACGCTCCAGATCGAGCTTCGCCAGATCGCGCGTTGCTTGTGCTTTCGCCAGCTGGTGCAGCACGGTTTGCAGCACGTTGTTGGACTGATCAATCTCTTCACGGGACATTGCCTGAACGCCAAGCTGGTTACGGCGGCCAGCTTCTCGGCGTTTCTCCGCAGCCAGCGCCTGGTAATAGGCCACGTCCGCTTCCGCCTCTTCCAATGCTTTCTGGTAACGAGGCTGGTCGATGGTGAACAGAACCTGATCTTTTTTCACCAGTTGGTTATCGTGTACGTTGACCGCCGTGATAAGAC
Organism: Enterobacter quasiroggenkampii; assembly: GCF_043972695.1. Taxonomy (NCBI): domain Bacteria; kingdom Pseudomonadati; phylum Pseudomonadota; class Gammaproteobacteria; order Enterobacterales; family Enterobacteriaceae; genus Enterobacter; species Enterobacter quasiroggenkampii. The sequence continues at coordinate 96,233 of NZ_CP143745.1, forward strand.
CGGCCACGTCAGGGGCGATCGCCACCACATCGGCGCTGAAGCGTGCATCACGCGTCCACGGTGATTCGGTGTAATAGACCCAGGCGCGGAAAATAGCGATGAAGGCGAGGATAACCAGCGCCATGGTGATGGCAGTGCGGGAGATTTTTCTTGTTAGCGTTTTCACATCAACCTCAGACAAACATGCGCGATATCAGGTAGAACAGGCAGCAATACAGCGCGGTATTGAACAATGCAGGGTGCCAGACGAAATCGTAGATCCCGGTAGGGACCAGCACCTTGCGCACCAGCCAGAAGATCGCCAGTGATAAAAGAAGCTCGAAAAATATCGGTGGGAAGGACAAACCGAACACCACGATAACGGGAAACAGACTCATGTTGACCTTGATTAGAGAGAGTGCAGGCTTCAGAATTTTTTAGCGCACGCCATCGCAGGAGAGCAAGAAACGCCGGGCGAGAATGGCGCAGCCGTTATGTAATAAATAATATATTAACGTAACTGTTATGCTGTTATCTATAATATGTGATCTAAATCACTTTTAAGCCAGAGTGAACAATGGAACGTTTAAAACGCATGTCAGTCTTCGCCAAAGTGGTTGAACTGGGCTCTTTTACCGCCGCTGCACGCCAGCTTCAGATGAGCGTCTCATCCATCAGCCAGACGGTGTCTAAACTGGAAGATGAGCTTCAGGTCAAGCTGCTCAACCGCAGTACCCGCAGCATTGGGCTGACGGAAGCGGGCAAAATTTACTATCAGGGCTGTCGCCGTATGCTGCTGGAAGTGCAGGATGTTCACGAACAGCTCTACGCCTTCAACAACACCCCCATCGGCACGCTGCGCATCGGGTGTTCTTCAACTATGGCACAAAATGTTCTCGCTGCCATGACGGCGGATATGCTGAAAGAGTATCCCGGGCTTACCGTTAATCTGGTGACGGGTATCCCGGCGCCGGATCTGATAGCCGACGGTCTGGACGTGGTGATCCGCGTCGGCGCGCTGCAGGATTCCAGCCTGTTCTCGCGTCGGCTGGGCAGCATGCCGATGGTTGTCTGCGCTTCGAAGAGCTATCTGGCCCAGTACGGTGTGCCGGAGAAACCCGCCGACCTCACCAACCACTCGTGGCTGGAGTACAGCGTGCGGCCCGACAATGAATTTGAGCTGATTGCCCCGGAGGGGATCTCCACCCGGCTGCTGCCGGAGGGACGGTTTGTCACCAACGATCCGATGACCATTTCGCGCTGGCTGGTGGCCGGCGCCGGGATCGCCTACGTGCCGCTGATGTGGGTGATCAACGAGATCAACAGCGGCGTGCTGGAGATCCTCTTCCCGCGCTACCAGTCCGATCCGCGTCCGGTGTACGCCCTGTATACCGAAAAAGACAAGCTTCCGCTGAAAGTCCAGGTATGTATTAACTATCTGACCGAGTATTTTGTGGACGTGGCGGAGCTGTTTCAGGGGATGCGGGGAAGAAGAAAGGAATAATCCATTTATTTCTGAACGCATAGAGGCAATGAATATTCCCAGGATGAATCTCTTGTTGATTCAGGAATATTCCTTCGCCACTATCAGGAATAGAGAATTGACACTGCCGCTACCAGCCCATTACTTTATATGCAGTCTGCTCGTCAGACTGTTATTAATTTGTTGCTGATATGAATAATAAAATGTATTCCGCAGGATGACGTTAAACAAGGAAAAGAAATGAATCTATTTGAACAAACACCGTCTTCACGCAGGCGCTATGGACTCGCCGCGTTCATCGGTTTAATTGCAGGGATTGTCTCCGCGTTTGTCAAATGGGGAGCCGAAGTACCGCTTCCGCCACGCAGCCCCTCCGACTTATTCACCGGCGCATGTGGACCCGAGCAATTAATAAGAGCCGCAAGCCAGATTGACTGTTCCCGCAATTTTTTAAACCCTCCCTATGTATTTTTACGCGACTGGCTGGGCGTTGTTGATCCTAACGCGGCAGTTTATACATTTGCCGGGCATATATTTAACTGGGTTGGCGTGACGCATATTATTTTCTCAATCGTCTTCGCTGTTGGCTATTGTGTCGTGGCTGAAGTCTTCCCGAAAATTAAACTCTGGCAGGGTTTGCTGGCGGGTGCGTTAGCTCAGCTCTTTGTGCATATGATCTCCTTCCCGCTGATGGGGCTGACGCCGCCGCTGTTTGAGCTGCCGTGGTATGAACACGTTTCAGAGATCGTAGGCCATCTGGTCTGGTTCTGGTCGATCGAAATTATTCGTCGTGACTTGCGTAACCGCATCACACACGAGCCGGATCCGGAGATACCGCTGGGTAACTTACGTTAAAAAAAAGGCGCTACATCAGTAGCGCCATTTTTTTTATGCCGCTTCAGGTCAGGCAGTGCCGCCTACCGTCAGGTTGTCCACTTTCAGCGTTGGCTGGCCCACGCCCACCGGCAGGCTCTGGCCCTCTTTACCGCAGACGCCCACGCCGTTATCCAGCTTCAGATCGTTACCGACCATCGAGATCTGCTGCATGGCTTCAATACCGGAGCCAATTAGCGTCGCACCTTTCACCGCTTTGGTCACTTTGCCCTTCTCAATCAGGTACGCTTCTGAGGTAGAGAAGACAAACTTACCGGAGGTGATGTCCACCTGGCCACCACCAAAGTTTGGCGCAAAGATACCGTAATCAACGGATTCGATAATCTCCTGCGGTGTGGATTTGCCCGGCAGCATATACGTGTTGGTCATGCGCGGCATCGGCAGGTGCGCGTAAGATTCGCGACGTCCGTTGCCCGTCGGCGCGACGCCCATCAGGCGCGCGTTGAGTTTGTCCTGCATGTAGCCTTTCAGCACGCCATTTTCAATCAGCACATTGTACTGACCTGGCGTACCTTCATCGTCGATAGCCACCGAGCCACGACGGTCAAGCATGGTGCCGTCATCCACCACGGTGCACAGCTCAGAGGAGACGAGTTGCCCGATCTGACCGCTGAACACTGAGGTCCCGCGACGGTTAAAATCGCCTTCCAGACCGTGACCCACCGCCTCGTGCAATAGCACACCCGGCCAGCCGGCACCCAGCACCACCGGGAATGACCCCGCCGGTGCCGCGACGGCATTCAGATTCACCAGCGCCATGCGCACGGCTTCTTTTGCCCACGCGTCAGCGCGCGCTTCACCGTCAACGTCGCCCAGGAACCAGTCATAGCCAAAACGACCGCCGCCGCCGCTTGAGCCGCGCTCGCGTTTGCCGTCCTCATCGACCTGCACGCTGATGGAGAGACGCACCAGCGGACGGACATCAGCCGCCAGGGTGCCGTCGGTTGCCGCCACCAGAATCAGTTCATACACACCGCTCAGGCTTGCAGAAACTTCCTGCACGCGTTTATCCGCCGCGCGGGCGACTTTGTCCACGCGACGCAGGATATCCAGCTTCTCTTCACGGCTCATGCTCTGCAGCGGATCGATGCTGGTATAGAGCGCAGAGTGCTGCACTTCTCCCAGCGTTTTCACACGTCCATCACCGGTATCACGCACAATGGTGCGCGCCGCCTGCGCGCTCTGCTCAAGTGCGGCGAGGCTAATCTGATCCGCATAGGCAAAACCGGTTTTCTCGCCGCTGACGGCGCGGACGCCGACGCCCTGGTCAATGTTGTAAGAGCCATCTTTGATGATGCTGTCTTCTAAAACCCAGGATTCGTGATAGCTCGACTGGAAATAAAGGTCGCCGTAGTCGAGACGGCGTTCGGTCAGTTGACCAAGAATGGAGAACAGGTCCTGATGGCTCAGGCCGTTCGCTGCGAGCAAATGTTCACTTACCAGGTTCAGACTCATCGTATTGCTACTCGTTCGTTGCCGCCCGTGGCGGTATAAAGATCGTATTTATTGAGAGTGAGGCAATTACCTGCCCACGTCAAATCATTGCTGTGCATCTTTGCGCGGCTGGCGCAGCACCTCGTTAATCTGCGGTTTATCGATCGGACCGGTAATGCGGTAGCGCAGAATGGAGACCTTGCTCCACAGCGGCCCAAGCACTTTGCTGGCGGCAAACACCGCCGCACCGACAATCGGGTTCACCACAAAGGCCGCCGCAACGCCCACGCTTGCGGAAATTTCCGGTGCCACCACGGCTTCCATATCCAGTTCGCGTCGCACGAGGTTGACCGAGCCTTTCATGGCAATGTCCGCTTCCAGGCCATCCACCAGCGTATCGTCCGTATGCAGAACGCCGTCCTTGATCCACGCCGTACTGCGGATGGAATCGTAGTAGAACCCTTCGCTGAAGGTATCGCTGAAATCGAAACGCAGCTTGCGCAGCAGCGCATCAAAGCTGAGGAGGCGCAGGATCTGCCCGGCGCGCCCCGTGCTCACGTCGGCGATCTCACCTTTGCCGAAGTGGGTTTTCAGAATGCCGTTAAGCGAGGCCTCATCCGGCTTCCACGGTGCGTCTCGCCAGTGAAGATCGTAATTAACGTCAAATGATGAACCGCGCAGCGGCGTGCTGATGCCAAAGAAATTGGCTGCTGCATCCAGTTTGTTGCCTTTAATGTCGCCCTTGAGGGACGTCCGCTGCTCGCCCGGATTATTCACCCATTCCCCGCCCGCCGTCATGCGGCCGAAGCCGGTATCAACCAGGCCGCCCGAGAGCGTAAGCGTGTTTCCCTGGATGGCAAAATCACCGTCGATGCGGCCATATTTCTGCCCCCACAGCCAGCACTCTGCACAGCGCAGCTGGAGATCGGGCCAGCCGCTAAAATCGACGCGGGAGATTTGACTCAGCGGCGACGTCGCAGCCGGTTTGTCTTTCCCGCTCGCGGCGCTTGCCGGGTTGTAGTAGAGGTAGCGGATCGCCGCCTGCCACGGCGCGTGATTGCGCATGGTCAGCGTACCGTTGATCTCTCTGCCCTGGGCTTCCACCTTCGTACCGTTAGCGCCAGGCTGTGAGACGATGCTCAGGTTGTTCCACTGCTGCCCGCCGAGCATTAGCGACGGCGTGCGTACGGTAATGGCTTGCGGGAACTGGGCGGTTTCATCGACGTTTTGCCCAACGCCTTTCTGGAACAGCGCCAGCCACTCTGCACCGTCCATCGGCGGAAGATTCAGCTCAATGCCCGCCTGCTCCGGCAGCGGTGGCGTGGAGCGGCTATCCGTCGTCCAGATGGCTTTGTCGAGGGTGAGCTTGCGGTTAAGCAACCAGCGGCTGTTGAAGTGGTTCGTCCCGCCCGCGCTGCCGGTCAGCGCGAAGCTGTTCAGGTTGCCATCCACGTTCAGCTTCACCGGCAGCGGCTGTCCGGCCTGTTTATCCAGCGGCGCAGGCAGCTGGCTGTGAAGGTTTTTCAGATCGCCCGTGATGTCGACCTTGTACTGGGCACCCGCGTGATAAGGCAGGTCTATTGCCACTTTACCTTTCCAGGCGACCGCGCCCTCCACGGACGCCTCAATCGGCTTCGGCAGGACGTCCATTCGCGCTGGCTGCCAGTTGCCGTCGAGATTAACGGCCACCTGATACGCCTTTTCACCCTCTGTGGTCGTGAAGTCGATATTCACGGGCTGATTAAACCAGCTGGCGGTAAGCGGCTCGCTCTTCAGGTTACCGTTCTCAAAGCTGAACTGCCCGCTGAGATTTTTCAGGGTGCTCTCAAGGGGTTTGATGAACAGACTGTTGTTCTTCAGACGGACGTCGCCTTTCGCGGTTGTCATCTCACCGTCCAGCGGGATATCAAGATGTAAGCGAGCATTCACATCACCATCAAGCTGGAGCTGCTGAAGCGTCGCGGCCAGCGACTCTTTGAGAGGAGTCTCCTCAAAGTACGGTCCCACCGCCTTGCCGGGACCGTTGATGTCGGCATCAATCAGCAGCTTCTCTTTTGAGTAGTCCGGAATGTTGGCCGTCAGGTTGCTGGCCGTCACGCCGCCCAGCGCCACGCTGTCGGACTTCATCCACAGGCCGTCATTGAGGAAATTAAGTTCGATATCCAGGTTTTTCAGCGCGGGCCAGCCCGGCTGGAACGCGAAAGTGGCGTCATGCAGCGGCACCAGAACCTGAAACTGACCTTCATTATGTTTATACGGGAACAGATGCGGATTACCGCCGTAAACCAGCGTGGCATTATCCGCCTGACCGCCCTGAATCGCACCGCTCAGATAGTCTACCAGCGCTTTCCCCATCAGGTTTTCCGGGAAATAGCGCCAGGCCTGGGAGCCGTCATCGGTACTGATCCCGGCCAGAATCCCCAGCCACGGCTCATCCCCTTCAGGCTGCACATAGCGGAAATCGCCGCGCGCATGCACCGCTTTCGCTTTGACGTCGATATGCCGGCCATCGAGCTGGAAACCCTTGTCGTTACGGAGCCAGTTAAGCACTGCGTTGCCCTGTTCGATTTCCAGCGGCGCGCGGAAGACCGTCTCGTAAGGCATTTTGGCGTCGTGCATATCAACCGTCAGCCTGCCGTTCTCCACGCTGCCTTCCAGCTTGCCGCTAAAGTGCTCCGCACCCGGCAGCAGCTTCCACTGCTTCCAGGCAAGATCTTTCCATGTCGCCTGGAAACGGGTTTTTTCCGTCGCCTGAAGCGGGATATCCAGCGCCAGAGAATCAATCTTTCCGCTCGGCTGCGTAGCCAGCCAGATCTCGCCCAGGTCAGGAGAAAGCTTTGCCGCCATCGAGCGCAGCCCTTCAATAGCGGCCAAATCCAGGTTACTGGCACGGATACGCAGCTCGTCGCTGCGTTTACTGGCCGTGCCGCCAACGTCCTGCTCCGGCATCCAGGCCAGCGTCAGCGCACCGCGCGGCCACGGCTTGCCGTCCATCGTGATGCGCGTATCGGGAATGGCAAACTGCCAGCCCTCTTTCTCCTGCGTCACGTGCGCGGTGAGGTTATCGACGGAAAGCTGATGCTGCTGGTTTTCACCTTTCCAGCTCGCGCCTCCCTGCTTGAGCCAGATATCGCCGCTGGCAAATTCGCCTTTCGTCAGGGTCAACCAGCCTTCAAGACTGAAGCGGGCCGTTTCCAGCTGCATATTTTGCTGGAGCCAGTCGCCCAGCCACGGCTTGACGTCCACATCGTCTGCCTGCAGCCAGACGTTACCGTTATTTAACAGGCCGTCATCGTCGCGCAGATCCATGCGCACCTGCATCACGCCGTGCTGGCCGTTCAGGCTTGAGAGATTGACCTGCCCCTCGGCGCGGTGCCGATCCTTACCGTTGAGCCAGGTCAGCTGCGGGATCGCCAGCTCGGCGCGCTGGCCGGAAAGGGTAATAAAGCTCACTTCGCTGTCGCGCAGATCGAAATGATCGAACTGGCGGAGGAAAAGATCGCTGAAGCGGTTGGCTTCAAGACCCTGACCGCTATCGCCGCCAGACAGCGGCGTATTGGTCAGGAACTGGAGCTGATAAAAGGTGAGATCGCGAAACTGCCAGCGCAGATGCAGCAGGCTTTGCCAGACGTCCAGCGCCAGGGTCACGCGTTTGATTTTAAGGTAGCCGCCATCTTTCAGGCTGGCGTTGATATCCCGGACATCGAGCGTCGGGCCAAAATTCTGCCAGTTAGCGCTGACCTGGCTGACGTTCACCGGCACGCCGGTAGTGGATTCGATTTTCGCCAGCAGCTGCGGACGCCAGCTGTCCAGATGCGGTAAAACGAGGCGTAGCCCGCTCACGAGCAACGCGACAATCACGACCAGCGTTGCCCCTGTAAGCAATAAAATCCCCGGCAATCGCCTCACGCATCTCTCCTTGTCAGCATTCGTCACGCAGCGTACTGCGCTTACATCATCACGACGTCAAACTGCTCCTGGTTATAGAGCGGTTCAATTTGTACTTTTACCTGTTTGCCGACAAAGATTTCCACTTCCGCCAGCGCGTGTGACTCTTCGCCTTTCAGCGCTTCAGCCACCGCAGGGGAAGCATAGACCAGAAAACGGTCGGAGTCGTAGGCATGATGCACACGCACAATTTCACGCATGATCTCGTAACAGACGGTCTCAACCGTCTTTACCGTTCCGCGTCCATGGCAGGTTGGGCATTCATTACACAGCACATGCTCCACGCTCTCGCGGGTACGCTTACGCGTCATTTCCACCAGCCCCAGCTGTGAGAAGCCGTTGATGCTGGTTTTCACACGATCTTTACTCAGGGCCTGCTCAAGCGAGTGCAGCACGCGGCGACGATGGTCTTCATTACTCATATCGATGAAGTCGATGATGATAATGCCGCCCAGATTGCGCAGACGAAGCTGGCGCGCAATCGCCTGCGTGGCTTCGATGTTGGTGTTGAAAATGGTGTCATCCAGGTTGCGATGGCCGACGAACGCACCGGTGTTGATATCGACGGTGGTCATCGCTTCGGTCTGATCGATGATCAAATAGCCGCCGGACTTCAGCTCAACCTTACGCTCCAGAGCACGCTGGATCTCGTTTTCGACATCATAGAGATCGAAGATCGGCTGACGCCCGGTGTAGTGCTCCAGCAGGCCTGGCATCTCCGGGATATATTCGGCGGTAAACTCCAGCAACGCTTCATACGTCAGGCGAGAGTCCACGCGGATGCGGTCGAGCTGCGCGTCGGCAAAGTCACGAAGAACGCGCTGCGCCAGCGCCAGCTCACCATAGAGCTGATAGCGGGTCTGGTTGCGTTTTTTACGCTCCATCACTTTTGTCCAGACGCGCTTCAGGTAAGCCGCATCCGACGCCAGGTCTTCCTCGCTAATCCCCTCCGCGGCGGTACGGATGATAAATCCGCCCTGTTCATCGCAGTAGGCGCTGACCACTTTTTTCAGACGCTCGCGCTCGCTTTCGCTCTCAATACGCTGTGAGACGCCCACGTGCGACGCGCCGGGCATAAAGACCAGATAGCGGGAAGGTAAGGTGATATCGGTGGTCAGACGGGCGCCTTTGGTGCCGAGGGGATCTTTCACCACCTGCACCATCAGATCCTGTCCCTGACGCACCAGCTCAGAAATGTCGCGCACGGCAAACTGCTTTTGCTCTTCGCCCGCGACGCACTCGGTGTGCGGCATGATATCGGAGGCATGTAAAAATGCCGCCTTATCGAGTCCAATATCTACAAAAGCCGCCTGCATACCCGGTAGTACACGACTGACACGACCTTTGTAGATATTGCCTACTATTCCGCGCCGCGCTTCACGCTCAATATGAATTTCCTGAAGAATGCCACCATCAATATAGGCCACACGGGTTTCCGATGGCGTTACGTTTACCAACAATTCAGCCGTCATAATTATCCCTTCCCTCACGCAGTGAGTTAAAATTGCTCAGCAACTCATACGTTTCCACCAGCGGTAAGCCGACTACGGCGTGATAGCTGCCATGAATCTTCCTGACAAAACAGCCACCCAGCCCCTGAATACCGTATGCACCTGCTTTATCCATCGGTTCACCGCTGGCAATATAAGCGGCGATGTCGTCGTCGGTAAGTACTCTGAAGGTCACTTCCGTCACCACCAGGCAGTCCAGCACGTGCTGGCGATCGGCCAACGCGACGGCCGTCATCACCTGATGCGTTTGTCCGGACAGCTTGCGCAGCATGCGCGCTGCATGATCGGCGTCGTGCGGTTTCTCCAGCACTTCACCGTTCAGGATAACGATGGTATCTGCCCCCAGCACAGGGAGATCGCGTGGCACACTGGCCACGCCCGCCTGCGCTTTCTCCCGCGCCAGACGTGACACGTACTGTTGAGCACTTTCACCCTCAGCACGTTTTTCTTCAATGCCGGTCACGATGCGTTCAAAAGAGACCCCTAGCTGCGTCAGGAGTTCCTGACGGCGCGGGGAGCCGGAAGCGAGATACAAAGACGTCATAGAAACCTTTTATTGCACAGCAAACTGCTGGCGAACCTTACGCATCAGCAGGAACAGCCATGGCCAGAGCACACCGTTTACTACACTACTCCAGAACACTTCCGGTCGGAAAGAGACGTTGATCACTAAAAACTCTGCCCAGAAAACAACGATATCCGCAGCGAGCGACAACAACATCACAACCAGGGCCTGTTGCCAGAGCGCAAGGTTACGGAAGAGCTGGAATTTGAGTGCGACGAGGTACGCAATAATGCTCATGGACAAGGCGCGTACGCCAAGCGTTGAGCCGCTAATGAGATCCAGTATGGCACCCATCACAAAACCTGTGCCGACATTTACGCGATGCGGCAGGGCAAGGATCCAGTAGAGCAAAATGAGCAATACCCAGTTTGGCCGGAAAACGAGAATGTCATCCGGCCAGGGCATCACTTGCAGCAACAATGCAATGAGAAACGAGAGCCAGATGACCCAGCGTCCCTGGCTACGATAGCTTGCCACTACTGCCCTCCCGAAGAGAGTTTAGGCGGTGGCGGCGCATCCGGCAGCGGCTGCGTTAACCCGGTTGCCGGCGCCGGGACTGGCGCAGGCGGCCCCATGGAGTCCGCAGGCGGGAGAACCTGCGGCATCATCTGCATCAGACGTTCATTTGCCACACGATGCACCTCTTCAGGCGTCATCGGGTTAGCCCCGTTACGATCGGCGCCCCACAGCAGCAGCAGATAGCGCAGACGCTGCAAACCGGCGGTTGGACGCGCCTGAATCACGGTATAGGCACGCTGCGTATCCAGCTTCACCGAAGAGACCACCGCAACCGGATAGCCTTCAGGGAAGCGGCCACCCAGACCGGAGGTCACCAGCACGTCGCCCACGCGGATATCCGTGTTGGCTGGCAGGTGTTCCAGCTGCAGGTCATCCGTACAGCCGTTCCCGGCCGCAATCACGCGGATGTCGTTGCGCAGCACCTGGATCGGCAGCGCATGCGTGGCATCACAAATCAGCAGCACGCGGCTGGTCAGTTTGGCCACGGCAACCACCTGGCCCACGACGCCTTTATCACTGATAACAGGCTGACCTTCATACACCCCGTTCACGCTCCCTTTGTCGATCACAACCTGATCACTGTAAGGGTCGTTCACGGTGGAGATCACCTGAGTGACCATTTTCTGCTCATCCTGACGCAGCGGCGAGCCGAGCAGTTCACGCAGACGCGCATTTTCCTGCTTGTATTGCCCCAGCATCAGCAGTTCGCTGTTTTTCAGCAACAGTTCCTGACGTAATGCCCGGTTTTCGAGTTCGAGTTGGTCACGTGAAGACAGCGTTTGAGAAACGGAGTCGAGCAGTTCACGGGGACCATTGGATATAAAGTAGAAAGGACTGACGGCGGTATCCATGTACGTTCGGATCTGGCTGAACGTACCGAGGCGGCTATCGGCAATAATGACCCCAAGCGCAACCAGAACCGCCAGAATGAGGCGAAACTGTAGCGATGGGCCACGGCTAAAAATTGGCTTCATAGGCTATGCGTATTCTCGCGTCAGAGAGAAAGGGTAGCAAATTGCTACCCTCTCAAACTCGACTACTCTTCGCTGAACAAATCGCCGCCGTGCATGTCGATCATTTCCAGCGCCTTGCCACCACCACGGGCGACGCAAGTCAGTGGATCTTCTGCAACTACGACAGGAATACCTGTCTCTTCCATTAACAGGCGGTCGAGGTTACGCAGCAGCGCACCACCACCGGTCAGAACCATACCGCGCTCGGAGATATCGGACGCCAGCTCTGGTGGGCACTGTTCCAGCGCGACCATTACCGCGCTCACGATACCCGTCAGTGGTTCCTGCAGTGCTTCCAGAATTTCGTTGGAGTTCAGGGTGAAACCGCGTGGCACACCTTCAGCCAGGTTACGGCCACGCACTTCGATCTCACGCACCTCATCGCCCGGATACGCAGAGCCGATTTCGTGTTTGATACGCTCTGCGGTGGCTTCACCGATCAGAGAGCCGTAGTTACGGCGTACATAATTAATGATGGCTTCGTCGAAGCGGTCACCACCGATACGTACGGAAGAGGAGTATACCACGCCATTCAGAGAGATAACGGCCACTTCAGTGGTACCACCACCGATATCCACCACCATGGAACCGGTCGCTTCAGACACAGGCAGACCTGCACCGATTGCCGCCGCCATTGGTTCTTCAATCAGGAACACTTCACGCGCACCAGCCCCCTGGGCAGATTCACGAATTGCGCGACGCTCTACCTGGGTTGCGCCAACCGGCACACACACCAGAACACGCGGGCTTGGACGCATGAAGCTGTTGCTGTGAACCTGCTTGATGAAGTGCTGAAGCATTTTTTCAGTCACGAAGAAGTCGGCGATAACGCCGTCTTTCATTGGGCGAATAGCGGCGATGTTGCCAGGGGTACGACCCAGCATCTGCTTCGCGTCATGACCCACAGCGGCCACGCTTTTCGGCGAGCCTGCACGATCCTGACGAATGGCCACAACGGAAGGCTCATTCAATACGATGCCTTGTCCTTTTACATAAATAAGGGTATTCGCAGTACCCAGGTCAATGGACAGGTCATTGGAAAACATGCCACGAAATTTTTTCAACATACTAAGGGATAATCCTGAAAGCTGGGGCGGAAAACAAAATCCGCTTACTTTACCAACCACACGCAGCAGCGACAAGGCGCAAAAATCATCTGCAACGGTGAAAATTTGTGCAGTACGTTTCCTGATGTTACAAAATCATCCCCTGACTCCCTCAGGGCTGAGTAAACAGTAGCGTTCCCCACTGACGTTTGTAACCCGTTAAGGTCGTTCACTGGCTTTTTGCTCGACATACTCAAAGCTACAGGCGCGATATTCTACGTGAAAACAGCGTAAACGGCAGGTCAAACAGAGTATCTTTGCAAATATTTTTTCACGTTGGTGTCAAGCGGTTGAGAGGCAGCAAAAAAATCCCCCTGACCACCCATGACACCGCGCTCTGTTAACATCTGCCATTCCCCTCTGGAGCGCACGCCCGTAGCAAATACTTGTGTTCGCGTTCCCTTGCATGCTTCTACCAGACTCTGTACCAGCAGCTGGTTTTCCGTACGCTTCTCAATATTCCTTACCAGCCCTGGATGTAGCTTTAATAACTCCACATCCAGCGCCTTAATCCAGTCGGTACTGACCAGCGTTAAACCTGCCTGCGTCACCGCGACACGCGCACCGAGCGCATTGATCAAACGTACCACCGGACGTAACCGGCTGATGTGTTGACCTACATCGGCCTCAGCAAGTTCAAAAATAATGTGTTTGCGTTGCGATTTTTCGCATTGCATTAATGTATCACGTAGCCAGCGCTGAAAACGTGGGCGTATTAACGACTCCACGGTGACCTGCAGCGCCAGGCTCTCTTCCGGCCAGAAAGATAAAAACGGAATTAACCGGGTAATTTGCTGGCGGTCATACTCCTCGGACAGACCAAATTGCAGGACCATCGGCAGATATTCCGCCGAGATAACCTCTTCCGAACCGTCAAAAATACGGCACATCAGTTCACGGTGGTGAACGTTGCCGTTTTTCATGACCGCGGGTTTTTGATAAATACGCGGTCCGCCGCGGCTCAGCATTTGCTCAATCAGCGTTCGCCAGCGCACGTTGCCGCGCCCTTTTTCCGGCAGGGAGTCATCATACACCGCCCATCCGTTCGCGCCCTGCAACACGGCGTTGCGGGTGGCCGCTTCCGCATGTTCCATCACCTGTTCTGTCGATTGCCCGCCACGCCAGGCGCAGATCCCCATGTGGACCATATCGTCCCTGTCGAGCATTTTGCTCTGCGGCAGCGCATCCACCGCCTTCAGCAGCTGGCTGGCGATGCTTTCCGACTCTTTCAGCGTTCGGTGCGGCAGCAACACGGCAAAGTCGCTGCGGTGATAGCGGGCCAGCAGCGCACCGGGGTAGCGCATAATAAAGGTGGAGAGCAGGTTGATCAGCGTAAAGAGATTTTCTTCCGCGGCCCGCTGTCCCCAGGTATCGCGCAGGAGATCAAAGTCAGGCAGGCGAATCATCATCACCACCCCGTGCGTCCCCACTTTTTCCGAATCGTCGAGCAGCGTGGCGAGTTGATTATCAAAGAAGAGGCGGTTGTTCAGGCCAGTTTTATTATCCTGGGCGGCATAGGAGCGGATCAGCGAATCCATACGGCTGCGCTGGTCGCTGGCAAACTGGATTTCCGAGAGCAGCGTATCCAGCGCACTGCTGGCGCGTGACGGCCATTCGTGAACGGAACCACGCACCTGCGGGCCGCGCTCACCGTTAAGGATCCGCACGGAGCGCATCTCCAGCAGCTCCTGTCCGGAGAGCTGGCGGCGCAGCCAGCGGACCGCGAGAAAGATCAGCAGGACGATAAACGCCACCGCCACGGTGAGCGGCGCGGTGGTCATCATCGAACGGAAATAGCTGGCCATCGGATCGAGGTAGACCATGTGGATGGTCATCCCCGGATTTTTCAGGGAATGCACCGTCACTTCCCGGTACTGGCTCACCACGCCCGCAGGCCGATAACCTCCCGGCCGTTCATGGCTTAACACACGATGCTTTCCCTGCTGAATGTCGATTTGAACAATATCAACAGGTACCATCAACTCATCGAGCTCACGGGTGAGCGCCGGTAGCGGCGTCGTCAGCAGACGCGTATCAATCACCGACGCGACGGACTGCACCCGGTTGACCAGTTTGTCCTGAATGGCGTTGTAAAAGCTCAGAGAGCAGCCCAGAAGGGTGACAAAAATGGTAAGCCCCGTCAGCAAAGTGATAAAAGCTGAGAATTTCGTCGTTAATCGCATCCTTGAGATTACTCCGTGGGTTGATGGGGTAGCGAGTAAGCGCTAACTTGCATTTCGAATGCGGCATACTACCAAATCGGGTGTATCTGGCAATTTATTGCGTTAAATCGGCACTGCGTTTCCCTGAGCGAGTATAGTCTTCAGAAATTATTTTCCAATCATATGAGTCGAGAGGACCCCGTATGCAGGCTTTGATCTTAGAACAGCAGGACGGCAAAACGCTTGCCTCAGTGCAGGCGGTAGAAGAGAGTCGCCTGCCGGAAGGCGAAGTAACCGTCGACATCGACTGGTCTAGTTTAAATTATAAAGATGCGCTGGCGATTACCGGTAAGGGTAAAATCATCCGAAATTTCCCTATGGTGCCAGGTATTGATTTCGCGGGCCGGGTTCATACCAGCGAGGATCCGCGCTTCCACCCGGGCCAGCAGGTGCTGCTCACCGGCTGGGGCGTAGGTGAAAATCACTGGGGCGGGCTGGCCACGCAGGCGCGCGTGAAGGGCGACTGGCTGGTGCCGATGCCGAAAGGCATGGATGGCCGCAAAGCGATGATCGTCGGTACGGCAGGCTTTACCGCGATGCTGTGCGTAATGGCGCTGGAAGAGGCGGGTATCCGCCCTGAATCGGGCGAAATTGTCGTCACCGGTGCCAGCGGGGGCGTGGGGAGCACGGCAGTGACGTTACTGCACAAACTGGGCTATCAGGTCGCGGCGGTTTCCGGTCGTGAAAGCACCCACGATTACCTGCGCCAGCTCGGTGCAAACCGCATTCTCAGCCGTGACGAATTCGCTGAAACCCGTCCGCTGGAAAAACAGGTCTGGGCAGGCGCGGTAGATACCGTCGGTGATAAGGTGCTGGCAAAAGTCCTGGCGCAGATGAACTACGGCGGCTGCGTGGCTGCCTGCGGACTGGCGGGCGGATTTGCCCTGCCCACCACCGTGATGCCATTTATTTTGCGTAACGTCCGCCTGCAGGGTGTGGATTCCGTGATGACCCCAGCGGCTCGCCGTACGCAGGCATGGGAACGTCTGGTACGCGACCTGCCGGAATCCTTCTACACCCGGAGCGCCACGGAGATTACGCTCAGCCAGGCACCGGACTATGCCAGTAAGATCATGGACAACCAGTTCCACGGTCGCGCGCTGGTGAAAATCGCCTAATCTTCAAATTTTCGTGACATATTCGCGCGAATCCCTCTCCTCCGTCATGCTTAGGAAAACGCATGACGGAGGATGCCATGAAAAACCGAAAACTGACGGAAGCCGACGTAACGTCTGAGTCTGTCTTTATGTTACAGCGCCGCCAGATCCTGAAAATGCTTGGCATCAGCGCCACCGCGCTCTCGCTCTCGCCGGCAGCACACGCCGACCTGCTCGACTGGTTTAAAGGCAACGATCGGCCGAAGGCCCCTTCCGGCGCCCCGCTCACCTTTACGAAACCCGCCCAATGGCAGAACAAACTCGCGCTTACGCCAGAAGATAAAGTCACCGGCTACAACAACTTCTACGAATTTGGTCTCGACAAGGCCGATCCTGCCGCCAACGCCGGTAGCCTCAAAACCGATCCGTGGACGCTGAAGATTGAGGGCGAAGTGGCGAAACCTCTGACGCTGGATCATCACGATCTGACCACCCGTTTCCCGCTCGAAGAGCGTATCTACCGTATGCGCTGTGTGGAAGCCTGGTCGATGGTGGTGCCCTGGATTGGCTTCCCGCTGCATAAATTACTGGCGATGGTTGAGCCCACCAGCAACGCAAAATATGTCGCCTTCCAGACGCGCTATGCGCCGGACGAGATGCCTGGACAAAAAGACCGGTTTATTGGCGGCGGGCTTGAGTATCCGTATGTGGAAGGGTTACGCCTCGATGAGGCGATGCACCCGCTTACCCTGCTGACCGTCGGCGTGTACGGCAAGGCGCTTCCGCCGCAGAACGGTGCCCCCATTCGTTTAACCGTACCGTGGAAATACGGTTTCAAAGGAATTAAGTCCATCGTCAGCATTAAGCTCACCCGCGAGCGCCCGCCTACCACCTGGAATCTGGCGGCCCCGGACGAATACGGTTTCTTCGCCAACGTGAACCCGCATGTGGATCACCCGCGCTGGTCGCAGGCGACCGAGCGGTTTATCGGTTCCGGCGGTGCGCTGGACGTGAAGCGTCAGCCCACGCTGCTGTTTAACGGTTATGCGGATGAAGTGGCCTCGCTGTACCGTGGCCTCAATTTACGGGAGAACTTCTGAGTGCGTTTAACGGCAAAACAGATTACCTGGCTGAAAGTGCTTCTGCATCTGGCCGGGCTGCTTCCTTTTATATGGCTGTTCTGGGCCGCCAGCCAGGGGCTCTTTAGCGCCGACCCGGCCAAGGATATCCAGCATTTTACCGGTCGGATGGCTCTGAAATTTTTGCTGGCCACCTTGCTCGTCTCGCCGCTGGCGCGCTACGCTAAACAGCCACTGTTGATACGCACCCGTCGGCTGTTAGGGCTATGGTGTTTTGCCTGGGCGACGCTGCATCTCACCAGCTATGCCCTGCTGGAGCTGGGAATTAACAATCTGGCACTGCTTGGCCGCGAACTGGTGACACGCCCTTATCTGACGCTGGGTATTGTGAGCTGGGTGATTTTACTGGCGTTAGCGCTGACCTCCACGCAATATGCACAGCGAAAACTGGGCAGGCGCTGGCAGCTGCTGCACAACTTCGTCTATCTTGTCGCGATCCTCGCTCCCATTCATTACCTGTGGTCGGTGAAGATCCTCTCCCCGCAGCCGGTCCTGTACGCACTGGCCGCCGTGGCGCTTTTAGCATGGCGTTACAAGAAGTTCCGCCAGTGGTTGCGATAGTGCGCGAAACTGTGCGTTTTCCCGCATATTCCCCGTCAACCGCAAATCTTTTTCGGATAGCGGTTGATAATCTTCCCTGATAAGACCAGTATTTAGCTGCTAAATGCTACGAAATCGTTATAATGTGCGACCTTGGTTCGCCTGACAGCGGTTTTAAGCCTCTGAAAAGGTGACATTTGCGTTTCGAAGGTATATTTTGTTTTTTACCCGAAAATCGCAGGAGATAGCGGCATAATGACTGATAAGTTCCATATCTTAGTTTTGAACGGACCGAACCTGAACATGCTCGGAACCCGTGAGCCAGAGAAGTACGGCACGCTGACATTGAGTGAAATTGTTAACCGTCTGGGAACGGAAGCAGCGTCACTGAATGTGGATTTGGATCATTTTCAGTCGAATGCGGAGTACGCAATCATCGACCGTATTCATCAGGCTAAAGACAATGTGGACTATATCCTGATCAATCCGGCCGCGTTTACGCACACCAGTGTTGCTATCCGCGACGCACTGCTCGCGGTGAGTATCCCGTTTATCGAGATCCACCTGAGTAACGTGCACGCCCGAGAGCCGTTCCGCCACCATTCGTATCTGTCAGATATCGCTGCTGGCGTTATCTGTGGACTGGGCGCTGACGGCTATTCATACGCTTTACAGACAGCGGTAAAACGCTTGTCACAATCACACTAAACAAGAGTACGGAACCCACTCATGGATATTCGTAAGATTAAAAAACTGATCGAGCTGGTTGAAGAATCAGGCATCTCCGAACTGGAAATTTCTGAAGGCGAAGAGTCTGTACGCATCAGCCGTGCAGCCCCAGCCGCTAGCTTCCCGGTAATGCAGCAGGCTTATGCTGCGCCAGTGCAGCAGCCTGCGCTCTCCGCAGCCGTTGCGCCAGCAGCAACTGAAGCCGCACCTGCCGCTGCAGCAGAAATCAGTGGTCACATCGTACGTTCCCCAATGGTTGGTACTTTCTACCGCACCCCGAGCCCGGACGCGAAGGCGTTCATCGAAGTGGGTCAGAAAGTCAACGTAGGCGATACCCTGTGCATCGTTGAAGCGATGAAAATGATGAACCAGATCGAAGCAGACAAATCAGGTACTGTGAAAGCGATTCTGGTCGAAAGTGGTCAGCCGGTTGAATTTGACGAGCCGCTGGTCGTCATCGAGTAACGAGGCGAACATGCTGGATAAAATTGTTATCGCCAACCGCGGCGAGATTGCTCTGCGTATTCTTCGTGCCTGTAAAGAACTGGGCATCAAGACCGTCGCGGTGCACTCAAGCGCGGATCGCGATTTAAAACACGTATTGCTGGCGGATGAGACGGTCTGTATTGGCCCGGCTCCGTCCGTAAAAAGCTATCTGAACATCCCGGCTATCATCAGCGCCGCTGAAATCACCGGCGCGGTGGCAATTCATCCGGGTTACGGCTTCCTCTCTGAGAACGCCAACTTTGCTGAGCAGGTTGAACGCTCTGGCTTCATCTTCATCGGTCCGAAAGCCGACACTATCCGCCTGATGGGCGACAAAGTGTCTGCAATCACCGCGATGAAAAAAGCCGGTGTGCCAACCGTACCAGGCTCTGACGGCCCTCTGACCGACGACATGGATGCTAACCGTGCTCATGCTAAACGCATTGGCTACCCGGTTATCATCAAGGCGTCCGGCGGCGGCGGCGGTCGCGGTATGCGCGTTGTGCGTAGCGATGCCGACCTGGCGCAGTCCATCTCCATGACCAAAGCTGAAGCGAAAGCCGCTTTCAGCAATGACATGGTATACATGGAAAAATATCTGGAAAACCCACGCCACATCGAAATTCAGGTGCTGGCTGACGGTCAGGGTAACGCGATCTATCTGGCAGAACGTGACTGCTCCATGCAGCGTCGTCACCAGAAAGTGGTCGAAGAAGCGCCAGCACCGGGTATTACCCCGGAACTGCGTCGCTACATCGGCGAGCGTTGCGCCAAAGCGTGTGTCGATATCGGCTATCGCGGGGCGGGTACCTTTGAGTTCCTGTTCGAAAACGGCGAGTTCTATTTCATCGAAATGAACACCCGTATTCAGGTTGAACACCCGGTTACCGAAATGATCACCGGCGTTGACCTGATCAAAGAACAGCTGCGTATCGCTGCAGGCCAGCCGCTCTCCATCAAGCAGGAAGAAGTTGTGGTGAAAGGCCATGCGATCGAGTGTCGTATCAATGCCGAAGACCCGAACACCTTCCTGCCAAGCCCAGGTAAAATCACGCGTTTCCACGCGCCGGGTGGTTTTGGTGTGCGTTGGGAGTCTCATATCTACGCCGGTTACACCGTACCGCCGTACTATGACTCAATGATCGGCAAGCTCATCTGCTACGGCGAAAACCGTGACGTGGCAATTGCCCGCATGAAGAACGCCCTGCAGGAGCTGATCATCGACGGTATCAAAACCAACGTTGATCTGCAGATGCGTATCATGAGCGACGAGCACTTCCAGAATGGTGGAACCAACATCCACTATCTCGAGAAGAAACTCGGTCTTAACGAGAAGTAAGACTGCGCGCGCACGAAAAGGCCGGATTATCCGGCCTTTTTTATTTCTGGGGCCTGGAAAGCCTCATCATGTACAATCCCCGCTTTCTTCATCCACAAGGGACAAAAAATGGACAAACGTTTTGTTCAGGCCCATAAAGAAGCGCGCTGGGCGCTGTGGCTGACCCTTCTCTATCTCGCCGCATGGTTAGTAACTGCTTACTTACCGAGCTCAGCCTCCGGTATCACCGGCCTGCCGCACTGGTTTGAAATGGCGTGTCTGCTGGTACCGTTGATTTTCATTTTGCTCAGCTGGCTAATGGTGCGCTTTATCTTCCGCGATTTCCCGCTGGAGGATCGTGATGCAAACTGAAATCATCACCGTACTGGTTGTCTATTTGATCGTGGTTTTTGGCCTCTCTTTCTATGCCATGCGCAAACGCAGTACCGGATCGTTCCTGAGCGAATATTTCCTCGGCAGCCGTTCGATGGGCGGGTTTGTGCTGGCGATGACGTTGACCGCCACGTACGTGAGCGCCAGTTCGTTCATTGGCGGGCCGGGCGCGGCGTATAAATACGGGCTGGGCTGGGTACTGCTGGCCATGATCCAGGTGCCCACGATCTGGCTGTCACTGGGTATTCTGGGCAAAAAATTTGCCATACTCGCTCGCCGCTATAACGCCATTACGCTAAACGATATGCTGCAGGCGCGTTATCAGAGCCGCGCGGTGGTCTGGATTGCCAGTATCAGCCTGATTGTCGCCTTCGTCGGCGCCATTGCCGTTCAGTTTATTGGCGGCGCGCGCCTGCTGGAAACGGCTGCGGGTATTAAGTACGAGACCGGGCTGCTCATCTTCGGGATCACGATTGCGCTGTACACCGCGTTTGGCGGCTTCCGCGCCAGCGTGCTGAACGATACCATGCAGGGCATGGTGATGCTGATAGGCACCCTTGTGCTGCTGGTCGGCGTCATCTACGCGGCCGGTGGATTACACAATGCGGTGCAAACGCTGGAGCAGATCGATCCTAAACTGGTCAGCCCTCATGGTGCTGATGATATCCTGACGCCCGCGTTTATGACCTCCTTCTGGGTGCTGGTCTGCTTCGGGGTTATCGGTCTGCCGCATACCGCCGTGCGCTGTATCTCCTATAAAGACAGCAAAGCCGTTCATCGGGGAATTGTGATTGGTACCGTCGTTGTCGCGCTGCTGATGCTGGGTATGCATCTGGCGGGCGCGCTGGGACGGGCCGTATTACCTCACCTGACCGTGCCGGATCAGGTGATCCCTACGCTGATGGTGCAGGTTCTTCCCCCGTGGGCCGCAGGTTTGTTCCTTGCCGCACCAATGGCGGCCATCATGTCTAACGTTAACGCGCACCTGCTGCAGGCTTCCGCCACTATCATCAAAGATCTGTGGCTCAGCGCGCGTCCGGCTAAAATGCATAATGAGCAAAAGCTGAAACGCATCTCGACCTGGACCACGCTGGTGCTCGGCATTCTGATGATGTTAGCCGCATGGCGCCCGCCGGAGATGATCATCTGGCTGAACCTGCTGGCGTTTGGTGGGCTTGAAGCGGTATTCCTGTGGCCGCTGGTGTTAGGGCTCTACTGGGAGCGTGCAAACGCGGCGGGCGCGCTGAGCGGCATGATTGTCGGCGGTGTGCTGTACGCCGTCCTCGCAACGTTTAAGATTCAGTACCTGGGCTTCCATCCGATTGTGCCTTCGTTACTGCTAAGTTTACTGGCGTTTGTGGTGGGGAACCGTTTTGGTCAGCCCGTCCCACAGCCCGCTATGATTTCTACTGATAAATAAAGAGTTTTGCCATGCCGTGGATCCAACTAAAACTGAACACAACCGGCGCTAACGCCGAGGAACTGAGCGATGCGCTGATGGAGGCCGGCTCGGTCTCTATCACCTTCCAGGACACGCATGACACGCCGGTCTTTGAGCCTCTGCCGGGCGAAACACGCCTGTGGGGCGATACCGACGTTATCGGCCTGTTTGATGCTGAAACCGACATGAAAGAGGTCGTCGCGATTCTGGAAAACCACCCTCTGCTGGGCGCTGGGTTTGCGCACAAAATCGAACAGCTGGAAGACAAAGACTGGGAACGCGAGTGGATGGATAATTTCCACCCGATGCAGTTCGGCAAACGCCTGTGGATCTGCCCGAGCTGGCGCGAGGTTCCTGATGAAAACGCGGTTAACGTCATGCTCGATCCGGGTCTGGCGTTTGGTACCGGCACCCATCCCACGACGTCCCTGTGCCTGCAGTGGCTGGATGGTCTCGATCTGGACGGTAAGACGGTGATCGACTTCGGCTGTGGATCCGGGATCCTCGCGATTGCCGCCCTGAAACTGGGTGCAGCTAAAGCCATCGGGATCGATATCGATCCGCAGGCCATTCAGGCCAGCCGCGACAACGCCGAGCGTAACGGCGTTTCCGATCGTCTGGAGCTGTATCTGCCGGATGCGCAGCCAGAAGCCATGAAAGCCGACGTGGTGGTCGCAAACATTCTGGCAGGCCCACTGCGTGAGCTGGCCCCGTTAATCAGCGTGCTGCCCGTTGAGGGCGGTCTGCTGGGGCTTTCGGGTATCCTGGCAAGCCAGGCGGACAGCGTGTGCGACGCCTACGCCGATCTTTTCACTCTCGACCCGGTGGTGGAGAAAGAAGAGTGGTGTCGTATTACCGGTCGTAAAAAATAAGCATTTGGCGTGGTCATCTGACCACGCCTTTCTCCCACTGATAATCCTCTCTCCCTCTGCCATTCTTCGGTAAAATAACCACACAAATCATGTTGATTTGTATTATAAAAATTCACCGGAAGAATATGATGAAACACATTACAGGCAAGGCAGCGCTGCTGGCGCTGAGCATGGTTTCGGCTTCAGCATTTGCGTCACACTGGAGCTACGAAGGGGAAGGTTCACCGGAACATTGGGGCGAACTGGACGAGGCCTACAAGACCTGTCAAAGCGGGATGAACCAGTCTCCGATTAATATTGATTCAACCGCTAACGCCCATCTCTCCCCGCTTAAAACGCACTACATTGATGGCCCAGTGGGGCTGACAAACAATGGCCATACCATCCAGGCCAGCGAAAAGGCAGATACCCGCAACACGATAACCCTGGACAAGCAAACCTGGACGCTACAGCAGTTCCACTTCCATGCGCCGAGCGAAAACACCGTGCACGGCAAAAAGTACGCGATGGAGATGCATCTGGTACATAAAAACAGCGCGGGTGAGCTGGCCGTGGTGGCCGTCATGTTTGATAAAGGTGCTGCCAATCCGGAGCTGGAAAAGCTGTGGAGCGTGATGCCGCAGCAGGCTGAACAGAACGTAACCCTTGAGAAGGATCTCAACCTGAACAAACTGCTGCCAAAGGTGAAAACCTACTGGCGCTTTAGTGGCTCGTTGACCACGCCACCGTGTTCTGAAGGGGTCACCTGGATCGTGCTCAAACAGCCGTTAACCGTCTCAGCAGAACAGCTTGAGAAATTTACTCATACCATGCATCACGATAATAACCGTCCGGTACAGTCTCTGCATGGGCGTGTTGTGGTCGAATAACGCCCATCCTGAGCCTTAAGATCATGTTCTAAAATGCGACGCAGATCGCAAAGAAGAGGGAAAATCTGCTGCTAAAAACAGCAGATTATCCCGCTGAGGTAAGCCGTTTATTCAGAAATGATGAGAAGTTACGGGAAATTGTAAGCGCCCATAAAATAGCCATTCCCACATAACATAATGATTTAAATAGTGAATAATTCTTAACGGAAAGATTGAGCGGCGATTCCTTGATCTACAACAGTGGATTGTTCAAAGTTTGGCCTTTCATCTCGTGCAAAAAATGCGTAATATACGCCGCCTTGCAGTCACAGTATGGTCATTTCTTAACTCATGCGCATCGGACACCACCAGCTTAGAAATCGCCTGATCGCAGCCCCTATGGCAGGTATTACCGACCGGCCGTTCAGGACGCTGTGCTATGAGATGGGAGCCGGTTTAACCGTATCCGAGATGATGTCGTCTAACCCGCAGGTTTGGGAAAGCGATAAATCCCGCCTTCGGATGGTGCACATTGATGAACCGGGTATTCGCACCGTGCAAATTGCCGGAAGCGTGCCTGAAGAGATGGCAGATGCCGCGCGTATCAACGTGGAAAGTGGTGCCCAGATTATTGATATCAATATGGGGTGCCCGGCCAAAAAAGTGAATCGCAAGCTTGCAGGTTCAGCCCTTCTGCAATACCCCGACCAGGTGAAAGCTATCCTGACGGCGGTTGTCAGCGCAGTGGACGTTCCTGTTACGTTAAAGATTCGCACGGGTTGGTCGCCGGAACACCGTAACTGTGTAGAGATTGCCCAACTGGCCGAAGACTGTGGCATTCAGGCCCTGACCATTCATGGACGCACGCGCGCCTGTTTGTTCAACGGTGAAGCTGAATACGACAGCATTCGGGCAGTTAAGCAGAAAGTTTCCATTCCGATTATCGCGAATGGCGACATAACTGACCCGCTTAAAGCCAGAGCTGTGCTCGACTATACGGGAGCTGATGCTCTGATGATAGGACGTGCCGCTCAGGGAAGACCCTGGATCTTTCGGGAAATCCAGCATTATCTGGACACTGGAGAGCTGCTTACTCCACTGCCTCTGGCAGAGGTTAAGCGCTTGCTTTGTTCGCATGTTCGGGAACTGCATGACCACTACGGTCAGGCGAAAGGGTACCGAATTGCGCGTAAACACGTTTCCTGGTATCTCCAGGAGCACGCTCCAGATGACCAGTTTCGGCGCACATTCAACGCCATAGAGGATGCCAGCGAACAGCTGGAGGCGTTGGAGGCATACTTCGAAAATCTTGCGTAATGAAATAAAGAGCTGACAGAACTATGTTCGAACAACGCGTAAATTCTGACGTACTGACCGTTTCTACCGTTAACTCTCAGGACCAGGTAACTCAAAAGCCCCTGCGTGACTCGGTTAAACAGGCACTGAAGAACTATTTTGCTCAACTGAACGGTCAGGATGTTAATGACCTGTATGAGCTGGTACTGGCTGAAGTTGAACAGCCACTGTTGGACATGGTGATGCAATACACCCGCGGTAACCAAACCCGCGCTGCGCTGATGATGGGTATCAACCGTGGTACTCTGCGTAAGAAACTGAAAAAATACGGCATGAACTGATACTAATCAGTTAAATGCTTGTTTAAAAAGGCGCTCTTCGGCATGGGGAAGCGCCTTTTTTATTTCCTGCTTCAGTCCGTCAACGCTTTGTAAACCTTCGCTTATCCCGCTTTAAAACCGCTGCTTTTGGTGTATATTTCCCCCACTCTACTGGCGCTCTTCTCGCGGAATGACACAATGATTCGTAAATACTGGTGGCTGGTTGTCTTTGCAATCTCCGTTCTGATTTTCGATGCACTCCTGATGCAGTGGATTGAACTGATGAGCACCGAAACCGATAAGTGTCGCAATATGAACTCCGTGAATCCCCTGAAACTCGTGAACTGCTCAGAGCTCGACTAATCGCCTGATTGCGCAAATCTCCCCGTTATTACCCACTAAAAACGGGGATTTAAATCCCTTTGAGCCATTACCCGACGGTGATAATGTCTCGCCCTTCTCAACCGCTCTAGCGTAACCTCACACTCGAGTAGAACCGTCCATGCTGGTCAGCCAATACAACCATATCCTTGTTGTCCTCTCCTTTGTTGTCGCCATTCTTGCCGCATATACCGCACTGAATATGGCGGCACGTGTCGCCGGGAGTCAGGGCGTCGCTGCCCGCGTCTGGCTGGCTGGTGGCGGTATTGCAATGGGCATAGGCGTGTGGGCCATGCATTTTATCGGCATGCTGGCGATGGACCTCTCCATGAGCATGAGCTACAACGCCACCCTGACGGTGTTATCGATGGTCATCGCCGTGGGTTCGTCACTGTTTGCACTCTGGCTCGTTAGCTGCGATCGGTTACGCTTGCGCCGTCTGCTGCCCGGTGCGCTGGTGATGGGAAGCGGTATTGTTGCCATGCATTACACCGGCATGGCTGCGCTGGAGGTGATGCCCGGGATTATCTGGGACAAGGTCTGGGTGGCCATTTCGGTCGCCATTGCGCTTGCCGCTTCACTCGCTGCATTATGGCTGACCTTCCGCCTGCGTCATGATGCCGCTCAGGTCGTGCTGATGCGCACGGGTGCCGCCATCACCATGGGCATTGCCATTGCCGGGATGCACTACGCCGGGATGAAAGCCGCACAGTTTCCGATGTCCACAATGGTTCACCATGAGGGTATCAACGGGAGCTGGCTGGCGGTGCTGGTTAGCGTCGTCGCGCTCTCTATTCTTGGGATTACCCTGCTGGTATCGATGCTGGATGCCCGCCTTCAGGCACGTACCGCCCTTCTGGCCTCGTCACTTGCAGAAGCTAACCGGGAACTCGCACAACTGGCCCTGCACGATACCCTGACGCGTCTGCCCAACCGTATCCTGCTGGAAGATCGACTCGATCAGGCCATCAGCAAAGCCGATCGTGAAGGGACCCATTTCGCCCTGATGTTCATGGATCTCGACGGTTTTAAAGCCATCAATGACGCTTACGGCCATGATGTCGGTGACAAGCTGCTGATTGCCGTTACGGAGCGTCTGCTGCATCTCCTGAAGGGCCAGTTCACCCTGGCACGTATCGGCGGTGATGAATTTGTTCTGCTGGCCGAGGGAGAAGGCCCGGACGATGCGGCATCGCTGGCGAATTCGCTGGTACGCGCGATCGATAGCCCGTTCAACCTCGACCACTATGAACTGGTGGTGACCCTCAGCATTGGGATCGCGCTGTATCCTCACGACGGTAAAACCGAACGTGAGCTCATGTTTAACGCCGACGCGGCGATGTACCATACCAAGCACATGGGCCGGAACGGTTACCACTTTTTCCAGCCCTCGATGAATACACTGGCGCAGACCCATCTTCAGTTGATGAACGATCTGTGGATGGCGATCGATCGCAATGAGCTACGCCTGCTGTACCAGCCAAAATTTCACGCTCCCGCCGGCCCTATCCTTGGATTTGAGGCGTTATTGCGCTGGCAGCATCCTAAGCAGGGATTACTGACCCCGGATCTTTTCCTGCCGCTGGCGGAGAAAACGGGGCTGATTATCCCTATCGGCAACTGGGTAATTAATGAAGCCTGTCGCCAGCTGCGTGAATGGCATCTTCAGGGACATCAAAGCTGGTCAATGGCGGTAAACCTGTCGACGCTGCAGTTTGAACAGCCTTCGCTAGTCAACACGGTTCTCAACTGCCTGGCACTTCATCATGTGCCACCAGAAATGTTGATCCTGGAAGTGACGGAAACCACGGCAATGAGCAACCCGGATGAAAGTGTACGGGTGCTGACAGAGCTGACGGAAGCGGGCGTAAAGGCCTCCATTGATGATTTTGGTACCGGATATTCGAGCCTGCTGTACCTCAAGCGCTTACCGGCCTGTGAATTGAAAATCGACAGGGCGTTCGTGAAAGAGCTAAGCGGGGAAAGCGAGGATGCCACCATTGTCTCAGCGATTGTGGCCCTCGCCAAAACACTCAACCTGAAAGTCGTGGCTGAAGGTGTAGAAACCGAAGCACAGCAAGCCTTTTTAACTGAGCTAGGTTGCAACACTCTTCAGGGTTATCTGTTAGGTAAACCCGTCAGCGCACAAACCATTGAGGCACTTTGCGCGCGAGGGGAAATGTTACCTGGCGCTGAGCTGTAAGCATCAACATGAGGCGATACACGAATGACAGGCAGTGTCGCCAGAATGCTATCGACCAGGGCGGGAGCCTGCTGAAAAAGATTGAAACTGTCGTTATTCATTAACCAGTTTTTAATGATTCCGCTAAAAAAACCGTGGAATACGATCAGGGTCAGATCAACATTTACCTTTGGCGAAATGATGTTACGTGAAATACAGGCCTCCAGCGTGGCACGCAGCGTGTCATAATTGAATCCAATCCGTTTTCTTATCTCACTCTCAGAAATCATATCACTGCTAAATTCACATTTGTGATACAGAATTTGTAAAAGGGCACATTGTCGGGGCTCACGCGCAATATACTGCAGCGCAGTAATAAATTGCTCACGAAGTATTAACAATGGATCATCACCTTCGGAAAGGGAAAGCCGGTCGCGAATAATGTCGCGAAGCGGTAATTGCTGCTCCCAGATGGCATTAAATATTTCGGCTTTACTGGTGAAGTGCCAGTAAATGGCACCGCGCGTAACCTTTGCGGCATCCGCGATGTCCGTCAGCGTCGTGTTGGCTACGCCACGCGTCGCAAACTGCCCGATAGCCGCCTCAATCAGCTGCTGCCGGGTTTGTTGAGCTTCTTCTTTCTTTTTACGCGCCATAGACAACTACTCGCTACTCACAAGATTTATACGTAACACAGGGGTCAGGAGAAAGAAAGTATTCACCAAATTCCGTTTTAATTTTGCACAAAAAAAGTCAATCTTCTTAATTTATAGCTTAGCTAAATACATATTTAAGTTTAAATTCACAACATGAATATTTAAATCATGTTAAGCGCTATTTAACTGATTAGCTTGCCGGAAGATGACGGAGAAATAAACCGAGCCTGATTCTGATTTTTCCGCTCAGACCTTGTCATTCGCACTTATAAATTAAAAAACATTAAATACCCTCATTATTATACGCAGCTACATTTTATTTTTTTATCCCGCTGCCCCTGCTACCGATTCACGCCAAATATCGGTTTCCGGGTATTTAAAGGACCAGTAATGACGAATCATTTCAGACGCTTACCTTTAGCCGGTTTCATTGTCTGCGCTGCACTGCTCTCAGGATGCGATGGCCAGGAAAACCAACCGCAACATCCGCAGGCCCCCCAGGTCAGCGTGCATATTGTGAAAAGCGCACCGCTGGCTGTCACCACTGAACTCCCGGGCAGAACTGATGCGTTCCGCGTAGCAGAGGTTCGTCCGCAGGTTAGCGGTATCATCCTGCGCCGCAACTTCACGGAAGGCAGCGATGTAAAAGCCGGGGATTCGCTTTATCAGATCGATCCTGCAACCTATCAGGCGGCTTACGATAACGCGAAAGGCGAGCTGGCGAAGGCCCAGGCGGCGGCCAATATTGCGCACCTGACGGTGAAACGTTATCTCCCGCTGGTCGGCACACAGTATGTTAGCAAGCAAGAGTATGACCAGGCCGTCGCCACGGCCCAGCAGGCAGATGCCAGCGTCGTCGCCGCCAAAGCGGGCGTTGAAAGTGCACGCATCAATCTTGCCTATACCAAAGTGACGTCTCCCGTCGATGGCCGCATCGGCAAATCCAGCGTGACGGAAGGCGCGCTCGTGACGAACGGACAAACCGCGGCACTGGCAACGGTCCAGCAGCTTGATCCGATTTACGTCGATGTGACCCAGTCCAGTAATGATTTTATGCGCCTGAAGCAGACGAGCCTGCAAAAAGGCGATACCGCCAGCAGCGTTGAGCTATTGATGGAGAACGGGCAGCCCTATCCGCTGAAAGGCACATTGCAGTTCTCCGACGTCACGGTGGATGAAAGTACCGGCTCGATTACCCTGCGCGCCATTTTCCCGAATCCTCAACATCTGCTGTTACCCGGTATGTTCGTTCGCGCCCGCATTGATGAAGGTACGCAGCCGGATGCGATACTGGTTCCCCAGCAAGGCGTGACCCGCACACCGCGAGGCGATGCCACCGTGATGGTGGTGAACGATAAAAATCAGGTTGAGTCTCGCACCGTCGTTGCGCCACAGGCGATTGGCGACCGCTGGCTGGTAACAGAAGGACTGAAAAACGGTGACCGCGTGATTGTCAGCGGACTACAGAAGGTCAGACCGGGCGTAACCGTCGTCGCTACGCCTGATACCACCACCGCTCCGGCCAGTTAAGGGACGACGACATGGCTAATTTCTTTATTCAGAGACCGGTTTTCGCCTGGGTACTTGCCATCATTTTGATGATTGCAGGCGGACTGGCCATTCTCAAACTTCCCGTCGCACAGTATCCGACCATTGCACCTCCCGCCGTGGCGATATCCGCGACCTACCCGGGAGCAGATGCCCAGACGGTACAGGATACCGTGACCCAGGTTATCGAACAGAACATGAACGGTATCGATAACCTGATGTATATGTCCTCCACCAGCGATTCAGCGGGTAACGTCACGATCACCCTGACCTTCGAGTCCGGAACCGATCCGGACATCGCCCAGGTGCAGGTGCAGAACAAGCTGCAGCTCGCCATGCCGCTGCTGCCGCAAGAGGTGCAGCAGCAGGGGATTGGCGTTGAGAAGTCCAGCAGCAGCTTCCTGCTGGTTGCCGGTTTTGTATCAGACAACAAAAACCTGACGCAGGATGACATCTCCGACTATGTCGCCTCGAACGTCAAAGATGCCATCAGCCGAACGTCTGGCGTCGGTGACGTGCAGCTGTTTGGCGCCCAGTATGCGATGCGTATCTGGCTCGACAGCAATGCGATGAACAAATACCAGCTGACGCCGCTGGATATCATCAACCAGTTGAAAACGCAGAACGACCAGATAGCGGCAGGCCAGTTGGGCGGGACGCCGTCCATCCCGGGACAACAGCTGAATGCCTCGATTATCGCGCAAACCCGTCTGAAATCACCGGAAGAGTTCGGTCGCGTGACGCTCAAGGTGAACCAGGACGGCTCAATGGTGCATCTGAAGGATGTGGCTCGCATTGAGCTGGGTGGCGAAAACTACAACATGGTGACAAAAATCAACGGGCAGGCGGCAACCGGCCTGGGGATTAAGCTGGCAACCGGGGCCAATGCGCTGGATACGGCGGCTGCCATCAAGAGCAAGCTGGCACAACTGCAGCCGTTCTTCCCGCAGGGGCTCAAAGTCGTCTACCCCTATGACACCACGCCGTTTGTGAAAATCTCCATCCACGAAGTGGTGAAGACCCTGTTTGAGGCGATCGTTCTCGTCTTCCTGGTCATGTACCTGTTCCTGCAAAATCTGCGGGCAACGCTCATCCCGACGATTGCGGTTCCGGTCGTTCTGCTGGGTACCTTCGCGGTTCTGGCGGCGTTCGGTTTCTCCATCAATACCCTGACAATGTTCGGCATGGTGCTGGCGATAGGCCTGCTGGTTGATGATGCTATTGTGGTCGTCGAGAACGTTGAACGCGTCATGGTCGAGGACAAGCTGCCGCCTAAAGAGGCCACGCAGAAGTCGATGGGGCAGATTCAGGGTGCGCTGGTGGGGATCGCCATGGTGCTCTCGGCGGTCTTTATCCCGATGGCCTTTTTTGGCGGCTCGACGGGGGCGATCTATCGCCAGTTCTCGCTGACTATCGTTTCCGCGATGGCATTGTCCGTCCTGGTTGCGCTAATCCTGACGCCTGCACTCTGTGCAACGTTGCTTAAGCCCGTATCCGCCGATCATCATGAGAAAAAAGGGGGCTTCTTCGGCTGGTTTAATGCGCTTTTTGATAAGAGCGTGGAGCACTACAGTAATAGCGTGAGCGGTATTTTGCGCAAAACCGGGCGCTATCTGGTGGTGTACGTCATTATTGTTGGTGGGATGGCGGTGCTCTTCCTGCGCTTACCCACCTCCTTCCTCCCCGAAGAGGATCAGGGGGTGTTTATGACGATGGTTCAGCTGCCTGCGGGGGCAACCCAGACGCGTACTCAGCAGGTCCTCGACCAGGTTCAGGACTACTACCTGAATAAAGAGAAGGC
Organism: Enterobacter quasiroggenkampii; assembly: GCF_043972695.1. Lineage (NCBI taxonomy): Bacteria > Pseudomonadati > Pseudomonadota > Gammaproteobacteria > Enterobacterales > Enterobacteriaceae > Enterobacter > Enterobacter quasiroggenkampii. The sequence goes on from NZ_CP143745.1 coordinate 127,954, forward strand.
GAATGTTGAATCCGTCTTTACCGTAAACGGGTTTAGCTTTAGCGGCCAGGGCCAGAACTCCGGTATTGCCTTCATCAGCCTGAAGCCTTGGGAGGAGCGTCCTGGGGCACAAAATGGGGTCGAGGCGATTGTGGGCCGCGCGACAAAAGCCTTCAGCCAGATTAAAGACGGCCTTGTTTTCCCGTTTAACCTGCCTGCCATTATTGAGTTAGGTACCGCAACGGGCTTCGACTTTGAACTGATCGATCAGGCTAACCTCGGACATACCCAACTGACGCAGGCGCGTAATCAACTGCTCGGCATGGTGAAAGAGCACCCCGACCTGCTGGTACGCGTGCGTCCTAACGGTCTGGAGGATACGCCACAGTTCAAGCTGGACGTCGACCAGGAGAAAGCCCAGGCGCTGGGCATCAGTCTTTCTGACGTCAACCAGACGATTTCGACAGCCTTAGGCGGCACCTATGTGAATGACTTTATCGATCATGGGCGCGTGAAAAAGGTCTATGTCCAGGCTGATGCAAAATTCCGTATGTTGCCAGGAGATATTAACAACCTTTACGTGCGCAGTGCGAACGGGGAAATGGTGCCGTTCTCAGCCTTTAGCAACGCTCACTGGGTTTACGGTTCACCTCGTCTGGAGCGCTACAACGGAATGCCCTCTATGGAGATCCTCGGTGAATCAGCCCCGGGTAAAAGTACCGGCGAAGCCATGGCTATGATGGAAAGCCTCGCGGCAAAATTGCCTTCCGGCATCGGTTATGACTGGACGGGAATGTCTTACCAGGAGCGGCTTTCGGGTAACCAGGCGCCTGCACTGTACGCCATCTCACTGATCGTGGTGTTCCTGTGTCTGGCGGCGCTGTATGAAAGCTGGTCCATTCCGTTCTCCGTCATGCTGGTTGTGCCGTTGGGGGTCATCGGGGCGCTTCTCGCTGCATCGCTGCGCGGGTTAAACAATGACGTCTATTTCCAGGTCGGCCTGCTTACCACGATTGGTCTGTCAGCGAAAAACGCCATTTTGATCGTCGAATTTGCTAAGGACCTGATGGAGAAAGAGGGTAAAGGCATCATTGAGGCCACGCTGGAGGCGTCAAGGATGCGCCTTCGACCGATCCTGATGACGTCTCTGGCCTTTATACTGGGCGTCATGCCGCTGGTGATCAGCTCCGGGGCCGGGAGCGGTGCGCAAAACGCCGTCGGTACGGGCGTGATGGGGGGAATGCTTTCCGCAACGCTGCTGGCGATTTTCTTCGTACCCGTCTTCTTTGTGGTGGTCCGTCGACGCTTTACCCGCCATAAAGATTAACATTTCTCAAAAAAGGCACCTCGCGTGCCTTTTTTATTTTTAACATAAACAATGAATTAGGCATTAAGCAAAACTAATGTTAAAAATACGATGATTTGCATTAAGTAAAAACACTCTCTTGCAGCTTCATAATGTCTCCATTAATTCGTCCTGAAACCGACTTTTCTCCACGATTTTTACAAACTACATAATTTGAGATTATTCCTCGTGTAACGCGGACTTACCCCGGTGGTAAAATAACCTCCAGTTCGTTAATTGCCCTCCTGGCTTTATAGCGGATGAGAAATAATATTGAGGTAACATCATGAAAAGATTCATTTCCGTTGCACTACTCGCTGCGCTGCTTGCTGGTTGCGCGCACGACTCTCCATGTGTACCGGTTTACGACGACCAGGGCCGACTGGTTCATACCAATACCTGCATGAAAGGCACCACCCAGGATAACTGGGAAACTGCGGGTGCTATCGCCGGCGGTGCTGCCGCAGTGGCAGGTTTGACGCTGGGTATTGTTGCCCTGACGAAGTAACAGCTGTTAAGAAAGCGCGGCTCTGGCCGCGCTTTTGCTTTTAATCAGTGCACTATTTTCAAATAAGTAAAAAAATAGTCCCGTATTTATTCGCGCTGTTCATTTCATCCTGAAACCAGTCACATCTTTTTCGTATACTCATTTAAATTACCGGTTCTATTGTGATGATTTTCACACATTAATATTATTGACTATCCTGCCAATATTCACGCTAGAAACTATCTTGTCTTTTTCCTGACGCGACTCAAAACTTTTGCTCCAATTTGTGGCACAGGTTGTAATTTCGCACCGTTTCAGGGCGCTCGTTTTATTTAAGCCTGTCTACACTCAGCATTAAGCGTTCACTCATCTCTTATTTTGTCGAACGCAAAACTGGCATTACGTTTGCTTTATAAACGTTGGCCAACGCCACAGACAGGTAAAGCGTTTAAAAACGCCTCTATAACGATAAATTTCGCCACACAGGATGCATTATGAAAAAGACGATGATAGCCAGCCTGGCCGCTGCAGGCATGATGTTTGCCGTAGCCGGTCAAGCCCATGCGGGAACGACACTGGATGCCGTTAAAAAGAAAGGTTTTGTTCAATGCGGTATCAGTGACGGTTTGCCTGGCTTCTCTTATGCCGATGCGAACGGCAAATTTACCGGTATCGATGTGGACGTCTGCCGTGGCGTTGCTGCCGCCGTTTTTGGTGATGACAGCAAAGTAAAATATACCCCGCTGACGGCGAAAGAACGCTTTACGGCGCTGCAGTCCGGTGAGGTTGACATGCTCTCCCGTAATACCACCTGGACTTCCTCCCGCGACGCAGGGATGGGGATGTCATTCACGGGCGTGACCTATTATGACGGTATCGGCTTCCTGACCCACAATAAAGCGGGCCTGAAAAGCGCCAAAGAGCTGGATGGCGCCACCGTTTGTATTCAGGCGGGCACCGATACCGAGCTGAACGTCGCCGATTATTTCAAAGCAAATAACATGAAATACACGCCAGTGACATTCGACCGCTCGGATGAGTCGGCTAAAGCGCTGGAATCCGGCCGTTGCGACACGCTGGCCTCTGACCAGTCACAGCTGTATGCCTTACGCATTAAGCTGAGCAATCCTGCAGAATGGATTGTTCTGCCTGAAGTGATCTCCAAAGAACCTCTCGGACCGGTGGTACGTCGTGGCGATGAAGACTGGTTCTCCATTGTTCGCTGGACGCTGTTTGCCATGCTGAACGCAGAAGAGATGGGCATCAACTCGAAAAACGTGGATGAGAAAGCGGCTAAACCATCCAACCCGGATATGGCACACCTGCTGGGTACAGAAGGTGATTTCGGCAAGGATCTGAAGCTGGATAACAAATGGGCCTACAACATCATCAAACAGGTGGGCAACTACTCTGAGATCTTTGAACGCAACGTGGGATCGGAAAGCCCGCTGAAGATCAAACGCGGCCAGAACAATCTCTGGAACAACGGCGGTATTCAGTACGCACCACCAGTACGTTAAGTCATAGCTGTAACGGGCACTGCTCCGGCAGTGCCCACTCCAGAGTCATGGTTACTGAGGTTTCTTTATGTCCCATCGCCGCTCAGCCGTAAAAGGATCGCTATCCTTTTCTCATCCCGCGGTCCGCGCCTGGCTATTCCAGATTATTGCTATTGTTGCGGTTGTTCTCATCGCCGTGTATCTCATCCATAACACCATCACCAACCTGAATAATCGCGGCATTACCTCCGGTTTCGCGTTTTTAGATCGCAGCGCGGGGTTTGGCATTGTTCAGCATCTTATTGATTACCAGGAAGGTGACACGTATGGACGCGTGTTCGTGGTCGGTTTACTGAATACGCTGCTGGTATCGGCTCTTTGTATCGTCTTCGCGTCGATACTGGGCTTCTTTATTGGCCTGGCACGTCTTTCTGAAAACTGGCTCCTGCGGAAGCTGTCGACTGTTTATATTGAAACGTTCCGCAATATCCCCCCGCTCCTGCAGATCTTCTTCTGGTATTTTGCCGTATTGCGTAACCTACCCGGCCCCCGTCAGGCCGTCGACGCGTTTGAGCTTTTTTTCCTGAGCAACCGTGGGCTGTCCATTCCTTCTCCTCTGCCAGGTGAAGGTCTGTACGCTTTTATCGGCGCGATTGCGATCGCGCTTGCTCTCACTACTGGGATATTCCGCTTTAACCGCACGCATCAGATCAAAACCGGCCAGCTTCGCAGAACCTGGCCCACGGCAGTCGTCCTGATCGTTAGCCTGCCACTGGTGGCTCACTGGCTGTTTGGGGCCGCGCTGCACTGGGACATTCCCCATCTGCGGGGCTTCAACTTTCAGGGAGGAATGGTATTAATTCCCGAACTGGCAGCTCTGACATTGGCGCTGTCGATTTATACGTCCGCGTTTATTGCCGAGATTATCCGTGCCGGGATCCAGGCCGTACCTTACGGACAGCACGAGGCGGCACGCTCACTGGGATTACCGCATACCGTGACGCTTCGCCAGGTCATCATCCCGCAGGCTTTACGGGTCATCATTCCGCCGCTGACCAGCCAGTATCTTAATATTGTCAAAAACTCGTCGCTGGCCGCTGCCATTGGTTATCCCGATATGGTGTCACTCTTCGCCGGAACCGTGCTTAACCAGACCGGACAAGCCATTGAAACCATCGCCATCACCATGTCTGTCTATCTCATCATCAGCCTGGTAATTTCACTGCTGATGAACCTCTATAACCGTCGTATAGCACTGGTCGAGCGCTAAGGATTTATGATGACAAAAGCGATACTGTCGCACTCCTCGCGCCCTGCCAACTCGACAGGTGGACGTTTCATTCTCTGGGCGCGCAAGAATCTGTTCTCCAGCTGGAGTAACAGCCTGCTGACAATTGTCTGCCTGTGGCTCATGTGGGAATTGATTCCTCCCCTGCTGAACTGGGCGTTTTTACAGGCCAACTGGGTCGGTTCAACCCGGGCAGACTGTACAAAAGCCGGCGCCTGCTGGGTGTTTATCCATGAACGCTTCGGTCAGTTCATGTATGGGTTGTATCCGCATGAACAGCGCTGGCGGATTAATCTGGCGCTGGTTATCGGTCTGCTCTCTATCGCAGTCATGTTCTGGAAAAAGCTGCCTCATCGTGGACGCTATATTGCCGTCTGGGCGGTGGTTTATCCGATTATTGTCTGGGTGCTGCTCTATGGCGGTTTTCTGGGGCTGGAACGCGTTGAAACACGCCAGTGGGGCGGGCTGACGCTGACGTTGATTATCGCATCAGTGGGGATAGCCGGTGCTCTGCCGTGGGGGATTTTACTTGCTCTGGGACGACGTTCAAAAATGCCGATCGTCCGCGTGCTCTCCGTTATCTTCATTGAGTTCTGGCGCGGCGTACCGCTTATCACCGTCCTGTTTATGTCGTCGGTCATGCTGCCGCTGTTTATGGCTGAAGGCACAACGATCGACAAACTGATCCGTGCCCTGGTCGGGGTAATTCTCTTCCAGTCCGCCTATGTTGCAGAAGTTGTGCGCGGAGGTCTGCAGGCGTTGCCTAAAGGCCAGTACGAAGCGGCAGAATCACTGGCGCTCGGCTACTGGAAAACGCAGGGGCTGGTCATTCTTCCCCAGGCACTCAAGCTGGTCATCCCGGGCCTGGTCAACACGATCATTGCCCTCTTCAAGGATACCAGCCTGGTGATCATCATCGGATTGTTCGATCTCTTTAGCAGCGTGCAGCAGGCAACCGTTGACCCTGTCTGGCTGGGCATGTCCACCGAAGGATATGTCTTTGCTGCCCTGATCTACTGGATCTTTTGTTTTAGCATGTCGCGCTACAGCCAGCATCTGGAAAAGCGCTTTAACACCGGGCGTACACCGCACTGAGGAAAATATGAGCCAAATAACTATGACACCCGCCGACGCGATGATTACGCTGGAAAACGTGAACAAATGGTACGGACAGTTTCATGTCCTGAAGGACATTAATCTCAAGGTCAAGCAGGGCGAACGCATTGTCCTGTGCGGCCCTTCCGGATCCGGGAAATCCACAACCATTCGCTGCATTAACCATCTTGAAGAGCATCAGCAAGGACGCATCGTGGTTGATGGTATCGAGCTAAATGAAGATATCCGCAATATCGAACGCGTGCGTCAGGAAGTGGGAATGGTCTTTCAGCACTTTAATCTGTTTCCGCACCTGACCGTTCTGCAGAACTGTACGCTTGCACCGATTTGGGTACGGAAGATGCCGAAAAAGGAAGCCGAGGCGCTGGCAATGCACTACCTGGAGCGTGTACGTATCGCTGAGCATGCGAATAAGTTCCCTGGCCAGATATCGGGTGGCCAGCAGCAGCGTGTGGCTATCGCCCGTTCACTGTGTATGAAACCGAAAATTATGCTGTTTGATGAACCGACATCAGCTCTCGATCCGGAAATGGTGAAGGAGGTTCTGGACACCATGATTGGGCTGGCACAATCCGGCATGACTATGCTGTGCGTCACGCATGAGATGGGGTTCGCGAGAACCGTGGCTGACCGGGTGATCTTTATGGACCGTGGGGAGATTGTTGAGCAGGCGCCACCGGATGAGTTCTTTGCGCATCCCAAGTCAGAACGTACGCGAGCATTCCTGTCGCAGGTGATTCATTAATCTCCTTTTTTTGCCCGGTGGCGCTGCGCTTACCGGGCCTATCGTTTTCACGAGAATCATAACGCAAAAAGGCCATCCTTTCGGATGGCCTCTTCACTTGTTTGATGTCTGGCAGTTCCCTACTCTCACATGGGGAGACCCCACACTACCATCGGCGCTACGGCGTTTCACTTCTGAGTTCGGCATGGGGTCAGGTGGGACCACCGCGCTAAAGCCGCCAGACAAATTCTTTTACTTCTTGCCGAACTTTAACCTAAGTATAAAGTGGTGCTGATACCCAGAGTCGAACTGGGGACCTCACCCTTACCAAGGGTGCGCTCTACCAACTGAGCCATATCAGCACGCTAAATTTGATGCCTGGCAGTTCCCTACTCTCACATGGGGAGACCCCACACTACCATCGGCGCTACGGCGTTTCACTTCTGAGTTCGGCATGGGGTCAGGTGGGACCACCGCGCTAAAGCCGCCAGGCAAATTCTGTTTAATCTGTATCAAGGCTGAATTTTGATTGTTCGTCTCTTCGCCAAAACATCTTCGGCGTTGTAAGGTTAAGCCTCACGGTTCATTAGTATCGGTTAGCTCAACGCATCGCTGCGCTTACACACCCGACCTATCAACGTCGTCGTCTTCAACGTTCCTTCAGGAGACTTAAAGTCTCAGGGAGAACTCATCTCGGGGCAAGTTTCGTGCTTAGATGCTTTCAGCACTTATCTTTTCCGCATTTAGCTACCGGGCAGTGCCATTGGCATGACAACCCGAACACCAGTGATGCGTCCACTCCGGTCCTCTCGTACTAGGAGCAGCCCCCCTCAATTCTCCAGCGCCCACGGCAGATAGGGACCGAACTGTCTCACGACGTTCTAAACCCAGCTCGCGTACCACTTTAAATGGCGAACAGCCATACCCTTGGGACCTACTTCAGCCCCAGGATGTGATGAGCCGACATCGAGGTGCCAAACACCGCCGTCGATATGAACTCTTGGGCGGTATCAGCCTGTTATCCCCGGAGTACCTTTTATCCGTTGAGCGATGGCCCTTCCATTCAGAACCACCGGATCACTATGACCTGCTTTCGCACCTGCTCGAGCCGTCACTCTCGCAGTCAAGCTAGCTTATGCCATTGCACTAACCTCCTGATGTCCGACCAGGATTAGCTAACCTTCGTGCTCCTCCGTTACTCTTTGGGAGGAGACCGCCCCAGTCAAACTACCCACCAGACACTGTCCGCAACCCGGATCACGGGTCTACGTTAGAACACCAGCCATTAAAGGGTGGTATTTCAAGGACGGCTCCACGCAGACTGGCGTCCACGCTTCAAAGCCTCCCACCTATCCTACACATCAAGGACCAGTGTTCAGTGTCAAGCTATAGTAAAGGTTCACGGGGTCTTTCCGTCTTGCCGCGGGTACACTGCATCTTCACAGCGAGTTCAATTTCACTGAGTCTCGGGTGGAGACAGCCTGGCCATCATTACGCCATTCGTGCAGGTCGGAACTTACCCGACAAGGAATTTCGCTACCTTAGGACCGTTATAGTTACGGCCGCCGTTTACCGGGGCTTCGATCAAGAGCTTCGCGTTGCCGCTAACCCCATCAATTAACCTTCCGGCACCGGGCAGGCGTCACACCGTATACGTCCACTTTCGTGTTTGCACAGTGCTGTGTTTTTAATAAACAGTTGCAGCCAGCTGGTATCTTCGACTGATTTCAGCTCCACCCGCAGGGGCTTCACCTACATATCAGCGTGCCTTCTCCCGAAGTTACGGCACCATTTTGCCTAGTTCCTTCACCCGAGTTCTCTCAAGCGCCTTGGTATTCTCTACCTGACCACCTGTGTCGGTTTGGGGTACGATTTCGTGTTACCTGATGCTTAGAGGCTTTTCCTGGAAGCAGGGCATTTGTTACTTCAGCACCGTAGTGCCTCGTCATCACACCTCAGCGTTAAAAGGTACCGGATTTACCTGGAACCTCCGCCTACATGCTTAAACCGGGACAACCGTCGCCCGGCTAACATAGCCTTCTCCGTCCCCCCTTCGCAGTAACACCAAGTACAGGAATATTAACCTGTTTCCCATCGACTACGCCTTTCGGCCTCGCCTTAGGGGTCGACTCACCCTGCCCCGATTAACGTTGGACAGGAACCCTTGGTCTTCCGGCGAGCGGGCTTTTCACCCGCTTTATCGTTACTTATGTCAGCATTCGCACTTCTGATACCTCCAGCATGCCTCACAGCACACCTTCAACGGCTTACAGAACGCTCCCCTACCCAACAACACATAGTGTCGCTGCCGCAGCTTCGGTGCATGGTTTAGCCCCGTTACATCTTCCGCGCAGGCCGACTCGACCAGTGAGCTATTACGCTTTCTTTAAATGATGGCTGCTTCTAAGCCAACATCCTGGCTGTCTGTGCCTTCCCACATCGTTTCCCACTTAACCATGACTTTGGGACCTTAGCTGGCGGTCTGGGTTGTTTCCCTCTTCACGACGGACGTTAGCACCCGCCGTGTGTCTCCCGTGATAACATTCTTCGGTATTCGTAGTTTGCATCGGGTTGGTAAGCCGGGATGGCCCCCTAGCCGAAACAGTGCTCTACCCCCGAAGATGAGTTCACGAGGCGCTACCTAAATAGCTTTCGGGGAGAACCAGCTATCTCCCGGTTTGATTGGCCTTTCACCCCCAGCCACAAGTCATCCGCTAATTTTTCAACATTAGTCGGTTCGGTCCTCCAGTTAGTGTTACCCAACCTTCAACCTGCCCATGGCTAGATCACCGGGTTTCGGGTCTATACCCTGCAACTTAACGCCCAGTTAAGACTCGGTTTCCCTTCGGCTCCCCTATACGGTTAACCTTGCTACAGAATATAAGTCGCTGACCCATTATACAAAAGGTACGCAGTCACACCACGAAGGTGCTCCCACTGCTTGTACGTACACGGTTTCAGGTTCTTTTTCACTCCCCTCGCCGGGGTTCTTTTCGCCTTTCCCTCACGGTACTGGTTCACTATCGGTCAGTCAGGAGTATTTAGCCTTGGAGGATGGTCCCCCCATATTCAGACAGGATACCACGTGTCCCGCCCTACTCTTCGAGTTCACAACCTGTGTGTTTTCGTGTACGGGACTGTCACCCTGTACCGTGCGACTTTCCAGACGCTTCCACTAACACACAAGCTGATTCAGACTCTGGGCTGCTCCCCGTTCGCTCGCCGCTACTGGGGGAATCTCGGTTGATTTCTTTTCCTCGGGGTACTTAGATGTTTCAGTTCCCCCGGTTCGCCTCGTTAACCTATGTATTCAGTTAACGATAGTGCAACGAATTGCACTGGGTTTCCCCATTCGGACATCGCCGGGTCAAAGGTTCATATCACCTCGCCGGCGCTTTTCGCAGATTAGCACGTCCTTCATCGCCTCTGACTGCCAGGGCATCCACCGTGTACGCTTAGTCGCTTAACCTCACAACCCGAAGATGTTTCACTTCTGATTGCGAAAATTTGAGAGACTCGAACACACCTTAAAGATGTGTCGTTTCAATTTTCAGCTTGATCCAGATTTTTAAAGAGCAAATATCTCAAACGTGACTCGCAAGTCAGTTTTGAGATATGACGGCAGGTGACTTTCACTCACGAACCAGCAAGTGGCGTCCCCTAGGGGATTCGAACCCCTGTTACCGCCGTGAAAGGGCGGTGTCCTGGGCCTCTAGACGAAGGGGACACTGAAGTCTCAATCGCAAGACGCCTTGCTATTTACTTTTCATCAGACAATCTGTGTGAGCACTGCAAAGGCAGGTTCTTTAAGGTAAGGAGGTGATCCAACCGCAGGTTCCCCTACGGTTACCTTGTTACGACTTCACCCCAGTCATGAATCACAAAGTGGTAAGCGCCCTCCCGAAGGTTAAGCTACCTACTTCTTTTGCAACCCACTCCCATGGTGTGACGGGCGGTGTGTACAAGGCCCGGGAACGTATTCACCGTAGCATTCTGATCTACGATTACTAGCGATTCCGACTTCATGGAGTCGAGTTGCAGACTCCAATCCGGACTACGACGCACTTTATGAGGTCCGCTTGCTCTCGCGAGGTCGCTTCTCTTTGTATGCGCCATTGTAGCACGTGTGTAGCCCTACTCGTAAGGGCCATGATGACTTGACGTCATCCCCACCTTCCTCCAGTTTATCACTGGCAGTCTCCTTTGAGTTCCCGGCCTAACCGCTGGCAACAAAGGATAAGGGTTGCGCTCGTTGCGGGACTTAACCCAACATTTCACAACACGAGCTGACGACAGCCATGCAGCACCTGTCTCAGAGTTCCCGAAGGCACCAATCCATCTCTGGAAAGTTCTCTGGATGTCAAGAGTAGGTAAGGTTCTTCGCGTTGCATCGAATTAAACCACATGCTCCACCGCTTGTGCGGGCCCCCGTCAATTCATTTGAGTTTTAACCTTGCGGCCGTACTCCCCAGGCGGTCGACTTAACGCGTTAGCTCCGGAAGCCACGCCTCAAGGGCACAACCTCCAAGTCGACATCGTTTACGGCGTGGACTACCAGGGTATCTAATCCTGTTTGCTCCCCACGCTTTCGCACCTGAGCGTCAGTCTTTGTCCAGGGGGCCGCCTTCGCCACCGGTATTCCTCCAGATCTCTACGCATTTCACCGCTACACCTGGAATTCTACCCCCCTCTACAAGACTCTAGCCTGCCAGTTTCGAATGCAGTTCCCAGGTTGAGCCCGGGGATTTCACATCCGACTTGACAGACCGCCTGCGTGCGCTTTACGCCCAGTAATTCCGATTAACGCTTGCACCCTCCGTATTACCGCGGCTGCTGGCACGGAGTTAGCCGGTGCTTCTTCTGCGGGTAACGTCAATTGCTGAGGTTATTAACCTCAACACCTTCCTCCCCGCTGAAAGTACTTTACAACCCGAAGGCCTTCTTCATACACGCGGCATGGCTGCATCAGGCTTGCGCCCATTGTGCAATATTCCCCACTGCTGCCTCCCGTAGGAGTCTGGACCGTGTCTCAGTTCCAGTGTGGCTGGTCATCCTCTCAGACCAGCTAGGGATCGTCGCCTAGGTGAGCCGTTACCCCACCTACTAGCTAATCCCATCTGGGCACATCTGATGGCAAGAGGCCCGAAGGTCCCCCTCTTTGGTCTTGCGACGTTATGCGGTATTAGCTACCGTTTCCAGTAGTTATCCCCCTCCATCAGGCAGTTTCCCAGACATTACTCACCCGTCCGCCGCTCGCCGGCAAAGTAGCAAGCTACTTTCCGCTGCCGCTCGACTTGCATGTGTTAGGCCTGCCGCCAGCGTTCAATCTGAGCCATGATCAAACTCTTCAATTTAAGTTTGATGCTCGTGAATTAAACTTCGTAATGAATTACGCATGTTCACTCAGAGACTTGGTATTCATTTATTGTCCGAAGACATTAAGAATCCATGTCACTTTGAGTGCCCACACAGATTGTCTGATAAATTGTTAAAGAGCAGTGCAACGCGGCTTTCGCTCACCGTTGCGAGGTGGCGTATATTACGCTTTCCTCTTTCAGAGTCAACCCGTTATTTCAGGATTTTTTCTCTTCAACCGAACCGCTTGTTGTGTGAAGTGATTCACATCCGCCGTGTCGATGGAGGCGCATTATAGGGATCCCAATTTTTAGCACAAGTATTTTTTAGATCTTTTTTTCCGACTGCTGATTTTCCGCGCTTTTCGCTGAAATCCCGCCCGATCTGCTTAAATATTGACGTATTTTGCCTTGCCTCGATCCATTAATACGATCAAAGTCTTCTGTATAGCGCTCATTCTTAGAGGTAGATATGTCTGCAGTATTGCGTCCTTATAAAGATCTGTTCCCCCAAAAAGGCGATCGCGTGATGATCGATGCCAGCAGCGTGGTCGTTGGTGATGTGCGAATGGCCGAAGATGTCAGCATCTGGCCGCTCGTCGCCATCAGGGGAGATGTTAACTATGTGTCGATTGGTGCACGTACCAACATTCAGGACGGTAGCGTTCTGCATGTCACGCACAAATCCTCCTATAACCCCGAGGGTAATCCCCTCATCATTGGAGAGGATGTTACCGTTGGCCATAAAGTGATGCTCCACGGCTGCACGATCGGAAATCGCGTCCTTGTTGGCATGGGGTCGATTTTGCTGGATGGCGTCATAGTAGAAGATGACGTAATGATTGGTGCCGGTAGCCTGGTCCCGCAGAACAAACGGCTGGAGAGCGGTTATCTCTATCTGGGAAGTCCGGTAAAACAGATCCGCCCCCTTAAGGAGGCAGAGATCGAAGGATTAAAATACTCGGCGAACAACTACGTAAAATGGAAGAATGACTATCTGGATCAGGATAACCAAACCCAGCCCTGATCGTCTTCCTGCTGTTCGCGGATTAAATCGCTGGCTTCCTCTTCAAGATCCCAGCGATTTTCGCAAAATACCGCTAGCGGGTCTGTGCCGCCAAAACGATGCAACAGCGTTTCTCCATGGATGGCGCAGGTAAGTTGCATGCCCTGCACCAGCACCGGAAAACAGACCGCTTGTTTATGCTCATCCCAGCTCTCTCTGTCCGGGAAATGAATAGCCTGATTCACGCCGAAAGCTCCTGCTTTAGCTTTTCAATGACCGGCTCGACCGCAGGCAACACGCCGTGCCAGAGCAGCACCGCATGCGCAGCCTGCCCCACCAGCATTCCCAGCCCATCGGCTAACTGTTTCGCGCCGTGTTGTTCACACCAGTTCAGGAAAGGCGTCTTCCCTTTCTGATAGAACATGTCATAGAAGTACATATGCGCACTGACCAGCGAAGCGGGGATCGCTGGGATCTCACCGTTGATGCCGCTGGATGTGGCATTAATGACAAGATCGAACTCACGTTCGGCAAGATCGTCAAGCGCTACCGCGCTCACGCTGCCGGTATGCGCAAACAACGCCGCCAGCGCTTCTGCCCGGGAAAAGGTTCTGTTCGTGATGGTCACCGAACAGTCCAGTGAAAGCAGAGGCAACAAAACGCCCCGCGATGCGCCACCCGCGCCAATCAGCAGGATCCGGAAACCGGGCTTGATAAAGGAGAGTCTTTCCAGATCGCTGAGTAAACCAATCCCGTCGGTGTTGTCCCCCAGAAGGCGTCCATCCTCAAGCCGTTTTAGGGTATTGACTGCACCAGCAAGTGAAGCGCGTTCGGTCAGCTCATCCGCACGTTCGAAGGCTTCTTCTTTAAACGGGACCGTCACATTCGCGCCTTTGCCCCCCGCGGCGAAAAAGGCCTCAAGCGTAGGGATAAAGGCATCCACTGGCGCCAGTACGCGACCATAGGGGTGATCTATCTGCAGCTGCTCCGCGAACTGCTGATGGATCAACGGTGACTTGCTGTGTGCAATGGGATTACCAAAAACAGCATAGGTTTCCATGAGATTACCCCTGGCGAAAACGTTCGCCGGTCAAAGCGTCGCGAATTTCAGATGGATTCAGGCGCCCTCCCGTTTCACCGACAGCGACAGGGAAGTCATTCCCGAACTGCGCCAGCACTTCTTCGGTTGTCCGACATGGCGGCTGCCCGGTCAGGTTGGCGCTGGTTGAGACCAGTGGTTTACCAAATGCCAGGCACAGCTCCACCACCAGCGGATGGTCAGTGACGCGAACGGCAAGGGAATCAAAGCGTCCGGTTAACCAGCGCGGAGTTGTCGGCTGCGCCGGGAAAACAAAGGTGACCGGTCCAGGCCACGCGGAGAAGATTGTCTCGCGCTGTGCTGGCGTTAGCATAGAGTCATCAATATAGGGCTTAAGCTGCTCGTAATTCGCAGCGATCAAAATCAGTCCTTTCTCGACGGGTCTTTGTTTCAGGGTAAGCAGGCGGCTCACAGCCGTCTCGCTGTCAGGATCGCAACCGACCCCAAAAACAGCTTCAGTTGGATAGGCGATGACTTCTTCATTTTTCAGTACGTCCACTGCATGGGCAATGGAGCCTGATGGCAGGTTATTATTCACTATATTGATCCGCCGTTACCGGCTTTCCACATTGTTTACTGGCGCAGAAGCGTTTCATGCCTTGCGCGGTTTTCTTCTCTATCAGTAGCGGATAATTGCAATGAGGGCAGATTCCCGCTACCGGCTTAAAATTGATAACGAACTGGCAGTCAGGGTAGCGATCGCACGAATGGAAGGTCTTACCATAACGGGAACGGCGCTGTACAAGCTGACCGCGCTGACACTGAGGGCAGGCAATTGCCGTTTCATCAGGCTTATCAATTTGTTCCGTATGTTCACATTCCGGGTAGCGGCTACATCCAATAAACATGCCGAAACGCCCCTGGCGTAGCGCGAGTTCGCCACCGCAGAGAGGGCACAGCTGACCCTCCAGAATTTTGACGATATGTCCATCCGCCTGGCTTTTCAGAGGACGAACATAATCACATTCCGGATAGTGAGAACAACCGAGAAACGGGCCGTGTTTCCCGGACCGAATAACAAGTTCAGCCCCGCACTGCGGGCAGGGCTCGTTTTTGTGCACCGTGAACAGTGCTGATTTGGCCATAACAACTCTTGGTGCTGCACATTGAATTAGTGCAGCATACCTTCATTCACTTCAAAGAGTAATTCTTCCATTTGTTGATAGGCATTTTCACAGCCCGGGATATTAAACAGAACCATCAGGATCACCCACTTGAGATCTTCCAGTTCAAATTCTGCCGTATCCAGCGCCATGACGCGCTCTATCACCATTTCTCTCGTTTCGAGGTTTAGCACCTGAATCTGCTCAAGGAATAAAATGAATCCCCGGCAGCTGGCGTCCAGCCGTTCACACTCTTCAGCGGTATAAATGCGTACAGACAATGGGTCAGAAGCAAGCTGCATCGGTTCGGCAAGGCCTTCCTGATAATCAGCCAGTTTTTCCAGCCACATCAACGCATTGTAGATATCTTCCCGCTCAAATCCCGCATCGGTAAGATCCTGTGTCAACTTGTCCTGATCCACTCGCATTTCTGCTTCGTTATGGATGTAAGTCTCAAACAAATACATCAGTACGTCGAACATGGCATGCCCTCCTTAATCGGACATAGCCGCCGGGTACAGCTGCGATCCACCCTGCTAACTCCAGTTCGAGTAGCTGTGCTACCGTTACTGGCACAGGTTGGCCGGCACGTTCAGCGACAACGTCAACAGGTGTTACCTCATCTCCTACGTTAGCCAGGAGCTTGGGAAATGGCAATGCCACCTTTCCCTGATCTGATGAATATTGTCGCTTTTCGGGATCTTCCTGCAGCCATTGCAGCCCATATTGCAAATTTTCAAGAATGTCCCCGACTTCC
The DNA here is from genome assembly GCF_043972695.1 of Enterobacter quasiroggenkampii. Taxonomy (NCBI): domain Bacteria; kingdom Pseudomonadati; phylum Pseudomonadota; class Gammaproteobacteria; order Enterobacterales; family Enterobacteriaceae; genus Enterobacter; species Enterobacter quasiroggenkampii. The sequence continues at coordinate 143,711 of NZ_CP143745.1, forward strand.
GTTACCGGTGTTGCCCCCTGCTTAATCAGCCAGTGCGGTCCCTCGCATCCGGGATTACCTATCGGGCCTGGCAAGGCGAAGACTTCTCGCCCCTGTTCGAGCGCGCACCGTGCCGTGACCAGCGAACCGCTTCGCCGCGCGGCTTCGACCACCAGCACGCCTTTGCTAAGGCCGCTGATGATGCGATTACGACGCGGAAAGTTTGCCGGTCGGGGCTGCGCGGAAAGCGGAAACTCAGACACTATCGCGCCGTCAGACTCAATAAGCCGCATCGCCAATGCCTGATGCCGGCGTGGGTAAATGCTAAAAAGACCGTTCCCCAGCACCGCGACACTTCGTCCTTTTACTGACAGCGCCGCGCTGTGGGCAACGCCGTCAATACCACAGGCCAGCCCGCTGGTAATCGTGAAACCACTATGTGAAAGTTGTTCGCACAGGATTTTCCCCCATCGCTCGCCGTACCATGACGGCGCACGACTCCCTACCACCGCCAGCTGAACGGTATTAAGCGTCTCAGGGTTACCTTTTATGAATAAAGCCCCGGGATAGTCAGGGATCGTGCGGAGTAGAGGGGGATAAAGGGAATGATTGGCCGTTAATAAATGATGTCCCGGCTGCTCAAGCCATATCAGACTACGTTCCAGCTCACTCTCATCGAACGCAACGAACCGTTCAGCCTGCTTTGCTGTCAGTCCAGCATTTCTTAAGACAAGCGTATCGATGCCTTCCTGCCTCTGCAATCGTGCAGCCGCTTCCACCATGACATCACCACACAGAGAACCTGTGTGCATGAGCCGTAGCCAAATCTCGGTAGACGTCATCCTTTCCCCTGCCATAAGCGCTCTCCGCAATCATTGCGATTGGTCACTGATGCTGTCAATCGATGGGGGATTTGTCTAGAATAGAGGGAGTATTCTTATCAACTCCTGAACACGACTCTGGAAATTTATGGCAGTTTTGCAAGTGTTACATATTCCGGACGAGCGCCTTCGCATCGTCGCTGAACCGGTCAAAGAAGTGAATGCAGAAATCCAGCGTATCGTTGATGATATGTTCGATACCATGTACGCCGAAGAAGGCATTGGCCTGGCGGCGACGCAGGTGGACATTCACAAGCGTATTATCGTGATTGATGTTTCGGAAAATCGCGATGGCCGCCTGGTGCTGATCAACCCTGAGCTGCTCGAAAAGAGTGGCGAAACCGGTATTGAGGAAGGCTGTCTGTCTATTCCTGAACAGCGTGCGTTAGTGCCGCGTGCCGAAAAAGTGAAAATTCGCGCCCTGGATCGTGACGGTAATCCGTTCGAACTGGAGGCAGACGACCTGCTGGCAATTTGTATTCAGCATGAGATGGATCACCTGGTCGGTAAACTGTTTATCGATTATCTCTCGCCGCTGAAACAGCAGCGTATTCGTCAGAAAGTAGAGAAACTGGATCGTTTGCGTTCTCGCGCATAACGTCCCCCCGGATACAAGGATCATCGTGTCTAAAACACTACGTATTATCTTCGCGGGAACCCCTGATTTTGCAGCGCGTCATCTTGACGCGCTGTTATCGTCTGGTCACCAGGTTGTTGGCGTCTTTACCCAGCCGGACCGTCCTGCTGGTCGCGGCAAAAAACTGATGCCGAGCCCGGTCAAAGTGCTGGCAGAAGAGCATGGGCTTCCCGTTTTTCAGCCCGCATCGCTGCGCCCGCAGGAAAATCAGCAGCTGGTTGCTGACCTGAATGCCGACGTAATGGTGGTGGTGGCTTACGGTTTAATTCTGCCAAAAGCCGTGCTTGATATGCCGCGCCTGGGTTGTATCAACGTGCATGGGTCTCTGCTCCCACGCTGGCGTGGCGCAGCACCTATCCAGCGCGCGCTGTGGGCGGGTGATGCCGAAACGGGCGTGACCATCATGAAGATGGACGTAGGTTTAGACACCGGCGACATGCTGTATAAACTGGCCTGCCCCATTACGCCAGACGATACCAGCGCCACGCTGTATGACAAACTGGCAGACCTTGGCCCACAAGGTCTTATCGAGACGCTTCAGCAGCTTGCTGACAATACGGCAAAACCGGAAGTTCAGGATGATGCGCTGGTAACCTACGCCGAAAAGCTGAGCAAAGAAGAAGCGCGTATCGACTGGTCCCTGTCAGCCGCTCAACTTGAACGCTGCATTCGCGCTTTTAATCCGTGGCCAATGAGCTGGATGGAAATTGATGAGCAGCCAGTAAAAGTCTGGAAGGCCTCCGTCATTAGCGGTGCGACGACGGCGGAACCCGGTACGATTATTGATGCCAGCAAGAACGGCATCCAGGTGGCGACTGCGCAAGGGATTTTGAATCTTGAATCGCTCCAACCGGCCGGTAAGAAAGCCATGAGCGCTCAGGATCTGTTAAATTCCCGTCGTGAATGGTTTATCCCGGGCAATCGCCTTGCCTGAGCAAATTTATTCTTAAGGCCCGGTGTTTCCGGGCATTTTTATTTTTACGGTTATGAAAAAACAAAATCTACGCAGTATGGCGGCCCAGGCCGTCGAGCAGGTTATCGAGCAGGGCCAGTCATTGAGTAACGTCCTGCCTCCCCTGCAGCAAAAAGTTTCTGATAAAGATAAAGCCCTGCTTCAGGAGCTCTGCTTTGGCGTTCTGCGCACACTCTCTCAGCTTGAGTGGCTGATTAATAAGCTGATGTCCCGCCCAATGACGGGCAAGCAGCGCACCGTACATTATTTGATTATGGTGGGTTTTTATCAGCTTCTTCATACCCGCATCCCACCTCACGCCGCGCTGGCAGAGACGGTGGAAGGTGCCGTTTCGATTAAACGTCCTCAGTTGAAAGGGCTGATCAACGGCGTATTGCGCCAGTTCCAGCGACAGCAGGATGAGCTTCTGGCTGAATTTGCCCAAAACGAAGCGCGCTTCCTGCATCCGGACTGGCTGTTGAAGCGCCTGAAAAAAGCTTATCCGCAGCAGTGGCAGGACATTGCCGATGCCAACAACCAGCGTCCGCCAATGTGGTTACGCGTGAATCGTAATCACCACACCCGTGACGCATGGCTGGCATTACTCGAAGAAGCTGGAATGAGCGGCTTCACCCATGACGCATACCCTGATGCCGTGCGCTTAGCATCGCCTGCACCGGTAAATGCATTACCCGGCTTTGAAGAGGGTTGGGTAACGGTACAGGATGCTTCTGCTCAGGGTTGCATGACCTGGCTTGAACCCCAAAACGGTGAGCAGATCCTCGATCTCTGCGCCGCGCCAGGGGGCAAAACGACGCATATTCTTGAAGTGGCTCCACAGGCCAGCGTGATGGCGGTGGACGTTGATGAGCAGCGTCTTTCACGCGTCTATGACAACCTCAAGCGCCTGGGCATGAAGGCGCAGGTTAAGCAAGGCGATGGACGCAAACCCGCAGAATGGTGTGGTGAAACACAATTCGATCGCATTTTGCTGGATGCCCCCTGCTCTGCAACCGGCGTGATTCGTCGTCATCCGGATATCAAGTGGCTGCGCCGCGATCGTGATATTAACGAACTTGCCCAGTTGCAATCCGACATCCTCGACGCCATCTGGCCGCATCTCAAGCCCGGCGGCACGCTGGTGTATGCAACCTGCTCGGTACTTCCTGAAGAAAACAGTCAGCAAATCGCGGCCTTCCTTAAACGTACCCCGGATGCTGCTCTGCGCGATACGGGAACGCCTGAATGCCCGGGTAAGCAGAATCTGCCGGGTGCAGAAGAGGGTGATGGCTTCTTTTACGCTAAGCTAATCAAAGAGTGATGTTGAGAACAGGTCACGAGATATGAAGATTATCATTCTGGGCGCAGGACAGGTTGGCGGAACGCTGGCGGAAAACCTGGTTGGCGAAAACAACGACATCACCATCGTGGATACCAACGGCGATCGCCTGCGTGTTTTGCAGGACAAATTTGACCTGCGCGTTGTGCAGGGCCATGGTTCACACCCGCGCGTTCTTCGTGAGGCGGGCGCTGACGATGCCGATATGCTGGTTGCGGTGACCAGTTCTGACGAAACCAATATGGTGGCCTGTCAGGTGGCCTACTCGCTTTTCAACACGCCAAACCGAATCGCGCGCATCCGCTCTCCGGACTATGTCCGCGATGCTGAGAAGCTGTTTAACTCAGAAGCGGTCCCTATTGATCATCTCATCGCCCCAGAACAGCTGGTTATCGATAATATCTACCGTCTGATCGAATATCCGGGCGCCCTGCAGGTAGTGAACTTTGCCGAAGGTAAAGTGAGCCTGGCCGTCGTTAAAGCCTATTACGGCGGGCCATTGATCGGCAATGCGCTTTCCACCATGCGCGAGCACATGCCGCATATCGATACGCGCGTCGCAGCCATTTTCCGTCACGACAGGCCAATCCGCCCGCAGGGCTCCACGATTGTCGAAGCCGGTGACGAAGTCTTCTTTATTGCAGCTTCACAGCATATTCGTGCGGTGATGAGTGAACTTCAGCGTCTCGAAAAACCCTATAAACGCATTATGCTGGTCGGCGGCGGCAATATCGGTGCAGGTCTGGCACACCGGCTGGAAAAAGATTACAGCGTGAAGTTGATCGAGCGCGATCAGCAGCGTGCTGCTGAACTGGCGGAAAAACTGCAAAATACGATCGTATTTTATGGCGATGCGTCCGATCAGGAATTACTGGCTGAAGAGCATATTGATCAAGTTGATCTCTTTATTGCCGTCACCAACGACGATGAAGCGAATATAATGTCCGCCATGCTCGCCAAACGCATGGGGGCCAAAAAGGTCATGGTGCTTATCCAGCGTCGGGCATACGTTGATCTGGTGCAGGGCAGCGTCATTGATATTGCCATTTCACCTCAGCAGGCGACCATTTCCGCGCTCCTGAGCCATGTGCGTAAAGCGGATATTGTCGGGGTGTCATCGCTCCGCCGCGGTGTCGCGGAAGCCATTGAAGCCGTGGCGCACGGAGATGAAACCACGTCACGCGTCGTGGGCCGTTCGATAGACGAAATTAAGCTGCCACCGGGAACGATTATCGGTGCCGTCGTGCGCGGAAATGATGTCATGATTGCCAATGATAATTTACGTATTGAGCAAGGCGATCACGTTATTATGTTCCTTACCGATAAAAAGTTTATTACCGACGTCGAACGTTTATTCCAGCCCAGCCCATTCTTCCTTTAATGTGTCGGGTGCCTGAAAAAGTGCACCCGACCTTTATCCTTTTCATTTCTGTGCCTTTTATTTTTCATAACGTTTAATTATCCCGAATGGCAATTAGCTAATCATTTGTTAAACTTATAGTCGTCAGCTGGCACAAGGAGAACAAAATGAGTTTTATTAAAGAATTTCGCGAATTTGCGATGCGCGGAAACGTGGTGGATTTGGCAGTGGGTGTCATTATTGGTGCGGCATTCGGCAAGATTGTTTCATCATTAGTGGCCGACATTATCATGCCACCTTTAGGGTTGCTGATCGGGGGCATTGATTTCAAACAATTCGCTTTCACGCTGCGTGAAGCACAAGGTGATGTTCCGGCAGTCGTGATGCACTACGGCGTATTTATTCAGAACGTATTTGATTTCGTGATTGTGGCGTTTGCCATTTTTATGGCTATCAAGCTGATCAACAAGCTGAACCGTAAAAAAGAAGAGCCGGCAGCGGCGCCTGCACCTACAAAAGAAGAAGTGCTGCTGAGTGAGATTCGCGATCTGTTAAAAGAGCAGAACAACCGCGTTTAATCGAAAGCTTAAAGCAGGAAGGCCAGTGGTAAATAAGCGATTCGCTTGTTTGCCACTGGCCTCCCAGTTACCCCGTTTTGCATGCTTGTCTTTACGCAGATAACTCCCTTTCCCTTTTTTGTTCTTCTCAACACGTTGTCTGAATAGCGGGTCGTGAAGTAGTGCCTCAATGGCATTGTCTTTTATCTGTCCTTTCGTGTGCTGATAGCGGCTCATAAATTCTCCTGAGCATGTTTATGACGACGGGAGTCTAGATCCGGATGGACTAAAAATCAACAGTCCTCGGTTTCTCCACTGGCCCCCTGTTCAAGGGCTTCCAGTATGGAACAATAAATACTGCTGTGGGCCGTGCCGCAACAAGCATCATTCAGCCTTTGCAGAGAGCGCTGCATGGTCTGCAGTTCCTGAATGCGTGCTTCCACTTCATCCAGCCGGGCCTGCACAATGCTTTTAGACTCCTGGCAGGTGTGATGTGCCGGATCGATGCGGATCGATAATAGCTCGCGGATCGAGTCTAATGTGAAACCGAGCTGGCGCGCATAACGAATAAACCGCAGGCGCTGCAGATCGTTATCGGTATAAAGTCGAAAGCCACCTTCAGTACGGACTTCATGGTCGATCATCTGCTGCTTTTCGTAATATCGGATGGTATCCGGCGTGACGTTAGCGAGCTTCGCAAGTTCACCGATACGGTACATAACTACCCCTCGTTAATTTTCCGCAACAAGCTTTCACCGTATTCACCGTGCAGAAAGTCAGTGTTCATTCCTGCCTGGCGCAGCTTAAGTTCAAGCAGGGCCAGACGGCGGCTCAGTTCAGAATGTCGCGGATCGTCCTGACGGATCCCTTTCAGTAGATCGGCCAGTTCAACAGCCTCTCTTCGCTGTTCAAGTTCCGGTGGGAGACAGCCTGCATTTTTCAGTAAACGGTAGCCCGCCCGTAGTTCAGGCGCAATGTGCGAGTCATCGTCAAGCACAAGGGGTTCGCCGCGTCCCGGAAGATCGTCGAATTCACCTTTTTTTTGGGCATCGCGAATATGGCGTTCTGCCCACTGGTCGAGCAACCACATTACCAGCTCCAGAGGATGAACAGAATTGATAAAAACATTGTAGAGAAGTGGGGATATCGCGGATATAAAAAAACCCGCCGGAGCGGGTTTTTTTACGTTACTGCAGATTACTCTGCAGCAGCTTCTGCTTTCTCTGAACGATCAACCAGCTCGATGTAAGCCATCGGCGCGTTGTCGCCTGCACGGAAACCACACTTCAGAATGCGAGTGTAACCACCGGCACGGCTCGCGAAACGCGGGCCCAGTTCGTTAAACAGTTTTGCCACGATCTCGTTATCACGAGTACGGGCGAATGCCAGACGACGATTAGCAACGCTGTCAGTCTTGGCAAGAGTAATCAGCGGCTCAACTACGCGACGCAGCTCTTTCGCTTTAGGCAGGGTCGTCTTGATGATCTCATGACGAACCAGTGAACCTGCCATGTTGCGGAACATAGCCTGGCGATGGCTGCTGTTGCGGTTCAGTTGACGACCACTCTTACGATGGCGCATGACCTTATCCTTCTCAGTAAAACCTTAACCTGTGATCCGGTTACTCGTCAGCAATGCTTGCCGGTGGCCAGTTTTCCAGGCGCATGCCCAGAGACAGACCACGTGAAGCCAGCACGTCTTTAATCTCAGTAAGAGATTTTTTACCCAGGTTCGGCGTTTTCAGCAACTCAACCTCGGTACGCTGTACCAGATCACCGATATAGTGGATAGCTTCTGCCTTGAGGCAGTTAGCAGAGCGGACAGTCAATTCGAGATCGTCAACAGGGCGCAGCAGGATCGGATCGAATTCTGGTTTCTCTTCTTTCACTTCCGGCTGACGTACATCACGTAAGTCAACGAAAGCTTCCAGTTGTTCTGCCAGGATGGTTGCCGCACGACGAATCGCCTCTTCAGGATCGATTGTGCCGTTGGTTTCCATTTCGATGACCAGCTTGTCCAGGTCGGTACGCTGTTCTACACGCGCTGCTTCAACATTGTAGGCAATACGCTCTACAGGGCTGTAGCATGCGTCGACCAGCAGACGGCCGATTGGGCGCTCATCTTCTTCCGAATGAATTCGGGCAGAAGCCGGCACATAACCACGACCGCGCTGAACTTTGATACGCATGCTAATTGCTGCGTTCTCATCGGTCAGGTGGCAGATCACGTGCTGCGGCTTGACGATTTCAACATCACCGTCGTGGGTGATGTCGGCTGCAGTCACAGGGCCAATGCCAGATTTATTCAGAGTAAGAATAACTTCATCTTTACCCTGAACTCTCACCGCCAGCCCTTTCAGGTTGAGCAGGATTTCAAGGATATCTTCCTGAACGCCTTCTTTGGTGCTGTACTCATGAAGTACACCATCAATCTCAACCTCGGTCACCGCGCAACCCGGCATCGATGAGAGCAGAATACGGCGCAGTGCGTTACCCAGAGTATGGCCAAAGCCACGCTCTAAAGGCTCAAGGGTCACCTTGGCGTGCGTCGAACTCACTTGCTCGATATCTACCAGGCGCGGTTTTAGAAACTCTGTCACAGAACCCTGCATTGTGTCCTCTCTTTGGTACTAAGCTTTACTTGGAGTAAAGCTCGACGATCAGGTGTTCGTTAATGTCCGCAGACAGATCAGAACGTTCTGGCTGACGCTTGAACGTACCTTCCATCTTGCCAGCATCAACTTCCAGCCAGGTTGGCTTTTCACGCTGCTCAGCCAGCTCCAGAGCGGCCTTCACGCGAGATTGCTTTTTCGCTTTCTCACGAATGCTAACAACGTCATTCGCTTTAACCTGATAAGAAGCGATGTTAACAACACGACCGTTTACCATGATTGCTTTGTGGCTAACCAGCTGACGTGATTCAGCACGAGTAGCGCCGAAGCCCATACGGTATACAACGTTGTCCAGACGACCTTCCAGCAGAGCCAGCAGGTTTTCACCTGTGTTGCCTTTCAGACGTGCTGCTTCTTTATAGTAGTTACGGAACTGACGCTCCAGCACACCGTACATACGGCGAACTTTTTGCTTTTCACGCAACTGCACACCATAGTCAGACAGACGCGGTTTACGCGCACCGTGCTGGCCAGGAGCTTGTTCAATTTTACACTTGGTATCGATCGCGCGAACGCCAGACTTAAGGAATAAGTCGGTGCCCTCACGACGGCTCAGCTTGAGCTTAGGACCCAAATATCTTGCCATTTTCTATCTCCAACTAACCTAAAAAACGGAGCGTTATACGCGACGTTTTTTCGGCGGACGACAACCGTTATGAGGGATCGGAGTCACATCAGTAATATTCGTGATGCGGAAACCAGCGGCGTTCAGAGCGCGAACAGTAGATTCACGACCCGGACCCGGACCTTTAACCATAACTTCCAGATTCTTGATGCCGTATTCTTTTACGGCTTCAGCGCAACGCTCTGCTGCAACCTGAGCTGCGAACGGAGTGGATTTGCGAGAACCACGGAAACCGGAACCACCGGCTGTTGCCCAACCCAATGCGTTACCCTGACGATCAGTAATAGTAACGATGGTGTTGTTGAAAGAAGCATGGATATGAGCCACGCCGTCAGAGACTTGTTTTCTTACACGTTTACGTGCACGAACTGGTGCCTTTGCCATTATTCAATCACCCCGATTATTTCTTGATCGGTTTGCGCGGACCCTTACGGGTACGTGCGTTGGTCTTAGTACGCTGACCGCGCACTGGCAGACCACGACGATGACGCAAACCGCGATAGCAACCAAGATCCATCAGGCGCTTGATGCTCATGCTGATTTCACGGCGCAGATCACCTTCAACGACAAATTTGGCAACTTCGTCACGCAGCGTGTCGATTTGTTCTTCAGACAGCTCACTGATCTTAACATCTTCAGCGATACCCGCTGCAGCCAGAATGGCTTTAGAACGGGTCTTGCCGACGCCGTAGATCGAAGTTAATGCGATCACAGCATGTTTCTGATCAGGAATGTTAATGCCTGCTATACGGGCCACTATGCACTCCTACTATTTAATATGTACGCACCATGCTGAAAAGCCCGTTTTCAGGATACTCAAATGGAAACGTACAGACATACAAAAGATTGGCTGGCTAATCTAGCCAGCTCAACCCAACTTTGCAAGAAAAATATGCGAAATAATCAGCCTTGGCGCTGTTTATGCTTCGGCTCGGCACTGCAAATCACACGGATGACACCATCACGCTTAACGATTTTGCAGTTACGGCATAATTTCTTGACGGAAGCACGAACTTTCATTTTTACTCTCCGTAACTTCTCAGGCGACCAATTAGCGGCCGTAGCCTTTCAGGTTCGCCTTCTTCAATGCAGACTCATACTGACTGGACATCATCAGAGTTTGCACTTGAGCCATAAAGTCCATAATCACGACAACAACGATAAGCAGTGAGGTCCCACCGAAGTAGAACGGTACTTTCATTGCATCACGCATGAACTCCGGGATCAGGCAGATAAAAGTAATATAGAGCGCACCAACCAAAGTCAGGCGGGTCATTACTTTATCGATATACTTCGCCGTTTGCTCTCCCGGACGAATTCCTGGTACAAATGCACCGGACTTCTTCAGGTTATCTGCTGTTTCACGCGGGTTGAAGACCAACGCCGTGTAGAAGAAACAGAAGAAGATGATCGCAGACGCATAGAGTAACACATAAAGTGGTTGCCCAGGCTGCAAATACAGCGAAATTGTTGTCAGCCAGTTCCAACCAGTACCGCCCCCGAACCATGACGCGATGGTCGCCGGGAACAGAATAATACTGGAAGCGAAGATAGCCGGGATAACCCCCGCCATGTTCACTTTCAGCGGTAAATGTGTGCTCTGTGCAGCATAGACACGACGACCTTGCTGACGTTTAGCGTAGTTCACCACAATGCGGCGTTGACCACGTTCAACGAAGACAACAAAGAACGTCACTGCAAATACTAATACTGCAACCAACAGCAACAGGAGGAAGTGCAGGTCGCCTTGACGCGCTTGCTCGATAGTGTGGGCGATGGCTGGCGGGAGGCCCGCAACAATACCGGCGAAGATAATGATTGAGATACCGTTACCGATACCACGCTCAGTAATCTGTTCGCCGAGCCACATCAGGAACATTGTCCCTGTGACCAGACTTACAACAGCGGTGAAGTAGAATGCAAAGCCCGGGTTTAACACCAGGCCCTGCATACCAGGCATATTCGGCAGACCGGTAGCAATACCGATCGACTGGAATATTGCCAGCACCAGAGTACCGTAACGGGTGTACTGACTAATCTTACGACGTCCAGACTCCCCTTCTTTCTTCAACTCTGCCAGGGCCGGATGAACGACCGTCAGCAGCTGGATAATAATAGATGCCGAAATGTACGGCATAATACCCAATGCGAAGATAGAAGCACGGCTGAGAGCACCACCAGAGAACATGTTGAACATTTCAATGATGGTGCCTCGCTGTTGCTCAAGCAGTTTGGCAAGTACAGCGGCATCGATACCAGGGATCGGAATAAAAGAGCCAATACGGAACACAATCAGCGCGCCGATAACAAACAGCAGTCTGCGTTTCAGCTCGCCAAATCCACCTTTGGCACTTTGAAAATCTAATCCCGGTTGCTTAGCCATCTGCTACTTATTCCTCAATTTTACCGCCAGCAGCTTCGATAGCAGCACGAGCACCTTTAGTAACACGCAGGCCACGAACAGTTACCGGAGTAGAAACTTCACCAGCCAGGATCACTTTCGCGAACTCGATCTGGATACCGATAATGTTTGCTGCTTTCAGCGTGTTCAGGTCTACAACGCCGCCTTCAACTTTCGCCAGGTCAGACAGACGGATTTCCGCTGTGATCGCTGCTTTGCGAGAGGTGAAGCCGAACTTCGGCAGACGACGGTACAGTGGCATCTGGCCACCCTCGAAACCGCGACGTACGCCACCGCCAGAACGAGAGTTCTGACCTTTGTGACCACGACCACCGGTTTTGCCGAGGCCAGAACCGATACCACGACCCAGGCGTTTACCCGCCTTTTTAGAGCCTTCGGCCGGAGACAGAGTATTTAAACGCATCTCTTACTCCTCAACTTTAACCATGAAGTAAACCGCGTTGACCATACCACGAACAGCAGGAGTATCCTCGCGCTCAACGGTATGACCAATACGACGCAGACCCAGGCCAAGCAGCGTTGCCTTGTGTTTCGGCAGACGACCGATTGCACTGCGGGTTTGAGTGATTTTAATAGTCTTTGCCATGGTCAATTACCCCAGAATTTCTTCAACGGATTTACCACGCTTGGCAGCGACCATTTCTGGAGAATTCATATTTTCCAGGCCATCAATAGTTGCACGAACCACGTTGATCGGGTTGGTGGAACCATATGCTTTAGCCAGAACGTTATGAACCCCAGCAACTTCCAGAACGGCGCGCATTGCACCACCGGCGATGATACCGGTACCTTCTGAAGCTGGCTGCATGAATACACGAGAACCCGTGTGAACACCTTTAACTGGGTGCTGCAGGGTGCCGTTGTTCAGCGCGACGTTAATCATGTTGCGACGGGCTTTTTCCATCGCTTTCTGGATCGCTGCTGGAACTTCACGCGCTTTACCGTAACCAAAACCAACGCGACCGTTACCATCGCCTACTACAGTCAGAGCTGTGAAGGAGAAAATACGACCACCTTTAACGGTTTTAGATACGCGGTTTACCGCGATCAGCTTTTCCTGCAGTTCGCCAGCCTGTTTTTCGATGTGAGCCATCTTACACCTCTACCTTAGAACTGAAGGCCAGCTTCACGGGCAGCATCTGCCAGTGCCTGGACACGACCATGATATTGGAACCCGGAACGGTCAAAGGAAACATTGCTGATGCCTTTTTCCAGAGCGCGTTCAGCAACAGCTTTACCTACAGCTGCAGCGGCGTCTTTGTTACCGGTGTACTTCAATTGTTCTGAGATAGCTTTTTCTACAGTAGAAGCAGCTACCAGAACTTCAGAACCGTTCGGTGCAATTACCTGTGCGTAAATATGACGCGGGGTACGATGTACCACCAGGCGAGTTGCACCCAGCTCTTTGAGCTTGCGGCGTGCGCGGGTCGCACGACGGATACGAGCAGATTTCTTATCCATAGTGTTACCTTACTTCTTCTTAGCCTCTTTGGTACGCACGACTTCGTCGGCGTAACGAACACCCTTGCCTTTGTAAGGCTCAGGACGACGGTAGGCGCGCAGATCTGCTGCAACCTGACCGATCAGCTGTTTATCAGCGCCTTTCAGCACGATTTCAGTTTGAGTCGGGCATTCTGCAGTGATACCGGCCGGCAGCGGATGCTCAACAGGGTGTGAGAAGCCCAGAGACAGGCCTACTGCATTCCCTTTGATAGCTGCACGATAACCTACACCAACCAGCTGAAGCTTTTTAGTGAAGCCTTCGGTAACACCAACAACCATTGAGTTCAGCAGGGCACGCGCGGTACCAGCCTGAGCCCATCCATCCACGAAACCATCACGTGGACCGAAGGTCAGAGCGTTATCTGCATGTTTAACTTCAACAGCTTTGTTGAGGGTACGAGTCAGCTCGCCGTTTTTACCTTTGATCGTAATAACCTGACCGTCGATTTTTACATCAACGCCGGCAGGAATAACGACCGGTGCTTTAGCAACACGAGACATTCTTTCCTCCGATTAGGCTACGTAGCAGATAATTTCGCCACCAAGACCAGCCTGGCGCGCTGCACGATCAGTCATAACACCTTTAGAGGTAGAAACAACTGCGATACCAAGACCAGCCATAACTTTTGGCAGCTCATCTTTTTTCTTATAGATGCGCAGGCCTGGGCGGCTGACACGCTGAATGCTTTCTACAACAGCTTTACCCTGGAAATACTTGAGAGTAAGTTCCAGTTCCGGCTTGGTGTCGCCTTCAACTTTAAAATCTTCGATAAAACCTTCTTCCTTCAGCACGTTGGCAATTGCCACTTTCAGCTTGGCGGAAGGCATGGTGACCGCAACTTTGTTCGCGGCCTGACCGTTACGGATACGGGTCAGCATATCCGCGATCGGATCTTGCATGCTCATCTGTCTTTACTCCCGTGATTCAATTGGTAATTACCAGCTAGCCTTTTTCAAGCCTGGCACTTCACCGCGCATAGCGGCTTCACGCAGTTTGATACGGCTCAACCCAAACTTGCCCACATAACCATGTGGACGACCTGTTTGACGACAGCGGTTACGCTGACGAGACGGGCTGGAATCACGCGGCAGAGACTGCAGCTTGAGAACCGCATTCCAACGATCTTCGTCGGAAGCGTTCACATCAGAAATGATCGCTTTCAGTTCAGCGCGTTTAGCGAAGAATTTATCAGCTAAAGCTACGCGCTTTACTTCGCGTGCTTTCATTGATTGCTTAGCCATTCAGTAACCCTACCTTACTTGCGGAACGGGAAGTCAAAGGCAGCCAGCAGAGCACGGCCTTCTTCGTCAGATTTCGCAGTAGTGGTAATGGTAATATCCAAACCACGCACGCGGTCGACTTTATCGTAGTCGATTTCTGGGAAGATGATCTGCTCACGGACACCCATGCTGTAGTTACCACGACCGTCGAAAGACTTAGCGGACAAGCCACGGAAGTCACGGATACGTGGAACAGCAATAGTGATCAGGCGCTCAAAGAACTCCCACATGCGTTCGCCACGCAGAGTTACTTTACAGCCGATCGGATAGCCCTGACGGATTTTGAAGCCTGCAACAGATTTGCGTGCTTTGGTGATCAGCGGTTTTTGACCGGAGATTGCTGTCAGGTCAGCTGCTGCGTTATCCAGCAGTTTCTTGTCAGCGATCGCTTCACCAACACCCATGTTCAGGGTGATCTTCTCGACCCGAGGGACTTGCATGACAGAATTGTAGTTAAACTCGGTCATGAGTTTCTTAACTACTTCGTCTTTGTAGTAATCATGCAGTTTCGCCATCGTACTACTCCAAATTACTTGATAGTTTCGCTGTTAGACTTGAAGAAACGGACTTTTTTGCCGTCTTCGAATCTAAAGCCTACACGGTCAGCCTTGCCGGTAGCCGCATTGAAGATTGCAACGTTAGAAACCTGAATAGCAGCTTCTTTTTCAACGATGCCACCTGGTTGGTTCAGGGCCGGAACCGGCTTCTGATGTTTCTTAACCAGGTTGATACCTTCAACGACAAGTTTGCCGGAAGACAGAACATTTTTTACTTTACCGCGTTTACCTTTATCTTTACCGGTTAACACGATAACTTCGTCATCACGACGGATTTTCGCTGCCATGATTCGCTCCTTAGAGTACTTCTGGTGCCAGAGAGATAATTTTCATGAACTTCTCAGTACGAAGTTCACGAGTTACCGGCCCAAAGATACGCGTGCCGATAGGCTGCTCGCTGTTATTGTTTAAAATAACGCATGCATTACCATCGAAGCGAATGACAGAACCGTCAGGGCGACGAACACCCTTCTTGGTGCGCACCACTACCGCCTTCAGCACATCACCTTTTTTGACCTTACCACGTGGAATTGCTTCCTTGATGGTGATCTTGATGATGTCGCCTACGCCTGCGTAGCGACGGTGCGAGCCACCCAGAACCTTGATACACATTACGCGACGTGCACCGGAGTTGTCGGCGACGTTCAGCATAGTCTGTTCTTGGATCATTTTAGTGCTCCGCTAATGTCAACTACTACCTGAGACTCTAAAATCAGAGCCGTTAAAAAGCCCCATATCGAGGGCGCGGCATTATAACACCGCTTCTGCAATATGGGTAGAAAAAATAAACGGCTCATCGCTGAGCCGTTTATTCGTATTGAGAAGGCGTACTGTATTACAGAACCGCTTTCTCTACAACGCGAACCAGCGTCCAGGACTTAGTCTTGGACAGTGGACGGCATTCACGGATTTCAACCTTGTCGCCGATACCACATTCGTTGTTCTCGTCATGTACGTGCAGTTTGGTCGTACGCTTGATGAATTTACCGTAGATCGGGTGTTTCACAATACGTTCGATAGCTACAACAATGGATTTCTCCATTTTGTCGCTAACAACACGACCTTGCAGAGTACGGATTTTATCGGTCATTACGCACCCGCCTTCTGAGTCAGTAAAGTCTTAACGCGTGCAACATTGCGACGCACTTGCTTCAGCAGGTGAGTCTGTTGCAGCTGGCCACTTGCAGCCTGCATACGCAGGTTGAACTGCTCACGCAGCAGGTTCAGCAGCTCAGCGTTCAGCTCTTCAACGCTTTTTTCACGCAGCTCTTTTGCTTTCATTACATCACCGTCTTAGTTACAAAGGTGGTTTTGATAGGCAGTTTCGCTGCTGCCAGGCCGAAGGCTTCACGGGCCAGCTCTTCCGGAACACCGTCCATTTCATAAAGGACTTTGCCCGGTTGGATCAAGGCAACCCAGTACTCCACGTTACCTTTACCTTTACCCATACGAACTTCCAGCGGCTTCTCGGTGATCGGTTTGTCCGGGAATACACGGATCCAGATCTTACCTTGACGCTTAACTGCACGGGTCATTGCACGACGTGCTGCTTCGATCTGACGTGCAGTCAGACGACCACGGCCAACAGCTTTCAGACCGAAAGTGCCGAAGCTAACATCCGTACCCTGCGCCAGACCACGGTTGCGGCCTTTGTGCACTTTACGGAATTTTGTACGCTTTGGTTGTAACATCAGCGACGCTCCTTATTTACGGCCTTTACGCTGCTGCTTTTTAGGTTGAGCAGCCGGTTTTTCCGGTTGTTCAACAGCAGCCATACCACCCAGGATCTCACCTTTGAAGATCCATACCTTAACGCCGATTACACCGTAAGTGGTGTGCGCTTCAGAGGTGTTGTAGTCGATGTCAGCACGCAGAGTGTGCAGCGGTACGCGACCTTCACGGTACCATTCGGTACGTGCGATTTCCGCGCCGCCCAGACGGCCGCTAACTTCAACTTTGATACCTTTAGCGCCCAGACGCATTGCGTTCTGTACAGCACGCTTCATAGCACGACGGAACATAACACGACGTTCCAGCTGAGAAGTGATGCTGTCAGCAACCAATTTAGCGTCCAGTTCAGGCTTACGAACTTCAGCGATATTGATCTGTGCAGGAACGCCAGCGATATCCGCTACGACCTTGCGCAGTTTTTCTACGTCTTCGCCTTTCTTACCGATAACGATGCCAGGACGAGCAGTGTGAATAGTCACACGGATGCTCTTCGCTGGACGCTCGATAACGATACGAGATACAGACGCTTTAGCCAGTTCCTTAGTCAGGTACTGACGTACTTTAAAATCGCTGTCCAGGTTGTCAGCGAATTCTTTGGTGTTCGCAAACCAGGTAGAGTTCCATGGTTTTACAATACCCAGGCGAATACCATTAGGATGTACTTTCTGACCCATTGCTAGTCTCCAGAGTCTCAGCGATCGGACACAACCACAGTAATGTGGCTGGTGCGCTTCAGGATGCGATCTGCACGACCTTTCGCACGCGGCATAATGCGCTTCATGCTTGGGCCTTCATCTACGAAAATTTTCGCGACTTTCAGATCGTCGATGTCAGCGCCATCGTTGTGTTCAGCGTTAGCAATGGCAGATTCCAGTACTTTCTTGACCAATACCGCAGCTTTCTTGTTGGTATAGGTCAGGATGTCCAGGGCCTGCGACACTTTCTTACCGCGAATCAGGTCAGCAACAAGGCGAACCTTCTGTGCAGAAGAACGAGCATGGCGATGTTGAGCTAAAGTTTCCATCTCTTCCTCCTACCTTATTTCTTCTTCGCTTTTTTATCAGCAGCGTGGCCGCGATAAGTACGAGTCGGTGCGAATTCACCCAGTTTGTGACCAACCATTTCGTCGGTAACAAAGACTGGAACGTGCTGACGACCATTATGGACAGCGATGGTCAAACCGATCATGTTAGGAAAGATCGTTGAACGACGGGACCAAGTGCGCAGGGGCTTCTTGTCTCCGCTTTCCACCGCTTTCTCTACCTTCTTCAGCAAGTGCAGGTCAATAAAAGGACCTTTCTTGAGAGAACGTGGCATGGCTTATCCTCTAAAATTATTTGCTACGGCGACGTACGATAAATTTATCAGTACGCTTGTTGCTGCGGGTCTTCTTACCTTTGGTCTGAACGCCCCACGGAGATACCGGGTGCTTACCAAAGTTACGACCTTCACCACCACCATGTGGGTGGTCGACTGGGTTCATCGCAGTACCGCGAACGGTAGGACGAACACCACGCCAGCGTGCAGCACCTGCTTTACCCAGAACGCGCAGCATATGCTCAGCATTGCCAACTTCGCCCAGAGTAGCGCGGCAGTCTGCTTCGACTTTACGCATTTCACCAGAACGCAGACGCAGGGTGACATAAGCACCATCACGCGCAACGATCTGAACGTAAGTACCCGCGGAACGCGCCAGCTGACCGCCTTTACCTGGTTTCATTTCTACGTTATGAACGGTAGAACCAACCGGGATATTGCGCATCGGCAGGGTGTTGCCTGCTTTGATTGCAGCATCAACGCCAGACTGAATCTGGTCGCCAGCTTTCAGGCCTTTAGGGGCCAGAATGTAACGGCGTTCGCCATCTTTGTACAGAACCAGCGCGATGTTCGCGGAACGGTTCGGATCGTACTCAAGACGTTCAACAACTGCTGGGATACCGTCTTTGTTGCGTTTGAAGTCAACAATACGATAAGCCTGCTTGTGGCCACCACCGATGTGACGAGTGGTGATACGGCCATTGTTGTTACGACCACCGGATTTGCTGTTTTTTTCCAGCAACGGAGCAAAAGGTTTGCCCTTGTGCAGCTCAGGGTTAACCACTTTAACTACGTGGCGACGACCCGGAGATGTCGGTTTACATTTAACAACTGCCATTGTATTACTCCTCCGACTTACTCAGCGCCGCCAACGAAGTCCAGATTCTGGCCTTCTTTCAGGGTGACGTAAGCTTTTTTCCAGTCGCTACGACGACCGATACGCTGTCCGTGACGTTTAACTTTCCCTTTAACTACCAGGGTGTTAACGACTTCGACTTCGACTTCAAACAGTTTCTGCACAGCAGCTTTGATCTCTGCTTTGGTCGCGTCTTTAGCAACTTTGAGAACGATGGTGTTTGTTTTTTCCATCGCAGTAGACGCTTTTTCAGAAACGTGCGGTGCGCGAAGCACCTTCAGCAGACGTTCTTCACGAATCATGCCAGCATCTCCTCAACTTGCTTAACAGCATCAGCAGTCATTACGACTTTGTCGAAGGCGATCAGGCTAACCGGGTCGATACCAGTCGCATCGCGTACGTCAACCTTGTGCAGGTTACGTGCGGCCAGGAACAGGTTCTCGTCCAGCTCACCGGTGATGATCAGCACATCTTCCAGAGCCATGTCTTTCAGTTTCTGTGCCAGCAGCTTAGTTTTAGGCGCTTCAACAGAGAACTTCTCGACAACGATCAGACGATCCTGACGTACCAGTTCGGACAGGATGCTTTTCAGCGCGCCGCGGTACATCTTTTTGTTAACTTTTTGACTGTGGTCCTGTGGACGTGCAGCGAAGGTCACGCCACCTGAACGCCAGATCGGGCTCTTGATAGAACCTGAACGCGCACGGCCGGTACCTTTCTGGCGCCATGGCTTTTTGCCAGAACCAGTTACTTCAGCACGAGTCTTCTGAGCACGAGTACCCTGACGAGCACCAGCTGCATAAGCAACAACAACCTGGTGAACCAGCGCTTCGTTGAAATCACGACCGAAGGTAGTTTCGGAAACAGTCAGCGCGCTCTGCGCGTCTTTCAATACTAATTCCATTGCTATCCCCTTACGCCTTCACAGCTGGTTTAACGATCAGGTCGCTACCGGTTGCACCCGGGACCGCACCTTTAACCAGCAGCAGGTTGCGCTCAGCGTCAACACGTACTACGTCCAGGCTCTGAACGGTTACACGTTCGTTGCCCAGCTGACCTGCCATTTTCTTGCCTTTGAACACTTTGCCCGGAGTCTGGTTCTGACCGATAGAACCCGGAACGCGGTGAGACAAGGAGTTACCGTGGGTAGCGTCCTGGGTACGGAAGTTCCAGCGCTTAACGGTACCAGCAAAACCTTTACCTTTAGAGGTACCGGTTACGTCAACTTTTTTAACGTCAGCAAACAGCTCAACGCTAATGTCCTGACCTACGGTGAACTCTTCGCCTTCAGCAAGACGGAATTCCCACAGACCACGGCCAGCTTCTACGCCAGCTTTAGCGAAGTGACCCGCTTCTGGTTTGGTTACACGGTTAGCTTTTTTAGCACCAGTGGTAACCTGAATAGCGCGGTAGCCATCGTTAGCCAGATCTTTAACCTGAGTAACGCGGTTTGCTTCAACTTCGATTACGGTTACTGGGATAGAAACGCCATCTTCAGTGAAGATGCGGGTCATACCCACTTTTTTACCGACTAAACCAATCATTGTTTCAACCTCTCAATCGCTCGATGACCTGATTAACCCAGGCTGATCTGCACGTCTACACCGGCAGCCAGATCCAGACGCATCAGAGCATCAACGGTTTTCTCAGTTGGCTCAACGATGTCAACCAGACGCTTGTGAGTGCGGATTTCGTACTGATCGCGCGCGTCTTTGTTAACGTGCGGAGAGATCAGAACGGTGAAGCGCTCTTTGCGGGTCGGCAGCGGGATCGGACCACGGACTTGCGCACCAGTGCGCTTAGCAGTCTCGACGATTTCCGCGGTTGATTGATCGATCAGACGATGATCAAACGCTTTAAGGCGGATACGGATTCTTTGGTTCTGCATGAGACCAGAGCTCCAATTATTTTATAAACGAAAATGATTACTCCTCAAACCCATTACGATTGATGGGAGAGTGTAACCGTTCTTACGTAGCTCCCCAATTGGGAGCATTGTTGAGTAACAAAATGAGCTACTCTGGTTCTGATTGAACCCGCCGTCAATTACGACAAGCCCGCGCATTATACGTAAATCTGGGCAAGACGCAAGTGCCGTTTAGAAATTAAGCGCCAATGTCGCAGGGTGCGTAAGAGCGCGCAACGTTTTATGCAATGTATTCTGCGGCGATGGTTTGTTTCGAGCCGCTACGCATCTTCGTTTTTTGTGCATTGCCGGACAGGCCGATTATAACGACTATGCGCTCAAACCCGTTTGAGGCCTTTTACATGCTAACCTCCCTCCCCTTTCTGCTGATCTATCTTTCACTGACTGCCTTACTGGTACATGCCGATATTCGCTACGGTCTGCTTCCCGATAAATTTCTCTGCCCGCTGCTATGGGCTGGGCTGCTCTTCCAGCTCTGTATCCAACCTGAATTTCTGCCGAGCGCGGTGGCGGGTGCGATGGCTGGATATATTGGCTTTGCCGTTATTTACTGGGGCTACTGGTTTATCTGCCGGCGTGAAGGTATGGGATATGGCGATGTGAAATACCTGGCGGCGCTTGGTGCATGGCACGGCTGGTGCGTACTGCCAATGCTGGCGTTACTCGCGGCGCTGATGGCGCTTCTTTGCATTCTTGTCTTTTCGTTCATTCGCCCTGATAAGAAGGCAATAAAAAACCCGCTGCCTTTTGGGCCATTTCTGGCAGCAGCGGGTTTATGCGTAGGCTGGAAGACGTTGCTTATTCTTCCACTTTAATCTGTGACTGAAGATAGTTTTGCAGGCCAATTTTAGCAATGAGATCCAGCTCTGTTTCCAGCCAGTCAATATGCCCTTCTTCATCGGCCAGGATCTGGATCATCATATCGCGGCTGACGTAGTCATGTACGCTGTCAGCATAGGCAATGGCTTCACGGAGATCTTTAGCGCCTTCAAGTTCCAGCCTGAGGTCGGAACGCAGCATCTCTTCGACATCTTCTCCGATACCCAGCTTGCCGAGATCCTGCAGGTTTGGAATGCCTTCAAGGAATAAAATACGCTCGATATATTTATCAGCGTGTTTCATCTCATCTATAGATTCATGGTACTCAACGTCGTTTAAACGTTTGAGTCCCCAGTTTTTGAACATTCTCGCGTGAAGAAAATACTGGTTGATTGCGACAAGCTCATTTCCCAATAATTTATTGAGATAACTTATGATTTTAACATCACCTTTCATTATATAGTCCCTCCGCTTCCACTCATTGAAGCGTAGATCGGGCTACAGGGATGTCAAAAAAAAGATGGGCGCTTACGCGATCTCTTTGTATTCCGGGATCTGCATCAGTTCGTCCTGCATGATCTCTCGCGCAGCACGTACACATTTACCGCATTGATTTCCCACCGGAACAAATTTGCGAAGCTGCTGGAATGACTGGGGCTGAAACTGGCGAACGGCCTGACGTATTTTTTTGTCGCTTACACCATTACATAAACAAACGTACATAGAAACTCCCGTTCAAATTATGCGCAAAGTGTAAGTGAGAATGGTTATGATTACAATAGCACAAACGCCAGAATGCGGGGCGGGAGCAGGCAAAAAATGCGAAATTTTGTGACAACGCCTGAGCGGCAGAAAACAAAAAAGGACGCCGAAGCGTCCTTTTTTTATTCGGGGATAATTAATTAGCCCAGAACTTTAGCAACAACGCCCGCGCCAACGGTACGGCCGCCTTCACGGATTGCGAAACGCAGACCGTCGTCCATCGCGATTGGGTGGATCAGAGTCACAACCATCTTGATGTTGTCGCCTGGCATTACCATCTCAACGCCTTCTGGCAGTTCGATGGTACCGGTCACGTCAGTAGTACGGAAGTAGAACTGTGGACGGTAGCCTTTGAAGAACGGAGTATGACGGCCGCCTTCGTCTTTGGACAGGATGTACACTTCAGATTCGAACTTGGTGTGTGGCTTGATTGAGCCTGGCTTAGCCAGAACCTGACCACGTTCGATTTCTTCACGTTTGATACCACGCAGCAGAACACCAACGTTCTCACCAGCACGGCCTTCGTCCAGCAGTTTGCGGAACATTTCAACGCCAGTACAGGTAGACTTCGCAGTCTCTTTGATACCAACGATTTCAACTTCTTCACCAACTTTGATGATACCGCGCTCTACACGACCGGTAACAACGGTACCACGACCGGAGATGGAGAATACGTCTTCGATTGGCAGCAGGAATGGCTTGTCAATCGCACGCTCTGGTTCTGGGATGTAAGAATCCAGGAAGCCAGCCAGTTCGATGATTTTCGCTTCCCACTCAGCTTCGCCTTCCAGCGCTTTCAGAGCAGAACCACGAACGATTGGGGTATCGTCGCCTGGGAAATCGTACTGAGACAGCAGTTCACGAACTTCCATCTCTACCAGTTCCAGCAGCTCTTCGTCATCAACCATGTCGCATTTGTTCAGGAACACGATGATGAAAGGAACGCCTACCTGACGACCCAGCAGGATGTGCTCACGAGTCTGAGGCATTGGGCCGTCAGTCGCAGCAACAACCAGGATCGCGCCGTCCATCTGCGCAGCACCGGTGATCATGTTTTTAACATAGTCGGCGTGGCCTGGGCAGTCTACGTGTGCGTAGTGGCGAGTCGGGGTGTCGTACTCAACGTGAGAGGTGTTGATGGTGATACCACGAGCTTTTTCTTCTGGTGCGTTATCGATCTGGTCGAATGCACGAGCAGAACCACCGTAGGTTTTAGCCAGAACGGTAGTGATTGCAGCAGTCAGGGTAGTTTTACCATGGTCAACGTGGCCGATAGTACCAACGTTGACGTGCGGTTTTGTACGTTCAAATTTTTCTTTAGACACGGCTATATTCCTTACTATAGTGCTCTCCCCTGTGGAGAGAGCACGGGACTTAGGTTTTAATCCTGTGGATTACTTACCACGGGCTTCAATAACGGCCTGAGCAACGTTGTTAGGCGCATCATCATACTTCAGGAATTCCATGGTGTATGATGCACGACCTTTGGTCAGAGAACGCAGCTGAGTTGCATATCCGAACATTTCAGACAGCGGAACTTCAGCGTGGATCTTAACGCCAGTTACTTCGGATTCCTGACCACGCAGCATACCGCGACGACGGCTCAAGTCACCGATAACGTCACCGGTGTTCTCTTCAGGAGTTTCTACTTCAACCTTCATGATTGGCTCAAGCAGAACTGGTTTTGCTTTCTTAAAGCCTTCTTTAAAGGCAATAGACGCAGCCAGTTTAAACGCCAGTTCAGAGGAGTCAACGTCGTGGTAAGAACCGAAGTGCAGACGAACACCCATGTCAACAACCGGATAGCCAGCCAGAGGGCCCGCTTTCAGCTGTTCCTGGATGCCTTTATCAACGGCTGGGATGTATTCGCCAGGAATTACACCACCTTTGATGTCGTTGATGAACTCGTAACCTTTCGGGTTAGAGCCCGGCTCCAGTGGGTACATGTCGATCACAACGTGACCGTACTGACCGCGACCACCAGACTGCTTAGCGTGTTTACCTTCAATGTCGGTAACTTTCGCGCGAATCGCTTCGCGGTAAGCAACCTGAGGTTTACCCACGTTCGCTTCAACGTTGAATTCACGCTTCATACGGTCAACGATGATGTCCAGGTGCAGTTCACCCATACCAGCGATGATGGTCTGGTTAGATTCTTCATCAGTCCATACGCGGAATGATGGGTCTTCTTTCGCCAGACGGCCCAGAGCCAGACCCATTTTTTCCTGGTCAGCTTTGGTTTTTGGTTCAACTGCGATGGAGATTACCGGCTCTGGGAATTCCATACGCTCCAGAATGATCGGGTGATCCGGGTCACACAGGGTGTCACCAGTGGTCACGTCTTTCAGACCGATAGCTGCAGCGATGTCGCCCGCACGAACTTCTTTGATCTCTTCACGTTTGTTAGCGTGCATCTGTACGATACGGCCAAAACGCTCACGCGCCGCTTTCACGGAGTTCAGGATGGTGTCACCGGAGTTAACCACACCAGAGTAAACGCGGAAGAAGGTCAGGTTACCCACGAATGGGTCGGTAGCAATTTTGAACGCCAGTGCAGAGAATGGCTCTTCGTCGCTTGCGTGACGCTCAGCCGGGGTATCTTTACCGTCGTCCAGGATGCCGTTGATCGCAGGAACGTCAACTGGGGATGGCAGGTAGTCAACTACCGCATCCAGCATCGCCTGAACACCTTTGTTCTTGAACGCAGAACCACAGGTTACCAGGATGATTTCGTTGTTCAGAACGCGCTGACGCAGAGCTTTTTTGATCTCTTCTTCAGTCAGTTCTTCACCACCCAGGTATTTCTCCATCAGCTCTTCAGAAGCTTCAGCAGCGGATTCGATCAGGTTCTGGTGCCATTCGTCAGCCAGGTCCTGCATTGCAGCTGGGATATCTTCGTATTCGAAGGTAACGCCCTGGTCTGCATCGTTCCAGTTGATGGCTTTCATTTTCACCAGGTCGATAACGCCGGTGAAGCCTTCTTCAGCACCAATTGCCAGCTGCAGCGGAACAGGGTTCGCGCCCAGACGGGTTTTGATCTGACCAACAACTTTCAGGAAGTTAGCACCCATACGGTCCATTTTGTTAACGAACGCGATGCGTGGAACTTTATATTTGTTCGCCTGACGCCATACGGTTTCAGACTGTGGCTGAACACCACCAACTGCGCAATAAACCATTACCGCGCCGTCAAGAACACGCATGGAACGTTCTACTTCGATGGTGAAGTCAACGTGCCCTGGGGTGTCGATGATGTTTACGCGATGCGGTTCGTACTGCTTAGCCATACCTGACCAGAATGCAGTAGTCGCTGCGGAGGTGATAGTGATACCACGCTCCTGCTCCTGTTCCATCCAGTCCATGGTGGCTGCGCCGTCATGAACTTCACCGATTTTGTGGTTTACACCGGTGTAGAACAGAATACGTTCGGTAGTAGTGGTTTTACCGGCGTCGATGTGCGCACTGATACCGATGTTACGGTAGCGTGCGATGGGTGTTGTACGAGCCATTTGATTCCTCGTTTATATCTTTAGGCGTTCAGTTAAGTTACCCAGAGCGGGCGGCTTCTCTGAAGCGCCCGCCTGGTGACTAAGACTCCGAAGGGATTACCAACGGTAGTGTGCGAACGCCTTGTTGGCTTCTGCCATACGGTGAACGTCTTCACGTTTCTTAACTGCAGTACCTTTGTTGTCTGCAGCATCAGAAAGTTCGTTCGCCAGACGCAGAGCCATGGATTTATCACCGCGTTTACGAGCAGCTTCAACGATCCAACGCATTGCCAGGGCATTACGACGAACCGGACGAACTTCAACTGGAACCTGATAAGTAGAACCACCAACGCGGCGGGACTTAACTTCTACAGTTGGGCGAACGTTGTCGAGAGCGACTTCGAAAGCTTCCAGTTCATTTTTACCAGAACGCTGAGCCAGGGTCTCAAGCGCGCTGTATACGATTGCTTCTGCAGTAGATTTTTTACCATCTACCATCAGGATGTTGACAAATTTTGCCAGCAGTTCTGATCCGAATTTCGGATCTGGAAGAATTTTACGCTGACCAATGACGCGACGACGTGGCATGGGAATACTCCGTTGTTAATTCAGGATTGTCCAAAACTCAAAGAGTTTAGTGTGACATTAAGATAAATCAGTTTGGCCTTACTTAACGGAGAACCATTAAGCCTTAGGACGCTTCACGCCGTACTTGGAGCGAGCCTGCTTACGGTCTTTAACACCTGAGCAGTCCAGCGCACCACGAACGGTGTGGTAACGAACACCCGGAAGGTCTTTAACACGACCGCCACGGATCAGGATCACGGAGTGCTCCTGCAGGTTGTGACCTTCACCACCGATGTAGGAAGTCACTTCGAAACCGTTAGTCAAACGCACACGGCATACTTTACGCAGTGCGGAGTTTGGTTTTTTAGGAGTGGTGGTATATACACGAGTACATACGCCACGTTTCTGCGGGCAGGCTTCCAGCGCAGGCACGTTGCTTTTCGCAACTTTGCGTGCACGTGGTTTGCGTACCAGCTGGTTAACTGTTGCCATTAAATAGCTCCTGGTTTTAGCTTTTGCTTCGTAAACACGTAATAAAACGACCTCATACAATATGAGGACGCGAAATTTTAGGGCTACGTCGAAAAGGTGTCAAGAAATATACAGCGATCTCAAATCACCAGTTCATTTGACTGGCGTGCGTCACAGTAAGATTGACGAAATCAGTATAGCCAACCACGTCAATTTTGGCTGAAATTTGACCAGAAAGACCCCGCGCATCCAGATCGTCTTTCAGCGCAGAGACTGTTATGGGGGCATTCGTGAGAATTTCAACGAAACGACTGCCTTCAAGTGCGGCAAGCACGCCGTCCTGAATCAGCAGCAGATCATCACCGTCGCGCAGCATACTCAGTAACGCGTCGATGTCACATTGCCATGGTGAATGGCTCAGAGTATGGAGCATGGCAGCCTCAGAAAGTCAGAACGGTGTCGTAGTGGGAAAGGTGTTCGCGCAATGCCGCAGAAGACACGACGGTCACATCCAGCACGAAAGGCGTCTTCTCATCCAAACCGCGAGCGGCCAGCGAATCGGCGCAGACATACAGGGTTTCAATGTCGTACAGCGGCAGCACTTTGAAGGTCGCGATGTAATCCCGCGCCAGAATGGCCTGTGGCTGCTGATCCGCCAGAAGCTGAAACACCCCGTCCCCCAAAAAGAAGACGCCGATATCTTCGGTCAGCGCGGACGTCGCAAGTAACGCATCCAGCCCTTCTCGGCCTGAAGCGCTACCGTGCGGCGCAGACGTAAACACAAATGCCACGCGCTTCATCAGAATTGCACCACTCTGTCGCAGGTTAACGCCGCCTGTGCCAGCGCGCCCAGGCCACTTAACGAAAAACCGGGCTGCAGGTTAGAACCCGATAGACCAAGACGCGCGGCTTCGGTTGCATCTGTCACGCCGCGGCGCAGTGCCGCCGCGACGCAGATATGCAGTTCTACGCCCTGCTTTTCGTTTAGTGCCTGCCAGCCGCGCACCACGTCAAACTCATCGCTCGCCGGTGACGTAAACTGGTTCGCGTTATACACCCCTTCCCGATAGAAGAAGACGCTCGCCAGCTCATGTCCGGCTGCCAGCAGCGCATGCGCAAACTGCAGCGCGCTGCTGGCCTGCTGAGTCCCGTACGCCGGGCCGGTCACCATTAACGCAAAACGCATTACTTGTCTTGTCCCAGGAAATCACCGCTTTTGAACTGGCGAATATAGAGATAGACCGTGTGCTTGGAGATGTTCAGACGATCGGCCACCTGGTTGATGGCGTCTTTAATATCAAAAATCCCTTTTTCATAGAGATTGAGCACGATCTGACGATTCTTGGCGTTGTTCGAGACGTTGCGGTCAGCATTCACCTCTTCAATGGTGAACTCCAGCGTCTGCGTCACAAGATCTTCGACGGAAGAGGCAAAGTTAACAGAAGAGCCAACATCCGGCGTTTCGGGTGGAATAAAGGTGCTCATGATCTGCGAGAATGGCACATCAAGGTTCATGTTGATGCACAGCAGCCCAATCACGCGATGCTCGCGGTTTCGAATCGCGATGGTTTCTGACTTCATCAGCACGCCGCTTTTGGCGCGGGTGAAATAGCATTTGGAGACGCTGCTGTCCGCGCCGGTCATGTCATGCAACATACGCAATGCAAGGTCGGTAATTGGCGAACCAATTTTACGGCCAGTATGCTCACCATTCGCAATGCGGATGGCGGAACACTTCAGATCTTGCAGGGAGTGCAAGACGATTTCGCAGTGGGAGCCAATGAGCATCGCTAACCCGTCCACTACCGCTTCATAGGATTTCAGAATATCGAAGTCGGTCTGATCGAAAGGACGTTGATCCAGTAAATCAAGTTCACTGGTTTCGTTGGTTAAAAGCGACCTGGACATGAAAAAAACACTCCTTTTCAGGAGCCTGTCGTTAGGTTTTCAGGGCAGGCTCATTATCTACACGGACAACTAAATTAATACAGCGTGCCTAACGCTTTCCAGTGTTAATTATACCTGCCCCACAATAAAAAACCGCCGCCTTAAAGGCGGCGGTTTTTTTTCAGCATTACTTCTTAGCGGCAGCGGCTTTATCGTCAGCCGGTGCGTCTGCCTTGGCATCCGCTTTCGGTGCCGGTTTGATGTCCAGCAGCTCTACGTCAAAGACCAGGGTAGAGTTGGCAGGGATACCTGGAACGCCGGTTTTGCCATAGGCCAGATCCGGTGGAATAACCATCTTGATCTTGCCGCCTTTCTTGATGTTTTTCAGGCCTTCAGTCCAGCCAGGGATCACACCATCCAGACGGAAGGAGAGTGGCTCACCACGGGTGTAAGAGTTATCAAACTCTTTACCGTCGATCAGCGTACCTTTGTAGTTCACAACAACCGTATCGCTGTCTTTAGGCGCATCGCCGGTGCCTTCTTTCTCAACTTTGTACACCAGGCCAGTCGAAGAGGTTTTCACACCCTTCTCTTTAGCAAAGGCATCGCGGTAGGCTTTGCCTTTCGCTTCGTTGTCTTTAGCGTCCGCGTCCATCTTGGTCTGCGCGGCGCCCTTCACACGCGCTTCGAACGCCTGCAGAGTCTGTTCAATTTCCTGGTCAGACAGCTTGCTCTTATCGGCAAATGCGTCCTGAACGCCCGCGATAAGCTGAGCTTTATCCAGTTTGATGCCCAGTTTCTCTTGTTCTTTCAGAGAGTTTTCCATGTAACGACCCAGAGATGCGCCCAGTGCGTAGGCGGATTTCTGGTCGTCATTTTTGAACGCCGCTTTGCTGTCTGCAGTGGCAGCAGGCTTCGCAGCAGTATCAGCAGCGAATGACAGCGGCGCGTTCAGCGCAACAGCCATCGTCGTCGCCAGCAGCGTTACTTTAAACAGTGATTTCATCCATATCTCCAGGGCCTGGGGACTCTCACCCCAGCGTTAAACGTAAATGAGTGACGTACTATAAAACGTTGCAGAAGAAATCTACAGACAGACACGTCCAATTCTCGCCACTTTTCAGACTATTTTTGTTTAAATAAGTTTCTTGCCAGAGGGATGCGAACTGTACTTAAGGATAAACTCAGTTAAACTGCGCCGCCGCTGGGCCATTATGGCGAATCTGAAATAAACGAGGTGAATGATGAAGGATACAACGATAGAAGCGAGAATGGCTGAGCTGGAAAGCCGCCTGGCTTTTCAGGACATCACCATCGAAGAGCTAAACCAGACCGTGACCGCACATGAGCTCGAAATGGCGAAACTGCGGGATCATATGCGCCTGCTGACGGAAAAGCTGAAGGCTACGCAGCCGTCGAACATTGCCTCTCAGTCGGAAGAGACGCCACCTCCTCATTATTGAGGCGTAAAAAAAGCGGGATTATCCCGCTTTTTTATTTTCCGCATGACGGAATTAGTGGCAGCCGCAACCGCCGTTACCGCAACCACCTTTACCGTGGCCGTGGTCATGACCATGGTCGTGGCCGTGACCACCGCAGCAGCCATCGTGGCCGTGATCGTGGTCATGGTCGTGACCGTGCGCACCGTGAACGTGGCCATGAGCCAGCTCTTCTTCGGTCGCTTCACGGATCGCAACAACTTCTACGTTGAACTTCAGGTTCTGGCCAGCCAGCATATGGTTGCCGTCAACCACGACGTGGTCGTCTTCCACTTCGGTGATTTCAACCGGAACCGGGCCCTGGTCGGTTTCTGCCAGGAAGCGCATGCCAACCTGCAGTTCGTCAACGCCCATGAACACGTCTTTAGGAACGCGCTGAACCAGGTTGTCGTCATACTGACCGTAAGCGTCGTTCGCGCCTACAGCAACGTCAAATTTGTCGCCAACTTCATGACCTTCCAGCGCGTTTTCCAGGCCGGAAATCAGGGAACCGTGACCATGCAGGTAGTCAAGCGGCGCACTCACCGGAGACTCATCAACCAACACACCGTCTTCTGTACGTACCTGATAGGCCAGGCTGACCACCAGGTCTTTTGCTACTTTCATGATATCTCCTGAGCGTGGGAAAATTGCTGGCGCAGATTGTAGCGGAAATCTGCACCTGTGTACCCTTTAGCTTAAAAAAACTCAGGGCATATCGCTAGTCCGGATGAAAAATCCCGATAACTTGCTCTTCTTTGCGAACGTGATCGCGGGCCTCTTTGTCGGCCTCACGCATCTGGTGACCGCACTTAACACACTCAACAACATCAATATTATTTTCCCGCCACATCGCCAGGGTATCTTGTGCCTGGCAGGTCGGGCATTTTGCACCCGCGATAAAGCGTTTACGTACAACCATTTTTCGTTACCCTTTATTCAAATTCATCCCAGCCATCGAGCTGGCGTCGTTCCTGCTGCATCTCACGCTGGAAGATCTCCTCCAGCTCGCGACGCGCTTCCCGCACGCGGGAGATCTGCGCCGTATCGGTATGTACCGGCATCAGCTCGCGCAGCATCCGCATATCCAGCCGGCGGAAGTGCATCTGGGCACGCTGCGCCTGATGCGGATGCATGCCAAGCGAGATCAGCGCCTTGCGCCCCAGCTCCAGCGCACTGGAGAACGTCTCACGGGAGAAGTGTTTCACACCCGCCTGCAATAATTCGTGAGCTTCAACACGTCCCCGCGCACGCGCCAGAATATGCAGATGCGGGAAATGCTGCTGGCAGAGATCCACCAGCTTCATCGTGTCTTCCGGGTCGTTACAGGTAATGACGATGGACTCTGCCGCCTCTGCCCCCGCCGAGCGCAGTAGCTCGAGCTGGGTCGCATCGCCGTAGTAAACCTTGTAGCCGTATTTGCGCATCAGGTTGACCGCGCTGATATCCCGCTCCAGCACCGTAATGCGCATTTTGTTCGCCATCAGCAAACGCCCGATCACCTGTCCAAAGCGGCCAAAGCCCACCACGATCACCTGGGGCTTATCATCCTCCACCCACGGCGCTTCGTCTTCATCGTCTGTCGGGTTCAGGCGGCGCGACAGCAGTTTATCCACCAGCTTCATCAACAGCGGCGTGGTCATCATTGACAGCGTGACCGTCACCAGCAAAAGCGCCATCTGATCGTCTTTAAACAGCTTCTGGGAGGAGGCGGTAGAGAACAGCACAAACGCGAACTCGCCTCCCTGACTCAACACGCTCGCAAACTGCATGCGTTCCGAACTGCGCAAGCCGTAAATGCGCGCCATGACGTACAGCACCAGCGTTTTCACCGCCACCAGGATGGCCACGCTCACCACAACCCACAGCAGATGTGTATAGAGCACGCCAAGGTTGAGCGCCATCCCCACCGAAATAAAGAACAGGCCTAACAGCAGCCCTTTAAAGGGATCGATGGCAATTTCCAGCTCGTGCCGGTATTCACTTTCCGCCAGCAGCACCCCGGCGATAAAGGTCCCGAGCGCCATCGACAGCCCCAGCGCATCCATAAACAATGCCGACCCCAGCACCAACAGCAGCGTCGCGGCGGTAAACACCTCGCGCACGCCGGATGCGGCAATAAAGCGGAACACCGGACGTAACAGGAAACGTCCGCCAATCAGCATCCCCGCGAAGGCCAGCACCTTCATCGCGATTTTCGCCCAGTCGAAGTGGTCGTCGCCGGAGCCCGCCAGCAGCGGCACCAGCGCCAGCGCCGGGATGACCGCCAAATCCTGGAACAGCAGCACCGAAAAACCCAGTTGACCGGCTTCGTTGCGGTTCATCCCCTTGTCGCGCATTAGCTGCAGGGCCATCGCCGTCGACGACATCGCAAGGCCTATCCCGCCTATCACCGCCGCCTGCCAGGAGAAATTCGTCAGCATTAACAGGCCACCCAGAATCGCGGCGCTGAACACCACCTGCGCGGCACCCACGCCAAAGATGGAGCGTCGGAGCTGCCACAATTTAGAAGGGTTGAGCTCAAGGCCGATGATGAACATCAGGAACACCACGCCCAGTTCGGAGAAGTGAAGAATTTCATCTACATCGCTGATGAATCCCAGTCCCCAGGGGCCAATCGCGATCCCCGCCAGCAGATACCCCAGTACTGCACCGATACCAATACGCGCAGCAAGCGGCACCGCGACGACGGCCGCAAATAAAAACAGCACCCCGGCGAGGAGCAAATTCGATCCTTCCATTAACGACCTCCTGCCGGAATCGGTGACGCCAGCCATTCACCATAGGCTCTGGCGTGGCTGGCCAGTTCTTTCGGATCCTGACGTCGGGCCCAGTAGACAATAATCGGGCTCATCCAGTGCATACGGCACATCGCCGCCGTCAGCTCGAAAGGCCGCAGAATGTCGCTCATCGGATAGCGGTTCAGCCCGTCGTGGCGGTAAGCGCTTTCGGGTTCACCGGTCGTAATCACGCTACGCCAGTACTTTCCCGCCAGCTGGTTGCCCCCTACCCCGCTGGAGAAGCCCCGGCTCAGCACGCGGTCCAGCCACTCTTTGAGCAGCGCCGGACAGCTGTAGGTATAAAGCGGATGCTGGAACACAATCACGTCATGCTGACGCAGCAGTTCCTGCTCGTAAGGAATATCAATAAAGAAATCAGGATAGTGCGCGTAGAGATCGTGCACCGTCACGTTACTGAGCTGTGTGGCCGGCTTAAGCAGCACCCGGTTTGCCACCGAGTCCTGAGATTCCGGATGGGCATACAGCAGCAGCACTTTTGCTGTCTGAGACATCATTCCCCTCCCGGTCTTGTTTCTGTTTTTGTGTATCGTTGTTGTTTTGGGCTACCATGGCGGCCCGGTGCGGAAAATGGCCCACACCTTACATTATCATAATGACAAATTAACATAGTCGGAACATACGGCGCTTCTATGATTGTTTTCTCCTCGTTACAAATTCGTCGCGGCGTGCGCGTCCTGCTGGATAACGCCACTGCTACCATCAACCCAGGCCAAAAAGTGGGTCTGGTCGGCAAAAACGGCTGTGGTAAATCCACGCTGCTGGCGTTGCTGAAAAACGAGATTAGCGCGGATGGCGGTAACTTCACCTTCCCGGGGAACTGGCAGCTCGCCTGGGTGAACCAGGAGACGCCAGCCCTGAGCGAACCGGCACTCGACTATGTTATCGACGGCGACCGGGAATACCGTAAGCTCGAGGCGGAACTTAACGCCGCTAACGAGCGCAACGACGGTCACGCCATCGCCACCGTTCACGGCAAGCTGGACGCCATTGACGCGTGGACCATTCGCTCCCGCGCCTCCAGCCTGCTTCACGGCCTGGGCTTCAGCAATGAACAGCTGGAACGCCCGGTCAGCGACTTCTCCGGTGGCTGGCGCATGCGCCTCAACCTGGCGCAGGCGCTGATCTGCCGCTCTGACCTGCTGCTGCTCGATGAACCGACTAACCACCTCGATCTCGATGCAGTTATTTGGCTGGAGAAGTGGCTCAAGAGCTATCAGGGCACTCTGATTCTGATCTCCCACGACCGAGACTTCCTCGACCCGGTGGTGGATAAAATCATTCATATCGAACAGCAAACGATGTTCGAGTACACCGGCAACTACAGCTCCTTCGAGCGCCAGCGCGCGACGCGTCTTGCCCAGCAGCAGTCCATGTACGAAAGCCAGCAGCAGCGCGTGGCGCACCTGCAGAGCTTTGTGGATCGCTTCAAGGCCAAAGCGTCAAAAGCAAAGCAGGCCCAGAGCCGCATCAAGATGCTGGAGCGCATGGAGATGATCGCCCCGGCGCACGTCGACAATCCGTTCCACTTCAGCTTCCGCGCCCCGGAAAGCCTGCCAAATCCGCTGCTGAAAATGGAAAAAGTCAGCGCGGGCTATGCCGACCGCATTATTCTCGACTCCATCAAGCTCAACCTGGTGCCGGGTTCACGTATTGGTCTGCTGGGACGCAACGGTGCCGGTAAATCGACGCTGATCAAACTGCTGGCGGGCGAGCTTAACCCGGTCAAGGGTGAAATCGGCCTGGCGAAGGGCATCAAGCTGGGTTACTTCGCCCAGCATCAGCTGGAATTTTTACGCGCGGATGAATCCCCGATTCAGCACCTCGCGCGTCTGGCGCCGCAGGAGATGGAGCAGAAGCTGCGCGACTACCTCGGCGGCTTCGGCTTCCAGGGCGATAAGGTCACCGAAAACACCGAGCGTTTCTCGGGCGGTGAAAAAGCCCGTCTGGTGCTGGCGCTGATCGTCTGGCAGCGCCCGAACCTGCTGCTGCTCGATGAACCGACCAACCACCTGGATCTCGATATGCGTCAGGCGCTGACCGAAGCGCTGATTGAGTTCGAAGGCGCACTGGTGGTGGTTTCGCACGACCGTCACCTGATCCGTTCCACCACGGACGATCTCTACTTAGTGCACGATGGCAAAGTCGAACCGTTCGACGGCGATCTGGAAGACTACCAGCAGTGGCTGACGGACGTGCAGAAGCAGGAGAACCAGCCGGAGGAGTCGGCGAAAGACAACGCCAACAGCGCGCAGGCACGTAAAGACCAGAAGCGCCGTGAAGCGGAGCTGCGCACTCAGACGCAGCCGCTGCGTAAAGAGATTGCCCGTCTCGAAAAAGAGATGGAAAAGCTCAACGCCACGCTTGCCGCTGTTGAAGAGAAGCTCGGTGACAGCGGTCTGTATGACCAGAGCCGTAAAGCCGAACTGACGGACTGCCTGCAAACGCAGGCGAAGACCAAATCCAGCCTCGAAGAGTGCGAGATGGCGTGGCTGGACGCGCAGGAACAGCTGGAAGCGATGCTGCAGGCTGACTGATCCACCGGGAGGGCTATGAGTTTCGATAACACGAGCGAGATTACATTCCGCAAACTCAGCATCTTCATGACGTTTATGGAGAAGGGGAATATCGCGCGTACCGCCGAAACTCTGGGCCTGAGCGGCGTCAGCGTTCACCGTGCGCTGCACACGCTGGAAGAGAACGTGCGCTGCCCGCTCTTTACCCACAAGGGGCGCAACCTGATTGCTCTCCCTTCCGCCTGGACCTTGCTGGAATATTGTCAGGAAGTGATGCAGGTGATGGAGCGCGGGCTGGAAGCGTCGCGCAAAATTGCCGGGATCGGCCAGGGGCGGCTGCGCGTGGGCACGCTCTACTCGCTCACCCTGGAAACCGTGCCGCGCCTGATTATGGGCATGAAGCTGCGCCGTCCGGATCTGGAAATGGATCTGACGATGGGCTCCAACGAAACCCTGCTGCACATGCTGGATGAAGGCTCGCTGGACGCCATTCTTATCTCCATTTCCGAGAGCGATATCGACCGTAACAGCCTCGAAGTGCTCCCCCTGTTCCACGACGATATTTTCCTTGCCGCACCGGCCTCCGCGACGCTCAATACCCGCGGCCCGGCCGATCTGCGCGACTATAAAGATCGGAAATTTGTCTCTCTTGCGGAAGGGTTCGCCACCTATGCAGGCTTCCAGGAGGCGTTTCATATCGCCGGGTTCGAGCCGGAGATTGTTACCCGTGTGAATGACATTTTCTCCATGCTCAGTCTGGTGCAGGCGGGAGTGGGCTTTACGCTGATGCCGGGCAGGATGAAAAAGGTCTATGAGAATTCCGTGCAGCTCCTGAAGCTTGCCGAGCCATACCAGATGCAACAGCTGATCGCCATCGTCTTTGCCCGCAACCGCGAGCAGGATCCAAGCCTGCGGGCGCTGGCCGCCGAAGGGCGGATGTATGCCCGCAGTTTGCAGGACGGAGCCTGAGGTCGTGCCGGGTGACGACGCGTCGCGTCTTACCCGGCCTACGTTCGTGCAGTTGTAGGCCCGGTAAGGCGCAGCCGCCACCGGGCTAAACCATCACGCACGGAGTCGCTTAGCCAGATGTACTGCCACGTCCACCCCGCTGCGCTCCAGCGAAATGGTCTCTCCTTCCCACGGTGCCTGACGCGTCAGGCAGGTCAGTACGCCGCCGGGGGGCATCTCGATCGCCAGCCGGGCTTCGCGTTCATTCGCTGAAATCATCGCCTCCTGCCAGCGCACCGTGCGCGCCATGTTCATCGCCAGATCGTCGGCGATCTTTTCCGGCTGCCACAGCACGCGCCCGGTGCTGCCACTCAGGTAGGCGCAGCGTGGGCGTGAAAGCGTGACCGATTCGAACGCCGTTGCCAGCTTTTGCGCGGGTGCTGTCAGCAGTTCGCAATGCGACGGCACGCTGATCGCCAGCCGTTTGGCCTTGCTCGCCCCTTTCGCCAGCGCGCGCGACGCCGCCTCCGCCATCCCTTCATCGGTTCCGGCAATCACGATCTGCGTTTCGGCATTCAGGTTGGCAATGTAGGTCCCGGTGCCCTGGATAAGGTCTTCCACCTGCGGCAGAGTGAGCCCCATAATTGCCGTCAGGCCGTAGCCGTGCGGATACGCCTGCTCCATCAGATCGCCACGCAGCGCCACCAGCTTCAGCGCATCCGTGAAGTCCAGCGCGCCTGCGATGACCGCCGCCGGATAAGCGCCGATGGACAGCCCGCTGACGATATCCGGCGCCACGCCGCGCCGTTCCAGCTCGCGCGCCCAGGCCACGCCTGCAATTAGCAGGCAAAGCTGAACCGCGCGGGTATGGCTTAACGCGTCTGCGCTATCCAGCGTATCCACTTCGGTGCCAAGCACCTCACGCGCCTGAGCCAGTTCCGTTCCCGGCAGGTTTTGCAGCATGCCTTCGTGCTGCGTGCCCTGCCCCGGAAAGGTAAACACTATTTTCATCACTCCTCCCTGCGCCACGGATCCGCCACCAGGCGCGGTCCACGGCGGGTTTTCAGCAGCGTTTTGCCGTCACGCAGCCACTCCGCCAGCGCGAAACCGCCCTCGGGCGTATCCACCTGCGTATCGGCACGACACAGCGCACGGCTTAACCGGGACTGCCACGTCGTCAGGGCGTCCGGTGAGATTGGCAGTGGAGCGCGGATAAGCAGATCGAGATCGCTGTCGGCATGGATCACCGGGATACCGGTCGCCAGCGCGTAGCCGGTACTGCCGGTAATGCCCCATGTCCACGGCCACGCCTGCTGAGAAAGCTGAAGCGCCACCTGAACGGGTGGCTGAGTCACAAAGGGCGAGCGCAGCAGTTCGGCCGCAACGCTCAGGTCTTCCGGTGAAACCACGCGTAACACGTTTTCGGGCTTCACCCATCCGGCCGCCCGCTGGTCGCGACGTAAACCGCGTACGCCAACGGGGATCCGGCCTTCGCTATCCACATCACGCCGCACCACCACCGGCAGGCCGGTATGCCAGGCGGCCTCCACCCAGGATTCAGTGATGCCTTCCAGCGCATCGCGGGCAGTAAGCCAGATAAGGTCGTGCGGGCGTAATGGGGTAGTCATGGTTACATTCCTGAAGTCAGCGAGATAAACAGCGGCAGCGACAGGATACACAGGACGGAGCTTAACAGCAGCACGGCTTCTGCATCCGGCGACTGCACGCCAAAGCGGTTACCGAACACAACGCCGAAGAAGCCCGCAGACAGCGCAATCATCAGGATAGCGGTGATCGCCACGGAGCCGTGCAGACCGAAGAGTAAGACGATACCCCAGGCAATGGCTGGCTGAATCAGCAGCTTAGCGATCGTGGAGGTGATGACCATGGTATTAATCTGCAGCTTACGGGCAGAGAGGATCACCCCGGTCAGGAACAGCGCCGCAGCGGTCGCGGACAGTCCCAGCGGTTTGATCGCCGCCAGCACCAGCTCCGGCATTTTGATGCCAATGGCGGACAAAATCACGCCCAGCAGCGGGCCCATCACGATCGGTTTTTTAATGGAGCGCCACATCAGCACCGGCAGCATTGAGAGCGTTGAGCCGGAGCTATTGCCCTCAGCGCGCGCTTTTTCACGCTCCAGAATGAGCAGGCAGAACGGGGTCATCAGCACCGAACCGCAGGCGATGGAGACCGCGACGGAGAGCGACGTAGAGGAGCCTTCGCCCAGCACGCTGCCCAGAATCGGCAGACCCAGCGCTGCATAGTTGGGCAGCGCGACGGTGAGCGTCAGCACGGCCGCATCCTGTGGCGATTTCTTAAAGACGCCGGTGGCAAGGAAGTAGATGACCGCATAGGTGATCCACATCGCCAGCGTCAGCACCAGGATCAGCGGCGACTGGGCAACGATGCCGGTCCACGGGGTTTGCACGGTGGCACTGAACAGCGCGGCAGGCAGTGCAAAATCCATTACGAAGATATTAAGCAGGGAAACATTTTTGTTATCGACCATCTTTGCCTTGCCGGCCCAGAATCCCAGCAGCATGATGACGAAAATCGGTGCAAGAGCATGAACAATTACGTAAGTCATAAATCACCTGTAGTAAAAAAGTTTTAGCACTGGCGCGATGATTATTATTTTCAGGATGCAGGTTCCCGCGTGGGCGCTGTCACGCGCCCACGGGTTGATGCATCTGGCAGGTCTCTTTTTACTTACCAGCTGGCTCGCATACGTTCGCGTACGAGCGCCGAGCTGCGGCGATTGTCAGCACCCAGACGGTTTTTCAACGTGGTGTCCTGACGAGCGTCACTGATGGCCTGTTGCAGGGTGGATTTCACCAGCGTCAGATCGTTATCGGAGGGGGCATCCGGGTTGCTGATATCCAGCAGGTTAGAGAGCAGCCCCAGCGTGGCGTAGTTGCTGATGTCGTACGCCATGGGCGGAATGGTCGCCGCCAGTTTTTCCAGCGCCTCGACGGTACGCAGCGTGATGCGCGCCGCAGACTCTTTGCCCATCGCGTGGATCAGCACGCCTTTATCGTTAAAGGCGATCAGGCGGTTGGCCTGGTAGCCGTGCGCCAGGAACGCGCCGGACATCGCCTTGCCGACGATAAGCCCAATCACCGGGTGACCGGCCAGGCGGGCATTCGCATAGGCTGCTGCCGCACCGGCCAGCGCCTGATGAATCCCAAACGCCTCTTCGCGTCGGCCATAGGCCTGGCTTGGGACGTCGATCACCGCCACAATCGGGCGCTTCACGGCTTTATCGGCATCCGCCGCGACGGTTTCACTGACCACTTTCGCCAGGGTCCAGCCTTCCAGCAGACCGACTTCCCCTTTCGCCGCGCGCGGGAAGTGGTTGTTGGCATCCGGCACCACGGCAACAAAACGTACCGCCTCGCCGTTTAGCTCACCGTCTGCCGCCTGGACGGACGGGCATAGCCCCTCGATACGTTTGGCGTTCGGGGCGAGGATGTCCAGCCAGCGTTCGCCACGGCTTATTGCGTTACTCATCATTTCACCTCCCGGGCAAAAAGCGCGTTAATTTGTTCGGCATCAGCCTGTTTGCGGGTGTCGAAATTCGTCAGACGGTTCAGGTAATCGTCGTAGTTATCGGTGCGATGTTTTGCCGGCACGCCTTTGGCGATCGCCTCGTTCATCGCGGCTTTCACCGCGTTGATGCCATCACCCACCAGGGCATCCACCAGCCCGCTTTGATAGCGCACTTCACCGCCGGTCATGCTCCAGATAAACGGACGATCGCGGGAGTCGTACTCCTCAATACCCGCTTCCTGTTCGATAACCTGCGGGCCGTTGAGGCCAAGACGCGCTTCGCGGGTCACGATCAGGTAGCTGCACAGCGCCGCCGCGATGGACATCCCGCCGAAGCAGCCCACGGTTCCGGCCACAATGCCAATAACCGGCGTGTAGCGACGCAGGTCCACAATCGCCGCGTGAATATCGGCAATCGCCGCCAGGCCGAGGTTCGCCTCCTGCAGACGCACGCCGCCGGTTTCGAGGCACAGCACCGCCTGAGTCGGAATGCCGTTGCGGTTATCTTCCGCCGCCAGCTCCAGCGCCGCCGCCATTTTGGCGCCGGACACTTCGCCCATGCTGCCGCCCTGGAACGCGCCTTCAATCGCCACGACGACGGCAGGCTTACCGTTGATGGTGCCCTTCGCCACCACCATGCCGTCGTCCGCCTGCGGCACAATGCCCTGTGGCCCAAGCCACGGAGAAATAATGCCTTCAAACGGATCCTGCAGTTCGCGGTAGCTGCCCTCGTCGAGCAGGGCCTGCGCGCGCTGGCGCGCTTTCAGTTCGATAAAGCTGTTGTCATCACGCATGGCTCACCCCCTCAAAAACCTGTTCGATGCGAATGCGCGCCACGCCCGGCGTCGCGCCGAAGTCGTGGATGGTCAGCTTCCCTGCGGGCAGGCTGCTGACGGTTTGCAGACGGTTGAACAGCGCCTCCCAGCGCCCCCGGCTGTTGTCCACGGAGGTGGTGATATCAATGGTTAACGTCTGACCCGGTTCGGCGGTGAAGAGCACCTCCATATCCCCGGAACCGACTACCCCTGCCAGCGCCCTGCCGCTTAACGTGCGGCTGGCTGGCACGGTCAATGTGATTTTTTCCATAACATCCTCTTAATGCTTTGAATTTGGCGTTTCGACGCGGTCGAGAAACAGCGTGGCGGCAAGCAGGTCGGCAGCGCCGCCCGGTGAGGCGTTGAGCGCCAGCATCTGACGGTCTAACCTCGCCAGCGCCTGCTGGCCCGCAGGCGTTGCGCTGCCGCCGGCATTCAGCACCGCACGGGCGCCGTCCTGCATAGCATCAAGCCCTTCCATTCCGGCACGTGACAGCACGCAGGTGTCGGTGAGTGAGGTCATGATGGCCATCAGCGCGTCGAGCCTGGCGTGCGTTTCGCTGCTGCCGTTGAGGCGGCTCAGACGAAGCTGCGGCAGCGCGCGCTGCATAACGTGCGGGAACGCCTGCTGCGCCTCTTCACGCGCGCCCGGCACGCGGTAACGGTGCGTGGCGCGCAGGCCTTTACTGAACACCTTCGGCGCCGCGTCGTCCGGCAGTCTCGCCAGCTGCGCGGCAGTGCGGGCGACGTCTTGCGCCCTCGCATCACCGCCGAGCATCGCCACCGCGCTGACCAGCAGCCCCAGCGCCCAAATCGCGCCGCGATGGGTGTTTACGCCACCGGTTGCGACCATCATCTGCTGCTCGCCTTCGCGACCGAGTCGCCCGACGGTTTGCCGAAGTGCGATATCTGCCGGGCGCTGCCAGCTTTGCAGCGCCAGCGCCTGAAACGTGGAGGTCAGGCTGTGCGCAGAGCGCTCCATCAGCGCAAGGGATAAATCGTGATGCGCGCCGTTCCCCCGACTGTCCACCAGACCGGGTTTCGGGCTTAAACGTGCTTCGTCAATCAGACACTGCGTGGCGGTTCGCGCCAGCCATTCGGCACCGCCTTCAACCTGAACCTGGGGGAGAAGTTTCATTACCAGCTCCGGAATTTCGCAGGTGGGTTATAGAGACCGCCGGACCAT
This sequence comes from Enterobacter quasiroggenkampii, assembly GCF_043972695.1. Classification (NCBI taxonomy): domain Bacteria; kingdom Pseudomonadati; phylum Pseudomonadota; class Gammaproteobacteria; order Enterobacterales; family Enterobacteriaceae; genus Enterobacter; species Enterobacter quasiroggenkampii. The sequence continues at coordinate 185,593 of NZ_CP143745.1, forward strand.
TCCACGAGATCAGACACGCTGCCTGCCGCCAGCAGAGAGCGGGTGGCATCAGTGCGGCGAATCCCCATATCTTCCGGATAGAGCACCTTGCCGCTCTGACGCAGTTCCGCCACGCGTTTGGCATCCACGCCCAGACCGATGTCGGTGATCCCCGCGACGGCAGCGACCATGGCGCGACGCTCTTCCAGATCTTTCGCCCGATAGAGGTAGGCAATCCCCTCTTCCGTCAGCACGTGGGTGACGTCATCGCCGTAGATCATCACCGGTGCCAGCGGCATACCGGAGGCTTTCGCCACGTCAACGGCATCGAGTTTTTCCACGAAGGTCGGCTTCACGCCCGCCTGGAAGGTTTCCACCATCTGCACGACCAGTTTTTTGCCGCGCTGCATTGGGTCAGGTTCGGTGATCATGTTCAGCCAGGCTGGCGTGGCGTGGCGACGACCGTGCGGGTCGTGACCCATGTTTGGCGCACCGCCGAAGCCGGACAGACGACCACGGGTCACGGTTGAGGAGTTGGCGTAGCCGTCCACCTGCAGCGTAGAGCCGATGAACATATCCACCGCGTACTGACCTGCCAGCTGGCAGAACGCGCGGTTGGAGCGCATGGAGCCGTCGGCACCGGTAAAGAAGACGTCCGGACGCGCGCGGATGTACTCTTCCATCCCCAGCTCGCCGCCGAAGCAGTGCACGCTCTCGACCCAGCCGCTTTCGATGGCCGGGATCAGCGTTGGATGCGGGTTCAGCGTCCAGTGTTTACAGATTTTGCCTTTGAGCCCGAGCTGTTCACCGTAGGTAGGCAGCAGCAGCTCGATCGCCGCAGTGTTAAAGCCGATCCCGTGGTTCAGGGACTGCACCTGGTGTTCCGCATAAATACCCTTGATGGCCATCATTGCCATCAGGATGTGTTCCTGTTTAATCAGGCGCGGGTCGCGGGTAAACAGCGGTTCGATAAAGAACGGCTTATCGGCAACCACCACGAAGTCAATCCACGAGCCCGGAATATCCACGCGCGGCAGGTCACACTCGTCATCCACCAGCTCGTTCACCTGCGCGATGACGATGCCGTCATGGAACGCGGCGGCTTCCACCAGCGCCGGGGTATCTTCGGTGCTCGCCCCGGTATAGAGGTTGCCTTTGCGGTCAGCTTTAAAGCCGGCAATCAGCGCCACGTTGGGCGACAGGTCGACGTAGAGACGAGAATAGAGTTCGATATAGGTATGAATCGCGCCGATTTCGAGCTGACCATCCTCGAGCAGTTGGGAGATGCGCAGGCTCTGCGTCCCGGAGAAGGAGAAATCCAGCTTGCGGGCGATGCCTTTCTCAAAGATATCCAGATGTTCGCTACGGCCAACGCTTGGCATGATCATATGCAGGTCGTGGACGATCTGCGGGTTCACTTCGGCCAGCGAGCGGGAAAGGAAATCGGCCTGCTTCTGGTTGTTACCTTCCAGCACGACCTTGTCGCCTGGCGCGATCAGTTTTTCCAGCATGGCGACGAGATCGCCGGTTGGCAGTACCTTGCCCTGCACCGGTACGGAGGCCAGACGACGCGCTTTTTCGCTGCGTCGCGTGTTCCATTGCCGGGTGGGTGTTTGCCCAGATAACATTATTAACCTCCTGATTCAGCTAATCATTTTGATTTGCTTAACGTTGAGTAAAGTGTGCGCTCTGGTGAGAAAGGCATCAATTAAGCGTAGAGCTGAATCATTAGCCTGAGAGTAATAATCAAGGTAAATATTTGTGATCGGGATCAGTTCATGTTTCGGAAAACCAGGCTAAACGGGGTACAATTCGGAAAGTATCGTTAATTTCTGACAAGAATCAGCATCGCGCTTATGACCCAAATCATTCCATCAGGCTTCGGGATTGCAGCCGAAGACAGCACTGAGTTCGTGCCTATGCGCGGCGTCGCCAATCGCCATTTGCAGACCATGCTGCCGCGACTGATCCGCCGCAAGGTGCAATTCACCCCACACTGGCAGCGGCTAGACCTGCCAGACGGTGACTTTCTGGATCTCGCCTGGAGCGAAGCACCGGATCAGGCTCGCCATAAGCCGCGGCTGGTGGTTTTTCACGGTCTGGAAGGCAGCCTTCACAGCCCGTATGCGCACGGGTTAATTGAGGCGGCCAAAGCGCGCGGCTGGCTCGGCGTGGTGATGCATTTTCGCGGCTGCAGCGGCGAACCGAATCGTCAGAAACGCATCTATCACTCGGGTGAAACCGAAGACGGCACGTGGTTTTTACACTGGCTGCGGGACAACTTCGGCACCGTGCCCACCGCGGCCGTAGGCTACTCGCTGGGCGGCAATATGCTGGCCTGCCTGCTGGCTAAAGAGGGGGAAAGCGTCCCGCTGGATGCCGCCGTCATCGTCTCCGCCCCGTTCATGCTGGAGCAGTGCAGCTACCACATGGATAAAGGCTTTTCCCGCGTCTATCAGCGCTACCTGCTCAACCTGCTGAAGGCCAACGCGGCGCGTAAACTGAAGGCCTACCCGGACACCCTCCCGGTCAGCCTGCGCCAGTTGAAAAAAGTGCGCCGCATTCGCGAATTCGACGATCTGATCACCGCGAAAATTCACGGCTTCGCCGATGCGATTGACTATTATCGTCAGTGCAGCGCCATGCCGCTGCTCAGCAAGATCACGCAGCCGACGCTGATCATTCATGCCAAAGATGACCCGTTTATGGATCATCACTCGATTCCCGCTCAGGAATTCCTGCCCGACAACGTTCACTATCAGTTGACCGAGCACGGCGGCCACGTCGGGTTTATCGGCGGCACGCTGCGCCGCCCGAAAATGTGGCTTGAGACGCGTATTCCTGACTGGCTAACCCCTTATCTGGACGGTGCAACATGATTATTCCCTGGCAGGATCTGGCTCCCGAAACGCTCGATAATCTGATTGAAAGCTTTGTATTACGCGAAGGCACCGATTATGGTGAACAGGAACGCTCGCTTGAGCAAAAGGTCAACGATGTAAAGCGCCAGCTGAAAAGCGGCGACGTGGTGCTGGTGTGGTCAGAACTGCATGAGACGGTCAATATCATGCCCCGCAACGCGTTTCACGGCTGATCTTCCACCCTTTTCAGTCAGGGAGTTGCTATGTCTGCCAGACATCCGGTTATTGCCGTTACGGGGTCGAGTGGTGCGGGAACCACCACCACCAGCCTCGCATTTCGCAAGATTTTCGCCCAGCTGAATCTCCGTGCGGCGGAGGTCGAAGGCGACAGCTTTCACCGCTACACGCGTCCGGAGATGGACATGGCCATCCGTAAGGCGCGCGATCTGGGAAAACATATCAGCTACTTCGGTCCGGAAGCCAATGACTTCGGCCTGCTGGAACAAACCTTTATTGAGTACGGTCAGAGCGGCAAAGGGCAGTCTCGCAAGTATCTGCATACCTATGATGAAGCCGTTCCCTGGAATCAGGTGCCGGGTACCTTTACCCCCTGGCAGCCCCTGCCGGAACCCACCGACGTGCTGTTTTACGAAGGATTACACGGCGGCGTGGTCACGCCGCAACACGACGTGGCGCGCCAAGTGGACCTGCTGGTTGGCGTGGTGCCTATCGTTAACCTGGAGTGGATCCAGAAGCTGACGCGTGACATGAGCGAACGCGGCCATTCGCGAGAGGCGGTGATGGACTCGGTGGTGCGCTCCATGGAAGATTACATCAACTTCCTGACGCCGCAGTTCTCCCGCACCCATATCAACTTCCAGCGCGTGCCGACGGTGGACACCTCCAACCCGTTCGCGGCCAAAAGTATCCCATCCCTGGATGAGAGCTTTGTGGTGATCCATTTCCGCAATCTCGAAGGCATTGATTACCCCTGGCTGCTGGCGATGCTACAGGGCTCGTTTATTTCTCACATGAATACATTGGTCGTGCCGGGCGGAAAAATGGGGCTGGCGATGGAGCTCATCATGACGCCGCTTGTGGAGCGGTTGATGGAAGGAAAGCAGATTGCGTGACGTCTGTTGCCGGATGACGCTTCGCTTATCCGGCCTACGTTCGTGCAGTTGTAGCTTTTGTAGGGCGGGTTAGCGAAGCGCCACCCGCCAAAAGATTAAGCCTCGATCACTTCATACGAATGGGTAATTTTTACCGCTTTTTCCAGCATTAACGCCACAGAGCAGTACTTCTCGGCAGACAGGTCCACCGCACGTGAAACCGCCGCGTCTTTCAGCGCCTTACCGGTAACCACAAAGTGCAGATTAATGTGGGTGAACAGGCGTGGCGCCTCTTCGCGACGTTCTGACGTCAGTTTCACCTCACAATCCGTCACGTCATGACGACCTTTTTGCAGAATCGACACCACGTCAATGGCGCTGCATCCCCCTGCCGCCATCAGCACCATTTCCATTGGGCTGGGCGCTTTATCGCCGGAGTTACCGTCCATCAAAATCTGGTGCCCTGACGCGGATTCGCCCAGGAACGTTAAACCTTCAACCCACTTCACGCGCGCTTGCATATTCTTAAACTCCAACGTTGCATTTTTGGTGACAGATTACGCGTGCGTTACATTTCTCGCAATGGAAGGCGACCTGCATCATGCTGAAGCGAGACACCAGGAGACACGCGGCGAAAGCTATGCTAAAACACTCAGGATGCTACAGTAATACATTGACGTTACACATGTATGCAGAGGACATCAAACTTTACTGGCTGCGAAACGTTACGGTAGCCGACTTCCCAGGGTATGGGTAAGAATTCGATTGCAACCCCAGAGTCCGGATGCATCTGATGACTCTGGTGACAGCTTATAACAGAGGATAACAGCGCATGGTGCTTGGCAAACCGCAAACAGACCCGACTCTCGAATGGTTCTTGTCTCATTGCCACATTCATAAGTACCCATCGAAGAGCACGCTGATTCACCAGGGTGAAAAAGCGGAAACGTTGTATTACATCGTTAAAGGCTCGGTGGCAGTGCTGATCAAAGATGAAGAAGGGAAAGAGATGATCCTTTCTTATCTGAACCAGGGCGATTTCATCGGTGAACTGGGCCTGTTTGAAGAGGGCCAGGAACGTAGCGCCTGGGTTCGTGCAAAGACAGCATGTGAAGTGGCTGAAATTTCTTACAAGAAGTTCCGTCAGCTGATTCAGGTTAACCCTGATATTCTGATGCGTCTCTCTTCCCAGATGGCGCGCCGCCTGCAGGTCACCTCAGAGAAAGTGGGCAACCTCGCCTTCCTGGACGTGACGGGCCGCATCGCACAAACTCTGCTGAACCTGGCGAAACAGCCGGACGCCATGACCCACCCGGACGGCATGCAAATTAAAATTACCCGTCAGGAAATTGGTCAGATCGTTGGTTGCTCCCGTGAAACAGTGGGCCGTATCCTGAAAATGCTGGAAGATCAAAACCTGATTTCCGCCCACGGTAAAACCATCGTGGTCTACGGAACGCGTTAATTCCGCTCAAACGGCGTGCCATCGCAAGGTGTCACGCCGTTTTTGTCTCTACTCCCCATGTGGCGCAGGCTGATTTATCACCCGGAAGTTAACTACGCACTGCGACAAACGCTGGTGTTGTGTCTACCCGTGGCCATAGGCCTGATCCTCGGACACCTTCAGCAAGGCCTGCTGTTTTCCCTCGTGCCCGCCTGCTGCAACATCGCCGGTCTGGACACGCCGCATAAGCGCTTTTTCAAACGCCTGATTATTGGTGGCTGCCTGTTTGCCGGCTGTAGCCTTGCCGTACAGCTGTTACTGGCTCGTGATATCCCGCTGCCGCTGATCCTGACCGTGCTGGCGATGACGCTCGGCGTCACGGCGGAAATCAGTTCGCTGCACGCTCGCCTGCTTCCCGCTTCGCTGATTGCGGCCATCTTTACGCTAAGCCTCGCCGGGAATATGCCGGTGTGGGAGCCGCTGCTGATCTACGCCCTGGGGACACTGTGGTACGGGCTGTTCAACTGGTTCTGGTTCTGGCTGTGGCGGGAACAGCCGCTGCGCGAATCCCTGAGCCTGCTCTATGTGCAGCTAGCAGAGTACTGCGAAGCCAAATACACCCTGCTGACCCAGCATACCGATCCGGAAAAAGCCTTACCGCCGCTGCTGACGCGCCAGCAGAAGGTGGTGGATCTGATAAGCCAGTGCTATCAGCAGCTGCATATGCTCGCCGCCAACAAGAACCACGAGTACAAACGGCTGCTGCGCACCTTCCAGGTCGGGCTGGATCTGCAGGAGCATATCTCCGTGAGCCTGCACCATCCGCAGGAGGTGCAAAAGCTGGTCGAGCGCAGCCACGCCGAAGCGGTGATCCGCTGGAACGCGCAGACCGTTTCGGCACGTCTGCGGGTGCTGGCAGACGATATTCTTTACCACCGCTACCCCATGCGATTTAACATGGAAAAACAGCTCGGCGCGCTGGAGAAAATCGCCCGTCAGCATCCGGATAACCCGGTCGGCCAGTTTGCCGCCTGGCACTTCAGCCGCATCGCCCGCGTGCTGCGCACCCAGCGCCCGCTCTATCCGCGCGACCTGATGGCGGATAAACAAAAACGGCTGCCGTTATTGCCCGCGCTCAGGAGCTATCTGTCGCTTAAATCGTCCGCCCTGCGCAACGCCGCACGAATTAGCGTGATGCTCAGTACCGCCAGCCTGATGGGCATGGCGCTGCATCTGCCGAAACCCTACTGGATCTTAATGACTGTGCTGTTTGTCACCCAGAACGGCTACGGCGCCACGCGGGTACGTATTCTGCATCGGGCGGGCGGCACCATGGCCGGGCTGATCATTGCGGGCGTGACGCTGCACTTCCACGTGCCGGAAGGCTACACCCTGGCAGGGATGCTGGCGATCACGCTGGTGAGTTACCTGATTATCCGCAAAAACTACGGCTGGGCGATGGTGGGCTTCACGGTGACGGCGGTTTACACCCTGCAACTACTCACGCTCAATGGCGAACAGTTTATTGTAGCCAGGCTGATCGATACCCTGATCGGCTGCCTGATTGCCTTCGGCGGTATGGTCTGGCTCTGGCCGCAGTGGCAAAGCGGACTGCTCAGGCAGAACGCCCACGACGCGCTGGAAGCCGACCAGCAGGCCATTCGCCTGATCCTGAGCGACGACCCGCAGCCCTCCCCGCTGGCGTATCAGCGCATGAAGGTTAACCAGGCGCACAACGCCCTGTTTAACTCGCTCAACCAGGCGATGCAGGAGCCGGGCTTTAACTCACACTATCTGGCCGATATGAAGCTCTGGGTGACGCACAGCCAGTTTATCGTCGAGCACATTAACGCTATGACCACGCTGGCGCGCGAGCACACGATGCTCACGCCGGATCTGGCGCAGCGCTATTTGCAGTCGTGTGAAATTGCGTTGCAGCGGTGTCAGCAGCGTCTGGAGTATGACTCGCCGGGTGAGTCGGGGGATTCAAATATTCTGGAAGCGCCGGAAACGCTGACCCACGGCCCAATGAGCACCCTGGAACAGCATTTACAGCGCGTGCTGGGGCATCTGAACACCATGCACACCATTTCGTCGGTGGCATGGCGTCAGCGTCCGCATCATGGGGTTTGGTTAACGCGCGTGTTGAAACGAACGCCGTACTAATTCTGCTGGACGATCTTCGCAACCGCCGCGGCAAAGCGGGTTAATCCGTCTTCAATATCCTTATCTTCCACCACCAGCGACGGCGCAAAGCGCATGACGTCCGGCCCGGCGTTGAGCACCATCACCCCTTCGCGAGCGGCGGCGTGCAGGAAATCACGCGCGCGGCCCTTGTACTGCGGCTTCAGCTCAGCGCCAATCAGCAGCCCCATCCCACGGATCTCGCTGAACACGTCGTACTGCTCATCAATCTTTTTCAGGTGTTTCACAAACAGCTCGCGCTTCGCGCTAACGCCGTTCAACACCTCTGGTGTGTTGATGATGTCGAACGCGGCACCCGCCACGGCGCTCGCCAGCGGGTTACCGCCGTAGGTTGAGCCGTGAGAACCGACGTGGAACGCGGAGGCGATCTCCTGCGTCGTCAGGACCGCACTTACCGGGAATCCACCGCCGAGCGCTTTCGCGCTGGTCAGAATATCCGGCGTCACGCCGTAGTGCATATAGGCAAACAGGTCCCCGGTACGTCCCATTCCGCACTGCACTTCATCAAAGACCAGCAGCGCCTGATGTTCGTCGCACAGCGCTCGCAGCCCTTTCAGGAACTCCTGGGTTGCCGCGGTCACGCCGCCTTCCCCCTGAATAGGTTCCACCACCACCGCGCAGGTGTGGTCGTCCATCACCGCTTTCACCGCGTGCAGATCGTTAAACGGCACGTGGACGATGTCGGCCGGCTTCGGGCCAAACCCGTCGGAATACTTCGGCTGGCCGCCAACGGAGACGGTAAAGAAGGAGCGCCCGTGGAAAGCGTTATGGAAGGCGATGATTTTGGTTTTATACGGGCTGTGGCGCGTAGTCGCGTAGTAGCGCGCCAGCTTAAAGGCGGTTTCGTTGGCTTCGGTGCCGGAGTTCATAAACAGCACGCGCTCGGCAAAGGTCGCCTCAATGATCTTGCGGCCCAGGCGCAGCGCTGGCTCGTTGGTAAAGACGTTGCTGGTGTGCCACAGGGTTTCGCCCTGGGTTTTCAGCGCCTCCACCAGCGCGGGATGGCAATGACCCAGCGCCGTGACCGCAATTCCGCCCGCGAAATCCACATACTCTTTACCCTGCTGATCCCAGACGCGGCTGCCTTTCCCCTTCACCGGGATAAACTCAGCCGGTGCATAAATCGGCAGGATTACTTCATCAAATGTTGCGCGGGTAATTGCTGGTTGTTCAGTTGCCATGTCATGCCCATCCATTTTATGTCACATTAATTGTGAAAATATAATCACAAAATATGCATAAAAAATCACAGCAAGGCAACAGATATTCAGCGATGGAGGAAATTTGCCAGCAGCGCGTGCCCCTGCTCGCTGAGGATACTTTCCGGATGGAACTGCACGCCCTCGAGATCCCATTCGCGATGGCGAATCCCCATGATCTCCTGCGTATCGCTCCAGGCGGTCACCTCAAAGCCGTCAGGCAGCGTCGGCGGGTCAATCACCAGCGAGTGGTAGCGCGTCACGGTTAACGGATTATTGAGCCCCGTGAACACCCCGGTGCCCACGTGCGTGACCGGCGAGGTTTTACCGTGCATCACTTTGGCGGCCCGCACGATGGTAGCACCAAACGCCTGGGCAATCGCCTGATGACCCAGGCAGACGCCCAGGATCGGCAGCCTGCCAGCATAGTGCTGGATAACCTCCAGCGAAATACCCGATTCCGACGGCGTGCAGGGGCCGGGTGAAATCACGATTTTCTGCGGAGCCAGCGTCTCGATATCGGCGAGCTCGATCTCGTCGTTGCGACGAACAACCACCTCTGCACCCAGTTCGCAAAAATACTGGTAAAGGTTCCAGGTGAAGGAATCGTAGTTATCAATCAGCAGAATCATGGCGGCTCCCGAAAAAAATGCCGCCCTATTCTACTCAGATTCCCGCGCTTCGCTCACTACTTTGGCAAAGATAGCGTTTAGCGCGGTTAAATCCCCCGTTGCGCCGCTGCGGTTAGCGGTCACCCACTGCTCAGGATCGATATCGCGCCAGTCCAGCGCGTAACCCGCGTGAAGCGCCAGCTGCTCGAAGAACACCCGTTGGGCAATGCCATTGCCGCGCATAAACGGGTGCAGCATGTTGATTTCGCAGTAATAGTGGCTAACCCGGTCAACAAACGCCGCTTTCTCAAGACCCACAAGATACTTTTCGCTTTCCAGCGCCGCCATCAGTTCATTCCCCATCTTCTCGATGTATTCGAAATGGCAGAAGGGAATATCCCCCTTGAAAATATCGTCGGTACGGAACTCCCCTGCCCGCTTCATCTCTCTGCGGTAGAGATGGCGGTGAATAAGGCACAGATGGGGTAACCCGGGCGCGGAAGGCCCAAGCTCCAGGGTCTCAATGTCGGGATCCGATGGACCATTACCTTTCTCAAGGAGACAACTGGCCTGAAAGTTAACGCTACGCTGCTGCTCCCAGAGACGGGATTTTTGCTTGTCGGTGAGTTTTTTCACTTAACGCCTCCCTGAATAGTCCGTTTGCCACAAGTATAAGCAGCAAAACGCGCTTTCGCAGGGAGGGCGACATCACGCGGGCAGGAGAAGCCCGCGTTCAGAAGAATTACGGCAGAACTTTTGCGGAGAGGATCACGACAGGTTTTGACGGCACATTCTGGTACGGACCGACGTCGTGAGTAGGCACCTGAGAAATCTTGTCGGCGACGTCCATCCCTTTCACAATTTTACCGAAAACGGCATAGCCGAAGTCGCGCTGACCGTGGTCGAGGAAGGCGTTATCCGCCACGTTGAGGAAGAACTGGCTGGTCGCGCTGTCTTTGTCCGCGGTACGCGCCATAGAGATCGTGCCGCGCTTATTCAGCAGGCCGTTATCCGCTTCGTTTTTGATTGGCGGGTTCGGCTGTTTCTGCTGCATCTGCTCGTTGAAGCCGCCGCCCTGAATCATGAAGCCCGGGATCACGCGGTGGAAGGTGGTGTTGTTGTAGAAGCCGCTGTTCACATAGTCGAGGAAGTTTTTCACAGAAACCGGAGCTTTCTGGCTATTCAGTTCCAGCTCAATATTCCCGGCGGAGGTGGTCAGCAGAACGTGAGGGTCCCCTTTTGCTGCCAGCGCAGCAGGGGAAACGGCAGAAAGAGCAAACACAGCTGCGACAGCCGCCAGTGTTGATTTGAGCATGAGAATTCCTTAACAAAGCGCAGTATAAAAAGCGAATGGCTTGATTCTAAAGAGCAGTATGAACGGAGACCAGCCTTTTACCTAATTTTACGAAATTGAAACAGTTGTAACCACGCAAACGATTGGTTTTATCACCTTTTTATGTGATAGAGATCACATAAAAACCTGCAATGAACTTCTAATTTCTCTTAAAAGATATGAATAGATCACTTTAATGTCTAAAATCTGCCCGCTCTCAGCGCCCGATGGGCGCTTTTCTTTTTCTGAACAGGCCAGACATGACTAACAGCAATCGCATCAAGCTCACATGGATCAGCTTCTTCTCCTACGCCCTGACCGGTGCGTTGGTGATCGTCACCGGGATGGTGATGGGAAATATCGCAGACTACTTCCAGCTGCCCGTTTCCAGCATGAGTAACACCTTCACCTTCCTCAACGCGGGGATCCTGATCTCTATCTTCCTGAATGCCTGGCTGATGGAAATCGTGCCGCTGAAAACCCAGCTTCGCTTCGGCTTTGTGCTGATGGTCGCCGCCGTGGCGGGGCTGATGCTGAGCCACAGCATCGCCCTGTTCTCTGCCGCCATGTTCGTGCTCGGCCTGGTTAGCGGGATCACCATGTCGATCGGTACATTCCTGATTACCCATATGTATGAAGGCCGCCAGCGCGGCGCGCGCCTGCTGTTTACCGACTCCTTCTTCAGCATGGCCGGCATGATCTTCCCGATGGTCGCGGCCGTTCTGCTGGCCCGCAGCATTGAATGGTACTGGGTCTATGCCTGCATTGGTCTGGTCTACGTGGCGATCTTTATTCTGACCTTCGGCTGCGAGTTCCCGGTACTGGGCAAGAAAGCGCAAACCACGGCAGAGCCTGTGGCGAAAGAGAAATGGGGTATCGGCGTGCTGTTCCTCTCCATCGCCGCCCTGTGCTACATCCTGGGCCAGCTGGGCTTTATCTCCTGGGTACCGGAATACGCCAAAGGTCTGGGCATGAGCCTGAACGATGCGGGTAAACTGGTGAGCGATTTCTGGATGTCTTACATGTTCGGTATGTGGGCGTTTAGCTTCATCCTGCGCTTCTTCGACCTGCAGCGCATTCTGACCGTGCTGGCAGGTCTGGCGACCGTGCTGATGTATCTGTTCATCAACGGCTCCCCGGAACATATGCCGTGGTTCATTCTGACCCTGGGCTTCTTCTCCAGCGCGATCTACACCTCGATCATCACCCTGGGCTCCCTGCAGACCAAAGTGGCCTCGCCGAAGCTGGTTAACTTCGTTCTGACCTGCGGCACCATCGGCACCATGCTGACCTTCGTGGTGACGGGCCCGATCGTTGCCCACAGCGGCCCGCTGGCCGCGCTGCACACCGCGAACGGTCTGTACGCCGTGGTGTTCATCATGTGCTTCATCCTGGGCTTTGTGACCCGCCACCGCCAGCACAACGCGGCAGCGGCATCGCACTAAACCCTGCGCCCCTTTGCATTATGCAGAGGGGCTGTTTCTGGCGAAACTGACCTCTTCTCCCCCGGTATCCATCTGGATCCAGGTCTGCGCCAGCTGCGTGGTGGCGATAATCCGCCCCTGACGAATCGACCAGCGCACCGGCACCTGACAGCGCACCGCTTCAAACCCGCTCTCCGCAGGCAAAATAATCAGGTTTGCCGGGTTTCCCGTTTCAATACCGTAATCGCTCAGGCCGAAGGTACGGGCGCTGTTATGGGTGATCAGGTTCAGGCCGCTGTCGATATGCGGATAGCCCATCATCTGGCAGACGTGTAGCCCCATATGCAGCACCTGCAGCATGTTGCCGGTGCCGAGCGGGTACCACGGGTCGAAGACGTCGTCGTGACCGAAGCAGACGTTAATGCCCGCCTCCTGCAGTTCTTTCACGCGGGTGATGCCGCGACGCTTCGGATAGTCATCAAAGCGCCCCTGCAGGTGGATGTTGACCAGCGGGTTAGCAACGAAGTTAATCCCCGACATCTTCAGCAGACGGAAAAGCCGCGAGGTGTAAGCGCCGTTGTAGGAGTGCATGGCGGTGGTGTGGCTGGCCGTCACGCGCGGGCCGATGCCGGCCTCATACGCCAGCGTGGCCACCGTCTCGACAAACCGCGACTGTTCGTCGTCAATTTCATCGCAGTGGATATCCAGCGGTCGGTCATACTGCTTCGCCAGTTCAAAAGCGATGTGCAGCGACTGGACGCCATATTCGCGGGTAAATTCGAAGTGCGGTATCGCCCCCACCACGTCGGCTCCCAGTTTTAACGCCTCTTCCAGCAGCGCCGCGCCGTTCGGGTAAGAGAGAATACCTTCCTGCGGAAACGCAACGATTTGCAGCGTTACCCACGGCGCCACCTCCTGCTTCACCTCCAGCATCGCCTTCAGGGCGGTGAGCATCGGGTCAGAGACATCCACATGGGTACGAACAAACTGGATGCCGTTGGCAATTTGCCACTTCAGCGTTTTCCAGGCGCGTGCTTTCACATCCTCATGGCTGAGCAGCGCCTTGCGCTCCGCCCAGCGTTCAATGCCTTCGAACAGCGTGCCGGACTGGTTCCAGTTCGGCTCCCCCGCCGTCTGGGTGGTATCAAGATGAATATGCGGCTCGATGAACGGTGGGAGAGCGAGACCACCGCGCGCGTTCAGTACCTCATAACTTTCGGCGTGGGTATCGTCCATGGGGGTGATGTCACCAAATCGCCCGTTCTCGATGGCAAGTTGCCACAGCCCATCCCGACCCGGTAAACGCACATTCTGAACAAGCCATAACGGTGATGTAGACATACCTTTCCCCTCATAAACGCAGCTGATATTCAGGCGTATCGATTTTTGCAAAATCGCCCCTGAGTTGTACACAAATTCAACGAACACGAAAAGCCTGCGATTTCCGCTACTTATAAAAATCCTGACAAATCAGTCATATACCACCTAAGGAGTAGGCGAAGACGTATTTGATTTGCATCAATAAGCGCCCCTGCTGAATCGTTAAGGTAGGCAATAATAGAAAAGAAATCGAGGCAATAATGAGCAAAGTCAGACTCGCTATCATCGGTAACGGTATGGTCGGCCACCGCTTTATTGAGGATCTTCTCGATAAGGCCGATGCTGAGCAGTTCGATATTACCGTGTTCTGTGAAGAACCCCGCAAGGCGTACGATCGTGTGCACTTGTCTTCCTACTTCTCCCATCATACCGCCGAAGAGCTCTCTCTGGTGCGCGAAGGTTTCTACGAGAAGCATGGCGTAAAAGTGCTGGTGGGCGAACGCGCTATCACCATCAACCGTCAGGAAAAAGTGATCCACTCCAGCGCTGGCCGTACGGTTTTTTACGACAAGCTGATCATGGCGACAGGCTCGTACCCGTGGATCCCGCCGATTAAAGGCTCGGAAACACAGGATTGCTTCGTTTACCGTACCATTGAAGATCTCAACGCTATCGAATCCTGTGCGCGTCGCAGCAAACGTGGTGCGGTGGTGGGCGGCGGCCTGCTGGGTCTGGAAGCGGCAGGCGCGCTGAAAAACCTCGGCGTGGAAACCCACGTCATCGAATTTGCCCCGATGCTGATGGCAGAACAGCTCGACCACATGGGTGGTGACCAGCTGCGTCGTAAAATCGAAAGCATGGGCGTGAAGGTTCACACCAGCAAGAACACCAAAGAGATCGTTCAGGAAGGAACTGAAGCGCGCAAAACCATGCGCTTTGCCGACGGCAGCGAGCTGGAGGTGGACTTCATCGTCTTCTCCACCGGTATTCGTCCGCGCGACAAGCTGGCGACCCAGTGCGGTCTGGCCGTCGCGCAGCGCGGCGGGATCATGATTAACGACACCTGCCAGACCTCCGATCCGGATATCTACGCCATCGGCGAATGCGCCAGCTGGAACAACCGCGTATACGGCCTGGTGGCGCCGGGCTACAAAATGGCGCAGGTCGCCGTGGATCATATCCTCGGTAACGAAAACGCCTTCACCGGCGCAGACATGAGCGCCAAGCTGAAGCTGCTGGGCGTGGATGTAGGCGGTATTGGCGATGCGCACGGCCGCACCCCGAATTCCCGCAGCTACGTCTATCTGGACGAAAGCAAAGAGGTCTACAAACGACTCATCGTCAGCCAGGACAACAAAACCCTGCTCGGCGCGGTGCTGGTGGGCGACACCAGCGACTTCGGTAACCTGCTCCAGCTGGTGCTCAACGCCATCGAGCTGCCGGAAAACCCGGACGCGCTGATCCTCCCGGCGCACGCCTCCAGCGGCAAGCCGTCCATCGGCGTGGATAAACTGCCGGACAGCGCGCAGATTTGCTCCTGCTTCGACGTGACCAAAGGCATGCTGATCTCCGCGATCAACAAAGGGTGCCACACCGTTGCGGCGCTGAAAGCGGAAACCAAAGCCGGTACTGGCTGCGGTGGCTGTATTCCGCTGGTCACTCAGGTGCTGAACGCCGAACTGGCGAAACAGGGCATCGAAGTGAACAACAACCTGTGCGAGCACTTCGCGTATTCTCGCCAGGAGCTGTATCACCTGATCCGCGTGGAAGGCATTAAGTCCTTCGACGAACTGCTGGCGAAGCACGGCCAGGGCTACGGCTGTGAAGTGTGTAAACCGACCGTCGGCTCCCTGCTGGCCTCCTGCTGGAACGAGTACGTGCTCAAGCCCGAGCATACGCCGCTGCAGGACACCAACGACAACTTCCTGGCCAACATCCAGAAAGACGGCACCTACTCCGTGATTCCACGCTCGGCGGGTGGTGAAATCACGCCGGAAGGGCTGGTCGCGGTGGGCCGTATCGCACGTGAATTTAACCTCTACACCAAAATTACCGGCTCCCAGCGTATCGGCCTGTTTGGCGCGCAGAAGGACGACCTGCCGGAAATCTGGCGTCAGCTGATTGAAGCGGGCTTCGAAACCGGCCACGCGTACGCCAAAGCGCTGCGCATGGCGAAAACCTGCGTGGGCAGCACCTGGTGTCGCTACGGCGTCGGCGACAGCGTGGGCTTCGGCGTAGAGCTGGAAAACCGCTACAAAGGCATCCGTACCCCGCACAAAATGAAGTTCGGCGTCTCCGGCTGCACCCGCGAATGTGCGGAAGCGCAGGGTAAAGACGTGGGTATTATTGCCACCGAGAAAGGCTGGAACCTGTATGTGTGCGGCAACGGCGGGATGAAACCGCGCCATGCGGACCTGCTGGCGGCGGATCTCGATCGTGACACGCTGATTCAGTATCTCGATCGCTTCATGATGTTCTACATCCGTACCGCCGATAAGCTGACCCGTACCGCCTCCTGGCTCGATAACCTCGAAGGCGGCATCGACTACCTGAAATCGGTCATTATCGACGACAAGCTGGGCCTGAACGAACATCTGGAAGCGGAGATGGCGCGCCTGCGCGAGGCGGTGATCTGCGAGTGGACGGAAACCGTTAACACCCCGGCGGCGCAGACGCGCTTCAAACACTTTATCAACAGCAGCCAGCGCGACCCGAACGTACAGGTTGTACCGGAGCGCGAACAGCATCGTCCGGCGACGCCGTATGAACGTATTCCGGTCACGCTGGTGGAGGAAAACGCATGAGCCAGTGGGTAAACATCTGCAATATTAACGACATTCTCCCCGCCACCGGCGTCTGTGCGCTGCTGGGCAACGAGCAGGTGGCGATTTTCCGCCCTCGCCACGATGAACAGGTTTTTGCCATCAGCAATATCGACCCGTTCTTTGAGGCCAGCGTGCTCTCCCGCGGCCTGATTGCCGAGCACCAGGGTGAACTGTGGGTCGCCAGCCCGTTGAAAAAGCAGCGTTTCCGCTTAACCGACGGACTCTGCATGGAAGATGAAAGCTTCTCGGTCAAACACTACGACGTCCGCGTGAAGGACGGCGAGGTGCAGCTGAAAGCGTAACCCCTCGCCTTTTCAATAGGAAAGGCTTATGACCCCTTATGGGTAACGGCAGGAAAAACCGTATGTTCTGTACGATTCCTGCTGTTATCCTGACGTCAATTCTTCCCCCGCCATGAATGCTGTGAGGTAACGTCGTGGATCACCTGCCGATTTTTTGTCAATTACGCAACCGCGACTGCCTGCTCGTGGGCGGCGGCGACGTGGCCGAGCGCAAAGCGCGCCTGCTGTTAGAGGCTGGCGCCCGCCTGACCGTGAATGCCCTGTCCTTCGCCCCCCAGTTTGAGGTTTGGGCTCAGGAAGGGATGCTCACGCTGGAACAGGGCGCGTTTAATGAATCCCTGCTGGATACCTGCTGGCTGACCATTGCCGCGACGGATGACGATGAAGTGAACCAGCGCGTGAGCGACGCCTGCGAAGCGCGCCGTATCTTCTGCAACGTGGTGGATGCGCCGAAAGAGGCCAGCTTTATCATGCCGTCGATTATCGACCGCTCGCCGCTGATGATTGCGGTCTCGTCCGGGGGACGTTCGCCGGTTCTCGCGCGTCTGCTGCGGGAAAAACTGGAAGCCCTGTTGCCCCAGCATCTTGGCCAGATTGCGCATTATGCCGGGCAGCTGCGTTCACGCGTGAAGCAAACCTTCGCGACCGTGGGCGAGCGCCGTCGCTTCTGGGAAAAATTCTTTGTGAACGACAGGCTGGCGCAGTCGCTGGCGAATCAGGACACCAAAGCCGTTGAAGAAACGACCGAACAGCTGCTGAGCGAACCGCTGGACCATCGCGGCGAAGTGGTGCTGGTGGGCGCAGGCCCCGGTGATGCGGGCTTGCTGACGCTGAAAGGGCTACAGCAGATCCAGCAGGCGGATATCGTGGTGTACGACCGTCTGGTGTCCGATGACATCATGAATCTGGTCCGTCGCGATGCCGACCGCGTCTTCGTGGGCAAACGGGCGGGCTACCACTGCGTGCCGCAGGAAGAGATCAACCAGATCCTGCTGCGCGAGGCGCAGAAAGGTAAACGCGTAGTGCGCCTTAAGGGCGGCGATCCGTTTATCTTTGGGCGCGGCGGCGAGGAGCTGGAAACCCTGTGTGACGCAGGCATTCCGTTCTCTGTCGTGCCCGGCATTACGGCGGCATCCGGCTGTTCAGCGTACTCTGGCATTCCGTTGACCCATCGCGACTACGCCCAGAGCGTGCGTCTGGTGACGGGCCACCTGAAGACCGGCAGCGAGCTGGACTGGCATAACCTGGCCGCCGAAAAGCAGACGCTGGTGTTCTACATGGGGCTCAATCAGGCCGCCACGATTCAGGCGAAGCTGCTGGAGCACGGTATGAATGCGGATATGCCCGTCGCGCTTGTCGAAAACGGCACCGCCATTACGCAGCGCGTGGTGGATGGCGTGCTGACGCAGTTAGGCGAGCTGGCGCAGCAGGTTGAAAGCCCGGCGCTGATTGTGGTGGGCCGCGTGGTTGAACTGCGCGACAGGCTGAACTGGTTCTCGAATCACTAACGCATATTCTTCCTTCCTGGAGTAGTCCTTAAGCGGACTACTCCCCTCTTACGCCTACCGATAACATACCGCCCGCATAGTGGAACTTTTCCATTTATTCCCTCGTATTACATCCATTTTTTAGACAAGGAATGCATATGTTCAAACTGGCAAAAGCCGCCGTTCTGGTTGGCCTGTTATCGACGCTGACGGCCTGCACCGGTCACGTACAGAACACCAAAAATAATTGCAGCTACGATTATCTGCTGCACCCGGCGATCTCCATTTCGAAAATCATCGGTGGTTGCGGCCCGGCAGCGCAGCAGTAAGCGTTTTACAGGCGTAAAAAAACCGGGGTGTCCCGGTTTTTTAGTTTTGGAGAGTGTGTTTTTGTCGGGTGGCGGCTTTGCCTTACCCGACCTACACGATCCTGTAGGCCGGGTAAGCGTTAGCGCCACCCGGCAAGCAGACTCAAGGCTTCGCAACAAACCCAATCGCGTTGTACACCGCTTTCAGGGTTTCGGACGCGCGCGCGCTGGCTTTTTCCGCGCCCTCTTTCATCACTTTCTGCAGGAAAGCTTCGTCGTTACGGTAGCGGTGATAACGCTCCTGCAGCTCGGTCAGCATGCCGGAAACGGCATCTGCCACTTCGCCTTTCAGGTGGCCGTACATCTTGCCTTCGAAGTGTTTTTCCAGCTCAGGGATGCTCTGGCCGGTGACGCCGGAGAGGATATCCAGCAGGTTGGAGACGCCCGCTTTGTTCTGCACGTCGTAGCGCACAACAGGCGGCTCGTCGGAATCGGTCACCGCACGCTTGAGTTTTTTCACCACCGATTTCGGATCTTCCAGCAGGCCGATAACGTTGTTGCGGTTATCGTCAGACTTGGACATCTTCTTGGTCGGCTCCAGCAGCGACATCACGCGCGCGCCGGACTTCGGAATGAAAGGCTCAGGCACTTTAAACACATCGCCGTAGATCGCATTAAAGCGCTGGGCGATATCGCGGCTCAGCTCCAGGTGCTGCTTCTGGTCTTCACCCACCGGGACCTGGTTAGTCTGGTACAGCAGAATGTCTGCCGCCATCAGCACCGGATAGTCAAACAGACCGGCGTTGATGTTTTCAGAGTAGCGCGCGGATTTATCCTTGAACTGCGTCATGCGGCTCAGCTCGCCGAAATAGGTGTAGCAGTTCAGCGCCCAACCCAGCTGCGCGTGCTCCGGCACGTGAGACTGAACGAAGATGGTGCTCTTCTCTGGATCAATACCGCAGGCCAGGTACAGCGCCAGGGTGTCCAGCGTGGCTTTGCGCAGCTTCTCAGGATCCTGACGCGCGGTAATCGCATGGAGATCGACGATGCAGTAAATGCAATGGTAGTCATCCTGCATGCTGACCCACTGACGTAACGCACCCATGTAGTTACCAATGGTCAATTCACCTGAAGGCTGTGCGCCACTAAAAACGATGGGCTTAGTCATTATTCAATTCCTGATGTTCACTGTGCGAAAGCCCGAGTGCGGGCAACAAATCTTTGAAGTGGTCGAAAACGACGTCCGGCTCACTCAGCGTGATGGCTTCACCGTAGTTGTAGCCATAGGTTAACCCCACGGAAGGACACCCGGCCGCGCGGGCAGCCAGAATATCATTGCGTGAATCGCCGACAAAGAGCAGCTCCGCAGGCGTTAAGGATAATTTTCCTGCCACCAGCAGCAGCGGTTCCGGATGAGGCTTTTTGTTTTGCACATCGTCGCCGCCCACAATCACGGAGAAAAACTTCGCGATATCGAGCGCGTCGAGCAGCGGTGCGACAAACGGCGTGGGTTTGTTGGTCACCAGACCCAGCGGGATGCCCTTCGCGTGCAGCGCACTCAGCGTTTCCTGAACGTCCGGGAACAGGAAGCTGCCCTCCTCGACGGTCTCTTCATAGAAACGATCGAACAGTTTGCGCAGAATACGCAGCTGCTCTTCCTGCGGGATGTCCGCGTGATCGACGCTCGGTTTCCCCTGGGCGGAACGCTGTGACGCACGCTCCTGACGCGCCCACGTCAACGCGCGCTCCATCAGAACATCGGCGCCGTTGCCAATCCACGTGACGACACGCTCTTCACCCGCAACGGGGAGTTCAAGTGCATACAGCGCCTGGTCAACGGCGCTCGTTAAGCCCGGCGCGCTGTCAACCAGCGTGCCGTCGAGGTCGAATGCCACACCCCGAATAGCCTGTAATTTATCCATGACTTACCTTCGCCAGCTCGCGGCGCATTTCATCGATGACTTTTTTGTAATCCGGTTGGTCGAAAATGGCTGAACCGGCAACGAACATATCCGCGCCTGCCGCCGCAATTTCACCAATGTTATTCACTTTCACGCCGCCGTCCACTTCCAGACGAATATCGTAGCCTGACTCGTCAATACGACGGCGGACTTCACGCAGCTTATCCAGCGTGTGAGGGATGAATGACTGGCCGCCAAAGCCCGGGTTAACGGACATCAGCAGGATCACGTCCAGCTTGTCCATGACATAGTCGAGATAGCTCAGCGGCGTGGCTGGGTTAAACACCAGACCCGCTTTACAGCCGTTCTCTTTGATCAGCTGCAGCGTGCGATCCACATGTTCAGAGGCTTCCGGATGGAAGGTGATGATGCTGGCACCCGCCGCGGCGAAGTCAGGCACGATGCGATCAACCGGTTTCACCATCAGGTGAACGTCGATCGGGGCGGTAATGCCATAGTTACGCAGCGCCTTGAGCACCATCGGACCGATGGTCAGGTTTGGAACGTAGTGGTTATCCATCACGTCGAAATGGACGACATCCGCGCCAGCCGCCAGTGCGTTGGCAGTGTCTTCACCCAGGCGGGCAAAATCGGCCGACAGAATTGAGGGAGCAATCAAAAACTGTTTCATCCGCTTCTCCTTGAAATGTGTTTACCGGCGGGCAAAACGGCTCAGGGGCGATAAAGAGCCAGGAGTTCGTCCACCTTTTTACGTGTGCCGCCGTTGCTGCTAATGCTACGCCGCACCTTAACCTGAAAATGCTTCGCGGCTTTGTACCATTCGCGCGTATCAGGCGTGTCGTGATTCGAAATTAACACCGGAATTCTTTTGCTGACCAGCTTTTCCGCCATCTCCGCCAGGCGCGCCTGCTCGGCAGGGCTAAAGCTGTTAGTGTGATAGGCGGTGAAGTTCGCCGTCGCAGACAGCGGCGCGTATGGCGGGTCACAGTAAACCACCGAATTTACGCCAGCCAGTTCCATACACTCTTCATAGGAGAGGCAATGGAACTCCGCGTTCTGCGCTTTTTCGGCAAAGTGATACAGCTCGTCCTGTGGGAAATACGGGCGCTTATAGCGGCCAAACGGCACGTTAAATTCCCCACGTAGATTATACCGGCACAGGCCGTTGTAACCATGCCGGTTGAGATAGAGGAACAGCAGGGCTCTGCGGAACGGATCCTGGCTTTGGTTAAACTCCGCGCGGAACTGGTAGTAAACGTCCGGATTATTGTTCTCGGGCGTAAACAGTTTGCGCGCCTCGGCGACATACTCATCGGTACGCAGCTTAACGATGTTATAGAGGCTGATAAGGTCGCTGTTGATATCCGCCAGGATATAACGAGAAAAATCGGTGTTGAGAAACACCGACCCCGCACCCACGAAAGGTTCGATAAGGCACTCGCCTTTAGGCAGGTGCTTTTTAATATCATCGAGCAGGGGGTATTTCCCCCCTGCCCATTTCAGAAAAGCGCGATTTTTTTTCATGCTGACTAACTGATTACACCTTCTCCGGCTGTGGAGAAAGCTCCGACAGCATCCTGCGCTTTAAACATTACTTCAGATCGGCCTGAACCTGATGAATCGGCTTCGCCCATGGGTTCTTCGCCTGAACGTCAGCTGGCAGCGCCGCTACGGCACGTTTTGCTTCATCTTTGGACGAATAAACACCGCTCACCAGCACATACCACGGCTGACCGTTACGGGTCGTCTGATAAACAACGTAGTTTTTCAGATTTGATTTCTTCGCCCAACTGTTGAGGTTGTCATAGTTGGACGAACTGCTCAGCTGCAGCGTGTAGTTGCTGGATGGCGCTGATTTCAGCGATCCAACGTTGCCTGCCGTTTTACCTGCCGCGCTGCTGGAGGCTGTTGCCGTCGCTGCTGGCGCCGCTGTGGCAGCCGGTGCCGTGGTGGTCGCCGTGGCTTTCGGCGCAGTCTGCGTGACGGGCGCTTTAGCAGGCTCGCTCACTGCAGCCGTTTCAGTGTGTTTCGGCTGCGCCGGAACAGCTTTCACTTCAGGCGCTTTCACCACTGCCTGAGGTTTGGTTTCACGCTTAGGCTCAATCACCGCCTGCTTACGTTCAGGACGTGTCGCAGTCTGCGTCTGGCGCGGTTTGGTTTCCGTCGCAGCCGTTTGCGGCTGAGCGTTACCACCGCGAACCGGGGCAACGGTTGCAGGTTCAGTTGGCAGCGTAGAGTTAACCACGACGTTATCAACCTGCTGCTGGTTCTGCGGCTGCGTCAGCGCATTATTCAGGTCTCCCTGAACTTCCACACGCTGCTGACCTTCAGGCGCAGCAGATGCCTGACCCTGAGCAGGGGTTGAAGAAACAGGCGGCAGAGAAACATCCTGCGGCGCTGTGGTGTTCCCTGCGGTCTGCTCAGCAGAAGTGGCACCCGGCGCTGGCTGTGCACCATTCGCCTGGTCGGACGCATCGTTACCGGAAAGGTTGATGCTCTTCTCAGCGGAAGCCGTTTGCTCGGTTGTGTTCGTTGACGGTGCTTTAAGCGCGGAGCCAATGCCGACAATCAGCAGCACAAGCACCAGAACGCCAAGGCCCATCATAATATACTGGCGGGAAGCCGGTTTTGGCGCAGCGGCTTTTTTACGTTTACGCGGGCGACGCTCTACAGGCTGTTCGTCCATTGAATCTTCTTCGGACTCATAATCCTCTTCTGCTCGCTCTTCGTGCGCGTTGCGGCTGCGCGAAGGACGACGATCGTCTGCATCCAGATCAACATCGTCAAAGTTGATCTGCGGCTCGTTATCACGTTCTGAAGATTGACGAGAACGACCAGTACGACGATCGCTGGGATCGGGTTTCAGCTCGTCTTCTGGTTTGAATTCATCCATTTAACACCCCACTCAAAGGCTTATGCCAACGACTTTGCATTTCACCTGAAGCTAAACGACCACCTGCGACAGTGGCCTGACCTTTCTAGTTGTTACGCCTGCTGACAGTCAGCGATAGCGCCAAGAACGACATCGTGCGGCACTCCGCCGCGTACTTCACTCTTCCCTATTGCAAGCGGGAGTACAAGACGCATCTCACCTGCCAATACTTTTTTATCGCGCATCATGTGGGGTAAATACGCTTGCGCCGACATCTCCTGCGGCCCGGTCACCGGCAAACCAGCACGCTCAAGCAGCGCAATGATACGTGCCGTCTCTTCCGGTTTGAACTGTCCGAGACGTTCAGAGGTGCGGGCAGCCATCACCATGCCGGCCGCGACGGCTTCACCGTGCAGCCAGTTGCCGTAGCCCATTTCGGCTTCAATCGCGTGACCAAACGTATGCCCAAGATTCAGTAAAGCACGTAAGCCCGTTTCACGCTCGTCTGCGGCAACAACTTCTGCTTTCAGCTCACAGCAACGACGAATGCAGTATGCCAGTTTAGCCTCATCGAGGCCCAGCAACGCATCCATATTCTCTTCAAGCCAGCTAAAGAACTCACCGTCCAGAATAATGCCGTATTTGATCACTTCCGCCAGACCCGAAGCCAGTTCGCGCTTCGGCAGCGTTTTCAGACAGTCGAGATCCACCACCACCGACGCGGGCTGGTAGAACGCGCCAATCATGTTTTTACCGAGCGGATGGTTCACTGCCGTTTTGCCACCGACAGAGGAGTCGACCTGGGACAGCAACGTGGTTGGAATTTGAATAAAACGGACGCCACGCTGATAGCTTGCGGCCGCAAAGCCGGTCAGATCGCCCACAACACCGCCGCCCAGGGCAAGCAGTGTTGTATCGCGACCATGCGGTTTTTGCAGCAATGCGGTAAAGACGGTATCCAGTACCGTCAGGCTTTTATACTGCTCGCCATCGGGGAGAATCACACTGTCGACTTTTACGCCCGCCTGCTCAAGCAGGTGGCGCACACGGTCGAGATAAAGCGGAGCCAGCGTCTCATTGGTGACCAGCATCGCCTGATCACCCGCTTTCAGTGGTAAAAAGGAAGCTGGGTCGTTAAACAAACCAGCCGCGATGGTGATAGGGTAACTACGTTCCCCGAGAGTAACTGTAATCCTCTCCATGACGCGACATCCACCTTTAATGCTTTTACCCGCAGGCGAGTGTATATAAAGCCAGAATCAGTTGCTTTCCAGCATATGAATAATCTGGTTTGCAACCACTTTAGCGCTCTGGTCGTCAGTACGAATGGTCACATCAGCAATCTCTTCATACAGCGGATTGCGTTCATCGGCCAACGCTTCCAGAACTTCGCGTGGTGGCGTTTCAACCTGCAGCAGCGGGCGCTTTTTATCGCGCTGCGTACGTGCCAGCTGTTTCTCAATGGTCGTCTCAAGATAGACCACTACGCCACGGGCGGAGAGACGGTTGCGGGTTTCGCGAGATTTCACAGAGCCGCCGCCTGTTGCCAGAACGATGCCCTGTTTTTCCGTGAGTTCGTTGATCACTTTTTCTTCTCGGTCACGGAAACCTTCTTCGCCTTCTACGTCGAAAACCCAGCCCACATCAGCTCCGGTTCGTTTCTCAATCTCTTGATCAGAATCGTAAAATTCCATATTGAGTTGTTGAGCTAACTGACGCCCAATAGTGCTTTTGCCGGCACCCATAGGCCCAACCAGAAAGATATTGCGTTTCTCTGCCATTTTATCGGTACTACTAAGACTATTCGTTAATGGTAATCCCCGCTTCGCAGACACCCGGCGTAGCAGGACATGAACTGAAACCTCATATGCAATAGAGCGAGAGTCAGACTAAAAATTATCTCAATACTCCGGCTTGTTTGGCAACTGATTAAATCACCGCGCCGGGCGCATAAGGTAATAAGACGTAAGTCCAACTCAAATCGGTACTCCTTGTATGCTAATTCATGCCCCACGTCAAACATCTGCAACAAACTGAATGCAAAATCATTGCGGGGATCGTTACCCGTCAGCGAATACCGACCAGACGTGGTGTAATAAACACCACTAATTCACGCCGTTCGTTGTCTTTCCCGTCATGACGAAAAAGCGACCCAATCCAGGGGATGCTTCCCAGACCGGGTACGCTGTCACTGCCGGTTTTGTTCTTCTGGGAAAAAATTCCGCCCAACGCCAGCGTTTCTCCACTTTTTACCTCCACCTGGGTTTCTATCTCCTGCTTGTCGATAGCCAGCGTTTCGCCATCGGCCTGCTGCAGAACCTGTCCCGGCATATTTTCGCTGATGTGTAGTTTCAGGCGCACGCGTCCCCCCGGTAAGACCACCGGTGTGACCTCCATTCCGAGTACCGCCTCTTTAAACTCAACGGAGGTGGCGCCGCTTTCCCCGCTTGAGACCTGATACGGAATCTCGCTGCCCTGCTTGATACTGGCCGGTTGCCCGTGCGAGGCCAGCAGCCGCGGGCTGGCGATGATATCGACCTGCTGTTTTTGCTCCAGCGCTGAGAGCTCCAGATCCAGCAGCCGACCATTGATCCTCCCGATATTAAAACCCACGTGGCTGGCGGCGCTGGCGACGGAAAGATCGCTGCCCAGCGTCGTGAGCTGTCCAACCTTGCCCGCGTCGGTCGCGTCGGCGAGATTCCACTTCACCCCCAGCTCACGCAGGCTTTTTTCGTTAATGGTCACAATATGCGCCGCCAGCTCGACCTGCTCGATGGGAATATCCATCTGGGCGGCCCAGCGCTGCAGCGTTTCCACCACCGTCTGGTTATCGCGGATCAGCAGACGGTTGGTACGCGTGTCGACAGACAAACTCCCCTTTGGGCTCAGGAGTTTTTCCGCGGCTTTTTGCAGCTCCCCGGCATCGGCATAGGAAAAGGGAATGCCCTGAGTGACCAGCGGGGCATCAAGCTGTCGACGCGCCTGTTCCTGATCTGAACGCTCCCGCTGCTCACGCTGCCAGGCCGCGGTATGCACATAAAAAATGCCGCCTTCCTCGCGCAAGACGAGTCCGGCACTGGTGACAACCGTCCGTAGCGCCTGCCGCCAGGGGACACGCGTCAGGTTTAGCGAAAGCGTGCCGCTGACATCAGGCGATACCACCAGATTACGATTCTCCTGTGCGACCAGGGCCTGTAACACCTGAACCACAGGAACGTCATCCACCACCAGCGTGACCGGTTTTGGCTCGGCGGCCCACAGGGGATGGCTGAACGCCAGCAGCCACAGCATTATCCGTAAATTCATTTTTGTCCGTTCCTTCTCGTTGCCACGTCCATTTTCCCGGGTCACAGGTGTCACCCACATCAACTGCCAGCTCCGCTGCATTGATGGCTGTTATCCTCCAGCCTGACGGGAAGCGCTCATGCGTTTTCAGCCGGTACCAGCGCTTTTGCCCATCCTGTAAAATGCCGATAGTCTCCTGCCCTTCCACCATGCCGCGAAAGTGCCACTGCGCCAGCTCGCCAATGGCGCAAGGATCGTCCGGGGGACGAAACGGATCGCGCATACCGGTTAATAGCAGCACTGAGCAAACCAGCAAAAATCGCGCGCTATTCCGCATGTTCCAGCTCCAGCCGCAGGCGTAACGCCGAACCTTGTGGCGAAATCGTGAAAGCCGCGATCTGCACATCCTGCTGTGCCAGCCGGGAAAAAAGCTCAGGAATGGCCTGCCACTCCGCATCCAGCGCCAGCTCCCCTCCATTTTGCAGCGGCTTCCAGTGAACCAGCGTCGTCTCATCGCCCTGAAAATCGAGGGGGGAGAACGGCGTCAGCGCCCGTGCTTTTACAGCGTCCGGACGAAACGGCACCTTTCTGACGGCAGGCCATAACGCCGCGTTCGTCCTCACATCTTCAATCAGCTGGCGTTGTTGTTCAGCACACTGCTTGTCTACCGGTCTGAGCAACGACCCCCACGCGACCAGTCCTGCAAGGAGACTCCCCAGGCACCAGCAGAGTACCCGATGCCGGGAACGGCTTTCGCACCAGCGTTCTACCAGGGTATCCACGCGTTACTCCTCGCTTTTGAGATGCAGCGTAAACAGCCAGTGCCCCCGACTATCCTGTCGAAGCTCGCCCGCCGTCCCGGACGTAAAGCCCGCGAGTTGTCCCAGCCTATCGCGCAGGGCAGAAAGGGCCGGCAGGGTGATGGCATAACCGGTCAATATCAGCGCAGGCGGCTGATAGCGCAGCTCTGTCAGCCAGACCTGTGCCGGAATGGCGCTGGAAAGGGAGGACAGCACCGGTTGCCATGCGCGTCGTTGCAGGGTCTGCACGGGCATTTGCGCCTGTGCGGTCAGTCTTTGTCGGGCGACAAGCGCGTGCTGCACGGTCTGCATTCCCGTCAGATCCGTTTGCAGCGCGCGCAGCCTCACGAGATGGTTCATCCGCAGACAGAAAAAGACCACGAACAGCAATAGCACTGTGCCGACACACATTGCGCCCCAGAAACGCAGGCATCGCGTGCGCCGCTGCTGTCGCCAGGGCAGAAAGTTCAGGATGCTCATTCGGGCACCTCGCTCATGGCCAACGCCAGCGCAACGGTATAATCAGCGCCGCATTCCGGCAGCGGAGCATGACAGCGCGCCAGGATTTCCCACGGGTCACGTTGGCGATCAAACAGCGCGATGTCATTTGGCCCCAGAGCCAGCAGCGCCGCCAGTTCGGCCACGTTTTCTGCTTCGGTAGTTAAGCGGCGTCCCCACTGGTGGCGCATTGCCCAGAGCCACTGCCGATCGTCCCGCCAGGCGACGCACTGCGCCGGTGCCAGCGCAGGAAGAAGATTCGTCAGCGCGCTGGCATCCGGGGTAATGGTCACCAGCCGCAAACGCAGCGTTTTCGCCAGCGCCAGAAGGGTGTCGACCTCGTTGTTTTGTGCGGCCGTCACCTGAAAGGTATTGCTGAAAGTATCCTGCGCGTAATCGAAACAGAGCGTATCGGCAGACATCTCCAGCTCGCGGGCGAGCGCGGCGCCAAGCCATGAGAGCTGCTCGCTGTCGCGCAGCGCAACGGTTGGACGGGGAAGCGACCGCTGCAGGGTGCGTGCTGCCGGAAAAGAGAGGAACACCCGATGGGCGTGCGGCAGCGTTTTTCGCCAGTCGCGTAACGCATCAACCAGCTGTTCTGGCTGACAAATTTTGCCGTCACGAATGATGTTTTTGGCCAGCGGGATTGCCCACCAGCGCCGCAGGCGCCAGCCGGACTTCTCCCGGGCCAGCGCCACGATCAGCACCCTATCCTGTTGAATATGAACGCCCGTTTGCCATGTTTTGAAGGCCATGCTTCACGATCTCCTTATCGCCCGTCGCCCTGACGGCTATATCAATGAATCAGGCTTGCCTTTATACTACCGCGCGATTGTTTAGAAACTGCCCAAGTGAAACCAAATGGGAAATCTCCGGTGAAGTTCGTAAAGTATTTATTCATCCTTGCAGTCTGTTGCATTCTGCTGGGAGCAGGCTCGATTTACGGTTTGTACAAATATATTGAGCCACAGCTACCTGATGTCGCCACGCTTCGCGATGTGCGACTCCAGATCCCGATGCAGGTCTATAGCGCCGATGGCGAGCTCATGGCGCAGTATGGCGAGAAGCGTCGTATTCCGTTGACCTTAAACCAAATCCCTCCGGTGATGGTGAAAGCCTTTATCGCCACGGAGGACAGCCGTTTTTACGAGCACCACGGTGTCGATCCGGTAGGGATTTTCCGTGCCGCGAGCATTGCGCTGTTCTCAGGTCACGCCTCTCAGGGGGCGAGCACCATTACGCAGCAGCTGGCGCGTAACTTCTTCCTCAGCCCTGAAAAGACGCTGACCCGTAAGATCAAAGAGGTGTTCCTTGCGATCCGTATTGAGCAGCTGCTGAGCAAAGACGAGATCCTTGAGCTGTACCTCAACAAAATCTACCTGGGCTACCGTGCCTATGGCGTGGGGGCGGCCGCGCAGGTGTACTTCGGTAAGCCTGTTGAGCAACTCACCTTAAGCGAAATGGCCACCATCGCCGGTTTGCCAAAAGCGCCGTCCACGTTTAATCCGCTCTACTCGCTCGACCGCGCCACTGCCCGTCGTAACGTCGTCCTGTCACGTATGCTGAGCGAAGGCTATATCAGCCAGAGCGAGTATGACCAGGCACGCAACGACGTCATTGACGCTAACTACCACGCCCCGGAGATCGCCTTCTCAGCGCCTTACCTGACCGAAATGGTTCGCCAGGAGATGGTGAATCGCTATGGCGACAAGGCCTATGAAGATGGCTATCGCGTGTACACCACCGTCACCCGTAAAGTGCAGCAGGCGGCGCAGGAAGCGGTACGCAACAACGTGATGGACTACGATATGCGTCACGGCTATCGCGGCCCGTCAAACGTGCTCTGGAAGGTGGGCGAAAGCGCGTGGGACAGCAAAAAAATCACCAGTACGCTGAGAGCGCTGCCTACCTACGGTCCGCTCCTTCCTGCGGTGGTGACGCAGGCCGATCCTCAGGAAGCCGTTGCAACGCTCGCGGACGGTACGTCCGTCTCCCTGCGCATGGACGGTATCCGTTGGGCGCGTCCGTACCGTTCGGATACCCTTCAGGGCGCCACGCCGCGTAAAGTGACCGATGCGGTACAGACCGGGCAGCAAATCTGGGTGCGCAAGGTCGGCGAATCCTGGTGGCTGGCGCAGGTGCCGGACGTCAACTCGGCCCTGGTTTCTATCAATCCGCAGAACGGCGCTGTACTGGCCCTGGTCGGCGGGTTCGATTTCAACCAGAGTAAATTTAACCGCGCCACCCAGGCGCTGCGTCAGGTCGGTTCCAATATCAAACCGTTCCTCTACACGGCCGCGATGGATAAGGGGCTGACTCTCGCCAGCATCCTCAACGACGTGCCGATCTCCCGCTGGGATGCGGGTGCGGGTTCCGACTGGCAGCCGAAGAACTCCCCTGCGGAGTATGCCGGCCCGATTCGCCTTCGGCAGGGTCTGGGACAGTCGAAAAACGTGGTGATGGTGCGTGCCATGCGCGCGATGGGCGTCGACTATGCCGCAGAGTATCTGCAGCGCTTCGGTTTCCCGGCGCAGAACATCGTTCGCACCGAGTCGCTGGCGTTAGGCTCAGCCTCCTTTACGCCGCTTCAGGTCGCGCGCGGATACTCGGTGATGGCCAACGGCGGCTTCCTGATTGACCCGTACTTCATCAGCAAGATCGAGAACGATCAGGGCGGCGTGCTGTTCGAGGCGAAGCCGAAAATTGCCTGCCCTGACTGCGATATTCCGGTCATTTATGGCAATACGCCGAAATCCGAGGTGCTTGAGAATAAGGACATGGAAGACCCTGCCGTGTCGCAGGAGCAGCAGAACGGCGTGGTGCCGCAGCCGCAGCTCGAGCAGGCGAACCAGGCGCTGGTCGCGCAGACCGGCGCGCAGGAGTACGCCCCGCATGTGATCAACACGCCGCTGTCGTTCCTGATCAAGAGCGCGCTGAACACCAATATCTTCGGTGAGCCAGGCTGGCAGGGTACCGGCTGGCGCGCAGGGCGCGATCTGCAGCGCCATGATATCGGCGGTAAAACGGGGACAACCAACAGCTCGAAAGACGCGTGGTTCTCCGGTTACGGTCCCGGCGTGGTGACCTCGGTCTGGATCGGCTTCGACGATCACCGCCGCGATTTAGGGCGTACCACGGCATCCGGCGCGATTAAAGATCAGATTTCCGGCTACGAAGGCGGCGCGAAGAGCGCGCAACCGGCCTGGGACGCCTACATGAAGTCCGTTCTTGAAGGCGTTCCGGAGCAGCCGCTGACGCCACCGCCGGGCGTGGTGACGGTCAATATCGACCGCAGCACGGGCCAGCTCGCCAACGGCGGTAACAGTCGCGAAGAGTATTTCATT
This sequence comes from Enterobacter quasiroggenkampii, assembly GCF_043972695.1. NCBI lineage: Bacteria > Pseudomonadati > Pseudomonadota > Gammaproteobacteria > Enterobacterales > Enterobacteriaceae > Enterobacter > Enterobacter quasiroggenkampii. The sequence goes on from NZ_CP143745.1 coordinate 216,724, forward strand.
GAGGGCACCCAGCCAACCACACAGGCGGTGCACGAGGTGGGTACAGAGATTATCGATAACGGCGAAACGCACGAGCTGTTCTAAAAATAAAAATGCCCGGTAAAAACCGGGCAAAGCATCGTAGGCCGGGTAAGGCGAAGCCGCCACCCGGCTTTTTTTATGGCCTACAGTCGCCCCTGCCCCTTCAACCACTCCCGTACCAGGAACAGCGCGCTCACGTTGCGAGCCTCATTAAAGTCAGGGTCTTCCAGCAGATCCATCAGGTGCGCCAGCGGCCAGCGAACCTGCGGCAGCGGCTCCGGCTCATCCCCTTCCAGCGATTCAGGATAGAGATCTTCCGCCACCACGATATTCATTTTGCTGGAAAAATAGGACGGCGCCATGCTCAGTTTTTTCAGGAATGAAAGCTCATTCGCCCCGAAGCCCACCTCTTCTTTCAGCTCGCGGTTGGCCGCTTCAAAGACGGTTTCACCCGGGTCAATAAGCCCTTTCGAGAACCCAAGCTCGTAAGATTCCGTTCCCACCGCGTATTCGCGGATCAAAATCAGATGATCGTCGACAATCGGCACAATCATCACCGCTTCGCGCGACGAGGGGCGCATACGTTCATAAACGCGACGCACACCGTTGCTGAACTCCAGATCCACACTTTCGACATTAAACAGGCGCGATTTGGCGACAGTTTCAACATTCAGAATGGTGGGTTTTTGTAGTGGTTTGCTCATCTTGATGGGTCTTAGCAGTGAGAACTGGGGTTATTGTGCGATACGCCGCACGGTTTCGGCAATGTCAATTGTTCTTTATTTACATTTATGCAACTTATTTGGGATCAATCCTCAATTCAAAACAAATGTCAAGAGGTTGAAATGTTTCCAGGAATTTGCTGATATCGCGCCATAACAGGCTTTGCTATCATCACCGGTCACTGGGATGCGCTTCAGAATGCTCAAGTTCGACTCCATACTTGCCGATAGCCAACCACAGACACTCATTCAATGTAAAGGTGCTACTGACTACACCTGTAAGAAGATAAGTAAGATGGGGAAAGCATGAGCACCATTTTGATTGTTCTCGCTGCTATGCTGGCCGGCGCATTGGTTGCAGGGTGGTTGTACAGGCGTCGCGTACAGCGACGTTATCGTCTGCCCTTTTTAAATGCATTTGCGGGCGCGACCACGCGTAAACTCACGCAAGAAGAGCGCGATGCAGTTGAAAACTATCTCGAAATCCTGAACCGTTCTCAGCTCACGCCTGGGCCAACGGGAGCCACCACTGCGCCCGTCGCGCTAAAGCTTAATGCGCAAAGTGACACCGTGCTCTGCGTGACGCGTTCCATCACGCGCTACGGCATTACTACTGATGACCCCAACAAATGGCGCTATTACCTGGATTCCGTCGAAGTGCATCTGCCTCCGTCATGGGAGCAATACATTAATGACGAAAACAGCGTTGAGCTGATTCACACCGATTCGTTGCCTCTGGTTATCTCGCTTAACGGCCACACGCTGAATGAATATCTTCAGGAAGCCCCGCGTTTTGCGCTGGAACGCGCCAGTTCAACGCAGGCCTCCATTCGTGGCGAAGAGACAGAGCAGATTGAACTGCTGAACATTCGCCAGGAAACCCATGAAGAGTACGCCCTGAGCCGACCGGACGGTATTCGTGAAGCTCTGCTGATCGTCGCCGCTTTCCTGCTCTTTTTTATCTGCCTGCTGACGCCGGATGTGTTTGTCCCCTGGCTGGCGGGCGGTGCGGTGCTGCTGCTGGCGGGCGGACTTTGGGGGCTCTTTGCTCCACCGGCCAAAACCTCGTTGCGCGAGATCCACTGCCTGCGCGGTACGCCAAAGCGCTGGGGTCTGTTCGGTGAAAACGATCAGGAACACCTCAACAATATCTCGCTCGGAATTATTGACCTGATCTACCCGCGCCACTGGCAACCGTGGATTGCGCAGGATCTGGGCCAGAAAACCGATATTGATATCTACCTTGACCGCCACGTTGTGCGTCAGGGGCGCTTCTTATCCCTGCATGATGAAGTGAAAAATTTCCCGCTTCAGCACTGGCTTCGCAGCACGGTCATTGCCGGAGGCGCGGCGCTGGTCTTAGTCATGCTGCTGCTTTTCGTGCCGCTGGATATGCCCATCAAATTCACCCTGTCGTGGATCAAAGGGGCGCAAACCATTGAAGCGACCAGCGTCAACAAGCTGGATGAAGCCGGTGTCCGCGTGGGGGACACGCTGCGCCTGAAGGGAACCGGGATGTGTAATATTCACACGCCGGGGGCGTGGAACACGCGCCAGAACTCACCGTTCATGCCGTTTGATTGCTCGCAAATTATCTGGAACGACGCACCGCCGCTGCCGCTGCCGGAATCCGAAGTGGTGAATAAAGCCACGGCCCTTACCCAGACGGTTAACCGCCAGCTGCATCCGAAACCGGACGATGATTCGCGCGTCAGCCCCGCGCTGCGCTCGGCCATTCAAAAATCAGGCATGGTTCTGCTGGATGATTTTGGTGACATTGTTCTGAAAACGCAGGATCTCTGTTCTTCGCAGGATGAGTGCATACGTCTTAAAAATGCCCTGGTAAACCTGGGGAACAGTAAAGACTGGGACTCGCTGGTGAAACGCGCCGAAGCGGGACGGCTGGATGGCGTCAACGTGCTGCTGCGTCCGGTGAGCGCTGAATCGCTGGATAACCTGGTCGCCACTTCCACGTCGCCGTTCATGATGCGCGAGACCACCCGAGCGGCTCAGGCGCTGAACAGCCCGGCACCGGGCGGGTTTGTGATTGTCAGCGATGAGGGCAGCGACCTGGTCGATCAGCCTTACCCGCAGGTTGCGCTTTACGACTACCCGGCGCAGGAGCAGTGGAGTCAATTCCAGCGCCTGGCGCAGATGCTGATGCAAACGCCGTTCAGTGCCGAAGGGATCGTCACAAGCCTCTACACCGACGCCAACGGCACTCGCCATATCGGCCTGCACCGGATGCCGGATAGCGCAGGGCTGTGGCGTTACATCGGCACCTCTCTGCTGATGACCGCAATGCTAATCGCCATTTTCTGGAACGGCTTTATGGCACTGCGCCGCTACCAGCGCTCGCGCACCCGGCTTGCCGAGATCCAGCAATATTACGAAAACTGCCTCAATCCTAAGCTGATCCCCTCCTCTGAGAGCCTGATCTGATAACGTCGTTGCGCGACAAGATGTGCTACCCTGTCGCGCACGTTTCTTCTGGCTGGAGTTCCCCTTATGCATCTTGATATCGCCTGGCAGGAGGTTGATACCGTTCTGCTGGATATGGACGGCACGCTGCTCGATCTCGCCTTTGATAACTATTTCTGGCAAACGCTGGTTCCAGAAACCTATGGCGAGCAGCAGGGGATCTCCCCGGCAGAAGCGCAGGCATTCATTCGTTCGCAATATAGTGCCGTGCAACATACGCTAAACTGGTACTGTCTTGACTACTGGAGCGAGCGCCTCGGTCTGGATATTTGTGCCATGACCACCGCCCAGGGTCCACGCGCCGTGCTGCGCGAGGATACGGTTCCGTTCCTGGACGCGCTGAAAGCAAGCGGCAAGCGCCGCATTTTGCTGACCAACGCGCATCCCCATAACCTGGCCGTGAAGCTGGAGCATACGGGTCTGGCATCACACCTTGATTTATTACTTTCCACCCACACATTTGGTTATCCGAAAGAGGATCAGCGGTTGTGGCATGCGGTGAAGGAAGAGACGGGTTTGCAGCCGGAACGCACGCTGTTCATTGATGACAGTGAACCCATTCTGGATTCCGCGGCTAAGTTTGGCATTCGCTATTGTCTGGGCGTCACCAATCCTGACTCTGGCCTGGCTGAAAAAAGCTATCTGCGCCATCCGGGACTGAACGACTATCGCCAGATGATCCCCTCACTGACCGTGAAGGAGAGGCCATGAAAGAAAAACCCTCTGACGGGGTAAGACTGGATAAATGGCTGTGGGCGGCGCGTTTTTATAAGACGCGCGCCCTTGCCCGCGAGATGATTGACGGCGGAAAAGTGCATTACAACGGCCAGCGCAGCAAACCAAGCAAGCTGGTTGAGCTGAATGCCACCTTAACGCTGCGTCAGGGCAACGATGAACGTACGGTAGTGATTAAAGCCATTACCGAACAACGACGGCCCGCAGCCGAAGCCGTACTGCTTTATGAAGAGACGGCGGAAAGCATAGAAAAGCGCGAGAAGACCGCGCTGGCGCGCAAAATGAATGCGCTGACCATGCCCCACCCGGACCGGCGACCGGACAAAAAAGAGCGCCGCGATCTGATGAAATTTAAACACGGTGAGACCGAGTAACCCTCACCTGCACGAGAGACTATTATGGCCCAACACGACCAATTACACCGCTATCTGTTTGAACAATTCGCCGTGCGCGGCGAGCTGGTCACCGTATCCGAAACCTGGAAACAGATTCTGGAAAACCACAACTACCCGCTGCCGGTGAAGACCCTGTTGGGCGAACTGCTGGTTGCCACCAGCCTGCTGACGGCGACGCTGAAATTTGCCGGTGATATCACCGTGCAGCTGCAGGGTGACGGCCCGATGACGCTGGCGGTCATCAACGGCAATAACCAGCAGCAGATGCGCGGCGTGGCGCGCGTTCAGGGCGACGTGCCTGAGAATGCTGACCTCAAAACGCTGGTGGGTAATGGCTACCTGGTGATCACCATCTCCCCAGAGGAAGGTGAGCGCTATCAGGGCGTGGTGGGTCTGGAAGGCGATACCCTCGCAGCCTGCCTGGAAGATTACTTCATGCGTTCTGAACAGTTGCCGACGCGCCTGTTCATCCGCACCGGTGAAGTGGACGGCCAGCCTGCTGCGGGCGGGATGCTGCTGCAGGTTCTGCCTGCGCAGGACGCGCAGACCAATGATTTTGAGCACCTGGCGACGCTGACCGAAACCATCAAAGCGGAAGAACTGTTCAACCTGTCGGCGACCGACGTGCTGTGGCGTCTGTACCACGAAGAAGAAGTGACCGTCTACGACCCGCAGTCTGTAGAGTTTAAGTGCACCTGCTCCCGCGAGCGCTGCGCTGGCGCACTGAAAACCCTGCCGGATGAAGAGATCGACAGCATCATGGCGGAAGACGGCGAAATTGATATGCACTGTGACTACTGCGGTACGCACTATGTGTTCAATTCGATGGATATCGCTGAGATCCGCAATAACGCCTCCCCGGCGGATCCGCAGGTTCACTAAACCTCTCTTCCCCTCACCTTAACCTTCTCCCCAAAGGGGAGAGGGCTGGGTTGAGGGGCAAAAAAAACCACCCAAGCTGAATCGTTTTCCCAATGTAACTCTTACGTAATTTTCTTACGTGTATGCGATTACATTCACATTCTTTCCGATAAAATCACCAGCCTTTAACCTTTTCGGAACATTTTCCCCAACCAAAAAGCGATTCCTGCGATAATCCGCCTGCGCTGTGACTGGAGTCGCAGCGTTTTCCGTTAGTAAGGGTTTTGTCCAGATGCGTGAATCTATGAGCCCCGTCGCGGTAAACAACCTCAGAAAAACCCTACAATTTCAGGCAGTACATATTGGCTAAGGAGCAGTGATATGCGTGTTACTGGTTTAACCCCGCAAGATCTCAAGGCTTATGGTATTCACGACGTCCAGGAAGTCGTCTACAACCCCGACTACGATACGCTGTATCAGGAAGAGCTCAATCCAGCACTGGAAGGATACGAGCGCGGTGTGTTGACGAATCTTGGTGCTATCGCCGTCGATACCGGTATCTTTACCGGTCGTTCGCCGAAAGATAAGTATATCGTCCGAGACGAAACCACCCGCGATACGCTGTGGTGGGCTGACAAGGGCAAAGGGAAGAACGACAACAAACCGCTCTCTCCGGAAACCTGGCAGCACCTGAAAGGGCTCGTCACCCATCAACTTTCCGGCAAGCGTTTGTTTATTGTCGACGCTTTCTGCGGCGCTAACGCCGACACCCGTCTCTCCGTACGTTTTATCACCGAAGTGGCCTGGCAGGCGCATTTCGTGAAAAACATGTTTATCCGTCCAACCGACGAAGAGCTGCAGAACTTCACCCCTGATTTCATCGTGATGAACGGCGCGAAATGCACCAACCCACAGTGGAAAGAGCAGGGTCTGAACTCCGAAAACTTTATTGCCTTCAACCTGACCGAGCGTATCCAGCTGATCGGCGGTACCTGGTACGGCGGCGAAATGAAGAAAGGGATGTTCTCGGTCATGAACTACCTGCTGCCGCTGCGGGGCATCGCCTCCATGCACTGCTCGGCTAACGTCGGTGAAAAAGGCGACGTGGCGGTCTTCTTCGGCCTTTCCGGCACCGGGAAAACCACCCTGTCTACCGATCCAAAACGTCGTCTGATTGGTGATGACGAACACGGCTGGGATGACGACGGCGTATTCAACTTTGAAGGCGGCTGCTACGCGAAGACCATTCGCCTGTCTGAAGAGGCTGAGCCGGATATCTTCCACGCGATCCGTCGCGATGCGCTGCTGGAAAACGTCACCGTGCGTGCCGACGGCTCCATCGACTTCGACGATGCGTCGAAAACAGAAAACACCCGCGTCTCTTATCCGATTTACCACATCGACAATATCGTGAAGCCGGTGTCGAAAGCGGGTCATGCCACGAAGGTTATTTTCCTGACGGCGGATGCGTTCGGCGTGCTGCCTCCGGTGTCTCGCCTGACGGCCAGCCAGACGCAGTACCACTTCCTTTCCGGTTTCACCGCCAAGCTGGCGGGTACCGAGCGCGGCGTGACGGAGCCAACCCCAACCTTCTCCGCCTGCTTCGGCGCAGCCTTCCTGTCGCTGCACCCGACGCAGTACGCTGAAGTGCTGGTGAAACGCATGCAGGCATCCGGCGCGCAGGCATACCTGGTGAACACCGGCTGGAACGGCACCGGCAAACGTATCTCCATCAAAGATACCCGCGCCATTATCGACGCCATTCTGGATGGTTCTCTGGACGACGCCGAAACCTTCACGCTGCCGATGTTTGATCTGGCGATCCCAACGTCGCTGCCGGGTGTGGATACGCATATCCTCGACCCGCGCAATACGTACGGTTCGCCGGAGCAGTGGCGTGAGAAAGCGGAATCGCTGGCGAAGCTGTTTATCGAGAACTTCGAGAAGTACACCGATACCCCGGCGGGTGCTGCGCTGGTGAGTGCGGGTCCAAAACTGTAGTCCATGTCGGGTGGCGGCTTCGCCTTACCCGACCTGTAAAAAAGGGTGGCTCGTGCCACCCTTTTTTCAACTCTCTTTCACCTGCCCCCGCGTCACCGGAACCGGCAACCAGGCGCGAATGCTCAACCCACCCCGCTCGCTGGTACCAATCTCCAGCAACCCGTTATGGTTATCCACAATACGCTGCACAATCGCCAGGCCTAAGCCTGTACCGCTGGTGCTGCGCGCGCTGTCGCCGCGTACAAACGGCTGGAACAGATGCTTACGCTGCTCGGGCTTGATGCCCGGACCGTCGTCTTCCACCTGGAACCAGGCGCGGTTGAGTTCAGAGCCGCTGCTGACCTTAATCCAGCCGTTGCCGTAGCGCGCCGCGTTAACCACCATGTTGGCCACCGCGCGCTTAATGGAGAGCGGGTGCATGCGTACCTGGATCTCGCCCGCCTGAAGGTCGGTATCAATCTCGCGCTCGTAGCCGCTTTCCGCCGCCACCACTTCGCCCAGCACCGCGTTCAGATCCGCCATCTCCATCGGCATCTCCTGACCGGTGCGCAGGTAGTCGATGAACTGCTCGATGATGGCGTTGCACTCTTCGATATCCTTGTTGATGGACTCGGCGAGATAACCGTCCTCTTCTCCCATCATCTCCGTCGCCAGACGGATACGCGTCAGGGGGGTGCGCAGGTCATGGCTCACGCCCGCCATCAGCAGCGTACGGTCATCCGCCAGCTGCTTCACGCCTGCCGCCATATGGTTAAACGCACGCGTCACCGAGCGGACTTCCGAGGCGCCATACTCGCGCAGCGGAGGAGGAATAATGCCTTTACCGACCTGCAGCGCAGCGTGCTCCAGGTCGACCAGCGGTCGGTTCTGTATACGGATAAACAGCCAGGCCCCACCTATCGCCAGCAGCATGATCGCCAGGGTATAGCGGAACAGCGGCGAGAAATCGCCCTGATGGATTTCGGTCAGCGGGACGCGCACCCAGATGTTGGGTGACAGCCAGGTTTTCAGCCAGACGACGGGCGAGCTTTTGTTGACCTCAACGCGCACTTCCGTCGGGCCACCCAGCTGTTGCGCCATCTGCTGGCTGAGGAATTCATAGTGCTGCGCCCAGCGCAGGCCCGCGTCTTCCGCCGCTTCATTCGAGTAGAGCGAGATGCCCAGTTCACGGTAGATTTCACGACGAAACGCCGGGGGAACGACGAGCTGCGTGCCGTCCTCCAGCTGCAGCTTATCGGTCATCAGCATACGCACTTCGTAGGCCAGGACCTTATTAAACTGCTGGAGGCTCGGCAGGATCGCAAAGTTCAGCACCACCAGGTAGGTCGTCACCAGGCTGACGAACAGCAGGGTGACGATCAGTAACAGGGTGCGGGCAAACGAGCTTCGCGGCGAGAAGCGCATTCGCCTCATGCTTTAGAGCCGTCCGGGACGAACACGTAGCCCAGACCCCATACGGTCTGAATATAACGAGGATGCGCCGGATCTTCTTCTACCATGCGGCGCAGGCGGGAGATCTGCACGTCGATAGAGCGTTCCATTGCGGAGTATTCGCGACCGCGCGCCAGGTTCATGAGCTTGTCACGGGAAAGCGGTTCACGCGGGTGGCTGACCAGCGCTTTCAGGACCGCAAACTCGCCGCTGGTGAGCGGCATCGGCTCGTCTTCACGGAACATTTCGCGCGTGCCGAGGTTCAGCTTGAACTTGCCGAAGGCAATAACGGCTTCTTCCTGCGACGGCGCGCCCGGCAGTTCGTTCGCCTGACGACGCAGTACGGCGCGAATGCGCGCCAGCAGTTCACGCGGGTTAAACGGTTTTGGAATATAGTCGTCGGCGCCGATTTCGAGGCCCACGATACGGTCAACTTCTTCGCCCTTCGCCGTCACCATGATGATCGGCATCGGGTTGCTCTGGCTGCGCAGACGGCGGCAGATAGAAAGCCCATCTTCGCCAGGCAGCATCAGGTCGAGAACCATCAGATGGAAAGATTCACGGGTCAGCAGACGGTCCATCTGCTCAGCGTTCGCGACGCTACGAACCTGGAAGCCCTGCTCGGTCAGATAACGTTCCAGCAGCGCACGCAGGCGCATGTCGTCATCCACGACCAGAATTTTGTAGTTTTCTTGCATTGTGTGTACTCCCAAAGGTTCGGATAGTCTTTGTAACAGCGTATTCTAAAAAAGTGCACGTATTCGACCAGTTAATTCTGGTATAAATTCTAGTCGAAATTGTTACAAAGCATATTTAACAGCAGCTTATCTGTTCATTTCATCACATAAATCATTATTAATCCTGTCTGTTACACTGTGTGGTACGTATTGTGCGCAAAACAGAGAACCGGCAGCAAAGGCAGCACCATGAAAACGCCCCTGATCACCCGCGAAGGGTACGAGAAACTTAAAAAAGAGATGGATTTCCTCTGGCGCGAAGAGCGTCCTGAGGTAACCAAAAAGGTGACCTGGGCCGCGAGCCTGGGCGATCGCAGCGAAAACGCTGACTACCAGTACAACAAGAAGCGGCTGCGCGAAATTGACCGCCGGGTACGCTATCTGACGAAATGCCTCGAAAATCTAAAAATTGTCGATTACTCCCCGCAGCAGGAGGGCAAAGTGTTCTTCGGCGCGTGGGTGGAGATTGAAAACGACGACGGTGACACCCTGCGCTTTCGCATTGTCGGCTACGATGAAATTTTTGGTCGTAAGGATTACATCTCCATCGACTCGCCGATGGCCCGCGCGCTGCTGAAAAAGGAAGTGGGCGATCTGGCCGTCGTGCAGACCCCAGCCGGTGAAGCCAGCTGGTACGTTAATGAGATCGTCTACGTAAAATAGTCCGAGAGCGCCCTCCCCGGCTGGCATTTTGCCGTGTCAGCCCGTATAACTATCCCCTGATTTTTTCGACTCAACAGATGATAAAGCCATGATGAAAGATTCGCTCTGCCGCATTATTGCGGGTGAACTTCAGGCCAGAGCCGAACAGGTAGAAGCTGCCGTTCGCCTGCTTGATGAAGGGAACACCGTGCCGTTTATTGCACGCTATCGTAAGGAAGTCACCGGCGGTCTGGATGACACGCAGCTGCGTAACCTGGAAACCCGTCTCGGTTATCTGCGCGAACTGGAAGAACGTCGTCAGGCGATCCTCAAATCCATCGGCGAACAGGGCAAGCTGACCAGCGAACTGGAAAGCGCTATCAATGGCACCCTGAGCAAAACCGAACTCGAAGACCTCTATCTGCCGTACAAGCCGAAGCGCCGCACGCGCGGACAGATAGCGATTGAAGCGGGTCTTGAGCCGCTGGCCGACCTGCTGTGGAACGAACCGTCCCACGATCCGGATACCGAAGCGGCGAAATTCATCGACGCCGACAAAGGCGTAGCGGACACCAAGGCCGCCCTTGACGGCGCGCGCTATATTCTGATGGAGCGCTTCGCCGAAGACGCTGCCCTGCTCGCCAAAGTGCGTGATTACCTGTGGAAGAACGCCCACATCGTCTCTACCGTCGTCGCGGGTAAAGAGGAAGAAGGCGCGAAATTCCGCGACTACTTCGATCACCACGAACCGATTTCCACCACCCCTTCCCACCGCGCGCTGGCAATGTTCCGCGGCCGCAACGAAGGCGTGCTGCAGCTCTCCCTGAACGCCGACCCGCAGTTTGACGAGCCGCCGAAAGAGAGCCACTGCGAGCAGATCATCATCGACCATCTCGGTCTGCGCCTGAACAACGCCCCGGCTGACAGCTGGCGTAAAGGCGTGGTGAGCTGGACCTGGCGCATCAAGGTGCTGATGCACCTCGAAACCGAGCTGATGGGCACCGTGCGCGAACGTGCTGAAGATGAAGCGATTAACGTCTTCGCCCGCAACCTGCACGACCTGCTGATGGCCGCCCCTGCTGGCCTGCGCGCGACCATGGGTCTCGATCCGGGTCTGCGTACCGGTGTAAAAGTCGCTGTCGTTGACGGCACCGGCAAGCTGGTCGCCACCGACACCATCTATCCGCACACCGGCCAGGCAGCGAAAGCGGCCGTCGTGGTGGCGGCGCTGTGCGAAAAATACAACGTCGAGCTGGTCGCCATCGGCAACGGTACGGCGTCCCGCGAAACCGAGCGTTTCTATCTCGACGTGCAGAAGCAGTTCCCGAAAGTGACGGCACAGAAAGTGATCGTCAGCGAGGCCGGGGCATCCGTCTACTCCGCGTCCGAGCTGGCGGCACAGGAGTTCCCGGACCTGGATGTTTCCCTGCGCGGCGCGGTCTCGATCGCTCGCCGTCTGCAGGATCCGCTGGCGGAACTGGTGAAGATCGATCCGAAATCGATCGGCGTGGGCCAGTATCAGCACGACGTGAGCCAGACTCAGCTGGCGCGCAAGCTGGATGCGGTCGTGGAAGACTGCGTAAACGCCGTTGGCGTTGACCTGAACACCGCCTCCGTTCCTCTGCTGACCCGCGTGGCGGGCTTAACCCGCATGATGGCGCAGAACATCGTCGCCTGGCGCGACGAGAACGGCCAGTTCCAGAACCGTCAGCAGCTGCTGAAGGTAAGCCGTCTGGGGCCAAAAGCGTTTGAGCAGTGCGCGGGCTTCCTGCGCATCAACCACGGCGATAACCCGCTCGATGCCTCCACCGTTCACCCGGAAGCGTATCCGGTGGTGGAACGCATCCTGGCCGCTACCCAGCAGGCGCTGAAAGATCTCATGGGCGACAGCAGCGCCCTGCGCAACCTGAAAGCCGTCGATTTCACCGACGACAAATTTGGTGTGCCAACCGTTACCGACATTATCAAAGAGCTGGAAAAACCGGGCCGCGATCCGCGTCCTGAGTTCAAAACCGCGACCTTTGCTGACGGTATCGAGACCATGAACGACCTGCTGCCAGGCATGGTGCTGGAAGGTGCGGTGACTAACGTCACCAACTTTGGCGCGTTCGTGGATATCGGCGTGCATCAGGATGGCCTGGTCCATATCTCATCCCTTGCCGACAAGTTCGTTGAAGACCCGCACACCGTGGTCAAAGCGGGCGACATCGTGAAGGTCAAAGTGCTGGAAGTGGACCTGCAGCGCAAGCGTATCGCGCTCACCATGCGTCTGGACGAGCAGCCGGGTGACACCAACGCGCGCCGCGGCGGCAACGGTGGGGGCCGCGAGCAGCAGCGTCCGGCCGCGAAAGCGGCAAAACCGCGTGGACGTGATGCCCAGCCTGCAGGCAACAGCGCGATGATGGATGCGCTGGCGGCCGCGATGGGTAAAAAACGCTAAGGTCATAAATGCCCGGTGGCGCTGCGCTTACCGGGCCTACGGTTTTGTAGGCCGGGCAAACGCAGTGCCGCCCGGCAAGCAGGCCGCAGGAAATTAAAATAAATAGTGTGTAGCCATATTTAAACCGCGAATTATCACCCCGTTAACAAATACTCCGCTTTTCGTTTTCCCGGCATTTCAGCAAATATTGAGCAAGGTCAAAAAGGCCGTAAATTAATATCGCAAACAACATTCCGTCACAGTTTTAATATTGCTGATAAAAACTATTCTCATTATCATCGCATAGTAGATAATTTAACCTTTCGTGGAATCAGGCGTTATGCAATTCACTCCAGACAGTGCATGGAAGATTACCGGTTTTACCCGCGAAATTAGCCCGGCCTATCGGCAGAAGCTGCTGTCGCTGGGCATGCTGCCCGGTTCGTCATTCCAGGTCGTACGCGTGGCGCCGTTAGGCGATCCGGTTCATATCGAAACCCGACGCGTGAATCTGGTCCTGCGTAAAAAAGACCTCGCGTTAATAGAAGTCGAAGCCTTATCCCGATAACAAGCCAGCGGTTTCAGTGAGTCTAAAAAAATGAAAAAGTTAACTATTGGCTTAATTGGCAATCCTAATTCCGGCAAGACCACGCTTTTTAACCAGTTGACCGGGGCTCGCCAGCGCGTGGGCAACTGGGCGGGCGTGACGGTTGAACGTAAAGAGGGCCAGTTCACGACGACAGACAACCAGGTGACGCTGGTTGACCTTCCCGGCACCTACTCCTTAACCACCATTTCGTCGCAAACCTCGCTCGATGAGCAAATCGCCTGTCACTATATTCTTGGCGGCGACGCGGATCTGCTGATCAACGTGGTCGACGCCTCAAACCTCGAGCGTAACCTTTATCTGACGCTGCAGCTGCTGGAGCTGGGTATCCCCTGCATCGTGGCGCTCAACATGCTCGATATCGCAGAGAAACAAAAGCTGCGCATCGACGTCGATGCCCTCTCCGCGCGCCTGGGGTGCCCGGTCGTTCCGCTGGTCTCGACGCGCGCGCGCGGTATTGATGCGCTGAAGCTGGCCATTGACCGTCACGCGGGAAATCGCGACGTTGAGCTGGTGCATTACGCGCAGCCTCTCCTGCGTGAAGCCAACGTGCTGGCGCAGGAGATGGATAACGCTATGCCTGCGAAACAGCGTCTGTGGCTTGGCCTGCAGATGCTGGAAGGGGATATCTACAGCCGCGCTTACGCCGGGCATGCGGCCGATAAGCTGGACGTAACGGTGGCCCGTCTTAGCGACGAGCTGGACGACCCGGCGCTGCACATCGCCGATGCCCGTTACCAGGCCATCGCCTCGATTTGCGACGTGGTCAGTAACGCGCTGACGGCGGAACCCAGCCGCTTTACGGCGGCAGTGGATAAGATTGTGCTTAACCGCTTCCTCGGTTTGCCCATCTTCCTGCTGGTGATGTACGTGATGTTCCTGCTTGCCATTAACATCGGTGGTGCACTGCAGCCGATTTTTGACGCCGGTTCCGTCGCGGTCTTCGTCCACGGGATCCAGTGGGTGGGTTACACCCTGCACTTCCCGGAATGGCTCACCATCTTCCTCGCGCAGGGGATCGGCGGCGGTATCAATACCGTTCTGCCGCTGGTGCCGCAGATCGGCATGATGTACCTGTTCCTCTCGTTCCTGGAAGATTCCGGCTACATGGCGCGCGCGGCGTTCGTGATGGATCGTCTGATGCAGGCGCTGGGCCTGCCGGGTAAATCCTTCGTCCCGCTGATCGTCGGCTTCGGCTGTAACGTGCCGTCGGTGATGGGCGCACGTACCCTGGATGCACCGCGTGAACGTCTGATGACCATTATGATGGCGCCGTTTATGTCCTGCGGTGCCCGCCTGGCAATCTTTGCTGTCTTTGCGGCAGCCTTCTTTGGCCAGCAGGGCGCGCTGGCGGTCTTCTCGCTGTATGTCCTGGGCATCGTGATGGCGATCCTGACCGGTTTAATGCTCAAGCACACCATCATGCGCGGTGAGGCGTCACCGTTCGTGATGGAGCTGCCGGTGTACCACGTCCCCCATCTGAAAAGCCTGGCGATCCAGACCTGGCAGCGTCTGAAAGGCTTCGTCCTGCGCGCCGGTAAGGTGATTGTCATCGTCAGCGTTTTCCTGAGCGCCCTGAACAGCTTCACCCTGAGTGGACAGGCAGCGGATAACATTAACGACTCTGCCCTCGCCTCCGTCAGCCGCGTCATCACGCCGGTCTTCAAACCGATTGGCGTGCATGAGGATAACTGGCAGGCAACCGTCGGCCTGTTTACCGGCGCGATGGCAAAAGAGGTGGTTGTCGGTACCCTGAATACGCTCTACACCGCCGAGAACATTCAGGAGCAGGAATTTAACCCGGCTGAGTTTCATCTCGGTGATGAGCTGCTGGGTGCCGTAGAGGAAACCTGGCAGAGCCTGAAAGACACCTTCAGCCTGAGCGTGCTGGCGAACCCGATTGAGGCCAGCAAAGGCGATGGCGAAATGGCGACCGGTGCCATGGGCGTGATGGGCGAGAAATTTGGCAGCGCGTCCGCGGCCTACAGCTATCTCATCTTCGTTCTGCTCTATATTCCGTGCATCTCCGTGATGGGGGCGATTGCCCGCGAGTCCAGCCGCGGCTGGATGGGGTTCTCCATCCTGTGGGGGTTAAACATTGCCTACTCGCTGGCGACGCTGTTCTATCAAACCGTTAACTTCAGCCAGCACCCACGCTACAGCCTGGTCTGCATTCTTGCGGTTGTGCTGTTCAACGTGGTCGTTCTCGGTCTGCTGCGGCGGGCACGCAGCCGCGTCGACATCGACCTGCTGGCAAACCGTAAAACCGCCGCAACCTGCTGCAACAGCCCGGCGGGCGACTGTCACTAAGGAGCACACATCATGGCATCGTTGATTCAGGTTCGTGATCTGCTGGCGCTGCAGGGGCGAATGGAGGCGAAACAGCTGAGCCTCAGCCTGCATACGCCGCAGCCGATGATCGATGCCATGCTGGAAAGACTGGAAGCCATGGGGAAAGCGGTGCGGATTCAGGAAGAGCCGGACGGTTGTCTGTCCGGCAGCTGTAAACATTGCCCGGAAGGAAAAGCCTGCCTCACGGAGTGGTGGTCACTTCGCGAATAAAGACGGTCAGCGCCGAACAAAACTCGTCAGGATGTGAGATAAACGGCGCGTGTGCCGCTTTAGCAACCACCATTGATTGGCTTTTCGGCCACAGATCATCCAGCAGCGGAGCCACTTTGCGCGGCACAATTCCGTCAAGGTAACCATAAATACGAAGATGCGGTATCGTCAGGGAGGCCAGCGGCGCGCGCAGGTCAACCGTTTTCAGCAGCTCAAGACCGCCATTAAGCACCTCCACCTCCGGCATCGGCAGCGACAGCACGGTTTGCTTCAGCGTACGGGCATCCTTACGGGCGGTTTCAGTTCCCATCGTCTGCAGGGCGAGGAACCGCTCTACGGTCCGCTGGAAATCTTCGCTCAGCTGCTGCTGGAAGCCCGCCAGTACCTCGGGTTTTATCCCCGGCCACGCGTCCTGCGCGCTAAAACAGGGCGACGATGCCACCGTCACCAGCGCTTTTACGCGGTCAGGCCGCGACAGCGCAATCTGGCTTGCCACCAGCCCGCCCAGGCTCCAGCCCAGCCAGACAGCGTTTTGTGGCGCAGCGTCCAGAACCTGCTGTGCCATCTCATCAAGCGACATGGCCCCAAAACCGCGGCTGCGGCCAAAGCCGGGTAAGTCCACCAGATGCAGCGTGAAATGCGAGGCAAGTTCCTCACGTATGCAATGCCATATCTCTGCATTCAGGCCCCATCCGTGCAGCAGCACAAGATGGCAATTTCCTGTCCCTACGGTCTGCCACCACAGCGTCTTCATCAGTTACTGTTCTCTTTTTTCACATGGAGGTTGCACATGCTAACAGTACCTGGGTTGTGCTGGCTATGCAGAATGCCGCTGGCACTCAGCGGATGGGGCATCTGCTCCGTCTGCACGCGATCGCTGCAATGGCGTATCGGGACCTGTCCACAATGCGGTTTACCGGCCACCAATCCCTCTTTGCCCTGCGGCCGCTGCCTGAAAAAATCCCCGCCGTGGAGTGCGCTGGTGGCAGTGGATGATTATGTTCCGCCGCTGAGCAGGCTGATTCACGCGCTGAAGTTTTCCGGCCAGAGTGCGCTGGCTCAGCCCCTTGCCCGACTGCTACTGCTGGCGGTTTTGCAGGCGCGGCGCTACCGCGCATTGCCGAAAATCGACAGGTTGGTGAATGTCCCCCTCTACCGACGTCGACACTGGCGGCGGGGCTATAACCAGAGTGACCTGATCTGCCGTCCCCTCGCCCGGTGGCTTGGCTGTCAGTATGATGCCCGCGCGCTGACACGTGTTCATGCCACCGCCATCCAGCATCAGCTCAGCGCCCGGCTTCGCAAAAGAAACCTCAAAAATGCCTTTCGCCTTGAATTGCCGGTCGACGGTCTCCATATCGCGATTGTGGATGATGTCGTCACCACAGGCAGTACCGTTGCTGAACTTTCCCGACTGCTTTTGCAAAGCGGCGCCGCGTCGGTTCAGGTATGGTGTCTGTGCCGTACCTTGTAGCCCTTCTTCAATGGGCGTATGATTATACCCAGGTAATTTAGTCAACTATTAGGCCAAAGCTATGATCCGTATTTCCGATTCTGCACAAGCGCACTTTGCCAAACTGCTGGCAAATCAGGAAGAAGGGACGCAGATCCGCGTGTTTGTGATTAATCCAGGCACTCCGAATGCAGAATGTGGTGTTTCTTATTGTCCTCCGGACGCTGTGGAAGCCACCGACACTGCCCTTAAATTTGAACAGCTCACCGCCTATGTTGATGAGCTGAGCGCACCGTATCTTGAAGATGCGGAGATCGATTTCGTCACCGATCAGCTGGGTTCTCAGCTGACCCTGAAAGCGCCGAACGCGAAAATGCGTAAAGTGTCTGACGATGCCCCGCTGATGGAGCGCGTTGAGTATCTGCTGCAATCCCAGATCAACCCACAGCTGGCTGGCCACGGCGGCCGTGTTTCCCTGATGGAAATCACCGACGAAGGTTTTGCCATTCTGCAGTTTGGCGGCGGTTGTAACGGTTGTTCAATGGTCGATGTCACCCTGAAAGAAGGGATCGAGAAGCAGCTGCTGAACGAGTTCCCGGAACTGAAAGGTGTGCGTGACCTGACCGAACACCAGCGCGGCGAGCACTCCTACTACTGATTCAGTGCCCGTCTGTATTGCCCGGTGGCGCGACGCTTACCGGGCCTACAAAACCCTGCTCCCCCTCTTCGTTCCCCTCTATATGTTGACCTGCGTCTCATAATTCACATTTTGCCTTCCAGGGTGATTCTCAATCACGCCATGTTACCCGTATCATTCTCATGGGCACTAAACACACTCATAACAGCCGACTAAACTTAATCGTTTAAAAGGCATCAGTATTAGTGCCGTTACTTCTCTGTTCCCAGTTGGGACAATCGGAATTTGTCGTTGAAACAATGACGTTACCCATAACAATTCAAAGGCCAGGTAAATCATGCCATTAGTCATCGTTGCTATCGGTGTTGTGTTATTACTGCTCTTGATGATCCGCTTCAAAATGAACGGATTTATCGCTCTGGTTCTGGTGGCGCTTGCAGTCGGTCTGATGCAGGGGATGCCGCTGGTGAAAGTTATCAGCTCGATTAAAGCCGGTGTCGGCGGCACGCTCGGCAGCCTGGCGTTGATCATGGGCTTCGGCGCCATGCTCGGTAAAATGCTGGCGGACTGCGGCGGTGCCCAGCGTATTGCCACCACGCTTATCGACAAATTTGGTAAGAAGAACATTCAGTGGGCAGTGGTGTTAACCGGTTTTACCGTCGGTTTCGCGCTGTTCTATGAAGTAGGCTTCGTATTGATGCTGCCGCTGGTGTTCACCATTGCGGCTGCCGCGAGCATCCCGCTGCTGTATGTCGGTGTGCCTATGGCCGCGGCGCTGTCCGTGACCCACGGCTTCCTGCCGCCGCACCCGGGTCCAACCGCTATCGCGACTATCTTCCACGCGGATATGGGTAAAACCCTGCTGTTCGGTACGATTCTGGCGATCCCGACGGTGATTCTGGCAGGTCCGGTTTATGCCCGCTTCCTGAAAGGGATTGATAAGCCTATCCCGGAAGGTCTGTACAGCGCCAAAACCTTCACCGAAGAAGAGATGCCTGGCTTTGGCGTCAGCGTCTGGACCTCTCTGGTACCGGTGATCCTGATGGCGATGCGCGCCGTGGCAGAGATGATCCTGCCGAAAGGTCATGCGTTCCTGTCCGTGGCGGAATTCCTGGGTGACCCGGTGATGGCAACGCTGATTGCCGTGCTGATCGCGATGTTCACCTTCGGTCTGAACCGTGGCCGCTCCATGGATCAGATCAACGACACGCTGACCTCTTCCATCAAAATCATTGCCATGATGCTCCTGATCATCGGCGGTGGCGGTGCGTTCAAACAGGTTCTGGTCGACAGCGGCGTGGACAAATACATCGCTGCCATGATGCATGAAACCAACGTGTCGCCGCTTCTGATGGCCTGGTCTATTGCCGCAGTTCTGCGTATTGCGCTGGGCTCTGCGACCGTTGCGGCGATCACCGCCGGCGGCATCGTTGCGCCGTTGATTGCCACCACGGGCGTGAGTCCTGAGCTGATGGTTATCGCCGTCGGTTCCGGTAGCGTGATTTTCTCTCACGTTAACGACCCGGGCTTCTGGCTGTTCAAGGAGTACTTCAACCTGACGATCGGTGAAACCATCAAGTCCTGGTCCGCGCTGGAAACCATTATTTCGGTGTGCGGTCTGGTCGGGGTGCTGCTGTTGAATATGGTGGTCTGATGCCCTAAGTCGGGTGGCGGCTACGCCTTACCCGACCTACATGAGCACTACCGGATAATAAAAAACCCGCCACTGGCGGGTTTTTTTATTACTTCTTCCCGGCAGCTTTTCGCCGCTTATCCAAATCCTTAATCAGCCTGTTCACCCCGTCATCGGCAAACATCGCCTCAAGCGTGGTGGACAGCTTGCGACGCCAGTTCTTGTACTGATAGCTGGTGCCCGGGATGTTCACCGGCTCCGCCATATCAATCCAGTCTTCCGGCTGCAGGCCCAGCAGGGCGCTATTGCTGTCGGCAATGTAACGCTGCAAACCACGGTTGAGCGTGGAGGTCATGGACATCAGCGACGCCTTATGCCCGGCACGTTTTGGCAGACAGCCCTGCTTGTGAAGCGCATCCAGCAGCCCCTGTTTGGAGAGTTCGCGATCCTGATACAGGCCGCGTAACACCTCTTCATCAGGATACAGGCCCAGCGTTTTGCCAAGGGTCAGATCGCCGCTTTCCCAATAGCCACGAAGCGTAGGAAGGTCATGCGTCGTCGCGACTGCCATTGACTGTTCAGGGTACGCTTGCGGCGCGCGGAAGGTTTTCTCATGGTCGTTTTCAAAATAGAGCACTTTATAGGAGTAGACGCCGCTGTCGCGAAGCTTGCTGACAATTTCCACCGGCACGGTACCGAGATCTTCACCGATCACCATGCACTGATGACGCTTGCTTTCCAGAGCCAGGATCGACAGCAGATCGTCAACCGGATACTGCACGTACGCCCCATGATCCGCCGTTTCACCGTACGGGATCCACCACAGGCGCAGCACGGACATCACGTGGTCGATACGCAACGCGCCGCAGTTCTGCATGTTCGCGCGCAGCAGGTCGATGAACGGCTCGTAGGCGCGCGCCGCCATGACGTGCGGATCCATCGGCGGTAATCCCCAGTTCTGGCCGAGCGGGCCCAGGATATCCGGTGGTGCCCCCACGGAGGCCTTCAGGCAGTACAGCTCACGGTCGCACCAGGTTTCCGCGCCGCCTTCCGCCACGCCCACGGCCAGGTCACGGTACAGGCCAATCGGCATTTTATAGCCCTGGCTCACCTGCCAGCAGGCGGCAAACTGGCTGTACGCCAGCCACTGCAGCCACAGGTAGAAGTCCACTTCATCGGCATATTTTTTACAGAACGCTTTCACTTCCGGCGTGTCGACGGATTGATACGCTTCAGGCCAGACCGGCCAGCCCCAGCGCATTTCGTCCTCTTTCACCTGATACGCGTGCAGCGCATCAAACGCCGCCTGCCAGTACAGGCTCTCGCCCTCCTGCGTCACAAACTGGCGGAACGCCGCCATCTGCTCGTCATCGCGCTGCGAAAAGCCTTTCCACGCCAGGCGCAGCGCGGCCATTTTCAGCGCCGTGACGGTGGAGTAATCCACCCAGTCGGCTTCGCGCGCCTGCTTCAGCGCCTGCTGCGTGGTGCTGAGTTTCCACCAGGCCTGCGCCTCCTGGCTGTTTTTGAAGTCATCTAAAGCGTTAACGTCGATATAAATCACGTTCAGCCAGCGACGGGACGACGGGCTGTACGGGCTGGCGCTCTCCGGGTTGGCCGGATAGAGCGCGTGGATCGGGTTGAGGCCGATAAACGCGCCGCCGCGCTCGCCCACGGATGCCAGCATGTTCTTCAGATCGCCAAAATCACCGATGCCCCAGTTGCTGTTGGAACGCAGCGTATAGAGCTGCACGCAGGCACCCCACAGCTTTTTGCCTTCAAGCAGCGCCTGCGGCTCGTAGCAGCGTTTAGGCGCGACGATCACCCGGCAGTGGAAACGCCGATCGTCCTGGGTGAGCGTCAGGGTGTGATAGCCCTCCGGCAGCTTCGCCGGAAGGTTTAGCGTTTTGCCGCCGGTGGCGTGGCCTTTGTGCTGATGTCCCTCTTCGGTCGTGAGCAGCCAGCTAAACTCGCCGCGCCCCTCCACCGCGAGCGGCATCTTTTTGCCTGCAGTGAATACCTTCACGTTCGGCACCGGCGCAGCCGACGCTTTCGCGTCGGTTTTGTGCATAGCGTCCAGCAAACGTCTTTTGGTGTCGGCGCCAATAGACTGTGGTTTGCCGTGAGCATTAATGTAACTGAGGCTAATTCCCGCCGCCTGCGCGGCACTGTCCAGACGTTTACTCTCCATCGCGCTTCCTTAGCGTTTTGCCTGCCAGATACGGGCCTGATAATCACGGATTGAGCGGTCAGAGCTGAACATACCGCAGCGCGCGGTGTTCAGGATGCACGCGCGGGTCCACGCTTCCTGGTCGCGATACAGCACGTCGACCTGTTTTTGCGCTTCAACGTAGGCCGTAAAGTCCGCCATCACCAGATACGGGTCACCGCCGTGTTTGTCCATGCTGTGCAGCATCTGGTCAAACGCGTGCTTGTCACCGTCGCTGTATTTGCCGCTCTCCAGCTCCTTCAGCACCGCGTCCAGCACTTTGTCTTTCTTACGCCACTTCACCGGGTCGTAGCCTTTGGCCTTGATAGCTTTCACCTCTTCCACGGTGTGGCCGAAGATAAAGATATTCTCTTCGCCCACCTTCTCGGCGATTTCAACGTTGGCCCCGTCGAGCGTGCCGACGGTCAGCGCGCCGTTCAGCGCCAGCTTCATGTTGCCGGTACCGGAGGCTTCTTTCCCTGCGGTTGAGATCTGCTCGGAGATATCTGCTGCCGGGATCAGCATTTCAGCCGCCGAGACGCAGTAATCCGGCAGGAACACCACCTTCAGCTTGTCGCCCACTTTCGGATCGCTGTTGATCGCCGCCGCCACTTTATTGATGGCGAGGATGATGTTTTTCGCCAGGTAGTAGCCCGGGGCCGCTTTCGCACCGAACAGGAACACGCGCGGGACGCGATCGGCCTGCGGGTTCTCGCGGATCTCTTTGTACAGCGCCAGAATGTGCAGCAGGTTCAGGTGCTGGCGTTTGTACTCGTGCAGACGCTTGATCTGAATATCGAAAATCGCATTCGGGTTGATCTCAATCCCGGTACGCATTTTCACAAACTCCGCCAGGCGAACTTTGTTCTCCAGCTTGATCGCCCGGTACTGCTCGCGGAATTTCGCGTCGTCAGCGTATTTTTCCAGGTTGATGAGCTGGTCCAGATCGTTGGCCCACTCTTTCTTCAGGGTCTTGTCCAGCAGGCCCGCCAGCAGCGGGTTGCACTGCTTGATCCAGCGACGCGGCGTGATGCCGTTGGTCACGTTGTGGAATTTGGTTGGCCACAGCTGGTGGTATTCCGGGAAGAGGTCTTTGACCACCAGATCCGAGTGCAGCGCCGCCACGCCGTTCACCGCAAAGCCGCTCACCACGCACATGTTCGCCATGCGTACCTGCTTATCGTGAACCACCGCCAGCTTCGCCCAGACCGCCTTGTTGCCCGGCCAGGTTTTATCCACGAGCTTTTTAAACTGGTCGTTAATCTTGTTGATGATCTGCATGTGGCGCGGCAGCAGCGTTTTCACCAGCTTCTCATCCCAGCACTCCAGCGCTTCTGGCATCAGCGTGTGGTTGGTGTAGGCAAAGGTACGGCTGGTAATGGCCCAGGCGTCGTCCCAGCTCAGCTGATGCTCGTCGATCAGCACGCGCAGCAGTTCCGGGATGGCAATGGTCGGGTGCGTGTCGTTGAGCTGAATGACTTCGAAGTCCGGCAGCTGCGCCAGCTTGCGGCCCGCCAGGTGATGGCGACGCAGAATGTCCGCCACGGAGCAGGCGCACTGGAAGTATTGCTGCATCAGGCGCAGCTTTTTACCGGCCAGGTGATTGTCGTTCGGATAGAGGACTTTGGTCAGCTTCTCGGCGTCGATGCCCTGCTGCTCGGCCCGCAGGAAATCGCCGTCGTTGAATTTAGTCAGGTTAAACGGGTGAGCGTGTTTCGCCTGCCACAGACGCAGCGGCTGCGCCACGCCGTTACGGTAGCCAAGCACCGGCAGATCCCAGGCTTCGCCGGTGATGGTGAACGCCGGTTCCCAGAGACCTTGTTTCGTCACTTTCCCGCCAATGCCAACCTGCACGTCAAGCTGCGCGTTATGGCGGAACCACGGATAGGTATTGCGATGCCAGTCGTCCGGCGCTTCCATCTGGTGGCCGTCAGCAAACGACTGACGGAACAGGCCGTACTGGTAGTTCAGGCCGTAGCCAATCGCCGACTGGCCGACGGTCGCCATGGAGTCAAGGAAGCAGGCCGCCAGGCGTCCCAGACCGCCGTTGCCCAGCGCCGGATCAATCTCTTCTTCCAGCAGGTCGGTCAGGTTAATGTCGTGTTCTTTAAGGACGTCACCGACCTCCTGATACCAGCCGAGGTTCAACAGGTTGTTGCCCGTCAGACGGCCAATCAGGAATTCCATTGAAATGTAGTTTACATGGCGCTGGCCTTTTACCGGTTTTGCCAGGGGTTGAGCATCCAGCTGCTCTGCGAGCGCACCGCTCACTGCCTGCCACCACTGGTGAGGCGTCATCTCGTTTGCAGCATGAAGGCCAAAACGCTGCCACTGACGCGTCAGGGCAGCCTGGAATTGAGCTTTGTTGAAGGTAGGCTGTGACATAGGGGATCGGCATCCTTTAGAAAGAAAACACAAGTTGGCGCTAGTGTGCCTGGCTCATTTCCCCTCTTCCTCCTCCCGAGGGGGATTAGACAGGGAGGAGTAGCGGGGATGAGCAGAAAAGTGTGATCAAGGCCACTCTCAGAGCATAGTTCGAGTGTGCCCGGAAGATAAAAAAGTAACCGAGGAGAATGTCAAAGAAATGAAATGCGGTTTCGGGTGAAATTAAACCCCGCCGAAATAATTACTTACGTAGAATAATATTGCGGCAATCGGGAAATCGCTAAGGAGATTATTAATCTCCCTTAACTTTACCAGAAGTATATTAAATTCGACGTCACTATCCCTTTCTGAAACCAGTTTCAGCGCAGCCGTAGCACAGCCATACAAGCCAGCATTGACGGGGCATTAAAGACCTTTTCAGAAAGTTCCCTCCTCTGCCTGAATGTTTTGTGACAGAGTGCAAATTCACAGCCACCAAATCCAGACATAACTTGCAATAGTTAACTTATTGGCCGACCTTATAACCATTAATTACGAAGCGCAAAAAAAATAAAATCTCTCGTTCCCCACAGTGAAGTGAAACCTATGTTGATTCCGTCTAAATTAAGTCGCCCGGTTCGTCTTGACCACACAGTGGTCCGCGAGCGTCTGTTGGCTAAACTTTCCGGCGCGCATAATTTCCGACTGGCGCTGGTTACGAGCCCTGCAGGTTATGGAAAAACAACGCTCATTTCGCAATGGGCCGCAGGTAAGAGCGATCTTGGCTGGTACTCTCTTGATGAGGGCGATAACCAGCAGGAGCGCTTTGCCAGCTATCTGATTGCCGCGATACAGCAAGCCACCCATGGACACTGCGTTGCCAGTGAGGTGATGGTGCAAAAGCGCCAGTACGCCAGCCTGTCCTCCCTTTTCTCTCAGCTGTTTATCGAACTGGCTGAATGGCATCGCCCGCTTTACGTGGTGATTGATGATTACCATCTCATCACTAACCCGGTGATTCATGAATCAATGCGTTTCTTCCTGCGCCATCAGCCGGAAAACCTAACGTTAGTGGTGCTGTCACGCAACCTGCCGCAGTTGGGTATTGCCAACCTGCGCGTACGCGATCAGCTTCTGGAAGTGGGTAGCCAGCAGTTGGCCTTTACCCACCAGGAAGCAAAACAGTTCTTTGACTGCCGCCTGACCTCACCCATTGAGGCCGCTGAAAGCAGCCGCCTGTGTGATGACGTCGCGGGCTGGGCCACGGCGCTGCAGCTCATCGCCCTCTCTGCCCGGCAAAACAACAGTCCAGCGCATCAGTCAGCGCGGCGTCTGGCCGGCATCAACGCCAGCCACCTCTCTGATTACCTGGTGGACGAGGTGCTGAACAGTGTCGATCCCTCGACGCGTAATTTCCTGCTGAAAAGCTCGCTGCTGCGCTCCATGAACGATGCCCTCATCGTGCGGGTGACGGGCTGTGAAAACGGTCAGCTGCAGCTCGAAGAAATTGAACGTCAGGGCCTTTTCCTGACGCGCATGGACGATCCCGGCGAGTGGTTTAGCTATCATCCGCTGTTTGGTAGCTTCCTGCGCCAGCGCTGTCAGTGGGAGCTGGCGGTTGAACTGCCGGAGATCCACCGCGCCGCTGCCGAAAGCTGGATGGCACAGGGCTTCCCGAGCGAGGCCATCCACCACGCGCTCGCTGCCGGGGATGCCAGCATGCTGCGCGATATCCTCCTCAATCATGCGTGGGGCCTGTTTAACCACAGCGAGCTGACGCTGCTGGAAGAGTCCCTCAAAGCCCTGCCGTGGGAAAGCCTGCTGGAGAATCCGCGTCTGGTGCTGCTGCAGGCCTGGCTGATGCAGAGCCAGCATCGCTACAGCGAAGTGAACACCCTGCTGGCGCGTGCCGAGCAGGAGATGGAAAGCGAGATGGATACCACCCTGCACGGCGAGTTCAACGCGCTGCGCGCTCAGGTGGCCATTAACGATGGCGACCCGGACGAAGCGGAACGGCTGGCGATGGTCGCACTGGATGAACTGCCGCTGGCCAACTTCTACAGCCGCATCGTGGCGACCTCCGTACACGGCGAAGTGCTGCACTGCAAAGGTGACCTCACGCGTTCGCTTTCACTGATGCAGCAAACCGAACAGATGGCGCGTCGTCATGATGTCTGGCACTACGCGCTGTGGAGCCTGATCCAGCAGAGCGAGATTTTATTCGCGCAGGGGTTCCTGCAGGCTGCCTGGGAAAACCAGGAAAAAGCGTTCCAGCTGATTCGTGAACAGCACCTGGAACAGCTGCCGATGCACGAGTTCCTGTTGCGTATTCGCGCTCAGCTGCTGTGGGCATGGTCGCGTCTGGATGAAGCAGAAAGCTGCGCCCGCCAGGGTGTGGATGTTCTTTCCAGTTTCCAGCCTCAGCAGCAGCTGCAGTGTCTGGCGCTGCTGGTGCAGTGCTCGCTGGCGCGCGGCGATCTCGATAACGCCCGCAACCATCTTAACCGCCTGGAAAACCTGCTCGGCAACGGTCAGTATCATAGCGACTGGGTGTCAAACGCCGATAAGGTCCGGGTGATTTACTGGCAGATGACCGGCGATAAAAAATCCGCCGCCAACTGGCTGCGTCAGACGCCAAAACCGGAATTTGCCAACAACCACTTCCTGCAGAGCCAGTGGCGCAACATTGCCCGCGCGCAGATCCTGCTCGGTGAATTAGAGCCCGCTGAGATTGTACTGGAAGAGCTGAACGAGAACGCGCGCAGCCTGCGCCTGATGAGCGATCTGAACCGCAACCTGCTGCTGCAGAACCAGCTCTACTGGCAGGCGGGTCGTAAAAACGATGCCCAGCGCGTGCTGCTGGAGGCGCTGCAGCTGGCAAACCGCACCGGGTTTATCAGCCACTTTGTGATTGAGGGTGAAGTGATGGCCCAGCAGCTGCGTCAGCTTATTCAGCTTAACACGCTGCCGGAGCTGGATCAGCATCGCGCCCAGCGCATTCTGCGCGAGATTAACCAGCATCATCGGCACAAGTTCGCGCATTTCGATGAGAACTTCGTTGAACGTCTGCTGAACCACCCGGAAGTGCCAGAGCTTATCCGCACCAGCCCGCTCACCCAGCGCGAATGGCAGGTTCTGGGGCTGATCTATTCAGGCTACAGCAACGAGCAGATTGCCGGCGAGCTGGCGGTGGCGGCGACCACCATCAAAACGCATATCCGCAACCTGTACCAGAAGCTGGGCGTGGCGCATCGTCAGGATGCGGTACAGCATGCACAGCAGCTGTTGAAGATGATGGGGTACGGAGTGTAATTCATTGCCCGGCGGCGCTACGCTTGCACGGGCCTACGGGTGTTGTAGGTCGGGTAAGCGCAGCGCCACCCGACACAACCGTTAGCACAATTCCAGCTGCAAATTATTATCTTTAATCACCTGCATGACGCCCGCCGGCGGCATCACGTCGGTATAGACCGCATCCACCATGCTGATGCTGCCCATGTTCACCATCGCGTTTCGGCCAAACTTCGAATGATCCACCACCAGCATCACGTGGCGTGAGTTTTCAATGATCGCGCGCTTGGTGCGTACCTCGTGGTAATCAAACTCCAGCAGCGAGCCGTCGCTGTCGATGCCGCTGATCCCCAGAATGCCGAAGTCGAGGCGGAACTGGGAGATAAAATCGAGTGTGGCTTCGCCGATAATTCCACCGTCGCGGCTGCGCAGCTCCCCGCCCGCGAGGATGATGCGGAAGTCGTCTTTCTGCATCAGGGTGTTAGCCACGTTCAGGTTGTTGGTGACCACGCGCAGGTTCTCATGATCCAGCAGCGCATGGGCGACCGCTTCCGGCGTGGTGCCGATATCAATAAACAGCGTCGCCCCGTTTGGGATCTGGCTGGCGACCTTGCGGGCAATACGCTCTTTCTCCGCCGTCTGCGTGGCTTTACGGTCGTGCCAGGAGGTGTTAACCGAGCTGGATGGCAGCGCCGCGCCACCGTGGTGGCGAAGAATACGGTTCTGATCGGCCAGGTCGTTCAGGTCACGACGGATGGTTTGTGGGCTGACGGCAAACTGCTCCACCAGCTCTTCGGTGCTGACGTATCCCTGTTTTTTTACCAGTTCGATAATGGCGTCATGACGTTGTGTTTGTTTCATCAATTATCCCTGAGAATTATGTTCGTTTTCGCGCATGGAGCGTGTCGGCAAAGGCCATCGCCAGCCCCACGGCCAGCCCGGCGACGTGCGCACCGTTGGCGATAGACATACCAAACAGATCAAACCATCCGGCAATTAGCCATATTAACGCAAAGGTTATTAATCCGCGTTGCAGATAGATGCCACTTTCCGGGTCGCGCTCCCCGCGAAGCCAGACGTAGCCCATCAGGGCATACACGACACCCGACAGCCCGCCGAACCACGGCCCGCTGAACTTGTGCTGCACGTAGCCGCTTAACAGGGCGCTGATGATGGTGATAACGATCAGCTTGCCACTGCCCAGACGCTTTTCAACGGCACCGCCGAGATACCACCACCAGAGCAGGTTAAAGAGGATATGCATCACCGAGAAGTGCATCAGCGCGTGGCTAAAGTAGCGCCAGACGTCAAACTCAAGAGACGGGTCATAGGGCCACGCCAGGGCAATCATTACGCTCTGGTCGCCGACCACGTTCATGATAATGAAGACAATGATGCAGGCCGCCATCAGCAGCAGCGTAAACGGGCCCGCGCGCTCGCGAATGGTGGCGAGGAAGGGAAAGCGGCTGTAGTGCAATCCGCTGCCGGTCTGGCCGGATTGCCAGCTGGCCGCGAGATAGCGCGGGTCGCCAGGGTTCTCAAGAAAACGCGCCAGCTCCTCGTTTACCCGCCCGGCCTGGCTCTCATCGGCCAGCCAGACGTCGGTCTGCGTATGTTGCTGAATAGTCAGAATAACGCCCTGCGTCGCCATATAGTCGACAAACGCCTGGGCGACGCGCGGGTTGGTAAAAGAGGTGATCATCAACATGGGCAGCGGTCGCTTATTTCCACACAAAAGGGGACAGTATAGCGGGATCAGCGCTCAAAAGCGTATTCCACTTCCGCCGGGAAATGACGATGCCAGGCATCGAAACCGCCGTCGACGCTGTAAACCGCGTCGTAACCCTGCTGAAGCAGGTACTGCGCCGCGCCTTTGCTGCTGTTGCCGTGATAGCACATGACCATCACCGGCGTGTCGAAGTCGTTATCGCGCATAAACGCGCCCAGCGTGTCGTTGGTGAGATGGAACGCGCCCGGCGTATGGCCCATCGCAAAACTCTGCGGATCGCGGATGTCCACCAGCACCGCTTTTCCCTGGTGCATCTTCTGGTGGGCTTCTTCTACGTTAATACATTCAAACTGATCCATGGTGTTCTCTTTACAGTGGTCAACGACAAGATTTTACCCCGTAGTGTACGTCCTGGCGGCGGGTAAACGCCATTATGTTATCCATATCACTCTAAATTGTTTTTTTGATGTTACCAAAAGCGCGTTCCTTTGCTATTATGAGCGATATCGAACATTTCTGAGCTTTAACGAAAGTGCAAGAGGGTGTTATGGAAACCAAAGATCTGATTGTGATAGGCGGTGGCATCAACGGTGCCGGTATTGCGGTCGATGCCGCAGGACGCGGTTTATCCGTACTGATGCTGGAAGCTAACGATCTCGCCTGCGCGACGTCGTCCGCCAGTTCCAAACTGATTCACGGTGGCCTGCGCTACCTGGAACACTACGAATTCCGCCTGGTCAGTGAAGCGCTGGCCGAACGTGAAGTGCTGCTGAAAATGGCCCCACATCTGGCGATTCCGATGCGCTTCCGCCTGCCCCATCGCCCGCATCTGCGTCCGGCGTGGATGATCCGAATTGGTCTGTTTATGTACGATCATCTGGGTAAACGCACCAGTCTCCCGGGTTCGAAAGGTTTGCGTTTTGGCTCAGAATCGGTCCTTAAGCCTGAAATCGTGCGCGGATTCGAATATTCCGACTGCTGGGTGGACGATGCCCGTCTGGTGCTGGCGAACGCGCAGATGGTTGAGAAGAAAGGCGGCGAGGTGAAAACCCGCACCCGCGCGACCTCTGCCCGCCGTGAAAACGGCCTGTGGATTGTCGAGGCGGAAGATATCGATACCGGCGAGAAATTCAGCTGGAAAGCGCGCGGCCTGGTGAACGCCACCGGCCCGTGGGTGAAACAGTTCTTTGACGAGGGCATGCATCTGCCTTCCCCGTACGGCATCCGCCTGATCAAAGGCAGCCACATTGTGGTGCCGCGCGTGCATACCCAGAAGCAGGCGTACATTCTACAGAACGAAGACAAGCGCATCGTGTTTGTGATCCCGTGGATGGACGAATTCTCGATCATCGGCACCACCGACGTGGAGTACAAAGGCGATCCGAAGAACGTTGAGATTGATGAGAGCGAAGTGAACTACCTGCTTAAAGTGTATAACGCGCACTTTAAGAAACAGCTGTCGCGCGACGACGTGGTCTGGACTTACTCCGGCGTGCGTCCGCTGTGCGATGACGAATCTGACTCACCGCAGGCCATCACCCGCGACTATACGCTCGATATTCACGACGTAGACGGCCAGGCGCCGCTGCTGTCCGTGTTTGGCGGCAAGCTCACCACCTACCGCAAGCTGGCCGAGCACGCGCTGGAAAAACTGGCGCCGTATTACAAAGGCATTGGCCCGGCATGGACCAAAGGCGCGGTACTGCCCGGCGGTGATATCGGCGATAACCGCGATGATTACGCCGCGAAGCTGCGCCGTCGCTTCCCGTTCATCACCGAAGGGATGGCGCGCCACTATGCCCGCACCTACGGCAGCAATACCGAGCTGTTCCTGGGCGATGCGAAGGACATTGCGGATCTGGGCGAGCATTTCGGCCACGAGCTGTACGAAGCCGAGCTGCGTTACCTGGTTGAGCACGAGTGGGTGCGTCGTCTGGATGATGCTATCTGGCGCCGTACCAAAGAAGGGATGTGGCTCAACGCCGAACAGCAGTCTCGCGTGGCGCAGTGGTTACTGCAACATGCGGGAAAGCGTGAGCTGTCGCTGGCGTCCTGATGTGAAAAAACGCCCGGTGGCGCTACGCTTACCGGGCCTACGGGATCAACCAGGCCGGGTAAGGCGAAGCCGCCACCCGGCTTTGTTTTTACAACCTCACCGGATCAATATGCCAGATCGTCTCGGCATACTCCTTGATGGTCCTGTCTGACGAGAAATAGCCCATATTGGCGATGTTGTACATCGCGGCGCTGGTCCATTTCTCCGGCTGGCGATACAGCTCGTCCACCTTGTCCTGACAGTCCACGTAGCTGCGGTAATCCGCCAGCACCTGGTAGTGATCGCCAAAGTTAATCAGCGAATCCACCAGATCGCGGTAGCGGCTCGGTTCATCAGGGCTAAACACGCCGGTCGCGATCTGCGTCAGCACCTGACGCAACTCTTCATCCTCTTCGTAATATTGACGCGGCGAGTAGCCTTTCCTGCGCAGCGCCTCCACCTCTTCCGTCGTATTACCGAAGATAAAGATATTGTCTTCGCCCACGTGCTCCAGCATCTCGACGTTCGCCCCGTCCAGCGTGCCGATGGTCAGCGCGCCGTTGAGGGCAAACTTCATGTTACTGGTGCCGGATGCCTCCGTCCCCGCCGTGGAAATCTGTTCAGAGAGATCCGCCGCCGGGATGATCAGCTGCGCCAGGCTGACGCTGTAGTTCGGAATGAATACCACCTTCAGCTTGTCGCCAATATCCGGATCCTGGTTAACCACCTTCGCCACGTCGTTGATGAGATGAATAATGTGCTTCGCCATGTAATAGGCCGACGCCGCCTTACCGGCGAAGATCTTCACGCGCGGAACCCATTCGGCCGTCGGATCGGCCTTGATGCGGTTGTAATGGGTGATTACGTGCAGCACGTTCATCAGTTGACGCTTGTATTCATGGATGCGTTTGATCTGAACGTCGAACAGCGCTTTCGGGTTTGCCACCACGTTGAGGTGCATTGCCAGCCAGACCGCCAGACGTTTTTTGTTCAGCAGCTTGGCTTCGCGCACGGCTTTGTTCACCGTCGGAAAATCAATATGCTGTTCCAGCTCGCTCAGCTGGCTCAAATCGGTACGCCAGGTGCGGCCGATATTCTCGTCCAGTACCTCAGAGAGCGGCTGGTTGGCCAGCGCCAGCCAGCGGCGCGGGGTGACGCCGTTGGTCACGTTGCAGAACCGCGTCGGGAAGATCTTCGCGAAGTCCGCAAACAGCGACTGCACCATCAGGTTCGAGTGGAGCTCGGACACGCCGTTGACCTTGTGGCTGATGACAACCGCCAGCCAGGCCATGCGCACGCGGCGACCGTTCGACTCATCAATGATGGACGCGCGGCTCAGCAGGCCGGTATCGTTCGGATACTGCTCCTGCAGCGTCTTGAGGAAGTAGTCGTTAATCTCAAAGATAATCTGCAGATGGCGCGGCAGGATTTTGCCGAGCATGTCCACCGGCCACGTCTCCAGCGCTTCGCTCATCAGCGTGTGGTTGGTGTATGAGAACACCTGACAGGTCACCTCAAAGGCGTCATCCCAACTGAACTTATGTTCGTCGATCAGCAGACGCATCAGCTCCGGAATAGAGAGCACCGGGTGGGTGTCATTAAGGTGGATCGCGGTTTTCTCCGCCAGGTTGGCGTAGGTTTTGTGCAGCTGATGGTGGCGGCTAAGGATGTCCTGAATGGTCGCCGAAACAAGGAAGTACTCCTGACGCAGGCGCAGCTCGCGGCCCGAGTAGGTCGAGTCATCCGGGTACAGCACGCGGGACACGTTCTCGGAGTGGTTTTTATCCTCCACCGCCGCGAAGTAGTCACCCTGGTTAAATTTCCCGAGGTTAATTTCGCTACTGGCCTGGGCACTCCACAGGCGCAGCGTGTTGGTGGCGTCGGTGTCGTAGCCGGGGATAATCTGGTCGTAGGCCACGGCCAGGATCTCTTCCGTTTCCACCCAGCGGGATTTTTTCCCTTCCTGCTGAATACGTCCGCCAAAGCGCACCTTATAGCGCGTGTTGTGGCGCTTAAACTCCCACGGGTTGCCGTACTCCAGCCAGTAGTCCGGGGACTCTTTCTGACGCCCGTCGACGATGTTCTGTTTGAACATGCCGTAATCGTAGCGAATACCGTAGCCGCGGCCCGGCAGCGCCAGCGTCGCCAGCGAGTCGAGGAAGCAGGCGGCGAGACGTCCCAGACCGCCGTTACCGAGGCCCGGGTCGTTCTCTTCGTCGATCAGTTCTTCTAAATCTAACCCCATCTCTTCCAGTGCGGTTTTGACGTCGTCATAAATACCGAGCGACAACAGCGCATTGGACAGCGTGCGGCCAATCAAAAATTCCATCGACAGGTAGTAAACCTGACGCGTCTCCTGCGAGAGCTGGGCGCGGTTTGAGCGCAGCCAGCGTTCAACCAAGCGGTCACGCACGGCAAACAAGGTGGCGTTCAGCCACTCGTGCTTGTTGGCAATAACCGGATCTTTCCCGATGGTGAACATCAGCTTGTAGGCGATGGAGTGCTTTAACGCCTCAACGCTGAGCGTGGGTGAAGAGTAGCTAAATGGAGCGTTCATATCAGTAACTTCGCCTCGTTACATCAAGCGTTGATAGAGATCGCGGTATGACTGCGCCGCGACATGCCAGCTAAAGTCCATGGACATCGCCTGACGTTGTACATAACGCCACAGCGATGGACGGGACCACAAGACGAAAGCACGCCGAATCGCCCGAAGCAGCGACCAGGCATTACTGTCCTCAAAGACAAATCCGCTGGCGATACCGTCCGCCAGGTTTTCCAGAGAGCTGTCGGATACGGTATCCGCCAGTCCGCCCGTGCGGCGTACCAGCGGCAGGGTGCCGTATTTCAGGCCGTACAGCTGCGTCAGGCCGCAGGGTTCGAAACGGCTTGGCACCAGAATGACGTCCGCGCCGCCCATAATGCGGTGCGAGAACGCTTCGTGGTAGCCAATCTGCACGCCTACCTGCCCCGGATGTTCCGCGGCGGCGGCAAGGAAACCTTCCTGCAGCACCGGGTCGCCCGCGCCGAGCAGCGCCAGCTGTCCCCCCTGCTCCAGTAAACCGGGCAGCGCCTCCAGCACCAGATCCAGCCCTTTCTGGCTGGTCAGGCGGCTCACAACGGCGAACAGCGGCACTTTGTCGTTCACCTTCAGGCCCATCGCAATCTGCAGCTGGCGTTTGTTCTCCGCTTTGTCTTCCACGGAATCACGACCGTAGCGCGCCGCCAGCAGGAGATCGGTTTCCGGGCTCCAGATCTGTTCATCCACGCCGTTCAGGATGCCCGACAGGCGGCCTTCGCGATGGCGCTGCTGCAGCAACCCTTCCATGCCGTAGCCAAACGCCGGCTGGGTGATCTCACGCGCGTAGGTTGGGCTCACCGCCGTGATGTGATCGGCGTAGTACAGCCCCGCCTTCAGGAACGAGATCTGCCCGTTAAACTCCAGACCGTGCATGTTAAAGAACGACCATGGCAGATCGATGTCATTCATGTGATGGGCGTAGTACATCCCCTGATACGCCAGGTTATGCACGGTAAAGACCGATTTCGCCGGGTGGCCGCGCGCGGCGAGATACGCCGGGGCAAGCCCGGCGTGCCAGTCGTGCGCGTGCACCACATCCGGCCGCCAGAACGGATCCAGCCCCGTCGCCATTTCGGCACCGACCCAGCCGAGCAGCGCAAAGCGCAGCACGTTGTCGGTGTAGGCGAACAGGTTCGTATCATGATACGGGCTGCCCGGGCGATCGTATAAATGCGGCGCGTCGATCAGGTAAATCCCTACGCCATTGTAATGTCCAAACAGCAGGGTAATGCGTCCGGCAAACGTTTCACGGCGGGTCACCACTTTCGCATCAGGTATACCGCGCCGGATATCCGGAAAGGCGGGCAGCAGGACTCGGGTATCCACGCCTCCGGCGATTTGCGCCGCCGGTAATGCGCCAAGCACATCTGCCAGTCCGCCCGTTTTTAATAACGGGAACATCTCAGAACATACGTGTAAAACCTGCATCATCGCTCCTGTTTGATCTGCAGCTTCCGCAACATTTCCCGTGTGACTAACACGATCCCCTCTTCCGAACGGTAGAAACGACGCGCGTCTTCTTCCGCATTCTCCCCAATAACCATCCCTTCAGGGATGACGCAGGCACGGTCGATCACGCAACGACGCAGACGACACGAGCGCCCTACCCAGACATCCGGCAACAAGACTGCCGAATCGATATTACAGAATGAATTTATCCGCACACGCGGGAACAGCACCGACTGCACCACCACCGAACCGGAGATAATGCACCCGCCGGACACCAGCGAGTTCAGCGTCATACCGTGGCTGCCGGAGCGGTCCTGGACGAACTTGGCCGGCGGCAGCGACTCCATATGGGTACGAATCGGCCAGTTCTGGTCATACATATCCAGTTCAGGCGTAACCGATGCCAGATCGAGGTTCGCTTTCCAGTACGCTTCCAGCGTGCCCACATCGCGCCAGTAGGGTTCCGCATTCGGGTCGGACTGCACGCAGGACAGCGGGAAAGGATGTGCATACGCCATGCCAGCTTTCGTGATTTTCGGAATGATGTCTTTACCGAAGTCGTGGCTGGAGTTTTCGTCTTTGTCGTCTTCTTCCAGCAGCTCATAAAGATAATCTGCGTCAAAGACATAGATCCCCATGCTGGCGAGTGATTTGGTGTCATCGCCCGGCATGGTTGGCGGGTTCGCCGGTTTTTCAACGAAGTCGATAATTTTGTCGTCGGCATCCACGTGCATGACGCCAAACGCCGTCGCTTCAGCAACGGGCACAGGCAGACACGCCACGGTGCAGCGCGCCCCTTTTTCGACGTGGTCGATCAGCATGTGGGAGTAATCTTGCTTGTAGATGTGGTCCCCGGCGAGGATCACAATGTATTCCGCGTTGTAGCGACGAATGATGTCGAGGTTCTGGGTCACCGCATCCGCTGTCCCGCGATACCAGTTTTCGCCGTGGACGCGTTGCTGCGCAG
The DNA here is from genome assembly GCF_043972695.1 of Enterobacter quasiroggenkampii. Lineage (NCBI taxonomy): Bacteria > Pseudomonadati > Pseudomonadota > Gammaproteobacteria > Enterobacterales > Enterobacteriaceae > Enterobacter > Enterobacter quasiroggenkampii. The sequence continues at coordinate 252,683 of NZ_CP143745.1, forward strand.
GAAGGAGATCGACAAACTCGTTCATCTCTTCGCTGAAGAATGACCAGCCGCGCTGGATATGCTGAACCAGCGTATGCGACTGATACTGCGTAATGACGCCGATGCGGCGAATGCCCGAGTTCAGGCAGTTGGAGAGCGCAAAGTCGATGATACGGAACTTACCACCAAAGTGAACAGCCGGTTTGGCGCGCTTGATGGTCAAATCTTTCAGACGGGTACCACGCCCGCCCGCAAGTATCAGGGCAACCGTTTTTAATGGTAGCTGGCGTGCCAACATTAAGGGATCGTTCTTCTCTAATCTAACCATGACTAACTCCTTTTTTATCATCTTTGGAATACGCACACTCCGTGCGCAGGCCCGTGCCAGACAGCCATTACTACCGGATTATCCGCTCCGGCAAAGGGAGGAACGGCGCGCCATTCCCCTTCAGGTAAAACAATCTCTGCGACGTCATCCGTCGCGTTCAGCGTGACCAGCCATTTATCCGACAGCAGGATTTGCAGGCGTGGTACGCCGTGTTGCCACTCTTGCGCGCTTAACGGTTGCGCGTCTTTATTCAGCCAGCGAACGTTGCCGTCACCCTCTTCCCACCAGCTGTTGGCAGTCAGCGCGGGGATCTGCTGGCGAAGATGGATCAGCGCAGCGGTAAAATGAATCAGCCCGCTGTTGGCTTCACCCCAGTCGAGCCAGGTTAAGGTGTTGTCCTGGCAATAGGCGTTGTTGTTACCGTGCTGGCTATGACCATGCTCGTCGCCTGCCAGCAGCATCGGCGTGCCCTGCGACAGTAAAAGCGTTGTCAGCAGCGCATGAACGCTGGCGCGTCGCCGCTCTATCACATCCAGACTTCCGCCTAACCCTTCTATACCATGATTGAAGCTATGGTTATTGTTAGTGCCATCGCGATTCTCTTCGCCGTTCGCCTCATTGTGTTTCTGATTGAAACAAACGCAGTCCCTGAGCGTAAAGCCGTCGTGCGCCGTCAACAGATTGACGGTGGCCGACGGGCGTTTGCCGTCGCGCTTAAAGAGATCGCTCGACGCGGCAAAGCGCCCGGCAAATTCCCCCAGCGACAGGTTCCGCTCCAGCCAGAAGCGGCGCACGGCGTCGCGGTAGTGGTCGTTCCACTCGGCAAACAGCGGCGGGAAATTCCCGACCTGATAACCGCCTTCACCGATGTCCCACGGCTCGGCAATGAGCTTCACCTGCGAGAGTACCGGGCAGTTTTTTATCGCCTCAAACAGCGGCGCCTGCTGGCTGAACGCCGGCGTGCGCCCCATCACCGGCGCCAGGTCGAAACGAAAACCGTCGACGTGGTACGTCTCTACCCAGTATTTCAGGCATTCATACGCAAAATGCGTGACCGCCGGATGGCTGAGATTGAGCGTGTTGCCGCAGCCGGTCCAGTTCTCGTAATCGCCATCCTGCCTGATCCAATAATAGCTACGGTTATCAATTCCGCGCATGGAGAGCGTCGGGCCGTCGAGATCGCTTTCTGCGCTGTGGTTCAGTACCACGTCCAGAATGACCTCAATGCCCGCCGCGTGGAGCGCCTTCACCGCATCGCGGAACTCGTCCCGCGCCTTTTCCGGATGGACGGCATAGCGCGGTTCTAGCGCGAACATCGCCAGCGGGTTGTAGCCCCAGTAGTTGCTTAGCCCCAGCCGCTGCAGGCGCGGCTCGCTGGCAAAATGGGCGACGGGGAGCAGTTCCAGAGCGGTGATGCCGAGGTGTTTCAGGTAGGCGATCATGGTGGGATGCCCGAGCGCCTTGTAGGTGCCGCGCATCTCTTTGGGGATCGACGGATGCAGGTAGGTCAGCCCTTTGACGTGGGCTTCATAAATAACCGTATTGCCCCACGGCGTGTGCGGCGGGGCATCGTCTTCCCAGTCATAAAGATCGTTCACCACCACGCTTTTTGGCGCGACGGGCGCGCTGTCGCGGTGGTCAGGCTCGCCGTAGCCCACGTGGAAGAGCGGGTCATCTTTAAATTCGCCGTCCACGCGGTGCGCGCACGGATCAATCAACAGCTTCGCCGGGTTAAACCAGTGCCCCTGCGCGGGATCCCACGGACCGTGAACGCGAAAGCCGTAGTGCATGCCGGGCCGCCCGCCGGACAGGTAGCCGTGCCAGGTATCCCCCGTGCGCGCGGGTAAATCGTAACGGTGCTCGTTACCTTCCCCGTCAAACACGCACAGTTCTACCCGCTCGGCGTGAGCGGAAAAGAGGGTGAAATTGACCCCCTTTCCGTCAAAATGCGCCCCGAGCGGTTCGGGTTTACCTGCCGTAAGCTGCGTCATTCGCCCTCCCGCATCAGCCAGATGGTGCCAAGCGGCGGCAGCGTCAGGCTCAGGGAGTTGGGTCGCCCGTGGCTTTCAATGGCGTCGCTCTGTACCAGCCCACCGTTACCGGCGTTGCTGCCGTGGTAGTGCATTGAGTCGGTATTCAGAATTTCACGCCATTTGCCCGGCTGGTTAATGCCGAAGCGGTAGTGTTCGCGCGGCACCGGGGTGAAGTTGCTGGCGACGATGATCTCGTTACCCGCCTTGTCACGACGCACAAAGACAAACACCGAGCGCTCATGGTCGTCCACCACCAGCCATTCAAAGCCGTACGGATCGAAGTCGAGCTCGTGCAGCGCTTTGTGGTGGCGATAGGTCAGGTTCAGATCGCGTACCAGACGCTGCACCCCGTGGTGCCAGTTGTCGCCGCTTTCCAGCAGATGCCAGTCGAGGCTGGCGTCATGGTTCCACTCGCGCCCCTGGGCGAACTCATTGCCCATGAACAGCAGTTTCTTGCCCGGGAAGGCAAACATCCAGCCGTAATAGGCGCGCAGGTTGGCAAACTTCTGCCACGCGTCGCCCGGCATGCGGTCGAGAATCGATTTTTTACCGTGTACCACCTCATCGTGCGACAGCGGCAGCATGAAGTTTTCGGTGTAGTTGTAGAGCATCCCGAACGTCAGCTTATCGTGATGATACTTACGGTGAACCGGATCCAGCTTCATGTAATCGAGCGTGTCGTGCATCCAGCCCAGGTTCCACTTATACCAGAACCCCAGGCCACCCAATGATGGCGGACGGGAGACACCCGCAAAGTCGGTGGACTCTTCCGCCATGGTCACGGCACCGTCCACCTGCTCGCCGATAATGCGGTTGGTATTACGCAGGAATTCAATCGCTTCCAGGTTTTCGCGGCCGCCAAACTCGTTCGGGATCCACTCCCCCTCTTTGCGGCTGTAGTCGCGGTAGATCATCGACGCCACCGCATCCACGCGCAGGGCATCGATGCCAAACCGCTCGATCCAGTACAGGGCATTCCCGACCAGGTAGTTTGAGACCTCACGGCGACCGTAGTTGTAGATCAGCGTGTTCCAGTCCTGGTGATAGCCTTCGCGCGGATCGCTGTGCTCGTACAGCTTCGTGCCGTCAAACTCTGCCAGCGCGAAATCATCCGCCGGGAAATGACCCGGCACCCAGTCGAGGATCACATTCAGCCCGGCGGCGTGCGCGGCATCAATGAAATAGCGGAAGTCGTCGCGGGTGCCGAAGCGGCGGGTCGGCGCATACAGCCCGGTGGGCTGATAGCCCCAGCTGCCGTCGAACGGGTGCTCGTTGACCGGCAGCAGCTCCAGGTGGGTAAAGCCCATCCATTTGGCGTACGGGACCAACTGGTCGGCAAGCTCCCGGTAGCTGAGCCAGAAGTTGTTATCGGTGTGGCGACGCCAGGAGCCGAGATGGACTTCATAGACGGAGATCGGCGCATCAAAGCGGTTAGCCTGTTTACGCTCCTCCGTCTGAACGACCTTCTCCGGCAGGCCGCAAATCAGCGATGCGGTATCCGGACGCATCTGCGCTTCGAAGGCATACGGGTCGGCTTTAATGCGCAGCTTGCCGTGGGCGTCAATCATCTCGAATTTATAAAGCTGCCCGTGGTGCGCCCCGGGAATAAACAGCTCCCAGATGCCGGTTTCCCGACGCAGGCGCATCGGGTGGCGGCGGCCATCCCAGTAGTTGAACTGTCCGACAACGGAGACACGCTGGGCATTGGGCGCCCACACGGAGAACCGCGTGCCGGTAATGCCGTCCATGGTATCGGCATGGGCACCCAGCGTTTCATAAGGGCGAAGATGCGTCCCTTCGGAGAGCAGCCAGGCATCCATCTCTTTAAGCAGAGGACCAAAGCTGTAGGGATCGTCAATCAGGTTTTGCTGACCGTGCCAGAGAACGGCGAGCTGATAGCGAAAAGGATTTTTACGACGGGGCATCACGCCCGAGAAGAAGCCACGGGAATCGAGGCATTCAAGGTTACCGACCTTGCGGCCGGTTTTGGGTTCAATCACCCAGACTTCTGTGGCATCCGGTAACAGTGCCCGAACTTCCAGACCGGCCTCAGTACGGTGCATCCCAAGCACAGAAAAGGGGTCAGCGAAATGACCCGCAATAAGCGCATTAATCACGTCTCTATCCACACGATCGGACATGGTATTCATCCTGTTTTTTATGTCGTCCTTTTTAAGCGCTCCGGGACGACTTTTAATGTGACCTGAACGGGACAGCACAAAAATGTGCATCCATTCTGCTCCGCTCGAACCTCAGGTAAGAAATGACTCTTCCTTAAAGCATAGCCAACGCTCTAGATGACTCCTGATAAAAAATAAGACATACGCGTGTTACTCCATGTAGTACGCAAAAAAAAGGGGTGAAAATCACCCCTGGTATTTAACAAATTATTACGCCAGCTGGCGCAGCATGCGGCGCAGCGGTTCGGCGGCGCCCCACAGGAGCTGGTCACCGACGGTGAACGCGGAGAGATACTCCGGCCCCATGTTCAGCTTACGCAGACGGCCAACCGGCGTGGTCAACGTGCCGGTTACCGCTGCCGGGGTCAGCTCGCGCATAGTGATATCGCGATCGTTTGGTACCACTTTCGCCCACGGGTTGTGCGCGGCCAGCAGCTCTTCCACGGTCGGAATAGACACATCTTTTTTCAGTTTAATGGTGAAGGCCTGGCTGTGGCAGCGCAGTGCGCCGATACGTACGCACAGACCGTCAACCGGAATGGTGTTCGCGGTATTGAGGATTTTGTTGGTCTCAGCCTGGCCTTTCCACTCTTCGCGGGTCTGGCCGTTATCCAACTGCTTGTCGATCCACGGGATCAGGCCACCGGCCAGCGGTACGCCAAAGTTATCCACCGGCAGTTCGCCGCTGCGGGTCAGTTGGGTCACTTTACGCTCGATATCCAGAATAGCGGATGCCGGGTTTGCCAGCTCGGTCGCAACGCTCTGATGCAGTTGGCCCATCTGGGTCAGCAGCTCGCGCATGTGACGCGCACCGCCGCCGGACGCCGCCTGGTAGGTCGCCACGGAGACCCACTCCACCAGATCCTGCGCGAACAGGCCGCCGAGGGACATCAGCATCAGGCTGACGGTGCAGTTACCGCCAACAAAAGTTTTCACGCCGTTGTTCAGGCCATCGGTGATCACGCCCTGGTTAACCGGGTCGAGAATGATGATGGCATCGTCTTTCATGCGCAGCGACGAGGCCGCGTCAATCCAGTAGCCCTGCCAGCCGCTTTCACGCAGCTTTGGATAGATTTCGTTGGTATAATCGCCGCCCTGGCAGGTCACAATAATGTCGAGCGCCTTCAGCGCTTCCAGATCGTAAGCATCCTGCAACGTGCCTGTGGTACCACCAAAGGACGGAGCAGCCTGGCCGAGCTGAGAAGTGGAGAAGAAGACCGGGCGGATAGCGTCGAAATCGCGCTCTTCAACCATGCGTTGCATGAGTACAGAGCCGACCATACCGCGCCAGCCGATAAAACCAACGTTTTTCATAGCATTTTTTTCCTGCTGAGGGTGTGTGCTGATTGTGCAAGCCAGTATTGAACTGGGATATGCTTCACATTACAAAATGCTGCCAAAGTCGCAAGCGAAATTAATCGATGATTGCCCGGCAATCAGAAATACAGCTAATTATCATAATAACCTTAGAGAGTTTCAGGGATAATTTACATGAGTGAAATCATTTCCGCCGCGGTTTTATTGATCCTGATTATGGATCCCCTGGGCAACCTGCCCATCTTCATGTCGGTACTAAAACACACCGAGCCGAAGCGTCGCCGGGCGATCATGATCCGCGAGCTGCTCATCGCCCTGCTGGTGATGTTTATCTTCCTGTTTGCGGGTGAAAAAATTCTCGCATTCCTGAACCTGCGTGCCGAAACCGTGTCGATTTCCGGCGGGATTATTCTGTTCCTGATTGCCATTAAGATGATTTTCCCGAGCGCGGAAGGTAGCAGCAGCGGCCTGCCTGCGGGTGAAGAGCCATTTATTGTGCCGCTGGCGATCCCCCTCGTCGCGGGCCCGACCATTCTGGCCACGCTGATGCTGCTGTCGCATCAGTATCCGAATCAGATGAGCCATCTGGTGATTGCCCTGCTGATTGCCTGGGGCGGAACGTTCATTATCCTGCTGCAGTCGTCCCTGTTCCTGCGCCTGCTGGGCGAAAAAGGGGTAAACGCGCTGGAACGCCTGATGGGGCTGATTCTGGTCATGATGGCAACGCAGATGTTCCTGGACGGGATCCGGGCGTGGATGAAGGGATGACGTTCTCCCTCTCCCTGGGGGCTGAAGGAGCCCCAGTCATTTTTTGACCTGAAGCGATGAACGTTTCTTCGGAAAAATTAATGACTTACAGCGACACCCTGGTCCGGCTGTAAATCGCCGAAGCGTTTCCGTAAGGCCGGGGCGAGGCGCAAGGATGCGCCGAGAGGGCGTGGCCTGCAGGGATGCAGGCTCATGCCCGACCCGATAGCCTGAAGGAATAAGCTGAGGGGACCGCGAAGCGGCGATTTACCGCCGGGAGCCCGGGTCGCCAGGGTGGTGGCGACTGAGCCACCCTGGCACGTTCACCGGTCATGTCGTTACAGAGTAGCAAGGAACATAAAGTGAACGGAATGACCTCCACAGCCGTATGTTCCCCCTCACCCCAGCCCTCTCCCTCAAGGGAGAGGGGGTCGTCCGTGCAGGCATTATTTTGTGGGGAACCCTCGGCCCACAGGGTGAGGGCATCAGGCCGCAGAAGCCGCCTACCTATCCCTTACGAATCAAATACCGGTACGGCAGCGCCTCAGTCTGCTGTGCCACCAGCTCATGCTCCATAAAGGTACAAAAACCGGGAATGTCGCGGGTCGTGGCCGGGTCGTCGGCGATGATCAGCAGCGTTTCACCAGTCTGCATGTTGCGCACGGTTTTACGTACCATCATTACCGGTTCCGGGCAGCGAAGGCCCTGGGCATCAAGGGTGTGGTCTGGGCTGGAAAACAGGTCGGTCATGATCTTCTCGGTCAGGTAAAAACGGCTGTAGTTTACGCCCGGTTGCGATCAATGCAAACCAGGTTAACGATTGCGTAAAAACTAACCATTGCAATGTCCCGCCAAAGCAGTATCATGCTGCGGTTTTTATTGGGTTCCCTCACCCCAACGTATAAAAAGGTCACAATATGACGCAGTTTTCTGAATCTCAGCGCGTAAAAGCGTTGTTCTGGCTTTCGCTTTTCCATTTGCTGGTGATCACCTCCAGCAACTATCTGGTGCAGCTCCCGATCTCTATCTTTGGTTTCCATACCACCTGGGGCGCGTTCAGTTTCCCGTTTATTTTCCTCGCCACCGATCTGACCGTGCGCATCTTTGGCGCACCGCTGGCTCGCCGCATTATTTTTGCGGTCATGCTCCCGGCGCTGTTCATCTCGTACGGGGTTTCGTCTCTGTTTTATATGGGAAGCTGGCAGGGTTTTGAGGCGTTAACCCACTTCAACCTGTTTGTCGCCCGTATCGCCGCAGCAAGCTTTATGGCCTACGCACTGGGGCAGATTCTCGACGTGCACGTGTTTAACCGCCTGCGTCAGAATCATCGCTGGTGGATGGCCCCCACCGCCTCCACGCTGTTCGGTAACGTGAGCGATACGCTGGCCTTCTTCTTCATCGCCTTCTGGCGTAGCCCGGATGCGTTTATGGCCGAACACTGGATGGAAATCGCGCTGGTGGACTACTGCTTTAAGGTGCTCATCAGCATTGTCTTCTTCCTGCCCATGTACGGCGTGCTGCTGAATATGCTGCTGAAAAGGCTGGCAGATAAATCTGAAATCACGGCATTGCAGGCAGGTTAAGGGTTCGCTTTATCAGTTGTGATAAGATGAACGAATGAGCCGTTATGGCCGTTTATCGAAAGGAAGAAGTCAATGCGCAATCTGGTTAAATATGTCGGGATTGGCCTGCTCGTTGTGGGTCTTGCAGCCTGTGATAACAGCGACACGAAAACGCCTGCTCAGGGCGCATCCGCAGAAAGCAATGCGACCGGCCAGCCGGTGAATCTGATGGATGGCAAACTCAGCTTCTCTCTGCCAGCCGATATGACTGACCAGAGCGGCAAGCTGGGCACTCAGGCGAACAACATGCACGTTTACTCCGACGCAACCGGGCAGAAAGCGGTCATTGTGATTGTGGGCGACGACACCAGCGAAGATCTGGCCGTCCTGTCCAAACGTCTGGAAGATCAGCAGCGCGGCCGCGACCCGCAGCTGCAGGTCGTGACCAATAAATCCATCGAGTTGAAAGGCCATAAGCTGCAGCAGCTGGACAGCATCATCTCTGCGAAAGGCCAGACCGCGTACTCCTCTGTCGTGCTGGGCAAGGTCGATAACAAACTCCTGACCCTGCAGATCACCCTGCCAGCGGAAGATCAGCAGAAAGCGCAGACGGCTGCTGAAAACATCATTAACACCATCGTGATCCAGTAACGTTTCACGATGATGACGTGGCCTCCGGTGCCTGCACCGGGGGCCATTTTTTTAGCCGCCACGTCAGCAGCAAGGCCACGATCACCAGACCCGCTGCGGCAAGATAGATCACCGGCACGCCTGCCCAGGCCATCACCAGCCCCGCCAGCGGGCCGGTAATGCCTAACGACATATCCATAAACACCGTATAGGTCGCCAGCGCGGCGCCCTGATTCTGCGGCGGCACGGCTTTTACCGCCACCACGCCCAGCGCCGGGAAGACCAGTGAAAAACCGGCTCCCGCGAGGAAGACGCCCACTTTCGCGACCCAGGGCACCATCGCTATTCCGGTCAGCAGCAGCCCGACAATTTCTATCGCAAAGCAGATCATCGCCACGTTCAGCCCACCCAGACGGTTGATGCCGTTAGGGAAAAGCAGGCGCGCGCCAACAAACGCACAGCTGAACAGGGTTAACGCAAAGGCCGCGCCGTCCCAGCCTTTGGCGTCATAGAACAGGGTAATGAAGGTCGCGATCACACCGAAGCCGGTGGTCGCCAGCGCCAGCGCCATGCCGTACGGCCAGACGCGCCCCAGCACTGCCCGAAACGGCAGCGGCTTGCCCTTGCTGGCCTTCACTTTCGGGCGCGGCAGCGCAAACAGAATCGCCAGCAGCGCGACTGCCATGATGGTGACGGCCAGCCCATACAGCCCGCCAAACGCATAGCAGGCCACGCCGAGCGGCGCACCGAGCGCCATCGCACCGTAGGTGACAATCCCGTTCCAGGAGATCACCCGGCCAATGTGCGGCGCACCGACAACCCCCACGCCCCACAGCGTCGAGCCGGTTCCCGCCAGGCTTTGCCCGATGCCGAGGATGACGCGGCCCAGGCAGAGGAGCGCCAGGCTGACCAGCGGCCAGTGGCTGGTTGTGGCAGCCAGCAGGTAGCTCAGGCCGCTGAGGAAGCAGCCGCACAATCCCACCACCACGATGCTTTTTGGACCGAACGTGTCCGCGTAGCGACCGGCATGCGGTCGGCTCAGGAGTGTCGCGAAATACTGCAGGCTAATCACCAGCCCCGCCCAGAAGGCACTGAAGCCCATCACGTCATGGACATAGCCCGGCAGGACCGCCAGCGGCAGGCCGATGGTGAGATAGCTGGCAAAGTTGAAAATAACAACGGAAACGATGCGCAGATTGAGGCGCAGTCCGCTCAGTGCCGTTTCAGCGGCAGGTTCGGGCATGAGGTTCTACCTGGATTTTTTACAACAGTGTTTCACTATTACCACGCCCCAATAAGAAAATCAGCACCGACTTTCAGATTAACGGTGCCAGACGAAGCGACGCCCGGGCACTACACTTACCGGGTCATCATTTTAAGGAACACGCATGATCGCTAACCCGTCCGACAAAGCAGGACTCCACATCTTATTAAAGCTCGCCTGTCTGGTGGTTATCCTTGCGGGTATCCATGCTGCCGCTGACATTATTGTCCAGCTCCTGCTGGCGCTTTTTTTTGCAATTGTGCTTAATCCTCTGGTCACCTGGTTTCTTCGCCGGGGCGTCAGCCGTCCGGTCGCCATCACCATTGTCGTCATCGTGATGCTGATTGCCCTGACGGCGCTCTTCGGCGTGCTGGCGGCATCGCTGAGCGAATTCTCCACCATGCTGCCGCAGTACAACAAAGAGCTGACGCGTAAGATTGTGGCGCTGCAGGAGATGGTGCCCTTTCTCAATCTGCATATCTCACCTGAACGGATGCTGCGCAGGATGGATTCCGAGAAGGTTATGACCTACGCCACCACGCTGATGACGGGGCTTTCCGGCGCAATGGCCAGCATTCTGCTGCTGGTCATGACGGTGGTGTTTATGCTGTTTGAAGTCCGCCACGTCCCCTATAAGCTGCGCTTTGCGTTGAATAATCCCCAAATTCATATCGCCGGGTTACACCGGGCGCTGAAGGGCGTCTCTAAATATCTGGCGCTGAAAACGCTGCTGAGCGTCTGGACCGGGGTGATTGTCTGGCTGGGGCTGATGCTGATGGACGTGCAGTTCGCGCTGATGTGGGGCGTACTGGCGTTTCTTCTCAACTACGTGCCCAATATTGGCGCTGTGCTTTCCGCCGTGCCGCCGATGATTCAGGCGTTTCTGTTTAACGGTTTTTACGAATGCATGCTGGTTGGCGCGCTGTTCCTCGTGGTGCATATGGTGCTGGGCAATATTCTCGAGCCGCGCATGATGGGGCACCGGCTGGGCATGTCGACGCTGGTCGTATTTTTATCCTTACTGATTTGGGGATGGCTGCTGGGCCCGGTCGGTATGCTGCTCTCGGTCCCCCTGACCAGCGTGTGTAAGATCTGGATGGAAACCACTAAAGGCGGCAGCAAGCTGGCCATTTTGCTCGGGCCGGGAAGGCCGAAAAGCCGGTTGCCCGGGTAGCTGACCTACCTTTATAGGTAGGTTTAAACCGCCAATAATCCGCCTTAAATTACCGCGTTCATAACCTGTCGCGGTATTTTTATTTGCGTTAAGGAAATATTAATTCTGTTTTTGTTTACGTCGGTCGCATTACGTTGAAACGCATATCATGATTTAACGCAAATTAAAAAAAATGAAATTGTTAATTATTTTCCATGTTATTATGCCCGCCTTCGCGTCAACGTAATGCAAACCTTAATATTGATTAAAAAAACATCTGGCACATAAGAAACGCCGGATGAATATTATTTGTAAAAACCACTACCTTTAATTGTTATTATTGATATGGAGTTGTTGATGAAAAAGATCGTTAAATGGTGTGCTGCCGCCGTATTCGTTGGCGCACTGGCAGGCTGTGCGCGTACTGCCCCAATCGCTCAGGTTCACTCTACTGTGAGCGCGGGTCATACCGCCGACCAGGTAAAAACAGCGATTTTGAAAGCAGGACAAAAACGTGACTGGATCATGACGGAAGCCGGTCCGGGCGTTATCAAAGGTCGTCTACAGGCGCGCGACCACTCGGTCGACGTTCGTATTCCTTATTCCGCAACAAGCTATTCCATTAACTACGAAAGCAGTATGAACCTGAAAGCGGCTGACGGTAAAATTCACAAAAATTATAACCGTTGGGTGAATAACCTCGACCACGATATTCAGCTGAACCTCTCCGCGGGCGCCCCACTGTAATATTTTTCTAAAGTCGGGCCGCATTTGGCCCGATAACCCTTATTTCTTGCCCTGAAAGGTTACGCAGCAATGTACGAAAAGGATACGCTCAGCGCACTGGATGCCATTACCGAAGCGCAACGCATCGCTTTTGCTCCGATGTTATTTCAGACCGCGCTTTGTCTGCGTAACTCAGGCATTCTCGCCTGGCTCGATAAACAAGGTAAAGAGGGTGCCAGCCTCGAGGAAATAACCGAACACAGCACGCTCGGCAGCTATGGCGTCAGCGTACTGCTGGATATGGGATTAAGCGGGCGGATCGTTACCCAACAGCATGGACGTTATTTTCTGGCGAAAGTGGGCCACTTTTTACTGCACGATGAAATGACCCGCGTAAATATGGATTTCACTCAGGACGTTTGTTACAAAGGGCTATTTCACCTGGCGGACGCCCTGAAGGAAGAAAAACCTGCGGGATTAGCGGTGTTTGGCAACTGGCCAACCATCTATCCGGCATTATCCCAATTACCGGCTCAGGCGAAAGAGAGCTGGTTCGCCTTTGATCATTACTATTCCGACGCCGCGTTTGACGCCGCTTTGCCATATATATTCGCAAGCTCGCCGACAAAATTGTACGATGTGGGCGGAAATACGGGTAAATGGGCGTTACGCTGCTGCCGCTATGACGAAAATGTTGCCGTGACGATCCTCGACCTGCCGCAGCAGATAGCGCTGGCGCAGGAAAACATCGCAAAAGCAGGTTTTTCTCATCGTATTGGATTCCATGCTGTCGATATGCTTAGCCCAGCAGCCTTGCCGGGTGAGGCCGACGTCTGGTGGATGAGCCAGTTTCTGGATTGTTTCTCTCCGGATCAGATTATCGTCATGCTGACGCGCGTCGCACAGGTCATGAAGCCAGGCGCACGTTTGTGCATCATGGAGCTTTTCTGGGATGCCCAGAAGTTTGAAGCGGCCTCTTTCAGCCTGAATGCCACCTCGCTCTATTTCACCTGTATGGCGAATGGCAATAGCCGGTTTTACAGCATAGAGGCGTTTTATCGTTACCTGGAGAGCGCAGGTTTCAGCGTTGAACAGCGTCTGGATAACCTTGGGGTCGGTCATACCCTGCTGATATGCACCAAACGTGAACAATAGAGCAGCTTAGCTGCCCGGGTGGCCAAGTCTGCCCTTTGAATACGGTTTTTTTTCGCGGACGCGCGTAGATGAAATTTTCACTGAACATTATCGACTGGCAGGCGAGAGCCCCAGGACTCAACGATGCCACAGAGTGGCAGGCGTGGTCACGCCTGCAGCTGCCCGTCGATCCAGCGGCCCCGCTTCCCCGGCTGACCGCTTTACCCATGATGACCGCGCGCCGCCTCAATTCAGGCAGTAAGCTGGCGGTGGACATTGGTCTCGCTATGCTACAACACCACGCCATTGATGCCGTCGTCTATTCCAGCCGCCACGGCGAGCTGGAGCGCAACTACCGTATTCTGCATGCTCTGGCGACGGGGCAATCCGTATCGCCTACCGACTTCGCCATGTCCGTGCACAACTCGGCGGTGGGCAATCTCACGATTACCGCACGCCAGGCTATCGTCTCGTCATCCATTTCTGCCGGGCTGGACACCTTCCAGCAGGCATTATGTGAAGTCCTGAGCCTGCTGCAGGCGGGCTACTCCCGCGTCTTGCTGGTCGATTTTGACGGCGCACTGCCGGAATTTTACCACCCGGCGTTACCGCACCAGATGCCCACCTGGCCCTACGCGCTGGCGCTGGTGATTGAATCCGGCAAGGAATTGCTGTGTGAAACCCGCAGCGGCAGCACAGGGGATGAACCCGCCCTTCCGCAAAGCCTGATGTTCCTGCAACGCTATCTCAGCGAGGCACGCCAGTTTGTGGTACCCGGCGAACGTTTGCTGTGGCAATGGACGCGCGCATGAACCGCCTGACTGCCCGAATTAACTGGTTATGGCGTCTGATGATGACCGGATTCTGCTTCGTGCTGTTTGGCGTGGGCGGGCTGCTGCTGTCACTGGTATGGTTCAACCTGCTGCTGATCGTCCAGCGCGACCGCACCAACCGCCGTCGCCTTGCGCGGCGCAGCATTGCGGCCAACTTCCGCTTCTTCCTGACCGTTGCCCGTGGCCTCGGGGTACTGGACTATCGCATTCACAATCTTGACGCCCTGCGCAACGATCGGGGTTGTCTGGTGGTGGCTAACCACCCCACGTTAATTGACTACGTGATTCTGGCATCGGTGATGCCAGAAACCGACTGTCTGGTGAAAAGCGCGCTGCTGCGCAATCCGTTTGTCAGCGGCGTCATCCGCGCGGCGGATTACCTGATTAACAGCGAAGCCGAGCCTCTGCTGGCTGCAAGCCAGCAGCGTCTGGCACAGGGCGACACGCTTTTAATCTTCCCGGAAGGCACACGTACCCGGTCTGGTGAAGCTATTTCCCTCCAGCGCGGCGCAGCAAATATCGCCGTGCGCTGTAACAGCGATCTGCGGGTGGTGCTGATCCACTGTAGCGAACATCTGCTGGATAAAAAAAGTCGCTGGTATGATGTGCCGCCAGAAAAACCTGTCTTCACCGTGGATGTCCGCGACCGCGTGAACATCGACGAATTTTACGATGCAAATGAACAAGAACCGGCGCTGGCGGCAAGGCAGTTAAACCGGCATCTACAGCATCGATTAACATCAGGCCTTCAATCTTTGTCAGGAATTAATGATGCAAGCGCTTTATCTTGAAATTAAGAATCTCATTATCACCACGCTGAATCTGGACGAGCTTACCGCAGAGGATATTGATACCGATGCCGCGCTGTTTGGCGATGGGCTGGGTCTCGACTCTATCGACGCGCTGGAACTGGGTCTGGCCGTGAAAAACCAGTATGGCGTGGTGCTTTCTGCTGAAAGCGAAGAGATGCGCCAGCACTTCTTTTCCGTCGCCACGCTGGCGTCCTTTATCAACGCTCAACGCGCCTGAGATGTGATCACGATGACCGAACAAGAAACCATTTATCAGGAAGTCTGTGGCCTTCTGACCCGACTGTTTGAAATCGACCCGCAGGATATTACCCCTGAAGCCCGTCTTTACGAAGACCTGGAGCTGGACAGCATTGATGCGGTGGACATGATTGTTCATCTGCAGAAGAAAACGGGCAAGAAAATCAAGCCGGAAACCTTCAAATCGGTTCGTACCGTTCAGGATGTGGTAGACGCCGTCGAACAGCTTCTGCGCGAAGAGTAAGACGTCGTGCGCGGCGGACGGACATTCCCGATCATCCCACTTCTGACGGGGTTGATGCTGCTGGCGTGGCCCTTCCTGGTTGGATTTGGGCTGGCGCATAACAGCCTGCAGTGGCTATTACCCTTGATGGCTCTGGTGTTACTGCTGCGGCTGCGTCAGGCGCAGCGGAACACAAGCCCGATGCGGTATGTGGTGCAGTGCGTGGCGCTGGCGGGGATCGCCCTCTGCACGGCAAGCTACCTGCTGAAAGCCCACCAGTGGCTGCTGCTCTACCCGGTGGTCGTCAACCTTGTCATGCTGGCCGTGTTTGGCGGTTCGCTGTGGACAGCGATGCCGCTTGTCGAACGACTGGCGCGCTTGCGCGAGCCAAACTTGCCCCCGGAGGGCGTGCGCTATACCCGTAAGGTGACCCTCGTCTGGTGCGGTTTTTTCGTCGGCAACGGCACGATGGCGCTGTTTACCGTCCTCCACGGCGACATGCATCTGTGGACGCTATGGAACGGTATGGTGGCTTACATCCTGATGGGGATGCTGATGGCAGCAGAGTGGCTGGTGCGCCAGCGGGTGATAAAAAAAGAGATGCACAATGACTAACCCCCTTCCGCTGGGCCAGTGGTTAAATGCGCCGCGCCCTGACGACACGCCTGTTGCCTGGCTCGACGATCGTACCTGGACGCTGGGCCAGTTGCGCCACGATGTAACCTTACTGGTCGAGACCCTGCGTCAGCAGGAAGGCGAGCGCTGGGCGCTGTGCTTTGAAAACAGCTACCTGTTTATTGTTGCGCTGCTGGCCTCGCTGCACGCCGGTAAAACACCGGTCATTCCCGGCCATAGCCGCGTCTCGCAGCTTGAAGAACAGCAATCTTTGTTTAGCGGCGTTCTGAGCGATCGAACTCTTGGTTTTCATGGGAAACAGATTGTGGTGGCCTCCAGCCACCAGACAGCCAGCCACTGGGTGCCTCTGCCGGCCATTGACGAAAACCGCTTCGTTGAACTGTTCACCTCAGGCTCCACGGGCACGCCGCGCCGGGTGGTTAAGCACATCGTCAGTCTGGATCGCGAAGCCCGCCTGCTGGCTAACCGCTTTGGTGAGCGTCTGGCCGGATGCAGCATTGTGGCCTCGGTCGTACCGCAACATCTGTATGGCCTGACATTCCGTATCGTCTTGCCGATGGCGCTGGGCCTGCCGCTGCATGCCGCGATGCTCTATTACGCAGAACAACTGGCCGCCCTGCCTCCGGACAGGCAATACCTGTTCATCAGCAGCCCGGCGTTCCTGAAGCGCCTGGATACCGAGCTTGCCGCGCCGCCCGTCAGGATGCTGATTTCAGCAGGTGGAATGCTGCCCTGGCGTGACGTCTCGACCACCTCCGGCTGGCTTAACCTTTGGCCGGATGAAATTTATGGCAGTACCGAAACCGGGATCCTCGCCTGGCGCCATCGTCAGGAGGATAACGTGCCCTGGCTACCGTTCCCCGGCGTCATCTTCCATCAGGAAGATGACGCCTGTCGCGTTACGTCGCCACTGATCCATGAGCCAGAAGGGCTCCAGCTCGACGATATCCTGCACTTCGACAGCGAGGGGCTTTTCAGCATCGCCGGTCGCCGCGGGCGGGTGGTCAAAATTGAAGAAAAACGCATCTCGCTTAACGAGATCGAACGCCGCCTGCTGGAGCTCGACGGTATTTGCGAAGCGGCCGCACTGCCGGTCACGCGCGGGGGTCGTCAGGGGATTGGCGCCCTGCTGGTTCTGGATGAAACGGCCCGTCAGCGCGGGTATGTGCAGAATAAAAAAGCGCAGGAGTTCGCCTGGCGTCGCGCCCTGCTGCCGTGGCTTGAACCTGTCGCGGTGCCGCGCTACTGGCGCATAGTTGATGAAATGCCGGTAAACAGTATGAACAAGCGTGTCTATGCGCAGTTAGAGGAGTTATTTCATGAAAATTCATGAAATTGAGCGCCACCAGACACAGCCGGAGAAGCTGGAGATCGTTTTGCATCTCGACGCAACGCTGTTCTGGTTTCAGGGCCATTTCGCCGTACAACCACTGCTGCCCGGCGTTGCGCAGCTTGACTGGGTGATGCACTACGCCACGACGTTACTGGCACCGGGCTATCGCTTTCACAGCATTCAAAACGTGAAGTTTCAGGCACCACTGCTGCCGGAAACCACGGTGACGCTGATGCTTGAGTGGCATGCCGAACGTCAGATGCTGACCTTCAGCTATCAACGCCATGCCGGGGCTGAGCGCCACACCGCCAGCAGCGGGAAAATTCGTCTATGTCAGTAATCTTTCGTCCCTGCGTGCTGATCCCGTGCTACAACCACGGCGCGATGATTGCCCGCGTGCTGTCACGTCTCGCGCCGTTCGGCCTGCCGTGCATGGTAGTGGATGACGGCAGCGACGCAGTCACCCGTCGGGAGCTTGAGCGCCTGGCGGCGGAGCAGCCGCAGATGACGCTGGTTCGTCTGGCGCAAAACGCAGGAAAAGGTGCCGCGGTCATCAGAGGGCTGGAGGAGTGTGCGCGGACGGGCTACACCCACGCCGTGCAGGTGGATGCGGACGGCCAACACGCCATTGAGGATATCCCCAAACTGCTGGCGCTGGCGGAGCGCCACCCGGACGCGCTGATTTCCGGCCAGCCCATTTACGATGACTCTATTCCGCGCTCCCGACTTTACGGGCGCTGGATCACCCACGTTTGGGTGTGGATTGAAACCTTATCGCTGCAGCTTAAAGACAGCATGTGCGGCTTTCGGGTCTATCCGGTTTCACCCACGCTGCGGCTGGCAGCGCGCGAACCGCTCGGCAAGCGGATGGACTTTGACACCGAAGTGATGGTTCGTCTCTACTGGCAGGGCAACACCAGCGTCTTTCTGCCCACGCGCGTGACCTATCCGCAGGACGGTTTGTCCCACTTCGACGCGCTAAAAGATAACGTGCGGATCTCCCTGATGCATACCCGGCTCTTCTTCGGCATGCTGCCCCGCATGCCCGGCCTGCTTTTCCGTCGACGCCGCCAGCACTGGGCGCAGCAGGACGAGGTCAAGGGTCTGTGGGGGATGCGCCTGATGCTGCGCGTCTGGGAACGGCTGGGTCGGCGGGCCTTTACCGTGCTGTTGTGGCCGGTTATCGGCGTGTACTGGCTTATCGCGCGTCCGGCGCGGCAGGCCTCGCGGCAGTGGATGGCGAGAGTGAAGCAAGAACTGCGTCAGCGGAGCATGCCTGTTCCCTCACGGCTTAACAGCTTTTTCCATTTCATGCGCTTCGGCAACGCGATGCTGGATAAAGTCGCCAGCTGGCGCGGCGAGCTGAAGCTTCATCGCGATATTGTCTTTGCCCCCGGCGCGAGCGAAGCGTTAAACATCGCGGCTCCACAGGGCAAACTGCTGCTGGCCTCGCACCTTGGCGACGTAGAGGCCTGCCGGGCCCTGGCTCAGCTGGAAGGCAGTAAAATCATCAACGCCCTGGTTTTCAGCGAGAACGCCCAGCGCTTTAAGCAAATCATGAGCGAAATGGCGCCCGAAGCTGGCGTGAATTTGATGTCGGTCACCGACATCGGCCCGGATACCGCCATTGCCATCAAAGAGAAGCTTGAGCGCGGTGAATGGGTCGCGATTGTGGGGGATCGCATCGCGGTGAATCCGCAGCGCGGCGGCGAATGGCGCGTGATCTGGAGCCGATTCATGGGCCAGCCTGCACCGTTCCCACAGGGGCCGTTTATCCTGGCCTCCATCCTCCGCTGCCCGGTGGTGCTGATTTTCGCCCTGCGCCAGCAGGGTAAGCTCGTCCTGCACTGCGAGCCGTTTGCCGACCCGCTGCGCCTGCCGCGCGGTGAACGCCAGCAGGCACTGCAAGATACCGTCGATCACTATGCGCAGCGGCTGGAACATTACGCCCTCATGTCGCCGCTCGACTGGTTTAATTTTTTCGATTTCTGGCATCTGCCAGAGTCCAGTGAGAAGGAGTAAAGGGTGCTGACCGATCCCCGCTTTACGACTGAAGTCGAGATCACCGTTCCGTTCCACGACGTCGATATGATGGGCGTGGTCTGGCACGGTAACTATTTCCGCTACTTTGAGATCGCCCGCGAGGCGCTGCTCAATCAGTTTGATTATGGCTATCGCCAGATGAAGGCCTCCGGCTACGTCTGGCCCGTCGTCGACACCCGGGTGAAATACCGCGATGCGGTGACCTTTGAGCAGCGTATTCGCGTCCGCGCGCATATTGAAGAGTATGAAAACCGCCTGCGCATTGCCTATCAAATTTTCGATGCGCAGACCGGCAAACGCACGACCACCGGTTACACCATTCAGGTGGCGGTGGAAGAAGCGACCCGCGAAATGTGCTTTGTGAGCCCGGCAATACTGTTTGAACGTATGGGAGTAACACCATGAAATGGTTGCCTTTACTGGCGCTGATCGTCAGCCCGCTGGTCAGTGCCGTGACGCTGGATGAGCTGCAGCAGCGCTTCACCGAGCAGCCTGTGGTGCGCGCGCATTTCGAACAGGTTCGCACGATAAAAGATATGCCGCAGCCGCTGCGTTCGCAGGGCGAAATGCTGATCGCCCGCGACAGCGGCCTGCTGTGGGATCAAAAAGCGCCGTTTCCGATGACGCTCCTGCTGGACGACAAGCGGATGGTGCAGGCGATTAACGGCCAGCCGCCGCAAACCATCACTGCCGACAATAATCCGCAAATGTTCCAGTTCAACCATCTTCTGCGCGCCCTGTTCCAGGCCGACCGTAAGGTGCTGGAAGAGAACTTCCGCATCGATTTTAAGGACCTGGGAGCGGGCCGCTGGTCGCTGGTGCTTACGCCAAAAACGACGCCGCTGGACAAGATTTTCGCCACCCTCGATCTGGGCGGCGCGACCTATCTGGAAACGATTCGCCTCAACGACAAACAGGGCGACCGTACCGATATCGCCCTTTCTCGCCACCAACTGACGCCCGCCAGCCTGACCGATGACGAACGCCAACGCTTTGCCGCACCGTAAATTCCTGCGCCCGGCGCTGCTGTGGGCCACGCTATGCCTGATTCTGCTGGGCGTGTTGCTGTCGCTGCTGCCCGGCGCGCGACTGAACAGCAGCGTGCTGGCCATGCTGCCGAAGCAGACGCTGGGGGCGATCCCGCCGGCGCTCAACGACGGGTTTATGCAGCGTCTCGACCGCCAGCTGGTCTGGCTGGTCAGCCCCGGCAAAGAGCCGGATCCGCGCGTGGCACAGCAGTGGCTGGCGCTGCTGCAAAGCACTGATTCGCTCAGCGAGGTCAAAGGCCCGATGGACGCCGCCGGGCAAAAGGCCTGGGGAGAGTTCTTCTGGCAGCACCGAAATGGCCTGATTGACCCCGCCACCCGCGCCCGCCTGCAAAACGGCGGAGAAGCGCAGGCGCAGTGGATTTTATCTCAGCTCTACTCGGCCTTTTCCGGCGTCAGCGGTAAAGAGCTGCAAAACGATCCCCTGATGCTGATGCGCGGCTCGCAGCTCGCTCTGGCGCAAAACGGCCAGAAGCTGCGGCTGATGGACGGCTGGCTGGTCGCAAAAGATGAGGCGGGAAACTACTGGTATCTGCTCCACGGCGAGCTGGCGGGCTCATCATTTGATATGCAGCAGACCCACCGGCTCGTGACGACGCTTAACGCGCTGCAGGAGACGCTGAAAGCCCGCTACCCTCAGGCACAGCTGCTTTCCCGCGGGACCATGTTCTACAGCGATTACGCCAGCCAGCAGGCCAAACGTGATGTTTCGACGCTGGGTATCGCCACCCTGCTTGGCGTGTTCCTGCTCATCGTGGCGGTGTTCCGCTCTCTGCGCCCGCTGCTGCTGAGCGTGCTCTCCATTGCCATCGGCGCGCTGGCGGGGACGGTGGTGACGCTGCTGCTCTTTGGCGAGCTGCACCTGATGACGCTGGTGATGAGCATGAGCATCATCGGAATTTCGGCAGACTACACGCTTTACTACCTGACTGAACGGATGGTACACGGCGCGGAGCATACTCCCTGGCAAAGCCTGGCCAAAGTTCGCAATGCGCTGCTGCTGGCGCTGCTGACGACCGTCGCCGCCTACCTGATTATGATGCTGGCCCCCTTCCCCGGGATCCGCCAGATGGCGGTGTTCGCTGCCGTGGGACTCAGCGCCTCCTGCCTGACGGTGATTTTCTGGCATCCGTGGTTGTGCCGCGGGTTACCGGTGCGCCCGGTTCCCTTTATGGTCCTGATGCTGCGCTGGCTGGCCGCCTGGCGACGCAGTAAAAAAATGTCAATTGGTCTTCCCGTCGCGCTGGCGCTGCTCTCCGCCGTGGGAATAAGCACGCTGAAGGTGGACGACGACATCGCCCAGTTGCAGGCGCTGCCGAAAGATATTCTGGCGCAGGAGAAGGCCATTACCGCCCTGACCGGACAGAGCGTGGATCAGAAATGGTTTGTGGTTCATGGCGCTTCGCCTCAGCAAACGCTGGAGCGGCTGGAAGCCTTTACCCCGGCGCTGGCAGAGGCGCAGAAAGCGGGAGAAATTACCCGCTGGCGCACCCTGCCGCTGAACTCGCTGGCCCGTCAGAAAAGCGATCTTACGCTGCTGCAAAACGCCGCGCCTGCGGTAACGAACGTGCTGAAAAGCGCAGGGCTCAACGCCGTCTCCCCGAATCTGGACGCCATGCCGGTCAGCGTGGACGCGTGGCTTAAAAGCCCGGCCAGCGAAGGCTGGCGTCTGCTCTGGCTGACCCTGCCCGACGGTCAAAGCGGCGTGCTCGTACCGGTGGACGGCGCAAAAAACAGCGCGGCCCTCGGCGAGCTGGCCGCGCGCCATGACGGTGTCGTCTGGGTCGATCGCAAAGCCAGTTTTGACACCCTGTTTGCCCTCTACCGCACGCTGCTGACGGGGCTTCTGTTTGCCGCGCTGGCGGTGATTGCCTGCGGGGCGATGCTGCGCCTCGGCTGGCGTAAGGGGCTGATAAGCCTGGTGCCGTCCGTGCTGTCGCTGAGCTGCGGACTGGCGGTACTGGCCGCAACGGGCCACCCGGTAAACCTGTTTTCACTGCTGGCGCTGGTGCTGGTGCTCGGCATTGGCATTAACTACACGCTGTTTTTCAGCAACCCGCGCGGCACGCCGCTGACCTCGATGCTGGCGATTACGCTGGCGATGATGACCACGCTGATGACGCTGGGCATGCTCGTCTTCAGCGCCACGCAGGCCATTAGCAGCTTTGGTATCGTGCTGGTGAGCGGTATTTTTACCGCCTTCCTGCTGGCGCCGCTGGCGATGCCGGATAAGAAAGAGAGAAAACGTAAATGAACGCTTTTTACCGCGCCGCCGCGCTGGCTGCGGCGCTGCTGCTGGCAGGCTGCAGCCATTCGACCGATACCCAAGAGACGCGTCCCCAGGCCTGGCTCCAGCCGGGAACCCGCGTTACGCTCCCGCCGCCCGGCATTAGCCCGGCGGTAAGCTCTCAGCAGCTGCTGACCGGCAGCTTTAACGGGCAAACGCAGTCCCTGCTGGTGATGCTCAACGCGGATGCGCATAAAGTGACGCTGGCCGGGCTCTCTTCCGTGGGCATTCGTCTGTTCCTGGCGACGTACGATGAGACCGGTATTCATACCGAGCAGTCGATCGTTGTGCCGCAGTTGCCGCCCGCCAGCCAGGTGCTGGCCGACGTGATGCTCAGCCACTGGCCGATTAGCGCCTGGCAGCCGCAGTTGCCGAAGGGCTGGACGCTGACTGACACGGCCGATCGGCGCGAACTGCGTAACGCCAGCGGCAAGCTGGTGACGGAGATTGTCTATCTGCAGCGTAAAGGCAAGCGCGAGCCGATCAGCATCGAGCAACACGTTTTTAAATACCACATCACCATTCAATATCTGGGTGACTGAGATGATTTATATTTCCGCTGTTGGCATGGTCAACGCGCTGGGCAACTCGCATGATGAAATCGCTGCTAACCTGATGACGGGCGTAGCGCCGGGTATGCATGCCCGAACCGGCTGGTTACAGGATTCACCCGATGCCGTGCTGGGCGGTGTGGAAGGCGAACTGCCGCCCATCCCGGAAACGCTGTCCGCACACCGCACCCGCAACAACCAGCTTCTACTGGCCGCGCTGGCGCAGATTCAGTCGACCGTCGACGAGGCTATCGCCCGCGTCGGCCGCGATCGGGTGGCCGTGGTGCTGGGGACCAGCACCTCTGGGCTGGATGAAGGCGATGAGCACGTGCAGCGCATGACCCATGGCGAAGCGAGCACGCACTGGCAGTACCCGCAGCAGGAGCTCGGCGATCCGTCCCGCTTCCTCGCCAACTGGCTTCAGCTCGAAGGCCCGGCCTATACGATCTCGACAGCCTGCTCTTCCAGCGCGCGGGCGATGATCGGCGGCAAACGTCTGATTGAAGCCGGGCTGGTGGACATCGCCATTGTTGGCGGAGCAGATACCCTGAGCCGGATGCCCGTCAACGGGTTTAACAGCCTTGAATCCTTCTCCCCTACGCTCTGCGAGCCTTTTGGTCGCGACCGTCGGGGGATCACCATCGGTGAAGCCGCCGCGCTGATGGTGCTTAGCCGTGAGTCCGCGGACGTGGCGCTGCTCGGTACGGGGGAATCCAGCGATGCGTACCATATCTCCGCTCCGCATCCGCAGGGCGAAGGGGCGATCAGGGCCATCACGCAGGCGCTCAACGAAGCGGGTATGCAGCCGGAGGATATCGGCTACATCAACCTGCACGGCACGGCCACGCCGCTTAACGATCAGATTGAATCGCAGGTGGTACACGATCTCTTTGGGGAAAGCGTGCCCTGTAGTTCTACCAAACACCTTACCGGCCATACGCTGGGCGCTGCCGGTATCACCGAAGCGGCCCTGAGCTGGCTGATTCTGACGCGCGATCTGCCCTTACCGCCGCAGGACTTCACCCGCTACGCACCGGACGACACGCTGGCGCCGTGCGGTCTGCTGCACCAGCGCACCGCGCTGACAAAGCCGGTCATTCTGTCTAACTCGTTCGCGTTTGGCGGCAACAACGCCAGCATTCTGCTGGGGAGAGCGTCATGAGCTACTTATCACCCGAAGCCTATTTGCCGCACGATGCGCCCATGATGTTGCTGGAGTCCGTTGAGAATGTGACGGACGACATGGCGGTATGCCGCGTCGCGATAGATAGGCAAAGCGTGCTGGCACCATTTCTTAATGCCGATGGCGACCTGCCGGGCTGGTACGCGCTCGAGCTGATGGCGCAGACCGTCGGCGTCTGGTCCGGCTGGCATCGCCAGCAGCAGGGGCAGGAGCATATTGCGCTGGGCATGGTGCTCGGCGCGCGTGAACTGATCTGCGCCAGCGGGCGTTTCGCCGCAGGCTTGACGCTGGACATCACCGTTAAGCTGCTGATGCAGGACGAACGCT
Organism: Enterobacter quasiroggenkampii; assembly: GCF_043972695.1. Taxonomy (NCBI): domain Bacteria; kingdom Pseudomonadati; phylum Pseudomonadota; class Gammaproteobacteria; order Enterobacterales; family Enterobacteriaceae; genus Enterobacter; species Enterobacter quasiroggenkampii. The sequence continues at coordinate 277,247 of NZ_CP143745.1, forward strand.
TCGGCAGTTTTGAATGCGCAATTTCCGCTAATGAAGAGACGCTGGCCACGGGCCGGGTCAACACCTTCCAGCCAAGCGCAGAAGAATTAACCTCGCTTTTTAATCAGGGATCTAACGCATGAGTCGTTCCGTACTGGTCACCGGGGCCAGCAAAGGCATAGGGCGCGCCATCGCCCGCCAGCTTGCCGCCGACGGGTTTACCGTAGGCGTGCATTACCATCGTGATGCCGCAGGCGCGCAGGAGACGCTGGACGCCATCACGCAGGCGGGTGGCAACGGCCGTTTACTCTCGTTTGATGTGGGCAACCGCGAACAGTGCCGCGAGGTGCTGGAACAGGATATTGAAGCCCATGGCGCATGGTATGGCGTGGTCAGCAACGCGGGTATCACCCGCGATGGCGCCTTTCCGGCATTGAGTGAAGACGACTGGGACAGCGTGATCCACACCAATCTCGACAGTTTTTATAACGTCATTCACCCCTGCATTATGCCGATGATTGGCACCCGTAAAGGGGGACGCATTATCACCCTATCGTCCGTTTCCGGCGTGATGGGTAACCGCGGGCAGGTGAACTACAGCGCGGCAAAAGCGGGCATTATCGGTGCCACCAAAGCGCTGGCGATTGAGCTGGCAAAACGCAAAATCACCGTGAACTGCATTGCGCCGGGGCTGATTGATACCGGAATGATTGAAATGGAAGAGGCCGCGCTGAAAGAAGCGATGTCCATCATTCCAATGAAACGCATGGGCCAGGCTGAGGAGGTCGCCGGGCTGGCAAGCTATCTGATGTCAGATATTGCGGGTTACGTCACCCGCCAGGTCATTTCCATTAACGGAGGAATGCTATGACGCGTCGCGTGGTGATTACGGGCATGGGCGGCGTGACCGCCTTTGGCGAAAACTGGCAATCCGTGTCCAGCAGGCTGCTGGCGTATGAAAACGCGGTGCGTAAAATGCCGGAGTGGCAGGTCTATGATGGCCTGCACACCCTGCTGGGCGCGCCGATTGATGACTTCACGCTGCCGGAACATTATACCCGCAAACGGATCCGCGCCATGGGCCGCGTGTCGCTGATGTCGACCCGCGCCACCGAGCTGGCGCTGGAGCAGGCGGGGCTGATTGGCGAGACGGTGCTCACCAATGGGCAAACGGGTATCGCGTATGGCTCATCCACAGGCAGTACCGGGCCCGTCAGCGAATTCGCCACTATGCTCACCGAAAAGCACACCAATAACATCACCGGCACAACCTACGTGCAGATGATGCCGCACACCACCGCGGTGAATACCGGACTGTTCTTCGGATTACGTGGCCGCGTCATCCCGACCTCAAGCGCCTGTACGTCCGGCAGCCAGGCAATTGGCTACGCGTGGGAGGCGATTCGCCACGGCTATCAGACCGTTATGGTTGCGGGGGGCGCTGAGGAGCTGTGCCCGTCTGAAGCGGCGGTGTTTGACACGCTGTTTGCCACCAGCCAGCGTAACGATGAACCCAAAACCACCCCTTCGCCATTTGATACGCAGCGCGATGGTCTGGTGATTGGGGAAGGCGCGGGCACCCTGATACTCGAAGAGCTGGAGCATGCCAAAGCGCGCGGAGCCACTATCTACGGCGAAATCGTGGGCTTTGCCACTAACTGTGATGCGGCCCATATCACCCAGCCTCAGCGTGAAACCATGCAGATTTGTATGGAGCAGTCGCTGGCCATGGCGGGATTAAGCGCCCTGGATATGGGGTATATATCCGCACACGGTACTGCCACCGATCGCGGTGATATTGCTGAAAGCCAGGCCACTGCCGCTATCTATGGTGACAACGTGCCGATTTCATCGCTGAAGAGCTATTTTGGCCACACGCTCGGAGCCTGCGGCGCGCTGGAAGCATGGATGAGTTTACAGATGATGCGTGAAGGCTGGTTTGCCCCGACGCTCAATTTAACGCACCCGGATGAGCAATGCGGTGCTTTAGATTATATTATGGGGGAAGCCCGCCAGATCGATTGCGAGTATCTGCAGAGCAATAACTTCGCGTTTGGCGGCATCAACACCTCGATTATCATTAAACGCTGGGCGTAACTATGTACCAGTTTGTACTGGGAAAGATCTCCACCCTTAGCGCGGACCCGCTGGCGTCAACGCTCGCAGACAGGGCACCTCAGGGTGCCCGACATGCCTCCTGGCTGGCCGGGAGGATGCTGCTCGCCAGAGCGTTATCCCCTCACCCGCTCCCCGACATCATTTACGGTGAGCAGGGGAAACCAGCCTTTGCGAAGGGGCATCCACTGTGGTTTAACCTGAGCCACAGCGGTGACGATATCGCCTTACTGATGAGCGATGAAGGCGAAGTCGGCTGTGATATCGAAGTGATTCGTCCAAGGAAGAACTGGCAGGCGCTGGCTAATGCGGTATTCAGCGTGACAGAGCATGATGAGCTGGAGCGTGAAGCGCCCGAGGAACGGCTTTCTGCGTTCTGGCGTATCTGGACACGGAAAGAAGCGATTGTGAAACAGCGTGGCGGCAGTGCCTGGCAGATTGTCAGCATCGACAGCACTGCGCAGACACACGCGGTCAGTCAGCTACAGGTCGGCTCGCTGAGCCTTGCCGTCTGCACATCGACCCCTTATACCCTGACCAACGAGTCGATTATTCACGTTGGGACGTTCGGGGCAGAAAAATCACTAACACACCCAGAATAATAAACCCGACCCCCACCAGCCCGTGCCAGGAGAAACGCTCTTCCCAGCCCGGCAGCAGGATCGCAGCGCCCCACACCAGGATATAGCTAAGGCTCAGCAAGGCATACGCTTTGCTGAGCGCCATGCGATGCAGCGCCAGGTACCAGCAGCCCATCGAGGCCACATATCCCATCAACCCCAGCAGCAGCGCCCCCGTGCCGGATGAGAAGTGCCACAGCGCGGAAATAAGCGCCAGAACATCGCTGACCGGCGGCAGTGCCTGCATCGCACTGCGCAGCAACAGCTGCGCGGCGCTGACTAACAGCACGCTGCATAAGGCCCAGAACGCCCCTTTCACAGGCTTCCTCCCAGGATAACAATCCCAATGATGATCAACCCTACCCCCAGCCAGTGATGCGATGCGACGGTTTCACGCCAGAATACCTTCGCCGCCAGCGTCACCCAGACAAAATTGAGGCTCAGCATAGGGTAGGCAATGCCGACAGGCAGGCGCTGCAGCACCACCAGCCAGACCAGCATCCCGCTGCCCAGCGCCAGCAGAGCCAGGCCAAGCCACAGCGCGATATGCACGCCACGCCGCCCGGCTTTCGCCGGACGGGTAGCCTGTTTCTGGCACAGCTGTCCTGCACAGCTGAGCAGGCTTGCCAGTACCAGCCAGATCCAGGTCATCACTTCGGCAGATACTGCAGGTAGGCCAGACGGCCCTGGATATACAGGCTGTCCGGTTCTGGCAGATTAGCCCGCGAAAGGTCATCGCGTTTTGACAGCAGGATAACCAGCGATACGCGTCCCTGCTGACGGTGCTCTGCCAGCCACTGCGCGAAGTCATCTTTACCGACAAAACGATCTTTCACATCAGGATAATCCAGCCCGTAGCGCAGTTCGCCACTCTGACCATACAGCGTGATGTCATTGCGCTTCAGCTCCCACGCCAGGCCAGCGGCCACGCCCACGTTATTGGCCAGCACGTAACGGCTGTCCTGAAGCGGCTCGCGCACGGTGTCGACCAGCGACTGCGGCTGTTTGGAATCCACCACCAGGTTAGGAATGGCGAAACCAATCAGCAGCGCCAGGCCCGCAGGGCAGAACGCCGCCAGCCACCAGCGCTGCTGACTCTGCCTGAACGTAAACCAGCCTACCGCGGCCCAGATGAGGAACGCGACCACCGCGCAGAACACTTTATACAGTTCGACCGAGGTCCAGACCGGATGCTTAGACAGTCCCCACGGGGAGACCACCAGCGCCGCCACCACGCCGATAACGCCAAACGCCAGGTTAATCCCGCCGTTAATGCGCAACGCTCTGGCGCCTTTCTCCGCCGCGAGGCAGGCATAGCGCGCCATCAGGATCGCCAGCGGGGCAAAGCACGGCAGGATATAGGTCGGCAGCTTGCCTTTGGCGATGCTGAAGAACAGCAGCGGCATCACCACCCATCCCAGCAGATAGAACCCGCCGCCCGCGTTTTGTCGGTCATTCCAGCCGAGACGAAACGCGCCGGGCAGCAGTGCCAGCCACGGCAGGCTACCCGCAATCAGGAACGGTATGTAGTACCAGAACGGGGCTTTGTGCTGCGCGTCGCTCTGGGCGAAACGCTGAATATGCTCCACCCAGAAGAAGTAACGCCAGAAGTCAGGCTCACGCTGCGCAATGGCCAGCCCCCATGGCAGAACAATCAGCACGCAGCTCAGGATCGCGAGCCAGCCCAAAATCAGCACCTCTTTCCAGCGCTTCTGGGCGATCACCCACGGCAGCACGCCAATCACCGGTACCGCCAGTGCCAGGAAGCCTTTGGTCATCACCCCCATCCCGCAGGCCAGCCCAAGCAGCACATAGCCGCCCGCTTTTCCGGCAACGGTTTGGGCCTGTGACGCCAGCCAGAAGCTGCACATCGCCGCCACCAGCCACAGGGTGATGATAGGATCCAGCACCGCATACGTGCCGATGCCATACACCAGGAACAGGGTCAGGAAGATCAGGCCGGAGAAAATGGCTGTCCGCTTATCCCGCCAGAGACGCCAGGCCATCCAGATAACCAGCAGCGCGGCTAAACCGGTGGAGAAGATGGACCCGGCGCGCACGGCGAGGTTCGTGTGCCCGAACAGCATCTGCCCGATGCTGTTGATCCAGTAGCCAGCAATTGGCTTTTCAAAGTAACGCAGCCCCAGGAAATGCGGGACAACCCAATCTCCGGAGGCCAGCATTTCGCGGCTGATTTCCGCATAGCGCGTTTCATCAGGCTGCCAAAGCAGGCGGATATCGACCGGAATGAGGTAGTAAACGATAAACAGTGCGAGAAGCGCTAAGCCATAACGGGCTGTTTTCATGGGACCGGACTCACGGTTTGTTGATAACCAAGCCAGCCTTCCCGGCCAGCCAGTTCATTACGGACAACTTTGCCCACGGGCAGGGTGCTGAGGTCGTCTGGCAGCAGCTCGCTCAATGGGCAGAATTCGATGCCCTCCTGAGCGGCCATCGTCAGCAGTTCATCGAAATCATGCTGATACGCAATCCCTTCCACTTCGGCATGGATGGTATACACCGGCGTACCGGTGTCACGATGAATGCGGTCCAGAATGTAGCGATTGAACTCATCCGCCTTTACCTCGCGTCCGACCACTTCATCCCAGGTGGGAAGCGTGACCGGAATTTGCACCGTACCGTAGCGATTTTCGCCTAACAGCGGCAAAAAGGGCCCGGTTCCGCGGCAATCGCTGTTGTAGCGAAACGCGAAGGCCTCTTTGGCCTTCACCACGCGCTGATCCGCACGCCATCCCGCCACGGCGGAGCAGTGCACGGGCTGACCGATAATGGCCTCCAGCTCCAGCATCCCACGCTCGACCTCACGAGACAGGCGCGGGATATCCCAGACGCCCGCCCAGGCTTGCCAGGCATGGTGATCCCAGGCGTGCAGACCCACCTCATGATGCTGCGCCGCCTCGCGGATAACCGCTTCATTACCCGCGCCGATGCGTCTGCCGGGCCAGGCGGTGCCGGCCAGCAAAATATCCCAGCCGTAGAGGGATGCTGCGCGCGAGCGCAGCATTTTGTACAGAAATGCCGGTTTAACCAGACGCCATAAATGGCGTCCCATGTTGTCAGGCCCCACGCTGAAGAAAATGCTGGAGCGCACACCGTGCTTGCTCAGCAGTTCCAGCAGTTTGGGTACGCCGTCACGCGTTCCCCTGAAGGTGTCGACATCAATGCGTAAACCGACTTTTTTCATGAGACCTGTTCCGACAGCTCCACGGTGCGCAGGAAGAAATCAAGCGTTTCATCAATGGTCTGTTCCATCTTCACGGTCGGCGTCCAGTTCAGGCAGCGCTTCGCATTGCGAATGCTTGGCTTACGGTGCTCAACGTCCTGATACCCTTTACCGTAGTAGCTGCTGCTTTCCACTTCGCGGAAACCGGCAAACGGCGGGAATTTATCGCGCAGCGGATGACGCTCAAAGCTGGCCAGCAGCATCTCGGCCAGCTCGCGAATGCTCGCTTCGTTGTCCGGGTTGCCGATGTTGATGATTTCACCGTTGCAGCGGTTATCTTTGTTTTCGATGATGCGGAACAGCGCTTCGATACCGTCGCTGATATCCGTAAAGCAGCGTTTTTGTTTCCCGCCTTCGATAAGCTTAATTGGCGAGCCTTCTACCAGGTTCAGGATCAGTTGGGTGATCGCACGGGAGCTGCCGATACGCGCCGCGTTCAGGTTGTCCAGACGTGGCCCCATCCAGTTGAACGGACGGAACAGGGTAAAGCGCAGGCCCTCTTTCTCACCGTAGGCCCAAATCACGCGGTCCAGCAGCTGTTTGGAGACGGAGTAAATCCAGCGCTGTTTGTTGATCGGCCCGACCACCAGGTTGGAGGTGTCTTCATCGAAGTTCTTATCGGTACACATGCCGTACACTTCAGAGGTGGACGGGAAGATGATGCGCTTGTCGTATTTCACGCAGTCGCGGATGATCTTCAGGTTCTCTTCGAAGTCCAGCTCAAACACGCGCAGCGGGTTACGGGTGTACTCGATTGGCGTGGCAATAGCGACCAGCGGCAGCACCACGTCGCATTTCTTAATGTGGTATTCAATCCACTCGGAATGGATGCTGATGTCCCCTTCCACGAAGTGGAAGCGCGGGTTGTCGAGGAAGCGGCTGATGGCATCAGAGCCGATATCCAGACCGTAAATCTCGTAGTTATCGTCCTTAAGCAGACGTTCGGTCAGGTGGTTACCGATAAAACCGTTCACGCCGAGGATCAGAACGCGGGTGCGGCGTTTGATGGCAACAACCGGTGCGCTGGTGATCAGTGCCCCGGCCACCAGGCCCAGAGACTGCGCCAGCTGTGTGCCCTGAACGTACAGACCGTTGTCGGTTTGTCCGGTAACGATCTCCAGCGCCTGCTCGCCGCAGCTCACAATCAGCGGGGAGACGGAGACGACGGTGCCCGGTTTTGCCGCCGGAATGTCGTCACGCACGCGGGATTTCCAGACGATGAATTTGCTTACGCCCGCAAAGCTGTAGGCGCCCGGCCACGGATCGGTTACGGCGCGCACCAGGTTGTGCAGCTGGCGAGCCGGTTTGTTCCAGTCCAGACGACCATCTTCCGGCGCGCGGCGGCCAAAGCAGCTTGCCTTGCTCTCGTCCTGTGCGGTTTCGCTGAAGGTGCCGCTAAGGATGCCCGGCAGCGCATCACGCAGCAGCGTCTGTGCCGTCGTGTTCAGCTTCTGATGCAGCTGCAGCGCGGTGTCGTCCGCATCAATAGCGACCTTCTGCTGTGCCACGATAGCGCCCGCATCCGCACGGCGCACCATGCGGTGCAGCGTCACGCCCGTTTCCGTTTCACCGTTCACCAGCACCCAGTTCAGCGGGGCGCGGCCACGGTAGGCAGGTAGCAGAGAACCGTGAAGATTAAAGGCGCCTTTTGCGGCCAGGCCTAAGATCTCGTCAGAGAGCAGGCTGCGATAGTAGAACGAGAAAATCACGTCAGGCGCGAGGGCACGGATGCGCTCCACCCACAGCGGGTGGTTAACGTCGTCCGGCGCATAAACCGGGATACCGCGCTCGGCGGCGATACGCGCCACGGAGCCGAAAAAGTTGTTTTCTCCAGCCGTGTCCGGATGGGTAAAGATTGCCGCAATGTCATAGCCCGCGTCCAGCAGGGCCAGCGTGCCCGTGCACCCCATATCGTGATAGGCAAATACAACAGCTTTCATGGGTGAATTTCCTCTTGAGATGCTTTGTGTTCCTGACGGACAACACGTTGAATAAAGTAGCGCGGACGCGCGCGAACATCGTTATAGATACGGCCAATGTATTCACCGAGGAGCCCCATCCCGACAAACTGGGCGCCGATGAACATAAACAGCACGGCAAAGAGCATAAAGACCCCTTCCGCCGCCCACTGCGGGCCAAAGACCAGGCGCAGTACCACCAGCAGGACAGAAATCGCAAAGCCCGCCAGCGCAATAATGCTGCCGAACACGCTCAGCAGACGCAGCGGCGTGGTGGTCAGGCAGGTGATGAGGTCATACATCAGGTTGATGAGACGCATAAAGCTGTACTTCGATTCCCCGTGCTCGCGCTCGGCGTGCAGAACCGGGATTTCCGTTGCCTTACGGGCAAAGGAATTCGCCAGAATCGGAATGAAGGTGCTGCGCTCGTGGCAATGCAGCATGGCGTCGACGATATGGCGGCGGTAGGCGCGCAGCATGCAGCCGTAATCGCCCATCGCTTTACCGGTCGTGCGCTGGATCAGACGGTTGATGGTGCGCGAGGCCAGCTTGCGGAACAGGCTGTCCTGACGGTTCTGACGGACCGTGCCGACCACGTCATAGCCTTCGTCGGCTTTGGCCACCAGGCGTGGGATCTCTTCCGGCGGGTTTTGCAGGTCCGCGTCCAGGGTGATGATCAGATCGCCCGTGACGTGGCTAAACCCCGCCATAATCGCCGAGTGCTGGCCGTAGTTACGGTTGAGCAGCACGGCTACGATGTGGCTGCCTTCAACCTGCGCGGCTTCGGTCAGCATCAGCGCGGAATTATCGCTACTGCCATCATCCACCAGCAGAATTTCGTAGGCCTTGCCCATCGTGTCACAGGCGGCCGTTGTACGGCGGATCAGTTCGGGCAGGCTCTCCTGCTCGTTATAAACCGGGATTACCACGGATACTTTTTGTACAGGCGGTGCACTGAACATATCAATGTCCTGCAAGCTGATGGAGTGCGGTAATGACGCGGGTTGTGTCGTCATGAGTCATGTCCGGGAAAAGAGGGAGAGAACAAATACGCGCGCTATTCCATTCAGAATTCGGGAGCGATACATCAGGAAAACGCTCGCGGTAGTATTTTTGCGTGTGGGCCGCGCGGAAATGGAGGCCGGTACCGATGCCTTTCTCTTTCAACGCCGCCATCAGGTTGTCGCGTGAGATCCCGCAGCGCGCTTCATCAACGCGAATAATAAACAGGTGCCAGGCGTGCACGTGCGGCCATGACGGAATAGTGAGCGGCTGGAACGGCGTATCGGCAAGCTCCCGCAGGTAGCGTTCAGCGATTTCCTGGCGGCGTTTGTTGGCCTCTTTCAGTTTGCCTAACTGCACCAGCGCCAGCGCGGCGTTGATGTCCGCCAGGTTGTATTTATAGCCCGGCGCGATCACTTCCGCCTGCGGCGCGCGGCCGTGCGTCTGGCGATCATAGGCGTCTACGCCCAGGCCATGGAATTTCAGACTGCGGATCCGCTGTGCCAGCTGCGCGTTATCGGTGACCACCAGGCCGCCTTCCGCGCAGGTCATGTTTTTAATGGCGTGGAAGGAGAAAATTGCCGTTCCTTTCCAGCCCACGTGACGGTTTTTGTAGTACGTTCCGGCGGCATGAGCCGCATCTTCAATCACCGGAATACCGTGACGTTCACCGATGGCATGGATAGCGTCGATTTCACACGGCGCGCCGGCATAGTGAACGGGAATAATGGCTTTAGTGCGCGGGGTAATGGCGGCTTCAACGGCTTCTGGCGTCACCATTAATGTGTCTTTATCCACATCAATCATGACTGGCGTGGCGCCCAGCAATACGATCATATTCAGCGTGGACACCCAGGTCTGGGAAGGGGTAATGACTTCATCGCCCGGGCCAATATCCAGCGCCATCAGCGTAACGTGCATGCCCGCGGTGGCGGAACAGACGGCAATCGCATGCTGATTCCCGGTAAGTTGACAGAATGCCTCTTCAAGCTCCTGATTCTTAGGCCCCGTGGTGATCCAGCCCGACATCAAAACGTCCTGAAGCGCCGCAATTTCCTCAGCGCCCATCGACGGTCGCGAAAAAGGCAGAAAATCACTCATTATTAATTTCCTTGCAATCAAAATGGCACGTTTTTGATATTAACCAAATGCTGGCCCGTTTATTTCAACGAACCATAAACTTATATCAAAGTATCTCTCTTTCCTTAGGGAAAAATTAAGACAGCGTTTACAACGCTATAAGACAACTAGCAGCCAATTGAAAAACAACAAGTTAATTTAATATTAAATATTTTTGATGTGATCTTCCGCAACATTTTGAAATGGGATCATTTAAACCATACATCAACAAACAAAAAAAATCCCGGCCATTTCAAAATAATATGAAATAGCCGGGAACTTTTCTTTTTAGTTAATTGTCGCGCTTATTACAGGTTATCTGGAAAGTTTTTCGGTAATTCACTGGCCGCACAGGCGATCACGCTTTCGTTATTGGCGCCGCAGTCACGTACAAAGGTGATAGTGGCAAATTCATCAATCACTTCCGTTGGATACGCCGGGCCCGCATCACGGTAGCTGTTCATCAGTGGAATATGATCGTTCTGGAAGCAGACGGTTTTTTCCGGGTTGTTCATGACCCAGCGCGGGAAGAAGATGGTGCCGTGGAACAGTTTGTCGCCCAGGTTCACAATCAAGCTGACGTCGGTACCGGTTGGCTCGGTCCAGGAAATTTTATAGATGCTCTCCCCTACCCGCACGATGTAAGCCTGCTGATCTTTCACCCAACGGTTTGCCACCAGACCGCTGTGAATACGGTAATCCAGGGTCGTCTCATTTTTGACGTAAATCTCGTAGTTCCAGCCGTTGTCGTAGGTATAAACAAGGTGTTTGCCAACGAAGCCGCTTAAGTCGTGTTTGTCGAAGGTGTTCATAAGATGTCTCCTTTGTTTTGATGAGACGATCGTACCCCTTCAAAAAATGAATGAATAACGCTATGTTTTAATCAAATTCATCCAAATTTTAGATAAATTATGCACAAGACGACGCTTGAACAATGGTCTTTACTGGCGAAAGTGGTCGAAGCGGGCAGCTTTGCCCGAGCGGCGGAAGAAACGCACCGCAGTCAGTCTTCCGTGAGCTATAACCTGTCGCTGCTGCAGGAGCGGCTGGGCGTGGCCCTCCTGGTGCCGGAAGGACGACGGGCGGTGTTGACGCCGGCAGGAGAACTGCTGCTCAACCAGGTTAAACCGCTGCTGAAAGCCTTTTCGTACGTTGAGACGCGCGCAGCGACCCTTCGCAACGGAATGCGCACGCGGCTGGATCTGGTGGTGGATTCCATTTTCCCCCGCCGCCGCCTGTTTGCCATTCTGCGCCAGTTCCAGCAGCAGTATCCGCAAACTCAGGTACGACTCACCGAGGTGCTGGAAAACACCCGGGACGATGCCATTAACGACGAAGCCGATGTGATGGTCCTCACCCGCCGCCAGGACATGACCGGGCTCGGCGAATGGCTGATGAATATCGACTTTGTTGCCGTGGCCCACCATCAGCACCCCCTCTTTGACCTCGACGCACCGCTTAACGACGACATGCTACGCCCGTGGCCGCTCATTCAGATTGCGGACAGCCAGCCCGCCGCGCGCGCGGCCGGTGAGTCATGGACCTTCTCCACCATCGATGCCGCCATTGAGGCCGTCCTCTCTCAGGTCGGCTACGGCTGGCTGCCGGAGGAACGCATCCAGACTCAGCTGGATCAAGGCATCCTGAAACGCCTGCCGCTGAGCCACGGTGCACGCCGAGCGACGCCGCTTCACCTGATTGTTAAGCGCTCCCTCGCCCCGCTTGACGAGCAGGTGGAGACGCTGCTGCGCCTTTTTAGCCAGGAGCCGTCATCCTCACCTGCTACGCTTTAAGGTCCGAACGTTAAAACGATAAGGAGCGGATGATGAAAATCGACTTTACGGGGAAAGTGGCGCTGGTGACCGCCTCAACCGGCGGGATCGGGTTCACCATCGCCAGAGGGCTGGCAGAAAGCGGTGCCGAGGTGATCGTCAATGGCCGCAGCACGGAATCGGTGAACAAAGGCATTCAGCAGCTGCAGCAGGTGGTGCCGGGCGTCCAGGTGCGCGCCGCGATTGCCGATCTCAGCACGGCGGAAGGGGTCGAGTCGCTGCTGAAGGTGGCGAATAACGTCGACATTCTGGTTAACAACGCCGGGATTTACGGCCCGCAGGATTTCTATTCCACCGACGATGAAACCTGGGAGCGTTACTGGCAGACCAACGTGATGTCCGGCGTGCGTCTGTCCCGCGCCTTGCTGCCAGGCATGGTGCAAAAAGGCTGGGGGCGGGTGGTGTTTATCTCCTCCGAGTCGGCCTGCAATATCCCGGCGGATATGATCCACTACGGGGTGACCAAAACGGCGCAGCTCTCGCTGGCGCGCGGGCTGGCGAAGTTCGTGGCGGGAAGCGGCGTGACGGTCAACAGCGTCTTGCCGGGGCCAACGATGTCGGACGGTTTCGCAGAGATGATGAAGGATGAAATCGAAAAAACCGGTAAATCGCTGGAGCAGCTGGCGAAAGAGTTTGTGATGGCCAACCGCCCCAGCTCGGTGATACAGCGCGCGGCCACGGTTGAAGAGGTGGCCAATATGGTGATTTATGTCTGTTCGCCCCAGGCTTCCGCCACCTCGGGCGCGGCGCTGCGCGTCGACGGCGGCGTCGTGGATGACATCATCTGAGGCGGTCAGGCTGCACTGCCTGCAACCCGACGGGCAGTAATGTAGTGCGCCTGCCAGTAAGCATCCGTCAGGGTTGAGACCGTGACGCCCTGGCTGCTTGAGGCATGAATGAACTGGCTATTGCCAATATAAACGCCGACATGCCTGCGGTTCGGACCCGTCTGGAAGAACACCAGATCTCCGGGCCTCAGGCGATATTGCGTCACCTGCACCCCGCGGTGGATCTGCTCGCCGGTCGTGCGCGGTAAATTAAGATGCGCCGCATCGCTGAACAGGTGCTGCATGAGCGCGGAGCAATCCACCCCGCGGCGCGTGGTACCGCCCCACTGATACTGGGTTCCCTTCCACTTTTGGTATTGATCGAGCATGCGCGAGCGCAGCGGGCCCGTATCCTGTTGCATCAGCGCAGATTTCGCTGGCGAGACTGCCAGTTCATGGTTCATCGATAACATCGACGCGGGAAGTTGAAAACTGAATGCAGAAAACGACGCAAAACTTAACGTAAGGATTGAAATAAACGATCTAAGAGTCATATCAAGAAAGAGGTAGTGAGTGAGTTTTTCCTTACCTGTGGGGGCCAAAGGGTTCCCCTAAATATCGTGCGATGTGGCGATAATATAGACAGATTGTTTTTTCACCAATTCTTATCGAGGCCAAAATTGGACTCACTTTGAGATCGCAAGATCGAGAAAAAAATGGTGGTGATGTAAGGACTGTCCTGGTAAAGCAGGTAAACTGATCCACAGAATGTGTATTTCAGCTAAGACGTATTTATGACCAATATGATTGCCGACGAGACGGTGGCGAAATCCAGCGTGCTCTCTGTCTTTGACTTTGATGGGACGTTAACGCACCACGACAGCTTTATCCCTTTCCTGCGCTTTGCCTTCGGGAAACGTTACTTCGCGGGCCGCCTGGTGCGCATGGCGCTGCCCACGCTCCACTGCGTGCGTCGCAAGCTGACGCGCGATGAGCTAAAGGAAGTGCTGATTAAAACGTTCCTGACGGGCGTGGATGAACACTGGTTGCGCCAGCAGGCGGAAGCGTTTTGCGAAAAATACTGGAACAAGCTGATGCGCCCCGAAGGGGTTCTGGCCGTGGCGGCCGAGGTGAATTCCGGTGCGGAGGTGACCATCTGTTCCGCGTCTCCGGCACTGGTGCTTCAGCCGTGGGCTGACAAACTGGGCATTAAGCTGATTGGCACGCAGCTGGAAGTGAAAAACGGCAAGCTGACGGGGCGCATCACGGGCCACAACTGCCGCTGCGCCCAGAAGGTGGCCAGGCTGGAAAAAGTGTATGGCGATCTGAACGCCTATCACCTGCGCGCCTGGGGAGACACCCGCGGCGATCACGAGCTGCTGGCAGCGGCGCAGGATCCGCACTGGCGGCACTTCCACCCGCCGCGCAAGCGCCGGAATTCACCGATTAAGGGTTAGGTGCGGTCTGGTGCCCTCACCCCAGCCCTCTCCCACAGGGAGAGGGAGAAAACCAAACTGTAGGCCCGGTAAGCGAAGCGCCACCGGGCGGAACATCAGGCCTCACGTTTCCCCGGGAACATCACGCTCGCAATAATTCCCAGCGCCAGCACGCCCAATACCACAAACAGGCTGGCCGTCGCGCCAATGCTGTACCCGTGATGCCAGAAGTGATCGGTGGCATTTAACCCCAGCTTAAACGCCACGAAGAACAGCAGCAGCACCACGGCTTTCTCGAGGTGCACCAGATACTGCTTCAGCGCTTCCAGCACGAAGTAAAGCGTACGCAGACCGAGAATAGCGAACATCATGGCGCTGTAGATAATCAACGGCTCGCGGCTCACGGCAATAATGGCCGGCACGGAGTCAAACGCGAACATCACGTCAGAGAGTTCGACCACGGCCACGCACAGCAATAGCGGCGTCGCATAGCGCTTCGCCTTCTTCACGCGTCCGACCATCACGTCCTGGTTTTCCGGCTTTTCAAGCTCCGCATCCACCTCTTTCTGCGTCAGAATAAAGGCATTGCTGCTGATTTTCGGCCAGACCGGATAGAAGCGTTTTACCAGGCGATAGGCGAGATGACCCGAGTAATCTTCCACTTCGTCACTCTCTTCATTACGTCTGAGCATCATCACCGCCGTCCAGCCGACGACCAGCGCGAAAATCACTTCGACGTAGGGCCCCAGGCTTAACAGGCTGGTGCCGATAGCCACGAAAATACCGCGGAAGACAATCGCCCCCAGCACGCCCCAGTAGAGCACGCGGTGACGGTACTTATCCGGTACGCCAAACCAGGCGAAGATCGCCATCATCACGAACAGGTTATCGACGGAGAGCACCTCTTCCAGCGCATAGCCGGTAAGGAACAGGCTCGCCATCTCGGCGCCGTGGTGAACGTACAGGAACCCGGCGAAGGCCATCGCCATCATGACCCAGAAGATGGACCACATTGCGGCGCTTTTCAGCGAGATCGGTTTGTCGTGACGGTGCATAAAGAGGTCGATAAACATCGCCCCAACGGCCATCACCACAAAGACAACAACGGTTTCCGTCGGGAAACCGAGATGAGCAGCAGACATACAAAACCCTTTTGGCAGACAAAACACAGAACCATGCAAACTGGCGTAAACCAGGAACGAAACAGGGCGGGCCGTTAATCAGCCTCTTCACCCTTAAAGCCGCAGCCCAATCGGCTACGCAAGGAGGGGGTACTTTACCTTACCAGGCGGGGATTGCGCATCTGCCGTTTAGGCGCTCATGCCACGCAAACGCTGCAACACCGCGACCAGAACCGCCACAGACCAGCCTACCATCAACGCGCCCACCAGTCCTTCTACCCCGCCGATGAGCCGCCAGTGCTGGGGTAACGTGACGTCGCCGTACCCTACCGTCGCATAGCTCACCAGCGAAAAGTAGAAGCTGGTGTTCCAGTCATTAAACGCGTCGATGACAAAATAAAACGCCGCAAACAGCCCGGCTTCCAGGAGATGGGCGAAAATCATAGAGATCACGATGCCGACATTGCGTAAAACAATGCGTACCGCAGAATCGACCTCTAACGTAATGAATTTTAAAACGCCAAACATCCACAGCGAATGAATCACCACGGTTAGGGTAAGCAAAATAATAATGCTGATTAGCTGCATGGTACGTGCTCTGACCAAAAGGAGTATGGCCCCGCGAACGCGGCAGGGCATCTGGTCGAAGCTTAGTCGAAGGGAGAGGAAAAGTTGGTGCAATAATTGCGTTACGTGATTATTTCTCTGCCAGCACGTCCGGCTTGCGGCAGGTCATCAGCCTTGAGCGATATCCGCAGCGCACTATCTGTGAGTCACCTCTTATTTACATCATTTAAACCTTCCATTAACTGGATAAAAAGAACGCGCCGTCGCTATAGTGGTTTTGTTTAATAAAACTAAGTTGTACCTAATAAAACAAAGAACACACCCTGCGAGGATACAATGACAGAACATTTACGTAACGGCGCGACCGCCACCGAGGACATAGAAAGAGAGACGATGCGGAAGGTGATCTGGCGTATTCTCCCGTTTCTGATTGTCAGTTACCTGGTCTCGATTATCGATCGCGGGAATATCGGCATGGCTTCGCTGCAGATGAATGAGGACCTTGGCCTCAGCAAAGCGGCGTTTGGCTTCGCCAGCAGCCTTTACTTCGTGGCCTATTTTTTGTTTGAGGTTCCCAGTAACCTGGCCATGCAGAAAGTCGGTGCCCGGCTGTGGATACCGCGCATTATGATCAGCTGGGGCATCGTCTCCATGGGCATGGCGCTGGTTCAAAATACCACCTCGCTCTATATCGTCCGCTTTCTCCTCGGGGCAGCGGAAGCAGGCTTCTTCCCGGGCGTCGTGCTGTATCTGACCTGGTGGATCCCTGCCCGCTACCGCGCGCGCATTATTGCGTCCTTTATGGTCGCCATCCCGCTCGCTAACTTCATCGGCTCCCCGCTTTCCGGGTTGATACTGTCGCTGGATGGCTGGCTGGGTCTTCGCGGCTGGCATCTGCTGTTCATTATTGAAGGCTTACCTGCGGTACTGCTGGGTATTGCGGCCTGGTTTATTCTCCGGGATCGCCCTCATCAGGCGAAATGGCTCGGTGATGAACAGAAAAAGTGGCTGGAAACCACGCTTGAGACCGAGCGGAGCCAGCAAAAGAACATTGGACATCAGACGACGTGGCAGTTGCTGAAGCATCGTCAGATCTGGCTGATGGCGCTGATTTACGCGGGCGCATCGTCCGCGGGCACCACGATCAGCGTCTGGTCTCCTCAACTGCTGAAATCCTTCCATCTCGATAATCTTGAGACAGGTCTGTTTAACGCTATCCCTTACGGTCTGGCATCGGTTCTGATGATTGTCTGGGGACGACACTCCGATCGCACCAACGAACGCCGCTGGCATACCGCGCTGACGCTGTTCATGATTGCCGCCGGCGTGTTCGCTGCCTTTGTAAACGTCTCGCTCTTTGCCACTATCGTGATCCTGAGCATTATCCTGACAGGTGCGTATGCTGCGAAAGGGCCTTTCTGGGCGCTGGCATCCGGCTGGATGAGCAGCTCCTCGGCGGCGGCAGGGCTGGCCGCGATTGGCGCCATCGCGAACCTGATTGGCGGGGTGGTCATGGTAAATGCCTACGGCATAATCAGCGAGCAGACGGGCAGCTACACGCTGGCTATGCTTCCGCTGGCCGCGCTGTGCCTGGCCGGGGGTATCGCGGTACTCATTATGGGACGGCAGGCCCGCAACGCTCAGCTACACGAAAAACAGGTCACGCATTCGTGATGACAGAAGCGGGACACGTGTCCCGCTTCTGCGTTTAAAGATTGTCTTCCGCCGCGTCGCTCGTTTCACCAAAGAACTGCTGACAGAAGGGCTTACTGGCTCCCATTTTCTGCGACAGACGGCTGGCCGCCACCTTCATCAAAGGCCCTATCTCCTTCTCACGACGATCTTCCGTCAGCCGTGAGATGGGGCCGGTCAGGGCTAACGCCGCAACCAGCTTGTCGTGAACGCCGAAGACAGGCATTGCAAACGCCGCGGTGTGGGGATCGCGTGCGCCTGACGTGTAGAAAGGGAGTTCAGCGTCTCCCTCCGGCAGGCTCTCATTGAGCCCCCAATGGCGCAAGACCTTACTGATGGCCGAATTATCGAGCGGGAACTGGCTGCCGGGAAGATTGCTGTGTCGCAGGCCGTGCGACGCTTCCGCGCGAAACAGGCAAAGGCGCTGCCCACCCTCCAGCACATACCAGCTGGCACTTTCCTGAGACGCCAGGGAGAGCGCCTGAAGCTCTGGCTGAACCACCCGCGAAAGATGGAAAGATTGTTCATACAGCTTGCCGAGGTAAAGCAGACGTGGGCCAAGCGCATAATTGCCGTCTTCATGCCTGACGACGTAATTCATCCGTTCAAGAGAATTCATCAAGCGGTAAACCGTGGTTTTGTGATAACCCGACAGCTGTGCCAGCGCGGTCAGCGTCAGGCTCTCATCCCCAGGACGGAAGCAATCCAGTAAAGCCAGCGCTTTTTCAACCGCTACAACGCCTTCATTCCCCATCATTATCTCCTTGTTAGCCCGGCAGTGAGTGTACCTCAAATTTTGTGAGTCACTTCGTGTTTACATCACAAACGCCACCTCGGGTCTGGCTAAAAGGAAAGCAACACCGCTATAGTTGTTTTGTTCTGTACACCTGAGTTGTACTAAGTAAAACAATATGGAGGCATTCATGTCCGTTTCTGAAAAAAAACCGATTAATCGCCAGTTCGAACGCGTTTCTGCCGAGGACGTTCGTCGGGCTGCCGAGTATCAGGCAGCCATTCTGGCCGACGTGGCTGGTCGCCGCGGTACGCTTCACGGTCGCATCAAACCGCTGGCTCCTCACATGTCCGTTGCGGGTCCGGCCATCACCGTGGAAGTCCGTCCGGGTGATAATCTGGCGATTCATGCCGCGATGGCGGTTGCGCAACCCGGCGATGTCCTGGTCGTCGATGGCAAAGGCGACCTGAGCTGCGCGCTGCTGGGCGAAATCATGGCCACTCAGGCTCAGGCGAGCGGCATTGCGGGCATCATTATTGACGGCGCTGTACGTGACGCCGATTCCCTGAGCAAAGGTCACTACCCTGTCTTTTCTGCCGGTCTGAACCCCTGCGGCCCGACAAAGTTAATTTCTGGCCGGGTTAATCATCCCATTTCAGTCGCCGGGGCGACGGTTCAGGCCGGGGATCTGGTTGTCGCGGATATCGACGGCGTGGTCGTCATCCCGCGCGATGAGGTTCAGCAGGTTATCGCGCTGGCAAAAGAAAAGCTGGAGATGGAGACCCGGCGTCTTGCCGCCATCCGTGAAGGCGATTTGCGTCCACACTGGCTTGATGACGCGCTTCGTAAGGCAGGTATGTTAGCTGACGGGGAGACGCTGTGATGGGGGGCAAAGACGTAGTTTTGGTTACCGGAAGCGACCTGGCGGAGCAGGCCATGGTGATGCTGCAGGGCTTTGAGGTGGTGTTTGCGGGCCGCCAGCCGACAGAAGATGACCTGATCGCGCTGTGTGAACGACACAATCCCGTGGCGATTCTGGTTCGTTACGGCCGGATCACCGCGAAAGTCATGGATGCCGCCCCGGCTCTGCAGGTTATTTCCAAGCACGGAAGCGGGATCGATGTGATAGACCAGACGGCAGCGGCCGAGCGCAATATCGCCGTCCGCGCGGCCCCAGGCGCAAACGCGGCGGCAGTGGCTGAACATACCTGGGCGCTGATCCTCGCCTGCGCAAAGTCCGTGGTGCCTCTGGACAAGCGGTTACGAGACGGGCACTGGGATAAGGCGACGCATAAATCCATTGAGCTGGAGGGATTAACCCTGGGGCTAATCGGATTGGGCGCTATCGGCTCGCGCGTGGCAACTATTGGTCATGCCTTCGGTATGAAGGTGCTGGCTTACGATCCTTATGCTAAGTCCATGCCCGCCCTGTGCGAACGCGCAGAGACGCTGACCGGACTTCTTTCCCGTTCCGATGTCATCTCTTTGCACTGTCCGCTAACCGATGAGAATCGGGGAATGATCAATAGCGAGACGCTCGCACACTGCAAGCGGAACGCCATTCTGGTCAATACGGCACGCGGTGGACTGATCCACAGTGAATCGTTACTGGCGGCGCTCCGGGATGGCACGCTGCACAGCGCAGCGCTGGACAGCTTTACCCACGAGCCGCTGACGGCGCCGCACCTCTGGCAGTCCGTAGAAAACGTGGTTATTTCACCGCATATCGGCGGCGTTACCGCCGCGTCATACATCAAGATGGGGACCGTGGCCGCGAGCAATATTCTGGCCGTGACTGACGCCACCACCGTCAGCCCGTAAAGCCAAGCGTGACGAGTGGCAGCGCGCTGATGTCACTTGTCTTCTGCCAGCGCCTGAGCACATGCCCAGGCACTTGCCCATGCCCACTGGAAGTTGTATCCGCCGAGCCAGCCGGTCACATCCATCACTTCGCCAATAAAATAGAGCCCCGGCACGTTGCGCGCTTCCATGGTGCGGGAAGAGAGCTCGTTCGTGTCGACCCCGCCCAGCGTGACTTCCGCGGTGCGGTAGCCCTCCGTGCCGTTTGGCTGCACGCGCCAGTTTGTCAGGGTCTCCACCAGCGTCTCCTGTTCGCGGCTGTTAAGCTGCTTAAGCGACACGTCGGGGATCTGCCCCAGCACCTGCAAACACTCCACCAGACGCTTCGGCAGCTGCATTGCCAGCGTGTTTTTCAGGCTTTGATTCGGGTGCGCGGTACGCTGCTCGTTGAGGAACGCATCGAGATCGCAGTCCGGGAGCAGGTTAACCGTGACAAACTCCCCCGGCTGCCAGTAGCTGGAGATTTGCAGTACCGCCGGGCCGGAGAGGCCGCGATGGGTAAAGAGCAGGTTTTCGCGAAACACCGTGCCGTCTTCGGCGGTGATAACGGAGGGAACAGACACGCCAGACAGCGTCTGAAG
The DNA here is from genome assembly GCF_043972695.1 of Enterobacter quasiroggenkampii. Classification (NCBI taxonomy): domain Bacteria; kingdom Pseudomonadati; phylum Pseudomonadota; class Gammaproteobacteria; order Enterobacterales; family Enterobacteriaceae; genus Enterobacter; species Enterobacter quasiroggenkampii. The sequence goes on from NZ_CP143745.1 coordinate 297,873, forward strand.
CTGTTCCAGAAGCGGTTTATGCAGCGTGAACGGCACCAGCCCGGCGCGCGTAGGCAAAACGTTCAGGCCAAACTGTTCGGCAATCTTATAGCCGAACGGGGAAGCGCCCAGCCCCGGCATAGAGAGGCCGCCGCTGGCGATCACCAGATTATCGGCAATGACGGTTTCGCCGTTGAGCTGCAGCGTGTAGCCCTGGTCGTCGCGGGAAACCTCCAGCACCTCTGTGCGCAGGCGCATGACCACGCCGCCCTTCTCGCACTCGGCCACCAGCATATCGACAATCTGCTGCGCGGAGTCGTCGCAGAATAGCTGGCCCAGCGTCTTCTCATGCCATGCGATACCGTGCTTTCCCACCAGGTCGATAAAGTCCCACTGGGTATAACGCGCCAGCGCAGATTTACAAAAATGACGGTTTTGGCTCAAATAGGCCGCGGGTTCAACATACAGGTTAGTAAAGTTGCAGCGCCCGCCGCCGGACATCAGGATCTTACGGCCTGGCTTTTTACCGTTATCCAGCAGCAGCACGCGACGACCCGCCTGTCCGGCCATTGCCGCACAAAACATACCCGCCGCACCGGCGCCAATTACCACGGCATCAAACCTTTCCACGTCAAAACCCTCTTTGTTAACTGCCGCGGATTGTAAAGTTTCCTCTGTGGTCACACCAGCGTAAAAAGATATTACAAAGCCATTCCATTGAAATTTAAAGAATATCCTTTCAGGCACTTTTCTCAATTCAGGTGGTATGTCAAAAAAAGTCTATATTTCACTTTGCCCGTTGCGCATTTGTCCTGGATAATGCGCCGCGTTCATGTCCTCAAAATGGCGTAACGTCCTATGCTACATTTGTTTGCCGGCCTGGATTTACATACCGGGCTTTTACTCTTGCTTGCTCTGGTTTTTGTACTGTTTTACGAAGCGATCAACGGCTTCCACGACACTGCAAACGCAGTAGCGACGGTTATCTACACTCGCGCAATGCGATCGCAGCTTGCGGTTGTTATGGCGGCGGTATTTAACTTTTTTGGTGTCCTCCTGGGCGGACTGAGCGTTGCGTATGCCATTGTGCATATGCTGCCAACAGATCTGCTGCTTAACGTAAGTTCTGGCCATGGCCTCGCTATGGTGTTCTCAATGCTGCTTGCTGCAATTATCTGGAACCTCGGTACCTGGTATTTCGGCCTGCCTGCATCCAGTTCTCACACTCTCATCGGCGCGATTATCGGTATCGGGTTAACCAACGCCCTCATGACCGGTACATCGGTTGTTGATGCGTTAAATATCCCGAAAGTACTGGGGATCTTTGCCTCTCTCATCGTCTCCCCTATCGTGGGTCTGGTGGTGGCAGGCGGGCTGATCTTCATCCTGCGTCGTTACTGGAGCAATACCAAAAAACGCTCCCGTATTCACCTGACGCCAGCAGAGCGTGAAAAGAAAGACGGCAAGAAAAAGCCGCCATTCTGGACGCGTATCGCCCTGATCATTTCCGCTATCGGTGTGGCTTTCTCACACGGCGCGAACGATGGTCAGAAAGGCATTGGTCTGGTGATGCTGGTACTGATCGGCGTTGCTCCGGCAGGCTTCGTGGTTAACATGAACGCCTCCGGCTACGAAATCACCCGGACCCGTGATGCGGTCAACAACGTTGAAACCTATTTCCAGCAGCACCCTGAGCTGCTGAAAAAAGCGACCGGCGTTGACCAGTTGATCCCGTCTCCGGAAGCCGGTGCTACCACCGCGCCTGGCGAATTCCACTGCCATCCGGCAAACGCGATTAACGCGCTGGAACGTGCCAAAGGCATGCTGGGGAATATCGAAAGTTATGACAAACTGACCGTTGAGCAGCGTGGTCAGCTGCGTCGCATTATGCTGTGCATCTCTGATGTAACGGATAAAGTGGCGAAGCTGCCTGACGTGAATGCTGACGACCAGCGTCTCCTGAAGAAACTGAAAGGCGATATGCTCAACACCATTGAGTACGCGCCAATCTGGATCATCATGGCGGTCGCACTGGCACTCGGTATCGGTACGATGATTGGCTGGCGCCGTGTGGCGACCACCATCGGCGAGAAGATCGGTAAGAAAGGCATGACCTATGCGCAGGGTATGTCCGCGCAGATGACGGCGGCAGTATCTATCGGTCTGGCGAGCTACACCGGTATGCCGGTATCCACCACCCACGTACTCTCCTCGTCCGTGGCAGGTACCATGATTGTTGACGGTGGCGGCCTGCAGCGCAAAACCGTGACCAACATTCTGATGGCCTGGGTGTTCACCCTTCCGGCATCCATCCTGCTGTCTGGCGGGCTGTACTGGATTTCGCTGAAGCTGATTTAATCGGTTGAAGGCGACAAAAAAGCGGGTCAGGAAACTGACCCGCTTTTTTTATGCTCAGTGCCAAATCATCAATGCAATCATGCTGACCACGACCAGGCCACACAGGGCGCTGGTTAAAATGAACTGACGACGCAGGCGCTCGCAGCGACGGATAAACTCTTCATCGTGATGATCGCGGTAGCGCTGGTAGTAAATATATCCCACCAGACGCATCTGTTTGCTGGGCTGTCCATGCGAGGTGAAGAACCCTCCACCGTCCACATACTGATAAAGCAACGGATCGCAACCACGAAGTACCACTAACAGCGCACGTAACGATGAGAAGTAGCGCGCCATATTCACTATGCAAACCACGCATAACGCCCAAAACAATGCGACGGTGCTAATCATACATCCTCCCCGGCGTCCGCCCACGAAGCAAGGCTTCTGAGCTACCGCACCCCAATGCCCTGACAGACAGTTCAGTGAAAGAATGACCAAAAGTCGATCCGGTTCGCGTTTTAATATCCGAACGGCTCATTTAATAGTGTAGGAGATCCGTTAATTTTTTTGCCACAAGGTTAATCGTTATCAACACCAAAGCTTGAAAAATATGTTTAACTGGGCCGTAATGAAAGCATCAGACGACGGCTTTCCCATTTAGTCATCGATAACTTAAGGAAGGAGTAACACTATGGCTTACAAACACATTCTCATCGCGGTAGACCTCTCCCCGGAGAGCAAAGTGCTGGTTGATAAAGCGGTATCCATGGCACGTCCCTACAACGCGAAAGTTTCGCTGATTCACGTTGATGTGAATTACTCCGACCTCTACACCGGTCTGATCGACGTCAATCTGGGCGATATGCAGAAGCGTATCTCCGAAGAGACGCACCACGCCCTGAGCGAACTGTCCACTAACGCAGGCTACCCGATTACCGAAACCCTGAGCGGCAGCGGCGACCTGGGCCAGGTACTGGTTGATGCGATCAAGAAATATGACATGGACCTGGTGGTGTGCGGTCACCATCAGGACTTCTGGAGCAAGCTGATGTCTTCCGCGCGCCAGCTGATTAACACCGTTCACGTGGATATGCTGATTGTTCCACTGCGTGACGAAGAAGACGAGTAAGTGCAAAAAAGCCCGGTGGCGCTAACGCTTGCCGGGCCTACAAGCGGCACGAAATGTAGGCCGGGTAAGGCGAAGCCGCCACCCGGCTTTTTTTATTCCGGCGTGCCTGAGTAGATATCAAACCGGTGCCCTTTGGTGGTCACCGCATTGGTCGTGGCAACGTCCGCCAGCGGCGGCGCATAGTCAGGGCGCTTTACCACCACCCGCTTCGTCGCCAGCTGACGAGCCGGCGCCAGCAGGCCATCCGCATCCAGATCAGGCCCCACCAGAGACTGAAACACCCGCATCTCTTTCTTCACCAGCGCGCTTTTCTGCTTGTGCGGAAACATCGGGTCGAGATAGACCACCTGCGGGCGCGGGCTGATATCGGTCAGCGCCGTCAGGCTCGAGGCGTGGATCAGCTGCAATCGTTCCTGCAACCACGGGCCGATTTCCGGGTCCGCGTATCCACGGCTCAGACCGTCGTCGAGCAGGGCCGCCACCACCGGGTTACGTTCCAGCATCCGCACCCGACAGCCGACAGACGCCAGCACAAACGCATCGCGCCCCAGCCCCGCCGTGGCATCGACCACGTCCGGCAGATAGCTTCCTTTAATCCCAACCGCTTTAGCCACCGCTTCGCCGCGACCGCCGCCGAACTTGCGCCGGTGCGCCATGGCCCCACCGACAAAATCGACGAAAATCCCGCCGAGCTTCGGTTCGTCGCGCTTGCGTAACTCCAGATGCGCTGTGGTCATCACCAGCGCCATCGGGTTTTCATCATCGTGCTCCAGCCCCCAGCGGGCGGCCAGAACAGATAAGGCGCCGTCTCCGGCGCCCGTTTCATCCACTAAGCAGATCTTCACGTAACAATCAGCCTTTGATCCCGTAATGCTCAAGCATCGCATCCAGCTGCGGCTCGCGTCCGCGGAAGCGTTTGAACAGCACCATTGGCTCTTCGGAACCGCCGCGGGTCAGGATATTGTCGAGGAACGACTGGCCGGTTTCGCGGTTGAAGATCCCCTCTTCTTCGAAACGAGAGAAGGCATCCGCCGCCAGCACGTCGGCCCACAGGTAGCTGTAGTAACCCGCCGCGTAACCGCCTGCAAAGATATGGCTGAACGCGTGCGGGAAGCGGCCCCAGGTTGGCCCAGGAATAACGGCAACCTGCTTTTTAATCTCGGCCAGGGTTTCAAGAATTTTCGCGCCCTGCTCCGGGCTGAACTCGGCGTGCAGGCGGAAATCGAACAGGCCGAACTCCAGCTGACGCAGGATAAACATCGCCGCCTGGTAGTTTTTCGCTGCCAGCATTTTATCCAGCAGTTCTTTCGGCAGTGGTTCGCCGGTCTCATAGTGACCGGAGATAAACGCCAGCGCGTCCGGCTCCCAGCACCAGTTTTCCATAAACTGGCTCGGCAGTTCGACCGCATCCCACGGCACACCGCTGATGCCTGCCACGCCTGCGGTTTCGATGCGGGTCAGCATATGGTGCAGACCGTGACCGAACTCGTGGAACAGGGTGATCACTTCGTCGTGGGTAAAGAGCGCAGGTTTGCCGTTTACCGGACGGTTGAAGTTACAGGTCAGGTAGGCGACCGGCTTCTGCAGAGAACCGTCTGCTTTACGCATCTGGCCCACGCAGTCGTCCATCCACGCCCCGCCGCGCTTGTTCTCACGCGCGTAGAGATCGAGGTAGAAGCTGCCGCGCAGTTCGTTTTTCTCGTCATACAGTTCGAAGAAGCGCACGTCCGGGTGCCAGACGTCGATATCGGTACGCTCTTTGGCGGTGATGCCATAGATGCGCTTCACTACTTCAAACAGGCCGTTAACGGCTTTGTTTTCCGGGAAATACGGGCGCAGCTGCTCGTCGCTGATGCTGTAGAGGTGCTGCTTCTGTTTTTCGCTGTAGTAAGCAATGTCCCACGGCTGCAGCTCGTCCACGCCGAACTCCGCTTTCGCGAAGGCGCGCAGCTGGGCCAGCTCTTTTTCACCCTGTGGACGGGCGCGTTTCGCCAGATCGGTCAGGAAGTCGAGCACCTGCTGCGGATTTTCCGCCATTTTGGTGGCGAGGGATTTATCGGCGTAGTTTTCGAAGCCCAGCAGTTGGGCCAGCTCGTGGCGCAGGGCGAGGATTTCCGCCATGACCGGGCTGTTGTCCCACTTACCGGCATTCGGCCCCTGATCGGAAGCGCGGGTGCTGTAGGCGCGGTACATCTCTTCGCGAAGCGCCTGGTTGTCGCAGTAGGTCATTACCGGCAGATAGCTCGGGATATCCAGGGTTAGCAGGAAGCCGTCCTGCTCTTTCGCCTCGGCCTGCGCTTTTGCCGCCGCCAGAGCGCTTTCCGGCATGCCGGAAAGCTCCGCTTCGTCGGTGATCAGCTTCGTCCAGCCCATGGTGGCGTCGAGCACGTTGTTGCTGTACTGGTTGCCCAGCTCAGACAGGCGCGCGGCGATTTCACCGTAGCGGGTCTGCTTCTCTTTTGGCAGGCCAATCCCGGACAGCTCAAAATCACGCAGGGCGTTATCGACCGATTTTTTCTGCGCCGTGTTCAGTTCGGCATAATGGTCACCGTCGCGCAGGTCGCGGTAGGCTTTGTAGAGCCCTTCGTGCTGGCCGACCCAGGTGCTGTACTCAGAGAGCAGCGGCAGGGTTTGCTCGTAGGCTTCACGCAGCTCCGGGCTGTTTTTTACCGAGTTCAGGTGGCTTACCGGGGAGAAGATACGCCCCAGCACGTCGTCCACTTCGGCCAGCGGCTGACACAGATTTTCCCAGGTGTACGGCGCGCCCTGCGCTACCACGCTTTCTACCGCCGCGCGGCAGTTGTCCAGGGATTGCGTAACGGCTGGAACCACATGCTCGGGGAGGATTTTAGAAAACGGCGGCAACGAAAAAGGCGTCAGTAATGGATTGGTCATAAACGCTGTCCTGTTGAATAAGATGAATGAAGCGCGCATCCGGCGCTGTGCATATGCGATCTAGAATGGGGTTAAGTGTAGAGGATTTCAATGCCGGACGTTGTCGAAAAGAGCCCGGTGGCGCTGCGCTTACCGGGCCTACGGGTAATCTGCGCCGTTCTGCTGTAAACTGTGGCAAATCGTCAATTCAGCGGAATATCATTACCCATGCTCAGTTATCGCCACAGCTTCCACGCAGGCAACCACGCCGACGTCCTTAAACACACCGTTCAGAGCCTGATCATCGAATCGCTCAAAGAGAAAGAGAAGCCGTTTCTCTATCTGGACACCCACGCGGGCGCGGGCCGTTATCAGCTGAGCGGTGAGCATGCCGAGCGTACCGGTGAATACCTGGAAGGGATCGCCCGCATCTGGCAGCAGGACGACCTGCCTGCCGAGCTGGAGCCGTATATCGGCGTGGTGAATCACTTCAACCGCAACGGCCAGCTGCGCTACTACCCGGGATCCCCGCTGATTGCCCGCCAGCTGCTGCGCGAGCAGGACAGCATCCAGCTGACCGAGCTGCACCCGAGCGACTTCCCGCTGCTGCGCTCTGAATTCCAGAAAGACAGCCGCGCCCGCGTGGAAAAAGCCGACGGCTACCAGCAGCTGAAAGCCAAGCTGCCGCCGGTCTCCCGTCGCGGCCTGGTGCTGATCGACCCGCCGTACGAAATCAAAACCGACTATCAGGCGGTGGTGACCGGCATCCACGAAGGCTACAAACGCTTCGCCACCGGGACATACGCCCTGTGGTATCCGGTGGTGCTGCGTGCGCAAATTAAGCGCATGATCAAGGACCTGGAAGCCACCGGCATCCGCAAAATTCTGCAGATCGAGCTGGCGGTACGTCCGGACAGCGACCAGCGCGGCATGACCGCCTCAGGCATGATCGTCATTAACCCGCCGTGGAAGCTCGAAGCGCAGATGAACAACGTGCTGCCGTGGCTGCATAAAACGCTGGTGCCAGCCGGTACGGGCCATACCTCCGTCAGTTGGATCGTCCCGGAGTAATCGCAGCCATCGGTGGAAACTATTGATTTCAGGTATACAATCGCGGCAATTCACGATTAAGGACAAAAGCTATGACTAAGCATTATGACTACATCGCCATCGGCGGCGGCAGCGGCGGCATCGCCTCCATCAACCGCGCGGCCATGTACGGCCAGAAGTGCGCGCTGATTGAAGCCAAAGCGCTGGGCGGCACCTGTGTGAACGTGGGTTGTGTACCGAAGAAGGTCATGTGGCATGCGGCGCAAATCCGTGAAGCTATCCACATGTATGGCCCGGACTACGGCTTTGACACTACCATCAATCACTTCGACTGGGACAAGCTGATCGCCAGCCGTACCGCCTACATCGACCGTATTCATACCTCGTACGACAACGTGCTGGGCAAAAATAACGTCGACGTTATCCACGGTTTCGCTCGCTTTGTTGATGCGAAAACGATCGAAGTAAACGGTGAGACGATCACCGCCGATCACATCCTGATCGCTACCGGTGGTCGCCCAAGCCACCCGAACATCCCGGGCGTGGAATACGGCATCGACTCCGACGGTTTCTTCGAACTGCCTGCCCTGCCAAAACGCGTTGCCGTGGTGGGCGCGGGTTACATCGCGGTGGAGCTGGCTGGCGTGATTAACGGTCTGGGTGCCGAAGCGCACCTGTTCGTGCGTAAACACGCGCCGCTGCGCAGCTTCGATCCGCTGATTGTTGATACGCTGGTTGAAGTGATGAACACCGAAGGTCCAACCCTGCATACCAACGCCGTGCCAAAAGCGGTCGTGAAAAATGCAGACGGCAGCCTGACGCTGGAGCTGGAAGATGGCCGCAGCCAGACCGTCGATTGCCTGATCTGGGCGATTGGCCGTGAACCGGCTAACGATAACTTCAACCTGGGCGTGACCGGCGTGAAAACCGACGATAAAGGCTATATCGTCGTCGATAAATTCCAGAACACCAGCGTACCGGGCATTTACGCGGTCGGCGACAATACCGGTGCGGTTGAGCTGACCCCGGTGGCCGTTGCGGCGGGTCGTCGTCTTTCCGAGCGCCTGTTTAACAACAAGCCGGACGAGCATCTGGACTACAGCAACATCCCGACCGTGGTCTTCAGCCACCCGCCTATCGGCACCGTCGGCTTAACCGAGCCGCAGGCGCGCGAGCAGTATGGCGACGACCAGGTGAAAGTGTATAAATCGGCCTTCACCGCGATGTATACCGCCGTCACCTCGCACCGTCAGCCGTGCCGCATGAAGCTGGTCTGCGTCGGTCCGGACGAGAAGATTGTCGGTATCCACGGCATCGGCTTCGGCATGGACGAGATCCTGCAGGGCTTCGCCGTGGCGCTGAAGATGGGCGCAACGAAGAAAGATTTCGATAACACCGTGGCAATCCACCCAACGGCGGCGGAAGAGTTTGTGACCATGCGTTAAGGGCTTTTCGCAGGAAAGCACGTCATCAAAACTGGCCTTTGCGGGCCAGTTTTTTTATATGGCTCGATAATTTAAAGACAAAGCATCATCATCCCAGCGAATATAAAATCATCATCACGCTAAAAAGGAATTGAGATGAAAGCGCTTATCGGGTTGACCCTACTTCTTTTTTGCTTTGCTGCCTCCTCATCTGATCAAATCACCTTCTGGGATACCCCTCAGCACGGTGGAAACAGCTTTAACCGCCTGCCGCCCACACAGGAATACTATGATGCGCTGCGTGGCTATGGCGCGACGTGGGTTCGCCTCTCTTATGATAAATGGAAACCTGCCGGGAGAGATTTTCTTCTCGGCAACGCCGACGGTTACCGTGGGCTCGAGGCCGCAGACCTCGCGACGCTCAAAGCCTCCATCAGGAAAGCCCACGCGGCCGGGCTACAGGTCGTTATTGCCCCACTCTCTTTACCCGGCATGCGCTGGGCGCAAAATAACAATAACCAGTTTGATGACCGCATCTGGCAGGATAAAAAATACTGGCAGGAAGCCGCTCAGTTCTGGCGTGATTTGGCCCAGGCCCTGAAGGACGAACCGGGCATTGCGGCCTGGAACCTGGTCAATGAACCCGCGCCTGAAAAAAGAGGCAACATTAGCGAGCAGGCGTCGCCAGAGGCGTTAAGAACCTGGTATCAGCAGCAGCAAAGCACGGCGCGTAACCTTCCCGCTCTCTACAATCAGATTATTGCCGCCATCCGCGAGGTCGATGCCACCACACCGATTATGGTCGATGGAGGCTGGTACGCCTCCGCGCGTGGTTTTTCTGGCTGGCCGTCCGCGCTTGAGGATAAGCGGGTGCTCTACAGCTTCCACATGTACGAGCCCTATGATTTCACCAGTGCGCCAAATGCACGCCGCAAAGTGCCGTTCGACTATCCCGGCATGGTCACGTTCGGCGGTAAAAAGGTGAAATGGGACGCTACGGCCATAGAGAAATGGATGAACGCGCCCTTTGACTGGGCGAAACAGCACGGTATTCCGGCCAACCGGGTTGTCGCGGGAGAGTTTGGCTGCGTTCGCACGCTGCAGGGCTGCAGGCAGTGGCTTAATGATGTCCTGACCGTCCTCGACAAACATCATGCACACTGGGCATTTTATGCGTTTCGTGAAGATGCCTGGGACGCCATGGACTATGAGCTGGGGGAAAAACCGGTGCCGTGGTCCTACTGGAAAGCCATTGAGGATAACGCCCCTGATACGCTCAAGCGCCATTCCACCGAGGAATTTGAACCGATTGCTACGCGGCTAAAACAAGGCCTTTGATCCGGGATACTCGCCTCTTGTTCAGTAGCCTCTCCTGGAGAGGCTACTGTTAACATACATAAATCGTTGCAAAACGAATGCTCCGAAAATAGTGATCTACCGCACATATTCCTCCCCCTCTACCGAAGCGAATGTCTACGCTTATAAGACGCCCGGATAAACCTGTCTTTTGAACACACAACCGGAGGTCCTTATCACCATGTTCAACCAGAAACTACAGGCTACTGAGAACATCGAGTTCGAGATTGCAGAAGAACTGCGCTACGAGACCGATCCCTGCGAGTTGAAACTGGATGAAATGATTGAGGCGGAGCCGGAACCCGAAATGATCGAGGGGCTACCCGCCTCCGATGCGTTGACGCCCGCAGACCGCTATCTTGAACTGTTCGAGCATGTGCAGTCGACGCGGCTGTTTGCGGATAGCAAAACCTTCCCCGACTGCGCGCCGAAAATGGATCCGCTGGATATCCTGATCCGCTACCGCAAGGTCAGACGCCACCGGGACTTCGACCTGCGCCAGTTTGTGGAGAACCACTTCTGGATGCCGGAAACGTTCGGCACCGAGTATGTCTCCGACCCGGGCCTCTCCCTCAAGGAGCACATTGATAACCTGTGGCCGGTGCTGACGCGCGAGCCGCAGGATCATATTCCCTGGTCTTCCCTGCTGGCGCTGCCGCAGGCCTATATCGTTCCCGGCGGACGATTCAGCGAGACCTACTACTGGGATTCCTATTTCTCCATGCTGGGGCTGGCGGAGAGCGGTCGTAACGACCTGCTGAAGTGCATGGCGGACAACTTCGCCTGGCTGATTGAACGCTACGGGCATATCCCCAACGGCAACCGTACCTATTATCTCAGCCGCTCCCAGCCGCCGGTCTTTGCGCTGATGGTTGAGCTGTTTGAGGAGGACGGCGTGCGCGGTGCAAAACGCTATCTGGATCACCTCAAAATGGAGTACGCCTTCTGGATGGACGGCGCGGAGTCGCTGCTGCTTAACCAGGCCTACCGCAGCGCCGTGCGCATGCCGGACGGTTCATTGCTCAACCGCTACTGGGATGACCGTGATACCCCGCGCGACGAATCGTGGATTGAGGACGTGGAAACCGCGCGCCACTCAGGGCGACCGCCAAACGAGGTCTATCGCGACCTGCGGGCGGGGGCAGCGTCCGGCTGGGACTATTCGTCCCGCTGGCTGCGCGATCCGTCGCGGCTCGCCAGCATCCGCACGACGCAGTTTATCCCCATCGACCTGAACGCCTTCCTGTTCAAGCTGGAAAGCGCCATTGCCAACATTTCGGCGTCGAAAGGGGACAAAGAGACGGCCGACCTGTTCCGCCAGAAAGCCAGCGATCGTCGCGAGGCGGTGAACCGCTATCTGTGGGACGAGGAGAGCGGCTGTTACCGCGACTACGACTGGCGACGTGAAGAGCTGGCACTGTTTTCTGCCGCCAGCATCGTGCCGCTGTATGTCGGTATGGCGACCCATGAGCAGGCTGAGCGCCTGTCGGATGCGGTCAAGGCGCGACTGCTCACGCCGGGCGGGATTCTGGCGACCGAGTATGAAACCGGCGAGCAGTGGGATAAACCCAACGGCTGGGCGCCGCTGCAGTGGATGGCGATTCAGGGGTTCAAGCAGTATGGCAACGACTCGCTGGGGGATGAGATCGCCTGGAGCTGGCTGCATACGGTGAACCATTTTTATCAGACGCATCATAAGCTGATTGAGAAGTACCACATCGCCAGCAGCACGCCGCGCGAAGGTGGCGGGGGTGAGTATCCGCTGCAGGACGGTTTTGGCTGGACAAACGGCGTAGTGCGGCGGCTGATTGGGTTGTATGGGGAGCCTTGAATAGGGTGCGGTCTGGTGCCGTCACGCCGGCCCTCTCCCACAGGGAGAGGGAGGAGAAATCAGCGAATCACCTCATAAATGGCACTCTGAATAGACTGCCATTTTTTGGTGGTGGCATCCGGCTGTGACTTCGCACGCCGTGTAGCCATATCGAGATCGTGCTGCTGGCGTTTCACCACCGCAGGCACGGTGCAGAAAGCTTTGAGGTACTCTTTACGTACCGAGGTCAGAGACTCGCCGTTAGACATTGCGTGGCTGAGCGTGTTGATGAAGCGCCGACACGGCTTCTCCTCCACCATGTTTTGCCGGTAGCGTAACATCAGCTCCAGCACGTCGTCATAGCCTGCCGACATCGCCTCTTCGGTCCAGGAGAGCTTCCAGTCCATACCGCCCTGCAAAAAGAGCTGGGTCACGCGGGTGTCGTTGCGGTTAATGGCCGAGCGGAAATTATTCTCGTCCCAGGTCACTCCCATCCGCGTGAGCGTTTCACGCGAGGAAGGTGTTTCACGCATTTCCTGTGGTGGTGCCGCTTCAGCCGCGCTGACGGCTGCAGGCTGCGGTTTACTGCTGGTCACCAGCCAGAATCCCCCGGCCACGATGGCAATCACCATAACGCCAACTGCCCCCCATAACGCACCGGAAATGAGCTGCTCGCGTTGTTCGGGGGTGCGCGGCGCGCGCTGGGTCGGCTTTTCAATGGTGTCGCGGACTTCAAACAGATCCCCGCCGGTGACCCGATCCATTTTCTGCGCCTTTTCCCAGAAGGTATGCAGTTCGCTGGCATCTACCGCCATGAATCCCGCGGGATTGACGCGCGTTCTCCCCTCTTCAAACGCGCGTTGAACGGGCCGCGCGATCTGGGCGTAGTAGTTATCCAGCAGCTGAATTTGCGCCGAGCTCAACGTTTTCTGAACGGTGATGTTATTGCGAATTTGCCGGATGTCATCGAGGAAGGTTTGCAGTGTTTTACGCGGTTCAACCAGCAGCGTCAGCATGGACGGATCGCTGAACAGCGAAGCGTAATAGCGGCTGAACTCCTTTTTATCCACCAGCATCTGTGCCAGCTCGCTGAACATCATGCCGCTCAGCACATCGTTGATCTCGCCCAGCTTCAGCCAGCGCCGTACGCGATCGGCGTTAAACAAAGTCTTAAGATGGTTGTTCAGCTTGACCTGATCGGGCCAGGCCTGCTGGATGAGCCCTTTTATCATCAGCTCTATCGCCCGCACCTGCTTGTGCGCCTGCTGCTGCTGAAGTTCGCTGCCCGGAGACAGCTCTGTGCTGTAGGTCAACAGCGGCTGCTGCAGGCGAAGGTGCTCCAGCGCGGTGACAAAGCGCATCGCCGCAATCAGCTGGTTTTCACTCACATCCTGTCCGCTTTCATACTGCGGCACGCGCTGCTGCAGCAGGCGCAGCTGGAGCGTAAATTCCGACATCTCTGCATCATTCAGGTTGAGTTTTTTCGCCACGGCTCCCCAGCCGCCCAGGGCTAATCGCGCGCTGTCGAGCTGTTCCAGAAACCAGCGTGGATCTTTGCCCTCAGATGCATGTACATTCAGAAGAAGCAAAATTTCCACCGACGCATGGCGAATGACCGCCAGACAGTGTTCGAACTGTTCGCGAATATGATGTGATGTGCTGAGAGTCATTGTTTTCCTTAAGCGACAACGAAGACATCCGGAATGGGCACGAGACGGCCTTTTTTCTTTTTATTTATACGCGGTTAACCATACCTGACTTTCTGTTGAAATAAAGTGACAACCCTAAAATCATTTAAAAAGTGTCAGGAGAATCTGAATGCCCGTTTTAATTACCCCTCGCCTGAACTGCTCACCTTTGCAGGAAGAAGACTGGCCCTTTTTTCTGGCGCTACAGCAACATCCCGACGTCATGCGCTTTGTGGCGGAAGACCGCCCCGTCGCAGTTATTCGCGAGGCGTTCGATGCCCGTCTGACGCCCTGGACGCCAGGCAGCGCGCACTGGCTGTGCCTCGTCGTGCGTGACGCCGCCTCCCGGGCCCCGCTGGGCGTCACCGGGTATATTCATCGGGAGGCGGATTGCGCCGAAGTGGGTTTCCTTTTCGCCCCCGAGGCGCAGGGAAAAGGCTACGGCTTCGAATCCCTGCAGGCGCTTTGCCGCTATGCCTTTGAAGAAGGCGATATACGCCGACTTACCGCCACCGTCACGGCGGGCAATATCGCCTCACGACGTCTGCTGGAAAAAGTCCGCTTTCGCCTGGAGGGCGAATTACGCGAAAGCTATTTCCTTGCGGGGCATTGGCATAATGACTGGTTATTTGGTTTATTGCGGCATGAATATCTGAATAACAAGGCGTGATCAACAGCCATTTGGCGGATATTTCTCGTAAGCCGTTTCCTCTACAGTGTCGCCATTAAGAGGAAACGAATATGAAAGAGCATGGGCTGAAAATATCATCTGCCGCCATCGCGTTAATAAAAAAACATCAGGGTCTTTCTCTGGAAAAATATCGTGACGAACACGGATTATGGGTTATCGGCTATGGCCACGTTATCCGTGACCAGGAGCATTTTCACGGTCCTGTCACACCGCTGGAGGCAGACCATTTGCTGCATGAAGATATACGGCTATGTGAGACGCTGCTGCGGGAAAATCTGACACGTCCATTAACCCAACAGCAGCATGATGCGCTGGTCATGATGATATTCAGTTTCGGAGAGATAACGTCGCTCCCCGACGCGCTTATTCAGGCCGTCGCCCGGGTATAGTACATGGCGGCCTGCGTTCTGTTTTTCACGTCCAGCCGACGGAAAAGCGCCTCGAGGTGCGCTTTTACCGTGGCCGCACTGATGTTGAGATTGCGGCCAATCTCTTTATTTGACTCCCCCGCCGCCAGCAGTTTCAGCACTTCGCGCTGGCGCTCGCTTAAGGATAATAACGCCTGAGGCGACGTCGGCTCTCGGACCCACTCGCCGGGAAAACAGACCATCCCTCGGGCTACCGAATCCAGCACGGCGGAAAACCGTTCGGGACTGGCATTGCGGGGAATAATGGCCATGACGTTTCGCTGCCGCAGTTGCTCCACCCATCTGGCCTCTTTTTTCGCCAAAACCAGAATCACGCGTATCGCCGGAAAGCGATGCACGATCGCTTCCAGCAAAGCGCTCCCTTCGTCCTGAATTAAATTCCCATCAATCATGACGATAGCTGACGGCGAAGCAGAAGCCTGAGCCCATAAATCTTGTGCCTGACAGGTCCCTGTTATAGTTATTTCCGGGATTAGCGCCTGAAGACTGTGTATCGCTCCGTGAATAAAGAGTGACTGCCTGTCAAACATGATTACTCGCATCGTTTTTTCCCCTCTGAGAATAGCGAAGGGGGATTCTACAGAGGCGTTATTTAAGAAAAAACTCAACGAATGGAGCCGTTACAAATCCCCCGTGTTCTTTATATCTGTCAGTATCTGGACACATTCACCTTAAGGATTTCCTTAAGCGCAGATATCACAGGAACATGCCGCCTGAGACTTCAATACGTTGCGCAGTCATCCAGCCCAGTTTGTCGCTGAGCAGTGCCGCAATGGCATCGCCAATATCGTCCGGCAGCCCCACCCGTCCCAGCGCCGTCTGGGATGCCAGCATCTGGTTCAGATCCGCGTTGTCGCGCACGCGTCCGCCGCCAAAGTCGGTTTCGATCGCGCCAGGCGCAATGATATTGACGGAAATACCGCGCGCCCCCAGCTCTTTCGCCTGATAACGCGTCAGCACTTCCATCGCCCCCTTCATCGCCGCGTAGGTTCCCGAGCCCGGCTGGGTAAAACGGGCCAGTCCGCTGGAGACGTTAAGGATCCGTCCGCCGTCGTTAAGCAACGGCAGCAGGCGCTGGGTCAGGAAGAAAGGTCCTTTGAAATGAATGTTCAGCGCCTCATCAAACTGGGCTTCCGTCGTGTCGGTGTAGGGCGCATATAAACCCGTTCCGGCATTGTTCAATAAATAGTCAAAGGTTTCACGCTGCCAGACGGTTCGGAGGGTTTCCTGAAGCTGTCGGGCAAAATGATCAAAACTTGTGACTTCCCCGACGTTAAGCTGTATTGCCGCCGCGTTAACGCCTTTTTGCTGAATTTCATGCACAACCGCCAGCGCTTCCTGCTGGCTACGGTTGTAGGTCAGCACAATTCCCGTGCCGTCTGCCGCCAGCTTTAAGGCCGCGTTTTTACCCAAACCACGGCTACCACCCGTCACTAATGCGATACGTTCAGTCATCATAAACCTCGTTTTGGCTGTTATGGAGATTGAGTAAGAGCTTATTAGGTGATAGAAGATCAATAAAGGTGGGTTAAAACGCTTCACTGTTTCATCGAAAACAACAATGAGCTTCATCTATGGATAAAATTCACGCAATGCAGCTGTTTGTCCGCGTCGCGGAGCTGGAGAGTTTTTCCCGCGCGGCAGAAACTTTAACGCTGCCAAAAGGCAGCGTGTCACGGCAGATTCAGGCCCTCGAAAACCGGCTTGGCACCCAGCTATTGCACCGCACCACGCGTCGCGTCAGCCTGACGCAGGACGGCATGGTCTATTACGAACGGGCAAAAGATCTGCTGGCAAACCTTGATGAACTCGACGGGATGTTTCAGCACGATCCCTCCAGCATCAGCGGACGGCTTCGCGTGGATATGCCCGTCGCCGTTGCTCGAAATTTAGTCATCCCCAAACTCCCTGCGTTTCTGCAGCATTATCCGGGCATTGAGCTGGAACTCAGCAGCAGCGATCGTCTGGTGGATGTGATCCGCGAAGGGTTTGATTGCGTGGTACGCGTCGGCACGCTGAAGGATTCAGGGCTTATCGCCCGACCGTTGGGCAAGCTATCGGTGATTAACTGCGCCAGTCCGGACTATCTGGCGCGGTTTGGCTACCCGGACACGCTGGACGATTTAGGCTCGCACGCCGTCATTCACTACACCGCTATGCTGGGAACCCGTCCGCAGGGCTTTGAGTTTTATAACGGCAGTGCGACGCAGTGGATAAAAACGGGCGGGGTATTGACCGTTAACAGCACCGAAACCTACCAGGCGGCCTGCCTCGCCGGGCTGGGCATCATTCAGGTTCCACGGGTTGGGGTACGAGATTTGCTGCGCGCGAAGAAGCTGGTTGAAATCCTCCCGCAATACCGGGCCGAACCGATGCCTGTTTCCCTGATTTATCCCCACCGGCGCAACCTCTCCCGCCGGGTACATCTGTTCATGGAGTGGCTGACCGAACTCACAAAAGCTTACGTGGACTAGTCGCAAGCTATAATTCAATAACATCCAGCCAAACGAAAAGGAAAAGTCGCGTGACGCCGGAAAACAACCCGCAACGACCCACCCAACATTTAGAGTATGAGCCCGTCAAAAAGATGGAAACCGGGCCTGAAGAGACCAGGTCCCCTGGTACCGCCAGCAAAGCGCTGGGGACCGTCACCGGCATTGTCGCCAGAATTCAGCAGTTTCCCATGATTGCGCATCTGATACGCGCGACCGAACGCTTTAATGACCGCATGGGAAACCAGTTTGGTGCCGCCATCACCTATTTTTCCTTCCTGTCGATGATCCCGATCCTGATGGTGTCGTTTGCGGCGGCCGGTTTTGTGCTCGCCTCGCACCCGACGCTGCTGCAGGATATCTTTAATAAGATCCTGAATAACGTCAGTGACCCAACCCTTGCCAGCACGCTCAAAAGCACCATCAATACCGCCGTGCAGCAGCGTACTACCGTCGGTATCGTCGGCTTGCTGATTGCCCTTTACTCCGGCGTTAACTGGATGGGCAACCTGCGCGAGGCCATTCGCGCCCAGTCGCGCGACGTCTGGGAGCGTAAGCCGCAGGACCAGGAGAAAATCTGGGTTAAGTATCTCCGTGATTTTGTTTCGCTGATTGGCCTGCTCGTCGCGCTCATCGTGACGCTTTCCATTACCTCCGTGGCGGGCTCCGCGCAGCAGATGATCATCTCCGCGCTCTATCTTGATTACATCGAATGGCTGAAGCCCGCCTGGCGCAGCATTGGGCTGGCGATTTCTATCTTCGCCAACTATCTGCTGTTCTTCTGGATCTTCTGGCGCTTGCCCCGTCATCGTCCGCGCAAGAAGGCGCTGATCCGCGGCACGTTGATCGCGGCGATCGGCTTTGAGGTGATCAAAATCGTGATGACGTACACCCTGCCGTCACTGGTGAAATCCCCTTCCGGCGCGGCGTTCGGCTCGGTGCTGGGGTTAATGGCGTTCTTCTATTTCTTCGCACGTTTAACCCTGTTCTGCGCAGCATGGATTGCCACTGCCGAGTACAAAGACGACCCGAGAATGCCGGGTAAAACACACCGGTAACGCCACTCCCGGGCTGAAATTTCAGCCCAATTCATCATTTCAGCATATAAATCCAGTCCGTAACTTTTATTTAACCGAAAACCAGTTTTATTGACTGATATTTAAAATCTGTGAAGCATTTCATAGACGTGTTTTGGCTGGCCTGAAAATTATCCGCTTTTTGTTGCTTTTATCACCAGGTCGCGACTTTGTTACAGATTGAAATGTCGCTTTTGCTGTGCGTAATATGGCCTTTCGTTCGACAAAAATAAGAAAATATTATGCAAGCAACCGCCACCACACTCGACTCAGAAACGGAAAACGTTCCGGTAAATTCGCGCAATAAAGTTGTCGTCGCTTCGCTGATTGGCACCGCCATCGAGTTCTTCGACTTTTATATTTACGCCACCGCGGCGGTCATCGTCTTCCCGCACATTTTCTTCCCGCAGGGCGATCCGACGGCGGCCACGCTGCAGTCCCTGGCGACCTTTGCTATCGCGTTTGTTGCGCGTCCGATTGGCTCCGCGCTGTTTGGACACTTTGGCGATCGCATTGGTCGTAAAGTTACGCTGGTGGCCTCGCTGCTGACGATGGGGATCTCCACCGTGGCCATCGGCCTGCTGCCGACGTATGAGACCATCGGCATTCTGGCGCCGGTCCTGCTGGCGCTGGCGCGTTTTGGTCAGGGTCTGGGCCTGGGTGGTGAATGGGGTGGCGCGGCGCTGCTGGCCACCGAGAACGCCCCGGCGCGCAAGCGCGCGCTGTATGGTTCTTTCCCGCAGCTTGGCGCACCGATTGGCTTCTTCTTTGCCAACGGGACGTTCCTGCTGCTCTCCTGGCTGCTGACGGATGAACAGTTCATGAGCTGGGGCTGGCGTATCCCGTTTGTCTTCTCAGCCGTGCTGGTGCTGATTGGCCTGTACGTGCGTGTTTCTCTGCATGAGACCCCGGTTTTCGCGAAAGTGGCCGCGGCGAACAAGCAGGTGAAAGTGCCGCTGGGCACGCTGCTGACCAAACACGTGCGCGTGACCGTGCTGGGCACGTTTATCATGCTCGCCACCTACACGCTGTTCTACATCATGACCGTTTACTCCATGACCTTCAGCACCGCCGCCGCGCCGGTTGGGCTGGGTCTGCCGCGTAACGAAGTGCTGTGGATGCTGATGATGGCGGTGATCGGGTTTGGCGTGATGGTTCCGATTGCGGGGCTGCTGGCGGATAAGTTCGGTCGTCGCGCGAGCATGATTACCATCACCACGCTGATCATTCTGTTTGCTCTGTTCGTCTTCCCGCCGCTGCTGGGTTCAGGCAGCCCGGCGCTGGTGATGGCCTATCTGCTGATTGGCCTGAGCCTGATGGGGTTGACCTTCGGCCCGATGGGTGCGCTGCTGCCAGAGCTGTTCCCAACGGAAGTGCGTTATACCGGCGCGTCGTTCTCCTATAACGTCTCGTCTATTCTGGGTGCCTCCGTAGCGCCGTATATCGCCACCTGGCTGCAGGCAAACTATGGTCTGTTCTATGTGGGCGTCTATCTGGCGGCCATGGCGGCGCTGACGCTGATTGCGCTGCTGCTGACGCACGAGACGAAGCACCAGGCTCTGTAAGCTAATGCCGGGTGGCGGCTACGCCTTACCCGGCCTACGATTCAAATGTAGGCCGGGTAAGCGCAGCGCCACCCGGCAAAAACAGGCCGCACCTTACTTCTTCATCTGTGACAAAATGGTCCGGCACTGATTCGCCTCGCCCTCTGACGGCGATATCAACGCCAGCAGCGCTGCGGCTGGGGTAACCAGCGTCGCAAGCGCCGCAGCCACCGCACCACGCGCAATCAACGGTCCGGGCTTCACGCCCGCCTGCGGATTTTTGAAGGTCCCGCGGACGTACAGCGGCGAGCGCAGCGTGATAATACGGATCCCCTTACTCTCCGGGTCAATCGTCAGATCAAGCTGCTCGGAGGCCATGCTGGCGGTTCCGGTCACGTTAATCACCGCGTTTTCCGTGTCGAAGGCAAAAATCTGCGGACGCGCCACGCCGTTCACCAGATCCAGATTGGCCGCCGCACAGTTCACCCGTACCTCATCATCGCCGAAGATTTGCCCGATGATGTAGTTCCCGACGTTCAGCCCCAGGATCTCCATCAGGTTGCGGCTCACCAGCCCGTCGTTCATCAGCAGCTTCAGGTTGCCATTACCGCTGCCCAGCAGCGCCGCCACGGAGTTACCCACGCCGCGAATGTCGGCATCGCCGTTCATCTCGCCGAGGGTTTTCTGCATCAGCTCGACGTTCGGCATCAGCGCTTTCAGCTTAAGCCTGCGCGCCTGAATCTCCGCCCGGCCCTGCATCGGCTTTTTATCGCCTTCCAGGTGAATGTTTGAGGAAATCGTCCCGCCTGCCATGCCAAACTTCAGCGGCTGCAGGCGCAGGTCGGCGTTTTTGAGGATGATATGCGTCGAGAGATCGCTCAACGGCAACGTGCTGCCATGCTCAATTTTACGCCCTTTGAAGCGGACGTCCGCATCCATCACGTTCCACTTATCGGTTTCAAAGCGATCGTAAGGCAGCACTTTTCCCGCAGGCTGAATGTCCTTTTTCACCTCTTTTGATTTTGTGCCTTTGCCGGAATCCACGCCGATCAGCGGGCCGAGATCGGCCAGACGCAACTGACGGGACTCAACGTCCCCTTCCAGCTTCGGCCTCGGTTTTCCGGTGGTGTAGGTCAGCGAGCCGTGGATATCGCTGTCGCCGATGCGGCCATTAAAATCACGGTAGTCAAAAACAGACGC
Source organism: Enterobacter quasiroggenkampii (assembly GCF_043972695.1). Taxonomy (NCBI): domain Bacteria; kingdom Pseudomonadati; phylum Pseudomonadota; class Gammaproteobacteria; order Enterobacterales; family Enterobacteriaceae; genus Enterobacter; species Enterobacter quasiroggenkampii. Next base: position 318,954 of record NZ_CP143745.1, read on the forward strand.
TTTTTCGGTATCGATTTTGGCGACCAGATGCCCGTCCGTTTCGAACGGCGGCGTATCCGGCAGCAGCACGCCGGTCAGCTCATACAGCTCGCCCAGCGAATCACCGGCAAATTTAAGCTGAAGATCGACGCCGCCCATGTTCATCGGGTCGTTGACCGTCCCCACAAACGCCACGCGGGTGTTACCGGAGCGGAAGTCCGCCTGCACCGGGAACGGCGTGCCTTCGCTCCGGAGCGCCAGCATGCCGCCTATTTTCCCTTTACCGCTGAGCGGCTGATCGTTGTAGCGTCCTTTTGCCGTCAGGCCGAAGACATAGTCGCCCACGCTTGCCGTGTCACCTTTGGCTTTCGTCCCCGTGACCTCGCTAAACGGCAGCGGCTTGCCCAGCGGATCGACCAGGATCTCCACGTCGGCCTTGCTGACTTTGTCGTCGATGGCGATCCGCCCGCGATCGAAGAGAATATTGTCGAGACGGAATGACCAGGAAGAAGGCTGGGCGTTCGGATCCTTTTCGCCGTCGCTGGCAAGGTTAAAGGTCCAGTTGTTATTTTTTTCTGAGAGGCGGATCAGGCGCGCGTCGGGCTGTTGAAGTTTGATCCACGGCAGATAAACAGTTTTGGTGAACAGCGCGAGCGGGGCCAGCGTGGCCTCAACGCGCGGCAGGTGGATCATGGTGACCGCCGGGATATCCGGCGGGTTGCCGAGAATGATGTCGTCGGCGTGGACGTGTGGCCACGGGATCCAGCTTCGCCAGCCGGGCTCCTCTTTCTGACGCTCCCACACGACCCCTAAATCACCGCGTATGGCGAAGGGGCGGTTCAGTTCGGTTGAGACTTTCTGGTTGATGGTCGGCTTAAGACGGTTCCAGTCAAACGTCGCGATAATGATGGCGACGACCACGATCAACAACAAGAAAATCCCTGCTGTCCAGGAGATTACCCTGGTTGTTCTTGTCATTTTTATCCCCTTTCCTGATGACCTGTCCTGTAAAACTATAGTCCAGACAAAGGGAAGCGGGCTTATCAGAGGGTAGTTATCACGCTATCGAGGCGATCCATGGGTACCGGACGGGAGAGGAAATAGCCTTGCGCCGCCGCGGCAGGCGAGCTTTGCACATCACGCCACTCTTCCAGCGTTTCCACACCTTCAACAATCACGCCCTGGCAATAGCGGTTCATCAGCTGCAATAGCAGCGTAAACAGGTTCCGCCCTTCCGGGGTCTGACGCAGCATAATGAACAGATCGCGGGCCACTTTGATGTAGTCATAACGCACTTCACTCAGGGCAGAAAAGTTCGCCATGCCGGTGCCAAAGTCATCCAGCCACAGCGGGCCGTATTCGCATATGGAGGCAAACGAGGAGTCCTGCGGCAGGCGAACATGCTCCACCAGCTCAAAACGCACCCACGGCAGGGTGGCAATCAGCTCCTGCAATTTCGCGTTCTGACGCAGCGCCAGCAGAGTGGGGCCATCAACATTCACGGAGGCGAGGATATCGTGCTGTTCGAAAAAGGGCTGCTTCGTTGCCAGCATATGGAGCTGCTCTTCCAGCACGTCCAGACGCTGGCGAACGGCAACTTCGGCAAAATAGCGATCCGGTGCGATGCGCTGGGTAGGGTTTGAGGGGTGCGTTACGACGGTCAAAATTTCAATGGCCATCAGTCGACCGTCTGTTCGGTATATCGGCTGATAAGTGTACGCACGCTCACATTGCAGCCAGTAGCGATGCTCCTGCAAGTTCTCAATACTTGCCTCAGGCGTGGTGCTCAGCCGCTGGATAACCTGCTCTGACTTCATTTCAGATGTCCTGTTGTTGGGATGGCCTTTCTGGACTCGTCACAGGATTATCGGCGCGACAATTGAGAACTTTATGTTCAATTCACCGGGAAAATGAAATTAAGATGACAGAAATGCGCAGGAACACGCGTTGGCTCAAATAAAATAATGGAACGTTGTTTTAATATAGTTGACCGGTTAATTCACTCAGCGCACACTGCTGTTAATTCTTCTGTTCAGGTTCACGATTATGTCTAAAAAAATTGCCGTGATTGGCGAATGCATGATTGAGCTGTCACAAAAAGGCGCGGAAGTGAGCCGCGGATTTGGTGGCGATACGTTAAACACGTCGGTTTATATTGCCCGTCAGGTTGCGCCTGAGGCGCTCACCGTGAACTATGTTACCGCTCTGGGCACGGACAGCTTCAGCCAGCAAATGCTGGAGGCCTGGCAGAGTGAACAGGTTGAAACATCGCTGATTCAGCGTATGGAAAACCGCCTCCCGGGGCTTTATTACATCGAAACCGACAGCACTGGCGAACGCACGTTTTATTACTGGCGTAACGAAGCTGCGGCCAAATTCTGGCTGGAGAGCGATGCCGCCGCGGCCATCTGCCAGGCGCTGGCGACCTTCGACTATCTCTATCTGAGCGGGATCAGCCTGGCTATCCTCAGCCCGGCCAGCCGTGAAAAGCTGCTCTCGCTGCTGCGCGCGTGTCGTGCCAACGGCGGTAAGGTTATTTTCGATAACAACTACCGCCCGCGCCTGTGGTCCAGCCGTGAAGAGACGCAGCAGGTCTATCAGCAGATGCTGCAATGCACCGACATCGCCTTCCTGACGCTCGACGATGAAGACGCCCTGTGGGGTGAGAAACCGGCAGAAGACGTGATTGCACGTACGCAGGCGGCTGGCGTGCGTGAAGTGGTGATTAAGCGCGGTGCGGATTCGTGCCTGGTCGCGATTGCGGGTGAAGCGGTAGTTGAGGTCCCGGCGGTGAAGCTGGCCAAAGAGAAAGTGATTGATACCACGGCAGCGGGTGATTCATTCAGCGCGGGCTATCTGGCGGTACGCCTGACGGGTGGAACACCGGAAGCCGCGGCACAGCGTGGGCACCTGACGGCCAGCACCGTCATTCAGTATCGCGGGGCGATTATTCCGCGCGAAGCGATGCCTGTTTAAGCCCTCACCTTTACCCTCTCCCACAGGGAGAGGGAATGTTTCCCCATTACTGCCCTTGCGGGATATCCGTCGCGTCCTGATGTAAATCATCAGCCGTCGCGGACTGCGTTGGCTGCGGCGCGGTGGCCATGATGGAATCCCAGGTCGTCTGAAGTTCCTTCATGTCATACTCCGGCTCGCCCTTCGGTTGCAGGAGAATCAACGCCATCTCCTGCGACAGCTGCTGGCGGAGCTCCTGGTTAAGCATATCGACGGTCAGACCGCTCAGGAAGTCCTGACGAAGCTTCTGGTACTGTTCCGGCGCAATGTCCACCACCTGGTTCTGCAGGGAGCGAATACGCTGGCTGATCAGAATGTCGGTATCGGCGCGCGCGTAGGTCGCGAACAGCTTCTGCAGCTCGAGTTTTTTCTGCGCCACAAGCGCGTTGAACTCCTCTTCAGAGAGCCCCTCTTTACGCACTTTTGCCAGCTCTTTCGCCACGACGCCCAGATTGGCATTCAGCTTATCGCCCGGTGATTCAACGTTAATGGCGCATTGCGCACGCTGGAACAGCACGCGGCAGTCAAAGCCAAGGCCGATATTCTTCACGTTGTTCTTACTGAGCGTCTGCTGAACGTGCCAGAACAGCGCTTCACGCGCCAGGTCGGCACGCCAGTAGCGCAACAGCGCCGCGGACTCACGGATGGGCTGCCAGGCGTTATCCCACATCACGGAGAGTCGGTCCTGACGCACGGTGTCCGTCATAATGCTGACAGGCTCTGCGCGCAGCGGGGAGAGTGTTGGAACAGGGGCAGGCGATTCACGCTTGCCTTTCAGATCGCCAAACGCTTTGTTGATCTGCTCTACCACCGCGCGGCTGTCCACGTTACCCACCACGATCAGCGTCATCGCGTCCGGGGTGTACCATTTCTGATAGAACGTTTTCACCTGCTCAGCATCCACCGGCTGTTTCAGCGGTTCGGCCGGGTCATGCCCCAGTAACGTCGAGCCTTTCAGGCGGTAACGCCACCAGCCCTCTTTGGTATCTCCAGGCCAGGTCGCCACCATGTCGCTGTTGCTCAACGCATAGTTGACGGTATCCGGCGTAATCGCCAGATTGCCAGAGGCATCGGAGAGATACGTCAGGGCTTCTTTAAGCAGATCGTTGCGGTTATTAGGCAGGCTCAGGTTAAACATGGTGTAGTCATACGAGACCACCGCCGGCGGGAGTGGGCGTTTTGGATCGATGGCCTGTTGCCAGAGCGAACGCACCTGAACCGCTTGCAGGCTGCCGCTCTGAGTGAGCGCCAGCCGGGGAATAAAGTGGCTGAAACCGGTTTGCTGGGTGCTTTCCGTGAGGGAACCGGTATTAACAGACAGACGGATTTCAATACGGTCACTGGGACGTTGCGGCGTGGCTAACACCTGCCACTGAAAACCGTTCGCTAATGTCCCTTGTTGCCAGGCCGGGTCTGGCTGGAGCGCATCTGCCTGCACATAACTGGCTGCTGCCATCATCAGCAAACCGCCGGTTAAGAGTCGAATTTTTGTGCCCTGCATGTGAACCCCTGATCAACATTCCTGGTTAAAAAAGAGTGCCTCGCGACGCGCTTCACTCTTAAAGATGACGATGAAAACACGTCGATTAGACCGCGCGTTCGGCAAAACGTCACGGTCCGAAGTGAAATATACCCAAAAAAAATCTTGTCGAATTATGACAGGTATGAACAGTTATTATGCGCAGGAGCCCGCATCCCCACAAGGGAATACGGGCATTTGTGACAAGATTAAGAGGATAAGCCAGGATTTTTGCTGTCAGTTGAACGATTATTCAGAGTATCGTCGAGCTTTTTGTGATCCAGCTCTTTCACCCATTTCGCCACCACCACCGTTGCCACGCCGTTACCCACCAGGTTGGTTAGCGCACGGGCCTCAGACATGAATCGGTCAATACCCAGAATCAACGCCAGACCCGCCACCGGCAGGTGACCCACAGCAGAAATGGTGGCGGCCAGCACGATAAAGCCGCTGCCCGTCACGCCTGCCGCGCCTTTAGAGGAGAGCAGGAGCACCACCAGCAGGGTAATCTGATGGAAAATATCCATATGGCTGTTGGTCGCCTGCGCGATAAACACCGCCGCCATCGTCAGGTATATCGAGGTGCCATCCAGGTTGAAGGAGTAGCCCGTCGGGATCACCAGCCCGACCACCGATTTACGACACCCGAGTTTCTCCATCTTATCGAGCATGCGCGGCAGCGCCGATTCTGACGAGGAGGTTCCCAGAACAATCAGCAGCTCTTCGCGGATGTAACGGATAAATTTGAAGATGCTGAAACCGGTCGCACGGGCGATGGAGCCCAGCACCACCACCACGAAAAGAATACAGGTGATATAGAAGCAGATAATCAGCTGACCCAGCTGGACCAGCGTACCGACGCCATACTTACCGATGGTGAAGGCCATCGCACCGAAGGCACCGATGGGCGCCAGGCGCATGATCATATTGATGATGCCGAAGATGACCTGCGAGAAGCTTTCGATCACGTTAAAGATAAGCTGACCTTTGCTGCCCAAACGGTGCAGGGCAAAGCCAAACATCACGGCGAACAGCAGCACCTGGAGGATGTTTCCGCTGGCGAACGCGCCTATGACGCTACCAGGAATGACGTCCAGCAGGAAGGCGACCACGCCCTGATCCTTCGCCTGCTCGGCATAGACCGCAACCGCTTTGGCATCCAGCGTCGCCGGATCGACGTTCATCCCCGCGCCTGGTTGCACCACGTTGACGATGATCAGACCGATAATCAGCGCAAGGGTACTGACCACTTCAAAATAGAGAAGCGCCACTGCACCGGTACGACCGACCGCCTTCATGCTTTCCATGCCAGCGATGCCCGTGACGACCGTACAGAAGATCACCGGCGCGATGACCATTTTAATGAGCTTAACGAACGCGTCGCCAAGCGGTTTCATTTGCGCGCCCAGTTCAGGGTAATAGTGACCCAGCAGAATACCGATGGCGATGGCTGTCAGGACCTGGAAATAAAGACTTTTGAAGAGTGAGGTTTTCATAAGGTGTCCTTGGGAAGAAAAACCACAGGCTTTGTAAGGTTATGGTTAACCTGCGGCTTTAAAATAACACCCACATAACAGGACAGAAATAAACTCAGTTCAAATTTGAAACACAAATGTTAAGAACTTTGAGCTGGCTCGCACAAGCCAGCAACAAAATTACGCTTTTGCGTGGTGATCGGCGCCAGAAAGGTATCGTTCTTCAAAGACATCCGAAGGGACTGCAGGGGCAAACAGGAAGCCTTGCCCGCTCTCCACGCCCGCCTCTGCCAGCCAGGCGCGTTGCGCGTCGGTTTCAATCCCCTCGGCAATAAGGTGCAGGTTGAGGCTACGCGCCATCTGGATAATCGCCTGCACCATGCTGCTGTCGCCCGGCAGTCCGTCGACAAACGCTTTGTCAATTTTGAGCACATCTACCGGAAGGGTCTTCATGTGCTGAAGCTGACGCAGCCCGGCGTACCCCATGCCAAAATCGTCCAGGGCAATACGAATACCGGCATTACGCAGCGGCTTGAGAATCGCGACCGCCTCATTGGGATCGTCGATGCGTCGGCTCTCCGTCACTTCCAGGGTTAACGTATCAGGCTTGATGCGGTAACGATGGATCAGCTCCAGCATCTCTGAAACCATGGTCGGGTGCATAAGCTGCAGGGCAGACAGGTTGACCGACAGCGGCAGCGTCACGCCACGCTCCTGCCAGGCGGCAAGCTGACGGCAGCACTCCTCCAGCACCCAGTAGCCAACGGTAACCATCAGGCCACAGGACTCGATGCGCTCAATCAGCCCTTCCGGCAGCTCCCATGAGCCATCCGGCTGCTGCAGACGCAGCAGGGCCTCGGCGCTTTTCACCTCTCCCGTCTGCAGGTCCACCTGCGGCTGCAGCCAGAGGGCAAACTGGCGGTTATCCAGCGCGGTCAGGATGTCGCTCTCTTCCGTCAGGCGCTGCTGCGCCTTTTCCATCTGCGCCGGGTCGAAGAACTGGATCTGGTTTTTGCCTTTGCGCCGGGCGGTAAAGGCCGCCGAGAAGGCGCGGCGATAAAGCTGTTCCGCGGTCAGATCGCCATAGAACATGGCAATCCCGATACTGGCGCTCGGGCGAAGCTGGATACCCTGAATCGGTAGCCGCTCATTAATGACAGTGAGTACTTGCTGACCTAACGTAATCGCATGCCAGGGCTCTTTGACGCCGTTGGCAATCACCACCAGGTCATAACCGCTGACCTGAGTCAGCACCATGCGCGGGGCAAGGACAGATTTGATCTTTTCCACCAGGGTGAGCAGCAGCATTTCGCGCTGGCTCTCCTGAAGCACGCCAGCCGTGTCCTGCAGGGTTTCGCAGGCAATGACCATCAGCGCGGTGGTTTGCTGGCGCTCAACGGTTTGCTCCAGCATCGCCATCAGGAAGGCTTTATTGGGGAGCTCCGATACCGGAAAACGGGTGGCGCTACTGTTCAGTTCATCCTGCTGACGCTGGATGCGCTGCTGGTTGAGGTTATAGCTGCGCACCAGCATGCCGATCTCATCGTCATGATGCAGACGCGGCAGCTCAAGCTGGTGTCCCATCTGATCCTGCGGGGCGAGCGTGTTCAGCTCGCGGGCGATACGGCGCAGGGGATGGACAATCAGCCGGTTGATGCACCAGGTGAGCGCCACGCTGAGAATAAGCGTCATAAGTAAGCAAGTGGTCACTAACGTAACCACCCAACTCATGACGAATTTATACATGCGGTAGGAGTCTGCCTGTAACACCAGGTAGGCCAGCGGCTGCGGATTCGCAGGGCGTTCAAGCGAATAGACGGGAAGCGAAATTTGCACCGGCAGTTCAAACAGGCGCATCACCATCATCGGGACGGGACGTTCCGGGATAAAGCTCATCCGCAGCGCCTGAAACTGGTTGGGGAGCACGACGTCCGCCCGGCTCACAACACCAGCCGGCTGAATGCGTTTCAATATGGTTTCCGCCTCGGGGATATCCCCTTTCAGGATGGAGGCAGACAACGGGCCGCGTACCGAGCGGGCGATGCTTTCTAATTGCGAAGCCGTGTTATAGCGATTCTGCTGTACGGAATGAAACAGCAAAATGACGCAGAAGAGCAGGACAAACAGCATGGTGACGGCAGAGACCATCGCCATCTGTTTGATTGTTAAGGAACGGCTGACACGCAAAATGACTCTCCACAAAACTCGAAGCGCAGGGCGCGCCAGGGTGTAAACCTGGCGCGCCTGAGTATACCCGATTGCCGCGCTATTAAGAGAGACTTACAAATGGATTAAGGAAAATCCGATTACCAGTCCGCGTAAGGGATAAGCGGCTGCGGCGGTAAGTCCATATCGCCCTGCCAGCCTGCAGCAGAGTAGCGCACATAGATCAGCGCGTGGCTTGGGGTATAGTCTTTCGCTTGCTGGATATCCACGCCCATGCCGACAAACCAGTTGGACGTGACCCGCCGCTCGATTATGGCCCGTGCGGTATAACCCGTACCAGAAGAACTGCTGCCGGTTTCCATCGCGCCCCGGTCGGTATAGCGGTCTGGCTCATCGGTCGGGATCAGATTCTGAATCGGGTAGCGCAGCTCGTCTTTGGTTTTGGAGTGGGACCAGGAGACCGAGCCCCCCAGCTCCCAGGACCAGTTTTCCGTGCGCTTACGCCATGTCACTGGCAAGGCGAAGGAGACATACTCCTGCGGGCTGTAATAGCCGCCCTGGCCCAGGGTATAACCGCTCAGGTCTTTGTCGTAGTGCCAGAGCATGTTGGACACGCCGACCGTCAGGCGCTCGTTGTTTTTATTAATGAGCTTGTAGTAGTAACCCGTCATCCAGCGGACGCGCCAGTTATCCTCCACATTTTTACCCGTCAGCGTTTCCGCGTTCAGGCTTGACCAGACGCCGTTCGCTTCCCCTTTGTCATAGCTCATACTTACGCCGCCACCGGTGGCGCGTACGCCGCCCCAGGTGGTGCCGGTATTGGTATCTTTTTGCCCGCCGAAGGCCAGGAGAGAGCTGGAGATTGGCCGACGATGGGCGTTAACGGTATAACCGATGGGCCCCAGATCGCTGCTGTAGCTGATGCCGCCCACCACGTCGACGACGTCAAAGCCCATTGGCGTGGTGCCAATATCCATCGCCCAGGTTTTATTCTGCCAGCCGACGGCAACGCTCGCGCCATTGTCTGACTGATGGGTGCTGCCGCTACACGGTGTTTCGTAGCAGGTTCCCCATTTAGGATCGTAAGTCCCGTTCCTGGTATCGAATGACCCGGCATCCATATTGACCAGATCGCTTCTGAAGAACATGCGCCCGTCAGAGAGCGGCGCATCCACCTGCAGCATGGTGGTATGCGCTTTCAGATCGGAATAACCGCCCGTGCCGCTGGAGCCCCAGTAATCGTGCTGCAGCGTGACGTTAACATCCTGCTGGCGGTACAACTCACCGGCATCACTGCGCACGCCGCGCTTCAGCCAGTCGTCTTTTTCATCGTTACGCGTCAGACGGGTGAAACTGTCGTTATCAGCCGGACGCGTCGTGGTGATACCCGTCGATACCATCGCATCTTTGTAGGTTTCCAGCGCCTGCTGAGGCTGGCCGTTCTGCGCCTGGAAACGTGCGGCATCACGCAGCACCAGCGCGTTTTCCATGGAGCCAGGCTGCGATTTAGCCTGCGGAATGATTTTATTGAAGGTCTGCTCTGCGGCAGCGGCATCGCCCAGACCCGCCTGCGCCATCGCGATGCGGCGCTGCATATTGAGCGACAGCGGCTGGCCGTTTTGCGCGGCGGGCAGCTTCGCCAGCTCCGCGCGCGCGGCATCTTTGTTACCCTGCGCGCTGTAAATCTCGGTCAGACCGAGGAGCGCGTCTTCATTCTGCGGCTCACGCTGCAGGACGGCGTTGTACGTCGTTTTCGCCGAGTCAAGATCGCCACGCTGCTGTGCCCAGTCCGCCAACGTGAGGTCGATACGGGTGGAGGTCGGCTGCTGGCGAAGAAGATTCTCTGCGTCCTGCTCTTTGCCGCTGTCGCGCAGGCGGTTGGCGGTTTCCAGCACCTGGTTGCTTTGCAGGCGGTCGGCAAGCTCCTGAATATTGCCGTTCCACTGGCTGCGCGGCAGCGTCTCCAGATGCGCCAGCGCGGCCCGGTCCTGATCGTTTCCGGAAAGGTAGAGCCCGTTAGCATAAACCTGATCCGGGTCGGACGGTTTCTGGTGGGCAAGCTGACGCATCAGGGTGTCCGCCTGGCTGCGCTGACCCGCGCTGTAGAGATCGCGCGAAAGACGATAGGTTATCCACACGTCGCCGGGAGAGAGCGCCAGACGACGACGCTGAATGTCTGCTGCCTGCGCGTATTTCCCCTGGTTCTCAAGCTGTTCGGCCTGGGCGGAGAGCTGTTCGTTGGTCAGGCTACGTTCAATATCGTCTATGCTACGGCGCTGGCTGGCGGAGAGAGACTGGATAAACTGCGAAGCCTTCTCCGGCGACTGCGCGCGGTAAATATTGGCCAGGCCGCGAACCGCATTGCTGTTGCCGCTGTCCATCCGCAGCGCCTGGCGATAGTAACGCTCCGCCGCGTCGTTATCTTTACGTGCCGCGGCGGCGTCGCCGAGCCCCAGCACGGCATAGCTGTCGGTATTGTCGATATTGCGTGCCTGCTGATAGTAACGCTCTGCCTGCGCCGGATTATTCGCCTTCAGCGCCGCATCGCCCTGCTGGATCAGCAGCCAGTAGCGGTTAACCTTCAGAAGACTGTCCCATTTACCCCGATTATCGCTCTGGGGATCGAGGGCAATCGCCTTTTCAAACTGTGCCACCGCGCGGGCGCGGTCGCCCTTCTGGGAATACGCCTGTCCAAGGGCGCCCACCGCTTCACTGTCGGCATGGTTTGCGCTGACGGCTTTTTGCAGCTCTGCCACCGCCTTACTTCCCTGCCCGGCATCCACCGCCGCCAGCCCTTCGGCTTTCGCGCGGAACGCCGGATCGGCGAGCTGTTTTTGCTGCGCTTCAAGCTGGGCACGCGCTGCCGCGACGCTATCCCCGTCGCTGAATACGCTCAGGTATTTTTGCAGCGCGCTGACACTGGCGCTGCTGGCAGGCTGGTCTTTGATTTGGTCATACCACATATCAGACGCCTGGCTGCGGCCATTGGTGGATTTGGCCATCTCCTGCAATACCGCAAAGGCTTCATCACGACGTCCGCTCTGGAACAGAAGCTGGGACAGCGTCGCCTGCAGCTGCGTATTTCCGGGACTGCTGCTGTTTATTTTCTTGAGCTGGTTAATGGCCGCGCCGCGGCGAGCAGGATCTTTTGCCACGACGTTCCAGTATTCCGTCGCCACGTCGCCACCCGGCGGGTTGCCGTCAAACAGCTTGTCATAGGCGGCAATCGCCTCCTGTGTGTGCCCCGTAGTGGCGAGCAGTCGCGCCTGCTGGAGCTGCTGGCGGCCATCCGGAGTAGAAAGCAGCATCGTGTTGCGTGATGACTGGTACGCACTCGAACCCGGCGCAATCCCTTTCAGACGATCCAGCTCTTTTTGCGCGCCGGCGTTATCGCCCTGACGCAGCAGGTAGCGAAAGCGTGCGGCAATCACGTCAGGGTTGTTCGGGTCAATCAGCTCAAGGCGATAGAGCGACTGACGAACCAAATCCTCACGCTGTGTCGATTCGCCCAGCCTCACCTGCTCCAGCAACTGTTTTTGCTGCGGAGAGTTAGCGGCCTGGGCCCACGGCATAAGCGCCAGGCCAAGCGATAAACTGAGTAGATTTACTGTGAACTTGCGCATTCCTGGCCCCAATCCGGTATTAATTCACCTTTTGCGGTGAAGCGAAAACGATGCTGATCCCATCCTTGCCCAAAAAGCGTCAGCACGTAGCTGTAATAGGCATTGTTATCGGGAAAATGGTCCGCAACGCGCTGGCGCTGAATCGCCTGGGCATCACGTTGTTGTAAAAACGGCAGCATAGCGGCAGAGAACCCGACCGGGCCGTCGCCGGTGCGTTTCCCCGTCGCCACATCCACTTTCTCCGGCGGCACACCCCATTTCATGGTCTTTGCCGCCATCGGCTGGAAGCGCGTCAGCAGCCGGGCTTTCTGAGGATCGTTATCACTCATCATGCCCACCCAGAGATACACGCGGATGGCGTCGTAGCCGCCCACCAGCGCTTTCTCCTGCTGTAACCGCCAGCCTCTGTTTTTCTGATACTGCACCCAGTCCGGCGAAAAGCCTTTCGGCGCACTCTCCAGCAGCAGGCGCAGATTGGTTTCACGAAGCTGGGGCCACGGGGAGCCAAACCGCGTGAAATAAGCCGCTAGCTGCGGAGGAAGATAGCTGGGGTTAAAGCGCCAGGCGTGTTCATCGGCAAAGCCGACTTTACCGGGAAGCAGCATTGCGCCAAGCCCCGGGACTTTCACCACCTCCTCGCTGACAATGCGTTTCAGCAGCGCTTTACCCGTGCGGGTATAGTCCGGATGCTTCCACAGCCGACCCGCTTCGAGCAGTGACCAGGCGATCCAGACATCAGCGTCAGAGGCGGAGTTGGTATCAATCACCGCCCACGTCTCTTTATCTTTCTGCCCCCATAGCCAGGCTGGCAGATGGTCGTTGAGATCGCCGCTGGCAAGATTATCGCGCGTCCAGGTCAGTAGCTGGTCAAAGGCCTGGCGATCGTTCGCCGCCAGGGCAAAGAACAGGGCGTAGCTTTGCCCTTCCGAGGTCGTAATTTTGCGCGTGTCACTGGGGTCAATGACACGCCCGCCCTCGCTGATGTAGTCCTTTTTAAACTGCTCCCAGGCAGGCCAGGTACAGGCGGCGCGAAGAGGAAGCGCCGCCAGCATCACCGCTGCTAATACACACCAGCGAAAGGCTTTCATCACATCTTACTCATCCGGGTTCAGACGACGACGGCTGATGATTCGCAGCAGACGCCATAGCACCCATGCCAGCAGGACCACGCTAACCGCAGCCAGGATAGCGAGCAGAACCGGATGGTTAGCCAGCGCATACCACAGGCGTTCAAACCACGGCAGATGGCCTACGTAGTACACATCGCCCACGCGCAGGCTATTGACGCCGGACTCACGGATCACCGACACGGAACCAAACATCGCGGCACGTTTACCGCTGTCGTTCATGGCCGTATTGAGCAGTTCATACCCGCGCGGGCTGTCCGCGAGGAGAGCCACCACGCTACGCTGTTCGTTGTAAGGTGACTGGAAGCCCACCACCGCAGCCATTGCCCCCTGAGACGTTATCGTCGTCTGCGCGCTGGCCTGACGGTCGTTCACATCCGGCATAATGCTCGGGAATTCGGTCTGGCGCAGCGGCGTGTTAACCCAGGACTGGGCCGCTTTCACCAGCAGATCGATACGTTTGTCATCCTTCAGCTTATCCGGAATGGTTCCGATCACCATGATGTCAGCGTCTTTGTTCTGAATCTGGCTGCCATCGTCCGTCAACGTGACGTTAATTGCCGGCAATCCTGTTTGTCCGCCAACGGTCGCCATGGCGTCCAGCAGGGTCGTGACCTGCCCTTCGTTTGGCGATTTTGGCATCACCACAATGGACTCAGAGAGATCGGCCATGCGGCTGAACGGGAAGCCCGCGTTAGCAAACGCGCGCAGGTCCGGCATCGCCAGGAAGTGATAGTACTTCGAGAAGTCGATGGTCGACTCATCGCCAATCACCACGTGGTTCTGCACCGGCTGGAAGGTGATGCAGTTTTCCGCCGAGCCGCCAGGCATTGGGTTCATGTACTGGAAATCAAAGCGCAGCTGGTTTATCGCGCCCAGCTTCAGTGCCGGGATGGAGACATCCGTTTTACCGTCCAGCAGCCCCTGCAGCACCGGCAGGCGAAGCATCAGGCGGTTCGTATCCTGCGTGCTTTGCAGGCTGAAGGATTGCAGGAACTGGTTGTTGAGGCTGATATCCATGCGCGAGCTGTCTTTGGTGGCTGGCGCGGTATAGCGGTAGTTCAGATTGATATCAATGCCGTTGGTGCGCAGCAGGTACAGATCCGGCGGCAAGTTCAGCGACAGGCTAATCGGCGCGGGCTCAAGCCCCGTCGCCTGCAGCTGTTCTTCATAGGTCTTCAGCTCGCCAAAGGTGACCGCACGGTCGGTACGCACCCAGTTTGGCGCATCGTAAGGTTTACGCGCCAGCAGCGGCTTGACCTCATCTATCACCACGCTGTTGCCACGGAACAGGACGTTGCCCTGGGCAATCGCTTTTGCTGCCTGCACCAGATCTTTATCATCACGACCAAAGACCACCAGCAGCTTCACGTACGGGTTTTCCGGGTGGCTTATCATCTCAACGGTCGGCGCGTTGACGTCCGGATGATCGCGCAGGAAAGCCGGGCGTTTCGCGTTGGTGGCAAACACAATGGCATTTCTGTCCGGCAGCTTGTCATACATCGCCGGGAAGCTCTGGCCGCGCCAGCCCGCGCGTGAACCAAACCAGGACGCCACAATGGTGGCCGCCAGCTGCTCGGTCACGTCCGGGGAAGAGGCAAACACCATCGGCAGCGTGAGCGGACGGTTATCACGCGGATCGAAGAACGGAACCGGGAAGGCTGAGAGATCGTTTTTCAGCGCCAGCGACTGGTAGGTCATCTGCAGCGAGGAGTTACGCCCGACGTCCATCCACAGCGTGTTGCTGGCCGGGTTTTCGCAGACATCGCGGTAGTGACCGACAAATTCCAGGCGAATACGGTTAAAGTCGGTGATGAACAGCGGGTTGATCGGCACCTGAGCCTGCGTTTTCTTGCCGAGCTGCTCTTTGGTGACCGGCAGAACGTCCATCAGCTCGTCATTCAGATAGACCTTCAGCTGAGACTGGGTCGGCAGCAGCGACGGTGACGGCGTGTATTCAAGGTTTAGCACCGCATTAGAGACAACCTCATCGCTGCGCATGCCAAATTCAATGCCGCCGTTAGGGTTGATGCCGCGCAGCACCATGCTGCCCGGAGGCGGCGCAATTTGCGCGAAGGTCAGCTTCACGTCACGCGACGGCGCATTGTCCGCAACGACGGGCGCATTCGCCCCGCGGACGCCCGGCATGACCTGCCCGATGACCTGGCCGTCTGCCGGCAGGGTATTCCCCTCCGTTGGCTGGTTCGGCAGGATGTTTTCCGTTTGACCGGGTGCCGCGGTGACAACCGGATCGGTTGCTTGCGCGACGACAGGTACGGTTGGCGCAGGCGTTGCCGCTGCGTTACCCGGGGCCGCGTTAGCCATTGTTGCGGGGAGCGCATTCATCCCCATTGCCACTGCACATAACCAGGAAAGTTTTGTTTTCATCGCGTTATCATCATTGTTGAGCCATAACCGGGTCCGCCTGCTTCGCCTCATCCCGCTCAGGACGACGAGGAATGAACGACACGACCCAGGAAACCAGCGAAGTAAGTGACCGGAAAATTAATTTCACCGACGACGGGGCAAATTCTGCAAGGTGACGATAGCCACGGAACCCCAGCTTCAGAATATCCAGCAGGCTTTCCAGAGGTTTATCTTCCGGGAAGCTGTCCTGCCAGAGAGCCCACGTATCCGCGCGGGCAAACGTACACTGCACAAAATCGATATGTTGCTTTTTAGTCAACGGCATCAGCTGCAGGCCGACTTCATTGCCCACCACGCGAACGACCTGCGTGGGGAAGACATACTCCTGCTGACCGCGCTTAAGCAGCAGGTTAACTTTCTGCCCTTCCAGCACCTTCGCCTGGCCGTTGATTTTGATCCCCAGACCGCCGTCAGAGAAGTCGTGCACGGTACAGGAGAAGAGATGACCATCTTCACGGGCAATCGCCGCTGGCATGCAGATTTCCACGCGATGCGCGCGACGAACCTGTTTGCTCTCCACCGACACCGCCACCGCGCCGCCGAGGATAATCAGGTTGTAGAAGACCCAGGCCATACTGACGAAGACGGTCAGGATTTCGTTTTCCGGACCGTAGAAGTAGCGCCAGATACCCGCAATGACGCCCACGATATTCAGCAGCACCAGGAAGATATACGGCCGGGAGATCACCCAGTCGACGTACTCCTCTTCTACCAGCCCGCCCTTCGCGGTGACGTTGAATTTACCTTTGTGCGGGTTGATCAGCGCCACCATCGTCGGCGGCGCGATGTACCAGGCCAGCACCGTTTCGTAGATTTCACTCCAGAAGGAGTGGCGGTATTTACCCTGTATCTTCGAGTTCGTCAGGCTCGCGTGGATCATGTGCGGCAGAACAAACAGCGCAATCATCAGCGCGGGAGCGTAGATGATATAAGCGTGAAGGAGCAGGAACGCCAGCGGCGCGGTCAGGAAGATCAGCCGCGGGATACCGGACAAGAAGTGGAACATGGCGTTGACGTAGCAGAGACGCTGCGCCAGCTTGAGTCCTTTCCCGATCAGCGGGTTATCGAGACGGAAAATCTGCACCATGCCGCGCGCCCAGCGAATACGCTGGCCAATGTGCGCCGACAGTGACTCCGTTGCGAGGCCAGCAGCCTGCGGAATGCGCATATAGGCTGAGGTATAGCCACGACGGTGCAGGCGCAGCGAGGTGTGCGCATCTTCGGTGACCGTCTCGACGGCGATACCACCAATTTCATCCAGCGGTTTACGGCGGATAACCGCGCATGAGCCGCAGAAGAAGGTGGCGTCCCACATGTCGTTTCCGTCCTGAACCAGGCCATAGAACAGCGTGCCTTCGTTCGGGGTCTTACGGAAACGGCCAAGGTTACGTTCAAACGGGTCCGGCGAGAAGAAGTGGTGCGGCGTCTGCATCATCGCCAGCTCTTTTTCCTTCAGGAACCAGCCCATGGTCATCTGCAGGAACGAGCGCGTCGGCACGTGGTCGCAGTCAAAGATCGAAACAAACTCCCCGGTGGCATACTTCAACGCGTTGTTGATGTTCCCCGCCTTAGCGTGTTCATGCGTCGGACGGGCGATGTATTCGACGCCGACCTCCTCTGCGAACTGGCGGAACGCCGGACGGTTACCGTCATCCAGAATCCAGACCTTAAGCTTATCTTTCGGCCAGTCGATGCCCAGCGCGGCATAGATGGTGTTCTTCACTACGCTCAGGTCTTCGTTGTAGGTCGGCACGAAGAGATCGACGGTTGGCCACTGGGTCGTGTCCTTTGGCAGCGGAACCGGCTGACGGTTGAGCGGCCAAATCACCTGGAAATAGCCCAGCACCAGCACAATCCAGGCATAGGTTTCAGCAAACAGCAGCACCAGGCCGCACACCAGACTCACCGGGTCGTCCCAGTTCAGCGTCGAGGTATAACGCCACCAGATGTAGCGGCAGGAGACAGTCAGCGACAACACGATCAGCATCAGCGCCGAGAAGCGACCCGGAATTCGGCGCACCAGCAGCGCCACGCCCCACAGCAGGATCAGGAAGGTGAACTGCGCCAGAGGGTTGAAAGGCTGCGTAATACAGACCAGCGCCAGAATGAGCGAGAACACAACGATCACGCCGAGGATAAAACGCCGCAAGCCCGGGTGGAGATGCCCGAGCTCTTTATGGTTATCCAGATGGCTGGTCTTATCGCTGACGCTGTTGGGCAGTCTGTCCAGCCACTGATGGTAGCGTTCACGTAACTGCTGCACGCGGGAGAAGCTCCGCCAGTGCGGCGTTTTTATCTCCGCGCGGGATGAGGTCGCCACCAGCCAGATGGCCTGAATGAGATAACGCGCCGGATCCAGTGGACGCGGCCGGTCAGGATTAATATGCGGATACAGTTCACTGTGCCGGGCACGTATGCGCTGCCAGCGCGGGTGTTCGAGTGGAATAAACATCCAGGCCAGAATCATCCAGAAACAGCCGAGCGCGGCGCTGAATGCCGACGCGCCGTGACGGCGAAAATGCCGGTAATGTTCGTTCAAACGCGAACTGACCGGTGGGATGAGTAACCAGCTGGCGAGACGACTCATACATCACTCCCTGCATGCTCCGCCCGGTTGGCGAAGTTCAGCAGACACCAGTTAGCCAGCGTCAGGATCTCTTCTGCCGCCAGTGAATCACTGCGGTATTCGCCTAGCGGCTGCTTCGATGCAAGGCATTCCGCCATGCCCTCATCACGATGGATGACAATGGGAAGCAGGCGGCGCTGGCTCTGCAGCCAGACCTGATACAGATCGTCCTGGATCTGGCTGCCTATGCGCAAATCGTTAATCAGGATATGGCCATTCTGAGGTAGCCCCTGCTGATGCAGGCGGATATGGCAGTTCGCATCGACGTTAACGATCGAGAGGACATGATCGCACTGCGCGATAAGCTGTCGGGTCAGCGTGCCGGCACCGTGCGGCAGATCCAGCAGGATCCACTTGTAGTGCCCCTTTTCTTTCAGGCTCTGCAGCGCCAGCGTAAATTGCGAAAACAGGCGCTGGTATGCGGCTTCATTTTCGCGTTCCGTGGTGGTCAGTTGACCAAACGGCAGCAGATCAAGAAGAGAGGTATAGCGCAAACCTGCATCCTGCCAGTCTTTATCGTCAAGCAGCGCGCGGGCCCAGCCCTCTTCGCGAGTAAAGTCGACGTTAAACGACATACGCAGTAAATTATCGGCGCAGGCGTCAATAACCAGCACCGATTCACCTAAAAGCTGTAATGACCACGCCAGTGCCGCGGTAACAGATGTGGTACCCACACCCCCACGGACACCCTGTAATCCGAGTATGGCCATCAATGGCTCCCTTATTGTTGATGGGCGAATTCAGCTAATAACGGCCAGCGTTTAATAGCCGCGGCCAACTGTTCCCGCTGGGAAATATCGGTGTAATCTATTTCAGGTAAAGAAAAGGCCTGCGTCAGCGCCAGAAAATCGTTTTGGAATGTGTAACCCAGGGTCGAGTCGACTGGGGTACCGGGTTCATTATTATCCATTCTTTTTCCATCCCTTTAAGGAAAATCGCACGCTAAAGAAGTTGCGGGGCTTCCTGCCCTGACAAATTTCATTTACATGCTAAATCTGATGTTCTTTAATTTCAATGTTAGGTTTATTTCTACGCTTTCGCTAGTAAACTGAGATACAGATAAATTAGACGAAAAGAGGGACACCGTGGACTCCATATTTTCTATTGGCATCCAGTCATTATGGGACGAATTGAGCCACATGCCAGTCGGAGGAGTCTGGTGGATTAATACGGACCGGAATGAAGATGCTATCAGTCTGGTAAACCAGACAATTGCTGCCCAGGATAAGGATTCCCGCGTGGCCGTCATTAGCATGGGCGAAGATCCGAAGAAAATTATCACGCTGGAAAACGATCGCGGGCCTCAGACGGTGCGATTATTTTCCATGACATCGGATGCCGATAGTCTATACTTTTTGTCCCGCGACGTTCAGTGCACTATTGATCCGGATCACTATTTGGTGATCCTTAAATGTGCAAATAACGTCCTGCAAAATATCCCTGCTGAAAAACTGCTGCCGTGGCTGGAAAAAATCAATAAATGGGCAAAATTTCAAAATTGCACGCTATTGATAGTCAATCCCGGCAGTAATAATGACAAGTTGTTCTCACTTTTAATGGGTGAATATCGTTCCCTGTTCGGTCTGGCAAGCGTTCGTGACCAGGTAGGCAGCTATCTCTACGATATTGCCTTCTGGTGTAATGAAAAAGGCGTGAGCGCCAGGCAACAACTTACGCTGAAACACATCGAGGGTAAGTGGCACCTGGCACAGCAGGAAGAAACCGTGGTGCAGCCGCGCAGTGATGAAAAACGCATCCTGAGCCATATCGCGGTTTTAGAGGGGGCGCCCGCCCTGTCGGAAAACTGGTCGCTATTTGAATCTAACGAAGACCTTTTCCACGAAGCCCGCACAACCCAGGCGGCAACCCTTATCTTCTCATTGATGCAGAATAACCAGATTGAGACGCTGGCAAGGCAGATCCACACCTTGCGCCGCCAGCGCGGAAGCGCGTTAAAGATCATCGTGCGCGAAAACAATACCAGCCTGCGCGCCACCGATGAGCGTCTGCTTCTGGGCTGTGGTGCAAATATGGTCATTCCCTGGAACGCGCCGCTGTCACGCTGCCTGACGCTGATCGAAAGCGTTCAGGGCCAGCAGTTTAGCCGCCATGTACCGGAAGACATTTCTACGCTGCTCTCTATGACGCAGCCGATGAAGCTGCGTGGATACCAAAAATGGGATACCTTCTGCGACGCCGTCGGCAACATGATGAGCAATACGCTTCTTCCTGCTGACGGAAAAGGGGTTATGGTTGCCCTGCGTCCTGTACCCGGTATCCGCGTTGAACAGGCTCTCACCTTGTGTCGCCCCAATCGTACGGGTGACATCATGACCATTGGCGACAATCGCCTGGTGCTGTTTTTGTCCTTCTGCCGGGTAAACGACCTCGATACGGCGCTTAACCACATCTTCCCCCTGCCTACCGGGGATATTTTCTCGAACCGTATGATTTGGTTCGAAGATAATACGATCAGCGCGGAGCTGGTGCAGATGCGTGCGCTCCAGCCTGAACAATGGGCTAAACCGCTCGCGATCAAGAGCGATGCGAAACCGATCCTCAATGCCAGACATGATGGACATGTCTGGCGTCGGGTTCCGGAGCCCCTTCGCTTATTAACGGACAACGCGGAGAACGCACCATCATGAATATCAGCGATATCATTCAACTGGTTATAGTCTGTGCGCTGATCTTTTTCCCGCTTGGCTACTATGCACGCCATTCCATACGTCGTATCCGTGATACGGCCAGAGTGCTGTTTATAAAACCTCGCTATGTAAA
The DNA here is from genome assembly GCF_043972695.1 of Enterobacter quasiroggenkampii. NCBI lineage: Bacteria > Pseudomonadati > Pseudomonadota > Gammaproteobacteria > Enterobacterales > Enterobacteriaceae > Enterobacter > Enterobacter quasiroggenkampii. The sequence goes on from NZ_CP143745.1 coordinate 339,692, forward strand.
ACCAGCCGGAACACTGACACGGGCATCACACGTCAAGGCAGACCGAAAACATGACTAATTCTACCTATACCGCTTCGTCACCCTCGCCGCTCTGGCAATACTGGCGCGGCCTTTCCGGCTGGAACTTCTACTTTCTGGTGAAGTTTGGTCTGCTGTGGGCAGGCTATCTGAATTTCCATCCCCTTCTTAACCTGGTATTTATGGCCTTCCTGCTGATGCCCCTGCCGAATATCAGGCTGCATCGCTTACGTCACTGGATAGCCATCCCTCTCGGCTTTGCGCTGTTCTGGCATGATACCTGGTTACCGGGGCCGGACAGTATTATGAGCCAGGGCTCACAGGTGGCGGGCTTTAGCGCCAGCTATATCCTCGATCTGACCGAGCGGTTTATTAACTGGCAGATGATAGGCGCGGTATTTGTGCTGCTGGTTGCCTGGCTGTTCCTGTCACAGTGGATCCGCGTCACGGTGTTTGTCGTCGCGATTATGATCTGGCTTAACGTGCTGACGCTGGCTGGGCCAAACTTTTCGCTGTGGCCTGCCGGTCAACCGACCACCACGGTGACCACCACCGGGGGAAGCGCGGCGGCCACCGTCACCACGGCAGGCGATACGCCTGTGGTGGGCGATATCCCAACCCAGACCGCACCGCCGACCTCCACAAACCTGAACGCCTGGCTATCCAGTTTCTATACCGCGGAAGACAAGCGACAGACGAAATTCCCGGATGCGCTGCCGGCGGATGCTCAGCCGTTTGAACTGCTGGTGATCAACATCTGCTCGCTCTCCTGGGCAGACGTGGACGCTGCAGGTTTGATGTCTCATCCGCTGTGGTCTCATTTCGACATTCAGTTTAAAGATTTCAACTCTGCCACCTCGTACAGCGGCCCGGCGGCCATCCGCCTGCTGCGTGCAAGCTGCGGTCAGGCATCGCATAAGAATCTGTATCAACCCGCCGGTAACCAGTGTTATCTGTTCGATAACCTCGCCAAACTGGGCTTTACGCAGCATCTGATGCTGGGGCATAACGGCCAGTTCGGCAACTTCCTGAAAGAGGTGCGCGAACAGGGGGGGATGCAGGCACCGCTGATGGATCAAACCGGTCTTCCTGTCTCTCTGCTGGGCTTCGACGGCTCGCCCGTCTATGACGATTCCGCCGTCCTGCAGCGCTGGCTGCAGACCATCGAAAAAGACAGTAATCCACGCAGCGCGACGTTCTTTAACACCCTGCCGCTCCACGACGGTAACCACTTCCCGGGCGTGAGCAAAACGGCGGATTATAAAGTGCGTGCGCAGAAACTCTTCGACGAGCTGGACGCGTTCTTTACGGAGCTGGAAAAATCAGGCCGTAAAGTAATGGTGGTCGTGGTACCTGAGCACGGTGGCGCGCTGAAAGGCGACAGAATGCAGGTGTCAGGTCTGCGTGATATCCCAAGCCCGTCGATTACCAACGTGCCTGCTGGCATTAAGTTCTTTGGGATGAAGGCACCCCATCAGGGCGCACCGATTGAAATCACCCAGCCGACCAGCTATCTGGCAATCTCAGAACTGGTTGCCCGTGCCGTTGACGGGAAGCTGTTTGTGGAAGATAGCGTGAACTGGGATCAGCTCACCAGCAAACTGCCGCAAACGGCAGAAGTCTCCGAGAACGCCAACGCGGTGGTGATTCAGTATCAGAACAAACCGTACGTTCGCCTGAACGGCGGGGATTGGGTACCGTATCCGCAGTAACTGATTTCCCCCTCACCCTAACCCTCTCCCCATCGGGGAGAGGGGATAGCCAGTGCGTTATTATTGCGCTGAAATCCACACCAGCATTTTCAGACTTGCCGAATAGTAGTCGTCTTTAGAGGTGATTTCGGGTTCTCCGGAAGGCTGCCCCATCGTTAAATCGCGTACAGCCAACAGGCCGCCTTCCATCATGTAAGGCGCATATTCGTTAGTGGTGACGTTAACCCAGGCGGGCGTTTGCTCCCGGGGGAATTGCCCAAACCACGCTTTCCACGGCGTCAGGAGCGGGCTTTGCTTATCAGACCAGGCAAGATACAGCGGAATACGAATCGCGTCATAGCTCATCCGCGGCGGCCAGCCTTTGGCCGGTTCCAGCTTGCCATCTGATGCCAGCGAGACCCAGTCAGCGGGCAGATTCGCTTTACCCGAGCCCATTTTCCCCAACAGGCGCTTCCCGTCCTTAATCAAATCGCGCCAGACCGGCAAATGACTGCGTCCGGCGAAGGCCTGCCAGGCCGGAAACACAAAATAGGAAGGATTAAGGACCACTTCACCGTCAAGCTTAAATCCCTGGACGCCGGGCAGCATCACGCGGTAACCCGCATAGCGGATGACGCTATGAGCAACCAGCGCTTTTGTAATGGCATCCGATGCGGCGCTGTAGCGTTTGTCATGCCAGCGGGCATCGGCTTTAAGCAGCGCCCAGGCAATCAGCACATCGCCATCGGCGGCGTTGTTTTTGTCCGCAACCGGGTTGGACTCTGCGGGGTTATAGCGCCAGTAAAACAGACCGTTCTCTTTGTTCTTCAGCTCACGGTTTGTCCATTGCCAGAGCTTATCGAACGTGGCTTTATCGTCGTTGGCGACTGCCATCAGCATGGCAAAGCCCTGACCTTCCGTATGCGACACGCCGCCATTGCCGGTATCGACAATGCGGCCTTCCGGTTTGAAAAAGCGAGCCTTGTAACTCTCCCAGGCCTGTCCAGCCTGAGAGAGGGGTGAGAACAACAAGCTCATCATGACGGCCAGCGTCGCGCAGACGGGTTTTCGCATCATTCACTCCATCCGGTTATTCGGCACTCCGCAGGGAAATCTCACCGCCCACCCAGGGTTTGATCACGCCATCCTGCTCCAGGAGCAGCGCGCCCTGAGCGTCAATACCGCGGGAAGTGCCGTAGATCTCTTTATCACCAATCAGCAATTTCACCGGGCGGTTGATAAAGTTATCCAGCTTTTCCCAACGCGACAGGAACGGTGCCAGCCCTTCCTGCTCAAAAAGCGTGAGCGAGCTGCGCAGCTCTTTAATCATACGTACGGCAAGGGTGTTACGATCGATGACGATCCCCGCCTCCTGGAGGTTAGTCCAGGCCTGATTTACCACGTCATTCTGGACATTGCGCATCACCATATTGAGGCCCGCGCCAATGACGATTTGCGCCGCATCGCCCGTTTTGCCCGTCAGTTCGACCAGAATCCCGGCAAGTTTACGATCGTTGAGGTACAGATCGTTAGGCCATTTAACACGCACTTGATCCGCACCCAGATCGTGCAGCACCTCTGCCATGACGATACCGATGACCAGGCTCAGGCCAATGGCAGCGGCCGGGCCCTGATCGAGTCGCCAGTACATGGACAGATAGAGGTTGGCGCCAAAGGGTGAAAACCACTTGCGGCCACGACGGCCGCGACCGGCCTGTTGATATTCAGCTACACAGGCATCGCCGGATTTGAGCTCAGGCAGACGATCCAGCAGATACTGGTTCGTCGAGTCAATCACCGGCAGCACCGCCACGTTGCCGTGTCCTATCTGGCTGCGGATCGCGTCTTCATTCAGCAACTGAATCGGCTCCGGCAGGCTGTAGCCTTTTCCGGGAACCGTAAATACATCAACACCCCAGTCACGGAGCGTCTGGATATGCTTGTTAATGGCGGCGCGGCTCATGCCCAGCTGCTCACCCAGCTGCTCGCCGGAATGAAATTCACCATCCGCCAGGATACCAATCAGGGTTAACGGGACCGTATTGTCCTTCATGCGATAGTCTCCACAGCGTTGACTTCACCTGTGCGACCAATGAAGCGGACTTCTGGCTCCAGCCAGACGTTAAATTTTTCGCCGACACGCTGGCGAACGTAGTGAGCCAGCTGTACCACATCGTCGCTAGTTGCATCGTGTTGGTTAATCAGCACCAGAGCCTGCTGTCGGTGAACGGCTGCCCCACCGACTGAAGTGCCTTTTAGCTGGCATTGATCGATAAGCCATCCTGCTGCCAGCTTCACGCTGCCATCCGCCTGAGGGTAATGTGGCGCGGTTGGCCACTCCTCCAGAAAACGTCGGGCATTTTCGCCGCTAATCACCGGGTTTTTGAAGAAGCTTCCTGCATTTCCGTTAACTTTGGGATCGGGAAGCTTGGTCATCCGCATATGGCAAACAGAGTCAAAAACGTCGCGTGCGGTAACGGTAGCCGGATCGAGACGCGTTAAATCCCCGTAGGTCAATACGGGCTGCCAGTTCTTCGACAGACGCAAACCCACGGCGACAATCACGTAGCGATCCTGATATTCATGTTTGAAGATACTGTCACGATAGCCAAAACGGCACTGTTCTGCGGTTAAACGCGTCGCCGTTCCGGTCGCCAGCTCGATGCAGTCGACATATTCACAGACATGTTTCAGCTCGATGCCGTAGGCGCCGATGTTCTGAATGGGTGACGATCCGGCGCAGCCTGGAATAAGCGCAAGGTTTTCCAGACCTGCCATCCCTTTTTCGAGGGTAAACTGCACCAGGTGGTGCCAGTTTTCACCGGCACCCACGTGCACGTGCCAGCTGTCGGCACGCTCTTCCACATCAATTCCCATGATGCGGTTAACGATCACCGTTCCCGCAAAATCATCGAGAAACAGGACATTACTTCCTTCGCCCAGAATCAGTACGGGTTCGTTTTTTTCTGTTGCGCTTTGCCATGCATCCAGCAGCTGCTGTGCAGTATCGGCACGTACAATTTGATTAGCATTGCGTTGAATGCCAAAGGTATTCCAGGGCTTAAGGGAGTGGTTCATAGACGCTATCCTGATGCAAAAACGCAGGTAGTTTACCGTATAAGCAGGGTGATGGGGGATCAGTTTGTGCAGCGTATAAACGCAAAAAGGCCATCCTTTCGGATGGCCTCTTCACTTAATTGATGCCTGGCAGTTCCCTACTCTCACATGGGGAGACCCCACACTACCATCGGCGCTACGGCGTTTCACTTCTGAGTTCGGCATGGGGTCAGGTGGGACCACCGCGCTAAAGCCGCCAGGCAAATTCTGTTTAATCTGTATCAGGCTGAAAATCGTGTCTGTCTCGTCGCCAAAACATCTTCGGCGTTGTAAGGTTAAGCCTCACGGTTCATTAGTATCGGTTAGCTCAACGCATCGCTGCGCTTACACACCCGACCTATCAACGTCGTCGTCTTCAACGTTCCTTCAGGAGACTTAAAGTCTCAGGGAGAACTCATCTCGGGGCAAGTTTCGTGCTTAGATGCTTTCAGCACTTATCTTTTCCGCATTTAGCTACCGGGCAGTGCCATTGGCATGACAACCCGAACACCAGTGATGCGTCCACTCCGGTCCTCTCGTACTAGGAGCAGCCCCCCTCAATTCTCCAGCGCCCACGGCAGATAGGGACCGAACTGTCTCACGACGTTCTAAACCCAGCTCGCGTACCACTTTAAATGGCGAACAGCCATACCCTTGGGACCTACTTCAGCCCCAGGATGTGATGAGCCGACATCGAGGTGCCAAACACCGCCGTCGATATGAACTCTTGGGCGGTATCAGCCTGTTATCCCCGGAGTACCTTTTATCCGTTGAGCGATGGCCCTTCCATTCAGAACCACCGGATCACTATGACCTGCTTTCGCACCTGCTCGAGCCGTCACTCTCGCAGTCAAGCTAGCTTATGCCATTGCACTAACCTCCTGATGTCCGACCAGGATTAGCTAACCTTCGTGCTCCTCCGTTACTCTTTGGGAGGAGACCGCCCCAGTCAAACTACCCACCAGACACTGTCCGCAACCCGGATTACGGGTCTACGTTAGAACACCAGCCATTAAAGGGTGGTATTTCAAGGACGGCTCCACGCAGACTGGCGTCCACGCTTCAAAGCCTCCCACCTATCCTACACATCAAGGACCAGTGTTCAGTGTCAAGCTATAGTAAAGGTTCACGGGGTCTTTCCGTCTTGCCGCGGGTACACTGCATCTTCACAGCGAGTTCAATTTCACTGAGTCTCGGGTGGAGACAGCCTGGCCATCATTACGCCATTCGTGCAGGTCGGAACTTACCCGACAAGGAATTTCGCTACCTTAGGACCGTTATAGTTACGGCCGCCGTTTACCGGGGCTTCGATCAAGAGCTTCGCGTTGCCGCTAACCCCATCAATTAACCTTCCGGCACCGGGCAGGCGTCACACCGTATACGTCCACTTTCGTGTTTGCACAGTGCTGTGTTTTTAATAAACAGTTGCAGCCAGCTGGTATCTTCGACTGATTTCAGCTCCACCCGCAGGGGCTTCACCTACATATCAGCGTGCCTTCTCCCGAAGTTACGGCACCATTTTGCCTAGTTCCTTCACCCGAGTTCTCTCAAGCGCCTTGGTATTCTCTACCTGACCACCTGTGTCGGTTTGGGGTACGATTTCGTGTTACCTGATGCTTAGAGGCTTTTCCTGGAAGCAGGGCATTTGTTACTTCAGCACCGTAGTGCCTCGTCATCACACCTCAGCGTTAAAAGGTACCGGATTTACCTGGAACCTCCGCCTACATGCTTAAACCGGGACAACCGTCGCCCGGCTAACATAGCCTTCTCCGTCCCCCCTTCGCAGTAACACCAAGTACAGGAATATTAACCTGTTTCCCATCGACTACGCCTTTCGGCCTCGCCTTAGGGGTCGACTCACCCTGCCCCGATTAACGTTGGACAGGAACCCTTGGTCTTCCGGCGAGCGGGCTTTTCACCCGCTTTATCGTTACTTATGTCAGCATTCGCACTTCTGATACCTCCAGCATGCCTCACAGCACACCTTCAACGGCTTACAGAACGCTCCCCTACCCAACAACACATAGTGTCGCTGCCGCAGCTTCGGTGCATGGTTTAGCCCCGTTACATCTTCCGCGCAGGCCGACTCGACCAGTGAGCTATTACGCTTTCTTTAAATGATGGCTGCTTCTAAGCCAACATCCTGGCTGTCTGTGCCTTCCCACATCGTTTCCCACTTAACCATGACTTTGGGACCTTAGCTGGCGGTCTGGGTTGTTTCCCTCTTCACGACGGACGTTAGCACCCGCCGTGTGTCTCCCGTGATAACATTCTTCGGTATTCGTAGTTTGCATCGGGTTGGTAAGCCGGGATGGCCCCCTAGCCGAAACAGTGCTCTACCCCCGAAGATGAGTTCACGAGGCGCTACCTAAATAGCTTTCGGGGAGAACCAGCTATCTCCCGGTTTGATTGGCCTTTCACCCCCAGCCACAAGTCATCCGCTAATTTTTCAACATTAGTCGGTTCGGTCCTCCAGTTAGTGTTACCCAACCTTCAACCTGCCCATGGCTAGATCACCGGGTTTCGGGTCTATACCCTGCAACTTAACGCCCAGTTAAGACTCGGTTTCCCTTCGGCTCCCCTATACGGTTAACCTTGCTACAGAATATAAGTCGCTGACCCATTATACAAAAGGTACGCAGTCACACCACGAAGGTGCTCCCACTGCTTGTACGTACACGGTTTCAGGTTCTTTTTCACTCCCCTCGCCGGGGTTCTTTTCGCCTTTCCCTCACGGTACTGGTTCACTATCGGTCAGTCAGGAGTATTTAGCCTTGGAGGATGGTCCCCCCATATTCAGACAGGATACCACGTGTCCCGCCCTACTCTTCGAGTTCACAACCTGTGTGTTTTCGTGTACGGGACTGTCACCCTGTACCGTGCGACTTTCCAGACGCTTCCACTAACACACAAGCTGATTCAGACTCTGGGCTGCTCCCCGTTCGCTCGCCGCTACTGGGGGAATCTCGGTTGATTTCTTTTCCTCGGGGTACTTAGATGTTTCAGTTCCCCCGGTTCGCCTCGTTAACCTATGTATTCAGTTAACGATAGTGCAACGAATTGCACTGGGTTTCCCCATTCGGACATCGCCGGGTCAAAGGTTCATATCACCTCGCCGGCGCTTTTCGCAGATTAGCACGTCCTTCATCGCCTCTGACTGCCAGGGCATCCACCGTGTACGCTTAGTCGCTTAACCTCACAACCCGAAGATGTTTCACTTCTGATTGCGAAAATTTGAGAGACTCGAACACACCATTAAAGATGTGTCGTTTCAATTTTCAGCTTGATCCAGATTTTTAAAGAGCAAAACTTCGCAGTGCACCTTTTCAGGTTCACTCTGAAGTTTTCTTGGGTTCGCAGTAAAAGATGGTGGAGCTATGCGGGATCGAACCGCAGACCTCCTGCGTGCAAAGCAGGCGCTCTCCCAGCTGAGCTATAGCCCCATCGTTTTGCAATCTCTGTACCGCTCATCCTTTAAAAGGAGTTTGGTAGGCCTGAGTGGACTTGAACCACCGACCTCACCCTTATCAGGGGTGCGCTCTAACCACCTGAGCTACAAGCCTGCAGAGATTTTTACTGCTGTTTTTTCATCAGACAATCTGTGTGAGCACTACAAAGGCAGGTTCTTTAAGGTAAGGAGGTGATCCAACCGCAGGTTCCCCTACGGTTACCTTGTTACGACTTCACCCCAGTCATGAATCACAAAGTGGTAAGCGCCCTCCCGAAGGTTAAGCTACCTACTTCTTTTGCAACCCACTCCCATGGTGTGACGGGCGGTGTGTACAAGGCCCGGGAACGTATTCACCGTAGCATTCTGATCTACGATTACTAGCGATTCCGACTTCATGGAGTCGAGTTGCAGACTCCAATCCGGACTACGACGCACTTTATGAGGTCCGCTTGCTCTCGCGAGGTCGCTTCTCTTTGTATGCGCCATTGTAGCACGTGTGTAGCCCTACTCGTAAGGGCCATGATGACTTGACGTCATCCCCACCTTCCTCCAGTTTATCACTGGCAGTCTCCTTTGAGTTCCCGGCCTAACCGCTGGCAACAAAGGATAAGGGTTGCGCTCGTTGCGGGACTTAACCCAACATTTCACAACACGAGCTGACGACAGCCATGCAGCACCTGTCTCAGAGTTCCCGAAGGCACCAATCCATCTCTGGAAAGTTCTCTGGATGTCAAGAGTAGGTAAGGTTCTTCGCGTTGCATCGAATTAAACCACATGCTCCACCGCTTGTGCGGGCCCCCGTCAATTCATTTGAGTTTTAACCTTGCGGCCGTACTCCCCAGGCGGTCGACTTAACGCGTTAGCTCCGGAAGCCACGCCTCAAGGGCACAACCTCCAAGTCGACATCGTTTACGGCGTGGACTACCAGGGTATCTAATCCTGTTTGCTCCCCACGCTTTCGCACCTGAGCGTCAGTCTTTGTCCAGGGGGCCGCCTTCGCCACCGGTATTCCTCCAGATCTCTACGCATTTCACCGCTACACCTGGAATTCTACCCCCCTCTACAAGACTCTAGCCTGCCAGTTTCGAATGCAGTTCCCAGGTTGAGCCCGGGGATTTCACATCCGACTTGACAGACCGCCTGCGTGCGCTTTACGCCCAGTAATTCCGATTAACGCTTGCACCCTCCGTATTACCGCGGCTGCTGGCACGGAGTTAGCCGGTGCTTCTTCTGCGGGTAACGTCAATTGCTGAGGTTATTAACCTCAACACCTTCCTCCCCGCTGAAAGTACTTTACAACCCGAAGGCCTTCTTCATACACGCGGCATGGCTGCATCAGGCTTGCGCCCATTGTGCAATATTCCCCACTGCTGCCTCCCGTAGGAGTCTGGACCGTGTCTCAGTTCCAGTGTGGCTGGTCATCCTCTCAGACCAGCTAGGGATCGTCGCCTAGGTGAGCCGTTACCCCACCTACTAGCTAATCCCATCTGGGCACATCTGATGGCAAGAGGCCCGAAGGTCCCCCTCTTTGGTCTTGCGACGTTATGCGGTATTAGCTACCGTTTCCAGTAGTTATCCCCCTCCATCAGGCAGTTTCCCAGACATTACTCACCCGTCCGCCGCTCGCCGGCAAAGTAGCAAGCTACTTTCCGCTGCCGCTCGACTTGCATGTGTTAGGCCTGCCGCCAGCGTTCAATCTGAGCCATGATCAAACTCTTCAATTTAAGTTTGATGCTCGTGAATTAAACTTCGTAATGAATTACGTATGTTCACTCAGAGACTTGGTATTCATTTATTGTCCGAAGACATTAAGAATCCATGTCACTTTGAGTGCCCACACAGATTGTCTGATAAATTGTTAAAGAGCAGTGCCGCTTCGTTTTCGCTGCGGCGCGGGGTGTGCATATTACGCTTTCCCGCTTCAGAGTCAAGCGTTTATTTTCGCTATTCTCTGCTGACCCGGCGGCGTGTGTGCCGTTGTTCCGTGTCAGTGGAGGCGCATTATAGGGAGTTATTCTGAAGTGACAAGCACAAAATACAAAAAACTTTTCGTTCGCTCACTTTTCAAACTTAACGCTTATTTATGTCGCGAATCGCCCGTTAAATGTGCGATTTCTCGCGCAAAACTGGCTACCTGCGACCAGTCGGTATAAACCACTTCTTTACGCGTGTCGGTTTCGCCCCCCGTCATCTTCATAATAAGACGGATCATAAAGCGGTCATACCAGCGGTAGCGAGGGTAGCGCAGCGCGCCGGCAAAGACGGCGCACAGTTCTGGCTGCCACGGCGAGTTGAGTAAAAACTTGCGCGTGTAGCTGTTGGTCTGCGGCGTGCGCTTCTCGGGTTTACGCGCGACCAGATTGACCGAGTAGAACGCGCCGGGCAACGTATTGAGCTTCGCCGTATGCTTTTTCACAAAGCGATCCAGCGCCGGATGGAAATGCCCGTAACGAATAGATGCACCAATCACCACGCGATCGTAATCCTGCCAGGTAATCTGATCCGCACGGTTCAGGTTTACCACATCCGAGTAAATCCCCAGCTCTTTGAGTTCAGATGCCAGATAGGCGGCAATCTCACGCGTTTGCCCGTCTCGCGTAGAGAAAAGAATCAGTGTTTTCATCAACGGCTCCTTACTCGCGCCAGAATGTAGGGGTGAACAGCACCAGCAGCGTAAAGACCTCAAGACGACCAAACAGCATATTGGCGATGAGGATCCATTTCGCGACAGGGTTCATACTGGCAAAGTTATCCGCCACCACGCCCAGGCCAGGCCCGAGGTTATTCAATGTTGCGACGACGGACGCAAAGGCGGAGAAATCATCCACTCCCGTCGCGATAATCGCCAGCATACTGACGATAAAGACCAGCGCATACGCCGAGAAGAATCCCCACACCGCTTCGAGGATACGTTCCGGCAGCGCGCGGTTCCCCAGCTTGATGCTGTAGACCGCGTTCGGGTGGACCAGACGCTTCAGCTCACGGTTGCCCTGCTTAAACAGCAGCAGAATACGAATTACCTTCAGACCACCGCCCGTCGACCCCGCACAGCCGCCGATAAACGCGGAACAGAGCAAAAGCACCGGCAGGAACAGCGGCCAGCGCGCGATGCTGTCCGTGGTAAACCCGGCGGTCGTCGCCATCGACACCACCTGGAAGAAAGCCTGGTTTAGCGTGGTCAACGCGGAGTTATAGACATCATGGAACCAGAGCACCAGGGTGCAGATGATCACCAGCGTCAGCTGGACGCCAATAAACATGCGGAACTCAGGGTCACGCCAGTATACCTTCAGGCTGCGCCCGCTCAGTAAAGAGAAATGCAGACCGTAGTTACAGCCAGAGATCAGCAGGAAAATGGCAATGATAGTGTTAATCGTTGGGCTGTCGAAGTAGCCGACGCTGGCATCGTGGGTGGAGAACCCGCCAATCGCAATCGTCGCAAAACTGTGCCCGATAGCATCAAACGCGGGCATCCCGGCAAACCATAGCGCCAGCGCACAGGCGACAGTCAGCAAGACATAAATCAGCCACAGGGTTTTTGCCGTCTCGGCAATACGCGGCCGCATCTTATTGTCTTTCAGCGGCCCGGGCATTTCGGCACGATAAAGCTGCATCCCCCCGACGCCCAGTATAGGCAGGATAGCTACCGCCAGGACGATGATCCCCATACCGCCGAACCACTGCAGCATCTGACGATAAAAGAGAATCGCGTGCGGCAGCGAATCCAGTCCTACCAGCGTCGTCGCCCCGGTCGTCGTTAAGCCGGAGAAGGATTCAAAGAAGGCATCCGTGATGCTCAGGTTAGGCTGTTCAGAGAAGATAAAGGGCAGCGAACCGACGCTCCCCAGCACCGTCCAGAACAGGACCACAATCAGAAACCCTTCGCGAGATTTCAGTTCACCTTTCTGACGACGGTTCGGCCACCACAGCAGGGAGCCGATCGCCAGCGCGACAAAGAAGGTCTGGGTAAATGCCCGCCCCGCGCCGTCCCGGTAGATAAGCGCCACCAATCCAGGGAGAATCATCGTCCCGGAAAAGAGTATGACCAGCAGTCCAACGATTCGGGTTATGGCACGAAAATGCATCTCTGCCGCTTCCTTTGGTATTCAAAAGTGAGGTGGGGATTATTCTTCAATCGGCAGCAATTGCAACGAACCACGACTAAAATCAGCGAGTTTTGCTGAAAAAGCAGCCAGTTCCGCCTGAGGAAGCGCCACGCGTAATTGCACCATTGCCTGATATTCACTGTGTGCGATGACACCGTTAAACTGCCGCAGCAGCGCTTCAATACCCGATAGCTGGGCGTAATCGCATAATAAAGTATATTCGGTAAGCGGCGTTTTGCGGGTAGTGACCAGCATATTAAGCGCCTGCTGCACGCCCCCGCCATAGGCTTTAACCAGCCCACCGGTGCCTAACAAAATGCCGCCGTAGTAACGCACCACCACAGCGGTTATTTCGCCCACGCCGCTGCCCATTAGCTGGGAGAGCATGGGTTTACCGGCCGTGCCCGCCGGTTCACCGTCATCGGAAAACCCCAGCTGCTGCGAATCGTCCGGCGGCCCTGCTACCCACGCCACGCAGTGGTGACGGGCGTCAGGATGCTCAGCCCGGACGGACTCGACAAACGCTTTTGCCGCCTCTACGCCGTCGGTATGCGCCAGCAGCGTAATAAAGCGACTTTTCTTGATTTCCTCAACAAAGGTGACCGGTTCAGCCGGTATTAGCCAACTTTCCATCAGGCCAGCTTCAGGTCTCGCGTCATATTCTCGATACCGTTTTCGTGAATCACCACGTTATCTTCGATACGAATACCGCCAAACGGCTTCAGCGCGTCAATTTTTTCCCAGTTGAAGTGCTTGCTGAACTGGCCTTCACGCCACGGCGCCAGCAGGGATTCGATAAAGTAGATCCCCGGTTCAATCGTCAGCACCATGCGCGGTTCCAGAATACGGGTGCAGCGCAGGTAAGGATATTTAGACGGTGCCGCCAGGTGCGTACCGGTATCATCCTGCATAAAGCCCGCAACGTCGTGCACCTGCAGGCCCAGCGGGTGACCGATACCGTGCGGCATGAAGGGCCCGGTCAGATCGTTCTCGACCATCGCCTCTTCGCTCATGTCTTTCACAATCTGGTGCTTACGCAGCAGTTTGGCGATGCGCTGATGGAACTGGATGTGGTAATCCACATAGCTGGTGCCCGCCTTCATGGTGGCAATCAGCACCAGCTGTTCATCGTTCACGTCTTTGATCAGCTGCGCGAACTCGGTGTCCGCATTCGCCGCCCAGGTGCGGGTCAGGTCGGCCGCGTAGCCGTTGTACTCTGCCCCTGCGTCCAGCAGGAAGCTGCGCATTTCCGACGGAACCTGGTGATCCAGTTTGGTGTAGTGCAGGACGGACGCGTGCTCGTTGAGCGCGACAATGTTGCTGTACGGCACGTCGGTATCGCGATGACCGGTGGCGGTCAGGTACGCCTGGTTGATATCGAACTCGCTCATGCCGGACTGGAAGGCTTCATGCGCCGCACGGTGACCGTTCACCGCGGTCTTTTGCGCTTCACGCATGCAGTAAAGTTCGTAGTCGGTTTTATACGCGCGGTAATAGTGGAGGTAATCCAGCACCCCTTTCGGGTTGAGTTTGTCTGCCGCAATATCCAGGCCCAATGCACGCTCCGGAACAGGGCCAATATAGGCGATGTTGCCACGTGCGGCAGGCAGCTGGCCGCCAATACCGTCCGCTTTTGGCAGCGCAATGACCTCAATCTCTTCCGTCCAGAAAGAGGTCGGCAGCGGCTCAACGTTGTGCCAGTAATCGACCGGCAGGTAGAACCACAGTTTCGGCTTGTTCACGCCATCCACCAGCAGCCAGCAGTTGGGCACCTGCGTCACCGGCACCCACGCCTTAAACTGTGGGTTCACCTTGAACGGATAAGCGTGGTCATCCAGAAAGGTATTCATCAGCTCGCCGGAGTGGATCAGCAGCGCATCCAGCTTAAAGCGGGCCAGTACATCGCGGGTACGTTCCTGTAGGGTAACGATATGATTTTTATAAAGCGAAGCCAGTGAGTCCATCATTATTCCTTTCGTTTTTTGACCTCAAGTCATCGCATCTTAGCACACCTCACTCCGCCTGCGTGATTTCCACCGACCGTGATCAATGCAGCAATTTCTTAATGAGTAATTTGCATTTTATTAACATAAATCCCACACTCCGATTCATCTGGTATGACCAGATCCAATTGCTGGATTCAGGAGACTGACATGCTCTACAAAGGCGACACCCTGTACCTCAACTGGCTGGAAGATGGCATTGCCGAACTGGTGTTCGATGCCCCCGGCTCAGTGAACAAGCTTGATACCGCGACGGTGGCCAGTCTTGGCCAGGCGCTGGATGTTCTTGAAAAACAACCTGAATTAAAAGGGCTGCTGCTGCGTTCGAACAAAGCGGCCTTTATCGTCGGTGCCGATATCACCGAGTTCCTTTCGCTGTTCCTGGTGCCGGAAGAACAGCTGAGCCAGTGGCTGCACTTTGCCAACAGCGTCTTTAATCGTCTGGAAGATCTGCCTGTCCCGACTATTTCCGCCGTTAACGGCTATGCGCTGGGCGGTGGCTGCGAGTGCGTGCTGGCGACCGACTATCGCCTGGCGACGCCGGACCTGCGCATCGGCCTGCCGGAAACCAAGCTGGGCATTATGCCGGGCTTTGGCGGCTCCGTCCGTATGCCGCGCATGCTCGGTGCCGACAGCGCGCTGGAGATCATTGCCGCGGGTAAAGATGTCGGCGCAGAACAGGCGCAGAAAATTGGTCTGGTCGACGGCGTTGTAAAACCGGAGAAGCTTGTTGAAGGCGCACTCGCCATTCTGCGTCAGGCCATTAACGGCGATCTGGACTGGAAGGCCAAACGCCAGCCGAAGCTGGAGCCGTTAAAACTCAGCAAGATTGAAGCCACCATGAGCTTCACCATCGCCAAAGGCATGGTGATGCAGACGGCGGGTAAACACTACCCGGCGCCAATCACGGCGGTGAAAACCATCGAAGCGGCTGCCCGTCTCGGACGCGATGAAGCGCTGAAGCTCGAAAATCAGAGCTTTGTCCCGCTGGCGCACACCAATGAGGCTCGTGCGCTGGTCGGTATCTTCCTGAACGATCAGTTTGTGAAAGGCAAAGCCAAACAGCTGACCAAAAACGTTGAGACGCCAAAACATGCGGCGGTACTCGGCGCGGGCATTATGGGTGGCGGCATCGCTTACCAGTCAGCCTGGAAAGGCGTGCCGGTGGTGATGAAAGACATCAACGAGAAATCCCTGACGCTGGGCATGACCGAAGCGGCCAAGCTGCTGAATAAACAGCTTGAGCGCGGCAAAATTGACGGTCTGAAGCTTGCAGGCGTGATTTCCACCATTCAGCCCGTGCTGGAATACAGCGGTTTTGATCGTGTCGACGTGGTGGTCGAAGCCGTCGTCGAGAACCCGAAGGTTAAAAAAGCGGTGCTGGCGGAAACGGAAGACAAGGTTCGCCCGGATACCGTGCTGGCCTCTAACACCTCCACTATTCCAATCAGCGAACTGGCGAGCGTGCTGAAGCGTCCGGAAAACTTCTGCGGTATGCACTTCTTCAACCCGGTACACCGTATGCCGCTGGTCGAAGTGATCCGTGGGGAAAAAACCTCTGACGACACCATCGCCAAAGTGGTGGCCTGGGCAAGCAAGATGGGCAAAACGCCGATCGTCGTTAACGATTGTCCGGGCTTCTTTGTCAACCGCGTGCTGTTCCCTTATTTCGCCGGTTTTAGCCAGCTGCTGCGCGACGGCGCGGACTTCCGCAAAATCGACAAAGTGATGGAAAAACAGTTCGGCTGGCCGATGGGACCGGCGTATCTGCTGGACGTTGTGGGCATTGATACCGCCCACCACGCCCAGGCGGTAATGGCGGCAGGCTTCCCGCAGCGCATGCAGAAAGACTATCGCGACGCGATTGACGCGCTGTTCGACGCTAACCGCTTCGGTCAGAAAAACGGTCTGGGCTTCTGGCGCTATAAAGAAGATAGCAAGGGCAAACCGAAGAAAGAAGAAGACGCGGCGGTGGATAGCCTGCTGGCCGATGTCAGTCAGCCGAAACGCGACTTCACCGACGATGAGATCATCGCCCGCATGATGATTCCGATGATCAACGAAGTGGTGCGTTGCCTCGAAGAAGGCATTATCGCCAGCCCGGCGGAAGCGGATATGGCGCTGGTATACGGCCTGGGCTTCCCTCCGTTCCACGGCGGCGCGTTCCGCTGGCTGGACACACTCGGCAGCGCCCGCTACCTCGATATGGCTCAGCAGTATCAGCACCTCGGCCCGCTGTATGAAGTGCCGGAAGGGCTGCGTAACAAAGCGCGCCATAACGAACCCTACTATCCCGCAGTTGAGCCAGCCCGTCCGGTTGGCGAGCTGAAAACGGCTTAAGGAGTCACAATGGAAAAGGTTGTCATTGTTGATGCGATTCGCACCCCGATGGGCCGTTCAAAAGGCGGCGCGTTCCGTAACGTGCGTGCGGAAGACCTCTCCGCGCACCTGATGCGTAGCCTGCTGGCGCGTAACCCGGCGCTGGATCCGGCTGCGCTCGACGATATCTACTGGGGCTGCGTGCAGCAGACCCTGGAGCAGGGCTTCAACATTGCCCGCAACGCGTCGCTGCTGGCGGAGATACCGCATTCGGTTCCAGCCGTCACCGTTAACCGCCTGTGCGGTTCATCAATGCAGGCGCTGCACGACGCGGCCCGCATGATCATGACCGGCGATGCTCAGGCTTGCCTGGTCGGTGGCGTCGAGCATATGGGTCACGTCCCGATGAGTCACGGGGTCGATTTCCACCCGGGGATGAGCCGCAACGTGGCGAAAGCTGCGGGGATGATGGGTCTGACCGCCGAGATGCTCTCCCGCCTGCACGGCATCAGCCGCGAAATGCAGGATGCCTTTGCCGCGCGTTCTCACGCTCGCGCATGGGCCGCCACGCAGTCTGGTGCCTTTAAGAACGAGATCATCCCTACCGGCGGCCATGATGCAGACGGCGTTCTGAAGCAGTTCAGCTACGACGAAGTCATCCGCCCGGAAACCACCGTCGAAGCGCTTTCCACGCTGCGTCCGGCGTTTGACCCCGTCACCGGTACGGTCACGGCAGGGACCTCGTCGGCGTTGTCCGACGGCGCCGCCGCGATGCTGGTAATGAGCGAAAGCCGCGCCCGCGAGCTGGGATTAACGCCTCGCGCTCGGGTACGCTCGATGGCGGTCGTGGGCTGCGATCCGTCGATCATGGGCTACGGCCCGGTTCCGGCTTCAAAGCTGGCGCTGAAAAAAGCGGGCTTAACCGCCAGCGACATCGATCTCTTTGAGATGAACGAAGCGTTCGCCGCGCAGATCCTGCCGTGCATTAAAGATCTGGGGCTGATGGAACAGATCGACGAGAAGATTAACCTCAACGGCGGCGCGATCGCCCTCGGTCACCCGCTGGGCTGCTCCGGGGCGCGTATCAGCACGACGCTGATCAACCTGATGGAACGCAAAGATGCCCAGTTTGGTCTGGCAACGATGTGTATCGGGCTGGGTCAGGGTATCGCGACGGTGTTTGAGAGAGTGTAAGGCTATAACGTAGGCCCGATAAGCATCGCGCCATCGGGCTTTTGCCGGGAGGCGCGGCGCTTTCCTGGCCTACGAGAGGTACCTCGCCGCCAGTCGTGTCACTGGCGAAGAGAAACAGTTTAGTTGCCGTTCTTCCCGCCTGTCAGGGGCGGGTTTTTTATTTAAATGAAGGCAAACGCATCGCCAAACAGGCGGTCTTCACGCGCATCACGTTCGTTACAGAACAGATCGCGGGCGATTTTCGCCATCTCGAAACGCCCTGCAATGTAGATATCATGCCCCGCCAGCGTACCGTGATCCTGCAGCACTGCCGTCAGCACCGTCCCGCTACGCCCGCGCCAGCCCTCTTCCGGCTGCTCAACCACCGGCTCAATGCGCAGGTTAGGATGGGTGACGCTCAGCGCTTCCAGTTCAGACAGGTCATACAGGTGTTTCTCTTCACGGCCACCCCAGTAGATCGTGATATCACGGTCGGGATTACGCGCCAGGGCGGTCAACAGAATGGAGCGTACGTAGGAGAAGCCTGTACCACCGGCAATCAGGATCAGCGGACGGTCTTCGTCATCGCGCAGCCACGCATCACCGTGCGGAATATCCACTACGATCTCGCGCTCTTTCAGAATGCGGTCCATGACGGCCATCGCATACAGGTTAAGCTCTGACGCACCGATATGAAGCTCAATAAATTCCTGCTCCGCTGGCGTGGAGGCCATGGAGAAAGGACGCTTATCACGCTCATCCATCACGACCATCAGATACTGACCCGCGCGGAAAGAGAATGGCGCTTCTGGCACTAAACGGACGCGATATACGGTGTCGGTGATGGCATCTACCGAGGTCACTTTACAGCTTAAGGTTGTCATTCGCTCTCTCTGTCGGGAAGTCTATAGGGCTTAACGGTCAGCTCAGGGTTTACCGTTATTCATTATGGCCAGCTCGTCCCAGATCGCGTCAATGCGCGCGGTCACAGCAGGATCTTTTTTGATCGGGCGACCCCATTCACGGTCGGTTTCGCCAGGCCATTTATTTGTGGCATCCAGTCCCATCTTTGAGCCAAGACCGGAAACCGGCGAGGCAAAATCCAGATAATCAATCGGCGTGTTTTCGACTAACACCGTATCGCGCGCCGGGTCCATTCGCGTGGTAATAGCCCAGATTACGTCATTCCAGTCGCGGGCGTTAACGTCATCATCGCAGACAATAACAAATTTGGTATACATAAACTGGCGCAGGAAAGACCACACGCCCATCATCACGCGTTTAGCATGACCTGGATACTGCTTCTTCATCGTGACCACCGCCATGCGATACGAGCATCCTTCAGGCGGCAGATAAAAATCAACAATTTCCGGGAACTGCTTTTGCAGGATCGGCACAAACACTTCATTCAGCGCCACGCCCAGTACCGCCGGTTCATCCGGTGGACGCCCGGTATACGTGGAGTGATAAATCGCATCTTCACGCTGCGTAATGTGCGTCACGGTAAACACCGGGAAGTTATCCACTTCGTTGTAATAGCCGGTGTGATCGCCGTAAGGGCCTTCCGGCGCCATTTCACCCGATTCAATGTAACCTTCCAGCACAATTTCTGCACTGGCCGGGACTTCAAGATCGTTAGAGATACACTTCACGACTTCGGTTTTCGTTCCGCGCAGCAGGCCAGCAAAGGCATACTCCGAGAGCGTATCCGGTACGGGCGTGACGGCCCCGAGAATGGTGGCCGGATCGGCGCCCAGCGCAACGGACACCGGGAAACGTTCACCCGGATGCGCAGCACACCACTCCTGGAAATCCAGCGCGCCGCCGCGATGCGACAGCCAGCGCATAATGAGCTTATTCTTACCAATCAACTGCTGGCGGTAAATACCGAGATTCTGGCGCTCTTTGTGCGGGCCGCGCGTGACGGTGAGTCCCCAGGTGATCAGCGGCGCGGCATCTTCCGGCCAGCACTGCATGATAGGGATTTTAGTCAAATCAACTGCATCGCCTTCCAGCACCTTCTGCTGGCACGGCGCGCCGCGCAGGCGTTTAGTGGGCATGTTCAGCACCTGCTTAAACTGCGGCAGCTTGTCGAACAGATCGCGGAAGCCTTTCGGCGGCTCCGGCTCTTTCAGGAAGGCCAGCAGCTTACCGACTTCGCGCAGGGCCGTGACGTCTTCCTGCCCCATCCCCAGTGCGACGCGACGCGGGGTACCAAACAGGTTGCACAGCACCGGCATGGCGTACCCTTTCGGATTTTCAAACAGTAACGCGGGGCCACCGGCACGCAGGGTGCGGTCAGCAATTTCTGTCATCTCCAGATAAGGATCAACAGGAAGTGTAATACGTTTGAGTTCACCCTGCTTTTCCAGCAGCGTCAGGAAGTCGCGGAGATCGTGGTATTTCATGCAGTTAATCATGGCCTCTCTGTAAGCGCTTCATTATACGGCGTAAGCCTGCTTGATGCTGTAATTTTGTTAAATTAGCGTGAAGTTATGCGTTCTGCCCCATTTTCGCCCATTATAATCAACTTAGCGATCCCGCCAGGGTTTTGATATGCTTGCGCCCCGAACTAAGGGAAAGAGTGATTATGCAGGCCTGGTATTTACTGTATTGCAAACGCGGGCAACTTCAGCGCGCGCAGGAACATCTTGAACGTCAGTCTGTCAATTGCCTGACGCCCGTGATCACGCTTGAGAAAATGCAGCGCGGGAAGCGCACAACCGTGAGCGAGCCGTTGTTCCCGAACTACCTGTTCGTGGAGTTCGACCCTGAGGTGATCCACACCACCACCATCAGCGCCACGCGCGGCGTCAGCCATTTTGTTCGCTTTGGCGCTCACCCCGCGACGGTTCCCTCATCGGTGATCCACCAGCTGTCGATTTATCAGCAGCCCGAAGGCCTTACCGACCCGGAAACGCCCTACACGGGCGATAGCGTCGTGATTACTGAAGGGGCTTTCGAAGGCCTGCAGGCGATTTTTGCCGAGCCGGACGGGGAAGCGCGCTCCATGCTGTTGCTTAATCTGCTGAACAAACAGGTGTTGCAGAGCGTTAAAAACACCGACTTCCGTAAACTTTAAACGTTTATCCCGAACAGCTTACGCACGTTGTCATCCGTCTGTACGGAAAGCCAGTGCGGATCCTCTCCGCGCCACGTCGCGACGCGCTCAACAATGTGCCCCAGATAAGCGGGCTCATTGCGTCGCGATGCCGGTTTGGGTTTCATATCGCGCGGCAGCAGATAAGGCGCATCCGTTTCAAGGAGCAACCGGTCAGCCGGGATCGCTGGCAACAGTTCCCTAAGCTCAAGCCCGCGGCGCTCATCGCAAACCCAGCCGGTAATCCCCAGATAAAGCCCGCGCTCCAGGCACTCCAGCGCCTCCTGCCGTGAGCCGGTAAAACAGTGCAGCACTGCGCCCGGCAGTTTCTCAAGCCACGGATCCAGCAGAGTCAGGAAACGCTCATGCGCGTCGCGGCAGTGCATAAATACGGGCATTTCAAGCTCTGCCGCCAGCGCAAGCTGGGCAGTGAACGCCTTTTCCTGCTCTTCTGGCGTGGAAAAGTTACGGTTGAAATCGAGGCCGCATTCGCCAATCGCCACCACTTCCGGTGTCTTCGCCAGCCTGCGCAGGATTTCACTGCTTTCCGGGATCCACTGGCTGCTGTCATGTGGGTGTACGCCCGCGGTAGACCAACAGCGTTCGTAGCGTTGCGCCAGCTGCTGCGCCTGCTCGCTCTCATGCAGGTTGGTGCCCGTCAGCAGCAGTCCTTTCACCCCGGCGGCAAACGCGCGCGCAACCACCTCATCGCGATCTTTCGCAAACTGCGAGCTGGTCAGGTTAAGTCCGATATCAAACATGCGAATCCCCATATAACAACCGCCCTGACGGGCGGCTGGTTTTACTCTTCAGTGGTCTTGTCGGACGTCGCGTCTTCGTCATCCGACCGACGCCCTTTACCCACGTAGAACCGTGAGAAGAAGACGCCGACCTCAAACAGGCAGTACATCGGTATGGCCAGCAGCGTCTGGGAGAACACATCCGGCGGTGTCAGCAGCATGCCGACCACAAATGCGCCGACCAGGATATACGGACGCTTCTTACGCAGGTCATCCGGCGTGGTGACCCCTACCCAGCAGAGCAGCACAATGGCCACCGGTACTTCAAAGGCCACGCCGAACGCCATAAACAGCGCCATCACAAAGCTGAGGTAGCTGGCGATATCCGTCGACACCTGGACGCCTTCCGGCGCGGTATGCGTCAGGAAGCCGAAGGCCAGCGGGAAGACAACGAAATAGGCAAACGCCATGCCGATATAGAACAGCAGCGAACTGGACACCAGCAGCGGGATGACCAGCTTACGTTCGTGCTTATACAGTGCTGGCGCCACAAAGGCCCACACCTGGTACAGAATCACGGGCGCAGAGGCAATCAACGACACCCAAAAGGTCAGCTTGATGGGGGTAAAGAACGGAGAAGCAACGTCTGTTGCAATCATCGTTGCGCCCAGCGGCATCTGCTTGATCAGCGGCGCAGAAACCACCTGGTAGATATCGTTGGCGAAATAGACCAGGCATAGAAAAATAACGAGAACCGCAATAATGCAGTTTAACAGGCGCTTACGCAGCTCTATGAGGTGCGTAATCAGCGGTTGAGTATCATCTACAGCCATGTTTACGCTTTATCACTCGACGAGGGGGATGATTCGGAAACGGGCGCGGCGGGTTTTGCCTCGGCAGCGTTAACCACGGGCTTTTCCGGCTGCACCTGCTTTTTCACTTCGGTTTCCTGCGGCGTCTGTTCAGGCGCAGCAGCCTGATGTTCAGCGCTGGCAGGCGTTACGCCTTCACGCTGCTCTTCGCTGCCCTTCACCACCGGGTTATGGATGGTGTTCGCTTCATCGCTCGCTTTTTCAGGATCGTTAATGCTGTAGGAGCGCTTCATGGATTCCGCCGCTTCGCGCAGCTCATCCATTGATGCTTTCAGTTCCGGCGTCAGGTTATCCATGCTCGCCTTCTCAACCTTTTTCAGGCTTTCCTGAAATTCCTGCAGCTTAAGCTCCTGAGCCAGTTCATTCTGAACGGTCGATGCCAGCGATCTCAGCGCACGAACCCAGCCCGCAACGGTTTTCACCGCCACCGGCAGACGCTGAGGCCCCAGCACGATCAGGCCAATCACAAAGACCAGCAGGAGCTCACTAAAACCAATGTCGAACACGACTTACACCTGCTCTTTATCGTGGCGTTTAGCGTCTTCCTTTTTGGCTTCTTCTTGCTTGTCGGAGATGGATTTAGCAGTAAAGTCAGCGTCCTGGCTGGTTTTATCCTGCTTGCTCTCATCATCGCTCATCGCTTTCTTGAAGCCTTTGATAGACGCGCCCAGATCGGAACCAATAGAACCGAGCTTTTTGGTGCCAAACAACAGCACGACGATGACGGCAATGATCAACAATTGCCAGATACTGATACCACCCATACACGTTCCTCAGGGATAGATGATTAATGAGTCAGGTCGCATTATACGTATGCGACCCGTCGATAGCGACGCAAACTCAGCGCGTTTTTCGCCATCCGGCAAGCCAGACAACCACCCCGGCGGCCATCAGCCAGGCGGGCATCATCTGCCACTCCGGGCGGTTGATTAGCAGCAGCGTACCGCTCAGCAGCAGCGTTGCGCCAATCCCAAAGAGATAGCGTGACTGCCCCTGACGAACACGGCTGGACTGAAGTTCGCGAGCGATTTTATCCATGCTGTGCTGAAGGTTCTTGCTCTGACGCAAACTGTCATAAACCAGTTCAGGAATTTCAGGCATTTTTTCTATCCAGAACGGGCCTTTCTCTTTCAGCGAGCGAACCAGCGCCGGAATACCCACCTGATCCTTAATCCAGGATTCAAGGAAAGGTTTCGCGGTCTTCCACAAGTCTAACTGAGGATAGAGCTGTCGGCCTACACCCTCAACGTAAAGTAATGTTTTCTGAAGTAAAACTAGCTGTGGCTGAACTTCCATATTAAAGCGGCGAGCCGTGTTGAACAGATTCAACAGCACATGTCCGAAGGAGATTTCCGCCAGCGGTTTTTCAAAAATCGGTTCGCAAACGGTCCGGATCGCAAACTCGAACTCTTCGACGTTGGTGTCCGGCGGCACCCAGCCGGAATCGACGTGGAGCTCGGCCACCTTACGGTAGTCGCGGTTGAAGAACGCGATGAAATTCTCGGCCAGATAGCGTTTATCTTCTTTATTCAGCGACCCCACAATCCCACAGTCGATACCGATATACTTCGGATCCTCAGGGTGCTCGTAGCTCACGAAGATATTGCCCGGGTGCATGTCCGCATGGAAAAAGCTGTCGCGGAACACCTGGGTGAAGAAGACCTGAACGCCACGCTCGGCCAACAGCTTCATGTTCGTTCCCTGCTTCTCTAGGGCCACCACATCCGAAACCGGAATACCGTAGATACGCTCCATCACCATCATGTTCTGGCTGCAGTAGTCAGAATAGACTTCAGGAACATAGAGCATCGGGCTGTTTTCAAAGTTGCGACGCAGCTGAATGGCGTTTGCCGATTCACGCAGCAGGTTAAGCTCATCAATCAGCGTTTTTTCATATTCCCGCACCACTTCCATTGGACGCAAACGACGTCCGTCCGGAAGCAGACGCGGCACCCAGCGCGCCAGACGATAAATCAGCTTCATGTCTGCTTTGATGATGGGCAGGATGTCCGGACGAATGACCTTAATAACCACTTCCTTGCCATTTTCTTTCAGGCGCGCGGTGTGTACCTGAGCGATAGAGGCCGATGCCAGTGGCTGAATATCGAAATCGTCAAACCAGGTCTCAATGGGAATGTTGCCCATCGCCTCTTCAATTTGCTTTTTCGCGCGCGCACCGTCAAACGGTGCGACGCGGTCCTGCAGCATCGCGAGTTCATCAGCAATCAGCGGCGGGAAGAGATCGCGGCGGGTCGAGAGCATCTGCCCGAACTTAATCCATACCGGACCGAGCTCCTGCAATGCGAGGCGCAGGCGCTCACCCAGCGGCTGACCTTTATGGCGATTAGGCATCCAGAAGAGCATCCGCCGCCAGATGCGAAGCGGCAGCGTGATACGCATTTTGGGGATAAGCTCGTCGAGCCCGTAGCTCAAAAAGGTGCGAATAATGAAATAGAGGCGCCGAATTTCACCAGGCGTCATTTGCCCTCCAGTTTTTCCAGCCGTTTGGTTAAGGCATCAACCGCACGTTCAACAGCCGCGGTCTCTTCCGCAAACCATGCCACTTCCAGTGGACCGGGCGCCATTCGCCACTCCTCCGTCAGCACTTCCGCCGCATAGCGTTGCTGACGTTGCAGGCTTTTACGCGCAAAGGAGGTGCCACCCTGAAGGACTTTCCCGATACCTTCAGCGGCAATGTCGCCGATAAAGGGCGCGAGCAGTTCTGCCGGGTCGAACTCCGCCAGATCGGTGAGCGCAACGAAGTTCTGCACGACCTGAATGTCGCCTTCCACTTCCAGCTCACCGCTGCGGATAAGCGCCGTTAATTGCTGGCGATCGCGCAGTTTTGGCAGCACGCTCATGTGCGTGATGACCGAGCAGTCGGCGTCACCTTCCCACGCCCCCAGAACGTCAAGCTGGCGTTCGCTGAAGACCAGCACAAGCGGCGTCGAGAACTCTTTTAAAACAATACGTAATACCTTCCCGTTTAGCCGCTGACGCGCTGCTTTAAGCGCCGGAGCACGATAGAGAAAAGCATTCAGTACGTTTTCGATACCTGCGGTGACTAAGGGTTTAAAGGGCACGGGACACCTCCACTCAGAACTTGTAACCGCGATGCAGCGCGACGACACCCGCCGTCAGGTTGAAATATTCAACGTTCTCAAATTCTGCATCCTGCATCATGGCTTTTAATGTGTCCTGATCCGGGTGCATACGGATAGATTCCGCCAGATAGCGGTAGCTTTCCGCGTCGTTGGCCACTAGCTCACCGATGCGTGGCAGAACGTGGAAGGAATAGGCGTCGTAAGCTTTGCTCAGCGGCTCAATAATCGGTTTGGAAAATTCGAGCACCAGCAGGCGTCCACCCGGCTTCAGCACGCGATACATGGAGCGCAGCGCTTTTTCTTTGTCGGTCACGTTACGCAGACCGAAGGAGATCGTGATGCAGTCAAAGGTATTGTCCGGGAACGGCAGCGCTTCGGCATTTGCCTGCACATATTCCACATTCCCCACCACGCCGATGTTACGCAGCTTTTCGCGGCCCATTTTCAGCATGGAGTCATTAATATCGGCGAGGACAACGCGCCCGGTTTCGCCCACCAGACGAGAGAATTTCGCGGTTAAATCGCCCGTACCACCGGCTAAATCCAGCACCGTTTGTCCGCGACGTACGCCGCTACAGTCAATGGTGAAGCGCTTCCACAAGCGATGAATGCCGAACGACATCAGGTCATTCATCACATCGTACTTCGCCGCCACGGAATGAAATACGTGGGCCACCATGTCAGCTTTCTGCGCTTTGGCGACAGTCTGAAAGCCAAAGTGCGTTGTGTCTTGTGAATCGTCAGCCATCTTAGAGCCTGCTTATCAGTAAAATGTTCGAGAAGTGTAACAGATTGGGCGCGTTTGCCCTACGTTTCAACCACCGCGAAAGAAACGCGCCGGAGTCTCGTCTGGTGATAAATCCACCGCTAACGTGTTGTCTTCACTGTTTGTCTTTTGTTCGTCCGCCCCTTCACGCAGGCGAAACTCGTCGTCCTGGGCGGTGGCCTGTTCCACCAATTCCGGATTAATCTCGCGTTTAACCTCTACCCCCAGGCTGCGGAATGATTCGGCCTGCGCCAGCAGATTGCCACGTCCCGAGGCGAGTTTTTTCATCGCCTGACGGTAGTTATCCTGCGCACGGTCCAGGCTCTGCCCGACGGAGGACATGTCGTCCACGAAGAGGCGCATTTTGTCGTACAGCTTGCTGGCGCGGTCAGCAATCTGCTGCGCGTTGCGGCTCTGGTGCTCATAGCGCCACAGGTTCGCAATGGTGCGTAAGGCCACCAGCAGCGTGGTGGGGCTGACCAGCATAATGTTATTTTTGAGCGCTTCGGTGATGAGTTCAGGCTGCCTGTCGAGTGCCAGCAGAAACGCGGGCTCTACCGGAATAAACATCAGGACATAGTCTAGCGATCGCAGGCCAGGCAGTTGCTGATAGTCTTTTCTGCCGAGCAGGCGAATATGATTGCGTACGGAGGCAATGTGCTCCTGCAGCGCCGATTCGCGAGTGTAGTCGTCCTCCGCATTGAAGTAACGCTCATACGCCACCAGGGTCATCTTGGCGTCAATCACCACATCTTTGCCCTGGGGCAGCCGCACGATCACATCCGGCTGCATTCGCGAGCGGGCATCATTTTCAATACTCACCTGCGTTTCGTATTCGTACCCTTCCCGAAGGCCTGAAGCTTCCAGGACGCGGGTCAGCACCACTTCTCCCCAGTTGCCCTGGGTTTTGTTATCCCCTTTCAGCGCGCGGGTCAGGTTGACCGCCTCCTGCGCCATCTGGGCATTCAGCTGCTGGAGATTGCGAATCTCATGCGCCAGCGTGTGCCGCTCGCGGGCTTCCTGACCAAAGCTGTCCTGTACCTGACGGCGGAAGCCGTCCAGCTGTTCACGCAGGGGCGTCAGCAGGCTGTTCAGGCTCTGGCGGTTCTGTTCGTCAACGCGGCGGTTGCTGTGCTCAAAAATGCGGTTTGCGAGGTTTTCAAACTGTTCGCTGAGGCGCTGCTCGCTGTTGATCATCTGGCGGATTTTATCTTCCGCATGCAGCTGAGTGGATTCCAGGCGGGTGGTCACTTCACGGAGATCGGCCTCCAGCGAGGTGTTGATATCACGGAGATTGCGCAGCTCGTTGTTGAGCAGTTCACACTCGTCGCGCCAGTGTTCACTCAGGGCAAGCTGCTGCCTGGCCGCGCTTAAATCGGCGACGATCTCTTCGCGTTCAGCCAGCTGATCGGCCTTCTGCTGCGCATGCTGATAGCTTGACATCAGCCAGCCTATCGCCACGCCCGCCAGCGCAATCACCGCATAAATCAGGATTGAGATATCCACAATGCCCCCTGCATCAACGTATTACCCGCACAATCTAAGATTGTGCTGTATAAACGTCCAGTTTGAAAGGGTTTTCCTGCGAGGCGTTACGCAAAAAATAAAGGCCGAACGTGTCGGCCTTTAATTTCGAAGGAAGAGGACTAGATCAGGCGACGCGCCGCTTCCACCACGATTTTCACTGCATGACTTTCGGTCTGCTTCATGGTTTCGGCGTTCGGGATCTCCTGCTGGGTACGGTTGACGATGACGCCAGCCACCATACCGGCACGCAGACCCTGGCTTGCGCACATGGTCAGCAGCGTGGCGGATTCCATTTCGTAGTTCATCACGCCCATCGACTGCCACTCTTCCATGGAGCCTTTGAAGCGGCTTACCACGCGGCCAGAGAAGGTGTCGTAACGCTCCTGGCCCGGGTAGAAGGTATCGGACGAAGCGGTCACGCCCACGTGGGTGGTGGCGCCCACGGATTTCGCGGCTTCAACCAGCGCGGTGGTGCACTCGAAATCTGCCACCGCCGGGAACTCCATCGGTGCAAAGTGGAGGCTTGCGCCATCCAGACGCACAGACGCGGTCGTCACCAGCACGTCGCCGACGTTGATATGCGGCTGAATAGCGCCAGTGGTACCGATACGCAGGAAAGTACGAATGCCCAGCTGTGCCAGCTCTTCAACAGCAATCGAAGTAGACGGGCCACCGATACCGGTAGAACACACGATCACGGCTTTACCATCCAGCTCTGCGCGCCAGGTGGTGAATTCACGATGGGCTGCCAGCTTAACCGGCTTATCCATCAGCGCGGCGATCTTTTCCACACGCTCCGGATCGCCAGGGACGATAGCGAGCGTAGCCCCTTGTAAATCGTTTTTAGTGAGGCCGAGATGAAAAACATCAGACTTAGACATAGGTGACTCCTCTGTGGGTCGGTTAGTCAGAAGAAGTAAAACGGTACTTTACAGAAGCAGTAAGCATAATTTCGTGACGCATCTCACCATGAATGAAAATGATTGCATCGAATTTCCATCAAAAAGTGATTTACATCACATTAACAAGTTATATCGTCAGGTGCTGCACAAAAGATAGACCGTTTAAGGCACTGTGAGTTGTTAACCTGGTGTCTATATTTACCTTTGCGCTAACTGATTGGTACGGAGAATGCCATGACTGAAAAAACCGGTTTTGCACCTGCTGCGGCCCCGCATGCCTCAACCATCGTCTCAACGTCTGAAGATGCCATCACCGCGGGTGAGACCTCTATTCCCACGCAGGGAGAGAACATGCCTGCTTACCACGCACGACCAAAATCGGCAGACGGCCCGCTGCCCATCGTGATCGTGGTTCAGGAAATTTTCGGTGTTCACGAACACATTCGCGACCTCTGCCGCCGGCTGGCGCTGGAAGGCTATCTGGCCGTTGCGCCAGAGCTCTACTTCCGTCAGGGCGATCCGAACGACTACAGCGATATCCCCACCTTGCTCAGCAACCTGGTCAGCAAAGTCCCGGACGCGCAGGTTCTGGCCGACCTCGACCACGTCGCCAGCTGGGCGGCGCGCAACGGGGGCGATCCCCATCGTTTGCTGGTCACCGGTTTCTGCTGGGGCGGACGCATTAGCTGGCTGTATGCCGCGCATAACCCGCAGCTCAAAGCCGCTGTCGCCTGGTACGGCAAACTGGTGGGTGAAAAAACGCTGAATTCACCAAAACATCCGGTTGATATCGCCACCGAGTTAAATGCCCCCGTGTTAGGGCTTTACGGCGGTCAGGACACCGGTATTTCGCTGGATTCGGTAGAAACCATGCGCCATGCGCTCCGCGCGGCAAATGCGAAGGCGGAGATCGTGGTATACCCGGATGCCGGGCATGCGTTTAACGCCGACTATCGTCCGAGCTATCACGCTGAATCGGCTAAAGATGGATGGCAGCGGATGCTTACGTGGTTCCGTCAGTACGGTGGTAAAAAAGGGTAAGCCTTTCCCATCATCATGACGTATAAGGAGTGCGTGTTATGGACAATTCCCTCGCGTTTCCACACGGTTTTTTATGGGGCGGCGCGATTGCCGCCAACCAGGCCGAAGGCGCATGGAACGTGGACGGCAAAGGGCCGTCCGTTGCCGACGCTGTCGCCTGGAAACCCAACCTCTCCGTGAAAGATTACAGCGGCCACATGGCCCTGACGGACGAAAATATTCGCGACGCGTTTGAAGGTAAAAATGATGCGCTGTACCCGAAACGCCGCGGCATCGATTTTTATCACCACTATAAAGACGACATCGCGCTGTTTGCTGAGATGGGTTTTAAGGTGCTGCGCGTATCCATTGCCTGGTCACGTATTTTCCCGACCGGAGAGGACGCCGAGCCAAACGAGGCCGGGCTGCAGTTTTATGAAGAACTGTTTCGCGAGCTGCGTCGTCATAACATCGAGCCGCTGGTCACCCTTTCCCACTACGAAATGCCGCTGGCGCTGAGCGAAAAATATAACGGCTGGGTGCATCGCAATGTGGTTGATGCCTTTGTTCGCTTCAGCAATGTTTGTTTCGACCGCTACAAAGAGCTGGTGCGTTACTGGCTAACCTTCAATGAAATAGACAGTATTCACCGCCATCCCTTTACGACCGCGGGCATTCGCGAAGAGAAAAGCGCACCGGGCAACGCGAAACAGGATATCTATCAGGGTCTGCACCATCAGTTTGTCGCGTCTGCACTGGTTACGCGCGACTGCCACGCCAAAATTCCGGGTAGCCAGGTCGGGTGCATGCTGACCAAACTGACGACCTATCCGCACAGCTGCCGTCCGGAAGACGTTGAAGCCACGCTGAAGAAAAACCTGGAAAACTATTTTTATGCCGACGTGCAGGTATTTGGCGACTATCCCCCGCTGATCCTGCGCGATCTGGAACAACGAAATATCCATATTGAAATGCACCCTGACGATCGGCGTATTTTAAAGGCGCATACCGTCGATTTCGTCTCCTTCAGCTATTACATGTCGATGACCGAATCCACTCAGCCTGACGCCGAACGCATTCCCGGGAATACCGTTCTCGGTGTGAAAAACCCGTATCTGCCTGCGTCCGAATGGGGATGGCAGATTGATCCGCTTGGGTTGAAAATCTCGCTGCTGGAGCTGTATGACCGTTACCGGAAGCCGCTGTTTATCGTTGAAAACGGTCTGGGCGCGAAGGATGTGGTCGAAAACGGCAAGATCCACGATAGCTATCGAATCGACTACTTCCGCGCACACTTCGCGCAAACGCTGGCCGCGATTAATGAAGGCGTCGAGGTGATGGGGTTCACCACGTGGGGCTGTATCGACATCATCAGCGCGGGCACCTCGCAGATGTCCAAACGCTACGGTTTTATCTATGTCGATCAGGACGATGAAGGCAACGGTACGTTGAAACGGCTGAAAAAAGACTCCTTCTGGTGGTACCAAAAAGTGATTGCCAGCAACGGCGCAGATCTGAACTAAGCATGCGCATTCCAGGCCGGGCAGACGCCCGGCCATCGCGCGTCACAATTATGCCTGACGCAAATTCTGTGCTGCCTTCACCATATTCGCCAGCGCGGCGCGGGTTTCCGGCCAGCCGCGGGTTTTCAGGCCGCAGTCCGGGTTCACCCACAGGCGCTCAGCCGGAATGCGCTGGGCCGCTTTTTTCAGCAGGGCTTCAATCCACTCCACGCTCGGCACGTTCGGGGAGTGAATGTCATACACGCCCGGCCCGATTTCGTTCGGGTACTCGAACTCTTCGAACGACTCCAGCAGCTCCATGTCTGAGCGCGACGTCTCAATGGTGATCACGTCAGCGTCCAGCGCGGCAATCGAATCCATGATGTCGTTAAATTCGCAGTAACACATGTGGGTGTGGATCTGCGTGTCGTCCTTCGCCACCGCGGCGTTGATGCGGAATGCCTCCACGCCCCACTTCAGGTAGGCACCCCAGTCGCTGCGGCGCAGCGGCAGACCTTCGCGCAGGGCCGGTTCGTCAATCTGGATGATGCCTATGCCTGCAGCTTCCAGATCTGCCACTTCATCACGCAGCGCCAGCGCGATTTGCTTCGCGATGGTTTCACGGGTTACGTCTTCGCGCGGGAAGGACCAGCAAAGAATGGTCACCGGACCGGTGAGCATACCTTTCACCGGCTTGTCGGTCAGAGACTGCGCGTATTTCGCCCACTCCACGGTGATCGCTTCCGGACGGCTGACGTCGCCGATCACCACCGGCGGCTTCACGCAGCGGGAGCCGTAGCTCTGCACCCAGCCATTCTGGGTAAACACAAAGCCGTCGAGATGCTCACCGAAGTACTCCACCATGTCGTTACGCTCGGCCTCACCGTGCACCAGCACGTCCAGCCCCAGCCGCTCCTGCTCGATAATCGCCTGCTTGATGTGTTCGGCGATACCGGTGCGGTAGTGATTCGCATCCAGGTTGCCCTTTTTGAAGTCCAGACGCAGGCCACGGATTTCGGTGGTTTGTGGGAAGGAACCGATGGTGGTGGTCGGCCACGCAGGCAGGTTGAAGCGGGCACGCTGCGCTTCGGCGCGCACCTCATATGGGCTCTGACGCTGGCTGTCCTGGGCGGTGATGGCCGCCAGGCGTTTTTCCACCGCCGGGTTATGCACGCGCGCAGAGTGACGACGTGCCTGGATCGGCGCGCTCCATGCGCTGATCGCCGCCGTGTCGCCGCTGTTCAGCGCATCGCGCAGCAGCGTCAGCTCTTCACATTTTTGCAGGGCGAAGGCAAACCAGCTTTTGACCTCAGCATCAAGACGGGTTTCCACGCTCAAATCGATCGGGCTGTGCAGCAGGGAGCAGGACGAGGCCACCCACAACTCACGTTTGCCGACGATGTCCTTAATCTGCGCGTATTTCTCGGTCAGATCGGCGCGCCAGACGTTACGACCGTTAACCAGACCCGCGGAGAGCAGCCAGTCTGCAGGCAGTCGCTTGTGCAGTTCCGCGACATCGTCTTTGCCGTGAACCAGGTCAACGTGCAGGCCCTGAACCGGCAACGCGGTAATGGTGTTCAGGTTCGGCGTGACGCCCTCAAAATAGGTGGTCAGCAGCAGCTTCACCTGCCCCACCAGCGCGTCATATGCCGGTTTGAAAGCATCAAGCCAAACCTTGGGCAGTTCGAGCACCAGCGCCGGCTCGTCGATTTGCACCCACTGAATGCCGCGCTTGCCCAACTCAATCAGCACCTGTTTATAGACCGGCAGAATATCCTTCAGCAGGCTGAGCCGGTCAAATTGCTCGCCTTTTACTTTGCCCAGCCACAGGTACGTTACCGGCCCAAGCAGCACGGGTTTCACCTGGTGGCCCAGCGCCAGCGCTTCGTCCACTTCATCCAGAAGCTGCGTCCAGGTCAGCCTGAACTGCTGACCCTTTACGAACTCCGGCACCATATAGTGATAGTTAGTGTTAAACCATTTAGTCATTTCCGCCGCTGCCGCTGGCTCACCCGTTGGCGCACGGCCACGGCCGATGCGGAACAGAGTATCGATATCTACCGATCCATCTTTGTTCTGATGACGAGCCGGCACGTTGCCAAGCAGCAGGCTGGTCGTCAGAACATGGTCGTACCAGGCGAAATCGCCCACCGGCAGCAGGTCAATTCCCGCCTGTTTTTGCTGATCCCAGTGACGGGCGCGCAGCTCGCGTCCCACCGCCAGCAGTTCTTCACGGGTGGCGTTACCCGCCCAGTAGCTTTCTTGCGCTTTTTTCAGCTCGCGACGCAGGCCAACGCGAGGGAAACCGAGTGTGTGATTGCGGATTGTCATGGTGTGCCCCTTATGAAATTCGTTATTTAGACGTCCAGATGTTTACACATCTATAATTGGCAGGTACTGTATATTCCTCAAGCGCAAAATGTTCATGGCGAAGTGAAGGACTTTCATGATCGAGATAAAACACCTGAAAACGCTACAAGCGTTGCGGAACTGCGGCTCGCTCGCGGCGGCGGCGGCCACGCTGCACCAGACCCAGTCCGCCCTTTCTCACCAGTTCAGCGATCTGGAACAACGCCTCGGCTTCCGTCTTTTTGTGCGCAAGAGCCAGCCGCTGCGCTTTACGCCCCAGGGCGAGATCCTGTTGCAGCTGGCGAATCAGGTCCTGCCGCAGATCGCCAGCGCGCTCCAGGCGTGCAACGAACCGCAGCAGACCACGCTGCGTATCGCCATTGAGTGCCATAGCTGTATTCAGTGGCTGACCCCCGCGCTTGAGAACTTCCGCCAGAAATGGCCGCAGGTGGAGATGGACTTTAAATCCGGCGTGACGTTCGACCCGCAGCCCTCGCTGCAGCAGGGCGAGCTGGACCTGGTGATGACGTCCGATATTCTGCCGCGCAGCGGCCTGCACTATTCGCCGATGTTTGATTATGAAGTACGCCTGGTGCTGGCGCCGGATCATCCGCTGGCGGCCAAAACGCGCATCACGCCGGAAGACCTGGCGACGGAAACGCTGCTGATTTACCCGGTTCAGCGCAGTCGTCTGGATATCTGGCGACACTTCCTGCAGCCCGCGGGCATCAGTCCGCAGCTGAAAAGCGTGGATAACACCCTGCTGTTGATTCAGATGGTGGCGGCCAGAATGGGTATCGCGGCGCTGCCGCACTGGGTGGTAGAGAGCTTTGAGCGCCAGGGTCTGGTGGTGACCAAAACCCTGGGTGAAGGACTGTGGAGCCGACTGTACGCCGCCGTGCGCGATGGCGAGCAGCGTCAGCCGATTACGGAGGCGTTTATTCGCTCAGCGCGGAACCACGCGTGCGACCATCTTCCATTTGTGCGGAGCGCGGAGCGACCCAGCGGCGATGGACCCACAGCGAAGCCAGGATCACCGCTCCCCCAATAAGGAAGCTCGGCCAGTGCGGCTGTTGCTGCCAGATGGCAAGGTTGACCAACAACCCAGCCGGGACATGCACGTTGTTCATGATCCCCAGCGTACCGGCGTCGACCTGCGTCGCGCCGTAATTCCACATGAAGTACCCCAACCCGGAAGCCACGACGCCCAGCCAGATCAGCACGCCCCACTGCACGGGGGTAGTCGGCAGCTTTTGCGGGTTACCGAGCATAAACCACGCCGCCACCGCGACCATCGCGGCCCCCAGGTAGAACCACGCGAACGCGTTATGCTGCGGCATCGGACGGGTTTCCATCAGGCGTTTGTAGCCCACCATGCCAATGGCGAAACTGATATTGGCGAGCTGGACGAACATCAGCCCGGTCCAGAAGTGATCGCTCACTTTGTCGTAGCGAATAATCGCCGCGCCGATCACCGCCAGCGCCGCGCTCAGCAGGTATCCCCAGCGCAGACGGCGTTTACTCAGCAGATCGTAAATCAGCGTGATGTAGAGCGGCGTCAGCACGGTAAAGAGCAGGAATTCCGAGACGGACAAATAGACGTAAGCCCGGAAGCTGAACAGGTACATGATGCCGAGCTGCATCGCCCCCACCAGCATGTACAGCACAATCGTTTTCAGCGACTGTCCGCGCGTGCGCAGAAACGGCAGGAACACCAGCGCCGCCAGCCCTACGCGCATCAGCACCGAGAAGTAGCTGTCGACTGAACCGGCAAGGTATTCGCCAATCAGGCTAAAGGAGAAGGCCCACAGGATAGTGGTGATAATGAGTAGCGCCACAATACTTGTCTCTCAGAAAGAAGGACAGGCATTGTAGCGAACTCTTTAGTTGACATCTGAGCAATAAACAATCAAATGAAGATTATTCAAGGAACAGCTTGCGCAGGTATTTCGGTACCGCGTTGTCAGCATTAGAACCAATCACCTCCAGTTCCGGGTGCAGATCTTTCAGACGCTGATGCGCGTTCTGCATGATGCAGCCCTTGCCCGCCATCGACAGCATTTCGGCATCGTTCATGCCGTCACCAAAGGCGATACAGTCTTTCAGCTCGAAGCCCAGACGTTTCGCGACCGCTTCCAGGGCGTGGCCTTTGGAGACACCTCCCGCCATCACTTCCAGACAGGTGAGCGTTGAGAAGCTGACGTTAACGCGATCGCCCCAGCGGGCGTTGATCGCCTGTTCCAGCGGGAGCAGTTCTTCGTGGCTGTCGCAGGTGAAGAACACCTTACTGATCCCCTCTGGCTCAAGAAGGCCCGGCTCGTACAGGGAGTAGTTAAATACCGCTTCTTTAAAGAAACGCATTTCATCCGGACGGTGGCGGTTCATGAACCAGTCGTCGTCACGGTAAACGTTGGTGACGATAGCCGGGTTGTTGTGCACCACGCCAAACAGATCGGCGGCAATATCGCGATCCAGGTTGTGGGTGAAGATCAGGTTGCCGTCGGTATCATGCACGCGCGCACCGTTGGAGGTGATCATGTACGATTTGATCTCAAGATTATCGCGGATCTGCCCCACGTCGACGTGGTGGCGGCCGGTGGCAAACACAAAGTTCACGCCCCGTGCCGTCAGCAGCTTTAGGGTCTCTTTCGCGTAAGGCGACAGGGTGTGGTCA
Source organism: Enterobacter quasiroggenkampii (assembly GCF_043972695.1). NCBI lineage: Bacteria > Pseudomonadati > Pseudomonadota > Gammaproteobacteria > Enterobacterales > Enterobacteriaceae > Enterobacter > Enterobacter quasiroggenkampii. Next base: position 376,105 of record NZ_CP143745.1, read on the forward strand.
GGGGAAAGCAGCGTGCCATCTAAATCAGATGCAACAACCTGGTACATAGGGATTTCAACCTCTGGTGGAAAACGATAATCAATTATGCCTGTTGAAAAATTCAACAATGGCGTTGAGCGCGACTGAGCGCATAGCGTCCTTTTCGAAAAGGATCTCATGGTAAGCGCCGTTGATGACCAGCGGTTTTCCCCCTTCGCAGGGGTGACCGGCGGCGGCGCGCAGTTCACAATAGCGGTCATGCATGCGGTTATCCACCACACGCTCTTCTTCCGCCTGGATCAGAAGCGTTGGCGTGTCATCATCGCCCACGCCTGCCAGCACCTGCTCACCGGCCAGAATACCTTCCCGCACCCAGTGCCAGGTCGGGCCGCCGACGCGTAAGCGTGGTTCATCGGCATAAAAGCGCAGGTTACGGCGATAACGCTGCCGACTGTGGGTTAAGACGTTGATGGCGAACGGCAGCGCGCGCCAGCGTCCGGTTCCGATGGCATAGCCTTCACGAATGCGCTGATGGCCCTCAGCCCAGTCAAGAAGATGGCGCACCATCCAGTCCGGGAAACGTATGACGATACCGTACATCGGCGCGGTCAGCGCAATCGCATCGCACTGGTGTTCATAACGCTGCAAAAACAGCGTCGATATCGCGCCCCCCATGGAGTGCGCAAGAATGTATCGCTTACGCCAGGGACCGGGCTGAACTTCCTGCTGCCAGAACGCGGCAAAATCGTCGACGTAATCGCTGAAGCGATCGACGTGCCCACGGTGCGTGTCCGGAAGCATGCGCCCGGACAGCCCCTGTCCTCGATGGTCGATGATCAGCACATCGAACCCCATATGGACCAGGTCGTAGGCCAGTTCGGCATATTTAACGTAGCTTTCAATACGCCCCGGGCAGACCACGATGACCCGATCATTTTTTTCATTACGGAAACGAACGAAGCGTACCGGGATGCCGCCGACGCCCGTAAACGCATCTTCCTCACGCTGGCGCCAGAAATCGGTCAGCGGCCCCATGGAGAAAGCAGCAAATGCGTTTTCTCGTGTTTCCCAGTCCTTTTTCTGCTGAAACATCGGGTTTCTACTCACCTAAGCCAAGGAATATCGTTTTTTCGTAACCGGTCACAAAATGACTCAACAATAGCGTATTGTGGCATAAAAACAGACGTTTCGGGAGTTTCAAATGACCTTCGAGTGGTGGTTCGCTTACCTACTGACATCCATCATCCTTAGCCTTTCACCGGGCTCGGGCGCCATTAACACAATGACCACCTCCATCAACCACGGCTATCGCGGTGCGGCGGCATCCATTGCCGGTTTGCAGACCGGGCTGGGCATTCATATCGTGCTGGTCGGGATTGGTCTGGGAACCTTGTTCTCCCGCTCCGTGCTGGCCTTTGAAGTGCTGAAATGGGCCGGGGCGGCGTATCTGATTTGGCTCGGCATCCAGCAGTGGCGCGCGGCAGGCTCCATCAACCTCAACACGCTCGCGCAGACGCAAAACCGCGGCCATCTGTTTAAGCGCGCGGTGTTCGTCAACCTGACCAACCCGAAGAGCATTGTGTTCCTCGCCGCGCTGTTCCCGCAGTTTATCGTGCCGCATCAGCCTCAGGTAATGCAGTACGTGGTGCTGGGCGCGACCACCATTATTGTCGATATCATCGTGATGATTGGTTACGCGACGCTGGCGCAGCGGATTGCGGCGTGGATTAAAGGGCCTAAGCAGATGAAGGCCCTGAATAAAGTCTTTGGTTCGCTGTTTATGCTGGTTGGCGCGCTGCTTGCGTCAGCGCGTCATGCTTAGCGAGAAATAATAAGATGAATGCCGAAGCCGGCGAACAGCGCGCCGGCGAAGCCGTCAATCCACTTCGCGATACGCTGGTAGCCACGGCGCATCGCCGGTAAGGCAAACAGGCTGGCCACGATGGTAAACCAGGCAAAGGTTTCCACAACGATCAGCAGGAAGATGCCCCAGCGTGCGCCCGCACCGACGCTATCCCCCACAAACAGCGAGAACACGGAGCCGAAATAGATAATCGCTTTCGGGTTCGCCAGGTTGGTCAGCAGCCCTTTTACAAAGCTGCGGCCGCCCGTTGCCAGCTCTACCTTTGGCTCTTCCGGTTTTTTCTCTTCTTTCTTCAGCGCCCCGCGCAGCATCTGGTAGCCCATCCAGCACAGGTACAGCCCGCCGCCAACCATAATGATGTTATGCAGCCAGGCCATCTTCGCCAGGATCAGGTTCAGACCAAGCAGCGCAACGGCCGCCCAGACCATAACGCCCATGGTGATACCGAGCACGCCCATCATCGCCTCTTTGCGGGAGCGGCTGACGGCCGTTTGTGACACGAAGAAAAAGTCAGGTCCCGGGCTCATCAGCGCAACAATGTGCACTAACGCCACGGTGAGAAATAGCATCAACATAATTAACTCGCGGGGAAATAATTCAGTGAGTCATCATCCTGGCACTTTTTCGCCCGGCTGACTACTCCTCATCATCACCGTCGGCGTGAGAACGGATGAGCGCCATAAACTCTTTACCGAAGCGCTCCAGCTTGCGCGTGCCGACGCCGTTGACGCTGAGCATTTCGCTGGCGCTGAGCGGCATCTGCTCGGCCATCTCAATCAGGGTCGCGTCGTTAAACACCACGTAAGGCGGGATATTCTCTTCATCGGCGATGGCTTTACGCAGCTTGCGCAGTTTGGCGAACAGCTTGCGGTCGTAGTTGCCGCCGTACGATTTTTGCATCACCCGCGGCTTGAGGGCGACCACGCGCGGCACGGCGAGCTTCAGTTCAACGTCACCGCGCAGGACCGGACGCGCCGCTTCGGTCAGCTGTAGCGCGGAGTGCTGAGCAATGTTCTGTGTGGCAAAGCCGAGGTGGATCAGCTGACGAATAATGCTGACCCAGTGCTCGTGGCTCTGGTCCTTGCCAATACCGTAGACAGGCAGCTTGTCGTGGCCCATATCGCGGATACGCTGGTTGTTGGCACCGCGCAGCACCTCCACCACATAGCCCATCCCGAAGCGCTGGTTCACGCGGTAAATGGTCGAGAGTGCCTTACGTGCGTCCATCAAACCATCGTACTGTTTCGGCGGATCCAGGCAGATATCGCAGTTACCGCACGGCTCCTGTCGCCCTTCGCCAAAGTAGTTGAGCAGCACCAGACGACGGCAGGTTTGCGCTTCGGCAAACGCGCCCATCGCGTTGAGCTTGTGGCGTTCGATATCCTGCAACTGCCCCTGCGGTTTTTCCTCCAGACAGCGGCGCAGCCACGCCATATCGGCCGGATCGTAAAACAGCATCGCTTCCGCAGGCAGGCCGTCACGCCCGGCGCGGCCGGTTTCCTGATAGTAGGATTCGATATTGCGCGGAATGTCGAAGTGCACCACAAAGCGCACGTTCGGCTTGTTGATGCCCATCCCGAACGCCACCGTCGCAACCACAATCTGCAGATCATCGCGCTGGAATTTCTCCTGCACATCGGCGCGGATGTGGTTCTCTAACCCGGCATGATAGGCGGCGGCGCTAAAGCCGCGGTTTTGCAGCCGCGCGGCGGTGTCTTCCACCTTCGCCCGACTGTTGCAGTAGATGATGCCGGACTTGCCGCGCTGCTCCTGGACGTAGCGCAGGAGCTGATCCAGCGGCTTGAATTTTTCCATCAGCATGTAGCGGATGTTGGGGCGGTCGAAGCTGCTGACCTGAATATAGGGGTCGTTCAGCCCCAGCAGACGAACGATGTCCAGACGGGTGGTATCATCTGCCGTGGCGGTAAGCGCCATAAACGGCAGCTCGGGGAAGCGCTGACGCAGCTGGCCGAGGGCGGCGTATTCCGGGCGGAAATCGTGTCCCCACTGGGAAATACAGTGCGCTTCATCCACCGCCAACAGGACCGGATTCCAGTGCGCGAGATGGTCGAGGAAGTTATCCAGCATCAGGCGTTCCGGCGCGATATACAGCAGACGGATCTGCCCGGTGCGACACCCGGCCATCACCTCTTGCTGCTGCTCCCGGGTTTGGGTCGAGTTAAGGCAGGCCGCCGCCACGCCGTTGGCGAGCAGCTGGTCAACCTGGTCTTTCATTAGCGAAATAAGCGGGGATACCACGACCGTCAGGCCGTTAAGCACCAGCGCGGGCACCTGATAACAGAGGGATTTACCGCCGCCGGTCGGCATCACCACCAGGCAGTCACGGCCTTCCAGCACCGTTTCAATAATGGTTTCCTGGCCAGGGCGGAACTGCTGGTAGCCAAAGGTTTCATGCAAAACCTGTTTAGCCAGCGACTCCTGATTCAATACTTCCGCCTGCGCCACATTAACCCCATATGCCTGAAATGAAACAGGCGCTATTTTCAGCGCCTGAGAGAGAAACTTCAACGTTTAACGCAAAAACATTCGAGCAACCTAGAGAATATCGTTCAGCATCACGCCCACGCCGACGCGGGTCTGGTTGAAGTTGTAATCGATAAGCGACTCGCCGTAGCCGCTGTAGACTTGAGTATAAAGGCGAACATGCTTGCTTACCGGATAGCTTAAGCCCACTTCCGCACCGCCGTAGCCGGTGTTCCAGTTGTACTGGCCTTTCGCACTCAGCACGGCATCACCTAGCTGGTAGCCGACTTTAAGCTGGTAGTAGCCCATATATTTGGTGATGTCCGGGTTGTCATCCGTGCTGCCGACCACATACCACGGCTTCACTTCCACCATCCAGTTACCGTTCTGCGCCATCAGGCGCGTATAGGCGCGGTTCCAGCTACGGGATGTCGGATCGGAACGGCCGTTAGAATCATGGTTAAAGCCCACTTCGACGTCGCGCAGCGTCCAGCCGGCAAATTCATAATCCGTTGCGAAGCCGAGGAACAGCTGCGGCTCATAGTTGGTTTCGCGGAACGGTGAGGATTCCCCGCTGTTAGAGAGCTGCCACCAGGACTTCTGCGTATAAGAGGCACCAAACACCGAGTTCGGCCCCAGAATGCCGCGCCAGAACGGGAAGGCGAGGCTGAGCTGGAACTTCACCTCATCTTTACGCGCATTATCAGACCAGTTATAGGAGCTTATCGCCTCTTTGTTGATATCGCTGGTCTGGGTATAAATCACGTAGTTGGTGTCATACGGATAGAGCGTGAACGGATTGTCATGCTCCTGAAGAAGGTTCGCGATAATGCTACCGTGAACGGCAGGCTTATCGTGCACCTCTTTGATTGTCGCTTCCTGCGCATAGGCTGTGAGGGGCAGCGAAACCGCCGCCAGTAACCAGGCCAGATACGTCCGCATCGGTGGTGTTCTCCTGCAAAAGAGTAAAATTGATTGAATAGTTATGTGGCGAACATTCTACAGACTTCTGCGACAACTGCTGCATCCTCGTTTCTGAAAGTGGCATTCCTCGTTGCTGAGGCATAAAATCAACATTTCGTTAACAATAAGGATGTGATGCCTCATGTCAGCCATGCTTACCGCCGAAGAAGTGTTAAAACTCGTGGGCGAGATTTTTGTTTACCATATGCCGTTTAACCGCGCGCTGGGACTGGAGCTGGAGCGTTACGAGAAGGACTTTGCCCAACTGAGCTTCAACAACCAGCCGATGATGGTAGGGAACTGGGCGCAAAGTATTTTGCATGGCGGGGTGATTGCCTCCGCGCTGGACGTGGCGGCAGGTCTGGTCTGCGTGGGCAGTACACTGACACGCCATGACACCATTAATGAAGACGAACTTCGCCAGCGTCTGGCGCGCATGGGCACCATTGATTTGCGCGTCGACTATCTTCGTCCGGGGCGCGGAAATCGCTTTACCTGTACCAGCAGCCTGCTGCGCGCGGGGAATAAAGTTGCCGTGGCGCGCGTTGAGTTACACAACGAAGAACAGGTTTATATCGCCAGCGCAACCGCCACTTATATGGTGGGTTGAGGCGGCAAAATCGGGTAAAATTGATTCACTTTTTTGTAACGGATTTTCCCGATGGATGCTAAACAGACGCGGCAGGGCGTTTTACTCGCCCTTGCCGCTTATTTTATTTGGGGTATCGCCCCAGCGTACTTCAAGCTTATCGCCTACGTTCCGGCTGACGAGATCCTCACTCACCGCGTCATCTGGTCGTTCTTCTTTATGATTGCGCTGATGAGCCTCAGCCGTCAGTGGTCGGGCGTCAAAACGCTGCTGCTGACCCCGAAGAAGATCTTCCTGCTGGCACTCTCTGCCGTGCTGATTGGTGGTAACTGGCTGCTGTTTATCTGGGCAGTGAATAACCATCACATGCTCGAGGCGAGCCTGGGGTACTTTATTAATCCGCTGGTGAATATTGTGCTGGGGATGATTTTCCTCGGCGAACGCTTCCGCCGGATGCAGTGGTTAGCGGTGATTCTGGCCTTCTGCGGCGTACTTGTGCAGCTGTGGACATTCGGCTCGCTGCCAATTATCGCCCTCGGCCTGGCGTTCAGCTTTGCCTTCTACGGCCTGGTACGCAAGAAGATTGCGGTGGAAGCGCAGACGGGGATGCTGTTTGAAACCCTCTGGCTGCTGCCGGTGGCGGCGATTTATCTCTTCGGCATCGCCGACAGCCCAACCAGCCATATGGGCAGCAACCCGTGGTCGCTGAACCTGATGCTGATGGCGGCGGGCGTGGTAACTACCATTCCACTGCTGTGCTTCACCGGTGCAGCGACGCGCCTGCGTCTCTCCACGCTGGGCTTCTTCCAGTACATTGGCCCGACGCTGATGTTCCTGCTGGCAGTGGTGTTCTACGGCGAAGTGCCGGGGGCAGATAAGATGGTGACGTTCGCCTTTATCTGGGTAGCGCTGGCGATTTTCGTTGCGGATGCGATTTATACCCAACGCAGAGTGCGTAAAGGGCTGTAGTGCCTTTTTGCCGGATGGCGGCTGCGCCTTATCCGGCCTACAGGATCTGTAGGCCCGGTAAGCGTAGCGCCACCGGGCGGATTCTTAAAGCCAGTTACGACGCTTAAAGTACAGATACGGCGCCAGGCCCGCGAGGATCATAAAGATAATCGCCCCCGGGTAACCAAAGCTCCATTTCAGCTCCGGCATAAACTCGAAGTTCATCCCGTAGCTGGAGGCCACCAGCGTCGGCGGCAGGAACACCACGGACACCACCGAGAAGATCTTGATGATGCGGTTCTGCTCGATGTTGATAAAGCCCATCGCCGCCTGCATCAGGAAGTTGACCTTCTGGAACAGAGATTCGTTGTGCGGCAGCAGGGACTCGATATCTCGTAAGATCTCACGCGCCTGCTCCAGCTGACCGCCCGGCAGACGCGCCTTGCGCACCAGGAAGTTCAGCGCGCGCTGGGTATCCATCAGACACAAACGCACCTTCCAGCCGATATCTTCCAGCTCTGCCAGCGTGGACAACGCTTCGTCGTACTCATCGCCCTGATGGCCTTCCATGATCACGCGGCTCAGCTTTTCCAGATCGCTGTAGATGTTTTCAATTTCATCCGCCAGCTGTTCAATTTTGGTCTCGAACAGATCGAGCAGCAGCTCGTACGCGTTGCCGTCTACCATCGCCTGGCTACGGGCGCGCATGCGGTAGAGGCGGAATGCCGGTAGCTCACGCTCGCGCAGGGTAAACAAACGGCCGTCGCGAATGGTAAACGCCACGGTGGAGTTGCCCGCGTGGTCTTCGGCATCTTCAAAGAAGAAGAAGGAGTGAATATGCAGACCGTCTTCGTCTTCAAAAAAACGCGCGGATGCTTCGATGTCTTCCAGTTCCGGGCGCGTTGCCAGGCTTTGCCCTAGCTCAGATTGTACGCGAAGGCGCTCATCGTCGTCCGGCTCGACCAGATCCACCCATACGGCATCAATGAGGGGCTGTGACTCTTCGGCTTCAAGCCGAGTCAGTCGGTTATTTTCGAGTTGAAATGCGCTCAACATGACCGGGACTCCCAATGCAAAAAATATCGGACAGTTCGGTGGGCACACAGAAACAAATTGGGTTTCAGACCATTAAACAGCCTGACTCAGCGCGACGGGAATAGAGCAGTCGCTGACAACCACTAAGGCCATCAGCAAGAGGAGATAGCCTTAGGAGTTGTTCCTGGATGACAGGGAATTGAGCCAGTATCTACTGGGTGTGTCCAAGGCGAATGTCCTCTTAGCGTAATCGTGCGCGCATGTTACGCCAGCTATAACTGTGGCGTCAACACGCAACGGAACGCTGAAGGGCATTAATTGACCTTCACTGTATAAGGCTAGCAGATTATTGCAAAATAATGATATTTTTCTGAATGTTAGACTGTTTCCAGCTTCGCGTAGGCCGCCACCAGCCATTTGATCCCCTGCCCCTGGAACGCCACCTGCAGGCGGCTGTGCTCGCCGCTGCCTTCCAGATTCACAATGGTACCTTCGCCAAACTTCGAATGGCGCACGCGCTGGCCCAGCTTGTAGCCGGTGTCGGTTTCCGCAATCGGCGAGCCCATGCGCTGATGGCTGACCGGGCGGCTGATGCTCGCCCGCAGACGTACCTCTTCGACACACTCTTCCGGCAGTTCACCGATAAAGCGCGACGGACGGTGATAGACCTCTTTACCGTACAGACGTCGGGTTTCAGCGTAGGTCAGCGTCAGCTTCTGCATCGCTCGCGTCACGCCCACGTAGGCCAGACGGCGTTCCTCTTCCAGACGTCCGCCTTCATCCAGCGACATCTGGCTCGGGAACATCCCCTCTTCCATGCCGACGATAAACACCTGCGGGAATTCGAGGCCTTTGGCAGAGTGCAGGGTCATGAGCTGAACCGCATCCTGCCAGGTGTCCGCCTGCCCTTCCCCCGCTTCCAGCGCGGCGTGAGAGAGGAACGCCTGCAGCGGCATCAGGTCTTCGTCTTCTTCGTTGTAGCTGAACTGGCGCGTTGCCGTGACCAGTTCCTCTAAGTTCTCAATACGGGTCTGGCCCTTCTCGCCTTTTTCCTGCTCGTACATGGTGCGCAGGCCCGAGTCTTTAATCACCCGGTCGGTCTGCACGTGCAGCGGCATGTCGGCGGTTTCCTGCGCCAGGGCGTCAATCAGCTCAAGGAAGCGCTGCAGGGCGCTGGCCGCGCGTCCGGCAAGGGCCTTTTCCTGCAGCAGCTCGCGGCACGCCTGCCACAGCGTCAGCTGGCGGTCGCGCGAGGCCTGACGCACCACGTCCAGCGTACGGTCGCCAATCCCGCGGGTTGGGGTGTTCACCACGCGTTCAAACGCCGCGTCGTCGTTACGGTTGGCAATCAGACGCAGATACGAGAGCGCATCTTTGATTTCCTGACGTTCGAAGAAGCGCATGCCGCCGTAAATGCGGTACGGCATGCTCACCTGCAGCAGCGCCTCTTCCAGCACGCGCGACTGGGCGTTGCTGCGATAGAGAATAGCGCACTGCTCCAGCGCGCCGCCGTTGTCCTGCCAGGTTTTGATGCGGTTGACCACGAAGCGCGCTTCGTCGAGTTCGTTAAACGCGCAGTAAATCGAAATTGGTTCGCCGTCTACGCCGTCGGTCCACAGCTTTTTACCCAGACGCCCGTTGTTGTTCTCAATCAGGGCGTTGGCCGCGCTCAGAATGTTGCTGGTTGAGCGGTAGTTCTGCTCCAGACGGATGGTCTGTGCACCCGGGAAATCGTTGAGGAAGCGCTGGATGTTCTCCACCTGCGCCCCGCGCCAGCCGTAGATCGACTGGTCGTCATCGCCCACGATCATCACCTTGCCGGTATCACCGGCCAGCAGACGGATCCATGCGTACTGGATATTGTTGGTATCCTGGAATTCGTCCACCAGGATATTGGTAAAGCGTTCACGGTAGTGCTGCAGAATGTGCGGCTTGTTGAGCCACAGCTCGTGGGCGCGCAGCAGCAGCTCGGCAAAATCCACCAGACCGGCGCGATCGCAGGCTTCCTGATAGGCCTTGTAAACATTCTGCCAGGTCTGCTCGACCGGGTTGCCGAAGCTCTGAATGTGGTGCGGGCGCAGCCCTTCGTCTTTCTGGCCGTTGATGTACCACATCGCCTGACGCGGCGGCCACTGCTTCTCATCGAGGTTCATCGCCTTGATCAGGCGCTTCAGCAGACGGAGCTGGTCTTCGCTGTCGAGGATCTGGAAATCCTGCGGCAGGTTGGCGTCCATGTGGTGCGCACGCAACAGGCGGTGCGCCAGACCGTGGAAGGTACCGACCCACATGCCGCCCTGGCTGGTGCCCATCAGCTGCGCGATGCGGTGGCGCATCTCCGCCGCCGCCTTGTTGGTGAACGTGACCGCCATGATGGAGTACGGCGAGCAGTTTTCCACGCTCTGCAGCCAGGCGATACGGTGAACCAGCACGCGCGTCTTACCACTGCCCGCTCCAGCCAGCACCAGCAGGTTGGTGCGCGAGGCGGCAACCGCGTCACGCTGTTTGTCATTAAGGCTGTCGAGCAGGTAAGAAACGTCCATTGGCACCGTCACGTCATGTCGGGCAGGCGAAGAGCATTCGCCAAAACCCTGTTAATTTATACAGAACAATTGATGATTATATCAGCGTCGTGAGGGATGCCAACCGCGAAATTTCCACGTGCGGCAGAAGACGGCTATCGGAGGCGATCATCAGGTCAGCGTTTTCCGGCTTGATCCAGCAGGCCTGCATGCCGCAGCGGATAGCGCCCGCCACGTCTGTGGTCAGGTCATCCCCCACGTGCAGGATCTCACCCAGCGGCAGGTTAAGCTTATCTGCCGCCAGATGGTACATGTCACTGAACGGCTTCGCGCGCCCGTGAGGACCCGCACGCAGCACGAATTCAAAGTAATCGCTCAGGCCAAACAGCTCTGGCTGGGCATTGCCGTTGGTGATGGCTACCAGCGGCCACTTTTCGGCAAGCTTCGCCAGCGTGTCGTGGGTTTCCTGCGGCACGTCGATACGGCTGCGCCATTTGGCGAAGTTTTCCATGGCCGCTTCCGCGCCAATGGCGGCATCCTGCGCGCTCAGGCCCACATTCAGCATCGCCTGCTCAACCGCGCGACGACGCCATTCGGTCACGTCGTGGTAAATGTCCGGCTCGGTCTCCCGCAGGGACTGGCGCAGCTTCTGGAAATCCTTGTTCTGTATCGCCTTCAGCGCGGGATGGTAGTTCTGCACAAACGCCAGGGACTCCTGCTCGGTACGCAGGATCACCTCGCGGTTGTCATAAAGAGTGTCATCAAGGTCAAACGTCAGGGCTGAGATCTGACCGAGTGGGCGGTAAAAACGCATTATTTCCCCCGTTTGGCGCGTGGATGCGCCGCGTCATACACCGAGGCAAGGTGTTGGAAGTCTAAGTGGGTATAAATTTGTGTGGTCGACAGGTTCGCATGGCCGAGCAATTCCTGCACGCCGCGCAGATCGCCGCTCGACTCAAGCATATGTGTTGCAAAGGAGTGGCGCAGCTTGTGCGGATGCACGTGGCTGTTAAGCCCCTGCTTAATGCCCCACTCCGCAAAGCGCTTCTGCACGTTACGCGCCGAGATCCGCTTGCCGAGTTTCGACAGGAACAGCGCATCTTCGTCGGAGCCAAACAGCCCGCGCAGGTCAAGCCAGTGCTCAATCCAGGAGACCGCATTGCGGCCAATCGGCAGGCGGCGCTCTTTGCTGCCCTTACCCATTACCCACACTTCGCCCGATTCCAGATCGAGATGCTTGAGATCAAGGTTGACGAGTTCAGACAGACGCAGCCCGGCACCGTACATCACCTCCAGCATCGCGCGATCGCGCACGGCCAGCGGATCGTTCAGATCGATATCCAGCAGGCGGTTTACGTCGTCAACGTCAATATTTTTAGGCAGATGGCGCGGCGCCTTCGGCGTGGCGATCCCTTTTGCCGGGTTGGCTTTTAAGCCCCCCTGGCTGACTAGCCAGTCGAAGAAGCTGCGCAGCGCTGAGAGCCTGAGCGCCAGGCTCGCCGGGCTGAGGTTTTTTTTACGGCTACGCACAACAAACCCGCGTACCGTCGCAGCATCACATTGTTGCCAGCTTTTCAGGCCGATTTCTTCGGCGATCTGCATGATGGCATCAAGCTGACGCTGATAGTTAAGCAGCGTAATGGGGCTAAGCTGACGCTCCACGCCGAGATAGCGCAGAAAGCGCGAGACGTCAGTGGCGAGCAGTCCGTCCGTCATACGCGCTCAATCCAGCGCTCCAGCAGCTCAGGCAGCATCAGGGCGATCTCCTGCAGCAGGTGCGTGGCTTGCCCCTGCTCATAGTGATGCGCGTCGCGGCTGGTAAATAAGATGACGCCCAGATCGCCATCGCGCCCCATCAGCGACATCGCCACCGAGCCAATCGCTTTTGCCTCCGGCAACACCACCAGCAGCTCAGGTCCATTAAGCGGCCCCAGATAGTGGTGCTCATGGCCCAGACGCTGAATGCGCAGCGGCTCAAACGCCTGACGGCTCAGTGCCAGATGGGTAAATCCCGACGGCGCGCCGATGCGCCAGCGGTCAGGGAAAAGACGAATCGTTGCGCCCGCCAGCCCCAGCTCGCGCGCCCAGCGGTGGAAGCGGCTGAGGAACTCGTCAAGGCTGTGCGCCGACGCCAGACGCGCCTGCAGATGCAGCAGACGATAGAACAGGCTTTCGTTGGTGCTGGCCTGCTCCATCAGCAGCGTCATGTTCTCTTCGAGCTGGTTGATGTGGTTGCGCGCGCGCGCCATGTGCCATTCCACCAGCGACACGGTCCCGCGAACCGGATGCGGCACGCGCATCTCTTCGACGACGCGTGCATTGCGAATAAAAAACTCAGGATTGCGCAGCAGATAATCAACAACAGCCCTGTCGTCCAGTTCCGTCACTGTTTCCTGCAGTTCTTCCCCTGGTTGTTTCATAGATGGATAAACCCGTCATAGACATGTGCCGCCGGGCCAGTCATATACAGTGGATGACCCGGTCCTTTCCAGGCGATATCAAGCCGACCGCCCGGTAATTCCACGCGAACCTCTTCTGCCAGTAGCCCCTGGGAGATGCCCACGGCCACTGCCGCACAGGCTCCGCTTCCGCAGGCCTGCGTCTCGCCCGCGCCGCGCTCATAAACCCGCAGACGAATGTGCTCGCGCTTCACCACCTGCATAAAACCGATGTTCGCGCGCTCCGGGAAACGTTCGTGGCTTTCCAGCACCGGGCCGAGCGTTTCGACCGCCGCGGTTTCCACATCATCAACCTGAATCACGCAGTGTGGGTTACCCATTGAGACGACGCCGCACAATACTGTCTGCTCGGCCGCCCGCATAATATAGGTCTTTTCCGCTTTGTTTGCGCGAAACGGCACGACGGAGGGCTCGAAGTTAGGTTCGCCCATGTTCACGCGCACCAGCTCATCATCGGTGACGCTGAGCACCATGCGACCATTGGCCGTGCTGACGCGAATATCACGCTTGTTGGTCAGCCCTTTCAGACGGACAAAGCGGGCGAAACAGCGCGCGCCGTTGCCGCACTGGTTAACTTCGCTGCCGTCTGCGTTAAAAATACGGTAGTGGAAATCGAGGTCGGGATCGTACGGCGGCTCAACCACCAGCAGCTGATCGAACCCCACGCCCAGATGCCGATCCGCCAGACGACGGATCAGTTCCGGGGAGAAAAACACATTCTGCGTTACCGCGTCGACGACCATAAAATCGTTGCCAAGGCCATGCATTTTAGAGAACTGCATCATTTGCTCCATTGCGCGGGTACAGAACGTTGTCGTCAGAGATTAACCTGAGTCGGGCCGCCGTTGTCGCCACGGTCGTTAGTGTTTGGCGTGGAAGACTCAATGCCGCTGTTAACCGGTTTCGTCGGCGGCGGTGCGGTTTTATCCGCAGGCGGAAAGTACAGTGGTCCCTTCAGTCCGCAGCCAGTCAGGCTAAACAGCGTGATGAGAACGGCAAGCGTTCGGAAAGCGTTTTTCATTATAAAGTTGCCCGTAAGTTCAAATCTGTTTCTATCATCGCAGGAGAAGACACAAAAGCAAGAGTTTGCCGCTTTCCTGCAACGGGAATTATTTAGGGTTATACTGCCGGCATCACGAAAAACAGGAACAAAACCATGAACGACAGTGAATTCCATCGCCTTGCCGACAACCTGTGGATGACCATCGAAGAGCGTATTGACGACTGGGACGGCGACAGCGATATCGATTGTGAAATCAACGGCGGTATTCTGACCCTGAGCTTCGAAAATGGCAGCAAAATTATTATTAACCGCCAGGAGCCGCTTCACCAGGTCTGGCTGGCCGCTAAACAGGGCGGCTATCATTTCGATCTGAAAGACGGGGAATGGGTTTGCGACCGCAGCGGCGTGCCGTTCTGGGATCTGCTGGAACAGGCCGCGACTGCACAGGCGGGTGAGGCGGTGAGTTTCAGGTAGTTTTGTCGCCCGGCAACAGCGACTCGAACCGTAGGCCGGGTAAGCGTAAGCGCCACCCGGCGAAAAGGCTCAGGAGAAATACTGCTGCAACAGCGGCGCGGTGTCCTGATTGGCAGGCGCGGCAGGCGTGACGGCCTGGGTGCGGAACGGAATCACCTGCGTACGACCGTCGACGTTCACAATCTGGTAGAACTGCGGCAGGTTAAAGTTGATAAAGCTTGAGCCGTAGGTAAAGCGGTCATGCGAAGAGGAGTAGAAGCGGCTGACGTCGCGCACCAGCTCCTCTTTACTGCCTTCACAGTGGTGATACACCTCGGCGCGGTTGGTCTCATCCAGAATGTAGATGTTAAACCCGGCGTTATCACCCGACTCTTCAAAGAAGAACTGAATAATCCCTTCACTGGCAAAGCCGTCCACCACCTGCGGAAGCTTAACGTGGTTGGTTTCCACCTGCACCGACAGGCCATGCAGCTTGTTATGCGAAATCGCGCCGTAGAATTCGATGGCGTTTTCCAGCTTCTGTACCGACACGTTGAGGCGTTCAAAGAACAGGCCCCAGGTCTGACCGGAGACGCGCAGCGCCTTAAAGCGCCCGGTTTCCTGACGGGTACTGGAGAGACGCAGTTCGATACATTCCGAGACCAGCTGCTGCACGCGGGTACGAATCAATCCACGCAGGTGCTGGCTGTAGCAGAACACTTCCACGCTGTCCGGCGGCGCGGCATCCTGGTGCATCTTGCCGAGAATGGTTTTCAGCGCCTCGATCATCGCCTGCTCGCCGTTGAAGTGCAGGGTACGCACTTCGTTCCACGAGTTGCGGTAGAGCAGGTCCACGCTGCCGACCAGGCAGTTTTGCTGCTCGCCAAAGCTAAAGACGTCCAGCTTGCGGAAGTCAAAATGGACCACCTGATTGCGGAAGGCCGCCGTCGGGTCATATTCCAGGTTGACGATGATCGCCAGATGGCGAATCTCGCACGGGCTGTAGAGGGCTTTTGGCGTCGGCGCAGGCAGACGCAGCGGGAAGTGGTGCGACACATCCGCGACCATCTCCTGCAGCTTAGCGAGATCGACCACCTCGTTGCCTTTGATGAACAGGCGCGTACGCGAGGTCAGCAGGCCGTTAAACCAGGCCCAGGCCACCAGCTTGTTCAGATAGCGGTTATATTCCAGCGGCTGATGGCTGATGATGGAATCCATGCTTGGCGCACGGTTGTACAGATACCACCCGGTGCGGTTCGCGCGGCCCGGCGGCACGTAGATAAAGGTCAGGTTCGGTTCTGACAGGTCAGGCGAAATCTGCGGGTTAACCAGCGTGACTTTACCCGGCAGCGCTTCAAACGCGGCGTACAGCTTACGGGTCAACACCCCGATGTCCTGCGGACTGGCGGAAACGCTGAGGTTGTTACGGCGCGCAAAGCGGATCAGGTTACGGTAGCTTTGCATCATCGCATCGAGCAGTTCGTTGTGCGCTTCACGCACCTGATCGATTTTCCAGTTGGCCCGGTTGTCGAGCATGGACAGACGCGCTTCGTCCCATCCCCACTCTTTGACTAACTGACTGACCACTTCACGACGCCAGCCCACGCAGGCGCGCTCGCGGCTCAACTTCTCACAGACTTTGAGATAGAAACATCGACGCACCAGGTCAAGACGCGTGGTGTCATCAATGGCTTTCAGATATTCGGTCACGCGTTCCAGCATCATGCAGTAGGCGTCGAGCCCGAAGGAGACAATTTCCCCGTCGTGCAGGCGCTGCTTGATGTCTTTCGCCAGCAGGCGCGGCGTCGGGTATTCCCAGGAATAGGCTTCAAGCAGCAGCGTTTTGAGCACCGCTTTGTACGGCGAGTCGATACTCTTATAGAGCTGCCAGAGGCTTGCGCCGAAGTACTCTTCCGCAGACAGAGAGCTGAGACCGCCGAGGTCCAGCCATTCGTTTGGCGTCAGTACGCCCTGCGCGTAAAGCGACATGACGTAATCGTCGTAATGCTCTTCCTCTTCACACGGGACCATATTCCACAGAATACGCTTCCCGGCCAGACGCACAGCAGTACGGTAGAATTCATCCAGCAACAGGATGTGCTGGGTCGAGCCGCAGTCCTCACCACCCAGACTGCCGCTTTCGTTATGGCGGAAACGGTTTTCATCAATCAGGAAGAAGCTCACTTCCACACCGAGCGATGCCGCCCAGCTCTCCAGCAGGCTGCATTTACGCTGCAGCAGCTGACGCTCTTCGTTATCGAGCCAGGACTGATGGCAGACCCAGATGTCCAGGTCCGAAGAACAGCTTTGCCCTACCGATGAGGTGCTCCCCATTGAGTAAACGCCGGTAATCGGCAGTTCACCTTTTGGGGACTCCTGCGGCGGCATGCCGCGGTAGAGTTCCAGCTCGTTCAAATAATGCTGTTGGGTTTCATCAGGCGTGAAAAGGCAAATGCCCTGGGGAACGTTACCATCAAGGTAGCCAGGCATCAGCGGGTGGTGATAGTGCAATAATGTCGGCAGCAGACTGTATACCTGCTGGAAAGCAGGGCCCATAGCAGCAAGCGCGCGATCCACACGCAGTTGATTTATGGCATCCAGTCTCTGTTTCAGAGTCTCAATATAGAGGTACAAGACGTATCGCCTGATGTTTCCGGGTGTCGCAGCTATTCAAAACACGAGTAACAACGGACCCGCAGTATTTCAAAAAGATAACCGTTACCCTTTTTCGCCCTTATCATTTTTGGTGGTACCGACGAAAAAATGGTCTAAAACGTGATCAATTTAACACCTTGCCGATTGACCGTAAAGAAAGATGCGCTACATACAAGTGTAGCACCGTTCTGTACGTGTAAATTCCTGAATACGGCTATGGCTGACGAATACGCCGCCTTGTCCCTCTCGCGCTTCATCAACCGTAAAACTGCCATCCCAGAGTCAACAATGTTAGGATGGTTAGCGATTGATAATGACGGTAACAAGCATGTTAGACAATGTTTTGAGAATTGCCACACGCCAAAGCCCTCTCGCGCTCTGGCAGGCACATTATGTGAAGCAGCGCCTGGAAGCCTGCCACAGCGGATTGCGCGTCGAGCTGGTGCCGATGGTCACGCGCGGTGACGTGATCCTCGATACGCCGCTGGCGAAAGTGGGCGGCAAAGGCCTGTTCGTCAAAGAACTGGAACTGGCATTGCTTGAGAACCGCGCCGATATCGCCGTACATTCGATGAAAGACGTGCCCGTCGAGTTCCCGGAGGGGCTGGGGCTGGTGACCATCTGCGAGCGCGAAGATCCGCGCGATGCGTTTGTCTCTAACCGCTATGACTCGCTCGACGCGCTGCCAGCGGGTAGCGTGGTTGGCACGTCCAGTTTACGCCGTCAGTGTCAGCTGGCGGAGCGTCGTCCCGATCTGATCATTCGCTCGCTGCGCGGTAACGTCGGCACGCGTCTGGGCAAGCTGGATAACGGCGATTACGATGCCATTATTCTCGCCGTTGCCGGCCTGAAGCGTCTGGGGCTGGAGGAACGTATTCGCGTGGCGCTGCCGCCAGAGCTGTCGCTGCCGGCTGTTGGTCAGGGTGCTGTCGGCATCGAGTGCCGCCTGGACGATGCACGTACCCGCGCGCTGCTTGCTCCACTGAATCATGACGAAACCGCTACCCGCGTAAAAGCGGAGCGGGCGATGAATACCCGCCTCGAAGGCGGGTGCCAGGTTCCGATTGGCAGCTATGCTGAATTGACGAATGGCGAACTGTGGCTGCGCGCGCTGGTAGGCGCCCCGGACGGTTCGCAGATGGTACGCGGCGAACGTCGCGGAAAAGCGCAAGATGCCGAGCAGCTTGGCGTGTCGCTGGCGGAAGAATTGCTGGATAACGGCGCCCGCGAGATTCTGGCTGACGTTTACAATGGAGAACCCCCTGCATGAGTATTCTCGTCACCCGCCCTTCTCCCGCAGGAGAGCAGTTAGTGAGCCGTCTGCGCACACTGGGGCAGGTGGCCTGGAGTTTTCCGCTCATTGAATTCTCCCCCGGTCGCGAGCTCTCTGCGCTCGCCGACCAGATGAATACCCTTCAGGACGGTGACCTGCTGTTTGCGCTGTCGCAGCATGCCGTGGAATTTGCCCACGCACAGCTGCAGCAGCAGGGACTGGCGTGGCCAACCGCCCCCCGCTATTTCGCGATTGGCCGTACAACGGCACTGGCACTTCATACCGTAAGCAGCGCGGACGTTCGTTACCCGTTAGATCGGGAAATCAGTGAAGTCTTGCTACAATTACCTGAATTACAAACTGTTGCCGGCAAGCGTGCGCTCATTTTGCGTGGCAATGGGGGCCGCGAGCTGCTGGGCGAAACGCTGCGTGAACGTGGTGCGAACGTGACGTTCGTTGAGTGCTATCAGCGCTGTGCAAAACACTACGATGGTGCGGAAGAGGCGATGCGCTGGCACGCGCGAGGCATCAATACGCTGGTGGTGACCAGCGGTGAAATGTTACAACAGCTTTGGGCGCTGATACCGCTTTGGTATCGCGAAAACTGGTTACTCCGCTGTCGGCTTCTGGTCGTCAGTGAGCGTCTGGCGAACCAGGCCCGGGAACTGGGCTGGCAGGATATTCGGATCGCTGATAACGCCGACAACGATGCGCTGCTGCGCGCATTACAATAACTCTCAAATGGGAAGCCATAATGACGGAACACGACAAATCCTCCGCCGTGGTTGAAGAGACCAGGGAGACTGTGGAGACGACGCCACAGCCAGAGACGACTGAGAAAACCGCTGAGAAGAAAAACGGCAGCAACAAAACAAGCCTCACGCTGAGCGCGATTGCCATCGCCATTGCGCTGGCAGCGGGGGTTGGCCTGTACGGGCTGGTGAAGCAACAGAGCGCTAACCAGACATCTACCAGCGACGCGCTGGTGAATCAGCTCACTGCCCTGCAAAAAGAGCAGGAGACGCAGAAAACCGAGCTGGAAGCCGTGATTAAGCAGCAGGCCGCGGCGCTCGCCGAAGCGAACAGCAAACAGGAAGAGCTGACCAAACAGCTGGGTGAAGTACAGCAGAAAGTCGCCACCATTTCCGGCACCGATGCCAAAACCTGGCTGCTCTCGCAGGCTGACTTCCTGGTGAAGCTCGCCGGACGTAAGCTCTGGAGCGATCAGGACGTCACCACCGCTGCCGCGCTGCTGAAAAGCGCCGATGCAAGCCTGGCGGACATGAACGACCCAAGCCTTATTACCGCCCGTCGCGCGATTACCGAAGACATCGCCAGCCTCTCCGCCGTCTCGCAGGTGGATTACGACGGCATTATCCTTAAAGTGAATCAGCTGTCGAATCAGATTGATAACCTGCAGCTGGCGGATAATAACGACGACGACTCCCCGATGGATTCCGACGGTACCGAGCTTTCAAGCTCCCTGAGCGAATGGCGCATTAACCTGCAAAAAAGCTGGCAGAACTTTATGGACAGCTTTATCACTGTCCGCCGTCGTGACGAAACTGCCGTACCGCTGCTCGCACCGAACCAGGACATCTATCTGCGCGAGAACATTCGTTCCCGCCTGCTGGTCGCTGCCCAGGCCGTGCCGCGTCATCAGGAAGAGACCTACAAACAGGCGCTGGATAACGTCTCAACGTGGGTACGCGCCTACTACAACACCGATGATGCGACGACCACCGCCTTCCTCGAAGACATTGATAAGCTAAGCCAGCAGAACATCACCATGAACGTGCCGGATAAGCTGGCCAGCCAGCCGATTCTGGAGAAACTGATGCAGACGCGCGTACGTAACCTGCTGGCACAGCCGGGCGTACCGGCAGAGCAGACGAGCGGAGCAGCACCTGCTCCGGCTCCTGCGCCTGAAAGCGCACCGCAGGGAGAGTAATGATGCTAAAAGTCCTCTTACTCTTCATCCTGCTGATCGCCGGGATCGTCCTGGGGCCTATGCTTGCGGGTCATCAGGGTTACGTCCTGATCCAGACCGATAACTACAACATTGAAACCAGCGTAACGGGTCTGACGATCATTCTGATCCTCGGCGTGGTGGTGCTGTTTGCGATCGAGTGGATCCTGCGCCGTATTTTCCGTACCGGTGCCCACACCCGCGGCTGGTTCGTTGGCCGTAAGCGCCGCCGCGCCCGTAAACAGACCGAGCAGGCGCTGCTTAAGCTCGCAGAGGGTGATTATCAGCAGGTTGAAAAGCTGATGTCGAAAAACGCCGACCACGCCGAACAGCCGGTGGTGAACTATCTGCTGGCGGCCGAAGCAGCGCAGCAGCGCGGTGACGAAGCCCGCGCTAATCAGCACCTGGAGCGAGCGGCTGAGCTGGCTCACGGCGACCCGATTCCGGTGGAAATCACGCGCGTTCGTCTGCAGCTGGCACGCAATGAGAATCACGCGGCTCGCCACGGTATCGACCGTCTGCTGGAAGTCGCGCCGCGTCATCCGGAAGTGCTGCGTCTTGCCGAGCAGGCCTATATTCGTACCGGCGCCTGGGGCTCACTGCTGGACATCATTCCATCAATGGCGAAGGCCGAGGTGGGCGACGATGAACATCGTGACGAGCTTCAGCGTCTGGCGTGGATTGGCCTGATGGATCAGGCGCGCGCTGACCTGGGCAGCGACGGTCTGAAAACCTGGTGGAAGAATCAGAGCCGTAAAACGCGCCAGCAGGTTCCTCTGCAGGTGGCGATGGCGGAACATCTCATCGAGTGTGACGATCACGACACGGCTCAGGAGATCCTCCTCGACGGTCTGAAGCGCCAGTACGACGATCGCCTGGTGATGGTGATCCCGCGCCTGAAAACCAACAATCCTGAGCAAATCGAAAAAGTGCTGCGTCAGCAGATTAAAACCGTTGGCGATCGCCCGCTGCTGTGGAGCACGCTCGGCCAGTCGTTGATGAAGCATGGCGAATGGCAGGAGGCGAGCCTCGCCTTCCGCGCCGCGCTCAAGCAGCGTCCGGATGCCTTCGACTACGCATGGCTTGCCGATACGCTGGACAAGCAGCATAAGCCGGAAGAGGCGGCCGCCATGCGCCGTGATGGGCTGTTGCTGACGCTGCAAAATAACGGTACGCAGCAGTAATTCATCAGGAGGCCAGATGGCCTCCTTTTTTTATCGCCTTTCTCCTGCTACATTCTTTACACCCGCATCTGCAAACGAACCCGCCAATGTAACGATGTCTTTTCATTAACTTTTTTTCACACACGCGCACTTGCTGCAGCGTGGACTAAATCGTTTTTGAAAGGAAATCGTCATGAACTCGCTTTTATATGCGCTAATTGAAGCGCTGCGCTGCCACCGCTGGCTGCGTCTGCTTGCCTGTGCTTTTATCTTTTCTTCGCTGGGGAATGGCTTAACCCAGGTTGTGGTCTTCGGCTTGCTGTTAGCGTGGTCAGCTCCGCCCGCTCTGCTCACCCTTGCTTTTCTTTTCGCGACGGTACCGGGATTTATCGGCAGTACGATCGGCGAAAAGCTATGCTCACGCTGGTCTCCGATATCCCTGCTGATACTGACCGAAGGGCTAGGCCTGCTCGCCCTGCTCTTTCCCCTGCTTGGTGTGGGTTATCACAGCGTTGCCGCGTTACTCGCCGTACAATCCACCGAGGCGCTGCTCAGCGGGATGAGCTGGCCCGCGCTGACGTTGCTCTTTAAGCGCGGACTTAGCGAAGCAGAGCTGCCTGCTGCGACCTGTCTGGAAAATGTGATTTTTGCTTCGCAGGTATTGTTAGGGACTGGCCTGGGCGTGGTGCTGTTCCAGAAGACGTCCGTGTTTACCCTGCTGGCCATTGATGCCGCCAGCTTTCTCGGGTCACTGCTCATGCTATGGCTGGCTGGACGCCGGTTTTCTGCGCCATCACTCCCGTCCTCCGGGGAAGAGGAAGCCTCTGCGGCATTACGCTGGCGGACGTTGACCGTTCGGCAGAAACGCAGTCTGCTCCTTCTGCCGTCGCTGGCGGCCGTCGGCTCACCGGCTATGGCGCTGCTTCCGGCGCTGGCACAGCAAATCCATCCTCAGGATGCGGCGGGCCTTGCTCTGCCGCTGCTTTTCGCAAGAAGCATGGGTCAGCTTTGCGGTCCCATGCTGCTAAAGAAAGAGAGCCTGACGCGTTTTGCCGCTCATACGCCGCGCATCATCGTTTGTCTCGGCATCTTTCTGGCCGCTTATGGAACGCTACCGTTGTTGTCCGGATGGATGGCATGTGCACTGGGGGCGATTTTTATCGCACATCTGGCCTCGAATATTCTCTTCGCAGCCGGGACGTTTGGGGTACTCAGTAGTTTTCATCTCACGCAAACCGCTTCAGCCAGTGGGAAAGCCTGGCGCTGGCAAACGCTCAGCGCCTCTCTTTTTACCGGCATCGCTGCGGCAGTGGCTGCCGGGTTTGGCTCAGTAGCGGCACTCTATGCTGTCTCGTCTGCGGCCCTGGTGATGGTTGCCCTGATCGTACGTCGGTATCAGGAATAAGGCATAAAAAAACGCCTGCTATAAAAGCAGGCGTTAAAACAGGTCTGTAAGACAACATATTTGGTGCTTCACTCAACGTTATGTCCATGGTGTCTGATGAGGCCGAAGCGACATCTGTCAGTGGACGATAAGCACCGTAAATGGCTCTGCGTCATTCCGGAGTTTATGAGGCACGAAGGCGAACATAAGAGATGGAATGAGCATCTACACGCATATTATTGCACGTAACGTGCCAGGTTCGCACCCAAAACGTTTACATGACGCAACATTTTAAGATAAAAGGAAATTATGCTGTTAAGCGCCGTCTTAAGCCCCACAATGTATCGGTAAGGACAGAATTCTGTCGCCAGGAGGAGACAGCAAAATGGAAGTATGAGTAATTCTTTTATTTTCAATGGATTGTATGTCGCTGAATCGCGACAATGAAACCGGACGCTGTCGGGGAATCACTACAGGGATGAAAATGACAGAAAACAAAAAACCCCGCCGAAGCGGGGTTCAAAATTGGTCGGCGAGAGAGGATTCGAACCTCCGACCCACTGGTCCCAAACCAGTTGCGCTACCAAGCTGCGCTACTCGCCGATGTACTGCTTTTTTGAATTTTTAGTTCAATTCATTTAAAAAGTCGTGGTGCGAGGGGGGGGACTCGAACCCCCACATCCTAAGGACACTAACACCTGAAGCTAGCGCGTCTACCAATTCCGCCACCTTCGCAATTCACAACTCTTTCAATAATGGGGTGGCTAATGGGATTCGAACCCACGACAACTGGAATCACAATCCAGGGCTCTACCAACTGAGCTATAGCCACCACTGTATTCTTTCACGCGGTACTGACTACTTCTCAGACCACCGCAGCTCTAGCGCCGGGACTAAAATGGCGCGCCCGACAGGATTCGAACCTGAGACCTCTGCCTCCGGAGGGCAGCGCTCTATCCAGCTGAGCTACGGGCGCTTAGCGCCGTTGCGGGGCTGGATATTACGTACCTCCGTCCCCGCTGTCTAGTGCTTTTTTGAAAAAAATGCGCGTTTGGTTATGGTTTGCACATTTTGCCGCTTATTCCTCCACTTTCTGCGTGGTGGCACGGCGACCCAGGCCAAAAAGCTTATAGGCAGCCGTCACGGCGGCCAGGAAGATCACCCCGACAAACAGCGACATGCGGGTATCTTCATTAAAGTACATTCCGATTAATACGCAAATCAGGAACGCCATCGTCAAATAGTTCGCATAGGGGAACAGAATTGAACGGAACGGATGGCTTTCAATCGCCTTTTTATGCGCATGACGGAAACGCAGCTGGCTGATGAGGATAACAAACCACGGCACCATGCCCGGAAGGACGCTGGCGCTGTAGACGTAAACGAACACCCGCTGCGGATTAGGAATGATGTAATTCAGGCAAGATCCAATCAGCAGGATTGCAATGGAGACCGCCACGCCCGCCACCGGCACCCCGGCACGTGAAACTTTACTCATTGCCGCAGGCAGTTGGTTATTCTTCGAGAGCGCATAGAGCATACGCCCACAGCTGTACATCCCGCTGTTACAGCCTGACAGCGCGGCCGTCAGGACCACAAAGTTGATGATGCCCGCCGCCGCCGTGATACCAATTTTGGCGAAGGTTAAAACAAACGGGCTGCCCGTCGAGCCTATTTCGTTCCACGGGAAGATGGTCACGATAACGAAGATAGCGCCCACATAGAAAATCAGGATGCGCCAAAGCACTTTGCCCACCGCGCTACGCAGCGTGACCTGTGGATTTTTCGCTTCACCGGCGGTAATACCGATCAGCTCTACGCCCTGGTACGACGCCACAACGATACACAGCGCCGTCAGGAAGCCCTTCCAGCCGCCGGCGAAGAAGCCGCCGTTTTCGGTCAGATTGCCGAAGCCAATCGCGTGTCCGCCGTTGCCAAAGCCGAAGAAAATCACGCCCAGGCCGACGACAATCATTACGATAATCGTGGTGACTTTAATCATCGCGAACCAGAACTCAATTTCACCGTACAGGCGCACGGCAGCCAGGTTTGCCAGCGCCACCAGCCCCACGGCAATGAGCGCGGGTATCCACTGGACCATGTCCGGGAACCAGAACTGGACGTAGACCCCTATCGCGGTGATCTCTGAGATGCCCACCGCCATCCACATAAACCAGTATGACCAGGCCGTCAGGTAGCCGAAGAACGGGCTCATATAACGATGCGCGTAAACGGCGAAAGAGCCGGTTACCGGCTCCAGGAAGAGCATTTCGCCCATGGAACGCATGATGAAGAAAACAAACAGCCCGGCGATAATGTACGCCAGTAATACGGAAGGGCCTGCCCACTTGAGCGTGCTTGCGGAGCCCATAAACAGGCCCACGCCGATAGTGCCGCCCAGCGCTATCAGTTCAATATGACGAGCTTCCAGCCCACGCTGCAGCTCCGGTTTTTTCTCTGCCATAGATCCTCGATTGTGTTTGCTGTTTCCCGGCTTAAGACCGGATATTGTTTTTTAGGGGGACTAAAATACGGTGCGAATGGTTTCTTAAAATCTGCCAAATGGCAAACGATGCATTAAAAAAATGAATGCATTGCACAGATTATCAGCAGTTTTGCAGGCGAGTTGCAGCGCGAATAGCATATCGCGCTACATTTTGATTACATTTTTCCGGTGTAATGCCAGACGAGGTAGCGAAGCAGACGGATCTGTCGTTTAATGCGTGTCGGTTGCGATAGCAGACGATACAGCCACTCCAGCCCAAGATATTGCCAGACCGTTGGCGCACGCTTAACGTGGCCGGTAAAGACGTCGTACGTACCCCCTACGCCCATGTAGAGGGCATCCGGGCAGACCAGGCGGCAGTCACGCATCAGGATCTCCTGGCGCGGGGACCCCATCGCCACGGTGACAATCTTTGCCCCACTGTCACGAACGCGCTCAAACAGCGTCTGCCGACCTTCCGGTTTGAAGTAACCATCCTGGCTGCCGACAATATTAACATTCCATTGACGACGCAGTTTCTCCTCCGTCTGGGCCAGTATCTCCGGCTTTCCGCCAATCAGGAACACGGGCGTACCCTGCGCGCCTGCGCGGGCCATAAGCTGCTCCCAGAGATCGGCCCCCGCGACACGGGAAACATTAGCGTCAGGATACTTTTTACGGATAGAGCGGACCACGCTGATCCCGTCCGCGTATTTAAATTCGGCCGCTTCAATCAGGCTTTTGACTTCCGCGTTATCCTCAACCGCCAGCATTTTTTCCGCGTTGATGGCCACCAGCGTACCGGATTTCATCTGGCCGTCGGCGAACAGAAAGTCCAGCGCGTGCTGCATGTCGCGCCAGCCAATAAGCTGCAGGCCACGTAGCGCATAGCGCGGTGCAGAAATTCTATCAGTCATTACTATCCTTACTCAGACTTGCGACAGCGTTGTGCTGCCCTGCCGCTCGCGCTTGTGCACAAGCCCGGCGCTGTCAAACAGCCAGTACAACAGTTTGGCCAGTAACAGGCAGACGCCGAAAACAACCATGAAGAACACTACGCGCGAAACGAACGAGTCCAGCCCTTCGCGCGCCAGAACGATCATATTGAAAATGGCACCAAAGCAGAAACTGTGCAAAATGGCCGCTTTATAGCGGTTGGTCTCTTCGTTGCCACGCACGTAAAGCCAGTCGAACCACTTGATAATCAGCCCCACGGCAACCGCCCCGGGCAGAATGAACCACGCCCCGCCCATCACCACCAGGGAACCGATCAGCGTGGGTGAAATTGCCAGACCGGAATGGTTGTTCAGCACTTCCCAGGTAAAATAGTTCGCGGTATTGAGCACCACACCAGGGCGATCCGGCCATAGCCAGGAAGGGATAAAGACGTAGAAGTCGCGAACAATCGGCGCCAGCCCCTGGAAATCAATCTTGTCGTAGTTTTGCAGCAGTAATGCCAGGTTTTCCCACGGCGAGAACGTATCGCGCGTGAGGTAGAGGAACGTATAAAACGCCTCATCACCCGCCACGTTCATTCCGTACCGCTTCAGCGCCAGCCAGAACATCCCCACAATGCCAAACACGCCTGCCGCAACCAGCATCCACAGCGAGATCCAGCCGCGGATGATGCCGATAAACAGGAAGATGGCGAAGGCGATGATAATGTTCGCGCGCGTGCCGCCCACAATCATGTAGGTCAGGATGCCAAACGCGACGGTACTGACCAGGAAGAACAGCCACGCTTTGCTGTCCTGGCGCAGGAAGAAGATCACCAGCATCGCCGGGATGAAGAAGTAGAAGAAACGCTTAAGCGCCACGCCCGAAACCTCGGCCGAAAAAATCTGGCTGTAGGAGTGGAGCTTAAACAGCAGGAAGCCGTTATGCATGAAGAAGATGCCGACGCTGACCAGGGCGATGGTCATCAGCATCACCCATGTCAGGTGGGTTTCCACCCTATTCATGTTAAAGAGCGCCCGACGCGGGGCAGCTGTCTGCGCTGAACGCAGACGCGTTTTATAGGTGACGTAGTAGACCGCATAGAAGCAGGTCGCCGCCAGAAGCGCCTGGAGCAGAATATCCGGCGGCGCGACGCTCACGTCAAAACGGAAGACCAGAATGCTGGTGAGCGGGAAGCCGAAAAAGAACGTCAGCAGGAACAGTAACGAGAAGAAGACGTTAAAGTTGAAGCGCACCCGGCGGAATTCAAACCAGGTGAGCGTGGCGATAAACAGGGCGCTCAGAAGCCAGACAACCAGTAAGCCGCTGAATTGCAACTGACTCATGCTTTGTCTCCTGAAGCGATACGCAGCGCGCGGTGCCACGGCGTGAGGTAATTCGGGCTGAAAAAATCGATGCTGTTTTTATCCACCAGCGTGAGCTGACGTTGAGCTTCACGTACCACCTCGACGTTCAGCGTGTCTGAGGTAAACAGCACCGGAATATGCTGCTCGGCCATGTCCTGCCAGAACGGGTTGTCGCGGTTGAGCACGCACGGTACCCCCGCCTGAATCAGCAGACACAGTGTGCCAATTCCCTGCTGTCGGGCAAAGATGAAATAGCCGAGATCGCATTTTCTCAGCAGTGCGAGATATTCCTCAAATTCCAGCTTATCGCTGAGGATGTGCAGATTTTCTGCGCTAAACAGCGCCAGTCCCTGCTGGCGAACCTCGTCAATGTAGGCGTTATTGTTGGCGGGATAGCCCATCGGCACCACCACGTTCACCGTGTCGCCAAACTGCTGATGCACCGCCCTGAGCGCCGCGACATGTTCGTTACTGCGATCGCCGGAATTCCCCACCAGGATCGTCAGCTTGCCTTCACGCACCGCGTCATTGGCCATGGCGTTCAGCGCCGGATCCATGCGGGTGGGGAAATAAAGCAACTCGCCGCGCACGTTGGGGTGCTGTTTAGCAAAATAGTTGAGATCGCCGCGGGTAGCAAAAACGCAGCCCACGCGCCCCTGCGCCATGCGGCGCAATGGATAGAAAAGACGGAATTTCCAGCCGCGGGAGACTTCATAAAGATCGGCTCCCCAGATATGCCAGCTGCACTGGGAGGGTTTAATCCCTCCGCTGAGAAGCGCCAGCCACAGGCCGGTGTTAAACTGCCCGTGGAAGAAGAATCGTTGCTCGCGGTCGGCTTTCGCCCTGGCAACGACCGCCTTTGCCAGCGTTGCCTTATCTGGCCAGAAGCGAATCGTCAGCGCCGGAAATGCCTCGCTCAGGCCCTTATCCTGACCTGCAACCATAAACTCACGCGCATCAGGATCCCCCGATGCCAGCTCGTCGTTGAAGAACCGCAAAACGGTCTGGTTATGGTGTGGGATATCCGATCCCAGGATGTGAATCAGTGCAGTCATGCGCGTTTACGCCACAATAAAAATACACCGCAACAGGCGGCGAAATAAACGATATAGGTTGCCATGTAGGCCTGAGCCGCCCCCAGCGCGCCGTGCGCGGGTATCAGCCAGTGCGAGAACGAGGTCAGTAATGCAAACTGGCTAATTTCCGCCAGGATATACAGCCGCAGGGAGGCTTTTGCTATCACCAGATAGCCGAAAACGTAAGCCCCCACTTTCAGTACATCACCCACCAGTTGCCAGGCAAAGAGATCGCGCATGGCGATGAACTTCGCCGAAAACAGCAGCCAGATGGCGACATCGCGCAATAGCCAGACGGTAAAGCTGGCAGCCGCAACCGCCGGCAATACAAAGCGCAGCGACCGGAAAATCTCACGCGTAATATCCTGTCTGGAGGTCAAACGCGATAAGGTTGGCAGCAAATAAACGCTAAAGGAAGCCGTAATAAACTGGAGATAGGCGTCGGAAATACTGCTCACGCCCTGCCAGATCCCCACTTCATCCCAGCTATAATGCGCCGCCAGCAGGTTACGCATCATCACGTAGGCCACCGGCAGCGTGACGGAGGTGATGAGCGCCATTAGGGTAAATTTACCCAGCTGGCTGGCAAGCAGCGTGTCCCATTGCGGTTTGAGGTAGCTCAGGGGGATGACGCCCCGACGCATCAGCATAAAAGCCGCAGGCACAACCACCAGCGCCGGAACCAGCGCCAGCCCCAGCAGTGCGCCTTCGTAGCCCCCCAGGCGATAGCAGAAATAATAGGCAATCACGCCGATAACGCTGCCCAGGATTAACGCAATCGCGTTTCCGGCCGCATCACGAAACCCTTTCATCAGCGCCAGCAGCAGGTTAGCCCAGGCAATCCCCATCTGAACCAATGCGACCAGACGCACCAGCCCCTGATAGTGGGTGTGACCGAATAATCCCTGGCTGATGGGCGCCGCCGCCAGCAGAAAGATAATCGCCATCAGGGTCGAAAAACCCGTGACCATCGCCGAGGAGGTGCCCACGACCCTGCGAAGCTGGGCCGCATCATCATGATACTGCGCAACGTATTTGGTCACGCCGTTGAAGATACCGGCACCGGCCAGCACCCCAAGGACGGTGACAAGCTGGCGGAAATTACCCGCCAGCCCCACGCCAGAGGGGCCAAATGAGACAGCCAGCAGCTTGACGACCAGCAGCCCGGCGCCAATTTTTACAAGCGTGGACGCGGCGGTCCACACCGATGCTTTTGCCAGAGACATATCAGCCGAAATAGCTCAGAAGGGTATTAATCACCGTACGCTGGTTAACTGGCGCGAGGTTGTAGAACAGTGGCAGACGAAGCAACCGCTCACTTTCTTTGGTGGTGTAACGGTCCTCACCCGCGAACGTTCCAAACGCTTCGCCCGCCGGGCTGGAGTGCAGCGGAATATAGTGGAACACCGCCAAAATTTCGGCTTCTTTCAGCCAGGCGATAAGCTCGCTCCGGTCGTCGTTATCGCGCAGCTTGATGTAGAACATGTGCGCGTTGTGGACGCAATCTGCCGGGATAGTCGGCAGCTCAATACGCCCGGCTTTGGCCAGAGGCTCAAGCGCATCGTAATAGGTTTGCCACAGGGAGAGGCGCTGCAGGTTGATGCGATCCGCGGCTTCCAGCTGCGCCCACAGGTACGCGGCCTGCAGATCCGCCATCAGATAGCTGGAGCCAATATCGCGCCAGGTGTATTTGTCGACCTGGCCGCGGAAGAACTGGCTGCGGTTGGTGCCTTTTTCGCGGATCACCTCCGCACGCTCCACGAGCGCCCGGTCGTTAATCAGCGTCGCGCCACCTTCTCCGCCTGCCGTGTAGTTTTTGGTTTCGTGGAAGCTAAAGCAGCCGATATGGCCGATGGTGCCCAGCGCGCGTCCCTTGTAGGTCGACATCACGCCCTGGGCGGCATCTTCCACCACGAACAGGTTATGTTTTTTGGCGATGGCCATGATGGTGTCCATTTCACAGGCCACGCCCGCGTAGTGAACCGGCACGATCGCGCGCGTTTTGTCGGTGATCGCCGCTTCAATCAGCGTCTCATCAATGTTCATGGTATCCGGGCGGATATCCACAAAGACGATTTTCGCCCCGCGCAGGACAAACGCGTTCGCCGTGGAAACGAAGGTGTAGCTCGGCATGATCACTTCATCGCCGGGCTGGATATCCAGCAGCAGCGCCGCCATTTCCAGCGATGCCGTACAGGACGGGGTCAGCAGCACTTTGGCGCTGCGAAAACGCTGTTCCATCCACTGCTGACAGCGACGGGTAAAACCGCCGTCACCGCAGAGTTTGCCGCTGCCCATGGCAGACTGCATATAGTCGAGTTCCGTTCCGACGACGGGTGGTGCGTTAAATGGAATCATCTTGTCACCTGTATAACCAGTAGGCGGTGGCGTCGATGTTGGCACCACTCGCAATATAACGTTTAAGCGCGGCGGTGTTGCCCACCTGGGTCGCCACCCGCAGCGTCTCAACCTGCTGCTGCTGCGCCCAGTGCAGCGCCGCCTGCATGAGCTTCTCACCCATGCCACGCCCGGCTAATAAGCCAATACGCGCCTCGCGCGCGTTGAGCTTGCGAAGCGAGACGAACCCCTGGAGTTGACCGTCCCCTGCGCGGAAAACCAGGCAGACGTGGTCGAAGGTGCCTTTAACCGCATTCTCTATCCACTGGGCATAGAAACGTCCGCTATCGTCAGGAGCATACCAGGGCGTACGAAAGCGACTCTGCGCAAACGCCTGAGCCGCCATCTGACGCAGCACGGGAATATCCTGCTCGGTTGCCATTTCCGCACCGGGCGCATCGTGCCGGGTGAGGGTTATGGAAAGGTCTGCCTCACCTTCAACCAGCTGAAAGCCGCGTTGCTGGAGCGCGTCAAGCAGGTCGGTACGGTCCGCCGGGATCTTCGCCTGAATCCGTTGCCAGGCGTTCAAATCTGATTCAGCCAGTACCGGCGCATCATCGCGCAGGCGCACAATGGCCGACGGCAGGCCGAAAAAGGCACTCTCCCACTGCAGGGGCTCAAGTACCCCGTTCAGGCTGTTCAACGCCAGACGCCTTTGGTATCAACCACATACTGCTGACGCACCGCATCACCAGGCGTCGCTTTAAACGCTTTATGATCCACCAGCAGCACCAGTACGTCCGCCGTCGCCAGCGCCTCATCCAGCGCTGTCAGCGTGCAATGCCCCGCCAGTTTTGCCGGCAGTTCATGAATATTCGGCTCAACCACCAGCGTTTCACCCTTGTGCCATTCGGCAATCATCTGAGCAATTTCCATCGCCGGGCTTTCACGCAGGTCGTCAATATTCGGTTTGAAGGCCAGACCAAAGCAGGCAATTTTCAGCTCGCTGGCGCGCTTACCGCTCTCTGCCAGACAATCCGCTACCGTGGTTTTGACCTGATTGAGCACCCAGTGAGGTTTGCTGTCATTGACTTCACGCGCGGTGCGAATCAGGCGCGCCTGCGCTGGGTTCTGCGCCACAATAAACCACGGATCGACGGCGATACAGTGTCCACCCACACCCGGGCCTGGCTGGAGAATGTTGACGCGCGGATGGCGATTCGCCAGGCTAATCAACTCCCAAACGTTAATTCCTTGATCGGCGCAGATCAGCGACAGTTCGTTCGCAAAGGCGATATTGACGTCGCGGAAGCTGTTTTCCGTCAGCTTACACATCTCGGCGGTGCGGGAGTTGGTCACCACGCATTCGCCTTCCAGGAAAATCTTGTACAGCGCGCTGGCGCGTTCGGAACAGACGGGCGTCATACCGCCAATGACGCGGTCGTTTTTAATCAGTTCGACCATGACCTGGCCCGGGAGTACGCGCTCCGGGCAGTAGGCGATATTGATATCTGCCTGCTCCCCCGCCTGTTGCGGGAAGCTTAAATCAGGGCGCGCATCGGCCAGCCACTGCGCCATCTGCTCGGTAGCGCCGACGGGAGAGGTCGATTCCAGAATCACCAGCGCCCCTTTCTTCAGCACAGGGGCAATGGACTTCGCCGCCGCCTCGACGTAGACCATGTCGGGCTCATGGTCGCCTTTAAAGGGCGTTGGAACGGCAATCAGGTAGGCATCCGCTTCAACGGGCGTCGTGCTGGCACGCAGGAAGCCGCCCTCCACCGCCTCTTTCACTACACGATCCAGATCGGGCTCGACAATATGAATTTCGCCACGGTTAATGGTTTCCACCGCGCGGGCGTTGATATCCACACCGACAACCTGTTTCTGACGAGAGGCAAACGCCGCCGCGGTGGGCAAGCCAATGTAGCCAAGACCAATGACAGAGATGGTAGTAAAACTCATAGCGATACCCGATTGTTTTTAAGTGCATGCAAAATACGGCCACAAGCCTGCCCGTCTCCATACGGATTATGGGCCCGGCTCATCGCCTGATACGTTTCATCGTCATGCAGAAGGCGCGAGACCTCTTCGACGATGAGCTGCGCGTTGGTGCCAACCAGACGCACCGTCCCGGCTTTCACCGCTTCCGGACGTTCGGTGGTTTCACGCATCACCAGCACCGGCTTGCCAAGAGAAGGCGCTTCTTCCTGAATGCCGCCGGAATCGGTAAGGATCAGCCAGGCATGGTTCATCAGCCAGACAAACGGCAGGTAGTCCTGCGGTTCAATCAAAAGGACATTTTCCACATGACCCAGGATGCGGTTAACCGGTTCGCTGACGTTAGGATTGAGATGGACCGGATAGACAATCTGCACATCGTCGTTCTGCGCGGCGATTTCAGCCAGCGCGTGACAGATTTGCTCAAAGCCCCGGCCAAAGCTTTCGCGTCGGTGGCCCGTCACCAGTATGGTTTTTTTACCGTTGTGCAGGAAGGGATAGCGGGCAGCGAGTTCTTTCTTAAGATCGTCGTTTGCGAGGACGCGGTCACGTACCCAAATTAACGCATCGATGACCGTATTGCCGGTCACAAAGATTTTGTTATCAGCGATATTTTCACGCAGCAGGTTCTGACGCGAGTTTTCCGTTGGCGCAAAGTGGTACATCGCCAGGTGGCCCGTTAGCGTGCGGTTGGCTTCCTCCGGCCACGGCGAATACAGATTGCCGGTACGCAGACCCGCCTCGACATGCCCCACGGGAATACGTTGATAAAACGCGGCCAGGCTGGTCGCCACGGTCGTGGTGGTATCTCCGTGTACCAGCACCACGTCAGGCTTGAATGACTCCAGGATCGGCTTGAGATCTTGCAGTATGCGACAGGTTATCTCCGTCAAGCCTTGCCCCGGTTTCATAATATTAAGGTCGTAATCCGGGACGATGGAAAAGAGCGTTAAAACCTGATCGAGCATCTCACGGTGCTGGGCCGTGACGCAGACTTTCGCTTCAATATCAGGATCGCTGGCCAGGGCATGAACCAGAGGTGCCATCTTAATGGCCTCCGGCCTGGTGCCAAATACGGTTAGTACTTTCACATCGATTCTCTTCGATTAGGCGATGAAGGCCGCAGCCTTCATCGTAGACGGCATTCTTAGTTTGTGCGACGACGCGTTAACGCCACGCCAGCGCCCGCCAGTGCACCGACAATCCCCCACATGATCATCAGGAATGCACGACGCGGACTGTCGCGTTTTACAGGTTCTTCAGGCGTTCGCAAATAACGATAGGTCTGAAAACGCGGGTCCAGAGAGGGACCGACATTAAGCGTATTGAGCATCGCGCGATTTTGATCGTAATCGAGGTCAACATCAGGACCGACGGCCTGGAGATTTTCCAGGCGTGCCTGCAGCATAGGGCGACCAAGAAGGAACATTTCAGAGTCAGGCAGTTCATCAGCCGGCACGTCCGTCTCACTACGAGAAATATTGTGCTGTTCCGCAATTTTCAGCGCCTGCTCAATGTTGTGTACACGGCGAGTAAAAATCGCTTTAGCCACCTCTTCCTGACGTTTCACCTGGGCTTTCATCTGGATGGTACGGGCCGCCCAGGCGCCTTTAAGCTCTTCGTTAAGATGGCTTGCGGCACGCTGGCTGGCAAACGCGACGTATTGACGCAGCAGGTTGTTGGCATCCGGCGCGGTTTCTGCAATCAGCTTGACGCTGTCATTCACGTTACGCAGCGCGTCGCCCGGCATAAACTGAATATTGTTAATCAGATCGTCCAGCAGGGCGGCATCGGCTTTGGTGTTATCAACCCGACGCTGCTTGTAGTAATCCGTCTGGGACCAGAAGTCGCGACGCGTATCCCACGAAGCCAGTTGCATCACAAACTCTTTGTAGGCCTCATCCATAACGGAAACCTGATCTGGCGTGGCAAGGTTGGCTTTGATATCCAGGTTTCGCAGGAATTGCTGCTGGGAATAGTATCCCCCAAGCATGTTAACCGTTGGTTTGTCCGTGATTGCCGTGGCGCTCCATTCCTGTTTTGCAAAGAACGTATAGGCCAGCGCTAACAGTGCAAATCCCAGCGCGATCCCCGCAATCCAAAGTTTGCCTGCCCATAACACGCGAAACAAACCCCGAATATCCAGTTCATTCTCTGTTACCACTGATTTCGCTCCCGCCAACGGTTGAGTCATCATAGTCC
This sequence comes from Enterobacter quasiroggenkampii, assembly GCF_043972695.1. NCBI lineage: Bacteria > Pseudomonadati > Pseudomonadota > Gammaproteobacteria > Enterobacterales > Enterobacteriaceae > Enterobacter > Enterobacter quasiroggenkampii. The sequence goes on from NZ_CP143745.1 coordinate 411,246, forward strand.
CGGTTTTACTTAGTTAATGTTGTGTTTTTGCCACTGTTACGACGCATCCTGCGTTTAATACGTTTAATGAACCGCGCCACTTTCCATGCGCGCTTAATGCAGTAGCCGTACAGGAAAAATGCTAGCAAGAATAATACCAACATGACCCATTCTGGCACAAAATGAGCATACTCCGCGGCAACACCCACTCCCGCAAGGATAGCAGCCGCTACGGTTATCAAAACAAATGCCTGTCTGGAGGTGAATCCAGCTCGCATGATCAAATGATGAATATGCTGTCGGTCGGCTGAGAAGGGACTCATCCCTTTGCGCAAGCGGCGATACATTATCGCAACCATATCCATTAACGGGATAGCGATAATCCACAACGCGGTAACAGGGCTGATAGGATGGACTTGTCCCTGAGTCGTTTCCAGTAAAATCCAGATGACGGTAAACCCAATGAGTGTACTGCCCGCATCACCCATAAAGACTTTATAGCGGCGCCCCAGCGCACCGAGGTTTAACAGGATATAAGGCAGGATGGCGGCAATCATGGCGAAGCACCACATAGCAAGACTATATTGTCCGTCAAACCACAAAATAAAACCGATCGCGGCAAATGAGACGCAGGAGAGTCCCCCCAGCAAGCCATCAATACCATCGACCATGTTGAATGCGTTTATAGCCACCCATACGGCGAAAAGCGTCAGAAAATAGCCGAACGGGCCGAGCACCATCTCCCACGAGCCAAAAATATAGCCCAGGCTACTCAAGTAGAGTTTTGCTGAGACCATCATGGCAATGCCAACTGCCGCCTGCACAAAGGCGCGAATTTTAACGCTGATGTCATAACGATCGTCAAGCGCGCCGACGATAACCAGTACCGTTGAACACATCAGGTATAATTTGACATGTGGGACATAGTAGTTAGCAATTGCGAAGGCATAGCAAATACCCGCAAATACTGAGATACCACCCACCAGGGGGATCATACCCTGATGACGTTTCCGGAAGTTGGGTTTATCCACTAACCCCACGTATTTCGCCACCTTACGCGCAATAAACAGAAAACAGGTGGTGAATAAAAAAATACTGGTTAGATCAGTAAACGTATCGAATAGGTTCACAATGGATTCTCAACAAATGTTAGTCTCGGAAGTATAACCATGAAGGCTCATAGCCCGAAGGTAAAAGTAAACCTCTTGTGACCTCATTTGTATATTATTCAAGCTATTAATGTTTTTACTCTACGAATCGTCTTATTGTTACACCTACACGTCAAAATTGGGAGTAGGTGGTACTAGCGTATAGTCCATAAAAGAAAAACGCCACGTAAAAACGTGGCGTTCGCTGGCTTTATTTGCGTTACGAGCGTTTCATCATGTCGAAGAAATCGTCGTTGGTTTTGGTCATCGCCAGTTTGTTAATGAGGAACTCCATCGCGTCGATTTCACCCATTGGATGGATGATTTTGCGCAGGATCCACATTTTCTGCAGCTCTTCCTGAGTGGTGAGCAGCTCTTCTTTACGGGTACCGGAACGGTTGTAGTCGATAGCCGGGAAGACGCGTTTTTCAGCGATCTTACGAGAGAGGTGCAGTTCCATGTTGCCTGTACCTTTAAACTCTTCGTAAATCACTTCGTCCATTTTGGAACCGGTATCGATCAGCGCCGTCGCGATGATGGTCAGGCTGCCGCCCTCTTCCACGTTACGTGCAGCACCGAAGAAGCGTTTCGGACGATGCAGGGCGTTAGCATCCACACCACCGGTCAGCACTTTACCAGACGCTGGCACCACGGTGTTGTAGGCACGCGCGAGACGGGTGATGGAGTCGAGCAGGATGATCACGTCTTTCTTGTGCTCAACCAGGCGTTTTGCCTTCTCGATAACCATTTCCGCAACCTGAACGTGGCGAGATGCTGGCTCATCGAAGGTTGAAGCAACCACTTCACCTTTAACCAGACGCTGCATCTCGGTCACTTCTTCCGGACGTTCGTCAATCAGCAGCACCATCAGCACACAGTCTGGGTGGTTATAGGCGATGCTCTGCGCGATGTTCTGCAGCAGCATGGTTTTACCCGCTTTTGGCGGCGCCACAATCAGACCACGCTGGCCGCGACCAATAGGTGATGCCAGATCCAGAACACGCGCGGTTAAGTCTTCGGTCGAACCGTTACCACGTTCCATACGCAGGCGAGAGTTCGCGTGCAGCGGCGTTAAGTTCTCAAAGAGGATCTTATTACGCGAGTTTTCAGGTTTGTCGAAGTTAACTTCATTGACTTTCAACAGCGCAAAGTAGCGTTCACCCTCTTTAGGAGGACGAATCTTACCTGAAATGGTGTCACCAGTGCGGAGGTTGAAACGGCGGATTTGGCTGGGGGATACGTAGATGTCGTCAGGGCCGGCGAGGTAGGAGCTGTCTGCAGAGCGGAGGAAACCAAATCCGTCTTGCAATATCTCCAGCACACCGTCGCCAAAGATATCTTCGCCACTCTTAGCGTGCTGCTTCAGGATGGCGAAAATGATGTCCTGCTTGCGCATACGAGCCTGGTTTTCCAGCCCCATATTTTCGCCGAGAGTGATCAGCTCAGAAACCGGCGTATTCTTTAATTCGGTAAGATTCATAATGGTGTGGGTTCTTAAACTCGGGGTGATTCTCGAACTTAATGTTGTGAATGGTATGGCAGGGTCATCCATGCCTGTTTAGCGGCCATCAACTCATGTCTGTTCGCTGTCTGGTCACAGGGAAAGAACGCAGAACTGAAACGACAAGACGGATTGAGTGACAAGCCCGGAATTTAGCCACTTCACGCACTGGATATGTCAACAGCGGGAAGTATCGGGTAAAACAAGATTCAAACAACAAGATATGTTTAAAACGAAGTCATAGCTAACTTAGCACGACTTCAGCCGGGCGTCCAGAGTTCCAGATCATTTAGCCGGGAGCTCTGAACGCGCAGCGGAGAAACCTTACGCCAGGTTAGCGTCCAGGAACTCTTTCAGTTGACCTTTAGACAGCGCGCCCACTTTGGTCGCCGCCACTTCGCCGTTTTTGAACAGCAGCAGGGTCGGAATGCCACGGATACCGTATTTTGGTGCGGTGCCCGGGTTCTGGTCGATGTTCAGCTTGGCAACGGTCAGTTTGCCCTGATATTCGTCGGCGATCTCATCCAGAATCGGGGCGATCATTTTGCAAGGACCACACCATTCAGCCCAGAAATCGACGAGGATCAGCCCGTCAGCCTTAAGTACGTCCGTGTCAAAACTGTCGTCAGTCAGGTGAATAATTTTATCGCTCATATATAACTCCACAGGAATAAGCCTGGTACGTTGGTTTTGTCTCCACCAACGACGTGTTGATGTCGCATTAACCAACTAAAGGTTGACTTTATTTCACCGGATACGCTTTCGTAAAGCAATAGTAAGCTGATATTCTACCACACTATGAGCAAAACACATTTAACAGAACAGAAGTTTTCCGACTTCGCGCTGCACCCGAAGGTGATTGAAGCCCTTGAAAATAAAGGGTTTCATAACTGCACGCCCATTCAGGCCCTCGCGCTGCCGCTGACGCTGGCCGGTCGCGATGTTGCCGGGCAGGCGCAAACCGGTACCGGCAAAACGATGGCGTTTTTAACGTCAACGTTTCATTATTTACTTTCTCACCCAGCGATTGCAGACCGCAAAGTTAACCAGCCGCGCGCGCTAATTATGGCCCCGACGCGAGAACTGGCGGTACAGATCCACGCAGACGCTGAACCCCTGGCGCAGGCTACCGGCCTGAAGCTGGGCCTGGCCTATGGCGGCGACGGCTACGATAAACAGCTGAAAGTACTGGAAAGCGGTGTGGATATCCTGATCGGTACCACCGGCCGTCTTATCGATTACGCCAAACAGAACCACATTAACCTCGGTGCCATCCAGGTTGTGGTGCTCGATGAAGCTGACCGTATGTACGATCTGGGCTTCATTAAAGACATCCGCTGGCTGTTCCGTCGTATGCCTCCGGCTACCCAGCGCCTGAATATGCTGTTCTCTGCAACCCTCTCCTACCGTGTGCGCGAACTGGCGTTCGAACAGATGAATAACGCCGAGTACGTGGAAGTGGAACCGGAGCAGAAAACGGGTCACCGCATTAAAGAAGAGCTCTTCTATCCTTCGAATGAAGAGAAGATGCGCCTGCTGCAAACGCTGATTGAAGAAGAGTGGCCAGATCGCGCCATTATCTTCGCGAACACCAAACACCGCTGTGAAGACATCTGGGGCCATCTGGCTGCAGACGGCCACCGTGTTGGCCTGTTAACCGGCGATGTCGTGCAGAAAAAACGCCTGCGAATTCTTGAAGAGTTCACCCGTGGCGATCTCGATATTCTGGTCGCCACCGACGTGGCTGCACGTGGTTTACACATTCCAGCCGTAACGCACGTCTTTAACTACGATCTGCCAGACGACTGTGAAGACTACGTACACCGTATCGGTCGTACCGGTCGTGCGGGCGCAAGCGGTCATTCAATTAGCCTTGCGTGTGAAGAGTATGCGCTGAATCTTCCGGCCATTGAGACCTACATCGGTCACTCTATTCCGCAGAGCAAATACAATCCGGAAGCGCTGTTAAGCGAACTGCCGCCGCCTAAGCGGCTAACCCGCCCACGCTCCGGCAATGGACCGCGTCGTTCAGGCGGCGCACCGCGTAATCGTCGTCGTTCAGGTTAAGAAAATATGCTCAGCTCCACCTCGCTTTATGCAGCAATCGATCTCGGTTCGAATAGTTTTCATATGCTGGTTGTGCGCGAGGTGGCAGGAAGCATACAAACGCTGACGCGCATTAAGCGCAAGGTCCGCCTCGCGGCGGGCCTGAGCAGCGACAATCACCTCTCACCTGAAGCCATGGAACGTGGCTGGCAGTGTCTGCGACTCTTTGCCGAGCGTCTGCAGGATATCCCGCATGCCCAAATCACCGTCGTCGCCACCGCGACACTCCGCCTGGCGGTTAACGCCGTGGATTTTATTGCCAGAGCGCAGGAAATTCTCGGTTGCCCGGTTCAGGTTATCAGCGGTGAAGAAGAAGCTCGCCTGATTTATCAGGGGGTTGCACATACCACAGGGGGTGACGATCGCCGCCTGGTGGTGGATATCGGCGGTGCCAGTACCGAGCTGGTGACCGGCACCGGCGCGCAGGCAACCTCGCTGTTCAGCCTGTCGATGGGCTGCGTGACCTGGCTTGAGCGCTACTTTACCGATCGTAATCTGGGTAAAGAGAACTTCGACGAGGCAGAAAATGCGGCGCGCGAGGTGTTACGTCCGGTGATGGACGAGCTGCGCTATCACGGCTGGAAAGTCTGCGTGGGTGCGTCGGGCACCGTTCAGGCCCTGCAGGAAATCATGATGGCGCAGGGAATGGACGAGCGGATTACGCTTGCCAAGCTTCAGCAGCTAAAACAGCGCGCCATTCAGTGTGGACGCCTTGAAGAGCTGGAAATTGAAGGCCTGACGCTCGAACGCGCGCTGGTTTTCCCGAGCGGGCTGGCTATTCTGATCGCTATTTTCACCGAACTGAACATCCAGTGTATGACCCTGGCCGGCGGCGCGCTGCGTGAAGGTCTGGTCTACGGGATGCTGCATCTGTCAGTCGATCAGGACATCCGCAGCCGTACCCTGCGCAACGTGCAGCGTCGTTTTCTGGTTGATATCGATCAGGCAGGACGCGTATCGCAGCTGGCGTCACGCTTCGCCGATCAGGTCGCTAACGTCTGGGATCTTGAACCACTGAGCCGCGATTTACTGCTGAGCGCCTGTGCGCTCCATGAAGTGGGGCTGAGTATTGATTTTAAGCAGGCTCCTGCTCATGCAGCGTATCTGGTGCGCAACCTGGATTTACCGGGCTATACACCCGCACAGAAAAAATTACTGGCAACGCTGCTGCTGAACCAGACCAATGCCGTCGATCTCTCGTCTTTGCATCAGCAAAACGCCGTACCGCCGCGCGTGGCCGAACATCTGTGCCGCCTGCTGCGTCTGGCGATTCTGTTTGCCAGCCGCCGTCGCGATGATTTGCTGCCTGCGATCGGCCTGGTGGCTGATGACGAAAAACTGTCGCTGACGCTGCCGGAAAACTGGATTGAACGTCACCCGCTTGGGGCAGAGATGATCGATCAGGAGTGCCAGTGGCAGAGCTATGTGCACTGGGTGCTGGAAGTGAAGTAATACGCTGAACATTGCCGGGTGGCGGCTTCGCCTTACCCGGCCTACTCATCCTTATCCTTTCTCTTTGGCTTTTGCCAGCATGGCGCGAATGTTCGCCACGTTAGCCTGCCCCTTGTGCATCCGCTCTTCCGCAGTAATTACTTTGCGTTCCTGCTCCCAGATCAGGTCATCCTGCGGCAGTTCCAGCAGGAAACGGCTCGGCTCCGGGCGGACAAGTTCGCCATACTGACGGCGCTCTTTACACAGTGTGAACGTCAGCTCTTTCTGCGCGCGGGTGATCCCCACGTAGGCCAGGCGGCGCTCCTCGTCGACGTTGTCTTCATCAATGCTGCTCTGATGCGGTAACAACCCCTCTTCCATACCAACCAGATAGACATACGGGAACTCCAGACCTTTTGATGCGTGCAGCGTCATCAGCTGTACCTGATCGGCCTCTTCTTCGCTCTCGCCACGCTCCATCATGTCGCGCAGGGTAAAGCGGGTGACGACCTGCGTCAGGGTCATCGGCTCGTCGATTTCAGAGCCCTCCAGCATTTCGGTCATCCAGCTGAAGAGCTGGTTAACGTTCTTCATGCGCATCTCAGCGGCTTTCGGGCTGGCCGAGGTTTCGTACAGCCAGGACTCATAGTCGATGCCGTGAATGAGATCGCGCACCGCCGCCACCGGCTCGCGCTCCGCGAGACGCTGCACTTCGCCGAGCCAGTGGGTGAATCGCGTTAACGAATCATAGCCGCGACCGGTTAACGTCTGGCTTAGCCCCATGTCGAAGCTGGCGGTAAACAGGCTTTTGTTACGCGTCATCGCCCACTCGCCGAGTTTTTGCAGCGTCGCCGGGCCAATCTCGCGTTTTGGCGTATTCACAATACGCAGAAACGCGCTGTCGTCATCCGGGTTAGTGAGCACGCGCAGATAGGCCAGCAGGTCTTTGATCTCTGGCCGTGAGAAGAACGAGGTCCCGCCCGAGATTTTGTACGGAATGCGGTTCTGCATCAGCATCTTTTCAAAGACGCGCGACTGGTGATTCCCGCGATAGAGGATCGCGTAATCCTTATATTCGGTTTTATTGACGAAGTGATGGGCGATCAGTTCACCGGTGACGCGCTCCGCTTCATGCTCTTCGTTGTTGGCGCTGAGCACTTTCAGCTCCGTCCCGTAGCCCAGCTCGGAGAAGAGACGCTTCTCAAACACGTGCGGGTTATTGGCAATCAGGATGTTTGCGGCCTTCAGGATACGCCCGGAGGAGCGGTAGTTTTGCTCCAGCTTAATCACCTGCAGTGCCGGAAAATCTTTGCTCAGCAGCACCAGGTTTTGCGGACGCGCGCCGCGCCAGGAGTAAATTGACTGGTCATCATCGCCGACCACGGTGAAACGCGCGCGCTGCCCCACCAGCAGCTTCACCAGCTCGTACTGGCTGGTGTTGGTGTCCTGATACTCATCCACCAGCAGGTAACGGATTTTGTTCTGCCAGCGCTCGCGAACCTCTTCATTACGCTGCAGCAGCAGCGTCGGCAGCAGGATCAGGTCGTCGAAGTCCAGCACGTTGCACGCTTTCATGTGCGCGTCGTACAGACCATAGCAGTGGGCAAAGATGCGATCCCGTTCGCCTTTGGCGATCGCCGCGGCCTGGGCCGGGGTCATCAGATCGTTTTTCCAGTTCGAGATCGTCGAGATCAGCTGCTGCAACAGCACCTTGTCATCTTCGATCAGCCCCTCGGTGAGCTCTTTGAGCAACGCCACCTGATCGGTGTCATCAAAGAGGGAGAAGTTGGACTTCATGCCCAGCGCCGCATACTCGCGCTTGATGATATCCAGCCCCAGCGTGTGGAAGGTAGAGATCATCAGGCCCCGGGCCTCTTTGCGCCCCAGCGTCTGGCCGACACGCTCTTTCATCTCACGCGCCGCTTTATTGGTAAACGTCACCGCCGCAATGTGCCGGGCCTGATAGCCACAGCCGCGGATAAGGTGCGCAATCTTGTTGGTGATCACGCGGGTTTTACCGGATCCAGCCCCCGCCAGCACCAGACACGGTCCGGTGACAAATTCGACGGCTTGTTGTTGTCCGGGGTTTAAACGCATAAATGATCACTCAATGAAAGTCAGGAGGGGAGAATAACAGCGTGGTAGTATAGCGAGCCTAATCCATACCACTCAAGGCACGATCATGGCAAAAACAGCAGCAGCACTGCATATTCTTGTTAAAGAAGAGAAACTGGCTCTGGATCTTCTGGAGCAGATCAAAAACGGCGCCGACTTCGGCAAACTGGCGAAGAAGCACTCTATCTGTCCGTCAGGCAAACGCGGCGGCGATCTGGGTGAATTCCGCCAGGGTCAGATGGTACCGGCGTTCGATAAAGTGGTCTTCTCCTGCCCGGTGCTGGAGCCAACCGGCCCGCTGCACACGCAGTTCGGCTACCACGTGATTAAAGTGCTGTATCGCAAATAAAAAAGCCGGGTGGCGGCTACGCCTTACCCGGCCTACATCTTACGGTTTTGTAGGTCGGGTAAGCGAAGCGCCACCCGACAAAGTTGTTAACCCGCTACCGCGATACGCTTCATATCGGTCATGTAGCCACGCAGTTTGTGGCCCACTTTCTCGATCTGGTGGCTGCGAATCGCTTCGTTCACATCGCGCAGCTGCGCGTTGTCCACGGCACCTTCTGCAATCGCTTTACCCAGATCGCCCGGCTGCAGAGTGGTCATAAACTCTTTCAGCAGCGGTACGCAGGCGTAAGAGAACAGGTAGTTACCGTATTCTGCGGTATCAGAGATCACCACGTTCATTTCGTACAGACGCTTACGAGCGATGGTGTTCGCAATCAGCGGCAGCTCGTGCAGTGATTCGTAGTACGCAGACTCTTCGATGATGCCGGAGTCCACCATGGTTTCGAACGCCAGCTCAACGCCAGCTTTCACCATCGCGATCATCAGGACGCCTTTATCGAAGTACTCCTGCTCGCCGATTTTACCTTCATACTGTGGCGCGGTTTCGAACGCGGTTTTACCGGTCTCTTCACGCCAGGTCAGCAGTTTCTTATCGTCGTTCGCCCAGTCCGCCATCATGCCGGAAGAGAACTCGCCGGAGATGATGTCGTCCATATGTTTCTGGAACAGCGGCGCCATAATGGTTTTCAGCTGTTCAGACAGCGCGTAAGCACGCAGTTTTGCCGGGTTGGACAGACGGTCCATCATCAGCGTAATACCGCCCTGCTTCAGCGCTTCGGTGATGGTTTCCCAGCCGAACTGAATCAGTTTTTCCGCGTATGCCGGGTCGGTACCCTCTTCCACCAGCTTATCGAAGCACAGCAGAGAACCGGCCTGCAGCATGCCGCACAGGATGGTCTGCTCGCCCATCAGGTCAGATTTCACTTCGGCAACGAAGGAAGATTCCAGCACGCCCGCACGGTGGCCGCCGGTCGCCGCTGCCCATGCTTTGGCAATCGCCATACCTTCGCCTTTCGGATCGTTTTCCGGGTGTACCGCGATCAGGGTCGGCACGCCGAAACCACGCTTGTACTCTTCACGTACTTCGGTACCCGGGCACTTCGGTGCCACCATCACCACGGTGATGTCTTTACGGATCTGCTCGCCTACTTCAACGATGTTAAAGCCGTGGGAGTAACCCAGCGCGGCACCGTCTTTCATCAGCGGCTGTACGGAACGCACTACGTCAGAGTGCTGCTTGTCCGGCGTCAGGTTAACCACCAGATCCGCCTGCGGGATCAGCTCTTCGTAGGTACCCACTTTGAAGCCGTTTTCGGTCGCTTTACGCCATGAAGCGCGCTTCTCGGCAATCGCTTCTTTGCGCAGTGCGTAGGAGATATCCAGACCGGAGTCACGCATGTTCAGGCCCTGGTTCAGACCCTGTGCGCCACAGCCGACGATGACCACTTTTTTACCCTGAAGGTAGCTTGCGCCATCGGCAAATTCGTCGCGCGCCATGAAGCGGCATTTGCCCAGCTGCGCCAGCTGCTGGCGCAAGTTCAGTGTATTAAAGTAGTTAGCCATGGGTGATACCTCGTGATGTTGTGTGTCTTATTGTTCGGTTCGCGTTTCAGCGAGAATGTACCCACATTACAACAGGAAATTTATTGCGGAAATTGATATATTCACAACGTCACATTGCAATTTTTGCAATGTAAAAAGAGGGAGTGAAATCGGTGGATTTACGCGATCTGAAAATGTTTCTTCACCTGGCGGAAAGCCGTCATTTTGGCCGCAGCGCGCGGGCGATGCACGTTAGCCCCTCCACGCTTTCACGCCAGATCCAGCGCCTTGAGGAAGACCTTGGCCAGCCGATGTTCGTGCGCGATAACCGCACCGTCACCCTCACGGAAGCGGGCGAAGAGCTGCGCATTTTTGCCCAGCAGACGCTGTTACAGTACCAGCAACTGCGGCACTCTATCGATCAGCAGGGGCCGTCACTCTCCGGTGAACTGCATATTTTTTGCTCCGTGACCGCCGCCTATAGCCATCTGCCGCCTATCCTTGACCGCTTCCGCGCGGCGCATCCGTCAGTTGAAATTAAGCTCACTACCGGTGACGCCGCCGACGCAATGGAAAAAGTGGTGACGGGCGAAGCGGATCTCGCCATTGCCGGGAAGCCGGAAACCCTGCCGGGCGCGGTAGCGTTCTCGATGCTGGAGAATCTGGCGGTGGTGCTGATTGCCCCGGCGCTGCCCTGCCCGGTGCGTAACCAGGTGTCGGTGGAAAAACCGGACTGGTCGACGGTGCCGTTTATCATGGCCGATCAGGGGCCGGTGCGACGTCGCATTGAGCTGTGGTTCCGCCGCCAGAAAATCAGCAACCCGTCGATTTACGCCACCGTCAGCGGTCATGAGGCGATGGTGTCGATGGTGGCGCTCGGCTGCGGCGTGGCGCTGCTGCCGGAAGTGGTGCTGGAAAACAGCCCGGAACCGGTGCGCAATCGCGTGATGATTCTGGAACGCAGCGACGAGAAGACGCCGTTTGAGCTTGGCGTATGCGCACAAAAAAAGCGGCTGCATGAGCCGCTTATTGATGCGTTCTGGACGATATTGCCGAACCACTGAACCCGGGTGGCGCTACGCTTACCCGGCCTACGCGCAGCTCTACCACTAGCCTGCCAGGAAGAAGCGGAACGCCGGGTTATGGGTTTCGTCGTGACACTCATAGCCCAGCTCGTTCAGCCGCGTTTCGAAATCCGGCTCGTGCTCGCCCAGTTCAAACGCCGCCAGCACGCGCCCGTAGTCGGTGCCGTGGCTGCGGTAGTGGAACAGAGAGATGTTCCAGTGCGTGCCCAGCGTGTGCAGGAACTTGAGCAGCGCGCCCGGCGATTCCGGGAATTCAAAGCTGAACAGGCGTTCTTTGAGCGGCTTCGAAGGACGGCCACCGACCATGTAACGCACGTGCAGCTTCGCCATCTCATCGTCGGAGAGATCGACCACGCTATAGCCGCCCTCATGCAGCAGGTTGAGGATCTCTTTGCGCTCCTCCACGCCACGGCTCAGACGCACGCCGACAAAAATGCAGGCATCTTTGGCATCGGCAAAACGGTAGTTAAATTCCGTCACCGAACGACCGCCCAGCAGCTGACAGAACTTCAGGAAGCTGCCCTTCTCTTCCGGAATGGTCACCGCCAGCAGCGCTTCACGCTGTTCGCCCAGCTCGCAGCGCTCGGACACGTAGCGAAGACCGTGGAAGTTCACATTGGCACCGGAAAGCACGTGCGCCAGACGCTCGCCGCGAATATTGTGCTGTGCGATGTATTTTTTCATGCCCGCCAGCGCCAGCGCGCCGGACGGTTCCGCCACCGCACGCACGTCTTCGAACAGATCTTTCATCGCCGCGCAGATGGCATCGCTGTCCACCGTGACGATATCGTCGAGATATTCCCGGCACAGGCGGAACGTTTCGTCGCCAATACGCTTCACCGCCACGCCCTCGGCAAACAGCCCGACGCGCGGCAGGTCGACCGGATGCCCGGCCTCCAGCGCCGCTTTCAGGCAGGCGGAGTCTTCCGCTTCCACGGCAATGACTTTGATCTGCGGCATCAGCTGTTTGATCAGCACCGCCACGCCTGCGGCTAAACCGCCGCCGCCCACCGGGACAAAGACGCGGTCGAGATGGGCATCCTGCTGCAGCAGTTCAAGCGCCAGCGTCCCCTGCCCGGCAATCACCATCGGGTGGTCGAACGGCGGCACCCAGGTGAACCCCTGCTGCTGCGCCAGCTCAATCGCTTTGGCTTTGGCTTCGTCAAAGTTGGCCCCGTGGAGTAAGACTTCGCCGCCGAAACCGCGCACCGCGTCGACCTTGATGTCTGCGGTAGCAACCGGCATCACAATCAGCGCTTTCAGACCCAGGCGAGCAGACGAGAACGCCACGCCTTGCGCATGGTTACCTGCCGAAGCGGTAATCACGCCGCGCGCTTTTTGCTCGTCGGTCAGCCCGGCCATCATCGCGTAGGCGCCGCGTAGCTTAAAGCTGTGCACCGGCTGGCGGTCTTCGCGCTTCACCAGGATAACGTTGTCGAGGCGCGAAGAGAGTTTTTCCATTTTCTGCAGGGGGGTGACCTGCACGGCTTCATAGACCGGCGCGCGCAGCACCGCTCTCAGGTACTCCGCCCCCTCAGGGGCGGCGGATAAGGGTTGCGACTCGGCCATCGTTAGCCCCCAAGTTTCGATTTATCGCGCACCGCGCCTTTATCTGCACTGGTGGCAAGGCTCGCGTAGGCGCGCAGGGCGAAGGAGACTTCACGCTGACGGTCTTTCGGCGTCCAGGCTTTGTCGCCGCGCGCTTCCTGCGCTTCACGACGGGCCGCGATCTCCTGATCGCTCAGCTTGAGCTGAATGCCGCGATTCGGAATGTCGATTTCGATCAGGTCACCATCTTCGATGATGGCGATGTTGCCGCCGCTTGCCGCTTCCGGCGAAACGTGACCGATGGAGAGACCAGAGGTCCCGCCGGAGAAACGCCCGTCGGTGATCAGCGCGCAGGCTTTACCGAGGCCCATCGATTTCAGGAAAGTGGTTGGGTAGAGCATCTCCTGCATACCCGGGCCGCCTTTTGGCCCTTCATAACGGATGACCACCACGTCGCCTTCCACCACTTTACCGCCCAGGATGGCGTCTACCGCTTCATCCTGGCTTTCGTACACTTTCGCCGGACCGGTGAATTTCAGGATGCTGTCGTCCACGCCAGCGGTCTTCACGATGCAGCCATTTTCCGCAAAGTTACCGTACAGCACGGCCAGGCCACCGTCTTTGCTGTAGGCATGTTCCAGCGAGCGGATGCAGCCTTCGGCGCGGTCATCGTCCAGGGTGTCCCAGCGGCAATCCTGCGAGAATGCCTGCGTGGTACGAATACCGGCAGGACCGGCGCGGAACATTTTTTTCACCGCGTCGTCTTTAGTCAGCATCACGTCGTACTGGTCCAGCGATTCCGGCAGCGTCAGGCCGAGCACGTTTTTCACGTCACGGTTCAGCAGCCCGGCGCGATCCAGCTCGCCGAGGATACCGATGACGCCACCGGCACGGTGCACGTCTTCCATGTGGTACTTCTGCGTACTTGGCGCGACCTTACACAGCTGCGGCACTTTACGGGAGAGCTTGTCGATGTCGCTCATGGTGAAGTCGATTTCGGCTTCCTGCGCGGCGGCCAGCAGGTGCAGAACGGTGTTGGTGGAACCGCCCATGGCGATATCCAGGGTCATGGCGTTCTCGAATGCCGCTTTACTGGCGATGCTGCGCGGCAGCGCGCTGGCGTCGTCCTGCTCGTAGTAGCGTTTGGTCAGCTCAACGATACGTTTACCGGCATTGAGGAACAGCTGCTTACGATCGGCATGGGTCGCCAGCAGCGAGCCGTTGCCCGGCTGAGACAGACCCAGCGCTTCGGTCAGACAGTTCATGGAGTTAGCCGTGAACATACCGGAACAGGAGCCGCAGGTCGGACACGCGGAGCGTTCCACCTGATCGCTCTGCTCGTCAGAAACCTTCGGATCCGCACCCTGAATCATCGCATCGACTAGGTCGAGCTTGATGATTTTGTCGGAGAGCTTGGTTTTCCCCGCTTCCATTGGGCCACCGGAGACGAAGATCACCGGAATGTTCAGACGCAGGGAGGCCATCAGCATCCCCGGGGTGATTTTGTCGCAGTTGGAGATACAGACCATCGCATCGGCGCAGTGGGCGTTAACCATGTACTCCACCGAGTCGGCGATCAGCTCGCGCGACGGCAGTGAATAGAGCATGCCCCCGTGGCCCATCGCGATACCGTCATCCACCGCAATGGTGTTGAACTCTTTCGCCACGCCGCCGGAGGCCTCGATTTGCTCGGCAACCAGCTTACCCAGATCGCGCAGGTGCACATGGCCCGGTACGAACTGGGTGAAGGAGTTCACCACGGCGATAATTGGCTTGCCGAAATCGGCGTCGGTCATTCCGGTGGCGCGCCACAGTGCGCGGGCACCCGCCATGTTACGGCCGTGGGTGGTGGTGGCTGAACGATACTTAGGCATGCTTTATTTACTCCCGTCTGACTATGTAATGGGACGGTGCGTGCCGTCCCAAATTTATATTTAGTGATTAACCTGATCCAACCAGCCGTATTTATCTTCTGTTTCGCCGGTGAAGAGGCCAAAGAACGCTTGCTGAATGCGTTTGGTGACCGGGCCACAGCGGCCTTCGCCCACCTGGATACCGTCTACGCTGCGTACCGGCGTGATTTCAGCCGCGGTACCGGACATAAATACTTCATCGGCCAGGTAGAGGGATTCGCGGGACAGCACCTGCTCGCGCACTTCGATACCGAGGTCTTTCGCCAGCTTGATGATGGCGTCACGGGTGATACCCGGCAGCGCGGACGAGGTGAACGGCGGCGTAAACAGAATGCCGTCTTTCACTTCAAACAGGTTTTCACCTGCGCCTTCGGAGATGTAGCCATTTACATCGAGCGCGATACCTTCCTGGTAGCCGTGACGGCGTGCTTCGCTGCCGACCAGCAGGGAAGAAAGGTAGTTACCGCCTGCTTTCGCGGCGGTCGGGATGGTGTTTGGTGCAACGCGGTTCCAGGAAGAGACCATTGCGTCGATCCCCTGTTCCAGGGCTTCTGCACCCAGATAAGCCCCCCACGGGAACGCGGCAATGATCACATCCGTGGTATAGCCAGCGGGCGGGTTCACGCCCATACCGACGTCGCCCACAAACACCAGCGGACGAATATAGGCGCTGGTCAGGTTGTTCTTACGGATCACGTCGCGACAGGCTTCCATCAGCTCATCCACGCTCTGAGATACCGGGAAACGATAAATTTTGGCTGAGTCATGCAGACGCTGCATGTGTTCGCGATGGCGGAACACCACTGGCCCTTTGTGAGAATCGTAGCAGCGGATGCCTTCAAACACGGAGGTACCATAATGCAGTGCGTGGGACATCACGTGGACCTTCGCGTCCTCCCAGCGAACCATCTCACCGTTGAACCAAATGTAATCAGCTTTTTTTGTCGTCATTTTTTCGTCCTGTCACGCTTAAGCGCGGATTTGTTGTGATGTGGTTGTGCTCTGGCAGATGGCAACATGGGCAACGTCTACCAGCTTTGATAACTGACTAAACAGTAAGTCGACCGACCGCGGGCTGGCAACGGTTAATTCGATACTGATATTTTGGGCGTCAGTGGCCGTCTCCATATTCATAGAGCAAATCTGAAAACCACGATGACGCACCACACGCAAAACGCGTTCTAAGGTTTCCGGGTTGAAGCGAGCCTGTACGGCGACCTGATGCTGCATCATGATAATTTCTCCATCATTTGTGAGTTACTGGCACCAGGCGGTACCAGCGGCCAGACGTTCTCGAGTTCGTCGATTGAGACATGAAGCAGGTAAGGCCCCTCGCTGTTCAGCATGGTGTCGAGCGCCGCTTCAACCTGATCTTTACGGGTGATGTGCTGACCAGGGATGCCAAAAGCGCTGGCCAGCGTGAGGAAATCGGGGTTATCGGTAAGGGTCGTTTCGCTGTAACGCTCCTGGAAGAACAGCTGTTGCCACTGGCGAACCATCCCTAAACGCTGGTTGTCGAGCAAGACGATTTTCAGCGGTAACTGCTTGCGCTTAACGGTGCCGAGCTCCTGAACGTTCATCATGAAGGAGCCGTCACCGGAGATACAGATTACGGTATCGTTCGGGCGGGCAACCTGTGCGCCAACGGCGGCTGGCAGACCGAAGCCCATCGTCCCTAACCCGCTGGACGTGATGAAGTTCTCCGGACGGGTGTAGGTCATATGCTGGGCTGACCACATCTGATGCTGGCCGACATCGGTCGTCACCACGCTGTTTGCCGGTTTACGGTCGGACAACTGCTTCAACAGCAGCGGCGCGTAGATGGCCTCGCCCGGATGATCGTAACGCCAGGCGTGTTCAGCGCGCATATCGGCGGTGTGCTGACGCCATGCGTTGATATCCAGCGGCTGCTGCAATGCCGGTAACAGCGCGTTGAGATCGCCCTGCAGCGCGACGTGCGCCTGACGCAGCTTGTTCATCTCCGCCGGGTCGATGTCCATATGGATCACTTTGGCGTTCGGCGCGAAGGTATTCAGCTTGCCGGTAACGCGGTCGTCAAAACGGGCACCGACGGCGATGAGCAGATCGCACGCCTGCACCGCCAGGTTTGCCGCTTTAGTGCCGTGCATCCCGAGCATGCCCAGATAGTACGGGTAGTCTGCATCTACCGCACCCAACCCTTTCAGCGTGCAGGTGGCAGGCATTTGCGTTACCGCAATAAATTCACGCAGGGCGGGAACGGCCTGCGCCATGCCTACGCCACCGCCCACGTACAGCATCGGCTGTTTTGCCTGCGCCAGCATCTGACGCGCCTCTTCAACTGCCGCATGCGGAAACGCGTCGTCGCTTCCAACGGTGGAGAAGTGCGGCTCCAGTACGCCGAGTGCGACCTGGATATCTTTCGGGATATCCACCAGAACCGGGCCAGGGCGGCCAGAGCTGGCTACCTCGAATGCTTCAGCCATGACGCGTGGCAGCTCTTCCAGTGACTGAACGAGGAAACTGTGTTTGGTGCAGGCCAGCGATAAACCCAGTACATCGACCTCCTGAAAAGCGTCGGTACCGATGAACGGAGACGCCACCTGCCCGGTGATGGCGACAACGGGAACAGAATCCAGCAGCGCGTCAGCCAGGCCGGTGATCAGGTTAGTTGCGCCAGGGCCTGACGTCGCCATACACACGCCGGTTTTACCGGTCGCGCGGGCGTAGCCAATGGCCGCCATCACTGCGCCCTGCTCGTGTCGGCACAAGAGATGTTCCACGCCGCCGTCATACAGTGCATCGTAAATCGGCATAATTGCGCCACCCGGATAACCGAATACTGTCTCGACTCCCTGCGCGCGCAACGCATGTACTACCCACTGTGCCCCATTCATAGTTAGTTCCCCGTCATAAATCGGGAGAAACAGAATTTTGTGCTAGTCGTCATTCTCTGCTCCTCATCTGCGTTTTTTAGTCATAAAAAAACCCCCGGACCTTTCGGTGCGGGGGTCTTAGTTCGTTAAGGCTTGATTTCTAAGCCTTTCCTCGTCCAAGTGCAGCCCCGCACGGTGGGATAATAATCACCACCACGCTAATCACGACCAGGCTAATCACTCGTAGAAGGGCTGTCATTTTCAGTTCTTTTTGCATCTTGTTCGAAGGAATACCTAAAGAGTTATCACAGTTTTCAAATTAAACACAAGATTTATTTATGACGGATTTGGTTAGCCCGCGAATCATATTTCTTAAAAGCGTTGTTTTATATACGGAAATTAGAAAATGAATATTTTTCATTTTTTTACTGTGGTGCTAACCGTCAAAACAGGATTTTTTCGTTCTGCGAGGAGCTTTCCACGATTATGAAATTGTTGCAATGCGCCATTAAAATACCTGAACATGCGGCGTAAATTCACGAAATTGCAGTAAACAAACATAACGAGCACTGGCATAGTCACACCAGGAGGTAGTGCAAATGTCACTGTCAGTTGTTTATACGCGTGCGGCCCTCGGGGTAAAGGCACCGCTTGTTTCCGTAGAGGTGCATTTGAGTAATGGACTGCCCGGACTCACGCTTGTCGGGTTACCTGAAACGACGGTTAAAGAAGCCAGGGATCGCGTCCGTAGCGCAATAATAAATAGCGGTTATACCTTCCCTGCGAAGAAGATCACCATCAACCTTGCTCCCGCCGACCTGCCTAAAGAAGGGGGACGATACGATTTACCTATCGCAATTGCCCTTCTCGCGGCTTCTGAGCAGCTTAATACGACAAGGCTAGGCTCGTATGAGTTCGTGGGTGAACTCGCGCTCACAGGCGCGCTGAGAGGCGTTCCCGGCGCGATATCGGGAGCGCTGGAGGCCATACGATCAGGCCGGCAAATCATTGTGGCCAATGAAAACGCATCAGAAGTGAGTCTTATCGCGGAAAAAGGATGCCTCATCGCGGGACATTTACAGGAAGTTTGTGCCTGGCTGGAAGGACGGCATGAACTGTCCGAACCGGAGGAGTGTGACGAGGTTATAGCCGACGTCCCGGAGGATCTCAGCGAGATTATGGGGCAGGAGCAAGGGAAGCGGGCGCTGGAGATTACGGCCGCAGGTGGACACAATCTTCTGTTGATTGGCCCGCCAGGTACGGGGAAAACGATGCTGGCGAGCAGGCTGAGTGGGTTACTTCCACCGCTCAATAACCATGAAGCGCTGGAAAGCGCTGCCATCTATAGCCTCATCAGTTCTGCATCGTTGCAAAAACAGTGGCGCCGTCGTCCTTTTCGTTCCCCGCATCATAGCGCTTCACTGACGGCGATGGTCGGCGGCGGGTCTATCCCCGGCCCGGGAGAGATCTCACTGGCGCACAATGGCATTCTGTTTCTCGATGAGCTGCCCGAGTTTGAGCGCCGCGTGCTGGATGCGCTGAGAGAACCTATTGAATCTGGCGAAATACATATCTCGCGCACTCGGGCCAAAATAAGCTATCCCGCGCAGTTTCAACTGGTCGCTGCGATGAATCCCAGCCCGACGGGCCACTACCAGGGCAACCATAACCGCTGTACGCCGGAGCAGACGCTGCGCTATCTGGGAAAGTTATCCGGTCCGTTCCTCGACCGTTTCGATTTATCTCTCGAAATCCCGCTTCCTCCTCCGGGCCTCCTCAGGCAGACGGGCATCACGGGTGAAAGCTCTGCGAAGGTACGCGAGCGGGTGATCGCCGCCCAGGCACGACAGTACACTCGCCAGAACAGGCTAAACGCGCGGCTGGATAATGCCGGGATCCGGCAGTTTTGTGCCCTTAACAGTGAGGATGCGGTATGGCTGGAGGAGACGTTGACGCGCTTTGGGCTATCTATACGTGCGTGGCAGCGTTTGCTAAAAGTGGCCAGAACCATTGCTGACGTGGAGGGATGTACTGACATTGAGAGGAAACACTTGCAGGAGGCGCTGAGCTATCGCGCTATCGATCGTTTGCTGCTGCATCTGCAGAAGTTGCTAGCATAAAAAAAGGGGCCGTAGCCCCTTCTTATCATCTTAGTCATCAGACTCGGTGTAGTCTTCTGCACCTTCCATCTGCGGCTTACCGCCAGACAGCGTATGGAAGCGCTTTGGACGCTTAATGCGTGCCATATACTTGATCCACACACGTTCCGCTTCAGACTGCGGCTCACGCTCACCACGGCAAACAGAAACAAACTGTTTTTCGTCTTCGGTTGCAGGTTCACGCTTACCCAGATCCAGCTCGTTAAAGGCATAACCATGGCGCTCAAGCAGTTGAGCTTCTTTGATGGTGAAATCGCCGTGACGAGAGAACCCGCGCGGATAATGTTTATTGTCGAAAAAACGATTAGTCGTCGTAAAGCTTTCCGCCATCCTACACGCTCCTAATTCTTTGGCCGAGCTATTTATGGCGCGGAGTATTAGTTACGCTTGACAGAGTGTAAAACAAAACATTTAAATCATAACGACAAATAATTTTGCGGAGAAAGATGTGGATACGGAATTGCTTAAAACTTTCCTTGAAGTGAGCAGAACACGCCACTTTGGGCGAGCAGCGGAAGCCCTTTACCTGACGCAGTCAGCAGTCAGTTTTCGTATTCGACAGCTGGAAAATCAACTGGGTGTGAATCTTTTTACCCGCCATCGCAACAATATTCGCCTCACGCCCGCCGGTGAAAAACTGCTGCCGTACGCAGAAACGCTGATGAATACCTGGCAGGCGGCACGCAAAGAGGTTGCACATACTTCGAGGCATAATGAGTTCTCGATAGGGGCCAGCGCTTCCCTGTGGGAATGTATGCTAAGTCAGTGGCTTACCCGGCTTTATCAATCTCATAGCCACCTGCAATTTGAAGCCAGGATTGCGCAACGGCAGTCGCTGGTTAAGCAACTTCATGAGCGTCAGCTTGATCTTCTGATCACAACCGAAGCCCCCAAGATGGACGAATTTAGCAGCCAGATCGTCGGTCAGTTTGGCCTGGCGCTGTATGCCTCTGAACCGTCGATGATGAAGGCAGACCTGACCTATTTGCGCCTCGAATGGGGGCCAGATTTTCAGCAGCATGAGACGGGATTGATTGCACCTGATGATGTTCCACAGTTAACGACCAGCTCTGCGGAGATCGCCTGTCAGCAACTGCCCTTGCTGAGAGGTTGTACCTGGTTACCTGTTCGCTGGGCAGACACTAAAGCGGGGCTGCATACGGTGTTGGATTCCACCACGCTTACCAGACCGCTGTATGCGATTTGGCTGCAAAACAGTGATAAGCAGTCACAGATAAAAGATCTGTTAAAAATCAATGTAATGGATTGATACATCAGCCAGCAGGAATGCTGGCTGAATAGTAAGAAGAGGCGTTTTTACAGGATTACGGGCAAAAAAAAATCCTTTGCCGAAGCAAAGGATTATATATGGCAGGGGCGGAGAGACTCGAACTCGCGACACCCGGTTTTGGAGACCGGTGCTCTACCAACTGAGCTACGCCCCTAAAGTTTTTTGCCATTAAGCCTGCCAGTAAGGCAGGCTTAATGTCTTAATAAGTGGCGGAACGGACGGGACTCGAACCCGCGACCCCCTGCGTGACAGGCAGGTATTCTAACCGACTGAACTACCGCTCCACCGAAGACTGCTTGTAACCACCGGATTAATGCACCGGCTTACTACTTAATTTGATGCCTGGCAGTTCCCTACTCTCACATGGGGAGACCCCACACTACCATCGGCGCTACGGCGTTTCACTTCTGAGTTCGGCATGGGGTCAGGTGGGACCACCGCGCTAAAGCCGCCAGGCAAATTCTGTTTAATCTGTATCAGGCTGAAAATCGTGTCTGTCTCGTCGCCAAAACATCTTCGGCGTTGTAAGGTTAAGCCTCACGGTTCATTAGTATCGGTTAGCTCAACGCATCGCTGCGCTTACACACCCGACCTATCAACGTCGTCGTCTTCAACGTTCCTTCAGGAGACTTAAAGTCTCAGGGAGAACTCATCTCGGGGCAAGTTTCGTGCTTAGATGCTTTCAGCACTTATCTTTTCCGCATTTAGCTACCGGGCAGTGCCATTGGCATGACAACCCGAACACCAGTGATGCGTCCACTCCGGTCCTCTCGTACTAGGAGCAGCCCCCCTCAATTCTCCAGCGCCCACGGCAGATAGGGACCGAACTGTCTCACGACGTTCTAAACCCAGCTCGCGTACCACTTTAAATGGCGAACAGCCATACCCTTGGGACCTACTTCAGCCCCAGGATGTGATGAGCCGACATCGAGGTGCCAAACACCGCCGTCGATATGAACTCTTGGGCGGTATCAGCCTGTTATCCCCGGAGTACCTTTTATCCGTTGAGCGATGGCCCTTCCATTCAGAACCACCGGATCACTATGACCTGCTTTCGCACCTGCTCGAGCCGTCACTCTCGCAGTCAAGCTAGCTTATGCCATTGCACTAACCTCCTGATGTCCGACCAGGATTAGCTAACCTTCGTGCTCCTCCGTTACTCTTTGGGAGGAGACCGCCCCAGTCAAACTACCCACCAGACACTGTCCGCAACCCGGATTACGGGTCTACGTTAGAACACCAGCCATTAAAGGGTGGTATTTCAAGGACGGCTCCACGCAGACTGGCGTCCACGCTTCAAAGCCTCCCACCTATCCTACACATCAAGGACCAGTGTTCAGTGTCAAGCTATAGTAAAGGTTCACGGGGTCTTTCCGTCTTGCCGCGGGTACACTGCATCTTCACAGCGAGTTCAATTTCACTGAGTCTCGGGTGGAGACAGCCTGGCCATCATTACGCCATTCGTGCAGGTCGGAACTTACCCGACAAGGAATTTCGCTACCTTAGGACCGTTATAGTTACGGCCGCCGTTTACCGGGGCTTCGATCAAGAGCTTCGCGTTGCCGCTAACCCCATCAATTAACCTTCCGGCACCGGGCAGGCGTCACACCGTATACGTCCACTTTCGTGTTTGCACAGTGCTGTGTTTTTAATAAACAGTTGCAGCCAGCTGGTATCTTCGACTGATTTCAGCTCCACCCGCAGGGGCTTCACCTACATATCAGCGTGCCTTCTCCCGAAGTTACGGCACCATTTTGCCTAGTTCCTTCACCCGAGTTCTCTCAAGCGCCTTGGTATTCTCTACCTGACCACCTGTGTCGGTTTGGGGTACGATTTCGTGTTACCTGATGCTTAGAGGCTTTTCCTGGAAGCAGGGCATTTGTTACTTCAGCACCGTAGTGCCTCGTCATCACACCTCAGCGTTAAAAGGTACCGGATTTACCTGGAACCTCCGCCTACATGCTTAAACCGGGACAACCGTCGCCCGGCTAACATAGCCTTCTCCGTCCCCCCTTCGCAGTAACACCAAGTACAGGAATATTAACCTGTTTCCCATCGACTACGCCTTTCGGCCTCGCCTTAGGGGTCGACTCACCCTGCCCCGATTAACGTTGGACAGGAACCCTTGGTCTTCCGGCGAGCGGGCTTTTCACCCGCTTTATCGTTACTTATGTCAGCATTCGCACTTCTGATACCTCCAGCATGCCTCACAGCACACCTTCAACGGCTTACAGAACGCTCCCCTACCCAACAACACATAGTGTCGCTGCCGCAGCTTCGGTGCATGGTTTAGCCCCGTTACATCTTCCGCGCAGGCCGACTCGACCAGTGAGCTATTACGCTTTCTTTAAATGATGGCTGCTTCTAAGCCAACATCCTGGCTGTCTGTGCCTTCCCACATCGTTTCCCACTTAACCATGACTTTGGGACCTTAGCTGGCGGTCTGGGTTGTTTCCCTCTTCACGACGGACGTTAGCACCCGCCGTGTGTCTCCCGTGATAACATTCTTCGGTATTCGTAGTTTGCATCGGGTTGGTAAGCCGGGATGGCCCCCTAGCCGAAACAGTGCTCTACCCCCGAAGATGAGTTCACGAGGCGCTACCTAAATAGCTTTCGGGGAGAACCAGCTATCTCCCGGTTTGATTGGCCTTTCACCCCCAGCCACAAGTCATCCGCTAATTTTTCAACATTAGTCGGTTCGGTCCTCCAGTTAGTGTTACCCAACCTTCAACCTGCCCATGGCTAGATCACCGGGTTTCGGGTCTATACCCTGCAACTTAACGCCCAGTTAAGACTCGGTTTCCCTTCGGCTCCCCTATACGGTTAACCTTGCTACAGAATATAAGTCGCTGACCCATTATACAAAAGGTACGCAGTCACACCACGAAGGTGCTCCCACTGCTTGTACGTACACGGTTTCAGGTTCTTTTTCACTCCCCTCGCCGGGGTTCTTTTCGCCTTTCCCTCACGGTACTGGTTCACTATCGGTCAGTCAGGAGTATTTAGCCTTGGAGGATGGTCCCCCCATATTCAGACAGGATACCACGTGTCCCGCCCTACTCTTCGAGTTCACAACCTGTGTGTTTTCGTGTACGGGACTGTCACCCTGTACCGTGCGACTTTCCAGACGCTTCCACTAACACACAAGCTGATTCAGACTCTGGGCTGCTCCCCGTTCGCTCGCCGCTACTGGGGGAATCTCGGTTGATTTCTTTTCCTCGGGGTACTTAGATGTTTCAGTTCCCCCGGTTCGCCTCGTTAACCTATGTATTCAGTTAACGATAGTGCAACGAATTGCACTGGGTTTCCCCATTCGGACATCGCCGGGTCAAAGGTTCATATCACCTCGCCGGCGCTTTTCGCAGATTAGCACGTCCTTCATCGCCTCTGACTGCCAGGGCATCCACCGTGTACGCTTAGTCGCTTAACCTCACAACCCGAAGATGTTTCACTTCTGATTGCGAAAATTTGAGAGACTCGAACACACCATTAAAGATGTGTCGTTTCAATTTTCAGCTTGATCCAGATTTTTAAAGAGCAAAACTTCGCAGTGCACCTTTTCAGGTTCACTCTGAAGTTTTCTTGGGTTCGCAGTAAAAGATGGTGGAGCTATGCGGGATCGAACCGCAGACCTCCTGCGTGCAAAGCAGGCGCTCTCCCAGCTGAGCTATAGCCCCATCGTTTTGCAATCTCTGTACCGCTCATCCTTTAAAAGGAGTTTGGTAGGCCTGAGTGGACTTGAACCACCGACCTCACCCTTATCAGGGGTGCGCTCTAACCACCTGAGCTACAAGCCTGCAGAGATTTTTACTGCTGTTTTTTCATCAGACAATCTGTGTGAGCACTACAAAGGCAGGTTCTTTAAGGTAAGGAGGTGATCCAACCGCAGGTTCCCCTACGGTTACCTTGTTACGACTTCACCCCAGTCATGAATCACAAAGTGGTAAGCGCCCTCCCGAAGGTTAAGCTACCTACTTCTTTTGCAACCCACTCCCATGGTGTGACGGGCGGTGTGTACAAGGCCCGGGAACGTATTCACCGTAGCATTCTGATCTACGATTACTAGCGATTCCGACTTCATGGAGTCGAGTTGCAGACTCCAATCCGGACTACGACGCACTTTATGAGGTCCGCTTGCTCTCGCGAGGTCGCTTCTCTTTGTATGCGCCATTGTAGCACGTGTGTAGCCCTACTCGTAAGGGCCATGATGACTTGACGTCATCCCCACCTTCCTCCAGTTTATCACTGGCAGTCTCCTTTGAGTTCCCGGCCTAACCGCTGGCAACAAAGGATAAGGGTTGCGCTCGTTGCGGGACTTAACCCAACATTTCACAACACGAGCTGACGACAGCCATGCAGCACCTGTCTCAGAGTTCCCGAAGGCACCAATCCATCTCTGGAAAGTTCTCTGGATGTCAAGAGTAGGTAAGGTTCTTCGCGTTGCATCGAATTAAACCACATGCTCCACCGCTTGTGCGGGCCCCCGTCAATTCATTTGAGTTTTAACCTTGCGGCCGTACTCCCCAGGCGGTCGACTTAACGCGTTAGCTCCGGAAGCCACGCCTCAAGGGCACAACCTCCAAGTCGACATCGTTTACGGCGTGGACTACCAGGGTATCTAATCCTGTTTGCTCCCCACGCTTTCGCACCTGAGCGTCAGTCTTTGTCCAGGGGGCCGCCTTCGCCACCGGTATTCCTCCAGATCTCTACGCATTTCACCGCTACACCTGGAATTCTACCCCCCTCTACAAGACTCTAGCCTGCCAGTTTCGAATGCAGTTCCCAGGTTGAGCCCGGGGATTTCACATCCGACTTGACAGACCGCCTGCGTGCGCTTTACGCCCAGTAATTCCGATTAACGCTTGCACCCTCCGTATTACCGCGGCTGCTGGCACGGAGTTAGCCGGTGCTTCTTCTGCGGGTAACGTCAATTGCTGAGGTTATTAACCTCAACACCTTCCTCCCCGCTGAAAGTACTTTACAACCCGAAGGCCTTCTTCATACACGCGGCATGGCTGCATCAGGCTTGCGCCCATTGTGCAATATTCCCCACTGCTGCCTCCCGTAGGAGTCTGGACCGTGTCTCAGTTCCAGTGTGGCTGGTCATCCTCTCAGACCAGCTAGGGATCGTCGCCTAGGTGAGCCGTTACCCCACCTACTAGCTAATCCCATCTGGGCACATCTGATGGCAAGAGGCCCGAAGGTCCCCCTCTTTGGTCTTGCGACGTTATGCGGTATTAGCTACCGTTTCCAGTAGTTATCCCCCTCCATCAGGCAGTTTCCCAGACATTACTCACCCGTCCGCCGCTCGCCGGCAAAGTAGCAAGCTACTTTCCGCTGCCGCTCGACTTGCATGTGTTAGGCCTGCCGCCAGCGTTCAATCTGAGCCATGATCAAACTCTTCAATTTAAGTTTGATGCTCGTGAATTAAACTTCGTAATGAATTACGTATGTTCACTCAGAGACTTGGTATTCATTTATTGTCCGAAGACATTAAGAATCCATGTCACTTTGAGTGCCCACACAGATTGTCTGATAAATTGTTAAAGAGCAGTTGCAACGCGGCGTTAAGCTCACCGTTGCGAGGTCCCGTATATTACGTTTTCCTCATTCAGAGTCAAGTGATTATTTTCGCTTTTCTCTGTTGGCGTTCATCTCTGAACCCCGCTAACCCGGCGGCCTGTAAGCCGTTGTTCCGTGTCAGTGGAGGCGCATTATAGGGAGTTCTCAGACGTTGACAACCCCTCTTTTAAAAAAAACTTTCAACCGTCTCTTTTTTGCTCAAAACCGTGCTATAGCGCCAGTTTTTCGAGCGTTTCAAAGCCATAACGGCGTAAAACGGGTAAAAGTT
The DNA here is from genome assembly GCF_043972695.1 of Enterobacter quasiroggenkampii. Classification (NCBI taxonomy): domain Bacteria; kingdom Pseudomonadati; phylum Pseudomonadota; class Gammaproteobacteria; order Enterobacterales; family Enterobacteriaceae; genus Enterobacter; species Enterobacter quasiroggenkampii. The sequence continues at coordinate 438,118 of NZ_CP143745.1, forward strand.
GTTCAGTTTCTTTTGTTAACGCCATACAAAACGCGATATTCGCATCGGTAGATTTCGCATCCGGGGCTTCATGCTCCAGCAACCATGCCGTACGACGGGCAATAGCCGCTCCGGAATCCACCAGGCGCGTCCCCTCCGGCAGTACCTCTAATAGCTCTTCCTGGAGTAGCGGGAAGTGGGTACAGCCCAGCACAACGGTATCCGGGGGTTCGGGCATCCTCAGCCACGGACGAAGAATACGACGCAGCTCGTCGAGTGATACCGACTTGCCATGCAGCTTCGCTTCCGCCATCTCCACCAGCTCAGCCGAACCGAGCATCGCAATCTGGCATTCATTAGCGAAACGGTCGATCAGCTCGCGGGTATAAGGACGCTTTACCGTGCCTCGCGTGGCCAGCAAGCCCACAATGCCGTTCGCTGTCAGACGCGCGGCAGGCTTTATTGCAGGAACGACGCCCACAACCGGGAACTGGAATTTTTCACGCAGGGCGGGAAGAGAAACGGTGCTCGCCGTGTTACACGCGATGACAGCCAGCGCAAGGGGATAGCGCTTTTGTACCGCAGTGACGATTTCCACCACGCGCTCGACAATAAAATCTTCGCTCTTTTCCCCGTACGGGAAAGCGACGTTATCGAAGGCGTAGATGTAATGGAGATCCGGCAGGAGATGCCGAATCTCATCATAGACCGAAAGCCCACCGACGCCGGAATCAAACACCAGCACGGTGGGACGCGGATTAGAAGGTGTAGCTGCCAGACAAGGTGTATTCCCGTCCTGCAGTTTGGTAGCCATAAACTGTCTCGTAATCTTTATCGAACAGGTTGGCTATTTTACCACGAACTGTAAGGTGTGAGGTGACAGGATACGAAACTGCGACATCCCACAGGCTTACACCGCCCATTTTTACTTTCTCAGACGGGTAAGTACCAAAGTCAGTGTCGTAACGCGTACCGAGATAGTGATAAGTCAGGCTCCAGTCGAAATCATAGATCTGCGTGTCGAGCTGATATTTCACCTGCTGCTTAGCACGACGGTCCAGAAGTTCGTTGGTTGCAGCATTGCGGGCATCCACGTAGTCGTAGCCAACGGTGTGCGTCAATGGCCCCGTGTCAAACGATGCTGTCGCTTCCACACCTTTAATGCGCGCTTTACCGACGTTGTAATATTGCTGGAGATTATTATCGAAGTCGATGAGATTATCAACGTCATTACGGTAGCCGGATACGCGCCAGCTCACGCCTGCCGTCAGGCCTTCAAACGCACCTTCCCACTGTTTGCTCTCTTCTGGATCAAGATGGTCATTGCCATAGAAACCATAGAGTTGACCCAGATTCGGTGCTTTATAGGCCGTACCATAAGAAGCAACGAAGCGGTAACCCTCCACGAACTCCCAGGCCGCACTGCTTTGCCAGGTGCCATGACGACCGAACTGAGAGTTGTCATCGCTGCGAACCGCCCCTTCCAGGGTGAAGTCACCAAACTGCTGCAGCCCGGTCAGGTAGACGCCGGTGTTACGCAGGTCGTAGCCGTTGGTCACGTAGTTTGTACCCGGCTCGGTGCTCTGCTTCTGCCAGTCAACGCCCGCGCCAATGTTCCCTTGGCCAACATCAACGGAGTTGAGCCACTGGACATTGTACTGCTTGATTTCATCCAGCGTGGCTGTCGAATCGTAGCGGCCTAAATTCGGGTCGTAGTTATAGTCCTTGCTGTGGCTATAGCTGGTGAGCAGCTGTGAATGGAAGATGTCATCATTGAAGCGCAATCCTGCATCCCAGGTCTGACTATAAAGCTGGCGGGTATCGACCAGTACGTCAGGGGTAAATGAGCTGTAGTAACCGTCGTAGGCAGTACGGTTGCTGTAGCCAAAGCCGCGAACAAAACCGCTCCACTGGTCTGAGAATGCGTGATCCAGTGCGCCGTAGAGCGTTTTATTCATAAAGCCGTCGCGATCGGTCTGGGCAAGGCCACCATTGTTGCCATCCGCAACCACATCAAACCCTTTGGTATAGGTGTAATCACCCGCAAGCGTGACGCGCGTGCTGTCGCCCAGTGTTTGCTGAGTACTGCCACCATAATTCTGGTAGCCGTGCGAGCCTACGCCAGCATTCAGCGTGGTACCGTCCGTCGCGCGAGTGGTAATAATGTTTACGACGCCGCCGATCGCGTCCGAGCCGTATACCGCCGAACGCGGTCCACGAACATATTCGATTCGCTGTACCAGGGAGATTGGGAACTGGCTGAGATCGGACGACCCCGTGACGCCCGCCTGGTTCAGGCGGATCCCGTCAACAAGGATCAGGACGTGGCTGGAGTTGGTGCCACGGATAAAGAGAGAAGAGAGTTGCCCCATCCCGCCATTTTGCGCCGTATCCACGCCGGGCAGGCGACGCATAACATCCAGGAGCGAGGTTGACTGCCAACGATCAATATCGGCACGCGTAACAACCGTGTTTGCAGCCAGAATAGTTTTTTCAGGTTGTTCAAAACGATTTGCCGTCACCACCAACGAGTCTGCGCTATCCTGCGCCCAGCCCGAAAATGCCGTGACGGACAACGCCGTCAACAGCGATACTTTTTTAATCATTGTTAAAGCATCCACAATATAAGAAGGATGCCGCAGGCCTCATCGATAGCACGCGATGATGAAACCAAATGCGACGTGATCCCGGCAGGTCTTCGGGCTAGGTGGCTATATAAGGATGAAGACTTCCCATTTTCACAGTGTCTACAACGCTCATCCCGCCAGTCTTTACCGCTGCGCGTCAGCTCCAGATTTACACTGGATTCCCTTTTCACTCTCAGGAGACCGGAAACAGAATGCTACAATTAGACACGTATGGATGTCCAGACAGCTATTGGCCATTAAATCTGGACATCCCCTGAACAATCCCTACAATCGCCGCGTAATTCTTTATCACTCAGGACGCATCATGACCCCAGAACACCTCCCGACAGAACAGTACGACGCGCAGCTGGCAGAGAAAGTTGTCCGCCTGCAAAGTATGATGACGCCTTTCAACGCGCCCGTTCCCGAGGTGTTCCGCTCTCCTGTCAGCCACTACCGCATGCGTGCCGAGTTTCGCATCTGGCATGACGGTGACGACCTGTACCACATCATTTTCGATCAGCAGACGAAGTCCCGTATCCGCGTGGACAGCTTCCCGGCAGCGAGTGAGCTCATTAACCAATTAATGACGCTGATAATGGACGGCGTGCGTAACAACCCGGTACTGCGTAACAAGCTTTTCCAGATTGACTACCTGACCACGCAAAGCAATCAGGCGATTGTCTCCCTGCTGTACCACAAAGCCCTGAACGACGAGTGGCGCGAGCAGGCGGAAGCGCTGCGCGATGCGCTGCGTGCGCAGAACATCAACGTTCACCTGATTGGCCGCGCGACAAAAACCAAAATCATGCTGGATCAGGACTACATCGACGAGCGTCTGCCGGTGGCGGGTAAAGAGATGGTGTATCGTCAGGTCGAGAACAGCTTCACCCAGCCGAACGCTGCAATGAACGTGCAGATGCTGGAGTGGGCGCTGAAGGCGACGGAAGGATCAACGGGCGATCTGCTTGAGCTCTACTGCGGTAACGGCAACTTCTCGCTGGCGCTGGCGCGTAACTTCGATCGCGTCCTGGCAACGGAAATCGCCAAACCGTCGGTTGCCGCCGCGCAGTACAACATTGCCGCCAACCATATCGACAACGTGCAGATCATTCGTATGGCCGCAGAAGAGTTCACGCAGGCGATGAACGGCGTTCGCCAGTTTAACCGTCTGGAAGGCATCGATCTGAAGAGCTACCAGTGTGAGACAATTTTTGTCGACCCGCCGCGCAGTGGCCTGGACAGCGAAACCGAGAAGATGGTGCAGGCGTACCCGCGTATTTTGTACATCTCCTGTAATCCGGAGACGCTGTGCAAGAACCTGGAAACGTTAGGCCAGACGCACAAGGTTGAACGTCTGGCGCTGTTCGATCAGTTCCCGTATACGCACCATATGGAGTGCGGTGTACTGCTCACGGCGAAGTAATGTGGCCTTGTAGGGCAGGTAAGCGAAGCGCCACCTGCCAAAAAGCCGGATGGCGCTTCGCTTATCCGGCCTACAATGACAAAAACCTTTATTCCGGTAACTGGCTTTTACGGCTACGCATGCGCGAGCCAATCCAGAACACCAGCGCCACAGACAGTACCGCAGGGAAGAAGTTAGAGCCGATATCCGGATACTCCGCGCGCACCACCGTGCTGTACAACAATACGCCCAGAATAAAGCAGGCGGCGGCCAGCCCCGGTAACCCCACCGGCATGGTGCGGTTCAGGTAGCGTTGATGCAGGCAGTACACCGTCAGCACCAGCGCAATCAGCGGGAAAATCGAAAACGGCACGATGGAGCTAAAAATAGCGGCGAACGTACCATTAATGGATAAGCCAGCGATCAATGCCAGCAACAGCGTCCCTTTATCCTGACCTGACTGTTTCATTACTCACCTTCACTCTTCGGTTTGATGTGCCAGTTTCTCTTGTTCACGGCGATACCAGTAGTACGCGCCTTTGGAGATCATCCTGAGCTGCAATACCAGTCGCTCTTCAAGCTGCTTGCGTTGTTCAATGCTGACATCCAGCGCTTCGGCACCTGCGCTGAAAACAATCGTCACCATCGCCTCGGCCTGTGCTTCGGTAAACGCACGCGGCATATGGTTTTCGAGTTCAAGATAGTCGGCAAGTTCCGCGATGAAGTGCTGAATTTCGCGCGCGACGGCGGCACGAAACGCCGCCGACGTGCCCGAACGCTCGCGCAGAAGCAGACGAAACGCGTTGGGGTTATTGCCGATAAATTCCATAAAGGTCGACACGGAGGTACGGATCACGCTGCCCCCTTTGGCGATACGCTGACGCGCCTGGCGCATCAGCTGGCGCAGCATCAAACCGCTCTCGTCGACCATGGTCAGGCCCAGTTCATCCACATCACGGAAGTGACGATAGAAGGACGTTGGCGCAATCCCGGCCTCGCGTGCGACTTCGCGCAGGCTCAAACTGGCAAAACTTCGCTCAGCACTCAGTTGACTGAATGCGGCTTCCACCAGCGAACGCCGGGTTTTCTCTTTTTGTTGTGCTCTTACGCCCATCACGATAGTTGAATCCTTCCAAAGGCCTGATGGCACTATACCAGAGAATAAAATTAATCTGTTTGCCTGGCTTTGTGAATGATTGTTTACGTGCGGTTTGTGCTCCACTGCCGGAAAAAAGCACAACGATAATTGGGTTACTCTGGCAATGATGTTATGATTCTGTTGCTTTTATGTATAAGAACAGGTAAGCCTTGCCATGCCACATTCCTACGATTACGACGCAATAGTTATTGGTTCCGGCCCCGGCGGCGAAGGCGCTGCTATGGGTCTGGTGAAACAGGGAGCCAGAGTAGCGGTCATTGAGCGCTACCATAATGTCGGCGGCGGTTGCACCCACTGGGGCACCATCCCTTCGAAAGCCCTCCGCCACGCCGTTAGCCGCATTATCGAATTTAACCAGAACCCTCTTTACAGCGACCACTCCCGACTTCTTCGTTCCTCCTTTGCCGACATCCTGAACCACGCGGATACCGTCATTAACCAGCAGACGCGCATGCGTCAGGGGTTTTATGAGCGTAACCACTGTGAAATTTTGCAGGGCAACGCGCATTTTGTGGATGAACACACCCTGGCACTCGAATGCCACGACGGGTCGGTTGAAACCATCACCGCTGAAAAATTTGTGATTGCCTGCGGTTCACGCCCATACCATCCGGCCGACGTGGACTTCTCGCACCCGCGCGTCTACGACAGCGACTCGATTCTGAGCCTGCACCATGAACCCCGCCACGTCATTATCTATGGCGCAGGGGTCATTGGTTGCGAATATGCGTCGATCTTCCGCGGAATGGACGTCAAAGTTGACCTGATCAACACTCGCGACCGCCTGCTGGCCTTCCTCGATCAGGAGATGTCGGACTCCCTCTCCTACCACTTCTGGAACAGCGGCGTGGTCATTCGCCACAACGAAGAGTACGAGAAGATCGAAGGCTGCGACGACGGGGTGATCATGCACCTCAAGTCCGGCAAGAAGCTGAAAGCGGACTGCCTCCTGTACGCCAACGGCCGTACCGGCAACACCGATTCCCTGCAGCTGGAAAATATAGGGCTTGAAACCGACAGCCGCGGTCAGTTGAAGGTCAACAGCATGTATCAGACCGCCCTGCCGCACGTTTACGCGGTCGGCGACGTCATTGGCTATCCAAGCCTGGCCTCAGCCGCTTACGACCAGGGACGCATTGCGGCTCAGGCGCTGGTGAAAGGCGAAGCGACGGCGCATCTGATTGAAGATATCCCGACGGGCATCTACACCATCCCGGAAATCAGTTCCGTAGGGAAAACCGAGCAGCAGCTGACGTCAATGAAGGTGCCTTACGAGGTGGGTCGTGCGCAGTTTAAACATCTGGCGCGGGCGCAAATCGTGGGGATGAGCGTGGGTACACTGAAAATTCTGTTCCATCGCGAGACGAAAGAGATCCTCGGGATTCACTGCTTTGGTGAACGCGCCGCGGAAATCATTCATATCGGCCAAGCCATCATGGAGCAGAAAGGTGGTGGTAACACCATTGAGTACTTCGTTAACACCACCTTTAACTACCCGACCATGGCGGAAGCCTACCGGGTAGCGGCACTAAACGGCCTGAACCGCCTGTTTTAACGCGCTGTCAAAATGGCCATCCATCGCACCACGGATGGCCTCTGCCAGCTGCTCATAGCGGCTACGCAGCGGTGACCCAGGGCGATAGACCAGGCCAATCGTACGACGCGGCTCTGGTTTAATGCACGGCAAGTAGACCACGCCATCACGTTTACGCTCGTGCGGTACCGCCAGCGCAGGCAGCAGCGTAATACCGCTTCCCGCCGCGACCATATTACGCAGCGTTTCCAGGCTGGTTGCGCGGAAATGGGTATCCTCATCCGCACCCGCTTCGAAGCAGAAGCCCATCGCCTGGTCGCGCAGGCAGTGGCCATCTTCCAGCATCAGCAGCTTTTCACCCGCCAGATCGGCCATCGGCACGCGATCGCGGTTCGCCCACGGGTGATCTTCATAGATCGCCAGCATCATCGGCTCATCGAACAGCGGCACTTCAATAAAGGCTTCACTCTCTTTTACCAGTGCCAGAATGGCGCAGTCGAGCTTGCCGCTGTCCAGCTGTGCCAACAGCTGATGGGTTTGCGCTTCGTGCAGGTACATTTCGAGTTTCGGGAACGTCTGGTGCAGCATCGGAATGATGTGCGGTAACAGGTACGGGCCAACGGTTGGGATCAGGCCAATATGCAGCGGGCCGGACATGGCCTCCCCCTGCTGGCTTGCCATTTCCTTGAGCACTTTGACCTCGCGCAGCACGGTGCGCGCCTGATCCACCAGCAGAAGACCTGCCTGTGTGAACAGAACCTTACGACTGGTGCGCTCCAGCAGCATCACGCCCAACTCGTCTTCCAGCTTGCGGATCTGGCCGCTCAGCGTGGGCTGGCTGACGTGGCAGGAATCTGCCGCGCGGCGAAAGTGACGATGCTCGGCTAACGCTACCAGGTATTCAAGATCACGAATATTCATTATTTATCCTCCGTCGCCACGATAGTTCATGGCGATAGATAGCATAGCAACGAACGATTATCCCTATCAAGAATTCTGTTGAATAATACACCACATAGACGAGGCGGCACGTGTTTGACCCTTGACGTCCCCGCACCGTCAGCGAGTTTCTCTCAAAACTCGAACAACTAAAGCCAACGTGAACTTTTGCGGACCCCGTGGTCCGCTTTTTTTTGCGTAAAAAAGCCCAACTCAGGGTTGGGCTGGGGTTTTGTAGGTCGGGTAAGGCGAAGCCGCCACCCGACGTTTCAGGCATCAAATCAGTCGGTTTTTCGCATCCGCAATCGCCTGCGCCACCTGCTTAGGCGACACGCCGCCTTTCGCCGCACGCTTATCCAGGCAGGACTGCAGCGCCAGTATTGGATACACATCATCCCCGATAACCGCGCTGAATTTCTGTAGATCGGCCAGCGCCAGATCTTCCAGCGGTTTACCCTGACGAATGGCTTCCACTACCGCTTCACCGACAATATGGTGCGCTTCACGGAACGGTACGCCCTTCGCCACCAGGTAATCCGCCAGCTCGGTCGCGTTCGCATAGCCCTGCTGCGCCGCTTCCTGACAGCGCGGACGCTTCACCTGAATGCCATCCAGCACCAGCGCGCCCATATGCAGACAGTCCAGCCAGGTGTCGAGCGCGTCGAACAGCCCTTCTTTGTCTTCCTGCATATCTTTGTTGTACGCCAGCGGCAGCCCTTTCAGGGTCATCATCATGCCGGTCAGTGCGCCCTGCACGCGGCCACATTTCCCGCGGATCAGCTCCAGCGCGTCCGGGTTTTTCTTCTGCGGCATCAGCGAAGAGCCGGACGTCACACGGTCAGACAGCTCGACGAAGCCCGCTTCGCCGGAGTTAAAGAAGATCAGATCTTCGGCAAAGCGCGACAGGTGCACCATACCGATAGACGCGTTAGAGAGCAGTTCCAGCACGTGGTCACGATCGGAGACGCTATCCAGGCTGTTACGGGTAGCGGAGGCAAAGCCCAGCCAGCCTGCCAGCTGTTCACGGTCGATTCCGTAAGCGGTACCCGCCAGCGCGCCGCTGCCCAGCGGGCTGACGTCCAGACGCTTCAGGGTATCCTGCAGACGGCTTTCGTCACGCGCCAGCATCTCTACATAGGCCAGACACCAGTGCGCAAAGGTCACCGGCTGCGCGCGCTGCAGGTGGGTATAGCCCGGCATCACCGCGTCCTGATTATTCTGTGCGGTCTCCACCAGCGCGGTCTGCAGCTGACGGTTAGCCGCCAGCAGTTCGCCAACGGTATCCTTACACCACAGCTTCAGATCGGTGGCGACCTGGTCGTTACGGCTCCGGCCGGTATGCAGCTTTTTACCCAGCTGGCCGACCTTGTCGATCAGTTTACCTTCCACCCAGCTGTGAATATCTTCGGCATCGCTTTGCAGAATTTGCTGCGGATCCAGACGCACTTCTTCCAGCAGATTGTTGAGCGCCTCTTCCAGCTGCAGCTGTTCCTCTGGGGTCAGCACGCCCACCGTCACCAGCGCTTTGGACCAGGCCACAGAGCCGACAATATCCTGTTCGGCCAGGCGGTAGTCGAAGCGCAAAGAGTCGTTGAACTGTTTGAACCGCTGATCCGCTGCCTGTGTAAAACGCCCACCCCAAAGTGCCATAACATGCTTCCTTAATATCTTTGAATTTCATTGCCCGGTGGCGCTGCGCTTACCGGGCCTACAAAACATTAAATCGATTACGCTAAAATACGCGTGCCAATCGGCGTGCCGTTAAACAGCGCCGGGAGCTGCTCCGCGTGACGCCAGGAGGCGATATCTACCGGGCGACCCAGCGTGCGTGCCGCATCCAGCGCGGCGTTCACTTTGACGATCATGCCGTCGGTGATGATGCCCTGCGCAATCAGCTGCTCGGCTTTCTCTGCCGTCATTTCTGCGATGCGCTGGCCTTTTCCGTCCAGAATGCCGCTCACGTCGGAGAGCAGGATCAGGTCCGCACCCAGCGTTGCCGCCAGTGCGGTTGCCGCCTGGTCAGCGTTAACGTTCATCAGCTCACCCTCTTCGGTCACGCCGATAGAGCTCACCACCGGCAGGAAACCGCCTTCCAGCAGCGTGTTAATCAGCTTAGGCGAACCCGGCTGCGCCAGTCCAACATGACCAAGCGCTTCGTCGAGCTGGGTCACTTTTACGCTGTCGCCATCGCCCAGATAGAGGCCAACGGAGGCAATGTGGTGTTTCTTCGCCCAGGACAGCAGGGTTTTGTTCGCCGTACCCGCCAGCGCACCGGTGATAATGTCAATCTGATCCGCAGGCGTCACGCGCAGGCCGTTTTTCTTGATCACCGGCAGGTTGAGCCCTTTCATCAGCTCATCCACCACGCAGCCGCCGCCGTGCACAATCACCAGTGGACGTTGGTGTGATTCGCGATAGTTCACCAGCGCGGTAAACAGACGCTCCAGCGCTTCTTCGCTGTCCAGCAGTACACCACCGAGTTTGATAATTAATGGGTTCATCATCACACCTTAAATAAGAGCCTGCGTTTCAGGGAAACCGAAACGAATATTTGCACACTGCATTGCCTGTGCGGCAGCGCCTTTCAGTAAGTTATCTTCTGCGGCCACCACGATGAGATGCTCACCCTGAACGGCAAAGCCGATATCGCAGAACGGCAGACCGACCACGTTTTTCAGCGCCGGCACGCCTTTGTCGTACAGACGTACCAGCGGTTTATCCGCGTACGCCTGCGTGAAGACCTCGCTCACCTGCTCTTTGGTCACGCCCGGTTTCAGGCGACAGGTAATGGTTTCGAGGATCCCACGCGGGAAGCTGCCCAGGTGCGGGGTGAAAATGACGTCCGCGCCCAGATGCGTCGTGATTTCAGGGTGATGACGATGATTAAACACGCCATACGGCTGAAGGCTCACTTCGCAGAAGCTGTTAGAGATCGCCGCCTTGCGTCCTGCACCGCTCACGCCGCTGGTGGCGTTGATCACCGGCCACTGGTTCAGATCCAGCAGACCCGCGTCGATCAGCGGCTTCAGGGCAAGCTGCGCCGCCGTCGGGTAGCAGCCCGGAACGGCAATCAGATCCGCTTCTTTCAGTTTATCTGCGCTCCACTCCGCCAGGCCGTACACCGCTTTTTCAAGCAGATCAGGGTGCTGATGGGTGAAACCGTAATATTTTTCGTAGAACGCGCCGTCGTTAACGCGGAACGCGCCGGAGAGGTCGAAGACCGCGCAGCCAGCCGCCAGGAACTGCGGCGCCAGGTCGTGGCTGACCTCGTGTGCGGTGGCTAAAAACACCACGTCGACGCCGTCAGTAAACTCGCTGATGTCAGACATGGGCTGCAGCGGCAGATCGACCAGGCCCTTAAGCTGCGGATGCAAATCGGAAATTAACTTTCCTGCATCATTGCTTTGCGCTGACACGGTCAAAGCGGTTATGGTCATATGTGGATGGCGATTCACGTAGCTTACAAGCTCTGCGCCCGCATAACCGCTAGCGCCTACAATCAGCGTATTCAACATCGGGTTCCTTTATGCTCAACGTTAATGTATTTTTATTCACATTTATTGCATGAATATTGATACTATCACGACCTAAGGTGTGTCAACAATGAAAATGAACTTACCGCCATTTATCGAGATCTACCGCGCCCTGATTGCCACACCGTCCATCAGCGCAACGGAAGAAGCGCTGGATCAGAGCAATGAGTCTTTAATCAATCTGCTGGCGGGTTGGTTTAGCGATCTTGGGTTTAACGTTGAGGTTCAGCCCGTCCCCGGCACTCGCCACAAATTTAACCTGCTCGCCAGTACCGGAACCGGTGCGGGCGGCCTGCTGCTGGCCGGTCATACCGACACCGTGCCGTTCGACGATGGCCGCTGGACGCGCGATCCGTTCACCCTGACCGAGCACGACAACAAGCTCTACGGTCTGGGCACCGCCGACATGAAAGGCTTCTTCGCCTTTATCCTCGACGCGCTGCGTGACGTGGACGTGACGAAGCTGAAAAAACCGCTCTACATTCTGGCGACCGCTGATGAAGAGACCAGCATGGCGGGCGCGCGCTACTTCTCTGAAAACACGTCGATTCGCCCGGATTGCGCGATCATCGGCGAACCGACGTCTCTTCAGCCGATTCGCGCGCATAAAGGCCATATCTCTACCGCCGTGCGCGTGCTCGGCCAGTCCGGCCACTCCAGCGATCCGGCGCGCGGCGTGAACGCCATTGAGCTGATGCATGATGCCATCGGCCGCATCATGGCCCTGCGTGACGATCTGAAAGCACGCTATCACTACGACGCGTTCACCGTGCCGTACCCGACGCTGAACCTCGGCAGCCTGCACGGCGGCGATGCCTCCAACCGCATCTGCGCCTGCTGCGAACTGCACATGGATATTCGCCCGCTGCCGGGCATGACCCTGAGCGATCTAGACGGCCTGCTGAATGAGGCGCTGGCCCCGGTGAGCGAACGCTGGCCGGGTCGCCTGACGGTCTCCGAACTGCATCCGCCCATCCCGGGTTACGAATGCCCGCCGGACCATCAGCTGGTCGATGTGGTAGAAAAGCTGCTCGGCCAGAAAACCGACGTGGTGAACTACTGCACCGAAGCGCCGTTTATTCAGACGCTTTGCCCGACGCTGGTTCTTGGCCCAGGCTCCATCAACCAGGCGCACCAGCCAGATGAATATCTGGAAACCCGCTTTATCAAACCCACCCGCGAACTGATTACCCAGGTTGTGCATCACTTCTGCTGGCATTAAAAACTGCCCCTCACCCTGCCCTCTCCCCTTTGGGGAGAGGGCAGGGTGAGGGGAGTAAATCCCGCGATCTTCGTCACATTTCCATAAGCATCTCTTATCTGACGCAATGCGAATTAAATTTCGTAAATTGCCCACATTTATTCGTTTGCTGAACCGTTTTCGCAGCAATTGACGACGGGGGTTTTACGTGGCTTTATAAAGGGAGATGACAAAATAATGTCCAAAAGATTTTCACATGGGCATAAACAAAAATGATGGGGTGACTGGGTTTTTATGAACGAACAATATTCCGCGTTGCGTAGTAATGTCAGTATGCTCGGCAAAGTGCTTGGAGATACCATCAAAGATGCGTTGGGGGAAAACATCCTCGACCGCGTTGAAACCATCCGCAAGCTGTCTAAATCTTCCCGTTCCGGTAACGAGGCCAGTCGTCAGGAGCTGCTCACCACCTTGCAGAACCTCTCTAATGATGAGCTGCTGCCCGTTGCGCGCGCCTTCAGCCAGTTCCTGAACCTGGCCAACACCGCTGAGCAATACCACAGCATTTCGCCAAACGGCGAAGCGGCCAGCAACCCGGAAGTCATTGCCCGCACCCTTCGTAAACTGAAAGACCAGCCCGACCTCAACGAAGCCACCATCAAAAAAGCGGTGGAGTCGCTTTCGCTGGAGCTGGTACTGACCGCTCACCCAACCGAGATTACCCGTCGCACCCTGATCCACAAAATGGTGGAAGTGAACAACTGCCTGAAGCAGCTGGATAACAAAGACATTGCCGACTATGAACGCAACCAGCTGATGCGCCGTCTGCGCCAGCTGATTGCCCAGTCCTGGCACACCGATGAAATTCGTAAGCATCGCCCAAGCCCGGTCGACGAAGCCAAATGGGGCTTTGCGGTGGTGGAAAACAGCCTGTGGGAAGGGGTACCAAACTACCTGCGCGAGCTGAACGAACAACTGGAAGCGAACCTGGGCTACCGTCTGCCGGTTGATTTCGTGCCGGTTCGCTTCACCTCCTGGATGGGCGGCGACCGCGACGGCAACCCGAACGTTACCGCGGAAATCACCCGCCACGTCCTGCTGCTGAGCCGCTGGAAAGCGACCGACCTGTTCCTGAAAGACATTCAGGTGCTGATCTCCGAGCTGTCGATGGTTGAAGCGACGCCGGAACTGCGCGCGCTGGCCGGCGAAGAAGGCGCCAGCGAGCCGTACCGTTTCCTGATGAAAAAGCTGCGTGGTCAGCTGATGGCCACTCAGGCCTGGCTGGAAGCGCGCCTGAAAGGCCAGCGCCTGCCAAAACCAGAAGGCCTGCTCAGCCAGAACGAACAGCTCTGGGAGCCGCTTTACGCCTGTTATAAATCGCTGCAGGCCTGCGGGATGGGCATCATCGCCAACGGCGAACTGCTCGACACCCTGCGTCGCGTGAAGTGTTTTGGCGTGCCGCTGGTGCGTATCGACGTGCGTCAGGAAAGTACCCGTCATACCGAAGCGCTGGGCGAGCTGACCCGCTATCTCGGCATCGGTGACTATGAAAGCTGGTCCGAAGCCGACAAGCAGGCGTTCCTGATCCGCGAGCTGAACTCCAAGCGCCCTCTGCTGCCGCGCAACTGGGAACCAAGCAACGATACCCGCGAAGTGCTCAACACCTGTAAAGCGATCGTGGACGCACCGAAAGGATCGGTCGCTGCCTATGTGATCTCCATGGCGAAAACCCCATCCGACGTGCTGGGCGTTCACCTCCTGCTGAAAGAAGCGGGAATCGACTACGCCCTGCCGGTCGCCCCGCTGTTTGAAACTCTCGACGACCTGAACAACGCCAACGACGTGATGAGCCAGCTGCTGAACATCGACTGGTATCGCGGCTTTATTCAGGGCAAACAGATGGTCATGATCGGCTATTCCGACTCCGCGAAAGATGCGGGCGTGATGGCGGCATCCTGGGCGCAGTATCAGGCGCAGGATGCACTGATCAAAACCTGCGAAAAAGCCGGTATCGAGCTGACCCTGTTCCACGGACGCGGTGGCTCAATTGGCCGTGGCGGCGCGCCAGCGCACGCGGCGCTGCTGTCACAGCCGCCGGGAAGCCTGAAAGGCGGCCTGCGCGTGACCGAGCAGGGTGAGATGATCCGCTTCAAGTACGGCCTGCCGGAAGTGACCATCAGCAGCCTGTCGCTTTATACCAGCGCGATCCTGGAAGCCAACCTGCTGCCACCGCCGGAGCCGAAAGCCTCCTGGTGCCACATCATGGACGAGCTGTCGGCTATCTCCTGCGATCTGTACCGCGGCTACGTGCGTGAAAACAAAGATTTCGTGCCTTACTTCCGTTCAGCCACGCCTGAACAGGAGCTGGGTAAACTGCCGCTGGGCTCACGTCCTGCAAAACGTCGCCCGACCGGCGGCGTAGAGTCTCTGCGTGCAATCCCGTGGATCTTTGCCTGGACGCAGAACCGTCTGATGCTGCCCGCCTGGCTGGGTGCCGGTGCCGCACTGCAAAAAGTGGTGGAAGACGGTAAACAGAGCGAACTGGAGACCATGTGTCGCGACTGGCCGTTCTTCTCTACCCGTCTGGGAATGCTGGAGATGGTCTTCTCGAAAGCTGACCTCTGGCTGGCGGAATACTACGATCAGCGCCTGGTGAAGCCAGAGCTGTGGGCGCTGGGTAAAGAACTGCGCGAACTGCTGGAAGGCGACATCAAAGTGGTGCTGGATATCGCCAACGACTCACACCTGATGGCGGACCTGCCGTGGATTGCCGAGTCTATCCAGCTGCGTAATATCTACACCGACCCGCTGAACGTCCTGCAGGCAGAGCTGCTGCACCGTTCGCGTCTGGCGGAAGAGGAAGGGAAAGAGCCGGATCCACGCGTTGAACAGGCGCTGATGGTGACGATTGCGGGCGTTGCGGCAGGTATGCGTAACACCGGCTAATGCTTTACGCCCGGCGGCGCTGCGCTTGCACGGGCCTACGATAAGTAGGCCGGGTAAGCGTTAGCGCCACCCGGCAAATTTCGGTAGTCTCCTTATGCATTCCGATATCACCCAGATTTTGACTGACCTGGTGAACCGCACGTTACCGCTGGGTCAGATTCGTTTTTCAGCGCTGGCTGAACACCATCCCCGAACCTCTCCCTGCCTCGGCATTACCCTTGGCGCTCCCTGCGAGGCGTTTTTTTCTTTTTTTGGACAAATCACGCATCCTGCGCCTCACGTCCTGAGCATACATTTCGGTAAGCAGCAGCTTACAATCGAGCTACAGCGTGACAATGTGCTCTTACAACAACTCCAGGTTGCCCGACGTGGCCCGCGAACGGGAGCTTTTCTTCTGCAAACGCTCACCGAATTACAGATGCAGCCTGAGGAACAAGACACAGCAAAGCTGGTAGTTTTAAGCCTGCTCAGCCACTGCCGGGATCTGCTTGGAAGCGAAATTCACACCGACAGCCGCAGCAGGGCGCTGTTCGAAGCCGTTCGGAGCTATATCGAAGAAAATTATGCCTCTTTGTTAACTCGCGAATCCGTGGCACAGGCGTTCTACATCTCCCCAAACTACCTTTCCCATCTATTCCAGAAAGTCGGCAGCGTCGGATTCAATGAATATTTAACAAAAACGCGCCTGGAACATGCGCGTCAGCTGCTGAAAGGCTACGATCTCAAAATTAAAGATATCGCCACACGCTGCGGATTTACGGACAGCAACTACTTTTGCCGTCTCTTTCGCAAGCACACCGAACGTTCCCCTTCCGAATATCGACGCCAGTACCACAGCCAGCTGATCGCCAAAAAGTAGCATTGTGATCGCTCTCTCACTTCTCTAAGGACATTACATTTGTCCAGTATTTGGCAAAATTGACCTGTATTCGCCGCGCCTGGGTGCGCCGTATCCTTTATTCAACCTTTCTGACTTAAGGAAAAATAATGGAACTGTACCTGGATACCGCCAACGTGGCGGAAGTAGAACGCCTGGCGCGCATCTTTCCCATCGCGGGCGTCACCACCAACCCGAGCATCATTGCCGCCAGCCGTGAATCCATCTGGGACGTGCTGCCGCGCCTGCAACAAGCCATCGGGCCGGAAGGCACGCTGTTTGCTCAAACCATGAGCCGCGATGCCGAAGGCATGGTGGCGGAAGCCAAACGTCTGAGTAACGCCATTCCGGGCATTGTGGTGAAAATCCCGGTGACGGCTCAGGGGCTTATCGCAATTAAAGCGTTGAAAAAACAGGGGATAACCACACTGGGCACCGCCGTTTACAGCGCGGCGCAGGGCCTGCTCGCCGCACTCGCAGGGGCGAAATATGTCGCGCCGTATGTAAACCGCGTCGACGCGCAGGGCGGTGACGGCATTCGCATGGTTCAGGAACTGCAGTCCCTGCTGGAACTGCACGCGCCGGAAAGCAAGGTGCTGGCCGCCAGCTTCAAAACGCCGCGTCAGGCGCTGGACTGCCTGTTGGCAGGATGTGAAGCAATCACGCTTCCCTTAGACGTAGCGCAACACATGCTCGGCACACCGGCGGTAGAGTCAGCCATAGAGAAGTTCGAGCAGGACTGGAAAAACGCGTTTGGTAACCTCAACCTCTAAGGGAGAACTGTTATGGACCGTATCATTCAATCGCCGGGGAAATATATCCAGGGCGCTGACGTACTGACCCGTCTCGGCGACTATCTGAAACCGCTGGCCAACCGCTGGCTGGTCGTTGGCGATAAGTTTGTGCTGGGTTTTGCCGAAGAGACCCTGCAACAAAGTTTTAAAAAAGCTGAACTGCATGCCGAAATCGCGCCGTTTGGCGGCGAGTGTTCACAAAATGAAATCGATCGGCTGAAAAGACTGGCCGACAGCGCCGACTGCCTGGCGGTGCTGGGTATTGGGGGCGGTAAAACGCTGGATACCGCCAAAGCGCTGGCCCACTTTATGAACGTGCCGGTCGCCATTGCGCCGACTATTGCCTCCACCGACGCGCCGTGCAGCGCCCTTTCCGTTATTTACACCGACAGCGGCGAGTTCGATCGCTACCTGATGCTGCCGCACAACCCGAACATGGTCATTGTGGATACGAAAGTGGTAGCAGGTGCGCCTGCACGTCTGCTGGCCGCCGGGATTGGCGACGCGCTGGCGACCTGGTTTGAAGCACGCGCCTGCTCGCGCAGCGGTGCGACCACCATGGCCGGGGGTAAATGCACCCAGGCAGCACTGGCGCTCGCGGAGCTGTGCTACAACACGCTGGTTGAAGAGGGTGAAAAAGCGATGCTGGCGGCGGAGCAGCATGTGGTGACGCCTGCGCTGGAACGCATTATCGAAGCCAACACCTATCTCAGCGGCGTCGGCTTTGAAAGCGGCGGGCTGGCGGCGGCACACGCTATTCATAACGGTATGACGGCAGTGCCGGACGCGCATCACTTCTATCATGGGGAGAAAGTGGCGTTTGGTACCCTGACGCAGCTGGTGCTGGAAAATGCGCCGGTAGAAGAAATTGAAACCGTCGCGGCGCTTTGCCACAGCGTTGGGCTGCCAATCACGCTGGCACAGCTGAACATCAAAGAGGATATTCCGGCCAAAATGCGTCTGATTGCCGAAGCGTCCTGTGCGGAAGGAGAAACCATCCACAACATGCCCGGCGGCGTCACGCCGGATCAGGTCTATGCGGCACTGCTGGTGGCCGACCAGTATGGACAGCGATTCCTGCAGGAGTGGGAGTAATAAAAAAAGCCGGGTGGCGCTGCGCTTACCCGGCCTACATGGCACTTTAATTTCCAGGCCGGGTAAGGCGTAGTCGCCACCCGGCACAAGGGTTACTTCACGTCAAACCGATCCAAATCCATTACCTTCGCCCATGCGGCAACGAAGTCGCGAACGAACTTCTCATGCGCATCATCGCTGGCATAAACCTCTGCCAGCGCGCGCAGGACGGCGTTAGAACCGAAGACCAGATCGGCGCGGGTGGCGGTATATTTCACTTCACCGCTGGCGCGATCGCTTCCGGCAAACAGCTCATTGGATTCGTCGGTCGCCTTCCACTGGGTGTTCATATCCAGCAGATTCACGAAGAAATCAGTGCTCAGCACGCCCTCACGGTTGGTGAACACGCCGTTCTTGCTGCCATCAAAGTTGGCACCCAGCACGCGCAGGCCACCAATCAGCACCGTCAGCTCCGGCGCGGTCAGCGTCAGCTGCTGGGCTTTATCAACCAGCAGCGACTCCGTGGTGGACACATCCACCTGCGCACGGTAGTTGCGGAAGCCATCGGCAATCGGTTCGAGCAGGTTAAACATCTCGATATCCGTCTGATCCTGACGCGCATCCATGCGGCCCGGCGTGAACGGCACGGTGACGTACACGCCCGCCGCTTTTGCGGCCTGCTCAACGCCTACCACGCCCGCCAGGACGATGATATCGGCCAGAGAGGCTTTGTTGGTGGTGCGCTGGATAGCTTCGAGCGCCGGTAACGCGCGAACCGCCGCGGCGTTCACATCCCAGTCACGCTGAGGCGCCAGCGCCAGACGCGCGCCGTTGGCACCGCCACGTTTATCGCCGCCGCGGAAGGTCGATGCCGACGCCCAGGCCACAGAAACCAGCTCGCTGACAGACAGACCGGACGCCGCAATTTCCGCCTTCAGGCTTTCAATGTCTTCTTTGGTCGGATTGAACACCGCCTGCGGCAGCGGGTCCTGCCAAATCAGATCTTCTTTCGGCACTTCCGGGCCAAGGTAACGCGATTTTGGCCCCATATCACGGTGGGTCAGTTTGAACCACGCGCGCGCGAAGGCTTCGTTGAAGGCCTGCGGATCGTTCAGGAAACGGCGGGAAATCTTTTCGAATTCCGGATCAAAACGCAGCGTCAGGTCGGTGACCAGCATGGTCGGCTTGCGTTTTTTCGACGGGTCGAACGGATCGGGCATGATTTCCGGCGCATCAACGGCTTCAAACTGAATCGCCCCTGCCGGGCTGCGGGTCTGCACCCATTCGTATTTGAATAGGTTCTCGAAGAAGTAGTTGCTCCACTGCGTCGGGGTTTGTGACCAGATGACTTCCAGACCGGAGGTAATGGCATCAGCGCCCACGCCCGTGCCGAGCGTGCTCGCCCAGCCCAGGCCCTGCGCTTCAATTGGTGAGGCTTCCGGGTCGGTACCCACGTGGGTGGCTTCACCCGCGCCGTGAGTCTTGCCGAGGGTGTGGCCGCCTGCAATCAGCGCCACGGTCTCTTCATCGTTCATGCCCATGTTGCCGAAGGTCGCGCGAATCGCTGCCGCCGCTGACAGTGGTTCACCGCTGGCGTTTGGCCCTTCCGGGTTCACGTAGATCAGGCCCATTTCGGTGGCGGCCAGAGGACGCTTCGCCAGCGCTTCCGGATCGCGGTGGGTCAGCCAGGCTTTTTCATCACCCCAGTTCACGTCCAGATCCGGTTCCCAGACGTCTTCACGCCCGGCACCGAAACCAAAGGTGCGGAAGCCCGAATTCTCCAGCGCCACGTTACCCGCGAGGATAAACAGGTCAGCCCAGGAGATTTTTTGTCCGTATTTTTTCTTGATGGGCCACAGCAGACGGCGCGCTTTATCCAGGCTCACGTTATCCGGCCAGGAGTTCAGCGGCGCAAAGCGCTGTTGACCGCGTCCAGCCCCACCGCGCCCGTCAACGGAGCGATAGGTACCCGCGCCGTGCCACGCCATGCGGATAAACAGACCCGCGTAGCTGCCCCAGTCGGCTGGCCACCACGGCTGAGAGTCGGTTAAGAGCGCTTTAAGGTCGCCTTTAAGGGCAGAGTAATCAAGTTTGCTGAATTCTTTGCGGTAGTCGAAGTCTTCACCCAGCGGGTTCGAACGATTGGAATGTTGGTTAAGAAGATCGATGCGGAGTTGTTTTGGCCACCAGTCGCGGCTGCCTGTACCTGCGCCCGCGCTGTGATCGACGCCGCCCTGATGGAACGGGCATTTGCCGACTGATGCCGCTTTATTGGTCTCGTCTGACGTGCTCATCGCTATGCTCCCTTTTACAGTGTTACCGTTACGATATACGCCCTTATTGATAAGGTATAGTTGAGATAACCCACAGATTCGATAGTTAAATCCGTTTAATTTCCCATGGAAAATACATGAGTTTTGTACGTCAAAGGCAGCATTGCTGATATGGCAGGAAAATAAAACCCTTATAAATCAAAAAACCCTCCGAAGAGGGCTCTTTTTTGTTACACGCCTGGTCTAACGCCGAGCGTGTGGCATATGGCGTAACTCATCTCAGCACGGTTCAGCGTGTAGAAGTGGAAATCCTTCACCCCTTCACGACTTAAGATCTTCACCATGTCCATCGCGATGTTTGCGCCCACCAGCTTGCGTGTTTCCGGGTCATCGTCCAGCCCCTCGTACATTTTAGACATCCAAAGCGGAATACGCACATTGGTCATATCAGCAAATTTCTTCGCCTGTTTGAAGTTAGAGACCGGCAAAATACCCGGGATAATTTCAACGTCGATGCCCGCGGAAACGCAGCGGTCACGGAAGCGCAGATAGCTTTCTACATCAAAGAAGAACTGGGTAATGGCGCGGTTCGCGCCGGCATCCACCTTACGCTTGAGGTTAAGCAGATCCGCCTGGGCGCTTTTCGCTTCCGGATGAACTTCAGGATAAGCGGCAACGGAAATATCAAAGTCAGCCACGCCCTTCAACAGCCCGACCAGATCGGCGGCATACATGTCCGGCTTACCGCTGCCCGGCGGCAGATCGCCGCGCAGCGCAACAATATGCCGAATGCCGTTATTCCAGTAATCCTGGGCGATGGCACGCAGCTCGTCGCGGGTGGCGTCGATACAGGTGAGATGCGGCGCCGCTTCCAGACCGGTACGATCTTTGATGCCTTTAATGATGCTGTGGGTACGGTCACGCTCGCCGGAGTTCGCACCGTAGGTCACGGAGACAAACTTCGGTTTCAGGCTGCTGAGACGATCGATAGAACTCCACAGGGTTTGCTCCATTTCACTGGTGCGCGGCGGGAAAAATTCAAAAGAGACGTTAATCTGGCCGTTTACTTCGGCCAGGCTCTGGTTCAGTGCTTCCCGCTGGTTGGCGTGAAAAAAGCTCATACCCTACCCCTATCAATCGCGTGTCATTGTCTGTTGTGTTGTGAACTTCTATACGTTTAGACGTCCAGATGTAAAAATGACGGAAAAGCGGAGGGACGTCAATAGAAATAATCAACAATAACGGTGAGGTTTGCTCAGGGAAGATGAGGGAAATTCATGATAGGGGTGAGTGCATCAGACTGCACTCACCCTAACCCTCTCCCACAGGGAGAGGGAAATTGAGTTTTTACAGCAGCTTAGCCAGACGGTTGATGTCGGACTGGATGGCACCGGCAGTAACGTCGCGCCCGGCGCCCGGGCCGCGGATCACCAGCGGGTTATCGCGGTACCAGCGGCTTTCGATGGCGAAGACGTTATCGCACGGCAGCAGCGCCGCCAGCGGATGTTCAGGACGCACCGCCTCGACACCGACTCGCGCTTTTCCGTTGGCCTCGAAACGCGCCACGTAGCGCAGCACCAGCCCCATCTCGTTTGCGGCTTCCAGACGCTGCACCATCTGCTCGTTAAGTTCTTCGCCATTTTCAAAGAAATGGTCCACAGAACCTTCTTCACAGCCGGCAGGCACCAGCGACTCGACGCGGACGGAATCCGGTTCGATGTCATAACCGGCTTCCCGCGCCAGGATCACCAGCTTGCGCATCACGTCTTTACCGGAGAGGTCAACGCGCGGATCGGGTTCCGTTAAGCCCTGCTGCCACGCCTGATCCACCAGGTCGGTGAACGGTACGGTGCCGTCAAACTGCAGGAACAGCCAGGAGAGCGTGCCGGAGAAGATACCGCTCAGCGCCAGAATGCTGTCGCCGCTTTCAATCAGGTCGCGCACGGTGTGGTTTACCGGCAGGCCCGCACCCACGGTGGCGTTATACAGCCAGTGACGACCGGTTTTTTCAAACGCGTCGTGGATCTGGCGGTATTTGTCGGTGCTGCTTGCCCCCGCCAGCTTGTTGGCGCTGATGACGTGGAAACCATGGCTGGCGAAATCAAGATACTGATCGGCAAGCTGTTCGCTGGCGGTAACGTCCAGCACCACCAGATCGTCATACGGGTGCGCACGCATCCACAGGAACAGCGACTCTTCATCCTGCTCGACGGCTTCATCATTAAAGAAGGCAAGCGCGCGGCTGGCATCGAGTCCTTCGTAGTTCAGCAGGCTGCGGCGGCTATCCACCACGCCTGCGAGAATGAATTCGAACCCGGTACGCGCCGAAAGCGTGACCTGTTCGCGGGCAAACAGCTCCAGCCAGCGGGAACCGATGTTGCCTTTACCAAACAGCACCAGGCCGATGCGTTTTTCCGCGCGGAACAGGGAGGTATGCAGACCCTGAATCAGGCTTTCGGTTGGCCCTTTGCGCAGAACGGCCACCAGGCTAATGCCCTCTTCCGATTGCCAGGTAAATTCCACCGGCTGGCCTTTCAGCTGCTGCCAGAAGCGGTGGCAGTGCAGCGGGTTACGGGTGACGCCCGCGCCCACCATCGCCACCAGCGCCAGCCCCTGACGCAGGCGAAGCTCGCCCGGCAGACCGGCTTCATCCAGAATTTTCAGGGCGCTGTCCGCCACTTCTGCGGTATAGCAGAACTGCAGCAGCTGACGGTCATTGTGAACACCCACGGCCAGCGGACGCACCTGGGCGCGTTTCAGGATCGTGTCGATCTCTTTATGCGCCAGCCTGAAGTCCTGGCCCGCAGGAACCTGGAATTCAATCAGGCAGATGTCGTCGTGGCTGGTAACAATACGCGCCCCGGTACCGGACGCCAGCACGCGCTCAATGCGCGTGGAGCCTTGATCCGGGGTGTAGCTGCAGCGCAGCTGGAGGTCGATATCGCTGCCGGAAACCGGCTGCAGGGTGCGCGCGTGCAGCACCGGTGCGGCCAGACGCGCCAGTTCGCTGGCTTCATCCAGGCGCAGCAGCGGCAGCAGGCAGGCATCTTTTACTTTGCGCGGGTCCGCGCTGTAAACACCGGCCACGTCGCTCCAGATGGTGACGCGGGACACGCCCGCCAGCGCACCGATTTGCGTTGCCGAGTAGTCGGAGCCGTTACGGCCCAGCAGCACGGTTTCACCCGCGTTGCTGCGGCTGATAAAGCCGGTAACCACAATGCGTTTGCCCGGATGCTGCACCAGCAGCTGTTGCAGCAGCGGGTAGGACAGGCCTTCATCCACCTGTGGCTGCGCGGCACGTTCGGCGCGCAGGAAATCACGCGCGTCGAGCCAGGCGGCGTCCACACCCAGGTGTTGCAGAACCGCAGCCATCAGGCGCGCGGACCACACTTCACCGTGCCCCACCACTTCGGCATACACCGCATCGGTAATGCCGCTATCCAGCAGGGCGGCCAGACGCTCAAGGTCATGCGTGAAGGCGCTGATCAGCCCGTCCGCTACGTCCGCAGGCAGCAAGCCAGCAATCAGCTCGCTCTGGTAACGACGTAAGGACTGTTGCACCTGATGCGCAGAAAGGCGATCGGTCTGGCTCAGTTTCAGCCAGCTAATCAACTGGTTGGTGGTGCTGCCCGCCGCCGAGACAACCATCATGTCACCCGGCTGTGAATATTCCGTCATGATCCCTGCGACACGCAGGTAACATTTCACATCAGCAAGACTACTACCACCAAACTTGTGCAGTTGACGACCCTTCGCCCCTGCCTGCGCTATCACACTCATGATTACCCCTTGGCTGCGATCCGGAAGCCATTTTCCAGATCGGCAATTAAATCTTCAGAATCTTCAATACCGGTTGAGATCCGCAGCAGCGTCTCAGAAATACCGGCGGCGGCACGTGCTTCGGGTGCCATTCCTGCGTGCGTCATGGTCGCGGCGTGGGAGATCAAGCTTTCAACCCCACCTAAGGATTCCGCCAGCGTAAACAATGACAGCCCGCTCAGGAAGCGACGCAGCGTTTGCTCGTCACCGTCCAGTTCAAAACTTAACATCGCGCCAAACCCTTTCTGCTGGCGCGCGGCAATCTCGTGCCCCTGATTTTCCGGCAGCGACGGGTGATACAGTTTCTTCACCAGCGGCTGGGTTTTCAGGAAGTCGACAATCGCCTGAGCATTGCGCTGCGCCACGTCCATGCGCGGCGACAGCGTGCGGATGCCGCGCAACAGCAGGTAGCTGTCGAAGGCGCCTGCGGTGACGCCAATATTATTGGCCCACCATGCCAGTTCGGTGACAACATCCGGATCTTTAGCAATCACCACGCCTGCTACCACGTCAGAATGGCCGTTCAGATATTTAGTGCATGAATGCAATACCAGATCGGCACCCAGTGCGAGTGGGTTCTGAAGGGCCGGACTGAGGAACGTATTATCCACTACACTTATCGCTCCCGCATCCCTTGCGAGCTGACAAATTTTCGCAATATCGACAACGCGCAACAATGGATTGCTTGGACTTTCTACCAGAACCAGCTTCGGTTTCTCTGCCAGCGCCTGTTTCAACGCCTGTTCGTCGTTTTGATCGACAAACAATACGCGATAACAGCCGCGTTTCGCCAGGCTATCGAACAGGCGATAGCTGCCGCCGTAGCAATCGTGCGGCGCAACCAGCAGGTCACCTGGTTTCAGGAACACGGTGGTTACCAGGTGAATGGCGGACATCCCCGTGTTGGTTAACACAGCACCTGCGCCACCTTCCAGTTCGGCCAGCGCGCGCTGGGTCACGTCACGCGTAGGGTTGCCACGACGCGAGTAATCATGCGCGCGGGGTTCATTAAATCCGGTGAAGTTGTAAGTACTGGAAAGATGAATGGGCGGGACAACGCAGCCGTACTGCTCGTCATCATTTAATCCGCTACGCACTGCGATAGTGGCCTGTTTACGCGTCATGGTGAGGGCTTCCTGGCGAATGAGGTGAAAAGTCAGGCACCAGAGTAAACACTGAAAGTATGGACGTCAATACATCTGGACATCTAAACTTCTTTGCGTATAGATTGAGCAATGCGCAAATAGCCGTTAAAATTATATGCTTTAGTGCACGCTGCAGCGGCAATATCCGTGCCACGGTATCGTCTCTACGGTAAACTAGGCAAGATTGCGGTTCAAAACGGGTGGTTACCGGTTTTGCACCTTTAAATAAATGACTGAGAGGATTAAAGGTATCTCATGGCTGAATGGAGCGGCGAATATATCAGCCCATACGCTGAGCACGGTAAGAAGAGTGAGCAAGTAAAGAAAATTACGGTTTCCATTCCTCTGAAGGTGTTGAAGATCCTCACCGATGAACGTACGCGTCGTCAGGTGAATAACCTGCGCCACGCAACCAACAGCGAACTGCTGTGCGAAGCGTTTCTGCATGCGTTTACCGGTCAACCGTTGCCGAACGATGACGATCTGCGCAAAGAGCGTAGTGACGAAATCCCGGAAGAGGCGAAAGTAATCATGCGTGAACTGGGTATTGACCCGGAGACGTGGGAATACTAACTGCGGTGTGATCCCGCTGAGGTGACTCAGCGGGATAGTTTTTAGAAGTTGTAGCCTAAACCCACGCGCAGACGCGTCTGGCGATCGTCGCTGGTGGCGGTGTTATAGCCGGAAGGGACATTGCCCACTTCGATAAACGGGATCCACGAGTCGATGTTATACGCCACGCGGAAGTTATATTCGTAATCTTCTTTTTTATTGTTATACAGGTCTTCGTTGTCGGCGAATTTATAAATGCCGTTTAACTCGAACATCCAGCTATCAATATTATAACCCAGCCACACTTCCGGACGATAAACCATACGATCATCTTTACCGTCAGCATTACGGCGAGTGTACTCCGTACGATAACGAAATGCCGTCCACCAACTGTCATTAATATTATACTGTACGCGCAGATAAGGCTTATAGATGGCCATATCATCACCCATTTCAACGGCGACGCCCGGCTGCCAGATAAAACCTTGCCAGGTAAATTGATAGCTTGCGGTATATTCGTTGCTGTTACTTTCCATATTATTAAGCGCGTCGTTAGACTGCTTGTTATCGGAGCGCGATACCGCCTCAACCGCTACGCCAAAGCCTGTGCCAAAGCGGTGTGACATGTATACACGGTCATAGTTACGCCCATCGTCGTAATACTCGTGTCGGTAATCCACATATCCCGCCTGCGCCGCGCACGATATTAACGGAAGCACAAATAAGACTTGCTTCAATTTCATAACAGTTCCCTCGAAGTAAATGCGCCCTGAAAGCCACCTTGTCGTAATGGCGAATAAGAATGTATGACGGGCGAAGTGTAATTTTACGAAACGAGAGAAACCTTTTAATTTTTGACACACTCATTAAAAGGTGGCAAAGAATTAAAGAAATGAGAGATGCAGTTCACTATCCGTTAAAGAATACATCAGACAAATATTTTAATACAATGATGCGTAATTAATTATTTTGGATAGAAATATCCAGGTGTGATTTATTCAGAAGGGATATAACAGGCACAAAAAAACCGCCCGTAGGCGGTTTTTTCTGGATGCTTATTTAGCGCCCGGGATGCTGAAACGCTTGTTGAAGCGGTCAACACGGCCACCGGTTGCAACATCACGCTGCTTACCAGTGTAGAACGGGTGGCATTTGCCGCACACGTCCAGGTTCAGATCGTGACCCACGGTAGAGCGGATCTGGATAGAGTTACCGCAAGAACAGTTTGCAGTAATCATTTCGTATTTCGGGTGAATATCTTTTTTCATGGGAGAACCTCAGTTAAGGCCGCGTCGCTCTTCCAGCCCTAACGCCAGACACCACGCGATGTTGATTGTAAGTTCTTTGGCGTAAAGTACACCAAAGGCGGCGAATCATACAGAATTTGACCAACGTATGCAAACTGATCCGCACGCCACTTTTACTAATGTGTATACTAACGCGCCACTTTTCAAGTCAGGAAGATTCGATGCCCGTCGCTCACGTTGCCCTGCCCGTTCCGCTTCCCCGCACCTTTGACTATCTGCTGCCCGACTGCATGAACGCCAAAGCGGGCTGCCGCGTGAGCGTGCCATTTGGCAAACAGCAGCGCGTGGGGATCGTTGTCTCCGTCAGCGATAAAAGCGAACTGCCGCTTAACGAACTGAAATCGGTCGTTGAGGTGCTGGACAGCGAGCCTGTTTACTCCACCAGCACCTGGCGACTGCTGCTGTGGGCGGCAGATTATTATCATCACCCGATTGGCGACGTCCTGTTCCACGCCCTGCCAATGATGCTGCGTCAGGGCAAAAGCGCCAGCCACGCGCCGATGTGGTACTGGTTTGCCACAGAGGAAGGCCAGGCCGTCGACATCAACAGCCTGAAGCGCTCGCAGAAACAGCAGCAGGCGCTGGCGGCGCTGCGTCAGGGGAAAATCTGGCGGCATCAGGTCGACGAGCTTGAGGTCAGCGAAACGGCGCTACAGGCATTAAGAAAGAAAGGGCTGAGCGACCTGGCAAGCGAAGCGCCTGCCCTTTACGACTGGCGGGAAAATTTCTCCGTGTCAGGGGATCGCCTGCGTCTGAATACCGAGCAGGCCACCGCGGTAGGCGCGATTCATAGCGCCTCCGATCATTTCTCTGCCTGGCTGCTGGCGGGCGTCACCGGTTCCGGCAAGACCGAAGTTTACCTGAGCGTGCTGGAAAACGTGCTCGCTCAGGGCAAACAGGCGCTGGTGATGGTGCCGGAAATTGGCCTGACGCCGCAAACCATCGCCCGATTCCGCGAGCGCTTTAACGCGCCGGTTGAGGTGCTGCACTCCGGCCTGAACGACAGCGAGCGCCTCAGTGCCTGGTTGAAAGCGAAAAACGGCGAAGCGGCGATTGTGATTGGTACCCGTTCGTCGCTGTTCACGCCGTTTAAAAATCTTGGCGTAATCGTGATCGACGAAGAGCACGACAGCTCCTATAAACAGCAGGAAGGCTGGCGCTATCACGCCCGCGATCTGGCCGTCTACCGCGCGCACAGCGAGCAAATTCCTATTGTTTTGGGATCCGCCACGCCTGCGCTGGAAACGCTGCACAACGTGCGCCAGCGTAAATACCACATGCTGCGCCTGACGCGCCGGGCGGGGAATGCCCGTCCGGCCATTCAGCACGTGCTGGATCTGAAAGGCCAGCAGGTCCAGGCGGGGCTAGCGCCTGCGCTGATTACCCGCATGCGCCAGCATTTGCAGGCGGGGAATCAGGTCATTCTGTTCCTCAACCGTCGTGGATTTGCCCCCGCCCTGCTGTGCCACGACTGCGGCTGGATTGCCGAGTGCCCGCGCTGTGATCACTACTACACCTTCCATCAGGCCCAGCGGCATTTGCGCTGCCACCACTGCGACAGCCAGCGTCCGGTGCCGCGCCAGTGCCCGTCATGTGGTTCAACGCATATTGTGCCGGTCGGTCTGGGGACGGAACAGCTGGAACAGGCGCTTGGGCCCTTCTTCCCGGACGTGCCGATTTCGCGTATCGACCGTGACACCACCAGCCGCAAAGGCGCGCTGGAACAACAGCTGGCGGAAGTGCATCGCGGTGGCGCACGCATCCTGATTGGCACCCAGATGCTGGCCAAGGGCCACCACTTCCCGGACGTGACGCTGGTCGCCCTGCTGGACGTGGACGGCGCGCTGTTCTCGGCAGATTTCCGCTCCGCCGAGCGCTTCGCACAGCTTTACACCCAGGTAGCCGGACGCGCAGGACGCGCCGGTAAACAGGGCGAAGTAGTGCTGCAAACACACCACCCGGAGCACCCGCTGCTGCAAACCCTGCTGCACAAAGGCTATGACGCCTTTGCCGAGCAGGCGCTGGCCGAACGCCAGACCATGCAACTGCCGCCGTGGACCAGCCACGTCATCATCCGCGCGGAAGATCATAACAACCA
The DNA here is from genome assembly GCF_043972695.1 of Enterobacter quasiroggenkampii. Taxonomy (NCBI): domain Bacteria; kingdom Pseudomonadati; phylum Pseudomonadota; class Gammaproteobacteria; order Enterobacterales; family Enterobacteriaceae; genus Enterobacter; species Enterobacter quasiroggenkampii. Next base: position 467,380 of record NZ_CP143745.1, read on the forward strand.
GCAGGCGCCACTTTTCCTGCAACAGTTGAGAAACCTCCTGCAGGCCAGCCCGCTGGTGGATAACCAGCTGTGGATTTTGGGCCCGGTGCCTGCCCTCGCGCCAAAACGCGGCGGCCGTTTCCGCTGGCAGATTTTGCTCCAGCACCCCTCGCGTATTCGTCTTCAGCATATCGTCAGCGGCGCGCTGGTACTGATAAACACCCTGCCCGAAGCGCGAAAAGTGAAGTGGGTCCTGGACGTCGACCCTATCGAAGGCTGAAGCTGGATCGAAAAATTTAACGCTCCTCACACTTTTTATGAAAATTCTGTAACCGATTCCATTAACTATCTGTAAAAATGGTGATGTCAGAAGTTCGGTGTTCAGGCGAGGAGAAGACGTTGAAGTCCAGGAAAGAGGTTGCGACTGCGACCATGAAAGACGTTGCCCAGAAAGCACAGGTCTCTACGGCAACAGTATCCCGCGCATTAATGAACCCGGATAAAGTCTCCCAGGCGACCCGTAACCGGGTGGAGCAGGCTGCGCTTGAAGTGGGCTATTTTCCGCAGGCAATGGGGCGTAACGTCAAACGCAACGAGTCACGCACCATCCTGGTGATTGTGCCGGACATCTGTGACCCTTTCTTTAGCGAGATTATCCGCGGCATTGAAGTCACCGCCGCGGAACAGGGGTATCTGGTGCTGATTGGCGACTGCGCCCACCAGAACCAGCAGGAAAAAACCTTCATCGACCTCATTATCACCAAGCAGATCGACGGCATGCTGCTGCTTGGCTCTCGCCTGCCGTTTGATGCCAGCATCGAAGAGCAGCGTAATTTACCGCCGATGGTCATGGCCAACGAGTTTGCGCCAGAGCTGGAGCTGCCGACGGTCCATATCGATAACCTTACCGCCGCGTTCAACGCCGTAAACTATCTCCAGGAGCTGGGGCATAAGCGTATTGGCTGCATCGCCGGGCCGGAAGAGATGCCGCTGTGTCACTACCGTTTGCAGGGCTACGTTCAGGCGCTGCGCCGGACCGGCGTTACCGTCGATCCGCACTACATTGCGCGCGGTGATTTTACCTTCGCAGCCGGTGGACAGGCGCTGGAGAAACTTCTGGACCTGCCTGAGCCGCCAACCGCCGTATTTTGTCACAGCGACGTGATGGCGCTGGGCGCATTATCGTATGCCAAACGCCGCGGTCTTCGCATACCGAAAGATTTATCCATCATCGGTTTCGATAATATTTCGCTTTCGGAATTTTGCGATCCGCCGCTCTCAACGGTCGCTCAGCCGCGCTACCAAATCGGCCGCGAAGCGATGCTGCTTCTGCTGGATCAGCTTCACGGTCAAACAGTTAGCAGCGGATCACGGTTGCTGGACTGCGAACTGATCGTCCGCGGCACGACCCAGGCATTGACTTAAAGTAAACGTCTTTCGGATACCCTTATCTGGTCAAAGCCCCGCCGCTTAAGTAACATGGCGGACTGACGAACGAATAAATACAGCGAAACGATAGTGGCACAACGAGATTATGTACGTCGCGGCCAGCCGGCACCTTCGCGACGCAAAAAGAGTAGCTCAAGAAAAAAGCAACGTAACCTGCCTGCTGTCTCGCCAGCAATGGTCGCTATTGCTGCGGCTGTAGTCGTCGCCTTTATTGGTGGCCTGTACTTTATCACGCACCATAAAAAAGAAGAGTCCGAGGCGCTTCAGGCCAGTAAAGTCGCCGGAAATGGCCTCCCTCCGAAGCCTGAAGAGCGCTGGCGCTATATCAAAGAGCTGGAGAGCCGTCAGCCTGGGGTGCGTGCGCCAACCGAACCTTCTGCGGGTGGTGAAGTGCAGAATGCGAATCAGCTGACGGATGAACAGCGTCAACTGCTGGCACAAATGCAGGCCGATATGCGCCAGCAGCCTACGCAGCTGAACGAAGTGCCGTGGAATGAGCAGACGCCGGAACAGCGTCAGCAAACGCTGCAGCGTCGCCAGGCACAACAGCAGATTCAGCAGCAACAGCAGTGGGCGCAAACTCAGCCGGTACAGCAGCCTAAGGCACAGCCGCGGGTCACGGAACAGCCGTATCAGCAGCCGACGCGTACGGTGCAGTCTCAACCTGTCCAGCAGCAGCCTAAAACGCAGCCGCAGAAGCAGGCGGCTCAGCCGTATCAGGATCTGCTCCAGACGCCAGCGCATACCACCGCCCAGCAGCCGAAAACGCAGCAGGCCGCGCCGGTAACGAAAGAGACCGAAGCGCCGAAGCAGACGGCGGAGAAAAAAGACGAACGTCGCTGGATGGTACAGTGCGGTTCGTTCAAAGGTGCGGAGCAGGCGGAAACGGTGCGCGCGCAGCTGGCCTTTGAAGGGTTTGATTCGCGTATTACCACCAATAACGGCTGGAATCGCGTGGTGATTGGTCCGGTCAAAGGCAAAGAAAATGCCGATGGCACCCTTTCTCGTTTGAAAATCGCCGGTCACACAAACTGCATTCGACTCGCCTCCGGGGGTTGAAACCCCCAAATTCCCCCCCATCTATCATTTAATTCAGCCCTGAGCACAGGCTCAGGGCTTCTGTTTCCCGATTCTGTAACCAGGGGGTCTGCTCGTGACAACAATAGTAAGTGTACGCCGTAACGGCCATGTGGTAATCGCCGGTGATGGCCAGGCCACGCTGGGTAATACCGTCATGAAAGGCAACGTGAAGAAAGTGCGTCGTCTCTACAACGACAAAGTGATCGCCGGCTTTGCAGGCGGCACGGCGGATGCTTTCACGCTGTTTGAACTGTTTGAACGTAAACTGGAAATGCACCAGGGTCATCTGGTGAAAGCCGCCGTTGAGCTGGCGAAAGACTGGCGTACCGACCGCATGCTGCGCAAGCTCGAAGCGCTGCTGGCGGTCGCCGATGAGACCGCATCGCTTATCATCACCGGTAACGGTGACGTGATTCAGCCGGAAAATGACCTGATTGCCATCGGCTCTGGCGGCCCTTATGCCCAGGCTGCTGCCCGCGCGCTGTTGGAAAATACCGACATGAACGCGCGTGATATCGCGGTGAAGGCGTTGGATATTGCAGGTGATATCTGCATCTATACCAACCACAACCACACCATCGAAGAATTGACCTCCAAAGCGTAAGGATCTCCCATGTCTGAAATGACCCCACGCGAAATTGTCAGCGAACTGAACAAACACATTATCGGCCAGGATAACGCCAAGCGCTCCGTGGCTATCGCCCTGCGTAACCGCTGGCGTCGTATGCAGCTTGACGAAGAGCTGCGCCACGAAGTTACGCCGAAAAACATTCTGATGATCGGCCCGACCGGCGTCGGTAAAACCGAAATCGCCCGTCGTCTGGCGAAGCTGGCTAACGCGCCGTTCATCAAAGTTGAAGCCACCAAGTTCACCGAAGTGGGCTATGTGGGTAAAGAAGTGGACTCCATCATCCGCGATCTGACCGACTCGGCGATCAAAATGGTGCGCGTCCAGGCGATTGAGAAAAACCGCTATCGCGCGGAAGAGATGGCCGAAGAGCGCATTCTCGACGTGCTGATCCCGCCGGCAAAAAACAACTGGGGTCAGGCTGAACAGCAGGCGGAACCGTCTGCTGCACGTCAGGCGTTCCGCAAAAAACTGCGTGAAGGCCAGCTGGATGACAAAGAGATTGAGATCGATCTCGCTGCCGCGCCAATGGGTGTGGAAATCATGGCGCCTCCGGGCATGGAAGAGATGACCAGCCAGCTGCAGTCCATGTTCCAGAACCTGGGCGGTCAGAAGCAAAAAGCGCGTAAGCTGAAAATCAAAGACGCGATGAAGCTGCTGATTGAAGAAGAAGCGGCGAAGCTGGTGAACCCGGAAGAGCTGAAGCAGGACGCTATCGACGCGGTTGAGCAGCACGGTATCGTGTTTATCGACGAAATCGACAAAATTTGTAAGCGCGGCGGCAACAGCTCCGGCCCGGACGTGTCCCGCGAAGGCGTTCAGCGCGACCTGCTGCCGCTGGTTGAAGGCTGTACCGTCTCCACCAAGCACGGCATGGTGAAAACGGACCACATCCTGTTTATCGCATCAGGTGCCTTCCAGGTTGCCAGCCCGTCGGATCTGATCCCGGAACTGCAGGGCCGTCTGCCTATCCGCGTTGAGCTGCAGGCGCTGACCACCGAAGATTTCGAGCGTATCCTGACCGAGCCAAACGCCTCTGCCACCGTACAGTACAAAGCGCTGATGGCGACCGAAGGCGTGAACCTCGAGTTCACCGAAGACGGTATCAAACGTATTGCCCAGGCTGCATGGCAGGTGAACGAAACCACCGAAAACATCGGTGCGCGCCGTCTGCATACCGTGCTGGAACGCCTGGTGGAAGATATCTCTTACGACGCGAGCGACCTGAACGGTCAAACCGTTACCATTGACGCAGAATATGTGAGTAAACATCTGGATGCGTTAGTGGCAGATGAAGATCTGAGCCGTTTTATCCTATAATCGCGGTTACTGGATTCTCATCACGTTTAATGGGGGCTAATGCCCCCATTTTTATTGGCTAAATACTTATGACTGACATCAGCCGTACGCAGGCGTGGCTCGAAAGTCTGCGCCCTAAAACACTCCCTCTGGCCTTCGCCGCGATTATCGTCGGTACGGCGCTTGCATGGTGGCAGGGTTATTTCGATCCGCTGGTCGCCGCGCTGGCATTGATTACCGCCGGCCTGCTGCAAATTCTCTCCAACCTCGCCAACGACTACGGCGACGCGGTGAAAGGCAGCGACAAACCTGACCGTATCGGGCCGCTGCGTGGAATGCAAAAAGGGGTGATTACCCAGGCGCAGATGAAGCGCGCGTTAATCATCACCGTGGTGCTGATCTGTTTATCGGGTCTGGCGCTGGTGACGGTGGCATCTAAGACTCCCAGCGATTTCATTGGTTTTCTGGTGCTGGGCTTATTGGCCATTATCGCGGCCATCACCTACACCGTCGGCACGCGACCTTACGGTTATATTGGGCTCGGTGATATCTCCGTCCTGGTTTTCTTCGGCTGGCTGAGCGTCATGGGAAGCTGGTACTTACAGGCGCATACGGTAATCCCTGCCCTGTTCCTGCCTGCGACCGCCTGCGGCCTGCTGGCGACAGCGGTGCTCAACATCAACAACCTGCGCGACATCGACAGCGATCGCGAGAACGGTAAAAACACCCTGGCGGTCCGTCTGGGGCCAGTGAATGCGCGTCGCTACCATGCCTGCCTGCTGATGGGGGCCCTGGTCTGCCTGGCGTTGTTTAACCTGATTTCCCTGCACAGTCTGTGGGGCTGGCTGTTTGTGCTTGCCGCGCCGCTGCTGATTAAGCAGGCCCGTTTTGTGATGCGTGAACGTAGCCCGGCCGCCATGCCGCCGATGCTGGAGCGCACGGTAAAAGGCGCGCTGCTGACTAACCTGTTGTTCGTCATCGGGATTGTCTTAAGCCAGACGCTCAGTTAGCTGACAAATATCAATTAACAATTGATGATTTTGCCAACAACGCATTTCGCACGATATACTGAACACATTCGCAGCAACTGAGCGTTAAACCTATGAAATACGATACCTCCGAGCTTTGTGACATCTACCAGGAAGATGTCAACGTCGTTGAACCGCTGTTCTCCAACTTTGGTGGGCGGTCGTCGTTTGGCGGACAGATCGTCACGGTGAAATGTTTCGAGGATAACGGGTTGTTGTACGATCTGCTCGAACAGAACGGCCGCGGCCGCGTACTGGTGGTCGATGGCGGCGGTTCCGTGCGGCGCGCATTGATTGATGCTGAGCTGGCCGGTATTGCCGTGCAGAACGAGTGGGAAGGCCTTGTGGTGTACGGTTCCGTGCGTCAGGTGGATGATCTGGAAGACCTCGATATCGGGATTCAGGCCATCGCGGCCATACCGGTAGGAGCAGCGGGTGACGGTATCGGCGAAAGCGACGTGCGCGTCAATTTCGGCGGCGTGACCTTCTTCTCCGGCGACCATCTCTACGCCGATAATACCGGCATTATCCTTTCCGAAGATCCGCTGGATATCGAGTAATAAAACCGTAAGCGTGGACCATAAAAAAAACCGCCAACAGCAATGTGGCGGTTTTTTTGTCCCTCGGGATTCGCGGTCCGTTGGGAAGGTTTGCAACCTTTAACCAGGATTTTTATCTTACCCTGGTTCAAATCTCAGGTAACCCCATCGACCCTTTATAAATTCCTAATTAACTATTAAAACCTTAACTACGCTGCTGCTGCTCATTATGATGCATCGTCCCTTTCCGCCATCTCGCACATGGGCATCGGTCCAGGGAAAGGTGTATTCACAACCGTAAAGCAACCTTTAACCGGGCTTGTGTCCACCGACTTATCACCGGTGGTGAACGGTGGAGCGGTTAGCAGCAGGGACCGCATAATGAAACGCTATTTATGTATCGCGTTCATTGTCGCCAGCGTACTCGTTGTAAAGAGTGATGAACCGAATGTGTTCGTTGCTTTTGCTATGACAGCGCAGGACAAGTAGCGTTAAGGCCGCCTCTGGCGGCCTTTTTAATAACTGGCATAAAAAAAGCCGGGTAGCGGCATCGCCTTACCCGGCCTGTTCAGTTCACCCCAATGGGAATCAGACTTCTTCCATACGTCCCAGCAGCGCCTGCAGGCGATCCTGCCAGCCGTTCTGCTGTTCGCGCAGCTGGTTGTTTTCGCGCTCCAGTTCTTCGCGGCCGTGCTGCGCGTTCTGTACTTCCTGCGCCAGGCTGTTGTTCTTCTCTTTCAGCTCTTCAATTTCCATCTGCAGCAGGGTGATGGTGTCAATCGCCTGCTGTACTTTCGATTCCAGTTTCTCAAACACTTCTAAAGACATGATGCTACCTCTCCTGAATTGCAAGGCGACGCTTTAACATAAACGCGCACGACATATACCGTCGATTGTATGGAGCGCGGCGCTCTGTGTCCAGCGACACACCGCGCAGATCGCGGTTTGCAACACTTTTAGGTCTGGTCCTGGTGCGTTCGCGTCATATCCCCCTAAATTGTTAACTCATTCGTTAATGAAATGATTCAGCTCTCATTCCTGTACCGATCCTGTACTGCTGTAAAAATGTGCTTTATGGCGCGAAAACGCTCATTTTATTGACACAGACCACACATTTTGATTTCGATATTTCTCGTTTTTGCTCGTTAACGATAAATTAACACTATGTCTACAGGGCATCGTGGCTGTCACGGGCGGCCATGCTAACAATAAACATCAATTTCTTCAGGATTCCGATTATGAGTCAGACATCAACCTTAAAAGGCCAGTGCATTGCCGAGTTCCTTGGTACCGGGTTGTTGATATTCTTCGGAGTGGGCTGTGTCGCTGCACTGAAAGTGGCGGGTGCCAGTTTTGGTCAGTGGGAAATCAGTATCATCTGGGGTCTGGGCGTGGCGATGGCCATCTACCTGACTGCAGGGGTTTCTGGTGCACATCTTAACCCGGCGGTGACTATCGCACTGTGGCTGTTCGCGTGCTTCGACGGACGCAAAGTTGTTCCTTTCATTCTTTCTCAGTTTGCCGGCGCGTTTTGCGCAGCGGCGTTAGTTTACGGGCTTTATTACAATCTTTTCATCGACTTCGAACAGACGCATCATATGGTGCGCGGCAGCGTCGAAAGTCTGGATCTGGCAGGCATCTTCTCAACCTATCCAAACCCGCATATCAATTTTGTGCAGGCGTTCGCAGTTGAAATGGTGATTACCGCTATTCTGATGGGCGTTATCCTGGCGCTGACCGACGACGGAAACGGCATTCCGCGCGGCCCGCTGGCCCCACTGCTGATTGGCCTGCTGATCGCGGTGATTGGCGCTTCCATGGGCCCGCTGACCGGCTTCGCGATGAACCCGGCACGTGATATCGGACCTAAAGCGTTCGCCTTTATCGCAGGCTGGGGCGACGTCGCCTTCACCGGCGGCAAAGACATTCCTTACTTCCTGGTACCGCTGTTTGCGCCAGTTGTCGGGGCTGCGTTGGGTGCGTTTAGCTACCGCAAATTAATTGGTCGCCATTTACCGTGCGACACCTGTGTGGAAGAGGAGAAGGAAACGACTTCTACCGCACAACAAAAAGCTTCGCTGTAATCTGACTACGGGACACATACCATGACCGAAAAAAAATATATCGTTGCGCTCGACCAGGGCACTACCAGCTCCCGCGCTGTCGTAATGGATCATGACGCGAACATCGTCAGCGTGTCACAGCGCGAATTTGAGCAAATTTACCCTCGTCCAGGCTGGGTAGAACACGACCCAATGGAGATCTGGGCGTCACAAAGCTCCACGCTGGTCGAAGTGCTGGCGAAAGCCGATATCAGTTCCGACGAGATTGCCGCGATTGGTATCACTAACCAGCGTGAAACGACGATTGTCTGGGAACGTGAAACCGGTAAGCCTATTTACAACGCCATCGTCTGGCAGTGCCGCCGTACCTCTGAGATTTGCGAACAGCTGAAGCGCGACGGCATGGAAGAGTACGTGCGCAGCGCCACCGGCCTGGTGGTTGACCCGTATTTCTCCGGCACCAAAGTGAAATGGATCCTCGACCATGTGGAAGGTTCACGTGAGCGTGCAAAGCGCGGCGAGCTGCTGTTCGGTACCGTTGACACCTGGCTTATCTGGAAGATGACCCAGGGACGCGTTCACGTCACCGACTACACCAACGCCTCGCGTACCATGCTGTTCAACATCAACACCCTGGAGTGGGATGACAAGATGCTGGACGCGCTGGATATCCCACGCGCGATGCTGCCTGAAGTGCGCAAATCTTCTGAGGTATATGGCCAGACCAACATCGGCGGTAAAGGCGGCACCCGTATTCCTATCGCCGGTATCGCCGGTGACCAGCAGGCGGCGCTGTTCGGCCAGCTGTGCGTCAAGGAAGGGATGGCGAAGAACACCTACGGCACCGGCTGCTTTATGCTGATGAACACCGGCGAGAAAGCGGTGAAATCAGAAAACGGCCTGCTGACCACCATTGCCTGCGGCCCGCGCGGCGAAGTGAACTATGCCCTGGAAGGTGCGGTGTTCATGGCCGGCGCGTCTATCCAGTGGCTGCGTGACGAGATGAAGCTGATCAGCGATGCGTTCGACTCCGAGTACTTCGCGACCAAAGTGAAAGACACCAACGGCGTGTACGTGGTGCCTGCGTTCACCGGTCTGGGCGCACCGTACTGGGACCCGTATGCACGCGGCGCGATTTTCGGTCTGACGCGTGGCGTGAATTCTAACCACATTATTCGCGCCACCCTGGAATCCATCGCCTACCAGACGCGCGACGTGCTGGAAGCGATGCAGGCGGACTCTGGCATTCGTCTGCACGCCCTGCGCGTGGACGGCGGTGCGGTCGCGAATAACTTCCTGATGCAGTTCCAGTCCGACATTCTGGGCACCCGCGTTGAGCGTCCTGAAGTGCGTGAAGTGACGGCGCTGGGCGCGGCGTACCTTGCCGGTCTGGCAGTCGGCTTCTGGCAGAACCTGGACGAGCTGCAGGAAAAAGCGGTGATCGAACGCGAATTCCGCCCGGGCATCGAAACCACCGAGCGTAACTTCCGCTATAGCGGCTGGAAGAAAGCGGTCAAACGCGCCCTGGCGTGGGAAGAGCACGACGAATAAGACAAACTTATCCCTCTCCCCTTTGGGGAGAGGGGACTTAAAACCCCCCTCCCCACTCTGTGATAAACTTCGTGCAATTCCTTTTGATTGCACGAGTACCTCATGAAACGTGAACTTGCTATCGAGTTTTCCCGCGTCACCGAAGCGGCCGCCCTTGCAGGCTATAAATGGCTGGGTCGTGGTGACAAAAATACCGCCGACGGCGCAGCCGTCCATGCCATGCGCATTGTGCTTAACCAGGTCAACATCGACGGCACTATCGTGATCGGCGAAGGCGAGATCGACGAAGCGCCAATGCTCTATATCGGTGAAAAAGTCGGTACCGGCAAAGGTGATGCTGTGGATATCGCCGTCGACCCGATCGAAGGTACGCGCATGACGGCGATGGGTCAGGCCAACGCCCTGGCGGTGCTGGCCGTAGGCGATAAGGGCTGCTTCCTTAACGCGCCGGATATGTACATGGAAAAGCTGATTGTCGGTCCTGGCGCAAAAGGCGCAATCGACCTCAGCCTGCCGCTGGAAGAGAACCTGCGTAACGTCGCCAGCGCGCTGAACAAACCGCTGAGCGAACTCACCGTCACCATTCTGGCCAAACCGCGCCACGACGCCACTATCGCGCAGATGCAAAAGCTCGGCGTGCGCGTGTTTGCCATTCCGGATGGTGACGTTGCCGCCTCGATCCTGACCTGCATGCCGGACAGCGAAGTGGACGTACTGTACGGCATCGGCGGCGCACCGGAAGGCGTAGTCTCTGCGGCAGTGATCCGCGCGCTGGACGGCGATATGCAGGCTCGTCTGCTGCCCCGCCACGAGGTGAAAGGCGACAGCGAAGAGAACCGCCGTATCGGGGAAAACGAGCTGGCACGCTGCGAAGCGATGGGTATCGAGGCCAACAAAGTGCTGGCGCTACATGATATGGCCCGAAGCGATAACGTGGTCTTCTCGGCGACCGGTATCACCAAAGGGGATCTGCTGGACGGCATCAGCCGCAAGGGCAATATGGCGACCACCGAAACGCTGCTGATCCGCGGCAAATCGCGCACCATTCGCCGCATCCAGTCTATCCACTATCTCGACCGCAAAGACCCGGACGTACAGACGCACATTCTGTAAAACCGTTTGATCGATAGAGCTTTCCGGCCCAAATGGGCTGGAAATCTCACCGTTAAGTACGGAAGATAGAACAGAGAAACAGCACAGGAGAAGATCATGGCGGACTGGGTAACAGGTAAAGTCACAAAGGTACAGTTCTGGACCGATGCGCTATTTAGTCTCACCGTGCATGCTCCCGTCCACCCGTTTAAAGCCGGGCAATTTGCGAAGCTGGGGCTGGATGTCGACGGCGAGCGCGTGCAGCGCGCCTACTCTTACGTTAACGCGCCTGATAACCCGGATCTCGAGTTCTATCTGGTCACCGTTCCTGACGGTAAACTCAGCCCGCGCCTTGCCGCCCTTAAGCCCGGCGACGAGGTGCAGATCGTGAGTGAAGCAGCAGGCTTCTTTGTGCTCGAAGAGATCCCGGATTGTGACACGCTCTGGATGCTGGCAACCGGCACGGCCATCGGTCCTTATCTCTCTATTTTGCAGTACGGCAAAGACCTCGAGCGCTTTAAAAACATCGTGCTGGTGCATGCCGCGCGCTACGCTGCAGATCTGAGCTACCTGCCGCAGATGCAGGCGCTGGAGCAGCAGTACGGCGGAAAGTTAAAGATTCAGACGGTGGTCAGCCGTGAAACCGTAGCAGGAACGCTGACCGGCCGCGTGCCGGCGCTTATTGAGAGTGGTGCCCTGGAAGAGGCGGTGGGTTTGCCGCTGAACGCTGAAACCAGCCACGTCATGCTGTGTGGCAACCCGCAGATGGTACGGGACACGCAGCAGCTTCTGAAGGATACCCGGCAGATGACGAAACATCTTCGCCGCCGGCCAGGCCATATGACCGCCGAACACTACTGGTGATCAGCGGTATTTCACCTCAACGGTGTCTTTACCGTATTTGTTTTCGCTCTGGGTGCCAATAAATGCGCCCAGATCGACAATCATCATCACGAAGATGACCGACGGCAGCAGCCTGCCCACAACCCACGGCAGGATGGACGGCAGCATCGCCCAGTTTCCCGCCACCAGCATCCACGCCAGAATAATCAGAAATGCCCACGCGCCGGAACGACCGCGATCGTGCAGGCGTTTCACGACGACAGCCGCCGTTGGCCAGAGCAGGCAGACCAGCGCGAAGGCCGCCGTTTGCGTGCTTAGCCATGCGTTATAGGCAACGAAAAACAGAAGCAGCATGGCGACAACCCACGTCACCATCCAGATCCAGAAATCACGGCGTCCAATACGCCCTTTGAATGAAAACAGCCACTGCTGTATGGTCATGTAAGGTTCCTTATTATCATATCGCGCGCATTTTACCCTGGAGTTGTGACCTTTTGACAAGCCGACCAGATATCGTTTTAATCATGAGCACTTACGGCCAGGGGCAATGTTGATGAAAAGTTCGACACATTCTCTTTTCCTGTGTTTAGCGCTGCTCAGCGCGGGCTTTACCCTGCACGCCGCCGAAACCACAGCCCCGACCACCGCACCGTATCTGCTGGCGGGCGCACCGTCGTTCGATCAGTCCATCAGCCAGTTTCGTGAAGCCTTCAATCAGGCCAACCCCACGCTACCGCTGGATGAGTTTCGTGCCATTGATGGCCCCCGCGACACGCCTACCCTGACCCGTGCGGCAAGCAAGATTAACGAGAATTTGTATGCCTCCACGGCGCTCGAACGCGGGACGTTAAAAATCAAAAGCATGCAAATCACCTGGCTGCCAATACAGGGGCCAGAGCAGAAAGCCGCAAAGGCAAAAGCCCTGGAGTACATGAGTGCGGTCCTGCAGGCGTTTACCCCTGCGCTGACGAAAAAGCAAAGCCAGCAAAAGCTGCAAAAACTCCTCACCGCCGGTAAAAACAAGCGTTACTACGCCGATACCGAAGGCGCGATCCGCTATGTTGTGGCGGACAACGGCGAAAAAGGACTGACCTTCGCTGTTGAACCGATTAAGCTGGCACTATCTGACACCCTTGGCGGGGCGAATTAATGACAAAAAGCAAAGCCTTTCGAGGGAAAATCTCTATACTGATTCACAGACCATGCTGCCCGACAGGGTGGCCATATTCCTTAATTCGCTTATTGAGCGTGGAGAATTGAAATGCGACATCCTTTAGTGATGGGTAACTGGAAACTGAACGGCAGCCGCCACATGGTAAACGAACTGGTTGCGAACCTGCGTAAAGAGCTGGCTGGCGTGACCGGCTGCGCGGTTGCTATCGCTCCGCCGGATATGTACCTGGATCTGGCTAAACGTGCCGCAGACGGCAGCCACATCATTCTGGGCGCGCAGAACGTTGACGTTAACCTGTCTGGCGCGTTCACCGGTGAAACCTCCGCTGAAATGCTGAAAGATATCGGCGCGAAATACATCATCATCGGCCACTCCGAGCGTCGCACCTATCACAAAGAATCCGACGAGTTCATCGCGAAGAAATTCGCCGTGCTGAAAGAGCAGGGTCTGATCCCGGTTCTGTGCATCGGTGAAACTGAAGCAGAAAACGAAGCGGGCAAAACTGAAGAAGTGTGCGCACGTCAGATCGACGCAGTGCTGAAAACGCAGGGCGCAGCAGCGTTCGAAGGCGCGGTTATCGCTTACGAGCCAGTCTGGGCGATCGGTACCGGCAAATCAGCCACTCCTGCGCAGGCTCAGGCGGTTCACAAATTCATCCGTGACCACATTGCGAAAGCTGACGCCAAAGTGGCTGAGCAAGTGATCATCCAGTACGGCGGTTCCGTTAACGCGTCTAACGCTGCTGAGCTGTTCACCCAGCCAGACATCGATGGCGCGCTGGTTGGCGGTGCATCCCTGAAAGCGGACGCTTTCGCGGTAATCGTTAAAGCGGCAGAAGCGGCTAAACAGGCGTAATTGCCTTTGTGGCGGGTGGCGCTTGCGCTAACCCGTCCTACAGTTCTGTAGGCCCGGTAAGCGTCAGCGCCACCGGGCTTTTTTACAGCCGTCCCAGCAGGCTAAACCACAGGTAATCCAGCGGCAGCAGCACCAGATACGTCGCTATCGCCAGCGCCAGACAGAGCACCATCCCCGCCCTGGCAGGCACCTTTCCTAGCCCCATCGCCACCACGATCGGCGACGCCTGATACGGCAGCAGCGGCGTGGAATAGCCGAGCACCTGAATCATGATTACCGACAGCAGCGGGAAGCCGGTCGCATCCGAGAAGCTTTGCGCCAGGGTGGTATACAGCGCAGGAACGCCGTTGGCGGTCATAATGAAGTTGAGTGCGGTGGTAATACCGGTCAGCGCCAGGAAACTGGTGAACGGTTGGTCTGCATCCAGCGGCATAATGCGGAGCAACGCCTCGCCCACCACCGTTCCGATACCGGTTTGCGTCACGACGATCGCCAGCCCAAGAATGCCCGCGACGTAAATGCAGGTACGCATATTCACCCCCGCAGAAAACTCCTCCCCGGTGATAAAACCGATACGCGGCAGCATAACGATGACCGACGCCGCCAGCCCGGTCCAGGCGGGCCCAACGCCGTGCCAGCTCTCCGTCACCCACATCCCCAGCACCACCGCCAGCAGCCAGGCAAGACGCTTTTCGTCCCGCCCCATAGGCTCAGACGGCGCCTGTTCCTTCGGCGGTTTTGGGCTGCCGGGAAAAAGCCAGCAGATCAGGCCAATCAGAATCAGGCCTTTGAGAATGCCCAGCACCGGCGTGTGCAGCAGCAGATACGGGACATAGTTCAGATGGATGCCGTACGAGCCTTCCGCCGCACCGCTCATCACAAGGTTAGGCACGTTAGCGGGCAGAATCGTCGCCGAAAGCTGGAACGTCCCAAACCCTACCGCCAGCGCCAGACCAAACCAGGCGCGGGAGCCGTCGGCGATACCGGCGCGTTTCGCCATGGCGGCGACAATCGGCATCAGCAGCGCAATACGTCCCATATTCGACGGCATCACAAACGCCAGCGCATAGCTCAGCAGCACCACGCTTGCCACCATCAACACCCAGGAGTCGGTGAGCTTTGCCGACAGCGCCCGGGCGGCCCGGTCTGCCAGTCCGGTTTTACGGATCGCCACGCCGAGCACGAATCCGCTGAAGACCAGCCAGAAGGCCGACGAAGCAAAACCGCCGAAAATCACCTCCGGCGGGGCAATCTTCGCGGTCATTGCCGCCGTAAAGAACAGCAGTGCGGTGATGAATTCCGGCAACAGCGACGTCGCCCATAGCACGATAGTGACGCCAACGATCAGTGAGGGTACCAGCAGAGGATACGTTGACCAGAGCGACATACCTGTCTCCTGTAGAATTTTTCAGCAAGTCTACGGCGACAGGCAGGGCGAGTAAACGCTATTTATGGTGGGGTCAATTCAGAATAGCGCATTGATGATCCTGCAGTTCCTCAGCGGACGCGCGGTTAAGCATCAGCAAGTTACGTTCGGTTGCCAGCAACACAAACGAACCATCGGACTGCTGCGCCATCGCCAGGGCGAAGCGCCCCATATGGTCGCGCGCTTCCGGCAGCTCTTCAGCCAGCATTATGAACGGGCTGCGCTGCACCAGTTCATTCTCCGTCACCCGACGAGCAAGATACTCATGCCCTTCCAGCCCGCCAGGAAGGGGCAACCACTGGGTGCTGATTTCTCCCTGCGCGGCGTTGAGTTTCTCGCGCACGTCCGGGCGCAGACAGGAGATATGAATATGAAAATGGTTCTGCGTGCGCCCTGTCGGCGAGTTAATCGTCAGCGAAATGGCGCTATCGGGCACCTCGGATCCGCGCTTCAGGGTCATAAAGCTGCGCGACTGCCAGGCCAGCCAGAAAAAGTTCGGCGTGTGCGCTTCGGTCAATAGCGGGCTCTCGGTGCCGTTGATGCGATATGTCGGCATCAGCAGATATTGCAGCGGCCCGTTGCGGTCTTTAAAGACCACATAGCCTGCATCCGTTTTCACCTGCGCACACGGTGCCGGGTTACGATTCTGGATCTGATTCGGCACGCACTGGTCGAGAACGATATGTCGCAACGCATTCGGATTACCCGCTTTCATCCAGTACACGCCGCCAGCGACAAGGGCGATGACAATGAGGATCAATAAGATAATTTTTTTCACAACGCGTTCCCTGTTTTCAATAGAGGCAAAAGAGTAACGCAAAATGATGACCAAATAAAAAACCCGGCGGATTTCTCACGCCGGGTTACCGTGTCATTGGCTAATGGTTAGCGCTGGCTGATCTGGTCGAACGTGCCGCCGTTAGAGAAGTGCTCTTTCTGCGCTTTCGTCCAGCCACCGAACTCGTCATCAATGGTGAAGAGTTTCAGTTTAGGGAAGACGCTTTCGTATTTCTTCGCCACCGCCGGATCGCGTGGACGATAGAAGTTTTTCGCCGCAATTTCCTGGCCTTCTGGCGAGTAGAGATACTTCAGGTAGGCTTCTGCCACCGCTTTGGTGTCTTTCTTCTCAACCACTTTATCGACAACAGAGACGGTCGGCTCTGCCAGAATCGATTCGCTTGGGGTCACAATTTCGAACTTGTCTTTACCCAGCTCGTTAGTGGCCAGCAGGGCTTCGTTTTCCCATGCGATCAGCACGTCGCCAATCCCGCGCTCGACGAAGGTGTTGGTGGCGCCACGCGCGCCGGAGTCCAGCACCTCAACGTTTTTATACAGCGCTTTCACGAATTCCTGCGCTTTGGCCTGGTCGCCATTGTTGTGGTGCAGCGCGTAGCCCCACGCACCCAGGTAGTTCCAGCGAGCGCCGCCAGAGCTTTTCGGGTTAGGGGTGATGACGGACACGCCTGGCTTAATCAGGTCATTCCAGTCATGGATCTGTTTCGGGTTGCCTTTACGGACCAGGAAAACGATGGTTGAGGTGTATGGCGCGGAGTTATCCGGCAGGCGTTTGATCCAGTTTTTGTCGATACGGCCACGCTCGGCGATCGCGTCGACATCGTAGGCCAGCGCCAGGGTCACCACGTCAGCTTCGATACCGTTGATGACGGAGGTCGCCTGCTTGCCAGAACCGCCGTGAGACTGGCGAACCACGACATTGTCGCCGGTTTCCTGTTTCCAGTGTGCCGCAAACGCTTTGTTGTATTGCTCGTACAGTTCACGCGTCGGGTCGTATGACACGTTCAGTAACTGGATGTCCTTAGCCAGAACGCTGGTCGATGCCAGCAATAATGTTAAACCCACGCCCCATTTATTCATCGCCCAGCTCTCTTGTGTAGTGTTTTGATGAATGCAGCGTGCCAGAAAGCGAATCGAGGATTAAAGAATAAAAAAAGATTGGCTATAACGTAGTGGAATAAAAAAGCGTGCACGCATAAAAAAGCCGGGTGGCGGCTACGCCTTACCCGGCCTACGAGTCGTGCTTTTGTAGGCCCGGTAAGCGCAGCGCCACCGGGCAACAGAGCCAATCAGTACAGTTTTTTCGCGCAGTCCAGCCAGTCACCTTTGAACGGACGCTTCATGTTTTCAATCGCGTCGATGATGTCATGGTGAACCAGTTTCTCGTTCTGAATACCGACGCAGCGGCCGCCGTGGCCCTGCAGCAGCAGTTCGATTGCGTACGCGCCCATACGGGACGCCAGAATACGGTCGTACGGGCCAGGGGAACCGCCACGCTGGATGTGCCCCAGTACGGTGGCACGGGTTTCACGTTTGGTTTCGGTTTCGATGTACTTCGCCAGCTCGTCTACGTCACAGATGTGCTCGGTGATAGCCACGATCGCGTGTTTCTTGCCTTTCGCGATGCCCGCTTTGATTTCAGCCACCAGATCTTCACGGCTGAATTCCACTTCCGGAACCACGACAAACTCACAGCCACCCGCAATCGCCGCAGCCAGGGTCAGGTCACCGCAGTAACGTCCCATCACTTCAACGATAGAGATACGCTGGTGAGAAGAAGAGGTGTCACGCAGGCGGTCAATCGCTTCAACAACGGTTCCCAGCGCGGTGAAGTAACCGATGGTGTAGTCGGTGCCTTTGATATCGTTGTCGATAGTGCCTGGCAGACCGATGCACGGGAAGCCCATTTCAGTCAGACGTTTTGCACCCATGTACGAGCCGTCACCACCGATAACCACCAGGGCGTCCAGGCCACGTTTTTTCATGTTCTCGATAGCCACTTCACGAACGTGTTCATCACGGAATTCCGGGAAGCGTGCAGACCCAAGGAAGGTACCGCCACGGTTGATCATGTCAGACACGCTGTAACGGTCGAGCTGAACCATACGGTCTTCATACAGACCCAGGTAACCATCATAGATACCAAAAACTTCCAGACCTTCCGTCAGCGCCGCGCGAACAACCCCACGAATTGCCGCGTTCATGCCCGGCGCATCACCGCCGCTTGTCAACACACCGATTTTCTTAATCATGACTACCTCTGAACTTAGGAATGCAAAATTGAAATCTGTTGCCGGAAGAAACTTATCGACCAACGAATACTGCAAATAGTATATCAATCCCTTCCAGCTGAATTGATTCAGGTCAGACCAAATGGCGGTAATTTATACACAAAATGCTGGCCTGGCTCACTTTTTTACAACGAATTACGAAAGCCCAACATGTCCGGGTACAACCGAGCAGGGATCCTGGTGAATGATGACGTCTGAACCAGGAAAACGCTGCAAAATCGCCTGCTCAACCTGCTCAGCAATCACGTGAGCCTGAACCAGTGGCAGGTTGTCTTCCATTTCAATATGAATCTGAATAAAGCGGGTCGGCCCTGACTGCCGCGTTCGAAGATCGTGCGCACCGCTGACGCCGGGCCAGGCGGTCACGATAGAAAAAATTTCATTGCGTTCTGAGTCCGGGAGGGCGCGGTCAAGCAGTGATTGCACCGCTTCATACCCCATCCGCAGGGCGCTATATAAAATATAGATACCAATCCCTAACGCAAACAACGCATCGGCCCGATGCCAGCCATACCAGGCCAGACCGAGCGCAATAAGAATAGCCCCATTCATCATAACATCAGATTGATAATGAAGCATATCCGCCCGTACGGCCTGACTTTGCGTTTTGCGAACGACCCAGCGCTGGAACGTTACCAGAACAAGTGTGCATATAAGCGCGACAATCGTCACAACGACGCCGACGCCGGGATCGTTCATCGGTGTCGGCGAGACGAGATGCTGAATGCCGGTGAGAAACAGGAACAGCGCAGAACCGGATATAAACATGCTCTGCGCCAGCGCGGCCAGCGACTCCGCTTTGCCGTGCCCAAACGTGTGCTCTTCATCCGCTGGCTGCAGCGAGTAACGCACCACCAGCAGGTTGGTCAGCGAGGCGGCAATATCGACCAGCGAGTCCACCAGCGCCGCCAGAATACTGACCGATCCGGTATACCACCACGCAAAAACCTTAATGACCAGCAAACACGACGCCATGATGGTCGCGGCCATGGCGGCCCGGTTTACCAGTCTTCCATAGGATTGATTCATAAACGCTCCTGTCATGTCATGCCGCTAGTATAACGGAAGCATGTGGAGTCGAAGGATGAATAAACGGTTAACAAATCAGAATGCGGGGCAAAAAAAACCCCCACATCATGTGGGGGAAGACAGGGATGGTGTCTATGGCAAGGAAAACAGGGTTTACTGGTTACTACGGGTACTGCTATTGCTACTGAAAAACGTCGTTTCTGAGCTTCGCTGCATCCGTGCAACCTCACGCAGCTGATCCATACGCTGCTGATGTCTGGTGTTCAAAACCGCTTGCTGCTCGGGCGTTAGCAGGTGGAACATCTGGTTGCGGACCTTCGCCATTTCAACCTGGCGAGCAACCTGTTCCTGTGCCATTTTTTCGGCCTGAGCGCGCACAGCGCTTTCGTCAAAATTTTCTGCGGTGACAAGGCGATGCATTGTCTCCATTTCGCTAACATTAACAGGGGGCTGGTCGTGTCTCGCCCTCTGCATCAGATCTCGCATCTGTTGACGCTGATGTTCGGTTAAACTTATGCCGTCAAACATATGGCTTTGGCTACTGTGCTGCGTTGTGTCCTCTTGTGAGGAACCGTTATCGCTGATGATAGCTACAGCAGCCTGGCTAAACGCACTGAACGCCAGCGTTGAGGCCATGACGGCAGCGGTAACTTTGCGCATCACTTGCTCCCAAAATCTTTCGTGTCGCGATTCAACGAGAGACAGTCTACGATTCAGGCTGCAAACATGCGTCAGGGGGTGTAAAACAACGTAAAGTCATGGATTAGACAGCCTTGATGTCGTAATTTCTGCCTCGGAGGTATTTAAACAATGAATAAAATCCTGTTAGTTGATGATGACCGAGAGCTCACATCCCTTTTAAAGGAGTTGCTCGACATGGAAGGTTTCAACGTCCTGGTTGCCCATGATGGCGAGCAGGCGCTGAGTCTCCTTGACGACAGCATCGATTTACTTTTGCTCGACGTGATGATGCCGAAGAAAAACGGTATTGATACGTTGAAAGAGCTTCGCCAGACACACCAGACTCCCGTTATCATGCTGACCGCTCGCGGCAGCGAACTCGATCGCGTACTCGGCCTTGAACTGGGCGCGGATGACTATTTACCGAAGCCGTTTAACGACCGCGAACTGGTCGCCCGTATTCGCGCGATCCTGCGTCGTTCCCACTGGAGCGAGCAGCAGCAGAATACCGACAACAGCTCGCCTACCCTTGAAGTCGACTCCCTGAGCCTGAACCCGGGCCGTCAGGAAGCGAGCTTTGATGGCCAGACGCTGGAACTGACCGGCACGGAGTTCACCCTGCTGTATCTGCTGGCGCAGCACCTCGGCCAGGTGGTTTCGCGTGAACATTTAAGCCAGGAAGTGCTGGGCAAACGTCTGACCCCGTTTGACCGCGCCATCGACATGCACATCTCTAACCTGCGCCGTAAGCTGCCGGAGCGTAAAGACGGTCATCCATGGTTTAAAACCCTGCGTGGTCGCGGTTATCTGATGGTTTCCGCTTCATGATAGGAAGCTTAACCGCCCGCATCTTCGCCATCTTCTGGCTGACGCTGGCACTGGTTTTAATGCTCGTACTGATGTTGCCAAAACTCGACTCACGCCAGATGACGGAGCTTCTCGACAGCGAGCAACGTCAGGGCGTGATGATCGAGCAGCACGTGGAAGCCGAGCTGGCAAACGATCCGCCAAACGATTTAATGTGGTGGCGCAGGCTGTTTCGCGCTATCGACAAGTGGGCGCCGCCCGGACAACGCCTGCTGCTGGTGACCAGCGAAGGCCGCGTGATTGGCGCCGATCGCAATGAAATGCAGATCATCCGCAACTTCATTGGCCAGGCAGATAACGCCGATCACCCCCAGAAGAAAAAATATGGCCGCGTAGAAATGGTGGGGCCGTTCTCCGTCAGAGATGGCGAGGATAACTATCAGCTCTACCTGATTCGCCCCGCGAGCAGCTCCCAGTCCGACTTCATCAACCTGCTGTTTGACCGCCCTCTCCTGCTGCTGATTGTTACTATGCTGGTCAGCTCGCCGCTGCTGTTATGGCTGGCGTGGAGCCTGGCAAAACCGGCGCGTAAGCTGAAAAATGCGGCTGATGAAGTGGCCCAGGGTAACCTGCGACAACATCCTGAACTGGAAGCCGGACCGCAGGAGTTCCTTGCCGCCGGGACCAGTTTTAACCAGATGGTGAGCGCTCTCGATCGCATGATGACGGCACAACAGCGTCTGCTGTCGGATATCTCGCACGAACTGCGCACCCCGCTTACGCGCTTACAGCTTGGCACCGCGCTGCTGCGCCGCCGCAGCGGGGAGAGCAAAGAGCTGGAGCGTATCGAAACCGAAGCGCATCGTCTGGACAGCATGATCAACGATCTGCTGGTCATGTCGCGCAATCAGCAGAAAAACGCGCTGGTGAGCGAAACGGTGAAAGCCAATCATCTGTGGCATGAAGTGCTGGATAACGCGGCGTTCGAAGCGGAGCAGATGGGCAAATCCTTCACCGTCAACTTCCCGCCGGGTCCATGGCCGCTGTACGGTAACCCCAACACGCTGGAAAGCGCGCTGGAGAATATCGTGCGTAACGCCCTGCGCTACTCGCACACGAAGATTGAGGTGGCGTTCTCGGTGGATAAAGACGGGATCACCGTCATTGTCGACGACGACGGTCCTGGCGTCAGCCCGGAAGACCGCGAGCAGATTTTCCGTCCGTTCTACCGCACCGACGAAGCGCGCGACCGGGAATCGGGCGGTACGGGACTGGGTCTGGCGATTGTGGAAACCGCCATGCAGCAGCACCGTGGATGGGTGAAAGCCGATGACAGTCCGCTGGGTGGGCTGCGGTTAACGCTGTGGCTACCGTTGTATAAGCGTTCGTAGCTGTTAGTGCCGGGTGGCGGCTTCGCCTTACCCGGCCTACTCTTTACGGAGGACTATTTACCCCACAACCTCCGCGAATTATCCTCGATCTTGCTGCTTAAACGCCGCTTCTGCATCGTTCTTGTCCAGCTGGTCGATAACCCCGCCGCCGACAGCAGGCGATGATACTGCTCGTCATCAAACGGCATATGCCAGGCAATGGCGCAGGCGTCGTAAACAGACACTTCACTCAGGCGTGATGCCAGCTCAAGCGGCGCATCCGCTGACACCTGCCCAGCCAGCACCACACGGTACAGCCAGCCGGTTTTACCCGCGCTTTGCATCTGAGCCGACATGTCATGAATACCGAAATGGAAGTTGAGCTTGAAGCACGGCGAGCGCGGCTGCGTCACCTGAATCAGGGCATCGCCCCAGCGGTAGATATCACCTATAAACACGTTCTTTTCGGTGAGCCCTTCGGTTGAGAGATTCTCGCCAAACGCGGGGGCGACGAAGAGGTCCGCCTGCTCGGGGAACTCGGTTTTCCAGTGCTGATAGTGCTCGCGAGGGTAGTGGCACAGTGCGCGCTCGGGCCCACCGTGGATCTTCTTTTCGGCCTGCTCGTCGCCCGCAAGCCCAAGGTCGGTTAACGTCAGCTCACCGTCGACCTGAATTTTGGCGATGGCGCTCGGGCGGCTGCCGTCGTACTCCCTTACCTTGCCTGTAAATACATTCACCGGGTAATGCATCGCTGCCTCCATTACGCAGATACAAAAAAAGCGAGCCATCAGACTCGCTTCTCACAGGCGTCAATGCAACCTTATTTTTTAGCGGCGAAACGCGCTGCTGCTTCGTCCCAGTTCACCACGTCCCAGAACGCTTTGATGTAGTCCGGGCGACGGTTCTGGAATTTCAGGTAGTAAGCGTGTTCCCACACGTCCAGACCCAGGATTGGGAAGCCGGATGCGCCAGAGATCGCTTCACCCATCAGCGGGGAGTCCTGGTTCGCGGTAGAAACCACCGCCAGTTTGTCACCTTTCAGAACCAGCCACGCCCAGCCGGAGCCGAAGCGGGTTGCAGCGGCTTTTTCGAATTCTGCTTTGAAGTTGTCAACAGAACCGAAGTCGCGCTCGATAGCCGCTTTCAGGTCGCCCTGCAGGGTGGTACCAGTTTTCAGGCCTTTCCAGAACAGGCTGTGGTTTGCGTGACCGCCCGCGTTGTTACGCAGCACGGTTTTCTTGTCCGCTGGCAGCTGGTCCAGCTTGGTGATCAGCTCTTCAACAGGCAGGTTAGCGAATTCTGGCAGGCTTTCCAGCGCGGCGTTCGCGTTGTTCACGTAAGTCTGGTGGTGTTTAGTGTGATGGATTTCCATCGTCTGCTTGTCGAAATGCGGTTCCAGTGCGTCGTAGGCATACGGCAGGGATGGCAGTGTATAACTCATAATCCTCTCCATTATTGTCGGGCGGCACAGCTGTTAATGCCGCGTAAGCAGTTGGTTCATTATAGTTAATTAAATGATATTGAAAATGATTATCAATGCCGTAGTTTTTATAAGGTTATTCAGTTTTCGATTAATAGCGGAAATGTGAGTCTGCTCACGCGGTTAACGTGCTGATTGCCATCCAGAACACCTGTGCGGCAACCTTCTGAAGGTTCCCGGGCTGCCTAATTTTTACACTCCTCAAGTCGAAGAGAAGCCACTGACGATAAAAACGATGAGGGTGTAAAAATGAATCATGCGATTACGATGGGTATCTTCTGGCATTTGATAGGCGCTGCCAGTGCAGCCTGTTTCTATGCTCCGTTTAAAAAGGTGAGAGGCTGGTCATGGGAAACCATGTGGTCCGTTGGCGGGGTCGTGTCCTGGCTGATTTTACCCTGGACCATTAGCGCCATGCTGCTGCCCGATTTCTGGGGCTACTTCTCCTCCTTCAGCGCCTCCACTCTGCTGCCGGTGTTCCTGTTCGGCGCGATGTGGGGCGTCGGTAACATCAACTATGGCCTCACCATGCGCTATCTCGGCATGTCGATGGGCATTGGTATCGCGATTGGCATTACGCTGATCGTCGGAACTCTGATGACGCCAGTTCTCAACGGCAACATCGAGGTGCTTATTAATACTCAGGGTGGGCGGATGACGCTCCTGGGCGTGCTGGTGGCGGTCGTTGGCGTAGGAATAGTGACTCGCGCGGGGCAGCTGAAAGAGCGCAAGATGGGCATTAAAGCTGAAGATTTTAACCTGAAGAAAGGTCTGCTGCTGGCGGTGATGTGCGGCATCTTCTCGGCCGGTATGTCGTTCGCGATGAATGCTGCCAGGCCTATGCATGAAGCCGCCGCCGCGCTGGGCGTCGATCCGCTGTATGTTGCGCTGCCAAGCTATGTCGTGATTATGGGTGGCGGCGCGATGGTTAACCTGGGCTTCTGCTTCATTCGTCTCGCAAAAGTGAAAAACCTGTCGATAAAAACCGACTTCTCGCTGGCAACATCGCTTATCATCACCAACGTGTTACTCTCCGCGCTCGGCGGGCTGATGTGGTATTTACAGTTTTTCTTCTACGCCTGGGGCCATGCCAGCATTCCGGTGCAATACGACTACGTAAGCTGGATGCTGCACATGAGTTTCTACGTACTGTGTGGCGGGCTGGTCGGTCTGGCGCTGAAAGAGTGGAAAAACGCCGGACATCGTCCGGTTGGCGTATTGAGCCTCGGCTGCGTGGTGATCATTATCGCTGCCAATATCGTTGGGCTCGGCATGGCAAACTGATCACGACCCCTTTCGACTGCGATGACGCCACTGTACCGGCGTCATCCCCACCTCGCGATTAAACACCACTGAAAAGTAGTTACTGTCTTCAAAGCCGCAGCACATCGCCACATCACTGACCATCCACTCCGTATGCTGCAGGAGATATTGTGCATGGCAGATGCGCAGCTGGCGCAGATAGTGGTTCACCGTCATCCCGGTCAGGGTGCGGAACTGCTGGCGCAACGCGCGCTCGCTGCACTGCTCCTGCTCGCAGAATTTCTCCAGTATAAAGTTTTTATTCAGGCTGCCCGCAAGCGTGGTGATGAGCTTATCCAGCAGCGCTTCCTGCGTCGTGGCGGAGGGGTTATCAGTGGCGTAACGATGACGCTTTAACGTCACCACCAGCTGGGCGAAAAGCAACTCCGCTAGCTGGTTAGAAACGGGGTCGTTCTTCTGGCTCTCCTGCTCCAGTTGAGAAATAACCTGCCGTACCTGAGCCATGCCGTTACTGCTTAAGCGCCAGTGCGGAGAACCCTTAGCATCAAGAAAACCCGGAATGCTTGCGGCCCAGTCTACGTTAAGCCTGAGCCTGTCCGGACAGTAAATAACGTTCTGCAGTACCAGGTCATTAACCGAGGCGTAGGAGTGTTTATCCTCCGCGCGAATATAGAACAGATCTCCGCGCGTGATGCGGTAGGGACGGTCGTTGAGGATGTGCAGGCCGTTACCGCGCCATACCAGCACCAGTTCGCAAAACTCGTGGGTATGTTCGGCAAAGACGTCTTGCGGGTAGCGGTCGGCCACCGTCACGGCCTGGCTCGCGGAGGCATAAAAATCATCTTTGCGAAGGATTAACTGAGCAGCCACACCACGACCTCTACGCCGAATAACCTGACACTATTAGCTTTTTTGCGGAAATAAAACGGTGACTGCCCTCGCGTTACTGAAGCATCGCGTCTTTCCCCTGACGAATATCACGCGGCGACCAGTTAAATTCCCGGCGAAACAGCGTTGAAAAGTGATTGCTGTCGCCAAAACCGCAGCAGTAGGCGATATCCGTGACGCTTTCGTCGGTATGACGTAAAAGATGACGCGCTTTGATCAGGCGCAGACGGTTGAGATATCGCTGCGGCGTCATACCGGTATGCTGCTTAAGCTGGCGATGCAGGGTGCGCAGCGACAGTGAAAAATCATCCGCAAGCGTTTCCCAGCAGACATCCTCAGCGAAATGATCTTCCAGCCAGGCCATCAGATGGTTCAGGCGCGCGTTGTTATCTTCCAGCCCTTCCACCAGGCTGCTGCGGCGCAGCAGCACCAGAAGCTGCATAAACAGCAGTTCGCGCGTGGCAATGGCGTGCGTCTCCCGCCCGTCCTCGCTCTGCTCCATTTGGCCCACCAGCTGACGCACCTGCTGCAGGGTGGACTGATTCACGCGCCAGTGCGACGGATAGTGTCCGTCTTGCTCCTGGGGCAACAGCTGATTCAGGCGCGAAAGAAACTGGAACGCATCCGGGGAACGGTAGAGCACATTCGTCAGATACAGGTTGTCGGTATGCTCATACAGGTGCCGATCGTGGTCGCGCACGAAGCACACCGTACCGCCGCTGATGGTATATGGCTGGCCATTGAAGACATGAATACCTGTCCCGCGCTCAACAATCACAATTTCATGAAAATCATGGTGATGCTCCGGGAACGCGGCCTGAGGAAGCCGTGGCTCAATCGCGACAGGCGCCCCTCCTGAAGGAAAAAAATCCACGCTGTGCAGTACGGTCATAACGGCCTCCACCAATGAAAAATGTTCTCAAAATAGTAATTAAGGCCTTCCGCACTCACCTTCAATTTTTGGCAGTAAACCTCGCAAAAGCTGTCCATTTTTCAAGAAACAGGGGGAAAGATCGGGAAATGCGGTCAGCGTCACACTGCCTGAAAATCCCGCCACCACTGGAAACTGTGAACTCCCTCACATTCACCTTTGCTTTCTTGCCAGCGCGAGATTTGGCCTGTCAGTGGTGAGAAGGTGACTTTTTCTTCCCTTTTTTACACTCACCGCTAATGACTTAAGAAAGGACCCGACTATGACTTTTCGCCATTGTGTGGCTGTCGATTTAGGCGCATCCAGCGGGCGCGTAATGCTCGCGAGCTGGGACCGTGAGCAGCACACGCTTGCGCTTCGCGAAATGCACCGTTTCGCCAACTGCCTGCAAAAGCAGGACGGTTTTGTTGCCTGGGATATCGATGCCCTGGAGGCGGAGATCCGTATCGGACTGAACAACGTCTGCAACGATGGTATTCGCATCGACAGCATCGGCATTGATACCTGGGGCGTGGACTACGTTCTGCTTGATAGCCATGGCGAACGCGTCGGCTTGCCAGTTTCTTATCGCGACAACCGCACCGACGGCCTGATGGCGCACGCTATCGCCCAGCTTGGCAAGGACAACATCTACAGACGCAGCGGCATTCAGTTTCTGCCGTTTAACACGCTTTATCAGCTGCGCGCTTTGGTCGAGCAACAGCCAGAGCTGGTGGCGGACGTGGCCCATGCGCTGCTGATCCCGGACTACCTGAGCTATCGCCTGACCGGCAACATGAACTGGGAATATACCAACGCCACCACCACGCAGTTGGTCAACATCAACTCGGATAACTGGGATGAACATCTGCTGGCCTGGACGGGAGCGTCGCCTTCCTGGTTCGGTACACCAACCCACCCGGGTAATGTGATCGGTCACTGGATTTGCCCACAGGGGAACGCAATTCCTGTCGTTGCCGTCGCCAGCCACGATACCGCCAGCGCGGTGATTGCTTCCCCACTTGCGAGCAAAGACGCGGCTTACCTCTCTTCCGGTACCTGGTCGCTGATGGGCTTTGAGAGCAAAACCCCGTACGCCAGCGATGCTGCCATGGCCGCAAACATTACCAACGAAGGGGGTGCCGAAGGCCGCTACCGCGTACTGAAAAACATCATGGGGCTGTGGCTGCTCCAGCGGGTACTGAAAGAGCAGAACATTACCGACCTGCCTGGGCTTATCGCCGAAACCGAGAAGCTGAAGGCTTGCACGTTCCTGATCAACCCGAACGATGAGCGCTTTATCAATCCGGCGCACATGAGCGCCGAAATTCAGGCCGCCTGCGTCGAGGTCGGGCAGCCTGTGCCGTCCAGCCCTCCCGAACTGGCGCGCTGCATTTTTGACAGCCTCGCCCTGCTGTATGCCGACATCCTCAGCGAGCTGGCGAGCCTTCGAGGAAAACCCTTCAGCCAGCTGCATATCGTGGGCGGCGGCTGCCAGAACCAGCTGCTGAACCAGCTCTGCGCCGATGCCTGCGACGTCACCGTGGTGGCAGGTCCCGTGGAGGCCTCCACGCTCGGCAATATCGGCATTCAGCTGATGACTCTGGACGAACTTTCCAACGTTGACGACTTCCGTTCGGTGGTGACGGCGAACGCCAGTCTGACCACCTTCACACCCAATCCCTGCCATGAAATTGCTCGCTTTCGCGCGCAGTTTCAGCAAAACCGACTGACTAAGGAGCTTTGTGCATGACAACTCAATTAGAACAAGCCTGGGATCTGGCTAAACAGCGTTTCGCCGCCGTCGGCGTGGATGTCGAAGAGGCGCTGCGCCAGCTCGACCGTCTGCCCGTCTCCATGCACTGCTGGCAGGGCGATGACGTCGCTGGCTTCGAGAACCCAGGCGGTTCCCTGACAGGGGGTATTCAGGCCACGGGTAACTATCCAGGCAAAGCGCGCAACGCGACCGAACTGCGCGCCGACCTTGAACTGGCGCTGAGCCTGATCCCGGGGCCAAAGCGCCTGAATCTGCATGCAATCTATCTCGAATCCGATGAGCCGGTGGCGCGCAACGAAATCAAACCGGAACACTTTAAGAACTGGGTAGAGTGGGCCAAAACCAACAGGCTGGGCCTGGACTTTAACCCGTCCTGCTTCTCACATCCGCTGAGTGCGGACGGTTTTACTCTCGCCCACGCGGACAACGACATCCGCCAGTTCTGGATCGATCACGTGAAGGCCAGCCGCCGCGTTTCGGCGTATTTCGGCGAGCAGCTCGGCACGCCGTCGGTGATGAACATCTGGATCCCGGACGGCATGAAGGATATCACCGTCGATCGTCTGGCTCCGCGCCAGCGCCTGCTGGCCGCGCTGGATGAGGCTCTCAGCGAGAAGCTGGACCCGGCGCACCACATCGACGCCGTCGAGAGCAAGCTGTTCGGTATAGGCGCCGAGAGCTATACCGTGGGCTCGAACGAGTTCTATATGGGTTACGCCACCAGCCGCCAGACCGCGCTGTGTCTGGATGCTGGCCACTTCCACCCGACCGAGGTGATCTCCGACAAAATCTCCGCCGCCATGCTCTACGTGCCGCGTCTGCTGCTGCACGTCAGCCGTCCGGTGCGCTGGGACAGCGACCACGTGGTGCTGCTGGATGACGAAACCCAGGCGATTGCCAGCGAAATCATCCGCCACGACCTCTTTGACCGCGTACACATCGGCCTCGACTTCTTCGATGCCTCCATCAACCGCATCGCGGCGTGGGTTATCGGCACCCGCAATATGAAGAAAGCCCTGCTGCGCGCGTTGCTGGAGCCAGTCGCCACGCTGAAGCAGCTGGAGGCTAACGGTGACTACACCGCACGTCTGGCGCTGCTGGAAGAGCAGAAATCCCTGCCGTGGCAGGCAGTGTGGGAGATGTACTGCCAGCGTAACGATGCCCCGGCGGGCAGCCAGTGGCTGAACAACGTGCGGGCGTATGAGAAAGACGTTCTCGCCGCTCGTCAGTAAAAACATCGCCCGGCAGCACGTTGCCTGCCGGGTCTACGGGTAAGAGCAGGCCGGGTAAGCGTAGCGCCACCCGGCATTTTCAAAGGAACCACAGTATGCAGACTATCACCCACTCCTGGTTCGTCCAGGGCATGATCAAAGCCACCTCCGACGCCTGGCTGAAAGGCTGGGACGAGCGCAACGGCGGCAACCTGACGCTGCGCCTGGACGACGCGGATATCGAACCTTTCGCGGCCGATTTCCACGCGAAGCCGCGCTATATCGCGCTGAGCCAGCCGATGCCGCTGCTCGCCAACACGCCGTTTATCGTCACCGGTTCCGGCAAGTTTTTCCGTAACGTCCAGCTCGACCCGGAGGCCAACCTCGGCGTGGTGAAAGTGGACAGCGACGGCGCGGGTTACCACATTCTGTGGGGGCTGACGGATGAAGCGGTGCCCACCTCCGAACTGCCGGCGCACTTCCTCTCCCACTGCGAGCGCATCAAAGCGACCAATGGCAAGGACCGCGTGATCATGCACTGCCACGCCACGAACCTGATCGCCCTGACCTACGTGCTGGAAAACAGCGCCGATGTCATCACCCGCAAGCTCTGGGAAGGCAGTACCGAGTGTCTGGTGGTATTCCCGGATGGCGTGGGCATTCTGCCGTGGATGGTACCGGGTACCGACGAAATCGGCCAGGCAACCGCCGTTGATATGCAAAAACATTCTCTGGTGCTATGGCCGTTCCACGGCGTGTTCGGCAGCGGTCCAACGCTGGATGAAACCTTTGGCCTGATCGACACCGCCGAGAAATCAGCGGAAGTGCTGGTGAAGGTGTACGCCATGGGCGGCATGAAGCAGACCATTCCCCGGGAAGCGCTCATCGCCCTCGGCAAGCGCTTTGGCGTGAGCCCGCTGCAATCCGCGCTGGATTTATACGCATAAGGCCTTTGCAGGACAAACATTGATCGTTAAGGAGAATTATCATGAGCTTTATGTTGGCGCTTCCAAAAATCAGCCTTCACGGCGCGGGCGCAATCGGCGATATGGTCAATCTGGTAGCGAACAAGCAGTGGGGAAAAGCGCTGATTGTCACCGACGGCCAACTGGTGAAGCTGGGTCTGCTCGACAGCCTGTTTACCGCGCTGGACGCCCATCAGATGTCGTATCACCTGTTCGATGAGGTGTTCCCGAACCCAACAGAAGCGCTGGTGCAAAAAGGATTTTCGGCTTACCGGGACGCAGAGTGTGATTACGTCATTGCCTTTGGCGGCGGCAGCCCGATTGATACCGCCAAGGCGATTAAAATCCTCACCGCTAACCCCGGCCCGTCAACCGATTATTCCGGCGTCGGCAAGGTGAAAAATGCGGGGGTGCCGCTGGTAGCGATCAACACCACCGCAGGGACGGCGGCGGAGATGACCAGTAATGCGGTGATCATCGACTCCGCGCGTCAGGTGAAAGAGGTGATCATCGACCCGAACATCATCCCGGATATCGCCGTGGACGATGCCAGCGTCATGCTGGATATTCCGGCCTCCGTGACCGCCGCAACCGGTATGGACGCATTAACCCACGCCATTGAAGCCTATGTGTCCGTTGGCGCGCACCCGCTGACCGATGCCAACGCTCTGGAGGCGATTCGCCTGATCGGCCTCTGGCTGCCGGAAGCGGTTGATAACGGTCATAACCTTGAGGCGCGCGAGCAGATGGCGTTTGGCCAGTATCTGGCGGGTATGGCGTTTAACAGTGCGGGTCTGGGTCTGGTACACGCCCTGGCGCACCAGCCGGGCGCGACGCATAACCTGCCGCACGGCGTGTGCAACGCCATTCTGCTGCCGATCGTCGAAAGCTTTAACCGCCCGAACGCAATCACCCGCTTCGCCCGCGTGGCGCAGGCGATGGGCGTCGATACCCGCGGCATGAGTGATGAAGCCGCCAGCATGTCCGCCATTCAGGCAATTCGCGACCTCAGCGCTCGCGTCGGCATTCCTGCGGGCTTCAGCCAGCTCGGCGTCACTCAAGCCGATATCGAAGGCTGGCTGGATAAAGCCCTCGCGGATCCGTGTGCGCCATGCAATCCGCGCACCGCCAGCCGCGATGAAGTCCGCGAGCTCTATCTGGAGGCATTATGATCCGCAAAGCGTTTGTGATGCAGGTGAACCCGGACGCGCACGAGGAGTACGCGCGTCGCCACAATCCAATTTGGCCCGAGCTTGAAGCGGTGCTGAAAGACCACGGCGCTCACCACTACGCCATTTATCTCGACAAAGCACGTAACCTGCTGTTTGCGACCGTGGAGATTGAATCGGAGGAGCGCTGGAGCGCGGTAGCGAATACCGACGTCTGCCAGCGCTGGTGGAAACATATGGGCGACGTCATGCCGTCGAACCCGGATAACAGCCCGGTGAGTGCGGAGCTTAAAGAGGTCTTTTACCTGGACTGATGTGTTAGCGCTGCCGCCCCCGCGGCGGCGGCAATCTCCTGCCTGCTGCTCAGCGTAAACGCCGACACCACCGTAATCGCCAGCACGAAACAGCCCAGCATCAGATACGTCTCCTGGAAGCCGATCCGGTCATACATATTCCCGGCAAAAGCGGAGAGAATAATCGCCGCCGACTGTTTGGCAAACTGGAAGCCGATCAGATAGATAGTCGCCGACAGTCGGGTATCAAACACCCCGGTGATGTACTTGAAGGCGCCCACCAGCAGGAACGGGACTTCCAGCGCGTGCAGCATCTTGAGGGCAATCACCTCCACGGCAGTGGTGGCGAACGACGAGCCGATAATGCGTGTCGCCATAATCACCCCGGCGATCAGCAGCGTGTTCTTCGCGCCGATGCGGTTAATGATCCACGGCGAACAGAACATAATGATGGCATTACAAATCTCCCCGGCAGTCGTTGCGAAACCAAAGGCGCGGGTCCCCTCCTGCGGCGTGGCGAAGAAGGTTTTAAAGAAGGTGGCAAACTGCTGATCGAAAACGTCATACACGCAGGCCACGCCAATCACGTAGAGGATAAACATCCACATTCTGCGCTGGCGGAACAGGTTGAACACGGTTTTTGCGGTGATTTGCGGCTGGTTCGCGCCCAGGGCATTCATGACCTGCGCCGTCTGGTTGGGCTTCGGCTTCGCGACCACCAGCAGCAGCATCAGCAGCAATGCCGCTCCCGATCCCATCCAGAAAACATACGATGGATCGATGCCGAACAGGATGCCGCCCGTGGAGGCGCACAAGCCCCAGCCGAGACAGCCAAACATCCGCGCCTTGCCGTATTCAAAGAAGCTGTTGCGGCTCACGCGTTCGATGTAGGCCTCAATCGCCCCCGATCCGGCCGAAAATACAAAACCGATATACAGCCCGCCGCTCAGCGCGCCCAGCCAGATATTGGCTTTCAGCAGCGGCGCGAAGACGTACAGGAAGAACGGTGCGAACAGAACCAGCAGCACCGCGATGATCCACAGAAGGTGTTTTTTCAGCCCCAGCTTGTCCGAAATAACGCCCAGTAGCGGCTGGAACGCGATGGCCGACAGCGAGATGCAGGAGAAGACAATCCCGGTATGGGTTTTATTCAGGCCGATGATGTCCGACAGCCAAATCGGCAGGAACGGAAAGCAGGTGGCCATGATGAAGAAGTAGAGAAAGAAGAACAGCCCGAAGATCCAGAAGTTAGGGTTGTCTTTGTGGGTACAGGTTGTTGTGTTCATTATTTTTATCCTCAACGGAGGGCCGGCTGCCCGGCCCGTCACCTTTACACGCGTTCAACGCCAATCAGAACGGCGGTTTCCGGATCCAGAATCGGCAGCGCAATGCCCGCCTGCATCAGCCACTCGCCGCTCACCGTTTGCGGCGTTTCCATCCACGCTGGCAGCTTGCGCATGGTGTGCCCTCCCTCGCCCGTAATCTGAATATTCGGGTGATCGAGCAGCATGACGCGGTACCGCGCGCTAGCCTCCAGCCCCGCCATGCGCAGCGGCATCATCAGGCTGTAATCCGGCATCGCGAGCTGGCTGACCATAAACAGCCCCTGCGCCTTATCTTCGCTCACAATCCCCTGCGCCAGCGTGGTGGCATCCGGCATATCAATACGCCACTGGGTACCATGGTGGATCACCTCTCGCCACTGCTTGTGCAGCGCGGCGTAATGGCGATAGCCTTCGCGCTCCTGTGCGTCCACGGTGAGCGGATCCAGCTCCAGCCCCATATGGCCAAACAGGGCCGTCAAGCCGCGAAACTGGATGCTATGCTGGCGGAAGGTGGCGTGGCATTTATGATGACCGATATGCGCGCCCATCACCTCCGGCGGGAAGAAGTAGCTCATGCCGCGCTGGATGGTGCTGCGCTCCAGCGCGTCGTTGTTGTCAGACGCCCAGAAGCGGTGGCTGCGGGTCAGTACCGCATAATCAATGCGCCCACCGCCGGAGGAGCACGATTCAAACTCAATGTGCGGGAAGCGCTCGCCCAGCACGTCCAGCAGGCGGTAAAACTGGCGGGTCTGCGCGTCGGCAGCGGCTTTACCGTTGTGTCCCGGCTGCACCAGTTCGCGGTTCATGTCCCACTTCACGTAGTCGACCGCATGCTCGCCCAGCAGCCAGCTCATGCGCTCCACCAGGTAATCAAAGGCCTCCGGGATGTTGAGATTGAGCACCAGCTGGTGTCGTCCGGTCGCCTGGGGATAGCCCGGCAGCGCCAGTACCCAGTCAGGATGCGCGCGGTACAAATCGGAATCCGGATTGATCATCTCCGGCTCTACCCAGATGCCAAACTCCATGCCGAGCCGCTTGACGTGGTCGATCACCGGCGTCAGGCCGTTCGGGTATTTCTTCTCATCCAGATACCAGTCGCCCAGCGCGGCATGGTCGTCATTACGGCCTTTGAACCAGCCATCATCAATGATGAAGCGCTCCACGCCCAGCGCGGCAGCCTCGTCGGCCATGCGCATGATGTAGTCCGGATCGTGGTTGAAGTAGATCCCTTCCCAGGTATTGAGGTGCACCGGGCGCGGTTTGTTTTCCGGGAAGCGGATGACGTTGTTGCGCAGGTAGCGATGGAACGGCTGGCTCATGCCGTTCAGGCCCTGCGTGGAGTAGCTGGCATACAGGCGCGGCGTCCAGAGCGTATCGCCCTCCTCAACCGCCATTTCACCCGGCAGGTAGAGCGCTTCGGCCTGCAGGTAGCGACGACCATCGGTTTTCGCTTCCGCGCGCAGGCGGTGATTACCGCTCCAGCCCAGATGCACGCCCCAGACGTCACCCTGCATTTCGCTGAACGACGGCGTACCGGCAATCAGCGCCGGGAAGTGCTCGTGGGAGGTTTTACCCCGGCGGTTTTCAATCACGAAGCTGTCGTGTTCAAGCTTTACGCGGTGCGGCTGGAATTCACGGATCCAGCGTCCGTGGAAGGCCATCACTTCCTGCGCGCGCTCGGCCACCGGCAGCGTGACGGCGAAACGGTCCACCTGCCAGGGGATCGCTTTCAGATTCGTTAAACCGTGACGAACCACCAGCACGCCGCTGGCATCCAGCGCCAGCTCGCTGGTCAGGCGCAGTCCCGCATGCTCATCTTCGGCGGTTATCGTCAGGGTATTTACCCCCTGCTGCACCTGGGTGGTTTTGAACACCGGGGAACCGTCCAGCCCCTGGCGATGCCCCTCAATGCCCGGCGAGCCAAACAGGCCGTGCCCCAGCTCGGCCATCAGCGTGACCGGGGAGTCGACGTCAAGCCTGCCGTTGGCAACAGGACGCGCGAGCAGAGCAACATCTTGCGGCGAAAAGTGCCGAAGGTGAGGCCCCCAGTAGAGAATTTCGGCGAACGGATGGGTTTTAATCACCACGTCTACCGTCGTGGTTTCGAGACGTAAAACGGAATCTTGCATCAGACATCTCCTGTCATCGGGATGATCTGAGTGTTGATCCGAAACGTTTCGGATACAAACCAAAACGTTTCGGTTCTGTGATCGGCTTTAAAATTTTGCGCTATTTAAGCCGTCTGGCCCGGAGAGAATTCTGGCTGCCAGAGCACCTGAAGCTGTTCAATATCGTCGCCGTTAATCAGCTGGCGCACCATATCGGCAATCTGTTTCCCGACGCCCTGGCGGGTAGACTGGATCACCGACGCCACGTCAATATCGACAATGCTGTCCTGGGGTAGTCCGTCATAGACCACCAGTGAGACGGCGTTGTCGCCGGATAAACGCCCCATCTGCGCCAGCGCCATCGCCGCGCCGTCGCCGTGGGTGTTGCAGTCGGTGATGATGGCCGTGGGCGGCTGCGGCAGGGCAAGCAGTTCTTTCGTGGTGGCATACCCAACGCGGCGCGAAGGCGGCATAGCGCGCAGCCATTCGCTGGAAAGCCCGGCTTCCCGCAACGCGTCCAGATAGCCCTGACGGCGCTGGGTGATAAACGCCTGATTGTTGCTTTCGCCAAGTAGCGCGATACGCTGATGGCCTTTCTCGATCAGCCAGCGGGTAGCCTGATGCGTACCGGCGTAGTTGTCGAAATCAAACCACGCGTACGGCTGCGGGAGATGGCTGCGCCCGAGCGCCAGGAATGGAAAACCGGCCGCCTGCAGCTGCTCAAGACGGGGATCGTGATCCAGCGTGTGTGCCACGATCAGCGCATCCACGCGGCGGCTTTGCACCATGCGCATGTAGCTGTGTTTATCGGCCAGATCGTCATCGGCAATCAGCAACAAATCGATTTCATGTCGCGCCAGTTCGTGGCTAATTTCGCCGACCATGTCCATAAATACGCTGTTATTGAGCGGAACAGGATGGACCGGGAACACCAGCCCAACGGCGTCAATTTTGCCCATCTTCAGGCGGCGAGCGAAGGTGTTCGGTCGGTAACCACGGCGCTGGGCCTCTGCTTCCACGCGTGCGCGCGTCTCGGCGGAGACGTCGTCATATCCGTTGAGGGCGCGGCTGACGGTGGTGACTGACAGCCCCAGTTCTTTGGCAATGGCTTTAAGCGACATGAGTTTCCGTATCTCTGTTAGTTTTGTTCCGCCACCAGCAGCGCGTAAGTGTCTGGCTCCAGGGCCTTGAAGATATGCGGCTGGTCGGCGGGATAACAAATGTAATCCCCTGCGCCGAGCTCTTCCGCCGCGTCGAGCAGACCGACCAGCGCCCGCCCCTGCGTCACAATAATATGTTCAACCGAGCCAGGTGGATGCGGCTGTGAAATACGGTCTGCTCCCGGTTGGGTCATCAGAAGATAGACATCGCGGCGCGCGCCTGGGGGGCATGCCGCCAGTAAAATGGCTTCATAGTTAGCCTGTCCAGCCACCACTTTTGTCCCTTCACCACGGCGGATCACCTGCGTGGTCGGCAACTGTGGCTCAAGCAAACGGGCGAAAGGAATATCCAGCGCCACGCAGAGCGACCACAGCGTTTCCAGGCTAGGGTTACCGTTGCCGGACTCCAGCTGGGAAAGCGTGGATTTTGCGATCCCGGCACGGCGAGCAATTTCCGCCAGTGAAAGCCCGGTTCGCAGGCGTTCTCGCACCAGACTTTTGGCGATCAGGCTGATCGGCTGCGTCATATAACGGCCTCGCGTTCTATAAAACGAACAATTCGTTCGTCTTGAAAATCAGTTTCGTTGCGTTCATTATAATGGATACACGTTCGATATGGCTAAAATTGTATGAAGCATCATCTCTCTTGTCTGAAAGGCGACACCATAAAAGCAATCATTCTGGTCTGCCTCGCGGTGGGCGTGGTCGGAATGTCCTACGGCTCGCTGGCGATGGCCTACGGTTTCCCGGTCTGGGTGCCGTTTGTGCTCTCTATTACCGTGCTGGCGGGCGCGTCTGAATTTATGTTTATCGGCATCGTGGCGAGCGGCGGCAATCCGCTGGCAGCTGCGGCGGCAGGTTTGCTGGTCAACGCGCGGCATGTGCCGTTTGGCGTGACGGTGCGTGAGCTGGTGGGCAAGCGCGGTCTGAGCCTGCTGGGCTGCCACATCATGAACGATGAAAGCGTGGTGTTTGGCCTGTCGCAAAAAACCGCCGAACAGCGTAAAGCCGCCTACTGGCTATGCGGCTTAGGCGTTGCCATCATCTGGCCGCTGGGCGCGCTGCTGGGTGCCATGGTGGGCAAACTGTTGCCCGACCCGGAAACCATCGGGCTGGATGCGGTATTTCCGGCCATTCTGCTGGCATTAGTGGTTCCCGCATTTAAAAACCGTACCACGCTGATCCGCGCCTGCAGCGGCGCCGTGTTATCGCTGGCCGCCGTGCCGTTTGCCCCGGTGGGATTACCGGTACTGCTCTCTTTACTTGGTCTTGCCGCGAGGAAAAAATAATGGAAAACATGACGGTCTTTATTCTCGGCATCGCCATTCTTTCTGCCGGAACCTATTTAATGCGCCTTGGCGGCGCCAAACTCGGCAACCGGCTGGCGTTGTCGGAGCGTTCTCAGGCGCTGCTGTCAGATGCGGCAACGGTATTGCTGTTCTCCGTCGCGCTGGCGACCACCTTTTATGAGGGAGAACACTTCGCAGGCATGGCGCGCGTGCTGGGCGTGGCGTTTGCGGTGTTTTTGGCCTGGCGGAAAATGCCGTTAATCGTGGTCATTGTGGCCGCGGCGGTGGTGACGGCATTGCTGCGCGTGGCGGGCATAAACTAAAAAAGCGCCCCGGGGGCGCTCTTTCGACGGTGTGACTCGCTTATTTATTCAGTTCAGCAGTCATGTGTACGCGGTTACCGGAGAATGCCTGGGTAATTTTGTACGATGACGCGCCCGCTTCCTGAGCCTGAGCCGCGATTTTCGCTTCTGCACCATCAATGGTAGAGGCGGTTGCGGTCACAGTCTGCGCAGCGAAAGAACCGAAAGAAGCAGCCAGAGCGATTACAGCGACAAAAGTTTTGATGCTTTTCATGATTTAAACCCTTTCATTAAGTTGTTTAGGTAAGGCACCGTGCCTTGATGAGATAAATACTAGACCTCATCGCGAACAACTAAAAGCGGAAGGATTTGCTAATATCATTCAAAATTACTGATCAACTATTAATCGCTGAGGATGGGTATAAATCGTCGCCCTTCCCGGCTTGCAGAAGCCCACCAGCGTCAGGTTACAGCGCTCCGCTACCTCTACCGCCAGCGTGGTCGCCG
The DNA here is from genome assembly GCF_043972695.1 of Enterobacter quasiroggenkampii. NCBI lineage: Bacteria > Pseudomonadati > Pseudomonadota > Gammaproteobacteria > Enterobacterales > Enterobacteriaceae > Enterobacter > Enterobacter quasiroggenkampii. Next base: position 506,006 of record NZ_CP143745.1, read on the forward strand.
CCGACACCGCAAACAAAATTTCCACACCGCACATGGCGGACTTTTGCACCATCTCGTAGCTGGCCCGGCTGGAAACGAGCGCCGCGCCCTGCTGCCAGACCTGACTTTCACGCGCACGACGACCGAGCAGCTTATCCAGCGCCACGTGGCGACCCACGTCTTCATGCCCACCGGCAATTTCTCCCGACGGCAATACCCACGCCGCCGCGTGCGTGCAGCCGCTCAGCTGGCCGATGGGCTGTACGTCGTTGAGATGCTCAAGGGCGGGGTCGAGGTGCGCCAGATTAAAGGTCTGAGTAAACGGCAGTGGCGCAACGGGCTTGCCAATATCATTAAGCTGCTCAACGCCGCACACGCCGCAGCCGGTACGCCCGGCCAGCGCGCGACGACGCTCCTTAAGCCCCATAAAGCGGCGGCTGGAGAGTTCGATTTGCACTTCAAGACCGTTGCAGGCCTGGACCACGTCCATGCCGTAGATCTCTTGCGGATGCTCGATGATGCCTTCCGAGAGGGAAAAACCGATGGCGAACAGCTCAAGATCTTTCGGAGATGCCATCATCACCACATGCGAGATGCCGTTGTAAACGAGCGCAACGGGCACTTCTTCCGCCAGAAAATCGGGCGTGGCATGGGTTATGCGGGGCGGTCGGTGTACCGACAGTTCCACAATGCCGGCAGGCAGGGGTGACGAGTGGGGATCACGGTTTTGTTTAGACACAGCGGTATTCCTGAACAACCACGGAAGCGAGCGTGCTATTGCAGCATAAACCACAGGCTGTACGCATAGTATGGATCAACTTTTCGACAACCATTCTCCTACTCATTTAGCAGGGGTGCAACCTGCCACCGGCTACATCGCTTTAACATGCAGAGCTGTTAATGTGATCGATATCACACTTTATAATCAACATGGTGATAATACGTTCACTTTGTATTAACGCCATTAGAACAGCGGTACCGACAATGTGGTATTCTGATGATATCCCTCGTGGAATTGAGGGATTAACGCAAATTTTTCTCCTTTGCGGTCATTCTTCAACCGCGAAGTCAAAACTACATATGTAAGCAATGTCGAAACAAGGAGTGACCCATGCAGGTCAGCAGAAGGCAGTTCTTTAAGATCTGCGCTGGCGGTATGGCAGGCACCACGGCAGCGGCACTGGGCTTTGCGCCCGGCGTAGCGCTGGCGGAAACGCGGCAGTATAAACTGCTGCGCACCCGTGAAACCCGTAATACCTGTACGTACTGCTCTGTCGGTTGCGGGCTGTTGATGTATAGCCTCGGCGACGGTGCTAAAAACGCCAAAGCGTCTATTTTCCATATCGAAGGCGACCCGGATCACCCGGTTAACCGCGGCGCATTGTGCCCGAAAGGGGCCGGTTTGGTGGACTTTATCCACTCCGAAAGCCGCCTGAAATTCCCTGAATATCGCGCGCCGGGTTCCGACAAATGGCAGCAAATCAGCTGGGAAGAGGCGTTTGACCGCATCGCTAAACTGATTAAAGAAGACCGCGATGCCAACTTTGTTGAGAAGAACGCCGACGGCGTCACGGTCAACCGCTGGCTCTCCACCGGGATGCTGTGTGCCTCTGCTTCCAGCAACGAAACCGGTTATTTAACCCAGAAATTTACGCGTGCACTCGGTATGCTCGCGGTCGACAACCAGGCGCGTGTCTGACACGGACCAACGGTAGCAAGTCTTGCTCCAACATTTGGTCGCGGTGCGATGACCAACCACTGGGTCGACATCAAGAACGCCAACCTCATTGTGGTGATGGGCGGTAACGCCGCTGAAGCGCACCCGGTCGGGTTCCGCTGGGCGATGGAAGCCAAAATCCACAACGGTGCGAAACTGATTGTGATCGATCCCCGCTTTACGCGTACTGCGTCAGTGGCGGATTTCTACACCCCTATTCGTTCAGGTACTGACATCACTTTCCTGTCAGGCGTACTGCTGTACCTGATGACCAACGAAAAATACAACCGCGAATACACCGAAGCCTATACCAACGCCAGCCTGATCGTGCGTGAGGATTACCACTTCGAAGATGGTCTGTTCAGCGGTTACGACGCTGAAAAACGCAAGTACGACAAAACCAGCTGGAACTACGAGCTGGATGAAAAAGGCTTTGCGAAGCGCGACACCACTCTGCAACACCCGCGCTGCGTGTGGAACCTGCTGAAAGAGCACGTCTCCCGCTACACGCCGGACGTTGTCGAAAACATCTGTGGTACACCGAAGGCGGACTTCCTGAAGGTGTGCGAGCTGATCGCCGAAACCAGCGCGAAAGACAAAACCGCGTCGTTCCTGTATGCCCTCGGCTGGACGCAACACTCCATCGGCGCGCAGAACATCCGCACCATGGCGATGGTTCAGCTCCTGCTCGGCAACATGGGAATGGCAGGCGGCGGCGTGAACGCCCTGCGCGGTCACTCCAACATTCAGGGTCTGACCGACCTCGGCCTGCTGTCTCAGAGCCTGCCGGGCTATATGAACCTGCCAAGCGAGAAACAGACCGACCTGCAAACCTACCTGACGGCCAGCACGCCTAAACCGCTGCTTGAAGGCCAGGTGAACTACTGGGGCAACTATCCGAAGTTCTTCGTCTCGATGATGAAAGCGTTCTTCGGGGATAAAGCGACGGCGGAAAACAGCTGGGGCTTTGACTGGCTGCCGAAGTGGGACAAAGGTTACGACGTTCTGCAGTATTTCGAGATGATGCACCAGGGCAAAGTGAACGGCTATCTTTGCCAGGGCTTTAACCCGGTTGCCTCGTTCCCGAACAAGAACAAGGTTGTTGAGTCGCTGTCGAAACTGAAGTTCCTGGTGACAATTGACCCGCTCAATACCGAGACCTCGACCTTCTGGCAGAACCACGGCGAATCGAACGACGTCGATCCGTCGAAGATTCAGACCGAAGTGTTCCGTCTGCCTTCGACCTGCTTTGCGGAAGAGAACGGGTCTATCGTCAACTCCGGACGCTGGCTGCAGTGGCACTGGAAAGGCGCTGACGCCCCGGGCATCGCCATGAACGACGGCGAGATCCTGGCCGGTATCTTCTTGCGCCTGCGTAAGATGTACGCGGCAGAAGGCGGCGCGAACCCGGAACCGGTCCTGAACATGACCTGGAACTACTCGACGCCGGAAAACCCTGCGCCAGAAGAAGTGGCGATGGAGAGCAACGGTAAGGCGCTGGCGGACGTTATCGACCCGGCCACCGGCACCGTGCTGGCGAAGAAAGGCGATCAGCTCAGTACCTTCGCCCACCTGCGCGATGACGGCACCACCTCCAGCGGCTGCTGGATCTTTGCCGGTAGCTGGACGCCGAAAGGCAACCAGATGGCCAACCGCGATAACGCCGACCCGTCAGGCCTTGGCAATACGCTGGGCTGGGCATGGGCGTGGCCGCTCAACCGCCGCATTCTCTATAACCGTGCGTCCGCTGACCCGCAGGGCAACCCGTGGGATCCGAAGCGTCAGCTGCTGAAGTGGGACGGCGCGAAATGGGGCGGCGTGGATATTCCGGACTACAGCACTGCCGCACCGGGCAGCGACGTTGGGCCGTTTATCATGCAGCCTGAAGGGATGGGGCGTCTGTTCGCTATCGATAAGATGGCGGAAGGTCCGTTCCCGGAACATTACGAGCCGTTTGAGACGCCGCTGGGCACCAACCCGCTGCACCCGAACGTGGTCTCTAACCCGGCTGCCCGTATCTTCAAGGGCGACTTTGAAGCGCTGGGTAAAAAAGACAAGTTCCCGTACGTGGGTACCACCTACCGTCTGACCGAGCACTTCCACTACTGGACCAAGCACGCGCTGCTTAACGCCATCGCGCAGCCGGAACAGTTTGTGGAGATCGGCGAGAAGCTGGCGAACAAGCTCGGCATTGCCCATGGCGATACCGTGAAGGTCTCCTCTAACCGCGGCTACATTAAGGCCAAGGCGGTGGTGACCAAGCGTATTCGCACGCTGAACGTTCACGGTCAGCAGGTGGATACCATCGGTATTCCGATTCACTGGGGTTATGAGGGCGTGGCGAAGAAAGGGTTCATTGCGAACACCCTGACGCCGTTCGTCGGTGATGCGAACACGCAGACGCCGGAGTTTAAGGCCTTCCTCGTGAACGTGGAAAAGGTGTAACGGAGACGACTTATGGCTTATCAATCTCAAGACATTATCCGTCGTTCCGCGACTAACGGTTTCACGCCCGCGCCTCAGGCGCGGGACCACCAGCAGGAAGTGGCGAAGCTTATCGACGTGACGACCTGTATCGGCTGTAAAGCTTGTCAGGTGGCCTGCTCTGAGTGGAACGACCTGCGTGACGAAGTGGGTCACAACGTCGGGGTGTACGACAACCCGGCAGACCTGACCGCCAAGTCCTGGACGGTGATGCGTTTCTCGGAAGTGGAGCAGAACGACAAACTGGAATGGCTTATCCGCAAAGACGGCTGTATGCACTGTGCGGATCCTGGCTGCCTGAAGGCATGTCCGTCAGAAGGGGCTATCATTCAGTATGCCAACGGCATCGTCGACTTCCAGTCCGAACAGTGCATCGGCTGCGGCTACTGCATCGCGGGCTGTCCGTTCGACGTACCGCGCCTGAACCCGGAAGACAACCGCGTCTACAAATGCACCCTGTGCGTGGACCGCGTTACCGTCGGCCAGGAGCCTGCATGCGTGAAGACCTGCCCAACCGGCGCAATTCACTTTGGCTCCAAAGAGGATATGAAAACGCTGGCGGCAGAACGCGTGGGCGAGCTGAAAACCCGTGGTTACGACAACGCGGGCCTGTACGATCCGGCCGGGGTTGGCGGTACGCACGTGATGTACGTGCTGCACCACGCCGACAAGCCGAATCTGTATCACGGCCTGCCGGAGAACCCGGAAATCAGCGCCACCGTGAAGTTCTGGAAAGGCATCTGGAAACCGCTGGCAGCGGTGGGCTTTGCTGCCACCTTCGCAGCGAGCATCTTCCACTACGTCGGCGTCGGTCCGAACCGCGCGGAAGAGGAAGACGACAACCTGCATGAAGAGAAAGACGAGGTGCGCAAATGAGAAAACGTGACACCATCGTGCGCTACACCGCGCCGGAACGCATCAACCACTGGGTCACCGCCTTCTGCTTCATGCTGGCGGCGATAAGCGGGCTGGGGTTCTTCTTCCCGTCCTTCAACTGGCTGATGCAGATCATGGGGACACCACAGCTGGCGCGCATCCTGCACCCGTTTGTGGGCGTCATCATGTTCGCGTCGTTCATCATTATGTTTTTCCGCTACTGGCACCATAACCTAATCAATCGGGATGATATCTTTTGGGCGAAGAATATTCGTAAGATCGTCGTCAACGAGGAAGTGGGTGACACCGGGCGTTATAACTTCGGCCAGAAATGCGTATTCTGGGCGGCGATTATCTTCCTGGTCCTGTTGCTGGTGAGCGGCGTGATCATCTGGCGTCCGTACTTTGCGCCTGCTTTCTCAATCCCGGTGATCCGATTCGCGCTGATGCTGCATTCATTTGCCGCAGTGGCGTTAATTGTGGTTATCATGGTGCATATCTACGCCGCCCTTTGGGTGAAAGGCACCATTACCGCGATGGTGGAAGGATGGGTAACCAGTACGTGGGCGAAGAAGCATCACCCGCGCTGGTACCGTGAAGTCCGCCAGAAACAGGAAAAGTCATCTGAATGAGTATTCGCATAATCCCGCAAGATGAGCTGGGGTCGAGCGAGAAACGCACGGCGGATTATATTCCGCCGTTGTTATTCCCCAGACTCAAGAACCTCTATAACCGCCGCGCAGAGCGTCTGCGCGAGCTGGCAGAGAACAACCCGCTGGGCGATTTTCTGCGTTTTGCCGCGCTGGTCGCCCACGCGCAGGAAGTGGTGCTGTACGATCACCCGCTGCAAATGGATCTGACCGCGCGCATCAAAGAAGCCAACACGCAGGGCAAGCCACCGCTGGACATTCACGTCCTGCCGCGCGACAAGCACTGGCAAAAGCTGCTGCATTCGCTCATTGCCGAGCTGAAGCCGGAGATGAGCGGTACCGCGCTGGCGGTCATTGAAAATCTGGAAAAAGCGTCCGAACAAGAGCTGGAAGAGATGGCGAGCGCGCTGTTTGCCTCTGACTTCTCGCTGGTCAGTAGCGATAAAGCGCCGTTTATCTGGGCTGCGCTGTCGCTTTACTGGGCGCAAATGGCGAGCCTGATCCCGGGTAAAGCGCGCGCCGAATACGGCGAGGCGCGCCAGTTCTGCCCGGTCTGCGGCTCTATGCCGGTCTCCAGCATGGTGCAAATCGGCACCACTCAGGGGCTGCGCTACCTGCACTGCAACCTGTGTGAAACCGAGTGGCACGTGGTGCGCATCAAGTGCAGCAACTGCGAACAGACCCGCGATCTGAACTACTGGTCGCTGGAAAATGAAGACGCGGCGGTGAAAGCCGAAAGCTGCGGCGACTGCGGCACTTACCTGAAGATTCTGTATCAGGAAAAAGACCCGAAAGTCGAAGCGGTGGCCGACGATCTCGCCTCGCTGATTCTGGACGCGAAGATGGAGCAGGAGGGCTTTGCCCGTAGCTCGATCAACCCGTTCCTGTTCCCGGGTGAAGGGGAGTAATTCCCTGTGACAGTGCCGGGCGGCGCGTGCTTGCCCGGCCTACAATTGATAAGGTAAAACCACCCCGGCAATCCCCTGAAAGTCTTTGGTATTCCGGGTGATTAACGGGCAATTTCTGCTTTGGGCAGTCGCTAAAATAATGGCATCCGGCAGTTTCATGCCATGCTTCTCACGGAGCACGACGCTTCTTTCTGCGATCTCTCGGGTTACATCGATAACCTCAAATGCGCCCATTACCGCCGCGGTTTTCGCTTCGTGGCCATGTTTGCGCGCCCCTACCATGACTTCCATCCATGTGATTAGACTGATTGACCGGTGCGATGCTGTGTTTTCGATCGTATTTGCTGCCTCGACGCGATTGTTGAAAAGGTCGATCAGGATATTGGTATCAAAAACCGCCATGTGTTCCATCACTACCACTCCTCACGCAGCTTGCGCTCATACTCTAAACCATCTTCTTGCTGGTTCCCCCAAAGACCAAGCGCATCACGGATAACGGACGAGCTTTGCTGATCGAGATACTGCTCAATTGCTTCACGCAGTAATTCGGCACGAGGTTGGTTACGCAACTGTTTGAGGTTATCGAGACGTTGAATAACGTCATCCGACAAATCGATCAGAATTCTGCCCATGCTAAGCTCCGCCAGTAAACTCATATATCACCTCAGTATATCACCATTGTCTATTTTCAAGGCAACATACGCTTTCTCTCAGTAGGGTTAAAGTCCCTGGCAATAGTTATCCTTCCATTTGCGAGGCGCTTTCCAGATTGTTGCCCTCAACACTATTCTTGTTTTCTTTTGAATCAAACCAGGCTATAAAACTGTTCATACATACAGTAAAAGGGAATTTTCATGGCGCTGGAACAAGGTATTGCACAGCTGGTTCAGGGGTTTATCGCTGCAGGTCGGCCCTCGTCACGTCGCCAGAGCATTGAGGTGCGACGAGCAGGCTATATTGCCAGCACAGGGCTTGCCGGGGAGACCGAAACGCGCGTTCAGGTGGAGACGCTTGTTCTTGAGGGTCTTACCATTCGGGTATTTTCACCTCTCAATGCACCTGAACTATTGCCTGCTGCCATCTACTACCACGGCGGATGCTTTATCAGCGGCGGCTTTGATACCCATGACAACCAACTCCGTCAGTTAGCCTGCTACGGCAACTGCCGGGTGATTGCGATTCAGTACAGACTGGCGCCGGAGCATACTTTCCCCGCCGCACATGACGATGCGGAAAGAGGTGCAGATCTGGTCTGGCACTATGCGGACAAACTGGGCGTGGATAAAAACCGGATCACCCTTTGCGGAGACAGCGCAGGGGGACATCTTGCGCTGGTAACGGCGCTGCGGCTTAAGGTTAAAGGGCTGTGGCAACCTGCGCAGCTCATTCTCATCTACCCCATGCTCGACGCCACGGCCAGTTTTGAAAGCTATGCCCTCAATGGCACGGATTACATCATCACCCGCGATACCCTGCTCAGTGGGTATGAAATGTACCTCGCTGACACCGACCGCCAGCACCCCGAAGCAAGTCCGCTGTGGCGCGATGATTTTTACGGTCTTCCGCCTGTGCACATTATTACCGCAGAGTACGATCCGCTCTGCGATGAGGGCGAAATGTTGTTCCAGCATCTGACGGAGCAGGGTGTGAAGTGTACCGCTCAGCGCTGGCTGGGCGTCATCCATGGCTTCTTTCAGCTTGGCGGCGTTAGCCAGTCAGCGCGAGACGTTATGCGGGATGTCGCCGGGCGGATTCAGCACGCCCGGGAAGCGTGAACAGGAGATTACTCCTCCTCGTTCCCACCCTCTTCATACGCGCCAAAAGGCTTCGCCGGAAGAACGATATAGGTGCCTTCAAACACCGCGCCCGGTGTTTTATCGCCAAACAGTTCAACCTGCATTTGTACGCGAGCCTTGCGGCCACGAGCCAGACGGTCCAGATCGCCGCCCAGCGACCCCAGATCGGCCACCGCACTCGGCTTGCCGCTGATTGGTGCGCTATAGCGGATATGAGCATCAGCAAGAATGATGGTGCCACCCAGATGGCGCTCGCGCAGCATCAGCCAGATCAGTCCCCAGCCGGTGAGCGTGGCCAGTGAGAACAGGCTGCCGGCAAACAGCGTGTGGTGCGGGTTCTGATTGCCGGTTTCCGGCATGGTGGTAATAAATTTTTGTCCGGTGTACTGCTGAATGCGCACGCCCATTTTTTCACTGAGCGGGATGTGCTGATACCAGGCCTGCTGGAGCTGTCCGCACCAGTCGGCGCGATGCAGAATATCGTCCAGGGTGGCGATGGGTTTGATCATCAAAAAATGACGAATCGGCGTGGTTTGCGGGGTCGTGATCTCCCCCTGATTCACAAAGCCGAGTTTAGCGAAGAACTCAACGGCATCTTCGCGGGCGCTACAGGTGACACGCTTAACGCCTTCCTGACGGGCGACGGATTCCAGGGTCATCGCCATTAGCGTTCCCAGACCTTTGTCCTGCACGGAGGGATGAACCGCCATAAAGCGAATAGACGCTTCGTTATCGGCGTTGATATACAAACGCCCGACGGCCACGAGGTTGCCCTCTTCGTCCATCACCATCTGATGGTGGGCCATCGCGTCCCAGGCGTCGCGTTCAGAGCCTTTTGGCTGATGCAGTGGCTTGCGCAGCATTTCCCAGCGGAACTGGTAATAAGCGTCTAACTCTTCTTCCGTTTGCGGTACTCGAAGGTGATACATAGCTGTACTCTCTCTTGTTACCCGCGGCCATGCCGTAAGTATGCTCATACCTGGAGCCAGAATGTGACGGGGCCATCGTTCACCAGCGATACCTGCATATCTGCAGCGAATCGTCCGGTTTGCGTATTCATTTCCTGCTGGCGACAACGCTCAACAAAGTACTCGTAAAGTGCTTCTGCACGATCCGGCGCGGCCCCTTTGGAGAAACTCGGGCGCATACCGCGCTCGGTATCCGCTGCCAGCGTAAACTGGGAAACCACCAGCACGCTGCCGCCTGCCTGCTGGACGTTCAGGTTCATTTTGCCTTCCGCATCGCTGAAAATACGGTAGCCCAGCACGCGCTCACACAAGCGGTTGGCTTTTTGTTCGTCATCATCCTTTTCGACACCTAACAACACCAAAAGTCCTGGGCCAATTTCACCCGTCACCTCTCCCTCCACGGTGACGCTGGCACGGGTTACGCGCTGTATCAATGCAATCATGGTTGGTCTGCTTCTTGTTGTTTTTCAGCTGCTGCTGCTTTTTTAAGTTCGCGGTATACACCGAGAGTGACAGTTATTTCAGCACCAAGCAAGACGATACACCAGGTCCAGTAGACCCAGACAAACAAAATGGGGATCACCGCCAGCACGCCGTAAATCAGCTGATAGGACGGAAACATGGTGATGTAGAGGGCAAACCCTTTCTTACCGAGCTCAAAGAGCAATGCCGCCACCAGCGCCCCCACGACCGCATCTCGGTTAGGCACGCGCGTGGTCGGCACGACGCTATAGAGCAGCCAGAACGAGAGCCACGACAGGATCAACGGAAAGATGCGAAGCACATTATCAATAGCGCCGTTTAAATCACTCGCCCAGCGCAGGGAGAGCAGATAAGAACTGATTGCAAGGCTCGCCCCGGCCAGCAGCGGCCCCAGCGTGAGGATCATCCAGTACACGGCAAAGGAATAGACCTTTGGCCGCGCTTTTTTACTCCGCCAGATCGTGTTTAGCGCGTTATCGATGGCATACATCAACAGCAGCGCGGTGACGATAAGACCGCACGCCCCCACTGCCGTCATCTTGCTGGAATTGGCAACAAACTGCTCAATGTAGTTCTGGATAACATCCCCGGTTGCCGGAATGAAATTCGCGAAGACAAAATGACGAAGCTGCACGCTGACGTCCGCAAACATCGGAAAGGCGGAGAACAGGGCAAAGATGACCGCCACCAGCGGCACTAACGAGAGCAATGACACGTAGGCGAGGTTACCCGCCAGCGTGGTCATATTGTCCTCATCAATCCGGTGCCAGAGCAGTTTCAGCCAGGCCCGCAGCGGGCGAGTATGGTGCGTGGCTTTTTGATGAACGGTTTTTAGCATAGCTGCTTCGCAAAGTAGTCAGGTATCGTCTCTTTTCCGGTCACCAGAATTGACGTAATACCCAACTGGTTAGCTCCCTCTATATTATCGGCGTTGTCATCGAAAAAGACCGCATCGGCCGCGGTGAATCCCTCTGCCTGCAGAACAGCCTGATAAATTCGCGCTTCAGGTTTACGCATCCCCATCTCCTGCGAGAGATAGATCTTATCCGCCGCCGCCTTAACTTCAGGGTACTCCTCAGGCCAGAACGTGGTGTGCAGACGGTTGGTGTTTGACAGCACAACGACCCGATGTCCCTGCTCGCGAAGCTTATGCATGATGTCGATCACCTCAGGCCGGATGGCGACAAATACGGCCTGCCAGCCGTGTGAAAACTGCTCGTAGCTTAACGGTAGATCCATCTCCTGACAGAAACGCTCAGCGAATTCTTCATCGCTGATCTCGCCGCGTTCATGCTGATGGAAGGTCTCACCCATCGCGAAATTTTGCTTTAACGTTGCCAGCGGCACGCGGCTAAAGTCGCTCCATGCACCCAACACGCGATTAAAATCGATATCGACGATGACGTTTCCTAAATCAAAGATATAAAGCATGTTTATCTCCTGCTCGCCGTGGAGAAGTAACTGTAGCGGGAATAAAGAGATTTGACTATGCGTGCGCTCTAAGGTGTGCGATCGATTTTTACGGCGCGTTTTTACGACAGTAAAGTGAAGGGACGTTTGACGCGGCAAAAAGCCAGGCCCCCCGGTACTCATCAATCATCAGGCTCAGGTCCCGACCCGGCGTACGGTAAAAGCCCGGTAGCGTTGCGTTGATATCAGCCTCATCCGCATTATCGGCGAAGGTTTTAACAATACGATCGTTATTTAACACGCGCGCATTCTGATGGTAACTGTAGTGAAAATAGATGGTCCGGTTAACTTCAGACACCGTCTGACCAAATAATTTACCGTTAATGATGGTCGCGCCCTCCCGATGCTGCATTCGCCAGGAAACCGTACCCACAAATCGGTTTTTACCAATCGTCCATTCCACATTTCCCGTGCAGCGTATCGGCGTACTCGACAAATTCGAGTAAGCTAGCCAGCCGCTGGTAATAGCCGCCACCAAAATCGCCGCCAGTAAAATAATACGGTTTCGAAGAGTCATCATTGCTCGTGTGCCCAAAAATAATGGGTGGTACAAAACGCTGCCGCGTCGCGACGCGGATCCTTATTACAGGCAAACGCCGCGATTCGCTCCGTTTTACTGTAGCCGATGAGAAAAACATATCGCTTTTCGGCACACAGGCCAGGGTTATTGTTTAACAAGCGCAAGTAATGGTCCTGCATAGGTTCGTTAGGCGCATAAAAAAGCTGGCAGGCACTGCTGCCCGTAGAAAGTGGAATGTAGTGACTAAACGGCATGTTCTGGTGCTGTTTGTATAATATCCCCCCGTTGATAAGCGCGATCAGCAAAAGCGTTGCGGTCGTTATTATCAGCCAGGCCGGACTCTTCACCGCGGTGCTATCGGCAACGACTGCGTCTTTATTGGCTATTATCGGCTCAGCGCCTGGGATAAATCGTTCAACCTGGGTGGCTTCGGAAAGCATAAGCCCACGACGCGAAATCGTTTTTACCGTATCGCGCGGTAACCCCACCTCAGCCAGGGCGTTGCGTAATGTCAAAATAGCCTGATAAAAGGTATTCGGTGTGGTGACGTCATTGCGCTCACCCCATCCCACTATCATTAATTGATTTTGCGAAATTATTTCTCCGGGATGGGTGACGAGATAGAGAAAACAGAGGTTGGCAGGAAGCTGCAATTGTATCGAGCGCCCGGAAATATGATTTACCAGGGTTTTGTTTTCTGGATCATACTCGACCAATTTGTTAATGAGATACAATTTTCCTTTCCTCAGCAATAACAATACTTAACCATACACACCAAAAAGATATACGTATATTTAACAAGAGTATAGGTCAGAAGGATCAGGACGCGATACCATTCCAACTAAGATTAAAAATAACACATTTATTTTCAATAGGTTAAGAGGTGTTTTTCTTAGGTTTTTCTCATCTAAAACGACATAATGAGATTTCATTACACTTCGCCAGACCAAATAATTATATTGAGCCACAACAAGAGAAAAGACGGTCGTTGCGGCAGAGTAAAGAAACGAATCTTTAGCTTTTAGTGCTATTTCGTGAATCTTCCCCTGGGATTTTTTTTGTCGAATAATCTTAAGGGACTGATGAATATTCCTGGAATACGTCGACCTACGTATGTCCTTTCGCGATGGCTATGGCTTGACAGAATAGACATCACCAGGAATTTATATTCTTTATCACTATTTTTCATAAACAAGAGAGGGCCACTGGATATGTTTCAAGATTGACACATTTGCATGGCAGTGAAATATTGACGGTGAAAATAAGACAGGAGTGGACTGGATGATACCATCGTCGCATAAGGTTGTCCGCTGTATAAGCTGTGAATTGTCCTGTCAGTTATATCCAGATAACGCAGTACGTTCACAATATTGTGGAAACGCCTCGTTCGCAGTTTGGCCAGGTGATAACCATTTCCTGCAGATTGCAGTAGAAAATAAAATAGTGCGAGGAAACAAGAATCACTTATTACGCGGATTTATATTTGTAGACTTTTCGATGTACAACCTGCGCGCACTTGCCGATCCGCAATGGATTGAACGTCTGGCGAGAACTAACATGAACATTGTGATTATCTCAGACCGCAAGCTGGAAGCATTGGCCAATTATTTTCTCACTCACCGCAGTGAAATAAAGGGAGTTATTTATTCGGATGACAGTGACATTATATTAAAAGAAAAAATTAGCCATCTATTCACCGGGAGACGAGTGAATAGCAGACGCGGCAGTATCTTAAATGCTGTTGAATTCACGTTGCTTAACAGATTTTTGTCAGGAGCGTGCCTTCAGGAGATTATAAAAACAGACGGTATTGATGTTAAAAAAATTTACGTCCATAAAATACGACTTGAGAGGAAGTTAGGTACCAGCATTCATAAAATTCTCGTTTCTATTTTGTAATTTCAACCTGTTTACCTACCCACATTTAATGGTGTGGAGGATGTTCTACGCCTGAAAGAAAGGGGGCAGTCATGCCATATTTAATGAAACACTCACCAGTCGCCGCTGCGATTTCGCTGGCGTTATCGTCAGCGCTATTTACCGCACATGCAGCGGTAATAGATTTTGCTAATTTACCCGCTTCCGGAGCGGTAACGGATTTGCCTGCAGAAATACAGGCGATGATACCTGCAACGGCAAACACGAACTTTAGCAAAAATACCGGCGATCCTAACTATGTCTACCAGTACAGCGCCGGTAATATCCCGATCTACGGAGATGGGATCACCCTCGAAGGGCCTGGGGCGGAAGCCTTTGAGCATTCCGTTACCGTTATTCAGAACTCCACGTCCGGCAGTCCGGGGGTGATATTTGGTGACGATTTGACGATTCGCACCCAGTCAAAAGTGGCTGCCAATAATGGTAAAGACGTCGACGGTATTCGTACCCACGGTATGAACACGCCGGACAACCCGGTATTTATCATTACCGGCGATCGCACCCACATTTACGTTAATGGCCAAAGCGGTGACGGCATCAATGCCGGCTACAGCTCCTTCAGCCAGGGATCGCTTGGCTCCGCCAATATTTATGTGGGGGACGATCTCTATATCGAAACCACGGGCAGCACAGGACGCGGGATTAGCGCCTATGCATTGAATGATGCGTCGAAGGCAAAAAATAACGTTATCGTCGGCGATCGTGCCCATATTGTGACGCGCGGTACCTACGCCGAAGGGATCCGAACCAACCAGAGCGGCTCTTACGTTCGTCTGGGAGATGAGGCGACCATCGAAACGTACGGCACATCGGCCTATGGCCTGTATGCGGGCTCTGCGTCAAAAATTGAGCTAGGCAAAAGCGCGACGATTACCACCGACGCGGCCAGTGCCTCCGGGGTTTATTCTACCGGCTCGTCAACTATCACCCTTGATGAAGGTGCCACCATCACGACCAACGGTGCCAGCGCGCATGGCGTCTATGCTTACACCGGTGCGGTGAATCTGGGAGATAACGTCACCATTGCGGTAAACAGCAGCGAGAAAACCAGCAGCTCTGCGCAAGCGCCGCACGGGATGTATGCCTGGTCACGCGGCGTGATAGCCCTCGCGGGTGGTGCAACCATTACCACCGCAGGCCATCGCGACAACGGTAGCTATGCCCTGAACGCCAGTAACGGCGGGGTAATTGACGCGTCCGCTGGAGGCAAATTCATCCTCAACGGCGATGTCCTTTCCGCGGGCGGCGTCGCGGCCACCAGCACGCTTCCGGCACAAAACAGTACCATTACGTTGACGATGGATGACAACTCCCTGTGGAATGGGGCGTCCTTCATTGAGGGCAACGCCGCGGGTACCGGTACTATCGCACTGACGATGAATGATGCCGTCTGGAATCTGCGCGACAGCTCCACGCTGACCAGCCTGACGCTGAATGCGGGCGGCACGATTAATTTTCAGCATGCAGAGGACGCGGCGTGGCAAACGCTGACCATCAAGGATGATTTTATCGGCAACGGCGGCAAGCTGGTTTTCAATACCGTGCTGTTTGACGACACTTCGGAAACGGACAAACTGATTGTTGAAGGCAACACGTCCGGTCATACCGGGGTGGAAGTGAACAACATTGGCGGTACTGGCGCGCAAACCGTAGAAGGGATTGAAATTGTCAGCGTTGGTGGCAACTCTGACGGGACGTTTGAGAAGGCCAGCCGTATCGTGGCGGGCGGTTATGACTATAACGTGGTGCAAAAAGGTAAAAACTGGTTTCTGACCAGCCTGGCGGAGCCCGTTGATCCAGTTGACCCACCGGTCGACCCCGTAGACCCGCCTGTTGACCCCGTGGACCCACCAGTCGACCCGGTAGATCCGCCCGTTGACCCGGTGATTCCGCCGCAAGAGCCGGTCCCACCGCCTGCACCACCGAAAAGCGAGCATCAGTATCGCCCGGAATTTGGTAGCTATCTGGCAAACAGCTATGCGGCAAATACGCTGTTTATGACCCGCCTGCACGATCGTCTGGGTGAAACGCAGTACACCGACATGCTCACTGGCGAGCAGAAAGTGACGAGCCTGTGGATGCGTAACGTCGGCGGTCATACGCGTTTCAGAGACGGCAGCGGCCAGTTAAAAACCACCGCCAATCGCTACGTGCTGCAGCTGGGTGGCGATGTCGCTCAGTGGAGCACCGACGGTCTGGACCGTTGGCATCTTGGCCTGATGGCGGGCTACGGCAACAGTCAGAGCCGGAGCGCTTCCAGCCTGACCGGCTACCACTCACGCGGTGAAGTGAATGGCTATAGCGTCGGTCTGTACGGTACCTGGTACGCAAACGACGCGGATAAAAGTGGCACTTATGTTGATAGCTGGGTGCTGTATAACTGGTTCGACAATAAGGTGATGGGACAGGATCAGGCCACTGAAAACTATCGCTCCAGCGGCGTGACCGCCTCTGTAGAAGCAGGCTATAGCGTTAAGGTGGGCGAAAGCGGCCGCAACAGCTACTGGCTCCAGCCGAAAGCGCAGGCCGTTTGGATGGACGTGCAGGCTGACGACCATCGTGAGCGCAACGGCACGCGGGTGAAAGACGAAACCCAGGGGAACCTGATGACGCGCCTCGGCGTGAAGGCCTACATCAGCGGACATAACGCGATTGACGACGGTAAATCACGGACCTTCCAGCCGTTTATCGAAGCGAACTGGATCCACAACACCCAGACCACGCGTATCCGCATGGATGACGTTAGCAATGAGATGCGTGGTACGCGCAATATCGGTGAACTCAAGACAGGCGTAGAGGGGCAGATTACGCCGCAGCTTAGCGTATGGGGCAACGTGGCTCAGCAGATAGGCGACAAAGGCTACAGCGATACGCAGGGGATGCTGGGGGTGAAATACAGCTTTAAATAAAAACAAAAAAGCCGCTGAGAAATCAGCGGCTTTTTTTATTACGGATTAACCGTATTAGTCTTCTTTCGCACCGCGCATTGCACGTTTACGATCGTTCTCGGTCAGGTGACGCTTACGGATACGAATTGACTGTGGAGTCACTTCGACCAGTTCGTCATCATCGATGAATTCCAGAGCCTGCTCCAGAGTCATCTTGATCGGTGGAACCAGAACCGTTGCTTCGTCAGTACCGGACGCACGCATGTTGGTCAGTTTCTTACCGGTCAGGCAGTTTACGGTCAGGTCGTTAGAACGACTGTGAATACCGATGATCTGGCCTTCATAAACCTCAGCACCGTGACCCAGGAACAGTTTACCGCGATCCTGCAGACCGAACAGCGCAAACGCAACCGCTTTACCCTGACCGTTGGAGATCAGCACGCCGTTGTTACGCTGGCCCACTTCACCCGGACGCACGTCGTCGTAGTGGCTGAAGGTGGAGTACAGCAGACCAGTACCTGAAGTCATGGTCATGAACTCAGAACGGAAGCCGATCAGGCCACGGCTTGGGATCACGTAGTCGAGACGTACGCGGCCTTTGCCATCTGGATTCATGTTTTTCAGGTCGCCTTTACGCTCACCCAGCGCCTGCATCACAGAACCCTGGTGCTGCTCTTCAACGTCCAGCGTCACGTTTTCGAACGGCTCTTGTTTACGGCCATCGATTTCGCGGAAGATAACTTTCGGACGGGAAACCGCCATTTCGAAACCTTCACGACGCATGTTTTCGATCAGAACAGACAGGTGCAGCTCACCACGACCCGAAACGCGGAATGCATCAGCGTCTTCGGTTTCTTCAACGCGCAGCGCAACGTTGTGCACCAGCTCTTTGTTCAGGCGGTCAAGGATCTGACGAGAGGTAACGAACTTACCTTCTTTACCACAGAACGGAGAGGTGTTGACGTTGAAGAACATGGATACGGTTGGTTCATCAACGGACAGGGCTGGCAGCGCTTCGACGTTCTGCGGATCGCAGATGGTGTCGGAGATGTTCAGTTCACCCAGACCGGTGATAGCGATGATATCGCCCGCTTCAGCGATGTCGCTCTCGATACGCTCAAGACCCAGGTGAGTCAGTACTTTACCAACTTTACCGTTACGGGTTTTGCCTTCGCTATCGATGATAGTGACCTGCTGGTTCGGCTTCACTTTACCGCGCTTGATACGACCAATGCCGATAACGCCAACGTAGTTGTTGTAATCGAGCTGAGAGATCTGCATCTGCAGGGTACCGTCGAGATCGACGTTTGGCGCAGGAACACGGTCAACAATCGCCTGATACAGCGGGGTCATGTCTTCAGCCATGTCTTCGTGGTCCAGACCTGCGATACCGTTCAGCGCAGAGGCGTAAACGATAGGGAAGTCCAGCTGCTCGTCGGTCGCGTCGAGGTTAACGAACAGGTCGAATACCTGGTCAACAACCCAGTCAGGACGCGCGCCAGGGCGGTCAACTTTGTTGATAACAACGATTGGCTTCAGACCATGGGCAAATGCTTTTTTGGTCACGAAGCGCGTCTGTGGCATTGGGCCATCCATTGCGTCAACGACCAGCAGAACGGAGTCTACCATGGACATTACACGTTCAACTTCACCACCGAAGTCGGCGTGCCCTGGGGTATCAACGATGTTGATACGGTAGTCATTCCATTTAATCGCGGTGTTTTTCGCGAGGATGGTAATCCCACGCTCTTTCTCCAAATCGTTGGAGTCCATCACGCGTTCTTGGGTTTCGGCACGCGCATCAAACGTACCGGATTGCTGCAGCAGCTTATCGACCAGGGTAGTTTTACCATGGTCAACGTGCGCGATGATGGCGATGTTACGCAAATTTTCGATCACAACTTTGCCTCAGGCATTTAGAAATAGCGCGTTATTGTACACGGATTAATCGCACTACAAAACAGGATCACAAACATCCCCCGCAAACAAGTATTGCAGAGATGCTTTGTGATCGCTTTCACGGAGCGGTAAAAGGGCACTTTAACGTAAATTGCACCAATATGGTGCTCAATGTTCACATTGAAGCACTATACTGGTGCAACAAATCCATCGTGGTGCAGCCCTTTTGCACTATGGTGCGCATGATAACGCCTTTTTGGGGTGTTTTAAAAGTTGGCACAGATTTCGCTTTATAAAAAATACATGGCACCAGCCAGTACAAACAGAAATTGAAGACCTCGTTACCACGACGACAATGACCAATCTGGAGAGTTAAGTATGTCCGCTGAACACGTTTTGACGATGCTGAACGAACATGAAGTGAAGTTTGTTGATCTGCGCTTCACCGATACCAAAGGTAAAGAACAGCACGTCACAATCCCTGCTCATCAGGTGAACGCCGAATTCTTTGAAGAAGGCAAAATGTTTGACGGCTCCTCCATTGGTGGCTGGAAAGGCATTAACGAATCCGACATGGTTCTGATGCCAGATGCGACCACTGCGGTCATTGATCCGTTCTTCGAAGAACCTACCCTGATCATCCGTTGCGACATCCTCGAGCCAGGCACGCTGCAGGGCTACGACCGCGACCCACGTTCTATCGCGAAACGCGCTGAAGAGTACCTGCGTTCTACTGGCATCGCAGACACCGTTCTGTTCGGGCCAGAGCCAGAGTTCTTCCTGTTCGATGACATCCGTTTCGGTGCGTCTATTTCTGGCTCCCACGTGGCTATCGACGACATCGAAGGCGCATGGAACTCCTCCACCAAATACGAAGGTGGTAACAAAGGTCACCGTCCAGGCGTGAAAGGCGGTTACTTCCCGGTTCCTCCGGTCGACTCTGCACAGGACATTCGTTCCACCATGTGTCTGGTGATGGAAGAGATGGGCCTGGTTGTTGAAGCGCACCACCACGAAGTGGCGACGGCGGGTCAGAACGAAGTGGCTACCCGCTTCAACACCATGACCAAAAAAGCGGACGAAATTCAGATCTACAAATACGTTGTGCACAACGTTGCGCACCGTTTCGGTAAAACCGCGACCTTCATGCCAAAACCAATGTTTGGCGACAACGGTTCCGGTATGCACTGCCACATGTCTCTGTCCAAGAACGGTACCAACCTGTTCTCTGGTGACAAATATGCCGGTCTGTCCGAGCAGGCACTGTATTACATTGGCGGCGTAATCAAACACGCTAAAGCGATCAACGCCCTGGCGAACCCAACCACCAACTCCTACAAGCGTCTGGTCCCGGGCTACGAAGCGCCAGTGATGCTGGCCTACTCTGCGCGTAACCGTTCTGCTTCTATCCGTATCCCGGTGGTGGCATCTCCTAAAGCGCGTCGTATCGAAGTGCGCTTCCCGGATCCAGCGGCTAACCCATACCTGTGCTTCGCAGCACTGCTGATGGCCGGTCTGGACGGTATCAAGAACAAGATCCACCCAGGCGAAGCGATGGACAAAAACCTGTACGACCTGCCGCCAGAAGAAGCGAAAGAGATCCCACAGGTTGCTGGCTCTCTGGAAGAAGCCCTGCAGGCGCTGGACGCAGACCGCGAGTTCCTGACTGCAGGTGGCGTATTCACTGACGACGCTATCGATGCTTACATCGCGCTGCGCACTGAAGAGAACGACCGCGTGCGTATGACTCCGCATCCGGTTGAGTTCGAACTGTACTACAGCGTTTAATTAAGTTGTTTTACCCGGCGTGACAAGCGCCGGGAGTAGTTGCCGTGGAAACTTTTAGCCCATCTCCGGATGGGCTTTTTTCTCCACCAACAATCTGATCTCACGCGCTTTTGACGCCGAAAACGCTATACTGCACTAAATTAGTGCAAATGACTCCAGGAGACTGCTGAATGGCAACTGGCACGCTGCCCGATGCTGGGCAGATCCTCAATTCTTTGATTAACAGCATTTTGCTGGTCGATGACGAGCTGGCCGTTCATTACGCCAACCCGGCGGCACAGCAGCTGCTCGCCCAAAGCGCACGTAAACTGTTCGGCACCCCACTTCCGGAACTCCTGAGCTATTTTTCGCTGAATATTGGCCTGATGCAGGAAAGTTTACAGGCAGGCCAGGGCTTCACCGATAACGAAGTGACGCTGGTGATCGACGGGCGTTCGCACATTCTGTCGCTGACCGCGCAACGTCTTCCCGAAGGCCTGATCCTGCTGGAAATGGCGCCGATGGATAATCAGCGCCGACTGAGCCAGGAACAGCTTCAGCATGCACAGCAAATTGCCGCCCGAGACCTGGTGCGCGGTCTGGCGCATGAAATCAAAAACCCGCTGGGCGGATTACGCGGTGCGGCGCAGCTTCTGACCAAGGCGCTGCCTGACCCTGCTCTGGCGGAGTACACCAACGTCATCATTGAGCAGGCGGACCGTCTGCGGAATCTGGTTGACCGCCTTCTCGGGCCACAGCAGCCGGGAATGCACGTCACAGAAAGCATCCATAAAGTGGCTGAACGGGTGGTGAAGCTCGTCTCGATGGAGCTGCCAGAGAACGTCACGCTGGTACGTGATTACGACCCAAGCCTGCCGGAACTGGCCCATGACCCGGATCAGATTGAGCAGGTCCTGTTGAACATTGTGCGCAATGCCCTACAGGCGCTGGGGCCTGACGGGGGCGAGATTATTTTACGCACCCGTACCGCCTTCCAGCTCACGTTACACGGCGTGCGCTACCGGCTTGCGGCCCGAATCGACGTCGAGGATAACGGGCCCGGCATTCCATCGCATCTTCAGGACACCCTGTTCTACCCGATGGTCAGCGGTCGCGAAGGCGGAACCGGCCTGGGCTTATCCATTGCCCGCAGTTTGATCGATCAACACTCTGGAAAAATTGAATTTACCAGTTGGCCGGGACATACCGAGTTTTCGGTTTTCCTGCCGATTAAAAAATAAAGGTGACGTTTATGCAACGAGGGATAGTCTGGGTAGTCGATGACGATAGCTCCATCCGTTGGGTGCTTGAACGCGCGCTCACGGGGGCGGGATTAAGCTGCACGACGTTTGAGAGCGGCAGCGAAGTGCTCGACGCACTCACCACCAAAACGCCCGATGTTCTGCTGTCGGATATTCGCATGCCGGGCATGGACGGGCTGGCGCTGTTAAAGCAGATCAAACAACGCCACCCTATGCTTCCGGTCATCATAATGACGGCCCACTCCGATCTGGATGCCGCGGTGAGCGCCTATCAGCAAGGGGCATTCGATTATCTGCCCAAACCGTTTGATATCGACGAAGCGGTGGCGCTGGTTGAGCGCGCGATTAGCCATTATCAGGAGCAGCAACAGCCGCGCCACGCGCCCGATTTTGGGCCAACCACCGACATCATCGGCGAAGCGCCGGCGATGCAGGACGTGTTTCGCATTATTGGCCGTCTGTCCCGCTCCTCCATCAGCGTCTTGATTAACGGCGAATCGGGAACCGGTAAAGAGCTTGTGGCGCATGCGCTGCATCGCCACAGCCCGCGGGCAAAAGCACCGTTCATTGCCCTGAATATGGCGGCGATCCCGAAGGATTTGATTGAATCCGAACTGTTCGGGCACGAAAAAGGGGCGTTTACCGGCGCAAATACCATTCGCCAGGGGCGCTTCGAACAGGCTGATGGCGGCACGCTGTTCCTGGATGAGATCGGCGATATGCCGCTTGACGTTCAGACCCGTCTGCTGCGCGTGCTGGCCGACGGGCAGTTTTACCGCGTGGGCGGCTATGCGCCGGTGAAGGTGGACGTGCGCATTATCGCCGCGACCCACCAGAACCTGGAGCAGCGCGTGCAGGAAGGCAAATTCCGTGAGGATTTATTCCATCGACTGAACGTCATTCGCGTTCATCTGCCGCCGCTGCGTGAACGCCGGGAAGATATTCCCCGCCTGGCGCGCCATTTCCTGCAGGTAGCCGCCCGCGAGCTGGGTGTGGAGGCCAAGCAGCTTCACCCGGAAACCGATGCCGCTCTGACGCGCCTGGCGTGGCCGGGCAACGTGCGTCAGCTGGAAAACACCTGCCGCTGGTTAACCGTGATGGCTGCCGGTCAGGAAGTGCTGATTCAGGATTTACCGGCCGAGCTGTTTGAAGCGACCGCGCCTGAAAGCAGCACCGGGCATGCTTTGCCGGACAGCTGGGCAACGCTGCTGGCGCAGTGGGCCGACCGCGCGCTGCGTTCCGGTCATCAAAACCTGCTGTCTGAAGCGCAGCCTGAGATGGAGCGTACGCTGTTAACTACCGCGCTTCGTCATACGCAGGGCCACAAGCAGGAAGCCGCTCGCCTGTTGGGATGGGGACGTAATACCCTGACGCGCAAGCTGAAAGAGCTGGGAATGGAGTAATATCCGCGCTTGTGTAAAGGTTATTAATTGAGCGCAAATTGCCGTTATTTTGCGCTTTACTGTTCCGATGAGTTTTGTATGATCGTGCCCGGAAATTGGGGGTGAACATCATGCTGGAAACATTCGTGAATATGCTCTCTAGCGGAGCCGCTGAAAGCCACACGCCACAAACCGCCGTTGCGGCGGTGCTGTGCGCGGCGCTGGTTGGGCTGTTTAGCTAGCGAGTTGGCGATGAAAAGCCGGGTGGCGCTTCGCTTACCTTGCCTACATTTCGCACTTTTGTAGGCCGGGTAAGGCGAAGCCGCCACCCGGCATTGCAGTTTAAATCACCCGCGAGAACTGCTGCATACGCGCTTTCTGACGCAGATACGCGTCGAAGCACATGCAGATATTGCGGATCAACAGACGCCCTTTTGGCGTGACCTCAATCGCGCTCTCCGACACATCCACCAGCCCGTCCTTCGCCAGCGGCACCAGCAGCTTCAGGTCTTCCGCGAAATAATCGCTGAAGTTCAGCGTCCACTGCGCTTCCACGTCGCTAAAATCGAGACGGAAGTTGCAGATAAGCGCCTTAATCACATCGCGACGGATACAGTCATCGCGCGTTAATGCGATGCCGCGCCACAGCGCGTTGCCCGTCTCATCAACCTGCTGGTAATACAGCTTCAGTTCTTTCTGGTTTTGCGCGTAGCAGTCGCCGATCATGCTGATGGCGGAGACGCCCATTCCCAGCAAATCGGTATCGCCCTGGGTCGTGTAGCCCTGGAAGTTGCGGTGCAGGACCCCTTCGCGCTGAGCGACCGCCAGTTCGTCGTCCGGACGGGCAAAGTGATCCATGCCGATAAACTGATAGCCGGTGTCGGTCAGCGAGGTGATGGTTTCCTGCAGGATATCCAGCTTCTGCTGGGCAGAAGGCAGATCGGCATCTTTGATTTTACGCTGGGCGGCAAACAGCGTCGGCAGATGCGCGTAGTTAAAGACGCTCAGACGGTCCGGGTTGAGTTCGGCCACGCGCTTCAGCGTGAAGGCGAAGCTTTCCGGCGTTTGCTTTGGCAGGCCGTAAATCAGGTCAATATTGGTCGAGGTGAAGCCAATTTCACGCGCATGGTTGAGTAAGGCAAAGATAAAGTCTTCGTCCTGCTCGCGGTTCACCAGACGCTGAACCTCTTTATTGAAGTCCTGTACGCCCATGCTCAGGCGGTTGAAGCCTTCGGCGCGTAAGTGATCGAGGACATCCAGCTCAATTTCACGCGGATCGACTTCGATCGAGATTTCTGCGTCGTCGTTAAAACTGAAATTACCGCGCAGAAGCGTCATCAGGCGGCTGATTTGCGCTTTATTCAGATAGGTTGGCGTACCACCGCCCCAGTGCAACTGGCTGACGTGACGGCCTTTGAACAGCGGCGCGCGATGCACAATTTCCTGTTCAAGCGCGTCAAGGTACTGGTCGGCTTTATGCTGCTGGCGGGTCACGATTTTATTGCAGCCGCAGAAGTAGCAAAGCTTGTGGCAGAACGGAATATGGACGTAGAGCGACAGCGGACGCTCAGGATAGCGCGCAACAGCCTGCTGAAAATCCCCCTCGCCGAAGGCATCGGAGAACTCCAGCGCGGTGGGGTATGACGTATAACGCGGCCCGGAATAGTTATATTTCTGGATTAGGGCCAAATCCCAGTCGATAGTTGGTGCTGACATGCTCACTCCTTCCGTTGGTGTCGCGTTCGTATACGGCGGCCCGTTCTGACCCCATTGCGGGCCATCATTCGGGTGCGCAGCCACTTCTGTCGCCGCGACAACCGCCGTAGTTTAACGAATAACCACACCAGATAACATATAACCGGAAGGGTTATAAGCAGGACTATCGTGCCTGCCGGGTGCAAATGTTAGTTTCCACCCTTCAGAAGACGCATCATATCTTCCTGCTTCTCGTCTTCTTCTTCATCTTCGTCATCGTCGTATGACAGGCCCAGCTTCTGCATCAGCTCGTCGATGCGATCCAGTTTGGCATCCACCCATGACTGCTCTTCAGCGGTCAGGGTTTCACCCTCTTCAAGACGTTCCAGCAGCGCGTCCAGGCGCTCATCGTTCTCCAGCAAATCCAGCTCAGCCTGCGGTGAAAGCATAGGTTTCTCGCTCTTTGGTTTGTGCTGCTTAGTGACCGGGGTGTCTGTCACGCCCAGTGGAATGGGAGTTTTACTGCCGATACGAGGATCTTTCTGCTGTTTGCTTTTTGCAGAAGCGCCCGCTGCACCACCACCGTTGGCACGGCTACCCGCAGCATGACCGCGATGTTTTTTGTCGCGTTTGCGGTCGCGCGCTTCCTGGTTCAGTTCTTCGCGCGTTTTGCGGCGTGCTTTTGCAGGGCGTTTCGCGCCCGCAGCGGAGGTTGGTTTTTTCATGATGTTTTATCTTTAAGTCGTTTTCTTCAGTATAGAATTGCGGCGAAATCTAGCAGAAAGCAAGCAAAGAAAAAAGGCGACAGAGCAATCTGTCGCCTTTTTTCCTGACTCACAACCCTTAGCGGGTCAGACATTCCATGTTTGCCAACAACAAACCCTGTTTATCCCTTGGCTAATACCGTCCGTGATACGGTTCCATTTCCTGTTAAAACGCCTCCAGGCGCTGGTCGTCCTGACAATCCTGCGTCTTCGCCTCCTGGCGCTCCTGACCCTAATCCTTAAGTCGATTTCCTGTTGGCTTCCTCGCCCTGACGCACACTTTACCTTGTTCCGTTAAACTAACAAGCAACGAAACGGTATAAAAAGAGATTTTCAGACAATTACCCGAAAATAAGCTTATGATTTAAAACAGTTTGCGTTTTTTAACGCCTGCGAATTCTCTGAAATCTCCCATAGCATCACTGGCCGATCTCTCACACCGGTGGGGGCATTCGCCTACAGGGCATAGCAATCAGAAAAGCCTTTTGCCTGCATTCAGGTATAATCCCCCTCAGATTACGATTTTGGAGACGACCACGTGACTACCTGGAACTACCAACAGACGCATTTTGTCACCAGTGCGCCCGATATTCGCCACCTCCCCTCTGATACCGGTATTGAAGTGGCCTTTGCTGGCCGCTCTAATGCGGGGAAATCCAGCGCCCTGAATACGCTGACCAATCAGAAGAACCTGGCGCGTACCTCAAAAACACCTGGCCGTACCCAGCTGATCAACCTGTTTGAAGTCGCAGAGGGCAAACGCTTAGTCGACTTACCGGGGTACGGTTACGCACAGGTACCCGAAGAGATGAAAATCAAGTGGCAGCGTGCGCTGGGTGAATACCTGGAAAAACGCCTGTGCTTGAAAGGTCTGGTGGTGCTGATGGATATTCGCCATCCCCTGAAAGATCTGGATCAGCAGATGATCGACTGGGCGGTAGCAAGCGATATCGCCGTGCTGGTGCTGCTGACGAAAGCCGATAAGCTGGCAAGCGGCGCGCGTAAAGCGCAGGTGAATATGGTTCGCGAAGCGGTGCTGGCGTTCAACGGCGATGTGCAGGTTGAACCGTTCTCCTCGCTGAAAAAGCAGGGCGTGGACAAGCTGCGTCAAAAGCTCGACACCTGGTTTAACGAGCTGGAACCCGCGACGGAAGCGGAAGAAGAGTAATACCGGGCGCGGCGATGGCCGCGCTTTTTTTTGCCCGAAAGTTTCTTTGCCGCAATAAAAAACGCCCCAGTCATTACTGACTGGGGCGGCTAAAATATTCAGCCAAATCCGATTACGTGAAGTAAAAGGTCTGAAAGATAGAACATCTTACCTCTGTACCCTACGCCGATAACTCTACCCCTTTTTGTGCTGCAGAAAAAGCACTTTTTGTAGTTTTTTTTCATTCTTTACATAGGGAATTCTAATGATCGTCACAAAACGCGCGTTCTTATGTTGCAAACTTACATAAACAGCGCGTTATGCGAAGAACCGTTAGTGAGCCTGATCCCAGTTTTCACCACTTCCCACTTCCACCAGCAACGGCACGTCCAGCGTCATGCTGCTTTCCATCAGTTCGTGGATCTTCTTCGACACGGCGTCGAGGTCGTCCTTGTGCACTTCAAATACCAGTTCATCGTGTACCTGCATGATCATTTTCACGCGCGGTTTCTCTTTCTCGAGCCAGGCATCAACGGCGATCATTGCACGCTTAATAATGTCCGCCGCAGTACCCTGCATCGGGGCGTTGATCGCTGCACGCTCTGCACCCGCGCGGCGCGCGGCGTTGCTGGATTTGATGTCCGGTAAATAGAGACGGCGGCCGTCCAGGGTTTCAACGTAGCCTTTCTCTTTCGCCTGCGCGCGGGTACGTTCCATATATTCCAGCACGCCCGGATAACGCTCGAAGTAGAGATCCATATACTTCTGCGACTCTTTACGCGGAATGTTGAGCTGGCGCGAAAGCCCGAATGCACTCATGCCGTAAATCAGCCCGAAGTTGATCGCCTTAGCGCTGCGGCGCTGTTCGTTGGTTACGCTGTCCAGCGGCAGACCGAAGACTTCGGCTGCAGTCGCCCGGTGGATATCCTTCCCTTCGGCAAAAGCGCTCAGCAGGCCTTTGTCGCGGGACAGGTGCGCCATAATGCGCAGTTCGATTTGCGAGTAGTCCGCCGAGACAATCAGATAATCCTCTGGTGCAATGAAAGCCTGGCGAATACGGCGGCCCTCTTCGTTACGTACCGGGATGTTCTGCAGGTTGGGATCGGTTGACGAGAGACGACCGGTCGCCGCGACAGCCTGATGGTATGAGGTATGCACGCGGCCCGTTTTCGGGTTGATCATCAGCGGGAGCTTATCAGTGTAGGTAGACTTCAGCTTCGCGAGACCACGGTACTCCAGAATCACTTTTGGCAGCGGGTAATCCAGCGCCAGCTCTTCCAGCACCTCTTCAGAGGTTGAAGGCGCACCGCCAGGGGTTTTCTTCAGCGGCTTGATGCCCTGCTTTTCAAACAGAATGGTTTGCAGCTGCTTCGGCGAAGAGAGGTTAAACGGCTCGCCTGCAAGCTCATGCGCTTTTTGCTCCAGCTCGGTCAGACGCTGCGCCAGTTCCCCGGAGTGGTTATGCAGCACCGTTGGATCGATTTTCACGCCGTTGCGTTCAATGCGGGACAGCACGGGCACCAGCGGCATCTCAATATGCTGGAACACGTTCAGCGGACCTTCGTGCTTCTGCAGCTTTGGCCACATCTTCAAGTGCAGCTGCAGCGTAACGTCAGCGTCTTCAGCCGCGTAGCGTCCTGCCTCTTCGAGAGCAATCTGGTTAAAGGTGAGCTGATTTTTCCCTTTACCGGCAATCTCTTCAAAGGTGATGGTTTTGTGCTTAAGCCAGCGGTCAGATAAGGAATCCATATCATGGCGGCCCGCGACGCTGTCCAGAATGTAGGATTCGAGCATGGTGTCGAAGGCGATCCCGCGCAGTTCAATGCCGTAGTTTTGCAGAATGCCACGGTCGTACTTGAGGTTTTGCCCAACCTTAAGCGCCTTTTCGTCTTCCAGGATCGGCTTCAGCAGCTCAAGCACGCGCTCACGGGAGATCTGTTCCGGCGCGTCCAGGTAATCGTGCGCCACGGGAACATAGGCCGCATGACCAGGCTCTGTCGCAAATGACAGGCCTACCATATTGGCAGAGATGTTATCGAGACTGTCCGTTTCGGTGTCAAAGGCGAAGACCGGCGCTTTTTTCAGTTTTTCGATCCAGGCAATGAGCTGCGACTCTTCAAGAAGGGTTTCGTAGTTGTCGAAGGTAAGCACCACGGCTTCTTCTTCCGCCTGCTCTTCTGCGTCAACGACAATCGTCTCCTTCGGCTTTGCAGCAGGTTTCGCCCCTTTTGCCTGCAGCCACTTGCCGGCTTCCACGTCAGTGGTCCAGCGCTTGAATTCGTATTTCTTAAACAGGCTTAGAAGCTCGTCCGCAGAAGGCTGCTGCACTTCCAGCTGCTCACAGCCCAGCTCCAGTTCGACATCGGTTTTGATGGTTGCCAGCTTATAGGAGAGATAAGCCACCTCTTTGTTCTCTTCCAGCTTCCCGGCCATGGTTTTTGCACCACGGAAGGAAAGCCCGGCGATTTTGTCTGATTCGGCGTAGAGCGTATCCAGCCCGCCCAGCCCCTGAAGCAGCGCCTGCGCGGTTTTCTCACCGACGCCAGGAACACCAGGGATGTTATCCGAGGAGTCGCCCATCAACGCGAGGAAGTCGATAATCAGCTCAGGCGGCACGCCATACTTAGTGACGACCTCTTCAGGCCCCAGAATGGTGTTGGTCATGGTGTTAATCAGGGTAATACCTGGCGTCACCAGCTGTGCCATATCTTTATCACCGGTGCTGATCAGCACGGGACGACCCATCTTTTCGGCTTCACGCGCCAGCGTACCGATGACGTCATCGGCTTCTACGCCAGAAACGGCCAGCAGCGGTAGCCCCATGGCTTTTACCATGGCATGCAGCGGCTCTATCTGCGCACGCAGATCGTCAGGCATTGGCGGACGGTGGGATTTGTAATGTTCAAACAGCTCGTCGCGGAACGTTTTGCCTTTTGCATCAAAAACGACGGCCGCATGGGTTGGCTGATACTGCAGAATCAGGCTGCGCAGCATATTCAGCACGCCGTACATTGCGCCGGTAGGTTCCCCTGCGCTATTGGTCAGAGGAGGAAACGCATGGTACGCCCGATACAGGTAAGAAGAGCCATCGACGAGAATAAGAGGGTTTTCTGGGATCTGAACCATAATGTCCGTGCCTTTAATCAATTTATGAGTAAAGGATGCCACAGAAGGATGAAAACATCAGTTATTAGCGCCAGATACAGGAAAAGATTTTGCGATCGTGAGGATCGCTCGCAAAAATAAAACTGTGGATAAGTTTGTGAATATTTTCACTTCATATGAATAACAGACGCGAAAAACACATATGAGGTAATATTTAGATCTTAATTATCATGCTGTTATGTTGTTAGATCTTATCTATATGGTCAACTGATGGCAATTTAGTCTATGTGGATATAAGCCTTGCTTCGCGCAGAACCCCAGAGAAATCTGCTGCGACAGGGTAAAAGCCGCCAAATCATCATGTGAAAGCGCCATTCATTCGTCTGTTTTCTGGTAAAATCAGCGCCCAGCGTCGACTAGCCGGTCGCTCACTTACAGCTAACTATTTGAAAAAGCTCATCATGTCGAGATTGCTCGCTGCAATAACATTACTGCTAAGCATCATTTTAACTATCCTGGTGACGATCGCCTGTTCCGTGCCGATCATTCTCGCCGGGATCATTAAACTGCTGCTGCCCGTACCCGTGGTGTGGCGAGCCGTGTCCGCATTTTGTAACTTCATGATGTATTGCTGGTGCGAAGGGCTGGCGATCCTGTTGTGCCTTAACCCGCATCTGAAGTGGGATGTCAAAGGGCTGGAGAGTCTCAACAAAAAGAACTGGTACCTTCTGATCTGCAATCACCACAGCTGGGCGGACATCGTGGTGTTATGCGTGCTTTTTCGCAAACACATCCCGATGAACAAATACTTCCTGAAACAGCAGCTCGCCTGGGTGCCTTTTATCGGACTGGCCTGCTGGGCGCTCGATATGCCGTTTATGAAACGCTATTCGCGCAGCTATTTGATTCGTCATCCGGAACGTCGCGGTAAGGATGTGGAGACCACGCGCCGTTCCTGTGAAAAGTTTCGTGCACATCCTACGACCATCGTGAACTTTGTTGAAGGTTCCCGGTTTACGGAAGAGAAGCGCCAGCAAACTCGCTCTCCTTATCAGCATCTGTTGCCGCCAAAAGCGGCAGGGATTGCGATGGCGCTTAACGTGCTGGGAGCACAGTTCGATAAACTTCTTAACGTCACGCTCTGCTATCCGGAAAACGACAGGACGCCGTTCTTCGATATGCTCAGCGGCAAACTGACGCGCATTGTCGTGCACGTCGACCTGGTTCCGATTGACGCTGAACTGCACGGTGATTACGTAAACGATAAGAACTTCAAACGTCGTTTCCAGCAGTGGCTTAATACGCTCTGGAAAGAGAAAGACGAACAGATAGACAAGATAAAATCTTCATAGAAAAACGCCGGTCAGTGACCGGCGTTTTTACATCAACGAAATTACTTCTTCTCAACCAGGTATTTCACGGTATCTGCATACTGCTGTACGAAAATATCCATGCTGCTGGTGTCCATGCCCTGCATGTTCAGCTGATATTTGCCGTTAACAAACATCGCCGGAACGCCCTGAAGCTGGAGATCAGCAGCCGCTTTTTCCTGCTGGGCAACCAGTGATTTCACCACGAAGCTGTTCCATGCGGCATCGTACTCTTCACCTTTCACGCCCGCATCAACGAACACTTTACGGATATCCGCAGTGGTCTGAACGGTCTGGGTTTTCTGTACGGCTTCAAACATTGGCGAAGTGATCTTATCTTCCACGCCCAGTGCCATCGCCACCGCCCATGCCTGAGTCAGGTCTTTACCCAATGGGCCCAGGAACTCAACGTGGTACTTGGTCATTTTGGTGCCTTCCGGCAGCTTTTTCTTCACGTTGTCAGAAACATGCAGCACCTGCTCGAACTGATAGCAGTGTGGGCAATAGAACGAGAAGAACTCCAGAACCTGTGGCTCGCCAGCGACCGGCTTGTCCAGCGTGATGAACTGTTTGCCGTCGGTAAACTGCGCAGCAGAAGCGCTAAATGCCAGAATCATACCTGCCAGCGCCAGCCAAATTTTTTTCATGATTAACTCTCTCCTGGGTGTGTCCAATTAATACATCGGCGTTAATTGCAGAGGGGGCTCCTGAAGAACCTTAACCTGCTCAGTAAATGTAGATATCTGGCTACGCCAGTAATCCTCTCCGGTAAGCCACGGGAAATTGCGAGGAAATGCCGGATCGTCCCAACGCCTGATTAACCATGCGAGATAATAAACAAAACGCATCGCACGTAAAGGCTCAATCAGGGCAATTTCGTCTGAATTAAACGGGCTAAATTCTTCATAAGCTTCAATAATGGTTTCAAGCTGCATGCGTTGCTCGGCTTTGTCGCCATTGAGCAGCATCCACAGGTCCTGAACCGCTGGCCCCATACGCGCATCATCGAGATCGACAAACAGCGGTCCATCACGCCAGAGAATATTCCCGGCGTGACAATCGCCATGCAGGCGCAGGACGGAAATATCATCGCGCCAGCAGGTTTTCACTGCAGCAATAAGCTTATCGGTGGCGTTGAGGAAATCATCCTTTAGCGCAGCGGGGATCATTGCAGACGTTTCGAATAGTTCGCGCGGTTCAAGAAGGTATTCCTGAATCCCCATCGTCGGGCGGGCAATAAAGGCTTTTTTGCGCCCCGTCTGGTGTATACGCCCAAGATAGCGGGCAACCCACTCCATCTGATCGATATTATCCGCTTCAAACTGACGACCACCCAGGCTTGGGAATACTGCGTAGTAATATCCTTCGTGTGTGAGGAGCGTTTGGTTATTGAATTTCAGGGGCGCGGCAACGGGGACATCGTCATCCAGCAGATCGTGAGCAAACTGATGCTCTTCCTGAATTTGTTCAGCGGACCAGCGTTCAGGACGATAGAATTTTACGACGTAGCGCTGACGATCCTCGTCCTGAAATTGATAGACGCGGTTTTCGTAGCTGTTTAATGGTGTTAGCCCGGAATCCACCCGAATACCCTGTTCAAACAGGGCATCCATAATGGTGTCCGGGTGTAATGTCTGGAAAGTAAAAGCCTGGTCGTTCATCCGATCATCCGGAAATTATACGAATGATTCAGGATATCATCTTGTGGGGATTTCGGTGCCGCCGCTTACAAGCTTTTACTCTTTAATTACGCCTCGGGCGCGCAGCAATGCGGTCTTAAAATCTTCCTCATAATCTTTCTGAATACCAGGAATAACAGCATCTTTGGCGGAGTCGCGCATTTTAAGGTGGTAGATCAGGATGTCGTCAGAAAGGTCTGCCAGATCGCCGTCAGAACCTGACTCTTTCGCCAGTTTCTGTAAAAATTGCATCAGATTTAGCTCTGGCTCTTTTTGCCAGGCGGGCTGGAGGAGTTCAATAACTTCATTCAGACGTTTACATTTCATGGTGGTGCTCCTTTCATTTAGAGTGACACGTTAGCAGGGTCAATCCCACAATAAAAGAGGCGATATTCGTGAATGTTAGCCAGGAAATCATCGGGGTCGTTCTGGCAGGCGGCAGAGCAACGCGAATGGGCGGTAAAGATAAGGGGCTTCAGCTTCTTAATGGAAAACCCTTGTGGCAGCATGTCGCCGATACGCTCGCCGGCCAGGTGACGGCAATGGCCATCAGCGCGAACAGGCATATCGACATTTACCGGCGCAGCGGGTACGCCGTTTATCAGGATAGCCTTGAGAATTACCCGGGCCCGCTTGCCGGTATGCTTTCGGTCATGCAACAGTCGCACGGAGAGTGGTTTATCTTCTGCCCCTGCGATAACCCGTTTATTCCCTCCGATCTCGTCGAGCGTCTGTTCCTGCTTCGTGGTACAGCACCTGTGGTTTGGGTACATGACGGCGAGCGTGACCATCCTGCTATCGCGTTGATGCATCGATCGCTAGTGCCTGCTCTGCAGAGCTATCTGGCTGCGGGAGAGCGCAGGGTGATGGTCTTCATGCGTGAGTCTGGCGGCCATTCCGTTGATTTTAGCGATGTGAAATCAGCGTTTGTGAACGTGAATACGCATGAAGATTTGCAGATGATGCAGGAGAAAAAATGATACCTCTTTTAGCCATTTCCGCATGGAGTGGGACCGGGAAAACCACGCTGCTGAAAAAGCTGATACCCGCGCTGTGTGCCAGAGGCCTTCGTCCGGGATTGATTAAGCATAGTCATCACAACATGGATATCGATACGCCAGGAAAAGACAGCTATGAGCTGCGTAAGGCCGGAGCAGCACAAACGATGGTAGCAAGTCCTCTGCGCTGGGCGTTAATGACAGAAACGTCGGATGAGGCCCCGCTGGATCTCGCTTATCTGGTCAGTCGGATGGATCATTCCACCCTGGATCTGGTGCTGATTGAGGGATTTAAGCATGAGGCAGTGCCTAAGATCCTGCTGTTCAGAAGCGATGCCGGGCATGATTTCAGCGAGTTAACGCTGGATGAGCATGTCATTGCGGTGGCCAGTGATGTGGTATTGCCACTTGAGGTTCCGGTGCTGGACTTAAATGATGTGGATGGGATTGCGGGCTTTATTGTGACGTGGAGTGCGGTCTGACGTGCCGGGTGGCGGCTTTGCCTTACCCGGCCTGCCGTTTTTTTGGCGTATAAACGCAAAAAGGCCATCCTTTCGGATGGCCTCTTCACTTGTTTGATGCCTGGCAGTTCCCTACTCTCACATGGGGAGACCCCACACTACCATCGGCGCTACGGCGTTTCACTTCTGAGTTCGGCATGGGGTCAGGTGGGACCACCGCGCTAAAGCCGCCAGGCAAATTCTGTTAATCTGTATCAAGGCTGAATTTTGATTGTTCGTCTCTTCGCCAAAACATCTTCGGCGTTGTAAGGTTAAGCCTCACGGTTCATTAGTATCGGTTAGCTCAACGCATCGCTGCGCTTACACACCCGACCTATCAACGTCGTCGTCTTCAACGTTCCTTCAGGAGACTTAAAGTCTCAGGGAGAACTCATCTCGGGGCAAGTTTCGTGCTTAGATGCTTTCAGCACTTATCTTTTCCGCATTTAGCTACCGGGCAGTGCCATTGGCATGACAACCCGAACACCAGTGATGCGTCCACTCCGGTCCTCTCGTACTAGGAGCAGCCCCCCTCAATTCTCCAGCGCCCACGGCAGATAGGGACCGAACTGTCTCACGACGTTCTAAACCCAGCTCGCGTACCACTTTAAATGGCGAACAGCCATACCCTTGGGACCTACTTCAGCCCCAGGATGTGATGAGCCGACATCGAGGTGCCAAACACCGCCGTCGATATGAACTCTTGGGCGGTATCAGCCTGTTATCCCCGGAGTACCTTTTATCCGTTGAGCGATGGCCCTTCCATTCAGAACCACCGGATCACTATGACCTGCTTTCGCACCTGCTCGAGCCGTCACTCTCGCAGTCAAGCTAGCTTATGCCATTGCACTAACCTCCTGATGTCCGACCAGGATTAGCTAACCTTCGTGCTCCTCCGTTACTCTTTGGGAGGAGACCGCCCCAGTCAAACTACCCACCAGACACTGTCCGCAACCCGGATTACGGGTCTACGTTAGAACACCAGCCATTAAAGGGTGGTATTTCAAGGACGGCTCCATGCAGACTGGCGTCCACACTTCAAAGCCTCCCACCTATCCTACACATCAAGGACCAGTGTTCAGTGTCAAGCTATAGTAAAGGTTCACGGGGTCTTTCCGTCTTGCCGCGGGTACACTGCATCTTCACAGCGAGTTCAATTTCACTGAGTCTCGGGTGGAGACAGCCTGGCCATCATTACGCCATTCGTGCAGGTCGGAACTTACCCGACAAGGAATTTCGCTACCTTAGGACCGTTATAGTTACGGCCGCCGTTTACCGGGGCTTCGATCAAGAGCTTCGCGTTGCCGCTAACCCCATCAATTAACCTTCCGGCACCGGGCAGGCGTCACACCGTATACGTCCACTTTCGTGTTTGCACAGTGCTGTGTTTTTAATAAACAGTTGCAGCCAGCTGGTATCTTCGACTGATTTCAGCTCCACCCGCAGGGGCTTCACCTACATATCAGCGTGCCTTCTCCCGAAGTTACGGCACCATTTTGCCTAGTTCCTTCACCCGAGTTCTCTCAAGCGCCTTGGTATTCTCTACCTGACCACCTGTGTCGGTTTGGGGTACGATTTCGTGTTACCTGATGCTTAGAGGCTTTTCCTGGAAGCAGGGCATTTGTTACTTCAGCACCGTAGTGCCTCGTCATCACACCTCAGCGTTAAAAGGTACCGGATTTACCTGGAACCTCCGCCTACATGCTTAAACCGGGACAACCGTCGCCCGGCTAACATAGCCTTCTCCGTCCCCCCTTCGCAGTAACACCAAGTACAGGAATATTAACCTGTTTCCCATCGACTACGCCTTTCGGCCTCGCCTTAGGGGTCGACTCACCCTGCCCCGATTAACGTTGGACAGGAACCCTTGGTCTTCCGGCGAGCGGGCTTTTCACCCGCTTTATCGTTACTTATGTCAGCATTCGCACTTCTGATACCTCCAGCATGCCTCACAGCACACCTTCAACGGCTTACAGAACGCTCCCCTACCCAACAACACATAGTGTCGCTGCCGCAGCTTCGGTGCATGGTTTAGCCCCGTTACATCTTCCGCGCAGGCCGACTCGACCAGTGAGCTATTACGCTTTCTTTAAATGATGGCTGCTTCTAAGCCAACATCCTGGCTGTCTGTGCCTTCCCACATCGTTTCCCACTTAACCATGACTTTGGGACCTTAGCTGGCGGTCTGGGTTGTTTCCCTCTTCACGACGGACGTTAGCACCCGCCGTGTGTCTCCCGTGATAACATTCTTCGGTATTCGTAGTTTGCATCGGGTTGGTAAGCCGGGATGGCCCCCTAGCCGAAACAGTGCTCTACCCCCGAAGATGAGTTCACGAGGCGCTACCTAAATAGCTTTCGGGGAGAACCAGCTATCTCCCGGTTTGATTGGCCTTTCACCCCCAGCCACAAGTCATCCGCTAATTTTTCAACATTAGTCGGTTCGGTCCTCCAGTTAGTGTTACCCAACCTTCAACCTGCCCATGGCTAGATCACCGGGTTTCGGGTCTATACCCTGCAACTTAACGCCCAGTTAAGACTCGGTTTCCCTTCGGCTCCCCTATACGGTTAACCTTGCTACAGAATATAAGTCGCTGACCCATTATACAAAAGGTACGCAGTCACACCACGAAGGTGCTCCCACTGCTTGTACGTACACGGTTTCAGGTTCTTTTTCACTCCCCTCGCCGGGGTTCTTTTCGCCTTTCCCTCACGGTACTGGTTCACTATCGGTCAGTCAGGAGTATTTAGCCTTGGAGGATGGTCCCCCCATATTCAGACAGGATACCACGTGTCCCGCCCTACTCTTCGAGTTCACAACCTGTGTGTTTTCGTGTACGGGACTGTCACCCTGTACCGTGCGACTTTCCAGACGCTTCCACTAACACACAAGCTGATTCAGACTCTGGGCTGCTCCCCGTTCGCTCGCCGCTACTGGGGGAATCTCGGTTGATTTCTTTTCCTCGGGGTACTTAGATGTTTCAGTTCCCCCGGTTCGCCTCGTTAACCTATGTATTCAGTTAACGATAGTGCAACGAATTGCACTGGGTTTCCCCATTCGGACATCGCCGGGTCAAAGGTTCATATCACCTCGCCGGCGCTTTTCGCAGATTAGCACGTCCTTCATCGCCTCTGACTGCCAGGGCATCCACCGTGTACGCTTAGTCGCTTAACCTCACAACCCGAAGATGTTTCACTTCTGATTGCGAAAATTTGAGAGACTCGAACACACCATTTAAGATGTGTCGTTTCAATTTTCAGCTTGATCCAGATTTTTAAAGAGCAAATATCTCAAACGTGACTCGCAAGTCAGTTTTGAGATATGACGGCAGGTGACTTTCACTCACGAACCAGCAAGTGGCGTCCCCTAGGGGATTCGAACCCCTGTTACCGCCGTGAAAGGGCGGTGTCCTGGGCCTCTAGACGAAGGGGACACTGAAGTCTCAATCGCAAGACGCCTTGCTATTTACTTTTCATCAGACAATCTGTGTGAGCACTGCAAAGGCAGGTTCTTTAAGGTAAGGAGGTGATCCAACCGCAGGTTCCCCTACGGTTACCTTGTTACGACTTCACCCCAGTCATGAATCACAAAGTGGTAAGCGCCCTCCCGAAGGTTAAGCTACCTACTTCTTTTGCAACCCACTCCCATGGTGTGACGGGCGGTGTGTACAAGGCCCGGGAACGTATTCACCGTAGCATTCTGATCTACGATTACTAGCGATTCCGACTTCATGGAGTCGAGTTGCAGACTCCAATCCGGACTACGACGCACTTTATGAGGTCCGCTTGCTCTCGCGAGGTCGCTTCTCTTTGTATGCGCCATTGTAGCACGTGTGTAGCCCTACTCGTAAGGGCCATGATGACTTGACGTCATCCCCACCTTCCTCCAGTTTATCACTGGCAGTCTCCTTTGAGTTCCCGGCCTAACCGCTGGCAACAAAGGATAAGGGTTGCGCTCGTTGCGGGACTTAACCCAACATTTCACAACACGAGCTGACGACAGCCATGCAGCACCTGTCTCAGAGTTCCCGAAGGCACCAATCCATCTCTGGAAAGTTCTCTGGATGTCAAGAGTAGGTAAGGTTCTTCGCGTTGCATCGAATTAAACCACATGCTCCACCGCTTGTGCGGGCCCCCGTCAATTCATTTGAGTTTTAACCTTGCGGCCGTACTCCCCAGGCGGTCGACTTAACGCGTTAGCTCCGGAAGCCACGCCTCAAGGGCACAACCTCCAAGTCGACATCGTTTACGGCGTGGACTACCAGGGTATCTAATCCTGTTTGCTCCCCACGCTTTCGCACCTGAGCGTCAGTCTTTGTCCAGGGGGCCGCCTTCGCCACCGGTATTCCTCCAGATCTCTACGCATTTCACCGCTACACCTGGAATTCTACCCCCCTCTACAAGACTCTAGCCTGCCAGTTTCGAATGCAGTTCCCAGGTTGAGCCCGGGGATTTCACATCCGACTTGACAGACCGCCTGCGTGCGCTTTACGCCCAGTAATTCCGATTAACGCTTGCACCCTCCGTATTACCGCGGCTGCTGGCACGGAGTTAGCCGGTGCTTCTTCTGCGGGTAACGTCAATTGCTGAGGTTATTAACCTCAACACCTTCCTCCCCGCTGAAAGTACTTTACAACCCGAAGGCCTTCTTCATACACGCGGCATGGCTGCATCAGGCTTGCGCCCATTGTGCAATATTCCCCACTGCTGCCTCCCGTAGGAGTCTGGACCGTGTCTCAGTTCCAGTGTGGCTGGTCATCCTCTCAGACCAGCTAGGGATCGTCGCCTAGGTGAGCCGTTACCCCACCTACTAGCTAATCCCATCTGGGCACATCTGATGGCAAGAGGCCCGAAGGTCCCCCTCTTTGGTCTTGCGACGTTATGCGGTATTAGCTACCGTTTCCAGTAGTTATCCCCCTCCATCAGGCAGTTTCCCAGACATTACTCACCCGTCCGCCGCTCGCCGGCAAAGTAGCAAGCTACTTTCCGCTGCCGCTCGACTTGCATGTGTTAGGCCTGCCGCCAGCGTTCAATCTGAGCCATGATCAAACTCTTCAATTTAAGTTTGATGCTCGTGAATTAAACTTCGTAATGAATTACGTATGTTCACTCAGAGACTTGGTATTCATTTATTGTCCGAAGACATTAAGAATCCATGTCACTTTGAGTGCCCACACAGATTGTCTGATAAATTGTTAAAGAGCAGTGCCGCTTCGTTTTCGCTGCGGCGCGGGGTGTGCATATTACGCTTTCCCGCTTCAGAGTCAAGCGTTTATTTTCGCTTTTCTCTGCTTACCCGGCGGCGTGTGTGCCGTTGTTCCGTGTCAGTGGAGGCGCATTATAGGGAGTTATTCCGGCGTGACAAGAGGAAATTTAAAAAAAGTTTCTATCCGTGTTTTTTTTCACCAGCAGCGGTGAAATCAAGCTACAAATTGTTCTATTTGATGTATCTGCAACCACAATCACATTCGAGGTGGCATAATTATCAGCATGAATCTTTAAGGAATAAAAGCGATGCCATTAAGCGCACAACAGCTGGCCGCCCAAAAAAACCTGTCGTATGTGCTGGCAGAAAAGCTGGCGCAGCGAATTTTAGCGGGTAAATATGCCCCGGGTAGCATCCTGCCGGGTGAAATGGAGCTGGGTGAGCAGTTTGGGGTGAGCCGTACCGCGGTTCGCGAGGCGGTGAAAACCCTGACGGCTAAAGGTATGGTGCTTCCACGCCCGCGTATTGGCACGCGCGTGATGCCACAGAGTAACTGGAATTTTCTCGATCAGGAGCTGCTCTCCTGGTGGATGACGGAAGATAACTTTCATCAGGTTGTCGATCACTTTCTGGTGATGCGCAGCAGTCTTGAACCTCAGGCATGTCTGCTTGCCGCCACGCTTGGCACGGCAGAGCAAAAAGCGCAGCTTAACGCATTGATGGAAGAGATGGTGTTCCTGAAAAAACACTTCAACCGCGAACGCTGGGTTGAAGTCGATATGGCCTGGCATGAACATATCTATATGATGAGCGCCAATCCGTTCCTCACCTCTTTTGCCTCATTATTCCATTCGGTGTACCACACTTACTTTACCTCTATTACACAAAACGACGTGGTAAAACTGGAATTGCATCAGGCGATAGTGGATGCCATTCAGGAAAGCGACGGGCAGCGAGCCCTGAGTGCGTGCCAGGCATTACTGGCTGCGCCAACCCACCAGCAGGTAAATAAATGACAAAGAAAAAAGCGCGCAGCATGGCCGGATTGCCGTGGATTGCAGCCATGGCGTTTTTTATGCAGGCACTGGATGCCACCATCCTCAACACCGCGCTTCCCGCTATTGCGCAAAGCCTTAACCGCTCCCCGCTGGCGATGCAGTCCGCCATCATCAGCTACACCCTGACGGTCGCAATGTTAATTCCGGTTAGCGGCTGGCTGGCCGACCGCTTCGGCACCCGCAGAGTTTTCATGCTGGCCGTAACGCTCTTTACGCTCGGTTCGCTGGCCTGTGCGCTCTCCTCGTCCTTAACGGAGCTGGTTATCTTCCGCGTATTACAGGGCATTGGCGGCGCGATGATGATGCCCGTGGCACGCCTTGCCTTATTACGAGCCTACCCTCGAAGCGAACTGCTTCCCGTGCTTAACTTCGTCACCATGCCGGGACTGGTCGGCCCGATACTTGGCCCGGTACTCGGTGGCGTGTTTGTCACCTGGGCAAGCTGGCACTGGATCTTCCTGATTAATATTCCGATTGGCGTTGCGGGGCTGCTGTATGCCCGCAAATATATGCCGAACTTCACCACACCAAGACGCAGCTTCGACATGGGGGGCTTTTTCCAGTTTGGCCTGAGCCTGGTGCTTTTCTCCAGCGGGATGGAGCTGTTTGGCGAGAAGATCGTCGCGACATGGATGGCGCTCTCCGTTATCCTCGCCGGGATTCTGCTGTTCCTTCTTTATATACGTCACGCGCGCCGTCACCCGACGCCGTTAATCTCTCTTGGGCTCTTCAACACCCGAACCTTTTCCGTCGGGATCGCGGGAAACATTGCCTCGCGTCTGGGAACCGGCTGCGTACCGTTCCTGATGCCACTGATGCTGCAGGTCGGTTTCGGCTATCCGGCCCTGATTGCCGGCTGCATGATGGCCCCTACGGCGATGGGCTCGATTCTGGCAAAATCGACCGTGACGCAGGTGCTACGCTGGTTTGGCTATCGCAAGACGCTGGTTGGCGTGACGGTCTTTATTGGCCTGATGATTGCGCAGTTCTCGCTGCAGTCCGCCTCGCTTCCCGTCTGGATGCTGATACTGCCGCTGTTTGTGCTGGGCATGGCGATGTCGACGCAGTTCACATCAATGAACACCATCACCCTTGCGGATCTGACCGACGAGAACGCCAGTAGCGGCAACAGCGTGCTGGCAGTCACCCAGCAGCTGTCGATCAGTTTAGGGGTGGCCGTGAGCGCGGCGGTACTGCGGTTTTATGAAGGTTTCGACAGCGCGAACACCGTCGAGCAGTTCCACTATACCTTTATCACCATGGGCGCACTCACCGTCGTTTCAGCGCTGGTCTTTATGCTGTTAAAACCGAAAGATGGCCGTAACCTGATAAAAGAACGCCATAAGGCGAAAGCTAAACCGAACCCCGTTCCATCAGAACAGGAGTAAGCTGCAGGCGTTGCTGCTGCAGCGTGGGCTGAGCCATTCGGTGGATCAACACATCGATGGCCAGCTCGCCCAGCTCATCTTTTGGCTGATGGATGGTGGTGAGCGGCGGCGTCATATAGCTGGCCAGCTCAATATCATCGTAGCCGATTACCGCCATATCGTCGGGAACACGCAAACCGGCCTGATATAACGCCTGATAGGCACCAAACGCCATGGCGTCGTTGCCGATAAACACCGCCTGCGGACGCTGCGGCTGCGCCAGCAGCGTCTGCATCGCTTCAAAACCACCGTGAAACTCAAAATCACCGGTAATACGGTACCCTTCCGGCACGGAAAGTCCCGCCCGCGCCATCGCGGCGAGATACCCTTCCAGACGCAAACGCGCCGGGGTTTTGTCCAGCGGACCGGTAATACAGGCGATGCGGGTATAGCCTTTATCGATCAGATACTGGGTGGCCATATCGCCCCCCAGCAGAGAGTTATCCTGAATAAGATCGCTGGTGCCGTCGAACGGCGCCCAGTCCATCATCACCGTGGGAATGGAGGGGTAGCGCTGGATAATTTCTTTCGAGGGCTGGTGCGTTTCGGTACACAGCAGCAGTAACCCGTCGACGCGTTTTTGCATCAGCGTTTCCAGGTTACGGTTCATGCGCTGCTCGTCCCCTTCGGTATTGCACAGCACCAGGCTGTAGCCACGCTCGAAGCAGCTGCGCTCCACGCCGCGAACCAGCTCAGAATAAAAGGGATTGGTACTGGCGGTGATCAGCATACCGATCGTACGCGTCTGATTGAGCTTAAGGCTGCGCGC
Organism: Enterobacter quasiroggenkampii; assembly: GCF_043972695.1. Taxonomy (NCBI): domain Bacteria; kingdom Pseudomonadati; phylum Pseudomonadota; class Gammaproteobacteria; order Enterobacterales; family Enterobacteriaceae; genus Enterobacter; species Enterobacter quasiroggenkampii. Next base: position 548,708 of record NZ_CP143745.1, read on the forward strand.
CAGCGCAGACGGCGCATAGTTGAGATCTTTTACTGCCGCTTCGACTTTTTCCCGAATCGCCTCGCTGACGAAGCGATCGTTATTAATGACGTGAGACACCGTCGAGGTAGAAACGCCCGCCAGGCGAGCGACATCTTTCATTGTGGCCAAGCGTTACCCCTGCTGACTTAAGAATTCATCGATCTCTTTACGCCACGGAACGGAAGGCTGAGCGCCCTTGCGCGTCACCGCAATCGCGGCAGCCGCATGCGCGAAGCGGATCGCATCATCCATACTCTTGCCTTCCAGCAGTGCGGTCACCAGTGCACCATTGAAGGTATCTCCCGCTGCAATGGTATCAATCGCCTTCACCTTAAAGCCCGGCACGCGACGGCCTTCACCGTTTACGCTTGCCCATACCCCACGGCTGCCCAGGGTGATGATCACCGTTCCGATGCCTTTGTCGTGCAGCGCACGCGCGGCTCGCGCGGCATCATCATCGTTTTCAACACGAATGCCCGTCAGCTTTTCGGCTTCGGTTTCGTTCGGCGTGATGATGTCCACCAGCGCCAGCAGCTCGTCAGATAATACACGGGCAGGGGCCGGATTAAGTACGACAGTGGTATGATTTTCATGCGCAATGTTCGCCGCGGCCAGCACGCTTTCAACCGGTGACTCCAGCTGCATGAGCAGGGCTTCCGCTCCGGCGATGAGTGCACGTTGCGCTTCTACGCGCTCCGTCGTCAACGCTGCGTTAGCGCCAGCATGAATACCGATAACATTCTCACCTTCTGCGTTGACGAAAATCAGCGCCACGCCGGTAGACTCCCCTGCAACAACGCTGACCGGTGCGATATCAATGTTATCGCTTGCCAGCTGCTTGCGTACGCGCTCACCGGTATCGTCATCGCCCGTGCAGGCGATAAACGCAATATTCGCTCCGCTGCGGCCAGCGGCAACGGCCTGGTTTGCCCCTTTACCGCCAAAAGCGACCTGATACTGGCTACCCGTGACGGTTTCGCCCGGTGCAGGGAAAGATTCAAGGTTAAGAATGTGATCGGCATTGATACTGCCAAGGACGACGAGGTTGCCTGCGGTTTTCATGGTTGGGTTGTCCATCTGAGAGCGCCACCGGTGTTACCCGGTGGCGTATGCCACACTTTTCTTTATTGGTGTCCCTCAGGCCGCCAGTGACGACCTGATTCGCCTTTTACTGCTTGATAACCAGTTTCAGGTCAACAGGGTATTTAGCCTGAACTTTTTCGCCCTTCAGCACTTTGTCGGCAGTTTCAACGCCAGTGGCGCCAATCTGCTCAGGCAGCTGAGCGATGGTCGCAGCCAGTTTGCCATCGTTTACTGCTTTTTCACCATCCGGCGTGCCGTCAAATCCGACAACCATCACATCAGATTTACCTGCAGTCTGCAGGGCACGCAGCGCGCCCAGCGCCATTTCGTCGTTCTGCGCGAAGACCGCCTGTACGTCAGGATGTGCGGTCAGCAGGTTCTGCATGACGTTCAGACCTTTAGTACGGTCGAAGTCCGCAGGCTGGCTGGCCAGTACGTTGAATTTATGCGCTGCAACCGCCTGCTGGAAGCCTTCGCCACGCTCGCGGGCGGCAGACGTACCGGCAATCCCCTGCAGTTCGATAACTTTCGCGCCTTCGCCGGCTTTCTTCGCAATGTAGTCACCCGCGATTTTGCCACCCAGCACGTTGTCAGACGCGATATGGCTCACCACGTCGCCTTTGGTTGCCTGACGGTCCAGGGTGATCACCGGAATTTTCGCCTGGTTTGCCATCTTCACGGCGTTGCCTACGGCATCAGAATCGGTTGGGTTGATCAGCAGAATCTTGGTGCCACGAACGGTTAAGTCCTGTACGTTAGCCAGCTCTTTCGCCGGGTTGTTCTGTGAATCCAGTACCACCAGGTTGTAGCCCAGTTTATCCGCTTCTTTCTGCGCACCGTCCTTCAGGGAGACGAAGAACGGGTTGTTCAGCGTAGAGACAACCAGCGCGATGGTATCTTTCGCCATGGCGTTAGCACTTACGGTTGCGCTCAGCGCGACAGCGGAAACCAGGGTAGCCAGTTTTTTCATGTTCATATCTAAGATGTCCTGTAGTGTCGTCAGTTACTGTTTTTTGTTGTCTACCAGTACCGCCAGCAAAATCACCACTGCCTTAACGATCATCTGGTAATAGGAGGAAACACCTAACAAATTCAAACCATTATTCAGGAAACCGAGAATCAGTGCGCCGATCAATGTCCCAACAATGCGACCTTTACCGCCCGCCAGACTCGTACCGCCCAGAACCACTGCTGCAATGGCATCCAGCTCATACCCCGTACCCGCCGTCGGCTGCGCGGAAGAGAGGCGCGCCACTTCGATGATGCCCGCCAGTGACGCCAGCAGACCGCACAGGGAATACACGATGACTTTGACTTTATTAACGCTAATCCCGGACAGGCGCGTTGCCGCTTCGTTACCGCCCAGCGCATAGATGTAACGGCCCAGACGGGTATGGTGCAGCATGTACCACGCCGCCAGGAAGACGATAGCCATGATCCAGACCGGGGTCGGGACGCCCAGCGGGCGACCGATACCGAACCAGCCAAACAGATCGGCGTTATCGGTGAAGCCGGTATTGACCGGGCTGCCGTTGGTATAAACCATGGTCACCCCGCGCAGCAGCAGCATCATCACCAGCGTCGCGATGAACGCCTGAACGCGGCCTTTTGCCACAATCACGCCGGTGACGGCACCAATCGCCGCGCCTGCCGCCAGGGCCGCGGCCACGGCCACCAGCGCGTTAACTTCAATCCCGACAAGCGAAGCGGCGATCGCGCCGGTGAGGGCCAGCAGGGAACCGACGGACAGATCGATCCCTGAGGTCAAAATCACCAGCGTCATGCCGACCGCCATAATGGCGTTCACCGACGTCTGCTGCAGAATGTTGAACAGGTTATTTACGGTGAAGAAATTCGGGCTCATGGTCGACACAATCGCGATCAGCACCAGCAGGGCAATCAGCGATTTTTGCTCCATCAGCCACGCCTTTGTGAAATAGCGGCGACCAGAAACAGCCTGGGTAGTCATCTTCTTACTCCTGATTCACGCGATTAAGCTTGCCCACAGCGGCAGCCATCAGAACTTCCTGGGTGGCCTGCTCGCGAGTGAATTCACCGCCGAGATGCCCTTCATGCATGACGATAATACGATCGCTCATGCCTAATACTTCTGGCATCTCGGAAGAGACCAGAATGATGCTCAGACCGTCGGCCTTGAACTGGTTAATCAGCTGATAGATCTCTTTTTTCGCCCCCACGTCCACGCCGCGGGTTGGCTCGTCGAGGATCAACACTTTCGGGCGCGTCATCAGCCCGCGCGCAATCGCCACTTTCTGCTGATTCCCGCCGGACAACAGGCCAATCGCCTGCTCCATCGACGGGGTTTTAACGTTAAAGAGACGGATGAAATCGCTGACCGCCTGCTGTTCATCTTTATGCTTCAGGCTGCCGCCGCTGTGGCTGAAATAGCGCAGCGCAGTCAGGGACATGTTCTCTTTTACCGACATGCCCAGCACTAAGCCGTCGCGTTTGCGGTCTTCGGAGATATAGACAATGCCGTTCGCCAGACCATCCTGCGGGGAGCGGGTGACCACTTCATGGCCGTCGAGGGTGACATAACCGCTGGTGCGCGGCAGTGCGCCGTACAACACTTTCATCAGCTCGGTACGTCCCGCGCCCATCAGGCCCGCCACGCCCAGGATCTCGCCCTGGCGCAGGGTAAAGGTGACGTCGTTCACACCCGGACCGCAGAGGTTGTCCACCTTCAGGCGGATCTCACCCGGCGCTTTATCCAGATGCGGATACTGATCTTCCAGCTTACGTCCTACCATCATTTCGATGAGTGTATCTTCGGTCAGCGTGGCCACTTCGCGCTCGGCAATAAACTGCCCGTCGCGGAAGACGGTGACGTCATCGCAGATTTCAAAGATCTCTTTCATACGGTGAGAGATATAGACAATCCCGCGCCCCTGCGATTTCAGCTCGCGGATAACGCGGAACAGGGATTCGGTTTCGGTATCGGTCAGGGCGTCGGTCGGTTCATCCATAATGATGACCTTCGACTCAAAGCTCAGCACCTTCGCGATTTCCACCATCTGCTGATCGCCGATGGAGAGATCGCCGACCAGGCGGTCGCTCTTAAAGCGCAGGTTCAGCTTCGCCAGCAGCTTGTCGGCTTCGGCATACATGGTTTTCCAGTCGATCTTGCCGAAGCGGTTCACGAACTCACGGCCGAGGAAGATGTTCTCCGCAATGGTGAGCTGTGGGATCAGGTTCAACTCCTGGTGAATAATGCCGATGCCCGCTTCCTGAGAGGATTTCGGGCCGTTAAAGGTGGTCTCTTTACCCAGCCAGAGGAGCGAACCGGCATCGCGTTGATAGATACCGGTCAGCACTTTCATCATGGTGGATTTGCCGGCACCGTTTTCACCCACCAGCGCCATTACGCGCCCGGGGTAGACGTTCAGCGCCGCGCCGGAGAGGGCTTTTACGCCCGGGAACGACTTATCGATCCCTTTGAGTTGCAGTAATGCGTCCATGATGGCCTCAGAAGGTGACGCCAGCACAGAGAATGATATTCGCATACGGGGAACACTCCCCGCTGCGAATCACCGCCTGACTGTCTGCGGTTTGTTGTTTGAATTGTTCGTGCGTTGTGTAACGAATTTCGATGGTGTTTCCCTGGTGTTGTTGCAGCTGCTCAAGATGGCTGAGCAACGTTTCGTGGAGTTGCGGATTATGTTGTTTGATTTCCGCCGCGAGAATGGCCGCCTCAACCTGCATCTCCGCGGTCACCACGTCCAGTACCTGCATAAACGAAGGTACGCCCTGCGTTAACGCCATATCGATACGGGTTGTACTGCGCGGAACCGGTAAGCCTGCATCGCAAACCACCAGCGTATCGGTATGCCCAAGACGGGAAATAACCGATGAGATTTCTGAGTTGAGTACAGTGCCTTTCTTCATTTTCTTGCTCCACTAGCGAAACGTTTCGCTAAAAGAAGTGTAGCCTCAGAAATGTTCAGAAAACCACCATGACGTAACAGATTTGTGATCGACGTCGAAACGTTTCGCTAAGTGAAATATTGATGGGAGAAATTGCCCGCCGGCGCTTCGCTTGCACGGGCCTACGGGTTGGGTAGGCCGGGTAAGCGAAGCGCCACCCGGCATTTTCGAAAGGACTTAAATCTCGACCTGCGTACCCAGCTCTATCACGCGGTTAGGCGGGATCTCAAACTGGTCAGGCGCGCGCAGGGCGTTACGCTGCAGGATCAGGTACAGCTTGCCGCGCAGGCGCAAATACCACGGGCGCTTGCCGATGATCAGCGACTCGTGAGACATAAAGAACGACGTCTCCATCATCCGGCAGCTCAGCCCTTCCAGACCGCAGCGGTGGAACACCTCTTCCACGTTTGGCGTTTCACGCCAGCCGTAGCTCGCCACCACGCGCCAGAATGTCGGGGAGAGCTGCTCGATTTGCACGCGACGCACGTTATGAACGTAAGGCGCATCTTCGGTGCGCAGCGTCAGCAGGATCACACGCTCGTGCAGCACTTTGTTGTGCTTGAGGTTATGCATCAGCGCGAACGGGATGACGTTCAGGGCGCGAGACATATACACCGCAGTGCCCGGCACGCGGACCGGCGGAGATTTCTCCAGCGAAGCGATCATCGCCTCCAGAGAATTCCCGTGCTCATGCATGCGCCGCAGCAGGCGGAAACGCTCGCTTTTCCAGGTGGTCATGACGATGAACATCACCAGACCCAGCGTCAGCGGCAGCCAGCCGCCGGAGACAATCTTGTCGAGGTTCGCAGAGAACAGCGGCACGTCAATACACAGGAAGCCCACCAGAATCATCGCCACGAGGAATTTATTCCAGTGCCAGTTTCGGTACGCCACCGTAGTGGAGAGAAGCGATGTCAGCACCATCGTACCGGTTACTGCAATACCGTACGCCGCCGCCAGGTTGCTGGAGTGCTCGAAGCTGACGATAACAATCACAACCGCAAAATAGAGCAGCCAGTTAACGAACGGGATGTAGATCTGGCCCGACTCCATCTCTGAAGTATGGATGATGCGCATCGGCGAGAGATACCCCAGACGCACGGCCTGGCGCGTCAGAGAAAACACACCGGAAATCACCGCCTGAGAGGCAATGACGGTCGCCAGCGTCGCCAGGATTAGCATCGGCACCAGCGCCCAGTCAGGCGCCAGCAGGAAGAACGGGTTCTTTATCGCTTCCGGATTTTTGAGCAACAGCGCGCCCTGGCCAAAGTAGTTCAGCACCAGCGACGGCAGCACCACAATAAACCAGGCCACGCGGATAGGCAGTTTCCCGAAGTGACCCATGTCAGCATACAATGCTTCAACGCCGGTAATGGAGAGCACGACCGCCCCCAGCGCCACGAAGGAAACCACTTTGTATTCGAGGAAGAAATGCACGGCCCAGTAGGGGTTCAGCGCATGCAGCACTTCCGGGTTAGCGATAATGCTGCGCAAGCCAAGCGCGGCCAGGATCAGGAACCAGGCCAGCATAATTGGTGCAAACAGTTTACCCACCAGCCCGGTACCGTGCTTCTGGATCACAAACAGCAGCGTCAGCACGATTATCGCCAGCGGGACCACCCACGTATCAAGCTGCGGCGCGATGATCTCCAGCCCCTCTATCGCCGAGAGGACCGAAATCGCGGGCGTAATAACCACCTCTCCATAGAAGAAGCTGCCGCCAATCAGGCCGATAATCACCAGCACGGAGGTCATTCTGGCAGAGGTGTTGCGCCCTGCAAGGGACATCAGGGTCAGGATACCGCCTTCGCCCGCGTTATCAGCGCGCATAACGAAGGAGAGATATTTAACAGAAACCACCAGGATCAGCAGCCAGAAGATGAGGGACAGGAAGCCAAATACGGCATCGCGCTCAACACCAAAGCCAAACTGGCCGGACAGACATTCACGAAGCGTATAAAGCGGGCTGGTGCCAATATCACCGTAGACAACCCCGATCGCCGCAAGCGTTATTGCGGGTAATGATTGCTTATTATCAGTGCTCATAGACTAGTCTTTTCGTTTGAATAACAAATGTGTTCCTGGTCCCTTGGCCCACAAAAAGCGCACAGTATGCACGATTCAATGCAAAATCGTACCCCTAAATGCAACCGCATTAATGTAGCGCAAAGAAAATTGCGCCGCACTTCAGTCTATTACCAGCCCTGACTGAAACGTCTATACTCGCTTCAATTGGCCGCCACGACGGCGAAAGGATGCAAAACTATTATGGCTCACTCACATTTATTAGCAGAAAGAATTTCCCGCCTCAGCAGCGCGCTGGAGAAAGGCCTTTTCGAGCGTAGCCACGCGATTCGCCTCTGTTTGCTGGCGGCGCTGAGCGGTGAAAGCGTGTTTCTGCTTGGGCCGCCGGGCATCGCCAAAAGCCTGATTGCCCGCAGGCTTAAGTTTGCTTTTCAGAACGCCCGCGCGTTTGAATACCTGATGACCCGCTTTTCCACCCCAGAAGAGGTGTTTGGCCCCCTTTCCATTCAGGCGCTGAAAGATGAAGGGCGCTACGAACGTTTGACGGCGGGGTATCTGCCTGAGGCAGAAATTGTCTTTCTTGATGAGATCTGGAAAGCGGGACCGGCCATTCTGAACACCCTGCTCACGGCGATAAATGAACGTCGGTTCCGTAACGGCGCCAGTGAAGAGAAAATCCCGATGCGCCTGCTGGTGGCCGCCTCTAACGAACTGCCCGAAGCCGACAGCAGCCTGGAAGCGCTGTATGACCGTATGCTCATCCGCCTGTGGCTGGACAAAGTACAGGATAAATCCAACTTCCGCTCCATGCTGATCAGCCAGCAGGATGAAAGTGAAAACCCGGTATCCGCTTCGCTGCAGGTGACGGATGAAGAGTATTATCAGTGGCAGCAGGATATTGGCAAAATCACATTGCCGGACGCGGTATTCGAGCTGATCTATCTGTTGCGTCAGCAGCTTGATCACCTTCCTTCTGCGCCCTATGTCTCCGATCGCCGCTGGAAAAAAGCGATCCGCCTCCTGCAGGCCAGCGCCCTGTTTAGCGGCCGCGATGCTGTTGCCCCCATCGATCTGATCCTGCTGAAAGATTGCCTCTGGCACGACGCGGAAGGCATGAATCTGATGCAGCAGCAGCTTGACGTTTTGATGACCGGACACGCCTGGGGACAGCAGGCGATGCTCAACCAACTGGGGGCAATTGCCCAGCGGCGCATCCAGCTTCAGCAGCAGCAAAGTGATAAAACCGCGCTGAAAGTGAATCGCCTGGGGGGGATGTTCGCCCGCAAACCGCACTATGAATTACCCGCCGAACTCACCAGCCCGACGCTGACCCTGCTGCTCCAGCAGCCGCTTAAGCTGCATGATATGCAGGTGGTGCACGTGACGATTGAGCGCGAGGCGCTGGCGCAGTGGCTGGATAAGGGCGGAGAGATCCGCGGAAAGCTCAACGGCATCGGTTTCGCGCAGCCGCTGAATATGGAAGTGGACAGCAGCCAGCACCTGGTGATCCGCGACGTCAGCCTGCAGGGCTCGCGTCTCGCGCTTCCGGGAACCGCCTCTGACAGCGTTCCCGAAGAGATTAAGCAGCAGCTGGACGCGCTGGATACCGAATGGCACCAGCAGCACACCCGCTTTAGCGAGCAGCAAAAATGCCTCTTTATTCATAGCGACTGGTTAGGTCGCATTGAAGCCAGCCTGCAGGACGTCAGCGCGCAGATTAAACAGGCGCGTCAATGCTAACTCTGGATACGCTTAACGTCATGCTGGCCGTCAGCGAGGAAGGGTTGATCGAAGAAGTGGTCATAACCCTTCTGGCTTCGCCGCAGCTGGCAGCTTTTTTTGAAAAATTTCCGAAGCTCAAAAAGGCGATGACGGACGATCTTCCGCGCTGGCGCGAAAATTTGCGTCAGCGCTTCAGGGAGACCGAAGTTCCGCCTGAGTTAACGGAAGAGGTGGCCTGCTATCAGCAGTGCCAGCGGCTCTCCACGCCGCAGTTTATCGTCCAGCTTCCGCAAACCCTGACGTTGCTCGACAAGGTCCACTCCCCGTTTGCCAGCCAGGCCCGGGGGCTGGTCACGGACAACGCCACGTTCACTCCCGCACTGCACACCCTCTTTTTACAGCGCTGGCGTCTCAGCCTGGTGGTGCAGGCCACCACGCTAAACCAGCAGCTGCTGGATGAAGAGCGCGAACAGCTGCTCAGTGAAGTTCAGGAACGCATGACCTTAAGCGGCCAGCTTGAGCAGGTGCTGGTGGAAAATGAGAACGCGGCAGGACGTCTCTGGGATATGAGCGCCGGACAGCTCCGGCGCGGGGACTATCAGTTGATCGTCAAATACGGCGATTTTCTGACGCAGCAGCCCGAATTGATGAAGCTAGCAGAACAGCTGGGTCGCTCAAGGGAGGCGAAGTCAGTTCCAAAGAAAGACGCCCCGATGGAAACCTTCCGCACCCTGGTGCGTGAACCGGCCACCGTTCCGGAGCAGGTCGACGGGCTCCAGCAGAGCGATGATATTCTGCGTCTGCTGCCCACGGAGCTGAGCACGCTGGGGATGACCGAGCTGGAGTATGAGTTTTACCGTCGACTGGTGGAAAAACAGCTCCTTACCTACCGGCTGCACGGTGAAGCCTGGCGCGAGAAAATCAGCCAGCGGCCGGTCGTTCATCAGGATTTTGATGAACAGCCGCGCGGACCCTTCATCGTTTGCGTGGATACATCCGGATCGATGGGTGGGTTTAACGAGCAGTGTGCAAAAGCGTTTTGTCTGGCGCTGATGCGCGTGGCGCTCGCCGATCGTCGTCGCTGCTTCATCATGCTGTTCTCCAGCGAAGTCGTAGGCTATGAGCTGACGAACCAGCAGGGGATCGAGCAGGCAATCCGCTTCCTGAGCCAGCGTTTTCGCGGCGGCACCGATCTGGCCAGCTGTTTTCGCAGCATCGTTGAGCGGATGCAGGGCGGCGACTGGTACGACGCAGACGCGGTGGTGATTTCCGATTTTATCGCCCAGCGGCTGCCGGATGACGTGATAAATAAAGTGAAGGAATTACAGCGTGTGCATCAGCACCGTTTTCATGCGGTAGCGATGTCCGCCCATGGAAAACCCGGCATCATGCGCATCTTCGATCATATCTGGCGCTTTGATACCGGGTTGCGTAGCCGCCTGCTCAGACGCTGGCAGCGTTAATTACAGAAGAGAGCCGACGCTTTCGCGAACCTGCTGCGGCCAGACGCCACACTGAACCTGACCAATATGGGGCAGCTGAAGCAGCAGCATGGTCAGACGGGACTGGCCGATACCGCCGCCAATCGTCTGCGGCATCTCCCCACGCAGCAGCGCCTGGTGCCACTCCAGTTTGAGACGATCTTCATCACCGGTCACCGCCAGCTGGCGCTTCAGCGCGTCAGCATCCACGCGGATCCCCATAGAAGAAAGCTCGAATGCGTCTTCCAGTACCGGGTTCCAGACCAGAATATCGCCGTTCAAACCGGCAAATTCACCCTCACCGGTGGTGCTCCAGTCATCATAATCTGGCGCACGAACGTCATGGCGCTTACCGTCAGACAGCTTGCCGCCGATCCCAATAAGGAACACCGCACCCAGCTCTTTAGCAATAGCGCGCTCGCGGCCTTTGGCATCCAGACCCGGGAAACGGGTCAGCAATTCCTGGCTGTGCACAAAGTGGATCGATTCCGGCAGAAACGGTGCCAGACCAAACGCTTTGCTTACGGCCGCTTCGGTTGCTTTGATCCCGGCGTAGATCGCCTCAACGGTGGATTTCAGCGTGCCGACGTGACGCTCGCCATCCCCCATCACGCGCTCCCAGTCCCACTGGTCAACATAAACGGAATGAATCGGAGAAAGGCGGTCTTCATCGGGGCGAAGAGCTTTCATGTGCGTGTAGAGCCCTTCGCCCGCGCTGAAGTCGTGTTGTCCCAGGGTCTGACGCTTCCATTTCGCCAGTGAATGAACCACTTCGAACTGAGCATCTGGCAGTGTTTTCACTTTCACCTGTACAGCTTTTTCGCATCCAGAGAGGTTATCCTGCGTCCCGTCACCCACGCGGCTGAGGATCGGCGCCTGGACTTCAATCAGCCCAAGCTTCTCTTCCAGCTGGCGGGAAAAATGGGATTTTACGAAACTGATCTGGCGTTGTTTTGCGATGTAAGCGGTTTTCATTATTTATACTCCTGCGTCCTGTTGATATTGATTAAGCAACAGAAATGACACCTTATTCAATAACCCATCAACAAAAAGCCGTCTTCACTTTTGATTCGATAAAATAAGGCGCTAGAATAGAGTGATTCATTAATATTCATAAGAAAAAGCTATGGAAAATTATCAGATCGACAATCTCGACCGCGGCATTCTGGAGGCGTTAATGGCCAATGCCCGTACCGCCTACGCCGAACTGGCGAAACAGTTTGGCGTCAGCCCGGGAACCATTCACGTTCGCGTAGAGAAGATGAAGCAGGCAGGGATCATTACCGGTGCTCGCATTGACGTCAGCCCGAAGCAGCTGGGTTACGACGTCTGCTGCTTCATCGGCATCATTCTTAAAAGCGCCAAAGACTACCCTTCCGCCCTGGCGAAACTGAACGCGCTGGATGAAGTCACCGAGGCGTACTACACCACCGGGCACTACAGCATCTTTATTAAAGTCATGTGCCGATCCATCGACGCGCTCCAGCAGGTACTTATCAACAAGATCCAAACAATCGATGAAATTCAGTCCACCGAGACCCTGATCTCCCTGCAAAACCCGATCATGCGTACCATCCGCCCGTGATCGGGCAAATCCATTCCCACATTTTCCACAGGTAGATCCCAGCTCGTTCACAGCGTACAATGACCGTCTCTTTATCTGGGCGAGCGATCAATGGCGGACATTACCCTTATCAGCGGCAGCACCCTGGGTGGTGCAGAATACGTAGCGGAACATCTGGCTGAAAAGCTGGAAGAGGCGGGCTTTTCCACGGAAACCCTGCACGGCCCGTTGCTGGAAGATCTCCCGACTGATGGGGTCTGGCTGCTGATCACCTCCACGCACGGCGCGGGCGATCTGCCGGATAACCTGCAACCTTTATATGACGAACTGCTGGAACAGCAGCCCGATCTGTCAAACGTCCGTTTTGGCGCAGTAGGGATCGGCAGTCGTGAATATGACACTTTTTGCGGGGCAATAGAGAAAGTCGAAGCCGCTGTGACCTCCTGCGGAGCAAAACAGCTGGGTGAAACACTCAAGATCAACATCCTCGATCATGACATTCCGGAGGATCCAGCCGAGATCTGGCTCGCGGAATGGAAAAATTTACTCAAAAACGATTAAAGATCGTGCGAACAGATGTGGATAACTCTGGTTAAAAGCTCGTATTAACCCGTAGTTATCCAAAGAACAACCGTAGCGTCGTTTTTGGCCTGTGTATAAAGTCGCGATCTGATCCCAGCTTATACGGTCCAGGATCACCGATCATTCACAGCAAACGATCCTTTCTAACTGCATGATCTTCTTTATGAGATCGGACTTATCCACATGGGTTCGCGATCCTAATAAGAGATCACAATAGAACAGATCTCTAAATAAAAAGATCTTCTTTTTAATAGCCCAGGATCCCAATGCTTTCTCGAAAGACTAAAGTTGAGTAGAATCCACGGCCCGGGCTTCAATCCATTTTCATACCGCTTTACGCGAGGCAGACCACCATGTTTTATCAGGATCCTTTTGACGTCATCATCATTGGCGGGGGTCACGCAGGCACTGAGGCCGCAATGGCCGCAGCGCGAATGGGTCAGCAGACCCTGCTTTTGACACACAATATCGACACGCTGGGACAAATGTCCTGTAATCCGGCGATTGGCGGCATTGGGAAAGGACACCTGGTAAAAGAAGTGGATGCACTTGGCGGCCTGATGGCGAAAGCGATCGATCATGCCGGCATCCAGTTTAGGATACTAAACGCAAGCAAAGGGCCTGCTGTTCGAGCGACCCGTGCACAGGCAGACCGCGTACTTTACCGTCAGGCGGTACGTACCGCGCTGGAGAACCAGCCGAACCTGATGATCTTCCAGCAGGCGGTTGAAGATCTTATCGTTGAGAACGATCGCGTCGTAGGCGCGGTGACCCAGATGGGCCTCAAATTCCGCGCCAAAGCCGTGGTGTTGACCGTGGGGACATTCCTGGACGGTAAAATTCATATCGGCCTGGATAACTACAGCGGTGGTCGTGCTGGCGATCCGCCGTCTATTCCCTTGTCTCGCCGTCTGCGCGAACTGCCGCTGCGCGTTAGCCGCCTGAAAACCGGTACGCCGCCGCGTATTGATGCGCGTACCATTGATTTCAGCGTGCTGGCGCAACAGCACGGTGATAACCCAATGCCGGTCTTCTCGTTCATGGGCAATGCGGCACAGCATCCGCAGCAGGTGCCGTGCTATATCACGCATACCAACGAGAAAACCCACGACGTGATCCGCAATAACCTCGATCGCAGCCCGATGTACGCCGGCGTGATCGAAGGGATCGGTCCGCGCTACTGCCCGTCGATCGAAGACAAAGTGATGCGCTTCGCCGATCGCAACCAGCACCAGATCTTCCTGGAGCCGGAAGGGCTGACCTCAAACGAAATTTACCCGAACGGCATCTCCACCAGCCTGCCGTTCGATGTGCAGATGCAAATTGTTCGCTCAATGCAGGGTATGGAGAACGCAAAAATCGTTCGCCCTGGCTACGCTATTGAGTACGATTTCTTCGATCCGCGTGACCTGAAGCCGACCCTGGAGAGCAAATTCATCCACGGTCTGTTCTTCGCGGGTCAGATTAACGGCACCACCGGCTACGAAGAAGCGGCTGCACAGGGCCTGCTTGCTGGCCTGAACGCTGCGCGCTTCTCTGCCGAGAAAGAAGGCTGGGCACCCGGCCGTTCTCAGGCGTACCTGGGCGTGCTGGTTGACGATCTCTGCACGCTGGGTACCAAAGAACCGTACCGTATGTTTACCTCTCGCGCAGAATATCGCCTGATGCTGCGTGAAGATAACGCCGACCTTCGTCTGACCGAAATGGGCCGCGAGCTCGGTCTGGTCGATGACGAACGCTGGGCGCGCTTCAACGAGAAGCTGGAGCGCATTGAACAGGAACGTCAGCGTCTGAAAACTACCTGGGTGAATCCGCAGGCGGAAACCGCTGCTGAAGTAAACGCTCACTTAACCGCGCCGTTGTCGCGCGAGGCCAGCGGTGAAGATTTGCTGCGCCGTCCTGAAGTCACCTACGAGAACCTGGTCAAACTGACCGCGTTCGCGCCGGGCCTGGAAGATGCTGAAGCGGCGGAGCAGGTTGAGATCCAGGTGAAGTACGAAGGTTACATCGCGCGTCAGCAGGATGAGATCGAAAAACAGCAGCGTAACGAAAACACGCTGCTGCCGGAAATGCTGGACTACCGCCAGGTGACGGGCCTTTCCAACGAAGTGATCGCTAAGCTGAACGATCACAAACCGGTATCGATCGGCCAGGCGTCCCGCATCTCGGGCGTGACTCCAGCGGCGATTTCGATCCTGCTGGTGTGGCTGAAAAAGCAGGGCATGCTGCGCCGTAGCGCGTAATGCCTTGAAATTGCCCGGTGGCGCTGCGCTTACCGGGCCTACTGAACTCCGTAGGGCGGGTAAGCGAAGCGCCACCCGCCACTTAAGTCTCTCAACAGGTATTCACCGTGCTCAACAAACTCTCTCGTCTGCTGGATCAGGCAGGTATTTCGCTCACCGATCACCAGAAAAATCAACTGGTGGCCTATGTCGATATGCTGAACAAATGGAACAAAGCGTACAACCTGACGTCTGTTCGCGACCCCAACGAGATGCTCGTTCGCCACATTCTCGACAGCATCGTGGTTGCCCCCTGGCTGAAAGGTGAACGCTTTATCGACGTGGGGACGGGCCCTGGTCTGCCGGGTATTCCGCTGTCGATTGTTCGCCCTGAGAGCCATTTCACGCTGCTGGACAGCCTCGGCAAACGCGTGCGCTTTTTACGTCAGGTACAGCATGAGCTGAAGCTTGAGAACATCACGCCCGTGCAGAGCAGGGTAGAGGAGTTCCCGGCAGAGCCGCCGTTTGACGGGGTTATCAGCCGCGCATTTGCGTCGCTCAACGATATGGTGAGCTGGTGCAAACACTTACCTGCGGAGAACGGCCGCTTTTATGCGCTGAAAGGGCAGTTGCCAGGCGATGAGATTGAACAGCTTCCGGACGGTTTTGCTGTCGAGTCTATTGAGAAATTAGAGATTCCTCAGCTCGAAGGTGAACGTCATCTGGTGATAATTAAGCCAAACAATTTTTAAAAAATTAATAAAAAATGTGGAATTCGTGCTGTTCTTATCATGTTAAAAAACAGCACAACTAGCGGGGATTTATCGGGCAGCTTTTAACCTCTGCTTCACTAAGGTTTTTCTTCCGGTTAACGAAGTAACTATTATTCACCGAGAAGATAGTCATCTGTGAAAATATAAGTCTGCTAAAAGTGGAAGGCAGTAACCAGAACGCAATGTTAATTATTTATTAAGAATGTCAATAAAAGGTTTTTATTGTGTACTGGGCTGTTTTGAAAATAGTTACGACGTTTTGCGTTTAATTTCATAAAGATAAATTTCCGCGATTTGCGCCTTTGATAAATACAACCTTATCGCAAATGTGTGTTTTGTGATCTCGTGCACGCTTTATCGTCAACGTTTTCGCGCTGTTTGCAGTTTTGGTCGAAGGTTGACGCTTTCAGCGAAAGTTAAAAAATAGCGGTGGGGAAAAATATTTAAACATTTATTCACCTTTTCGCTACTTAATGTTTGAAATCACGGGTGCGCACCGTATAATTTGACCGCTTTTTGATGCTTGACTCTGAGCCTTAAAGGACGTTTTATACGACACGCGGCATACCTCGAAGGGAGCAGGAGTAAAAACGTGATGTCTGTGTCGCTCTTGAGTAGAAACGTTGCTCGTAAGCTTCTGTTCATTCAGTTTCTGGCTGTGATAGCAAGTGGACTGCTGTTTAGCCTCAAAGACCCCTTCTGGGGCATCTCCGCCGTGTGCGGGGGTTTGGCGGTTGTGCTGCCAAACGTGTTGTTTATGATTTTTGCCTGGCGTCATCAGGCGCATACACCTGCCAAAGGCCGCGTGGCCTGGTCCTTCGCCCTCGGCGAAGTGTGTAAGGTGTTGCTGACCTTTGCTCTACTGGTGATGGCGCTGGCGGTTTTGAAAGTGGTCTTCATGCCGCTGATAGCAACGTGGGTTTTGGTGCTGGTGGTACAAGTTCTGGCTCCAGCTGTAATCAATAACAAAGGGTAAAAGGCATCATGGCTTCAGAAAATATGACGCCGCAGGATTACATAGGTCACCATCTGAATAACCTTCAGCTGGACCTGCGTACATTCTCGCTGGTGGATCCACATAACCCCCCGGCCACCTTCTGGACGATCAACATCGACTCCATGTTCTTCTCGGTGGTTTTGGGTCTTCTGTTCCTGGCCATGTTCCGCGGTGTTGCTAAACGAGCGACCAGCGGTGTACCAGGGAAATTCCAGACCTTCATCGAAATGATCATCGGCTTCGTCCATGGCAGCGTCAAAGACATGTACCATGGCAAGAGCAAGCTGATTGCTCCGCTGGCCCTGACCGTGTTCGTTTGGGTCTTCCTGATGAACCTGATGGACCTGCTGCCAATCGATCTGCTGCCGTTCATCGGCGAGCACATCTTCGGCCTGCCAGCACTGCGTGTGGTACCGTCTGCGGACGTGAACATCACCCTGTCGATGGCGCTGGGCGTGTTTATCCTGATTCTTTTCTACAGCATCAAAATGAAAGGCGTAAGCGGCTTTGTGAAAGAGCTTACCTTGCAGCCGTTCAACCACTGGGCGTTTATTCCGGTCAACCTGATCCTGGAAGGCGTTAGCCTGCTGTCCAAACCTGTTTCACTGGGTCTGCGACTGTTCGGCAACATGTATGCGGGTGAGCTGATTTTCATTCTGATCGCGGGTCTTCTGCCGTGGTGGTCACAGTGGGTTCTGAATGTGCCGTGGGCCATTTTCCACATCCTGATCATTACGCTGCAAGCCTTTATCTTCATGGTTCTGACGATCGTCTATCTGTCGATGGCGTCTGAAGAGCACTGATTTTTTACCAACACTACTACGTTTTAATTGAAACAAACTGGAGACTGTCATGGAAAACCTGAATATGGATCTGCTGTACATGGCTGCCGCTGTGATGATGGGTCTGGCGGCTATCGGTGCTGCGATCGGTATCGGCATCCTCGGGGGCAAATTCCTGGAAGGCGCTGCGCGTCAACCTGATCTGATTCCTCTGCTGCGTACTCAGTTCTTTATCGTTATGGGTCTGGTGGATGCTATCCCAATGATCGCTGTAGGTCTGGGTCTGTACGTGATGTTTGCTGTCGCGTAGTAGTAGTTTTAAAACCCTAAGCCACAGATATTAAAGAGGTATTGTGCTGTGAACATGAACGCAACAATCCTCGGCCAGGCCATCGCGTTTATTCTCTTTGTCTGGTTCTGCATGAAGTATGTATGGCCGCCTTTAATGGCTGCCATCGAAAAACGTCAGAAAGAAATTGCTGACGGTCTGGCTTCTGCAGAACGCGCTAAGAAAGATTTGGACCTTGCACAGGCCAACGCGACAGACCAGCTGAAAAAAGCGAAAGCGGAAGCTCAGGTTATCATCGAACAGGCTAACAAACGCCGTTCGCAGATCCTGGACGAAGCCAAAGCTGAAGCAGAACAGGAACGTACTAAGATCGTGACACAGGCTCAGGCTGAAATTGAAGCTGAGCGTAAACGTGCTCGTGAAGAACTGCGTAAGCAGGTTGCGATTCTGGCTGTTGCTGGCGCCGAGAAGATCATCGAACGTTCCGTGGATGAAGCTGCTAACAGCGACATCGTGGACAAACTTGTCGCTGAACTGTAAGGAGGGAGGGGCTGATGTCTGAATTTGTTACGGTAGCTCGCCCCTACGCCAAAGCAGCTTTTGACTTTGCTATCGAACACCAAAATGTCGATCGCTGGCAGAATATGCTGGCGTTTGCCGCTGAGGTGACGAAAAACGAACAAATGGCCGAGTTGCTTTCCGGTGCGTTAGCACCTGAAACCCTCGCCGCGTCGTTTATCGCCGTGTGCGGAGAGCAACTGGATGCCAACGGCCAGAACCTGATTAAGGTGATGGCAGAGAATGGTCGTCTCCGTGTGCTCCCGGATGTTCTCGAGCAGTTTGAGCACTTACGTGCCCTTAGTGAAGCTACCGCTGAAGTCGAAGTGACTTCTGCGACTGAACTGAGTGACGAACAGCTTGCGAAAATTACCGCCGCGATGGAAAAACGTCTGTCACGCAAAGTTAAGCTGAATTGCAAAATCGATAAGTCTGTAATGGCAGGCGTAATCATCCGCTCGGGTGATATGGTCATTGATGGCAGCGTACGCGGCCGTCTTGAGCGCCTTGCAGACGTCTTGCAGTCTTAAGGGGACTGGAGCATGCAACTGAATTCCACCGAAATCAGCGAACTGATCAAGCAGCGCATTGCTCAGTTCAATGTTGTGAGTGAAGCTCACAACGAAGGTACTATTGTTTCTGTAAGTGACGGTGTTATCCGCATCCACGGCCTGGCCGATTGTATGCAGGGTGAGATGATTTCCCTGCCGGGTAACCGTTACGCTATCGCACTGAACCTGGAGCGCGACTCCGTTGGTGCAGTTGTGATGGGTCCATACGCTGACCTCGCCGAAGGCATGAAGGTTAAGTGTACTGGCCGTATTCTGGAAGTGCCGGTTGGCCGTGGCCTGCTGGGTCGCGTTGTTAACACCCTGGGTGCGCCAATCGACGGTAAAGGTCCGGTTGAGCACGATGGCTTCTCCCCAATCGAAGTTATCGCACCGGGCGTTATCGACCGTCAGTCCGTAGATCAGCCTGTTCAGACAGGTTATAAGTCCGTTGATGCCATGATCCCAATCGGTCGTGGTCAGCGTGAACTGATCATCGGTGACCGTCAGACCGGTAAAACCGCGATGGCTATCGACGCCATCATCAACCAGCGTGACTCCGGCATCAAATGTGTGTACGTGGCCATCGGCCAGAAAGCGTCCACCATTTCCAACGTGGTTCGTAAACTGGAAGAGCACGGCGCACTGTCTAACACCATCGTTGTGGTGGCGACCGCGTCTGAATCTGCTGCACTGCAATACCTGGCGCCATACGCCGGTTGCGCAATGGGCGAATACTTCCGTGACCGCGGTGAAGATGCGCTGATCGTATACGATGACCTGTCTAAACAGGCTGTTGCTTATCGTCAGGTTTCCCTGCTGCTCCGTCGTCCACCTGGACGTGAAGCGTTCCCTGGCGACGTATTCTACCTCCACTCTCGTCTGCTGGAGCGTGCTTCTCGCGTTAACGCGGAATACGTCGAGAACTTCACCAAAGGTGAAGTGAAGGGTAAAACGGGCTCTCTGACCGCTCTGCCGATCATTGAAACCCAGGCGGGTGACGTTTCTGCGTTCGTTCCGACCAACGTAATCTCCATTACCGATGGTCAGATCTTCCTGGAAACCAACCTGTTTAACTCCGGTATTCGTCCGGCAGTTAACCCGGGTATCTCCGTATCCCGTGTTGGTGGTGCTGCTCAGACCAAGATCATCAAGAAACTGTCCGGTGGTATCCGTACCGCGCTGGCACAGTATCGTGAACTGGCTGCGTTCTCTCAGTTCGCATCCGATCTGGACGAAGCAACCCGTAAACAGCTGAGCCACGGTCAGAAAGTGACCGAGCTGCTGAAGCAGAAACAGTACGCACCAATGTCTGTTGCTCAGCAGGGCCTGGTTCTGTTCGCGGCTGAACGCGGTTACCTCGAAGATGTGGAACTGGCGAAAATCGGTAGCTTCGAAGCCGCTCTGCTGGCTTACGTCGACCGTGATCACGCTCCGCTGATGCAAGAGATCAACCAGACCGGTGGCTATAACGACGAAATCGAAGGCAAGCTGAAAGCTATCCTCGATTCCTTCAAAGCAACCCAATCCTGGTAATCGTCCGGCGGCTTGTCTCAGGACAAGCCGCCTGGCATTGAGGAGAAGCTCATGGCCGGCGCAAAAGAGATACGTAGTAAGATCGCAAGCGTCCAGAACACGCAAAAGATCACTAAAGCGATGGAGATGGTCGCCGCTTCCAAAATGCGTAAATCGCAGGATCGCATGGCGGCCAGCCGTCCTTATGCAGAAACCATGCGCAAAGTGATTGGTCACCTTGCAAACGGTAATCTGGAATATAAGCACCCTTACCTGGAAGAACGCGACGTTAAGCGCGTGGGCTACCTGGTGGTGTCGACCGACCGTGGTCTGTGTGGCGGCTTGAACATTAACCTGTTCAAAAAACTGCTGGCGGATATGAAAGCATGGTCTGAAAAAGGCGTTCAGTGCGATATCGCAATGATCGGCTCTAAAGGCGTCTCTTTCTTTAATTCCGTTGGTGGCAACATTGTCGCTCAGGTGACCGGTATGGGTGATAACCCGTCCCTGTCCGAACTGATCGGCCCGGTTAAAGTGATGTTGCAGGCTTATGATGAAGGCCGTCTGGACAGACTGTACGTTGTCAGCAACAAATTCATTAACACCATGTCTCAGGTTCCAACGCTCACTCAGATGCTGCCGTTACCGGCATCAGAAGATGGCGAGCTGAAGCAAAAAACCTGGGATTACCTGTATGAACCCGATCCGAAACCGCTGCTGGATACCCTGCTGCGTCGTTACGTTGAATCTCAGGTTTATCAGGGCGTTGTAGAAAACCTGGCCAGCGAGCAGGCCGCACGAATGGTGGCGATGAAAGCCGCGACCGATAATGGCGGCAGCCTGATTAAAGAGCTGCAGTTGGTTTACAACAAAGCTCGTCAGGCCAGCATTACTCAGGAACTCACCGAGATCGTCTCGGGGGCCGCCGCGGTTTAACCAGGTTTACGAATTACGTAGAGGATTCAAGATGGCTACTGGAAAGATTGTCCAGGTAATCGGCGCCGTGGTGGACGTCGAGTTCCCTCAGGACGCCGTACCACGCGTGTACGACGCGCTTGAGGTACAGAATGGTAACGAGAGCCTGGTGCTGGAAGTTCAGCAGCAGCTCGGCGGCGGTATCGTGCGTACCATCGCGATGGGTTCTTCCGACGGTCTGCGTCGTGGTCTGGAAGTAAAAGACCTTGAGCACCCGATCGAAGTCCCGGTAGGTAAAGCAACACTGGGTCGTATCATGAACGTATTGGGTCAGCCAATCGACATGAAAGGCGACATCGGTGAAGAAGAGCGTTGGGCTATCCACCGCGCGGCACCTTCCTACGAAGAGCTGTCCAGCTCTCAGGAACTGCTGGAAACCGGTATCAAAGTTATCGACCTGATGTGTCCGTTTGCGAAGGGCGGTAAAGTTGGTCTGTTCGGTGGTGCGGGTGTAGGTAAAACCGTAAACATGATGGAGCTGATCCGTAACATCGCGATCGAGCACTCCGGTTACTCTGTGTTTGCGGGCGTAGGTGAACGTACTCGTGAGGGTAACGACTTCTACCACGAAATGACCGACTCCAACGTTCTGGACAAAGTATCCCTGGTTTACGGCCAGATGAACGAGCCACCTGGAAACCGTCTGCGCGTTGCGCTGACCGGCCTGACGATGGCTGAGAAGTTCCGTGACGAAGGCCGTGACGTTCTGCTGTTCGTTGATAACATCTATCGTTACACCCTGGCCGGTACTGAAGTATCTGCACTGCTGGGTCGTATGCCTTCAGCGGTAGGTTATCAGCCTACGCTGGCGGAAGAGATGGGTGTTCTTCAGGAACGTATCACCTCTACCAAAACCGGTTCTATCACCTCCGTTCAGGCGGTATACGTACCTGCGGATGACTTGACTGACCCATCACCAGCCACCACCTTTGCGCACTTAGATGCAACCGTGGTACTGAGCCGTCAGATCGCGTCTCTGGGTATCTACCCGGCCGTTGACCCGCTGGACTCCACCAGCCGTCAGCTGGATCCACTGGTTGTTGGTCAGGAACACTACGACACCGCGCGTGGCGTACAGTCCCTGCTGCAGCGTTACCAGGAACTGAAAGACATCATCGCCATCCTGGGTATGGATGAACTGTCTGAAGAAGACAAACTGGTGGTAGCACGTGCGCGTAAGATCCAGCGCTTCCTGTCCCAGCCGTTCTTCGTTGCGGAAGTATTCACCGGTTCTCCAGGTAAATACGTTTCCCTGAAAGACACCATCCGTGGCTTTAAAGGCATCATGGAAGGCGAATACGATCACCTGCCAGAGCAGGCGTTCTACATGGTTGGTTCCATCGAAGAAGCTGTGGAAAAAGCCAAAAAACTTTAACGCCTTAATCGGAGGGTGATATGGCAATGACTTACCACCTGGACGTCGTCAGCGCAGAGCAACAAATGTTCTCTGGTCTGGTCGAGAAAATCCAGGTAACGGGTAGTGAAGGTGAACTGGGTATTTTCCCGGGTCACGCACCGCTGCTCACCGCCATTAAGCCTGGTATGATCCGCATCGTTAAACAGTTCGGTCACGAAGAGTTTATCTATCTGTCCGGCGGCATTCTTGAAGTGCAGCCTGGCAGTGTGACCGTTCTGGCCGATACCGCTATTCGTGGCCAGGATCTCGACGAAGCGCGAGCCCTGGAGTCGAAGCGTAAGGCTGAAGAGCACATTAACAGCTCTCATGGTGACGTGGATTACGCTCAGGCGTCTGCGGAGCTGGCCAAAGCGATCGCGAAACTGCGCGTTATCGAGTTGACCAAAAAAGCGATGTAACACCGGCTTGAAAAGCACAAAAGCCAGTCTGGATAACAGGCTGGCTTTTTTTTTCGGCCTTAATTCATGCTGAAAAAGATGTAGAATTTTAAGCATCAAACGTTTTTACTTCTCACTCAAACTACCGTCAGGATGCGTATGTCAAACAGTGCGATGAGCGTGGTGATCCTTGCCGCAGGCAAAGGGACCCGCATGTATTCCGACCTGCCTAAAGTGCTTCACACGCTTGCAGGAAAGCCAATGGTGCAGCATGTCATTGATGCAGCGAATGAACTAGGTGCTAATCAGGTTCACCTGGTCTACGGCCACGGCGGCGATCTGCTTAAAAAGACGCTGAGCGACGACAAGCTCAACTGGGTGCTTCAGGCTGAACAGTTGGGTACAGGCCATGCCATGCAGCAGGCAGCGCCCTTCTTTGCGGATGACGAAGACATTTTGATGCTCTACGGCGATGTCCCGCTGATCTCTGTTGAAACACTGACTCGCCTGCGTGAAGCCAAACCGCAGGGCGGCATCGGTTTATTAACCGTCGTGCTGGACGATCCAACCGGTTATGGCCGTATCACCCGTGAAAACGGCAACGTTACGGGTATTGTTGAGCATAAAGATGCCAGTGAGGCGCAGCGTCAGATTCAGGAGATCAACACCGGTATCCTGATTGCCAATGGCGCGGATATGAAGCGCTGGCTGTCGAAGCTCAACAACAACAATGCGCAGGGTGAATACTACATCACCGACATTATTGCGATGGCGTACCACGAAGGGCGCGAGATTGCGGCAGTCCATCCGGCGCGCATCAGCGAAACCGAAGGGGTGAATAACCGTCTTCAACTTTCCCGCCTTGAGCGTGTTTATCAGTCCGAACAGGCTGAAAAACTGCTGCTGGCAGGCGTGATGCTGCGCGATCCGGCGCGTTTCGATCTGCGTGGCTCATTATCTCATGGGCGTGACGTTGAGATTGATACTAACGTTATCCTCGAGGGTAACGTGACGTTGGGCAACCGCGTCAAAATTGGCGCCGGCTGCGTGATCAAAAACAGCATCATCGGTGACGACTGCGAAATCAGCCCGTACAGCGTGGTGGAAGATGCCCGTCTGGACGTGGCCTGTACTATCGGCCCGTTTGCGCGCCTGCGCCCGGGTGCTGAGCTGCTGGAAGGCGCTCACGTGGGTAACTTCGTGGAGATGAAAAAAGCGCGTCTGGGTAAAGGATCTAAAGCCGGCCATCTGACCTATCTGGGCGACGCGGAAATTGGCAATAACGTGAATATTGGTGCAGGGACGATTACCTGTAACTATGACGGCGCCAATAAGTTTAAAACGATCATTGGTGATGACGTGTTCGTTGGCTCCGATACGCAGCTGGTGGCGCCTGTTACTGTGGGTAACGGGGTGACTATTGCCGCTGGAACAACCGTAACGCGCGATGTGGCCGAGAACGAGCTGGTATTAAGCCGCGTTCCGCAGGTCAGCAAGCAGGGCTGGAAACGCCCGGTGAAGAAAAAGTAACAGCAAGGCGGGTAGCGCTACGCTTACCCGCCCTACGATTGAGTAGGCCTGATAAGGCGTAGCCGTCATCAGGCAAACCCGGGAGAGGAGATAAATATATATCTCCCCCCACAAGCAGTACCCATAACAATAACCCCACTCTCTACAAGGCTCGGGGCGCCCGGAAAGGGCAAATACAGGTCAGCGACAACGCAGGCATAATGCCTAAATTCGGAATATAAATTATGTGTGGAATTGTTGGCGCAGTTGCGCAGCGTGATATTGCTGAAATCCTTCTCGAAGGTTTACGTCGTCTGGAATACCGTGGTTACGACTCTGCCGGTCTGGCTGTCGTCGATGCAGAAGGTCATATGACCCGTCTGCGTCGTCTCGGTAAAGTGCAGATGCTGGCCCAGGCCGCGGAAGAACATCCGCTGCACGGGGGAACCGGTATTGCGCATACCCGCTGGGCGACGCACGGCGAACCGTCTGAAGGCAACGCGCACCCGCATGTGTCTGAACACATCGTGGTTGTGCACAACGGCATTATCGAAAACCACGAACCGCTGCGCGAAGCACTGAAAGCGCGCGGCTACACCTTCGTCTCTGAAACGGACACCGAAGTGATTGCTCACCTGGTGCACTGGGAGCTGGAGCAGGGCGGCACACTGCGTGAGGCGGTGCTGCGTGCTATCCCTCAGCTGCGCGGTGCGTACGGTACGGTGATCATGGATTCCCGCGATCCGTCCACGCTGCTGGCCGCGCGTTCCGGTAGCCCGATGGTTATCGGTCTGGGCATGGGTGAAAACTTTATCGCCTCTGACCAGCTGGCGCTCCTGCCGGTCACCCGCCGCTTTATCTTCCTGGAAGAGGGGGATATCGCCGAAGTGACTCGCCGCAGCGTGACCGTGTTCGATACCAAAGGCGAGCAGGTGAAGCGCCAGGAGATCGAATCTAACCTGCAGTACGACGCGGGCGACAAAGGCGCTTACCGTCACTACATGCAGAAAGAGATTTACGAGCAGCCAAACGCCATCAAAAACACCCTGACCGGGCGCATCAGCCACGGTGAAGTGGATCTGAGCGAGCTGGGTGCAAATGCGAATGAACTGCTCAGCAAGGTTGAGCACATTCAGATCGTGGCCTGCGGCACCTCCTACAACTCCGGTATGGTCTCTCGCTACTGGTTTGAATCCCTGGCTGGCGTGCCGTGTGATGTGGAAATTGCGTCTGAATTCCGCTATCGCAAATCTGCGGTGCGTCGTAACAGCCTGATGATCACCCTTTCCCAGTCTGGTGAAACGGCGGATACCCTGGCTGCGCTGCGACTGTCTAAAGAGCTGGGTTACCTGGGCTCTCTGGCCATCTGTAACGTCCCGGGCTCTTCCCTGGTGCGTGAATCCGATCTGGCGCTGATGACCAAAGCGGGTACCGAAATCGGCGTGGCCTCCACTAAAGCGTTTACCACTCAGCTGACCGTTCTGCTGATGCTGGTGGCGAAGCTGGCGCGTCTGAAAGGCGAAGATGCTTCCGTTGAGCATGACATCGTTCATGGTCTGCAGGCGCTGCCGAGCCGTATTGAGCAGATGCTGTCTCAGGACAAACGCATTGAAGCCCTGGCGGAAGATTTCTCTGACAAGCATCACGCCCTGTTCCTGGGTCGTGGCGATCAGTATCCGATTGCGCTGGAAGGCGCGCTGAAGCTGAAAGAGATCTCCTATATTCACGCTGAAGCGTATGCGGCAGGCGAACTGAAACACGGCCCGCTGGCGCTGATTGACGCCGATATGCCGGTCATCGTTGTGGCACCCAACAACGAACTGCTGGAAAAACTGAAATCTAACATCGAAGAAGTGCGCGCCCGCGGCGGTGTCCTGTACGTCTTCGCCGACAAAGATGCCGGTTTCGCCAGCAGCGACAACATGCACATCATCGAGATGCCGCATGTGGAAGAGGTGATT
Source organism: Enterobacter quasiroggenkampii (assembly GCF_043972695.1). NCBI lineage: Bacteria > Pseudomonadati > Pseudomonadota > Gammaproteobacteria > Enterobacterales > Enterobacteriaceae > Enterobacter > Enterobacter quasiroggenkampii. The sequence continues at coordinate 575,054 of NZ_CP143745.1, forward strand.
GCACCGATCTTCTACACCGTTCCGCTGCAGCTGCTTGCTTACCACGTGGCGCTGATCAAAGGCACCGACGTCGACCAGCCGCGTAACCTGGCGAAATCGGTCACTGTAGAATAAACCCTTCAGGCTCCACCTTCGGGTGGAGCTTTTTTATCCTGCCTGGTTTGTTTTTCATCAATCCTTTCTCATTTTTAATAATGACAATTTGTCATCTTCAGCTACTTTTTTCAGTGTCACATAAAGAAAATATTTCTGAAAACAACCTGTCATAAAAGTGGCTAACTCGATGAAAATTAAGCTTTGTTTTGTTTAATTTTAAGTTAAATTTTCATTGTCATAAAACTGTCATAATTCGTACATTTATCTGTCACCTGTTTGTCCTATTTTGCTCATCGTAGCCACTAAACAACGATTTACGAAAATCTTGCAGGAGACATTATGAAAGTTATGCGTACCACTGTCGCAACTGTTGTCGCCGCGACCTTATCTCTGAGCGCGTTCTCTGTATTTGCAGAAGCAAGCCTGACTGGCGCTGGTGCAACCTTCCCTGCGCCGGTGTATGCCAAATGGGCGGATACCTACCAGAAAGAAACCGGTAACAAGGTTAACTATCAGGGTATCGGCTCCTCCGGTGGCGTGAAACAAATTACCGCGAACACGGTTGATTTCGGCGCGTCTGACGCTCCGCTGTCAGATGACAAACTGGCTCAGGAAGGCCTGTTCCAGTTCCCTACCGTGATCGGTGGCGTGGTTCTGGCCATCAACCTGCCGGGCGTGAAGTCGGGCGAGCTGGTGCTGGACGGCAAAACGCTGGGTGACATCTACCTGGGCAACATCAAAAAATGGGATGACGAAGCGATCGCTAAGCTCAACCCAGGCCTGAAGCTGCCTTCTCAGAACATCGCCGTGGTTCGCCGCGCGGATGGTTCCGGTACCTCTTTCGTGTTCACCAGCTACCTGGCGAAAGTGAACGAAGAGTGGAAATCTAAAGTCGGCTCCGGCTCTACCGTTAACTGGCCTACCGGTCTGGGCGGTAAAGGTAACGACGGTATCGCCGCGTTCGTACAGCGTCTTCCTGGCTCCATCGGCTACGTAGAGTATGCGTACGCGAAGCAGAACAACCTGTCCTACACCAAACTGGTTTCTGCCGACGGCAAACCGGTTAGCCCGACCGAAGAGAACTTTGCTAACGCCGCCAAAGGCGCTGACTGGAGCAAATCCTTCGCGCAGGATCTGACTAACCAGAAGGGCGAAGGTGCATGGCCAATCACCTCTACCACCTTCATCCTGGTGCACAAAGAGCAGAAGAAACCTGAGCAGGGCGCTGAAGTGCTGAAGTTCTTCGACTGGGCATACAAAAACGGCGGCAAACAGGCTAACGCTCTGGATTACGCCACCCTGCCGGACAACGTGGTTGAGCAGATTCGCGCTGCATGGAAAACCAACGTAAAAGACAGCAGCGGTAAAGCATTGTATTAATTTAGCATTCTGACGAAAATGGCGGGTGGCGCTTGCGCTTACCCGCCCTACGGTTCCGACTGTAGGCCGGCTAAGCGCAAGCGCCACCCGGCGATTTCGTAAACGCGTTTAACAGAAGAGTAATTTATGGCTGCAACCAAGCCTGCATTTAACCCTCCGGGTAAAAAAGGTGACATGATTTTCAGCGCGCTGGTCAAACTGGCTGCGCTGATTGTGCTATTGCTGCTGGGCGGCATTATCGTGTCTCTGATTTTCTCCTCCTGGCCGAGCATCCAGAAATTCGGTTTCTCCTTCCTGTGGACCAAAGAGTGGGACGCGCCGAACGACATCTACGGTGCCCTGGTGCCAATTTACGGCACGCTGGTGACCTCGTTCATCGCCCTGCTGATTGCGGTTCCGGTAAGCTTTGGTATTGCCCTGTTCCTGACGGAGCTGGCGCCGGGCTGGCTCCGTCGTCCGCTGGGGATCGCCATTGAACTGCTGGCAGCTATTCCGAGTATCGTCTACGGCATGTGGGGCCTGTTCATCTTTGCGCCACTGTTCGCCACGTACTTCCAGGAACCGGTGGGTAACGTCCTCTCTGCCATTCCGTTTGTGGGGGCCCTGTTCTCTGGCCCGGCTTTCGGTATCGGCATTCTGGCGGCTGGCGTGATCCTCGCCATCATGATTATTCCGTACATTGCGGCGGTTATGCGCGATGTCTTCGAACAAACGCCGGTGATGATGAAAGAGTCGGCCTACGGTATCGGCTGCACCACCTGGGAAGTGATCTGGCGCATCGTCCTTCCGTTCACCAAAAATGGGGTGATCGGGGGCGTGATGCTGGGCTTAGGTCGCGCGCTGGGTGAAACCATGGCAGTCACCTTTATCATCGGTAACACCTACCAGCTCGACAGCGCGTCGCTCTATATGCCGGGTAACAGTATTACCTCTGCGCTGGCGAATGAATTTGCGGAAGCGGAATCGGGTCTGCACGTCGCGGCGCTGATGGAGCTGGGTCTGATTCTGTTCGTTATTACCTTCATTGTTCTGGCGATTTCCAAGCTGATGATTATGCGTCTCGCTAAAAATGAGGGAGCACGCTAATGGCCACTCTCGAAATGCAAGCAACTGCTGAACTGGCGGAATCCCGCCGCAAAATGCAGGCCAGACGCCGCATGAAAAACCGCATTGCCCTGACGCTCTCTATGGCGACGATGGCATTCGGCCTGTTCTGGCTGGTCTGGATCCTCTTCTCGACGGTCGTTCGCGGGATTGACGGAATGTCACTGTCGCTGTTCACCGAAATGACGCCGCCGCCGAACACGGCGGGTGGTGGCCTGGCGAATGCCCTGGCGGGCAGCGGACTGCTGATCCTCTGGGCGACGGTCTTCGGCACGCCGCTGGGCATCATGGCGGGGATCTACCTGGCAGAATACGGCCGTAAATCCTGGCTGGCGGAAGTGATTCGCTTCATTAACGACATTTTGTTGTCAGCCCCGTCTATCGTCGTGGGTCTGTTCGTTTACACCGTGGTGGTGGCGCAGATGGAACACTTCTCCGGCTGGGCGGGCGTCATTGCGCTGGCGCTGCTGCAGGTGCCGATTGTGATTCGAACCACCGAGAACATGCTGAAACTGGTGCCGGACAGCCTGCGTGAAGCGGCTTACGCGCTGGGTACGCCGAAATGGAAGATGATCTCTGCGATTACGCTGAAGGCGTCGGTCTCCGGGATCATGACCGGTATCCTGCTGGCGGTGGCGCGTATCGCGGGTGAAACGGCACCGCTGCTGTTTACGTCCCTCTCCAACCAGTTCTGGAGCACGGACATGATGCAGCCGATCGCCAACCTGCCGGTGACGATCTTTAAATTTGCGATGAGCCCCTTCGCGGAATGGCAGCAACTGGCCTGGGCCGGGGTGCTGATCATTACCCTTTGCGTACTGTTGCTGAACATTCTGGCGCGCGTCATTTTCGCGAAGAAGAAACACGGTTAATTTTTTACGGCGCGGCAGATCGCGGCGCCGAATGAGGAAATGAGTCAATGAGTATGGTTGATACTGCCCCGGGTAAGATTCAGGTTCGTGATTTGAACTTCTACTACGGCAAATTCCATGCCCTGAAGAACATCAACCTGGATATCGCAAAGAACCAGGTCACGGCATTTATCGGTCCGTCCGGCTGTGGGAAATCCACGCTGCTGCGTACCTTTAACAAAATGTATTCGCTCTATCCGGAGCAGCGCGCTGAAGGGGAAATCATCCTCGATGGTGAAAACATTCTGACCCAGGCTCAGGATATTGCCCTGCTGCGTGCGAAAGTGGGGATGGTGTTCCAGAAACCCACGCCGTTTCCGATGTCTATTTATGACAACATTGCGTTTGGTGTGCGTCTGTTTGAAAAGCTCTCCCGTGCCGATATGGATGAGCGCGTGCAGTGGGCTTTGACCAAGGCCGCATTATGGAACGAAACCAAAGATAAGTTGCACCAGAGCGGGTACTCTCTCTCCGGTGGTCAGCAGCAGCGTCTGTGCATTGCGCGCGGTATTGCGATTCGCCCGGAAGTGTTGCTGCTGGATGAGCCGTGTTCAGCGCTGGACCCGATTTCAACCGGTCGTATTGAAGAACTGATCACCGAGCTGAAGCAGGATTACACCGTGGTTATCGTGACCCACAACATGCAGCAGGCTGCACGTTGCTCCGATCACACGGCGTTTATGTACCTGGGTGAATTGATTGAGTTCAGTAACACGGACGATCTGTTCACTAAGCCCGCGAAGAAACAAACCGAAGATTATATTACTGGCCGCTACGGTTGATTTGCCTTAGTGCATGTGGAGAAACCATGGACAACCTCAATCTTAATAAACACATTTCCGGCCAGTTCAACGCAGAGCTGGAAAGCATTCGCACCCAGGTGATGACCATGGGCGGCATGGTCGAGCAGCAGCTTTCTGATGCGATTACGGCGATGCACAACCAGGACAGCGCTCTGGCGAAGCGCGTCATTGAAGGCGACAAAAACGTCAACATGATGGAAGTCGCTATCGACGAAGCCTGCGTGCGCATTATCGCGAAGCGTCAGCCGACGGCGAGCGACCTGCGTCTGGTGATGGCGATCATCAAAACCATCGCCGAGCTGGAACGTATCGGCGACGTTGCGGATAAAATCTGCCGTACCGCGCTGGAGAAGTTCTCTCAGCAGCATCAGCCGCTGCTGGTCAGCCTGGAGTCGCTGGGCCGCCACACCGTGCAGATGCTGCACGACGTGCTGGATGCCTTTGCACGTATGGATCTGGACGAAGCGGTGCGTATCTACCGCGAAGACAAGAAAGTCGATCAGGAGTATGAAGGCATCGTGCGTCAGCTGATGACCTACATGATGGAAGATTCCCGTACGATCCCAAGCGTACTGACGGCCCTGTTCTGCGCGCGCTCCATCGAGCGTATTGGCGACCGCTGCCAGAACATTTGCGAGTACATTTTCTACTTCGTGAAGGGTCAGGACTTCCGTCACGTGGGCGGCGACGAGCTGGACAAGCTGCTGGCGGGTAAAGATCCGAAAGAGTAATCCTGTCATCTGATAATAACGCCGGTACTTACCGGCGTTATTATTTCTATGGTAATCACAATTCTCCCCTTCATCCGTTGCCTGACGTTCGAAACGCGCTAACGTGAGACGAAAAAAACAGCAAAGGATGGGATATGAAAAATTCATTAGCATGCCTGGCGATGGCTATCAGCATCGGGATCGGTGCTGGAACAAACGTGATTGCCGCACCGTTGCCAGCGACACCCGACCCGGCTACCCCGGTCAGCCGCTATGTGACGCAGGTCAATGCGGATAAAAGCATTACGTTTCGCCTGTTTGCGCCCGGCGCTACGCGAGTCTCCGTGGTGACAGGGTCAATGCCTGAAACCCAGGTTTCCCATGATATGACGAAAGAGAAAAATGGCGTCTGGACATGGAAAAGTGAGCCGATGGCCCCGAATCTCTACGAATATTATTTCGACATCGATGGTTATCGTTCAGTCGACACGGGAAGCCGTTATCAAAAACCTCAGCGGCAGGTGAACACCAGCCTGATTCTGGTTCCGGGCAGCATTCTCGACGATCGTGCCGTACCGCATGGCGATCTCACCACCCTGACCTGGCACTCGCCGTCACTCAAGTCAGAGCGCCGCGTTTATGTATGGACTCCCCCTGGCTACAACGGCAAAGGGGAACCTCTACCGGTGCTCTACTTCTACCATGGCTTTGGGGATACCGGGCTCTCAGCAATCGATCAGGGCCGCCTGCCGCAAATGATGGATAACCTGATGGCCGAGGGAAAAATCAAACCGATGCTGGTGGTCGTTCCCGACACCGAGACGGAGAGCGCTGAGGCCATTCCCGAGAATTTCCCCCCGGCAGAACGACGAAAGTCTTTCTATCCGCTTAATGCGAAAGCCGCAGACCGTGAACTGATGAGCGAGATTATTCCGCTGGTGGATACACGCTTCAACGTGCGTAAAGATGCTGATGGCCGGGCGCTGGCGGGGTTGTCACAGGGCGGCTATCAGGCGCTGGTCTCCGGTATGAACCATCTGGACAGCTTCGGCTGGCTGGGAACGTTCAGCGGCGTTACCACAACAACCGTACCTGACGACGGCGTGGCCGCACGCTTTAAGCAGCCGGAGGCCATTAACCGGCAGTTGCATAACTTCACCGTCGTCGTGGGAGAGCGCGATTCGGTGACCGGCAAAGATATCGCCGGTCTGAAAGCGGAGCTGGAAAAACAGGGCATCAAATTCGACTATAAAATGTACCCCGGTCTGAATCACGAAATGGATGTCTGGCGTCCGGCCTATGCTGAGTTTGTTCAAAAGCTCTTCAGATAAACCTGTCGCCCTCCCTGCGGGAGGGTCTGCTTAACGCGTAATATTCCACCCGCGGGCCTTCCACAGCGCGGGTAGCTGCGCCAGATCGGTGAAGGTCGTGACTTTGGGATGATCGATCGGCTTGTTGTGCGGGTCGGCGCAGAAATAAAACACCTCCATTCCTGCATCAATTCCCGACTGCGCGCCCGCAGACGAGTCATCCACCAGAATGCAGTTCTCTACGTTAACGTTCATCGCCTTTGCCGCATGGAACATCAGTGCCGGGTCCGGCTTCCAGCGCTGGATATCGTAGCCGCTGAACAATTTTTCCGGGAAGTGGTGCAGCATCTCAAGCTTGCCCAGCGAGTGCTGCATTTTGCTGACCGGACCGTTGGAGACCACGCAGATCGGCACCATCATGGCATCCAGCAGCGCGTTTGCGCCCGGAATCACCTCCAGCTCCGAATCGAACAGGCGTGCAACCTCGGCGCGGTACACCGGTTCCAGAGCCGCCTTCTCAAGAACGACGCCGTGTTCTTCGTTAATGATGTCGATGATCTCGTAGAGCTTCACGCCCTTAAAGCGTTTAAACACCTCTTCGAGTTCCAGCGTAATGCCAAATTCCTGGAACATGGCCACATACGCGCGGGAACAAATGACCTCACTGTCGACCAGCGTACCGTCGCAGTCGAAAAATACCGCTTCAATTCCGGACATGCCTTTCCCTTTTAACCAGTTTAACGTTTACGTACGGCAGTTCACCGGAACGCAATCGTTGCCGTATAAGCAAATTCAATGAAAAAAGTATCACGTAACCGCCACTATTGTCGCATTTTGGTATAGGATAGCGACGAATTTTCCCTCCTTGTTCGGAAATTGATGATGAGTCAACAACACACTACCCAGACATCTGGTCAGGGTCTGCTTGAGCGCGTGTTTAAACTGCGCGAGCACGGCACGACGGCACGCACCGAAGTGATCGCCGGTTTCACCACCTTCCTGACGATGGTCTATATCGTTTTTGTTAACCCTCAAATTCTGGGCGTTGCTGGCATGGATACCAGCGCCGTCTTCGTAACAACCTGTCTGATCGCGGCCCTTGGCAGCATTCTGATGGGCGTGTTCGCTAACCTGCCGGTCGCGCTGGCACCGGCGATGGGCCTGAATGCGTTCTTTGCCTTCGTGGTGGTTCAGGCGATGGGTCTGCCGTGGCAGGTGGGTATGGGCGCCATCTTCTGGGGCGCGGTTGGCCTGCTGTTGCTGACCATTTTCCGCGTGCGTTACTGGATGATTGCGAACATCCCCGTGAGCCTGCGCGTGGGCATTACCAGCGGTATCGGTCTGTTTATCGGGATGATGGGGCTGAAAAACGCCGGTGTTATCGTGGCGAACCCGGATACGCTGGTGAGCATCGGTCACCTGACCTCTCATAACGTGCTGCTGGGCGTGCTGGGCTTCTTTATCATCGCGATCCTGGCTTCCCGCAATATTCATGCGGCGGTGCTGGTGTCCATCGTGGTCACCACGCTGCTGGGCTGGATGTTGGGCGACGTTCACTATAACGGCATCGTTTCCGCGCCACCGAGCGTCTCTACCGTTGTTGGCCATGTTGATCTGGCGGGTTCCCTGAACCTGGGCCTGGCGGGCGTGATTTTCTCCTTCATGCTGGTGAACCTGTTTGACTCCTCCGGTACGCTGATTGGCGTGACCGACAAAGCGGGTCTGGCAGATGAGAAAGGCAAATTCCCGCGCATGAAGCAGGCGCTGTTTGTGGACAGTATCTCCTCTGTGACCGGCTCATTTATCGGGACCTCGTCTGTGACCGCTTACATTGAATCCTCTTCCGGGGTTTCTGTGGGCGGCCGTACCGGCCTGACGGCGGTTGTCGTGGGTATTCTGTTCCTGCTGGTGATCTTCCTCTCGCCGCTGGCGGGCATGGTGCCTCCGTACGCTGCGGCCGGCGCGCTGATCTATGTGGGTGTGCTGATGACCTCCAGCCTGTCTCGCGTGAAGTGGGATGATTTAACCGAAGCGGTGCCGGCGTTTATTACCGCCGTGATGATGCCGTTCAGCTTCTCGATTACCGAAGGTATCGCGCTGGGCTTTATCTCTTACTGCGTAATGAAGATCGGTACCGGCCGCTTCCGCGACCTCAGCCCGTGCGTCATCGTTGTGGCGCTGCTGTTTGTACTGAAGATTGTGTTTATTGACGCGCACTAAGGTGCGGTTTGTGGTGTCAGGTGGCGCTTCGCTTACCTGACCTACTGACGAGTGTAGGCCCGGTAAGCGCTAGCGCCACCGGGCTTTTTTATCAGGCTTTGACCCGCTTAATGTAATCCCCGAACGCCGTCAGCTGGCCAGAGAGATGGTCGCGCGTGCTCTGATCCACCACTTCACCCGTTTGCGGGTCGACCTTGTTCTGAATCACTCCGCCCATAAATTCCGGCTTGTTCATCACCATCGCATCGAGGAAGACCAGGATCTGACGCAGGTGATACTGGCAGCGCGCGCCGCCAATCGCGCCCATGGAGCTGGTCTGGATCAGCACCGGTTTGCCTGACAGCGGCTGCTCAGGTAAACGGGACAGCCAGTCGATGGCATTCTTCAGACCACCGGGTACAGAGTAGTTGTACTCTGGCGTGACGATGACCACGCCGTCAGCCTGGCGAATCTGCTCTGCCAGCGCTTCAACGCTCTGCGGGAACCCTTCTTCCTGCTGTACGTCAGCATCATAAAGCGGAATATCGCCAATAGACGGCAGGGCGCTAATTTCCATACCTGCAGGTGCCAGCTGTGGCAGCGTGCGGGCTACCATCCCGTTAAATGAACCTTTGCGCAGGCTTCCCAGTAACGTAACAACTTTCAACGTATCAGACATGATTACTCCTGTTTCATCATGATGACCCTGATTGGATCAGCTAAGGGTGAATGCTTTTTCTGCCGGTAAACTGGTTAATCGCATCAGACGTGCGGCGGGCTCGTTGGCGCGCTCGGGCACATCAGGAAGGCTACGCCATCCCTGTTGACTGTCAAATTCCCAGATTTTCATGCGTTCGATGGCGGGGGTCACCGCGATGGACCAGATAAGCACATCCTCCGCGTCGCAGAGCGCTTCTACCAGCGTGGCCTGGGTGGCGCGCAGACGTCCGGAGCCAGGCAACAGCTGCAGCAGGCTGGTGTCGTCTGAGGCGCATCCGCAGAGCTTACGAATGCTCTGGCGCAGGGTAATGAGTTGCGCTCTGGCTTCGACAGGATCGTTCTGGTTGCGTACCCACAGCTTCTCATTGCTGGAGAGCGGATAGTCTTCATGCGCGTTACCACCGTGGAAGCTGCGCGTCGCGCGCTGAAGCTCCATATCAAGCCCACAGTCCCCTTCGGTGGTCAGCGCGACCCCAATGATATTGCCCGTGTAGGCAATGGAAAAACGAGGGAGATCCGGGTCCGCAAAGACCGGACGGCCTTCTGGCTGGGTAATGATGTCCGGCAGCTCGCTGGTGCCGTACAGCATAAACATCAGTTCCGCGAGAAGCGCCCGGGACGCTAAAAACCGCGACCTGCGGTGCTCTGGAAGCGTGAGTGCTTCACGGTGACAGGCTGAAGAAATTCTTGCCGATACGAGACGTCCTTCTGTAAGTATCCCTCTTGCAAAGTGCGTAGCCATTTTTCGCTCCTTGATAATGGTCGTAATCGGTTAAACGGTTACATGATTATCGCTTAACTTGCCTCCTGTTTTAATCAGTAAATGGAAGTAAGAGAAGCCTTAGGACCGAACTTTACATTTTCTTAGGCAAAAATTGGATCGCTCGCACCGTACAGCGCCTTGATGGTCTCCCGCAGCCAGAGAATTTTGGGATTATGGCTGTTCCGTTTATGCCAGATCAGCGTGAAGGGCACGGTCAATTTATCCGCCTGCTCCTCATCAATCGGAATGGGAAGGGCGATCAGCTTCCGCTGGTGGAGTTCATTGTAGTGGTGACAGTAGTGCGGGGCGGTGGCGATATAGTGATGGCCGGGCTGCGCCGCCATAAACATCGCCTGTTCGAAGCCCGGCAGGCTCATGGCGATCGTGCGCTCGCGTCCCATCTCCTTTAGCACCTCATCCAGCGCCCAGGTATCGCTGCGTTCCCAGAAGATGCTGATATGGGGATAGCGCAGGAAGGTCTCCAGATTCCACTCTTGCTGAAGCGCCGGATGATCCTCGCGCAGATAGACGCAGGGGCGGTCGCTGAACAGGATTTCGTAGTCGATAAACCACGGCATCAGCTTAAGCAGCTCGCGGGATCGCGGATGCGTTTCACGCCCGGTGAAGCCCAAATCCACCTCGCCACGCGTAATCGCGTCCAGCGAGTCGTAATCCCACTGGCGCATTTTCACCGTCGCCTGCGGATAGCGCTGGTTCACCTGCTCCAGCAGGGTATTGAAGCGGATCAGCATCAGCGGCGTTTCCGCGGCCAGCACGAACGTCAGCCCGCCCGGAGAGTCATGGTGGAATTTATCGAGGATCTGGTTGCCGATTTGCATCCAGTCAGCCAGATCCTGCTCCAGGCTCACCGTCAGCGGCGTCGGCAGCAGCCCTAGCGGCGTTTTGACAAACAGCGGATCATCGAACCAGTCGCGCAGCTTAGCCAGCGATTTGCTCACCGCTGACGGCGTCACGTTCATCCGCTTCGCCGCTTTGGTAACGCTGCGCTCCTGCAGCAAAAGCTGCAGGCACAGCAACAGGTTAAGATCGAGACTGCTGATGGGCTTCTTCATAGTGCGCCGCGGGCTGGATGACCATAAGTAAGGTAATGCAGAGTATGCTACAGCCAATCAGAACCCCGATCAGCATATTCAGCGCGTTAAGCCCGATGACCGCCGCCAGCCAAATCCACAGCGACGAGCCGCAGACCTGTGCGATACCCAGCACCGAGCTGGCCACGCCTGCCCGCAGCGAGAAGGGACCAAGCGCCTGGCTCATCGCCACGCCAAAGCCAACCGAGAACCCGGCGCAAATGAGCGTAATGCCCACCAGCATCACCGCATGTGAGCTGGTAGTCGCCAGGATCGCGCCTGCGGCGAGGAATAAAACCTGTGAGGTCAGCATCAGCGTGCGCTGGCGGAAGATATTCAGCGCAAACGGGGTGGAGAACGACACAGCCATACTGACCAGAGCGGTTAATGCCATCACCGTGGAATACTCACCGCGATCGAAGCCCATGGTCTCCATCAGCAACACCGGGGAAACGTTTACATAGGTCAGGATCACCGCCACGCTTAACGTGGTCACGGCCAGACGGCTGAGGAAAAAGCGGTTGAGAAGCTTCTCTGCCGGGTGAATGGTTGCGGTATGGCCGGTATTCTGCGAGCCCGGGTGGGTCTCTTTCAGCACGGCGATCGACAGGATAAACACCAGCGCGCCCATCGCCGCCATGGTCCAGAACAGGCTCTGCCACGGGAATTTCAGCATGATCAGATAGCCCACGACCGGGGCCAGCACCGGGATGATGCAGGTAATGCCGTTCAGCATCGACAGCACTTTGGCGCGACGCTGGGCGCTTAAGGTGTCGCGCAAAATGGCAAACGCCACCACGTAGCAACCGCCCGCCCCGATGCCCTGGATAAAGCGCCCGGTCAGAAACACGGTGCTGTTTTGCGCCTGTGAGCAAAGAAGGGACGCCAGGGCAAAAACGATGGCTCCGGCGATAGCGACAGGCTGACGGCCTGCTTTATCCGCGATCTTCCCGGCAAAGACCATCGACGACGCCATCCCCGCGAGGTAGGCCGAAAACGCAATATGCAGCTGCGCTTCGCTGGCGCCCAGATCGCGGGCGATATGCGGTAATCCCACCAGATACATATCAATACCGGACGGATAAAGCAGAACTAATGCGAAACTACAAAACAGAAAACGCGCCATAAACCCCCCATAGATGCAGGCATGCAGGATAGGGGGTGAAAAGGGAATAGGCGAGTTGCCATTTGGACAATGGTGATTTCCTGAGAGGAAAACCAATCTCTCACTGTTTTATGAATCTGACCTTTGCGAGGAGATACTTCGGATTAACAGGGATACAAGGCTATGAAATTGTCTGTTTCAGTTATTTTGCAACAGTAGTATTTTAATTAATGAACATCTCCTTTTTTGGTAGGAGATATAGATAATCGACTCATTGCAAATTTTATATAAAGTATTAAATAATTCTGTTCTGAAACCGATAACTAAAGAAAACATCTTTTTACTACAAACAGCTCAGCCTCAAGGACATAAAAATGGAAGAAACCGAGTTTTACAGAAATGGGAATGTTAGCATTACTAATGCAAGGTTTATTGTAGGTTCAACAACATATGCAATGAACGGTGTGACATCAGTTAAACGTGGTCAAACAGATCCTTCAAAGGTTGGACCAATCATTTTGGTACTGATTGGTATCACAATGGTATTCATCGCCGCATCTTTATTGACGAAAGCAATTGGTGTGGTCATTGTGGTGGTTGCTATTGCATGGTTTAAAGCAATCAAGCCTGATTATATTGTTTACCTGAATAGTTCCTCTGGAGAGTCACAGGCACTGACCAGTCAAGATAAACAATATATTGACGATGTGATTAATTCCTTGAACAACGCCATAATTCATCGCGGTTAATATAACTACAGGTGACTTATGAATACGTGATTATCATAAGTCGCCTGTAGATATTGAACACCCCCGATAAGTGATTACTTACCAATACAGAAGCTCGAGAAGATCCGTCCCAGCAGATCGTCCGACGTAAACTCCCCGGTGATCTCGCTCAGATTCTGCTGTGCCAGACGCAGCTCTTCCGCCAGCAGTTCGCCCGCCCACGCGCCGATCAGCTGCGCTTTACCCTGAACGAGATGGTTCGCCGCTTCTTCCAGCGCCTGAAGGTGACGGCGACGCGCGAGGAAGCCGCCTTCCATGCTGGTGTCAAAGCCCATGCTCTGCTTGAGATGGTTACGCAGGTCGTCCACGCCTTCACCGGTCCGCGCCGACAGGCGAATCAGTGAGTGACCATTCACATCGCTGATACCGAGCGTTTCGCCGGTCACGTCCGCTTTGTTACGCACCACGGTGATCGGCAGTTTAGCCGGCAGACGGGCGATAAAGTCCGGCCAGATCTCCGCCGGGTCAACGGCGTCGGTCGTGGTGCCGTCCACCATAAACAGCACGCGGTCGGCCTGCTCGATCTCCTGCCAGGCGCGTTCGATACCGATGCGCTCAACCTCGTCGCTGGCATCGCGCAGACCGGCGGTATCGATGATGTGCAGCGGCATGCCGTCGATGTGGATGTGCTCGCGCAGCACGTCGCGAGTGGTACCGGCAATGTCGGTCACGATTGCCGCTTCACGGCCCGCCAGGGCGTTCAGCAGGCTCGATTTCCCGGCGTTAGGGCGTCCGGCAATCACCACCTTCATCCCTTCGCGCAGCAGGCTGCCCTGGCGCGCTTCGGCGCGAACGGCGTCGAGATCGGCCATCACCTGGTTGAGCTGGGCTTCAATTTTACCGTCAGAGAGAAAATCGATCTCCTCATCCGGGAAGTCGATAGCCGCTTCCACGTAGATGCGCAGGTGAGTAAGTGCTTCCACAAGGTGATTCACACGCGCGGAGAATGCCCCCTGCAGCGAGTTCAGGGCGGAGCGGGCCGCCTGCTCGGAGCTGGCGTCGATCAGGTCAGCAATGGCCTCCGCCTGCGCCAGGTCGAGCTTGTCGTTGAGGAAGGCACGTTCGGAGAACTCGCCCGGCTTCGCAATGCGCAGGCCCGGCAGGGTCAGGATCCGTTTTAACAGCAGGTCGAGGATAACCGGGCCGCCGTGGCCCTGCAGCTCCAGCACGTCTTCACCGGTAAAGGAGTTCGGGCCGGGGAACCACAGCGCAATGCCCTGGTCCAGCGGCGTGCCGTCGGTATCTTTAAACGGCAGGTAATCAGCGTAGCGCGGCTTTGGCAGCTTACCCAGTACCGCTTCGGCCACCTCGCGCGCCTTCAGGCCGGAGATGCGCAGAATGCCTACACCACCGCGTCCCGGTGGGGTTGCCTGGGCGACGATAGTGTCGTTATGGCTCATGGTTGCTCTCGTTCAATACAAATAAAAAAGGCGGTCAATCGACCGCCCTTATTTTAGCGTTAACTTATCGGATCAGGACTTTTTCTTTTCGCGGCTATGCAGGCCACGTTTTTCCAGACCACGGTAAATCAGCTGCTGCTGGATAATGGTCACCAGGTTGCTGACGATATAGTACAGCACCAGACCTGACGGGAACCACAGGAAGAACACGGTGAAGATGACCGGCATAAAGGTCATAATCTTCTGCTGCATCGGGTCGGTCACGGTGGTCGGCGACATCTTCTGGATGAAGAACATCGTCACGCCCATCAGGATCGGCAGGATGTAGTACGGGTCCTGTGCGGACAGGTCATGGATCCACAGTGCGAACGGCGCGTGGCGCAGCTCAACGGAACCCATCAGCATGTAGTACAGCGCAAGGAAGATTGGCATCTGAATCAGCAGCGGGAAGCAACCACCCAGTGGGTTCACTTTCTCTGCTTTATACAGGGCCATCATCTCCTGGCTCTGACGCTGTTTGTCATCGCCCAGACGCTCACGCATTGCCTGAATCTTCGGCTGCAGCATGCGCATCTTCGCCATGGAGGTGTACTGCGCTTTTGTCAGCGGGTACATGATGCCACGAACGATGAAGGTGATAACGATGATGGAGAAGCCCCAGTTACCCAGGAAGCTGTGGATGAACTTCAGCAGCTTAAACAGCGGCTGAGAGATGAACCACAACCAACCGTAATCCACGGTCAGATCCAGGTGCGGCGCAACAGCGGCCATTTTGTCCTGAATTTCCGGGCCGACCCACAGGGTGCTTGCCAGCTTACCGGTTTGACCCGGCTGTACCAGAACCGGCTGAGATTTGTAGCCGATGGCTGCAAGACCGTTACCCAGGTTCGCGGTGTAGAAGTTGTTGGTACCGTCGTTATTTGGCACCCATGCCGTTGCGAAATACTGCTGCAGCATCGCCACCCAACCGCCTTTAGCGCTGACGTTCAGGTTTTCGTTATCGGCAATGGTGTCGAATTTGTATTTCTCGTACTTCGCGTCAGGCGTGGAGTACGCCGCGCCACGGAAGGTATGCAGCGCAAAGTTGCTGCTTCCGGTGTCACGGTGTGACGGCAGATTGATGGACTGCTTCAGCTGGCCAAAGGTCGACAGCTCCAGCGGTTTCGCACTGGCGTTCTGTACGCTGTAGCCCACGTTCACCGCATATTCACCGCGCTTCAGGGTGAAGGTTTTGGTGAAGGTGTTGCCTGCGGTATCGGTGTACGTCATCGGGATCACGAGTTCGTTCTGACCATCAGCCAGCACAAAGGTGTCGTTCTCGACGTTATACAGTGGACGCGCACCGTTAGCCGGGTTATCCGGGCCATCACGACCGGTCAGGCCGCTCTGCGCCTGGTAGATAAACTCAGGCGTGGTTTCCAGTAACTGGAACGGTTCGTTAGACTTCAGCTCTTTCGGGTAGGTTAACAGCAGCGCCTGCTCAACATCACCACCACGGGTGTTGATAGTCAGCTCAAGCACATCGGTCTTAACCGTAATCTGTTTCCCCTGGCCACTGGCCGGTACGCCCTGGTCGGCGGCGCTACCCGCTGCGGTGGTCGTTGTCTGCGTGACCTGCTGTTGTGGTTGAGGATTTTTATCCTGCTCCCACGCCTGCCAGATCATGAAAGACACGAACAACAAAGCGATGATAAGAAGATTGCGTTGCGAATCCATCGTTAGTGTTCTCTGGTATCAAAGGGTCCTGGGGGGACGGGGTCGTCTCCACCTGGGTGTAAAGGGTGGCATTTTAATACGCGTTTCACCGTCAACCAACTGCCTTTTATCACTCCAAACCTGCGCAATGCCTCAATTCCGTAGCTTGAGCATGTTGGTGTGAAACGGCAGTGCGGCCCGAGTAGCGGACTAATCAGGCGTTGATAGACCCGAATGAGGGCTATCAGGACCCGTGAGCCAGGCGACAGTGGCGGCGCCATAATTTTTCCAACGCTTCCGAGAGAGCACGGTTATCGAGGTCGGCAACCCCTTTCTTCGCCACCACCACGAAATCCATTGAAGGCAGTTCGTGCTGACGTAAACGGAAGCTTTCACGCGTCAGACGTTTAATCCGATTGCGTTCATGCGCACGCTTAACATTTTTCTTGGCGACTGTGAGACCGATGCGGGGATGCCCCAGCGAATTTTGGCGGCCGAGGATGGTGATTTGCGGCGTGCCAGCCCGTTGTGGCTGCTGGAAGACGAAAGTGAAATGAGCGGGAGTTAACAAACGTAACTCCCTGGGAAATGCTAGCTTAACCACTCAGGGGTTAGCTTTATTACTTGGAAACGGTCAGACGAGCGCGGCCTTTAGCACGACGACGTGCCAGAACCTGACGACCATTTTTAGTAGCCATACGAGCACGGAAGCCGTGAGAACGGTTGCGCTTCAGTACAGACGGTTGAAAAGTGCGTTTCATGGCGATTTCTACCTAAACTTGAATAAATTCACTGACTTTTGCGTATACCCGAACGAGTTTCGAACGACTAACGCCTCAGCGTGGGTGATTAAAGAGGCCGGATTGTAATAATTGTACACTCCGGAGTCAATTCTCTTTCCTTATTTCCCGCGTATTTCCGCACGTTTTCGCGTGGAAAATGAGCAACGGACGACGCAGGAAGATGAGCATCACGCGCCGGGTCGAGGATTATACGGGCTCACCGACAAAGCGCAAGGATCGTCCCGGATCTTCGTTAGATCATTTAAGCAATAAATTGTCTGTGCTCATTAATTTTTCCAATATGCGGGCTAAATCGTGGGGCACTCGCGCCAGGATCGTTTACACTTAACCGGTTTCTGATCTTCCTGTGGATAAATCGGGAAGAATCTGTGAGAAACAGAAGATCTCTGGCTCAGTTTAGGCTATGATCCGCGGTCCCGATCGGGATCCCAGGATCCTGGTCAGGATAAATTGCAGATAGCAATTCGCACGTCCCCCTTTACACAGGGTCATGCCGATGTGCGCCAACAATCATGAATATTCAATAGTTTTCTTTTATTGTTCGAGTGGAGTCCGCCGTGTCACTTTCGCTTTGGCAGCAGTGTCTTGCCCGATTGCAGGATGAGTTACCAGCCACAGAATTCAGTATGTGGATCCGCCCGTTGCAGGCGGAACTGAGCGATAACACGCTGGCTTTGTATGCGCCAAACCGTTTTGTGCTCGATTGGGTAAGGGACAAATACCTTAATAACATCAATGGACTGCTGAACGATTTCTGCGGGTCAGATGCCCCACAGCTGCGCTTTGAAGTGGGTACAAAGCCGGTCACCCAAACCGTTCGTGAAACCGTGAACGTCGCAGCGCCTGCTCAGGCCGCTCCTGTTCCGGCCCCTCGCGTCGCACCCGCTCGTCAGGGCTGGGATAATGTTCCCGCACCGGCTGAGCCAACCTACCGCTCTAACGTAAACGTGAAACACACGTTCGATAACTTCGTTGAAGGTAAGTCGAACCAGCTGGCGCGCGCGGCGGCTCGCCAGGTTGCTGATAACCCCGGTGGGGCCTACAACCCGCTGTTCCTGTATGGCGGCACGGGTCTGGGTAAAACGCACCTTCTTCATGCGGTAGGCAACGGCATTATGGCGCGCAAGCCCAATGCTAAAGTGGTGTATATGCACTCCGAGCGCTTCGTTCAGGACATGGTAAAAGCCCTGCAAAACAATGCGATCGAAGAGTTTAAACGCTACTATCGTTCCGTTGA
The DNA here is from genome assembly GCF_043972695.1 of Enterobacter quasiroggenkampii. Lineage (NCBI taxonomy): Bacteria > Pseudomonadati > Pseudomonadota > Gammaproteobacteria > Enterobacterales > Enterobacteriaceae > Enterobacter > Enterobacter quasiroggenkampii. Next base: position 593,169 of record NZ_CP143745.1, read on the forward strand.
TGCGCTGCTGATCGATGACATTCAGTTCTTTGCCAACAAAGAACGATCGCAGGAAGAATTTTTCCACACCTTCAACGCCCTGCTGGAAGGTAATCAGCAGATCATTTTGACCTCGGATCGTTATCCAAAAGAGATCAACGGCGTTGAAGATCGTCTGAAATCCCGCTTCGGCTGGGGCCTGACCGTGGCGATCGAGCCACCTGAGCTGGAAACCCGCGTCGCGATCCTGATGAAGAAAGCCGATGAAAACGACATTCGCCTGCCGGGTGAAGTGGCATTCTTCATTGCCAAGCGTCTGCGCTCCAACGTGCGTGAGCTGGAGGGGGCACTGAACCGCGTTATCGCTAATGCCAACTTCACCGGTCGTGCGATCACCATCGATTTTGTGCGTGAAGCGCTGCGCGATTTGCTGGCATTGCAGGAAAAACTGGTCACTATCGACAATATTCAAAAGACGGTGGCTGAGTACTACAAGATCAAAGTGGCAGATTTACTGTCTAAACGTCGTTCCCGCTCGGTGGCGCGTCCGCGTCAGATGGCGATGGCGCTGGCAAAGGAGTTAACCAACCACAGTCTGCCGGAAATCGGGGATGCGTTTGGTGGCCGTGACCATACGACCGTGCTGCACGCTTGTCGCAAGATTGAGCAGTTACGCGAAGAAAGCCACGACATAAAAGAAGATTTTTCCAATCTAATCAGAACATTATCATCGTGACGCTATGAAATTTACCGTTGAACGTGAACATTTATTAAAACCGCTGCAACAGGTGAGTGGCCCATTAGGCGGCCGCCCAACGCTGCCTATTCTCGGAAACCTGCTGCTTCAGGTCGCGGACGGTACGCTGTCGCTGACCGGTACAGATCTGGAAATGGAAATGATCGCGCGCGTTACGCTGACGCAGCCGCACGACGCGGGCGCGACCACGGTTCCGGCACGTAAATTCTTTGATATCTGCCGCGGGCTGCCGGAAGGCGCTGAAATCGCCGTGCAGCTGGAAGGCGACCGTATGCTGGTACGCTCTGGCCGCAGCCGTTTCTCGCTCTCCACGCTGCCTGCTGCGGACTTCCCGAACCTGGACGACTGGCAGAGCGAAGTGGAATTTACCCTGCCGCAGGCAACGATGAAGCGTCTGATTGAAGCCACGCAGTTCTCCATGGCGCATCAGGACGTTCGTTACTACTTAAACGGCATGCTGTTCGAAACCGAAGGTGAAGAACTGCGTACCGTGGCGACCGACGGCCACCGTCTGGCTGTCTGTTCCATGCCGATTGGCGACTCACTGCCAAACCATTCGGTGATCGTGCCGCGTAAAGGGGTGATTGAGCTGATGCGTATGCTCGACGGTGGCGACACGCCGCTGCGCGTGCAGATCGGCAGCAATAACATCCGCGCCCACGTGGGCGACTTTGTCTTCACATCGAAGCTGGTTGATGGCCGTTTCCCGGATTATCGCCGCGTATTGCCGAAGAACCCGGACAAAACGCTGGAAGCCGGTTGTGATAGCCTCAAGCAGGCGTTTGCGCGTGCGGCCATTCTCTCTAACGAGAAATTCCGCGGCGTGCGTCTGTACGTGAGTGAAAACCAGATCAAAATCACCGCCAACAACCCGGAGCAGGAAGAGGCAGAAGAGATTCTGGACGTCACCTACGCCGGGGCTGAGATGGAAATCGGCTTCAACGTTAGCTACGTGCTGGATGTGCTGAATGCGCTGAAATGCGAGAACGTGCGCATCCTGCTGACCGACTCCGTTTCGAGCGTACAGATTGAAGATGCCGCATCACAGTCGGCTGCCTATGTTGTCATGCCAATGAGACTGTAATGTCGCTCACCCGTCTGTTGATCCGCGACTTTCGCAATATCGAAAGCGCGGATCTCGCTTTATCCCCTGGCTTTAACTTCCTGGTTGGCGCGAACGGCAGCGGCAAAACCAGCGTGCTGGAAGCCATCTATACGCTCGGCCATGGCCGGGCGTTTCGCAGTTTGCAGATTGGTCGCGTCATTCGCCACGAGCAGGAATCCTTTGTTCTGCACGGGCGTTTGCAGGGCGAGGAGCGGGAAACCGCCATCGGCCTGACCAAAGACAAGCAGGGCGACAGCAAGGTGCGCATCGATGGTACCGACGGTCACAAGGTGGCCGAGCTTGCCCTGCTGATGCCGATGCAGCTGATCACGCCCGAGGGGTTTACTTTACTCAACGGCGGCCCCAAATACAGAAGAGCGTTCCTCGACTGGGGATGCTTTCACAACGAAGCCGGATTCTTTAACGCCTGGAGCAACCTGAAGCGTCTGCTCAAGCAGCGTAACGCCGCGCTGCGTCAGGTGACGCGCTACGCCCAGCTGCGTCCGTGGGACATGGAGTTAATCCCTCTCGCGGAACAGATCAGCCGCTGGCGTGCCGAATACAGCGCAGGTATTGCCGAAGACATGGCCGACACCTGCAAACAGTTTTTACCTGAATTCTCTCTCACCTTCTCCTTCCAGCGCGGCTGGGAGAAAGAGACGGACTATGCCGAGGTGTTAGAGAGAAGCTTCGAGCGCGACCGCATGTTGACCTACACCGCGCACGGCCCGCACAAGGCGGATTTCCGCATTCGTGCTGACGGTGCGCCGGTGGAAGACACGCTGTCGCGCGGGCAGCTCAAGCTCCTGATGTGTGCGCTACGCCTGGCACAGGGGGAGTTTCTCACCCGCGAGAGCGGGCGACGCTGCCTGTACCTGATAGATGATTTTGCCTCGGAACTTGACGACGCGCGGCGCGGGCTGCTTGCCAGCCGCTTAAAAGCCACGCAGTCGCAGGTTTTCGTCAGCGCGATAAGCGCTGAACACGTTATAGACATGTCGGACGAAAATTCGAAGATGTTTACCGTGGAAAAGGGTAAAATAACGGATTAACCCAAGTTGAAATGAGCGAGAAACGTTGATGTCGAATTCTTATGACTCCTCCAGTATCAAAGTCCTGAAAGGGCTGGATGCGGTGCGTAAGCGCCCGGGTATGTATATCGGCGACACGGATGACGGCACCGGTCTGCACCACATGGTATTCGAGGTGGTAGATAACGCTATCGACGAAGCGCTCGCGGGTCACTGTAAAGACATCGTGGTCACCATCCATGCGGATAACTCCGTCTCCGTCACCGATGACGGTCGTGGCATCCCAACCGGTATTCACCCGGAAGAGGGCGTCTCTGCGGCGGAAGTGATCATGACCGTCCTGCACGCAGGCGGTAAGTTCGACGATAACTCCTATAAAGTTTCCGGCGGCCTGCACGGCGTAGGCGTCTCCGTGGTTAACGCCCTGTCGCAGAAGCTGGAGTTGGTTATCCAGCGCGAAGGCAAAATCCACCGTCAGCTTTATACGCACGGCGTGCCGCAGGCACCGCTGGCCGTCACGGGCGATACCGACAAAACCGGTACCATGGTGCGTTTCTGGCCGAGCCTCGAAACCTTCACCAACGTCACCGAGTTTGAGTACGACATCCTGGCGAAACGCCTGCGTGAACTGTCGTTCCTGAACTCCGGCGTCTCGATTCGCCTGCGCGACAAACGCGACAACAAAGAAGACCACTTCCACTATGAAGGCGGTATCAAGGCGTTTGTTGAGTATCTGAACAAGAACAAAACGCCTATTCACCCGAATATCTTCTACTTCTCCACCGAAAAAGACGGTATCGGCGTGGAAGTGGCGCTGCAGTGGAACGACGGTTTCCAGGAAAACATCTACTGCTTCACCAACAACATTCCACAGCGTGACGGTGGTACTCACCTTGCAGGCTTCCGTGCGGCGATGACCCGTACCCTGAACGCCTACATGGACAAAGAAGGCTACAGCAAGAAAGCGAAAGTCAGCGCTACCGGTGACGACGCCCGTGAAGGCCTGATTGCCGTTGTCTCCGTGAAGGTGCCGGATCCGAAGTTCTCCTCACAGACCAAAGACAAGCTGGTCTCTTCTGAGGTGAAATCGGCGGTTGAGCAGCAGATGAACGAACTGCTGAGCGAATACCTGCTGGAAAACCCGTCCGACGCGAAAATCGTGGTGGGCAAAATTATCGATGCGGCGCGTGCCCGTGAAGCGGCGCGTAAAGCCCGTGAAATGACCCGTCGTAAAGGTGCGCTGGACTTAGCCGGCCTGCCGGGCAAGCTGGCTGACTGCCAGGAACGCGACCCGGCGCTGTCCGAACTGTACCTCGTGGAAGGGGACTCCGCGGGCGGCTCTGCGAAGCAGGGCCGTAACCGTAAGAACCAGGCTATCCTGCCGCTGAAGGGTAAAATCCTCAACGTTGAGAAAGCCCGTTTCGACAAGATGCTCTCTTCTCAGGAAGTGGCGACGCTCATCACCGCGCTGGGCTGCGGCATTGGCCGTGACGAGTACAACCCGGACAAACTGCGCTACCACAGCATCATCATCATGACCGATGCGGACGTCGACGGCTCGCACATTCGTACGCTGCTGTTGACCTTCTTCTATCGTCAGATGCCTGAAATCGTTGAACGTGGCCACGTCTACATTGCCCAGCCGCCGCTGTACAAAGTGAAGAAAGGCAAGCAGGAACAGTACATCAAAGATGACGAAGCGATGGATCAGTACCAAATCGCGATCGCACTTGATGGCGCAACCCTGCACGCGAACTCGCACGCTCCTGCACTGGCCGGTGAGCCGCTGGAGCGTCTGGTGTCCGAGTTCAACGCCACGCAGAAAATGATTACGCGTATGGAACGCCGTTATCCGAAAACGCTGCTGAAGGAGCTGGTTTATCAGCCAACCCTGACCGAAGCCGATCTGAGCGACGAGCAGACCGTCACCCGCTGGGTGAACGCCCTGGTGACCGATCTGAACGAGAAAGAGCAGCACGGCAGCCAGTGGAAATGCGATGTTCAGCAGAACGCCGATCATCAGTTCGAGCCGATCGTTCGCGTGCGTACCCACGGCGTCGATACCGACTACCCGCTGGAGCACGAATTTGTGACCGGTCCGGAATACCGTCGCATCTGCACACTCGGCGAGAAGCTGCGCGGTCTGATCGAAGACGATGCGTTCATCGAACGTGGCGAACGTCGTCAGCCGGTAGCCAGCTTCGAGCAGGCGCTGGACTGGCTGGTGAAAGAGTCCCGTCGCGGCCTCGCGATCCAGCGTTATAAAGGTCTGGGCGAAATGAACCCGGAGCAGCTTTGGGAAACCACCATGGATCCGGAAAGCCGTCGCATGCTGCGCGTTACCGTTAAGGACGCGATTGCTGCAGACCAGCTGTTCACCACCCTGATGGGCGATGCGGTTGAACCACGTCGTGCCTTCATCGAAGAGAACGCCCTGAAAGCGGCAAATATCGATATTTAATCGACGTGATACCGCACGATAACTGGCCGCGCTTTTAGCGCGGCTTTTTTATGGGCTCAGGCATATCCAGCGACATCACGGACGGTAAACGGCTCGCCAGCGTGTCTATGGCCATTCTTACCCTCAGCGGCAGGTGCGGCGTCTGCTGCCAGACCGCATGGACGTCAAAATGGACATCCGGCGCCTGCTTCAGGAGCGGGACGAGCTTTCCCTGATGGATTTCTTTAACGGCCATCCAGCAGGGGAGCCAGGCAATGCCGTGCCCGGTCAGCGCCGCGTCGCAGATGGCCTGCAAATCATCCATATTGAGTGATGAACGGGGAGTAAAGCTGTGCGAGATCCCCTCATTATCCATCAGCTGCCAGGAGAGGACTCTGCCTGCGCGCAGATAGTTAATGGCCGTATGATGGGGTAAATCAGCCACGCTTTGCGGCTGGCCTTTCTTCTGCAGATAATCCGGCGCGGCACATAGCACCATGCGGTGTTCCCCCAGCTTTCTGGCGACCAGCACGCTGCTGTCCTGCAGCGTGCCGTTACGCACCGCCATATCAAACCCTTCCTCTACCAGATCTACCACGCGGTCGCTGAACGACATTTCAAGCTCAAGCCCGGGGTGTTCCTGCGCCAGTTCAATCAACAGCGGCGCGACGCACTGGCGACCAAAGAGCACCGGCATGGCAACACGCAGGCGGCCACTGACCTGCTGTTTCCCTGTTTCAAGCAGCGACTCTGCGCCCCGAATCTCCTCCAGCGCGCGCAGACAGCGCTCGTAGAACAGGGCGCCGTTATCGGTGAGCCGCTGGCTGCGTGTGGTGCGCTGAAAGAGCCGTACTCCGAGGCGTTCCTCAAGGCGAGCAATGCTTTTTCCCACCGCCGAGCGCGACAGGTGCAGGCGAACTGCGGCCTGTGCAAAGCTTCCTGCCTCCACGGCAGCGACAAAAACAGGAATATCTTTCAGCGTATCGGTCATGGATTGTATCCATTCAGGCATCAATAAAGCGAAAACTTATCGCCACTGGTAACTAGGAGTCAACGCTAGACTGTCGGTACTGAAGCTTATTTGATCGCAGGAGAGAGAAATGACAGAGACAATGCAACGCTGGACGATGAACGCCCTCGGGCGCGAGAGCCTCACACTCACTCAGGAGCCCATTCCACAGCCAGGCCCGGGTGAAGTACGCGTACGGGTGAATGCCGTTGCGCTCAACTATCGCGATAAAATGGTGATTGAAGGCACGATGCCGATTCCGCTTTCCTTCCCGTTTACTCCGGCGTCTGACATGGCGGGCGTCGTAGACAGCGTTGGTGAAGGCGTCACGCGTTTCCAGCCCGGCGCTCGCGTTATCTCAACCTTCTTCCCGGAGTGGATCGACGGTAATCCGCAGGCGGACGCGCGCAATTTGCCCTATAGAACGTCCGGTGGATACTTCCAGGGAATGCTGGCCGAGTATGTGATTGTGAAGGAAGACGCGCTGGCGGCATCGCCGGAAACCCTGGATGACGCAGAGGCCAGCACCTTACCCTGTGCAGGGCTTACCGCCTGGTTCGCGCTGGTGGAACGCGGCCAGCTGCGCGCCGGGCAATCGGTGCTGGTACAGGGGACGGGCGGCGTGGCGATTTTCGCCCTGCAAATTGCCAAAGCGCACGGCGCAGAGGTATTTGTCACCTCGGGGAGCGATGAAAAGCTGGCGTTGGCCAAAAAACTGGGGGCCAGCCAGGGCATCAACCGCCTGAAAGGCGACTGGGCTGAAAATACGCTGGCACTGACGCAGGATCGCGGCATCGACCATATTATTGAAACCGTGGGCGGGGAGAACCTGAAGCACTCCCTGCGCGCCGTTGCCGTTCATGGACGTATCTCGGTCATTGGCGTGCTGGCCGGCACTGACATTTCGCTCTCTGCTGGCGAACTGTTGCTGAAATCTCCCGTCATTCAGGGGATCGGTGTAGGACACCGCAGGGCGCTGGAAGATTTCGTCCGCGCTGTTGATGTCACCGGCCTGAAACCCGTGATTGAGCATCGCTACCGTTTTAACGAGCTTGAACAGGCACTTGAGCATCTGGATCGCGGTGCGTTTGGTAAAATCGTTCTCACCCGCGAGTAGGTCTTTATTCCCCGGGAGAAGCGTAAAAGGGGGCTTTTGTTGCGCAATATAGCTCTATTTTTGTGTGCTTAATCGCGTTAGCATGAGGCAGCACTCATTTATCCCGGGGAACTCATGGCTATCAAACTTATTGCAATCGATATGGACGGCACGCTGTTGCTGCCAGACCACACTATCTCTCCAGCCGTTAAGAACGCGATCGCCGCGGCACGCGCCAAGGGTGTGAATGTGGTCCTCACCACGGGGCGTCCGTATGCGGGCGTGCACAGCTATCTGAAAGAGCTGCATATGAATCAGCCTGGCGACTACTGCATCACCTATAACGGCGCGCTGGTACAGAAAGCCGCGGATGGCAGTACGGTTGCGCAAACCGCGCTGAGCTACGATGACTACCGGTTCCTGGAAAAACTGTCCCGTGAAGTGGGCTCCCACTTCCACGCCCTCGATCGCAATACGCTTTATACCGCCAACCGTGATATCAGCTACTACACGGTACATGAATCCTACGTGGCGACCATTCCGCTGGTGTTCTGTGAAGCCGAGAAGATGGATCCGGCCACCCAGTTCCTGAAAGTGATGATGATCGACGAGCCGGAGATCCTGGATAAAGCGATTGCGCGCATTCCGGCCGAGGTGAAAGAGAAATACACCGTGCTGAAAAGTGCGCCGTACTTCCTTGAAATCCTCGATAAACGCGTCAATAAAGGCACCGGCGTGAAATCGCTGGCCGACGCGCTGGGCATCAAGCCGGACGAAATCATGGCGCTGGGCGACCAGGAAAACGACATCGCGATGATTGAATTCGCGGGCATGGGCGTGGCGATGGATAACGCCATTCCGTCGGTGAAAGAAGTGGCTAATTTTGTCACCAAATCTAATCTCGAAGACGGCGTGGCTTACGCCATTGAGAAGTTTGTGCTGAACTAAACACCCGCTTGCTATACCCTGATGCGATAACTGCGCATCAGGGTATCCTCATGAAACAAATCACCTTCGCTTCCCGCAACCACCAGCTGACCAACATCAATACCTGGACGCCGGACAGCCAGTGGCTGGTCTATGACGTGCGCCCGTCAGGTGCATCGTTCACCGGAGAAACCATCGAGCGGGTCAACGTCGGCACGGGCGAGGTAGACGTGGTTTATCGCGCCACTGACGGCGCGCACGTTGGCGTGGTGACCGTTCATCCTGCGCAAGAGAAATACGTCTTTATCCACGGTCCGAAAAACCCGGATGCAGACTGGCACTACGATTTTCATCATCGTCAGGGGGTGATTGCGCATCACGGTCAGGTGAGCAACCTGGACGCGATGGATATCACTTCGCCATACACCCCTGGCGCGCTGCGCGGCGGCAGCCACGTCCATGTCTTCAGCCCGAACGGCCAGCTCGTCAGCTTTACCTATAACGACCACGTGCTGCACGTGCGCGATGCGAAGCTTGATTTACGCAACGTCGGCGTGGCGGCGCCTTATGGCCCGGTGAATCCGCCGGGAAACCATCCTCGTGAATACCCGGGGACTTACTGGAGCGTGCTGGTCAGCCGCACGACGCCCAACCCGCAGCCGGGCAGCGACGAGATTAACCGCGCCTATGAAGAGGGCTGGGTGGGCAACACCAGGCTGGCGTTTATCGGCGATACCCTCTCTGCGCAGGGCGAAAAAGTCCCGGAACTGTTTATCGTCGACCTGCCGGAAGAGGAGCAGAGCTGGAAACGCGCGGGCGATGCGCCGCTGCAGGGCACCGAAGAGACCCTGCCAGCTCCGCCTGCTGGGGTGAAGCAGCGTCGTCTGACCTTTACGCATCAGAGGGCCTATCCGGGCCTGGTGAACGTGCCACGTCACTGGGTTCGCAGCAACTCGCAGGGAACGCAGATCGCGTTTCTGATGCGCGACGATAACGGCATTGTGCAGCTGTGGCTGATCTCGCCTGAGGGCGGCGAGCCGCGCCAGCTGACGCAGACCGCGAGCGGTATTCAGTCTGCGTTTAACTGGCATCCGGCGGGTGACCGACTGGGGTTTGTGCTCGAAAACCGGATCGCCTGCTGTGACGCGCAGACTGGAGAGGTGACGTTTTTGACGTCCGATCACGGCAATCCGCCGTCTGCCGATGCCGTCGTGTTTTCCCCGGACGGGCGCTTTATCGCGTGGATGGAAGAGACAGGGGGTTTCCGTCAACTTTGGTTAACGGAAACCGCGCATAACTAGCGTGGAGGCATGTCAGCGGGCGGGATAACGGCGTTAGTCGCCAGATTCTCCTGCTCGCTTTTTTCTACCCGTGAGCGCACGGAGTTGTCCTTACGAAACATATCCCATGGCAGCAAAAGCGTATCCGCCACAGCCGTAAACGGCATATCCAGGATAACCAGGGATTTGGTGCCCCAGTTTGTATCGTCATCGGAGATCATCGCCGCGCTGGCACGCGTCCCCGGATATGTTCCTTCTTTACCGCCGGTGTGAGACATCACGCTCGAACACCCGCAAAGTAAAACAACCCCGCTGAACGTCGTCAGCTTTATCAGAACATTTTTCATCATCACTCAGTCATCGTTAATGGCACTGCATAGACCTGCAACTCAGGGTTATAACGAGCCTTAACCAAAATGGATAGCCCGATAACCCCGCACTGTGGCAGCCATCGCAATTTAACCCTTTGTGCTGTTGTCCCAGTCTAAGCGAGATGCAGGAAAGTGCAAAAAAAAGTGCAGTCGTCGTGCTTGAAAAGCCCGGTTGCAGACCCATTTTAAGAATACGACCCGATAACGAACTCGCCTGATGGGTGTTCGGGGGGCGCAAAGGCCTGTCCATGGTGGAAGGCTTAATTTTCTCGCTGATTTCAGGAGTTTTATTTATGCGTAACTTCGATCTTTCTCCGCTATACCGTTCTGCAATTGGTTTTGACCGCCTGTTTAACCATTTAGAAAATAACCAAAGCCAGAGCAACGGCTACCCTCCATACAATGTTGAGCTGGTTGATGAAAACCACTACCGCATCGCCATTGCCGTCGCTGGTTTTGCAGAAAACGAACTGGAGATCACCGCACAGGACAACCTGCTGGTGGTGAAAGGTTCCCATACGGCCGAGCAGAAAGAACGTACCTACCTTTACCAGGGCATCGCTGAGCGCAACTTTGAACGCAAGTTCCAGTTAGCCGAGAACATTCACGTGAAAGGCGCGAACCTGGTCAACGGCCTGCTGTTTATCGAACTGGAACGTGTGATTCCGGAAGAGAAAAAACCGCGTCGTATCGAAATTAACTAATTATGCGGGTCGCGCGAGCGGCCCACCCAGACTTGCTTGCCGTAACGGGAGCATATGCGAATCCATCCGGATTTGCAGGAACAACTGCGCACAAAATTAAACTGTGCCGAACTCGCTTCTCAGAAGGAGATTTAGTATGCGTAACTATGATTTATCCCCCTTACTTCGTCAGTGGATTGGTTTTGACAAACTGGCTAATGCCCTGCAAAACACCGCTGAGCAACAGACGTTTCCGCCGTACAACATCGAAAAAAGCGACGATAACCACTATCGCATCACCTTGGCGCTGGCCGGCTTCCGTCAGGAGGATCTGGATATCCAGCTCGAAGGCACGCGTCTGACCGTGAAAGGTACGCCGGAGAAACAAGAGACCGAGACCAAATGGCTGCATCAGGGGCTGGTTAATCAGCCGTTTAGCCTGAGCTTTACCCTGGCAGACCATATGGACGTCTCCGGCGCAACGTTTACCAACGGGCTGCTACATATTGACCTGACTCGTAACGTGCCGGAAGCCATCGCGCCACAGCGTATCGCCATTAGCGACCGGCCGGCATTAAACAGTTAACAAGTCCGCCGAACCTGTAGGTCGGGTAAGGCGCAGCCGCCACCCGACACCGCTCACAGACCGCACAAGGCCCTGCCCCGGCAGGGCTTTTTTGTGCGCCATCGCCCATACAACCGCCCACGGCTCTGAGAGAATCCTTAGCATAACTAAGGTTATGCCAAGGAAGTGGATCATGAGTGATATCGCGTTAACCGTCAGCGTGTTGGCCCTGGTCGCTGTTGTTGGCCTGTGGATAGGGAATATCAAAATCCGCGGCGTCGGGTTTGGGATAGGCGGGGTGCTGTTTGGCGGCATTTTTGTCGGCCACTTTGCCGACCAGTTCGGGCTGGTGCTGAGCGCCGAAATGCTCCACTTTACTCAGGAATTCGGCCTGATCCTGTTCGTCTATACCATCGGGATTCAGGTGGGGCCGGGTTTTTTCGCCTCTCTTCGTGTCTCCGGCTTACGGCTCAACCTGTTTGCCCTCGGCATTGTGGTGATGGGCGGGCTGGTCACCGCCATTCTGCATAAAATCTTTGCTATCCCGCTGCCCGTAGTGCTGGGCATTTTCTCCGGGGCGGTCACCAACACGCCTGCGCTCGGTGCCGGGCAGCAAATCCTGCGCGATTTGGGCATCGAACCCGGCATCGTCGACCAGATGGGGATGAGCTACGCCATGGCCTATCCGTTTGGCATTTGCGGCATTCTGCTCTCCATGTGGCTGGTCCGCGTCCTGTTTCGCATTAACGTCGATAAAGAGGCAAAGGACCACGAAACCACGCTTACCAACGGCCATATGCCGATCAAAACCATCAACATTCGGGTTGATAACCCCAACCTGAACAATATGGCGATTCAGGACGTGCCGATTCTGAACAGCGCCAATATTATCTGCTCCCGCCTTAAGCGCGACGATATGCTGATGGTGCCCGCGCCCGGCACCATCATTCAGCAAGGCGATCTGCTGCACCTGGTGGGCCAGCCCGGCGATTTGAACAATGCCCGTCTGGTGATTGGTCAGGAAGTGGATACCTCGCTCTCAACGCGCGGCACCGATATGCGGGTGGAACGCGTTGTGGTAACCAACGAGCACGTCCTTGGCAAAAAAATACGCGATCTGCAGGTAAAAGAGCGTTATGACGTGGTGATCTCCCGCCTTAACCGTGCGGGTGTCGAGCTGGTCGCCAGCCCGGAGGCCAGCCTGCAGTTCGGGGATATCCTCAACCTGGTTGGGCGCCCGTCTTCCATCGACGCCGTCGCGGATATGGTGGGTAACGCCCAGCAGAAACTGCAGCAGGTGCAGATGCTACCGGTATTCATCGGTATCGGGCTCGGCGTGCTGCTCGGCTCCATCCCGCTGTACGTGCCGGGCTTTCCGGTGGCGCTCAAGCTGGGCCTGGCGGGCGGGCCGCTGATTATGGCGCTGATCCTCGGGCGTATCGGCTGCATCGGTAAGCTCTACTGGTTTATGCCGCCGAGCGCCAACCTGGCGCTGCGCGAGCTGGGCATCGTGCTGTTCCTGGCGGTGGTCGGGCTGAAGTCCGGCGGGGATTTCGTCGATACGCTGATCAAGGGCGAAGGGATGAGCTGGGTCGGCTACGGCATCTTTATCACGGCGATTCCGTTGCTGACGGTGGGCATACTGGCGCGGATGTTCGCCAAAATGAACTACCTGACGCTGTGCGGCATGCTGGCGGGCTCCATGACCGATCCGCCCGCGCTGGCCTTTGCCAACAACCTGCACAGCACCAGCGGCGCGGCAGCGCTCTCCTATGCCACCGTCTACCCGCTGGTGATGTTCCTGCGCATCATTACGCCGCAGCTACTGGCGGTGCTGTTCTGGGGGATGGGCTAGCAGGTCGTCCGGGTGGATGCGCCGCAGATGGTAGTCTACCTGGTAATCACTGGTATTTCGGAACATCACGGAATAATTGAGGAACTCGCCGCTGTCGCTGTAGGAAAGGGAGGTGATACGCAGCAGCGGCGTCTGTTCCGGCAGGTTCATATAACCCGCCAGCTGCTTATCGGCCAGCACCGGCGTCAGGCTCTCGTAGTTGCCGCTGATGGTGATCCCGCACTCCTTCTCGATGTAATCAAACTTTGACCCTTCAAGATGCGCCAGCGACAGATTGCGAAACAGCTTCACCGGCATAAAACTGTCCTCCAGCATCAGCGGCTTTCCGTCCACGTAGCGCACCCGTCGGGAAAAGTAGATCCGCTCATCCACCTGAATTCGCAGCTGGCTGGCGATGGCGGGCGGGGCGGGCATCACTTCGAACTGCAGCACCTTGCTCTGCACCTCTTTTCCCTGCTGACGCAGCACTTCCACCAGCCCGGTCAGGTTGGTGGTTTCGTGGTGAACGTCTTTGCGTGACACAAACGTGCCGCTGCCGTGCCGCCGTTCAACCAGCCCCCAGCTCACCAGCAGATCCAGCGCCTTGCGGATGGTCATTCGCGCCACTCCGAACTCCTGCGCCAGCGCTTTCTCGCCCGGCAGCGGACTGCCGATATTGTAGTCCGACGAATTCAGCCGCAGCCGCAATCTGTCAGCAATGGATTTGTAGATCACCAGTAGACCTCTCTGCCCTTATCAGGGCGTGGATGGCGTCCTGACATGTCCATATTTACCGCAAAAAGTAGACCTGATTGGTCAAAATAAAACCATGAATGCGATCACGAATCGCAGCGGCACGCCATGTTCGCGCATCAGTAAGTTCTTATGCTCACCTCAGGCCAGCAAAAAACCATAAAGGCCTCTACCCCTACAGGTTGTTTCATGAGGATTTAAAAATGCTCAGTCAAATACAACGTTTTGGCGGTGCCATGTTTACCCCGGTGTTGCTGTTTCCGTTCGCCGGGATCGTGGTGGGAATCGCCATCATGCTTCGCAACCCGCTGTTTGTCGGCGAAGCCTTAACGGCCCCCGATCATCTTTTCGCGCAGATTGTTCACATCATTGAAGAGGGCGGCTGGGCGGTGTTCCGCAATATGCCGCTGATTTTTGCCGTCGGCCTGCCGATTGGCCTGGCGAAGCAGGCCCAGGGCCGTGCCTGTCTGGCGGTGCTGATTAGCTTCCTGACCTGGAACTACTTCATCAACGCGATGGGGATGACCTGGGGCCACTTCTTTGGCGTCGACTTCTCCGCCGAACCGACGGCCGGTAGCGGGCTGGCGATGATTGCCGGCATCAAAACGCTCGATACCAGCATCATCGGTGCAATCGTGATTTCAGGCATCGTCACCGCCATCCATAACCGCTATTTTGACAAGCCGCTGCCGGTGTTTCTGGGGATTTTCCAGGGCAGCTCGTTTGTCGTTATCCTCGCGTTCTTCGTCATGATCCCCTGCGCCTGGCTGACGCTGCTGGGCTGGCCGAAAGTGCAGATGGGCATTGAGTCTCTGCAGGCGTTCCTGCGCTCTGCCGGGGCGCTGGGCGTGTGGGTTTATACCTTCCTGGAACGCATTCTGATCCCAACCGGATTGCACCACTTCGTCTACGGTCCGTTCATCTTCGGCCCGGCGGCGGTGGAAGGGGGGATTCAGGTCTACTGGGCGCAGCATCTGCAGGAATTCAGCCAGAGCACCCTGCCGCTGAAAACCCTCTTCCCGGAAGGCGGCTTCGCCCTGCACGGTAACTCAAAAGTGTTCGGCTCGGTCGGGATTGCGCTGGCGATCTGGTACACCGCGTCGCCGGAAAACCGCGTCAAGGTCGCGGGGCTGCTGGTCCCGGCCACGCTTACCGCGGTGCTGGTGGGCATTACCGAACCGCTCGAATTCACCTTCCTGTTTATCTCGCCACTGCTGTTTGCCGTTCACGCCGTGCTGGCGGCGACCATGGCGACGGTGATGTACACCTTCGGCGTGGTCGGGAACATGGGCGGCGGCCTGCTGGACCAGTTCCTGCCGCAAAACTGGATCCCGATGTTCCATAACCACGCCGCGACGGTCTTTACCCAGATCGGCATTGGCGTCTGCTTCACCGGAATTTACTTCGTGGTTTTCAAAACGCTGATTGCACGTCTGAACCTGAAAACCCCGGGCCGGGAGGAGAGCGAAATCAAGCTCTACAGCAAGGCCGACTATAAGGCGGCGCGCGGGCAAACCACCGCCCCGGCCGCGGCCAGCCAGCAGGTCGGGCAGGCCGCCGGATTCCTGCAGGCGCTCGGCGGCGCGGCCAACATCGAAAGCATCAACAACTGCGCCACCCGCCTGCGCATCGCCCTGGTCGATATGGCGAAAACGCAAAGCGATGACGTCTTCAAAGCCCTCGGCGCCCACGGCGTGGTGCGACGCGGCAACGGCATTCAGGTGATTGTCGGCCTGCACGTTCCTCAGGTGCGCGACCAGCTGGAATCGCTGATGAAAACCCCCTTAACGAATGAACAAACCACCCTGACAGAGGCTATATCATGAAAAAATTCTCAGTTGTCATTGCAGGCGGCGGCAGCACCTTTACGCCTGGTATCGTCCTGATGCTGTTAGCCAACCGTGACCGTTTCCCGCTGCGCGCGCTGAAGTTCTATGACAACGACGGCGCGCGTCAGGAGACCATCGCCGAAGCGTGCAAAATCATCCTTAAGGAGCAGGCGCCGGAGATTGAATTCAGCTACACCACCGATCCGAAAGCGGCCTTTAGCGATGTCGATTTCGTGATGGCGCATATCCGCGTGGGCAAATACCCGATGCGCGAAAAAGATGAAAAAATCCCGCTGCGCCACGGCGTGCTGGGCCAGGAAACCTGCGGCCCGGGCGGGATTGCCTACGGCATGCGCTCTATCGGCGGCGTGCTGGAGCTGGTGGATTACATGGAGCAGTACTCTCCGAACGCGTGGATGCTGAACTACTCCAACCCGGCGGCGATTGTCGCGGAAGCCACGCGCCGCCTGCGTCCGAACGCCAAAATCCTCAATATCTGCGATATGCCGATCGGCATCGAAGGGCGCATGGCACAGATTGTTGGCCTGAAAGACCGCAAAGAGATGCGCGTGCGCTACTACGGCCTGAACCATTTCGGCTGGTGGACGTCAATTGAAGACCTGAACGGCAACGATCTGATGCCGAAGCTGCGCGAATACGTGGCGAAAAACGGCTATGTTCCGCCTTCTGACAATGCTCACACCGAGGCGAGCTGGAAAGATACGTTCGCTAAAGCAAAAGACGTGCAGGCGCTGGATCCGGATACCATGCCGAACACCTACCTGAAGTATTACCTGTTCCCGGACTACGTGGTCGCACATTCCAACCCGGAACGCACCCGCGCCAATGAGGTCATGGATCACCGTGAGAAGCACGTGTTCAGTTCCTGCCGGGCGATTATCGAGGCGGGAAAATCCTCCGCCGGCGATCTGGAAATCGATGAACACGCGTCGTACATCGTCGATCTGGCGACCGCGATTGCCTTTAATACCCAGGAACGCATGCTGCTGATTGTGCCAAACAACGGGGCCATCCATAACTTTGATGCCGATGCGATGGTGGAGATCCCTTGCCTGGTAGGCCATAACGGACCGGAGCCGCTCACGGTGGGCGATATTCCGCACTTCCAGAAAGGGCTGATGAGCCAGCAGGTAGCGGTGGAAAAACTGGTGGTGGATGCCTGGGAGCAGCGCTCGTACCAGAAACTCTGGCAGGCGATCACCCTGTCGAAAACCGTGCCGAGCGCGTCCGTCGCGAAAGCGATTCTGGATGACCTGATCGAGGCCAACAAGGATTTCTGGCCAGCGCTGCACTGATCGTCCTGACCGGCATCATCCGATGCCGGTCTCCTTGTCCTTGTCGATTTACGCTATGCTGAAGCCTGCCCGTAGCTCGACAAGGAACCTTTATGAAAATTTCCCGCCTCGGCGAAGCGCCGGACTACCGCTTCTCGCTGGCTAATGAACGCACGTTTTTAGCGTGGATCCGCACCGCGCTGGGGTTTCTTGCCGCCGGGGTGGGGCTCGACCAGCTCGCGCCTGATTTCGCCACCCCGCTGATTCGCGAGGTGCTGGCGCTGCTGCTGTGCCTGTTCGCGGGCGTGCTGGCGATTTACGGCTACCTGCGCTGGCTGCGCAATGAAAAAGCGATGCGTTTGAAGCAGGATCTGCCCTATACGCGCGGGTTACTCATCATCAGCGCGATTTTGCTGGCGGTGGCGGGTGTGGTGATGGTGCTGGTGTTCTATGGCGGATAGCCGCAAAGCGCGACGCGAAGCGGACCCCGGCCTGCAGCCGGAGCGGACGTCACTCGCCTGGCTGCGCACGCTGCTGGGGTATGGTGCGCTGATTGCCCTGGCGATTAAGCACAACTGGCACCGCACCGGGGTGCCGTTCTGGATCTCGCTTGTTGTGCTGGCGCTGGTGGCGATCGTTTTATGGCGCTATACCCGCAGTCGTAATCTGATGGACGTGGCAAAAGAGGATGTTGTGCAGCCGAAGGCGGTGCGGGATAAGTTCCTGATCGCCCTGGCCGTGCTGTCTCTGTCTTTACTCTTCGCAGTGACTCACATTCAGCAAATTGTGAGCTTATAAAGCCCGGTGGCGGCTACGCCTTACCGGGCCTACAACTGCCGCGAACCGTAGGCCGGGTAAGGCGCAGCCGCCACCCGGCATAATTACTTCCCTTTCGCCAGATACTTCGCCATCTCGTCTTCCGGCACCATGCCGCCGCCGGTCGCCCACACCAGGTGGGTAACGCTGGCATCTGAAGGCACGCGCAGCGGTCCGGCCATGCCCGCCAGCGCGGACGGTTCCAGCCGAATGCCTTCCTCCTGCGCCAGCCAGCCGAGCATGTCGTACATGCTCTGATCGGAAAGCGTATAGAACCCGTCAAGCAGGCGCTCCATGGCGCGGCCCACGAAGCCAGACGCGCGTCCTACCGCCAGCCCGTCCGCTGCCGTTACGTTATCAATGCCCAGGTCCTGTACGGCAATCTCGTCGTGCAGGCCGGTGTAGACGCCCAGCAGCATGCACGGGGAGTGCGTGGGCTCCGCGAAGAAGCAGTGGACGTTGTCACCAAAGGCCAGCTTCAGGCCAAACGCCACGCCGCCAGGGCCGCCGCCGACGCCGCACGGCAGATAGACGTACAGCGGATGATCGGCATCCACCACGCGGCCCTGTGCGGCAAACTGCGCCTTTAGCCGCTCGCCTGCCACCGCGTAGCCCAGGAACAGGGTGCGGGAGTTTTCATCGTCAATGAAGAAACAGTTCGGATCGCTTTCTGCCGCTTTGCGTCCCTGCTCCACCGCCACGCCGTAATCCTGCTCATATTCCACGACGATGACGCCGTGGCTGCGCAGTTTGGCTTTCTTCCACTCGCGGGCGTCGGCGGACATATGCACCGTCACCTTAAAGCCGATGCGGGCGCTCATGATACCGATGGACATCCCCAGGTTGCCGGTTGAGCCTACCGCAATGCTGTACTGGCTGAAGAAGTCCTTAAAGCGCGGCTCCAGCAGGATGCTGTAGTCATCCTCAACGCTCAGTAATCCGGCGTCCAGAGCCAGTTTTTCCGCGTGGGTCAGCACCTCATAGATACCGCCGCGCGCTTTAATCGAGCCGGAAATCGGCAGATGGCTGTCTTTTTTCAGCAGCAGCGTGCCGGGAATAGACTTAGCAGATTCTTTCTCCAGCCGCGCCTGCATTGCCGGGATCGCGACCAGTTCGGATTCAATAATCCCACCCGTTGCCGCCGTCTCCGGGAAGGCTTTCGCCAGATACGGCGCGAAGCGGTTGAGTCGCGCATGGGCGTCGTCCACGTCGGCTTTGGTCAGCCCGACATAGGGCAGCCCTTCCGCTAGCGTGGTGGTGCGCGGGTTAAGCCAGGTGGTTTCTTTCAGGGCAATCAGATCCTCAACAAGAGGAAACTGTGCGGTTAAAGTGGTGATAGTTGCGTTTTCCATAATACGTCTCTTCGCGCTCAGATAATGAAAGAAAGCAGGAATGTGCCGCCAAGTGCAAGCACCGAGGCGATAAACGTCGCCGTCGTATAGTATTTGAAGGTCTCATTCAGGGTCGCGCCGCAGTACTGCTTCACCAGCCAGAAGAGGGAATCGGTCACGATCGTGCAGCCAATTGCGCCGGAACCGATGGCAATGGTGATGATCTCCGGACTGACGTTCGGGTAGAGCGGCAGCATCGGCGCGACGATGGCCGTGGCGCCCATCATCGCGACCGTCGCGGAGCCAACGGCGGCATGCAGCACCAGCGCCACCAGCCAGGCGAGCAGAATAGGGTGCATGTGCAGGTTCGAGAGAATATGCGCCAGCGAGTCCGCCAGTCCGCTGGTTTTCAGGATGGCGTTGAACGCGCCGCCCGCGCCGATAATCAGCAAAATGTTGGCGATAGAGCCAAAGCCGTGCTCCGTATGGGTCAGCATCGCGCCCATGCCCATGTGCTGGCGGATCCCCAGCAGGTAATAGGCGACAAACACGGCGATAAACATCGCGGTGATCGGGTTGCCGATAAACTCCAGCAGCGTATACAGCGTGCCCTCTTTTGCCATATTCAGTTCGGCGATGGTCTTCACCAGCATCAGGGCAATCGGCAGCAGCACCGTAAACAGCGTGGCGCCCAGCGACGGCAGGGTATGCTCCTCCCGCACCTTCAGATCTGAAAATTCCGCCGGAACCGGTT
This sequence comes from Enterobacter quasiroggenkampii, assembly GCF_043972695.1. Taxonomy (NCBI): domain Bacteria; kingdom Pseudomonadati; phylum Pseudomonadota; class Gammaproteobacteria; order Enterobacterales; family Enterobacteriaceae; genus Enterobacter; species Enterobacter quasiroggenkampii. Next base: position 613,024 of record NZ_CP143745.1, read on the forward strand.
TAAACGGCAGACGATTGCCGAGCAGTTTCAGGAACAGCGGGCCGCCGACCAGAGAGGCCATCAGGCCCACCAGCAGGCCGTAGACGATCACCGTCCCGACGTCCGCCCCTAATTTATTGGTCACAAACAGCGCAGCCGGATGCGGCGGCACCACGCAGTGCACCGCCATCAGCGCGGTACAGAGCGGAATGGCCAGCTTGAGCAGCGACGTGTGGGTCTTTTTGGCGATGGAAAACGCCAGCGGGATCAGCAGGACCACGCCCACTTCCACGAACAGCGTAATGCCGCAGATCAGGCCGACCAGTACCATAATCACGTCTGCTGACAGCCAGCGGCAGCGCTGCAGGGCGATCCCGATGCGCTCTGCCGCGCCGGAAACCTCCATCATCTTGCCGAGAATGGTCCCAAGACCAATCACGGCCGCCAGGAAGCCCAGCGTGCCGCCAATCCCGCTCTCAATGGCGTTTACCATATCCAGCGGGCTCATTCCCATCATTGCGCCGACGAAAAAGCTCGCCAGCAGCAGCGCGAGGAACGGGTGAAACTTCAGTTTTACGATGGTTAAAACAATCAACACAATGCTGACCAGCAGCGTTGCCACAACCCAGACCTGAGATCCCATATCTCACCTCACCCTTATGTCATCTGGGGGTATTGGACGAAAAAGCGGCGTGGGCTGACAAACGATATAAATTGGCGTTCAGGTGAGCCAGATTGAATCAACTGAGTGACTGCGCTCTAAAAAACGCACTTAACTCGCATTAGGTTCACATAAATTCACCCTTAAACGGTATGCTGAGCGCAGAAACCACGCGTGAGAATTGTGATGACCGATGCAAATGAAGCCAGAAACCGGCTGCTCAACGGCTGGCAACTGTCGAAAATGTACACCTTTGAAGTGGCGGCCCGGCATGAATCCTTCGCGCTGGCGGCGGAGGAACTGTCGCTTAGCCCCAGCGCGGTGAGCCACCGCATTAATCTGCTGGAAGAGGAGCTGGGTATTCAGCTGTTTGTCCGTTCGCACCGTAAAGTTGAGCTGACGCAGGAGGGAAAGCGCGTTTACTGGACGCTAAAATCGTCCCTCGACACCCTGAATCAGGAGATCCTGGACATCAAAAACCAGGCGCTGTCCGGCACGCTGACGGTCTACTCCCGGCCGTCGATCGCCCAGTGCTGGCTGGTACCCATGCTGGGCGACTTTACCCGCCGCTATCCGTCAATTTCGCTCACCATCCTGACCGGTAATGATTACGTCAATATGCAGCGAACAGGTGTCGATCTGGCGCTCTACTTCGACGATACCCCGCCAAACCATCTGTCTCACCACTTCCTGATGGACGAAGAGATTTTGCCCGTCTGCTCGCCGCAGTATGCCCGCGAGCATGAGCTGCTGAAAAAACCCGATAACCTTAGCCACTGCACGCTGCTGCACGACCGTCAGGCCTGGAGCAATGATTCTGGTACGGATGAGTGGCTGAGCTGGGCGCAGCACTTTGCGGCGAATATGCCGCCATCATCGGGCATTGGTTTCGATCGTTCCGATTTGGCGATCATTGCGGCCATCAACCACGTCGGCGTCGCGATGGGCAGAAAGCGGCTGGTGCAAAAACGGCTTGAACGGGGCGAACTCATCGCTCCGTTTGGTGACAAGACCCTGAAATGTCATCAGCACTACTATATTTCGACGCTTTCGGGCCGTCAGTGGCCGAAAATTGACGCCTTTATCGGCTGGCTGAGAGAACTGGCAGGTTGAAGAATTATTACGCTTTCGCGCTACACCAAATGTGAAAAAGCGTGCTAAATACAGGTAATGCTTTCGATTTATCCAGGGTAAACCGTGTTAAAGCCTTTTATTGCCTGTGCATTACTGATCTCTTCCGGCTGGGCCATTGCCGCTGAGCCGCCGCTGACGGCCGCCCTTTATGCGCAGCAGCTGGGCGTCGGGATGGATGTGGACTGGGCGCGCACCGAGCGCGGCATACGTGAATTCGACCCGCTGGTGGTACGCGATTTTCGGGCTAAAGGCATTACCCACGTGCGCATCCGTGTCGCCGATGAGCCGACGGAAGCGCGGCTGATCCACCTGCGCAAGCTGGTGGAAGCCTGCGAGCAGTATGGCGTGATCCCGATAGTCGCGTATCAGGCTGATGAATATAAAAACGACCCGAAAGCCGATAACGAGAAAGAGACGGTCAACTGGTGGATTGCCGTGGCGCACTATTTCGGTCAGAGCTACCCGCTGCTGGGTTTTGATCTCATTTATGAGCCCGCCGACAAGCTTAACCACAATCTGGCGTCGTTAAACCGCGTCTATGAAAAAACCATCAAAGCGATCCACGACATCGACCCACAGCGCATGATCTTCATCGCGCCACGCCTGCGTGCCGCGCCGGAGGAGTTATCCAGCCTGAAGCTGCCCGCGCACAGCCAAAACTATCTGCTGGCGGAGTGGCATATTTTCCCGTGGGGGCCGCTGAAGAATGGCGGCAAATACCCGTGGACGTCCGGCACGGCGGCGGAGAAAGCGGCAATCCGTAACCGCATCAATGCCGCGCTGCACTGGCAGCAAAAAACCGGGCACGTTAGCTGGGTCGGGGGCTGGGGCGTGGGAGAATCAAGCCGCTTTACGCCAACCGCCTCGCAAATAGCGTTCGCTACCTTTATGGCCTGCGAGCTGCAAAAGGCGAAAATCCCGTATGCGCTTAACGCGGATTTCCAGTTTTACGACGGGGAAGAGGGCGCCTGGCGGCCTGCGCCAGAGCCGTTGTTGCAGGCGATGATCGCCCCTGTCTGTGAAAAGCCCGGCGAGAAGCCGGGCCATCATGCGGTTAAACCGGCTGCTCGTGATGCGGGACACGCGACGCCAGCGGCAGCCAGCACAGTAAAATCAGCAGCCCCATCAGCGTCATCAGCAACCCCAGACTAGCCTGCCCGGTCTGCGGCATCATCGCCGAGAGCCAGGCCAGCGCGCCGGAACCGATGTTTTGCAAACCGCCCACCAGCGCGCCCGCCGTACCTGCGAGGAACGGGAACGGCTCCATCGCGCCGCTGGTGGCGAGCGGGAACAGCATCCCCGCGCCGAAGAAGAATAGCGCCGCCGGGATGAGCAGCGTCCAGACGGTCATCACGCCAAACAGCCCCGGGATCCACATCATCAGACCCGCCAGCAGACAGCTGATCACCGACTGCCACATCAGGGTGGAGAAGCGTTTGTTTGGTCGCCCGGCAAACCACGCGCCGAAGAACGCCGCCGGGATCGGCAGAATAAACAGAATGCTCACCACCATACTGCTCAGGCCAAGCCCCGCGCCCAGCAGCACGCCGGAGCAGGCTTCAAACACCGCGATACCCGCCAGGCCGCCAATCAGCATCAGCAGGTAGCAGGTGAACGCGCCGTTGCCGAACAGCGTTTTATAGCTGGCGATAAGCTTCGTGCGCGGCGCGTCCTGCGGGCGCGTTTCCGGCATCCAGCGCGCCATGCTGAAGGTGACAATCATGCAGAGCACCAGCAGGAAGGCGTAACAGGCGCGCCAGGACCACATGGTGTCCAGCAGGCCGCCGATCAGCGGGGCCAGCAGCGGGCTGACCAGAATGCCCATATTCAACAGGCTGTTGGCATGGCGCAGCTGGGTACCCTGATACATATCGCGCGGTAAGGTTCGCGCCATCACCCCGCCGACGCCGGTCCCGACGCCCTGCAGGGCGCTGGCGGCAATCAATACGGTCAGGTTATGGGTGGTCATCGCAATGACGGTCGCCACCATGAAAATGCTCATGCCCACCAGGATCACCGGGCGACGCCCTACGCGGTCGGAGAGCGGGCCGTAGAAGAGCTGCGAAACGCCATAGGTCAGCAGGTAAGCTGCCATTACGCTCTGTACTGCGCCCTCGCGGACGTTTAATTCCTTTGCCATGTCGGCAATCGCCGGAATGTAGATGGTTTGCGCCATCTGACCGACGGCCACCAGTAACACCAGCATCAACAATAAGTTAACGTTCCGTTGCTTTTTCATGTCGCTGAATACTTTTGCCAAAAGAGAAAAATGAAGAATAAGTGACTGCGCATTCCCATAAATGCGCGAGGAATCTACCACAGAGAGATGACAATTTAAGCATTGTTGTGGTGAATGAAAAAACCGGTAAAGGCAGGATTTGTAAACAAGAACGGCAACTAATGTTGCCAGTGCTTTACGCCAGGCGCAGCAGAATGGCGCCGCCAGCAATGCCCAGCGCCGCCGCGATGCGCAGGCCCGCAACCTTTTCTTTTAAAAGCAAAAATGCGATCAGCGCGCCAAAGAGTATGGAAGTTTCCCGCAGCGCCGCAACCACCGCCAGCGGTGCCTGCGTCATTGCCCACAGCGCCAGACCGTACGAGCCCATGGTGCCAACGCCGCCGAGCAGCCCCTTTTTCCAGTGCAGACGCAGGTAGCCGGATGCCTCGCGTCGACGCGCGACCATCGCCCAGCCGAGCAGGCAAAAGCCGTTCATAAAGAAGGTCCACAGCGTATAGCCCAGCGCGGTGTCTGACAGCCGCACGCCGGTGCCGTCCACCAGGGTATACCCGGCGATAAAACAGGCATTCAGCAGCGCCAGCCAGATCCCCTTGCGCGACTGCATGCGCCCGTTCATCGCCATCGCCAGAATCGACAGGCAAATTACCCCAATGCCGGACCAGGCGAGCCAGGAGAGACGATCGCCAAGCGCCAGCACGCTGATCAGCGCCACCAGCAGCGGTGCGGTGCCGCGCATCAGCGGATAGGTCTGGCTCATATCGGAGACCTGATAGGTCTTTGCCACCAGCACGGTGTACACCACCTGTAAGGCGCAGGAGACTAACAAAAACGGCCAGCTTGCGGCAGAGGGCTGTGGAGAGAAGGGGAGCAGCACCAGGGCAATCAGCGTGGCGGAGCCGCTGACGCTAATCGCGGAATAGAGCTTGTCCGTTCCGGCTTTGACAATGGCATTCCAGCTGGCATGCAGCAGGGCGGCGAACAGCAAAATGCAGAATACGGTGATGGTCATGGCGTATCGGGTGATGAATTGTCACTCAACTGTAACATTCACGCCCTGAAGCTGCCAGCCGGTTACACCGCACAAAAAAGGCGGTGCGTCACCCGCGGTTCGTCCGAGACCAGCGTAAAACCTGCCCGGTGATAAAACCCGTAGGCAGCGTCCGGCGCATGGGTATTGAGGAAATCAAACCAGATGCTGGCATCGGCCATCACGACGGTTAAAAGCTGCTTGCCAATCCCCAGCCCGCGGCACTTCTCGCTGACGTAGAGATGGCGAATACGTCCAGCGCGCGGCTGCTGGCTGAACGGATCGCGATTCAGACCGCACACGCCCACCAGCTTGCCGTTAAGAAACGCACCTAACAGCTTTTCGCCCGGCGCGTTAAAGCGGTTCTCACCCCGCTGCCAGCTCTCTTCAAGCCTGCGCAGCATGTTAAAATTCAGTGCAATACTTTCCGCCTTCAGGGCGATATACCCCGGCTCATCAGGCGTAACAGGCTCAATTAACAGACGCGACATAGCATTCCCTCGTTATTAAAGAGGGGCGGTTGCCCGCCCCTCTCAGGTGCGACTTGAACCTGAATTACCGAAGGAATTTCAGGACAGCATCAAGCAGTTGCAGTACAGCAACAATGAGTTTGAGGATAAGTATCACCATATCCACTACGCTCATACGCGTCTCCTTTTGGTTAAAAGGAGCACGATGCTGGCGTACCTTTCCGCCGCCTGTTGCCAGCACCTGGATTGACGTAACACAGTGTGCTCACTTCAGGGGTTAAGGCACTGACGGCACCACCCGTTTCAGCCAGGACTTCGTTGCGCCGGTAGAACTGCGGCCCCCTCGCTCACTGCGAACACCCTCAGTATAGATAAATACTGTATGTATGAACAGTATTTTTTGGACAAAAATCGAAAGGCGATCCATACTCAAAAACGTCAAAATCCGTGCCGGAATTGCGCGTTCGTCTTCGATCGCGTATACTTTTTTGCGTTGACGTAACACAGTGTGTTCTGCGGCGACCAACCGCAAAACCCTGATAAAAACCTCGCTTAGGCGGGGTTTTTTGTTTTCTGTCAGTCTGAATAATTCATATTTTCAACGTAAGACCGTATTGCGGCTCTCTTTTGTTCAAAGGCCATTTCCTCCGCTTTTTGACACTCTGCCAGGGCTGCGGCAGGGTAGTGAACGCAGGGTATTTGCCGGGTTTTATCCTGCAGTACCCCCAGCGGATATCCCGTGCTGGCATCAAGGACAGAAATGCGTTGTTCGACGGCGGCAGATGGCCCCTGCCCGATATTTTGCAATTCAATAAGAAACTGGACCTCGTGCGTTGAGATGGGGTAACCCAGTCCTGCAACATAGCCCAGCATGGAGAGTGGCTTAACCTGTTTACTCGTCGCTTCGCCGAAATAGATCATACGGTAGATAAAATAACTGCCCCAGGGTTCGCGCGAGCCCAACGCGCTGTGCATAAACCAGGCGCGGGAATCATGGATTTGGTCATCAAAAAGCGCTCTTGTTAGTCCTGAGGGTTCATTGGCATTGCTCTGCTCCCCTTGTGGTGGAAACAGTGTTTCCAGGTGTTGTTTCCCCGCCTCTTTGATCTTTTTAAACTCAACGGGAATGTCATCCTGGTTAAAGGCAAAAACAAAACCTTTGAAGTAATCGAGTACGGCGTAGGTTGTGCTTTTTGCCTGAGTACGAGAAACGCCCTGATAGTCCTCTTTGAACTCGAATGCGGCCTGTAAAAGCTGTGTTTGCCCGAGCAAAGCATCAAAGTCTTTTGGGCCTGTCTTAAGCATCACAAACTGACCCTGCGGGTGGCTACCGAGCTGTTTAATTCGCTCTCTTTCTGCATCTTTTTGTAATTTTTCGCGTTCTCTTTCCCGTTCCGCCCTTTTGCCAGGATCGTTATCCTGATTTTGATTATTGGCTGCGGCGTCGTGATAAAAGCGCTGGCTCCGGAATGTTTCCTGGGCGTAGCGATTGATGCGCCAGGCGGTTATCCAGCCGATTTGGTTTTCAAGCGCTTCGATGATATTGACTCGAGCGCGAACGGGGGAGTAGTGGGTTGCCTGTTCGTCGGGAATGCCAGTTTCGGAAAGAGGTAAATCAAGAGTGAGCTGGCGCCAGGCGTTGAAGCGTTGGACTATTGAGGTTTCAACATAAAATTCATCTCTTAAACTGGTAGGCATGATGCGCCATACATCTTTTTTCATCTCATCTGGGAGGGATTCTTCAAGTATTTTTAATGGTGCGCCTGCATTAAAAGCCGCTGAAAACATCTCATTTAATGGTATTTGCGACAGTAAAAAACGATCATCATTACCGGTCGCTTTACCCTGATCCCCTGGTGGATACCCGCCCCCAATATCAGAATGCATCCCAGGATAAACCACCTCTACGGCATATTCAGGATACCGCCCGTCAGCACGACAGATTGAATCGAGTGGGAAGCACAACCGCTGATCGTGAGCCGAAACCAGATGCACGCAGCGCTTAATCAGCGCATTGTCCGGCAATTCCATCGTTCCGTCGGCCCAGCCCATATGACCTTCCGCAACCGGGGCAATATGGGCAATCCCTACGGAAGCGACCGTATCCAGCAGGCCCAGAAATTCAATGCTAATCGGAATTTCACCCTGCTTTGTCGCCAGGCAAAAAGGTTGTAAGGCCCCTTCCCGGGAAGGAGAAAGGAGGGCGTTAAGCCAGTTAACAAAGGCCCGGCCGGAGGCCGCTCCGCGAGAGAAACCGTAAACATAGAGTTTGATTCCCAGCAGCTTAGAGGTGCCCGGCGTTGGCTGCGTTAGCGCGATTTCCAGCGTTTTCCCCAACCCGTTCAGCAGCCGGAAAAGCTCTGTGTGGCGCAGGTATTCTCCATGAGAGTTGGATTGAGAATAGCTGGAGTTCATCGCCTGAATGGAGTGCCAGTTTTCATCATCGCTTAGTTTCCCAAGCCCAAGCGTACGTCGCAGAGCGTCTACCAGCCGAAGCAGACCCCAGATGATGCGCTCCTCGCCGTAAGCTGCGTATTTCAGGCCTGCATCACTGAAGTCGAGATCCAGCACCTCCGGAAAAGGCGTCCCGACGCCGGGAATATAGTATTTGTAATACTGGTTGTGCGCGACGCCGTCCTGATCGACCAGCTCTGCGTTATGCGCGCCGGTGCCCCCTGCATAGCCTTGTCCTATGGTGGCACGGAACAGGCGAGCGATATTGGTCGGATGAGGCGGGGTCGACTCATAGAGGTCATGATTCAGGTTGTTGCCCGTACCGTCAAAGAAAAGGCTGATATGCAGCGTTTTACAGCAGGGAGGTAAGACGCGTCGGTTTGCAGCCGTGCAAAGCTGGTTATGATATGTCGTTTCCAGACTGTCTTGTTTCCTGCAGTTTTGCACAAAGTGTGATTTTTCGGTTGGGAGTCTTCCTTCACCAGGAAAAATCGGTGGAAACCAGACTTTATCAGGGGTTATTTTGGGCATGCTATTGGCTTCTCCATATGCACGGGGTCTTTGACGGGGTAATCCGGGCTGCCGTAGTCGGCGCAGCTGGTGGTGACCTTCACCTGGTCACAGGGCAGGAAGTGAACGGTAATGCCGCAGGTTTTCTGGCCGGTGTAATCGGGGACCGGAACGGTTTGAGTATGTTTTTTATTCAACCTTTTGATTATTGCTCGCCATTCACGGCGTTTATCTGCGTACTCCTGCCATGCTTTGTAATAGGTCTGTTCATCCATTCCTTTAGTATTTGGCCGCTCAGGAGGAGGAATTTGAGGCACATCGCTGGCAAACGCGACGCCCGTTTCCCAGTCAACCTGCACCGTCATTCCGGGCGTCCACGGCCCGCTCACGCCAAAGCAGCATCCCCCACCGCCACCCGAATACGGGCCGATAATATCGAGGCCGGACTGCCCGTTCACGCTGAAGCGGTTGATGGCCCAGCTGGTATGGTTAATGGCTTCAATCGTTCCGCCCACGCCGGGCGGGGCTGGTTCCGTTTTTACGGGCTGGTCACATCCGGCCAGCAGCAGGGCTGCGGCCAGCAAAATGCGGGTACGCCATACTGCACTCACTGGGGACATACTTTCGGCTTCTCCATATGCACGGGGTCTTTGACGGGATAATCCCTGCTGCCGTAATCGGCGCAGCTGGTAGTGACCTTCACCTGGTCACAGGGCAGGAAGTGAACGGTAATGCCGCAGGTTTTCTGGCCGGTGTAATCGGGTATTTGCACCGATTGAGAATGCTGCTGCTTGAAAGACTCTATTTTCTTATACCATTTCTGTTTTTCATCGAAATATGCTTGGGCTACCCTGTATCCTTCTGCATCGCTCAAGCCTGCAAGATCTGGTCTTACAGGCTCAGGGATCTCCGGTACATCGCTGGCAAACGCGACGCCCGTTTCCCAGTCAACCTGCACCGTCATTCCGGGCGCCCACGGCCCGCTCACGCCAAAGCAGCAGCCCCCACCGCCACCCGAATACGGGCCGATAATATCGATGCCGGACTGCCCGTTCACGCTGAAGCGGTTGATGGCCCAGCTGGTGTGGTTAATGGCTTCAATGGTTCCGCCCCCGCCAGGCGGGGCTGGTTCCGTTTTTACGGGCTGGTCGCACCCGGCCAGCAACAGGGCTGCAGCCAGCAAAATGCGGGTACGCCATACTGCATTCACTGGGGACATACTGTCGGCTTCTCCATATGCACGGGGTCTTTGATGGGATAATCCGGGCTGCCATAGTCGGCGCAGCTGGTGGTGACCTTCACCTGGTCACAGGGCAGGAAATGAACGGTAATACCACAGGTTTTTTGTCCGGTATAATTGGGCAAGGGGGCGTTTTGCGAGTGCTTCTTACTAAATGATTTTAATTTCTTATACCACTCCTGTTTTTTATCGAAATATGCCTGTGCTAATTTGTACCTTTCTTCACTGTTTTTACCTGTTAAATCTGGACTCGCTGGCTCGGGGATCTCCGGCACATCGCTGGCAAACGCGACGCCCGTTTCCCAGTCAACCTGCACCGTCATTCCGGGCGCCCACGGCCCGCTCACGCCAAAGCAGCAGCCTCCGCCGCCACCCGAATACGGGCCGATAATATCGAGGCCGGACTGCCCGTTAACGCTGAAGCGGTTGATGGCCCAGCTGGTGTGGTTAATGGCTTCAATGGTTCCGCCCCCGCCGCCGGGCGGGGCTGGTTCCGTTTTTACGGGCTGGTCGCATCCGGCCAGCAGCAGGGCTGCAGCCAGCAAAACGAGAGCGCGCCATGCTGCAATCACTGGGGACATACTGTCGGCTTCTCCATATGCACGGGGTCTTTGATGGGGTAATCCGGGCTGCCGTAATCGGCGCAGCTGGTGGTGACCTTCACCTGGTCACAGGGCAGGAAATGAACGGTAATACCGCAGGTTTTTTGTCCGGTATAATCGGGGACTGGCGCCGTTAGGGAATGTGTTTTACTGATGGCTTTAATTTTTTCGTACCAGTCGTGATATTTATCTGAGTAAGCCTGCCATGCTTTGTAATAATCCTGTTCGTCCATTCCTTTGGTTTTTGGCCGCTCAGGCTGTGGGATCTCCGGCACATCGCTGGCAAACGCGACGCCTGTTTCCCAGTCAACCTTCACCGTCATTCCGGGCTTCCACGGCCCGCTCACGCCAAAGCAGCAGCCTCCACCGCCACCCGAATAAGGGCCGATAATATCGAGGCCGGACTGCCCGTTAACGCTGAAGCGGTTGATGGCCCAGCTGGTGTGGTTAATGGCTTCAATGGTTCCGCCCCCGCCAGGCGGGGCTGGTTCCGTTTTTACGGGCTGGTCGCATCCGGCCAGCAGCAGGGCTGCGGCCAGCAAAATGCGGGTACGCCATACTGCATTCACTGGGGACATACTGTCGGCTTCTCCATATGCACGGGGTCTTTAATGGGGTAATCCGGGCTGCCGTAATCGGCGCAGCTGGTGGTGACCTTCACCTGGTCACAGGGCAGAAAGTGAACGGTAATGCCGCAGGTTTTCTGGCCGGTGTAATCGGGGACCGGAACCGTTCGGGAATGTGTTTTACTGATGGCTTTAATTTTGCCATACCATTCGTGATATTTATCTGAGTAAGCCTGCCATGCCCTATAACGCTCATCCCGGTTCATCCCGGTGGTATCTGGTTCATCAGGCTGCGGGATCTCCGGCACATCGCTGGCAAACGCGACGCCCGTTTCCCAGTCAACCTGCACCGTCATTCCGGGCGTCCACGGCCCGCTCACGCCAAAGCAGCAGCCTCCGCCGCCACCCGAATACGGGCCGATAATATCGAGGCCGGACTGCCCGTTCACGCTGAAGCGGTTGATGGCCCAGCTGGTGTGGTTAATGGCTTCAATGGTTCCGCCCCCGCCAGGCGGGGCTGGTTCCGTTTTTACGGGCTGGTCGCATCCGGCCAGTAAAAGCAAAGCCGCGAAAAGCATTGTGTAAAACTTATTCATGTTGTCTTCCTTAACACCAGCCTGTATCCCTCGGCACGCTCTCGTATTTTTGTAGTTGTTCTTAGGTTCGAAGAAATCATAACCACATAAAGCCTGCGGCAATACCCTCGAGCCGCTATTTTCAGATTTTCATAAGAAATTAATATGTGACTGAACCTAATAGCGTTTCGGGCAAATTTGAGAGGTGAAAACGGAGAGCAAACCCAACAAACGAAACGTGATCCCTGGCGCATTTTTGCGCAGATGAAAAATTTTCCATTGTCACGCCCGAAAACCTGTGTTTGTATAAATTCAATCAATGATTCCAAACACAGGTCCCCAATGACTTCATCCATCTTCACTTCGACCCTACTAAAAACTGCGCAACCAGCCGCAGTGGTCGTCGTGCGTGTGGTGGTGGTCGTCGGCAATGCGCCGTAGGGACTGGATCAACACACGAATCCAAAACCCCGCCGGCGCAAACCGGGCGGGGTTTTTCGTTTAGGACCCTCCCCGGAAAGTCGGCTCAGAAGAAAAGGACTGGAGCATGGCAAGTTCGGGCACAACATCCACCAAGACGCGTTTTACCGGCGCGCAGCTGATCGTTCATCTGCTGGAGCGACAGGGCATCACCACGGTTGCGGGCATCCCCGGCGGCACGGTGCTGCCGCTGTACGATGCGTTAAGCCAAAGCACGCAGATCCGCCACGTGCTGGCGCGTCACGAGCAGGGGGCAGGCTTTATCGCTCAGGGCATGGCGCGCACGCAGGGTAAACCGGCGGTCTGTATGGCCTGCAGCGGCCCGGGCGCAACCAACCTGGTCACTGCCATCGCCGACGCGCGTCTCGACTCCATTCCGCTGATCTGCATTACCGGCCAGGTGCCGTCCTCGATGATCGGTACCGATGCGTTCCAGGAAGTGGATACCTACGGCATCTCTATCCCCATCACCAAACATAACTATTTAGTTCGCGACATCGCCGAGCTTCCTCAGGTTATCAGCGATGCGTTCCGCATTGCGCAGTCCGGCCGCCCGGGCCCGGTGTGGATAGACATTCCTAAGGATGTCCAGACCGCAGAAATTGAGATCGACGTTCTGCCGGAGCCGGGTGAACGTGCCCCTGCGCCGGAGTTCAGCGCTGAGAGCGTGCGCGACGCTGCCGCCATGATTAACGCCGCCAAACGTCCGGTGCTCTATCTGGGCGGCGGGGCGATCAACGCCGCGGATGAAATCCGCCAGTTTGCGGAAAAAGCCAATCTGCCGACCACCATGACCCTGATGGCGCTCGGCATGCTGCCAAAAGCGCACCCGCTGTCCCTGGGGATGCTGGGCATGCACGGCGCGCGCAGCACCAACTACATCCTGCAAGAGGCGGATTTGCTGATTGTTATGGGCGCGCGTTTTGATGACCGGGCGATTGGTAAAACCGAGCAGTTCTGCCCGAATGCCAAAATCATTCACGTGGATATCGACCGCGCCGAGCTGGGTAAAATCAAGCAGCCGCACGTGGCGATTCAGGGGGACGTAGCCGAAGTGCTGGCGCAGCTGATCCCGCAAACCGACGCGACCGATCGCACCGACTGGCGTCAGCTGGTGGCCGATCTGCAGCGCGAGTTCCCGGGCGCGATCCCAACTGAAGGCGACCCGCTGAGCCATTACGGCCTGATCAACGCCGTGGCCGCCTGCGTGGACGACAGCGCGATTATCACCACCGACGTGGGACAGCACCAGATGTGGACCGCCCAGGCCTACCCGCTGAACCGTCCTCGCCAGTGGCTCACCTCCGGCGGTCTGGGCACCATGGGCTTTGGTCTGCCTGCAGCAGTTGGTGCGGCGCTGGCGAATCCGGACCGCAAGGTCATCTGCTTCTCCGGCGACGGCAGCCTGATGATGAACATTCAGGAGATGGCGACCGCAGCCGAAAACCAGTTAGACGTGAAAATCATCCTGATGAACAATGAGGCGCTGGGCCTGGTACACCAGCAGCAGAGCCTGTTCTACAAGCAGGGCGTGTTTGCGGCGACCTATCCGGGGATGATTAACTTTATGCAGATTGCCGCCGGCTTTGGCCTCCACACCTGCGATCTGAACGCGGAAGAGGATGCCCACGCGGCGCTGCAGGCGGCGATCTCGCGTCCGGGCCCGGCGCTGATCCACGTCCGTATCGACCCTGAACAAAAAGTGTATCCGATGGTGCCGCCGGGTGCGGCAAATACTGAGATGGTGGGAGAATAAGCCATGCAGAAACAACATGATAACGTCATTCTGGAACTCACCGTCCGCAACCATCCTGGCGTCATGACTCACGTCTGCGGGCTGTTTGCCCGCCGGGCGTTTAACGTGGAAGGCATTCTCTGTTTGCCGATTCAGGGCAGCGAGCACAGCCGCATCTGGCTACTGGTCAACGATGACCAGCGTCTGGAGCAGATGATGGCGCAGATCGACAAGCTGGAGGACGTCACCAACGTGGCGCGCAACCAGTCCGATCCCACCATGTTTAACAAAATTGCGGTGTTCTTCGAATAGATCGCTTAAGGTAGGCGTCTTTCGCTCTTGTAGGCCGGATAAGCGCAGCGCCATCCGGCTTTTTCAGACCGCAGGAACACACATGACCACCATCGCCCTTATCGACGACCACCTTATCGTCCGCTCTGGCTTTGCCCAGCTTCTCAACCTCGAACCGGATTTCCAGGTCGTGGCCGAGTTTGGCTCCGGTCGCGAAGCGCTGGCGGGCCTGCCGGGGCGCGGGGTGCAGGTCTGTATCTGCGACATTTCGATGCCAGATCTCTCCGGGCTGGAGCTGTTAAGCCAGCTGCCGAAAGGAATGGCGACCATTATGCTCTCGGTCCACGACAGCCCGGCGCTGGTCGAGCAGGCGCTCAACGCGGGCGCGCGCGGGTTCCTCTCCAAACGCTGTAGGCCGGACGAGCTGATTGCCGCCGTGCGCACCGTCTCCACCGGCGGCTGCTACCTGACGCCGGATATCGCCATCAAGCTGGCGGCCGGACGACAGGATCCGCTCACCAGACGTGAGCGTCAGGTGGCTGAGAAGCTCGCGCAGGGGATGTCGGTAAAAGAGATTGCCGCCGAGCTGGATCTGTCGCCGAAGACCGTGCACGTCCATCGCGCCAACCTGATGGAAAAACTCAACGTCAGCAACGACGTCGAGCTGGCGCGCCGCATGTTCGACAGCTGGCAATGAGTCCCGTGTTTTCACGGCTGATCGCCGTCGTTGCCAGCTTTTTTATCTTCTCTGCCGCGTGGTTCTGCCTGTGGAGCATCAGCCTGCATCTGGTGGAACGTCCTGAGCTGGCGGTGCTGCTCTTTCCCTTCGGCCTGCGACTGGGGTTAATGCTCCAGTGCCCGCGCGGCTACTGGCCCGTTTTGCTGGGCGCAGAGTGGCTGCTGCTGGTCTGGCTGGCGCAGGAGGTCGCTCTGGCGCATCTGCCATTATTGATGACCGGAAGCCTGCTTACGCTTCTCCCGGTTGCGCTCATTTCCCGCTACCGTCACCAGCGCGACTGGCGCACGCTGCTGCGCCAGGGGGCGGCGCTGATTGCCGCCGCGCTGCTGCAGTCCCTGCCGTGGGTTGGCGATAAGGAGATGCTCAACGCGCTGCTGCTCACCCTAACCGGTGGCCTGACGCTCGCGCCGACCTGCCTCGTTATCTGGCACTATCTCTCCAGCACCGTCTGGCAACCGCTTGGTCCGGGGCTGGTGTCCCAACCGGTGAACTGGCGCGCCAGGCATCTCATCTGGTATCTGCTGCTGTTCGTGGTGAGCCTCTGGCTTCAGCTCGGTTTACCTGCCGAGCTTTCACGCTTTACGCCGTTTTGCCTGGCGCTGCCGATTATCGCCCTGGCCTGGCACTACGGCTGGCAGGGGGCGCTGATCGCGACCCTGATGAACGCCATCGCGCTGATTGCCAGCCAGACCTGGCACGACCATCCGGTGGATCTGCTGCTCTCGCTGCTGGCCCAGAGCCTGACCGGGCTGCTGCTCGGGGCGGGCATTCAGCGTCTGCGCGAGCTGAACCAGTCCCTGCAAACCGAGCTGGCGCGCAACCGGCGTCTGGCTGAACGCCTGCTGGAGACCGAAGAGAGCGTGCGGCAGGAGGTCGCCCGTGAGCTGCACGATGACATCGGCCAGACGATCACTGCCATCCGCACCCAGGCGGGCATTGTCCAGCGTCTGGCGGCGGAAAACGCGGGCGTGAAGCAGGGCGGAGCGCATATCGAGCAGCTTTCACTGGGCGTGTATGACTCGGTGCGACGCCTGCTCGGCAGGTTGCGTCCGCGCCAGCTCGATGACCTGTCGCTGGAGCAGGCGGTGCGTTCCCTGATGCGCGAGATGGAGCTTGAAAGCCGCGGCATTGTCAGCCATCTCGACTGGCGAATTAACGAATCTGCGCTGAGCGAAGGCCAGCGCGTGACGCTGTTCCGCGTCTGTCAGGAAGGGCTGAACAATATTGTTAAACACGCCAATGCCAGCGCGGTCACGATCCAGGGCTGGCAGCAGGACGAACGCCTGATGCTGATAATTGAAGACGATGGCTGCGGTCTGCCGCCCGGCTCCGGGCAGCAGGGCTTTGGCCTGGCGGGCATGCGCGAGCGCGTCAAGGCGCTGGGCGGCACGCTGAACCTCTCCTGCACCCACGGGACGCGCGTCAGCGTCAGCCTGCCGCTACGGAGTTATCATGTTTAAAACCCCTGCCAGCGTCGCGCCGATTGGCGACAAAGCGGAAATCGACGCCCGCTACCGCTACTGGCGTCGCCATATTCTGATCGCCATCTGGCTCGGCTACGCGCTGTTCTACTTCACCCGCAAAAGCTTCAACGCCGCCGCGCCGGAAATTCTCGCCAGCGGCGTGATGACGCGCACCGACATCGGCCTGCTGGCGACGCTGTTTTACATCACCTACGGCCTGTCGAAGTTCTTCTCCGGCATCGTCAGCGATCGCTCCAACGCGCGATATTTCATGGGCGTAGGGCTGATCGCCACCGGCGTGGTGAACATCCTGTTTGGTTTCTCTACCTCGCTGTGGGCCTTTGCCCTGCTGTGGGCGCTGAACGCCTTCTTCCAGGGCTGGGGCGCGCCGGTCTGCGCCCGCCTGCTCACGACGTGGTACTCGCGCAACGAGCGCGGCGGCTGGTGGGCCGTCTGGAACACCGCGCACAACGTCGGCGGGGCGCTGATCCCGATGGTGGTGGGTGCCGCGGCGCTGCACTACGGCTGGCGCGCGGGGATGATGATTGCCGGCGGTCTCGCGATTGTCGCCGGGCTGTTCCTCTGCTGGCGCCTGCGTGACAGGCCGCAGACCGTGGGCCTGCCTGCGGTGGGCGACTGGCGGCACGACGAGATGGAGATTGCCCAGCAGCAGGAGGGCGCGGGATTGACCCGCAAGGAGATCCTCACCAAATACGTGCTGAAAAACCCCTACATCTGGCTCCTCTCGCTCTGCTACGTGCTGGTCTACGTGGTGCGCGCGGCCATCAACGACTGGGGCAATCTGTACATGTCCGAGACGCTCGGCGTGGACCTGGTCACTGCTAACTCGGCGGTCACGATGTTCGAACTGGGTGGGTTTATCGGCGCGCTGGTGGCGGGCTGGGGCTCGGATAAGCTGTTCAACGGCAACCGCGGCCCGATGAACCTGATTTTCGCCGCCGGCATACTGCTCTCCGTCGGGTCGCTGTGGTTGATGCCGTTCGCCAGCTACGTCATGCAGGCGGCGTGCTTCTTCACCACCGGCTTTTTCGTCTTTGGCCCGCAGATGCTCATCGGCATGGCGGCGGCAGAGTGCTCCCACAAAGAGGCGGCAGGCGCGGCGACGGGCTTTGTCGGGCTGTTTGCCTACCTCGGCGCATCGCTCTCCGGCTGGCCGCTGGCGCGGGTCATCGACATCTGGCACTGGAGCGGTTTCTTCGCGGTGATCGCCATCGCGGCGGGAATTTCCGCCCTGCTGCTGCTGCCGTTTTTACATGCCCAGGCCCCGCGTGAAGCCAGTGTGATGTGATGCGCCTCACCTTTTCACCCCGAGTGGCGCAAAACTAAGAAATTTTCCCGGTTTTACCTGGACGCTGTCTCAGGCATCTCTCCCGGCTGATTTTTACAATGCTGCAAAAATCAGCTCAGGAGTAAACCAACCATGCTGGCCTTCTTAAATCAGGTGCGCAAGCCGACCCTGGATCTGCCGCTCGATGTGCGGCGCAAAATGTGGTTCAAACCGTTCATGCAGTCCTATCTGGTGGTCTTCATCGGCTACCTGACCATGTACCTGATCCGCAAAAACTTTAATATCGCGCAGAACGACATGATCTCCACCTACGGGCTGAGCATGACGCAGCTGGGGATGATTGGCCTGGGCTTCTCCATCACCTACGGCGTGGGGAAAACGGTCGTGTCCTACTACGCGGACGGCAAAAACACCAAGCAGTTCCTGCCGTTTATGCTGATCCTCTCCGCCATCTGTATGCTCGGCTTCAGCGCCAGCATGGGCGCAGGGTCCGTTAGCCTGTTCCTGATGATCGCCTTCTACGCCCTGAGCGGTTTCTTCCAGAGTACCGGCGGGTCGTGCAGCTACTCCACTATCACCAAATGGACGCCGCGCCGCAAGCGAGGGTCGTACCTCGGCATGTGGAACATCTCCCATAACCTCGGCGGGGCGGGTGCGGCAGGCGTGGCGCTGTTTGGCGCAAACTACCTGTTCGACGGCCACGTGATTGGTATGTTTATCTTCCCGTCGATTATCGCCCTGATTGTCGGCTTTATCGGCCTGCGCTTCGGCAGCGACTCCCCCGAATCCTACGGCCTCGGCAAAGCTGAAGAGCTGTTCGGCGAGGAGATCAGCGAAGAGGACAAAGAGACCGAAGAGAACGAGATGACCAAATGGCAGATCTTTGTTGAGTACGTGCTGAAAAACAAAGTGATCTGGCTGCTCTGCTTCTCAAACATCTTCCTCTACGTGGTACGCATCGGCATCGACCAGTGGTCTACCGTGTACGCCTTCCAGGAGCTTAAGCTCTCTAAAGAGGTGGCGATTCAGGGCTTCACCCTGTTCGAAGTGGGCGCGCTGGTCGGCACGCTGCTGTGGGGTTGGCTCTCCGACCTTGCCAACGGCCGTCGCGCGCTGGTGGCCTGTATCGCGCTGGCGCTGATTATCGCCACGCTGGGCGTCTACCAGCATGCCAGCAACCAGTACGTTTACCTCGCATCCCTGTTTGCGCTCGGCTTCCTGGTGTTTGGTCCGCAGCTGCTGATCGGTGTGGCGGCAGTGGGCTTCGTCCCGAAAAAAGCGATCGGCGCCGCCGACGGGATCAAGGGCACCTTCGCCTACCTGATCGGCGACAGCTTCGCCAAGCTGGGTCTGGGAATGATCGCCGACGGCACGCCAATTTTCGGCCTCACCGGCTGGGCGGGCACCTTCGCGGCGCTGGATGCGGCAGCGATCGGCTGTATCGTCCTGATGGCGATGGTTGCGGTGATGGAAGAACGTAAAATTCGCCGTGAGAATCGTGCGCAGAAATTAAAAACAGCCTGAGTGTGCAGGTAACTTCTTTGCCCGGTGTGTGATGCCGGGCTTTTTTATTTCCGCCGACGGCATTAATACCTTATCCCCCGTTCTGCAACGTCTTTTCAGTGCACTATTCTGGTTCTGCCTGCTGTCGACGCGCTGCGTTTCCCGCTATGATGAGCGGCTAGTCAAAGGAGAACGCATGGTCTGGATAATGCTGGCAACGCTTGCCGTGGTGTTTGTGGTGGGATTTCGCGTCCTGACCTCAGATTCCCGCCGCGCCATCAAACGTTTAAGCGAGCGTCTGGGCATCACCCCGATGCCGGTCGAGTCGATGATCGATCAGTTCGGTAAAACGCCGGGCAATGAGTTTATCCGCTACCTTGAGCGCCCCGACGAGGCGCATCTGCAAAACGCCGCACAGGTGCTGTTGATCTGGCAGGTCTGCATTGTCGACGGCAGTGAAGAGAACCTGCACACGTGGCACCGCCTGCTGCGTAAAGCCCGCCTGGCCGCGCCGATCACCGATGCGCAAATTCGTCTGGCGCTCGGCTTTATGCGCGAGATGGAGCCCGATCCGCAGGAGCTGAACGCCTTCCAGCTGCGCTATAACCAGCTCTTCCTGCCGGAAGAGGGCGTGTTTTACCTGCACTGATCCCCTCTAAAAACCACAAAAGTTGTCTAAACGTTAAATTCGTCACACTTTTGATGATAAACTGCGCGACTTTTCCGCACGTTTTCATCTTCAGGTGACGCCATGACAGAACATATTCAGCCCACGACCCGACCACAGACCAGCGAGGTTTCACGCCCCAACTGGTCGGCCGTTTTCGCCGTGGCATTCTGTGTCGCCTGCCTGATTACCGTTGAGTTTCTGCCGGTGAGCCTGTTGACGCCGATGGCGCAGGATCTGGGCATTTCCGAAGGCGTGGCGGGGCAATCCGTTACCGTCACCGCCTTTGTGGCGATGTTTGCCAGCCTGTTTATCACCCAGGTGATTGGCACCATCGACCGCCGCAAAGTGGTCATTCTGTTCAGCGTACTGCTGACGCTCTCCTGCCTGCTGGTCTCCTTCGCGGAAAGCTTTACCCTTCTGCTGCTGGGGCGCGCCTGTCTGGGGCTGGGGCTCGGCGGCTTCTGGGCGATGTCCGCCTCGCTGACCATGCGCCTGGTGCCTGCGCGCACCGTGCCGAAAGCGCTGTCCGTCATCTTTGGCGCGGTCTCTATCGCGCTGGTGATTGCCGCGCCGCTGGGCAGCTTCCTCGGCGGGATTATCGGCTGGCGTAACGTCTTCAACGCGGCGGCAGTGATGGGCCTGCTCTGCGTTATCTGGGTGTGGAAGGCGCTGCCGTCCCTGCCGGGCGAGGCGGCGCACCACAAGCAGAACATGTTCAGCCTGCTGAAGCGCCCCGGCGTGCTGGCGGGGATGACCGCGATCTTTATGTCCTTTGCCGGGCAGTTTGCCTTCTTCACCTATATTCGCCCGGTGTATATGACCATGGCGGGCTTTGACGTCGACGGCCTGACGCTGGTGCTCCTGAGCTTCGGTATTGCCAGCTTTGTCGGCACGTCGCTGTCGTCCCAGTTCCTGAAGCGCTCCCTGAAGGTGGCGCTGGCGGGGGCGCCGCTGGTACTGGCAGTGAGCGCCACGGTGCTGGTGCTGTGGGGCAGCGATAAGTGGGTCGCGTCTGCCATTGCGATTATCTGGGGCTTTGCCTTTGCGCTGGTGCCGGTGGGCTGGTCGACGTGGATCACCCGCTCGCTCGCCGATCAGGCGGAAAAAGCCGGGTCGATTCAGGTGGCGGTGATCCAGCTGGCAAACACCTGCGGCGCGGCGATTGGCGGCGTGGCGCTCGACCACCTGGGGCTGACGTCACCGCTGGTGATTTCCGGCACGCTGATGCTGTTGACCGCGCTGCTGGTGGCAGGGAAGGTTAAAGCCAAGTAGTCAATTTTCCCCTCACCCTAACCCTCTCCCCACAGGGGAGAGGGGACTGCTCGGTGCGGTCTTTTCCCCCTCGCCCCTTTGGGGTGTACGGTCCGGGATGAGGGGACATCAGGCTACGCCGATGTCCTCACCCGTCTTCTTGAATCCATTGAAATCAGCACCACCGACGACACGATCAGCAGCGTCCCCAGCCAGTCCGGCAGGGTAAACGCCACGCCCAGCAACATCACCGACAGCAACGCGCTGCTCAGCGGCTCGGCGCAACTCAGAATGCTCGCCTTCGGCCCGCCGATCATCTGCGCGCCTTTCAGATACAGGCTGAACGTCAGCGCGGTGCCGATCACCACCAGATAGAAAAACGCCAGCAGCAGGCTGCCGTCAATGACGAAGGTCGTCCCGCGCCCGGCGTAGAACGGCGTCAGCATTAACCCGGCAATCAACATACTCCAGCCGACAATCGGCAATGTGCCGTAGCGGGCAATCAGCGTTGACGGATAGGTGGTGTAAAACGCCGCGGCAAACGCCGAGGCGATGCCAAAGA
Organism: Enterobacter quasiroggenkampii; assembly: GCF_043972695.1. Lineage (NCBI taxonomy): Bacteria > Pseudomonadati > Pseudomonadota > Gammaproteobacteria > Enterobacterales > Enterobacteriaceae > Enterobacter > Enterobacter quasiroggenkampii. The sequence continues at coordinate 634,484 of NZ_CP143745.1, forward strand.
ACAGCGCGGCTGGCGAGATGGAGAGCGAGGTTGGATCGCCGTGGGTCACCAGCAGGAACGTCCCGACAAGCGAGGTCACAATCGCGGACAGAACAAACACGCCGGGGCGCGTTTTCCGCGCCAGCGCGAACCACGCCACGATAATGGTTGGCGACAGAAACTGCAGCACGGTGGCGGTAGCGGCGTTGGATTTTTCAATCGTCAGCAGGAAGGTGAGTTGCACGGTGAGCGCGCCGACCAGCGAGAAAAACAGCAGGCTGAGGGCGTCTTTGCGATGTTTGATGACCGAGAAAATCTTGTCGCCGTGAACGAAGGAGAGCGTCAGGAGGATCACGCCGGTAAACAGCAGGCGAACCATGGTCAGGTAAGGCGAAGAAATGTGGCTTTTCTCCATGATGTACTGCGCGCAAACGCCGGAACTGCCCCATAAAACGGCGGCGATCAGGACGTTCAGCATCCCTTTACGTGTGGAACCCATTTTCTCCCCTGCTATGTTGATTTTTTTCTAGCATAACATGGGATCTTGCCGGGTGGCGCTGCGCTTACCCGGCCTACAAAACCTTGTAGGCCCGTGCAAGCGCAGCGCCGCCGGGCGAAACAAACGACGCTCTACTAGAACCACGCCTCCCACATCGCGCCGACGTTGAAGTCGTCGAGCGTCTCGTCTTTGGTGTTGTTCACGCGCGCGGTGCGTGCGTTATCCACTTTGCCGCCGGTCACGTAGAAGCGCAGCATCGGACGGAACTCTGGCCCCATGGCGATAGACATGTTCTGCGACAGGGTCAGCTTCCAGCCCTTGTTGTCGCCGCCGTTATCATAATCAACGTGCTGCCAGCCTGCTTCCAGCCAGGTGGAGTGAACGTCGTTCCACCAGTGCATCGGGCGCACGATGGCGTTGTAGTTCTTACGGTTGTCGGTCTTATCGCGGCTGTTGTCATAATCGTGGAAGGCGAGGATGTACTCCACCTGCGTGGCCTGGGTGAATTTATACAGCCCTTCGAAGCTGGCGTAGACCGTGGTCAGATCCTCGGTTTTGTTGAACACGCTGTTGTCCGCGTTATCGGAGTAGCGGGCAATCACCTTGTTCACGCCGCTGTCGTTGGTGTGGCTCAGCACCACGCCGCCCTGCCAGGCGTTCAGACGCTCGTCGCTCTCCACCGCTTTCGAGTCAAAGCCGTAGTTGGCGTACAGCTCCAGATCCAGCGGACCGAGCTTCATGCCGTGGATTTTAGACGTCGCGGCGTAGTTGCCTTTGTCGCCCGTGCCGGACCCGCCGGTACAGGTGATACGCGACGGGTTCGCTTCGTCTTCCATCACTTCCGGGCTACAGGATTCCACCGCCGCCACGGCGGCGACGTCAAACTGCACGCCGCCGATGTCGAAGTTCTTCACCCCGGCGCCCTGGCCGTCGTGGTTCATCCAGAAGTAATCGTTGATGCCCTGCTGCGGACGCTGGTGGAAGTCACGACCGGCCCAGAAGTAGGCGTTCGGGTTGGAGGCCATAATATTGGTCACCCCGGCGTAGGCCTTTTTCAGGTTAACTTCGTCGCCCCAGTGGTCGATCATCACGTTGATGTCCCAGATGGCGCCGTTTTCGCCCTTGAAGGCTTTAGAGAGCTGGAACTCGCCGCCGTTGCCTTCGTTACCCAGACGACCGATCGCGGACGCGCCGTTGTAGGAGCCATCGACAGCCACGTATTTCTGATCGGCGGCCTGGAAGTGCGCGCCGTAGCGGGCGTAGCCGGTAAATTTAATCCCGAACGGGATCGCCATGTCCGGGGATTGCGCCGCGCTTTGCGGCTCGGTCACCACGTCCGCTTTTTTCGCGACGGCGGCATCCATTTTGGCCTGGCGCTCGGCCAGGGCTTTATCCACCGCTTTCGCCACAATGGCGTCGATTTGCTCCTGGGTGAATTCTTGTGCAAGCACGGAAATTGGGCAAAGCGCGGCGATAACCGCCATGGTTAATGGTAGTTTTTTAATCGTATTCATGGTTATCTCAATATAGTTTAATTTTATTCAGACAATAACCATCCCGCTCCGATCTGACAGAATATGTCGCTATCATCAGAACAAGTGGATTTCTAGTTTTAGGTACAGAGGTATTACATTAATTTATTTCGCCATAGACTATCTCTGATATAAATGAATAATTTCTTCAGACAATTCACGCGCTAATAACGAATTCATTAAATGATCCTGCGCGTGCACCATAATTAAGGTCATCGGCTGGCGGGCTTCGCCTGCGTCCTGCTCGATCAGTTTGGTCTGCATCTTGTGCGCCTGGCGCGCATAGCCGTCGGCTTCGCGCAGCAGGCTTTTGGCTTCGTCAATGTTGCCCTGGCGCGCCGCGTGCAGCGCCTCAAAGCATAGGCTGCGGGACTGGCCAGCATTGACGATAATTTCCATAACGGCTTCTTCTAATTCGATCATTATCATTACTCTTTTTCAAAATTATTATTTAAGGCGGTGGCGGCAAACCACTCTCCGCTTTTCTTAATGGTGCGCTGCTGCGTCTCCAGATCGAGCTGGATAAATCCGTAGCGATTTTTATAGGCATTGCACCACGACCAGTTATCGATAAATGTCCACATATGGTAGCCAAGGCAATTACACCCTTCGCTAATGCCTTTATGCAGCCAGGTTAAATGCTCAGAAATAAACTCAATGCGGTATTGATCGTTAATCTGGCCATTTTCAATAAAGCGCTGCTCGTTTTCGACGCCCATCCCGTTTTCAGAAATAAAGCAGCGGGGGTTACCGTAATTGTCGCGCAGGTTAATCAGAATATCGTAGATACCTGGCGCGTAGATTTCCCAGCCGCGGTAGGGGTTCATCTTGCGTCCCGGCATCTCGTAGCTATCAAAGAACCATTCCGGCATAAACGGCGCCTGCGGGTTCACCGCGCTGTCGCGGCACTTCACGCGACGCGGCTGATAGTAGTTAATGCCGAGCAGGTCGATTTTTCCTTCCGCAATCAGGAAACCGTCTTCCGGCTTGCAGGCGGGCAGCTGGTCGTAAGATTTCAGCAGCGCCACCAGATCCGCTGGGTATTCGCCGCGCAGGACCGGGTCGAGGAAGCTGCGGTTAAACATCAGATCCGCAACGTGCGCCGCCTTCACGTCCGCCGGGTTTTGCGAGCGCGGATACGACGGCGTCAGGTTCAGCACGATGCCGATCTCTCCCGCGTAATGCCCGGCGCGGTAGGCCTGAACTGCCTTCGCATGCGCCAGCACCGTGTGATACGCCACGGTGGCCGCCCGGCGGAAATCCACCACGTTTGGATAGTGGAAGTCGTACAGATAACCGCCTTCCACCGGCACGATCGGCTCGTTGAAGGTAAACCAGTGCAGCACGCGGTCGCCGAACAGCTCGAAGCAAATCTGCGCATAGCGGGCGTACGCGTCCACCACGTCACGGTTTTCCCAGCCGCCTATCTCCTGCATCGCCATCGGCATGTCGAAATGGAACAGGGTGATGAACGGCGTGATGCCCTGTTCATTCAGTTCATCAATGACCTGATTATAAAAATCGACCGCGTCCGGGTTAACTTCACCGATACCGTCGGGGATCAGGCGCGCCCAGCTAATCGAGGTGCGAAAGCTGTTGTGGTTCAGCTGTTTCAACAGCTGAATGTCCGTTTTCCAGTGCTGATAAAACGTGGAGGTCTGCTGCGGCCCCACGCCATTGTGAAAACGGTTCGGCTCGCGGGCAAACCAGTAATCCCACGTGGTTTCACCCTCTCTTGCCCCTTCCGTCTGGAGAGCGGAGCTTGCGCTGCCCCACCAGAAGTTATCGGGAAATGCGTATTTCATGACCCTTCCTCTTTGACTTAATTGCTTGTGGCTTCAGCGGCACTCACGGTTGCAGCCTGGGCTTTCTGCTCTTCGTTTTTAATCAACGTACGCTCATAGGCGCGCAGGAACGGCAGGTACATCAGCGCGGACATCACCATGCAGACCAGGCACATCACCACCGGGCTCAGCGCCCAGTTCGCCGCCCACGAGGCGCCAATCGGTGCAGGGGTAGTCCACGGAGTTAACGAGACGACCTGCGCCAGCCAGCCGAGCTTCGTGGCGCCGTACGCCAGGCAGGCGTTGATCAGCGGAACGCACACGAACGGGATAAACAGCATCGGGTTCATGATGATCGGCGCGCCGAACAGAATCGGCTCGTTGATGTTAAAGAAGCTTGGCACCACGCCCATTTTGCCGATGGTGCGCAGGTGGGTAACGCGGCTGCGCAGAAGCAGGAACGCCAGCGGCAGGGTGGAACCGACGCCGCCAATCAGCAGATAGTGATCCCAGAAGCCCTGCAGGTAAACGTGCGGCAGCGCCGCGCCTGCGGCCAGTGCCGCCTGGTTTGCCGAGAGGTTGGCCATCCAGAACGGGTTCATGATGCCGGTAACAATCAGCGAGCCGTGGATACCGGCAAACCAGAAGATCTGGCACAGCAGCACGGAGAGCAGAATGGCGGGCAGGGAGTCAGACGCGGACACCAGCGGCTCCAGCAGGTGCATGATTGCCTGCGGGATAATCATCCCGGTCTGCGCTTCAATGAACAGGTTCAGCGGATGCAGCGTGCCGATCACCACCATCACCGGGATCAGGATCTCAAACGAACGCGCCACGCCGGTGGGCACTTCCTTCGGCAGGCGGATGGTGACGTTGTTCTGCTTCAGCCAGGCATAGACGCGGGTGGCGTAGATCGCGGTAATCAGCGCGGTGAAGATGCCCTGGCCGGAGAGATACTGGGTCGAGATTTTGCCGTCGGCATATGGCGCGGCGACCAGCAGGAAGGCCATAAAGGCCAGCAGGCCGGACATCACCGGGTCGAGGTTAAACTGACGCCCCAGGCTCGCTCCAATCCCTACCGAGATGAAGAAGGTCATCACGCCCATGCTGAGGTTAAACGGCAGCATCAGCTGTTCGCGGTAGGTCTGGGAGAAATCCAGCCAGCCGCGGGCAAAGCTGTTGGTGGTATCCGCCGAGAACGGCGGGAAGATGAACACCAGCATAAACGAGCCGATGATCATAAACGGCAGCGCGGCGGTAAAGCCGTCGCGGATGGCAATCACGTACTTTTGCTGGCCGAGCTTCGCGGCCAGCGGGGTAATTGACTGCTCAATCACCGCGACCATGGATTGATATAACGAACTCATGTGAACACCTTTTAGTGTGCCGCTTCGATGAGCGACAGAGCAAAGTCCAGTACTTTATCGCCACGCTGCATGCCGTAGTCCATCATGTCGATGGGCTGCACCGGAATGCCATGCGTCGCCGCCTTGTCTGAGAGTGTCTGTAACATGTATTTCACTTGCGGTCCGAGAAGTACCACCTGGTATTGCGGAAACTGCGTATCAAATTCGGAAACACCGTACGCATCAATCTTCACCGGCAAACCACGTTCTTTCGCGACATCGACCATTTTGCTGACCAGCAGGCTGGTGGACATCCCGGCAGAGCAGCACAGCATAATCTTGAACATCGACAACCATCCTCTAAATGTAAAAAGTTATTGCGAGGATGATTGGACATGATACGGAAACCGGTTTCCATTCATAAAAGACAGAACTGTGACAACCATCAAGATCCAATACTTATGAGGCTAATTAACCGGATGCAGGTCACATAATTTGGCTGTTTTGACATCATTTTGAGTGGAAACGGAAAATCGGTTTCCATGGAAAACGGAAACGGATATACTCCGTTCTGGCTATAATGTGAGCCGAAGCGGTCATGGAATTTGCAGGCGCGAGGTAAGCCTGCCAGGGGAAAGAGATGTCGACAATCAATGATGTATCACGTCTTGCCGGGGTGTCAAAAGCCACGGTATCGCGAGTGTTGAGTGGGTCGCGTGGCGTAAAGGAAGCCAGCCGTCAGGCCGTACTGAAAGCGGTGGATGAGCTGAACTACCGGCCTAACGTGATTGCCCAGTCGCTGCTGAGCCAGTCGACGGGCTGTATCGGGGTCATTTGCGCGCAGGAAAATATTAACCAGACCACCGGTTATCTCTACGCGCTGGAAAAACAGCTCAGCCAGCATCAAAAACACCTGCTGCTGCGCTTCGCGCACAGTAAAGCGGAAGTGATGCACGCCCTTGAAGAACTCTCTCGCGGGCTTTGCGATGACATCCTGGTGATTGGCGCGCGTTTCCCGCTGGACGTCGATATGGACAACGTCATCCTGGTCGACTGCATGGAGTCTGATAATTCCAACAGCATTCAGTTCGATCACGCCTTTGCTGCCGAAACCGCCTGTAACTACCTGACCAGCCAGGGGAGACGGCAGATTGCCCTGATCCACCCGCACGGCAGCGGGTTTGCCGACCAGGTTCTGCTCGGCTACAAGCACGCGCTGGAGAAAAATTTCCTGCCCTTTAATCGCAACCTTGTGTTCATGGACGCGACCTCCTCGTCCGTTGCGCTACAGGAGCTGCTGAATAACGCCAGCACGCTGAACTTCAACGCACTGCTGGTGGCGGACGAGCAGGAAGCCCAGCGGGTGATCCCGCAGCTGCAGGCGTTTAATAAATCCGTGCCGGACGACATTATGGTCTTTAGCCTGGCCGGATCGCTGCACCTGCCGGGTATTCCGGTGATCCCGGCGATTGAATATTCAATGGATGCCATGGCGGCGCGTATAGTGAGCTGGCTGACGGAGAAAACGCAGATGCTCGGCTCGTATGTGCTGCGCGGGGATTTAATTATTCCAGACGTGCGTAAGCGTTAAAAATAATGTGTAGGCCGGGTAAGGCGCAGCCGCCACCCGGCAAGCAGCATTCAATAATCTTCCATACAATCCACCTGACCAATCGCCGCCCAGTAGGCGTCCAGGTTGTCGCGCTTCACGGCGGTAACGGCATTTTTGATCAGCAGCTGATTGGCCTCTGACGACAAAATCATCGCCTGCCAGGCCTTATCGCTCTGCTTTTTCTGTGGCGTACAGGTTTTCTTTATATCTTTCATGACCTGCTGCTTAATCTGCGCCTCTTTCGCCGGATCCTCCTTTTCCTGAGCATGGACAAACGCGGCGAAGAGCAGACAAACCAGCAGGCAGACCAGATGCGCAGCTTTCATCAACAACCCCCATTAGAAGTCACAGGCTTCCCATGAAATATATCGTTACATTCAGTGTAGCGACGCCAGCCGAAAGTATGAATTTTCTCCACGATGCGTGTGTGAGATAGTGAAACGGCACAGATAACAAGGAGAAAAAATATGCACCTGAGCATTACTGATAATGTTACGACGCAGGAGAAAGAGGAGTTACTGACGGGGCTGAGGGCTTTTAACGGAAAGTTTCTCGATCTGACAAATTTTAGCGGCGACGTTGGCGTTTACGTACGGGACGAAAACGGCACCATGCTCGGCGGGCTCATTGGGGTGCGCAAAGGCGACTGGCTGAATATCGACTATCTCTGGGTGAGCGACACCGTACGCGGAACCGGCGTGGGCAGCCAGCTCATCAGAACGGCCGAAGAAGAAGCCAGGCGCAAAGGCTGCAAGCACGCGCTGGTCGATACCGCCAGCTTCCAGGCGCGTCCGTTCTATGAAAAGCAGGGGTACCAGCTGCAGATGTCTTTGCAGGATTATCCGTACCCGGGCATGCAGCGACATTACCTGGCGAAAGCACTTTAAGCCCGTTTCTGTCATTATGCATTCTGCTATTTATTGCGAGCCGCTTTCCTAATTTAAAACGTGTTGCTTGTCTTCTTTTCGGGCCCTGGCGCATGCTTTGGCCTGGTCAAGTCATCCATGGAGATAGCAATGGAACGCACAGCAAAACTATTCAAAAAGGGTCAGAATCAGGCCGTTATGCTGCCTGCTGAATTCGCGTTTGATGCGGAGAGCGTCTACATCCGACGGGATGAGGAGGGGAATGTCGTTTTGGCGGCAAAACCTTTTCTAATAAAGAGCTGGGATAATTTTCTCCGCATGCTGGCAGAAACGGACGTACCAGATACGTTTTTGAGCAAGGAGGAACGCAATCAGAGTGTTACGACAAGAGACCCTCTGGATGGAGCATGCTCATGAGACATATGCTGGATACGAATATTGTGAGTCACTTGTTTAAACGACACCCGGAGGTTGTAAGCAGAATGACATGTCTGGCGCCGGGTGACGTTTGTATCTCAAGCATTACCGAAGCGGAATTGCTGTATGGTGCTGACAAGAAGAAAAGCAGTAGATTGAAAGAAACAATCCGGGAGTTTCTCAATACCATCACGATTTGCGACTGGGACAGCGACGCCTCAGCAACGTACGGTGAACTCCGTGCAACCCTGGAAAAGAAAGGGAAAGTGATGGGGGATCTCGATCAACTGATCGCTGCACATGCTATCAGTCGGGGAACAACGATTGTTACTAACGATCGTGCATTCAGAATGGTGCAGGAGCTTGCCGTCGAGGACTGGACGACAACGTTGTGATCCCTGATGCCCGGTGGAGCAGCGTCACCCGGCCATACCCGCATATAACCGATCCTTCTTATTGATTCTTTTTCGGTTTTTATTTCCCCGCCTCGTTGTCGATATAGTCACTACAACATTCAGCAAAAGGAACTGTCTTGTGAAACGTCGATTGGGTGCTCTGGTACTGGCTGGCCTGCTGCTGGCAGGGTGCGATCAAAGTGGCAGCGATGCCAAACACATTAAAGTCGGCGTCATCAACGGCGCCGAACAGGACGTGGCGGAAGTCGCCAAAAAGGTGGCAAAAGAGAAATATGGCCTGAACGTGGAGCTGGTGGGCTTCAGCGGCTCGCTGTTGCCTAACGATGCCACCAACCAGGGGGAACTGGATGCCAACGTCTTCCAGCATCGCCCGTTCCTTGCAGAGGATAACAAGGCGCATGGCTACAAGCTGGTGGCCGTGGCGAACACCTTTGTTTTCCCGATGGCTGGCTATTCCCGCAAAATCAAATCCGTGTCTGACCTGAAGGACGGCGCAACCATTGCCATTCCAAACGACCCGACCAACCTTGGCCGCGCGCTACTGCTGCTGCAAAAAGAGAAGCTCATCACCCTGAAGCCAGGTACCGGGTTGCTGCCGACGGCGCTGGATATTACCGCCAACCCTAAGCAGCTGAAAATCATGGAGCTGGAAGGGGCGCAGCTGCCGCGCGTGCTGGACGACCCGAAAGTGGATGTCGCCATCATCAGCACCACCTATATTCAGCAAACCGGGCTGTCGCCGGTGCATGACAGCGTCTTTATCGAAGACAAAAATTCGCCGTACGTGAACATCGTGGTGACGCGCGAAGACAACAAAGACGCGGAGAACGTGAAGGAATTTATCCAGTCGTATCAGTCCCCTGAAGTAGCGAAAGCAGCGGAGACGATCTTTAACGGCGGGGCGGTGCCGGGCTGGTAAAAGCACCCGCATAAAGCACGGTGACGTAAATTGGCCCGATTTCATCGGTAATCGCTCTTTAACCCACAGCGTGCCGCGCGACGGCTGGCTATCCTCCTTATCACACCAACCGGAGGATAGCCCATGAACATCACCCACATTCGCAACGCCACCCAACTGATTACCTATGCCGGAAAACGTCTTTTAGTCGACCCGATGCTGGCCCCACAGGGCGCTTATCCGGGCTTCCCTGGCACGGCCCATGCCGAACGCCGCAACCCGACGGTCGAACTCCCCGTTGACGTCAACGCGCTGCTGGACGCCGACGCGGTGATCGTCACCCATACCCATGACGATCACTGGGATCGCGCCGCAGCGGAACTGATCGCCAAAGACAAACCGATCTACGTACAAAATGACCGCGACGCCGCGCTGCTGCGCAGCCAGGGGTTTAGCAACCTGACGGTCATGACCGACGAGACCACCTTTGGCGAGATTCGAATTGCGAAGACCCACGGCGGCCAGCACGGTACCGATCGCGCATACGCCGTGCCCGAACTGGCGGAGCGGCTGGGCGAGGCCTGTGGCGTGGTGCTGCGTCATCCTGATGAGAAGACGCTCTATATTGCCGGGGATACCGTCTGGCGTGACGAGGTGGCGGCCGATCTGCAAAAGCACCAGCCGGACGTGGTGGTGCTGAACGCCGGCTATGCCCACGTCATTGGTTTTGGGCCCATTATTATGGGGCAGGAGGATGTGCTCAACGTCCATTTCCTGCTGCCGCAGGCTAAAATTGTGGCGATCCATATGGAAGCCATTAACCACTGTCTGTTAACCCGCAGCGCGCTGCGGGAGTACGTTGAAGCCAACCAGGTGAGTGACGCAGTGAGCATTCCCCAGGATGGCGAAACCGTTATATTCTGAGTGTCTGAAAGGGAAAGGAGAGACAGATGTCGCTAATCAACGTCGCGATTGTCGCGGTAGACGGGTTCAGCCCGTTCCACTACTCCGTTCCCTGCATTCTGTTTGGCGACTCGGTCTCCGGAGAAAAGCGCTTTAACGTGACGATCTGCGCCGAAACGCCAGGATTTCTCACCTCAAAAGACGGATTTGCTCTCAACGCCACGCAGGATTTTACCGCCATTGGGCAGGCCGATATTGTTGTCGTTCCTTACTGGCAGCACGTTCTTGAACGCCCGCCGCAGGCGCTGCTCGACAGCCTGATGCAGGCGAGAGACCACGGTGCGGAAATCGTCGGGCTGTGTCTGGGGGCGTTTGTGCTGGCCTGGGCGGGGATCCTCGACGGCAAACGCGCGGCCACCCACTGGGAGTTCGAACGTCAGTTTCAGTCGCTCTTTCCGAACGTTCAGCTGGATATTAATGCCCTTTATGTGGATGACGGCAATATCATCACCTCCGCCGGTACTGCCGCAGCCCTCGACTGCTGCCTGTATATCATTCGCCAGCGCTTTGGCAGCCTGGTTGCTAACCAGATTGCCCGTCGGATGATTGTTCCGCCCCACCGCGAGGGCGGGCAGGCGCAGTTCATCGCCCAGCCGGTGCCTAAAGATACCCGCGACGGACGCATTAACTGTCTGATCGACTACCTGCAGCAGCACATCACCGAACCGCATAGTCTGGACTCGCTGGCGGAGGTGGTCTCGATGAGCCGCCGCACCCTGACCCGTCATTTTGTTAACGCGACGGGGATGAGCGTCACCGACTGGCTGACCGCCGAACGCCTGCGGCGCAGCCAGATCTTACTGGAAGCCGGAAATATGCCGATTGAACGCGTGGCTGAGCTGGTGGGATTTAATTCCGCCGTCACCTGGCGACAGCAGTTTAAAGCGCGTTTTGGGGTGAGTCCCGCAGAGTGGCGAAAAACTTTCCGTCTTCACAGCTAGTGTATTGGGGCTAACTCAAGATTTAAGGCTTAGTTAAATCCTTTCTTATTTTCTCTTAATACCCTTCTCACTCTTCTGAAATAACTATTAATTTTAGGAGCCCTAATTCAAATTTGATATACTCTCTTTAAGAAAACTCTTATATTACAAAAATAATCATTGCGGACATTTTTGTGGCATGGATGAATAACGCCGAAATAAAAATTAGAATAATTTCATTAGTAAATTATGCTGTTGCTATCTTATTGTTTTCGCTTTTTTCAGCGAGGGTGAGTGCTGCACCTTTATCGCCAGCCGATCGCGATTCCATTCAACAGCAACAGCAGCAGCTTTTATTACAGAACCAGCAACAGCGTGAGGAGCTGGAGCGCAGTATTCCTCGCCCTGCGCCCGCCAGACCGCTGCCTGTTACCGGCTCCGGACCCTGTTTCACCATTCATACCATTACCCTTTCCGGTGCGACCTTAATCTCCCCGAAAAACCGGCAGACCCTTGTCGCGCCGTGGCAGGGCCGCTGTCTGGATATGGCGAAAATAACGGAGCTTCTCGCCCATATTTCTGACTGGTATATCAGCCGGGGATATATCACCAGCCGCGCTTTTCTTACCGAGCAGGATCTCTCCGGCGGCCAGCTGAATATTGTTGTGCTGGAAGGCAGACTGGAAGCGATCCGTCTGGAAGGCGAAACGCCGCGTATGCTGAAAATGGCGTTTCCGGGACGGGTGGGCGGCATCCTTAATTTACGCGACATCGAACAGGGCATGGAGCAAATTAACCGTTTGCGTACCGACCCGGTTCAGATTGAAATTCTTCCGGGAACGCAGGCCGGATATTCCATCGTTAATCTCACGGCAAAACCGGAATTTCCCTTAAGTGTATCCGTAAGCCTGGATAATAGCGGACAGAAGAGTACCGGCGAAGATCAGCTGAGTGGCGTGCTCACCGCCAATAATATGCTGGGGCTGGCGGATAAATGGTTTGTCAGCGGCGGGCGCAGCAGCGATTTTGCCAGCGCGTACGATGCGCAGAATTTCCAGGCGGGCGTCAGCGTGCCGTTTGGCTACGGATTACTGGACTACAGCTACGCCTGGAGTAACTACCGGACCACCATCAATAACCAGGGATTCAACTGGCTCTCCACGGGCGATACCAAAACCCACCGCCTTAACGCGTCCTGGGTGGTCTTCCGCAACGGGGAGGTGAAAACCGGCATTGCGGCAGGCGTGGTTCAACGCTCCAGCCGCAACTGGCTCAACGACGCGCCGCTTCAGAGCAGCACGCGCAACCTCTCCAGCCTGATTCTGGGCATTACGCACACGCAAAAAATGCTGGGCGGCGTGGCGACCTTCAACCCGACCTGGAGCCACGGCATGCCGTGGTTCAATGCCGAAACCGACGAAGATAAGTCCGGGGATGTGCCGCGTGCGGAATTCCGCAAATGGAGTCTGAACGCCAGCTTCCAGCGGCCGATTACCCGTAATGCCTGGTGGCTGACCAGCGCCTACGGCCAGTGGTCGCCCGATCGGCTGTACGGTTCCGAGCGCCTGACGCTCGGCGGCGAAAGCTCCGTGCGCGGTTTTAAAGAGCAATACCTGTCCGGGGATAACGGCGGCTACTGGCGTAACGAGCTGGGGTATTCCCTCTTCACCCTTCCGGTGATTGGCGCAGTGAGCGCAACGGTTGCCGTTGACGGCGGCTGGCTGGAAAAAGACCGTCAGGACCGTTTTGCCTCCGGCACGTTATGGGGAGGCTCGGTGGGGCTGAGCAGCGCAGGGCGCTGGTACAGCAGCCAGATTTCGGTCGGCACGCCCCTGCACTACCCCGACTGGCTCGGCCCGGATCATGTGAGCGTTAACTGGCGCATTGCCTTCATGCTTTAAGAGACTCTACGACTATGGATACCCGTCACCCACCCGTTCGTTTCTCGCAGCGTCTGATCAGCTGGATTGTCTGCGGCTTAATGGTCTGGCAGCCGATGGCACCTGCCGTCGCGGCGGCGCTGACGCCGACCGGGCAGACCACGGTCGATCGGGCGGGGAACGGGGTGCCGGTCGTCAACATCGCCACGCCCAACGGGGCGGGTATCTCGCATAACCAGTTCGGTGAGTATAACGTCGGCAAAGAGGGGCTTATCCTCAATAACGGCACGGACCGTTTAACCCAGACCCAACTGGGCGGGCTTATCCAGAACAACCCCAACCTGCAGGCCGGGCGGGAAGCGAAAGGCATTATCAACGAAGTCACGGGCGCCAGCCGCTCGCAGCTGCAGGGCTACACGGAAGTCGCCGGTAAAGCAGCAAACGTTATGGTGGCCAACCCGTACGGCATCACCTGTAACGGGTGCGGATTTATCAACACCCCGAACGTCACCCTGACCACGGGGAAACCGCAGTTCGACGCCAGCGGTAACCTGCAGGCGCTGGAGGTGACGAAAGGCGCCATCACGGTTGAAGGCCAGGGGCTGGATGCCAGCAAGAGCGACGCGCTGTCGATCATTGCGCGCGCGACGGAAGTGAACGCCGCGATACATGCGAACGACCTGACGGTAACGGCAGGGGCGAACCGCGTGGGCGCAGACGGCAGCGTCAAACCGATTGCCGGTGAGGGCGCCGCGCCCGTGGTGGCCGTGGATACCGGCGCGCTCGGCGGGATGTATGCCAACCGTATCCGCCTGGTCTCCAGCGAGACGGGCGTGGGGGTGAACCTCGGCAACCTCACCGCGCGCCAGGGCGATATTCAGCTGGATGCGGGCGGGAAACTGACGGTCACGAACAGCCTGGCCAGCGGCTCGATTACCGCGAATGGCGCGGGAGTGGTCCTCAACGGCAGCCATCAGGCCGGGGGCGCGCTGAATGTGACCAGCTCGCAGGATGTGGAACTCAATAACAGCACGCTCGCCAGCCAGGGCGATATGCGCCTTTCCGCTGCGGGGAAAGTGCAGACGATGGGCGGCGGGACAAACAGCGCGGGCGCGCTGTCGGTGAGCAGCGGGCAGGGGATGACGCTCAGCAATACCTCCCTGGTCTCCCGCGGCGCGGCGACGCTGGACAGTAAATATACCCTGACCGTAAACGGCGGCGGCGTGTCGGCACAGGGCGGGGCGCTAACCGTCACGAGCAAACAGGGTACAGCGCTTGCGGATGCGACGCTGACAGGCCAGGCCGACACCACGCTGTCCACCGACGGCAGCCTGACGCAGCGCGGCGGCAGCGTCACCAGCAAAGGCGCGCTCAGCGTGGCGGCCGGGAAAGATATCACGCTGACGAATACCCGCAGCGGTAGCGATACCCGCGCGACCCTCAGCAGCGGCGGCACGCTGTCATCCACGGCCAGTGCGGTCTCGGCAGGAGAGAATCTGGCCCTGAGCGGCGGACAGCTGGTGATGGACGGCCAGAGCCGGGCCGATGCCACGGGCGATGTCCGCCTGACGGGCAGCGCCGTCAGTAATCAGGGGCAGGTGAATGCGGGGCGCGACATTGTCCTTTCCGGTAACAGGGTGTCCAACAGCGGCCAGCTGGCGGCGAAAGGCCACCTTGACGTGAACGCAAGTGAGCTGACAAACGGCGGCACGGTGCAGGGTAACGACGTCACCCTGAAGGGGCAGACGATCACTAACAGCGGTACCCTGCAGAGCGCCGGCAACCTGGCGCTAAGCGCCGGTACCCTGGAGCAGCGGGGCACGCTGAGCGCGAAAGGCAATGCAAACGTCACGGCGCAGCAGACCCTGCGTAACAGCGGCAGCCTGCTGGCTGACGGGGCGATGAGCGTGACGGCAGACACGCTTGAACAGAATGGCACCCTGTCCGGCGCGACGGCGCTGACGGTGCAGACCGGCACCCTGACCAGCGGTCAGGCGTCCCGTACCACCAGTCAGGGCAATGTACAGATTACCGCGACCCACAGCGCCAGCCTGAACGGGCAGACGGACGCGGCAGGGGCATTAACCGTCAGTACCGGCGACCTGACCACCGGCCAGGATGCGCATCTGCAGAGCGGGCAGGGGCTTACCCTGCAGGCGCAGAATGCCGCGCTGAACGGCACGCAGGCGGCGAAGGGTGCGCTGTCGGTGACGGCGGGCACAATTACGCACGCCGGGAAATCCACCGGTAACGCGCTGAGTTTTAACGCGACCGGCGACCTGACCAGCGGCGGAGAGCTTACCGCCAGCGCCATCGCGCTCAGTGGACAGAACATCCTCCAGTCTGGCGTCGCAAAAGCGGATCGCCTGACCCTGACGGCTCCTGAACGCATCACCAACAGCGGTACGCTGGTTGCCGGTACGCTGGCGCTGGACGCTGCCTCGGTGGAGAACAGCGGACTGCTGCAGGGGACCACCCTGCTCGGCCTGAAGACCGGGTCACTCACAAACCTCGCGGGCGGATCGGTCTACAGCACGCAGGATTTAACGCTGAACGTTCCGGTGCTGTCTAACAGCGGGCTTATCACTACCGACGGCACACTGCGCCTCCGGGGCGACACGCTGACAAACCAGGGTGAAATCAACGGCCTCAGCCTGAGCAGCGACTACCTCAGCCTGACCAACACCGATACCGGACGCCTGCTGGCGGACGACCGGCTCACCCTGAACGGCACTGCGTTTGCTAACGCGGGCAATATTGCGGCCAGCGACCTGCACATCACGGCGAACAGCCTGCAAAACCAGGGCACCGTCGAGGGGGACTCGGCGCTGACGCTCGGCGTGGCAGACCTCACTAACCGTGGCGCGCTGCGCAGCAGCGGAACGCTGACGCTCGGCGGTGAAACGCTGGCCAACAGCGGCGAGCTCAGCGCCACCGCGCTGCTGCTGAACCTGGCCCGACAAGCCAGCAATGATGCCGACGGGCGGGTAATTGCCCGGGACGGCCTGACGCTGACCACCGCCAGCCTGACGAACAGCGGGCTGATGGCCGGTACCGACGCGCAGTTTAACAGCGCGTCGGTGACCAACGGCGGCACGCTGCAGGGGACACACTCCCTGACGGCGACCGGGGCACAGCTCAGCAACCAGCAGGCGGGCATGCTGCTCTCCGGTGGCGCGCTCGCCCTGCACCACACCACCCTGAACAACGCCGGGCTGCTGCAGGGCAACACCCTAAACCTCGCCACCGGTGAGTGGATGAATACCGGTAACGCGCTGGGGGAAACGGGCGTGACGGCGGCGGTAACCGGCACGCTGACCAACAGCGGTAAGGTGCTCAGCCAGCAGGCGCTGGACGTCCAGGCCGACAGGACCGATAACCGTGGCCAGCTGCTGGCGAAAGTGCTGACTCTGCGGGGCGACCTGCAGAACAGCGGTCTGCTTCAGGGCAGCAGCACGCTGGCCTGGTCCGGGAACACCTTCACGAACCAGTCTCAGGGCCAGGTGACGGGCGGCGAGACCCTGACGTTGAGCGGACAAACCCTCAGCAACGCGGGCAGCCTTCAGGGGCGCAGCGCGACGCTTGACGCCGGGAGCCTGAATAACCAGGGCAACGTTCAGACGCTGGACGCCCTGACGCTTTCCGCGACCGGCAGGCTGGATAACACGGGTGCCCTGCTCAGCCAAAATCTGTTCACGCTGACGGCGGCGCAGCTGTTCAACGACGGCCAACTGGCCGGAAAAGCCCTCGCGGTGAAGGCTGCGCAGCTGAACAACACCGGGATTCTTCAGGGCAACGACACGCTGGCGCTGACCACCCGCGCGCTGAGCAATGGCGCCACCGGGCAGCTGGTGAGCGGCAGTCCTCTGAACTTATCCCTCGACACGCTCGATAACGCCGGCCTGTTGCTGGTGAAGGGTGGGTTTACCCTGCGGGGCAGCGACCTGACGAACCGGGGCGATATTCAGGCACAGAGCCTGGATTTGGGCCTGAGCAATGCCCTGAGCAACACGGGGAACATCGTTGCCACCGACGATGCCGTGCTTAACGCGACGACGCTGACCAGCAGCGGCACGGTGGCGGGTAAAACGCTGACAGCAGGCGGTACTGAGCTGCGCAACAGCGGCCTGATGCAGGGCAGCAACGCGGTTAACGCCACCGCCGACCGCTTTATCAACGAGCTGAACGGTAAATGGCTCTCCGGCGGCGGCTTCACGCTGACGGGCGGACAGTTGACCAACGCCGGTACGCTGCAGGGCGCGACGCTGGGCATGACCGGCACCACTCTCACCAACAGCGGCACGGTGAACGGGCAGACGGGACTCAGCGGCACGCTCAGCGGGGCGTTAACGAATACCGGGCTGCTGCAGAGCGGCGGCACGACCGCCTTCACCGCGGACACCCTGGCGAACCCGGGGCGCATCACGGGCGGTACGCTGTCCCTCACTGCCCGCGATATGAACAACGGCGGGCTGATGCAGGGAACGAACGGCCTGGCGCTCACCGGCACCACGCTGACCACGGGCGCGGCCTCGCGCACCCTCTCCGGCGGCATGCTGACGCTGGATGCAGGCCAGTTGACCACGCAGGGCACGCTGCAGGGGAACGGCGCGGACATCCGCGCCAGCGACTGGACGCACGGCGGGTCTCTGCTCAGCCAGGGAACGCTGACGGCCACGACCGGCGGCACGCTGACCTCAACCGGCTCGCTGATGAGCCAGGGTAGGACGGATATCACCGCACAGACGCTGGATAACCGCGGGCAGCTCCTCAGCGAGGGCGATGTGACGCTCGGCGGCAGCACGCTTAAAAACAGCGGCACCGTGCAGGGGAACACCCTCGCGCTGCATCAGAACAGCATTAACAACCAGGGCACCTTAACCGGTCTGCAGAGCCTGACCGTTCAGGGGCAGCAGCGGCTGATGGCGCGCATGGCGATGGCCGCGCCGCAGCAGGAGCTGATCAACGGCGCAGGCGGCAAGCTTCTTACCCAGGGCGCGCTGACGATTGCGTCCGGGGCAGTGACCAACGCCGGCAGCTGGCAGGCACAGAACATCCTGTTTAACGCCCGGTCGCTCAATAACAGCGGCGCGGTGCAGAGCGCCGACGCGCTGCAGATGACGCTGGCCGATACGCTCACCGGAACCACAGGCAGCAGGATCACCGCGCTGGGTGCGGCGACGCTGCAGGCCGCGACGCTGGCGAACCAGGGCCAGTGGGCGGCGAAAAACCTGACGCTGACAGGCGGTACGCTCAGCAACAGCGGCGCCATCAGCGGCGTGAATGGCCTGACCCTCAGTCAGACCGGCGCGGTCAGCCAGCAGTCTGGCGGCACCCTGCTGTCCGGCGGGGCGCTGAACATCACGGCGGCCTCCGTCACCAGCGACGGCAAAATGCAGGGGGGCACGCTCGGCATCACCACCGGGGCGCTCACCAACAACGGTCGTCTGCAGGGCGATAACGGCGCGACGCTGGCCCTCAGCGGGATGCTGACCAACAACAGCGGGGGCGAAATCGTCAGCCGCGATGCGCTGACGCTGACCACGCCCGCGCTGTTTAACTACGGCCTGATCCAGGGCGGCGGCGAGACGCGCGTGACCGCCTCCTCGCAGGCGCGTAACGACGGCAGGCTGCTTTCCGGCGCGCGCCTGACGCTCGGCACGCCGCAGTTCACCGGCACCGGCTGGCTGCAGGCCACCGACCTGATCCTGAATGCGGCAAACGCCACCAACGGCGGCACGTGGGTGGCCGATCGCGCCACCCTGACCGGCACCAATTTCGCCAGCCAGGGCACCACCCAGGCGGGACAGCTGACGGTTAACTACAGCCAGCTGAACAACAGCGGCACGCTGCTCGGCAACACGCAGCTGAATATTGGCGCGGACCAGGTAACCCAGAGCGCGGGCGGCAAGCTGCTGAGCGGCGGCAACCTGTGGCTGCAAAGCCGGGGGCTGGACCTTTCCGGCCAGCTGGTGTCCCTGGGGGACTTAACGCTGCAGCTGACGAACGCGTTTACCAGCAGAACCGCTGTGGCGGCAGGCAGAACCCTCACCATCAACAGCGGCGGCGACATCGATAACCGCAGCGTGCTGCAGGGGCAGGCGGTCAACCTGAACGCGGGCGGGCAGCTCAGCAACAACGGACAAATCACCACTGGCGGCGGCTCGAGCACGCTCTCCGGCAGCAGCGTGGCGCTGAACGGCGCGGGCTCGGTGCAGGGCGGAGGTGACATCACCGTGGCCAGCCGGAGCAATATTACCGTGGACGGCTTCACCGGCACGCGCGGCTCGCTGACCCTGAGCGCGCCGGGCGCCATCGTCAACACCGCGCTACTGTACGCGGCGAATAATCTGGCGCTGTTTGCCGACAGCATCACCAACCAGCGCGGCGACATCATGGCGGGGAACAACCTGTGGATGCAGCGGGATGCGGCAGGGAATGCGAACAGCCAGGTGGTGAACACGTCGGGGAATATTGAGACGCAGCGCGGGGATATTGCGATCAGGACGGGGCATTTGCTGAACCAAAGGGATGGTCTGCAAGCAACAACTGTGCGTAACGCAGTACCAACAGAAAGCTGGATGACGGGTGAATCGATTATAAATGTTCCTGTCACAGCCTTAGCAGAAGGAAGTTATGGTTATTACTCCCAGTTAGAAAGATGGCAAACAGGTACTTGTGCAGGCGGGCAAAATGGTGGGTGTAATTACCATAAGGCGATGGCTTATTACTATGCACCTTTTAAGAACACTTCGACGCAAAAATTTGTAACTTCAAGTACTGTAACATCGGTTATCGGAGGCAATAATCCTGCTGGTCGTATCAATTCAGGAAAAAACTTAGATCTGTACGCAACGTCTCTGGATAACCAGGCTAGTAACATCCTTGCAGAAGGAAACATCGTTCTTGCAGGCGGGACGCTTAATAACCAAAGTTGGCAAGAAGGTATTCAGAATGAGTATCTGGTTTATGAATATGCTTCTAAATACAAAAATGTTAAGCCTAAGTACGCCACAAATGAGATGTCTTCAGCAAAAAATATTACCTTCAATAATGATTCGGTAACCTTTGCACTAACTGGACATGATTCCTCTTTTGAAGCAGGTTCGTTATACCGCGCCGTCATCCAGGCGGGCGGTAACGTCACCGCAAACTTCACCAGTAACATCAGCAACACCAATACCACTGCGAACGCGGGCGGCGTTAGCAACGTTATCTCCACGCCGTCGCTGAACACCCTCAGCAACCAGAGTGTCGGTAGCGGCGTGCAAAAACAGGGGCTGAGCAATACCGGCACCGTGGCGGTGAACTCGCCGCAGTGGAACGATCAGCTCCAGGGTGCGCTACAGCAGCTTAACGGCGGCGGCGCGCTGGAAAACGGCGGCGCGTCCGGCACGCCTCTCAGCAATATTGGCACCAGGCAGAAAGGCAACGCGAACCTCGGCCAGCTGGGCGCACTGGCAAACGCCGGGGTCACCACCGCCGATCTCCGAACCGCTCAGGGCGGCGCCGTCGGGCATTATCAGGGCCAGCGCGTCGATACCAGCGCTTACCCGCTTCCCTCGGGCAACAACGGCTATTTTGTCTTCTCCGACAACCCGAAAAGCCCGTACCTGATCAGCATCAACCCGAAACTGAACGGTCTCGGACAGCTTGATCCCGCCCTGTTTGCCGATCTGAACGCAATGCTCGGGGTTAAACCGTCGTCCACGGCGCCGCAGGAGACGCGGCTGGCGTTTACCGACGAGAAGCAGTTCCTCGGCTCGTCTTACATGCTCGGCCGTCTCAACCTGAACCCGGATTACGATTACCGCTTCCTCGGTGATGCGGCGTTCGATACCCGTTATGTCTCCAACGTGGTGCTCAACCAGACCGGTAACCGCTACCTGAATGGCATCGGCTCCGATCTGGATCAGATGCGCTATCTGATGGACAACGCGGCGGCGGCGCAGCAGTCGCTGGGCCTGCAGTTTGGCGTCTCGCTGACCGCCGATCAGATTGCCGCGCTCGACCACAGCCTGCTGTGGTGGGAGAAAGCCACCGTCAACGGTGAAACCGTGATGGTGCCGAAACTCTACCTGTCGCCGAAGGACGTCACCGTCAATAACGGCAGCGTAATCGCGGGCAACAACGTCACCCTGAAGGGCGGCGACATCACCAACAGCGGCAGCTCGCTGCTGGCGAAAAACAGCCTGACGCTCGACAGCCAGAACAGCATCAGCAACCTCAACAACGGCCTGATGAAAGCGGGCGGCGACCTGAAACTGAGCGCTATCGGCGATATCAATAACATCAGCTCCACCATCAGCGGCAAAACGGTCGCGCTGGAGAGCCTGGACGGCAGCATCAACAACCTGACCCAGGTTGAGCAGATTGATATCAACGCCGGAGGGAAGTACGGCAAGATCGGCCTGAAAGACACCCTGCTGGGCAACACGGCGTCTATTACCGCGCAGGATGGCCTGTCACTTGAGGCGGGGAAAAACATCACCGTTACCGGGGCGAACCTGGCCTCCGGCGGCGATATGCTGCTGAACGCGTGGGGCGATATTGCCGTCAACGCGAATCAGATCAACGACGCATTCAGCTCCAGCCGGGCGAAAACCAGCCGTTCGTCCGTCACGTATCAGGGCAGTAACGTCACCGCGGGCGGCAACCTGCTGGTGAACGCCGGGCACAACCTTGACGTGACCGCCAGCGACCTGAAGGCGGGCGGCAGCGCGGGGCTGAGCGCGGGCAACGATCTCAATCTGAACGCGGCACAGACCAGCGAAAGCAGCCGTAAAGGGAAAAGCGAGTCCCACAGCACCGGGCTCGACCGCACCACGATTTCCGCAGGCGATAACCTGGTGCTGAAGGCCGGGCAGGATATCAACGCTCAGGCCGCCGCGCTGGCAGCGGAGAAAAGCGTCGGGCTGCAGGCGGGTCGCGACGTGAATCTGGCGGCGGAAGAGACCACGCAGGGCGATAGCTATAAGTCAGGCAAGAAAACCGTCATCAACGAATCGGTACGCCAGCAGGGAACCGAGATCGCCAGCGGGGCGAATACCCAGATCCTCGCCGGGCGCGATGTCACCACCGAAGCCGCGCAGGTAACGGCGAAGGGCGATATCGGCGTGGCGGCGGGCCGCGACGTCAATCTCAATACCGCAACCGAAAGCGATTATCACTACAAAGAGCAGACCAAAACCAAAAAAGGGTTCCTGAGCAAGAAAACCACCCACACCATCGAGGAGAACAGCGCGACGCGTGAATCCGGCTCATTGCTGAGCGGCGATAACGTGCAGGTCGTTGCGGGCAATAACCTGCTGGTGAACGGATCCGCCGTGGCGGGCGACGGCGACGTGAAGCTTAAGGCGGGCAACAACGTCGATATTGTGGCAGCGACGAATAGCGATACCTCCTGGCGCTTTAAGGAAGAGAAAAAATCCGGCCTGATGGGCTCGGGCGGGATTGGTTTCACCATCGGCAGCAGCAAAAGTACCCAGGATCTCCGTGAGAAGGGCACCACCCAGAGCCAGAGTTTCAGTACGGTGGGCTCGACGGGGGGGAGCGTTGATATTGCCGCCGGTAATCAGCTGCATGTCGGCGGCGCGGATCTGGTGGCTGGCAAAAATATGGCGCTCACCGGAGACAGCGTGACGATCGAGCCGGGCCACGACAGGCTCACCAGTGATCAAACCTTCAAGCAGAAAAGCAGTGGCCTGACGATTGCCCTCTCCGGCGCAGTGGGTGACGCGGTGAACACTGCGGCCAGCACGGCAATGGCGGTGAAAGACCAGAGCGATGGCCGTCTCGCCGCACTTCAGGCGACCAAAGCGGCACTGTCGGGTGTTCAGGCCGTGCAGGCCAACCGTCTCGCTGAAGCGGCTAACGGCAGCGATCCCACCAACAATGGCGCGTTCGGCGTGATGGCCTCCATTGGCGGACAGTCCTCTAAATCCACCTCACACTCGGAGCAGGACAAAACGACCGGCAGCACGCTGAATGCCGGGGGTAACCTCGCCATCACGGCGACAGGTCAGGGCAACGCTGCCAACAGCGGTGATATTACCGTGGCGGGCAGTCAGCTGAAGGCTGGCAAGGATCTGACGCTCAATGCGGCTCAGGATATCAACCTGACGAGTGCAGCCGACACCAACAAACTGACGGGCAGTAACTCCAGCAAGGGTGGCTCAATCGGGATCGGTATTACCGCCGGTCCGAATGGCGCGGGCATCACCGTCTCTGCCAGCGTAAACGCCGCCAGAGGCAGCGAAAAAGGCAATGGAACCTCCTGGAACGAAACGACGCTGGATGCCGGACAGAACGTCAACCTGACCAGCGGCCGCGATACGGTACTTAAAGGCGCGCAGGTCAACGGCGATAAGGTCACGGCGGATGTCGGGCGCGACCTGACCCTCAGCAGCCTGCAGGATAGCGACAAATACAACAGCAAACAGCAGAGTATGAATGCGGGTGCAAGCTACACCTGGGGAGCGGGCAGCGGTAGCGGCAGCTTTAGCATCAGCCGCGACAAGATGAAGAGCAACTACGACTCGGTCCAGGAGCAGACCGGGATCTTCGCTGGCAAAGGCGGCTTTGATATTAACGTTGGCAACCATACGCAGCTGGACGGTGCGGTGATTGCCAGCCGTGCTGATGCAGACAAAAATCGCCTTGAGACAGGTACGCTGGGCTTTACGGACATCAACAATAAGGCGGAGTATAAGGTTGAACATCAGGGTGTCGGCTTCAGCAGCGGCGCCGGGGTTGCGGGTAATCTGGTTAGCAACATGGCCAGCACAATGCTGGCAGGAATGGGCGGCAGTGGCCATGCTGAAGGGACCACGCAATCAGCGGTAGCTGACGGTGCTATCATTGTTCGCGACCAGGCTAACCAGAAGCAGGACGTCAGCACGCTCAGCCGTGACACAGACCATGCCAACGGCAGCATCGACCCGATCTTTAACAAAGAGAAAGAGCAGAAACGCCTGCAAACCGCGCAAATGATTGGCGAGATCGGCAATCAGGTTGCGGATATTGCGCGCACCAACGGCAAGATTGCGGCCACGGAAGCGGCCAACGAGAAGATGAAAACCGCGGGCAGCGATGCGCGTAACGCCGCCATCAGCCAGCTGAAAAAAGACGGTAAAGAGGTTACCGATCAGGCGATTCATGACCAGATGTACCAGACCTTCTATAACGAAGCGTTTAACCAGTCTGGCATGGGAACGGGGCAGAGCACCCAGCGCGCCATCACGGCAGCAACGGCGGCCATTCAGGCGCTGGCAGGTGGTGATATTAAAGCTGCGATTGCGGGCGGTGCCGCGCCGTATATCGCCAATGCCATCGCGAATGTCATCCCGGAGAAGGATCTTAAGGGACGCGTGCTGGCCCATGCGGTTGTCAACGCCGCACTTGCAGCCGCTTCCGGCAGAGATGCGGCGTCGGCCGCAGCCGGTGCAGCGGTGGGTGAGCTGGCTGGTAAGATTGCAGTTGACGGTTTTGGCAAACAGGTCAGCGAACTGAGCGAGGAAGAAAAACAGGCGGTATCTGCGCTGGCGACACTGGCTTCTGGTCTGGCTGGCGGGCTGGTGGGAGATAGCAGCGCGAATGCGGTAGCGGCGGCTCAGGCGGGCAAAACGACGGTTGAGAATAACTTTCTCTCTGGTGATATGTATGCGCTCGACAGAAAAGTGAAGGCAGCGAAAGAGAAAGGTGAAGATATAGAACCTATTCTGGAAGATGCCCGGAAACAGTCCCAAAAAGACAGGGATAAAATTAAGGCTTCTTGTAAAGCCAACCCTGATACTTGTGGGTTCTCGCGTGATGCGGCTAATGATGCTCAAAGTGAAATACTGGAGAATGGTCCATTCCTGAATATAGATCCCGATGTAGCAAAACTGGTTGCTCAGGAAACAGCGAAAGACAATGCGGTTATCAGTCAGAATACGAGCGAGTTTGGCAAAGGACTAGTGGTTGCTTCAGAAGGATTGTCAATCATTGCGGGTATGGGCACCAGTGCTGCGTTGAATGTGCTAAAGACCGGCGGGGCAATCAGAGATCCGAAAACAGGTTCTACAGTCACTGTATATCGGGTTGAAGGTGTCCCTAACACACGCGTTCTGATCGGTGAAAAAGGCCAAGTCACAATAACAGGCGAAACAACCTTATATTTGAATTTTGGTGACAAAGCGCGCGCCCAAGAATTTTTGCAAAAACGTATTTCGCAAAACATGGAAGGTGCTACAATAAAAACATTTGAAGTGCCTACATCTGTTCTAAATGATTTAAGAAACTCTGCGGTTAAGGAAAATGTAGCTCGGTTGCCAGAAAATAAAGGTAAACCTGTTATTGCTGATCCGACAAAAGCGGATGATCAATATGGTATAAGGCCTGAAAAATTAAAAGATCTGCAAGATAAAATTATCCGGGGGTCAGGAAAAGATGAGTATAAGCGCTGAAATGGAAAGACAAATCTTACTTGAACGGGAAAGGTTAACTTTTCCTCCATTGCCAACACAAAAAGCAACAGGTGTAGGTATCGCTAGATTTATAGTGTCATGTGATTCTAATGCTTTTTTTGTTTTGCAATTGGCAAAAGAAGTCATATTAATTGTAAATAAACATTCACTTGAAGCATGGCCGTCACTTGAGTATTGGAATAAAATTCTTCCTTCGCAGTTTGTAAGTAACTGCCTTGCAGAATTAACAAAGCAAGAAAAAATAGAAGCCCAGATAAGATGGGAGCAGCTTGCATATAATGAAAAAA
The DNA here is from genome assembly GCF_043972695.1 of Enterobacter quasiroggenkampii. NCBI lineage: Bacteria > Pseudomonadati > Pseudomonadota > Gammaproteobacteria > Enterobacterales > Enterobacteriaceae > Enterobacter > Enterobacter quasiroggenkampii. Next base: position 660,350 of record NZ_CP143745.1, read on the forward strand.
TAAAAGAAGCAGCGCAAGATGAGCGTTGGACTTTATCAAGCTGGTTATCGTGGTTAGAACCTGAGGAACGGGAATGGTTTTGGTGGAATGCCATTCAGTTTGAACCACCGTTAGAAAACACTCATTTTGTAATAGAAGTAACATCACTTGACTCACCTTTTATGTCCGGCTCATTGAAATGGTTATTTAAAGCCTGTGGAGCTGTAGATGTAATTTCTGAAGATGATTTGTAGTATAGAATAACTCGCTGAGTGTCGTTATACAGGGCGGTAAACTGGCTGCGCAGGGATGTCTGAAAATTTCTACTTGCCGTGATCGGCTGGTTGCCAGTGGTCTGGGGGCCTAACTGGGGATTGGTGCATCCACATCAGCAATGTGTACATTGTCACAACAAGATGAGCAATTGTATCTCATCTATGTGGCCTCGCTCAATGATCTTTCCCAGCTCAGTTAGTTAAACGATGCCCAGAAAGCGGCCTATGAGTCCCTGCGAGGACCAGTACTTGCGGTACGTATATAAACGCAGTAAGGCCAGCGAGGTGGTTTGCTTGGGAAGAACGAGATAGTGTAAGAGTTCGTGTAGTATACGAACCCGCTAGAGGAAAATTGTAACAGCGTTCCCGGAAAGAAATCCTACCCCTCCAACTTTAAAACCTATTAAGAAATAGCGTAGGTAAAATGGATATTAATGACGAAATTAGATATTTTGGCGAAGGGTTAAAAGGTCGTCTTGAACCTTCGTTAGTTGACTTTGCTCTTGATTATCTTGGCTTTTCAGAAATTGTATTGGCTTTCGAAACGTTATGCGATCATATTGCTGATAATGATGTTGCGATCAGTAAAGAGGAATACTTGCAAGTACTTAAAATAAGTAATGACCTTGGTCTAAAGATTGATAGTAGGTATACTTATATCACTCCAGAAAAATAGTTTTAAAAATGTAGAAATGCTTCTAACACCAACGTCGGGAGCATTTTTAAAATACCTCACAATCTGCAAAAAATTCTTAGTAAGTGCAGACGAAAAACGTGTCAGGGAAAAATATTCCCGGACCGACAGTATAGTAGGTGAAAGCAATTATCGCTCACCGAAAGTACAAGGGAAAAGCGGGTAGAGACAAGAATCCGCATAGGAAAGAGTTGTTGTTGAGAATAATTCTCTGGATTATATCGCCGGGCTGTTTGCTTTGGGACTATCTACTTGCTGCGTAAAAATAGCGCATTATGCATGGAACGGCGGAAGTTTTCGCAGCGGGTGGTCGGTTGGCGAGTCGATTATGATTCTGTAAAAGGCACCCATATTAATAGATGGGATTATAGCAAGGGGCAGCAAAGGTGTTAAGAAAGTGATACCATTTGAGGATAATGAAAACGCCTTTAAGACTATATTGAAACAATTGAACAGGTAGATCTTATGACTTTATTTGAAGAGTGTAGAGAAGCTCTTAGTGCTGATTTCACTATTATTGATAAAGAAGAAGATGCGAGAGTAACTGCTATTCTGGAAGGATACCCCTTTGTTAGCGGAAACATTTCTTGGTCTGAAATAAGCTTTAGAGACTTTGAAACCAGTGATGAGTTACTCTGTCAATCCAGGCTAAAAAATGAAGATGTTTATGTCATTGCAGACGATGCAAATATACCTTTATTCAGAACTAATTTGAGATTAGTGCTTGAAAATATTTATGATGTCGCGGCATTGTCACCAAAAATGTTCATTTTTAATGAAAGTATGATTTTGCAACCACTATTTCCAACCGATGCACTTCGGCTCGGGACTAGATAGCGGTGTGGTACCGTAAACCAATTACCAGTAATAGCAGGTGCTACAGTAGGTGGCTATCTATCTGAGAGAGCAGGAAAAGCAGGCGAAGATTTTGCAGGGGAAAACTGAAATAAAAAAATACAAATCAAAGGACTTGGTTGTTGTTGAGAATCGGTTTTTGGGTGATAAGGACATCACAACCTTCACTGCAAAATACGCAAGTAAGAAGGCTGAGGGCGAGATAAATCAGCTTCTGTCTGAACTGAAAAAGCAGGACGCAGATTAGCAAAAACAATCGCTTAGTGGATGTTGGTTAGTATAAAATAGCGCCCCAAGCAGGATTGAAGAAAGTTTTTTACAGTATTTGCTGAGCCATTTCTCTCCAAACTTAACGGCTCTAACAGTCCCGACCTCATATCCTGGCCCTTCAAAAAGGACTAATCAAATGATTTATCTGCTGTTAGGAATTGCGCTGTTCGCATTTTTCGTCGGAACTGTCGTGTTTGTCCGTTTTAGTAAAGTGACGGGAAGAAGCGTTCAGTCACCTCTTACCACGATGTTTTTCTTTGATGCGCTCTTTTTTGGTCTGGGTAGTAAGCGAGACATGAACATTGCAGCATGTTCATTTATCGTCTTCTTAGTCAGTATCTGGGGATTAACTTACTTAAAGTTAAGCACTCATTTTTGGGGAAGTCGCGAAAGTTATTTTGGTTTTGCGATCCTCGGGATTTTATTTCTGATTATGCATTGCCGCTATTGTGCAAAAAATGTCATCATCAAAAATGATGGTCTGGCCCCCATGAGAGAGTTGATTAATATCCGGCGATCCGGCGTTACCAGCCCCTTTATATGGTTAAGCAGGGCCGGGTATCTGGGGTTCTTTATTGGCATGCTTCACTGAAGCGAGATGCGAAAAAACAGCCTCCGTACCCATTGAGACTACCCCAGCCTCTCCACCCGCGTCTCCCCTTCCGTCATCGACAGCTGATACAGCGAAAACGATCGCTGCTTCTCAATCAACTTTGCCAGCTCCGGCGAGTGGCTGGTGAGCCAGATCTGCGAGTAGCGGCTGGCCTCGGCGATTAAGCTCGCCAGGGCGGGCAGCATCTGCGGGTGCAGGCTGTTTTCCGGTTCGTTCAACGCGATAAACGCCGGTGGGCGGGGGCTTAACAGCGCTACCGCCAGGCACAGGAAGCGCAAGGTACCGTCGGAGAACTCTGCTGGTTCCAGCGGTCTGCTCAGCCCCTCGCGCTGCATCATCATGCGAAAACGTCCGCCGGTGTTGTCGCTGTAAAACACGCAGCCGGGGAAGGCCTGGTCAAGGATGCGCATCAGCAGCAGCTCGTCGCCAATCTCGACAATGGTCTGAAACGCGGCCGCCAGGTTAGCGCCGTCGCTGGCCAGCACCGGGGAGCGGAAACCGACCTGCGGGGCGCGCATCGCCGAGCCGATTGATACAGAAAACTCATGATAAAATCGCCAGTTACGCAGGGACTCGCGCATCTGCGACACTTCCGGGTAAAGGTGTGGTTCGCCGAGCTGTCCGAATACCGATTCGTTCTCGTACAGCGTGCCGCTGTGGGTCACCTTCTCGTGATGCACGTTGTTCAGAAACACCGCCTGGTTCTTACGCTTCATCAGCTGTGACGAAGGTCGACGGTGCTGGCCGCTCAGCCAGATGGACTCCTCTTTGATCACCGGGTCGAGCTGAAACTGCGAGGGATAGGGCAGCTTCTCCACAAACCCGACCTGCAGCTCGTATTCGTAGCTCTCTGTTTCCACCGCGAGGTTCATCCGCCGCAGCTGGTCGCTACGGGTTTTACCTGCCCAGAACACCTTCAGAATGCCGCCCTCGTTCGCCAGCGCCTGGGAAAACTGCCCCTGCGCGGCGCTGTGCATCAGGTGTATTGCCTTGTAGATATTGGATTTTCCGGTCCCGTTCGGCCCGAAGACGATATTGAGCTGCTCCAGCTCCAGCGACATCTCGCGGATGGAGCGGTAGTTTTGAATGTGCAGGGTATTGATCACAGGCAGGCCCCCTTTCGCAGAATAAGCCTGTATATAATCACAGTCTTTGAGATGAAATGCAAAAAAGAGACGACAGTGAGGATGTCGTCTAAACGGGGTACTGCTTTGGGCCTCTACGGGTCAATGGGGCCTTCGCATTTTTATGATCACTTGACTGCCAGACGCAGACCCAAATCATCAGGATAGGGATCAAAGTAGTTTTGCGTCATCAGATACCGGTCGGGGTATTCGGCCAGGTAGTGCTTCAGCAGCGTGATCGGGGCGAGGATAGGCAACTGTCCGTTGCGATAATGCAGGATCACGTCGCGCAGCTCGCCGCGCTGGCGGGTGTTCAGCTGGTTACGAAAATAGCCCTGAATATGCATCAGCACGTTGGTGTGATTCTTACGCGAAGCGGGTTTTTTCAGGATGGTCATCAGCTTTTCCCGGTATGCCACGAAGAAAGCGTCCAGGTCTTCCCACTCGTGCAGTGAGGCAACGAACGGGCCGATTTCACGGTAACCCGCCTGATGGTGCGCCAGCAGCTGGAGTTTGTAACGGCTGTGGAAGTCCAGCAGCGCGCGGCGCGTGAGGCCATTTTTACGCAGCGTGTTCAGTTCGTGCAGGGCAAAAACACGTTCGACAAAGTTTTCCCGCAGCACCGGGTCGTGCAGACGTCCATCCTCTTCCACGGGCAGCCACGGCCAGGTTTCAAGGAGGGCGGCGGTGAACAGCCCGACCCCCTCCTTGCGGCCCCGGTTGCCGTTTTCATCATACAGACGCACGCGTTCCATGCCGCAGCTTGGGGATTTAGCGCAGACGATAAAACCAGCGAGATCGCCGATTTTCGGCAAAAAATCTGCCGTAAAGTCCGCCATTTTCTGCGTAACGTCTTCGTGAGGCGCATGGCTAAAACGCATCTGCGTTTCACCGTGTTCCGTCACGATCAGACGCAGCGCCGGGCGAGGGGTCGGCAGGCCGATGGCCATTTCCGGGCAGACGGGTCTGAAATTCACCCACTGGGCCAGCTCATCCATGACGAAGCCCATACGCTTGTGTCCGCCGTCAAAGCGAACGGCGGATCCGGTCAAACATCCGCTAATACCCAGCACTGGTTTCGTCGTCATGGTGTCGTCCTCCCGTTCATATAATTAAAACTTACACAACATGACTAATTTGTCCAAGTATTAGCGGAACTATTTTTTTTATTCCTTTAGAATCAATGCGTCTTAGCTGCCCTTATAGGTCGAGTAACCGTACTGACTCAGCAGAAGCGGGATGTGCAGTTTCTCGTTGGTGCGTGTCACGGTAAACAGCACCGGGATCTCCGGGAAGAAGGAGTCGAGCTTTTTGCCGTGGAAGTACTCTGCGGTTTTGAAGGTCACTTTATACACGCCAGGCTGCATGTCCTGGTCCTGCGGATAGAGCGATTTGATGCGTCCATCCTGGTCAGTTTTACCGCTGGCGATCGGGGTCCATTTGTCCTGCTGCTGCTTTTCCAGCGTGACGGTGACGCCCGGTGGAGGCGTGCCGGTTTGCTGGTCGAGGATGTGTACGCTCAGGGTGCCAGCAGGAGCGGCGCTAAAGGCGGCAGGGGTAAAGGCCATCGCGGCCAGCATCAGCAGAGGGGCAGTTTTTTTCATGGTGTTTTCCTGTGGAGTTATTCGTGACAGGAAAACGTTAGCATCTGCGGCGCGGGAAAATATTCAACTTTTCGTGAAGATTCCCGCAGGAGAAAATGATCAGAGGATAATCACTTCAAGCGATACCTGCTGCTGCCACTGCTCCACCTGCTTTTTCCGCGCCGCGGTGAGCTTGCCGCTGGTGACCAGAAGCCATTTGCGCTCCGGGAGAATTTCCGGGGCCAGCGCGGCCGGAGGCGAGGGCAGAATATCGATTCGGTGTCCCTGCCCGGTGCGCGTTAAGGCTTCGAGCCAGATCTCGCAGGCGTCGTTCAGGTGCCAGCCGCTGAGCAGAATATTATCGCCCGGCGCTTTTTTATCACCCTCGAGACAAAACGAGGTGTAGGCGATGATGATGCCGTCGAGGATTGCGCGCAGGGTCATGGCGGCGGCCACGTTGGCCGAAACCTGACTGCGCAGCGGGCGCAGCACGTTCGCGACCAGCTCGGGTCTTGGGTACTCGCGTCCGGCGTCGTAAATCATCTGGCGCAGGGACTCGACTTTGCCGTCCTGCAGGCGTTGCAGCATGTTCTGCTGCAGGGTTTGCCAGTTGTTAGTCCGGCCCGGCGTCGGGCGTTCCAGCAGCGGCTTGACCTGGCCGATCGGGACGCCTTTTTTTACCCAGTCGAGGATTTTGAGCGCCTGCTGGACGTCCTCATCGCTGTACTGGCGATGGCCGCCTTCCGTGCGCTGTGGCTTGAGTAAACCATAGCGACGCTGCCATGCCCGCAGGGTGGTGGCGGTGATGCCGCTGAGTCTGGCGAATTCGCCGATGGAGTAAGCCATGTCCGTGTCCAGAGTGGAGGAATACTCTCAATATACTACGAATTTTCCCGAACGGGATGAAGCGCCGAAACGGTGCACTACACTTAACATCCAACCGTGCAAATGAAAGGAATTCTCATGAAGCTATGGCCTGTTGTGACCGGTGTTGCGATTGCTTTGACGCTGGTCGCCTGTAAATCCCCCACGCCGCCGAAAGGCGTGCAGCCTATTACCAACTTCGAAGCCAGCCGCTATCTCGGCAAATGGTACGAAGTCGCCCGTCTGGAAAACCGCTTCGAACGCGGCCTGGAGCAGGTGACGGCGACCTACGGCAAGCGCAGCGACGGCGGTATTAGCGTGCTCAACCGGGGCTACGATCCGGTGAAGAACAAGTGGAACGAGAGCGAGGGGAAAGCGTACTTCACCGGCGAGCCGACCACCGCTGCGCTGAAGGTCTCCTTCTTCGGCCCGTTCTACGGCGGCTATAACGTGATCAGACTGGATGACAAGTACCAGTACGCGCTGGTCAGCGGCCCGAACCGCGATTACCTGTGGATCCTGTCGCGCACGCCGACCATCCCGGATGCGGTGAAGCAGGATTACCTGAATACCGCGCGCAGTCTGGGCTTCCGGGTTGACCAACTGGTGTGGGTGAAGCAATAAAAATCGTGCTTTCTTCCTGGGGCATTACTGGCTGGCCTGGATAGACTTCCGTTAAAAGCCTAACGGGGAGAAGACGACATGAACTGGCAGCCTTTTCGCGGCGATGCGCCGGAAAATATGACGATTTTCAGCGCGTCATTTCCCGACGTCAGCGACCAGTGGCCGATGAAAGACGATGCTGCCCGTGAGATCGCCTCCCTTGACCGCGCCCTGAAAGCCGAGCCAGCGCTCCGTCCGCCGCGGGTGGAATACGACGAGGGCGGGCAGGCCGTGCTTGTCACCCAGAACCGCTATTCCGAACAGGCCTTCCGTAACCGCCCGGCCCTCACCGCGTGGCGCACCCGGCTGGTCCCCTCCGCGCTGGCGCTGTTTGTGGTGCAAAACCCGCTGGAAGACCGCCTGCCCGACGGAACAAAAATGGACAGCGACAGCCGCCAGTGGTTTATCCACGCAAATGATGCCATCGGCGTGCGTTCCCGCGCCCGGGTGCTGGCCACGCTGGTGGATAAGTACATTCACAATGAGAGCGAGAACAACTGGGTCAGCCTCGCGAGCGGCGCTGCTATCCCCGTGCTGGAGGCGCTACGTGAAGCAAAGCTTGATGGCCAGCAGGTCTATCTCACGCTGGTGGACAAAGACCCCGTAGCGCTGAGCTGGGCGGAAACCATGGCGGCGCAGGAAGGCATTGTGGTGGGTGAACAGCTTACGCTGCTCAGGCGCAACCTGCTCCATACGCTGGTGCGTAACGAGGATCTGCTGCTGGAGCTGGGCGAGCATCAGGCCGAACTGGTCGACGCGCTGGGGATTTTCGAATACTTCAGCGATACCGATGCGGTGATTTTCCTTCAGCGCGCGCTACGTCTGGTCAAGCCCGGCGGCGCGGTGATTGTGTCGAACATGCTGACCAGCAGCCCGCACATTGACTTTGTGCTGCGCGGTATCGGCTGGGAGGATATTCACCCAAGGACGCTGCAGCAGCTGCAGGACATCCACCTCGCGGCGGGCGTGCCGGTGGAAAACGTCACCGTGGTGGTGCCGAAGGACGGGGTGTATGCGGTGATGGAGATTAGGGTAGGGGATGAAAAACCGCACGGTCAGTTCCCTCTCCCTGAGGGAGAGGGCTAGGGTGAGGGGGAACAGAGCGCAAGGAGTGACTTGAATTAACGTCCTAAACCGCACATGATCCCCCCATGAAAATTGAAACCGCACTCCCCACACACTTCGAACGTCTGGTCGCGATCTGGGAATCCTCCGTCCGAGCCACCCACCACTTTTTACAGGAAAGCGATATCGCGGCGCTGCGCCCGTTATTGCTTAACGCGTATTTGCCTAACCTCACCGTCGTGATGGCCCAGGATGACGCAGGCGTTATTCACGGCTTTTTAGGCGTGGATGAAAACCGCATTGAAATGCTGTTTGTTGATGATGCGAGCCGGGGGAAGGGCGTCGGGAAATTGCTGCTGCAACACGCCATCGCAGCGTTCGGCGCGAACGAAGTGGACGTGAATGAGCAGAACCCGCAGGGCGTTGAATTTTATCGCCATATGGGGTTTGAGCAGGTCGGGCGCTCGGAACAGGACGGGCAGGGGAATCCGTTTCCGTTGCTGCATATGCGGTTGGCTAAGTGAATATTCACTTAACGCAGGAATCACACTTGTTAGATATGAAATGCAACGCGTTTTCCTGTGGGAAGTTCAACGTCGATACAAAGTTTCCCACCCATTGCCTCGATGTAACGCTTAAGCGTGGCAATTTTTAGTTCATTTCCACGTTGCTCTATCTGAGTTACTGCGGGCTGGCTAACCCCCATCAGGTCAGCAACTTTTTTTTGCGAAAGCCTGAGCTCTTCGCGCAAAAGTTGCAGACCCGTTTCGAGGATCATTTCCTCTGCCATCTCTTTAATACGTTGTTGGCTTTCCGATGAACGTGACGCAATCACTTCATTTAAGGTTTTCACTTGGCTGCCTCTTGGCTTGTCAGATGAAGGGAAAATTCGGCATCTGCGATGCGAATCATTTTTTCATAAAAGGTTTTGTCGTTACTCTTATCGCCCGCGCAAAGCACAATGGCCTGACGTACAGGATCAAATGCGAAGAAAGCACGAACAGGACGACCAGCATATTGAATACGTAATTCTTTCATATGCTTATACCGTGAGCCTTTAACCGTATCTGCATAGGGACGAGGAAGACGTGGCCCATAGTGTTGCAGATTTAGCAGGTCTGCCAGTACCTTATCCTGTAATCCTTCTTCTTGTTCAAACAACCACTGCTCGAATACCTTTCCGAACCGAACCGTCCACATGCTTTCGTCCATGATAAGCTGTAGCTTATAAAAAGAATATAAGCTGTAGTTAATAAATGCAATGGCAGTCATCGACAGCCAGGCTGTTAGTGGCAGGAGTATGACAAAGAGGGGATTTCAAACGGATCGTGCAATTAAGAAATTGCGAGGCGCTTTCCAGCGTTTTTACATTCATGCTGGAGAGTGAGGCTGGCGTTCGTTCGTGACGAATTTTTTGATCTGGTATTACTGGGGCGTTTGAGGGTTCCTGGTGGAACTGGGCGCCTCAGGAGAGCGGTACCCGTTATGGTTAACTATCTTTCTGGAAACCTGATGTTTCCCTTCAGGCGAACTATCCGGGATTTCCGGATAGTAGAATATTAATCATTTTCTCCTGCCGGATAATGGATGACATCATTATCAGTAATGCCGCCTCCATATTCTCAACGTTAAGCTCGGTGGTTTGTACTCACGTTTGCGAGCCGCTTTCCAGGACGCGGAGTTTGAATCGCCGCAAGCGCGTCCTCTATCTCAATGAGCTTTGCCTTCGTCCGTTTATAATCGTCCTGCAACCGCTGCTCTTGCTCGTTATACGCCACCAGAACGATGCATCCTTTCATGACCTTTACCGTGACCTGCTGTCCGGTATCAAAACCTGCAGCGCGTAGCCACTTGCCGCACAGGATGATTTTCGGCGTGGATTTGTCGAAAACATTCGGGCGGTATCCCACAATTAACGAACGCTCGGTTCCGGATTGGTCGGTGTCTGGGGTAGAATGTGAATCAGCCATAATCAACTTCTTGATAGTTGCTGAGGTTTGACGCTCCGGTTGTGTTCCCGCACATTGGGGCGTTGCTAATACAGGAGGTTTAGGTGACCTTATGTCAATTATATCGCGCGAAAAAAACAAAAGGCGACGGGCAGTCTCCGCAGTTTAAGATGCGCATTGATCCGGCATTGAAGGAGCAGTTGGATGCTGTGGCGGCTGAGGAAGGGATGAGTCTCGCCAATTGATTGAAGGAAATGGCGAGGGAGGCTTTGCGATTAAGGAAAATTGAACCTAAGGGTTCATATTGAGAGTATAGGATTCAGCTATGCCTAAAGAAATGGATCGATATGGTGCCGTTAAAGTAGTCTCTGGGAAATTTAAAGGGCGTATTGGTTATTACGATGATGATGATTTGATTTTTCCAGATGATTTTGAATGGGATGAAAATGATAGTCTGGAAAACAACGAGAATATTACTCCAGTTGCTATTGTCTATTTTGGTAATTTTTTGTTAGCTACAGAGCACTACGCTATCCCTTATGATGATTTAGACTACCCTTCAATGCATGATCTAATGAAAAGGAAAAATGAACTTACAGAGTTATGCTCACCTTTTAATGTTAAAAACAGAATTCCATATAAAAAATTAAGCAGTTATTTTTCAGAGTTACATTACGTTGAAACTACTCTTCTAGAAAAAATTGTGGAGCAGCGCTACATGAGTAAACCAAGTGGAGCTAAAGTCTTTATCTCTCATTCGTCATTGGATAAACCATTTGCAAAAATGTTATGTATGGATCTTGAAGCAAATGGATATATCCCATGGTTGGATGAATGGGATATTAAAGTTGGTGAAAGTATACCTGAACGAGTTTCTAACGGATTAGAGGAAGCTGATTTTGTAATTGTTATCCTTTCTGAAAATGCTATTTCTTCAAAATGGGTTGAGAGAGAATGGCAAAGTAAGTATTGGAATGAGATTGAGCATGATCGTATTCATGTACTTCCTTTACTTTTGAAAGATTGCAAAATACCTGAGTTATTAAAAACAAAAAAATATGCGGATTTTAGAAAAGATTTCAATACTGGATTAAGAGACTTATTAGCAGCACTCGAAGCTTTGTATAAAAAGAAATGAATTTTTGGCGGAAGATCACAGGAGTCGAACCTGCCCGGGAACGCTGGCGTCCCCAACTGGATTTGAAGTCCAGCCACCTCACCGGAGATGACGATCTTCCGCGCCTGCATTGCTACATGGAGGCGGGGCGCATTATAGCTACTTTCAGGCATTTACCACATACCCCACACCACTTTTTTCACCTCTCTTTTGACCTGTACCCCCCTGTTTCAGTTAATTCCTAAGAAAATCCTCATGTTAGCCCTTTGTGCTCCCCAATATTTACCGCGATCACAAAAAACAAGAAACGTAATCTGCTAACCAGAAAACGCAATACCCGCTCAAGAAACAATGGTTTAAAAACACTGTAACCGGTCTCAGCGCCCCCAATAGCGTGAAGGATAAAAAAAGATGAGCGAAGTATTGTCAGTAAAAGAGAAGATTGGCTACGGCATGGGAGACGCCGCCAGCCACATCATTTTTGATAACGTCATGTTGTACATGATGTTTTTCTATACCGATATTTTCGGCATTCCCGCCGGGTTTGTCGGCACCATGTTCCTGCTGGCGCGTGCGCTGGATGCGATCTCCGACCCGTGCATGGGGCTGATTGCCGACCGTACCCGCAGCCGTTGGGGCAAGTTCCGACCGTGGATTTTGTTCGGCGCGATCCCGTTCGGCATCGTCTGCGTGCTGGCCTACACCACGCCGGACCTCAGCCTCAACGGTAAAATGGTTTATGCCGCCGTGACCTACACGCTGCTGACCCTGCTCTATACCGTGGTCAATATTCCTTACTGCGCGCTGGGCGGCGTGATCACCAGTGACCCGACGCAGCGTATCTCCCTTCAGTCCTGGCGCTTTGTGCTGGCGACGGCGGGCGGCATGCTCTCCACGGTGCTGATGATGCCGCTGGTGAAGCTGATTGGTGGCGACGATAAGGCGTTCGGCTTCCAGGGCGGCATCGCCGTGCTGTCGGTTGTTGCGTTCCTGATGCTGGCGTTCTGCTTCTTCACCACCAAAGAGCGCATCCAGGTGCCGCCGAGCACCACCTCCATGCGCGAAGACCTGCGCGATATCTGGCAAAACGACCAGTGGCGCATCGTGGGCGTGCTGACCATCCTCAACATCCTTGCCGTCTGCGTGCGCGGCGGCGCGATGATGTACTACTGCACCTGGATCATGGGCTCGCCGGAAGTGTTCGTCGCGTTCCTCACCACCTACTGCGTCGGCAACCTGATTGGCTCCGCGCTGGCGAAACCGCTCACCGACTGGAAGTGCAAGGTCAGCATCTTCTGGTGGACCAACGCCGCGCTGGCGGTGGTCAGCGTGGCGATGTTCTTCGTCCCGATGCATGCCACCGTGGTGATGTTCGCCTTTATCTTCGTCATTGGTGTGCTGCACCAGCTGGTGACGCCGATCCAGTGGGTCATGATGTCCGATACCGTCGACTACGGTGAATGGACCAACGGCAAGCGCCTGACCGGCATCAGCTTTGCAGGCACGCTGTTCGTGCTGAAGCTGGGTCTGGCGCTGGGTGGGGCGATGATCGGCTGGATGCTGGCAGGCGGCGGCTACGACGCGGCGGCCAAAACCCAGAACAGCGCGACCATCAGCATCATTATCGGCCTGTTTACCCTGGCCCCGGCGGTCTGCTATGTGCTGAGCGCCATCATCGCCAAACGCTACTACACGCTGAAAACCCCCTTCCTGACCAAAATCCTGGGCGAGCTGGCACAGGGCGCGCGCCGTAATCAGCAGGAATTTGAAACCCTGCCGGTCAGCAAAGAATTACAGAACTAAGAGGACGAAAGCATGAAAATCAGTGATGGAAACTGGCTTATTCAACCGGGCCTGAATGTGACCTATCCGGTTCAGGTGTTCGACGTGGAGCAGCAGGGTAATGACCTGGTGGTGTATGTGGCGCCGCGCGACGTGCGCGAACGCACCTGGCAACTCGACACGTTGATGTTCACGGTGCGCCTGTTTGCTCCACAGGAAGGGATTGTCGGGGTGCGCATCGAGCACTTTCAGGGCGCCCTGAACAACGGTCCACATTATCCGCTGAACGTCCTGAAAGACGTGAAGGTTGAGATCGAAAACAACGCCGAATTTGCTGAGCTGAAAAGCGGCAGCGTCAGCGTGCGCGTCACCAAAGGCGAGTTCTGGGCGCTGGACTTCCTGCGCAACGGCCAGCGTATTACCGGCAGCCAGTTGAAAAATAACGGCTACGTGCAGGACAGCAATACCCACCGCAATTACGTTTTTGAGCGTCTGGATCTGGGCGTGGGGGAAACGGTCTATGGTCTGGGCGAGCGCTTCACCGCGCTGGTGCGCAACGGCCAGATGGTCGAGACCTGGAACCGCGACGGCGGCACCAGCACTGAGCAGTCCTATAAAAATATCCCGTTCTACCTGACCAACCGCGGCTACGGCGTGCTGGTGAATCACCCGGAAAATGTCTCGTTCGAAGTGGGATCTGAGAAAGTCTCTAAGGTACAGTTCAGCGTTGAAGGCGAATATCTCGAGTACTTCGTGATCGACGGCCCGACGCCGAAAGAGGTGCTGAACCGCTATACGCAGTTCACCGGGCGTCCGGCGCTGCCGCCTGCCTGGTCGTTCGGCCTGTGGCTCACCACCTCGTTCACTACCAACTACGACGAAGCGACGGTGAACAGCTTTATCGACGGTATGGCCGAGCGCGACCTGCCGCTGCACGTCTTCCACTTCGACTGCTTCTGGATGAAGGCCTTCCAGTGGTGTGACTTCGAATGGGATCCGGTGACCTTCCCGGACCCTGAAGGAATGATCCGCCGCCTGAAGGAGAAAGGGCTGAAGGTCTGCGTGTGGATTAACCCGTACATTGGCCAGAAGTCGCCGATCTTCCAGGAGCTGAAAGCGAAGGGCTACCTACTCAAGCGCCCTGACGGCTCCCTGTGGCAGTGGGACAAATGGCAGCCGGGGCTGGCGATTTACGACTTCACCAACCCGGACGCGTGCCGGTGGTATGCCGACAAGCTGAAAGGCCTTGTGGACATTGGCGTCGACTGCTTCAAAACCGACTTCGGCGAGCGTATACCGACGGACGTGCAGTGGTTCGACGGGTCCGATCCGCAGAAAATGCACAACCACTACGCCTACATCTATAACGAGCTGGTGTGGAACGTGCTGAAAGAGACGGTGGGGGAAGAAGAGGCGGTGCTGTTTGCTCGCTCGGCGTCAGTGGGTGCGCAGCAGTTCCCGGTGCACTGGGGCGGCGACTGCTACGCCAACTACGAATCAATGGCGGAAAGCCTGCGCGGCGGGCTGTCGATTGGCCTGTCCGGCTTCGGTTTCTGGAGCCACGATATCGGCGGGTTCGAAAACACCGCCCCGGCGCACGTCTACAAGCGCTGGTGCGCGTTCGGGCTGTTCTCCAGCCACAGCCGCCTGCACGGCAGCAAATCCTACCGCGTGCCGTGGGCGTACGATGACGAGTCCTGCGACGTGGTGCGCCACTTCACGCAACTCAAGTGCAAGCTGATGCCGTATCTGTACCGTCAGGCGACGCTGGCGCGCGAGTTCGGCACGCCGATGCTGCGGGCGATGATGCTGGAGTTCCCGGACGATCCGGCGTGCGATTACCTCGACCGTCAGTACATGCTGGGGGATGCCCTGATGGTCGCTCCGGTGTTCTCCGAGGCGGGGGACGTGCAGTTCTACCTGCCGGAAGGCCGCTGGACGCACCTGTGGCACAACGACGAAATCCAGGGCAGCCGCTGGCATAAGCAGCAGCACGATTTCATGAGCCTGCCGGTCTACGTGCGCGACAACACGCTGCTGGCGCTGGGCAATAATAACCAGAAGCCCGACTACGCATGGCACGAGGGGACGGCCTTCCAGCTGTTTAACCTGGATGATGGCGCAACGGCAGTGAGCGAAGTGCCTTCTGCGAACGGCGCGGTGGCGTTTACGCTGAAGGCATCGCGTCAGGGCGACATCGTGACCTTTACCGGCACGGGAGACGCGCAAAACTGGTCGGTGTGTTTGCGCAACGTGCAGACGGTGAGCGGCGTGAAGGGCGGTTCGCAGGCGGGCAGCGAATGGGGCGTGGTGGTGAAAGCCGAAGGGAATGAGGTGGTGGTTCAGCTCTGAGGTGGAAAATGCCCGGTGGCGCTTCGCTTACCGGGCCTACGGTAATTATGCGCTCTGATGCCCTCACCCTGACCCTCTCCCACAGGGAGAGGGAACCAAAACCTCGTAGGCCGGGTAAGGCGAAACCGCCACCCGGCTTTTTACTGTGCCGGCGCCACCGCCGACACCACGCCGCCCGTCATCGTCTGCTCTACCTGCTGCTTATCCATATTCACCGCGCTCAGCTTCCCATTCACCGTTGGCTTCAGCGGCGCACTGGCCTGCACGCTGCCGCTGGCGGTGAGCTGAATATTGCCGTCGCCTGCAATCGGCAGCGCAGGCCAGCCCCACTGTTGCAGCACATTGAGCGGTACGCCGCGCCCGTTCAGGCTCACTGCGGTCTGCCGCTGCGGGAGTTGTGAAACGGTCGCCGTCGCTTCCAGAATGCCTTTTTCGGTAAACGCGCTGAGGTCGGTAATATTCACCGTGGCGGCATTGGCATTCAGCGCCAGCGACGGACGACGTACGTCGACGCGGTTAAAGGTCGCCGCCGCGCCGTTCAGGGTCGCGTTGCCGCCCCAGACGCCCCACTGGCGATCTTTCACCAGCTGCAGGTTTGCGCCATAGCCATCCAGAGAAGTGATCTGCCACGGGAAGGCAGGATCGATGTCGATCACCAGGTTGCGGCTCAGGCCGAATTTTTGCAGCGTGACGCTGTTCAGCCATTCCGGTAGAGGCGCCATCCACAGCGTTTTCCAGTTCTGCGGCAGGGTGTACTCCAGCCCGGCGATGGCGACATCGTCCAGCACCAGCGCTTTGCCGTCGCGCAGCCAGTTGCCGGAGGTGCGCACCATGCCGCCTTCCCAGCGGGAGGTGAACTGACGCAGCGCCATGCCCTGCGGGGAAAACTCCGCATTCAGGATCGGGTCAAACAGATGCAGCGAGCCGTAGATAAACTCGCTGGCGTTCATCGACAGACGGCCCTCCTGGCTCTGCCAGTCGCCTTTGCTTAGCGTCAGGTTGCGCAGGCTTAAATCGAGATCGGTCACCGCCCAGTCCGGGCCCTGAAGCCGGGCGTCGGTCACATCCAGACGACCAATCTGCAGAGAGGGGATAGTGGCCAGCGGCGCGAAGAACGCGGTCAGCGTTTTATCGCTCTGCAGGCGGATTTCGTTCAGGCGCATGGTGTCGATAATCCAGCTCCCGTCGGCGTTGCGCAGGGCGGAGCCGGTGAGTGAGCCGCGGGCCATATCGGCACCAATCGTGTTCAGCACCACCTCCTTGCCGTTAAGCTGGCCCTCGATCAGCACGTTGGTGGCCGGTACGCCGTTCAGAGTCAGCGAGCCTGCGCTCATCTGGATCTGCGCGTGATTACCCAGCACGTTGCCCGCTTCCGGCTGCCATGGGCTGACGCCGCCCGTCACCTTCTGCGCGCTCAGATCCCATTCGGTATTCGGGCTGTTGAACGCCATGTTGTTCAACTGCAGACGATCGGCCTGGAAAGGCAGCGGCGCGGTCTGCGGGGAGAGATTAAGCGTGCCGTCGAACAGGGTGATGGTGTCCACGTGCAGCGGATCGGTTATCTGGCGGCTACTCAGGCCGATATCCACTTTTTTGGCTACCAGGGTGGCGGGTTTTCCGTCCCGACCGAAGGTAACGTTTTCCAGAATGAGGTGGGAAGGCGACGAAAAGCGGTGATTCATCTTGTCGAAACTGAGTTCGTAGTCGGTATTCACCGTTACCCAGCTGCTGACCTGAGCCGCACCCCAGCGGGTCTGGAGCAGAATATAGAGCGCCAGCATCACAATGAGCAGGGCTACCAGAAGATAGACGAGTAGCTTTCCAATAAATTTCATGGTCTTCCATCCCGCAAAACGCACATAAGGGAGTTATGCACGATTTATGCGCAATCCTCAAGGCGGGAATGGTGTAATTAGATGTCACGGCAGGCATTGACTGCCTGCCGTGAGAGAAATCAGTTTTTCTCAGGCGGGAAAACGAGGTTCAGCACGATAGCGGTGATACCGCCTGCGGCAATGCCGGAAGAGAGCAGGTTTTTCACCCAGTCCGGGGCAAACTGCAGGATCAGCGGCTGCTGAGAAACGCCCAGACCGACGGCCAGCGAAAGCGCAATAATCATGATTGCGCGGCGGTTCAGCGGCTCGCGGGAGACGATACGCACGCCGGAGGCCGCGATCGTCCCGAACATCACCAGCGTTGCGCCGCCCAGCACCGGCTCCGGAATGTGCTGTACAAAGCCGCTCACCGCCGGGAACAGGCCGAGGACGATCAGCATCAGCGCCACCACGAAGCCAACGTAGCGGCTGGCCACGCCGGTCAGTTGGATCACGCCGTTGTTCTGACCGAAGCAAGAGTTCGGGAAGGTGTTGAAGACCGCAGAGACAAACGAGTTGAGGCCGTTCGCCAGCACGCCGCCTTTCAGGCGCTTCATGTACAGCGGGCCGGAAACGGGCTGCTCGGAGACGTCGGAGGTGGCGGTGATGTCGCCGATGGTCTCCAGAGAGGTGATCATAAAGACCAGCATCAGCGGCAGGAGCAGGCCCCAGTCAATGCCCAGACCGTAGTACAGCGGCGTGGGGACGGTGATCAGCGCGCTGTTGGTCGGCGCGGTGTTTTCCGGCAGCATACCCAGCGCCCAGGCCAGCAGGTAACCCGCCGCCATAGCGATCACCAGCGAGGCGACGCGCAGGTAAGGGTTACGCTGACGGTTAAGCAGAATAATGATGGCCAGCACGACGCCTGCCAGCAGCAGGTTTTTCGGCGCGCCGAAGGTGTGGTCGCTCATCGCGGCATAGCCGCCACCGATGGAGGTAAGGCCCACCTGAATCAGCGACAGGCCGATAATCATCACGACGACGCCGGAAACCAGCGGGGTGATAACGCGGCGAGCCAGATGCAGAACGCGGGAGATCACCATCTCCGTACAGCTGGCCAGCATCAGCGTGCCGAACAGCGCCGCCATCATGGTCGGGACATCCGCGCCGCCGGTTTTCAGGGCCGTACCGCCCATGATCAGGGGCGCCACGAAGTTAAAGCTGGTGCCCTGAATCGACAATAATCCCGACCCCACCGGACCCCACGCTTTAATTTGAATAATCGAGGCCACGCCGGAGGCGAAGAGAGACATGCTGATAATGTGCTGCGTGTCCTGCGCCGGTAAGCCGAGCGCCTGGCAAATCAGCAGCGCCGGGGTGATCACCGCAACAAACATCGCCAGAAGATGCTGGCAGGCGGCGAAAAGCGTCTGCGGCAGCGGCGGGCGATCTTCAAGGCGGTAAATCAGTTCGCTATTTTGCTTCTGCGCAATCGGTTGCGCATCAGGCGACTCTATGGTGTTAACGGACATCGGCGGCAATCCCACGGTGGAAAAGCGGGCATTTTATCTGACCACCTGGTAAAAGCAAACGATTGCCAGCAAAAAAAGGCAAGAAAATCTGCCGCTGTGAGCAGGTTTTCTACAACGCATCGGGAAAAAAAATTACACTTTTTGCGCCGGGGGCTCATGAAGAGCGCAAACCGGCCCAGGATAACGCCGCGTGTGTAGGGAACACGCGCAAAAAAGGAGCCTTCTATGATTCATCTCGATACGCTGTCGACACTCGTTGCCGCAACGCTGGTTTTACTGCTTGGTCGTAAGCTGGTACATAGCGTTTCCCTTCTGAAGAAATACACTATTCCTGAGCCTGTCGCCGGTGGTCTGCTGGTGGCGCTGGCCCTGCTGGTGCTGAAAAAAAGCCTGGGCTGGGAAATCGATTTTGATATGTCCCTGAAAGACCCGCTGATGCTGGCCTTCTTTGCCACCATCGGCCTGAACGCCAACCTGGCGAGCCTGCGGGCGGGCGGTAAGGTGCTCGGTGTATTTTTGATTGTGGTGGTGGGGCTGCTGCTGATGCAAAACGCCATTGGTATCGGGATGGCGTCGCTGCTGGGACTGGATCCGCTGATGGGGCTGCTGGCAGGGTCGATTACCCTGTCAGGCGGCCACGGTACCGGGGCCGCGTGGAGCAAGTTGTTTATCGAGCGCTACGGGTTTGAAAACGCGACGGAAGTGGCGATGGCCTGCGCGACCTTTGGTCTGGTGCTGGGTGGCCTGATTGGCGGCCCGGTGGCTCGCTATCTGGTGAAGCACTCCACCACGCCGGACGGCAGGCCGGACGATGAGCTGGTGCCGACAGCATTCGAAAAGCCGGACGTCGGGCGCAGTATTACCTCGCTGGTGCTGATTGAAACCATCGCGATGATCGCCATCTGCCTGACCGTGGGCAAAGTGGTTGCGCAATGGCTGGCGGGCTCAGCGTTTGAGCTGCCAACGTTTGTCTGCGTGCTGTTTATCGGGGTGATCCTGAGCAACGGTCTGGCGCTAATGGGCTTCTACCGCGTGTTTGAACGGGCGGTGTCAGTGCTCGGCAACGTCTGCCTGTCGCTGTTCCTGGCGATGGCGCTAATGAGCCTCAAGCTGTGGGAGCTGGCCTCGCTGGCGCTGCCAATGGTGGCGATTCTGGCGGTGCAAACCCTGTTTATGGCGCTGTACGCCATGTTTGTCACCTGGCGGATGATGGGCAAAAACTATGATGCGGCGGTGCTGGCGGCGGGTCACTGCGGGTTTGGTCTGGGGGCCACCCCAACGGCTATCGCCAACATGCAGGCGATCACCGAACGCTTCGGGCCTTCGCACATGGCGTTTCTGGTGGTCCCGATGGTCGGGGCGTTCTTTATTGATATCGTCAACGCGCTGGTGATTAAGCTGTACCTGATGCTGCCGATGTTTGCCTGAATCAGGCGTTGGAATAGCGTTCGGTTTCCGGCATCCAGCGCTCAATTAACGCTGCCGCCTGTTCGGGGTAGCGTTCATGAATGTGGCGGGCGAGGCGCTGAACCTCGGGGATCATGGCCTGATCGCGCAGCAAATCCGCGACTTTGAATTCCGCGTTCCCCGTCTGACGCGTGCCCAGCAGTTCACCGGGGCCGCGGATCTCAAGGTCTTTTTGCGCAATCACAAAACCGTCGTTACTGTCGCGCAGCACCTGCAAACGCATCTGGGCGGTTTTCGAGAGCGGGGCTTTGTAGAGCAGGACGCAGTGGGACGCTACCGCGCCACGGCCAACGCGTCCGCGCAGCTGGTGGAGCTGGGCCAGGCCCAGGCGCTCCGGGTTTTCGATAATCATCAGGCTGGAGTTCGGGACGTCCACGCCCACTTCAATCACCGTCGTGGCGACCAGCAAATGTAACTCGCCCTGCTTAAACGACTGCATCACCGCCTGCTTTTCGGCAGGCTTCATGCGTCCGTGAACCAGGCCCACGTTCAGCTCCGGCAGCGCCAGCTTAAGCTCTTCCCACGTGGCTTCGGCAGCCTGCGCTTCCAGCAGTTCCGACTCTTCAATCAGCGTACAAACCCAGTAGGCCTGACGCCCTTCGTGGGTGCAGGCGTTGCGCACGCGATCGATGATATCGCTGCGACGCGTGTCAGGAATGGCAACCGTTGTGACCGGCGTACGGCCAGGGGGGAGTTCGTCGATGGTGGAGGTATCCAGATCGGCGTAAGCCGTCATCGCCAGGGTGCGCGGGATCGGCGTGGCGGTCATGATCAGCTGATGCGGGTGGAAGCCCTGCTGCAGTCCCTTTTCCCACAGCGCCAGACGTTGATGCACGCCGAAGCGGTGCTGTTCATCGATAATCACCAGCGCAAGGCCGTTGAACTGCACCTGCTCCTGGAAGATAGCGTGCGTGCCGACAATCATCTGCACCTGCCCGCTGGCGATGGCCTCCTGTTGCGCAAGGCGCGCTTTGCCTTTTTGCTTTCCGGCAAGCCAGCCGACTTCAATCCCGAGCGGTGCAAACCATGCGCGGAAATTGTTGGCGTGTTGTTCCGCCAGCAGTTCGGTCGGTGCCATCAGCGCGACCTGTTTGCCATGGGCAATCGCGCGCAGGGCGGCCAGCGCGGCAACCAGCGTTTTACCGGACCCCACGTCGCCTTGCACCAGGCGCATCATCGGCACGTCGAGCGCCATATCACGTTCAATCTCGGCGGTGACGCGCGCCTGTGCGCCGGTGGGTTTAAACGGCAGGGAGGCCAGCAGCTTATCTTTGAGCTCATCACGCGGGCTTAATGGCTGGGCATGGAAACGCTGCGCGCCGGCGCGCAGCGCCAGCATGCTCAGGTTATGGGCCAGTAATTCCTCAAGGATAAGACGCTGTTGAGCGGGGTGTTTGCCGCTTTCTAAGTCGCTGAGCTGCAGCGTTGGCGGCGGGCGGTGCAGGGTACGCAGCGCCTCGGGCAGGCTCATCATGCCCTGTGCCAGCTCGGGCGGCAGCAGCTCGGTAATGGCGCAGGTATCCAGCAGCTCCAGCGCCTGATCGGTGAGCTTACGCAGCGTTGCCTGCTTGATGCCTTCGGTCGTCGGGTAAACCGGGGTGAGCGTCTCCTGCATCTCTGGCGTGCTGAGATCGCCCTGCACGCGGTACTCGGGGTGGATCATCTCTGCGCCATATTTCCCGCGTTTGGCTTCGCCATAGGCCAGCACCCTGCGGCCCGTTGCCAGGCTGTTTTTCATCGCCGCGCTGAAGTTGAAGAAACGCATGGTGAGAATGCCGGTGCCGTCGCTGATCTGGCAGGTCATCATCCGGCGTCCGCCGAAGGTGATGTTGCAGTTCAGGACTTCGCCTTCAACGGTGGCGTAAATGGCGGGAAGGAGATCGCCAATCTTGTAAAGCTGGGTGCGGTCTTCGTAACGCAAGGGGAGGTGAAGCAGGAGATCCTGCACCGTGTGCAGGCCAATTTTAGCCAGCTTATTGCTTTGCGCCGCGCCCACGCCCGTCAGGCTGTTGAGCGGGATGGCATCCAGCAGGCGGCCTTTCATCGCTTACCCGGCGTACTGCATAGTGGCCCACCACTCGGCATCGGCTTCAATTTCGCCCTGCGCGTTGACGTGGGGGTAAGGCAATTTTTTCTGCTTCGCAACGCGAGCCAGCACCGGATAGCCACCTTCAAACAGCAGGCGCTGCTGTTCCTCTTCCGGCAGCATGCTGTTGCTGCGCTCGTACATGCCGGCGTTCTGACGCTGGCGCTGCGCTTCATACAGAATGAGCGCGGAGGCCACGGAGACGTTGAGTGACTGGACCATGCCAATCATCGGAATGATGATGTCCCGATCCGCCAGATCCAGTGCTTCCTGGGTGATCCCGGTTTTCTCCTGACCCATCAAAATGCAGGTCGGGCGGGTGTAGTCGATCTCGCGGAAATCCACGGCCTTAGGGGACAGGTTGGTGGCAAGGATCTGCATCCCGCGCCCTTTCAGGTGTGATACGGCTTCGCCAATTGTCTGGTGAGATTTGACGGAAACCCAGCTGTTACTGCCTGCCGCCGCAGAGACCATGGTTCGCATCCGGTGACCCGGCCAGACGGCGTGCACTTCATGCACACCAACGGCATCGGCGGTACGAACGATAGCAGAGACGTTATGCGGTTTATGGACCTGCTCCATGCAGACCGTCAGGTCAGGCTGACGCCTGGCGAGCATTTCGCATATCCGCGCGTAACGTTGTGAATTCATGCCGCTAGTTTCGGTTACGGGTGACTTTAATCACGTCCGGCATGACGCGGATCTTGCGCATAATATTCGCCAGATGCACGCGGTCTCGGGCGGTCAGACGAATAAAGGCGCTGTATACGCGGCCATCTTTTTCTTCCGTATTCAGGCTTTGAATATTGGAAGACGCCGTGTTGATCGCTGCCGTCAGGTTCGCCAGGGCACCCTGATGGTTGAACATATCCACCTTAATTTCGGTGATAAATTCCTGCGCGGTCTCTTTATCCCATTCGACCGCCATAAACTTCTCGGCCTCTTTCTGGTAGCCGCGGATGTTACGACAGGATTCATGGTGGATAACCAGCCCTTTACCCGGGCTGACGTGCGCAATAATCGGGTCGCCAGGAATTGGACGGCAACATTTTGCGAAGGTGATCAGCACCCCGTCCGCGCCTTTAATCGGCAGATGTCCGTGGCCTGGCGTAGCTGCAGGCACGGCTGTCGTGTCGCCTTGCTGCAGGTTCTTCGCCACCACCACGCTCATGGCGTTGCCGAGGCCGATCTCTGCCAGCAGGTCGTCAAGCGACGCGAGCTTCATGCGCTCCAGCTCACGCTGGACGTTCTCCTGCGGGATTTCAGCCAGCTTGCGACTGCCGCCCAACGCGTGGTTGAGAAGACGACGCCCAAGGCTGACGGAATCATCACGCTTGAGGTTTTTCAGCAGTTGGCGAATTTTGGCGCGTGCTTTAGAACTCACGACAAAGTTCAGCCAGGCCGCGTTCGGACGTGCGCCCGGCGCGGTAATGATTTCCACCGTCTGACCGCTGGAGAGCGGCTGAGACAGCGGGTAAGGCTGTCTGTCGACGCGCGCGCCCACGCAGGCATGGCCGATATCGGTATGCACGGCGTAAGCGAAGTCGACCGGTGTTGCGCCCGCAGGCAGTTCGACAATGCGGCCTTCTGGGGTGAAAACGTAAATCTCATCCGGGAAGAGATCGGATTTCACGCTCTCGATAAATTCAAACGAGCTACCCGCACTCTGCTGAAGTTCCAGCAGGCTCTGCATCCAGCGCTGGGCGCGGATTTGTGCGGTCGTGCTGCTTTCGCCACCGTGCTCTTTATAGGCCCAGTGCGCGGCCACACCCATCTCTGCCATCTGGTCCATGTCTTCGGTACGAATTTGCACCTCAACAGGCACGCCGTGCGGCCCGATCATCGAGGTGTGCAAAGATTGATAGCCGTTCGCTTTTGGAATGGCGATGTAATCTTTCATCCGCCCTGGACGCGGTTTATAGAGGCTGTGCATCTGCCCCAGCACGCGATAACAGGTATCTGAATCGTGGACAATCACGCGGAAGGCGTAGATATCCATGATCGAGTGAAAACGTTGCTCTTTGAGCACCATTTTGCAGTAGATGGAGTACAGGTGTTTTTCGCGACCGCTGACGCGGCACGGGATCCCCGCTTCCTGCAAACGCCCTTCGATTTCAGAGAGGATCTTTTGAATCATCTCTTTACGGTTGCCGCGTGCGGCTTTCACCACCTCTTTAATCACGCGATAGCGGTTCGGGTACAACGCTTCAAAACCCAGCTCTTCCAGCTCGGTTTTAATGTGGTGAATACCTAAACGGTGCGCCAGCGGACTGTAGATTTCGAGAGTTTCACGGGCAATGCGGCGACGTTTATCCGGGCGAAGTGAGCCCAGCGTGCGCATGTTGTGGGTGCGGTCAGCGAGTTTGATGAGAATGACGCGGATATCCTGCACCATCGCCATAATCATCTTGCGGAAGTTTTCGGCTTGCGCCTCTTTCTTGTCGCGGAAATTCAGCTTATCAAGCTTAGAGACCCCTTCCACCAGTTCGGCAACGCTTTTGCCAAACAGCTGTTCCATGTCCTGGTAAGTGGCAGGGGTATCTTCAATCACGTCATGCAGCAGCGCGGCCATCAGCGTTTCGTAGTCGAGTTTCATCTCGGCCAGAATACAGGCCACCGCTACCGGGTGCGTGATGTAGGGTTCACCGCTTGAACGTGTCTGGCCCTCGTGAGCGTCACGTGCAACGAGATACGCCTGCTGAAGACGCTTAATCTGGTCTTCAGGCAGGTAGGTTTGAATCAGTTGATTCAGGCTTTCAAACAGATACAAGGGCGACCCGCAGGTTTAATTAACGACGACCTTCAGCAATAGCGGTTACGGCCTGCAGTTCTGCGGCTTCCTGCTCTTGCTGCTCCTGGCGCTCACGCACGTCGAGGATCTGGTTGTTGATCAGACCTTCTTCGATTTCGCGAAGTGCAATAACGGTGGTTTTATCGTTTTCTTCCGGTACCAGCGGATCTTTACCGCCTACCTGCATCTGACGAGCGCGACGCGCGGCGACCAGCACCAGGTCAAAACGGTTACCAATTTTCTCTACAGCGTCCTGAACAGTTACGCGTGCCATACTTAAAATGCTCCACAGGTGAAGAAATGACTGGGCATGATACTGAAAGTGGGTTCAGTCTGCCAACAGTTTGGTGATTAATGCGTCATGTCGCTGCTTCTGGCGGCTCATACGCAGACGTTCTGCACGAAGAATGGTTTTGAGATCGCTCAGTGCGGCATCAAAATCATCATTCACAATAAGGTAATCATATTCCGCGTAATGGCTCATTTCTGCAACAGCCTGTTCCATACGCTTTGCGATGACTTCTTCGCTGTCCTGACCGCGGCCACGCAGGCGGCGATCCAGCTCATCTTTCGATGGCGGTAAAATAAAGATACTGCGCGAGTCAGGCATTTTCTTGCGAATTTGCTGTGCACCCTGCCAGTCGATATCCAGGAACACATTCACGCCCGTGGCCAGAACCTGCTCAATGGTTTCACGCGAGGTACCGTAGTAATTACCGAATACTTCAGCGTGTTCAAGAAACGCATCTCTGCCGATCATCGCTCTGAACTCGTCGTGATCCACAAAGAAATAGTGTTCACCGTGCACTTCACCCGGACGCGGCGCTCGCGTGGTGTGAGAAACAGAAACCTGTGTGTCGTACAGCGGTTGGGTTTTTAACAGTGCCTGAATAAGGCTGGATTTACCCGCGCCACTAGGGGCAGAAACAATATAAAGCGTGCCTTGAGCCATGAGAGTCTTTTGTATGTGTTAACGAAGAAGTCCTACATACGGGCTTATTATACACGTCACTGCCGTGTGACGTAGCCTTTGTCACACTTTTTCCCCCGGATTATTGAATTTTGCGTGCCGTTTTCAGGTTTTATCCGTGGTTTTCAGCAACCCCAGGAAATACCGGATAGCGTCTCGCAGTGTGAACCGTTGCCGTTAGCGTTGTTTCAGACATCGGGGTATACCTTCTGCAACGCAAAGGAGGGGTAGCGATGTGGCGATGGATAAGCGGGTTAATGCTGTTGTGGTGTGGCTATGGCGCGGCGGTATGTCCGGTCTGGTCGCAGGCAAAAGCAGAGAAAGAGATGGCGTCGTTAAGCGCGCAAATCAAACGCTGGGATGACGCTTACTGGAAGCAGGGCGTGAGCGAAGTTAACGACGAGGTTTACGATCAGCTTAACGGGCGGTTAACGCAGTGGCAGCGCTGTTTTGGCACTGAATTCTCAGGAGAGAAACTTCCTCCGCTGACCGGGAGCGTCAAACATCCTGTTGCCCATACGGGCGTACATAAGGTGGCCAGCAAAGAGGAGCTGAAACAATGGATGCGTGCGCGGCAACATCTGTGGATGCAGCCAAAAGTTGACGGTGTGGCGGTAACGCTGGTCTACCGTGACGGAAAGTTAATCCAGGCCATCAGTCGCGGTGATGGCCTGAAAGGGGAGGACTGGACCGGGAAGGTACGTTTAATCCCGTCTGTTCCGCAAAAGCTCACCGGCAAGCTGGCGAACAGCGTTTTACAGGGCGAGCTTTTTTGGCTAAGCGACAGTCACATTCAGCGGCAGATGGGGGGGATGAACGCTCGCGCAAAGGTGGCGGGTGCGATGATGCGCCAAAAGTATAACGCGCTATTGAATAAGCTCGGCGTATTCATCTGGGCCTGGCCGGATGGGCCGAAAAATATGCAGACATCTTTAGCTGAACTGTCTCAGGCCGGTTTTACGCTGTCGGCACGGTATACGCTACCCGCCGAATCTGTTGACGCCGTCGAGAAACAACGCGCGGCCTGGCTCGTAGCTGCATTACCCTTTGCCACGGATGGCATTGTGGTGCGGTCGGAGGATGCGCCTGCGGGGGAAGGCTGGTTGCCGGGCGAAGGCAACTGGGTGGTTGCGTGGAAATATATGCCAGCAGCCCAGGTGGCCGAGGTGAGTGATATTCATTTTTCCGTGGGGCGAACGGGCAAAATGTCCGTTGTAGCCGCGCTGGAACCCGTGCAATTGGATGATAAACAGGTGCAGCGGGTGAGTCTGGGCTCAGTTGAGCGCTGGCAGCGGCTGGATATTGCCCCGGGGGATCAGATCCAGGTCAGCCTGGCCGGGCAGGGTATTCCCCGGTTTGATAAGGTGGTCTGGCGCGGGACGGACAGACATAAACCTGAGCCTCCCGCCTCGCGTTATCATGCGCTGAGCTGTTTCTATGCTTCGCCGGAGTGTATGGAGCAGTTCTTTGCCCGACTGGCGTGGCTCAGCTCAAAGCAGGTATTTGATATTGAAGGATTAGGTGAGTCAGGCTGGCGGACCCTCTGGCAGGCTCATCATTTTGAACATCTCTTTTCGTGGCTGTTATTAACGCAGGCGCAAATGCAGGCTACGCCTGGATTTTCCTCCGCGCGCGGGCTGGCGCTCTGGCATCGATTTAATCTGGTACGCGAGAAGCCTTTTATTCGCTGGCTCATGGCACTGGGTGTTCCGCTGACGCAGGCTTCGCTGAAGGCGATGGGGGACGTAACGTGGCAAACATTGAGCGGACGTAACGCAAAGGACTGGCAGAGCCTGCCGGGAACGGGAGAGAAGAAGGCGCGACAAATTGTTGCATTCATCCATGACCCTGGCGTTGCCGGCCTGGCTTCCTGGCTAGGCAAGCAGGGTCTACCCGGATTTTAGAGCGAGCTTGCTTTAGCTTTGCGCCAGGGGGTATGTCTGTCTGGTGAACTGAAGGTTTCGCGAAGCTGATCGTAGTCATAGATGTGGCGGCCGCCATCAATTACCGGGATCAGTGTAGGAGCCTGATAGCACGGTGCAAGCACCGAGCTGCATTGATCAACACCCGTTGTGATTCCAAGCCACGTTAACATCAACTCATAATTGCTTGCTGTGGGCCACGCTTCATGTACCCACCCCACCGCTCTTTTTTGGGCATTCAGGGCTTGCTGGCTATACCAGATAAACTGGGGGACCTGGTAAGCCTCTTTGCTTGGGTTGCGTGAGCCATGCATATAGATGGAATTCAGTTGCGGGTTTTTTTCCAGCCCATGGTCTGAAAAATAGAGCAGAGAGGATGCGCTGCCCTGCAGACGTTTAGCCACTTCGCCAATGAAGTAGTCGGTAAACAGAATCGCGTTATTGTAGCAATCTTCATATTTGTTGCCGGTATGCAGAATATTCGCTGATGCCGGATACCGATCGCAGGCCATCTCATGGCTGCCGTTGATATGCAGGAAAATTAACTTCTTGCCGGGGGCTTTAAGCGCCTCATCCAGGGCCGGTAAAAGCTCGGTGTCATAACGGGTATCAATCCACTGGGCTTTATGGCTGATAGAGGCAATGGCCACAATGTAGTTATTGCTCTTGCCTGTGTTACCCTGGGCGCTAATCCACTCGGTGTGATAGCCCGTTTTTTTAGCGACGCTAAAGATATTGTCAGCAAGCTTATCGGTGGTGAAGTGGTCTGGATCAGCTTTGCTTAAAATCATCGGCACGGAAAGCACGGTGGCTGACGCGGGGGCAATAGCATTGCTAAAGATGAGGGCGTCCTTCGCCAGCCTGGATTCCACAGGCGTGGTATCCTGGTGAAAACCGTAGAGCTTCATATTGCTGCGACGTGCGGATTCACCCACGATAACAACATAGTTTTCGATGCCCGTGTCATGATACTGCAACGCAGGATAATTGACGCTGTGCTGGCTAATTTTCTCCGCCAGCGCGTTATCGCGATGGGCAATAATGAACTCTGCACCGGTGTAAAACGGCGTATTGGTTAAAATCCGCGAGCTTAGCGGATAATAAACTTCAAGATCGTGGCGTTTTTTTAGCCAGTTCGCCGTTGAATACCAGCCCAAATAAACGGCAAGCAGAACGAAGCCGACAGTTCTCACACGGGAAGAAACATGCTCGCTCGTCGATTTGATTGCGTACCAGGTGACAACAAAGTAAGCAACCGCGGCTGGTAAACAGTGCAGGTATAAACCTGACATGCTTTTCGCTTCGGCTACGTGAGTGCCGAGAATACTCATCGCAAATACGGTGTTAAATTCGCTCTGGTAGACACTCCATGTGCTGTAAGCAACCGCAAAATTTAACGTAAGCAGGGCGGTTAAAACAAATGCGACGATCTTACCGGGAAGCGTGCGATAGATCGCTGCGGCGCAGACCAGTAAGAGCGCATTACAAATCGCAATGCGCACTGCGAATCGCGCAGGTTGTGTTAAAAATACTGGCCATAACTGAATCAGCACGGAAACGAGCAGCAAAATTAAAAAATGGCTGCTGAGTTTTTTATTAATAATCAGTGCTGACGTTTTGGCAAAGGACATTGTTTTAACGCAAGTTTATGGGGACAAAGTGGCGACATTTTATCGCGTTTGGCCCGGTTATATGGGATAACAAAAGGTGCTTTTTACTACTTTGTTGTGGTTTTGTTGAGAATTCAATGGGGGTCCTGCGTGTAATGAAAAACGGGCAATCCCAGTTTTAAGCGCAGCGCCAGCAAGCGAGCCGTAAAACCAAATAATAACGTGGCAATGACCACAACATCATGGCTCGAAACATAATGTTGTAAAGCAATATACAGAACGGCAGAGGCAAAGGATATTCCAGCGTAAAGCTCTTTCTGGAAAACCAGTGGAATGCGCTTACAGAACATATCGCGCAGTACGCCGCCAAATACACCTGTTACGACCGCGGCGATAGTGGCTATGACCGGGCTTTCGCCCATATCCAGCGCGATTTGCGCCCCGATAATGGAGAAAACCACCAGACCCAAAGCGTCAAGGACTAAAAAAAGACGGCGAAGATGGGGCATAACGGGCGCCACGATGGTGGTCAACACGGCGGCAATCGCGACAATAACAATGTATTCAGGGTTTTTTACCCAGCCGAGCGGATAATGTCCCAGCAGGATATCTCGTACCGAACCGCCGCCCAGCGCGGTCGCTGTAGCAATAATGATCACGCCGAAGGTGTCCATACGGCGACGTCCGGCGGCAAGTGCGCCGGTCATGGCTTCTGCGGTGATGCCAATGAGATAAAGAATGTGAAGCAGCATATACCCTCCGGTGTGAATGCGGGGAGGTTAGCGATTTGTGCGCAAGATCACGATTGAGTTTTTCTAAGGCGACGGGGTTTGCCCTATATATTTTTATCAAGTTAAGTTGAATGAGCTTGATGAGCGGCGGTGAAAAGCAAAATCAGGTGTTGGGATGGATTAGAAATAATAATGGGTGGCGCCGTCGACACCACCCGGAAAGGCATTACTCAATATTCTGGATCTGCTCGCGCATTTGCTCAATCAGCACTTTCAACTCAATCGCGGAGTTAGTGACTTCTGCATTGATAGACTTAGACGCCAGGGTGTTCGACTCACGGTTGAACTCCTGCATCATAAAGTCCAGACGGCGGCCCACCGCTTCCTTCTTCTTCAGAATGTTGTAGGTCTCTTTAACGTGCGCTTCCAGACGGTCCAGCTCTTCAGCGACATCGATACGTTGCGCCATCAGCACCAGCTCTTGTTCCAGACGGGTGTTTTCCAGCTGAACTTCTGCTTCTTCCAGTTTGGCGACAAGGCGCTCGCGCTGCCACTGCAGCACTTCCGGCATATGGGTGCGAACCTTAGCCACTTCAGCGCTGACGCCTTCAAGGCGCTGCTCAATCATCGCTTTCAGCGCCTGACCTTCGGTTTCGCGGGCAACGATAAAGTCATCCAGCGTGCCGTCGAGAGCGGCCAGAATTTCAGCGGCAATGGCGTCCAGATCCTGCTCACCGGCGGCCATGACGCCAGGCCAGCGCAGAATATCAACCGGGTTGATTTCGCCTTCATCGCTCTGCATTTTGACCCAGTTCGCCGCATTGACGAGCTGTTTCGCCAGTTTTTCGTTGAGGATCAGCTCGCCCTGTGCGCTGGCATCAGGCTCAAAGCGCAGGTTACATTCCACTTTACCGCGCGTCAGGCGCGTACGGATACGCTCGCGTACAACAGGCTCAAGGCTGCGGAACTGCTCCGGCATACGGAAATACGTTTCCAGGTAACGCTGGTTTACCGAGCGCATTTCCCATGTGGCGCTACCCCAGCTACCCTTGATTTCACGCCGGGCGTAGGCGGTCATACTGCGGATCATAGACATTCCCGTTTTTAAAGGAGAGATGGGGGGATTATAGCTTTCGGGGGCTTCTCAGGATAGGAATAAGCGTCCTTTATCCGTATAATGCGCAGCCACATTCGTTTCAAGCCGGAGAATCCATCATGCGTCCATCAGGTCGTAGCGCCAACCAGGTGCGTCCCGTCACCCTGACCCGTAACTATACAAAACACGCTGAAGGCTCCGTGCTGGTTGAGTTTGGTGACACCAAAGTGCTGTGCACCGCCTCCATCGAAGAAGGCGTTCCGCGCTTCCTGAAAGGTCAGGGTCAGGGCTGGATCACCGCCGAGTACGGCATGCTGCCGCGTGCGACCCATACCCGTAATGCCCGTGAAGCGGCAAAGGGTAAGCAGGGCGGTCGTACCATGGAAATTCAGCGTCTGATCGCGCGTGCGCTGCGCGCTGCCGTTGACCTGAAAACCCTCGGCGAATTCACGATTACCCTGGACTGCGATGTAATTCAGGCCGATGGCGGCACGCGTACGGCCTCTATTACCGGCGCCTGTGTCGCGCTGGCCGATGCCCTGAACAAGTTGGTTGCAGCCGGTAAGCTGAAAACCAATCCAATGAAAGGCATGGTTGCGGCGGTCTCCGTAGGCATCGTTAACGGTGAAGCGCTTTGCGATCTGGAATACGTTGAAGATTCCGCGGCAGAGACAGACATGAACGTGGTGATGACCGAAGATGGTCGCATCATTGAGGTGCAGGGCACGGCAGAAGGCGAGCCGTTCACTCACGAAGAACTTCTCTCCCTGCTGGCGTTGGCCCGAGGGGGAATCGAATCCATTGTCACGACGCAGAAAGCGGCGTTAGAAAATTGATTTTAAAGGCGACCAATGAGTCGCCTTTTTTTTGCCTGTAAGACAGAAAACCAAAGGAGCAAATCCATGAAATCGTATCAGCGCCAGTTTATTGAGTTTGCGCTTAACAAGCAGGTACTTAAGTTTGGCGAATTTACGCTGAAATCCGGGCGTAAGAGTCCCTATTTCTTCAACGCCGGGCTGTTTAATACCGGGCGCGATCTGGCATTGTTAGGCCGTTTCTATGCCGAAGCGCTGGTAGATTCCGGGATTGATTTTGACCTGCTGTTTGGCCCGGCCTATAAAGGCATTCCGATTGCGACCACCACCGCGGTGGCGCTGGCGGAACACCATGACCGCGACGTGCCGTACTGCTTTAACCGCAAAGAGGCTAAAACCCACGGTGAAGGCGGGAATCTGGTCGGCAGCGCGCTGCAGGGCCGCGTCATGCTGGTCGACGACGTGATCACCGCAGGCACGGCGATCCGCGAATCAATGGAGATTATCCAGGCCAACGGTGCAACGCTGGCTGGCGTGTTGATTTCGCTGGATCGTCAGGAGCGTGGTCGTGGAGAAATCTCCGCCATTCAGGAAGTGGAGCGCGACTACAACTGCAAAGTAACGTCGATTATCACCCTGAAAGAGCTGATTGCGTATCTGGAAGAGAAGCCTGAGATGGCGGACCATCTGGCAGCGGTAAAAGCGTATCGCGAAGCGTTTGGGGTTTAATTGCATTGCCCGGTGGCGCTACGCTTACCGGGCCTACCCGTTCGCAGGCCGGATAAGGCGAAGCCGCCATCCGGCGATGGCGTTACTGTAATTGTGCTGCGACTAACGGCCAGCGGGCGTCAAAATCGTCCGTTGGGCGGTATTTGAACTCGCTACGCACAAAGCGGGAGAGCATCCCTTCACAAAACGCTAGAATCTGGCTCGCCAGCAGCGTTTCATCAATGCTGTATCCTTCACCTTCACGCATTTTCTTCTCGCGCAGCACCTGGCGCAGCTGCGCTTCAATGCGTTCGAAAAGTTGGTTAATGCGGCCCTGCAGTCTGTCTTGTTCAAACATCAGCGCGTGGCCGGTCAGGATACGGGTTAAGCCCGGATTGCGTTCACCAAAGCCCAGGATTAACAGCACAATCAGACGCAGACGCGCGGTGGTGTCTTTTTCGTCTTTCAGAATCAGGTTGATGCGTGTGATCAGGCTGTCTTCAATAAACTCGATCAGGCTGTCGAACATCCGGGTCTTGCTCGGAAAGTGACGGTACAGCGCCGCCTCAGACACGCCTACGGAGGCGGCCAGTTTAGCGGTGGTGATGCGTTGACTGCCATCGCTGGATTCAAGCATCAGAGCCAGAGATTGAAGTATTTCTTCGCGACGATTCCTTTTCGCGGTTTGTTTTTCTGCCATGTTACAAAATACCCCTGAAAATAAGCACTTGCCAGGCTGGCATCCACACAGCGACCGCAAACGGACGTTTGCGGTTTGTTATTGCATTATGACGCTGTGGGATACGTGTCTGTCGGGCAGTTATTTGCGCCCGGAATGGCCGAAGCCGCCTTCGCCACGGTCGGTGGCATCAAAGTCTGCCACCAGGTTAAATTCTGCCTGTACCACCGGTACAAAGACCATTTGTGCGATACGCTCGCCCGGTTCAATGGTGAAGCTGTCCTGACCACGGTTCCAGACGGAGACCATCAGCTGACCCTGGTAGTCGGAGTCGATCAGGCCCACCAGGTTACCCAGCACAACGCCGTGCTTATGGCCCAGGCCAGAACGCGGCAAGATCACCGCCGCCAGCGACGGGTCAGCGATGTGAATCGCCAGGCCAGTCGGAACCAGGGTCGTGGCACCCGGAGCCAGTTCTACGGCGTCATCGAGACAGGCGCGCAGGTCAAGACCGGCAGAGCCGGAGGTGGCATAGGTTGGCAGCGGAAATTGCTCGCCAACACGCGGGTCCAGAATCTTAACGTCGATTTTTTTCATCATAACGGGTAACGATCTCGTCGAGTAAATGTTGGCCCAGGAGTTCCTTGCGCTCAAGCGGTAAGACTTTATCTCCATCCTGCCAGAAAAGGTGCAGTGCGTTGCTGTCGCTGTTAAATCCTTGTGTGGCCAGCGATACGTCGTTCGCGCAAATCAAATCGAGGTTTTTGCGGGTACGTTTTTGCCGGGCATATTCTTCCACATTATTCGTTTCTGCGGCAAACCCAACAACGTATGGACGGTGGCTTTTTAGTGCGGCGACACCGGCAACAATGTCCGGATTTTTCACCATTTTTATTGTTAATTCATCGCCTTGCTTTTTAATTTTAGCCTCGGCGATCGTCTCGGCGCGATAGTCTGCAACGGCCGCACAGCCGATAAAAATCTGCTGGTTTTGCGCATGTGCCTGCACGGCGGCTTCCATCTCCAGCGCGGTGGTAACGTCAATTCGCTTCACAAACGCAGGGGTAGGCAGAGAGACCGGGCCGCTCACCAGCGTGACGTTCGCGCCACGCTTCGCGGCGGCGGCGGCAATCGCAAAGCCCATTTTGCCGGAGCTATGGTTGGTGATGTAGCGCACCGGATCCAGCGGCTCGCGCGTGGGGCCCGCGGTAATCATGATGTTGAGATGTTGCAGATCGTTGACAGGCGAGAAGTGGGCTGCGGCCATATCAACAATCGTTAGCGGATCGAGCATGCGGCCCGGGCCAACATCGCCGCAGGCCTGGCTGCCGCTGTCCGGACCCCAGATAAGCAGGCCGCGTGAGGCCAGCGTCTCAAGATTGTGCTGAGTGGCGGCATTACGGTACATCTGCTGGTTCATGGCCGGAACGACGGCAACAGGGGCAGGCGTAGCCAGACAAATGGTGGAAACCAGATCGTTTGCCATACCGGCCGCCACCCGAGCGATTAAATCCGCGGTGGCGGGGGCGAGGATAACCAGATCTGCCCATTTCCCAAGCTCAATATGGCCCATCGCGGCTTCGGCAGCCGGATCGAGCAGGCTGTCAGATACCGGGTATCCTGAAACGGCCTGCAGGCTCAGAGGAGTGATAAAGGCTTTACCGCCTTCGGTTATCGCGACCCGCACATCTGCCCCGCGCTCGCGCAGACGACGCACCAGCTCCGGCGCTTTGTAGGCAGCAATACCGCCGCTCACGCCAAGAACGATTTTTTTACCGGCCAGGCTCATCATGATTCTTTCCTGTTGGGTTTCACCAGAGAGCGGGCATTTTATCACAATCCCCAAAACGGGGTGATTTTGTCCTTCGACCACTTTGCGAGACGCTACGCAAGAACGCAACGTGGCCGTCGAGCGCCGGATGGGCCTGTGGCAGCATGCGGTTAAAAAGGGAGAAAGAACATGGAAGAAGAGAATGAGCAGTTGCTGCCGCGTGAAAAACTGCTGCGCTACGACGTCACCCTGTTAAAAGATGATGAACTGCTGGCGCTCTTTTTACGTACCGGAACGCCCGGCAAAACGGTATTTACGCTGGCAAAAGAGCTGATAGCACGTTTCGGTTCGCTGTACGGTTTACTGACCGCTGAGCTGGCGCAGTTTAAGCATGTTGAGGGGATCGGCGTGGCGAAATATGCCCAGTTGAGAGCCATTGCTGAGCTTGCCCGCCGTTTTTACAATGTCCGCATGGAGAAGGACGATCCGATCCTGACGCCAGCGATGACGCGTGAATACCTGCAAAGCCAGTTAACCGATATCGAGCGCGAGATCTTTATGGTGATCTTTGTCGATAACCGAAACCGGGTACTGAAACATAGCTGCCTCTTTGCCGGTACGTTAAGCCACGTTGAGGTGCATCCGCGTGAAATTGTGCGGGAAGCGATAAAAGTGAATGCAGCGGGCGTGATCCTCGCGCATAATCACCCCTCTGGCTGTGCAGAACCGAGCAGAGCGGACAAAGAAATCACCGAGCGCATTATCAAATGCTGTCAATTCATGGACATTCGTGTGCTGGACCATCTGATAATTGGCCGCGGAGAGTACATTTCTTTTGCAGAACATGGCTGGATTTAGGCTATTTCTCGCGATCCATCGGGATCTTTGTCTGTTCGGGACTTGAGCACACCGCCGAGTCAGCGTATACTACGCCACCTTTGAGAATCTCGGGTTTGGCATTTGGGCCTGGCAATCGAGAGTTCACTTAGAACTATGCGATGACCGGGCTGTAAAGCCTGACGAGGCGCCGATACCCCATACGAAGCTCGAGCTAATTTGATTTTTGGAGAATAGACATGTCCCGAGTCTGCCAAGTTACTGGCAAGCGTCCGGTGACCGGTAACAACCGTTCCCACGCACTGAACGCGACTAAACGCCGTTTCCTGCCGAACCTGCACTCTCACCGTTTCTGGGTTGAGAGCGAGAAGCGTTTTGTCACCCTGCGCGTATCTGCTAAAGGTATGCGTGTAATCGATAAGAAAGGCATCGATACAGTTCTGTCCGAACTGCGTGCCCGTGGCGAAAAGTACTAAGTACTTAAAGAGGAAATAAATCATGGCTAAAGGTATTCGCGAGAAAATCAAGCTGGTTTCTTCTGCTGGTACAGGTCACTTCTACACCACCACGAAGAACAAACGTACTAAGCCGGAAAAACTGGAACTGAAAAAATTCGATCCAGTTGTACGCCAGCACGTACTGTACAAAGAAGCTAAAATCAAATAATTTTAGTCTCCTTGTATCGAAAAACCCCGCAACTGCGGGGTTTTTTGCATTCTGTATCTCAACGGAGGAACCATGCCTGAATTACCTGAGGTAGAAACCAGCCGTCGCGGCATCGAGCCCCATCTGGTCGGCGCGACGATTCTTCACGCGGTTGTCCGTAACGGGCGTCTGCGCTGGCCGGTGTCCGATGAGATCCACGCCCTGAGCGATCAACCCGTCCTTAGCGTGCAGCGTCGCGCGAAATACCTGCTGCTGGAACTGCCCGACGGCTGGATCATTATCCACCTGGGGATGTCCGGGAGCCTGCGCGTTCTTACCGAAGAACTGCCGGCGGAAAAGCACGACCACGTCGATCTGGTAATGAGTAACGGCAAAGTGCTCCGTTATACCGACCCACGGCGCTTTGGCGCGTGGCTGTGGACGAAAGAGCTGGAAGGGCATAACGTGCTCGCGCATCTGGGCCCGGAGCCGCTCTCAGACGCGTTTAACGCGGAATACCTGAAAGCGAAGTGCGCGAAAAAGAAAAGCCCGATTAAGCCGTGGCTGATGGACAATAAGCTGGTGGTCGGCGTGGGGAATATCTATGCCAGCGAATCGCTGTTTGCCGCCGGGATCCATCCCGATCGGCTGGCCTCTTCGCTGTCGGCGCAGGAGTGTGAGCTGCTGGTCCGCGTGATTAAAGCCGTATTGCTGCGCTCGATTGAACAGGGAGGAACAACGCTGAAGGACTTCCTGCAAAGTGACGGCAAGCCGGGCTATTTTGCCCAGGAGCTGCAGGTGTATGGCCGTAAAGGCGAACCGTGCAGAGTCTGCGGTACGCCCATTATTGCCACGAAGCACGCCCAGCGCGCCACGTTCTACTGCCGTCAGTGCCAGAAATAGGGCTACTTTAGCTTTTCCATCAACGCCTGGTGGACGTTAACCGGCAGGAAATGGGTAACGTCCCCGTGATGACGCGCCACCTCTTTTACCAGCGTGGACGAGATAAACGACCACTCTTTGGAGGGCATCAGGAACACGCTCTCCAGCTCCGGCATCAGGTGGCGGTTCATGTGCGCCAGCTGCATCTCATACTCAAAGTCTGCCACCGCGCGTAAGCCGCGGATCAGAATGTTCGCCTGCTGGGCGCGGGCGAAGTTAGCCATCAGGTCGCTAAACCCGACCACCTCAACATTCGGCAGGTGCGAAATGGCATCGGTGGCAAGCTGCACGCGCTCGTGGAGGTCAAACATCGGCTTTTTGCTGGGGCTCGCGGCAATCGCCAGGATCACCTTGTCGAACATGCACGCCGCACGGGTGATGATATCAAGATGACCGTTGGTGATCGGATCG
Source organism: Enterobacter quasiroggenkampii (assembly GCF_043972695.1). NCBI lineage: Bacteria > Pseudomonadati > Pseudomonadota > Gammaproteobacteria > Enterobacterales > Enterobacteriaceae > Enterobacter > Enterobacter quasiroggenkampii. Next base: position 698,362 of record NZ_CP143745.1, read on the forward strand.
AAGGTACCCGGATAAATCGCTTTTGTGCTCATGGCTCACGTTTTCTCTGAGTAGCCGCGGCAGAGCGCCCACAGCTCGGTGTATTTGTTGAAAGTATACTGGGCATTCACTACCGCGAGTAACCAGCCCTGCTTACCGTCCAGCACTCCACCACGCAGCAGCAGCGTTTTCAGGAACGCGCCCAGCGTGTGGGTGAAGATACCGGTCAGTGAGGCCTTCTTGCCGCGCTGGTGGCGCTCCTGCGCCCAAGCCGTGGCATAGTTGAGCTGTTTACGCTGGAAGCTCGCGAAATCCCGGCAGGTCAGGTGCAACAAATCGCCCGTCAGAGGGATGATCCGGGCGTTGTCGCAGCTCAGGGATTCATGCACAAGATTGTCGTTGTACTGATAGCGCTCGCGCTCGTAAAGGCGCGTCACGCGGTCTGGATACCAGCCGCTGTGGCGCATAAATCGGCCAAGGAAATAGTTACGACGGGCAATGCTGTATACAGCACCAGGCTGAGGCGAGGAAAGCACCGCCTGAATGGCCTGCTGAAGTTCTGGCGTAATACGTTCGTCAGTATCGAGCATCAGGACATAATCACCGGTGGCAAACCCCTGCGCGCGCTGGCGCTGGATGCCATAGCCTTGCCAGTCAGCGTCGGTAAACACCTTTGCACCCGCTGCCCGGGCAATGTCCGCCGTGTTGTCCGTACTTCCGGAGTCAAGAATGACTATCTCGTCAGCCCAGGCAACTGATGCCAGGCAGTCCGGAAGCAGGTCGGCGGCGTTTTTGGCGATCATCACGACCGACAGACGCGTTGACATTAGTGGCTCCGCTGGGGCAGGTAAGGTTGCAGAAGTTGCAGCAGACGGGTCAGGGCGCCCTGGTTCTGATGCAGCACTTCAACGGCATGACGCCCGTACCACAGGCGATAATCTTCATCAGTCAGAAGGGTCGATACCTCTTTGACTACCGAATCCGCATCGGTCACGGTAATTAAACCATCGGCCTGCTGTAATTTCGCGCAGATATCTTTGAAGTTAAACGTATGTGGCCCCATCAGCACCGGAATGGCGTGGGCGGCCGGCTCGAGCGGGTTATGACCGCCGCGCTCGACCAGGCTGCCGCCGACAAACGCGAGGTCAGCAATGCCGTACAGCAGCATCAGCTCGCCCATCGTATCGCCAATCACCACCTGGGTGCTGCCAGACGGGATCTCCCCGCTGCTGCGCAGCGTGAAGCTGAAACCGCCTTTCTGCACCATTTCACGGGCATCTTTAAAACGTTCCGGATGGCGGGGCACGAGGATCAGCAGTAAATCAGGGAAGCTTTCCAGCAGCTTACGGTGCGCCTGCAGGATAATCTCTTCTTCACCGTCATGGGTACTGGTTGCAATCCAGACCTGACGACGTGGCGCCCACTGGCGACGCAGCGTGATCGCGCGGGCGGCGAGTTCCGGGGTAACCGAAATATCAAATTTCAGGCTGCCCGTCACTGCAAGCTGGTTGCGTTTGAGGCCCAGAGAGACAAAGCGTGCCGCATCTTCTTCATTCTGCGCGGCGATCAGCGTGATCTTGCTGAGCAGGCGGCGCATAAATTTACCCAGCTTGCCGTAACCTTTTGCCGAGCGCTCTGACAGGCGCGCGTTGGCAATCACCAGCGGAATTTTACGGGCATGTAGGGCGGAAATCATGTTCGGCCACAGTTCGGTTTCCATCACAATCACCAGCTTCGGGCGAACGGTATTCAGGAAACGATTCATGGCGCAGGGCAGGTCGTAAGGGAGATACACGTGATGAACGTCTTTGCCAAAAGCGGATAACGCGCGCTCCGAGCCGGTTGGCGTCATCGTCGTGACGGTGATCGGCAGCGACGGGTAGCGGTGACGCAGGGCGCGAACCAGCGGGATTGCCGCCAGCGTTTCACCGACAGAAACGGAATGCAGCAAAATACCGTCCGGCGCGACTTTATTGCGGCAGAAGCCATAGCGTTCAGCCCAGCGTTTACGATACGCAGGCGCTTTACGGCTACGAAGCAACAGTCTCAGCCACACCAGTGGCTGAATGATGTAGAGCAGAGCGGTATACAACAATTCCAAGCGATTATCCGTTTTTTTAGTTTCGGCGGGCAAATTCTAAGCATTTGAGCCGTCTAAAGCTATCTCTTTGGTGTTTTAAGACACCCATTTGGCTGCGTTACGCTCATTCGCCTGAAAAAAAACGGGCAATTTCTTGCCCGTTTCTTGTCTCACCGTTTAGCGCTCCGCTTCGGGGAGGGCGTTCAGATGGTAGGTTACGCGCTCCGAAAGCCCGCGAATGTCACCGCCAGTGATGAAGAAGCTGTCATCTTTTTGATTTGGATTACTGACGTCGTAGCCCAGCATCTTGTTGATGAGCGTTGCCACCTGATAATGGTTGAGCGGCATCTGCGGGCTGATCTCCTTCATGGCGTAAGCTGGATCGTTGCTGAAGTAGAGGAACGGTACCTGAGCAATTGGCATTTCTACAACCGAATGGCCAAACAGACCGTTATCGCCCACGCGTTCCCCGTGATCGGAGGTGATAAACACCAGCACCGGCAGTTTGGATTTTGCCAGCGCGGTGCGAATCGCGGACGCGAGTTCTTTGTCATACAGGCGGACTGCATCGTCATACTCATTTTTCTTCTGCGCCACATCATCACTCAGACGCGGTGTAGAGAACTTCGCGAAGCCCTGCGGGATATTACGCTCGTAAGGGATATGTGGAGCACGGCTGTTGAGCACCATCAGGAACGGTTTGTTCCAGTCCAGCGTTGCTTTCTCAACGGATGGCGTCAGAACAACGTCCGCGCCGACATCCGGTGCCGGGCGGATCTGGGTATCTTCCCACAGATCAATATCATGGATACCAATCCAGTTGCTCAGCCCTTCCAGTCCCTGGGCGGAGATAAAGGCGGTCTGATAACCCTGTTTCTTCGCGTTGGCGAAGATATTGGTGGATTTCGATTTATAGGCCCCGTAGTTATCCGGCTCGCGCAGATTATTCACCAGCATCGGGATGGCCACGCGGGTGGATACGGCGTTGGAGACAATCAGACGGCCCGTACCTTGATACTGCTGGAGCAGCGCTTTCAGCTCGGGCGTGGTATCGCGTTCGTAGCCCAGGGCGCTGACGTGGTGCGGGTTAAGGCTTTCACCTATCGCCAGAATGATCGAATATTTGCCCGCACGCGTATCCTTAACAGGTTTGACCTGGTAGGGATCGTAATGGGTCAGATTCTGGTTTTCTCCTGACATCGCTTCCGGGATCAGGCGTATGGCGCTGAAGCTCATCGCAGACAGGCCGTTACGCAGCAGGGAGTGCCGCAGGTCCGGGTTGAACTTGTACATCTGCCCGTCGACCGCTTTGTAGAACTGGCCGACAAACATCACGACGATGGCAAGCAGGCAAGGAAGCGCAATCCATTTGTGCCAAAGCGGCGCCAGACGACGCGCAAAGATCAGCGCAAACACGACCGCCACAATCATGATGGCAAAGTAGATGCCCAGTGAACCCAGGCTGTCGGTGATCCCACTGGCAATGTCTTTCGTTTCCACGAACGCCAGCCAGACTTCACTCGGGCCATAGAACTGACCGTAGAACTGGTAGTACACCGCTTCCGATATCTGAACGATAAACGTGACGGCCAGCAGCAGGCGAGTCAGGAAGAAACACGCACTGGCCGCGGCAAGCAGGGAGATGATCAGATACAGCGAAATATCACCGGATTTCGGCTGGTAGACATGATCTTTCAGCAGAATGATGATTTCTGAGAGCGAGAACAGCAGCAAGAATGCCAGCGTCAACCCCAGGGTGCGCAACAGATTGCTGCGTGGAGTGAACGAAGAGTGTGTCGTTGTTTTGAACATGGAAGGGCTCTATTCCGATCAGAACTTTTTAGTCAGCGGGCGAATGGCTTTACCAAAACCAAAGCGCAGTGCGCGAACTACCGTAGGACGATTGTGCAATCCTTTACGCCAGATATCCTCAAACAGGGCGTACCAGCGTGCGGCGACCGCTTCGCGGGAATAGACCTGTAGGCGTTTTTCACCCTGTTCGCGCATCTGACGATACAGTTCAGGGGAATTTTTAAGACGCATGATGGCATCGAAGGCTTCATCAGGGTTTTTGGCGATCAGGTAGTCCAGCTCGCTTTCGCGGATCGCGCGATAAGACGGCTCGTCATCGCAGACCATCACCGTTTTCCCCAGCCAGTTGTTAATGAGCTTGCTGGCAGGCTTACGCGCCAGTTTATGATCGTGTGATTTGCGGAAGCTGATGCATACGTCCACGTCCTGGTAGTTTGTCCAGTTATCGAACGAGATGCGTAGCTCGATACCTTGTTCGGCAAGGCGTTGCTTAAAGTTCCCTTCGCGGTATTGGTCCGGGAAACTGTCTACACGGCCGAAGAATGCGACGGTTTTGATTGTCTCGTCGTTGCGCTCACGCGGTTTTACGCCCGGCTGTGGCCAGTTAGGAATAAAGATACGCCCTGGGATGTTAGCAACTTCAGGGTTTTGTTCGACGACGTAATCCGCGCCGATAACCGGCGGACGATCGGCACGAGCAACAACGGTCACGCCGACCCAGGGTTTTACGCGGGAACCATAGTGATCGTTGTGCATCAGATTAATTGCGTCGGGGCGGCATTCAGTGCCCCATGAACATTCAATCTGACCGTTATAGTAATAGTTAAGGCTGAGCATCGTCTGAAATGTCCAGACGCCTCTTCCCCCACAGTAAAAACGATGCGGAATATCATCCGGATTGATTTTGTGATCAATCAGTTCCTGAAAATCGGCAAAATTCGTCGCGATAAACTCAGGGCGGGAAACAACATGCAGTTTAAGCTTGCTCATAATTCCACTCATTTGACGAGTTTTTTAAGACGGAAGTAGCGACGTCCCAGACGCCACCGTTGGCGGAAGCCGCGCGCATTTTGCCAAATCAGCGTCCAGATACCGCGATCGAAAAGCTCACGGGTGATCTCGCGTTTTTTGGCCATATCGTCAATGTTGTTAATGCTATGCAGGATCCCCAGACCCTCTTTGGCGATTTGCCAGCGGCAGGCGGGTACGCGTTTCACCTGTTCCGGATAGCGTTTGTTGATGGCGTCCAGCATCTCCAGAATCTTCATGTAATGGCGCGAAGAGCGCATGCGCGTGTCGTCCGTGCCTGGCGTATGGGAAACGGAAGCGGAATGGATCAGGTAATCGTAATAGACCTCATCAATATACTGCACGCGTCTGGCGGTGAGCAGCACTTCCGTAGTCCAGGGGATGTCCTGATGGCGCAGACCATGTTCAAAGCTGAAGCCCTGCTCTTTGATAAAGGCGTGTCGATAGATATTCAGCCATGTTACGTGCAGGAACTTGCGCGATTCGAGCGCCATCTGCAGCCAGGTCGGGCCGTCCAGCACGCCGGTTGACGCAAGTTTATCTGAAGGGAAAATCTTCTTCGACGGGCGTCCGTCATCATAAATATAGGTACCGTTGCAGGTCGCGACGTCCAACTGCCCGGCGAGTGCAATCTCCAGCAGGCGCGGATACATACCCGGATAGATAACGTCATCAATATCCGGGAACGCGACGTACTCGCCCGTAGCCACGGCCAGACCGGTATTACGGGCCGCAGAGACACCCCCATTAGGCTGGTCGATGACGTTAAAATGACTGAATTCACTGGCGTAGCGGGCGATGATATCTGCGGAGCCGTCAGTTGAGCCGTCATTAACGATAACAAGTTCCAGGCTGGGCAGATTCTGTTTCTTTATGCTGTCAAAAAAAGCGCTCAGGAAATTCTCGCCATTATAGACGGCGACAACGAGGCTTAATTGAGGCGTTCCAGACATGCTTACTCCGTAATTTAACGCGGTGAGATGCGGCTAACGAGCGATACAGCAATGTGCAATGGCTTTTCGACAGCCGGCAGGCAAAAGAGTTCTGATGGGTAACGTTGCGCCGATGCCTGTTATCATCGGCGCAATATACGCGATCAGGAGGTTGTTTCTGTCCGTTTAGCGGGTCGTAACGCGCACATTCCCACAAGTAACCCGGTTAACAGCATATATTGTTCCAGGTAGTGATCTTTCAGATTATGGTCAACCATGGTTCGGGAGAAGAAACCAACCGTAAACAGCAGCAGGAACATGCCTGCCATCATATTGCCATGGCGGAACTCGCGCCAGCCGATGTACCAGCAGCCTGCCAGCAGAATCAGCCAGCCTGCAATGCCCACGACCCCGTTCTGGATACCAAACTCAATCAGGCCGTAGTGGCTGTGTGGAATATCAATGCGATTGTCCTGCGTGTCGCGACGCAGCACATAACGGAAGGCCTCTTTGCGAGGTCCCATTCCTGCAGGATGTTCACCCACCAGTTTCCAGCCCTGATGGAAGAAACTCGCGCGACAGCCGTTGGAGTGGTTCATTGGACGACCGAGATCGTTAGTCGGTACTGTTCCGTTGGTTTTGTTATAGCAAAAACTGGTGAAAGGCGCGTTCCAGCCGGTTACGGCATCATCTTCCAGACTTTGCCAGCGCGGATCGGTTTTCCAGGAGGCATAGCCCAGAAGCGCAGAAGCGATAGTAATGCCCAAAAGAATGCCGCCTGTGAGCAACACCCGGCTGCGACGCATGCTGTGCAGGCTGAGCAGAATGAAGGTGGAGAACAGGCTGCCAACCAGGCCGATCGTTCCCCAGCGGGTATCGACTAATGCCGTGCAGACAAGGTTACACAGCAGCATAAAGGCGAGGAACGGTGTCTTCAGGCGTAAGAAACGCTGATGAAGCAGGCCGCGTGCAAGCAGTTCAGCGAGCAGGAAACCGGTGATCATATTGACCTGGAAGCTCATGCGCGTGCGGTTATAAACAATCCGCGTTTCGCCCCAGTGGATCACGCCGTCTCGCCAGTAAAGCCAGACGGTATCAAGGAGATGGATACAGACGACGCCCCAGAAAAAAAGGACGACGAGAGTAAAGAAACGGGCTGCCGATAAAGAGGGGAAGCGCTCCTGAATCACCGGTAATAACACCAGACCTGCACAGAAAAGCAATACCGGACGTAGCCACTGACCATCCCAGGTCGACACCATTTCTTTAATATCTGGCGCGACAAAAAAGCCGTTAATCAGGATAAAGAAGGTCAATGCCCAGAGCACAATAAGCACGAACTTAATTTTGTTTAAGTCCAGCGCTTTTCTCGCCACTGAGGAGCTAAAGAAAAGACCGAGCGCCACCACAATATTAGGATAAATCAGTCCATTACGATGAAAAGGTAGCTGATCGTTTGGGATTGGCCAGATAAAACATAAAGCCAGTACAGACAGTACTAAAAGACCTGTCAGGATGTTACGAGTATTTGTCATAATTTTGGTACTGGTAAAGGATCTCGGCGTTAATACCGGTTAGTTAACAATGCCATACGCAGATTCCACTGATTTTGAGTGGAATAAAAGCCTGAGAAAATTACCACATAAGCCATAACTACAGAAGGACAATGTTTGTAAGCAAGATTAATCCGCCTGTGCATTATCGTAATACCCACGTATATAATCGGCAGCCTGGACAGCGGTTTCAGCTAAACGACAGGAAATATATGCACATTGTTCACACTGAAGCAGACGGCGGCAAAGGCGGGCAGCCTCTGCGCATTATCAACGAATCGCTTGGGATGATTCAGCGTGGCCATCAGGTGACTCTCCTTTGTCCGGAAACTGCGCCGCTCCACGCGCTGGCACGCAGTGCCGGTCTGACGGTGGTCACGATGCCGTTGAAGCGTAAGAACCTTAAAAACCTGCAGCTGCTGCGTCGCTGGCTGAAGGATAACCGTCAGTCGATTGACGTCATCAATAGCCATAACTCTGTCGATACCTGGCTGGTGGCGCTGGCGAATCTGACGCTCTCCAACCCCGTACCACTGGTGAGAACCCGTCATGCGTCCGGCGTTCCGCGTAACAACTGGACGACACGCTGGCTGTTCCGCACCGCCTGCGCGCACATCGTGACTACCGGGGAGGCGCTGCGCCATCAGGTGGCAAATATCGGCGTGCCGATGTCCCAGAGTACGTCGGTGCCAAGCGGTGTCGATACGCAGCGTTTCCATCCGGGAGATAAGCACCAGGCCCGGGTTCATTGTGGTTTGTCGCAGGACGATTTCTGGCTGGGCGTGGTATCGCATTTGCGCCCGAACAAAGGCCATAGCGTACTGCTGCGCGCCCTGGCGAAAATCGACAATCCACACATCAAGCTGGCGATTGTTGGCGAAGGCCCGCACAAGGCGACGCTGAAACAGGAAATCGCCGCGCTGGGATTACAGCAGCGCGTGGTCATGGCGGGACATCAACCCGATCCGGAACGCTGGTTTCCGGCCTTTGATATTGCGCTGAGTCCTTCGCATGATATGGAAGGTGTGCCGCAGGGCGTCCTGCAATCGTTAGCCACCCGTATTGCCACCATTGCGACGGATGCCGGTGGAACGGGGGATGCGGTAATTAACGGGCAGACGGGATTGTTGGTCGCCCAGCGCGACGAAAACGCACTGCGCGATGCCATAATGAAACTCTATGCCGACTCAGCCCTTCGCGAGACGCTCGCGCAACAGGGGTATGACTACCTGAGCACGCACTTTACCCGCGAATGTATGCTGGACGCGATGGAGAAGGTCTTCTCCGATGCCGCTCAGCGCAGTAAATCGCGATAAAGCGCCTGTAGCTCTCGGGCCATTCTGTCCAGGGTGAAAGGTTCCGCAGTCGCACGCGCGGCAGCGGCGTAATCGACACCCTGTTCACGGCCTTTTAGCCACAGCGAGATGGCCTGCTGGTAACCTTCGCTGTCCAGCGCATCGCGTACCCAGCCGTTTTGACCCTCGGTTATCCACTCCGCCGCGCCACAACCGTGGCTGGTGAGCAGTGGCAAACCACAGGCCAGGGCTTCCACACAGACGTTCGGGAAGGGATCGTAGAGCGTCGGCAGGATAAGGGCATCAGCCGTGCCATACACTTCACGCACGTTGGCTACGGGGCCCAGGAACGTCACTCGAGAGGAAATTCCCAGCGCCTGCGCCAGCTTTTCGAACTTCCGCGCATGTTTATCGCGGCCGGCAATCAGCAGCCAGACGTCAGGATGCGCCACAATAGCGCGCAGCGCGGTGGCGACGCCTTTGCGGCTGAAGCCTGACCCAACATACGCCAGTACCGGTGCGTTAGGGGGAATACCCAGTGCATCACGCTGCGAAAGGGCGCGGACCTCAGGACTAAACTGAACGGTGTCTACGCCGTTGTAGATCACCGTCAGCTTGTCTTCCGACAGTCCGAAACGACGGGCGATATCATCGCGAACCATCTTCGAATTACAGATCACCTTGCGCAGCTGCGGATGGGTAAACATCTGCGCCTCGGCCTGCAGAATGTAACGGTGATAACGGCTCAGAGACTGCGCCCAACGCGCCAGAGGCGACAGAATACGACCATATTGCTCAAGCCAGGTGGCGTGAACACCGTCGCCCGCCCGGAAGATGGTGGCGCCCGGTATGCGTTCGTGGCTTTGCACAATATCAAACTGCGTAAAATGCGCGGCGGCTTCGACGGCAAAACCGGATTCACGCGCGATGCGATTGCGAAACGGCGGATTGACCGTCAACGTTTTCCAGCCTGCGGCATCCTCCCACTGGCGAGCAATCAGCGTGACATCAAGGGAGGTATCCTGCGCCAGCACGTTCAGCGCACGTGAGACAAAACGCTCTGCGCCACCGTTGGGGTTGTAGGTCTGTCGAACAATGGCCAGCTTCATGCAGGGGTTTCCGTTTCCAGAAGCATCGTATCGATTGCGCTCAGCACCTGCTGTGGGGTAATGGCCGTAATGCAGTCTGAGACACCGCTGTCTCCGCAGCCCGCTTTGCCGCACGGCTGGCAGGTAAACCCGGCCACAATCACACGATAATTTACCCCCCACGGCGCCCATTTGATGGCGCCGGTAGGGCCAAAGATAGCGACGGTCGGCGTACCGACGGCGCTTGCAAGGTGCATCGGCATGGAATCCACGCCAAAGTACACCCGGGCGTGCTTCATGAGCGCACCCAGCTCTTTCAGGTTCAGCTGACCGCTTAAATCAAAGACCGGCTGGGTGAGGGCTGCGCGCAGCTCATCCATGTAGGCCTTCTCTTCTTTTGACGGTGCGGCGGAAAGGACGATCGGCAGGCCGCGCGCCGCCAGGTTATCAATGGTCGCTGCCAGTTTTTTGATTTCCCAGGCCTTAAACATCCAGCGCGAGGTCGGGTGAACCAGAATGTAGGACTTACTCGTGAGCCCAAACCCGGCCAGTTTTTCGGCCACAGAGGCTTCTGCCGCGTCACCAGGCACAAAAAGCGTATGCTTGTCTTCGTCGGACTGCGGATGAATACCGATTCGGCGCAGGGCATCCAGATTGACTTCCACCATATGGCGGCTGTTGTCCTGAATGGCCGGGTAGAGCGTGGTGAACGATTTCACCCAGCGACGACGTGCCAGGCCCCCGCGTTTATCCGGCTTAAAGCCGACGGAGACGCGCGGTTTCAGGCGACGCGCCAGACGCGCGCCGTGCCAGTGTTCGGTCAGATTAATCAGCACGTCATACTGACGGCCTTTCAGGGTATTCAGCAGGGCGCGGTAGAGGCGAAATTGTTCAAACCAGCCCTTCTTGCGCCAGTTGCGCCCAATAGTATGCACCTGGTCGATATGCGGATGGCTGGTCAGCATCGCCTGGGTATCGTCATAAACCAGCGCATCGACTTCCACGTTCGGCCAGTTCTTTTTCAGCACGGTAAACACCGGCGAGGTAAGCAGAACGTCACCGTGGTGACGCAGCTTAATAATCAGCACGCGCTTTGGCGGGCGCTCCGCTGAGAAAAAATCAGACATAGGCTCTCTCTGCTGCCAGCAAAGGCTCTAATTGCGCAAATACCGCAGCGGCGCTGAGATCGCTCAACTGCGATGAGTGTTCCGGGCGGCAGATATACTGATTTTTTCCATAGCCGCCGATCAGGCCCGGGTCCGTTGGGCCGTAAAGCGTGATGTTAGGTCGGTCCAGCGCCGCCGTCAGGTGGCTGAGGCCCGTATCCACAGAAACCACAGCCGTAGCGCCTGCCAGCGCCTGAGCGACGCCGTCAAGTTTCATGCGCGGCAGAACGTCCACGTAATCAAACCCTTCTGCCAGACGTTTGGCCCGTGCCTCTTCGTGCGGTGCACCCCACGGGAGTTTGATACGCAGCCCCGCGCTTGCCAGCAGGCCGATCAGTTCGCGCCAGTGCGCTTCCGGCCAGTGCTTGTCATCGCGGGTTGTCGCGTGAAGGAAAATCAGATAAGGATCGCTTTTCTGCGATGAGGTGTGCAGGAAATGCCGGGAAATCGCATAGTCGCCCTGGGTTTCCGGTTTCGCATAGCCCAGGCTTTTGGCAAACAGCTCTCGGGTACGTTCCACCGCGTGCTGTTGCTTCGCGATGTGATGGCGGCGGTTATAAAACAGGCTCGCCAGCGGTTCTCGGGCGCTGTGCCAGTCCATCCCGTGCTTTACGCCGTGTGCCAGACGCGTTACCAGCGCGGCGCTTTTGACCAGCCCCTGTGCGTCAATGATGGCGTCGTAATGCTGTGCCCGCACCGCCTCGCGGAAGGCTTTGCGTTCGGCTTTAATCGGCGCGGAGAACCACGCTTTGCGCCAGCGGCGAATCGCCACCGGGATCACGCGGTCAACCGCTTCATGCCAGGTGGGGATCTGCGCGAAGCCTTCTTCCACCACCCAGTCAAAACGAATGCCGGGGATGGCCCGCATGGCGTCCGTCAGCGACGGCAGCGTATGCAGAACATCACCCATCGAAGAAGTTTTAACGATCAATACCCGCATTCGTTATCCTTCTTCGCTCAACAGCAGTGCGTTGAGTTCTTCGAGCACGCGCGCTGGCGTAATGTCGATCAGGCTCTGATGATAGCCTTCTGCGGCATCGCCTTTGCGCACCTTGTGGTAGCCGGTGATCAGGCGGATGACGCGCGCTTTATGGGAAAGCGGAGGCGTGAAGTCCGGGCTGCTTGGGCCATACAGCGCGACCAGCGGGCGGTTGAGTGCAGCGGCGACGTGCATCAGGCCTGAATCGTTGGTGACCACGGCGTGACAGGCGGCAATCAGAATAACGGCCTGTTCAAGCTGCGTTTCTCCCGCCAGGTTGCGGCACCAGGCCTGCTGTTCATTACTGAGTGTGGCGAGAATTTCGTTGCCCGCCTCGTGGTCTTTTGCCGAACCGAACAGGACAATCTGGTAGCCTTCGTCGATCAGCTGTTTCGCCAGCTCCGCATAGTGGTAGTGCGGCCAGCGTTTTGCCGGACCGAACTCGGCGCCAGGGCAGAAGCCAATCATCGGGCGTTCAGACGAAAGGCCAAACGCGCTGCAGGTCTGGGATTTTTCACCGTCGTTAACCTGAAGCTGGGGCCAGAGCAGCGGCTGCGGCAGGTCTTTCGCACTGCGCATCACGCCTTTGTCATAGGCCAGCGCCACGTAGCGCTCCACCATTAATGGCCAGGCCGCTTTATCCAGCACCCGCGCATCGTTCAGCAGACCGTAGCGCATTTCGCCGCGCCAGCCGGTGCGATGCGGGATGCCCGCAAAGAAGGGCACCAGCGCGGATTTAAAGGAGTTGGGCAGGACATACGCACGATCGTACCGCTTTTCGCGCAGGCTATGGCCGAGCTTGCGGCGCTCGCCAATCTCCAGCGCCCCGTGGCCGAGCGGCATCGGGATCGCTTCATTCACTTCCGGCATACGCGATAACAGCGGACGGCACCACGCGGGTGCCATCACGTCGATTATCGCCTGGGGATAACGCGCCTTGAGCGTGCGATAGAGACTTTGCGACATCATCATGTCGCCCACCCATGACGGGCCGATCACCAGAATTCTCATACTTACGCGTCGCGGTTCAGCCAGGCCATATATTCCGTTACGCCTTCGGCAACGGTCTTGAACGGCTTGTCATAACCTGCGGCGCGCAGGTTAGTCAGATCGGCCTGCGTGAACGCCTGGTAACGGCCTTTCAGCTTATCAGGGAACGGAATGTACTCGATGCTGCCTTTTTTATGGTACGCCAGCGTGGCGTCAGCCACCGCCTGGAAGGACTCTGCGCGGCCGGTACCGAGGTTGAAGATGCCTGAAACGCCGTTTTCCCAGAACCACAGGTTTACGGCGGCCACGTCACCCACGTAGACGAAGTCACGCTTAAAGCCGTCGCTGCCTTCGAACAGTTTTGGACTTTCACCGTTATTCAACTGGGTGTTCAGGTGGAACGCCACGCTCGCCATGCTGCCTTTGTGGCCTTCGCGCGGTCCGTAGACGTTGAAGTAGCGGAAACCGACGATCTGCGAGTTCGCTTCTGGCAGTACCTGACGCACGTACTCGTCGAACAGGAACTTGGAGTAACCGTAGACGTTCAGCGGCTGCTCATATTCGCGGGACTCGATGAAGTCCGAGGTGCGCCCGCCGTAGGTGGCAGCAGAAGAGGCATACAGGAACGGAATTTCACGCTCCAGGCAGTAATGCAGGATCTCTTTGGAGTACTGATAGTTATTGTCCATCATGTACTTGCCGTCCCACTCGGTAGTGGACGAGCAGGCACCTTCATGAAAGATGGCTTCGATCTCGCCGAACTCTTCACCTGCCATAATCTGGATAAGGAAGTCTTCTTTATCCATGTAGTCAGCGATGTTCAGATCCACCAGGTTAACGAACTTGGTGCCGTCTTTCAGGTTGTCAACCACCAGGATGTCGGTGATGCCTTTGTCATTGAGAGCCTTAACAATATTGCTGCCGATAAAGCCTGCGCCGCCGGTAACGATGATCATAACTGTAACCTTTGAAGTGTGGAGCCCGGGGACAATCCCGGACGCTAATGTTTCTATCATATCATTAGTATGGCTGCCCTTCAGCCATTCACCGACATAGCGCAAGGGTACACGTGATTTATGCTGCAAAAACGACAAGAGATGACGTGTCATCTCGTCATGAACTATAGGTTTGGGTAATATGTCCCGAAATTTGCCGAGTCTGGAGAATTGCAATGCGTGGTGATTTTTACAAACAGTTAAACAGCGACCTCGAGACCGCACGTGCGGAAGGGTTGTTCAAGGAAGAGCGTATTATCACGTCTGCCCAGCAGGCGGACATCACCGTTGCCGACGGCAGCCATGTGATCAACTTTTGTGCGAACAACTACTTAGGTCTTGCGAATCACCCTGAGCTGATTGCCGCTGCCAAAAACGGCATGGATACCCACGGCTTCGGCATGGCCTCCGTACGCTTTATCTGCGGAACCCAGGACAGCCATAAGCAGCTTGAGCAAAAGCTGGCAACCTTCCTCGGAATGGAAGATGCGATTCTGTACTCCTCCTGCTTTGACGCCAACGGCGGCCTGTTTGAGACCCTGCTCGGCGCAGAAGATGCCATTATCTCCGACGCCCTGAACCATGCGTCCATCATTGACGGCGTGCGCCTGTGCAAAGCGAAGCGTTTCCGCTACGCCAACAACGACATGGTTGAGCTGGAAGCGCGCCTGAAAGAGGCCCGTGAAGCGGGCGCTCGCCATGTGCTGATCGCCACCGACGGCGTGTTCTCCATGGACGGCGTGATCGCCAACCTGAAGGGCGTATGTGACCTGGCAGATAAATATGACGCGCTGGTGATGGTCGATGACTCTCACGCGGTGGGCTTTGTCGGCGAAAACGGCCGGGGCTCCCACGAATACTGCGACGTCATGGGCCGCGTGGACATCATCACCGGTACGCTTGGCAAAGCGCTCGGCGGCGCATCCGGCGGCTATACCGCTGCGCGCAAAGAGGTGGTTGAGTGGCTGCGTCAGCGCTCCCGTCCGTATCTGTTCTCCAACTCCCTGGCGCCGGCGATTGTTGCCGCTTCTATCAAAGTGCTGGAGATGGTGGAGTCCGGTGCCGGGCTGCGCGACCGTCTGTGGTCTAACGCCCGTCTGTTCCGTGAAAAAATGAGCGCAGCAGGGTTCACCCTGGCCGGTGCCGATCATGCGATCATTCCGGTGATGCTGGGCGATGCGGTCGTGGCGCAGCAATTTGCCCGCGAACTGCAGAAAGAAGGGATTTACGTCACCGGGTTCTTCTTCCCGGTGGTGCCAAAAGGTCAGGCGCGTATCCGCACCCAGATGTCTGCGGCGCATACGCCTGAACAAATTGAACGTGCGGTGGAAGCCTTTACCCGCATCGGTAAACAGCTGGGCGTCATTGCCTGAGGACGTGTGATGAAAGCGTTATCCAAACTGAAAGCGGAAGAAGGGATTTGGATGACCGACGTGCCGGAACCGGAAGTCGGTCATAACGATCTGCTGATCAAAATTCGTAAAACAGCTATCTGCGGTACTGACGTTCACATCTACAACTGGGACCAGTGGTCGCAGAAAACCATTCCTGTACCGATGGTTGTCGGTCACGAATATGTCGGTGAAGTGGTGGGTATCGGCCAGGAAGTGAAAGGCTTCAAAATCGGCGACCGCGTTTCCGGTGAAGGTCATATTACCTGCGGCCACTGCCGTAACTGCCGCGGTGGGCGTACGCACCTGTGCCGCAATACCATCGGCGTGGGCGTAAACCGTCCGGGCTGCTTCGCGGAATACCTGGTGATACCGGCCTTTAACGCGTTCAAAATTCCGGACAATATCTCTGACGATCTGGCCTCCATCTTCGACCCGTTCGGCAACGCGGTACACACGGCGCTCTCCTTCGATCTGGTGGGTGAAGACGTGCTGGTCTCCGGTGCGGGCCCAATCGGCATTATGGCCGCTGCCGTGGCGAAGCACGTGGGTGCACGCAACGTTGTGATCACCGACGTGAACGAATACCGTCTGTCGCTGGCGCGCAAAATGGGCGTCACCCGCGCGGTGGATGTCTCGAAAGAGAGCCTGACCGACGTGATGGAAGAGCTGGGCATGACCGAGGGCTTCGACGTGGGTCTGGAGATGTCCGGCGCGCCGCCGGCGTTCCGCACCATGCTCGACACCATGAACCACGGTGGCCGTATCGCGATGCTGGGTATCCCGCCGTCGGATATGTCCATCGACTGGAACAAAGTGATCTTCAAAGGGCTGTTCATCAAGGGTATCTACGGCCGCGAGATGTTCGAGACCTGGTACAAGATGGCGGCGCTGATCCAGTCAGGTCTGGATCTGTCCCCGATTATTACTCACCGTTTCTCCATCGATGAGTTCCAGCAGGGCTTTGACGCGATGCGTTCCGGCCAGTCAGGGAAAGTGATCCTGAGCTGGGAGTAACAGAGAAAGCGCCTTCGGGCGCTTTTTTTACGACCTCTTCACGTTTCTTACATCCGCAATCAGATTATTTCGATTTTTCCTTCGCTTTTTTACCCGCACACTTATAAAGTTTGTTGATTATCCGTTTAAGTTTACAGCGCCTATGTTCAAGCTTACCGTTTGTTTATTGACCTGTAATTCTGCGCGTTTGCTGCGCGAGGTGATTCCTCCGCTGCTGACGGTGGCAGATGAAATTGTCGTTCTGGATTCCGGCAGTACGGATGCCACTCTTTCTATTTGCCGCGAGTACGGGCTCTCCCTTCATCATCACCCTTATGCTATGCATGGCGTGCAGATGAACCATGCGATCGATCTGGCGAGCAATGACTGGGTGCTTTGCATGGATAGCGACGAGATTCTGGACGCGGAGACTGTCGACTTTATTCTGACCCTGAAAGCCGGGGATGAACCTTCCGCCGATCGCGCCTGGCGTATCGCCCGGTACTGGCACGTGCTGGGTGAGGAGGTGCGTACAATCTACCCTGTTTCCTCTCCTGATTTCCCGGTGCGGCTGTTCAATCGTACCCAGGCTCGCTTCAACCAACGACCCGTGGATGACAAAGTTGAAGGCAAGATTGTCGCCATGAAAATGCCGGGGCGGGTGCGTCACGACACGTTTTATAACCTTCATGAAGTGTTCAACAAGCTCAACAGCTACACCACCCGGCTGGTGAAGTACCAGCCGGCTCGCCCTTCGATCGGACGCGGCATCATCAGCGCCATCGGGGCGTTCTTCAAATGGTATCTGTTCAGCGGAGCCTGGCGTCAGGGCAAGGTTGGGGTCGTGACGGGTCTGTATGCTACAGCCTACAGCTTTTTGAAGTATTTCAAATCCTGGTATCAGCATCAGGAGAAAAAAGAGCCCGTTGCGAATGAGCAGACGGACTCTCAGATTGCGAAATAAGCGTCAGGCGGTCAGGCTTTCTTACCCCATCCCTGCCATTGCTGCTGGACGTATTTCACCAGCGTACTGTTACTGATGCTTTCTCCGATGACAGAGAAGAAGCGGGTCGCGTAGACCGGTTCAAGCGGCTGCTTCGGTACGCAGCGTTTCACGCCGCGGAACGGATTACGCGGTGCAGTCGGCACGGGCTGCGCAGAATTCGGCGTAGAGGTATCCACCTGCGGCTCGTTAAGCAGATCGCTCGGGCGCACCAGCGTGATATCGGAAGGTAAGGTCGGCAGCATTTGCTGCAGGACGCGGACGGTCGACGGGTGCGGGTGACCGATGGCAATGGCCGAACCATTGCGGCGGGCCAGCTGTACCGCGCGATTGAACTGCATACGAATATCGGCTTCGTTCTGGGTGTCATCCAGGAACACCTTGCGCTTAATCACCTTTACGCCCGTTCCCTGAGCGGCGCGCATCGCCTGGCTGTTGCCGATGGTCATGCTGTCGAGGAAGTAGAGATTGTAACGCTCCAGCGCCTGCATCACTTTTAGCATCCCGTACAGGCTGGAGGTCATCGCGCTGCCCATATGGTTGTTCAGCCCTACGGCATACGGCACCTTGTTGTAGGCGTCGCGGATGATGCGCTCGATCTCCTCGCTGCTCATATCCGGGCGCAGGGTATCTTTTTCCAGCGGCTGCTTGCTGAGCGGGGCCATGGGCAGGTGGATGAGAACCTGATGACCGCTGCTGTGGGCTTTGGTCGCCATCTCACGCGCGTGGGGGGCATTCGGCAGGACGGCAACGGAGATGGCCGACGGCATCGCCAGCACCTGATTTTCATAATGTGGACGATAACCGAAGTCATCTATCACGATGGCGAGTTTACCGGCGTATACCGGTGCAGCCAGCGCCAGCGCGCTGACGACGGAGAAAACGATTCGACGAAATTGAAGCAAAACTTATCTTCCCAACCACGGCTGTGGATTGACCGCCTGACCCTGACGACGAATTTCGAAATAGAGTGACGGGCGGCCCTGACCGCCACTGCTGCCCACAAGGGCGATGGGTTGGCCCGCGCGCACCTGCGTGCCGACGCTGACCAGCGCGCTCTGGTTGTAGCCGTAAAGGCTCATATCACCTTTACCGTGTTCGACCACC
Organism: Enterobacter quasiroggenkampii; assembly: GCF_043972695.1. NCBI lineage: Bacteria > Pseudomonadati > Pseudomonadota > Gammaproteobacteria > Enterobacterales > Enterobacteriaceae > Enterobacter > Enterobacter quasiroggenkampii. The sequence continues at coordinate 716,757 of NZ_CP143745.1, forward strand.
ACCACCAGTCCGTAACCCTGCAGCCAGTCGGCCAGAATCACGCGACCATCGGCAATCGCTTTCACTTCGCTACCTTCAGACGCACCGATAACGATCCCTTTCCAACGTAGCTCACCCTGCAGCTGTTCGCCATAGCGATGCAGAATTGAACCGCGAACGGGCCAGAAAGCCTGGCCGCGAGGTGAGCCCAGGCCGCCGGTACGCGACATCAGGGAACGTTCACTTTCGCTTGGCTTGTAGGTGGTGCCTTTGCGGGAGGCTTCCTGCTGCTTGTCGCGAACGGCCTGCGCCTCGCGAGCCTCTTTTTCGGCGCGCGCTTTCGCTGCGGCTTCAGCACGGGCGATGCTGTTGCGCAGTTTTGATTCGTTGGCGCGCATTTCGCTCAGCTGGCTCTGACCTTCCTGAATGGAGGACTCGAGACCGGCCAGGGTTTTCTTGCGCTCGTTGCGTGCCTGCTCAAGCTTTGTCTGCTGGGCCTGCTGATCGTAGAGCAGCGTCTGCTGCTGGCTCTGCTTCTCTTCCAGCTCGGCTTTTTGCGTGGAAACCTCTTCGCGCGTCTGCTTCAGCTGCGCGATCGTCTCCTGACGCGCCTGGTTCAGATAGCCAAAGTAGGCCTGCAGGCGCTGGCCGCGCTGGCTCTCTTCGCCGCTGAGGATCAGCTGGAGCCCGGTATGTTCACCCTGGCGGAATGCGGCATCAAGCTGTGCGGCAAGGTTGCGCTCCTGCGCATCGCGCTGGCGCTCCAGTTTGGCAATCGACGCGTTCATCTCGTCGATCTGCTTATTCAACTGGGCAAGGGTGTTTTGCGTTTCACGGAGTTTACGTGTGGCAGCGGAGATGGCCTCTTCCTGCTGCTTAAGCTGGGCGAGCAGGGCGGCGCGCTGCTGCTGCTGCTGGCGTACCGCACGCTCTTTGGCGGCGATATCGGCCTGAATGGATTTCAGCTGGTCGCGGTCATCCGCGTGGGCGGATGCGGCGCACAGCAATACGCCAGCGCTGAGTGCGCTGGCGTAAAACAGAGGTCTGACTGATAACCTAAGCGGCTTCACGACCCATGTGATTGAAAAAATCGCCTTTCCCCTCATGGGGAGCGATTATTCCACGATGAACAGCGGCTTACCAGTCATCTCTTCAGGGATCGGCATCCCCATCAGCGACAACATGGTTGGCGCGATGTCAGAAAGCTTGCCGCCTTCTACGGCTTTCACTGATTTATCACCCACATAAATCAGCGGAACCGGCAGGTTGGTGTGGGCGGTGTGCGCCTGGCCGGTCGCCGGGTCGCGCATCTGTTCAGCGTTACCGTGATCCGCGGTGATCAGCAACTGGCCGCCAACGGATTCAACCGCTTTCGCCACCTGCTCAACGCAGTGGTCCAGCGCTTCAACCGCTTTCACTGCCGCTTCCATCACCCCGGTATGACCGACCATGTCGCCGTTCGGGTAGTTACAGATGATGGTGTCGTACTTACCGCTCTCGATGGCCGCAACCAGTTTTTCAGTCAATTCTGCAGAGCTCATCTCTGGCTGCAGATCGTAGGTGGCGACTTTCGGGGAGTTGATCAGAATGCGCTCTTCGCCTTTGAACGGCTCTTCAACGCCGCCGTTAAAGAAGAAGGTCACGTGTGCGTATTTTTCCGTTTCGGAGATACGCAGCTGCGTTTTGTCGTTCTTCGCCATCCACTCACCGAAGGTATTGGCCAGCGAGGCAGGTGGGTAAGCGCATGGGGCTTTGATGTCTGCCGCGTATTCGGTCAGCTGGATGAAGTCGATGTTTACCACTTTCTTACGGGCAAAACCGTCGAAGTCGCTGTTGACGAACGCACGGGTGATTTCGCGCGCGCGGTCAGCGCGGAAGTTCATGAAGATCAGCGCATCGCCGTCTTCCATCGCGGCATCGGCCTGGCCTTCAGCACGGATCACGGATGCTTTCACGAATTCGTCGTTTTCATCACGTGCGTAGGCGGCTTCCAGCGCTTCAACGGCGGTCGCGAACTGGAATTCCCCTTTTGCCAGGGTCAGCAGATCATAGGCCTGTTCAACGCGATCCCAGCGGTTGTCGCGGTCCATGGCGTAGTAACGGCCAATGATGGAGGCCACGCGGCCTTTGCCCAGCGCGGCGAATTTGTCTTCAAAGGCTTTCAGGGAGCCTTCTGCACTGCGTGGTGGCGTGTCGCGACCGTCCAGGAAGGCGTGCAGATAGATTTTTTCCGCACCGCGTTCAGCGGCCAGCTCAACCATCGCCATGATGTGATCTTCGTGGCTGTGAACGCCGCCAGCAGAGAGCAGGCCCATGATGTGAACGGCCTTGCCAGCGGCAACGGCTTTATCAACCGCGCCAGACAGCGTTGGGTTGGAGAAGAAGGTGCGTTCTTTGATTTCAACGTCCAGACGCGTCAGGTCCTGGTACACAATACGCCCGGCGCCCAGGTTAACGTGACCGACTTCGGAGTTGCCCATCTGGCGGTCCGGCAGGCCCACTTCCAGGCCAGACGCGTCAATCAGCGTATGCGGACGTTTTGCCCACAGGGCATCCATGACCGGGGTTTTGGCGTTGAAAATAGCGTTATCCTGGCTGTCTTCACGGTAGCCATAGCCATCCAGAATCACCAGTACCATAGGTTTTTTAGAAACCGACATTGCGACAACCTCATGCTCAAGAGTCAAAATTTGCGTAATTTTACTACAGCTGAATCGATCAAATAGCCGCAGAAGATCAAAGAAAGCGCAGGGGCAAGGTGCTGACCAGACCATTTTGAGGCATTTTTTTAGGTGGCATGCCGCAGAAAATGGATTAGGTTAGGGTCGCTGGCTGTATTTGCCAGAACGCACAGGTATACTCCTGTCCTGGTTTTTTTTATCACTTAGTCGGGAGTAGTTACCCTCCATGCAAGAAATTATGCAATTCGTTAGCCGCCATCCGGTTCTGAGCATCGCGTGGATTGGCCTGCTGGCTGCTGTGCTGTTCACCACATTTAAGAGCCTGACGTCTAAGATTAAGGTTATCACCCGTGGTGAAGCGACGCGTCTGATTAACAAAGAAGATGCCGTCGTTGTCGATCTGCGTCAGCGTGACGATTTCCGCAAAGGTCACATTGCGGGCGCAATCAACCTGTTGCCAGCTGAAATCAAAGCGAACAACGTCGGTGAGCTTGAAAAACACAAAGCCCAGCCGATTATCGTTGTGGATGCGACCGGCATGCAGGCACAGGAATCTGCCAGCGCGCTTCATAAAGCAGGCTTCGAAAACGTAACGGTGCTGAAAGAAGGTATTTCCGGCTGGAGCGGGGAAAATCTTCCTTTGGTGCGCGGTAAATAAGGAGTTCAGTCATGGCCCATATTGAGATCTATACCAAAGCGACGTGCCCGTTCTGCCATCGTGCGAAAGCGCTGCTGAACAGTAAAGGCGTCACGTTCCAGGAACTGCCGATCGACGGTGACGCGATTAAACGCGAAGAGATGATCCAACGTAGTGGTCGTACGACGGTTCCACAGATTTTTATTGATGCGCAGCACATTGGCGGCTGTGATGACTTGTATGCGCTCGACGCCCGTGGTGGACTCGATCCGCTGCTGAGCTAAGAGACTTTAGGACAATTAAAAAGGGTATTTCCATGTCAGAACAAAACAACACCGAGATGACTTTCCAGATCCAGCGTATCTACACCAAAGATGTCTCTTTCGAAGCGCCAAATGCGCCACACGTTTTCCAGAAAGATTGGCAGCCAGAGGTTAAACTTGATCTGGATACCGCATCTACCCAGCTGGCAGATGACGTGTATGAAGTCGTGCTGCGTGTGACCGTTACCGCCTCTCTGGGCGAAGAAACTGCATTCCTGTGTGAAGTACAGCAGGGCGGTATCTTCTCTATCGGCGGCATCGAAGGCAACCAGATGGCGCATTGCCTGGGTGCGTACTGCCCGAACATTCTGTTCCCGTATGCACGTGAATGCATCACCAGTCTGGTTTCTCGCGGTACATTCCCGCAACTGAACCTTGCGCCAGTTAACTTTGATGCGCTGTTCATGAACTATCTGCAGCAGCAGGCTGGCGAAGGTGCTGAACAACATCAGGATGCCTGATGAGCACTGTTAATGCGTCAATGACTGTGATCGGTGCCGGCTCATACGGCACCGCTCTTGCCATTACTCTGGCAAGAAATGGTCACGAGGTGGTCCTGTGGGGCCACGACCCAAAACATATCGTCACGCTGCAGCGCGATCGTTGCAACGTCGCGTTTCTCCCGGACGTTCCGTTCCCTGACTCCCTGCACCTTGAAAGCGACCTTGCGACCGCGCTGGCGGCCAGCCGCAACATTCTGATTGTGGTTCCGAGCCATGTCTTTGGCGACGTGCTGCGTCAGATTAAGCCGCTGATGCGCCCGGATGCGCGCATTGTCTGGGCGACAAAAGGACTGGAAGCCGAAACCGGACGCCTGCTGCAGGACGTTGCCCGCGAAGCGCTGGGTGATGCGATCCCGCTGGCGGTCATCTCCGGCCCGACCTTTGCCAAAGAGCTGGCCGCTGGCCTGCCGACGGCGATTTCGCTGGCCTCAACCGATCAGGCCTTCTCCGACGATCTTCAGCAATTGCTGCACTGCGGCAAGAGCTTCCGCGTCTACAGCAACCCCGATTTTATCGGCGTGCAGCTGGGCGGGGCGGTGAAGAACGTGATTGCGATTGGTGCCGGGATGTCCGACGGCATTGGTTTTGGTGCCAACGCCCGTACGGCGCTGATCACGCGCGGTCTGACCGAGATGTCCCGCCTGGGCGAAGCGCTGGGTGCCGATCCGGCCACCTTTATGGGGATGGCTGGCCTGGGCGACCTGGTGCTGACCTGTACCGACAACCAGTCTCGTAACCGCCGCTTTGGCATGATGCTCGGACAGGGCAGCGATGTGAAAGACGCGCAGGAGAAGATTGGCCAGGTGGTTGAAGGCTACCGCAATACCAAAGAAGTCCGCGAGTTGGCGCACCGTTTCGGTGTCGAAATGCCAATAACCGAGGAAATTTATCAGGTATTGTATTGCGGAAAAAATGCGCGCGAGGCAGCATTGACCTTATTAGGTCGTGCGCGCAAGGACGAGCGCAGCAGTAACTAGTCGGAACCGTTGTCACCTGAATGACCCAGCCAGCGCAGAACTGGCTGGTCATTAACTATCGTCTGGAGTAAGCAATGCCGTGTGAAGAACTGGATATCGTCTGGAATAACATTAAAGCCGAAGCCCGGGCGCTGGCCGACTGTGAGCCTATGCTGGCCAGTTTCTACCACGCAACGCTACTCAAGCACGAAAATCTTGGCAGCGCGCTCAGCTATATGCTCGCCAACAAGCTGGCGTCCTCGATCATGCCCGCGATTGCCATTCGTGAGGTGGTGGAAGAGGCTTACGCCGCTGACCCGGAAATGATCGCGTCTGCCGCCTGTGATATCCAGGCCGTGCGCACGCGTGACCCGGCGGTCGATAAATATTCTACCCCGCTGCTGTACCTGAAAGGCTTCCACGCTCTGCAGGCGTACCGCATTGGGCACTGGCTGTGGAATGAAGGCCGCCGCGCGCTGGCCATCTTCCTGCAAAACCAGGTTTCCGTGACGTTTCAGGTTGATATTCACCCGGCGGCGAAGATTGGTCGTGGGATCATGCTCGACCACGCCACCGGGATTGTTGTCGGGGAAACGGCCGTGATTGAAGACGACGTCTCGATCCTGCAGTCGGTTACCCTGGGCGGTACCGGCAAAACCAGCGGCGATCGCCATCCGAAAATTCGCGAAGGGGTGATGATAGGCGCGGGTGCCAAAATCCTCGGCAATATCGAAGTCGGGCGCGGCGCGAAGATCGGCGCAGGCTCCGTGGTGCTCCAGCCGGTTCCGCCGCACACCACCGCCGCTGGCGTACCGGCGCGCATCGTCGGTAAGCCAGACAGCGATAAGCCGTCCATGGATATGGATCAGCACTTCAACGGTATTCACCATACGTTTGAGTATGGTGACGGCATCTGAGATTTTGCCCGGCGGCGCTGCGCTTGCCGGGCCTACCTTAGAATAGCGCCAGGATAACCCAGCTGGCGCCATGCTTCATACACCACTACCGACACCGCATTCGACAGGTTCATGCTGCGGCTGTCCGGCATCATCGGAATACGGATTTTCTGCTCAGCGGGCAGGGCATCCAGAATCGTGGCCGGCAGGCCGCGGGTTTCCGGGCCAAACATCAGATAGTCACCCTCCTGATAGCTTACGGCGCTGTGCGCTGGCGTACCTTTGGTGGTCAGGGCGAACATGCGCTGTGGCTGCTCGGCTTCCAGAAACGCGGCGTAATCGTGGTGGCGAATAACGGCGGTAAATTCATGATAATCCAGCCCCGCGCGGCGCAGGCGTTTGTCGTCCCACGTAAAGCCCATTGGCTCAATGATGTGCAGACGAAAACCGGTGTTGGCGCACAGGCGGATAATATTGCCGGTATTCGGCGGAATTTCTGGTTCGAATAAAACGATGTTAAGCATGCTGCCCCCTTAATTGCGGGGGCAGGATAGCAGAAAAGAGAGGAACTACGCGACGCCGGGTTCTTGCGAGCGGCTGTACAGCATTTTGTAGACGGTTGCCGCTGCGGCCACAAGAGCGGGTACGCTGAGGATCATTAAAATACTGTCTGCCTGCCACTGCATCGAAAGAAGCTGGGCGCTGGTCATGGTGCCCGCCACGCCGCCAAAGCGGCCAATCCCCTGCATCCAGGCGATGCCCGTCGCGCGGCACTCGGTGGGATAAAAGGTGGCGGCCAGGGTCTGCATGCCCGACTGCGCGCCGTTCATCGCGATCCCCATCAGGAAAATCAACCCGCCAAACAGGGCGATATGGTTATGCTCCATGCCGAGTAGCAGGATCAGCCCCATCGTCAGGATAAACCCGCCCGCGACAACCTTGTGCGCTTCCCAGCGGTCCATCATCCAGCCGGCGAGCAGAATGCCGGCCGTGCCGCCGAAGGTGAACAGCGAGGTGAGCCAGGCGGACTCCGCCAGCGCATAACCCATCCCCTGCATCAGCGTCGGCATCCAGCTCAGCAGGACGTAGTAGATGACCAGCCCCATAAAGTAGGTCACCCACAGCATCAGGGTGCCGGGCAGCCAGGGCATCGAAAACAGCTGCGACACGCTCCCTTTTTTAGACGCGGTTTTCTCCTCCGCCAGGAAAAAGCCCGTGACGCCCTCCAGCGTACTACGGGCGAACCGGCTGGCGATACGGCGAACCTGCATGACGTCTTTCCCGCGCTGCACCAGAAACTTCACCGACTCCGGCAACAGCAGTGCCAGCAGCAGCGTTAAAATCAGCGGCGCAATTGCGCCGGTCAGCAGCACGCTTCGCCAGCCGTGGTGGGGAATAAGCCAGGACGAGATCGCGCCGCCGCCCGCCGCACCCAGAGGGAAGCCGCAGTACATGGTATTAATCGCCATGGCGCGGCAGCGCTGGGGGGCAAACTCGGAGATCAGCGTAATGGCATTCGGCATGGCGGCGCCGAGCCCCAGGCCCGTCAGAAAGCGCCACAGCGTCAGGGTATTGAGGCTTTGCGCCCAGGCCGTGCCCAGGCTTGCCAGGCCGAAGAACAGACACGAAAAGACCAGCACGCGCTTGCGCCCCATTCGGTCCGATACTGGACCGGCGATCAGCGCGCCCAACGACAGCCCCAGCAGCGCCGCGCTCAGCACCGGCCCCAGATCCTGTTTATGGATCCCCCATTCTGCCGACAGCGTGGGCGCGATGTAGCCCATTGCCGCCGTATCAAAGCCATCGATCGCCAGAACCAGAAAGCCCAGCACAATGAGCAGCCAGTGAAACCCTGAAAAGCGACTGTCGTCGATCACCTGCTGAATATCCACCTTACCTGAATAGGTCATACGCTCCCCTCTGATGTGATGTTGTTTTTGTGTTCTTGTCTTTGCTTGTCTATACAATTGCGAGCGGCAGGCGGATGTCAAATTTTCTTATCCAATATGTTATCTGGGTGTTATTTTCGGCATAAAAAAGCGCCCGAGGGGGAGATCGGACGCGTGAGAAAGAGGTGTTAACGAGGGGGGATTCAGGCCGCATTTCCCTGAGCAAGCGGAGCCAGCGCGGCCGGTAATTTGCTCAACTCCTGCACCAGGGAATCCTTACTGATTTCGCTAATGGTTTTCGCACCGGTCAGCGTCATCGCCACCTTCATCTCTTTTTCGATCAGGTTAAGCAGATTCGCCACGCCTGCCTGACCGGCCGTCGCCAGAGCATACAGATACGCACGTCCCAGCAGCACGCTGTCGGCACCCAGCGCAATCATGCGCACCACGTCCAGCCCGTTGCGGATCCCGCTGTCGGCCAGGATGGCGATATCGCCTTTCACCGCATCGGCAATGGCCGGCAGGGCGCGGGCGGAGGAGAGCACCCCGTCGAGCTGGCGTCCGCCGTGGTTAGAGACCACAATCCCGTCTGCGCCAAAGCGGACCGCATCACGGGCATCTTCCGGGTCGAGGATCCCTTTGATCACCATCGGGCCATCCCAGAATTCGCGGATCCACTCCAGGTCTTTCCAGGAGATGGACGGATCGAAGTTATTCGCCAGCCAGCCGATGTAATCCTCCAGCCCGGTGGGTTTACCCAGATACGCCGAGATATTCCCCAGATCGTGTGGACGACCGTTCAGGCCAACGTCCCACGCCCACTGTGGATGCGTTACCGCCTGCCAGTAGCGGCGGAGCGCCGCATTTGGGCCGCTCATGCCGGAGTGCGCATCGCGGTAGCGCGCGCCGGGGGTCGGCATATCAACGGTAAAGACCAGCGTGGAGCAGCCCGCCGCTTTGGCGCGCTCCAGCGCGTTACGCATAAAGCCGCGATCGCGCAGGACGTACAGCTGGAACCACATTGGCCGCTTGATGGTTGGGGCAACCTCCTCAATCGGGCAGACGGAAACGGTGGAAAGGGTAAACGGAATGCCTTTAGCATCTGCGGCGGCGGCGGCCTGCACTTCACCGCGACGGGCGTACATGCCGCATAAACCGACAGGTGCGAGCGCGACTGGCATGGAAAGCGTTTCGTTAAACAGTTTTGTCTCAAGGCTCAGGTCAGACATATTCTTCAGCACGCGCTGGCGCAGAGCCACCTCCGACAGATCTTCCACGTTGCGGCGCAGGGTGTATTCGGCATACGCTCCGCCGTCGATATAGTGGAACAGGAACGGGGGCAAAATGCGCTGCGCTGCGGCGCGATAGTCACTGGCTGCTGAAATAATCATGCTTTGTTCTCCCTGGAAATATCACTGTCGCCAGGCAGACGGGTAATACGCGCCTGTCGGGCCTGGTCTTCATCGAATCGTTTGATGGTGGTATGCACGAAACCGAGATGCGCCATCATCGCTTTCCGCGCGGCTTCGGCATCACCGGCCAGAATGGCGTTGAGCACCGCCTCGTGTTGTTCGGTCAGCTGGGCAAACACCGGCGGAACCAGATACATGCGCTGGCGGCTCTGCTTCACGGAGGATTGCAGCAGGTCGAAGAACCCGCGCATGGTCTGGAGCAGCACGACGTTGTGCGACGCCTCGGCAATCGCCAGGTGAAAACGTACGTCCGCCTGGGAGGCGATGTCCGGGTCGCTGCTTTGCGTGGCCTCAAAGCAGGCGATGAGTTTCTCTTTATCGGCGTCGGTTGCCCGCATGGCCGCGTGCCAGGCGGTACTGGTTTCGATGGCGTGACGCGCTTCAAGGATGTCGAAGCTGTAGTCCGGGTCGTTCTCCATCAGCGTTTTCAGCGGCTGAACGATGTTTTGCTCGGACCAGTCGTCATGCTGCCAGCGTACAAAGGTGCCGCCGCCGCGACGGCTTACCAGCACCCCTTCGCTGACCAGCGTCGCCAGCGCCTCGCGCAGTGAGTTGCGCGACACGCCAAGCTGGGCGGCGAGCTGGCGTTCGGCGGGCAACTTCATGCCCGCTTCCAGCTGTTGTTCTTCAATCAGCGCCCGCACGCGAGAGGCAATCTCGTCGGACAGGCGTCTGGGCATCACTATCATGGGATCATCCAGGTTAAGACATAGGCCTGCAGGGTGGTGATCACCCCGACCATGCAGGTGAATATCAGGCTGTGTTTCACGGTAAAGCGGAACAGATCCGACTCTTTACCGACCAGTCCCACCGCCGCACAGGCAATGGCGATGGATTGTGGGGAGATCATTTTCCCGGTCACGCCGCCGGTGGTATTTGCGGCCACCAGCAGAACATCCGACACGCCAATCTGCTGGGCCGCCGTGGCCTGCAGCGCGGCAAACAGGGCGTTAGACGAGGTATCGGAACCGGTCAGGAACACCCCCAGCCAGCCGAGGAACGGCGAGAAGAAGGTGAAGGCGTGGCTGGTATGCGCCAGCGCCAGTGCCAGCGTCGATGACAAGCCGGAGTAGTTCGAGATAAACGCGAACGCCAGCACCATGCCGATGGAGTAGATCGGCAGCATCAGCTCTTTAACGGTCGCCGCAAAGGTCTGCACCGCAGCCGCAGGCTTCATGCGCAGCCACACCACGGAAAGAATAGCGGCAAACAGGATGGCGGTCCCGGTGGCGGAGAACCAGTCGAATTTATAGACTGCGGCATACGGCGTGGCGGCGTGCACCACCGGCGGCATACGGGCGACCATCTTGTCGAGGAACGGCACCGAAACGTTAATCACCATGTCGTACAGCGCGCCGCCCGGGGCGAACAGGGCTTTAAACGGCGGGATGCTCCACAGCGTAACCGTGGCGGTCAGGAACAGGAACGGCGACCAGGCGCGAATCACCTGTCCTGCGGTGTAACCGGTGCGGGCCAGGGTTTGATCGACCTGCGAGGCGCCCATGTCGGCGAAGCGGAAAATACGGACCGGCTGCCAGCGTTTCAGGAACAGCGTCAGGCAGACCAGGGAAACCAGCGAAGAGATGATGTCCGGCAGTTCCGGGCCAAGGAAGTTCGAGCTGAGGTACTGGGCAATCGCGAACGAACCGCCCGCCACCATCACCGCAGGCCAGGTCTCCTTCACGCCGCGCCAGCCGTCCATAATCGCCATGATCCAGAAGAGGACGATAATGGTCAGGAACGGCAGCTGGCGACCCACCATCTGGCCAATCTCAAAGCTGTCCAGGCCGGTCACCTGGCCCGCAACCAGAATCGGAATACCCATCGCACCAAACGCCACCGGTGCGGTGTTCACAATCAGGCACAGGCCTGCGGCATACAGCGGGTTAAAGCCCAGGCCCACCAGCAGCGCGGCGGTGATCGCCACCGGTGCGCCAAAGCCTGCCGCGCCTTCCAGAAACGCCCCAAAGGAGAAGCCGACAATCAGCATCTGCAGGCGCTGGTCCGGCGTAATGGAGAGAATCGACGAGCGGATAATGTCGAACTGCCCGGTTTTCACCGAGATTTTATAGACAAAGACCGCCGCGATGATGATCCACGCAATCGGCCACAGGCCGTAGAAGAAACCGTAGACGACGGAGGCCAGCGCGCGATCGACCGGCATTTTGTAGAAGAACAGCGCCACCAGCAGGGCGATGGCGACGGTGTACGTCGCGGCAAGGTAGCCCTTCAGTTTGAGCTTAATCAGCGCAAAGAAGAAGAACAGGATCGGAAGCGATGCGATCAGGCTCGACAGCCAGATATTGCCGGCCGGGTCGTAGTTTTGTTGCCAGAGGCTCATGCAGGTCTCCTGGGGACCAGACAGCCTGCGCTGCGGGTGAGTCTCCGCTCATCTCTGCGTCACAGTCTGTGTAAAAGTGGTCCTGCCAATGTTGTGTTGTAGGGTTAATGACAATGAATGGTTAACCAGATGTTATGAGCTAGCAATGGTTTTGTGAGCGGAAATAATAGAATTGTGAACCGGGGAAGGATTGGTTGCGCTATTGGTTGGACCAATTCACACGAAGGGGAAAAGAGTAGGCCGGGTAAGCGTAGCGCCACCCGGCATGAAATCAGAACGCCGTCTTACAAAACCCCGTCATCTCTTTCAGGCCCATTTCGCGGCCAAGCTCGGTCATCGGGTGAACCACCACCAGACCACGGACACTTTTCTTCAGCTTGCCCATGTCGGCCTGCTCTTTTTTGGTGATCGCACGACGGTGCGGCATGTTCATCAGCTTCTGCGCTTCTTTGCTCAGCTTCTGGCCTTTGACTTCGCGCAGGCGCTCGATCTCTGCTTCCAGCTTCGCGGTCTCTTTTTCAAGCTCGGCATACTTCTCGGCGGACTCGACCAGTGACAGGCCCGCCATCTGGTGGCGGATGAGATCCAGGCGGTCGCTCAGGCGTTTAATTTCGTTCTTTTCGACTTCTTTCATGACAAATAACTCTGAAAACGGGGAATTTACAGGGAAGGATACACCAATGTGAGCAGGCTTACTTCTGAAACGCTTTTTTTAAGCTGATTCGGGAAATCAGCTCAGTCAGGGAGAGAACCATCGTGGAACGGACAACCTGTTGATAACGCAGCTTTTGCATCGCGTAGAGCTCAGGGTCGCTGTTATCAAACTGCGGTGCCGGAGGAAGCGCGGTGACGCAGTGCAGCTCGCCGAACGGCCCCAGGATTTCATCGTCGGTAAAGGTGTATTCATTACCGTCATGATTGAGTTCTTCGCGCAGCGCCATTAGCAGCTCCGCATCTTCATACTCTTGTCGGTTCAGCACGCCAAGACCATAAATCAGCTTCAGACGCACGGATAAATCGCCCAGCGGTCCGTCTCCGTCCAGTAACGGTTCTACAGCATATTTTACCGCGTAGTCGTCTTTGCGAAACACCTGAAGCACCAGGATATTCACCGCCTCGGTTAACAGCTCGACGGCGGCAATCAGGAAACTTCGTACGGTTTTGCCAGCATTCAGACGCTCAAGCACACGATTTTCAAAGGCCTGGGTTTGTTCCATTATTGCCTGCATATCTGACAATCTGTTATCCGGGCGCAGGCTAACCTGCGCCGCATTCTGCATCATTTGGTTGCGTTGTATGCGTTAACCGCCTCCACAACCACGTCGCTGTTGGCGTCCAGACCGGAAATCTGCGCCAGCGCAGCCTGCGCGCCCTGGGTATCAATCAGCTGAGCCAGTTCCTGCGCCTGCGGGTCCTGCTCGCTGCGGTAGTGCATTGCGGCGGCAATCCCTTTCACCAGATTGGCATGCGGCAGGCCGTATTCCAGCGTGCCCAGCAGCGGCTTAATCAGGCGGTCGCCCGCGCTCAGCTTACGCAGCGGCTGGCGGCCCACGCGCTCAACGTCATCTTTCAGATACGGGTTTTCAAAGCGACCGAGGATTTTCTGGATGTATGCTGCATGTTTATCCGCATCGAAACCGTAGCGTTTAATCAGCACCGCGCCGCTCTCTTCCATTGCCCCTTTTACCACTGCGCGGATCTTCTCATCGAGGATCGCGTCACGAATGGTCTGATGACCGGCCAATTTTCCGAGGTACGCGGTTATAGCATGCCCGGTGTTCAGCGTGAAGAGTTTGCGTTCGACAAATGCCATCAGGTTATCGGTTAATTCCATTCCCGGAATGGTCGGCAGCGCGCCTTTAAACTGGGTTTTATCGACGATCCACTCGCTGAAGGTTTCTACGGTCACTTCCAGCGGATCGTTGGTCGCGGATTCGGAAGGCGGAACGATGCGATCCACGGCGGAATCCACAAAACCCACGTGCGCTTCAACCCAGGCTTTGTCTTCGTCTGCCACAGCGTTGAGCACGTGGCCTTTCAGCTGCGTGGTGCCGCGCACCATGTTTTCACAGGCGATGATGTTCATCGGGGTATCGATACCCTGCGCTTTACGTTTTGCGAGGCCTTTCGCGACCGCAGGGGCGATGCGCTCAAGCACAACCGGACCCACGGCGGTGGTAACCAGATCGACGCTGGCGATAAGGTCAATAACGTCGTCGCCGATACTGCTGACCGCGTTGACGCCAGATACTGTCTCAACCTGCTCGTTTTCACCGACCACATGGACCTGATAGCTATGACGGGCATTCAGGGCATCCAGGACAACCTGATTCACATCGGCGAATGTCAGGGTAATGCCCGCGTCTGCCAGCAGTTTACCGATAAAACCACGACCGATATTACCTGCGCCAAAATGTAATGCTTTCATAGTGTTAACCTTCATCAATGTTTTTACCCGAGAGGGCTGGGGTGAGGAACGTTTTCCCCTCACCCTAGCCCTCTCCCCGGGGGGAGAGGGAGGAGTACCGTTATTTGTTAAGCAGAGCCAGAACTTCTTCAACGCTGGTGGTGTTGGCCAGACGCTCAATAACCGTTTCATCATCCAGCGCGTTGGTCAGGCTGGTAATCACCTGAATGTGCTCGTTGTTGCGAGCAGCGATACCAATCACCAGACGGGCGATGTCGTCTTCTTCTTCACCGAAGCGCACGCCCTGCGGGTACTGACAGAATACGACGCCGGTTTTCAGGACGCGATCTTTCGCTTCAACCGTACCGTGCGGCACCGCGATGGATTCGCCCAGATAGGTCGGGGTCAGTTTTTCGCGTTCCAGCATCGCGTCGACATATTCAGGCTGAACGTAGCCGCCTTTCACCAGCTGCTCACCGGCAAAGCGAATTGCTTCTTCTTTGGTGGCCGCGGTACGGCCGAGGAAGATGTTTTCCGCACCCAGCTTAAACAGGTGGGCGTTGCTCTCGTCAAAGCTGTCCTGCAGGCTGGAGCGCACTTTCACTTCGTTGTCTTCGTGACGCTGCGCGGCAACCAGACGTTCGGTCAGGCTGGTGTACAGGCCGCTGTCGAGGAAGTTGGTCAGCGAAATATGCTGTGCCTGTGGTACCTGACGCATGGCGCGTTCGGTCAGATCGCGGTGCGTGATAACCAGGTCAACATCCGGCGGCAGGCTGTTAATGGCGCTGTTGGTCACGGAGATGTTGGTCAGGCCCGCATCCTGCACTTTCTTACGCAGCACGCCTGCACCCATTGCGCTGGACCCCATACCGGCGTCGCAGGCAACGATGATTTTACGCACGTGGCTCAGGTCGTTAGAGACATCACCTGCTGCCAGTGGCGTCGCGCCTTTGGATTCGGCTTTCATGTCGTGCATACGACGGGTTGCGGCTTCGATGTCATCATCTTCTTTCACTTTGCTGGTTTTCAGCAGGATAGAAGAGACCACGAAGGAGACGGCCATTGCCGCAAAGATAGCCGCGAGGTTCGCGAAGTAAGCGCCTTTTGGCGTCATCGCCAGTACCGCCAGGATAGAACCCGGAGAGGCCGGAGAAACCAGACCGCCGCCCAGCACGCTCAGGGTGAACACACCGGTCATACCGCCGAGGATAACGGCTAGGATCAGACGTGGGTTCATCAGCACGTAAGGGAAGTAAATTTCGTGGATACCGCCCAGGAAGTGGATGATCGCCGCGCCGCCAGCAGACTGTTTAGCGCTGCCACGGCCAAAGAAGATGTACGCCAGCAGAACGCCCATACCTGGACCCGGGTTGGCTTCAATCAGGAAGAAGATAGACTTGCCGAGATCGTGAGACTGCTGGATACCCAGCGGCGAGAAGATGCCGTGGTTGATGGCGTTGTTAAGGAACAGGATTTTCGCCGGTTCAACGAAGATAGACGCCAGCGGCAGCATCTCGTGCGCCACCATGAAGTTAACGCCTGCCGCCAGAATTTTGGACAGCACTTCAACCGCAGGGCCAATGCCGAGGAACGCCAGAATGGCGAGGATCATCCCGATGATGCCCGCAGAGAAGTTGTTCACCAGCATTTCGAAGCCGGATTTGATCTTACCATCAACCCAGACGTCGAATTTCTTAATCGCCCAGCCGCCCAGAGGACCGGCAATCATCGCACCGAGGAACATCGGCATATCTGCACCGACGATAACACCCATGGTTGTGATAGCACCCACGACGCCACCACGGTCACCGCCCACCAGACGACCCCCGGTGAAACCGATGAGCAGCGGCAGGAGATAGGTAATCATTGGGCCAACAAGTTTCGCCAGCGTTTCGTTAGGCAACCACCCTGTCGGAATGAACAATGCGGTGATGATACCCCACGCGATAAACGCGCCGATATTTGGCATCACCATGTTGCTGAGGAAACGACCAAAGCTTTGAACTTTGATCTTGAAATCGGATGACATAAAACACCCCTTCTTCTGTTTACGCTTAGGCTTGCGGCCCGAGGTTTATTGTTAATGAGGCGGCAGAGGTAGCCGGACCCTGTTCTGATGCTGTGAAATCTGGCACTGAATCGTTCAACTGTCCAGACAGGGAAAAATTGTGTGATGCGTGTCACGTAAAGTCAGGGGGTAGGGATATCAATGGAGTGATCTCAATCACAAAATTTGCGGGCAAAAAAAATACAATGGCGACAAAAAAAGCAAAATCCACCTTTTTATGTGATTGTTGTCACGTTTTGTTCTGGTGGGTTTGTTTCTGGATTGTGACTGATTTCACAAAATATTTTTATGCAGATTTCTCCGGCTGTGATCGGCGGCAAACTCTGCTTCGCGATTCAGCGCCAGGATGAGATTGCACGACACGATAAGCTAAAAACCCACTTTTGATGTGTGGTATGGCGAAAAGTTAAAAGGTGGATTACGCTCATATTGTAAGGTTAAGCCTATTATTATTCAGGATATATTTTGACACGCTTATAAACTTGCATGGAGATATTATAAAAACCGATACTCCCCGGCTCGGAAATAGTAAGCACAACCCCGTGTTTATAAAAAATTAATTAGGTTGCGTACCGTTTTATTAATTTAATGAGTTGACGTTGTTTAAGTGAGGAGAATATGTTTCTCAACTATTTTGCGCTGGGCGTATTGATCTTTGTATTTCTGGTTCTCTTTTACGGAATCATCGCCATCCATGATATTCCTTATAATATGGCCAAAAAGCGTAACCATCCGCATGCCGATGCCATTCATACAGCTGGCTGGATTAGCCTGTTTACGCTCCATGCCATCTGGCCATTCCTGTGGATTTGGGCCACGCTGTACCGCGAAGATCGCGGCTGGGGCATGCAAAACCACATCACAAAGCCTGATGAGGTCCCGGGCATGGATGCGCTCGCCAAACGCGTGGCGGAACTCGAACAAAAGCTGGCCGCGGTAAAGCCTGCTGCTGATAAGAACACGCTGGAGCGCTAATCATGGATCTGTTGATTATTTTGACCTACGTGGCATTTGCCTGGGCCATCTTTAAAATATTCCGAATTCCGGTCAACCAGTGGACGCTTGCCACCGCAACATTAGGCGGCGTATTTATTGTTGCCGGACTTATTCTGTTAATGAACTATAACCACCCGTATACCTTTACGGCGCAAAAAGCGGTTATTTCTATTCCAATCACGCCGCAGGTGACCGGTGTGGTCAGCGAAGTGACCGATAAAAATAACCAGCTAATTAAAAAAGGCGAAGTGTTATTTAAACTGGATCCAGGCCGCTATCAGGCGCGCGTCGACAGACTTCAGGCTGACCTGGTGACCGCGACGCACAATATCGATAATCTGAAAGCGCAGCTGGCGGAAGCCGTTGCCAATACCACACGCGTCTCCGCTGAACGCGATCGCCTCTATAAAGATTATCAGCGCTACCTGAAAGGCAGCCAGGCGAAGGTGAATCCGTTCTCTGAAAGCGATATCGACAACGCGCGTCAGAACTATCTGGCACAGGATGCGCTGGTGAAAGGCTCCGTGGCTGAACAGGTGCAGATCCAAAGCCAGTTAGACAGCATGGTGAACGGTGAACAGTCGCAGATTGCGTCGTTACGTGCCCAGCTTGCCGAAGCCAAATATAACCTGGACCAGACCGTGGTGCGTGCGCCGAGCAATGGTTATATCACTCAGGTACTGATTCGTCCGGGAACCTATGCCGCCGCGCTGCCTTTGCGTCCGGTAATGGTCTTCATTCCTGAACAGAAGCGTCAGATTGTGGCCCAGTTCCGTCAGAACTCGCTGCTGCGTCTGAAGCCGGGCGATGAAGCGGAAGTGGTGTTTAACGCGCTGCCGGGCCAGGTCTTCTCCGGGAAGCTCACCAGTATTCTGCCGGTGGTGCCGGGGGGAACCTATCAGGCGCAGGGCGCGCTGCAGTCGCTGACGGTGGTGCCGGGAACGGACGGCGTTCAGGCACTTATTGAGCTGGAACCCAACGCCGAAGTCGATGCCCTGCCGGACGGTATCTATGCCCAGGTGGCGGTCTATTCGGACCACTTCGCCCACGTCTCGGTTATGCGTAAAGTACTGCTGCGTATGACCAGCTGGATGCACTACCTCTACCTCGATCACTAATCCTTCCAGGGCAGGAATGCGACATGCAGACCTGCCCTTTTTTCATCGCTTGATCCATACTGACTTTTTTCCGGCATCAAGGATCAGGCAATGAAACTCATCGGCAGCTATACCAGTCCCTTCGTGCGAAAAATCTCGATTCTCCTGCTGGAGAAGGGGATTGAATTTGAATTCGTGAATGAACAGCCCTACAACGCGGAAAACGGCGTCGCGCAGTACAACCCGCTGGGGAAAGTCCCGGCGCTGGTCACGGACGAGGGCGAATACTGGTTTGATTCCCCGATTATTGCGGAGTATATCGAGCTGCTGGGCGTTGCCCCGGCAATGCTGCCAGCAGACCCAAAAGCGGCGCTGGCGGTGAAGCAGGTTGAAGCCCTGGCCGATGGCATTATGGATGCGGCGTTAACCTCCGTACGGGAACAGGCAAGGCCCGCCGCCCAGCAGTCGGAAACGGAACTGTTACGCCAGCGAGAAAAAATCAGCCGCAGCCTGGACAGATGCGAACAGCTAATCCGGGAGGGTAAGATCGACACCGACAGCCTGAACCTGGGGACCATCGCCATCGCCTGCGCGATTGGTTATCTCAACTTCCGCCGCGTCTCCCCGGGCTGGTGCGTCGACCGTCCGCTGCTGGTGAAGCTTGCAGACACGCTGTTTAGCCGCGAGAGCTTTGCCCGTACCGAACCGCCAAAGGCTTGACGCGGGTTATAACACTTCGCCGTCGGAGGCGGTACAATCCCCTCACATGTTAACTCCCTCTCCCGTCGGGAGGGGGGAAGATATTTACTCGCCAGGCGCTTTCATGACTACTCATCATTCGCTGTACAGCCAGATCCCCGCTACCGACCGTCTTCTTCGCGAACCCCGCATTCATGCTGTTGTTGAGCGTTTCGGCCATACCGCGACGGTGGAAATGTTACGCCTGCTTCAGGACGAAGCCCGCTGCGCGATTCAGGCAGAAAACGCCTTGCCCGACTGGTGTAGCGCGTGGGAGCAGGAAGTTGAACAGCGGCTGGATGAGAAGGCGCAAAGCGCGTTACGCCCGGTGATAAACCTGTCGGGTACCGTGCTGCATACCAACCTGGGGCGCGCGCAGCAGGCGGAAGAGGCCGTTGCCGCGGTTGTGCAGGCCATGCGAACGCCCGTGACGCTGGAGTACGATCTGGACGGCGCCGGACGCGGGCACCGCGACCGCGCGCTGGCGGAGCTGCTGTGCCAGCTGACCGGCGCGGAAGATGCCTGCATTGTGAATAACAACGCCGCCGCGGTGTTGCTGATGCTGGCGGCCACCGCCAGCGGCAAAGAGGTGGTGGTGTCCCGCGGCGAGCTGGTGGAGATTGGCGGGGCGTTTCGTATTCCGGACGTGATGCGCCAGGCAGGCTGCACGTTGCATGAAGTGGGCACGACAAACCGTACCCATGCGAAAGATTATCGCGCGGCGGTGAATGAAAATACCGCCCTGCTGATGAAGGTCCACACCAGCAATTACCATATTGAAGGCTTCACCAAAACGGTTGACGAGGCGGAGCTGGCGGCGATTGGGCGCGAACTGAATATACCGGTGATTGCCGATCTCGGCAGCGGCTCGCTGGTGGATCTGAGCCTGTACGGGCTGCCAAAAGAGCCGATGCCGCAGGAGATGATTGCGGCGGGCGTTAGCCTGGTCAGTTTTTCCGGCGACAAACTGTTGGGCGGGCCGCAGGCCGGGATTATCGTCGGCAAGCGCGAGCTGATTGCGCAGCTGCAGCAGCACCCGCTCAAGCGCGCCCTGCGCGCCGATAAAATGACGCTTGCCGCGCTGGAGGCGACGCTGCGGCTCTATCTCCACCCGGAAAAACTGGCTGACCGTCTGCCCACGCTGCGTCTGTTAAGCCGCGATGCCGCCTCGATTCGCGCCCAGGCCGAACTGCTGCTGCCGCGCGTCGCCGCGCACTACCCCGATTTTGACGTTCGCATTGAGCCCTGCCAGTCGCAGATTGGCAGCGGGTCGCTGCCGGTGGACAGGCTGCCGAGTGAGGCGCTGACGTTCACACCGCGTGACGGGCGCGGCAGCCAGCTTGAGGCGCTGTCGTCGCGCTGGCGCGGTCTCTCGACGCCGGTTATCGGGCGGATTTACGACGGCCGAATGTGGCTGGATCTGCGCTGCCTTGAAGATGAAGAGCGATTTCTGGAGATGTTGTTGAAATGATTATTGCCACCGCCGGTCATGTCGACCACGGAAAAACCACGTTACTGCAGGCCATTACCGGCGTAAACGCCGATCGCCTGCCGGAAGAGAAAAAGCGCGGCATGACCATCGATCTGGGCTATGCCTACTGGCCCCAGCCTGATGGTCGCGTGCTGGGCTTTATTGATGTGCCGGGGCATGAAAAGTTTCTGTCCAACATGCTGGCGGGCGTGGGCGGCATCGATCATGCCCTGCTGGTGGTGGCCTGCGATGACGGCGTGATGGCGCAAACCCGCGAGCACCTGGCGATCCTGCAGCTAACCGGCAACCCGCAGCTGACCGTGGCGCTGACCAAAGCCGATCGCGTGGATGATGCGCGCATCAGCGAGGTGCGCGAAACGGTCCAGGCGACTCTGCGGGAGTATGGTTTTGCCGACGCATCGCTTTTTGTCACCGTGGCGACAGAAGGGCGTGGTATCGACGAACTTCGCCACCATTTGCAGAACCTTTCAACACGCGACCACGCCAGCCATCATCGTTTCCGTCTGGCGATCGACCGGGCGTTTACCGTAAAAGGTGCGGGGCTGGTCGTGACCGGCACCGCGCTGAGTGGTGAAGTCAGCGTGGGAGATACGCTCTGGCTGACGGGCGTGAATAAACCGATGCGCGTGCGCGGGCTGCATGCACAAAACCAGCCCGCTGACCGTGCCCACGCCGGGCAGCGTATCGCGCTGAACATTGCCGGGGATGCGGAAAAAGAGCAGCTTAATCGCGGAGACTGGCTGCTGGCCGATGCCCCGCCGGAACCGTCTGAACGGGTGATTGTCTCCCTGCAGACACACATGCCGTTGACCCAATGGCAGCCGCTGCATATTCACCACGCGGCCAGCCATATCACCGGGCGCGTGTCGCTGCTGGAAAACGACCTTGCCGAGCTGGTATTCGATTCGCCGCTCTGGCTGGCAGATAACGATCGTCTGGTACTGCGTGACATTTCTGCAA
The DNA here is from genome assembly GCF_043972695.1 of Enterobacter quasiroggenkampii. Taxonomy (NCBI): domain Bacteria; kingdom Pseudomonadati; phylum Pseudomonadota; class Gammaproteobacteria; order Enterobacterales; family Enterobacteriaceae; genus Enterobacter; species Enterobacter quasiroggenkampii. Next base: position 738,192 of record NZ_CP143745.1, read on the forward strand.
GGGAAACGCTGGCGGGCGCGCGCGTGGTGGCGCTTAACCCACCCCGACGCGGCAAGCGTAAGCCGGAATATCTGCAGTGGCTGGCCGCGCTGGCAGAGGCCAGCGATGATAACGCCGCGCTGCGGGTGCACCTCGATCGCGGGGCGGTGAGTCTGCGTGATTTTGCATGGGCACGCCAGCTGAGCGGGGAAGGCTTACGGCAGCTGACCCAGGAGCCGGGCTTTATTCAGGCCGGCAACAGCCTGCTCAATGCCCCGGTTGCTGCGCAATGGCAGCGTAAGATACTGAACACGCTTGCGACTTACCATGAACAGCATCAGGACGAGCCTGGCCCGGGGCGCGAGCGTCTGCGACGCATGGCGCTGCCGATGGAAGACGATGCGCTGGTGCTGCTGCTGATCGAAAACATGCGTGAAAGCGGAGTGATTAAAAGCCACCACGGCTGGTTGCACCTGCCGGATCACAAGGCTGGGTTCACCGTCGAGCAAGAGGCCATATGGCAAAAAGCGGCCCCGCTGTTTGGCGATGAGCCGTGGTGGGTTCGCGATCTGGCTCGCGAAACCAACACCGACGAGCAGGTGATGCGCCAGGTATTGCGCCATGCGGCGCAGCAGGGGCTCATCGTCGCGATCGTTAAAGATCGTTACTACCGTAACGATCGCATTGTTGCGTTTGCCAACCTGATCCGCGAGCTGGATCAGGCGCGCGGCTCGACCTGCGCAGCGGATTTCCGCGATCGGCTGAACGTGGGGCGCAAGCTGGCGATCCAGATCCTGGAATACTTCAACCGCATCGGCTTTACCCGCCGTCGCGGTAACGATCATCTGTTACGCGATTCGTTATTATTTCCTGAAACTCCGTGACCTCCGTCGTAAACACCGTTACCGGCTGGCGAGAAAATCGCCAGCCGGAACTACCCTTGTTGTACACCAACAGCAAGGAGACGGACATGACAAACAATCCTCCCTCATCGCGTATCCAGCCCGGCGAGTATGGTTTTCCCCTCAAGCTGAAGCCCCGTTATGACAACTTTATTGGCGGCGACTGGGTCGCTCCCGTCGACGGCGAATACTATTCCAACCTGACCCCGGTTACCGGCCAGCCGCTGTGCGAGATTGCCAGCTCCGGTAAGCGTGATATCGACCTGGCGCTGGATGCGGCGCACAAAGCGAAAGAGAAATGGGCTCACACCTCCGTGCAGGACCGGGCGGCGATCCTGTTCAAAATCGCCGACCGGATGGGGCAGAATCTGGAGCTGCTGGCGACGGCGGAAACCTGGGATAACGGCAAGCCGATCCGGGAAACGATGGCGGCTGACGTGCCGCTGGCTATTGACCACTTCCGCTATTTTGCCTCCTGTATTCGCGCTCAGGAGGGCGGGATCAGCGAAGTTGACAGCGACACCGTGGCGTATCACTTCCACGAACCGCTGGGCGTCGTCGGGCAAATTATTCCGTGGAACTTCCCGCTGCTGATGGCGAGCTGGAAAATGGCGCCCGCGCTGGCGGCCGGAAACTGTATTGTGCTCAAACCGGCGCGTCTGACCCCGCTCTCGGTCCTGCTGCTGATGGAAATCGTTGGCGATCTCCTGCCGCCGGGCGTGATTAACGTAGTGAACGGCGCGGGCGGGGAGATAGGCGAATATCTGGCTACCTCAAAACGTATCGCCAAAGTGGCGTTTACCGGGTCGACGGAGGTGGGCCAGCAGATCATGCAGTACGCCACGCAGAACATTATCCCGGTGACTCTGGAACTGGGCGGGAAATCCCCGAACATCTTCTTCGCGGACGTGATGGAGGAAGAGGATGCCTTCTTCGATAAAGCCCTGGAAGGGTTTGCGCTGTTTGCGTTTAACCAGGGCGAAGTCTGCACCTGCCCAAGCCGTGCGCTGGTGCAGGAATCCATCTACGAACGCTTTATGGAGCGGGCCATTCGCCGCGTTGAGTCTATTCGCAGCGGTAACCCGCTCGATAACGTTACACAGATGGGGGCGCAGGTCTCGCACGGACAGCTGGAAACGATCCTCAACTACATCGACATCGGCAAGAAAGAGGGGGCGGATATTCTCACCGGCGGGCGTCGTAAGGTGCTGGGAGGGGATCTGCAGGACGGCTATTACCTTGAGCCGACGATCCTCTTCGGCCAGAACAACATGCGCGTTTTCCAGGAGGAGATTTTCGGCCCGGTGCTGGCCGTGACCACCTTTAAAACGATAGAGGAGGCGCTGGAGATTGCCAACGACACGCCGTATGGCCTGGGCGCAGGTGTCTGGAGTCGCAACGGTAATCTGGCCTATAAAATGGGCCGCGGCATTCAGGCCGGGCGCGTCTGGACCAACTGCTACCACGCCTATCCGGCGCACGCGGCCTTTGGCGGTTATAAGCAGTCGGGCATCGGACGTGAAACCCACAAGATGATGCTGGAGCATTACCAGCAGACCAAATGTCTGCTGGTCAGCTATTCTGATAAACCACTGGGGCTGTTCTAGTCGCCCAGCTCAGGCCGTCCGTGGGCGGCCTGAGCAATTTGCTGGCGCAGGCAGTTAAGGACGCCATCCAGAACGTATTGCACGCGCCAGGGCTGGTATTCGCGTTTGCGGAAGATGGCGGTCAGATCGAGCCACCACTCCTCCTGATGCGGGAAGCAGGGGACCAGCATGCCTTTCGTTAATTCTTTTTTCAGACTCTCTTTTGGTGCAAAAACAATCCCCAGATTATTTCTGGCCAGCTCCAGGGCCGTCTGCGTATTGTCGCAAATATAATTACCGGTCACCCGGTAGTCATGCACGTCATCGCTGCCGTGCACGCGGAAACGCCAGATGTTGGCATCATCGACCAGCATGGAGTCAATGAGAATACAGGAGTGATTAATTAAATCTTCAGGTCCGGTTAAGGGATGTTTATTTAAATATTCTACGGTTGCGAAGGCCGTAACGGAATATTTTGTCAGCACGCTGGCAACCAGACTTTCGTCTTTTGGCTGAGCATAGGTAATTAAAATGTCGCAGTCATCCGGAAAGGTAACGCCTTCTGAAAATTCATTCCGGTCCAGATTGTAGGTTTTCAGGGAGATGCGGATGTCGCCGATGTCTTCTATCTGATGGATCACGTGTCGCGCGAGGTAGGTCACGATACCTGTTGGGGCATAGATCGTCACTTTTCCGCGCTTTTCGTGCTTATAATCGGCAATGAAATTAACGAGCTGGCTGTTCTTATCCAGCGTGGCGTTCACGTAGGGGAGTAACGCTTCACCAAACTGGGTCAGGGCAAGCTGTCGCGTGGTGCGCTCAAAAACCTTGAGCCCAACCCGCGTTTCAAAATCAGACAGATATTTACTCACGTTGGCCTGCGCCATACCCAGCAGGGCGGCGGCATCACCAATGCTGTGGGTGGCGGCGATGACGGAGATAATTTTTAATTCGCGTGGTTTTAGCTGTAATGTACTCATCATGCACACCCATCTATATGATTTTATATATAATATTATATAAACCGCAGCGTTGCATTGGCAATTTTGTAACCATTATTATGCGCCTCGCTTGTTTGGCATTTAAATGGATTACATAGAATGACTATTAAATACAATTTACTCATCGCTGCCACGTTATTTGCATCAACGTCTGCCATGGCCGGTGAATTTTCACTTGGAGCGGGGGCTGTATTTAATGAGTCTCCATACAAAGGCTATAACGAAAATACGACTGCGGTACCGTTAATTAGCTACGAAGGCGATCGCTTTTACGTTCGCCAGACCACGGGCGGATGGATCCTGTGGAAAGATGCAAAAAATGAATTAAGCCTGACCGCAACGTGGATGCCGCTGCATTTCGACCCTGACGATAATGACGACCATCAGATGAAGCAGCTGGATGAGCGTAAAGCGTCCGCCTTCCTCGGCGGTGCGTACTACCGCCACGAAAGCTGGGGGTCGCTGAAAGTGGCGGTCTCTGGTGATGCCACGGATGAAAGCAGCGGCGTGATCGGTGAAGTATCATACTTCCGTCCAATCAAAATGGATCGCCTGACCCTGACGCCTTCTGTGGGTGTGTTCTACAGCGACGAAAGCTATAACGACTACTACTACGGCGTATCCGGCAGCGAGTCTCGCCGCTCCGGGCTGGATCAATACACTGCCGGTGACAGCTGGACGCCATACGTTGGTCTGGCGGCTAAATATCAGTTAACCCAGAAGCTGTATCTCAATGCCAGCGCGGTCTACACCGTGTTGCCTGACGACGTGAAGAATAGCCCGATGATCGACCGCGATGACAGCTTCGCGCTGATGACCGGCCTGACCTGGCGTTTCTGATGTGGTAAAGCCTGTTTACTCCCTCTCCCGTGGGAGAGGGATGGGGTGAGGGCAACAGGCCGCAGAAATTCAACCTTCATCCACCCAGATCCGCATTTCCCCTTCTCCCCGGTTCGCCCAACTGAACCACGGAATAAAGGTTAGCGTCTGAGGATGACGTTGTACCGGCGGGCGGTCATAGTGCCACAGCGCATCAGTGTCCTTCGTATGACAGCCCGTCCCCTCTGCCTGTATCAGCATCTTGTGCGCGAAAATGCCTTTACCTTCAAAGACCCGGAACGTGCTGTCAGGCGGCAAGGAAAGGTTATGCAGATTGGTGCCGTTATCCGCTTCTTCCAGACAGTAAACCAGCGGCCCGCGCTGTAGCGCGACTTTTCCCGCCTGCTGGCGTACCTGCGGGTTTCCGTACACCCGGCGAACCGGCATCGGTAGCGTCAGCGTGACGACATCCCCTTCTTGCCAGTTTCGGGTCAGGTAGATGTATCCCCGTGAAATTTCACCGGCAGCGTCTTCACCGTTCAACGATACCTCAGGCGCCGCGCACCAGTCCGGCAGGCGCAGGGCCAGGGTATGTTTCACCGGCGAAGGTGAGACGATCTCGATTTTCACCGCTTCCTGCCACGGATAATTACCGCCGATCCGCAGCGCCAGGGTTTCATCGCCAACCGGAATGACGACATCGTTGCCGACGTAGAGGTTAATAAAAAGCGCATCCTGGCGAACGGTATAAATATAATGCCCCAGCGACGTCAGCACGCGGGCGATATTCGGCGGGCAACAGGCGCAGCCAAACCAGCGCTGGCGGACGGGTTTCACGTGATCGTAGATATGGTTGAACGCCAGGGTTTTCGGATGGACTTCCAGCGGGTTCACATAGAAGAAGTGCTTACCGTCCAGCGCCATGCCGCCCAGCACCGTGTTGTATAGCGCGCGCTCCATTACGTCGGCGTAGTGGCCGTCGGCCTCCATTTCCAGCATCCGGCGGGCAAACATCATCAGGCCGATGGAGGCACAGCTTTCGGCGTACACCGTATCGTTGGGCAGATCGTAATCGCTGCTGAACGCCTCGCCGCTGCTTTGCGACCCAATCCCGCCGGTAATGTACAGCTGACGCTGCGCCATATTTTTCCACAGCCGCAGGCAGTCCCGCCGTTTACCCTCGTCATGGCTCAGGCGTGCCAGATGCGCCATGCCCGCCATCAGATAGACGAAACGTACGGCGTGGCCGGTGGCGGTTTGTTGCTCGGCAAGGGGTTGATGCGCCTGGCTGTAGGCCTTGTCCTTGACCATCCACGCCGGGCCATAGGTATTCCAGTACGACGTTCTGCCGCGCTTCTCGTATTCGATATCGTAGAAGTGAGGCTGGGTGCCGCGCTCCTCGATAAAGTATTTCGCCAGATTAAGGTACCGGGGCGCCTGCGTAACGTCATAAAGTCGCATCAGCGCCAGCTCGATTTCCGGATGGCCCGGATAACCGTGCAGCTGGTTTTCACCGGGGCCAAACACGCTGTCGATATGGTCCGCCAGCCTGCAGACCACGTCCAGCAGGCGGCGTTTTCCGGTCCCCTGAAAATACGCCACGCCCGCTTCAATCATATGTCCGGCGCAGTAGAGCTCGTGACATTCGGCCAGATTGGTCCAGCGCTCCTCAGGCGCTTTTACCGTAAAGTAGGTGTTGAGATAGCCATCCTCACACTGCGCCGCCGCGACCAGCTCAATCACCTCGTCGGCGGTTTTCTCCAGTTCAGCATCAGGCTTCTGGCACAGCGACCACGCTACGGCTTCCAGCCATTTCGCCACGTCGCTGTCCTGAAACACCATACCGTAGAATTCACCCTGCTCCAGACCTGCAGCTATGCGGAAGTTGCTAATGGCGTGGCTGGGTTCGGCTTCCGTCACGCGGTCATTTAGCGCATCCCACTGGTAGGGGATCACCACTTCACGGACCAGTCGTTGATACTGCCCGAGAAACGGGTCGTTAATTTTCAGCTTGTGCAGGTCGGGTTCCATTATGGACATAGCGTTCTCCTCAGGACGATACGTGACGCTGGCGCAGGTCGGTGGCAATGCGCGACATCATTGGGTTGTTGAGTTTGCACCAGCGGATGGAAACGGCCAGTAGCAGATGGAAAAGGGCGGGGAGCAGGGTCTCCATGGCGGTGATGCCCTGCAGCGAAGCCTGTGTCTGATTGCCCGTGCCCGGCTGGTAGGCGACGGCGATAAACACCAGGCTGATGATCCCGGCGCTGGAGGCCCACGCGAGCTTGATGAAAAACAGGTTGAAGGCGAAGTTCATGCCCGATGAGCGCACCCCGGTTTTCCATTCGCCGTAGTCGTCGGCAAAGGCCATCAGCGAGAAGTGCAGCGGCAGGGTGAAGCCCAGGATCACGCCGTTGCTTAAAATGACGATCAGCCAGAGCGTCTGGTGCGCCGGGCCTCCTGGCAGAAACCACATTCCCAGCGCAAGTGCGGCGAGCACCAGGTTGGTGTAGTAGTAGAGTTTGACGGTATCAATACGGCGCGACAGCGGGTTGACGATGACCGCCCCCAGAATGGCCGCAAAGGTCACCATCGTGAAAAACAGCGAGGTATAGGCGGTGCTGCCCTGCAGTACGTAGGTGATAAAGTACATGTATCCGCCGCCGCGAATGTTGAAAACGTTGATCAGCAGGAACGACATCACCAGCATCAGCAGCAACTGATCGTTTTTACGCAGTCCGGCCAGATGCTCCCGTAGGGTGAATTTGCCCATCAGCGCCAGCGGGACACGCTCGCGTACCCAGAAGAAGCAGCACAGAAACATCACCACGGCGATGGCGCACAGGACACCGACGCCAAGCTGATAACCTTTGGCAGCATCTCCCTGGCCTAATTCAGCGACCAGCCACGGCAGGCCTACGGAGACCAAAAATCCCGCCACGCCGCACAGCACGAAGCGCCAGGACTGGCAGGAGATCACCTCGTTATGGCGGGTGGTCATGGTATTAATCAGCGCGCAGTAGGGAACGTTGATGGCGGTATAGCCGACGGACAGCAGCAGATAGGTCCCGAATGCCCAGGCGATTTTCACGCCCATGCTGGCCTCGGGAACGGTGAAGGTCAGCACGCCGATAACTCCGATCGGGAAGGCGACCCACAGCTGCCATGGGCGAAAGCGCCCCCAGCGGCTCTGCGTGCGGTCGGCAATAATGCCCATGACCGGATCGGAAATAGCGTCAAATACGCGCAGGGCAATAAAGAGCGTACCCACGAGCGCAGGCGTCAGACCAAAAATATCGGTATAGAAAAAGGTCAGAAAATTCATGATCAGGCAGGTAATCACCGTACCGCCCGCGTCGCCCAGGCCGTAGCCAATTTTTTCGCGCACGGACAAACGGTCATTTATCGCCTGTTGTGTAACGTCAGACTCTGTAATCGGTGTGGAAGTCATCGGGTAACTCCTCGGTAATCGAATTTATTATCGTATTTGTGCAAGGTACCTGATTATTCTGCACTGAATGGGGAGGCCAACAAGGGAAGGGAAAAGTATAAAAAGATGACGATTCCGACCTGATGATAAAAATGTGATTCCGATCGGGCCGTCGGGCCATTATTTATTAATAATCAATGGATGCATTTAATAATGGCGGGATTAAAAGCGAAATGGTGAATATAAATGCTTGAATTATCCATAGCGTTTCCGGTTAAGGTTCAAAACGGTGGGTTGTTTATTTCCCGGGGTGTGGGCCGCCATCCTGCGCGTAAATTAACATCGTGGGAGATTATTTTTGTCGAAAAAGGGACATTAACGATCCAGGAAGAAAATACGGTATTTGACGTGAAGGCGGGCGAGAGTTTGCTGCTTTGGCCTGGCAGGCGACATGTAGGCGTCGGCGACTTTCCCGCCGATCTGAAATTTTACTGGCTGCATTTTGAGGTTGAGCATCACCTGCCCCGATTACCCAATCTGGCAATCGAACAACACTGCCGCGTGAGGGATGCCCAGTATGTGATTTCTCTTTTTCGCCAGTTCCTGAGCGAGCAGGAGAAATTACAGCGAAGCGTGGCGCTGGAAATCATTTTATTACTGATTTTGCAGCAAATTTCCCTTTCGTCAGGCTATGAAGACAACGCAGATGAAGCCGGTGCAGCAATGGCGTGGAAGGCGAAGCAGCTTATTCGCACGCAGTTCCATTTACCGCTTTCTACCTCGCAACTGGCAAAAGCATTGCACTGTAATGCGGATTATCTGGGGCGCGTGTTTCGCCGGACCTTCCATTTAACCCTGACGGAGGCGATACATCGCCAGCGCGTCAGGGCGGCAGAAAAATTGTTGCTGAATGACTCTGCATCGCTCACCGAAGTGGCAACGCGGTGTGGTTTTAATGACGTGGGCTATTTTCGGCAGATCTTTTCGAAGCATACCGGGTTAACTCCCGCCGTCTGGAAACGGCGGTACTGCAAGGAACACATTAATTCCGGATGATCACTGTCCGTAATAGGCATTCGCTCCATGCTTGCGCAGATAATGCTTGTCGAGCAGTTCCTGCTGCATAACCGGAAGCTGTGGCGCGAGCTGGCGAGAGAACAGGCCCATATAGGCGCACTCTTCCAGCACCACGGCATTGTGAACCGCATCGGCAGCGTCTTTACCCCAGGCGAACGGACCGTGGGAGTGGACCAGCACCGCCGGGATCTGCATCGGGCTAAGATCGCGCTCCTCGAAGGTTTTGATGATCACTTCACCCGTCTGGTATTCGTATTCCCCTGCAATCTCTGCCGTGGTCATCAGGCGCGTGCAGGGGATGGTCCCGTAGAAATAGTCCGCGTGCGTGGTACCCCAGGCCGGTAAATCCAGCCCCGCCTGGGACCAGATAGTGGCGTGGCGCGAATGGGTATGCACGATGCCGCCAATCTCCGGGTAACGACGATACAGCGCAAGATGGGTAGGCGTGTCTGAAGAGGGCTTTTTATTCCCCTCAATAACCTGGCCCGTGGCGATATTCACCACCACCATATCCTCCGCCGTCATCACGTCGTATTCCACACCGGACGGTTTAATGACCATCATGCCGCTTTTGCGGTCCACTGCGCTGACGTTGCCCCAGGTAAACGTCACCAGCTGGTGGGCGGGCAACGCCAGGTTTGCTGCCAGTACCTCGGCTTTAAGTTCGTCTAGCATGTCATGCCTCCTTCCTGCATACGGGCTTCAATCCAGCGGCGCGCCTGGATAATCTCCAGCACCGGCTCTTTTGCTTTTTCAGTCCACATTTCAATCAGAAATGCGCCGCGATAGTTCAGTTGATGCAGCGTGTTAAACACGCCAACGAAATCGACGCAGCCCTCGCCAAACGGCACGTCGCGGAACTGCCCGGGGCTTTGTGCGGTGACGGGTTGGGTATCTTTCAGGTGAATAGCCGCAATGCGGTCAATGCCCAGCGTCAGCTCGGCGGTGACGTCGTTACCCCACGCGCTCAGGTTGCCGATGTCCGGATAAACGCTGAACCACGGTGAGGCGAGCATGTCGTCCCACTTTTTCCATTTGCTGATGGAGTTCATAAACGCGGTGTCCATGATCTCCACCGCCAGCATCACCTGTGCGGCGGCGGCCTGCTCTACGGCCCACACCAGCCCGTCGGCAAAGCGCTGTTGCGTCCCCTCGTCATGCGCTTCGTAATAGACGTCATACCCGGCAAGCTGGATGGTGCGAATGCCCAAATCACGCGCCAGCCTGATGGCTTTGCTCATGATCTCACGGGCGCGTTCGCGCACGGTCTCATCGCGGCTGCCAAACGGGAAGCGACGGTGGGCAGACAAGCACATAGAGGGGATCGCCACGCCGGTTTCCAGCATCGCTTCCACCAGAGAGGCGCGCTGCGTGGTGCTCCAGTCGAGGCGTGATAATCGCTCGTCGGTTTCATCGACAGACATCTCGACAAAATCGAACCCGCAGCTTTTCGCCAGTACCAGCCGCTCGGGCCAGGAGAGATCTTTTGGCAGCGCTTTTTCGTAAATACCTAACGGATGCAGACGCATGGTTACGCTCCCCAGATGTCGCGAATATGCGAATGGAATGCCTGTGCCACCTGCGGTGGATTGGCGGCACCTGCCAGCGCGCGTCCGGCAATAAAGGCTTTGACGTTGATTTGCTTAAACAGCGGCAGGTCGGCGGGGGTGATACCGCCGGTAACCGAAAGCTGCAAACCGATATCGGAGAGCGCTTTCATTTTTGCGAGATCCGCCTCACCCCACTGCTGGCCGCTCGCCTGTGCGTCACGTCCGCGGTGATAAATGGCCTGCTTCACGCCGATGCGATGCCATGCGCGAGCATCGTCCAGCGTCCAGTGACCAAAGAGCTCCATCTGGATTTCCCCCCCGCGGCGCAGGGCTACCTCGTGGCCGCGTTCAACGGTGGCCAGCGGGGCGGCGCAGATGATGGTCATCCAGTTTGCACCCGCGCCAAATGCCTGCTCTGCCAGCGTTTCTCCGGCATCGGCCACTTTCCAGTCCGCAACGATGATTTTATCCGGGCACTGCTCGCGCAGGGCGCGCACGGCGTTTAGCCCTTCGGTCAGGCACAAAATGGTGCCCGCTTCGACGATATCAACGTGATCGGCAAGCGTCGCGACATCACGCTGCGCGGCCTGAAGAGAGGTATGGTCGAGCGCCAGCTGCAGTAATGGTCGGCTCATAGGTTGTTCTCCTTAACTCGGGCGTGATAGCCCTGTAGTGCTGAAATCAGTAGCTGATAGCGCTGATACTTGCGCTGATAGGCCGCATGGGCGCGCATGTCAGGCTCAATGACACGAATGTCGTGTCGGAGGGCGCATTGCGCCGTATGGAAATCGGGATACACGCCGGTGCCGACCAGGGCGGCCAGCGCCGCGCCGGAACAGCCGGTCTCTTCTACCTGCGGCAGTTCAATCGCCAGCCCGCTGACGTCCGCAAGCATTTGCATCCATACGTCCGAATGGGTTGGACCACCCGTCACGCGCAGGGCATGAACGTGGGTAAAGCGTTCGAGCATGCGGTTTAGGTGGGTCATGTGGCAGAACACCACGCCCTCATAAACCGCCTGCAGCAGGTGCGCGCGGGTGTGTAGCGCCTGCATCCCGTAGAAGCCGCTGGTCATCTCCAGCCCGGCGTTGCTGCCATAGAGGAACGGCAGAAAGTACACATCGCTTTCGGCTTTCGGCAGGCTGGCGACGGCGTGGTTGATCTCGCTGAACGACATGTCGCCCCACTGCGCGGTGAGCCACTCAAGGTTGCCGGACGAGGTCGGGCTGGCTTCGTGAACGATGTACTGCTGCGGATGCACGTAGCGGCCATAAACGTAGGGGAAGGGTTCGTTGCTGCGAAGCGCACTGGCTATCCCGCTGGTGACGGCCCAGGTGCCCATCACGGCATTCAGCGTGTGCTCGTCCTGCAGTCCGGCGCAGAGCGCGGTGGAAACCACATCAAACAGTCCCCCCACGACGGGCGTGCCCGCCGCGAGACCGGTAAGGGCGGCTGCCTGAGCGGTGATTTCCCCGCAGATTTCTGCTGAACCGACAATCGGCGGCAGGGCGCCGTCAATCTCGCTGATCCCGAGCCAGCGCGTAAGCTGCGGGTCATACTGCCCGGTATTCATGTTGTAGAGATTGGACTCGGAGATGTTGCTCTCTTCACCCCCCTTCACGCCGGTCAGGCACCAGCGCAGATAGTCGTGCGCCATCATCACACAGCCAATCTGCTGATAGCGCTGCGGCTCGTTCTCTTTGACCCAGCGCAGAAGCGAGGCCGGATGCCCGGTCCACAGCGTCTGGCGCGTATGCGGGTAGAGTTTTTCGGGAATGCCGTCCTGTTGCCAGCGCTGCACAATCTCCAGTGCCCGGCGATCGGAGGAGAGGATGGCGTTGCCCAACGGTTGGTCCTGTTTATCGAGCAGAAACAGCCCTTTACCCTGAGCAGAAATGCCGACCCCATTGATCTGGTTGCCGTTTACGCCTGCATTCTTGAGCAACGCGGCGATGGTTGCGTGGCAGTGCTGCCACAGCTGATGCATATCCCGCTCGGCGTAGCCCGCTCGCGGGCTGAGCGTGGCAACGGAGCGGCGTTCGATACTGACTTCTTTGCCCTGGCTGTTGTATAAACCGGCTTTCAGATAAGTACCGCCACAATCGATACCCAGCCAGAAGGTCTCTTTTTCACTCATCTTCATCTCGCTTAATTGCCGGGTGGCGCTGCGCTTACCCGGCCTACGGTTTGGTTTTCTCCCTCTCCCCGTGGGAGAGGGCTGGGGTGAGGGCATCAGGCCGCACGTTTATGGGGATTTACCGTTGGATTGGGCTCTGCCCCGGCATCGCATTTTGCCGGCAACAGCAGGGCCAGCAGCGACGCCAGCGCGAGTGAAACGGCCAGGCAGTAGACGCCCGCATCTTTGCTGTACAGGGTGATCAGCACGCCAACGGCATACGGGCCGCAGAAGCCACCGAGGTTGCCCAGGGCGTTGATCACGCCGCGCGCGCCGCCCGCCATCTCTGCGCTAAACAGTCTTGCCGGGATCGTCCAGAACACGCCGGCGGCGGATTGCAGGAAGAAACCGCAGCCCACCAGTGCGGCATAGGCCAGCCAGATGTTTGCTTTCAGGGCTACGGAGAGGAACATGCAGAGCGCGAAGCCAATCAACGGCAGGGAGACAAACAGCTTGCGCTTGCCGGTGCGGTCAGAAAGCGAGGAGAACAGGAACATGCCCGCAATGGCGCCGATGTAGGGCAGGATGGCGAGCATCCCCACCTGACCAATGCTGGTGTGCGTCAGCTCCTTCAGAATGGTCGGCAGCCAGAGGGTGTAACCGTAAATCCCGGTCTGATAGAAGAAATTCAGGGCGATCAGCTGCCACATGGTTTTGTCAGACAGCACCGCGCTGAGCGAGGCATTTTTCACCTCTTTTCCGGCGATGGCTTGTTGTTCAGCCGCCAGCGTTTGTACCAGATAGTTTTTCTCGGCCGCTGAGATCCAGCGGGCTTCCTGCGGACGGTCGTAGACCGTGAATGCCCAGAGCACCAGCACAACAATGGACATCAGACCTTCAATGATGAACAGCCAGCGCCAGTCAAGCGCGGTGATAATCCAGCCCGACAGCGGGGCGGTGATTATCCCGGCGATGGGTACGAACATGATCACAATTGCGTTGGCGCGACCGCGTTCGGCATCCGGGAACCAGTTGCTGATCATGGTGAGCACAACGGGTAGCATCCCGCCTTCCGCCACGCCGAGTAAGAAGCGCAGCACCAGCAGCTGGTACTGATTCGTCACGAGACCCGTGAGCACCGAGATCACCGCCCAGGCGACCAGTGACCAGCCGATAAATTTCTTGCCGCTACCGTGCACCGCAATCTTGCCGCCGGGTACCTGCAGGAACAGATAGCCGATAAAGAATATGCCACCCGCGAGGCCTGCCATGGTGGCGGTAATACCTAATTCTTCGTCCATCCCTCCCGGCATTGCAAACGCGATATTCACGCGGTCCATATATGAAATAATACAGGCGATAAGAATAGGAGGAATGATTCTTAGCCAGCGCTGGCGCGGAATGTCCGCATGTAGAGCATGAGTAGAAATATTCATAGTTAATCTCTCAGTAGGTAACCGGAATAAACTTTTTTATTGTTATTGCGTTGCTTTATTCATTGCGCTAATACCGTCGCGCAAAATGGCGATGCGATGGCTGACATCAGCATTAGCATTTATTTCCAGTAACTTAATACCGGAGAATTTCAACGTTGCGGCGCTCGCCGCAGTAAAGAGTGCTTTTGCACGTTCAGTGGACATCAGACTGTCGGCACAGAAGGAGGAAAATGGCGCGTGCAGATCCTGCCATTCACCATACTTCCCGCCGGGGGTGGTGCCTGAAAACATCAGCGCACCCAGTTTCCCGGCATTAAGCGCGGCCTGAACGTGGTCAAGGGGAAGGGTAGTGTTACGGCCTTCGATGGCCGACCGCGCCCAGTTGATGCAGACGCTGATATCCGTGTCTTTCACCACCTCCAGCACCTGCTCCAGTGGCAGGAAGCCCTTGCGCGGTGCCGGGCCGTTCATGGCATCGCAGTGTTCCAGCACCAGATCGCAGTCCCAGTCCCAGCCCGCGATTTCCCGAACCGAGCGGGAAAACGCTTCTGTAGCCTGTTCGACGGAAGCATTGCCCGCCTGCGGGGCGGCCTGCATTTCCAGAGCAATCACTTTGCCTGGATAACGGGCATTCACGGCGTTAATTTTTTGGTGCAAATGTCGGTAAAAGTCCACGCACGCTTTACGCTGCGTGTCGTCAGCCGAGGCCAGGCCAAATGCGCCGTTGCTGCCGCGGCGGCGCATGGTTTCCATTACTGCCGTGACCACGATTTGCCAGTCCCCCGGGGTATGGCGGAACAGCCATTCGTCACCAAGGGGATGAAGATTTTCAAGGCAAGGCTGTTCCAGCCCGCGAATATTCGGCGTGTCGGAAAGTTCCCGCCAGAAGGTTTGTTCTTCTTGTTCCCCTTTATGGTGAAACGAGGGTGCGCAGGGGTACGCACCAATAATAAAACTGGTGTTGGTCATTTCGCGTTCCTGTATTTATACCCGTCATACTTCAAGTTGCATGTGCGTTGGCTGCGCTCGTTCACCCCAGTCACTTACTTATGTAAGCTCCTGGAGATTCACTCTCTTGCCGCCTTCCTGCAACTCGAATTATTTAGGGTATATCAGAAAATTAATCTAATTCGCTGATTGCCACTTTCACCACAATTTTACGAATTGTGGTTTCCTTGTTTTTAATACAGGCAGGACGGTGCACATCCTGCGGAAAAAATATGGCATAGCTGCCGGGTATCATTTCGATAAACGACTCATTTTCACTGTCGTGATAAAAAATAATATCGCGCTGTTCCAGTAATGATTCGCTTATTTCGTTATTACCGGTATCAATCGCGATACCGATTTTCTCTTCACCCCAGGCCAGGAACTGGATATCCAGATAGCGGCGATGCACTTCCGGGCGATTCTCGTGCAGATCCTTTGTTGTCAGATCCAGAACCTGGGCAAAAATGTTGCGACCTTCTATTTCTACCACGCCTGGCGCCAGGAGAGAGAAATCCGTCGTGCGCAGAAAATGAAGGGCTTTTTCAATTGCCCGCGGCAGGCGACACGGATTTGGCTGGGAAATATGTCCGAATATCATGGCCCACTCCTTACAGAGAATGGATTTTCGCCCACACGCTGTCGTCAACCGTGATGCCGTTGCAGCGGTTCTCTTCAAGCAAACGGGTAAATTCATGCCCCGGCAGGCGGATGGCGACATTCTCATCCGCGCGTTCGGCGGTGGTGATGAAGTCCATAATGCGCTGCAGTTTGGCATCGCGGGTTGGGCCATCGATCAGGCGATCCACCTCAATGGCGATGAAGATCTGCGATACGCCGTACTCGTCGCTGTTGTCCTGGGTCACTTCCGCGACGGAAGATCCGTTTGAGAGCAGGGTGGCGATCATATCGAGGACGATGGATAAGCCGGACCCTTTCCAGTAGCCCATGGGCAGAATACGGCGGTTTTTCTCGATCACGCCCGGCTCTCTGGTGAGGTGACCTTCGTCGTCAAAGCCGCCATCTACCGGCAACGCGCGCCCGGCCAGGCGGTTCACCTCCAGCATGCCGTAGGAGAACATCGACATCGACATGTCGACCATGGTGATAGGGTTCGACGGAATGGCAACGATCAGCGGGTTTGTGCCGATGCAGCACTCTTTTGCTCCCCACGCGGGCATCACGGCAATCGAGTTGGTCCAGCAAATGCCGATATAGCCCTTCTCCGCCGCCTGCCAGCCGTAGCTGCCGCCGCGCATCCAGTGGTTCGCGTTACGCAGTGCCACCAGACCAATGCCGTGATCGGACGCCAGCTCGGTGGCGCGATCCATCATCTTCTTCGCCGTCAGGTTGCCAATGGAGCGCTGCGCATCCCACTGTTCGATGGCGCCTAATGCCATCACCCGTTTGGGCTGAGCGTCAGGAATGATATCCCCTGCATCAAGCTGCTGAATAAAGCGCGGGAAGCGGTTTACACCATGCGAATAGACGCCGGATTCCGTGGTGCGGGCAAACATCTCGGCGCAAGCGTCTGCGGTTTCCGCTTTTATGCCGCGATCGAGCAGAACCCGATTGAACGCCGCTTTCAACTCTTCGAAGGTCACTTTCATCCCTGTTCTCCTGTTCTTTTAAGGGCAAGCGTGAGTGCTTTTTTATCGCTAAATTCCACTATGCGAAATCTGATTTCAAATATAGCGATCAAATTTTGTCAGATCAACGACATTCATGTTTTTCAAAATCGATTAAAATCAACTGGTTGTGTTTTTTCTGTTGAGATCGTGAACTGACCCACACTTTGCGCTACCATCAGGTCGCGATGAAAAGGAGCCATGTAATGAGCATGAAAGAGAGCGAAATGACGCAAGAAAAAGAGAGGCCAGCAGGCAGCCAGAGCTTATTTCGCGGCCTGATGCTGATTGAGATCCTCAGCAACTATCCGAACGGGTGTCCGCTTGCGCATTTATCGGAACTGGCGGGGCTGAACAAGAGCACCGTGCACCGCTTGCTGCAGGGGCTACAGTCGTGCGGGTACGTGACCCCGGCACCCGCCGCGGGAAGCTATCGCCTGACCACCAAATTTATCGCCGTCGGGCAAAAGGCGCTGTCGTCGCTGAATATCATTCACGTGGCCGCTCCGCACCTCGAAGCGCTGAACATTGCGACCGGCGAGACGGTGAACTTCTCCAGCCGGGAAGATGACCACGCAATCCTGATTTATAAGCTCGAACCGACAACCGGTATGCTGCGCACGCGCGCCTATATTGGCCAGCATATGCCGCTTTACTGTTCCGCGATGGGCAAGATCTACATGGCGTTTGGCCATCAGGATTACGTGGCGAGCTACTGGGAAAGCCACCAGGAACAGATCCAACCTTTGACGCGCAACACCATCACTGAACTGAGCGCCATGTATGATGAACTGGCGGAAATTCGCGATCGCAGCATGGCGATGGACAAAGAAGAGAACGAGCTGGGCGTCTCCTGTATTGCCGTGCCGGTGTTTGATATTCACGGCCGCGTCCCGTATGCGATCTCTATCTCGCTATCGACGTCGCGCATGAAGCAGGTGGGCGAGAAGAATCTGCTCAAACCGCTGCGCGAAACGGCAGAGGCTATCTCAAAAGAGCTGGGTTTTAACGTACGCGAGGCGTAACAGATGAACCGATTTATCATGGCGGATGCGGAAAAATGCATCGGGTGCCGCACCTGTGAAGTGGCCTGTGCGGTCGCGCATCAGGACGATTTCACCGCGCAGGCTTTTACCTCCCGCCTTCGGGTGGTGAAAGGGGACGCCTATACAACGGCGGTGGGGTGTCATCAGTGCGAGGATGCCCCCTGTGCCTACGTCTGCCCAACCCATGCCATCAGCCGTACGGCGGGCGCCTGGCTTGTTGAGCAGACGCGCTGTATTGGCTGCAAGAGCTGTATGGTCGCCTGTCCGTTTGGGGCGATGCAGGTACGGCTGGTGGGAAACAGGGCACAAGCGCTGAAATGTGATTTGTGCCGTCATCGCGAAGGCGGACCGGCCTGCGTGGAGGCCTGTCCAACCCACGCGCTGCACTGCGTTGATCCTGTCAGTATTCGGGCTGAAAGGCTTACTGCATTTTATTGAAATTCCACGTAAACGTCAGACTGTAGCGCCAGTCTCTGTTGCGACTGTCTGTCGGAACATCCCCTACGGGTCTTGCCGCCTCAACCGTGACGCTATAGTGGCGGGTATCGCCTACCATCACGCCGGCCGCCACTGACCCGAGCCGCTGATGAGGCAAGCCGGAGGTGTTAAACCAGGTTTGCGCGGTATCGGCCAGGATGTAGGGCTGGATTGTGGCAAGCCAGGTACTCTCTTTTCGCATCTGGATATAGCGCAGTTCTACCTGCCCGCCATAGCCGTAATCACCGCTTGCTTCACTGTCCTGGTATCCACGGCCAAACCGCTGGGCACCGAAGCTAACGCGTTCGGGTTCTGGCAACGTGTTATTTGACCAGTCACCCTCCCAGGACGTTGAAAGCCGCCACTTGTCGGCAAACAGCCAGGCTGCGTCCAGATAGCTTTTCGTGAGCGTAAAATTCATATCGGGCCTGGGGGCCGAGACGATATCGGCACCCATCGCATCAATGCCCTGCCGTACGTTGAGTCGGCCGCTGATGCTGGCGGTTGTGAACTGATGCGCACCGTTGATGCCCACTTCCAGCGCCGGATAACGCGCGTGCTGGTTGACGGAGTCCAGACGATAGGTTTTGCCCTGCAGCCTGGCCTGAAGAGCATAATCATCCTGGCGGTCGGTGTAATCAAAACCGCCGGTCAGATTAATTTGTGATTTTTGCGTCAGCAGCAGGGGATAGCCAAACGTCACGCCACCGTTGTATTGCGTTGTTTTTTGCTTCGAATCGACGCTGATATTATTCGGCAAAGAGAGCAGGGGCGAAAAATCTCGCGGATCTTCGCGGTAATAGCTGCCTTTGAGCTGCATCGTCAGCCCTTCATCGTTTAAAAACTGCTGCCAGTTAAGCCCGACATAGTTTTTTCGCGTGTTGCTATCTAACGGCACAAGCGTGGCCACGCCAAGCTGATCGCCATAACTTGTCATGTTGCTGAGCGTGCCGTTCAGCATCATTAAATCTTGCCCTTTACGGGTATCGATCGTCGAGGCGATATTCCAGCTCCGCTCCTGATTACCGGTAATCTGCATCGCCGCCGCGCCATAGATATTGGTTGGCAGCTGCGCGTTAGCCGTGACCGGAACGTTCGGGGTACGGGTCATCAGCTGGCTATAGCGATCGAACGTATCCTGAGACAGCGGTTTTTCCGCCATGATTTTTTCTGACAATCGTTTAAGACGCTCGGCGACGTGCGGGTTATTACTGGTGATGTCGCTGTGAGCGACATAGCCTTCAACCAGAACAATTTTAATATTCCCCTGCTGGAAATTATTATCGGGCAGCCAGGCATAGGAGAGCGGAAAACCGTCGGCCTTATAGCGCGCCGTAATATCGTTTACCAGCCCGGTGAGCGTTTTTAGCGGCACGGTTTTTCCGGCATAAGGCCTGAAGGGCTGAAGTAATTCCTGCAAGGGATAACGCGTGCCGCCAATAAACTGAATATGATTAATGGTAATGGGTGTTTCAGGCGTCAGCGTTGACTGCGGTTTTTCTATTTTGACTTTCGGCTGCGGGACGGCCTCCGTCTGTTCGGGGGCAACGTTACGAGAAACTTGCGCCGGGTTATCAGGGTTAATAATAGAGGGCAGTGTATCGGCGCGGGCCATGCTCAGCACAACCAGCCCCGTCAGCGAAAAAAGGAAGTGGTGTTTCATCGCGCTATCCCTGTTCATCATTCCCGGTTAGGGGGAGTGTCGCTGTATAAAGCGCCCCTGAACCAGGGGCGCAGAATGACAATAAGCAGGTTACTGTTTTGGCGTCAGCAGACCGGTGGTTAACGTGTTGAGTCCGTTAATCGGGTTTGTCGTAGATGTGTTTTGGGTTGTGCCTGCATTGGCCGTTACACCCGCAGTCAGCGTATTGAGGGTGGTATTGACCGTAGTGCTCAGGCTATTGTTTGTGGCTGTCACATTGGCATCGGCCGTCAGAGATCCTGTGCCGCTGCCTCCGGTGGTTGATGTGGGTTTCACTAGCGTACCGCTATCCGTGACCGTCTGGCCTACATTTTGAACGACCTGACCGACACCGCTAAGCCCGCTATTGCTGCTGCTAATGTTGGTCCCCACGCCGCTGACGGTGCCACCCACCTGGGTCAGCAGACCGTTGACAGGTGTGCCGAGACCCGTTGTGGTGCCCACGCTTTGCGTCACGCCTTGTACCCCGCCCAGCGTCTTGTTAGCCAGGGCCGTGGTATCGGTTGTTACCTGAGTGACCGCTGGGCTGCTTACCGTGTTGGTGAGACCCGTGCCAGTGTTACTGACCAGTTGCCCGGTGCTGTTGACCACGCTGCCCGTCAGGCCGGTTACGCCGCTGACCGGTGTTCCGGAAGTGGAACTCGCCAGGCCCGTACCTACCGTTGAAACGGTATTGCCAAGGGAGGTGACCGACGTGGTCACGCCTTTAACTGTGGTACCCACACCGTTCGGGTTGTTTGGATCGCCAACGCCAGTCGTGACGCCTGTCCCCACGGTGGACACGGCACTGCCAACACCGCTGACGGTGGTTGAAACGGTTGATGTGACGGGATTATTTGTCGGAAGCTGGCTTCCAAGGCCATCCACCGTCGATCCGACGCTGGTTACGGTTTTACCGGCATCACCCAGTATCGTATTTACGCCTGCGGTAGTGGTTCCGCCACCGCCCGTATTGCCTGTTCCGGTTCCTCCGCTGCCATTGCCTCCTGAGCCTGAGCCTGAGCCCGATCCTGAACCAGAACCCGTTCCGCCACCAGCGCCTGTCCCGGTACCTGAACCCGTCCCGGTACCCGAGCCGTTGCTGCCCGAACCGCCATTGTTCGCGGTCGTGCCACTTCCATCACCTGAGCCGCTGCTGCTTCCCGTCGCAGGGTTATTTTTGGCCGTTGAGTGATGAGAGCCGCCACCGCTTCCACTGCAGGCAGAAAGAGAGAACGCGAGCAGTACCGCAACAGCGATAGCGCTGATGCGACTAACATTATTAGGTAGCATATGAATACTCCACGCAAAAGAACGCCGAGCGGCGTATTAGTGAGTATATGCCCTATTTTTAAATATGCATGAAAGTGACTCTGGAAGGTATTTCCCTGCGTTGCGGAGGGTTATTTCAAAATAACAATAAGTTAAGATCTTTAATCGATGCTTAATTATTGAGGGGAAAGTTAGTGAGCGTAAATTAAAGGAATATTCCTAAGGAAACTCAAGGGGGATGATAAATAAAACGCTACAGGATATATCCTTAATATAAGATTAAGATCACGGAATAATAAGGCTCTTCATTTGAAGAGCCTTATTATTTAACAATTGCCTTCGCGCCAGGCTTTTTCGATCTCTTCGGCGAGAATTTTAACACCCGCTTCGATTTTTTCCGGATCGGGGACGTAGTTCATGCGCATGCACTGATGGGTATGCGGCCACGGCTTATCCAGACCTGGGAAGAAATAATCGCCCGGCACCATCAGTACGCCGCGCTTTTTCAGGCGCTGGTAAAGCAGTTCGGTGGTGATAGGTAAATCCTTAAACCACAGCCACAGGAAAATTGCCCCTTCCGGTTTGTGGATAAGACAACGTTCTTCCGGCAAGTAGCGACGAAGTGTCGCGATCGTCTCCTGAACGCGCTGGTAGTAGAAAGGCTTGATCACGTCATTCGACAGACGCAGCAGGTCCTTGCGTTTGATCATTTCGCACATCATCGCCGGGCCAATGCCGCCCGGAGAAAGGCTGATAATGCCGTTCATATTGGTGATGGCGGTGATGATTTTCTCATTGGCGATGATAATGCCGCAGCGGCTGCCCGGCAGACCCAGCTTAGAGAGGCTCATGCACAGGACAATGTTCGGGTTCCACAGCGGACGTGCTTCGCTGAAGATAATGCCCGGGAACGGTACGCCGTAGGCGTTATCGATCACCAGCGGGATGCCGTGCTGATTTGCCAGCGCATCCAGCTTCATCAGTTCGTCATCAGTGATTACGTTGCCCGTTGGGTTAGTCGGGCGCGATACGCAGATCATGCCCGTCTCTTCGCCAATATGCAGGTGTTCAAAATCGACGTGATATTTGAACTGGCCTTCCGGCAGCAGCTCAATGTTCGGGCGCGCGGAGACGAACAGATCCTCTTCCAGGCCGGAATCAGCGTAGCCGATATACTCCGGTGCCAGCGGGAACAGCACTTTTTTGGTGGTGCCGTCGGCGCGACGTCCTGCGAACAGGTTAAACAAGTAGAAAAACGCGCTCTGGCTGCCGTTTGTCAGTGCAATATTCTGTGGTTCGATATCCCAGCCCAGCTCGTCACGCAGCATTTCGGCGAGGAGTGCCAGCAGTTCGGTTTTACCCTGCGGGCCGTCGTAATTGCAAAGCGCATCGGTTGCTTTGCCGCTTTCCAGCATCTGAGCGAGCAGGGTCTGGAAATAGGTATTCATCTCCGGGATTTGAGCCGGGTTTCCGCCGCCGAGCATGATTGCGCCCGGTGTGCGCAGCCCGTCGTTGAGGTCCTCCATCAGGCGAGTAATGCCTGAATGGCGGGTAAATTTGTCGCCGAAAAGTGAAAACGTCATAGCAGGTGATCTGTCGAGCTTATTTTGAAAGTGGGTAACCATAACGCTAGCACCGTGTTGGTGCAAATCGGGTGGTGTGGTCGGATTTGTTGTTTTATAGGGCAGGAGTGAGCTTGTGTAGTGAATAGTTCTGGTGGAATTTCCCTCACCCCGGCCCTCTCCCCTTAGGGCAGAAGGTTAGGGTGAGGGGATTGATCTATTGATTACCCGCCCATACCACCATCACCTTATCGCCCTTGTGCTCGCGCACGAAGCCATACCCCTCTTTCAGCGACAGCGTGGTTTGTTTGCCTTCACCAATCGCCGGGTGACGGGCGCGGAACTGACCCAGCGTTTGCCAGTGGGCGACGGTTAAGGCCTGCTTGCCCGTGACGTCCTGCCAGTTCATATCCGAGCGGGTGCCCTGCAGCGGGTCGGAGCCTGTCGGCCCGAATGGACGCTCGGACTCATCCCCGTAATAGATTTGCACGCTGCCCGGAGCCAGCAGAAGCAGCTCCGCCGCGCGCTGACCCCCTTCGCGGAACAGGCGCGTATCGTGGGATGAGAGGTAGCTCAGCACGTTGAAGCTTTGCAGTTTCTCCGCCATCTGCTGCCAGGTGAGATCCATATCGGCCAGACAATCCACCGCTTTTGCCGCCTGCTCCTGATAATCAAAGTTAATCATCGCATCAAAACCGTGGCGGTAATAATCGCTCTGCATGACGCCGTGGCCCCAGGATTCCCCGGTCATCCAGAACGGTGCGTTGTCGAGCTTTTTATCCGGGTGAGCGCCTTTCCAGGCGGCCAGCGCCTGGCTTGCCTGATCTTTCAGCTGTTGCCAGGCCGCAAGCTCAACGTGTTTTGCGGTATCCACCCGGAAACCGTCGATGCCGTAGTCACGTACCCACTGGCTGAGCCAGTGGGTCAGGTAGTCGCGCGGGGTATAACCCGGAATCGCTTTCGCGTGGGTATCGGGCTTATGTTGATAGAAATTGGGTAACCCGGAAGCGACGGTGGATTCCGTTTTCAGGTCGGGCAGGAACGCCAGCGACATCGTTAAATCGTCGAAGCCGGGATTATCGTAATCACCGATGTCGGTACGGATCCATTTCTTGCCCCACCATTTTTCCCATGCGGCCTTGTCGCTGAAGTTGATATAGTCGTTGAAGCTATGCCAGGTTTGGCCTGCGCCAGGCGTCCAGTCCGTCCAGCGTTCTCCCAGCGTCTTTTTCAGTTCATCACCCTGAAGGTACAGGGCACCAAACTGAAATTCCTGCATGTCTGCCAGCGTGGCATAGCCAACGTGGTTCATGACGATATCAAACAGGATGCGAATGCCGCGCTTATGCGCCTCATCAACAAGCTGACGCAGGTCATCCTCGGTGCCCATGTTGGCATCGAGCGTTGTCCAGTCCTGGGTGTAGTAGCCATGATAGGCATAATGCGGGAAATCACCTTTGGTTCCGCCGCCTACCCAGCCGTGGATCTGCTCAAGCGGGGAGCTTATCCAGAGCGCATTCACCCCCAGCTGCTGCAGGTAATCGAGCTTGCTGGTCAGCCCCTTCAGATCGCCACCGTGGAACGTGCCAATCTCCTGCATGCCGTCTTTATGGCGGCCATAGCTGTTGTCGTTGCTCGGGTCGCCATTCACATACCGGTCGGTCAGTACAAAATAGACAGTGGCGTTTTGCCAGCTAAACGGTGCCGGCTTGTCGGTTTCGGCGCGCTCAAGCAGCAGCAGGCCGTTACTGTTGGCGGCTGGCTGCAGGGTGATTTTCCCATCTTGTACGGTCGCCGTCTGTTTACTGTAGTAGTCGCGCACGACGGAGCCTTCCGGAAAGGTATGGCTGACGTCCAGCGTCAGCGGCTTACCGTCCCACTTCGGACACTGGCGGATAACGTTGGTCACCGGCTGTTCTGTCGCGCTCTGAACCGCCAGCAGCAGGGTGGGCGTGCCGGATCGGGTATCAATCCGCATCTGGTACTCACCGTCGCGGAAAAGGCGCCACTGCGGCGGAGCGCCGTCACAGGGCTTGAGCGACAGCATCTCATTGAGTTTTATCGCGCCTGTGGGCTGCCAGCACGTCTTGTCAAAACTCAGCGTAAGAGGACGCGTACCCTTCGCAAGCTTTGCCTGGCTGGTGAAAATCCCGGTGCCCTCGGCGCGAAATGCGCCAAACCCCGGCGATGACCAGTCGGCATGTGCCAGTGCGGGTAACATCAGAAAGGCTATTGCGGTGCGTTTCATTCCTGGTTCCTGTCGCGGATTTTTTGACCAGTGTGCCAGCAGGCGGGCGTGAAAAACTCATCCCCTGTCGCTTTCTGCCAGGAGGATGCGTGAGGATGAGTGATCTTGCGCAAAATTAGGCAGTTATCTGCGATAACGCACACATTTTTCCGGAAATGATGTTTTTATGAGCAAGTTTCAGGTGACATAGTTTCGGAATTGGACTATTTCTATACGTGCTCTTGAAGTCTATTTTTGATATGATTTGAGATTCCGCTCTCAAATTTGTGAAAAAAATAAGGTGTTAGGATGATTACATCCGACCAGGAGACCTAATGATATCGACTCCCATTCGACGATATGGGGCTGCGATACTCATGTTACTCACCACGGCATTTTCGGGTGAGGTGCTTGCGAAGACGCACACGGATACAACGAGTAAGAAAGCCCACGTAATAAAGACGACAAGTAGTAAGGTTAGCAGTAAACAAGAGTATTCTCGCAATAGTGCAAAGAGTAGTTCACTTCCTGATTTGCGAAAATACCCTTCCGGAACACCAAGGAAAAAAGCGTTTCTCCGGACGGTAATGCCTTACATCACGAGTCAAAATGCCGCGATTACTGCGGATCGTAACTGGCTGATTTCCAAACAGTACGATAGCCGCTGGTCGCCGTCAGAGCGCGCGCGTCTGAAAGATATCACGAAGCGCTACAAGCTGAGCTGGAACGGGAACACGCGTCGTGTGCCGTGGAATGCTCTCCTTGAGCGTGTGGATATCATCCCGGGCAGCATGGTTGCGACCATGGCTGCAGCCGAAAGCGGCTGGGGAACGTCCAAGCTTGCGCGTAACAACAACAACCTTTTCGGCATGAAATGTGTGAAAGGCCGTTGTACGAATGCGCCTGGCAAGGTGAAAGGCTATTCGCAGTTTGAATCCGTGAAAGATTCCGTGAACGCCTATGTGGTGAATCTGAACACGCACCCGGCCTACTCATCGTTCCGTAAATCACGCGCTCAGCTGCGTAAAGCGGACCAGGAAGTGACGGCCAGTACGATGATCCACAAGCTGAAAGGGTATTCGACGAAGGGACAGAGCTATAACAACTATCTGTTCGCTATGTACCAGGATAACCAGCGCTTAATCGCCGCTCATATGTAATCTCAAAAAAACGCCTTCCACTGGAAGGCGTTTTCTTTTCTAGATCAGCACCTCGCTGTGGCGATCCCGATACTCCTTCGGCGTGGTGTCATACTCTTTGCGAAACACCGAATAAAAATATTGCAGCGACGGGTAACCGCACATCTGCGAGATTTCGTTGATCGACAGCGACGTGGAGATGAGCAGGCTGCGTGCTTTCTCCAGCTTTTCAGCATGGATAACGGCATGAATGGTTTCGCCCACCTCTTCTTTAAAACGCTTCTCCAGATTCGAACGCGAAATGCCCACCGAATCCAGTACCTGATCGACTTTAATCCCTTTGCAGGCGTGGTTGCGAATATAGTGCATGGCCTGAATAACGGCCGGGTCGCTTAAGGAGCGATAATCGGTTGAGCGACGTTCTACGACGCGAACAGGAGGCACCAGCAGGCGCTGAAGCGGCAGAGATTCTTTATCCAGCAGACGGTGCAGCAGCTTCGCCGCCTGATAGCCCATTTGACGCGTGCCCTGAGCCACGGAAGAGAGCGCCACGCGGGACAGGTAGCGGGTAAGCTCTTCGTTATCGATGCCAATCACGCACAGTTTTTCGGGCACCGGAATGTGTAAGTGTTCGCAGACCTGCAGCACGTGCCGCGCGCGGGCGTCCGTCACAGCAATAATGCCGGTTTGCGGCGGAAGCGTTTGCAGCCAGTCAGCGAGACGGTTTTGCGCGTGCTGCCAGTTTTCCGGGGCGGTTTCCAGCCCCTGATAGACCACGCCGCGATACTTCTCCTGCGCGACCAGCTGGCAAAACGCGTGCTCACGCTCAACGGCCCAGCGCTTGCCACTGGTGGCGGGTAAACCATAAAACGCGAAGCGATGGACGCCTTTCTCTTTTAAATGGAGAAACGCGGCCTCGACCAGGGCATGGTTATCGGTGGCGATATAGTGAACCGGCGGATAGTGTTCGGGCGAGTGGTAGGAGCCGCCGACGCCCACGATCGGAACGTCGACGTCGGTCAGCAGTTGCTCAATGACGGGGTCGTCATAGTCGGCGATAACGCCATCGCCCAGCCAGTCTTTGATGTTCTCCAGACGGGTGCGAAAATCTTCCTCAATAAAGATATCCCACTCGGATTGCGACGCCTGCAAATATTCACCCACGCCTTCTACCACCTGACGGTCGTAGGCTTTGTTGGCATTGAATAACAACGTAATGCGGTGACGCTTTTCAAACATGGCTCACTTCCCAATTAAGTCACAATACCGTTATCAGGCCCGTCGCTTGGTGGCCGAGTCCATCCAGACTGCCAGTAAAAGAATGGCCCCCTTGACGATATACTGCCAAAACGTCGGGACGTCCATCATACTCATCCCGTTATCCAACGACGCCATGATAAATGCCCCCATGACCGCGCCCGCGACGCTGCCGATACCCCCTGCGAGGCTGGTACCGCCAATAACGCAGGCGGCGATAGCATCCAGCTCGGCGATGTTACCGGCGGAGGGGGAACCCGCCCCCAGACGCGAGCTGAGGATCAACCCGGCGATGGCGACCATCAGGCCGTTAATGGCGAAGACCGCGAGTTTGGTGCGTTCAACGTTAATGCCCGAGAGGCGGGCAGCCTCAAGGTTGCCGCCGATGGCATAAATACGGCGGCCAAACGCGGTGCGCGTGGCCATAAACATGCCGCCCAGCAGTAAAAGCGTCAGCAGCAGCACGGGGGTCGGAACACCGCGATAGTCGTTTAAAAGCCAGATGGCGCCCAGCACAATGACGGCCGTGAGCGCCTGACGTCCCACCACCGACGTGGATGCTGGCGACGCCAGCCCCAGCGCCTGACGACGCATGCGTCCACGCCACTGCCACGCGACAAATGCCAGCAGCCCCGCCACGCCGATGGTAAAGCCCACACCATCCGGGAGGTAGCTCTGACCAATCTGCGACATGGCCGCGCTGGTCGGGGAGACGGTGGTGCCGTTAGTAATGCCGATTAAGATCCCACGGAAGGCCAGCATCCCCGCCAGGGTGACAATGAACGACGGCACTTTACGGTAGGCTACCCACCAGCCGTTCCAGGCCCCCAGTACCAGCCCCAATACCAACGTGACCGCCACGGTCAGCGGCAGCGGCCAGCCGAGCCAGACGTCAAAAATCGCCGCCACACCGCCGAGGAGCCCCATCATTGAACCGACCGACAGATCGATTTCCGCGGAGATAATCACGAATACCATGCCGACGGCCAGAATGCCGGTGATAGCGGTCTGGCGGAGCAGGTTAGAGACGTTACGCGCGCTGAGGTACGAACCATCAGTCATCCAGGTAAAGAAGAGCATGATGACGATAATCGCCGCGATCATCACGAAAACCTGCAGGTTCAGCGCTTTTAGCCCTGCGAACGCACCGGGCGTCGGAACGGCGACTTTGATATCAGACGGGTTGCTTTTCGACATGACGTTCGCTCCTTAAAGCGGCTTCCATCACCTGCTCCTGCGTCAGGTTCTGGTTAATCAGGTTGGCTTTCAGTTTTCCCTCGTGCATGACCAGCACACGGTCGCTCAGGCCGAGCACTTCGGGTAACTCAGACGAAATGACAATGACGGCAATCCCTTGCTGTACAAGCTGATTAATCAGTTTGTAGATTTCATATTTGGCACCGATATCAATTCCGCGCGTCGGCTCATCAAGGATTAATATGCGTGGATTGAGAAGCAGGCAGCGCGCCAGAATCGCCTTCTGTTGGTTGCCGCCGCTCAGGCGGCCAATGGCCAGTTCCGGTGAGGAGGTTTTGACCTTCAATCGGGCGATTGACTGAAGGATGCACTGCTGCTCGGCGGCATCGTCCAGGCTGCTCAGCGCGCCGGAGAAGCGATCGAGCGCCGCCAGCGTAATGTTTTTCCCCACCGCCAAAACCGGCACGATGCCGTCTTTTTTGCGGTCTTCCGGCACCATGGCAATGCCGCGGGCGATCGCCTGCTGGCAGTTGTCGATTTTCACCGGCTGGCCGTCGATATAAATCGTGCCCTCCCAGCGCCCTGGCCACACGCCAAACAGACACTGTACGGCCTCCGTGCGCCCGGCGCCGACTAACCCGGCGATACCGAGGATTTCGCCGCTGTGCAGAGAAAACGAGACGTTATTCACACGCTTGATGTGGCGGTTAACGGGGTGCCACGCGGTCAGATTTTCCACGCGCAACACTTCATCACCTTTGGTGTGAGGCTCATTCGGGTAGAGCGCCGTCAGCTCGCGTCCTACCATCATGGTGATGATGTCATCCTCACTCATGCCCGCGGCTTCACGCGTGCCGATGTGCTGCCCGTCGCGGATCACGCAGATGGTGTCCGAAATGGCTTTAACCTCGTTCAGTTTGTGCGAAATGTAGATGCAGGCGATGCCGTGATTTTGCAGATCGCGAATGATATCGAGCAGTACCGCAGTTTCCTGTTCGGTGAGCGAGGCCGTGGGCTCATCAAGGATCAGCAGCCTGACCTGTTTATTGAGCGCTTTAGCGATTTCAACCAGCTGCTGTTGCCCCAGTCCCAGGTCGCCCACGCGGGTATCCGGTGAAATGCTGAGACTCACCTGCGCGAGCAGCTTTTCACAACGTAGCGTCATGGTGTCGTAATCCAGCACGCCGTGGCGGGAAATTTCGGCCCCAAGGAAAATGTTCTCCAGCACGGTGAGATGCTTCACCAGCGCCAGTTCCTGGTGGATGATGGCGATGCCTTTACGTTCGGTATCACGAATGTGAGTCGCCTGGATAACTTCGCCAGCAAAAACGATTTCGCCTTCGTAACTGCCATACGGGTAGATCCCGCACAACACTTTCATCAACGTTGACTTGCCTGAGCCGTTCTCGCCACACAGCGAAACGACTTCGCCGGGATTCAACCGGAGACTGACGTTATCGACGGCTTTCACCGTGCCGAAGCGCTTGGTGATGCTTTTCATTTCAAGTAAATAAGGCATAACTGCTCCACATAAACCGAGGGAAGAACAGTACAACGTGATGCGCCCCTGCAAAGCAGGGGCCGCGCCGGATTACAGTTCGCTCTTCTTATGGAAGCCGTCTTTAATGACGGTGGCGTCAATGTTCTCTTTATTGACTTCAATAGGGGTGAGCAGGCGAGCCGGAACGTCTTTCAGCCCGTTATTCAGCGTTGCGTCTGCTTTAGGTTGCTTGCCATTGCCCAGTTCCACGGCGATTTCCGCCGCCGTATTGGCAAGCTCGGTAATCGGTTTGTAGACCGTCATGGTTTGGGTGCCTGCGATAATGCGTTTTACGCCAGCCAGATCGGCATCCTGTCCAGAAATGGCGACTTTACCCGCCAGCCCCTGGGCGCTTAATGCCTGAATCGCACCGCCTGCGGTGGCATCGTTGGAGGCCACAACCGCATCAATTTTGTTGTTGTTGGCCGTCAGCGCATTTTCCATAATCTTCAGCGCGTTTTCTGGCAGCCAGCCGTCGGCCCATTGATCGCCAACCACTTTAATTTTCCCGTTGTCGATGTACGGTTTAAGGACCTTCATTTGCCCTTCGCGGAACAGCTTGGCGTTGTTATCCACCGGAGAGCCGCCCATCAGGAAATAATTGCCCTGAGGCACTTTGTCGATCAGGCTTTGTGCCTGTAATTCGCCGACTTTTTCATTATCGAACGAAATATAATAATCAATGTCCGCATTATTAATCATGCGGTCATAAGCCAGCACTTTTATGCCTTCTTGTTTGGCTTCTTTTACCACGTTACTTAATACCTGGCCGTTATAGGGGATAATGACCAGCACATCGACGCCACGGTTAATCATATTCTCGATCTGCGACATTTGCGTTTCTTCGTTGCCGTTAGCCGACTGAACAAACACGTTTGCGCCGAGGGATTCCGCTTTTTTTACAAAGATATCGCGATCTTTTTGCCAGCGCTCCAGACGCAGGTCGTCAATCGCCATGCCAATTTTGACCTCTTTGGCATGACCGGCAAAACTGGCAAGCAGGAGCGTAGTGCAGAGCGTTAGGGTCAGGTTCTTTATCTTCATAATTATTAGGCCTTTTTGTAGGGGTATGTGTTGCTGAGATAAAAGAAACATTCACTGCTGAGACGCAGCAAATTTTTAACGCGGAAAGGCGGGCTGGCAATTACAGATTTTTATCTTCTCATTACGATATTTGGTTTATTTCTGAATTTATGACCGCGATCGGATTTTAAAATACGTAACGTCTTAATTACATTTGATTCTGGAATTCGCGCCGAAAAATAGTTTGTCTGCGCATTATTTTGCGAGCCAGCGCACAGTTGTGCATTCTCTCAATAGCAGTGTGAAATAACGTAATTGAGCAACCCAAAATGTCTATTCACTATTACTCCTGTATCAACGACTCGCCGCATACCCTGATTATGGAGCTCAATATGCAAGCTTATTTCGACCAACTCGATCGTGTTCGTTACGAAGGCCCGAAAACGACCAATCCTTTAGCATTTCGTCACTACAACCCGGATGAGCTGGTGCTGGGTAAGCGCATGGAAGATCATCTGCGCTTTGCCGCCTGTTACTGGCATACCTTCTGCTGGAACGGCGCCGATATGTTCGGCGTGGGCTCCTTTGACCGCCCATGGCAGCAACCGGGTGAGGCCATCGAACTGGCAAAGCGCAAAGCCGATGTGGCGTTTGAGTTCTTCCACAAGCTGAACGTGCCGTACTACTGCTTCCATGACGTCGACGTGTCGCCGGAAGGCGCATCGCTGAAAGAGTATCTGAACAACTTTGCGCAGATGGTGGATGTACTGGCGGCAAAGCAGCAGCAAAGCGGCGTGAAACTGCTGTGGGGCACGGCAAACTGCTTCACAAACCCACGCTACGGCGCGGGTGCGGCAACCAACCCGGATCCGGAAGTGTTTAGCTGGGCGGCCACGCAGGTGGTGACGGCAATGAATGCCACGCATCAGCTGGGCGGCGAAAACTATGTCCTCTGGGGTGGCCGTGAAGGATATGAAACGCTGCTGAACACCGATCTGCGTCAGGAGCGCGAGCAGATTGGCCGCTTTATGCAGATGGTTGTCGACCACAAGCACAAAATCGGCTTCCGCGGCACGCTGCTGATTGAGCCGAAGCCGCAGGAGCCGACGAAGCATCAGTATGACTACGACGTGGCGACGGTGTATGGCTTCCTGAAGCAGTTCGGTCTGGAAAAAGAGATTAAAGTGAACATTGAAGCCAACCACGCCACGCTGGCGGGCCACTCTTTCCACCACGAGATCGCGTCTGCGATTGCGCTGGGCATCTTCGGCTCGGTCGATGCTAACCGCGGCGACGCGCAGCTGGGCTGGGACACAGACCAGTTCCCGAACAGCGTGGAAGAGAACGCGCTGGTGATGTACGAAATCATCAAAGCGGGTGGTTTCACTACCGGCGGCCTGAACTTTGACGCCAAAGTGCGTCGCCAGAGCACCGACAAATACGATCTGTTCTACGGCCACATTGGTGCGATGGACACCATGGCGCTGGCGTTGAAAGTGGCGGCTCGTATGATTGAAGACGGCGAGCTCGATAAACGCGTGGCGAAGCGTTACAGCGGCTGGAACAGTGAGCTGGGCCAGCAAATTTTGAAAGGTCAGTTATCACTTGCGGACATCGCGAAGTACGCTGAACAACATCAGCTTGCACCGCAGCACCAGAGCGGGCACCAGGAGCTGTTGGAAAATCTGGTCAATCACTACCTGTTCGATAAATAACAGCACGTAGGCCCGGTAAGCGTTAGCGCCACCGGGCATTTCTGTTAAAGGAGTCACCGTAATGTATATCGGGATCGATCTTGGCACATCGGGTGTGAAAGCCATCCTGTTAAGCGAACAGGGCGAGGTGTTAGCAACGCAGACGGAAAAGCTGCAGGTTTCACGTCCGCATCCGCTGTGGTCGGAACAGGATCCGGAGCAGTGGTGGCAGGCAACGGAACGTGCAATCAAGGCGTTAGGTGAACAGCATTCTCTGCGTGACGTGAAAGCGCTGGGGATTGCCGGGCAAATGCACGGTGCAACCTTGCTGGACAGCGAGCATCGCGTGTTGCGACCCGCCATTCTCTGGAACGATGGCCGCTGTGCGGAAGAGTGTGCGCTTCTTGAGGCGCGTGTACCCACGTCTCGTGAGATCACCGGCAACCTGATGATGCCCGGCTTTACCGCGCCCAAGCTGCTGTGGGTGCAGCGACACGAGCCGGAGATTTTCCGGCAGGTGGCGAAAGTCCTGCTACCGAAAGACTATCTGCGCTTTCGTATGACGGGCGATTTTGCTTCCGACATGTCCGATGCCGCCGGCACGATGTGGCTCGACGTGGCGAAACGTGACTGGAGCGAGGCGATGCTGGATGCCTGCCACCTGACCCGTGAACACATGCCCGTGCTGTTCGAAGGTAGCGAGGTAACAGGCACACTGCTGCCAGACGTTGCGGAACGCTGGAATATGCCTGCCGTACCGGTGGTTGCCGGGGGCGGTGACAACGCTGCGGGTGCCGTGGGCGTCGGCATGGTTGAGGCAGGGCAGGCGATGCTGTCTCTGGGAACGTCTGGCGTCTATTTTGCCGTCAGCGACGGCTATCGCAGTAATCCCGAAAGCGCTGTGCACAGTTTCTGTCATGCGCTTCCGGGAAAATGGCATTTGATGTCGGTGATGCTGAGCGCGGCGTCCTGCCTGGACTGGGCGGCGAAACTCACCGGCATGACCGACGTGCCTGCGCTCATTGCGGCGGCGCAGCAGGCGGATGACGCTGCGGGGACCGTCTGGTTTTTACCGTATCTGTCCGGCGAGCGTACGCCACACAACAATCCGGAAGCGAAAGGGGTATTCTTTGGCTTAACCCATCAGCATGGCCCGGCAGAACTGGCGCGTGCGGTTCTGGAAGGGGTGGGGTATGCGCTGGCCGACGGAATGGACGTGGTCCATGACTGCGGCCTGAAACCCGCAAGCGTCACCCTGATTGGCGGCGGTGCGCGAAGCCCTTACTGGCGGCAAATGCTCTCGGATATCAGCGGGTTGCAGCTGGATTTCCGCACCGGTGGCGATGTTGGCCCCGCGCTCGGC
Source organism: Enterobacter quasiroggenkampii (assembly GCF_043972695.1). Taxonomy (NCBI): domain Bacteria; kingdom Pseudomonadati; phylum Pseudomonadota; class Gammaproteobacteria; order Enterobacterales; family Enterobacteriaceae; genus Enterobacter; species Enterobacter quasiroggenkampii. The sequence goes on from NZ_CP143745.1 coordinate 772,181, forward strand.
GCCGCGCGTCTGGCGCAGATAGCCATTCATCCGGAACAACCGCTTTCGCAACTGCTGCCGCAGCTTACCCTTGAGCAGGCGCATTTCCCTGATGCGGCAAACCATGCGCGGTACGCGGAAAGGCGCGACGTGTTCCGCAAAATCTACCAGCAGCTGCTGCCGCTGATGTCGTAAACACGCTTGTCCGACCGCGGCACGAGGATGTCCTTTTTTGGTCTGTGCGTGCCTTTATTTCCTTGCCAGTATGGTGTCACACCCACTGGCGAGGAGCTCCACCATGTCACGCATTGCACTCATCAACATTGATACTCAGCAGTCCTTCCATCACCGCAATTACTGGCAGGAGGATGACATTCCTGCCTTTCAGCAGGCGATGCTGGGGCTGATTGAAGGCTGCCAGGCGCGCGGTATTCCGGTCGTTGATATTTTCCATGTAGATGAAGACGGCCCCTTCACGCTGCAAAGCGGCTTTGTTAAATCGATGGCCTTTTTGCGTCATCAGCCGGATGTGGTTTTCCAGAAACACGTCCATAATGCCTTTACGGATACCGGGCTCGATCGCTGGCTGCGTGAACGTGATATCAACCAGCTGATTATCTGCGGTATTCGCACTGAGCAATGCTGCGAAACCACCGCCCGGGTGGCATCCGATCTGGGTTATGCTGTGACCTTTGTTAGCGAGGCCACGCTGACGTTCCCCATGACGTACAGGGGCATTACCCTGAGTGCAGCGGAAATTCGCCACCGTACCGAAACGGTACTGTCCGGGCGTTTTGCCGACATTAAAACGGTAGCGGAGACGCTGGAGTCACTGTAATGAGCATCGACGTCTGGTTCGTCATGTTGCCCGGGGTGCTGTCATTAGATATGACGGGCCCGGCAGAGAGCTTTATGCTGGCTGGCGACGCGTTTCGTCTGCATTACATTGGGCCGCAACCGGACGTTCCGACGTCGATAGGCCTGACGATGAGCGGCATCCAGCCGCTACCGGAAAGGGTGCCTGAGGGGAGCCTGCTGGTAATGCCCGGCGTGAGCGACTCCCGCACTCAGTTTTCGACACCACAGGCGTTACAGATACAGCACTGGCTGATGCGCCTGCAGCCGATTATTCAGCGCCGGGATATCACGGTGATGTGCGTCTGTTCTGGCGCGCTGCTGGCGGCGAAATCGGGCCTGCTGAACAACCGGCAGTGTACAACCCACCATGACGTTATCAGTCGTTTACGCACCGCAGCCCCCACAGCGACGATTAAAGAAAACCGCATCTTTGTGCAGGATGAGAACATCTGGACCAGCGCGGGGATCACGTCTGGCATCGATCTGGCGCTGCATATGATTAACCGCCTGTGCGGTCCCGAAAAGGCGCTGGCCGTGGCGCGCGAGATGGTGGTCTGGTTCCGCCGTTCCGGTGACGATCCCCAGCTCTCCCCGTGGCTACGCTACCGCAATCATCTTCATCCGGCGATTCATCGGGCGCAGGATGCGCTCACCGCCGAGCCACAAAAAAAGTGGAGCTTGCCTGATATCGCCGCGCTGGCGCACGTCAGCCCGCGCCATCTCACCCGGCTTTTTCAGTCACATTTAGGGATTAGCGTTCGCGATTATCTGGAGCAGCTGCGTCTGGCGGTGGCGGAGCAGTGGCTATTGCAGGGGCGCGGCGTGGAGCAGGCTTCACTGGCGGCAGGGTTTTCCTCCCCACGCCAGTATCATCGCGCCCGGCAGCGAAGCATTAGCTGACGAAGCGGCGAGTGTCGATTTTTTGCAGCAGCATCGACAGCAGCAGGCTGATCGCCAGGGTCGCGGCAAAAATCCAGACGATATCTAGCACCGGCCAGCTTTTAAGCTCAACGCCTCTTGTCCGAAGCGCGTGGATCACCAGCGCGTGAAAACCGTAAATCCCGAGAGAGTGTCGTGAAATGACGCTCAGTACGGGAAGGGGACGCGTATTCAGGGTATTTTTAACGAGCGTGAGCAGCGATACGGCACAGATAAAGACCATCGGCCCGCAGTACAGGTACCAGGTATCGGCAAAATTACCGCGCCACTGAAGCTCATGCAGCGTCCCGCGTGAAATCACCGCCACGCCAGCCATAAACAGCAACCCGCAGAGCCAGTTCAGACCGCGCTTTTGGATATCCATCATCCCGATGGCGCGCCCCAGCATGCCGTAAAGCACGTAGTAAAAGGTATCGCCGTTGATATAAAGGTTGACCGGCAACCACTCAAAACCGTCGATTTTCTGCGAGACCGTATTTGGGTTGGCGACAATGCCAATCACCACCATCAGGGCCAGAAGCATTTTTCCGCTGACGTTTTTCACCTGAATAAGGGGGGAGACCAGATAGATCGCGATAATGGCGAAAAAGAACCACAGGTGGTAGAACACCGGCTTTTGCAGCACGTATTTTAGCGATAGTCCGGCGTTTATTGAGGTGAACAGCGTGATATAGAGCAAGGCAACGGCACTGTAGAACCCCAGGCAGGCCGCGATGCGGATGAAGTGCCTCGGCTGCGCGCTGCGTTCACCAAAAAAGAGAAAGCCGGAAATCATAAAGAACAGCGGCACGCTGACGCGCGACGCAGAGTTGAGAATATTGGCGATATCCCAGTTAACGGGGCTGATGCTGTGCGCATTCGTGACATACCAGGTCGTCGTGTGGATCATGACCACCATCAGACAGGCTATTCCTCGCAGGTTATCAATCCAGTTAATTTTTGACTGCATCAGTTCCTCGTATTCCCTGTAAATTGAGTGTGACTCCCATTGTCCAAATGTCTTCGTTTGGAAAATTCTGAGTTTTATTCCGCAGGCTTGTCGGGAGGCCACGAGATTCGCAGAATGCCGGACCATAATCTATAAAAGCGTTGATACTAAAAATAACAGCCACTGACCAGGGCGGTAATAAAAATGATGATGAAGCGTGTGGCGTCACTCTTTCTGCTGTTCATACTGGCGGGATGCAGTGCGCCACAGGAAGCACCTGTGCAAAAAGCGCAGCAGGGTAAAATGAGCCCGGAACGTTCACTGAATATGGAAGCGCTCTGTAAAGATCGGGCCGCTCGCCGCTATAACTCGGACGTGCAGAAAATTGACGTTACCGGTTTTGAACGTTTTCAGGGCAGCTATGAGCTGCGGGGCCATACGTCGCGTAAAGAGGGCTTTGTCTGCTCGTTTGATGCGGACGGTCAGTTTTTACACCTCTCCATGCGCTAGCCTGCTCGGATAATCAACAGCCAGACGCCGTCAGCGTTCTGGCCGGAAGGCTTATTTCCCAATTTTCCCTAAACAACCCCGTTTCGTACTGTATATCTTGCAGCCAGCGGGTATACTGGTCCCTTCCATTTAAAACCACACGTATCCAGCACGAAATACTATGCAAAAGTTTGATACCAAGACCTTCCAGGGCCTGATCCTGACCTTACAGGATTACTGGGCTCGTCAGGGCTGTACCATTGTTCAACCTTTGGACATGGAAGTCGGCGCCGGCACTTCACACCCGATGACCAGCCTGCGCGCGTTGGGGCCAGAGCCAATGGCGACCGCGTATGTGCAGCCTTCCCGTCGTCCGACCGATGGTCGTTACGGTGAAAACCCGAACCGTCTGCAGCATTACTATCAGTTCCAGGTGGTGATTAAGCCATCACCCGACAATATTCAGGAACTGTACCTCGGGTCGCTGAAAGAGCTGGGTATGGATCCTACCATCCACGACATCCGTTTCGTGGAAGATAACTGGGAAAACCCAACGCTGGGTGCCTGGGGGCTGGGTTGGGAAGTGTGGCTGAACGGCATGGAAGTGACCCAGTTCACCTACTTCCAGCAGGTGGGCGGTCTGGAATGTAAGCCGATCACCGGTGAGATCACCTATGGTCTGGAACGTCTGGCCATGTACATTCAGGGCGTAGACAGCGTTTACGACCTGGTCTGGAGCGACGGCCCGCTGGGTAAAACCACCTACGGCGACGTGTTCCATCAGAACGAAGTGGAGCAATCCACTTATAACTTCGAATACGCGGACGTGGACTTCCTGTTCACCTGCTTCGAGCAGTATGAGAAAGAAGCGCAGCAGCTGCTGGCGCTGGAGACTCCGCTGCCGCTGCCTGCCTACGAGCGTATTCTGAAGGCCGCCCACAGCTTCAACCTGCTGGACGCCCGTAAAGCCATCTCCGTGACTGAACGTCAGCGCTACATTCTGCGTATTCGTACCCTGACCAAAGCCGTTGCAGAAGCTTACTACGCGTCCCGTGAAGCCCTTGGCTTCCCGATGTGCAACCGAAACAAATAAGAGGCGGCCATGTCTGAGAAAACTTTCCTGGTGGAAATCGGCACCGAAGAGCTGCCACCAAAAGCCCTGCGCAGCCTGGCTGAATCTTTTGCTGCGAACGTGACTGCCGAGCTGGATAACGCTGGCCTGGCACACGGTAAAATTGAGTGGTTTGCCGCGCCGCGCCGTCTGGCGCTGAAAGTGGCAAATCTGGCGGCGTCCCAGCCAGATCGTGAAGTCGAAAAACGTGGCCCGGCGATTGCCCAGGCCTTTGACGCGGAAGGCAAGCCGAGCAAAGCGGCGGAAGGCTGGGCGCGTGGCTGCGGCATCACCGTCGATCAGGCCGAGCGTCTGACCACGGATAAAGGCGAGTGGCTGCTGTACCGTGCGCACGTGAAGGGCGAAAGCGCGGAGGCGCTGCTGCCGGACATGATTGCCACGTCTCTGGCGAAGCTGCCTATTCCTAAGCTGATGCGCTGGGGCGCGTCTGACGTGCACTTTGTGCGTCCGGTTCACACCGTGACCCTGCTGCTGGGCGACACCGTTATTCCGGCCACCATTCTGGGCGTGGCGTCCGATCGCGTGATCCGCGGCCACCGCTTTATGGGCGAGCCCGAGTTCACCATCGACAATGCTGACCAGTATCCGCAGATCCTGCTGGAGCGCGGCAAGGTCATTGCTGACTACGAACAGCGTAAAGCCAAAATCAAAGCGGACGCGGAAGACGCGGCGCGCAAGATTGGCGGTAAAGCCGATCTGAGCGACAGCCTGCTGGAAGAAGTGACCTCGCTGGTGGAATGGCCGGTTGTGCTGACCGCGAAGTTCGAAGAGAAATTCCTGGCCGTTCCGGCTGAAGCGCTGGTTTACACCATGAAGGGTGACCAGAAGTACTTCCCGGTCTATGCCAACGACGGCAAATTGCTGCCAAACTTCATCTTCGTGGCAAACATCGAATCGAAAGATCCTATCCAGATTATCTCTGGTAACGAGAAGGTCGTTCGTCCGCGTCTGGCGGATGCCGAGTTCTTCTTCAATACCGACCGTAAAAAGCGTCTGGAAGATCATCTTCCACGCCTGCAGACCGTGTTGTTCCAGCAGCAACTGGGTACGTTGCGCGACAAGACCGACCGTATCGCGGAGCTGTCCGGCTGGATTGCCCGTGAAATCGGTGCGGACGTTAACCACGCGACGCGTGCGGGCCTGCTGTCTAAATGCGACCTGATGACCAACATGGTGTTCGAATTTACCGACACCCAGGGCGTGATGGGTATGCATTACGCGCGTCACGATGGCGAAGCGGAAGACGTGGCCGTGGCCCTGAACGAGCAGTATCAGCCGCGCTTTGCGGGTGACGAACTGCCGTCTAACCCGGTTGCGTGCGCGGTGGCGATTGCCGATAAGATGGACACCCTGGCGGGTATCTTCGGTATCGGTCAGCATCCGAAAGGCGACAAAGACCCGTTTGCGCTGCGTCGTGCTGCGCTCGGCGTGCTGCGTATCATCGTTGAGAAGAACCTGAACCTGGATCTGCAGACCCTGACCGAAGAAGCAGTGCGTCTGTACGGCGACAAGCTGACCAACGCCAACGTGGTGGATGACGTGATCGACTTTATGCTCGGTCGTTTCCGCGCCTGGTATCAGGATGAAGGTTACACCGTCGACACCATTCAGGCGGTGTTGGCGCGTCGTCCGACCCGTCCGGCTGATTTCGATGCGCGTATGAAGGCGGTTTCCCACTTCCGTACGCTGGAAGCAGCATCTGCTCTGGCGGCGGCCAACAAGCGTGTATCCAACATCCTGGCGAAATCCGACGAGACGCTGAACGAGCGTGTGAACGCCGCGACGCTGAAAGAACCGGAAGAGATCGCCCTGGCGATGCAGGTTGTGGTGCTGCGCGACAAGCTCGAGCCGGTCTTCGCGGAAGGTCGCTACCAGGAAGCGCTGGTGGAGCTGGCCGAGCTGCGTGACGTTATCGACGCCTTCTTCGAGAAAGTGATGGTGAACGTAGAAGATAAAGAGCTGCGTATTAACCGTCTCTCTATGCTCGAGAAACTGCGTGAGCTGTTCCTGCGCGTGGCGGATATTTCGCTGCTGCAGTAATGTGCCCGTTGTGACAAATGCTAAAAACCCGCTTCGGCGGGTTTTTTTATGGGGCTTTCGTAGGCCGGATAAGCGCAGCGCCATCCGGCAGGTTTAGCCGATCGCGATCAGGCTGGCTTTTAAAGCGTCCGGAACAGGATCCAGAAGCGTGGGTTGCAGAAGATTCAGGCAGGCATAAAGTCTGCCGTAAAGCGCCATTTTTGGGGCGGGTTCTTCGCAATCTACCAGTGCGTCGGTAAAACGTTCGCAGTTATCCGCCAGTTCGGTGAAGTCGGTGGCGTGGTTGAAGGGCAGAGTGATTAAAGAATGAACTTGGGTTGGGGTAGTAGCCATATTGGCAGCCTCCGATAAGTGATAAAGCTTCCACCACCGGAAATGCTAACTTCGCTGGTGGTGGACTGAACAGAGTTAGCATTACCGGCCTTATCGGATACCGGCGCATCTTTCGATGCCCCTGCTCAGCCCACCATTGAGATGTAGCAAAGCATGCTGCACAAAATGTGCCGCCGATAAGATAAGCCAGGATGCTAAACCCGGCACCTGATTTTGCAGGTGCGAAGAGAACTTACTGCTCATCAAAACAGGCGGCAACAGATTTGAGCTATGCCACTGAGGATATTACCATTTCTGGAAAGAGACTCGCAAAATTACCGCAATGAAAAGCATACTGCGGGCAGAGGTCTTACAGCGACGCTATGGTCCGGCTGTAAATCGCTGAGGCGTTTCCTGTAGGCCGGTGCGAGGCGCATGGATGCGCCGAGAGGGCGGGCTTTACAGGGATGTTACCTCCGCCCGTCCCCGATAAGCCGGAAGGAATAAGCCGAAGGTACCGCGTAGCGGCGATTTACCGCCGGGAGCCCGGGTAGCGAGGGTGGTGGCGACTGAGCCACCCCGGCACGTTCACGGGTATTGTCGTTACAGAGTAGCAAGGAACATAAAGTGAACGGAATGACCACCAGAGCCGTATGCTCCCCCTCACCCTAACCCTCTCCCCAAAGGGGCGAGGGGATTGTTCACTGCTCGCATTAATTTGTGGGGATCCCTCAGCCCAAAGGGAGAGGGAGTAAAAGTCGTCCAAAATTTAACCTTGAAACCGTCAACACATTACCGCTATCCTTATCGCGTTAACTTTCTCGCGCTGGAGCACCCCCCAAAAATGAACAAACACGACTGATGAATTTCGATCCTTGCTAAACGCTACCGCGTCGGCAGGGGATGTTTTGATTTCATTCAGGAGTGCTTATGGCTCATTTTGCGCAGTCCCCTTCTTTTATTTTGCATCAGGTCACCTGTCAGTTTCCGACGGGCGATACCCTTTTTGGTCCGCTGAATCTTTCGCTGGAACCCTCCCTGTGCGCGCTGGTTGGCCGCAACGGCAGCGGAAAAACGCGTCTGCTGCGTCTGCTGGCGGGGCTGGACGAACCGGCTACCGGTCATATCGAACGCTTTGGCTCGCATGCCTGGGTGGCGCAGCAGCACGTCATTTCTTCGCAGACGACGCTGGCTGAACTGCTCGGATATAACGCGATTTTTGCGGCGCGTAAGCGCATCGACAGCGGCGATTACCAGCCCGACGATCTGGCGTTGCTCGACGGTTACTGGGATATAGCCGAACGTCTGAGCGAAGCGTTTATCAATGCGAAGCTTCCGCCGTTTGACCCGGATAAACCTGCCGGTGAACTCAGCGGCGGCGAGCGCATTCGTGCCCTGCTGTGCGGGGCGTTTACGGCTGATGCGGATTTCATGCTGCTGGACGAACCTACTAACCACCTGGATCGACAAGGCCGGGCGTGGTTCTACGACCAGTTGAGTCGGTATCAGGGCGGCGTACTGGTGGCCTCCCATGACCGTGAGTTACTGGCTCAGGTACCCCGTATCCTTGAGCTGAGCGCCTCGGGTCTGCGCAGCTACGGCGGAAATTATGCGGATTATCAAGCCCAGCGCGATGCCGAACAGCAGGCGGCCCGCGCGGCGCTGGAACATGCGGCAACCGAGCGCAAACGCACCCGCGCACGCATGCAAAAAGAGCATGATGACAGCCAGCGGCGGTCGGCAAAGACGTTACGCACCGTCGATACCCTGAATATCGCGTCGTTTGAGCGGGTCAAATATAAAGGCGCGGCAAAGGAACGTATCGGCACCTGGAAAAAACAGCACAGCGAGCAAAATGAAGCGCTGAACGCCGCGGTTAACAAGGCGCGTGAGCGGGTTGAAGACGATAACCCGGTGATGTTCACTCTGCCGGGGAGTCAGGTCCCGGAGGGCAAGCAGGTACTGGTGCTGGAGGATCTGGTGCTGCCGCATGTGCCTGTTCCACCGCTTACCTGGCGTATGGACGGACCGATGCGCGTGGCGTTAAAGGGACCGAACGGCTGCGGAAAATCGACGCTGTTAAAAACTATCCTCGGCGAGATGACTCCCCGTTCGGGTACCTGTAAGGTCTCCGTTAGCTGTGCTTATCTCGACCAGCATCTCTCCCGGCTCGATCTCTCGCAGTCGGTCATGACGCATCTCAATTTGAGTCATACCCCTCTGGAAGAGGGGGTATTGCGAACCCGTTTGGCGCAGCTTCAACTGGGGGCTGACAAAGTGATGCTCCCATTGGCGGCGCTCAGCGGCGGTGAGCGTCTTAAGGCTGCCCTGGCCTGCGTGCTGTGGCGCGCGGAGGCCACGCAGCTTCTGCTGCTGGATGAACCGACCAACCATCTGGATCTGGCTTCAGTCCAGGCCATTGAAGCGGCGCTGGCCGGTTTCCCTGGGGCACTGCTGGTGGTATCACACGATGAGGCGTTTTTAAGCGGCTTAACGTTAACGCATGAGCTGGTGTGGGAAGAGGCGGGTTGGCGTTGTGATAGCCTGTAAAACACAAGCCCCCGCAAAGGCGGGGGCATTCAATCTTCACTACGCTATCTGTTTGCTGAGTGCAGGGTTGGCCTGAATCAGGCGCATCAGCCTTAACTCGGTTGGGGTGGGTTTCTCACGTTTTGACTCCCACTCCTGCACCATAGCCACGCTGACACCCATCGCTCTGGCGAATTCTTCGGTTTTCAGTCCTGTCCCTTTGCGCAATTGCTCATATTCTGTAAAGGGATTGGATTTTTGTTGCAGGGTAATCGTCTGCGGTACATCTTTAAAAATGATCTGTTCCAGACTGCTCAGCAGTTCAAACTCAGGATCTTTATATTCCATTGAGGACTCCTCTTAAATCTCACATCGTGATCAAGAACATCAGAGAGCCAATTAAGAATAGTCCCTAATACCAACCCAGGATCGTCACGGGTGTGATTAATCGTGCGGTAACGATCGCTGTATCCGATTCAGCAATATGGAGAGTTATGCTAATTCCCTGATTAGTCGTATGTCGGCTTCGCCAGGTATTTTTTTGTAAATGATAAGAAATAAATCGGCAATAGCCGTTTTGCATGAAAAGAGTATCTTGCAAGGCTGACCTGGACTATCCTTGTCAGCGTCGGGCACGCGTGTGCCGGTGTGCGCTTTTTTGGGTGAAAGGAGTAATAAAATGGCGACAGGAAAGTCCTGCTCTCGCTGGTTTGCGCCTATTGCGGCGTTGTTGATGGTTGTTAGCCTGAGTGGGTGTTTTGATAAAGAAGGCGATCAGCGCAAAGCGTTTATCGATTTTCTGCAGAATACAGTGATGCGCAGCGGCGAGCGGTTGCCGACGCTGACTGCGGATCAGAAAAAACAGTTTGGCCCCTTCGTGTCCGATTACGCCATTCTTTATGGTTATTCACAGCAGGTGAGCCAGGCGATGGATTCCGGTATCCGCCCGGTAGTGGATAGCGTGAACGCCATCCGCGTTCCACAGGATTATATGACGCAACGTGAACCGCTGCGCCAGTCCAACGGTGCGCTTGGCGTGCTGAGCCAGCAGTTGCAAAATGCGAAAATGCAGGCTGACGCGTCACGTTCTGCGCTGAAGCAGGGCGACGATCTCAAACCGGTCTTCGACAAAGTGTATGAGAAAGTGGTGACCAAACCGTCTGAAGCACTGCAGCCGTTGATTCCAGCCGCGCAAATCTTCACGCAGCAGCTGGTCCAGGTGGGTGACTTTATCGCCCAGCAGAATACGCAGGTGAGCTTTGTTGCCAACGGTATTCAGTTCCCGACCTCCCAGCAGGCAAGCCAGTACAATACGCTGATTGGGCCGCTGGCCTCCCAGCATCAGGCCTTTAGCCAGGCCTGGAGTGCGGCAGTCAGTGCCACAGAATAAGACGAAAAACCCCGCTTCTGGCGGGGTTTTTTTATGCATACAGAAAATAACGCTTGTCATTCCTCTACCACATCGGTATAACTGTTCACGTCGGTTTGTTACACAGACCTAAAGCAGTTTAGTAAAGCAGTCCAGATTGTTATCCATAGATACCCTTCGTAGTGACCCTTCCTTCATCGCTTAAAAATCTGTAACGCAATCCATCAAGCCGGAAGGCACAATATATTTGTTAATAAGGTAATTTCTATGTCTGCTAAAATGACTGGTCTGGTAAAATGGTTCAACGCTGATAAAGGTTTCGGCTTCATCACTCCTGACGATGGCTCTAAAGACGTGTTCGTACACTTCTCTGCTATCCAGAACGATGGCTACAAATCTCTGGACGAAGGTCAGAAAGTGTCCTTCACCATCGAAAGCGGCGCTAAAGGCCCAGCAGCTGGTAACGTTGTAAGCCTGTAAGCTTCCAACCCAGTAGCAAAGAATTTAAAAACCCGCCTTCTGGCGGGTTTTTTCGTTTCTACCGTTGCACCTGCGGGTTCACGCAGTTTATCTCCACCTTTCCACCTAATGCGGCAATCAGATTATCAACCGCGGTGGCCGCCATGTTGTAGCGCGTCTCATGGGTGGCTGAGCCGATGTGGGGCAGGGCAACCACGTTAGGCAGCGAAAGCAGTGGCGAATCCACCGGCAGCGGCTCCTGCTCAAACACGTCCAGACCTGCGGCATGGATCTCACCGTTTTGCAGGGCCTCAATCAGCGCCTTCTCATCCACCACCGGGCCACGACCCGCGTTGATGAAAATGGCGGACGTCTTCATTTTTTCAAACGCCTCTTTGCCGATTAGATGACGGGTTTCGTTCGTCAGCGGCAGAACCAGGCAGACAAAATCGGCTTCCTGCAGCAGGGTATCCAGCTCGCAGTAACGGGCGTTGAAGCGTTCTTCGGCTTCACTGTGATGGCGACGCGCGTTATACAGAATCGGCATGTTAAAACCAAAATGCGCGCGCTGCGCCAGCGCCAGCCCGATACGCCCCATACCGACAATGCCCAGCGTTTTGCCGTGAACATCCACACCGAACCAGTCCGGACCAATGCTCTTTGTCCATTCGCCCGCTTTGACGCGTTCAGCCACTTCCACCACGCGACGGGCCGTGGTGAGCATGAGCGCCATCAGCGTATCGGCCACGGTTTCCGTCAGGGCATGCGGCGTATGCATCAGCAGGATCTTGCGGGCGTTTAGGGCATCCACGTCGAAGTTGTCGTAACCCACGGAAACGGTTGAGGTAGCACGAAGCTTCGGCATTTTCTCCAGCAGGGCGACATCCACTTTTTCGCTTGAACCCAGCAGGCCTTCGGCGCTGGCGAACGCGTCGGCGTGCTGTGCCACGGTTTCCGGGCGCAGGTTCTTCACCTGCGTAACGGTGAAGTGCTCTTCAAGACGTTTCTGCAGATCTTCCGGCAGGGCTTTATACAAAATGACGGACGGCTTCATGCTAATCTCCGTTGATTTTTTTAAGGATTCAGGCGTGGCGAGCGCCGACAGGGTGTTGTTGATTATTAGCAGGCTTAACAATCAGAGTAAGCCACACCGAGGCGAAAAGCGCCACCCCCATAAAGATGTACGATGCGGACGGACTGCCGGTGGCACCGTTCAGGTAACCCACGAACCAGGAGCCGCAGAACGAACCCAGTGCACCCATACTGTTAATCAGTGCCATCGCGCCACCCGCAACGTTACGCGGCAGCATCTCGGGGATGATGGCGAAGAACGGTCCGTACGGGGCATACATGGCGGCACCGGCAATCACCAGCAGCGTATAAGAGACCCAGAAGTGGTTTGCGCCCACGGCCCAGGAGCCAATAAAGGCGAAGGCAGCAATCAGCAGCAGCGGCCAGACAAACAGCTTGCGGTTCTGCAGCTTGTCCGACGCCCAGGAGACGATGATCATCGCGATGGTTGCCGCCAGATACGGTACGGATGACAGCCAGCCTACTTCGACCATGCCGAGGTTTTCACCACCGCTGCGGATAATAGACGGCAGCCACAGCACAAAGCCGTACACGCCAATGCTCCAGGTAAAATACTGTGCGCAGAGCAGGATCACGTTACGCGAGCGGAAGGCTTCACCATAGTTACGTACCGCCTTCAGACCTTGCTGTTCTTTATCCAGCTGCGCCTGCAGCGCTGCTTTTTCATCTTCGGAAAGCCACTTCGCCTGGGCAGGTTTATCTTTCACCAGCACCCACCAGCAGAAGGCCCAGATAATTGCCGGCACCCCTTCAATGATAAACATCTCGCGCCAGCCGAAGGACTGGATCAGGTAGCCCGACACCACCGACATCCACAGTACCGTGACCGGGTTACCGAGGATCAGGAAGGTATTCGCGCGCGAGCGCTCAGATTTGGTAAACCAGTTGCTGATGTAGATCAGCATCGCGGGCATAACCGCCGCCTCAACGACGCCGAGGATAAAGCGAATGGCGGCCAGGGCAGGAATATTGTTCACCATGCCGGTCAGTGATGCGCAGGCGCCCCAGAGGATCAGACAGATGAAGATCAGCTTACGCACGCTACGGCGTTCCGCATAAATCGCGCCGGGGATCTGGAAGAAGAAGTAGCCGAGGAAGAAAAGGGCACCCAGCAGGGAGGAGATACCTTTGGTGATCCCGAGGTCCTCGGTGATCCCTGCTGCGGACGCGAAGCTGAAGTTGGCACGGTCAAGGTACGCCAGGCTGTACGTGATAAACACGATTGGCATGATGTACCACCAGCGTTTTACTGCATTGGTCGAACTGTTCATAGGCTTGCCTCTGTTGTTGAGGTTGTTACCGCCGTTGTCTGTAGGGTACACGGTGGCTTAATTATTTGGTGCGGCTTGCTGCCCTCACCCTGGCCCTCTCCCACAGGGAGGGGGAATTTAAACGCCGAGCTGTGCTCGCGTTGGTAATCCTTCGCTGTCGCCCTGCACCTGAATGGCCAGTGAGCCAATCTTGTTGCCTCGCGCGACGGCCTGCGGAAGCGTTTTGCCTTCCAGCAGGGCGCTAATCACGCCCACGGCAAAGCCGTCACCTGCGCCGACGGTGTCGACCACGTTCTCGACCTTCACTGCCGCGACCGCACCCTGTTCATCGTTGGCCGTTTTAAACCATGCGCCATCGGCACCGGTCTTCAGCACCACCGCTTTTACCCCTTTATTCAGGTAGAAGTCGGCAATGCCTTCCGGCGTGCTTTCGCCGGTCAGGATCATCCCTTCTTTCAGACCTGGCAGAACCCAGTCCGCCCTGAACGCCAGACGGTTCAGTTTCTCCACCATTTCCGCTTCGCTTTTCCACAGCACCGGGCGCAAATTCGGATCGAACGAGATCGTTTTGCCCTGGGCTTTCAGGGTAGCTGCCGCATGATCCAGCAGTTCATACGAGCTGGCAGACAGCGCGGCCGCCACGCCGCTCAGATGAAGATGGCGCGCGGAGGCAAAGTAATCGGCGTGGTAATCCGCGACAGAGAGGTGGCTTGCGGCCGAGCCTTTACGGAAATACTCTACGATGGGATCGGTTCCATTTTCGACCTTGGATTTAAGCTGAAAGCCGGTAGGGAAGCGTCCGTCGAGGGTGACGCCAGTGGCATCAATCCCCTCTTTTTTCAGCGAATCGAGAACGAAATGCCCAAAGCTGTCATCCCCCACGCGGCTGACCCAGCCCACGTTCAGGTCGAGACGCGCCAGGCCGGTCGCGACGTTCAGCTCTGCGCCTGCGACGCGTTTGATAAAGTGCTCCACCGCACTCAGCTCGCCCGTTTCGGTGGCGACAAACATGGCCATGGCTTCACCAATCGTGATGACATCCAGCGTCTTGTGCATGGTTTACTCCTCGCGCAGCAGGTTGACGTAATGGCGGGTAACGGCGGTTAAATCCGACCCTTCCAGCGGGAATTCGATACCGCGCGGGGCATCGGCAGGCAGCTGGCCGAGCAGATCCAGCCAGCGTGCATCGGCGCGGTCCGGTGCGACGGCGCGGAAGTTATCTTTATGCGGCACGGCGGCTTTCACGTGGATATAGCTCACCGCAGGGGCCAGATGACGCGCGGCCTCTTCCGGGGAGTCGCCTACCCACAGCCAGTTGCCCATGTCGAAGGTCAGCGTGACGGGGAGCGCCATTTCCCGACAGGCGGCCTGGAAGCGCTGCATGGGCGCGAGCTGTCCGCAGTCGGTCTGATCGTTCTCCACGACCAGCGCCATACCGCTGGTGTTCAATAGCGTACGCAGGGCGTCGAGCGGTTGCGTGTCGCTGAAATGGCCGAGGGAAACCTTCAGCCACAGGGCGTTCAGGGTGTTGGCTTCAGAGAGATAGTGGGGCAGGTCCGGGTTGAGGGTGCCGTCGGGCATAAACAGGGCGGCGGGTGCGGAGTAGCACGCCAGCAGGCCCAGCAGCTCAATGGATTCGCCCAGCGCAGGCAGCGCCAGCAGCTCTTCGCTGTTGAACAGCTCGCGGCGGATCTCCACGCCGTCTGCCCCCGCGCCAGCAATAACGGGAAGCATCGCCCGTTGACCGCCCGCCTGCCGCACCTGTTCCGCACCGTACGCGGCGGTGACCACCATAATTTTCCTGCCCATCTTCGGACTCCATCGCAACATATCAATACTATTACGCTAGATGGAACCGGTTCCAAAGAAAAGGTCAGGATGTTGAATTTATGATCGCTATCACAAGGGAAATTTAACGCGCGGTAGAGCCACGAACGATCAGTTCACCGGAGAAGACCTGCTCGCGAACGGCATCGCTGGTGCCTTCAATGCGACGAACCACTTGTTCAACAGCAGCATAGCCAATCTGCCAGGTGGGTTGTTTGAGGGTGGTAATGCCTACGCCAGCCAGTTCCGCCCACTCCAGTTCATCGAATCCCAGCAGACCAATGTCGCTGCCCCAGTGCAGGCCAATACGCTTGAGCGAGCGGGCAACCTGCAGGGTCAACGCCCCGTTGGCGGAGATAACGGCTTTTCGCATCCCGCGATGGCGCATGTGGAACTGACGCAGGGTGTTGTCGAGCTGCGCGGCTTCGTGCAGCGGCGTTTCGGCATTTTCGGCGATCACGCCGGGATAACGCTCCAGCGTGGCGCGAAATGCGCTCAGGCGTTCACGACGGGTGTTGACCATCCCCAGCGGTTCACTCAGAAACAGAATGGCCTCGAAGCCCTGTTCAATCAGATGTTCGGTGGCGGTCGTCGCGGCCTGGGTGTTGTCCAGCCCTACCACGTCGCAGGCAAATTCCGGGATTTTACGGTCGATGAGGACCATGGGCAGGGAGGATTGCTGCAGGCGATTTAATCCTTCTTCACGCATGCCTACCGCGTTGACCACAATCCCTTCCACCTGATAGCTGCGCAGCAGGTCGAGATAATGCAGCTCCTGGTCGACTTCGTTGTTGGTATTACAGACCAGCGGCGTAAAGCCTTTCTCGCGACAGGCGGCTTCGATACCGCTGAGCACGTTCACGGAGTAGGGGTTGGTGATATCGGCGATGATCAGCCCGATAAGGCGGGTGCGGCCGCGTTTGAGCCCGCGCGCCATGAGGCTGGGACGGTAGTCGAGATCGGCAATGGCCTGTTCAATACGCGCCAGCAACGCATCGGACAGCAGGTGTTTCTCGCCGTTAAGATAGCGCGAAATGCTGGTTTTACCGGTTTTGGCGGCTTTCGCCACGTCGCTGATGGTGGCCCGGGCTGGTTTGCTCATCACTGATTTCCCTGAATTTAGTGAGAATACCTTAGCGGGAAAATCGGACGAATCAAGTAATTTGCCCGGTGGCGCTGCGCTTACCGGAGGTTGCGGTCTGATGCCCTCACCCCAACCCTCTCCCACGGGAGAGGGCGCAAACACTAAAAACGGCAACGGGGTTGCCGTTTTGCTTTTACCTACTGAATTGGGCTTAACGTAATCTCTACGCGGCGGTTCTGCGCTTTGCCTTCCGCCGTGCTGTTGCTGGCGATAGGGTTGGCAGGGCCCATGCCGCTGGTGCGGATGCGGTTTGCTTCAACGCCCTGGGTGATGAGCGAGCTGGCCACGGCATCGGCGCGCTGCTGGGACAGACGCATGTTCAGATCCTGGCTGCCGGTGCTGTCGGTATAGCCCATCACGTTCACCGCGGTCTTATTGTACTCTTTCAGCACCATCGCCACGCCGGTCAGGGTATTCGCGCCAGCCGGTTTCAGCGTTGCGCTGCTGCTGTCGAAGGTCACGTTGTTCGGCATGTTCAGGATGATGTTATCGCCGCTGCGCGTCACGCTCACGCCGGTTCCCTTCATTTTGTCGCGCAGTTTTGCTTCCTGCACGTCCATGTAATAACCGACGCCGCCGCCCAGCGCTGCGCCCGCCGCTGCGCCAATCAGCGCGCCTTTGCCGCGGTCTTTCTTGGAGGAGGAGAGCGCCCCAACGCCTGCGCCGACCAGCGAGCCGATACCCGCGCCAATGCCGGATTTACCCGCTTCGCGTTCACCGGTGTAAGGGTTGGTTGTGCAGCCAGAAACAGCCAGGGCACCGCTCACCAGAGCGGCAATAACGAGTACGCGTTTTTTCATCTTCTTTCCTTAATCCTTTTTATTCTTTGCCACGGCGAGCGTGGCAGTTGATTATGACGTCCAGATACGGAGAAAATTCCGGGTATAACTCTGAAATTTGTGACAAACCATAAACGGCCTCAACAAGAAGGCCGTAAACCTGCACGCAACCAGGAGCGCACGCTTGAGCACCTCAACGAAAACCATTCTGACCGCCGCCCACTGGGGGCCGATGCTGGTCGAAACCGATGGCGAAAATGTTCTGTCGTCTCGCGGAGCATTGCCAACACAACATCCCAACTCTTTACAGACCGTCGTTCGCGATCAGGTGCATAGCAAAACGCGCGTGCGCTGGCCGATGGTGCGTAAAGGTTTTCTGGCCTCGCCGGACAAGCCGCAGGGTATTCGTGGGCAGGATGAGTTTGTTCGCGTGAGCTGGGATGACGCGCTGGCGCTGATCCACACCCAGCACAAGCGCATTCGCGACAGTTACGGTCCGTCGTCGATTTTCGCCGGGTCCTACGGCTGGCGCTCTAATGGGGTGCTGCATAAGGCGTCGACGCTGCTGCAGCGCTATATGAGCCTGGCGGGAGGCTATACCGGTCATCTGGGGGATTACTCCACCGGTGCGGCGCAGGCGATCATGCCGTACGTCGTGGGCGGGAACGAAGTGTATCAGCAGCAGACCAGCTGGCCGCTGGTGCTGGCGCATACCGATGTGGTGGTGCTGTGGAGCGCTAACCCTCTTAACACGTTGAAAATTGCCTGGAATGCCAGCGACGAGCAGGGCATTGGCTATTTCGACGCGCTGCGCAAAAGCGGCAAGCGCATCATCTGCATTGACCCGATGCGCTCTGAAACCCTGGATTTCTTCGGCGACAGCGCCGAGTGGATTGCCCCGCATATGGGCACCGACGTGGCAATGATGCTGGGTATCGCCCATACGCTGGTGGAAAACGGCTGGCACGATGTCGAATTCCTGACGCGCTGTACCACCGGCTTCGATAAGTTCGCCGACTACCTGACGGGCCAGTCCGATGGCGTGGCGAAAACGGCAGAGTGGGCAGCAGAGATTTGCGGTGTTCCTGCGGATAAACTCCGCGAACTGGCGGCGTTATTCCATAAAAATGCCACGATGTTAATGTCTGGCTGGGGGATGCAGCGCCAGCAGTTTGGCGAGCAGAAACACTGGATGCTGGTGACCCTTGCCGCGATGCTTGGGCAGATCGGTACGCCGGGCGGCGGTTTTGGTCTCTCCTATCATTTTGCCAATGGCGGCAACCCCACGCGTAAAGCGGCGGTGCTGGCGTCTTTGCAGGGCTCGGTGCAGGGCGGCGTGGATGCGGTGGATAAAATCCCGGTGGCGCGTATTGTTGAAGCCCTGGAAAATCCGGGCGGTTTTTATCAGCACAATGGTCTGGACCGCCACTTCCCGGATATTAAATTTGTCTGGTGGGCGGGCGGGTCAAACTTCACGCACCATCAGGATACCAATCGCCTGATCCGCGCCTGGCAGAAGCCGGAGCTGGTGGTGATTTCAGAGTGCTTCTGGACCGCTTCGGCGAAACACGCCGATATTGTCCTCCCGGCGACCACCTCGTTTGAGCGTAACGATCTCACCATGACCGGCGACTACAGCAATCAACATATGGTCCCGATGAAGCGCGTTGTCGCCCCGCGTGATGAAGCGCGTGACGATTTTGACGTGTTTGCTGAACTGAGCGAACTGTGGGAAGCGGGCGGTCGCGCGCGTTTTACTGAAGGGAAAAGCGATCTGCAATGGCTGGAAACGTTCTACCAGATTGCCGGGCGGCGCGGCGCGGCGCAGGGCGTGACGCTTCCGCCCTTTGCTGAGTTCTGGGAGGCGAACCAGATTATTGAAATGCCGGAGAGCGAACAGAACGCGCAGTTTGTTCGTTTCGCTGATTTTCGACGCGATCCGGAGAACCATCCGCTGAAAACCGAGAGCGGAAAGATTGTGATCTACAGCGAGCGCATCGCCAGCTTTGGCTATGCTGACTGCCCGCCGCATCCTATGTGGCTCGAGCCGGATGAATGGCACGGCAACGCCCGGCCGGATCAGCTGCAGGTGTTGTCTGCCCATCCCGCGCACCGTCTGCACAGCCAGCTTAACTATACCTCCCTGCGCGAGCAGTATGCGGTCGCCGGGCGAGAGCCGATCACGCTGAATACCCTCGACGCGAAAGCGCGCGGGATTGCGGACGGCGACGTGGTGCGCGTCTGGAACTCACGCGGGCAGGTGCTGGCAGGGGCGGTGGTGAGCGACGGGATTAAACCGGGCGTGATCTGCATTCATCAGGGTGCATGGCCTGACCTTGAGCTCGCCGAAGGCGGTATCTGTAAAAACGGGGCGGTTAACGTGCTGACCAAAGATCTCCCCAGCTCGAAGCTGGGGAATGGCTGCGCAGGAAACACGGCGCTGGCCTGGGTCGAGAAATATACGGGTCCCGAGCTTACCTTAACGGCGTTTGATCCGCCTGCCAGCTCATGATCCACGTCGGGTGCTGGGTGTCATCCTGCCAGGCGCTGTCTTCAATGCGAAAGCCCTGCGCATGGTAGAAGTTCACCGCCCGGACATTTTTCTGATACACCTCCAGGGTTAAGTGCGGGAAGCGCTGTTGAACATGGTTCAGCAGCGCGCGCCCGATCCCTTTCCCGATGCATGACGGCGCTACAAACAGGGCGCCGACAAACTGAGACTGCATCACGCTGATAAATCCGCAAGGTTCGCCGTCCTGCTCCCAGACCCAGGTTTCAGCGGAGGGCAGGTAAACATCCCGCACCATGGCCTCATTCTCTTTCCAGTAATTCGGCGCGATAAATGGATGCGCTTCTGTGGTGCTTTCAAGCCACAGGCTCAGAAGCGGCGCGGTATTTTCACTTTGCCATTTGCGGATCATGATGGCCTCCCGGATGACAGAAGCAGCCGGTAACGTGGTCGTTGACCAGGCCACAGGCCTGCATAAAGGCGTAGCAGATAGTGGAGCCGACAAACTTAAAGCCGCGTTTTTTCAGGGCCTTCGAGAGCGCATCCGAGGCTGGGGTGGAGGCCGGGATGTCCGCGAGCGTGGCGGCCTGCGTGACTTGCGGATGGTTATTTACAAACGCCCAGACAAAATCTGAAAATGATTCGCCGTTTTGTTCCATCGCCAGATAAGCCCGTGCGTTACCGATGATGGCCTGGATCTTACCGCGATGGCGGATGATGCCGGCATCCTGCACCAGTCGCTCGACGTCCTCATCGGTCATCGCGGCGACGGCGACGGGATCGAACTGATGGAAGGCGTTGCGGTAATTTTCGCGTTTCTTCAGTACCGTAATCCATGACAACCCCGCCTGCTGGCCCTCAAGGCAGATCATCTCAAAGAGCTTTTTGCCATCCGTTTCCGGCACGCCCCATTCCCGATCGTGATAGTCGATATAAAGCTGATCCTGGCTTACCCAACCGCAACGTTCCATCCGTCATCTCCCTTATTGATACTGATTTTGCAAAAAATTCGTTCTGACCGGCTTGACGTGTTTACTATAAAGACAATAGTTAATACAGGGCTATAAGCTCTTCCTGAATAACGACAAATATCGCCGAATTCGGCTCTCTCTGGGGTCGCGTTGATGATGATAAAAAAAATCAGTGGTCGCCATGCTGTGTCTGGCCTGGTGGGAATTTCAGCCTGCCTGTTTTTTTGTAATACAGCGTCTGCCTGGCAACAGGAATATATCGTTTCAGACGCCCAAAATAATACGGCGGAACGCTATACATGGGACGCGGATCACCAACCGCGCTATGAGGATATTCTCGCTGAGCGTATTCAGTCTTCGCAAAACGCCCCGGGTCTTGCCCTGAATATACCGTCTGGCAGTACGGCAGAGGGGGCGATAAGCGTGGGCTGGAATTTTCCCGTTTCAGCGCGCATCAGCACTGGCCCGGTGGTGGCGTGGCGTTATGACGGCACGGCTCCCATGATGATCAACGAGTTTGGTGATAGCGCGTCGACACAGTCAGTTACGGATCCGCTCTGGCATGCGAGCATCAGCACGCTGGGGTGGCGCGTGAATACCCAGTACGGCGACCTCCGACCCTGGGCGCAGATCAGCTATAACCAGCAGTTTGGTGAAAATCAGTGGAAATCGCAGTTTGGTATGCCACAAACGCCCGCCCCTGCTCAAAACGGTAGCTGGATGGATGTCACCGTAGGAACGGATATTCCCTTTAATACCCACATGGCGGCCTATGCATCGCTGGCTCAGGGGGAGCATACCACTACCGGTGAGGAGTTTTTATACACCCTCGGCGTCAGCGCGAATTTCTAGAGTTGTTACTTTTTTAAACGTTACGATAACATCTCGAATACAACAACCACAGGGTTTACAGCGATAGCAGGTACTAACACGCTATCGCTTTATTCCCGTGCCAGGTCATTCATTCCCGATTCCAGGCATTTCATTCCGTTCCGCCTGCATTTCATGCCGTTTTACGCCAGGCATATTAAGGTTTTGTTTATCGTTGTCCTCAGCGAACTTCCTTAATTTCTCTTGCAGGACAACTGCCATGAACACATCAACCTATAACCGCACGCGCTGGCTCACGCTCTTTGGTACCATCGTCACTCAGTTTGCGCTGGGGTCGGTCTATACCTGGAGCCTGTTTAACAGCGCGCTTTCCGACAAACTCGGCGCCCCGGTCAGTCAGGTCGCGTTCTCCTTTGGTTTGCTGAGCCTGGGTCTGGCGATTTCATCTTCCGTCGCGGGCAAGCTGCAGGAGCGTTTTGGCGTGAAGCGCGTGACCATGGCGTCCGGCATCCTGCTGGGGCTGGGCTTTTTCCTGACCGCGCATTCCAGCAACCTGATGATGTTGTGGCTAAGCGCTGGCGTGCTGGTGGGGCTGGCGGACGGTGCGGGGTATCTGCTGACGCTGTCAAACTGCGTGAAGTGGTTCCCGGAACGTAAAGGCTTAATCTCGGCGTTTGCCATTGGTTCTTACGGTTTGGGCAGCCTCGGGTTCAAATTTATCGACGCCCATCTGCTGGCGTCCGTCGGTCTCGAAAAAACCTTCATGATCTGGGGCGCTATCGTGCTGGTGATGATTCTGTTCGGCGCCACGCTGATGAAAGATGCGCCGCAGCAGGAAGTGAAATCTGTAAACGGCGTGGTGGAGAACGACTTCACCCTCGCGCAGTCCATGCGTAAGCCACAGTACTGGATGCTGGCGGTGATGTTCCTGACGGCCTGCATGAGCGGTCTGTATGTCATCGGCGTGGCGAAAGATATCGCGCAGGGGATGGTGAAACTGGATGCAGCCACGGCGGCCAACGCGGTGACCGTGATCTCCATTGCTAACCTCTCGGGTCGTCTGGTCCTCGGTATCCTGTCTGACAAAATTGCCCGCATCCGCGTGATTACGATTGGCCAGGTGGTCTCGCTGGTCGGTATGGCGGCGC
Source organism: Enterobacter quasiroggenkampii (assembly GCF_043972695.1). Classification (NCBI taxonomy): domain Bacteria; kingdom Pseudomonadati; phylum Pseudomonadota; class Gammaproteobacteria; order Enterobacterales; family Enterobacteriaceae; genus Enterobacter; species Enterobacter quasiroggenkampii. The sequence continues at coordinate 794,787 of NZ_CP143745.1, forward strand.
TGCTGTTCGCTCCGCTGAATGAAGCCACCTTCTTCGCGGCGATTGCCTGCGTGGCCTTTAACTTCGGCGGCACCATTACCGTCTTCCCGTCACTGGTGAGCGAGTTCTTTGGCCTGAACAATCTGGCGAAAAACTATGGGGTTATCTATCTGGGCTTCGGGATTGGCAGTATCTGCGGCTCGCTGATTGCCTCCCTGTTCGGCGGGTTCTACGTGACCTTCTGCGTGATCTTTGCCTTGCTGATTATCTCGCTGGCACTGTCCACGACGATTCGTCAGCCGCAGCGTGAAGTCTTCAAAGAGGTGCATGCCTGAGACGTTAAATAAGGCCGGTTATCCGGCCTGTTTCTTATGTGAAAACCGAGGCTTTGCTGGCGTTGTCAAATTCCTGAAGTGTTTTTTGTAAATAACTGTACCGATCACACACTCTGCTGCCACTTTTCCCTTCCTCTGTGGTCTACTTACCACGCCTGTCGTCGTTTCACTGAACGATCCCCTGTGCGTATATGTAATCTGCCCACGTAATAATCAGCGTGGGCGGTGGTACTGTCCCTTGTTCCGGGTAGCTTGCATGAAATACATTAAATCGATGGCGCAACAAAAGCTCTGCTTTTTGCTGGCGTTGTACATCGGCCTGTTTATGAATGGCGCAGTTTTTTTTCGTCGGTTTGACGGTTATGCGCATGATTTTACCGTCTGGAAAGGAATTGCAGCGGTTGTCGAATTGGTCGCTGCGGTACTGGTCACCTTCTTTTTATTCCGTATTCTTACCCTGTTTGGCCGTCGCGTGTGGCGAGTGCTGGCAACGTTTATCGTGCTGTGCTCGGCGGGTGCCAGCTATTACATGACCTTTATGAACGTGGTGATTGGCTACGGCATTATTGCCTCGGTGATGACCACGGATATCGACCTCTCTAAAGAGGTTGTTGGGCTCCACTTTATTCTCTGGCTGGTGGCCGTCAGCGCCTTGCCGCTGCTGCTCATCTGGAGCAACCGCTGCCGCTACACGCTGGTTCACCAGATCCGCACGCCCGGAAAGCGATTCAGAAGCGTCGCCGTGGTGCTGCTGGCGGGCCTGATGGTCTGGGGGCCGATTCGCCTGCTGGAAGTGAAGCAGAAGAATGATGAGCGTACCTCCGGCGTGGATCTGCCAAGCTATGGCGGTGTGGTCGCCAACTCGTATTTGCCGTCTAATTGGATCTCCGCGCTGGGGCTGTATGCGTGGGCGCAGGTGGATGAGTCCTCGGATAATAAGTCGCTGATAAACCCGGCGAAGAAATTTACCTATGTTGCGCCAAAGGATATCGACGATACCTATGTCGTCTTTATTATCGGAGAGACCACTCGCTGGGATCATATGGGTATTCTCGGCTATAACCGAGATACCACGCCGAAACTGGCGCAGGAAAAGAACCTGATTGCCTATCGTGGCTATTCCTGTGATACCGCCACCAAGCTCTCCCTGCGCTGCATGTTTGTGCGCGAGGGCGGGGCGAGCGACAACCCGCAGCGTACGCTGAAAGAGCAAAACGTCTTCTCGGTGCTGCATCAGCTTGGATTTACGTCTGACCTCTATGCGATGCAGAGCGAGATGTGGTTCTACAGCAACACCATGGCGCAAAACATTTCCTACCGCGAGCAGATTGGCGCAGAGGCGCGCAACCGTGGAAAACCTGTCGATGACATGCTGCTGATTGATGAGATGAAACTCTCCCTCAACGGTAAGCCTGATGGCAAGCACATGATCATCCTGCATACCAAAGGGTCGCACTTTAATTACACCCAACGCTATCCGCGTAGCTTTGCCAAATGGACGCCGGAATGTGTCGGGGTGGATAAAGACTGCACCAAAGCGCAGCTGATTAACTCCTACGATAACTCCGTAATGTATGTGGATCACTTTATTGATACGGTGATTGACCAGGTTCGTGATAAGAAAGCGATTGTCTTCTATGCGGCGGACCACGGTGAATCCATCAATGAATACGAGCATCTGCACGGTACGCCACGCAAGATGGCGCCGCCGGAGCAGTTCCGCGTGCCAATGATGGTGTGGATGTCCGACAAGTATCTGGAAGACCCGCAGAAAGCGAAGATGTTTGCTCAGCTGAAGAAAGAGGCGGAGATGAAGGTACCGCGTCGTCACGTTGAGCTGTATGACACCATCATGGGTTGTCTCGGCTATACCTCACCGGATGGTGGAATTAACGAAAACAACAACTGGTGTAAACTCCCCGATAACAGCGCAAAAGCCGCGCAGTAGCTGCTCTGGCGAGAATATCGCCAGTTGAATGGCTTTTTGAAAATAAGGGATTGACGGGGGCGCACCTCAGCAGTAAGATGCGCTCCGCATTCGGCGAGTAGCGCAGCTTGGTAGCGCAACTGGTTTGGGACCAGTGGGTCGGAGGTTCGAATCCTCTCTCGCCGACCACATTCTGAAAAGGGCTAACCGCAAGGTTAGCCCTTTTTGCATTATGACCTTACCCCACCAGAGTATCCAAAACGCCTGTTAGACCGGCTTCTCCCTGTCTGTTAACGATTTTGTGACATAATCCATTGTATTTTTTTATATATAGATTGATCTTTTTTCGCGTTGCTTATGGATAACCTCAGCATTTTTCGCTGTGCGTTTTAACGTTCGCGGTATTTAGTGCTCAGATAATCACCATTCTGCAAGAAAATTTACCCATTCTGAATAAAAGTTAATCACTGATTGTGGCGAAATAGGGAGAGAGTTGTGCTGCAACATGGCGAGTAGCATAAATTTCCCTGCTGAAAACTGGCGCTCATGGTTTTTTTAATCTTTGTTTGCGGTTTCTCACACTCAGCGTAAATCCCCGTCACCTGTATTGACGTTTTCACATTCTGTTGACAGATTGTAGGGCATGAGGGGCATTTCAGGGACGATCTGCGCTGCAACTCAAACGCTCTTCTGAAAGGATTCTCCATCCCTTTAACGCCTTCGGGCACCTCCGACCGGACCGGGTAAAAAATAAATAAAGGTCTGGCGGCGTAACACAACAAAGCAAAACATCACATTGGAGCAGAATAATGAGTATTTCCTTGAAGAAGTCAGGGATGCTGAAGCTTGGTCTGAGCCTGGTGGCTATGACCGTGGCAGCAAGCGTACAGGCAAAAACCCTGGTTTACTGTTCTGAAGGCTCGCCGGAAGGCTTTAACCCACAGCTCTTTACCTCTGGTACGACGTACGACGCAAGCTCTGTACCGATCTATAACCGTCTGGTTGAATTCAAAACCGGTACCACGGAAGTGATTCCGGGTCTGGCTGAGAAGTGGGACGTCAGCGAAGACGGTAAAACCTATACCTTCCACCTGCGCCAGGGCGTGAAGTGGCAGGACAGCAAAGATTTCAAACCAACGCGCGACTTTAATGCCGACGACGTTGTGTTCTCCTTCGACCGTCAGAAAAACGCCCAGAACCCGTACCACAAAGTCTCTGGCGGCAGCTATGAATACTTCGAAGGGATGGGCCTGCCGGATCTGATCTCTGAAGTGAAAAAAGTGGACGATAATACCGTTCAGTTCGTGCTGACGCGTCCTGAAGCGCCGTTCCTGGCTGACCTGGCCATGGACTTCGCCTCTATTCTGTCCAAAGAGTACGCAGATAACATGCTGAAAGCCGGTACGCCGGAGAAAGTCGACCTGAACCCAATCGGTACCGGTCCATTCCAGCTGCTGCAGTACCAGAAAGACTCCCGTATTCTGTATAAAGCATTCGAAGGCTACTGGGGCACCAAGCCGAAGATTGACCGTCTGGTCTTCTCCATCACGCCAGATGCGTCCGTACGTTATGCAAAACTGCAGAAAAACGAATGCCAGGTGATGCCATACCCGAACCCGGCAGACATCGCCCGCATGAAGCAGGACAAGAACATCAACCTGCTGGAGCAGGCTGGCCTGAACGTGGGCTATCTCTCCTTCAACACCGAGAAGAAACCGTTTGATGACGTGAAAGTGCGTCAGGCGCTGACCTACGCGGTGAACAAAGAAGCGATTATCAAGGCGGTTTACCAGGGCGCTGGCGTTGCAGCCAAAAACCTGATCCCACCAACCATGTGGGGCTATAACGACGACGTTAAAGACTACTCCTACGATCCTGAGAAAGCGAAAGCGCTGCTGAAAGAAGCGGGTCAGGATAAAGGCTTCACCGTCGAGCTGTGGGCGATGCCGGTACAGCGTCCGTACAACCCGAACGCACGCCGTATGGCAGAAATGGTTCAGGCTGACTGGGCTAAGATTGGCGTTCAGGCCAAGATTGTGACCTACGAGTGGGGCGAGTACCTGAAGCGCGCCAAAGCGGGTGAGCACCAGGCAGTCATGATGGGCTGGACCGGTGATAACGGGGATCCGGACAACTTCTTCGCCACCCTGTTCAGCTGCGCGGCGGCAAAAGACGGTTCTAACTACTCTCGCTGGTGCTACAAGCCGTTTGAAGACCTGATCCAGCCGGCGCGTGCGACCGACGATCACAACAAACGTATTGAACTGTACAAGCAGGCACAGGTTGTTATGCACGATCAGGCTCCGGCGCTGATTGTTGCTCACTCCACCGTGTACGAGCCAGTGCGTAAAGAAGTGAAAGGCTACGTGGTTGATCCACTGGGCAAACACCACTTCGAAAACGTATCGGTTGAATAATTAAAAGCAACGCCAGGCGGCGCTGCGCTTGCACTGGCCTACGGTCTGTAGGTCGGGTAAGCGTAGCGCCACCCGGCAGCAGTGCTTAATTCTCTCTCTGAAAGGAGAGGGGATAAGATTTGTGAGCAATACAGACGTCACGCCACTGGTCGTGCGTCATCAGAGAGAATCCGGGTTATGTTGCAGTTCATCCTCCGACGTCTGGGACTTGTTATCCCCACGTTTATCGGTATCACCCTTCTCACTTTTGCCTTCGTCCATATGATCCCCGGCGACCCGGTAATGATTATGGCGGGCGAGCGTGGTATTTCCCCTGAGCGCCATGCACAGCTGCTGGCTGAACTCGGTCTCGATAAGCCGATGTGGCAGCAGTATCTCCACTATATCTGGGGCGTGCTGCACGGTGATTTAGGGATTTCGTTGAAAAGCCGTCTTCCGGTGTGGGACGAGTTCGTGCCGCGTTTTAAAGCGACACTGGAGCTTGGCGTCTGCGCCATGATTTTCGCCACCGCGGTGGGTATCCCTGTTGGGGTACTGGCTGCCGTCAAGCGTGGCTCTATTTTTGACCATACCGCCGTGGGCCTCGCGCTGACCGGCTACTCCATGCCTATCTTCTGGTGGGGTATGATGCTGATCATGCTGGTCTCGGTGCAGCTTAACCTGACACCAGTTTCCGGGCGCGTCAGCGATATGGTCTTCCTGGACGACTCCAACCCGCTCACCGGCTTTATGCTGATTGATACGGCTATCTGGGGTGAAGAGGGCAACTTCATGGATGCCGTCGCGCATATGATCCTGCCTGCCATGGTGCTGGGCACCATTCCTCTGGCGGTGATCGTCCGTATGACTCGTTCATCGATGCTGGAAGTGCTGGGTGAGGATTACATCCGCACCGCCCGCGCCAAGGGCCTGACGCGTATGCGCGTCATCATCGTCCATGCGCTGCGTAACGCCATGCTGCCGGTAGTGACCGTTATCGGTCTCCAGGTGGGGACGTTGCTGGCGGGGGCGATCCTGACCGAAACCATCTTCTCCTGGCCGGGCCTGGGCCGCTGGCTGATTGACGCGCTGCAGCGCCGTGACTATCCGGTTGTGCAGGGCGGTGTATTGCTGGTCGCGACGATGATTATCCTCGTCAACCTGCTGGTCGATTTGCTGTACGGCGTGGTGAACCCGCGTATTCGTCATAAGAAGTAAGGGGCCATCATGTCACAGGTTTCTGAAAACAAAGTTGTTGCTGCACCGGTTCCGATGACGCCGATGCAGGAGTTCTGGCACTACTTCAAGCGCAACAAAGGCGCGGTGGTGGGGCTGGTGTATGTCGCTATCATGATCCTGATTGCGGTATTTGCGAACGTGCTTGCGCCGTACAACCCGGCGGACCAGTTCCGCGATGCGTTGCTCTCCCCTCCTGCCTGGCAGGACGGCGGTAGCCTGGCGCACCTGCTGGGGACCGATGATGTGGGCCGCGATGTGCTGTCGCGTCTGATGTACGGTGCGCGCCTGTCGCTGCTGGTCGGCTGTCTGGTGGTGGTGTTATCCCTGATTATGGGGATCGTACTGGGTCTGGTTGCCGGTTACTTCGGCGGCATTGTTGATAACATCATCATGCGTATCGTCGACATCATGCTGGCGCTGCCAAGCCTGCTGCTGGCGCTGGTGCTGGTGGCGATCTTCGGTCCGTCGATCGGCAACGCCGCCCTGGCGCTGACGTTCGTGGCGCTTCCTCACTACGTGCGTTTAACCCGCGCGGCGGTGCTGGTGGAAGTGAACCGCGACTACGTCACGGCGTCTCGCGTAGCGGGGGCCGGTGCGATGCGCCAGATGTTTGTCAATATCTTCCCGAACTGCCTTGCGCCGCTGATTGTTCAGGCGTCGCTCGGTTTCTCTAACGCCATTCTTGATATGGCCGCTCTTGGCTTCCTGGGCATGGGTGCGCAGCCGCCAACACCGGAGTGGGGCACCATGCTCTCCGACGTGTTGCAGTTCGCACAAAGCGCCTGGTGGGTTGTCACCTTCCCGGGTCTGGCAATCCTGCTGACGGTGCTGGCATTTAACCTGATGGGTGATGGCCTGCGTGATGCGCTTGATCCCAAACTGAAGCAGTAAGAGGCACGAGATGGCGTTATTAAATGTAGATAAATTATCGGTGCACTTCGGCGATGAAGGCACCCCGTTTCGCGCCGTGGACCGCATCAGCTACAGCGTAAATCAGGGCGAAGTGGTGGGTATCGTTGGAGAGTCCGGTTCCGGTAAGTCCGTCAGCTCGCTGGCGATCATGGGGCTGATTGATTACCCGGGCCGCGTGATGGCGGAAAACCTGCAGTTCAACGGTCAGGACCTGAAGCGCATTTCTGAAAAACAGCGCCGCCAGCTGGTGGGCGCGGAAGTGGCGATGATTTTCCAGGATCCGATGACCAGCCTGAACCCATGCTACACCGTCGGTTTCCAGATTATGGAAGCGATTAAGGTGCACCAGGGCGGGAATAAGAAAACCCGTCGTCAGCGGGCGATCGATCTCCTGAACCAGGTGGGTATTCCTGACCCGGCTTCGCGTCTGGACGTTTACCCGCACCAGCTTTCCGGCGGGATGAGCCAGCGCGTGATGATCGCCATGGCAATTGCCTGTCGGCCAAAGCTGCTGATTGCGGATGAACCGACGACGGCGCTGGATGTGACCATTCAGGCACAAATCATCGAGCTGCTGCTGGAGCTGCAGCAGAAAGAGAACATGGCGCTGGTGCTGATTACGCACGATCTGGCGCTGGTGGCCGAAGCCGCGCACAAAATCATCGTGATGTATGCCGGCCAGGTGGTCGAGACCGGAAATTCACACGATATCTTCCGCGCGCCGCGTCACCCGTATACCCAGGCGCTTTTACGCGCGCTGCCGGAGTTTGCTCAGGATAAAGCGCGTCTGGCATCGCTGCCGGGTGTGGTGCCGGGTAAATATGACCGTCCGCAGGGCTGTCTGCTCAATCCGCGCTGTCCGTATGCGACGGACAAATGCCGGACGGAAGAGCCAGAGCTGAACCAGCTGGCTGACGGTCGTCAGTCGAAATGCCACTACCCACTCGATGATGCCGGGAGGCCAACACTATGAGTACGCAACAGGCCACCACGCAACAGCCGCTGTTGCAGGCCATCGACCTGAAAAAATATTACCCAGTGAAGAAGGGACTGTTTGCCCCTGAACGCCTGGTGAAAGCGTTGGACGGCGTCTCCTTTAACCTCGAACGCGGTAAAACGCTGGCGGTGGTGGGAGAGTCAGGCTGCGGGAAATCGACGCTGGGCCGTCTGCTGACGATGATTGAAGTGCCGACCGGCGGTGAACTTTATTATCAGGGCCAGGATCTGCTCAAGCACGATCCGCAGGCGCAGAAGCTGCGTCGCCAGAAAATCCAGATTGTGTTCCAGAACCCGTATGGTTCTTTGAACCCGCGTAAAAAAGTGGGGCAGATTCTGGAAGAACCGCTGCTGATTAACAGCAATCTGAGCAAAGAGCAGCGCCGTGAAAAAGCGCTGGCGATGATGGCGAAGGTCGGCCTCAAAACCGAGCATTACGACCGCTATCCGCATATGTTCTCCGGCGGCCAGCGTCAGCGTATCGCCATCGCACGCGGTCTGATGCTTGACCCGGACGTAGTGATTGCCGACGAGCCGGTGTCGGCGCTCGATGTCTCCGTGCGTGCGCAGGTGCTGAACCTGATGATGGATCTGCAGCAGGAGCTGGGACTCTCTTACGTGTTCATCTCCCACGACCTGTCGGTGGTAGAGCATATTGCCGATGAAGTGATGGTGATGTATCTGGGGCGCTGCGTGGAGAAGGGGACCAAAGACCAGATCTTTAATAACCCTCGCCACCCGTACACCCAGGCGCTGCTGTCCGCGACGCCGCGTCTGAACCCGGACGATCGTCGTGAGCGTATTAAGCTGACGGGAGAGCTGCCAAGCCCGCTGAATCCGCCGCCGGGATGTGCATTCAATGCCCGCTGCAGCCGCCGCTTTGGCCCCTGCACCCAGCTACAGCCGCAACTGAAGGATTATGGCGGCCAGCTGGTGGCCTGCTTTGCGGTCGATCAGGATGAAAATGGCGAGAAGCCGCATGCATAACGAAAAAAACCGGCGCTAAGCCGGTTTTTTTATGCCTGCTTTATTATTTCCGCAGGCGAATCTGGTCGACGGCGTGCTTCTCGCTCTTGGTGAGGATCAGGCTCGCACGCTCGCGCGTCGGCAGGATGTTCTCTTTGAGGTTCACGTAGTTGATCTCATTCCACAGTCCCGTGGCCACATTGATCGCTTCTTCTTCAGACAGCTGAGCATAGTGGTGGAAATAGGAGTCCGGATCGGTGAAGGCCCCTTCGCGGAACTTCAGGAAGCGGTTGATGTACCAGTTCTGCAGCAGGTCTTCCGGCGCATCGACATAAATAGAGAAATCGACGAAATCCGAGACAAAGACGTGATGCGGGTCGTGAGGATAGTCCATGCCGCTTTGCAGCACGTTCAGACCTTCCAGAATGAGAATATCCGGCTGGACCACCGTTTTATCCCCACCCGGGATGCGATCGTAGATCAGGTGCGAATAGACCGGCGCTGTTACGTGAGGCACGCCGGATTTCAGGTCGGAGACAAATTTCACCAGACGGTGCATATCATAAGAGAGCGGGAAGCCTTTCTTCTTCATCAGCCCGCGTTCTTTTAAGACTTCGTTTGGATGCAGGAAGCCGTCGGTCGTGATCAGCTCCACGCTGCGGTGTTCCGGCCAGCGGCTCAACAGCGCCTGCAGAACGCGTGCGGTGGTACTTTTACCCACGGCCACGCTGCCTGCGATACTGATGATATAAGGAATTCGTTGACCGTTCGTCCCGAGAAACTGCTCCAGCACCGCCTGACGACGCAGGTTCGAGCTGATATAGAAGTTAAGCAAGCGAGAGAGGGGGAGATAAATTTCTGCCACCTCTTCAAGGGACAGATCTTCGTTTATCCCTTTTAACCGTGCGATTTCACCTTCCGTCAGCGTCATAGGGACGGAATCACGCAGGGCAGCCCACTGGCTGCGGTTAAAGTGAAGATAAGGCGTCATTAACGTTTGCTCTTTTTTGCTCATAAGCATGCTTCAATGAGCCAGCGCTACACTGCCGGATCGTGGCTCATCACACAGTTAATTTTGGACAATGGGCAGGAGGTTAACACCAGATGGCAGGAATAATAAGAAAAAAGATGGATAGCGCTGCGTTACGCGGAAGCCGTCACGCTATGGTGTATATAGTGTAAATCACGCGTGCATGTTGATTATTTGACCCGCAATGACTACTTTTACAGCGCTTAGCGCTTCGTTCGCATAAAATGTGAGCGAAAGAACGTTTTATGCAAATTTTTAGTTGCATGACCGCGCAGGTATCCATAGAATGCGCGCTACTTGATGCCGACTTAGCTCAGTAGGTAGAGCAACTGACTTGTAATCAGTAGGTCACCAGTTCGATTCCGGTAGTCGGCACCATCAAGTCCGGTGGGGTTCCCGAGCGGCCAAAGGGAGCAGACTGTAAATCTGCCGTCACAGACTTCGAAGGTTCGAATCCTTCCCCCACCACCACTTTCTGGCAGCGTAAATGCCGCCGGAGCTGGTTGGAAAAATTAGCCAGCTCAAACTGAAAAAGAGAGAAATCTCTTTTTTTGTTACAGAAAGAACTGGGTAGCCGAGTTTCAGGATGCGGGCATCGTATAATGGCTATTACCTCAGCCTTCCAAGCTGATGATGCGGGTTCGATTCCCGCTGCCCGCTCCAATACGTGCTGATATGGCTCAGTTGGTAGAGCGCACCCTTGGTAAGGGTGAGGTCCCCAGTTCGACTCTGGGTATCAGCACCACTTCACTTCTCCTTCCCGTTTCTCTCTGTTTCAATTTTACTGTATTCAACAATTCAGGCATTTCGCCTGGTTGATGTGGTGATATCACCGATTTATCCGTGTCTTAGAGGGACAATCGATGTCTAAAGAAAAGTTTGAACGTACAAAACCGCACGTTAACGTCGGTACTATCGGCCACGTTGACCATGGTAAAACAACGCTGACCGCTGCAATCACTACCGTTCTGGCAAAAACCTACGGTGGTTCTGCTCGTGCATTCGACCAGATCGATAACGCACCAGAAGAAAAAGCTCGTGGTATCACCATCAACACCTCTCACGTTGAGTACGACACCCCGACTCGCCACTACGCACACGTAGACTGCCCAGGCCACGCCGACTATGTTAAAAACATGATCACCGGTGCTGCGCAGATGGACGGCGCGATCCTGGTTGTTGCTGCGACTGACGGCCCAATGCCTCAGACTCGTGAGCACATCCTGCTGGGTCGTCAGGTAGGCGTTCCTTACATCATCGTGTTCCTGAACAAGTGCGACATGGTTGATGACGAAGAGCTGCTGGAACTGGTAGAGATGGAAGTTCGTGAACTGCTGTCTCAGTACGATTTCCCAGGCGATGATACCCCAATCGTTCGTGGTTCTGCTCTGAAAGCGCTGGAAGGCGACGCAGAGTGGGAAGCGAAAATCATCGAACTGGCTGGCTTCCTGGATTCTTACATCCCAGAACCAGAGCGTGCGATTGACAAGCCATTCCTGCTGCCAATCGAAGACGTATTCTCCATCTCCGGTCGTGGTACCGTTGTTACCGGTCGTGTAGAGCGCGGTATCATCAAAGTTGGTGAAGAAGTTGAAATCGTTGGTATCAAAGAGACTGCGAAGTCTACCTGTACTGGCGTTGAAATGTTCCGCAAACTGCTGGACGAAGGCCGTGCTGGTGAGAACGTTGGTGTTCTGCTGCGTGGTATCAAACGTGAAGAAATCGAACGTGGTCAGGTTCTGGCTAAGCCAGGCTCAATCAAGCCGCACACCAAGTTCGAATCTGAAGTGTACATCCTGTCCAAAGACGAAGGCGGCCGTCATACTCCGTTCTTCAAAGGCTACCGTCCACAGTTCTACTTCCGTACTACTGACGTGACCGGTACCATCGAACTGCCAGAAGGCGTTGAGATGGTAATGCCAGGCGACAACATCAAGATGGTTGTGACGCTGATCCACCCAATCGCGATGGACGACGGTCTGCGTTTCGCAATCCGTGAAGGTGGCCGTACCGTTGGCGCGGGCGTGGTTGCTAAAGTTCTCGGCTAATTGCTGATAACATTTGACGCAATGCGCAATAAAAGGGCATCATTTGATGCCCTTTTTGCACGCTTTCACGTCAGAACCTGGCTCATCAGTGATTATTTTTGTCATAATCATTGCTGAGACAGGCTCTGCAGAGAGCGTATAATTCGAAAAGCGAATTAGCATTTCGATTTGGTTTGCCTCGCAATCGCGGGGTGAAAATGTTTGTAGAATACTTCTGACAGGTTGGTTTATGAGTGCGAATACCGAAGCTCAAGGGAGCGGGCGCGGCCTGGAAGCGATGAAATGGGTAGTAGTAGCCGTTCTGCTGATCGTAGCGATTGTCGGCAACTACCTTTATCGTGACATGATGCTGCCGCTACGCGCGCTTGCAGTGGTAATTCTGATTGCTGCAGCGGGTGGTGTCGCGCTGTTGACGACGAAAGGCAAAGCGACTGTCGCTTTTGCTCGCGAAGCGCGTACCGAAGTCCGTAAGGTAATTTGGCCGACTCGCCAGGAAACATTGCACACCACGCTGATCGTAGCGGCGGTTACCGCTGTAATGTCACTGATCCTGTGGGGACTGGATGGTATTCTGGTTCGCCTGGTATCCTTTATCACTGGCCTGAGGTTCTGAGATGTCTGAAGCCCCTAAAAAGCGCTGGTACGTCGTTCAGGCGTTTTCCGGTTTTGAAGGCCGCGTAGCAACGTCGCTGCGTGAGCATATCAAATTACACAACATGGAAGAGTTATTTGGCGAAGTTATGGTTCCGACCGAAGAAGTGGTCGAGATCCGTGGCGGCCAGCGTCGCAAAAGCGAACGCAAATTCTTCCCGGGTTACGTGCTGGTTCAGATGGTGATGAACGACGCGAGCTGGCACCTGGTGCGCAGCGTACCGCGCGTGATGGGCTTTATCGGCGGCACGTCTGACCGTCCGGCGCCAATCAGCGACAAAGAAGTGGATGCGATTATGAACCGCCTGCAGCAGGTTGGTGATAAGCCGCGTCCGAAAACGCTGTTTGAACCGGGTGAAATGGTGCGTGTTAATGACGGTCCGTTTGCTGACTTTAACGGCGTCGTTGAAGAAGTGGACTACGAGAAGTCCCGCCTGAAAGTTTCTGTATCTATCTTCGGTCGTGCGACCCCGGTAGAACTGGACTTTGCTCAGGTCGAAAAAGCCTAAGCAGCGATCAAAAAAGCGACGATTTAATCGTTGCACAGGGCGCGAGATTGGAATACAATTTCGCGCCTTTTGTTTTTATGGGCCCGGCCCGTAAAACGAATTTTATTCACGGGGAGCCTCACTGAGGCGCTATTACCCAATCAGAGGATTTTAGAATGGCTAAGAAAGTACAAGCCTACGTCAAGCTGCAGGTTGCAGCTGGTATGGCGAACCCAAGTCCACCAGTTGGTCCAGCTCTGGGTCAGCAGGGTGTGAACATCATGGAATTCTGTAAAGCGTTCAACGCAAAAACTGAATCCCTGGAAAAAGGTCTGCCAATCCCAGTCGTAATCACTGTTTACGCTGACCGTTCTTTCACTTTCGTTACCAAAACCCCTCCAGCAGCAGTTCTGCTGAAGAAAGCGGCTGGTATCAAGTCTGGTTCCGGTAAACCGAACAAAGACAAAGTGGGTAAAATTTCCCGCGCTCAGCTGCAGGAAATCGCGCAGACCAAAGCTGCCGACATGACTGGTGCCGACATTGAAGCGATGACTCGCTCAATCGAAGGTACTGCACGTTCCATGGGCCTGGTAGTGGAGGACTAAGAAATGGCTAAACTGACCAAGCGCATGTCCGTGATCCGTGACAAAGTTGATGCGACCAAACAGTACGACATCAACGAAGCTATCGCTCTGCTGAAAGAACTGGCAACTGCTAAGTTCGTTGAAAGCGTTGACGTTGCCGTTAACCTGGGCATCGACGCGCGTAAATCTGATCAGAACGTTCGTGGCGCAACTGTACTGCCACACGGTACTGGCCGTTCCGTACGTGTAGCTGTATTTGCTCAGGGTGCAAACGCTGAAGCTGCTAAAGCTGCCGGCGCTGAACTGGTAGGTATGGAAGATCTGGCTGATCAGATCAAGAAAGGCGAAATGAACTTTGACGTTGTTATTGCTTCTCCAGATGCAATGCGCGTTGTTGGCCAGCTGGGCCAGGTTCTGGGTCCACGCGGCCTGATGCCAAACCCGAAAGTGGGTACTGTAACGCCTAACGTTGCTGAAGCGGTTAAGAACGCTAAAGCAGGTCAGGTTCGTTATCGTAACGACAAAAACGGCATCATCCACACCACCATCGGTAAAGTGGACTTTGACGCTGACAAACTGAAAGAAAACCTGGAAGCTCTGCTGGTTGCGCTGAAAAAAGCAAAACCAACTCAGGCGAAAGGCGTGTACATCAAGAAAGTTAGCATCTCCACCACCATGGGTGCAGGTGTTGCAGTTGACCAGGCTGGCCTGAGCGCTGCTGCAAACTAATGCCTTTACGTGGGCGGTGATTTTGTCTACAATCTTACCCCCACGTTTGCTAACAAAAGTTAGCGGCTAAAAGATTTGTTCGTTGGAGCCTGGCCTAATCCAGGCCTCCGTCGAAGACCGCAGGTGTTTCGCAAGAGACTTAATCCCCTGCGTAGACGGTGACAGAACGCTAAGATTATTTTTGGATACTCTGGCTTGTTTCTGCTCACCGTATTAAGACGCTCTTTCCGTTGGGAAGAGTGAAGTGAGTTCCGGAACATGAGTTCCGGCAAACATCCAGGAGCAAAGCTAATGGCTTTAAATCTTCAAGACAAACAAGCGATTGTTGCTGAAGTCAGCGAAGTAGCCAAAGGCGCGCTGTCTGCAGTAGTTGCGGATTCCCGTGGCGTTACTGTAGACAAAATGACTGAACTGCGTAAAGCAGGTCGTGAAGCTGGCGTATACATGCGTGTTGTTCGTAACACCCTGCTGCGCCGCGTAGTTGAAGGTACTCAGTTCGAGTGCCTGAAAGACACGTTTGTTGGTCCGACCCTGATTGCATACTCTATGGAACACCCGGGCGCTGCTGCTCGTCTGTTCAAAGAGTTCGCGAAAGCGAATGCAAAATTTGAGGTCAAAGCTGCAGCCTTTGAAGGTGAGTTGATCCCGGCATCGCAAATCGATCGCCTGGCAACCCTGCCGACCTACGAAGAAGCAATTGCACGCCTGATGGCAACCATGAAAGAAGCTGCGGCTGGCAAACTGGTTCGCACTCTGGCTGCTGTACGCGATGCGAAAGAAGCTGCTTAATCGCAGTTATCTTTATAAAGCATTTGCTTACGTATAAACTTATTCTGATTTTCAGGAACAATTTAAATGTCTATCACTAAAGATCAAATCATTGAAGCAGTAGCAGCTATGTCCGTAATGGACGTTGTAGAGCTGGTTTCTGCAATGGAAGAAAAATTCGGTGTTTCTGCTGCTGCTGCTGTAGCTGTAGCTGCGGGCCCGGCTGAAGCTGCTGAAGAAAAAACTGAATTCGACGTAATTCTGAAAGCTGCTGGCGCGAACAAAGTTGCTGTTATCAAAGCAGTACGTGGCGCAACTGGCCTGGGTCTGAAAGAAGCTAAAGACCTGGTAGAATCTGCTCCAGCTGCGCTGAAAGAAGGCGTGAGCAAAGACGACGCAGAAGCACTGAAAAAATCTCTGGAAGAAGCTGGCGCTGAAGTTGAAGTTAAATAAGCCAACTTTTCTGGTTGCAGCCTAAGTCATTAGGCTGATGGCTGGTGACTTTTTAGTCACCAGCCTTTTTGCGCTGTAAGGCATCAGTAGCATTTCACACTGTTTGACTGCTGATTGTCCTGACAATGCATGTTTCTATCGACGACTTAATATATTGCGACAGGGTGCTCGCTCTGTGTAAATCGCGACGAAATGATTTAAGCGTGATAGCAACAGGTATTGCGGAAAGTATTCAATTTTCCGGTCCACAAAATGGTGTTGCACAAACTGTCCCTTCGTCGGACAGATGGGTCGACTTGTCAGCGAGCTGAGGAACCCTATGGTTTACTCCTATACCGAGAAAAAACGTATTCGTAAGGATTTTGGTAAACGTCCACAAGTTCTGGACATTCCATATCTCCTTTCTATCCAGCTTGACTCGTTCCAGAAGTTTATCGAGCAAGATCCTGAAGGGCAGTACGGTCTGGAAGCAGCCTTCCGCTCCGTGTTCCCGATTCAGAGCTACAGCGGTAACTCCGAGCTGCAGTACGTCAGCTACCGCCTTGGCGAACCGGTGTTTGACGTTCAGGAATGTCAGATCCGTGGCGTGACCTATTCCGCACCGCTGCGCGTAAAACTGCGTCTGGTGATCTACGAGCGCGAAGCGCCGGAAGGCACCGTAAAAGACATTAAAGAACAAGAAGTCTACATGGGTGAAATTCCACTCATGACAGACAACGGTACTTTCGTTATCAACGGTACTGAGCGTGTTATCGTTTCCCAGCTGCATCGTAGCCCGGGCGTCTTCTTCGACAGCGATAAAGGTAAAACACACTCTTCCGGTAAAGTACTGTATAACGCACGCATCATTCCTTACCGTGGTTCCTGGCTGGACTTCGAGTTCGATCCAAAAGACAACCTGTTTGTCCGTATCGACCGTCGTCGTAAACTGCCTGCAACCATCATTCTGCGTGCACTGAACTATACCACTGAGCAGATCCTGGACCTGTTCTTTGAGAAAGTGATCTTTGAAATCCGCGACAACAAGCTGCAGATGGAGCTGGTGCCGGAACGTCTGCGTGGTGAGACCGCGTCGTTCGACATCGAAGCCGACGGCAAAGTGTATGTGGAAAAAGGTCGCCGTATCACCGCGCGCCACATCCGCCAGCTGGAAAAAGATGATATCAAACACATCGAAGTTCCGGTTGAATACATTGCAGGAAAAGTAGCCGCGAAAGATTACGTTGATGAATCAACTGGCGAGCTGATCTGCCCGGCGAACATGGAGCTGAGCCTGGATCTGCTGGCTAAGCTGAGTCAGGCTGGCCACAAACGTATCGAAACGCTGTTCACCAACGATCTGGACCACGGTCCGTACATCTCTGAGACGGTACGCGTCGACCCAACGACCGATCGTCTGAGTGCGCTGGTTGAAATCTACCGCATGATGCGTCCTGGTGAGCCACCAACTCGCGAAGCGGCGGAAAGCCTGTTCGAGAATCTGTTCTTCTCCGAAGACCGCTACGATCTGTCTGCGGTTGGTCGTATGAAGTTCAACCGTTCTCTGCTGCGCGACGAAATTGAAGGTTCCGGTATCCTGAGCAAAGACGACATCATCGAAGTGATGAAGAAGCTCATCGATATCCGTAACGGTAAAGGCGAAGTGGACGATATCGACCACCTCGGCAACCGTCGTATCCGTTCCGTCGGCGAAATGGCGGAAAACCAGTTCCGCGTTGGCCTGGTGCGTGTAGAGCGTGCGGTGAAAGAGCGTCTGTCTCTGGGCGATCTGGATACCCTGATGCCTCAGGATATGATCAACGCCAAGCCGATTTCTGCAGCAGTGAAAGAGTTCTTTGGTTCCAGCCAGCTGTCTCAGTTCATGGACCAGAACAACCCGCTGTCTGAGATTACGCACAAACGTCGTATCTCTGCACTCGGCCCAGGCGGTCTGACCCGTGAACGTGCAGGCTTTGAAGTTCGAGACGTACACCCGACGCACTACGGTCGCGTATGTCCAATCGAAACGCCTGAAGGTCCAAACATCGGTCTGATCAACTCCCTGTCCGTGTACGCACAGACGAACGAATACGGTTTCCTTGAGACGCCGTACCGTAAAGTGACTGACGGTGTTGTAACCGACGAAATTCACTACCTGTCTGCTATCGAAGAAGGCAACTACGTTATCGCTCAGGCGAACTCCAACCTGGATGACGAAGGCCACTTTGTAGAAGATCTGGTGACCTGCCGTAGCAAAGGCGAATCCAGCTTGTTCAGCCGCGACCAGGTTGACTACATGGACGTATCCACCCAGCAGGTGGTATCCGTCGGTGCGTCCCTGATCCCGTTCCTGGAACACGATGACGCCAACCGTGCATTGATGGGTGCGAACATGCAACGTCAGGCCGTTCCAACTCTGCGCGCTGATAAGCCGCTGGTTGGTACCGGTATGGAACGTGCTGTTGCCGTTGACTCCGGTGTTACTGCAGTTGCTAAGCGTGGCGGTACCGTTCAGTACGTCGACGCATCCCGTATCGTTATCAAAGTTAACGAAGACGAGATGTATCCGGGCGAAGCAGGTATCGACATTTATAACCTGACCAAATACACCCGTTCTAACCAGAACACCTGTATCAACCAGATGCCTTGCGTATCTCTGGGTGAGCCAGTTGAGCGCGGCGACGTGCTGGCAGACGGTCCGTCCACCGACCTCGGTGAACTGGCGCTCGGTCAGAACATGCGCGTAGCGTTCATGCCGTGGAACGGTTACAACTTCGAAGACTCCATCCTCGTCTCCGAGCGTGTGGTTCAGGAAGATCGTTTCACCACCATCCACATTCAGGAACTGGCATGTGTGTCCCGTGACACCAAGCTGGGGCCAGAAGAGATCACCGCTGACATCCCTAACGTGGGTGAAGCTGCGCTCTCCAAACTGGATGAATCAGGTATCGTTTACATCGGTGCGGAAGTGACCGGCGGCGACATTCTGGTAGGTAAGGTTACGCCTAAAGGTGAAACCCAGCTGACGCCAGAAGAGAAACTGCTGCGTGCCATCTTCGGTGAGAAAGCGTCTGACGTTAAAGACTCTTCTCTGCGCGTACCAAACGGTGTTTCCGGTACGGTTATCGACGTTCAGGTCTTCACTCGTGACGGCGTTGAGAAAGATAAGCGTGCGCTGGAAATCGAAGAGATGCAGCTCAAACAGGCTAAGAAAGACCTGTCTGAAGAACTGCAGATCCTCGAAGCGGGTCTGTTCAGCCGTATCTATGCGGTGCTGGTTGCCGGTGGCGTTGAAGCTGAGAAGCTCGACAAACTGCCACGCGATCGCTGGCTGGAACTGGGCCTGACCGACGAAGAGAAACAAAATCAGCTGGAACAGCTGGCTGAGCAGTATGACGAACTGAAACACGAGTTCGAGAAAAAACTCGAAGCGAAACGCCGCAAAATCACTCAGGGCGACGATCTGGCACCAGGCGTGCTGAAGATTGTTAAGGTGTATCTGGCTGTTAAACGTCAGATCCAGCCTGGTGATAAGATGGCAGGTCGTCACGGTAACAAGGGTGTTATCTCTAAGATCAACCCGATCGAAGATATGCCGCACGATGCTAACGGTACGCCGGTAGATATCGTACTGAACCCACTGGGCGTACCGTCTCGTATGAACATTGGTCAGATCCTGGAAACTCACCTGGGTATGGCTGCGAAAGGCATCGGCGACAAGATTAACGCCATGCTGAAACAGCAGCAGGAAGTCGCGAAACTGCGCGAATTCATCCAGCGTGCCTACGATCTGGGTACCGACGTGCGTCAGAAAGTCGACCTGAACACCTTCAGCGATGAAGAAGTGCTGCGTCTGGCAGAGAACCTGCGCAAAGGTATGCCAATTGCAACGCCGGTATTCGACGGTGCAAAAGAAGCTGAAATTAAAGAGCTGCTGCAACTGGGTGGTCTGCCAACGTCTGGTCAGATTACGCTGTTTGACGGCCGTACCGGTGAACAGTTCGAACGTCCGGTAACCGTAGGTTACATGTACATGCTGAAACTGAACCACCTGGTCGACGACAAGATGCACGCTCGTTCTACCGGTTCTTACAGCCTGGTTACTCAGCAGCCGCTGGGTGGTAAGGCACAGTTCGGTGGTCAGCGCTTCGGGGAGATGGAAGTGTGGGCGCTGGAAGCATACGGCGCGGCATACACCCTGCAGGAAATGCTCACCGTTAAGTCTGATGACGTGAACGGTCGTACCAAGATGTATAAAAACATCGTGGACGGCAACCATCAGATGGAACCGGGCATGCCAGAATCCTTCAACGTTCTGTTGAAAGAGATTCGTTCGCTGGGTATCAACATCGAACTGGAAGACGAGTAATTCTCGCTCAAACAGGTCACTGGTGCCGGGTTAATCCCCGGCACCGGATTGTGCTAACTCCGACGGGAGCAAATCCGTGAAAGATTTATTAAAGTTTCTGAAAGCGCAGACTAAAACCGAAGAGTTTGATGCGATCAAAATTGCTCTGGCTTCGCCAGACATGATCCGTTCATGGTCTTTCGGTGAAGTTAAAAAGCCGGAAACCATCAACTACCGTACGTTCAAACCTGAGCGTGACGGCCTTTTCTGTGCGCGTATTTTCGGGCCAGTAAAAGATTACGAGTGCCTGTGCGGTAAGTACAAGCGCCTGAAACACCGTGGTGTGATCTGTGAGAAGTGCGGCGTTGAAGTGACCCAGACCAAAGTACGCCGTGAGCGTATGGGCCACATCGAGCTGGCGTCTCCGACTGCTCACATCTGGTTCCTGAAATCCCTGCCGTCCCGTATCGGTCTGCTGCTGGATATGCCGCTGCGTGATATCGAACGTGTTCTGTACTTCGAATCTTATGTGGTTATCGAAGGCGGGATGACGAACCTGGAACGTCATCAGATCCTGACTGAAGAGCAGTATCTGGACGCGCTGGAAGAGTTCGGTGACGAATTCGACGCGAAGATGGGTGCGGAAGCTATTCAGGCCCTGCTGAAGAGCATGGATCTGGAGCAAGAGTGCGAGCAGCTGCGTGAAGAGCTGAACGAAACCAACTCCGAAACCAAGCGTAAAAAGCTGACCAAGCGTATCAAACTGCTGGAAGCGTTCGTTCAGTCTGGTAACAAGCCAGAGTGGATGATCCTGACCGTTCTGCCGGTTCTGCCGCCAGATCTGCGTCCACTGGTTCCGCTGGATGGTGGTCGTTTCGCAACGTCCGATCTGAACGATCTGTATCGTCGCGTGATCAACCGTAACAACCGTCTGAAACGTCTGCTGGATCTGGCTGCCCCGGACATCATCGTACGCAACGAAAAACGTATGCTGCAGGAAGCGGTAGATGCCCTGCTGGATAACGGTCGTCGTGGTCGTGCGATCACCGGTTCTAACAAACGTCCTCTGAAATCTTTGGCCGACATGATCAAAGGTAAACAGGGTCGTTTCCGTCAGAACCTGCTCGGTAAGCGTGTTGACTACTCCGGTCGTTCTGTAATCACCGTAGGTCCATACCTGCGTCTGCATCAGTGCGGTCTGCCGAAGAAAATGGCACTGGAGCTGTTCAAACCGTTCATCTACGGCAAGCTGGAACTGCGTGGCCTGGCCACCACCATCAAAGCCGCGAAGAAAATGGTTGAGCGTGAAGAAGCTGTCGTTTGGGATATCCTGGACGAAGTGATCCGCGAACACCCGGTACTGCTGAACCGTGCACCAACCCTGCACCGTCTGGGTATCCAGGCATTTGAGCCGGTCCTGATCGAAGGTAAAGCTATTCAGCTGCACCCGCTGGTTTGTGCGGCATATAACGCCGACTTCGATGGTGACCAGATGGCTGTTCACGTACCGCTGACGCTGGAAGCCCAGCTCGAAGCGCGTGCGCTGATGATGTCTACCAACAACATCCTGTCTCCAGCGAACGGTGAGCCAATCATTGTTCCTTCTCAGGACGTTGTACTGGGTCTGTACTACATGACCCGTGACTGTGTTAACGCCAAAGGCGAAGGCATGGTGCTGACTGGCCCGAAAGAAGCTGAGCGTATTTATCGCGCTGGCCTGGCCTCTCTGCATGCGCGCGTTAAAGTGCGTATCACCGAATACGAAAAAGATGCAAACGGCGAATTCGTTGCGAAAACCAGCCTGAAAGACACGACCGTTGGCCGTGCCATTCTGTGGATGATCGTACCGAAAGGTCTGCCTTTCTCCATCGTCAACCAGGCGCTGGGCAAGAAAGCGATCTCCAAAATGCTGAACACCTGTTACCGCATTCTGGGTCTGAAGCCGACCGTTATCTTCGCTGACCAGACAATGTACACCGGCTTTGCGTATGCAGCGCGTTCAGGTGCATCTGTTGGTATCGATGACATGGTCATCCCAGAGAAGAAACACGAGATCATCTCTGAAGCGGAAGCCGAAGTTGCTGAGATCCAGGAGCAGTTCCAGTCTGGTCTGGTTACCGCGGGCGAACGCTATAACAAAGTTATCGATATCTGGGCCGCGGCGAACGATCGTGTATCCAAAGCGATGATGGATAACCTGCAGACCGAAACCGTGATTAACCGTGACGGCGTAGAAGAACAGCAGGTTTCCTTCAACAGCATTTACATGATGGCCGACTCCGGTGCGCGTGGTTCTGCAGCACAGATTCGTCAGCTGGCAGGTATGCGTGGTCTGATGGCGAAGCCAGATGGCTCCATCATCGAAACGCCAATCACCGCGAACTTCCGTGAAGGTCTGAACGTACTCCAGTACTTCATCTCCACGCACGGTGCGCGTAAAGGTCTGGCGGATACCGCACTGAAAACAGCGAACTCCGGTTATCTGACGCGTCGTCTGGTTGACGTTGCGCAGGACCTGGTTGTGACCGAAGACGATTGTGGCACCCTCGAAGGTATCACCATGACCCCGGTTATCGAGGGTGGTGATGTTAAAGAGCCACTGCGCGATCGCGTTCTGGGTCGTGTAACCGCGGAAGACATTCTGAAGCCGGGTACGGCAGACATTCTGGTTCCACGCAACACGCTGCTGCACGAGCACTGGTGTGACCTGCTGGAAGCGAACTCTGTTGACTCCGTGAAAGTCCGTTCCGTTGTATCCTGTGACACCGACTTTGGTGTATGTGCACACTGCTACGGTCGTGACCTGGCGCGTGGCCACATCATCAACAAAGGTGAAGCCATCGGCGTTATCGCGGCACAGTCCATCGGTGAGCCGGGTACACAGCTGACGATGCGTACGTTCCACATCGGTGGTGCGGCATCTCGTGCGGCTGCTGAATCCAGCATCCAGGTGAAAAACAAAGGTAGCATCAAGCTCAGCAACGCGAAGTCGGTTGTGAACTCCAGCGGTAAACTGGTCATCACTTCCCGTAACACCGAGCTGAAGCTGATCGACGAATTCGGTCGTACCAAAGAGAGCTATAAAGTGCCTTACGGTGCGGTTATGGCGAAAGGTGATGGCGAGCAGGTTGCCGGCGGTGAAACCGTTGCAAACTGGGATCCACACACCATGCCGGTTATCACCGAAGTAAGTGGTTTCATCCGCTTCACTGACATGATTGACGGCCAGACCATTACTCGTCAGACCGACGAGCTGACCGGTCTGTCTTCTCTGGTGGTTCTGGATTCTGCTGAACGTACTACCGGTGGTAAAGATCTGCGTCCTGCACTGAAAATCGTTGATGCTCAGGGTAACGACGTTCTGATCCCAGGTACCGATATGCCTGCGCAGTACTTCCTGCCGGGTAAAGCGATTGTACAGCTGGAAGATGGCGTACAGATCAGCTCTGGTGACACCCTGGCGCGTATTCCTCAGGAATCCGGCGGTACCAAGGACATCACCGGTGGTCTGCCACGCGTTGCGGACCTGTTCGAAGCGCGTCGTCCGAAAGAGCCTGCAATCCTGGCTGAAATCAGCGGTATCATCTCCTTCGGTAAAGAGACCAAAGGTAAACGCCGTCTGGTTATCACACCAGTAGATGGCAGCGAACCGTACGAAGAGATGATTCCTAAGTGGCGTCAGCTCAACGTGTTCGAAGGTGAACGTGTAGAACGTGGTGACGTGGTTTCCGATGGTCCAGAAGCGCCGCACGACATTCTGCGTCTTCGTGGCGTACATGCGGTAACGCGTTACATCACCAACGAAGTACAGGACGTTTATCGTCTGCAGGGCGTTAAGATAAACGATAAGCACATTGAAGTTATCGTTCGTCAGATGCTGCGTAAAGCAACCATCGAAAACGCAGGCAGCTCCGAGTTCCTGGAAGGCGAGCAGGTTGAATACTCACGCGTCAAGATCGCTAACCGCGAACTGGAAGCGAACGGCAAAATCGGTGCGACCTTCTCGCGCGATCTGCTGGGTATCACCAAAGCGTCTCTGGCAACCGAGTCCTTCATCTCTGCAGCATCGTTCCAGGAAACGACTCGTGTCCTGACCGAAGCTGCTGTTGCAGGTAAACGTGATGAACTGCGCGGTCTGAAAGAGAACGTTATCGTGGGTCGTCTGATCCCGGCTGGTACCGGTTATGCGTACCATCAGGATCGTATGCGTCGTCGTGCTGCGGGCGAACTGCCAGCTGCACCGCAGGTGACTGCTGAAGATGCATCCGCGAGCCTGGCAGAACTGCTGAACGCAGGTCTGGGTGGTTCTGACAACGAGTAATCGTTGAGCCGCTAATAAAAAACCCGCCTCGGCGGGTTTTTTTACATCTGCATGTTTTCAATTCACTAACGGGATCCGGCGATAAAGCTCAATCATATCGCCTGCCAGGTCCTGAATGACCATGGCGTTCATCAGGTGATCCTGAGAGTGGACGGTGATCAGGTTAACCGGAAGTTTCCCGGTCCCCTCATCAAGACCAATAAGCTGCGTCTGTATGGTGTGCGCATGCTTCACATATTCACGCGACTCTTCCATCGCTTTTTCAGCTTCGTCAAACTCACCTTTACGCGCCATCTGCAACGCCGTCAGGGCCGCACTGCGCGCTGCACCTGCGTTAACAAGCAGTTCCATAATCGTGGTTTCTAAGTCTTCCATTATGACTCCAGAAGTTTGAGCGCTTTATCCAGTACGGCATCACCTTTCATCATGCCGTAATCCATCATGTCGATCACCGCGACCTTTTTACCTAACGGGTCGGCCTGTGCCTGTAATTTAGCCTGCTCGTATTTAACCTGTGGCCCCAGTAATACGATGTCGGCCGTCGCGATGTTGTCTTTAAACTCCGCAACCGGAACGGCTTTAATGGTGACTTCAACCCCTTTTTTCTGCGCGGCATCTTTCATACGTTGAACCAGCATGCTGGTTGACATTCCCGCTGCACAGCATAAAACGATGTTCTTCATAATCAGCCTCGATCTACATGTGTTTATTGATAATTATCCCGTGCAGACCGCTTCAACAACCGCTTTACCGCGATTGTGTGTCAGGCATCACAAAGAAACAGGCGATTTTCTGAAACCGGTTACAATTTTACACTGGCGGGTACCCGGCCCGTCGAAACGGGCAGGGTGAAGGAGAGAGGATTAGCTGATGGATGTGCGAATGATGCGGTTTTTTCCCTGCTGTTTGGCGCTGTAGAGGGCGTTATCAACGCTTCCGACGAATTGTTCCAGCGGCTCAAAATGCCACTCTCCAAGACCACCGCTGAACGTAACGCGCAGGTTTTCTTCCCGCCAGACGCGATTTTCAACGGCGGTACGCCACGCTTCCAGCAAGGAGAGCGCGGAAGACATCTGCTCCGCCTGGAAGATGACCGCGAACTCTTCTCCACCATAACGGTAAACCGAAACATGATGTGGCTGCATAATCTGGATCCCTTCCCGAGCCACGTTGCGCAGAACGATATCACCGGTCAGGTGACCCAGCGTGTCGTTAATTGACTTGAAGTTATCGATATCCACCAGCGCCATCGCGAAAGGCTGCTGGGTATTCAGCAGCTCTGCGACATCGCTGTCGAACGCGCGGCGGTTTTTACAGCCCGTCAGCGCATCGTGGGTGGCCTGGCGCACATACGCCATTTCGCGCTCTTTATTGGACTGAATCGTGTGGCTCAGCATCGCTTCCAGGCGCGGCGCCTCGCTGACATCGCCGGTTTTGATGGCATTGATAATGTGCATCAACACGCTACGCGAGGCGTGGCGGAGGTATAAGCCGAAGAGGATGATGATGATGGCCGCCAGCGCAAACCCCCAGCCAACGATTGTCGTTTCGTGGCGGGTAATATCGGTAAGCGTCGCACCGGATACCCGGTAGATGACAAACCAGTCCGGGTTGGTAAACGAATAGTAGTAATACCAGGCGTTGCTTTTCTTGTCGTAAAGATGACCTTCGCCGCTGGTCATTTTATCCATCAGCGCTTCGCTCACATACTGCTTGAAGAGCGCGCCGGTATCCGGATGCAGCACCACGGCACCATCGCGTTCGACGACGAAGAATTCCCCCTGAACGGGCGCCACCATCTGACGCAGGGTGAAGCCCATTGAGGTCAAATCGAGATGGAAAGCGAGCGTTCCCTTCAGCCTCCCTTCAGGCGATATCAAAGGCTTATAAAGCGTCACCGTCGGATGGCCGGTGAAGTAGTCCATGTAAGGACGGGTATAGTGGCTGAAGATGCTGGCTTCCGCCTGAGCGACAAACCACGGTCGCGTCCGGGGATCGAAGGTTTTACTCGTCTCCGTGGGGAGCACTTCCGGTGCGCGGAGATAATGCCCTTGCGTGTCCGCCAGCGAGATGGAGGAGACGGTCGGCATCAGGTTCTGCAGATGCATCATCATCTGCAGTCCCTGCGTCGGATTGACGTTGAGCGTCTCGTTTAGCCTGTCGTCGCGCGCAAAGTACATCGCGGAACGGCCCAGGATATAGTCGTTTTCACGCAGGATAGATTCGGTGTAGTTCACCGCCAGGTTATGCGTGAAGTTGCTATTGATCTTATGATAATCCTCAAGAAAATCCTTCCGTTGCGAAAGCGTCACCGCGATCGCGATCACCGCAAAACTGCAGAGGATCCCCGCGAAGCTGAGCATAATGGGCCGGGTAAAAGAGAGCTTTTTGCTGTGAAGTGCCATGAGCTGTACATCGTTCCTGATGGTGAATACTTTTCGTCTGCCGATATCCTCTCAGCATAGTCGCTGTCCTGCGGTTAGCGGTGAATTATACGGCACACGATTTCTGACGGGATGATTTATCTTAAGAACCATTAAGAAAATACTTATTAAACTGGCAGGGACCGTTTGTGTAATGCACCAGAGGCAGGGCGAAACGAGGAAGAAGCTTTTCGCCCTGGTCAGCATCCGTTGCTGACCGTGTGACAATAAAAAACCGGACGATCGCTGACAATCCTCCGGTTTTGCCTTTTCGTTGTGCCTCGATAATTTTTTAACGTGTTGCAGTGCGTTTCAACGTCACTGCGAGGCTCTTCCCAGCCAGCTGTCCCAGTCTTTCCAGACAGGCTGCAGACCCTGCGCTGTCAGGGCGGCAGCGACCGCTTCAGGACGTCGGCTATCATGCGGTACAAACTGTTCCAGCTCGGGACGATCGTCGGCGTAGCCGCCTGGCTGCGTTTTGGAAAATGCGCTGACGTTGTTAATCGCAAGCGGGATGACGCGATCGCGAAACGCCGGGGACTCGCGCGTTGAGAGCGATAATTCCACTTCCGGTGCGAGCAGGCGAAACGCGCAGATGGTCTGCACCAGCTGGCGTTCATCCATCAGAGAAGCCGGCTCAATTCCTCCCGCGCAGGGACGCAGGCGCGGGAAGGAGATGGAATAACGGCTCTGCCAGTAGCGCTGTTGAAGCCACAGCAGATGTTCCGCCACCATGTAACAATCCACCCGCCAGCTGTCGGAGAGCCCGATCAGCGCACCCAGACCGATTTTGTCGATGCCGGCGCGACCCAGCCTGTCCGGCGTTTCCAGGCGGAAAAAGAAATCCTGTTTCTTGCCTTTCAGGTGGTGCCGGGCGTACGTCGCCTCGTGGTAGGTTTCCTGATAGACCATAACGCCGTCCAGCCCGAGCGTTTTGAGCTCCGCGTACTCCTCCTGCGACAGAGGCTGCACTTCCATCTGCAACGACGCAAACTGACGACGAATGGCAGGAAGATGCCGACGGAAATAGTCCATTCCCACTTTCCCCTGATGTTCGCCCGTAACCAGCAGAAGATGTTCAAAGCCCATTTCACGGATGGCTGCACACTCACGGGCAATCTCACCCTCATCAAGGGTTTTTCGCCTGATGCGGTTGCTCATGGAGAAGCCGCAGTAGGTGCAGTCATTGGCGCACAGGTTGGAGAGATAGAGCGGTACGTAGAAGCTCACCGTGTTGCCAAAACGCTGGCGGGTGAGCCGCTGCGCTCGCTGAGCCATCGGTTCGAGGTACGCGCTGGCCGCCGGGGAGAGCAGGGCCATCAGATCCTCGCGGGTCAGCTGACGGGCATGCAGCGCGCGCTCCACGTCAGCCGCCGTTTTGCTGTTGATGCGCAGGGCAATGTCGTCCCAGCTAAGCTGTCGCCAGCGCTCGGTAAACGTGCTCATGAGATCGCCTCCAGAAAACCGGTCAGCGGGCTGGTGGCCTGCGCCTGGAAACTGCGCGAGCCGGGACCTGATCCCCTTGCCAGCAGGCCGGCCTCCACGGCCAGGCGGAATGCCCGCGCCATCATGACCGGATCGTCGGCAACCGCGATAGCCGTATTGACCAGCACCGCGTCAGCCCCCATTTCCAGCGCCTGCGCGGCATGGCTGGGCACGCCAATGCCCGCATCAACCACCACCGGCACGGTAGCCTGCTCAATAATGATTTCCAGCATCGCGCGGGTCTCCAGCCCCTGGTTGGAGCCAATGGGGGCCCCCAGCGGCATGACGGCGGCGCAGCCGACCTCTTCGAGACGTTTGCACAGCACCGGGTCGGCCCCGCAGTAAGGCAGGACGGTAAACCCTTGCTGAACCAGCTTTTCAGCCGCTTTCAGCGTTTCAATCGGGTCGGGCAGCAGCCAGCGGGCATCCGGATGGATTTCCAGCTTCAGCCAGCGGGTGCCGAGCGCTTCACGCGCCAGCTGTGCGGCGAAAATTGCCTCTTCGGCGGTTTTCGCTCCGGAGGTGTTGGGCAGCAGCGTCACGCCTGCTTCCAGCAACGGAGCAAGAATGGCATCGCTGTGATGGCGCAGATCCACGCGCTTGAGCGCCAGCGTCACCAGCTGGCTGCCGCTTTCACGAATGGCATCCACCATCAGCTGCGGCGAGGCGAATTTTCCGGTTCCGGTAAACAGATGCGAATCAAAAACCTTATCGGCAATACGTAACATCTCAGCCCCCTGCGATAACCTGAAACAGCAGGATCTGGTCGCCTTCATTGACCTGCTGATGTTCCCACTGCTCGCGCGGCAGGATCTGTTGATTGAGCGCCAGCGCCGTTCCCGGCTTGAGCTGACGCAGCTTGTCGAGCAGTGCGGCAACGGTAAGCCCGTCGTCGCATCTCATCGGCTCATCGTTAAACAGAATGCGCATCGCGGCCTCCGCATACCGGGCAGCGGCTGGCGCGGCGTAACGCCAGCTGGCGCCAGCCGCTGGAGCGGGCATCAAACAGCCGCAGCGTATTGCGTTCCGTCTCCATGCCGCTGAGCAGCTTGATAGCCTCCAGCGCCTGCATGGTGCCCATCACGCCGACCACCGGACCCAGAATACCCGCCGTACGGCAGTTGCGCGTCGGCTCGGCATCGTCCGGCCACAGGCAGCGATAGCAGCCCTGCGTCCACGGTGGCGTCAGAACCATCATTTGCCCGCCGAACCCCACCGCGCTGGCGGTGATAAGCGGCGTATGATTTGCCACGCAGGCGGCGTTGATCGCCTGGCGCGTCGCCATGTTGTCGGTACAGTCCAGCACCACGTCGGCAAGGGCGACTTCACGGTGCAGGCTTTCACCGCTAAGACGCTCCTGTAAGGCAATCAGCTCGATATCCGGGTTAAGCTGGTTCAGCCGCTGCCGGGTGATTTTCGCTTTCGGCTGGTTGATATCGTCGGTAGTAAAGAGGATTTGCCGCTGCAGATTGCTGAGGTGGACCTCATCGTCGTCGGCCAGCACCAGCGTGCCGATGCCCGCACCTGTCAGATAGAGCGCGGCGGGTGCGCCTAATCCTCCCAGGCCAACAATCAGCACCCGGCTGGCGAGCAGTTTTTGCTGGCCGTCGATGGCGATATCCTCCAGCAGGATCTGACGGCTGTAGCGCATAAAGTCGCGATCATTCATCGCCTGCTCCTGCCAGCTGTAAAAGCTGTTCGGTGGCGGACCGCCAGTCTGCGGCCTGGGTGATGGCGCTGACGACGGCGATGCTGCCGACGTCGGTCTCCAGCACCGCCGGGGCACGTTCAAGGCTGATTCCGCCGATGGCGACGGTGGGGTAATCGGCAAGGCGTTTAACGTGACTCGCCAGCTGCATCAGACCCTGCGGTGCGGAGGGCATCTGCTTGGTTTGCGTCGGGAAGACGTGACCGAGTGCGATGTAAGAGGGACGGGCCGCCAGGGCCACGTCGATCTCCATGTCATCGTGCGTTGACACGCCAAGACGCAGCCCGGCTTCACGGATTGCGCTCAGATCCGTTGTTTCCAGGTCCTCCTGACCCAGATGCACGCCGTACGCCCGGTGCTTAACGGCCAGCCGCCAGTAGTCGTTGATAAACAGCCGGGCGTTATACCGACGCCCCAGCGCAATGGCGGCAACCACATCGGCTTCCACCTCGTCATCGCGCTTATCCTTGATGCGCAGCTGGAGGGTGCGAACGCCTGCCTCCAGCAGTCGCGCTAACCACGCCACGCTGTCCACCACCGGATAGAGCCCTAAACGGTAGGGGACGGGTGGGAAATCGGGCTGGTACATTACGCCTCCTCTTTTTTGAGGTAGATTTCGCCGCCTTTGGCGCGGAAGGTTTCAGACATGTCCGCCATACCCACTTCAATGGTTTGCGTGGCGGCGTAGTCGCGCACTTCCTGGCTGATTTTCATCGAGCAGAATTTTGGTCCGCACATGGAGCAGAAGTGCGCGACTTTGCCCGATTCCTGCGGCAGGGTTTCGTCGTGGTAGGCGCGGGCGGTGAACGGGTCCAGCGCCAGGTTGAACTGATCTTCCCAGCGGAATTCAAAGCGCGCCTTCGACATGGCGTTATCGCGGATTTGCGCGCCCGGGTGGCCTTTGGCCAGATCCGCCGCGTGGGCGGCAATTTTGTAGGTAATCAGCCCCTGCTTCACGTCCTCTTTGTTTGGCAGGCCGAGGTGCTCTTTCGGCGTCACGTAGCAGAGCATGGCGCAGCCGAACCAGCCGATCATCGCCGCGCCAATGCCTGACGTGAAGTGGTCGTAGCCCGGCGCAATATCGGTGGTCAACGGCCCCAGGGTATAGAACGGCGCTTCGTGGCAGTGCTCCAGCTCCTCGGTCATGTTGCGGCGGATCATCTGCATCGGCACGTGTCCCGGGCCTTCAATCATCACCTGCACGTCATACTCCCAGGCGATTTTGGTCAGTTCGCCCAGCGTGTGCAGCTCGGCAAACTGCGCTTCGTCGTTGGCGTCACGGATGGAGCCCGGGCGCAGGCCGTCGCCCAGCGACAGCGAGACGTCATAAGCGGCGCAGATTTCGCAGATCTCGCGGAAGTGTTCGTAGAGGAAGTTCTCCTGGTGATGGGAGAGGCACCACTTCGCCATGATCGAACCGCCGCGCGAGACGATACCGGTCAGACGCTTCGCGGTCATCGGCACGTAGCGCAGCAGCACGCCCGCGTGAATGGTGAAGTAGTCGACGCCCTGCTCGGCCTGCTCCAGCAACGTGTCGCGGAACGCTTCCCAGGTCAGATCTTCGGCAATGCCGTTGACCTTCTCCAGCGCCTGATAAATCGGGACGGTGCCAATCGGAACCGGGCTGTTACGCAGGATCCACTCGCGGGTTTCGTGAATATAGCGGCCGGTGGAGAGATCCATTACCGTGTCCGCGCCCCAGCGCGTTGACCAGACCAGCTTTTCCACCTCTTCTTCGATGGAGGAGGTGACGGCCGAGTTACCGATGTTAGCGTTAACCTTCACCAGGAAGTTGCGGCCAATAATCATAGGCTCGGATTCCGGGTGGTTAATGTTGGCGGGGATAATCGCGCGGCCGGCGGCCACTTCGTCACGCACAAATTCCGGCGTGATGTTCTCCGGCAGGCGCGCGCCAAAGCCCTCTCCCGGATGCTGGTAGCGCAGCACTTCGCTGCGGATACGCTCGCGGCCCATGTTCTCGCGGATGGCGATGAACTCCATCTCCGGCGTGACGATCCCCTGGCGGGCGTAGTGCAGCTGGGTCACGCATTTGCCCGCTTTGGCACGTTTTGGCGTCAGCAGGCCGGTAAAGCGCAGCGCGTCCAGACCGTCGTCGGCCAGGCGTTCTTTGGTGTACGCAGAACTGCGTACGCTGAGTTCTTCGCAGTCGTTACGCGCCTCTATCCACGGCTGGCGCAGCTTTGCCAGACCCTGCTGAACGTTGATCGTAACAGAGGGATCGCCGTACGGGCCGGAGGTGTCATACACCGGTACGGCTTCGTTGTCTTCATACTGCGGATTCTCTTTGCTGCCGCCGATAAGCGTCGGGCTGAGCTGGATTTCGCGCATCGGGACGCGGATATCGGCCTGCGAGCCGGAAATATAGATGCGTTTCGAGTTCGGGAAAGCGGTGCCTTCCAGGGTGTCGATGAAGTGTTGGGCCTGTGCGCGCTGTTCGCGGCGGGTCAGTTTTGCAGTAGACATAGCTCATTCCAAAAGTGAAGGACATGGCTTGTCAGACGACGGATGAAGCAAGAGAGGATCGCCCGGGGGGGCGATACAACAGCAGTGTGACTCTTGTTCCCTTCGCAGGTATTAACCTGATCAGGTTCCGCGGATCCCGAATTAACGGTCTCAGCCCGGCTTTCGCTCTGGGCACTCCGACAAGAAAAATCCCCCTCGTGAGAGGGGCGAATGGTTGTAAATTACTCGTTAACGATTAAGAACTCAAGCCGGGCGCGCGACGTTATCTTCGGGACTGGCATCCAGGACGAGGCTAATCAGTCTATCTTCCAGCGTGAATCGCTCCTCCAGCGCTTCACCGAGGTCGGATAATGCCCGCTGAAACT
The DNA here is from genome assembly GCF_043972695.1 of Enterobacter quasiroggenkampii. Taxonomy (NCBI): domain Bacteria; kingdom Pseudomonadati; phylum Pseudomonadota; class Gammaproteobacteria; order Enterobacterales; family Enterobacteriaceae; genus Enterobacter; species Enterobacter quasiroggenkampii. The sequence goes on from NZ_CP143745.1 coordinate 827,401, forward strand.
CAAGGTAGTTATCGTGATCGATGGCATTCTCGAGCGTGGAATCATAGTAATCCATGATCTGCTGGGTGTTGGCCTCCAGCAGCGGATAGAGTTTGCTGGCCGCTAAATACGGCGTTGTCCCTTCCATTTCGCGGATAATGCGTTCATAAATATTGAAATGGCCGTCAGACAGATAGTCGACCAGGCCCTGACAAAAATCATCCAGCGCTTTTTCGTTCAGCCGCATAAACGATTCTTTGCCAGGCTTAATGCCGACCAGATTGTAATAAGCCACGAGTAGATGCTTGCGCACATGAAGCCAGCGATCCACCAGTTTGTTACTTCCTCTAACGCGCTCAGTCAGGCTTTCTAGCTGGTTTAACATGGTCGACTCCGCAAAGTGTAGGATTGAATCTGCTTATCCAGAATGTAACCACAATGCTAACAACATGTCAGTGAAGCGAAGGTAGTGCAATAGATATGGATCGTATTATTGAAAAATCAGATCTGGGTTGGTGGATCGTCAGCCACGAACAAAAATTATGGTTGCCCGGTGGAGAACTGCCCTACGGTGCGGCGGAAACGTTCGATCTCGTGGGCCAGCCAGCGCTAAAGATCGGCGAGTGGCAGGGTGAGCCCGTGTGGTTGATCCAGCAAGCGCGTCGTCAGGATATGGGATCCGTTCGCCAGGTGTTGGATCTGGACGTGGGCCTGTTCCAGTTGGCGGGGCGCGGCGTGCAGCTGGCGGAGTTTTATCGCTCGCACAAATACTGCGGCTACTGCGGTCATACCATGCGTCCGAGCAAAACCGAATGGGCGATGCTCTGCAGCCACTGCCGCGAACGCTACTATCCGCAGATTGCGCCGTGCATTATCGTCGCTATCCGCCGGGAGGATTCCATCCTGCTGGCGCAACATACCCGCCATCGCAACGGCGTTCACACCGTGCTGGCCGGCTTCGTCGAGGTGGGCGAAACGCTGGAGCAGGCGGTGGCGCGCGAGGTGATGGAGGAGAGCGGGATCAAAGTGAAGAACCTGCGCTACGTCACCTCCCAGCCGTGGCCGTTCCCGCAGTCGCTGATGACGGCCTTTATGGCCGAATACGACAGCGGCGAGATCGTTATCGATCAGAAAGAGCTGCTGGACGCGAACTGGTATCGCTACGACGATTTACCGCTGTTACCACCGCCGGGCACCGTGGCGCGCCGGCTGATAGAAGATACCGTAGCGATGTGTCGGGCCGAGTATGAGTAGTGTTACACTGAGGCCATGACGCTTAAGGAACTGCAAAAATGACCGAACTGAAGAACGATCGTTATCTGCGTGCGCTGCTGCGACAGCCCGTTGATGTCACCCCGGTGTGGATGATGCGCCAGGCGGGACGCTATCTGCCAGAATACAAAGCCACGCGCGCGCAGGCGGGCGATTTTATGTCGCTGTGCAAAAACGCCGAGCTGGCCTGTGAAGTGACGCTCCAGCCGCTGCGCCGCTTCCCGCTGGATGCGGCGATCCTCTTCTCGGATATTCTGACCATTCCGGATGCCATGGGCCTGGGCCTGTACTTTGAAACGGGTGAAGGCCCGCGTTTCACCTCTCCGATCAAAAGCAAAGCCGACGTGGACAAGCTGCCGATCCCCGATCCGGAAGGTGAACTGGGCTACGTGATGAACGCCGTGCGCACCATTCGCCGCGAGCTGAAAGGCGAAGTGCCGCTGATTGGCTTCTCCGGCAGCCCGTGGACGCTGGCGACCTATATGGTGGAAGGGGGCAGCAGTAAAGCCTTCACCCTGATTAAAAAGATGATGTACGCCGAGCCGCTGGCCCTGCATGCGCTGCTCGACAAGCTGGCGAAGAGCGTCACGCTCTATCTGAACGCGCAGATTAAGGCGGGTGCGCAGTCGGTGATGATTTTCGACACCTGGGGCGGCGTGCTGACCGGCCGCGATTATCAGCAGTTCTCCCTGTACTACATGAATAAAATCGTCGACGGCCTGCTGCGTGAAAACGAAGGTCGCCGCGTGCCGGTGACGCTGTTCACCAAAGGTGGCGGCCAGTGGCTGGAAGCGATGGCCGCCACCGGCTGCGACGCGCTGGGTCTCGACTGGACCACCGATATTGCCGATGCCCGCCGCCGCGTGGGCGACAAAGTGGCGCTGCAGGGCAATATGGACCCGTCCATGCTCTATGCGCCGCCTGCCCGCATTGAAGAAGAAGTGTCGACTATACTGTCTGGTTACGGCCAGGGGGAAGGCCACGTCTTTAACCTCGGCCACGGTATTCATCAGGATGTACCGCCAGAGCACGCAGGCGTATTTGTGGAGGCGGTGCATCGGCTTTCTGCCCAGTATCACAAGTAAGGAGTCGTTATGGATCTCGCGTCGCTACGCGCTCAACAAATCGAACTGGCCTCATCGGTGATCCGCGAGGATCGTCTGGATAAGGATCCTCCGCAGTACATTGGCGGAGCAGACGTCGGGTTCGAGCAGGGTGGGGACGTGACGCGAGCGGCGATGGTGGTACTGAAGTACCCTTCGCTCGAGCTGGTGGAGTACAAGGTCGCGCGTATTGCCACCACCATGCCCTATATTCCCGGCTTTCTCTCCTTTCGCGAATATCCCGCGCTGCTGGCAGCGTGGGAGCAGCTCTCGCAAAAACCTGACCTGCTGTTTGTCGATGGGCACGGGATCTCACACCCGCGCCGCTTAGGCGTTGCCAGCCACTTTGGGCTGCTGGTGGATGTGCCGACCATTGGCGTTGCCAAGAAACGCCTGTGCGGGGCGTTTGAGCCACTCTCCGCCGAGCCGGGTGCGCTGGCGCCGCTCATCCATAAGGGCGAGCAGCTGGCGTGGGTCTGGCGCAGCAAGGCGCGCTGTAATCCGCTGTTCATCGCCACCGGCCATCGGGTGAGCATGGACAGTGCTCTGGCGTGGGTACAACGCTGCATGAAGGGCTACCGTTTACCGGAGCCGACGCGCTGGGCTGACGCGGTGGCCTCTTCGCGTCCGGCTTTTGTTCGTTGGCAGGAAATTCAGCGATGATTCAGGTAAACTGCGCCTAATTTTCGATTCGAGAGATCATCATGCTACAAAACCCGATTCACCTGCGCCTTGAAAAGCTGGAAAGCTGGCAGCACGTCACCTTTATGGCTTGCCTGTGCGAGCGCATGTATCCCAACTATGCCGCGTTCTGCAAGCAGACGGGCTTTGGTGATGGCCATATCTACCGCCGTATTCTGGATCTGATCTGGGAAACGCTGACGGTGAAAGACGCGAAGGTGAATTTCGACTCTCAGCTCGAAAAGCTGGAAGAGGCGATTCCGGTGGCGGATGATTTTGACCTGTACGGCGTCTACCCGGCAATTGATGCCTGTGTGGCGTTAAGCGAATTGCTCCACTCCCGCCTGAGCGGTGAGACGCTGGAGCACGCTATCGAAGTCAGTAAGGCCTCTATCACTACCGTAGCGATGCTGGAAATGACCCAGGAAGGTCGCGAAATGACCGATGAAGAGCTGCGCGCAAACCCGGCCGTTGAGCAAGAATGGGATATCCAGTGGGAAATTTTCCGCCTGCTGGCAGAGTGTGAAGAACGCGATATTGAACTGATAAAAGGGCTGCGTGCGGACTTACGTGAGGCCGGCGAGAGTAATATTGGTATAATTTTTAACCAATGAGATAAGAAAACTTGAGATAACGCCCGTTTTGTCGCTCCTCGACTCTTCCCTTTCGCCCCTTGTCTGGTCTACATTTGGGGGGCGAAAAAAAGTGGCTATCGGTGCGTGTATGCAGGAGAGTGCTTTTTTGGCATTTTCGTCGCACTCGATGCTTAGCAAGCGATAAACACATTGAAAGGATAACTTATGAACAAGACTCAACTGATTGATGTAATTGCGGACAAGGCTGATCTGTCTAAAGTGCAGGCTAAAGCTGCTCTGGAATCTACCCTGGCTGCTATTACTGAGTCTCTGAAAGAAGGCGATGCTGTACAACTGGTTGGTTTCGGTACCTTCAAAGTGAACCACCGCGCTGAGCGTACTGGCCGCAACCCGCAGACCGGTAAAGAAATCAAAATCGCCGCAGCGAACGTGCCGGCATTTGTTTCTGGTAAAGCACTGAAAGACGCAGTTAAGTAAGACGCGTGGCAGTGAACAGTTTTAGCGAAGGGGCGGCAACGCCCCTTTTGTCTTTCTGGCGCGGAACGCTCGCGCTGGCAGGCATGCTGCTGCTGTCAGCCTGTAGCCACGACACCGCTTTGCCGCCGTTTACCGCCAGCGGCTACGCGGACAACCAGGGCGCGGTCAGGATCTGGCGTAAAGATTCCGGCGGCGAAGTGCATCTGCTTTCTGCCTTTAGCCCGTGGCATAGCGGCAATACATCGACGGCGGAGTATCGCTGGCAGGGAGATGACCTGTCGCTGATTGAGCTGAACGTCTACAGCAAGACCCCCGAACACGTGAAAGTGCGTTTTGACGACCATGGCGAGCTGAGCTTTATGCAGCGCGAAGTCAGCGGTCAAAAACAGCAGCTTTCCAGCGATCAAATCGCCCTCTACCGTTACCGGGCCGAACAAATCCGCCAGACCAGCGATGCGCTTCGTCTGGGACGCGTCGTGCTGCGCCAGGGGCGCTGGCATAATGACGGGACGGTGACGACCTGCGAAGGGCAAACGGTCAAGCCTGAGCTCGAGTCCTGGGCGACCGAACACATTCAACGCCGTCAGCGTCATTCATCAATGGAAGTGAGTGTGGCGTGGCTGGAAGCGCCGGAAGGTTCTCAATTGCTATTGGTGGCGAACGAAGACTTCTGCACCTGGCAGCCGACAGAGAAGAGTTTCTGAGTTCTGTGGATTAAGCCGGATGGCGCTGACGCTTATCCGGCCTACGAACGATTCCCTCTCCCCGTGGGAGAGGGTGAGGGCGAGGAGGAATTACTCCCCCTGCTCGCGCGCAATCGCGCGATAGCCGATATCCTGACGGCTAAAGCTACCGTTCCAGTGAATATCCGCCATCAGCGCATAGGCGCGCTTCTGCGCTTCTGCCACGGTATGGCCCAGCGCGGTTGCACACAGCACGCGGCCGCCGTTGGTCAGAACGCGATCGTCCTCAGCCAGCTTCGTACCGGCGTGGAACACCTTCGCACCTTCCCTCTCTTCCAGCGGCAGACCGTGGATTTCATCTCCGGTGCTGTAGTTGCCCGGATAACCACCCGCAGCAATCACCACGCCGAGAGACGCACGCTCGTCCCACTCGGAGGTTTTTTCGTCCAGCTTGCCATCGCAGGCTGCCAGGCACAGATCCACCAGATCGGATTTCATGCGCAGCATGATGGGCTGTGTTTCCGGATCGCCAAAGCGGCAGTTGAATTCGATGACCTTAGGGTTACCCTGCTTGTCGATCATCAGACCTGCGTAAAGGAAACCGGTGTAGGTATTCCCTTCTGCTGCCATTCCCTTCACGGTAGGCCAGATGATGCGATCCATGGTGCGCTGGTGGACGTCGTCAGTCACGACCGGAGCAGGGGAGTAAGCGCCCATCCCGCCGGTGTTAGGACCCGTGTCGCCATTACCCACACGCTTGTGATCCTGGCTGGTGGCCATCGGCAGAACGTGCTCGCCGTCGACCATGACGATAAAGCTCGCCTCTTCACCGTCGAGGAACTCTTCAATCACGATGCGGTGGCCCGCATCGCCAAAGGCGTTACCTGCCAGCATGTCCTGAACCGCGGCTTCGGCTTCGTCGAGCGTCATCGCGACGATCACGCCTTTACCGGCGGCCAGTCCGTCGGCCTTGATAACAATCGGCGCGCCCTTCTCACGTAAGTAGGCCAGAGCAGGCTCCACTTCAGTGAAATTCTGATATTCCGCCGTCGGGATGTTATGACGCGCGAGGAAATCTTTGGTGAAGGCTTTGGAGCCTTCCAGCTGCGCGGCGCCTTCCGTTGGGCCGAAGATTTTCAGGCCCGCTGCGCGGAACGCATCCACCACGCCAATCACCAGCGGCGCTTCCGGGCCGACGATGGTCAGGTCGATTTTCTCGCTCTGGGCAAAACTGAGCAGCGCCGGAATGTCGGTCACGCCGATAGCCACGTTCTGCAGCGCGGGTTCCAGTGCGGTACCGGCGTTGCCCGGTGCCACGAAGACCGTTTTCACCAGCGGAGACTGCGCCGCTTTCCACGCCAGCGCGTGCTCGCGTCCGCCGTTACCAATCACTAATACTTTCATTTTCAGCTCCGGGAATTAATGGCGGAAGTGGCGCATGTCGGTGAAGATCATCGCGATGCCGTGTTCGTCGGCAGCGGCAATCACTTCGTCGTCGCGGATTGAACCGCCTGGCTGGATCACGCAGGTGATGCCGACAGCGGCTGCTGCGTCGATACCATCACGGAACGGGAAGAAGGCGTCAGAGGCCATGGCGGAGCCTTTGACTTCCAGACCTTCGTCACCTGCTTTAATACCCGCGATTTTCGCAGAGTAAACGCGGCTCATCTGGCCTGCGCCTATCCCGATGGTCATGTTCTCTTTCGCGTAGACGATGGCGTTGGATTTCACGAACTTCGCCACTTTCCAGCAGAACAGCGCGTCACGCAGTTCCTGTTCGGTCGGCTGACGTTTGGTCACCACGCGCAGGTCGGCTTCTGTCACCATACCCAGATCGCGATCCTGAACCAGCAGACCGCCGTTTACGCGTTTGAAGTCCAGGCCCGGCACGCGTTCTGCCCACTGGCCGCAAACCAGTACGCGCACGTTCTGTTTTGCCGCGGTGATTTTCAGCGCTTCCTCGGAGGCCGATGGCGCGATGATCACTTCGACAAACTGGCGGGAGATGATGGCCTGAGCCGTTTCCGCATCCAGCTCACGGTTGAAGGCAATGATGCCACCGAACGCGGAGGTTGGGTCAGTTTTGTATGCGCGATCGTAAGCTTCCAGAATCGACGTGCTTACCGCCACGCCGCATGGGTTGGCGTGCTTGACGATAACGCAGGCCGGCTCGCTGAACTCTTTCACGCATTCCAGCGCCGCGTCGGTGTCGGCAATGTTGTTATAGGAGAGCGCTTTGCCCTGCACCTGCTGAGCGGTTGCAACAGAGGCTTCTTTTACCTCTTCTTCTATATAGAAGGCTGCCTGCTGGTGGCTGTTCTCACCGTAACGCATATCCTGCTTCTTAATGAAGTTCAGGTTCAGGGTGCGCGGGAAGCGGCCGGAAGGATCTTTGCTTTCACCGTGGTAAGCCGGTACCAGGCTACCGAAGTAGTTGGCGATCATGCTGTCGTACGCCGCGGTGTGTTCGAAGGCTTTGATGGCGAGGTCGAAACGCGTTTCCAGGGTCAGCGACCCTTCGTTGGCGTCCATCTCATTAATAATGGTGGTGTAATCGCTGCTCTTTACCACGATGGCGACATCTTTATGGTTCTTGGCCGCAGAGCGCACCATGGTCGGGCCGCCGATATCAATGTTCTCTACAGCATCTTCCAGAGAGCAGCCTTCGCGGGCAACGGTCTGGGCAAACGGGTAGAGGTTAACGACAACCATGTCGATCGGCGCGATGTCGTGCTGTTCCATAATGGCGTCGTCCTGACCGCGACGGCCAAGAATACCGCCGTGGACTTTCGGATGCAGGGTTTTGACGCGTCCATCCATCATTTCCGGGAAACCGGTGTAATCGGACACTTCGGTTACCGGCAGACCTTTATCTGCTAACAGGCGAGCGGTTCCACCTGTGGAAAGCAGCTCCACACCGCGTGCAGAAAGTGCCTGAGCGAATTCGACGATACCGGCTTTATCAGAAACACTGAGCAGAGCGCGGCGGACTGGACGACGTTGTTGCATGGTAAATCCCCTGGATTTCACGATTACAGAGAGCGTTAGATGAATTTTCCTGTGAAAAACTCATCTAACACACCTGACGAGGCATCCTTGTTAAGCGCGAGCATTTTAACGAAAACGTTTGCGCAACGCTCGCACATTTTTACTTTTTCGTATCATTGTGGATAAGTCTGTGCGTAAAAAGGTATAAGGCGGGGTTTTGCTGTGGAATGCAGCAGTCAGTCATTTTTCTGTCATTTAGCGGTTGCGGCCTGCGGAGAACTCCCTATAATGCGCCTCCATCGACACGGCGGATGTGAATCACTTCACACAACAAGCGGTTCGGTTGAAGAGAAAAAATCCTGAAATAACGGGTTGACTCTGAAAGAGGAAAGCGTAATATACGCCACCTCGCAACGGTGAGCAAAAGCCGCGTTGCACTGCTCTTTAACAATTTATCAGACAATCTGTGTGGGCACTCAAAGTGACATGGATTCTTAATGTCTTCGGACAATAAATGAATACCAAGTCTCTGAGTGAACATGCGTAATTCATTACGAAGTTTAATTCACGAGCATCAAACTTAAATTGAAGAGTTTGATCATGGCTCAGATTGAACGCTGGCGGCAGGCCTAACACATGCAAGTCGAGCGGTAACACAGGGAGCTTGCTCCTGGGTGACGAGCGGCGGACGGGTGAGTAATGTCTGGGAAACTGCCTGATGGAGGGGGATAACTACTGGAAACGGTAGCTAATACCGCATAACGTCGCAAGACCAAAGAGGGGGACCTTCGGGCCTCTTGCCATCAGATGTGCCCAGATGGGATTAGCTAGTAGGTGGGGTAATGGCTCACCTAGGCGACGATCCCTAGCTGGTCTGAGAGGATGACCAGCCACACTGGAACTGAGACACGGTCCAGACTCCTACGGGAGGCAGCAGTGGGGAATATTGCACAATGGGCGCAAGCCTGATGCAGCCATGCCGCGTGTATGAAGAAGGCCTTCGGGTTGTAAAGTACTTTCAGCGGGGAGGAAGGTGTTGAGGTTAATAACCTCAGCAATTGACGTTACCCGCAGAAGAAGCACCGGCTAACTCCGTGCCAGCAGCCGCGGTAATACGGAGGGTGCAAGCGTTAATCGGAATTACTGGGCGTAAAGCGCACGCAGGCGGTCTGTCAAGTCGGATGTGAAATCCCCGGGCTCAACCTGGGAACTGCATTCGAAACTGGCAGGCTAGAGTCTTGTAGAGGGGGGTAGAATTCCAGGTGTAGCGGTGAAATGCGTAGAGATCTGGAGGAATACCGGTGGCGAAGGCGGCCCCCTGGACAAAGACTGACGCTCAGGTGCGAAAGCGTGGGGAGCAAACAGGATTAGATACCCTGGTAGTCCACGCCGTAAACGATGTCGACTTGGAGGTTGTGCCCTTGAGGCGTGGCTTCCGGAGCTAACGCGTTAAGTCGACCGCCTGGGGAGTACGGCCGCAAGGTTAAAACTCAAATGAATTGACGGGGGCCCGCACAAGCGGTGGAGCATGTGGTTTAATTCGATGCAACGCGAAGAACCTTACCTACTCTTGACATCCAGAGAACTTTCCAGAGATGGATTGGTGCCTTCGGGAACTCTGAGACAGGTGCTGCATGGCTGTCGTCAGCTCGTGTTGTGAAATGTTGGGTTAAGTCCCGCAACGAGCGCAACCCTTATCCTTTGTTGCCAGCGGTTAGGCCGGGAACTCAAAGGAGACTGCCAGTGATAAACTGGAGGAAGGTGGGGATGACGTCAAGTCATCATGGCCCTTACGAGTAGGGCTACACACGTGCTACAATGGCGCATACAAAGAGAAGCGACCTCGCGAGAGCAAGCGGACCTCATAAAGTGCGTCGTAGTCCGGATTGGAGTCTGCAACTCGACTCCATGAAGTCGGAATCGCTAGTAATCGTAGATCAGAATGCTACGGTGAATACGTTCCCGGGCCTTGTACACACCGCCCGTCACACCATGGGAGTGGGTTGCAAAAGAAGTAGGTAGCTTAACCTTCGGGAGGGCGCTTACCACTTTGTGATTCATGACTGGGGTGAAGTCGTAACAAGGTAACCGTAGGGGAACCTGCGGTTGGATCACCTCCTTACCTTAAAGAACCTGCCTTTGCAGTGCTCACACAGATTGTCTGATGAATGATGAACTTCTGAATGTACTTTTGAGTGCATTAAGAAGTTTTGCTCTTTAAAAATCTGGATCAAGCTGAAAATTGAAACGACACATCTTTAAGGTGTGTTCGAGTCTCTCAAATTTTCGCAATCAGAAGTGAAACATCTTCGGGTTGTGAGGTTAAGCGACTAAGCGTACACGGTGGATGCCCTGGCAGTCAGAGGCGATGAAGGACGTGCTAATCTGCGAAAAGCGCCGGCGAGGTGATATGAACCTTTGACCCGGCGATGTCCGAATGGGGAAACCCAGTGTGATTCGTCACACTATCGTTAACTGAATACATAGGTTAACGAGGCGAACCGGGGGAACTGAAACATCTAAGTACCCCGAGGAAAAGAAATCAACCGAGATTCCCCCAGTAGCGGCGAGCGAACGGGGAGCAGCCCAGAGTCTGAATCAGCTTGTGTGTTAGTGGAAGCGTCTGGAAAGTCGCACGGTACAGGGTGACAGTCCCGTACACGAAAACACACAGGTTGTGAACTCGAAGAGTAGGGCGGGACACGTGGTATCCTGTCTGAATATGGGGGGACCATCCTCCAAGGCTAAATACTCCTGACTGACCGATAGTGAACCAGTACCGTGAGGGAAAGGCGAAAAGAACCCCGGCGAGGGGAGTGAAAAAGAACCTGAAACCGTGTACGTACAAGCAGTGGGAGCACCTTCGTGGTGTGACTGCGTACCTTTTGTATAATGGGTCAGCGACTTATATTCTGTAGCAAGGTTAACCGTATAGGGGAGCCGAAGGGAAACCGAGTCTTAACTGGGCGTTAAGTTGCAGGGTATAGACCCGAAACCCGGTGATCTAGCCATGGGCAGGTTGAAGGTTGGGTAACACTAACTGGAGGACCGAACCGACTAATGTTGAAAAATTAGCGGATGACTTGTGGCTGGGGGTGAAAGGCCAATCAAACCGGGAGATAGCTGGTTCTCCCCGAAAGCTATTTAGGTAGCGCCTCGTGAACTCATCTTCGGGGGTAGAGCACTGTTTCGGCTAGGGGGCCATCCCGGCTTACCAACCCGATGCAAACTACGAATACCGAAGAATGTTATCACGGGAGACACACGGCGGGTGCTAACGTCCGTCGTGAAGAGGGAAACAACCCAGACCGCCAGCTAAGGTCCCAAAGTCATGGTTAAGTGGGAAACGATGTGGGAAGGCACAGACAGCCAGGATGTTGGCTTAGAAGCAGCCATCATTTAAAGAAAGCGTAATAGCTCACTGGTCGAGTCGGCCTGCGCGGAAGATGTAACGGGGCTAAACCATGCACCGAAGCTGCGGCAGCGACACTATGTGTTGTTGGGTAGGGGAGCGTTCTGTAAGCCGTTGAAGGTGTGCTGTGAGGCATGCTGGAGGTATCAGAAGTGCGAATGCTGACATAAGTAACGATAAAGCGGGTGAAAAGCCCGCTCGCCGGAAGACCAAGGGTTCCTGTCCAACGTTAATCGGGGCAGGGTGAGTCGACCCCTAAGGCGAGGCCGAAAGGCGTAGTCGATGGGAAACAGGTTAATATTCCTGTACTTGGTGTTACTGCGAAGGGGGGACGGAGAAGGCTATGTTAGCCGGGCGACGGTTGTCCCGGTTTAAGCATGTAGGCGGAGGTTCCAGGTAAATCCGGTACCTTTTAACGCTGAGGTGTGATGACGAGGCACTACGGTGCTGAAGTAACAAATGCCCTGCTTCCAGGAAAAGCCTCTAAGCATCAGGTAACACGAAATCGTACCCCAAACCGACACAGGTGGTCAGGTAGAGAATACCAAGGCGCTTGAGAGAACTCGGGTGAAGGAACTAGGCAAAATGGTGCCGTAACTTCGGGAGAAGGCACGCTGATATGTAGGTGAAGCCCCTGCGGGTGGAGCTGAAATCAGTCGAAGATACCAGCTGGCTGCAACTGTTTATTAAAAACACAGCACTGTGCAAACACGAAAGTGGACGTATACGGTGTGACGCCTGCCCGGTGCCGGAAGGTTAATTGATGGGGTTAGCGGCAACGCGAAGCTCTTGATCGAAGCCCCGGTAAACGGCGGCCGTAACTATAACGGTCCTAAGGTAGCGAAATTCCTTGTCGGGTAAGTTCCGACCTGCACGAATGGCGTAATGATGGCCAGGCTGTCTCCACCCGAGACTCAGTGAAATTGAACTCGCTGTGAAGATGCAGTGTACCCGCGGCAAGACGGAAAGACCCCGTGAACCTTTACTATAGCTTGACACTGAACACTGGTCCTTGATGTGTAGGATAGGTGGGAGGCTTTGAAGTGTGGACGCCAGTCTGCATGGAGCCGTCCTTGAAATACCACCCTTTAATGGCTGGTGTTCTAACGTAGACCCGTGATCCGGGTTGCGGACAGTGTCTGGTGGGTAGTTTGACTGGGGCGGTCTCCTCCCAAAGAGTAACGGAGGAGCACGAAGGTTAGCTAATCCTGGTCGGACATCAGGAGGTTAGTGCAATGGCATAAGCTAGCTTGACTGCGAGAGTGACGGCTCGAGCAGGTGCGAAAGCAGGTCATAGTGATCCGGTGGTTCTGAATGGAAGGGCCATCGCTCAACGGATAAAAGGTACTCCGGGGATAACAGGCTGATACCGCCCAAGAGTTCATATCGACGGCGGTGTTTGGCACCTCGATGTCGGCTCATCACATCCTGGGGCTGAAGTAGGTCCCAAGGGTATGGCTGTTCGCCATTTAAAGTGGTACGCGAGCTGGGTTTAGAACGTCGTGAGACAGTTCGGTCCCTATCTGCCGTGGGCGCTGGAGAATTGAGGGGGGCTGCTCCTAGTACGAGAGGACCGGAGTGGACGCATCACTGGTGTTCGGGTTGTCATGCCAATGGCACTGCCCGGTAGCTAAATGCGGAAAAGATAAGTGCTGAAAGCATCTAAGCACGAAACTTGCCCCGAGATGAGTTCTCCCTGAGACTTTAAGTCTCCTGAAGGAACGTTGAAGACGACGACGTTGATAGGTCGGGTGTGTAAGCGCAGCGATGCGTTGAGCTAACCGATACTAATGAACCGTGAGGCTTAACCTTACAACGCCGAAGATGTTTTGGCGAAGAGACGAACAATCAAAATTCAGCCTGATACAGATTAACAGAATTTGCCTGGCGGCTTTAGCGCGGTGGTCCCACCTGACCCCATGCCGAACTCAGAAGTGAAACGCCGTAGCGCCGATGGTAGTGTGGGGTCTCCCCATGTGAGAGTAGGGAACTGCCAGGCATCAATTAAGAAGAACCCCGTACCGTAAGGTGCGGGGTTTTTTGCTTTTGTTTTCTCCCTCTCCCTGTGGGAGAGGGACGGGGTGAGGGCGTCAGACTGCACCATCCTCTCCTTGAAACTTTCTCACCTTCTGCTTGCAGACTCGACATTCAAGCCATTTCTGGGTATCGTTAGCTGTCTGGATGTCTAAACGTTTATACGTATGCTGTGAGGATACAAAGCTATGCCGATTCGGGTGCAGGACGAGCTACCAGCCGTCAATTTCTTGCGTGAAGAAAATGTCTTTGTGATGACGACTTCACGTGCGACAGGTCAGGAAATTCGCCCGCTGAAGGTGCTTATTCTCAATCTGATGCCCAAAAAGATCGAAACAGAAAACCAGTTCCTGCGTCTGCTGTCGAACTCCCCGCTGCAGGTCGATATTCAACTGCTGCGAATCGACGCCCGTGAGTCACGCAATACGCCTTCTGAGCATCTGAACAACTTCTACTGCAACTTCGATGACATTCAGGGTGAAAACTTCGACGGTCTGATTGTGACCGGCGCGCCGCTGGGCCTGGTGGAATTTAACGATGTCGCTTACTGGCCGCAGATCAAACAGGTTCTGGAGTGGGCAAAAGATCACGTCACGTCCACGCTGTTTGTCTGTTGGGCGGTACAAGCCGCACTGAATATTCTCTATGGCATCCCCAAGCAAACCCGCACTGAAAAGCTCTCCGGCGTATACGAACACCATATTCTCCATCCCCATGCGTTGCTGACGCGCGGGTTTGATGATTCTTTCCTGGCTCCGCATTCTCGCTACGCTGACTTCCCGGCCCAGCTGATTCGTGATTACACCGATCTGGAGATTCTGGCCGAAACGGAAGATGGGGACGCTTACCTGTTTGCCAGTAAAGATAAGCGCATTGCCTTTGTGACCGGACATCCTGAGTACGATCCGCACACCCTTGCGTCAGAATATTTCCGTGATGTCGAAGCGGGTCTGAACCCGGATGTCCCGTACAACTATTTCCCGAAAGACGATCCGCAAAACAAACCGAGAGCGACCTGGCGAAGCCACGGGAATTTGCTTTTTACTAACTGGCTCAACTATTACGTCTACCAGATAACGCCATACGATCTGCGTCACATGAATCCAACGCTGGAGTAATCGTCTGCACTAAACGATCCTAAAGCGTTTCAGCTATTCAAATCAGGCACCTTCGGGTGCCTTTTTTATTTCCGAAATGTCACTCATCATTCTTTAAAACTTTAATTTCAATAAAATCAATCAATTAATTGCAATTTATAATTAAAATGGAAATTGTTTTTGATTTTAGAAAAAATAGAGATAGTCTTAATTCTGCTGAGCGAAAACTACCCAACGATCTTTCGTTCGCATCGGGAGCGTGATTTTGGATCTTTGATGAGGAGCAGAGTAATGACTCAACAGGCAACGACGGTCGATGAACTGGCCTTTACCCAGCCGTATGGCGAGCAAGAACAGCAAGTTTTGACGGCAGAAGCGGTAGAATTTCTGACTGAACTGGTGACCCGCTTTACCCCGCAGCGCAATAAGCTGCTGGCGGCACGTATTCATCAGCAGCAGGAAATTGATAACGGCAAGTTGCCTGGTTTTATTTCGGAAACCGCTTCCATTCGCCGTGGCGAGTGGAAAATCCGCGGCATCCCTGAAGATTTACAGGATCGCCGCGTCGAGATCACCGGTCCGGTAGAGCGCAAAATGGTGATCAACGCCATGAACGCCAACGTTAAGGTCTTTATGGCCGATTTTGAAGACTCGCTGGCGCCGGACTGGCGTAAGGTCATCGACGGACAGATCAACCTGCGCGACGCCGTAAACGGCACCATCAGCTATACCAACGAAACCGGCAAAATATACCAGCTCAAACCGAACCCGGCGGTACTGATCTGTCGCGTGCGTGGGCTGCACCTGCCGGAAAAACATGTCACCTGGCGTGGTGAAGCCATTCCGGGAAGCCTGTTTGATTTTGCGCTCTATTTCTTCCACAACTACAAAGCCCTGCTGGCGAAGGGCAGCGGCCCATATTTCTATCTGCCTAAAACGCAGGCCTGGCAGGAAGCGGCCTGGTGGAGCGAAGTCTTCAGCTATGCGGAAGATCGTTTCAACCTGCCGCGCGGCACCATCAAAGCCACCTTGCTGATTGAAACGCTGCCTGCCGTGTTCCAGATGAATGAAATTCTGCACGCCCTGCGTGACCACATTGTCGGCCTGAACTGCGGACGCTGGGACTATATTTTCAGCTACATCAAAACGCTGAAAAATTATCCCGATCGCGTACTGCCGGATCGCCAGGTCGTGACCATGGATAAATCGTTCCTGAGCGCCTACTCGCGTCTACTGATCAAAACCTGCCACAAGCGCGGTGCCTTCGCGATGGGCGGCATGGCGGCCTTTATCCCGAGCAAAGATGCCGAGCGCAACAATCAGGTGCTCAACAAGGTGAAAGCCGACAAAGAGCTTGAAGCACGTAACGGCCATGACGGGACGTGGATCGCGCATCCGGGTCTGGCCGATACGGCGATGGACGTCTTTAACCGCGTGCTTGGCGACAATAAAAACCAGCTGTTTGTCACGCGTGAAGACGATGCCCCAACGGCTGAAGAACAGCTGCTGGCCCCGTGCGCGGGCGAACGGACGGAAGAGGGGATGCGGGCCAATATCCGCGTTGCGGTGCAGTACATCGAAGCGTGGATCTCCGGCAACGGCTGCGTGCCGATCTACGGCCTGATGGAAGATGCTGCGACGGCGGAGATCTCACGTACCTCTATCTGGCAGTGGATCCACCATCAAAAAACGCTCAGCAACGGCAAGCTGGTGACCAAATCCCTGTTCCGCCAGATGCTGGCCGAAGAGATGCGGGTGATCCAGGACGAGCTGGGCGAACACCGCTTCAGCAGCGGACGCTTTGACGACGCTGCGCGCCTGATGGAGCAAATCACCACATCAGATGACTTAATCGACTTCCTGACCCTGCCGGGATACCGCTTCCTGGCGTAACTCACCACATAACAATATGGAGCATCTGCACATGAAAACCCGTACCCAACAAATCGAAGAATTAAAGAAAGAGTGGACACAACCTCGCTGGGAAGGCATCCGCCGTCCGTACAGCGCGGAGGACGTGGTGAAATTACGCGGCTCGGTCAATCCGGAATGCACGCTGGCGCAAAATGGCGCGGCTAAAATGTGGAAGCTGCTGCACGGTGGCTCTAAAAAGGGCTACATCAACAGCCTCGGCGCGCTGACCGGCGGTCAGGCGCTGCAGCAGGCGAAGGCCGGTATTGAGGCGATTTACCTCTCCGGCTGGCAGGTCGCGGCGGACGCCAACCTGGCCTCCAGCATGTACCCGGATCAGTCGCTCTATCCGGCTAACTCCGTGCCGTCGGTCGTGGATCGGATCAACAACACTTTCCGTCGTGCGGATCAGATCCAGTGGGCGGCGGGCATCGAGCCTAACGATCCGCGCTTTATTGACTATTTCCTGCCGATCGTTGCAGATGCGGAAGCGGGCTTCGGCGGCGTGCTGAACGCCTTTGAACTGATGAAATCGATGATTGAAGCCGGTGCAGCGGCCGTTCACTTCGAAGATCAGCTGGCGTCAGTGAAGAAGTGCGGACATATGGGCGGTAAGGTGCTGGTTCCCACACAGGAAGCGGTTCAGAAGCTGGTTGCCGCGCGTCTGGCTGCTGACGTGCTCGGCGTGCCGACGCTGGTCATTGCCCGTACCGATGCCGACGCGGCTGACCTGATCACCTCTGACTGCGATCCGTACGACAGCGAGTTCATCACCGGCGAGCGTACCAGTGAAGGTTTCTATCGTACCCACGCGGGTATCGAGCAGGCGATCAGCCGCGGTCTGGCGTACGCGCCGTACGCGGATCTGGTCTGGTGTGAAACGTCTACGCCGGATCTGGCGCTGGCAAAACGCTTTGCTGATGCCATTCATGCGAAGTACCCGGGCAAACTGCTGGCCTACAACTGCTCGCCGTCCTTCAACTGGCAGAAAAAGCTGGATGACAAAACGATCGCCAGCTTCCAGCAGCAGCTGTCCGACATGGGCTACAAATACCAGTTCATTACTCTGGCAGGCATCCACAGCATGTGGTTCAACATGTTCGATCTGGCGCACGCCTATGCGCAGGGTGAGGGCATGAAGCACTACGTTGAGAAGGTGCAGCAGCCGGAATTTGCGGCGGGCAAAGATGGTTATACCTTCGTCTCTCACCAGCAGGAAGTGGGCACCGGCTACTTTGATAATGTGACCACGATTATTCAGGGCGGCACCTCCTCCGTCACCGCCTTGACGGGTTCAACGGAAGAAGCACAGTTCTAATCTTTTCCCCCTCTCCCCCCTGGGGAGAGGGTTGGTGGTGAGGGGGAATATATGTCGCGTGGCCTGGAATTACTGATTGCCCAAACTATTTTGCAGGGCTTCGATGCCCAGTATGGTCGTTTTCTTGAAGTGACCTCCGGCGCGCAGCAGCGCTTCGAACACGCAGACTGGCATGCGGTTCAGCAGGCCATGAAGCAGCGTATCCATCTTTATGACCACCACGTGGGTCTGGTGGTGGAGCAGTTGCGCTGTATTACCGACGGTAAAAGTCCGGACGCGGAATTTTTACTGCGCGTAAAAGAGCATTACACCCATTTGTTACCCGACTACCCGCGCTTCGAGATTGCGGAGAGCTTTTTCAACTCCGTCTATTGCCGGTTATTTGACCACCGCTCATTATCTCCTGAGCGGTTATTTATCTTCAGCTCCCAGCCCGAGCGACGCTTTCGTACCATTCCGCGTCCGCTGGCGAAAGATTTCTTCCCCGATCGCGGATGGGAAAAGCTCCTGCACCGCGTGCTTACAGATCTGCCGCTGCGCCTGCCCTGGGAGAATAAAACCCGGGATATCGGGTATATCCACGCCCATCTCAAGGAATCCTTCGGCGCGGAGGTGCTCAGCCACAGCCATTTGCAGGTGGCCAACGAGCTTTTCTACCGCAATAAAGCGGCCTGGCTGGTGGGCAAACTGGTTACGACGACGGCCATTGTGCCGTTTCTGCTGCCCATTCACCGCACCGACGGCGGGGAACTGTTTGTCGATACCTGCCTGACCACCAGCGCCGAGGCCAGCATCGTGTTTGGCTTCGCCCGTTCCTATTTTATGGTCTATGCCCCGTTACCTGCCGCGCTGGTGGAGTGGCTGCGCGAGATCCTGCCGGGCAAAACCACCGCTGAGCTGTATATGGCTATTGGCTGCCAGAAGCACGCTAAAACGGAAAGCTACCGGGAATACCTGCGTTATGTCACTACCGCTGATGAGCAGTTCATCGAAGCGCCCGGCATTCGCGGCATGGTGATGCTGGTGTTTACGCTGCCGGGCTTTGACCGGGTCTTTAAGGTAATTAAGGACAGATTCGCGCCGCAGAAAGAGATGACTGCCGCGCACGTCCGCGCATGCTACCAGCTGGTTAAGGAGCACGACCGCGTCGGGCGCATGGCGGATACTCAGGAATTCGAAAACTTTGTGCTGGATAAGCAGCAGATCGATCCGGCACTCATGGCGCTTTTATTGCAGGAAGCACCTGCCAAAATCACCGATCTTGGCGACAAGATCGCCATCAGCCATCTCTATATTGAACGACGCATGGTGCCGCTGAATATCTGGCTGGAGCAGTCCGACGGTCAGGCTTTAAGAGATGCGATTGAAGAGTACGGCAACGCGATTCGTCAGCTTGCCGCCGCCAACATCTTCCCGGGCGATATGCTGTTTAAAAACTTCGGCGTCACCCGTCACGGTCGGGTGGTGTTCTACGATTACGACGAAATTTGCTACATGACCGAGGTGAACTTCCGCGATATTCCACCGCCCCGCTACCCGGAAGATGAGCTTTCCAGCGAGCCGTGGTACAGCGTTTCGCCGGGCGATGTGTTTCCCGAAGAGTTTCGCCACTGGTTGTGCGCCGATCCGCGCATCGGGCCGCTATTCGAAGAGATGCATGCCGATCTGTTTCGCGCCAGCTACTGGCGCGGACTGCAAACGCGGATCAAAAATGGGCATGTCGAAGATGTGTATGCATACCGCCGCAAGCAGCGGTTTTGCATCAGGTTTTCAGAGGGCATCATGTAGGCCGGGTAAGGCGAAGTCGCCACCCGGCAATGCATGCTTAACGAATCCCACCGTACGCCAGCGTCACCTCTTTCGCCGCTTTAATCACCAGCGCACCCAGCTCAGTGACCCGATCGTCGGTCATACGCGAAATCGGCCCGGAGATAGAGATGGCGGCAAACGGCTCGCGGTGCTCGTCAAAAATACAGGCTGCGATACAGCGCAGGCCGAGGGCGTGCTCCTCGTCGTCAAACGAATAGCCGCGCTTGCGGGTCAGGGCCAGATCTTCTTTCAGATGCACCGGCGAAACCAGCGTGGCGTGGGTATAGGCGTGCAGCCCTTTACGGTGCAGCAGCCCTGTCACCTGTTCCTCGCTCAGCTGCGAGAGAAATGCTTTCCCCGCCCCGGACGCGTGCATCGGCAGCTTACCGCCAATTGGCGCGGACATGCGCATCAGCTGCGTGCACTGTACCTGGTCGATGATAATCGCCTGGTGATCGCTCTGGTCCAGCACCGCCAGGTTTACGGTCTCACCGGACTCCTCCATCAGCTTGCGCAGAATCGGATGCACAATCGCCAGCAGGTTGCGGCTCTGCAGGAAGCTGCTGCCAACGATAAACGCATGCGCGCCCACCGCCCAGTGTCCCAGCTCGCCCACCTGGCGGACAAAACCCAGCTGCTGCATGGTGGTCAGCAGGCGGTGTGTTGTGGAGTTCGGCAGGCCAGCCTGCTGGGCCAGCTCCGTCAGGGCCACGCTGCTGTGCGACTCGGCTATCCACTCCAGCAGCTTCAGACCGCGCGTGAGCGATTGAACCTGTCCGCCCTGTTGTGCGGCGGCGGTGGTGGCAGCAGGTTTTCTGCCGCGTTTAGCGGGAACGGTCGCGACCATGACGATCTCCTTTTTCTGTATCGTGGAAATCATTTTCGTTTTATTTGGTGAATTTGCAACCGTTATCCTGACTGATCGGAGGAGTGATGGTGAACATGTCTCATGTTACCGCTGAGCGGCTTTTCCACCCTGCGAGATTGTGCCAGTATGGAACGCAGCCTTTTGGCCTTGTTGAGCGTTGTCGGGAGCAAGTGTGAGCAGCAAAGTAGAGCAACTGCGTGCGCAGTTAAATGAACGAATTCTGGTGCTGGACGGCGGCATGGGCACCATGATCCAGGGCTATCGCCTGAGTGAAGATGATTTCCGCGGCGAACGCTTTGCCGACTGGCCCTGCGACCTGAAAGGGAACAACGACCTGCTGGTGCTCAGCAAGCCGTCCGTTATTAAGGATATCCACAACGCCTACTTCGAAGCGGGTGCGGATATCGTTGAAACCAACACCTTTAACTCGACAACCATCGCCATGGCGGATTACCAGATGGAATCCCTGTCGGCGGAAATCAACTTTGAAGCCGCGAAGCTGGCGCGCGCCTGCGCCGACGAGTGGACGGCCCGCACGCCGGATAAGCCGCGCTACGTTGCCGGGGTGCTTGGCCCGACGAACCGCACCGCGTCGATTTCACCGGACGTCAACGACCCGGCGTTTCGTAATATCACCTTTGACCAGCTGGTTGCGGCCTACCGGGAATCGACCAAAGCGCTGGTGGAAGGTGGTTCCGATCTGATCCTGATTGAAACCGTCTTCGACACCCTCAACGCCAAAGCCGCAATTTACGCGGTGAAAGAGGAGTTCGAGGCGCTGGGCGTTGACCTGCCGATCATGATTTCCGGCACCATCACCGACGCCTCTGGCCGTACCCTGTCCGGCCAGACCACCGAAGCGTTTTATAACTCCCTGCGCCACGCCGACGCACTCTCCTTCGGCCTGAACTGCGCGCTGGGCCCGGATGAACTGCGCCAGTACGTACAGGAGCTGTCGCGCATCGCGGAATGCTACGTCACCGCACACCCGAACGCCGGTCTGCCAAACGCCTTCGGTGAATACGATCTGGATGCCGACACCATGGCGGCACAAATCCGCGAGTGGGCCGAGTCTGGATTTCTGAACATCGTCGGCGGCTGCTGCGGCACCACGCCGGAGCACATCGCGGCCATGAGCAATGCCGTCGCCGGGCTGCCGCCGCGCAAGCTGCCCGAGCTGCCGGTTGCCTGTCGCCTCTCCGGCCTTGAGCCGTTGACCATTGGTGAAGACAGCCTGTTTGTGAACGTGGGTGAGCGTACCAACGTCACCGGTTCCGCGAAGTTTAAACGCCTGATCAAAGAAGAGAAGTACAGCGAAGCGCTGGACGTTGCCCGCCAGCAGGTGGAAAGCGGCGCGCAGATTATCGATATCAACATGGATGAGGGGATGCTCGATGCCGAAGCGGCGATGGTGCGTTTCCTCAACCTGATTGCCGGTGAGCCGGACATCGCCCGCGTGCCGATCATGATCGACTCCTCCAAATGGGACGTGATCGAGAAGGGGCTGAAGTGCATTCAGGGTAAAGGCATCGTCAACTCCATCTCCATGAAAGAGGGCGTTGATGTCTTCATCCACCACGCGAAGAGGGTCCGCCGCTACGGTGCCGCCGTGGTGGTCATGGCCTTCGACGAAGTGGGCCAGGCCGATACCCGCGCGCGTAAAATTGAGATTTGCCGCCGCGCGTACAAAATACTGACCGAAGAGGTGGGCTTCCCGCCGGAAGACATCATCTTTGACCCGAACATCTTCGCCGTGGCGACCGGCATCGAAGAGCACAATAACTACGCCCAGGACTTTATCGGCGCGTGCGAGGACATTAAGCGCGAGCTGCCGCATGCCCTCATCTCCGGCGGCGTGTCGAACGTCTCGTTCTCGTTCCGCGGTAACGACCCGGTGCGTGAAGCAATCCACGCCGTGTTCCTCTACTACGCCATCCGCAACGGGATGGACATGGGGATCGTTAACGCCGGCCAGCTGGCGATTTACGACGACCTGCCTGCCGAGCTGCGCGATGCCGTAGAGGACGTGATCCTTAACCGCCGCGACGACGCCACCGAACGGCTGCTGGACCTGGCGGAGAAATACCGCGGCAGCAAGTCGGATGACGCAGCCAACGTTCAGCAGGCCGAGTGGCGTGCCTGGGACGTGAAAAAGCGTCTGGAATATTCGCTGGTAAAAGGCATCACCGAGTTTATCGAGCAGGACACCGAAGAGGCGCGTCAGCAGTCAGCCCGCCCGATTGAAGTGATCGAAGGGCCGCTGATGGACGGCATGAACGTGGTAGGCGATCTGTTCGGTGAAGGCAAAATGTTCCTGCCACAGGTGGTGAAATCCGCCCGCGTGATGAAGCAGGCCGTGGCGTACCTGGAGCCGTTTATCGAGGCCAGCAAAGAGAAAGGCTCCAGCAACGGCAAGATGGTCATCGCCACCGTCAAGGGTGACGTGCACGACATCGGCAAGAATATCGTCGGCGTGGTGCTGCAGTGTAATAACTACGAGATTATCGACCTCGGCGTGATGGTCCCGGCGGATAAAATCCTCAAGACCGCGCGCGAAGTGAATGCCGATTTGATTGGCCTCTCCGGGCTGATCACCCCGTCGCTGGACGAGATGGTTAACGTGGCGAAGGAGATGGAGCGTCAGGGCTTCACCATTCCGCTGCTGATTGGCGGCGCGACGACTTCCAAAGCGCACACGGCGGTGAAGATCGAGCAGAACTACAGCGGGCCGACGGTCTACGTGCAGAACGCCTCGCGCACGGTGGGCGTGGTCTCCGCGCTGCTCTCTGACACCCAGCGCGATGAGTTTGTTGAGCGCACCCGCAAAGAGTACGAAACCGTTCGCATCCAGCACGGGCGCAAGAAACCGCGTACCCCGCCAGTTTCACTCCAGGCGGCGCGCGATAACGATCTGGCGTTTGACTGGTCGAGCTATACGCCGCCGGTCGCGCACCGCCTGGGCGTTCAGGAGGTCAGCGCCAGCATTGAAACGCTGCGCAACTACATCGACTGGACGCCGTTCTTTATGACCTGGTCGCTCGCGGGCAAATATCCCCGCATCCTGGAAGATGAGGTGGTAGGTGAGGAGGCGAAACGCCTGTTTAAAGATGCTAACGACATGCTCGACAGGCTGAGTGCGGAGAAAACCCTTAACCCGCGCGGCGTCGTGGGCCTGTTCCCGGCTAACCGTGTGGGTGACGACATCGAAATTTACCGCGATGAAACTCGCACCCACATACTGGCGGTCAGCCGCCATCTGCGTCAGCAAACCGAGAAAGTGGGCTTTGCCAACTACTGCCTGGCCGATTTTGTCGCGCCGAAGCTGAGCGGTAAAGCCGACTATATTGGCGCCTTTGCCGTGACCGGCGGTCTGGAAGAAGATGCCCTGGCTGACGCGTTCGAAGCGCAGCACGACGATTACAATAAAATCATGGTGAAAGCGATCGCCGACCGACTGGCGGAAGCCTTCGCCGAGTACCTGCACGAGCGCGTGCGTAAGGTGCACTGGGGCTACGCGGCGAATGAAAACCTCAGCAACGAGGAGCTGATCCGCGAAAACTACCAGGGGATTCGTCCGGCACCGGGCTATCCGGCCTGCCCGGAGCACACCGAAAAGGGCACGATCTGGCAACTGCTGGACGTCGAAGCCCATACCGGGATGAAGCTCACCGAGTCGTTCGCCATGTGGCCGGGTGCGTCAGTTTCAGGCTGGTACTTCAGTCATCCGGACAGCAAGTACTTTGCCGTGGCGCAGCTGCAGCGCGATCAGATTGAAGATTACGCCCTGCGCAAAGGGATGAGCGTGTCAGAAGTCGAGCGCTGGCTGGCCCCGAACTTAGGCTACGACGCAGACTAACGTCACTTTTCCTTACAACAAACAAGGCACCTCAAGGGTGCCTTGTCTCTTTCTTACGCTTAACCCCTTATACTAAACCTATGGAAAACGAATAATGATAAGGAGGAAAACCTTCCGTGCTGACCCTGTTACATCTGCTCTCTGCAGTCGCACTGCTCGTATGGGGCACCCATATCGTCCGTACCGGCGTGATGCGCGTTTTTGGCGCCCGTTTACGTACCGTTCTCAGCAGCAGCGTTGAGAAGAAGCCGCTCGCCTTCTGCGCGGGCATTGGCGTAACGGCACTGGTTCAGAGCAGCAACGCCACAACCCTGCTTGTCACCTCCTTTGTGGCGCAGGATCTGGTGGCGCTGGCCCCGGCGCTGGTCATTGTGCTGGGGGCTGATGTGGGTACCGCGCTGATGGCGCGTATCCTGACGTTTGACCTCTCCTGGCTGTCGCCGCTGCTGATTTTTGTCGGCGTCATCTTTTTCCTCGGCCGCAAACAGACGCGGGCCGGCCAGCTTGGACGCGTGGGCATTGGCCTGGGGCTGATCCTGCTGGCGCTGGAGCTGATTGTGCAGGCGGTCACCCCGATTACCGAGGCCAACGGCGTTCAGGTCATCTTCGCTTCCCTGACCGGGGACATCATGCTCGACGCGCTGATTGGCGCGGTGTTTGCCATCGTCAGCTACTCCAGCCTGGCCGCCGTGCTGCTGACGGCCACGCTCACCGCCGCCGGGGCGATCTCCTTCCCGGTCGCGCTGTGTCTGGTGATCGGTGCCAACCTCGGCTCTGGCCTGCTGGCGATGCTCAATAACAGCGCCGCCAACGCTGCCGCCCGCCGCGTGGCGCTCGGTAGCCTGCTGTTTAAGCTGGTGGGCAGCCTGATTATCCTGCCCTTTATCCATCCGCTGGCGAACCTGATGGACAACCTCCCGCTGCCGAAGGCGGAGCTGGTGATCTATTTCCACGTGTTCTACAACCTGGTGCGCTGCCTGGCGATGGTCCCTTTTGCCGGGTCGATGGCCCGCTTCTGCGAACGACTCATTCAGGACGAACCGGAGCTGGATGCGCGCCTGAAGCCGAAGCATCTGGATACCTCCGCGCTGGACACCCCGGCGCTGGCGCTGGCGAATGCCGCACGCGAGACGCTGCGCATGGGCGACGCGATGGAGACCATGCTCGAAGGCCTGCAAAAGGTAATGCACGGCGAGCCGCGGGAGGAGAAAGAGCTGCGCAGACTGGCGGATGATATCAACGTGCTCTATACCGCCATTAAGCTCTACCTGGCGCGCATGCCGCAGGACGAGCTGGCGGAGGAGGAGTCCCGCCGCTGGGCGGAAATCATTGAGATGTCGCTCAACCTTGAGCAGGCCTCCGATATCGTTGAGCGCATGGGCAGCGAGATCGCCGATAAATCCCTGGCCGCACGCCGGGCGTTCTCCGTTGAAGGTCTGAAGGAGCTGGAAGCGCTGCACGAGCAGCTGGTTAGTAATCTGAAGCTGGCGATGCTGGTCTTCTTTTCCAGCGACGTCCCGAGCGCGCGCCGCCTGCGCCGTAACAAGCATCGATTCCGCATTCTTAACCGCCGCTACTCGCACGCCCACGTTGAGCGTCTGCATCAGCAAAACGTGCAAAGTATCGAAACCAGCTCACTCCACCTGGGACTGCTGGGGGATATGAAGCGCCTTAACTCGTTGTTCTGCGCGGTGGCCTACAGCGTGATGGAACAGCCGGATGAAGATGACCAGCGGGATGAGTATTAATCCCCGGCGTGTTTGAGTGTTAGCCCAAAACCCAATGCTTTCATGACCGCGAGCGTGGTTTTGAGCGTTGGGTTTCCTTTATCACTGAATGACCGATAAAGCTGCTCACGTGATAAACCGGTTTGCTGTGAAATGTTCGACATGCCTTTGGCTCGCGCGACAACACCAAGGGCTTTAGCGATATATGTCGAGTCGCCTGTTTCTAGTGCATCAGCGATAAACACGGCGATTTCCTCGTCATCCACCAACGCGTTGGCGGGATCGTAAGGTGTTAATTTATGCATGCTCATTCACTCCTGCCATTGGGATACATTGCTCAGCATTTTTGCCATCAGTATGTCTCTGGCCTGGCTGCTTTTGTCACCACCACATAACAGCACGATGATGTAATTGCCCTGGTCTTTAAAATAGATTCTGTAGCCCGGACCAAAGTGGATCCTTAGTTCACTTATATCTTCTCCCACGGGTTTAACGTCGCCCGCTAAGCCATTTGCCAACCGAAAGAGGCGGGAAGCGATAATGGTCTTCGCTCGTCGATCTTTTAAGTTTTGCTCCCAGCGTCGGAAGGATTCTGTCTGAACAATCTCCTTCATATTACTCCCTGTGATTTATAAACTACAAATACTTCTCCATGGAGAGTAAAACTAAAAGGCTTGAACACATGGGTAAATGACAGGATGCAAAATCCTGAAAGCGTCTCGCAAACTAAAAAACCCGTCTCAGTTACCGTCGGCTAATCTTTTTTTCCAGTCCATACCTAAGGTATATTTCGCCCTTCACAGGAGAAACTATGCTGCCAACTCAATCAACCCGATTAAACAAATACATTAGCGAGAGCGGGATCTGCTCACGTCGCGAGGCGGACCGTTACATTGAACAAGGTAATGTGTTCCTCAACGGCAAACGCGCCACGATTGGTGACCAGGTGATGCCTGGCGATGTGGTTAAAGTGAATGGTCAGCTCATCGAACCGCGTGATGCCGAAGACCTGGTGTTTATCGCGTTGAACAAACCGGTTGGGATTGTCAGCACCACGGAAGATGGCGAGCGGGACAACATCGTTGATTTCGTGAACCACAGCAGCCGTATCTTTCCGATTGGCCGTCTGGATAAAGACTCTCAGGGGCTGATTTTCCTCACCAACCACGGCGATCTGGTCAACAAGATCCTGCGTGCCGGTAACGATCACGAGAAAGAGTACATTGTGACGGTGAATAAGCCGGTCACGGACGACTTTATTCGCGGTATGGGCGCCGGTGTGCCGATCCTCGGTACCGTTACGAAAAAGTGTAAGGTGAAGAAAGAAGCGCCGTTCGCGTTCCGTATTACCCTTGTGCAGGGCTTAAACCGCCAGATCCGCCGCATGTGCGAGTACTTCGGTTATGAAGTGACGAAGCTGGAGCGCACGCGCATCATGAACGTCAGCCTGACTGGCATTCCGCTGGGCGAATGGCGCGACTTAACGGACGACGAACTGATCGAGCTGTTCAAGCTTATCGAGAACTCCTCGTCCGAAGCGAAGCCGAAGGCCAAAGCAAAACCGAAAACCCAGGCGATTAAGCGTCCGGTCGTGAAGGCACCCCAGGCGGAAGAGAAAGGACGCGGCAAACCGGGTAACGGGAAGCGATTTACCCAGCCTGGCCGTAAAAAGAAAGGGCGCTAGCTAGCGCCTTCCACGGGTAGAGGTATTGGCCGACCAGGAAAAGGTCGTTTCAGTATCCGGCTTGTAAGCCTGCTGCTTTTTCAGTTTGCGGGCTTTTTTCGCCTCGGCGTCACGCTGCGCCATCAGTTTGTCGATGTACTCTTTTTTCACCTGATTGGTTTCGGCGTTGGTCAGCGTACGGCCATGCGCGATGCGGGCGCGGTCGAGAAGCGTTTTCAGTTCGCGCTGCTCGGCTTCCGTCATGTCTTTCTGGGTCAAACGTGGTGTCGCCATTGCTGAAGCCTCCTGAGAGAGAGGCTTCAGTGTAAAGCAAGCTGAATCAATTAACCCTGCTTCACCGCATCTTTTTTCGTTTGTTCCTCAATCGGTTTGCCGGACCAGTAGCCCGCCAGCAGCGAGCCGGAGAGGTTGTGCCAGACTGAGAACAGCGCACCCGGCAGGGCCGCCAGCGGCGAGAAGTAGATTTTACCGAGCGCCGCCGCCAGGCCGGAGTTCTGCATCCCTACCTCGATTGCCAGCGTGCGGCAGGTCGATTCGTCGAAGCCAAACAGTTTCCCGCCCCAGTAGCCGCCCAGCAGGCCAATGGTGTTATGCAGCACCACCGCGACGATCACCACAAAGCCTACGGAAGCAATGTGCGAGGCGGAGCCCGCCACCACGGCGCTGATGATGGCCAGAATACAGACCATCGAAAATGCGGGCAGGTATGGCTCAACGGCCTTCACCACGCGCGGGAAAAGATGGTGAATGACCAGCCCCAGCGCAATCGGGATCACCACGATTTGCAGAATGCTCAGCAGCATGCCCATCACGTCCACCTGAATATGCGCATCCACGTACAGGCGGGTTAACAGCGGCGTGGCAATCACGCCCACCAGCGTAGAGACGGACGAGATAGTGACGGAGAGCGCCACGTCGCCTTTCGCCAGATAGATCATGACGTTGGACGCCGTGCCGCTGGCCACGCTGCCCACCAGCACCATCCCGGCGGAAAGGTCGGGCGGCATCTTAAAGGCCATCGCCAGTAGCCACGCCGCGAGCGGCATCACCAGGTAGTGCAGAAATATTCCTGCCGCGACGGGCGCAGGGCGAGACAGCACGCGTTTGAAGTCGTCGACTTTCAGATGCACGCCCATACCGAACATGATCAGCATCAGCAGCGTGGTGACCCACGGACCAATACCGGTGAACGTGGTGGGCGTGTAATACGCGAGTACGGAGAGCAGCAGCGCCCATAACGGGAACAGCCGCGTAATAGCGGATAACATAATGATTTCCTTGCGATGAATGTTGTGTGTGTTTGTTATAAAAAGCCGGGATCGAGCCCGGCTATAGTTATTGTTTATCGCGTAAGGAAGTAATATTCAAATGAATTATGACCGGATGCTTTCCCAGCTCAGACTAAAGCGAGCCAGATATTTGCGCAGTCGGTCGGCGTCGTTAGGATTGGCTTTTTTGAGCCGTGAAACGGCAAACAGCTCACGTCCGGCTTCAGACAACGATGCGCTGCGGCGACATACCTCCAGCACCGTTTCAAGTTGCCGCTGGTCAAAGAGGTCAATCTCCATGTCAGTTGCAGGCTGCGTCACGTCAGTTTGCCAGTCGGTCTGAAGACGTGAGATCTCCTCCAGCACCAGATCCTGAGTAATACGCCCTCGTTCCGCCAGGGTCGCCATGCGTGCGACGCTGGCGCTCAGTTCGCGAAAGTTGCCCCGCCACAGCGCCCTGCTGGAACAGGCAAAGGCCAGATAGCCTTCGCGCGCCTCTTTATCGAAGCGGATTTGCGTCTGGCTTTCGCGAGAGAAACGTTGAAGTTCGTAGTCGACATTCGGCGTGATGTCCTCTTTCCGTTGGGCAAGGCCGGGCAAGGCAAAGCTCCACATATTAATACGGGCATAGAGATCTTCACGAAAACGTCCCTCTGCCACCCACTGGCGCATATCACGGTGGGTTCCGGCGATAAGTTGAAAATCGCTGTGAACTTCTTTATCGGAGCCAAACGGGAAAAAAGTTTTCTCTTCAATGGCTTTGAGCAGCATCGCCTGTTCATCCAGGCCTAGTTCGGCAATCTCATCGAGGAAAAGGACGCCGCCATCGGCTTCACGCAGCAGGCCGCTGCGCGCCGACAGTGCGCCGGTAAAGGCTCCTTTCACATGGCCGAACAGCGTGGACATGGCGTTATCACCGCGCAGGGTCGCGCAGTTGACGGAAACCAGCTTGCCGGATACCTGATGGCGTGACTGCTTAAGCTGATAAATGCGGTTCGCGAGGAACGACTTGCCCGCGCCGGTGGGGCCGGTCAGCAGGATCGGGGCTGTTGAACGTAGCGCCACGCGTTCAATCTTGTCGATAAGAGTGTTAAAGGTGGCATTTCGCGTATCAATGCCCGCTTTCAGAAATGAGATTGACTGCTGCTGCTCGCGCTGAAAACGGTTGGTAAGGGTCGTGTAGCGGCTTAAATCCAGGTCGATAATTGAGTAAGTTCCGGCTGCAGTCTCCTCAGCAGAGGCTTCTTTTCTGGCAGGGCCAGTCTGCAAAAGGCTGGCGGGAAGATAACGGGCTTCCGTCAGCAGGAACCAGCAGATCTGCGCCACATGCGTGCCGGTGGTGATATGGACGAAATACTCTTCGTGATCGGTATCAAACGTGTACTGGGTGGCGAAATCGAGAAACGCGGCATAAACCTCTTCGAAATCCCACGGGTCTTCAATGATTACCGTGCTGGGACGCACCTCGGTGTGGGGGGAAACCAGCACAATATCTTCCGCCAGTTGCTGAGCCATGCCGAGATCTCGCGGTTGATGTAGCAGCTCCAGCCTGTCGACCGGGAAATCCGGCTGTTGGCACAGCCCGACGGTCGGTCGCCATTTGCGAAAGCGATTAGCCCGCTTTCCCCGTTTATCCATCACGGTGCCAAGCACCCCGATTACCACCTTCCGCTTCTTCATGTTTATCCAGAAAGATAATTGTCGATATAACAGGATAAAAAATGTTGAGCCGAACGGCAATGAATGAAAAGTGTGATAAATAAAAACCATTAATTATCAATGAAATAAAAAAATAAAACGGCAATTTTTGTTTTTGGCACGCTTCTGGCAATACAGATAACGTCACGACGTTGAGCACACTGGGGGTTAAGGCCCCGTCGGCGCACCAGGAACGGCAAGGCTGTTTTCCGGGGGCGTTCCGTCAACCAATGACAGACAGAAGGGTTCGATTCCCGATTCATTCTCCCAATGAAAACTGGTTGTAAACATCAAAGTAAAAACGGGGATTGCGCAGTCAGCAATCCCAATGAAGGTCGCCGGTAATGGCGCCGGATCGCAGGCGAAAAGGCATTCCCCTGTGATTTCGTGCCTGCACCCGCGCCTGACTTTAAGGAATATAAAATGGCTAAAAAAATCACGATAAAAAAAGGTCAGTTAGGACTGGTAGCAAAAGCTGGCGATTATTACCGGGTACTGGAGGCGGGTGAACACCGTCTGGGTTGGTTCAATACTGACGACGTGCTGGTGGTGAGCCAGGACGGCAGCGAGGTGCCGGGTGCGCTGGCGGATTATCTGCGCCGCTTTCAGCCTGACTGGGTGGCACGTTACTGCCTGGCGGTTGATCTTACTGCGGATGAAATCGGGGTGTTATCGAACAACGGCGTATTGCAGGAGATTGTGCCGCCTTGTACACGTCGTCTGTACTGGCAGCAGGATGCGGCGTTGAGCCTGCGAAGAATTGATACCCGTGATGTGCGGGTGCCGGAGGACGTGATGAATGCTGCTCTGCAGCCGCGTCGCAATGGCGCGGTAAAAGGGCGTGACGCGATGCTGGTCGTACAGGTACCTGCCTGGCACGTCGGGGTGGTGAAAATCGACGGAGAAATTCAGGCACTGTTACCGCCGGGACTGACGGCTTACTGGAAAATTAACCATCTGGTTGAGGCAGAGGTAGTGGATACGCGCCTTCAGGTGGTGGAAGTGAGCGGGCAGGAGATCCTGACGAAGGACAAAGTTAACCTGCGCCTGAACCTGGCGGCTAACTGGCGCTACAGCGACGTGCTACAGGCCTGCGGACAGCTTACGAAACCGCTGGAACATTTGTACCGCGAACTCCAGTTCGCACTGCGTGAAGCGGTCGGCACCCGAACTCTCGATGAGTTACTGGAAGATAAGCAGATCATTGACGAGGTGGTCAGCAAACAGGTGCAAGGCCGCCTGTCATCCTTTGGAATGGAAATTGCGTCGCTTGGGGTAAAAGATATTGTTTTACCTGGTGATATGAAAACGATTTTATCCCGTCTGGTAGAGGCCGAAAAATCGGCCCAGGCGAATGTTATTCGCCGACGTGAAGAAACGGCGGCGACACGATCGCTGTTAAACACCGCAAAGGTGATGGAAAACAACCCGGTGGCGCTGCGTTTAAAAGAGCTGGAAACCCTGGAAAGGGTCGCGGAGCGTATCGACAAAATTTCAGTATTTGGTGGCCTGGACCAGGTATTACACGGCCTTGTTAACCTGAAAGGATAACGCAATGCAACAGAATGATTTTGAATTACTGACGGCGTCAAACGGCGCCCCGATCAAAATGTGGACTCACGGTGTGCCCGTGGAGCCAGAGGCACAGGCGCAGTTACTGAATACCGCAAAGATGCCGTTTATTTTCAAACACCTTGCGGTGATGCCCGACGTTCATCTCGGTAAAGGCTCAACCATCGGCAGCGTGATCCCGACCAAAGGGGCAATTATTCCTGCGGCGGTTGGCGTGGATATTGGCTGTGGGATGATTGCCGTTCGCACGTCGTTGGTGGCCGGTGATTTGCCGGATAATCTCAGCGGTTTACGTAGCGCCATTGAACAGGCAGTACCGCATGGGAGAACCAATACCCGTTCTCGACGGGATAAAGGCGCGTGGGAAACGCCACCGAAAGAAGTGGACGATCGCTGGTGGGTGCTGGCCCCACGTTTTAAACAACTCACGGATAAATACCCGCAGTTGCTGAAAACCAACAACTACCAGCATCTGGGCACGCTGGGTACCGGAAACCACTTTATTGAAATTTGCCTCGATGAGCAGCAGCGCGTCTGGGTGATGTTGCACAGCGGCTCGCGCGGCGTAGGAAACGCCATCGGTAATGTGTTTATCGCCCTGGCACAGCAGGATATGCAGCATCACCTGGGACATCTGCCGGATAAAAATCTGGCCTATTTTCAGGAGGGGAGTCGTCACTATGAGGACTACATCGAGGCGGTGGAGTGGGCGCAGGATTTTGCCCGCCACAATCGGGAAGTGATGATGTCGCGCGTGCTGGCGGCGCTCTCTCGCGAAGTGACTAAGCCCTTTATTACGCAGCAGGAGGCGGTTAACTGCCATCACAACTATGTGCAGAAAGAGCATCACTTTGGGGAAGAGGTACTGATCACGCGCAAAGGTGCGGTGTCGGCGCAGAAAGGGCAAATGGGGATTATTCCGGGCTCAATGGGCGCAAAGAGCTTCATCGTGCGTGGCCTCGGCAACGAGCAAAGCTTCTGTTCCTGCAGCCACGGCGCTGGGCGAGTGATGAGCCGAACGGCGGCAAAAAAACGCTATACCCTTAGCGACCATATTCAGGCGACCTCTCACGTAGAGTGTCGCAAAGACAATGAGGTGATCGATGAAACGCCGATGGCCTATAAAGACATTGATGCCGTGATGGCCGCGCAATCGTCGCTGGTGGAGATCGTTCACACCCTGCGTCAGGTAGTGTGTGTAAAAGGATAAAAAAATGAGCAACAACGATGTTGATAGCGCGATGCGCGCACGAGTCTGCGCGCAACTTCGCGATATAGAGCAGCGCTATAACGTGCGCGTGCTCTACGCCTGTGAATCGGGCAGCCGGGGATGGGGATTTGCCTCACCGGATAGCGATTATGATGTGCGGTTTTTGTACGTTCACCGCCCAGAATGGTATCTGCGCGTCGAAGCCCAACGGGATGTGATCGAGCTGCCGATAGATGATGAACTGGACGTATGTGGCTGGGAATGGCGCAAGGCACTGGGCCTGCTGAAGGGGGCAAACCCGACGCTTATCGAGTGGCTGGATTCCCCTATTGTTTATCAGGAGGATGAGACGGTAGTGGCCGAGTTGCGCGCGCTGATACCCGCGTGGTTCTCACCATTGCGCGCCCGCTGGCATTACTACTCGATGGCCCGAAAAAACTTCCATGAATATTTACAGGGGGAAACGGTTCGGCTGAAAAAGTACTTTTATGTTCTGCGCCCTTTGCTGGCGGCGCGGTGGGTAGAAGCGGGGAAAGGCGTTCCACCGATGCGTTTTACCGAACTGCTTGCCGGGAGCGAACTGTGTGCGCCGTTACGTGCGGAAATCGATGCATTGCTGGAAATAAAACAGCGCGCAGATGAAGCGGAATATGGTCCTAAACGGCCATTACTCCACGCTTTTTTGCAAAATGAGCTGGTGAGAGGAGAAGTACCGCCGGTACTACCCGACAGCAGAGAAGGAAATTTAAAAGATCTGGATTCGTTGCTGATGAGAACAGTAATGAAAAGCTAAAGAATGGCCCGGTAGTGAAAACACCCGGGCCATTCTTGCGCTTATTCAAACAAATTCTGATGAAGCTTCTGCACAACCTGCTCGGCCTGATCGGCTGGCACCAGGAAGCAGAGGTTATAGCTGGACGCACCGTAGCAAATCATGCGGATGTTGAACGGGTCGAGCACGCCAAACACCTCTTTGCCCACGCCGCAGGCGCGTGACAGCTTGTTACCGATGATGGCAACCAGCGCCAGGTCTTCTTCGACTTCCACGCGGCACAGTTCAGACAGCTCAATCAGCAGCGACTGCGTCAGCAGGGTATCACCGGTTGAGGTAGAGCCCGTGGTGTCCAGCGTCAGCGCAATGCTCACTTCAGAGGTGGTGATCAGGTCCACGGAGATATTGTGGCGCGCCAGAATGCCAAACACTTCCGCCAGGAAACCGCGGGAGTGCAGCATATTGTGGCTGTGCAGGGTGACCAGCGTCTGGCGACGGCGCAGGGCAAGGGCGCGGAACAGCGGCGGGTTTTCCGTTTTCTTGCAGACCAGCGTCCCGCCCGCTTTTGGATCTTTACTGGAGCCGACGAAGACCGGAATATCGCTGCGTACGGCTGGCAAAAGGGTTGCCGGATGCAGCACTTTCGCACCGAAGGTGGCCATTTCAGCCGCTTCTTCAAACGCGATCACATCAATACGTTTCGCCGCGGAAACAACGCGCGGGTCGGTGGTGTAAATACCCGGAACGTCAGTCCAGATATCCACGCGCGTGGCATGCAGGGCCTCGCCCAGCAGCGCGGCGGTGTAGTCGCTGCCGCCACGGCCAAGCGTGGTGGTGCGGCCCTTCGCTTCGCTGCCGATAAAGCCCTGGGTGATCACGATGCCGTCTGCCAGACGCGGGGCCAGCTGCTGATTGGTCAGTTCGGCCAGTGCTTCAACATCCGGCTCGGCGCGACCAAAGCGGTCGCTGGTGCGCATCACTTTACGCACGTCAAACCACTGCGCCTGAATGTTACGCTCGCGCATGATTTCAACAAACAGCAGGGTGGACATCAGCTCACCGTGGCTGACCAGCTCGTCGGTCAGGGCGGTGGAGGTGGCCAGTGAGGCGGCTTCTGCCAGGGTGGTGATGTTTTCCAGCAGACGTTCCACTTCCTCGCGGATGACGTTCGGGTTCTGCAGACGCTCAAGAATGTCGAACTGAATTTTGCGCAGTGCATCCAGCTTCACGAAACGTTCTGTCGCTTCCAGTCCTTCAGACAGAGAAACCAGCAGGTTCGTCACGCCGGCAGAGGCAGACAGCACCACCAGGCGGGTATTCGGATCGGCCAGCACCACATCGGCGCTGCGGTTCATGGCATCGTAATCGGCCACACTGGTGCCGCCAAATTTGGCGACCACAAAACTCGTCATAACAACCTCGTGTCAGGGAATGAATAAGCGACCTTGGCACAAGAGTGAAACGAAAACAGGTGCAGGCGCAAAATACGGCCCTATAAATAAAATGCGGGGGAGGTCCTGTCAATGCTGGGATTATGCGGATTTTTTATGGGGGGGTACCCCTGAGAAACAGGACTTATAACAGGGCCAGATTTTATGCTCCGTTTTAGGGCATTTTGACCGACATTTCACCGCTCCTGGAAGGCGCTTCAGCAGCTATACTTTTCGGGTCTTTTCACCTGTGTTTGATGCAGGCCAGGGCAATGGCATAAAAACCATCACAATTTTTATTTGCAGGCGCTACAATCGACCGCAGTCACAATTCTCAAATCAGAAGAGTATTGCTAATGAAAAACATCAACCCAACGCAGACCGCTGCCTGGCAGGCACTCCAGAAACATTTTGATGAAATGAAAGACGTCACCATCGCGGATCTGTTCGCGAAAGATGCCGATCGTTTCAACAAGTTCTCCGCGACCTTCGACGACCTGATGCTGGTGGATTTCTCTAAAAACCGCATTACGGAAGAGACGCTGGCAAAACTGCAGGATCTGGCTAAAGAAACCGAGCTGGCGGACGCCATCAAATCCATGTTCTCCGGTGAGAAGATCAACCGCACCGAAGACCGTGCCGTGCTGCACGTCGCTCTGCGTAACCGTAGCAATACGCCAATCATCGTTGACGGCAAAGACGTCATGCCGGAAGTGAACGCGGTGCTGGAAAAGATGAAAACCTTCTCCGAAGCGATCATCTCCGGTAGCTGGAAAGGCTACACCGGCAAAGCGATCACCGACGTGGTAAACATCGGTATCGGCGGTTCTGACCTCGGCCCGTTCATGGTGACCGAAGCGCTGCGTCCGTACAAAAACCACCTCAATATGCACTTTGTGTCTAACGTCGATGGTACCCACATCGCCGAAGTGCTGAAGAACGTGAACCCGGAAACCACCCTGTTCCTGGTTGCGTCTAAAACCTTTACCACCCAGGAAACCATGACCAACGCCCACAGCGCGCGCGACTGGTTCCTGAAAACCGCGGGCGACAACAAGCACGTGGCGAAACACTTCGCGGCGCTGTCTACCAACGGTAAAGCCGTCAGCGAGTTCGGTATCGACACCGCGAACATGTTCGAGTTCTGGGACTGGGTTGGTGGCCGCTACTCTCTGTGGTCTGCAATTGGCCTGTCTATCATCCTGTCCGTGGGCTTCGACAACTTCGTTGAGCTGCTCTCCGGCGCGCACGCGATGGACAAACACTTCTCCACCACCGCGCCTGAGAAAAACCTGCCGGTGCTGCTGGCGCTGATCGGGATCTGGTACAACAACTTCTTCGGCGCTGAAACCGAAGCGATCCTGCCGTACGACCAGTATATGCACCGCTTTGCTGCGTACTTCCAGCAGGGCAACATGGAATCCAACGGTAAATACGTGGACCGTAATGGCAACGCGGTGGACTACCAGACTGGCCCAATCATCTGGGGCGAGCCGGGTACTAACGGCCAGCATGCTTTCTACCAGCTGATTCACCAGGGCACCAAAATGGTACCGTGCGATTTCATCGCGCCGGCTATCACCCATAACCCGCTGTCCGATCACCATCCGAAGCTGCTGTCCAACTTCTTCGCCCAGACCGAAGCGCTGGCGTTCGGTAAATCCCGCGAGGTGGTTGAGCAGGAATACCGCGACCAGGGTAAAGATCCGGCAACGCTGGACCACGTGGTGCCGTTCAAAGTATTCGAAGGCAACCGTCCAACCAATTCCATCCTGCTGCGCGAAATCACGCCGTTCAGCCTGGGTGCGCTGATTGCTCTGTACGAGCACAAAATCTTCACGCAGGGCGCGATCCTGAACATCTTCACCTTTGACCAGTGGGGCGTTGAGCTGGGCAAACAGCTGGCAAACCGTATTCTGCCAGAGCTGGGTGATGATAAAGCGATTACCAGCCATGACAGCTCGACCAATGGTTTGATCAACCGTTATAAAGCATGGCGTGCGTAATTAAAACGTCATGAAAACGTGCCGGCTTAATGCCGGCATTTTTTTATCGGATAATTCCTGATGTCTGTTAGTTAACTCAAATTCTGGTTCTGAGTTTAATCCGAAAAAGACGCTTAACCCGTTAATTGCTGCGGTTTATTTTAAGAAAATACGCAGAAGTCAGTTAATATCTCTATATTATAACATCTTGATTTTTATTGGTTATATATTTTCCTGTTTTTCCTTTCATTTCGATTTTATCCATTAGTCCGAAAACCCTCTCCCTATTTCCCCTTACGGCAAACCCGCGGCAGTAGTTGTGTATACTCGATTCCGCCTGAAATTCTTTTCGGGCAAATCTCCATTCATTCATTGAAGGGAAATTGTTATGAAGAAAGTACTGTATGGCATTTTTGCCATATCTGCGCTTGCGGCGACATCTGTCTATGCAGCTCCGGTTCAGGTCGGGGAAGCGGCAGGGTCGGCTGCGACGTCTGCGTCTGCGGGGAGTTCTACCGCAGCCAGCGCCAGCACCGTAAGTTCAGCCGTGGGTGTCGCGCTGGCGGCAACCGGTGGCGGTGATGGCTCCAACACCGGAACCACGACCACCACGACAACCAGCACCCAGTAATAGCGGGTGTTTTAATCATAACCACACTTCGGTGTGGTTATTTCGCCCCTTCGGAGAAGAGTCGTGAAGCGACCTGCAATCATTCTGATTTGCCTGCTGCTGCAGGCGTGCTCGGCCACCACTAAAGGGCTGGGAAACTCACTGTGGGAAAGCCTGTTCGGCACACCGGGCGTGCATCTGACCGATGACGAACTTCAGAACATGCCCTATGCCAGTCAGTACATGCAGCTTAACGATGGCCCGCAACTGTTTGTGGTGCTCGCTTTCGATGAAAACGGGCAGCAGAAATGGGTGACGCAGGATCAGGCCACCATCGTGACGCAGCATGGCCGTATCGTGAAAACCCTGTTGGGCGGCGATAACCTGCTGGAGGTGAATAATCTCGCCGACGACCCGCTGATCAAGCCGAACCAGATCGCCGACGGCGCAGGCTGGACGCGCACGATGGGCTGGACCGAACACAAGCAGGTGCGTTACGCCACGGCACGCTCGACCTTCCGCTGGGATGGCACCGACAGCGTGAAAGTCGGCAGCGACGAAACGCAGGTTCGCGTGCTGGATGAAGAGGTCACCACCGACCAGGCCACCTGGCACAACCGCTTCTGGATCGACGAGGAAGGGCAGATCCGTCAGTCCTTACAGTATCTCGGTGCCGGTTTCTTCCCGGTCAAAACCACCCTGATCAAGGCGGCGAAATCATGAAAACGCTCATTCACGTTGCGCTTATCGCCAGTTTTGCCGCGCCGCTGGCATGGTCCGCCGGGACAGTAAAGGTCTACACGCCGGACAGTGAAAAACCCAAAACCTTAACCCACGCCGAGCATCTGCTCGATCTTGTCGGACAGCCAAGGCTCGCCAACAGCTGGTGGCCAGGCGCGGTCATCGCTGAACGGCAGAAGACCGTGGAAGCGGAACAGCAGCACAAGGCGCTTCTTGCCAGGCTAACGGGACTCGCGGAGCAGGAAGATGGCGACGACGCGGCGGCCATTAATAGCGTCCGTCAGCAACTGCAGGCGCTGAAGGTGACGGGCCGACAGAACGTCAATCTTGATCCGGATGACGTGCGCGTCACGGAAAACGGCAACCCCACGCTGGAAGGGGACTATACGCTCTGGCTTCCGGCGAAGCCGACGACGGTGACCGTGATGGGGCTTATCAGCAGCCCAGGTAAGAAGCCCTTTATCCCCGGTCGTGACGTGGCGAGCTATCTCGACGAGCAGAGTCTGCTGAGCGGCGCGGATAACAGCTACGCCTGGGTGGTTTACCCTGACGGCCACACGCAAAAAGCCCCTGTCGCTTACTGGAATAAGCGTCATATCGAACCCATGCCGGGCAGCATTATTTTTGTCGGTTTTGCCGACCATTTCTGGACGAAGGCGTATGACGGGCTTAACGCCGATATCCTTCACTCCCTGATTCAGCGGATACCGGAATAATGAAAAGAACCTATCTCTACAGCATGCTGGCGCTCTGCGTGAGTGCCGCCTGCCATGCAGAAACGTATCCGGCACCCATTGGCCCGTCTCAGTCAGACTTCGGCGGCGTCGGTTTACTGCAAACGCCCACCGCGCGTATGGCGCGTGAAGGGGAAATTAGCCTTAACTACCGTGATAACGACCAGTATCGCTACTACTCGGCGTCGGTGCAGCTGTTCCCGTGGCTTGAAACCACCCTGCGCTATACCGACGTGCGGACGAAACAATACAGCAGCGTCGAGGCGTTCTCAGGCGATCAGACCTACAAAGATAAAGCCTTCGACGTCAAGCTGCGCCTGTGGGAAGAGAGCTACTGGATGCCGCAGGTCTCCGTGGGCGCCAAAGATATCGGCGGTACCGGCCTGTTTGACGCGGAATACATCGTGGCCAGCAAGGCCTGGGGACCGTTTGATTTCTCACTCGGTCTGGGATGGGGCTATCTTGGCACCAGCGGCAACGTGAAAAACCCGTTTTGCTCCTACAGCGATAAATACTGTTACCGCGATAACAGCTACCAGAAAGCGGGATCCATCAACAGTGACCAGATGTTCCACGGTCCGGCGTCACTGTTTGGCGGCGTTGAATATCAGACGCCCTGGCAGCCGTTACGCCTGAAGCTGGAGTACGAGGGGAATGACTACTCGCAGGACTTCGCCGGGAAGATTGAGCAGAAGAGCAAGTTTAACGTCGGCGCCATTTATCGCGTCACCGACTGGGCCGACGTTAACCTCAGCTACGAGCGCGGCAATACGGTGATGTTTGGCTTCACGCTGCGCACCAACTTTAACGACATGCGGCCGCACTACAATGATAACGCGCGGCCTGCATACCAGCCGGAGCCGCAGGATGCGATTCTGCAGCACTCCGTGGTGGCAAACCAGCTGACGCTGCTGAAATACAATGCCGGTCTGGCGGATCCGAAAATTCAGGTGAAAGGCGATACGCTGTACGTCACCGGCGAGCAGGTGAAATACCGCGACTCGCGTGAAGGGATCGAACGCGCCAACCGGATCATCATGAACGATCTCCCGGACGGGATCCGCACGATCCGCGTGACGGAGAATCGTCTCAACCTGCCGCAGGTGACGACGGAAACGGATGTTGCCAGCCTTAAGCGCCACCTGGAGGGCGAACCGCTTGGGCATGAAACCGAGCTGGTACAAAAACGCGTTGAGCCGATCGTGCCGGAGACCACCGAGCAGGGCTGGTATATCGACAAGTCGCGCTTCGATTTCCATATCGATCCGGTGCTGAACCAGTCCGTCGGCGGGCCGGAAAACTTCTACATGTATCAGCTGGGCGTTATGGCGACGGCGGATCTGTGGCTCACCGACCACCTGCTGACCACCGGCAGCCTGTTCGGCAACATCGCCAACAACTACGACAAGTTCAACTACACCAATCCGCCAAAAGACTCGACGCTGCCGCGCGTGCGTACCCGCGTGCGTGAGTACGTGCAGAACGATGCCTACGTGAATAACCTGCAGGCCAACTACTTCCAGTACTTCGGCAACGGCTTTTACGGCCAGGTGTACGGCGGGTATCTGGAAACCATGTACGGCGGCGCGGGGGCAGAAGTGCTTTATCGTCCTGTCGACAGTAACTGGGCGTTCGGGATTGATGCCAACTACGTCAAACAGCGTGACTGGCGCAGCGCCCAGGACATGATGAAGTTCACCGACTACAGCGTCAAAACCGGCCACCTGACCGCCTACTGGACGCCGTCGTTCGCGCCTGACGTGCTGGTGAAAGCCAGCGTCGGCCAGTACCTGGCGGGCGACAAGGGCGGCACGCTGGACATCTCCAAACACTTCGACAGCGGCGTCGTGGTGGGCGGCTATGCCACCATCACCAACGTCTCGCCGGACGAGTACGGGGAAGGGGACTTCACCAAAGGGGTTTACGTATCAATTCCGCTGGATCTGTTCTCATCCGGTCCAACCCGCAGCCGCGCGGCCATTGGCTGGACGCCGCTGACGCGCGACGGCGGTCAGCAGCTTGGACGTAAGTTCCAGCTGTATGATATGACGAGCGATAAGAACATTAACTTCCGCTGATGCCCCTCACCCTAACCCTCTCCCCAAAGGGGAGAGGGGATCGCTCGGTGCTGTCTTTTCCCCCTCGCCCCTTTGGGGAGAGGGCCGGGGTGAGGGGAATCCTCTCCGGTGCGCTAAACATAAACAAAAAATATAGATCTCCGTCACATTTTTGCGTTATACAGAAACCTCGCCCTGGAGAATGAGGTGCTATATGACATCCCTGACTCGCCCGCGCGTTGAGTTTATCTCAACTATCCTCCAGACCGTGCTGAACCTCGGTCTGTTGAGCCTTGGCCTGATACTGGTCGTCTTTTTGGGTAAGGAGACGGTGCATCTGGCGGATGTGCTGTTTGCCCCTGAACAAACCAGCAAATATGCGCTGGTGGAAGGACTGGTGGTCTACTTTCTCTACTTTGAATTTATCGCCCTGATTGTGAAGTATTTTCAGTCCGGCTTTCACTTCCCGCTGCGTTATTTTGTCTACATCGGGATCACCGCGATTGTGCGGCTGATCATCGTCGATCATAAATCCCCGCTCGACGTGCTGATCTACTCGGCGGCGATCCTGCTGCTGGTGATCACCCTCTGGCTGTGTAACTCGAAGCGGCTGAAACGCGAATAAAAAAATGGCGGCCCGGAGGCCGCCTAACAACAGTCACAAGTTGGGTCAATACAATACGTCTAAAGTTGAGGGTTGCAGTGGCATAACAAAATGAAACTTAACCTTTCACACCGCCCGCCGTCAGGCCGTTGACCAGCCAGCGCTGCGCCAGCAGGAACACCACGGTAATCGGGATGGCAGAGAGTACGGCCGCCGCGGCAAAGTCGCCCCACAGGTAGTTTTGCGGGTTGAGGTATTGCTGCATACCCACGGCCAGGGTGTAGCTGTTCACATCACGCAGTAACAGTGAGGCAACCGGTACTTCGGTGATCGCAGCGATAAACGACAGGATAAACACCACCGCCAGAATCGGCACCGACAGCGGCAGCAGCACCAGGCGGAACGCCTGCCACGGGGTAGCCCCATCCAGCGCGGCCGCTTCTTCCAGCGAACCGTCGATGGTTTCGAAATAGCCTTTAATGGTCCACACATGCAGTGCGATACCGCCAAGGTAGGCGAAGATCACGCCGCCGTGGGTGTTCAGACCGATAAACGGAATGTACTGGCCCAGGCGGTCAAACAGGGCGTACAGCGCCACCAGCGACAGCACCGCCGGGAACATCTGGAAAATCAACATCCCTTTCAGCAGCGTCGCTTTGCCCGGGAAACGCATACGGGCAAAGGCGTAAGCGCAGGTGGTGGACAGCGCTACGATACCGATCGCAGTAATGCCTGCGATTTTCACCGAGTTCCACAGCCACAGCAGCACCGGGAACGGCGGCGGCGTGACGCGACCATCTGCGTGCTCCACGCTGAAGCCCAGCGCGAGCTTCCAGTGCTCCCAGGAGATTTCGTCCGGGATCAGGCTCCCGGTGGCAAAGTTACCCGAACGCAGGGAGATGGCGATTACCATCAGCAGCGGGAACATGATCGCCGCGATAAAAATCAGCAGGCCTAAATGCGTCGCCAGGAGGCGCAGTTTCTGAGATTTGGGTTGTACCATAGCCATGTTCAGTGCCCTCCTTAGTCAAATTTCATACGCGTGGCTTTCAGGTTCACTATCGCCAGTGCGCCTACCAGCAGGAAGATCAGGGTGGCAATCGCCGCCGCCAGACCGAAGTCCTGACCGCCGCCGCCTTCGAAGGCGATACGGTAGGTGTAGCTCACGAGCAGGTCGGTATAGCCTGCCGGCGTGGTGGTGCCCAGGCGGTCCGGGCCGCCGTTGGTCAACAGCTGAATCAGCACGAAGTTGTTAAAGTTAAAGGCGAAGCTGGCAATCATCAACGGGGTGAGCGGCTTGATGAGCAGCGGCAGCGTAATCTTAAAGAAGTTCTGGAACGGGCCCGCACCGTCCATCGCTGAAGCTTCGTACAGGTCATCCGGGATGGCCTTCAGCAGCCCCATGCACAGGATCATCATGTACGGATAGCCCAGCCAGGTATTGACGATGATGATCATCGAGCGGGCGGTGGTTGGGTCGCTGAACCAGGCCGGTTTGATGCCGAACAGCGCGCTCAGCATCATGTTGATTTCACCGAAGCTCTGGTTAAACAGCCCTTTGAAAATCAGAATCGAGATAAACGATGGCACGGCATACGGCAGAATTAGCAGCACGCGGTAGATCGCTTTGCCCTTCAGGGATTCCCACTGGACAAGACAGGCCAGCACCATGCCCACGGCCACGGTGAGGATCACGGTCAGTACGGAGAAGACCATCGTCCAGACGAAGATGGCGAAGAACGGTTTCTGAATGCCTTCGTCGGTAAACACGCGGGTAAAGTTGTCCCAGCCGATGGTGACGGTGTAGCCCGGGCTGAGCTTGTCATCACCCCATTTGCCGTCGGCAGTAATGGACTGATAGAAACCAATGTCGTTATTCGGACGATATTTCACACCGCTCTGGTTGTTGGTCAGCGTGCCGTCATCCGCCAGGGTATAGAGCGGTTGGGTGCCTGAGAACTGGCGCAGCGAGCTCATGATCACTTTGCTTTCGTCTGGCAGCACGGCGGTGAGCTGGGTCAGCGCCTGACGGTTCTGGGTAATGACGCGCAGGTTGGCACGTTCACCTTCCGGCAGGGCTTGCGCCTCTTTTAAGGCCAGCTTCTGCTCGCCGCCAAATTTGAAGGCGTCAGAGACATA
The DNA here is from genome assembly GCF_043972695.1 of Enterobacter quasiroggenkampii. NCBI lineage: Bacteria > Pseudomonadati > Pseudomonadota > Gammaproteobacteria > Enterobacterales > Enterobacteriaceae > Enterobacter > Enterobacter quasiroggenkampii. Next base: position 871,716 of record NZ_CP143745.1, read on the forward strand.
GTATTTCCCGCTTGCTTCGTCAGTGAGCGCTAACTTCCACTCATTGCCTGCAGGATAGAGGCCGAAGTTAAAGGTCTTGCCTGCCTGGTATGAGCGGTCCAGCAGGACCTGCTGCGCGCGTTCCTGCGCAAGCTGGTTGGTGCTGCTGTAGTTGGTAAACGCAATGGCGACGGTACAAATCAACGGGAACAGGACAAACAGCCCCATCCCGGCCACGCCAGGGTAGACATAGCGCCAGGCGTAGGCTTTACGGTTGGCGAAAATATACAGGCCAGCAGAGCTTAAAATCAGCGTCATGATGGCGAACAGATATTCCCCTTGTACGTACATTAAAACAACAAGGTAACCCACCAGCAGGCACAGCAGACCGATCGCTGACCACTTCAGCGCGTCGCTTTGCCACCAGCGTTTCTTTTTAATGACATCCATGGGGTTCTTCCTCTACAACGGTGGAATCTTATCGTCAGGTGGCGCTGCGCTTACCTGACCTACGGATCGTGCCGTAGTCGTAGGGCGGGTAAGCGCACGCGCTACCCGCCGTTTTTCTGCTTACTTAGTAATACGACCCTGAGCATCTTTCAGCGCGGCATCAACGGTCTGGCGACCGCTTGCAGCGTTGATAACCGCGGTACGGGTGGCGTACCAGAATGCGGCCATCTGTGGGATGTTCGGCATGATTTCGCCTTTCTGGGCGTTATCCATGGTGGCCGCGATACGTGGGTCTTTCGCCAGCTGATCCTGGAAAGATTTCAGCGCGACGGCGCCCAGCGGTTTGTCCTTGTTCACTTCATCCAGACCCTGATCGGTCAGCAGGTAGTTTTCCAGGAACTCTTTCGCCAGCTCTTTGTTCGGGCTGGCAGCGTTGATGCCTGCGCTCAGCACGCCAACGAACGGTTTAGACGGCTTGCCTTTGAAGGTTGGCAGCAGCGTCACGCCGTAGTTGATTTTGCTCTTATCGATGTTGGTCCAGGCCCACGGACCGTTGATGGTCATCGCGGTTTCGCCTTTGTTGAACGCAGCTTCCGCGATGGAGTAATCGGTATCCGCGTTCATGTGCTTGTTCTTGATCAGGTCAACCAGGAAGGTCAGACCCGCTTTCGCACCTGCGCTGTCGACGCCCACGTCTTTCACGTCGTATTTGCCGTTTTCAAACTTGAACGCGTAACCGCCGTCGGCAGCAATCAGCGGCCAGGTGAAGTACGGCTCTTGCAGGTTGAACATCAGGGCGGATTTACCTTTCGCCTTCAGCTCTTTATCCAGTTTCGGGATCTCTTCCCAGGTTTTCGGTGGGTTAGGGACCAGGTCTTTGTTGTAAATCAGAGACAGGGCTTCGACCGCGACAGGGTACGCGATCAGCTTGCCGTTATAGCGAACGGCATCCCAGGTGAACGGGAACAGTTTGTCCTGGAACGCTTTGTCCGGGGTGACTTCAGCCAACAGGCCAGACTGCGCGTAACCGCCGAAACGGTCATGCGCCCAGAAGATGATGTCCGGGCCGTCGCCGGTTGCCGCAACCTGCGGGAATTTCTCTTCCAGTTTGTCCGGATGCTCTACGGTCACTTTGATGCCGGTGTCTTTCTCGAATTTTTTGCCCACTTCGGCCAGGCCGTTATAGCCTTTGTCGCCGTTAATCCAGATAACCAGTTTGCCTTCTTCAATTTTGGCGAGCGCCGGTGCGGAAATCATCATTGCTGCGAGGGCGGACAATGCGAAAACGCGTGCGCCAGTCTTGATATTCATATCTGCCATCCTTTTTGGTGATGTCTCGTGGTATGACTTCAGTGGTTCAACGTGACTCAGTCTCCTTATTTGACATCCTCTTTCCATCCTCCCAACCCCTACGCCCCACCCCCCGTTTGTGTGATCTCCATTGCATAAATTTAAGTTATGAGTGCTGGCGCACATAAAAACGCACTGAATTTTGCAGGCGGCTTCACGAATTTTGCCCTGGCCCGCCCGTGCCGGTCGCAGAGCCTGCTCTCTCATCCTCCCGCCTCCTCCCCCATAAAAAAGCCGGGGGGTGGAGGATTCGGGAAAGTAATGGATACCCCATAGTGAACTTATCTTGAATGTTTCTGTCGGTGACAGGTTGTAACGAAGGGAGAAGGGCATGGCGAGCGTACAGCTGCGTAATGTAACGAAAGCCTGGGGTGACGTTGTGGTGTCGAAAGACATCAATCTGGACATCCACGAAGGTGAATTCGTGGTATTTGTCGGCCCATCAGGCTGCGGTAAATCAACTCTGCTGCGTATGATTGCCGGTCTTGAAACCATCACCAGCGGCGACCTGCTGATCGGTGATACCCGAATGAATGACATCCCGCCTGCCGAACGTGGCGTAGGCATGGTGTTCCAGTCTTATGCTCTCTATCCCCATCTTTCCGTCGCCGAGAACATGTCTTTTGGTCTGAAGCTGGCCGGCGCGAAGAAAGAGGTCATTAACCAGCGCGTGACGCAGGTGGCGGAAGTGTTACAGCTGGCGCACCTGCTGGAGCGTAAGCCGAAAGCGCTTTCCGGCGGTCAGCGTCAGCGTGTGGCGATCGGCCGTACTCTGGTTGCCGAGCCGCGCGTCTTCCTGCTCGACGAACCGCTTTCCAACCTGGATGCCGCCCTGCGCGTCCAGATGCGTATCGAAATCTCCCGTCTGCACAAGCGTCTTGGCCGCACGATGATTTACGTCACCCACGATCAGGTCGAAGCGATGACCCTCGCCGACAAAATTGTGGTGCTGGATGCCGGCCGCGTGGCGCAGGTGGGCAAACCGCTGGAGCTGTATCACTACCCGGCAGACCGCTTTGTTGCGGGCTTCATTGGCTCGCCAAAGATGAACTTCCTGCCCGTCAAAGTGACCGCGACCGCGATTGAACAGGTACAGGTGGAGCTGCCAAACCGCCAGCAGGTCTGGCTGCCGGTCGACAGCGCCAACGTACAGGTGGGGGCAAACATGTCCCTCGGTATTCGTCCTGAGCATTTACTGCCGAGCCACATCGCCGATGTGACGCTGGAAGGTGAGGTTCAGGTCGTCGAACAGCTTGGTCACGAAACACAGATTCATATCCAGATCCCCGCCATCCGTCAGAACCTGGTCTACCGCCAGAACGACGTGGTGTTGGTAGAAGAGGGTGCCACATTCGCTATCGGCTTGCCGCCAGAGCGCTGCCATCTGTTCCGTGAGGATGGCACTGCATGTCGTCGGTTGCACAAAGAGCCAGGCGTTTAAGCAATCCCAAAAGAAGACACGAAACCGACAGGTGAAGTGTTCAAAGAAAAGCAATGATCTCAGGAGATAGAATGATGATTACTCTGCGCAAACTTCCTCTGGCAGTTGCCGTCGCAGCGGGCGTAATGTCTGCTCAGGCAATGGCCGTGGATTTCCATGGTTATGCTCGTTCCGGTATCGGCTGGACGGGGAGTGGCGGCGAACAACAGTGCTTCCAGGCAACCGGTGCTCAAAGTAAATACCGTCTGGGTAACGAATGTGAAACCTATGCGGAACTGAAGCTGGGCCAGGAAGTATGGAAAGAAGGCGACAAGAGCTTCTACTTCGACACCAACGTAGCGTACTCCGTGGCGCAACAGAACGACTGGGAAGCCACTGATCCTGCGTTCCGTGAAGCCAACGTGCAGGGTAAAAACCTGATTGAGTGGCTGCCAGGTTCCACCATCTGGGCCGGTAAGCGCTTCTATCAGCGTCATGACGTCCACATGATCGACTTCTACTACTGGGATATTTCAGGTCCTGGTGCGGGTATCGAAAACGTCGATCTGGGCTTCGGTAAACTGTCTCTGGCCGCGACCCGTTCTCAGGAAGCGGGTGGTTCATACATCTTCACCAGCAACGATATCTATCATAACTTCAAAGACACCGCTAACGACGTCTTCGATGTGCGTTTAGCGCAGATGGAAATCAACCCGGGCGGTACGCTGGAGCTGGGTGTTGACTATGGCCGAGCTAACAAAACTGACGGTTACAGCTTCGCTGACGGCGCATCTAAAGATGGCTGGATGTTCACCGCTGAACATACCCAGAGCATGCTGAAAGGCTACAACAAGTTTGTTGTCCAGTACGCTACCGATGCAATGACCACGCAGGGCAAAGGTATTCCTCAGGGTTCCTTCACCGGCAACAACTATGACAAAGACGCTGAAATTGGTGTTGTAGACAACAAGATCAACAACAACGGCTCTCTGGTTCGTATTCTCGACCACGGTGCGATCTCTCTGGGTGACAGCTGGGATCTGATGTACGTCGGTATGTATCAGGATATCGATCGTGACGACAACAACGGTACGACCTGGTACACCGTGGGTGTGCGCCCAATGTATAAATGGACGCCAATCATGAGCACCTTGCTTGAAGTGGGCTACGACAACGTTAAGTCGCAGAAAACTGACGATACCAACAACCAGTACAAAATTACCCTTGCACAGCAATGGCAGGCCGGTGACAGCATCTGGTCCCGTCCAGCGATCCGTGTCTTCGCAACTTACGCGAAGTGGGATGAGAAATGGGGTTATGACAACGGCATTGCAAAAAGCGATACCAAAGCCACAACCTACAGCCGCGGTGACAACGACGAGTGGTCCTTCGGCGCCCAGATGGAAATCTGGTGGTAATACCGTCTTAACCTGACGTAATGACCAAACTGAGGGGCGCAAGCCCCTCAATCCTTGGGACGGCGCGCTATTGCCTGGCTACCGCTGACCTGTGCATTTTGAGGTGATAACAATGAAAATGAACAAAACTCTCCTTGCCCTTTGTTTATCCGCAGGGCTGCTGGCGAGCGCGCCTGCTGTAACGCTCGCTAATGTGAATTTCGTTCCGCAAAACACAACATCCGCGCCAGCCATACCGGCCGCAGCGTTGCAACAGCTGGTCTGGACGCCTGTCGATCAATCTAAAGCCCAAACGACCCAGCTCTCGACGGGGGGACAACCGCTTAATGTTCCAGGCATCAGTGGCCCGGTGGTCGCATACAGCGTGCCCGCTAACATTGGCGAACTGACGTTAACGCTCTCGAGTGAAGTCAATAAACAGACCAGCGTCTTTGCCCCGAACGTGCTGATTCTTGACCAGAACATGACGCCTTCTGCATTCTTCCCGAGCGAATACTTTACCTATCAGGAACCCGGCGTCATGAGCGCAGACCGCCTGGAAGGGGTAATGCGCCTGACGCCTGCGCTGGGTCAGCAGAAAATTTATGTTCTCGTCTTCACCACGGAAAAAGATTTGCAGCAAACCACCACGCTGCTTGATCCCGCTAAGGCCTATGCCAAAGGCGTAGGTAACGCCGTACCGGATATTCCGGACCCGATTGCCCGCCATACCACTGACGGCCTTGTGAAGCTGAAAGTATCGACCAGCAGTGCATCCAGCGTCCTGGTCGGCCCGCTGTTTGGCTCCTCCGGTACCGGCCCTGTCACCGTAGGTAATACCGCTGCGCCTGCCTATACCGCACCTGCTGCCACGACAGCCGCACCGGTAGCGACTGCAGCGCCAGCCCCGGCGAAGAAAGCGGAACCGGTACTGAACGACACCGAAGAATACTTCAACAACGCCATTAAGCAGGCGGTGAAGCGCGGCGATGTCGATAAAGCGCTGAAACTGCTTGATGAAGCCGAACGTTTAGGTTCAACCACTGCCCGTTCCACCTTTATCAGCAGTGTAAAAGGCAAGGGGTAACCGTTTCCCCGCAGTGCTGATTTGTTAGTCGTTTGGTGCGCCTGAGTGGGCGCACTTTTTTTCGTCTCCGCCGGGCTGTTGCACTCTTGTTGCGATCGTGATCGTTAAATAACGTTTGGCCCCCCTCAATCCGTGTTTCTGCGATACAATGCCATTACGTTATGTATCGGAGAGTCTGGCATGTCACACCCTGCGCTAACGCAACTGCGTGCGCTGCGCTATTTCGACCAAATACCTGCGCTTGATCCCCAGCAACTGGACTGGTTGCTGCTGGAAGATTCCATGACGAAACGTTTTGAGCAGCAGGGAAAAACGGTCACGGTGACCCTGATTCAGGAAGGGTTTGTCTCTGGCGATGAGATTGCCAACGAGCTGCCGCTGCTGCCGCACGAGCCACGTTACTGGCTGCGTGAAATTTTACTTTGTGCCGATGGCGAGCCGTGGCTTGCCGGGCGGACGGTGGTGCCCGAGTCCACCCTTTCCGGGCCAGAACTGGCGCTGCAACGTCTGGGGAAAACGCCGCTGGGGCGTTACCTTTTCACCTCGTCTGAGCTTACCCGGGATTTTATTGAGATTGGTCGTGATGCCGAACTGTGGGGGCGTCGTTCCCGCCTTCGCCTGAGCGGTAAGCCGTTAATTCTGACGGAGCTTTTTTTACCGGCATCGCCGTTGTACTAAGAGGAAGAAAAAATGGAGTGGAGCCTGACGCAGAATAAGCTGTTGGCGTATCACCGCTTAATGCGTACCGATAAACCGATTGGCGCGTTGCTGCTGCTGTGGCCGACCCTATGGGCGCTGTGGGTTGCCACGCCGGGCGTGCCGCCGCTGTGGATCCTTGGCGTGTTCGTGGCTGGCGTCTGGCTGATGCGCGCGGCGGGCTGCGTGGTCAATGATTATGCCGACCGTAAATTCGACGGCCATGTAAAGCGTACTGCCGGTCGTCCGTTACCCAGCGGGCAGGTCACCGGGAAAGAAGCCCGCGTGCTGTTCATCGTTCTGGTGTTGCTCTCTTTCCTGCTGGTGTTAACCCTGAACACCATGACCATTTTGCTTTCCGTCGCGGCCCTGGCCCTGGCCTGGGTGTATCCGTTTATGAAGCGCTATACCCACCTGCCTCAGGTGGTGCTCGGGGCGGCGTTTGGCTGGTCGATTCCGATGGCGTTTGCGGCGGTTAGTGAGTCCTTACCGCTCAGCTGCTGGTTGATGTTCCTGGCGAACATACTTTGGGCGGTGGCGTACGACACGCAGTATGCGATGGTTGACCGCGATGACGACCTAAAAATTGGCATCAAATCCACCGCCATCCTCTTTGGCCGTCAGGACAAGCTGATTATTGGTATCCTGCAGGTCGCGGTACTGGCGCTGATGGTGGCGATCGGTCGCCTGAACGGGCTGAACTGGGAGTTTTACTGGTCCGTGCTGGTGGCGGGGCTGCTGTTTGCCTACCAGCAAAAGCTGATTGCGAAGCGCGAACGCGACGCCTGCTTCAAGGCGTTTATGAACAATAACTACGTCGGTCTGGTGCTGTTTTTAGGGCTGGCGATGAGCTACTTCATATAAAAAAAGCCGGGTGGCGGCTTCGCCTTACCCGGCCTACGATTTAGCAGGATATGTAGGCCCGGTAAGCGTCAGCGCCACCGGGCGTTTTTTTACCGGCGACGCAACAGCCGGAGCGCGTTCGCCGTCACCAGCACCGTCGCGCCGGTATCCGCCAGCACCGCCAGCCACAGCCCGGTCATGCCCAGCAGCGTGGTCACCAGGAAAATCCCCTTCAGCCCCAGCGCGATGCCGATGTTCTGACGGATATTGGCCCGCGTCGCGCGCGCAAGATCGATCATCTGCGCCAGTCCGGTCAGGCGGTTGTGGGTCAGCGCCGCGTCAGCCGTTTCCAGTGCGACGTCGGTACCGCTGCCCATCGCAATACCGATGGTGGATGCTTTCATCGCCGGGGCATCGTTAATCCCGTCACCGACCATCGCCAGCGGCGCCTGAGCATTCAGTTCCGTCACCGCGCTGACCTTATCCGCCGGCAGCAATCCGGCTTTAAACGCCAGCCCCAGCTCACTGGCAATCGCTGCCGCCGCGCGAGGGTTATCGCCGGTGAGAATCACGCCCTGGACGCCCAACTGATGCAGCGCCGACACGGCCTCTTTTGCGTCATCGCGCAGGGTGTCGCGCAGCGCCAGCCTCCCTTTTGCGGTGCCGTCCTGCATGACGGTCACGACAGTTTGTCCGGTCTGTTCTAGCGCCTCCACCTCTGGCGTAGAAGACTTGCCCGCCGCGACAATCAGTACCTTTTTACCGTCAACGGTGGCCTCAATCCCTGTCCCGACCAGCGCCCGCTGGGCGGTTGCCGGAGGGATGTTCAGTCCGCGCGACTGCGCTTCTCGCACAATCGCCTGCGCCAGCGGGTGAGTGGACCCCTGCTCAACGGCGGCGGCCAGGGTCAGCAGTTCATCTTCACTGATGTCCTGCGGATACACGCCGGTCACCTGCGGCTTGCCGACGGTCAGCGTACCGGTTTTATCAAAAGCGATATGCTGGACCTGGCTTAGCTGCTCCAGCGCCGCGCCGCCCTTAATCAGCGCCCCGCGACGTGCCGCAGCCGCCAGCCCGGAGGTAATCGCCGCCGGGGTGGAAATCACCAGCGCGCACGGACAGCCGATCAGCAATAGCGTCAGCCCTTTATAAATCCACCCCTCCCACGGCGCGCCAAAGAACAGCGGCGGAACGACGGTAACCAGCAGGGCAACCAGCATAATGGCGGGCGTGTAGATCCGGCTGAAGCGGTCGATAAAGCGTTCGACTGGCGCGCGGCGCTCTTCGGCCTCTTCAATCAGCTTCAGGATGCGGTCGATGGCGCTGTCACCCGGCTCGGAAAGCACGGTGAGCTGCACCAGACGGTCGACGCTGGTGGCGCCTGCAGGCACTTTTTCACCCGCCTCACGTTCGACCGGAATGGATTCGCCGGTCAGGGCGCTTTCATCAAAGCTCGCGGTGGCGGTAAGCAGCGCACCGTCTGCAGGCAAGCGTCCACCTGCCGCGACTTCAATCACGTCGCCCGGACGAAGGGTCGTGATGGCGACCGTTTCACGCGTGCCGTTTACCACGCGCGTGGCGGTTTCCGGCTTCAGCGCCATCAGCGCGCTGACCCCTTTACGCGCCCGGCTGGCTGCCCAGCCCTCAAGGCGTTCACCAATTAAGAACAGCAGCAGCACCATCGCCGCTTCTGCCGTCGCGCCAATAAACAGCGCGCCGATGGCCGCCACGCTCATTAGCGTTTCGATGGCAAACCAGCTGCCGCTTTTCATCAGGCGCAGCGCCTGACGGGCAATCGGGAACAGACCGACCAGCGTGGTGGCGATAAACGCCAGGTTGCCGAACGGATGGTTAATCTGTTCCAGCCCCCAGCTCAGGGCCATCATGATGATGAGGGTGATGAGCGGCAGGTTTTCCCGCAGGGATGACGTTTTTTCCGCGGGCGCGGCTTCGCTACGCAGGCTGTAACCCGCCTTGCTTACCGCGGCTTCAACCTGTTTGCTGACGTCGTTTTCGGCGCTAACCAGCAGCTTTTCGGTGGCGAACAGCACCTGAACGTGGCTGACGCCCGGCACCTGTTTCACCGCATTTTCTACTTTACGGGCGCAGGCGGCGCAGTCCATGCCGTTAACGACCCAGCTGTAGCGGTTGCCGCTTTCGGGCAGCATTTCCGTTTGCGTTTCGCACGTGCCTTCGCAGCAGCAGTCGTCTTGCGGCGGAACCGGACTGAGCTTAAGCGCCGAGAATTGAGGAACTTTTTTGGGTGTTTCTGGAGTCGACATGGCAGTCTCCGGCAATGATAATTTTCTCATTAACCGCAGCATACACTCTGGAGTCGACTCCAGAGTCAAGCGTTATTTAGATATACAGCGAACGCACAATCAGGAAGTGCCCGGCAAAGTAACAGGCGGCGGCAATCGCGTTATCCGCCCGGAAACGGCGGCGATAGTGGCTGCCCAGCCACACGATATTCCCAATCAGCAGCAGCGCGGCGCCGAAGAATGCGGACATTGCCGGAGCGGTCGGACGGAAGAACCACAGTTCACCTGCCAGCCATACCATTACCAGGGTCATGGCGATAAACGTGCAGACCGGCAAACGCATCTCTTCCAGACGCGACCAGATCACCGCGATCAGCAGGGCGCCAATCACCAGCAGGACCAGCGGCAGCGGCCAGAAGAAAGAGAGCGTCATCTGGCTGGCGAAGTAGATGGTATACAGCAGGTGCGACAGGAAAAATGCCCCTACGGCATACAGCAGGCGCTGGCGCGGCAGCAGGGTCAGGGCGTCGCCAATCAGAGAGGCGCACAGCCCGGCGAGCACCAGATAGCTGACGGCGTTGAACATCGGCGCTTGCCAGGCCAGCAGCAACAGGAGCAACAGCGTGACCGGTTTAAACAGCCAGCGCTGCCAGGTGGGACCACGGTACGACGCATCGACATAAAGCCATGCGGAAAAACAGACAGCGATAAATGACCAAAGCATATTAACTCCCTGTATCTGTTAAGTCTGAATAATCAGTTTCTGATCCAGTGTAGTGACGCGGGCGGGCGTTTGGCAATGCCGGGGAAGGCAGGGTATCCTGAATTCCGCATAATCTGATGGGATTGTAGAATGAGCAAGATGCCGCTGTTTTTCATTATCGTGGTGGCGATTATCGTCATTGCCGCCTCGTTCCGCTTCGTGCAGCAGCGCCGCGAGAAGGCGGATAACGATGCCGCACCGCTGATGCAAAAGCGCGTGGTGGTGACGAACAAACGCGAAAAACCGCTCAATGACCGCCGCTCGCGCCAGCAGCAGGTGACGCCTGCGGGCACAACAATGCGCTATGAAGCGAGCTTTAAGCCAGAAACGGGCGGCCTGGAGATGACCTTCCGTCTGGAGGCGCAGCAGTACCACCAACTGACGGTGGGAGAGAAAGGAACGCTGAGCTACAAAGGGTCGCGATTCGAAGGGTTTGCACCGGAGCGGTAACGCCGGGCGGCACTGCGTTTGCCCGGCCTACAGGGTTTCGTAGGCCCGGTAAGCGAAGCGCCACCGGGCGATAGCGCGCACCTTACTTCTTCACCTGCGCCTTAAACTTCTTCATCCACACCAGCAGCTCAAACACGCCGAAAAGAAACACGCGCAGCTGCTGCCAGCCCGTCATCTGCGGGCCGTCTTTCGGCAGACCGTTTTTCAGCATCACCATCTGCAGGGCGTGCATGAACGAGGTGAAAATCAGCGCCACGTTAACGAAAATATTCATCGGACGCGGGAACGGGTGCACCAGGTTGAGCAGCAAAAACGCCCAGACGCCCAGCATCAGCAAACGTCCCAGATTAATCAGTACCGGCATCGGATCCTCCTTGTGCCTGACGGTGATACAGACGATAAGCAACCTGACCTGCCACTTTTTCGCGGTGCAGATCCCAGTGGGCGGGAACCGGCGGCAAACCGTTTTCCACTTCGCTTTCCACGTAAATCAATGCGTCATCCGCCAGCCAGCCGTTTTGCTCCAGCAGGGATAACGTCTCTTCCAGCAACCCCTTGCGGAACGGCGGGTCGACAAACACCACGGTGTGCGGCGTGCCCTTTTGTGCGAGGAAGCTCAGCGTGTTGGTGTTCACCACTTTCGCGTTGCTCGCCTTCAGCGTCGCCAGATTTTGCTGCAACGTCTGCGCCACGCCGCGCTCCATCTCCAGCAGCGTGGCGCTGGCAGCATAGCGCGACAGCGCTTCCAGCCCGAGCGCACCGCTTCCGGCGAAGCAGTCCAGGCAGCGGGCGTCTACCATTGACGGGGCCAGCCAGTTAAACAGCGTCTCGCGCACGCGATCGGTAGTAGGGCGTAAACCGGGGCTGTCCGGCACCGGTAATTTCCGGCCTCGCCACTGACCGCCGATAATACGAATTTGACCGGCCGGGGCGCGGTTGGGTTTCTTCATCTCAGGAAAGCTCTGTTAACAATTGGCCTGCGATTGCGGGCGGTGATGTCAATTAAGTAAAGTGTTAGACTATTTCATCATTTTTTTAGCTTCCATGTATATAGCGCCGCGAGGAGTGTAGTCGCAGATGGCAAAACAAAAAAAACGTGGCTTCTTTTCCTGGCTGGGCTTCGGTGAAAAAGAGCAAGAAACAGAACAGAAAACCGAAGAGCAACATGCCGTTGAAGAGCCGTCGCAGCCTGAAACGCCAGTAGAAACCGCCGCGGTTGTCGATGCGGAAGAAACGGCGCACAGCAAAGAAGAGGTTGAAACCTTTGCTGAAGAGGTGGTTGAGGTCACTGAACAGGTTCAGGAAAGCGAGAAGCCAGAGCCGGTTGTCGTAGAAGCCGCTATCGAAGCACCACAGGCTGCTATCGAACACGAAGAGCTGCCGCTGCCGGAAGAGGTGAAAGCCGAAGCGGTGTCTGCCGAAGAGTGGCAGGCCGAAGCGGAAACCGTTGAAATCGTTGAGGCGGTGGAAGAAGAGGCGGCGCTTGAGCCAGATCTGACCGACGAAGAGCTGGAAGCTCAGGCGCTGGCGGCTGAGGCCGCTGAAGAAGCGGTCATCGTGGTGCCGGTAGAAGAAGAACCGGAAGAAGAGACCGTTCAGGAGCAGGAAAAACCGACCAAAGAGGGTTTCTTCGCGCGTCTGAAACGCAGCCTGCTTAAAACCAAAGAAAACTTAGGTTCCGGATTTATCAGTCTGTTCCGCGGCAAGAAGATCGACGACGATCTGTTTGAAGAGCTGGAAGAGCAACTGCTGATTGCGGACGTGGGGGTCGAAACCACCCGTAAGATCATCACTAATCTGACCGAAGGGGCGAGCCGCAAACAGCTGCGTGACGCCGAAGCGCTGTACGGCCTGCTGAAAGACGAGATGGGTGAAATTCTCGCAAAAGTTGACGAACCGCTTAATATTGAAGGCAAAACGCCATTTGTTATTCTGATGGTCGGCGTGAACGGCGTGGGTAAAACCACCACCATCGGCAAGCTGGCGCGTCAGTTCGAGCAGCAGGGTAAATCGGTGATGCTGGCGGCGGGCGACACCTTCCGTGCGGCGGCGGTTGAGCAGCTGCAGGTCTGGGGCCAGCGCAACAACATTCCGGTGATTGCTCAGCATACCGGCGCGGATTCCGCGTCCGTGATCTTTGACGCCATCCAGGCGGCGAAGGCGCGTAACGTGGACGTGCTAATTGCCGATACCGCAGGGCGTTTGCAGAATAAATCGCACCTGATGGAAGAGCTGAAGAAAATCGTTCGCGTCATGAAGAAGCTGGACGAAGACGCACCGCATGAAATTATGCTGACCATTGATGCCAGCACCGGACAGAACGCCATCAGCCAGGCGAAGCTGTTCCATGAAGCGGTAGGACTGACGGGGATCACGCTGACCAAACTGGACGGCACCGCGAAAGGCGGGGTGATCTTCTCCGTGGCCGACCAGTTCGGCATTCCTATCCGTTACATCGGTGTGGGCGAGCGTATTGAGGATTTACGTCCGTTTAAGGCGGACGACTTTATTGAGGCATTATTTGCCCGAGAGGACTAACAATGATTCGCTTTGAACACGTCAGCAAGGCCTATCTCGGTGGGAGACAAGCGCTGCAGGGGGTCACATTCCACCTGCAGCCGGGCGAGATGGCATTCCTGACCGGCCATTCCGGCGCGGGGAAAAGTACCCTGCTCAAGCTTATCTGTGGGATCGAGCGGCCAAGCGCCGGGAAAATCTTTTTCGGCGGCCATGAGATCAGCCGCCTGAAAAACCGCGAAGTGCCGTTCCTGCGTCGTCAGATCGGCATGATTTTCCAGGATCACCACCTGCTGATGGATCGCACCGTTTTCGATAACGTGGCCATTCCGCTGATTATTGCCGGCGCCAGCTATGATGATATCCGCCGTCGCGTTTCCGCGGCGCTGGATAAGGTCGGGCTGCTGGACAAAGCGAAGAACTTCCCGATCCAGCTCTCCGGCGGTGAACAGCAGCGCGTGGGTATCGCCCGTGCGGTGGTGAACAAGCCTGCGGTGCTGCTGGCGGATGAACCGACCGGTAACCTGGACGATGCCCTGTCAGAAGGGATTTTGCGTCTGTTTGAGGAGTTTAACCGCGTGGGGGTTACCGTATTGATGGCGACGCACGACATCGGGCTGATTTCCCGTCGTTCGTACCGCATGCTGACCCTGAGCGACGGTCATTTGCACGGAGGCCACGGTGAATAAGCGTGATGCAATAAACCAGATTCGGCAGTTCGGGAACCGGTTTGACCGTTTCCGTAAGCCGCAGGGCGGGGGTGACGGCAATCGTAATGCGCCGAAGCGCCAGAAGGCCGCGCCAAAGCCAGCCTCCCGTAAAACCAACGTGTTTAACGAGCAGGTGCGCTACGCGTTCCACGGCGCGCTGCAGGACCTGAAAAGCAAACCGCTGGCGACGTTCCTGACGGTGATGGTGATCGCCATCTCCCTCACGCTGCCAAGCGTCTGCTATATGGTCTATAAAAACGTCAACCAGGCGGCGTCGCAGTATTATCCGTCTCCGCAGATCACGGTCTATCTGGATAAAGCGCTCGACGATAACGCGGCGGCGCAGGTGGTTGGGCAAATTCAGGCCGAGCAGGGCGTGGAGAAGGTCAATTATCTCTCACGTGAAGACGCGCTGGGTGAGTTCAGGAACTGGTCTGGCTTTGGCGGCGCGCTGGATATGCTCGAAGAGAACCCGCTGCCCGCCGTGGCGGTGGTGATCCCGAAGCTGGATTTCCAGGGGACAGATTCGCTTAACACCCTGCGCGATCGCATCACGCGCATTAAGGGGATTGATGAAGTGCGCATGGATGACAGCTGGTTTGCGCGTCTCTCTGCTCTGACCGGGCTGGTAGGCCGCGTCGCGGCGATGATTGGCGTGCTGATGGTGGCGGCGGTCTTCCTCGTCATCGGCAACAGCGTTCGCCTGAGCATCTTCGCCCGTCGCGACACCATCAACGTGCAGAAACTGATTGGTGCGACAGATGGCTTCATCCTCCGACCGTTCCTTTACGGTGGCGCACTGCTCGGTTTTTCCGGCGCATTTCTTTCACTGATATTGTCAGAAATTTTGGTGATGCGGCTTTCCTCTGCCGTGACTGAAGTGGCGCAGGTTTTCGGAACGAAGTTTGATATCAGTGGCTTAGGGTTCGATGAGTGCCTGTTGTTGCTGCTGGTGTGTTCGATGATTGGGTGGGTGGCAGCGTGGCTGGCAACCGTTCAACATTTACGTCACTTTACTCCCGACTAATAAAAGCGTGATATAATCTTTCCCTGCACCGAGATGTTCGCTCTGCAGGGAAAGCGTCCCTGTTGTCTCTTCCCCTGTTATCATCTCCATGTCACATTTTGTGCGTAATTTATTCACCGTTGCACCTGGAACTTGTGGATAAAATCACTGTCTGATAAAAGAGTGAATGCTAATCTCGTTGCTCAAACGCTTTGGCATGGTTGTTGCCTGACGGGGACAACCTGGACCAGAAGAAACACTGAGAGGAATGAATGACCAAAGAAATGCAAACTTTAGCTTTAGCCCCTGTTGGTAACCTGGAATCTTACATCCGGGCTGCGAACACCTGGCCGATGTTAACGGCCGAGGAAGAAAAGGAGCTTGCTGAAAAGCTGCATTACCAGGGCGATCTGGAAGCAGCGAAAAAGCTGATCCTGTCTCACCTGCGCTTTGTTGTTCACATTGCTCGTAATTATGCGGGCTATGGCCTGCCGCAGGCGGACTTGATTCAGGAAGGTAACATCGGCCTGATGAAGGCTGTGCGTCGCTTTAACCCGGAAGTGGGTGTGCGACTCGTCTCCTTCGCCGTACACTGGATCAAAGCAGAAATTCATGAATACGTGCTGCGCAACTGGCGTATCGTGAAAGTCGCCACGACAAAAGCGCAACGCAAACTGTTCTTCAACCTGCGTAAAACCAAGCAGCGTCTGGGCTGGTTCAATCAGGATGAAGTGGAAATGGTGGCGCGCGAGCTGGGCGTATCCAGCAAAGACGTGCGTGAGATGGAATCCCGTATGGCCGCGCAGGACATGACCTTTGATATGTCCTCCGACGACGACGCATCCGACAGCCAGCCAATGGCACCGGTTCTTTATCTGCAGGATAAAACCTCTAACTTTGCTGACGGCATCGAAGAGGACAACTGGGAAGATCAGGCCGCGAACAAGCTGAGCTATGCGATGGAAGGCCTCGACGAACGTAGCCAGGATATTATCCGCGCCCGCTGGCTGGACGAAGACAACAAGTCCACGCTGCAGGAGCTGGCCGACCGCTACGGCGTCTCTGCGGAACGTGTCCGTCAGCTTGAAAAGAACGCCATGAAAAAACTTCGCGCCGCTATCGAAGCGTAATTTCCGCGAAGTACACCGAGAACCCCTGGATGAGAGTCTGGGGGTTTTGTTTTTTTAGCGCCCGCTCTGGCGAATTCCCTCCCCCTGGCAAACACTTACTGATGCGCTAAGCAGGCGACTTTCTCAGGGGGACAGGGTGAAAAACAACGAACTGAACGACCGGCGTTTACAGGCGACGCCGCGTGGCATCGGCGTGATGTGTAACTTCTATGCCGATAAAGCAGAAAACGCCACGGTGTGGGATGTCGAGGGCAATGAGTACATCGACTTCGCCGCCGGTATCGCGGTGCTGAATACCGGCCATCGCCATCCCAAAGTCATTTCCGCCATCGAAAAACAACTCCACGCCTTTACCCACACGGCGTACCAGATCGTGCCGTACGAAGGCTACGTGGCGCTTGCCGAGCGCATCAACGCACGGGTGCCGATTGACGGCCCTGCCAAAACGGCGTTCTTCTCGACGGGCGCAGAAGCTGTGGAAAACGCCGTAAAAATTGCCCGCGCCTTTACCAGACGTCCTGGCCTTATCACCTTCGGCGGCGCGTTCCACGGCCGCACCTTTATGACCATGGCGCTGACCGGCAAGGTTGCGCCGTACAAGCTCGGCTTTGGGCCCTTCCCCGGCTCGGTGTATCACGCGCAGTATCCGAATGAACTGCACGGCGTCAGCACCGCTGAGGCGTTGAAAAGCCTGGAACGTATCTTTAAAGCGGATATTGCTCCTGACCAGGTCGCGGCGATCATTCTCGAACCGGTTCAGGGGGAGGGTGGCTTCAACATCGCTCCTGCTGATTTTATGCAGGCGCTGCGCGCCCTGTGCGATACCCACGGCATTTTGCTGATTGCCGACGAGGTCCAAAGCGGCTTCGCCCGCACCGGCAAGCTGTTCTCGATGGAACACCACTGCGTGAAACCGGATCTGATCACCATGGCGAAAAGCCTGGCGGGCGGGATGCCGCTCTCGGCGGTGTCGGGACGTGCTGAGGTGATGGATGCGCCCGCGCCGGGCGGGCTGGGTGGCACCTACGCAGGTAACCCGCTGGCGATTGCGGCGGCGCATGCCGTACTGGACGTGATTGATGAGGAAGATCTCTGTACGCGATCGGCGCATCTTGGCCATCACCTGGTGGAAGTGCTGAACAAAGCGAAGGAACACTGCCCGTATATCGCGGATATTCGCGCCCAGGGCTCGATGGTGGCGGTGGAGTTTAACGACCCGCAAACGGGTCAGCCTTCGCCGGAATTTACCCGCCAGGTGCAGGAGCGGGCGTTGCAGGAAGGGCTGCTTCTTCTGAGCTGCGGCGTCTACGGCAACGTCATTCGTTTCCTGTATCCGCTGACGATTCCCGAAGTGCAGTTCCGTAAAGCGCTGGACATTATCTCCGCCTCGCTGACACGTTAAAGCCATATGCCCGGCGAAAACCTCTGCCGGGCCTATCATATATTCATTTCAAATTAGCTATTCCAAAATCATAAAAATCGGGTATGTTTTAGCAGAGTATGCTGAAAAAGCGCGAACAGCACACCTATAACTGACATAAAGCGCTGCACAACAACATCACAACAATCGTAATAACCATAATAATGGGGAATCTCAGGATGAACATGAAGGGTAAAGCGTTACTGGCAGGATGTATCGCGTTGGCATTCAGCACCATGGCACAGGCAGACATTAAAGTGGCTGTGGTTGGCGCCATGTCCGGACCGGTAGCGCAGTACGGCGACCAGGAGTTTACTGGCGCAGAACAGGCGGTTGCAGACATTAATGCCAAAGGCGGTATTAAGGGCGAAAAACTGCAGATCGTAAAATATGATGATGCCTGTGACCCGAAACAAGCGGTCGCGGTCGCGAACAAAGTGGTGAACGACGGGATCAAATACGTTATCGGTCACCTGTGCTCTTCTTCTACTCAGCCCGCGTCTGACATCTACGAAGACGAAGGTATCCTGATGATCACCCCGGCTGCGACCGCACCGGAGCTGACCGCACGCGGCTACAAGCTGACCCTGCGCACCACCGGTCTGGACTCTGACCAGGGCCCAACCGCGGCGAAATACATCGTTGAAAAAGTGAAGCCGAAGCGCATTGCCATCGTTCATGACAAGCAGCAGTACGGTGAAGGTCTGGCGCGTTCAGTGCAGGACAACCTCAAGAAAGCCAATGCCGATGTGGTGTTCTTCGACGGGATCACCGCCGGTGAGAAAGACTTCTCCACCCTGGTGGCGCGTCTGAAGAAAGAGAATATCGACTTCGTATACTACGGCGGCTACCACCCGGAAATGGGCCAGATCCTGCGCCAGGCGCGCGCAGCGGGTCTGAAAACCCAGTTCATGGGCCCGGAAGGGGTGGCGAACGTTTCTCTGTCTAACATCGCAGGTGAATCCGCTGAAGGCCTGCTGGTGACCAAACCGAAGAACTACGACCAGGTTCCTGCGAACAAACCTATCGTAGATGCCATCAAGGCGAAGAAACAGGATCCAAGCGGCGCGTTCGTCTGGACCACCTATGCGGCGCTGCAGTCTCTGCAGGCGGGCCTGAACCAGTCAGCCGATCCGGCTGAGATTGCCACCTGGCTGAAAGCGAACACGGTTGAGACCGTCATGGGGCCTCTTTCCTGGGACGCGAAGGGCGACCTGAAGGGCTTCGAGTTCGGCGTGTTTGACTGGCATGCTAACGGCACGGCGACCGACGCAAAATAAACGCAAATGGCAACCGTAAGGTTGCCATTTTAGTGTTTGCACCCTCTCCCCGTGGGAGAGGGCCGGGGTGAGGGCATCAGACCGCACAGCACCTCGTAGGCCGGGTAAGGCGCAGCCGCCACCCGGCTTTCTTTTAGCGCTTCTCCCACCCGCTTTCCTGCGCCGTAAAGCCTAACGCCTGCATAAACGCCGCCATCACGTCGCGGTCTTCAACGCCCACGTCGGCCATCCACCAGGAGGTCACGCTCGGGTTTTCGCGGATCACTTCTTCAATTAAATACTGTCCCACGCCGCGACGACGGGTGACGTCACGCACGCGCAGCGAGTCCAGCGCCCCTTCTGTACCGCTCAGGGTGACGCGAACCGCTGCCAGCAGGCGCTCGTTAAAACGCGCGGCATAAATGCGGTGGGTCTCATCCACGCGTAGCGACGAAGGGGAATATTCCGGCCAGATCTTGCCCAGGTCGATATGATCCTGGTCGCTAAAGGTCACCAGACGCACGATAGTCAGTTTCATTAGCTACTTGTCCAAATCAAATTGAGTAGAGGCAGTGTACTCAATTTATTCACTCAGGGGCTTCCTCTTTTTATTCTCATTTGCCAGGTGATTAGTTTTTTGGCAACGCGTTGGGCAGTTTGAAAACACATGGATCGAAAAATACGCAGAATTTTAACCTGATGGGTAGTGATTTATTCGGCGCTTTGTACCGTTATTTTATGCTGCAAACTGCACTTTTAGTTGTTTATCTCTGCCTGATTTCAGAATATTATCTTTGCTTAATCGCCTGAAAAATAGAGATTTTAGTCTGGTTTTTGACAAAAACCTGCGCTAAACCATTAAAGGCACTGGTAAAAATAGCGTTGTTCATTAAAAGTACAGAATGCTTTTTAACCATAATAAAACAAAATATAAACACGACATCACGAATGGGGATTCAGAGATGAAAAGGAACGCGAAGACGTTAATCGCGGGGATGGTCGCACTGTCGATCTCGTATGCCGCCATGGCGGAGGACATTAAAGTTGCGGTAGTGGGTGCGATGTCCGGCCCTGTTGCCCAGTGGGGTGACATGGAGTTCAACGGTGCGCGCCAGGCCATCAAAGACATCAACGCTAAGGGCGGCATCAAAGGCGACAAGCTGGTGGGCGTAGAATATGACGACGCCTGCGATCCGAAACAGGCCGTCGCGGTCGCTAACAAAATCGTCAACGATGGCATCCAGTATGTGATCGGCCACCTGTGCTCGTCGTCCACCCAGCCCGCGTCTGATATCTACGAAGACGAAGGCATTCTGATGATCACCCCCGGTGCGACTAACCCGGAACTGACCCAGCGCGGCTATCAACACATTATGCGTACCGCGGGGCTGGACTCCTCTCAGGGGCCAACCGCCGCCAAATACATCCTTGAAACCGTCAAGCCGCAGCGTATCGCCATTATTCATGACAAGCAGCAGTACGGTGAAGGCCTGGCGCGCTCCGTTCAGGACGGCCTGAAAAAAGGCGGCGCAAACATCGTCTTCTTCGACGGGATTACCGCCGGTGAGAAAGACTTCTCCGCGCTGATCGCTCGTCTGCAAAAAGAGAATATCGACTTTGTTTACTACGGCGGCTACTACCCGGAGATGGGGCAGATGCTGCGTCAGGCGCGCGCCACCGGTCTGAAGACCCAGTTTATGGGGCCAGAGGGTGTGGGCAATGCTTCCCTGTCCAACATCGCCGGGGATTCTGCCGAAGGCATGCTGGTGACGATGCCAAAACGCTATGACCAGGATCCGGCCAACAAGGCTATCGTGGATGCGCTCAAGGCGCAGAAGAAAGATCCGAGTGGTCCGTACGTCTGGATCACCTACGCCGCCGTGCAGTCTCTGGCCACCGCGCTGGATCGTACCGGCAGCAAAGAACCGCTGGATCTGGTGAAAGATTTAAAAGCACACGGGGCGAACACCGTGATTGGGCCGCTGAACTGGGATGAGAAAGGCGATCTGAAGGGATTTGAGTTTGGTGTCTTTAAGTGGCACGCCGACGGGTCATCCTCGGCCGCCAAATAATTATCCCACCGCCCGGACTGACGGGCGGGTATAAAAAGGTTTACATATGTCCGAGCAGTTTCTCTATTTCCTGCAGCAGATGTTTAACGGCGTCACGCTGGGAAGCACCTACGCGCTGATCGCCATCGGCTATACGATGGTTTACGGCATTATCGGCATGATTAACTTCGCCCACGGCGAGGTCTACATGATCGGTAGCTATGTCTCCTTTATGATTATCGCCGCCCTGATGATGATGGGCATCGACAGCAGCTGGCTGCTGGTCGCCGCCGGGTTTGTCGGCGCGATTGTGATTGCCAGCGCCTACGGCTGGAGCATCGAGCGCGTGGCCTACCGGCCGGTGCGCAGCTCCAAACGCCTGATTGCGCTGATTTCCGCCATCGGGATGTCGATCTTCCTGCAAAACTACGTCAGCCTGACCGAAGGCTCGCGCGACGTGGCGCTGCCAAGCCTGTTTAACGGCCAGTGGATTGTGGGGGCCAGTGAAAACTTCGCGGCCTCTATCACCACCATGCAGCTGGTTATCTGGGTCGTGACCTTTATTGCGATGCTTGCCCTGACGCTGTTCATCCGCTACTCGCGGATGGGACGCGCCTGCCGCGCCTGCGCAGAAGACCTGAAGATGGCGAGCCTGCTCGGCATCAACACCGACCGCGTGATTGCCCTGACCTTCGTGATTGGCGCCGCGATGGCGGCGGTGGCGGGTGTCCTGCTCGGCCAGTTCTATGGCGTGATCAACCCGTACATCGGCTTTATGGCCGGGATGAAAGCCTTCACCGCGGCGGTGCTGGGCGGTATCGGCAGTATTCCGGGCGCGATGATTGGCGGCCTGATCCTGGGCGTGGCGGAAGCGCTCTCCTCGGCGTATCTGAGCACGGAATATAAAGATGTGGTGTCGTTTGCCCTGCTGATTCTGGTTCTGCTGGTCATGCCTACCGGCATTCTGGGCCGTCCGGAGGTAGAGAAAGTATGAAACCGATGCATTTTGCAATGGCGCTGCTCTCTGCCGCCATGTTCTTCGTGCTGGCAGGCGTCTTTATGGGCGTCCAGTTAGGTCTGGATGGGACGAAGCTGGTGGTGGATACCGCACCCGACATCCGCTGGCAGTGGGTATTTATCGGCACTGCCGTGGTGTTCCTGTTCCAGCTGTTGCGTCCGCTGTTCCAGAAGTCGCTGAAAAACGTCTCCGGGCCGAAATTCGTTCTGCCGGCCATCGACGGGTCTACCGTTAAGCAGAAGCTGTTCCTCGTGGCGCTGCTGGTGGCTGCCGTGGCGTGGCCGTTTGTGGTCTCTCGTGGCACCGTGGATATCGCTACCCTGACCATGATCTACGTGATCCTCGGTCTCGGTCTGAACGTGGTGGTGGGGCTCTCTGGCCTGCTGGTGCTGGGCTACGGCGGCTTCTACGCCATCGGCGCCTACACCTTCGCGCTGCTGAACCACTATTACGGCCTCGGCTTCTGGACCTGCCTGCCGCTGGCGGGGCTGGTCTCAGCCGCGGCAGGCTTCCTGCTCGGCTTCCCGGTACTGCGCCTGCGCGGTGACTACCTGGCGATTGTGACCTTAGGCTTTGGCGAAATCGTCCGTATCCTGCTGCTGAACAACACCGAAGTGACCGGCGGCCCGAACGGCATCAGCCAGATCCCGAAACCAACCTTCTTTGGCCTGGAGTTCAGCCGTACCGCCCGCGAAGGCGGCTGGGACACCTTCAGTAACTTCTTCGGCGTGAAGTATGACCCGTCCGACCGCGTCATCTGGCTCTATCTGGTGGCGCTGCTGCTGGTGGTGATTACCCTGTTCGTGATTAACCGTCTGCTGCGCATGCCGCTGGGCCGTGCGTGGGAAGCGCTGCGCGAAGATGAGATTGCCTGCCGTTCCCTGGGCCTGAACCCGACCCGCATCAAGCTGACCGCGTTCACCATCAGCGCCGCGTTTGCCGGTTTCGCCGGGACGCTGTTTGCCGCGCGTCAGGGCTTCGTCAGCCCGGAATCGTTCACCTTTGCCGAATCCGCTTTTGTGCTGGCGATTGTGGTGCTCGGCGGGATGGGCTCGCAGTTTGCCGTTATCCTCGCGGCCATCCTGCTGGTGGTCTCGCGCGAGCTGATGCGCGACTTTAACGAATACAGCATGTTAATGCTGGGTGGTTTGATGGTGCTGATGATGATCTGGCGTCCGCAGGGCTTGCTGCCGATGACCCGTCCACAGCTGAAGCTGAAGAACGGGCAAGCGAAAGGAGAGCAGGCATGAGTCAGCCATTATTATCCGTTAACGGTCTGATGATGCGTTTTGGCGGCCTGCTGGCGGTCAACAATGTGTCACTGGATCTGCACAAGAAAGAGATTGTCTCCCTGATTGGCCCGAACGGCGCGGGGAAAACCACCGTCTTTAACTGCCTGACCGGTTTTTACAAGCCGACGGGCGGCACCATCATGCTGCGCGACAAGCATCTTGAAGGGCTGCCGGGCCAGCAGATTGCCCGCATGGGCGTGGTGCGTACCTTCCAGCACGTGCGTCTGTTCCGCGAGATGACGGTGATTGAGAACCTGCTGGTCGCGCAGCATCAGCAGCTGAAAACCGGGCTGTTCTCCGGCCTGCTGAAAACCCCGGCCTTCCGCCGCGCCCAGGATGAAGCGCTCGATCGCGCCGCCACCTGGCTCGACCGCATTGGCCTGCTGCAGCACGCCAACCGTCAGGCGAGTAACCTGGCCTACGGCGACCAGCGTCGTCTGGAGATTGTGCGCTGCATGGTGACCCAGCCGGAGATCCTGATGCTCGACGAACCGGCGGCGGGCCTCAACCCGAAAGAGACCAAAGAGCTGGACGAGCTGATTGCCGAGCTGCGCGATCACCACGACACCACCATTCTGCTGATTGAGCACGACATGAAGCTGGTAATGGGCATTTCCGACCGTATCTACGTGGTTAACCAGGGTACGCCGCTGGCAAACGGCACGCCGGAAGAGATCCGCAACAACCCGGACGTGATCCGCGCATACCTGGGCGAGGCATAAGATGGAAAAAGCGATGTTAACGTTCGACAAGGTCAACGCGCACTACGGCAAGATCCAGGCGCTGCACGATGTCAGCCTGCATATCAATCAGGGTGAAATCGTTACCCTGATTGGCGCCAACGGCGCGGGCAAAACCACGCTGCTCGGCACCCTGTGCGGCGACCCGCGCGCCACCAGCGGGCGGATTGTGTTTGATGGCAAAGACATTACCGACTGGCAGACGGCCAGAATCATGCGTGAGGCGGTGGCGATTGTCCCGGAAGGGCGTCGCGTCTTCTCGCGTATGACGGTGGAAGAGAACCTGGCGATGGGCGGTTTCTTCGCCCATCGCGATGAATACCAGACCCGCATCAAGTGGGTGTACGAACTCTTCCCGCGCCTGTGGGAGCGTCGCATTCAGCGTGCGGGCACCATGTCCGGCGGTGAACAGCAGATGCTGGCAATTGGCCGCGCGCTGATGAGCCAGCCGCGTCTCCTGCTGCTGGACGAGCCGTCGCTCGGTCTTGCGCCGATCATCATCCAGCAGATATTCGACACCATCGAGCAGCTGCGTAAAGAGGGGATGACCATCTTCCTCGTCGAGCAGAACGCCAACCAGGCGCTGAAGCTCGCTGACCGTGGCTACGTGCTGGAGAACGGCCGCGTGGTGCTGGAAGACACCGGCGATGCGCTGCTGGCGAACGAAGCGGTGCGGAGCGCTTACCTGGGCGGCTGAGCCGTCTGTATCGCCCGGTGGCGCTGCGCTTACCGGGCCTACAGGGATCGAGTAGGCCGGGTAAGGCGTAGCCGCCACCCGGCTTTTTTAACCACTACACCCCTTCACACAACCATCATCCCCCTGACCCTTTACTGTCACTTATCTGTAAACAAACAGTTATTTTTCTGTCATTCGAGCATGTCATGTTACCTCGCGAGCATAAAACGCGTGATATCGCGCATCCGGCACAATAAGAGAGATGACAATGACATCGTTACGACACACAGCTTTGGGTCTGGCACTGGGTCTGGCTTTTGCGACGAACGCAATGGCTGTGACGACCATTCCGTTCTGGCATTCCATGGAAGGGGAGTTGGGTAAAGAAGTTGACTCCCTGGCGCAGCGTTTCAACGACACCCATCCGGATTACAAAATTGTGCCGGTGTACAAAGGTAACTACGAGCAGAGCCTGAGCGCGGGCATCGCCGCCTTCCGTACCGGCAACGCGCCTGCACTGTTACAGGTTTATGAAGTGGGCACCGCCACCATGATGGCCTCCAAAGCTATCAAGCCGGTGTATGAAGTGTTCAAAGAGGCGGGTATCAACTTTGATGAATCCCAGTTTGTGCCGACCGTAGCGGGTTACTACACCGATTCCAAAACCGGACATCTGCTGTCTCAGCCGTTTAACAGCTCCACGCCGGTGCTGTACTACAACAAAGACGCCTTCAGGAAAGCCGGTTTAGACCCGGAGCAGCCGCCAAAAACCTGGCAGGACCTGGCCGAATACACTGCGAAGCTGAAAGCGGCGGGGATGAAGTGCGGCTACGCCAGCGGCTGGCAGGGCTGGATCCAGATTGAAAACTTCAGCGCCTGGCACGGCCTGCCGGTGGCGACCAAAAACAACGGCTTCGACGGCACCGATGCGGTACTGGAGTTCAACAAGCCGGAGCAGGTGAAGCACATTGCGCTGCTGGAAGAACTCAACAAGAAGGGCGACTTCAGCTACTTCGGGCGTAAAGACGAATCCACCGAGAAGTTCTACAACGGCGACTGCGCCATTACCACCGCCTCGTCCGGCTCGCTGGCGGATATCCGTCACTACGCCAAATTCAATTACGGCGTGGGCATGATGCCGTATGACGCTGACGTGAAGGGCGCGCCGCAGAACGCCATCATCGGCGGGGCGAGCCTGTGGGTGATGCAGGGTAAAGACAAGGGCACCTATAAAGGCGTGGCCGAATTCCTCGACTTCCTGGCGAAGCCGGAAAACGCTGCCGAATGGCACCAGAAGACCGGCTACCTGCCGATCACCAAAGCCGCGTATGACCTGACCCGCGAGCAGGGCTTCTACAGCAAGAACCCGGGCGCGGACATCGCGACGCGTCAGATGCTGAACAAGCCGCCGTTGCCGTTCACCAAAGGCCTGCGCCTGGGCAACATGCCGCAGATCCGCACCATCGTGGATGAAGAGCTGGAAAGCGTGTGGACCGGGAAGAAAACGCCACAGCAGGCGCTGGATTCCGCAGTAGAGCGCGGGAATCAGCTGCTGCGCCGCTTTGAGCAGTCGACGAAATCGTAATCCGTGATTCGCCCGGTGACGCGTAGCGATCCGGGCCTACGGGGATCGTGCGGGCTGATGCCCTCACCCCAACCCTCTCCCACGGGGAGAGGGAGAAATATTTGTAGGCCGGGTAAGGCGCAGCCGCCACCCGGCATTGCTCAGGAACCCAATCTCAATGTCATCATCCCGTCCGGTGTTCCGTTCCCGCTGGCTGCCGTACCTGTTGGTCGCGCCTCAGCTGGTCATCACCGTTATCTTCTTTATCTGGCCTGCGGGCGAAGCACTGTGGTACTCGGTACAAAGCGTCGATCCGTTTGGGCTCTCCAGCCAGTTTGTCGGGCTGGACAACTTTACCGCGCTGTTCCATGACAGCTACTACCTGGACGCCTTCTGGACGACGATGAAGTTCAGCGCGCTGGTCACCGTCAGCGGCCTTGTCGCCTCGCTGTTTTTCGCCGCGCTGGTGGACTACGTGGTGCGCGGCAGTCGTATTTATCAGACCCTGATGCTGCTGCCGTACGCCGTGGCACCCGCCGTCGCTGCCGTACTGTGGATTTTCCTGTTTAACCCCGGTCGCGGGCTGATCACCCATTTCCTGGCAGAGTTCGGCTACGACTGGAACCACGCCCAGAACAGCGGTCAGGCGATGTTCCTGGTGGTGTTCGCCTCGGTGTGGAAGCAGATCAGTTACAACTTCCTGTTCTTCTTTGCCGCGCTGCAGTCCATTCCCCGTTCGCTGGTGGAAGCCGCCGCGATTGACGGCGCAGGGCCGATTCGTCGCTTCTTCAGGCTGTCGCTGCCGCTGATCGCCCCAGTGAGCTTCTTCCTGCTGGTGGTTAACCTCGTGTACGCCTTCTTCGACACCTTCCCGGTGATCGATGCGGCCACCGCAGGCGGCCCGGTGCAGGCGACCACGACGCTTATCTACAAGATCTACCGCGAAGGCTTCGCCGGGCTGGATCTCTCCGCCTCCGCCGCGCAGTCGGTGGTGTTGATGTTCCTCGTCATCATCCTCACGGTGGTGCAGTTCCGCTATGTCGAAAGTAAGGTGCGCTACCAATGATTGAGAACCGTCGCGGGCTGACGATTTTCAGCCACACCATGCTGATTCTGGGGATTATCGTCATCCTCTTCCCGCTGTACGTGGCCTTTGTCGCCGCCACGCTGGACACCAAAGCGGTGTTCGACACGCCGATGACGCTGATCCCAGGCACACATCTGTTCGAGAACATGAAGACCATCTGGACCCAGGGCGTGGGCGCCAACAGCGCGCCGTTCTGGCTGATGATGCTCAACAGCTTCATCATGGCGTTCGGCATTACGGTCGGCAAAATTACGGTGTCGATGCTCTCGGCCTTCGCCATCGTCTGGTTCCGTTTTCCGCTGCGCAACCTGTTTTTCTGGATGATTTTTATCACCCTGATGTTGCCGGTGGAGGTGCGTATCTTCCCTACGGTGGAAGTGATCGCCAACCTGAAGATGCTCGACAGCTACGCGGGCTTGACCCTGCCGCTGATGGCCTCGGCGACCGCCACATTCCTGTTTCGCCAGTTCTTTATGACCCTGCCGGACGAGCTGATTGAAGCGGCGCGCATTGATGGCGCATCGCCGATGCGTTTCTTCCGCGACATCGTGCTGCCGCTGTCGAAAACCAACCTTGCGGCGCTGTTTGTGATCACCTTTATCTACGGCTGGAACCAGTACCTGTGGCCGCTGCTGATTATTCAGGACGTCAATCTCGGCACCGCCGTGGCGGGCATCAAAGGCATGATTGCCACCGGCGAAGGCACCACCCTCTGGAACCAGGTGATGGCGGCGATGCTGCTTACCCTTATCCCACCCGTAGTCATTGTTTTAGCCATGCAGCGCGCGTTTGTCCGCGGCCTGGTCGATAGCGAGAAATAAGATGGCAGGTTTAAAACTTCAGGCAGTAACCAAAAGCTGGGACGGCAAAACCCAGGTGATTCAGCCGCTCACGCTCGACGTGGCGGACGGGGAGTTTATCGTGATGGTCGGCCCGTCCGGCTGTGGCAAATCCACCCTGCTGCGCATGGTGGCGGGGCTGGAGCGCGTGACCTCCGGGGATATCTGGATTGACCGCCAGCGCGTCACCGAGATGGAGCCGAAAGACAGAGGCATCGCGATGGTCTTCCAGAACTACGCTCTCTATCCGCACATGAGCGTGGAAGAGAACATGGCCTGGGGGCTGAAAATCCGCGGCATGGGCAAAGGCCATATCGAGGAGCGCGTGAAAGAAGCCGCCCGTATTCTGGAACTGGACGGCCTGCTCAAGCGCCGCCCGCGCGAGCTCTCCGGCGGCCAGCGCCAGCGCGTAGCGATGGGGCGCGCCATCGTGCGCGACCCGGCGGTATTTCTGTTCGACGAGCCGCTCTCTAACCTCGACGCCAAGCTGCGCGTGCAGATGCGCCTTGAGCTGCAGCAATTGCACCGTCGTCTGAAAACCACGTCGCTGTACGTTACCCACGATCAGGTCGAAGCCATGACCCTCGCCCAGCGCGTGATGGTGATGAACAAAGGCGTTGCCGAGCAGATTGGTACCCCGGTGGAAGTCTACGAGAAACCAGCCACCCGTTTCGTGGCGAGCTTTATCGGCAGCCCGGCGATGAACCTGCTGGAAGGGCGCATCAGCAGTGCGGGCTCGCACTTTGAGCTGGAAAGCGGGATGGCATTGCCGATCAACTGGTACTATCGTGGCTACGCCGGGCGTAAGATGACGCTCGGTATCCGCCCGGAACATATCGGTTTAACCACTCAGGCGGAAGGCGGCGTGCCGCTGGTGATGGACACGCTGGAGATGTTGGGTGCAGATAACCTGGCGCACGGGCGCTGGGGCGAGCAAAAAATGGTGGTGCGGCTGGCACATCAGGAGCGCCCTAAAGCAGGCAGCACGCTGTGGCTGCACCTGCCGGAAAATCATCTGCACCTGTTTGACGGTGAAACAGGACAACGAGTATGAGCAACTGGCCTTATCCCCATGTCGTCGCCCACCGGGGCGGCGGTAAGCTGGCGCCGGAGAATACCCTGGCGGCGATTGACGTTGGCGCGCGCTACGGCCACACGATGATCGAGTTCGACGCCAAGCTGTCGAAAGACGGCGAGATTTTCCTGCTGCATGACGATAACCTCGAACGCACCAGCAACGGCTGGGGCGTCGCGGGCGAGCTGCCGTGGCGCGATCTGCTGAAAGTCGACGCCGGAAGCTGGTACAGCGGCGAATTCAAAGGCGAACCGCTGCCGCTGCTGGCGGAAGTGGCCGATCGCTGTCGCCAGCACGGCATGATGGCCAATATCGAAATTAAACCGACCACCGGCACCGGGCCGCTGACGGGCAAAGTCATTGCCCTTGCCGCGCGCGAGCTGTGGGAGGGAATGACCGCGCCGCTGCTGTCATCATTTGAAATCGATGCGCTGGAGGCCGCGCAGGCCGCAGCGCCGGAACTGCCGCGCGGACTGCTGCTGGACGAGTGGCGCGAGGACTGGCGCGAGCTGACGACGCGCTTAGCGTGTGTCTCTATTCATCTTAATCACAAGCTGCTGGATGAGGCGCGGGTGAAGATGCTGAAAGACGCGGGCCTGCGTATTCTGGTTTACACCGTCAATAAACCCCAGCGTGCGGCCGAACTGCTGCGCTGGGGCGTGGACAGCATCTGTACCGATGCGATTGACCTGATCGGCCCGGACTTTAGTTCTGCGGATTAAGCATACTGCCATTCGACTGCGGCGGCAGCATATGCTGCTGTCCGCTACCTGACGAGGTCATCCCACCTAACATTCCGCCGTTTTTGTTCGGCAACGGCTGCTCGCGCACCTGCCCCTGCTGCACGCGCTGGGTGTTGGCGTTCATCTGATTTTGCAGGCTTTGCTGCTGCATCTGGGTCTGTGTTCTCAGTTGCTGATTCAGCATCCCTTTTTGCTGCTGTTGCTGGCTCATCATCTCGGTCTGCATACGCTGCTGGCTCGGGATGACATACCCCTGCTGGTTCGGGTTATTCATGGTGTTGAGTGGCTGTGCGAGCGCGGCAAAAGGGATCAGCGCCGTAAGAATCAATAAGCGTTTCATTGTCATTTCCTCCTGTTGAGGTCTCTCTTAAGTTTACCCTGATTTCACCATGACGATGATTTTTTAGGAGTTGTGAACCAGGCTTAAGCGGGGCATATGGATCCCTTCACCTGGAGAACAATAATGATGAAACCAACGTTTTTGCGCTGGGTCGCCCTCGCCGCGCTGATGGCAGGCGGTACATTTAGCGTGGCGGCCAACCCGCCCGCGGCGCCTCCGGTCTCTTACGGCGTGGAGGAGGATGTTTTTCATCCCGTGCGGGCAACCCACGGCATGGTGGCATCCGTGGATGCGCTGGCGACCCGCGTGGGCGTCGATATTCTCAGGCAGGGCGGTAACGCGGTGGATGCGGCGGTCGCCGTGGGCTATGCGCTGGCGGTGACGCACCCGCAGGCGGGGAACCTGGGCGGCGGTGGCTTTATGATGCTGCGCACCAAAGACGGGAAAACCACCGCCATCGACTTCCGTGAAATGGCGCCTTCTCAGGCGTCACGGGACATGTTCCTCGATGACCAGGGGAACCCGGACAGTAAAAAATCCCTGACCTCGCATCTCGCGTCCGGCACGCCGGGCACCGTTGCGGGCTTCTCGCTGGCGCTGGAAAAATACGGCACGATGCCGCTGAACAAGGTGGTGCAGCCTGCTATCAAGCTGGCGCGGGAGGGCTTTGTGGTGAATGACGCGCTGGCAGACGACCTCAAAACCTACGGCAGCGAAGTGATTCCGAATCACGAAAACAGCAAGGCCATCTTCTGGAAAGACGGTGAACCGCTGAAGAAGGGCGATAAGCTGGTGCAGAAGAACCTCGCTAAAAGCCTGGAGCTGATTGCCGAGCACGGTCCTGACGCCTTCTACAAAGGGGCGATTGCCGACCAGATTGCACAAGAGATGCAGAAGAACGGCGGGCTCATCACCAAAGCGGATCTGGCGGACTACAAGGCGGTAGAGCGCGAGCCGATTAGCGGCACCTACCGCGGCTACGAGGTCTTCTCCATGCCGCCACCGTCTTCCGGGGGCATTCACATCGTGCAGATCCTCAACATTCTTGAAAACTTCGATATGCACAAGTTCGGTTTCGGCAGCGCGGATGCCATGCAGGTGATGGCGGAAGCGGAAAAACGCGCCTACGCCGACCGCTCGGAATATCTCGGCGATCCGGACTTCGTGAAGGTGCCGTGGCAGGCGCTGACCAACAAGGCGTATGCCAAATCTATTGCCGATCAGATCGACATCAACAAGGCTAAGCCGTCGAGCGAGATCCGCCCCGGCAAGCTGGCGCCGTATGAAAGCAACCAGACCACCCACTTCTCGGTGGTGGATAAAGACGGTAACGCGGTGGCGGTGACCTTTACGCTCAACACGACCTTCGGCACCGGGATTGTGGCGGGTAACAGCGGCATTCTGCTGAATAACGAGATGGATGACTTCTCTGCCAAGCCGGGCGTGCCGAACGTCTACGGGCTGGTCGGCGGCGATGCGAACGCGGTAGGGCCGAAGAAACGCCCGCTGTCGTCCATGTCGCCCACCATCGTAGTGAAAGAGGGCAAAACCTGGCTGGTAACCGGTAGCCCGGGCGGCAGCCGGATTATCACCACCGTATTGCAGATGGTGGTGAACAGCATCGACTTTGGGATGAACGTCGCCGAAGCCACCAACGCCCCACGTTTCCACCATCAGTGGCTGCCGGACGAGCTGCGCGTCGAGAAGGGCTTTAGCCCGGACACCATTAAACTGCTTGAGCAGCGTGGGCAGAAGGTGGCGGTGAAAGAGGCGATGGGCAGCACCCAGAGCATTATGGTGGGGCCGGACGGAGCGCTGTTTGGCGCATCAGATCCGCGTTCGGTGGATGATTTGACGGCGGGGTATTGATTATTCCCCTCACCCTAACCCTCTCCCCATAGGGGAGAGGGGATTGCACGGTGCGGTCTTTTCTCCCTCGCCCCTATGGGGAGAGGGCCGGGGTGAGGGGAGTGTGTCACTTCATTCTCGCCATATAATACGCGTCCACATATTCGCCGTTGCGCAGGGCATAGCGCTTGCCGGTGCCTTCAATTTCGAACCCGTATTTTTTGTACACCGCAATCGCCGGCTCGTTATCGACAAACACCGTCAGCTCAATGCGGTCAACGCGCAGCCAGTTATCGCACATATCAATCATGGTGCGCATCAGCGCGCTGGCAACGCCCCGGTTTTGCCACTGCGCGCCGACACAAATCCCAAAATCAGCCACATGGCTGCGGCGTGGGCGTTGCGCGACGGCGATGCACAGATGCCCGGCGACATTACCGTCTATACAGGCGACCAGTTGCTTAATGCCAGGCTGGTCGGTGAGTCGTTCTTGCCACATTTGCTCAGATGGATGAGGAACCTGTAGTGTGTTGTGGTACACCTCCGGTTGGGCGTGGATCTGACGAATGGCGTCATAATCTTTCGGTTCCGCATGGCGTATCACTATCTCACTCATTCCTTGTTCCTCAGTCAGTTAAACGTCCCTTCCAACATCAATGACTTTAAAATTTGAGTCAACCGCTATTTTTTGCAAAAAGTATTGGACAAGTGCGAATGAGAATGATTATTATTGCTCTGCATTCAGGAAGACCCCTACGGGAACCTGAAAGCACGACATTGCTCACATTGCTTCCAGTATTACTTAGCCAGCTTTTAGCTGGCTTTTTTTTTGTTATGGTTAGACTCAGTAACCTTCCAAAAGGACTGAGCTATGACACTACATTGCGCATTTATTGGATTTGGTAAAAGTACGACCCGCTATCACCTGCCGTATGTTCTTAACCGCAAAGACAGCTGGCATGTGGCCCATATCTACCGCCGCCGCGCGAAGCCGGAAGAGCAATCTCCGCAGTATTCCCACATCCACTTCACCAGCGATCTCGATGAGGTGCTTAACGACCCACAGGTGAAGCTGGTGGTTGTCTGCACCCACGCCGACAGCCATTTTGACTATGCCAAACGCGCGCTCAATGCGGGTAAAAACGTGCTGGTAGAAAAGCCGTTCACCCCGACTATTGCCGAAGCGAAAGAGCTGTTCGCGCTGGCGAAAAGCAAAGGCCTGACCGTCACGCCGTATCAGAACCGTCGCTTTGACAGCTGCTTCCTGACGGCGAAAAAAGCGATTGAAAGCGGCAAGCTCGGCAACATCGTGGAAATCGAAAGCCACTTCGATTACTACCGTCCGGTGGCGGAAACGCAACCCGGACTGCCTCAGGATGGTTCGTTCTATGGTCTGGGCGTGCACACCATGGACCAGATCATCTCCCTGTTTGGCCGCCCGGACCACGTGGCGTATGACATTCGCAGCCTGCGCAACAAAGCCAACCCGGACGATACCTTCGAAGCCCAGCTGTTCTACGGCGATCTGAAGGCCATCGTCAAAACCAGTCACCTGGTGAAAATCGACTACCCGAAATTTATCGTTCACGGCACTAAAGGTTCGTTTATCAAATACGGTATCGACCAGCAGGAGACCAGCCTGAAGGCCAATATCATGCCGGGTGAACCAGGCTTTGCCGCGGACGATTCCGTGGGCGTGCTGGAGTATGTGAACGACGAGGGCGTGACGGTCAAAGAAACGCTGAAGCCGGAAACCGGCGACTATGGCCGCGTCTATGATGCGCTGTTTGAGACCCTCACAAACGGCATGGCGAATTACGTCAAGGAATCTGACGTTCTGACCAACCTCGAAATCCTTGAACGGGCCTTCGAACAGGCTTCTCCTGCCACGATAACCCTCGCAAAATAAGCAAAAACGGCTCCTCTGCACTTGTTCACAATTTTTGAACAGAGGAGTCAATTTTCACCCCCTATGATCCCAGGCCGTTTGCGTCCACACTTACTCCATCGAAACGAACTGAGGGTGAAAACAATGATCTACTTACGCAAAGCAAACGAACGTGGTCACGCGAATCATGGCTGGCTGGACTCATGGCATTCATTCTCGTTTGCCGACTACTACGACCCGAACTTCATGGGCTTCTCCGCACTGCGCGTGATTAACGATGACGTGATTGATGCGGGCCAGGGCTTCGGTACCCACCCGCACAAAGACATGGAAATCCTGACCTATGTGCTGGAAGGCGCGGTTGAGCACCAGGACAGCATGGGCAACAAAGAGCAGGTTCCGGCGGGCGAGTTCCAGATTATGAGCGCGGGTACCGGGGTGCGTCACTCTGAGTACAACCCAAGCAAAACGGAAAAACTGCACCTGTATCAAATCTGGATCATTCCAGAAGAGACCGGCATCACGCCGCGCTACGAGCAGCGCCGCTTCGACGCGAAACAGGGTAAACAGCTGGTGCTCTCCCCGGATGCGCGTGAAGGCTCCCTGAAAGTGCATCAGGATATGGAGCTGTACCGCTGGGCGCTGGCGAAAGATGAACAGTCCGTGCATCAGATTGCCGCTAACCGCCGCGTCTGGATCCAGGTGGTGAAAGGCGACGTGTCCATCAACGGGACCAAAGCGACAACCGCCGATGGTCTGGCCATCTGGGACATCTGGGACGAGCAGGCGATCTCCGTGCATGCCGACAGCGAAAGCGAAATTCTGCTGTTTGACCTGCCGCCGGTGTAATAAAACATAAATAAATCCCCATCCTTCCCTTTGACAGGGGAAGGATGGGCTTTGTCCGTGGTAAACTGAGCAAATCTCTCACTTCAAGATTTCTCAGGACGATGAAAAAGAAACGCCCCGTACTTCAGGATGTCGCCGATCGCGTCGGTGTGACCAAAATGACGGTCAGCCGTTTTTTACGTAACCCGGAACAGGTTTCCGTGGCGTTACGTGGCAAGATTGCCGCTGCCCTTGATGAACTGGGTTATATCCCCAACCGCGCGCCCGATATTCTCTCCAATGCGACCAGCCGCGCGGTGGGCGTTCTGCTTCCTTCTTTGACCAACCAGGTTTTCGCCGAAGTATTACGTGGAATCGAAAGCGTTACCGATGCGTTTGGCTACCAGACCATGCTCGCCCACTACGGGTACAAGCCGGAACTTGAAGAGGAACGTCTTGAATCGATGCTTTCCTGGAACATTGACGGCCTGATTTTAACCGAACGAACCCACACTGCCCGGACGCTCAAAATGATTGAAGTGGCCGGTATCCCAGTCGTGGAGCTGATGGACAGCCAGTCGCCGTGCCTCGACATCGCCGTGGGGTTTGATAACTTCGAAGCGGCGCGTCAGATGACGGCGGCCATCATCGCCCGCGGGCATCGTCATATCGCCTATCTGGGTGCGCGTCTTGATGAACGTACTATCATCAAACAGAAGGGATACGAGCAGGCGATGCTCGACGCGAACTTAACCCCGTACAGCGTGATGGTGGAGCAGTCCTCTTCCTATACGTCGGGTATTGAGCTGATGCGTCAGGCACGACGCGAGTATCCGCAACTGGACGGTATTTTCTGTACCAACGATGACCTTGCGGTCGGCGCAGCATTTGAGTGTCAGCGTCTGGGGCTGAAGATCCCTGATGATATGGCGATCGCCGGTTTCCACGGCCACGATATTGGCCAGGTGATGGAGCCGCGTCTGGCGAGCGTCCTGACGCCGCGTGAACGTATGGGCCGTATTGGCGCAGAACGCCTGCTGGCGCGCATTCGTGGCGAGACGGTGACCCCGAAAATGTTAGATTTAGGTTTCACCTTGTCACCGGGTGGATCTATTTGAACTGACAAATTTGAAGTAGCTCACACTTATTCACTTCGCGCACGTTTGGATATTGCTTCTCTTTTGCCCCAGCAGGACAATGTTACCGATAACTGTTACCCGTAACAATTGACTGAGGGACACCCTTTGAGCACGACTAATCACGATCACCACGTCTACGTCCTGATGGGCGTTTCCGGTAGCGGGAAATCAGCCGTGGCCAGCGAAGTGGCGCATCAACTCCAGGCTGCGTTTCTTGATGGCGACTTCCTCCATCCGCGCAGCAACATCATGAAAATGGCCTCCGGCGAGCCGCTGAACGATGACGACCGCAAACCGTGGTTGCAGGCGCTGAATGACGCCGCGTTCGCGATGCAGCGCACCAACAAAGTCTCCCTGATCGTCTGCTCCGCGCTGAAAAAAACCTATCGCGATCTGCTGCGTGACGGCAATCCGAACCTCTCTTTCATCTACCTGAAAGGGGATTTCGAGGTGATTGAAAGCCGCCTGAAGGCGCGTAAAGGACACTTCTTCAAAACCCAGATGCTGGTGACGCAGTTTGAAGCGCTGCAGGAGCCGGGTGAAGACGAGAAAGACGTCTTAGTGGTTGATATCGATCAGTCACTGGAGGGTGTTGTTGCCAGCACCATCGAGGTCATTAATAAAAGGCAGTAAGTTTTGAGTACATTAACGCTAGTTTTGACAGCAGTGGGTTCGGTATTGCTGCTGCTGTTTTTAGTGATGAAGGCGCGTATGCACGCCTTTGTTGCTTTGATGGTGGTTTCTATTGGTGCTGGTCTCTTTTCCGGTATGCCGCTCGACAAGATCGCCGCTACGATGGAAAAAGGGATGGGCGGTACGCTGGGCTTCCTGGCGATTGTGGTCGCGCTGGGCGCGATGTTTGGCAAGATTTTGCACGAGACGGGTGCGGTCGACCAGATTGCCGTCAAGATGCTGAAATCCTTTGGCCACAGCCGTGCGCACTACGCGATTGGTCTGGCCGGTCTGATTTGCGCGCTGCCGCTGTTCTTCGAAGTGGCCGTTGTGCTGCTGATAAGCGTCGCATTCTCTATGGCGCGCCATACCGGTACTAACCTCGTGAAGCTGGTCATTCCGCTGTTTGCGGGCGTGGCGGCGGCTGCGGCGTTTCTGCTGCCGGGACCCGCCCCGATGCTGCTGGCATCCCAGATGCACGCCGACTTTGGCTGGATGATTCTGATTGGCCTGTGCGCGGCAATCCCGGGGATGATTATCGCCGGCCCGCTGTGGGGCAACTTCATCAGCCGTTACGTTGAGCTGCATATTCCGGATGACATCACCGAGCCGCACCTGGGCGAGGGCAAAATGCCATCCTTCGGCTTCAGCCTGTCGCTGATCCTGCTGCCGCTGGTGCTGGTGGGTCTGAAAACCATCGCTGCGCGCTTTGTGCCGGTGGGGTCCACTGCCTACGAGTGGTTTGAGTTCATCGGTCACCCGTTCACGGCGATTCTGGTGGCGTGCCTGGTGGCGATTTACGGCCTGGCGATGCGTCAGGGGATGCCAAAAGACCGGGTGATGGAGATCTGCGGTGCGGCGCTGCAGCCTGCGGGGATTATCCTGCTGGTGATCGGTGCAGGCGGCGTGTTCAAGCAGGTGCTGGTGGATTCCGGCGTGGGCCCGGCTCTGGGTGAAGCGCTGACCGGGATGGGCCTGCCGATTGCGGTGACCTGCTTTGTGCTGGCTGCGGCGGTACGTATCATCCAGGGTTCTGCTACCGTGGCGTGTTTAACGGCCGTGGGTCTGGTGATGCCGGTGATTGAACAGCTGAACTACTCCGGTGCCCA
This sequence comes from Enterobacter quasiroggenkampii, assembly GCF_043972695.1. NCBI lineage: Bacteria > Pseudomonadati > Pseudomonadota > Gammaproteobacteria > Enterobacterales > Enterobacteriaceae > Enterobacter > Enterobacter quasiroggenkampii. Next base: position 909,363 of record NZ_CP143745.1, read on the forward strand.
GATGGCCGCGCTTTCTATTTGTATCGCGGGCGGTTCGATTGTGGTCTCTCACGTTAACGACGCCGGCTTCTGGCTGTTCGGTAAGTTTACCGGCGCCACCGAAGCGCAAACCCTGAAAACCTGGACGCTGATGGAAACCATTCTCGGCACGACGGGTGCAATTGTCGGGATGATTGCCTTTACGCTGCTCAGCTAAATGCGGTGATTTAACAAGGCTAAAAATAAGGCCCGGTAGCGTCAGCGCTTACCGGGCCTTTTTATTATCCAGGGCGTCAGGCCGGGCCATAACCCGGCATTGTGTTACTCACCCTGCGTGGCGCTCTCAATCGTCAAGCGCACGTCCGAGGTAATCAGCTCTGCCAGCATCTGGTACACCTTCAGCGTCTCTTCCGGCTCAGCATCACCCGTATCGCTGATGAAGCCTTCATCACGCAGCGTCAGCACCAGGGAACTGAAGACCGCTTTGTCGAAGAATTCAGGGGCGTTAATGCCGTGCAGAACGGACAGGCGCTGGGCCAGCGTCCGGCTCTCCTTCTCCAGCGTACCGCGGTTGATAGACGGATTCGCGCTCAGCAGCCAGAACGTAATGGCGTAGCGCTGCAGCGTTTCGCGCGCACCGGCCGCCAGCAGCTGCAGGGTGCGGGAGCGTGACGGATTGATGTGCAGCTCGTCGTTGTTCAGGGTAATCAGCCCCTGGCGACGCATCTCTTCCGTCATCTTATCCAGTTCTGTCGCCAGCTCATCCTTACTCCAGCGCAGGAACAGCTCCGCTTTCAGCATCGGATAGATGGTCTCAAGATGGCGCAATAGCTCCTGACGGGAGATATGACGATGCTGGGTAATAATGGCGGCCATGAGCGACGGCAGCATCAGCATATGCGTGATGTTGTTGCGGTAGTAGGTCATCAGCACTGCCTGCTCGCGCGGCAGAATGATGATGTCGCCGATCGTGTCCTTTTCGACTTCAAACTTGTTCATCTGCAACGCGTGATCGATAAGTTCACTGGCGGTTGCAGAAGGCACGGTCGAATCAACCGAATACGGCACGTTACGCATCATATCCAGATAGCAATCCAGCTGCTCCGTGAGCTGTTCACGGGTCAGCGAGCGCTGGCGTGAAGCCAGAAGTGCCGTACAGCACAGGTTCATGGCGTTAGCCGCACCGGCGTTGTTAATGCGCACCATCAGCTCGGATGCGATGCCGTTAACCGTTGGCGTCAGCCAGGCCGGACGCACCGCTTCGATAGGATCGATGGACTCGCGCCACTCCGGAACGTGGTGGTTCAGGTACGTCATCAGCGGCATCGGCTCACCGAAGTTCACGTAGCCCTGACCGAGATTGCGCAGCTTGCTCAAGCCGCGCAGCATCTGCGGCAGGCTCTCTTTCTCTTTGGTCGCACCACGCAGCTCTTTCGCGTACGTGCCCACTTCCATCACGTGCTCGTAGCCGATGTAGATAGGCACTAGCGTGATCGGACGGGTACCTCCGCGCAGCATCGCCTGGATGGTCATCGACAGCGTGCCGGTCTTCGGATCGAGCAGACGTCCGGTACGGGAACGACCGCCCTCCACGAAGTACTCCACGGAATAGCCGCGGCTGAACAGCTCGCCAAGATACTCGCGGAACACGGTGGAGTAGAGCTTGTTGCCCTTGAAGGTACGACGAATAAAGAACGCGCCCAGGCGGCGGAAAATCGGACCTGCTGGCCAGAAGTTCAGGTTGATACCGGCTGCGATGTGCGGTGGTACCAGCCCCTGATGATAGAGCACGTAGGAAAGGAGCAGGTAGTCCATGTGGCTGCGGTGGCAGGGGACATAGACAATCTCATGGCCATCATGCGCCAGCTGACGCACGCGCTCGGCGTTATGGACGTTAATGCCCTGATAGAGGCGGTTCCACGTAAAGCCGAGAATACGGTCAGAAAGGCGAATCATCTCGTAAGAGAAGTTCGCTGCAATCTCTTCCATCAGCGCAATGGCGTTCTGCTGGGCTTTCTCATGCGAAATTTTCTTGCTGCGCGCTTCATCTTCAACGGCGCGGGCAATCGCTTTGGAGGCCAACAGCTTGTTGAACAGATCCTGACGAGCCGGGAGGCGTGGTCCTACGGCAGCCAGGCGCTGACGGGCGAAGTGCATACGCGCCACGCGCGCCAGTTTTTGCGCGATGATCTTGTCGGTGCCGTGCTCGTCCGCCATGCGACGCAGCGAAACGGAAGGGGAGAAACGCACAAAGCTGTCGCGTCCCAGCCAGGAGACCGCGAAGAACTTCTGGATGCCGTTAAGCATGCGCAGCGGCGGATTCTCTTCGCCTTTTTCACGGCCCGGACGACGACCAAACATCACCGATACCGGCACCATCTGCACATCCAGATCGGGATTGCTGCGGTGCAGGTCGAGATAGTCATGGAACAGCTTGATGGACTCTTCTTTTGGCGTGTAATAGGTAAACACGCGCGGTCCACCGTGAATGAACACGTAGCGCGGCAGCAGCGTACCGTCAACTTCCAGCGGTTCAAGCGGGTCAGGTAAGTCATGCGCCAGACATTGGGCGCGAAGCGTCAGTAAGTCAGCCTTCGAGTTATAAGGCAAAACGTACATAATGGGGCGTGACGTATCGAGCCCCAATTCCAGCGCGGGTTCTGCTGGGATAGACTTGCTTTTTACCAGGATGCTTAATGGTAAATTAAGTAATTTGTAGTAAATTCGTGGCCAGCCGGACATAAACGATGTAAAGCCTCTGGTTAATAATGCAATTGCGGCGCAAGGATAACAGAAAGCGCGCAAAATTTCTGTTGTTACCCGTCATACTTCAGGCTGTAGCGAAACGCGCTACGGCTCCTGTTACTGACGCTCTTTTTTAAAAAAGGTTCTTTTAATGGCCAATAATACCACTGGGTTAACACGTATCATCAAAGCCGCCGGCTATTCATGGAAAGGTTTCCGTGCCGCATGGGTCAACGAAGCCGCCTTTCGCCAGGAGGGCGTCGCCGCTATCATCGCGGTGATCGTCGCCTGTTTCCTTGATGTTGATGCGATTACCCGCGTACTGCTTATCGGTTCCGTTCTTCTGGTGATGATAGTGGAAATTCTTAATAGCGCTATTGAGGCCGTTGTGGATCGCATTGGTTCCGATTTCCATGAGCTTTCTGGCCGTGCAAAAGACATGGGCTCTGCTGCCGTGTTGCTGGCGATTATCACTGCCGTTATCACCTGGGTCACGCTGCTTTGGTCACATTTCCGATGAGCCTCGAGGAATAATTAAGTCCCTGGTTTTTTGTGCAGTTTTTGGTTCCAAAATCGCCTTTGACTGTATATACTCACAGCATAACTGTATATACACCCAGGGGGCGGAATGAAAGCGTTAACGACCAGGCAGCAAGAGGTGTTTGATCTCATCCGGGATCATATCGGCCAGACGGGTATGCCACCCACGCGTGCGGAAATCGCGCAGCGTCTGGGTTTCCGTTCTCCAAATGCTGCCGAAGAACACCTGAAAGCGCTGGCGCGTAAGGGCGTGATTGAGATTGTCTCGGGCGCGTCACGGGGTATCCGCCTGCTGGTGGAAGAAGAGACGGGCATTCCGCTGATAGGGCGTGTTGCTGCCGGTGAGCCTTTACTGGCTCAGCAGCATATTGAAGGTCACTACCAGGTCGATCCTGGCATGTTCAAACCGAGCGCTGACTTCCTGCTGCGCGTCAGCGGCATGTCGATGAAAGACATCGGTATTCTTGATGGCGATCTGCTTGCGGTGCATAAAACACAGGATGTGCGAAACGGCCAGGTGGTGGTGGCGCGCATTGATGACGAAGTGACCGTTAAGCGTCTGAAAAAACAGGGTAACAGCGTACAGTTGCTGCCTGAAAACAGCGAGTTTTCACCCATTGTGGTCGATCTCCGCGAACAGAACTTCTCTATCGAAGGACTGGCGGTCGGGGTGATTCGCAACGGTGAATGGCTGTAACCTCTTCCTCACAGGCTATGGCACCGCTGTAGCCTGATTCATTCCCCACTCCCGGTATCTTTCATGTCACTGCTGACGGCATCCGATAAGGCATTGTGGCGTCTTGCTCTGCCGATGATTTTCTCCAATATTACCGTGCCCTTGCTGGGACTGGTCGATACTGCCGTTATAGGCCATCTTGATTCACCGGTTTATCTTGGCGGCGTGGCGATTGGCGCGACGGCAACCAGCTTCCTGTTTATGCTGCTGCTCTTTTTGCGCATGAGCACTACCGGTCTTACCGCACAGGCTTATGGCGCGAAAGATCCGCTGCGTCTGGCGCGCGCGCTGGTGCAGCCGCTGATCCTCGCGCTTGGCGCGGGTGCGTTCATCGTTTTATTGCGGGCACCCCTGATCGATCTTGCGCTTCATATTGTTGGCGGCAGCGAGGCGGTATTAGAGCAGGCGCGACGTTTCCTTGAAATCCGCTGGCTCAGCGCGCCCGCATCGCTGGCTAACCTGGTTCTGCTGGGGTGGCTACTGGGCGTGCAGTACGCCCGTGCGCCCGTGATTTTGCTGGTGGTGGGTAACCTGCTCAATATCGTTTTGGATGTCTGGCTGGTCATGGGTCTGCATATGAACGTGCGGGGTGCGGCGCTGGCGACGGCGATTGCCGAATACGGGACCTTTATCATTGGCTTGTGGATGGTCTGGCGGGTACTGGCCATGCGCGGGATCTCCCTGGCGCTGCTCAAAACCGCATGGCGCGGCAATATCCGTAAGCTGCTGGCCCTCAACCGTGACATCATGCTGCGCTCGCTTCTTCTCCAGCTTTGCTTCGGGGCACTGACGGTTTTCGGGGCTCGACTGGGGCCAGACATCGTCGCGGTCAACGCAGTATTGATGACGTTGCTGACATTTACCGCCTACGCGCTGGACGGTTTTGCCTATGCGGTTGAAGCGCATTCCGGGCAGGCGTACGGGGCGCGCGAAAGCGGGCAGCTACGGGATGTCTGGCGGGCAGCCTGCCGTCAGTCGGGACTGGTGGCGCTGGCATTTGGCCTGGTTTACGCCTGCTTTGGTGAGCAGATCGTTGCATTGCTTACCTCTCTCCCTGCGCTACGCGAGCTGGCGAGCCACTATCTCATCTGGCAAGTCGTTTTACCGGTGGTTGGCGTCTGGTGTTATCTGCTGGACGGCATGTTTATTGGTGCGACGCGCGGGGCCGAAATGCGTAACAGCATGGCCGTCGCGGCGGCCGGGTTTGGCCTGACGCTGCTGACGCTCCCCTGGCTGGGGAATCATGGTTTGTGGCTGGCCCTGGCCGTCTTCCTCTCACTGCGCGGGTTGTCGCTGGCGTTTATCTGGCATCGACACTGGCAAAACAATACCTGGTTTCCCCCACGCTCCGATATATCGTGACGGTTAAAGATTCCGAATATGAAATTAACCACGGAATCCTTAACTACAATAATTATCACGTCCAGCAGAAAAGAACGTAACGGACGTTACGACCCGACGCTTAACGAAGAGGACACGATGATGAATAAAGACGAAATCGGCGGCAACTGGAAGCAGTTCAAAGGTAAAGCGAAAGAACAGTGGGGTAAGCTGACGGATGACGACATGACCGTCATCGAAGGTAAACGCGATCAGCTAGTCGGTAAAATTCAGGAACGTTACGGCTACGCAAAAGACCAGGCGGAAAAAGAAGTGGGCGACTGGGAAAAACGCAACGACTACCGCTGGTAACGCTGAATAACCCACAGGGCGGCTCTAAGCCGCCTTTTCTTTTGCCGTTAACGCGGCTTTTTCTTCACCAGAATAGAGTGGTCGTGCTGACACGCGTCCTGATGACGACAGGCTTCCACCTCCACGCACGCGGAACAGAGCCCGTGCGCCTCAATCACGTTATGACGCAGGGCAAAACCCATTTTCGCTGCCAGCGTATGCATAATATCTTCCACGCCTTCCGCAGCCTCTTCTTTCACCACGCCGCAGCGGTCACAGATAAACATCGCCGATGTGTGGGTGGGCTGATCGAACAGATGGCACAGCACATAGCTGTTAGTGGATTCCACCTTGTGCACAAAACCTTGTTCAAGCAGGAAATCCAGTGCGCGATAGACCGTTGGCGGCTTTGCCTGCGGCTCGCTTTCGCGCAGCAGATCCAGCAGATCGTAGGCGCTGATGGCACCCTGCTGCAGGCTCATCAGGCGTAAGACTTCAAGGCGCTGCGGAGTCAGGCGCACATTGCGTTGCGCACACAGCTTTTCGGCCTGCGCTAACAGCTCTTTTGTGGACTTATCCATGTAGCACCCCGGATGTTATAGGACGGAAAACCCCCACTTTATCATGTTCTGCTAAAAACACCGAGATCCGCCAGTCTGTGCTATACCTGACCCATCGCAAACCGGGAGATGCATAATGAAAAGACCTGACTGTATTCGGCACTGGCGCGACGTGGAAGGCGCGGATGACTCGACCTACCCCGACAGCGATGAGCTGTTCTCTATCGGCGCACCGCTGGCTCGCAGGCTTGGACTCGGGCGTATTGGCATCCATCATGAGCGCCTGCCGCCGGGGCGCAGAACGTCCTATCCGCATGCGGAGAGCGACGAAGAAGAGTTTATTTACGTGCTCGAAGGTTACCCTGAAGCCTGGATTAACGGCTACTTGTGGAAGCTGGAGCCTGGCGACAGTGTAGGTTTTCCCGCCGGAACCGGCATCTGTCATACCTTTATCAACAACACGGACGACGAGGTTCGGTTACTGGTCGTTGGCGAGGCCAACAAGAAGCACAACCGCATCTACTATCCGCTCAACCCTGAGTATGCCGCCACGCGGGAAGATCGCTGGGTAGACCATCCCCCACAGTTTTTTGGGCCGCATGATGGAAAACCTGGGAAAAAATAATTTCCTCTTCTATAAATATTGAGGGCCGTCACAAAATATAACAGGCCGTAAGGGAGTTTTACTTAGGGAAAGAAATAGCGGGTCTTTTACTACTTATTCACAGCAATAGTTCGTTCCTGTTTGGGTGATAACAGACAGGGGTTATTTCATAACAGACTATAACGGGCATACTGTGAAAAAAAATTTTAAATTTTCGGTGGTTAGCATTGCTGTCTCCTTGTTTATGGCAAATCAGGCGGGAGCAGCCAATACCTGGACAGAATCACGCAGCGACGCCATGGGTGGCACCGGCGTGGCGTCGGGAAGCTATGGCAGTGGGGCGTTAATCAACCCGGCGCTGCTGGCAAAGGCAAAACCGGACGATGATGTGACGGTCATCTTGCCAGCCGTTGGGGTGCAGGTGACGGATGAAGACAATCTTCAGGACGAGATTGATAACATCAATGACAAAATCAATCACTACAAGGATGTGGTTGATAATCTCACGCCACGAGAAATTATCACCAATCCGTTAGGTTCCATTAATCAATTCCAGGGCGCGGCCAAAGATCTGGCCGATGAGCTGGACTATCTCAAAGGCAAAACCGCACGCGCAACGGCTGGTGCAGGGCTTGCGGTGAGTATCCCTAACGATGTCCTTTCCGTCGCCTTCATGGCGAAAGGTTATGCACATGGCCGGGTGAGCTCGTCTATCGATCAGCAAGACATTGATTATCTGCGTGGTATTCAACGAAGTAATGTGGTGGCGGCCGGTGTTGCGCTGGATGCTGCGCTGAACGGTACGGATCAGATCACTAAGAACCTCAACTCAACGGCGTCCGGCCGGGCGGCGATTGTCTCCGACTACGGTGTTGCCGTTGCCCGTCAGTTTGATCTCGGCGGCGTCCCGGTTTCCGTGGGCGTAACACCAAAACTGCAAAAAACCTGGGTCTATAACTACACCACGTCAATCTACGATTACGACAGTAACAAGTGGAACGACAGCCGCTACCGTACTGACGATACGGGCTTCAACGTGGATGCCGGTATTGCGGCCGATTTCGGCGAAAACTGGACCGTTGGCGTAAGCGGACAAAACCTGATGTCGCGTGATATCGACACCAAAGATATCCGTATCCGCAATGGCCGTACGGGAGAAGTGGTGAGCTATAAAGACACCTACCAGATCCGTCCGCTGGTGACCGCCGGTGCCGCCTGGCACAACGATCTGGTGACGCTGACCGCCGATGGCGATCTGACGGAAACCAAAGGCTTCAAGAGTGAAGATACGTCGCAGTACGTGGGTGTCGGTGCCGAGGTGACACCGCTGAGCTGGCTGGCGGTGCGTGCGGGTTATCGTGCCGACGTGAAGGGTAACGACAGTAATGTCTTTACCGGCGGTGTCGGTTTCGCGCCGTTTAGCACCGTGCATGTTGACCTGATGGGCCTGTACGGTGAAGACGAAACCTGGGGCGCAGGGGCTCAGCTGAGCATGACGTTCTAAAGTCATCCGGAGGCGCTGCGCCTCCGGCTTTTCTTTGTGCTATAGTAGCGCCCCTTTTCCACCAGATGCTTAAAACTTCGCCATGTCGTCAGAATTACAGACCGCTTTCCCTGCACACCGTTTTTCCATTGCGCCGATGCTCGACTGGACGGACAGACACTGCCGCTATTTCCTGCGCCAGCTCTCCCGCCATACGTTGCTGTACACCGAAATGGTGACCACGGGCGCAATCATCCACGGGAAGGGCGACTATCTGGCCTATAGCGAAGAAGAGCATCCGGTTGCCCTGCAGCTGGGCGGCAGCGATCCGGCCGCGCTGGCGCAGTGTGCGAAGCTGGCGGAAGCGCGCGGCTACGACGAGATCAACCTGAACGTTGGCTGTCCGTCCGACCGTGTGCAAAACGGTATGTTCGGTGCCTGCCTGATGGGGAATGCCCAGCTGGTAGCGGACTGTATCAAGGCGATGCGTGATGTCGTTTCCATTCCGGTGACGGTCAAAACCCGTATCGGGATTGACGACCAGGACAGCTACGAATTTCTGTGCGATTTCATCAATACGGTCTCCGGAAAGGGTGAATGCGAGATGTTCATCATCCATGCGCGAAAAGCCTGGCTCTCCGGCCTGAGCCCGAAAGAGAACCGTGAAATCCCGCCGCTGGACTACCCGCGCGTGTATCAGCTGAAGCGTGACTTCCCGCATCTGACCATGTCCATTAACGGCGGCATCAAGTCGCTGGAAGAGGCCAAAGCGCACCTTGAACATATGGATGGGGTGATGGTTGGGCGCGAGGCGTATCAGAACCCGGGCATTCTGGCGACGGTCGATCGCGAAATCTTTGGCATCGAAGGTGCAGACACCGATCCGGTTGCCGTCGTGCGGGCGATGTATCCTTACATTGAGCGCGAGCTGAGCAACGGTACGTATCTCGGCCATATCACCCGCCATATGCTTGGGCTGTTCCAGGGCATTCCGGGCGCGCGTCAGTGGCGTCGCTACCTGAGCGAAAACGCACATAAAGCCGGTGCCGATATCGAGGTGCTGGAACATGCGCTGCGACTGGTGGCAGACAAGCGATAACTTTTGCTAAAAATTCGTCAAATTCACCACGCCCTGCGAATTCTCGCGGGGCGTTTTGCTTTAAGAACAACAGGTTATGTCTGGCATGATTCTTGTAATGTTTGCAGCATCATTCGGGAACTCGTGGGAGAGCACCATGCTGGAACTACTTTTTGTGATTGGCTTTTTTGTCATGCTGTTAGCAACGGGCATTTCGCTGCTCGGCATTCTGGCGGCTATCGTGGTGGCGACGGTCGTCATGTTTATTGGCGGATTGTTTGCCCTGACGATCAAACTGCTGCCGTGGTTACTGCTGGCCGTGGCGGTGGTGTGGGTGATACGGGCGATTAAATCGCCAAAAGTGCCCAGTTATCAGCGCAATAACCGCTTCCGTTACTAAGGTATTGAGGGGTTCGTCACAGAGTTGTAACTTTTCCGGCAGCATGGCTTAGAACAGAATAGGATTTACTTATCGAATCTGTCACTATGACTGCCGTTAAAGAATTCATCGCGCTGTACCCTACATACAGCCGAACTAAAAAAAGAAAGGGCTTCCCACGGGAAGCCCAATTTCTTTTTGGGGCTCAGGGAATCAACAAACTCGACCCCTGCGTTGCCCGGCTCTCCAGCACCTCATGCGCACGCTGCGCATCGGTTAGCGGGTATTTCTGCGCTTCTGCCACATCCACCTTAATGACGCCGCTGGCGATCAGCGAGAACAGCTCGTTGCTGGCTTCCTCAAGTTCTTCCCGGTTGGTGATGTAACCCTGCAGGGAAGGGCGCGTGACGTACAGCGAGCCTTTCTGGTTCAGGATGCCGAGATTCACGCCGGTGACAGCACCTGAGGCGTTTCCGAAGCTCACCATCAGCCCACGACGCTGCAGGCAGTCCAGCGATGCCTCCCAGGTGTCTTTCCCAACCGAGTCATACACGACGCGCACCTTTTTGCCGCTTGTGATCTCCTTCAGCCGTTCGACGATGCTCTCTTCACGGTAGTTAATCACCTGCCAGGCGCCCGCCTGCAGTGCGCGCTGCGCTTTTTGGGCATTGCCCACGGTGCCGATCAGTTTTGCGCCCAGCGCTTTTGCCCACTGACAGGCGATGAGCCCGACGCCACCCGCCGCGGCATGAAACAGGAACTGCTCATCGGGTTTAATTTCATAGGTTTTACGCAGCAGGTAGTAAACGGTTAACCCTTTCAGGAAGGAGGCTGCCGCCTGCTCAAAGGAGATGGCGTTAGGCAGCAGGGCGGCTTTATCCGCCGGGACGTTGTGGACGGAGCTGTAAGCGCCCAGCGCAGATTGCGCATACACCACGCGGTCGCCCTCTTTAAGATGCTTAACCGCGCTGCCCACTTTGATGACGACACCGGCTGCCTCGGTGCCCAGTCCGCTTGGCATCGACGGAGGCGGGTAGAGCCCGCCGCGAATATAGGTGTCGATGTAGTTTATGCCGATGGCTTTGTTTTCAACCTGCACTTCGTTTTCGCCAGGCGCGGTGGGGGTGAACTCCACCGCGTTGAGTACGTCAGGGCCACCATGCTTGTGAAATTCAATACGTGTTGCCATGCTTCCTCCAGAATGTGGTAATCTTTCGACCCACTCTTTATCTCGGTAACTCCATTCACTATGGCAGGAAACAAACCCTTCAACAAACAGACTGAACCTCGCGAGCGTGATTTCCAGGTCGCAGGGTTAAAAGTCCCGCCGCACTCGATTGAAGCGGAACAGTCGGTGTTGGGCGGTTTAATGCTGGATAACGAACGCTGGGACGACGTCGCCGAGCGCGTGGTGTCTGAGGATTTCTACACCCGTCCGCACCGTCATATCTTTACCGAAATGGCGCGCCTGCAGGAGTCGGGTAGCCCAATTGACCTGATCACCCTCGCGGAATCGCTGGAGCGTCAGGGACAGCTGGACAGCGTCGGCGGGTTTGCCTATCTGGCAGAACTGTCAAAAAACACGCCAAGTGCGGCAAACATCAGCGCTTATGCCGACATCGTGCGTGAACGTGCCGTTGTCCGCGAGATGATCTCGGTGGCGAATGAGATCGCCGAAGCTGGTTTTGATCCGCAGGGGCGCACCAGTGAAGACCTGCTCGACCTTGCCGAGTCCCGCGTCTTCAAAATCGCCGAAAGCCGCGCCAACAAAGACGAAGGCCCCAAAAACATCGCCGATGTCCTCGACGCCACCGTCGCCCGTATCGAACAGCTGTTCCAGCAGCCGCACGACGGTGTGACCGGGGTAAACACCGGCTATGACGATCTCAACAAGAAAACCGCCGGTCTGCAGCCGTCGGATTTGATTATCGTCGCGGCGCGTCCGTCGATGGGTAAAACGACCTTTGCGATGAACCTCGTCGAAAATGCGGCGATGTTGCAGGATAAGCCGGTACTGATTTTCAGTCTTGAGATGCCCTCTGAGCAGATCATGATGCGTTCTCTGGCATCGCTGTCGCGCGTGGACCAGACCCGCATCCGTACCGGCCAGCTCGACGATGAGGACTGGGCGCGCATCTCCGGCACCATGGGCATTCTGCTGGAAAAACGTAACATCTATATTGATGACTCTTCCGGCCTGACGCCGACGGAAGTCCGTTCCCGCGCGCGTCGTATCGCCCGTGAACACGGCGGTATCGGCCTTATCATGATCGACTACCTTCAGCTGATGCGCGTCCCGTCGCTCTCCGACAACCGTACGCTGGAAATCGCCGAAATTTCCCGCTCGCTCAAGGCGTTAGCCAAAGAGTTGCACGTGCCGGTGGTGGCGCTGTCGCAGCTTAACCGTTCTCTGGAACAACGTGCTGACAAGCGCCCGGTCAACTCCGACCTGCGTGAATCCGGCTCCATCGAGCAGGATGCCGACTTAATCATGTTTATCTACCGTGATGAGGTTTATCACGAGAACAGCGACCTGAAAGGGATCGCCGAAATTATTATTGGTAAACAACGTAACGGTCCGATCGGGACGGTACGTCTGACCTTTAACGGACAGTGGTCGCGTTTCGACAACTATGCCGGTCCTCAATATGATGATGAGTAATTTCTAAGGAATTCAAATGCAAGCGGCAACTGTTGTGATTAACCGCCGCGCTCTGCGACACAACCTGCAACGTCTGCGTGAACTGGCACCCGCCAGCAAGCTCGTTGCAGTCGTGAAAGCGAACGCTTACGGACACGGTCTTCTTGAGACCGCGCGAACGCTCCCCGATGCCGACGCCTTTGGCGTCGCCCGTCTTGAAGAAGCCCTCCGCCTGCGCGCGGGGGGGATTACCCAACCGATTCTGCTCCTCGAAGGCTTTTTCGAAGCCACCGATCTGCCAACCATCGCAGATCAGCATCTGCACACGGCGGTACACAACGAAGAACAGCTGGCCGCACTGGAAACCGCTGAGCTGAGCGAGCCGGTGACCGTGTGGATGAAGCTTGATACGGGCATGCATCGTCTGGGCGTGCGTCCGGAAAGCGCCGAAGCGTTTTATCAGCGTTTATGCCGGTGCAAAAACGTGCGTCAGCCGGTGAATATTGTCAGCCACTTCGCCCGTGCCGATGAGCCCGAGTGCGGTGCGACCGAGCGGCAGCTGGATATTTTTAATACCTTCTGCGAAGGCAAGCCGGGGATGCGCTCGATCGCCGCATCCGGCGGGATCCTGCTGTGGCCGCAGTCGCATTTCGACTGGGCGCGACCGGGCATCATTCTTTACGGCGTGTCGCCGCTGGAGAATAAACCCTGGGGGCCGGACATGGGTTTTCAGCCAGTCATGTCTCTGGTGTCTACTCTGATTGCCGTGCGCGAACACAAAGCCGGTGAGCCGGTGGGCTACGGCGGCACCTGGATCAGCGAGCGTGATACCCGCCTCGGCGTCGTGGCGATGGGCTATGGCGATGGCTATCCGCGCGCTGCACCCACGGGTACGCCGGTGCTGGTCAACGGTCGCGAAGTGAAGATCGTTGGCCGCGTGGCGATGGACATGATTTGTGTCGATCTGGGTCCTGAAGCCCAGGATAAACCCGGCGACGATGTGGTGATGTGGGGGGAAGGTTTACCCGTTGAACGTATTGCTGAAATCACGAAAGTGAGTGCTTACGAACTTATTACCCGCCTGACGTCTCGGGTGGCGATGAAGTACGTCGACTAACATTTTATTCCAGGGAAGGATAATGTCCCCTTCAGAAATCGCTGCGTGTCTGGCCTATGCTCTCTCCGTCTGGCTGGCCGCCAGAAACAATATCCATACGTGGTGGATAGGTATCATTGGTAGCGGGCTTTATGCCTGGGTGTTCTATTCTGTTCAGCTTTATGCTGACGTTACCCTTCAGTTCTTTTTCATCATAACGAGCATAACCGGCTGGCTGCATTGGCTTAAAGGCAATCATGGAGAGGTCTTGCCTGTTCGTCGTACCAGACCGGGACATTTTTTTATGCTTTTAGCCTGCGCCGTAAGCGTAGCAGCGGCGTACGGGTGGATATTGCATCTCTATACCAATGCATGGGCCCCCTGGCTGGACTCCATCATTTTGACATTCAGCATTCTTGCTCAGTTTATGTTGATGGGACGGCGTCTGGAAAACTGGTACATCTGGCTTGCCGTTAACACGCTGGCAGTACCGCTGTACGCGACGAGAGAACTGTATCTGACCGCCGGTTTATATCTGGTGTTTTGGTTTAATGCGTGGCACGGACTGTATCAGTGGCGCAAGGAGATCCGTGCGCAATGACGCTGTATGCCAACGGCCTGGTGGTAGGCAAATTCGCACCATTACATGCGGGCCATGAAGCGCTTATCAATACGGCACTTGAGCAGTGCGAGACGGTCTGTATCATCAGCTATTCGTCGCCGGAAATACGCGGTTACGAACCTGAAAAGCGGCTTAACTGGTTAACAACGCGCTTCCCACAATGTCGCCACCTCGTGCTTTCGCCGCAAGTGTTGGCTTCATATGGCCTTGCGCCACCGCCACCGAATGACGCTGATGACGATCTTCACCGGCATTATGTTGCAACGCTATGTGAGGACATTCTGCATTGTCAGCCAGAGGCGGTATTTACTGCCGAAGACTATGGAGACGGGTTTGCCACTGTCCTGAGCCAGCGTTTCGGACGACCGGTTGCGCACGTGCGTCTCCAGCGTCAACAGGGACCAGAAGCTCCATCGGGAACGCTCATCCGCTCTGATGTTCATCGTTATCGCAAGATGATGTCCCCTGAGGTGTATCGCAGCTTTGTTTTTCGTATCTGCTTATTAGGTGGAGAATCGACGGGCAAAAGTACGCTTGCAAAGGCACTGGCGCAAACGCTAAACGTTCCGTACGTTGCAGAGTATGGTCGTGAACACTGGGAAAAGAAGAACGGCATCCTTGATCTGGAGGATTTGCTGCATATTGCCCGCGAGCAGGTGCGTCGGGAAGAATTAGCCTGCACGGCGCCTTATCTGGTCTGTGATACGTCCCCTTTAACGACCCTGTTTTACGCGCTCGATCAGTTTGGCAGCGCGCCGCAGGCGTTAATGGCGCTTGCTGAACGAGACTATGCACTGGTCGTACTTTGCGGAGATGATTTTCCGTTTGTGCAGGATGGCACCCGGCATGGGGAGGCGTTTCGCCACAGACAGCAGGTATGGTATGAAGCAGAGCTATCACAACGAAACATTCCTTTTCTGCGCGTGCAGGGCTCGGTGCCTGAGCGAATCGATTGCATTTGCCGATATATCGAGTGTCTGGCCTGATATCGCACTCGACCTTCACCTGCTTCCGGTTTATTGTTGAAATCCCTGCCTCATCGAATTCCGGAGAACCATCGCGTGTTTCAGAAAGTTGACGCCTATGCCGGCGACCCTATCCTCTCCTTAATGGAGCGTTTTAAAGAAGATCCTCGCAGCGACAAAGTGAACCTCAGCATCGGTCTGTATTACAACGAGGATGGCATTATTCCTCAATTAAAAGCCGTAGCTGAAGCCGAAGCGCGTCTGAACGCTGTTCCACACGGCGCTTCTCTGTATCTGCCGATGGAAGGGCTAAACGCTTATCGCAACACCATCGCACCGCTTCTGTTCGGCGCCGATCACGCGGTGCTCGCGCAAAAACGCGTGGCGACCATCCAGACGCTGGGCGGCTCGGGTGCGCTGAAAGTGGGCGCAGACTTCCTGAAAAAATATTTCCCGGATTCAGGCGTGTGGGTCAGCGACCCGACGTGGGAAAACCACGTTGCGATCTTCGAGGGCGCGGGCTTTAAGGTGGCGACCTATCCGTGGTTTGACAGTGAAACTAACGGCGTGCGCGTTGATGCGCTGCTGGAAAAACTGAACACCCTGCCGGAGCGCAGTATTGTGCTGCTGCATCCGTGCTGCCATAACCCGACCGGTGCCGATCTCACCAATGCTCAGTGGGATGCGGTGATTGAGGTGCTGAAGGCCCGTAACCTGATCCCATTCCTCGATATCGCCTATCAGGGCTTTGGCGCGGGTATGGAAGAAGACGCCTATGCCATTCGCGCCGCTGCCAGCGCCGGGCTGCCTGTTCTGGTGAGTAACTCCTTCTCTAAAATCTTCTCCCTGTACGGTGAACGCGTTGGTGGTCTTTCCGTGGTATGTGAAGACGCCGAAGCAGCCAGCCGCGTGCTGGGTCAGCTGAAAGCGACGGTGCGCCGTATCTACTCCAGCCCGCCAAACTTTGGTGCGCAGGTGGTGGCAACGGTTCTCGGTGACGAAACGCTGAAAGCGTCCTGGCTTGGCGAAGTGGAGGCGATGCGTAAGCGCATCCTGTCGATGCGTCAGGAGCTGGTTAATGTCCTGAAAGAGGCTGTGCCTGGGCATAACTTTGATTATCTGCTCAAGCAGCGCGGGATGTTCAGCTATACCGGACTGAGCGCGGCGCAGGTCGATCGCCTGCGCGAAGAGTTCGGCGTCTACCTGATCGCCAGCGGCCGTATGTGCGTGGCGGGCCTGAATGCCGGCAACGTTCATCGCGTGGCGCAGGCGTTTGCCTCCGTAATGTAAGTATTCACTTACTTGCATGCTATATGTAGGCCGGGTAAGGCGCAGCCGCCACCCGGCTTTTTTGTTCGCGCCGGTGCCAGTCATTGCCCGGTGGCGCTGCGCTTTGTGATCGTCTTCTTTTTATTCCGCTTCATAAGCAAAAACTCCTTCCCTTCACCTCCCGCTGGGGTTATGGTCGGATAGTTTTTTGACCATTCACTCAAAATAAAACGATAACAAGCTGAATATTCAGGGGAAAATATGCGCAAGATCACACTGGCGCTCAGCGCCGCCTGCTTATTGTTCTCACTTAACAGCGCCGTCGTCGCGCGAGCTTCCGCCCCGACGCCGCTTTACACCGGCACTACCGCCGCCATTCTTGCCGAGCAGGCGCCCATTCACTGGGTTTCCGTGGCCCAAATCGAAAACAGCCTGATGGGGCGGCCACCAATGGCCGTGGGCTTCGATATTGACGATACCGTCTTGTTCTCAAGCCCAGGATTCTGGCGCGGCAAAAAAATGTATTCTCCCGACAGCGAAGCGTATCTGAAGAACCCGGAGTTCTGGGAAAAAATGAATAACGGCTGGGACGAGTACAGCATTCCGAAAGAGGTCGCCCGGGCGGTAATTGCTATGCATGTTAAGCGTGGCGACAGTATTTATTTCGTCACCGGTCGTAGCCAGACCAAAACGGAAACCGTCTCCAGAACCCTGCAGGACGATTTCCAGATCCCGGCAGCCAACATGAACCCGGTCATTTTTGCCGGTGACAAAGAGGGGCAAAACACCAAAATCCAGTGGCTGGAAAAGAAAAACATCAAAGTGTTTTATGGCGATTCGGATAACGACATTACCGCCGCGCAGGATGCAGGAGCCAGAGGGATCAGGGTGTTACGCGCGTCTAACTCTACCTATCGACCGCTGCCGATGGCCGGAAAGTTTGGCGAAGAGGTGATCGTCAACTCGGAGTACTGAGTCCCTGGCAGCGAGTTTGACTCTTTTTTAATCAAATCTCGCTGCTGCGGGTTTTACCTTTCGTCTTCTTGCTGCACACTTAGAAAGATTCATCTTTCATCACGGAGCAGCTTATGTGGTACCAACAGACCCTGACCTTAAGCGCGAAGCCACGCGGATTTCACCTGGTGACGGATGAAGTCATCGGGCAACTCCGCGACCTGTCGCGCGTCAGAACGGGTTTGCTGCATCTGCTGCTTCAGCATACGTCTGCCTCTCTGACGCTGAATGAAAATTGCGATCCCACCGTCCGGTCTGACATGGAGCGGCATTTTCTGAAGAGCGTCCCGGACAACGCCCCTTACGAGCATGACTATGAGGGGGCAGACGATATGCCTTCGCATATTAAGTCCTCTTTGCTGGGCGTATCGTTGATGCTGCCGGTCCACAACGGGCGGCTGCTGTTGGGAACGTGGCAGGGGATCTGGCTGGGAGAGCATCGCATTCACGGTGGTTCGCGTAAAATTATCGCCACGCTACAAGGGGAATAAAGATGACAATTTCGGAGATACTTCAGTACTGCATGAGCAAGCCCGGCGCGGAGCAGAGCGTCCACAGCGACTGGAAGGCCACGCAGGTTAAGGTGGGGGATGTGCTGTTTGCGATGGTGAAAGAGGTGGAAGGCCGTCCTGCGGCATCGCTGAAAACCAGCCCTGAACTGGCCGATTTACTCCGTCAGCAGCATGATGACGTGAGGCCGAGCCAGCACCTCAATAAGGCGCACTGGAGCACCGTCTATCTGGATGGATCGATTCCAGGCTCACAAATTTACTACCTGGTGGACGCATCCTATCAGCAGGCGGTTGAGCTGCTGCCGGAAACGACCCGACAGCAGCTCTCCGTGTGACAATTACAGCAACGGTTTAAGGAAGCGCGCGGTGTGCGAGGCTTCGCACTCTGCAACGGTCTCTGGCGTACCGGAGACGAGGATTTCACCGCCGCCGCTGCCGCCTTCCGGGCCGAGATCGACAATCCAGTCCGCGGTTTTAATCACGTCCAGGTTATGTTCGATGACCACGATAGTGTTGCCCTGATCGCGCAGTTGATGCAGCACGTCCAGCAGCTGCTGGATGTCGGCAAAGTGCAGACCGGTGGTCGGCTCATCCAGGATATACAGCGTCTGGCCAGTACCGCGTTTTGACAGCTCGCGCGCCAGCTTCACGCGCTGCGCTTCACCGCCGGACAGCGTCGTGGCGGACTGCCCCAGACGAATGTAGGTCAGGCCGACGTCCATCAGCGTCTGCAGCTTACGCGCCAGCGCCGGAACGGCGTCAAAGAACTCGCGCGCCTCTTCGATGGTCATGTCCAGCACTTCGTGGATGGTCTTGCCCTTGTACTTAATCTCCAGCGTTTCGCGGTTATAGCGTTTGCCTTTGCACTGGTCGCACGGCACGTAGATATCCGGCAGGAAGTG
This sequence comes from Enterobacter quasiroggenkampii, assembly GCF_043972695.1. Taxonomy (NCBI): domain Bacteria; kingdom Pseudomonadati; phylum Pseudomonadota; class Gammaproteobacteria; order Enterobacterales; family Enterobacteriaceae; genus Enterobacter; species Enterobacter quasiroggenkampii. The sequence continues at coordinate 928,159 of NZ_CP143745.1, forward strand.
CATCTCAACCTTGATCACGCCATCGCCCTGGCACGCTTCGCAGCGGCCGCCGCGTACGTTAAAGCTGAAACGCCCTGGCGTATACCCGCGTGAACGCGCTTCCGGCACACCGGCAAACAGTTCACGTACGGGCGTGAAAACGCCGGTATAGGTTGCCGGGTTAGAGCGCGGCGTACGGCCAATCGGGCTCTGGTCGATATCGATAACTTTATCGAAATGCTCCAGCCCCTGAATGTCGCGGTACGGTGCCGGCTCTGCCAGCGTCGCACCGTTTAGCGCGGTCTGTGCAATCGGGAACAGCGTATCGTTGATCAGCGTGGATTTACCGGAGCCGGACACGCCAGTGACACAGGTAAACAGCCCGACGGGCAGGGTCAGGGTGACGTCTTTCAGGTTGTTGCCGCGCGCGCCGGTCAGCTTCAGCACTTTTTCCGGATCCGCTGCCACGCGCTGTTTGGGGACGTCAATCTTGCGCTTGCCGCTCATGTACTGGCCGGTCAGCGACTCGGGCACCGCCATAATGTCATTCAGCGTCCCTTCCGCCACCACCTGGCCACCGTGGACGCCGGCACCCGGGCCGATGTCGATCACGTGGTCTGCGGCGCGGATTGCGTCTTCGTCGTGCTCGACCACAATCACCGTGTTACCGAGATTACGCAGGTGAATCAGGGTGCCGAGCAGACGTTCGTTATCACGCTGGTGCAGGCCGATTGACGGCTCGTCCAGCACGTACATCACGCCCACCAGGCCCGCACCAATCTGGCTCGCCAGACGAATACGTTGAGCTTCCCCCCCGGAGAGCGTTTCTGCCGAGCGGGAAAGCGTCAGGTAGTTCAGGCCGACGTTCACCAGGAACTTCAGGCGATCGCCAATCTCTTTCAGGACTTTTTCGGCGATTTTCGCGCGCTGGCCAGAGAGCTTCAGGTTATTGAAGAAGTCCATCGCGTGACCGATGCTCATGTCTGAGATGGTCGGCAGCGCCGTATTTTCCACAAACACGTGGCGCGCTTCGCGACGCAGGCGTGTGCCCTCGCAGGTGGCGCAGGAGCGGTTGCTGATGAACTTCGCCAGCTCTTCGCGCACCGCGCTGGATTCGGTCTCTTTGTAGCGGCGCTCCATATTGTGCAGCACCCCTTCGAACGGGTGGCGACGCACGGAGGTATCACCGCGATCGTTCATGTATTTGAACTCGATGTTCTCTTTGCCAGAGCCGAACAGGATCACTTTGTGTACGTTCGGGCTCAGGCTGGCCCACGGCGCTTCCACGTCGAACTTGTAGTGCTCCGCCAGCGACTTCAGCATCTGGAAGTAATAGAAGTTACGCTTGTCCCAGCCGCGAATGGCGCCGCCCGCCAAAGAAAGCTCCGGATTTTGGATCACGCGGTCCGGATCGAAATACTGCTGCACGCCCAGGCCGTCACACGTCGGGCAGGCGCCCGCCGGGTTGTTGAACGAGAACAGGCGTGGTTCCAGCTCGCGCATGCTGTAGCCGCAAATCGGGCAGGCAAAGTTGGCGGAGAAGAGCAGCTCTTCCGCTTTCGGGTCGTCCATGTCGGAGACCACGGCCGTGCCGCCGGAGAGTTCCAGCGCCGTTTCAAACGATTCTGCGAGACGCGTGGCGAGATCGTCACGCACCTTAAAGCGATCAATCACCACCTCGATGGTGTGCTTCTTCTGCAGTTCCAGCTTGGGCGGATCGGACAGGTCACACACTTCGCCGTCAATACGGGCGCGGATATAACCCTGGCTTGCCAGGTTTTCCAGCGTTTTGGTGTGCTCACCCTTACGCTCTTTGATGATCGGCGCCAGCAGCATCAGGCGCTTGCCTTCCGGCTGCGACAGGACGTTGTCCACCATCTGGCTCACGGTCTGTGCCGCCAGCGGGACGTCGTGGTCCGGGCAGCGCGGCTCACCCACGCGGGCATACAGCAGACGCAGGTAGTCATGGATTTCGGTAATGGTACCGACTGTTGAACGCGGGTTATGCGAGGTGGATTTCTGCTCAATAGAGATAGCAGGGGACAACCCTTCAATGTGGTCGACATCCGGTTTTTCCATCAGCGACAGGAACTGACGCGCGTACGCAGAGAGTGATTCAACGTAACGACGCTGTCCTTCGGCATACAGGGTGTCGAAAGCCAGTGAGGATTTGCCAGACCCCGACAGCCCGGTCACGACAATCAGCTTGTCGCGAGGGATTATCAGGTTGATATTCTTGAGATTGTGGGTGCGGGCGCCCCGAACTTCGATCTTATCCATTCACCTTTCCCGGTTGGAACACGGATTGCCTGGTTTGTTTGAAGGACAAACGGCTGTCAGAAACGGCTAATTATGACACAATTTGACCTGTTTGAATATACAGTATTGGAATGCATTTTCTGATTCGCTGTGTAACAATGTGGAGTTGCGGGAGAACTCTGGAACGTGCTACGCAACTATCAAAGTGCAGCATGGAAATGGTACACTCGCGCGTTTACACTATTAAGAAACGTATTCAGGAGACACGAACATGGCCAGCAGAGGCGTAAACAAGGTGATTCTCGTCGGTAATCTGGGCCAGGACCCGGAAGTACGCTACATGCCGAGTGGTGGCGCAGTTGCCAACATTACGCTGGCTACTTCCGAATCCTGGCGTGATAAAGCGACCGGTGAGATGAAAGAGCAGACCGAATGGCACCGCGTTGTGCTGTTTGGCAAACTGGCCGAAGTGGCTGGCGAGTATCTGCGTAAAGGTTCTCAGGTCTATATCGAAGGCCAGCTGCGCACCCGCAAATGGACCGATCAGTCCGGTGCTGAGAAGTACACGACGGAAGTGGTGGTTAACGTCGGCGGCACCATGCAGATGCTGGGTGGCCGTCAGGGCGGTGGCGCACCAGCAGGTGGCGGCCAGCAGCAGGGCGGTTGGGGCCAGCCTCAGCAGCCGCAGGGTGGCAACCAGTTCAGCGGCGGCGCGCAGTCTCGCCCGCAGCAGCAGTCTGCTCCTGCACCGTCTAACGAACCGCCAATGGATTTCGACGACGACATTCCGTTCTGATTTCCGCGTTCCCCAAACAAAAAACCCAGACATCGTCTGGGTTTTTTTATTCCATAAGGGATCAGGTAATCACCATCGGCCAGTCTGGTGGCGTGTGGCTCATCGCCTCAACCATCACCACTTTGATATTTTCCCAGACGGCAGCCATATCCAGCAGGGTAATGCCAAGCAGACCCGTTGCAAACCAGCAGGCAGCCCCCAGCCCCAACAGCGTGCTGATGACAGCGAGACCCGCGTAGTCAGATTTACGAAACTGAATGTTCAGCGTGCTGGCCAAAAACATCAGTACCGCACTCAACAAAGGCCAGCGCAGGAGTACCATGCTGGTAGTAATGGTTGCCATAAAACCCATCCTCTATAAAACAGACGAACTGAATGAAACAGAATTTTTTCGTTACATAAGTTGTGTGAACTATATCACGTTTGCTGTTTTATTCGCCAGTCCCGGGATGATGAAAAACGAGCGATTCATAGTTGCCGAGAATCAGTGGGTGCCTGAGTGAAAATATATCTTTGCTGGCTAAGTTCCCCAGTTCCCGCACTCTTTATAATGAATTCATTAAGATAGCAAAACTGATGCAAAAGGACGCACGCTGTACAATGTTTACAGCAATAACCCTATGGCTTATGCTTGAGTGGACAATTAATTTTACTCGCAGCTAACCTTTCAGGTTTTTGAATTTCATTATTTTTTTATTTTTTTGTACGTTTTTAATTACACACAACGTTGTTTTTAATTCGCTACGCTGAGATTCAGCCTGCGCGTTGGTTTGTCGATTTTTCGAATCTGAAGAAAGTTGCGTCCGGTTTATCGCCTGATAATCAGCGAAAAAAATGAAAGAAAACCGACGTGAGATTGTTAATGACAGCATGCAGGCGTTGCATGCGCTGGCTAAGCTAATGCCCCAGCTTCATGCTCAATGTTCTCTGGCCGACATGCTGGCGACCATCAGTCGCGCGCTGGGCGCAAGTCTTGCCTGGGTCAGCGTTAACGGTGATGACGGGCTGAAGCGCGTGGTGTCCGCCGGGGAGATGACCTGCCATCCCCTCGACGTGGCCGATTTCCTGGCGAACACGCTGCTTCAGCGACATCATCGATCGTGGCGGGTGGTTTACTGGAAAGAGAATATTGGCCGCACGTTATTTCCTCCTCAGCACCCGGGCTATGCGCAACTGCAAAGCGGTGTGCTGTGCAAGCTTTCAACTCAAAACTGGCACTGCAGCGGTTATTTCTTTTTAGCGTTCGAAGAAAGGCTTTCTTCTTTGCCGATTCTGAAAAATATCGTCGTGGTGCTGGTCGAAAAATTAAAAGACTATTTTGCGGAAATTATTGCCCGAGAAAAAACGGCGCAGGAAATGCAGCGCGTCGTGACGCAATATAAGACGCTCTTTGAACGCGCCCCGGTTTTAATGAACTCTTTCGACAAATTTAACCGCTGCGTGTTGTGGAATGCCGAATGTGAAAAAGTATTCGGCTGGACGATGGCGGAGATCGCGGAACATGCCGATCCGCTTTCGCTGTTTTATCCCGATCCGGAAGAGCGGCGGCGGGTAAGAGAGTCGGTCAATGTCTCGCCGCTGAAGGATATGTATGAATGGCATCCGCTACGCAAAGACGGCACCCCGCTGACGGTGCTGTGGTCAAACATTCTGTTGCCGGACAACTCTATCCTCAATATTGGGCTGGATATCACCGAGCGGAAAAAAGCCGAACAGCAGCTCGAAGTTAAAGCCACCACTGACGATCTCACCGGCTGCTTTAACCGGTCGGCGATTTTGCAGCAGCTGGAGCTTGCGCTGGCCACCAGTGCCAGGCAGGAGGCTAACAGCCATTTTTGCGTCCTGATGTTTGACCTGGATTTTTTCAAACAGATCAACGACGAGTGGGGACACCCGGTGGGCGATGCGGCGCTTCTTCACTTCTGTAATGCTATCCGTGAGTTGGCCCCTTCAGGCTCCGCATTAGGGCGCGTGGGAGGGGAGGAATTTTTGCTCCTTCTGGCGCAAACTGACGGTAATGGCGCTGCGCAACTGTCCGCCAGGTTGCGCACCGTTTTGCAAACTCATCCGCTGATAGTGGGCGAGAGAACGCTGTCGCTGTCGTTTAGCGCAGGGGTCGTGGAAGTCCGCGGGGAACAGCGGGATACTTCAGCCTTGCTAAGGCGTGCTGATAAAGCGTTATATGAGGCTAAGCATTTGGGGCGAGGAAAAACGGTGGTGGCGGCTGATTATTTATAAATCAGTGAACACAATACACCCGATCAAATAGCATAAAATGTCATGATGACGGTGTGCTTTTTTCATGCTGCCAGAAGTTTGGCTTAATCAACAATCGTCTGTTGTGTTATCTTCCCACCGCCCTTACGGGCTGGATAATTATTTTCCTTAATTGAAACGGAACGAATACTTACAGTTTCACTTACGGGAAAATATTATCGTCATAACGAAATTTAAGATTTTTAATACGAAAAGTCAGTTGCTAACTTCGCATGATTCATGCAACGTAATCACCTGTTTAACACAGCATCCGGCCTTCATTACTACAGGCGTACAACATGCAGGGATATAGGGCGGGAAATGAATCGTAGCGCGCAGCGCAAGATGCTCAGGGTGGTAGGGATCATCATGGTAGTTATGCTGCCGGTGATGCTTGCGCTATGGTTTGCCCAGCTAAGAGCCGTGTCTGAAACAAGCGCCCAGCTACGGACATTTGCTGAACTGGCTTTAGACAAAACAGAGCTGGTTATACAGCAGGTTGATCTGGCCCGGGACGAGGCGGAAAAATATCGGGGCGAGCTTTGCACCCCGGGACACCGTCAATATATGTTGAACGTTGTTCGTGGCCGCCTGTTTGTTGCCGATTTAATTTATGCTGAAGGTCAGAATTTTCTTTGTTCGACCGTTTTTACACCGGATCGTCCCTACGCTATTCCCGTCGCTAATTACACGCGTAAACCTGACGTCGCTATCTATTATTATCGCGACACCCCATTTTATACTGGTTATAAAATGACATATATGCAGCGTGGAAATTATGTGGTGGTCGTTAATCCGCTTTCATACAGCGAAGTCATGTCTGCGGATCATTCTCTCTCGTGGGGGGTATACGACACGGTAACCAATGCTTTCTTTTCCGTCAGTCAGAAAGCCAATGTTTCTTTATTAAATTCGATGATTCGGGATAAGGAATCGGTATTTCAAAAAGATAACCGCTTTTATACGATCGTCACATCCCCCAAAAGACCGATTGCGGCTATCGTGTCGACATCGAATAAACGCTTTTATGAAACGCTTTACCATCAGGCGACATTAACGCTGCCGCTGGGAATGATTTGCAGCATTATTATTTTGCTGGTCTGGTCTCGCACCCATCGTGAGCTCAATTCGCCGGGGCGTTTACTGCACAGGGCGCTGAACAAACGCCAGCTTTGCGTGCACTATCAGCCGATTATTGATATCAAGAACAACCGGTGTGTCGGCGCGGAGGCGTTATTACGCTGGCCTGGTTTTAACGGGCAGGTGATGAGCCCGGCTGAGTTTATTCCGCTGGCTGAAAATGAGGGGATGAGCGAGCGGATTACGGATTATGTCGTTGAGGAAGTGTTCAGTGATTTAGGCCATTTCCTGGCCGAGCATCCGCATCTCTATATTTCGATTAACCTGTCGGCGACGGATTTCCACTCCTCGCGGCTGATCGCCATGATTTCTGAGAAGGCCCGCCACTATGCCGTCCGCGCGCAGCAAATCAAAATTGAAGTGACGGAACGCGGTTTTATCGATGTGCCTAAAACCACGCCGGTGATTCAGGCTTTTCGTCAGGCGGGGTATGAAGTCGCCATCGATGATTTCGGTACCGGCTACTCGAACCTGCACAATCTCTACTCGCTGAACGTCGATATTCTGAAAATCGACAAATCGTTTATCGATACCTTAACGACCAACAGCACCAGCCACCTGATCGCCGAGCATATTATCGAGATGGCGCAAAGCCTGCGGCTGAAAACCATTGCGGAAGGGGTTGAGACGGCAGAGCAGGTGAGCTGGCTGTTGAAGCGCGGCGTCCAGTTTTGTCAGGGATGGCACTTCGCGAAAGCGATGCCGCCCCAGGAATTTATGACCTGGCAGCAGCAACCTTTGCACTGAGCGTGATTAATTCAACTGGTGGCGATAGTCGCTCGGCGTGCGGTCAAACTCGCGGCGAAACACGCGGGAAAAGGTTTGTTGCGACACATAGCCAAGATCCATCGCGATATCAAAAATCGGCCGCTGCGTTGAGCGTAGCGCCTGCGCCGCCAGCAGCAGTCTGCGCTGACGAATGTACTCACCCAGCGTCTGATGCATGACCGTACGGAACATTCTCTGTAAATACCATTTCGAATAGCCCGACTTTTTCGCGACCACATCAATGTTCAACGGTTGGTCGATATGGTCATCAATCCATTCAATAAGCGTCTGAATAATCTGCTGATGCGACATAAGGTTGCCCCTCTGTAGATACAACTATCTCGGTTAATTCGTCGTTTTCTCTGCGGGGGAGTATAATTCCTCAAGTTAACTTGAGGTAAAGAGGTTTTATGGAAAAGAGATTGCCGCGCATTAAAGCGCTGTTAACCCCCGGCGAAGTGGCAAAGCGAAGCGGCGTGGCGGTATCGGCGCTCCACTTCTATGAAAGCAAAGGGTTAATTAAAAGCATCCGTAATGGCGGCAACCAGCGTCGCTATACCCGCGACGTGCTCCGCTACGTGGCGATTATCAAAATTGCGCAACGAATCGGAATTCCCCTGGCCACGATCGGCGAGGCATTTGGCGTGCTGCCGGAAGGGCACACGCTGAGCCCGAAAGAGTGGAAAGAGCTGTCGTCCCAGTGGCGTGAAGAGCTGGACAGGCGTATTCATACGCTGGTCGCGCTGCGTGACGAACTGGATGGCTGCATTGGCTGCGGTTGCCTGTCGCGCAGCGACTGCCCGCTGCGTAACCCCGGGGACAAACTGGGCGAGCAGGGAACGGGAGCGCGGTTGCTGGAAGAGGATTGAGATCGGTTTGCCGGGTGGCGCTTCGCTTACCCGGCCTACCAAACCGTCAAATGTAGGCCGGGTAAGGCGTAGCCGCCACCCGGCAAAACCCCACATACATAAAGAACTAAAGCGCCACAAAGGGCGCTTTAGTTTTTCCCGGTCTTTGTCTTTCTCTCTATCCCGCTGGTTCACGGGAGGGTTTCCCCCGACATCAGCACCCCTCGTGTCGAGCTGGTTGGGGAGGTTCCGGATTGTGCTGACACTTTAATTCTATGCAAGGCCCGTTTTTTCGCCAGCGACGCTGACCGGTTTTTAGCCGAATTTTTTTCGCGGTGTTGTTCAATTTTCTATAGTTAAAAAGTATGAATAACAGGAGAAAGCCATGCTCACGGTACACCACCTAAACCAGTCGCGCTCGCACCGCGTAATCTGGGCGCTGGAAGAACTCGGTCTGCCTTATGAGATCGTTCACTATCAGCGCGAAAAGAACATGCTGGCACCTGAGGCGCTCAAAAAGGTGCATCCGTTGGGCAAATCACCGGTCATCGAAGATAACGGACTGATCCTCGCAGAGTCAGGCGCCATTCTGGAGTATCTGCAGGAGACGTACGATCCCGAGTCGCGGCTTAAGCCTTTAGATCCCGCGCATAAGGTGCAGTACCGCTTCTGGTTGCACTACGCGGAAGGATCGCTGATGCCGCTGCTGTTAATGAAGCTGGTCTTCAACAGCCTCGGCAAGCCGCCCGTGCCGTTTGGTATCCGAACCCTGGGAAAAGCGCTGGGGCAGGGGGTGCAGAAAGCGTACCTCAACCGCCAGCTGGAAACCCATGCACGCTTTATTGAGTCGCACCTTGCTAAAAACAGCTGGTTTGCCGGGGATTCGCTCAGCATGGCCGACATCCAGATGAGCTTCCCGATCTTTGCCCTGCTGGCGCGCGGCGGTATTAACAACTTGCCGCATAGTCAGGCATGGAAAACGAAGGTTGAAAACAGCCCTGGCTGGCAACGAACCCTGGCACAAGGGGGGCCGTTATTCATCCCGGGGGAGGATTGAAATGTAAACAAATTGCGCATAGACGATAACGTTTGCGCATCCTCTGTTTATTTCTTCAGCGTCATAAGTGAATTTTAGCGAAAAACGATAAAGTTCAGTTGAAAAGGGCGGGGATTAGGCTAGATAATCGTTTGCCTTAATTTGACCACCCGTTTGTAAGCGCGGAGCTAAACGTTTGCTTTTTCTGTGACGCCCTTTCGTCGCAAACGCAACACAAGGATTTGACGTTTAGCTGGCAGTGGCGTCTCCACCTCGCTTACGGACTTCCTAAAAAACTCTCAGGGGATGTTTTCTATGTCTACGCCATCTGCGCGTACTGGCGGTTCACTTGACGCCATGTTTAAAATTTCGGCCCGCGGCAGCACCGTGCGTCAGGAAATCGTTGCCGGTTTGACAACGTTTCTGGCGATGGTGTATTCCGTCATCGTTGTGCCGGGCATGCTGGGCAAAGCGGGCTTCCCGCCAGCAGCTGTCTTTGTAGCGACCTGCCTTGTGGCCGGCGTGGGCTCTATCGTGATGGGCCTGTGGGCGAACCTGCCGCTGGCGATTGGTTGCGCCATCTCCCTGACCGCGTTTACCGCGTTCAGCCTGGTGCTGGGCCAGCACATCAGCGTACCGGTTGCGCTGGGCGCCGTGTTCCTGATGGGTGTGCTGTTTACCGTTATTTCAGCGACCGGCATCCGTAGCTGGATCTTGCGCAACCTGCCGCAGGGCGTGGCGCACGGTACCGGCATCGGCATCGGCCTGTTCCTGCTGCTGATCGCCGCCAACGGCGTCGGTCTGGTCATCAAGAACCCGCTGGACGGTCTGCCGGTGGCGCTCGGCCATTTCGCCAGCTTCCCGGTGATCATGTCGCTGATCGGGCTGGCGGTGATTATCGGTCTGGAAAAACTGAAAGTCCCGGGCGGCATCCTGCTGACCATTATCGGCGTTTCCATTGTCGGCCTGATTTTCGATCCGAACGTCCACTTCTCCGGCATTTTCGCCATGCCGTCGCTGAGTGATGACAAAGGCAACTCTCTGATTGGCAGCCTGGATATCGTTGGCGCGCTGAACCCGGTCATCCTGCCAAGCGTGCTGGCGCTGGTAATGACCGCGGTGTTTGACGCGACCGGGACCATTCGTGCGGTGGCCGGTCAGGCGAACCTGCTGGATAAAGACGGTCAGATTATTGACGGTGGCAAAGCGCTGACGACGGACTCCCTGAGCAGCGTCTTCTCAGGCCTGGTGGGCGCAGCGCCTGCGGCGGTGTACATCGAGTCCGCAGCGGGTACGGCGGCAGGCGGTAAAACCGGCCTGACGGCGATCACCGTGGGCGTGCTGTTCATGCTGATCCTGTTCCTCTCTCCGCTCTCCTACCTGGTTCCGGCGTACGCGACCGCGCCAGCGCTGATGTACGTTGGCCTGCTGATGCTGAGCAACGTGGCGAAAATCGACTTTGCGGATTTCGTGGACGCGATGTCTGGCCTGATTACCGCGGTCTTTATCGTGCTGACCTGTAACATCGTGACCGGCATTATGATCGGTTTCGCATCGCTGGTGATTGGTCGTCTGGTCTCCGGGGAATGGCGCAAGCTGAACGTTGGCACCGTTGTGATTGCCGTTGCGCTGGTGGCGTTTTACGCGGGCGGCTGGGCAATCTAAATTGGCCTTTGATGCGAAAACGGGTGGCTCAGGCCGCCCGTTTTTATTTTCAGGACTCATCCTGTTGCCTTTTGCGTTACTCTGGGGAAGATAGAATAAAAGGCACGACGCCTTCCGGAGTACATAAGCAACACAGCAAACAGGGAACGCATGGAAATCTTCTTCACAATACTCATCATGACCCTTGTGGTCTCGCTATCCGGGGTGGTTACACGCGTACTGCCCTTTCAGGTCCCCCTGCCATTAATGCAAATTGCCATCGGCGCGCTGCTGGCGTGGCCGACGTTTGGCCTGCACGTGGAATTTGACCCCGAACTGTTCCTCGTGCTGTTCATCCCGCCACTGCTGTTTGCCGATGGCTGGAAAACGCCCACGCGCGAATTCCTTGAGCACGGGCGAGAGATCTTCGGCCTGGCGCTGGCGCTGGTGGTGGTCACCGTCGTCGGGATTGGTTTTCTGATCTACTGGACGGTACCGGGCATTCCGTTAATACCGGCTTTTGCGCTGGCCGCCGTGCTGTCGCCAACCGATGCCGTGGCGCTGTCCGGCATTGTGGGTGAAGGCCGCATTCCGAAGAAAATCATGGGGATTTTACAGGGTGAGGCGCTGATGAATGACGCCTCCGGCCTGGTTGCCCTGAAGTTTGCCGTGGCCGTTGCGATGGGCACGATGGTCTTTACCGTCGGCGGCGCGACCCTGGAGTTCTTCAAGGTGGCGATTGGCGGTATTCTCGCGGGCTTCGTGGTGAGCTGGCTGTACGGCCGCTCGCTGCGCTTCCTCAGCCGCTGGGGCGGCGATGAACCCGCTACGCAGATCGTACTGCTGTTCCTGCTGCCGTTCGCCTCTTATCTGATTGCCGAACATATCGGCGTGTCGGGCATTCTGGCGGCAGTGGCGGCAGGGATGACCATTACCCGCTCTGGCGTGATGCGCCGCGCGCCGCTGGCTATGCGTCTGCGTGCAAACAGCACCTGGGCGATGCTGGAGTTTGTCTTTAACGGCATGGTGTTCCTGCTGTTGGGCCTGCAGCTGCCGGGCATTATGGAATCCTCGCTGGTGGCGGCCGAAGCCGATCCGAACGTTGAAGTCTGGATGCTGTTTACCGACATCGTGTTGATCTACCTGGCGCTGATGCTGGTGCGTTTCGGCTGGTTGTGGACGATGAAAAACTTCAGCGTCCGCTTCCTGAAGAAAAAGCCGATGGAGTTTGGTTCGTGGACAACGCGTGAACTGCTGATTGCCTCTTTTGCGGGCGTACGCGGGGCGATCACCCTTGCCGGTGTCCTCTCCATTCCACTGCTGCTGCCGACGGGCGACGTCTTCCCGGCGCGTTACGAGCTGGTGTTCCTGGCGGCGGGCGTCATTCTGTTCTCACTGTTTGTCGGCGTGATTATGCTGCCGATTTTACTCCAGCATATTGATGTCGGTGATTCGACCCAGCAGCACAAGGAAGAGCGTATTGCGCGTGCAGCGACCGCCGAAGTGGCGATTGTCGCCATCCAGAAAATGGAAGAGCGCCTGGCCGCGGATGCGGAAGAGAACATCGATAATCAGCTGCTGACGGAGGTGAGTTCCCGCGTAATTGGTAACCTTCGCCGCCGCGCGGACGGGCGTAACGATGTGGAAAGCTCGCTGCAGGAGGAGAACCTGGAACGCCGGTTCCGTCTGGCAGCGCTGCGCTCAGAGCGTGCCGAACTGTACCACCTGCGCGCCACGCGCCAGATCAGCAACGAGACGCTGCAAAAGCTGCTGCACGATCTGGACCTGCTGGAAGCGCTGTTGATAGAGAATCAGTAGCGCTGTTTTGCCCGGTAAGCGCAGCGCCACCGGGCACTATTCAGACCGCACCCAAAACCCCTCACAACACTGCAGCCACGCCTGCGCGCTCTGCGACAAATAGACCCCTTCACGCCAGATCATCCCTAACTGCCAGTGCAGATCGCTCTCCAGCGGGATCCAGCGCAGCGTGTTTTTATCCAGACGCTCGCAAATCGGCTGCGGCAGAATGGCAATCCCCACGCCCGCCTGCACCATCGCGGCCAGGAAATCCCATTGTCCGCTGCGTACCGCAATGCGCGGCTTGACGTTATGCTGGTTAAACAGCGTCATCAGCTGGCGGCTGAGGGCGAAGTCTTCGTTGTAGATCAGCAGAGGGTGCTCGCCGAGCAGTTCAGGCTTCACCGACTCCCTCTTTAGCCAGTCGCCGGAGCGGGGCACCAGCACGCACAGCGGGTGGCTAAAGAGCGGAAGCGTCGCCAGGCCGCTCTCTTCCTCAACGGGGAGGGCGGTCATTGCCACGTCGAGCTCGCCGTTAGTGACGGCCTGCTGGACGGTTAACCCACCAAACTCCGAAATCTTCAGCTCTACGCCGGGATAACGCTGGCGAAACAGGCTAATCGGCCCGGCCATCATCATGCCGACCATCGGGGGAATGCCGAGGCGAAGCACCCCTTTGGTCAGATGATTAATATCGTCCAGCTCTGCTTCCAGCTGGCGGAACTCCGCCAGAATCGCCAGCCCGCGTTCGAACACCACGCGTCCGGTGTCGGTCAGCAGCAGCTTGCGCCCGTCGCGGATCAGCAGGGTACAGTTCAGTTCATCTTCGAGGTTTTTCAGCATTTTGCTGATGGTGGGCTGGGTAACAAACAACTTCTCCGCTGCGCGGGTGAAACTTTGCTGACGAACCACTTCGACAAAATAGCGCAGCGTTCTTATGTCCATGATTATTCCTCGAAACTATACCTTTGATGATTTTAATTCATTTCAGTCCACACCGTGCGCTCACTATACTGGCGCCTCGTCTCATTTTTGAGGAAAACCCCCATGGCCGTGGCGTTAAGCCGTGTTACGCCTGCCGTTGTACAACGACTCCAGGTCCCGGTTCAGGTACTGCTCTACGCGGGACTGTTTGTTTTCGCCGAATATCTTGTCGGCTGGCTCCACCTGCCGCTGCCTGCCAACCTGGTAGGGATGCTGCTGATGCTGACGCTCATCCTCTGTCGCGTGATCCCCCTTAACTGGGTGCGCGCCGGGGCGCGCTGGCTGCTGGCGGAGATGCTGCTGTTCTTTGTCCCTGCCGTGGTGGCGGTGGTGAACTATGCGCAACTGCTGATGGTGGACGGCTGGCGAATCTTTGCGGTGATCGCGCTGAGTACGTTGATGGTGCTGGGGGCGACCGCCTGGGTCGTGGATAAAGTCTACCGGTTTGAAATCAGCAGGCACAAACATGACTAACTTTCAGATCAGCGTCTTGTGCCTGATCGCGACGCTCGGGATCTACTTCGCCAACAAGCGGCTGTATCGCCGGTTTCATGCGCTGCCGCTGATGCCGCTGGTCTTCACGCCGATCCTGCTGGTGCTGATGCTGGTCTTCGGCCACATTTCCTGGCAGAACTACATTGGTGAATCCCACTGGCTGCTGTGGCTGCTCGGCCCGGCGACCATCGCCTTTGCCGTGCCCGTTTATGACAACCTGGCGATTATCAGGCGCCACTGGATGTCGCTCAGCGCAGGCGTGATCACCGCCACGGTGGTCGCGGTCTGTAGCTCCGTCTGGCTGGCGAGACTGTTTACGCTGCCCGATGAAATTCAGCGCAGCCTGGCCGTGCGCTCGGTGACCACGCCGTTTGCGCTGGCGGCGGCTAAACCCCTCGGCGGACAGCCGGACCTGGTGGCGCTGTTTGTGGTGGTGACGGGTGTCTTTGGGATGGCGGTGGGCGATATGCTCTTTCTGCGGCTTTCTATTCGGGAAGGAATGGCCAAAGGCGCGGGATTTGGCGCGGCGTCGCACGGCGCGGGCACGGCACGTTCCTATGAGCTGGGCCAGCAGGAGGGCGTTGTCGCGAGCCTGGTGATGATGCTGTCGGGCGTGGTGATGGTGCTGGTTGCGCCGCTGGTGGCGTGGGTGATGTTTTAAGCTCCCCGACCAGAATGGCCGGGGAGAAAGGTTTAGTGCGCGCGGCCCTGCTCAACGCCAAGACCGGTTTGTGAACGAATAAACTGGGCGCGGAATTTCTCGCGCTCCAGGTTACCCTCCGGCGAATTGTCGGTGGCCGAGAAGACCCAGATACCGATAAACGCCACGGCAATGGAGAACAGCGCCGGGTATTCATACGGGAAGATGGCGCTGGCGTGACCGAGGATCTGCACCCAGATTGTCGGGCCCAGAATCATCAAGATCACCGCCGTCAGCAGCCCCAGCCAGCCGCCAATCATCGCGCCACGGGTGGTCAGTTTCGACCAGTACATGGAGAGCAGGATGATCGGGAAGTTACAGCTTGCCGCGATGGAGAAGGCCAGCCCCACCATAAAGGCGATGTTTTGCTTCTCGAACAGAATGCCCAGCAGGATCGCCACTACACCCAGCACCAGCACGGTGATTTTGGAGACCTTCAGCTCATCGCGCTCGCTCGCGCCTTTGCGGAAGACGTTGGCGTAGAGGTCATGCGAAACCGCCGACGCCCCGGCCAGCGTTAAGCCCGCAACCACCGCAAGAATGGTGGCGAAGGCCACGGCAGAGATAAAGCCGAGGAACAGGTTGCCGCCCACCGCGTCGGCCAGATGCACCGCCGCCATGTTATTGCCGCCAATCAGCGCGCCCGCGGCATCTTTAAACGCCGGGTTTGCCCCCACCAGCATGATCGCACCAAAGCCGATGATAAAGGTCAGGATATAGAAGTAGCCCATGAAGCCGGTAGCGTAGAAGACGCTCTTGCGCGCTTCACGCGCATCGCTCACGGTGAAGAAGCGCATCAGAATGTGCGGTAGACCTGCGGTACCAAACATCAGGCCCAGACCGAGCGACAGGGCAGAAATCGGGTCTTTCACCAGCCCGCCCGGGCTCATAATGGCTTCTCCTTTCGGGTGAACCGCCATGGCTTCGGTAAACAGGTTATTGAAGCTGAAGCCGACGTGCTTCATCACCATAAAGGCCATAAAGCTTGCGCCGAACAGCAGCAATACCGCTTTGATGATTTGCACCCAGGTGGTGGCCAGCATGCCGCCGAACAGGACGTACATCACCATCAGCACGCCCACCAGCACCACCGCGATGTGGTAGTTCAGGCCGAACAGCAGCTCGATCAATTTACCCGCGCCCACCATCTGCGCGATCAGATACAGTGCCACCACCACCAGCGAACCGCAGGCGGAGAGGGTGCGAATCGGCCCCTGCTTCAGGCGATACGAGGCCACGTCGGCGAAGGTATAGCGGCCCAGGTTGCGCAGGCGCTCGGCAATCAGGAACAGAATGATCGGCCAGCCGACGAGGAAGCCGAGGGAGTAAATCAGGCCGTCATAGCCGGAGGTGTAGACCAGCGCGGAGATCCCGAGGAACGAGGCGGCGGACATAAAGTCACCCGCAATCGCCAGGCCGTTCTGGAAGCCGGTAATGTTGCCGCCTGCGGTGTAGTAGTCGTTACGGGAGCGCACGCGTTTCGACGCCCAGTACGTAATGTACAGCGTCAGCACCACGAAAATCAGGAACATGATAATCGCCTGCCAGTTGGTTGGCTGGCGCTGTACCTCGCCGGTAATGGCATCCGCCGCGTGGGCGGCAAAGGGAAGTGTGGCGGCTAGCGCCGTCAGGACTCGCTTCATGATGCTTTTACCTCTTGCAGTACCGCTTTATTAAGACGATCGAATTCACCGTTCGCGCGCCAGACGTAGACGCCGGTGAGCACAAATGAAATCACGATCACGCCAATGCCAATGGGAATACCGCGCGTCACGCTGGTCCCCTCGTGTAACGGGGTGCCCAGCCAGTGCGGCGCAAAGGCGATCAGCAGAATAAAGCCGACATAGATAATCAGCATGATGATGGAAAGGGTGAAGGCAAACCGTTGCCGCTTATCGACGAGCTCCCTGTAGTGCGCACTATTCTCTATCTGCAGACAAATATGGTCATTCATCACAGAGTCTCCAAAGGTAAGGTTGGTTTGTTTTTATCCCCTCTCCCCTATGGGGAGAGGGTGAGGGGAGGAAGGTGCGGTCTGATGCCCTCACCCAGGCCCTCTCCCACGGGGAGAGGAAGAAAAGATTACGATGGCATTGCGATGGCCTGCTTCTCTTCGAGCAGTTTTTCCACCACGCCAGGATCCGCGAGCGTTGAGGTATCACCGAGGTTGCTGGTGTCCCCTGCCGCGATTTTGCGCAAGATACGGCGCATGATTTTGCCGGAGCGGGTTTTCGGCAGCGAGTCGGTCCAGTGCAGCACGTCCGGCGTGGCCAGCGGGCCAATCTCTTTACGCACCCAGTTGCGCACTTCGGTGTACAGCTCTGGCGACGGCTCTTCCCCGTGGTTCAGAGTGACATAGGCGTAAATCGCCTGGCCTTTGATGTTGTGCGGAATACCGACAACGGCCGCTTCGGCAATCTTCGGATGCGACACCAGCGCCGATTCAATCTCCGCGGTGCCCAGACGGTGGCCGGAGACGTTCAGCACGTCGTCCACGCGTCCGGTGATCCAGTAATAACCGTCTTCATCACGGCGCGCGCCGTCGCCGCTGAAGTACATGTTTTTAAAGGTCGAGAAGTAGGTCTGCTCGAAGCGATCGTGATCGCCGAACAGGGTACGCGCCTGACCCGGCCACGAGTCCGTGATCACCAGGTTGCCTTCGGTGGCGCCTTCCAGCGGGTTGCCTTCGTTATCCACCAGCGCAGGCTGCACGCCGAAGAACGGACGGGTTGCCGAGCCTGCTTTCAGCTGCGTGGCGCCCGGCATCGGGGTGATCATGAAACCGCCGGTTTCGGTCTGCCACCAGGTGTCCATGACCGGGCATTTCTCGTTGCCGATTTTCTTCCAGTACCACTCCCAGGCTTCCGGGTTAATCGGCTCGCCCACGGAACCGAGGATGCGCAATGAAGAGCGGTCGGTGCCTTCGATGGCTTTATCGCCTTCCGCCATTAAGGCGCGGATCGCCGTTGGCGCGGTGTAGAGAATATTGACCTGATGCTTGTCGACGACCTGGCACATACGCGCCGGGGTCGGCCAGTTCGGTACGCCTTCAAACATCAGCGTTGTTGCGCCACAGGCCAGCGGGCCGTACAGCAGGTAGCTGTGCCCGGTGACCCAGCCCACGTCGGCGGTGCACCAGTAGATGTCGCCCGGGTGGTAGTCGAAGACGTATTTGAACGTGGTGGCCGCGTAGACCAGATAGCCGCCGGTGGTGTGCAGCACGCCTTTCGGTTTGCCGGTTGAGCCAGAGGTGTAAAGAATGAAGAGCGGATCTTCCGCATTCATCTCTTCAGGCTGATGCTGGTCGCTCGCTTTTTCAATCAGGTCGCTCCACCACAGGTCGCGCCCCTCGTGCCAGTCGATTTTGCCGCCGGTACGCTTAAGGACGATGACGTTGCTGACCGTGTTGACGTTCGGGTTTTTCAGCGCTTCGTCGACGTTTTTCTTAAGTGGGATACCGCGTCCTGCACGCACGCCTTCATCGGCGGTGATCACCAGTTTTGAGCTTGAATCGACAATACGACCCGCAACCGCCTCTGGCGAGAACCCGCCAAAGATAACCGAGTGAATGGCGCCGATACGCGCGCAGGCCAGCATGGCCACCGCCGCTTCCGGCACCATCGGCATATAGATTGCCACCACGTCGCCTTTTTTAATGCCTTTATCCAGCAGGACGTTGGCAAAGCGGCACACGTCGCGGTGCAGTTCTTTATAAGTAATGTGTTTGCTCTGCGAGGCATCATCGCCTTCCCAGATAATCGCCGTCTCGTTCCCGCGTGCGGCAAGGTGGCGGTCAAGGCAGTTCGCCGCCAGGTTCAGCGTGCCATCTTCATACCATTTAATGGAGACGTTACCGGGCGCAAAGGAGGTGTTCTTCACCTTCTGATAAGGTTTGATCCAGTCCAGGATATGGCCCTGCTCACCCCAGAAGGTGTCCGGGGCGGTGATAGATTGCTGATATTTCTCGTGGTACTGCTCCGGGTTGATCAGGCAACGGTCCGCAATGTTTGCGGGAATGTCATGTTTGTGTATTTGGCTCATGGCTTTTTTTCTCCTTGTAAGATGTTAATAATATGTCGCAAAAACGTTAATA
This sequence comes from Enterobacter quasiroggenkampii, assembly GCF_043972695.1. Taxonomy (NCBI): domain Bacteria; kingdom Pseudomonadati; phylum Pseudomonadota; class Gammaproteobacteria; order Enterobacterales; family Enterobacteriaceae; genus Enterobacter; species Enterobacter quasiroggenkampii. The sequence continues at coordinate 946,954 of NZ_CP143745.1, forward strand.
GTAGGGGCTTTACAAGCTTTGTTTATTATTTGGGCTACAGATCACGCATTGTTTGAACAGGTTGAAAAATGAGCGAATGAAACTTTGAAGGAAAATAATTTATGCTGACGATTATTCACATTTATGTTTAAAAAAGCGTTTTTATAACAAAAGGTTATTTATTAGAAACAGGATAAACTCCCGTCACGGACGCTTTTACGAGTGAAATGCGTCGTTCTTTAAGGCTTGCGCAACAGGCCGCGCAAATGATACTCATACGCCGCGTTAAAAAATCCCATAAATCGACGCAACACAATTCATACCCTATCAGTATGTCCCCCTATTCATGCAGTTTGAGTGAATAAGGCGCTTCATTGAGGAAGTCAGTTTCTATGAAAAACGTTAAAGTCAGCCTGGCCTGGCAGATCTTAATTGCCCTTGTGCTGGGCATCTTGCTGGGCAGTTACCTCCACTATCACAGCGACAGCCGCGACTGGCTGATTGCGAACCTGCTTTCACCGGCAGGGGATATCTTTATTCATCTGATCAAGATGATTGTGGTACCAATTGTGATCTCGACGCTGGTGGTGGGTATTGCGGGCGTCGGCGATGCGAAGCAGTTAGGTCGTATTGGTGCGAAAACCATTATCTATTTCGAAGTGATCACTACGGTTGCGATCATTCTCGGTATCACCCTGGCGAACGTGTTCCAGCCGGGTTCCGGTATTGATATGTCGCAGCTGGCTACGGTGGATATTTCGAAATACCAAAGTACAACCGCTGACGTGCAGAGCCATGCGCACGGCCTGATGGGCACTATCCTTTCTCTGGTACCGACCAACATCGTGGCATCGATGGCGAAGGGCGAGATGTTGCCGATTATCTTCTTCTCGGTCCTGTTTGGTCTGGGGCTCTCCTCTCTGCCCGCGACGCACCGCGAACCGCTGGTAACCGTGTTCCGCTCTATCTCCGAGACCATGTTTAAAGTGACCCACATGGTGATGCGTTACGCGCCGGTAGGGGTGTTTGCGCTTATTGCCGTCACCGTGGCGAACTTCGGTTTTGCCTCCCTCTGGCCGCTGGCGAAGCTGGTGATTCTGGTGCACTTCGCGATCCTGTTCTTTGCGCTGGTGGTGCTGGGCATCGTGGCGCGTCTGTGCGGGCTGAGCATCTGGATTCTGATCCGTATCCTGAAAGATGAGCTGATTCTGGCCTACTCCACGGCAAGCTCTGAGAGCGTGCTGCCGCGTATTATTGAGAAGATGGAAGCCTACGGCGCGCCAGCGTCGATCACCAGCTTCGTGGTGCCGACCGGTTACTCCTTTAACCTGGATGGCTCCACGCTGTACCAGAGTATCGCCGCTATCTTTATTGCCCAGCTGTACGGCATTGATCTGTCGCTGTGGCAGGAGATCGTCCTGGTGCTGACGCTGATGGTGACCTCAAAAGGTATCGCAGGCGTACCGGGCGTTTCGTTCGTGGTGCTGCTGGCGACGCTGGGCAGCGTCGGTATTCCGCTGGAAGGCCTGGCCTTTATCGCGGGCGTGGACCGTATCCTCGACATGGCGCGTACGGCGCTGAACGTGGTGGGTAATGCACTGGCGGTGCTGGTTATCGCCAAGTGGGAACACAAATTCGATCGTAAAAAGGCGCTGGCGTATGAACGCGAGGTGCTGGGTCGTTTTGATAAGACTGCCGATCGCTAACCTCTTAAGCCCGGTGGCGCTGCGCTTACCGGGCCTGCGGGTCTTGTAGGCCGGGTAAGGCGAAGCCGCCACCCGGCACTTTACTCCCCGCTCAACGCATCAAACTCTTCACATCCCGTATCAAACCCTTCAGTACAGCTCAGGTTCAACCAGTACAGTGCTTTCTGTTTATTGGGCGTGATAAAGCCTTTCTCACCCTGCCTGAACAACATCCCTGCCCAGTACTCGGCGTAGCCGGTACGCGAAAGGGCTGAACTCCGCTTGAACCACGAGGCGGCCTGCACATCATCCTGCGCTACCTCGACGCCGTTGGCATAAATGAGTCCCAGCAGCAGCTGCGCATCGACCGCAGAGTCACTGTCGATATCTTCGGTTGCCGTTTGCAGCAGTCTGATAGCCTGCGGATAGTCCGTTTTCCCCGCCTGAGTATTTACCAGAATGCGCGCCAGCATGATCGCGCCGCGTTTGCTGCCAGCAATGTTTGCCTGTTGGGCCAGGGCTTTGGCCTGTGCGTAATCGCCCTGTGTAAAGAGGATTTGCGAGAGCAACCCCATGGCGTCGACATCACCGCCTTTCGCGGCTTTCTCGGCCCACAGCGCGGCCTGCTTGCTGTCGCCGGAGCTGAAGTACGTATCGGCAAGATAATACTGGGCACGCGCATCACCGGCTTCTGCCTGTTTCCGATACTGGCTGCCTATCTCATCCGCGCGGGCGAAGGACGTTAAAAACACTAACAACAGAAAAATGGCTTTCATGGATTCTTATCATCTGGGTACACGCCGCGCAGTATAATCGCGGGCGCAAAAGAAAAAAATGGGTGCATTAAGACCTCAGCATCCTACAAGCCGGGCGGAACCGTTGTTCCGCCCATAGAGGTTAGCCTGGGTTGCAGGCTAATTTAGCCGCCACCTCCTGATGTTCACTCTTTATTGAAAACTCGCAGAGCTTACCGCGAGTAATAAAGGTAAAGATCACTATCGTCAGGCAAACAATAAAGACGATGCCTAACGCAGTTTTTAATGGCGTCATGCCTTTTACTCCTTGTCAAAAAAAGAATAAGAGGCTACTCTCAACCTGTTGGGAGTTGAGGGAGTAGCCTCGGGTAAATGAAAATTTCCCGGGGCTTTCTACTTTCTGTCCCTCAACAATGCTCAAGACAGAAAGTCTTAAGCACCCGCCGCATATCTTATCTCGCTGAATTAAAATGCAAAGATGTAATTCCTTTTCGCGAAAATTACATTATTTCTGCGAGCCGCTTTCCAGAATAATAATTTATATTTCTTATGAATTAATCGGAAATAAAAAGGGAGTGAATATATCACTCCCTTTATTCATCGATGAATTAACGGCTTCAACCCATTGCGCTTTCGCGCAGTCGGGCTTTCAGCTTGTTATATTCGTCGATCACGTACTGTTCCGCCGCGTGCTGATCCGCAATCGGCTCAACGTTGACGGCGCAGTATTTATACTCCGGCGTTTTGGTTATCGGGCTTAAGTTCTCCGTTACCAGCTCGTTGCAGGCACCAATCCACCACTGATAGGTCATATAGACCGCCCCTTTGTTTGGACGATCGCTGACCTGCGCACGGGTGATGACCCGCCCTTTGCGCGAATTCACCCACACCAGCGCCTCGTCCTCAATACCAAGGCGTTCCGCATCGGCGGTGTTGATTTGCGCATAGCCGGGCTCGTCCGCCAGCGCGGCCAGCGCGGCGCAGTTGCCGGTCATCGAACGACAGGAGTAGTGGCCCACTTCACGTACGGTGGAGAGCACCATCGGATACTCATCGGTGAGTTTATCAATGGGCGCGACCCAGTCGCAGGTGAAGAATTGCGCCAGCCCGTTCGGGGTGTCGAATTTCTCCTTAAAGAGATAGGACGTGCCTTGATCGGCCTCCGACTCATCCCGGCACGGCCACTGGATGTATCCCAGCTCACCCATTTTTTCATAGGTGGCGCCGTAGAAGTCCGGGCACAGGCTGCGCAACTCGTCCCAGATCTCCTGGGTGTTGTTGTAGTGCATCGGGTAGCCCATACGGGTGGCGATTTCGCTGATAATCTGCCAGTCCGTTTTCAGATCCCACTTCGGCTCGACTGCCTTGAAGAAGCGCTGGAAGCCGCGGTCGGCCGCCGTGTAGACGCCTTCATGCTCGCCCCAGGAGGTCGACGGTAAAATGACATCCGCCGCCGCCGCGGTTTTGGTCATGAAGATATCCTGGACAATCACCAGCTCCAGATCCTCAAACCCTTTACGCACTGCAGAGAGCTCGGCGTCGGTTTGAAGCGGATCTTCACCCATGATGTAGGCCGCACGCACTTCGCCATGCGCCGCGCGGTGCGGCAGTTCGCTGATGCGGTACCCGGTGTGTTCCGGCAGGCTTTCCACGCCCCAGGCCTTCGCGAATTTGGCGCGGTTCTCCGGGAACTTCACGTACTGGTAGCCAGGATAAGTATCCGGCAGCGCGCCCATATCGCAGGCGCCCTGCACATTATTCTGACCACGCACCGGGTTCACGCCAACGTGGGCTTTACCCAGATTACCGGTCAGCATCGCGAGGCTGGTCAGAGAGCGCACGGTTTCCACGCCCTGGTAGAACTGTGTCACGCCCATGCCCCAGAGGATGGCGGCGGTTTTCGCCCCGGCATACATCCTGGCCGCCTGACGGATCGCCTGCGCACTGACGCCGGTTATCGCTTCAACCGACTCTGGCGTGTAGCCTTCGACTATTTTCTTATACTCTTCAAAGCCTTCCGTACGGGTCGCGACAAACGCCTGGTCGTACAGGTTCTCCTCAATGATGACGTGTCCCATTGCATTCAACAGCGCGATGTTCGAGCCGTTTTTCAATGCAATGTGCATATCCGCAATGCGCGCGGTTTCAATTTTGCGCGGATCGCAGACGATGATTTTCGCCCCATTCTGTTTAGCGCGAATAACGTGGTTCGCGACGATAGGGTGAGAATCCGCCGGGTTATAACCAAAGATGAAGACGAGATCGGTATTATCTATCTCGTTGATGGCATTACTCATTGCGCCGTTACCGACCGACTGGTGCAGACCTGCAACCGATGGGCCGTGTCAGACGCGAGCGCAGCAGTCGACGTTATTAGTACCAATAACGGCGCGCGCGAATTTTTGCATCACATAGTTGGTTTCATTTCCCGTCCCGCGGGAAGAGCCGGTGGTCTGGATGGCATCCGGGCCATACTTGGCCTTGATGGCGCTCAGGCGCGTGGCGACGTAATCCAGCGCCTCGTTCCAGGAGACGGCTTCCAGCTTGCCGCCGCGCTCGCGGCGGATCATAGGGGTTTTCAGGCGCGGGGTAAGGATTTGGGTATCGTTAATAAAATCCCAGCCGTAGTAACCTTTCAGGCACAGCGTGCCCTGGTTGGTTTTCCCCTGTGCGGCCTCCGCCCGGACGATTTTGCCGTTATCGACCACCAGGTGGATCTTGCAACCTGAGGCACAATAAGGGCAAACCGTGACGACTTTTTTCATCAGTCTGCTCCAGTTAATCGAATCGTTCGCACCCACTATGCAGCTTCTATGCCATGTTTTTTGTATGGGTATCCCCTGACTTTACGGCCCATTCGGGGTGAAAACCCTGACAAAAAGCAGCCAATCGTCAAAATTGACGTGTCGACAGGGCGGCGGATGTGACATGGGTTGAATTTCCGTCACTGAAAAAACCTTTTGACTGGAGCCGACGGCAGAATAGTTCAGACTTAACATAATCCCCTGACGGAAGCATACGATGAAACCGGCGATTCTGGTGGTTGATGACGATACGGCAGTCTGCGAACTGCTTCAGGACGTGCTGAGCGAGCACGTCTTTAGCGTGCTTGTCTGCCATAACGGCCAGGATGCGCTGCGCCGGGTACAACAGGAGACAAATATCGCGCTTGTGCTGCTGGATATGATGCTGCCGGATATTAATGGCCTGCAGGTTCTGCTGCAGCTGCAAAAGCAGCGTCCGGCGCTACCGGTTGTGATGTTAACCGGGCTGGGCAGCGAGTCAGACGTGGTGGTGGGGCTGGAGATGGGGGCCGACGATTATATTGGCAAACCGTTCAACCCGCGTGTGGTGGTTGCCCGCGTGAAAGCGGTGCTGCGCCGTACGGGCGTGCTGGCGGCGGAAGCTCCCGCAGCGCCCGTCGCGGGCATTGCGTTTAACGGATGGACGCTTGATACCACCCGCTGCGAGCTGAGCGATCCGCAGCGTAATCCCGTGCCCTTAACCCAGGGCGAGTACGGCCTGCTGCTGGCGCTCACGCAAAATGCCCGTCGGGTGCTGAGCCGTGACAGGCTGCTCGAGCTGACCCACAGCGAAAGCGCGGACGTGTTCGATCGCACGATTGACGTGCTGATCATGCGCCTGCGCCGGAAAATAGAGGCTAACCCGCATCAGCCTGCGCTGATCAAAACGATCCGCGGGCTGGGTTACGTGTTTGCCACCGATGTGAGCCGGCCCGAACAGGCGGCATAAGGCTTACGTTATCGCCGGAACAATGATGGCGGCAAAGATTGCAGCGATGCACAGATACTTGAGGGCGTAATAGGCCTTACGGTTTCTTTTTTTCAGACGCTGCCCCCGCTCGCGACCTGCATGAACGTATTTAAAAATGCGGTTAATGCCGCCAGTGCTGTCATTCTCGTCATTCGGTGAGCTGGCTGCAGACATTAGCGTGGTTCCCACCCAATGGTTAACCGCCTGCGCCCAGCGCCATTTCATCGGACGCTCAATATCACAGAAGAGAATAATGCGCGTTTGATCCGTTTTATTCTCTGCCCAGTGGACGTAGGTCTCATCAAAAATAACGGCTTCTCCATCCCGCCAGCTGTGGCGCTGCCTGTCGACTTCAATAAAGCAGCGATCGTCATTCGGTGTGAATAAGCCCAGATGGTAACGAACCGAGCCCGCGTACGGGTCCCGGTGCTTGCCAAGCTTCGCCCCCGCCGGCAGCTCGGCAAACATGGCCGCCTTCACCGAGGGGATTTCACTTACCAGCCGGGTCGTCACCGGGCATAAAGACTGCGCGGAGGGATGGGCATCGGCATACCACTTCAGATAAAAACGTTTCCAGCCGCGTTTAAAAAAGGTGTTAAAGCCAGCGTCGTTATTATTTTCCGCCGCCTTAATATGATGCTGCAAACGCAGCGCCTCTTCGCGAATAACCAGCCAGTTTTCCGTCAGCTTATTTAATTCCGGGAAGCGTTCTGTTTCAAAGAAAGGCTGCCTGGCGGGCAGGGAAGAAAACGCCGTCATAAACATATTGATGGGCGCCATGAACGTCGAATGGTCGAAGAGCTGACGAGAAAGCGTCTGTTTTTCTTTGCCGCGTGAATGCGCATAAATAACGCTGATAATGAAAATACCGATGATGATGGCTGCGAACATTTTTCCCTTGTCCTCTTTCTATCTCATTTCGGAAAAGTGTGCGGACAGTGTGCTGCCCACGCCGAATATGCCAGATGGAGAGAGTGTAGTTCGGGGATGTAAAATTCATAGAACTGTAATGAAATATCGCAATTATTGTTAAATTAAACGCTCTCGCGAATAAACGCCTGCAGCTCGGCCAGCGTTTTTGCACCGTCAATCGCATTGGCCGCCAGTAGGCTTGCCCGCGCGCAGGCGTGCGCCAGATAAATACTCTCTGTCAGCGGCAGCGATTCATGGCAGCCGTATAAAAAGCCCGCGCAAAAGGCATCGCCCGCGCCGACGCTGCCGATAATCTCTTCCTGCTCCAGCATCCATGACGGGATCCAGCGACCCTCTTCACCGCGGGCTTCTCCCCATGCGCCTTCCGGGCAGTGGATCACCACCCGCTGGCGTACGCCTGCCGCCAGCAGCTGCGCCGCGGCATCGGCGATATGGGCAATGTGCGGGGCGTCGTTTTCATCACGCATTGTCAGGCCGCTAAACTCACCGGCCTCCAGCTCGTTAATGACCAGATAGTCGAGATGGCGCAGGGCAGGGAGCACCAGCGGCTGATAGCGTGGGTCACCCTTGCGGGAAACCAGGTCGAGCGAGGTTTCATACCCCTGGTCACGCATTTGTGCCAGCAGCCGCGCGCTGCGGGTGCCGAACTCGTCATCGGGCATATCCAGGCTGTCGAGCAGCAGGAGATAGCCGAGATGGAAGATCTTCATCGATCCGTCTAAGCGATCGAAAGCGGGAAGATCCAGCAGGCGGTTGGCCCCCGGTGAGTGGAAAAAGGTGCGCTGTCCGCTGGGATCGGTCATCACCTGCGACATGGAGGTTGGCGCAAAGGTGGTGCGCTGTACGCGCTGGCGGTTGACGTGGTACTGGTCGAGCATCGCCAGAATGTAGTCCCCGTCGCTGTCTTCCCCGATCAGCCCCACCGCCTGCAGCGGCAGGCCAACGTGCATTTTCGCCAGCGTCAGCAGGACGTTGAGCGGCGCGCCACCGGTTGAGCGTTCGCTGTGGGTGATTTCCGCCAGCCAGCCGCGCTCCGGCCACTGCACGATCTGGTGGACGTGGTCCACCAGCATATTGCCTGCGGCGATGATGCCTTTGCGTTCCATTATGCCTGCCCCGCGCTGCCAAAGATGCGCATCTGTTCGGCGACTGTATCCGTAATCGCCTCTTCTATGCCCAGCAGCAGCTCGGCAAACTCGTCGTAGAGCGGCTGGCGTTTTGCCATACGCTGCTCCACGGCGGCGAGCGCGGCCTGCGACATCCCGGTATAGAAATTGATTTTATGAATGCCCAGCTCGATGGCGCGGCGGAAGTCGGCATCGCTAATCCCGGAGCCGCCGTGTAAAACCAGCGGCAGTCCCGTCTGCTGGCGAATGGCGTCCAGGCGCGGGAAATCGAGCTTCGGCTCGCCCCTGTATTTGCCGTGCGCGTTACCGATAGCCACCGCCAGCGCGTCGATGCCGGTTGAATCGACAAATTCGCGCGCCAGCTGTGGGTCGGTGAAGAAGGCTTCATCCGCATGTCCGTAAAGCGCGCCGCCTTCATCCCCCCCGACCGCGCCCAGCTCCGCCTCCACCGAGACGCCCACCGCGTGGCACATCTTCACCACTTCCCGCGTCTGGCGGATGTTTTCCTCATAGCTCAGCGTAGAGCCGTCGAACATCACCGAGCTGAACCCTAAGCGCAGGGCGCGCACCACGGCGTCAAAATGCAGGCCGTGGTCGAGATTGAGCACCACGGGAATGTCGTGACGGGCGGCTTCGAACTTCACCGCTTCGACAAGGGAATCCAGCGACACGTACTTAAAGTGCACTTCGGCGATGTTGATGATAAACGGCGAGCGCTCCTGCTTTGCGGCGGCGAACAGCGCGCGCAGGAAGTGGGAATCGAGCACGTTAAACGCGCCCAGCGCATAGCGGTGTTGTCTGGCGTGGGCAAGACCGTCGGCAAGAGAAATCAATGGCATCATTCACCCCTTATATCCGAAACAGGTTGTACTCGTTGCACAGCACCAGCAGCGCCGGCTCGTCTTCTTCGATGTTGTTATAGCGGGCAACGGGCTGCAAAAAGTGGTTGTCGTGTTCATCGTCATTGACCGAGGACACTTCCCCGACCAGCACGTCGCCGAAGCCGCGTTCGCCCCAGAAACTGTGGTAAAGACCGGGCGTCAGGCAGATGCTTTCCCCTGGCGTGAGGCGCAGCTGGCTGCCGGGGGCGTGGGTTTGACGGCAGCCGTCGACGGTGACCGTCACGTCGGTGTTTTCCGTCTCTTCATGCGCCCCGGCATTCCATAATTCCACGATCAGATTCCCGCCGCCCCGGTTGATGATGTCTTCCCGTTTCCGCCAGTGAAAATGCATCGGCGTGACCTGGCCGTCACGCACGTGCATGATTTTTTCGGCATAGTTTTTTTCATACGGCACGCCGTTAGGCGAGCCGTTGCGCAGGGTAAACAGCGTCAGGCCCTCAGCGGCAAAGTTATTGCCGCCGAATGCCGTCACGTCCCAGCCGAGCCTGAGGTCGAACACTTCCTGCCATGCGGCCTGGTCAAGCTGCTGCCATTTCGTTGGCGGAAAGCTGGCAAAAGGCGGGAGATGAACGTCGTGCATGGAGAAAAACTGCCGCGTGTGGCCGAGGATTTCGTTAATGTCGGAGCGTTTCATGGGGACTCCTTGAAAACAGTTCCCTCTCCCTGCGGAAGAGGGAAAAGGATCATTTAACCGTCCACCCCTTATACGTGCCGACGTTCTTTTTATCGATCATCGTCACCGGGATCAGCACGGGCGCTTTCGGCGCAGGTTTGCCCTGGAGAATGTCATAGCCGATCTCCACCGCTTTTGCCGCCATGACCTGCGGATCCTGCGCCGGGGTCGCCACAAACAGCGAGTTTTCACGCTTCAGCGCTTCCTCACCGTCCGGTGAACCATCCACGCCAACGATAAAGAACTCATTGCGCTGCGCCTGTTTCGCGGCCAGATCGGCGCCGATCGCCGTCGGATCGTTAATCGCAAACACGCCGTCGATCTTCGGATTGGCCGCCAGCAGGGAGGTCATGACTTCCAGACCGCCTTCACGACTGCCTTTGGCGTTCTGGTTATCCGAGAGCACCTTGATATCCGGATGTTTTTTGAACTCCGTCTGGCAACCTTCCACGCGGTTTTGCACCGCTGAGACCGGCGGTCCGTTGATGATCACCACGTTGCCTTTCCCTTTCAGGCGGTCGGTAATGTACTTACAGGCCATCTCACCCGCCTGGGTGTTATCGGAGGTGATGGTCGCATCAGCCCCTTCCGCCGCCACGTCAACCGCCACGACCACGATCCCGGCGTCCTTCGCGCGCTTCACCGCCGGGCCGATCCCTTTGGAGTCCGCGGCGTTGAGGATGATCATGTCCACTTTCGCGGCGATGAAGTTGTCGATCTGCGCCACCTGCTGGCCCAGATCGTACCCGCTGGAGACCAGCGTCACCTTGACGTTATCCCCCGCCAGCTTGCGCGCTTCCAGCTCGGCACCTTTGGTGATCTGCACGAAGAACGGGTTAGCCAGGTCACCCACCGTCACGCCAATGGACTTCAGATCTTTCGCCTGCGCAAACGGCGTTGCGGCAAGCAGCGCGCCAGCACAGAGCGCGGTTACTAACGGTTTCAAACGCATCTTGTCTTCCTCACTCGTAGGGTATTGTTGTTATGCACTTTGATGGTGTCGGGTACGGTATTTGTCGATCAGCACCGCAATGATGATCACCGCCCCTTTGATCACCAGCTGCCAGAAGTAGGAGACGCCCATCAGCGTCATGCCGTTGTTGAGGGTGGCGATGATCAATGCGCCGACCAGCGTGCCGGTGATCGTGCCGATCCCGCCGACAAAGCTGGTGCCGCCAAGGATCACCGCCGCAATCGCATCCAGCTCGTAACCCGTGCCGAGGTTGCCGTTAGCGCTGTAGAGGCGTGAGGCGCTCATGACGCCGCCGAGGCCGGAGAGCAGGCCGCTCATGCCGTAGACAAACAGCAGCACCAGCCAGACCTTAATGCCCGTTAAGCGCGCCGCCTGCATGTTGCCGCCCACGGCGTAGATATGAACGCCGAGCGTGGTACGGCGCAGGATGAACCAGCACACCACAATGACCGCCAGGGCGATCACCACCAGCCAGGGAATTGGGCCGAGATAGTTATTGCCGATCCACTCGAAGTTGATGTTCGAGTTAATGACCGTCGTGCCGTCGGCCAGCAGGTACGCCGCGCCGCGCAGCGCCGTGTAGGTGCCGAGCGTGACGATAAAGGGCGGCAGCCCGGCAAAGGCCACCAGCGCGCCGTTAAACAGGCCCAGCACCATGCCGAGCATCAGCGCGGCGGGAATGGACAGCCCGGCGAATTCGGGAATGAGCGATACCACCATCGCGGCCACCGCCGTGGTGCCGAGAATCGACCCCACGGAGAGATCAATCCCGCCGGTGAGGATAATGAAGGTCATTCCCGCCGCCAGCACGATGTTGATCGACGCCTGACGGGTAATGTTGAGCAGGTTGCTCTCGGTAAAGAAGTTCGGGGCAATAAAGCCAAATACCGCCACAATCAGGATAAGAATTGGCAAAATACCGACCGTTTGCATCAGATCGCTCATCAGCATTTTTTTGGCGGAGGCGGATTTTGCCACCTGCTGCGGATGGGTTGGAGTTGTCATGGTTACACCGCCTGATGATGAGTGTCGTTCACGCCAGTTGCCAGCGTCATAATGTTTTCCTGAGAGATGTCACGCCCGTGAAGCTCGCCCGCGATGCTGCCTTCGCGCATCACGTACACCCGGTCGCTCATCCCCACCACTTCCGGCAGCTCGCTGGAGATCATCAAAATCGCCACCCCTTTGCGCGCCATCTGGTTCATGATGCGGTAGATCTCGCTTTTCGCCCCGACGTCCACGCCGCGCGTGGGTTCGTCCAGAATCAGAATGCGCGGGCCGATGGCGACCCAGCGGGAGATGAGCAGCTTCTGCTGGTTGCCGCCCGACAGCCCGCCCGCGCGCACCTGAGCATGCGGCACGCGGATGTTAAGCAGGGCGATGGCGTCATCGGAGATGGCCTGCGCTTTTTTGCGGTTTAACATGCCGAAGGTGGCGTCGCGCTCCAGCGTCGCCATGGTGATGTTCTCCTGCGCCGCCAGCTCCAGAAACAGTCCCTGCTCCTTGCGGTTCTCGGTGAGAAAACCGATGCCATTTTCGATGGCCGCACGCGGGGAGTGGATCACCACCGGCTCGCCGTCGACCTCAATCATGCCGCCCGTGGCTTTGCGCACGCCGAAGATGAGTTGTGCCAGCTCGGAACGTCCGGCCCCGACCAACCCCGCCAGCCCGACGATTTCGCCGGAACGCACCTGCAGGCTGCAGGGCTGTACTTTTTTACCGTCGGTGAGGTGGTGCACGTTGAGGCGCGGGCTGCCGAGGGGGATATCACGCTCCTTGTTGAACAGGTCGCTTAACGGTCGTCCCACCATCATGCGCACCAGCTCGGAAGCGTTGAGCTTGTCGCGCGTCAGACTGCCGACGTACTGCCCGTCGCGCAGAACGCTGACGCGGTCAGAGAGTTCATACACTTCCGCCATGCGGTGGCTGATATAGATGATTGCCATCCCTTCATCGCGCAGGCGCAAAATCAGTTCAAACAGGCGATGCGTTTCCCGCGAGGAGAGGGCGGCGGTGGGTTCATCCATCACCAGAATGCGGCTGTTGCGGTGCAGCGCGCGGGCAATTTCCACCTGCTGCTGTTCGGCTATGGTCAGTTTCATTACCAGATCGGTGGCGCTGAACTGCGCGCCGAGGCGGTCAATCACCGCCTGCGCCTGGGCAGCCATCTCTTTGCGCTGCACCATCCCGCCGCGCGACAGCTCGCTGCCGAGGAAGATATTTTCGGCTACGGTCAGATTGGGCGCGAGCTGCATCTCCTGATAAATCAGGGTGATGCCTGCGGCCAGCGCATCTTTCGGCCCTTTAATGTGAAACGGCTGACCGTCGATCAGGATCTCGCCGCTGGTCGCGGTATAGGCCCCCGCGAGGATTTTCATCAGCGTGCTTTTTCCCGCGCCGTTTTCGCCCATCAGCGCGTGGATCTCACCGGGAAAAACCGTCAAATCCACACCCTTGAGCGCGTGGAAACTGCCAAACGTTTTGGCAATGCTGCGCATCTCTAATACCGGGGTTCTGCTCATGGCGGATCTCCTGTGAATGCCGATTTCTGCACTTCATCACAGGTGCGTAAATGCAAAATGTCAGAAGCTGTTCATATTTGTCATAGTTATGAATAGCTAATGTGGATCACAGTTATTGAATTACCCTCACCCCGGCCCTCTCCCTGAAAGGGAGAGGAAGCAAATTATTCCCTCGCCCCTTTGGGGAGAGGGTTAGGGTGAGGGGACAACAAACCGCAAAGGAGCCTCAATCCATGCCATCACACCGCCCCCCGTTCTTCGCCAGCGCCCGCGGTCGCCTGCTGATTTTCAATCTGCTGGTGGTCGCCGTGACGCTGATGGTGAGCGGCGTGGCGGTACTCGGCTTCCGTCACGCCAGTCAAATCCAGGAGCAGGTGCAGCAGCAAACGCTGGACGATATGACCGGCAGCATGAACCTGGCCCGCGATACCGCCAACGTGGCGACGGCGGCGGTGCGGCTCTCGCAGGTGGTGGGGGCGCTCGAGTACAAAGGGGAAGCCGAGCGCCTGAAGCAGACGCAAATGGCCCTGCGCCATTCGCTGGAACAGCTTGCGGAGGCGCCGCTGGCGCAGCAGGAGCCAGCCCTGGTGGCGCGTATTATTCAACGAAGCAATGAGTTACAGCAGAGCGTGACGGAGATGCTGGAGCGCGGACAGCGACGCCATCTGGAGCGTAACGCGCTGCTGAGCTCGCTATATCAAAGCCAGAGCTACCTGCGCCATCTGCAGGACATCAACCGCCGTTATGACAGTAACGTACCGGATGCACAGCAGCTGATGGAGATGGACCGGCTGATCGCCGCCGCCATCGATACCCCTTCGCCGCGCGCGACCATCCGGCAACTGGACGCGGTGGCTGCAACGCTGCCCCGGCGTGCCGTACAGCCGGTCGTAAAGACGGTTCTGCCTGATTTTAATGCCGAGCTAGGTCAGCTCGCCCCGCTGTCGAAGCAGCTGGAGGAGAGCGATCTGGCGATAAGCTGGTATATGTTCCACATCAAGGCGCTGGTGGCGATCCTCAACAGCGACATCAATCAGTACGTGGAGCAGGTGGCGCAGGCCTCCCGGCTTCGCACCGCCCAGAGCCATCACGAACTGCAATCCATCAGCGTATTTATCACCATTTTCGCCGTGCTGGCGCTGATCATCACCGGGTGTGCCTGCTGGTATATCTACCGCAATCTGGCCTCCAACCTGACGGCCATTTCCCGGGCGATGTCGCGTCTTGCTCACGGCGAACAGGATGTGTCCGTCCCCGCGCTGCAGCGGCGCGATGAGCTGGGTGAACTGGCGCGCGCGTTTAACGTTTTTGCCCGCAATACCGCCTCGCTTGAGCACACCACGCGCCTGCTGAAAGAAAAAACCACGCAGATGGAGATCGACCGCATTGAGCGTCAGGGGCTGGAAGAGGCGCTGCTGCACAGCCAGAAAATGAAGGCCGTTGGGCAGCTGACGGGCGGGCTGGCGCATGATTTTAATAACCTGCTGGCGGTGATCATCGGCAGTCTTGAGCTCACCGACCCCGAATCAAACGACGCGCCGCGCATTACCCGGGCGCTGAAGGCGGCCGAGCGTGGCGCCTTACTGACCCAGCGCCTGCTGGCGTTTTCCCGCAAGCAATCCCTGACGCCGCATGCGGTAGAGATGCAGCCGCTGCTGGAGAACCTCCGGGAACTGCTGCGTCACTCCTTGCCCGCCACCCTGACCCTGGAAATTGAAGCGCAATCCCCGGCATGGCCCGCATGGATCGACGTCAGCCAGCTGGAAAACGCCATCATTAATCTGGTGATGAACGCGCGTGATGCGATGGAAGGGCAAAGCGGGGTGATTAAAATTCGCACCTGGAATCAGCGCGTTACCCGCAGCGACGGACGCAGGCAGGATATGGTGGCGCTGGAAGTCATTGACCGCGGCAGCGGCATGTCGCAGGAGGTCAAATCCCGCGTCTTTGAACCGTTCTTCACCACCAAACAGACCGGGAGCGGGAGCGGGTTAGGCCTGTCGATGGTGTACGGCTTTGTGCGCCAGTCCGGTGGTCGCGTGGAGATTGAAAGCGCGCCGGGACAGGGAACGACCGTGCGGCTTCACCTCCCGCGCTCGACGCAGCCCGCCGCTGCAGTTGATGAAGCGCTGTCAGCCACCGCCTCCGTCGAGAGCGAGCGCCTGGTGCTGGTGCTGGAGGATGAAGCGGATGTCCGTCAGACCCTGTGCGAGCAGTTGCACCAGCTTGGCTATCTGACGCTCGAAGCGGACAACAGCGAGCAGGCGCTGAGCATGCTGGCGGCGTCGCCGGATATTGGCATGTTTATCAGCGACCTGATGTTGCCCGGAAGCCTGAGCGGGGCCGAGGTGATTAGCCATGTGCGCAGTCACTATCCGCAGCTTCCGGTGCTGCTGATCAGCGGACAGGATTTACGGCCCACGCATAACCCTCAACTGCCGGACGTTCCGTTATTGCGTAAGCCGTTTACGCGGGCGCAGCTGGCGCAGGCTCTGCGGAAGGTCATGGTAATTTGAGATTCCTCCGCTACCCCCGTTTCCTGCTGTTCATTATCGTAAGGCCAGTTCACCTGCGAGTCTGGCCTTATGAAACGTTACTCAACTGCTCTGTTATTTGGTCTGCTGTCTCTCACCAGCCAACTGGCTCATGCCGACATTGTTGATGATGCTATTGGCAACATTCAGCAGGCGATCAACGATGCCTACAACCCCAGCAGCAGCCGCAGCAATGACGACGACGATCGTTATGACCGCAGCCGTCAAATCGACAGTCGACAGTACGACGATCGTCGTCGGCAGCTCGAAGACAGACGCCGCCGTTTAGACGAGCGCCAGCGCCAGCTGGATGACGACAGGCGTCGGTTAGAAGAGGATGAGCGCAGGTTAGAAGACGATTACGATCGAGGCTAAAGCCTGGTGGCGCTTCGCTGACGCAGGCCTGCAAAAACCTGGACCGTAGGCCGGGTAAGGCGCAGCCGCCACCCGGCAAAACTCAGTCCAGTACCAACACCATCCCGTCATACCCCGCTTCAATGCCGTCGGGCAGTGGGTTATCCATCATCCACACGTCAAACTGATGGCTGATGTGCGTCAGGATCACCTGCAGACAGCCAATCACCTCGTTTAGCGCCATCACGGTATTTAAGTCGCAATGGTTTTGCGGCGTTTCGTCGCGCGGTGCATGGCTGCAGTCGATAATCATCACCTGCGGTTGATTGTTGAGCAGGAACTTCACCGTTTTTTCCGGCAGTCCGGCGGTGTCGGACAGCCAGGCCACGCGGCTGTGGGCCGACTCCAGCAAATACCCGAAGGTCAGTTTCGAATGGTTGAGCGGCAGCGGCGTGACCCGCATACCCTGAAGCTCAAACATAACAAAGGGGTCGACCGTGTGGCTGAAATCCAGAATCCCCGGATGTTTAAACAGGTCGTCGCATCCTGCTTCATCCGGCGGACCGTAAACGGGGATCGTCGCGCCCACGCCCCAGCGCAGGGGGAAGAGTCCCTGGACGTGATCCATATGGTAATGGGTCAGCAAAAATTGCTGAAAGCTGCCTGCGGCCCAGTCGTCCATCAGGTGCGGAATACCGGCATCCAGCAGGGTGACAGCATCGTTGAATTTCACTACCGCGCTGCACGGGCGACGGCGATAGTTATCCTGCAGGCGCGCCCGGCGACACGCCGCGCAGTCGCAGCCAAAGACCGGCACCAACTGGGCGCCACCGGTTCCCGTCAACGTGATGGTCAGACTCATAGCGCACCTCTACAGCGGTTTGGTGAATCGGAAATGGCTCTGCGTATATCCTTCACGAACGTAAAAACGATGGGCGTCCACGCGCTTCACGCTGGTGGAGAGTTCGGTCAGCTCCGCGCCGGCCTCTCGTGCTACCCCTTCCGCCCAGGCCAGCAGTTGGCTGCCCACCTTTAATCCGCGCGCCTGCGGCATCACCACCAGCTCCTGGATCTCGCCGATCCAGCGCGCGTGATGGAGATGAAACTGCAGGTGCAGGCCGATCATGCCGATCACCTGCCCGTCCAGTTCGGCAAGCTGATAGCGCATATTGCGATCCTGCAAATTGGCAAGATAGCCCGCGTGAAACGCCTGGCGATCGAACTCGGCCTGCTTTAACTCGCAGATTAACGCGTAAACGATTTGCGCATCGTCGGCGGTGGCGGGACGAAGCGTGCAGTCAGGCATGCTGTTTCTCCTTCTGACGGATAAGCGATAAAAAGATCTCGACTGACTGTAGCAAACTTCCGTCGTTATTGAGGACGTGGCAGTCGGACGGGGTATAGCGGGCCGCACGCTCCAGCCGCTGGTCGATCTCACGGGCGGATTCACGCCCCCGGCTCTGCAACCGGCTGCGCAGGACGTCCGGTGAAACCTGCAGGCAGACCGGCAGCAGGGCCGCTCCATAGCGGGCGCGCGCTTGCGAAAGATGCGCCCGTGAACCGTTGACCAGCACGTCGAACCCCGCATGCAGCCACAGATCGGTCTCGATACCGATCCCGTAGTAATAGCCGTTGGCGTGCCAGCTCAGCGCCAGCAGATTTTGCCCGGCACGGGTGAAAAACTCCTGCTCGCTCAGGGCGATATGGTTTTCACTCCCCGCATTCGCCGCCCGGGTAATGTACCGGTGCGCTACCAGCAGTTGCGGATGCTCCTGCTGCCGTAAGGCGGACAGCAGGCTGTCCTTACCGGAGCCGGACGGCCCCATTAACCAGATAAGTCTTCCCATCAGAACACCCTCTTTCCCTGACGCCAGACGTGGTCGATATGGATGTGCTCGCCCTTGCGGTGGGCCAGCACCAGATCCGCCCGCTTGCCTTCGGCTATCTCGCCGCGATCCTGCAGGTTAAGCGCCGAGGCCGGGTTTTTCGTCACCAGACGAATCGCCTGCGGCAGCGTAAAGCGGTTGCCCTCGTCGTCGGCCACCCGGAACGCCGCGTCGAGCAGGCTGGCGGGGTAATAGTCGGACGAGAGGATATCCAGCAGGCCAAGGGAAGCGAGCTTGCTTGCCGCGACGTTGCCGGAGTGTGAGCCGCCGCGCACGATGTTCGGTGCGCCCATCAGCACGTTCATGCCGTGCTTGCGGGAGGCTTCAGCCGCCTCGAACGTGGTGGGAAATTCGGCGATCACGCTGCCAAGCTGATGGGATTCGACCACGTGATCGTGTGTGGCGTCGTCATGGCTGGCCAGCGCGATATTACGGTCCCGGCACATCGCCGCAATCCTGAGACGGTTAGGCTGGGACCACTGTGCCGCAAGCGCCAGCTGCTCTTCTTCGTAACGGGCCATCTCCGCATCGCTGAGAGAATATTTGCCCTGATAGTATTCGCGATACTTTTCAATGTTGGCGAACTGACGCTGCCCCGGCGAGTGGTCCATCAGGGAGACCAACGAGACCGGCTCGCGGCCGACCAGCTTTTCAAACAGCGGCAGGGTGGTGTGGTGCGGCAGCTCGCAGCGCAGGTGCAGGCGGTGCTCGGCGCGGTTGAGGCCGCGTTTTTGCGTCTCCTCCACGGCGTTGATCATCTTCTCCAGGTTCTCCAGACGGTCGCCGCCGTCGCGCACGTCACCGATGGCCACCGCGTCCAGTACGGTGGTGATGCCGCTGGCGACCATCAGCGCGTCGTGGCTGCTCATCGCTGAATGCGCGGGCCAGTCCACCTTCGGCCGTGGCGTGAAGAACTTGTCCAGATTATCGGTATGCAGTTCGATCAGCCCCGGCAGCAGCCAGCCGCCGTCGCCGTCCATCGCTTCGGGTGAGCGGCTCTGGGTTTCGGCAAACGCGCGGATTGTTCCGTCCTGGATCTCAATCGAGCCGCCAACCACCTCATTGTCCAGTACCAGCTTGACGTTATTGATAATCATGCGGGAGTCCCCATTGGGTGCAGCCGGTCCGCGACGCGGGTGCGAACGCTCTCGTCGTGGAAGATCCCGACGATCGCCGCCCCGCGCGCTTTGGCCTGTTCGATCAGTTCCACCACGGCGGCGCTGTTTTTGCTGTCGAGCGAGGCGGTGGGTTCATCCAGAAGTAAAATCGGGTAGTCGACGATAAAGCCGCGGGCGATATTGACGCGCTGCTGCTCGCCGCCGGAAAAGGTCGACGGGGCAAGGTGCCAGAGGCGCTCGGGCACATTGAGGCGCGTCAGCAGGCTGGCGGCTTTGGCGGCGCAGGTTTCGCGCGGCACGCCGAGATCCAGCAGCGGCTGCATCACCACGTCGAGGGCGGAGATCCGCGGGATCACCCGCAGAAACTGGCTCACCCAGCCGATCGTGGTGCGGCGCACGTCCAGCACCTTCCGCGCGGGGGCCTGTACCAGGTCGACCCATTCATCGCCGTGGCGAATATGAATATGGCCTTCGTCGGGCAAATAGTTGGCGTAGAGGGAGCGCAGCAGGGTCGATTTTCCGCTGCCGGAGTGGCCGTGCAGCACCACGCATTCGCCGCGATTAACCTCCAGAGAGGCATTTTGCAGCACCGGCAGACGTACGCCGTTTTGCTGGTGGAGCACAAAGGTTTTACTTACGTTTTGTACGTGGATCATGTTGGCCTCGCGATTTGTTTTGCCGGGTGGCGGCTTCGCCTTACCCGGCCTACAAGATGCGGTGTTCGTGTTGCCGGGTGGCGGCTACGCCTTACCCGGCCTACAGGTGCGCTATTCGTAGGCCGGGTAAGCGCAGCGCCACCCGGCAGCAGCAACCTCAGTTCTGCAACACGGACGACACCAGCAGCTGGGTGTAGGGATGGTGGGGATCGTCGAGCACACGGTCGGTTAACCCACTTTCCACCACTCGACCCTGCTTCATCACCAGCAGGCGGTCCGCCAGCAGGCGCGCAACGCCCAGATCGTGGGTGACAATCACCACTGCCAGGTTCAGCTCTACCACCAGGCCGCGCAGCAGGTCGAGCAGGCGCGCCTGCACCGAGACGTCCAGCCCGCCGGTGGGTTCATCCATAAACACCAGCTTCGGGTGCGTGACCAGGTTGCGGGCGATCTGCAGGCGCTGCTGCATACCGCCGGAAAAGGTGGTGGGCAGGTCGTCGATGCGCGACGCGGGAATTTCCACTTCTTCCAGCCAGCGCTGCGCCGTAGCGCGGATATTGCCGTAGTGGCGCGCGCCGGTGGCCATCAGGCGTTCGCCGATGTTGCCCCCCGCAGAGACCTGACGGCGCAGGCCGTCCATCGGGTGCTGGTGCACCACGCCCCACTCGGTGCGCAGCAGGCGGCGGCGTTCGGCCTCGCTCATGCCGTAGAGGGAGGCGCCCTCATACAAAATGTCGCCGTTCTGCGGCGTCAGGCGCGCGGAGATGGACTTCAGCAGGGTGGTTTTGCCTGAGCCGGACTCGCCGACAATCCCCAGCACTTCGCCCGGCCACAGCTCGAACGACACGTCGCTAAAGCCTTTGCCCGGCGCATACAGGTGGGTCAGGTTGTTAACCGAAAGCAGCGGTTTCATTGGCCGTTCGCCTCGCTCTGTTGGCGGCAAAAATCGGTGTCGGAGCAGACAAACATCCGTTTGCCCGTGTCATCCAGCACTACTTCATCCAGATAGCTGTGTTTGGATCCGCAGATGGCGCACGGCTCGTCCCACTCCTGCACCGTAAACGGGTGATCGTCGAAATCCAGGCTTTCGACACGCGTGTAGGGCGGGACGGCGTAGATGCGTTTTTCACGTCCGGCACCGAACAGCTGCAGGGCGGGCATCATGTCCATCTTCGGGTTGTCAAATTTCGGGATCGGCGACGGGTCCATGACGTAGCGCCCGTTGACCTTCACCGGGTAGGCGTAGGTGGTGGCGATATGGCCGAAGCGGGCGATATCCTCATACAGCTTCACCTGCATGACCCCGTACTCTTCCAGGGCGTGCATGGTGCGGGTTTCGGTTTCGCGCGGCTCGATAAAGCGCAGCGGCTCCGGGATCGGCACCTGGAAAATCAGAATCTGATCTTCAGCGAGCGGGGTTTCCGGAATGCGGTGGCGGGTCTGGATCAGCGTCGCGTCTTCGGTTTTTTCCGTGGTCGCGACGCCCGTTACCCGCTGAAAGAAGTTGCGGATCGACACGGCGTTGGTGGTGTCGTCCGCGCCCTGGTCGATGACCTTCAGCACGTCCGCCTCGCCGATCACGCTGGCGGTGATCTGAATACCGCCCGTGCCCCAGCCGTAGGGCATCGGCATTTCGCGGCCGCCGAACGGCACCTGATAGCCCGGGATCGCCACCGCTTTAAGTATCGCTCGGCGGATCATGCGTTTGGTTTGCTCATCCAGATAGGCAAAGTTGTAGCCGCTTAAGTTAGCCATGTTTGCGCTCCCGTTGCAGGCGTTTCAGCAGTTCCAGTTCGGCCTGGAAATCGACGTAGTGCGGCAGCTTGAGGTGCGAGACGAAGCCCGCGGCCTCGACGTTATCCGCGTGGGCCAGGACGAACTCTTCGTCCTGTGCCGGGCCCGCGTTGTGTTCGCCGTAGTCCGGCGCCTGCAGGGCGCGGTCGACCAGCGCCATGGCCATCGCCTTGCGCTCGCCAAGGCCAAACACCAGCCCGTAGCCGCGGGTAAAGTGCGGGTCTTCATTTTCGGGGGCAACAAAACCGTTCACCATTTCGCATTCTGTCATCAGCAGTTCGCCGACGTTCACCGCAAATCCCAGCTCTTCCGGCACGATTTCAACGTCGATGTAGCCGCTGCGAATTTCGGCGGCAAACGGATGGTTACGCCCGTAGCCTCGCTGGGTGGAGTAGGCCAGCGCCAGCAGATAGCCTTCGTCGCCGCGCATCAGCTGCTGCAGGCGGGACGAGCGTGAACACGGGTAGACCGGCGGCGTGCGGGTGATGTCATCCGGCTGCGCGCCGGAGTCCTCCTCCGCCTTCGCCAGGCCCTGTTTCGCCAGCAGGCTGAAGACGTGCGGGGACGGTTCCTGTTCGGCGTCAGAGGTGCTGAGCGGCGACGTCTCGCCGTTAGCCAGCAGGGTAAAATCCAGCAGGCGATGGGTGTAGTCACTGGTAGGGCCAAGCAGCTGGCCGCCGGGGATGTCTTTATAAACGGCAGAAATGCGGCGCTCCAGGCGCATCTCCGCCGTATTCACCGGCTCGCTGACCGCCAGTTTCGCCAGCGTGGTGCGGTAGGCGCGCAGCAGGAAGATCGCTTCCACGTTATCACCGCTGGCCTGCTTCAGGGCCAGAGCCGCCAGTTCTCGGTCGGCGATGCCGCCCTCGGTCATTACCCGGTCTACGGCGAGGTTTAGCTGCTGCTCGATTTGGGCGACGCTCAGCTCGGGGAGCTGTTCATCGCCCCGTCGTCTGTGCGCCTGCAGCGCATGGGCGGCGGCGATGGCCTTCTCGCCCCCTTTGACGGCAACGTACATCAGCACACCTCCACGTGGGTGGTCCGCGGGATGGCCAGCAGGCGCTCGCCGCAGGTCAGGATCAGGTCAATGCCCAGCGGGAACGGGTGCGGGCGCTCGGTCAGCTCGTGAATGATGCACTCCGGCAGCTGCGGCGCGACCATGCGTTCTTCGGCGATGCCTGCGCCGGTCAGGCGCAGCATGCGGCCGCCGCTCAGGCTGGCGACCTGCAAAATCAGCGTGGCGCTGGTTTCCGGGGCGACGGCGGTGCCTTCGCTCAGGGCATTCAGCTGTTCATGGCTGATTTGTTCGTCGGCCACGGCAAAGATCGCCTGCCGGGGCTGATCGACCAGCGGAGCGCCGGTGTGAAAACGCAGGTTCTGGCTGGCGATGTCGTTCGACAGGGCGCCCGAAAGCCATACCGGGGTATCGTTGTCGGCCAGGGTCAGCAGTACGCTGGTGGTGGCCAGATTCAGCGGCAGCCAGCCCTGGGAGAGCTGGTGCAGCGAGACAATCACGCCCGGCTCGCTCATGGCCTTCAGCAGGCGACGAAAACTGTGTTGGGCATCCTGGACGGCCAGGGTAAAAGCAGGTTGAAGCGTCATGCGTTGTCTCCGCGAACGAGCGTAAAGAAGTCGACCCGGCTGGTATTCACTTCGGCCTGACGCGCGGCAAGACGTGCGGCGCGGTCGGCCTCCAGCGGGGAAATAAGGGTTTCCATCAGCGTCTGGAAATGCGGTGGTTCCTGTAAAAGCGCGTCGATGACCGCGCAGCGCTCGGCGTGGGCTTTATCACGCCCCAGCACGTAGCTGTAGCCCAGCGTGCCGCTGTGCAGGCGGATCGCTGCGCGGGTGAGGGTGGCATCCCCGGCGAAAAAGCGCTCGCCGGTGCCGCCCATGCGCGCCTGGATCTGCACGAGGCCGATCTCCGGCGCGCGGAGGATGTCGTACCCGGGAGCCAGGCTAAGGGCGTTCATGCGGGCAGACAGCGCAGCAGGCTGGCTGTGGGCCAGCACGCGCATCCAGCGCTGTCGGGTGGCGGTGTCGAAGTGCATTCAGTGCTCCATGGTGAATTCGATCATGTCGGCGCGGGTCAGGCTGACGGAATATTCCGTCGCGTCGATCTCGCCGTCACGGTGGTTGAGGGTGCGCACGCAGAGCAGCGGGGCCATATTGGGGATTTCGAGCACTTTGCTCTCTTTCGCCTGCGCGCGGCGGGCGCTGATACGCGTCTGGGTGCGTTTCAGCGCAATGCCTGTCGCATTCTGGAGAAAATCATGTAGCGAACCGCTGGAGAAATTCTGCAGCACTGGCCAGAGGGTGAGATCCGCGAAGTAGTGGTCTATCTGGCACACCGCGACGCCGTTGACCCGGCGCAGGGTGCGCAGGTGGATGACGTTGTCGCCCTCCTGAATACCCAGCGCGTCCGCCACGTGGCTGGAGGCCGGGCGTAAGACAGAGAGCAGCTTTTCGCTGGTCGGGTGGCTGCCCTGATCCAGCAGGTTCTGGCTAAAGCGCGCCTGGGCGTTAAGCGGGTAGTCGAACGGGCGCATCAGCACCAGCACGCCCACGCCCTGACGGCGCTGGACCCAGCCGCGCTCGACCAGCTGGTCAATGGCACGGCGCAGGGTGTGTCGGTTCACTTCATAGCGGTCGGCAAGCTGCTGCTCGGCAGGAAGGTAGTCTCCGCAGCGGTAGTGCGTGCGCAGCTCCACTTCGAGCTTCGCCGCAATCTCTTGCCAGCGGGTAGGGTAACTGGTCGGATGTCTGGATAAGTGCATAGAAAACAAAGCCTCGCTTCTCAGATGAAGTGCTTACGCAAACGTTGAGAGAGGAAATCCAGCAGGCTGACGGTGATGATGATAAGCACCATCAGGGCACAGGTTTGCTGGAACTGGAAACCGCGAATCGCTTCCCACAGGGTGACGCCAATCCCGCCTGCGCCGACCATGCCGACGACGGTGGCGGAGCGGACGTTGGACTCAAAGCGGTACAGGGAGTAGGAGATCAGCAGCGGCATCACCTGTGGCAGAACGCCGTAGAGGATCTCTTCGATTTTGTTGGCGCCGGTCGCGCGAATGCCTTCCACCGGACCGGGCTCAATGGCTTCGACCGCCTCGGAGAGCAGCTTGGAGAGCACACCGGTGGTGTGGATGAACAGCGCCATGACGCCCGCAAACGGACCCAGGCCGACGGCGACCACGAACAGCATCGCAAAGACCATTTCGTTGATCGCTCGACAGGCGTCCATCAGGCGGCGCATGGGCTGGTATACCCACCACGGCACGATGTTTTCGGCGCTCATCAGGCCAAACGGAACAGAGAGAATAACGGCCAGCGCGGTGCCCCAGACGGCGATTTGCAGGGTGACCGCCATTTCGCTGAGGTAGTCCTGCCACTGGCTGAAGTCCGGCGGGAAGAAGTCGGCGGCGAAGGTCGCCATGTTGCCCGCGTCTTTGAAGAGCAGCAGCGGATCCATTTCCGCGCCCTTCCAGGAGATAACCAGCACCGCCAGCAGGATGGCCCAGCTTATAAGCGAGAACCAGCTGCGCTTTGGCGGTGGGAGGGTGATGGTTTGCATGTATTACTCCGCAGGTCTTTGTGTGCCGGATGGCGCTACGCTTATCCGGCCTACGATCCAAAATGTAGGCCCGGTAAGCGCAGCGCCACCGGGCGAAAAGCGTTACTGCACCGCTTTATTCACGCTGGTCATCGCGCCGAGCGCGGCGGTCAGGCGGTCGAGGTCTTCAAGCTGGGCCTGAATCGCGGCCACTTTGCTGGTCTTCTCCTCGTCCTTCAGGCCTTTGTTGTCCTTCACGCCCTGCATCTCTTTAAACAGCGCCAGCTGGCGAATCGGGACCAGCTGCAGGTCGCTTGACGGGCGGAACGGCGCCCAGCCCAGACGTTCGAGGACCGCTTTCTCTTCCGGCGTTTTGCCATAGGTCATAAAGAAGTCGTACACCTTGTCCTTGGTGCTTTCGGACAGGTTTTTACGCCACACGATCGGGTCGCCGGGGATCAGCGGGGATTTCCAGATAACCTTGATCTCTTTCAGCTTGTCCGGTGCGGAGGTCTTCAGCTTGTCGAGGTTCTCGGTGTTGTTGGTGGCAACATCCACCTGCTTGTTGGCCACGGCCAGAGCGTTGGTTTCATGGCTGGCGTTTACCGTGCGTTTGAAGTCGCTGGCAGAGGCGTTGTTTTTGGCGAAGACGTAGTAGCCAGGGACCAGGTAGCCGGAGGTAGAGTTCGGATCGCCGTTGCCGAAGGTCAGCTCTTTGCGTTTGGCGAGCATGTCATTGAGGTTGTTGATCGGGCTGTCTTTGTTGACGATCAGCACGCTCCAGTAGCCCGGGGAGCCATCTGCCGCGACGGTCTGGGCAAAGACCTGGCCGTTCGCGCGGTCCACCGCTTCCATGGCGGAGAGGTTGCCGTACCAGGCGATGTCCACTTTGTTAAAGCGCATCCCCTGGATGATGCCTGCATAGTCCGGGGCGAAGAAGGCGTTCACTTTGATCCCCAGTTTGGTTTCCATATCTTTCAGGAACGGTTCCCACTGAGGTTTCAGGTTTTGCTGTGATTCCGTCGAAATAATGCCGAAATTCAGCGCTTTTTCCTGCTCTTGTGCATACGCCGGGCTTAACAGGGTGCTGAGGCTGAACATGCTGGTAAAGGCCAGCGCGGCAACGGCTTTGTAGCTCATGTACTTTCCTCGGATCGGGTTTAATTAAGCAGCCTGCGCGTTCTCTTCGACGCGGTTAATGCTGCGGTAGAGATGGTCAAAACGTTCGTTATCAAACTGATGGCTCGCGCCATCAAAGAACACGTGTCCCTGACGCAGGGCGACGATGCGTTCGCAATAGCGCAGGGCGTAATCCACCTGATGCAGCGTGACCACCACGGTAATGCCGTCGTTCTGGTTAATGTCGCGCAGGGTTTCCATCACGATGCGGGCGGACTCCGGGTCCAGCGAGGCAATGGGTTCGTCAGCGAGAATGATTTGCGCTTTTTGCATCAGCGCGCGCGCAATCGCCACGCGCTGTTGTTGTCCACCGGACAGGGTGGAGACGCGCTGGTGGGCGAAGTGCGCCATGCCGACGCGAGTCAGCGCCTGTAAGGCTTCTTGCTTCTGGGAAGGGGTGAACCAGCGCAAACAGGTGCGCCAGAACGGGGTGCTGCCGAGCGCGCCAATCAGCACGTTCTCCAGCACCGTCAGGCGGTTTACCAGGTTGAACTGCTGGAAGATGTAGCCCGTCTGGGCACGGCTCTTGCGGATATCGCTCGCCAGACGCCCCGCGCGCTGCACGGTATTACCCAGCAGCTCGACGTGGCTTTCCGGCGTTTTATCGCCGGTGATAAGCCCGCTCAAATGGCGCAGAAGGGTGGATTTACCCGAGCCGGAAGGCCCGAGAAGCGCCACCATGTCGCCCTGCCGGACGGTCAGATCAACGGCATGCAGAGCCTTGTTGTGATTGAAGGTCTTGCTCAGTTTCTCGACGCGGATGACAGTTTGCATGTGCTGGGCCTCACGATAAATGTGGCCTCATGCTGGCGCATCAATGTGACATTTGGGTTAAGTGCAGGTTGCGGGAGTTTGAAGAGTTGAGCGGAGTTTGATGACAATCACCGTAGGTCCGGTCAGCGCAGCGCCACCGGCGCTATGGGCGGATGCGCTGCGCGTGTCCTGCCTACGACGTTTGTTGCTTGACGACGTTAATCATCCACGGCACGCCGTATTTGTCGGTGACTTTACCGAAACCGTGCGCCCAGAAGGTCTCCTGCCAGGCCATTTCGATATTCCCGCCATCGGCAAGGTTGTCGAACCAGCGCTTGCCTTCATTGACGTCCTGGGTGTCGAGCACCAGCGTAAAGCCCGCGTACTGCGTGTTACTGCCGGGCGGCATCCCGTCGCTCATCATGATATCGCTGCCCGCAATGCGGACGTTGGAGTGGGCGATAGCCGAATCCGGAAATTGCATACCGGACGGACAGCCTTCATCGCTGTTATCGCTTTTTGGCATTTCGCCGAAGGTAATTTTATAGAGAAGCTCTGCGCCGACGGCGTGCTGGTAGAAGGCGGTGGCCTCAGCGCAGTTGCCGGCGAAAGAGATGTAGGGACTTAACGGCATAATCTTTACCTCACGTAAGAAAAGCCCATTAAGTGTAGTTCCCGAAAGCCCGGCAAGCGAAGCGCCACCGGGCGGGTAAATCAGTTCTTTTTCACGAACTCAGATTTCAGTTTCATCGGACCGAAGCCGTCAATTTTGCAGTCGATATTATGATCGCCTTCAACCAGACGGATATTCTTCACTTTGGTGCCGATTTTCAGCATGGAAGAACTGCCTTTCACCTTCAGGTCCTTAACGACGGTAACGCTGTCACCGTCCGCCAGCAGATTGCCGTTCGCATCTTTCACGATGAGCGCATCAGCATCCTGAGCCGGCTCGGCATCATTCCATTCATGAGCGCATTCCGGGCAGATGAACATGCCATTATCTTCATAGGTGTATTCAGAATTGCATTTTGGGCAGTGTGGAAGTGACATATCGGTATCCTCAAAAGTGTAAACGCGCTGGAAAGTGCCAGCAAAATGACGGCAGGGTGCCGAAAAAGGCGGCAAGTATAGCGCAAATCCACACCGTTGTCGGTGATATTGTGAATTAAAAAAGGCAAAAAGCGTATCGGGAGTGACACGTTCTGTCAGTCAGTTAAGCGATGCTTATGCCCATTAACACGGTGGGAAGAAATGACGATAAATATATCGAATATTTTATTGCAGCAAATTGCTACGCTCTGCCATTTCGGATAAGGTGAAGCGACACATTGTTATTTATCGCCGGACTTCACTGCCCTACATATCTTATGGCAGTGGCGCATTACCTCTCTTTTTAGGTGGATAAATAATGATGATATATCCTGAAGTTTCTTAAAAATGGGCTACGCTTTTTTCTTTTGGCTAACGGGCCAGGAGAGAAGCTATACACGCCATGCAAGGATAGTGAATTATTTCTGATTATCTTCAATCAGTTATATTTCGGCGAACATGTTTTCCACACGTGATCATATAAGCCTGAACGACATAATTAAAACAAGTGGCTTAATAAAAGTAATAAATTTGCGTTAAGGAAAGGCTTTTATCATGCACACACAGACCATTTTTGAATTAAGCCAGGAAGCGGAGCGTTTGTTACAGCTTGCCCTGCAAAATCTTGATACGTTGAAATCAATGCCGACTGCAATGCTGGAGAGCACTGCGGCTGCTATTACTGGCGAAACGAACAACGTTTTACCTTTGCATTTTAGCGCGCGCGGCGTCGACGCGCAGCAGGCGATGCTGAATAATGAATTACGGAAAATAACCCGGCTGGAAATGGTCCTGGCCATTGTGGGCACCATGAAAGCGGGGAAATCGACCACCATTAATGCGATTGTGGGTACCGAAGTGCTGCCGAACCGCAATCGTCCGATGACGGCGCTGCCGACGCTGATCCGCCACACGCCGGGTCAGAAGGAGCCGGTGCTGCATTTCTCTCATGCCTCCCCGATTGATGAATTGATCCAACTGCTTCAGAAACAGTTATGCGATTACGATCGCGGGAAGCTGGCCCAGCGTCTGGAAATTGATAAAGACATGAATACGCTGCTGGAGCGCATTGAAAAAGGGGAAGCGTTTGAGAAGCATCATCTGGGGGCGCAGCCGATATTTCATTGTCTGAAAAGCCTCAATGACCTGGTGAGACTTTCCCAGGCGCTGGGCGTGGCGTTTCCGTTCTCGGAATATGCGGCTATCGAACATATCCCGGTCATTGAAGTGGAGTTCGTGCATCTTGCGGGCCTGGATGCCCACCTCGGGCAGTTGACGCTGCTCGACACACCCGGGCCGAACGAGGCCGGACAGCCGCATCTGCAAAAAATGCTCAGCGAGCAACTCTCTCGCGCATCGGCGGTGCTGGCCGTGATGGATTATACCCAGCTTAAATCCATCTCTGATGAAGAAGTCCGCCAGGCCATTTCCGCGGCGGGAAAATCGGTGCCGCTGTATGCGCTGGTGAATAAATTCGATCAGAAAGATCGCAATAGCGACGATGAAGAACAAATCCGGGCGATGATCTCCGGCACCTTAATGAAAGGCAATATTTCGCCTGGGCAGATTTATCCCGTTTCGTCCATGTGGGCGTATCTGGCGAACCGCGCGCGCTACGAGTTGAGTACGCACGGGCAACTGCCGGATCATCAGGAGCAACCCTGGGTGCAGGATTTTGCCGAAGCGGCACTCGGACGTCGCTGGCGTACGGCGGACCTGGACGATATCGACCATATCCGACATTCTGCCGATTTGCTCTGGGAAGATTCGCTCTTCGAGCAACCGATACGCAAACTGATTTACGCAGCCTATGCCAATGCCTCGCTATACGCGCTGCGTTCAGCCTCGCATAAGCTGCTCAACTACGCGCAAAATGCCCGCGAGTATCTCGATTTCCGCTATCAGGGGCTGACGGTGGCCTTTGAGGCGCTGGAGTTGAATATCGCACGTCTGGAAGAGGACATGGCGCTTTTGCAGACGCGTCAGTGCGTGGTGAGCGATGAGGTGAAACACGAGGTTGAGGAAGCGCTGAGCGCTACCGCGGACTTTATCGGGTCCCAAAAAACCGCGCTACACCATGAGATTGACCTGGTGTTCAGCACGCACCCGATTCTTGATTTGCCAGGCACCGACCGGCAGAACCTTCGCGGTGAGGTGCTGAAGCAGCTGGTTCTGGACGATGAAGGGCAGGCGCAGATTGCGCTGAGTAAATTACGCGCCTCCTGCGAGCAGGTGATGCTGGATGCCCAGACGAAGATCGGCCGGGAGCTGGCGTTACGCTTCGATCAGCTGGAGTCCACGCTGGCACGCTCCCTGAACGAAGCCATGCGACCCATCGAAACGCGTATTAAAGAGCATCTGAGCCATGCGGGTTTTCGGGCGCGGATCAGCTTCCCGGCGTTTCAGGCAAGCCAGCTTAACTTCAATACGCGGGCGCTGTTCAACGATGCGATTGCGCAGGACGACAGCCAGACCGTCCCTCCCTCCGGCGGGAGCAGCATGCGTGAAACGGTCTCTCGTTGGCTCAATAATCCGGGCTGGGGCTGGGACGAGTATGTGGAAACGCGCACGCGGTATGTTATCGACATTGCGCAGCTACATGACAAATTTAAGCAACATATTGATCAGTTTTGTGAACAAATACGTAAAGCTTTGTCCGCGCAGGTCGATGTCTCTGTTACGGCAGGAATGGCGACGTTCTTTGCAGAATTTTCGTTGTGCCTGACCGGGTTACAGGAAAGCTTGCGTGATAGCCTCGCAGTGCGTCAGCAAAATGAGCACTCAACCCGAGCGCTCTGCCAGTTGTTGAAGCAAAGCATCACTACTGCGACGTGGATACAGGAAGATACCCGACTGTTACGCGATGATATTCAAACCCTATTCGCGGCAGAGCAACCATGACAACACCACTACTGGACGGCCCCGGGCGAACGCTGGAGTGTATTAATCCAAAATTTATGGTCGATCTGGTGCAGGGGGGAGACGCAGCGCGTCATCCTCGCCTGGGACCACAGCAGCTGCAGTTTCGTGAGCGTTTGACGCAGGAAATCATGACGCATACCCGGCTACGCCCCTGGGCGATGGCGGGGATGCTCAATGAAAATGCGGGGCTGCGCCTGGGGCTGGCGGAAAAACTGGCCAGCATGCTTGATCCGGGTCATCTCGCGCTGACGCTGATGGCAGAGAAGCTGATAGCGCTGCGTCAGCAGACTCACCCGCGCACCCTGCAGTCCCCCGGACTGACACAGCAGTACGCCGATCTCGTGTCTCATTTTACCCAACGCGCAGCCTATAAGGAAAAGGCGCTGACCCAGCGCGGCCTGACGGTGCAGGCGGGTGAGCACAGCGAGCAAATTTTTACCCGCTGGCGGGCCGGGCATTATGATGGCTGGTCGCTGGCCGGGCGCTGTTTTATCGTCCTGGAGGAGCTGCGCTGGGGGGCATTTGGCGACGCATGCCGTCTCGCAAACGAAGATGTGGCGGCAATGCTTAAGGATAACCTGCGCAGCATGGCGGCTAACTATCTGGCGCAGGGCATCAATGCCTCCCCCACGACCCGCCATTTTTATCACCAGTGGCTGACAACGCCGGCTTCGCCGGGATTGATCGATCATAAAGACATGCTGGGCTGGCTGGGGGACTGGTGTCAGGCGGATAAGCATCCGGTGAGCTGGTCAGTGACGCAAAACTGGCAGACCGTCGCGCTGGGAATGCCGAGGCTCTGTTCGGCAAAACGGCTGGTGGACGGGATGGTGGAAGAGATTTTTGGGTGAATCCCTTCTTCCCCTCACCTTGATCCTCTCCCCGGGGGGAGAGGGAATGGTTTGGTGCGGCGCGTTAATGATTCATTTCAATTGGTTTCGGTTCAGGCTGGGTCTCTTGCATATTCCCGTAGCGTTTCGCATACAGCGCCGTGACGATCGGCACCAGAATCGCGGTGACAATCACGCTGGCCGCAACCAGCGCCGTCGCGGAAGCGGCCACCGGTTCGAAGGCCGGGTTAATCTGGGCAATAATCACCGGGTTGGCGACGGCAGCGCCTGCGGCTGAAGAGGCGGCGACGCCCGCTGTGCCGTTTCCTCCGCCGATCGCGCGGTCGGCAATGATTAGCGGGATACCGGTAATGATAATTACGGCGACACCCAGCACAATACCCAGCAGGCCGGTATCAAGGATAACCTTCAGATTGATGGTGTTCCCCAGCGCGAAGCCGAAGAACGGGATCAGCACCGGCGTGGCTTTGCTGAAGAAATCACGCAGATCGTGATCGAGATTGCCAAGGGCAAAGCCGATCAGGAAGGGCAGGATCGCGCCGACAAAGTGGTGGGGTTCAAAAGAGGCCAGGCCAGCAGACCCCAGGATCAGCATCGTCATCAGCGGGCCAGACTCCAGAGACATCAACACAAATGCGCCGGACTCTTCTTTTGTCCCGTACTGATTCATCAGGCTGGCGTACAATCCGCCGTTAGTCATATCCATCGCTGAGACAATCGCCAGGACCGATAATCCCGCGAAGAACCCGGTCTGAATTCCAGTCTCCGGGATGAACATCGCGCATATCATCGCTACTGCCCAGGCTACCGCTATTTTGGTTATTACCAGCGTACCGGATTTCCGTAATACGGTACCCGTCGCCCGTAAATTAATGGATGCACCGATACAAAAAAACCAGACGGCAAGAATCGGAACCGTGCCCGTTATCATGCCTTTTGTGAAACCGCCAAAATAAGCCCCGGTATCAGGGGCAAGGGTATTCAGGATGGCGCCCAGTACCAGCGGAACCAGCATCATACCGCCGGGTATGCGTTCTATCGTGGCTTTAATCTTCATAGACAATCCTCACATCTGACCCCGCCTGACGGGCGATCGGTGCTAAAATTTAGTCAATAAATTCAATTGATTGGCGTTTGTGCTTGAGGGGCATTTCTCGATAACCCTGCAAGGAAAATAAATGAGTGCTCTCGATTGACCTCATTGGAAAACACATGAAACGTTGTATTCGGATTTATCATGCGATCAATGGAATATTGATTCAATGAAAATAAAACATCGTTTTAGTTATCTTTGTCACATATTCAATGTAAAAACATCGATGGCTTCCTGATGATGAAAATTTATGTAAATTGGATGTGAGAAAACGTGGTTTGTTTTTTTGTTGAGAAAGAACTCATGATGTGTGTGAAGGGGCTCTAAAGGCGGGGATGAGAAAGTGCTTATTTGCACTCATTGACAAATCCGGGAACGAGTTGACCTGACGCTGAAATATGTGTGAAGTTGATCACAAATATAAACGCTGGTAGGGTACAAAGGTCATTAACTGCCCAGGCAGGCGTCAACAGGTTCGGTTGTATCGACGTAAAACGTCAATGTAAGTAAACCTGCTACGCTTGAATAAGGCGATTCGCATGGAGCGGATCCCATGGTTCACAGAACGTAAACTGGACTGTGAAACAGACAGGGCCGAGTCAACGAGGATAGCTATGCTGAGAAGGAAAAAGATTAAACCCATCACGCTTCGCGACGTCACCATTATTGATGACGCAAAACTGCGTAAAGCGATTACCGCAGCCTCGCTCGGTAATGCGATGGAATGGTTCGATTTTGGTGTCTACGGCTTTGTGGCCTATGCGTTAGGTAAAGTGTTTTTCCCCGGGGCCGATCCCAGCCTGCAGATGATTGCCGCACTGGGTACGTTCTCCGTCCCCTTCCTGATTCGCCCGCTGGGTGGTCTGTTCTTCGGTATGCTCGGTGATAAATATGGTCGTCAGAAGATCCTGGCTATCACCATCGTCATTATGTCGATCAGTACATTCTGTATCGGTCTTATCCCTTCTTACGCCACCATCGGCATTTGGGCACCGATTCTGCTGCTGATCTGTAAGATGGCGCAGGGCTTCTCCGTGGGCGGTGAATATACCGGCGCCTCGATCTTTGTTGCCGAGTATTCCCCCGACCGTAAGCGCGGCTTTATGGGAAGCTGGCTGGACTTCGGCTCCATTGCCGGGTTCGTTCTGGGCGCGGGCGTGGTGGTGCTGATTTCAACCGTAGTGGGGGAAGCGAACTTCCTCGACTGGGGCTGGCGTATCCCGTTCTTCCTGGCACTGCCGCTGGGGATCATTGGTCTCTACCTGCGTCATGCGCTTGAAGAGACGCCTGCGTTCCAGCAGCACGTCGATAAGCTGGAACAGGGTGACCGTGAAGGGCTGCAGGATGGTCCGAAGGTATCGTTCAAAGAGATTGCCACTAAGCACTGGCGCAGCCTGCTGACCTGTATTGGTCTGGTGATTTCGACCAACGTGACCTACTACATGCTGCTGACCTACATGCCGAGCTATCTGTCGCATAACCTGCACTACTCGGAAGATCACGGTGTGCTGATTATTATCGCCATCATGGTCGGTATGCTGTTTGTGCAGCCGATTATGGGCCTGTTGAGTGACCGTTTTGGCCGTCGACCGTTCATTATTCTGGGAAGCGTTGCGCTGTTTGCGCTGGCAATCCCGGCATTTATTCTGATTAACAGCGATGTGCTGGGGCTGATTTTTGCCGGTCTGCTGATGCTGGCGGTGATCCTTAACTGCTTTATCGGGGTGATGGCCTCAACGCTGCCCGCGATGTTCCCGACCCACATTCGCTACAGCGCGCTGGCCGCGGCCTTTAACATCTCGGTACTGATTGCCGGTCTGACCCCG
Source organism: Enterobacter quasiroggenkampii (assembly GCF_043972695.1). NCBI lineage: Bacteria > Pseudomonadati > Pseudomonadota > Gammaproteobacteria > Enterobacterales > Enterobacteriaceae > Enterobacter > Enterobacter quasiroggenkampii. Next base: position 981,888 of record NZ_CP143745.1, read on the forward strand.
ACGCTTGCCGCCTCGCTGGTGGAGAGCACGCAGAACCTGATGATGCCGGCTTATTACCTGATGGTGATCGCGGTGATTGGTTTGATTACCGGTATTACCATGAAGGAGACGGCGAATCGTCCTCTGAAAGGCGCCACGCCTGCGGCATCGGATATTCAGGAGGCGAAAGAGATCCTGCGTGAGCACTACGATAATGTAGAGCAGAAGATTGAGGATATTGACGCCGAGATTGAAGAGCTGCAGAAAAAACGCTCCCGACTGGTGGATCAGCATCCACGCATCAACGAGTAATAAAGAAACCCGCCAACGGCGGGTTTTCTTTTATTAGCATCCGGCGGCGATGTAGTCGCCATTGGCACTGATGGGGATCACCGTCAGGAACAGCACCGTCGCGAACAGGATCAGGACTATCCCTCCGGCTATTTTGACTGCCGGCACCAGCCAGCTTAATGAGGCGCTTTCTCCGAACCAGGTCACCGTACGTTCGCGGGCGTACCGTACAGCCAGGGAAAGCCCCACAATAGAGAGCGCGGTTCCCAAAGACATGGTCATGACTGCGGCCACTCCCCAGGTAACAATACCCAGCGCGTTCGAGAACATCAGAATCATGATCGCCCCGCTGCACGGACGTGCCCCAATTGCCAGAATCACGCCCAGACGGGTTTTCCAGTCGCCCTGCGTCAGGTCTGTGCCTACGCCGTGATGGCCGCAGCCACAGTGTTCGTCGTGCTGATGAAGCGGCTTAATGGCAGAGACAGACATCCTGCGCGGGCGCAGACTCCTCAGCGCCTGGTAAATGACAAATGCGCCGAATGCGCCAATAAGCACTGCGCTGATCTTCTCCACGTACCAGCGGCTGGTACTGATATCCCCTGAAGCGAGGTTGAACCCTACCGCCAGAATAAAGACAAACAGAATGGCGCTGACGCCCTGCATCAGGCTACCCAGGAAGGGGACGACCCGGGCGGCCAGCTCGCTTTCCTTATTGGTGGTCAGATAGGTCGTCACAATGAATTTTCCGTGCCCGGGTCCGATGGCGTGAAGGACACCATAAAGGAAAGCCCCCGTTAACAGCCATAACCCACCGCTGTACTGGTGGTTATTCAGCTGCAGCAGGTACATCACCAGATAACGGTGCAGGGTAATTTGCGTGGCAAGACACCACTGGATAAAGGCGTTCCAGTGCGTATGCAGGGTAAAACCGGCAAAGAGAATTGCCAGCAGCATCAACCCAGCGGTAGGGAGACGCCAGTCACGGGTGAGGCGTTGTGTGGTCATGAAGCGGCCTGCACAGAGGAGAGTATTTGCCGCTAGTATAGTTGATCTTCCCGCTCAATTCGTGGGATCGCGTCCGGATCCGTGCATGATTGTGGATAACTATGTGCATAAAAGGGTATAAGGCGGGGTTTTGCTGGGGAATGCAGCAGTCAGTCATTTTTTTGCAACTTTTCGGTTGCGGTCGTTCGGGAACTCCCTATAATGCGCCTCCATCGACACGGCGGATGTGAATCACTTCACACAACAAGCGGTTCGGTTGAAGAGAAAAAATCCTGAAATAACGGGTTGACTCTGAAAGAGGAAAGCGTAATATACGCCACCTCGCAACGGTGAGCGAAAGCCGCGTTGCACTGCTCTTTAACAATTTATCAGACAATCTGTGTGGGCACTCAAAGTGACATGGATTCTTAATGTCTTCGGACAATAAATGAATACCAAGTCTCTGAGTGAACATGCGTAATTCATTACGAAGTTTAATTCACGAGCATCAAACTTAAATTGAAGAGTTTGATCATGGCTCAGATTGAACGCTGGCGGCAGGCCTAACACATGCAAGTCGAGCGGCAGCGGAAAGTAGCTTGCTACTTTGCCGGCGAGCGGCGGACGGGTGAGTAATGTCTGGGAAACTGCCTGATGGAGGGGGATAACTACTGGAAACGGTAGCTAATACCGCATAACGTCGCAAGACCAAAGAGGGGGACCTTCGGGCCTCTTGCCATCAGATGTGCCCAGATGGGATTAGCTAGTAGGTGGGGTAACGGCTCACCTAGGCGACGATCCCTAGCTGGTCTGAGAGGATGACCAGCCACACTGGAACTGAGACACGGTCCAGACTCCTACGGGAGGCAGCAGTGGGGAATATTGCACAATGGGCGCAAGCCTGATGCAGCCATGCCGCGTGTATGAAGAAGGCCTTCGGGTTGTAAAGTACTTTCAGCGGGGAGGAAGGTGTTGAGGTTAATAACCTCAGCAATTGACGTTACCCGCAGAAGAAGCACCGGCTAACTCCGTGCCAGCAGCCGCGGTAATACGGAGGGTGCAAGCGTTAATCGGAATTACTGGGCGTAAAGCGCACGCAGGCGGTCTGTCAAGTCGGATGTGAAATCCCCGGGCTCAACCTGGGAACTGCATTCGAAACTGGCAGGCTAGAGTCTTGTAGAGGGGGGTAGAATTCCAGGTGTAGCGGTGAAATGCGTAGAGATCTGGAGGAATACCGGTGGCGAAGGCGGCCCCCTGGACAAAGACTGACGCTCAGGTGCGAAAGCGTGGGGAGCAAACAGGATTAGATACCCTGGTAGTCCACGCCGTAAACGATGTCGACTTGGAGGTTGTGCCCTTGAGGCGTGGCTTCCGGAGCTAACGCGTTAAGTCGACCGCCTGGGGAGTACGGCCGCAAGGTTAAAACTCAAATGAATTGACGGGGGCCCGCACAAGCGGTGGAGCATGTGGTTTAATTCGATGCAACGCGAAGAACCTTACCTACTCTTGACATCCAGAGAACTTTCCAGAGATGGATTGGTGCCTTCGGGAACTCTGAGACAGGTGCTGCATGGCTGTCGTCAGCTCGTGTTGTGAAATGTTGGGTTAAGTCCCGCAACGAGCGCAACCCTTATCCTTTGTTGCCAGCGGTTAGGCCGGGAACTCAAAGGAGACTGCCAGTGATAAACTGGAGGAAGGTGGGGATGACGTCAAGTCATCATGGCCCTTACGAGTAGGGCTACACACGTGCTACAATGGCGCATACAAAGAGAAGCGACCTCGCGAGAGCAAGCGGACCTCATAAAGTGCGTCGTAGTCCGGATTGGAGTCTGCAACTCGACTCCATGAAGTCGGAATCGCTAGTAATCGTAGATCAGAATGCTACGGTGAATACGTTCCCGGGCCTTGTACACACCGCCCGTCACACCATGGGAGTGGGTTGCAAAAGAAGTAGGTAGCTTAACCTTCGGGAGGGCGCTTACCACTTTGTGATTCATGACTGGGGTGAAGTCGTAACAAGGTAACCGTAGGGGAACCTGCGGTTGGATCACCTCCTTACCTTAAAGAACCTGCCTTTGTAGTGCTCACACAGATTGTCTGATGAAAAGTAAATAGCAAGGCGTCTTGCGATTGAGACTTCAGTGTCCCCTTCGTCTAGAGGCCCAGGACACCGCCCTTTCACGGCGGTAACAGGGGTTCGAATCCCCTAGGGGACGCCACTTGCTGGTTCGTGAGTGAAAGTCACCTGCCGTCATATCTCAAAACTGACTTGCGAGTCATGTTTGAGATATTTGCTCTTTAAAAATCTGGATCAAGCTGAAAATTGAAACGACACATCTTAATGGTGTGTTCGAGTCTCTCAAATTTTCGCAATCAGAAGTGAAACATCTTCGGGTTGTGAGGTTAAGCGACTAAGCGTACACGGTGGATGCCCTGGCAGTCAGAGGCGATGAAGGACGTGCTAATCTGCGAAAAGCGCCGGCGAGGTGATATGAACCTTTGACCCGGCGATGTCCGAATGGGGAAACCCAGTGCAATTCGTTGCACTATCGTTAACTGAATACATAGGTTAACGAGGCGAACCGGGGGAACTGAAACATCTAAGTACCCCGAGGAAAAGAAATCAACCGAGATTCCCCCAGTAGCGGCGAGCGAACGGGGAGCAGCCCAGAGTCTGAATCAGCTTGTGTGTTAGTGGAAGCGTCTGGAAAGTCGCACGGTACAGGGTGACAGTCCCGTACACGAAAACACACAGGTTGTGAACTCGAAGAGTAGGGCGGGACACGTGGTATCCTGTCTGAATATGGGGGGACCATCCTCCAAGGCTAAATACTCCTGACTGACCGATAGTGAACCAGTACCGTGAGGGAAAGGCGAAAAGAACCCCGGCGAGGGGAGTGAAAAAGAACCTGAAACCGTGTACGTACAAGCAGTGGGAGCACCTTCGTGGTGTGACTGCGTACCTTTTGTATAATGGGTCAGCGACTTATATTCTGTAGCAAGGTTAACCGTATAGGGGAGCCGAAGGGAAACCGAGTCTTAACTGGGCGTTAAGTTGCAGGGTATAGACCCGAAACCCGGTGATCTAGCCATGGGCAGGTTGAAGGTTGGGTAACACTAACTGGAGGACCGAACCGACTAATGTTGAAAAATTAGCGGATGACTTGTGGCTGGGGGTGAAAGGCCAATCAAACCGGGAGATAGCTGGTTCTCCCCGAAAGCTATTTAGGTAGCGCCTCGTGAACTCATCTTCGGGGGTAGAGCACTGTTTCGGCTAGGGGGCCATCCCGGCTTACCAACCCGATGCAAACTACGAATACCGAAGAATGTTATCACGGGAGACACACGGCGGGTGCTAACGTCCGTCGTGAAGAGGGAAACAACCCAGACCGCCAGCTAAGGTCCCAAAGTCATGGTTAAGTGGGAAACGATGTGGGAAGGCACAGACAGCCAGGATGTTGGCTTAGAAGCAGCCATCATTTAAAGAAAGCGTAATAGCTCACTGGTCGAGTCGGCCTGCGCGGAAGATGTAACGGGGCTAAACCATGCACCGAAGCTGCGGCAGCGACACTATGTGTTGTTGGGTAGGGGAGCGTTCTGTAAGCCGTTGAAGGTGTGCTGTGAGGCATGCTGGAGGTATCAGAAGTGCGAATGCTGACATAAGTAACGATAAAGCGGGTGAAAAGCCCGCTCGCCGGAAGACCAAGGGTTCCTGTCCAACGTTAATCGGGGCAGGGTGAGTCGACCCCTAAGGCGAGGCCGAAAGGCGTAGTCGATGGGAAACAGGTTAATATTCCTGTACTTGGTGTTACTGCGAAGGGGGGACGGAGAAGGCTATGTTAGCCGGGCGACGGTTGTCCCGGTTTAAGCATGTAGGCGGAGGTTCCAGGTAAATCCGGTACCTTTTAACGCTGAGGTGTGATGACGAGGCACTACGGTGCTGAAGTAACAAATGCCCTGCTTCCAGGAAAAGCCTCTAAGCATCAGGTAACACGAAATCGTACCCCAAACCGACACAGGTGGTCAGGTAGAGAATACCAAGGCGCTTGAGAGAACTCGGGTGAAGGAACTAGGCAAAATGGTGCCGTAACTTCGGGAGAAGGCACGCTGATATGTAGGTGAAGCCCCTGCGGGTGGAGCTGAAATCAGTCGAAGATACCAGCTGGCTGCAACTGTTTATTAAAAACACAGCACTGTGCAAACACGAAAGTGGACGTATACGGTGTGACGCCTGCCCGGTGCCGGAAGGTTAATTGATGGGGTTAGCGGCAACGCGAAGCTCTTGATCGAAGCCCCGGTAAACGGCGGCCGTAACTATAACGGTCCTAAGGTAGCGAAATTCCTTGTCGGGTAAGTTCCGACCTGCACGAATGGCGTAATGATGGCCAGGCTGTCTCCACCCGAGACTCAGTGAAATTGAACTCGCTGTGAAGATGCAGTGTACCCGCGGCAAGACGGAAAGACCCCGTGAACCTTTACTATAGCTTGACACTGAACACTGGTCCTTGATGTGTAGGATAGGTGGGAGGCTTTGAAGTGTGGACGCCAGTCTGCATGGAGCCGTCCTTGAAATACCACCCTTTAATGGCTGGTGTTCTAACGTAGACCCGTGATCCGGGTTGCGGACAGTGTCTGGTGGGTAGTTTGACTGGGGCGGTCTCCTCCCAAAGAGTAACGGAGGAGCACGAAGGTTAGCTAATCCTGGTCGGACATCAGGAGGTTAGTGCAATGGCATAAGCTAGCTTGACTGCGAGAGTGACGGCTCGAGCAGGTGCGAAAGCAGGTCATAGTGATCCGGTGGTTCTGAATGGAAGGGCCATCGCTCAACGGATAAAAGGTACTCCGGGGATAACAGGCTGATACCGCCCAAGAGTTCATATCGACGGCGGTGTTTGGCACCTCGATGTCGGCTCATCACATCCTGGGGCTGAAGTAGGTCCCAAGGGTATGGCTGTTCGCCATTTAAAGTGGTACGCGAGCTGGGTTTAGAACGTCGTGAGACAGTTCGGTCCCTATCTGCCGTGGGCGCTGGAGAATTGAGGGGGGCTGCTCCTAGTACGAGAGGACCGGAGTGGACGCATCACTGGTGTTCGGGTTGTCATGCCAATGGCACTGCCCGGTAGCTAAATGCGGAAAAGATAAGTGCTGAAAGCATCTAAGCACGAAACTTGCCCCGAGATGAGTTCTCCCTGAGACTTTAAGTCTCCTGAAGGAACGTTGAAGACGACGACGTTGATAGGTCGGGTGTGTAAGCGCAGCGATGCGTTGAGCTAACCGATACTAATGAACCGTGAGGCTTAACCTTACAACGCCGAAGCTGTTTTGGCGAAGAGACGAACAATCAAAATTCAGCCTGATACAGATTAACAGAATTTGCCTGGCGGCTTTAGCGCGGTGGTCCCACCTGACCCCATGCCGAACTCAGAAGTGAAACGCCGTAGCGCCGATGGTAGTGTGGGGTCTCCCCATGTGAGAGTAGGGAACTGCCAGGCATCAAATAAGAAGAACCCCGTACCGTAAGGTGCGGGGTTTTTTGCTTTGTGCGTCAGAAATCATGCCGGATGGTTTTGTAGGCCCGGTAAGCGCAGCGCCACCGGGCATGGCAGACCGCACGATCCCACGGTAAAAAGAAGCAAGAATACTAAAGAAGGGATTTATAAACGCAGAAAAGCAAAAACCCAGCCATAGGCTGGGTTCTTTAAATAGTGGTGCCCGGACTCGGAATCGAACCAAGGACACGGGGATTTTCAATCCCCTGCTCTACCGACTGAGCTATCCGGGCAACGGAGCGCATTAAACCGCAATCGCGCCTTATCGTCAACATTATTTCGGGAAAAGCTGTTCAATTGCTTAACTTTGCGGCAATCTGATGGTTTACGCGTCGAATAGGGCAAATTTAACAGGCTCGCTTACGTCAATGCCCCACCCATACGGCACTGAGCAAAGCGCAGAATATCTTCCGCCAGTCGGTGCGCCGTATCCACGTCGGCCTGGCTACGGTTCACCAGCATGCGGCTCAGGCAGCCCTCCAGCACCAGCTCCATCTGTTTCGCCACCATTGCCGGGTCATCCACTTCAAGACGGGTCAGCAGCTCGTGAGTGAAGTCATGCGCTGCCCGTTTTTGCTGATCCGCCAACTGGTGGACAGGATGGTCGGGATCGGGATAGAACGTACAGGCCGCAATAAACAGGCAGCCCGGATAGCGGTTGTTGCTGACACATTCCGTCAGGGCGGTATAGCGCGCCAGCAGCTTTTGTTCCGCAGTCAGTTCTTCATTCAGCATCAGTTGCCTGCGCCAGATATCAACCTGCTGGCTGAGATAGCGTAGAGCATCATAAACGAGCGCCTCTTTATCCGGCCAGAAGCGCTTAAGATCATCCAGGGGGTAATCGATACGGTCGGCTACCATCTCAAGCGTGGTGCTGGCGATCCCATAAATCTCAAGTAATTGCAGGGCTTGTCCCAGTACGTCTTCGCGTTGCACGGTTGTCTCCTCCGCTATTCCCAACGGTGTGTTACGTTTACAGTGTTGTTTACGGTTGGCGATTGCGCAAATGCGCGCTGAATACCGCGGCATCCATAAAGCCGGTTACACGCTGTTCTGGCTGCTCCTGTCCCTGTTGATTGAAGAACAGGATGGTTGGCAGCCCGAGCACGTTAAGCTGCTTCAGCAGAGCCTTATCCTGCGCATTATTGGCGGTTACATTCGCCTGGAGCAGAACAGTCTCTTTCAGGGCGTTTTGTACCTGAGGATCGCTAAAGGTGTATTTTTCAAACTCTTTGCAGGCGACGCACCAGTCGGCATAGAGATCGAGCATCACCGGCTTGCCTTTTGCCTGCGCGAGCGCGCTGTTGAGCTCATCAACGTTCTTAATCTGGATGAAGTTCAGATGCGCCTGCGTCTGGCCGACCGGCGAGCCGAACGCCCAGTCCTGAAGAGGACGCACGCTCACCAGCGCGGCGGCGAGCAGGAGGATTTGCACCAGGCGCATCCACGCTTTTTTCGCCCCCAGACTGACGATAAACGCCCAAGAGAAGAACGCTACGCCGAGCATCGCCCAGAGGCGAGTGCCCCACACGTCACCCGTAATACGTTCCAGCAGGAACACCGGCAGCGCCAGAATGACAAAACCAAACGCGGTTTTCACCGTCTCCATCCACGGGCCGCTCTTCGGCAGAAGTCGATTGCCGAAAACCGTAACCAGAATCAGCGGCAGGCCCATGCCCAGCGCATAAAGGTACAGCGTACCGCCGCCAAGCCACAGATTGCCGCTCTGGGCAATATAGAGCAGGATGGCGCTCAGCGGTGCGGTGGTGCAAGGGGAGCAAATCAGTCCGGCGATGGCCCCCATCATAAACACGCCGCCTGCCGAACCACCCTGCTGGCGATTACTCATCAGCGTTAAGCGGGTTTGCAGAGCTGACGGTAACTGCAGCGTGAACAGGCCAAACATCGACAGTGCCAGCAGGATAAATATCGCCGACAGGCCAATCAGCACATAAGGGTGCTGAAGTGCGGCCTGGAACTGCAACCCGGCAGCGGCGACCACAAGGCCGAGTGCCGTGTAGGTCAGCGCCATACCCTGCACGTAAATAAAGGCCAGCAGCAGCGCGCGGGCGGTGGAAAGGCGCTGTTTGCCGCCCAGCACAATCCCAGAGATGAGTGGATACATCGGCAGCACGCACGGCGTAAAGGCAATGCCGATACCGATCAGCAAGGCCCACAGCGCGGAGAACGGAAGGTCAGCGGGAGCTTCACGCTTCTCGCCTGAAGGAAGAGGGGGAACCGTGGCAGAGGCTTTCACTTCACTAAGCGGAACCACCTTTGTTTCAGGCGGATAGCAGAATCCGGCATCCGCGCACCCCTGATAGGTCACCGTCAGGGTCGCACCTTTATCCGCCTGATTCACCGTAACAGGCACGCTCAGGTGCTGGCGATAGATTTCGCTTTTGCCGTAAAACTCATCTTCATGCCACTCGCCAGAGGGCATCTGTAAAGCGCCCACGCTGGCCTGAGCAGGCGTAATGCTTACCTGCTTGCGATAGAGGTAATAGCCCTCTTTCACCTGCCAGTTAAGCGTAAGGTCATGCTGGTTTTGCTGAAAATCGAAAACAAACGCCCGATCGGCAGGAATGAAGTTCGAACGGCCGGGCGCGTCAAACAACCCGGCAAATACTGATGAGCTGCACAGCAGCAGGATCAGCGTAAGGAAGCGTTGAGCCATGAGAGATAGTCGTTATCGCCATGAACCACTGGCAGGACCAGCAGCTCCGGGGTTTGGTAAGGATGATGAGATTTGAGGCCGTCCAGGAGTGCCTGCTGATTCGCCAGATTGGTTTTGAGCAACATCTGGACTTCGTACTCTTGCTCCAGCTTACCTTCCCAGTAGTAAAGAGAGGTCGCGCCGGGGAGGAGCGTGACGCAGGCTGCCAGTTTTTCGGCCAGCACTTTGGCGGCGAGATCCTGGGCAGAGGCTTCATCAGGGGCGGTACACAGTACGACAACGGCATCAGGCGTGTTCACAAGTCGACCTCCTCATCACGAAAGGTTTCACTATATCACGCAAGGCGGTTGGTCATTAATGAAACGGGCCGCAGAGCGGCCCGATTTTAACTATTTTTACAACCGGGAACGGTTTACAGCACCACGCCACCGATGATAAAGCCGAGGATCACGCAGAGTGAAATGGCGACCACGCCCGGGATCAGGAACGCATGGTTAAACACATACTTACCGATACGGGTTGAGCCGGTGTCGTCCATCTCAACGGCCGCCAGCAAGGTTGGGTAGGTAGGCAGCACGAACAGGGCAGAAACAGCAGCAAACGAGGCGATAGCGGTTAACGGGGTGACGCCCAGCATCAGAGCCGCAGGCATCAGCGCTTTGGTGGTCGCTGCCTGAGAGTAAAGCAGGGTAGCCGCAAAGAACAGCACGACCGCCAGCAGCCATGGGTAGTTATGCAGCAGGTCGCCTGCTACGGTCTGAATGTCGCTAATGTGCGCTTTCACGAAGGTATCACCGAGCCACGCCACACCCAGCACGCACACGCAGGCGCTCATACCGGATTTGAAGGTGCTGGCGTTCAGCACTTCGCTGGTATCAATTTTACAGGTGATGCTAATCAGCGTTGCGATGGTCAGCATGAACACCACAATCGCTTCGTTACGAGGCAGGACCGGGTTCTGGATCAGCCCCACGGTATCGCTGATGGCGGTCGCATAGAACATGACGGCGACAATCCCAATCAGGAACAGCAGCACGGAGCGTTTCGCATGTGGCTTCAGTTCGAAGACCTGGCTGCCGCGCAGGCTCACTTCACCTTTTGCCAGACGCTCCTGATAAACCGGGTCGTCTTTCAGTTCAGCGCCGAGGAAGTTACACAGCACGGCGGTAATCATCACCGCAATCAGCGTCACCGGGATACAGATCGCCAGCAGCGTCAGGTAGCTCACGCCCATCGGCTCCAGGATACCGGCGAAGAAGACCACCGCCGCGGAAATCGGCGAGGCGGTAATGGCGATCTGGGACGCGACGACGGCAATAGAGAGCGGACGCGACGGACGGATACCCTGTTCTTTCGCCACTTCGGTAATCACCGGTAACGTGGAGAAAGCGGTGTGGCCAGTACCGGCGAGAATGGTCATAAACCAGGTCACCAGCGGAGCAAGGAAGGTAATGTATTTAGGGTGGCGGCGTAGCATGCGCTCCGCCAGGCTTACCAGGTAGTCCATACCGCCTGCCACCTGCATGGCGGCAATAGCGGCAATAACAGCCATGATGATTTCGATAACGTCGAACGGGATAGCGCCGGGTTTAATCTGAAAGATAAGGGTAAGAACAAGCACTCCAAGACCGCCGGCAAAACCGATGCCGATACCCCCGAGTCGTGCTCCCAAATAAATCGCCAACAAGACGATGACGAGTTCTGCTCCAAACATAAGGACCTGCCTTGCTTATTAACAAGTTGATATTGAATTGTTGTATTTTGGTAACGCCTAAAAAGAAAAAAGGCACGTCACAAGTGACGTGCCTTAAGAAGCCTAGCCTGAACGGTTACTGTTCGCTTTCATCGGTATATCGTTTCGCTTTATATGCCGGGTGCATCAGGTTTTGGGCCGAGAAGATATCGTCCAGCTCGGCTTCGGTCAACAGCCCGCGCTCCAGCACCACTTCACGCACGCTCTTACCGGTTTCGGCACAAATCTTACCGACGATGTCGCCGTTGTGGTGGCCGATGAACGGGTTGAGGTAGGTGACGATCCCGATGGAGTTATAGACATAACCTTCACAGACTTCTTTATTCGCCGTGATGCCGTTAATGCATTTTTCCAGCAGGTTGTAGCAGGCATTGGTCAGAATGTGGATAGATTCAAACATCGCCTGGCCAATTACCGGCTCCATCACGTTCAGCTGCAGCTGACCCGCTTCAGAGGCCATGGTTACGGTCGTATCGTTACCGATGACTTTAAAGCAAACCTGATTCACCACTTCTGGCACGACCGGGTTCACCTTGGCCGGCATGATGGATGAACCCGCCTGCAGTTCTGGCAGGTTGATTTCATTCAGGCCAGCGCGCGGACCGGAAGAGAGCAGGCGCAGGTCGTTACAGATTTTGGACAGTTTCACCGCCAGACGTTTCAGCGCGCTGTGTACCATGACGTAGGCGCCGCAGTCGGAGGTCGCTTCAATCAGGTCTTCTGCAGGCACAACCGGCAGGTTGGACACTTCAGCCAGCTTCTGTACCGCCAGTTGCTGATAGCCATCCGGGGTGTTCAGACGCGTACCGATAGCGGTGGCGCCCAGGTTCACTTCCAGCAGCAGCTCGGAGGTACGCAGCAGGTTTTTGGTCTCTTCGTTCAGCAGTACGTTAAACGCGTGGAATTCCTGACCGAGGGTCATCGGCACCGCATCCTGCAGCTGGGTACGACCCATTTTCAGAATGTCCTGGAACTCAACCGCTTTACGCTGGAAGCCATCGCCCAGCTGGTTGATCGCATCCACCAGTTTCACCACGGAGGCATACACCGCAATACGGAAGCCGGTTGGGTAGGCGTCGTTGGTGGACTGGCATTTGTTGACGTGGTCGTTCGGGTTCAGGTACTGGTATTCACCTTTCTGGTGACCCATCAGCTCCAGGCCAATGTTTGCCAGTACTTCGTTGGTATTCATGTTGACGGAGGTGCCCGCGCCGCCCTGATAGACGTCAACCGGGAACTGATCCATGCATTTGCCGTTGTTCAGCACTTCATCGCAGGCCGCGATAATCGCATTTGCCGCGCTTTTAGGAATGGTTTGCAGCTCTTTGTTGGCCAGGGCTGCGGCTTTCTTCACCATCACCATGCCACGAACAAACTCAGGGATGTCACTGATTTTGCTGTTGCTGATGTAGAAGTTTTCAATCGCTCTCAGAGTGTGGACACCGTAGTAGGCATCCGCTGGAACTTCCCTGGTACCCAACAAGTCTTCTTCGATACGAATGTTGTTTAACATGTGAACCTTCTTTTCAAGCTGCCGATGGATTGTACTAAACACACAGTATTTATGTGGTTTTGAATATTTTCTGGCCGACGATTATTCCCTCAATCAGCCAGATGCTCGAGATCATATGCTGATGATAGCGAATTGCCGTAAGCTGGATCACTTATTATCGAGCCGATTCCATGATAATTATTAATCTGTGAAATGGGTCACCGCTTTAATATTTCCAAAAAAAATATCCGTGCAAACTGATTGAATTTTCGCTAACCGTCACCATCTCATACAAACGCGCGTCGCGAACACATTCAGACAGGGGCCCGATGGCCTCTGCCACACAGGAGATGCCAGTGCGCTGGATACCGTTTATTGCTTTCTTTCTCTATGTTTACATTGAGATTTCCATTTTCATCCAGGTTGCCCATGTGCTGGGCGTCCTGCTGACGTTGATTCTGGTGATTTTCACCTCCGTCATCGGCATGTCGCTGGTGCGTAATCAGGGTTTCAAAAATTTCCTGATAATGCAGCAGAAGATGGCCGCAGGCGAAAGCCCGGCGGAAGAGATGATCAAAAGCGTGTCGTTGATTATTGCGGGGCTGCTGCTGATTCTGCCAGGGTTCTTCACCGACTTCCTCGGCCTTCTACTGCTTCTTCCGCCGGTGCAAAAGCACCTGACCATGAAGCTGCTGCCGCATCTGCGCTTTAGCCGTATGCCCGGCGGTGGGTTCAGCACCGGGCCAGGCGACACGTTTGAAGGGGAATATCAGCGTAAGGATGAACAGCACGACCGTCTGGATCACAAAGACGATCGGTGATTTTGTTGCCCGGTGGCGCTTCGCTTGCCGGGCCTACTAAAGCGCCAGCCACAACACCGCCAGCATGACGATGGCATACATGCTCTTCCATCCCACCATCGCCAGCAACAGCAGGCACAGCAGCCCCCCAACAACCGCCAGTGCTTTATAACGGCCTTTCAGCAAACGGCAGCCCGCCAGCATACACAGCAGGTAGATCATAATAAAAATGCCGTTGGCATAGACGAGCAGCGTATCCAGATTGATCTTCAGGGCGTAAATGCACAGCGTACTCAGCACGCAGCAGCCCAATACAGCATTCAGGGCATTCAGCGGCAGCTGGCGTTTAGACAGGCGCGCGAGGCGGTTATCAGGTTTATCCAGCGCCTGCGACCACACCAGACGGGCAAAGCTCTGGATATAAATGTTGAGGCTAGCAAAACAGGCCAGATAGCCGATGACGCAGGCGATCCACAGCGCCTTCACACCAAACAGTTCAACCACGATGCCTGGCAGCGATGCCGCGGCGGCGAGATCCGCGCCGAACGCGTGGAAGTGCAACACCAGCACGGTACACGCCCAGTAGACCGTACCCGCCAGCAGCAGGCCGATCATCAGCGCGCGGGGGAAATCACGTTCAGGTTGCTTAAATTCCGACGCCAGATGGGCAAAGGCTTCCAGACCGACAAAACACCAGAACATGACGGAGAGCGCGGCAAAAAGCTGCGCGTGGTCGACGTCTGTTACCGCCGGGAAGGGAATCTCCTTTACGGTGATATCGCCCGCCCACCAGATAGCGGCCACAAGCGCGACAATCAGCACTGCAACCAGCGTCTGCAGGTTGGCGCTGGAGCTGGCGCCGCGTGAGCCCACCCACCAGACGATAGCCAGCGTCCCCAGCTCGGCCAGCAACAGCTGCTCGTGATGCCAGCCAAACAGCGCCTGCCCAAAACCTGTCGCAATATGCAGCGCCGCCGGGAGGCCAACCGGAATGACGGAGAGAAACAGCCAGCCGGTCACTCGCTCCAGCCGTGCGCCAAAGGCCAGGCCGACAAAGTGCGCCACGCCGCCCGCGCTGGGAAAATGCCGCCCCAGGATGGCAAACACAATGGCTATCGGGAAAACCAGTACAATCAACACCGGCCACGCCCACAGGCTGTTATTTCCTGCCACCAGCGCCGCCAGTGCGGGTACGGCAAACACGCCCGTACCTAACAAGGAGGTTGAGAGCAGGCCAACGCCCTGCGCCAGCCCCAACTCCTGCTTGAGTCCACTCATTGACATCGCCCTGCCAATACCAAAAGAGAGGCGATGGTAACACTTTCGCAAATTTTTTTTTCAACTCCCCCTTGAAGGGGTAAAAAGCTATCCCCATCTCTCAGGGCACTAGTCGGAAAACCGCATGCGGGCCGGCGTCATCCATAACTGATAATGACTTTCTCAAAGGAGAGCTATCAATGAGTATTCGTCCGTTACATGATCGTGTGATCGTCAAACGTAAAGAAGTTGAAACCAAGTCTGCTGGCGGCATCGTTCTGACCGGTTCTGCAGCAGCCAAATCAACGCGTGGCGAAATCATCGCTGTCGGTAAGGGCCGCATCCTGGAAAACGGAACTGTGCAGCCGCTGGACGTTAAAGTTGGTGACATCGTAATTTTCAACGATGGCTACGGCGTGAAATCCGAGAAGATCGACAATGAAGAAGTGTTGATCATGTCCGAGAGCGACATTCTGGCAATTGTTGAAGCGTAATTTACGCACGAGAATTTGAGGAAATAAGAACATGGCAGCTAAAGACGTAAAATTCGGTAACGACGCTCGTGTAAAAATGCTCCGCGGCGTAAACGTACTGGCAGATGCAGTTAAAGTGACCCTGGGCCCGAAAGGCCGTAACGTAGTGCTGGATAAATCCTTCGGCGCGCCAACCATCACCAAAGATGGTGTTTCTGTAGCACGTGAAATCGAGCTGGAAGACAAGTTCGAAAACATGGGCGCGCAGATGGTGAAAGAAGTTGCCTCTAAAGCGAACGACGCTGCAGGCGACGGTACCACCACCGCGACCGTTCTGGCGCAGGCGATCATCACCGAAGGTCTGAAAGCCGTTGCGGCGGGCATGAACCCAATGGATCTGAAACGTGGTATCGACAAAGCTGTCGCCTCCGCTGTTGAAGAACTGAAAGCGCTGTCCGTACCGTGCTCTGACTCTAAAGCCATTGCTCAGGTAGGTACCATCTCCGCTAACTCCGACGAAACCGTGGGTAAACTGATCGCGGAAGCGATGGATAAAGTCGGTAAAGAAGGCGTGATCACCGTTGAAGACGGTACCGGTCTGGAAGACGAACTGGACGTGGTTGAAGGTATGCAGTTCGACCGCGGTTACCTGTCCCCATACTTCATCAACAAGCCAGAGACTGGCGCTGTTGAGCTGGAAAGCCCGTTCATCCTGCTGGCTGACAAGAAAATCTCCAACATCCGCGAAATGCTGCCAGTGCTGGAAGCCGTTGCGAAAGCAGGCAAACCGCTGGTTATCATCGCTGAAGACGTTGAAGGCGAAGCGCTGGCGACCCTGGTGGTTAACACCATGCGCGGCATTGTGAAAGTGGCTGCGGTTAAAGCACCTGGCTTCGGCGATCGCCGTAAAGCGATGCTGCAGGATATCGCTACCCTGACTGGCGGTACCGTCATCTCCGAAGAGATCGGTATGGAGCTGGAAAAAGCGACCCTGGAAGACCTGGGTCAGGCGAAACGCGTTGTGATCAACAAAGACACCACCACCATCATCGATGGCGTGGGTGAAGAAGCCGCTATTCAGGGCCGTGTTGCTCAGATCCGTAAGCAGATCGAAGAAGCGACTTCCGATTACGACCGTGAAAAACTGCAGGAGCGCGTAGCGAAACTGGCAGGCGGCGTTGCGGTAATCAAAGTCGGTGCTGCGACCGAAGTTGAAATGAAAGAGAAAAAAGCTCGCGTTGACGATGCCCTGCACGCGACCCGTGCTGCGGTAGAAGAAGGCGTGGTTGCAGGTGGTGGCGTTGCGCTGGTGCGCGTTGCCGCTAAACTGGCTGGCCTGACTGCTCAGAACGAAGACCAGAACGTGGGTATCAAAGTTGCGCTGCGCGCAATGGAAGCCCCTCTGCGTCAGATCGTGTCTAACGCCGGTGAAGAGCCATCTGTAGTGGCGAACAAGGTTAAAGCGGGCGAAGGTAACTACGGTTACAACGCTGCAACCGAAGAATACGGCAACATGATCGACTTCGGTATCCTGGACCCAACTAAAGTGACCCGTTCTGCTCTGCAGTACGCGGCCTCTGTTGCTGGTCTGATGATCACCACCGAGTGCATGGTGACCGACCTGCCAAAAGGCGATGCGCCTGACTTAGGTGCTGCTGGTATGGGCGGCATGGGCGGAATGGGCGGCATGATGTAATCATGTTGTTCTGAACCTCTCAGAACGAACCCCGGGCAGAAATGCCCGGGGTTTTTTTATTGCGTGCTATTCGAAAGTCCCTTTGACGCACACGATACCTTCACGCACCATCTGGCGGCCTTTGGCCCAGACGTCGCGGATCTGCAGGTCATCCGTCAGCACCAGGAAATCGGCATCGCATCCGGGCGCGATCCGTTCCTTATGTTCCAGACCGAGAAACGCCGCCACGTTTTGCGTAAACGGAAGAAGCGCCTCTTCCAGCGGCAACTGATGTCGGTTGACCAGCTGTTGCAGGGTTTCGAGCAGGGATTCGAACCCCGCTACGCCTATACCCACCAGATTGCCGCTCTCATCAAATTTCGGCTGGCTGCCGTTACCGTCAGAACTGAGCGTAAGCCGGTTAAACGGCACCTGAGCCTCGCGGGCCATCACGATGGCGCTGGCGGCGTTAATCGGTTCGCTGATGCTGGTCGTGATGTCGATAAAGCCGCCTTCGCGGGCATAGTTCAGCGCGGCATGGAACAGCGCCTGGGCGCGGTTAACGTGGGTTGGCAGCAGTTTTACGCGGGGAACGTCGGCGTTATGCAGGATGCTTAATAGCGGCTCCAGCAGCTTTGGGCTGTTGCCGAGGTGAAACACGGATATGCCCGCTTTGGCACCCAACAGCCCACCTACCCGAGACTGGGCAGCCATACTGGCGAGCTGGTGGTCTGCTGGCGCGGAAGAACGATGGTCAGATATTGCGCATTTCACGCCGATAATTTTGTCAATCAGCGCCACGTCTTTTTCTACGCTGCCGGTGATTGTCGGTGAAGGCAGCCCGTACGCGCCCGTCAGCATCCATGCGCTGATCCCTTCATGTTCGAGCGCCCGCGTTTTTGCCAGCAGCGATTCAGGATGGCGGGTTACGCCGTCGGTGCCGAGCAGGCCCACAACGGAGGTGATGCCTGCGGCCACGAGTGCAGACAGGCGAACCTCTGGCGTACGGGTGTGAGGGCCTGCCTCACCACCGCCCCCGATCAAATGCACATGTTGGTCGATAAACCCCGGGCAAACCACCGCCCCGGCGAGATCGGTTTCCGGGCAGTCTGGCCTCGTTGTTCCCTGGCTCGCTTTTTCGATCGCCACGATTTTCCCCGCAGCGATCAACAGATCGCAACGTCCTTTATCCTCCGGAGCGAAGAGATGCGCGTTGCGGAAAAGGTGGGGGGTCAGCACTGAAAAATCCATTTTTATCTCCTCAGAAGAGTAGCTGCATCACCCACATTGAGAGCAGGGCATTAATGACGCAAAGAGTAATAATATGCGGATAATATTTTGGGTTCACCCCGGCGGTCCCCAGGCAGCGACCGGTGTTTTGCACCGGATTGCCCATCAGATAGATGGCGGGTAGCAGGATGGTAGCATCGTGGCCGTTGAGCGTGCCGGCGGCGACCAGGCTGGCGCAGACGCCCACGCCGCCCCCCATACTCATCACCGAGGCCAGAAGAACCGTTGCCGCCGCGCCCGGAAGGCCCCACAGCGCCATAATCGGCTCACATATTTTACCGACAATATCCAGCAGGCCGGTGACCTTGAGCGCCTGAATGATGACAAACGCCATGACGACGTTCGGCAACAGGCTGGTGGTGGCGATGGTAAAGCCGCGGCGGGCGCCATCAATAAACATATCCATGATATTTTTACGCGGCTGGGCGATCATGTTCTTCCTCCTGAAGACGATTTTCCATGTGGGCGATCCACAGGCGCAGGACGTTCGCGCCAACAAACTTAAACACCAGAATGACGGCCAGCGGCGTAATCACCGGGACGGTAATGAAGGTGAAGAGCGCGGCACCGGAAGAAAAATAGTTGGTAATGATGGCGCTACCGCTGGTCTGGAAGGTGGCGAAAATAGCGCGCTCCTGGTCCGTAATCGCGCCTTCATCGGTTAACTCTTTGGTCATCCCTGCCGCCGCATCGGTGTTTTGCAGGTTGGCAATCAGCGCCAGGGAGCAAACGCCCGGCACACCAAGCAGCGGACGTAAAACAGGTGTCATAAGCTGCTGCGCGGCACGCAGCCCGCCCAGACCTTCGGTGACGGCAATAATACCGAGCGATAAGATGACCGAGGGAGCCAGCTCAAGGGCAAACAGGAAACCGTCTTTCGCCCCCGTTCCGCCCGTTCCGCGAAACGTCAGGGCGCCGTTAACCGGGCCAAAGCTGCCGTTTAAGACGGTAAAGTCCAGCACGCGCCACCAGTCGGTGCTTTTTGCGAAAAAACCGGAGAAAAAAACGATGGTCAGCACAAACGCCAGATAGCCCACCCACGTCACTCTTTCCTCTCCTGAGGATGATGCACTCATGTAACCTCCTTTTCGTTGCGTACAAAAGTTGTACGTCGCATCACTAAAAACGATCGGAGAAGAAAACACGATATCCCAAAGGCCAATATCAGAATTCATTTAGGATATCAGGGAAGGGATGACTGGAATCAGGCCCTCAGAATTGCTCAACGTTTTTCTTTTGGTCATCTTTTAGGTATAAGATTTACACACGGACAACTACTGTCCAGCTTATTGAAAACGAGGAATAACATGCGCGTAAAAGTCTGTGCAGGGATTGTAGGGGCAGCACTGCTGCTGGCGGGGTGTAGCTCCAGCAATGAGCTGTCGGCAGCGGGCCAGGGCGTTCGCTTTGTGGAAGATAAGCCTGGCACTGAATGCCAGCTGTTAGGCACGGCAACCGGTGAGCAAAGTAACTGGATGTCAGGGCAGCATGGCGAAGAAGGTGGCTCAATGCGCGGTGCGGCGAATGCCCTGCGCAATCAGGCTGCGGCAATGGGTGGCAACGTGATTTACGGCGTAAGCAGCCCAACGCAGAGTATGCTGTCCAGCTTCGTGCCGACCGCCAGCCAGATGACGGGCCAGGTCTATAAGTGCCCGAACTGATGTAATGTGCTGATGGCGCTACGCTTACCTGCCCTGTAGGGCAGGTAAGCGTAGCGCCACCTGCCTTTTTAGTGCTGCCGCAACTGCAAATCCAGCGGCGTCTTGCTCGGCTCTCCGCCAATCTCACGTGCCAGCTTCGGCACCATATAGCCTGAAACCAGCGTTAACAGTTCGCGCATGATCTGCCGGGCTTCTTCATCCGTCACCATGAAATGCGCCGCGCCCTGAACGCGATCCAGCACGTGCAGGTAATACGGCATCACGCCCGCATCAAACAGGGCATTGCTCAGATCGGCCAGCACGCGGGCGCTGTCATTCACGCCGCGCAGCAGCACGCTCTGATTCAGCAGCGTCACGCCCGCTTTACGCAGTGGCGCCATCGCCGCGCAAAACGCATCGTCAATTTCGTTCGCGTGGTTAATATGATTCACCAGCAGCACCTGCAGGCGGGACTGCTCCAGGCGTGACACCAGGCCGTCGGTGATACGTGCCGGAATGACAATCGGTAAGCGGCTGTGAATGCGCAGGCGCTTAATGTGCGGGATGGCTTCAAGCTGAGTCAGCAGCCAGTCCAGCTCATGATCTTTCGCCATCAGCGGATCGCCGCCGGAAAAAATAATCTCATCCAGCTCCGGATGGGCGGCAATATAGTCCAGCGCAACCTGCCAGTTGCGTTTATTGCCCTGATTTTCGGCGTACGGGAAGTGCCGGCGGAAGCAATAACGACAATTTACCGCACATCCGCCTTTGACCAGCAGCAGGGCGCGGTTGAGATACTTATGCAGTAAACCCGGCACCACGCTGTTCTGCTCTTCCAGCGGATCGGTGCTGTATCCCAGCGCAGTAATGAATTCATCCTGCGAAGTAAGTGTTTGTTTTAATAATGGATCGTCGGGGTTGCCTTTCTCCATCCGCGCCACAAACGCACGGGGAACGCGCAGGGCGAAAAGGCGCTTTGCCTCGCGGCCTGCAAGCAACTCTGGGTGCTGATCGAGGTCTAAAAGACGCAGCAATTCATCAGGACTGGTGATTACATCGGCAAGTTGCGATAACCAATCTTCTCTGGACGGGGTGTTTAGGGTTACAATATGCGCCATTTTGTGGCTTAGCTACCAGTTAACAAATTTAGAGGGCCTTATGGCAACGTACTATAGCAACGATTTTCGTGCTGGTCTTAAAATCATGATGGACGGCGAACCGTACGCGGTTGAAGCCAGCGAATTCGTTAAACCAGGTAAAGGCCAGGCATTCGCACGCGTTAAGCTGCGCCGTCTGCTGACCGGTACCCGTGTTGAGAAAACCTTCAAGTCTACTGACTCTGCTGAAGGCGCTGATGTTGTTGATATGAACCTGACCTATCTGTACAACGATGGCGAGTTCTGGCATTTCATGAACAACTCCACTTTCGAACAGCTCTCTGCTGATGAGAAAGCGGTAGGTGACAGCGCTAAATGGCTGCTGGATCAGGCTGAGTGCATCGTGACCCTGTGGAACGGCCAGCCTATCGCGGTGACCCCACCAAACTTCGTAGAGCTGGAAATCGTAGAAACCGATCCAGGTCTGAAGGGTGATACCGCAGGTACCGGCGGTAAGCCAGCCAAACTGTCTACCGGCGCAGTGGTGAAAGTGCCACTGTTCGTACAGACTGGCGAAGTGATCAAAGTGGATACTCGCTCCGGCGAATACGTGTCCCGCGTGAAGTAATTTACGTATGACTGAAGGCGCAGCGCCCGCTGCGCCTGATTTTTGCAGGCAGGGATGATGAAACGTACCGTTAAAATTCTGCTTCTGTTAGCGCTCTCCAGTGCATTACTTTCCGGCTGTAACACCACGCGTGGAATGGGACAAGATATCCAGGATCTGGGTCATATCATTTCTCACGCCGCCAGCTAAGTTCGTCTAATTTTCCTAAAAATGCGTCCTTTTCCGTCAACCGGCGGGATTTTGTCTATCCTTAAGTTGCTATACACAAAACAACTTTGGCTATAAAAGGAAGATATTATGGTTAAGAAGACAATTGCAGCGATCTTTTCAGTCCTGGTACTTTCTTCAGTGTTAACGGCCTGTAATACCACGCGTGGCGTCGGTCAGGATATTTCTGAAGGTGGTAGCGCAATCTCTGGTGCGGCAACAAAAGCTCAGCAGTAACGAATAAACGGTACGGGACCAGTCGGGTTTCGTACCGTCAGCTTTCTGATTCCTGCAGGGATAAGAACGGAGAAAAACGCGTATCCATATGTAATTTCATGCGGATATTGCGTTTATAGGTATAAACCGTTTTTCCATTGATACTCAGGTGAGCGGCAATTTTTTGATTGCTCGCGCCGTCCATCCACAATGTCAGCACCTTCTCTTCCTGGCGGGTCAGCAAGGGGGCCGCCGCCGTTGGCCTGTCAGCGCCTGCGCGCGAGCGTAATGCGTCGTTGATAACCGTCGCCACTTCTTTGAGACTGACGTTTTTCAACAGTGACGACCACACCGGGAACTTTCCAAGCCAGTCGGTCATGCCGCTGTCCTCTCCCGACTGCAGTAAAATAAACGGTAAGCGTTCACTGGCGTTAAGCAGAGAAGAGAGCTGCTGAAAATGGTGAATATCCTGCCTGAAGCCGTACAGGTCAGCGATGACCAGCGCAGGTTTCCATTGCAGAATGTGTTCTCTGGCAAGAAACAGATTATTCAGCCCGGTCACAACGTAGTGTCCCGGGAACAAACCGGAATGATTGAGCCATGCTTCAAACCCCGCGCGGGTGAAGTGACAACGGTCAATCAAAAGAATTTTGAACATATTTTATTCGCAGTCGGCTAGTGGTTTGGCTTCCTGCCATCAGAAAGCACATCATCATAGAGAAGTCGGATGAGTGCTAAAAGCCGGAACTCCGCGCCATACTGCGGCTATTTCTTGCCTTAACGTGTTCAGCAAAAAATGATTGAAAAATAATAGCACGCTAACCACAATAGGGGGCGTAATCTCTGCCTTACGGGACGACCCGTAAGCGTTTCTTTCACCGGGGACGGCCCCAACTTGCATTAAGTTAAGGAGCCTGACATGTCCTGGATCATTCTTTTTATTGCTGGCCTGCTCGAAGTGGTATGGGCGATTGGTCTCAAGTACACCCACGGATTTACCCGCCTGACGCCCAGCGTCATTACCGTTACCGCCATGATCGTCAGTATCGTTCTGTTATCCTGGGCGATGCGCTCTCTGCCTGTGGGAACGGCTTATGCCGTCTGGACGGGTATTGGCGCGGTGGGTGCTGCCATCACCGGCATTCTGCTGCTTGGCGAGTCAGCGAGTCTGGCGCGTATTGCCAGCCTCGCGTTGATTGTGGCCGGGATCGTTGGGCTTAAGCTCAGCACCCACTAATGGGGCTGTTTTACCCAGATAAGTTTTGACACATCAAACCCTTGCCGGGTCGCGACGTCCAGCATCTGCTGCTTCATTTCGGGTGAAAGAGTTGGCGTGCGGGAGAGTATCCACAGGTAGTCGCGATCCGGCCCGCAGACCAGCGCGTGACGGTACTCTCTGTCGAGCGCGATCACGTTATAGCCGCCATAAAACGGGCCAAAGAAAGAGACCTTGAGCGCGGCTCGCCGCGGGTCGCCAGTGAAGTACGCTTTCCCAACCGACTGCTGCCACATCTCACGATCGGGATTATAGCCCCGGTTGATCACCTGAATACCGCCATCATCCATCGGACTGTAATTCGCAGTGACCTTCTCTAAGCCCTGCTCAAACCGATGGTCGAGGCGCGCGATTTCATACCATGTTCCAAGGAAGCGTTGTGCATCAAAAGGCGTGACGACGGTAACGCCAGGCGGTGGGGTAGGGGAACTGCAGGCAACCACTAAAAATGCGGCTGTCACCGCGGCGATAACAGGCAGAATGCGCATAGGAGTTTCCTTACTGTTTTTTGTTAAGTGTAGATGACAGCAGGAAAAATGCGGAAGAGTGTGCGGGGTATTTCGCCGCACACCGTGGATTTTATAGGCCGGGTAAGGCGAAGCTGCCACCCGGCAATGTTTTACTGCAGCGCGTCGAGGATACGGTATGCCGCCTCAACGCGTGCCGGGTTCGGATAGCTTTTATTCGCCAGCATCACAATGCCGAGCTGCTTTTCAGGAATAAATGCCACGTAGCTGCCAAATCCGCCGGTAGAGCCCGTTTTATGGACCCAGGAGGCCTTAACCGGTGGTGCCGGTGGATTCACTTCTCTTGCAGGCAACGGCGCCAGCGCCACCTTATTGTCGCTGCCCCCGACCACCGTTTGGGCGTCGACCGGCCAGTTCAGCATTTCCCAGCCCAATCCTTGATACATGGATCCCACGCGCCAGTAGCGAGACTGTGCCAGGGCAATACCGTGTTTAAGTGGGGAATCCTGAAGGGAGTCCGGCATCATATTGACCATCACCCAGCTTGCCATATCCTGCACGTTGGTTTTTACGCCATAGGCTTCCGCGTCCAGCATCCCTGGCGAAACGTGGACCGCTTTACCGTCACGGTATCCCCAGGCGTAATGCGCCTCTTCCGCTTTCGGGACGTTAATCCATGTATGGTCCAGCTTGAGCGGCTTAAATACCCGCGTCGTCATGGCCTGCTCATAGCTCATGCCGGAGGGTTTGACCGCCAGCGCGCCAAAAAGACCGATGCTGGTGTTAGCGTAAAGACGCGTGGTGCCCGGCTTCCACTTTGGCTGCCAGTTTTGATAAAAGCGCAGCAGGGAGGCGGTATCCGTGACCTCATCCGGCACCTGCAACGGCAGGCCGCCTGCGGTATAGGTTGCCAGATCCAGCATGCGAATGCCCTGCCACTGCTTGCCCGTGAGCTCAGGCCAGTATTTGGTCACCGGATCGCCCAGCGTTATTTCACCGCGCGCAATCGCATCGCCACCCAATACGCCGGTGAAGGTTTTACTTATCGAACCCAGCTCGAACAAGGTTTGCGGGGTGACGGGTTTGTTCGCTGCAACATCAGCTTTACCGAAGGTAAAGTAGTGCGGCTGACCCTGATAAATCACCGCCACCGCCATACCCGGAATGGCCTGCGCGTTCATCAGCGGCGTAACGGTACGTTCCACCACCTCAGCCAGCTGTTTTTCGGACATCGGTGCGGCGAATGCAGCGCTGGCAACGCTGAGCAGCAGGGCACAGCTTAGGTTTTTTTTCATCATTAGTTATCTTCCGTAATAGCAGTTCAAGGGAGTGTCCGGGCCCGTCAGACCGCTGTAGTCTGTGAGATTTGACTGTGGCTGACAAACGGTTAAATTTAGCATTAGCTGTTAATTTTTCTAACGGACGAGACCATGACGCGCAGCTATCTTCCTCTTAATTCCCTGCGGGCGTTTGAAGCCGCCGCCAGGCACCTCAGTTTTACGCATGCCGCTATTGAGCTGAATGTCACCCATTCCGCGATTAGCCAGCACGTAAAGGCGCTGGAGCAGCACCTGAACTGCCAGCTGTTCGTCCGCGTTTCCCGTGGGCTGATGTTGACCACGGAAGGCGAGAATTTGCTGCCGGTACTGAATGACTCGTTCGACCGAATTGCCGGAATGCTGGATCGCTTTGCCAGCCAGCGCGCTCAGGAGAAGCTGAAAATTGGCGTGGTGGGTACCTTTGCTACGGGGATGTTATTCTCGCAGCTCGCTGACTTTCGTCGCTGCTATCCGCATATCGATCTTCAGCTGTCGACGCACAACAATCGCGTCGATCCGGCAGCCGAGGGGCTTGATTACGCCATTCGCTATGGCGGAGGGGCGTGGCACGGCACGGAAGCGACATTTCTCTGTTCTGCGCCGCTGGCACCGCTTTGCACGCCTGATATCGCTGCCGCGTTGCATACTCCTGCCGATATCCTGAAGTTTACCCTGCTGCGTTCTTACCGGCGCGACGAGTGGACCGCCTGGATGCAGGCCGCGGGAGAACATCCGCCTTCACCGACGCACCGGGTGATGGTGTTTGATTCGTCCGTGACCATGCTGGAAGCTGCGCAGGCAGGTGCGGGCATAGCGATTGCCCCTGTCGATATGTTTACCCACCTGCTGAACAGTGAGCGCATTGTGCAACCCTTTGCGACGCAGATTGACCTTGGCAGCTACTGGCTCACGAGGCTGCAGTCACGCGCAGAAACGCCCGCAATGAGTGAGTTTGCCCAGTGGCTGGTGGGGAAGATGCAGAGATAAAAGGCCCGCCGGATGGCGGGCCAGAGGCGTCAGAGGGTGACCACCGCAATCAGCGTCACCACGGTCAGGATGGTCGCCAGACCGTAGAATACCCATTTCCCGCTCGGTACATGAATTTTCAGGTCATGCATCGCATGGTGAATACGGTGCAGGCCACACCACAGCGGCAGGACGATCATCAGGAAGATGAACACGCGGCCGATAAAGCTGCTCGCGAACGCCAGTACGCGCTCGTAGCTCAGCGCATCGCCCGGGAACAGCCCCAGCGGCAGCATAATGCCGACCAGCAGAATGATGACGGGGGCAATGATGGCACTCCACATGCCGCCTGCGCCAAAGAGGCCCCAGAAGACCGGCTCATCAGAACGTTTTGGATTTGGATTGATCACAATAGTCTCCTTACCAGAACAGTGCGACAAACAGAATGACCACGGTGACCAGAACCGTCACCGCCCAGAGCCCCTTAATCACCGGCTCTGGCCCCATTTTCTCGCCTTTTACAATGATGTTCGCCGCTTTTGGCGCCAGTTCAAACCAGGTTTTGGTATGCAGCAGCGCGGCCGCAAGCACGATCAGGTTCAGAATGACTATGATCGGGTTTTGCAGGAAACCGACGAAGCTGGCCCAGGTTTCCGGGCCATGCTTGAGGGCAAAAACGCCGTACATCAGCTCAAGGCTGAACCAGACCGCCGGTACCGCCGTGCCTTCACGCAGCATGTAGAAGCGATAAAACGGCAGGTTTTTCCACCAGGTGGACGGCACAGGCCGCACATAGGCTTTGCGTTTAGTCGTCATCATGCACTCCTTAGCGTGGTTTCAGGGTAGCGATAAGAAAGTCTTTCGAGCTTTCCACTTTACCCTGCTGAATAGCGGCGGCCGGGTCGACGTGCTTCGGACAGACTTCGGAGCAATAGCCCACAAAGGTACAGGTCCAGACGCCGTTCTGGCTGTTAAGCTGCGCCATACGTTCTTTTTTACCGTGGTCGCGGCTGTCTTCGTTATAGCGGTGCGCCAGGGTAATGGCGGCCGGGCCGATGAACTCGGGGTTCAGGCCAAACTGTGGACAGGCAGCGTAGCAAAGACCGCAGTTGATGCAGCCGGAGAACTGATGGTATTTCGCCATCTGAGCCGGGGTCTGGGTGTTTGGCCCCTGATCCGGCGTGCGCGGGTTGCCGATGATGTAGGGCTTAATGGCTTCCAGGCTTTCGATAAAGTGGGTCATATCGACCACCAGATCGCGTTCAATCGGGAAGTTGCCCAGGGCTTCGACCTTGATGCCTTTGGTATAGTCACGCAGGAAGGTCTTACAGGCCAGCTTCGGCACCTTGTTGACCATCATGCCGCAGGAGCCGCAGATCGCCATGCGGCAGGACCAGCGGTAGCTCAGGTCTGGCGCCAGGTTGTCTTTGATATAGCCGAGCGCGTCCAGCAGGGAGGTTTGCTCGTCGTAAGGGACTTCATAGAAAGCACTGTGCGGTGCGGCATCCACTTCCGGGTTGTAGCGCACCACTTCAACTTTGAGTGTTTGCATCTCAGCCATTCGCCTTCTCCTTCTTCTCGGCGGCTTCTGCTTCTGCACCGTACACGCGTTTAGCCGGTGGCAGCGTGGTGATTTTCACGTCGCTGTAGTCCAGACGTGTGGTGCCATCCGCATCGCGCCAGGCGAGCGTGTGTTTCAGGAAGTTGACGTCGTCACGCTCGGTACAGCCTTCGTCCAGACGCTGGTGGGCACCACGCGACTCTTTCCGCGCCAGCGCAGAGTGCGCCATACATTCCGCCACGTTCAGGCCGTGGCCCAGTTCGATGGTATAGAGCAGGTCGGTGTTGAAGACGCTGGAGGTATCGGTGATCCGTACGCGCTTGAAGCGCTCCTGCAGTTCCGCCAGCTTGTCGACGGTTTTTTGCATCAGCTCAGGGGTACGGTAGATACCGCAGCCTTCTTCCATCGACAGGCCCATCTCGTCGCGGATCTTAGACCAGTTCTCGTTACCTTCCTGGTTCACCAGATCTTTCAGGCGTTTTTCAACGTCGGCGACCTGTGCATCCAGCGCGGCACCGTTGGCTTCGCCTGCGGTTGCCGCCCGCTCCATCGCGCGCTCGCCCGCCATGCGGCCAAAGACGACCAGCTCGGCCAGCGAGTTTGAGCCGAGACGGTTGGCGCCGTGCAGGCCCACGGAGGAACATTCACCGACGGCGAACAAACCCTTAATACGAGTTTCACACTGCTGATCGGTTTCGATCCCGCCCATGGTGTAGTGCGCCGTTGGGCGTACCGGAATCGGCTCTTTCACCGGATCGACGCCGACGTAGGCTTTCGCCAGCTCGCAGATGAACGGCAGACGTTCCAGCAGTTTTTTCTCGCCCAGATGACGCAGGTCGAGATAGACCACATCGCCGCGCGGCGTAGAGATGGTGTTGCCTTTGCGCCACTCGTGCCAGAAAGCCTGAGAGACTTTGTCACGCGGGCCGAGCTCCATGTACTTGTTCTTCGGCTCGCCGAGCGGGGTTTCCGGACCCATGCCGTAATCCTGCAGGTAGCGGTAGCCGTTTTTGTTGACCAGAATACCGCCTTCACCGCGGCAGCCTTCCGTCATCAGAATGCCGGAGCCTGGCAGACCGGTTGGGTGATACTGCACGAATTCCATATCGCGCAGCGGCACGCCGTGGCTGAGCGCCATACCCATACCGTCGCCGGTAACGATGCCGCCGTTGGTGTTATAACGATAAACGCGGCCCGCACCGCCCGTCGCCATCACCACCGCATTGGCGCGGATCTGGACGAGCGTGCCTTCCATCATATTCATCGCCACCAGGCCGCGCGCGTGTCCATCATCCACCAGAATATCGAGGACGAAATGCTCATCGAAGCGCTGAATTTGTGGGAACTGAAGGGAGGTCTGGAACAGGGTGTGCAGCATGTGGAAGCCGGTCTTATCGGCAGCGAACCAGGTGCGTTCGATCTTCATGCCGCCGAAGCGGCGAACGTTGACGCTGCCGTCCGGACGGCGGCTCCACGGACAACCCCACTGCTCAAGCTGGGTCATCTCCGTTGGACAATGGTGCACAAAGTAGTCAACGACATCCTGTTCACAAAGCCAGTCGCCCCCTGCAACCGTGTCGTGGAAATGGTATTCAAAGCTGTCATGATCCTGCGCAACGGCGGCGGACCCTCCTTCTGCGGCCACCGTGTGGCTGCGCATTGGATAGACTTTTGAAATCAATGCGATTTTAGCGTTGGGATTAGCTTGCGCTGCAGCAATCGCAGCACGTAATCCAGCCCCGCCAGCGCCTATTACGGCAAGATCGGCCTGAAAAGTTTGCACGACATTCCTCCAGATTTTTGTTATTTCGCAACGCGACAAACTAAAGGTAGTTCACCCGTCCAAAAGGACGATTGCGAAAGCGTTTCCACTGCTCCTTTATGGGTAAAACAGTATAACCGTGTAGATGTCAGGGAAATTTGACGTGTTCGATTTTTTTGCTGTTCTGTCCGGCGATTTATCATTGAGATTGATGAATTGCATCACGCAATTGTTCACCTAAATGAAATGCGCTTTTTTACTGCGCAAAATTTGTCTCTGTCCCTGCTAACGAGTAGACTTCGTGCCCTTGTCTGAAATCGGAGAACAACTCATGAGCGAAACGGCCACCTGGGAGCCGAGCGCATCCATCCCTAATCTGTTAAAACGCGCTGCAATTATGACGGAGATCCGCCGTTTCTTTGCCGACCGCGGCGTCCTGGAGGTGGAAACCCCGTGCATGAGTCAGGCAACGGTAACGGATATTCATCTGGTCCCGTTTGAAACCCGTTTTGTTGGCCCCGGCCACTCTCAGGGCATGAATTTGTATCTGATGACCAGCCCGGAATACCACATGAAACGCCTGCTGGCGGCGGGGTGTGGTCCGGTCTATCAGCTGTGCCGCAGTTTCCGTAATGAAGAGATGGGGCGTCACCACAACCCGGAATTCACCATGCTGGAGTGGTACCGCCCGCATTATGATATGTACCGCCTGATGAATGAGGTGGACGATCTGCTGCAGCAGGTCCTGGACTGCTCTGAAGCTGAAACGCTCTCTTATCAGCAGGCCTTCCAGCGCTATCTGGAAATCGATCCGCTGTCGGCGGACAAAACCCAGCTGCGCGAAGTGGCGGCAAAACTGGATCTGAGCAACGTGGCGGATACCGAAGAGGATCGCGACACGCTGCTGCAGCTGCTGTTCACCTTCGGCGTGGAACCGCAGATTGGCAAAGACCGTCCGACGTTTGTCTATCACTTCCCGGCAAGCCAGGCGTCACTGGCGCAGATCAGTACCGAAGACCATCGTGTCGCAGAGCGTTTTGAGGTCTATTACAAAGGTATTGAGCTGGCGAACGGCTTCCACGAACTGACCGACGCCCGCGAGCAGGCGCAGCGTTTCGAGCAGGATAACCGCAAGCGCGCCGCGCGCGGCCTGCCACAGCAGCCGATCGATACCAACCTGCTGGAAGCGTTAAAAGCGGGCCTGCCGGATTGCTCCGGCGTGGCGCTGGGCGTAGACCGTCTGGTGATGCTGGCGCTGGGCGCCGAGCAGCTGGGCGATGTGATTGCCTTTACGGTCGATCGCGCTTAAAGAATTGCCGGGTGGCGCTGTCGCTTACCCGGCCTACTCGGTCATTTGGTCCTGCCACATTAAAAACTGCCATATTATCAATACACGGGTCTTTTTCTTAATTTGGCCCTTATAGCCACAATATTAGTCTGGTCTTCTGCTACCATCCGCGCAGTTTAATTTCTCTTTGGATGGTTCTATGTCCCACTCACTCAAAAAGATGACCCTCACCGGGCTCATCCTGATGATATTTACCTCAGTGTTTGGCTTTGCAAACAGCCCCTCCGCGTTCTATCTGATGGGCTATAGCGCGACGCCGTTTTATATCGTTTCTGCTCTGTTCTTCTTTATCCCGTTTGCGCTGATGATGGCGGAGATGGGCTCGGCTTACCGGAAAGAAGAGGGCGGGATTTACTCATGGATGAATAACAGCGTCGGCCCGCGTTATGCCTTTATCGGTACGTTTATGTGGTTTTCATCCTACGTCGTCTGGATGGTCAGTACGGCCGCTAAAGTCTGGGTGCCGTTCTCGACGTTTGTTTTCGGCGCCGATAAAACCCAGGTCTGGTCGTTAGCCGGGCTGAGCTCCACGCAGGTCGTCGGGATTCTGGCGGTATGCTGGATGGTTGTCGTGACGCTGGTGGCGTCTAAAGGCATCAACAAAATTGCCCGGATTACCGCCGTGGGCGGGATTTCCGTGATGTGCCTGAACCTGGTGCTGCTGCTGGTGAGTATCGCTATCCTGTGCCTGAACGGTGGTCATTTTGCGCAGGAGGTGAACTTCGTTTCATCGCCTAATCCAGGTTACCAGTCCGGGCTGGCTATGCTCTCCTTCGTGGTGTTTGCCATCTTCGCTTACGGCGGCATCGAAGCCGTTGGCGGTCTGGTCGACAAGACCGAGAACCCGGAGAAAAACTTTGCCAAAGGCATTATTTTTGCCGCCATCGTGATTTCCATCGGCTATTCGCTGGCGATTTTCCTCTGGGGGGTCAGCACCAACTGGCAACAGGTGTTGAGCAACAGCACCACCAACCTCGGGAACATCACCTATGTGCTGATGAAAAGCCTGGGGATGACGCTGGGGCAGGCGATGAACCTGACGCCGGATGCGGCGGCAACGCTGGGCATTTGGTTTGCGCGTATTACCGGTCTGTCGATGTTCCTCGCCTATACCGGCGCATTCTTCACGCTGATCTATTCGCCGCTGAAAGCGATTATTCAGGGTACGCCGAAGGCGCTGTGGCCTGCGCGCATGACCCAGCTCAACACGACGGGGATGCCTGCTAACGCGATGTGGATGCAGTGCCTGCTGGTATGTGCGTTCATTCTGCTGGTGTCATTTGGCGGCGATACGGCGTCTGCGTTTTACAACAAGCTGACCCTGATGGCAAACGTGTCGATGACCCTGCCGTACCTGTTCCTGACCCTGGCGTTCCCGTTCTTTAAGGCGAAGCAGGACCTTGAACGTCCGTTTGTGATCTTCAAAACCCGCGCGGCAACACTGCTGGCCACCACGGTGGTGGTGCTGGTGGTGGCGTTTGCCAACATCTTCACCATTATTCAGCCGGTGATTGAGGCGAACGACTGGAACAGCGCGCTGTGGATGGTGGGCGGCCCAATTTTCTTCTCGCTGTTAGCGATGGGGATTTATGAGAATTACCGTCGACGCGCGACGGCGTTCATCGCAGAAGTGGCGTAGCGGGAATATTCCCCTCCCGAAAGGGAGGGGAAACGAGTTACAGACTGCCCGCCGGGCGCGTACGCGCCGCTGACGTCAGCGTTCTTCCCGTTTTACGCCCGTCCAGGCTTTCCAGACGCATCTGGAACGGTGGGAACGGCATATCAATACCGTGCTCGCGGAAGCCCGCCAGAATCAGCTGGTGGATCTCATGGCGCAGCGGCATACGGTGGCCCATTTCGGCGGCGTAGATACGCAGCTCGAAAATCTGAATCCCCTGCTGTAAATCCACAAGGAAGACTTCTGGCGCCGGGTTGTCGATCACCAGCGAGCAGCGCTCAGCGGCGGTGTAGAGGATCTGGGTGACCTCTTCGCTGTTAGCGTCCGACGGTGCCGGTACCGTCAGCACCACACGGGTAACGGAGTCTGACAGCGACCAGTTGATGAACTGCTCGGTAATAAACGCCTTGTTTGGCACGATGATCTCTTTCCGATCCCAGTCGCTGATCGTCGTCGCACGGGTGTTGATCTTCGTGATGCTGCCGGTCAGATCGCGGATCGTGACGGTATCGCCAATACGGATTGGTTTTTCGAACAGTATGATCAGGCCAGAGATGAAGTTGGCGAAGATCTCCTGTAAACCAAAACCTAACCCGACGCCGAGCGCTGCGACGAGCCACTGGAGCTTCGACCACTCAATGCCGATCATCGAGAAGCCAACCAGTCCACCAAACAGCATGATCAGATACTTGGTAATGGTCGTGATCGCATAGCCCGTACCCGGCGTTAAATCCAGATGCTGCAGCAGCGCCAGCTCCAGCAGCGCCGGGAAGTTGCGCACCAGCTGGGTGGTGATGATAAGCACCAGAATGGCAATCAGCACTGCCCCTAGAGTGATCGGCTCCAGGCTTTCAACGCCCTGCACCGTGGAGGTCACATCCCACAGCGAGATGTTCTCCAGGAAGCCAAATGCGGAGTGGATCTCCGACCACAGGAAGATGACCGACAGGAGGGCAATCAGCATCAGAATGGAGCGAACCAGACGCAGGGACTGGGTACTGATGGCATCCAGATCCAGCTCGACCTCATCCGCCTCCGTCGTGCCTTCCGTACTGTTGACGTGGTTTGGCTCTTCCTCACCCCGCGCGCGCTGGGCGAGGATCTCCGCCCGGCGATGCTTGGCACGATCAAACGCCAGACGGCGGCGCTGAATCAGCATCCAGCGGCGGATCACGTGATATACCACCAGCAGCAGGAACCAGATGGCCACCGAGGTTTCCAGACGAGCCAACAGCGCTTGCGACGTCGCCAGGTAACCCACCGCGGCTGCCAGCATCGCAATCAACGGTGCGCTGAGCAGCAGGTTCCAGAGCAGCCGGTTGAACATGTTGTCGCCGCTGCCGGTTTTATCCAGATAGAGCGGGATACCCGCGCGTTTCAGGCTGAGCGTGACGATGGCCAGCGCTCCACATATCAGCATAAAGCAGAGGCGGCCCAGCGAGCCTGAGAATTCGCGGTCGTTGAGATTATCGAACATGATCAGCGCCATAATCAGCGGCACAATCAGCCCGATGCTCATCAGATAGTAACGCATGGCGCGCGCCACGCGATTACGCGGCCAGCCAAAGTGGGCGATAAACAGGCCATTGGGTCGCGCAAAGGTGGCGCAAATCATCACCACCCACAGCAGCGGTACCGTGGCGGTGACGCCATCGCCAATCGCTACCGCGAGCGGATAGGGCCAGGCTTCCCGCAGGCCATAGCCCAGCGTCATCCACAGCACCGGCAGCGGGGAGGCGACAAGAATCGACCAGAATACGGTGCGCAACGTCAGCCAGAAGTGATCCTGGGTAACCTTCCCCACCCGGGAGCTGGAACGCTCGAGGAAGCGGGTGAAATGTCTGCGCGAGTAAATGCTGAAGCCCACCAGAATCAACGCCCCCAGCAGCGGGAAAATGGTCTCTTTGCTGGTGAGCATCATTACGCTTGCCTGTCCCAGCTGGCTGAAGGTATCCAGCGAAATCAGACGGCGCAGATCCTGGACAATCTCAATTGGCCACGAGAAGGTCATCGGACGCACGTCGGACGTCCAGAAGAGATAACGGTGCGTCGCCTCGTTCACCTCTTTCAGCGCATCTTCCAGCTGGCTGTTGGACACTTTTAGCTTGGTCAGCTCCAGAATCAGCGTATCCCCGCCCTGGAGCAGAGAGTTCAGCAGTTCACGCTGGGTACGCATCT
The DNA here is from genome assembly GCF_043972695.1 of Enterobacter quasiroggenkampii. Taxonomy (NCBI): domain Bacteria; kingdom Pseudomonadati; phylum Pseudomonadota; class Gammaproteobacteria; order Enterobacterales; family Enterobacteriaceae; genus Enterobacter; species Enterobacter quasiroggenkampii. The sequence goes on from NZ_CP143745.1 coordinate 1,016,454, forward strand.
GGGCTTCAAGAATGCGGTTTTGCTCGCTGGTCAGAGGCTGTCCGTCAGCCTGACGGATCTGGCGGATTTGCGGCTGTTTGTTGAGAAGATCTTCAAAATGCAGCCGCTGAACGCGCAGCTGGGCCATTTCGGTATCCAGCTGCTGCGGCTTGGGCATTTCCGGCAGCCGCGCGACCTGGGCGCGCAGCGCTTCGCCCAGCAGGTTTGACGATCCGAGCCACTGGGACTGCTCGCGCAGGGTGTTAAGCGCCTGGCGAACCTGAAGGGTTTGATTGGTGGCCTGACGCTGCTGCGAGGCCACCAGATCCATACGCTGCGCCTGTTGGTTCAGCGCGGCCGAAAGCTCACGGTTGACCTTAAACTGCTGGACGATGCCGGCAGGCAGGTTATCGCTGTTTTCTGCCAGCAGCTCGGTACTTTCCAGCGCGCGCTCCGCTTCACGCTGGCGCTGGCTGTTGAGCTGGTTGCGCAGGGCCTGAAGATACGCGTCCAGTTGCTCGCTCTGCTTCTGAGCGAGTTCTGAGCGCATCCGCGACAGCTCCTGGCGGTTATTGGCGGAAAGCTGCGCCAGCTCAAGCTCATCGACAAGGGCCTTCAGGCGAGCCGATTCTGCCTGCAGGCCCAGATTTTGGGCCTGTGCCTGCGGCGTGTTGCCGTTTTGCGTACCCACGCGGCGCTCAACTTCATTAAGCTGGCGACGGGCGTCGGTTTGCTGCTGCGGAAGCTGGCTGAGAGAGTCGGCAATTTCGCGCGCTCGCTCCTGCTCCTGCTGAGCTAGGCGGCTCTTTTCCAGAAGCTGGCTGCTGACCTGCAGGATCTCCTGGTTCAGTGCGTCGGAGGTCATCCCTGCGGGCACATCGCGCGGTTCGTCACGCAAATTATTGAGCTGCGCGCGCAGCGTCTGCGAGAGTTTGGGGAAGTTGTCGATAACCTGCTGATACTGCTGAGCGCGCTCAAGAGAGCCTTTCCGCTCCTCAAGCGCGTTCAGTGCGGACTGGAGCGACTCGACGGTCTCTGGCTGAGCGGGTTTGGCCGCTTTTGCCTGCTCCAGTTCCTGGGTTATCTGTTTGGCGTCGGGGGCTGTCGCTGCGTACGCCCCCATGCTGAGGCACCAGGCCATCAGTAGAACGATAATCGGGCGCACGTCAGCGATCCTTCTGTTGTTAGCCTTCGTCTTTTTTGTCGTCAACCAGCGGGCTGGCGTCGTGCTCGGCCTGGATCTCTTCTTGTGACAGCGGAGCCGGTTCTGCCTCTGGCGTCACGAAGGTTTCAGTAGAGACCGCCAGCGGCTGGCCCAGCTTTGTCACCGACAGGCTTTCAAGCTGTTCAGCCAGCTTCACTTTGCCCGGCGCAAACAGGTTGATCACGGTGGAGCCCAGCTTAAAGCGACCCATCTCCTGGCCTTTCAGCAGGGCCACAGAGCCTTCCGCTTCACCGGCAGGCCAGGTCCAGCGTTTGATCACGCCTTCGCGCGGTGGGGTAATGGTGCCAGCCCAGACGGTTTCGATGCTGCCGACGATGGTCGCACCGACCAGAATCTGTGCCATAGGGCCGAATTCAGTATCAAACAGGCAGATGACGCGCTCGTTACGGGCAAACAGGTTTGGCACGTTCTGCGCGGTGAGGTGGTTCACGGAGAACAGATCGCCCGGGACGTAAATCATTTCACGCAGGATGCCGTTACACGGCATGTGCACGCGGTGGTAGTCGCGCGGTGACAGATAGGTGGTGGCAAAGGTACCGTTGCGGAACAGATCCGCCATCAGGTAGTTACCCGCCAGCAGCGCTTCCAGGCTGTAGTTATGGCCCTTCGCCTGCAGAATTTTGTCGTCTTCGATGTTACCCAACTGGCTGATCACGCCGTCTGCAGGCATCACCAGGACGTTAGGGTCGGTGTTCACCGGGCGCACGTCGTCACGCAGCGGGCGCACGAAGAATTCGTTGAAGGTGCGGTAGCTGGCGGTATCCGGCTTCTGCGCCTCTTTCATATCGACCTTGTAATATTTTACGAAAAGGTCGATGACCAGTTTGGTCAGCCAGCCTGCGCGTTTGCTCGCGCCCCAGCCCGCCAGGCGAGTGAGCCACAGTTTTGGCAGAATGTATTGAAGCGAAAGTTTAAATGCGTTTAACAAGGTAGCCTCCAGGCCATTGTTTTGTCGTTCCTGATCCGGCGTTAAGCCGCCGGAACCTGAAAAAAGGGGACGATTTTAGCGATGCTTAGCTTAGTTGTCAGTTATCAGAATCAGAAAAGTTTTTACGCGTTTTTACCTGATCCATGCTCTCAAGAATACGGTGGTAATTCTCGAAGCGGGTCTCCGCAATTTCGCCTTTCTCAACCGCTTCACGGATAGCGCAGCCTGGGTCGTTATCGTGTTTACAGTCGCGGTACTTGCAAGCGCCTAAATAATCATGGAATTCGACAAATCCGTTAAAGATTTGTTCCGGCTCCAGGTGCCATAAACCGAACTCTCGCACGCCCGGGGAGTCGATGACATCGCCCCCATGCGGGAAGTGATACAGGCGTGACGCGGTGGTGGTGTGCTGGCCCAGGCCCGAGACATCAGAGACATCGTTGGTGAGGATCTCTTGTTGCAGGCCAAGCAGGTTGTTCAGCAGGCTCGATTTGCCCACGCCGGACTGGCCCGCAAAGATGCTGATGCGATCGGTAAGCGCCTCTTCCAGCGGTTTCAGGCCATCTTTGGTGTAGCTGGAGACCATCAGGACGCGGTAGCCAATCTTGCGATAGATATCCATCTGCTCATTGACGAAGGCCATTCCGTCGTCGTCCAGCAGATCGATTTTGTTCAGCACGATAATCGGCTCAACCTGCAGCGTTTCGCAGGCGACGAGGTATCGGTCGATAATATTGAGCGACAGTTCGGGCAAAATCGCCGATACGATAACAATCTGGTTAATGTTGGCGGCGATCGGTTTGACCCCGTCGTAGAAATCGGGACGGGTTAACACGGACGTGCGCTCATGGACCGCTTCAACGATACCTTTTACCGTCACGCCTTCCGCCGCCTCTTTCCCCGGCCGCCAGACGACGCGGTCGCCGGTCACCAGAGAACGAATGGTCCGGCGGATGTTGCAGCGGTGAATCGCTCCATCGGCGGATTCCACGTCAGCGTGCATACCGAAACGGCTGATGACTACGCCTTCCGTTGGGTCGCCAAACAGGTTGTCGTCGTAATCGACCTTCTCCGCAGTGGTTTTAAGACGGCGCTGGTGATTGGCATTCACGCGGCGCTGCTGCCCTTTGGAGAGTTTATTTTTACTCAATCGCACTGGCTCCTGGTCGCCCGTAGGGGGCAAAACCTCTATGATACACTCTAATTAATACTAGTTAACCTGCTACTGCCGGTTATGCGAGAAGGGTGGAAAATAACATGAGCGCGGATGAAAACAACCTGATTTGGATCGATCTCGAAATGACCGGGCTGGATCCCGAGCGCGATCGCATCATTGAAATTGCAACCCTGGTGACGGACGCCAACCTGAATATCCTGGCGGAAGGGCCAACGATAGCGGTGCATCAGTCCGATGACCAGCTGGCGTTGATGGATGAGTGGAACGTGCGTACCCACACCGGCAGTGGTCTGGTGGAGCGCGTGAAGGCGAGCACCATGGGTGACCGTGAGGCGGAGCTGGCGACGCTTGAGTTCCTGAAAAAGTGGGTTCCGGCGGGCAAATCACCTATCTGTGGGAATAGTATCGGTCAGGATCGTCGTTTCCTGTTTAAGTACATGCCGGAGCTGGAGTCTTACTTCCACTACCGCTATCTGGATGTCAGCACGTTGAAAGAGCTGGCGCGTCGCTGGAAGCCTGAAATCCTCGACGGCTTTAAAAAGCAGGGGACGCATCAGGCGATGGACGATATCCGAGAGTCCGTGGCGGAGCTTTCCTACTACCGCGAAAACTTTATTAAGCTGTGATTTTGAGATCCGGCGCCTTGCGTGGCCGGGTTTTTGTCGTTAAATTGTTCAGCTTGCCGATTAAATAAGCATTTGAACTGAATTTCGAAAAAATCGCTTTAAGGGGGGTTGCAGCTAAAAGGATTTCTCGTATAATGCGCCTCCCGTAACGACAGAGAATTACACGTTACGACAGCAACAAAAGCAGTGCAGATTTGCGGGAATAGCTCAGTTGGTAGAGCACGACCTTGCCAAGGTCGGGGTCGCGAGTTCGAGTCTCGTTTCCCGCTCCAAAATTTGAAAGTGCTTTCACAGCACAGACTGCCCAAGCGGGAATAGCTCAGTTGGTAGAGCACGACCTTGCCAAGGTCGGGGTCGCGAGTTCGAGTCTCGTTTCCCGCTCCAAAATTTGAAAGTGCTTCCACAGCACGGACCACCCAAGCGGGAATAGCTCAGTTGGTAGAGCACGACCTTGCCAAGGTCGGGGTCGCGAGTTCGAGTCTCGTTTCCCGCTCCAAATTCTTCTTCATTTCTATAATATCCACAGCGAAAAGCGTCGCTGGGGACGTTTTCTATTGTCTCTGAAATACTCTTGTGAACAGAGTTATCCACAGAAACTGCGCTTAACCGAAACAGGGTTAAAACTTAGCAGGGTGAATAGTATCTTCATAACACATTGTATTTTAAGTATAAAATTTGATTTCAAAATGTTATTGAGATCACTTGACCTCATCTCCAGCCCAGATGGCGCTTGAGTTTGTAATTTTATTCACAGGCTGTGAATAGTTCAGGCATCCCGCGGAAGCCCTTTCTCAATCACCCTCACCAGACGCTGTTTCTTCGGTATTTGCACCTCGACCACGCAAGCATTACGCTTCTCTATCTGCTGCGCAATCGCCCATTCTATGTGTTCATCAAGAAGTGGGTGCTCACCTCGACGGCTTTCAAGCGCCCGAATATTGGCTTCATCCCACGGGGCATTCCCCAGCGCGACGGCGACATTTCGCAGCCAGCGCAGATGGCCGATACGGCGAATAGCCGAACCCTCCGTCACTTTCAGGAACCAGGCCTCGGACCAGGCGAACAGCTCAATGAGCGGCGGGGCATGGAGCGCCTTACGCGGGCTGAAATCCACTTCGTCAGTAAGCTGCGAATAGCGGTTCCATGGGCAGATGAGCTGGCAATCATCGCAGCCGTAGATGCGGTTGCCGATAAGCGGTCGGAATTCCTCTGGAATGGCTCCTTCCAGTTCGATAGTCAGGTAGGAGATACAGCGGCGCGCATCAACGGTGTAGGGCTCAACGATGGCGCCGGTAGGGCAGATGGTCATACAGGCCACGCAGCGGCCACAGCCTTCCTCTACCGGGCCGTCTACCGGCAGCGGCAAATCGATCAGCAGTTCACCGAGGAAGAAGAACGATCCGGCGTCGCGGCTAAGGATAAGTGAGTGCTTACCTGTCCAGCCAAGCCCGGCTTTTTCGGCGATCGGACGCTCAAGAATAGGCGCGGAATCGACAAAGGGTCTAAAATTCAGCGAAACACAGTGCTGCTGAATAGTTTCCCCGAGTTTTTTTAAACGGTTACGCAGAAGCTTATGGTAATCACGTCCCAGGGCGTACCGGCTGACGTAACCCAGCGAGGGGTCTTTTAGCGTGCGCGCAAAGGCCGCGTTGGCGGGCAGATAATTCATGCGCACGCTGATGACGCGTAATGTGCCCGGCAAAAGCTCGTGTGGACGGGCGCGCATCATGCCATGACGCGCCATCCACTCCATTTCGCCGTGGTATTGTTTATCCAGCCAGGCCTGCAGTTTCGGCTCGCTGGCGGAAAGGTCGGTATCGGTAATGCCCACCTTCTGGAAGCCAAGCTCAGCACCCCACTGTTTTATTTTTTGCGCTAATTCATTGAGATCGAGGGGCTGTGACATGACGGACCATACGGTGAAGAAAAACCCCGCAAGTATACCACATTCCATCTGGCATGCGGATGACCTCCGGCGCGCCGAAAAAGAGGCCGCAGATAGCCTCGGGATTACCCTGTATGAACTGATGCTGCGCGCGGGTGAGGCGGCGTTTGACGTTGCCCGAAGCGCCTTCCCGCAGGCGGCTCACTGGCTAATTCTGTGCGGGCACGGCAACAACGGCGGTGATGGCTACGTCGTTGCCCGTCTCGCGGTGGCTGCGGGTATCCGCGTGACCTTGCTGGCTCTCGAAAGTGATAAACCGCTGCCGGAAGAGGCCAGCGCGGCGCGGGAGGCATGGCTGAACGCAGGCGGTGTGATTCATGCGCCTGATATCGTCTGGCCAGAGGATGTTGATCTGATTGTTGACGGGCTGCTGGGCACCGGGCTGCGCAGTGCGCCGCGCGAAAACGTTGCTGCGCTTATTGAGCACGCTAACAGACATTCCGCGCCGGTAGTCGCCCTGGATATTCCCTCTGGACTGATGGCACAAACCGGCGCGACGCCGGGGGCGGTGATTCAGGCGGCACATACGGTGACCTTCATCGCCCTCAAGCCGGGGTTACTGACCGGCAAAGCGCGGGATGTCGTCGGCGTGCTGCATCACAGTGCGCTGGGACTGGAGAGCTGGCTCGCCGGGCAGGACATGCGCATCGCGCGTTTTGATGCATCGCAGCTTGCTGCATGGCTCCCGCCGCGCCGGCCGACGTCCCATAAGGGCGATCACGGCAGGCTGGTCATTGTGGGCGGCGACCACGGTACGGCAGGTGCGATTCGCATGACCGGTGAAGCGGCTTTGCGCAGCGGCGCCGGATTAGTGCGAGTGCTCACTCGCATTGAGAATATTGCGCCAATCATCACTGCCCGACCGGAGTTGATGGTCCATGAGCTTACGCTTCAGACGTTAGAGGAAAGCCTCGAATGGGCGGATGTGGTGGTGATCGGTCCCGGGCTTGGACAGCAGGCGTGGGGTAAACAGGCTCTGCAAAAGGTCGAGAATTTTCGCAAACCGATGCTGTGGGATGCTGACGCGCTTAACCTTCTGGCAATAAACCCGGATAAGCGTCACAATCGCATTCTGACGCCACACCCCGGCGAAGCCGCGCGGCTGCTTAACTGCAGCGTGGCAGAAATTGAAAGCGATCGCTTACTTTCTGCTCAGCGTCTGGTAAAACGTTACGGAGGTGTTGCTGTTTTAAAAGGGGCAGGAACCGTTGTCGCCTGTGACGAGACGCAGGGCATTATTGATGCCGGAAATGCGGGCATGGCGAGCGGCGGCATGGGCGATGTGCTTTCCGGCATCATCGGCGCATTGCTTGGACAGAAACTTCCCCTTTATGATGCAGCCTGCGCGGGCTGCGTGGCTCACGGCGTTGCGGCGGATAAACTGGCTGCGCGTTACGGTACACGCGGTATGCTGGCCACCGATCTCTTTTGCACGCTGCGGCGTGTTGTTAACCCGGATGTGATTGACGTAGAAAATGACTAATCGAGCGATTCCTTTACCTGATGAACAAGCCACTTTAGAACTCGGCAAGCGCGTGGCGCAGGCCTGTCAGGGGGCAACCGTCATTTATCTGTATGGTGATTTAGGTGCGGGTAAAACCACCTTCAGCCGGGGTTTTTTGCAGGCGTTAGGGCATAACGGGAATGTGAAAAGCCCAACCTACACGCTGGTCGAACCGTACACCCTTGAAAATCTCATGGTGTACCACTTCGATTTATACCGCCTTGCGGATCCTGAGGAGCTGGAATTTATGGGGATCCGTGATTATTTTGCCAATGATGCCATCTGCCTGGTGGAGTGGCCGCAACAAGGTGCGGGTGTGCTGCCTGACCCGGATGTCGAAATTCACTTAGATTACCAGGCACAAGGGCGTGAGGCACGCATCAGTGCTGTTTCCTCATCAGGCAGTTCCTTACTGGCGCGACTGGCCGGTTAAGCGTAGGGATGACGGGATGATAAATCGCGTTAAAGGTTGGTTGTTGGCTGCCACCGTGCTGATGTGCGCGCAGGCCGGGGCGGCAAACCTCTCAGATATTCAGGTCTCGAACGGCGAAAGCCAGGCCCGGATCACGTTCAGCTTTATGGGCGATCCTGAGTATGCGTTTTCACAGCCAGACAGCCACAGCGTGGCGCTGGATATCAAACAGACAGGCGTGATCCAGGGACTCCCGCTGCAGTTCAGCGGCAACAACCTGGTGAAAAGTATCCGTTCGGGTACGCCGCAGGATAGCCAGTCGTTACGCCTGGTGGTCGATCTGACCGAAAAGGGCAAAACGAAGGCGGTGAAGCAGCAAAACGGGGCGAACTATACGGTGGTCTTTACCATCAATGCCGACGCGCCGCCACCGCCTCCACCGCCGCCGGTCGTTGCGAAACGCGTCGAAGAACCGGTGTATACGCCGCGTCCTGCTGAACCTGCGCGTAATCCGTTTAAATCGCAGAACGATCGCATCACTGCGGCAACCAGCAGCAATACGGTAACGCGTCCGGCAGCGAGTGCGCGCCGTGCAGCGACCAGCGGTGACAAAGTGATTATCGCCATCGATGCGGGTCACGGTGGACAGGACCCGGGTGCGATTGGCCCGGGGGGAACGCAAGAGAAAAATGTCACCATCGCCATTGCCCGTAAGCTGCGTGCGCTGCTCAACGACGACCCTATGTTCAAAGGCGTGTTGACCCGCGACGGGGATTACTTCATTTCGGTGATGGGGCGTTCGGACGTTGCACGTAAGCAGAATGCGAACTTCCTGGTCTCCATCCACGCGGATGCTGCGCCAAACCGTAACGCGACCGGCGCCTCGGTATGGGTACTCTCGAACCGTCGCGCCAACAGCGAAATGGCCAACTGGCTGGAAGAGCATGAGAAGCAGTCCGAACTGTTGGGCGGCGCGGGCGATGTGCTGGCAAACAGCCAGTCAGATCCGTATCTCAGCCAGGCGGTGCTGGATTTACAATTCGGTCATTCTCAGCGCGTCGGGTATGATGTCGCCACTAACGTATTGAACCAGCTGCAAAGTATTGGCGTGCTGCATAAGCGTCGTCCTGAACATGCCAGCCTCGGCGTTCTGCGCTCGCCAGATATCCCGTCCATCCTTGTAGAGACGGGCTTTATCAGTAACAACGGTGAAGAGCGTCTGCTGGGAAGCGACAGCTATCAGCAGCAAATTGCCGAAGCGATTTATAACGGTCTGCGTAAATACTTTGATGCCCATCCGCTGCAGTCTGCGCCACAGAGTGGCGCAGGCCAGACGGCCAGCGCAGCGCTGCCGGGTGAGATGACCGCGACCAACTAAGGAGAATTCATGCCGATTCAGGTTCTGCCGCCGCAGCTTGCGAACCAAATCGCCGCCGGTGAGGTGGTGGAACGCCCTGCGTCGGTCGTGAAGGAGTTGGTGGAAAACAGCCTCGATGCGGGCGCGACCCGTATTGATATTGATATCGAGCGCGGTGGCGCGAAGCTTATCCGCATTCGCGATAACGGCTGTGGCATAAAAAAAGAGGAGCTGGCGCTGGCGCTGGCCCGTCACGCCACCAGTAAAATTGCTTCTCTGGATGACCTGGAAGCGATTATTAGCCTCGGCTTTCGCGGTGAAGCGCTGGCCAGTATCAGCTCGGTTTCGCGCTTAACGCTGACCTCCCGTACCGCCGAACAGCAGGAAGCCTGGCAGGCTTACGCCGAAGGGCGCGATATGGATGTGACGGTCAAACCCGCGGCGCACCCTGTCGGCACGACGCTTGAAGTATTAGATCTCTTCTACAACACCCCCGCCCGACGCAAGTTCATGCGTACCGAGAAGACCGAATTCGGACACATCGACGAGATCATCCGCCGTATCGCGCTGGCGCGTTTCGATGTCACCATCAATCTCAGCCACAACGGCAAGGTGATGCGCCAGTATCGCGCGGTGGCGGAAGGTGGACAGAAAGAGCGACGGCTGGGCGCCATTTGCGGGACCCCGTTTCTGGAACAGGCGCTGGCCATTGAGTGGCAGCACGGCGATCTGGCGCTGCGCGGCTGGGTAGCCGATCCGAATGCGAGCAGCGCTGCGTTTGCGGAGATCCAGTATTGCTACGTCAACGGCCGCATGATGCGCGACCGTCTCATCAATCACGCCATTCGCCAGGCCTGTGAAGACAAGCTCGGGGCCGATCAGCAGCCTGCTTTCGTGCTTTATCTGGACATCGACCCCCATCAGGTGGATGTGAACGTCCATCCTGCCAAGCACGAAGTGCGATTCCACCAGTCGCGACTGGTGCATGATTTTATCTATCAGGGCGTGCTGAGCGTGCTGCAGCAGCAGGTTGAAACGTCATTGCCGCTGGAACACGCAGAACCGGCGCCACGCCCAATCCCGGAAAACCGCGTCGCGGCGGGCCGCAACCATTTTGCGGAGCCCGCCGTCGCGCGTGAACCGGAAGCGCCGCGCTTTTCCTCCGCCGGGGGCGCACCGCGTTCAACGGGTGCTAACTACCCGAATGCCCAGCCCGGCTATCAAAAGCAGCAGGGCGCGTTGTACCGCAAACTGCTGGAAACGCCAGCCGTGGAGCGTAAAACATCCATTCCGGCGCCTCAGCCTTCTCTGGACGGCCACAGCCAGAGTTTTGGTCGTGTGCTGACGATCATCGCGCCGGATATGGCGCTGCTGGAGCGTGACGGTAAATTGATGCTTCTGGCACTGCCGGTGGCCGAACGCTGGCTCAAACAGGTGCAGCTCACGCCGGGCGAAAATGCCGCCTGTGCGCAGCCGCTGTTAATTCCGGTTCGCCTGAAAATATCCCCTGATGAAACAAGGGTATTGCAGCGCGCTGAGGCGCAGCTGGCGCAGATGGGGATTGAAACTGTGCTCGAACCGCAACATGTGACAATTCGTGCAGTGCCTTTACCCTTACGCCAACAAAATTTACAAAACTTGATTCCTGAACTGATAGGCTACCTGGCGCAGCAAACAGCGTTTGATGCAGCTAACACCGCGCAGTGGATCGCCCGTCATCTGGCAAGCGAACACACGCCGTGGAGCATGGCACAGGCCATTAGCGTGCTGGCGGAGGTGGAACGCCTCTGTCCGCATCTGGTGAAAACGCCGCCGGGTGGATTATTACAACCTGTTGATTTACAAACGGCGATGAACGCCCTGAAACATGATTGATGTAAGTAAGGCGAGCCTGCCTAAGGCAATTTTTTTAATGGGCCCAACGGCCTCCGGCAAAACGGCGCTCGCCATTGAGTTGCGTAAAGTTTTGCCTGTAGAGTTGATTAGCGTCGACTCCGCCCTCATTTATCGGGGGATGGACATCGGCACGGCGAAGCCTGACGCAGAAGAGCTGCGTGCGGCACCGCACCGTTTGCTGGATATACTCGACCCGGCTCAGGCTTACTCCGCAGCGGATTTTCGCCGGGATGCCTTAGCCGAGATGGCCGAGATAACGGCGGCGGGGCGTATACCGCTGTTGGTTGGCGGAACCATGCTCTACTTCAAGGCGCTGCTGGAGGGGTTATCACCTCTGCCATCCGCGGACCCGGAAGTAAGAGCGAAAATTGAGCAGCAGGCGGCAGAGCAGGGTTGGGACGTTTTGCATCAGCAACTGGCGGAGATTGATCCGGTTGCCGCAGCACGGATCCATCCAAATGATCCGCAAAGGCTTTCCCGGGCACTGGAAGTTTTTTTCATTTCGGGTAAAACTTTAACGGAACTGACGCAAACGTCAGGAGACGCTCTGCCGTATCAGGTGCATCAGTTCGCCATCGCCCCGGCGAGCCGTGAACTGCTCCATCAGCGAATTGAGCAGCGTTTTCATCAGATGTTAGCTTCAGATTTTGAAGCAGAAGTGCGGGCGTTATTTGCCCGTGGAGATTTGCATACGGACATGCCTTCCATTCGTTGTGTGGGATACCGCCAGATGTGGTCGTATCTTGAAGGTGAGATTTCATACGATGAAATGGTTTATCGAGGTGTTTGCGCCACGAGACAGTTAGCGAAGCGCCAGATCACCTGGTTGCGCGGTTGGGAAGGGGTTCACTGGTTAGACAGTGAAAAACCACAACAGGCGTTAAACGACGTGATTGAGGTTGTTGGTGATATCGCTCACTGAATGTGTACAATTGAGACGTATCGTGCGCAATTTTTCAGAATCGCAAGGTTCTAAGTACAAAACAAGCATATAAGGAAAAGATAGAATGGCTAAGGGGCAATCTTTACAAGATCCGTTCCTGAACGCATTGCGTCGGGAACGTGTTCCAGTTTCTATTTATTTGGTGAATGGTATTAAGCTGCAAGGTCAGATTGAGTCTTTCGATCAGTTCGTGATTCTGTTGAAAAACACGGTCAGTCAGATGGTCTACAAGCACGCTATTTCTACTGTTGTTCCGTCCCGTCCGGTATCTCATCACAGCAATAACGCTGGCGGCGGTACAGGTAGTAACTACCATCATGGCAGCAACGCGCAGGGTTCTTCAACGCCAGCGCAGGACAGCGACGAGACCGAATAAGGTTTCGCACTGTTATCCACACGGGGAGCCAGGGATCCTGCGTTCCCCGCTGATCTTTTTAGAGAGGTTTACGCTTGTTTGACCGTTATGATGCCGGTGAGCAGGCGGTGCTGGTACACATCTATTTTTCGCAAGACAAAGATATGGAAGACCTCCAGGAGTTTGAATCTCTGGTCTCTTCCGCCGGTGTCGAAGCAATGCAGGTGATTACCGGTAGCCGTAAAGCGCCGCACCCAAAGTATTTTGTTGGTGAAGGTAAAGCAGTCGAAATTGCGGATGCCGTAAAAGCAACCGGCGCGTCAGTCGTGTTGTTTGATCATGCGCTGTCTCCAGCCCAGGAGCGCAACCTGGAAGCTCTCTGCGAATGCCGTGTTATCGATCGCACGGGATTGATTTTAGACATTTTTGCTCAGCGTGCACGTACCCACGAAGGGAAACTGCAGGTTGAGCTGGCGCAGCTGCGCCATCTGGCAACGCGTCTGGTGCGTGGCTGGACCCACCTTGAAAGACAAAAAGGCGGGATTGGTTTGCGCGGCCCGGGTGAAACCCAGCTCGAAACCGACCGTCGTTTGCTGCGTGGCCGAATTACCCAGATCCTCTCACGTCTGGAAAGGGTTGAGAAACAGCGTGAGCAGGGGCGTCGGGCACGAACCAAAGCCGACATCCCGACGGTGTCGCTGGTGGGGTATACCAACGCCGGTAAATCCACCCTGTTTAACCAGATAACCGAGGCCCAGGTTTATGCCGCAGACCAGCTGTTTGCGACCCTGGACCCTACGCTGCGCCGTATTGACGTCGCAGACGTCGGTGAAACGGTGCTGGCGGATACCGTAGGGTTTATCCGTCACCTGCCGCATGACCTGGTGGCGGCATTCAAGGCCACCCTGCAGGAGACGCGACAGGCGACGCTGCTGCTGCACGTGATTGATGCGGCAGACGTGCGCGTGCAGGAGAACATCGACGCGGTAAACGTGGTGCTCGAAGAGATCGACGCCCACGAAATTCCCACGCTGTTGGTCATGAACAAGATCGATATGCTGGACGATTTCGAACCGCGTATCGACAGAGATGAAGAGAACAAACCGATTCGGGTCTGGCTTTCTGCCCAGACCGGTATTGGTGTGCCACTGCTTTTCCAGGCTTTGACAGAACGTCTTTCCGGTGAGGTAGCTCAGCACACGCTGCGACTGCCGCCACAGGAAGGCAGGCTGCGCAGCCGGTTTTATCAGCTTCAGGCGATAGAAAAAGAGTGGATGGAGGATGACGGCAGCGTGGGGATGCAGGTGCGTATGCCGATCGTTGACTGGCGTCGCCTCTGTAAACAAGAACCTGCGCTGGTCGACTATATCGTCTGATCAGAAAGGGGATGCCTGAATAATTCGCCCTTGCATAACAAATATGGAGCATATACATGGCGTGGAATCAGCCCGGTAATAACGGACAGGACCGCGACCCGTGGGGAAGCAGCAATAATCAAGGCGGCAACTCTGGGGGAAATGGCAACAAAGGTGGTCGCGAGCAGGGGCCGCCGGATCTGGATGATATCTTCCGCAAGCTGAGCAAAAAGCTTGGTGGTCTTGGCGGAGGTAAAGGTTCTGGCTCAGGTGGAAATTCCACCCAGGGGCCGCGCCCGCAAATGGGTGGCCGCGTAGTGGGTATTGTTGCCGCTGCAGTGGTAATCATCTGGGCTGCTACCGGGTTCTACACCATTAAAGAAGCGGAACGCGGTGTGGTGACCCGCTTCGGTAAGTTCAGCCATCTGGTTGAGCCGGGCCTGAACTGGAAACCGACCTTCATTGACGACGTGACTGCGGTCAACGTGGAATCCGTCCGTGAACTGGCCGCCTCTGGCGTGATGCTGACCTCTGACGAAAACGTCGTGCGCGTTGAGATGAACGTGCAGTACCGCGTAACCGATCCTGAGCGTTATCTGTTTAGCGTGACCAGTGCCGATGACAGCCTGCGTCAGGCGACCGACAGCGCCCTGCGTGGTGTGATCGGTAAATACACCATGGACCGCATTCTGACCGAAGGTCGTACCGTTATTCGTAGCGATACCCAGCGTGAGCTGGAAGAGACCATTCGTCCGTACAACATGGGTATTACCCTGCTGGACGTCAACTTCCAGGCTGCCCGTCCGCCGGAAGAGGTAAAAGCGGCCTTTGACGATGCGATTGCTGCACGTGAAAACGAACAGCAGTACATTCGTGAAGCAGAAGCCTATACCAACGAAGTTCAGCCGCGTGCTAACGGTCAGGCGCAGCGTATTCTGGAAGAAGCGCGTGCGTATAAGACCCAGACCATCCTGGAAGCACAGGGTGAAGTGGCTCGCTTTGCGAAGATCCTGCCTGAATATAAAGCGGCGCCGGAAATTACCCGTGAGCGTCTCTATATCGAGACCATGGAAAAAGTGCTGAGCCACACCCGCAAAGTGTTGGTTAACGACAGTAAAGGCGGAAACCTGATGGTGCTGCCGCTGGATCAGATGCTGAAAGGCGGTTCTGCTCCGGCAGCAAAAGATAACAGCGGTGCGAACAACCTGCTGCGTCTGCCGCCATCCTCAACGGGCAGCGCCAGCACGAACACAACGCCTTCTTCGAACGATGGTGACATTATGGACCAACGCCGTGCTAACGCGCAGCGTAACGACTACCAGCGTCAGGGGGAATAAGGATGCGTAAGTCAGTTATTGCGATCATCGTCATCGTACTGGTCGTGCTTTATACCTCGATCTTTGTGGTGAAAGAGGGCGAGCGTGGGATCAAGTTCCAGTTCAGCAGCGTCGTGCGTGATGGCGACAAACGTCCGGTCATTTACGAACCGGGCCTGCACTTCAAGGTGCCGTTCATTCAGTCTGTGAAAACGCTGGATGCGCGTATCCAGACCATGGATAACCAGGCCGACCGTTTCGTGACCAAAGAGAAGAAAGACCTGATCGTTGATTCCTATATCAAATGGCGCATCAGTGATTTCAGCCGTTACTTCCTGGCAACGGGCGGCGGTGACGTTTCTCAGGCGGAAGTGCTGCTGAAACGTAAGTTCTCTGACCGTCTGCGTTCCGAGATTGGTCGTCTGGATGTGAAAGACATCGTGACCGACTCCCGTGGCCGTCTGACCCTGGAAGTTCGCGATGCGCTGAACTCCGGCACCGCGGGCACGGAAGATGAAGTTTCAACGCCAGCAGCTGACGATGCAATTGCCAAAGCGGCTGAACGCGTTCAGGCAGAAACCAACGGTAAAGTGCCGGTGATCAACCCGAACAGTATGGCTGCGCTGGGTATCGAAGTGGTGGACGTGCGTATCAAGCAGATCAACCTGCCGGTGGAAGTGTCCGAGGCGATTTACAACCGTATGCGCGCCGAGCGTGAAGCGGTCGCCCGTCGTCACCGTTCACAGGGCCAGGAAGAGGCGGAGAAGCTGCGTGCTGCTGCGGACTACGAAGTGGCCAAGACGCTGGCGGAATCTGAGCGCCAGGGCCGTATCCTGCGCGGTGAAGGTGATGCGGAAGCCGCGAAACTGTTTGCTGATGCCTTCAGCCAGGATCCTGACTTCTATGCCTTTATCCGTAGCCTGCGTGCTTACGAGAATAGCTTCCAGAGCAACCAGGATGTGATGGTGCTCAGCCCGGACAGCGATTTCTTCCGTTATATGAAGACGCCGACTAACGCAACGCGATAAACTCAGGCTCGTTTGAGTATTCAAACCACCGCTCCCCACGGAGCGGTGGTTTTCTTTTATAAGGAACAAAAATGAATTCAACGATCTGGCTCGCGCTGGCCCTGGTCCTGGTGCTGGAAGGTCTGGGACCGATGCTCTATCCACGCGCCTGGCGTCGAATGATCGCCACCATGAGCCAACTGCCGGATAATATTTTACGTCGTTTTGGCGGCGGTCTTGTGGTTGCGGGCATCGTGATCTACTACATGTTGAGGAAAACGATTGGCTGATCAAAAAGTAGGCGCAATCGGCGTATTTTGAGGTCAAAAAGTGCTGTATATCTGAAAAAGCGATGGTAGAATCCATTTTTAAGCAAACGGTGATTTTGAAAAAAATGGGTAACAACGTCGTCGTACTGGGCACCCAATGGGGTGACGAAGGTAAAGGGAAGATTGTTGATCTTCTGACTGAACGGGCTAAATATGTTGTGCGCTACCAGGGCGGTCACAACGCAGGCCATACTCTCGTAATCAACGGTGAAAAAACCGTCCTCCATCTTATTCCATCAGGCATTCTTCGCGAAAACGTCACCAGCATCATCGGTAACGGCGTTGTGCTGTCTCCAGCGGCGCTGATGAAAGAGATGAAAGGTCTGGAAGACCGTGGTATCCCTGTTCGTGAGCGTCTGCTGCTCTCCGAAGCCTGCCCGCTGATCCTGGATTATCACGTGGCGCTGGACGTTGCGCGTGAAAAAGCGCGTGGCGCGAAAGCGATCGGCACCACCGGTCGTGGTATCGGCCCAGCTTACGAAGATAAAGTTGCACGTCGCGGTCTGCGCGTGGGCGATCTCTTCGACAAAGCGACCTTCGCTGAAAAGCTGAAAGAAGTGATGGAATATCACAACTTCCAGCTGGTGAACTTCTACAAAGCTGACGCTGTTGACTACCAGAAAGTGCTGGATGACGTCATGGCGATTGCAGACATTCTGACCGGTATGGTTGTTGATGTGTCCGATCTGCTGGACCAGGCGCGCAAGCGTGGCGATTTCGTCATGTTCGAAGGTGCGCAGGGTACGCTGCTGGACATCGACCACGGTACCTATCCGTACGTAACCTCCTCTAACACCACCGCGGGTGGCGTGGCGACCGGCTCTGGCCTGGGTCCACGTTATGTGGATTACGTTCTGGGTATCATCAAAGCGTACTCCACTCGCGTGGGTGCGGGTCCATTCCCGACCGAACTGTTTGATGAAACCGGCGAGTTCCTGTGCAAGCAGGGTAACGAGTTTGGCGCGACCACCGGTCGTCGTCGTCGTACCGGCTGGCTGGATGCGGTTGCCGTGCGTCGTGCAGTGCAGATCAACTCCCTGTCTGGCTTCTGCCTGACCAAGCTGGACGTACTGGACGGCCTGAAAGAAGTGAAAATCTGCGTAGGCTACCGTATGCCAGATGGCCGCGAAGTGACCACCACTCCGCTGGCTGCTGACGACTGGGAAGGCATTGAGCCAATCTACGAAACCATGCCGGGCTGGTCTGAGACCACTTTCGGTGTGAAAGAGCGTAGCGGCCTGCCGCAGGCGGCGCTGGATTACATCAAGCGTATTGAAGAACTGACCGAAGTGCCGATCGATATTATTTCTACCGGCCCGGATCGTACTGAAACGATGATCCTGCGCGACCCGTTCGACGCATAATCTTCGTGACTGCTGGCCTGCGGGGAGACCCGTAGGCCGGATAAGCGTAGCGCCATCCGGCGACCGCTCCTGGATCTCCGCTTTTTCGCCCCGTCTGTCAAATAAATTAGCCGCTAACTATCTGGCTGGTTTATCATCATTAATGAATATCTCTGCGGTTTGTCCGCGATTTCCCTTTTTCCTGAGGTTGATGTGCAGTTAACAAGTTTCACCGATTACGGCTTACGCGCGCTGATCTACATGGCGTCGTTACCCGATGGGAAAATGACCAGTATCTCTGAAGTCACAGAGGTCTACGGCGTATCCCGTAATCATATGGTCAAAATAATCAATCAACTTAGTCGTGCCGGATACGTTGCTGCCGTCCGCGGGAAGAATGGTGGGATCCGTCTTGGTAAACCGGCACAGAGTATTCGTGTTGGCGATGTGGTACGTGAACTGGAGCCGCTCTCTCTGGTGAACTGCAGCAGCGAGTTCTGCCACATCACGCCCGCTTGCCGCCTGAAACAGGCGCTTTCTAAGGCCGTGCAAAGTTTTCTCATGGAACTGGATAACTACACGCTGGCCGATTTGGTTGAAGAGAATCAACCGCTTTATAAATTATTGCTGGTGGAATGAAGAAAATTTCCACCGGAGCTGACAACGGAGGAACCGACATGTCACACGATCCTTTCCAGGAACGCGAAGCCGAAAAATACGCGAATCCTATCCCCAGCCGCGAGTTCATCATTGAACACTTAACAAAACGCGAAAAACCCGCCAATCGTGAAGAACTTGCTGTTGAATTAAACATTGAAGGTGAAGAGCAAATTGAAGCCCTTCGCCGCCGCCTGCGCGCGATGGAGCGTGACGGGCAACTGGTCTTTACCCGCCGCCAGTGCTACGCGCTGCCAGAACGCCTCGATCTGCTGAAAGGGACCGTTATTGGTCACCGCGATGGCTTCGGCTTCCTGCGCGTGGAAGGCCGTAAAGACGATCTGTATCTCTCATCTGAACAGATGAAAATGTGCATCCACGGCGACCAAATTCTGGCGCAGCCGCTGGGCGCCGACCGTAAAGGTCGCCGCGAAGCGCGCGTCGTGCGCGTGCTGGTGCCAAAAACCAGCCAGATTGTCGGCCGCTACTTTACCGACGCGGGCGTGGGGTTCGTGGTGCCGGACGACAGCCGTCTGAGCTTCGACATCCTGATCCCACCTGAAGAGGTGATGGGTGCCCGCATGGGCTTTGTGGTGGTGGTGGAACTCACCCAGCGCCCAACCCGTCGCACCAAAGCGGTAGGTAAAATCGTCGAAGTGCTGGGCGATAATATGGGCACCGGCATGGCCGTTGATATGGCGCTGCGCACCCACGAAATTCCGTACATCTGGCCGAAAGCGGTTGAAGAGCAGATCGAAAGCCTGCGTGAAGAAGTGCCGGAAGAATCCAAAGTGGGCCGCGTGGATCTCCGCTCCCTGCCGCTGGTCACGATCGACGGTGAAGACGCTCGCGACTTCGATGACGCCGTCTACTGCGAGAAAAAACGCGGTGGCGGCTGGCGTCTGTGGGTAGCGATTGCAGACGTAAGCTACTATGTTCGTCCGCACACCCCGCTGGATAACGAAGCGCGCAGCCGCGGTACCTCGGTCTACTTCCCGTCGCAGGTTGTACCGATGCTGCCGGAAGTGCTCTCTAACGGTCTGTGCTCCCTGAACCCGCAGGTTGACCGCCTCTGTATGGTGTGCGAGATGACCATCTCCAACAAAGGGCGCTTAACCGGCTACAAGTTCTACGAAGCGGTGATGAGCTCGCATGCGCGTCTGACCTATACCAAGGTCTGGCATATGCTGCAGGGCGACCAGGATCTGCGCGAACAGTACGCGCCGCTGGTCAAACACATCGAAGAGCTGCATAACCTCTACAAAACGCTGGATCAGGCGCGCGAAGAGCGCGGCGGGATCTCCTTTGAGAGCGAAGAGGCGAAGTTTATCTTCAACGCCGAGCGCCGCATTGAGCGTATCGAACAGACCCAGCGTAACGATGCGCACAAGCTGATCGAAGAGTGTATGATTCTGGCGAACATCTCGGCGGCACGCTTCGTTGAGAAAGCCAAAGAACCGGCGCTGTTCCGTATTCACGATAAACCGTCGACGGAAGCCATCACCGCGTTCCGCTCCGTGCTGGCCGAACTGGGCCTGGAGCTGCCGGGCGGCAACAAGCCAGAGCCGCGCGATTACGCCGAGCTGCTGGAATCCATTAGCGATCGTCCTGATGCAGAAATGCTGCAGACGATGCTGCTGCGCTCAATGAAGCAGGCGATTTACGATCCGGAAAACCGCGGTCACTTCGGCCTGGCGTTGCAGTCTTACGCCCACTTTACGTCGCCGATCCGTCGTTATCCTGACCTCTCTCTGCACCGTGCGATCAAGTATCTGCTGGCACAGGAGCAGGGACATAAAGGGAACACCACCGAAACCGGTGGCTATCACTATTCGATGGAAGAGATGCTGCAGCTGGGTCAGCACTGCTCCATGACCGAACGCCGTGCCGATGAAGCCACCCGCGACGTGGCGGACTGGCTGAAGTGTGACTTTATGCTGGACCAGGTCGGCAATGTCTTCAAAGGCGTGATTGCCAGCGTGACCGGCTTTGGCTTCTTCGTTCGTCTGGACGAGCTTTTTATCGACGGTCTGGTGCACGTCTCCAGCCTGGATAACGACTACTACCGCTTCGACCAGGTCGGCCAGCGTCTGATCGGCGAATCTGGCGGCCAGACCTATCGTCTGGGCGACCGCGTGGAAGTGAAGGTTGAGGCCGTGAATATGGACGACCGTAAAATCGACTTCAGCCTGATCTCCAGCGAGCGCGCCCCGCGTAACGTCGGTAAAACCGAGCGCGAAAGAGCGAAAAAAGGCGGAAATGGCAAAACGAGCGGCAAGCGCCGTCAGGCCGGTAAGAAGGTGAACTTCGAGCCGGACAGCGCGTTCCGCGGTGAGAAGAAGCAGAAGCCGAAGGCGGCGAAGAAAGAAGCCCGTTCCGCGAAGAAACCTTCCGCGAAGACACAGAAAATAGCGGCCGCCACCAAAGCGAAGCGCGCGGCTAAGAAAAAGCAGGCGGAGTAAATTCTCCCCTCACCCTGACCCTCTCCCCAACCGGGAGAGGGGAAATACTTATTACGAGAACCATCAATGAGTGAAATGATTTACGGCATCCACGCGGTGCAGGCCCTTCTCGAGCGCGCACCGGAGCGTTTTCAGGAAGTGTTTATTCTGAAAGGGCGTGAAGACAAACGTCTGATGCCGCTGATCCACGCTCTGGAAGCGCAGGGCGTGGTGATCCAGCTGGCGAACCGCCAGTTCCTGGATGAAAAAAGTGACGGGGCGGTGCACCAGGGCATTATTGCCCGCGTGAAGCCGGGCCGTCAGTATCAGGAAAACGATCTGCCGGATCTGATCGCTGGGCTGGAGAATCCGTTCTTCCTGATCCTCGATGGCGTCACCGATCCGCATAACCTCGGCGCGTGTCTGCGCAGCGCGGATGCGGCGGGCGTGCATGCGGTGATCGTGCCGAAAGATCGCTCCGCGCAGCTGAACGCGACGGCGAAGAAAGTGGCCTGCGGCGCGGCGGAAAACGTTCCGCTGATCCGCGTGACCAACCTGGCGCGCACCATGCGTCTACTGCAGGAAGAGAACATCTGGATCGTCGGTACCGCCGGTGAAGCGGATCATACACTGTACCAGAGCAAAATGACCGGCCGTCTGGCGCTGGTGATGGGGGCGGAAGGTGAAGGCATGCGTCGTCTGACCCGCGAGCACTGCGACGAGCTGATCAGCATCCCGATGGCAGGCAGCGTGTCCTCCCTGAACGTGTCTGTTGCGACGGGCATCTGCCTGTTTGAAGCGGTGCGTCAGCGTAGCTAATGAGTAAACTATAAAAAAAGCCACCCACTTCGGGTGGCTTTTTTTATGCCCTGGCTGGTAATATAATGGCCGAAATGATACCGGCTTTTATAAATATCTTTAAAACTAACACATGGATGAAATTATGAGATGGTCTCTCTCATCGCTTGCCGATGAATTGTCACGCCGGCGCGATATTTATATTGATTTAAAAAATAACAATGATGTACTTATTATAAAAATGAATGAATATGGCGATTTGCCATTAAGTATTTTTATTACATCCCAGCAAGTTATCATTGAAACCTATATATGTCCTGTTAATGACATTAAGCGCCAGGCTGACTTCAATCTCTTCTTATTACGTAATCAAAAAATGCTTCCCTTATCTTCTGTTGGAATTTCGCAAATTCAACATGATGAATATTATGTCGCTTTTGGTGCCTTATCCGTAAGTTCTTCTCTTGAGGATATTATTCTGGAAATCACAACCCTTGCGGAGAATGCGCTGGATTTGGCTGAGCTTACACAAGAATTTATAAATTAACAGGTAGGGAAAGGTATGGGCATCTTGAAGAATCTTTTTACACTGGGTAAATCACTACTCAATCAGGCCGATGAAGCGATAGAAGAAGCGCAGGGCGTTCGGATGCTGGAGCAGCACATCCGGGATGCAAAAGCTGAGCTTGATAAAGCAGGCAAATCCCGGGTTGATCTGCTTGCCCGGGTGAAGCTCAGTAATGACAAGCTTTCCGAGTTGCGGGAGCGGAAGCAATACCTTGAGTCACGAGCGATAGAAGGAATGAGCAAGAATATTGATGCTGCGCTGCTAAACGAGGTTGCAGAAGAAATCGCCCGACTTGAGAATACCATTACTCGTGAAGCACAGGTTTTGGACTCTCTTGAAACCTCAAGAAATAATATTGAAAAAGCCGTAGCTATTACATCACAACGTATTAATCAGTTTGAACAGCAGCTCGAGGTTGTTAAAGCCACGGAAGCCATGCAGCGGGCGCAACAGGCCGTAACGACGTCAACGGTCGGAGCAACATCGAACGTAACGACGGCCGCAGAGTCTTTAAAAAGACTTCAGACGCGTCAGGCTGAACGTCAGGCCAGACTTGATGCGGCAGCGCAACTGGAAAAAGTGGCTGATGGACGTGAGCTTGAAGAGAAACTCGCGCAGGCAGGCGTGGGTACCTCAGGAACAAGCTCCGCACAGGCGGTTCTTGAACGGTTAAAACTTACGCCGGCTCCGTAATGTTTCTCTCCTGGGTCGTGAATGTTTGCAGGCAACATTTATTCCGGCTTACCTGGACAGCGCTGCTGTGCTTGTTTGCCGGGCATTATTTGCTTTGCTTTATTGTCTTTCGTTGGTTGGGAGAGACGACCCTCGTTGGCCGGATAAGTGATTTTGTTTATTACAGCTCAGTGGTTGGGGCGACGATTGGCTTTGGCGATTTGAGTCCTCAGAGCGAAGCAGGGAAGTTGTTCACAGCTCTCTGGCAAATCCCTATTGGCGTTGGCCTTTTCGGCGCGCTGATGGGCAAAATCATTGCATTGGTGCAGGGATTATTAGCTAAAGGAATAGCAGGAATGGGCAATTTTCATTCTCTACGTAATCATGTTTTGGTGATTGGCTGGCGTGGTCATCAGACAGAGAAAATGATCTCATTGCTGCTTTATGATGAGCAGCGGGTATTTAGTCGCGTAGTGTTGTGTGAGCACCAGGATATAGCGCATCCTTTATCCGATAATTTATATGTCGATTTTCTCAAAGTAAGTAACTACAGCGATCCGAAAGAGCAAAAACGGATGGGGTTAGTAAATTGTTCATGTGTAGTCATTTTTGCCAGCTCCGATGAACAAACCTTTACGGCCACACTCTCGCTGGTAAATGATGCGCCAGCGCATTGCCATATCGTTGCTTATCTTGAGGATGAACGCTACGCAAGCTTACTGGAGACCCATTGTCCGACAATAGAGATTGTTCGCAATCTTTCAGCCGAACAGCTTTCCCGTTCGATCCAGGATCCTGGCTCTTCACAATCCGTAGCATCAATCATGAACCCGATGCTGGGTGATACAGGTTACGCGCTGATGGTACCCACATCGGTTTCCTGTATACCTTATGGTGCGTTAATGCATTACATGAAACTGCAACATGATGCGACGGTGCTGGGGATTAGCCACTGTAAAAATGGTCGTGGTATGGAGCTTAACCCTGTGATCTCCACAGAGGTTAGAGGAGGAATGTGGTTGCATTTAATCGGCAATAGTCGCATTTCGTCGAATGAGGTGTGCTGGCAGAACATAGGGAAAAGTCATGCGGAACTTATTTTTTAATTTATTTAATAAAACAGGTCAGCCAGTGATGCGTGGCCCATTGGGATTACATCAACGTGCGGCGTTTACACTTGATACGCTGACATTTCGACTTTCCGCCCGTTTTTTGACTCAAATACCAGAAGAGGAATATACCATTGCAGCGAGCAGCGTGATTGAAGTTGGCGCAGGTTGTCGTATTTATCGTTATTACACTTCTGGTGATGAGTTTTTGCAGATAAATACTACTGGTGGTATGGAAAGGGAAAATATTGATGATATTAAGCTTTTTATTTATCAGGATAGCTTTGGTATTACTTCGGAGAAACAATGGCAAAAAGAGATTGGTGCCGCTTTAATTGGCAGGCCCAGTCTGCAATGGAATGAACGAGACTGGAAAAGAATATTTAACGAGAATGAGGTGGGGAACGTTGAACCGGTTTACCTGCTGGAACACGTTGAAAATAACCAGAACGAAAAATGGGATGTGCATAATTTCATGATGGCATATCATAGGGAGGCGACTGCCGATCTGTATGAGTACCTTTTGCTAACTGGCGAAGAGACATTTTGTGATAATAGCGAGCCAGAGTGGATCTTTTCGTATGCCGTAGGTGTGGATATTCCACTCACTTCGCTAAATATTGTTGGTTAAATTTCTGGGGATGTAAACCATGCTGGGTTCATTATTTGCTTTTCTTTCTTACTTCTTAACCGGTCTGGCGATGACCGTCATATTCTTATTCATCTACTCAAGAATAACGTCACATGATGAATGGATACTGATTAAAGAAAATAACCTGGCGGCGGCAGCAGCATTCAGTGGCACGCTATTGGGGTATGTGATTCCTCTGTCCAGCGCTGCCGTAAACTCGGTTAGCATGCCGGATTACCTGATATGGGGATGCGTTGCGCTAGTCGTGCAGTTACTGGTGTATGGCTGCGTACGCATTTATATGCCGAACATCAGTGAAAAAATCGTTAACCGCCACTACGCCGCAGGTTTATTTATGGGGATGGCAGCACTGGCTGGCGGAATCTTAAATGCTGCCTGCATGACATGGTAATAAATGAACATGGCTAAAAAGAAAAAAACACGGAAGTCTAATCCGATTCAATCTGCATTAGGTAGCCAAAATGCAGCGTTCCGCTCTTCGCCCTCAAAGCGCAAAAGCGGGAAGTATTTGACGCTGGCAATTATGGGCGGAGCTGCATTTATCGCCCTGAAGGGGTGCGATAGTTCGGCTGATGATAATGACGGTGATGGCGTGTTTTACGCATCGCCGCAAGCGTGCATTGACGATGGCAATAGTGCTCAGGTTTGCAGCGATGCATGGAACAATGCGAAAGCTAAATTTGAAGCAGATATGCCGAAAAATATGTCCAGGGAAGACTGTATACGTCAATTCGAGAACTGCTATTACGACAATATCGAAAATAGCTGGATACCGGTTCTGTCAGGATTCTTACTTAATAAAAAAGTCAGAGAAGACGCTGATGAAGGATACAGGTATACAAGCGGAGGTTCATTTTACTCTTCCCGTCCTGTGTGGCGAAGCTCTTCATCCTATGTCTGGCGCTCCGGTAAGCAGGCCAGTAGTCAAATGGGCTATACAACAAAGCGCGTATCAACAATTTCTCGTGGTGGATATGGGCGCTCATCCAGTGCTCGTGGAAGTTGGGGGGGATAATTATGTTACGTCATGACGTTCCTGTTCGTCCGGGGCTGGACAAAATTGCCCACGACCATGGTTTTCATTTTCATATCATCGACGATGAAATTTACTGGGATGAAAGCCGTGCCTACCGTTTTACGTTACAGCAAATTGAAGAAAGAATAGAAAAACCCACGGCTGAACTCCATCAAATGTGTCTGGATGTGGTGGATCGTGCGGTAAAAAGTGAAGAACTGATGACGCAGTTAGCCATCCCGCCACTTTACTGGGATGCCATTGCGGAAAGCTGGCACAGCCAGGATCCTTCACTGTATGGCCGTATGGACTTTGTCTGGACTGAAGAAGGTAGCGTCAAACTGCTGGAATACAATGCCGACACGCCGACGTCCTTGTATGAGTCAGCCTACTTTCAGTGGCAATGGATGGAGGACGCTCGTCGCTCCGGGTTCATTCCGCGAGACGCCGATCAGTTTAATTCCATTCAGGATAAGCTTGTTGCTCGCTTTGAAGAATTAGCTACAGATATTCCACTTTACTTCTGCTGCTGCAAAGAGAGTGAGGAGGATCGCGGCACGCTTCTTTATCTGGAGGATTGTGCCGTCCAGGCCGGGCTGAACACCCGCTTTATCTATATGGATGATATTGGCCTGGGCACCGGCGGATTTTTAACAGACATTGACGATAACGTGATCCGTCGTGCGTTTAAGCTCTATCCTCTGGAGTGGATGATGCGTGATGAAAATGGTCCACTTCTCTGCGCCAGAAGAGAACAGTGGCTGGAGCCGCTCTGGAAAAGCATCATTAGTAATAAGGGTATTTTGCCCCTCTTGTGGCGCTTTTTTACGGGCCATCCCAACCTTCTTCCTGCGTGGTTTGAAAATGAGTTAACGTCGATTCCAAAAGGCGTTCCGATAGTTCGTAAGCCCTTGTTTTCGCGGGAAGGGGGAAATGTGACTATTTTCGACGCACAGCGCAATATCATTGAGAGTGAAGCAGGGGATTATGCAAACGAACCTATGATTTATCAGGGTTTCCAGGCGTTACCGCGTTTTGGCAACAGCTATACCTTGATAGGAAGTTGGGTGATTGATGATGAACCTGCGGGAATCGGTATTCGTGAAGACGGATCGTTGATCACGAAAGATACTTCGCGTTTTATCCCGCACTATATAGCGGGTTAATTTAAGCTGGGGTGAAAACCCCAGCTCTGAGGCTCACTCCTCCAGAGACCGTAAATGGTCATCCTTCCTCAGCGTCATCAGCGCGAAAATACTCACCACCGCCGTTGCCATCACGTAGTACGCCGGAATATCCAGGTTACCCGTCTGCTTAATCAGCCCGGTAATAATTAACCCCGCACAGCCTGAGAAAATCGCGTTCGATAACGAGTAGGCCAGCCCCAGCCCGGTATAGCGTACGCGCGTCGGGAACATCTCAGAGAGCATCGCCGGGCCGGGCCCTGCCAGCATGCCCACCAGACCGCCCGCAATCAATACCACTATCGCTTTCACCGCCAGCGTGCTGGACTCCGCCTGCAGAAGTTTCAGCAGCGGCAGGGCGAGGATCAGCAGCAGCGCGGTGGCGATAATCATCACCGTGCGACGCCCGATCCTATCGCTCAGGATCCCCGACGGAATGATGGTCAGCGCAAACCCAACGTTCGAGATCACCGCGATCAGCAGCGCCTGGTTAAACCCGGTGTGCAGCGCCGACTGCAGATAGGTCGGCATAATCACCAGGTAGGTGTACCCCGCCGCAGACCAGACCATCACGCGGCCAATCCCCATCATGATGGCCCGGAGCGTGGCGGCAGTATCCGCCTGAGCGACAACCGGTTTATCCTGCTGCTGCACAAAGCTGGGTGTCTCTTCCATACTGACACGAAGCCACAGCGCAACAACGCCCATGGGCAGCGCCAGGAAGAAAGGAATGCGCCAGCCCCAGTCGTGCAGGGCCTCAGGCGTGAGGAGGGCAGAGAGCAGCGCCACGATGCCTGCACCCGCTAACAGCCCCAGCGCTACGGTAAAGGACTGCCACGCGCCGTACAGGCCACGCTTGCCGCGCGGAGCAAACTCCGTCATCAGCGAGACCGCACCGCCGTACTCGCCGCCCGCGAACAGCCCCTGCAGGATGCGAAGCAGCGTAACGATCAGCGGTGCGGCAATCCCGATACTGGCGTAGACCGGCACAATGCCGATGGCGGCTGTGGCCAGCGTCATGAGCACCAGCACAATAATGAGCGTCGGCTTACGGCCAATTCGGTCGCCGATGCGTCCAAACACCACCGCACCCAGCGGACGGAAGAAGAAGGCGATGGCGAATGAGGCGTAGGTGAGGATCAGGCTGGTAAGCCCAGCTTCCCCTTCAAGCTGGAAGAAGTTCTTCGCAATGACGGTCGCCAGAAAACCGTAGACCGCAAACTCATACCACTCGATAAAGTTACCAATGGAGCCGGCAATTAATGCTCGCTTGTGCGCATCTGGTTGCATAACGATCCTCACTGAAAAGGGTAAGAATAAATTATTCAACAAAAGCGAAGTCATGAAATAGTTTATTCTTATGTTCTGTGAGCTATTTCACGAATGATATCAGCGGGATCGTGAACGTGTGACTCCCCTCCCATGCAGCGTGTGCGCGGTCTGTCCATACTTATCGTCATTGCCACTGAAGGAGGGAGACAGTATGCACTGGCAGACCCATACCGTTTTCAATCAACCCGCACCACTCTCTAACAGCAACCTTTTTCTCTCGGACTGCGCGCTGCGTGACGCAGTTTCGCGCGAGGGTGCCGAGTGGGATATCGAGCTGCTCGCCAGCATCGGGCAGCAGTTAGGCACCGCAGAGTCGCTGGAGCTGGGCAGGCTGGCGAACGTGAATCCGCCGGAGTTGCTTCGCTATGACGCCACCGGAGAGCGACTGGATGACGTCCGCTTTCACCCGGCATGGCACCTGCTGATGCAGGGGCTGTGTGCCAATCGGGTACATAACCTGGCATGGGAAGAGGAGGCGCGTAAAGGGTCGTTTGTCGCGCGGGCCGCACGCTTTGTGCTTCATGCTCAGGTGGAAGCGGGCACGCTTTGCCCGGTCACCATGACGTTTGCCGCCACGCCGCTTCTGCAGCAGGCGCTTCCCAAAATATTTCACGACTGGCTGACGCCGCTACTCAGCGATCGCTACGATCCGCATCTGGCGCCTGGCGCGCAAAAGCGCGGCCTGCTGATCGGTATGGGGATGACGGAAAAGCAGGGCGGCTCGGACGTGCTGAGCAACACCACCAAAGCGGAAAAATGCGGCGACGGCAGCTACCGGCTGGTGGGGCATAAATGGTTTTTCTCCGTCCCGCAAAGCGATGCGCATCTCGTGCTGGCGCAGGCGAAGGGCGGGTTGTCCTGCTTTTTTGTGCCGCGCTTTTTGCCTGACGGACAGCGCAACGCCGTCCGGCTGGAGCGCCTTAAGGACAAGCTCGGGAACCGCTCCAACGCCAGCAGCGAGGTGGAGTTTCTCGATGCCTCCGGCTGGCTGCTGGGGGAAGAGGGCGAAGGGGTCCGGCAGATCCTCAAAATGGGCGGTCTGACGCGCTTTGACTGTGCGCTGGGCAGCCACGGACTCATGCGCCGTGCGTTGTCCGTGGCGCTGTACCATGCGCATCAGCGCCAGACCTTCGGCAAAAATCTTATCGATCAGCCGCTCATGCGCGAAGTGCTAAGCCGGATGGCGCTGGTGCTGGAGGGGCAAACGGCGCTGCTGTTCCGCCTGGCGCGGGCGTGGGATAAACGCGCGGATCCGCAGGAGGCGGCATGGGCGCGGCTGTTTACCCCGGCCGCGAAATTTAGCGTGTGCAAAGCGGGCATCCCGTTTGTGGCGGAAGCGATGGAGGTGCTGGGCGGAGTCGGGTACTGCGAGGAGAGCGAACTTCCCCGCCTGTATCGCGAGATGCCAGTGAACAGCATCTGGGAAGGGTCCGGCAACATCATGTGCCTGGACGTGCTGCGCGTGCTGGCGAAGCAGCCGGGTATTCACGATCTGCTTGCCGAGGAGTTTGCACAGGTCAAAGGGCAGGACAGACACTTCGACCGCAGCTGGCGACAGCTTCAGCAAAAACTGCGTAAACCGCAGGAGGCGCAGGGGCGGGAAATTGCGCAGCAGCTTTTCCTGCTGGGTGCCGGGAGCGAAATGCTGCGGCACGCATCGCCCCCGGTGGCGCAGGCGTGGTGCCGCATGATGCTGGATACCCGTGGCGGCACGCTGATGAGCGAGCAGGTGCAAAGTGACCTGCTGCTGCGTGCGACGGGCAGAGTCGGTTAGTCTTTTAGCTGGAACAGGCTTACCAGCTGGGCCAGATGTGATCCCTTCTCACGCAGCGTTTGAGCCGTTTGTTCGCTGCGTGAGATACGATCGGCATTAATATGCGACGCTTCGCCAATGTGGGTCATGGCGAGATTCACCTGGCCAATCCCGGCGGACTGCTCGCGTGAAGCATGGTTAATCTCGGTGACCAGCTGGCTGATGTTATCGATATGAATGATGATGTCATCCATCGCCAGGCGCGTCTTTTCAGACAGCGCATGGCCTTCGCTCACTTTCCTGAGCGTATCGCCAATCAGCTGTTCAATCTCCTTCACCGCGTTAGCGCTGCGTCCTGCCAGGGCGCGAACTTCCTGCGCGACTACCGCAAACCCTTTCCCATGCTCGCCCGCGCGGGCCGCTTCCACTGCCGCATTCAGCGCCAGGATATTGGTCTGGAAAGCGATAGACTCAATCACGCGCGTGATGTCTTCGATGCGTTTTGACGCTTCGCGAATGTCGTCCATCGTCGACACCGCGTGGGTGACCGTCTCACCGCCCTGATGCACCGCGAGCGAGGTTTCACCCACCAACTGCTGCGTTTGCTCCATGTTGGCGGCATTTTGCTGCACGGTGGCGGCCAACTGCTCCATGCTGGCGGAGGTCTCTTCCACGCTGCTGGCCTGCTTGTTGATCTGCTCTGAAATCTCGCCGGTATCGGCGGCCAGCGCGTTGGTGCCCAAATGGATCTCGCCTGCGGCCTCGCGGACCTGCAGGACAATTTTTTGCAGGCCGCCGCCGATGCCGTTGATGGCGTCGATCAACTGGCCGACTTCGTCATGGCGCGTCACGGGCAGGCTGGAACGGAGATCCCCTGCGGCATATTGCCGGGCAAGATGGATCACATTGCGCAGCGGTCGGGTCAGCACGCGGCGAATAAGGACCACGAACAGACCAGCAAACAGGATAGATAAGACCACGCCGGCCAGCAGGAAGCGATCGCGCATGGCGTTGACGCTTGCGAGCAGCACCGATTTATCCACTTCGCCGACAATAGTCCAGTTCCAGCCTGGCAGCGGGGTATACGCCATTTTCAGCGTGCGGCCGTCGTCGCTTACGCGTTCCAGGGTGCCGGGCTTGTCACCCAGAAGCTGCTGCTGCGTCGCGTCGTCCCACTTCGGCAGCTGTCCCTCTTCACCGGCATTGAACAGGTATTGCCCGCGCGTTTTGCCGTTGCTGCGATCCAGCACGAAGAAGTGACCGCTCTCACCCAGGCGGCGGTTGAGAATTTTCTCGCGCATGACGTTCCAGGAGTGAGTGATGTCCACCCCGACAAAGACGATCGCAATGACCTGTCCTTCGGCGTTTTTTACGGGCTGATACTGGGTGATGTAGCGTTTGCCAAACAGCAGCGCCAGGCCGCGGTAGACTTCACCTTTGTTGACGGCGGCAAAGGCCGGACTGGAAGTATCCAGCACGGTGCCCATTGCCCGCTCGCCATTCTCTTTGCGCAGGGAGGTCGCTACGCGAACAAAGTCGTTTCCGCTGCGTACAAACAGCGTCGAGATGGCTCCCGTACGGTTCAGGAAGTCGTCCGACAGGGTGTTATTTTCATGTAGCCCGGTGTCGCCGCCTTTCAGAAGCGGGACGCTGAGCCCGTTGATCGTCTGGGGTTGGGAAGGATCACTATTCAGGGGCTGCGGTAAAAAGGTAGTAAACAGCCGGGTATAACTCTCAACCTCTTCACTCAGGCTGGTGTTAAACATCTGCACCATGTCGACCATGCCGGTAGACTGATTATGCAGGTCTTCTACCGCAAGGGCTTCAAGCTGCTGGCTGGCTTTTTGACTGAGCAGAAAAGTGAAAAGCAGAAACAGCGTGGCGACACTGACGCCTGTAAGCAGCGACAGCTTCGCCCCCAGGCCTGCACGGCGAAAAACGTTGATCATAAATTGCTCATCATTGAAAAGGTATGGTTCTTCAACGGCAGAGCGGGGATTACGTTTACTGAATTAATGTAACAAAATGTTATTTTGTTGTTATTGATTGGTTTTTGATTAGATAAAAAATTTGCAAAAGCGAAAAGCCACTAAAAATAAGTGGCTTTTATCAGGAGGGATATTACACGTAGAGAATGGCCTGTACCCGCCAGTGGTCGATATGGTTATCTTCCTGCATCTGGATGATGCGATACCATGAAGCACCCTGCTCATCGGCCTTTAATGCCACAACGCGTTCAACGTCTTGCGGGCTCCCCGAGATATTATTCACGGAGATCTGGCCAATTTCATTCAGGCCAGTTACACAGTCAGCACTGGCGAATTCTGCTGACTGCGCAGTGGTGCTCACCAGGCCTGCTGAGAGCAACAGAGAGGTCAAAGCAAGAGTTCGTTTCATCGTCAGCTCCATTTCACATATCTCCGGTATCCGCCGGGCAATCCTTCGCGAATAAACTCCCTTCCATTGACGCGGGCATGGAGTTTATTGTGGACAGGAAAATGTCTATGGACGCAAAGCAGTGTAAATCTCGTTCAAAGGAAAACCATTATTTACGGTACAAAATGGCCTGTGAATACCACTGTCCCGTTATGATGGTTTCGTCGATCATAATGATGACGTAATAATCTGCTTTGGCGGCGACGGCTTGTGCTTTGATTGCCGCTTCTGCGTCATCCGGGGAGCCGCGAACCAGCGCGGAGACGGTGCCCATTCGTTGTAATCCTTCCGTCTGATTACGACGAATCTCCTGTGGATGATCGGCGACCGGTGGAGCGGGTTGCGGCGTTCCCAGCAGCGCGCTACAGCCACTGAGCAGAAACACCAGCACTAAAGCAGCAAACCTGCGCATAACCATATCTCGTTTCCTGATAGCCATAGTGTAGTTGTCTGTGAATTTAGTTTTGGGGGAATGTTCCCGAAGTGTTATCTGGGACGTATATTTCGAATGAAAATGATGTGAAAGCGTAACCCAGTTCTCAACATTATGAATCATACATTCGTACAGGGTCGACAATGATTGAAATTGAAATACGCCACCTCGGCGACCATGAAATTTTACACGCTATGCCAGCGGGTAAACGTGATAAACCGCTGCCTGTTGTGGTTTTTTATCATGGGTTTACCTCATCGAAGCTGGTTTACAGTTATTTTGCGGTTGCGCTGGCGCAGGCGGGTTTTCGCGTGGTGATGCCGGATGCGCCTGACCACGGCGCCCGCTTTATGGGTAACGAACAGGCGCGCCTTGGGCAGTTCTGGCACATTCTGCACGGGAGCCTGACCGAGTTTGCCGGGTTGCGCGATGCGCTTTATGAGGCAGGGCTGGTGGCAGAGAATCGTCTGGCCGTGGCCGGGGCGTCGATGGGCGGTATGACGGCGCTGGGGATTATGACGCATCATCCGGAAGTGAAGTCGGTCGCCTGCCTGATGGGCTCGGGCTATTTTACGTCGCTGGCGAAGACGCTCTTTCCCCCTCAGGATTTAGCGGAAATCACCGCGACGCTCGAAGAGTGGGACGTGACCCGGGCATTGCCGCGCCTGGCGGATCGCCCGCTGCTGCTGTGGCACGGCGACGCGGATGATGTGGTCCCGCCAGAGGGAACCTTCCGACTACAGCAGGCGTTAATGAATGCAGGCCTGGACGGTAATCTCACCTGTCTGTGGGAAGCGGGCGTCCGCCACCGCATCACGCCCACGGCGCTGGACGCTACGGTGGCGTTTTTCCGCCAGCACCTTTAAACGCGCAGCACTTTTACGCCCTGATCTTCCAGCTTCTGGAGGATCTCAGGGTTGGCGCCTTTGCCGGTGATCACCATGTCGATCTGCTCGGCACGGCTGAACAGCATGCCAGCGCGCTCGCCCACTTTGCTGCTGTCGACCAGCACAACGAGCTTGCCCACAACGTTGAGCATGTTTTGTTCCGCCATCGCGGTCAGCATATCGGTTTTATACAGGCCATCTGCCGTCAGGCCTTTGCCGCTGGTAAACATCCAGTGCCCGGCATAGAGACTGTTTTCGCTGTCCTGAGGGCTAAGGGTGATGGACTGGCTTTTGTTGTACTGCCCGCCCATGATCACCACGCTCTCATGCTCCTGGTCGATCAGATAGTTAGCTAGCGGTAAGTAGTTGGTGATGATTTGCACCGGCTTGCCGCACATTTCACGGCCCAGCAGAAATGCCGTGGAACCGCAGTTGATCACGACGCTCTCACCGGGATTCACCAGCTGCGACGCGGCTCTGGCAATCCGCACTTTTTCATCATGATTTTGCGCCTGATGAATATTCATTGGCGTCCAGCGAGGGCGCTGCTGGCTGATCGCTTCCGCGCCGTTGCGGACCTTTTTCAGCTTGCCGCTTTCATCCAGCTTGTTGATATCCCGCCGCGCCGTTGCCGGGGAGATCCCTAAACGTTCGATCACTTTCTCGACGGTGATAAACCCGGTTTGCGCCAGGAGTTCCAGGAGAATTTGATGCCGTTGCGCTTCCGTCATGAGCTATTCCGATAAGAATTGATTTGAAAAGATGATATTTGAAATAGCGTGAAATTACTAAAAGAAATATGACATCGCCAGACATCAAATCTGGCGATGTGGCTGCACAATCAGAGGAAGGACTTGAACGGCAGGTCTGGCTCAATGGTGAAGCAATCATCGAAACCACGTGGGTAGTGATATTCAAGATTATCTTTGTCCAGCGGCCAGGTGAACTTGCCGCCGACCTGCCAGATGAACGGCTTGAAGCCATACTTCAGGCGGTCTTTTTTCATCTCCCACAGCACGCGGATTTCCTGCGGATCGGCCTGGAAGTTTGACCAGATATCGTGGTGGAACGGAATCACCACTTTGGTATTCAGCGCTTCCGCCATGCGCAGCATGTCGGCGCTGGTCATTTTGTCGGTAATGCCGCGCGGGTTCTCACCGTAGGAGCCCAGCGCCACGTCGATCTGGTGCTCGTTACCGTGCTTCGCGTAGTAGTTAGAGTAGTGAGAGTCGCCGCTGTGGTACAGGGAGCCGCCAGGGGTTTTAAACAGATAGTTAACCGCGCGCTCATCCATACCGTCCGGCAGTACACCCGCGGCTTTCTGATCGGCAGGCAGGGTAATCAGTGCTGTACGGTCAAAGGCATCCAGCGCATGGATTTCAATATCTTTAATTTTCACCACGTCGCCAGGCTTCATCACGATGCAGCGCTCTTTCGGCACGCCCCAGCCAATCCACAGATCCACGCAGGTCTGCGGCCCGATAAACGGCACATCGTCAGCACAGTTTTGCATCACCGCTGCCGCCACGTTCACATCGATATGATCGTTGTGATCGTGAGTGGAGAGCACGGCGTCGATCTGGCGAATGGCAAACGGATCGAGCACAAACGGCGTGGTACGCAGGTTCGGCTGCAGTTTTTCCACGCCCGCCATGCGCTGCATCTGGTGGCCCTTTTTCATCAACGGGTTGCCGTGGCTCTGCTTGCCGGTGCCGCACCAGAAATCGACGCAGATATTGGCGCCGCCTTCTGATTTCAGCCAGATACCGGTGCAGCCCAGCCACCACATCGCAAAGGTACCAGGAGCAACCTGTTCCTGCTCGATCTCTTCATTCAGCCAGCTGCCCCATTCCGGGAAGGTGCTCAGAATCCATGACTCACGGGTGATGGTGTTCACTTTACTCATCGTTTTGACTCCTGGTTTAATCAAAAGTAATCACTTGGTGATTTGTTGTGATTAATGCTGGCACCATTTGACGCGCTTTGCAATGGTAAAAATGCGGATTTTTATCCGTTCAACTTCACAGATTCTCCGCTTCTTGCTTGTTATAGTAGTACGCACAACTCATTAATTTGATGAATTATAAAGATTAATTTGTTTTTGCAATGCAGTAGTGAAAATCATTATTAACTGCATGGAAATAAATTGCGTGATACGTCACAAATAATCAAATGCAATCTTGTGGTGATTATTTGTGATTAATAGAGTGATGACACCAACCGCACAGGGATTACCCCTCGTGTTCTCATTTCTGGAGAGAGTTATGGAGATCCTCTACAACGTCTTTACCGTGTTCTTTAATCAGGTAATGACCAACGCCCCGCTGCTGCTGGGTATCGTGACGTGTCTGGGCTATATCCTGCTGCGCAAAAGCGTCAGCGTGATTATTAAAGGCACCATCAAAACCATTATCGGCTTCATGCTGTTACAGGCGGGGTCTGGCATTCTGACCAGCACCTTTAAGCCGGTCGTCGCCAAAATGTCCGAAGTGTATGGCATCAACGGTGCGATTTCTGACACTTACGCCTCAATGATGGCGACCATCGAGCGCATGGGTGATGCCTATAGCTGGGTGGGGTATGCAGTGCTGCTCGCCCTGGCGCTGAACATCATCTACGTTCTCCTGCGCCGTATTACCGGCATTCGCACCATCATGCTCACCGGGCACATCATGTTCCAGCAGGCGGGGCTGATCGCGGTTTCTCTCTATATCTTCGGTTACCCAATGTGGACCACGATTATCTGCACCGCGGTGCTGGTCTCGCTCTACTGGGGTATCACCTCCAACATGATGTACAAGCCGACTCAGGAAGTGACGGACGGCTGCGGTTTCTCCATCGGCCATCAGCAGCAGTTTGCTTCCTGGATTGCCTATAAAGTTGCGCCATACCTGGGCAAAAAAGAAGAGAGCGTTGAAGACCTCAAGCTGCCTGGCTGGCTGAATATCTTCCACGACAACATCGTTTCGACCGCAATTGTCATGACCATCTTCTTCGGTGCCATTCTGCTCTCCTTCGGTATTGACGTGGTGCAGGCGATGGCAGGCAAAACCCACTGGACGGTTTACATCCTGCAGACCGGTTTCTCCTTCGCGGTGGCGATCTTCATCATCACTCAGGGCGTACGTATGTTCGTCGCCGAACTGTCGGAAGCGTTCAACGGTATCTCCCAGCGCCTGATCCCTGGCGCGGTACTGGCCATCGACTGTGCCGCTATCTATAGCTTCGCGCCAAACGCGGTGGTCTGGGGCTTTATGTGGGGCACTATCGGCCAGCTGATTGCGGTGGGCATTCTGGTCGGCTGCGGCTCCTCAATCCTGATTATTCCAGGCTTTATCCCGATGTTCTTCTCCAACGCCACCATCGGCGTATTCGCTAACCACTTCGGCGGCTGGCGTGCGGCGCTCAAAATCTGCCTGGTGATGGGCATGGTGGAAATCTTCGGCTGCGTGTGGGCGGTCAAGCTCACCGGTATGAGCGCCTGGATGGGTATGGCGGACTGGTCAATTCTGGCACCGCCGATGATGCAGGGCTTTGCCTCCATCGGGCTGGTCTTTATGGCCATCATCATCCTGATTGCTCTGGCTTATATGTTCTTCGCTGGCCGTTCGCTGCGAGCAGAAGAAGACGCGGAAAAACAAACAGCAGAAGTCTCTGCTCATTAAGGAGTTTCGATTATGACCGTACGTATCCTGGCTGTGTGTGGTAATGGGCAAGGCAGCTCCATGATCATGAAGATGAAAGTGGACCAGTTTTTAACGCAGTCCAACATCGACCACACGGTGAACAGCTGCGCAGTGGGTGAATACAAAAGTGAGCTGAACGGCGCGGACATCATCATCGCCTCTACTCATATCGCCGGCGAAATCAGTGTGTCGGGTAATAAATACGTGGTGGGCGTGCGCAACATGCTGTCGCCTGCGGATTTCGGACCAAAACTGCTGGAAGTGATTAAAGAGCACTTCCCACAAGACGTGAAGTAAGGACGCCATATGAAACTACGTGATTCGCTGGCAGAGAATAACTCCATCCTTTTACAGGCTGAGGCCAGCACCTGGCAGGAAGCGGTAAAGCTGAGCGTGGATCTGCTGGTTAAGGCTGACGTTGTCGAGCCGCGTTACTACCAGGCCATTCTGGATGGCGTGGCGCAGCATGGCCCCTATTTTGTGATTGCGCCGGGCCTGGCGATGCCGCATGGCCGCCCGGAAGAGGGCGTCAAGAAAACCGGCTTCGCGCTGGTGACGCTGAAAACGCCGCTGGTGTTTAACCACGAAGATAACGACCCGGTCGACATCCTGATCACCATGGCCGCTGTTGACGCTAACACCCACCAGGAGGTGGGCATCATGCAGATCGTCAATCTGTTTGATGACGAAGCCAATTTCGACCGTTTACGCGCCTGCCGTACCGAGCAGGACGTGCTGGATTTAATTGATAACGCCACAGCGGCGGCTGTTTAAGAGGAATTGAAAATGTCATTACCCATGTTGCAGGTTGCGCTTGATAACCAGACCTTGTCCCACGCTTATGAAACGACCCGTCTGATTGCGGAAGAAGTCGATATCATCGAAGTGGGTACCATTCTCTGCGTGGGCGAGGGCGTTCGCGCCGTTCGCGACCTGAAGGCGCTTTATCCGCACAAAATCGTGCTGGCAGATGCCAAAATAGCCGACGCAGGCAAAATCCTCTCCCGCATGTGCTTCGAAGCCAACGCCGACTGGGTCACCGTCATTTGCTGTGCGGATATCAACACTGCCAAAGGCGCGCTGGACGTGGCAAAAGAGTTTAACGGCGACGTGCAGATTGAGCTGACCGGTTTCTGGACCTGGGAACAGGCCCAGGAGTGGCGTGATGCGGGTATACAACAGGTGGTGTATCACCGCAGCCGCGACGCGCAGGCCGCAGGGGTGGCGTGGGGCGAAGCGGATATCAGCGCGATCAAACGTCTGGCGGATATGGGCTTTAAAGTCACCGTTACCGGCGGTCTGGCACTGGAAGATCTGCCGCTGTTCAAGGGCATTCCGATTCACGTCTTTATTGCCGGTCGCAGCATTCGTGATGCGGCGTCTCCGGTGGAAGCGGCGCGTCAGTTCAAACGCTCAATCGCTCAGCTTTGGGGCTAAGGAGCGGGTATGTTGTCCAAACAGGTCCCGCTTGGCATCTATGAAAAGGCACTCCCTGCGGGGGAGTGCTGGCTGGAGCGGTTACAGCTGGCAAAACAGCTGGGCTTCGATTTTGTCGAAATGTCCGTGGATGAGACGGACGAACGCCTCTCTCGTCTCGACTGGGGCCGTGAACAGCGCCTGGCGCTGGTGAGCGCCATCGCCGAAACGGGGGTACGCGTGCCGTCGATGTGCCTGAGCGCCCACCGCCGGTTCCCTCTCGGGAGCGAAGATGATGCTGTGCGCGCTCAGGGGCTGGAGATCATGCGTAAAGCCATTCGCTTTGCGCAGGACGTGGGTATCCGCGTGATCCAGCTGGCGGGTTATGACGTTTATTACCAGGAAGCCAACGATGAAACGCGCCGTCGTTTCCGTGACGGGCTGAAGGAGAGCGTTGAGATGGCCAGCCGTGCGCAGGTCACGCTGGCGATGGAGATCATGGACTACCCGTTGATGAACTCCATCAGCAAGGCGCTGGGCTACGCGCACTATCTGAATAACCCGTGGTTCCAGCTTTATCCTGATATCGGCAACCTGTCGGCATGGGATAACGATGTGCAGATGGAACTGCAGGCAGGTATGGGGCATATCGTGGCGGTGCACGTCAAAGATACCCGTCCTGGCGTGTTTAAAAACGTACCGTTCGGCACCGGGGTGGTGGATTTCGAACGGTGCTTCGAGACGCTCAGGCAGACCGGCTATTGCGGGCCTTATCTGATTGAGATGTGGAGCGAAACGTCGGAAAACCCTGCGGCGGAAGTAGCAAAGGCGCGGGACTGGGTGCGCGAGCGTATGGCGCGCGCGGGATTACTGGAGGCTGAACATGCTTAAGCTTAAACAGCAGGTCTTTGAAGCCAACATGGATCTGCCGCGCTATGGCCTGGTCACCTTCACCTGGGGTAACGTCAGCGCTATCGATCGCGAACAGGGGCTGATCGTGATTAAGCCGAGCGGTGTGGCGTATGACACCATGAACGCTGACGATATGGTGGTGGTCGATCTTGACGGAAACGTCGTAGAGGGAAAATGGCGTCCCTCGTCAGATACGGCGACCCATCTGGCGCTTTATCGTCGTTATCCCTCACTCGGCGGCGTTGTGCATACCCACTCGACCCATGCCACGGCCTGGGCACAGGCGGGGCTGGCGATCCCGGCGCTGGGAACAACGCATGCGGACTACTTCTTTGGCGACATCCCCTGCACGCGCGCATTAACGCAGGATGAAGTGGAAGGAGAGTACGAGCTCAACACCGGAAAGGTGATTATCGACACGCTGGGAGAATGCGAGCCGCTGCATACGCCGGGGATTGTGGTGTATCAGCACGGCCCGTTCGCCTGGGGAAAAGATGCCCACGACGCCGTCCATAATGCGGTCGTCATGGAGGAAGTGGCACGTATGGCGTGGATTGCCCGCGGCATTAACCCACGGCTTCAGGGCATTGATGATTTCCTGATGAACAAGCATTTCATGCGCAAGCATGGCCCGAATGCCTATTACGGGCAGAAGTGAATAAGTGCTCTGGAATACCGAAAAACAGTTGTAACCGGTGGTATTCCGGAGCCATTCACAAAAAAAGCCCCCGGGCAGGGGGCAACGTCAACTATGGCTATGTTCTCGTTGTTGGCTTTCCTGGTGCTAGCGTTAAGGCGTTATCGGTAAATATCTGCACTGGCGTGCATATTGCCGTTGCTGCCGGGCTCACGGATTAACATCACGTGGTAATAGGTTGCGCCCTGGGCGTCGGTCTCTTCATTTAGTGCCTGATCTGCTTCGCTTTCGGTGGCGAAATTATGATTAATATAGATTACGCCTAAGCTGTGCACATCATCCATGTTTCTGGCCTGTCGGCTGTCTATCTTGATGGCTGCCATCGCGTTTGCACTGAGCAAAAGCGCTGCCATTAGGGCTAATGCGATTTGTTTCATGATATGCGCTCCACGACTGCGTGCTCTGAGAGGGGGACTCCTTCTTCTGTTCAGGTGATCTCTGATTAAAGTGTAATCATTCCTCCGGCGGGGAAGCGTGACCATTTCTGATGCAGTTGTTCAAAAAAACACCGCTTCCGGGTGTGAGTAATTTTAAATCACCCACTTAGACCCGCTTCGCGCTTTGTGCGAATTATTTGTGCAATCAGCTTGAGTTTCCGGGGGCGCGCAAGTATTATGACGCGTCAATTTTTCAGCCGACCTTTAACACGTTCCTTGCCTCCCCGGGCCTCGGCTGACCCAGACAGGAGGCTGAATAATCCGTAAGGAGCAATTCGATGCGTCATTACGAAATCGTTTTTATGGTCCATCCTGACCAGAGCGAACAGGTTCCGGGTATGATCGAGCGCTACACTGGTGCAATCACTGCAGCAGCGGGCACGATCCACCGTCTGGAAGACTGGGGCCGCCGTCAGCTGGCTTATCCGATCAACAAACTGCACAAAGCTCACTACGTTCTGCTGAACGTTGAAGCGCCGCAGGAAGTGATCGATGAGCTGGAAACTAACTTCCGCTTCAACGATGCCGTTATCCGCAGCATGGTTATGCGTACTAAACACGCAGTTACCGAAGCATCTCCGATGGTTAAAGCGAAAGACGAGCGCCGTGAGCGTCGCGATGATTTCGCAAACGAAACCGCAGATGATTCTGATGCTGGGGATTCTGAAGAGTAATTTCTGATGACCAACCGTCTGGCGTTGTCCGGC
Organism: Enterobacter quasiroggenkampii; assembly: GCF_043972695.1. NCBI lineage: Bacteria > Pseudomonadati > Pseudomonadota > Gammaproteobacteria > Enterobacterales > Enterobacteriaceae > Enterobacter > Enterobacter quasiroggenkampii. Next base: position 1,057,943 of record NZ_CP143745.1, read on the forward strand.
ATCGTATGCAGGGCTCCCCTTCGAAAGGTCAGTCCATCAGGAATTCCGCATTGCCAGTTCGTGCTTGAGCATCGTTCTGTGCAAGAGGAAGCCGGGTTTCACCGGCAGGCGTGGTGCCAAATGCCCGTTATTATTAGCGGACACGAAAACCAGGCCATTACTCACAGTTTAACGGTCGGTAGTGCAGTAATCGTTCAGGGGTTCATCTCTTGCCACAAGGCAAAGAACGGTCTGAGCAAAATGGTTCTGCATGCCGAGCAGATTGATTTGATAGATTCTGGAGACTAGCCATATGGCACGTTATTTCCGTCGTCGCAAGTTCTGCCGTTTCACCGCGGAAGGCGTTCAAGAGATCGACTATAAAGATATCGCAACGCTGAAAAACTACATCACCGAAAGCGGTAAGATTGTCCCAAGCCGTATCACCGGTACTCGTGCTAAATATCAGCGTCAGCTGGCTCGCGCTATCAAACGCGCTCGCTACCTGTCCCTGCTGCCGTACACTGATCGTCATCAGTAATCGGGCACGGTCCATTAATACGACTTTAAGAGGATAAGGTAATGCAAGTTATTCTGCTTGATAAAGTAGCAAACCTGGGCAGCCTGGGTGATCAGGTAAACGTTAAAGCGGGCTACGCTCGTAACTTCCTGGTTCCACAGGGTAAAGCTGTTCCAGCTACCAAGAAAAACGTAGAGTTTTTCGAAGCACGTCGCGCTGAACTGGAAGCCAAACTGGCAGACGTTCTGGCGGCTGCTAATGCTCGCGCTGAAGCAATCAACGCACTGGGCACCGTTACCATCGCGTCCAAAGCTGGCGACGAAGGTAAACTGTTCGGTTCCATCGGTACCCGCGATATCGCTGATGCAGTTTCTGCAGCAGGCGTTAAAGTGGCTAAGAGCGAAGTTCGTCTGCCGAACGGCGTTCTGCGTACCACTGGTGAGCACGAAGTTGACTTCCAGGTTCACAGTGAAGTGTTCGCTAAACTGGTTGTTAACGTTGTAGCTGAGTAATTTTTTACTCTGCTCACGTTGAAACGCCGGCCTTGTGCCGGCGTTTTGCTTTTTACAGATCCCAGTCCTTAACGTGCCCTGATAAAACTGCCGTCCGGCTGGCGGGTAAACAGCACCTGTTGTCCATTTCCGGTATCAATCGTTAACCCTGTCACCACCCCACTGGCATTCTGACGTATTTGCACCATCTGGCCATTCTGCAGGTTACTGAGCGGCTTACCCGCACCTTCCACTTTCGCCATGGCATACACGTCTGTCGGCGGCAGGTTGTGGTCACGGAACAGCTGCGCCAGCGTTTTACCCGGTTCTACGCGATAGGAACGCCACTGTTGCTCAATGCCGGTGGGCTGTTGCGTCTGAGGCTGAGACGGGGCGGCGGCTTGTTCCTGCGGCTGTTCGTCCTGAATGGGCTCTGGCTCAACCGGCGCGACCTGACCCGGGTCGTTAGACGGGGTGACGAGCTGCGTCTGCATCGGCTGTGCGTCAGGCTGCGGTCGGGTTTGCGACTGAATATCCAGCTGAGCATTGCGGGTGACGGGGGCGGTATCAACATCATCGCCACCGGAAGGAAGCAGGAAGCCCACAATCACCATCAGCGCACCAATGATGATCCCTCTGCGATGCAGAGGCGGCAGCGGGTCCATGATGCGAAAATTGTCCGGCGCCTGCCAGATTTTCGCCAGGGTAGGTTTCAGTTCAAATCGCCCGGGCATGGCACTCCTCCTGCTCCGCGTATTTTTTATCCTGTGCCCCGAAGTATAGTTTGCTAACTGCCTGAACGGCGTAGTAAACCCGACATCCGTGACATCAGTTCGGGATTAATCCTGGTTCTCTCTATTGTTTCTGTTTCGTCGCGGTTTGTCACCTTAACTTCAGACAAAGTTTTACCCATAAGGGCATGGCTGATATGCTGCCCGCTACTTTAAATGTGATGGAAGGAAAACCCATGACCACCCCGACTTTTGACACTATCGAAGCGCAGGCAAGTTACGGTATCGGCTTGCAGGTAGGACAGCAGCTGAGCGAATCCGGCCTGGAAGGTCTGTTACCCGAAGCGCTGGTGGCGGGTATCGCTGACGCGCTGGAAGGTAAACAGCCTGCCGTTCCGGTTGACGTTGTGCACCGTGCGCTGCGTGAAATCCACGAACGTGCTGACGCCGTGCGTCGCGCACGTTTTGAAGAGATGGCCGCCGAAGGTGTGAAATATCTGGAAGAGAACCGTGAGCGTGAAGGCGTGAACAGCACCGAGTCTGGTCTGCAGTTCCGCGTGATCAATCAGGGTGATGGCGCAATCCCGGCGCGTACCGACCACGTTCGCGTACACTACACCGGTAAGCTGATCGACGGTACCGTCTTCGACAGCTCCGTGGCGCGCGGCGAACCGGCTGAGTTCCCGGTGAATGGCGTTATCGCAGGCTGGATCGAAGCGCTGACCCTGATGCCAGTGGGTTCTAAATGGGAACTGACTATTCCGCACAACCTGGCCTACGGCGAGCGCGGCGCTGGCGCGTCCATCCCGCCATTCAGCACCCTGGTCTTTGAAGTCGAGCTGCTGGAAATTCTGTAATCGACTTTTCTTATTTCCTCTCCCCGGCTGGGGAGGGGAAAATAGCGTGAAAACCTATAGTTAAGCCGGAATCAATATTTTATCTTGCAAACGAAACTGTTGCGTGTATTTTTGTGAGCTGTTTCGCGCTGTATGAGTGATATGACACTCACTTTCAACATATTATTAACATAATATCTAAATCATAGTATTCATCCCGCCGATTCTTACCTAATATCGATTAGCCCTTACAAGGGAACGTCATTTTTTTGGCGTATTTAAAGGCCAGAAGAGCCTTAACAACACAGACAGGCATAAACAGGAAAATATCACATGGTAGATCAGGTCAAAGTCGTCGCCGACGAAGAGGCGTCGTCTGAACAGTCGCTACGGCGCAATCTCACAAACCGTCATATTCAGCTCATTGCCATCGGGGGTGCCATCGGTACCGGGTTGTTTATGGGGTCAGGCAAAACCATCAGTCTCGCCGGACCGTCAATCATATTCGTCTATATGATTATCGGTTTTATGCTGTTCTTCGTGATGCGTGCAATGGGTGAACTGCTGCTCTCGAACCTTGAATACAAATCCTTCAGCGATTTCGCTTCAGACCTGCTCGGACCATGGGCGGGCTATTTTACCGGCTGGACCTACTGGTTCTGCTGGGTCGTGACCGGTATGGCGGACGTCGTGGCGATTACCGCCTATGCGCAGTTCTGGTTCCCGGGGCTGTCGGACTGGGTGGCCTCGCTGGCGGTCATCGTTCTGCTGCTGAGCCTTAACCTCGCCACCGTTAAAATGTTCGGTGAGATGGAGTTCTGGTTCGCAATGATCAAAATTGTGGCCATTGTCGGGCTCATCGTGGTGGGCCTGGTAATGGTGCTCACCCACTTCCAGTCACCAACCGGCGTTCAGGCGTCGTTTACCCATCTGTGGAATGACGGCGGCTGGTTCCCGAAAGGCATCAGCGGCTTCTTTGCCGGCTTCCAGATTGCGGTGTTCGCGTTTGTAGGGATTGAGCTGGTCGGAACGACCGCTGCGGAAACCAAAGATCCGGAGAAGTCCCTGCCGCGCGCCATCAACTCCATTCCGGTGCGCATCATCATGTTCTACGTCTTCGCGCTGATTATCATTATGTCCGTGACGCCGTGGAGCTCGGTGGTGCCAAGCAAGAGCCCGTTCGTTGAGCTGTTCGTGCTGGTAGGTCTGCCTGCGGCAGCGAGCCTGATTAACTTCGTGGTGCTGACCTCTGCGGCTTCTTCCGCAAACAGCGGCGTGTTCTCAACCAGCCGTATGCTGTTTGGTCTGGCGCAGGAAGGCGTGGCGCCGAGCGCGTTCGCCAAGCTCTCTAAGCGTGCCGTACCGGCAAAAGGGCTGACCTTCTCATGCATGTGTCTGCTGGGCGGTGTGGTGATGCTCTACGTGAACCCAAGCGTGATTGGCGCATTCACCATGATCACCACGGTCTCTGCGATCCTGTTTATGTTCGTCTGGACCATCATCCTCTGCTCCTATCTGGTGTACCGCAAACAGCGCCCACACCTGCATGAAAAATCGATCTACAAGATGCCGCTGGGCAAGCTGATGTGCTGGGTGTGCATGGCGTTCTTCGTCTTCGTGCTGGTTCTGCTGACGCTGGAAGATGATACCCGTCAGGCGCTGATCGTCACGCCGCTGTGGTTTATCGCGCTGGGGCTGGGCTGGATGTTTATCGGTAAGAAACGTATGGCTGGCATGCGTTAAGCATGTTGCCGGGTGGCGCTGACGCTTACCCGGCCTACGTTCGAGGACGTTGCAGGCCCGGTAAGCTCTAGCGCCACCGGGCTTTTTTATTCCCCCGCCAATGCCCGTGGGAACAGAACGTTATTCTCCAGACTGATGTGTTCCATCAGGTCGTCGATCGTTTCGTTAATGCCGTTGTACATCGCTTTCCACGTTGTGCACGCTTCTGGCGGCGGCGTGACGTTGTGGGTGGTATGTTTGATCACCTCCAGCAGTTCGCCCGCGTCATCATGCTCGCTTTCCATCACGCTGATGGGCCCCATCGCCTGGCTTCCCATTCCCTGTTTAATCATCGGGAAGAGGATCTGCTCTTCTTTCATCATATGGCTGGAAAGCTCTTCGTGCAGAAGGGTCAGGTATTTCGCCAGACCGCGCGGTACGGAAGGTTTGTCGGCATGGACGCGCTCGACTTTGGTCGCCTGCAGGATCAGCTCCGGCAGCTGTTCACGGTGACGGTCATGATAACGCACGATGATATGGTCGATGATTTCCGCGAGCGGAGCGGTTCGCCAGTCTTTGTCGATGGGCTGCGCGGCCAGTTGCGCCAGCTCGGCTTCAATCACCTCAACGTCCAGCTCTTTGCGTAACGCCGCACGCGCCAGGGTTTGCTTACCGCCGCAGCAGTAGTCCATATCGTATTTACGGAACAGCGCAGAAGCGCGAGGAATGGAGAGCGCCAGCTCGCCGAGGGGTTGGTCGCGAAAGGCCATAGCAGTTACCTCATTCTCAATAATATAAGATGCATATTAAATGCATCTTTACGATGACGCTATAACCCTTTAGAGGGACGGGTAAAAATGAGATGCAGATCACAAAAAAATATCCGATTTAACTCTCTGAATGGGCTCAGGAAAGTGGTTTCGAAACTTTTTAAAGGTGGAGAAACAGTAAACAACCCGCTGTGCCTGCCGATATATCCACGTCAGACAAACCTGCATATAACAAAGGCAACGCATGTTTAAACGTATAAAAGTCATTACCCTTCTGATTTCGGTGCTGCTTGTGCTCGGCATCATGCAAGTGATTTCCGCCGGTATCTTTATCAACGCCCTGAACAACGATAAAGACAACTTCACCGTGGCGCAGCTCTCCAGCAAGAACGTGGCGGAGTTTACTGATGCGTGGATCAGTCTGAACCAGGCGCGCGTCACCCTGAACCGCGGGATGCTGCGCCTGCAAAGCAGCATGGCCTCGCAAATTAACGGCGGTCAGCTGAATGAGCTGGTGACCACGGCGAAAAATCTGCTGACTGAAGCGCAGGTTCATTACGATAAATACTATGCCTTGCCGAACACGCCAGGCCTGGATGAGAGCCTGACTAACCAACTCGAAGAGCAGTACCGCATTTACTCTGCGACGCTGACGCAAATGAACGTTCTGCTGAGCCAGGGCAATCTGGAAGATATGTTCAAGCAGAATGCCGAACAAAAACAGAACGCGATGCAGACGGTGTATCGTGAATGGCGTGAAGCGCAGGCTGCGCTCACGGATAAAGGCATTCAGGATAACGAAAGTGATTACAAGCGCATCCTGTGGATCCTCTCTGCGGTCATGTTGCTGGTGATTGTGGTGATTATCTCCAGCTGGATTGCGATGCGCCGCGTGCTGCTGCTGCCGCTGGAAGAGGTGATTAACCATATTCGCGCCATTGCGGCAGGCGATCTCACCCAGCCGATTCAGGCCGACGGGAAAAATGAAATGGCTATCCTGGCGCGCAACGTGCAGGAGATGCAAACTTCGCTGGCGAACACCGTGGGCGTAGTGCGTGAAGGCGCAGATACCATTTACACCGGTGCAGGCGAAATCTCTGCAGGCAGTAACGATCTCTCTTCCCGCACCGAGCAGCAGGCCGCGTCTCTGGAAGAGACGGCAGCCAGCATGGAGCAGCTGACGGCAACCGTGAAGCAGAACGCCGATAACGCGCGTCAGGCCTCCCGTCTGGCGCTGGATGCCTCCTCAACGGCGAAGAAGGGCGGTAACGTGGTGGAAGGCGTCGTACGTACGATGGATGAGATCGCCACCAGTTCCAGCAAGATCGCGCAAATCACAAACGTGATCGACGGTATTGCTTTCCAGACGAATATTCTGGCGCTGAACGCGGCGGTGGAAGCGGCCCGTGCAGGCGAGCAGGGCCGTGGCTTTGCGGTGGTGGCAGGGGAAGTGCGTACCCTTGCCCAGCGCAGTGCTCAGGCGGCGAAAGAGATCAAAGCGCTGATCGACGATTCTGGCGAACGCGTGAACGCGGGTTCGCAGCTGGTTAACGAAGCCGGGGCCACGATGGCCGAGATCGTCAATGCGGTCACCCGCGTCACCGACATCATGGGCGAAATAGCCTCGGCCTCTGACGAGCAGAGCCGTGGTATCGACCAGGTGGGCCAGGCGGTAGCTGAGATGGACCGCGTGACCCAGCAGAACGCCTCGCTGGTGGAGGAGTCTGCGGCCGCAGCGGCGGCGCTGGAAGATCAGGCTGCACGTCTGAACGAAGCGGTGGCGGTGTTCAAAATCACCCGCAACCAGGCGGTTAAAGCGGCGCCGGTGAAAACCTATGCGCCAAAAGCGCAGCCCGTAGCGACGGCACCTGAAGCGAACTGGGAAACGTTTTAAGGTCTTGCCCGGTGGCGGCTACGCCTTACCGGGCCTACGGTTTTGTAGGCCCTGCAAGCGCAGCGCCGCCGGGCAATACTCACATCTCCGACGCCGGAACAACACTCGGTTTTTCCGGCTTCGCTCTCACCGCCATCACCACGCCCACGACCAACAGCACGATCCCGCAGGCCGTGAACAACGGCGGCACGCTCTGGCGCATCAGGAAGGTATACAGCAGCCCGGCCAGGGTTTCGAAGACAATCAGCGGCCCTAAGATCACCGTCGGCAGCTTCTGGCTGGCAATATTCCAGCACAGCGCGCCCACCCATGAACACAGCACCGCAATCGCCACCATCAGGCCGATAAACACCCACGGTCTTGGCCCGAAGGGCTGGGCGAAGTCCGGCTGCTGATGGCCCAGCCAGAGGCATGCGCCGAGATACCCCACGACAGATACAGGCAACGTGACCAGCGCCTGCGCCGTCGCCCACATCATTGGGTGCTTGTCCGGATTCTCACGCAGCCAGCGCGCGTTGCGCAGGGCATACCAGGCCCAGCACGCCACGGAAATGAACGCCAGCAGAATGCCAGAGCCGTATCGCCACAGGTCAACATCCCCCTGCCCATGACGCAGCTCGGCAATATTGACGCATATCAGCCCCAGGGCAGTGCAGACCAGCGCCGGTGCCATTTTTGACCACGCCAGTTTGCCATCGCGGTGGCTGTAAAGCAGGTTAGCAAAGACGGGGATGACGACCGGCAGCGTGCCGATAATCATGGTCGATACCGGCGCACCGGTACGCTGAATGGCGCTCGCGAGGCAAACGTAATAGATAAGATTGCCCATCATGGTCAGCGCCAGCGCGGTGCCCCAGTCCTGACGGCTGAGCTGACGCAAGCGCGCGCGCCCCAGCCACGCCAGGGGCAGGGCAATCAGCCCCAGCGCCAGATAACGTCCGGTCGACTGCAATATCGCCGGGTACTCCGGCACGATCAGCGGGCCGACAAAAATCAGCCCCCACATCATCCCGGCCAGCAGGGCATACAACACTCCACTAATCATTTTTCCATCCACAGGTATTTACGCTGTTCTCAGTGTAGGAGGGGCAAATGCGCGCGTATTGTATGAGGTTGCGCATTAGCGCCGGGTGACCTGCTTCTGGTAGCGCACGGGGGTAATGCCATAGCGGTGGGTAAACGCGCGGGTCAGATGCGACTGATCGGTCAGTCCGGTTGCGGCGGCGACCTCTGCGGCGGGCATGCCGTGGGTGAGGAACGCTTTGGCGCGCCAGAGGCGAATGGCCATCAGCATCTGATGCGGCGTCACGTGAAAATGGGCTTTGAACTGGCGCTGGAAATGATACGGGCTGAGTGAAACGACGCTGGCCAGCTCGTCCAGCGTCAGGGCGCGCATATAGTTGTCGTGCAGGTACTCGCGTACCCGTTCGAAGCGGTGCGCGCGTTCCTGAACCCGCGGCGCGTGATGGGCAAACGGCTGGAAGGTCTCAATCAGATCCAGCAGTAATCCTTTTTGCGCAAGCGGATCGTCCGTGTGCCACAAGCCGTAAATAAGCCTGCCAATTTGCTGCGAGCGCAATGGGTCATGACGGGTCACGTCGCTGAACCACCAGTGCCGCAGACCGGTCACCTCTTCCAGTAGATCGGGTTCGATATAGACCATCCGGTAGCGCCAGCCGCCCTCGGTGGCGGATTCGCCGGTATGGATCTCGTCCGGGTTCATGGTAACGACGGATTTTTCCGCCGCGAGATGCTGGCTACCGCGATAGCGAAAGCGTTCGGCACCGGTTTCAATCGTGCCGATCCCGAAGGCTTCATGGGTGTGAGGCTCAAAGGCGTAGTCAGAAATGTGCGCGTGGTACAGCTCCAGGCCCGGCAGCTGCGCCAGATGGCGAAAGCGCGCGCTGTCTCTTTCATCATTAAACTGTTCCGGTACGCCTTGCACGGTAAGCCTCCTCGTGGGTCATCTTTTCATTATCAAAGATGACAAGAGGGGATGCCACAAAAAATAACCATCCCGTAACAATTACAGGATGTCTTTAATGCTCTGCGCCAGCGGCGTGGTGGCGCGTCCGATCAGTTTGCTCAGCGTATGGCTGTCGTCAAAGAGCCCGCCTTTGGAGGCCCCGACATCGGAGTCCGCCAGCATATCGGCCAGACCGGCAGGCAAGCCGACGCTCTTCAGCGCGGCGGCAAAATCCGCTTCACTGAGATTCTGGTAGGTGACCGGCTTCCCGCTCTGTTTGCTGAGTTCAGCCGCCAGTTCGCTCAGCGTCCAGCCGTGGTCGCCCGCCAGTTCATACACCTTGCCCGCATGGCCCTCTTCAGCGATCACTTTGGCTGCCGCCGCGGCATAGTCTGCGCGGGTGGCTGAGGCAATTTTGCCTTCGCCTGCCGCACCAATAAACACGCCGTGTTCCAGCGCAGGCGGCGCGCTCGCCAGATAGTTTTCGGTATACCAGCCGTTGCGCAGCAGGGCATAAGGAATGCCGGACGCCGCCAGCGCTTTTTCAGTGGCAACGTGTTCAACGTGCAGGCCGAGCGGTGAGGTATCCGCGTGCAGCAGGCTGGTGTAGGCGATAAATTTCACCCCTGCCGTTTTGGCGGCGTTAATGACGTTCTGGTGCTGGGTCGCGCGCTGGCCGACTTCGCTGGACGAGATCAGCAGCAGCTTATCCACGCCGCTCAGCGCGGCGGCGAAGGCGGCTTCATCCGTGTAGTCCGCCTGACGCACCACAATTCCCTGCTGGCTTAAGGCTTGCGCTTTCGCCGGGTTACGTACGATAGCTACAATCTGGTTAGCCGGTACGGTTTTCAACAGCTGTTCGATAACGAGATGGCCAAGCTGGCCGGTGGCGCCGGTAATCGCGATCATGATGAATCTCCTTCGTGTTTGTCTGGTGTTGTGGCACACTAGCACCATAGCTAACTTTTAGTAAGTACGTACAAAAAGGTAAGTATGAAAACAACGATACCGACGCTCAGCGAGCAAATGCGCGATGGCAATCTTTTCGCGGAACAGTGCCCTTCACGAGAGGTGCTCAAACACGTGACCAGCCGCTGGGGGGTACTGATTCTGCTGGCGCTGCGCCAGGGGACGCATCGCTTTAGCGATCTGCGCCGTAAAATGGGCGGGGTGAGCGAAAAGATGCTGTCCCAGTCGCTTCAGGCGCTAGAACAGGACGGGTTTGTCGATCGCGTATCGTATCCGGTCGTGCCGCCGCACGTAGAGTATAGCCTGACGCCGATGGGTATCGAGGTCAGCGAAAAAGTCGCCGCGCTGGCGGACTGGATTGAGGTGAATACGCCGAAGGTGATGGCGAACAGGGAGGATCGCGCGGCGTAAAAGCCGGGTGGCGCTTCGCTTACCCGGCCTACGGGATGGAAGATTACGGGTAGGCCGGGTAAGGCGAAGCCGCCACCCGGCACAATCGCCGCTACTTGCTTAAATCCACCTGATAAATCGCGAACCCGATATCATCCGTCGCGACCTGTTTCATCGGATATTGCGCCTTCTCCTTGATAAACGCGGCTGCCTTGTCGGACGGTGACGTTTCAAAACGGATATCCAGCGGCGTATCGCTGTGGATCGGCGCCAGACGCCAGTTGTTATCCACCGCCGGATGAATTTCTCCCGCTTTTTTCGACTCCGCGCTGATCCACGCCGCCAGCACCGAGCGGTTCTCGTCCGGCGAGGCAAAGGCGATATGGCTATCTCCCGTACCGGCAAACTTACCGCCGTAGGCACGGTAGTTATTGGTCACCACCAGGAAGGTGGCATTCGGGTCGATCGCCTTGCCATTGAAGGTCAGGTTTTTAATGCGCTCCGCCTGCGGGTTGATCGCCTGACACGCACCGTCATATTTCGCCGGTTGGGTGACGTCAATCTGGTAGTTCACGCCGTCGATCACGTCGAAGTTGTAGGTGCGGAAGCCGTCCCAGTTAATCAGCGACTGCGGCTTGCTGCTGCGCGGGTCAATCTGGTTAAACTGTCCGGCAGAACACTCCAGCCACTCCTTTACCTCTTTCCCGGTGGCTTTAACCACTACCAGCGTATTCGGATAGAGATAGAGATCGGCGGCATTACGGAAGGTGAGCTGGCCCTTTTCGACCTCAACATAGCTTGCCGGGTCATTCTTACGTCCGCCCACTTTGAATGGCGCAGCGGCCGACAGGACCGGCAGCTTCGCCAGATCCGGATCGCCCTGCACAAAGTGTTCGGCATAGGCTTTCTGTGCCATGTTGACGACCTGGACGGTCGGATCGTCCTGCACCAGCGCCAGGAAGCTGTACATGTTGTCGGCGGATTTACCGATCGGCTTGCTGACGAATTCGCGCGTGGCGTCGTGATCGTGCTTCAGCACGTCGACCAGTTTTTTATCTTCCGCCGCCAGTGATTTCTTCGCTGCCGCGTCGTAGATCGGACGCGCTTCGGCTTTTGACTGCGTCACCTTCCAGCGGTCGCCGTCGTTATTCAGCACCAGATCCACTACGCCAAGATGGTCACCCCACATGCCCGGCATCACCGACGGCACGCCGTTGAGCGTGCCTTTCCCGATATCCGCCCCTTTGATGCTGGCGAAGTCTTTGCCCGGGAAGACCGCGTGGGCGTGGCCGAACAGGATCGCATCGACGCCCGGAACCTCACTCAGGTAGTAAACGGAGTTTTCTGCCATGGCCTGGTACGGGTCGGCGGAGAGACCCGAGTGGGCGACAACGACCACCAGATCGGCGCCTTTCTCACGCATTTCCGGCACGTATTTGCGCGCGGTTTCGGTGATGTCGTTAACGGTCACCTTACCGTCGAGGTTGGCCTTATCCCATGTCATGATCTGCGGCGGGACAAAACCAATATAGCCGATGTTCAGCGTCTGCTTTTTCCCGTCCCGATCGACAACCTCGGTCTCTTTAATCAGGTAAGGGGTAAAGAGCGGTTTTTGGGTCTTAACGTCGATGATATTGGCGTTAACGTACGGGAATTTTGCACCTGCCAGGGCATCGTGCAGGTATGTCAGACCGTAGTTGAATTCATGGTTGCCAAGGTTACCCACGGTATAGTCCAGGGTGTTCATCGCTTTATAAACAGGATGGACCTCGCCTTTTTTCAGCCCCTTAGTCGCCATGTAATCCCCGAGCGGACTGCCCTGAATGAGATCGCCGTTATCGACCAGCACGCTATTTTTCACTTCGCCACGTGCGGCATTGATCAAACTTGCCGTGCGTACCAGTCCGAATTTTTCCGTCGGGGTATCTTTGTAGTAATCGAAGTCCATCATGTTGCTGTGCAGATCGGTCGTTTCCAGAATACGCAGATCTACCGTCGCCGCCTGAACGCTCGCTGCAATCAGCGTCGCCAGAAGCGTTGCACTAAACTTAATCATCAGAGGAGTCCTTTTTTCGATGCAGACCACAAAAGAGTATGTATCTATAGCTTGTTGCTTACAGAAATGTGAATCCTGACAGAAAAATGTAACCTGAAACCGGAATTGCTTCACAGATAGCGGAATTGTTCACATTACGATATAACTAAAACAAAGAGTTAACCTCACTGCGTTAACAAAGAGGTGGAAAATGCTAGATAAAATTTGTCAGCTCGCACGGGATGCGGGAGATGCCATCATGCAGGTGTATGACGGTATTAAACCTATGGAGGTCGTCAGCAAAGCGGACGACTCTCCGGTCACGGCGGCAGATATCGCGGCGCATAAGGTGATCCTGAAAGGGTTACAGGCCTTAACGCCGGACATCCCCGTCCTGTCAGAAGAAGCGCCGCAAAGCTGGGACGAACGCCAGCACTGGCAGCGTTACTGGCTGGTGGACCCCCTGGACGGGACAAAAGAGTTCATCAAGCGCAACGGTGAATTCACCGTCAATATCGCCCTGATTGAGAAGGGTAAAGCGGTGCTGGGCGTGGTCTACGCGCCGGTCATGAAGGTGATGTACAGTGCTGCAGAAGGGAAGGCGTGGAAAGAAGAGTGCGGCGTGCGCAAGCAGATCCAGGTGCGCGATGCGCGTCCGCCGCTGGTGGTGATTAGCCGCTCGCACAGCGACAGCGAGCTGCAGGAGTACCTGCAGCAGCTGGGTGAACACCAGACCACCTCGATTGGCTCATCGCTGAAATTCTGCCTGGTGGCGGAAGGACAGGCTCAGCTCTATCCCCGCTTTGGGCCGACGAACGTCTGGGATACCGCCGCGGGGCATGCCGTTGCTGTGGCCGCCGGGGCGCATGTTCATGACTGGCAGGGCAAGCCGCTGGACTACACCCCGCGCGAATCCTTCCTCAACCCCGGCTTCCGCGTCTCTATTTATTGAGCCAGCAGCTTATGCAGCAGGTCGACAACCTGCTGCACCTCTTCCTGGGTCAGCGCCCCGTCTTTCACCCACTGTACGCGACCTTCTTTATCCAGCACGATAATCGCGGAGCTCTCTTCCTCCAGCTGCCAGGCCTTACGGGTGACGCCGTTGCTGTCGACGATAAACTGCGACCACGGGTAGAGCTTTTTATTGCTCTCAAGGCTTGAGCGCACAAACATCCCCGAACCCGGAATGGCGTCATCGGTATTCACGATCGTGGTGGTCTGGTAGCGGTCGTGAGGGAATTTTGCGGCCTTGATCGCTTCCACCAGGCTGGCATTTTTCTCTTTTGCAGATGTACGACCGGCAATATGTTGTACAACTCTCACTTTGCCCGCGAGTTGCGCGCTATTCCAGGCTTTGTAGCTAAACTTATCATTGTCGAGAATCAATTCTCCCCGGTCAGCAATGCCGACTGGCGGTACACGTTGTCCTTTTTCAATGTTGTGAGCACTCGCCCACAGTGGCAGCAGCAGGCAGGCTGCTGCAAGGATATTACGTAGGGTCATGGCGTTTCCTTATTGTTTGCAGGTGATCCGACCACTTGGTCATACGCTTTTAATGATAAGTGCGATCAATGTGGTTTTCCCGCAATCCCGATGCCAGTTTGCGGGTGAACGCACATATCCATGAAAAAACGACGGCTTATACTGCGCTCAGTCACGCTTTGCAAAGATTATTCTGAATAATTGTAATCAAACGGTAAATAAACTTATGCACACTGGGTAACACCGTAGTTCTGGTCTATAGTCATTGGGCATTAAAATTTGCGCTCAGGACAGTCGGGCCGATTGTGGCACCGCAAGAGCGTATGATTCGCAGGAGATACAAGAATGAAAATTTTCCAACGCTACAACCCGCTTCAGGTGGCGAAGTACGTGAAGATCCTGTTCCGTGGACGGTTGTACATCAAGGATGTTGGCGCTTTTGAGTTTGATAAGGGCAAAATCCTTGTCCCAAAAGTGAAGGACAAACAGCACCTGTCTGTGATGTCCGAAGTCAACCGTCAGGTTATGCGTCTGCAAACTGAGATGGCTTAACCAACGTGCTATGCAGTAGTAGTAGATAAAAAGACGGCTCCCGATGGGAGCCGTTGATGTTTGTGGGGGCAGGAACGTTACGCCGACACCTTCTCTTCCGCATCCGGCAGCTTCGGCACCAGCACGGTCGGTTTGTTGTCGATACGCGTCACCAGCAGCTGGTCGATGCGGTAGTTATCAATATCCACCACCTCAAACTTGTAGCCGGAGAACTTCACCGAGTCGGTGCGTTTCGGGATTTTACGCAGCATAAACATCATAAAGCCGCCGATGGTCTCGTAGTTTCCGGACTGCGGGAACTCGTCGATATCCAGCACACGCATCACGTCTTCAATCGGCGTGCCGCCATCAATCAGCCATGAATTATCGTCACGCTGAACAATCTGCTCTTCCAGCCCCTGGCCTACCAGGTCGCCCATCAGCGTGGTCATGACGTCGTTGAGGGTGATAATACCCACCACCAGAGCGTATTCGTTCATGATCACCGCGAAGTCTTCCCCGGCGGTTTTGAAACTTTCCAGCGCTTCTGAGAGCGTCAGGGTGTCCGGCACAATCAGGGTATTGCGGATCTGCACGCCGCTGTTCAGTGCCAGGCTCTGGTTCGCCAGCACGCGGTTCAGCAGGTCTTTGGAGTCGACGTAACCGATGATGTGGTCGATATCTTCATTACAGACCAGGAACTTGGAGTGCGGATGCTGCGCCACTTTGTTCTTCAGGCTCTGCTCATCTTCATGTAAATCGAACCAGATAATGCTTTCACGGCCCGTCATGGAAGAGGGCACGGTACGGGATTCCAGTTCGAATACGTTCTCAATCAGCTCATGTTCCTGCTTGCGCAGCACCCCGGCCAGCGCGCCGGCCTCCACGACCGCATAAATATCGTCAGAGGTGATGTCGTCTTTACGCACCATAGGTAGCTTAAAGATGCGGAAAATGACGTTTGCCAGGCCGTTGAAGAACCACACCAGCGGGCGGAACACGAACAGGCAGAAGCGCATCGGGTTGATGATACGCAAAGCCACAGCTTCTGGCGCAATCATACCGATGCGTTTCGGGGTCAGGTCGGCGAAGAGGATGAACAGCCCGGTCACCAGCGAGAAGGAGAGGATAAAGCTCAGCTGTTCGGCCAGTTCGGCGGACATGTACTGCGCAAAGAGGCTATAAAACGCCGGGGAAAACGCCGCATCGCCCACGATACCGCCGAGAATGGCGACCGCGTTCAGACCAATTTGCACCACGGTAAAGAACGTACCGGGATTTTCCTGCATTTTGAGAATGCGTGAGGCGTTGATGTTGCCTTCGTCGGCAAGCAGCTTCAGTTTGATTTTACGGGACGCGGCCAGCGAGATCTCGGATATCGAGAAAAATGCACTGACGGCAATCAGACAAAGTATTACTAAAATACTGTTTAACATAGTTTATCCGGCTTCTCGCCAGATCCTCAGAAGGGGAGTTGATACCATTTGTGTGGAAACACATTGAACACCAGCTCGTAGCGTTGAGCCGATTATTTCAGCGGGTAGTATAGCGTAAAGAGATGTAAATCTGCCAGAGGTCACATTTTTGGCATAAAACAGACCGGACAGCGGGCGCTGTCCGGTACATCGCGTTATTTCACGGTAGACAGGCGGACATCGCCCACCGCCCGACGGGTGGCATCGCCTCCCCATACCTGATCGTATTCATAGCCCGTGAGCTGCTTAATCACCACGCGGGTGCTAGCGTCGCAGTCGCGGTAATCGCCACCCAGCTTACGGCGCGCAATCTCCTTGAGGAGCAGCTTGTGCGTCTCACGGGTGAGCTTGAACCTGTAGGTGGTGAAGAAGCTTACCGCCAGCAGAGCTGCCGTTGCGAAGATCATCAGGCCGATAATCGCCCCCAGCGCGCTTTCAGGCTGCGCGCCGCTGCCCTTCACAAAGCCGGATTCCTGCAGCACCAGGCCAATAATCATGATGGCAATCGCCACGGTGCTCTTGCGGGTCAGGACCATCACCCCGGCAAAAATCCCTTCGCGGCGCTGCTGGGTCACCATCTCGTCAATATCCGGAATGAAGCTGTAGATATTCCACGGAATATAGTAGAGGCCAGAGCGGGCGGCACCGAGCAGAATAAAGACCGCGGAGAACAGCAGCGTCGGTACCTGCGTTTTGGTGAGGTAGACCGTAAACAGGAAGGCCAGCACCAGGAAGATACAGCCGTAGGAGAGCCGCAGGGCGGCAGACGGCGTGACGTTCAGCCGGTTCAGCAACAGCATAAACCCATAGGTGCCGGGTACCGAGGCGAAGGCCGCAATGCTCAGCCAGCCGGATACCGCAGCCGCATCCTGGCTCAGACAGTACACGACATAATAGGTAAACACCGAACCGAACACGTCCATCGCCGTGAACGAAAAGATATAAATAATAATATGCAGGCGGAACGCGCGGATACGGAAGGAGGAAAAGAGATCCAGCACCAGATATTTGAGGTGATTCAGTAGCCCGCCGCTGCGCTGGTTATCCACTTTAAAACTGGATTCCTGCTGCACATCCTTCGCTTCCCAGGTGGTGAACCAGGTAATAAATACCGCAAGGCAGAACACGCAGGAAAATATCAGCCCGGTGAGGGTATAGGTAAACGGATTATCTTTCCCCGTGAACTGCATAATCACCCCGGGAACGGATACCGCAAGAAAACCGCCCAGCTGGGAGCAGATCATCCGCACGCCGGACAGGCGGCTACGTTCTTCATACCGGTTCGTCATTTCAGCCGCCAGGGTCTCCCAGGGAACCAGCACCATCGCCGACAGCAGCTCAATAGAGAGGTAGGTGCCCAGGTAGTACCAGTAACCCATGTCCGTCAGCCATAACAGGGCATACAAAAACATGAGCGGTGAACTGAGTAATAAAAAGAAGCGGCGACGGCCAAATTTACGCCCGAGCCAGGTATCCCCGAAGTTATCGGTGATATAACCCATTATCGGGCTTAATAGCGCATCAATCACGCGGGCAATGGCGAATATTGATCCCGCTTCAATGACTGAGAGTCCGCAATAGGTGGTGTAAAAAAATAACAGCCAGGTGCCGATAATGGCGAAAGCGCCTCCGCCAAAAAGATCGGTTACGCCGTAGCCGAGCGCTACGCCATAACCCACTCTACGTTCAGTTGGTTTGACCATAATAATATCCAGTGTAGGGTAATGATTAACCCGTTTTCGGGTCGTTTTTTTATTGAGTGCTGGAATACAAATTACGTTCTAGTTATTGATATCTATCCATTGTCTTAATTGAGATGAGCGGTAAATAGCCTCCACAAGCGTGAGTGAATGTCCGGCTTCACGGATGGTGGTGTAATCCGTGTGCCCCGGGTGGGTGATTGCGTGATAAAACCGGCGGATCGCCTGCTCGTGCCCCAGCCCCCAGTAGCTTTTGACCGAGCCGTCGGGAGAGTCATCGCTGGCCAGCCTGAGGCGCTCGCCGCGGGTGATGCACCAGAGCACGTTGTTATTCAGCAGCAGCGAGCCCTGTTCGCAGTGGATCTCCATCAGAAGCGCGGAATCGGTGGTATTGCAGTTGCTGGCGTAAAACAGGCCGCGCGCGCCGTTGGCAAAGTGCAGCGTGGCCATTGCGCTGTCTTCCCCTTCGGTCACGTCCGCCAGCTCGCCGCTGTCCACCACGCCTTTCACGCGCGTTACGCCACCGGCAAACCACTGCATCAGGTCGAGGGTATGAATGGCCTGGTTGATCAGCAGGCTGCCACCTTCCGTTGCCAGCCGCCCGCGCCACGGGCTTTCGGTGTAGTACGCGCCCGAGCGTGACCACGTCAGCACGGCCTTAATGCTGAGCATTTTCCCCAGCCCGCCCTCCTCCAGCATCTGGCGAATGCGCAGGCTGGTGGGGTTGAGGCGATTCTGGTAGCACACGCCGAGCAGACCCGACGCCTGTTCGGCGGCGCGGGTGATATCCACGAGTTCGCTGCTGTTCATGCCCACCGGTTTTTCGCAGAAAACATGTTTCCCGGCGGCGAGCGCCGCCAGGATCATGCTTTTATGCTCGAAATGCGGCGTGCAGATGTGGACCACGTCGATGGCATCATCCAGCAGCATTTCCCGGTAATCCTGATAGAAGCGGCACTGATAGCGCATTGCCAGCTCCAGCCCTTTGACGCTGTCGATGTCGACCAGCGCGCGTAGCGCGACGTTGGGGAGCAGGCGCAACGCATTCACATGGCAGCCGTGAATCGCTCCGGCACCGATAACCGCCGTGTTCAGGATCGTCATTGTCGCCTCCCGTTATTCCGTCGCGTTGGCCAGCATCTGGGCCTTCACGCAAAGCTCGGCCGCTTTGAAGGCGTGCGCCTGCGTCATGGCGTTTTCGGTACGATGCAGACAGTCGAGGATCAGTTCGCCAAAGAACGGGAACCCGACCTGTCCGGCGACCGGATAGCGGAATTCCCCCTCTTTATTGACGAGATAAACCACGTCCTGCTCGCCGCGGGTGAGATCGACATATTTGCGGATCTCGATATACCCGTCGGTGCCGAGCAGCGTCAGACGTCCATCGCCCCAGGTTGAGAGTCCGTCGGGGGTGAACCAGTCACAGCGGAAATAACCGCTGGCGCCGTTTTCGCCCCTGATTGTTGCGTCACCGAAATCTTCGAATGCCGGATGCTGTGGATGGTTGAAATTGCGTGCCTGACTGGCGACCACGGTGGCGTTACGGTTGCCCGTGTAAAACAGAAATTGCTCAATCTGGTGGCTGCCGATGTCGCACAGAATGCCGCCGAAGTAGCGACGATCGTAGAACCAGTCCGGGCGGCCGGTCCCTTCCCGGTGCGGGCCTGTCCCCAGGGTTTGGACGACGCGGCCAATGGCCCCCTGCTGCACCAGCTGTCCGGCAAACACCGCGCTCTCCACGTGGAGACGTTCGCTGTAGTACACGGCGTATTTCCGGCCGGTTTTCTCAACCATCGCTTTGGCATCCGCCAGCTGTTCAAGAGTGGTGAGCGGGGCTTTATCCGTGAAGTAGTCCTTGCCGGCCGCCATCGCTTTCAGCCCCAGCGCGCAGCGCTCAGACGGGATGGCCGCACCGGCCACCAGGCGCACTTCGTCGTCGTTGAGTATCACCTCCAGCGACTCCGCCACGTTGACCTGCGGGTATTGCTGGATAAATTTATCCACTTTTGCCGGATCGGGGTCGTACACCCACTTCAGCGTGGCCCCGGCTTCAATCAGGCCGTTACTCATGCCATAGATATGGCCGTGGTCGAGCGCGGCAGCGGCAAAAACAAACTCCCCCTCGCGGACGACCGGCTGAGGTTTACCCACCGGCGCGTAGTTCATTCCGTCATTTTTGTTCATGGTGTCACTCCTTAATCCAGGTCTTTGCCAAGGGGAATCGCACCCACTTCGCTGAAGTTGGCGACGCTTGCGGATTTTTCATAAAAACGGGGAGCGTGGGCGCTCGTCCCGCCGGTACGGTAAAACGGGTCGTCGCGCTGAATCGGCAGCGAGACCACGGTGCGGGTAATGGCGGATTTATAGATCGCGGCGATCAGCTCCAGCGAGCGTTTGCCCTGTAACCCATCCACTAACGGTGCCGTGCCGTGCTCGATGGCAGAAAGCAGGTCATTAATCTGCCCGGCGTGCAGCGTCCACTCGAGCTTCGGCGTCTGCTTAAACACCGCGTCGAGCTGCGCTTCGCGCTGCTGGTCGTGGGTTTCCTGCGGGAAGCCGTTATCGGCGCTGACGCTGGCAAAGGCCTGCCATGGCGCGGAGATGCGCGCCTTCTCACCCTGAATGATGATTTTCTGATCTTCCCCGTGGTGCACGACCGAGGCGGTAAGCTGGGTGAGCGCACCGCTGGGGTATTTGAAGATCGCGGCGCTAAGGTCTTCGACTTCAGCGTTGTCGTGCGCCACGTTGGTCATCATCGCCACCACCTCGGACGGAAAGCCCAGCATCCACTGAATGGCGTCGATGTGGTGAACCGCGTGGTTAAGCGTGCAGCCGCCGCCCTCTTTTTCCCAGGTGCCGCGCCACCAAAGGTCGTAATAGCAGTGTCCGCGCCACCAGAAGGAGTCCACCTGCGCGTGGCAAACCTTGCCCGCAAGTTCCGAATCCAGCGCTGCTTTTAAGCGCCAGAAGGCATCGGTAAAGCGGTTTTGGGCAATGATGGAGAGCATTTTGCCGCTGGCCTTTTGTGCGGCGATCATCGCGTCGCACTCCTCCAGCGAGGCGGCCATCGGTTTTTCGCACAGCACGTGGCAGCCCGCGTTCAGGGCATCAATGCTGATCTCTGCGTGGACGTAGGGCGGCGTGCAGACGTCGACGATATCGATATCCGGCTCTGACGCCAGCATCTGCTGGTGGCTGTCATACACGCGTGCGTCCGTCAGGCCGTAGCGCGCTTTTTTCTCGTGGGCTTTTTCCGGATAAATATCAACCAGCGCGACGATCCGGCAGCGTTGGCCAAACTGCAAATAGCCCTGAATATGGTTGTGCGAGATATTCCCTGTTCCCACAATAGCGACATTTAACATTGATTCTTCTCCGGAGTTACCAGGTGCCTGAGGCGTCCAGCGTGACGCTGGCTGTCTCTTTAGCCACTGAGGTGCTGATGCGTTGTTGAAGCAGGCGCAGATACTGTTTTTCGTTGAGCGGGAACTCGACCCAGTCGTCTGTCCAGGTGGAGAGGTGCATGGCGTTGGAGAGCGTCAACCCGTGGATCCCTTCCAGACCCGGCGCAATGAGCGGCTCGCCGCGCAGGATGGCGGCACAGAAGTTGGCGGTAATGACGTGGTGTTCGCTGCATTCCGGGGCCACGGGAAGCGTGACCTCCCAGCATTCAGGCTCGCCAAAACCGTTCTGCCAGCGGGCGTTGAAGGCGGTTTCAGATTCCCGCAGCCGCCAGTAGCGCAGCTTGCCCTCTTCGACGACCACCTTGCCGCGATCGCCGACGATTTCCAGCCGGTTGGTTCCCGGCGTTTCCGCCACGGTGGTGATGAACACGCCCGTCGCGCCGTTGGCATATTCGGCGTAGGCGGTGACGTCGTCTTCCACTTCGATATCGCGATGCTTGCCGAACTGGCAGAACGCGCGCAGACGGACCGGCATACCGACCAGCCACTGCCAGAGATCGAGCTGGTGCGGGTCCTGGTTGAGCAGCACGCCGCCGCCTTCTCCTTTCCAGGTGGCGCGCCAGCCGCCGGAGTTGTAATAGCTCTGCGAGCGATACCAGTTGGTGATGATCCAGTTGGAGCGGCGGATCTCACCCAGCTCGCCGCTGTCGATCAGATCTTTCACCTTCTGGTAGAGCGGGTTCGGGCGCTGGTTGTACATGATGCCGAACACCACATCGCACGCCTGGGCGCAGGCGTTCATCTCCTGTACCTGGGCGGTATACACGCCCGCCGGTTTTTCACACAGGGTGTGGATGCCGTTGCGCATCGCCAGCATCGACAAGCGCGGATGCTCGTAGTGGGGCGTAGCGACAATCACCGCGTCGATAAGCCCGCTCTGGAGCATCTCCTGCGCGTCGCTGAACACGGGGAGGGTGCCGACCAGCTGGCGAATGGCCGGATGCTTTTCCAGCGCATTATCACAAACTGCGGCAAGGCAGGCGTCGCTGACCGTACCCGCCAGTAAATAACGCGCGTGGACCGTACCGATATTACCTATTCCAATAATGCCAAAACGTACCTTCTCCATGTCACACCTTAATTTCAGTTGAAATGAGTGATGACCGGAAAATAGGAAAGGGGAGCGGTAGCGACAATGTGTTTTTGTGAGAATACTCGCAAGGTGATTAAGTAATCTCCAGGCGTTTTGAAATTTGGTTTTAAAATCAAAGGACTGTTTCTGCAAATATTTGCAAAAACTGAATGAGAGCGAGGTCACACTATGCCGGGCAAGTTAAAAATGGAGGAAATTGCGGCTCTGACGGGCTATTCCGTCAGCACGGTTTCGCGGGTATTAAGCGGCAAGTCTTACACCAGCGATAAAGCCAGGGAGGCGATCGTTCGCACCGCGCGGGAGCTCGGTGTGCTGGAGTCTATGGCGAGCGGAAGACTGCTCATTAACGGTATCGCTGTTTTTGCACCGGAAAGAACCTTTCAGGGACGCGGGGATATTTTTTATCTGGAAGTGACGAAAGGAATTGCTGAAGCCTGCGCGCGGCATAATGTGTGGGTCACGTGCTGTGGTTTAGAAGAGCAGCACGCCGATGTGAAAGTCTTTATGGAAAAGGCCAGCCATAAGAATATTAACGCGATAATTATTATTGGCACTGATGATTCCACCATATTTAAACTGGCAAGCACCCTGAATAAGCCCTGCGTGTTAATTAATTCCGTTGACCGGGATCGGGTACTGGATTCCGTGTCACCCGATCACCGGGCGATCGGCTTCACCACCATGCAGTACCTTTTCGAGCAGGGGCATCGCCGCGTGCTCACGCTCACCTGCCTGCGGCGGGATACGCTGTACGCGCGTCTGGACGGCATCAAAGAGGCGTACCGTCATTTTCATGTCGCCTTCGATCCCCAGCGCGATTTGCTCGTGACGGAGTGGTTTACCGCAGAAGAGGCCGAGCAGGCGCTGGATGCGTGGTTAGTGAATCATGACCGCTCGCAGTGGCCGGAGGTGATTTTCCCGAACAGTACCAGCATGACGGAAGGGGTGGTAAGGGCGTTGACGCGACACGGGCTGCGCATTCCGGAAGACATTTCGCTCATCACGACCGATTTTGCATGGAATTTAGCGCACCGTCTGGAAAAACCGGTCACGGGCGTGACGGTGCCCTGCCGCGAGCTGGGAATTGAGGCCGTTCACCTGCTGCAAACGCGGCTCAACCGACCGCAGGCACCGGTCTTTAACCTGCTGTTGCAGGGCAAAGTGATGGATTACGGCTCGGTCAGCAATGCCACGCGCCACGCGGCTCGCGTGGCGCTGGATCAGTGATCAGGCCAGCTGTGGCGGCAGGCAAACGCCGATGCCTCCGATGCCGCAGTAGCCGTACGGGTTTTTATGCAGATACTGCTGGTGATCGTCCTCGGCGTAGTAGAACGGTTTCGCCGTCGCGATTTCCGTGGTCACCTCGCGCGTATCGCCCGCCTCACGCATGGCCTGCTGAAAACGCTCCAGGCTGGCGCGCGCGGCGGCATCCTGCTCAGGGGTGAGCGGATAGATAGCCGAACGGTACTGCGTGCCGTGGTCGTTGCCCTGACGCATGCCCTGCGCCGGGTCGTGATTCTCCCAGAAGACCTGCAGGAGCTGTTCGTAGCTGATTACCGCAGGGTCATAGACCACGCGTACTGCTTCCGCATGGCCGGTTTCGCCGGAGCAGACTTCGCGGTAGGTTGGATTCGGCGTGTAACCGCCCGTGTAGCCGGCTGCCGTGCTGTAAACGCCGGGCAGCTGCCAGAAGAGGCGCTCAACGCCCCAGAAGCAGCCCATGGCGAACAGGGCGATTTCCATGCCATCGGGCACGTTGGTCATAGAATGGCCATTGACGGCGTGTAAGGTCGCTACAGGCATAGGGGTGTTGCGTCCCGGTAATGCATCAGTTTGTGAAACCAGATGCTTTTTGTCGAATAAACTCACGATGGGGCCTCCCGGGGTGCGATGTTTCAGTTAAGGTTGTCACGAAGCGTTTAATTGAACACAATAAATGCGCTGAATGAGACTAGATTTAATCATAAGAAATATTTGGGTGTTACACCCATTTTCAACCCGCGATTCGGGTTTTTGGCCAACAGGCCGTATTTTGCCGCGGAGCGGCACTTCATTTGCTTCCAGGGTGGAAACAGGGATATTCAGGAGAAAACGTGACAAAAATCCGCCAGTTATGTTTAGTCAGTGTGTTGCTGACAAGCGGGATTGCCAGCGCGGCGAATGTCCGTTTGCAGGTTGAGGGGTTATCCGGGGCGCTACAAAAAAACGTACGTGCGCAGTTATCGACCATCCAGAGTGATGAGGTGACGCCGGACCGGCGTTTTCGCGCGCGCGTCGATGATGCGATCCGCGAGGGGCTGAAAGCGCTGGGTTATTACGAACCCACCATTGATTTTGACCTCCGTCCGCCTCCAAAGAAGGGGCGCCAGGTTCTTATTGCCCGCGTTTCGCCGGGCGAGCCGGTGTTGATTGGCGGCACGAACGTTATCCTGCGCGGCGGGGCGCGTACCGACCGGGATTACCTGGACCTGCTCAGCACGCGGCCGAAAATCGGTACCGTGCTTAACCACGGCGACTACGACCATTTCAAAAAAGAGCTGACCAGCGTTTCCCTGCGTAAGGGCTACTTTGACAGCCAGTTCAACAAAAGCCAGCTGGGCATTGCGCTGGCGCGACGTCAGGCCTTCTGGGATATCGATTACGACAGCGGAGAACGTTACCGCTTTGGCGACGTGACGTTCGAAGGTTCGCAAATTCGTGAAGAGTATCTGCAAAACCTCGTGCCCTTCAAAAAAGGGGACTACTACCAGTCGAGCGACCTCGGAGAGCTGAACCGACGCCTCTCCGCTACCGGCTGGTTTAACTCCGTGGTTGTCGCACCGGAATTTGATAAGTCACGCAAAACCAAGGTGTTGCCGCTGCATGGCGTTGTTTCGCCGCGCACCGAGAACACCATTGAGACCGGTGTGGGCTACTCGACGGACGTGGGGCCACGGGTGAAAACCTCGTGGAAAAAACCGTGGGTGAACTCGTACGGCCACAGCCTGACCACCAGCCTGAGCCTCTCAGCGCCCGAGCAGCAGCTGGATTTCAGCTACAAAATGCCGCTGCTGAAAAATCCGCTTGAGCAGTATTACCTTCTGCAGGGCGGTTTTAAGCGCACCGATTTGAACGACACCGAGCAGGACTCGACGACGCTTGCGGTCTCCCGCTTCTGGGATCTCTCCAGCGGCTGGCAGCGCGCCATTAACCTGCGCTGGAGCCTCGATCACTTTACCCAGGCTAACGTCACCAACACCACTATGCTGCTTTATCCGGGGGTGATGATCAGCCGCACCCGCTCGCGCGGGGGCCTGATGCCGACCTGGGGCGACTCACAGCGCTACTCCATCGATTATTCCAACACCGCCTGGGGCTCCGACGTGGACTTCTCCGTCTTTCAGGCGCAAAACGTCTGGATCCGCACGCTGTACGATAAACATCGCTTTGTGATGCGCGGCAATCTCGGCTGGATTGAAACGGGCGATTTCGAGCGCGTTCCGCCGGATCTGCGCTTCTTCGCCGGGGGCGACCGCAGCATTCGCGGGTATAAGTACAAATCGATCTCACCTGAGAACGAAAAGGGCCAGTTGACCGGTGCGTCAAAACTGGCGACGGGCTCGCTGGAGTACCAGTACAACGTCAGCGGAAAGTGGTGGGGCGCCATGTTTGTTGACGGCGGTGAAGCGGTGAACGATATCCGCCGCAGCGACTTTAAAACCGGCGCGGGCGTCGGCGTGCGCTGGCAGTCACCCGTCGGGCCCATCAAGCTCGATTTCGCCGTGCCGGTGGGTGACAAAGATGAACACGGATTACAGTTTTACATCGGTCTGGGGCCTGAATTATGAGTTTATGGAAGAAAATAAGCCTCGGAGTGCTGATCTTTATCGTGCTGCTGCTCGGTACGGTGGCGTTTCTGGTAGGAACGACGACCGGGCTGCATCTGCTGTTTAACGCCGCGAACCGCTGGGTGCCGGGGCTGGAAATTGGCCAGGTGACGGGCGGCTGGCGCGACCTGCGCCTGAAGAACATCCGCTATGAGCAGCCGGGCGTGGCGGTTAACGCCGGGGAGTTTCACCTGGCGGTGAAGCTGGGCTGTTTGCGGGACAGTAAGCTCTGCGTCAACGATCTGTCGCTAAAAGATGTCAACGTGGCGATAGACTCGAAGAAAATGCCGAAGTCTGCGCCGGTTGAAGAAGAGGACAGCGGCCCGCTGAATCTCTCCACGCCGTACCCGATCGCGCTTTATCGGGTCGCGTTCGATAACATCAATATCAAAATCGACGATACCACCGTGTCCGTGATGGATTTCACCTCCGGCCTGCGCTGGCAGGAGAAAAACCTCACCCTGACGCCAACGTCCCTGCAGGGCTTATTGATCGCGCTGCCGAAAGTGGCCGACGTGGCGCAGGAAGAGATCGTCGAGCCGAAGATCCAGAACCCGCAGCCGGAAGAGAAGCCGCTGGGCGAAACGCTGAAAGACCTCTTCTCGAAGCCAGTGCTGCCGGAAATGACCGACGTTCATCTGCCGCTGAACCTTAACATTGAGGAATTCAAAGGCGAACAGCTGCGTCTGACGGGCGATACCGACCTGACGGTCTATAACATGCTGCTGAAGGTCAGCAGCATTGACGGCAACATGAAGCTCGACGCGCTGGATATCGACACCAACCAGGGCTCGGTGAATGCGTCAGGTAATGCCCTGCTGCGCGACAGCTGGCCGGTGGATATCACGCTGAATAGCACCCTGAACATCGACCCGCTGAAAGGCGAGAAAGTGAAGGTCAAGGTGGGCGGGGCGCTGCGCGATAAGCTCGATGTTGGCGTGAATCTCTCCGGCCCGGTGGATATGGCCCTGCGTGCGCAAACCCAGCTGGCGGAAGCCGGGCTGCCGCTTAATCTTGAGGTTGTCAGCAAGCAGCTTTCCTGGCCGTTCACCGGCGAAAAGCAGTTCCAGGCCGATGACCTGAAGCTGAAGCTGAGCGGCAAGATGACCGACTACACGCTCTCGTTCCGCACCGCGGTGAAGGGGCAGGGCGTGCCGCCCGCGAACATCACCCTGGATGCGAAGGGCAACGAACAGCAGGTCAACCTCGACAAGCTGACCGTCGCGGCGCTGGAAGGTAAAACCGAGCTGACCGCGCTGCTCGACTGGCAGCAGGCGATCAGCTGGCGCGGCGAGCTGAAGCTGACGGGCATTAACACCGCCAAAGAGGTGCCGGACTGGCCGTCGAAGCTCGATGGCCTGATTAAAACGCGCGGCAGCCTGTACGGCGGCACGTGGCAGATGGACGTGCCGGAGATCAAGCTCACCGGGAACGTGAAGCAGAACAAGGTAAACGTTGAAGGCTCGGTGAAAGGCAACAGCTATCTGCAGTGGGTTATCCCGGGCCTGCACGTGGCCCTGGGGCGCAACACGGCGGATATCAAAGGCGAGCTGGGGGTGAAAGATCTTAATCTGGATGCCACCATCGACGCGCCGAATCTGGATAACGCCCTGCCGGGGCTTGGCGGTACGGCGAAGGGGCTCGTGAAGGTGCGCGGCACGGTAGACGCACCGCAGCTGCTGGCGGATATCACCGCCAATAACCTGCGCTGGCAAGAGCTGAGCGTTGCCCGCGTCCGCGTGGAAGGGGATGTGAAATCCACCGACCAGATCGGCGGTAACCTGAACCTGCGCGTGGAGCGCATTTCTCAGCCGGACGTGAACATCAGCCTGGTCACCCTGGACGCGAAAGGGAACGAGAAACAGCACGACCTCCAGCTGCGGGTGCAGGGCGAGCCGGTCTCCGGCCAGCTTCACCTGACCGGTAGCTTCGACCGCAAAGAGGCGCGCTGGAAAGGGACGCTGGATAACACCCGTTTCAATACGCCGGTCGGGCCGCTGGCGCTGTCGCGCGCCATTGCTCTGGACTACCGCAACGCCGAGCAGAAGATCAGCATTGGGCCGCACTGCTGGACCAACCCGAATGCGGAACTGTGCGTGCCGCAGACCATCGATGCGGGCGCGGAAGGGCGCGCGCAGATCAACCTCAACCGCTTCGATCTGGCGATGCTAAAACCGTTTATGCCGGAGACCACGCAGGCGAGCGGCGTCTTCAGTGGGAAAGCCGATGTCGCCTGGGACACCACCAAAGAGGGGCTGCCGCAGGGTAGCGTCACGCTGTCCGGGCGTAACGTGAAGGTGACGCAGGAGGTGAATGACGCGCCGCTGCCAGTGGCCTTCGACACCCTGAACCTGAGCGCTGACCTGCATAACAACCGTGCGGAGCTGGGGTGGCTGATTCGCCTCACCAATAACGGTCAGTTTGACGGGAAGGTTCAAATTACCGACCCGCAGGGACGGCGAAATCTGGGCGGCAACGTTACTATCCGCAACTTCAACCTGGCGATGGTGAACCCGATTTTCGCACGCGGGGAAAAAGCCGAGGGCATGGTGAATGCCAACCTGCGCCTGGCGGGCAATGCGCAAAGCCCTCAGCTGTTCGGCCAGCTGCGCCTCAGCGGCGTGGATATTGACGGCAACTTTATGCCGTTTGACATGCAGCCCAGCCAGATCGCCATGAACTTCAACGGCAT
Organism: Enterobacter quasiroggenkampii; assembly: GCF_043972695.1. Classification (NCBI taxonomy): domain Bacteria; kingdom Pseudomonadati; phylum Pseudomonadota; class Gammaproteobacteria; order Enterobacterales; family Enterobacteriaceae; genus Enterobacter; species Enterobacter quasiroggenkampii. Next base: position 1,086,549 of record NZ_CP143745.1, read on the forward strand.
GAGCTCGACGCTAAGCGGCTCGGTACTGACGCAGCAAGGACAAATCAACCTGAGCGGCGACGCGGACTGGAGCCAGCTCGATAACTGGCGCGCCCGTATTGCCGCGAAAGGCAGTAAGGTGCGCATCACCGTACCGCCGATGGTGCGTCTGGACGTCTCGCCTGATGTGGTCTTTGAAGCCACGCCAAGCCTCTTCACGCTTGACGGTCGCGTCGACGTGCCGTGGGCGCGCATCGTGGTTCACGATGTGCCGGAAAGTGCGGTCGGCGTCTCAAGTGATGAAGTTATGCTCAATGAAAATCTGAAACCTGTCGAACAGAAGAGCGCTGGCATACCGATTAATAGTAACCTTATCGTGCACGTGGGGAATAACGTGCGGTTGGATGCGTTTGGGCTGAAGGCGAGGCTTACGGGCGACCTGAAGGTGGCGCAGGATAAACAAGGGCTTGGCCTGAACGGGCAAATCAATATTCCTGAAGGGCGTTTCCACGCTTATGGTCAGGATCTGATTGTCCGTAAAGGCGAGCTGCTGTTCTCCGGTCCACCGGATCAGCCCCTGCTGAATATCGAAGCGATTCGTAATCCGGAAGCGACGGAAAACGACGTCATTGCTGGGGTACGCGTCACCGGTTCTGCTGACGAACCGAAGGCGGAGATCTTCTCTGACCCGGCGATGTCCCAGCAGGAAGCCCTCTCTTACCTGCTGCGTGGACAAGGTCTCGACAGCGGTCAGAGCGACAGTGCGGCGATGACCTCGATGTTAGTGGGGCTGGGGGTTGCACAAAGTGGGCAGGTTGTGGGTAAAATCGGCGAGACGTTCGGCGTAAGCAATCTGGCGCTGGACACCCAGGGCGTGGGTGACTCCTCGCAGGTGGTGGTCAGCGGCTATGTACTGCCGGGTCTGCAGGTAAAATATGGTGTGGGGATCTTTGACTCACTGGCAACACTCACGTTACGCTATCGCCTGATGCCTAAGCTATATCTGGAAGCAGTGTCCGGCGTAGACCAGGCACTTGATCTGCTCTATCAGTTTGAGTTTTAGCAATGCGAATATTTGTCTACGGCAGTTTACGAACCAAGCAAGGCAACAGTCACTGGATGACCAATGCCCTGCTGCTGGGGAATTACAATATCGAGAACTACCAGTTGTACAGCCTGGGCCACTATCCAGGCGCGGTTCCCGGCGAAGGAACAGTACAGGGTGAAGTTTATCGTATTGATAACGCGACACTTGCCGAACTTGATGCCTTGCGCACCAGGGGCGGTGAATACGCGCGCCAGTTGATCCAGACGCCGTACGGAAGTGCGTGGATGTATGTCTACCAGCGTCCGGTCGAAGGGTTAACGCGGATTGTAAGCGGTAACTGGTTAGACAGAGACCAGTACTGAAAAAAAACAACGCCACCGTGAGGTGGCGTTGTTTTTTTACGCCTCTTGCCGGAGGCGCTGCGCTTACCCGGCCTACATGTTCCAGCCACAAAAAAGCCCCGGCATGCGGGGCTTTTTTTAATCGGCACTAAGAATTACTTCTTAGCAGCGCGTTCGAAAGAGGCGATGATTTCCGCTTTCGCTGCTTCTGCGTTGTCCCAGCCGTCAACTTTAACCCACTTGCCTTTTTCGAGGTCTTTGTAGTGCTCGAAGAAGTGAGTAATCTGCGCTTTCAGCAGCTCTGGCAGGTCGTTCACATCTTTGATGTGATCGTATTCTTTGCTCAGCTTGGTGTGCGGTACCGCAACCAGCTTCGCATCTTCACCGGATTCGTCGGTCATTTTCAGCACGCCAACAGGACGGCAGCGAATCACTGCACCTGGCTGCAGTGGGTATGGCGTTGGGACCAGCACGTCAACCGGATCACCGTCCAGAGACAGGGTGTGGTTGATGTAACCGTAGTTGCACGGATAGAACATCGCGGTAGACATGAAACGGTCTACGAACAGGGCGCCGCTCTCTTTGTCCACTTCGTATTTGATCGGATCTGCGTTAGCCGGGATTTCGATAACTACGTAGATGTCTTCTGGCAGTTCTTTACCTGCTGGGACGTTGAGTAAGCTCATGTCGGTGTCCTTTAAAATGGATGGTAAACAAGTGGCAGGTATTATAGCCAACTCGCGCTGAATGTCTCCGCCTGTTTTCGCCTTCTCTCCACGTTATTCCCACTTTTCAGACCGATTCCATGACAGAAAAATCCATAAACTCAGCCGCATTTTTCATGGAGAAATGAAAGCGATTACAAACTTGTGATTAACGTTTTATTCACTTTTCTGAAGTGTGATGTAACGCAATTCGTTACATATTTCATGGGCTATAGTCATTCCGCAGAACATCTTTTAACCAACAATAACTCACCCTACGAGGACGTTCATATGTGGAAGCGCTTACTCCTGGTCACAGCCGTTTCGGCAGCCATGTCGTCTATGGCGATGGCCGCTCCCTTAACCGTAGGTTTTTCGCAAGTCGGCTCTGAATCTGGCTGGCGAGCGGCAGAAACCAATGTGGCGAAAAGCGAAGCTCAGAAACGCGGTATTACCCTGAAAATCGCCGATGGTCAGCAAAAACAAGAGAATCAGATCAAAGCCGTGCGCTCCTTTATCGCCCAGGGCGTGGATGCCATCTTTATTGCCCCCGTCGTGGCGACCGGCTGGGAACCCGTCCTGAAGGAAGCGAAAGACGCTGAGATCCCGGTCTTCCTGCTCGATCGTTCCATCGACGTCAAAGACAAATCTCTCTATATGACCACCGTGACGGCCAACAACGTGCTGGAAGGGCAGTTAATTGGTGACTGGCTGGTAAAACAGGTCGACGGCAAGCCGTGTAACGTCGTTGAGCTGCAGGGTACCGTCGGGGCGAGCGTGGCTATCGACCGTAAAAAAGGCTTTGCTGAAGCCATCGCGAAAGCGCCAAACATCAAGATTATCCGCTCTCAGTCCGGCGACTTTACCCGCAGCAAAGGTAAAGAGGTCATGGAGAGCTTCATTAAGGCTGAAAACAACGGCAAGAACATCTGCATGGTTTACGCCCACAACGATGACATGGTGATCGGTGCGATTCAGGCCATTAAAGAAGCGGGCCTGAAGCCGGGCAAAGATATCCTCACCGGCTCTATCGACGGCGTGCCGGACATCTACAAAGCGATGATCGACGGCGAAGCCAACGCCAGCGTGGAGCTGACGCCAAACATGGCGGGCCCGGCATTCGACGCGCTGGAGAAATTCAAGAAAGACGGCACGATGCCGGAGAAAGTGACGGTCACCAAGTCCACCCTCTACCTGCCTGATACGGCGAAAGAAGAGTTAGAGAAGAAGAAAAATATGGGCTACTAAGACCCGCGCCCCTCACCCCAGCCCTCTCCCCGGAGGGGAGAGGGAGAAAGGCAGGGCGGAGCTGGATATTAACAACTGGCACGATCAATCCCCTCTCCCCTCCGGGGAGAGGGTCAGGGTGAGGGGGAAACCATGACCACTGAACAACACCAGGAAATCCTCCGCACAGAGGGCTTGAGTAAATTCTTTCCCGGCGTAAAGGCGCTGGATAACGTTGATTTCAGCCTGCGGCGCGGGGAGATCATGGCGCTGCTGGGCGAGAACGGCGCGGGAAAATCGACGCTGATTAAATCCCTGACCGGTGTTTATCACGCCGACCGCGGCACCATCTGGCTGGAAGGCAACTCCATTTCGCCTAAAAACACCGCCCATGCCCAGCAGCTGGGGATCGGGACGGTCTATCAGGAAGTGAACCTGCTGCCGAATATGTCGGTGGCGGATAACCTGTTTATTGGCCGTGAGCCACGACGCTTTGGCCTGCTGCGCCGTAAAGAGATGGAGGCGCGGGCGACAAACCTGATGGAATCCTACGGCTTCTCCCTCGACGTCCGCGAGCCGCTGAACCGCTTTTCCGTGGCGATGCAGCAGATCGTCGCCATTTGTCGCGCGATCGATCTCTCCGCAAAGGTGCTGATCCTCGACGAACCCACCGCCAGCCTCGATACCCAGGAAGTGGAAATGCTCTTTACCCTGATGCGCCAGCTGCGCGATCAGGGCGTCAGCCTGATCTTCGTTACCCATTTCCTCGATCAGGTGTATGAGGTGAGCGATCGCATTACGGTGCTGCGCAACGGCAGCTTTGTCGGCTGCCGCGAAACCCGCGAGCTGCCGCAGATCGAGCTGGTCAAAATGATGCTGGGCCGTGAGCTGGAGACCAACGCCCTTCAGCGCGCGGGCCGCACGCTGCTGAGCGAGAAGCCGGTCGCCGCGTTCAGCGATTACGGTAAAAAAGGGGTCATCTCGCCGTTTAACCTTGAGGTGCGGCCAGGCGAAATTGTCGGGCTGGCGGGCCTGTTAGGCTCGGGTCGAACCGAGACCGCCGAGGTGATCTTCGGGATCAAGCCGGCCGACAGCGGCAGCGCGCTGATCAAGGGCAAACCGCAAACCCTGCGATCGCCGCATCAGGCCTCCTGTCTCGGCGTCGGCTTCTGCCCGGAGGACCGGAAAACGGACGGCATTATTGCCGCGGCCTCGGTGCGGGAAAATATCATTCTGGCGCTACAGGCCCAGCGCGGCTGGCTGCGGCCGATCCCTCGCAAAGAGCAGAACGCCATTGCCGAGCGGTTTATCCGCCAGCTCGGCATCCGCACCCCGAGCGCGGAACAGCCCATTGAATTTCTCTCCGGCGGTAACCAGCAGAAAGTGCTGCTGTCGCGCTGGCTGCTGACCAAACCCCAGTTCCTGATCCTCGACGAACCGACCCGCGGTATTGACGTGGGGGCGCACGCCGAAATTATCCGGCTTATCGAGACCCTGTGCGCTGACGGTCTGGCGCTGCTGGTCATTTCGTCCGAGCTGGAAGAGCTGGTGGGTTATGCCGATCGCGTCATCATTATGCGCGATCGTAAACAGGTGGCAGAGATCCCGCTGGATAAGCTGTCCGTTCCGGCGATCATGAATGCCATCGCGGCATAAGGAGTGAATCGTGATGTCCCGTTCGCTTTCGCAAACCGGTGAGTCAAAGCGCCGCTTCAACTGGCCGACCGGCACGCCGCAAATCGCGGCGCTGCTGGTGGTGCTGCTGGTCGATAGCCTGGTTGCACCGCATTTCTTCCAGATCATCGTGCAGGATGGCCGCCTGTTTGGCAGCCCGATAGACATTTTAAACCGTGCCGCGCCCGTGGCGCTGCTGGCCATCGGGATGACGCTGGTGATTGCCACCGGCGGGATTGACCTCTCCGTCGGCGCGGTAATGGCTATCGCCGGGGCCACGGCCGCCTCTATGACCGTGGCCGGGCACAGCCTGCCGGTGGTCCTGCTGGCAGCCTTAGGTACCGGCGTGCTGGCCGGGTTATGGAACGGCATTCTGGTGGCGGTGCTGAAAATCCAGCCCTTTGTCGCCACGCTGATTTTAATGGTGGCCGGGCGCGGCGTCGCGCAGCTGATTACCTCCGGCCAGATTGTTACCTTCAACTCACCGAGCCTGGCGTGGCTCGGCAGCGGCAACCTTCTGTTCTTCCCGACGCCGGTGATTATTGCCCTGGTGACGTTAGTGGTGTTCTGGCTTTTCACCCGCAAAACGGCATTGGGCATGTTCATTGAGGCCGTCGGGATCAACATCCGCGCCGCGCGCAACGCCGGGGTCAACACGCGGCTGATGGTGATGCTCACCTACGTGCTGAGCGGTATCTGCGCCGCCATCGCCGGGGTGATCGTCGCGGCGGATATCCGCGGAGCCGATGCCAACAACGCCGGGCTCTGGCTGGAGCTGGATGCGATCCTGGCGGTGGTCATCGGCGGCGGGTCGCTGATGGGCGGACGCTTTAACCTGCTGCTCTCGGTGATCGGCGCGCTGATTATTCAGGGAATGAACACCGGGATCCTGCTCTCCGGTTTCCAGCCGGAACTCAACCAGGTGGTGAAAGCGGTGGTCGTGCTCTGCGTGCTGATCGTCCAGTCGCCGCGCTTTGTCAGCATCATTAAGGGGATCCGTGGCCATGATAAAACGTAATTTACCGCTAATGATCACGCTGGGCGTGTTTGTGCTGGGCTACCTCTACTGTCTGACGCAGTTCCCCGGTTTTGCCTCGACGCGCGTGATCTGCAATATCCTGACCGATAACGCCTTTTTAGGCATCATCGCCGTCGGCATGACCTTTGTGATCCTCTCCGGCGGGATCGACCTCTCCGTCGGCTCGGTGATCGCGTTTACGGGCGTGTTCCTCGCAAAGGCGATCGGCTTCTGGGGCATCTCACCGCTGGTGGCGTTTCCGCTGGTGCTGGTGATGGGCTGCGCGTTTGGCGCCTTTATGGGGCTGCTGATCGACGCGTTAAAAATTCCGGCGTTTATTATTACCCTCGCGGGAATGTTCTTCCTCCGTGGGGTGAGCTACCTGGTGTCGGAAGAGTCGATTCCGATTAACCATCCGGTGTACGACACGCTCTCCAGCCTGGCGTGGAAAATCCCCGGCGGCGGCCGCCTGAGCGCGATGGGGCTGCTGATGCTGGGCGTGGTCGTCATTGGCATCTTCCTTGCTCACCGTACCCGGTTTGGCAATCAGGTTTACGCCATTGGCGGCAACGCCACGTCGGCCAACCTGATGGGGATCTCGACCCGTAGCACCACCATCCGCATCTATATGCTCTCGACCGGCCTGGCGACGCTGGCGGGTATCGTCTTCTCGGTATACACCCAGGCGGGTTATGCCCTCGCAGGCGTGGGCGTTGAGCTGGATGCGATTGCTTCTGTGGTCATCGGCGGTACGCTGCTCAGTGGCGGCGTGGGGACGGTGCTGGGGACGCTGTTCGGCGTGGCGATTCAGGGGCTGATACAAACCTATATCAACTTTGACGGCACGCTCAGCTCGTGGTGGACGAAGATCGCCATCGGCATTCTGCTGTTTATTTTTATTGCCCTACAGCGTGGTCTGACGGTGCTCTGGGAGAACCGTCAAAGCTCACCTGTTACTCGCGTAAACACATCGGTAACAGAGCGATAACACGCTGAATTTGCTTAAAGTCTAAACATTTTCCGGTAGCGGCCGATACTCTTTTTTTATGCCCAGAAATATCTCGCTACCGGAAATAATATCATGCTGAAAACGCTATCGATTCGTACCGGCTTGCTCTCTTTACTGGCCGTTATGACCCTTCTGCTGCTGATTGTCAGCGGCATTGGCATTTATGCCCTCACACAGAGTTCTTCTTCGCTGCAGCGTATTAATCACCTTCAGGGTGAGCAAATGGTGCAGCTTAATTCAGGCTATACGCTGATCCTGCGCGCGCGCAATGAAGCGGGTCAGGCCGTCCGCATGATGGAAATCGGCATGCTGGACGATGCGGCCAACGCGGTAAAAAACATCAACCAGGAAGTCGCCCTGGCCCAGAAAACGCTGAAGGGCGTGATCGACGGCGGCGTGGCTGACGAGCAGGGGCAACAGCTGCTCAATAAGGTGGCGACCAGCCTGGGGGCGTATACCCAGCAGGGGATCAACCCGATGCTGAAAACCCTCAATGACCAGAGCGCGGACGGGTATTACGATCTGCTGGAGAAGACGCTGATCCCGCTGGCGTCAACGTTCGATAATGACATGCAGGCGTTTCAGAAATGGAGCGAAGCGCGAGGTCTGGCGGAAGTGAATGCCGTGCAGGCGAGCAAAACCCACGTCCTGATCCTGATTATCGTGGCGGCGCTGCTGACGGCGGGTATTATTGTGCTGGCCTGGCTGGCGCTGCGCCATATGCTGCTCAAGCCGCTCTCGGCGTCGATTGCTCAACTGGAGAATGTGGCAGCGGGCGATTTAACCCATACGCTGGCTGCGCCCGCGAGCCAGGAGTTTAACCGCCTTAACGCGGTCATTGAGGAGATGCGTCAGTCGCTGATGAACTCGGTTCTGCGGGTACGCGATGCCAGCGCGCAGATTGACACCGGCAGCCGTGAGCTGACGCTGGGAAACCGCGATCTCGCCGAGCGTACGGAATCCACTGCCACGTCGCTGGAGCAGACGGCGGCCAGCATGGAACAGATCACCGCCACGGTGAAGCTCAATGCCGATAACGCCGAGCAGGCGCACCAGCTGGCGAAGTCGGTGTCCGACACGGCCGATCACGGCAGTGAAATGGTCTGCTACGTGATTGAAAAAATGCGCGATATCTCCGGCAGCTCGGCGCGTATCGCTGACATCCTGAGTGTAATCGACGGCATTGCCTTCCAGACCAATATTCTGGCGCTTAACGCCTCCGTGGAAGCGGCGCGTGCGGGCGAGCAGGGGCGCGGTTTTGCCGTCGTCGCGGGCGAGGTGCGCAACCTTGCCAGCCGCAGCGCCGACGCGGCGAAAGAGATTCGAACGCTTATCGGCGACTCGCAGACCCACGTTAACGAGGGCAGCGAGCTGGCCCAGCAGGCTGGCGAAACGATGGACGAGATCGCAACCGAAGTGCTGCGTATGACCAAACTGATGCGTGAGATTGCGACCGCGTCTCATGAGCAGAGCCGCGGCATTGAGCAGGTGAATATTGCGGTGAACCAGATGGACGAAACCGCGCAGCAGAATGCGGCGCTGGTGCAGCAATCCTCTGCCGCGACCCGCTCCCTTGAGGAGCAGTCGCGTCAGCTGATGGAAGCCATGTCATCATTCAAAGTGACGACTCAGAACGCGGCATAATATTACCCAGCCCCGGTACGTTCTGTGCCGGGGTTTTATTCCTTCCGGAATTAAGCGCCCCGATATTATCGTGAATTTCACCCATTAATATTTCCAGCGAGCTGGTTAAGGCTAACGCTTTTTCAGTCGGTTCAAGATATAAACCTTTACGGAAAAATAACGGCTCATCAAAGAGTTGATTAAAACGCTTTAATGCCAGACTCACCGCAGGACGGGACATCTCCAGACGCAAAGAGGCCTTTGCCATGCTGCCGCAGCGGACGATTTCAATAAATACAGGGATAAGATTTAAATCAATACCGGTATTAGCACGGGAATAATTTTTCATTGCGATTCTGCTCCACGAAATATCTGTCAAACTGTTATGGAAATAATGCAGGAGCAGTGGCGAAGATTAAAGCATGTTTTTTATAAACACTTATACGGTAAAATATATAAATGACCAGGGGAGCCGGATCGGCTCCCCTGAAGAGAGGGATTACGCGTCCGGGTACTCACGGATGAAACGTTCGACGTCTTCAACCATGTGGTTGTTGCCGACGAAGAATGAACGGCGCTGGTGAAGGCTTTCCGGCACGATCTCCAGAATACGCTCTTTACCGTCGCTCGCCTTGCCGCCCGCCTGTTCGGCCAGGAACGCCATCGGGTTGCATTCGTACAGCAGACGCAGTTTCCCGTCCGGGTGGCTGGCGGTGCTTGGGTAGAGGTAGATGCCGCCTTTCAGCAGGTTACGGTGGAAATCCGCGACCAGAGAGCCAATATAGCGGGACGTGTAAGGGCGCTGCGTCGCTTTATCTTCTTCCTGGCAGAATTTGATGTACTTCTTCACGCCGTTCGGGAAGCGGATGTAGTTGCCTTCGTTGATGGAGTAGGTGTTACCCTTCTCCGGGAAGCGCATGCGTTCCTGGCTCAGACAGAAAACGCCCAGGGAAGGATCGTACGTAAAGGCGTGCACTCCGCACCCGGTGGTGTACACCAGCATGGTGGAGGAGCCATAAACCACGTAACCGGCAGCAACCTGATTAATGCCCGGCTGCAGGAAATCTTCTTCGGTCACCGGCGTGCCAACAGGCGTGACGCGGCGGTAGATGGAGAAAATGGTACCGACAGAAACGTTAACGTCGATGTTGGAGGAGCCGTCGAGCGGATCCATCAGAACAACGTATTTCGCGTGTTCACACCCTTCGAAAACAACAATTTCATCTTCTTCTTCGGAGGCGATACCCGCAACGATGTCGCGCGCGCGCAGTGCAGCTTTCAGTTTTTCATTTGCGAACAGATCGAGTTTCTGCTGAACCTCGCCCTGAACGTTCTCGGCACCGCTGGCACCCAGGATATCGACCAGACCGGCCTTGTTGATATCACGGTGGATGATCTTAGCGCCCAGCTTTATTGCCGACAGCAAAGCAGTGAGTTCACCGGTAGCATGAGAGAACTCGTGCTGCTTTTCGACAATAAATTCACCTAACGTTTTCATAACACTTTCCCTGCATCTTTGTGAGTAGAGCGATTGTATGTTCACTAAAACGACTAAAGCCCAACAATCTTAACAAATATTCAAATAGTAGCGCAGAGGTGAATCGCGCCAGCAGGATACGGATTTTCCTGAAATGCGTTTCACACCCGCTGACATGTGAGTAAAATGTGCGCCACATTGAAGAAGGATAGTGACGTATGCGCATTCATATATTGGGGATTTGTGGCACTTTCATGGGCGGACTGGCAATGCTGGCGCGCTCGCTGGGCCATGAGGTGACAGGTTCGGACGCCAATGTGTATCCGCCAATGAGCACACTTCTGGAGAAACAGGGCATCGCTTTAATTCAGGGCTACGATGCCAGCCAGCTGGATCCTGAGCCGGATCTGGTGATCATTGGCAACGCCATGACCCGCGGTAACCCGTGCGTTGAGGCGGTACTGGAACGCAATATCCCGTTCATGTCCGGTCCGCAGTGGCTGCATGACTTCGTCCTGCGTGACCGCTGGGTAGTTGCCGTTGCCGGTACCCACGGCAAAACGACTACCGCGGGCATGGCGACCTGGATTCTCGAAGCCTGCGGCTATAAGCCGGGCTTCGTCATCGGCGGCGTACCGGGCAACTTTGACGTTTCTGCTCGCCTGGGGGACAGCCCGTTCTTTGTGATCGAAGCCGACGAGTATGACTGCGCGTTCTTCGACAAGCGCTCTAAGTTCGTGCATTACTGCCCGCGCACGCTGATCCTCAATAACCTTGAGTTTGACCACGCGGATATTTTTGACGACCTGAAGGCCATTCAGAAACAGTTCCACCACCTGGTGCGCATTGTTCCAGGCCAGGGCCGCATCATCCTGCCTGAAAACGACATTAACCTGAAGCAGACCCTGGCAATGGGCTGCTGGAGCGAGCAGGAGCTGGTGGGCGAGCAGGGCCACTGGCAGGCGAAGAAACTCAATGCCGATGCCTCCGAGTGGGAAGTGCTGCTCGACGGTGAAAAGGTGGGTGAGGTGAAGTGGGGCCTGGTGGGCGAACACAATATGCACAACGGCCTGATGGCGATTGCCGCAGCGCGTCACGTGGGCGTTCAGCCTGCGGATGCGGCGAATGCGCTGGGCTCGTTTATCAATGCCCGCCGCCGTCTGGAACTGCGCGGTGAAGCCCACGGCGTCACCGTGTATGACGATTTCGCGCACCACCCAACGGCCATTCTGGCCACGCTTGCCGCCCTGCGTGGCAAAGTTGGCGGTACCGCGCGCATTCTGGCGGTGCTGGAACCACGCTCGAACACCATGAAGATGGGCATCTGCAAAGACGATCTCGCGCCGTCGTTAGGACGTGCCGATGAAGTCTTCCTGCTTCAGCCGCAGCATATTCCGTGGCAGGTCGCGGAAGTGGCCGATGCCTGCATTCAGCCGGCACACTGGAGTGCAGATGTGGATGCGCTCGCGGATATGGTGGTGAAAGCCGCTCAGCCTGGCGACCATATTCTGGTGATGAGCAACGGCGGTTTTGGTGGGATCCATCAGAAGCTGCTGGACGGGCTGGCGAAGAAAGCGGAAGCGGCCGCCGACGCGTAAAAAAAGCCCGGTGGCGCTCACGCTTACCGGGCCTACGTTCTTTTCCGCCTCGCCCCTCCGGGGTGAGGGGAACGGATTACTCTTCGTTCTCAGACAGCTCGCGCAGATACTGGAAAATCAGGCGCGCAGACTTCGGCGGCTTATTCCCTTCTTTCTCTTTCTTCGCGTTGCGGATCAAGGAACGCAGCTGCTGGCGGTCGGCATCCGGCCACAGGTTCAGCACTTCCGGTACGGCGTCATCACCCTGTTCAATCAGACGATCGCGGATCTGCTCCAGCTTGTGGAACAGCGCAACCTGCTGGTTGTGGCGGTTTTTCAGCTTGTCCAGCGCCTGGCGGATCGGATCAACATCGCGCTGACGCAGCATTTTCCCGATAAGCTGAAGCTGGCGACGACGGCCTTCTTTTTTGATTTTCTGTGCCAGTTCAATGGCATCGCGCAGATCCTGGTCGAGCGGGATCTTATCAAGCGCGTTTTTACCCAGTTCTACCATTTCCGCGCCAAGCTGTTTTAACTCTTCGGCGTCACGTTTAATTTCACTTTTACTGACCCAGATGATCTCATCATCTTCGTCTTCGATGTCATCACCGGGAACGTCGTCGAGCCAGTCTTCGGGCTGCTTAGTCATGTCAGGCTCCTTAAAAAAAGAGGCTAATGTTACCAGTTAAGACGCGCACTGAAAAACGGTTCTCTGTTAGACTTCAGTTAACTCTCTCTTACAGTATGGCATTTGCGATGAAAGTAACCTCACAAGTTGAAGCGCAGCGTAAGATTCTGGAAGAAGCCGTCTCCACCGCGCTGATGCTTGCTTCAGAAAAATCAGATGGCGCCGAAGTGGCGGTCAGCAAAACCACCGGCATTAGCGTGAGCACCCGCTATGGCGAAGTGGAGAATGTCGAATTCAACAGCGACGGCGCGCTGGGTATCACGGTATACCACCAGAATCGCAAAGGCAGTGCGTCATCCACCGATCTCAGTCCGGATGCCATCGCCCGTACGGTGCAGGCCGCGCTGGATATCGCCCGTTACACCTCGCCGGATCCTTACGCCGGCGTGGCCGATAAAGACCTGCTGGCGTTTGACGCGCCGGATCTCGATCTTTTCCACCCGGCGGAAGTGACCCCGGACGAAGCCATTGAACTGGCCGCGCGCGCCGAGCAGGCTTCCCTGCAGGCCGACAAGCGCATCACCAATACCGAAGGCGGCAGCTTCAATAGCCATTACGGCATCAAAGTCTTTGGCAACAGCCACGGCATGCTGCAGGGCTACTGCTCTACCCGCCACTCGCTCTCCAGCTGCGTCATCGCCGAAGAGAACGGTGACATGGAGCGCGACTACGCCTACACCATTGGCCGCGCGCTGGGGGATTTGCAGTCTCCGGAGTGGGTAGGCAAAGCGTGTGCCGAACGCACGCTGTCTCGCCTGTCGCCGCGTAAACTCTCCACCATGAAAGCGCCGGTGATTTTTGCCAATGAAGTGGCGACCGGTCTGTTTGGCCATCTGGTGGGCGCGATTGCGGGCGGCTCCGTTTACCGTAAATCAACCTTCCTGCTCGACTCGCTGGGCAAGCAGATCCTGCCGGAATGGCTGACCATCGAAGAACATCCGCACCTGCTGAAAGGGCTGGCCTCCACGCCGTTCGACAGCGAAGGCGTGCGCACCGAGCGTCGTGACATTGTCAAAGACGGCGTGCTGACCCAGTGGCTGCTGACCAACTACTCTGCGCGCAAGCTGGGGCTGAAAAGCACCGGGCACGCGGGCGGTATTCACAACTGGCGCATTGCCGGGCAGGGCCTCAACTTTGAGCAGATGCTGAAGGAGATGGGCACCGGTCTGGTGGTGACCGAGCTGATGGGGCAGGGCGTCAGCGGCATCACCGGAGACTACTCTCGCGGTGCGGCGGGCTTCTGGGTGGAAAACGGTGAAATCCAGTATCCAGTGAGCGAAATTACCATCGCTGGCAATCTGAAGGATATGTGGCGCAATATCGTTACGGTCGGTAACGATATTGAAACACGCAGCAATATACAGTGTGGTTCTGTATTACTTCCGGAAATGAAAATCGCCGGACAATAAAGATAGCGTTTTGTTAATAATAAAAAAGGAAGTGAGCAATGCGTAAACATCTGTTAGCGATCGTCGCAGCTTCAACGCTGGTTCTTGGCTCTTCTGCGTTTGCTGCCGATCTTGAAGACGACATGGGCATCCTCGGTCAAAACCTGAAGGTGGTCCAGAAAACCGACAATGCGGCGGAAATGAAAGACGCGCTGACCAAAATGCGTGAAGCGGCGCTGGACGCCCAAAAAGCGACGCCGCCAAAGCTGGAAAGCAAAGCGGCAGACAGTGCAGAGATGAAAGACTACCGCCACGGCTTTGACGTGCTGGTCGGCCAGATCGACGGCGCGCTGAAGCTCGCTAACGAAGGCAAAGTGAAAGAGGCCCAGGCGGCGGCCGAGCAGTTTGTGACCACGCGCAATACGTACCACAAAAAGTATCGTTAATTGGGTGCCTGAGCTGTACGTCCTTCCCCGTATGCGGAGGCGCATGACGCGCCTCCGCATCCTTGCTCCCTACTGGCCGGAGCGACAATCCATCCGCGCTGTCACTTCAAGCGAGCCGTTTCGAAAACGGATTTCGCACAGTGTTTTCCTCGTCACCAGCGTTAAGATGATTATTGTCAAAGCAATAATCATCAAAACCCCGATACTTGGGTTTCTGCGTTTCATGGATGCCTCCTTGCTTTAAAGCGGGCGAGGTAGCGAACTCCACGGTCGTGACGTGTCGTTTCGAGCCCCCGCCCTGATTTTCTATCAGGCGGGGCTTTCCACTTTCCGTCCCATGCCTGAGACGGTCAGTCTCAAGCACCCGCCGCCACTCTACCCAATCCCCATAAGAAAACCTTATCCACGTCACATTTCTACGAGCCTGCTCGGAATCTTTTCCACTCTGCTTACCCGTTCGTTCCCGCGTAATAGCGTGATATTCATCACGCGAATACATTGATTTATCCAGATTCGGCGCATTTATGTGGCACAGATCACTGCTGCGGCTCGCCTTTCCACTTCGAAGTGGAAAACAACTCGCTACAAACCCGTCCCTCCCACCGTTAGTTTTAATCCAGAGCCATTAACGGGGTAAGACCAGTGATTAACGGAGCGGTAATGAACGACGTTGGGGAACAGGCGGTGCAAACAGATCAACTCGCAAACACCATGCTGCAGCAGGTCTATGCCCTGCTGGCCCGGAACAACATCATCCCCAATGCAGTACAGGAGCAGATGCTCACCTCCCACGTGCGCGCCATGGCGCACCGGTCCGTGACCGGCGAGCCGCTACCGGAGGTTGAAGCAGAGCTGTTTGACGAAATTTCACCGGATTCAATGCGGCTTGCCCGTGAAGTGGTCGCGCAGTTTGGCAACCTTCCTGATGAAGAAGCCTGGCTGCTCTCCGTTCACTTTGAAGTCGCAAAAGACAACCTTTAAGGAGCAACACATGGAACAGATTACAGTCGTGATTGGCGATCGCCTGGGTAAAGGTCAGAAAGTGGCTGCCGGTGTGGAAAAAGCAGGTGGACGCGCGGTTGTCGTACCGGGCATGGCGGCAGACATGAAGCTGGGCGACGTAATGAAAGCGGAAAACGCCACCTTCGGCATCTCCTTCTGCGGCAGCGGCGGCGCGGGTGCCATCACCGCCCAGACCAAGTATGGCTACAAAGCCAAATACGGCATGCGTTCCGTGGAAGAGGGCGTGACTGCCATCAACGAAGGCTGCAACGTGCTGGGCTTTGGCTTTATGGATAAAGAAGAGCTTGGCGAGCGTCTGGTACAGGCGTGGCAGAAGAAATACGGCGCATAAGCATGAAAGAACAGTTCACAACCACGGTGAGAGTGAAGGGGAAGGGCGACGCCAAAGCGCGCGCCTTTGCCGACGCGCTCAACCACGTTCAGGCCGCGGTGATGAAAGCCTCACCGCATATCTTACTGCGTATTGAGCCACAGGATGTGCAGGTCGTTCAGGCGCAAGAAGCGGTGCGTAAAGAAGCGTTTCTGTTCTTCTTTCTGCGCCGGGAAAGACGCACCTACAGCGTGGAGCTGGATGTGACCGTCAACGTGACAGCCATCAATCTCGACCAGGTGGATTTCGTCACGCAACGCTGATTATTCATAAAAGGGCAGACTGATGTTCTTAATTATATTAATAAAATCGCTCATCATTGGCGGCCTGGTTGGCGTCGGTGTGGGCGCCGGGGCTGCACGCATGTTTCATGCGCCTACCACTCAGGGTATGGGCGCGTTTCGTACGTTGGGGGAACTGAACTCCTGTGAAGGGGATCCGGCGTCCCACTTCTCCTTTGGGTTAGGTTTCTTCTTTAACGCCTGGGCCTCTTCCGTGGCCGCAGGGGCTTTCACACAGGACGTTGACCACCGCATCATCCCGAACTGGGGTGCGGCTGCACTGATGATCAAAAACCGTAACGTCGGCGAAACGCTGCACGATCCCCGCAAAATGGCGATTGCCTGCGGCGTGATCGGCATGATCGTCGTGACCTTCCTTAACCTGACCGCCTCCTCCGTTCCCGCAGCGCTTCAGGTCACCGCCGTGAAGGTGCTGGTGCCGGCGGCAAACCTGCTGGTGAACACCGTGATGCCGGTGATCTTCTGGCTGGCAGCCATCGATGCGGGTAAAAAATCGGGCTTCTGGGCCACCATCTTCGGCGGCGCGGCGCAGTTGATTATGGGCAACGCCGTACCGGGCCTGGTGCTGGGGATCCTGATCGGGAAAGGCGTGGAAGAGAGCGGCTGGAACCACGTCACCAAAGTGATGATGGCGGCTATCGTGCTGCTCTTCGTGCTGAGCGGCTTCTTCCGCGGCTTCGACATGAAGATGATCGAATCCTTCCATCTGACCGTGCCGAACTGGCTCGACATGATCCACAACTCGCTCAGCGGTAAATAACAGGAGCCTCTAAATGGAACAGAATAAAGGTTTTTGGTATGCCGACTGGTCGTTCCCGATCTTCGTTGGCCTGCTCTCCTCCGGCGTGTTTGCCGGGACGCACATGTACTACCTCTACGGCATCGGCGCGTTTAACGAAGTGGCCTTCGTGGCGATGCTGAAAGCGGGTATTGATACCGGCGTTTACGGCGCGGTGGCGGCGTTTGGCGCGAGCTTCCTGTTCGCCCGTATTATCGAAGGGTCGCTGGTCGGTATTCTCGACATTGGCGGGGCGATCCAGACCGGCGTAGGCCTCGGCGTACCGGCGCTGCTGCTGGGCGCGGGGATCATGTTCCCGGTGACCAACTTCATTGCTTCGCTGATCACCGGCCTGGTGATTGGTCTGGCGATTGGCTACGTCATCATCCTGGCGCGTAAGTTCACCATCAACCAGAGCAACTCCACCTACGGCGCAGACGTGATGATGGGCGCGGGCAACGCCTCCGGCCGCTTCCTCGGGCCGTTGATCATCCTCAGCGCCATGACCGCCTCCATTCCGATCGGCGTCGGCTCGCTGGTGGGTGCGCTGCTGTTCTACATCTGGCAGAAGCCGATTACCGGTGGCGCTATCCTCGGCGCGATGATTCTGGGCTGGCTGTTCCCGGTTGCCCTTTAATACCCGCGGGCGCGCTGGCGCCCGCCTTATCAGGAGATCCTCATGTTTGATTTACTCCTGCGCCGTGCGCGCCTCACCGACGATACCCTGACCGATATCGCCATTCAGGACGGGAAAATCGCGGCGCTGGGCGAGATTAACGCGCCCGCGCATAAAACGGTTGAGCTGAACGGTGAAGTGTTCGTCAGCGCAGGCTGGATTGACTCCCACGTACACTGCTACCCGAATTCCCCGATTTACCACGACGAACCCGACAGCGTGGGCGTTGCCACCGGCGTCACCACCGTAGTGGACGCGGGCAGCACCGGCGCCGACGATGTGGACGATTTCTATGAGATCACCCGCAAGGCCTCCACCGAGGTTTTTGCTCTGCTGAACATCTCCCGCGTGGGGCTGATTGCCCAGAACGAGCTGGCCAATATGGCCAATGTTGATGCCGACGCGGTGAAGCAGGCGGTGAAGCGCCACCCTGATTTTATCGTCGGCCTGAAGGCGCGTATGAGCAGCAGCGTGGTCGGTGAAAACGGCATCACGCCGCTGGCGCGCGCGAAAGCGATTCAGAAAGAGAACGGCGACCTGCCGCTGATGGTGCACATCGGCAACAACCCGCCAAATCTCGACGAAATCGCCGAACTCCTGAGTTCCGGCGACATCATTACCCACTGCTATAACGGCAAGCCTAACCGCATTCTGACGCCCTCGGGCGAGCTGCGCGCCTCCATATCCTCTGCCCTGAAGCGCGGCGTGCGTCTGGACGTGGGGCACGGCACGGCGAGCTTTAGCTTTGAGGTGGCAAAACGCGCTATCGCGATGGGCATTCTGCCGCACACCATCAGCTCAGATATCTACTGCCGCAACCGCATCAACGGCCCGGTGGGCTCGCTGGCAAGCGTGATGTCGAAGTTTCTCGCCATCGGCATGTCATTGCCGCAGGTGATTGACTGCGTCACGGCGAACGCCGCCGACGGCCTGCGCCTGACGCGCAAGGGCCGCATTCAGCCGGGTCTCGACGCCGACCTGACGCTATTCATCCTCAAACGTCAGCCGACGGTGCTGACGGATGCCGAAAACGACAGCCTGCAGGCTGAACACATTCTGGTGCCGCTTGCCGCGATCCGCGCGGGCAAGGGCTACATGACCGAACAAGGGAGCACGGAAAATGCCTTCGATTTATGAGAAGTACCGCTTAAAGCAGGTTATCAACACCTCTGGCCGCATGACGGCGCTGGGCGTCTCCACGCCGCGTCCGGAGGTGGTACAGGCGGCGATGGACGGCATGAATCACTATTTCGAGATGAAGGATCTGGTCAATAAAACCGGGGAGTACATCGCGAAGCTGCTGGATGTGGAAGGGGCGACGGTCGTCTCCTGCGCGTCGGCGGGCATTGCCCAGTCCGTGGCGGCGGTGCTGGTCAAAGACAGCGACTGGCTGCTGGAAAATCTGCACATTACCCCAATTGAGAACAACGAAATCGTCCTGCCGAAAGGCCACAACGTGAACTTTGGCGCGCCGGTGGGCACCATGGTCGCGCTGGGCGGCGGCAGGCTGGTGGAGGCGGGCTACGCCAACGAATGTTCCGCCGATCAGCTGGCGGCGGCGATCACCCCGCGCACGGCCGCGATCCTCTATATCAAATCTCACCACTGCGTGCAGAAAAGCATGCTCAGCGTCGAGCAGGCGGCCGTTGTCGCGCGTAAACACGACTTGCCGCTCATCGTTGATGCCGCGGCGGAAGAAGATCTGCATGTTTACTACCGCTCCGGCGCGGACCTGGTGATCTACAGCGGCGCGAAGGCGATCGAAGGCCCAACCAGCGGGCTGGTGATCGGCAAAACCCAGTATGTTGAGTGGGTCAAACGCCAGACGGCGGGGATTGGCCGCGCCATGAAGGTGGGTAAAGAGGGCATTCTTGGCCTGACCTGCGCCATCGAACACTATCTGACGGCCACCAAAGAGAGCGGCGCCGAGATGGTGGCGAAAATGACGCCGTTTATCGAGGCGCTCAACACCCTGAACGGTGTGACCGCGCGCGTGGTCTGGGACAGCGCCGGACGCGACATCGCCCGCACCGAGATTAAATTTGACGAAGCCACCACCGGCGTCGGCACGGGTGACCTGGTGGCGAAGCTGAAGCAGGGCGAATACGCCATTTACTTCCGTGGCTACAAGGCCAACGAAGGGATTATCGAAGCGGATGTACGCAGCGTGAATGCTGATCAGCTGAACATCGTGTACCGCCGCATTAGCGAAGTGTTAGGACAGGAGAAAAATGCATGAAACTGACCCCCAACTTTTACCGTGACCGCGTCTGTCTGAACGTGCTGGCAGGGTCGAAGGCCAACGCCAGCGCCATCTACGAGGCGGCGGAAGGTCATGTGCTGGTGGGCGTGCTCTCCAAAAATTACCCGGACGTAGCCAGCGCGGTAGCGGATATGCGCGAGTACGCGGCGCTGATTGATAACGCACTGTCTGTTGGGCTGGGCGCGGGCGACCCGAACCAGTCGGCGATGGTGAGCGAGATCTCCCGTCAGGTGCAGCCGCAGCACGTTAACCAGGTCTTTACCGGCGTGGCTACCAGCCGCGCGCTGCTGGGACAGAACGACTCTGTGGTCAACGGTCTGGTCTCCCCGACCGGCACCGTCGGGATGGTGAAAATCTCCACCGGCCCGCTGAGCAGCAAAGCGCCGGACGGCATCGTGCCGGTTGAAACGGCGATTGCTCTGCTGAAAGATTTCGGCGGCAGCTCTATCAAATACTTCCCGATGGGCGGCCTGAAGTGCCGTGACGAGTACAAAGCGGTGGCGGAAGCCTGCGCCCGTCACGACTTCTGGCTGGAGCCGACCGGAGGTATCGATCTGGAAAACTATGAGGAGATCCTGCAGATCGCCCTCGACGCGGGCGTGAGCAAAATCATCCCGCATATCTACAGCTCGATTATCGACAAAGCCAGCGGTGATACGCGTCCGGAAGATGTGCGTACTCTGCTGGCGATGACGAAGAAGCTGGTGAAGTAGAACTCACATATATACAGGAGCCACCATGCACACCCGTACCTTGCTTGTCGCTTCACTCTCAATGCTCGCCACCGCCGCTGTCGCCCAGACGCAATATGCCTGGGTGGGTACCTATAATCCGAACGGTGAAGGGTTGTACCGTTTTACTGTTAACCCGCAAACCGGCGCGCTGAACGATAAAACGCTGGTGAGCAAACTGCCGAATGCGGCGCAGTTGACCCTTTCACAGGACGGCAAAACGCTGTATCTGGCAAGTGAAGTGGAGCAGGGCGTGGTGCAGGCGCTGCGCGTCGGCGATAACGGTGAGCTGAGCCAGCTCAATCAGGTGGCCTCCGGCGGTGCCGGGCCGGTGTATCTCTCCCTGACGCCGAACGGCCAGCATCTGCTGGTGGCGAACTATGTCAGCGGCTCAATTGCCGTTTTACCCGTCAACGCAGACGGCAGCCTGGGTGAAGCCACGGACAAACATCAGGATCAAGGCGAACCGGGCGCGGCGAAGCCCGAAGCTGCTGCGGAGGGCAGTTTCGCGATCAGCGATCATAACGGCCCCCATGCGCACATGATCGCCGCCGATCCGAGCGGGAAGTACGTGTTTTCCACCGATCTGGGGCTGGATCGCATCTATCAGTACCGTTTTGACGATCGGACAGGAAAGCTGACGCCGAACGATCCGCCGTTTATCAGCGCCTCCTCGAAAGGCGCCGGGCCGCGCCACTTTGTCTTTACGCCGAAGGGCGATGCCCTGTGGCTGATTAACGAAGAGGCGTCTACGCTCACCCGGTATACCGTGAACGCCAACGGCACCCTGAAAGAGGATAAAACGGTTTCTGCCCTGCCGGAAGGTTACAAAGGCACCAGCTTTGCTGCCGGGCTCGCATTAAGCGCCGATGGCAGGCAGCTGTACGTGGCTAACCGTTTGCATAACAGCATCGGGCACTTTACCGTAACAGCAGAGGGCACGCTGACGCATCAGGATGACGTGTGGACGCGTGGTGATTATCCCCGCACCCTGACGCTCGATAAGCAGGGACGCTGGCTGTACGTCATGAACCAGCGCAGCGACAACATTACCCGTTTCCGCGTGGCGCAGGACGGGAAATTGAGCTTCGAACCGGACTATACCCCGGTCGGCAGCCCATCCCAGATGGTCATTTCACCTTAAGCTGTTAGAGGACAACGACGTGCGATTTCCGAACCAACGTTTAGCGCAACTTTTCGATCTGTTGCAAAACGAGACGCTGCCGCAGGACGAGCTGGCGCAGCGGCTGTCGGTCTCCACGCGAACCGTCCGTGCGGATATCACCGCCCTGAACGCGCTGCTGGCCAGCCACGGCGCGCAGTTTATCCTGAGCCGGGGCAACGGCTACCAGCTCAAAATTGAGGATGCCGAGCGCTATCAGCAGCTTCAGGCATCCCACCCGCGCGCGCTGCGTATCCCACGGACCGGGCCGGAGCGCGTGCATTATCTGGTGGTGCGTTTTCTCACCTCGGCGTTTTCGCTTAAGCTGGAGGATCTGGCGGACGAGTGGTTCGTCAGCCGCGCCACGCTGCAAAGCGACATGGCGGAGGTACGCGAGTGGTTTCATCGTTACAACCTGACGCTGGAAACCCGTCCGCGCCATGGGATGAAGCTGTTTGGCAGCGAGATGTCGACCCGCGCGTGCCTGACCGATCTGCTCTGGGAGCTGGCGCAGCAGGACAGCCTGAACCCGCTGGTGACCGACGTGGCGCTGAATGCGGGCGTGGCGGAGCAGATGGTGCCGGTGCTGCACGACGCCTTGACGCGTCATCACATTCGCCTGACCGATGAAGGCGAGCTGTTCCTGCGCCTGTACTGCGCGGTGTCGGTACGTCGCATCAGCGAAGGTTACCCGCTGCCGGAATTCCATGCCGAAGACGTGGAAGAGAACGTGCGCGAGGCGGCGAAGGATATCGCGGTGACCATCCAGCAGCTGGCGGGCAAAACGCTTTCGCCGTCGGAGGAGAGCTGGCTGTGCGTGCACATTGCGGCGCGGCAGATCCAGGAGATCGCGCCCAGCGCGATTAATGCCGATGACGATGAAGCGCTGGTCAACTACATCCTGCGCTACATCAACACCCACTATAACTACAACCTGCTTAGCGACGCGCAGCTGCACGCGGATCTGCTGACGCATATTAAAACCATGATCACCCGCGTGCGGTATCAAATCATGATCCCCAATCCGCTGCTGGATAACATCAAGCAGCACTACCCGATGGCGTGGGACATGACGCTGGCCGCGGTGTCGAGCTGGGGCAAATACACGCCGTATGTGATCAGCGAAAACGAGATTGGTTTCCTGGTGCTGCATATTGGCGTCGGGCTGGAGCGCCACTACAACATTGGCTACCAGCGTCAGCCGCGCGTGCTGCTGGTATGCGACGCCGGTAACGCGATGGTGCGCATGATTGAGGCGGTGCTGCAGCGTAAATACCCGCAGATTGAGGTGACGCGCACGCTCACCCTGCGCGAGTACGAGTTGGCGGAATCGATTGGCGAAGACTTTGTGATCGCCACCGCCCGCGTCAGCGAAAAGTCAAAACCGGTGGTGATGATCGCCCCGTTCCCGACCGACTATCAGTTAGAACAGATTGGCAAACTGGTGCTGGTGGACCGCACCCGCCCGTGGATGCTGGATAAATACTTCGACGCGGCCCACTTCCGCATTATCGACAAGCCGATCGATCAGCAGACGCTGTTCCGCGAGCTGTGTGAACAGCTTGAGGCCGAAGGCTTTGTTGGCGCGGAGTTTCTGGATTCGGTTGTTGAGCGTGAAGCTATCGTCAGTACCATGCTCGGCGACGGCATCGCGCTGCCGCACTCCCTCGGCCTGCTGGCGCAGAAAACGGTGGTCTACACCGTGCTGGCCCCGCACGGCGTGCAGTGGGGCGACGAAACCGCGCACGTCATCTTCCTGCTTGCCATCAGCAAAAGCGAATACGAAGAGGCGATGGCGATTTACGATATCTTCGTCACTTTCCTGCGCGAGCGGGCGATGTCACGTCTCTGTAGCTGCGAGGATTTTGCCGGGTTTAAGGCGGTGGCGATGGAGAGTTTGAGTCGTTTTTGAGATAAGGGCGGATGGATGACATCCGCCTTTGATCAACGCAAATGATGTACAACCTGGTTGCTGCTGCCGCGCCAGATGAGCGCCGGGTCTTTTAAATCCTGCATGAACTTACCGTCGACCAGCACGTTAATCAGATCCACGACTTCCATTTGCTGCGCGTTCAGCTCATCCAGCTTGTAGCCTGTCCAGACCCAGATATCTTTTCCCGAGCACTCGCGGCGAATGCGCTTCACCAGCTTCAAAATATCCTGCACGTTTTGCGGATGCAGCGGATCGCCGCCGGAGAGCGAAATTCCCTGGCGTTTGATGCGCGTGTCGTTCAGGTCGCTGATGATTTTATCTTCCATCTCCGCGGTGAACGGCTTGCCGGAATTCAGGCGCCAGGTGCTTTTGTTGTAGCAGCCGGGGCATTCGTGGACGCAGCCTGAGACGAACAGGGTGCAGCGGGTGCCGGGGCCGTTGACGATGTCGACGGGGTAGTACTGGTGATAGTTCATCGCGAATAACCACGCCGGGTGGCGCTGCGCTTACCCGGCCTACAAAAGAGAGCGGTCCGTAGGCCCGGTAAGCGCAGCGCCACCGGGCATTAACGTGGCAGCGGATTAACCGATCTGTCCATTCCCCAGATGCTTCACGCGGCGCTTCACCTCTTCCTGTTTGCCAGCGTTAAACGGACGGGCGTCCGGGCTGCCGAGATAGCCGCACACGCGGCGGGTCACGGAGACGCGGGCCGCATCGTGGTTGCCGCATTTCGGGCAGGTAAAGCCTTTACTCGTACATTCAAACTCGCCGGTAAAGCCACACTCGTAGCACTCGTCGATAGGCGTGTTGGTCCCGTAATACGGCACGTGCTGGTAGCTGTAATCCCACACGTCCTCCAGCGCCTTCAGGTTGTGCTGAATGTTCGGGTACTCGCCGTAGCAGATGAAGCCGCCGCTGGCGATCGGCGGATACGCCGCTTCGAAGTCGATCTTGTCGTACGGGTTCACCTTCTTCTCCACATCGAGGTGGAAGCTGTTGGTGTAGTACCCTTTGTCGGTCACGCCTTCCACAATCCCGAACTCGGCGGTGTCCAGACGGCAGAAGCGGTCGCACAGGTTCTCGCTTGGGGTGCTATACAGGCTGAACCCGTAGCCGGTTTCCTCTTTCCACTGGTCTACCGCGTCGCGCAGGCGCTGAACGATGGCGATGCCTTTCTCACGCAGGGCTTCGCTGTCGTACATGTGCGTATCGCCAAACAGCGCGTTGATGGTTTCGTGAATGCCGATGTAGCCCAGCGAAATCGACGCGCGACCGTTTTTGAAGATTTCAGACACGTCATCGTCCGCCTTCAGGCGCACGCCACAGGCCCCTTCCATATAGAGGATCGGCGCGACGCGGGCTTTGACCCCTTCCAGACGGGCAATACGGGTCATCAGCGCCTTACGCGCCAGCTGCAGGCGCTCGTCCAGCAGCGCCCAGAAGGCGTCTTCATTGCCTTTCGCTTCCAGCGCGATGCGCGGCAGGTTGAGGCTGATCACGCCGAGGTTGTTGCGCCCGTCGTGGATCTGCTCGCCGTTTTCATCCTCGTACACGCCGAGGAAGCTGCGGCAGCCCATTGGCGTTTTAAACGAACCGGTGACCTTCACCACCTGATCGTAGTTCAGGATGTCCGGATACATGCGCTTGCTCGCGCACTCCAGCGCCAGCTGTTTAATGTCGTAGTTTGGATCGCCAAACTTGTGGTTCAGGCCGTCGCGAATCGCGAAAACCAGTTTCGGGAACACCGCAGTTTTACGGTTTTTGCCAAGGCCGGAAATACGGTTGCGCAGAATGGACTGCTGGATCAGACGCGATTCCCAGCTGGTGCCCAGGCCAAAGCCGAAGGTCACAAACGGCGTCTGGCCGTTGGCGGTGTGCAGCGTGTTCACTTCATATTCCAGCGACTGGAACGCGTCGTAGCACTCTTTTTCGGTGCGGGAGTGCGCGTAGCCGTCAGCGTCCGGAATGTGCCACTCGTCAGCCGTTTTACGGTGCTTATTGAAGCTTGCCGTGACGAACGGAGCCAGCACTTCATCAATACGGTTAATGGTGGTGCCGCCGTAAATATGGCTGGCGACCTGGGCGATAATCTGCGCCGTGACCGCGGTGGCCGTGGAGATTGACTTAGGCGGTTCAATCTCGGCGTTGCCCATTTTAAAACCGTGGGTCAGCATGCCTTTCAGGTCGATCAGCATGCAGTTGAACATCGGGAAGAACGGCGAATAGTCGAGATCGTGGTAGTGAATTTCGCCGCGCTCGTGCGCCGAAACCACGTCGCGCGGCAGCAGATGCTGGCGGGCATAGTGTTTGGCGACGATACCGGCCAGCAGATCGCGCTGGGTGGGGATCACTTTACTGTCTTTGTTGGCGTTTTCATTGAGCAGGGCGGAGTTGGTCTGCTCCACCAGGCCACGGATCTCCTGGTTCAGACGACCGCGCTTCTCGCGCTGCACGTCGCGATCGTGGCGGTACTCAATGTAGGCGCGCGCCAGCTGCTTGTAGGGCCCTGCCATCAGCTGGTTCTCAACCGCGGTCTGGATTTCGTTGATATCGACCTGGCTGCGTTCATTCATCTGGCTGCTAACGACTTCTGCGACGGTGGCGCAGTAATCTGCGTCATCGACTCCCGCTGCTTTAGCTGCACGCAGAATGGCTTCCTGGATGCGCTCTGATTTAAACGGCACTTTACAGCCATCACGTTTCATCACATGCGGTGTCATGATCACTCCATTTTTAAAAACAGGTTATCCACAGAGGTGGAGAAGTATTCACCGGACGCATTTCCCGCCAGGCCAAAGACTTCCCGCGTTCCCAGCTCGTGTTATCCACAATTCCGGCCAGCGTAAGCGCCGTCTTGTTGTTGGAATAGTAGACGATAAATACAAGATATTGGGTCGGCGTGCATTTTAAGTGCTACATATAGTGATTTGCATCAAACATGTTTGCGATTTATTTGATTCAGAACAAAGTAAAAAGACGAGAGTACAAACGACGGGCGCTTCAGAGATTGTAAAGGTGGAAGAGAAAAATCTGATTAATTATTCAACAAAAACAGTAAAGTAAGCCGGGTACAGGGCTGCACCCGGCAGGACGGTTACTGCTGCAACCACCAGACGGCTTCAAACGGACGCAGCGACGTCGTTTGCGGTGTCGGGTAGTTACTCATCAACACCTGCAACTTACCGCTGAGAAGGTCTGTCTGCCATTCCTGAGGCGTATTACTCAGGTTCGCCGCAACGATCAGGGTCTGTCCCTGCCACTGGCGACGGTAGCACCACAGAGAAGGGTGTTCCGGCAGGAGATCCTCATAATCCCCCCACGTTAGCACCGGCAGGGTTTTGCGCAGGCTAATCAGCGACTGATAGGTATAGAAGACGGAATCCGCATCGTCGAGCGCCGAGCGGGCGTTCACGGTTTCGTAGTTATCGCAGACGCCAATCCACGGTTCGCCCTCGCTAAAGCCCGCATTGTGCGACGCGTCCCACTGCATTGGCGTGCGGCCATTATCCCGGGACTTATTCGCCAGAATCGCCAGTAATTCATCCGGATCGCGGCCGTTGGCGCGCAGTTCGGCGAACATGTTCAGGCTTTCCACGTCGCGGTAATCGGTGATGCGGCTGAAGTGCGGGTTCGTCATCCCCAGCTCTTCGCCCTGATAGATATACGGCGTGCCCTGCATACCGTGCAGCACCATGCCGAGCATTTTCGCGGCGTGAACCCGGTATTCTCCTTCGTCACCGAAGCGCGACACGATGCGCGGCTGGTCGTGGTTACACCAGAACAGGGCGTTCCAGGCTTTGTTATGCATCCCCTGCTGCCAGTGGCGGAAGAGGGTTTTCAGCGCCACGAAGTCCGGCTTCGCCTTCGTCCACTTTTCGCCGCCGGGATAGTCCACCTTCAGGTGGTGGAAGTTAAAGGTCATCGACAGCTCGCGGCCATCGAGAGAAGCATACTGCTGGCAGTTCTCCAGCGAAGTCGAGGACATCTCGCCTACCGTCATCAGGTTGCGCGGGGTAAAGACGTCGCGGCTCATCTCCTGCAGATATTCATGGATGCGCGGCCCGTCAGTGTAGAAGCGGCGACCGTCACCCGTCTCATCATTCGGGAAATCCTGATCTTTCGAAATCAGGTTAATGACATCGAGGCGCAAGCCGTCGACGCCGCGGTCGGCCCAGAACTCGCACACCTTTTTCAGCTCGGCGCGCACCGCCGGATTTTCCCAGTTGAGGTCCGCCTGCTCCGGCGCGAACAGGTGCAGGTAATACTGCTCGCTCTCTGCGTGCCAGCGCCAGGCGTTGCCGCCAAACTTGGAGCGCCAGTTGTTGGGCAACTGCTCAGGCGTGCCGTCGCGCCAGATGTAGAACTGGCGGTACGGGCTCGCTTTGTTCAGCGATTCCCGGAACCAGGGGTGCTGGGTTGAGGTGTGGTTGAACACCATATCCAGCACGATGCGAATGCCGCGCTGGTGCGCCTCGGCGACCAGTTCGTCGAAATCATCCAGCGTGCCGTACGCCGGGTCGATGGCGGTGTAATTCGCCACGTCGTAGCCATTATCCACCTGCGGGGAGATATAAAACGGCGTCAGCCAGATGGCGTCGATGCCGAGGGTTTTCAGGTAGTCCAGACGCTGCGTCACGCCGCGTAAATCGCCGGTGCCGCTGCCGGTGGTGTCCTGGAAACTCTTGGGGTAAATCTGGTAGATAACGCCGTTTTGCCACCAGTGAGGAAGGGTATTCATAGTGTGTTCCTGCAAATGCGAAGGGGCGCAACTGCGCCCCGAAAGAGAGAGATTAAACAATCTGCAGCGAGCCCTGACGGAACTTACGCTGATAAACCACGGTAGTCAGCGCCATTGGGACGATAATCGCGATGGCCATTGCCAGGGCGAACACCTGCCAGTAAGCGGGCTGGATGGAGAGGATGCCCGGCAGGCCGCCGACGCCAATCCCGTTTGCCATTACGCCGTTTAGTCCGCACACCAGGCCCGCCAGACCGGAACCGATCATCGCGCAGAGCATCGGGAAGCGGTATTTCAGGTTGATACCGTACATCGCCGGTTCGGTGACGCCGAGGTAGGCGGAGATGGCCGCCGGAACGGAGATCTCGCGTTCGTTGTGCTTGCGGCTGACGATGATGATGCCGGTCACCGCGGACGCCTGAGCAATGTTAGACAGGGCGATAATCGGCCAGACCGGCGTGCCGCCGAGGCTCTGGATCATCTGCATATCAATGGCCAGCGTGGTCTGGTGCACGCCGGTGATCACCAGCGGGGCGTACAGGAAGCCAAACAGCGCGGCGCCAATCGGGGCGAAGCTGCCGGTCATCAGGTGACGCACTGCGAAGGCCACGCCGTCGCCAATCATGCGGCCAAACGGACCGATAAAGGCATGCGCCAGGAAGACCGCCAGAATCAGCGAGCACACCGGCACCACCACCAGATAAAGGTAATCCGGCACGATGCGCTTCAGTCGGGTTTCAATAAAGCCCAGCGCCAGCCCCGCCAGCAGGGCCGGAATGACCTGCGCCTGATAGCCCACTTTGGCGATGGTAAACAGGCCGAAGTTCCACACCTCAGGCACCTGCTGACCAAGTAAGTAAGCGTTCATTAACTGCGGAGAGACCAGCGTGACGCCGAGTACGATACCGAGGATCGGCGTACCGCCCATCTTGCGCACCGCGGACCAGCAGATCCCCACCGGCAGATAGAAGAAGATCGCCTCGCCAATCAGCCACAGGAAGTCGTACACGGTTTTCAGCGCCGGGTACATCTGCGCCAGGGTTTTGCCGTCACTCATCGGCACGTCACCGATGACGTTACGGAAGCCTAAAATCAAGCCTCCGCTGATCAGCGCTGGCAGCAGCGGGAAGAAGATCTCCGCAAAGTGGGAAATCAGCTGCTCGTGCCACTTCATGTTCTGGCGCGCGGCCTTCTTCGCCTGCTCTTTATCGGCGGAGGAGTGCCCGGTCGTTGCCAGCAGAGCCTGATAGTAATCGCCCACTTCGGTACCAATCACGACCTGGAACTGACCGGCGTTGGTGAAGCAGCCTTTAACCATGGAGAGTTCTTCAATGGCCTTCGGATTGGCTTTGGCCGGATCGTTCAGCACGAAGCGCAGGCGGGTAATGCAATGGCTGACGGTAGCGATGTTTTCGCGGCCGCCGACCAGGACGATCAACTGATCGATATCTGCTTGTTTGACTTTACTCATCATGAAACCTCATGACAGATGGTGAGGGGGGTAATGACCTGAGCGCAAGCCTACTCCTTCAGCGTGACGGCGAAAATGGGAACGTTCCCGAAATCGGGCGAAGATCACAATAAACCGTTGAGCGGGGGTTAAGAAAGGTGGGCAGGAATAACGATCTGACGCGGCTCAGCGCGCCCGTTGATCTGCTCGATCAGCTGCGCGGCGGCCTGTCTGCCGGACTCGGCATAACCCGGGTCGACGGTAATAATTTCCGGGTGCAAAAACTTCATCAGCGGCGTGCTGCCGACGCTCGCCACCTGCAGGTTATCGATACGCTGCTCCTGCAGATATTTACTCGCGCCCAGCGCCAGCGTATCCGTGGCGCACACCAGCGCGGTGGTTTGCGGCGTCAGGACGCTGGCGACCTGCTCGTAGCCCTGCTTCATGCCCAGCCCCGGCAGGGAGGCCACGGCGGAGAGGTTGTGCTTTTTGCAAAAGGCCAGATAGGCCTCATGGCGGCGCTTGCCGGTGGTGACGTCCGCGTGCGGTACGCCGAGGAAGCTGATATGGCGATGGCCTTCGTCAAACAGGCGCTGCATCAGGGTGATAATCGCGCCCTCGTCGTCATAGCAGACGGAGGCAAAACCGTGGGCATCGCGCGCCAGCAGCACCAGCGACGGCTGCCAGGGTTTTAGCATCTCGTCTTTGATGCCGGTAAAGCCGAACAGCACCACGCCGTCAATGTTGCGTCGCTGGAGCATACCCAGATGTTCTTCCACCAGTTGTGGCGAGAACTGGCTCTCCATCATGATCGGGTCATATCCCTGCTCATAGAAGGCGGGCAGCATAGTCTGCACGGCAAGGTTTTCAGACAGAGAATCCAGACGCGAGACAATGATGGCGACCACTTTGTCACTCTGTCCGCGCATGGCGCGCGCGGAGCGGGAAGGGGAAAAGCCGTGCTGATTCATGACCGCCTCAACGCGCTCGCGGGTGCGTTCGCTGACGCCGCTTTCGTTGTTCAGCACGCGTGAGACGGTTGATTTCCCCACGCCGCTTAAACGCGCGATGTCTTTAATCGTAAGGCGGTTCTGCATGCTGTATTCCCTGTAACAACGACAAAATGGTCAATTGAGCCTAATGCTATAGCGCGATTTCGCTATGGGCAAAGTCTGGTTTACGTTCGGTTTATTTGCAGGGGGGTATAATACCGCCCGAATCGTCACAAAGGGTACGCTTAAATCCTTATACTGCGCGGCGACACCCTACTTTTTACTTACCGGAGGCTTCATGGATCCCGATCCCACACCTCTCCTGAACGGGAGAATGCGTTCTTTCCGGTAAGCCAGCCTGTTGCTGACTCACCGGTGATGTGAGGCAGCAACGTCCCAAACGTTCCTGCTTGAAAAATTGAGTGCCTCTCAGGTACGGCTTTGCCACGCCTGAAGGAAAAGCTGCGTCCGCGTTTGCGGATGCGGAGGAATGACTATGTTTAAAAATATCACCCGGCAGCTGCAGGCCCTGCTGAGCCGCCACCTGCCACACCGTCTTGTTCAGCGCGACCCGCTGCCCAATGCCAAAAACATGGTGGGGGCGGCGATCCCCGCGTCCCTGACAGAACGCTGCCTGAACGTGGCGGCGATGGATGAAAATGAAGTCTGGCGCGCCTTTGGCGGACACCCGGAAGGGCTGAACGCGGCAGAAGTGGAAAAAATCCGCGCCGTGCATGGCGATAACCTCATTCCGGCGCAAAAGCCGTCTCCGTGGTGGGTGCATCTGTGGCTCTGCTACCGCAACCCGTTTAACCTGCTGCTGACCGTGCTCGGCCTCATCTCCTATGCGACGGAGGATCTGTTTGCCGCAGGGGTGATTGCCCTGATGGTGGGCATCTCCACGCTGCTGAACTTTATTCAGGAGGCCCGCTCCACCAAAGCGGCGGACGCCCTGAAGGCGATGGTCAGCAACACCGCGACCGTCTCGCGCGTGATCAACGATCTCGGCGAAAATGCCTGGGTGGAATTGCCTATCGACCAGCTGGTGCCGGGGGATCTGGTTAAGCTGGCCGCGGGGGACATGATCCCGGCAGATTTACGCATCATCCAGGCACGCGATCTCTTCGTCGCGCAGGCCTCCCTGACCGGGGAATCCCTGCCCGTGGAAAAGGTGGCGCGCAGCCGCGACCCGCAGCAGATGAACCCGCTCGAGTGCGACACCCTGTGCTTTATGGGCACTACGGTCGTCAGCGGTACCGCGCAGGCGATTGTCACCGCCACCGGGGGCAACACCTGGTTTGGTCAGCTTGCCGGGCGCGTCAGCGAGCAGGAGAGCGAGCCGAATGCCTTCCAGAAAGGAATTGGCCGCGTCAGCATGCTGCTGATCCGCTTTATGATGGTGATGACGCCGATCGTGCTGCTGATCAACGGCTACACCAAAGGCGACTGGTGGGAAGCGGCGCTGTTTGCGCTCTCCGTGGCCGTCGGCTTAACGCCGGAAATGCTGCCGATGATTGTCACCTCTACGCTGGCGCGCGGGGCGGTGAAGCTCTCTAAACAGAAGGTGATCGTCAAACACCTCGACGCCATTCAAAACTTTGGCGCGATGGACATTCTCTGCACCGATAAAACCGGCACCCTGACGCAGGACAAAATCGTGCTGGAGAACCACACTGATATATCCGGCAAAACCAGCGAGCGCGTGCTGCACAGCGCGTGGCTGAACAGCCATTACCAGACCGGGCTGAAAAACCTGCTCGACGTCGCGGTGCTGGAAGGGGTGGATGAAGAGTCCGCCCGCACGCTCTCCGGCCGCTGGCAGAAGGTGGATGAGATCCCGTTCGACTTCGAGCGCCGCCGCATGTCGGTGGTGGTGAGCGAGCAGACGGATGTGCATCAGCTGATCTGCAAAGGGGCGCTGCAGGAGATCCTGAACGTGTCCACACAGGTGCGCTATAACGGCGACATCGTGCCGCTGGACGACACCATGCTGCGCCGCATCAAGCGCGTCACCGACAACCTGAACCGTCAGGGGCTGCGCGTGGTGGCGGTGGCGAGCAAGTTCCTGCCGGCGCGCGAGGGGGACTATCAGCGTATCGACGAATCCGATCTGATCCTCGAAGGTTACATCGCCTTCCTCGATCCACCGAAAGAGACCACCGCACCGGCGCTCAAAGCGCTGAAGGCGAGCGGTATTACCGTGAAAATCCTCACCGGCGACAGCGAGCTGGTGGCGGCCAAAGTGTGCCACGAGGTGGGGCTGGACGCGGGCGATGTGGTGGTCGGGAGCGAGATTGAACATCTCTCCGATGACGAGCTGGCGAAGCTTGCCCAGCGCACCACGCTGTTTGCCCGCCTGACGCCGATGCACAAAGAGCGCATTGTCACCCTGCTTAAGCGCGAAGGGCACGTGGTGGGCTTTATGGGCGACGGCATCAACGATGCGCCCGCTCTGCGTGCGGCGGATATCGGTATCTCCGTAGACGGAGCGGTCGATATTGCCCGTGAAGCGGCGGACATCATTCTGCTGGAAAAAAGCCTGATGGTGCTGGAGGAGGGCGTCATCGAAGGGCGCCGTACCTTTGCCAATATGCTCAAGTACATCAAGATGACCGCCAGCTCCAACTTCGGTAACGTCTTCAGCGTGCTGGTGGCGAGCGCGTTTCTGCCGTTCCTGCCGATGCTGCCGCTGCACCTGCTGATCCAGAACCTGATGTACGACGTGTCTCAGGTGGCTATCCCGTTTGATAACGTGGATGACGAGCAGATCCAGAAGCCGCAGCACTGGAACCCGGCAGATCTTGGGCGCTTTATGCTGTTCTTTGGCCCGATCAGCTCTATCTTCGACATCCTGACCTTCTGCCTGATGTGGTTTGTGTTCCACGCCAACACTCCGGAACACCAGACGCTGTTCCAGTCCGGCTGGTTCGTGGTCGGGCTGCTGTCGCAGACGCTGATTGTGCATATGATCCGCACGCGCCGCATTCCGTTCATCCAGAGCCGTGCCGCATGGCCGCTGATTGTGATGACGGGCATTGTGATGGCGCTCGGCATCGCGCTGCCGTTCTCACCGCTGGCGAGCTACCTGCAGCTGCAGGCGCTGCCGCTGAGCTACTTCCCGTGGCTGGTGGCGATCCTCGCGGGTTACATGGTGCTGACGCAGATGGTGAAAGGGTTCTATGCGCGTCGGTATGGCTGGCAGTAACGGCAAGCCCGGTGGCGCTGCGCTTACCGGGCCTACGATCAGAACGTAGGCCGGGTAAGGCGAAGCCGCCACCCGGCACTAGCTTTCCTCCCAAATTCAACAACCTGTGATCTCCGTCGGCGCATTCGCTTGACGACAAATTGAGCGCATGTTAACAGAATGTTTTGCCTTTATTTGGCCCGTCAGATAAGGAACATTCATGTTACGGTACAGTCTCTTAACCGCCGGGCTGATGCTCGGCGCCTCTGCCTTTGCCGCCCCGGCAGGGGATCTCCCTTTAATGCCCTGGCCTGCGAAGGTCGAACGCCCGACGACCCAGGGCGCACTGGTGATCAGCAACAACGTATCCATTAGCGTCAGCGGGGACGATCTCGGTGACGCCGTCAACCGCCTGCGCCAGCGCATCGCCCTGCAAACCGGCTGGACGCTGCAGCCTCAGGCTGAAAAGCCAGACAAACCGACTATCCGCATCGCGATTGCCAAAAAGGTGAAGCCGCAGCCTCTGCCGGACAGCGATGAAAGCTATAAGCTCACGGTGGATGCCAACGGCGTGAACATCTCTGCCAACACCCGTTTCGGTGCCTTGCGCGCCATGGAAACCCTGCTCCAGCTGATGCAGAACGGCGCGGAAAATACCTCTCTGCCGTGGGTGACCATTGAAGATTCGCCGCGTTTCCCGTGGCGCGGGCTGCTGCTCGATTCGGCACGTCACTTTATCCCGCTGCCGGATATCAAACGCCAGATCGACGGCATGGCTGCGGCGAAGCTCAACGTGCTGCACTGGCACTTAACCGACGACCAGGGCTGGCGCTTCAGCTCGAAGCGCTACCCTAAGCTGACGCAGCTTGCCAGCGACGGGCTGTTCTACACGCATGAACAGATGCGTGAGGTGGTGCGTTACGCCGCCGAGCGCGGCATTCGCGTGGTGCCGGAGATCGACATGCCGGGCCACGCCTCGGCGATTGCCGTGGCCTACCCGGAGCTGATGAGCGCGCCGGGGCCATACGCCATGGAACGCCACTGGGGCGTGCTGAAGCCGGTTCTCGATCCCACCAAAGAGGCGACTTACGCCTTTGCTGACGCGATGGTCAGCGAACTGGCGGCGATCTTCCCCGATCCGTATCTTCACATCGGCGGCGACGAAGTGGACGACAGCCAGTGGAAAGCGAACCCGGCCATCCAGCAATTTATGCGCGACAACAGGCTGGCGGACAGCCACGCGCTGCAGGCTTACTTCAACCGCAAGCTGGAAACGATCCTCGAGAAGCATCACCGCCAGATGGTCGGCTGGGACGAGATCTACCATCCTGACTTACCGAAAAGCATTCTGATCCAGTCCTGGCAGGGGCAGGACGCGCTGGGGCAGGTGGCGCAGAACGGCTACAAGGGCATTCTGTCGACCGGCTTTTATCTCGACCAGCCCCAGTCCACCGCCTATCACTACCGCAACGAGATCGTCCCGCAGGGGTTAAACGGCGTGGACGTGATAGCGGATACCGACAGCGCCCAGAGCTGGGCCTTCTCCATGCCGCGCCTGAAGGGCAAGCCGGTGGAGGGGAGCTTCACCCTGGTGAAAGGGGATGCCGGCTGGCGCGGGTTTATTGATTTTGCCGGGAAATCGCGCCGTGCGGTGCAGAACATCGAGTGGCGCGATGACAGCCAGGTGACGTTTACCGTCGATACGTGGATGGGCGAAACGCGCCCGGTCGTCACCGTCGATAACGACAAACTCTCCGGTTATTTCCTTGTCGGGAATACGCGCTACCCGATTAGCGGCACGCGTCTGGACGACGTGCCGAAAGGCGTTCCGCCCGTCGTGCCGGACGTGGCGAACCAGGCCAACCTGCTCGGCGGCGAAGCGGCGTTGTGGGCGGAAAACGTGGTGGCGCCGGTGCTGGATATCCGCCTGTGGCCGCGTACGTTTGCGGTGGCAGAGCGGCTGTGGTCCGCGCAGGACGTCAACGATGTCGACAACATGTACACCCGCCTGCAGGCGATGGACAGCTGGTCGACGGTGTCGGTCGGGCTGCAGCAGCACACCCAGCAGCAGGTGCAGTTCACACGCCTCGCCGGTAATGCCGACACCCTGCCGCTGCAGATCCTCGCTCAGGCCATTGAACCGGCGCAGTATTACACCCGTCAGCACCTGAAGTTCCAGGCCGGAAACTATCATCAGTTCGAGCCCCTCAACCGCTTCGCGGATGCGCTGAACGCCGAAAGCGCCACCGTGCGCCAGATGCACAAATGGGCGGACCGTCTGGTGAGCGATGCGGAAGACACGGAAAGCGCTGACGCTCTGCGCCACGTCTTTAACCGCTGGCAGAGCAACACCAGCGACGCGCTGGCCTTAAGCGAAAACAGCTATCAGCTGAAGGCAATGAAGCCGGTGATCCAGGAGGTGGATAAGCTGGCCTCCATTGGCCTTCGCCTGACGGATCTGGTGGCGCGTCAGGGCACGCTGGATGACAAAGAGATCGCCTCGATTCAGAGCGAGCTGGATAACGCGGCGAAGGTGCAGGACGAAGTGGTGATTGCGGCGGTCTATCCACTGGAGACGCTGCTGCGCGCCACGCGGAATCAGTAGCAAGCAACAAAAAAGGCAGCCTGGGCTGCCTTTTTTTATCGACAAAGCGAATTAACGACGAACGGCAATCGCTTCGATTTCAATTTTCACGTCTTTTGGCAGACGCGCCACTTCCACGCAGGAGCGCGCCGGGAAGGTGGCGTTATGCTCGGTGAAGAACGCTTCGTAGGTGGCATTAACGGTCGCGAAATCGTTCAGATCCTTCACGAATACGGTGGTTTTCACGATATCACCCACTTTCAGGCCAGCAGATTCAACGATAGCCTGCACGTTTTCCAGCGACTGACGCGCCTGCGCCGCGACATCTTCCGGCACCGCGCCGGTTTTTGGGTTTACGGGGATCTGACCTGAAGTGATGATCATGCTGCCCAGATCAACGCCCTGAACGTAAGGGCCGATAGCGGCTGGTGCATTTTCCGTCGCGAGTACTTTGCTCATGTTTTCTCCAGAATTACAGCGTTAAGAATGTTCCCGGCCATTATAACAGCCGGGATTTCATTACCAACCTCAATTAGTTGGCCAGCACCACATAATGAGAAAACTCTTTTTCGCAGTATTTGCATTTGAGCGCGATGTCATCGGCGCGTTTTTTCACTGCAAAGCTGGAGGAAACCGGCTCAGCATGACTGATGCAGTTGCTGTTCGGGCAAACCAGCACGTTTTCGATGCGATCCGGCAGGCTCGGGCGGGATTTGCCGACCACTTCATACTCGTCGATGCGGTTGACGGTAGCGTCCGGCGCGTACAGCGACAGCTGGTTAACCTGCTCGTCGGTCAGGAAGGTGTTCTCGATTTTAATCAGGTCCTTGCGGCCCATCTCGCCCGACGGCAGGTTCAGGCCGATGGTGATGCGCTGGTCGGTTTCGGTCAGTTTGAACAGCGTCAGCAGCTTAAAGCCCACCTGCGCAGGGATGTGGTCAATCACGGTGCCACGCTTGATGGCTTCAACCTGGAGTTTGTTATCGTGTGTCATGGTCGTCTCCCCTTACAGAGCTAATTCGCGATTCAGAACCAGTGCCAGTAACGCCTGGCGGGCGAAGATGCCGTTTCCGGCCTGCTGGAAGTACCAGGCGTGCGGCGTTTTATCGACGTCTGTGGTGATCTCATCGATGCGCGGCAGCGGATGCAGGACCTTCATGTTGTTGCGTGCGCCTTCCAGGTCGCTGGCGCGCAGCACGAACTGCGCCTTCACGTTGGCGTATTCGGACGGGTCCAGACGCTCTTTCTGCACGCGGGTCATATACAGAATATCCAGGTGGCTCATCACCTCTTCGATGCTGGCATGCAGGCTCCACGCAATGCCTTTCTCGTCCAGCATGTCGAGGATGTACTGCGGCATCGCCAGCGCGTCCGGTGCGATGAAGTAGAAGCGGTTGCCGTTAAATTTCGCCAGCGCCTGGGTCAGGGAGTGAACGGTGCGGCCGTATTTCAGGTCGCCAACCATCGCGATGTTCAGGTTCTCAAGCGTGCCCTGGGTCTCCTGAATGGTGAACAGGTCCAGCAGCGTCTGCGTTGGGTGCTGGTTGGCACCGTCACCGGCGTTCAGCACCGGAATGCCGCCGGAAAACTCGGTCGCCAGACGCGCCGCGCCCTCCTGCGGATGACGCATCACAATCGCGTCGACGTAGGTGCCGATCACTGAAATGGTATCCGCCAGGGTCTCGCCTTTTTTACCCAGCGACGTGTTGCTGCTGTCCGAGAAGCCCACCACGCTCGCGCCCAGGCGGTGCATGGAGGTCTCAAAGGAGAGGCGGGTGCGGGTTGAGGCTTCAAAGAAGCAGCTCGCAATCACCTTGTGCTTCAGCAGCTCCGGTTGCGGATTGGCCTTCAGTTTTGCCGCGGTTTCCAGAACCAGTTCCAGCTCTTCGCGGCTGAGGTCGTTTATGGAAATGATGTGTTTTTGATAAAGCGGATTCATGTTTATCTCCTGACGCCGGGCAAAAAAAAGCCCCTCAAATGAGGGGCTCTGGGAATAGGTTTAGCAACGGGAAGAAAAACGGCAGGCCAGCGTCTGATTTCAGACGCGGTAAGACGTTATGTCGTACACGCTTGACCATGCTTCCTCCCGGCAAATTGTCGGGCATTATACGCAGCTCGCTTTTCGGATCAAGCGATTTAATGCACTCTTTACTCAATGCAAACGGTTCTTTATGAATATTAATTCGTTCTGAGTAAATAATTAATTTGCTTATGCACCAGCGCGGTGCGCTTCACCACCCGGGGGGCGACCCAGACAATACTGCTGCCGGCCACCACGCCTAATATTTCCGGAAGCTGGTGATAATCCAGAATACGCGCCACCGCGCGGCCATATCCGGCGACGGTATGGACAAGGATAAACTCGCTATTATGCTCGACGCTCACCACCATTTCCGAAACGGTACGTGCGGCGTCAGGGGCAGGGCGCAGTTGAGGATTCAACGAATAAATCTTTAGCCCTTTGGCATTTCGAATTTTTATGACTCCGAGCAACTTCAGCAATCGCGAAACGGTCGACTGGCTGATGCTGTCAAACCCTCTCTCCTGCAGGTCGCGGCGAATCTCTTCCTGCGAAAGATAACTCTTTTCGGCGATCAAACGCTGGCACACCGTGAGCTGCAGTTGTTCTTTGGGAGAGTACTCTTCGTAATCCATCATGTTTCCCATATCAGTTCCCGAAATAACCGGTGACACCGCACCGATCCGTAGGCCGGATAAGCGCAGCGCCATCCGGCAAATTACAACAACGCCCCCAGACTTAACGCCACCATAATCACTACCGTCAGGATCGCCAGCAGCGGCGCCACCCATTTCAGATAGCGCACGTAGGGCACCCGGGCGATAGCCAGCCCGCCCATGACCACCGCTGAGGTCGGCGTGACGAGGTTTACGATGCCGGAGGCCGACTGGTAAGCCGTGACCACCAGGTCGCGGTTGACGTTAGCGAAATCGGCAAGCGGTGCCATGATCGGCATCGTCAGAACGGCCAGGCCGGATGAAGAAGGCACAAGAAACGACAGCACGACCTCCAGCCAGTACATCACGTTGATGAACGCCACCGTGGACAACCCGCTGACCAGCCCTTCCGCGCTGTGCAAAATGGTGTGGGTAATCATGCCCTTATCCATGATAACTACGATACCGCGCGCGATGCCGATAATCAGCGCGACGCCCAGCAAATCTCGCGCGCCGTTGATAAACGTCGACGTCAGCTCCTCTTCGCTCATGCGGGCAATCAGGCCGACGAGAATCGCGCTGGCGAGAAATACTGCGGAGATCTCCGCCATCCACCAGCCCAGCACCGCCACGCCGTAAATCATCACCGCAAAGGCGAGGGCAAAAATCACCAGGATGATTTTGCGCACCGGGGTGAATTCCAGCGACTGTTCGCCTTTGTTGCCGAGGAAATGGGCGAGGTTCTCTTCCTGCTTGTCTGCAACGATCGACTGCGAGGGATCCTTGCGCACCTTGCGGGCGTAGCGCATGACCCACGCTACGCAGATGATCCAGCCGATGACCAGCAGCGCCACGCGCAGGGCGATACCGTTGGTAAAGGGGATCCCGGCGGCGTTGGCGGCGATGACCGTGGCAAACGGGTTAATGGTGGAACCCAGCGTGCCGATCCCCGCGCCGAGCAGCACGGTGGAGGCGGCGACAACCGGATCGAACCGGGCGGCCAGCATCACCGGCACCAGCAGGGTGTAGAACGGCAGCGACTCTTCGGCCATGCCGTAAATGGTGCCGCCTGCGGCGAACAGCGCCATCAGGATCGGGATCATCCACTCCTCGCGTCCGCGCAGCCGGGTGGTGACGCGCTCGATCCCGGCGTCAATCGCCCCGGTTTTGGTGACGATCCCGAGAAATCCCCCGATGATCAGGATAAACAGCGCCACGTCGATCGCCCCGGCCTGGCCGGAAACCGGATCGTACAGCCCGGCGATGGGCGCCATCAGGACGGAAACCAGCCCCTGCGGATGTGCCGCCACGTGCGCGTAGGTTCCGGCAATCGGGACTTCTTTACCGAGGGTGTCGTTCATCGCCATCTGGTACTGACCGGCGGGAACGACCCAGCTCAGCGCCGCCACAACGGCAATCAGAAAAAAGAGAATGGTGTAAGCGGAGGGAAACTTAAACTTGCCCATGATGTTCTCCTTAAACCCGGCGCACCCTCGGCGCGCCGGGCGGTGATTAGTCGCCGAGTGTCGCCACCATGACCGCTTTAATGGTGTGCATGCGGTTCTCTGCTTCGTCGAAGACGATGGAGTTCGGTGATTCGAAGACCTCTTCCGTCACCTCCAGTCCCTTCAGCCCGTACGCCATCTCGATCTCGCGGCCCACTTTGGTGTGCTCGTTGTGGAACGCCGGCAGGCAGTGCATGAACTTGACGTTCGGGTTGCCGGTGGCCTTCATCACCTGGGCGTTAATCTGATACGGCTTCATCAGGCTGACGCGCTCGGCCCAGGCTTCCTTCGGCTCGCCCATGGAGACCCACACGTCGGTGTAGAGGAAATCGGTCCCCTGCACGCCTTCTTCCACGTCGTCGGTGAGGGTGATGCGCGCGCCCGTCTCTTTCGCAATGGCGCGGCACTGCTCAACCAGCCCTGCTTCCGGCCAGAAGGATTTCGGCGCGACGAGGCGGATATCCATCCCCATCTTGGCCGCGCCCACCATCAGGGAGTTGCCCATGTTGTTGCGCGCGTCGCCGAGATAGGCAAAGCTCAGCTCCGGCAGGGTTTTGCCCGGCGAGTGCTCCAGCATGGTCATCAGGTCGGCGAGGATTTGCGTTGGGTGGAACTCGTCGGTCAGGCCGTTCCACACCGGCACGCCTGCGTACTCGCCTAGCTCTTCGACGATGGCCTGACCATAGCCGCGGTATTCGATGCCGTCGTACATGCGGCCCAGCACGCGGGCGGTGTCTTTCATCGACTCTTTATGGCCAATCTGCGATCCGCTTGGGCCGAGATAGGTCACCTGCGCGCCCTGGTCGAACGCGCCCACTTCGAAGGCGCAGCGGGTACGGGTGGAGGTTTTTTCAAAGATCAGGGCGATGTTTTTCCCGACCAGGGTTTGCTTCTCGCGCCCGGCTTTTTTGGCGGCCTTGAGCTCAATGGCGAGGTCAATCAGGTACTGGATCTCCGCCGGGGTGTAGTCCAGCAGTTTCAGGAAGTTGCGGTTTTTCAGGTTGATGGTCATGGCTAAATCCTTTTTAAAATGAGTGTTCAGTTACGAATCAACGTGCCTTTCTCGCCCGCGAGGATCTCCGCGCCGTCGGCCAGCGCGCCGATCCCGGCAATGCCATTGCAGGCTTCAACGAACTCGCGGCAGGCGGCCACTTTCGGCCCCATCGATCCGGCGTCGAACTGCATGCCCCTGAGCAGTTCCGGTGTCACCTGCGCCAGCGGACGCTGGGTCGGTTTGCCCCAGTCGAGGTACACCGCGTCGGCATCGGTGAGGATCAGCAGGGCATCGGCTTCGATCTGGCGCGCCAGCAGGGCGGCGGAGAGGTCTTTGTCGATTACCGCCTCAATGCCGCGATAGCCGTTGGCGTGTTCCACCACCGGTACGCCACCGCCGCCGTTGCAGATCACCAGGTGGTCGCGCTGGATCAGCGCCGTGATGGCGTCGCTCTCAACGATGCGCTTCGGCTGCGGAGAGGGCACCACGCGGCGGACGTAGCTGCCGTCGGCCTTAAACACCCAGCCTTTCTCCGCGGCCAGCGTTTTTGCCTGGGCTTCGCTGTACACCGGGCCGATGTACTTGGTCGGGTTGCTGAAGGCCGGGTCGGCGGCGTCCACTTCTACCTGGGTGAGCAGGACGCTCACCTCGCGCTGCGGCAGATTGTTTTTCAGCGCCTGCTGGAGCATGTAGCCGATCATTCCCTGGCTTTCCGCGCCGAGAACGTCCAGCGGGTAGGGTGTGACTTTGTCGTAGGCGCTGTTCTGCAGCGCCAGCAGCCCGACCTGCGGCCCGTTGCCGTGTACCAGCACCACGCGCCACTGCGCCGTCAGCCCGGCGATGGTGCGGGCGGCCTGCTCGATGTTCTGGCGCTGGATCTCCGCTTCAAGCGGCTCGCCGCGCTTGAGCAGCGCGTTGCCGCCCAGGGCCACAACCAGAGTGGGTTTTCGTTCCATGATGGCTCCTTTAAATTCCGTCGCGTTCCAGCGGGCAGCTCATGCAGCGCGCGCCGCCGCGTCCGCGTCCGAGTTCGTCGCCCGGGATGGGCAGCACGGTGATACCCGCTTTGTCGTACTTCTCGTTGGTCCAGACGTTGCGCTCGTAGCCGATCACCACGCCGGGGCGGATGGTCAGGACGTTGTTGGCGTCGTTCCACTGCTCGCGTTCGGCCTCAAAGGCGTCGCCGCCGGTGGTGATCAGACGTACCTGGTTAATGCCGAGCGCTTTCTCGATGGCGTGCAGCAGGTCGGTTTCCTGCGTGCGCAGCAGGCCGCCGCGTCCGTCCGGGGTGAGCGTCCAGCACTGGGCGTCTTTGCGCACCACTTCCGGGTAGACGGAGAAGGTATCCACGTCGATGTGGGTCATGACGGTGTCGAGGTGCATGCAGGAGCGGTGTTTTGGCAGCTCAACGGCAATCACGCGCTCGGCCTGACGGTGTTTGAACAGACTGTTGGCGAGAAACTCCACGCCCTGCGGCGTCGTGCGTTCGGACATGCC
This sequence comes from Enterobacter quasiroggenkampii, assembly GCF_043972695.1. Taxonomy (NCBI): domain Bacteria; kingdom Pseudomonadati; phylum Pseudomonadota; class Gammaproteobacteria; order Enterobacterales; family Enterobacteriaceae; genus Enterobacter; species Enterobacter quasiroggenkampii. The sequence goes on from NZ_CP143745.1 coordinate 1,129,606, forward strand.
GATCAATACCGCGCCGCGGCCAATCACTAATACGTCACCGCCTTCTAAGGTGGCGTGGTCGTAATTAATATTCTCATCGCCGAAATACTTAATAAAATCGCCGTCGGCGAACGCCGGGTGCCAGCGATATATTGCCCGCAGGTTATTGGTTTCACGCTGACGCGCCGGTTTGGCCATCGGGTTAATAGAGACGCCGTTATAGATCCAGCAGGAGGTATCGCGGGTAAATAAATGGTTTGGCAGCGGCTTCATAATAAAATCATTCGCCGTGTGGGTATCCACCACCATATTTTTAATGGCCGCCGGAATTTCACCGTAGGTTAATCCGCCGCTCAGCCTGCGCGCCAGTTCGCGGTGCGGCATATCCGCCAGCCAGCCGCGAACGTCGCCGGCAAAGGTAGGGCCGAGGCGATAATCAGAGATTTGCGTCTCCAGCAGCCAGGCTTTCGCCTCAGCAATATCAAGGGTTTGTGTCAGAAGGTCGGTCAACAGCAGGACTTCCACACCCTGCTCGCGCAGCGTGTTTGCGAAGATGTCATGCTCCTCACCCGCCCGCTCAACCGAGAGCACGTCATCGAAAAGCAGCTCCTGACAGTTTGATGGCGTGAGACGCTTCAGACTTAAATTTGGGCGGTGCAGCATAACGCTACGCAATTGACCAATTTCAGAACCGACGTAATGCTTTTCCATAATTATTCCTTTAACTGTTTTTCAGAATAAAAAGGGCATGCGCCATGTGATGTATTTAATTTCATGGCGGCTAAGCTCAATTGATTTCGTAATTCATACTAGGCAGTTAAATAATCTGTATTGTGATGTTGCTCACGCGAAAATGGATATTAAGCGGTTTGTTTTCATTTGCATGATTCGCATCAGATAATGATTAATTGGTTATTCTGGCGAGGTGAATAGCTAAGCACTATCCGTTGTCATTATTTGCAGTTGTTAGTGTTTTGTAGAATTTCATGCTTTGAAATATTTTGTTAAGCCATTGATTTTAATTGTGTTTAAAGGCGGCGGGGAATGGCTATGCAATATTGCTAATTAACTATTTTTGGCTTAAGGAAAATCAATAAATATTTATTGAATTTAATAGCAAATTATCAAAGTGATAAAATGTGAAGCTGTAGCGAGTTTTGTTGTTAAGGCATGACGATCAGTAAGTTAGCGCAAGGCCGTGATAACAAAGAACTGAAGATATGCATAATGACTGCATAAATGCCTGCGAGGGCTTAACAGCAAATTAACACCATTCCCGATAAACATGCGTTCGCGCAAAACCCGTCTAAAAAGCGCTGGTATGGCAGCCAGGATTCTCGTATAAAAGATGAAAATGAAACGTTGTTTTATATCGAGGGTTTTCTGATGATTATCGGCAACATCCACCATCTGCACTCCTGGCTGCCTGACGAACTGCGACAGGCCATTGAGCATGTTAAAGCCCACGTCACCGACGCGACGCCGCTCGGCAAGCACGACATCAACGGCAACAGCCTGTTTTATCTGGTCTCTGAAGATACAACCCAGCCGTTCGCCGAGCGTCGCGCCGAGTACCACGCGCGCTATCTGGATATTCAGATCGTGATGAAGGGACAGGAAGGAATGACATTCAGCACCCTGCCGCCCGGCACGCCGGACACCGACTGGCTGGCGGACAAAGACATCGCCTTCCTGCCGGAAGGCGAGCAGGAGAAAACCGTGGTGCTGAGCGAAGGGGATTTTGTGGTGTTCTGGCCGGGTGAGGTGCACAAGCCGCTGTGCGCGGTGGGGGCGCCTGCTAAGGTCAGGAAAGTTGTGGTGAAGATGCTTGTAGAGTAACCCTTACCCCTCACCCTAACCCTCTCCCCACAGGGGAGAGGGGACTGCTCCGAGCCGTCTTTTCCCCTTCGCCCCACAGGGGAGAGGGCCGGGGTGAGGGGGGGCAATATGTGATCCAGCTTAAATTTCCCGCACTCCCTCTGCATCTCTCATTTACCTGCGCTTTTCCTGCGTCATAGTATGATCGTTAATTTAACGAACGCTGTTCTATAATGTAGAACGAAATGATTCAGCAAGGAGATCTCATGCCGCAGTCCGCGTTGTTCACGGGAATCATTCCCCCTGTCTCCACTATTTTTACCGCCGATGGCCAGCTCGATAAGCAGGGCACCGCCGCGCTGATCGACGATCTGATCGCGGCAGGCGTTGACGGCCTGTTCTTCCTGGGCAGCGGCGGCGAGTTTTCCCAGCTTAGCGCCGAAGAGCGTAAAACCATTGCCCAATTTGCTATCGATCATGTCGATCGTCGCGTACCGGTCCTGATCGGCACCGGCGGCACCAACGCCCGGGAAACCATTGCACTCAGCCAACACGCGCAGCAGGCGGGGGCAGACGGCATCGTGGTGATCAACCCTTACTACTGGAAAGTGTCGGAAGCGAACCTGATCCGCTATTTCGAGCAGGTGGCCGACAGCGTCACGCTGCCGGTGATGCTCTATAACTTCCCGGCGCTGACCGGGCAGGATCTGACCCCGGCGCTGGTGAAAACCCTGGCCGACTCGCGCAGCAACATCGTCGGCATCAAAGACACCATCGACTCCGTTGCCCACCTGCGCAGCATGATCCACACCGTCAAAGCCGCTCACCCGCACTTCACCGTACTCTGCGGCTACGACGATCATCTGTTTAATACCCTGCTGCTCGGCGGCGACGGGGCGATTTCGGCGAGCGTCAACTTTGCCCCACAGGTGTCGGTAAATCTTCTGAAAGCCTGGCGAGATAAAGACGTGGCGAAAGCGGCTGAGTATCATCAGACCCTGCTGCAAATCCCGCAGATGTATCAGCTGGATACGCCGTTTGTGAACGTGATTAAAGAGGCGATTGTGCTCTGCGGCCGCCCGATCTCCACGCACGTGCTGCCGCCCGCGTCACCACTGGACGCGCCGCGCAAGGCGCAGCTGAAAACCCTGCTGCAACAGCTCAAGCTCTGCTGAGCCGGACGATAACCATGACCATCGAGAAGATTTTCACCCCACAGGACGATGCGTTTTATGCGGTGATCACCCACGCGGCGGGGCCGCAGGGCGCACTGCCGCTGACCCCGCAGATGCTGATGGAATCCCCCAGCGGCAACCTGTTCGGCATGACGCAGAATGCCGGGATGGGCTGGGATGCCAACAAGCTGACCGGCAAAGAGGTGCTGATTATCGGCACCCAGGGCGGCATCCGCGCCGGGGACGGACGCCCGGTCGCGCTGGGCTACCACACCGGGCACTGGGAGATCGGCATGCAGATGCAGGCGGCGGCGAAGGAGATCACCCGCAACGGCGGGATCCCGTTTGCGGCCTTCGTCAGCGATCCGTGCGACGGGCGCTCTCAGGGCACGCACGGCATGTTCGACTCCCTGCCGTACCGCAACGACGCGGCGATCGTGTTTCGCCGCCTGATCCGTTCCCTGCCGACGCGTCGGGCGGTGATTGGCGTCGCCACCTGTGATAAAGGGCTGCCCGCCACCATGATTGCGCTGGCCTCCATGCACGACCTGCCGACCATTCTGGTGCCGGGCGGGGCGACGCTGCCGCCAACCGTGGGGGAAGACGCGGGCAAGGTGCAGACTATCGGCGCGCGCTTTGCCAACCACGAACTCTCCCTGCAGGAGGCCGCTGAGCTGGGCTGCCGCGCCTGCGCTTCGCCGGGCGGCGGATGTCAGTTCCTCGGCACGGCGGGCACCTCGCAGGTGGTCGCGGAAGCGCTGGGTCTGGCGCTGCCGCACTCCGCGCTGGCCCCGTCCGGGCAGGCGGTGTGGCTGGAGATTGCCCGCCAGTCGGCGCGCGCGGTGAGCGAGCTGGATAACCGCGGCATTACCACGCGCGATATCCTCACCGACAAAGCCATCGAAAACGCCATGGTGATCCATGCGGCGTTCGGCGGCTCGACCAATTTACTGCTGCACATTCCGGCCATCGCCCACGCGGCGGGCTGCACAATTCCGGACGTAGAGCACTGGACGCGCGTCAACCGTAAGGTGCCGCGCCTGGTCAGCGTGCTGCCCAACGGTCCGGACTATCACCCGACCGTGCGCGCCTTCCTTGCGGGCGGCGTGCCGGAGGTGATGCTCCACCTGCGCGATCTTGGCCTGCTGCATCTGGACGCCATGACCGTGACCGGCCAGACGGTGGGCGAAAACCTCGACTGGTGGCAGGCTTCCGAACGCCGGGCGCGCTTCCGCCAGTGCCTGCGCGAGCAGGACGGCGTGGATCCGGATGACGTGATCCTGCCGCCGGAGAAGGCAAAAGCGAAAGGGCTGACCTCAACGGTTTGCTTCCCGACGGGCAACATCGCGCCGGAAGGTTCGGTGATCAAGGCCACGGCGATCGACCCGTCGGTCGTCGGCGAAGATGGCGTTTACCGCCACACCGGCCGGGCGCGGGTGTTTGTCTCGGAAGCGCAGGCAATCAAGGCCATCAAGCGGGAAGAGATTAAACAGGGCGATATCATGGTGGTGATCGGCGGCGGGCCGTCCGGCACCGGCATGGAAGAGACCTATCAGCTTACCTCCGCGCTGAAGCATATCTCGTGGGGCAAGACGGTATCGTTAATCACCGATGCGCGCTTCTCGGGCGTGTCGACAGGCGCCTGCTTCGGCCACGTGTCGCCGGAGGCGCTGGCGGGCGGGCCGATTGGCAAACTGCGCGATAACGATATTATCGAGATAGCCGTCGACCGGCTGACATTAACGGGCAGCGTGAACTTTATCGGCACGGCGGATAACCCGCTGACGCCGGAGGAGGGCGCGCGCGAGCTGGCAATGCGGCAGACGCACCCGGACCTGCACGCCCACGACTTTTTGCCGGATGATACCCGGCTGTGGGCGGCACTGCAGTCGGTCAGCGGCGGCACCTGGAAAGGCTGTATTTATGACACCGATAAAATTATCGAGGTAATTAACGCCGGTAAAAAAGCGCTCGGACTTTAATTATTTTCTGAGATAAAACCGTCTGCGGGAAATATTCCGCGGACGGTTTTTGCGTGTCTATGATTTATTAATTTAAACAATAAGTTGTGATATATCGTTGGCGTCACAAAAGCAAAATAACGTAATTCAGAAATAAGATATGACCATTGCTGGTTAATTGAACAGCTCATTACACTCCATTAACACGATGTTGTAATTCAGCACACTACATAAGGGTGTAATTCTGATGACGCAATTAACCATGAAAGACAAAATTGGCTACGGGCTGGGTGACACCGCCTGCGGCTTCGTCTGGCAGGCTACCATGTTCCTGCTGGCCTATTTCTACACCGACGTCTTCGGCCTGTCGGCGGGCATTATGGGGACGCTGTTTTTAATCTCCCGCGTGCTCGACGCCGTGACCGACCCGCTGATGGGGCTGCTGGTAGACCGCACCCGCACGCGGCACGGCCAGTTCCGTCCGTTCCTGCTGTGGGGCGCCATCCCGTTTGGCATCGTCTGCGTGCTGACCTTCTACACGCCGGACTTCTCCGCGCAGGGCAAAATCATCTACGCCTGCGTGACCTACATTCTTCTGACCCTGGTCTATACCTTCGTTAACGTGCCCTACTGCGCCATGCCCGGCGTCATCACCGCCGACCCGAAAGAGCGTCACGCCCTGCAGTCCTGGCGCTTCTTCCTGGCTGCGGCGGGATCGCTCGCCATCAGCGGCATTGCCCTGCCGCTGGTGAGCATCATCGGCAAGGGGGACGAGCAGGTGGGCTATTTCGGCGCCATGTGCGTGCTGGGCCTGACCGGCGTGGTGCTGCTCTACGTCTGCTTCTTCACCACCAAAGAGCGCTACACCTTTGAGGTGCAGCCGGGCTCGTCGGTGGCGAAAGATCTCAAGCTGCTGCTCGGCAACGGCCAGTGGCGGATCATGTGCGCGTTCAAGATGATGGCGACCTGTTCCAATGTGGTGCGCGGCGGGGCGACGCTCTACTTCGTCAAATACGTGATGGATCACCCGGAGATGGCGACCCAGTTCTTACTCTACGGCAGCCTCGCCACCATGTTTGGCTCGCTCTGCTCCTCCCGACTGCTGGGGCGCTTCGACCGCGTCACCGCCTTCAAGTGGATCATCGTCGCCTACTCGCTGATCAGCCTGCTGATTTTCGTCACCCCGGCGGAGCACATCGCGCTGATTTTCGCCCTCAACATCCTGTTCCTGTTCGTCTTTAACACCACTACGCCGCTGCAGTGGCTGATGGCCTCTGACGTGGTGGACTACGAGGAGAGCCGCAGCGGGCGCCGCCTCGACGGCCTGGTGTTCTCCACCTACCTGTTCAGCCTGAAGATTGGCCTGGCGATTGGCGGGGCGGTGGTGGGCTGGATCCTGGCGTACGTCAACTACTCCGCCAGCAGCAGCGTGCAGCCGGTTGAGGTGCTGACCACCATCAAAATTCTGTTCTGCGTGGTGCCGGTGGTGCTCTACGCGGGCATGTTCATCATGCTGTCGTTTTACAAGCTCACCGACGCCCGCGTGGAGGCCATCAGCCAGCAGCTGATCAAGCACCGCGCGGCGCAGGGCGAGGCCGTTCCCGACGCCGCGACAGCCGCATCCCATTAACCGGAGGCACTATGCAAATTACTAACCCTATTCTGACCGGCTTCAACCCGGACCCGTCCCTGTGTCGTCAGGGCGAGGACTACTACATCGCCACTTCGACCTTCGAGTGGTTCCCGGGCGTGCGCATCTACCACTCCCGCGACCTGAAAAACTGGTCGCTGGTCAGTACCCCGCTGGACCGCGTGACGATGCTGGACATGAAGGGCAACCCGGACTCCGGCGGCATCTGGGCGCCGTGCCTGAGCTACGCCGACGGCAGGTTCTGGCTGCTCTACACCGACGTGAAGATTGTCGACTCGCCGTGGAAAAACGGCCGCAACTTCCTCGTCACCGCGCCGTCCATTGAGGGGCCGTGGAGCGAGCCGATCCCGATGGGCAATGGCGGGTTCGATCCGTCCCTGTTCCACGACGACGATGGCCGCAAATATTACCTCTACCGCCCGTGGGGGCCGCGCCACCACAGCAACCCGCACAACACCATCGTGATGCAGGCGTTTGATCCGCAGACCGGGACGCTCTCGCCCGAGCGTAAAACCCTGTTTACCGGCACGCCGCTCTGCTACACCGAGGGCGCGCACCTGTATCGCCACGCGGGATGGTACTACCTGATGGTGGCCGAAGGCGGCACCAGCTATGAGCACGCCGTCGTGGTGCTGCGTTCCAAAAACATCGACGGGCCGTACGAGCTGCACCCGGACGTGACGATGATGACCAGCTGGCACCTGCCGGAGAATCCGCTGCAGAAGAGCGGCCACGGCTCGCTGCTGCAGACCCACACCGGGGAGTGGTACATGGCCTATCTCACCAGCCGCCCGCTGCGCCTGCCCGGCGTGCCGCTGCTGGCCTCCGGCGGGCGCGGCTACTGCCCGCTGGGACGCGAGACCGGCATCGCCCGCATTGAGTGGCGCGACGGCTGGCCGTACGTGGAAGGCGGCAAGCACGCGCAACTGACCGTGAAAGGCCCGCAGGTGGCGGAGCAGCCCGCAGCCGTTCAGGGCAGCTGGCGGGACGATTTCGACGCCAGTTCGCTCGACCCGGAGCTGCAGACCCTGCGCATCCCGTTCGACGACACCCTCGGCTCGCTCACCGCGCGCCCGGGCTATTTACGGCTCTACGGCAACGACTCGCTCAACTCGACATTCACCCAGTCGACCGTGGCGCGCCGCTGGCAGCACTTTGCCTTCCGGGCGGAGACGCGGATGCAGTTCTCGCCGGTCCACTTCCAGCAGAGCGCGGGGCTGACCTGCTACTACAACAGCAAAAACTGGAGCTACTGCTTTGTGGACTACGAGGAGGGGCAGGGGAGAACCATCAAGGTGATCCAGCTCGACCACAACGTGCCGTCGTGGCCGCTGCACGAGCAGCCGATTCCGGTGCCGGAACAGGCCGAGAGCGTCTGGCTGCGGGTGGACGTGGATACGCTGGTCTACCGCTACAGCTACTCGTTCGACGGTGAGACGTGGCACGCCGTGCCGGTCACGTATGAGGCGTGGAAGCTGTCGGACGACTACATCGGCGGGCGCGGCTTCTTCACCGGCGCGTTTGTGGGGCTGCACTGCGAGGACATCAGCGGCGACGGCTGCCACGCGGACTTCGACTACTTCACCTACGAGCCGGCCTAACGGCTCAGGCCGGGTAGCCCAGCGCGCGTGAGAGCTGGAGCCCGGCCTGCTGAAGCTGCTCGCGGAAATCAGCCAGCTCTGCGTCGTCCACGCGCGAGGTCAACGTCGACAGGCTCAGGGCGGCAATCACGCGGGATTCATGGTTCCACACCGGCACCGCCACGCAGCGCACGCCCTGCTCGTTCTCTTCGCTATCCAGGGCGTAGCCCTGCTCGCGGGTCTGCGCCAGGGCGCTTATTAGGGCTTCGCGAGAGGAGAGAGTGGCGGGAGTAAAGGTGGTGTACTGATAGCCCTCCAGCAGGGCGTTCAGCTCGGTCTCGCCCAGCCAGGCAATCAACACTTTGCCGATGGCGGTGGCGTGAACCGGCAGGCGGCGGCCAATGCGCGAATAGGCGATGGCGGCCAGCTTGCCTTCAATCTTCTCGATATAAACCCCTTCACGCCCGTCCAGGATCCCCAGATGGGTGGTCTGCCCGGTCCGCTGGGACAGCTCCGTCAGCCAGCCTTTCGCCTTCTGACGAATATCGATGGAGCCCACGACAAAATGGCCGCGCTCGACCAGCTTCATGCCGAGGCGATACTTACCGTTTTCCGGGTTCTGATCGATATAGCCATGCAGCTGCAGGGTTTTCAGCAGCGAGTGGAGGGTACTCTTGCTCAGCCCCATCAGTTTGCTGATGTCGGTGATCTTAAGCTCGGTGGCCTGCTCGTTGAACAGGTCGAGGATCTGCAACGCACGTTCAACAGACTGAATAATCGGCATAATGCTGGTATGTCCACGCTGGAATTAAGGCGAAAACGTACCTTTTTCGGGGTGAAAAATCAATTAAGTAGAGCGGGTTGTGGGAGAAAGGGCATCAGGCCGCATCGTCGCCTGATTCGCCCGGCGGCGCTTCGCTTGCACGGGCCTACGGGTTGTGTAGGCCGGGTAAGCGCAGCGCCACCCGGCAAAAAGAGCGCGCAGTATCAATATTTTTGCCGGTACGTCGTTTGGCTCAGTTCGGTATAGTCAGGTTTCTTGAAAATTCAACAGCAGAAACTGACTGTACCTTCCATAAGTTGTCTTCTTTAACCATGCAGTCTATGACTATGTGGTCCTGCTTTTTACCGAATGCAATGTATACGTTGACACAGACTGGATCGGTATCCCCGGCTATGGCTGTTACATTCTGCGGCCAGTCATCGCCGATGTATTGCGCTTTTAAAAATATATCGGCCTCGTAAAACTCTTCGTCTGCATAGCGAGGATCCTGCGCGTGACGGAGTTTTTTCATTGTTGATGCTGTGACATATTTATCTATTTCGTTTCCATCAGTAATGGGAAATACGTCTTTGTTGATTTGATTTACGTACCAGCTGTTAAATTTTACAGCACGCTCAATTGGATCAGAAAGGCCAGCCGTTGCAGAGAAAGAAAATATTAAGAGAAGCGGTAAGATATTTTTCATATCAATAATGCCTGTAAAGGGTGATTTTTGGCTGTATCTTCCGATATGTCTGGCAGGGATAAAGGCTGTTCTATAATTTTCAATCCTCCGGCGCGGATAGCCGCGGCTACGGCGCGGACGCAGTACCCGGTACTTTTATGATGTGCGTGGCTGCGGGTATATGACACAGCTTCATGCTTATTCCATGACATAATTAATCCTTATTAACGAAATGCAGCAATAAGGAAATATTACGCCGATAATATACGGTGTTTTGTAATTGATAATGACCTGATATTAACCATTATCTACTCAGTAAATAATGGTTAATAAAAATATAAATATCTATTATGGTTAATGCCTATCTGAGAAAGCGTCAGTAAAATGTATTTTTCTGTCAGACGATAACGCTGTTGTCGTTTTTAGGGTTTTCTCCCTCTCCCCGTGGGAGAGGGCCGGGGTGAGGGCACCAGACCGCAGAGGAGTCAATCACTCCCCAAGTGTCGCCACCATCACCGCCTTAATCGTATGCATCCGGTTTTCCGCCTGGTCGAACACGATGCTCGCCGCCGACTCAAACACTTCGTCCGTTACTTCCATCCCGCCGTGCAGATCGAACTCCTTCGCCATCTGCTTGCCGAGCGTGGTCTGGTCGTCATGGAACGCCGGCAGACAGTGCAGGAACTTCACGTCCGGGTTGCCGGTCAGCGCCATCATCTGCGCGTTCACCTGATACCCACGCAGCAGCGCAATCCGCTCCGCCCACTTCTCTTTGGCTTCGCCCATCGACACCCACACGTCGGTATAGATAAAGTCCGCGCCCTTCACGCCCGCCGCCACGTCTTCCGTCAGGGTGATCTTCCCGCCGTGCTTCTCCGCCAGCGCGCTGCACTCCGCTACCAGGCTCTCTTCCGGCCAGCAGGCTTTCGGGGCCACCAGGCGCAGATCCAGCCCGGTCAGCGCCGCCGCTTCCAGCATCGAGTTGCCCATGTTGTTGCGCGCGTCGCCCGCGTAGACCAGCGTCATCTCGTTAAACGCCTTGCCCGGCAGGTGCTCCTGCATGGTCAGCAGGTCCGCCAGCAGCTGCGTCGGATGAAACTCGTTGGTCAGCCCGTTCCACACCGGCACGCCCGCGTACTGCGCCAGCGTTTCGACGACTTCCTGGCCGTGCCCGCGATACTGAATGCCGTCGTACATCCGCCCGAGCACGCGCGCGGTGTCCTTAATTGACTCTTTATGCCCAATCTGGCTGCCGCTCGGCCCTAAATAGGTAACGCGCGCGCCCTGGTCAAATGCGGCAACTTCGAAAGAGCAACGGGTACGGGTCGAGTCTTTTTCGAAGATGAGCGCGATGTTTTTACCGGTAAGTTTCTGTACTTCCTTGCCATTTTTCTTATCGGCTTTGAGCTGTGCGGCAAGGGTCAGCAGAGAAGTGAACTGTGCAGGGGTAAAGTCGAGCAATTTCAGAAAGTGTTTCTTGTACAGATCAGACATTTTATCCTCACATGGCGAACGCCACTTATTGAATTAAAATTCACTTTATATATGTAATTATTCATTTGCAACCCCGTTTCACAAATCTTTCCAACAAAGGTGGAGGCAAACCCGTCCGTGTGTGAAAATAGAAGTATCTGCCGCACTTTAAAGAGGATTGAGCCATGGCAAACCCGGAATTACTGGAAGAGCAACGCGAAGAGACGCGTCTGATTATTGAAGAGCTGCTGGAAGACGGTAGCGATCCGGACGCGCTGTACACCATCGAGCACCATTTCTCTGCGGATGATTTCGACGCGCTGGAAAAAATGGCCGTGGAAGCCTTCAAGCTGGGTTACGAAGTGACCGAGCCGGAAGAGCTGGAAGTGGAAGAGGGCGACACCGTCATCTGCTGCGACATCCTGAGCGAAGGCGCGCTGAAGGCGGAACTGATCGACGCGCAGGTCGAACAGCTGATGAACCTGGCCGAGAAGTTTGACGTGGAATACGACGGCTGGGGAACCTACTTCGAAGATCCGAACGGTGAAGACGGCGAAGAAGGTGACGACGAAGATTACATCGACGAAGACGACGACGGTGTGCGTCACTAAGTGATTCAGGCGGTGGCGCGCGCCACCGCTTTTTCAAGGCAGAACCATGGATTACCCGCAGATACTCGCACCCGTACTTAACTTCCTCCAGTGCCCGACCCCGCAAGCATGGATTGATAAAGCCCGCGACCCGGCGAACCTGCCGCTGCTGCTCACCGACCACATGGTGTGCGAGCTCAAGGCCGCCCAGACCGCGCTGCTGCTGGTGCGTAAATACGTCGCCGACGAAAGCGGTGCCGACGCGCTGCTCGACTGGCTCAAACCCTACGAACAGTTCACCTTCCGCGACGGCCCGGAGCCGGACTTCATCGCCCTGCACAGGCAGATTGGCAAAAGCGTGATGCCCAAAACCGACGACCCGTGGGGCCAGGCGCTCATCGACAGCATGGTGCTGCTGATTAAAGAGGAGCTGCACCACTTCTGGCAGGTGCGCGAGGCGATGCTGGCCCGCAATATTCCGTACGTCAAAATCACCGCCAGCCGCTACGCCAAAGGGATGCTGAAGGAAGTGCGTACCCACGAACCGCTGACGCTGATCGACAAGCTCATCTGCGGCGCCTACATCGAAGCCCGCTCCTGCGAACGCTTCGCCGCGCTGGCCCCGTACCTCGACGACGACCTGCAGAAGTTCTATCTCTCGCTGCTGCGCTCGGAAGCGCGCCACTATCAGGACTATCTGACGCTTGCCCGGCAGGTAAGCGACGACGATATCTCACCGCGCATACAGCTTTTTGGCGAAATTGAAGCCACACTTATCTCGACACCGGACAACGAGTTTCGCTTCCACAGCGGCGTGCCGGTGTAAACCGGCATAGCGAAAGGATAAGGATGCGAGATGAATAAAACGTGGACCCGTATTGTGATTGTCGTCGTCGCGGCCGCCGCCGTGGCGTTCTGGGTATTCTTCGATAAGCAGCGTGCCCCCGAACACCAGATTGATACCACCCTCAACGCGATGCCCGCCTGGCAGGTGATTAAGGAGCAGGAGCCCGCGCTGCATCAGCGCATCCTCGACCAGATGGCCGCCCTGCAAAAAGCGGGCGAGCCGGAGCAGCAGATTATCGACACCATCCAGCCGCAGATCCTGCATCTGCAGATGACGCGCCTGCAGAACGCTCCGGACGCCAACGTAGTGAACTACATGACCATCAATATGGAGCAGACCGCCGCCATCCAGAAGGTGAGCGACGACGCCTGCTTCCGCTTCCTCTACCCGATGGTGAAGGGCGGCGTGAACCCGATGCGCATGCTGGATAAAGACCTGATGACGCGGCGCATGCAGGCCGACGCCGACATGATGCGCGCGGCCTACGGCAAAAACCGCCACACCGTGACCCCGGCCGAACGCGAGGCGGCTGTCGAAGACGTGCGGCCGATTATGAAGCAACTAGCTGATAAGTATGGCGAGGACATCCAGCTGCTGCAGATGCCGGAGAAGGCGGTGGGCAAAGAGAAGCTCTCCTGCGATATGGTGCAGGAGATGTGGGCGAAGGTGCTGGCGCTGCCGGAGCAGAAGGCAGCGAGGGTGATTCGGCTGGCGGTGTCTGAGCTGGACTGACGGTAGCGCTGGTTTTTTGGGCACTTAGCGCGGGTTTAGCGCGTCGTCGCTTGCATGGCGGCGCGCGACAGGTATAATCCACAACGTTTCCGCATCCCCTTCAGTGCCGAAGTGGCGAAATCGGTAGACGCAGTTGATTCAAAATCAACCGTAGAAATACGTGCCGGTTCGAGTCCGGCCTTCGGCACCATAAGATGCAAATCAAAGTCGCTTAAGGGCGGCTTTTTTTGTTTGCATAATCCTCGCATTTTACATGCTTTCTCATTGATGTCCCCTTTAAAACCTGCTAAATATTATTTAGGAGTATTCTGAACCAATGGGCATTTTTAAAGGAACTCAGATTGCTTTGAGAATGTTGTTTAGCGGAGGAGATGATGTTCGACAGCAAAAAAACGTTATCTGAGTTTAAACCAAACGTTGTATACGATACTGATTATGATGACATTATTAAAGATTTTTATAATAAAGCTCTACCATTAGCAAAAATATATAAAAGAGCGGTTGGTTATTTTTCTTCATCATCAATAATGTTAGCTGCGCAAGGGCTTTTTCAGTTCATTCATAACGATGGAAGGATGCAGTTGATAATAGGCTCTCCGTTGTCACGAGAGGAGTTTGATGCAATAGACGAAACTAAAAAAAACTCCTTTTTAAGCCAATGTTGCGCAGAAACATTAAACAGAATTTATTATGAATGTACTTCAAACGTATTGAAGGCAGGTATAGAGTTACTTTCATATCTTGTTTTTAACGGTAATCTCGATATCAAATTTGCTCTAAAAAATAATGGAATGTATCATGAAAAAATTGGCGTATTGATATCAGAGGATGGAAGGAAAATATCATTTGGAGGTTCCGCTAATGAAACAGGAAGTGCTTTAAGTGGCGATGTAAATAGTGAATCGATAATGGTATTTAGTGACATTGATTCTGAGGTATATGCTAAGTATGGAATTCAAATAGAGCGAAAATTTGATTCATTATGGAATAACAACGTTAAAAACATTAAGGTTGTACCAGCAACACCAGATTTTATTTCTTCAATAAAAGAATATTCCAAGGGGAAGGATTTAAATTATTTCAATGAGTTGTTTTCTAAAATTAATACAAATTCTAAAGATTTTGTGCGTATTGATTTCGAGGACAATCTCGATCCAAAAATCCCTCTTTATATTAATGGGCTGCCTTATTCTCTGAAAAAACATCAAGAAAATGCAATCAAGGAGTGGCAGAATAATTCATTTAAAGGGATTTTTACAATGGCAACAGGTGCTGGGAAAACGATTACTGCATTACATGCAGCAACAAAGCTTTTTCAACATATGAATAGTAATTTGTTTTTTATTGTAGCTGTGCCGTATCAAGCCTTAGCTGAGCAATGGCGAAAAGAAATGGCTCGTTATAATATATTCCCCTTGATTTGTGGTTTTTCAAAAAACAACTGGAGTTTTCAATTAAAAAAAATTGTCGCATCGTCAAATTTAGCGAAAAATAAAAAATTCAACGCTATTATTGTTATTAATGCAACGTTGAAATCAAATGATTTTCAGTTTGAATTGAATAAGATTAATCCAAATGGAATGCTTTTTATTTGTGATGAATGTCATCATCATGGTTCATTCAAAATGAACGGAATTGTCCCTGAAGCAAAATTCAAAATTGGATTATCTGCCACACCATGGGAGGACTATTACTCGGATTCAGCAGTTTTTCTCAGGAATATATATGGGCAGCCGATTGCTAAGTACGATCTTGAAGATGCATTGAAAGACAATGTGTTGTGCCCATATAAATATAAAACAATATATTGTGAAATGGATGATGATGAAGTTGAGAGTTACTTGCAGATTTCGAAATCCATTTCAGTTTTAGAAGGTAAAAGAGAAAAAGGGGTTAGTATTGATGAAAGTCAACTATTGCATCTGCTTTTAAGGCGTACAAGAATGTTGGGAGCTATAAAAAGCAAATATTACAAATTAGATAAACTTCTAAAAAATGAAGGGATAAAATCAAAATCCTTATTTTACTGCGGCGAGGGGAGTGATTTATCAGAAGAAGTTAACGAAGAATATGGTTCAACACAAATCATTGATAAAGTTACAAGGGTACTCGCCAAATATGGTTATAAAAATGCTCGATTTACCAGTGAACAAACGAATATTCAGAGAGAAGAATATTTAGAGGCATTCAAAAATGGCACTTTAGATTCTCTGGTAGCTAAAAGAGTTTTGGATGAAGGAATTGATATTCCAGATTGTAGGTATGCATTTATTTTAGCTAGTGCAAATAGTACAAGGCAGTATATTCAACGAAGGGGACGCATCTTACGTAAAAGTACTGGGAAAGAGTTTGCAGTGATTTATGATTTTATTGTATCTCCTCCCACTAATAGGAACTCTCAAGCACTTGATTCCTTAATAAAACGGGAGGAAGCAAGAATTCATGAATTTAGCCGCCTAGCGATCGAAACGGAGATAGTAGATGTCTAACAATCATGTAGAAATACTTAAACAGATTCGTGATTCTTTGGAGAAAGACCCCGACTTTTTATCAACCGATGAAGATAGAATTCTTCAAAAAATAATAGATCATGAAAGAGTTGCTCGTTCTGTATCGAATCCTTCTGATGATAAAATTCGGTTGAATTATATTGATTCAATATTGAAAGAATACTTGGAGTCATAACATGAAATTAAACAAGATTATAGTCACCAACTTTAGGCAATTCTATGGAAGTAACACTATTGTTTTTTCCACAGATGAGGAAAAAAACATTACTTTAATTCATGGTGAAAATGGTCTAGGAAAAACCACTCTTTTAAATGCAATTTTATGGTGTTTTTATAATCGCTTTACTAATGACTTTGAAAACCCCCGTGAAATAGTGAATATTTTTTCATTGAGTCAAGGAAATATTATAGCTACTGTAGAGATCATATTTAATCATGAAGGTAAAGAATTTTATATAAAACGAGAATATAATAATAGCACACAGAATAATGATGTTATTGTATACGAATTAGAAAATGGTACATTTATTAAGCAAGTTAAGTTAGCATTACCATTTATTCAAAGTGTTATTCCTTCTCAAATGGCTGACTATTTTTTCTTCCATGGTGAGGGTATTGCTAACATTAATAATAATAATAATTTGACTAAGTTCAGGAAGGCAATAAGAGACATATTAGGATTCACATCTGCTGAATATGCAAAGGATGATCTGATTGAATTAATTTCAAGAAGAAAGGTAGAGATTCAAAAAATAACAAAAAAAAATAATGAATATAGTGCTAAATATAAAATAAAAACTGATCTGGAGTATGACAGGAGAGAATTGATTTCTGCTAGAGAAGTTTGTAAAGATAATATTGAAAATTATCAGATTGAGTTAGATGCACTGAGTGAGAGACTTAAGAATATAAAAGTATATAATGTCTCTGATATACAAAACAAAAAACAAGCAGAAGAGAAAAGGGTAAAGCACATCGAAGCAAAAACTAGCGAACTTATGGCTAAACAAAAAAAATTAATTTACCAATATGGAATGATACTCTTTGGCTATAAATTAGCAAACGATACGATGCTAAATATTACTGAAAAGGAGGTTTTGGGTGAGATACCTTCTCCATATGATGAGAGTTTAATTAATAAGATTATTGACGCAAAATTATGCATTTGTGGCAGAGAGGTTAATCCTTTATCTTCTGAATATGAGCATATCAAAAGCTTAAGGAATAAAGCTAATACAGCTGATATAAAACAAAAAAGACTCGCAGCAGTACATTTTGCAGGGTCTATAGGAAATCTTTCTGAGAAACCACAAGAATTTATTACGGCATACCAAGATATTGATAAGGAGATTGCAAATTTATTAAGAGAAAAACAAATATCTACACTTGAAATAGCTGACCTCCAACAACAATTAGAAGATATAGGTGATGGTGGAGAAAGAGAGGTTGCAACAATTAATAAAGAGATACATTCTATATCGACACAAAAAGAAAACGCAAAAATTAGAATGAGTAATATTGAAAAAAATATTTCTGTACTTAATACTAGAATTGGTGAATGTGACCGATGGATAAGTTCTAATGCGCCAGACAATGATTTGGTTTATAAATATAATCGAGATATTGAGAAGTTAGAGAAACTAGTCCGTTTATGTGAATCGAAACTAAAGAATTATGAATTAACAGCTAGAAATAATATTGCAGTAAGTGTAAATGTTATTTTGAATAACTTTTCAAGGAAAGAATTTAACGTTAGAGTTACGGAAAACTTCGACTTTAAATTAGCAAGACCAGATGGTTCTTTAGTTGCAAAAAGTAAGGGGGAAAATCTCCTTTTAAATCTATCCTTTGTTTCAGCACTTTTAGGATTTTGTGCACAACGGGCTTCAGGAGATAATCGTTTTTTAATCAAAGGTACTGTTGCACCATTTTTCATTGATGCCCCTTTCGGTGAGCTTGACGATACATATCGCCAAGCAACAGCAATATTTTTACCTCAATGCTGTGAGCAATTGATATTACTACTTTCCTCTTCTCATTGGAGTGGGACCGTTGACTCTTCAATAAAAGATCGTGTTGGCAAAGAATATTTGATTATTTCACATAAAACTGAAAAGCAAAATGAAAAGCCCTCTGATCTCATTGAAATCAAAAATATAGTTCATCAGCAATCAATTTATGAGTCGGATTTTGAAGGTTCATTGATTAAGGAAATTTAATGGAAATTTATTTCGATGCCCAATTTGATGATCTTCTTACCGAAGTAGTGGATGAAGACAAGATCTTTCCAACATATATGCATTTCGCATGTTTTGCAGCATCAATTGGCTGGCGTTTAGATAATGTACAAATCAAAACAAGAGGAAAATCAGCCAGAGATACTGTATTTACTAATAATCAAATGGAAGGTTTAATATATTTGATTGGTATAAACAAAACTAATGGTATGGAGTGCCTTAGAGAAGAGAACATAAATCAGTGCTGGGACCATTTTCAAAGTGCTGTCAATGCTGGTATGAATGTTATCAATGATTGGTTACATGAATTCCCATTGAAAGATAAGTCTGAAGTAATTCTTCTTCATATGCTTAGTGCTGCGACTGAGATATCAAATGAGCAGAGTAGTAACAATGCTGTTGATATCAATAATATTGAAGATCTTTTGTCTTAATATTGATATTTGTGTATGGTTTCGAATGTAACTCTTAAGCACCTTGATATTATTAAGGTGCTTTTGATACAAGTAATATATTTTAACTCACGAAGTATTCACCGTTATGATGACTACCTGAGGTTTCTACTAGTATGATATATATATCAATTATTATTCATATGCATATTTAATAGTGTGGTATAATTCATTCGTGTATTTATTGTTAGAGTAATCTTGGAGTAACCGTGAACATTAAAGCAGATGGCAAAAACTTAGAGCAGATATTTTATGGTTTAGATACTCGATATTTTATTCCCCGATATCAACGTGATTACTCATGGACTGCCAGCAATGAGCTTAGCGAACTATGGACTGATATTATTACCTCTTATAATGAAGGTAAAGAATATTTTATGGGGACGTTACTATTAGCAAGTCGAGGTAAGAACGGAACTCAGTATGATATTGTTGATGGACAACAAAGAACGATTAGCTTCATGTTATTGCTGTCTGTAATCCAGGATTATTCTAAGCTTGTTGTTGATGGCGTAATTAGTTCTGATGATCTTGATTCAACGACTGAGAAAAGAGAAGATGCTGCTGACTCTTTATTTTCAAGCGTCAACAGACACATTAAACAAGATGACTATTATTTGCGAGCAAATAACAAAGATTCAAAATATTTTGAAGATGCTTTAGATATATCAAAACGAGAAGTTCTTACTAATGTAGTAAATAAATCAAACAGAATAACAAAAGCAAAGCGTTTTTTCCAAGAGAAAGTAAGAAAAGAATTTTTTGGCCGTAGTAATTCTTTAACTGAACTCAAAAAATTTTTCCGCTTCGTTATTACGAAACTGAAGTTCGTAACTATCACAGTTGAAGATGATTTCGACGCTTACATAATATTTGAATCTCTTAACTCAAAGGGGATGGACCTCTCTGTTGCTGACCTGCTAAAAAATAAGATCTTAAGCAATATTTCGAGTAATTATCAAGATGCAGCGCTTTGCGAATGGGATGACTTGGTAAAAAAAATTCAGGCTGTTCCTGCAAGTTTCGTAGATTATATTAAGGTTTACTGGAACTCTTACGAATCAACGGATGTTACAAAAGCAACGCTTTATCAAACAATCAGAAAAAAAATTGGTAATGACGAAATCAATACTAGGAATTTTCTAAGTGAGCTTATTCAAAATTCTGAACCATTTAGTAAGCTAAAAAACAAGTCAAATCTTAATTGGCCTAAGATAAATACCAACGATAAATGGGCAGAAAAAGTAGCCGAAATGAATTTATTGGGCTATACAATCCATTTGCCTTGTTTCCTTTACGCACTAAAAAATAAAGAAAGTATTCTTGAAAAGTTGGCTGAATTATCATTGAATTTATTGTTTAGGTGGGTAACAGTTTGTGATTATGGTATTGGTGAAATAGATTCTCTCTTTAAGAAAATTCTTGCTGATCTTAAAGCTGGTAAATCTGATGCTGATGTTTTGAAAAACTTCATTCCGCTGATAGAAAAAGTTCAAGGCTCTTTCATTGAAAGTTTTAGCCTATTTGAAACTGAAAGTTCGACAATATTGAAATATATTTCATGTAAAGTAGATTTACATCTGGGTGCGACTAAAGCCTTAATTCCTGACTTCTTAGAGGTAGACCTAGAGCATATATTCCCTAAAAACCATGAAGTATGGGGCAGTAATTTGGATTATTTCAGTAAACCTTACAGTCGTTGGGTTAATTCTGTTGGGAATGTGATCTTGCTTGAGAAAGGAAAAAATAGAAAAATCAAGAACTCTGTCTTTGATGAAAAGAAAAGCGTATTTTCTTCTTCCGAATTCAATAGCGCAAAACAAATATCTACACTACCAAATTGGTCTGAGGAATCAATTTTTAATCGTTGTAGCTATCTTGCTGATCTGGCAATTAAAATTTGGCCACTGAACTCAGATATGTGTAATTAAAAAATTAACCAGCCCTATAATAGGGCTGGTTTCATTACAAAGCTTGAGTAAAATCTCTTAAATTTTTATAATTTCTTAGAGGTGCAATCCCATCTTGTACATGAGAAGCCCATATTTTATGCATTTCCTTTTCATTATAGGTCGGGTATAACATTTTCAGCGTTAGTTCTGTTAGCAATAGCGTCTCACCAAGCCAAGTTATTTTGTCTAAAACTAAACTTCCATCAAGTTTGTCTCTGTTATTTTTTTCATCGTATCTAAACCCGCTTTCAACAGAAAAAAAGAAAGCAAGTCTTGCAGAAATATTGGGGGTCAACCCTGTGTAAGTTTTCAAACGCTTCAGTTGCTCTTCCGTTTGATGATTTAATTGCATTCTATTAGGAAGCATTAAATTTCCTCCTTCGTTAAATTCCAGAAGTATCCAGGCTTGAGAACTGACGATTTAGTTCGAGAATTAAAAATAATCTCGTATGCATGAGAGATATCATCACGCAATTGATCAACAAAATACCGTTCATCAACTTCAGTATCTGTAGATAACAACACGACCTGGTGACTTGCATAAGGGAAGTAATGATTGATTAACTTATCTCGATGCTGAGAATCTAAGCGCCCTAGCGGAGTATCAATGATTACCGGCAGGTCTCTACCCGATGTTTTAGCCAATGCTTCAAGAATCGCTATCGCATAAATTTGCTTCTCTCCAGCGGAAAGTAATTTACGGTTGATAACTTTGTCGTTCTCATCCACCAGTTCAACATCAAACGTTTCTGGATTGATATGCGCATTAAGCTGCAAATCTTCTTTTCTGGCTAACTTACGGTAAGCAACTTCGAAGTTAGCAGAAAGGGTTTTTACTCGTGCCTGAGTTAACAGTTCACTGTACCGATCAAGCAAGCTGATTGTCTCTTGCGCATTGTTGAATGCACTATTAAAGCTATGCTGGTTGCGCGCTGCGTCATGAGCTTTTTGAATCTGGCGAGCGCAATCAAGTTGCTGTTGTTTGGTATTTTTTGCTTCTTCCAGCAATGAGCGATACTCCTGCCGCTTAGCTTCACGTTGGCGATCCAGCTCACGGAGTCTTTCAAAAATATCCATCAGCTGATCATCTTCCGGCGCCCGGGCGATGTTTGCTGCGGCTTGCTCTAATTGTTCTTCTACCTCTGCCAGCTGGTTACGATAAAGGTCAAAACGTTGCCAGGCTTTTTTACTATCTTGTTCGATAGACTGCTGGATCATTCCAGCTTCACGTTCAGATATGTCAAACAGCAACTCACCTTTTGGCTTATCAGCAAGATATGTTTTAAGGTTATCTTCTATAGCCTCAGCAGCAATTTTGCCTGTGCTTCCTGAACGGAAGGAAATGTCGCTTTTGAGTTGCGTAAGGAATTGATTCAATTCCTTCTCGAAGCTATTTGCCTGTTTTATTTGCGTCTCCGCACTAATCTGTTCTAGCAAACGACCCAGAGTTTTTGGAGCTAAAGCATACGGTAGTGAGCTATCACACTCATGCCGAAGCGCTTTTTCCAGACGTTCTTTTTCTTTTAAAAGCGTCTCGACCTTCTGTTTCTCCTGGGTTTTTGTTTGAGCAAAAGCACCCCCTTGTGCATTTAGTAGAGTCTCGTTCTGCACAATTTCCTTGGAGATAAGGTCAATACGTAATTTAGCGAAATCAGCCTTTTCAAGAATTTGCTCGGTCTTAAAGGCCAATTCTTTAATCTGTTTCTCAAGTTCTAGAAGTTTCTGTTGTTGAGATTCAGCCAGTTGACCTGATTGCTGGCGTTTAATGAAAATCGTTAAATCGTTCCGAAGCTTCTCGATTAGATCCAGACCCAGCAGACGACGCACGGCCGTGCGGAGAATGTTTCCCGATTCATCCTCAGCTAGCTCCGCAATTTTTTCACCATCGAAGAAAAACAGATCGGCTATGCCGTGGGGGATTAATTCATTTAAAAAGCCCTGGCACTGATCATAGCCAAGTCCTTCAATGAGTTTACCATCCTGCTGTAATGACAGTTTGTCTCGCTTACCTTTTTGCCAGGTGCGGGTAACGGTAAATTCAGCCTCCTGACCACCTTTGTTGTAGGTAAAAATAAGCTCGACAGAAGCCTCATCGGGTTGTTCACCCAAAGTTGAGCCGTTGTGCACCAGAGCACTAAGCTCTTCCACATACTCTTGCTGCTGAGTTGTTGAACCAAATGCAAGCCTACCGTAAAGGGCCAGGCGGATAGCGGATAGTATTGATGTCTTACCTGCGCCGTTTAACCCACCGAACAAAACGATAGGACGCGGGTTATCATCGTTCTGTCGTTTTTTAGGAGCCAGATCGATAACATGGGTTCCATTGAAAACCCGATAATTACGCAGTACCAGCTGTTTAATTAACACGTTCTTTTTCCTCACTGGTAAGCAGGCTTGGTTCGCTGACTTCGGCAATTCTCCGCTGCAACATCTGCAGTTCAGCTTCTATGCTTGCTACTTCTTCCTGATGAACATCACGCTCATTTCGTTTCTGCAAAGCTTCCTGCTGTTGTTTTATCTCTTCAAGACTTCCCCAGTCTTGCTTGAGGATCGTCCCTAACTTGTCGAAGATCCCCTGTCGGCGGCTAAGGCCTTCCATTGAAACTTCAAGCTCGATTAATTTCATAACCATTTCAGGGACAACATCAAATCCTTGGGCAATTTGTTCGAGAAGTTCTGCATCGCTGGCGTCAAAACGTGATTGATCGTCTATAACCCAGTCCAGATCCTTGCCATAAACCTCGCGATAAATGCCTGGTAATGTGTCGTACCAATCAGGCTCGTTGGGATCCTTTAGCCATTGCTGGCGTATGGCATGAAGCTCTGGTTCAGTGATTAATGTAATTGTATGTCCCTGAGCGTTCATATCACGCTCAATCGTCAGCAATTCCTTCAACCATTCCTGGCGATACTTAAGCCAGTAAGGACCTGGCACATGTTTACGCTCAGCCGTAAGTTCCTCGCCATCCTTCGCATACTGATAACTCACTTTACCTGTGCGTCGTTTATAGTTGCGGTAGGTATCTTTGTTTACTGGATCGGTTGTGAAAGCCAGCAGGTCGCGGTATTTCAAAAGTGGTGACATCCACTCTTCACCGTTCTGGATTAAGCTTTCCATCGCTTTATCTTTTGTGACGACAGTACATGTCCAGCAACCAAAGCGGGAGTTACCACAGGAAGGCGTACTGTCATCGATGACTAGCGGGCATTCACCCTGAGCTGAGGAATCCATGTAAAGAGTCCACAGAGGGCGGTTATTACCCCCCCAAGGGCTTTCCCATTCATCAATGTCATCAGGCGCATATCTGAATGCACCACGAAGTAATTTCCATACATCTTCTACATCCCAAGTATCAATTGGGGTGTAAATAAATGCATTAGACAGGGTGGTATGGCGCGCAAGACGCGAGCCGTCAATCTTGTGTTTTGCAATGACCTGAGCGCGAGATGCACTTTCGCTGCTGCGCGATCCAAGAACGACGATAACTTCATCAAACTGGCTGACTTTATCTTTGATAAAGTCACTTACCGGGTTGATTTTCATGCGTTCTGTACACCAGCGGAAACTACGGGTAGGCGCTGGATAGCCTTTACCAAGCAGATTTACCCAGAATGTCTCGTTGGTTTTTGGGGTTACAGCATGTTGTGTGATCGGTAAGCCGTCGCGCTTAGCGCCAGCTTCAATCTGGAGCATCGTTTTTTTAATGAGGTCAACTACAACCGGCGTCTCTACGAGAGTGTCAGAGGAAACGACAAACACATCC
Organism: Enterobacter quasiroggenkampii; assembly: GCF_043972695.1. Lineage (NCBI taxonomy): Bacteria > Pseudomonadati > Pseudomonadota > Gammaproteobacteria > Enterobacterales > Enterobacteriaceae > Enterobacter > Enterobacter quasiroggenkampii. Next base: position 1,153,775 of record NZ_CP143745.1, read on the forward strand.
TTCGTACGCATTTCCGGCGGAAGACCCATCAACGCCAGATAAACAAGAGTAATGACTGCTGACGAGTCTTTACCGCCACTATAGCCAATCACCCAAGGGCGTTTATCTGCGCAGTAGACACGCTGAACTTCAGAGACAAAATCAGCGAGAGTACGTCCAGCAAATTGCTCTTCGTTTATGAAATCTTCATAGTCGGCCAGATCATAGGCCTGAGTTAATGTACTCATGATACAACCATCTGAGCTTCAAGCTCTTTTTCTTCAGGAGAAAGGGGGAGAGACAGCGCAATTTTTAAAGCGTTGCAAGTTAGCTGAATGGCGGTGCCGGTTTTGCTCAATTTGCCATGCTGCATTGCGCGCTTAATCATCTCAGGATTGCTTTTACGCCAGTCAAAGGATTTTAACTTCGTAAGTTTTTCCTGCCAGTGCTCAGGTTCTTCAGCCAGTAGTGAACGGCCCAGAAGGCCCAAAGCCTGCAAACCGATACCATGAGCATGTACATAATCCTGGCGAAGCTGCGCCGGAGACACTTCTTTACGTGCAGCAAGCTGCCAATCTGGCATAACTTTGAAAATAGCCTGCCAGTATAGCGTAGCTATATGCGTATTGTCCTCAATGCTGCCTACTTTGGGGTCTTTACCAAGCAGGGCACGTGTTGCCTGTTTAATGCTGCTTAGCGTGAACAGTTTATTCGAAAGCAAACTGATACTGGATTTCTCAAGTTCAGTAAGACCAATAAAGGGCTCGATAGACATCGCAAGATAGCGAGCAAGGTTCGAGCTTACGTCGCGATGATCGTAAAGCGCGGAGAGTGATGGGCTTGGACGGATGGCGTATTTATTCAGATCAGCAAACATCTGCTGACTACGCCGTAAACCTTCATCAACAAAGAACAATACGGGGATGTTGTCCTGTCCTAATTCAGGACGCTCCGAAAGGGCATCTTCAATAGCCTTACGGCGATGTTGACCATCATTGATAAGAATTTGCGCATCCATTGGTACGCGAAGCGTTCCAAGATTGTTGGAGTTTTCGAACTCGTCAAACTGTACATCGACCGCAATGGATGCAGTTAACGCAGAGAACACGTAATCTTTAGGATTTTCAAGTAAATAACGCACCATTTCTGGGATGCGTGATTTATTTAAGATGCGCTGAGCGCGCAGCTCAGGGGGCACGTCTGTTTCATCGAAGCTGAAGATCTTCGGAATGATGCGCATGGGGCAAGTGGCGATATAGAATGGCCGTCCAGCCTGGACGCCCCTAACTGCGGGGAAAGAGTAGCAATAATCTGCATCAAAGTTAGCCATGATCTAGTCCCTGTTTGTAGACTGAATTACGTTACATTTTACGTAAAAATTTCTTAGAACGAAATTTTTATGATGATAAAACACAAAATGTTAAAGATTTACGTGTGATTTGACGTAACTGTTTGCTGTGTTTGATTCTTCTTGAATGTAAACCTCGAGCCAAAGATTTGAAGTCACAATTAGGCCTTATGAGCTCTGGATTGATATGATTGGTCTGGCATAGAAGAAGTTTACTTTATGCCACGGTCTCCCAAGAGCGTTAATCGTTGTGTAGGTGCTTACACCGAAAGTGGCGAGGAAAACCTCCTTACTTTTGATAGCCGCTAATACATATGCTTTGTACCAAACCATTTTTCATATGCCCTTGGGAAAAATTACTGAACCAGACACTACGTTATTCGTAGCTTCTTTGGAATCTATAAAGCTACGTTTTACGTAGTTTTGCGAGTGTGCTCGAGAATTTTTGAAAATCTTACGTAAAAATCACTCTAGCGGTTGCACTACGTAAAACGTAGTATCTTCTTTGGGCATTAACTACGATTATCGTAGTTATGAAAACTTCCAATTCCCACAATCAGCTCTTCAGTCGACGCCTCAAAGAGGTGCGCTTAGACATGGCGTTATCGCAAAAAAGTCTGGGTATTTTGGCTGGCATAGATGAGTTTGCAGCGAGCGCTCGTATCAATCGCTACGAGAAAGGGGTTCACCAGGCAAGCATCGAAGTCGTCCGGCATCTCGCTAAAGTTCTTGAAGTGCCTGTAGCATACTTCTACACAGAAGATGATGAACTTGCCTCTTTAGTCCGTCTTTGGCCAAAGTTGGACTCGGAGAAGAAAAAAAACATTCTTCAGCAGCTCTAAACAAAATAGAGTACTTCGATGTACTTTCTCCTCTCGAAAGGCTTTCCAGTGATTTAGAACCAAAACCCAGTATTTGTGTCTTGCTTTAATTCGTCTGATTTTATTTTCTGAATCCCCCTCGCAAATTCCAAATTTACCCCACACCAAACTGCTGTATTTATATTCAGTGTAAAGCAGATGAACGCGTTTATGGTTTTAGGTATTGCCTCGCCTGCGCAGCAGTTGAAACAACTTCTAAAACCGTAGCGCGGATAGCGCTCTACCAGCTCAATCAGTGCCTGGATCACCGCTCCATCATCTGGGCATCGAGCTGGTAAAAATAAATCTTCCTGCTCAGCGATAATGTCCTGCAGGCCTAGCGTAAACTCATGGCAAATTGCGCCGTCAGATAGCTGGCGAGTTCACGGATTATCGCTGTTTTTAAAGCTTTTATTTGGTAACGTCTTTCAGAGCCCGGCATTCAAGGCTGAAATAGGCAAACATCTGTTTGGGCGACGATTTTCATCCTCCGGATCTTTGGTTTTTTAAATATCATCTACTTCCATCCCGCCATATTTTGCTTTCCAATTTTAATAGCTGGCCTCAGAGATACAGGCTTCGCGGCAGACATCCTTAACGGCACGTCCGGCTTCGAAGGACTTCAGAACGGCAATGAACTGGTGGTCAGTGAATCGGGCTTTACGCAAGGCGAGCTCCTCAGGCGGACATAATCAGTATGCCGGAAGATCTCTAAAAGTGAATGGTTCGTTTTTGCCGGGATACTTACTCTGCCAGCGGTTCGGTCTCGCCCCTGAGGGTAAATGGTCAACTTGATAAACTTCGCTTCCTGACACACCTCTGATGTTATCGCCTAACAGCCTTACACGTTGTCTTACCACCAGCGGGCTATTGTCTGAAAATCAGAGGTCTCTCGGAAGAAAACCTTCTTATGTCCGATTGCGTAGGAGTACGATAAGCCAACAAATCATTATAGATAAAAGGGTTATCTATGGCTCTACATGGAAAGTTCGTAATTAATGATGCGTACTACTCCCCGTTATCGTTTCCTGGTATAGGCACGTTTTTAGCTTTCTCTGGTAATGGTGCTTACCGTAATCGTGGGGCATGTGGAATGATCCCCAAAGAGGGGCCAGTACCAGCGGGTAAGTACTGGATTGTTGACCGCCCTCAAGGTGGACTCAAGTCACAGCTAAACACAGTGGGAAGAGACATTTATAATCACTTCGCCAATGGCGCAACATTCAAACATTCTGAATGGTTCGCATTATGGCGTGATGATTGGGGGATCGACGATTACACATGGATTGAGAGCGTTAAGCGTGGCAATTTCCGTTTGCATCCAGGCGTACTATCAGAAGGTTGTATCACTCTCCCACATGATTCTGACTTTGCCATGTTGCGTAATGCTCTGTTGAGAAGCCAGAGAATAGATGTTCCTTGCATGAGGAAGCTACAGGCATACGGCACGATTGAGGTGATCTCCAATGGCAAAACATGCCCTTAGTTTATTCATCAAGATAGTGCTTTTCGCTGTTGTTATGCTGATCGTTGCTGAAATGGTTCCGTATGATGGATTAGTTAATTCTATTACGGAGCTTTTCGATTTCCAAAGCGCCGACAAGTTTACCCGCTTCATTTTAGGTGAACCTGATTCAGAAGTTTGGGAATCGTTAGACGGCTACTTTAGCATCTTAATCAATACATTAATCAGCGTACCTGTCATGAGCGCTATTACCACGGCGTACCGTGGCGCGACTCACAAAGTTAGTCCAGCTGGTATCCCCAGAGAGTGGTTCAGTTCCACATTGCGACGGTTAGCTAAAATCTTCGGGTTTACCTTCCTTTTTTGGGCGTTATTTCGCTTGCTGCCTTATCAGTCTTTATTCCCGGATCAAACGTATTCAAATTTCACAATGGCGGCGATTGTGGGCTTTCAGTTGCTCTTAACGATTGTTTGCTACTGGTTCATCACGAAGAAAATCACAACTAAAAGGAGTTTGTAAAATGCCTATTCCGGCTTACATGTGGCTTAAGGACGATGGCGGCGCAGACATTAAAGGAGCTGTAGACGTTCAGGATCGTGAGGGGAGTATAGAGATTGTTGGCTTTAGTCATGGTCTGAACATTCCAGTAGACAGTGCCAACGGGAAGATTACTGGCAAGCGTTCACATTCTCCGATGATGATTGAAAAGGAGTTTGATAGCTCCAGCCCGTACCTATACAAAGCCGTTGCCACCGGTCAAACGTTGAAAAGTGCGGAGATTCGCTGGTATCGCATTAACCATGCAGGACAAGAAGAGTGCTACTTCGTCATGACCATTGAGGGTGTGAAAGTGACGGGCATTAACCCAGGGATGCCAAACGCTAAGATGGCAGGAAACTCGCAGATCAACCACATGGAATCTGTTTCCCTGATGTATGACAAAATCACCTGGCGTTATATTGATGGTAATGTCCAGTATACGGACGATTGGAACGTAAGAGCGTAATAAATAGAAAGGAGGCATTGAGTGCCTCCTCTTTATTAACGCTTATCCTCTCAAAGGAGCCTGTCCGTAATGCTGTGTAACTGCCATCGTATTAAAGGTGATCGCTCAGTCGGTCACCGAACTTGATAATAAAACGACGCATTGCCAGCCCGCAGATCGGCGAATGGTTGCTCTGAGGTCCATGCGGGCGCTCACCTTATATTCTGATAGTCATCACTGCGTAATTTCCCTGACCCAACCCTTTTCCTGAATCCCCCTCGCAAAATTCAAATTTACCCCACTCAAAACCGCTGTATTTATATTCAGACCTGTATAATGAGCACCAGAAATTACGCCGAACGGCAAAGGAAGTATCAAAGAAAATTTAAAGAAGAATTCGCGATATGAAGGTGCTGCAACACCCCCATACCGCTAACCACCACCAACTATCGAGGAGTTGAAAATGGCTGCGACGAATTTTAAGCCAGAGTTTACTGTTTGCAAAACAGAATCAGACGCTTTCACCAGCATGATTGAAAATCGCGAGCTGGTACGCAAAAACAGCGCCTGCCGTCTGCACGGCAACCAGCCCAACGCGGCGCCCGTCCATCCACGCGCGGAAACACCGCAAGACAGTGCAGCCTGCTGCGAACTCTATGCGCGCATAGACATGAAATATCTTCTGCTGGGCGGCGAGTGGTTAACCCGCGCGGGCTTTATCAACGGTATGCCGGTGAAAATCCGCGCCATGAAAGACTGCATTGTGATTACGCCACAGCATACAAGAGAATTATGGGGATGCCTGGAAGGCATGAGTGTGGTGAATATAAATAAGCAGAAAGTCGCCCAGTGGTTAAAAACGTTTCCGGGCGCGTTAAACGACACCGGCGATATTCCGGTAATTAAGCGCAACGCCTGATAAATATCCCGGCCCTGCGCCGGGATATTTATTTAAACCACTTTCAAAACACTGGCACCCCCAGCCCAACCTTCACCTCCCTCAACGTCCCTTGCGTCACCCCCTGCGCCCGTTCCGTCCCGCGCTTCAGCATCGCCATCAACTCACCCTTATCCTGCATATACACCGCCCTCCGCTCCCGCATCGGCGCAATCAGCTCCTGCAGGCACGCCTCCAGCTCGTTCTTACACGCCCGGTCGCCCAGCCCGCCTGCCTGATAGTGCGCCTTCATCGCCGCCACCTTGTCCTTGTCCGGATGAAACGCGTCGAGATACGTAAACACCACGTTCCCCTCAATCTGTCCCGGGTCGCTCACCTTCAGGTGGTTCGGGTCGGTGTACATGGCGCTGACCGCACGGTGAATGGTCTCTTCACTGGCAGAAAGATGCAGCGTGTTGCCCAGCGATTTCGACATCTTGGCGCTGCCGTCGATGCCGGGCAGGCGGCTGGTGTCGCTCAGCATCGCCTTGCAGTGGCGCAGCACCGGGGCGGGCAGCAGGCTGTTCATCTTGTGCACAATCTCGTTGGTCTGCTCAATCATCGGCAGCTGGTCGTCGCCGACGGGCACGCACTCGGCCTTAAACGCGGTGATGTCCGCCGCCTGGCTGATGGGGTAGGCCATAAACCCGACCGGCAGCGAGCGGGCGAAGCCCTTCTGCGCAATCTCGTTTTTCACCGTCGGGTTACGCTCCACGCGGGCGACGGTGACGATGTTCATATACAGCATCGTCAGCTCGGCGAGGGCGGGCAGGGCGGACTGCAGGCAGATGGTGGTCAGGTTCGGGTCGATGCCCGCGGCGAGGTAGTCGGCCAGCACTTCGGGGATGTTGTCGCGGATTTTTTGCGGGTTGCTGCCGTTGTCGGTCAGCCCCTGCAGGTCGGCAATCAGCACAAACTGGCTGTGCGTCTGCTGGAGCGCCACGCGCTGGCGCAGCGATCCGACGAAGTGGCCAAGGTGCAGCGGGCCGGTTGGGCGGTCGCCGGTGAGGATGGTGGGTGCGTTCATAAAGACTCCTTAACGTTGTAATGCCGAAAGGGGTCTTAGATGTGAGAAAGCCGCCTTTCGGCGGCTATCTGAAAATGGGGAAAACTACTCCGTGCCGCCTTTAAGAAGGCAGCCACCAGCGGTTTACGGTGAGCACGGCGTGGTTTATGTTCATCTCTTTACCGTATCACGTCCGGCGCGAAAAACAAAAGGGCACGTCATGCTGCAATCACTCAACCACCTGACCCTCGCGGTCAGCGACCTGCAAAAAAGCGTCACCTTCTGGCACGAACTGCTGGGGCTTGCGCTGCACGCCCGCTGGAATACCGGGGCCTATCTTACCTGCGGCGATCTGTGGGTCTGCCTGTCGTACGATGAGGCGCGCAGGAACGTGCCGCCGCAGGAGAGCGACTACACCCACTACGCGTTTACCGTCGTGGAGGCGGATTTTGAACCGTTCTCGCAAAGGCTTGAGCAGGCGGGCGTCACCGTCTGGAAGCAGAACAAAAGCGAGGGTGCGTCGTTCTATTTTCTCGACCCGGACGGGCACAAGCTGGAGCTGCACGTGGGCAGCCTCGCCGCGCGGCTGGCGGCGTGCCGCGAGAAGCCCTACGCGGGGATGGTGTTTACCTCAGACGAGGCTTGAGGCGCGCACCTTCAGCCTGCCCGCCAGCGTCACGTGTGTGGCGGCATCTTCCTGATTGCACAGGTACTCCACCGCCAGCCGTCCCAGCTCGCTGTAGGGCAGCTGGATACTGGTCAGCGGCGGGGTGAGCTGCTCGGAGATCTTCTGATCGTCGTAGCCCGCCAGCAGCATATCCTGCGGGATGCGCACGCCGTTCACCGCCAGCGCCTGGTAGCAGCCTATCGCCAGCCAGTCGCTGGCGCAGAAGATGGCGTCCGGACGCTCGGCCAGTTCCAGCAGGGAGGTGGTGGCGGTAAAGGACTCGCTGAACTGCCAGTTGGTCTGGCGCACCAGGCCGTCGTCGCACGCGAGTCCGGCCTGCTGCAGCGCCGCCTGGTAGCCCGCCAGACGCTGGCGCGAGGCCTCCATCCAGCTCTCGCCGGTGATGTGGGCGATGCGCGTCGCCCCGCAGGCGATGAGGTGTTTAGTCACCTGGAAGGCGTTGGCGTAGTCGTCCGGGATAAACGACGGCAGCAGCGGCGAGCCGGGGTCGCGCTGGTTGAGCAGCACCAGCGGGATGCGGGTGCAGTCCTGGAACGCCGTCATGTCCACCAGCGTGGTGACCGGAGAGGCGAGAATAATCCCGATGCAGTTGCGCTTCTCCAGCTGGCGGATGATGTTCAGCGCCAGCTCGATGTCGTCGCCGTAGTCGTAGACGGTGAGCTGGGTCTCGTTACGCCACGCCGCTTCCCGCGCCTGGCTGATGGCGTCGATAAACGGGTCGAAGCTCTGCATGGAGCTCACCAGCAGGGCGATCTCTTCCTGGTTGCGCGGGGCGTGAACGGCGGGGAGGCGGTCGTAGCCGAGCTCGGTGGCGACGCCAATCACCCGCTGGCGGGTGTCGTCGCTGAGCTTGATGTTGCGGGACTGGTTGAGCACCAGCGATACCGTCGCCTGCGACACCCCTGCCGCCCGCGCAATATCGTTCATCGTCACTTTCGTTTTTCGCTTCATCCGTCCTCTCCCTTTCGCGACTTCGCATCATACCCTAACCGCGCGCTTTAGCGCCGTCGATCACGTTTCTCATTCATCGAAGCGTGAACTTTGTGAGGGGCATCGCTTTTCTTCGTGCGGGAAATTGCGCATTTATCCCGCAGCTAATATTTATTAGCTAAATATTATCAGTAAGAGGACGCGTAATGAAAGAGCAGTGGAGCAGGGAGCAGGCACAGGCGTGGTATCAGCAGAAGGGCTGGCTGTGCGGGTTTAACTATCTGCCGTCGACGGCGGTGAACTGGACCGATATCTGGCAGGCAGAGACCTTCGACGCCGGGACGATTGACCGCGAGCTGGGCTGGGCGGCGGAGGCTGGCTACAACACCCTGCGCATCAACCTGCCGTTTATCGTCTGGGAGCACGATCGCGACGGGCTGATGGCGCGCATCGACCGCTTTTTGACGATTGCCGACGGCCACGGGTTCAGCACCATGCTGACCCTGATGGACGACTGCGGCTTCTCGGGCGACGAGCCGTACCTCGGCCCGCAAAAGCCGCCGGTGCCGGGCAAGCACAACAGCCAGGCGGCGGCGAGCCCGGGGCGCGACAAGGTGTGCGATCCGGACTGCTGGGCAGACATTGAGCGCTATATCCGCGACGTTGTGCGCCAGTTCCGCGAGGATAAGCGCGTGCTGCTGTGGGATCTCTACAACGAGCCGGGTAACCGCGGCATTTTCGCGACGGGCACGCAGGAGGTGCAGTACGACGCGAAGCTGGAGACCTGCGCCCACGCGCTGATGAAGCTCGCATTCCAGTGGGTGCGTGAAGAAGATCCAACCCAGCCGCTCACCGTCTGCGCGTGGCGCCTGCCGCCGGAAGAGGAGGGCGAGACGTTCTTCCAGCATCCGCTGGACCAGACCGCGCTGGCGCTCTCGGACGTGGTGAGCTTCCACGCCTACACCCACACCGGGCGCATGACGGCGATTATCCAGCAGCTGCAACAGCCTGGTCGCCCGCTGTTCTGCACCGAATGGCTGGCGCGCCACGTGGGCAGCACCATCGAAGAGCAGCTTCCGCTGATGTACGCGGCGAAGGTCGCGCCGTACCAGTGGGGGCTGGTGCGCGGCAAAACCCAGACGTGGCTGCCGTGGCCGGTGGTGATGAAGGAGTCCACGGACTACTGCCGCCTCTGGTTCCACGACGTGTTTGAGGAGAACGGCATTCCGTTCTCGCGCCGTGAAATCGCATTAATGCAGCAGCTGCGCAAGATCGCCCCGAAAGTTCAGGGCTAATAATATCGACCCGGCGGACCACCGCCGGGCAACCAGGCAGGCATATAACAATGGCAACGACAATGAAAATACCGTCTCGCGAGCTGTGGTCTTATTTTGGTTATGGTTTAGGTCAGTGTTTTAGCTTTGGTTTAGTGGGTTCGTTTATTAACTATTTTTACACCGACGTGCTGGGGATCTCGGCGCTGGCGGCGAGCACCATCTTCCTGATTGCCCGCGCGTGGGACGCGGTTCACGATCCGCTGTTTGCCAGCATCATGGACACCATTAACAGCCGGTTCGGCAAGTTTCGCCACTTTTTGCTGATTGCCCCGCTGCTGATCACCGGCGTCACGCTGCTGTCGTTCTATAAAATCGAAGCGGACATGACCACCAAAATCCTCTACGCCGGGGTGACGTATATCCTGTGGGGGACGCTGTACGCCATCTCCGATATCCCGTTCTGGTCTATGTCGTCGGTGATGACCAACGACTCCGGGCAGCGCACCCGCGCGGTGACAGCGGCGATGCTCGGGGTGAACGCCGGGATTGCCTGCGCCAACATCTTCTTCCCGAAGCTGGCGGCCTACTTCGCCCAGTACAGCAATGACAAAGGCTACTTTATGGCGGCGCTGGTGATGATGCTGGTGGGCCTGCCGTTGATGCTCAACGGCTTTATGCAGATCAAAGAGCGCGTGCCGCCGAGCCCGGAAAAGGTGACCATCCGCGACACCTTCCACAACCTGCGCCAGAACAAGCCGCTGTTTATCGTCCTGCTGTCGTTCTTCTTCTGCGTGTTTCACAACGTGGCGGGCGGGCTGTATATCTACTTCTTTATCAACAACCTGGGCGACGGCAGCCTGCAGATGGCGATTGGCGTGATGGGGATTGTCGCGGCGGTGCTGTGCCTGGTTGCCCCGATGCTGACGCGCCGGATGCAGAAGCGGAAGCTGTTTATGATCCTCTGCGGGCTGGACGTGGCGGTGCGCGTGGTGATGTGGTTTGTCGGCTATCAGCAGGTGACGATGCTGTTTATTCTGCTCGGCCTGAGCACGCTGTTCGTGATGATGACCAACATCCTCACCTCGTCGATGATTGCCGACACCATCGAGTACGCGGAGTACCACACCCACAAGCGCTGCGCGGCGATCACTTTCTCCGGGCAGACCTTCACCGGCAAGATGTCGGTGGCGGTAGGCGGCGGGCTCATCGGCGTGTTACTGACGATGATTGGCTACGTGCCGCAGGCGCAAATTCAGAGCGAGAGCGTGCTGTCGGGGCTGTTCTTCGGGATTTGCCTGCTGCCGGCAATAGGCTCGCTGATCCGCATGGGCTTTATGTCGCGCTTTACCTTTACCGAGGAGAAGCACGCGGAGATTTGTCGGCTGCTGGCGGAGCGCAACGCGTCTGCGAAAGCGCCGGGTGGCGGCTGCGCCTTACCCGGCCTACAGAAAATTACAGCGACTTCACAAACGCCAGCAGGTCTTCGTTGAGCTGGTCCTGGTGGGTCAGCGCGAAGCCGTGCGGCGCGTTGTCGTACACCTTCAGCGTGGCGTTTTTGATCATCTCTGCCGCCAGCTTGCCGGTGCTTTCAAACGGCACGATCTGGTCGTTGCTGCCGTGGATCACCAGCGTCGGCACATCGATTTTCGCCATATCCGGGCGGAAGTCGGTTTCGCCGAAGGCGGTCACGCAGTCGATGGTACCCTTCAGGGAGGCCAGCAGGGCGATGTTCAGCGTCTGCGTCAGGGCACCGGCGGAAACGGTCTGTCCGGCGTTGGTGCCGTAGAACGGGGTGGCGAAGTCGCTGATGAACTGGGCGCGATCTTTACGCAGTCCGTCGCGAATGCCGTCGAACACGCTCTGATCCACACCCTGCGGGAAGGAGTCGGATTTGCCAAAGATTGGCGTGACCGCGCCCAGCAGCGCCAGACCGGCCACGCGCGCGCTGCCGTAGTTGTTGATGTAGCGGGTCACGTCGCCGCCGCCCATGGAGAAGCCCACCAGCGTCACGTCCTGCAGGTCCAGGGTGGTGATCAGGTCGTTAATGTCGGACGCAAAGGTGTCGTAGTCGTAACCGTTCCACGGCTGATCCGAGCGGCCAAAGCCGCGACGGTCAAAGGCGATGGCGCGGAAGCCGCGCTCGGCCAGGTAGTTCAGCTGGCTGTCCCACATGTCGCCGTCCAGCGGCCAGCCGTGGCTGAAGAGAACCGGTTTGCCCGCGCCGCCTTCTTTGTAGTAAATCTGCGTGCCGTCTTTTGCCTTAAACGTTGCCATAGTGTGTTCCTGTGCAGGTGATGGTTATGGTTATACCGGCGCGACCAGATAACGAATTGCCGGTGATGTTGTGCCCTGATGAAAAGCCAGAACGCGGCTCTGCAGCAGGAGGTCATTCATGGTGTGGCGCTCCTGCTGGCGCAGATGCTCAATCCAGGAGCCCATCAGGAAGGTCTCGATAAACAGGCCGGGGCGCTCAATATCTTCGTATACCGCCCAGCTCATCGCCCCGGCGCGGCGTCGCACCCGGCGCAGCTCGTGTACCGCCTCCAGGAAGGCTTTTGTGTTGTGCGGGTCGATGATGTACTCGTGCGAGACCAGCACCGGGCCGCGCTCGTTCGGCAGGTCGATCTCCACGCCGTCCAGCGGCTGGCCGCTCAGGTCGAGGTTCAATTCCGGGTCTTTCTCCAGCTTCCAGCGGAACACGGTGGCGCTTGCCAGCACCATCCCCAGCGTGGCGACAACCAGCGCGGTCGGGGTGCCGAACCGGGAGGCTATCTGCCCCCAGATCGCGCTGCCCGTGGTCATCGAGCCGAAGAACACCGTCAGGTAGACCGCCAGCGCCCGGGCCTTCACCCAGCGGGCGGCGCTGCGCTGGGCGCCGAGGTTCAGCGTTGAAAGCACCGCAATCCACGCGAAGCCGGTGAAGAACTCAAACAGGTTGAGCAGCCAGACGTGGCGCACAAACGCCAGCGCCAGCATGGTGAGGGCAAAGACCAGGCTCGCGGCCACCATCAGGCGGTCGGCGTTCAGCCGCTGGCGCAGGCGCGGCAGCAGGATCGCCCCGGCAATCGCCCCCAGGCCAATGCACGCCAGCATCACGCCGTAGCCCGCCGGGCCCAGGCCCAGCTCGCGGCGCGCCACCAGCGGCAGCAGCGCCCAGCCCGCGCTGCCGAAAACGAAGAAGGCCACCGTGCGCACCAGCACGTTGCGCAGCACCGGGGCGGCGTGCACGTAGCGGATGCCGGTGCGCACCGCAGAGAAGAAGTGCTCCGGCGGCAGACGCTGAATGGACGGGGCCGGACGCCAGCGCCACAGTACCCATGCCACGCCCACCACGGACAGCGCGTTCAGGGCAAACACCATCCACGGCCCGGCGAGCGACAGCAGGAAACCGCCCAGCGCGGGGCCAATCGCCCGGCTGATGTTCACCCCGAGCGAGTTCAGCGCCACGGCGGCGCCCAGCTCCGGCTTGCTCACCAGATCGGGCACCACGGCCTGGAACGGCGGCGAGCTCATCGCCGCCCCTACGCTCAGCAGAAACGTCGCCACCAGCAGCACGGTGGGGGTGACGTGTCCGGTGAAGGAGAGCACCGTCAGCCCGGCGGCGGCGATGAACACCCACAGCTGGGAGAAGAGCAGGTATTTACGCCGGTCAACGATGTCCGCCATCACCCCGGACGGCAGGGCGAAGAGGAACATCGGCAGGCTGCTGGCCGCCTGCACCAGCGCGATATCCAGCGGGTCGGCGCTCAGGGTCAGCATGCTCCAGTTGATGCCGACGTCGCTCATCCATGAGCCGACGTTAGAGACCACCGTGGCGATCCACAGCATGCGGAACACCGGCTGGCTCAGCGGCTGCCAGGGTGAAACCGTCGGTGCGGGCGTCGTCTCGACGTGTGCGTCGCGAACGTCGTTAACCTGGGTCATGCGAACCTCTCCGTTGCCTTACGCTGCAGCCGCCACTGACCCGGCCCGGTGAGGGCGAGAGTGGTGAAGATAATCAGCAGCAGCCAGCCAAACTGCCCTTCGGCAATCGACCAGTTCGGGTGGACCGCCAGCATCGCCACCAGCAGCACGGCGATAATCGGCAGGCACGCCAGGCGGGTGTAGACGCCCGCAATGATCAACAGCGGGCAGATCACCTCGGCGACAATCGCCGGGATCAGGCTCGCGTAAGGCCCGAAGCCGAACGGATCTTCAATGCGCATCAGCTCTTCGCTGAAGTGCAGCACCTTCGGCAGGCCGTGCACGTAGAGCAGCAGCAGGCTGCCGGTCAGGCGCAGGAAGAACAGCCCCAGGTCGATCCGGGGCGGCATGGTAGTGTTTTTCATCAGAATGCAAAGCAGCTGCAGCCCAGCGCCCCCCAGAAAGCGTTATCGTCGGACACCGGCATCGCTGACGTGCGGGCGAAATCGTGCTGGTGGCTGTGAACTCCGCACGGGCCGCTGCAGTGGTGAGCCACACTCATACCCACGCGTGCGGCCTGCGGCGGCGCGCTGCGGTAGTGGCCAGGCACCTTGACCACCGGGGACCACTCGGGCAGGACCGGGATGGCCGGCGGCGCGAGCGGGCCAAAGCTGCCCGCGGCGTAGACGATGTCGCCGTTGACCACCGTGAGAACGGACTCGATGCCCTTGATCTCCTCTTCCGGCACGCGGAAGTAGTCTTTGCTCAGCACCGCCAGGTCGGCGAGCTGGCCGACTTTAATCTGCCCCTTCTGGTTCTGCTCGCTGGAGAACCACGCGCTGCCCTGGGTCCAGAGCATCAGGGCGGTATCGCGATCCAGACGGGCACTGTGGTCGTACATCTGCATTCCGCCGACGGTACGGCCGGAGACCAGCCAGTAGAGCGCGGTCCACGGGTTGTAGCTCGCCACGCGGGTGGCGTCCGTCCCTAAGCCCACCGGCACGCCGGTCTCGAGCATTTTCGCCACCGGCGGCGTGTGGCGGGTGGCTTCGATGCCGTAACGCTCGGCAAAGTACTCGCCCTGGAAGGCCATGCGGTGCTGGACGGCAATGCCGCCGCCGAGCGCTTTGATGCGGTCGATGTTGGCCTGTGACACGGTTTCCGCGTGGTCGAAGAACCAGTGCAGGCCGTTGAACGGAATGTCGCGGTTCACCTTCTCGAACACGTCCAGCATGCGGCTGATGGATTCGTTATAGGTGGCGTGCAGGCGGAACGGCCAGCGGTGCTCCACCAGATGGCGTACCACGCGCTCCAGCTCGTCCTCCATGCCCGGCGCGAGATCCGGGCGCGGTTCGAGGAAATCTTCAAAATCGGCGGCAGAGAAGACCAGCATCTCGCCCGCGCCGTTGTGGCGGAAGAAGTCGCTGCCCTGGCCCGGCGTGAGCATGTCGGTCCATTTTTCAAAGTCTTCCAGCTCGTGGCCCGGGCGCTGGGTAAAGAGGTTGTAGGCGATGCGGATGGTCATCTGCTTTTTCGCGTGCAACTCGGCGATCACCTCATAATCTTCCGGGTAGTTCTGGAAGCCGCCGCCCGCGTCGATGGCGCTGGTCAGCCCCAGACGGTTGAGCTCGCGCATGAACTGGCGGGTGGAGTTGACCTGCTGCTCCAGCGGCAGCTTCGGCCCTTTGGCCAGTGTGGCGTAGAGGATCATGGCGTTCGGACGGGCAATCAGCATCCCGGTCGGGTTGCCGTTGGCGTCGCGCTGGATCTCCCCGCCCGGCGGGTTTGGCGTGTCTTTGGTGTAGCCGACCACCTTCAGCGCGGCGCGGTTGAGCAGGGCGCGGTCGTACAGGTGCAGGATGAAGACCGGGGTATCCGGCGCGGCGTCGTTAATTTCGTCGAGGGTTGGCATGCGGCGCTCGGCAAACTGGAACTCGGTCCAGCCGCCCACCACGCGCACCCACTGCGGCGACGGGGTGCGCAGCGCCTGCTCTTTCAGCATCCGCAGGGCGTCGGCCAGGGAGGGCACGCCTTCCCAGCGCAGCTCGAGGTTGTAGTTCAGCCCGCCGCGGATCAGGTGCAGGTGCGAGTCGTTGAGGCCAGGGATGGCGGTGTGGCCTTTCAAATCCACTACTTTGGTGGCGTCGCCGTGGTGTTGCATCACCTCGGCGACGGTACCCACTTCCAGAAATTTTCCGTCGCGCACGGCAACGGCTTCCGCGACAGGATTCTCGCGATCGACGGTATGAAACTGGCCGTTAACCAGAATGAGATCGGCTTTACCGAGGGTAACCATAACTGCTCCTGACTGAGAGGGGAATGGTCAGGATTATGGGAACCGGTTTCGGCAAAGATCCAGTTATACAATAGGATAGGTATACCAAAGTATAACTATACCTAAGGTTAACTATACGAAGAGATAATTACGCGCGGAGAAGGAAAACCGCAGGATGAGGGTGACTTTATCGCCGCGGTGCTCGCGGCGATTTCTACCCTTAACCACTGGAAAATGCTATGACCTCTTCAAAGCTCGAAGTGTTAACCCCTGCGAACTGTCAGATCATCTTTATCGATCATCAGCCACAGATGGCGTTTGGCGTGCAGTCGATTGACCGCCAGGTGCTGAAAAACAACACCGTGGCGCTGGCGAAAGCGGCTAAGGTGTTCAACATCCCGACCATCATCACCACCGTAGAGACCGAAAGCTTCTCCGGCAATACCTATCCTGAGCTGCTGGACGTGTTCCCGGGTCAGGACATTCTGGAGCGTACCTCCATGAACTCCTGGGACGACCAGAAGGTGCGCGATGCGCTGAAGGCCAACGGCAAGAAGAAGGTCGTGGTGGCCGGTCTGTGGACCGAAGTGTGCAACAACAGCTTTGCCCTGTGCGCGATGCTGGAAGGCGACTACGAAATTTATATGGTGGCGGATGCGTCCGGCGGTACCTCCAAAGAAGCCCACGACTACGCGATGCAGCGCATGATCCAGGCGGGCGTGATCCCGGTGACCTGGCAGCAGGTAATGCTGGAGTGGCAGCGCGACTGGGCGCGTAAAGAGACCTACACCGCGGTGATGGACATCGTGCGCGAGCACTCCGGCGCGTACGGCATGGGCGTGGATTACGCCTACACCATGGTGCATAAAGCGCCGTCTCGCCAGAAGAGCGAGCACCGCACCTTAGCGCCGGTCCCGGCTCGCTAAGTCCCGTCGGCGGGCTGGTCCCTCATCCGGCTCGCCGCTGCCTCTTTCTCTGGAGTTCACGATGAGTACTGGGCTGATATCCCTTGCGGCAGGCGTGTTGATTGGCCTGATGTATGCCGTGCTGAAGGTGCGCTCCCCCGCGCCGCCCGCGCTGGCGCTGATTGGTCTGCTGGGGATGCTGGCGGGTGAACAGGCGACGCGCCATCTCTTATCCCGCGACGGCGCCCCACCTCCTCAGGTGACCGTTCCGCAGGCGGCATCGCAGACGGGAGCGTCATCATGAAAGCATGGATAATTTCGCTGGTGTGCGGCGTAGTTGCTGGGGTAATTTACGCTCTGCTCGACGTCCATTCCCCGGCACCGCCGGTTGTCGCCCTGCTAGGCCTGTTTGGCATGCTGGTGGGCGAACAGCTTATCCCGGTGGGACGACGTTTACTGAGTCGCGAACCGCTCACCCTCGCCTGGTTTCGTCACGAATGCGTACCGAAAATCAGCGGCACGGCGCCCCCTGCGCCCGCGAAGGACCCTCGCAACGTTAAATGACTGGTTAGAGGAATAACAGCATGACGCTGCCGTGGCGCATTGCCATCATTGATGACGAACGTTCCGTCCGCAGCGGGTTGAGTAATCTCCTGGAGTCGGAAGGCTATTCAACCGACACGTTTGATTCGGCAGAGGTATTTCTGAGCCATCCGCTTGCCCTGTCCGGCGCGGCGCTGGTGATCACCGATATCAAGCTCCGGGGCATGAGCGGCCTTGAGCTGTTTGACAAGCTGCGGCTGCTGGCCGTACCGCCTCCGCCCGTGCTTTTTATCTCCGGTCATGCTGATGAAAATATGCAGCGGTACGCTCTCGGTCTGGGCGCCGCTGCTTTTTTGCGTAAGCCGATTAACATCGATATTCTGCTGGATCATATTCAGCGGGAGCTGGCCCGCCGACAATAAGGATCGCGGATGAACGAACACGAGCAGCCTGCATTCTGGCCCGCCCAGGGAAATCTTCACCAGGGGCGGGTTTTTGTCCTTAAAGAGGATGTGATTTTTACCGTGCTGGCGCAGGAGGGCGGAATTGCCTGGATGCATGCGCGACATCCTCATTCCGGCGGCTCGTTCATTATCGCCACCGCGGTCAGCGATGAAGAGGAAGAGCGTGCCACCCGGCTGCTGAAAAACGAGTTTGCGCTGCGTGACGCGCTGCAGGACAGCTGGGCCATACGCGCCGTCGCGTCCACCCAGTACCGGGGACGCTTCGCGCTGGTGTACGCCCCGTTTTCGTTTGAGTTGCTGGCGCGGCGCGCGGGCAGAGCGATCTCGGGGATCGCGCGCTTTATCGAGCTGGCGATCCAGATCTGCGTTCCTCTGCGCCAGATGCATCTGCAAAACCTGATCCACGGCGATATCAAGCCCGGCAATATTTTTGTTCATCACGATGCCACCTGCCGTCTGGGCAGCTTTGGCCTTTCATGCAGCCTCTCCGGCGCCTTCGCGCAGACCCGGCTTGCCATTTCAGGCGGCACGCCAGCGTATATGTCCCCGGAGCACACCTCCCGCACCCAGCGCCCCGTCGATGGTCGCAGCGATCTCTACAGCCTCGGCGTGGTGCTGTATGAACTCCTGACCGGACGCCTGCCGTTTGAACTGGGGGAGGACGATCGGACCAACTGGGCGCATTACCATATTGCCTCGGCACCGCTGGCCCCGGATGCGATACGCCCGGACGTGCCGGGAATGCTGTCGACCATCATCCTGAAGCTGCTGGAGAAGCACCCCGATAACCGCTACCAGACGGTTGACGGGCTGATTGCCGACCTCCGCCGCTGCCAGGCGACGTTGACCGGTGAGGGCGAGATCGTTGCCTTTACCCCCGGCCAGCAGGACCGCACCCCGGCGATTCTTCTGGCGGACTCGCTGTTCGCGACGCATCCGCAGGCGAATGACGTCATTGCCGCGTTTGAGCGGGTGGGGCAGAACCGCGTGCCGGAGCTGGTGACCATCGGCGGGCCGTCGGGGATCGGCAAATCCTCCATCATTGCGACGGCGTTAAAAACGCTCCAGCAGCGTACGGTGCTGCTGGCGGTGGGCAAAGTGGATCAGTTTTCACCGTCATTACCCTACGGCGTATTAAGCTCCGCATTCCGCCCCCTGACCCTGCACCTGCTGGGCCTGCCAGCAGACGAGGTGGCGAAATGGAAAATCCGTCTTTCTCGCGCCCTGGAAGGACACGAGGCGCTGGCCGTGAGCCTCGTGCCCGAGCTGGGCCTGCTGCTTGAGCGCAAGCCGCGCTTCCCGGCGGATACGTTTTCCATTGATGCCCGGGCGCGCTTCAGCCATATGGTGCTGGCGCTGGTGAAAACCTTTGCCTCGCAGGGCTGCCCGCTGGTGCTGGTACTCGACGATCTCCAGTGGAGCGACGCCGCCAGCCTGCATACGCTCAACTACCTGCTGGTGAACTGCGGTGCGATCCCGCTGCTGGTGGTTGTGGCGCACCGCGACATCGGTTCGTTGTCCGAACCCGCACTGCAACAGCAGCTGGCGAGCCTGCCGGAGGCGGCACAGCACGCGAGCGAAATTGTCCCGCAGGCGCTCTCTGTCAAAGCCGTGTCCCGCTGGCTGGGGACGGTATTTCGTACCCGCAGCACGGCGACGACCGACCTCGCCACGCTGATCCATGAAAAGACCGGGGGCAACCCGCTCTTTGTACACGAATTTTTCCGCCGCATCGTCGATGACGGGCTGGTGGTGCACAACAAATATCAGGACAAGTGGCACTACGATCTGCAGGCGATCCGCGCCCGGCATTACACCGAAAACGTCGTCACCCTGGTGCTGGAGAAGCTGGAAGAGTTGCCCGACGAGACGCGTCGCCTGCTGGGCAGCCTTGCCTGCCTCGGCGGCACGGGCGAAATGGAGATGATCTGCCGCGTGGTTGGTATATCGATGGCGGAAATGCGCTACGCGCTGCATCCGGCGGTCATGGCGCAGCTGATCGTGCTGACGGAGAAAGCGTACTCCTTCACCCACGACCGGGTGCAGGAGGCCGCCTTTGCGCTGCTGGATCGGCATGAGAAAAGCCATCTTCATCTGACCACCGCCAGCCTGCTGGCCGACGCCGCGCGGCAGGCGGCGGGGAACGAGCTGCTGTTCCGCGCCGTACATCACGTCACGGCCGCGCTGGACAGCATCCAGCCTGCCCCGCAGCGCCAGATGTTCCGCGAGCTGAGCCTGCTGGCCGCGCGACGC
Source organism: Enterobacter quasiroggenkampii (assembly GCF_043972695.1). Classification (NCBI taxonomy): domain Bacteria; kingdom Pseudomonadati; phylum Pseudomonadota; class Gammaproteobacteria; order Enterobacterales; family Enterobacteriaceae; genus Enterobacter; species Enterobacter quasiroggenkampii. The sequence continues at coordinate 1,173,594 of NZ_CP143745.1, forward strand.
GCGAAACGCTCGGGGGATTATCTCTCGGCGCTAAGCTATATCCAGACAGCCCGAGCGCTGGGCAACGCCGGGACGGTGTCAGACTTTATGCTCGATATCGAAGAGGCGGGCTGCGAGTTTGCGCTGGGGCACCTGGCGCGCACCCGCGAGCTGTGTGACGCCATTCTCGGGTGCCCCGGCGGGCTGACCGAAAAGGCGCTGGCGGCCAATCTGCTGGTGGAAGTGTACATTCGCCAGTCGGACAGCCGTCTGGCGCTGGAGGCGGCGCTCTGCTGGCTGGGGGTCTTTGGTATTCAGATCGGCCGCTATCCGGAAGATGCCGACTGCGACGAGGCCTGGGAACACTTCTGTAACCGCGCGGGCGACGCGCCGCAAACCCTGTTTGCCCCGCTCTCGCGGATGGATAACCCGGAAACCGAAGCGGTGATGAACCTGCTCTACAGCGCCAGCATTTGCGCCAGCTTCATCTGTCCGCGCCTGCACTTTTTACTGCTTTGCCGCATGATGCACCTGACGCTCGACCACGGTATTACCGGCGCCTCCACCACGGCGATGGCCTGGTTTGGCGTGCTGATGGGCCACCGCTACGCCGAGTATCGCCTCGGCTTCCAGTACGGCACGCTGGCCCGCGAACTGGTGAATCGCCACGGCTACGACGCATTCGAAGCTAAAACCCTGCTGCCGCTCGACCAGCTCAGCGTCTGGACCCAGCCTTTATCGTTTACCATCGAGTGCGCGAAGGCCTGCTTTACCTCGGCGGTGACCCACGGGGATATGACGATGGCCTGCTTTGCGGCCTGCCACCAGGTCATTAATTTCCTCTCCCGGGGCGATCACCTGGACGGGGTGCTGACCAGCATCGATCGCGGCCTGGCGTTCGTGCGTAAAACCCACTTCCAGGACGTGGAGACCATTTTGATGGTCCAGCGCGGCTACGTAGAGTTCCTGCGCACGCCGGTTATCGGCACCTGGACCGCATCGCAGGTGCTGCCGGAGGCGCTGCTGCCCGCGTCGCCGGAGCAGGCACCGGAGCAGACCTCCACCATGCTGTTCTGGTACTGGCTCTACCGCGGCATGGCGCATTTTACCTGTGGGGAGTATGCCGACGCGCAGGCGGATCTGGAGATGGCGGGGTGGTACGCGTGGTCTGCGCCAGGGCACATCCATCTGCTGGATTACCATCTTTACAGCGCGCTGGCGCTTTCGCGTCAGTTAACGCCGGAGACCTTCTCGGCGAACCACCGCCGCAGCATTCACGCCCACTATGACAAAATCGCCCTCTGGGCGCGCATTAATCCCGGCACGTTCGCGGATAAAGAGGCGCTGATCTACGCCGAAATCGTGCGTCTGGACGGGATGAACAGCATCGCGCTTGAGCAGTACGAGAAGGCGGTCCGGCTCTCCCGCGAGGGCGGGTTTAATCCGATTAATGCCCTGGCTCACGAGCTGGCGGGCCGCTTTGCGCTGGCCTGCGGCTATCCAACCGCCTCGGACGCACACTTCCGTGGCGCAATTGCCGCCTGGGGCCGGGCGGGCGCGCAGGCCAAGGTGCGCCAGCTGGAGCAGGATTTCCCGCATCTGCTGGCCTCCGGGCAGGCGAGCGCCTATGACACGGTGGCGTTCGCCCAGAACGAGACGATCCGCGATCTGCAGAGCGTCATCAAAGCCTCCCGCGCGCTGTCTGAAGAGATCAACCTCGAGCGCTTAATTGAAAACCTGATGACGATCCTCCTCGAACGCGCCGGGGCGCAGCGCGGCCTGCTGCTTCGCGTGAGCGATAACCTGATCCCGGAGATCGAGGCCAGCGCCTGGACCAGCACCGAAGGCGTGCGGGTGCGGATTCTGAAAGACGTGCCGACGGCGACCGACATGCCCCTGTCGGTGCTGGCGGCGGTGATCCGCACCGGGCAGGAGATCCGCACCGGTAAGCCGGAGGAGTTTCACCCCTTCAGCCAGGATCCCTATCTGGTGACCTCGGGAGCGGCCGTCATGTGCGTCCCGATGTTCAAACAGGCGCGGCTGGTGGGCGTGCTCTACCTGGAAAACCGCCTGATGCCGGAGGTTTTCACCGCCGAGCATTCTCGCGTGGTGAGCCTGCTGGGGGCGCAGGCCGCGGTCTCCCTGGAGACGGCGCGGCTGTACGCCGAGCTGCTGGGGGAGAACATCCAGCGCCGTCGGGTGGAAAAAGAGCTGCGCGCCAGCCAGACCTCGCTGATGCTGGGCGAGCAGATCAGCCACACCGGCAGCTGGCGCTGGGAGCTGGAGCAGGATCTGATGTTTGTCTCGGAGGAGTACGCCCGCATCCTCGGCCTGCCCGAGCAGCAAAAGATGATCTCCATGGCGGAGTTTTTGACCTTCGTCCATGAAGACGACTATGCCCGCATCAGCACCATCGTCACGCAGAGCGTGCGCGAAGGGCTCTCCATGCGCGCGGAGTTTCGGGTGAAGCGTACCGACGGTTCAACGCGCTATATCCTCGGGATTGGCGATCCGGTTGGCGTGGGCAGCGAGGTGAACGAGTATTACGGCATCATCACCGATATCACCAGCCAGCGCGCCGCGGAGGATGCCATGCGGGTGGCGCAGGCGGATCTGGCGAGGGTGTCCCGCGCCACCACCGTCGGGCAACTGACCTCCTCCATCGCCCATGAGATCAACCAGCCGCTGATGTCGATCGTCTCTAACGCCGGAGCGAGCCTGCGCTGGCTCAGCCGGGAGCCGGCCCGGCTGGATAAAGTGCGGGAAGGGCTGGAAGAGATCGCCGCGGAAGGCGCGCGGGCGGGGGAGATCATTCGCAGCATCCAGTCCCTGACGCGCAAGCAGGATCCCACCTTCTCGCGCATCGATCTGCACTATCTGATCCACCATATCATCGCGCTCTCCCGCAGCGAGCTGGAGCAGCGACACATTAGCGTTGATTACCTGTTGAAGGCGCAGGACAGCTTTATCACTGGCGATAACGTGCAGATCCAGCAGGTGCTGCTTAACCTGGTGATGAACGCCGTTGAGGCGATGGCCGAGGTGAAGGATCGCGCCTGCACCATCACCCTCAGCACCAGCAACGCGGACGGGAAAGCGATCGTTGAGATCGCCGATACCGGGAGCGGCATTGAGCCCGAGCGGCTGGAGCAGATTTTTGACTCGTTCTACTCCACAAAGCCACAGGGGATGGGGATGGGGCTGACCATCAGCGCCAGCATCATTGAGCGCCACTGCGGGAAGCTGAGCGCGCGCCGCCGGGAGCCTTACGGCACGGTGTTTGCCTTTGCGCTGCCGCTGGCGGTACAGGAAGGGTAAACGTTACTCCGCAGGCTGGCTTTTGGTCAGGCGCTCAACGGCCCTGACCAGCTCAGCCACGGAGCGCACCTGCATTTTCTCCATTACGCGGCGGCGATGCACTTTCACCGTGATCTCGCTGACGCCCAGCTCGGCGGCAATTTGCTTATTCAGCATGCCGCTTATCGCCAGCGTGAGCACCTCGTGTTCGCGCGGCGTGAGGGAGAGATGGCGCTGCTTCAGGGCGTAGTGCTCTTTATTGCGCTCGGCGTTGTTTTCCGCCAGCTGCAGCGCGGACTCAATGGCGTCGATAAGCGCGGTGGATTCGACGGGCTTGGTGAGAAATTCGTAAGCGCCGCCTTTTATGGCGCGCACCGACATCGGGATGGTGCCGTGGCCGGTGAGAAAGATAATCGGGATTTCACGCCCGCTGTCCTTGAGGGCATCTGCCACCTCAAAACCCGAGATGGTGGGCATCTGCATATCGAGGACCACGCACGAGGGGAGCTCTTCAAAGCGGTGCTGAAGAAACGCTTCTGCCGATGAAAAGCCGATGGCGTTTAAGTCTGCGGATTCCAGCAGCCCGATTACGGACTGTCTGACTGCGTCATCGTCATCAACCACATACACAATGTGTTCCATTCACCGCCCCGGTGCTGTTTTACATGTCGAGGATGCAAACAGCCCCCAGGAGTGACGTAAGGGACTGTTTATGCTGACTTTCATCTTAACACATTAAATATAATTATCATTTAACAATATGATAATCATATGAAGTATAGCGATCCGGGCGCGGCGGTGAAGGAACGAAACGCGTGCAACATAGGCAATGCGCATAAGCTCCCTCGTGATTTGTCGGTGAGGACTTTGATCGGTAAAACAGGCTACACTCTGGTTTTGAGCGCGACAAGCTGAGGAAATAACAATGCACTACACACTGAAAGAAAGCGACAAGGAAAAAGCGGAAGGGTCAAACGGCGCGGGCGCTCTGCAGCAAAAACTGCTGGAGTCTCGTTCGATTGTGATCTCCGGTGAGATCAACCAGGAGCTGGCGCAGAAAGTGATCACCCAGATGATCCTGCTGCAAAGCGTCAGCAACGATCCGATTAAGCTGTACATCAACAGCCAGGGCGGCCACGTGGAAGCGGGCGACACCATCCACGACTTCATCAAATTCATTCGCCCGGAAGTGCACGTGATCGGCACCGGCTGGGTCGCGAGCGCCGGGATCACCATCTTCCTGGCGGCGAAAAAAGAGCACCGCTACTCGCTGCCAAATACCCGCTTCATGATCCACCAGCCGCTGGGCGGCGTGCGCGGTCAGGCGACCGATATTGAGATCGAAGCGCGCGAGATCATCCGTATGCTGGATCGCGTGAACAAGCTGATCGCCGACGCTACCGGCCAGCCGCTGGAAAAAGTAAAAAAAGACACCGACCGCAACTTCTGGATGTCCCCGGCGGAAGCGCTGGACTACGGTATCGTGGGTAAACTGATTACCCACTATGACGAGCTGAAGCTGGATTAAGTTTTCGCGGCGTGTTTGTGTCGGGTGGCGGCTTCGCCTTACCCGACCTACACGTGCTGGTTTGACCCATGACAAGTTCCCCCTCTGCCTTCTTGCCTATAATCGCGCCTGTTTCCCTTCTCACTGGTGCTACCCATGGCGTATCAACTGAACCTGAACTGGCCGGAATTTCTTGAGAAATACTGGCAAAAGCAACCCGTTGTGCTGAAAAATGCCTTCCCGAATTTTGTCGACCCGATTACACCGGACGAGCTGGCGGGTCTGGCGATGGAGCCGGAGGTCGATAGCCGTCTGGTGAGCCATTTCAACGGTAAATGGCAGGCCAGCAATGGTCCGTTCGAGCACTTTGACGATCTGGGCGAAACCGGCTGGTCGCTGCTGGCGCAGGCGGTGAACCACTGGCATATGCCCGCGGCGGAGCTGGTGCGTCCGTTCCGCGTTCTGCCGGACTGGCGTCTGGACGATCTGATGATCTCCTTCTCCGTGCCGGGCGGCGGCGTGGGTCCGCATATCGATCAGTACGACGTGTTTATCATTCAGGGGATGGACAGCCGCCGCTGGCGCGTGGGTGACAAGCTGCCGATGCGTCAGTTCTGCCCGCATCCGGCGCTGCTGCATGTGGATCCGTTCGAGCCGATCATCGACGAAGATCTGGCGCCGGGCGATATTCTCTATATTCCGCCTGGATTCCCTCACGACGGTTTTACCCATGAAACGGCGCTTAACTACTCCGTCGGCTTCCGTGGGCCAAACGGCCGCGATCTGATCAGCAGCTTCGCCGATTATGCGCTGGAAAACGATCTGGGCGGCGAGCACTACAGCGATCCGGATCTGACCTGCCGCGAACACCCGGGCCGCGTGGAGCAGTACGAGCTCGATCGCATTCGTCAGATGATGATCGACATGATCGGCAAGCCCGATGATTTCACAAAATGGTTCGGCAGTTTTGTCTCCACGCCGCGCCACGAGCTGGATATCGCCGCCGCCGAGCCGCCGTACGCGCCGGAGGAGGTGCTGGACGCGCTGCAGGGTGGTGAAACGCTGTCTCGCCTGAGCGGCCTGCGCGTGCTGAACATCAACGGCAGCTTCTTCATCAACAGCGAACAGCTGGAGACGGTAGACGCGAAGGCGGCGGATGCGCTGTGCCGCTACACCGAACTCGGTCAGGCCGAGCTGGGCGATGCGCTGAAAAACCCGGCGTTTGTCGAGGAGCTCACCGGGCTGATTAACCAGGGGTATTGGTACTTCGACGAGTAGTGCAGCCTGTTGCCCGGTGGCGCTGCGCTTACCGGGCCTACAACGGCAAGAACGTAGGCCGGGTAAGGCGAAGCCGCCACCCGGCAAAACACTACTCCTCCATCGCAATCACAATCGCTTCACCCAGCTTTTTCAGCGCCTCGCGATGTTTCTCCGTCGGCGGCAGCGCCACGTTGATCCGCAGACAGTTGCGGTACTTCCCGGAGGCGGAAAACAGCGACCCGGCCGCGGCCTGGATCTTCAGCCGGCACAGCTGTTTGCTGACGCACACCATATCGACCTTCTCCGGCAGCTCAATCCACAGCAGGAAGCTGCCCTGCGGGCGCGTGACGCAAATCTCTGCCGGAAAATACTGCCGCACCCAGCAGGTGTAGGTTTCCATATTCTGCTGATAAATCTGGCGCATACGGCGCACGTGGCGATGGTAATGACCGTCGCGAATAAACGCCGCCACCGCCATCTGCGTGCCCGGCACGTTAAATCCGCCGGCGGCGTATTTCATGTGCATTACCCGGTCATAGTAGCGTCCCGGCACAATCCAGCCGACGCGCAGGCCCGGCGCCACGGTTTTGGTAAACGAGCTGCAGAGGATCACGCGGCCGTCGATATCCATCGAATGAATGGTGCGCGGGCGCGGGTACTCCGCCGCCAGCTCGCCGTAAATATCATCCTCGACAATCACGATATCGTGCCGCTGGGCGAGGGCCAGCACCTGCTTTTTCCGCGCCTCCGGCATGATAAACCCGAGCGGGTTATTGCAGTTGGGCACCAGGATCACCGCCTTGATTGGCCACTGCTCCATTGCCAGCTCTAGCGCTTCGATGCTGATCCCGGTTTCAGAGTCGGTGGGAATTTCAATCGCCTTGATGTCAAACCCGCGCAGCATCTGCATGGTGCCGTGAAACGACGGCGATTCCACCGCCACGATATCCCCCGGTTTGCATACCGACAGCAGGGCGATCGACAGCGCGCCGTGGCAGCCGTTGGTGATCACAATGTCGCTTGCCGAAACGGTGGAGCCGCCGTCCAGCATCAGGCGGGCGATCTGCTCGCGCAGCTCCAGACGCCCGTCAAGCACGTCATAGCTCAGCATCTCGCCAGGGTTATGCTGCGCGATGCGGCTCATCTCGCGCCACAGGGGCTTCAGGCTCGGCTGGTTAATGTCCGGCGAACCGCCGCCGAAGGAGATCATCTCTTTGTCGGCGCGGGCGTCCAGCAGCATCATCACCTCATCCCACTGGGTAACGTCCACGGGGCGCTGCACCGGGCGCGTCATCGCCGGGACGGGCGGCTGGGCTTTGCGCGGTGAGACAAAATAGCCGGAGCGCGGTTGAGGCGTGATCAGCTGGAGGTTTTCGAGGATCTGGTAGGCCTGCTGTATGGTGCTGATGCTCACGCCGTGCTCCTGACTCAGCGTGCGCACCGACGGCAGACGTTCGCCGCTGCGATACAGCCCTTGCTCAATGCGTTCAGCCAGAAGATTGGCCAGATGTTGGTAGCGTGTCATGCTGTATCCTTTGTTTTCACCATACAGATTATAAAACCAGTACAGATTGCTGCGAAAATTGCCATGCAGATACTGTTTTAGCGGATCTGTATGTTAAACAAAAGTTGTTTTTGCATCTGTATTGCACGGGTGGATTTCCGGGATGATAACCCCACTGACACAGTGAGGAGAGCATCATGGAATTCTACGAGAATCGTTCAAAACGTCCGTTTATTGTGTTTGTCTGGATCGCAAAAACGCTGCGTAACTGGTATCGCATTAACCGCACCCGCCGCATCCTGAGCCAGATGAGCGACGAGCAACTCAAGGACGTTGGGTTATCGCGATATGATGTGTGATCCACGTCGTCGCCGGGTGGCGGCTGCGCCTTACCCGGCCTACTCGATCCCGTAGGCCCGGTAAGCGTAGCGCCACCGGGCGATTTTCAGCGCAACAGCGCAAACGTCTGCCGCTTCGGCCTTTCCAGTAAATCCAGCGCCTCCTGATACGACCGCACGTTGTTATAGCCCATCACCAGCCCGTAACGTTTGCCCGACCCGCGATACCACTCCGAGAGCGCATTGACCTGCAGCTGCTGTTCCTGCCAGCAGCGCGCCACTTCCCGGTCACGGCTTCCTTTGGTCAGGAACGCCACGATATGCATCCCACCGTCGTTTTGCTCGGTGAAAAACAGATCGCCATACACCTCCTGCAGGGCGGCAATCATCCAGTCGCGGCGGGTCTGATACAGCGCGCGCATCTTTTTCAGATGACGGAAAAAATGCCCTTCGTTGAGAAACGCGGTGAGGATCTTTTGCGTCAGCACCGGTTGGCCGCTGGTGGTGATGTCCGCGCAGTCGGTAAAGGCTCCGACGGTGCTGGCGGGCATCACCACGTAGCCCATGCGCAGCGACGGCATGATGGTTTTACTGAAGGTGCCCATAAAAATCACCCGGTCGTGATGGTCGAGGCTTTTCAGCGACGGCAGCACCTTGCGGGTGTAGTGAAACTCCCCGTCGTAATCGTCTTCGATAATCCACGCCTCGTTCTGGCTGGCCCAGTCGAGAAGCTGCTGCTTACGCGGCAGGGAGAGCGTCACCGCCAGCGGGCTCTGGTGTGACGGGGTGACGATGGCAAAACGGGCGTCGCGATGGTGACGCAGCAGGTAGTCCGTGTCGATGCCGCAGCGATCGACCGGCACGGTGTGCAGGCGCGGCACGATCCGCTTGAGCAGCTGCTGGCCCATGAAATAGCCCGGATCTTCAAACACCACCTTGTCGCTGCGGCTGGCGAGGGTGTCGAGGATCAGCCGCAGGCTGCCGCTGTAGCCGCTGGTGATCAGCACCTGTTCGGCGCTGCAGGAGAGCCCGCGCGAGATGTTGAGGTAGCTGGCGATGGCCTGGCGCAGCGGATACCAGCCCAGAACGGGCGGGTTGAGCATCTCCTCCTGTCGCATGGCGCGCGTCGCCTGGCCTGCCAGCAGCAGCCATTTTTTATACGGAAAACTGTCGAGGGCGGGGATGCCGGGGCGCAGAAACCCCGCCCGCTCGCGCTGGCTGATGAGCGAGGCCGGAAGCGCTCCGGTGGGCTGCTCCGCAGGGGCACCCTTATCCGGCAGCAGTAAGTCCGGGTTAACCCGCGTGCCGCGCGCGCCCTGGCTCACCAGATACCCTTCACCCGTCAGAATGGCGTACGCCGTTTCGACGGTTTTACGCGCCACCTTCAGCTCTTCCGCCAGCACGCGAATGGCAGGCACCCTGTCGCCCGGCTTCAGCACGCCGCGCATGATGTTGTCGCGGTAGCGGGAATAAATCTCGTGATAGCCCGGCTTCATGTCCTACCTCATTTCACGCTTTTTGTATCTTTTTACTATGTCATGAACGGCGTAGATTTGCCTCATCGCACGGCATATGCCGCACAAAAAGAGGAAAGACCATGAGCACTCGCGTTAACCACCATAAAGTTACACCTGCCCTCGCCAACGCGCTGTCTGCCCTGAGCATGGAGGTAGCAAAAACCTCCATCGATCCGGCGCTGAAGCACCTGATCGACATTCGCGTGTCGCAGCTGAACGGCTGTACGTTCTGTCTGGATATGCACTCAAAAGAAGCGAAAATCGCCGGCGAGCGCGAACTGCGCCTGTACCATCTGGCGGCCTGGCGCGAGTCCCCGCTGTTCAGCGCCCGTGAAAAAGCCGCGCTGGCCTTCACCGAAGCGCTGACCCAGATTGGCGTTCACGGGGTGAGTGACGCGCTGTACCGCAGCGTGGCGGAGCACTTCTCGGACGTGGAGATTTCAGAGCTGAACTTCGCCATCGTGGCGATCAACGCCTGGAACCGTCTGGGGATCACCTCCCGCATGGCGCCCGGTTCGCTGGATGCGGCGTACGGGCTGAATAAAGCTAACCTGGAATAATTCCGCGCTCGCGGATCATCGCCACCAGCGCCCGCAGCCCTGGCGGGATGTGGCGATGGCCGGGGTAGTACAGGCGCAGCCCGGCAAACGGCTGCGTCCAGTCGTTTAAGACGCTCACCAGCTCCCCGCTTTTCAGCTCGTCCCGAATATAGAGTTCCGGTAAAAATCCCACCCCTAATCCCGCTTTCACGGCGCGGATCGAGGCAAAAAGATCGGACGTCGCAAAGCGCGGCGGCACGGCAAGCGCGTACGTTTCCCCCCGACGGGCCAGCTCCCAGCGGTAGATCCCACCGTGCGCCATACGCATGCCGATCCCCTGATGTGAAAGCAGATCGTCCGGCGTCTCGGGTATGCCGTGACGGGCGAAATAGTCCGGGGTGGCGGTGACGAGCTGGCGGATCTCACCGGTCAGCGGCACGGCGATCATGTCCTGCGGAACGGACTCTTCGAGACGGATCCCCGCGTCATAACCTTCGGCGACGATGTCGATCATCCTCGCTTCACTCACCGTTTCCACGCGCATTTTCGGGTAGCGGATCATGTAGTCGATCAGCAGCTGGTCCAGAAACAGCGTGCCGATATGGTTCGGCACGTTCAGCCGTAGCGTGCCGGCAGGTTCCCCGGTGTCACTGTGGATCTCTTCCCCAGCGAGACGGATCTCCTGCAACGCCGGGCCAATGCGCGCAACGTAGCGCTGCCCGGCGTCGGTGAGCGCCACGCTGCGGGTGGTGCGGTTGAAAAGCCGCGTCTCAAGGCGGCTCTCCAGCCCGGCGATGGCGTTACTGACCGCCGTGGCGGACATCCCCAGCTCCTGCGCTGCGCCGCGAAAGCTGCCGCGCCGCACCACCGCCATCACCACTTCCAGCTCTGTCAGACCTGAACGATGCATAGATTATCCTGAAAATCGAAACAACCTTTGCAGCATAGCGTGGATTATCGCAACGGAGAAGACGTGACAGACTGGTCTCACACAGCCTGAGGAGGGTTATATGCACACTATCGAACAGATCTTTATTAACGGCGAGTTTGTTACCCCGCACGGTACCGAACGGTTTGATTTGTACAATCCCGCGACGGCGCAGGTCATAGGCCAGGTTCGCCTGGCGGATGAGGTTGACGCTGAACGCGCTATCGCGGCGGCAAAAGCGGCGTTTCCGGCGTGGTCGCAGACCACAAAGCAGGAACGCATCGCCGCGCTGAAGCGCATGCACGCCGCCGTGGCCGCCCGTCACGATGCGCTGCTGGACGCCATTGTCGAGGAGTACGGCGCGCCCGCCTCGCGCTCGGCATGGATGGCAAGCTATCCGGCAGAGGTGATTGCTCAGGCCATCGAGGCGCTTGAGGCGTTTGAGTTTGTCACCCCAGCAGGTGCCGCAATGGTGCAGATGACGCCGCTCGGTGTGGCCGGGCTGATTACGCCGTGGAACAGCGATGCGGGGTTTATCTGCGGCAAACTGGCGGCCGCGCTGGCGGCGGGCTGCACGGCGGTCATCAAGCCGAGTGAAATGAGCGCCCTGCAAACGCAGATTGTCACCGAAGCGCTGCGCGACGCCGCACTGCCGCCGGGCGTGTTTAACATCGTCACCGGACGCGGCGAGACGGTGGGCGAAACGATTAGCCGTCATCCGGACGTCGCGAAAATCTCGTTCACCGGTTCCACGAATACCGGCAAGGCGATCCTGCGCAACGCGGCGGAAAGCTTTAAGCGCGTGACGCTGGAGTTGGGCGGTAAATCACCGACGATCCTGCTGGATGATGTGGATCTGGCGCAGGCGATCCCGCTGGTGATCCAGGCCGGGTTTATGAACAGCGGGCAGGCGTGCGTGGCTGGGACGCGCATTCTTGTGCCTTACTCGCGTAAGGAGGAGATCGAAACCGCGCTGGCGCAAGCCGTGGCGGCGGTGAAATCCGGCGATCCGCGCAACAGTGCGACAGACGTCGGCCCGATGGTCAGCGAGAAGCAGTGGCTGCGGGTGCAGGGCTATATCCGTAAAGGCCTCGAAGAGGAGGCACGCCTGCTGGCGGGCGGTGAAGGACGACCGGACGGCGCGCAGGACGGCTGGTTTGTGCGTCCGACGCTGTTTACCGACGTGAACAACCGGATGACCATTGCCCGCGACGAGATTTTCGGTCCGGTGCTGTGCGTGATCCCCTATCGTGACGAGGCGGAGGCGATCGCCATTGCCAACGACACCGACTACGGCCTGAGCGCGATGGTGCTGGGCGGCGATGTGGACCGCGCACGACGCGTGGCGCAGCAGATTGTTTCCGGCCGCGTGCTGGTGAATACCCTGGCTCATGAACCGAAAGCGCCGTTCGGTGGCTTCAGGCACTCCGGTTTGGGGCGCGAGATGGGCGAGTGGGGAATTCGGGCGTTTATGGAGCCGAGGTCGATGGTGGGTTAAAACCCGCCCGGTGGCGCTACGCTAACCGGGCCTACATGAGCCCGTAGGCCGGATAAGCGCAGCGCCATCCGGCACAACACTTCGCTCCTTGCCGAAGCATTGTGCTTTTCCCTCCTGCATTCTCTCCCCAACATCACAACGGAGAGAAAACCATGATCGCAGTCCTTTTCGAAGCCAAAGCCGCGCCTGCCCATCAGGCGCGCTATCTTCAGCTTGCTGCAGAGCTTAAGCCGCTGCTGGCGGACATCGACGGCTTTATTGATATCGAACGGTTCCAGAGCCTGACGACCGACGGCAAAATCCTCTCCCTTTCCTGGTGGCGGGATGAAGACGCCGTCCGCCGCTGGAAGCAGAACGTCTTTCATCAGGCGGCGCAGGCCGAAGGGCGTGAGTCAATTTTTGCGTACTACCGCATTCGGGTGGCGCAGGTCGTGCGGGAATATACCTCTGAAACCGGAGGGCATGCCGATGTATGACGTTCATGTCATTTTTCGCGATATCCCGGGTGAGCTGGCGCGCTTTGGACAGCTGCTGGGCCGCAACGGCGTGGGGCTGGAGGGCGGTGGCGTATTTGGTACACATGCCCATTTCCTGGTGGAAGACGGGGAAAAAGCGCGACGCGTGCTGCTCGACGCCGGGTTTATCGTGCAGGCGGTGCGAAAGCCGGTGATCAGAAAGCTTAAGCAGGAACGCCCTGGCGAGCTGGGCGAGATCGCGGCGGCACTGGCGGCACGCGGTGTGTCTATCCTGACTCAGTACAGCGACCATGCGAATCACCTTATTCTGCTGACGGATGATGATAAGCTGGCCGCAGAGATCACCGAACCCTGGGCGGCCCATGCTTAAGACGAGTTTACCCCCTGACAACAGCGCGATGCTGGAAAAGGCGATTGCCGCGGTGGCGGCTGCAATGGCCGATCCGTCGCGCGTGAAGATGCTCTGTGCGCTAATGGACGGGCGGGCGTGGACGGCCACTGAGCTGAGCGCGGCGGCAGATGTCGCACCGTCGACCGCCAGCGGGCATCTCGCCCGGCTGCTTGAAGGGCAACTGATAACCTGCCTGTCGCAAGGGCGGCATCGCTATTATCGTCTTGCCGGGCACGACGTGGCGGCGCTGGTGGAGCAGATGATGGGGCTTTCGTGGAGCCGCATTACCCCGCCGGAAACCACCGCGCCGAAAGCCATGCGTGAAGCCAGGACCTGCTATGACCATCTCGCAGGCGCGGTGGCGGTGCAGATCTATGATTTCATGCACGCGGAAGGCTGGCTGGAGGCTGACGGTTCAGCGTTGACACTCTATGGCCGGGAGCAGTTCCTGACGCTCGGCATTTCGTTAAGCGCGCATCCGCGCCGGAAGGCCTGCTGCGCCTGCCTGGACTGGAGCGAGCGGCGGTTTCACCTGGGCGGAGAAGCCGGCGCGTTGCTGCTCGACCATCTGGAAAGTAAAGGCTGGATCCAGCGGGTGGCGGGGTATCGGGAGGTGGTGGTGACGGCGTCGGGGAAGGCCGCTGTAAAGAGGCTTTTTAGCCGCTAAAAACGCCCGGTGGCGCTGCGCTTACCGGGCCTACGCGTACATCGCCTCCAGTAACACCTTTCGCAATTCCTGCGCTTTCGCCTCTCGTTTCTTGATAGTTACCCTGATAACTATTATCTTGACCGTGTGTGACGAGAGGTTTCCCCATGAGTGAAGAAGAACTGTTCTGCCGCAGGCCAATGGGCATGCGGATGGCGATGATCGTGCGCCAGTGGCGTGCCGTCATCGACGAGGCCATTCTCGATACCGGGTTAACCCAGTCGAGCTGGACGGTGATGATGCAGCTTCATCAGCTCGGGGATAACGTCTCAATGAGTGAGCTGGCGGAGGTGCAGGGCATTGAACTGCCGCCGCTGATGCGCACCCTGACACAGCTGGAAAAGCAGGGGTACCTGCTGCGCGCTGTATCGCCTTATGACAAGCGCATCCGGCTTCTGACGCTGACGCCTGAGGGAAAAGCCCTGTTACAAAGGCTCACTCAGGTCATTGAGACGTATCAGGCGCGCGTATCGCAAAACATCGCGCCGGAACATCTCGACATTTTCAGCGCCACGTTGAATCAAATCGCCTGCAATTTGCGGACAATCCGCGAAGAAGATAACAAGACCGAAAAATAATGACCCCTGAACAAAAGTTTGCCCGCTGGGTAAGGGTGAGTATTGCCTCTTTCCTGCTGATGTTTGTCTACTTTATCGTCGCGGATATCTGGATCCCGCTGACGCCGGACTCCACCGTGATGCGCGTGGTGACGCCGGTGTCTCCGCGCGTCTCCGGTTACGTGGCGGCGGTACATGTCCACAACAACAGCCAGGTGAAGAGAGGCGATCTGCTGTTTGAGCTCGATGACACGCCGTTTCGCAATAAGGTGGAAGCGGCGCAAATTGCGCTTGAGCAGGCACGCCTGTCCAACGAACAGCTGGATGCGCAGATCGCCGCCGCGCAGGCCAGCCTGAAAACCGCCGTGCTGACCGCGCGTAACGACAAAGTGACTTTTGATCGCTATCAGAAGCTGAGCACGCTGCAGAACGTCTCGCAGGCGGATCTGGATAAAGTCCGCACGACCTGGCAGAGCAGCGAACAGTCCGTCAGCTCAATTCAGGCCAACATTCAGAACCTGCGTATCCAGCGCGGCGAGCGGGACGAGCACCGCAACGTGACGCTGCAAAAATACCGTAACGCGCTGGATGAAGCAGAGCTGAACCTCGGCTGGACGAAGGTCTACGCCCAGGCGGACGGCACGGTCAGTAACCTGCAGTTGAGCCCCGGCTTCTACGCTTCATCCGGTTCCGCCGCGCTGGCGCTGGTGAACAACCAGACCGATATCGTGGCCGATTTCCGTGAGAAGAGCCTGCGCCATACCCATCAGGGCACCGATGCGGCCGTGGTGTTTGATGCCTTCCCGGGACACGTTTTCCGCGCCCACGTCACCAGCAGCGACGCGGGGATCCTGGCAGGTCAGGAGGCCGTTAACGGCCAACTCTCCGAGCCGGAAACCTCCAACCGCTGGGTGCGCGACGCCCAGCGCATGCGCATTCACGTGACGCTGGACGAGGCGCTGCCGAAGCATCTGCCGACCGGCGCCCGCGCGACCGTGCAGCTCTACAACAGCGAAGGGCCGTTTGCGCGCTTCTTCTCCGGGATGCAGATCCACCTGGTAAGCCTGCTTCACTATGTCTATTAGTACCCTGGCGCGGGTCTTTACCCCGCACGGCAACATCGTCTATACGGCAAACGACTTTCGCCAGACCCTGCGCATCGTCTTTGCCGGGATGATTGCGCTCAGCATCTCCAGTTTCTATAACACCAGCTACGGCGTCTTTTTCGTGGTCTATCCGATCATGCTGCTTTCGCTGGTGCCGGTGTTTAACCGCCACGTGGCGAAGCAGTTTATCTTCAGCGCATCGCTCAACTGCGTCGAAATGGTGATTATCATCGGCTATTTGTCGCAATGGCCGATCATCATGACGCTGGTGGTCTTTGCCCTGTACGTGATGCGCTTTCGCTTTATGAGTAAAGGCCCGCTGTTTCTGTTCGGTTCGATGGGCGTGGTGTGCCAGAGCGTGATGCTCAACTTTATGAGCTACCCCACCACCAACTGGCACACGCTGCTGTTTTCCAACATCGAAGCGAGCGTAATGGCGGTGTGCCTGAGCGCGCTGATGAACTATCTTCTGCCGGATGTGGAACCCCGCAAGCCGCCGCCGCTGATTGAGAAAGACGACGCCCGCGTGCGCCACGAGTCGCTGCTCTCCGGTACCGTCGCGACGCTGATATTCGTCGTTTTTCAGATCAGCGACTTAAGCGATTCGCTTTCGGCGCTGATGGCAGGGATTTTGATCCTGTTCCCGATGCACTATCGCGGCGCGGTGATGAGCTCCATCTGGCGCGTGGTCGGCGTGGTGCTGGGCTGTCTCTATATTCTGGTGGTGCAGCTGATCCTCTACGATCACAGCAGCCATATGCTGCTGATGATGCCGCTGATCGGCCTTGGGCTGGCGTTTGGTGCGCGACTCCACGTGATGGAGAAGGTGGGGGCGGGCGTGGGCTTCTCCAGCATCACCACCATCGGGATAATGTTCGGGCAGAACATGCACCCGGACACTGACCTGGTGTTCAGCGATCTGTACCGCATCACCTCCGTTACCTTTTCGCTGGTGGCGACGCTGACGATGGTCTTTCTGGTGCACCTGATCCTGAACCGCTTCGAGGCGACGCGCTACGTCATCGCGCAGCCCAAAGCGGATTAATGTCCCAGCACGGCAGGCAGCTGCGAGAGTAAAAACAGGATCAGGCCAATCGTCCCGCCCACCAGGGTGCCGTTGACGCGGATAAACTGCAGATCCTTGCCAATGTTCAGCTCAATCTGGCGGGACATGTCTTTGGCATCCCAGCTTTTCACCGTGTCGCTGATATGGCGTGTCAGGAACGCAGCAAAATCCGGCGCGAGGCGGTGCGCGGCCTGCTCCAGATGCTCGTTCAGCGAGGCCTGCAGGTTCGCATCGTTCGTCAGCGTTTCACCGAACCACAGCCCGGCGTTGGCGATGCGCTGCTTCACGCGCGAGTCCTCACTCTGCATATCCGCCTTCAGCCACTGGCGCAGATCGGCCCACATCTCGCCCAGATAGCGGTTAAACGCCTCATCGTTTTTCAGGTAATGCTTGATGTTGTCGGCTTTGGCCGCCATGTCCGGATCGTTTTTCAGGTTGTCGATAAGCTTCAGCGTGGCGCGGTCAAACGCCTGGCGGATCTGGTGCGTGCGGTCGTGGCTGATATCGTCCAGCAGCGTGTTGACCGCGTTCGATACCATCTCCGCACTCTGATCCCCCAGCCACTCCGTGGGTAGCACCATCGCTTTGCGGGGATGCTCGGTTTTGAGCCAGTGGACGATCTGGTCGGCGATAAAGTCCCGCGTGCTTTCCCGCTGAATCAGGGTAATCAGTCGGTTGATGATGGTGTCCAGCAGCACCTGATGGCGGTTGTTTTTGGTCATGCTCTCCAGCATTACGGCGCTGGTTTCGGTGAAATCGACCTTGTCGATGGCCTTATGCACCGCGCGTTTGAGCAGGCGCTGAATGCGTCCGTCGTCGGTCAGCTCGAGAAAACCGCTCATCACCTGCATCAGATGCAGCCCGACGCGCTGGGCGTTGTCAGCCTTGCTGAACCAGGCACCAATCATCTGGGCAGGTTCATAGCGGCGGATCAACGCCACCAGCGACTGGGTATCCAGAAACTTCTCCTGCACGAACTGGCCGAGATTGTCGCCGATCCGGTCTTTATTGCGCGGGATGATCGCCGTATGGCGGGAGATAAAGGGAATCGGCACCCGGCGGAACAGCGCGACGACCGCAAACCAGTCCGCCAGCGCGCCGACCATTGCCGCCTCGGCAATGGCCTTGACGCCGCGCACCCAAAAGGTCTGCGGCAGGAACAGGGTGGTGATAAAGGCCGCGGCGGCAACCAGCAGCAGCGACAGCGCCAGCAGCTTGGCGCGTTTGAGTTCAGCTATTTTTTCCATGGGTTAAGGATAGAGGCAAGTGAACCAAAAGTGCAAAAACTGGTTAAGGGGGAGACGCATTCTCAGTGTGAACAAATGGCGTCTATATATAAAATATATACATCTAAATTTTCCATTATTAATTTTTCTATATTTTTTGTGCTTATTTATTTTCGGACGTAATGTTTTGTGACCGTCGTAGTCATTTTAACGCTCCTGTTAGCCATAAGATAAAGGACTATTTATGAAAGGAGACGGTATTGATGACATGGGAATATAAAGTTTCGACAGGGGTATTGAATCATAATGGTGTCTTTGTCGCTAACTGCTACAGCGGTGCGGGTGAATCGAAAGATAAGCCAGAGTGTGAAAGTCAACGAAACAGAGGCCCCATTCCAAGAGGTATTTATTTTATTGCCGGGTGGAATAATCATAAAAGTGCTGAAGCCATTATTCTTGAACCTATAGCGGGGACTAATACCTTTGGTAGAGATCATTTTCAAATTCACGGTGATAAAAAAGGCCAGTCGCCAGGTTCTGCATCAGCAGGTTGCATCATTATGAACGGTCAGGACAAACGTCATATGATTTATGATTCGGGTGATACAATACTGGTGGTGCGATAATGAAGTATATTATTGCGCTATTCTTCTTGTGTTTACCGATGGGTTTATTTGCCAAAAACCACACTCCTGAACAGATCTTGCAGATGATAAACGGCAAAGGCGCCATGTCTGTTGTAGCGGAACTGGATTCAAATGATACGGGTGAGTCGGAATGGTGGAATCATGTCATACCAGAGATAAGTAAAGGAACTCAGGCATGGTTAGCCGTGGCGAGTGCCCTTGAACCCGGAGTGGACGCCAGTACGGCTGAAGATTTAAAGGCGGCGCTTTCTGAAGCCATCCCACATAACCCTGTAGGTGTCTTAGCAATCTTAAAAGACGATAAACCGTTACTCACTGTTGAACAAATTTGCGCGTTTGCGAATTTCCCCGAAACGGAGGCAGAGAGTAATAAACTTGTTGTGGATTCAATCAGGGAGATGTTCAAAATAAAAAGTCCGGAGGGTAAAAGATGTCTCGCTATTATGATCACGACTGTTGAACACTCTGTTCCATTCGATAAGGATATGTAAATGGCCATTCCGGGATATATGTCATTAACTGACGATGCGGGTAATAGCATAAAAGGCAGCGTGAAAGTTAAAGACCGTGAAAACCAGATTGAGGTTTTAGGGCTCTATCATAACGTAAGCTATAATTCTGACCTGCATAATGGCAGAGCATTGAGCAAACGCCAGCATCGTCCCTTTCTGATTGAGAAGGAAATTGATGCCTCCAGCGTTTTTCTCTATAAAGCACTCAGCACGGGCGGTACGTTCAGGAAAGCGACTATCGACCTGTACAGAATCAATGATGCCGGTCAGGAAGAAATCTATTTCACGATAACGCTGGAAGCGGTGAAGGTCGTCACGGTGTTTTCATTAATGCATGACGTGAAAGAGACTTACCATGAAAAACAGGGGCATCTTGAGCTTGTTTTGCTTCGTTATGAAAAAATTACCTGGCATTACCGTGACGGTAACGTTATTCATTCGGATGACTGGGATTATCGGTTAGGGGCATAGAAAACGGCTGATAAGATTCTTTCATATCACCCGCCACAGCACCCACCCGCCAAACCCCATCAGCACCACCCCCGTCGTGCGCTCTATCAACCACAGCGCACGGCTGAGCTTCTGTTGCACCGGCGATAGCCCCATCATCGACACCAGAGCCAGATCCCACGCCAGCACCACCATCACCATCCAGACGCCGCACGTTGCCTGCTGAAGCAGCGTCACGTCCGGCCCCAGCAATGCCGTCATCAGCGCCAGATAGAACAGCGCGTTCTTCGGGTTTAACAGCGCCGAACCGAGCCCCAGCAGGATCTGCTTGCGCAGCGAGGGGCAGTGTTGACGGGTTTCATTCAGCCTCATCGCCTGCGGTTGGCTGCGCACCAGATGCGAGCCGATCCACAGCAGATACAGCGCCCCGCAAAGCTCTATCAGCGTAAACAGCCATGCAAACTGGCGCAGCGCGCTCCAGCCGATAATCACCAGAACAATATAAAGCGCGTTACCCGCGGCGATGCCGACGCACAATCCGGCGCTGCCGCGCAGTCGGTAGCGCGCCGCGTAGCCCACCAGCAGGAAGAAGTCCGGCCCCGGGCTCAACAGCGCAACAAAATGCGCCAGCGCCAGGGCGAGAAAAGCAGAAGGGAAGAACAGTTCCATAGCAACCTCGGTTAACAATCTGAGGTCAGGCTACGGTGATGCCAACGTTATTTATTGTCTGTTATTGATCGGCCCGTGGCGTACTGGCGCGGCGTGGCGGCGGTATAGCTGACGAAGGTCTTATGAAAATGGCTCTGGTCGGCAAAGCCGCTCTGGTAGCCGACGTCGGCGATGTCGTCCCCGGCACGTAGCCGCGCTTTGGCGAACTCCACGCGGGAGATGTTGAGGAAGCTGCCCGGCGTCAGGCCGGTATCCTGCCGGAAGGTGCGGATCAGCGTCTCCTTGCGCAGCGAGAATCGTTGGGCAAGTTCGTCAAGCGAAGGCGGTGCGGCCAGGTCGGCAAGAAACGCCTGCCGCACGTGCTGACTGGTTGAGCGAAGCGCATCTGCGTTTTCCACGCAGCGGGGCAGGGCTGAAAGCAGCGTATCCACGGATACAGGCGACATCATCTCAACAATATCAAGGTAGCGCTTAAACAGCGTAGGGTCGCGAATCACCTGGAGCGCCAGAGGAATATCGGTGTCGATATAGAGCATATGGTAGCTGCGCGGTTGCCCGGCGACGGGGTTGCAGCTGTGCGGCGCAGAGGCCGGGATCACAATGAGGTCCCCGGGGTTAAGGATGTATTCTTTGTCATGACAAATGCAGCAGGTCTGGCCTTCCATAATCGCGCCGATAGAGAGCTGAGGGTGACTGTGGCGTTTGTACGCCTGCGTGCTCTGCCACGTGCTGCGCAGCTCAAGGCCTGAGGCGCGGTGAAAAGTCTGCCGGATGTGTCGGGTAACGGTCATATGCCCTCCTTCTGGACGTTTTTTATACCACGTCAGCGAACCGTCTGGCAGCGCTTCATTAAGAACCTTCCGGATATACCCAACTTTACGTCCACGGCCAGTCATGTTGACTACCCTTAATACCCTAAGCGGTAAAACAAGGAGATTCGACATGGCTTATCAGACAGTAAATCCTGCCACTAACCAGCTCATCAAAGAATACCCCTCACATACCGACGCGGATATCGAAGCGGCACTGAAGGCGGCCGATGCGCTTTACCATTCGGACTGGGCGAAAGGCGACATCAGCCAGCGCCTGCCGGTGCTGCATAAGCTTGCCGATCTGATCGACGAGCGCACCGAGGATCTGGCGAAAATCGCCAGCCAGGAGATGGGTAAGCTCATCGAACAGAGCCGCGGCGAAGTGAAGCTGTGCGCGCAGATTGCCCGCTATTACGCTGACAACGCGAAGCAGTTCCTGGCCCCGGTGAAGTATCAATCCGAACTCGGGGAAGCGTGGGTGGAGCACCACCCCATCGGCGTGCTGATGGCCGTTGAGCCGTGGAACTTCCCGTATTACCAACTGATGCGCGTCCTGGCACCAAACCTGGCGGCGGGCAACCCGGTGATCGCCAAGCATGCCAGCATCGTGCCGCACTGCGCCGAGACCTTTGCCCACCTGGTGCGCGAGGCGGGGGCGCCGGAAGGGGCATGGACTAACCTGTTTATTTCGTCCGAGCAGGTGGCAAACATCATTGCCGACGATCGCGTGCAGGGTGCCGCATTAACCGGCTCCGAAAAAGCCGGTAGCGTGGTGGCCGCACAGGCGGCGAAGCACATCAAGAAATCTACCCTTGAACTGGGCGGTAACGACGTGTTCGTGGTGCTGGACGATGCGGACCTGGACAAAGCCGTCAAGACTGGCGTGAATGCGCGTCTCAACAACGCCGGGCAGGTCTGTACCGCGGCGAAGCGCTTTATCCTGCATGAAAAGATCGCGGATGCCTTCCTGAGCAAATTCACCGAGGCGTTTAAGCAGGTGAAGATTGGCGATCCGCTAGACGAAAGCACCACGCTGGGGCCGCTGTCGTCGAAAGATGCGCTTGAAACGTTGACCAAACAGGTTAACGAGGCGGTGAAAAACGGCGCGACGCTGCACTATGGCGGCAAGCCGGTGCAGCGCGACGGGAGCTTTTTTGAACCGACGATCCTGACGAACATCTCGCGCGACAACCCGGCGTACTTTGAAGAGTTCTTCGGCCCGGTAGCACAGATGTACGTGGTGAAAAACGACGACGAGGCAGTCGCGCTGGCGAACGACTCCCACTACGGCCTGGGCGGGGCGGTATTCAGTCAGGATATCGAGCGTGCGAAGAAAATGGCGTCGCGGATCGAGACCGGGATGGTGTACATCAACTGGCTTACCGATACCGCGCCAGAACTGCCGTTCGGCGGCGTGAAGCGCTCCGGTTACGGACGCGAGCTGTCGGATCTGGGGATCAAAGAGTTTGTGAACCAGAAGCTGGTGGTGGTGCGTCAGTAAGAGATCATAAAAAAACCTGCCAGCCGGCAGGTTTTTTTAAGGTGATTATTGCACTTCGATCTTGTCCCAGCCGCTTTTAAACATGCAGCTGTCAACCAGCGTATCCCGGCGATATTCATTCGCATCTTCAACCGTGTAGCTCGTGGAAATATCCTTTTTCTTTTTCGATTTGTCCGTTTTTTCCGAGCTCGAACCGGTAACCACGTTATCCGGGGGAAGATCGATCAGTGCCTGCGCTTCGCATTCCGTGAGCTTTTTATTCATTTCCGCGTCGCTGACGCCCGGTTTCACCCATTTGTACTGGACGCAGCCGGTGAGCATCAGCGTGAGGCTCAGAACGCAAAGCGCGGTCATGCGGTGTTTCATCAGAAGGTGACTCCACCGCCTACATATGCGCCGTCAATCAGCGTGTGGTTCGGACGACCGTCTTTACCATCAACGCTCACGTGGCGGTAGCCCACTTTCAGGGTCACCGGCGCGATCGGCGTCCAGCTTACGCCACCGTTGGCTTCCACGTAGTTTTTCACGCTGTTGTTCAGCCCTTCTGGCGCCACGTAGCCTTCACCGTACACGTGGATGCTGTCGGTCAGGGCAACGTTTACGCCGCCGCCGATCGGGAACGCCACGCCGTTATCGCCTTTTTTCGGGCCGATGTAGATGGCTTTGGCACCCGCATTCAGCATTACCGGGCCCACTTCCAGGTTGTAGCCTGCGCCCACGCCGCCGGTCTGGGTACCGTCATCGGTGTTTTTAAGCCAGTTGCTTTCGGCATACAGGCCGGATGAGGATTTCCCCATTTCCAGGTTGAGGTTGGTAAAGTTTTTACCCTGCTCAATGCTGCCACCCATTGCCAGAGCTGAACCCGAGAGGGCGGTCAGAGCAGAAAGAAGAAGGATATTCAGTTTTTTCATGTTTTATGCCTCGTCATTAAATTCATCTGGGGGCACCTTAACAAGCGATGTTTATGACTGCAAATGTGATGAAGGTCGCTGTTTTATACTGATATTGTTAACTTTTTTATTTGAAATGTTGCATCGATGTTTGATTGTCGAGGTGTCAATGCGTGATGTTTGGACGTTTAGGCATCGTTTAATTTTTTGACTAAACATAAACTGAACGAGGAAGGGATAGTGATTAGAGGCGAATTAATTGAGTTTCTAATAATTTCCAAAAGTATTTCAGATGACACACAATACAACATAAACTTACATTTCCGGGCAATGAATATACGTTCACTCACCCATGCCGATTGCCTTTCCATGTCATTTTTCTGACACGTTTATTCTTTACGTTGTTGGCTTCACTTACTGGATGCTAACAATATGAAAAGAAAAATTATTCCTGTGCTTATCGGTTGTGCGCTCTCTTTCTCTGGCCTGGCGGCACAGCCTACCGCTGAGCGCTATGTCGTCAGCTTCCCTGAGGGCTCCCATGTGAAATACAGCGGCGCGTTTGCCGATGCGTTTCCGAATGGGCTCCCGGTGGGGATTGGTTCTGGCCTGCTGTTTACGGGCAAGCAGGGCGATGCCCTGACGTTTGCGACCGTGACCGATCGCGGTCCCAACGCCGATGCGCCAAAAATGGGTAAAAACGAAGCCAAAATATTTGTCACGCCAGATTTCGCGCCGCTGCTGATGACCATCCGCGTCCAGAACGGCAAAGCGGAGGCGGTTGATGCCCGCCCGCTGCATGACGATAAAGGTGAGATTAATGGTCTGCCGCTGCAAAGCGGCGTGATTGGTTCCACCAATGAAGTGGCGTTCAGCGATACCTTAAAGACGCTCAAGGGTGACAACCGCGGACTGGATACGGAAGGCATCACGCCGGACGGCAAAGGCGGCTACTGGCTGTGCGACGAGTACGGCCCGTTCCTGATTAACGTCGACAGCAAAGGCAAAATCCTTGCGATCCACGGGCCGCAGGCCGCGGAAGGGGAAAAATCTATCGCGGGCGGTCTGCCAAACATCATCAAATGGCGCCAGCCCAACCGGGGCTTTGAAGGCCTGACCCGGATGCCGGACGGACGGATTATCGCCGCGGTGCAAAGCACGCTGGACATCGACGGTAAGAGCAAAAAGCAGGCGCTGTTCACCCGTCTGGTGAGCTTTGACCCGGCGACCGGCAAAACCGCAATGTACGGTTACCCTATCGACAGCGCGGCCTACGACAAAAATAGCGACGCCAAAATCGGCGACATCGTGGCGCTCGATAATCAGCACATCCTGCTGATTGAGCAGGGAAGCGATAAAAACGACGTAATGCGTAACCTGATTTACAAGGTGGATCTCAGCAAGGCGAGCGATCTTTCCGCCTTTGACAAGCCGGGCGAGTACCCAGAGTTTGATGATGAGAAAACCCTGGCGCAGCGCGGCATTACCCTTGCGTCAAAAACGCAGGTGGTCGATCTCCGCGCGCTGGGCTGGCAGCAGGAGAAGGCTGAAGGGCTGGCGCTGATCGACAGCAAAACGCTTGCGGTGGCGAACGATAACGATTTTGGCGTGAAGGTCGCGATGCAAAACCCGGTCGAGGGCAAGAAGCTCAAGGATTACCGGGTAAACGCGGAAGGCAAGCTGACGCTGGATGATAAACCGGTGGAAACCACGCTCAGCGTGAAGCCGCTGAAGAAGCCGGAGTCCGACAGCGAGCTGTGGATTGTGACGCTGCCGGAGGCGGTGAAATAAGTTTACCGCTCACCCCTCTCCCCACAGGGGAGAGGGGATTGTTCGGATCGCATAGTTAAGCGGGGAGGCTATTTCTTCAGACCCGCAAACGCCGCCCGAATCTCCTCTTCCGGCAGCTGTATACCAATAAACACCATCACGCTGTGCGGCGGTTCATCGCCCCACGGTCGGTCCCAGTCGGCGCTGTACAGGCGCTGCACGCCCTGGAACAGCAGGCGGTTGGGCTCGCCGTCAATCCACAGCATCCCCTTGTAGCGCAGCAGCTTGTCGGCAAACGACAGCAGCAGGTTCTCCATTACGCGGGAGACTTCGCTGATATCCACCGGATAATCCAGCTCCACCACAATTGACGCCACGTCGTTTTGCTTGTCTCCCATAAAGTGGAAGCGCGGTTTCGCGGTGACATTCTCCTCCAGCATAAAGCCGTTGGTGTTGAACAGCTGAGACAGGTCGATATCGCCGTGCGTCACCGTGTAAATTGGCGCGCGGGAGTTGATGCGCGTCAGGCGCTCGCGAAGCTTAACGCTTTCGCCCGCCACGTCGGTTTTGGTCAGCAGGATGCGGTCGGCGTAGCCCACCTGAGACTGGGCGATGGTGAACTGGTTCATCTGCTCGTCCGCGTGGACCGCATCGACCAGGGCAATGACGCCGTCCAGCAGGTAGCGCTGGCAGAGGATTTCGTGAGAGAAAAAGGTCTGAATAATCGGGCCGGGGTCAGCCATGCCGGTGCACTCGATCACCAGACGGTCAAAGTCGATTTCACCGCGATCGCGGCTGTCGAGCAGGTCCAGCAGGGCGTCTTCCAGCTCGTTAGAGCGGGTGCAGCAGATGCAGCCGTTGGTCAGGGTTTTGATCTGCGTGGCGCGATCGCCAATCAGCTGGTCGTCTACGGAGACTTCGCCAAATTCGTTTTCGATGACGGCGATTTTGAAGCCGTGCTGCTCGTTCAGAATGTGGCGCAGCAGGGTGGTTTTACCGGCGCCGAGGAAACCGGTCAGCAGGGTAACGGCAATCGGGGTCATGGTCTCTCCTTTAGCAGCAGCGGACGCCGCCTTCTCCACTTCCGCCGTAGCGCGCTTCCTGACGCTCGCGGAAGAATTCGGTGTAGGTCATGTACGGCTTATCCGGATGGTTGGTCTTCATATGCTCAACGTAGTTGTCATAGTCCGGAATGCCAATCAGCATTTTCGCCGCCTGACCGAGGTATTTTTTTGCTTCGCCTAAGTTACCAAACATAACGTGTCCTGATAAGAGAAAGCCCGGTGGCGCGCAGCGATCCGGGCCTACAGTACCGTTGTAGGGCGGGTCAGCGCAGCGCCACCCGCCATTGTTTTAGTGGTGTGAAGAGGTCTTCACGCCGCCTTCCGGCACCGGCACGTACGGGGTTTCTTTATCCGTGCGGCCTTCAGCGTTACGCACTTTCAACCAGGTGTTGATGCCGTAGAAGATAATGCTGTACACCACCACCAGGAACAGAATGCTCAGACCCGCGTTGGTGTAGTTGTTCACCACGATATGGTTCATGTTGGCAATCTGCTGTGCAGTCAGGTCTGCGCCGCCTGCGGCAATCTTCTCTTTATACTGGTTAGCCATGAAGAAGAAGCCTTCCAGCTGCGGGTTGGCGCTGAACAGCTTCAGGCCAAGCGCCCAGGTGGTGCAGAGCAGCAGCCACAGCGCAGGCACCACGGTGACCCAGATGTATTTGGTGCGCTTCATCTTCACCAGTACCACGGTGCCGAGCACCAGCGCCACGGCAGCCAGCATCTGGTTAGAGATACCGAACAGCGGCCACAGGCTCTTCACGCCGCCGAGCGGGTCGACAACGCCCTGATACAGCAGGTAGCCCCACAGGCCGACGCAGCCCGCCGTACCCAGAATGCCCGCCACCAGAGAGTCGGTTTTCTTCAGGAACGGCACGAAGTTACCGAGCAGGTCCTGCAGCATGAAGCGGCCCGCACGGGTACCGGCGTCCAGCGCGGTCAGGATGAACAGCGCTTCGAACAGAATACCGAAGTGGTACCAGAAGCCCATGTCCGCCCACGGCAGCACTTTGTGGAACACGTGTGCGATACCGACGGCCAGCGTCGGTGCGCCACCGGCGCGGTTCAGCACGGACGGTTCGCCGATGTCTTTCGCGGTCTGCATGATCTGCTCAGGCGAAATCACGAAGCCCCAGGAGCTGACGGTCGCCGCCGCGTGTGCGCTGGCGTCTTTCAACTGCGCCATAATCAGCGCCGCGTTGTCGCCGCCCATCTCATGCAGGTTAGGCATAGTGATGCCGAGACCCGCCGGTGGGGTGTTCATCGCAAAGTACAGACCCGGTTCGATGATGGACGCGGCAACCAGCGCCATGATCGCTACGAAGGACTCCATCAGCATCGCGCCGTAGCCGATCAGACGTGCGTCTTTCTCGTTCGCCAGCAGCTTAGGCGTGGTACCGGAGGAGATCAGGGCGTGGAAGCCGGAGACCGCACCGCAGGCAATGGTGATGAACAGGAACGGGAACAGAGCGCCTTTCCACAGCGGACCGGTACCGTCGATGTACTGCGTTACCGCAGGCATTTTCAGATCCGGGTTGATCAGCAGGATGCCGATCGCCAGACCGACGATAACGCCGATTTTAAGGAAGGTGGCCAGGTAGTCACGCGGGGCCAGAATCAGCCAGACCGGCAGCAGCGCGGAGATAAACGCATAGCCAATCAGCGCGAAGGTAATGGTGGTGTCCTTGAAGGTCAGCGCCGGGCCCCAGTACGGGTCGTGCGCAATCACGCCGCCGAAGTAGATGGAGGCGACCAGCAGCACGATACCAATCACCGACACTTCGCCCACGCGTCCCGGACGCAGGAATCGCATGTAGATCCCCATGAACAGCGCAATCGGTACGGTAGAGCAGACGGTGAAGACACCCCACGGGCTTTCGGCCAGCGCTTTCACCACGATCAGGGCCAGCACCGCAAGGATGATGATCATGATCAGGAAGCAGCCGAACAGGGCGATAGTCCCCGGCACGCGGCCCATCTCCTCTTTGACCATCTCACCCAGAGAGGCGCCGTTACGGCGAGAAGAGATAAACAGCACCATAAAGTCCTGCACCGCACCCGCCAGCACCACGCCCGCCAGCAGCCAGAGCGTACCCGGCAGGTAGCCCATCTGCGCGGCCAGTACCGGGCCGACCAGCGGGCCCGCACCGGCGATCGCGGCAAAGTGGTGACCAAACAGCACGTAGCGGTTGGTTGGCACGTAGTTCAGGCCGTCATTGTTAATGACCGCCGGGGTGGCACGCGTCGGGTCGAGCTTCATGACCTTCTGCGCGATGTATAAGCTGTAGTAGCGATAAGCCACAAGATAGACGGAAACCGACGCGACCACGATCCACAGGGCGCTTACGTGTTCGCCCCGGCGTAATGCGACAACCGCCAGACAAAAAGCGCCGAGGATCCCGAGTAAGGCCCAGGGCACGTGCTTCAGTAGTTTTTTAGTATCCATAGTAAGACCTGGTTTTTTATGTAAAGAAAAAAGGGTCAGGGTTCGTTGTGAGGAGGTATTGATTAATGCTGGAGCGATCGTGCCAGATCAACGCGCGCGTAAAGGACGGTAAATGAATGAGTGGTTGAAAGTGCCGGGTGAGCGGTCAAAGGCGGCGACGAGCGGTTTCGGCTCGCCGCCAGTGGGCGAAATTATGTGATTGAGATCACTTGATTATTCGGGGTACGCTCCACGGCCAGATAGCTTTCCAGCGTCCTGATGAGCTTCTCCTTCAGCCAGCTTGGTTCCAGTATCTGAATATGGGGGAGCCAGTAGAACAGCAGCGGCAGGATCTGGTTCTCGTGGGCCGCCTGGCAGCGCAGCGTGACGCCGCCCTGTTGCTCCTCCAGCAGCTCCTGTTCCGGCAGAAGATCGCGGCGCAGGAAGTAATGTGAAATATTATCTTTAATGAATATTTTCACTGAGAAAGTATCTTCGGACACCCAGGGATCAAGGCTTTTTTCCAGCAGCTCAAGGACATTTTCTTCAGGAGTGAAGGTCGTTTTCTGAATATCAAACCAGCTAATCTGGCTCAATGAGAAGGATTTCAGCCGGCTATTTTCGGTGGCTTGTAAATACCATATATTTTTTTTGTTAATGAGTTTATAGGGATTAATCAGGCGGGTTTTGCCCTTATAAACGATCTGGCAAACATTATGGTTTTTAATCGATTTCTCGACTTTCGTTAAATGACGGCGAATATCGCGTTCTAACGTGTGTTCCGCTTCATTACCAAGAATAAGAATATGGTTTTCGTCTACGCGCGTTTCAAGCTTTTGCCAGAATTCCGTATTTCTTTCAGGGAAAAAGCTGTCGGCATTCAGAAAGTTAGCCAGAGTGTGGTGCAATCCTTGTCCGCCGGGCGATTGTGCAGAATGAATCAGACGATATAGCCCGTTACCGGTATGTTCAACAATGGGAGAGAGTGCATTTAAATCCCGATAGACGGTGCGCTCGGTAATTTTAAATTTCTCCATTAGCGCACTGCGGTTTACCACACCGTTTAAATGTAGCTCAAGGAGAATATCGACCAGACGTTCAGCCGAGCGGCTCCGCGTCGTTTTAGCCATAAGGTCATCCTGTATATATAGGCATGCGCTGAATGATGCGGGTGCACTGACACAACCTGTCAGTATTCAGGCACAGAAAATTTCTCTTATGGGTATATAACGGCGTGATTTAGCGGAAACCTTAGGAGTTTTTGTAGAAAGCGGCGCTGGCCGGAAAAAAGGCCAGCGCGAGGGAGATCACACGGCGGCTTCCGTCTCCAGCATGACCGGGTGGAAACGGCGCCTGAAGTAGATCAGGCCGTGGCCCGCATCACTCAGGATGATGTTTTTAATTTCAACAAGATAAACCAGATGCGTGCCGATGGTTTGCACCTGGCTTATTTCGCCTTCAAGGCTGGCCAGCGCGCCCTTGAGCACCGGCTGCGCCAGCGGGCCTTTCTGCCAGCAGGAGAGGGCAAAGCGATCCTCCATCGTCATACCGGTCATCCCGGCGAAATGGCGAGCCATGATCTCCTGCTCGTGGTTCAGCACGTTAACGCACAGCCTGCCGTTGCCCTGGAATACCGGGTTCATGGCGCTGTTGGCGTTGATGCATACCATCACCGACGGCGGGGTGTCCGTGACCGAGCAGACGGCGGTGGCGGTGATGCCGCAGCGTCCGGCCTCACCCTCGGTGGTGACAACATTGACCGCGGCCGACAGGCTGGCCATCGCGTCGCGAAAACGCAGGCGTTGTTCTGATTGCATGAAAACCTCCCGCTGCGCTATTTCAGCAGCTTATCCAGCATGTTGATATCGCTGTTATTGTGCAGGTGCGGCACCGTCCAGCCGTGTTGGTCGTATTCGGACATGCAGCGGTCGACCATCGCCATCATCTTGTCCATGTTACCGGAGCTCTGCGCCTGGCGCAGACACTGCAGGCGGATCTCATCCTGGCTGCCGGAGTAGTTAATTTCGTACAGCTCGTGACGACCGCCAAACTCGCTGCCGATGGCATCCCACATCAGTTTCAAAATCTTGATGCGTTCGACGTGATCCATGCCGTTGGAGCCGCGCACGTATTTCGCCAGATACTGATCGATCTGCGGGTTGTTCAGGTCCCGGGCGCTGGACGGCAGGTAGATCAGCCCGGAGGTGACGTTACGCTCGATGATGTTCTTGATCTTCGCGTAGGCCATCGGGGCCATCACGCGGTAGGTCTGCAACGCGGCGTGATCCGGCAGATACGCGCCGTTGACCCACGGCGTGGCTTCGGAACACATGGAGTCGCTCAGCGCCCAGAACATGTTGCGCCAGGCAACCACTTCGCCGAGATCCGCCTGCACGCCGCGGAACTCCAGGGTGCCGGTGCACTCCAGGGATTTCTTCAGCAGGGCGGTGATGAAGTCGAGCTTCACCGCCAGGCGCACGCAGGCCTGCAGCGGGTACATTCGCGCAAAGCCGCCTTCCATCGTCCAGCGGCGGCAGCGGTCGAAATCGCGGTAGATCAGCACGTTTTCCCACGGGATCAGCACGTGATCCATCACCAGGATGGCATCGTTCTCGTCAAAGCGGCTGGAGAGTGGATAGTCGTACGGGGATCCGGTTGCGCCTGCCACCATCTCGTAGGAGGCGCGGGAGATCAGCTTCACGCCCTCGGCATCCATCGGCGCGACGAACATCAGCGCGAAGTCCGGGTTTTCGCCCATCACCTGCGCGGAACCGAAGCCGATCATGTTGTAGTGGGTCAGGGCGGAGTTGGTTGCCACCACTTTTGCGCCACTGACGATAATCCCGGCGTCGGTCTCTTTCTCCAGCTTGATGTAGACGTCTTTTACCTCGTCCGCTGGCTTGTGGCGGTCGATCGGTGGGTTAACGATGGCGTGGTTGAAGTACAGGCCGGTTTCCTGAATGCGGGTGTACCAGTTCCGGGCGTTCTGCTCGAACTGGCCGTAGAAGGCCGGATTAGCGCCTAGCGCGCAGCCGAACGCGGCTTTGTAGTCCGGCGTGCGGCCCATCCAGCCGTAGCTCAGGCGCGACCACTCGGCGATGGCATCGCGCTGCTGGCGCAGGTCGTCGGCGCTTTTCGCCACGCGGAAGAACTTGTGGGTATAGCCGCCGCTGCCGGTGTCGGTGCCCCAGCACAGCGTGTCCTGCATGTCCGGCTTGTGCAGCGCGTCGTACATCTGCGCGATGGAGGCCGCCGCATTGCGAAATGCCGGATGGGTGGTGACGTCTTTGACGCGCTCGCCGTAGATATAAATCTCACGACCGTCCTGCAGGCTTTTTAAATACTCTTCACCGGTTAACGGACGTTTGGCATCAGCGCGGAACTCTTCAGGCTTCATAGGGGACCTCGTATCGGAATAGGTTTGTTAAATTTATGTTTTGTTTTTGTTGTTTAATTGAAGCCTGAGAGGGACGTAACGTGAAGGGACGATTGGGACAACGACGGGTACTTTTCGGGTGGGATGTGGTTTTGTGATCTGTGCGGCTTTTTGGCGGGTGGCGCTGCGCTTACCCGCCCTACGAACCGTGATGCGTTCAGGAAACCGGTACTTTCTGCGCCCGATACGCGCTGGGCGAGCATCCCACTAAGCGGTTAAAAAAGCGGGCGAAATAGGCCGGATCTTTGAACCCCAGCTGCCAGGCAATCTCGCTGACGGTGCTGTCGGAGAAGAGCAGCAGGCGTCTGGCCTCCCGCAGCTGGCGGTCGAAGATCAGGCGTTTTGGCGGACGGTTGGCGAAGCGGCGGCAGATATCGGTCAGGCGAGATTCGGTCAGGTGCAGCTCGCTGGCGTATTCCGGCACCGTCCAGTGCTGGTGGTAGTGGGTGTCGATCAACTGGGTAAAGCGCTGGAACAGCTTCAGCTCGCCGCGCATGCCGCCTGAGGCGTGGTCGTCGAGCTTCGCGTTGCGCAGCAGCAGGGTAAACACCGCCTGCGCCAGCAGGACCAGGGTATGCTCGCGCCCGGGCAGCTGCTCCGTGGATTCCCGGGCAATCAGCTGCCAGTAGTGCTTCAGCGCCGCCAGCTCGTCCGGCTTGTCGGCAAGCGAGAGGCAGATCCCCGGCAGGCCAAAGGCCTCCCGCGTGCCGGGGTAGAGCACCTCCAGCAGCGGCCAGATCAGATCCTCGCGCACCGTCAGCACGTGACCGTCGCTGTCGGATTCGGTGATAAACGCGTGCGGCACCGACGGCGGGGTGAGGACAAACAGCGGCGCCTGCACCGAATAGCGGTGATCGTCGAGCTGGAGCTCAATTTGCCCGGTATCGAGAAAGTGCATCTGAAAGTACTGGTCGTGACGATGCGCCTGCATGTCGCGGCCAAAAAAGGCCGCCATGCGGGCGAACGACTGGTAGTGCACATCGTCGGTGCCCAGACTTTCGTCGTACTCCTTGCTGATATCAATGTTGGCGATAGGGTTCTGGCACATGATCGTTCCTCTGTTGATCCCGCTGCGTCATCGGAATGCGCGTCAGCACCAGCGCGCCGACCACCAGCAGCCCGGCCACAAACCACAGCCCCGAGCTGAAGCTGCCGGTCGCGTCGCGCAGGATCCCAATCAGCAGCGGGCTGACGGCGGAGCCGACGTTGCCGATGGCGTTGATCACCGCCAGCGCCACCGCGCGGGACTGCAGGCTAATAACCCGATCCGGCGTGGTCCAGAATATCGCCATGGCGGTAAACGATCCGGTTGAGGCCATGATGATGCCAAGCAGCTGGATCAGGCTGTGATCCGTCGCGGAGGCCAGCATCCATCCCGCCGCGGCGAACAGGTACGGCAGGATGGTGTGCTTTTTTCGCTCTTTCAGCCTGTCGGAACGGCGGCTCCACCAGATCATCCCGAGGATGGTGCAGAACTGCGGGATCGCCGCCAGCAGGCCGATGACGATGTTGCTGCTGCCCGTGTTGAAGCTTTGCAGGATCTGCGGCGTCCAGATGTTGATCGCACTCAGTGTATTGGTCAGGCAGAAGTAGGCCAGCGTGTAGAGCAGCACCGCCGGGGTCAGCACCTCGCGCAGCGTCGAACGCGGCGTGACGGATTGGGCAATCGCGACCTCCTGCTCGCGGGCGATCATCGTTTTGAGCGCTTGCTTTTCGTCCTCATCCAGCCAGGTGGCCTGATCCGGCGTGTCGTTGAGGTAAAACCAGGTCACCACGCCGAGCACCACCGACGGCAGTCCTTCCAGCAGGAACAGCCACTGCCAGCCCTTGAGGTTCCACAGTCCGTCCATCGCCAGAATGTACCCGGAGAGGATCGAGCCGAGCATCATGGTGACCGGCATAGCAATCATAAACAGCGCGTTGGCGCGGGCGCGGTGATAGGCCGGGAACCACCAGGTGAGATAGACCAGAATACCCGGCAGGAAACCGGCTTCGGCAATGCCCACCAGCATGCGCAGGACGTAAAGGGTTTCGGGGCTGGTGGCGAACATGGTGCAGGTAGAGGCAATACCCCATACCACCATGATCCCGGCGATCCAGCGGCGTGCGCCGATCTTCGCCAGCATGATGTTGCTCGGGATGCCGCACAGCACGTAGGTGACGTAAAACAGCGTCGCGGCCAGGCCAAACATGGTTGACGTGAGGCCCAGATCTTTACCCATTGTCAGCCCGGCGAAGCCGATGTTGATGCGATCGAGGAACGAGAAGACAAACAGGATAAAGAGAAAGACGATCAGGCGTCGGAACAGCTTGTGAATGACGCGGTGTTCAACAGCTTTATTATCATGGGTTTGCAGGGTAGAGGTCGTCATGGTGCGCTCCAGATCTTACGTTTAGTAGACGGATTTATTGTTATGAACTGACGTAACCGGTGTTTCGATAAAGCGTGCCGCCAGCGCTTCCGCGCCGCGGGCAAGCAGGGTCGTGTCGACCCCGACGGCAACAAACAGCGCGCCGAGCTCAAGATAGCGTTTTGCCAGCGGTTCATTCGCCATCAGGATGCCGGGAGCTTTACCGGCAGCGCGTATCTGCGCGATCGCCTGCTCAATGGCGGCCTGCACTTCCGGGTGCTGCGGATTGCCGGCAAAGCCCATGTCGGCGCTCAGATCCGCCGGGCCGATAAACACGCCGTCGACGCCTTCCACGTCCAGGATCTGCGGCAGATTTTTCAGCGCCTCGCGGGTTTCAATCTGCACCAGCACGCACATGGCGTCGTTGGCCTGCTGCAGGTAATCGGGAATGCGGTTCCAGCGCGACGCGCGCGCCAGGGCGCTGCCCACCCCGCGAATGCCCGCAGGCGGGTAGCGGGTGGCACGTACCGCCAGCCGCGCTTCGTCGGCGTTTTGCACCATCGGCACCAGCAGGGTTTGCGCACCCACGTCCAGCAGCTGTTTGATCTGCACAGGGTCGTTCCACGACGGGCGGACCACCGGCTGGCTGGGATAAGGGGCGATAGCCTGCAGCTGGGTTAAGACGGTCTGCACGCTGTTCGGCGCGTGCTCGCCGTCGATCAGCAGCCAGTCGAATCCTGCTCCGGCCAGCAGCTCGGCGCTGTAGCTGCTGGTCAGCCCCAGCCATAACCCAATTTGCGGACGGCCTGCTTTCAGCGCCGCTTTAAATGCGTTTTGCATCGTGCTCTCCTAGACAAAGCGGCAGCTGATGGAGCCCATGTTGCCGTAATCGACGTGGAAGGTGTCGCCTCTGCTGGCGGGCACCGGGCGGGTAAACGAGCCGCCGAGAATGATCTGGCCAGGCTCAAGCTGCACGTCGTACGGCGCAAGCTTGTTGGCCAGCCACGCCACGCCGTTGGCCGGGTGGTTCAGGACGCCTGCGGCCACGCCGGTCTCTTCGATCACGCCGTTGCGGTAGAGCAGGGCGGAGATCCAGCGCAGGTCCAGCTCGTCGGGCTTAATCGGACGGCCGCCGAGGATCACGCCCGCGTTGGCGGCGTTATCGGAGATGGTGTCGAAGACCTTGCGCGGACGCTGGGTCTCCGGGTCGACGTTGTGGCAGCGGGCGTCGATCAGCTCCAGCGCGGGGATGACGTAATCCGTGGCGTTATAGACGTCGAAGATCGTGCAGTTCGGGCCGCGCAGCGGTTTTGCCAGCACGAACGCCAGCTCCACTTCAATGCGCGGGACGATAAAGCGATCGACGGGAATGTCGCTGCCGTCATGGAAGAACATGTCGTCCAGCAGCGCGCCGTAGTCCGGCTCGCTGATCTGCGAGCTGGCCTGCATCGCTTTGGAGGTGAGGCCGATCTTGTGGCCCTTCAGCACGCGGCCTTCGGCGATCTTCAGGCTCACCCATTCGCGCTGGACGGCGTAGGCGTCTTCAATCGTAATCTCCGGATAGTCCAGCGAGATCGCGCGGATCTGCTCCCGGGACTGTTCCGCCTGATGCAGACGGTGGGCGATCAGGGTATGGGTATGTTTGTCGAGCATGGCGTATCCTTTATGCGGCTGTCGCCGGGTGGCGCTGCGCTTACCCGGCCTACGTTCGGGGCCGTTGTAGGCCCGGTAAGCGAAGCGTCACCGGGCGGAAAAGATGTCTACTTAAACAACGCGTGCACGTTGTTCTGTTTGTAATTGAGCGTCGGGTGCAGCTCGTCGAGCTCAAACGACAGCGCCAGGTAGCGGCTCGCCATCAGCTCCGCGAAGTGCGCTTTGATAAGCCCAAACAGCATCTCCCCCACGGCTTCCCGGCTCTCCAGACTGCGCCCCGCGCCAATCTTCAGCGTCATATGGACAAAGGCGTAATCGTGCTTGCCGTCGGCCATCTGCCAGGTGTCCAGCCAGTGGGCGCGGCTGCGGATACCGCCGAGCGGGAAGATGCCCGTGGCGGCGAGCGCCTCGTTCACTTTGGCGAACAGCCCCGGCAGGTCGGCCTGCTCGCGGATGTTGTCGGTACATTCAGCAATAAAGTGCGGCATGGTGGCTCCTTACGCGGGCAGAGGGAAAACGGCGTTGACCTGGCCGGTGCCGGAGCTGGCGAACAGCTCGGTGAGAAACTCCACCTTGCCGTCGTATTTGTCCCAGCCGAGCATGCCCAGCAGCATCACCGTGTCGTGCATATTGCCTTCGCCGTAGCAGTAGTCGGCGTACTCCGGCAGCATGCTGCAGAATTCTTTGAACTGACCCTCTCGCCACAGCTTCACCACGCGCTCGTCCATCTGGCGGTCGAACTCGCGGGTGTAGCTGTTCATCCCTTCCTCGGCACGCTGGTCGTCAATAAAGCGGTGCGACAGCGAGCCGCTGGCGAGCACCGCCACGGTGCCGTCGTATTTTTCAATGGCGCTGACGATGGCCTCGCCCAGCCTGCGGCTGTCGGCGAAGTCGTGAACCGTGCAGAACGCCGAAATAGAGACCACTTTGAAGTGCTTATCCGCGTTCATGTAGCGCATCGGCACCAGCGTGCCGTACTCGAGCTTCAGGCTCGGAATGTTGTGCGCTTTGGCGCGCACGCCAAGCTTCACCGCCTCGTCGGCAATCAGCTGGCCGAGTTCCGGGTTGCCGTCGTAGTCGTAAGTCATGTCGCGGATAAAGTGCGGCAGCTCGTTGCTGGTGTAGACGCCCGAAAAATGGTCCGCACAGTTGATGTGGTAGGCGCTATTCACCAGCCAGTGAGTGTCGAAGACGATAATGGTATCGACGCCCAGCTCCCGGCAGCGCTTGCTGATCTCTTTGTGTCCGTCGATAGCGCCCTGGCGGCAGCCGTGGTTTTTACCCGGCAGCTCGGAGAGATACATCGACGGCACGTGGGTGATTTTTGCCGCTAACGCTAATTTACCCATTTTCAGATCCCCCACTTTGGAATCGGATGGTCGCCCATGGAGATGCAGACGTTCTTCATCTCCGCGAACACCTCGAAGCTGTACTCGCCCCCCTCGCGGCCGGTGCCGGAGGCTTTCACGCCGCCAAACGGCTGGCGCAGGTCGCGTACGTTCTGGGTGTTGACGAACACCATGCCCGCTTCGATATTGCGCGCCAGACGGAGCACTTTGCTGACGTCCTGGGTCCAGATGTACGACGCCAGGCCGTACTCCACGTCGTTGGCCAGGCGCAGCCCTTCCGCTTCGTCCTTGAACGGCAGCAGGCAGGCCACCGGCCCGAAGATCTCCTCCTGCGCCACGCGCATGCGGTTATCAACATCTGCCAGCACGGTCGGGCGCAGGAAGTTGCCGCCTTTCAGGTGTGCAGGCAGATCGACCGGTTTGTCCGGGCCGCCCGCCAGCAGGGTTGCGCCTTCCTCGATGCCGAGGCGGATATAGCCGGAGACTTTTTCCCAGTGCTGCTGGCTAATCAGCGCGCCAATCTGGGTGTTCGGATCGGTCGGGTCGCCCACGCGCAGGCGGTTGGCGCGCTCGGCAAAGCGCTTGACGAATTCCGGGTAGATGCTCTGCTGGATAAAGATGCGCGAGCCGGCGGTGCAGCGCTCGCCGTTGATGGAGAAGATGGTGAACAGGGCGGCGTCCAGCGCGCGCTCGATATCCGCGTCTTCAAAAATCAGTACCGGGGATTTGCCGCCCAGCTCCATGGAGTACTTCTTCAGCCCGGCGTTTTTCATGATGTTGCGCCCGGTGGCGGTGCCGCCGGTGAAAGAGACCGCGCGCACGTCGTGATGACGCACCAGTGCATCGCCTGCCGTCGCGCCGTAGCCCTGAACGACGTTCAGCACGCCCGCCGGAATACCCGCTTCGAGGGCCAGTTCTCCCAGACGGTCGGCGGTCAGCGGGGAGAGCTCGGACATCTTCAGCACCGCGGTATTACCTAAGGCCAGACAGGGCGCGACCTTCCAGGTGGCGGTCATAAACGGCACGTTCCACGGCGACACCAGCGCGCAGACGCCCACCGGCTGTACCAGGGTGTAGTTGAGCATCTTGTCGTCAACCGGGTAGGTCTTGCCGTTCATTTGCTGGCACACCTCGGCGAAAAATTCGAAGTTGTGCGAGGCGCGCGGGATCAGCACGTTTTTGGTCTGGTGGATCGGCAGCCCGGTATCGGCGGTTTCCATGGCGGCGATCTCCGGGACGTTCTGGTCGATCAGATCGCCCAGACGACGCATCAGGCGCGCGCGCTCCTTCATCGGCAGGTTGGCCCACTTCGGAAACGCCTCTTTGGCGGCGGCAACGGCCTGATGGATTTCGGCTTCACCGCCGGAGGCCACTTCAGCCAGGACCTCGCCGGAGGCCGGGTTAGTGGTGTGGAAGTAGTCGCTGCCCGCGACGTTTTTACCGTTGATCCAATGGTTTATCTTTTTCATTTTGCCGTCTCCTCACTCACAATTCGGTTCACCAGGCGTCCCACGCCTTCCACTTCCACCACCACCTCATCGCCCGGCACCACGTCGGAGAGCCCCTTCGGCGTGCCGGTGGCAATCATGTCGCCCGGCTGCAGGGTCATAAAGTCGCTCAGGTACGCGATCAGGTACGGGATGCTGAAGATCAGATCCGCCGTGGTGCCTTCCTGGCGCAGCTCGCCGTTGACGAAGGTGCGCAGGGCGAGGTTGTGCGGGTCGGGAATGGCTTCTTTTGGCACGATGTTGGGGGAAATGGGGGTCAACCCGTCGCGGCTTTTCACCCGCAGGTTCGGGCGGTAGTAGTTTTCCAGGTAGTCGCGGATGGCGTAGTCGTTGCAGACCGTATAGCCCGCAACATAGTCCATCGCCTCGGCTTCGCTCACCTTACGCGCCGTTCTGCCGATGACCACCACCAGCTCCGCTTCATAGTGCATGTACTCGACGTTGTTCGGGCGCACCGACGTCTGGTTGTCGCCGT
Source organism: Enterobacter quasiroggenkampii (assembly GCF_043972695.1). Lineage (NCBI taxonomy): Bacteria > Pseudomonadati > Pseudomonadota > Gammaproteobacteria > Enterobacterales > Enterobacteriaceae > Enterobacter > Enterobacter quasiroggenkampii. The sequence goes on from NZ_CP143745.1 coordinate 1,212,998, forward strand.
TGAAGGTGTTCGGCGCTTTGATAAAGACCAGCGGCTCGGTGGGCGGCTTGAAGTCCAGCTCGCTGGCGTGATCGGCATAGTTCAGACCGAGGGCAAACAGCGTGGCATGCGGCGGCGTGCGGTGTGTGTTAGCGACGTCGCGCTCATCCACCACCGGGTTTTCCAGCGGCGGAAACCCCTCTGCCAGAATACGCACGCGATCGCCCGGGCGGATCTCAACGCGGCTGTGCGGGGTACCGAGCAGGATCGCATCGCCGGGATTAAGGGTGGCGAACTCGCTCAGGGCGCTCAGCAGTTCGGCAGCGTTACGCTGCAGATCGGCGGTGTTCCAGTGGTCCGCTTCGCGGCCGTTGATCTCGGTGATGATGGTCAGGTTGTCCACGTTATCAACGGCGACCGGTTCGCCAAGCGGGCAGAATCCGTCCCGGCATTTGGCCTTGATGGCCGGGCGGTAGAAGCTCTCTTCCGGCAGGCTCACCTCGTTGGCGAGCGCGTATCCCGCAATATATTCCGCGGCGTCCTCCACGCGCACCTTGCTGGCGGTTTTGCCCACGACCAGCGCCACCGTGGCGCCGCTCAGCACCGTTTCCCCCTGCGGGAACGGAATGGGCTCGCCCGCGCGAATCACGGTGTTATGCGGTTTGATAAACCACACCGCCGTTTTCGGCGGCGTGTTGTAGGGGGCTTTTTCAAACGCCTCATGCCAGGCTTCGCACTGGCTTTGATGGTTGAGGGCGACAGCAAAAACGGTACCTTTCATTCACATACTCCTCAGGCCGGAGGTCCGGTTTGGATTTCATTAATATGTTAATGATCTGGTTTTATGCTTTTGCTGTTTATTTCGCAATCAGAAGTGAAAAATTTGTGATATGAATAACAATAAATTCACATATTCTTTTTTATGCATAGTAAAATCAGGTGGTTAATAAAATTAATGGGTTTCTGTTAGACTTTTTGGCAGAAAACGTGTTGTTTATAAAAACATCTTTTCGTGTTTGTTTACTTGTTAATGATGTGAAGGGAACAGGCTATGCATGATTCATTAACCATCGCGCTGCTGCAGGCGCGGGAAGCGGCGATGTCCTACTTCCGCCCGATTGTGAAGCGCCATAATCTTACCGAGCAGCAGTGGCGTATTGTGCGCGTGCTGGCTGAACATCCGTCGATGGATTTTCACGATCTGGCGTTTCGCACCTGCATCCTGCGCCCGAGCCTGACCGGCATTCTGACGCGTATGGAGCGCGACGGCCTGGTGCTGCGCTTAAAGCCGGTGAACGACCAGCGCAAGCTGTACGTCTCGCTGACCAAAGAGGGCAATGCGCTGTATGAGCACGCCCAGGCGCAGGTGGAGGAGGCGTATCAGCAGATTGAGGCGGAATATACGCCGGAGAAGATGAAACAGCTGACGGCGCTGCTGGAAGAGTTTATTGAACTCGGAAACCGTCATAACGCAGCGCGGGATGAAGAGTAAAAACCACAAATTCCAGGATGAATTTCGTAAAGTTTTCCCTTTCCAGGCCGAAAATTCTGTATCTGTCTGAGGAAAGAGAAAACATGTTAAACCGTATCAAGATTGTCACCAGCTTAATGCTGGTTTTAGCGATATTTGGCCTTTTACAACTCACATCCGGTGGTCTTTTCTTTAATGCTCTGAAGAATGACAAAGAGAATTTCACCGTCCTGCAAACCATTCGCCAGCAACAGTCCACGCTGAACGCCAGCTGGGTAGCGTTGCTGCAAACCCGTAATACCCTGAACCGTGCGGGTATCCGTTACATGATGGATCAGAGCAATATCGGCAGCGGCGCGACCGTGAACGATTTGATGCAAATCGCCTCTGTGTCTCTGAAACAGGCGGAAAAAAACTGGGCTGCCTACGAAGCCCTGCCGCGCGATCCGCGTCAAAGCGATGCGGATGCCATGGAGATCAAGCGTAACTATGATATTTACCACGGCGCGCTGGCGGAGCTGATCCAGCTGCTGGGCGCGGGCAAAATCAACGCCTTCTTCGACCAGCCGACCCAGAGTTACCAGGACGGTTTTGAGAAGCAGTACGTGAGCTACCTGCAGCAGAACGACAAGCTGTACCAGATGGCGGTCGAAGACAGCAACAGCTCCTACAGCCAGGCTATCTGGGTGCTGATCAGCGTCCTGATTGCCGTGCTGGTGGTGATCGTGGCCGTCTGGCTGAACATCAAGCAGACGCTGATCTCCCCGCTGAATCGTCTGATCGACAACATTCGCCATATCGCCAGCGGTGACCTGGTGAAGCGTATTGAAGTTCAGGGCACCAACGAGATGGGTGAACTGGCCGACTCGCTGCGCCATATGCAGGGCGAGCTGGTGCGTACCGTTGGCGACGTGCGTAACGGCGCGAATGCGATCTACAGCGGCGCGAGTGAAATCGCGATGGGCAACAACGACCTCTCCTCCCGTACTGAACAGCAGGCCGCTTCCCTGGAAGAGACCGCTGCCAGCATGGAGCAGCTGACGGCGACCGTTAAACAGAACGCCGAGAACGCCCGTCAGGCGAGCCATCTTGCCCTGAGCGCCTCCGAAACCGCGCAGAAAGGCGGCAAAGTGGTGGATAACGTGGTGCAGACCATGCGAGATATCGCGGGCAGTTCGCAGAAAATTGCCGACATTATCAGCGTGATCGACGGCATTGCTTTCCAGACCAACATCCTGGCACTGAACGCGGCGGTAGAAGCGGCGCGTGCGGGCGAGCAGGGCCGCGGTTTTGCGGTGGTAGCAGGTGAAGTGCGTAACCTGGCCCAGCGCAGCGCCCAGGCTGCACGCGAGATCAAGAGCCTGATTGAAGACTCCGTGGGTCGCGTGGAAGTGGGGTCAACGCTGGTCGAAAGTGCCGGTGAAACCATGGGTGAGATCGTGAATGCGGTCACCCGCGTCACGGACATCATGGGCGAAATCGCCTCTGCGTCTGACGAGCAGAGCCGCGGTATCGACCAGGTCGGGCTGGCGGTGGCAGAGATGGATCGCGTGACCCAGCAGAACGCCTCGCTGGTGGAAGAGTCTGCCGCAGCGGCAGCCGCACTGGAAGAGCAGGCAAGCCGTCTGACGCAGGCCGTGGCGGTGTTCCGCATTCAGCAGGAGCAGATGAAAGCGCGCGAATTCGCTTCTGCGAAAACCGTTGCAGCACCGGCGATGGCGCGTAAAACGGTTACCGCTGATGCAGGTGATAACTGGGAAACCTTCTAACGCCGTATGTTGTGCCGGGTGGCGGCTGCGCCTTACCCGGCCTACGGTTCGTGGTTTTGCCGGGTGGCGGCTGCGCCTTACCCGGCCTACGGTTCGTGGCTTTTGCCGGGTGGCGGCTGCGCCTTACCCGGCCTACGGTTCGTGATTTTGCCGGGTGGCGGCTACGCCTTACCCGGCCTACGGTTCGTGGTTTTGTAGGCCCGGTAAGCGCAGCGCCACCGGGCGATATTACAGAGGCAGGCGCATGGCGCAGCGCGTTTCATACGCGAAACCGTGCGCTGTCTCTTCTTCCCTTTTCTGACGCATTTCAGGCGTCAGCGTCGTCATTTTTTCAAACCCCAGCCGGGCATAGAACGGCGCATTCCACGGGACGTCCCTGAACGTCGTCAGCGTCAGCGCTGTCAGCCCACTGTTACGGGCATGGTCCGCCACGCAGGCGATGAGCTGCCTGCCGATCCCTTTTCCCTGCCAGTCCAGATCAACCGAGAGTTCGACAATAAACAGTGATGACGGATGGGCTTCGGCAAGGATAAACCCGACGGGGTGGTCGTTTGCCAGCGCCAGCCAGCTTAGCCCGCGTTCGACATAGCCGAGGTGTTGTTCAGCGGAAATGACCTCGCCATCGGCAAGCCAGGCGAGTGCCGGGAAGTCACGGAAGCGCCCGGCCGCCGCGCGTTCAATGGCGGACAGGGCGGCAACGTCGTTACGGGTGGTGGGGCGAATGCGAATAGTCATGGCGGCAAGTATAACCTGACCCGTCGACATTATTCCGAGCAGATCAGCACCGGCGAATAGAAATTGCTGATCACCAGCGCGTCTTCCGGCGTGCGCTCGATCGTCAGAAGCCTTTTATTGCCCAGCGTCAGGCCGGCAACGTATTTTTCAAAGACCCCGGGCGGCATGGCGTCATGGCTAAAACGCTCCACTTTTTGAATAACGATCTCATACAGTTCGCCTTCCACGTGACGCCATTTAAACATCTCCTGGCGGGAAACCTCCCAGCTGCGTGGGGCATTCACCACGCTGCCGTTAACCGTGATGTACCCCGTTTTGTCGGGATGAAAACGCATAATGATCTCACCGTCAAAGGTGAAATCGTGACTGTCGCGCCGGTCGGAGAAGGTCAGGTTTCCGTCACAGGCCACCGACAACGGGGGCGTGTGAAAGTACCACGCCAGCACGGTGCCCAGCAGCAGCAGGTTGAGGATCAGGATTAGCCAAACTTTTTTGTGTCTCATATCACCACTCGTAATAGTAAAGCGTACGACAGGCGCTGGCTTTACCCTGCGTGAGGGAACATTGGGAGAGCACCAGCCGCCCTTCGTGGCCGTAGAAAAGCGTTCTCTGAATGTGCATATAGAAAATTGAATTTTTCAGGCACGGAAGATGGCCGTCCTTCTGAAGCGTTTGCGCCAGCGTAATCGCCTTCCCGTGAAACACGTCCGCCAGCGGCGTAAAGGTGTAGACAGGGCAGGTGCCAATGTGCGTCAGCAGATGGATCTCCCGCTGTGAATTTTCCGGCTTGATGAGCGCGATCCAGAGGCATAGCGCAACGACGACCAGCGTGAGCGCGCCGCAGAACAGCCATTCCGGGCGAACGCGCCATGCAGGTTTCGCCGTTTCGGCGGTCGGCGGAGCCTCCTCCAGCGGAGTGACCGTGACATCGGCGCTGAGCATAAAGCCCGTTTTCGGTACGGTAACGATAAACAGCGCGTCGGGAAGCAGGGTCGCCAGCATCTTGCGCAGAATGCTGATGTACTGGTTTAAGGAGTTGTTAGACCCCTGGAGCCCTCGACGATCCCAGACTTCCTGGAGAAAGGTTTCCCGTTCAACCACGTTCCCATGATGCTGAACCAGCAGCTTCATGATGGTATTGGCCGTACAGGTGAGGAGCTGCGCATCCTCATCCGGCGCATTGATAAGAGAAACAGAACCGTCCTCGTCGTTGTAGACGATGGCGTCAGCAAGCAGGTATTTCATAAGTTCTTGTAATAAAAACAGAGATAACGAATAAAAAGAGAAGGTTTACGCCTTCCGGGCAGCACTGCTGGCTATTTTAACGCCACTGTTACCGATAACATTGATCCAGACAGGATTTTGGGTGATTTAATAAGTAAGGGTGATAATCACGTCATCAATAAATTCCCCGGTGCCAGTTAGCGGCTGCGCCGGGACCTCGCCGTAAACGGTGTAGTTCTGGGTGCCGCCAGCGGGATTGGTGACCTGCAGCGCATCGCCGCTGCTTTGATCTCCCCAGCGTTGCGTGGCCGCTTCATCCTGCCAGAGCCCGTAGCGCAGGCACTGGCCCTCGCTGTTGCAGAGCTGCCGCTGATTACCGCTGGCATGGTTGCCTTTGCCCATCGCAAGGGTGAACGCGGTTCCGGCCGGACAGCGCGTGGTCAGGGTGGCGGTGGAACGCGTCGGGCGCAGGGTCGCGGTGCTGGTCAGGGTGCCGAAGTTAAGGGGCGTCACGCGCTCGATGTAGCATCCCTGGCTGATTTCGGCCTGCGCGCTGGTGCCGCCCTGCACCTGCTCCCCCTCTGCGGAACCGTCCGAGCAGTTTTGCAGGGCATCCTGACGCAGGGCGCTGTGCCAGGCGATACGCAGATTCATGTTGTAGTTGTAATAGTGGTAGGCCGGAAGCTGGCTTTGCCCTGCCGGAATGGTCGCGATAAGCGGAAAGGTACCGCTGACGTTGGCATTGCTTTCCGCAGCCAGAGTCTGCTGAATCAGGTTCCCGCTGCTGGCAGGCCCCAGCTCCTGAGATCGCGCTGCACCGTTCAGCAGGCGGAAGAGGAGGGTGTACTGTTTCCCCTCCTGATCCCCCGGCGAGATCATCTCAAAGGGCGGGGCGTCTACGCTGCTCAGGCAGACGTTGAGATATTCCGTCCTGCCCTCGTTGTCGGCCTGGCAGCTAAACTTGACCTCGGTGTTGACGGAGGTGGTATTGCCCGCCACGACGTTGCCAAAGTTAATGGCGGGCATGGAGGTTATCCAGCAGGCTGCCGCCATCGCCTTCACGGACAGGGCGAGCAGCAATAATAACGGCGCTCTTAGTGACACAGTTGTTCTCCGATATTCTGTATAGATGACGCGGTACGCGGTGCCGGAAGCGTGACCCGGCACTCCCCCTCACCGGTCTTAACCACCAGCTCACCCGGCAGGGGCGGATCTTCAAGCCAGATAAAGCCGTCGCGTCCCACGATGGTGGCACCCTGCGGCGTTGACACGACGCTGCCCAGCGGGAGCGGCCTGCGTCGGCTGTCGACCAGCCGGGCCTGAACCGTGACGGCGTGATGGACGTTAAACTCGACTTTGACCGCGCTGCTGTTGCCCGGTCTGGCATGCATGTCGGTGACGGGGGCGATCACATCGGCGGGCAGATCGAGCGGGTTAATGCTGACTTTGCTGTTGTGGTAGCGCGGCAGATCGGTCAGCAGGAGATAACCGTCTTCATCCGTTTCACCGGCCGGGCGGTTTTCCAGCATCACCGGTACGTGCCCAATACCGTGCGTGGAGACCAGCGCCATGCCCTGCTGGATATAGCGCAGCGCGTGCAGGCTGCCGTCGAGCAGCGTCAGGCTACCTTCGGCGGAGGCGTACTGGTTGCCCTGGCTGGCACTTTGCTGCAGCCCAACGTGCCATTCACCCGCGCGGCCCAGATAGCCTATGTCCGCATATTTTTCACGTCGTTCGCCAAAGCCCTGGCCCAGCTCCCATGACCAGCCGCCGGCCTCATCGTCCGGCTGGTGGCGATAATCCATGCGCGGCGTATCCCGGCTGGCCTGAGCGGAGAGCGTGTCCTCGCGACCCAATGGGACGGAAAACAGCAGCTGAACGTGACTCGACGCATCCGTAAACGAGCGGGTATAGCTCAGCGTGGTGGAGATGTGAGCCGGCAGCGACACCGACCAGGAGGCGTTGAGGTAGCGCTCTGTGCTGCCCTGAATGTTCTGCTGTACCCAGCCCGCGCCCACGGTACCGAAATGGGGGATGGACTGGCTTACCCACACGCTGTCGCTGCGCCTGACGGGCGCGGCACCGCTCATGCGGGCGTTGTCGGCGAAATCCGCTTCGGTACGGACGGTGCTGGCAGAAATGCCCGTTCCTCTGCCGTTCCACTGCCAGCCAAGGCCCCACTGAACGCCCTGACCGTAAGGGCTGTCGCTCACGGCAACGTGCTGGCTGACCACCCCTACGGCGGGAGAGACCAGCCAGTCAGCACCCGTGCCCACGTTGTGCAGCCTGCGCTGCTGCTCCGTATGCAGCGCCAGCGTCAGGTGATTATTCACCCCATAGCGCCAGCCTGCGTCCAGCAGCGGCGAGGCGGCATAGTCGTCGGAGTGCAGGGCGTAGTTTTCGCGCATCCAGCCGATGTCCAGCGAACCGCTGCTGAGCCCTTCCGCCAGCATGCCCGGGGCGCCGTAGAGATCGAGCTGTACGGCGCGACGCTGGCCATTGATATCGGTAATGACCACCTCCGCCTGCCCGCTTCCGGTGAAGGAGGGCAGGGTATCCAGCAGAAAGTCTCCTGGCGTGACGCGCTGGCTGCTCTGCTTAAGGCCGTCGATATACAAATCGACCGTGGAAGGCAGTACGGCGGTGTCGCTGTAGCGGCTGCGCGGTTCGGTATTGAGCTGGGGATTGAGCTCAAAGTTACGTGCCCAGTGCAGCCCGCCAAAGCGCACCTGTCGGCTCCAGCGAGTACCGGTGGTGACGCTGTCGCCCAGCGCCAGCGTGGTCAGCGAGTCGGTGTTATCCCACTGCCAGCGGGTTTCGAGACGCGTGTGGGTCGGTCGACCGGCGCTGTTTTCCTCCCCGGCATGGCTTGAAAAACTGCTGCTGAACGTTCCGGGCAGCCCGCCGGACGCGGTCAGCATGGTCTGGGCGTTAAGCTGGCGCTTCCCCTGCACGTCGCTGGCGTAGAGCGCGTATCCGAGCGTATAGGCGCTGACGGGCTGCGCATCAGGATAGCGGTACATCGGCGTGGGCTTCGAGACGGTCAGATGCTGCTGGCCTTCGAGCGCGTCGGCCTCTGCGGTAATCGACACCTGCTGGGACAGCACGTCAAGATTGACCTTCAGGCCCGGCAGGGAGGTCAGCTCAATCCACCCGGCGCGATCCTCCGGGGCGTGAAGCCCCAGCTTTTTCATGTCGCTGCGGCTTATCCATAGCGCATTATCCACCACCCGGCAGGCCCAAAGTTCGCCTCGCGGGGCGTGGTTCACGGTAATGGCCAGCCATTGCACGGTGTCGGCGGGGTCAGTCCGGGCTGACAGCATGAGCGGTAGCCAAAACAGGAGCGCGAGAAGCGAGCGGGCGCAGAGGTATCTGGCTGGCATGATGGTCATCATTGAGATAGACACGCAGCGTGCTGAGCGCGCGACGTGTGGGCTGCTTGAGCGATAAAAGGGCGGTTTGTCCCGGAAGCACATAGCCCGCCAGGCCTTTAATCGACCCTACAACTTTCCCATCGGCCGTCAGGGCCTCAAGGTGGCTCAGGCGGATGTGGCGGTTTCCGGCGTTAAAGCAGCGGAGAGTGGCCGGTATGTCTGCCTGCTCACAGCTCAGGGCATCGTGGCTGACGGGCGCGCTCTGGCTCCCGGCAATAAACACCGGAATCGAGTAGCGCAGCAGGAAGTGTACCGCGGAGGGGTTGGCGGCACGGGACGCGGCGTCCGGCAGTTCGTCGATGACCAGCCGGTAACTTTGCTCCTGCGCACGGTTTCCGGGCTGCATGACGATAATGCGCACCAGCTGCTGCTGGCCCGGCGCCAGTGATGTCATCGCCGGGCTGCTGACCACCTCCCCGGTGGCCACCAGCACATCTTTACCGTTTTTTTGCGTCCATTCGTACACCCGAATCTGCGCATGGATAGCCGCTTTCCCACTGTTAGTGAGATAGACCGCCGCTGCCCGCTGGTCGCTCTGCAGATCGAGCGTTACCGGGGCCACCTGAAGCGTGGCGGCCAGCGCGTAGCGCGACAGCAGCGCCAGCATCATGAGCCACAAAATGAAGCAGGGAAGGTAGCGACGCACGATCAATACTCCAGTTTTAACGTGATATCGTCGCTGTAGTTCCCTGCCTGGGCGGTTGTCAGCGCCCCGGCGTCAATGACGCCATACAGCGTTTCCTCCTGTTCCGCACCGTTGCCGGTATCGTCCAGGCCATTCGTACCGGTGATTTGCGTCTGTTTGCCTTCGTCAGCAAAGAGCTTCCACGCAATCTTCTGCGCGCCCGTTTCGCCATTTTCCGGCTTCAGCCAGAAGGTACCGTTTTCGCCGTCGTTGCTGGTGGCGGTGAGGGTGAACGGCGTGCCGTTGGTACAGACGATATCGACCTGCGTTTTGGCCTGGATTTCGCTCGACTCATCGGAGCCGTGACGCGAGAAGTTGAGGTCGTTGGCTTTGAGGGTGCACGACTTCACAACCTCGAGTGAGACGTGCATCGTCGCGCTTGCGGTACTGTCTGCGGCGATCGCAGCAGCAGGAAGCAGGAGAGCGGAACAACATACAGCGGTGGGAATAATTTTCATGATCTTTTTTCCTGACGTGAGTAACAGTGCAATTACAAAGCGAATGACTGAGCGTCCAGCAGGCAGCGTTTTTGATGGCATTCCGCCAGGTTGTGGCAGCAAAAAGTGGGGCAAGGCCATAAGCAGGCGTTGCCACGCAGAACGATGACCCGATCGCCAGCATTCGGAATAAAAGGGGTCATTTTCTCCCCCACAGATAGCCCTGGCCGTAATCGGCCTCGCTGGCGCGGGCCAGCGCGAAATCACCCGCGGTTTCGATGCCTTCGATCAGTACCTTGCTGGCGACGCGCTTGCACTCACGGGTGAGATGCAGAAACTTCGCCTGCTCGGTCCGTCCGTTCCAGAAGGTATGTTTGTCAATTTTGATGCCGCAGAAGCGGATCTGGCTGGTCAGCAGGTCGGGAAGAAGGTCTTCGCAGACATCGTCTGCCCACACTTCTATCCCCCACTGATGGAGCGTCGCGATGCATTTTTGCAGCACCCGGCTTTGCGTATCGTCGAGTTGGACCATCGTATGGAGATCGGTGATCTCGATAGCAAGTCTCTCCGGGCACGGGGTTTCTTCTTTTAGCCTGTCGAGGAAGTCCGTTTCCAGCAGTAAATCCGATGTCGCATTGAGATAATACTTGTCGCCATCCTTGCAAAACATGGCGTGACGAAGCTGCGCAAAGAAGTGCGCTTTACGCTGCGTCGCCGACATCGAGCCAAAGTAATCTTCAAGATTGACGTTGGGCTTTGCCGTGGACAATACCTCCCAGGCAATCACATTTTCACTGCGCAGTGCCCGGATGGATTCGAACTTATAGCCGGTTAGCATGATAAACGTGCGTAACGCTCCGTGGTGATTTCAGGAGCTGCACATTTTATGGATTTGGTTTTTGGCAGGATATTTATAGATAAAAATGGCTTATATAAAGTGTTTTTATCTAATTTATAATAATTATATAGGATTATTTATTTTCATAAGCGCCCAGCAGAACGCCGGGCGCGACGCGCATTAACCCGCTTTGCTGATGATTTTGATTTCGACCATGCCGATCCCGATCTCGCGCGGTGAATGCCCAAGGATATTCCCCTCGTTCGTGGACTGCGGGTCCGGCGGCACGATGACCAGGGTATTGCTGCGTGAAGGATTCTCAAAATGCAGCGTGTGCGTGCTCACGTCGTTTCCAAGCGTTAACGTCTGCTCCCGATCGCCCACGCGCACGGGGACGGGCTTGTTAGCATTCGGCCCATAGGCCCTGGCGGTGATCACCAGGTCGAACTGTTCCGGCAGGGGATGGGTGTACTCAATTTTCACCTCATTGCCCAGCTGCGCGTTGGACCAGCGTCCCCAGGACTCCGGCCGCGAGATGCCGCTAAACTGCTTCACTTCTTCCGGCGCGCCGGCCACGTTAAAGATAAAGCTGTCCGCTTTGTAGCGAATATCGTTGTCGACGATTTTCAGCATGTCGACGTTACGCTGATAGCGCGCGGTATCAATCACCGTATCATTGAAGGCGGTTTTGCCTTTCCAGTTTGCCTTATCCACGTGCTGCACGGTTTGCTCGCCGCCGAGCTGGCCCTGAGAAACGCACCAGTCGGTAGAGAGCGCCAGCGGCTGCGACCAGAGCTGGCCCATTTTGTAGCAACGGTCGACCCAGACGAAGTTATCGCGTGGCGCAAAATCGGCCAGTTGATAGCGCAGCGGCGCGGAATACTCGCTCTCTGGCAGCGGCTCAACGCGACCCTCCGACACGCGTACCAGCAGCGGCAGGCGGAAGTTGCTGCCTGAGAAGGCAATGGTGTTTTTATCCCGATCGACGGTGAAGTCCTTCATCTCTTTCGGGAAGTTCCACAGGCGGATGATGTCGGGCTTCCAGGCGAGGATTTTTTCCTTCATGTTGAGGAACACTTCCGACAGGGATTGCCCCGACAGCGTGCTGCGGCCCAGGCCAATAAAGTTGTCGCCGCCCAGGATGTCCAGCACGGTGGCGCCGTTATCCATGGAGTTGCGTTTGGTGGCGATCTCCTCCTGCTGCGGCTGGTCGCCGCGCAGGACGAAGAACAGATTGCTGCGATCCTGCTTGTTGAGCTGGTCCCACGCGCTGTTTTTCATCGCCAGGTGATCAGACGAGACGACGATGACGGTGTTTTTAAACCAGGGCGAGGCTTTGATTTTCTCGACCAGCGCGGCAATGTGCTCCTGACTGCAGGTGACGGCGCTAAATGATTTATTGTTTTTACCATCAATGTCATAGCTTTTGCGCTTGCAGGTGCGCGAGACAAAGCCGTCCGGATGGTGGGTGTCCACCGTCAGCGCAAAGAGAGAGAAACGCTTGCCCGCGCGGGACAGCTCCTCGAATTTCTTCCAGGTTTCGTCGAGTACCGTATCGTCATAGAAGCCCCAGTCGTTGCGGTAGCTCGGATCGGCAACCGTCGTTTTTAACTCTTCTGAGCCGTACAGGTGGTCAAAACCGTGGGATTTCAGGAACACATCTTTTCCGGCGAAGCGCAGGTTTGCTCCCTGCACAAAATAGTTTTCGTAGCCGGAGTTTTTCAGGATATCGCCGAGGCAAATATTCTGCGGGAAGAAGGTCGACATGGAGGCTGAGGCGTTACCTTCAAAAGGCGCGAACAGCGGGATACCACACTGGGAGGCAACCATACCGGCAATCGTGTAATCCGTACCGGGCAGCTGCATGGTGTGGCTGAAATCGAGACCTTCATTTTTCAGCGCACCCAGATCTGGCGTCAGGTTCGGGAAGGCATCGTTATCAAAGTACGTACGCTCCAGACTTTCACCGTAGATATAGACCAGATTGAGCGTCGGGTTAGCGATCGTTTTCGACGGCTCTTTGTAGTAAGCCGCGAAATCCGGATCGCCGTCGCGCGACTGGGATTTCACCAGTTCGGTAATCTGATGGAACGCCGGGCTGGCGTCGACGGAGGCCAGCGCCAGGAATAACGCCAGCAGGCTGTAGCCATGATGGTGCGGATGATGGCGACGTCGACGCAGCACCCAGGCCAGTGCGCCAAAAATGGTGACCAGCGCAACGACAAGGCCGAGCCCCGGCAGAATGTACTTGCTTACACCCGCGCCCGTCAGGCTGTTTGTCAGCGTGTAGAGCACCGCATCGTTAATGCCGTCACCGGTAAAGTAATCGCTGGCGTATAAGGTAATGTTTAAAATAATAAAAATGCCGAGCACCACCAGCGTGGCGATAAACCACCAGGTGTGACGGCCGGCTTTCCAGGCGTAAACGCCGACAGAAGCCAGAAAAAGGATAAGAGACAGGAATTCAGACAACAGCATATCCTCGTGACGCCAGATGCTTCGCTGGCTAACTGTTTATTTTTTGGGTCATACAATGTAATTGCGATGTCGTTAAGCTGCAATTTTAGTGTCACGAAAGTGTGCTGTTGTTAGGATTTGGTTTAGAAAATCGTTTTTATGAAGACGTGCACATCCTGACAAACGGACGCTGAGACGGTGGCAGGCAGGAAAAACGCTCATTTAGCGCCGCGTTGCAAGACTATCGCATTAAACGCGGCGTGTTGTGGCAGAAAATGGGGTGGATCAGGAGATGAAATTAACGCCTTGTTTCAGCACCAGATCGCAGGCTTTGGTTTTCACCTGTTTGGCCAGAGAGGAGTTGCCGAGGGTGCTCAGGTTAAGCTGCTGACCGTTCTGCGCGTTAAGCAGGCCCTGAATGCCGTCCATATAGTTGGTGTCCGCTTTTTGCTCCTGAGTATCCAGACCCAGTTTACCCAGCACCTGGTTTTTCACGTTTTGCGCGTCGGTCACGGAGGCCAGCTTTTGCTTCGCGCAATATTCCAGAATCCCCGCCGCGTTGTTCATCGTGCCCGCGCTCAGGCTCTGGGAACTGTTGCCCAGCAGGCTGGTGAGGGAAGAGGCGGAGAGTCCGCCCTGCGTGCTGCTGCTCTCTTTGGTCAGCTCGTTTGCTGCGCTTGACAGGGACTCCTGCCAGGACGCCGCCTGCGCTGCACCGGTTACCAGCAGCGCACCTAAAAAGGTGCTGATTAGAATCTGTTTTTTCATCATGGCTCTCTCAAAAAGGTCCGTTTTGGGCCGAAGGGGTTCCAGTATATACCTGCGACCTGTCGGCGATTCCTGGAACTGTCTTAATACTCTTTCCCGGTGACGCGGCTGCGGTAACTGTCCCAGTCGAAGATGACATACAGGCTGTTACCCAGCTTCATGCGGTCCATGACGCGTTCCCCCAGCAAGCGGGTCATCTCGTCGATGTTGTGGTTTGTCAGCATGCCGGTGGGGCGTTTGGATGAGGAGCGGCGATCGACAATCTGGTTAATGATCACCTTTTCATAGCGGGATTCCGTCTGAACGCCAATCTCGTCGATGACCAGCAGGTCGACATTACTCAGATCGTTAAGCAGCTGTTCTTCGCTGGTTTCGCGGTTGCTGAAGGTGTCTTTCATCGCGGACATGATATCGGCCACGGTGATGATCAGGACCGATTTACCGCGCAGAAGCAGCTCGTTGCAGATGGCGGCAGCCAGGTGGTTTTTGCCGGTGCCCGGCTTGCCGCTAAAGATGAAGCTGGCGATATTGCCGTCGAATTCATCCACGTACTGCCGCGCGGCGGCCAGCGCGTTCATCTGCCCGGTGGTCTCAATTTTATAGTTATCGAACGAGCAGTTCTGGTGCAGGGGACGAATTCCGGAACGGTTAAAGGTGCGCTGCATTTTCATCGCCCGATTTTCGCGGGCAAGCGCGGCGGCGCGGATCTTACCTTGCTCTTTTTGCCACGCCAGCAGCTCTTCACCGGTGGTGAAAGCAGGCTTCACGTTGGCAGGCATCATTTTTTGCAGACGTTTCATCAGGTCGCCGACGTTCTTCATTTCGCACCTCGGAATCCGCTGGGGATCTGTTTATCCGGTTCTGAAAACGCATTGATATCACGTTTTGGCTGACCATTGTTGCCGGCGCGGGTAATCTGGAGATGACGCGCAAGCTTTTGCTGCCACTGAATATGGGTGAACACTTTCCCTTCCGCCTGCCACCAGGCGGTAAACGCGGCAAGCTCTTCCGCGGTGGCGGGTTGGGTTAACGCAATGCCCCACAGCGCGGCCTGCCGCTGAAAATCCGCATCCGGCTGCCAGCCCGCATAGAGGGCAAATTTACCCATCGGAACGGTCACGGGAACGTTAACCGGTTCATCAAAGAACTGATTATCCAGCGTGACATCGCTTACCGGGCGTGACAATTGCGCTTCGATCTCCAGAAGCTGTGCCAGACGTTCCGGTGTGATTGCGTAAAACGCTGGCGCGTTGTCGGCAAAAACCGCAACCGTGCCCCCTTCGGCGTGGGTCAACACACCGCGAGGGTCGCGCATAAAGGCATCAATACCAGCAATGCTGGTGGTCAGAATTCTGGAGGACATAACGCTTACTCTACTGATGACTACGGGCGTGATATGGGCTTATGGTAGCACAGAGAGGGGAAAGGGAAGGAGGGGATTTCCCCGGCGGCGCTGCGCTTCCCGGGGCTACAGTTGTAGGCCTGATAAGCGCAGCGCCGTCAGGCAGTTATCACGCGATGATGTTCAGCGTGACGTCGATGTTGCCGCGGGTTGCATTAGAGTACGGGCAAACAATGTGCGCCGCATCGACCAGCTTTTTAGCTTCCGCAGGATCCATACCTTCAACATGGATGTTCAGTTTTGCTTCAATACCAAAACCGGTAGGCAGCGGGCCAATACCCACTTCGCCTTCAATAAAGGCATCTTTTGGCAGGGTAAATTTGTCGCGTGCGGCCACGAACTTCATCGCGCCCAGGAAGCAGGCAGAGTAGCCCGCGGCAAACAGCTGCTCAGGGTTGGTCACGTCTCCCCCCATGCCGCCCATCTCTTTTGGCACGCCCAGTTTGACGTCCAGTACGCCATCGGAGGAGGTGGCACGACCGTCACGGCCACCGGTGGCTTTTGCTTTGGCGGTATAAACAACTTTTTCTAAAGACATGGCAGGTTCCTCATCTTTTTTTAACGTGTGCTATTAAATAGCGTACGATATATATGGGTAAATAATCACGCGTAAAGTATAGCGTTACGCGCGGTGTAGCTGTTGTCGCAAAAGTTCGAGCTGCTGTTTGAGCGCCAGCAGGGTGTCAGTATCACACTGCGCTGCGCACCCCACCGCATGGGGGATACCCAAAGCCTGCTGCTGGAGCTCACGTCCCGCTTCACTCAGGGTGACGGCGACCTGACGTTCGTCTTTGCGTGAACGGTGGCGGTTGATGAGCCCGGCGCTTTCCAGACGCTTCAACAGCGGCGTCAGGGTCGCAGAGTCAAGGAACAACCGTTCACCGATGTCCGACACCGTCATATCATCCTGCTCCCACAGCACCAGCATCACCAGATATTGTGGATAGGTCAGGTTCAGCGGTGCCAGCAACTGCCGGTACAGCTTGTTAAGCGCCAGATTTGCCGAATAGAGGGCAAAGCAGAGCTGGTTATCCAGCTTGAGCGCAGCGGTTGCATCGTTCGTTTTCGCGTTCATGAGATGAATATAGATAGTGCACGATTTAATTGCAAGCAATTTTATGGGCAGGTGTAACGGAGCGCCACCTGAACGGCCATTTTGCGGTAGTGCTGGCGCTGTGCCTGTTCGTCTGCGCCTTCTTCAAACAGCAGCGTAAAGGTGTAGCTGTTGGCAACGTAGTGAAAGCTGAAGCTGCTTATCAGACGATGAAGATCGCGGGCGTCTACCGTCTCACTGAAGAGCTGTTTTTCTTTCCCCCGGCGCAGGATCTCCTCCAGCAGGTCGAGCGCGCTGCGGTTGACCTGGCGGAGATAGCTCGACTGCTGCATAAAGCGGCCGCGCTGCATGTTTTCCATGCAGATAATCCGGATGTAGTCAGGGTGGTCGGCATGATAGTCAAAAGTGGCTTCAACCAGATTGACCAGCGCTTCGACCGGGGGCATTCCCGTCAGGCTTAGCGCTTTTTCACTGGCGCGAATCTGGGTGTAAACATGTTCCAGTACCAGGAGATAGAGGTTCTCTTTATTCTTGAAATGGTAAACCACCATGCGTTTGGTGGTGCCCGCTTTCTCTGCGATCTGCTCCATCCGTGCACCGTTCAATCCATACTCGGCAAAAAGCGCGATGGCGCTCTGAAAGATTTTCTCTTTCAGGCTGGATTCTTCACTGTGCTCGGGGTGTTCGCTGCCAGGGTTAGCCACATCCTTTCCTTATTTTCACCAAACGGACCAGACGGATTATCTCCACGGCAGCGAAATAACACAAATATCAAACGCGTGGGCGTTTGCGGTACAGCCACAGGCCGGGGATCGACAGCCCGATGGAGAGCGCGCCGACGATGGAGGACGCCTTAAGAAAGTTGCTCAGGAGGAGGATCATCTGAGGTTCGGTATAGCCGAAATGGCTGATTTTCACCGCGGAAATCATTGCGGTATAGGCCGATATGCCCGGGAACATCGGGATCACTGCGGCAACAGTGAACACTTTGGGATGTGCCAGGTACCAGCGCGACCACTGAATGCCGATACTGCCGACCAGCATGGAGGCCATAAATGTCGACCATTCGATGTTAAAACCCGCCGTCATCATGACCATGCGTGAGCCATGGCCAATCGCGCCCAGCAGGGCACACCAAGGCAGAGCGCGTTGCGGGACGTTAAATACCATCGCGAAGCCGATGGCCGGAATCGCGGCCAGAAGCATGTCCTGCGCCAGCGCCAGCAGAAAATCGATCACGCCCATCCGCGTAGCCCCCAGAGTGTCATGGCCATGACCACACCGATGCAGGTCGCCAGCGTCAGCAGGCTGGCGATCGCCCAGCGTGCCAGACCGGTATTGATGTGCCCTTTAAACATGTCGGCGACGGCGTTGATCAACGGAAAGCCCGGAACCAGCAGAAGCACGCTGGCGGCCATGGCAACGGTCGGGGTGTTGGCAAACTGCGGCAGACGCAGCAGCAGGCCAGAAACCGTGGTGGCGACAAATGCGGTAATGCAGAAGTTAATTTGCGGGTGCAGCTGCCGATGCGTCAGCAGCTGGCGAACATACATGGCGATACTGCTGGCGAAAAAGGTGATGATCGCTCCGTCCCATCCGCCTTTGTTGAGCTTACAAAAGCAGGCGCACGAGAGCCCTACCATCAACACGACGAGCCAGCGCGGATAACGTAATGGCTTGATCTGGTTGAACCGTTTTTCAATCTCCCTGAGATCGAGAAGCTTATGTTCAGCGAGGATGACAATGTGCTGCACTTCGGTCACGACGTGCATGTTTATGCCGCGGTCATGGTTTTTGCGCGTGGAGGTCAGGCACTGACCGTCTTTAATCGTGGTCAGCACAATGGCATTGGATGAGATGGCACTTTCGACGCTGTCCATCCCTAGCGCCAGCCCCAGCCGGGTGGAAAGCTCCTCAACCAGCGCGCTTTCCGCGCCGTGCTGGAGCAGAAAAAGACCGCACTGAATACATAGCCGCGTGATAGCACGCTGCGTTGACCGCTCTGCCTGCATGTCGTGTCCTGAAAAAGATGGAGAGGTTGCCGGTTAGCCCATAATGAGTACTTTTAGCACAAAGTGCAGTCCCTCTTGCTGTGGGCCAGATCAAGGTTTGTGCAAACAGTGGCAGGCGGTGTCGTGAAAGGGGGCGGGATTAATTTATTAATGCCGTGAATTATTAATATCAAAATATAAAATATTTGTATTTAGTTATTCTAATTTTAAATTGTCGTTATTTTAATGACTCCACAATTAAATTTTATTTCGCTTTGTGAGATATTACTGCTGTTTAGGCATTTCTTAAACTAAGCATACATCTCATCTTCTGCTTGTATTAACCAGTCTTACACTCAGGGACGAAATAGTCATACGTTGATGTGTTTTAACGTTACTCATCAAATGAAAAATGGACACGGAGGGTCTATGTTGTCATTGCATGGTAAGCATGGCGTTGTCATTAGCCGGATGCCCGTGATGCAAAACGGGTTAGGGGGTGTGATGGCACGTCATTTCCCCGATTTTGAATTGAGCTATTGCCGCTCATTGCAGGAATTAACGCTGCTCCAGCTACGCCGCGCGGACGTCATTATTGCCGATATTTCAGGCGAATACAGGAATCCTCGGGGTGCGCTTGAAGAATATTACAGTTTATTGAATCAATACCGGGACATTCACTGGATCTTTTTAGTCTCGCGTCCGCTTTACCCTATTGCGGTTGAGTTACTTATGCGCCCGGAAAGTACGTTGCTTTCTGATATGGAGCCCATTGAAGGCGTGGTTAACGCGATTCGGGCAGGGAGTGAGCGGGCAGAGCGGATAAGCCAGACGTTATTAACCCCGGAGCCTCAGGGCACGGAGGATGAAAACGAACACGTTATCGCGCTTACGCACTCCGAACGTAAGGTCCTGCGTCTGTTAGGGAAAGGATGGGGGATTAACCAAATCGCCACATTGCTTAAGAAGAGCAATAAAACCATCAGTGCGCAGAAAAACAGTGCGATGCGACGGCTTTCATTACGCAGCAATGCGGATATGTACGCCTGGATCAACAGTACACAGGGAATGAGAGAGCTGAGTTTGTTGTCAGCCTATGGAGAGTTCGAGGAATGGAAAAAACCGATTCAACAAGACATATCGCCATCATCGAAAGTTGCACGATGACGGCTGTCGGGCTACAGCATCTTTTTGCCATGCCCGGCCTGAGCCATTACCAACTACACCTGTTTAGTGAATTTGACAGCTTTAAGAATGCACTTCGTCACGTTAATTTTTTCTCGCTGATCTATTCCCTTTCCGATGCGCGAGAGGAGCGTCGTAACTGCCTGGCGCACCTGCGGGACCTTGCGTTTACGCACGGCCATATCCAGCGCATCATTTTGGTTTCTGACGAGATGGAAGCACGGCTAATTAGCCATCTTTCTCCATCACGTCTGCACGGTGTCGTCAGTAAATCGGTGACGCTTGAGGATCTGCAGAAGGAACTCGTGGAGTTGCTGAGCGAAACGCTGCGTATCAATGACAATATGCTGAATCACTGGTACCGGAGCCAAAACAGGATGCTGAGCCCCACAGAACGGGCAATATTGCGTTATATGTCCTGCGGGTATTCCATCCCTGAAATCGCGGCACATCTTGAACGGAATATTAAGACCATCCGGGCACATAAGTTTAATGCGATGGTGAAACTGGGCGTGAATTCAGACGTAGGGTTGCTTGATGCGGCAGATATTATTACGCATCTTCCTGCAAGAGAGCCGCAATGTTTGACTCTCCTCACGCCCACCTTTTTATAAACCGTTTTTTGCGCGCCAGATACGCTCTGGCGCGTCAATCAGATACAGACATCCACCCATTTTGCGGAAGTCAGCTCTGCCATTCTGTCAGGTGAAATGCGCACAGCGCTGTGAATTGCGCCTGCGGCAGGCAGCACTTCGGCGTACTGCTTTAAAGAGATATCGCAATATACCGCGAGCGGGTTTTCCAGCCCGAACGGGCACACGCCGCCAACGGGATGACCGGTGATGGTCACTACTTCATCACTGCTGAGCATGCGCGCTTTCGCACCAAACGTGTCTTTCAGCTTTTTGTTATCCAGACGCGCATCGCCTTTCGCCACGACCAGAATCACCTCATTTTTAACCTTGAGTGACAGGGTCTTGGCGATTTGTCCCGGCTCGACACGATGGGCGGCAGCAGCCAACGCAACGGTAGCAGTACTTTGACTAAGCTCAATAACGTCTATATCCGGCGCGTTGTCGGCAAAAAACTGCTGTACAGACTGCAAACTCATTGTTTCCTCCTGACAAATATCCTGCGTAATCTGTCATAAGAAATTATGCTCTGTAAATATCTCTTAAGTAACAAATATCCCAAACGGCTGATTTCTGGATCCTCTTCACAATCACAGAAACCGGTTACAGTAACCGGTTGCAGAGCGGGAAGCGTAGATTAATACTGAGTACGTAACGTCCCCTGTATCCAATAATAAGAGCCAAATATGAAACCATTTCGTCTGAGCAGTACCGCTGGTTGGCAAGCCAGCAAGGTTGTGAAGCTGATGTATGGAACAACGTGCGGCGCGTATGTGCCCGTAACAAACGTCTGACAGGAGATCTGCCATGTCTGCCAACCATGCTGCGTTTAACCTGATATTCCGTTTCGTCGAAAATTACGTCAGCCCGATAGCCGGGCGGATCTCGTCCCAGCGTCATGTTATGGCTATTCGTGATGGGTTCATCTCCGCGATGCCATTTATGATCGTGGGTTCGTTTTTGTTAGTGTTCGCTTACCCACCTTTTTCGCCTGATACTACCTGGGGTTTCGCCCGCGCCTGGCTGGATATGGCGAAGCAGTTTGAAGGCCAAATCCTGACGCCGTTTGATATGACAATGGGCATTATGTCCATTTATATCTGTGCGGCGATTGCCTATAACCTTGGCAAACACTACGTCAAATCTCATCAGCTGGACCCGTTTATGTGCGCCATGCTGTCGCTGATGGCGTTTCTGCTGGTCGCGGCACCCAAAACCAAAGGCACGCTCCCTGTCGACAGTCTGGGGGGAACGGGCATTTTTACCGCGATTCTGGTGGCGATTTACTGCGTTGAGATGATGCGTTTCCTCAAAGCGCATAACATCGGCATTCGACTGCCGGACCAGGTCCCGCCGATGATCAAAAACTCTTTTGATCTGCTGATCCCGGTGCTGGTGGTGGTGGTGACCCTCTATCCTCTGAGCCTGGTGATTCAGTCTCAGTTTGGCATGCTGATCCCGCAGGCCATTATGTCGGTCTTTAAACCTCTGGTTTCCGCGGCGGATTCCCTGCCTGCGATCCTGCTGGCCGTGTTGATTGGTCATCTGCTATGGTTCGCCGGGATCCACGGCGCCGCCATCGTCTCCGGAATGTTGCAGATGTTCTGGCTGACTAACCTGGGCGCTAACCAGACTGCACTGGCCGCCAGCCAGCCTCTGCCGCATATCTTCATGGAGGCGTTCTGGACGTTCTTTATCGTGATTGGCGGGTCGGGAGCCACGATGGGGCTGGTGATTTGCTATCTGCGCAGTCGTTCAGCGCATTTACGCTCTATTGGCCGTTTGAGCGTGGTTCCCAGCTTCTTTAACATCAACGAGCCGGTCATTTTCGGTACACCGATTGTAATGAATCCGGTGTTCTTTATTCCGTTCCTGCTGGCACCGATGGTCAACGCCGTGCTGGCGTGGGCGGCGATGACGTTTGATTTGATTGGGCGCGTCATCTCGGTCGTTCCCTGGACGGCACCGGCGCCGATAGGCGCAGCGTGGGCCCTGGGCTGGGACTTCCGCGCGGCTATTCTGGTTGTGGTTCTGGCCTGCGTATCGGCGATCATCTACTTCCCGTTCTTTAAAGTGTATGAGAAGCAGCTGCTGGAGCAGGAAGCGGAAGAAGCGCAGCGTAGCGCGGAAGAGGACAATCAGCAGGTGGCATAGGTGAAAACAAAACGGCAACGCAGGTTGCCGTTTTTTGTTTTTGTAGGCCCGGTAAGCGAAGCGCCACCGGGCAATTTACTGCTCTACTTCAGCGTGCAATCTCCACACTGCTTAACGTCCGGCAGGCGATAACGCTGGCAGCAGGTGCGGCGAACCAGAAGCCCGTCACGGAGTACAACGGTGCGGAATAGCGGGTTGTCACGGCCATCGGAAAGCTGCCTGGCAAAGAAACAGGACTGACGCAGGGCCTCAACGTTCTCATCACCAAGCAGCGGCTTCATTTCTGTTAAATACCAGTGGATTAAATAGCCCGTATTGCTCCAGATAAGCTTCCCGTTAATCTCTCCCGTCGCTTCCAGCGCTTCCACCACCGGGATCAGAGTCTGGGTGATGAGCTGCTCCATACGTTCCTGAGCCGTCAGGCGTTCAGCGCTATGGTCTTCGTGGAGATCAATCCAGAAGCAGGCAGCACGTCCGGTTTCGTGAAACTCAACATGGAAATTATCCGGCGAGAGTTCCAGCATGCTCTTCTGTGTTAACAGCGCCAGCATGAGCGGAGGCACCATCAGCCCGATATACCACTGCGCCCAGAGAGAGAGCAGGGGTTTATTTTCCCGCGTAAGGGTGGGTTGATTGCGATAGATATGGTCGGAATAGGTGGCCAGCAGCGATTGCAGCTTTGACGGCTGTCGCCACTCTGAGAGCGTCATCGCGTGGGACGGGGGTGCTTCATCAAGCCGGATAAAGTCCAGCAGGTGGGCGCGCGTTTCCGCAATTTTGTCTCGTATCGCATCTGCAAGCGAAGCATTCCCGCTGGTGAGCGGCGCTCGCCAGAGGAGAGGTTCGACGATGTGTGCAGTATGCGTGGCCATAGTATAGATAGAAATCTAAATGATAATGATTGCCAATCCTAACTATTGCTCATACCAATGGCAAGACTTTTGTCCGGGTGACATCGTCGTTATGTCTACGCCGTCTGAATCTCTTCACTTAACAGAATGTTATTGCGTCCCATATGCTTTGCTTCATAGAGGGCTTTGTCCGCTTTTTCCAGCGCGCCTTCCACGTCTTCATCCTCGAAAATGGCGATACCAATGCTGATGGTGACGTTTGTCGCGACACTTTCGTTAAACAGATGCGGGATTTTCAAATCGTAGACTTTCTGACGGATTCGCTCGGCCGTCTGGCGGGCGTGTTCAAGTGAAATGTTGGTCAGCAGCACCATAAACTCCTCCCCACCAAAACGCGCCACAATATCGCGAGAACGCACGGCATCGCGGATTGCTGCAGAGACACGCTTCAGCGCCTGGTCGCCCATCATATGGCCGTAATGGTCGTTATAGGCTTTGAAGTGGTCGATATCCATCAGCAGGACAAAATGCTCGCCATTTTCTACCGTGGGCAGATTCTCCAGACGGCTTTGCAGACCGCGACGATTATAGAGCCCGGTAAGCGGGTCCATCATGCTGAGATCGGTAAGGGTTTCTCGTTCTTCCAGAAGGCGAGAGAGCAGCTCCTGAGCGAAACGGTCGTTGCGTCTTTGCAAAATGTTATGAATAGCAATTGCCACCACAGGAAGTGCGAAAGAATAGGTCATTCTCAGCCATATATCGTGATCGCTTAACCACAGGCAGACAATAAAGGTGGGCAGTGAATGCAGCGTAAAGGCTTTGATATTACTGGCGAACGCCAGCGTGCCGATAAAAAGCACCGTTAAAAGGGCGATTAACAAATACGTCGCATGATCGTGGGTAATTAAGGCGAATTTGGAGACAATTTGCCAGGCCCACAAAATACCGAAGATCCCTGAAACGACAGGAATATTTATCTTCCGCGCGCGCTTTCGCCAGTGCCAGATGAACAGGCCGGTACTGATGGAGAAAATAGCAATCAGAGGGGCGGAAAACAGGCGTACAGAATTGAGCGGGTTTGTTACCGAGAACACTGCCGAGGTTGCGTTCAGAAATAAAAATAAACGTAACGATAATTGATATTTTCTGTGAACCAAAGACCGCCAGGATTGTGATGTCATAGTCGTGTGTTTTTATTAAAATTTAATTAAAACAAATAAATAGATGTCGTTTCGCAATAAAATATGCAAAAAGCGCAAAGAGTAATTATCAGAAAATCTTTAGACGTTGTTAACAGGTGCGCAATTTATCACCTTAGGCAATTCCTGTCATTACGGGAAAGGTAAAGGTCGATGGATTTTGATTCATTCAGCTGACAAATGATAATCTCTGTCATATGATATTGGTTATCATTATCGTTGAAAGAGGGCAGATCATGTTGAACAGGGCGCTGGGCAGCGGTTGGGGGGTATTGCTACCGGGAGCCATTCTCGGCGGTTTGACGTTTGCCGATCTCTCTCTTGATACCTGGAAAGCCATCATTGTGTCAGGACTGTTAGTCACGTCAGGCATGATCTGGCATAAGCAACTGCGTCACTTTGTTTTACTGCCATCGTGTGTCGCGCTGGTCAGCGGAATTCTGGTGATACTGATGAGTTTGAAATAACAGGGAAAAGAAGATATTCAGAGGGGTTGTAAGATAATTGGTGCGAGGGGGGGGACTCGAACCCCCACATCCTAAGGACACTAACACCTGAAGCTAGCGCGTCTACCAATTCCGCCACCTTCGCACAGTCATCTTACTTTTTATTGCTATGTTGATATCGCCTCGTTGGTGCGAGGGGGGGGACTCGAACCCCCACATCCGTAAGGACACTAACACCTGAAGCTAGCGCGTCTACCAATTCCGCCACCTTCGCCCAGTGCGAGCAATATCATCGTGATTTATGGTGCGAGGGGGGGGACTCGAACCCCCACATCCGTAAGGACACTAACACCTGAAGCTAGCGCGTCTACCAATTCCGCCACCTTCGCATACCATCGATACTGTAAAAGTATCGTAACCACGGAGGCGCATTCTAGATGTTTTCAGCTTTACGTCAACAGAAAAGTGCGCGTGATGCCTTGATTGATGGAAAAATGGCCGATGGATGCGCCCTGTATAGCCGGATGGCGCTTTCGCGTATCCGGCCTGGAGGGGAGGTGATTACTTTTTGGCCTGACGCGTCATCACGGTGCGGTAGACCTTAAAGCGACCCGTCTGGGCGATAACTTCGTGGAAGCCAAAGGTTTCATCCAGCACTTTCGGGTACGCCAGGAAGGCGTTCGCGACGATACGCAGCTCACCGCCGCTGTTGAGGTGACGGACTGCACCACGGATCAGCGTTTGTGCCGCTTCCAGGCTGGTC
Source organism: Enterobacter quasiroggenkampii (assembly GCF_043972695.1). Lineage (NCBI taxonomy): Bacteria > Pseudomonadati > Pseudomonadota > Gammaproteobacteria > Enterobacterales > Enterobacteriaceae > Enterobacter > Enterobacter quasiroggenkampii. The sequence continues at coordinate 1,238,472 of NZ_CP143745.1, forward strand.
TCCATACCGTCGTGGAACGGCGGGTTAGAGATGATCATGTCGAAGCGACCGGTGATGTCGGAGAAGACGTTGCTGGCAATCACCTCGCCTTCAATGCCGTTTGCGGCAAGCGTTGCGCGGCTGGCTTCAACCGCCGGGGCGCTCACATCACACAGGGTTAAGCGCACCTTTGGCGAATGGCTGGCGAGCACGGTAGAGAGCACGCCCGCGCCGCAGCCCACGTCCAGCACTTTGCCTTTGGTGTGCGGCGTCAGAGTTGAAAGCAGCAGCTTGCTGCCCGTATCCAGCGCATCGCGGCTGAACACGCCCGGCAGCGTTTTGATGGTCAGGCCGTCAAGCTGGTACTCATCCCAGTATGCCTGTGCATCAAACGTTGTCTGTTTTTCCAGACGGCCATGGTACAGACCACAGCGGCGAGCGCTGTCAACTTTGTTCAGCGGCGCATAGCCTTCCAGCAGCTGTTCCGCGCTACGCACGCCGCTGCGGTTTTCACCGACCACGAAAATATCGCAGCCGACCGGCAGCAGGGAGAGCAGGTTCATCAGCTGGAACTGGGCTTCCGGTTTATTCTTCGGCCAGTAGTAGATCAGCGTATCGCAGTCGGCGATATCGCTCTGCTCTGCCACCAGGCTAAAGCGCGCGCGCTCGCCCATCTGGCGGCTCAGCACCTGCCAGTGGTGGTAGTATTGGGTGTGGGCACGGCTTTCAGCACAGTCGAAACGTGCGGGCAGGTCATCCTGCATATCTCCGGCAAACAGAATACGGCTTTCTTCGAAATCATCACTGTGACGCAGCAAGACTTCACTTGCCGGGGTAAATGCAGACATGAATTGTTCCTCAATAAACTCAGGCGGGGATTATAGTAGGTAGATGGCGCACTTTCGACACATTTGCTATATTTGCGCGCCTGAGAGACAGGAGTTTTCCCTATGACATTCCGACGAGACTGGCAGTTGCAGCAACTGGGCATCACCCAGTGGGCTTTGCGTCGCCCGACGGCGTTGCAGGGCGAAATCGCCATCTCCATCCCGGCGCACGTTCGTCTGGTGATGGTGGCGGAAGAACTGCCTGCCCTGAATGACCCCCTGATCGATGATGTCCTTCGCAGCCTGAAGCTGACGGCCGACCAGGTTTTACCGCTGACGCCAGAGCGTGTCGCGATGCTGCCTCCTGATAGCCGCTGTAACAGCTGGCGTATCGGAGAGGCGAATGAGATCTCTCTTCAGGGGAGCCAGATCTGCTCGCCAGCGCTGGACGAACTGAAAGCCAACCCAAAAGCGCGCAGCGCGCTATGGCAACAAATCTGCGAATATGAACACGATTTCTTCCCTCACGACGCCTGACCTGTCCACAGCGTTCGCGATTGAAACACGCGCCCACGCGTTTCCGTGGAGCGAAAAAACGTTCGCCAGCAATCAGGGCGAACGGTATCTGAACTACCGCCTGGACGTTGACGGCACCATGGCCGCTTTCGCGATCACGCAGGTTGTTCTTGATGAGGCGACGCTGTTTAATATCGCGGTTGATCCCGCGTTTCAGCGCCGTGGGCTGGGAAGAGAACTGCTTGAGCACCTCATCCGTGAGCTCGAAACCCGTGACGTTTTCACCCTGTGGCTGGAGGTGCGCGCGTCGAATGTCGCCGCCATCGCGCTCTATGAAAGCTTAGGCTTTAACGAGGCGACAATCCGCCGTAACTACTACCCCACCGCAGAGGGACGTGAAGACGCCATCATAATGGCTCTGCCGATTGGATAATAAAAAATAAGGTTGTAACGATGAAATGGGACTGGATTTTCTTTGATGCCGACGAAACGCTGTTTACGTTCGACTCGTTCGGCGGCCTGCAGCGGATGTTTCTCGACTATAGCGTAACCTTCACCGCTGAAGATTTTCAGGACTATCAGGCGGTCAACAAACCGCTGTGGGTGGATTACCAGAACGGTGCCATCACCGCGTTACAGCTTCAGCACCAGCGCTTTGACGTCTGGGCGGAACGCTTAAAGGTCAGTCCGGGGACGCTGAACGAGGCTTTCCTTAACGCCATGGCCGATATCTGTGCGCCGCTGCCGGGCGCGGTTTCCCTGCTGAATGCGTTGAAAGGTAAGGTGAAACTGGGGATCATCACCAACGGTTTTACCGCCCTGCAGCAGATCCGCCTTGAGCGTACCGGCCTGCGCGATCATTTTGACGCGCTGGTGATCTCGGAAGAGGTCGGCGTGCCGAAGCCGGATCCGCGAATTTTCGACTACGCGCTGGCGCAGGCCGGCAATCCTGACCGCGATCGTGTCCTGATGGTGGGGGATACGGCAGAGTCAGATATTCTGGGCGGCATGAAGGCCGGTCTGTCGACCGTGTGGCTCAATGCGCATGGCCGTGAGAAGCCTGACGGCATCGAGCCGACCTGGACCGTGACGTCGTTGAACGAACTGGAGCAACTCCTGTGTAAACAATGATTGCCTGCCCCCCGTTGATGGGTAAAATAGCCGCAATTTTGTATTCCATGATGCGTGGCGTGCTGCCGCGCTTATAAAAGAAGATTTAATTATGACGTTGTCTCCTTATCTGCAAGAGGTGGCCAAGCGCCGCACTTTTGCCATTATCTCGCACCCCGATGCCGGTAAAACGACCATCACTGAGAAGGTGTTGCTGTTCGGACAGGCGATCCAGACTGCGGGTACCGTTAAAGGCCGTGGCTCCAGCCAGCATGCAAAATCTGACTGGATGGAGATGGAAAAGCAGCGTGGTATTTCGATTACCACCTCCGTGATGCAGTTCCCGTATCACGACTGCCTGGTGAACCTGCTGGACACCCCGGGCCACGAAGACTTCTCCGAAGATACCTACCGTACCCTGACGGCGGTGGACTGCTGTCTGATGGTGATCGACGCCGCGAAAGGTGTAGAAGATCGTACCCGTAAGCTGATGGAAGTGACCCGTCTGCGCGATACGCCGATCCTCACCTTTATGAACAAACTCGACCGTGACATCCGCGATCCGATGGAGCTGATGGATGAAGTGGAAAACGAGCTGAAGATCGCCTGTGCGCCAATCACCTGGCCGATTGGCTGCGGTAAGCTGTTCAAAGGCGTTTACCACCTCTATAAAGACGAAACCTACCTGTATCAGACCGGTAAAGGCCACACCATTCAGGAAGTGCGCATTGTTAAAGGTCTGGACAACCCGGATCTGGACGCGGCGGTCGGCGAAGAGCTGGCCGCGCAGCTGCGCGACGAGCTGGAGCTGGTCAAGGGCGCGTCTCACGAATTCGACAAAGAGCTGTTCCTGAGCGGCGAAATTACCCCGGTCTTCTTCGGTACCGCACTGGGTAACTTCGGCGTTGACCACATGCTCGACGGTCTGGTGGAGTGGGCGCCGCAGCCGATGCCGCGCAAAACCGACACCCGTGAAGTGGAAGCAAAAGAAGAGAAGTTCACCGGCTTCGTATTTAAGATTCAGGCCAACATGGATCCGAAACACCGTGACCGCGTGGCCTTTATGCGCGTGGTGTCCGGTAAATATGAAAAAGGCATGAAGCTGCGTCAGGTGCGTATCGGGAAAGACGTTGTCATCTCCGACGCGCTGACCTTTATGGCGGGTGACCGTTCGCACGTTGAAGAAGCCTATCCGGGCGACATCATTGGTCTGCACAACCACGGTACCATCCAGATCGGCGACACTTTCACGCAGGGTGAAATGATGAAGTTCACCGGTATTCCGAACTTCGCACCGGAACTGTTCCGTCGCATTCGTCTGCGCGATCCGCTTAAGCAGAAACAGCTGCTGAAAGGCCTGGTCCAGCTCTCCGAAGAGGGCGCCGTGCAGGTCTTCCGCCCGATTGCGAACAACGATCTGATCGTTGGCGCGGTCGGCGTGCTGCAGTTTGACGTGGTTGTTGCGCGCCTGAAGAGCGAATACAACGTAGAAGCGATTTACGAATCGGTGAACGTCGCGACCGCGCGCTGGGTTGAGTGTTCTGACGTGAAGAAATTCGAAGAATTTAAGCGTAAGAATGAAGTTCAGCTGGCGCTGGATGGCGGCGATAACCTGACCTATATCGCGCCAACGATGGTCAACCTGAACCTGACGCAGGAACGTTATCCGGACGTTCAGTTCCGTAAAACCCGCGAGCACTAATCCCCTCTCAGAGCACGGCAGCAGCCGTGCTCTTCTTTTATTCCTGTCTTATTAATCCCTTGCGGAATGTTCTTAATTCAATGCAATTTCACGCTATTCGCGCGTTTTTTACCCAATTCTGAAAGCGGCTCTGTGAGAGTGATCTATATTTAACTCAGTGTTTAACACCGGGCGTGGATAAATTAACTGTTCAATGCATGGCTTTAGGTTATCCATTTTGCCCACGTGTTTATTCGCAATATATATCACTACTAAGGAAGTACGTAGCCCGAATAACGGGTCAACACAGGAATAGATCGATGAATATGACAAGACTGAAGATTTCTAAAACTCTGCTGGCTGTAACTCTGGGTAGCGTTCTGGTGAGCGGCTCCGCCCTGGCGGAAAGCAGCACCATGGATAAAGCACAATCCACGGCTGACAGCGCAGGGCAAAAAATCGATAGCTCTATGAATAAAGTCGGCAATTTCATGGATGACAGCTCTATCACAGCAAAAGTGAAAGCCGCACTGGTGGATGATGAAGCCATCAAGAGCACCGATATTTCCGTTAAGACCGACAAAAAAGTGGTCACGCTGAGCGGCTTTGTTGAAAGCCAGGCTCAGGCAGAACAGGCGGTAAAAGTGGCGAAAGGCGTCGAAGGCGTTGCCTCCGTCAGCGATAAGCTGCATGTCCGTGACGGCAAAAATGCGTCGGTGAAAGGTTATGCCGGTGATGCAGCCACCACCAGCGAAATCAAAGCTAAACTTTTAGCAGATGACATCGTGCCGTCCCGTAAGGTGAAAGTGGAAACCACCGATGGTGTGGTTCAGCTTTCCGGTACGGTAGATTCGCAGGCGCAAAGTGAACGTGCCGAGTCCATTGCGAAAGCGATTGATGGTGTGAAAAGCGTTAAAAACGATCTGAAAACGAAGTAAATCTGGACCATTCGCCCGTCTGGCTAAAACCTGCGGGCGATATAAGAACGACTCTGGAAAAACGCCGGTGAGTGACCTGAGCGCTCACGTTTAGCGGCCGACATTAACTATGGTAAAGGAGAAGCTTATGTTTCGTTGGGGCATTATATTTCTGGTTATCGCGTTAATTGCCGCCGCATTGGGCTTTGGTGGACTGGCAGGTACAGCAGCATGGGCAGCTAAAATTGTCTTCGTTGTAGGTATTATTCTGTTCCTGGTCAGCCTGTTTACGGGGCGTCGACGTCCGTAGCAAACGCAATATTCCGTCAACAAAATAAAGCCAGTCACTGCGACTGGCTTTTTCTTATTTGCGTAACAGGTCGGGTGCGTTACTGTGGTGTTATAAAATAATCAAAACAGGAAAGCAGAGGTGGGGCAACGAATTCCCGTTACGCTCGGCAACATTGCGCCGCTGACGTTAAAACCGTTTCGCGCAGGTCAACTCGCGCTGGTCTGCGAGGGTGGCGGACAGCGCGGCATTTTCACCGCTGGCGTGCTGGACGAATTTATGCGCGCGCAGTTCAACCCGTTTGACCTGTACTTCGGCACGTCTGCCGGGGCGCAGAATCTCTCTGCCTATGTCTGTAACCAGCCCGGATACGCGCGAAAGGTCATCATGCGCTACACCACGGCGAAAGAATTTTTTAATCCGGTGCGTTTTGTGCGCGGCGGTAACCTGATCGACCTCGACTGGTTGCTGGAGTCAACCTCCAGCCAGATGCCGCTGGCCATGGACACCGCGGCCCGCCTGTTTGATAGCGGTAAAGAATTCTGGATGTGCGCCAGCCGGGGGGATGACTATTCGCCGGGCTATTTTTCTCCGCAGAAGGAGAACTGGCTGGACATCATCCGCGCCTCCAGCGCCATTCCCGGTTTTTATCGTACCGGTGCGCTGCTGGACGGCATTAGCTATCTGGACGGCGGGATCAGTGACGCCGTGCCGGTGCAGGAAGCCGCCCGTCGCGGGGCGAAAACCATTGTGGTGATCCGTACCGTACCGTCGCAAATGTATTACACCCCACAGTGGTTTAAGCGGATGGAGCGCTGGCTGGGCGACAGCAGCCTGCAGCCACTGGTGAACATCGCGAAGCAGCATGAAACCACCTACGGCGCGATGCAACGTTTCATTGAAAAGCCGCCGGGTAAGCTGCGTATTTTTGAAATTTATCCGCCTAAGCCGCTGCTGAGCATGGCGCTGGGCAGCCGCGTCCCTGCGCTGCGCATGGATTACAAAACGGGACGGCTGTGCGGACGCTACTTCCTGGCGACGGTGGGGAAAATGCTGGCGGAGCAACCGCCGCTTCATCGCCATAAACGCATTATTACGCCGCCTGCGATTGTCGCCAACGACGCTCTGACGGTGCCCCTGGTGGACATTCCGCAGGCGAATGACGCTTTACTGGATAACGAGGATCTGGCGTGACGCACCGCTTTGTCGATACCCATTGCCACTTTGATTTCCCACCGTTTACGGGAGATGAAGAACACAGTATTGCGAAAGCGGCTGACGCAGGCGTTCAGGCCATTATTGTGCCGTCAGTGGAGGCGGCGTACTTTTCCCGGGTGCTGGATCTTGCTGCACGGCACCCCGCGCTCTATGCGGCGCTCGGCCTGCATCCGATCGTGATTGAGCGGCATCGTGATGAGCACATTGAGAGACTTGATGAGATCCTGCGGACCGCAGGGGACAAGCTTGTCGCCATCGGGGAGATCGGCCTCGATCTTTATCGCGAAGATCCGCATTTTGAGCGCCAGCAGACGATCCTCGACGCGCAGCTCAGGCTGGCGAAGCGTCACGATCTGCCGGTGATCCTCCACTCCAGACGCACGCACGATAAGCTGGCGATGCACCTGAAACGCATCGATCTGCCGCGCAGGGGCGTCGTGCACGGTTTCTCCGGCAGCCTGCAGCAGGCGCAGCGTTTCATTGAACTGGGCTATAAAATTGGAGTGGGTGGCACCATCACCTATCCGCGTGCCAGTAAAACCCGTGACGTGATGGTACAGCTGCCGCTGTCGGCGCTTCTGCTGGAAACCGATGCGCCGGATATGCCGCTGAACGGTTTTCAGGGACAGCCGAATCGCCCGGAACAGGCGGCGCGCGTGTTCACCACCCTGTGTGAACTGCGACAGGAGCCGGAAGAGGTGATTGCCGATGCGCTGCTGGAAAATACGCGTTCGGTATTTGGCATCACGCTATAGATAAAGCGCCGGGCGGATCACCGTTATCCTCTGTTTTTCCAGCGCCCGCGCAAGCGGTTCAACGTCTTCCGGCGTGGCGCTGCGCCACGACGCCGCCTCACCGTACACGCCATGCGCATGAAACGCGTTAAGGCGTACCGGCACGTTTCCCAGCCCGTGGATAAACGCCGTCAGCGGCTTCAGATTTTCCAGGTAATCACACTGCCCCGGAATCACCAGCAGGCGGAGCTCCGTCAAACGGTGGCGTTCTGCCAGCCAGCGGATACTCTGCTTGATCTGCTGATTGTCGCGTCCGGTCAGGAAGCGGTGGTGTTCGTTCCCCCATGCTTTCAGGTCCAGCATCGCGCCATCCAGTACCGGCAGCAGCTTTTGCCAGCCGGTTTCGCTTAACAAACCGTTGCTGTCGACCAGACAGGTCAGATGACGCAGGGCGGGATCGGCTTTGATCGCGGTGAACAGCGTCACTAAAAACGGCAATTGCGTTGTGGCTTCCCCGCCGCTTACGGTGATCCCTTCGATAAACGGTGCGGATTTGCGGACCTGGGTGAGGATCTCCTCCACGCTCAGTCGGTGCGCCATGGGCGTCGCCTGCTGCTGGCACAGGTGCAGGCAGGTGTCGCACTGCTGGCAGTCGCTCTCCTGCCACCAGACGCGCCCGGCCTGAATGGTCAGCGCGTCGTGCGGGCAGTGGGGCACGCAGTCCCCGCAGTCGTTGCAGCGGCCGATCGTCCACGGGTTGTGGCAGGTTTTACAGCGCAGGTTGCAGCCCTGCAGGAACAGGGCCAGGCGGCTGCCCGGCCCGTCCACGCAGGAAAAAGGAATGACCTGACTAACTAAAGCGCATCTGCTGTTCATGGCTAATCACGCGCGGCTGACGTTCCAGAATGCGGGTATTGCGTGCGGCTTCTTCCCCCAGCCACGTGGTGTTCGTTCTCGACCCTGCTTCCCGGTATTTCTCCAGATCCAATAGCCGCACCATATACCCGGTGACGCGCACCAGATCGTTACCCGCTACGTTGGCGGTAAACTCGCGCATACCCGCCCTGAACGCGCCCAGGCACAGCTGAACCACCGCCTGCGGGTTGCGTTTTACCGTTTCATCCAGCGTCAGGATATCGCTTATCCCGGAAGAGTAGTGCTTGTGATGGGGAGCCACCGCCAGCAGATGGCTGATGGGATCCGGCTCGTCACCGTAGGGCAGGCGCGCGCCCGGCGTGGTGCCCGAATCGGAGCTGATCCCCGACTGCGCATGAAGCATCGCGCGCTGCTTCCAGCCGTGTTTCACCGGCGTGTTTTCGACAAACGCCGCAAGCTGTTCGCTGATGCGATAGCCCAGCGCGTTGGCCTGCTCATCTTTGCCGTAACGTCCCGCGATGCCTGCTTTCTCACAGAGCACGTTTACCGCTTCTGCCAGACCGTACATGCCAAACATCGGCACAAACCGATCGGCATCAATCAGCCCCTCTTTCACCAGGAAGCTATTCTCAAAGAAGCCGGATTGTTGATACAGGAAATCGCAGCGGGCATCAATGATGGCCATTTGCTGCTGGCAGTAGTGCGGAAGGGCGCGGCTGAAGAAGTCTTCACTTGACGTGCTGTGTTCGGCGATGGCCTTGAGATTGAGACGCACCAGGGTGCTGCCACCGCCAGCCAGAGGCAGGGAGTTGTAACAGCTCACCACGCCATAACGGCCTTTTGTGAAAATTTTATCATTCACCGGGCCATTAGAAATATGCGGTTTGCTGCATTCACATATGTTTTTCGCCACCTCAAGCAGTAAATCATCCGGGGTGATCTCTGGATCATAAATAAAGGTCAGGTTCGGCGCGACCTGCTTCAGATCTGCATCGGCACGCAGAATGGCACGGGTGATGGGCGTATCTTCCGGCCCGATATTGGCATGCATAAAGGCATCCGGCAGCGTACGGTCAAGATAGCGCCAGAAACGTTTTATTCGGCTATTGATTTCTTCTTGTGTTAGAATTCTAACATATGGTTGCAGCAGCGCATCAAGCTGGCCGAGATAGACCGGCATCGATGTAACGGACGGGACATGATGGTAGAGGATGGTTAACAGCGAGAGGGCATCGTCGAGATCTTTTGCCCCTTCCAGCTCCAGCCATTCTGAACCGTTAGCCAGAAATTTTGCGTAATCCGGCAGAACGTAACGGGGTTTGTAAGGCGCATGGCCTTCGAACATGTCACAGATAAACCCCTCGTCCAGCGCGGCGCGCGCAACTTCAGGAAGTGCCGGATACGGCAGGTTGTTTTCCGCTTCCAGCGCCAGAAAATGACGTTTTTGTTCCGGGGTTAACACCGGGCTTGTCACAATCTGCTGGCAACGTTGCTGCAGGGCGTCGGGGCTGGAGTGGGGCATATTCGCTTCCTTGAATGTTCTGCGGATGATGAACGGATTGTAGAAAGCCTGCCTGTTGGCGCTTTTGATCCCACAGGGGGTATTGCTGCTTTAGTCGGCAATTTGCGCACTAAAGTTTGAAGAAGATCTCATTACAGTAATGCAAATTTGTACGCAGTTTTCATTAACTGTGATGAATGTCGAAGTGTGGATGCGGGTGGATGTTAGAATACTCACAGACCCGCAAGGTAAAATTTATACGGCACTGCCGTTGGAGATTGTTATGACCGATTTAACTGCAAGCAGCCTGCGCGCGTTGAAACTGATGGACCTGACTACCCTGAACGATGACGACACCAATGAGAAAGTCATCGCCCTGTGCCATCAGGCGAAAACGCCAGTGGGTAATACCGCAGCCGTTTGTATCTATCCGCGCTTTATCCCGATTGCCCGTAAGACGCTGAAAGAGCAGGGCACCCCGGACGTGCGCATTGCAACCGTGACTAACTTCCCGCACGGCAACGACGATATCGAGATTGCGCTGGCAGAAACCCGCGCGGCGATTGCATACGGTGCAGACGAAGTTGACGTGGTGTTCCCTTACCGCGCGCTGATCGCCGGTAACGAGCAGGTCGGTTTTGACCTGGTGAAAGCCTGTAAAGACGCGTGTGCGGCGGCCAACGTGCTGCTGAAAGTGATCATCGAAACCGGCGAGCTGAAAGAAGAGGCGCTGATTCGTAAAGCCTCTGAAATCTCCATCAAAGCCGGTGCGGATTTCATTAAAACCTCTACCGGTAAAGTGCCGGTAAATGCGACCCCGGAAAGCGCGCGCATCATGATGGAAGTGATCCGCGACATGGGCGTGTCCAAAACCGTAGGCTTCAAACCTGCGGGCGGCGTGCGTACCGCCGAAGACGCGCAGCAGTTCCTGGCGATTGCCGACGAACTGTTCGGCGCCGACTGGGCCGATTCCCGTCACTACCGCTTCGGTGCGTCCAGCCTGCTGGCCAGCCTGCTGAAGGCGCTGGGTCACGGCGACGGTAAGAGCGCAAGTAGCTACTAAGTTTGAATTGCCGGGTGGCGCTACGCTTACCCGGCCTACCCGGATCGTGGTCGGGTAAACCGTACCCGCCACCATTCACCCGATTCCTCATGGGGGTTACCGTGTTTCTCGCACAAGAAATTATTCGTAAAAAACGTGATGGTCATGCATTAAGCGACGAAGAGATCCGCTTCTTCATCAACGGCATTCGTGATAACACCGTCTCAGAAGGGCAGATTGCGGCTCTGGCGATGACCATTTTCTTCCACGATATGTCGATGCCTGAGCGCGTGTCGCTGACCATGGCGATGCGAGATTCAGGAACCGTTCTGGACTGGAAGAGCCTCAACCTTAACGGCCCGATTGTCGATAAACACTCCACCGGCGGCGTGGGCGACGTAACCTCCCTGATGCTCGGCCCCATGGTGGCAGCCTGTGGCGGTTACATCCCGATGATCTCCGGGCGCGGCCTGGGCCACACCGGCGGTACGCTCGACAAACTGGAAGCCATTCCGGGCTTCGATATCTTCCCGGATGACAACCGCTTCCGCGACATTATTAAAGACGTTGGTGTGGCGATTATCGGCCAGACCAGCTCTCTTGCTCCGGCAGACAAGCGTTTCTACGCGACCCGCGACATCACCGCGACCGTTGACTCCATCCCGCTGATCACCGCTTCTATCCTGGCGAAGAAGCTGGCAGAAGGGCTGGACGCGCTGGTGATGGACGTGAAGGTAGGCAGCGGCGCGTTTATGCCAACCTATGAACTCTCTGAGGCGCTGGCCGAAGCGATCGTTGGCGTCTCCAACGGCGCAGGCGTGCGCACTACCGCACTGCTCACCGATATGAACCAGGTGCTGGCTTCCAGCGCCGGTAACGCCGTCGAAGTGCGTGAAGCCGTCCAGTTCCTGACGGGGGAATACCGTAACCCGCGCCTGTTCGACGTCACCATGGCGCTGTGCGTTGAGATGTTAATCTCCGGCAAGCTCGCCAAAGACGACGCCGACGCCCGCGCGAAGCTGCAGGCGGTGCTGGACAACGGCAAAGCGGCGGAGATCTTCGGCCGCATGGTCGCGGCGCAAAAAGGCCCGACCGACTTCGTCGAAAATTACGCGAAGTACCTGCCCACCGCGACGCTCAGCAAAGCGGTGTATGCCGATAGCGAAGGGTTTGTCTCCGCCATGGACACCCGTGCCCTCGGCATGGCGGTGGTCTCAATGGGCGGCGGTCGTCGTCAGGCCTCAGACACCATTGATTACAGCGTCGGCTTTACCGATATGGCCCGTCTGGGCGACAGCGTTGACGGCCAACGTCCGCTGGCGGTGATCCACGCCAAAGATGAAGCCAGCTGGCAGGAAGCGGCGAAAGCGGTGAAAGCGGCCATCACGCTTGACGATAAAGCACCGGAAACCACACCGACTGTCTATCGCCGTATCACCGAATAGCGGTATACTGATCTGATCGATAATTTTTGAAGCACTACGTACGGAGAACAATTATGAAACGTGCATTTATTATGGTGCTGGACTCATTCGGCATCGGCGCAACCGAAGATGCAGAACGTTTTGGTGACGTGGGTTCCGATACCATGGGTCACATCGCGGAAGCCTGTGCGAAAGGCGAAGCGGATAACGGTCGTAAAGGCCCTCTGACTCTACCAAACCTGACCCGCCTTGGGCTGGTGAAAGCGCATGAAGGCTCTACCGGTAAAATCGCAGCCGGTATGGACGGCAACGCGGAAGTCGTGGGCGCCTATGCCTGGGCGCACGAGCTCTCATCCGGTAAAGACACCCCGTCTGGTCACTGGGAAATCGCCGGTGTGCCGGTGCTGTTCGACTGGGGTTACTTCTCCGATCACGAGAACAGCTTCCCGCAGGAGCTGCTCGATAAGCTGGTGAAGCGTGCCAACCTGCCGGGTTACCTCGGCAACTGCCACTCTTCCGGTACCGTGATTCTGGACCAGCTCGGCGAAGAGCACATGAAAACCGGCAAGCCGATTTTCTACACTTCTGCTGACTCCGTGTTCCAGATTGCCTGCCACGAAGAGACGTTTGGCCTGGATAAACTCTACGAGCTGTGCGAAATCGCCCGCGAAGAGCTGACCGAAGGCGGCTACAACATCGGCCGCGTGATCGCGCGTCCGTTTATTGGTGACAAAGCGGGTAACTTCCAGCGTACCGGTAACCGTCACGATCTGGCCGTTGAGCCGCCGGCGCCAACCGTGCTGCAGAAGCTGGTCGATGAGAAAGACGGTCACGTGGTGTCCGTGGGTAAAATTGCGGATATCTACGCTAACTGCGGCATCACCAAAAAGGTCAAAGCGACCGGTCTCGATGCGCTGTTCGATGCCACCATCAAAGAGATGAAAGAAGCGGGCGACAAGACCATTGTCTTCACCAACTTCGTGGACTTCGACTCCTCCTGGGGTCACCGTCGCGACGTCGCGGGTTATGCTGCGGGTCTTGAGCTGTTCGACCGCCGTCTGCCGGAGCTGATGGAGCTGGTGGGTGAAGATGACATTCTGATCCTGACCGCGGACCACGGCTGTGACCCAACCTGGACCGGTACCGACCACACCCGCGAGCACATTCCGGTGCTGGTGTACGGCCCGAAAGTGAAGCCGGGCTCGCTGGGTCACCGTGAAACCTTCGCGGACATCGGCCAGACCCTGGCGAAATATTTTGGTACGTCTGACATGGAATATGGCAAGGCCATGTTCTGATGTCATTGCCCGGTGGCGCTTCGCTTACCGGGCCTACGGTTTTGTAGGCCGGGTAAGGCATAGCCGCCACCCGGCAAAAACAACAATGTAAAAGGAACTGAAGATGGCAACTCCTCACATTAATGCAGAAATGGGTGATTTCGCTGACGTCGTGTTGATGCCGGGCGACCCGCTGCGCGCGAAGCACATTGCAGAAACCTTCCTCGAAGACGTGCGTGAAGTGAATAACGTACGCGGCATGCTGGGCTTCACCGGTACCTATAAAGGCCGCAAAATCTCCGTCATGGGTCACGGTATGGGTATCCCATCCTGCTCTATCTACACCAAAGAGCTGATCACCGACTTCGGCGTGAAGAAAATCATCCGCGTGGGCTCCTGTGGCGCGGTGCGTATGGACGTTAAGCTGCGCGACGTGGTTATCGGCATGGGTGCCTGCACCGATTCCAAAGTAAACCGCATGCGTTTCAAAGACCATGACTTCGCGGCAATCGCTGACTTCGGCATGGTGCGTGACGCGGTTGACGCGGCAAAAGCGCTGGGCGTTGACGCGCGCGTGGGTAACCTCTTCTCTGCCGATCTGTTCTATGCACCAGACGGCGGCGAGATGTTCGACGTGATGGAAAAATACGGCATTCTGGGCGTGGAAATGGAAGCGGCGGGCATCTACGGCGTTGCGGCTGAGTTTGGTGCGAAAGCGCTGACCATCTGCACCGTGTCCGACCATATCCGTACTCATGAGCAGACCACTGCCGCTGAGCGTCAGACCACCTTCAACGACATGATCAAAATCGCGCTGGAATCCGTTCTGCTGGGCGACAAAGCGTAATGTTGTCTGCCGGGCGGCATTCGCTGCCCGGCATTTTCACTTCTTACAGATACACGACGCTGATCGTCGCCTGACCATCAAACTCGGTGTCTTCCGTCAGAGACAGCTTCTTCAGGTTTTCCACTGCCAGCGAGACGTTCAGCGGGAAAGAGACGCTGGTCACCGCCATCGGGTCGGTTTTACCGGCAGATGCCACGCTCATCAGACCCAGGTCTTTGTTCGCAATGGTGCCACCATTGGCTTTCTGCCAGCGGCCCATACTTGTACCTGCAGACAGCGCAGTACGGATAGGCTCAACCGTTGCGCCGTTCGCCGTGACGTCACCGGTGCTGGTATACACTGAGTATGCGCCGATGTTCTTACCGTCATGCGTTTTACCCAGACCAAAGGTCGAGATGCTGCCGCGCAGCTCGCCACCGTTAGACGTCGCATTCATCACCTTCAGATTGGAACTGCTGCCGGTGCTGGCGTTGGTGTCTGCGCGGTTATCCGCGATGCTCCAGCCCACTTTAGTCGGCGTTGGGCAGTTGATCGTGAGTGTCAGACCCTTTTCACCCAGCTGGGTTGCCTGGGTCTGAGAGAGATCGCCGACCTGGACGGTACCGAAATCGATCACGCCATTGTTGCTGAGTTCAGGCGTACAGGAATTGCCTGTCAGCGACGCTTTGACTTTCAGTACCGCTGTGTCACCCGCATGAGCACAGGTCGCTGCCAGTGCCAGTGCGGCGGCAAGGAGACTCTTTTTCATGGTTAATCCTTAACATAGATGTAATGAATATTAAATTGAATGGACGGATCCATAATTTAAAAGGTTTATTTTTCTTCTTACTCTTCACCCAAAAAATGAATACGAAGGTGAATTCTTTTACTCGCTTGTTAATAATTCCCAGGCGAGGGTGCTTTCCAGGTCGGTATTATCGGAAATTCTGCGCAGCTGGTTATTATTAATGATGGGTATAAGTTTTATGGTTACGCTCATTTGCTTGCCCTGAACCGGTGTCGCGTTTTGGCGAGCAATGATGCCGTCGTTGTTTTTCAGGAAAACATGTTCTTTGGGGCTGTCTGATGAGGTAAATTTTACCCGGTCGGTGGTTTTGACGAGATCGTAGCGGCGTCCGTCTACCGTCATGTTGTTCGCGACCAGCGCCAGCCGTCCCTCCTGCCCAAACAGCACGCCGCCGTTGGCGCCAGACGCGGACTGCATGAACAGGGCCATGACCTGAGGCTGAGGGCAAAACACGTTGATCATCACCTCTTTTGCGGGCATGCGATTCCAGTTTTTCAGAGAGGCAGCAATATCGTCCTGTTTGAATCGGCCAAACGAGACGGTCGGCTGAGAAAGGGTCATCTGGCACTCCTCGCTGAATACCTGAGAGGCGAAAAATAATGTCAGACCGCTCAGCATCACGTTAACTATTTTCACTGGCATGTTCCTTCTGCTTTTTCGTAATAGGCGTCTTTATCTTTCTCTTCATTCAGCGTGTAGTGGATCTGGCATAAACGCGTCATATTGTCGTCCACGACATACAGCTCCGGCGTCGTCGAGGCATCAGAAATAAACACGCTGCCGTTATCCATCACGCTGACAATATAGTTGCTGTCTTTGTCCACGATACTTAGCCCTTTTTCGAGCCAGCCGCCATTGACATGTTTTACCTTCAGCATCACGCGACGGGTATTCAGCACCTGGAAATCGACCTGGGCAAATGAGCCGTAGGCCGCGGACACGGTCTGGATACCATTTGATAAATCCATCCCCTGCGGCAGCGAGCTGGTATTGATCACAATTTGTGATTTCTGCCACTCTCTGAGCCCGGGAACGACGGCTTGCCCCCAGTAATCTGTCCAGACGGTGCCATCGGGTGTGGTGATTTCTATTCCGCTTTCCGGCTCACTTAGCCTTGCGATGCCAAAGGTCTCTTTCACCGGGAAGGGGGCAAAGGTGAGGCCATGGCGGTGCATGACAATGCCACCCCCTAACGATGCGCTGTAGTTATGCTGGTTTCCGTCATTCTGACCAGCAGACAGCCCAAGTTGGGTATAGTGCAGGTTGGTCGTGATATTGCCGTTAAAGGAATCACTTTTGTCCTGATTATCGCGATCGGCAGAAATGTTGTAGTTAAGGTTTCGGCCGACAGAACCGCTGTCCTGGACGCCATAGTTTTGCTTTTCACCCTGAGTACGCATGTAGGTACTGACGCGATCGTCGCCCAGAGGGACGATCAGGCTGACATAGAAGAGATCGTCATTGTTGCTGGTGCTGTTTTCTGTTTCGCTATTGCTCATGGCGTGTTGCCAGTTTATGGACAGCGAAGTACGCCCCAGGCTTTTGCTCCACGAGGCCATCAGATAGCGTGAGTCACCGCTGCTCTCATCGCCAGAGTTCGCGCTGTATTGTAAAGAGAGGGAGCCGATGTATTCGTTGTTCCAGCTGAGGCTGGTATTCCATGCGTTTTCATAGCTTTGCGATTCTTCGTCCATGGCTTCGGTGAGCTCACGAAAGTCGCCGTTATACTGGGAAGCACTGAGCCCGAGCGTCAGCTGCGCGGGGAGTAAAATATTGCTGCTGAGCTCAAACTTGCTGCCCCGCTGCGTATCATAAAAGCGGGACTGACTCAGCAATACGCTGGGTGAAATGAGCCAGTTTTCATTGACGGACCAGTCGAGCTTTGCACCGGTAGACTGGTATTTCTCGGCCAGCACGCTTGCCGCAACGGCAGTCAGGCGTGTAGTCAGGCTCGTACCGTCAGACACGGTGAACACCCAGGGGGAATTCTTTTCATCGCCACTGTCGCGAACCTGACCAAGTGCCAGATTTAACCCCTCGGCACGGTTGCTCCCGATGACGTTGAGGGCTGATGAGGGCACGGTGAAATGGGTTGTTGAGCCATCGGTTTCGATGACGCTGACATCCAGGTCGACATTGCTGCGCAAAACCGGTACGTCCGGCAGCGTGAAGGGACCGGCATTGATCAGCGAAGAATAGATAACCTGACCGGACTGACGAACTTCTACGCGAGCCTGGTTTGTACGGGCAATACCGGAGACTTCCGTGACCTGAATATTGGGCTGAAGACCGGTTTCAGGCATGAGCTGGACCCCGGTAATTTGCGCGCCGCTAAACAGGGCGGAGTTGATATTGATTTGACCGACCTGCGCACGCATTTTTTTCTCTTCAAAAACGTGCTCAGCGTAGGTGTAAAGATTCTCGGCGCTGCGGGTGCCGTTATCGTCCGTCAGGATGTAGTTACTGCGCAGCGTCCAGTTTGCAATGTTAATACCGGTACCGATATTTCCCTGTGAAAACGTGCTGTTGCCACCGCTGCCATATTCGTTGTAGTTGGTGAAAGCGTTGTAGTTAATGAGGCCCGCAACGCCGCCGTGAGAGTAAAACCTGGCGGCATAGAACCCGTTATCCATGGCTTCTGCCGGAACGAAGATCTCCAGTGACTCGGTGTTGGGCATGAGCGTGATCGTGGCTGAAGGGTAGTCTTTGAGCAGGTCATGACACGTCTCTTTTTCGCTGATATTTAGCGGTAAAAGCCCCACGGCGCTGATGAAATCATCATCAACACAGAGCTGCCCTTCGTCCCCTATCTTGACGGCGAGACTGCCCTTTTCAATGCCGTTTATTTTTACCTGCACGGCATGCTTGCCAGGCAGATAGCGTTGAGCTTCAGAGAAATAGTGGGCGAGGTTGGTACTGATGCCACGTGTCGCCAGAATATCCGTATTAAAGTCCACATCGGACGCATGCAGCGCGGAAGACGGCAGTAATACTGCCACTACTGCCGCTCGGCGCATCCTGTTGCGCAATGATAGCTCAGTCACCAAAGCATCCCTGTCGTTTTAGCGTTTAAGGGGGGCTGTGTAGTTATCCACTTCAATCCCGTAGCGGCTCGCGGGGCTGAACTCTACTGCGTTATCGGTGCTACCCATCGGCTTGTCCATCTGCACTTTCATGGTTTCACCCGGCAGGATAAAGGTCTTGTTGACCAGCCCGGTTGCTCGCGATGGAAGTAGGGTAATGGCGGTTGAGAAGCGCACGACGTAAGGGGAGGTATTGCGCACCACAACCTCTTTTCCTTCCAGCGACCAGGTCAGTAACTTCCACGCATCGGTGACGACAGGCAGACTTTTCGGATGGATCAGTACCGGCAGATCCTGGCGAAGGTTAATCCCCACCTTCACGTTTTTATCTTTGCTCTTCGGCGGAATGCCTTCGAAGATCACGCGCTTATAGTGTTCGACCGCGAGAGGTTTATCGGTTTCAAGAATAAAACGCACCTGCTGTTCCTGGCCTGGTTCCAGACGAACAACCGGCTGGGTGACGTTGAGCTTTACGCCATTTTCCCCTTCGATATCGTTAATAGAGGTGTAGAGCAGAGTCGGTATGGTGTCGGTATTTTTGACGCTCATTACGCCGCCGTGGTTGGCTTCATCGATCATCAGCAGCGTGGTTTCAGGTACCATGCCTGCGGCGAACAGCGTGGTGGGAAGCGCGAATAAAAGGACGGAAAACAGGGATGAAGTTTTCATTATTCTGGTCATGATTTTTTCGTGGTTAACGGTAGTAAAAAACTCCCCATCGAAATGGAGAGTTTTGCGGCAACATGCTGAATTACAGATAAACCAGCGTAATAGTGGACTGGCCGTCGAGATCGGTTTTGTCGGTCAGGGTCAGATCTTTGCTTGGCGCGATAGCCAGGGCGATTTTCAGTGGGAAAGCTGCAGTGGTGAAGGCCATTGGCGCACGCTCACCCGTTTTGGCAACGGTCATCACGTCGGTACCGTCGTTCATGATGATGCCGCTGGTCCACATGTTGACCCAGCTTCTGCTGCTGATGGCGCCGCCGGTGTACATAGACGCGGCAATAGGCTGAGCCGTTGCGCCGTCTGCGGTGACGGAAGTCAGATAGGTCGCAACGGAATAGGCACCGATGTTTTCCCCTGCGCTGGTTTTACCCACGCCGTTCAACTGGTAGTTACCGGATGCCTGAGCACCGTTCGCCGTGCCGTTATCCACGTGGAACTCGCTTGATGTTTTATTCTTACCGGCATTTGAATCTGCACGGTCATCTTTGATCGTCCAGCCTACGCGGGTAGCCGACTGGCATTTGATGGTGAATGTCACATCTTTATGGCCAGCCTGGTAGGCCGCGGAGGAGGAAAGCGAATCCAGACCCACTTCGCCGAAATCTGCCAGACCGCCGTTGCTGATTTCAGGCACGCAACCAGCGCTGGTCAGCGTTCCCTGAACTTTCAGCATTGCAGTCGGTTCAGCATAGACCGCAGTCGCTGCCATTGATAAAACGGTAGCGAGAAGGAGCTTTTTCATTGTTATTCCTTAACCATAGAAAGAGTTAATAACTCAGATATTTTTAATTTAAAAATGACTTGCAAATCGATAAGTATCGGCATGACAAGCAGCGCCGATTTTAGTAATGATTTAAGTAATTCAATAATTAGTTTTACTTACACGTGCTTTGAGATTTAATAAGGCTAATTTAAACATTTATGAATGTATTTATTTAAATGAAAACGGCGGAATACTCCGCCGTGATAGTGACCAATCGTCAATGATTACAGGTAAACCAGCGTGATGGTGGTTTCGCCGCTCAGCTGAGCTTCATCCGTGGTGGACAGGCGGTTAGTGTTAACAATCGCCAGAGACACTTTGAACGGATAAACCACGTTGGTGATGGCCAGCGGTGCGGTATAGCCAGGCTTGGTTGCGGTCATAATTTCCGCGTTACCGTTAGCGATAACGCCAGACGCCAGGTTGCGCCACATGTATTCGCCTTTGCTGTTCACGTAGGCAGGGGCATAGATAGCCTGGGCAGGCATGCCGTTAGCCGTGATTTCATTGACGCGGGTGCTGATCGCATACGCACCAATTTTGTCGCCAGCGGCAGTGGTGCCCACGCCATAGGTGGTGCCAGCACCATACACGTCGCCGCCATTGTCTTTAGCATCACGAATATAAAACTCGCTGGAGCTCAGATCGTTTGCCGCATTGGAGTCTTCTTTGTTATCGGCAATACTCCAGGCAACTTTGGTTGCAGACGGGCAGTTGATGGTCAGAGACATGTCTTTCTGGCCCATCTGGTTGGTCTGGGTTGGAGAGAGCTGATCCAGCGCGATCGTCCCAAAATCAATAGAACCGCCGTTGCTTAATTCAGGGGTGCAAGAAGCATGGTTCATTTTACCCTGAACCTTCATCACGATGCTGCCGTCTGCCAGCGCTGCCGTGGACGTCATTGCAATCAGTGTTGCAAGAAGAACTTTTTTCATTGTTATTCCTTAACCAATAATTGAATAATTGTATTAATTATCATGAAGTCATTAACTTGCAGTGTTGCAAGCGCGAGGATTCTATTAATGGTTAATGTTAATTCTATAATGATTAATTCTAATTTTTGTTTTGAGAAATATTAATGCGGGTAAATACATTTGTGCATGTATTTACATGTAGAGGGAAGCGAATAATAAAAAAGCGGTGCATTTATTCACCGCTTTTTATCCGGGTTATTTTATAGCCTGGGCGATCCAGGCCGATAATTCCCGCAATTCTCTTTCTTGTTGCGGAAAATCGCCGATCAGCGCATCACACTCCTGCTGCAACATATCCGCCCGATACAAACAGCCCTGCAGACGCGCGGCCAGCGCCTCTAACGGTGCCGGATTGAGACTATCCGTAAAGACCTGCGTGCGGGTAATATGGCCCTTCTCAACGTCAAAGTGCAATTCCACGCCGCCCCAGGTAAAACGTTCGTCCAGTAGATGGGAAAAGGCAGGGGCCTGACCGAAGTTCCACTCCCAGCTGCTCTGGCGGGCGAAGGTGTCGGCGAAGTTGGGCAGGTCCGGCGTTTTGTCCGGGGAGATCACTTCGGCTTCTACCTGCTCACCGTAATGTTCGAAGAAAGCGTCACGGATCGCATCGCAAATCTGCTCGTGAGTAATCCCGGGCAGCAGTTCCACCAGATTCGCCACGCGCCCGCGTACGGATGTAATGCCCTTAGCCTGTAGCTTTTTCTTATCAGGATTAAGGTAGTTCGCCAGACGGCTCAGATCGGCATTCAGCAGCAGGGTGCCGTGGTGGAATCCGCGATCCATCGTTTCACGATAGGCAGAGCCGGAGACCTTGCGGTCACCGTCGGGCGTTTTGACCACCAGATCGTTGCGTCCCGAAGCTTCAGCCGTCACGCCGAGCGCATTGAGCGCGTTGAGGACGATGGATGTTGAGATGGTTTTGTCGTATTCCGGTTTTCCCGCCATAAAGGTAAAGCAGGTATTGCCCAGATCGTGGAACACCGCACCGCCGCCGCTGCTCCGGCGCGCCAGGCGGACGTTGTCTTCTTCCATGCGCCGGGTGTTGCACTCTTTCCACGGATTTTGCGCACGACCAATGACCACCGTATCGGCGTTACGCCAGAGAAAGAGGACGCGCTGGGTGGCAGGCATCTGGCGGAAGATGCACTCTTCCACCGCGAGATTAAACCAGGGATCGTAAGAGTCAGAGATAAGCAGGCGTAACGTCGTCATGGCAAAGTTCCTTTTCTGAATCGTTCGCCTACTTTATCACTATTCTTTCTTCTCGCTCTCTTCGTCTTCGGGGACCGACCGGCTGGCGGTCAGCAGGAACGGGGATTGCTGCCAGCGCGTGCGTTTGCCGCGAAGCAGGGTGCGCGCCAGCACAACGCCAATGGCGAGCGAAAGCAGCAGCATCAGGCGCAGAATGTTGGTGGTATTATCGACCTGCTTGGCTTCAGTCGGAAGAGTATGGGTGTCGAGCGTCAGGCGCAGATACCCCAGAGGGCCATTCTTGCCCTGAATAGGTTCAACAAGCTGTTGGTTGAAGTAGCCGCCGGCTTTTTTGCCGTCCAGCGCCAGCCTGTCGCGCACGTCGACATGTTCGCCCGCGCGGGCAATCAGGTTGCCTTGCTCATCATAGACGCCCGCATCAAGAATGCGGCTGTTCTCCGTCAGCAGGCGTAAAACCTGGCCTATCCGCTTCTCGTCCGGCGTTTCGGTTCGCATGGACGGCGCGACGTTGAGCGTCACCTGGCGTGCCAGCGTGCGGGCCAGCTCTTCAAACTGCGGGTTGCGTTGCCGTTGATGATTCTGGCTAAACCACGATGCCCCTTGCATCAGCACCACTAAGAGTGCGAGACAGGAAAGGACAATCACGGCGCGATGGAGCCGGAATTTCAGTTTTGCGCGAGCCATATTCCACCTGCTGAAAATTTACGGCTTAATGTTGCCAGAAGTGATGGTTACAGGGTAGCCTCATGCGTTATTTTCCCTCTGCAACCTTCCGGCGCGAACGAAATTACAGGAGCTTTAATGCCGAACATTACCTGGTGTGACCTGCCAACGGATGTCTCTTTATGGCCAGGATTGCCGCTCTCTTTAAGTGGCGATGAGGTGATGCCTCTGGATTACCACGCCGGTCGTAGCGGCTGGCTGCTGTACGGACGCGGTCTGGATAAGCAACGCCTGACCCAGTATCAAACCAAACTGGGGGCCGCGATGGTCATCGTCGCCGCCTGGTGCGTGGAAGACTACCAGGTCATTCGTCTGGCGGGCTCTCTGACGCAGCGCGCCACGCGCCTGGCGCATGACGCCGGGCTGGACGTCGCGCCGCTGGGTAAAATTCCGCACCTGAAAACGCCGGGCCTGCTGGTCATGGACATGGACTCTACCGCCATTCAGATCGAGTGTATTGACGAAATTGCGAAGCTGGCGGGCAGCGGCGAGCTGGTGGCGGAAGTCACCGAGCGTGCGATGCGCGGCGAGCTGGATTTCACCGCCAGCCTGAGACAGCGCGTGGCGACCCTGAAAGGGGCCGATGCCAACATTCTGCGCCAGGTGCGCGATGTGCTGCCATTGATGCCCGGACTGACGCAGCTGGTGCTGAAGCTGCAGTCCCTCGGCTGGAAGGTGGCGATTGCCTCCGGTGGCTTCACCTTCTTCGCGGATTATCTGCGGGAAAAACTGCATCTGACCACCGTGGTGGCCAATGAGCTGGAGATCATGGACGGCAAGCTGACCGGCCAGGTGATCGGCGATATCGTGGATGCCCAGTACAAAGCCAATACGCTGACGCGTCTGGCGGAAAAATATGAAATTCCGGTTGTCCAGACCGTCGCCATCGGAGACGGCGCGAACGACCTGCCGATGATCAAAGCGGCCGGCCTGGGCATTGCCTACCATGCCAAGCCAAAAGTGAATGAAAAGACGGAAGTGACTATCCGTCACGCTGACCTGATGGGGGTGTTCTGCATTCTCTCCGGCAGCCTTAATCAGAAATAACGGTCTGCTTTGTAGGCCGGGTAAGCGTAAGCGCCACCCGGCACGCAGGCCGCAGAGAAATAACGAGGTAAACCGTGGCGAAAGCTCCAAAACGCGCATTTGTCTGTAATGAATGTGGTGCGGATTATCCGCGCTGGCAGGGGCAATGCAGCGCCTGTCATGCCTGGAACACCATCACCGAAGTGCGTGGTGTGGCGGCTTCGCCGAGCGTGGCGCGCAACGAGCGCCTGAGTGGCTACGCGGGCAATGCGGGCGTAGCGAAAGTCCAGAAGCTCTCGGACATCAGCCTCGAAGAGCTGCCGCGCTTCTCCACCGGGTTTAAAGAGTTCGATCGCGTGCTCGGCGGTGGCGTGGTGCCGGGCAGCGCGATTCTTATCGGCGGTAACCCGGGCGCGGGTAAATCGACCCTGCTGCTGCAAACGCTCTGCAAGCTTGCCGAACAGATGAAAACCCTGTACGTCACGGGGGAAGAGTCCCTGCAGCAGGTGGCGATGCGCGCGCACCGTCTGGGCCTGCCGACCGGCAACCTGAACATGCTGTCGGAAACCAGCATCGAGCAGATCTGCATGATCGCCGAAGAAGAGCAGCCGAAGCTGATGGTGATCGACTCCATCCAGGTGATGCACATGGCGGACATCCAGTCCTCGCCGGGCAGCGTCGCGCAGGTCCGTGAAACCGCGGCCTACCTGACGCGCTTTGCTAAAACACGCGGCGTGGCGATTGTGATGGTGGGCCATGTGACCAAAGATGGCTCGCTGGCGGGGCCGAAGGTGCTCGAACACTGTATCGACTGCTCCGTGATGCTCGACGGCGACGCGGATTCCCGCTTCCGCACCCTGCGCAGCCATAAAAACCGCTTTGGTGCGGTGAACGAGTTAGGCGTGTTTGCCATGACCGAGCAGGGGCTGCGCGAAGTCAGCAACCCGTCGGCCATCTTCCTGAGCCGTGGCGATGAGATCACCTCCGGCAGCTCGGTGATGGTGCTGTGGGAAGGGACGCGCCCGCTGCTCGTCGAAATTCAGGCGCTGGTCGATCACTCGATGATGGGCAACCCGCGGCGCGTAGCGGTTGGTCTGGAACAGAACCGTCTGGCGATCCTGCTGGCGGTGCTGCACCGTCACGGCGGGCTGCAGATGGCGGATCAGGACGTCTTCGTGAACGTGGTCGGCGGCGTCAAAGTCACTGAGACCAGCGCAGACCTGGCGCTGCTGCTGGCGATGGTCTCCAGCCTGCGCGACAGACCGCTGCCGCAGGATCTGGTCGTCTTCGGCGAGGTGGGGCTGGCCGGGGAAATCCGTCCGGTGCCGAGCGGGCAGGAGCGAATCTCCGAGGCGGCAAAACACGGTTTCCGTCGCGCGATCGTTCCGGCTGCAAACGTGCCGAAAAAAATCCCGGAAGGGATGCAGGTTTTTGGCGTGAAGAAACTCGCAGATGCGTTAAATGTCTTTGACGACTTATAATTACGTATTCGATTTTGCAGGAGGCACCGTAATTTATGTCATCATTTGACTACATCAAGACCGCTATCCGCCAGAAGGGCTGCACGCTGCAGCAGGTGGCAGACGCCAGCGGCATGACCAAAGGCTACCTGAGCCAACTGCTGAACGCCAAAATCAAAAGCCCCAGCGCGCAGAAGCTGGAAGCGCTGCACCGCTTTCTGGGGCTGGAATTCCCGCGTATGCAAAAGAACATCGGCGTGGTGTTCGGCAAGTTTTACCCGCTGCATACCGGGCATATCTATCTGATCCAGCGCGCCTGCAGCCAGGTGGATGAGCTGCACATCATCATGGGATACGACGAAACCCGCGATCGCCAGCTGTTTGAAGACAGCGCCATGTCGCAGCAGCCGACCGTGCCGGACCGCCTGCGCTGGCTGCTTCAGACCTTCAAGTACCAGAAAAACATCCGTATTCACGCCTTTAACGAAGAGGGCATGGAGCCGTACCCGCACGGCTGGGACGTGTGGAGCAACGGCATCAAAGCGTTTATGGAAGAGAAGGGCATTGCGCCTAACTGGATCTACACCTCTGAAGAGTCCGACGCGCCGCAGTTCCGCGAGCATCTGGGCATTGAGACGGTGCTGATCGATCCGAAACGCACCTTCATGAACATCAGCGGGGCACAGATCCGCGAAAACCCGTTCCGCTATTGGGACTACATCCCAACCGAGGTGAAGCCGTTCTTTGTGCGCACCGTCGCCATCCTGGGCGGCGAATCGAGCGGTAAGTCAACGCTGGTCAACAAGCTGGCGAATATCTTCAATACCACCAGCGCGTGGGAGTACGGGCGCGACTATGTCTTTTCCCATCTGGGCGGTGATGAGATGGCGCTGCAGTATTCCGACTACGACAAAATCGCGCTCGGTCATGCCCAGTACATTGATTTCGCGGTGAAATACGCCAACAAGGTGGCGTTTATCGATACCGATTTTGTCACCACCCAAGCGTTCTGCAAAAAGTACGAAGGGCGTGAACATCCGTTCGTGCAGGCGCTGATTGACGAATACCGCTTTGACCTGGTGATCCTGCTGGAAAACAACACCCCGTGGGTGGCCGACGGCATGCGCAGCCTCGGCAGCTCCGTCGACAGGCGTGAATTCCAGACCATGCTGGTGGATATGCTCAACGAAAACAATGTTGAGTTTGTGCACGTGGAAGAGTCGGACTACGACTCCCGTTTCCTGCGCTGCGTCGAGCTGGTGAAGGAGATGATGGGGGAGCAGGGTTAAAGACGGCTCCGTGCTATCCCCTCTCCCCTATGGGGAGAGGGTTAGGGTGAGGGGGAACAACCCACTCAATACTCAACCACCACTTTCCCCCGCATATGCCCGTCCAGCACTTTACGGTGCGCCTCCGTAATGCTTTCCACGCTCAGCCCGTGCAGCGTTTCACTCAGTGAGCTTTCCACCACGCCGTTATCCACCAGCTTCGCCACCTCATTGAGGATCTCACCCTGACGCGCCATATCAGCGGTCTGGTACATGCTGCGGGTGTACATAAATTCCCAGTGCAGCGCGGCGGATTTCGACTTCAGCTTGTCCTGGTTCAGCGGGTGTTCATTCTCCACGATAGAACAGATATGCCCCTGCGGCGCAATCAGTTCGCTGACCGCCTCCCAGTGTCCGTCGGTATCGTTGAGGATGAAAATGTAATCCACAAAGTTCAGCCCGTGCTTCGCCAGTTCGCCTTTCAGATCGCGGTAGTTCACCACCACATCTGCACCGCGATCGCGGCACCACTGGGCGGAATCTTCACGGGACGCCGTTGCGATAACCTTTACCTTGCTGTTGTGCTTCGCAAACGGGATCGCCAGCGATCCCACGCCGCCCGCACCGCCGATGATTAGCAGGGTTTTGTCCGCACCGGCATCCTGAATATTCAGCCGTTCAAACAGGCCTTCCCACGCGGTGAGTGCGGTCAACGGTAGCGCAGCGGCAGCCGCCCAGCCGAGGCTTGTCGGTTTGTGCCCGACTATGCGCGCGTCGATCAGCTGGTGTGTGGTGTTGCTGCCCGGGCGGGTGATGTCCCCTGCATACCACACCTCATCTCCCGGTTTGAATCCGGTGACGCCAGCGCCAGCGGCTTTGACGATCCCGCTGGCATCCCAGCCCAGCACGCGCGGCTCTTTCAGCCCGTTTTTGGCAATGCCTGCGTGGACTTTGGTATCGACCGGGTTAACCGAGACGGCTTTGACCTCCACCAGCAGATCGTGCTCGCCGGGCTGTGGCATTGGTGGGGTGATTTCAATGAAGGTGGACGGATTTTCCGGGTTCACGGCAATGGCTTTAACTGACATGGTGTGCTCCTCAATGGCATGCGTTTTGTTGAGGCTAGTCTATTAAGTGGCCAGCTGCATGATAAGATGGACAATCAAGAACTCAGCGTTCGTACAGGATGAACAATCATGTTTAAACAGCTGCAGGATATGGCGCTTTTCGCGCTGGTGGCGGAGATGGGCAGCTTTACCGCGGCAGCCCAGAAAGCCGAACTGCCGAAATCCAGCGTCAGCCAGCGAATTAGCCAGCTGGAGCAGCAGGTGGGTATCCGCCTGCTCAACCGCACTACCCGCAGGCTGAACCTGACGTTTGCGGGCGAGCACTATCTGGTGCACTGCCGCGAAATGCTGGCGGCCAGCGAGCGGGCGGAGTATGCCATTCAGCGCCTGCGCGAAAACCCGAGCGGGCGGCTGCGCATCACCTGTCCGGCGGGGATTGGCGCGACGCTGCTGGCGCATATGAATGCCGAGTTCCAGCTTCGCTATCCTGAGGTTTCGCTGGACGTGTCGATCTCTGATGATGTGGTGGATCTGGTCGAGTCCGGCTTTGACGTGGCGCTGCGTACCGGCAAGCCGCAGGACTCCTCCCTGATTGGCCGAATGATCGGGCATTGTCCGCGCTACATGCTGGCCTCGCCGGACTATCTGGCGCGGCGGGCGCCGCTAACGCATCCCCGTCAACTGGTGGAGCACCGCAGCATTACGCACAGAGCCTGGTCGGAGTGGCTTCTGCGAAGCGAGAATGAGGATTACCGCTACCTGCCGGATAACGCGCACATGACCGATAATCTGGTGTACGCCCGCGAGTGCGCGATGGCCGGGGCGGGGATCACGCTGCTTCCTGCATTTTTGCTGGAAGATAAGATTGAAAAGGGCGCGCTGGTGCAGGTGCTGCCGGAGTGGAACGTTGAAGGCAACGACCTCTGGCTGGCCTACCCGAGCCGCAAGCTGAATTCGCCCGCGCTGATGAGCTATATTGAGTTTGCGATGCAGTTTGACGAGGTGAAGCGGTATTACGTGGGCAAATAAAAAAGCCGGGTGGCGGCTTCGCCTTACCCGGCCTACACACTGTGCGGCCTGATGCCCTCACCCTGGCCCTCTCCCACGGGGAGAGGGAACAACCATAAAAAACGGCAACCGAAGTTGCCGTTTTGCTTTTATTTCGCAATACGCTTGTACTTAATACGCTTCGGCTCCAGCGCGTCGGCGCCCAGCGTGCGTTTCTTGTACTCTTCGTATTCGGTGAAGTTACCTTCGAAGAACTCCACCTTACCTTCGTCCTGGTAGTCCAGGATGTGGGTCGCGATACGGTCCAGGAACCAGCGGTCGTGCGAGATAACCATCGCGCAGCCCGGGAATTCCAGCAGGGCGTTTTCCAGCGCGCGCAGGGTTTCGATATCCAGGTCGTTTGTTGGTTCATCGAGCAGCAGAACGTTACCGCCCACCTGCAGCAGCTTCGCCAGGTGCAGACGACCGCGCTCACCGCCGGACAGCTCGCCCACGCGTTTGCCCTGGTCGGTGCCTTTAAAGTTAAAGCGACCAACGTAGGCGCGGCTTGGCATCTCGGTGTTGCCGATACGCATGATATCCAGACCGCCGGAGACTTCTTCCCACACGGTTTTGCTGTTATCCATCGCGTCACGGAACTGGTCAACGGAGGCCAGCTTCACGGTCTCACCCAGGGTGATAGAGCCGCTGTCTGGCTGTTCCTGACCGGACATCATGCGGAACAGAGTTGATTTACCCGCGCCGTTCGGACCGATGATGCCGACGATAGCACCTTTCGGTACGGAGAAGGTCAGGTCGTCGATCAGCACACGGTCGCCGTAAGACTTACGCAGGTTGGTCACTTCAACCACTTTATCCCCCAGACGTGCTCCAGGTGGAATAAACAGTTCGTTGGTTTCGTTACGTTTCTGGTATTCGGTGTTGTTCAGCTCTTCGAAGCGTGCCAGACGGGCTTTACCCTTAGACTGACGGCCTTTCGCGCCCTGACGCACCCACTCCAGCTCTTTCTCGATAGACTTACGACGGGCCGCTTCCTGAGACGCTTCCTGAGCCAGACGCTGATCTTTCTGCTCCAGCCAGGAGGAGTAGTTGCCTTCCCACGGAATACCTTCACCGCGGTCCAGCTCCAGGATCCAGCCGGCGACGTTGTCGAGGAAGTAACGGTCGTGGGTAATCGCCACAACGGTGCCTTCGAAGTCGTGCAGGAAGCGCTCCAGCCACGCCACGGATTCCGCATCCAGGTGGTTAGTTGGTTCGTCGAGCAGCAGCATGTCTGGTTTTTCCAGCAGCAGGCGGCACAGCGCCACGCGGCGGCGTTCACCCCCGGAGAGGTTCGCGATTTTTGCATCCCAGTCCGGCAGACGCAGGGCATCAGCCGCGCGCTCCAGCTGCACGTTCAGGTTGTGACCGTCGTGCGCCTGGATGATCTCTTCATACTTGCCCTGCTGTGCGGCCAGCTTGTCGAAGTCCGCATCCGGCTCGGCGTATTTGGCATACACTTCATCCAGACCTTTCAGGGCGTTAACCACTTCGGATACCGCTTCTTCAACAGATTCGCGAACGGTGTGTTCCGGGTTCAGCTGAGGTTCCTGCGGCAGGTAGCCAATCTTGATGCCAGGCTGCGGACGGGCTTCACCTTCGATGTCTGTATCAATGCCGGCCATGATGCGCAGCAGGGTGGACTTACCGGCACCGTTGAGACCCAGAACACCGATTTTTGCGCCCGGGAAGAAGCTCAGCGAGATATTTTTAAGAATATGACGTTTCGGCGGGACAACTTTGCCGACACGATGCATGGTATAAACGAATTGAGCCACGTTGGACTTCGCCTCTTTTATCGTAATGAGAAGGAATTTCAGCCTCGAAGTGTAGCCTTTTTCCCGCCCTAATCCCAGCCAGGAACGTCGGGAGTGTTAAAACGCGCAAGAAAGGTAAAAAAGTGTCCATGACGTGGCGCGTTGAAGGATGCCTGGTTAGCATAAGTTAATTAGACTTTGACGTGGCAAGACGCTGCAATTGACGAAAAAACAATGAGGAAGAGCTTGTGGAAAAAGCCAAACAGGTGGTCTGGCGTCTGCTGGCTGCCAGCGTATGCGTAATGGCGGTAAGCCAGGCGGTGCATGCCGATTCACTGGATGAACAACGTAGTCGCTACGCTCAGATTAAACAGGCGTGGGACAACAAGCAGATGGATACCGTTCAGGCGCTGATGCCGACGCTAAAGGATTATCCGCTGTATCCGTATCTTGAGTATCGCCAGATCACGGACGATCTCATGAACCAGCCCACCGTCACCGTGAATAACTTCATTCAGGCGAACCCGACCCTGCCGCCAGCCCGAAATCTCCAGTCTCGTTTTGTGAATGAGCTGGCGCGTCGCGAAGACTGGCGCGGGCTGCTGGCGTTTAGCCCAGAAAAGCCGAATACCACCGAAGCGCAGTGTAACTACTACTACGCAAAATGGGCGACCGGCCAGCAGGAAGAGGCCTGGGCCGGGGCGAAAGAGCTCTGGCTGACCGGGAAAAATCAGCCGAACGCCTGTGATTCCCTGTTTGGCGCGTGGCGTGCTTCCGGCAAGCAGGACCCGCTGTCCTATCTTGAGCGCATCCGCCTGGCGATGAAGGCAGGCAACACGCGGCTGGTGACCACGCTGGCGGGGCAGATGCCGTCCGATTACCAGACGATCTCCACGGCGGTTATCTCGCTGGCAAACGATCCCAACAGCGTGCTGACCTTTGCCCGCAGTACGGGCGCGACCGATTTTACCCGCCAGATGGCGGCGGTGGCTTTTGCCAGCGTGGCGCGTGACGATGTGGAAAACGCACGGCTGATGATCCCACAGCTGGTGCAGGCGCAGCAGCTTAATGAGGAGCAAACCCAGGAGCTGCGCGATATTGTGGCGTGGCGACTGATGGGCACCGATGTAACCGACGAGCAGGCGCGCTGGCGAGACGATGCCATTATGCGTTCGAACTCCACGTCGCTGGTGGAGCGCCGCGTGCGCATGGCGCTGGGTACGGGCGATCGTCGCGGGCTCAATACCTGGCTCGCGCGGTTGCCAATGGAGGCCAAAGAGAAAGACGAATGGCGCTACTGGCAGGCCGATCTGCTGATGGAGCGCGGTCGTGATGATGAAGCCAAAGAGATTCTCCATACGCTGATGCAGCAACGCGGGTTCTACCCGATGGCGGCCGCGCAGCGCCTGGGCGAGGAGTACACCTTCCGCATTGATAAGGCGCCCGCTAACGCGAACCCGGCGCTGACGCAGGGGCCAGAAATGGCGCGCGTTCGCGAGCTGATGTACTGGAATATGGATAACACCGCGCGCAGCGAATGGGCGAATCTGGTGACCAGCCGCACCACCGATGAAAAAGCCCAGCTTGCCCGCTATGCCTTTGATAACCACTGGTGGGATCTGAGCGTGCAGGCGACGATCGCCGGTAAGCTGTGGGATCATCTGGAGGAGCGTTTCCCGCTGGCGTACAACGATCTGTTCGAACGCTATACCCGCGGCAAAGATATTCCGCAAAGCTACGCGATGGCCATTGCCCGTCAGGAGAGTGCCTGGAACCCGAAAGTCCGCTCCCCGGTGGGCGCCAGCGGCCTGATGCAGATTATGCCGGGAACGGCGACGCACACGGTGAAGATGTTTAACATCCCTGGATACAGCAGCCCGTCACAGCTTCTCGATCCGGATACCAACATCAATATCGGTACCAGCTATCTCCAGTATGTGTATCAGCAGTTCGGCAACAACCGCATCTTCTCGTCGGCGGCCTATAACGCGGGACCGGGTCGCGTGCGCACCTGGCTCGGCAACAGCGCCGGACGCATCGACGCCGTGGCGTTTGTCGAGAGCATCCCGTTCTCGGAAACGCGCGGCTACGTGAAGAACGTGCTGGCCTATGATGCCTACTATCGCTACTTCATGGGGCAGAAAGATACCCTGATGAGCGATGCCGAGTGGCAGAGACGTTACTGATCGGCGTGGGTTGTGTTATGCTGTACTCGCTAAAGAGTACAAGAGGCAGCATAACATGACCCAGCATTCCCCGTATTCCTCGGCAATGGCCGAACAACGTCATCAGGAGTGGCTTCGTTTTGTGGAGTTGCTTCGTCAGTCTTACGAGCAGGATTTGCATTTACCCCTGATGCAGCTGATGCTCACGCCGGACGAGCGTGAGGCGCTGGGCACGCGCGTGCGGATCATTGAAGAGTTACTGCGCGGCGAGATGAGCCAGCGCGAGCTGAAAAATGAGCTCGGCGCGGGCATCGCAACGATTACCCGCGGATCGAACAGCCTGAAGTCGGCGCCCGTTGAGCTGCGCCAGTGGCTGGAAGCGGTGTTGTTGAAAAACGCTTAACGATAGATCGCGTTATGGAACGGGCTTAACGCCAGGATCACCGCCTGGTGGTAAACGCCTGAACGCGTCAGCGCGCCTGCGGTAAAGACGCCAATCGCCCCTTCTTTACGGCCAATCTCATCAATGCCGGTGTACTGCGACATCACCGGCCCGAGCGCTTCACCCGCACGCACTTTTTCCAGAATGATTTCCGGCAGGGGCAGGGTGGCCGAACGCGCTTCGCCGCGCTGTTCACGGCTTTCGATCACCACCCAGCTAAAGGTTGCACCTTCGTCGATACCGGCTTCAATCGCCACCCAAAAGTCCGCATCCGGTGCCGCAGCCCTGGCATTTGCCACGCGATTTCGTGCGCCAGCGCGCGTTTCCTCGCTGCCAAACGGCTGTTCAGGAACGCCACTCTCGACGCCGATGGCCTCAATATGGCAGGATCCTGCGCCGAAGATCTCGTCAAATGCCCTTAGAATTGCCTGAATTTTGGCAGGATTAGTGGTAGCAGAGACAACATGGTGCATAATTAAGCTCGATTCAAAAAAAACTCATCGCAGTATAACGGAAAAAAAGCATGTTACAGGTATACCTTGTTCGCCACGGTGAAACGCAGTGGAACGCCGAGCGACGTATTCAAGGCCAGTCAGACAGTCCTCTCACTGAGAAGGGTGTGCAGCAAGCGTGGCAGGTGGCAGAGCGTGCCAGAACGCTGGGCATTACCCACGTCATTACCAGCGATTTAGGTCGCACACAGCAGACGGCGCGCATCATCGCAGACGCCTGCGGCTGTGACGTCATGCTTGAGCCGCGCCTGCGCGAGCTGGATATGGGCGTGCTGGAAAAACGCCATATCGATACGCTGACGGAAACGGAAGAGGGCTGGCGCCGCACGCTGGTAAACGGTACCGAAGATGGCCGTATTCCTGAGGGCGAATCCATGCAGGAGCTCAGCGTACGTATGCATGCCGCACTGGCGGAATGCCTGAAGCTTCCGGCGGGAAGCCGTCCGCTGCTGGTGAGTCATGGGATTGCGTTGGGTTGCCTGGTGAGCACCATTCTGGGGTTACCGGCTTACGCTGAGCGCCGTCTGCGTCTGCGTAACTGCTCCATTTCCCGAATTGATTATCAGGAAAGCGCGTGGCTGGCGTCAGGTTGGGTCGTGGAGATGGCAGGGGACATTTCGCATCTCGATGCCCCTGCGCTTGACGAACTGCAGCGTTAACGACGTATTGGAATCAAGAATTCCATACGCAGATTGATAGGGCCTTCTTCCGGTTTCGCATCCTGAGCCGGGTAGTAGAGCTCAATGTCCTGACCTTTACGGCGATTCAGATTCAGCATCGGCATGCAGGTTCCGTAAACGGTCAGGATAAACTCCTGCACCCCCGTTCCCAGCCCTTCATAGGCGAACATCACGTATTCGCCACCTTCCAGCACGACAGGCTTCGAACCCTGAATGTAGCCATTGGCCATCTCTGGCGTCAGCGCGGTGGTGTAGAACACCTCCTGCTCGTCGTCTTTTTCCTGGCTTGGGTGCGTTTCGTTGAGACCATACAGGATCGGCGGGATCGCCGGTGCGTGGCTCAGGAAGTCGCGCCAGAACTGAACGCGCATCTGATGACGGAACTCGGAAATCTGCTCCAGTGAACAGGAGTAGCTCTGCGTTGTGCCGATCAGATGGGTTTCCGGCAGGGTAATAATTTCATACTTCGGCATCGCGAACTCGCCCAGACGCAGAGGCGGACGCATGCCAAACGAGCTCCAGTCAGGCGAGCGACGATACAGCGCTGGCGTCAACGAGAACTGTTTTTTAAAGGCGCGGGTGAAGGTCTGCTGCGAATCGAAACGATATTGCAGGGCAATATCCAGAATCGGGCGCGCGGTCAGGCGCAGAGCCACAGCAGATTTCGATAAACGACGTGCGCGAATATAGGCCCCGATAGCATGACCGGTGACATCCTTGAACATCCTTTGCAGATGCCACTTGGAATAGCCTGCTTTAGCCGCCACATTATCCAGTGACAAAGGCTGGTCGAGATGACCTTCCAGCCAGGTGAGCAGGTCGCGAATAATTCCAGCCTGATCCATATACTATCCTCATCCTTAAAACAGCAGGTGCCTGATAACAGGTTAGCGGATAATAGCATTTTTTGATGTTTTAGCATTCAGTGTTTTTTTTGCGCATTCATGCTTTTTGCAGGGCATTATGGGCAAATATATTCTAATCCTGTGATCTTGCTACATTTTTGTCTAAAGTGTTGAATAATCGCTCAGTGTAATTTTAAAGAATGGTAACAATATGAAATACAAGACTTTGCTCTTCACCGCGCTGATGTTGATGGCCGGACGCGCTGCACAGGCGGAACAGATTGGTTCCGTCGATACCGTGTTCAAAATGTTTGGCCCGGACCACAAAATTGTCGTTGAGGCGTTTGACGATCCAGACGTGAAAAACGTCACCTGCTATGTCAGCCGTGCGAAAACAGGCGGTATCAAAGGCGGCCTGGGGCTGGCGGAGGACACCTCCGATGCGGCGATCTCCTGTCAGCAGGTGGGACCGGTTGAATTGAGCGATAAAATTAAAAACGGCAAAGCGCAGGGCGACGTGGTATTCCAGAAACGGACCTCGCTGGTGTTCAAAAAGCTGCAGGTTGTGCGTTTCTACGATGCCAAACGCAACACGCTGGCCTACCTTGCCTATTCTGACAAAGTGGTGGAAGGCTCACCGAAGAACGCGATCAGCGCGGTGCCGATTATGCCGTGGCATTAATTCAGGGATGAATCATGCAACAACCTGTGGTCTGGCTGGTTGAAGACGAAACCAGTATCGCCGATACGCTGATCTACATGCTTCAG
Source organism: Enterobacter quasiroggenkampii (assembly GCF_043972695.1). NCBI lineage: Bacteria > Pseudomonadati > Pseudomonadota > Gammaproteobacteria > Enterobacterales > Enterobacteriaceae > Enterobacter > Enterobacter quasiroggenkampii. Next base: position 1,274,015 of record NZ_CP143745.1, read on the forward strand.
CAGGAAGGATTCGCGGTAAAGGCGTTTGAACGCGGTTTACCCGTGCTGGAGGAGGCGCAGCGGCAGGTTCCGGCGCTCGCCATTCTGGATGTCGGACTGCCGGACATCAGCGGGTTTGAGCTTTGCCGTCGGCTGCTGGCGCAGCATCCCTCGCTGCCTGTGCTGTTTCTGACGGCGCGCAGTGATGAGGTCGACAAGCTGCTTGGCCTGGAAATGGGCGCTGATGACTACGTTGCGAAACCTTTCTCCCCTCGTGAAGTCTGCGCGCGGGTGCGGACTGTTTTACGGCGCATGCAAAAATCCGCCGCACCCTCAGAAACGTTGCGTATCGGGCAGTTTGAACTGAACGAGCCTGCCGCGCGAATCAGCTGGTGCGGGGAAACATTGCCCCTGACCCGCTACGAATTCTTGCTGCTCAAAACCTTGTTACAGGCGCCCGGTCGGGTCTTTTCGCGTCAGCAGCTCATGGACAAGGTGTGGGGTGAAGACGGCGACAGTTTCGATCGTACCGTGGACACCCACATCAAAACCCTGCGCGCCAAGCTGCGGGCGGTGAACGAGGAACTGTCCCCCATCAGCACCCATCGCGGTATGGGCTACAGTCTGGGCCTTTACTGATGCGCATTGGGATGCGGTTGCTGCTGGGGTATTTCCTGATCGTCGCCATCGCCGCGTGGTTCGTGCTGTCGATCTTTGTTCAGGAGGTGAAGCCCGGCGTGCGCAGGGCAACCGAGGGCACATTAATCGATACCGCGACCCTGTTGGCCGAAATCGGACGTGATGATTTGCTTTCGGGTCACGCGCAGCAGGGCAAGCTTGCACAGGCCTTTTCTCAGCTTCATAAGCGCCCATTTCGCGCCAATATTGGCGGTATTCATAAAGTGCGTAACGAGTATCACGTCTACATGACCGATGCGCAGGGCAGGGTCGTGTTTGATTCCGCTGGTCTGGCCGTGGGAAAAGATTACTCGCGCTGGAATGATGTCTGGCTGACGCTTCGCGGCGAATACGGCGCGCGCAGTACCCAGAGCCATCCCGACGATCCGGAAAGCACGGTGATGTATGTTGCCGCGCCGGTTGTGGATCAGGGCAAGATAATCGGCGTGCTGTCGGTGGGGAAACCGAACAGCGCGATGGCTCCGGTGATTCACCGCAGCGAGCGACGGATATTGTGGGCAGGCGGTGCGCTGCTCGGCATTGCCCTGCTGATTGGCTTGGCGGTGGCGTGGTGGATCAATCGATCTATCGGTACGTTATCGCGCTATGCCGACTCGGTAACCACCGATACGCCTCTCCCATTGCCTAATCCAGGCAGTAGCGAGCTGCAAAAGCTGGCACAGGCGCTGGAAAATATGCGTATTCGCCTTGAAGGGAAAAACTACATTGAACGCTATGTCCATGCGCTGACCCACGAGCTGAAAAGCCCGATTGCCGCCATACGCGGCGCGGCAGAAATTCTCTCCGAGCAGCCGCCGCCGCAGGTCGCCGCGCGGTTTATCGATAATATTCTGGTGCAAAATGCGCGCATGCAGTCGCTGGTTGAAAAGCTGCTCACTCAGGCGCGGCTTGAAAATCGTGTCGAGATTACGCCTGAAGCTGTCAGCGTTGACTCGCTCTTCACTCGGCTTGCAGACGCGCGAGCGACGCTGTTGGCAGCGAAAGAAATTGTGCTGACCCTTCAGCCGACATCGCTTTATGTGGCGGGCGATCCCGACCTTCTCGAACAGGCGCTCGGCAATTTGCTGGATAACGCTATCGATTTCACCCCGCAGGGTGGCGCCATTGCGCTGGCGGCCCGGGAAGATCGCAGGCAGGTAGAGCTGATCGTCACCGACAGCGGAAGCGGGATCCCGGATTACGCGCTGGAGCGTATTTTTGAGCGCTTTTATTCCCTTCCGCGCGAGAACGGGTTAAAGAGCAGCGGGCTCGGGCTGGCGTTTGTTCAGGAGGTGGCGCGTCTGCATCAGGGTGAGATTACATTGCGTAATCGTGATGAAGGTGGCGTGATGGCCACGCTGAGACTTCACCGTCCCTTCACATAACTTCAAACTGGCCCCACATAGCCTGGTTACGCTCTCCTCATCACAAAGGAGACGTAATGATGAAATCCCCCCTGTTCTGGAAAGTTAGCACCCTGCTGGGGTGCATCCTGCTGCTGTTAGTCCCGCTTTTTATGGTCAGTAACCTGATATCAGAGCGAGAGAGCTACCGCAATGATGTTGAAAATACGCTGCGTCAGAGTACCAGCGGGCCGCAAAAACTGGTCGGGCCGCTGATTGCTATCCCGGTAACGGAGATTTTTTACAAGGTAGAGGATGAGAAGAAAGTCGAGTACAAGAAAAGCTATATGCATTTTATTCTGCCGGAGTCACTGGTTGTTGAAGGTAGCCAGCACGTTGAGTCCCGAAATATCGGGATCTATGACGGACAAATCTGGAACACTGATCTCAGGATAAAAGTGCGGTTCAGCACCGAGAAAATGGCGCAGCTTAAAGGGGAAACGATGACCCTTGGGCAACCGTTTATCGTTGTCGGCGTAGGGGATGCGCGGGGCATTGGCACGGTGAAAGTCTCCAGCATCAATGGCGAGGCGTTGAGCGTCGAGCCGGGGTCGGGTGTGTATGGTGCGCTTTCCGGTATTCATATTCCGCTGACTGACAAAACGCTGGAGTCAAAAACGTTTACCCTGGAGATGTCCCTGAATCTGGCCGGAACGGGGAGTTTTGCCGTGGTTCCTGTGGGACGCAACAGTGAAATGACGCTCAACAGCAACTGGCCACATCCGGGCTTTATGGGTAACTATCTGCCGGTAAAGCATAAAATTGGTGATTCTGGCTTTCAGGCGAACTGGCAGAGCAGCTGGTTTGCGAACAATCTTGAGAGCTGGTTTAACGGCAGTGAATCGCCAGAGTGGGAATCAATCCCTGCTTTTAGCGTTACGGTAGCCACGCCTGCCGATCAGTATCAACTGACTGACCGTGCGATCAAGTACGCCATTTTGCTGATTGCGCTGACGTTTATGGCCTTCTTTGTCTTCGAAACCTTAACCGGATTACGCCTTCACCCGATGCAGTATTTGCTGGTGGGGCTGTCGCTGGTTCTGTTCTATCTGGTGCTGCTGGCGCTGTCTGAACACGTCGGGTTTACCCCCGCCTGGGTTGTTGCAAGTCTGGTTGGTGCAGCGATGAACGTAATGTACCTGCAGGCCGTGATGAAAAGCTGGAAGCGCAGCGGGCTGTTTGTGCTGGCGCTACTCGGGCTGGATGTCGTGATGTGGTTCCTGCTGCGCTCGGAGGACAGCGCGCTGCTGTTGGGGTCAGCGGTTCTCGCGCTGGCGCTGTTCGCCGTGATGTACCTGACCCGGCATTTCGACTGGTACTCGCTCTCTCAGTCAAAGCGGCCTGAACCTCCGGCAGAGCCTGATAACGACACGATGCGGATCTGGAAATAAAAAAAACGGCGCAAATGCGCCGTTTTTTAATGCGTTAACTGCGGGATTACTCCTGCAGGTCACCGCAGAAACGGTACCCTTCGCCGTGGATCGTGGCGATGATTTCCGGCGTATCTGGCGTAGATTCGAAGTGCTTACGAATACGACGGATGGTGACGTCTACGGTACGGTCGTGCGGCTTCAGCTCACGGCCGGTCATTTTCTTCAGCAGCTCTGCACGGGACTGGATCTTGCCCGGGTTTTCGCAGAAGTGCAGCATCGCGCGGAATTCACTGCGCGGCAGTTTATACTGCTCGCCGTTCGGGCTAATCAGCGAACGGCTATTGATATCAAGTTCCCAGCCGTTGAATTTGTAGCTATCGACGCTACGACGCTCTTCGCTGACCGTGCCCAGATTCATGGTACGGGACAGCAGGTTGCGTGCACGAATGGTTAACTCGCGAGGGTTGAACGGTTTGGTGATGTAATCATCCGCACCGATTTCCAGGCCAAGAATTTTATCAACTTCGTTATCACGGCCCGTCAGGAACATTAACGCGACGTTCGCCTGCTCGCGCAGTTCGCGCGCCAGAAGAAGACCGTTTTTGCCCGGCAGGTTAATATCCATGATCACCAGGTTGATATCATTTTCAGAAAGGATCTGATGCATCTCTGCGCCATCGGTCGCTTCAAAGACATCGTAGCCTTCTGCTTCGAAAATGCTCTTCAACGTGTTGCGTGTTACCAACTCGTCTTCAACGATAAGAATGTGCGGGGTCTGCATGTTTGCTACCTAAATTGCCAACTAAATCGAAACAGGAAGTACAAAAGTCCCTGACCTGCCTGATGCATGTCGCAAATTAACATGATCGGCTTAACGTGACTAAAGTACGTAATTGCGTTCTTGATGCACTTTCCATCAACGTCAACAACATCATTAGCTTGGTCTTGGGTACTTTCCCTTTGGACCCGACAGTGTCAAAAACGGCTGTCATCCTAACCATTTTAACAGCAACATAACAGGCTAAGTGACACCAGACACCCAATAAAACTACGCTTCGTTGACATATATCAAGTTCAATTGTAGCACGTTAACAGTTTGATGAAATCATCGTAGCCGAATGCTAGCCTTTGTCACAATTTTTCAATAAACCAACTAGTTGCGGACATTGATTTATAAACGAAGCGAATCCAATCAGAATAGGGTATTCATGTCGCTATTATCATTATAAAACATAAGGATAATAGTGTTCTGTTAACATTCTAACTGATTGTTCAGACACAGAATAGTTTAGCGTTTTTAATTTGTTATGAAACGCTATTTCGGTGATTTGTGTTGCAATTTTGTAAATTCGCGCTGCGTAATATGTTGAAGTGCATCACATTTTTACCGGCTAACTGATTAAAAAGAGAGCATAAATGCATCTGTCGATTGTACTGGTTGCCCCAGCCAGAGCAGAAAATATAGGCGCAGCGGCGCGTGCCATGAAGACCATGGGTTTTACCGATTTGCGTATTGTGGACAGCACGGCCCATCTAGAACCCGCCGCCCGTTGGGTGGCGCACGGATCGGGAGATATTCTCGATAATATAACCACTTACGCTACGCTTGCCGATGCGCTGCACGATATTTCGTTTACCGTCGCAACCACGGCGCGCAGCCGGGCGAAGTTCCACTACTATGCCACGCCAGCGGAGCTGGTGCCGATGCTCAGCGAGAAAAGCCAGTGGCTGGAGAAAGCGGCGCTGGTGTTTGGGCGTGAAGATTCTGGATTAACCAATGAAGAGCTGGAACTGGCGGACGTGCTGACGGGGGCACCGATGGTCGCGGATTATCCGTCCCTCAATTTAGGCCAGGCGGTCATGGTGTATTGCTATCAATTAGCATCCTTAATACAAATTCCCCCGTCGCAAAATACAGGAACCGATGAAAATCAGCTTGCCGCACTTCGCGCGCGCGTAGAAAACCTGCTCGTGCATCTGGGGGTGGCGGACGATCAAAAAATGGCTGACTGGTTGCAGCAGCGTTTGGGGCGTCTTGAACAGCGGGACACCGCCATGCTGCACCGTTTGCTACACGATATTGAAAAAAAATTGGCCGAGTAAAACACTGCCATAAGTTTTTACTATGGCGAATAAGTCTGTCTGGATGGGTTGCACATGGGGGAATCGGATGAAAATAAATCTGCACACAGCGGGACGTGAGAGTCTCCCGAATTGTGATCAAATTAAAAATTCGTTGACTTAAGGTGCCCGATCCTTTAACCCTAAAAGAATACAGCACAGACAGATAATAATGACAGAGTACACAACATCCATGAAACGCATCAGCATCACCACCATTACCACAACCATCATCATTACCACAGGTAACGATGCGGGCTGACGCGTACAGGAAAAACAGAAAAAAGCCCGCACCTAGACAGTGCGGGCTTTTTTTTCGGCTAAAGGAAACGAGGTAGAACCATGCGAGTGTTGAAGTTCGGCGGTACATCAGTGGCAAATGCAGAACGTTTTCTGCGTGTTGCCGATATCCTGGAAAGCAACGCCAGGCAGGGGCAGGTTGCGACCGTGCTCTCTGCCCCGGCAAAAATCACGAACCATCTGGTGGCGATGATTGAAAAGACCATCGGTGGTCAGGATGCACTTCCGAACATCAGCGACGCAGAGCGTATCTTCGCTGACTTACTGCAAGGGCTGGCAGAGGCGCTGCCTGGCTTCCCGCATGCGCAGCTGAAGTCCTTCGTTGAGCAGGAATTCGCGCAAATTAAACATGTCCTGCACGGCATCAGCCTCCTCGGCCAGTGCCCGGACAGCATCAACGCGGCGCTGATTTGTCGCGGTGAAAAACTCTCTATCGCCATCATGGCGGGCGTGCTGGAAGCGCGCGGCCATAGCGTGACCGTGATCGATCCCGTTGAAAAACTGCTGGCGGTGGGCCACTACCTCGAATCCACCGTTGATATTGCCGAATCAACCCGCCGTATCGCCGCCAGCAAAATTCCGTCTGACCACATGATCCTGATGGCTGGCTTTACCGCCGGTAACGAGAAGGGCGAGCTGGTGGTGCTGGGCCGTAACGGCTCCGACTACTCCGCCGCCGTGCTGGCTGCCTGCTTACGCGCGGACTGTTGTGAGATCTGGACTGACGTCGACGGCGTTTATACCTGCGACCCGCGCCAGGTACCGGACGCCAGGCTGCTGAAGTCGATGTCGTACCAGGAAGCGATGGAGCTTTCCTACTTCGGCGCCAAAGTGCTTCACCCGCGTACCATCTCCCCGATTGCCCAGTTCCAGATCCCTTGCCTGATTAAAAATACCGGTAACCCGCAGGCGCCGGGTACGCTGATTGGCGCGAGCACCGATGAGGACGGTCTGCCGGTGAAAGGCATCTCCAACCTCAACAATATGGCGATGTTCAGCGTCTCCGGTCCGGGGATGAAAGGAATGGTCGGCATGGCGGCACGCGTGTTTGCGGCCATGTCCCGCAACGGTATTTCGGTGGTGCTGATCACCCAGTCCTCTTCCGAATACAGCATCAGCTTCTGCGTGCCGCAGGCTGACTGCCTGCGCGCCCGCCGCGCGCTGGAGGAAGAGTTCTATCTGGAGCTGAAAGAAGAGCTGCTGGAGCCGCTCGCGATTCAGGAGCGTCTGGCGATCATCTCCGTGGTGGGCGACGGTATGCGCACCCTGCGCGGTATCTCCGCCAAATTCTTTGCCGCGCTGGCGCGCGCCAATATCAATATCGTGGCGATTGCCCAGGGCTCGTCAGAGCGTTCAATTTCTGTTGTCGTCGATAACGACGATGCCACCACCGGCGTTCGCGTGGTTCACCAGATGCTGTTTAACACCGATCAGGTCATCGAGCTGTTCCTGATTGGCGTGGGTGGCGTGGGCGGCGCGCTCCTGGAGCAGGTGAAGCGCCAGCAGGCGTGGCTGAAGAAGAAACACATCGACCTGCGCGTCTGCGGGATCGCGAATTCCAAAGCGCTGCTGACCAACGTCCACGGCCTGAACCTGGAAAACTGGCAGGCCGAGATGAAGGAGGCAAAAGAGCCGTTCAACCTGGGCCGCCTGATCCGTCTGGTAAAAGAGTATCACCTGCTTAACCCGGTCATCGTCGACTGCACTTCGAACCAGGCGGTGGCCGACCAGTACGCGGACTTCCTGCGTGAAGGTTTCCACGTGGTAACGCCGAACAAAAAGGCCAACACCTCGTCGATGGATTACTATCACCAGCTGCGTCTGGCGGCGAGCAAGTCGCGCCGCAAGTTCCTGTACGACACCAATGTGGGGGCGGGCCTGCCGGTTATCGAGAACCTGCAGAACCTGCTTAACGCGGGCGACGAACTGCAGCGTTTCTCCGGCATTCTCTCCGGCTCGCTGTCGTTTATCTTCGGCAAGCTGGATGAGGGGATGAGCCTCTCGGAAGCCACCCGCGCCGCGCGCGAGCTGGGCTATACCGAGCCGGATCCGCGTGATGACCTTTCCGGTATGGATGTGGCGCGCAAGCTGCTGATCCTCGCCCGCGAAACGGGCCGTGAGCTTGAGCTTTCTGATATCGTGATTGAACCGGTCCTGCCGGCAGAATTTGACAGCAGCGGCGATGTTGGCGCCTTTATGGCCAGTTTGCCGCAGCTTGACGACGCGTTTGCCGCTCGCGTTGCAAAAGCCCGTGATGAAGGTAAGGTATTGCGCTATGTTGGCAACATTGAAGAAGATGGCGTGTGCCGGGTGAAGATTGCCGAAGTGGATGGCAACGACCCGCTGTACAAAGTCAAAAACGGCGAAAACGCCCTCGCGTTTTACAGCCACTATTATCAGCCACTGCCGCTGGTGCTTCGCGGCTATGGCGCAGGGAACGATGTTACGGCGGCGGGTGTGTTTGCCGATCTGCTGCGTACCCTGTCATGGAAGTTAGGAGTTTAACATGGTCAAAGTTTATGCCCCGGCTTCCAGCGCGAATATGAGCGTCGGATTCGACGTGCTGGGTGCGGCGGTGACGCCGGTGGATGGTTCGCTGCTGGGTGATACGGTGACGGTGGAAGCGGCAGACAGCTTCAGCCTGAACAACGTGGGCCGCTTCGCCAGCAAGTTACCGTCCGACCCGCGCGAGAACATCGTCTATCAGTGCTGGGAACGTTTCTGTCAGGAGATCGGCAAAAACGTGCCGGTCGCCATGACGCTGGAAAAGAGTATGCCGATCGGCTCGGGTCTGGGGTCCAGCGCCTGCTCGGTGGTCGCCGCGCTGGTAGCAATGAACGAGCATTGCGGCAAGCCGCTGAACAACAACCGCCTGCTGGGCTTAATGGGCGAGCTGGAAGGGCGTATCTCCGGCAGCATTCACTATGACAACGTGGCGCCGTGCTTCCTCGGCGGCATGCAGTTGATGATCGAAGAAAATGGCATCATCAGCCAGCAGGTGCCAGGGTTTGATGAGTGGCTGTGGGTGCTGGCCTATCCGGGTATCAAGGTTTCAACCGCGGAAGCGCGTGCGATCCTGCCCGCGCAGTATCGTCGTCAGGACTGTATTGCCCACGGGCGTCATCTGGCGGGCTTTATCCACGCCTGCTACACCCGCCAGCCGCAGCTGGCGGCCAAACTGATGAAGGACGTCATTGCCGAGCCGTACCGCACGAAACTGCTGCCCGGCTTTAACGAGGCGCGACAGGCATCAATGGATATCGGCGCGCAGGCGTGCGGGATCTCCGGCTCCGGCCCGACGCTGTTCGCCCTGTGCGACAAGGCAGACACTGCGCAGCGCGTGGCGGACTGGCTCTCTAAACACTACCTGCAAAATCAGGAAGGCTTTGTTCATATTTGCCGTCTGGACACGGCTGGCGCACGAGTACTGGGATAATTAATGAAACTCTACAACCTTAAAGATCATAACGAGCAGGTCAGCTTCGCGCAGGCGGTGACTCAGGGACTGGGCAAAAATCAGGGGCTGTTTTTCCCTCATGACCTGCCGGAATTCCAGCTGACCGAGATTGATGACCTGCTGAAGCAGGATTTTGTCACCCGCAGCACCAAAATTCTGTCCGCGTTTATCGGCGATGAAATTCCGCAGGAGCTGCTGGAAGAGCGCGTACGCGCGGCATTCGCGTTCCCGGCGCCGGTTCAGCAGGTTGAGCCTGACGTCGGCTGTCTGGAGTTGTTCCACGGCCCGACCCTGGCGTTCAAAGACTTCGGCGGCCGCTTTATGGCGCAGATGCTGACCCACATCAGCGGCGACAAGCCGGTGACCATCCTGACCGCAACCTCCGGCGATACCGGCGCGGCGGTAGCCCACGCGTTCTACGGCCTGAAAAACGTCCGCGTGGTGATCCTCTATCCGAAAGGTAAAATCAGCCCGCTGCAGGAGAAACTGTTCTGCACCCTCGGCGGCAACATTGAAACCGTGGCAATTGACGGTGATTTCGATGCCTGCCAGGCGCTGGTCAAGCAGGCCTTCGACGACGAAGAGCTGAAGGTGGCGCTGGGTCTGAACTCCGCCAACTCCATCAACATCAGCCGTCTGCTGGCCCAGATCTGCTACTACTTCGAAGCGGTGGCGCAACTGCCGCAGGAAGCGCGCAACCAGCTGGTGATCTCCGTGCCGAGCGGTAACTTCGGTGACCTGACGGCGGGCCTGCTGGCAAAATCCCTGGGGCTGCCGGTGAAACGCTTTATCGCCGCCACCAACGCCAACGACACCGTGCCGCGCTTCCTGAAAGACGGGAAGTGGGCGCCGAACGCCACGCAGGCGACCCTCTCCAATGCGATGGATGTGTCACAGCCAAACAACTGGCCGCGCGTGGAAGAGCTGTTCCGCCGTAAGATCTGGCGTCTGGGCGATCTGGGCTATGCCGCGGTGACGGATGAGACCACCAAATCCACCATGCGCGAGCTGAAGGCGGTGGGGTATACCTCTGAACCGCACGCGGCGATTGCCTACCGCGCGCTGCGCGATCAGCTTAATCCGGGTGAATACGGCCTGTTCCTGGGAACCGCACATCCGGCGAAGTTCAAAGAGAGCGTGGAGGCGATTCTGGGCGAAACGTTGCCGCTGCCAAAAGAGCTGGCCGAGCGTGCCGACCTGCCGCTGCTGTCTCATGAGCTGCCGGCAGACTTTGCCGCGCTGCGTAAGCTGATGATGACTCGCGCATGATTTTTTGTCGGGTGGCGGCTACGCCTTACCCGACCTACAACCAATGATGACGCGTGCGTGATTGTGTTGCCCGGTGGTGGCTATGCCTTACCGGGCCTACAACGACGAACAAATCGTAGGCCGGGTAAGCGAAGCGCCACCCGGCTTTTTTTATGGAGAAATTAAGGAGAAAAATAGCAGGGAAAAAGTAGAAATTCCCAATAAATGCGGTCACTTAGCGTTTAGGATTGCAGAGAATAACATCCCCCGTTCCCCTCGCGTACTCTCCTTACATCGGCCCACGTTGGGCAAAGATAATAAGGAGTCACCGATGTCTACACTGAAACCTGTGCTGATTGCGCTTTCACTGATGCTGGTCGCTCCCATGGCGGTACAGGCATCCGAAATCACCCTCGTACCTGCGGTCAAATTGCAGATTGGCGACCGGGATAATAACGGGCATTACTGGGACGGCGGCCGCTGGCGCGACCACGACTGGTGGAAAGCGCATTATGACTGGCGCGATAACCACTGGCGCCCACATGATGAGCATCGTAAACACGACGATCGTCACGATGACCATCACCACGATGACCGCCGCGACGATCGCGGCCCGGACTGGAAACACCACTAATGCAAAACCCCGCCAGCTGGCGGGGTTTGTTTTTACTGCTCGTGGCGCTTAAACACCAGTTCGCCTTTCCCTGACGACGCCTCGTCAAAGAAATAGCCTTCGCTGTTGAAGGCGGTTAGCTGCTCCGGCTTCGTCAGGCGGTTCTGAATGATGTAGCGGCTCATCAGGCCACGCGCTTTCTTGGCGTAGAAGCTGATCACTTTGAACTTACCGTTCTTCTCGTCAAGGAATACCGGCTTGATGATGTCGGCATCCAGTTTTTTCGGCTTCACCGACTTATAATATTCATCGGACGCCAGGTTAATCACTACGTTATCGCCCTGTGCGTGCAGCGCCGCATTCAGCTTATCGGTGATGATATCGCCCCAGAAATGGTACAGGTCTTTGCCTTTGGCATTCTCCAGACGAATCCCCATCTCCAGACGGTACGGCTGCATCAGATCCAGCGGGCGCAGTACGCCGTACAGACCCGACAGCATGCGCAGATGCTGCTGGGCAAAATCGAAATCGGCTTCGCTAAAATCTTCCGCCTGCAGGCCGGTATACACGTCGCCTTTAAATGCCAGAATCGCCTGACGAGCGTTGGCAGGGGTGAAATCCGGATGCCATTCATGAAAGCGGGTCGCGTTAAGGTCTGCCAGCTTGTCGCTGATGCTCATCAGCGAGGCGATTTGCGGCGCAGAGAGCTTACGCGCTTCGCGGATCAGCTGTTGCGAATAGTCCAGCAGTTCAGGCTGGGTATAGCGTTCGGTGGCGAGCGGGCTCTGGTAGTCGAGCGTTTTTGCAGGTGAAATAAGAATCAGCATATCCAGTCCTTGCAGGAAATTTAGAGCGACTTTAGCAAAAAATCGCCCCGAATTGATCGATAGCTGTTATTGCCGCGGCAAATCATCCCACGTGCCGGGGGCAAGCTGCGCCTTGATATCGGGATAGCGGGCGGGATCAAAGACCGGCGGAACGCCGAGTTTGCGCTGACGCAGATAGTCTCTGGCAATCAGGGTCACCACGGGCGAGAGCAGCAGGATTGCCGTGAGGTTAGTGATCGCCATTAGCGCCATAATGATATCGGCCAGCTGCCAGACCAGCGGCATACTGAGCAGGGAGCCTGCAATCACCATCAGGATGACCCCCAGGCGCAGGGTTCCGATTGCGGCGCGGGAGTCGAGTTTCAGGAAAATAAGGTTATTTTCGGCGTAAAGGTAATTCACCACTATCGAGCTGAAGGCAAACAAGATCAGGATGAGCGAGACAAATCCGGCTCCCCAGCCGCCGGTCAGGTTGACCAGCGCCTGCTGAAGAAGCTGTATCCCGACGGTGCCCGACGCGTGCGGTACGGGGCCTGCCAGCAGCAAAATCATGGCGCTGGCGGAACAGATAATAATGGTATCGGTAAAGACGCCAATCATCTGCACAATGCCTTGTGCGGCCGGGTGCGGCGGCCAGGAAGAGGCGGCGGCGGCCGCGTTGGGGGTTGACCCCATACCGGCTTCATTGGAGAACATGCCCCGTTGAAAACCCGCCATCAGCGCCTGGCTGAAGGTGTAGCCCAGCGCCCCGGAGGCCACTTCGCGCCAGCCAAAGGCGCTTTTGACGATGGTTGCAATCACGCCCGGCACCTGGTCGAGATGCAGTGCGGCAACGAACAGGCTCGCGGCAACCCAGAGCAGCGCCATAATGGGCACCAGCCACTGCATCAGGCGAGCGATGCCCTTGAGACCGACCGAGATGGTAAGCAGAACGACGAGGGCTAAAGCGAGACCCGCGATCCACTCGGGGCAGGAGAAGGCATAGCGCAGGGCGTTGGCAACTGAGTTCGCCTGGACGGTATTAAAAATAAGACCGTACGCGAGCAGTAAAAAAACCGAGAACAGGACGCCCATCCAGCGCATCCCTAAGCCACGCGCCATGTACCAGGCAGGACCACCGCGAAACTGGCCGTGTTTATCTTTCTCTTTGTAGAGTTGTGCAAGCGAACTTTCGGCAAAGGAGGTGGCCATCCCGAGTAGCGCCGTTACCCACATCCAGAAGACCGCGCCCGGCCCACCGGCGCTGATGGCCAGCGCAACGCCCGCCAGATTACCGCTGCCGAGGCGAGCCGCGAGGCTGGTACAGAGCGCCTGGAATGACGTTAATCCGCCCGGCTGAGGCGTGACGCTGTTTTTCAGACTTCTGCCAAACTTGCGAATATAGCGAAACTGGATAAACCCACTGCGTAGCGTAAACCAAATCCCTGCTCCCAGAAGCAGGTATATCATTATCGAACCCCAAAGGACTTCGTTAATAAAGAAAAAGAAATCAGGCATTAACGTCCCTCTTGTTGATGCCAATGTGGATATGTAAGCGCTACCACTGATTGGGCATGCTGTTGCTTAGCAGCCTGTTAATATTTCCAGTTTATCATACTCTGCCTAAGCGCACTGTCTGCGGTTGCGCTACCCCTCCGTCGTGTTATCATCAGGGCAGACCGGTTACATCCCCCTAACAAGTAAACCTGTCATTTTTCCGCTGCAGGCATGCTGTCGGTAGCGTGAATTATCCAGGGCACGTTAAAAGAGAAACACTATCATGACGGATAAATTGACCTCCCTTCGTCAGTTCACCACTGTCGTAGCTGACACCGGAGATATCGCGGCAATGAAGCTGTACCAGCCGCAGGATGCCACAACCAACCCTTCTCTGATCCTTAACGCCGCACAGATCCCTGAGTATCGCAAACTGATTGACGACGCAGTGACCTGGGCGAAAGCGCAGAGCAATGACCGCGCGCAGCAGGTTGTGGATGCCACTGACAAACTGGCAGTGAACATCGGTCTGGAGATCCTGAAACTGGTTCCTGGCCGTATCTCTACCGAAGTGGATGCGCGTCTCTCCTACGACACCGAAGCGTCTATCGCCAAAGCGAAACGTCTGATCAAAATGTACAACGACGCGGGCATCAGCAACGACCGTATCCTGATCAAACTGGCTTCTACCTGGCAGGGTATTCGCGCGGCAGAGCAGCTGGAAAAAGACGGCATCAACTGTAACCTGACCCTGCTGTTCTCCTTCGCGCAGGCGCGTGCTTGTGCAGAAGCGGGCGTATACCTGATTTCTCCGTTCGTAGGCCGTATTCTGGACTGGTACAAAGCCAACACCGATAAGAAAGAGTACGCACCGGCTGAAGATCCAGGCGTGATTTCTGTGACTGAAATCTACGAATACTACAAACAGCATGGCTATGAGACTGTGGTTATGGGCGCAAGCTTCCGTAACGTCGGTGAAATCATCGAGCTGGCTGGCTGTGACCGCCTGACCATCGCGCCTGCGCTGCTGAAAGAGCTGGCAGAAAGCGAAGGTACCCTGGAGCGTAAACTGTCCTACACCGGTGAAGTGAAAGCACGCCCAGAGCGCATCACTGAATCCGAGTTCCTGTGGCAGCATAACCAGGATCCAATGGCGGTAGACAAGCTGGCGGACGGTATCCGTAAGTTTGCTGTTGACCAGGGCAAACTGGAAAAAATGATCGGCGACCTGCTGTAATCATTCTGCGTGACCGGGTTCCCGGTCACGCGACTTCTTTCGTCCCCTGTCTGAATCCCCTCTCTGCGTGTATCATTCCCTTTAATCAGTACTCTTTGAATGGAATGGATATGAATACCTTACGTATCGGCTTAGTGTCGATTTCTGACCGCGCCTCCAGCGGTGTTTACCAGGATAAAGGCATCCCCGCTCTGGAAGCGTGGCTGGCCAGTGCACTGACTACCCCATTTGAGATCCAGACTCGCCTGATTCCCGACGAACAGCCGATCATCGAGCAGACCCTGTGTGAGCTGGTGGATGAGATGAGCTGTCACCTGGTGTTAACCACCGGCGGAACCGGCCCCGCACGCCGCGACGTGACGCCGGACGCGACGCTGGCGATTGCCGATCGTGAAATGCCTGGCTTCGGCGAACAGATGCGCCAGATCAGTCTACACTTTGTTCCGACGGCCATTCTTTCCCGCCAGGTGGGGGTGATCCGCAAGCAGGCGTTGATCCTGAACCTGCCGGGCCAGCCGAAGTCGATCAAAGAGACCCTGGAAGGGCTTAAAGCGGAAGACGGCAGCGTCATCGTTCACGGTATCTTTGCAAGTGTACCGTATTGTATACAGCTGCTTGACGGCCCGTATGTCGAAACCGATGAGAAAGTGGTAGCAGCTTTTCGTCCTAAAAACGCGCGTCGCGAAACAATCTCCTGAAATTAATCAATATGTGACATAAGCTGAAGCGGCGATAGCGTGGTAACGGTTTTACGGTATAGTAATTTTTTCTTTACGATTACTGTAAAAATAAATCCACAACACACGCATGATGGTTCGCTATGTCACATAACACCCGACCTCTGAATCGACAGGATTACAAAACCCTCACGCTCGCGGCCTTAGGCGGCGCGCTGGAGTTTTACGATTTCATTATCTTCGTCTTCTTCGCCGCCGTGGTGGGGGAGCTCTTCTTCCCGGCAGATATCCCGGAGTGGCTGCGTCAGGTGCAAACCTTCGGCATTTTTGCCGCCGGGTATCTGGCGCGTCCGCTGGGCGGCATTATCATGGCCCACTTTGGCGATCTGGTCGGTCGTAAGAAGATGTTTACCCTTAGCATCCTGCTGATGGCCGTGCCGACACTGGCCATTGGTCTGTTGCCTACCTATGCCTCGATGGGTATTCTCGCGCCGTTGCTGCTGTTACTGATGCGCGTCCTGCAGGGCGCGGCAATTGGCGGTGAAGTGCCGGGCGCGTGGGTGTTTGTCGCGGAGCATGTTCCGGCGCGCCGCATTGGCATCGCCTGCGGAACCTTAACGGCGGGGCTGACGGTCGGGATCCTGCTCGGCTCGGTGGTCGCCACCATTGTGAATACCAGCATGACGCAGCAGACCGTACACGACTGGGGCTGGCGTATTCCGTTCCTGCTGGGCGGGGCGTTTGGTCTGGTCGCGATGTACCTGCGCCGCTGGCTGCAGGAGACCCCCATTTTCCTCGAAATGCGGCAGCGCAAAGCGCTGGCGCAGGAGCTGCCGGTGAAGGCGGTCGTGGTACGCCATAAAAAAGCGGTGGTGGTGTCGATGCTGCTCACCTGGCTGCTCTCGGCGGGCATTGTGGTAGTGATATTGATGTCCCCTGTCTGGCTGCAAAAGCAGTACGGTTTCGCCCCTGCCGTGACGCTACAGGCAAACAGTATCGCGACAATCATGCTCTGCTTTGGCTGTCTGGCCGCCGGGCTGGCGGCGGATCGTTTCGGTGCCAGCGTCACCTTTATTGTCGGCAGCCTGTTACTGGCCGCTTCAAGCTGGGCGTTTTACCATCTGGCAGGCAGCCATCCTGAACAGTTGTTCCTGCTGTACGGCGTGGTAGGGCTGTGCGTGGGCGTTGTCGGGGCGGTACCGTACGTGATGGTGCGCGCGTTCCCGCCAGAGGTTCGCTTCACCGGGATTTCGTTTTCCTACAACGTGTCGTATGCCATTTTCGGTGGGCTGACGCCGATTGCGGTGACGGTCCTGATGGGCGTGTCTCCCATGGCTCCGGCCTGGTACGTGCTGGCGCTGTCGGTGATGGGGCTGGGATTAGGGATTTGGCTGGGGCAGAAGAAGGGATGTCGTGCCCGCGAGGCGGACACGACAGAAGGATCAGTGTTTTTCACCAATCGGTAGCACGGTGCGGTCAAACTGCTCGTTCAGCACTTCACCCATTGCCAGGTAGATAGCGCTTGCGCCGCAAACCAGACCAATCCAGCCTGCAACATGAACGATGCCTTCGTTATCCACGAGGTGACCGATTGCCAGCAGGGCGAACAGGACGGTCAGGCTCAGGAAGACGAACTGCAGCATGCGGTTGCCTTTCAGGGTACCGAAGAACATGAACAGGGTGAAGATGCCCCACAGGCCCAGATAAACGCCCAGGAAGTGGGCGTTTGCCGCGTCTGCCATACCCATTTTAGGCAGCAGCAGAATGGCAACCAGGGTCAGCCAGAAAGAACCGTAAGAGGTGAAGGCGGTTAAGCCGAAGGTATTGCCTTTTTTATATTCCAGCAGGCCCGCGAAAATTTGCGCGATACCGCCGTAAAAAATACCCATCGCCAGGATGATGCCATCCATCGGGAACATCCCGATATTGTGCAGGTTCAGCAGAATAGTGGTCATGCCAAAACCCATCAGGCCCAGCGGAGCCGGATTAGCCAACTTAGTGTTGCCCATAAGTCCTCAAAAAAATCATCATTAATATGGTGAAATGGTTAAACCCGCGTCAGTTCTCCCTGACGGGGCGCGGCATCATAATGGGCGCAATCGATGGCGTCTATGATCTCATCAGGGTGAAATTAAAATTTTTTTTATCATTCCCCCTTGATGGATGCCGTCGCGACCCCATCTTGTAGTCAACCGCAGTGTGTGGACCTGAAAAAAATCAAATCTGGGCAGTTGAAAAAGCACGTTCTGCCCTTATTACAGGTACACAACCACATGTTGACTGAATTTTTAGTGGAGACGTTTAGATGGGTAAAATTATTGGTATCGACCTGGGTACAACCAACTCTTGTGTAGCGATTATGGATGGCACTACTGCACGCGTGCTGGAGAACGCCGAGGGCGATCGCACCACGCCTTCTATCATTGCTTATACCCAGGATGGTGAAACTCTGGTTGGTCAGCCGGCTAAACGTCAGGCAGTGACAAACCCGCAAAACACCCTGTTTGCGATTAAACGCCTGATTGGTCGCCGCTTCCAGGACGAAGAAGTTCAGCGTGACGTTTCCATCATGCCTTACAAAATCATCGCAGCAGATAACGGCGATGCATGGCTTGATGTGAAAGGCACCAAAACGGCACCACCGCAGATCTCTGCTGAAGTGCTGAAAAAAATGAAGAAAACCGCTGAAGATTACCTGGGTGAGCCGGTAACTGAAGCTGTTATCACCGTTCCTGCCTACTTCAACGATGCTCAGCGTCAGGCAACCAAAGATGCTGGCCGTATCGCAGGTCTGGAAGTAAAACGTATCATCAACGAACCAACCGCGGCTGCTCTGGCTTACGGTCTGGATAAAGAAGTCGGCAACCGTACTATCGCGGTTTACGACCTGGGTGGTGGTACCTTCGATATCTCTATTATCGAAATCGACGAAGTTGACGGCGAAAAAACCTTCGAAGTTCTGGCAACCAACGGTGATACCCACCTGGGTGGTGAAGACTTCGATACCCGTCTGATCAACTACCTCGTTGACGAGTTCAAGAAAGATCAGGGCATTGACCTGCGTAACGACCCGCTGGCTATGCAGCGCCTGAAAGAAGCCGCTGAGAAAGCGAAGATCGAACTGTCTTCCGCTCAGCAGACCGACGTGAACCTGCCGTACATCACCGCAGACGCGACCGGTCCTAAACACATGAACATCAAAGTGACCCGTGCGAAACTGGAAAGCCTGGTAGAAGACCTGGTGAACCGTTCTATCGAGCCGCTGAAAGTTGCTCTGCAGGACGCTGGCCTGTCCGTGTCTGATATCAACGACGTTATCCTCGTTGGTGGCCAGACCCGTATGCCAATGGTGCAGAAGAAAGTGGCTGAGTTCTTTGGTAAAGAGCCACGTAAAGACGTTAACCCGGACGAAGCGGTGGCAATTGGTGCTGCGGTTCAGGGTGGCGTACTGACCGGTGAAGTGAAAGACGTACTGCTGCTGGACGTTACCCCGCTGTCTCTGGGTATCGAAACCATGGGCGGTGTGATGACTGCGCTCATCAACAAAAACACCACCATCCCAACCAAGCACAGCCAGGTGTTCTCTACCGCTGAAGACAACCAGTCTGCGGTAACCATCCATGTGCTGCAGGGTGAGCGTAAGCGTGCGGCGGATAACAAATCTCTGGGTCAGTTCAACCTGGACGGTATTAACCCGGCACCGCGCGGCATGCCGCAGATCGAAGTCACCTTCGACATCGATGCTGACGGTATCCTGCACGTGTCTGCGAAAGACAAAAACAGCGGTAAAGAGCAGAAGATCACCATCAAGGCATCTTCTGGCCTGAACGAAGCAGAAATCGAAAAAATGGTTCGCGATGCCGAAGCTAACGCGGAATCCGACCGTAAGTTCGAAGAGCTGGTTCAGACCCGTAACCAGGGTGACCATCTGCTGCACAGCACCCGTAAGCAGGTTGAAGAAGCCGGCGATAAGCTGCCAGCGGAAGACAAAACTGCTATCGAAGCTGCACTGAGCGCACTGGAAACGTCTCTGAAAGGCGAAGACAAAGCGGACATCGAAGCGAAAATGCAGGAGCTGGCACAGGCTTCCCAGAAGCTGATGGAAATCGCTCAGCAGCAGCACGCTCAACAGCAGGCGGGCGCTGACGCTTCTGCGAACAACGCGAAAGACGACGACGTTGTCGACGCTGAGTTCGAAGAAGTTAAAGACAAAAAATAATCGCCCTGATGCAGGGTAATTAATCGGCACGGGCGTAGGAGAACTCTCCACGCCCGTGCTCGCATGTTAAGGGGCTTAAAAAAACCAATGGCAAAGCAAGACTATTACGAGATTTTAGGCGTTCCGAAAACTGCGGAAGAGCGTGAAATCAAAAAGGCGTATAAGCGCCTGGCCATGAAATTCCACCCGGACCGTAATCAGGGTGACAAAGAGGCTGAAGCCAAATTTAAAGAGATCAAAGAAGCCTATGAAGTCCTGACCGATGCACAAAAACGTGCGGCCTATGACCAGTACGGTCACGCAGCCTTTGAACAGGGCGGCATGGGCGGCGGTGGATTCGGTGGCGGCGGCTTTGGCGGCGGTGCTGACTTCAGCGATATCTTTGGCGATGTGTTTGGCGACATCTTCGGCGGCGGTCGTGGTCGTCAGCGCGCGGCGCGCGGCGCTGATCTGCGCTACAACATGGATCTGACGCTGGAAGAGGCCGTTCGCGGTGTCACCAAAGAGATCCGTATTCCGACGCTGGAAGAGTGTGACGTCTGCCACGGCAGCGGCGCGAAAGCGGGTACGCAGCCGCAGACCTGTCCAACCTGTCACGGCTCCGGCCAGGTGCAGATGCGTCAGGGCTTCTTCGCGGTACAGCAGGCCTGTCCGCACTGTCACGGTCGCGGTACGCTGATTAAAGATCCGTGCACCAAGTGCCACGGCCACGGTCGCGTTGAAAAAACCAAGACCCTGTCCGTTAAGATCCCAGCTGGTGTCGATACGGGCGACCGCATCCGTCTGGCGGGCGAAGGTGAAGCCGGAGAACACGGCGCACCGGCAGGCGATCTGTACGTTCAGGTGCAGGTGAAACAGCACGCGATTTTCGAGCGCGAAGGGAACAACCTGTACTGTGAAGTACCGATCAACTTCGCGATGGCGGCACTCGGTGGCGAAATTGAAGTACCGACGCTGGATGGTCGCGTCAATCTGAAGATCCCGGGCGAGACCCAGACCGGTAAGCTGTTCCGCATGCGCGGTAAAGGCGTTAAATCCGTTCGTGGTGGTGCGCAGGGCGATCTGCTGTGCCGCGTCGTCGTGGAAACGCCGGTTGGCCTGAACGACAAGCAGAAACAGCTGCTGAAAGAGTTGCAGGAGAGTTTCGGTGGCCCGACGGGTGAGAAAAATAGCCCGCGCTCCAAAAGCTTCTTCGATGGCGTCAAAAAATTCTTCGATGATTTGACCCGCTAATCGACTAGCTGGTTTTTATCCGCAAAAGCCCGGAAGCGATTCCGGGCTTTTTCTTTTTATCGGTATTGCTCGGTTAAACTGAACCTATACTCAATATTAATCTGTTTTTGCCGAGCTATCTGGCTTGGTATTATGGTTTTATCGAGGTATTGTTGTAAAAGAGAGAACTAAAGTGAAATTACTACACCGTTTCTTTAGCAGTGAGGCATCCGGCGGCGTGATCCTGATTATGGCTGCTGCGGCCGCGATGGTACTGGCCAACGTCGGATTGACCCGCGATCTGTATCATGCATTTCTGGAAACGCCCGTTGAACTGAAGGTCGGGGCGCTGGAAATTAACAAGAATATGCTGCTGTGGATCAACGATGCGCTGATGGCGGTGTTCTTCCTGCTTGTGGGGCTTGAGGTTAAGCGTGAGCTGGTGCTGGGTTCGCTTGCCAGCCGCCAGCGTGCGGCATTCCCGGTCATTGCTGCGCTCGGCGGGATGGTGGTGCCGGCGCTGCTCTTTCTGGCGTTCACCTGGCAGGATCCGGTTGCACGTCACGGCTGGGCGATCCCGGCTGCGACGGATATCGCTTTTGCGCTCGGGGTGCTGGCCCTGCTGGGAAGCCGCGTGCCGGTAGCCCTGAAAATCTTCCTGATGGCGCTGGCGATTATTGATGACCTTGGCGCCATTGTGATTATCGCGCTGTTCTACACCAGCGATCTGTCGATCCTCTCCCTGAGCGTGGCTGCCGGGGCGATTACGGTGCTGGCGCTGCTGAACATCTTTAATGTGCGCCGCATCGGTATTTACATCCTCGTGGGGATGGTGCTGTGGACGGCGGTGCTGAAATCAGGCGTGCATGCCACGCTGGCTGGGGTGATCGTCGGCTTCTTCGTACCGCTGAAGCCGCAGGACGGCAAGTCGCCTGCCAAACAGCTGGAGCATGTGCTGCACCCGTGGGTCGCCTTTATGATCCTGCCGCTGTTTGCGTTTGCCAACGCGGGCGTTTCCCTCGGCGGGGTGACGCTGGACGGGCTAACGTCCGTGCTGCCGCTGGGCATTATTGCCGGGCTGTTTATCGGCAAGCCGCTGGGTATTAGTCTCTTCTGCTGGCTGGCGACGAAACTGAAGCTGGCGTCATTGCCGCACGGCACTACGTTTAAGCAGATTATGGCCGTCGGCGTGCTGTGTGGTATCGGGTTTACGATGTCGATCTTTATCTCGACGCTGGCGTTTGGCGCGCATGCGCCTGAGCTGATCGTCTGGGCGAAACTCGGCATTCTTATCGGGTCATTACTGGCCGCGGTAATCGGTTATACCTTGCTGAAGGTAAAATTGTCCGGACAGGCCGTCCAGGCATAACGGAACACCGGGAGGAGGCGAGCCTTCTCCCGATCCACACTCAGGGAGAGAAGACGCGATGTCTCATTTAAATTACAACCATCTTTACTACTTCTGGCACGTCTATAAACAGGGATCGGTGGTCGGGGCAGCAGAGGCGCTCTACCTGACGCCGCAAACCATCACCGGGCAAATTAAGGCGCTGGAAGAGCGTTTGCAGGGCAAGCTGTTCAAGCGTAAGGGGCGCGGGATTGAACCCAGCGAACTGGGTGAACTGGTTTTCCGCTACGCGGACAAGATGTTCACCCTGAGCCAGGAGATGCTGGATATCGTCAACTACCGCAAAGAGTCGAACCTGCTTTTTGATGTTGGCGTGGCGGATGCGCTGTCCAAACGGCTGGTGAGCGGCGTGCTGGACGCGGCGGTGGTTGAAGATGAACAAATTCATCTTCGCTGCTTTGAATCCACTCACGAGATGCTGCTGGAACAGCTAAGCCAGCACAAGCTGGACATGATTATCTCGGACTGCCCGATTGACTCCACGCAGCAGGAAGGCTTGTTCTCGGTGAAGATTGGAGAATGCGGCGTGAGCTTCTGGTGCATTAATCCGCCGCCGGAGAAACCCTTCCCGGCCTGCCTGGAAGAGCGTCGCCTGCTGGTGCCGGGAAGGCGTTCCATGCTCGGACGCAAGCTGCTGAACTGGTTTAATTCCCAGGGGCTGAAGGTGGAAATCCTCGGTGAGTTCGACGATGCGGCGCTGATGAAAGCCTTTGGTGAAGCGCATAACGCCATCTTTGTTGCGCCGACGCTCTACGCGCACGATCTCTATTCGGATGACAAGATTACGGAGATAGGCAGAGTGGATAACGTGATGGAGGAGTATCACGCCATATTTGCCGAAAGAATGATTCAGCACCCTGCGGTGCAGCGAATCTGTAACCGTGACTACTCGGCGCTGTTTACGCCACCGGCAATCTGAAGACATAAAAAAACCCGCGTTAAGCGGGTTCTTTTAAAACAAGCAACAACAAGCGGCGATTAAGCCAGTTTGTTGATCTGCGCGGTCAGGTTTGCTTTATGACGCGCTGCTTTGTTTTTGTGGATCAGACCTTTAGCAGCCTGACGATCCACGATTGGTTGCATTTCGTTAAATGCGTTCTGCGCAGCAGCTTTGTCGCCAGCTTCGATAGCTGCGTATACTTTCTTGATGAAGGTACGCATCATAGAGCGACGGCTTGCGTTGTGCTTACGAGCCTTCTCAGACTGTACGGCACGTTTCTTAGCTGATTTGATATTAGCCAAGGTCCAACTCCCAAATATGATCTATGTGGACAATTCAAAGGCCGAGGAATATGCCCTCTATACCTTCTTTTGTCAATGGATTTGTGCAAATAAGCGCCGTTAATGTGGCGACGCTACGTTACGTAGTGATGGCGCAGGATTCTACCAGCTTGTTGTTCGTGAATACAGCTTTTCGGCATAAAAATCGCAGTTCGCGAGCAGATTTTTTCGCTGCGAAAGGTCAGCCTGATGAAATCATTACGGCTTTCTGTTTTGCACGAACAATCGCCGGTTAACCTTAACCGCTGTACAAGGTATACTTTGGCGATTTTCACTGTTTTGAGCCAGACATGAAGCTGATACGCGGCATACATAATCTCAGCAGAGCCCCGCACGGGTGCGTGCTGACCATTGGTAATTTCGACGGCGTGCATCGTGGTCATCAGGCGCTGTTGCAGGGATTGCGTAAAGAAGGGGAGGCCCGTGGTCTGCCCGTTGTAGTGATGATTTTCGAACCGCAGCCGCTGGAGCTGTTCGCGGGCGATAAATCTCCCGCCCGTCTTACACGCCTGCGCGAGAAGTTGCGCTATCTGGCTGAGTCCGGCGTGGACTACGTATTGTGCGTACGTTTCGATCGCCGCTTTGCCGCGCTGACAGCACAAAATTTCGTCAGCGACCTGCTGGTTAAGCGTCTTGGCGTGCAGTTTCTTGCCGTGGGCGATGATTTCCGCTTTGGCGCTGGTCGTCAGGGCGATTTCTTGCTATTACAGAAGGCTGGTCTGGAGTACGGTTTTGACGTCACCAGCGCGATGACCTTCTGTGAAGGCGGCGTTCGCGTCAGCAGCACGGCGGTACGCCGGGCACTGGCCGATGATGAACTGGATACGGCAGAAACCCTGCTGGGGCATCCGTTCACCATCTCTGGCCGCGTGGTCCATGGCGATGCGCTGGGCCGCACGATAGGTTTCCCGACGGCGAATATACCGCTGCGTCGTCAGGTTTCCCCGGTTAAAGGGGTCTATGCGGTAGAAGTGGCAGGACTGGGCGATAAACCGTTCTACGGCGTCGCCAATATTGGCACGCGTCCGACCGTCGCCGGTGTGCGTCAACAGCTAGAAGTGCACCTGCTGGACGTTGTAATGGACCTGTATGGTCGCCATATAGATGTAATACTGCGTAAAAAAATACGCAATGAGCAGCGATTTGGTTCGCTGGATGAACTCAAAGCGCAAATTGCGCGAGATGAATTGACGGCCCGCGAGTTTTTTGGGCTTTAGAACCGGCTTAACTGCCTACGTGATAAATACGGAACCGAGAATCTGATGAGTGACTATAAATCAACCCTGAATTTGCCGGAAACAGGGTTCCCGATGCGCGGCGATCTCGCCAAGCGCGAACCGGGAATGCTGGCGCGTTGGACCGATGATGACCTGTACGGCATCATTCGTGCAGCCAAAAAAGGCAAAAAAACCTTCATTCTGCATGATGGCCCTCCCTATGCGAATGGCAGCATTCATATTGGTCACTCGGTTAACAAGATTCTGAAAGACATTATCGTGAAGTCCAAAGGACTCGCGGGCTATGACTCGCCTTACGTTCCGGGCTGGGACTGCCACGGTCTGCCAATCGAGCTGAAAGTCGAACAAGAGTTCGGCAAGCCAGGTGAGAAGTTCACCGCCGCTGAGTTCCGTGCGAAGTGCCGCGAATACGCAGCCACGCAGGTTGACGGTCAGCGTGCTGACTTCATCCGTCTTGGCGTACTGGGCGACTGGTCGCACCCGTACCTGACCATGGACTTCAAAACGGAAGCCAACATTATCCGTGCGCTGGGCAAAATCATCGGTAACGGCCACCTGCACAAAGGCGCTAAGCCGGTGCACTGGTGCGTGGACTGCCGTTCTGCGCTGGCAGAAGCGGAAGTGGAGTATTACGACAAAACCTCTCCGTCTATCGACGTGGCCTTCCACGCGGTGGATCAGGATGCGGTAAAAGCCAAATTTGGCGTCGCCTCGGTAAACGGCCCGATCTCTCTGGTGATTTGGACCACCACCCCGTGGACCCTGCCAGCCAACCGTGCGATCTCCCTGTCCGGTGAGTTCGAATACGCGCTGGTGCAGATTGACGGTCAGGCGGTTATCCTGGCGAAAGATCTGGTTGAGAGCGTGCTGAAGCGCGCGCATATCACTGACTACACCGTGCTGGGCACCGTGAAAGGTGACGCCCTGGAGCTGATGCGCTTCAAACACCCGTTCCTGGACTTCGACGTTCCGGCGATCCTCGGCGACCACGTGACGCTGGAAGCGGGTACCGGTGCGGTACATACCGCCGGTGGCCACGGTCCTGACGACTACAACATCAGCCTTAAGTACGGTCTGGAAATCGCTAACCCGGTTGGCCCGGACGGTTCTTACCTGCCTGGCACCTACCCGGCGCTGGACGGTATCAACGTCTTCAAAGCGAACGACATTATCGTCGACATGCTGCGTACCAGCGGCGCGCTGCTGCACGTTGAAAAAATGCAGCACAGCTATCCGTGCTGCTGGCGTCACAAGACCCCGATCATCTTCCGTGCGACCCCGCAGTGGTTCGTCAGCATGGATCAGAAGGGCCTGCGCGAGCAGTCTCTGAAAGAGATCAAAGGCGTGCAGTGGATCCCGGACTGGGGCCAGGCGCGTATCGAATCCATGGTGGCTAACCGTCCTGACTGGTGTATCTCCCGTCAGCGTACCTGGGGCGTGCCGATGTCGCTGTTCGTGCATAAAGAGACGCATGAGCTGCACCCGAACACCCTGGAACTGATGGAAGAAGTGGCGAAGCGCGTCGAAGTTGACGGCATCCAGGCGTGGTGGGATCTCGACGCCCGCGACATCCTGGGCGCTGATGCGGATAACTACGAGAAAGTGCCGGATACCCTGGACGTGTGGTTCGATTCCGGGTCTACCCACTCCTCCGTGGTTGACGTGCGTCCGGAGTTTGCCGGTCACGCTGCCGATATGTATCTGGAAGGGTCTGACCAACACCGCGGCTGGTTCATGTCATCTCTGATGATCTCTACCGCCATGAAGGGTAAAGCGCCTTACCGTCAGGTACTGACTCACGGCTTCACCGTGGATGGTCAGGGCCGTAAGATGTCCAAATCTATCGGTAACACCGTTTCTCCGCAGGATGTGATGAACAAACTGGGCGCAGACATTCTGCGTCTGTGGGTGGCGTCGACCGACTACACCGGCGAAATGGCGGTGTCTGACGAGATCCTGAAACGCGCTGCCGACAGCTATCGTCGTATCCGTAACACCGCGCGCTTCCTGCTGGCGAACCTGAACGGGTTCGATCCGGCAAAAGACATGGTGAAACCGGAAGAGATGGTCGTTCTGGACCGCTGGGCGGTAGGCTGCGCGAAAGCGGCGCAGGAAGATATCCTGAAGGCCTACGAGTCTTATGACTTCCACGAAGTGGTGCAGCGCCTGATGCGCTTCTGCTCCATTGAGATGGGCTCGTTCTACCTCGACATCATCAAAGACCGTCAGTACACCGCGAAAGCGGACAGCGTGGCGCGTCGTAGCTGCCAGACCGCGCTGTTCCATATCGCAGAAGCGCTGGTACGCTGGATGGCGCCGATCATGTCCTTCACCGCGGATGAAATCTGGGGTTACCTGCCGGGCGATCGTGAGAAGTATGTCTTCACCGGCGAGTGGTACGAAGGTCTGTTCGATCTCTCCAGCACCGAAGCGATGAACGATGCCTTCTGGGACGAGCTGCTGAAAGTGCGTGGCGAAGTGAACAAGGTTATCGAGCAGGCGCGTGCTGATAAGAAAGTCGGCGGCTCTCTGGAAGCGGCAGTAACCCTGTACGCGGAGCCAGAACTGGCGGCGAAGCTGACGGCGCTGGGCGATGAATTACGATTTGTCCTGTTGACCTCCGGTGCGAAAGTTGCGGATTATGCCGAGGCTTCTGCTGATGCTCAGCAGAGCGAACTGCTCAAAGGACTGAAAGTCGCGCTGAGCAAAGCCGACGGTGAGAAATGCCCGCGTTGCTGGCATTACACCACCGATGTCGGTCAGGTGGCGGAACACGCAGACATCTGCGGACGCTGTGTAAGCAACGTCGCCGGTGACGGCGAAAAACGTAAGTTTGCCTGATGAGTAAAACTCTCTGTTCAACAGGACTGCGCTGGCTGTGGCTGGTTGTGGTGGTGCTGATTATTGATCTGGGCAGCAAGTTCCTGATCCTCCAGAATTTTGCTCTGGGGGAGACGGTCCCGCTGTTCCCGTCGCTTAACCTGCACTACGCGCGCAACTACGGTGCGGCGTTCAGTTTCCTTGCTGACAGCGGTGGCTGGCAGCGCTGGTTCTTTGCGGGTATCGCTCTCGGTATCTGCGTGATCCTGGCGGTGCTGATGTACCGCTCGAAGGCAACGCAAAAGCTGAATAACATCGCCTACGCGCTGATCATTGGCGGCGCGCTGGGCAACCTGTTTGATCGCCTGTGGCACGGCTTTGTGGTCGATATGATCGACTTCTACGTCGGCGACTGGCACTTCGCGACCTTTAACCTCGCTGATAGCGCCATTTGCATCGGTGCGGCGTTAATCGTGCTGGAAGGCTTCTTGCCTAAACCCGCTGCGAAAGAGCAGGCGTAAGCATCAATGCCGGGTGGCGCTACGCTTACCCGGCCTACAGAATTTGTGGCTTCCCGTAGGCCCGGTAAGCGTAGCGCCACCGGGCAACAGGTGACCCAAAACAAGCGAGCAATTTGCATGTCTAAATCCGTACAGAGCAACAGCGCGGTTCTCGTTCACTTCACGCTGAAGCTGGATGATGGTTCAACGGCTGAGTCCACCCGCAATAACGGCAAACCGGCCCTGTTTCGTCTTGGCGATACCTCCCTGTCTGAAGGTCTTGAGCAGCAGCTTCTGGGCCTGAAAGAGGGCGAGAAAAAAGCTTTTTCGCTGGAGCCGGATGCGGCATTTGGCGTGCCAAGCCCGGACCTGATCCAGTATTTCTCGCGCCGCGAGTTTATGGACGCAGGTGAACCGGAAATCGGCGCGATTATGCTCTTTACCGCTATGGACGGCAGCGAAATGCCTGGCGTGATCCGCGAAATCAACGGCGACTCGATTACCGTTGACTTCAACCATCCGCTTGCCGGGCGTACCGTTCATTTTGATGTTGAAGTGCTGGAAATCGATCCGGCACTGGAGGCCTGAAATGCAGATCCTGTTGGCTAACCCGCGCGGCTTCTGCGCCGGTGTAGACCGCGCTATCAGCATTGTTGAAAACGCGCTGGAGATTTACGGCGCGCCGATTTATGTACGTCACGAAGTGGTGCATAACCGCTACGTGGTCGACAGCCTGCGCGAACGCGGTGCCATCTTTATCGAGCAGATCAGCGAAGTGCCGGACGGTGCGATCCTGATTTTCTCCGCGCACGGCGTCTCTCAGGCGGTCCGTAACGAAGCCAAAAGCCGCGATCTGACCGTCTTCGATGCCACCTGCCCATTGGTGACCAAGGTGCATATGGAAGTGGCGCGCGCCAGCCGCCGTGGTGAAGAGTCGATCCTGATTGGCCATGCTGGCCACCCGGAAGTCGAGGGCACCATGGGCCAGTACAGCAACCCTGAAGGGGGAATGTACCTGGTGGAGTCGCCTGAAGATGTCTTCACGCTGAACGTGAAAAACGAAGCGCGCCTGTCGTTTATGACCCAGACGACGCTCTCCGTCGACGATACCTCAGACGTGATTGATGCCCTGCGTCAGCGCTTCCCGAAAATCGTCGGGCCGCGCAAGGACGACATCTGCTACGCCACCACCAATCGTCAGGAAGCGGTGCGCGCACTGGCTGAACAGGCGGACGTGGTGCTGGTGGTCGGCTCTAAGAACTCCTCCAACTCTAACCGTCTGGCTGAACTGGCACAGCGAATGGGGAAGGCGGCGTTCCTGATCGACGATGCCACGGATATTCAGGAAGTGTGGGTTAAAGACGCGGCCTGCGTAGGCGTGACGGCCGGGGCATCCGCGCCCGATATTCTGGTACAAAACGTCATTTCCCGTCTGCAGGAGCTGGGCGGCGGCGAAGCGGTGCCGCTGGAAGGACGCGAAGAGAATATTGTTTTCGAAGTGCCGAAAGAGCTGAGAATCGACGCCCGCGAAGTCGAATAGTCCCTTTTCTGATGAAAGGCCAGCACCTCCTGTGCTGGCCTTTTTTTTACCCGTTACTTTATCGTGACGACAAAATCATGTCTTTTACTGATATTTAAGTCGGTTTCACGTTAAATTCTAATTATTGGTGTTTTCAGTTGGCAGTGCTCAGAAAGGCTGGTTAATCTGAAAACGGTTTACATCATTTTAACGTAAGAGAATAACTATGCATGATGCACAGATCCGTGTCGCCATTGCGGGCGCGGGTGGACGTATGGGCCGTCAGCTTATTCAGGCGGCACTTCAGATGGATGGCGTAGCACTTGGCGCGGCGCTGGAGCGTGACGGTTCATCACTTCTGGGGACCGATGCTGGCGAGCTGGCGGGCGCGGGAAAGACCGGCGTAACAGTACAAAGCAGCCTGGACGCGGTTAAAGATGACTTCGATGTGTTCATCGATTTTACCCGTCCTGAAGGGACGCTCGCGCATCTGGCGTTTTGCCGCCAGCACGGCAAGGGGATGGTGATCGGCACCACCGGTTTTGACGATGCGGGCAAGCAGGCTATCCAGGATGCATCCAAAGAGATTGCAATTGTCTTCGCCGCAAACTTTAGCGTGGGCGTAAACGTCATGCTAAAGCTGCTGGAGAAGGCGGCGAAGGTGATGGGCAACTACACCGATATTGAGATTGTCGAAGCTCACCACCGCTATAAGGTTGATGCGCCATCAGGCACGGCGCTGGCAATGGGCGAAGCGATTGCTCATGCACTTGATAAAGATTTAAAAGACTGCGCGGTCTATGCCCGCGAAGGCCACACCGGGGAACGCGTGCCGGGCACCATTGGTTTCGCAACCGTTCGGGCGGGTGACATCGTCGGCGAACATACCGCGATGTTCGCCGATATCGGCGAGCGCGTCGAGATTACGCATAAAGCGTCCAGCCGAATGACGTTTGCCAATGGTGCCGTTCGATCCGCCTTGTGGCTGAAAGAGAAGCAAAACGGTCTTTTTGATATGAGAGATGTGCTTGATCTCAACAATCTGTAAGCATTATTACCCATCGTGATGTGGTTATTGCAGTCGTAATCCTTTGATTGCATAGGGCAATAATTTATTGCCCTTTTATTTTATCTATTTCGTGCCCATTTTGTTCCTTTATCCTTGAAAGTATAGCTATTCCACTTAATTTCCGTTACTGAAATGTAAATTTTGACCATTTGGTCCACTTTTTGATGCTGCGTCGACTCATTTTTCATTAAACCCGGCGCGCAAGCGTTTTCCGCAGTGATTTACCTGATCTTTTTGTCGCTTAAGCTTCACTCACCTCGTCAGATACGCAAAAGACTAAACAAAATATCGGTTTTAAGTTGACTTTTACCCACCAAATCTCCAGAATGCCGCCGTTTGCCAAAAATCCGCTGGCAACACATTTGCATTGATCCATGACATGGTTATGAATTAATATGCAAATAAAGTGAGTGAATATTCTCTGGAGGGTGTTTTGATTAAGTCAGCGCTATTGGTTCTGGAAGACGGAACCCAGTTTATCGGTCGGGCCATAGGGGCAACGGGTTCGGCGGTTGGGGAAGTCGTTTTCAATACTTCAATGACCGGTTATCAAGAAATCCTCACTGATCCTTCCTATTCTCGCCAAATCGTTACTCTTACTTATCCTCATATCGGCAATGTCGGCACCAATGCGGCTGACGAAGAATCCTCTCAGGTACATGCGCAGGGCCTGGTCATTCGTGACCTGCCGCTGATTGCCAGCAACTTCCGCAATACCGAAGACCTCTCTTCTTACCTGAAGCGCCATAACATCGTGGCGATTGCCGATATCGATACCCGTAAGTTAACGCGTCTGCTGCGCGAGAAGGGTGCACAGAACGGCTGCATCATCGCGGGTGATAACCTCGATGCGACGCTGGCGCTGGAAAAAGCGAAAGCCTTCCCGGGCCTGAACGGCATGGACCTGGCGAAAGAAGTCACTACCGCAGAAGCCTACAGCTGGACTCAGGGTAGCTGGACGCTGGAAGGCGACCTGCCGGAAGCGAAAAAAGAGAGCGAGCTGCCGTTCCACGTGGTGGCCTACGATTTCGGCGCCAAGCGCAACATCCTGCGCATGCTGGTTGACCGCGGCTGCCGCCTGACGGTGGTGCCGGCACAAACGTCTGCTGAAGACGTACTGAAGATGAATCCGGACGGTATTTTCCTGTCCAACGGCCCTGGCGACCCGGCGCCGTGCGATTACGCCATCGCTGCCATCAAGTCCTTCCTGGAAACCGACATCCCGGTATTCGGCATCTGCCTCGGCCATCAGCTGCTGGCGCTGGCAAGCGGTGCGAACACCGTCAAGATGAAGTTCGGCCACCACGGTGGTAACCACCCGGTGAAAGATATCGATAACAACACGGTGATGATCACCGCGCAGAACCACGGCTTTGCCGTCGATGAGGCCTCAATGCCGGCTAACCTGCGCGTGACCCATAAGTCGCTGTTCGATGGCACCCTGCAGGGGATTCATCGTACCGATAAGCCAGCGTTCAGCTTCCAGGGACACCCGGAAGCCAGCCCGGGCCCACACGACGCCGCGCCGCTGTTCGATCACTTCATCGAACTTATCGAGCAATACCGTAAGACCGCTAAATAATCAGGAGCCGAGAAGACAATGCCAAAACGTACAGACATAAAAAGCATCCTGATCCTTGGCGCTGGCCCGATCGTCATCGGCCAGGCCTGCGAATTCGACTACTCCGGCGCGCAGGCGTGTAAAGCCCTGCGTGAAGAGGGTTACCGCGTCATCCTGGTTAACTCTAACCCGGCTACCATCATGACCGACCCGGAAATGGCAGATGCGACCTACATCGAGCCGATTCACTGGGAAGTGGTGCGTAAAATCATCGAGAAAGAGCGTCCGGACGCGGTGCTGCCAACCATGGGCGGCCAGACGGCGCTGAACTGCGCGCTCGAGCTGGAGCGTCAGGGCGTGCTGGCCGAATTCGGCGTCACCATGATTGGTGCGACCGCCGACGCGATTGATAAAGCCGAAGACCGTCGCCGCTTCGACGTGGCGATGAAGAAAATCGGCCTCGACACCGCGCGCTCCGGTATCGCACACAACATGGAAGAAGCGCTGGCCGTTGCGGCTGACGTGGGCTATCCGTGCATCATCCGTCCATCGTTCACCATGGGCGGCACCGGCGGCGGTATCGCTTACAACCGTGAAGAGTTCGAAGAAATTTGCGAGCGCGGTCTGGATCTCTCTCCAACCAAAGAGCTGCTGATTGATGAATCGCTGATTGGCTGGAAAGAGTACGAGATGGAAGTGGTGCGTGATAAAAACGACAACTGCATCATCGTCTGCTCCATCGAAAACTTCGATGCGATGGGTATCCACACCGGCGACTCCATCACCGTTGCGCCAGCCCAGACGCTGACCGACAAAGAGTACCAAATCATGCGTAACGCCTCGATGGCGGTACTGCGTGAAATCGGCGTGGAAACCGGTGGTTCAAACGTGCAGTTCTCCGTGAACCCGAAAACCGGCCGCCTGATTGTTATCGAAATGAACCCGCGCGTGTCCCGTTCCTCCGCGCTGGCCTCTAAAGCGACCGGCTTCCCGATTGCAAAAGTGGCGGCGAAACTGGCGGTGGGTTATACCCTCGACGAGCTGATGAACGACATCACCGGTGGCCGCACCCCTGCGTCCTTCGAGCCGTCCATCGACTACGTTGTGACCAAAATTCCACGCTTCAACTTCGAGAAATTTGCCGGCGCCAACGACCGCCTGACCACCCAGATGAAATCCGTCGGTGAAGTGATGGCGATTGGCCGCACGCAGCAGGAATCCCTGCAAAAAGCGCTGCGCGGCCTCGAAGTGGGCGCGACCGGCTTTGACCCGAAAGTGAGCCTGGACGACCCGGAAGCGCTGACCAAAATCCGCCGCGAGCTGAAAGACGCGGGTGCGGAGCGCATCTGGTACATCGCCGATGCCTTCCGTGCCGGCCTGTCCGTCGACGGCGTGTTCAACCTGACCAACATCGACCGCTGGTTCCTGGTACAGATTGAAGAGCTGGTGCGTCTGGAAGAGAAAGTGGCAGAGCTGGGCATCAACGGCCTGGACGCTGACTTCCTGCGCGTGCTGAAGCGTAAAGGCTTCGCCGATGCGCGTCTGGCTAAGCTGGCGGGCGTGCGCGAAGCGGAAATCCGCAAGCTGCGCGACCAGTATGACCTGCACCCGGTCTACAAGCGCGTGGACACCTGTGCGGCTGAATTCTCGACCGACACCGCGTACATGTACTCCACCTATGAAGACGAGTGCGAAGCGAACCCATCCGTCGACCGCGACAAGATTATGGTGCTGGGCGGTGGTCCAAACCGTATCGGCCAGGGCATCGAGTTCGACTACTGCTGCGTACACGCCTCGCTGGCGCTGCGCGAAGACGGTTACGAGACCATCATGGTCAACTGTAACCCGGAAACCGTCTCCACCGACTACGACACCTCCGACCGCCTCTACTTCGAGCCGGTTACCCTGGAAGACGTGCTGGAAATCGTGCGCATTGAGAAGCCAAAAGGCGTTATCGTGCAGTACGGTGGCCAGACTCCGCTGAAGCTGGCGCGCGCGCTGGAAGCGGCAGGCGTACCGGTTATCGGTACCAGCCCGGATGCGATTGACCGTGCGGAAGACCGCGAGCGTTTCCAGCAGGCGGTTGACCGTCTGAAGCTGAAACAGCCAGCGAACGCCACGGTGACGGCCATCGAACAGGCTGTAGAGAAGGCGAAAGAGATTGGCTACCCGCTGGTGGTGCGTCCTTCCTACGTGCTGGGCGGCCGCGCGATGGAAATCGTCTACGACGAAGCCGACCTGCGTCGCTACTTCCAGACGGCGGTGAGCGTCTCCAACGATGCGCCAGTGCTGCTCGACCGCTTCCTCGACGATGCGGTAGAAGTGGACGTTGACGCCATCTGCGACGGCGAAATGGTGCTGATTGGCGGCATCATGGAGCATATCGAGCAGGCGGGCGTGCACTCCGGTGACTCTGCCTGTTCTCTGCCTGCGTACACCCTGAGCCAGGAAATTCAGGACGTGATGCGCCAGCAGGTGCAGAAGCTGGCCTTCGAACTGCAGGTTCGCGGTCTGATGAACGTCCAGTTCGCGGTGAAAGATAACGAAGTCTACCTGATTGAAGTCAACCCGCGTGCGGCACGTACAGTACCGTTCGTCTCCAAAGCCACCGGTATTCCGCTGGCGAAAGTAGCGGCGCGCGTGATGGCAGGCCAGACGCTGGCACAGCAGGGCGTGACCAAAGAGATCATTCCACCGTACTACTCGGTGAAAGAAGTGGTGCTGCCGTTCAACAAATTCCCGGGCGTTGACCCGCTGTTAGGGCCAGAAATGCGCTCAACCGGGGAAGTGATGGGCGTAGGCCGCACCTTCGCAGAAGCGTTCGCGAAGGCGCAGCTGGGCAGTAGCTCAACCATGAGAAAATCGGGCCGTGCGCTGCTCTCCGTTCGCGAAGGCGATAAAGAGCGCGTGGTTGACCTGGCCGCCAAACTGCTGAAGCAGGGCTTTGAGCTGGACGCGACCCACGGTACGGCGATTGTGCTGGGCGAAGCGGGCATCAACCCGCGTCTGGTGAACAAGGTGCATGAAGGTCGTCCGCACATTCAGGATCGTATCAAGAATGGCGAATACACCTACATCATCAACACCACCGCAGGCCGCCAGGCGATTGAAGACTCCAAGCTGATTCGCCGCAGCGCGCTGCAGTACAAAGTGCACTACGACACCACCCTGAACGGCGGTTTCGCAACAGCCATGGCGCTGAACGCGGATGCCACCGAGAAGGTGATTTCGGTTCAGGAAATGCACGCGCAGATTAGCAAGTAATCTGCGTAGGCCCGGCAAGCGGTAGCGCTGCCGGGCAAATGGCGGGTGGCGCTTCGCTTACCCGCCCTGCTTTTTTCTTTATCCATCTTCAGAACCTTCTGGTTTTTCATCCGCAT
Organism: Enterobacter quasiroggenkampii; assembly: GCF_043972695.1. Taxonomy (NCBI): domain Bacteria; kingdom Pseudomonadati; phylum Pseudomonadota; class Gammaproteobacteria; order Enterobacterales; family Enterobacteriaceae; genus Enterobacter; species Enterobacter quasiroggenkampii. The sequence continues at coordinate 1,309,611 of NZ_CP143745.1, forward strand.
TCAGTGAGTTAGCCTAAAATCATTAGGTCGATAACGAAATTCAACTGAGAGCAGGGGAAAACACCATGCAAAATAAATTACTGATCGCCACCCTTCTTGCCGCCACTGCAACGTTTACCGTCGCGGGCTGTTCCTCTAACCAGGCAGTGAAAACCACCGATGGCAAAACCATTGTCACCGACGGAAAACCACAGGTCGATGATGATACCGGTCTGGTGTCGTATAAAAATGCGGAAACGGGTCAGACCGAGCAGATCAACCGTGATCAGGTTAAATCAATGGGCGAGCTGGATAACTAATAAAAAAGCCGTGGCGTTTGCCACGGCTTTTAGTCTTTCAGGAACGATTACCAGCGGTGGTTCAGCAGGATATGACCGCCATAAGCAGCATAGCTGTTTTTACCCCACTCGCCGCTGGCACGCAGGGACAGCGTGGTGGTGTCGTTCAGGTTACCGGTGACGCCCAGTTCAAGCTGCCCACGATCTTCCGGCGTATCGTTGCTGACGGTCTCGCCATTAAACGCCAGATCGTTTTGACCCGCACCTTTCAGCCAGTTCACGGCAACGTACGGCTGCCAGGCTTTCACATCTTTCTGTTGGAAGTAGCTTGATTTGACGCCCAGACGACCAAACAGACCGTCATTGTCCAGCGTTGTCACCCGCACGCCGTCGCGATCGGTATGATTTTCCTGATCCAGATAGCTGTAGACGATCTGAGCCTGCGGTTCGATTTTCCAGGTGCGCTCATTCTCTGAATCAACCACCCACGCATGGCCCACTTCGACGGAAGCGGCAAAACCGGTGCTGTCGTAGTCTTCATCGTTGCGATTGCTGGTCACTTTATTGTTGTACCAGCTGTAGGCGGCCCAGGTATCAACGTAGCTGCCCAGGCGCAGCTTCTGATCTTCCTGCCAGGTTGCATACAGGCCGACGTTAAAGCCGTCCACTTTGCCCTGCGCATCACGCACGTTGTGTTTTGCATCAGAGTGGGTTTTCGCCTGACCGGCCCCGAACATGCTGCCCGCACGCAGAATACCGTTATCCATAGGCTTGCTCATAAAGTCGCTGCCTACCTGAAGCACGGTGGTGGTGGTGTCATAGCTGACTTTGTCGCCGCCTGCATTGTTTTCATGGTAGCGACCTTTGACGTACATCCAGGTGTTGAGGTCTTCTTCATTACGGAAGGTGATCTGATCGCGATCGTCACGCTTGTGCAGGAACATGCTCTGCGCGGCAAGGTAGTTGCCTAAGTAAGCGCCAACCTCCGGAGCCATGACTTCAGGAGCGCTGTTACCGCCGTTGTCGGTGTTACCGCCGTTGTCAGTGTTACCGCCGTTGTCGGTGTTGCCGCCGTTGTCGGTGTTACCGCCGTTGTCAGTGTTACCGCCGTTGTCGGTGTTACCGCCGTTGTCGGTGTTATCGCCATCATCGGTATTATCAGACGGTTCATCGGAAGGCGTGGCCTTTGACTCCAGGTACCAGTTGCCGTTGCTGTGCTGATAGAGATTATATTCCCACGCACCGGCAACCACCGGTTTGGCAAGGGTCAACTGGGCTTCGGAGCTGCCGCCAACGCTGACAATTTCCATGCCGTTAACGGTTTGCGCGCCCAGGCCGCCAATGTTGTTAACGCTGACGTCGGACTGGCCAAAGCTGCTGCCGGTAATGGTGAGATGATCGGTTGGCGAGTTGTCTTCACCCAGGGTACTGTTCATCACGATCTGACTGCCCGCAGAGCCGGTATAGTCGCCGTTAATGGTGAAATTATTGCCAACGCTGTGATTGGCGGCGCTGAGTAACAGTGTGCCACCGTTGGTGACGTTGCCGTTGACCGTATCGATACCTGAAACGCTCAGCGTATCGTTACCCTGAATCGCATTCCATGCTGCCAGCGTACCACCCGTGAGGATGTTGATATTGTCGTTTACTTCGCCAGCAGTGGCAAACTGAGCGCCATTTTCGACAGTAATCGTCGCGTTGCTACTCTTTGTACCAAGCGTTGAACCAACACCGACCAGCGTGGTGCCGCTATGCAGAACGGTATCACCCGTGTAGGTGTTTTTGCCGGTTAGCGTCAGGGTGTTGGAATCCACTTTTTCAACATTGCCGCTACCGGTAATGCCGGTGGCGAACGCCGTATTACTGCCCTGATTAAAAATAAGGGTGCCGTTGTTGGTCAGTCCACCGCTCAGCGTCGCCGTTCTCGTGCCATCACCCAACTGGAGAGAAGCATCTTTGGCAACGAGAGTCGTGCCTGCATTAGACACATTCCCTGACAGGATTAACTCACCGCTGTTAACCAGCAGCGAATTACCAGAACCGATAATGTCGATATTCCCTGAGAGCGCCCAGCTTTCACCGTCCATTTCTAAAGAAGCGAAGCCATCACCTTCCGATAAGCCAACAAAATTGCTGTCTTCTGTGCCGGTTCCTGCCAGGGTTACCGTATTTCCTTTAGAGATGCTAGAAATGACGTCGCCTTTCAGTGACGAGCCTGTATCAAGTACCAACGTATTATTTTTGCTGCTGGCAAACGTAATTGCCGTACCGCCACCGCCAATCAAACCGTTGTTGGTGATATCGACTTTCGCCGTATCCGTTACGTTGATGCCGTTCTGCGCGCCCTGAACGGTTCCGGTATTGGTGATTTTGGTATTACCGTCGCTCAGGTGAATACCATCATTTTCCGTGCCGGTAAGCGTGCCTTCGTTATTTATAGCCACACCGACGTGTGCACTAAGACCTGTTTTACCTTTAATAACCCCGGTAGCGCCATTCGATATATTTACCGCTGAGGAGTTCTGACTGACATAAATACCGTTGTCGAAAGCGGTAATGCTTCCGTTATTGATAATATCCCCCTGCATGGATTCAATGTTAACGGCAGAGGCACCGGTAGAGGAAATCGTCGCACCTTCCTCATTATTTAAGGTAACACGTTGCGCAGAGGTATTAATGTCCAGACCTTTACCTGCGCCAGAAATATTACCCTTGTTAGTCACGGTTGTTACGTTGAATCCTGAAACAGAAACCGCGCTCTCACTTCCCGAGGACGAGATGGTGACGTCTTTATTGATGGTGTATTCTGCTTCGGAGGAAAACTCTTGTGGGACAGAGGTGGATTGATCAATGGTTCCGGCAAGGGCCACTATCGGTGTGAATATAAACAAGGCAGGAAATATCTTTCCGAGGGTGCTTGTAGTTTTGTTTAATTTGAATTTTTTGTTGCGCATGTACACATCCATTTGAGAAGAAGTGACGCTAATTAATGATATGGAGTAACCCTTTTAGGCTGCTTACAAGAATGGGCTTACGACTAAGAGCATAAAATTATTATTTTTTCAATGCGTTATGTATAGGTTGATTTATTAAATAATGATTTTAGAGTTTCTTAATTGATCGTTAATTAATATATTTAATCCTTAATCATTCATTTAATATATTCTCTGTAAACGGTCATTTTTCGCCTGCTATACCCGTCCGGGACAATCATTGCCCATTGTTGCGTTTTACCTTTGCAAGGCTTTTCGCCCCTTTCACCGGGCGGGTTAACTGTCTACACTCACTGCTACAAGAAGAGAAGAAGACAGGCCATTTGATGATACTCATTATTTACGCGCACCCTTATCCGCAGCACTCGCATGCGAATAAGCGGATGCTTGAGCAGGTAAGGACGCTTGATAACGTAGAGATACGTTCTCTCTATCAACTTTATCCCGATTTCAACATCGATATCGCCGCTGAACAGGAGGCGCTTTCCCGTGCCGATCTGATCGTCTGGCAGCATCCCATGCAGTGGTACAGCACGCCCCCGCTGCTGAAGCTGTGGATTGATAAGGTCTTCTCCCACGGCTGGGCGTATGGCCACAATGGTCATGCGTTAAAAGGGAAAAGCCTGATGTGGGCGGTCACCACGGGCGGAGGGGAAAGCCACTTTGATATTGGTTCCTTCCCGGGTTTTGAGGTTCTGGCACAGCCGCTGCAGGCGACCGCGCTCTACTGCGGCCTGAACTGGCTCCCGCCTTTTGCGATGCACTGCACTTTTGTCTGCGATGACGAAACGCTGCAGGCGCAGGCTCGCCATTATAAACAACGCTTACTTGAGTGGCAGGAGGCGCACCATGGATAGCCATACGCTGATACAGGCGCTGATATACCTTGGCGCAGCGGCGCTGATTGTGCCCGTGGCGGTACGCCTGGGGCTGGGCTCTGTTCTCGGCTACCTGATTGCGGGCTGCGTTATTGGACCGTGGGGCTTTCGACTGGTGACGGATGCAGAGGCGATCCTTCATTTCGCTGAAATTGGCGTTGTGCTGATGCTCTTTGTGATTGGTCTGGAGCTCGATCCGCAGCGCCTGTGGAAGCTTCGCGCCTCGGTATTTGGCGGCGGGGCGCTGCAGATGGTGGCCTGTGGCCTGCTGCTGGGTGGGTTCTGCATCCTGCTGGGCATGGACTGGAAAGTGGCAGAGCTTATCGGCATGACGCTGGCGCTCTCCTCGACCGCCATTGCCATGCAGGCCATGAACGAGCGCAATCTGACGGTCTCCCAGATGGGACGCAGCGCGTTCTCAGTGCTGCTGTTCCAGGACATTGCCGCTATCCCGCTGGTGGCGATGATTCCGCTGCTGGCGGCCAGCGGTTCCTCCACGACGCTGGGGGCGTTCGCGCTGTCGGCATTAAAAGTCGTGGGGGCGCTGGCGCTGGTGGTGCTGCTTGGTCGCTACGTCACCCGCCCGCTGCTGCGGTTCGTTGCCCGCTCGGGCCTTCGCGAAGTGTTCAGTGCCGTGGCGCTCTTCCTGGTGTTTGGTTTCGGTCTGCTGCTGGAGGAAGCCGGTCTTTCGATGGCGATGGGGGCCTTCCTGGCGGGCGTTCTGCTGGCGAGTTCCGAATACCGTCACGCGCTGGAAAGCGATATCGAGCCGTTCAAAGGCTTGCTGCTGGGGCTGTTTTTCATCGGCGTAGGAATGTCCGTCGACTTCGGCACGCTGGTGACGCACCCGCTGCGGATCGTCGTCCTGCTGGTCGGCTTCCTGATCATTAAAATGGCGATGCTGTGGCTGATTGCGCGTCCGCTGAAGGTGCCGAATAAGCAGCGCAGCTGGTTTGCGGTTCTGCTGGGGCAGGGGAGCGAATTTGCGTTCGTGGTTTTTGGCGCGGCGCAGATGGCAAACGTCCTCGATCCCGAGTGGGCAAAAGCGCTGACGCTGGCAGTCGCACTGTCGATGGCCGCGACGCCCGTTCTGCTGGTGGTGCTGACGCGTCTGGAAAAATCGGGTAGCGATCAGGAGCGCGAAGCCGATGAGATCGACGAGGAGCAGCCTCGCGTCATCATTGCCGGATTTGGCCGCTACGGGCAGATCGTTGGCCGTCTGTTGCTGTCCAGCGGGGTGAAAATGGTTATCCTCGATCACGACCCCGACCATGTCGATACCCTGCGTAAATTTGATATGAAGGTGTTTTACGGCGATGCAACCCGCGTCGATCTATTGGAATCCGCCGGGGCGGCGAAAGCGGAGGTATTAATTAACGCGATTGACGATCCGGAGACCAGCCTGCAGATGGTGGAAATGGCGAAAGAGCATTTTCCGGATCTGACCATCATTTCCCGCGCGCGCGATGTTGATCATTATATCCGCCTCAGGCAGGCGGGCGTCGCAGCCCCCGAGCGTGAAACCTTTGAAGGCGCGCTGAAGTCTGGCCGCATGGCGCTGGAAAACCTTGGGCTCGGCGCGTATGAAGCCCGCGAACGGGCGGATCTGTTCCGTCGCTTTAATACCGAAATGGTGGAAGAGATGGCGGCGATGGCGGGCAGTACGGCCACGGAGCGTGCGGCAGTGTTTAAACGCACCAGCGCCATGCTGACGGAAATCATCAATGAGGATCGCAATCACCTGTCGCTGATCCAGCGTCACGGCTGGCAGGGCACGGAAGAGGGCAAGCATACCGGCGATCCGTCTGACGAACCGGAGAGTAAACCTTCCGCGTGAAGTGGAGTTGCCAGCAATATTAAAAAATTTCTGTATCTTTACTCTGCCGCCAGTCGACGAAAGATTAAGCTTTCCGTATAGTGGCGGCAATTTTTTGCATCCGGGAAATTTTCAATGATCAGTCTGATTGCAGCGCTGGCGGTGGACCGCGTTATCGGTATGGAAAATGCCATGCCGTGGAACCTGCCTGCCGATCTCGCATGGTTTAAACGTACTACGTTAAACAAGCCGGTAGTGATGGGCCGCCTGACCTGGGAGTCGATTGGTCGTCCATTGCCGGGCCGTAAAAATATCGTTATCAGTAGCCAGCCGGGTACTGACGATCGCGTCGAATGGGTAAAATCCGTCGACGAGGCGATTGCTGCATGCGGCAATGCCGAAGAGATCATGGTAATTGGCGGCGGGCGCGTGTACGAGCAGTTCCTGCCTAAAGCGCAGAAGCTGTATCTGACCCATATTGATGCGGAAGTGGAAGGGGATACCCATTTCCCGGACTACGATCCGGACGAGTGGGAATCGGTATTTAGCGAATTCCACGATGCGGATGCACAGAACTCTCACAGCTACTGCTTCGAGATCCTGGAACGTCGTTAAGTGATTTGCCCTCTCCCGCCCGGGAGAGGGCATGATTCAGGAGGCGACGGCCTCACTTTCCCCTAAGTCCAGCTGTCGGTTGGACGGCTGAACAAAGTAAGCTTTATCTTCCCAGCGTAAACAGGTTAGCTCTCCGCCCCAGCAGCATCCGGTATCCAGACCGTAAATCCCGTCCGGCGTCCCTTTTCCTTCCAGTGCAGCCCAGTGACCAAATACCACGTTGTACTCGCTTGTCACCGGTCCCGGAATGGCAAACCACGGTTTGAGCGGGGCCGGTGCGCTTTCCGGCGTCTCTTTGGAATACATGTCCAGCTGTCCGTTCGGGAAGCAGAAACGCATGCGGGTGAAGGCGTTCGTGATAAAGCGCAGACGGGCCAGACCGCTGAGATCCTCGCTCCAGTGGTTCGGCATGTCGCCGTACATGGCATCGAGGAAGAAAGGATACGAGTCGCTTGCCAGCACTGCCTCAACGTCACGCGCACAGGTTTTCGCCGTTTCAAGATCCCATTGTGGCGTGATCCCTGCATGCGCCATGACCAGCTTTTTCTCTTCGTCGACCTGAAGCAGGGGCTGACGGCGCAGCCAGTTAATCAGATCGTCCGCGTCCGGCGCATCCAGCAGCGGAGTGAGGCGATCTTTTGGTTTATTGCGGCTGATCCCGGCGAACACTGCCAGCAGATGCAGATCGTGATTGCCCAGCACCATGCGCACGCTGTCGCCCAGTGATTTGACGAAACGTAATACCTCAAGCGAGCCGGGGCCACGTGCGACTAAATCGCCCGTCAGCCAGAGCGTGTCCTGTTCTGGCGTAAAGTCGACCTGTTTTAATAATGCGATCAGTTCATCGTAGCAACCGTGAACGTCGCCAATCAGATATGTAGACATTAGATTAATGAATAAGTGTGGTTACGGCGAGACGGAACACGGGAATGGCAACGCGGAAGCCATTGCCATCGACATCGACCATTTCATAATGGCCTTGCATGGTACCCATCGGCGTTTCAATCACCGCGCCGCTGGTGTACTGGTACTCTTCGCCAGGGGCGATGTGGGGCTGTTCACCGACCACACCTTCCCCCTGAACTTCGATTTCGCGGCCATTGCCGTTGGTGATAAGCCAGTAGCGTCCGCGCAGCTGCACGGGCGTCCGCCCCAGGTTGCGAATGGTCACGGTGTAAGCAAAGACAAAACGTTCTTCGTCCGGCGAGGACTGTGATTCAACATAGACGCTTTGTACATGGACACATACGCGGGGCGAATCAATCATGGCTTAACTCTCCTTCGGCGGCGCATTTTCGCTGATGTAATTAGCCAGCTTGCAGTACTGCTCTACGGAAATGTTCTCCGCACGCATTGCCGGGTCGATCCCCAGTTCAGCTAATACCTCAACGGTGAATGAATTGCTGAGGCTGTTACGGATCGTTTTACGACGCTGGTTAAAGGCTTCAGTGGTAATGCGGCTCAGTACACGCAGATCTTTAACCGGGTACGGTTTCGTTTTGTGCGGCACAAGGCGCACAACCGCTGAATCCACTTTCGGTGGCGGTGTGAACGCTGACGGCGGTACTTCGAGTACCGGGATCACGTTGCAGTAATATTGTGCCATCACGCTTAAACGACCATACGCTTTACTGTTCGGGCCTGCAACCAGACGGTTAACCACCTCTTTTTGCAACATGAAGTGCATATCGGCAATGGCATCAGTATAGCTAAAGAGGTGGAACATGAGCGGCGTGGAGATGTTATACGGCAGGTTGCCGAAAACGCGCAGCGGCTGACCCATTTTTTCCGACAGTTCGCCGAAGTTCATGGTCATGGCGTCCTGCTGATAGATAGTCAGCTTTGGCCCGAGGAACGGGTGCGTTTGCAGGCGTGCGGCCAGATCGCGGTCCAGTTCGATGACGGTCAGTTCGTCGAGGCGTTCGCCTACCGGCTCGGTCAGTGCGGCAAGGCCCGGGCCGATTTCGACCATCGCCTGGCCTTTTTGTGGATTAATAGCCGAGACAATGCTTTCGATCACGAACTGATCGTTAAGGAAGTTTTGCCCGAAACGTTTACGGGCTAAGTGGCCCTGATGGACTCGATTAGTCATTGAGTATTAACAATCATTTTGATGGCGAGATTAAGCGCCGTAATAAAACTGCCGACATCCGCTTTCCCCTGGCCTGCCAGATCCAGCGCAGTACCGTGGTCAACGGACGTTCGAATAAAGGGTAAACCGAGGGTGATATTCACCCCGCGGCCAAAGCCCTGGTATTTTAGCACGGGCAGGCCCTGATCGTGGTACATCGCGAGCACGGCGTCGGCATTATCCAGGTATTTCGGCTGGAAAAGGGTATCAGCAGGCAGCGGACCGCTGAGGTTCATTCCCTTCGCCCGCATTTCGTTGAGTACCGGAATGATGGTGTCGATCTCTTCGGTGCCCATGTGCCCGCCTTCGCCCGCGTGCGGGTTCAGGCCACAAACCAGCACATGCGGCTGCGGGATCCCAAATTTTGTCTGCAGATCGTGATGCAAAATCCCGATGATCTCGCGCAGGAGATCGGGGGTGATCGCATCCGGAATCGCTTTGATCGGCAGATGGGTGGTCACCAGGGCAACGCGCATCGCTTCGGTCGCCAGCATCATCACCACTTTCGGACTGTGCGATCGCTCTTCGAAGAACTCCGTATGCCCGGTAAACGGTATGCCCGCTTCGTTGATCACGCCTTTGTGGACGGGGCCGGTAATCAGGGCGGCAAATTCGCCCTTCAGGCAACCGTCGCAGGCGCGCGCAAGGGTTTCAACCACATAGTGGCCGTTTTCCGTGCTGAGCTGGCCAGGAATGACCGGCGTACGAAGGGGAACAGAAAGAAGGGTGAGGGTACCGGCTTGCTGCGGTGCAGGCTGTTGGCCTTCAACGTAAGGGATGAGCGTTAAAGGCAGACCGAGCAGCGTTGCCCGGTCCTGTAACAGTGTTGCATCCGCGCAGACAACCAGTTCTACTGGCCAGCTGCGCTGGGCGAGCTGGACAACGAGGTCAGGCCCAATCCCGGCGGGTTCGCCGGGCGTGATAACAACACGATGCTGTTTCATTAGTTGCTCAGCACTTTCACGTAAGCACTGGCGCGTTGTTCCTGCATCCAGGTGGCTGCTTCTTCAGAGAACTTACGGTTAAACAGCATACGGTAGGCTCTGTCTTTCTGCGCCGCATCCGTTTTATCAACGTTACGGGTGTCCATCAGCTCGATCAGATGCCAGCCAAACGAAGAGTGGACCGGCGCGCTAATCTGGCCTTTGTTCAGCTTCATCAGCGCGTCACGGAAGGCAGGATCGTAGATATCCGCTGCCGCCCAGCCCAGATCGCCGCCCTGGTTAGCAGAGCCAGGATCCTGCGAGAACTCTTTTGCTGCTTTCGCAAACGAGGTTTTACCGCTCTTAATGTCTGCTGCAATCTGTTCCAGCTTCGCACGCGCCTGATCGTCAGTCATGATTGGTGACGGTTTCAGAAGAATATGACGAGCGTGAACTTCGGTAACGGAGATATTTTGGCTCTGGCCGCGCAGATCGTTCACTTTCAGAATGTGGAAGCCCACGCCTGAACGGATTGGACCGACGATATCCCCTTTCTTCGCCGTGCTCAGGGCCTGAGCAAAGATGGACGGCAGCTCCTGAATACGTCCCCAGCCCATCTGGCCGCCTTTCAGCGCCTGTTGGTCTGCGGAGTAGGTGATGGCCAGCTTGCCAAAGTCGCCGCCGTTACGCGCCTGTTCGACAATTGAACGCGCCTGACTTTCTGCTTCCGCAGCCTGATCGGACGTTGGGTTCTCTGGCAGTGGGATCAGAATGTGGCTCAGATTCAGCTCCGTGCTCGCATCGTTCTGGTTACCCACCTGTTTTGCCAGCGCGTCCACTTCCTGAGGCAGGATAGTGACGCGGCGACGCACTTCGTTGTTACGCACTTCCGAAATCAGCATCTCTTTACGGATCTGATTACGGTAGGTGGCGTAGCTGATGCCGTCATAGGCCAGACGGCTGCGCATCTGGTCTAAAGACATGTTGTTTTGTTTCGCGATGTTAGCGATCGCCTGATCGAGCTGCTCGTCAGTGACCTTCACACCCATTTTCTGCCCCATCTGCAGAACGATCTGATCCATGATCAGACGCTCCAGGATCTGGTGGCGCAGCGTGGCGTCATCCGGAAGCTGCTGACCCGCTTCGCCCGAATTGAGCTTCACCGATTTCATCAGACCGTCAACGTCACTTTCAAGCACGACGCCGTTGTTAACCACCGCGGCGACTTTATCAACAACCTGGGGGGCCGCGAAGCTGGTATTCGCAACCATAGCGACACCGAGCAGCAGCGTTTTCCAGTTCTTCATACTTTTTCCATTTCAATTAACCGCAAAGCGGATTACGTTGCAAATCAAGCACATTACAAGGAACTGCGGTAAGGCAGAATATTCGAGCGCAGCATTTTCTGCGTACCCAGACCGTAGTTGGAACTCAGGCCGCGTAACTCGAAGTTAAAGCCAATCACGTTATCGTATTTGCTTTGATTGTTTTCCCAGCCGTTAAGCTTACGTTCGTAACCGACACGCAGCGCGTAGCAGCAGGAGTTATATTGCAGCCCCACCATCTGGTCAGCAGCTTTATTCGCGTTAGTGTCAAAGTAGTAAGCGCCTACGATTGACCAACGGTCGGCGATGGGCCAACTCGCTGCCGCACCGACCTGAGAAATACCATCCGAATATTGTGGCGATTTCCAGTAGTTGATGCTGTTCTGATCATTGCTTTTCGGTAGCGTTGCCTGAATATATTCTGGGCTAGCGTAACGATAGCTTACCTGAATCATACGATCTTCATCGCGACGATACTCTATGGCTGCACTACTGTTAGCAACGTTGTCGAGACGCGTGTCATACTGCACACCGCCACGCAGGCCCCAACGGTCAGTCATACGCCAGTAGGTATCTCCCGCCCATACTATCGATCCCGTTTTGTTGTCTTTCTCCCACTGAATATTGTCATCGCCCGTGCGAGACTCTGTGAAGTAGTAGATTTGACCCACAGAAACGTTAAAACGTTCAACGGCGGCATCATCATAAACACGTGTTGTGACGCCGGTCGTTAACTGGTTCGCTGAGGCGATGCGGTCCAGACCGCCGTAAGTACGGTCGCGGAACAGACCACTGTAGTCAGACTGCAGTAAAGAGGAGTCGTAGTTTTGAATGTTGCTCTGATCGCGGTATGGCACGTACAAATACTGCATACGCGGTTCAAGCGTCTGGGTATACCCATCCGCCAGCAGGGCCATATCACGCTCGAAGATCAGCTTGCCGTCCATTTTAAACTGAGGGAGCGTTCGGTTAACCGACTCTTCCAGATGCGCACTGTTCGTTGCGTTGTAATTATCGAGATTTTTTTGCTGATAGTGCGTCGCCATCAGCTTGGCTTCGGTATTCAGGCTTGCCCAGTCGTTAGACCATGGCAGATTGATCGTCGGCTCAAGGTGAACACGCGTGGCTTCAGGCATGTCCGAATCCGTGTTCACGAAATGCACCGCCTGAGCGTAAACATGGGTGTCGAAGGGGCCCACGTCATTCTGATACCAGTTGACGTCCAGCTGTGGCTCAGCGCCATAGGTAGGCGTGGACTGGTCAGAAAACACCTGGAATTTCTTGGACGAGACCGTTGCGTCAAAGTTCTGCACCGCATAGCCTACGCTGAATTTCTGCGTGGCATAGCCATCGGTACTCGAGCCGTATTTGGACGAGAAGTCATTAAAATAAGCCGAATCGCTGACTTTGGTGTAGTCAACATTAAAGCGCCACACCTGATCCATCACCCCGGAATGCTGCCAGTAGTACAGCCAACGGTGACGGTTATCACCCGAGACGTTTCTGGCGTCGTCCTTGTAAACGCTATCCGACGGCAGATAATCCAGCTCCATCAGACCCGCACCGGCGTGGGTCAGATAGCGGAATTCGTTCTCCCACATGACGTTGCCGCGCTTGTGGATATAGTGAGGCGTGATCGTCGCATCCATGTTGGGCGCGATATTCCAGTAATACGGCAGGTAGAACTCAAAGTAGTTCGTAGTGCTGTATTTGGCATTCGGGATCAGGAAACCGGAGCGACGTTTGTCACCCACGGGAAGCTGCAAATAAGGGCTGTAGAATATGGGGACCGGACCCACCTTGAAGCGGGCGTTCCAGATCTCAGCGACCTGCTCTTCGCGGTCATGGATCACTTCGCTCCCGACCACGCTCCAGGTATTTGAACCCGGCAGACACGACGTGAAAGTGCCATTTTCCAGGATGGTGTAGCGGTTTTCACCGCGCTGTTTCATCAGGTCTGCGTCACCGCGCCCCTGGCGACCCACCATCTGGTAATCACCTTTCCAGACGTTAGTGTCTTTCGTATTCAGGTTTGACCAAGCTTTCGGACCTTTCAGGATGACCTGATTGTCGTCATAGTGCACATTACCCAGCGCATCCACCGTGCGTACCGGTTCGGCCGCGCCTTCCGGCTGCTTCTGGTGCAACTGCACTTCATCTGCCTGCAGGCGGCTATTGCCCTGATTAATATCGACATTGCCTGTAAACGTGGCATTGTCAGGGTAAGTCCCTTTTGAACTGTCGGCAGTAATGGTTACCGGCAAGCTATTGGTATCGCCACTCACCAGTGGGCGATTATAACTTGGAACGCCAAGCATACACTGCGAGGCGAGATCGGCCGCCAGCCCCTGTTGACTGTACAGGGCGGTGCCAATCATTGTGGCCAGGAGGGTGGGGATACGTTTTTTCATACGTTGTATTTTATTGTTCCGTCATCAGTGGCTACGGCTTACAAACGCTCAGAGACTATCTTACTCATCTGCGCAGTACCAGCGTTAATCCTGCCCGTTTGCGTGCCAGAGTGTTAGGCTCGCTATCGAATGACGAGTATGATAAAGCAAATTATAGGCGATGTCCTTCAATTGACCGTGACTTGAACACAGTGATGATGACGTTGCGTCGGCCAGGAATATGACTATCCGGGGAGTATATGCAGTATTGGGGTAAAATAATCGGCGTTGCGTTCGCCATCATCATGGGTGCCGGGTTCTGGGGAATAGTGCTGGGGCTTATTATTGGCCATATGTTTGATAAGGCGCGCAGCCGCAAAATGGCCTGGTTTGCCAATCAGCGCGAGCGTCAGTCACTCTTTTTCTCCACCACCTTTGAGGTGATGGGGCATTTAACCAAATCCAAAGGCCGCGTTACGGAAGCCGATATTCAGATTGCCAGCGTCTTTATGGACCGCATGAATCTGCACGGTGACTCCCGCCTGGAGGCGCAAAATGCGTTTCGCATCGGGAAATCCGATAACTATCCGCTTCGCGAAAAAATGCGTCAGTTCCGCAGCATCTGCTTCGGCCGTTTTGATTTAATTCGGATGTTTCTGGAAATTCAGATTCAGGCGGCCTTCGCCGACGGCTCGCTTCATCCTAACGAGCGCGATGTTTTATACGTGATTGCGGAAGAGCTGGGCATCTCCCGTATGCAGTTCGACCAGTTCCTGCGCATGATGCAGGGCGGGGCGCAGTTTGGCGGCGGCTATCACCAGCAGTCATCTGGCGGTGCCTGGCAGCAGGCGCAGCGTGGTCCGACGCTGGAAGATGCCTGTAACGTACTTGGCGTAAAGCCTTCTGACGATCAGACCACGATCAAACGTGCCTATCGTAAGCTGATGAGCGAGCACCATCCGGACAAGCTGGTCGCGAAAGGCTTACCGCCGGAAATGATGGAGATGGCGAAGCAAAAGGCGCAGGAAATTCAGAAAGCGTACGAACTGATTAAAGAGAAGAAAGGCTTTAAATAAGCCCCGCTGGAGAATGAAGAAGGGCCTGGCAGGATGAACTGCCAGGCCCTTTCTACGTGATTACCAACTGTAGCGTACGTTCAGACTGCCGTTTACATCGCTGTAATCATTATCACCTTTCTGTCCGGACACCTGGGCGATAACGCTCCATTGCTTGTTCACATTCGCCTGAACACCCGCTTTCAGCTCGGCACGATTGGCAGGAATATCCTGTTTGATCTGTGTGTCACCAAAGTTAACTGCCGTTTCTTCAGAGGTATGCAGCCAGTTGACCTCCGCAAACGGCTGGATAACCGCGTCGTTCGCCTTATTCATCTTGCTGTCAACTCGCAGACCTAAACGGGTGGTCCAGCTGTCACCGTTTTGCCCATCAATTGTTGTGCCGCTGCTGTCTTTGATGTCATCGGCACGGTAATCCTGCCAGACGATCTGTGCCTGCGGCGTGAGGCTCAGCGTGTTGTCGCCGAGTGCGACATCGTAGCGATAGCCCGTTTCCAGCGAAACGGCGTTGGCGTTTGAATCGTAATCCGTTGAGCCAACGTCACCGTTATCTACGCTGTTGTGGTACATCCCGTACTGATACCAGCTGTCGACATAAAAACCCTGATGCTGTCGGGCATCGGCAAACCAGGTGGCATAGACGCCGAGGTTATAGCCATCGACTTTACCGTCAGCGCTAAAGCGGCTGCCGTCAGCACCTCTATTGCCTGTGCTGTCGCTGCTGGCGTTCATATAGCTACCCATAATCCCGACCACCAGGCTTTGTTCGTCGTTGTTCCAGGCTGCAACATCACCCCCCATCTGGAACTGGGAGTAGTTGCTGTCGATATCAATATTGCTCTCTGCCGCAGTGGACTGGTTCTTACCTGCTTTGAAACGCGCCCATGTCGTGCCGTTTTCCGATTTGAACTGGCTGCCTTCTCGGTCTGAGAGGGTCTGCATCTGCAGATCGCGAGCCAGCCACTGGTTGCTAAGGTATGAACCAATATCGGCACGATACTGAGGCGTTACGTCGCCACCCTCATCCGTGGCCTGGGAACGGAGATACCAGTTCCCTGAGTCCTGATACAGACGGTATTCGTAGGCGTTGATCTGGACCTGGTTACCCTGAACAAAGGTACCGTTTGATTCACCGCCGACCTTAATCACTTCAATTCCGTTTTGGGTCAGGGCCCCCTGACCGCCTGCGTTGTTAATGTACAGGGTAGTGTTACCGGACGTATTCCCCGTAATTTTAAGCATATCGGTTGGCGACGTATCGTCGCCTAACTGCGTATTCAGCGTCAGAGACCCCTGATAACCGGTATAATCGCCATTTACGATCAGTGTGTTACCGGTCGTTATGCCGTCGGTACCTTCGATTTTGCCGCTGATAATGCTGCCTGCGTTGCTCAGATCACCATTGATCGTAAGCGTGTCGTTGAACTGAACGGTGCCCTTGCTGTTAACATTGCCGTTCACCACTCCGTTGTCGCCACCAAACGTCGCGCCTGCCGCGACATTCACGGCCTGATCGCTGTTTTGTACGCCGATAACGCCGGCCTCGCCCAGCCAGAGCGTGCCCTGGTTAACATCCGTTGTGCCGCTGTAACTGTTTGCGGCATTCAGAATCAGCGTACCTTGCCCCTCTTTGGTGAGTGATTTACCGTCCCATCCCGTCGTGGCGTTAGCATTTTGATCGACAAGCGCCGTGCTCAGCGTAAAGCTGCCGTCAGCATTGTTCAGGGTGAATGTACCGTGAGCCGCCGTTGGCGTTGGGTTCTGGCTGGCATACCAGGCTAATGACGGCGTCAGGACGTAATTCGTCACGTCGGCGGGGTCAACGGCGCCGCTGAAGGTGATGAAGTCAACGGATCCTAATGCCATACCCGCGACGGTGAAGTGGGTAAAATTGCCATTGATTGCATTTTCAGCGTCAATCACCGTGAAGGTGCTATCCGCTGAAAGCGTGCTGGCACCACCGTAACCCGTAATATTCAGCGTGCCATTCAGCGTTGCATTCTGAGCGATAACAGGGGCACTTGTCGCGTTTGCATCGAGGTAGACATCAGTTTGGCTGTTATCCTGAAGGATGAGATTACCGACATTGAGCGTACCGGCACTGCCGTTTTCATCGCCGAGCGTGATGCGCCCGTTACTGGAAAGATTACCGACGCTGGAATCGCCGGTAAGCAGCCACTGGCTGTTTTCATCCAGATTCATGCTGACATTATCACCGCTGGCCTTAACGGCGCCGGACAGCTTGCTGTTTTGAGCGCTCAGGGTGACTGCATCGGCGGTATTGGCCACGGTGAGCAGATTGTCTGCATTCATCGTTTGCACATTCTTCACGCTAATATCGGCAGATCCTGAATCCACGGCAAAAGCACTTCCTCCGGATGCGGTTGCCGTAATGCTTCCGCCGTCAATTGTGGCGGCATTTTTTCCACCGCTGAACGAGAAGACGGCATTGCTACCGGAAATATTACTGTTAGCGATGGCGGCATTGCTGGCGTTTTGCAAGACGATGGCTGCAGACTGTTCACTGGTAATCGTGGTGCTGGTTGCTTCAAATTCCCCGCCGTTATTTATAACCACCGCCCGTGAATTTTCCCCGGTCGTGATAACAGAACCGTTATTCAGCACGACAGCGCTGGTTGCCTTACTGGAGGATATCGCGTCAGAATTCTGGCCATGCGTAGCAATTTGCGTATCCGAGAGCGCTGCTCGGCCGAAATTGGATAAACCGATAGACTTTTCACCGTAAGTATCAATTTTTGATGAGTCTAAGGTGAACGTTTGGGTGTAATTCTGAATCCCGTAGCTCTCGCTACCGGTTGTACTAATGGTGACCCCGGTGCCGGTCATTTCGCCATTGTTAAATATGCCCGCATTACCAAAATCACCGGTGGTTTTTATAGTAACGTTAGCTAATGTGACCGTTCCTTGTTGGTTAACGAGCCCCCTGGCCATGCCATATCCAGAAGTAGTAATGGTGGTGTTGGGATCGTCTAGCGTGACTTTCGCGCCATTGAAAACGTAAAGGCCCATCGCTGAGTCTCCGCTAGTCGATATTGTCAGCGCGCCACTATCGTTAACAACGACATCGGAACCGTTGGCTGTTACCGCTGCGGTAACATTCTCTGTGGTTGAGTATTCGCCGCTGATCTCGTTATCACCTGGGACAGCCTCAAACGTCCTGTCAGTCGCGAGTGCCGAACCCGCAATGCCGGATAAAATAAAGGTCGCGATAGCCCCTCCAGCGCGAACGCATGAGCGGGTTTTGCTGTCTCCACGGGAAAACTCAGAGGCAACAATGTACATATTTCTGGCACAATTCCAGATGATGTTGTAAGTCCTGTTCATATACGTCCTTGTAAATTAATGAGTCGATTTTTTCTGAATGTTTTTGACTAGCGAAACAACCTGCCCTGGGAGCCAGTGGGATTAGTATTTCCTTATTTTTTAGGTGGATTTTTAACAATGACCGACGTTAATTCAATTTACTATTTTTTAATATGTATTTTAGTTTTTTTAAATAAATGAGAGAGGCGTTATTATAAGCAATAACTTTTGTGAATATTATTTATGATGGCTTTAATATTGATGCGGGAGATATGGATTTTGAATATTTGTTATCAGGCGCGTGCCCGATAACAAATATTTATTGAGAGTGGATTAGAAGTCCACCGGAGCTTTAAACGTCATCGCGTTACCGAAGGCCGGATGGGTGATGGTAAGCGTCTGCGCGTGCAGCTGCAGACGTGGCGCTAAGGCCAGCGCTTCAGGCGGCGCGTAAAACCGGTCGCCCAGAATTGGATGACCCAGGGCAAGCATATGCACGCGTAGCTGATGTGAGCGACCGGTAATCGGCTTAAGCAGGACGCGCGCGGTATTATCCGGCGCGTACTCCAGCACTTCATACTCGGTCTGCGCGGCCTTGCCGGTTTCGTAGCACACCTTCTGCTTTGGCCGGTTCGGCCAGTCGCAGATCAGCGGTAAATCTACCAGCCCTTCCGCCTGCGCGGGGTGACCCCAGACGCGGGCGACATACTGCTTTTTCGGCTCGCGCTCGCGGAACTGGCGCTTCAGCTCGCGTTCCGCCGCTTTGTTCAGCGCCACTACAATCACGCCGCTGGTGGCCATGTCCAGGCGATGGACAGACTCCGCCTGAGGATAATCGCGCTGAATGCGCGTCATCACGCTGTCTTTGTGCTCATCCAGACGCCCCGGCACGGACAACAGCCCGCTGGGCTTGTTGACCACCATAATGTGTTCATCCTGATACAGAATGACCAGCCAGGGATCCTGCGGCGGATTGTACGGCTCCATCACCATCTTGCGCTCCGGTTACTGATGCGTCACAACGATAAGACGCAGAGCATCCAGACGCCAGCTAGCCTGGTTGAGGCTTTCCAGCACCTGCTGACGGTTGCTTTCAATCGCCGCCAGCTCGTCGTCACGGATGTTAGGGTTCACGGCCTTCAGCGCTTCCAGACGCGACAGCTCCGCAGACAGTTTCTCGTCGGCTTCCGCGCGTGCGGCATCGATCAGCGCTCTGGCCGCTTTCTCAATCTGGGTTTCGCCCTGCTGCAGAATAGCGTGCACGTCCTGCTGGACCGCGTTAACAAGCTTGCTGCCGGTATGGCGGTTCACCGCGCTCAGCTGGCGGTTGAAGCTTTCGAACTCGACCTGTCCGGCCAGGTTCGTGCCGTTTTTATCCAGCAGCAGACGGACCGGCGTCGGCGGCAGGAAACGGGTGAGCTGCAGCTGCTTCGGCGCCTGTGCTTCCACAACGTAAATCAGCTCCAGCAGCAGCGTCCCCACCGGCAGCGCCTTGTTCTTTAACAGGGAGATGGTGCTGCTGCCGGTATCACCGGAGAGGATCAGGTCCAGCCCGTTGCGGATCAGCGGGTGTTCCCAGGTGATGAACTGGGCATCTTCACGGGACAGCGCCACGTCACGCTCGAAGGTGATCGTACAGCCATCTTCCGGCAGGCCAGGGAAATCCGGTACCAGCATGTGATCGGACGGGGTCAGGACTATCAGGTTCTCACCACGATCGTCCTGGTTGATACCGACGATATCGAACAGGTTCATCGAGAAGCTAATCAGGCTGGTGTCGTCATCCTGCTCTTCGATGCTCTCTGCCAGCGCCTGCGCTTTCTCGCCACCGTTGGAATGGATCTCCAGCAGGCGATCGCGACCCTGTTCCAGCTGGGCTTTCAGCGCGTCGTGCTTCTCACGACAGGACTTAATCAGATCGTCAAAGCCGTCGGTGTTTTCCGGCGCGGCCAGGTAGCCGATCAGATCGCTATGCACCTGATCGTAAATGGTGCGGCCCGTCGGGCAGGTATGTTCAAACGCATCCAGACCTTCGTGGAACCAGCGCACCAGCACGGACTGGGCCGTTTTTTCCAGATACGGCACGTGGATCTGAATATCATGGGCCTGACCGATACGGTCCAGACGGCCGATACGCTGCTCGAGCAGATCCGGGTTGAACGGCAGATCGAACATCACCAGGTTGCTGGCGAACTGGAAGTTACGGCCTTCGGAGCCGATTTCCGAGCACAGCAGAACCTGCGCGCCGCTGTCCTCTTCGCCAAACCACGCCGCGGCACGGTCGCGTTCAACGATGGACATGCCTTCGTGGAACACGGCGGCGCGAATACCTTCACGCTCGCGCAGAACCTGCTCCAGCTGCAGGGCGGTAGCCGCCTTGGCGCAGATCACCAGCACTTTCTGGGAGCGGTGTGCGGTCAGGTAGCCCATCAGCCACTCCACGCGCGGATCGAAGTTCCACCAGGTGCCGGTATCGCCTTCGAACTCCTGGTAGATTTGCTCCGGATAAAGCATGTCGCGGGCGCGCTCTTCCTGCGTTTTGCGCGCGCCCATAATGCCGGAGACTTTAATCGCCGTCTGATATTGCGTCGGCAGCGGCAGTTTAATGGTGTGCAGCTCGCGTTTCGGGAACCCTTTCACGCCGTTACGGGTGTTACGGAACAGCACGCGGCTGGTGCCGTGGCGATCCATCAGCATGTCGATCAGCTCTTTGCGCGCGGATTCCGCGTTGTCGCTCTCGCTGTTCGCAGCCTGCAAAAGTGGCTCGATATCCTGCTCGCCGATCAGATCGCTCAGGGTGTTGAGTTCGTCATTAGAAAGACGCTTGCCCGCCAGCAGCAGGGCGACGGCATCCGCCACCGGACGGTAGTTATTCTGTTCTTCCACAAACTGCTCAAAATCGTGGAAACGGTTGGGATCGAGCAGGCGCAAACGGGCGAAGTGGCTTTCGAGACCCAGCTGTTCCGGCGTTGCGGTCAGCAGCAGAACGCCAGGCACGCGTTCGGCAAGCTGCTCGATAGCCATATATTCGCGGCTCGGCGCATCTTCGCTCCAGACCAGGTGGTGCGCTTCGTCGACCACCATCAGGTCCCACTCGGCATCGCACAGATGCTCAAGACGCTGCTTGCTGCGGCGCACGAAGTCCAGAGAGCAAATCACCAGCTGTTCGGTTTCAAACGGGTTGTCCGCATCGTGCTGCGCTTCTGCGTAGCGTTCGTCGTCGAACAGAGAGAAACGCAGGTTGAAGCGGCGCAGCATTTCAACCAGCCACTGGTGCTGCAGGGTTTCTGGCACCACGATCAGCACGCGCTCGGCGGCTCCGGAAAGCAGCTGTTGATGCAGGATCATACCCGCTTCAATGGTTTTACCCAGGCCCACTTCATCTGCCAGCAGCACGCGTGGCGCGTGGCGACGGCCCACGTCATGGGCGATGTTCAGCTGGTGGGGGATGAGGCTGGTGCGCTGGCCGCGCAGGCCGCTCCACGGCATGCGGTACTGTTCACTCTGGAACTTACGCGCGCGATAGCGCAGCGAGAAGCGATCCATACGGTCGATTTGCCCGGCAAACAGACGGTCCTGTGGCTTGCTGAACACCAGCTTGCTGTCGAGCAGCACTTCGCGCAGGATGACATTGGCCTCGTCGGTGTCCAGGCGAGTGCCGATGTAGGCGAGCAGTCCATTCTCTTCTTTTACGTCTTCAATCTTGAGCTGCCAGCCGTCATGGCTGGTCACGGTGTCACCCGGATTAAACATCACGCGGGTTACAGGGGAGTCATTGCGAGCGTACAGGCGGTTTTCACCAGTGGCAGGGAAGAGGAGGGTAACCATGCGCGCATCAACGGCAACGACGGTTCCTAATCCAAGTTCGCTTTCTGTATCGCTGATCCAGCGTTGACCAAGTGTAAAAGGCATAGTTGTTCGGCTCTAATCTTTAATTGCAGGCAATAGTTCGACCACCGTCAAAAAAGACGGTCATCGAAAAATGGGTCCGGGAATGGAAAGGGCGCTATGGTACTGGATGGCAGCCATTTCGTCACGTGTCAAAATAGGCCAAGTTGCCCTGTAACCAGTGTAGCAAAGTCGTCGTCGATGAAGGGCAAAATTCCGTCGGCAACCGGCTGAAGCTGACGCGTCAGATAGTGTTCGTAATCCAGAGGCGAATGCTGATAATCCACCGGTTCCGGACCGTTTATCGTCCAGACGTATTTGATGGTGCCCCGGTTCTGATACTGCGGCGCGCGGCCGCGCCGGACGTTTTCGTCGTCCGCAAGGCGCGCGGCGCGCACGTGCGGAGGAACGTTGCGCTGGTACTCCGCGAGCGGGCGGCGCAGGCGTTTGCGATACACCAGCTGCGCGTCAAGCTCGCCCGCCATCAGGCTGGCTATCGTCTCGCGCACGTAGTCCTGATACGGTTCATTGCGAAACACCCGCAGATAGAGCGTTTGCTGGAACTGCTGCGCCAGCGGCGTCCAGTCGGTACGTACCGTCTCGAGCCCTTTAAACACCATCCGCTGCGCGTCGCCGTCCTGAATCAGCCCGGCGTAGCGCTTCTTGCTGCCCTGATCGGTACCGCGAATGGTGGGCATTAAAAAGCGGGCGAAATGGGTTTCAAATTCCAGCTCCAGCGCGCTGGTTAACCGCGCTTTCTGCAGATGTTCCTGCCACCAGTCGTTCACGAAGGCGACCAGCGCTTTGCCGATTTGCGCGGCGTCTTCTTCTGAATGCGCGCCCTTAAGCCACACAAAGGTGGAGTCGGTGTCACCATAGATGACGTCATAGCCCCGGGACTCAATCAGCGCTTTGGTCTGACGCATGATCTCGTGCCCGCGCATGGTGATCGACGATGCCAGACGCGGGTCGAAGAAGCGGCAGGCGCTGGTACCCAGCACGCCGTAGAAGGCGTTCATGATGATTTTCAGCGCCTGTGATAGCGGTTTGTTGCCGTGGCGCTTGGCCTCATCGCGGCCGTGCCAGATGTTTCCCACGATGTCGGGCAGGCAGTGTTTTTCCCGCGAGAAGCGTGCGCCGAGGAAGCCTTCGGTGCTGTGTTCATCATCCGGCTGGGCCAGGCCCTCAACCAGCCCGACGGGATCGATCAGGAAGGTGCGGATTATCGACGGGTAGAGGCTTTTGTAGTCCAGCACCAGAACGGAATCATACAATCCTGGCCGGGAATCCATGACGTAGCCGCCGGGGCTGGCCTGCGGCGGCACCTCCCCGAGGTTAGGGGCGACATATCCTGCCCGGTGCATTCGGGGAAAGTAGAGATGGCTAAAGGCGGCAACCGATCCACCATGCCTGTCGACCGCAAGGCCGTTCACCGTCGCGCGCTCCAGCAGGAAGGGCATAATTTCGGTTTTGTGGAAAATCTGCGTGACCAGCTCGCAATCTTTCAGGTTATAGGTGGCGAGCGCGGGCTTGTCTTCGTTAAAGCGCCGGTCGATCTCGTCCATTCTGTCCCAGGGGTTGTCGATGGATTTGCCTTCGCCAAGCAGCTCCTGCGCCACCGCTTCGAGAGAGAAGGAAGAGAAGTTCCAGAAGGCGGACTTGAGCGCCTCGATGCCGTCGATAATCAGGCGACCGTTCGCCTGGGCGAAGAAAACGCCGTTCTTAAAACCGTGCTCGCGCCATTCCAGCTCGCTGTTGCCGCGCCCGAGCATCAGCGGGATGCGGTAACGCTCGGCGTGTTTTTGCAGCACGCGCAGGTCGAACTGCACCACGTTCCAGCCGATCAGAACGTCGGGATCGTAGTCGGCAAACCACTGGTTAAGCTTCTCCAGCAGCTGCGGGCGGCTGTTGACGTACTCAAGCCGGAAATCCAGCGCAGAGGCATCACCATTTGGCGGCCCGAGCATATAGACAACCCGATCGCCGCAGCCTTCTAGTCCTATGCAGTACAGTTCGCCGTGGCGGGTGGTTTCGATATCCAGGGAGACCCACTTCAGCGGAGGGCGGTAGTGCGGGTTCGGCTTCAGCCGCGCGTTAACGAGACTGCCGTTGTGCGCGGTGCCGTCGACCCAGACGGGCGCGGTAATAAACCGCTCCATCAGAAAGCGCTCCGGTGGGCGGATGTCGGCTTCGTAGAGCGTCACGCCCGCTTCGCGGAGCAGTTTTTCATAGCGCATCAGCTGACGATGGGCGCGACAGTAAAGGCCATAAACCGGTTGACGGTGGAAATCTTTCAGCTCAAGCGGGGTAATGCGCAAGCCGTTTTCACCGCGCAGCAGCTGTTTCACTTTTTCGACGTGCGCTTCTGGAATAAACGCCACGGACTCCTGCGGCGGCAGCGTCACCTGCAGCGGGCCGTTGTCCGTTGCCAGCCAGAATTCAACCTCGGTGCCCTGAGGCGTATCCCGCCAGTGTCGGGTCAGTAAAAAGCCTTCTTGCGCCTGCGCCACGCCGTTATCCCAGAAAACAAAACCAGGCCTGATTATAGCCTGGTTGAGGTAGGCTTGCTGGGGTTTTATACAGTGCCTGTTTCGCCGGATGGCGCTACGCTTATCCGGCCTGCAGGTTCCGTAGGCCCGGTAAGCGCAGCGCCACCGGGCAAGGGTTTACTGCCCGTAGTAGGCCTTCGCGCCGTGCTTACGCAGGTAATGCTTATCCAGCAGGGTTTGCTGCATATCCGGCAGCTGCGGCGCCAGCTGGCGACAGAAGATCCCCATATAGGCGATCTCTTCGAGCACGATGGCATTATGCACCGCGTCCTCCGCGTTTTTCCCCCAGGCAAACGGGCCGTGGGAGTGCACCAGCACGCCGGGCATTTGCGCCGCGTCGATTCCCTGTTTTTCGAAGGTCTCAACGATCACGTTACCGGTTTCCCACTCATACTCGCCGTTGATCTCCGCATCGGTCATCAAACGCGTGCAGGGAATGGTGCCGTAAAAGTAGTCCGCGTGGGTGGTGCCGGTCGCCGGGATGGCCTGGCCCGCCTGCGCCCAGATAGTGGCATGGCGCGAATGGGTATGCACGATACCGCCGATAGTCGGGAATGATCGATAGAGCAGGCGGTGAGTGGGCGTATCGGATGACGGCTTTTTGTTGCCTTCCACCACTTCACCCGTTTCGATGCTGACAACGACCATATCGTCCGCCGTCATCACCGCGTAATCGACGCCGGAAGGCTTGATCACGAACACGCCTTTATCGCGGTCAACGGCGCTCACGTTGCCCCAGGTCAGGGTGACCAGATTATGTTTCGGCAGCGCCAGGTTGGCTTCAAGTACCTGCCGTTTGAGCTCTTCTAACATTGTTGTCTCCAGTGCCGGATGGCGTTTCGCTTATCCGGCCTACAGGATCGTAGGCCCGGTAAACGCGGCGCCACCGGGCATTCCGTGCTTTAGCGTTTTGAACCGTAATAGACTTCGTTCCAGCGCAGCGCGTCCTTGAAGGCGGGCAGGCGGGTATCGTTATCAATGACGGTCAATTCGATATCGTGCAGCTCGGCGAACTGACGCATGTCGTTCAGATCCAGCGCGTGGCTGAAGACGGTATGGTGCGCGCCACCGGCCAGGATCCAGGCTTCTGACGCGGTCGGCAGATCCGGCTGTGCTTTCCACAGGGCGTTGGCGACCGGCAGTTTCGGCAGAGAATGTGGTGTTTCAACCGCATCGACGCAGTTCACCAGCAGGCGGAAACGATCGCCCAGATCGATCAGGCTGGCGTTGATGGCCGGGCCCGTGCGGGTGTTGAAGATCAGACGCGCCGGATCGGCTTTACCGCCGATGCCGAGGTACTGCACGTCGAGGATCGGTTTTTCCTCTACCGCGATGGAAGGACACACTTCCAGCATGTGCGAGCCGAGCACCAGGTCATTGCCGTTCTCGAAGTGATAGGTGTAGTCCTCCATAAAGGAGGTGCCGCCCTGCAGACCGGTCGACATCACCTTCATGATGCGAAGCAGAGCGGCAGTTTTCCAGTCGCCTTCGCCGGCAAAGCCGTAGCCCTGCTGCATCAGACGTTGTACTGCCAGACCCGGCAGCTGTTTCAGACCGTGGAGATCTTCAAAAGTGGTGGTAAAGGCGTGGAAACCGCCCTGTTGCAGGAAGCGCTTCATGCCCAGTTCGATGCGCGCCGCATCCAGCACGTTCTGACGCTTGTCGCCGTTGATCTGTGCCGCAGGCGTCAGGCGGTAACTGCTTTCGTACTCATCCACCAGCGCGCTTACGTCGCCATCGCTGATGTCATTCACCACCTGCACCAGGTCGCCCACGGCCCAGGTATTCACGGAAAAGCCGAACTTGATCTGCGCGGCCACTTTGTCACCGTCGGTGACCGCCACTTCACGCATGTTGTCGCCGAAACGCACCACTTTCAGGTGGCGGGTATCCTGCTTCGAAACCGCCTGGCGCATCCAGGATCCGATACGCTGTTGCGCCTTACCATCCTGCCAGTGGCCGGTGACCACCGCGTGCTGCTGACGCATGCGCGCGCCGATGAAGCCGAACTCGCGGCCGCCGTGTGCGGTCTGGTTCAGGTTCATAAAGTCCATGTCGATGCTGTCCCACGGCAGGGAGGCGTTGAACTGGGTATGGAACTGCAGCAGCGGTTTGTTGAGGATAGACAGGCCGTTGATCCACATTTTTGCCGGTGAGAAGGTGTGCAGCCATACCACCAGACCGGCGCATTTATCGTCGTAGTTCGCGTCGCGGCAGATATGGGTAATCTCATCCGGCGTTGTGCCCAGCGGTTTCAGCACCAGCTTGCACGGCAGTTTGGCTTCCGCGTTCAGCGCGTTAACGACGTGCTCCGCGTGTTTCGTTACCTGCTGCAGCGCTTCCGGTCCGTACAGATGCTGGCTGCCAATCACAAACCACACTTCATAGTTATTAAAAATGGTCATCATCGTGTCCTTAATGGGTCAGGGTTGCCGTAGTGTCCGCGGTGCTTTTGGCCGGGGCGGCGACAGGGAGATAGTGAAGTTCGGCGCTTTTTGCCCACTGCTGGTAGCGCTGATAAAGCTGTTCAAAGCGTTGTGCCTGCTGAGCACGCGGCTGAAGGGTGTTTTCGACGGCGCTCGCCATGTGCTGCTGCGCGGTGGGGATATCCGCATGGACGCCCGCGGCGACGGCGGCGAAAATCGCCGCGCCCAGCGCGCAGCACTGATCGGACGCCACAATCTGCAGCGGACGGTTCAGCACGTCGCAGCAGGCCTGCATGATCACCGGGTTTTTACGGGCGATGCCGCCCAGCGCCATCACGTTATTCACGTCGATGCCCTGCTCGGTGAAGCACTCCATAATGGCGCGGGCACCGAAGGCCGTTGCGGCAATCAGGCCGCCGAAGAGCGCAGGTGCGTCGGTCGCCAGGTTGAGATCGGTAATCACCCCTTTCAGGCGCTGGTTGGCAAACGGCGTGCGGCGACCGTTAAACCAGTCCAGCACCACCGGGAGGTGATCGAGAGACGGATTTTTGGCCCAGGCGTCGGTGAGCTGGGGCAGAAGCTGCTTTTTGCTCTCGGCGATCTGGGTTTTCAGTTCAGGATGCGCCGCCGCCAGCCGATCCAGCGGCCAGCCGAGCACGCGGCCAAACCAGGCGTAGATATCGCCAAACGCGGACTGACCGGCTTCTAGGCCGATAAAGTCTGGCACCACGCTGCCGTCAACCTGGCCGCAGATACCTTTTACCGCGCGGTCGCCGACGGTGGCTTTATCCGCCGTCAGGATGTCGCAGGTGGAGGTGCCGATGACTTTGACCAGCGTGTTTGGCTGCGCGCCCGCGCCCACGGCGCCCATATGGCAGTCAAACGCGCCGCCGGAGATCGCCACGTTTTGCGGCAGGCCGAGGCGCGTCGCCCACTCCTCACAAAGGGTGCCGACGGGAATATCGGCGGTAAAGGTGTCGGTAAACAGCGGGTATGTCAGGCTCTTGTTGATGATCGGGTCGAGTTCATCGAAGAAGGCTGCCGGAGGTAGGCCGCCCCAGCTTTCATGCCACAGGGATTTATGCCCGGCGCTGCAGCGACCGCGGCGGATATCCTGTGGACGCGTGGTGCCGGAGAGCAGAGCAGGCACCCAGTCGCACAGCTCAACCCATGACGCTGCAGCCTGCGCAACGGTTGCGTCGGCACGGGTGACGTGCAGGATCTTGGCCCAGAACCATTCGCTGGAGTAAATTCCGCCGATGTAGCGCGAGTAGTCCGTTTTGCCCGGCTGATGGCACAGGCGGGTGATGGCTTCGGCCTCTTCCACGGCGGTATGGTCTTTCCACAGCACGAACATGGCGTTCGGGTTGTCGGCAAACTCAGGACGCAGCGCCAGCACGCGGCCTTCGGCATCCACAGGGGCAGGCGTGGAGCCGGTACTGTCGACGCCAATCCCAACAATATCCGCCCGCTGGGCGTCGGTCAGTTCGGCCAGAACGGTTTTAATGGCCGCTTCCATCGACTCAATGTAGTCACGCGGGTGATGCCGAAACTGGTTGTTCGGCGCATCGCAGTAGCGCCCCTCTTGCCAGCGCGGGTACCACTCAACGCTGGTTGCTATCTCCTGGCCGGACGTACAGTCCACTGCCAGCGCGCGAACCGAATCGCTGCCAAAATCGAGGCCAATCGCAATTGCCATGGTGTTGCTCCATCGAAAAAAGAGGTATGGAAGAACATTAGAGACTGGGGACAAAAGTCGTCAGGCAGGATCCGCTAATCTTATGGACTAAATTGCTGTTACAACGGAAAGTGTGACGCCGTGCAAATATTCAATGTGGACATTTCTGCCGCAGTTATAGACACTTTTGTTACTGCTTATCTGCCTGCTCAGGCGGAGAAATCAGGGGGAAAGGCTGAAACATGGCGGACGTAAAAGCGGCGTGATGCTTTTTGGATCTTTTCGCGGGCCATTTTTAACCTGCTTTTAGTGATATGGACAATTGGTTTCCTTGAGGACCCTTGGGAGAACTGAATCTATGGCCGAAACGCAAAACGATCCTCTGCTGCCGGGATACTCGTTTAACGCGCACCTTGTGGCGGGACTGACTCCTATCGAGGCTGAAGGATATCTCGACTTTTACGTCGATCGACCGCTTGGGATGAAAGGATATATCCTCAACCTGACCGTGCGAGGGGAAGGGATCATCAAAAACGGTGACCAGCAGTTTGTCTGCCGCCCGGGGGATATCCTGCTGTTCCCGCCGGGGGAGATCCACCACTATGGCCGTCATCCGGATGCCAAAGAGTGGTATCACCAGTGGGTCTATTTCCGTCCGCGCGCCTACTGGCAGGAGTGGCTTTCCTGGCCGGCTATTTTTGCGCACACCGGTTTTTATCGTCCGGACGAGGTGCATCTGGCGCAGTTTCGCGAACTTTTTGCGCAGATTATCGAGGCGGGACAGGCCGGGGGGCGCTACGCTGAACTGCTGGCGATTAACCTGCTTGAGCAGCTGCTGCTGCGACGGATGGAGGCGATTAACGCGTCGCTTAACCCGCCGCTGGATAACCGCGTGCGCGACGCCTGCCAGTACATCAGCGACCACCTGGCCGATAGCCAGTTTGATATCGCCAGCGTTGCCCAGCACGTCTGCCTGTCACCGTCGCGTCTGTCGCATCTGTTCCGCCAGCAGCTGGGCGTCAGCGTGTTGAGCTGGCGCGAGGACCAGCGCATCAGCCAGGCGAAGCTGCTGCTCAGCACCACCCGGATGCCCATCGCCACCGTGGGGCGCAACGTGGGCTTTGAGGATCAGCTCTATTTCTCCCGGGTATTTAAAAAATGCACCGGTGCCAGCCCCAGTGAATTCCGCGCGGGATGTGAATAAACGGTAAAAAAAGATAAACAAACAGGTGAATGCGGGAAGCAACCTGTAAACTATTCAGACAATTGTTGCCTTGACGCGGTGCGGGGCGCTAAGCAGAATCGCTGATTCGTTTTCTGACCGGAATAGTTATGCAGGCATTGCTGGAACACTTTATTACCCAGTCCGTTATGTACTCGCTCATCGCCGTGGCGCTGGTGGCGTTTCTGGAGTCGCTGGCGCTCGTCGGGTTAATCCTGCCTGGCACCGTGATGATGGCGGGGCTTGGCGCGCTGATCGGCAGCGGTGAGGTCAATTTCTGGCAGGCGTGGCTGGCGGGAATTATCGGCTGCCTGCTCGGCGACTGGATCTCCTTCTGGCTGGGCTGGCGCTTTAAGAAGCCGCTGCACCGCTGGTCGTTCATGAAAAAGAACAAAGCTTTGCTGGATAAGACCGAGCATGCGCTGCACCAGCACAGCATGTTTACCATCCTCGTCGGCCGCTTCGTAGGGCCAACGCGTCCGCTGGTGCCGATGGTGGCCGGGATGCTGGATCTGCCCGTTGCGAAATTCGTGGTGCCAAACATTATCGGCTGCGTCTTCTGGCCGCCGTTCTACTTCCTGCCGGGGATCCTCGCGGGGGCCGCCATCGATATTCCTGACGGTATGCAAAGCGGTGAGTTTAAGTGGCTACTGCTGGGCACGGCGCTGCTGCTATGGCTGGCGGCATGGCTCTGCTGGCGACTGTGGCGCAGCGCGAAGGCAAATATCGATCGCCTGACGCGCTACCTCCCGCGTACTCGCCTGCTCTGGCTGGCCCCGCTGACGCTGGGTGTGGCGGTGGTGGCGCTGGTGGCGCTGATTCGTCACCCGCTGATGCCGGTGTACGGTGAGATTCTATTGAAGGTGGTGAGCCGTTAAGCGCCGGGCGGCACTGCGTTTGCCCGGCCTACGGTTTTATACCCAATAATCCAGAAGCGCTTTCTTTTCCGCTCATTAATGCTTCTGTTGCTCCATCCCACAAAATGCGTCCCTCCGCGATCACCACCGATCGCGGGGCAATCCGTGCGGCATCCTCGATGCTGTGCGAAACCATCAGCATCGTCAGTTGCTGGCGCTGACAGACCTCCTGCACCAGGGCCAGCATCTCCTGGCGCAGCGCGGGATCGAGCGCCGAGAACGGCTCATCCAGCAGAAGTATCGGCTGTTCGCGCACCAGACAACGTGCCAGCGCAACGCGCTGACGCTGCCCGCCGGAAAGCTCGCCCGGCAGCCTGTCGATAAACCCGGCGATCCCCATCTGCGCGGCAATAACTTCCAGTTTATGGCGCTGATCATCGTTCAGCCTCAGTCCCGGGTGCATTCCCAGCGCGATGTTTTGCCGCACCGTCAGGTGGGTAAACAGGTTGTTTTCCTGAAACAGCATTGAGACAGGACGTTTAGCCGGAGGGGCGTTGGTGAAATCACGATTATCGATGACTATCGACCCGCTGGCAGGTTGCAGAAAACCGGCGATCAAATTGAGCAAGGTGCTTTTCCCGGCACCGCTTGGGCCAAGCACGGCGATCATCTCTCCCTGGCGCACGGAGAGCGTGAAGCGCATCGGCAGATGCTGATAAAGCCAGGTTACATCAGTCAGTTTTAGCATCACGCCCCGGAAGTTTTTCGATAACGGTAAATAAGGCAAAGCACAGCAGCAGCAGTAACAGCGCGGTGACCGCGCCGTCCTGACTGCGGTAAGAGCCGATTTGCTGATAGAGCCAGTATGGCAGCGTGCGGAAATCGTCATTGCCGAACAGCGCCACGACCCCAAAGTCTCCAATAGAGAGCACGCAGGCAAACGCCAGCGCCTGTGCCAGCGGACGCTTTAGCGCGCGCAGTTCGACCACCTTCAGCCGCTGCCAGCCCTGCATGCCCAGCGACTGGCACAGCAAACTGTAGCGGCTGTTGACGTCGCGCATCGGGTTTTCCAGCACCTTGAGCGCGTAAGGAATGGCCATTAAGGCGTTGGTAAAGATCACGATGCCGTCGGCGCTTTCCGGCAGGCCGAGGGTGCTGTTGAACAGTAAAAAGAAGCCCGTTGCCAGTACAATCCCCGGCATCGCCAGAATCAGCATGCCCGTCAGCTCCAGCATTTGTCCGGCTTTTTGCGCCTGGCGGGCGTAAAGCTCACGGCTGCTCCACAACAGCATCATGGTCAGGATGACGCACAGTAATCCGGCAGCCAGCGCGATACGCAGCGAGGTCCAGGTGGCCTGCCAGAGGACGGGCTGTTGCAGGACGGACAGGAGATTAAGGTTTAGACCGTCAACGATAACGGCCAGCAGCGGCGGCAACAGCAGCAGGAGCGCCAGCGCGATCAGGATAACATCACTGACGCGGCTGTGCAGGCTGTCCTGCGGATCGCGCCAGCCGGTTATTTGATGACTACCAGCGGGAATGGCTTTACTCAGCCGCTGGCTCAACAGAACCAGTGCAAGGCAGCACGCCATCTGGACTATCGCCAGCAGTGCGGCGCGACCGGGATCGTAGTCGTAACTCAGCGCCTGGTAAATCGCCAGCTCAATGGTGGTGGCCTGCGGCCCGCCGCCAAGTGACAGCACGGTGGCAAAGCTGGCAAAGCAGAGCATGAAGATTAATGCCGCTACGGGCGGGAGCTGGCGGCGCAGCCACGGCCATTCGACAAAGCGGAAGAACGACGCGCCGCGCATGCCGAGCTGGGCGGCAATCTGGCGCTGTTCGCCGGGAATGTTCTCCAGCGCTTGCAAAAAGAGGCGCGTTGCCATCGGCATATTGAAAAAGACGTGTGCCAGCAGGATGCCCTGCAGTCCGTAAGGCGAGAATGACCATTCCAGACCAAGCTGGCCGAACAGCGAAGCCAGCCACCCCTGGCGACCGTAAACGCTCAGAATGCCAAATACCGCCACCAGCACGGGCAGGATCAGCGTCATGGCGCACAGGCGCAGCAGAGCCTGCCTGCCGGGGAAACGCCGCCGATACAGCGCGCGTGCAAGAAAAATCGCCGGGAGCACCGACATCAGGGCAGAAAGAAACGCCTGCCAGAAAGAGAACCGAATGACGTGCCAGAGGTAGCTGTCGTGCCAGAGAGCGAGCAGGTCGCTCTCCGGCGCGTTAAACCACAGCGCAAGAAAAGCCCCCAGGCTGACTGCCACCATTACGACGGCGGCGAGCAGCCCGGGAAGCAACCAGCCGGGAATTAGCGGCTGACGGCGCGTTGCCATTCACTTACCCATGCGGCACGCTGCGCGGCGACCTGCTGCGGCGTAAACTCCAGCGAGGTTTTCGGTTTGGTCAACTGTTCAAAACCTGCAGGCAGTGCAACGCTGGTGACCGGATACATCCAGTTGCCTGCGGGAATGGCATTCTGGAATGCCGGCGAAACCATAAACTTCAGGAACTTCTCGGCCAACTCCGGCTGCTTGCTGGCAGCGGTACGCGCGGCCACTTCCACCTGCAGATAGTGCCCTTCCGCAAAATCTGCGGCAGCATAGTTATCTTTCTTCTCGGCGATAATGTGGTAAGCCGGGGAGGTGGTGTAGCTCAGCACCAGGTCGCTTTCACCTTTCAGGAACAGGCCATAGGCTTCGCTCCAGCCTTTGGTCACGGTCACGGTTTTGGCAGCCAGCTTCTGCCACGCTTCCGGCGCCTTATCGCCGTAGACTTTCTGCATCCACAGCAGCAGACCCAGGCCTGGCGTGCTGGTCCGCGGATCTTCATAAATCACGCGCCACTTCTGGTCGCTTTCCACCAGCTCTTTCAGGCTCTTCGGCGGGTTTTTCAGCTTGTTTTTGTCGTAAACAAAAGCAAAGTAGCCGTAGTCGAACGGCACAAAGGTGTCGTTCTTCCAGCCGCCAGGCACGTTAACGGCCTCTGCTGCGACGCCGCTTTTGGCAAACAGTTTGGTCTGCGAGGCGGCTTCCAGCAGGTTGTTATCCAGACCAAGCACCACGTCAGCCTTGCTGTTTTTCCCTTCCATGCGCAGACGGTTGAGCAGTGAAACGCCATCTTCCAGCGCCACGAACTTCAGCTCGCAGTTGCAGTCAGCTTCAAAGGCTTTTTTGACAACCGGGCCAGGGCCCCAGTCGGCAGAGAAAGAGTCGTAGGTGTAGACCGTCAGGACGGGTTTGGCTAAAACGGGCAGCGCGAACAGCGCCAGCAGGGGGAGAACTTTTTTTAACACTTTGCACCTCAGGGTTGAGTGGCAAAGGATTTTGAGCGACAGCCTCAAATCCCTTCGCCGGCGTTATCCGGATCAGGTTCGACGGGTATTATCTCAGCGCACATCTGTGATGCAGCACCCCGTTGAGAACGGCGCTATTGTAATGATTTGGTGAATATTACGAAAGCGTTATGGCTCCGGGGGCGCAAACCAGGCGGATTTGAAATCAAACCAGCCCAGGGTGTTCATCCGCAGGCCACGCATGCTGCGCTGGCCCTGAATCATCAGCCAGTGGTGGATCAACGGGACGATCGCCTGCTCGGCCAGCAGCTGCTGGCACCACACGGCAAGATTCATCTCGCCCGCATGCCACAGGGCGGCATCCTGCTGCCAGTCACGGTCGATGCAGTGCTGGATCAGCGGGACTTCATACAAATGCGAGAAAAGGGAAAAATCGAGCGGCAGGGTAAAATTAGCGCTGTTGAGCCAGATATCACTGGCGATTTCCCCCTGATGCCATTCGTCATAGTCCACTTCCCTGATGTCCAGCCTGACCCCCTCGGCTGCCAGCAGGCGGGTCATGATCCTCGCGATAAAACGATGCTCAACATGCTCGCGGTAGTAGGTCAGGGTGATGGACTCCAGCCCTGCGGGTTTGTCGCAGTGCGACGGGCGGGCGTGGTGCCAGCGCGGAAGCAGGCCGTACGCCGGGAACCAGTATGTCTGGTACTGCGCTTCCGCATGGTAGATCAGATTGGAAGGGGACAACACGTGGCTGATCCACTTCCGGACGTCCTGGTTTGCTCCGCGGTGGGTGCGGCGGTCAAAGAGAAGATAGTAGCATCCCTCCTCCAGGCGGCTCTCCACGGCCTTTTCTCCCGTGGTGGGGCCTTCCAGCGTCAGCCCGCAGCTCAGGTCTTCATTGAGATCCGGCAATACCCACACGTTCACTTCGTCGATCAGCGCCCGATAGCCAAAGTAGTCATCGAACGCGCGGATTTTCAGCTGATTGCTGTTATTGCGGGACACGGCGTAGGGGCCGGTGCCAATTGGCAGGCTGGCAAAATTGTTCATCGATTCCCACTCGCCGGGCAAAATCATCGACGGTACATAGCCCAGCAGCCAGGGAAGCCACTTGTCCTGCTGCGACAGCTCAATATCCAGCGTCCAGGCCGTAGGGGAGTGGATGCGCGAAATATGCGAGTAGAGCGGCAGCCTGCGGGCGCGTTCCAGAGAGGCGATGACGTCGTGCATCTCCAGCTCGCGACCGTGGTGAAAGTGGATGCCAGGGCGTAAGAAAAAGCGCCAGTGGCGCGGGGAAAGCTGCTGCCAGTGGTGCGCGATATCCGCCTCCAGTTCCCCGTTTTCCTCATTTATCCGCGTCAGGCCGCTGAAGATTTGCCGGGCCATATGGGTTTCTGAGCGGCGTAACGCCGTGCCGGGCAACAGATTTTTCATTGGCCGATAGTAGAGCACCCGCAAAATGTGTCGGCCCTGACGAAAACTGCGTCCGAGATGGGAAACCAGCATCTGGCGCACGGCGGCTTTGTCGCCCACCAGTTGGACCAGCTGATCGATGCGGTCCTGCTCGAGCAGGTCTTCTGCACGCTGCTGCTGCAATGCAAGCCCGGTGTAGAGAAAGGTCAGTCGCGAGCGTTTCCCGCGTCCCGCTTCCGCTTCCCAGCTTAACCAGCCCTGCTGCTGCATGGTATTGAGCAACGTACGCATATGACGGCGGGAACAGCTAAGCAGGTCGGCCAGCTCGTTGAGCGTCGTTTCCTGCGATTGCCCCTCGCAGCACTGCCAGAGGCGGATAAATTGTTGCTGCAGACGACCGGAAGGCATAAAAGGGGAACTCCTGACAAAAAACCAGCAATTTATTAATCCCTATATTAGGCCAATAATGCTTCCCGATGAAGCGAGGAGGTAAATGATGAAGAGGTCTACCGCACGTCAGTTTTATCAGCAGTACTTTTCAGCGACAAAAGGATCGTCCTGGCTGGCCCGCCAGTGTGCAGAGCAACGGCTGAAAATGTTAGAAGAACTGATGCAGTGGGACGTTACGAAACCGGCCTCTTCTCGCTGACTCGCCTCGATCATGTGTGACTGAGTATTGGTGCTTATCACCCGCCAGCAAAATGTTTTTGCTGGCTTTTTTCGTTTATTCTTTCACCCAATTTCGATTCGCTTTCACAAGGACTTGCGCATGCTGTGGTTGATGACGATGGGGCGACGCCTGAACGGCGTGTATGTCGCTTTTATGCTGGTGGCCTTTATGATGGGCGTGGCGGGGGCGCTGCAGGCGCCGACGCTGAGCCTGTTTCTCAGCCGCGAGGTGGGGGCGCAGCCGTTTTGGGTAGGGCTGTTTTATACCGTTAACGCGATTGCCGGGATCCTGGTCAGCCTCGCGCTGGCGAAACGATCGGACAGCCAGGGCGATCGCCGCAAGCTGATCCTCTTTTGCTGCGCCATGGCCGTGGGTAACGCACTGCTCTTTGCTTTCAACCGTCATTACCTGACGCTCATTACCTGCGGCGTGCTGCTGGCATCGCTGGCGAATACCGCCATGCCGCAGCTGTTTGCGCTGGCGCGGGAATATGCGGATAGCTCGGCGCGGGAAGTGGTGATGTTCAGCTCGGTGATGCGTGCCCAGCTCTCGCTGGCGTGGGTCATTGGTCCGCCGCTGGCCTTTATGCTGGCGTTGAACTACGGCTTTACCACCATGTTCACCATCGCGGCCGGGATTTTTGTCATCAGCCTGGCGCTGATAGCCTTCGCGCTGCCATCCGTGGCGCGCGTCGAACAGACAACGGACAAGCCTCTCACCCAGGTGAGCGGCTGGCAGGACAAGAACGTCCGTATGCTGTTTATTGCCTCCACGCTGATGTGGACCTGCAACACCATGTACATCATCGACATGCCGCTGTGGATCAGCAGCGATCTGGGCTTACCGGACAAGCTTGCGGGGATCTTAATGGGGACCGCTGCCGGGCTGGAAATTCCGGCAATGATTCTGGCGGGCTATTACGTTAAGCGTTTCGGTAAACGCA
The DNA here is from genome assembly GCF_043972695.1 of Enterobacter quasiroggenkampii. Lineage (NCBI taxonomy): Bacteria > Pseudomonadati > Pseudomonadota > Gammaproteobacteria > Enterobacterales > Enterobacteriaceae > Enterobacter > Enterobacter quasiroggenkampii. The sequence continues at coordinate 1,346,310 of NZ_CP143745.1, forward strand.
AAATGATGGTGGTTGCGGTTGCTGCCGGGGTGTTGTTTTATCTTGGGCTGATCTTATTCCACTCGCGCGAAGCGCTGCTGGCGCTGCAGCTGTTTAATGCCGTGTTCATTGGGATCGTCGCCGGAATTGGCATGCTCTGGTTTCAGGATCTGATGCCCGGACGCGCGGGATCGGCCACGACGCTCTTTACGAACAGTATTTCAACCGGGGTGATTCTGGCCGGTGTGATCCAGGGCGCGCTGGCGCAAAGCTATGGCCATACGTCGGTTTACTGGGTGATTGCGGCGATATCCGTTGTGACGCTCCTGCTGACCTGCCGGGTAAAAGACGTGTGATTCTGGAAGACGGCTTCACAAATTGGAACGACATTCTGACAGAGATCACGAAGGGGAATAGAGTGCGTGGCGGGTGCTTGAGGCTGTTTGCCTCAGGCTTTCGCAAGAGGCAAACAGTGGAGAGTCCCACATCAAAAGATTGATGGGGAGACCAACTTCACAACCAACATTGCGAGGTTAGTCTCTTCATTGCCGAAAAGCAATAAGGAGGCTGGAATGCCAAAACGTACTCTGCTGTTAGGTTTATTTCTGATCTGTACGACGTTGTTGATCTTCACCTGGATGGTCCGTGATTCGTTGTGTGAATTGCATTTCAGACAGGAGAAAACAGAAATGGCGGCAGTGTTGGCTTACGAAGCAAAACGTTAGCGGTATGGGCGGGGAAGTTTCCCCGCCTCTCCAGAGTGGTTGAGCCTCAACGCACCCTTATCAATGGCCCGCATTTCGCGGGCCATTGCCTTTAGCCCATAAACGCAGGCTGTTTTTTCTCATACGCTGAGATGGCGTCTTCGTGCTGCAGCGTCAAACCAATGCTGTCCAGACCGTTCAGCATGCAGTGACGGCGGAACGCATCAATGCTGAAGCTGTAGGTCTTATCCCCGGCTTTCACCACTTCCGCTTCCAGATCAACTTCAAACGACATGCCCGGATTGGCCTTAACCAGCGCAAACAATTCATCGACCTGCTCATCGCTCAGCGTCACCGGCAGCAGCTGGTTGTTGAAGCTGTTGCCGTAGAAGATATCCGCAAAGCTTGGGGCAATAACCACCTTAAAGCCGTAGTCGGTCAACGCCCAGGGCGCATGCTCACGCGACGAGCCGCAGCCAAAGTTTTCCCGCGCCAGCAAAATGGAGGCACCTTTGTATTCCGGGAAGTTCAGAACGAATTCCGGATTAGGCACTTCGCCTTTGTCGTCCAGGAAACGCCAGTCGTTGAACAGGTGCGCGCCAAAACCGGTACGCGTCACCTTCTGCAAAAACTGCTTAGGAATAATGGCGTCAGTATCGACGTTCGCGGCGTCCAGGGGGACAACCCGGCCTGTATGTTGGGTAAATTTCTCTGCCATGATTGTCTCCTTATTTCAGGCTGCGAATGTCGGCGAAATGGCCGGTGACTGCCGCAGCGGCGGCCATTGCCGGGCTGACCAGATGGGTGCGCCCACCGCGGCCCTGACGGCCTTCAAAGTTACGGTTGCTGGTGGAGGCACAGCGCTCACCCGGATTCAGGCGATCGTTGTTCATGGCCAGACACATGGAACAGCCTGGCAGGCGCCACTCGAAGCCTGCTTCGATAAAGATCTTATCCAGACCTTCGGCTTCCGCCTGGGCTTTCACCGGACCGGAGCCTGGAACGACCAGCGCCTGCACGCCCGGCGCGACTTTACGGCCTTTGGCGATCTCTGCCGCCGCACGCAAATCTTCGATACGGGAGTTGGTGCAGGAGCCGATAAACACCTTATCAATGGTCACGTCGGTCAACGGCACGCCGGGCTTCAGCCCCATATAGGCCAGCGCTTTTTCCGCACTGGCGCGCTCGACCGGATCGGCGAAGGAAGCCGGATCGGGAATGGCGTCGTTGACGGAAATCACCTGACCCGGGTTGGTCCCCCAGGTCACCTGAGGGGCAATCTCTTCTGCCTGCAGCGTGACAACGGTATCAAACGTTGCCCCGTCGTCGGTTTTCAGGGTTTTCCAGTAGGCTACCGCGTCGTCAAAATCCTGCCCTTTCGGCGCGTGCAGACGGCCCTTCACATAGTTAAAGGTCGTTTCATCTGGCGCGACCAGCCCGGCTTTGGCACCCATCTCAATGGCCATGTTGCACAGGGTCATGCGACCCTCCATGCTCAGCGCCTGAATAGCGTCGCCGCAGAACTCAACGACGTGGCCGGTACCGCCTGCGCTGCCGGTTTTACCGATAATCGCCAGCACGATATCTTTCGCGGTAATGCCTGGTGCCGCTTTGCCCTTCACTTCAATCTTCATCGTTTTGGCGCGACCCTGCTTCAGGGTCTGCGTCGCCAGCACGTGTTCCACCTCGGAAGTGCCAATCCCGAACGCCAGAGCGCCAAACGCGCCGTGGGTTGCGGTATGCGAGTCACCGCAGACGATGGTCATGCCCGGCAGGGTAATCCCCTGCTCAGGGCCCATCACGTGGACGATGCCCTGATACGGATGGTTCAGGTCGTACAGCTCAACGCCAAATTCATTGCAGTTCTTAATCAGCTCCTGCATCTGGATACGCGCCATCTCACCCGAGGCGTTAATGTCTTTAGTCTGGGTGGAAACGTTGTGATCCATCGTCGCGAAGGTTTTACCCGGCTGGCGTACCGGACGCTTGTGCGCGCGCAGGCCGTCAAATGCCTGAGGAGAGGTCACCTCGTGTACCAGATGTCTGTCGATATACAGCAGTGGGGTTTCGTTTGGTGCTTCGTAGACAACGTGCGCATCAAACAACTTTTCATATAACGTCTTAGCCATGATTACACCCCTTCAGCGACATAGCGGGCAATAATGTCGCCCATTTCATCGGTACTGACTGCCGCCGTGCCGCGTGCTAAATCACCGGTACGAACGCCTTCTTCTAACGCCCGGTTAATGGCGTTTTCAATTGCGGTTGCTGCATCGCCTGCATCCAGGCTGTAGCGCAGCAGCAGGGCCAGAGAGAGGATCTGCGCAATCGGGTTAGCGATGTTTTTGCCGGCGATATCCGGTGCGGAGCCGCCCGCAGGCTCGTACAGGCCGAAGCCTTCTTCATTCAGGCTGGCGGATGGCAGCATGCCCATCGAGCCGGTAATCATCGCGCACTCGTCAGAAAGAATATCGCCGAACAGGTTGGAGCACAGCAGCACGTCAAACTGGGACGGATCCTTAATCAGCTGCATGGTCGCGTTGTCGATGTACATGTGCGACAGCGCAACGTCCGGGTACTGTTTAGCGACTTCGCTGACGATCTCGCGCCACAGAATGGAAGACTGCAGCACGTTCGCTTTATCAATCGAGGTCACCTTATGGCGGCGTTTGCGCGCCGACTCAAACGCGATATGGGCGATACGTTCAATTTCGAAGCGGTGATACACCTCGGTATCGAACGCTTTTTCATGCTGACCGCTGCCTTCGCGCCCCTTTGGCTGACCGAAATAGATCCCACCGGTCAGTTCACGTACGCACAGAATGTCGAAACCGTTAGCGGCGATATCGGCGCGCAGCGGGCAAAACTCTTCCAGACCCTGGTACAGCTTCGCCGGACGCAGGTTACTGAACAGTTTGAAATGTTTACGCAGCGGCAGCAGCGCGCCGCGCTCTGGCTGCTCTGCTGGCGGCAGGTGTTCCCATTTTGGACCACCGACGGAACCAAACAGCACGGCATCGGCATTTTCACAGCCTTCCACGGTCGCTTTTGGCAGTGGCGTACCGTGGTTATCAATCGCAATACCGCCCACATCGTAGTGGCTGGTGGTGATTTTCATCGCAAAACGCGCGCGAACGGCTTCCAGTACTTTCAGCGCCTGTGCCATCACTTCCGGGCCAATACCGTCGCCCGGTAACACAGCAATATGGTAATTCTTCGACATTACACGGTTTCCTTGTTGTTCTCTTTATTCTGAGCTTTGCGTTGCAACTCTTTTTCGACTTCGGCGGCGCGCCAGATGTTATTCAGCACATGCACCATCGCTTTCGCGGAGGATTCAACGATATCGGTCGCCAGACCCACGCCATGGAAGCGGCGGCCATTGTGGGTCACAACAATGTCGACCTGGCCCAGTGCATCTTTGCCATGGCCCTTGGCCGTCAGGTCATATTTGACCAGCTCAACGTCGTACTCGGTAACGCGGTTGATGGCCTGGTAAATCGCATCGACAGGTCCATTACCGTTAGCTGCCTCTGCTTTAATTTCATCTCCGCAGGCCAGCTTGACCGAGGCGGTGGCGATGTCGCTGGATCCGGACTGCACGTTGAAGTAATCCAGACGGAAGTGCTCTGGCTCTTCCTGCTGTTTGTTAATAAAGGCCAGCGCTTCCAGGTCATAGTCGAACACCTGCCCTTTTTTGTCGGCCAGCTTCAGGAACGCGTCATACAGTTGATCCATGTTGTAATCGCTGTCCTTATAGCCCATCTCTTCCATGCGGTGCTTCACTGCCGCACGTCCGGAACGGGAGGTCAGGTTCAACTGGACCTGGTTCAGGCCGATGGATTCCGGGGTCATAATTTCGTAGTTTTCACGGTTCTTCAGCACGCCATCCTGATGAATACCGGAGGAGTGCGCGAAGGCGCCAGTGCCGACAATCGCTTTGTTGGCCGGAATAGGCATGTTGCAAATCTGGCTGACGGTCTGGCTGGTGCGCCAGATCTCGTTGTGATTGATGCGGGTGTGCACGTCCATGATGTCCTTGCGCACTTTGATCGCCATGATCACTTCTTCCAGCGAACAGTTGCCCGCGCGTTCGCCGATGCCGTTCATCGCGCCTTCTACCTGACGCGCGCCAGCGTGGACGGCGGCGATAGCATTGCCCACGGCCAGACCCAAATCATCGTGGGTGTGGACGGAGATAATCGCTTTATCAATGTTTGGAACGCGGTCATACAGGCCGGTGATGATGTTGGCGAACTCAAACGGCATGGTGTAGCCGACGGTGTCCGGGATGTTGATGGTTTTGGCACCCGCGTTAATGGCGGCTTCCACGACGCGCGCCAAATCGTCGATTGGCGTACGGCCTGCATCTTCACAGGAGAATTCAACGTCATCGGTGTAGTTGCGTGCGCGTTTCACCATGTACACCGCGCGCTCAATCACCTCATCCAGCGTGCTGCGCAGCTTGGTGGCGATGTGCATGGGCGAGGTGGCAATAAAGGTATGGATACGGAACGCTTCGGCCACTTTCAGTGACTCGGCTGCAACGTCGATATCTTTTTCTACACAGCGCGCCAGACCACATACGCGGCTGTTTTTAATGGTGCGGGCGATGGTCTGGACGGATTCGAAATCACCCGGAGACGAGACCGGGAAACCCACCTCCATCACGTCGACACCCATACGTTCGAGAGCCAGCGCGATCTGCAGTTTCTCTTTTACACTCAGGCTTGCCTGTAATGCCTGTTCACCGTCACGTAAAGTAGTATCGAAAATAATGACTTGCTGGCTCATGGGTTAGGTCCTTGTCAGTCTTAGGGCGCCTTGCTACGAGCATAAAAAAACCCGCGCAGTGGCGCGGGTTTTTAGTCTTACTGGTGACGATTCAACGCTGAATTTCGCCCGCCAGTCTACCGCGCACAGTGGATGCGTTTAGTAGTAGTAGACCGGTGAAACGAATGGTGCGAATCATGAATCGTGCTCCGTTAAATTCAATATGCTTTTAGTGGTACTGGATACGACAGTTGATGTCAACCCCTGACGATAAAAACGGACCCGACGGGCGGAACTGGCAGGATTTTACTTTAGCTAATTGTGCTGGTTTTGGCTTTTGCGAGCCGACTAATTGTCTAATTTTGGACTGAAGAAAACAGTTGCAGAAATAAATAAATATAATTGTTTAAAATGAGTGACGTGCGTTACAGAGAGTATTCTGTACATAAAGGGGTTTACTATCATTAAGTTATAATTGCGGTGAATCTATTACGCGTCGCTAAAAAATGAACAGAGGTAACATGTTATTAACTAACTGATGAGCGGTGGCGATAACAGTTTAATAATACTTAAGTCATCATTAATCTGGCAGTCATTGTGTATTTGCTTGGTTTATGGTTTCATTTAAATCCTAAAGTCAAACATATCATTTGCGCTATTTTCTTTTCGTTTGTATAGCGTCTTTATATATTCTGAATTTTAAATAATTCTCTTTCGCTGATCGTATTTGCATGATAAATCATATTTTTCGAGATTATTACCGTACGTGAGCAAAGGGAGTGTAGCGTGACAGTGGAGTCAGAAGTGTCAGAAAATAATATTAAACAACCTCAAGCTACTGATGGGATTAAACCGCAGTTACGCACGGTGGATCTTAATCTTCTGACGGTGTTTGATGCTGTCATGCAGGAACAGAATATCACCCGCGCGGCCCAGGCGTTGGGGATGTCACAACCTGCTGTGAGTAACGCCGTTGCCAGGCTTAAGGTCATGTTTAACGACGAATTGTTTGTTCGTTACGGAAGAGGGATCCAGCCTACTGCGCGCGCATTCCAGCTGTTCGGCTCAATCCGTCAGGCGTTGCAGCTGGTACAAAACGAGCTTCCGGGATCGGGCTTTGAACCTTTAAGCAGCGAGCGCACATTTCATCTGTGTGTCTGCAGTCCATTAGATAATTATTTAACCTCGATTATCTATAATAAAGTCGAAGAGATCGCGCCAAATATCCATCTGGTTTTTAAATCATCCCTGAACCAAAGTACAGAGCATCAGTTACGCTATCAGGAGATTGAATTCGTCCTGGGGTATGAAGAGTTCCGTCGTCCTGAATTTTCCTGCGTACCGCTGTTTAAAGATGAAATGGTTCTGGTGGCCAGTAAAAATCATCCTCGGCTGAAATATCCACTACGCGAAAATGATGTCTATAACGAGCAGCATGCCGTTGTTGCCCTCGACAGATATGCTTCCTTTAGCCTGCCATGGTATGACTCTGCGGATAAGCAGGCGAGCGTGGCTTATCAGGGGATGGCTATGGTCAGCGTATTAAATGTTGTCTCCCAAACACATCTGGTGGCGATTGCACCGCGCTGGCTGGCAGAAGAGTTTTCTGACCCGTTAAATCTGCAAATTTTGCCTCTGCCGCTTAAATTAAATAGCCGAACCTGCTATCTCTCCTGGCATGAAGCGGCCGGAAGGGATAAAGGACACCAGTGGATGGAAGAGTTGCTGGTCGGTATCTGCCGCCGGTAAACGCATCAGGATAAATCGCATCGGATTGTGTGATTTATCCTGAGTTTTTATAGATAATTACTATTTTGTTCTGTGATGCTTTTTTTCGGGCCGCTCTTCGGTACGCAAAAATAGATGATTTCCTGCATTGCCACGCTTTTCAGCGATGATTTATCACACCGTCCTCTATTCCCAGAGGAATTAACCATATCTTCAGTTAACGGCTGCTTTTTCTGCTTTACGCACCGTTTATCTCCCCGGGTTTGCTAATTGCCTGCCTCATAACGAGCGGTTAAGGTAAAGAACACTCTGCAAAATATAAGATTGGTTCATCCCGATCGTAAGACGGTGCGGAAATGAATTCGGCAGTCCGTCTATAACAAAATGCCTGGAGGCAAAGCATGGAGATGTTGTCTGGCGCGGAAATGGTCGTGCGGTCGCTGATCGATCAGGGCGTAAAGCAAGTGTTCGGCTACCCTGGCGGCGCGGTCCTGGATATTTATGATGCGCTGCATACGGTAGGGGGCATTGACCATGTTCTGGTACGTCACGAGCAAGCGGCTGTACACATGGCCGACGGTCTGGCGCGTGCGACGGGTGAAGTGGGCGTGGTCTTAGTCACGTCCGGCCCCGGCGCGACAAACGCCATTACCGGCATTGCGACGGCGTATATGGACTCTATCCCGCTGGTGATCCTCTCCGGGCAGGTAGCAACCTCGCTGATTGGCTACGATGCTTTTCAGGAGTGTGACATGGTCGGGATTTCCCGTCCCGTTGTGAAGCACAGCTTTCTGGTCAAGCAAACCGAAGACATTCCCGGCGTACTGAAAAAAGCCTTCTGGCTGGCAGCAAGCGGGCGCCCGGGACCGGTGGTGGTCGATCTGCCTAAAGACATTCTGAACCCGGCAAACAAGCTGCCGTACGTCTGGCCTGACTCGGTGAGCATGCGTTCTTACAATCCGACAACGCAGGGGCATAAAGGACAGATCAAGCGGGCGTTGCAAACGCTTCTGGCAGCCAAAAAACCGGTCGTCTATGTCGGCGGCGGGGCGATCAACGCAGCCTGTGAAGCCCAGCTTCGTGAGCTGGTTGAAAAACTCAACCTTCCTGTGGCGTCGTCGCTGATGGGGCTGGGGGCGTTTCCCGCCACTCACCGCCAGGCGCTCGGCATGCTGGGTATGCACGGTACCTATGAAGCCAACATGACGATGCATCACTCCGATGTGATCTTTGCCGTCGGCGTGCGTTTTGACGATCGTACCACCAACAATCTGGCGAAGTATTGCCCGAACGCCACCGTGTTGCACATTGATATCGATCCGACGTCCATTTCAAAAACGGTGTCGGCTGATGTGCCGATCGTCGGTGATGCTCGTCAGGTTCTGGAACAGATGCTGGATCTGCTGACCCAGGAGAACGCGACCCAGCCGCTGGATGAGATCCGCGACTGGTGGCAGCAGATTGAACAGTGGCGAGCGCGTCAGTGCCTGAAATATGACACGCAGAGCGAAAACATTAAGCCGCAGGCGGTCATCGAAGCGGTGTGGCGACTGACGAAGGGTGAGGCGTATGTAACCTCAGACGTGGGCCAACACCAGATGTTTGCCGCCCTGTATTACCCGTTTGATAAACCGCGTCACTGGATCAACTCGGGTGGCTTAGGCACCATGGGCTTCGGTCTGCCTGCCGCGCTGGGCGTGAAGCTGGCCCTGCCGAATGAAACCGTCGTCTGCGTGACCGGAGACGGCAGTATTCAGATGAACATTCAGGAGCTGTCTACCGCACTGCAGTATGAGCTGCCGGTTCTTGTGCTGAACCTGAATAATGGCTACCTCGGCATGGTGAAGCAGTGGCAGGATATGATTTACTCTGGCCGTCATTCGCAGTCCTATATGCAATCGCTGCCGGATTTTGTTCGTCTTGCTGAAGCTTATGGCCATGTTGGGATGCGAGTGACCGATCCGGCCGAGCTGGAAACGAAGCTCGCACAAGCGCTTGAGCACGTTAAAAACAACCGCCTTGTCTTTATGGATGTGATTGTTGATGGAACCGAACACGTTTATCCGATGCATATTCGGGGGGGCGGTATGGATGAAATGTGGTTAAGCAAAACGGAGAGAACCTGATATGCGCCGGATATTATCGGTTTTACTGGAAAACGAGTCTGGCGCACTGTCGCGCGTCATTGGTCTTTTTGCGCAGCGCGGTTATAACATTGAAAGCCTGACCGTCGCGCCGACGGAGGATCCCACGCTGTCGCGCATGACGATTCAAACCGTTGGCGACGCCAAAGTGCTTGAACAGATTGAAAAACAGCTGCATAAGCTGGTTGATGTGCTGCGCGTGAGCGAGCTGGGGCAGGGGGCCTACGTTGAACGTGAGGTCATGCTGGTGAAAATCCAGGCCACCGGCTACGGGCGTGAAGAAGTTAAACGCAATGCGGATATTTTCCGCGGACAGATTATCGACGTCACGCCTTCTCTTTATACGGTTCAGCTGGTCGGGACAAGTGACAAGCTGGATGCTTTCCTGACGTCCGTGCGGGATGTGGCAAAAATTGTTGAAGTCGCAAGATCGGGTGTCGTGGGGCTGTCACGCGGCGAGAAAATCATGCGTTAGTTGTCAAAAAGGTTCGCCTCTTTCTGCCCGGTCACCAAAGCCGGGCTTTTTTTTGCGTAATCAGCCGACAACGCAGATAAAAGCGGTTGCCGCGAAGGCTTTTCTGCGTTTAGATGTTAAAAGATTTAACCATAACCTTGACAGGGCCATGGACTCTTTTCTTTTTTTAAGGGGCAATTGTGAAACTGGATGAAATCGCCCGGCTAGCCGGCGTGTCACGAACAACGGCCAGCTATGTGATTAACGGTAAAGCAAAGCAGTACCGTGTCAGCGACAAGACCGTTGAAAAAGTTATGGCGGTGGTTCGTGAACATAACTACCATCCGAATGCTGTCGCAGCCGGTCTGCGCGCCGGGCGCACCCGCTCTATTGGTCTGGTGATCCCGGACCTGGAAAACACCAGCTATACCCGTATCGCCAACTATCTTGAACGTCAGGCGCGCCAGCGTGGCTATCAGCTGCTGATTGCCTGCTCGGAAGATCAGCCTGATAACGAGATGCGCTGCATTGAGCATCTGCTCCAGCGTCAGGTGGATGCCATTATTGTTTCGACCTCCTTACCGCCAGAACATCCGTTCTACCAGCGCTGGGCGAACGACCCGTTCCCAATCGTGGCGCTGGATCGCGCGCTCGATCGTGAACATTTCACAAGCGTAGTGGGTGCGGATCAGGATGATGCCGAAATGCTGGCCGCAGAGCTGCGGACGTTCCCGGCGGAAACGGTGCTGTATCTTGGCGCGTTGCCCGAGCTTTCGGTGAGCTTCCTGCGCGAGCAGGGATTCAGAACCGCCTGGAAAGACGATCCGCGCGAGGTTCACTACCTCTATGCCAACAGCTACGAACGTGAAGCCGCCGCGCAGCTGTTCGAGAAATGGCTGGAAACCCACCCGATGCCTCAGGCGCTGTTCACGACCTCGTTTGCGCTTTTGCAGGGCGTCATGGATGTCACCTTACGCCGTGAAGGTAAACTCCCCTCCGACCTGGCGATTGCCACGTTCGGGGATAACGAGCTGCTCGACTTCCTTCAGTGCCCGGTGCTGGCGGTTGCACAGCGTCACCGTGACGTGGCTGAACGCGTGCTGGAGATTGTGCTGGCGAGTCTGGATGAACCCCGCAAACCAAAGCCGGGCCTGACGCGTATCAAACGTAATCTCTACCATCGCGGAATTTTAAGCCGCCAAAAATGAAATGACTGGGGCGGCGAAATCTGCCCCATTTTGCTACGATAATTCGTGCGGATAATTCCCGGAGAGAAATTAGGATAATTCTTGTGAGATCATAATCGCCTATTTTTCTTAATTCATTTTGGCTTTTAAATTGTTCTTTAAAGAACATCTCAGCGATTTTAAACGGTATTCTTTGTATTATTTTGTTACAAACCCTCTTCGGTCGATGAATATTCAGACGTTTTTTCCTCTTCCTTTGCCAGCTTACGTGCTAACCACTGCGCTTACCGTGTGCCTGGGTGAATCTGGCGCTGTCATCCCCTGAGAATCTGTCATAAAATGCTGCCCGCGTCGCAAACTGACACTTTATATTTATCTGCGATGATATTGAGTGAGCCTTAACGCTAGTGTGCATATTCGGTTTTTTTCTTACAAATATTCATAACGTTAATTTTGCCTCGCCAGTTGTGCAGTTATTAACCAGGACTGTTTAACTCTGTAAATAGAGGGCTTTCGAGTCCTTATACGGAGAGTCCTGGCTTGACAAGCTTTTCCCTCGCTCCGTAAACTCCTTTAGGTGGGAATTTGTGGGTTAAAGTGGTGAGGAGGGGTGAGACTGGCATGTTCCGTGGAGCAACGTTAGTCAATCTCGACAGCAAAGGGCGTTTATCGGTACCAACCCGATACCGCGACCAGCTGATTGAGAACGCTGCGGGTCAAATGGTTTGCACCATTGACATTAACTCCCCCTGCCTGCTGCTTTACCCCTTACCTGAATGGGAAATTATTGAGCAAAAGCTGTCGCGACTGTCGAGCATGAACCCGCAGGAACGCCGCGTGCAGCGGCTGTTATTGGGACATGCCAGTGAATGTCAGATGGATAACGCAGGGCGATTACTGATTGCCCCTGTGTTGCGGCAACATGCCGGTCTGACAAAAGAAGTGATGCTGGTCGGGCAGTTCAACAAGTTTGAACTGTGGGATGAAACGACCTGGTATCAACAGGTCAAGGAAGATATCGACGCTGAGCAGTCTGATTCCGCGACATTATCGGAACGACTGCAGGACTTGTCTCTATAAATATGATGGAAAATTATAAACATAAAACGGTGTTACTGGACGAGGCCGTTAACGGCCTGAATATTCGTCCGGATGGCATCTACATTGATGGCACATTTGGTCGCGGTGGCCACTCGCGTTTGATCCTCTCCCAGTTGGGTGAGGAGGGACGTCTGCTGGCAATCGATCGCGATCCGCAGGCAATTGCCGTTGCACAGACCATCAATGACCCACGCTTTTCCATCGTGCATGGACCTTTCTCTGCGCTCGCGGACTATGTGGCTGAGCGCGGCCTGACGGGCAAGATCGACGGGATTCTTCTCGATCTTGGCGTCTCTTCACCCCAACTCGACGACGCTGAGCGCGGTTTCTCCTTTATGCGTGATGGTCCGCTGGACATGCGGATGGACCCGACGCGCGGACAATCCGCCGCCGAGTGGCTACAGACCGCTGACGAAGCCGATATTGCATGGGTCATCAAAACGTTTGGCGAAGAGCGTTTTGGCAAACGTATTGCGCGCGCCATTGTTGAGCGCAACCGCATTGAGCCAATGACCCGCACCAAAGAGTTGGCCGAGGTGATCGCGGCAGCGACCCCGGTGAAGGATAAGCACAAACATCCCGCGACCCGTACCTTCCAGGCGGTTCGCATCTGGGTAAACAGTGAACTGGAGGAAATAGAGCTGGCGCTAAAAAGCTCGCTCGACGTGCTTGCCCCGGGTGGGCGGTTATCCATCATCAGCTTCCATTCGCTGGAAGACCGTATTGTGAAACGCTTTATGCGTGAACAAAGCCGCGGTCCACAGGTGCCAGCGGGGCTGCCGATGACGGAAGAACAACTCAGGAAGCTGGGTGGCCGTCAGTTGCGAGCATTAGGCAAGTTGATGCCGGGCGAAGAAGAAGTGGCAGAGAATCCACGCGCCCGTAGTTCAGTGCTGCGTGTTGCAGAGAGGACGAACGCATGATCGGCAGAGTGACAGAGACCCTAAGCAAAGTTAAGGATTCGTTAGGAAGCAACGAGCGCCATGCCTTGCCTGGCGTGATCGGCGACGATCTTTTGCGGTTTGGGAAACTGCCACTCTGTCTGTTCATTTGCATCATTGTCACGGCAGTAACGGTGGTGACGACAGCCCACCATACACGTTTATTGACTGCGCAACGCGAGCAGATGGTACTGGAACGCGATGCGCTGGATATTGAATGGCGAAATCTGATCCTTGAAGAAAACGCGCTCGGCGATCACAGCCGGGTTGAACGGATCGCAACGGAAAAGCTGCAGCTGCAGCATGTTGATCCTTCACAGGAAAATATCGTAGTACAAAAATAAGGGAAAACGCGACGCATGAAAGCAGCGGCAAAAACGCTAAAACCAAAACGTCAGGAAGAACAGGCCAACTTTATCAGTTGGCGTTTTGCGTTGCTTTGCGGCTGCATTTTACTGGCGCTGGGTTTTCTGCTGGGCCGCGTGGCCTGGCTGCAAATCGTCGCGCCTGACATGCTGGTACGCCAGGGCGATATGCGCTCTCTGCGCGTTCAGGAGGTCTCCACGTCCCGCGGGATGATCACCGACCGCTCCGGTCGTCCGCTGGCGGTGAGCGTGCCGGTGAAGGCTATCTGGGCCGATCCGAAAGAGCTGCACGACGCCGGTGGCATTACCCTTGATAACCGCTGGAAAGCGCTGGCTGATGCGCTGAAAATGCCGCTGGATCAGCTGGCCTCCCGCGTTAACGCGAACCCGAAAGGGCGTTTTATCTATCTGGCGCGTCAGGTTAACCCTGACATGGCGGACTACATTCGCAAACTGAAGCTACCGGGCATTCATCTGCGTGAAGAATCCCGTCGTTACTATCCATCCGGCGAAGTAACCGCTCACCTCATTGGCTTCACCAACGTCGACAGCCAGGGGATTGAGGGCGTTGAAAAAAGCTTCGATAAGTGGCTCACCGGTCAGCCGGGCGAGCGAATCGTGCGTAAGGACCGCTACGGGCGCGTCATCGAAGATATCTCTTCCACGGACAGTCAGGCAGCGCACAACCTGGCCCTCAGTATCGACGAGCGCCTGCAGGCGCTGGTCTACCGCGAGCTGAACAACGCCGTGGCGTTCAACAAGGCGGAGTCAGGCAGCGCCGTGCTGGTGGATGTCAGCACCGGTGAAGTGCTGGCGATGGCCAACAGTCCGTCCTACAACCCGAACAACTTTACCGGCACCGCAAAAGATGCCATGCGTAACCGGGCGATTACCGACGTGTTCGAACCTGGATCCACGGTGAAGCCGATGGTGGTGATGACCGCGCTCCAGCGCGGCATCGTCAATGAAAACACGGTTCTGAACACCATCCCATACCGTATTAACGGCCACGAGATAAAAGACGTGGCGCGCTACAGCGAATTGACCCTGACCGGGGTGTTACAGAAGTCGAGTAACGTCGGTGTTTCAAAGCTGGCGTTAGCGATGCCGTCCTCAGCGTTAGTAGAGACTTACTCACGTTTTGGACTGGGAAAGGCGACCAATTTGGGGTTGGTCGGAGAACGCAGTGGCTTATATCCTCAAAAACAACGGTGGTCTGACATAGAGAGGGCCACCTTCTCTTTCGGCTACGGGCTAATGGTAACCCCGTTACAGTTAGCGCGAGTCTACGCAACGATTGGCAGCTATGGCGTTTATCGCCCGCTGTCGATTACCAAAGTTGATCCACCGGTGCCGGGCGAGCGTATCTTCCCGGAATCCATCGTTCGTACCGTAGTGCACATGATGGAAAGCGTGGCGCTGCCGGGCGGCGGCGGCGTGAAGGCGGCGATTAAAGGCTATCGTATCGCCATTAAAACCGGTACAGCGAAAAAAGTGGGGCCAGACGGCCGCTATATCAACAAATACATTGCCTATACCGCAGGCGTTGCGCCTGCAAGCAATCCGCGTTTTGCGCTGGTGGTCGTAATAAACGATCCACAGGCGGGTAAATACTACGGCGGCGCCGTCTCCGCGCCTGTGTTTGGGGCAATCATGGGCGGCGTGTTACGCACCATGAACATTGAACCGGATGCGCTGGCGACGGGCGAAAAAAGTGAATTTGTAATTAATCAAGGCGAGGGTACAGGTGGCAGATCGTAATTTGCGCGACCTTCTCGCTCCGTGGGTGCCAAATGCACCGGAGCGAGCACTGCGAGAGATGGTACTGGACAGCCGCGTGGCTGCTTCTGGCGATCTTTTTGTGGCGGTGGTCGGTCATCAGGCGGACGGGCGTCGTTATATCCCGCAGGCGATTGCGCAAGGTGTGGCTGCCATTATTGCTGAGGCTAAAGATGAGGCAACCGACGGTGAGATCCGTGAAATGCACGGCGTGCCGGTCATCTATCTCAGCCAGTTAAATGAACGTCTTTCCGCACTGGCGGGACGTTTTTATCACGAACCTTCCGACCAGCTGCGCCTGGTTGGCGTAACGGGTACGAACGGAAAAACCACCACCACGCAGCTGATGGCGCAGTGGGCTCAGCTGCTGGGTGAAACCGGCGCGGTGATGGGGACTGTGGGTAACGGTCTGCTGGGCAAAGTGAGCCCGACGGAAAACACCACTGGCTCCGCGGTTGACGTACAGCACGTGCTCGCCGGTCTGGCAGGGCAGGGTGCAACCTTTGCCGCGATGGAGGTCTCTTCGCACGGTCTGGTACAGCACCGCGTCGCGGCGCTGAAATTTGCCGCGTCCGTGTTTACCAACCTGAGCCGCGATCATCTTGATTATCATGGTGATATGGAGCACTACGAAGCCGCGAAATGGCTGCTCTATTCCACTCACCACTGTGGTCAGGCGATCATCAATGCCGACGATGAAGTCGGCCGCCGCTGGCTGGCGAAGCTGCCGGATGCGGTTGCCGTATCGATGGAAGACCATATCAATCCGAACTGCCATGGCCGCTGGCTGAAGGCGGTTGAGGTGAATTATCACGATAGCGGAGCGACCATCCGCTTTGCCTCTTCCTGGGGTGAAGGCGAAATTGAAAGCCGCCTGATGGGGGCGTTTAACGTCAGCAACCTGCTGCTGGCGCTGGCAACGCTGCTGGCGCTGGGTTACCCGATGGCTGAACTTCTGAAAACCGCCGCGCGTCTGCAGCCAGTTTGTGGCCGTATGGAAGTGTTTAGCGCGCCGGGTAAACCGACCGTTGTGGTTGATTATGCCCACACGCCGGATGCGCTGGAAAAAGCGCTGGAAGCGGCGCGCCTGCACTGTACCGGTAAGCTCTGGTGCGTGTTTGGTTGTGGCGGCGATCGTGACAAAGGCAAACGCCCACTGATGGGCGCTATTGCGGAACAGTTCGCAGATATTCCGGTTGTCACCGATGACAACCCGCGTACGGAAGAGCCGCGCGCCATCATTAATGACATTCTGGCGGGCATGCTGGATGCGGGCCGCGCGCGCGTCGTGGAAGGCCGGGCGGAAGCCGTGACGAACGCCATCATGCAGGCACAGGAGAATGATGTTGTTCTGCTGGCGGGTAAAGGCCATGAAGATTATCAGATCGTTGGCAACCGCCGTCTGGATTACTCGGATCGCGTAACGGCAGCTCGCCTGCTGGGAGTCGTCGCATGATTAGCCTCTCGTTAAGCCAGGCCGCAGCGGTACTGCACGGCGACCTGCACGGGCAAGACCTGACCATTGATGCCGTGACGACGGACACCCGCAAAGTCACCGCTGGCTGTCTGTTCGTGGCGCTGAAAGGCGAGCGTTTTGACGCGCATGATTTTGCTGAACAGGCCAAAGAGAACGGCGCCGGTGCGCTGCTGGTCAGCCGCAAACTTGATATCGATCTGCCGCAGGTTGTGGTGAAAGATACGCGTCTCGCGTTCGGCGAGCTGGCGGCCTGGGTTCGTCAGCAGGTGCCGGCTCGCGTCGTCGCCCTGACCGGATCCTCAGGCAAAACGTCAGTGAAAGAGATGACGGCGGCCATCCTCAGCCAGTGCGGCAATACGCTTTATACCGCGGGCAACCTCAATAATGACATCGGCGTGCCGATGACATTGCTTCGCCTGACCAAAGAGCACGAGTATGCGGTGATCGAGTTAGGTGCAAACCACCAGGGTGAAATCGCCTGGACCGTGAGCCTGACGCGCCCGGAAGCAGCGCTGGTGAATAACCTCGCGGCTGCGCACCTGGAAGGCTTTGGCTCGCTGGAAGGCGTGGCAAAAGCGAAAGGCGAGATTTACACCGGCCTGCCGGAAAACGGTATCGCCATTCTGAACGCCGATAACAACGACTGGCTGAACTGGCAGAGCATCATTGGTGCGCGTAAAACCTGGCGCTTCTCGCCAAATGCGGCCAACAGTGATTTTACGGCGACCAATATCCATGTGACGTCGCACGGCACCGAGTTCACCCTCACGACCCCAACGGGTGGCGTGGAGGTGCTGCTGCCGCTGCCGGGTCGCCATAACATCGCCAATGCCCTTGCGGCGGCGGCGCTGGCAACGGCGGTAGGCGCTTCACATGAGGCGATCAAAGCCGGGCTGGCGAACCTGAAAGCCGTGCCGGGACGCTTGTTCCCGATTCAGCTTTCGGAAAACAAGCTGCTGCTGGATGACTCCTATAACGCGAACGTTGGCTCGATGACGGCGGCGGTGCAGGTGTTATCTGAAATGCCGGGCTTCCGCATCATGGTGGTTGGCGACATGGCAGAGCTGGGCGACGAAAGCGAAGCCTGTCATACCCAGGTCGGTGAAGCGGCGAAAGCGGCGGGGCTGGACTGTGTACTGAGCGCAGGAAAACTGAGCCAGGCGATTAGCCAGGCCAGCGGCGTTGGCGAGCATTTTGCCGATAAAGCCGCGTTGATTGAGCGCCTTAAGGCATTAATGACAGAAAAACAAATTGTGACAGTGTTAGTGAAAGGTTCACGTAGTGCCGCCATGGAAGAGGTTGTGCACGCATTACAGGAGAACGGGACATGTTAGTTTGGCTGGCCGAACATTTGGTCAAATATTACTCAGGCTTTAACGTCTTTTCCTATCTGACGTTTCGCGCCATCGTCAGCCTGCTGACTGCGCTGTTCATCTCGTTGTGGATGGGCCCGCGCATGATTGCCCGTCTGCAAAAGCTCTCTTTCGGCCAGGTTGTGCGTAACGACGGCCCGGAATCGCACTTCAGCAAGCGCGGTACCCCGACCATGGGCGGGATCATGATCCTGACTGCCATCGTCGTTTCCGTACTGCTGTGGGCGTACCCGTCCAACCCGTACGTCTGGTGTGTGCTGACGGTTCTGGTGGGTTACGGGATCATTGGTTTCGTCGATGATTACCGCAAAGTCGTCCGCAAAGATACCAAAGGCCTGATTGCCCGCTGGAAGTACTTCTGGATGTCGGTGATCGCGCTGGGCGTGGCCTTCGCGCTGTATCTGGCAGGGAAAGACACGCCAGCGACCGAGCTGGTCGTGCCGTTCTTTAAAGACGTGATGCCGCAGCTGGGTCTGTTCTACATTCTGCTGGCGTACTTTGTGATTGTCGGCACCGGTAACGCCGTTAACCTGACCGACGGTCTGGATGGCCTGGCGATTATGCCAACCGTCTTCGTGGCGGCCGGTTTTGCGCTGGTGGCCTGGGCGACCGGTAACATGAATTTCGCGAACTACCTGCACATCCCTTATCTGCGCCACGCGGGTGAACTGGTGATCGTCTGTACGGCGATTGTCGGCGCGGGGCTTGGCTTCCTGTGGTTCAACACCTATCCGGCTCAGGTCTTTATGGGTGACGTCGGTTCACTGGCGTTAGGCGGCGCGCTGGGCATTATTGCCGTACTGCTGCGTCAGGAGTTCCTGCTGGTGATCATGGGCGGCGTGTTTGTGGTTGAGACGCTGTCGGTGATTTTGCAGGTCGGCTCCTTCAAGCTGCGCGGTCAGCGCATCTTCCGTATGGCGCCGATTCACCACCACTATGAACTTAAAGGCTGGCCGGAGCCGCGCGTCATTGTGCGCTTCTGGATTATTTCGCTGATGCTGGTGCTGATTGGCCTGGCAACGCTGAAGGTACGTTAATCATGGCAGATTACCAGGGTAAAAAAGTCGTTATCATCGGGTTAGGCCTCACGGGCCTTTCCTGCGTGGACTTTTTCCTCGCACGTGGCGTGACGCCGCGCGTGATGGATACGCGTGTCTCTCCGCCGGGTCTGGATAAACTGCCGGAACAGGTTGAACGCCACCTTGGTGGTCTGAATGATGACTGGCTGCTGGCAGCCGATCTGATTGTCGCCAGCCCGGGTATGGCGCTGGCGCATCCTTCCCTGAGCGCTGCCGCAGATGCAGGTGTTGAGATTGTCGGCGATATCGAGCTGTTCTGCCGCGAAGCGCAGGTGCCCGTTATCGCGATTACCGGTTCTAACGGTAAAAGCACCGTCACCACCCTGGTGGGGGAAATGGCAAAAGCGGCGGGCATGAACGTCGGCGTTGGCGGTAACATTGGTTTACCTGCTCTGATGCTGCTGGACAAAGGCTGTGAACTGTATGTTCTCGAGCTTTCCAGCTTCCAGCTGGAAACGACCTCAAGCCTGCATGCTGCCGCTGCGACGATCCTCAACGTGACTGAAGATCACATGGACAGATATCCATTTGGTCTGCAGCAGTACCGTGCTGCCAAGCTGCGCGTTTATGAGAATGCCAAAGTCTGCGTAGTGAACGCCGATGATGCGCTGACCATGCCGGTGCGTGGCGCAGACGACCGCTGCATTAGTTTTGGCATCACCATGGGTGATTATCATCTGAACCGCCAGCTGGGTGAAACCTGGCTGCGCGTGAAAGGTGAGAAAGTGCTGAACGTGAAAGAGATGAAGCTCTCTGGTCAGCACAACTATACCAATGCGCTGGCGGCGCTGGCGCTGGCGGACGCAGTGGGGCTGCCGCGCTCCTCAAGCCTGAAAGCGTTAACCACGTTTTCCGGCCTGGCACACCGTTTCCAGCTGGCGCTGGAGCACAACGGCGTGCGCTGGATCAACGACTCCAAAGCCACCAACGTGGGCAGCACGGAGGCCGCGCTGAACGGCCTGCACGTTGACGGTACCCTGCATCTGCTGCTGGGCGGCGACGGTAAATCAGCGGATTTCTCGTCCCTGAAGCCGTATCTCTCCGGCGATAACGTCCGTCTGTACTGCTTCGGCCGTGACGGCAGCGAGCTGGCTGCACTGCGCCCTGAGGTCGCCGAGCAAACCGAAACCATGGAACAGGCGATGCGGCTGATTGCCCCTCGCGTGAAGCCGGGTGATATGGTGCTGCTCTCTCCGGCCTGTGCCAGCCTCGATCAATTCAAGAATTTCGAACAGCGTGGTGATGTCTTTACCCGCCTGGCGAAGGAGTTAGGCTGATGCGTTTATCTCTCCCTCGCCTGAAAATGCCGCGCCTGCCAGGATTTGGGATCCTGGTGTGGTTGTTTGCGGCACTCAAAGGCTGGGTGATGGGCTCTCGTCAAAAAGATAACGACAGCCTGATCATGTACGACCGCACGCTGTTCTGGCTCACGATGGGGCTCGCGGCGGTCGGCTTTATTATGGTGACGTCAGCGTCAATGCCCGTCGGGCAGCGTCTGGCGAACGATCCTTTCCTGTTTGCCAAGCGTGATGGTCTGTACATTATCCTGGCATTCTGCCTGGCGCTGGTGACCTTGCGTCTGCCGATGGAGTTCTGGCAGCGACACAGTACGGCGATGCTGATCGCCTCGATCATTATGCTGCTGATCGTTCTGGTGGTGGGGAGTTCCGTAAACGGGGCATCACGCTGGATCGCCTTTGGCCCGCTGCGTATTCAGCCTGCGGAATTTACCAAGCTCTCCCTGTTCTGCTACCTGGCGAACTACCTGGTGCGTAAGGTAGATGAAGTGCGTAATAACCTGCGCGGCTTCTTAAAACCGATGGGCGTGATTCTGGTGCTGGCGGTATTACTGCTGGCGCAGCCTGACCTCGGTACCGTGGTGGTACTGTTTGTCACCACGCTGGCTATGCTGTTCCTGGCGGGCGCAAAGCTGTGGCAGTTCATCGCCATTATCGGGATGGGGATTTCAGCGGTTGTGCTGCTGATCCTCGCCGAGCCTTACCGTATTCGCCGCGTGACCTCGTTCTGGAACCCGTGGGAAGACCCGTTCGGCAGCGGCTATCAGCTGACGCAGTCACTTATGGCCTTTGGGCGCGGTGAGCTCTGGGGGCAGGGGCTGGGTAACTCGGTACAGAAACTGGAGTATTTACCGGAAGCGCATACTGACTTCATCTTCTCCATTATTGCGGAAGAACTGGGTTATATCGGTGTGGTATTAGCGCTATTAATGGTATTCTTCGTCGCTTTCCGCGCCATGTCCATCGGCCGGAAAGCGCTGGAGATCGATCACCGTTTCTCAGGCTTCCTGGCCTGCTCAATTGGTATCTGGTTTAGCTTCCAGGCATTGGTTAACGTCGGGGCCGCAGCAGGTATGCTGCCGACCAAAGGTCTGACGTTGCCGTTGATCAGTTATGGTGGTTCCAGTCTGTTGATTATGTCGACGGCCATCATGCTGTTGTTACGCATAGATTATGAGACGCGTCTGGAAAAAGCCCAGGCGTTTACACGAGGTTCACGATGAATCAACCGAAGCGGTTAATGGTGATGGCAGGCGGTACCGGCGGACATGTGTTCCCGGGACTGGCGGTTGCGCACCATTTAATGGATCAGGGCTGGCAGGTACGCTGGCTGGGAACCGCAGACCGCATGGAGGCCGACCTGGTACCGAAACACGGTATTGAGATCGACTTTATTCGTATTTCCGGCCTTCGGGGCAAAGGCCTCAAGGCAATGCTGCTGGCACCGGTGCGCATTTTTAACGCCTGGCGTCAGGCGCGCACCATCATGAAGCGCTTTAAGCCCGATGTGGTGCTGGGCATGGGCGGCTATGTCTCGGGTCCAGGTGGGTTAGCCGCGTGGTCGTTAGGTATTCCCGTTGTGCTGCATGAGCAGAACGGTATTGCGGGTCTGACCAACAAATGGCTGGCGAAAATCGCCACCAAAGTCATGCAGGCATTTCCCGGCGCGTTCCCGAAAGCGGATGTGGTGGGAAACCCGGTGCGCGTAGACGTACTGGCACTGCCGCTGCCGGATGCTCGCCTGGCGGGCCGTGAAGGGCCGGTGCGTGTGCTGGTCGTCGGCGGCTCTCAGGGCGCACGTATTTTAAACCAGACGATGCCGCAGGTTGCCGCAAAGCTGGGTGATACCGTCACCATCTGGCACCAGAGTGGAAAAGGCGCTCAGCAGACCGTTGAGCAGGCTTACGCCGAGGCGGGGCAGTCGCAGCATAACGTGACGGAATTTATCGACGACATGGCGGCAGCGTACGCCTGGGCCGATGTCGTGGTCTGTCGTTCTGGCGCCTTAACGGTAAGCGAAATCGCTGCCGCGGGGCTGCCGGCTCTGTTTGTGCCTTTCCAGCACAAAGACAGACAGCAGTACTGGAATGCCCTGCCGCTTGAGAAAGCCGGTGCGGCGAAAATTTTTGAGCAGCCACAATTTACCGCCGACGCGGTCGCCACCACCCTGGCGGGCTGGAACAGAGACGTATTGCTTGAGATGGCTGAACGCGCGCGCGCGGCGGCTATCCCTGATGCGACGGAACGGGTGGCAAAAGAAGTGAGCCTGGCAGCCCAGGCTTAACCCTCGCAGCGCGTGAAGCGCGGCACGAATTTTAAGTAGTCGATGGCGTTTAGAGAATGAATACACAACAACTGGCAAAACTGCGTTCAATCGTGCCCGAGATGCGTCGCGTCCGGCACATTCACTTTGTTGGCATCGGTGGTGCTGGCATGGGCGGTATTGCCGAAGTGTTAGCTAACGAAGGCTATCAGATCAGCGGGTCTGACCTGGCGCCAAACCCTGTAACGCAGCAGCTGGCGTCGCTTGGGGCGACTATCTATTTCAATCATCGCCCGGAAAACGTGCGCGATGCGAGCGTGGTAGTGGTATCGAGCGCTATCTCCTCTGACAACCCGGAAATCGTTGCCGCGCATGACGCGCGCATTCCGGTGATCCGCCGTGCAGAAATGCTGGCGGAACTGATGCGTTTTCGCCACGGCATCGCGATTGCCGGGACCCACGGTAAAACCACGACCACGGCGATGGTCTCCAGTATTTATGCGGAAGCAGGTCTCGACCCGACGTTTGTCAACGGCGGCCTGGTCAAAGCCGCGGGCGTGCATGCGCGTCTGGGCCACAGTCGTTATCTGATTGCTGAAGCGGATGAGAGCGACGCGTCGTTCCTGCACCTGCAGCCGATGGTGGCGATTGTCACCAACATCGAAGCGGACCATATGGATACCTACCAGGGTGACTTCGAGAACTTAAAGCAGACCTTTATCAACTTCCTGCACAACCTGCCGTTCTACGGGCGCGCGGTGATGTGCGTAGACGATCCGGTGATCCGCGAGCTGCTGCCGCGCGTGGGTCGTCAAATCACCACTTACGGTTTCAGTGAAGACGCTGACGTCCGCGTGGAAGAGTACAAACAGATTGGCGCGCAGGGGAACTTCACGCTGGCGCGTCAGGACAAAGAGCTGCTGCACGTGACGCTGAATGCGCCAGGGCGCCATAACGCGCTCAATGCCGCAGCAGCAGTGGCCGTCGCGACGGAAGAAGGCATTGATGATGATGCGATCCTGCGCGCGCTGGAAAGCTTCCAGGGCACCGGTCGTCGTTTCGACTTCCTCGGTGAATTCCCGCTGGATCCGGTGAACGGTAAAGCCGGTACGGCGATGCTGGTGGACGACTACGGTCACCATCCAACCGAAGTGGACGCCACCATTAAAGCCGCACGTGCGGGCTGGCCGGACAAGAATCTGGTGATGGTGTTCCAGCCGCACCGTTTCACGCGTACGCGCGATCTGTATGACGATTTCGCCAGCGTCCTGTCGCAGGTTGATACCCTGTTAATGCTGGATGTATACGCCGCAGGCGAGACGCCGATTCCTGGCGCAGACAGCCGTTCTCTGTGTCGCACCATTCGTGGACGCGGTAAGGTTGACCCTATTCTGGTTTCTGACCCTGCCCAGGTGGCGGAAATTCTGGCACCGGTCCTGACAGGTAACGATTTGATTCTGATTCAGGGTGCGGGAAATATCGGCAAAATCGCCCGTACCTTAGCTGAAATCAAACTGAAGCCGCAAAACCAGGAGGATGAGCATCATGGCTGATAAGATTGCTGTCCTGTCTGGCGGCACCTCCGCCGAGCGCGAGGTTTCCCTGAATTCCGGCGCGGCTGTACTGGCGGGCCTGCGTGAAGGTGGCGTTAATGCGCACCTGGTTGACCCAAAAGAGGTCGACGTGACGCAATTAAAAGCCATGGGCTTCGATAAAGTTTTTATCGCTTTACACGGTCGTGGCGGTGAAGACGGTACCCTGCAGGGGCTTCTGGATCTGCTCGGCCTGCCGTACACCGGCAGCGGCGTGATGGCTTCCGCTATCTCTATGGATAAACTGCGCAGCAAGCTGCTGTGGCAGGGCGCAGGGTTACCTGTCGCACCATGGGTAGCGCTGACGCGACGCGAATTTGAATTGGGCCTGTCGGATAGCGTTAATGCACGCATTGCTGAACTGGGCTTACCGGTTATTGTAAAGCCCAGCCGGGAAGGCTCCAGCGTGGGAATGTCCAAAGTCGACAAAGCTGACGATTTAGCATCCGCTTTAGCGCTGGCATTTCAACATGATGATGAAGTTCTGGTAGAAAAATGGCTTAGCGGGCCGGAATTTACCGTCGCGATGCTTGGCGAAGAAATTTTACCGTCAATCCGTATCCAACCCGCTGGAGTCTTCTATGATTATGAGGCGAAGTATCTCTCTGATGAGACGCAATATTTCTGCCCAAGTGGTCTTGAAGCTGAGCGTGAAGCCGAATTACAGTCCCTGGTGCTTAAAGCCTGGCATGTTCTGGGTTGCCAGGGCTGGGGGCGCATCGACGTGATGCAGGACCGGGATGGACAATTTTATCTGCTGGAAGCCAATACCTCTCCGGGAATGACCAGCCACAGCCTTGTGCCGATGGCCGCGCGTCAGGCGGGGATGAGCTTCTCGCAGTTAGTCGTACGCATTCTGGACCAGGCGGGCTGATATGTCTCAGGCTGCATTGAACACGCGCAACCGCGATGACGAGGAAGAATATACCTCTTCACGCCGCAGTAATGGAACGCGTCTTGCAGGCATCATTTTCCTGCTCGGGGTGCTGTGCACCGTGTTTATCAGCGGCTGGATGGTCCTGGGCTGGATGGAAGATGCGCAGCGGTTGCCACTTTCTAAGCTGGTGGTCACCGGTGAGCGTCACTACACGCGTAACGACGATATTCGCCAGTCAATACTGGCACTGGGCTCGCCTGGCACCTTTATGACTCAGGACGTCAATATTATCCAGAGCCAGATTGAACGTCTGCCATGGATAAAACAGGCGAGCGTAAGAAAGCAATGGCCTGATGAATTGAAGATTCATCTGGTTGAATATGTGCCCATTGCGCGTTGGAATGATCAGCACATGGTTGACGTCGACGGAAATTCCTTCAGCGTCCCGGCCGATCGTGTCAACAAGCAAAATTTACCGATGTTGTATGGCCCTGAAGGCAGCGAAAACGAAGTGTTACAGGGTTTTCGTGAAATGGGTCAGGTTCTGGCGAAGGACAGGTTTACGTTAAAAGATGCTGCCATGACGGCGCGCCGTTCCTGGCAGCTTACGTTAACGAACGGCATTAAGCTCAACCTGGGGCGCGGGGACACCATGAAGCGTCTGGCGCGTTTTGTCGAACTTTACCCGGTTTTACAGCAGCAGGCACAGACTGACGGCAAACGGATAAGCTACGTTGATTTGCGCTATGACTCAGGCGCAGCAGTCGGTTGGGTACCGGCTCCGGTCGAGGAACCTAATCAGCAACAGAATCAGGCACAGGTACAGGCAGAACAACAATGATCAAGGCGACGGACAGAAAACTGGTAGTTGGACTGGAGATTGGCACCGCGAAGGTTGCCGCTTTAGTAGGGGAAGTTCTGCCCGACGGTATGGTCAATATCATTGGCGTGGGCAGTTGCCCGTCCCGTGGTATGGATAAAGGTGGGGTAAACGATCTTGAATCGGTGGTGAAGTGCGTCCAGCGCGCCATCGATCAGGCTGAATTGATGGCAGATTGCCAGATTTCTTCTGTCTATCTGGCCCTTTCTGGTAAGCACATTAGCTGCCAGAACGAAATCGGTATGGTGCCGATTTCCGAAGAAGAAGTGACGCAGGAAGACGTTGAAAACGTTGTGCATACGGCGAAATCCGTGCGTGTCCGCGATGAGCATCGCGTATTGCACGTGATCCCGCAGGAATATGCGATTGACTACCAGGAAGGGATCAAGAACCCGGTTGGTCTGTCAGGCGTTCGTATGCAGGCAAAAGTGCACCTGATCACATGTCACAACGATATGGCGAAGAACATTGTAAAAGCCGTTGAACGTTGTGGCCTGAAAGTTGACCAACTTATTTTCGCCGGTCTGGCGGCAAGTTATTCCGTGCTGACCGAAGATGAACGTGAACTGGGTGTCTGTGTGGTCGATATTGGTGGTGGTACAATGGACATGGCCGTGTATACCGGCGGTGCGTTGCGCCACACCAAAGTGATCCCGTACGCAGGGAACGTCGTGACCAGCGATATTGCTTACGCTTTTGGTACGCCACCGAGCGATGCAGAAGCGATTAAAGTGCGCCACGGCTGTGCGCTGGGCTCTATTGTTGGCAAAGATGAGAGCGTTGAAGTGCCAAGCGTCGGTGGTCGTCCACCGCGCAGCCTGCAGCGCCAGACGTTGGCAGAGGTGA
The DNA here is from genome assembly GCF_043972695.1 of Enterobacter quasiroggenkampii. Taxonomy (NCBI): domain Bacteria; kingdom Pseudomonadati; phylum Pseudomonadota; class Gammaproteobacteria; order Enterobacterales; family Enterobacteriaceae; genus Enterobacter; species Enterobacter quasiroggenkampii. The sequence continues at coordinate 1,373,150 of NZ_CP143745.1, forward strand.
TCGAGCCGCGCTATACCGAGCTGCTCAACCTGGTCAACGAAGAGATTTTACAGTTACAGGAACAGCTTCGTCAGCAGGGTGTTAAACATCATCTTGCAGCGGGGATTGTATTAACCGGCGGTGCAGCGCAAATTGAAGGTCTTGCGGCCTGTGCACAGCGCGTGTTCCATACGCAGGTGCGTATTGGTGCGCCGCTGAATATCACCGGTTTAACGGATTATGCTCAGGAGCCGTATTATTCAACGGCTGTGGGCCTGCTCCACTACGGGAAGGAATCTCATCTCAGTGGTGAAGCGGAAGTGGAAAAACGCGTCTCAGTGGGGTCGTGGGTCAAACGACTGAACAACTGGTTGCGAAAAGAGTTTTAATTTTTTTAAGAGACCGGAGAGAATTAGCGGTCTCGGGCGACAGGCACAACGGAGAGAGAAATTATGTTTGAACCTATGGAACTGACCAACGACGCGGTGATTAAAGTCATCGGCGTCGGTGGCGGCGGCGGTAACGCCGTAGAGCATATGGTGCGTGAACGCATTGAAGGTGTTGAATTCTTTGCAGTTAATACCGATGCACAGGCACTGCGTAAGACGGCTGTAGGCCAGACTATCCAGATCGGCGGTGGTATCACCAAAGGGCTGGGAGCAGGGGCTAACCCGGAAGTGGGCCGCAATGCGGCTGAAGAAGATCGTGAAGCCCTGCGCGCTGCACTGGAAGGTGCGGACATGGTCTTCATTGCAGCAGGTATGGGTGGCGGTACCGGTACCGGCGCAGCACCTGTTGTAGCTGAAGTGGCTAAAGATTTAGGTATCCTGACCGTTGCTGTCGTGACTAAGCCTTTCAATTTTGAAGGCAAGAAGCGTATGGCCTTCGCGGAGCAGGGTATCACCGAGCTGTCCAAGCACGTGGACTCGCTGATCACCATCCCGAACGACAAGCTGTTGAAAGTGCTGGGTCGCGGTATCTCCCTGCTGGACGCCTTCGGCGCAGCAAACGACGTGCTGAAAGGCGCGGTTCAGGGTATCGCTGAACTGATTACCCGTCCTGGCCTGATGAACGTTGACTTTGCAGACGTTCGCACCGTGATGTCCGAAATGGGCTACGCGATGATGGGCTCTGGCGTGGCGAGCGGCGAAGACCGTGCAGAAGAAGCGGCTGAAATGGCCATCTCCTCTCCACTGCTGGAAGATATCGATCTGTCTGGTGCGCGCGGCGTGCTGGTCAACATTACCGCTGGCTTTGACCTGCGTCTGGATGAGTTCGAAACCGTGGGTAACACTATCCGTGCGTTCGCCTCTGACAACGCTACCGTGGTAATCGGTACTTCGCTTGACCCTGAAATGAACGACGAGCTGCGTGTTACCGTTGTTGCGACCGGTATCGGTATGGACAAGCGTCCTGAGATCACCTTAGTGACCAACAAGCAGACTCAGCAACCGGTAATGGATCGTTACCAGCAGCACGGTATGTCTCCGCTGACTCAGGAGCAGAAACCGGCCGCGAAAGTGGTGAACGACCCAACGCCGCAAACGGCGAAAGAGCCAGATTATCTGGATATCCCGGCGTTCCTGCGTAAGCAAGCTGATTAAGAATTGGCTGGAATTAGGGGATTTGCGCTCTTTGTGCTAAACTGGCCCACCGTTAGTGATATACACTCTCGGTTGGATAGTTAATTTGGCGAGATTATACGATGATCAAACAAAGGACACTTAAACGTATCGTTCAGGCGACGGGTGTCGGTTTACATACCGGCAAGAAAGTCACGCTGACGTTACGCCCTGCGCCGGCCAATACCGGGGTCATCTATCGTCGCACCGACTTGAATCCACCGGTAGATTTTCCGGCCGATGCCAAATCTGTGCGTGATACTATGCTCTGTACTTGTCTGGTGAACGAGCATGACGTGCGGATTTCTACCGTAGAGCACCTGAACGCCGCCCTGGCGGGGCTGGGTATCGACAACATTATTGTTGAAGTCGATGCGCCAGAAATCCCGATTATGGATGGCAGTGCTGCACCGTTCGTCTATCTGTTGCTGGATGCCGGCATCGAAGAACTGAACTGCGCGAAGAAATTTGTTCGCATCAAAGAGACCGTTCGCGTCGAAGATGGCGACAAGTGGGCTGAATTTAAACCGTACAATGGTTTCTCGTTGGACTTTACCATCGACTTTAACCATCCGGCGATTGATTCCAGCACCCAGCGCTACGCGATGAACTTCTCTGCTGATGCGTTTATGCGCCAGATCAGCCGAGCCCGTACGTTTGGCTTCATGCGTGATATCGAATATCTGCAGTCCCGCGGCCTGTGCCTGGGCGGCAGCTTCGATTGTGCCATCGTTGTTGACGATTATCGCGTACTGAACGAAGACGGCCTGCGTTTCGAAGATGAATTCGTACGTCACAAAATGCTGGACGCTATCGGCGACCTGTTTATGTGTGGTCACAATATCATTGGTGCATTTACCGCGTTCAAATCCGGTCATGCGCTGAACAACAAACTGTTGCAGGCCGTCCTGGCAAAACAGGAAGCCTGGGAATATGTGACCTTCGAAGACGAAGCAGAACTGCCGCTGGCTTTCAAAGCGCCAAACATGGTTCTGGCGTAACGGTTCACGCCGTTTCGTAAAAAATCGACTGGTTAACCTGGTACTCTCTCCGACCAGGAAGACCAGTCGTTTTTATTTTTGCCCTTCTTCGTTTGCCCCAGCGTTATCTCTTGTTTGTCTTGCGCAGAAAATGCGTGCGTTAGCTGCATTCTTGACCGTTTTTCCCCGCGGCGGCACCTCATTCCTGCTGATGTGCATTGGCTTTAGTGGTAATATCTGGGCGCTTAAAAAAATAACTTAAAAGTAGCCTGTTACAGGCTGGCTTATGTGGTGGAGCAAGTGAGCGGAATACTGACGCGCTGGCGACAATTTGGCAGACGTTACTTCTGGCCGCATCTCTTATTAGGGATGGTCGCGGCGAGTCTCGGCTTGCCTGCGCTCAGCAACAGTGCCGAAGCGGCGACGCCAGCGAAGACCTCTACCACCAAACACGATCTCAACACGCGGGTTAACTTTACAAACCTCGCGTGGCTTGAAGCCAGCCGCCGCCCGAATTTCTCCGTTGATTACTGGCACCAGCACGCTATCCGCACGGTTATCCGCCATCTCTCCTTCGCGATGGCGCCCCAGGCAATGCCTGTGGCGGAAGAGACGCTGCCGGTGCAGGCCCAGCATCTTGCCCTGCTGGACACGCTTAATGCACTGCTTACGCAGGACAGCCAGCCGCCGGTCATGGTGCGCGAGACGGCGCAACGCGCGCTCGTTCCTCCTGTTTCATTCTCTGTCTCAACCTGGATTAGCCAGGTTCACGGCATTCGCGCCGGGCCTCAACGCCTCAGCTAAATTAACTTTTTCAATACCTTAATTTATCTGCCCATGATGGGGCGTTTGAGAATTTATTATGCTAATCAAATTATTAACTAAAGTTTTTGGTAGTCGTAACGATCGTACCCTGCGCCGTATGCGCAAAGCTGTTGCCGTCATCAACGGTATGGAACCGGCGATGGAGAAGCTCTCTGATGATGAGCTGAAAGCGAAAACGGCGGAATTCCGTGCGCGTCTGGAAAAAGGTGAAACCTTAGAAAGCCTGATCCCGGAAGCGTTTGCCGTTGTGCGTGAAGCAAGTAAGCGCGTGTTCGGCATGCGTCACTTCGACGTTCAGCTGCTGGGCGGTATGGTGCTTAACGAGCGCTGCATCGCGGAAATGCGTACCGGTGAAGGTAAAACCCTGACCGCAACGCTGCCGGCTTACCTGAACGCGCTGACCGGTAAAGGCGTTCACGTCGTTACCGTCAACGACTATCTGGCGCAGCGTGATGCCGAAAACAACCGTCCACTGTTCGAATTCCTCGGCATGACCGTCGGCATCAACATGTCCGGCCTGCCTGCGCCAGCCAAGCGTGAAGCGTACAATGCGGATATCACCTACGGTACCAACAACGAATACGGCTTCGACTACCTGCGTGACAACATGGCGTTCAGCCCTGAAGAGCGTGTCCAGCGTAAGCTGCACTATGCGCTGGTGGATGAGGTGGACTCCATCCTGATCGATGAAGCGCGTACCCCGCTGATCATCTCCGGCCCGGCTGAAGACAGCTCCGAGATGTACCGTAAAGTCGACAAAATCATTCCACACCTGCTGCGTCAGGAGAAAGAAGACTCGGATACCTTCCAGGGTGAAGGCCACTTCTCCGTTGATGAAAAAGCGCGCCAGGTGAACCTGACCGAACGTGGTCTGGTGAAAATTGAAGAGCTGCTGGTTGCTGAAGGCATTATGGAAGAGGGCGAGTCTCTGTACTCCCCGAGCAACATCATGCTGATGCACCACGTGACCGCCGCGCTGCGTGCCCACGCGCTGTTCACCCGCGACGTCGACTACATCGTGAAAGACGGCGAAGTGATCATTGTCGATGAGCACACCGGCCGTACCATGCAGGGGCGTCGCTGGTCTGACGGTCTGCACCAGGCTGTAGAAGCCAAAGAAGGCGTGGATATTCAAAACGAAAACCAGACGCTGGCCTCTATCACCTTCCAGAACTACTTCCGTCTGTACGAGAAGCTGGCGGGCATGACCGGTACTGCCGATACCGAAGCGTTTGAATTCAGCTCCATCTACAAGCTGGATACCGTGGTCGTTCCAACCAACCGTCCGATGATTCGTAAGGATATGCCGGACCTGGTGTACATGACCGAAGCGGAAAAAATTCAGGCAATCATTGAAGATATCCGCGAGCGTACTGCCAAAGGCCAGCCGGTTCTGGTGGGGACCATCTCCATTGAAAAATCCGAAGTGGTTTCTCACGAGCTGACCAAAGCGGGTATTAAACACAACGTACTGAACGCCAAATTCCACGCCAAAGAAGCGGACATTGTTGCGCAGGCAGGTTATCCGGCTGCGGTAACCATCGCCACCAACATGGCGGGTCGTGGTACTGATATTATGCTGGGCGGTAGCTGGCAGGCCGAAGTGGCTGAGCTGGAAAACCCAACGCCTGAACAGATTGCGCAGATCAAGGCCGACTGGCAGGTGCGTCACGACGCGGTGCTGGCATCCGGCGGTCTGCATATCATTGGTACCGAGCGTCATGAATCGCGTCGTATCGATAACCAGCTGCGTGGCCGTGCGGGTCGTCAGGGTGATGCCGGTTCTTCCCGCTTCTACCTGTCGATGGAAGATGCGCTGATGCGTATTTTCGCCTCCGACCGCGTGTCCGGCATGATGCGCAAGCTGGGCATGAAGCCTGGCGAAGCCATTGAGCACCCGTGGGTCACCAAAGCGATCGCGAACGCCCAGCGTAAAGTGGAAAGCCGCAACTTCGATATTCGTAAGCAGCTGCTGGAATATGACGACGTGGCTAATGATCAGCGTCGTGCGATCTACACCCAGCGTAACGAACTGCTGGACGTGTCTGACGTGAGCGAAACCATCAACAGCATTCGTGAAGATGTGTTTAAAGCCACGATTGATGCGCATATTCCTCCTCAGTCTCTGGAAGAGATGTGGGACATCGAAGGCCTGCAGGAACGTCTGAAAAACGACTTTGACCTCGATCTGCCTATCAAAGAGTGGCTGGATAAAGAGCCTGAGCTGCACGAAGAGACCCTGCGCGAGCGTATCTACGAAACCGCGTTGGATGTTTACAAGCGTAAGGAAGAGGTTGTTGGCGCTGAGATGATGCGTCACTTCGAAAAAGGCGTGATGCTGCAGACGCTGGATTCCCTCTGGAAAGAGCATCTGGCGGCGATGGACTACCTGCGTCAGGGTATCCACCTGCGTGGCTATGCGCAGAAAGATCCGAAGCAGGAATACAAGCGTGAGTCCTTCTCCATGTTTGCCTCTATGCTTGAGTCGCTGAAGTATGAAGTGATCAGCACCCTGAGCAAGGTTCAGGTGCGTATGCCGGAAGAGGTAGAAGCGATGGAGCAGCAGCGTCGTGAAGAAGCCGAGCGTCTGGCACAAATGCAACAGCTGAGCCATCAGACCGACGACAGCGAAGCCGCAGCGGCGATCGCCGCGCAGACTGGCGATCGCAAAGTGGGTCGTAACGATCCGTGCCCATGTGGCTCCGGTAAAAAGTACAAGGCGTGTCACGGGCGTCTGAGCTAAATTCATAAAAAAACAAAAAGGCGCAGACATCTGCGCCTTTTTTATGGAAGTAACAATATGAAAATACTGCAAATTGCCGTCGGGATTATTCGCAACCCGCAAAACCAAATCTTTATCACCCAGCGTGCTGCCGACGCCCATATGGCGAACAAATGGGAGTTTCCAGGCGGAAAAATTGAGGCTGGTGAAACCCCGGAAGCGGCGCTGGTTCGCGAGCTTCAGGAAGAAGTCGGGATCACCCCGCTTGGCGCAACGCTGTTTGATAAGCTCGAATACCAGTTCCCGGACAGGCACATTACGCTGTGGTTCTGGCTGGTGGAAAGCTGGGAAGGTGAACCCTGGGGGAAAGAGGGGCAGCCGGGTAACTGGGTGGCGCTTCAGGCAAGTGATGCCGAAAAATTCCCGCCAGCCAACGAGCCTGTGATCATGCGGCTCGTTGCACAACCGAAGGCCTGCTAAGCGACGCGTCAGCAGGCTTTACAGATTACTGCTGATTTTCACTCCAGTCGTCGCTGTCCGAGAGATCGCCTTTACTCGGAATACGTTTCTCTTCCGCCGCCCATTCGCCCAGGTCAATAAGCTGGCAGCGTTTGCAGCAGAATGGGCGGAACGGACTCACTTCGCCCCAGACAACGGTTTTGCCACAGGTAGGGCAGTTTACGGTGGTGATATCAGACATCGGCACTCCTTAACAACAGGCCAGTTCAAAATCGAGGCGTTCCGGCACGGTGCCATTTTCGCTGTCCAGAGGCATAAAGCGAATCGCAAAGCGGCTCTTATGCCCGGAAATTTGCGGATAAAGCTGTTCGCCAAGCGATAAATTCAGGCGCAGAAGATCGGCATCATCACCGTTGTCCTGGTAGAAACCATTCAGGCTGGTTTGCTTGCGGAACGGCGCTGAGTTACGGATCAGATCGAGGATCAGCGACAGCGTCTGGTGCATCGGCTCCAGACTTGCCAGCCAGCTGTTCACCTGCGCGTCACGCTGGGCTTGTGGCATATGGAGCCACATATGCAGCGTCGGCAGGTCGAAGCTGCAGCAACCGCCAGGGATGCTCAGGCGCTGGCGCACCAGGCCAATCAGGCGGTCCTCACGCAAAAACTGCCCGACGCGCGGTGCAGCCATCAGGATGCTGCTGCTGGTTTTAAGCTGCTGGCGAAGGGAATCGATACGGCTTACATCCACCCCCGGAACCTCAGCCCAAGCCTGTAACTTACGCTGCTGGCGCTCCAGCTCTTTAAGCAATTCTGTGCGGACATCGCCGCGTTCAATCACATCCAGCAGATCGCCTACATTGCGGAAGAAATGCAACGCCGTAGCGTGATCGTTAACCGGCAGATGTTGTGAAAGCTGCTGAATGAGGAATTCGATGCGCAGCCAGGTACGCATTTTTTCGTTGAGCGGATGCTCAAAAAGGATGTGTGTCGACATTATGGTTTTTCCTGTGCAACGGCCTGCGCGGCAAACGTCAGATACTGCGCGTGCAGACGGGCAACATCCGATGCAATGGCATCTGGTGCGCCGTTATTATCAATGACATCATCCGCCACGGCAAGGCGCTGAGCGCGCGTGGCCTGAGCGGCAAGAATGTGTTCAGCATGTTCTCGCGAGACGTGGTCGCGCGTCATGGTTCTCTGGATTTGCGTTTCGGGGGTGACATCAATCACCAGCACACGGTCGGCTTTCTTCTGCAGCTGATTTTCAACCAGCAGCGGAACCACCCACAAGACATAGGGCGAGCGAGCCGCGGCGATCTGACGCTGAGTTTCCTGGTGGATGATGGGGTGGAGAAGGCTATTAAGCCAGGCTTTTTCCGCAGAATCGGAAAAAATGCATTCGCGAAGCTGACGGCGATTCAGGGTGCCATCGGCATTGATGATGGCCTGACCAAAATGTTCTGCGATGGCCTTTAGCGCGGGTGTATTGGGCTCTACCACCTGGCGGGCAATGATATCGGCATCGATAATCGTGATACCCAAACGAGAAAACGCGTCCGCAACGGTACTTTTGCCACTACCGATGCCGCCGGTTAATGCAACGATATACCCCATTAAATAAAATCCTGGGAATTATTCATTATAAAAATCAGTTGATTAAAAATCACAGATGCGCCAGTCACTGTTTAGCCCTGTTTACCGGCTTTTTACCAGGTAAATTTATAGGATTGTAGCGTAAAAAAAGAGAATTTCGCAGTCTTGCGGAGCAGGTATTAGTGCGTATGATAGCGTCACTGGAGTTGTGCTTTTAACATATTTGCCTCTAACCCCAGGAATCCGCACATGCGTATCGAAGAAGATCTGAAGTTAGGTTTCAAAGACGTTCTTATCCGCCCTAAACGCTCTACACTGAAAAGTCGCTCAGACGTTGAACTCGAACGTCAATTCACCTTTAAGCATTCCGGTCAGACCTGGTCTGGCGTGCCGATCATCGCTGCCAATATGGATACTGTGGGAACCTTTGAGATGGCAACCGCGCTGGCACAGTTCGATATTCTCACCGCGGTTCACAAACATTACAGCCCTGAAGAGTGGGATGCGTTTGTTGCGTCCGCCTCTGCTGATGTGGCGAAGCACGTGATGGTCTCCACCGGCACCTCCGATGCGGATTTCGAGAAGACCAAACAGATCCTGAAGGCTAACCCGGCGCTGAACTTCGTTTGTATTGATGTGGCGAACGGTTACTCCGAGCACTTCGTGCAGTTCGTCAGCAAGGCGCGTGAGGCCTGGCCGACGAAAACCATCATCGCGGGCAACGTGGTGACCGGTGAAATGTGTGAAGAGCTGATCCTCTCCGGTGCCGATATCGTGAAAGTAGGGATTGGTCCGGGCTCCGTATGCACCACACGCGTCAAAACCGGCGTCGGTTATCCGCAGCTCTCTGCCGTCATTGAATGTGCCGACGCGGCGCACGGGCTGGGCGGCCAGATCATCAGCGACGGCGGTTGCACGATGCCGGGTGATGTCGCAAAGGCCTTCGGCGGCGGCGCGGATTTCGTGATGCTCGGCGGTATGCTGGCAGGCCATGAAGAGAGCGGTGGTACTGTCGTTGAAGAGAACGGCGAGAAATTTATGCTGTTCTACGGCATGAGCTCTGAGTCTGCGATGACCCGTCACGTCGGTGGCGTGGCAAAATACCGCGCGGCAGAAGGCAAAACCGTGAAGCTGCCCCTGCGCGGCCCGGTTGAAAACACCGCACGAGATATCCTCGGCGGCCTGCGCTCTGCCTGCACCTACGTGGGCGCCTCCCGCCTGAAAGAGCTGACAAAGCGTACGACGTTTATTCGCGTTCAGGAACAGGAAAACCGCGTATTCAATAGCCTGTAATGGCTTTCGCTGGCGCATGCTCGTGCGCCAGCCCTGTTGTACTATCCCGCGCTCATCGCATCTCCCAGGTGGAATATCGGCAGGTACATGGCCACCACCAGCGTACCGATAATGACCCCCGTCACAATCAGTAGCAGCGGCTCCAGAAGCGCCGCCAGGTTATCTGCTCGTTGAAAGGTCTGTTCCGTGTGATGACGGGCAAGGTTTGCCAGCATGATGTCCAGCGCACCTGACATTTCACCGGTTCGTAAAAGCTGAATACAGAGTGGGGTAAACAATGCCGCCTTCTGAAAGGATGACCAGACGGGCAGACCCTTTTCAATGTCCTCTCGCACGTTGCGAAGTATCCCTTGCCAGTACCGGCTCTCAACAGTTTCTTCTGCACTCTCCAGACCCTGTAAAAAGGGGATGCCTGCCTGTTGCGTGAGTGACAGCACGGTAAAGATGTGTCCCAGCTTTTGGCCTTTTGCCAGTGCGCCCATCACGGGCGTATGCATCAGGATTTGCTGCCAGCGAGGGTTCTGTCGAAGAGCCCAGGCGACGGCAAAGGGGGTTAGTAGCAGGGCGAACAACGCGAGGGCATATGACTGCATAAAGGCGGCCATTCCCATGACCATCTGTGTCAGCACGGGAAGCGGGGTATTAAACGTTTTGTAGATCGCGGCAAACTCGGGCAGGACCAGGGTGACCATCGCCAGCACAACCACTACAGCCAGCGTCAGGACGATCGCCGGGTAGCGCAGCGCTTTTTTCACTTTTGCACTGAGCTGCTGCTGCGCTTTTTGTTGCTGCGCGAGCTGACGACAGCACGCCTCCAGCTTCCCTGTCAGCTCCCCGGTCTTCACCATCGAGACATGCAGCGGGCTAAAAACGGCTGGCCACTTTTTTAGCGACTCAGAAAACGGGCATCCTTCACTGAGCTCATCGGCAATGCTTTGCAGCAGCGCCTGCCACGGTTTTAACGGATGCTGCTCTGCCAGCATTTGCAGACTGTGGGATAATGTCAGTCCAGCCTGCAGAAGCGTGGCGAGCTGATGAAACATCTCGTCGCAGTGGTGTTGCCGCCAGCGGTGTCGCCGCGCGCATCGGGTTAGCGTCAGAGGATGGAGGTCGTTACGCATTAGCCGGGTGAAGGCCGCATTGCGGTCCGTGGCCCAGAGTGTCCCGCTTCGGTGGGCTCCATCTTTGGTGAGCGCACGCCAGCGCCAGAGCTGATTAGCCGCCATTGGGCATTCCCAGGACGCGCAGCAACTCTTCAATTGTGGTTAGCCCCTGTTCGACGGCCATGCAGCCGTGTTCAAAAAGAGAAATCATCCCTGCCTGGCGGGCGCTCGCCTCGATGACGTCTGTTCCCGCTCCGCTGGCAATGGCCTGCCGCAGGGCATTGTCGATCCCAAGCACTTCAAAAATGGCCACGCGGCCATAAAAACCGTGGTAACAGCGCTCGCAGCCGGTAGGCTGCCAGCGTGGAAGCGGTCTGGGCCATATTGAGCGAGGTAAGTCCGCATGCTCCCCGCTTTTCTGTCGGCAGTACGGGCAGAGACGTCGAACCAGTCGCTGGGCAATCACCATCGTCAGTGCGGAGGAAATCATCCAGCGTGCAACGCCCATCTGCTCCAGGCGAACCAGCGTTTCCGTCGTCGAGTTGGTATGCAGGGTCGACAGCACCAGGTGCCCGGTCTGGGCAGCATTAATGGCAATCCCGGCCGTTTCACCGTCACGGATTTCGCCGACCATTATGATGTCGGGATCCTGACGCAGCAGCGCCCGCAGCACGCTCTGGAAGGTTAAACCCGCCCGGGGATTAATCTGCGTCTGGTTTAATCCGGCAAGGGGGATCTCAATAGGATCCTCTACGCTGCAGATGTTGACGTCAGGGGTGTTACGCGACTGCAGCGCGCTGTACAGCGTCACGGTTTTGCCGCTGCCGGTAGGCCCGGTGACCAGAATCAGCCCCTGTGGCTGGTGGAGAACCGCATTAAAACAGGCCAGCTGCTCAGCATTCATGCCAAGCGCTTTCGGCTCAAGGGCCTGCGGAACCTGCTGCAGGAGACGCAGCACAATTTTCTCGCCGCCGCTGCAGGGAAGCGTCGCGATCCGAAACGAAACCGGCTCGTTGGCCAGTTCAATCGTAAACTGGCCGTCCTGGGGTAAACGGCGCTCAGCAATATCCAGGTTACCCAGCACTTTTAAACGCGCGCTGAGCAGGTTAGCCAGTTCCGCCGCAAGCGGAGGCTGCGGGCAAAGTACGCCGTCGATACGTAAACGAATCTGGCACGCGTGCTCCATCGGTTCGATATGAATATCAGAGGCGCGCTGGTTAATTGCCTGCTGCAGCGTGTGGTTGAGGATATCTACCGTTGAATGCGTTTGCGAAACACAGGGCAGATGCGATTGTGACGTGAGCTGCCGGTGTTTTTCCATGCGCTCAGCGCTCCAGCACTCAATATCAATCCGTTTCTGAGTCGCGAAACGCAGCGCCTCCATGAGTTCGGCCGCGGGGTTGCCCACGACGGCAATGCTGACCATTTCACTGTCGCTGGTAAGCAGCAGTGCGTGATGGCGAAGACAAAGCGCCACGAGTTGATCGGTCTTCATTTTTCGCTCCTCAGTTATTGTCGAAGCGGAAAACGTCTTCGCAGGCCTGCTTCAGGGCGCTATCAGCGCTGATGTTGCAGAGACGCGTCCAGCCCGTCATACCGTTAGCGTCGTTCCACTGCGGCGTCATGACCACTTCCAGCCCGTTAAGACTTTCCTGTCCTGTTAAGGTCACGACCCCTTTCGCTACGCTCATTCCCGACACGTAGCGTGTCGTGGTGGGGGAAGGGATGCCGTTGCTGCCGGCATCGCAACTCTCCACGCCCCCGTGATCCAGCGCGCAAAGCTCAATGGCGGTGCGGTAGGGGACGAAGGTTTGCAGCATATCGGTCAACGCCGCTTTGCGCAGGTAGTTCTGATAGGCAGGTACGCCGATGGCGCTCAGAATCGCAATAATGCCGATGACCACCATCAGCTCAATGAGAGTGAATCCGTGTTGTCTGTTCATATCTGCTCCTTACGTTAAGTGGCGCTACTCTGTCAGCGCGAAAGGGCAGAAACGAGGGGCAAAAAAAGGAACGGGAGAGCGCATTCAGAGAATTTATGCCGCGTTGCAGGGAGGAACAGCGGATTTGCGAGCGGGACTGAAATTCCCCTCTCCGGGCGGAGAGGGGAGAGGAATGACTATTTAAAACGCATCGAGAGGTCGAGAGCGCGAACGTGCTTGGTCAGCGCGCCGACGGAGATGTAATCCACGCCGGTTTCGGCAAATTCACGGATTGTTTCGAAGGTGACGTTTCCGGACACTTCGAGCTGGGCCCGGCCGTTGGTCAGTTTTACCGCCTCGCGCATCTGCTCGGTTTCGAAGTTATCGAGCATGATGATATCGGCCCCGGCCTTAATCGCCTGCTCCAGCTCGTCCAGGTTTTCCACTTCCACTTCAACCGGCACGTCCGGGTGCAGCCAGAAGGCCTTCTCCACCGCCTGGCGCACGGAGCCCGAGGCAATAATGTGGTTCTCTTTAATCAGAAAAGCGTCGGACAGGCCCAGACGATGGTTTGCGCCGCCGCCGCAGAGCACCGCGTACTTCAGCGCCGTGCGCAGGCCCGGCAGTGTTTTGCGGGTATCCAGCAGCTGGGTTCGGGTGCCGGCCAGCAGGTCAACGTAGCGGCGCACTTCACTGGCAACGCCAGAGAGCGTTTGTACAAAATTGAGCGCGGTACGTTCGCCGGTCAGCAAGACGCGGGAGGGGCCGTCCAGCTCGAACAGCAGCTGATTTGGCGTGACGCTATCGCCATCTTCCACGTGCCATGTTACCTGCACATCATCGCCCGCCAGTTGGGTAAAGACCTCTTCAACCCAGCGCTTGCCGCAAAAAACACCCTCTTCGCGGGTGATAATGACCGCGTGGGAGCGTGTCTCTTTTGGCAACAATTGTGCGGTAATATCTTTATCGGCATTGACGTCACCGCCCAGGTCTTCTTTCAAAGCATGGGCAACGCTTGCCGGAATATCCATATTAATACGTTCCAGAAGCGCTTCACGTCGGTGGTCGGGGTTGTAGCGGCGAGGCGGCATGATAAAACTCCAAATTGGTAACGAATCATAATATTGAAACATGCTACTCTGAACCGAGTAACAGCACCATACATAAGGAGTTCCAGCATGTTGTTAGAAAACGGATGGCTGGTGGATGCGCGGCATGTGCCTTCGCCGCACCACGACTGCCGCCCGGAGGATGAAAAGCCCACACTGCTGGTGGTTCATAATATTAGTCTCCCGCCGGGAGAATTTGGCGGCCCGTGGATCGATGCGTTATTCACAGGAACGATTGATCCCGATGCCCATCCTTTCTTTGCTGAGATTGCGCATCTGCGCGTGTCGGCTCACTGCCTGATTCGTCGCGATGGTGAAGTGGTTCAGTATGTTCCCTTTGATAAGCGCGCCTGGCATGCCGGGGTGTCGATGTATCACGGGCGCGAACGGTGCAACGATTTTTCTATCGGGATCGAACTGGAAGGCACGGATACCACGCCCTACACCGATTCACAGTATCAACAGTTGGCGGCTGTGACCCGCACGCTTATCGGACTCTATCCGGCCATTGCCGACAATATTACGGGACACAGTGATATTGCCCCGGCGAGAAAAACCGATCCCGGCCCGGCATTCGACTGGCCGCGGTTCCGCGCCATGCTCACCGCGTCGTCAGAATAAGGAGATACCATGACGTTGTTTACCATGCTGCTGGTTATCATCGCTGAACGCCTGTTCAAGCTCGGCGAGCACTGGCATCTGGATCACCGGCTGGAGGTGTTATTCCGCCGTATCAAACATTTTTCCATGCTGCGCACGCTGCTGATGATGGCAGGAGTGATGGTCATTACGTTCCTGCTGCTGCGCGCGCTGCATGGACTGTTTTTCAACGTGCCGCTGCTGGTGGTGTGGATCCTGCTCGGCGTGCTGTGCATTGGTGCGGGCAAGGTGCGTTTGCACTATCACGCCTACCTGAAAGCCGCCTCCCGTGACGATGCCCATGCGCGCGGTGCCATGGCGAGCGAGCTGACGATGATCCACGGCGTGCCGCCGGACTGCGACGAGCGCGAGTTTCTGCGCGAACTGCAGAACGCGCTGCTGTGGATTAACTTCCGTTACTACCTGGCGCCGCTGTTCTGGTTTGTGGTAGGCGGCCCGTGGGGACCGGTCTTGCTGATGGGGTATGCGTTCCTGCGCGCCTGGCAGACCTGGCTTGCCCGCTATCTGACGCCGCATGAACGTTTGCTGTCCGGCATCGATGCCATCCTGCACGTGCTCGACTGGCTCCCGGTGCGTCTGGTGGGCGTTGTGTACGCGTTAATTGGACACGGTGAGAAAGCGCTGCCCGCATGGTTTGCTTCGCTGGCTGACCGCCATACGTCGCAGTATCAGGTGTTAACGCGTCTGGCACAGTTCTCGCTGGCGCGTGAGCCGCATACCGACAAGATTGAAACACCGAAAGCCGCTGTCTCCATGGCGAAGAAAACGTCGTTTGTGGTGGTGGTTATCGTGGCGCTGCTGACGATCTACGGCACGCTGGTGTAAGCCAGCGCGCCGCAAAGACTAAAGCGTATCCGCAGGCGGGATGCCGAAATCAGGCATCCCGTTTTCATTCCAGCGGACGCGCTTCAGGCGGGTATGACGGTTCGGATCGTAAAGCGGATCGCCCTCAATTTCGGTGTAGTTCCGCGCGTGATACACCAGCACATCTTCCCCTTCCGGCGTTTGTGTAAAGCTGTTGTGGCCCGGGCCGAACTGGCGGTTTTCGTAGCTGGTCACGAATACGGGACGCGGGGATTTGTGCCAGTTTGCAGGGTTTTGCGGAGCGGCATTCAGGTCTATCCACAGCAGTCCCATGCAGTAGTTCTCGTCGGTGGCGCTGGCGGAATAGCTGATAAACAGCTTATCGCCGTGAACCAACACCGCCGGGCCTTCGTTAACCCAAAATCCGCGACACTCCCAGTCATACTCCGGTTTGCTGAGCATCACCGGCTCGCCTTTTAGCGTCCACGGGTTCGCCATTTCGCACAGATAAAGGTTGGAGTTCCCGGTGATATCCGGTGCCTTTTGCGCCCACAGATACCAGCGTTTCCCCTGATGCACAAAGGTGGTAGCGTCCAGAGCAAAGGTATCGAACGGGGTTTTGATTTGCCCTTTTTCCACCCACGTGCCGGTAAGCGGATCGCTGTCGGTACATTCAATGGCAAACATGCGGTGCTGGAACATCCCGAGTGCATCGAGCGCCTGCGTGTGCGTCGCGGCAAAATAGATGTACCACTTTCCGTCGATATGATGCAGTTCCGGCGCCCATATCAGCTGGCTCATGGGGCCAGCGTCGGGTTTACGCCAGACCACCACTTCTTCGGCATGACGTAAGCCTTCCAGCGACGCTGCGCGGCGGATCGCCAGCTTGTCGTACTGCGGCACGGAGGCGATAAAATAGTACTGCCCCTCATGGCGTAAAATGTACGGATCGGCGCGTTGTTCGATAAACGGGTTTGGCCACTGATGCATTTGGCTCTCCTTATTTTGTCTCTGCGGCTTTCAGTGCCTGATAGTCGTTCAGTTCACGGTAGTTGGTGCGGCGTTTCTCCAGATCGGCCTGGATCTGCTTCATGGTTTCACGATCCACCTTCAGCAGGCGCACCACGCCCGCGGTAATTAAGTATCCAATGCCGGGAATGACGGTAAAGAGCAGCACGATCCCGTTAAGGGCGTCCGCGCTTTGCGCTTTCGCGCCCGCGTCGTAGCCATACCAGGAGAGCAGGAACCCGACCATCGCCCCGGCAATCGCCAGCCCCAGCTTCAGGAAGAAGATGTTGCCCGAGAAGCTGATGCCGGTGATGCGCTTCCCGGTTTTCCACTCGCCGTAGTCGTCCACGTCGGCCATCAGCGACCAGTGCAGCGGAGACGGGATCTGGTGCAGGATGTTCAGCAGGACGTAGAGCGCCACGATGGTGACGGTGGCTTTCGGGTCGAAGAAATAAAAGGCACAGGAGAAAATCGCCAGCACGATATTGGTCCAGAAGAAGACCTTCAGCTTACACCAGCGGTCGGTCAGCACTTTTGCCAGCACGCTGCCGAGCATCATGCCAACAACGCCCAGGCTGATGAACAGCGTGGCGAAGTGGGTGCTCTGGCCCATCACCCAGGTAACGTAATACATGGTGGCCGCCATGCGGATAAAGCCGGGGCAGACGTTGCAGAGCGTCAGCAGCAGAATGCGCACCCACTGGTCGTTCTTCCACACGTCTTTCAGATCGTTTTTCAACTCATCGTTGGTCTGCACCGCCGGGCGCACGCGCTCGCGCACGGTGGCGAAGCAGAACAGGAACATGCAGGTGCCAATCAGCGCTAGTACGGTCATCGCCATCTGGTAGCCTTTGGCTTTGTTGTCCCCGCCAAACCAGTCGGCCATCGGCAGCAGCGTTAATGAGAGCAGCAGCGTGGCGATGCCGACCAGCACGAAGCGATACGACTGGCAGGCGACGCGCTCTTTCGGGTCGTTAGTGATCACCCCGCCCAGCGAGCAGTAGGGGATGTTGATGGCGGTATAGGTCAGCGACAGCAGGAAATAGGTGACAAAGGCATAGATAACTTTGCTGTTATAGCTCCACTCTGGCGTGGTGAACATCAGGATGCTGAACAGCGCGTAGGGGAAAGCGATCCACAGCAGCCATGGACGAAACCGGCCATATTTGCTGCGGGTACGGTCGGCAATCGCGCCCATGATCGGGTCCGTTACGGCGTCAATCACGCGGACAGACAGCAGCAGCACGCCGACCAGCGCAGGGGCGAGGCCAAAAATATCCGTATAAAAATAGTTAACAAACAGCATGATGGCGCCAAAGATAATGTTGCATCCGGCGTCGCCCATCCCATAGCCGATCTTTTCTTTTACTGACAGTGTGTTGTTATCCATCGACAGCTCTCCGGTTTACGGTATGGAGAGAATTATTCGCTGGCGAAGGGATATATGCGTTGCAGTATCAGGGCGGTGATATGGATAAATGCGCTGTGGGCGCGAAAGTGTGAGGAAGGTAACAACGCGCGGCACCCGCAAAAGCAGGTACCGCGGAGGGAGGCTTAGTGCGCCTTCATGGCATTACGGCTTTTCTGACTGAAGAGATAGCCCACGCCCAGGATCGCAATCCAGACCGGGATCAGGTAGACGGAAATCGCCATACCCGGCGTGATCAGCATGATCACCAGAACGGCCGCCATGAACAGCAGGCAGATCCAGTTGCCCAGCGGATAGAGCAGGGCAGGGAAGCGCGTGGTGACGCCCTGCTGCTGTTTCGCGCGGCGGAACTTGATGTGTGCCAGGCTGATCATCGCCCAGTTGATGACCAGAGCAGAGACCACCAGCGCCATCAGCAGGCCAAACGCCGATTCCGGTGCCATGTAGTTAATCAGCACGCACAGGGCGGTCACGATGGCGGAAACAATGATGGTATTCACCGGCACGCCGCGTTTATCAACGTTAAGCAGCATCTTCGGCGCGTTGCCCTGTTGGGCGAGGCCGAACAGCATACGGCTGTTGCAGTATACGCAGCTGTTGTATACGGAGAGCGCTGCGGTCAGCACCACGATGTTCAGGGCGTTGGCGACAAAGGTGTCGCCCAGCTCGTGGAAGATCAGCACAAACGGGCTGGTGTCGGCAGTGACGCGCGTCCACGGCAGCAGGGAGAGCAGCACGGCCAGTGAGCCCACATAGAAGATCAGAATACGGTAGATAACCTGATTTGTGGCTTTCGGGATGCTCTGCTCAGGGTTGTCGGCTTCAGCGGCAGTGATCCCTACCAGCTCCAGACCGCCGAAGGAGAACATAATGATGGCCATCATCATCACCAGACCGGTCATGCCGTGAGGCAGGAAGCCACCCTGTTCCCAGAGGTTGCGCACGGTGGCCTGCGGGCCGCCGTTGCCGCTGAACAGCAGCCAGCCGCCGAAGATAATCATCGCCACCACGGCAATGACCTTGATGATGGCAAACCAGAACTCCATCTCCCCGAACACTTTAACGTTGGTCAGGTTAATGGCGTTGATAATGACGAAGAAGGCTGCAGCAGAAGCCCAGGTTGGGATTTCGGGATACCAGAACTGAATGTATTTCCCGACGGCGGTCAGTTCGGCCATGGCAACCAGAACGTACAGCACCCAGTAGTTCCAGCCCGAGGCGAAACCGGCAAAGCTGCCCCAGTATTTATAGGCAAAGTGGCTGAAGGAGCCCGCGACCGGCTCTTCCACGACCATTTCGCCCAGCTGGCGCATGATCAGAAAAGCAATGAAACCCGCAATCGCATAACCCAAAATAATGCCCGGACCGGCAGACTGGATAACGGATGCGCTGCCCAGAAACAGGCCGGTACCAATCGCACCGCCCAGTGCGATGAGCTGAATATGGCGGTTTTTAAGCCCGCGCTTTAGCTGATCGCCGTGCTGTTGAGCTTCCATTTGAAACCTCGTGTGTGGTTGTTATGTTCACGCTGAGCGTGTGTAATTATGAAAATCCATATTCTGTATTTATTTCTTTACGGTAAACGAGACCGAAAAAAGCGGAGATGACTTCCGTAAGCGCCAGAATAGTGGTAAGTGCCTGCGAATGCACCTGCTTTATGAAGGGGTGATGACGACTTGAATAAAAAGAAAGCATTTGTAAATCGGCCCGCTCGTTGTTCCTCTCCCAACCTATAGAATAGAAATGCGCCTTAAGTGGGCGAATTTTCATTATTTGCCTTGTTGAATCGCTTCAGATTGCAAAAACCCTCGTTTCATTATGGTTAAAACTCCCTCTTTGGGGGTAATCAACTCATTTGTGCAAGGTTACATTTCTGAAACGTTATTTCTGTAAGGTTGTTAAAATGTGCAGGGTTTACTGATTTCAATCAAAACCAATATGGACAGAAGGTGAATACTTTGTTACTTTAGCGATACGAAATAGAAATTGGTAAGACCAATTGACTCCGGGCAAAAAGGCGTAAGACAGGGAATATGGCCTACAGCAAAATTCGCCAACCAAAACTATCTGATGTGATTGAGCAGCAGCTGGAGTTTTTAATCCTCGAAGGGACTCTGCGCCCGGGTGAGAAACTTCCGCCAGAACGCGAGCTGGCAAAACAGTTCGACGTTTCACGTCCTTCTCTGCGTGAGGCGATTCAACGTCTCGAAGCAAAGGGCTTGCTGCTTCGTCGCCAGGGCGGCGGAACCTTTGTGCAAAACAGCCTGTGGCAGAGCTTCAGCGATCCGCTGGTAGAACTTCTCTCTGACCACCCAGAATCCCAGTTTGACCTGCTTGAGACCCGTCACGCGCTGGAAGGTATTGCGGCCTATTACGCCGCCCTTCGCAGCACTGATGAAGATCGCGTGCGTATCCGCGAACTGCATCAGGCCATTGAACGGGCACAGCAGTCCGGCGATTTAGACGCCGAGTCCAGCGCCGTCGTCCAGTATCAAATCGCCGTCACCGAAGCGGCACACAATGTGGTGCTCCTCCATCTGCTACGCTGCATGGAGCCGATGCTGGCCCAGAACGTTCGTCAAAATTTTGAATTGTTGTATGCCCGTCGGGACATGCTCCCACTGGTAAGCAACCATCGCACCCGAGTATTCGAGGCGATAATGGCCGGGGAACCGGAGCAGGCGCGCGAAGCGTCGCACCGCCATCTGGCTTTCATTGAGGAAATCTTGCTGGACCGCAGCCGTGAACAATCGCGTCGCGAACGTTCATTACGCCGCATACAGCAACGAAAGGATTAAGCGCCAGGTACTTTTTGAGCGCGGCAACTAAACGCAGAACCTGTCTTATTGTGTTCTTGCCCAAGAGCACAATGGGACAGGTTCCAGACAAATCAACGTATTAGATAGATAAGGAATACCCCCATGTCAGAACGTCTCCAAAATGACGTGGATCCGATCGAAACTCGCGACTGGCTACAGGCGATCGAATCGGTCATCCGTGAAGAAGGTGTTGAGCGCGCTCAGTATCTGATTGATCAGCTGCTTTCTGAAGCCCGCAAAGGCGGTGTGAAGGTTGCTTCAGGTGCAGGGGCTAGCAACTACGTAAACACGATTGCCGTCGAAGACGAACCGGAATACCCGGGCAATCTGGATCTGGAACGTCGTATCCGTTCTGCAATTCGCTGGAACGCCATCATGACCGTTCTGCGCGCATCCAAGAAAGACCTGGAGCTGGGTGGCCACATGGCGTCCTTCCAGTCTTCTGCGACCGTTTACGAAGTGTGCTTCAACCACTTCTTCCGTGCAGCGAACGAGAAAGACGGCGGCGATCTGGTGTACTTCCAGGGCCACATCTCTCCGGGCATCTATGCACGTGCATTCCTGGAAGGTCGTCTGACTGAAGAGCAGATGAACAACTTCCGTCAGGAAGTTCACGGTAAAGGTCTGTCTTCTTACCCGCACCCTAAACTGATGCCTGAATTCTGGCAGTTCCCGACCGTATCAATGGGTCTGGGCCCAATCGGTGCGATCTACCAGGCGAAATTCCTGAAGTATCTGGAACACCGTGGTCTGAAAGACACCTCTGAGCAGACCGTATACGCCTTCCTGGGCGACGGCGAAATGGATGAGCCAGAATCTAAAGGCGCGATCACCATCGCGACCCGTGAGAAGCTGGACAACCTGTGCTTCATCATCAACTGTAACCTGCAGCGTCTGGATGGTCCGGTAACCGGTAACGGCAAGATCATCAACGAACTGGAAGGCATCTTCGCAGGTGCTGGCTGGAACGTGATCAAAGTCATGTGGGGTTCCCGTTGGGACGAACTGCTGCGTAAAGACACCAGCGGTAAACTGATCCAGCTGATGAACGAAACCGTTGACGGTGACTACCAGACCTTCAAATCCAAAGACGGTGCCTACGTGCGTGAGCACTTCTTCGGCAAATATCCAGAAACCGCAGCCCTGGTTGCAGACTGGACTGATGAGCAGATCTGGGCCCTGAACCGCGGTGGTCACGATCCGAAGAAAATCTACGCTGCACTGAAAAAAGCGCGTGAAACCAAAGGTAAAGCGACTGTAATCCTGGCCCACACCATCAAAGGTTACGGCATGGGTGATACCGCAGAAGGTAAAAACATCGCTCACCAGGTTAAGAAAATGAACATGGACGGCGTGCGTTATATCCGCGACCGTTTCAACGTTCCAGTCACCGATGAGCAGGTAGAAAACCTGTCTTACATCACCTTCCCGGAAGGCTCTGAAGAGCACAAGTACCTGCACGAACGTCGTCAGGCGCTGAAAGGCTACCTGCCAGCTCGCCAGCCTAACTTCACCGAGAAGCTGGAACTGCCAGCGCTGGAAGACTTCTCTCAGCTGCTGGAAGAGCAGAACAAAGAGATCTCTACCACTATCGCTTTCGTTCGTGCCCTGAACGTGATGCTGAAGAACAAGTCGATCAAAGATCGCCTCGTGCCAATCATCGCCGACGAAGCGCGTACTTTCGGTATGGAAGGTCTGTTCCGTCAGATCGGTATCTACAGCCCGAACGGCCAGCAGTACACCCCGCAGGACCGTGAGCAAGTTGCTTACTACAAAGAAGACGAGAAAGGTCAGATCCTGCAGGAAGGTATCAACGAGCTGGGCGCAGGCGCATCCTGGCTGGCTGCTGCGACCTCTTACAGCACCAACAACCTGCCGATGATCCCGTTCTACATTTACTACTCCATGTTCGGGTTCCAGCGTATCGGTGACCTGTGCTGGCAGGCAGGCGACCAGCAGGCTCGCGGCTTCCTGATCGGTGGTACTTCCGGTCGTACGACCCTGAACGGTGAAGGTCTGCAGCACGAAGATGGTCACAGCCACATTCAGTCTCTGACTATCCCTAACTGTATCTCTTACGACCCGTCTTACGCGTATGAAGTGGCAGTCATCATGCATGACGGTCTGCAGCGCATGTACGGTGAAGCGCAGGAGAACATTTACTACTACATCACCACCCTGAACGAAAACTACCACATGCCGGCAATGCCAGCAGGTGCCGAGGAAGGTATCCGTAAAGGTATCTATAAACTCGAAACCATCGAAGGTAGCAAAGGTAAAGTTCAGCTGCTGGGCTCCGGTTCTATCCTGCGTCATGTTCGTGAAGCAGCACAGATCCTGGCGAAAGACTACGGTGTCGGTTCCGATGTGTACTCTGTGACCTCCTTCACTGAACTGGCGCGTGATGGCCAGGATTGTGAGCGCTGGAACATGCTGCACCCAATGGAAACCCCACGCGTTCCGTACATCGCTCAGGTGATGAACGACGCGCCAGCGGTGGCGTCTACTGACTATATGAAACTGTTCGCTGAGCAGGTTCGTACTTACGTTCCAGCTGATGATTATCGCGTTCTGGGTACTGACGGCTTCGGTCGTTCTGACAGCCGCGAAAACCTGCGTCACCACTTCGAAGTTGATGCTTCTTACGTGGTTGTAGCAGCACTGGGCGAACTGGCTAAACGTGGCGAAATCGATAAGAAAGTGGTTGCGGACGCAATCACCAAATTCAACATCGATGCAGAAAAAGTTAACCCGCGTCTGGCGTAAGAGGTAAAAGAATAATGGCTATCGAAATCAATGTACCGGACATCGGGGCTGATGAAGTTGAAATCACCGAGATCCTGGTCAAAGTAGGCGACAAAGTTGAAGCTGAACAGTCGCTGATCACCGTAGAAGGCGACAAAGCCTCTATGGAAGTCCCGTCTCCTCAGGCTGGCATCGTTAAAGAGATCAAAGTCTCTGTTGGCGATAAAACCGAGACTGGCAAACTGATCATGATTTTCGATTCCGCCGACGGTGCAGCCGCTGCTGCACCTGCGCAGGAAGAGAAGAAAGCCGCTCCGGCCGCCGCTGCTCCAGCAGCTGCCGCGAGTGCGAAAGAAGTGAACGTGCCTGACATCGGCGGTGACGAAGTTGAAGTGACTGAGATCCTGGTGAAAGTGGGCGATACCGTTGCGGCCGAGCAGTCACTGATCACCGTAGAAGGCGACAAAGCCTCTATGGAAGTGCCAGCACCGTTTGCGGGTACCGTTAAAGAGATCAAGATCAACACCGGTGACAAAGTGTCTACTGGCTCCCTGATCATGATCTTCGAAGTGGCAGGTGCTGCACCTGCTGCCGCGCCTGCACAGGCCGCTGCTCCGGCGCCAGCCGCAGCACCAGCCGCTGCTGGCGGCGCGAAAGACGTTAACGTACCGGACATCGGCGGTGATGAAGTTGAAGTCACCGAAGTGATGGTAAAAGTGGGCGACAAAGTTGCCGCTGAACAGTCACTGATCACCGTTGAAGGCGACAAGGCTTCTATGGAAGTCCCTGCGCCATTCGCGGGTACCGTTAAAGAGATCAAAATCAGCACCGGCGACAAAGTGTCTACCGGCTCTCTGATCATGGTCTTCGAAGTGGAAGGCGCTGCGCCTGCCGCAGCTCCGGCTGCCGCGGCTGCTCCAGCACCGGCTGCTGCACCGGCTCAGGCTGCTAAACCAGCCGCTGCCCCTGCTGCAAAAGCAGAAAAATCAGAGTTCGCTGAAAACGACGCTTACGTCCACGCGACGCCGCTGATTCGTCGCCTGGCGCGCGAATTCGGTGTGAACCTGGCGAAAGTGAAAGGGACCGGCCGTAAGGGTCGTATCCTGCGCGAAGACGTTCAGACCTACGTGAAAGACGCGGTGAAACGCGCCGAAGCTGCACCAGCTGCAGCCGCTGGCGGCGGTATCCCGGGCATGCTGCCATGGCCGAAAGTGGACTTCAGCAAGTTCGGCGAGATTGAAGAAGTGGAACTGGGCCGTATCCAGAAAATCTCTGGTGCGAACCTGAGCCGTAACTGGGTGATGATCCCGCACGTTACGCACTTCGATAAGACCGATATCACCGATCTGGAAGCGTTCCGTAAACAGCAGAACGCCGAAGCTGAGAAGCGTAAACTGGACGTGAAATTCACCCCAGTGGTCTTCATCATGAAGGCGGTTGCTGCGGCTCTGGAACAGATGCCACGCTTCAACAGCTCCCTGTCCGAAGACGGCCAGAAGCTGACGCTGAAGAAATACATCAACATCGGTGTTGCGGTTGATACGCCAAATGGTCTGGTTGTTCCGGTCTTCAAAGACGTGAACAAGAAGAGCATCACTGAGCTGTCCCGTGAACTGACCACCATCTCCAAGAAAGCGCGTGATGGTAAGCTGACTGCCGGCGAAATGCAGGGCGGTTGCTTCACCATCTCCAGCATCGGCGGCCTGGGTACCACCCACTTCGCGCCGATTGTGAACGCGCCGGAAGTGGCTATCCTCGGTGTGTCCAAGTCCGCGATGGAGCCGGTGTGGAATGGCAAAGAGTTCGTGCCGCGTCTGATGATGCCAATCTCTCTGTCCTTCGACCACCGCGTGATCGACGGTGCTGATGGTGCGCGTTTCATCACCATCATCAACAACATGCTGAGCGACATTCGCCGCCTGGTGATGTAATCGAAAAGCCGGCCAGTCGGCCGGCTTTTTTCTGATAATCTCATGGTGTTTGTGAGGTTATTGGCGAAAGCGACAATTCGTGAGCCGTTTGTTGTTTCAAAATTGTTAACAATTTTGTAAACTGCGGGCGGATAGAACGACCCGGTGGACGACGGGTATAAACTAAGAGGTCATGATGAGCACAGAAATCAAAACTCAGGTCGTAGTACTTGGGGCAGGCCCGGCAGGTTACTCCGCAGCATTTCGCGCAGCGGATTTAGGTCTGGAAACCGTCATCGTAGAACGTTACAGCACCCTCGGCGGTGTTTGTCTGAACGTCGGCTGTATCCCTTCTAAAGCGCTGCTGCACGTAGCGAAAGTTATCGAAGAAGCCAAAGCGCTGGCTGAACACGGTATCGTCTTCGGCGAGCCGAAAACCGACATCGACAAAATTCGTACCTGGAAAGAGAAAGTTATCACTCAGCTGACCGGCGGTCTGGCGGGTATGGCCAAAGGCCGTAAAGTGAAAGTGGTAAACGGTCTGGGTAAATTCACCGGTGCGAACACCCTGGAAGTGGAAGGCGAAAACGGCAAAACCGTGATCAACTTCGACAACGCGATCATCGCGGCAGGCTCTCGCCCAATCGAACTGCCTTTCATTCCACATGAAGATCCACGCGTGTGGGATTCCACCGATGCGCTGGAGCTGAAAACCGTTCCTAAGCGTCTGCTGGTTATGGGCGGCGGTATCATCGGTCTGGAAATGGGTACCGTGTACCATGCGCTGGGTTCAGAGATCGACGTGGTTGAAATGTTCGACCAGGTGATCCCGGCTGCCGACAAAGACATCGTTAAAGTCTTCACCAAGCGCATCAGCAAGAAATTCAACCTGATGCTGGAAACCAAAGTGACTGCCGTTGAAGCGAAAGAAGACGGTATTTACGTTTCCATGGAAGGCAAAAAAGCCCCATCCGAACCACAGCGTTACGACGCCGTGCTGGTGGCTATCGGTCGTGTACCGAACGGTAAAAACCTCGACGCGGGCAAAGCTGGCGTGGAAGTGGACGACCGTGGCTTCATCCGCGTTGACAAACAGCTGCGCACCAACGTGCCGCACATCTTTGCTATCGGCGATATCGTCGGTCAGCCAATGCTGGCGCACAAAGGTGTTCACGAAGGCCACGTTGCCGCTGAAGTTATCGCCGGCATGAAGCACTACTTCGATCCGAAAGTGATCCCATCTATCGCGTACACCGAGCCAGAAGTGGCATGGGTTGGTCTGACTGAGAAAGAAGCGAAAGAGAAAGGCATCAGCTACGAAACCGCCACCTTCCCGTGGGCTGCTTCTGGCCGTGCTATCGCTTCCGACTGCGCAGACGGTATGACCAAACTGATCTTCGACAAAGAGACTCACCGCGTAATCGGTGGTGCGATTGTCGGTACCAACGGCGGCGAGCTGCTGGGTGAAATCGGTCTGGCTATCGAAATGGGTTGTGACGCTGAAGACATCGCGCTGACCATCCACGCACACCCGACTCTGCACGAGTCCGTGGGCCTGGCGGCAGAAGTGTTTGAAGGCAGCATCACCGACCTGCCAAACGCGAAAGCGAAGAAGAAATAAGTTTCTTCCCTGATTGCTAACGCCTCCTCTGGAGGCGTTTTTTTTTGCCTGAAAACTACCCATTATGGTAGGTAACTTATTGTTATTTCCTCTAAAAATTTTCATCTGTCTGCCGATACCTTTTGCACCATTGTGTAGCTACTGGCCGCACGGTTAACGATTCTGGACTTTTGATTACACACAAAAAGGAAATAACATGTCTTTGAAGAAAGTGATGGGGATTGGCTAATTAGCGGCAGTGATGACGCTGACCGGGTGCGGTGCGATGACGACGGCGGTGAAAAAACGCAACCTGGAAGTAAAAACGCAGATGAGTGAAACCATCTGGCTTGAGCCATCCAGTGAAAAAACGGTCTACATTCAGGTTAAAAACACTTCTGATAAAGACATGAGCAATCTGCAGACGCTGCTGGCAAACGATCTGAGTGCCAAGGGATACAAGGTCACCAGCTCTCCTGACAGCGCATACTATTGGGTGCAGGCTAACGTTCTGAAAGCAGACAAAATGGACCTGCGTGAATCTCAGGGCTACCTGAAAACCGGCTATGAAGGTGCCGCTGTGGGTGCCGCGCTGGGTGCCGGTATCACGGCCTACAACAGCAACTCCTCCGGCGCAGCGCGTGGGGCTGGCTGCGGGGCTGATCGGCATGGCGACCGTGCGAAGTATCAAACCCGCGTGGTGTCGAATGCTAACAAAGTAAACCTGAAGTTTGAAGAAGCCAAACCGGTTCTGGAAGCTCAGTTGGCGAAATCAGTCGCCAATATTCTGTAAGTTAAAAAGCCGGGGGGCGGCTTCGCCTTACCCGGCCTACAGGCAGAGCGGGTATTCAGGGTTCGACGGGCTGCCAGGTTTTATCAGGCGCGTATGAGGCCAGCGCCCGGGCCTTTTGCTCCGACTCGCTGCCGAGATCGGACTGGTACACCTTGTCGTCCTGATTTATTACAAAGCTCATCACGCCCGTCTCGCCGTAGCTAACCGGCCAGGCCACCATCGCGAAACCGTTTTTATCCGGCAGGATCCGAAAGCGATAGCCGTGATAGCCGGTACCCGGCTCTTTTGGGCTAAATGCCGGTCCGAGCGGACTGGGCGCTTCGCCGGGAGAGGCGGGCCAGTACAAACCGTCTTTTTTGCCCTTCGAGCTGACAATCTTCTGCGCGTATTTCTGGTTCATCGCAAAGTAGCTTTGCTGCGCATCAACATAGGCATGTAAGGCTTCAATGGCGGCAAGTTCGTTACGCCCGATTTCGCGGGTCAGGATCTCTTCCGCCCCTTCTTTGATATCGAATTGCCAACCAGTTGCGGTTTTGATCACCGGGATGGGAAGCTGCCAGCTGTTATCGCCGACAACAAGATGCGCCGTATCCCCTTCGACAACGGTGTTGTGACGGACTTTCCAGTCGCGCAGGAAACGATCGACGGCATCCGGATCAACGCCTTCAGGGGGCAGAAAATCGCGCCAGTTCTCTCCAAGCAGGTTGCTCATCGCGCGCTCATTATGCTCATCAATGGCGTTGGCCAGCGCATCGGTCGCCTGATCGGGCGTGCTGAAGGACTGCTGCGCCATCGCCGAGGCCGAAAGCATGAACAACACCATTCCACTGAGTAGTTTACTTTTCATGTCGGTTCCCTTAGCGATGTCGAATTTCACGGCGTTCAGCGCGTCCACCAGACGCCTGACGCGGCTGCTGCTGGCGAGCCGCAAGCTGTCTGCTTTGCGCACCACGCTGCTGCTGCGCCTGCCAGTTCGCGGAGCGGCTGTCGTTGCCGCTCAGCGCATTGGCCCGGGGCTGGCTGTTCCGCTGCTGCAGAGTGCGTTGCTGCGCGGGCTGCGAAACCCGTTTCTCTTGTCTCTGCGCGGTGGTCTGGCGATTTTCTCGCTGCTGTGTGGTGGTTCGCTTCGCCGTCTGCGGTTTGGTGTCGTAGCCACGGTAGTTATTGCGCTGGGAAATCTGCTTCAGCTGTTCACTTGAGGCCTGACGCTGCACGTCTTTCGTGCCGGGACGTGCCGTTTGCGGGAAGGTTTTACCCGTGGATTTCTCCATCTGGCTCAGGGCCGCCTGACGCTGGCTGTCCCGGTTAACCGGTTTTTGCTGCGTTGAGCTTAGCCCGGTAGCCGTGCTGGTGGAGTGGAAACGGGTGTTGAGCTGGTTAGTCGGATAGGGCACACCTTCCCGATAGGCCGGGTTATGCTGCCAGGTACGGTTGGCGTCCGTCAGACGCTGTCCGCTGATTTTATTGAAGTTCTCAACGTTGATATTGATGTTGTTATCACCGTTGCGGTTATAGCCGCCGTGATTATCCCAGTCACCGTCATGATGATGATCCCAGTCATCGTCGTCATCCCAGTCGATGTTGCTGAAAATGGCATAGGTTGTGGCGACACCCAGGCTGAAGCCTAAGCCGTTGACGAAGCTGTTGCCAAACTGCTCCCCGGGTGTAGGCGGGAGATAGGTGGGCGGATAGGCAGTGTTGGGCCAGGTCCCATAAACCGTGTTGGGGTTATAGGTGGGGACGTACACAACCTGCGGATCGGCAGATTCAATTTTGATCACCGTTGGCGCGGGCGCAGACGTGGTTGTGGTTGTCGTCGTTGCCTCGGTGGTGCTGGTTTTAGCCGGAGCCGGTTTAGTCACGGTGGTGACCGTCTGCTGAGGCGTGGATTGTAACGCGCCTGTCTTCTGTGCCAGCGCGCGCAGGCGCTGAACGGAATCCATCACGTCTTTCGGCTGCGCAAGAAACGCATCGCCCAAATTTTGTACCCACGGCGGGTTTTCACCCATCAGCGACATGAGCTGAGGAAACGCGACCAGCGATTTTACGCTCGGATCCCATGGCTGGCTGGCAACGGCCTGAATGGCGGCGTCCCCTTCCATTTTAGGGTTGTCTTTTGACCACTGCGCCGCCTGAATCACGTTGGCCGGGTAAGTCGAGGCCATCAAGATCTGTGACAGCAGGGCGTCCGGGTAGAGCGCGATAGGGGCAACCCACTGATCGATTTGCGCGGCAGTATAGGTTGGCGCGACGACTGGAGCGGGCGTTGCTGCTGCCGGTGCAGCGGGTGCAGCCGGTTGTTGAGCGACGGGGGCGGGCGCAACGGGTTCCGTTGCGCGGCTTTTGACAAACATGACGCCTGAGGCGGCAAGCAGCCCGGCACTGCACAGAAGGACGAGCAGATGTGGCTTAAAGGGCAACTTCATAAAATGACTCCAACGAGACAAGCGCTGTGCCGTGAGGCGCTACGGTTGGCGTGAGTATTATTCACCCGTCTTTTACTGTTTTGACTTTTATTGGGAAGCGTCCGGTACGTCCGGATAAAGAGTGTGAGTATTTATTACACAATTATATCTGATGAAGGAAAAACTGAAGCGTCACGGTGCGGAAGAAACCGCAAAATGGTGGCCTAAATCCCCGCTACACCATGCTTAACGATTCAGCAAATTTTTTAATGTTGCTTTTTTGTAAACGGATTAACACTGTGCAGAAATCCTGCTATGCTGCCCGACGCGGTATCGGGCATTTACCCTACAAACTGCTGTCTCACAGGAGCGTGAAGAGAACGCCCGCCGCATATGACAATGAGAGCGAGGAGAACCGTCGTGCTAGAAGAATACCGTAAGCACGTAGCAGAACGTGCCGCCGAGGGAATTGTACCCAAACCTTTAGATGCAACCCAAATGGCCGCGCTCGTCGAGCTGCTGAAGAACCCGCCTAAGGGCGAAGAAGAATTCCTGTTAGATCTGTTGATCAACCGCGTACCGCCTGGCGTAGATGAAGCTGCCTACGTAAAAGCCGGATTCCTTGCTGCTATCGCCAAAGGCGAAGCCACCTCCCCACTGGTTACTCCTGAAAAAGCCATTGAACTGCTCGGCACCATGCAGGGTG
The DNA here is from genome assembly GCF_043972695.1 of Enterobacter quasiroggenkampii. Taxonomy (NCBI): domain Bacteria; kingdom Pseudomonadati; phylum Pseudomonadota; class Gammaproteobacteria; order Enterobacterales; family Enterobacteriaceae; genus Enterobacter; species Enterobacter quasiroggenkampii. The sequence continues at coordinate 1,403,636 of NZ_CP143745.1, forward strand.
GTTACAACATTCATCCGCTGATTGACGCGCTTGATAACGACAAGCTGGCACCGATTGCCGCTAAAGCGCTCTCGTCTACGCTGTTGATGTTCGATAACTTCTACGATGTGGAAGAAAAAGCCAAAGCAGGCAACGTCTATGCGAAGCAGGTGATGCAGTCCTGGGCGGATGCCGAATGGTTCCTGAATCGTCCAGCACTTGCTGAAAAAATCACCGTTACCGTCTTCAAAGTGACCGGTGAAACCAACACCGATGACCTCTCTCCGGCACCGGACGCGTGGTCTCGCCCGGATATCCCTCTGCACGCCCTGGCGATGCTGAAAAACGCCCGTGAAGGCATTGAGCCGGATCAGCCTGGCAGCGTTGGTCCGATCAAACAGATCGAAGCCCTGCAGAAAAAAGGGTTCCCGCTGGCCTACGTGGGTGACGTTGTGGGTACCGGTTCTTCCCGTAAATCCGCGACCAACTCCGTGCTGTGGTTCATGGGTGACGACATCCCGCATGTGCCAAACAAACGCGGCGGCGGCCTGTGCCTCGGTGGTAAAATTGCACCGATCTTCTTCAACACCATGGAAGATGCGGGCGCACTGCCGATCGAAGTGGACGTCTCCAACCTGAACATGGGCGACGTGATTGACGTTTACCCGTACAAAGGTGAAGTGCGTAACCACGAAACCAACGAACTGCTGGCGAGCTTTGAGCTGAAAACCGACGTGCTGATCGACGAAGTGCGTGCCGGTGGCCGTATTCCGCTGATCATCGGTCGTGGCCTGACCACCAAAGCGCGTGAAGCGCTGGGTCTGCCGCACAGTGATGTATTCCGTCACGCGAAAGACGTAGCGGAGAGCAATCGCGGTTACTCTCTGGCGCAGAAAATGGTCGGTCGCGCCTGCGGCGTCGCCGGTGTTCGTCCTGGCGCATACTGCGAGCCGAAGATGACCTCCGTAGGCTCTCAGGACACCACTGGCCCAATGACCCGTGACGAACTGAAAGACCTGGCGTGCCTGGGCTTCTCTTCCGATCTGGTGATGCAGTCCTTCTGCCACACTGCGGCGTATCCGAAGCCGGTTGACGTAACCACGCACCATACGCTGCCAGACTTCATCATGAACCGCGGCGGTGTTTCCCTGCGTCCGGGCGACGGCGTAATTCACTCCTGGCTGAACCGCATGCTGCTGCCGGATACCGTGGGTACCGGCGGTGACTCCCATACCCGTTTCCCAATCGGTATCTCCTTCCCGGCGGGTTCCGGTCTGGTGGCGTTTGCTGCGGCGACGGGTGTGATGCCGCTGGATATGCCGGAATCGGTGCTGGTGCGCTTCAAAGGTAAAATGCAGCCGGGTATTACCCTGCGCGACCTGGTTCACGCGATCCCGCTGTATGCGATTAAACAGGGTCTGCTGACCGTTGAGAAGAAAGGGAAGAAAAACATCTTCTCTGGCCGTATCCTGGAAATCGAAGGTCTGCCGGATCTGAAGGTTGAGCAGGCGTTCGAGCTGACCGATGCCTCCGCTGAGCGTTCAGCTGCGGGCTGTACCATCAAGCTGAACAAAGAGCCGATTATTGAGTATCTGAACTCTAACATCGTGCTGCTGAAGTGGATGATCGCAGAAGGCTACGGCGACCGTCGTACGCTGGAGCGTCGTATCCAGGGCATGGAGAAATGGCTGGCCGATCCGCAACTGCTGGAAGCTGATGCTGACGCAGAGTACGCGGCGGTGATCGACATCGATCTGGCGGATATCAAAGAGCCAATCCTGTGTGCACCGAACGATCCGGACGACGCGCGTCCGCTGTCCGAAGTTCAGGGCGAGAAGATCGACGAAGTGTTCATCGGATCCTGCATGACCAACATCGGCCACTTCCGTGCGGCTGGCAAGCTGCTGGATACACACAAAGGCCAGCTGCCAACCCGTCTGTGGGTGGCGCCGCCAACCCGTATGGACGCGGCTCAGTTGACCGAAGAGGGCTACTACAGCGTGTTTGGTAAGAGCGGGGCGCGTATTGAAATTCCTGGCTGTTCCCTGTGTATGGGCAACCAGGCGCGCGTCGCCGACGGCGCGACGGTGGTTTCCACCTCGACCCGTAACTTCCCGAACCGTTTAGGTACCGGTGCGAATGTCTTCCTGGCCTCTGCGGAGCTGGCGGCGGTTGCGGCGCTGATTGGCAAACTGCCAACGCCGGAAGAGTACCAGACCTTTGTGGCTCAGGTGGATAAGACCGCGGTGGATACCTATCGCTACCTGAACTTCGACCAGCTCTCTCAGTACACCGAGAAGGCTGACGGGGTTATCTTCCAGACGGCAGTATAAGCAGCAAAACCGTCTCTACGAGACGGTTTTTAGTGTTTGCACCCTCTCCCGTGGGAGAGGGACGGGGTGAGGGCATCAGGCCGCAGGGTCTTGCTCTCACCTTTTTATTTTCATTCCTCCCACCTCTCACGCTTTTTTTCTTCCTCTCTGCTGCGATAATTACCCTAATGGCTTTGCAGAGGAAAACACTATGGATTACGAATTTCTGCGCGACATCACCGGAGTGGTGAAAGTGCGTATGTCGATGGGCCACGAAGCCGTTGGACACTGGTTTAACGAAGAGGTGAAAGAAAATCTCGCCCTTCTTGATGAGGTTGAACAGGCGGCAAATACGGTGAAAGGCAGTGAACGCTCCTGGCAACGCGCCGGGCACGAATACACGCTGTGGATGGACGGTGAAGAGGTCATGGTGCGTGCCAACCAGCTCGAGTTTTCAGGCGACGAGATGGAAGAGGGGATGAGCTACTATGACGAAGAAAGCCTGTCGCTGTGCGGCGTTGAAGACTTCCTTCAGGTGGTGAATGCCTACCGCGAGTTCATGAAACAGCGGTAACTTCCCGAAGCGTCCCTGCTCCGGGCAACACTTACACGGCCGGAATATTACGGCCGTAGTAAATCTCGCGCATCTCTTTCCAGAGCAGGTCAGTAATCGCCTTACGCTCTTCTTCGCTCAAATCTTCCGGCTTCGTGTGGAACATATAGTGCTTAAGGTCGAATTCCTTAAGTAACATCTTGGTATGGAAGATGTTTTCCTGATACACGTTCACGTCCATCATGTCATACAGTGATTTCATGTCCTCGGACATAAAGTTCTGAATAGAGTTGATCTCGTGGTCGATGAAGTGCTTCATGCCGTTGACATCACGGGTAAAGCCGCGCACGCGATAATCAATCGTGACGATATCCGATTCCAGCTGGTGGATGAGATAGTTCAGCGCGTTGAGCGGGGAAATCACGCCGCAGGTCGACACTTCAATATCGGCGCGGAACGTACACAGCCCACCTTCCGGGTGACTCTCCGGGTAGGTATGGACGCAGATATGGCTTTTATCCAGGTGGGCAACCACCACTTCCGGCAGCGGGCCCGGATGTTCCGTTTTGTCGATAAGCTTCGGGTCAACCGGCTCTTCGCTGACCAGGATGGTCACGCTGGCGCCCTGAGGTTCATAATCCTGTCGGGCGATATTCAGGATGTTGGCGCCGATAATGGAACAGGTTTCTGACAGGATCTCGGTCAGACGGTTGGCGTTGTAGAGTTCGTCGATATAGGCGATGTAACCATCGCGTTCTTCCGCTGTTTTGGCATAGCAGATATCGTAAATACAAAAACTCAGGCTTTTGGTCAGGTTGTTAAAGCCATGCAGTTTAAGCTTTTTCAATTAGCTCACCCCCTTAGTGGATAATGCGTCTTGCAGGTACTGCGGCAGAGCAAACGCTGCGGTATGAATAGCCGGATTGTAGTATCGGCACTGAAGACCGGCCTGATGGAAGCGGGCCTGAATAATTTCGGTGGAGAGATGACGTAAGACGTCGTTATCCGTCGCCCAGGCAAAGGTCATGATTCCGCCGTAGTAGGTTGGAATTGCCGCCTGATAGAAGCTGACATCCTCGAAATAGGTGCTCAGCTTCCGGTGGCTATCCAGCGCTTCATCCTGCTGCAGGAAGCAGACGCCATTTTGGGCGACGAAGATCCCGCCCGGGTTCAGACAGCGCTTGCAGCCTTCGTAGAACGAGGAGGTAAACAGCGACGCGCCGGGACCGATAGGATCGGTGCAGTCGGAGATGATCACGTCAAAGGTCTGCGAGGTCTGGTTAACGAAGTTAACGCCGTCGTCAATCACCAGGCTAAAGCGCGGGTCGTCATAGCTGCCGGCATTGTGGTTGGGCAGATACTGGCGGCAGAAAGAGACGACGCCCGCATCGATTTCTACCATGGTGATGGTTTCAATGGAACGATGGCGGGAAACTTCACGCAGCATTGCGCCGTCGCCACCGCCGATAATCAGGACATGCTTCGCGTGGCCGTGCGCCAGCAGCGGGACATGGGTCATCATCTCATGATAGATAAACTCATCTCGCTCGGTCGTTTGCACGACGCCATCCAGGGCCATGACGCGGCCAAAGGCAGCATTCTCGAAGATGATCAGATCCTGGTGATCGGTTTTCTCATGATAGAGCACGTTATCAACGGCAAAGTACTGACCAAACTGGTCATGCAGTGTTTCATGCCACAACGTGTGGTCGGCCATACGCGGACTCCTCCTTTGTTAACATCCGTTACGCTCACAAAAAATGAGCGAAACATGATAGCTAACTATAACCGTGGTTGCACGGCTATAGGTTCAACAGGGGGCGTCGGGAAGGTTATTTGACGTAGGCGAGCAGGCTGAGTGAGTCGCGAGCCAGCGCTTTGCATTTTTTAGAAGTGGGAATGCCAATACCGCTTAGGTCACGGTAGCTGTCTTCGCCGAGCGCCTTCATGTCGAAGCTGTCGTAGTTGCTGAGATCCCACTGGTTCTGCTGGGCAAAAAAGACCAGCGCGCGGCGAATTTGCCCGTTGGGTAAATTCTGGTAGCCACAATCATTTTTCAGGAATACAAAAACCGCCGTTAAATCGGCCATATCTTCCGCTTCATTTTCACTTAGCGCATAGCTGTTCGCACACATTGCCATCAGGCTACCGAACAAAATTGTCCTGAAAAACGTCTTCATTGCTTCTACCACTTCTTCACGGAAAATTAACGTTAGCATACTTGATGCCAGTGCGACGATCTTTATTATTGCCGCTTTACTTGACCTTCCGGTAAGGGGAGGGTTTATGCTCAAAAGATCGCCTGCTGGAAATAAGGAAATGAACATGCAACGTCGTGATTTTTTAAAATATTCCGTGGCGCTGGGTGCTGCCAGCGCATTGCCTCTCTGGAGCCGCGCGGTTTTTGCGGCTGACAGGCCTGCCTTACCCATCCCTGATTTGCTGACCGCGGATGCCCGTAGCCGTATCAAGCTTGTTGTTCAGTCCGGCAGCACGCTGTTCGGTGCGCACAACGCGACAACCTGGGGCTATAACGGCAATCTGCTCGGCCCGGCGCTGCAGCTGCGCAAAGGGAAGGCGGTGACGGTGGATATCCACAATACGCTTGCTGAAGAGACGACGGTGCACTGGCACGGACTGGAAGTGCCGGGCGAGGTAGACGGCGGGCCGCAGGGTATCATCAAAGCAGGCGGTTCGCGCAGCGTCACCTTTACGCCCGACCAGCGCGCGGCGACCTGCTGGTTCCATCCGCATCAGCATGGCAAAACGGGCCATCAGGTGGCGATGGGGCTGGCGGGACTGGTGCTGATTGAAGACGACGAGAGCCGCCTGCTGCGCCTGCCGAAACAATGGGGCATCGACGATGTGCCGGTGATTGTGCAGGACAAGAAATTCACCGCTGACGGGCAAATTGACTACCAACTGGACGTGATGAGCGCGGCGGTAGGCTGGTTTGGCGACACGCTATTGACCAACGGCGCCATTTATCCTCAGCACGCTGCGCCGAAAGGCTGGCTGCGACTGCGTCTGCTTAACGGCTGTAACGCGCGTTCACTCAACTTTGCCACCAGCGATAAGCGTCCGCTGTACGTGGTCGCCAGCGACGGCGGGCTGCTGCCTGAGCCGGTGAAGGTCAACGAACTGCCGATGCTGATGGGGGAGCGTTTTGAGGTGCTGGTGGATATCAGCGACGGCAAGGTGTTTGACCTCGTGACCCTGCCGGTTAGTCAGATGGGGATGGCGGTCGCGCCGTTTGACAAGCCGCATCCGGTGCTGCGTATTCAGCCGTTACAGGTGACCGCTTCCGGCACGCTGCCTGATACGTTAACCACTCTGCCGGCCCTTCCGTCGCTTGATGGGCTTACGCAACGCAAACTGCAGCTCTCCATGAACCCGATGCTCGATATGATGGGCATGCAGGCGCTGATGGCGAAATATGGTGATAAGGCGATGGCGGGGATGCATCACGGGCAGATGATGGGCCACATGAATATGGACCACGGCAAAATGGACGGCATGGGTAACATGAATCACGGCGACCATGGCTTTGATTTCCATAACGCCAATATGATCAACGGTAAAGCGTTCGACATGAACACGCCGATGTTTGCAGCGACAAAAGGGCAGTTTGAGCGCTGGGTGATTTCAGGTGAAGGGGACATGATGCTGCATCCGTTCCATATTCACGGTACGCAGTTCCGCATTCTTTCTGAGAACGGCAAAGCGCCGGACGCGCATCGCGCGGGCTGGAAGGATACGGTAAAGGTGGAAGGCGGCGTCAGCGAGGTGCTGGTGAAGTTTGACCACGATGCGCCGAAGGAGTTTGCCTATATGGCGCACTGCCATCTGCTGGAGCATGAAGATACGGGGATGATGCTGGGCTTTACCGTATAAAAAAGCCGGGTGGCGGCTTCGCCTTACCCGGCCTACATAGCGTACCCGTAGGCCCGGTAAGCGTAAGCGCCACCGGGCTTTTCAGTTACTTGTTTTCGTCAGGCAGTGCATACGCGACGATATAGTCGCCCATCTTCGTGCCAAACGAACCGTGACCGCCCGCAGAGATGACAACGTACTGCTTGCCATTCACTTCATAGGTCATCGGCGTGGCTTGTCCACCCGCTGGCAGACGGCCTTGCCACAGTTTCTCACCGTTGGTCATGTTGTACGCGCGCAGGTAGTTATCTGCGGTTGCCGCGATGAACAGCACGTTACCGGCGGTGGAGATTGGGCCACCCAGCATTGGCATACCCATATTAAACGGCACAGGAACCGGCATCGGGAACGGCATGCTGTCCTGCGGGGTACCAATACGTTTTTTCCACACGATCTGGTTAGTTTTCAGATCCAGACCGGAGATGTAACCCCAGGCAGGCTGTTTACACGGCAGACCAAACGGCGACAGGAACGGGTTCAGCGTTACGCCGAACGGTACGCCATACTGGGGCTGAATACCGGCTTCGGTACCGCTGCCTTTCGCGTCTTTCGGCTGCTCCATTGGGTTGCCCGGACCGCGTGGGATCAGACGGGAAACGAACGGCAGCGCCATTGGGTTGGCGATAGCGACCTGACGGTTAGGGTCAACGGAGATCCCGCCCCACTCGAACATCCCCAGGTTACCCGGGAAGACCAGCGTGCCCTGCTCAGAAGGCGGCGTGAAGATGCCTTCATAGCGCAGCTGATGGAACATCACGCGGCACACCAGCTGGTCAAACATTGTGGCACCCCACATGTCTGCCCCGCTGAGGTCTTTCTTCGGACGGAAGCTCAGATCGGAGAACGGCTGGGTTTTGCTGACGTAATCACCTTTCGCCGCACCCTGCGGAACCGGTTTTTCCGGTGCCGGCACAACCAGCTTGCCGTTGCTGCGATCCAGTACGAAGATGTTGCCGGTTTTCGCCGGAGCGTAAATCACCGGTACGGTTTTGCCGTTAACGGTAATGTCCGCCAGCGTCGGCTGGGACGGCATATCCATATCCCACAGATCGTGGTGAACGGTCTGATAGCTCCAGGCCAGCTTACCGGTGGTCGCGTTCAATGCCACGATAGCGCTGGCATAACGTTCCTGCTCCGGCGTGCGGTTACCGCCCCAGATATCTGGCGTAGTAACGCCCATCGGCAGGTAGACCAGATCCAGCTTCGCGTCATACGCTGCAGGTGCCCAGGAGTTTGGCGAGTTAAAGGTAAAGGTGTGCTCGTCCGACGGGATCGCATTCGGATCTTTCGCGCCCGGGTCGAAGGCCCACAGCAGTTTACCGGTATTCACGTCGAAACCACGGATAACGCCGGAGGTTTCACGCGTGGAGAAGTTATCCGTTACCGAACCGGCAATCACGATGGTTTTATCGGTGATGATTGGCGGCGAGGTTGGCTCGTACAGACCCGGCGTGGTGTCCGGCATATTGGTCTGCAGATTCAGGATACCTTTGTTGGCAAAGGTTTCACACAGCTTGCCCGTTTCGGCATTGATGGCGAACAGACGACCATCGTTGACCGGCAGCATAATGCGGCGCGGACAGTCGGCAACCACTTCCGGGCTCGCGTTATCGGCGCGCGCTTCGTGATAAGAGACGCCACGGCAGGTCACGTGCTGGAAGGACGGGTTGGAGTTCAGCTGCGGATCGAAGTGCCATTTCTCTTTACCGGTGGCCGCGTCGAGCGCGAACAGACGCTGGTGCGCCGTACACAGATAAAGCATATCGCCGACTTTAATTGGCGTCACTTCGTTGGTCAGTTCACCCGGATCGTTCGGCATCTTCAGGTCGCCGGTACGGAATACCCAGGCTTCTTTCAGGTTCTTAACGTTGTCCGCGTTGATCTGCTTCAGCGGAGAGTAACGCTGGCCTTCCTGGTTACGACCATAGGCAGGCCAGTCGCCGTCAGCGACCTGTGAGATCGCTGCCGCAGGCGTGGATTCTGCGTTCAGCGTACCGTTGATCTCCTGCGGGTCGTTAAAGCCAGCCCATGTCAGGATACCGCCGCTGATCAGCAGCGCCACCACCAGCGCCGCAACGGCACCGCTGGACGGCACGATCAGGCGACGCCAGACGAACGGCAGGATCAGCCAGATACCGAAGAAGACCAGGATGTCACTGCGCGGCGTCAGCGCCCAGAAGTCAAAGCCGACTTCCCAGACGCCCCAGATCATGGTGGCAAGAAGGAGTGCGGCATACAGCCACAGTGCAGATTGTTTTCTACGCCAGAGCAGGACGGTTACGCCAAGCATAACCAGGCCCGCAATCGGGTAGTACCAGGAGCCGCCGATCGCGACCAGCCAGACGCCACCGATTAACAGGTACAGGCCGCAGAAGGCGGCGAATAGCGCTGTTAATGTCACCAGTAGACGCGGCTGTTTAGAGTTTGTTTCAGCCATAGAAAGTGTACTCGTCAGTTTTTGTTAATAATTTGCTAGCAACTAATTATAGGTATTAACAAGTGTGATCGGAATCACAATATTTGCTTTTTATAACTCATACGCCAGGGTTATCCATTTGCTGATATAATGGCTGGCTTGCGTATCAGTGCTGGATATTAACTCATCCGTATTGAGAGATTTTCATTAAAATCATTTGGTTAGTAATATGAAACATACTGTTGAAGTGATGATCCCGGAAGCCGAGATCAAAGCGCGTATCGCCGAACTGGGTCGTCAAATCACCGAACATTACAAGGACAGCGGCAGCGAAATGGTGCTGGTCGGTCTGTTGCGCGGCTCTTTCATGTTCATGGCCGACCTGTGCCGTGAAGTGCACGTGCCCCATGAGGTCGATTTTATGACCGCCTCCAGCTACGGCAGCGGCATGTCCACCACCCGTGATGTGAAAATCCTGAAAGATCTGGATGAAGATATTCGTGGTAAAGATGTGTTGATCGTTGAGGACATCATCGACTCCGGCAACACGCTGTCAAAAGTGCGCGAGATCCTGAGCCTGCGTGAGCCAAAATCGCTGGCGATTTGCACCCTGCTGGATAAACCTGACCGCCGTGAAGTGCAGGTGCCGGTAGAGTTTGTCGGTTTCTCTATTCCTGACGAATTCGTCGTCGGTTACGGCATTGACTACGCACAGCGTTATCGCCATCTGCCGTATGTTGGGAAAGTGGTATTGCTGGACGAATAATTGCGGTTTGTTGCCCGGTGGCGCTGCGCTTACCGGGCCTACGAATGGGCACATGTAGGCCGGGTAAGGCGCAGCCGCTACCCGGCTTTATTTATGGTTTACGTGCTTAAGCTGAAGGTTGGCAATTCCCGAACGGTAACGCTGCTCCAGCGTTTCGCGGTTGGTGGCGGTCACCTCCAGGTTGCGCAGCAGACCGTCGTGAATACCGTACGCCCAGCCGTGGATCGAGACCTTCTGCCCGCGTTTCCACGCCGATTGCATGATCGTTGAGTGGCCCAGGTTATACACCTGCTCCATCACGTTGAGTTCACACAGGGTATCCATGCGACGCTCCTGCGGCATTTCGCCCAGCAGTGAGCTATGTTTGAACCAGATATCGCGGATGTGCAGCAGCCAGTTATCAATGAGCCCCAGCTCCGTGTTTTCAACCGCCGCCTGCACGCCGCCGCAGCCGTAGTGGCCGCAAATGATGATGTGCTCGACTTGCAGAACGTCAACGGCATACTGAACAACAGAAAGACAGTTGAGATCGGTGTGAATCACCAGGTTGGCAACGTTGCGGTGAACAAACAGTTCGCCGGGCTCAAGGCCGGTCAGGCGCTCCGCCGGTACGCGACTGTCGGAGCATCCAATCCAGAGAAAGCGTGGGTTTTGCGCCTGCGCGAGTTTTCCAAAAAATCCGGGGTCTTCCTCCACCAGCATTTTTGACCATAGTGCATTGTTGCTGATGAGTGTATCTATGTTGTTCATGGAGGTTAGCGACCTGTAACCGAGTAATTGCGTTGCGCTACTATAGGGTAACCCGACTTTTAATGAAACCACACAACGTGTGTCAGAACTGAAGGTAAGTTAATTTCATGGCAATTGCACTGGAGCTTGAGCAGCTTAAAAAAACCTATCCGGGCGGCGTTCAGGCGCTGCGCGGAATAGATCTAAAAGTAGAGGCCGGTGATTTTTACGCGCTTCTGGGGCCGAACGGCGCGGGGAAATCGACCACCATTGGGATTATCAGTTCGCTGGTCAATAAAACGTCCGGCCGGGTGAGCGTCTTTGGTTATGACCTGCAAAAAGATGTGGTGAACGCCAAGCGTCAGCTGGGTCTGGTGCCGCAGGAGTTCAACTTCAATCCGTTTGAGACGGTGCAGCAGATCGTCGTTAACCAGGCGGGTTATTACGGCGTTGAGCGTAAAGAGGCCCTGGAGCGGAGCGAAAAATACCTCAAGCAGCTCGACCTGTGGGAAAAGCGTAACGAACGCGCCCGGATGTTATCCGGCGGGATGAAGCGCCGTCTGATGATTGCCCGCGCGCTGATGCACGAGCCAAAACTGCTGATTCTTGATGAGCCAACGGCGGGTGTCGATATTGAACTGCGCCGCTCCATGTGGGGCTTCCTCAAAGACCTCAACGACAAAGGCACCACCATTATTCTGACCACCCACTATCTGGAAGAGGCAGAAATGCTGTGCCGCAACATCGGCATCATTCAGCACGGCGAGCTGGTGGAAAACACCTCGATGAAGAACTTGCTCTCCAAGCTGAAATCCGAAACCTTTATTCTCGATCTGGCGGCAAAGAGCCCGCTGCCGAAGCTCGAAGGCTATCAATACCGCCTCGTCGATACCTCGACGCTGGAAGTGGAAGTGCTGCGCGAGCAGGGCATCAACAGCGTGTTTTCACAGCTGAGCGCGCAGGGTATTCAGGTCTTAAGTATGCGTAACAAAGCGAACCGACTGGAAGAGCTGTTTGTCTCTCTGGTGCAGGATAAACAAGGAGACAAGGCATGACGCATCTTTACTGGGTCGCGCTGAAAAGCATCTGGGCGAAAGAGATTAACCGCTTTATGCGCATCTGGGTGCAAACCCTGGTGCCGCCGGTCATCACGATGACGCTCTATTTCATCATCTTCGGTAACCTGATTGGTTCCCGGATTGGTGAGATGCACGGCTTTACCTATATGCAGTTTATCGTGCCGGGCCTGATTATGATGGCGGTGATCACCAACGCCTATGCCAACGTGGCGTCATCGTTCTTTAGCGCCAAGTTCCAGCGCAATATTGAAGAGCTGCTGGTTGCACCGGTGCCAACGCACGTCATTATTGCCGGTTACGTCGGCGGCGGCGTGGCGCGCGGGCTGTGCGTCGGGTTCCTGGTCACGGCGATTTCGCTGTTCTTTGTCCCGTTCCAGGTGCACTCCTGGCTGTTCGTCGCGCTGACGCTGCTCCTGACGGCAATACTCTTCTCGCTGGCCGGTTTGCTGAACGCCGTGTTTGCCAAAACGTTTGACGACATCAGCCTGATCCCGACCTTCGTGCTGACGCCGCTGACCTATCTTGGCGGGGTGTTCTACTCCCTGACGCTGCTGCCGCCGTTCTGGCAGGCGCTGTCGCACCTGAACCCGATCGTCTATATGATCAGCGGCTTCCGCTTCGGCTTCCTCGGCACCACCGATGTGCCGCTGTTTACCACGGTGGCGGTGCTGGCGGTGTTCATCATCGTCTTCTACCTGCTGTGCTGGTACCTGATCCAGCGCGGACGCGGTCTGCGCAGCTAGCCCTCAGCCCGGCGACATTCTGTTTGCCGGGCATTTTCTTTGACAGTTATCACCGTAAGCTAACCTTCACTCCGCTAAACTACTTGCCTGCTAAGGAGAGAGTTATGCTGGGATGGGTTATCACCTGCCACGATGAACGGGCGCAGGACATGCTGCTGAAGCTGGAAGCCAGGTTTGGTCCACTGCCACAGTGTCGCGCCGTCAACTACTGGCGCGGCTTGAGCACCAACATGCTTGGCCGGATGATGTGCGATGCCCTGCATGAAACTGACACTGGAGAGGGCGTCATTTTTCTTACTGATAAATCCGGCGCGGCGCCGTACCGTGCTGCGGCCCTGATGAGCCATAAGCACGACGGCTGCGAGGTGATCTCCGGTATTAGCCTTCCATTGCTTGAAATGATGTATCCCCAGCGCGAAACATTAACCAGCGCGGCGTTCCGTAACGTTATCGTCGCGCAGGGTACACCGGGCGTCAGCAGCTTGTGGCATCAGCAGCAAAAAAATCCCCCTTTTGTCCTGCTTCATGACCTGTATAAGAATTAAACATTGGTATTGATGTCGCTTTTGCTACAATGGCATAAGTATTTCCGCTTCGAATAAGACCCTCATGTTCACGCGTATTGTTTTCCTGCTATTGATGTTCGTCTCCGGCACTTCTTCTGCCAGTTTATTAAGTCAGCAAAGACTGCCTGCTCAATATATGCAAACCACCGAAGATGCGGCGATTTGGGCGCAGGTCGGCAACAGCGTCATTAACGTTGGCAACGTGCGGGCAGGGCAGATCCTTGCGGTGGTGCCTGCGGCGGCGGACTACTATGAATTTCGCTTCGGATTTGGCACGGGCTTTATCGACAAGGGGCACCTGGAGCCGGTGCAGGGCAAACAGCGCGTCGAGGATGGCCTGGGGGATTTGAATAAACCGCTGAGCAATCAAAATCTGATAACGTGGAAAGACACGCCCGTTTATAACGCCCCGAACAACGGTAGCGCACCCTTCGGCACCTTAAGCGCCAATCTTCGCTATCCGATCCTGAACAAGCTCAAAGATCGCCTCAATCAGACCTGGTTCCAGATCCGCATCGGCAACCGCCTGGCCTGGATCAGCAGCCTGGACGCGCAGGAAGATAACGGCATTCCGGTTATTACCTACCACCATATTTTGCGCGACGAAGAGAACACCCGTTTTCGCCATACCTCCACGACCACCAGCGTGCGTGCGTTCAACAACCAGATGACCTGGCTGCGCGATCAGGGCTATACCACCCTGACCCTGTATCAGCTGGAAGGGTATGTGCGCAACAAGATGAACCTGCCGGCGAAATCGGTGGTGATTACCTTCGACGATGGCCTGAAGTCCGTTAACCGCTATGCTTACCCGATCCTCAAAGCGTATGGCTTTAAGGCGACGGCGTTCATCATCTCGTCGCGCATCAAGCGCCACCCGCAAAAATGGGCGCCAAAATTCCTGCAGTTTATGAGCGTGTCGGAGCTGGAGCAGATGCATGACGTGTTCGACTATCAGTCCCACACGCACTTCCTGCACCGCGTCGACGACAACCATCAGCCCATTTTACTGAGCCGCAGCTATCACAATATTTTGTTTGATTTTAAGCGCTCGCGCCGCGACCTGGCGCAGTTTAACCCGCACGTGCTCTACCTCTCGTACCCGTTCGGCGGTTATGACGATAAGGCGATTAAAGCTGCGAATGACGCCGGGTTCCATCTGGCGGTGACGACGGTACGAGGGAAGGTCAAACCGGGGGATAATCCGTTCTTGCTGAAGCGCCTGTATATCTTAAGAACGGATTCGCTGGAGACGATGTCGCGGCTGATCAGCAATCAGCCGCAGGGATAAACATCAGGCAACCTGAACCGGAATCGCCTTTGCGGTGCGCTTCATTTCATTCTCACCTTCGAAGTAGGCGACTTTAGGCTGCCAGCGACGCGCTTCTTCGTCAGACATCATCACGAAGCTGGCGATGATCACGATATCACCCACGTCCGCGCAGTGCGCCGCAGCGCCGTTTACGGAGATGATTTTAGAACCGCGCTCGGCGGCAATCGCGTAGGTAGAGAAGCGTTTACCGTTGTTCACGTTCCAGATATCAATCGCTTCGTTTTCGAGGATACCTGCTGCATCAAGGAAATCCTGGTCAATGGCGCAGGAGCCTTCATAGTGCAGGTCGGCCTGCGTGACTTTCACACGGTGAAGCTTACCTTGCAGCATTTTGCGAATCATTACGTTTACCTATAATTATCAGGGGTGAAAGGAACTACGCCAGCTCAACCACTTTATTGTCGATCAGACGCGCCTGACCTAGCCAGGCCGCCACCAGGATGACTGCGCGCTTGCTGTTCTGGGTTAATTCCAGCAGCGTATCAGCATCACGAATTTGTACGTCGTCAGCACGAAGGCCTTTATCGTTAAGCGCCTGCTCGGCAAGGGCGATAATCTCTTCTGCTGTTAACTCTTTTGCCAGCATCTGCTCAGCCATGGTGTTCATGACCTTGCTGAGACCCGGCGCGATTTTACGCTGTTCGGCGGTCAGGTAGCCATTACGCGAGCTGAGTGCCAGCCCGTCTTTGGCGCGTACGATAGGTACGCCGACAATCTCGATATCGTAACCCATATCCGCAACCATCTTGCGGATCAGCGCCAGCTGCTGGAAGTCTTTCTCGCCAAAGCAGGCAACGTCCGGCTGTACCAGGTTGAACAGCTTGCTGACGATGGTGGAAACACCGCGGAAATGGCCCGGGCGGCTCGCGCCTTCGAGCATGGTGGAAATGCCCGGGACGTCAACGTAGGTTGCCTCTTCGGTACCCTGCGGGTAAACATCAGCCGGTGCAGGTGAGAAGACGATATCCGCGTGGCGTTTTTTGAGCTTCTCGCAATCTTCCTGCAGGGTGCGCGGGTAGCGCGCCAGATCGTCTGCGCGGTCAAACTGCATGGGGTTCACGAAGATACTGACCACCACGATATCTGCCCGCGCGCGGGCTTCGTCGACGAGCTTCATGTGGCCGTCATGCAGATTGCCCATGGTCGGGACCAGTGCGATACGTTTACCTTCCTGACGCGCGCGGCGGATATGCTGGCGAAGCAGCGGCAGGGTTTCAATGATTAGCACAACGAGACTCCTTAATGGAAACTGTGTTCTTCACCCGGGTAAACACCGGATTCAACGTCGGCAATATACTGCCTGACCGCAGCGCGCATGTCGCCCGCTTCGGCGAGGAAATTTTTGGCAAATTTCGGGATGTGTCCGCCGGTGATACCGAAGGCATCGTGCATCACCAGAATCTGACCGTCGGTCACGTTGCCTGCACCGATACCAATCACCGGAATGGACAGCGCGTCGGTAATGCGTTTCGCCAGCTCAACCGGCACGCACTCCAGCACCAGCAGCTGTGCACCTGCGGCTTCCAGCGCCAGAGCATCATCCAGCAGCGTCTGGGCGGCATCGCCGCGGCCCTGCACCTTGTAGCCGCCGAAGATATTGACGGACTGCGGCGTCAGGCCTAAATGCCCGCACACCGGCACGGCGCGCTCGGTGAGCATCTTCACCGTATCAACAAGCCAGGCGCCGCCTTCAATTTTGACCATATTGGCACCGGCACGCATCACTGCCGCCGCGTTTTCGAATGCCTGTTCCGGCGTGGCATAGGCCATAAACGGCAGATCGGAAAGCAGCAGACAGGCTGGAGCGCCACGGCGCACGGCGCGGGTATGGTAAGCGATGTCCTCAACCGTCACCGGCAGGGTGGAATCATGTCCTTGTACCGTCATCCCTAACGAATCCCCGACCAGCATGACGTTGATCCCCTCTTCGGCAAACAGTTTGGCGAAGCTGTAGTCATACGCGGTGATGGTGGCGAAGCGTTTTTTTTCCTGTTTGCATTTCTGCAGTAAGGAGATGGTGGTTGGTTTCATACTGTTTCCTGATAGCCCAAAAGCGAATCTTTGCGCATTCTAACAGTAACATTCGAGGGAACAATGATTTTAGGCAATCGATTAACCACAAATATTTTATGGTTAACCAATAAAAAAACGGCTTTACCAGCGAGCGGGTTTTTCCGCACCGAGACTGTTGAGAACGGCCTTTAGCGAGAGCCCGTCAGGGAAGGTAAGGGAAGGGGCAACTTCATACAGTGGCCAGAGCATAAACCCGCGATTTTTCATGTCGTAATGCGGAACGGTGAGACGTTCAGTGTTAATCGTCTCGTGACCAAACAGCATAATGTCGAGGTCGAGCGTGCGGGGGCCCCAGCGTTCGGCTTTGCGCACACGGCCCTGTTGAAGCTCAATACGCTGGGTATTGTCCAGCAGCGCTTCGGGACCCAGTTCAGTCTCAAGGACCACGGCGGCGTTGAGGTAGTCTGGCTGATCCTGCGGCCCCAGCGGCGGTGTGCGGTAGAACGAGGAGACTGCCACGATCCGACTCTGTGGGATGTCGCCCAGTGCCTGTACGGCAGCATTTACCTGCTCCAGCGGAGAGGCTAAATTGCTGCCGATGGCGATATACGCGAGGGTCATGCTGTTCCTTCACGACGCGGCGCGCGTTTGCGCGGGCGACGATGACGGCGACGCGGTTCCGGCTCTTCATCCAGCCCGGTCAGCATATCTTTCTGCTCTGGCGGGGCGGAGACCTGGAATTCAGCCCACCACTGCGCCAGACGCTGCAGCTCCTGGTTGCGTTCAATTTCCGCGCGCAGCGACAGGAGATCGAAGGCGGCACGGAACTTAGGATGCTCCATCAGCTTCCAGGCGCGTTTGCCCTGACGACGGGACATGCGCAGCTGAAGCTGCCAGATGTCGCGCACCAGGGTGGTAATCCGTTTCGGAATGGCGAGCGTGCGGCAGCCTTCGTCCAGCACGTCGTTGGCGGCCAGCGCGAACGCATCGTAATAGGCGAGCCCGCTCTCCTGGGTAATACGCTGTGCCGTTTCCAGCAGCGGATACCAGAACATCGCGGCAAAGAGGAACGCCGGGTTCACGCGCATGTCGTTGCGAATGCGGGTATCGGTATTTTTCAGCACCTGCGCAATCATCCGCTCCATTGGGCTGTCACCGTTTTCGGTGAAGTAGCGGGTAATGGTCGGGAACAGCGGCTGGAACAGGTTGTATTCGCGCAGAAGTTTGTAGGTTTCAAAACCGTGGCCGGCCTGCAGCAGCTTCAGCGCCTCTTCAAACAGGCGAGCTGGCGGCACGTCGTTAATCAGCGTCGCCAGACGCGGGATTGGCTCTGCCGTTTCAGGGCTGATGCGCATATTGAGTTTGGCGGCGAAACGCACGGCGCGCAGCATACGCACGGGATCTTCACGGTAGCGCGTTTCCGGCGTGCCGATCAGGCGGATCAGACCTTCTTTCAGGTCCTGCATGCCGCCGACGTAATCGCGCACGGTGAAATCCGCGACGCTGTAATAGAGGCTGTTGATGGTGAAGTCGCGACGCTGGGCATCTTCTTCGATGGAACCGAAGATATTATCGCGCAGCAGCATACCGTTCTGGCCGCGCTGCGACGTCGTGCGATCGGACGCGCCCGCTTCGTGATGACCGCGGAAGGTCGCCACTTCGATGATTTCCGGCCCAAACATCACGTGAGCCAGACGGAAACGGCGGCCAACGAGGCGGCAGTTACGGAATAATTTGCGCACCTGCTCAGGCGTGGCGCTGGTCGTCACGTCGAAATCTTTGGGTTTTTTGCCCAGCAGTAAATCACGCACTCCACCGCCCACGAGATAGGCCTCGTAGCCCGCTTTATTCAGACGATAGAGCACCTTGAGGGCATTTTCACTGATATCTTTGCGGGAAATAGTGTGCTGCTCACGCGGAATAACCGACATGTGTGGCTGTGCAATAGCATCATTCGCCATGCTCTCTTCGCGGCTTAGCACTTTACGGCAAAAATTAGCGACTCGGGTAAAAATGGTACACCTCGTAGTGTGTTTTGTTATGAAAAAAGCGGCTAATCATAGCTCAGCGCAACGCATTTGAGAATGCTGGATTTTTGGCACTGCCGCGAGCGTCCAGTTAGCAATGGCCATTTTCAGCAGTTCGTCAATACGCAGATCCTGCCATTCGTTGGTTACATTCTGGTTGAGAAATCGCAGCGCGTCGATCAAAACAGGACGCGGATCGCCGTCTGGCAGGGCCGGGGCGTGATTCTGCTTTGACAATTTTAAGCCCTGCGCATTAACCGCCAGCGGCAGATGAATGTAATCCGGCGCCGTCCAGCCAAACTGATGATAGAGCGAGATTTGTCGCACGGTCGGCTCGACCAGATCCGCCCCGCGCACTATTTCTGTCACGCCCTGAAAATGATCGTCCACCACCACGGCCAGGTTGTAGGCGAACAGGCCATCGCGACGGTGAATAATAAAATCCTCACGCGCCAGACGTTCATCGGCATGAATTTCACCGGAGAGTAAATCATTAAAGTGCATCACCGGGGAGTGCTGTCTGATGCGCACGGCGGCATTTTCAGGACCGTTGTTCAGCGTGCGGCAGTGGCCGTCATAAACGCCGCCTGCGCTCTGGATGCGCGCGCGGGTGCAGGTGCAGTTATAGGAAAGCCCCTGAGCGCGAAGCCAGGCCAGACGTTCCCGATAGGCCTCATGACGCTTTGACTGCCACAGAACCTCGTCATCCCAGTGAAGACCGTAATGTTCCAGCTGACGCAGAATGGTCTCTGCTGCACCGGGAACTTCACGCGGAGGGTCAATATCTTCGATGCGGACGAGCCATTTTCCCTGGCGGGCGCGAGCCTGCAGGTAGCTGCCGAGCGCGGCAATTAATGAGCCGAAGTGTAATTCACCGGAAGGAGATGGCGCGAAGCGCCCAATATAGTGTGATTCAGACATATCAACAGTAACAAGGCGGGAGAGACTCCCGCCTTTGGAGTGTGTAAACAGCGCTGGTGTTAACCGGCCATCTGTTTTTCGCGGATTTCGGCCAGCGTTTTGCAGTCGATGCACAGATCGGCGGTTGGACGCGCTTCCAGGCGACGAATGCCAATTTCAACACCGCAGGATTCGCAGTAGCCAAAATCTTCGTCTTCGACTTTTTTCAGCGTTTTCTCGATCTTTTTGATCAGTTTGCGTTCGCGGTCACGGTTACGCAGTTCGAGGCTGAACTCTTCTTCCTGAGCGGCACGGTCTACCGGGTCCGGGAAGTTAGCAGCTTCATCCTGCATATGAGTAACGGTGCGATCGACTTCATCCCTGAGTTGATTACGCCATGCTTCAAGAATACGCTTGAAGTGCGACAGCTGGGCTTCGTTCATATACTCTTCGCCCGGTTTCTCTTGATACGGCTCCACCCCAGCGATGGCGAGAATACTCAGGGACGATGTTTTACGGTTTTGCCCTTCTTGCATGTTGCTTCTCCTTAACACGCACTATCGATCCCCGTGTTGGGGGAAAAATCAGGTCGCTATAAATAGCAGATGCTTTTCCGTATGGCAATTATCTAAACGTAACACTTGACAAGCCTGTGAGGAAAAGCGTATTTGCGCACGCGGCCAGAACACTTAATCGTCAATCGTCTAATCCCTTATAAGACAATGGGAAGAGAGGATCTCAGAGTCATATTATCGGCAGAAAGTTCCGCTTTATAAGCGAAAACCTCTACCCCCTGCTTTTGTGCCTCATTCAACAATTGCGCGTATTTAGGATCAATATGGCGGGCAGGGGAGAAACGTTCAATGGCTGAATGCAACACTGCAAACAGCAATACGGCGCGTTTGCCCGCCGCCGCAACACTCATTAGCTCTCGCAGATGCTTCTGGCCACGTAGCGTTACCGCATCCGGGAAGTAGCCATTTTCCTGTTCCGCTAACGTCACTGATTTCACTTCAATATAGCACTCCGGCCTGTCTTCCGCCTGTAACATGAAGTCAATTCTGCTGCCTTCATCGCCATATTTCACTTCGCTTTTATGCGTGCCATAACCGACCAGTTCGGGAATTACGCCATGGGTCAGCGCTTCCTTAACCAGTTGATTGGCGCGCAGGGTATTAACGCAAATAAATGCCCCGTTCTGGGTTTCGGTCATTTCCCAGGTATGGGCATATTTGCGTTTAGTATTTTCTGATGTGGAATACCAGACCCTGTCACCCGGCGTCGCGCATCCCGTCATGGCACCGGTATTGGGGCAGTGCAGGGTGAGCGGTTCGCCTTCTGGCGTGATCACATCGGCGAGGAAACGTTTGTAGCGTTGGATAAGTGTAGCGTGCTGCAGGGGAGGACTAAACTTCATCAGAGTTCCTTTCGGTGTTGCCCAGCGTCCAGCGCTGTAGCGGCGTATAGCGGGTGCGTCCCTGTGCAAAGACGGATTCATAAAGCGCGAATGTGTTGACCGGAAAAGCCCAGTGAAAACCCGGCGGCGGGATGGCAACGGCCTGGCCGGCATCGCGCAGCAGGGTAATGTGCGGATGAAACGGCTGTGGGCTCTGATAACAGCCGCTGCGCGCCGCCTGCGCGCGCAGCATGTTCGCCAGCTGTAATAATCCGCGCGGAGGCTGACGCGTCCCCAGCCAGACCACGCGTGAACGCAGCCACTGACCCGCGTCGTCGAGGTGCAGCGTAAATTCCGGCTGGACAATACGCCCGGCCATTGCGGCTAACGCCCGCTGTTTTTCGGCACTGACGTCGCCCAAAAAGGCCAGCGTCAGGTGCAGGTTAGCCGCCGCGACCGGGCGACCGGCTTCCGGCGGGAAGCGATCGGCGCGCCAGCGAACAATTTGACGCTGTAGTGTTGTGGGCAATTCAATGGCAAAAAACAGCCGTTTCGACTCAGGCATACGGAGGACTCGGTAATGATATGCGCCGATGCTACAATGTACGCCGACTAATGTTAACCCTCTGGAGCTGTTAGTGTCCTCATTGCCGGTCGCCGTCGTTCTTCCTGACCTTCTCGCTGCCTTACGCCATGCCCCGCAGGTTTTGCTGAATGCCCCGACGGGGGCGGGTAAGTCCACCTGGCTACCGCTGCAAATTCTGAAAGACGGGAACATCAGCGGGAAAATTATCCTGCTGGAGCCGCGCAGACTGGCCGCGCGCAACGTGGCGCAGCGCCTGGCGGAACTGCTGAATGAAAAACCGGGCGAAACGGTAGGTTACAGGATGCGCGCCGAGACCTGCGTGGGCCCGACCACGCGCCTTGAGGTGGTTACCGAGGGGATTCTCACCCGCATGCTGCAAAACGATCCGGAGCTGACCGGCATCGGGCTGGTGATCCTGGATGAATTCCACGAGCGCAGCCTGCAGGCGGATCTGGCCCTTGCGCTGTTGCTGGACGTTCAGCAGGGGCTGCGCGACGATCTCCGTCTGCTGATAATGTCGGCCACGCTGGATAACGAGCGGCTACGGCAGGCGCTACCTGATACGCCGGTCATCAGCTCTGAAGGGCGGGCGTTTCCTGTTGAACGCCGCTATCAACCGCTTCCCTCCCACCTGCGTTTTGACGAGGCGGTCGCCATTGCCACCGCTGAACTGCTGCGCCAGGAACCCGGTTCCCTGCTGCTGTTTTTGCCGGGTGTCGGTGAGATCCAGCGCGTGCAGGAGCAGCTTTCCTCTCGCGTAGGCGCTGATGTACTGCTGTGCCCGCTCTACGGCGCGCTGTCGCTGCAGGAGCAGCGTAAAGCTATCCTTCCTGCCCCGGTGGGGCAGCGCAAGGTGGTGCTGGCAACCAACATCGCTGAAACCAGTTTGACCATTGAAGGTATTCGCCTGGTGGTCGATAGCGCGCAGGAGAGGGTGGCAAGCTTTGACCCGCGTACCGGGCTGACTAAACTCCTGACGCAGCGCATCAGCCAGGCGTCAATGGTGCAGCGCGCGGGCCGTGCGGGGCGTCTTGAGCCGGGGATCTGCCTGCATTTGACCAGCGCGGAACAGGCAGAACGCGCGGCGCAGCAAAGCACGCCGGAAATTTTACAAAGTGATCTGTCGGGCCTGGTGATGGATCTGCTGCAGTGGGGCTGTCCGGATCCTGGACAGCTTACCTGGCTTGATTCTCCCCCTGTCGTTAACCTCGCTGCTGCGCGCAGTCTGTTAACTGAGCTTGGCGCGCTTGAGGGCGAACGTCTGACGGTACGCGGCCAGAAAATGGCGGCGCTGGGCAACGAGCCGCGTCTGGCCGCGATGCTGGTGGCCGCGCAAGGGGATGATGAAATTGCCACGGCGGCTAAACTGGCGGCTATCCTTGAGGAGCCGCCACGCGGAGGCAGCAGCGATCTGGGGCAGGCGTTTTCGCACAATCAGGGGAACTGGCAGCAGCGGGCGCAGCAACTGTGCAAACGGCTTAACAGCCGCGGCGGCGTGCCAGACAGCGAGAGGATTTCCCGGCTGTTAGCGCAGGCGTTTCCGGATCGAATTGCGCGTCGGCGCGGGCTGGACGGTCGCTATCAGCTGGCAAACGGCATGGGGGCGATGCTGGACAGCGATGACGCCCTGACGCGTCATGAGTGGCTGATTGCGCCGCTCCTGCTGCAGGGGAGCAACTCCCCCGACGCGCGTATCCTGCAGGCGATTGCCGTTGATATTGACGCCCTGACCCGTAGCTGTCCGCAGTTGCTTAAGCAATCGGACATCGTCGAGTGGGATAATGCGCAGGGCACGCTGAAGGCGTTTCGTCGTAGCCAGATTGGGAAACTGACGCTCGGGACGAAGCCGCTGGCGAAGCCGTCGGAAGACGAGCTTCATCAGGCTATGCTGAACGGCATTCGGGAAAAAGGGCTGAGCGTGCTGAACTGGACGCCGGAGGCGGAACAGTACCGCATTCGCCTGCACTGCGCCGCAAAGTGGCTACCGGAACATGGCTGGCCAGCGGTGGATGATGAGACGCTGCTGGCTACGCTTGAACGCTGGCTACTGCCGCAGATGAGCGGCGTGCACTCTCTGCGCGCCCTTAAAGCGCTTGATGTTAAGACTGCGTTACAGAATTTACTGGACTGGTCATTGCGTCAACGTCTGGATAGTGAACTGCCAGGGCATTACACTGTGCCGACCGGAAGCCGGATTGCCATCCGTTATCATGAGGATAATCCGCCAGCGCTGGCGGTTCGGATGCAGGAGATGTTTGGTGAAGCAACCACGCCGTCTATCGCTGAAGGACGCGTGCCGTTGGTGCTTGAACTGCTGTCGCCTGCGCATCGCCCCTTGCAGATCACCCGAGATTTAGGGGCGTTCTGGGCGGGGAGCTACCGTGACGTGCAGAAAGAGATGAAGGGGCGGTACCCCAAACACGTCTGGCCGGACGATCCGGCGAATACGGCGCCGACGAAGCGGACGAAGAAATATTCCTGAAAGGGATGTGTGGCCTGATGCCCTCACCCCGGCCCTCTCCCACAGGGAGAGGGAGAACTAATTTTGAGAGATTTCTTCTTTCACAGGCCTGTGAAAGAAAAGAAAATCTGGCCTTTGCGCCTGAAAGTTGCGGAGAAAAAGCATGGCGGGGAATGACCGCGAGCCAATAGGACGTAAGGGAAAACCAACGCGTCCGGCGAAAGAAAAAGTAAGCCGTCGTCGCCTCAGAGATGAGGACTATGACGATGACTATGAAGACGATGATGAGGATGAAGAACCGATGCCGCGTAAAGGGAAAGGCAAAGGGCGCAAGCCTCGGGGCAAACGCGGCTGGTTCTGGCTGCTGCTGAAGCTCTTTATTGTTTTTGTTGTGCTGATGGCAATTTACGGCGTGTATCTGGATCAGAAGATCCGCAGCCGTATCGACGGTAAAGTCTGGCAGTTACCTGCGGCAGTGTATGGCCGTATGGTGAACCTTGAGCCAGATATGTCCATCACGAAAAACGAAATGGTTAAACTGCTGGAAGCCACCCAGTATCGTCAGGTGTCAAAAATGACGCGCCCTGGCGAATTTACCGTGCAGGCGAACAGCATTGAGATGATCCGTCGTCCGTTTGATTTCCCGGACAGCAAAGAGGGTCAGGTGCGCGCGCGTCTGACCTTTGACGGGGATCGTCTGGATACCATCGAGAACATGGATAATAACCGCCAGTTCGGTTTCTTCCGTCTCGATCCGCGTCTGATCACCATGCTTTCGTCGGCAAACGGCGAGCAGCGTCTGTTCGTGGCGCGTAACGGCTTCCCGGATCTGCTGGTCGATACGCTGCTGGCGACCGAAGACCGTCACTTCTACGAGCACGACGGCATCAGCCTCTACTCGATTGGTCGTGCGGTACTGGCGAACCTGACTGCCGGTCGTACCGTGCAGGGAGCGAGTACGCTGACTCAGCAGCTGGTGAAAAACCTCTTCCTCTCCAGCGAACGCTCTTACTGGCGTAAAGCGAACGAAGCCTACATGGCCGTGCTGATGGACGCGCGCTACAGCAAGGATCGTATCCTTGAGCTGTATATGAACGAGGTGTATCTCGGTCAGAGCGGCGATAACGAAATCCGCGGCTTCCCGCTGGCGAGCCTGTACTACTTTGGTCGTCCGGTGGAAGAGCTGAGCCTGGATCAGCAGGCGCTGCTGGTGGGCATGGTGAAAGGGGCGTCCATTTATAACCCATGGCGTAACCCGAAACTGGCCCTGGAGCGTCGTAACCTGGTGCTGCGTCTGCTGCAACAACAGCAGGTGATCGACCAGGAGCTGTACGACATGCTGAGCGCACGTCCGCTTGGCGTTCAGCCGCGCGGTGGGGTGATCTCGCCTCAGCCTGCGTTTATGCAGCTGGTGCGTCAGGAGCTGCAAAGCAAGCTTGGCGATAAGGTCAAAGATCTCTCCGGCGTGAAGATCTTCACCACCTTTGACTCCGTGGCGCAGGATGCGGCAGAAAAAGCGGCGGTGGAAGGTATTCCGGCGCTGAAGAAACAGCGTAAGCTCTCCGATCTTGAAACCGCGATGGTGGTGGTTGACCGCAACTCCGGCGAAGTTCGTGCGATGGTGGGCGGTGCCGAGCCGCAGTTTGCAGGCTACAACCGTGCCATGCAGGCGCGTCGCTCGATCGGTTCTCTGGCAAAACCGGCGACCTATCTGACTGCCCTGAGTCAGCCAAACCAGTATCGTCTGAATACCTGGATTGCGGATGCGCCTATCTCCCTGCGCCAGCCTAACGGCCAGGTGTGGTCACCGCAGAACGACGATAAGCAGTTTAGCGGTCAGGTGATGCTGGTGGATGCGTTGACGCGCTCCATGAACGTGCCGACGGTAAACCTGGGCATGTCGCTGGGCCTGCCGGCCATTGTCGATACCTGGCAGAAGCTGGGCGTGGCGAAAGATCAGCTGCACCCGGTGCCGGCGATGATCCTCGGGGCGCTTAACCTGACGCCGATCGAAGTGGCGCAGGCGTTCCAGACCATCGCCAGCGGCGGTAACCGCGCGCCGCTGTCCGCCCTGCGTTCGGTGATTGCCGAAGATGGCTCTGTGCTGTATCAGAGCTTCCCGCAGGCGGAGCGTGCCGTTCCTGCTCAGGCGGCCTACATGACGCTGTGGACGATGCAGCAGGTGGTGCAGCGTGGTACGGGTCGTCAACTGGGTGCGAAGTATCCGGGCCTGCATCTGGCAGGTAAGACCGGGACCACCAACAACAACGTTGATACCTGGTTTGCCGGTATCGATGGCCGTGAAGTGGTCATTACCTGGGTAGGACGCGACAACAACCAGCCGACCAAGCTGTACGGGGCGAGCGGGGCGATGTCGATTTACCAGCGCTATCTGGCGAATCAGTCACCAGTGCCGCTGAACCTTGTCGCGCCGGAAGATATCGTCGATATGGGCGTGGACAGCTCCGGTAACTTCGTCTGCGGCGGCGGAATGCGTACTCTGCCGGTCTGGACAACCAACCCGGATTCCCTGTGCCAGCAGAGCCAGCCTGAACAGCCGACCGGCAACCCGTTCGATCAGTCTTCTCAGCCACAGCAGCCGCAGCAGCAACAGCCGCAGCAGCAGAATGAGAAGAAAGACAGCGATGGCGTAGCCGGCTGGATTAAAGACATGTTTGGCGGTAACTAACTTTTAAAGCCCTCTTCCCCGGAAGGGGGTTTTTTTTACCCGTAAACCTCATTTCGTTAACCCTCACTTTAACTCTGATTAACCCTTCGTTTTCTCTTGTCTATTTCTTAAACCCTTAATTCTCGTAGGGCCGCTTACTGCTTGCTATGCAACCCGCGTTTCGCATATTATTCTGGCGCTCATAATAATAATTCTCGTTTACGTTATCATTCACTTTTCCATCAGAGAAACATCATGGCGCTTTCCAATACTGCTCAGCCAATGAACACGTCGCTGCGTAAACTCGCGGTCGTCGTCGCCACAGCGGTTGCCGGCGTGTCCGCGTATGCTCATGCGGCAGAAACCCCGAAAAAAGAAGAAACCATCACGGTAACCGCAGCACCTGCGGCACAGGAAAGTGCCTGGGGACCGGCACCCACGATTGCGGCCAAACGCACCGCCACCGCGACCAAGACCGATACCCCGATTGAGAAAACCCCGCAGTCTATTTCTGTCGTCACCCGCGAAGAGATGGACATGAAGCAGCCGGGTACGGTTAAACAGGCGCTGGCCTATACGCCGAGCGTGTTCGCAACGCGCGGCGCGTCAACAACGTATGATGTTGTTTCTATCCGTGGGTTCACCACCTCCAGTACCGTGAATACCAACCAGTATCTGGACGGGATGAAGCTGCAGGGAGATAACTATTCTGAAGCGTCCATGGATCCGTATTTCCTTGAGCGCGTCGAGTTGCTGCGCGGCCCTACGTCCGTTCTGTACGGTAAAAGCCACCCGGGTGGCGTGGTCAGCATGGTCAGCAAGCGGCCAACCACCGAGCCACTGAAAGAAATTCAGTTCAAAATGGGTACCGATAACCTGTGGCAGACCGGGTTTGATTTCAGCGATGCGATTGATGATGACGGCGTGTGGTCATACCGTCTGACCGGTCTGGGGCGCAGCGAAAATGCGCAGCAGGAGATGGTGAAATCTTCCCGCTACGCCATTGCGCCTGCTTTCAGCTGGCGTCCTGACGATAAAACCGATTTTACTTTCCTGAGCAACTTCCAGAGCGATCCGGATGCAGGCTATTACGGCTGGCTGCCGCGGGAAGGTACCGTTGTGCCTTACTATGACGCCAACGGCAACGCGCATAAGCTGCCGACCGATTTCAACGAAGGTGACGAAGACAATAAGATCTCCCGTCGCCAGAAAATGGTGGGCTACAGCTTCTCGCATCAGTTTGATGACACCTTTACCGTGCGTCAAAACCTGCGCTACACCAAAATCAATACGCTTTACCGTTCCGTTTACGGTAACGGCTATATTGCACCGGCTCAGATCAGCCGCGCGTACGTGCGCTCTGATGAGGACCTCAACTCGTTCACGGTCGATACCCAGCTGCAGTCCAAATTTGCGACCGGTGCAGTGGATCATACCCTGTTGACGGGCGTCGATTACCTGCGCATGCGTAACGATATTGATGCAGATTACGGCAGCGCTGACCCTATCAGCATGACGAATCCGCAGCACAACAATGCCAATATCAACGTGAACTTCCCGTATGCCGTGCTCAATCGTCAGGAGCAAACGGGCCTGTACGCGCAGGATCAGGCTGAGTGGGATAAGTGGGTACTGACCCTGGGTGGACGCTATGATTTTGCCAAAACGTCCACACTGACGCGTTCTTCCGACACGACGGCTGAAATCAACGATCGGGCATTCACCTGGCGTGGCGGGATCAACTACCTGTTTGATAACGGTATTACGCCGTACTTCAGCTACAGCGAATCCTTCGAGCCTATTTCCGGCGCAACCCAGGGCGGCAAACCGTTCGATCCGGCTCGCGGCAAGCAGTATGAAGCGGGCGTGAAGTATGTACCGAAAGATCTGCCTGTTGTGGTCACCGCTGCGGTGTATCAGCTGACCAAAAACAACAACCTGACGGCCGATCCGGCGAACCCGACCAGCGGCTTTAGCGTACAGGGCGGTGAAATTCGCTCTCGCGGTTTCGAACTGGAAGCGAAAGCGGCAGTATCTGCCAACGTGAACGTGACGGCTTCCTATAGCTTTACTGATGCGGAATACACGCACGATACCTGGTATGAAGGCCGTCGTCCGGCGGAAGTGCCGCGTAACATGGCGTCTCTGTGGGCAGATTACACCTTCCACGAGACGGCGTTGAGCGGTCTGACGGTAGGGGCAGGCACCCGTTACATCGGTAACACCGTGTCCTACTACTCTGCCTCGTCGCCAAAAGCCTACCAGTCGTTCAACGTCGCGGGCTACGCACTGGCTGACGCGACCGTGAAATATGACCTGGCACGCTTTGGACTGCCGGGCTCGTCTGTCGGCGTCAACGTGAACAACATCTTCGATCGTGAATACGTCTCCAGCTGCTACAGCGAATATGCATGCTACTGGGGCGCAGGACGTCAGGTTGTTGCCACCGCGACCTTCCGCTTCTAATCTCTGTCTGGGCACGGTTCGCCGTGCCCTTTTTATTTAAGTTGGCTGATATGCAGGATAATCAAACGCAACCCGACACCACCTTTACGCTCAACCATCTCTCCTTTCGCGTACCCGGGCGCACCTTGCTGCATCCGCTCTCTTTGACGTTCCCCGCAGGTAAAGTCACTGGCCTGATTGGTCACAACGGTTCCGGTAAGTCCACGCTGCTTAAGATGCTGGGACGCCATCAGCCGCCGTCAGAAGGCGACATTCTGCTGGATGACCAACCGCTCGAGAGCTGGAGCAGCAAAGCGTTTGCCCGCAAAGTGGCGTATCTGCCGCAGCAGCTGCCGCAGGCGGAGGGGATGACGGTGCGAGAGCTGGTGGCGATTGGGCGTTATCCGTGGCATGGCGCGCTTGGACGCTTCGGCGTGGCCGACAGAGAGAAAGTGGAAGAGGCGATTGCGCTGGTCGGGCTGAAGCCGCTGGCGCACCGTCTGGTGGATAGCCTGTCCGGCGGTGAACGCCAGCGCGCGTGGATTGCGATGCTGGTGGCCCAGGACAGCCGCTGCCTGCTCCTTGATGAACCCACCTCCGCGCTCGATATCGCCCATCAGGTCGATGTCCTTGCGCTGGTGCACCGCTTAAGCCAGCAGCGTGGTCTGACGGTGATTGCGGTGCTGCATGACATCAACATGGCGGCGCGCTATTGCGACTACCTTGTTGCGCTGCGCGGCGGCGAAATGATTGCGCAGGGAACGCCGTCCGAGCTGATGTGCAGCGAAACGCTGGAACATATTTATGGTATTCCGATGGGTATTCTGCCTCACCCGGCCGGGGCTGCACCGGTGAGCTTCGTCTACTGATGCTCGACAACATGCGCATTAGCCGCCGTCGCCTGCTGACGGCGATGGCCCTCTCACCGCTGCTGTTAAAAATGAATACGGCGCGTGCCGCCGCCGTCGATCCGCACCGCATAGTTGCGCTGGAGTGGCTGCCGGTCGAGCTGATGATGGCGCTCGGCGTCACGCCCTACGGCGTGGCGGACATTCCTAACTATAACCTCTGGGTGAACGAGCCGAAGCTGCCGGAATCGGTAATCGACGTCGGCCTGCGGACGGAGCCAAACCTCGAGCTGCTCACCCAGATGAAACCGTCGTTCCTGTTCTGGTCCGCGGGCTACGGTCCGTCAGAAGAGACCATGGCGCGCATTGCGCCCGGACGTGGATTCGCTTTCAGCGACGGTAAAAAACCACTGGCGATGGCGAAAAAGTCGGTTAACGAGATGGCGCATTTCCTCAACCGGGAAGCGGAGGCTAAAAAACATCTCGACGAATTCGATGCCCTGATTGACGCTCTGAAGCCGCGTTTTGCTCACCGGGGCGATCGTCCGCTGTTGATGGTGACGCTGCTGGATGCCCGCCATATGCTGGTTTTCGGTAAAAACTGCCTGTTCCAGGAAGTCCTCGACAGTTTTGGTATTCGTAATGCCTGGGAAGGGGAGATGACGTTCTGGGGCAGTACCGCTGTGGGTATCGATCGCCTCGCGGCGTTTCGCGATGTGGATGTGCTGTGCTTCGATCACGGCAACGAGCGCGACATGCAAACCCTGATGGCGACCCCGCTCTGGCAGGCGATGCCGTTTGTCCGTGAGCGGCGCTTCCAGCGCGCTCCGGCGGTCTGGTTCTACGGCGCGACGCTCTCGGCGATGCATTTTGCCCGCGTGCTGGATAACGCCCTGGGAGGTAAAGCATGAGTACGCGTATTGCCCGTTTCCCGGCGCTTCTGCTGATGCTGATTTTTCTTGCCGCGCTGGCGTTAACCGGGTTCAACCTCTCTGCCGCGTTACCGCGCGCGCAATGGGGAGCCGCGCTGGCCTCGCCGGATATCGACAATATTCAGCAGATGCTGTTCCACTACAGCCTGCTGCCGCGTCTGGCAATCTCCCTTTTAGTCGGTGCCGGCTTAGGGCTGGTGGGCGTGCTGTTCCAGCAGGTGTTACGTAACCCGCTGGCGGAGCCAACCACGCTCGGCGTCGCGACCGGCGCACAGCTTGGGATCACTATCACCACGCTGTGGGCGCTGCCGGGAGCGTTAACCTCGCAGTTTGCGGCACTTGCCGGAGCGTGTGCGGTGGGCGCGCTGGTCTTTGGCGTGGCCTGGGGTAAACGCCTTTCCCCGGTGACGCTGATTCTGGCCGGGCTGGTGGTCAGCCTGTACTGTGGGGCGATCAACCAGTTGCTGGTTCTGTTCCACCACGATCAGCTGCAAAGCATGTTCATGTGGAGTACCGGGACGCTGACCCAGACCGACTGGAGCGTGGTGCAGCGCCTGTGGCCGCAGCTGGCTGGCGGTGTTGTGCTGACGCTGCTGCTCCTGCGTCCTCTGACGCTGATGGGACTGGATGATGGCGTGGCGCGCAACCTGGGGCTGGCGCTGTCGCTGGCTCGCCTGGCGGCGCTGACGCTGGCGATTGTATTGAGCGCCCTGCTGGTGAACGCGGTCGGCATCATCGGGTT
Organism: Enterobacter quasiroggenkampii; assembly: GCF_043972695.1. Lineage (NCBI taxonomy): Bacteria > Pseudomonadati > Pseudomonadota > Gammaproteobacteria > Enterobacterales > Enterobacteriaceae > Enterobacter > Enterobacter quasiroggenkampii. Next base: position 1,435,063 of record NZ_CP143745.1, read on the forward strand.
TATCGGCCTGTTTGCCCCGCTGCTGGCGAAGATGCTCGGAGCGCGTCGCTTGCTGGCGCGTCTGATGCTGGCGCCGCTGATTGGGGCGCTGATCCTCTGGCTTTCCGATCAGCTTATTCTCTGGCTGGCGCAGGTCTGGCGTGAAGTCTCCACCGGCTCGGTCACCGCGCTGATCGGGGCGCCGCTGCTCCTGTGGCTGCTTCCGCGCCTGCGCAGCATGAGCGCACCGGCGATGGATGCGGGCGATAAAGTCCATACTGAGCGTCAGTCGGTACTGTGGTTTAGCCTTGTCGGGCTGGCGGTGCTGATTATCGCCTCGTTCGCGGCGCTCTCATTCGGACGCGATGCCGCGGGTTGGCACTGGGCAACGGGTGATTTACTCAACGCCCTGCTGCAGTGGCGCTGGCCGCGTATCCTCGCTGCGCTGATCGCAGGCGTGATGCTGGCGGTGGCAGGTTGCATTATTCAGCGTCTGACCGGCAACCCGATGGCGAGCCCGGAAGTGCTCGGGATCAGCTCTGGCGCTGCCTTTGGCGTGGTGCTGATGCTGTTTTTCGTGCCGGGCAATGCGTTTGGCTGGCTGATGCCTGCCGGCAGTCTCGGGGCGGCGGTTACGCTGATGATTATCCTGATTGCCGCTGGTCGAGGCGGGTTTTCACCGCACCGTATGCTGCTGGCGGGGATGGCGCTCAGCACCGCATTCACGATGCTGCTGATGATGCTGCAGGCAAGCGGCGATCCGCGTATGGCGAAGATCCTGACCTGGATATCCGGCTCAACGTACGGCGCGACCGGCAGCCAGGCGATCGGGTCCGGGATCGTGATGATCGTACTGCTGGCGATGGTACCGCTGTGCCGTCGCTGGATGACCATTCTGCCGCTCGGCGGGGAAACCGCGCGCGCGGTGGGAATGGCGCTGACGCCAGCGCGTATCGCGTTGCTGCTGCTCGCTGCGTGCCTGACGGCGACGGCGACCATGACGATCGGTCCGCTGAGTTTTGTGGGGCTAATGGCGCCGCACATTGCCAGAATGATGGGGTTCCGCCGGACGATGCCGCATATCGTGATGTCGGCCCTGACGGGCGGGGTGATGCTGGTGTTTGCGGACTGGTGCGGAAGAATGGTGCTGTTCCCGTATCAGATCCCGGCGGGTCTGCTGTCGACCTTTATCGGTGCGCCGTATTTTATTTATCTGTTGAGAAAGCAGAGTCGGTAATAAAAGTAAACGGCAATCCTTAGATTGCCGTTTTAGTGTTTGCTCCCTCTCCTCGTGGGAGAGGGTTGGGGTGAGGGCATCAAGCCGCACATCTTACAGTTTCGCAAACACCTTACGCGCCGCGTCAATGGTGTTATTGATATCTTCTTCACTGTGCGCCACGGACATAAAGCCCGCTTCGAACGCTGACGGTGCCAGGTATACGCCTTCTTCCAGCATCAGGTGGAAGAAGCGCTTGAAGCGTTCAACGTCGCACTTCACCACGTCCTGATAGCAGGTCACGGTTTTCGCCTCGGTGAAGAAGATCCCGAACATGCCGCCCACGTGGTTAACCACCAGCGGAATACCGGCTTCCTCTGCCGCTTCCAGCAGGCCGTTTGCCAGCTGCGTGGTCCGGTCGGTCAGGGTTTCGTGGATGCCTGGCTGAGCCACTTCGGTCAGGCAAGCAAAGCCCGCCGCCATCGCGATAGGGTTACCGGAGAGCGTGCCCGCCTGGTAAACCGGGCCGGTGGGTGCCAGCGCTTCCATGACGTCCTTACGCCCACCAAATGCGCCAACCGGCATGCCGCCGCCGATGATTTTACCCAGGCAGGTGAGGTCCGGCTCCACGCCGTAATAAGACTGTGCGCCCGCCAGCGCCACGCGGAAGCCGGTCATCACTTCGTCGATGATCAGCAGCGCGCCGAACTCATCGCACAGGGCGCGCAGGCCCGGCAGGAAGTCAGGCTGCGGTGGGATACAGTTCATGTTGCCCGCAACTGGCTCAACGATGATGCAGGCGATCTCCTGCGGATACTGCTCGAACGCCGCGCGAACGGTGTCCAGATCGTTGTAGGTGCAGGTCAGGGTATGCTTCGCGAAGTCAGCCGGTACGCCAGGTGAGTTTGGCTGGCCGAGCGTTAGCGCGCCGGAACCCGCTTTCACCAGCAGGCAGTCCGCATGACCGTGGTAGCAACCCTCAAACTTGATAATCTTGTCGCGACCGGTAAAGCCGCGCGCCAGGCGGATGGCGCTCATGGTCGCTTCGGTACCGGAGTTCACCATGCGCACCATGTCCATGGTCGGGACCAGCTCGGTGACCAGCTCCGCCATTTTCACTTCCATTTCAGTTGGCGCACCGAAGCTCAGGCCGCGCTGAGCGGCTTCAATCACCGCGTTGCGAATGGCCGGGTGGTTGTGCCCCAGCACCATCGGGCCCCAGGAGCCGACATAATCGATATAGGCTTTGCCATCGGCATCATACAGATACGCGCCGTCAGCACGTTCGATAAACAGCGGCGTGCCGCCCACGCCGGTAAAGGCGCGCACAGGTGAGTTCACGCCACCCGGAATAAGCTCGCGGGCTGCACTGTAGAGGTTTTCAGACTTGCTCATGGCGTCGTTCCTGGTTCGTATAAAATGATTAAGCCCACTATTCTAAGTGATTCGGGGAAGGTTATGAAATTTTTAGCCGGGTAATGCTTTAAGATTTGTTAAGTAATTTTCAGGAGACGGTGGGGCTGTCTCTGGTAAAATCCTCGCGGCTTTTTGTATGATGAATAAGTACAGGACATGAAATCAGATTCTCCGTCTTTTGAAGAACAACAGTTTACGCGCGCCCAGCATCGAATCAGTATTCGACGGCTGCTCAATCGCGATAAAACGCCGCTGGCGATCCTGCTGGCCGCTGCCGTGGTGGGAACACTCGCCGGTCTGGTGGGCGTGGCATTTGAAAAAGCGGTTAATGCCGTGCTCAACTGGCGAGTGGGAACCGTGGCCGGTTTCGCCGACAGCCGATGGCTGGTCTGGGTTGCGGCGTTCGGGCTGTCGGCGCTGTTTGCCATGGTGGGGTATTTCCTGGTGCGTAAATTTGCGCCGGAGGCGGGTGGGTCCGGCATCCCGGAAATTGAAGGGGCGCTGGAGGAGCTGCGTCCGGTGCGCTGGTGGCGTGTCATTCCGGTGAAATTTATCGGCGGCATGGGTACGCTGGGCGCGGGGATGGTTCTTGGCCGGGAAGGGCCTACGGTTCAGTTGGGCGGGAACGTCGGCCGCATGGTGGGCGATCTGTTTCGGATGCGCAGCGCCGAAGCGCGCCATACGCTGCTGGCAACTGGTGCAGCGGCGGGGCTGTCGGCGGCCTTTAACGCGCCGCTGGCGGGCATTTTGTTTATCATCGAAGAGATGCGCGCGCAGTTTCGCTACAACTTGATCTCCATTAAAGCGGTGTTTACCGGCGTCATTATGTCGAGCATCGTGTTTCGCCTCTTTAATGGCGAAGGGGCGGTCATTGAGGTAGGTAAACTGACCAACGCGCCGGTGAACACCCTGTGGCTTTACCTGATCCTCGGCATGATTTTTGGCGTGGTGGGGCCGCTGTTTAATACCTTTATCTTACGCGTTCAGGATATGTTCCAGCGTATTCACGGTGGGAATACGACCAAATGGGTGCTGATGGGGGGCCTGCTGGGCGGAATCTGCGGCGTGCTCGGGTTTATCGAGCCGAATGCCGCTGGCGGCGGGTTCGGGCTGATCCCCATTGCGGCGGCGGGGAACTTTAGCGTGGGTCTGCTGCTGTTTATGTTTATCTCCCGCGTCATCACGACGGTGCTCTGTTTTTCCTCCGGCGCGCCCGGCGGGATATTCGCCCCGATGCTGGCGCTGGGAACCTTGCTGGGCACCGCGTTTGGTATGGCGGCGGAAGCGGGCTTTCCCGCCTATCACCTTGACGCCGGGACCTTTGCGGTGGCCGGAATGGGCGCGCTGCTTGCCGCCTCCCTGCGCGCGCCATTGACCGGGATCGTGCTGGTGCTGGAGATGACGGATAATTACCAGCTCATTTTGCCAATGATCATTACCTGTCTCGGCGCGACACTATTAGCCCAGTTCCTGGGTGGAAAACCGCTATACTCCACCATTCTTGCGCGTACTCTGGCAAAACAAGAGGCGGAGCGGGCCGCAACGCAGAATACTTGAATGAATTACCAGGGTATTAGATAATGACACAAAGAATTGGGTGAATTTTACCCAATAGCAGTAGCAGTATTCATGGGAGCATAAGATGAGTGATGATGTAGCGTTGCCGCTGGAGTTTACCGAAGCAGCAGCCAACAAAGTGAAAACCCTGATTGCCGACGAAGACAATCCGGATCTGAAACTGCGTGTCTATATTACCGGCGGCGGCTGCAGCGGCTTCCAGTACGGTTTTACCTTTGACGATCAGGTTAACGATGGCGATATGACCATCGAGAAACAGGGCGTTGCGCTGGTGGTTGACCCGATGAGCCTGCAATATCTGGTGGGCGGTTCGGTGGATTACACCGAGGGTCTGGAAGGTTCGCGCTTTGTGGTCACCAACCCGAACGCAACAAGCACCTGCGGGTGTGGTTCTTCGTTCAGCATTTAAGCCTGAATGCGGATTGTAGGCCCGGTAAGCGAAGCGCCACCGGGCTTATAAACGACGCCTATCTTGAATTTTCATCCAGCGCAAACGTCGGCAGCTTCAGGTGCCAGCGTATTGCCGCTAAACGTATCACCAGCGTCACGACCATCCCCAGCATCGCGGCGTTTTCCAGCGGAAGTGCAAACGTGTAGTACGCTGTCGCGTGGACAATGCCGCCCGCAATACAGGCCGTTGCGTAAATTTCAGTACGCAGGATCATCGGCACCTCACGTGCCAGAATGTCGCGAATGATCCCGCCGCCTACGCCGGTTAATACGCCCATGCAGATCGCCACCATCGGACCGGTGCCCGCATTAAACGCCTTATTGACGCCAATACCGACAAACACGGCCAGACCGACGGCATCCAGTACCGGCAATATCCATTTTGGTAATCGGCGGGGCTGGCGAACCAGCACTATGGTTAACAGGCAGGTGACCATCGCGACCACCAGATCGGTCGGATCTTTCACCCAAAACACCGGGCCATTCGCCAGCGCCATATCGCGGATTGTCCCGCCGCCCACGGCGGTCACTACGCCCAGCACCAGCACGCCAAACGGATCCATGCGTAGTTTTCCGGCGAGCAGGACGCCGGAGATAGCAAAAACGGCTGTGCCAAGAATATCCAGCCAATAAACGAGCATCGTTAAATCCTCGAAAAGGGTCTTATGTTAGTGACTCTCTGCCAGCGCGGCACAGAGCTGTTTTGCGGCGAGGATAATACGCGGGCTGGCGCGTTCAAACCAGTCGCTGTTGAGGGGTATTACCGGTATTTTTAGCTGCTTTTGCCAGAATTGCTCAATTTTGGGAATTTCGCTCGCATTTCCGACCACGACGATGGCCTGTGGCTGGCGCGCCAGAACCTGCTCACGGCTTACCTGAGGCCACGGCACCCGGCTGGCTGCAAAGATGTTTTCACCGCCACAAACTTCCAGCACCTGGTTTTGAATCGACCCTTTTCCGGTGGTGAACAGCGGCTGGCTGCCAAACTGCAGGAAGATGCGCTTTTTAACAGGGGTATCGTATCGGGATTTCAGCGCGGCATAGTCGCTCAGCATCTGTTTCGCCGCAGCCTCGGCTTTTTGGGGGGTAGGGCTATAGGGTGCCAGGGCGCGTAGCGCCTGTGCGACCTGTTCAATGCTGACGGCATCAATCCACATGACCTTTATGCCAAGGGAAGTGAGCTGGTTGACCTGCCGCTCGGCGTTGCCGCCACGCCAGGCCAGCACGAGATCCGGTTTCAGCGCCACGATGCGCTCAAGGTTCATCCCTTGCCAGGTAGCCACTTGCTCAATCCCCGCGGCCTGCGGCGGATAATCGGAAAAGCTGCTCACGCCGACGGGCGTAATGCCGGCGGCAAACGCCAGCTCCGTATTGGCGGGAGAGAGCGTAATCACGCGCGGTACAGCATAGAGCCACAGCGGGGCGAGCAGAAGCAGGGCGGCAAGCGCCCTGAGGGTATGTTTAGCCACGTGCCAGATTCTGCACCAGGCGTTCCACCATCACGGTGGACTGTTTTGCTGCAACGGTCAGGAACTCGTCGAAGCTGATGTGGGACTGCTGGTCTGCCACGTCAGAGATGGCGCGAACCACCACGAACGGTACGTTGAAGTTATGGCAAACGTGCGCAATCGCAGTCGCTTCCATCTCAACGGCCACCGCCTGAGGGAAGTTATGACGGATTTTCGCCAGACCCACGGAACCATTGATGAACGCATCACCGCTGACAATCAGACCGCGTACCGCGTTGAGGTTGAGCTCCGCAATGCAGGTCTCTGCCGCCGCAATCAGTTTGTCGTCCGCTTTAAACCCTGCCGGGCAGCCCGGAAGCTGGCCGTACTCGTAACCGAACGCGGTGACGTCAGCATCGTGGTAACGCGCTTCGTCGGAAACAACGATATCGCCCACCTTCAGCGTTGGCGCCAGGCCGCCCGCCGAGCCCGTGTTAATGATGACGTCCGGCTTGCAGCGCTCAAGCAGCAGGGTGGCACCCAGCGCCGCAGCGACTTTACCGATGCCTGATTTCAGCAGAGCCACGTCAACACCGTTTAGCTGACCGGTATAGATCTCACAACCCCCCAGAGAGAGGGTCTGACGGTTCTCAATTTTGTCACGCAGGAGCGTAACTTCTTCTTCCATTGCACCAATAATGCCGATTTTCATAGATTTACTCGCGATGTGCCTTGTTAAGATGCATAGTCTATCATGCGGTTAAGGGGAAACGCATTCTCACGCGGGGGAGCACATGTCACCAATCGATTTTCGCACCAAAATTAACTGGCACCGACGTTTCCGTTCGCCGCAGGGCGACAAGAGCGAACATGAGATCCTGCGTATCTTCGAAAGCGATCGCGGGCGGATCATTAACTCGCCCGCCATCCGCCGTCTGCAGCAAAAAACCCAGGTCTTTCCGCTGGAGCGTAACGCCGCGGTGCGCACGCGCTTAACCCACTCTATGGAGGTGCAGCAGGTCGGGCGCTATATAGCTAAAGAGATTTTGAGCCGTCTCAAAGAGCAGCGCTTGCTGGAAACCTATGGTCTGGACGAGCTGACGGGGCCTTTTGAGAGCATCGTTGAGATGGCCTGCCTGATGCATGACATCGGCAACCCGCCTTTCGGTCATTTTGGTGAGGCGGCAATCAATGACTGGTTTAAACAACGGCTTTACCCTTCGGATGCGGTAAGCCAGCCGCTGAGCGACGACCGCTGCATCGTACGCGATTTACGCCTGCGTGAAGGCGAAGAGGGGCTGAACGATTTGCGCCGCAAGGTGCGCCAGGATCTCTGTCATTTTGAGGGCAACGCGCAGGGGATCCGGCTGGTCCACTCCCTGATGCGTATGAACCTGACCTGGGCACAGGTCGGCTGCATTCTGAAATATACACGCCCCGCGTGGTGGATGGGGGAGACGCCCGCGTCCCACAGTTATTTAATGAAAAAACCGGGCTATTATCTTTCCGAAGAGGCCTATATTGAACGGCTACGTAAAGAACTTTCATTGACGCCAAACGGCCGCTTTCCATTGACCTGGATTATGGAAGCCGCCGATGATATTTCCTATTGCGTGGCCGATCTGGAAGACGCGGTTGAGAAAAGAATCTTCAGCGTCGAGGAGCTTTATCAGCATCTTTATACGGCCTGGGGCACCCATGAAAAAGGCTCGCTGTTTGCGCAGGTTGTCGAAAATGCCTGGGATAAATCGCGCTCAAATACATTAAGCCGCAGTACGGAAGATCAGTTCTTTATGTATTTGCGGGTCAATACATTAAATAAGCTGGTGCCGTACGCGGCGTCGCGCTTTATTGATAATTTACCGCTGATTTTCAACGGGGAATTCAACCATGCGCTACTGGAAGATGACAGCAGTTTCAGCCAGCTCCTCGAGCTTTATAAACATGTGGCGATGCGGCATGTCTTCAGCCATCCGGATGTCGAACAGTTAGAGCTGCAGGGCTACCGGGTGATCAGCGGGTTACTGGAAATTTATGCCCCGCTGCTCCAGCTGTCCGTCGACGAATTCAGCGAGCTGGTGGAACACGAGCGCGTGCGCCGCATCCCCATCGAATCCCGACTTTATCAGAAACTCTCTACCCGACACCGTCTGGCGTATGTCGAAGCGATTGGCAAGCTGGATCGTCATTCTCCCCAGTGGCCGGTGATGGAATATTATTATCGCTGCCGTCTTATCCAGGACTATATCAGCGGCATGACGGATTTGTATGCCTGGGATGAATATCGCAAGCTGATGGCGGTGGAATAACGCCTGAGTTTTGTAAAGACGGCCAATAAATTTTTACCTTTTCCATAAACTTATCGCCGGAACTAAGCGGTATAAAACGAATCTGAGTTACACAGCAATTTTGCGTTACCTGTAAATCGAGATTGAGAAACATGAAAAAAACCACATTAGCAATGAGTGCACTGGCTCTGAGTTTAGGTTTAGCGCTGTCTCCTCTGACTGCTACTGCAGCCGAGACCGCGTCGTCGGCAGCAACCGCGCAGCAGATGCCAAGCCTGGCACCGATGCTCGAAAAAGTGATGCCATCGGTGGTGAGTATTAACGTTGAGGGTAGCACGACCGTCAATACGCCGCGCATGCCGCGTAACTTCCAGCAGTTCTTCGGCGACAACTCGCCGTTCTGCCAGGACGGTTCGCCATTCCAGAGCTCTCCGTTCTGTCAGGGCGGTGGCGCAGGGGATGACAGCCAGGGCGGCGGCCAGCAGCAGAAATTCATGGCGCTTGGCTCGGGGGTAATCATTGATGCAGCGAAAGGCTATGTCGTCACTAACAACCACGTTGTCGATAACGCGAACAGCATTAAGGTTCAGCTGAGCGATGGCCGTAAGTTTGATGCCAAAGTGGTCGGCAAAGACCCGCGTTCTGACATCGCGCTGATCCAGATTCAGGATCCGAAAAACCTGACGGCGATTAAAATTGCCGACTCCGACGCGCTGCGCGTGGGCGACTATACCGTGGCGATCGGTAACCCGTTCGGTCTGGGTGAAACCGTGACCTCGGGTATCGTCTCTGCGCTGGGCCGTAGCGGCCTCAATGCCGAGAACTATGAGAACTTCATCCAGACGGATGCGGCGATCAACCGCGGTAACTCCGGCGGTGCGCTGGTCAACCTGAACGGCGAACTGATCGGTATCAACACCGCGATCCTTGCCCCGGACGGCGGCAATATCGGGATCGGTTTTGCTATCCCAAGTAACATGGTGAAAAACCTGACCGCGCAGATGGTGCAGTATGGCCAGGTGAAACGCGGTGAGTTGGGTATCCTGGGTACGGAACTGAACTCCGAACTGGCGAAGGCGATGAAGGTTGACGCCCAGCGCGGGGCATTCGTCAGCCAGGTGATGCCGAACTCCTCTGCCGCTAAAGCGGGCATTAAAGCGGGGGATGTGATCACCTCCCTGAACGGTAAACCAATCAGCAGCTTTGCCGCCCTGCGTGCGGAAGTCGGCTCTATGCCTATCGGCAGCAAAGTGACCCTTGGTCTGCTGCGCGACGGTAAAGCGGTTAACGTGAGCCTGGAGCTGCAGCAGAGCAGCCAGAATCAGGTGGACTCCAGCACCATCTTCAGCGGGATTGAAGGTGCCGAGATGAGCAACAAAGGCGCAGACAAAGGCGTGGTGGTGAACAACGTGAAAGCGAATTCACCGGCAGCCCGTATCGGCCTCAAGAAAGGCGATGTGATCATGGGCGCTAACCAGCAGCCGGTGAAAAATATCGCTGAACTGCGTAAAATTCTCGACAGCAAGCCTTCCGTGCTGGCGCTGAATATCCAGCGTGGTGATACCTCTATTTACCTGCTGATGCAGTAATCCTCTGAAGCCCCTGTTCGCAGGGGCTTTCTCGTTTCTGTGACCCTTCCCACAAGTCCATACTTCTTCCTCTCTCTTTGTGCATTCGCACAATGCAGCCGTCGCTGAACATCCCTATGCTTGAGCTCTGCTCACAGGAGGGTTCTATGGCTGGCTGGCATCTTGATACCAAAATGGCGCAGGATATCGTGGCGCGCACCATGCGCATCATTGATACCAATATCAACGTAATGGATGCCCGCGGGCGCATTATTGGCAGCGGCGATCGCGAGCGTATTGGGGAATTGCACGAAGGCGCGCTGCTGGTGCTCTCTCAGGGGCGCGTGGTCGATATCGACGATGCGGTAGCGAAACACCTGCACGGCGTCCGTCAGGGCATCAATTTACCGCTGCGCCTTGAAGGCGAGATTGTGGGGGTCATCGGTCTCACCGGCGAGCCCGAGTCACTGCGAAAATACGGTGAGCTGGTCTGCATGACGGCGGAGATGATGCTCGAGCAGTCGCGCCTGATGCACCTGCTCGCTCAGGACAGCCGCCTGCGTGAGGAGCTGGTGATGAATCTTATTCAGGCGGAAGAGCATACGCCTGCGCTCAGCGAATGGGCGCAGCGTCTGGGGATCGATCTGAACCAGCCGCGCGTGGTAGCGGTGATTGAAGTCGATAGTGGTCAGCTGGGCGTAGACAGCGCGATGGCCGAACTGCAGCAGCTGCAAAATGCGCTGGCGACGCCGGAGCGCGATAACCTGGTGGCGATCGTTTCTCTGACGGAAATGGTGGTGCTCAAACCAGCGCTTAATGCGTTCGGCCGCTGGGATGCGGACGATCATCGTCGTCGCGTGGAGCTGCTGATCGCCCGAATGAAGGAGAATGGTCAGCTGCGTTTTCGTGTTGCGTTGGGCAACTACTTTACCGGGCCGGGCAGTATCGCCCGCTCCTGGCGTACCGCACGCACCACCATGATGGTGGGCAAGCAGCGAATGCCGGAGAGCCGCAGTTATTTTTATCAGGACCTGATGCTGCCGGTGTTGCTCGACAGCCTGCGCGGTGGCTGGCAGGCCAATGAGCTGGCGCGGCCATTGGCGCGCCTGAAAGCCATGGACAATAACGGCCTTCTGCGCCGGACCCTGCAGGCGTGGTTCCGTCATAACGTGCAGCCGCTGGCGACGTCAAAAGCGCTGTTTATCCACCGCAATACCCTGGAGTATCGATTAAACCGAATTTCAGAGTTGACGGGGCTGGATCTGGGGAATTTCGACGACAGGCTACTGCTGTATGTGGCGCTGCAGTTGGATGAACAGAGATGATGCTGTTTGCCGGGTGGCGGCTTCGCCTTACCCGGCCTACATGCGTTCGTAGGCCCGGTAAGCGAAGCGCCACCGGGCAATAAAACGGCTTATTTGTTGCGGGTTAACTTCTCAAGATCCGCTTCAATCTCGCTGATCTTATTGGTAACAACGCTTTCAAGGTGACGCAGGTCGTCAAGGATCTTACGCTTGAGATCGACTTCGGTGCGGTCGCGCTGGCAGATCTGATCGAGTTCATCGATCACATAGCGTAGGTTAGGGCTGATTTCCTGTACTTCTTTGTATCCCTGTCCTACACCGTCAGCAACAACGGTCTTACGCTGGCGTGGGTATTTAAACTTCACGCTTTTGGCGAAAAACTCTCCTTTGTCCTTGTGAAAATAGATTTTCAAAATATCGTTGTTGGCTTCCTGGCGGAGGCTGTAACGATCAATTTCATCAGGATTGGTAATGCCCAGACTTTTCAGATTATCGTACATAGCGGTACCCTTGATCTCAACATAACCTTTGAATAATTAACGAAAAAATCTATTTTCGCCACCCTCAGATATAAAAAAAGCGGGGTTGCCCCCGCTTTTTGTTATACCCGATTAATCGATGGTGCGCAGCAATTCGTTGATGCCCACTTTACCACGCGTTTTCGCATCCACTTTCTTCACGATAACCGCACAGTACAGGCTGTATTTGCCATCTTTTGACGGCAGGTTGCCGGACACCACGACGGAGCCCGCCGGAACGCGACCGTAATGCACTTCGCCGGTTTCACGATCGTAAATACGGGTGCTCTGGCCGATGTAAACGCCCATGGAGATCACGGAGCCTTCTTCCACGATCACGCCTTCAACCACTTCAGAGCGCGCGCCGATGAAGCAGTTATCTTCGATGATGGTCGGGTTAGCCTGCAGTGGCTCCAGAACACCACCGATGCCCACGCCGCCGGACAGGTGAACGTTTTTACCGATCTGCGCGCAGGAACCGACAGTTGCCCAGGTGTCGACCATGGTACCTTCGTCAACGTAGGCACCGATGTTCACGTAGGATGGCATCAGCACGGTATTACGTGCGATGAAGGCGCCCTGGCGCACTGCCGCAGGCGGTACCACGCGGAAACCTTCTTTCTGGAAACGCGCTTCGTCGTAGTCAGCGAACTTCATTGGCACTTTATCGAAGTAGCGGCTTTCTGCTCCGTCGATAACCTGGTTATCGTTGATGCGGAAAGAGAGCAGCACGGCTTTCTTCAGCCATTGATGAGTGACCCACTGACCGTCGATTTTTTCTGCCACGCGCAGCGCGCCGGAATCCAGCAGGGAAATCACCTGGTTTACCGCTTCACGGGTCACGGTATCCACATTTGCCGGGGTAATCTCGGCGCGACGCTCAAAAGCGGACTCAATAACGTTCTGTAACTGCTGCATTGTTTACTCTTTCCATTTCACTAAAAAACATATCACCCTTTATCGTTTGGATTGAGGGCTGCTGTCAACCGTTGTTGCACTTCAAGCTGCAGGTCATTATTAAGGGCACGCCGGTCGGCGGTGGCGATTATAAATAAATCTTCTACTCGCTCGCCAATGGTTGTAATTCGGGCTCCATGAAGCGAAATTCCCAGATCGGCAAAAACCTGGCCGACGCGGGCGAGCAGCCCCGGCTGGTCGAGCGCGATCAGCTCAAGGAACGATTTACGATCGGTGTGGGTGGGCAGGAAATTGACCTCGGTATCCACGGTGAAGTGGCGCAATTTCGCCGGCTGGCGACGCGGCTGCGGGGGTTGCCAGCTGCGCTGGGTGATCGCCTGCTCCAGACCAAAACGTATCCCTTCATGCCTGTCTGACGACAGCGGGCTGCCGTCCGGCTCCAGCACAATAAAGGTGTCCATTGCCATGCCGTCGCGGGTGGTGAAAATCTGCGCGTCGTGCACGCTCAAATTACGCCTGTCCAGCTCGGCGCAGACCGCAGCAAACAGATAAGGGCGGTCCGGGCTCCAGATGAAAATCTCCGTCCCGCCGCGGGTGGCCTGCGGGCTCAGCAGGATCATCGGCTGGGACAGATCGTGCTTGAGCAGATGCCGCGCGTGCCACGCAAGCTGGTTTGGGCTATGGCGGACAAAATAGTTGGCGCGGCAGCGGGCCCAAATCTGATGTAACGCCTCTTCATCAATGTTATCCATCCGCAGCAGCGCCAGCGCCTGCAGCTGGTGGTGACGCACGCGCTCGCGCATATCCGGCGTGTTCTGCATCCCGCGACGCAGCTGTTTTTCGGTGGCGAAGTACAGCTCGCGCAGCAGGCTTTGCTTCCAGCTGTTCCATAACGTTTCGTTGGTGGCGCAGATATCGGCCACCGTCAGGCAGACCAGATAGCGCAGGCGGTTTTCTGTCTGAACCTCTTCCGCGAACTGCTTAATGACTTCCGGGTCCTGAATGTCCCGACGCTGGGCGGTGACCGACATCAGCAGGTGATGGCGCACCAGCCAGGCCACCAGCTGCGTTTCACGTGAGTTCAGGCCGTGCAGCTCGGCAAATTTCAGCACGTCCTGCGCGCCGAGCACCGAGTGGTCGCCGCCGCGACCTTTGGCGATGTCGTGGAACAGGGCGGCAATCAGGATCAGCTCCGGATGGGTCAGGCGCGGCCACAGCTCGACGCACAGCGGGTGGCGGGAGCGCGTCTCTTCTTTCGCAAAGCTTTCCAGCTTGAGCATCACGCGGATCGTGTGTTCATCCACCGTGTAGGCGTGGAACAGATCGAACTGCATCTGCCCGACGATATGCGACCACTGCGGCATATAGGCCCACAGCACGCTGTGACGGTGCATCGGCAGCAGGCCGCGGCTGACGGCACCCGGGTGGCGGAGCATGCTCAGGAACAGCGAACGGGCTTCCGGGATATAGCACAGCGGCTCCGTCAAATGGCGGCGCGCGTGGCGCAGATGGCGCAGGGTGGTGGAGTAGATCCCGGTGATGGTGCTGTTGCGCACCATGGTATAGAACATCCGCAGAATCGCTTCCGGCTCGCGAATAAACAGCGTTTCGTCGCGGAGATCGATAAGCGTGCCGCGCAGCTGGAATTCGTCATCAATCGGGCGCGGCTTTTCGTCGGCCGTCAGGGCCAGAATGGCCTCGTCGAACAGCTGCAACAGCATCTGGTTCAGCTCGGTCACCCGGCGGGTGACGCGGAAGAAATCCTTCATCATCTGCTCAACCGGCTCGTTGCCTTCGCCCTGATAGTTCAGCCGCTGCGCCACGCTGAGCTGACGGTCAAACAGCAGGCGGTTATCGTAGCGCGTAACTTCCAGATGCAGGGCAAAGCGGATGCGCCAGAGCAGGTGCAGACACTCGTTGAGCTCGTTACGCTCCGCCTCGGTTAAAAAGCCGAAGCCAACCATCTCGTCCAGCGAGGTGGCGCCAAAATGGCGTCGGGCGACCCACTGTAGCGTGTGGATGTCGCGCAGGCCGCCGGGGCTGCTTTTAATATCGGGCTCAAGGTTATAGCTGGTGCCGTGGTAGCGCTGGTGGCGCTGGTTTTGCTCCTCGACCTTCGCGGCGAAGAACTTTTCTGACGGCCAGAAGCCGTCGCTGAAGATGTGTTTTTGCAGCTCCAGGAACAGCGCGACGTCGCCAATCAGCAGGCGGGTTTCAATCAGGTTGGTGGCAACGGTCAGGTCCGACAGCCCTTCCAGCAGACACTCTTCCAGGGTACGCACGCTGTGGCCGACTTCCAGCTTTACGTCCCAGAGCAGGGTCAGCAGCTCGCCGATTTTTTGCGCCTGTTCGTCCGGCAGCTTTTTGCGGCTTAAGATCAGGAGATCGATATCGGAAAGCGGATGCAACTCACCGCGGCCATAGCCTCCGACGGCAACCAGCGCAACATCGCTGATTTGTCCAAACCCATAATCGATCCACAGACGCTGCAGCAGCTGGTCGATAAATTCGGTGCGCGCCTCAATCAGCTGTTCTGCTGATATGCCCGCATCAAATGCGCTGCCCAGCCAGCGGTGAAAGACATCCATGTGCGCCTTGATGCCGGCACAAGTCAGCTCGTGCTGCGGCCAGACGCCCGGGTTATCGGGCTGGTCGGGGAGGGTGGGAAGAGCTGTGTTAGCATACTGTTCGGGTAAAAGATTACTCATCGTGCGCCACCCATAAGAAAAAGCTATAGCCATTAAAAAAGCCGGCATTTGCCGGCTTTTTATCATTCGTCGTGCGTCAGTATCGCCGGGATGGTGTCATCCTTGCGCAACGTCATAATTTCGCAGCCGTTGTCTGTTACCACAATAGTATGCTCGTACTGCGCAGACAAGCTTCTGTCTTTGGTTTTCACCGTCCAGCCGTCTTTCATGGTACGGATGCGGTAATCACCCGCGTTGACCATTGGCTCAATGGTAAAGGTCATGCCTTTTTGCAGCACCACGCCGCCGTCATCGGCATCATAGTGCAGAACCTGCGGCTCTTCGTGGAAGACGCGGCCAATGCCGTGACCGCAGTACTCGCGTACCACGGAGAACCCTTCTGCTTCGACAAATTTCTGGATTGCCGCGCCGATGGTGCGCAGGCGAATACCCGGTTTCACCATTTTCAGCGCCAGGTAGAGGCTTTCCTGGGTAACTTTGCACAGACGCTCGCCAAGAATGGTCGGCTTGCCAACGATGAACATTTTTGAGGTGTCACCGTGGTACTCGTCTTTAATGACGGTCACGTCGATGTTAACGATGTCGCCGTCTTTCAGCAGTTTTTCATCGTCCGGAATACCGTGACACACCACTTCATTAATAGAGATGCAGACGGATTTCGGGAAACCGTGGTAGCCGAGGCAGGCGGAAACCGCGTGCTGCTCGTTCACGATATAGTCGTTACAGATGCGGTCCAGTTCACCGGTGCTGACGCCCGGCTTCACGAACGGCTCGATCATTTCCAGCACTTCCGCGGCCAGACGACCGGCGATGCGCATCTTTTCAATTTCTTCAGGTGTCTTAATAGAGATAGCCATGTAATCTGTCCATCGGTGTCGATTTTTTCGACAATACTAGTCTAAGTGTCGTCAATGGTATCAGTCAGGCACGCTTCGTGCCAAATTGAGAATCATTAACAGCACACTCCGCCAACAACTGTTGGTTTCTGGTCGTGTTTTGTGGTATAAAGCGCGCCGGACTTCCGATCCATCTCAGATACACAGGCTGGACGGGAGCGACAAATCTCACTTTGTGTAACAACACACACGTATCGGCACATATTCCGGGGTGCCCTTCGGGGTCGGTAATATGGGATACGTGGAGGCATAACCCCAACTTTCAATATAGAGGTTTTAAACATGGCAACTGTTTCCATGCGCGACATGCTCAAGGCTGGTGTTCACTTTGGTCACCAGACCCGTTACTGGAACCCGAAAATGAAGCCTTTCATCTTCGGCGCACGTAACAAAGTTCACATCATCAACCTTGAGAAAACGGTACCAATGTTCAACGAAGCCCTGGCTGAGCTGAACAAGATCGCTTCCCGTAAAGGTAAGATTCTGTTCGTTGGTACTAAGCGCGCTGCAAGCGAAGCTGTGAAAGATGCTGCTAACAGCTGCGACCAGTTCTTCGTGAACCATCGCTGGTTGGGCGGCATGCTGACCAACTGGAAAACTGTTCGTCAGTCCATCAAGCGCCTGAAAGATCTGGAAACCCAGTCTCAGGACGGTACTTTCGACAAGCTGACTAAGAAAGAAGCGCTGATGCGCACTCGTGAACTGGACAAGCTGGAAAACAGCCTGGGCGGTATCAAAGATATGGGCGGCCTGCCAGACGCGCTGTTCGTAATCGATGCAGACCACGAGCACATCGCAATCAAAGAAGCTAACAACCTGGGTATCCCGGTATTCGCTATCGTTGATACCAACTCCGATCCGGACGGTGTTGACTTCGTTATCCCGGGTAACGACGACGCAATCCGTGCTGTTAGCCTGTACCTGAGCGCTGTAGCTGCTACCGTTCGTGAAGGCCGTTCCCAGGATCTGGCTTCTCAGGCGGAAGAAAGCTTCGTAGAAGCTGAATAATAAGGTTTTACCCCTTATTAGTACCGTGTATGAATAGGGGCCCATTACCGGCCCCTTTTTTCAATTTACACTGTTTGGCCCCCGGCCGGGCAGTTCACATCTCCCGAGGATTTAAGAATGGCTGAAATTACCGCATCCCTGGTAAAAGAGCTGCGCGAGCGTACTGGCGCAGGCATGATGGATTGCAAAAAAGCGCTGACTGAAGCGAACGGCGACATCGAGCTGGCAATCGAAAACATGCGTAAATCCGGTGCGATCAAAGCAGCTAAAAAAGCAGGCAACGTTGCTGCTGACGGCGTGATCATCACTAAAATCGACGGCACCTACGGCATCATTCTGGAAGTTAACTGCCAGACTGACTTCGTTGCTAAAGATGGTGGTTTCCAGGCATTTGCTAACAAAGTTCTGGACGCAGCGGTTGCTGGCAAAATCACTGACGTTGAAGTTCTGAAAGCACAGTTCGAAGAAGAACGTGTTGCGCTGGTTGCTAAAATCGGTGAGAACATCAACATCCGTCGCGTTGCTTCTCTGGAAGGCGACGTTCTGGGCTCTTACCAGCACGGTGCACGTATCGGTGTTCTGGTTGCGGCTAAAGGCGCTGACGAAGAGCTGGTTAAACAGCTGGCAATGCACATCGCTGCAAGCAAGCCAGAATTCGTTAAGCCAGAAGACGTGTCTGCTGAAGTGGTAGAGAAAGAGTACCAGGTTCAGCTGGACATCGCGATGCAGTCTGGTAAACCAAAAGAAATCGCAGAGAAAATGGTTGAAGGCCGCATGAAGAAATTCACCGGCGAAGTTTCTCTGACTGGCCAGCCATTCGTTATGGATCCAAGCAAGTCTGTTGCTCAGCTGCTGAAAGAGCACAACGCTGACGTAACTGGCTTCATCCGCTTCGAAGTGGGCGAAGGCATCGAGAAAGTTGAGACTGACTTCGCAGCAGAAGTTGCTGCAATGTCCAAGCAGTCTTAATGATTGAAAAGGAGCCGCCTGAGGGCGGCTTCTTTTTGTCACCCGTCACAGGAAATCAGACAGGCTCCAGTATCGCTGTACTGATTTGCGGCATATCATGTCGCCAGAATTAACCCCCATCTTAATCGTTGACAGTCTCAGGAAAGAAACATGGCTACCAATGCAAAACCCGTGTACAAACGCATTCTGCTTAAGCTGAGTGGCGAAGCGCTGCAGGGATCGGAAGGCTTCGGTATTGACGCAAGCATCCTTGATCGCATGGCACAGGAAATCAAAGAACTGGTCGAACTGGGCATCCAGGTTGGCGTGGTCATTGGCGGTGGCAACCTTTTCCGTGGTGCTGGTCTGGCGAAAGCGGGGATGAACCGCGTTGTGGGCGACCACATGGGTATGCTGGCAACCGTGATGAATGGCCTGGCGATGCGTGATGCGCTCCATCGCGCCTATGTGAACGCCCGCCTGATGTCCGCGATCCCCCTGAATGGCGTATGCGATAATTACAGCTGGGCAGAAGCTATCAGCCTGCTGCGCAACAACCGCGTGGTGATCCTCTCCGCCGGTACGGGTAACCCGTTCTTTACGACCGATTCCGCTGCCTGCCTGCGCGGTATCGAGATCGAAGCTGATGTGGTACTGAAAGCGACCAAAGTCGATGGCGTGTTTACTGCCGACCCGGCAAAAGATCCGTCTGCAACCATGTACGATCAGCTGAGCTACAGCGAAGTGCTGGATAAAGAGCTGAAAGTGATGGATCTTGCCGCCTTCACGCTGGCTCGTGACCACAAACTGCCGATTCGTGTCTTCAACATGAACAAACCTGGCGCACTGCGTCGCGTGGTCATGGGCGAAAAAGAAGGCACTTTGATCACGGAATAATTTCCGTTGACGATAAATACAGGTAAGATTCCGCTTTATTTTGTAGTGGTATCTTACCCGGGCGCGCCTTTGGCGTTGTCATGAATTAAACGCGACTATACTTAGCACACCTGTAGCGCTGTGCTGGCGGATAGTCTGCCTGAGACAAGTTTTCAAGGATTCGTAACGTGATTAACGACATCAGAAAAGATGCTGAAGTACGCATGGAAAAATGCGTAGAAGCGTTCAAAACCCAAATCAGCAAAATCCGTACTGGCCGTGCTTCCCCAAGCCTGCTGGATGGCATCATCGTCGAGTACTACGGTACGCCAACCCCTCTGCGTCAGCTGGCGAGCGTGACGGTAGAAGATACCCGTACGCTGAAAATCAACGTATTCGATCGTTCTATGGGCCCGGCGGTTGAGAAAGCGATCATGGCGTCTGACCTCGGTCTGAACCCAAGCTCTGCGGGTGCTGACATCCGCGTTCCACTGCCACCGCTGACCGAAGAGCGTCGTAAAGACCTGATCAAAGTGGTGCGTGGCGAAGCTGAGCAGGGTCGTGTCTCCGTGCGTAACGTTCGCCGCGACGCGAACGATAAAGTCAAAGCGCTGCTGAAAGAAAAAGAGATCAGTGAAGATGACGATCGTCGTTCCCAGGACGACATTCAGAAAATGACTGACGCTGCCATCAAGAAAATTGATGCGGCGCTGGCAGATAAAGAAGCGGAACTGATGCAGTTCTGATTTCTGTCGTACACTGATAAACGCCGTTCAGAGAGACTTAGGGTCTTGCTGGCGGCGTTTTGCTTTTATCTGGTCTAACTTTTCGGGCATCTCATGAAGCATTTAACACTCCTCGGCTCAACCGGCTCTATCGGTTGCAGTACTCTCGACGTCGTTCGCCATAATCCTGAACTTTACACCGTGACAGCGCTGGTGGCCGGTAAGAATGTGCAGCGAATGGTTGAGCAGTGCCTGGAGTTTACGCCCCGCTATGCGGTGATGGATGACGAAGAGAGCGCGCGCCTGCTGAAAGCACAGCTGCTTGAGAAGGGCTGCCGAACCGAGGTGCTGAGTGGTCAACAGGCAGCCTGCGAGATGGCGGCGCTGGATGACGTGGATCAGGTGATGGCGGCCATCGTCGGGGCGGCAGGATTATTGCCGACGCTTGCCGCGATTGATGCCGGTAAGGACGTTCTGCTGGCCAATAAAGAGTCGCTGGTGACCTGCGGACGCCTGTTTATGGAGGCGGTGAAGCAGCACGAGGCGCGTCTTTTGCCTGTCGACAGCGAGCACAACGCGATTTTTCAGAGTTTACCGCAACCTTTTCAACAGAACCTGGGGTACGCTGACCTGGAGCAGAATGGCGTCGTGTCTATTCTGCTTACCGGGTCTGGTGGCCCGTTCCGTGAAACGCCACTGTCTGAACTGCGTGCCATGACGCCGGATCAGGCGTGCCGTCATCCGAACTGGTCGATGGGGCGTAAAATCTCCGTTGACTCTGCCACCATGATGAACAAAGGTCTGGAATACATTGAAGCGCGCTGGCTGTTCAATGCGTCAGCGAAACAGATGGAAGTACTGATTCACCCACAATCGGTGATTCATTCGATGGTGCGTTATCAGGATGGCAGCGTGCTGGCGCAGTTGGGCGAACCGGATATGCGTACGCCAATTGCCCATTCCATGGCGTGGCCGAATCGAGTGAAGTCCGGCGTGAAGCCGCTTGATTTCTGCAAGCTAAGTTCCCTGACGTTCAGTGAGCCAGACTACGACCGTTACCCTTGTCTGAAGCTTGCGATGACGGCCTTTGACCAGGGGCAGGCGGCGACAACGGCACTGAATGCAGCCAATGAAATTACCGTTGAAGCATTTCTGAATCAGCAAATTCGTTTTACCGATATCGCGGCGTTGAATTTAGCGGTACTGGAGATGATGGATTTGCGCGAACCACAGAGCGTGGAAGAGGTGCTGGCGGTGGATGCAGCTGCGCGTAATATTGCGCGCCAACAGGTGACACGTCTCGCAAGCTGGTGATAAAGCAACCACTAGTCGTCGTGCTATTTGTTAGCGTTGGGCTTCAGTGATATAGTCTGCGCCACCTGATCGCAGGTATTTGACTTTACGTGGTCAGGTGAGCCGTGGTTTTACACGGCTTTTTTATGTATCGGCTTCAGTATTCCTGAGTACCGTTAAATCCTTTTCAGGGACAAAAAACGCGTTATGTTGTCTGCGAATCAACCAATAAGCGAAAACTTGCCAGCGCATGGCTGCCGTCATGTAGCAATCATTATGGATGGCAATGGCCGCTGGGCGAAAAGACAAGGGAAAATACGAGCCTTTGGGCATAAAGCTGGGGCGAAATCTGTTCGCCGCGCCGTTTCTTTTGCCGCCAATAACGGCATTGATGCGTTAACGCTCTATGCTTTTAGCAGTGAAAACTGGAATCGACCACTGCAGGAAGTGACTGCGTTGATGGAATTGTTTGTGTGGGCGCTAGACAGCGAAGTAAAAAGCCTGCACCGCCACAACGTCCGCCTGCGTATCATTGGCGATACCAGTCGTTTTAACTCACGTTTGCAGGAACGGATTCGCAAAGCAGAAGCGCTGACGGAAAATAATACCGGACTGACGCTGAATATTGCGGCGAATTACGGCGGACGCTGGGATATTATCCAGGGCGTTCGGCATCTGGCCGAACAGGTTCAGGAAGGGCTGTTGAGACCCGACCAAATTGATGAAGAGGCGCTGAGCAAGCAAATCTGCATGAATGAACAGGCACCTGTGGATTTGGTAATTAGGACAGGGGGGGAACATCGCATAAGTAACTTTTTGATATGGCAAATTGCCTATGCTGAACTTTACTTTACGGATGTTCTTTGGCCCGATTTTGATGAACAAGACTTTGAAGGTGCGCTGCATGCCTTTGCCAATCGAGAGCGTCGTTTCGGCGGCACCGAGCCTGGTGGCGATAACGCCTGATGGGGGTAGCTTTTGCTGAAGTATCGCCTGATTTCCGCTTTTGTATTAATACCCATTGTCATTGCGGCGCTGTTTTTACTGCCCCCGGTGGGATTCGCTATTGTTACGCTGGTGGTGTGCATGCTCGCCGCGTGGGAATGGGGACAGTTTAGCGGCTTTACCTCGCGCACGCAGCGAGTATGGCTTGCGGTACTGTGTGGCTTTATTCTGGCCATAATGCTGTTTACGTTGCCTGAATATCATCATGATATTCATCAGCCCCTGGTGGCCGGTTCCTTGTGGATATCGTTGGCCTGGTGGGTGGCCGCGCTGTTGCTGGTGCTGTTTTATCCCGGCTCCGCGGCGTTATGGCGTCATTCAAAAGTGCTGCGACTGATTTTTGGTTTGCTCACCATTATTCCTTTTTTCTGGGGTATGGTTGCGCTGCGCGCCTGGCACTACGACGAAAACCACTACAGCGGTGCGATCTGGCTGCTTTATGTGATGATTCTCGTCTGGGGGGCTGACTCCGGGGCCTATATGTTTGGTAAACTGTTTGGCAAACATAAGCTGGCGCCGAAGGTTTCTCCGGGCAAAACCTGGCAAGGATTCATCGGCGGTTTGTTTACGGCCGCGATCATCTCCTGGGGCTACGGCGTCTGGGCGAATCTTGAAGTGGCACCGTCAATATTGCTGGTGTGCTCGATTTTTGCTGCGCTTGCCTCCGTGCTCGGTGATTTAACCGAAAGTATGTTCAAGCGTGAAGCAGGGATTAAGGACAGTGGACACCTGATTCCAGGGCATGGCGGTATACTGGATCGCATTGATAGCCTGACAGCGGCTGTTCCCGTGTTTGCGTGTTTGCTTTTACTGGTATTCGGGACGATTTAACGGAAGGTTTTATGCTGAGCATTCTCTGGAATCTGGCGGCGTTCATAGTTGCACTGGGTGTACTGATTACCGTGCATGAATTTGGCCATTTCTGGGTTGCTCGCCGCTGTGGTGTGCGCGTAGAGCGGTTTTCCATCGGTTTTGGTAAATCACTCTGGACGCGCACCGATCGCCACGGCACGGAATTTGTCATCGCCCTTATCCCGCTGGGCGGCTACGTCAAAATGCTCGACGAACGCGTCGAGCCTGTCGCGCCTGAGCTGCGACACAGCGCATTCAACAATAAAACCGTTGGACAACGCGCCGCCATCATCGCTGCCGGACCGGTAGCCAACTTCATCTTTGCGATTTTCGCTTACTGGCTGGTGTTTATCATCGGCGTCCCTGGCGTACGTCCGGTTGTCGGTGAAATTGCCCCCAACTCCATCGCGGCGAGTGCGCAAATTACATCCGGGATGGAACTTAAAGCGATTGATGGTATCGAAACCCCTGATTGGGATGCCGTGCGACTGCAGCTGGTTGCTAAAATTGGCGATCCGCAGACCACCATCAGCGTATCGCCGTTTGGGTCAGACGCCCGTCAGGACAAAGTGCTCGATTTACGTCACTGGCGTTTCGAGCCGGACAAAGAGGATCCCGTCGCTGCGCTGGGCATTCGTCCACGCGGCGCACAGATCGAGCCGGTATTAGCCGAAGTCCAGGCCAACTCGGCGGCGAGCAAAGCGGGTTTGCAAGCAGGCGACAGGATCGTTAAAGTCGATGGTCAACCATTAACAGAGTGGATGACCTTTGTTACTCTGGTGCGCGATAATCCGGGTACGTCTCTCGCGCTGGAAGTTGAAAGGCAGGGCAGTCCGCTTTCGCTGACGCTGATCCCGGATACGAAGTCGGTCGGCAAGAAGGCAGAAGGGTTTGCAGGCGTTGTGCCAAAAGTGATCCCGCTGCCAGATGAGTACAAGACAATACGCCAGTATGGGCCGTTCAGCGCCATCCTTGAAGCCACGGATAAAACATGGCAACTGATGAAGCTGACGGTCAACATGTTGGGGAAATTGATAACCGGTGATGTGAAACTGAACAACCTCAGTGGGCCAATTTCGATTGCTCAGGGGGCTGGGATGTCAGCGGAATTCGGGGTGATTTACTATCTCATGTTCCTCGCGCTCATTAGCGTGAACCTTGGGATAATCAACCTGTTCCCGCTTCCCGTTTTAGACGGGGGTCATCTGCTGTTTTTAGCGATTGAAAAGCTAAAAGGCGGACCGGTATCCGAGCGAGTTCAAGACTTTAGTTATCGCATTGGCTCGATTTTGCTGGTGCTGTTAATGGGGCTTGCACTTTTCAATGATTTCTCTCGGTTGTAAGAGAGTTAGTTAGGAAGAACGCATAATAACGATGGCGATGAAAAAGTTGCTCATAGCGTCGCTGCTGTTTAGCAGCGCCACCGTATACGGTGCTGACGGGTTCGTAGTGAAAGACATTCATTTCGAAGGCCTTCAGCGTGTCGCCGTTGGTGCGGCCCTCCTCAGTATGCCTGTGCGCCCCGGCGATACGGTTAATGATGATGATATCAGTAACACCATCCGTGCTCTGTTTGCCACCGGCAACTTCGAGGATGTCCGCGTCCTGCGCGATGGTGATACGCTGCTGGTACAGGTAAAAGAACGTCCAACGATCGCCAGTATCACTTTCTCCGGCAACAAGTCGGTGAAAGATGACATGCTCAAGCAAAACCTTGAAGCATCCGGTGTTCGTGTGGGGGAGTCTCTGGACCGCACAACCCTTTCAGACATTGAAAAAGGTCTGGAAGACTTCTACTACAGCGTCGGTAAATACAGCGCCAGCGTGAAAGCGGTTGTTACTCCGCTGCCACGTAACCGTGTTGACCTGAAGCTGGTCTTCCAGGAAGGTGTTTCTGCGAAGATCCAGCAGATCAACATTGTCGGCAACCACGCGTTCAGCACCGACGAACTGATCTCCACCTTCCAGCTGCGCGATGAAGTGCCATGGTGGAACGTGGTAGGCGATCGCAAATACCAGAAACAGAAACTGGCGGGCGACCTTGAAACCCTGCGCAGCTACTATCTGGATCGTGGTTACGCGCGTTTCAATATCGACTCGACTCAGGTGAGTCTGACGCCGGACAAGAAAGGCATCTACATTACGATCAACATCACTGAAGGCGATCAGTACAAGCTTTCGGGTGTTGAGGTAAGTGGTAACCTGGCGGGGCATTCTGCTGAAATCGAATCGCTGACCAAAATTCAGCCAGGCGATCTCTATAGCGGTTCCAAGGTCACCAAAATGGAAGACAGCATTAAGAAGCTGCTCGGCCGTTATGGTTATGCCTATCCGCGCGTACAGACTCAGCCGGAAATCAATGACGCGGATAAAACCGTTAAGCTGCACGTGAATGTTGACGCGGGTAACCGTTTCTACGTGCGTAAGATCCGCTTCGTCGGTAACGACACCTCCAAAGACTCCGTTCTGCGTCGCGAAATGCGTCAGATGGAAGGCGCATGGTTAGGTAGCGATCTCGTTGATCAGGGTAAAGAGCGTCTGAACCGTCTGGGCTATTTTGAAACGGTGGACACCGACACCCAGCGCGTACCGGGCAGCCCGGATCAGGTTGATGTCGTTTATAAAGTGAAAGAGCGTAACACCGGTAGCTTCAACTTCGGTGTGGGCTACGGTACCGAAAGCGGCGTCAGCTTCCAGGTCGGCGTGCAGCAAGATAACTGGCTGGGTACGGGTTACTCTGTCGGAATTAACGGTACCAAAAACGACTACCAGACTTACTCTGAGTTCTCTGTAACGAACCCATACTTCACCGTTGACGGTGTGAGCCTGGGCGGTCGTATCTTCTATAACGACTTTAAAGCAGACGATGCGGATCTGTCCTCGTACACCAACAAGAGTTACGGTGTGGACGGTACGCTTGGCTTCCCGATCAACGAATACAACACCCTGCGTGCGGGCTTAGGTTACGTGCATAACGACCTGTCCAATATGCAACCGCAGGTGGCGATGTGGCGTTATCTGGATTCTATTGGCCAGTCAGCGAGCACCACCAGCGATAATAACGGTTTTGCGGCGGATGACTTCACCTTCAACTACGGCTGGACCTATAACCGTCTCGACCGTGGCTACTTCCCAACGGAAGGTTCTCGCGTCAACCTGAACGGTAAAGTCACCGTGCCGGGCTCCGATAACGAGTTCTATAAGGTGACGCTGGATACCGCGTCCTACTTCCCGATCGACGACGATCATAAGTGGGTGGTTCTGGGTCGTACCCGCTGGGGCTATGGTGATGGTTTAGGCGGCAAAGAACTGCCGTTCTATGAAAACTTCTATGCCGGTGGTTCCAGTACCGTTCGTGGCTTCCAGTCCAACAACATTGGTCCGAAAGCGGTTTACTACGGCGGGAACGACAAAGATAACTGCGATAAATCCGCCACAGATGCAAACGGTAATAAAAATGTCTGTAGCTCCGATGACGCAGTCGGCGGTAATGCTATGGCCGTTGCCAGCCTGGAGTTCATCACTCCAACGCCGTTTATCAGCGATAAATACGCGAACTCCGTCCGTACGTCCTTCTTCTGGGATGCGGGCACGGTGTGGGATACCAACTGGCAGAATACGGCCCAGATGCGTGCGGCAGGTGTTCCTGACTACAGCGATCCGAGCAATATTCGCATGTCTGCCGGTATCGCATTACAATGGATGTCACCGCTGGGGCCGTTGGTCTTCTCTTACGCCCAGCCGTTTAAGAAATATGATGGAGATAAGTCGGAGCAATTCCAGTTTAACATTGGTAAAACCTGGTAATAATCCGCAGCAAAGGAATGCGTTGGCAGTGTAGCGCTGACAACTGGCGATCGGTAAAACGATCGCCTTGCCACGCAAAGAACGGTACCTTCTGGTGCCAATGGGATGGTAAGGAGTTAATTGTGAAAAAGTGGTTATTAGCTGCAGGTCTCGGTTTAGCGATGGCAACTTCTGCTCAGGCAGCAGACAAAATTGCAATCGTCAACATGGGTAATTTGTTCCAGCAGGTTGCACAGAAAACAGGTGTTTCTGCGACTCTGGAAAACGAATTCAAAGGCCGTGCAAGCGAACTGCAGGGTATGGAAAACGATCTTCAGTCCAAAATGCAGCGTCTGCAGCGTGATGGTTCTACCATGAAAGCAAGCGACCGCAGCAAGCTGGAAAAAGACGTAATGGCTCAGCGCCAGACGTTCTCCCAGAAAGCGCAGGCTTTCGAGCAGGATCGTCAGCGTCGTTCTAACGAAGAACGCGGCAAGCTGGTGACTCGCATTCAGACCGCTGTTAAAGCAGTGGCTGCCGATCAGAGCATCGATCTGGTTGTTGATGCGAACGCCGTTGCTTTCAACAGCAAAGATGTTAAAGACATCACTGCTGATGTTCTGAAACAGGTTAAATAAGTAATGCCTTCAATTCGACTGGCTGATTTAGCTCAGCAGTTGGATGCAGAATTACACGGTGATGGCGATATCGTCATCACCGCTGTTGCGTCCATGCAATCTGCTAAAGCTGGCACGATTACCTTCATGGTAAGCCCTAAGTACCGTGAGCAACTGGCTCAATGCCAGGCGTCAGCTGTTGTTCTGACGCAGGACGATCTTCCATTTGCCACTGTAAGCGCGCTGGTAGTGAAAAACCCCTACCTGACGTATGCACGCATGGCTCAAATTCTTGATACCACGCCGCAACCGGCCCAGAACATTGCTGCCAGCGCAGCGATTGATGAGACGGCCAGGCTGGGTAACAACGTCGCCGTTGGGGCGAATGCGGTTATCGAATCCGGCGTTGTGCTGGGCGATAACGTCGTCATTGGCCCAGGCTGCTTCGTTGGGAAAAATACGAAAATCGGCGCGGGGACCCGTTTGTGGGCCAATGTGTCCGTTTATCATGACGTGGAAATTGGCGAAAACTGCCTCGTTCAGTCCAGCACCGTGATTGGTTCTGATGGCTTTGGTTACGCTAACGATCGCGGTAACTGGGTGAAGATCCCGCAGCTTGGTCGCGTCATTATTGGCGATCGCGTGGAGATCGGCGCCTGTACCACCATTGACCGTGGCGCGCTTGACGACACGATCATTGGCAATGGTGTTATCATCGATAACCAGTGCCAGATTGCGCATAACGTTGTGATTGGCGACAATACCGCGGTTGCAGGTGGCGTCATCATGGCGGGCAGCCTGAAAATTGGCCGTTATTGCATGATTGGCGGTGCGAGCGTGATTAATGGCCATATGGAAATTTGCGACAAGGTGACCGTGACGGGAATGGGCATGGTAATGCGTCCTATCACTGAACCTGGCGTCTATTCCTCCGGCATTCCGCTTCAGCCCAACAAGGTATGGCGTAAAACAGCAGCTCTGGTGATGAACATTGATGATATGAGCAAGCGCCTCAAGTCTCTTGAGCGTAAGATCGATCAACAAGACTAAGCGTCATCCGTTGAACGCTATTTTTCCCGGCCTGTCGGCTTTCTAATAAACCGGCAGGCCGTGTTATTATTGTTATCAGTACATTTTGACAGGAAGAGTATTTTGACTACTGACACTCATACTCTGCATATTGAAGAGATTTTAGAACTTCTGCCGCACCGCTACCCGTTTCTGCTGGTAGATCGTGTGCTGGATTTTGAAGAAGGTCGTTTTCTGCGCGCAGTGAAAAATGTTTCCGTGAACGAGCCGTTCTTCCAGGGCCACTTCCCTGGTAAGCCTATCTTCCCGGGTGTGTTGATTCTGGAAGCGATGGCTCAGGCTACCGGTATTCTGGCGTTCAAAAGCGTCGGTAAACTGGAGCCAGGTGAGCTGTATTACTTCGCGGGTATTGATGAAGCGCGCTTTAAGCGCCCTGTCGTGCCTGGTGATCAGATGATCATGGAAGTCACTTTTGAAAAAACGCGTCGTGGCCTGACTCGCTTCAAAGGCGTAGCGCTGGTTGACGGCAAAGTTGTTTGCGAAGCGACGATGATGTGTGCTCGTAGCCGGGAGTCCTGATACGTGATTGATAAATCCGCCTTTATTCATCCTACCGCGATTGTGGAAACCGGTGCCATCATTGGTGCTAACGTCCACATTGGCCCGTTTTGTATTGTTGGACCCCATGTCGAAATTGGTGAGGGTACAGTACTGAAATCTCACGTTGTCGTGAATGGTCACACGACCATTGGCTGCAATAATGAGATCTATCAGTTCGCCTCCATCGGCGAAGTTAACCAGGATCTGAAATATGCTGGTGAGTCGACCCGTCTGGAAATTGGCGATCGTAACCGTATTCGCGAAAGCGTCACCATTCATCGTGGAACAGTACAGGGTGGTGGGTTGACGAAGGTGGGCAGCGATAACCTGTTTATGGTGAATGCGCATATCGCGCACGACTGTACCGTGGGTGACCGCTGTATTCTTGCCAACAACGCCACGCTGGCAGGACACGTATCGGTTGATGACTTCGCCATCATTGGCGGCATGACCGCAGTCCATCAGTTCTGCATCATTGGTGCGCACGTGATGGTCGGTGGATGCTCCGGTGTGGCGCAGGACGTCCCACCGTATGTGATTGCGCAGGGCAACCATGCCACGCCGTTTGGTGTGAACATCGAAGGCCTCAAGCGTCGTGGCTTTAGTCGCGAAGCGATTACTGCCATCCGCAACGCGTACAAACTGCTGTATCGCAGCGGTAAAACGCTGGAAGAGGCGAAGCCGGAAATTGCCGAACTGGCGAAAAAGCACCCGGAAGTGGACGCGTTCATGGAGTTCTTTGACCGTTCAACAAGGGGTCTGATTCGTTAATGGTCGACAGTCGTCCGCTTACGATAGCCCTGGTCGCCGGAGAAACCTCCGGCGATATTCTTGGTGCAGGTCTCATCCGTGCGCTTAAGGCGCGTGTACCCAATGCTCGCTTTGTCGGCGTTGCTGGCCCGCTGATGCAGGCCGAAGGCTGTGAAGCCTGGTACGAAATGGAAGAGCTGGCCGTGATGGGTATCGTTGAGGTGCTGGGACGGCTGCGCCGTTTGCTGCACATTCGTGCCGATCTCACCCGCCGCTTTACAGAACTCAAACCCGATGTGTTTGTCGGTATCGATGCACCTGATTTCAATATTACCCTCGAAGGGAACCTGAAAAAGCAGGGCATTAAAACCATTCACTACGTCAGTCCGTCCGTCTGGGCGTGGCGACAGAAACGCGTTTTCAAAATCGGACGGTCCACCCACCTGGTGCTGGCTTTCCTGCCTTTCGAAAAAGCGTTTTACGACAGATTTAATGTTCCGTGCCGTTTTATCGGTCATACCATGGCGGATGCAATGCCACTGGATCCGGATAAAAACGCGGCGCGCGACATGCTGGGCATCCCCCATGATGTGCACTGTCTGGCCTTGCTGCCCGGCAGCCGTGGCGCAGAAGTGGAGATGCTGAGTGCTGATTTCCTCAAGACAGCGCAAATTCTTCGCCAGACGTACCCCGATCTCGAAGTGGTCGTGCCGCTGGTGAATGCCAAACGCCGCGAGCAGTTTGAGCGCATCAAAGCAGACGTCGGCCCGGATCTTCACGTCCGTCTTCTGGACGGGCAAGGGCGGGAAGCAATGTATGCGAGCGATGCCGCACTGCTGGCCTCCGGCACGGCGGCGCTGGAATGTATGCTGGCGAAATGCCCGATGGTGGTCGGTTATCGCATGAAGCCGTTTACCTTCTGGCTGGCAAAACGTCTGGTGAAAACGGATTATGTCTCCCTGCCAAACCTGCTTGCCGGGCGCGAGCTGGTGAAAGAGCTGCTGCAGGATGAGTGCCAGCCGCAGGCGCTTGCCGAGGCGCTGCTGCCGCTGCTCGCCAACGGTAAAACCAGCCACCAGATGCACGATACCTTCCGTGAACTGCATCAACTGATCCGCTGTCATGCTGATGAGCAAGCGGCCGATGCGGTGCTGGAGTTAGCAAAATGATGGAATTTGTTTATCCTCACACCCACCTTGTGGCGGGTGTGGACGAAGTGGGTCGTGGTCCGTTAGTGGGAGCCGTGGTGACCGCTGCGGTGATCCTCGATCCGGCTCGGCCGATCGTCGGGCTGAACGACTCTAAAAAATTGTCTGAAAAGCGCCGGCTGGCGCTGTTTAGTGAGATTCAGGAGAAAGCGCTGGCCTGGAGTCTCGGGCGCGCTGAGCCGCATGAGATAGACGAGCTGAATATTTTGCATGCCACGATGCTGGCGATGCAGCGTGCGGTAGCGGGGCTGAAAATCGCCCCTGAATATGTCCTGATTGACGGCAACCGCTGTCCGGCACTGCCCATGCCTTCAATGGCAGTGGTCAAAGGCGATAGCCGGGTCGCAGAAATTAGCGCAGCTTCTATTATTGCCAAAGTGACACGCGACGCTGAAATGGCCGCGCTCGACCTCACTTACCCTCAGTATGGTTTCGCCCAGCATAAGGGATATCCCACACCTTTCCACCTGGAGAGGCTGGCTGAACATGGCGCAACCGAACACCATCGGCGCAGTTTTGGCCCGGTGAAACGCGCCCTGGGACGGGTGTCCTGAATCATTACGCAAGCAATTAAGTAACGCGGAATCTGAAGATGGCTGAACCACGTTTCGTACACCTGCGGGTGCATAGCGACTACTCCATGATCGATGGGCTGGCGAAGACCGGGCCGCTGGTAAAAAAGGCGGCCTCCCTTGGCATGCCCGCGCTGGCGATCACCGATTTTACCAACCTGTGTGGCCTGGTGAAGTTCTACGGAACGGCGCACGGCGCGGGGATGAAGCCCATCGTCGGTGCAGATTTTCATGTGCAGAGCGATCTCATCGGCGATGAAATGACGCAAATCTCCGTGCTGGCGATGAACAACACGGGTTATCAAAACCTCACCCTGCTTATCTCAAAAGCCTATCAGCGCGGCTATGGCGCGCTGGGGCCGTGGATCGACCGTGACTGGCTGGCCGAGCTGAACGAAGGGCTACTGCTGATCTCGGGTGGCCGTATGGGTGACGTCGGCAAATGTCTGCTGCGCGGCAATAGTGCGCTAGTTGATCAATGCGTCTCGTTCTATGAAGAATATTTCCCGAATCGTTATTACCTGGAGTTGATCCGTACCGGCCGTCAGGATGAAGAGAGCTATCTTCATGCCGCGGTGGCGCTCGCAGAAGAGCGCGGGTTGCCCGTGGTGGCCACCAACGACGTGCGGTTCCTTGAGGCGGGTGATTTCGACGCGCATGAGATTCGCGTGGCGATCCACGATGGTTTCACCCTCGACGATCCGAAGCGGCCGCGTAATTACTCCGCACAACAGTACATGCGCAGCGAGGAGGAGATGTGTGAGCTCTTCTCCGATATCCCCGAAGCGCTGGAAAACAGCGTAGAGATTGCCAAGCGCTGCAACGTCACCGTCCGCCTCGGCGAATACTTCCTGCCGCAATTCCCGACGGGAGACATGACCACGGAAGATTTCCTGGTCGCGAAATCAAAAGAAGGTCTGGAAGAGCGTCTGGAATTCCTGTTCCCGGATGAAGAAGAGCGTAAAAAGCGTCGCCCTGAATATGACGAACGCCTGGACATTGAACTCCAGGTGATCAACCAGATGGGCTTCCCGGGCTACTTCCTGATCGTTATGGAGTTTATCCAGTGGTCGAAGGATAACGGCGTGCCGGTCGGACCGGGGCGTGGCTCCGGTGCAGGTTCGCTGGTGGCATATGCGCTGAAAATTACCGACCTCGATCCGCTGGAATTCGACCTGCTGTTCGAACGTTTCCTCAACCCGGAACGTGTCTCGATGCCCGACTTCGACGTCGACTTCTGCATGGAGAAACGCGACCAGGTGATTGAGCACGTGGCCGATATGTACGGCCGTGATGCGGTATCGCAGATCATTACGTTCGGTACGATGGCGGCGAAAGCGGTTATCCGTGACGTGGGCCGCGTGCTGGGCCACCCGTACGGGTTTGTCGATCGCATCTCTAAACTGGTGCCGCCGGATCCGGGTATGACGCTGGCAAAAGCCTTTGAGGCTGAACCGCAGCTGCCGGAAATCTACGAAGCGGACGAAGAAGTCAAAGCGCTGATCGACATGGCGCGCAAGCTGGAAGGCGTTACGCGAAACGCCGGTAAGCATGCAGGGGGCGTGGTTATCGCCCCGACTAAAATTACGGATTTTGCACCGCTTTACTGCGATGAAGCGGGCCAACACCCGGTTACCCAGTTTGACAAGAACGACGTAGAATACGCCGGGCTGGTGAAGTTCGACTTCCTTGGCCTGCGTACGTTGACCATCATTAACTGGGCGCTGGAGATGATCAACGCCCGCCGCGAGAAGAACGGCGAGCCGCCGCTGGATATCGCGGCCATCCCGCTGGATGACAAGAAAAGTTTCGACATGCTGCAGCGCTCGGAGACCACCGCCGTCTTCCAGCTTGAATCCCGCGGCATGAAAGATCTGATTAAGCGTCTGCAGCCCGACTGCTTCGAAGATATGATCGCACTGGTTGCCCTGTTCCGTCCGGGCCCGCTGCAGTCAGGGATGGTAGATAACTTTATCGACCGTAAGCACGGGCGCGAAGAGATTTCCTACCCGGACGTTCAGTGGCAGCACGAAAGCCTGAAGCCGGTGCTGGAGCCCACCTACGGCATCATCCTGTACCAGGAACAGGTGATGCAGATCGCCCAGGTGCTTTCCGGCTATACCCTCGGCGGCGCGGACATGCTGCGTCGTGCGATGGGTAAGAAAAAGCCGGAAGAGATGGCCAAGCAGCGCTCCATCTTTGAAGATGGTGCGAAGAAAAACGGCGTTGACGGCGAACTGGCGATGAAAATCTTCGACCTGGTGGAGAAATTCGCCGGGTACGGATTTAACAAATCTCACTCCGCCGCCTATGCTTTGGTGTCGTATCAAACGCTGTGGCTGAAGGCGCACTATCCTGCTGAGTTTATGGCGGCGGTAATGACCGCGGATATGGACAACACCGAGAAGGTGGTAGGGCTGGTGGATGAGTGCTGGCGCATGGGGCTGAAGATCTTGCCGCCGGATATCAACTCGGGTCTTTACCATTTCCACGTCAATGACGACGGGGAGATCGTTTACGGGATTGGCGCGATCAAGGGCGTAGGTGAGGGGCCGATCGAGGCGATCATCGAAGCGCGCAACAACGGCGGCTATTTCCGCGAGCTGTTCGATCTTTGCGCCCGTACCGATACCAAAAAACTGAACCGCCGCGTGCTGGAAAAACTGATCATGTCCGGCGCGTTCGACAGGCTGGGGCCGCATCGCGCCGCGCTAATGAACTCGCTGGGCGACGCCCTGAAAGCGGCGGATCAGCACGCGAAAGCGGAAGCCATTGGCCAGGCGGATATGTTCGGGGTGCTGGCGGAAGAGCCGGAGCAGATTGAACAGTCGTATTCCAACTGCCAGCCGTGGCCAGAACAGGTGGTGCTGGACGGCGAGCGTGAAACGTTAGGCTTGTACCTGACGGGTCACCCGATCAACCAGTACATTAAAGAAATTGAGCGCTATGTCGGCGGCCACAGGCTAAAAGACATGCATCCGACAGAACGTGGTAAAATCACCACGGCTGCGGGGCTCGTGATTGCTGCAAGGGTTATGGTCACCAAGCGCGGCAATCGTATCGGCATCTGTACGTTGGATGACCGTTCCGGGCGTCTGGAGGTGATGCTGTTCACCGACGCGCTGGATAAATACCAGCAATTGCTGGAAAAAGACCGCATACTTATCGTCAGCGGACAGGTCAGCTTTGATGACTTCAGTGGGGGGCTTAAAATGACCGCCCGCGAAGTGATGGACATTGACGAAGCCCGGGAAAAATATGCTCGCGGGCTTGCTATCTCGCTGACGGACAGGCAAATTGATGACCAGCTTTTAAACCGACTCCGTCAGTCTCTGGAACCCCACCGCTCGGGGACAATTCCAGTACATCTCTACTATCAGAGGGCGGATGCACGTGCGCGGTTGCGCTTTGGTGCAACGTGGCGTGTCTCTCCGAGCGATCGTTTACTGAACGATCTCCGTGGCCTCATTGGTTCGGAGCAGGTGGAACTGGAGTTTGACTAATACAGGAATACTATGAGTCTGAATTTCCTTGATTTCGAACAGCCGATTGCTGAGCTGGAAGCGAAAATCGATTCTCTGACAGCGGTAAGCCGTCAGGATGAAAAACTGGATATTAACATCGACGAAGAAGTGCATCGTCTGCGCGAGAAAAGCGTAGAGCTGACGCGCAAAATCTTTGCCGATCTCGGCGCATGGCAGGTGGCCCAGCTGGCTCGCCATCCACAGCGTCCGTACACCCTGGATTATGTCCGCCTGGCGTTTGACGAATTTGACGAACTGGCAGGCGATCGCGCATACGCTGACGACAAAGCTATCGTAGGTGGTATCGCGCGTCTGGACGGACGCCCGGTGATGATCATTGGTCATCAGAAAGGTCGTGAAACCAAAGAGAAAATCCGTCGTAACTTCGGTATGCCAGCCCCAGAAGGCTACCGTAAAGCCCTGCGTCTGATGGAGATGGCTGAGCGTTTTAATATGCCTATCATCACCTTCATCGACACCCCGGGTGCCTACCCTGGCGTGGGCGCGGAAGAGCGCGGTCAGTCTGAAGCCATCGCGCGCAACCTGCGCGAGATGTCTCGTCTGAAGGTGCCGGTCATCTGTACCGTTATCGGTGAAGGGGGTTCCGGTGGCGCGCTGGCGATTGGCGTGGGTGATAAAGTGAATATGCTGCAGTACAGCACCTATTCCGTTATCTCCCCGGAAGGCTGTGCATCCATTCTGTGGAAAAGTGCCGACAAAGCACCTCTGGCTGCCGAAGCGATGGGCATCATTGCGCCACGTCTGAAAGAGCTTAAGCTGATCGATTCCATCATCCCGGAACCGCTGGGTGGTGCACATCGTAAGCCGGAAGTGATGGCAGCGTCCCTGAAAGCGCAGCTGCTGGCCGATCTGGCAGACCTTGACGTGCTGAGCAAAGAAGATCTGCTCAACCGCCGTTACCAGCGTCTGATGACTTACGGCTACGCGTAAGCTTCACAATTATCTGAAAAGCCGCACAATGTTGCGGCTTTTTTTATACCTGCGGTTTAGCCGGACTATGCTTAGCTAATGTTTTTTAAGGAGGAAGCCCATGAATATCATTGCCGTTATGGGGCCACACGGCGTCTTTTATAAAGATGAGCCGATTAAGGAGCTGGAGCAAGCCCTGCAGTCGCGCGGGTATCAGCTAATCTGGCCGCACAACAGTGCCGATCTGCTGAAGTTCATCGAGCATAACCCGCGTATCTGCGGCGTGATCTTCGACTGGGATGAATATGACCTCGAACTGTGCAGCGATATCAACAAGCTGAACGAATATCTCCCGCTGTACGCCTTTATTAATACCCACTCAACCATGGACGTCAGCGCCAATGATATGCGTATGGCGCTGTGGTTCTTTGAATATTCACTCGGCGTGGCGGAAGACATTGCGACCCGCATTCAGCAGTACACGAATGAATATCTCGATAACATTACGCCACCGTTTACCCGGGCGCTCTTCACCTACGTGAAAGAGGGGAAATATACCTTCTGTACGCCGGGCCATATGGCGGGAACGGCCTACCAAAAAAGCCCGGTCGGCTGCCTGTTCTATGATTTCTTTGGTGGCAACACGCTGAAAGCGGACGTGTCCATTTCAGTCACCGAATTAGGCTCGCTGCTGGATCATACCGGCCCGCATCTGGAAGCTGAAGAGTATATCGCCCGCACCTTTGGGGCCGAGCAGAGTTATATGGTGACCAACGGCACCTCGACCTCGAACAAAATCGTCGGGATGTACGCCGCGCCTGCGGGGAGCACCCTGCTGATTGACCGTAACTGCCATAAATCGCTGGCGCACCTGCTGATGATGAGCGACGTCGTACCGCTCTGGCTGTCGCCCACGCGTAACGCGCTCGGTATTCTTGGCGGCATTCCGCGCCGGGAGTTCATGCATGAAGCCATTGAAAGCAAGGTCGCGGCAGTGCCCGGCGCAGGCTGGCCTGTCCATGCGGTGATCACCAACTCGACCTATGACGGTCTGTTGTACAACACGAACTGGATCAAAAAGACGCTGGACGTGCCATCGATCCACTTCGATTCCGCATGGGTACCGTACACCAATTTCCACCCGATTTACGCGGGTAAGAGCGGCATGAGCGGTGAGCGCGTGCCGGGTAAAGTGTTCTTCGAAACGCAGTCGACGCACAAAATGCTGGCGGCGTTTTCCCAGGCTTCGCTGATTCATATCAAAGGCGAGTACGACGAAGAGACCTTTAACGAAGCCTTTATGATGCATACCACCACCTCACCGAGCTATCCGCTGGTGGCGTCTATCGAAACGGCCGCGGCGATGCTGCGCGGCAATCCGGGCAAACGTCTCATCAACCGTTCGGTAGAGCGCGCGCTGCATTTCCGCAAAGAGGTTCAGCGGCTGAAAGAGGAAGCCGACGGCTGGTTCTTTGATATCTGGCAGCCGGAAGAGATTGATGAGGCGGAGTGCTGGCCCGTCTCGCCCGGCGAAGACTGGCATGGTTTCCGGGATGCCGATAGCGATCATATGTTCCTCGACCCGGTAAAAGTGACGATCCTGACGCCGGGTATGGATGAGCAGGGCAAGATGAGCGAGGAAGGGATCCCGGCCGCGCTGGTGGCGAAATTCCTTGATGAACGCGGCGTGGTGGTGGAGAAAACAGGCCCCTATAATTTGCTGTTCCTGTTCAGTATTGGGATCGATAAAACCCGGGCGATGGGGCTGTTGCGCGGTCTGATGGAGTTCAAGCGCGCCTACGATCTCAACCTGCGGGTGAAGAACATGCTGCCGGATCTCTACGCGGAGGATCCCGACTTCTACCGTAATATGCGCATTCAGGATCTGGCTCAGGGGATCCACAGGCTGATCCGTCAGCACGATCTGCCGCGTCTCATGCTTCAGGCGTTTGATGTGTTGCCGGAGATGAAGTTTACTCCGCACAAGGCATGGCAGCGCCAGGTGAGGGGGGAGGTCGAAACCGTCGAGCTGGAAAATCTGGTTGGGCGCGTATCGGCCAACATGATCCTGCCGTATCCGCCTGGCGTACCGCTCCTGATGCCGGGAGAGATGATTACCGAAGAGAGTCGGGCGGTGCTCGATTTCCTGCTGATGCTCTGTTCGGTAGGGCGTCACTACCCCGGTTTTGAGACGGATATCCACGGTGCGAAGCGCGACGAAAACGGCGTTTACTGGGTGCGAGTCCTAAAATAAGGGCGACCGCTTGCATGGTGCGGGTTTTCGGTTGTAACGTTCAGGCATCATAAAAAGGAGAAGCTATGCTGGGTTTAAAACAGGTTCATCATATTGCGATCATTGCGACCGATTACGCGAAGAGTAAGGCCTTCTACTGCGACATTCTCGGCTTTACGCTGTTGAGCGAGGCGTACCGCGAGGAGCGCGACTCCTGGAAGGGCGATCTGGCGTTAAACGGGCAGTATGTGATTGAACTGTTCTCTTTTCCTTTTCCGCCTGCGCGTCCGTCCCGCCCGGAAGCCTGCGGCCTGCGCCATCTCGCCTTCAGCGTCGATGACCTGGATAGCGCAGTAAAACATCTGGAAGCGCACGGCGTGACGTGTGAAGCAATCCGCGTCGATCCGTTCACCGACAAGCGTTTTACCTTTTTCAACGACCCGGACGGCCTGCCGCTGGAGCTTTATCAGCAGTAATCTTCGTCCTGTGTGATAATGCCCGCTCAGTTCGGGCATTTTTTATGTGTAATTCCCTATGACCTTACCCGCTATCGCACACGCCGTTTCACCGTACCGCCAGCTGCTGGTGGGGTTTAGCGGCGGCCTGGATTCCACCGTTCTGCTCCATCGCCTTAAGCGCTGGCGCGACCAGGAGCCTGACGTCCAGCTGCGGGCGATGCATATTCATCACGGATTAAGTCCTCACGCAGAGGAGTGGCTGGCGCACTGCGAAGCCTTGTGTGCGGCATGGGCGATCCCGCTCCTCGTCGAGCGCGTCACGCTGGTAGAGGAAGGGTTGGGAATCGAGGCGCAGGCGCGTAAAGCCCGCTATGCCGCGTTTGCCGGGGCATTACATGCTGGAGAAGCGCTGGTCACGGCCCAGCATCTGGACGATCAGTGTGAAACCTTTCTGCTGGCGCTTAAGCGGGGAAGCGGACCAGCGGGGCTTTCTGCCATGCCGGCGCGTTCGGTATTTGCCGGCACAACGTTACTGCGTCCGCTGCTTGGCGAGACGCGCGCCTCGCTTGAAGCCTGGGCGCGAGAACATCAACTCAGCTGGATTGAAGATGAGAGTAACCAGGATGACGGGTATGATCGTAACTTTCTGCGTCTGCGCGTCCTCCCGCTATTGAACAAGCGCTGGCCGCATTTTGCCGACGCGACGGCAAGAAGCGCTATGCTGTGTGCCGAACAGGAAACGCTGCTGGACGAGCTGTTGAGTGACGAGCTGGCTGAACTGATTTCTGAAGACGGAGCGCTGGCGATTGCACCGCTGACAGCGATGAGCCCGGTACGTCGCGCCGCGCTGCTACGACGCTGGCTGGCCTCTCATTACGCTGCGATGCCGTCGCGGGCGATGCTGAGCCGTATCTGGGACGAGGTTGCCCTGGCGCGGGACGATGCTTCCCCGCGCGTCCATCTGAACGGTTTTGACGTAAGACGCTATAAAGGGGAACTCTGGTGGGTAAAATCAACGCCCTGTCTGACCGATGTGGTGCTCGACTGGCTTTCTCCTGAGCTTCCGCTGATATTGCCCGCTGAGGCTGGACGTGTCTCTCTTATATCGTCTGGTCATGTGCGGCTGCCGAAGCCCGGTGAACCGGTAACGGTACGCTTTAAGGCTGGCGGCATGCTGCATATTGTCGGGCGCAACGGGGGACGCAAGCTGAAGAAAATCTGGCAGGAGTGCAACGTACCGCCGTGGCTGCGCGACTCCACGCCGCTGCTGTTCTATGGTGAAACGTTGATTGCTGCGGCAGGGGTTTTCATCACGGAAGCGGGATGGGCGGAAGACGGGGTCAGGTTTGAGTGGCAGAAAGCGTAACGGGCAGCCTGGCTGCCCGTTAGTGTCATCAGGATTCGCTCACCACGACGGTGCCGATTTGCGGGTGGCTGAAGCTGGCTATTTTATCCAGACGCAGCTCACGCGTCGCACCGGCATCTTCCACTATCAGGTATTCCACGTTCTTACGTGAAACCAGATCGTTGGCTTTCGCCTTCAACACTTCGCCATCTTTTAGCTCCAGCGTCAGTAATAAATGATGCTGGCAGGCGAGTTCGAGGTTGTCATAGTCATCACAATTGATGGGTTGATAAGTATCATTCATCGACATAATCGCTCACCAGTAAATTCGCCGCAGCATACGCTGCTTTTTCCCTGACCGACTCTGAAAGGCTCTCATCAGAGGCCACTTCATTAAGCACTTTCAATACACAGCCCAACGCGTCCGGGACATACCCCAGATCTCCGCTGGCGATTTCCGCATACCGTTTGCGAATTAACTCACAATAATTATTCACATCCCCTCCCGCCAGCGCACTGACTTACTGTGAGATATCATTAAGCCTACGAAGATAAACTCGGTTTAGCAAGGTGACTATACCATACTCATTTAAGCAATATCAGCGCCTTGATAGCGGTGTATTTATCACCCTACAACAGCCTTTTGCCGCGGTTTTCGCTACAATGAGCGCCTGATTCGAATGGAGTTCTCTCATGGCGCTGAAAGCGACAATCTATAAAGCAGTGGTCAATGTGGCCGATCTTGATCGCAACCAGTTCCTGGACGCCTCGCTGACGCTGGCACGCCACCCCTCCGAAACCCAGGAGCGCATGATGCTGCGCCTGCTGGCGTGGATTAAATACGCTGACGAGCGTCTGCAGTTTACCCGTGGGTTAAGCGCAGAAGACGAGCCTGAAGCCTGGCTGCGCAACGATCATCTGGGTATCGATTTGTGGATCGAACTTGGACTGCCGGACGAGCGCAGAATTAAGAAGGCCTGCACCCAGTCCGCTGAAGTGGCCTTATTCGCATATAATCAGCGTGCTGCAGAGATTTGGTGGCAGCAAAACAAGAGCAAGTGCGGACAGTTTAAAAATCTCACCGTCTGGTATCTGGATGATGAGCAACTGGCGCAGCTGAGTGACTTTGCCAGCCGGACCATGGTGTTACAGGCGACGATTCAGGACGGTGCAATCTGGCTTTCTGATTCTCAGAATAATCTGGAAATTCATTTAGCGGCGTGGCAACCGGCCTCATGATCGTCTTGTCCCGAAACGTCAGCATTCCGGACAACGAGCTGGAGATCACCGCCATCCGCGCTCAGGGGGCAGGTGGGCAGCACGTCAACAAGGCCTCAACAGCTATCCATTTGCGTTTTGACATTCGGGCCTCAAGCCTGCCAGAGTATTATAAAGAAAGTCTGCTTGCTGCCAGCCATCACCTCATCACCAGCGATGGCGTGATGGTGATCAAAGCCCAGGAATACCGCAGCCAGGAGCTCAACCGGGAAGCGGCCATCGCCAGGCTGGTGGCGGTCATCAAAGAATTAACGGCAGTACAAAAAAGCCGCCGGGCAACGCGGCCAACCCGCGCATCGAAAGAGCGTCGGCTGT
Organism: Enterobacter quasiroggenkampii; assembly: GCF_043972695.1. Lineage (NCBI taxonomy): Bacteria > Pseudomonadati > Pseudomonadota > Gammaproteobacteria > Enterobacterales > Enterobacteriaceae > Enterobacter > Enterobacter quasiroggenkampii. Next base: position 1,476,702 of record NZ_CP143745.1, read on the forward strand.
CCTCGAAGGCCCAAAAATCCACAGTGAAAGCATTACGCGGTAAAGTTCGTCGCCCGACAGAGTGACGAAAGGGAACACAAATTTCATAAGGAATTCATTGTGAAAAAAGCATTATGGTCAGCGCTGGCAGTGAGTACGCTGTTTGCGCTTTTCGGGTGTAACAACCGTTCAGAAACGCAGGTTTTGCAACCCACGCAAACGGAAGAATTAAAACCAATGCAGCAGAGCTGGCGCGGCGTATTGCCTTGCGCGGACTGTGAAGGCATTGAAACGTCCCTGTTCCTGCAAAAAGACGGCACCTGGGTGATGAATCAGCGCTATCAGGGCGGGAAAGAGCCTTCTTCTTTTGCGACTTATGGAACATGGGCGCGTACGGCGGAGAAGCTTGTCCTCACCGATACCTCCGGCGAGAAAACCTGGTTCCGCCCTAAAGGTGACAGCATGGAGATGCTCGACCGCGAAGGTAATCCTATTGAATCCCAGTTCAACTACACGCTGGCGCCGGTGAAAGCGGCTCTGCCCGCGACGCCGATGGCAATGCGCGGGATGTACTTCTATATGGCGGATGCGGCGATCTTTACCGACTGCGCAACCGGCAAGAAGGTTAGCGTGGCAAACAATGCCCAGCTTGAGCGTGATTACGCTGTGGCGCGCGGCAATGACAGCAAGCCGATATTGCTGACGGTGGACGGTCACTTTACGCTGGAGCCAAACCCGGATAGCGGAGAGATGGTGAAAACGCTGGTGGCGGACAAAGACGCGAAATTTATTGCGGGCAAAGACTGTAACAGCAAATAAGCTGACGTAGCGCCATTAAAAAACCCCGCCTGAGCGGGGTTTTTTGTTTAGCCTTTGATGGCTTTCACCAGGTAATCAAGAATGTCGCCGGTCTTGATCATCTGTTTTTCGCCGCTGCGACGGTATTTGTATTCAATCTCGTCGCTATCGAGGTTACGGTCGCCGATCACGACGGTGTGTGGGATACCGATCAGTTCCATATCGGCAAACATCACGCCCGGACGCTCTTTACGGTCATCCATCAGCACTTCGATACCCTGCGCACGCAGCTCGGCATACAGCTTCTCGGCCAGTTCCTGTACGCGGTAAGACTTGTGCATGTTCATTGGCAGAATAGCGACCTGGAACGGTGCGATGTTGTCCGGCCAGACGATGCCGCGCTCGTCGTAGTTCTGCTCAATCGCCGCAGCTACCACGCGCGTCACCCCGATACCGTAGCAACCCATGGTCAGGATCTGGTTACGGCCATCTTCACCCTGAACGGCGGCGTTCAGCGCGCGCGAGTATTTATCGCCCAGCTGGAAGATGTGACCCACTTCGATACCGCGCTTGATCATCAGGGTACCCTGACCGTCCGGGCTTGGGTCGCCTGCGACCACGTTACGGATGTCAGCCACTTCCGGCGTCGCCACGTCGCGATCCCAGTTGATGCCGAAGTAGTGTTTACCGTCGATGTTCGCACCAGCGGAGAAGTCGCTCATCGCGGCTACCGTGCGGTCAATAACAACAGGAACCGGCATATTCACCGGACCGAGAGAACCTGGCCCAGCATTGACCACGGCGCGGATTTCCGCTTCAGTGGCGAACGTCAGCGGGCTGGCGACCTGCGGCAGCTTCTCGGCTTTCACTTCGTTCAGCTCGTGATCGCCACGCACCAGCAGGGCAACCAGCGGGTAAGCGCTCCCTTCGGTGGATTTCACCAGCAGGGTCTTAACGGTTTTTTCGATCGGCAGGTTGAACTGCTCAACCAGCTCGGCAATGGTTTTCGCGTTTGGCGTATCAACCAGCGTCATCTCTTGCGTTGCCGCAGCACGCGGTTCTTTTGGTGCCAGCGCTTCTGCAAATTCGATGTTCGCCGCGTAATCAGAGGAGTCAGAGAAGATCACATCGTCTTCACCGCTCTGCGCCAGAACCTGGAACTCATGGGATGCGCTACCGCCGATGGAGCCGGTATCAGCCTGCACAGCGCGGAAATCCAGACCCATGCGGGAGAAGATTTTGCTGTATGCCGCGTACATTGCGTCGTACGTCTCTTGCAGGGATTCCTGAGAGGTATGGAAAGAGTAGGCATCTTTCATCAGGAATTCGCGAGAGCGCATGACGCCGAAACGTGGGCGAACTTCGTCACGGAACTTGGTCTGGATCTGGAAGAAGTTCAGCGGCAGCTGTTTGTAAGAGCTCAGCTCATTACGAATCAGGTCGGTAATGACTTCTTCATGCGTTGGGCCGAGAACGAACGGACGCTCGCCGCGATCGACGAAGCGCAGCAGTTCAGGGCCATATTGTTCCCAACGGCCACTCTCCTGCCACAGGTCAGCGGGCTGAACCACAGGCATGGACACCTCGATAGCACCGGCGTTGTTCATCTCTTCACGCACGATGTTTTCGACTTTTTTCAGGACGCGCACGCCGGTCGGCAGCCAGGTGTATAACCCGGAGGCCAGCTTGCGGATCATCCCGGCGCGCAGCATCAGCTGATGGCTGATCACTTCGGCGTCGGCAGGCGTCTCCTTCAGAGTGGAGAGCAGATATTGGCTAGTACGCATGTTGTTACGGTTCCATTTCGACGATTGGAACAGGCTGAAACACCAGCCTGACACAAAAAAAGTGGTTTAGTTTACCAGTGTGGCAAAGATGCCAAAAGAGAGGAGAACAAAATTACCTGGGTTCCAGGGCAAACACTTCAAAACCTGCCCCGGTGACGCGCCAGCGAACGTTAAAATCCAGCAGCCAGACGGCGTACGTTTTTCCCGCTTCCTCTTCTTTACGGTAGGCCGGACGTGGGTCCTGTGCCAGCACTTCGGTGATGAAATCCCGTAAGCGAGGATAGCGTTTCTCCAGTTGACCGAGCAGCGAGGCGAGCTCAGGGGTAAAATACACCGGCATATCCGCCGGTGGTGCGTCCTGGGCATAGCTTGCACGCGCGTCCGGAAGGGCTTCGGCGAAGGGCAAATAGGGTTTGATGTCGATCACCGGCGTGCCGTCGACCAGGTCCAGGCTACCTAACTCGAGTATCACCTGATCTTTCTGGCAGCGTATGCCTTTCAGTTCAACCAGCGACATGCCAACCGGGTTTGGACGAAAGGTCGAGCGCGTCGCAAACACCCCCATTCTCGCATTTCCGCCAAGACGAGGAGGACGCACGGTAGGACGCCAGCCGCCTTCCATCGTCTGGTGAAACACGAACACCACCCACAGATGGCTGAACGCCTCGAGCCCGCGTACCGCATCGGCCTGATTGTAAGGCGCAATCAGGTGAAGCTCACCGCGTCCGCTGGTGACAAGACCGGGCTGGCGGGGGACGGCGAACTTCTCTTTATAAGGAGAGTGGATAACGCCTATCTGCTCGAACTGAAATGCACTCATTTCGCCGTGATGTTCAGCGCAGAACCGATGCACACCGCCTGACGGTAGCAGCCCGGCGTGCCGCTGGTGACTTCACAGCTGTGCAGCAGGACCGCGTTAGCTTTCATTTTTGCGGCATTAATCTGCATGCGTTTACGCGCAGTCGGAATATTCGGTGGTGAGTCCTGATTGGTCGCCTGACAGGATTCGCCGCTCACTTCGCCCAGTTCACGGAACGGTTTACCGACGAGTTCGTCCGCTTTCGTGATAATGCGAACCGGCGCAGGGCGAACCACTTTCGGTTTCGCAGGCTCGGTCTTTGGCGGGGTTGCCGTGCTTTGAACAGGTTCAACGGGAGATCTGCTTAGCATAGAACAGCCGCTCAGCATGAGTGCTAAAAGACAGATCGGTAAAGCACGCATAATATTTCCTCAATGGATAATCAAAACGTCAGATATTGAATCAGTTGACTGCACAAATGACAAGACGGGCATAAGCCCGTCCTGATGATATTACACTGAGGTGAGATTACCAGCCTTTAACAGCGCCGCCGTTAAACACTTTGTTGGCTTCCTGGTAAACTTCGTCTGACTGATAGGCCTGAACGAATTTCTTCACGTTTTCCGCGTCCTTGTTGTCTTCGCGAGTCACGATCAGGTTAACGTACGGGGAGTCTTTATCTTCAACGAAGATACCGTCTTTGGCTGGCGTCAGGCCAATCTGGCTGGCGTACGTGGTGTTGATAACGGCCAGAGCAATCTGCGCATCGTCCAGAGAACGTGGCAGCTGCGGTGCTTCCAGTTCAACGATTTTCAGATTTTTCGGGTTCTCGGTGACGTCCAGAACGGTTGGCAGCAGGCCAACACCGTCTTTCAGTTTGATCAGGCCCACTTTCTGCAGCAGCAGCAGGGAACGACCAAGGTTAGTTGGGTCGTTAGGCACGGCAACCTGAGAGCCCGGCTGCAGTTCGTCCAGTGATTTAATTTTCTTAGAGTAACCGGCAATCGGATAAACGAAGGTGTTACCGACACCCACCAGTTTATAGCCACGATCTTTGATCTGCTGGTCCAGGTATGGCTTATGCTGGAAGGCGTTCGCGTCGATATCGCCTTTGCTCAGCGCTTCGTTCGGCAGAACGTAATCGTTGAAGGTCACCAGCTCCACATCCAGGCCATACTTCTCTTTTGCCACTTTCTGAGCAACTTCCGCAACCTGCTGTTCTGCACCTACGATAACGCCCACTTTAATGTGGTTTGGATCCTTTTCGTCCTGACCGCAACCCACCAGTGCCAGAGAGCCGATCAGCGCGCCTACTGCTGCGAAGGTCTTTAATTTAAACGCCATGTTTTATCCTTAACTCGTAGAGTTTGTGTTGTGTGTAACGTTATTTATGCGTAACAGCCCGGACGATGCGATCGCCAGAGAACTGGATTAAGTAAACCAGAACAACCAGCAATACCAGAACGGTATTCATCACGGTCGCGTTATATCCAATATAGCCGTACTGGTAACCAATCTGACCTAAACCGCCCGCGCCTACGGCACCGCCCATCGCCGAATAACCGACCAGGGTGATAAGCGTAATGGTTGCCGCATTCACCAGCCCTGGCAGTGCCTCCGGCAGCAGAACCTTGCGGACGATCTGCATCGGCGTGGCGCCCATCGCACGGGAAGCTTCGATCAAACCGGTTGGGATTTCCAGCAGGGCGTTTTCCACCATACGGGCGATAAACGGCGCAGCGCCAACGGTCAGCGGAACGATCGCCGCCTGCAGACCGATAGACGTTCCGACGATCACGCGGGTAAACGGAATCATCCACACCAGTAAAATAATGAACGGGATAGAACGGAAAATATTCACCAGCGCAGAGAGCGTACGGTACAGCTTCGCGTTCTCAATGATTTGACCCGGACGCGTCACGTACAGCAACACGCCGACCGGCAGGCCAATCACAAAACCAAAGAAGCCAGAGACAAAGGTCATTGCCAGCGTTTCCCAAACGCCGCGAACCAGCAGCCACATCATCGGCTCAGACATAACCCAGTACCTCTACTTTTACGTGATGTTCTTGCAGCCAGGCAATGGCTGCCTGGGTTTCTTCTTGTGTGCCGTGCATTTCTGTCAGCATGATGCCGAACTTGACGCCACCGGCGTAATCCATCTGCGCGCTGATGATGTTGTTGTTCACGTTAAAGCGACGTGCGGTTTCGGAAAGCAGGGGAGCATCAACGGACTGACCGGTGAACTCCATGCGCAGCATCGGGACGCTGTCAGCAGCGGGTTCGGTTTTCAAACGCTCCAGATAGTCTTCCGGAATATCCAGATGCAGCGTGGACTGGATGAACTGCTGCGCCAGCGGGGTTTTCGGATGCGAGAACACTTCACTTACCGTGTCCTGCTCGATCAGTTCACCGTTGCTGATGACCGCCACGCAGTCACAGATGCGTTTCACCACGTCCATCTCGTGCGTAATAAGGAGGATCGTCAGGCCCAGGCGACGATTAATGTCCTTCAGCAGTTCCAGAATCGAACGCGTGGTTGCCGGATCCAGTGCGCTGGTGGCTTCATCGCACAGCAGTACCTTAGGATTGCTTGCCAGCGCGCGGGCAATGGCCACACGTTGTTTTTGCCCACCGGACAGATTTGCCGGGTAGCTATCATGTTTATCGCCCAGACCCACGAGGTCGAGCAGCTCGGTGACGCGACGCTTCACTTCTTCTTTCGGCGTGTTATCCAGCTCAAGCGGTAAGGCAACGTTGCCGAACACGGTGCGGGAGGCCAGCAGGTTAAAGTGCTGGAAAATCATGCCAATCTGACGACGCGCTTTGGTGAGTTCTTTCTCTGAAAGGGCGGTAAGTTCCTGGCCGCCAACTTCTACGCTGCCCTGGGTTGGGCGCTCAAGCAGGTTAACACAACGGATCAGCGTGCTTTTACCTGCACCCGATGCGCCAATGACGCCATAAATTTGACCAGCAGGAACATGCAGGCTGACGTTGTTCAGCGCCTGAATGGTTCGGTTCCCCTGCTGGAACACTTTGGTGATATTGGAAAGTTTAATCATTAGATTATTTTTATCGTATGTAAGTTAGCCGTGGCATTTTCTTCTGCCAGATACGGGTGATGACCGTAAACAAAACGGATGTTAAGGCATCCAGACGTCTAAATCAATCCAACTCTGTACGATGAGCACTTTATTGCGCTGCGATTCATGAGATACTAGTCGAACATGCCTTTTTCAGGAGCAAACCGGTGGCAAAATCAGTACCCGCAATTTTCCTCGATCGTGACGGCACTATTAATGTGGATCACGGTTATGTCCATGAGATTGATGAGTTCGAGTTTATCGAGGGCGTAATAGATGCCATGCGCCAGCTGAAAGAGATGGGCTATGCGCTGGTGGTGGTGACGAACCAGTCCGGTATTGCACGCGGTAAATTTACCGAAGCGCAGTTTGAGACGCTGACGGAATGGATGGACTGGTCACTGGCCGACCGCGGTGTGGATCTCGATGGCATCTACTATTGTCCGCATCACCCACAGGGAACCGTAGAAGAATATCGTCAGACCTGTGATTGCCGTAAGCCGCATCCGGGAATGTTCATCTCTGCGCAGGAGTTCCTGCACATTGATATGGCGGCTTCTTATATGGTGGGCGATAAACTGGAAGATATGCAGGCAGCTGCAGCAGCGGGTGTAGGGACCAAAATATTAGTGCGCACCGGCAAGCCTGTGACGCCAGAAGCTGAGAATGCGGCGGATTGGGTAATTAATAGTCTGGCCGAGCTGCCAAAAGAGATTAAAAGGCACCAAAAATAGCCTTTCTGGTGAAAAGATGAGCGGTTGAAATAAAAATGCATTTTTCCGCTTGTCATTCCTCGGCGGCCCCCTATAATGCGCCTCCATCGACACGGCGGATGTGAATCACTTCACACAACAAGCGGTTCGGTTGAAGAGAAAAAATCCTGAAATAACGGGTTGACTCTGAAAGAGGAAAGCGTAATATACGCCACCTCGCAACGGTGAGCGAAAGCCGCGTTGCACTGCTCTTTAACAATTTATCAGACAATCTGTGTGGGCACTCAAAGTGACATGGATTCTTAATGTCTTCGGACAATAAATGAATACCAAGTCTCTGAGTGAACATACGTAATTCATTACGAAGTTTAATTCACGAGCATCAAACTTAAATTGAAGAGTTTGATCATGGCTCAGATTGAACGCTGGCGGCAGGCCTAACACATGCAAGTCGAGCGGCAGCGGAAAGTAGCTTGCTACTTTGCCGGCGAGCGGCGGACGGGTGAGTAATGTCTGGGAAACTGCCTGATGGAGGGGGATAACTACTGGAAACGGTAGCTAATACCGCATAACGTCGCAAGACCAAAGAGGGGGACCTTCGGGCCTCTTGCCATCAGATGTGCCCAGATGGGATTAGCTAGTAGGTGGGGTAACGGCTCACCTAGGCGACGATCCCTAGCTGGTCTGAGAGGATGACCAGCCACACTGGAACTGAGACACGGTCCAGACTCCTACGGGAGGCAGCAGTGGGGAATATTGCACAATGGGCGCAAGCCTGATGCAGCCATGCCGCGTGTATGAAGAAGGCCTTCGGGTTGTAAAGTACTTTCAGCGGGGAGGAAGGTGTTGAGGTTAATAACCTCAGCAATTGACGTTACCCGCAGAAGAAGCACCGGCTAACTCCGTGCCAGCAGCCGCGGTAATACGGAGGGTGCAAGCGTTAATCGGAATTACTGGGCGTAAAGCGCACGCAGGCGGTCTGTCAAGTCGGATGTGAAATCCCCGGGCTCAACCTGGGAACTGCATTCGAAACTGGCAGGCTAGAGTCTTGTAGAGGGGGGTAGAATTCCAGGTGTAGCGGTGAAATGCGTAGAGATCTGGAGGAATACCGGTGGCGAAGGCGGCCCCCTGGACAAAGACTGACGCTCAGGTGCGAAAGCGTGGGGAGCAAACAGGATTAGATACCCTGGTAGTCCACGCCGTAAACGATGTCGACTTGGAGGTTGTGCCCTTGAGGCGTGGCTTCCGGAGCTAACGCGTTAAGTCGACCGCCTGGGGAGTACGGCCGCAAGGTTAAAACTCAAATGAATTGACGGGGGCCCGCACAAGCGGTGGAGCATGTGGTTTAATTCGATGCAACGCGAAGAACCTTACCTACTCTTGACATCCAGAGAACTTTCCAGAGATGGATTGGTGCCTTCGGGAACTCTGAGACAGGTGCTGCATGGCTGTCGTCAGCTCGTGTTGTGAAATGTTGGGTTAAGTCCCGCAACGAGCGCAACCCTTATCCTTTGTTGCCAGCGGTTAGGCCGGGAACTCAAAGGAGACTGCCAGTGATAAACTGGAGGAAGGTGGGGATGACGTCAAGTCATCATGGCCCTTACGAGTAGGGCTACACACGTGCTACAATGGCGCATACAAAGAGAAGCGACCTCGCGAGAGCAAGCGGACCTCATAAAGTGCGTCGTAGTCCGGATTGGAGTCTGCAACTCGACTCCATGAAGTCGGAATCGCTAGTAATCGTAGATCAGAATGCTACGGTGAATACGTTCCCGGGCCTTGTACACACCGCCCGTCACACCATGGGAGTGGGTTGCAAAAGAAGTAGGTAGCTTAACCTTCGGGAGGGCGCTTACCACTTTGTGATTCATGACTGGGGTGAAGTCGTAACAAGGTAACCGTAGGGGAACCTGCGGTTGGATCACCTCCTTACCTTAAAGAACCTGCCTTTGCAGTGCTCACACAGATTGTCTGATGAAAAACAGCAGTAAAAATCTCTGCAGGCTTGTAGCTCAGGTGGTTAGAGCGCACCCCTGATAAGGGTGAGGTCGGTGGTTCAAGTCCACTCAGGCCTACCAAACTCCTTTTAAAGGATGAGCGGTACAGAGATTGCAAAACGATGGGGCTATAGCTCAGCTGGGAGAGCGCCTGCTTTGCACGCAGGAGGTCTGCGGTTCGATCCCGCATAGCTCCACCATCTTTTACTGCGAACCCAAGAAAACTTCAGAGTGAACCTGAAAAGGTGCACTGCGAAGTTTTGCTCTTTAAAAATCTGGATCAAGCTGAAAATTGAAACGACACATCTTTAATGGTGTGTTCGAGTCTCTCAAATTTTCGCAATCAGAAGTGAAACATCTTCGGGTTGTGAGGTTAAGCGACTAAGCGTACACGGTGGATGCCCTGGCAGTCAGAGGCGATGAAGGACGTGCTAATCTGCGAAAAGCGCCGGCGAGGTGATATGAACCTTTGACCCGGCGATGTCCGAATGGGGAAACCCAGTGCAATTCGTTGCACTATCGTTAACTGAATACATAGGTTAACGAGGCGAACCGGGGGAACTGAAACATCTAAGTACCCCGAGGAAAAGAAATCAACCGAGATTCCCCCAGTAGCGGCGAGCGAACGGGGAGCAGCCCAGAGTCTGAATCAGCTTGTGTGTTAGTGGAAGCGTCTGGAAAGTCGCACGGTACAGGGTGACAGTCCCGTACACGAAAACACACAGGTTGTGAACTCGAAGAGTAGGGCGGGACACGTGGTATCCTGTCTGAATATGGGGGGACCATCCTCCAAGGCTAAATACTCCTGACTGACCGATAGTGAACCAGTACCGTGAGGGAAAGGCGAAAAGAACCCCGGCGAGGGGAGTGAAAAAGAACCTGAAACCGTGTACGTACAAGCAGTGGGAGCACCTTCGTGGTGTGACTGCGTACCTTTTGTATAATGGGTCAGCGACTTATATTCTGTAGCAAGGTTAACCGTATAGGGGAGCCGAAGGGAAACCGAGTCTTAACTGGGCGTTAAGTTGCAGGGTATAGACCCGAAACCCGGTGATCTAGCCATGGGCAGGTTGAAGGTTGGGTAACACTAACTGGAGGACCGAACCGACTAATGTTGAAAAATTAGCGGATGACTTGTGGCTGGGGGTGAAAGGCCAATCAAACCGGGAGATAGCTGGTTCTCCCCGAAAGCTATTTAGGTAGCGCCTCGTGAACTCATCTTCGGGGGTAGAGCACTGTTTCGGCTAGGGGGCCATCCCGGCTTACCAACCCGATGCAAACTACGAATACCGAAGAATGTTATCACGGGAGACACACGGCGGGTGCTAACGTCCGTCGTGAAGAGGGAAACAACCCAGACCGCCAGCTAAGGTCCCAAAGTCATGGTTAAGTGGGAAACGATGTGGGAAGGCACAGACAGCCAGGATGTTGGCTTAGAAGCAGCCATCATTTAAAGAAAGCGTAATAGCTCACTGGTCGAGTCGGCCTGCGCGGAAGATGTAACGGGGCTAAACCATGCACCGAAGCTGCGGCAGCGACACTATGTGTTGTTGGGTAGGGGAGCGTTCTGTAAGCCGTTGAAGGTGTGCTGTGAGGCATGCTGGAGGTATCAGAAGTGCGAATGCTGACATAAGTAACGATAAAGCGGGTGAAAAGCCCGCTCGCCGGAAGACCAAGGGTTCCTGTCCAACGTTAATCGGGGCAGGGTGAGTCGACCCCTAAGGCGAGGCCGAAAGGCGTAGTCGATGGGAAACAGGTTAATATTCCTGTACTTGGTGTTACTGCGAAGGGGGGACGGAGAAGGCTATGTTAGCCGGGCGACGGTTGTCCCGGTTTAAGCATGTAGGCGGAGGTTCCAGGTAAATCCGGTACCTTTTAACGCTGAGGTGTGATGACGAGGCACTACGGTGCTGAAGTAACAAATGCCCTGCTTCCAGGAAAAGCCTCTAAGCATCAGGTAACACGAAATCGTACCCCAAACCGACACAGGTGGTCAGGTAGAGAATACCAAGGCGCTTGAGAGAACTCGGGTGAAGGAACTAGGCAAAATGGTGCCGTAACTTCGGGAGAAGGCACGCTGATATGTAGGTGAAGCCCCTGCGGGTGGAGCTGAAATCAGTCGAAGATACCAGCTGGCTGCAACTGTTTATTAAAAACACAGCACTGTGCAAACACGAAAGTGGACGTATACGGTGTGACGCCTGCCCGGTGCCGGAAGGTTAATTGATGGGGTTAGCGGCAACGCGAAGCTCTTGATCGAAGCCCCGGTAAACGGCGGCCGTAACTATAACGGTCCTAAGGTAGCGAAATTCCTTGTCGGGTAAGTTCCGACCTGCACGAATGGCGTAATGATGGCCAGGCTGTCTCCACCCGAGACTCAGTGAAATTGAACTCGCTGTGAAGATGCAGTGTACCCGCGGCAAGACGGAAAGACCCCGTGAACCTTTACTATAGCTTGACACTGAACACTGGTCCTTGATGTGTAGGATAGGTGGGAGGCTTTGAAGCGTGGACGCCAGTCTGCGTGGAGCCGTCCTTGAAATACCACCCTTTAATGGCTGGTGTTCTAACGTAGACCCGTAATCCGGGTTGCGGACAGTGTCTGGTGGGTAGTTTGACTGGGGCGGTCTCCTCCCAAAGAGTAACGGAGGAGCACGAAGGTTAGCTAATCCTGGTCGGACATCAGGAGGTTAGTGCAATGGCATAAGCTAGCTTGACTGCGAGAGTGACGGCTCGAGCAGGTGCGAAAGCAGGTCATAGTGATCCGGTGGTTCTGAATGGAAGGGCCATCGCTCAACGGATAAAAGGTACTCCGGGGATAACAGGCTGATACCGCCCAAGAGTTCATATCGACGGCGGTGTTTGGCACCTCGATGTCGGCTCATCACATCCTGGGGCTGAAGTAGGTCCCAAGGGTATGGCTGTTCGCCATTTAAAGTGGTACGCGAGCTGGGTTTAGAACGTCGTGAGACAGTTCGGTCCCTATCTGCCGTGGGCGCTGGAGAATTGAGGGGGGCTGCTCCTAGTACGAGAGGACCGGAGTGGACGCATCACTGGTGTTCGGGTTGTCATGCCAATGGCACTGCCCGGTAGCTAAATGCGGAAAAGATAAGTGCTGAAAGCATCTAAGCACGAAACTTGCCCCGAGATGAGTTCTCCCTGAGACTTTAAGTCTCCTGAAGGAACGTTGAAGACGACGACGTTGATAGGTCGGGTGTGTAAGCGCAGCGATGCGTTGAGCTAACCGATACTAATGAACCGTGAGGCTTAACCTTACAACGCCGAAGATGTTTTGGCGAAGAGACGAACAATCAAAATTCAGCCTTGATACAGATTAACAGAATTTGCCTGGCGGCTTTAGCGCGGTGGTCCCACCTGACCCCATGCCGAACTCAGAAGTGAAACGCCGTAGCGCCGATGGTAGTGTGGGGTCTCCCCATGTGAGAGTAGGGAACTGCCAGGCATCAAATTAAGTAGTAAGCCGGTGCATTAATCCGGTGGTTACAAGCAGTCTTCGGTGGAGCGGTAGTTCAGTCGGTTAGAATACCTGCCTGTCACGCAGGGGGTCGCGGGTTCGAGTCCCGTCCGTTCCGCCACTTATTAAAAGCCCTGAGTTAGCGCTCAGGGCTTTTTTCTTATCTGACGTTTAATTATTGCGAAATCAGCAAAAATCCTCTGCGTTTTACGATCTTTTTCTCTATAACACCGCCAGCGATAATCATCCTCAGTTTACGAACATAACGATTGAGGAAAATTATGACTCTCCCTGCATTTGGTCTGGGCACATTCCGCCTGAAAGACGACGTTGTTATCGCATCAGTTAAAACCGCACTCGAACTGGGCTATCGCGCAGTTGATACGGCGCAGATCTATGAAAACGAAGCTGCCGTTGGACAAGCTCTCGAAGAGAGCGGTGTACCGCGTAATGAGCTGTTTATTACCACGAAAATCTGGATTGAGAATCTCAGCAAAGATAAGCTGATCCCAAGCCTGAAAGAAAGCCTGAAAAAACTGCGTACTGACTACGTTGATCTGACGCTGATCCACTGGCCATCACCAAACGATGCCGTTTCCGTGGAAGAATTCATGCAGGCGCTGCTGGAAGCGAAAAAGCAGGGCTTAACCCGCGAAATTGGGATCTCCAACTTCACGATCCCGCTGATGGAAAAAGCCATTGCGGCTGTAGGTGCAGAAAATATTGCGACCAACCAGATTGAACTGTCTCCTTACCTGCAGAACCGCAAAGTCGTGGACTGGGCAAAACAGCACGGGATCCACATCACCTCATACATGACGCTGGCCTATGGTAAAGCGCTGAAAGATGAAGTGATTACGCGTATCGCTGAGAAACATAGCGCGACTGCCGCGCAGGTCATTCTGGCATGGGCAATGGGTGAAGGTTATGCCGTGATCCCATCTTCAACTAAACGTGAAAACCTGGCGAGCAACCTGTTAGCAACGGATCTTCACCTGGATGCTGACGATAAAAAAGCGATCGCAGCCCTGGAGTGCAACGATCGCCTGGTCAGCCCGGAAGGCTTAGCTCCTCACTGGGATTAAGTTTGGCCCACCCTCTGTAACCTGAACCCTCACACAGCTCCTCCGGGAGCTGTTTTTATATGTTCACTCAGAAAATCAATAAAGGCACGAATGCGCGTACTCACCGCTCTGTCACTGTAATATACCGCGCTAAAAGGCATTTCGACCGGCAGGCGTTTATCGGCCATCAATTCCACCAGTTCACCCCGCGCAATCTCCTTATCGATCATATAGTCTGACAGGCAGGCGATACCATTGCCTTCGAGGCACAGCTGCTTCAGCGTTTCCCCGCTGTTAGACGACAATCCGCTAGTAATTTCATGAAGTTGCCCGTCATGGCAGGCGACAGGCCAGGTGTTCAGCGATACTGGCTCCGTAAAGCCCAGGCACAGATGCTGCTTCAGTTCTTCAACCGTCTCAGGTTTACCATGTTCAGCAATATACTGTGGCGACGCGATAATTTTTCGGTAGCTGGCAAACAGAGGGCGGGCACGCAAGCTTGAATCGGTCAGCGTTCCCGCCCGGATAGCCACATCTACCTTTCGCTCGATGAGGTTGATAAACGTCTCTGAGGAGACCAGAGAGAGCGTCATCTCCGGATAACGTTCGCGGAAAGGTTTAATCAGCGGCATCAGAAAGTGAAGCACAACCGGCGTGGCCGCATCAATGCGCAGTAACCCACGCGGCGTGCTGCGGGTTTCCATAATCTCGGTCTCCGCTGCGGCCATCTCCTGCAGTACCGACTGCACGCGGCGAAAATAACGCTCTCCTTCTTCCGTCAGGCTCAGCTGCCGCGTCGTTCGGTTGAGCAGGCTCACCCCAAGCTTCATCTCCAGCTTTTTTACCGAGCGGCTAATGGCTGAGTTAGCCTGCCCCAGCTGTTCGGCCGCGCGGCTAAAGCTGCCGCTTTCGACGACGGCGACAAAGATTGTCAGCTCTTCCGACGTTGCTTTCATTGTTGCACCACCCGCAAAATTATATTGATATTTTGACCATTTTTGTTATTTAAGCACTGGCGCATACTGCCTGTCATCTTAATCCTGATGATACGGAGTATTTTATGCCACTGGCGCTTCTTGCCCTGACGATCAGTGCCTTTGCAATTGGCACGACCGAATTTGTTATCGTGGGACTGGTTCCCACCATTGCTAACCAGCTTGCGATCTCATTGCCCTCCGCCGGATTACTGGTGTCCATCTATGCCCTGGGCGTTGCCGTCGGCGCCCCCGTGCTGACGGCCCTGACCGGACGTTTTCCGCGTAAGCAGCTGTTAGTTGCATTGATGGTGCTGTTCACCGCCGGCAACGTGCTGGCCTGGCAGGCGCCGGACTACACCACGCTGGTCATCGCTCGTCTGTTGACCGGCCTTGCACACGGGGTGTTCTTCTCGATTGGTTCCACTATTGCAACCAGCCTGGTACCAAAAGAGAAAGCGGCCTCCGCCATTGCGATCATGTTCGGTGGGCTGACCGTTGCACTCGTCACGGGCGTACCATTGGGGACGTTTATCGGACAACACTTCGGCTGGCGTGAAACGTTCCTGGCCGTCTCCTTACTGGGCGTCATTGCCCTGGTGACCAGCCTGCTGCTGGTGCCGTCGAATATTCCTGGCCGGGCCAGCGCCAGCCTGAGCGATCAGCTGAAGGTGCTCACGCATCCGCGTTTGCTGCTCATCTACGCGGTTACGGCGCTGGGCTATGGCGGCGTATTCACCGCCTTCACTTTCCTTGCACCGATGATGCAGGACCTGGCAGGTTTCTCCCCCAATGCCGTGAGCTGGATTTTGCTGGGATACGGTATTTCCGTTGCGATTGGCAATATCTGGGGCGGCAAGCTTGCGGATAAGCATGGTGCGGTACCGGCGCTGAAATTCATCTTCGCCGCGCTGGTCGTTCTGTTGATGATTTTCCAGTTCACGGCTTCGCTACAGTACGCCGCGCTGGTCACCGTGCTGGTCATGGGGATCTTCGCCTTTGGTAATGTGCCCGGGCTTCAGGTCTACGTTGTACAGAAAGCCGAGCTTTATACGCCCAATGCGGTGGATGTGGCTTCCGGCCTGAATATTGCCGCTTTTAATATTGGTATCGCGCTGGGCTCCATCATTGGTGGGCAAACCGTTGAACACGTCGGATTAACCCAGACGCCATGGATTGGCGCGGTCATTGTCCTGGTCGCTTTCCTGTTGATTGGTCTGAGCGGACGTCTTGATAAACCCGCTCGCGTCGCGCTGGGTTAACATCAGTAAGCGCTTGCTTACAAAACTGGAAAGCGGTTTCTCAGAAATTGCGTTGAAAGTGTGACCTAAAGTCCCTATAACATTAGAACCAGTCCGTTTTCCGGACTGGTTCATGTTACAGAGGCTGTTTCCAAAAGTGCGAAAAAATACCTATGCCATGCGTTATGTAGCCGGAATGCCCGCGGAGAGGATCTTGCCTCCGGGGTCATTTGCGAGCATAAGCCAGGCATTACCCGCCGGCACGCCGTTAAGCAGCGATGAAAAAATCCGTGTACTGGTGTGGAATATCTTTAAGCAGCAGCGTGCGGAGTGGTTATCGGTCCTCAAGAATTTTGGCAAAGATGCCCATCTGGTTCTGCTCCAGGAGGCGCAAACCACCCCTGAGCTGGTGCGGTTTGCGACCACCAACTATCTTGCCGCCGACCAGGTACCCGCCTTTGTTTTGCCTCAGCATCCCTCGGGCGTGATGACGCTTTCAGCGGCACATCCCGTCTATTGTTGCCCACTGCGCGAACGAGAGCCTATTCTGCGCCTGGCGAAATCGGCGCTGGTGACGGTCTATCCGCTGCCAGATACCCGTATGCTGATGGTCGTGAATATCCACGCGGTGAACTTCAGCCTGGGCGTGGATGTGTACAGTAAGCAGTTACTTCCGATTGGCGATCAGATAGCGCATCACAGCGGGCCCATCATTATGGCCGGCGATTTCAATGCCTGGAGCCGTCCGCGCATGAATGCGCTGTACCGCTTTGCGCGCGAAATGTCGCTGCGTGAAGTTCGTTTTAGCGATGACCAGCGCAAAAAAGCCTTTGGTCGTCCTCTTGACTTTGTCTTCTATCGTGGGTTGAGCGTGCACGATGCCTCCGTGCTGGTGACGCGCGCCTCCGATCATAACCCTCTACTCGTCGAATTCAGTCCCGGCAAACCTGATAAATAATGGTGTGTCAGGTCTGCCGTGGGGCAGGCCTGTGCAGGTGCTGCCCTTTTATTTTTAACCCACAAAGGACAGTACGATGACAACAACACACTCCCATCATGACAACGTAGAAAAACAGTTTGGTTCGCAGGCAAATGCGTATCTGAGCAGCGCCGTACACGCTTCAGGCCGCGATCTGGTACGCCTCGGTGAGCGCCTGTCGGCATTTCCGCAGGCGCACGTGCTGGATTTAGGCTGCGGGGCAGGGCATGCCAGCTTCACGGCTGCGCAGCAGGTGGCGCAGGTTACCGCATATGACTTATCCAGCCAGATGCTGGAGGTGGTTGCTGAAGCGGCCAAAGCGAAGGGGCTGGACAACATTGATACGCGTCAGGGCTATGCCGAATCCTTACCTTTTGATGATGCCGCGTTTGAGGTGGTGATCAGCCGTTATTCCGCGCACCACTGGCATGATGTTGGCCAGGCATTACGCGAAGTCAAACGCGTTCTGAAGCCGGGTGGCATCCTCATTATTATGGATGTGATGTCGCCTGGACATCCGGTGCGCAATATCTGGCTGCAAACGGTGGAAGCGCTGCGCGACACCTCGCATGTGCAAAACTACGCCAGCGGAGAGTGGTTATCGCTTATCACGGAAGCGGGACTGATTACACGCTCGTTAATCACAGACCGTTTGCCACTGGAGTTTAGCTCGTGGATAGCGCGTATGCGCACCCCGGAAGCATTAAGTCAGGCAATCAGACTGTATCAGGAGAGTGCGTCCGCAGAGGTGAAGGCGTACTTTGAACTGCAGGACGATGGTTCATTTACCAGCGATACCATCATGGCGGAAGCGCAAAAAGCGGGATAAACAAAAAAGGCACCGAGGGGAATCGGTGCCTTTTTATCTTTCGGTCGTGTTATCAGGAGTCTGGCGTCGCGCTGTTCTTCACAAACAGCGTCAACTGGTCGCCTGGTTTCAGATTGTCAGTATCATTGTTCCAGCGCATCACATCTTTGATGTTCACGCCGTGACGTTTTGCGATACTGGACAGCGAATCACCCTTACGCACGCGATAGGTAATGCTATCGCTGTTGTTGGCAAGACGCTGTGCACTGCTACCTGCGCCAACCGTCAGATTCTGACCCACTTTCAAGCCCGATCCGCGCAGATTGTTCCACTGCTGGAGATCTTTTGCGCTCACGCCAAGACGTGATGCGATGCCTGAAAGCGTATCACCTGAACGAACCTTATAACTGCGGCTGTTGACGGGTGAGGCATCCGCGATCAGCGTTGACTGAACGGCGGCGATTTCACCCGAAGCTAAAGACTCACGTAACTGCTCAGCATGTTTCTGCGGAACCATTACATACTGCGGGCCACTCGCCCCCAGGGTTGAGCCTTTAACGCCAGCATTAAAGGTTTTCAGTTTACTTACCGACATACCCGTCATATCAGCAACCTGTTGAATATCAACTGGATTGCTGAGGCGAACACGCGCCAGTGCACGACTTTCGTCTGGTGTTGGCAGTTGCACACCGTAACGCTTGCTGTTCTTGAGAATATCGCTCAGTGCCAGCATTTTCGGTACGTAAATCTTTGTTTCCTGTGGCAGTGAGAGCGACCAAAAATCGGTGGATTTACCCCGTGCTTTATTCGCTTTCATTGCCTTCAGTACACGACCTTCGCCGCTATTGTACGCTGCGACCGTTAACAGCCAGTCGCCGTCAAACATCTTGTTCAGACGTTGCATCATGTCGAGAGCGGCTGTCGTTGAAGCGACAACATCGCGACGCGCATCATAGTTGCGGGTCTGTTTCAGACCATAGTTTCGCCCGGTGCTCGGAATGATCTGCCAAATGCCTGCGGCATTGGCGCCAGACGTCGCGTGTGGGTCAAAAGCGCTCTCCACTATGGGTAGGAGTACCAGCTCCATAGGCATGTTACGTTTCTTAACTTGCCCGGCTATCCAGTACATATACGGCTCTGCCCGTAACGTTACATCGTGGAGATAGCTCTTATTACTTAAATACTTCTGTTTCTGTTCGCGAATCCGGGTATTTTCCGGAATTCCCATCTTTAGCTCGTCGCCAATAGAGGTCCACAAGTCTTGATCCTGCGCGAAAGATGTTCCATCGTCCATCCAGCGCGCCGAACTTGTAAACTTCCCTGCTTCCCCTTGACCAGCTGCAGAAAGGCTCTGTGCGTGCTGTTGTACGTTGCTGCCGTTCTGCGACTGGCAACCTACAAGCAGGACAGAGGCGAGTAATATCGCTTTTGCCTTCATGTGTGTGTCAATAGTTGCTTAAAAGACGAGCGATGATAACGGCGAAATTTTGAAAAGGCAACCCGCAATTATCTGAAGTTATCTTTCTTTGACCTTAACCATGCAAATCGCTGTTCTGGTTGTTGCAAATTTGTTTCTTGGTTAATTTTATTAATTAAATCAATATCATCTGTTCGTAAAAATAAATTAATTTGGCGCTCGTTTTTCAGAATTACGGGGAGTGTTTTTTGGTTTTTTGCACGTAACTCCTTCACTTTGTGATAATAATCCTGAATCGCCCGATCCTCAGGCAACAGGCTGACGGCAAACTTCACATTTCCTAATGTATACTCATGCGCGCAACAAATAACGGTATCATCGGGTAATGCGTTAATCTTCTGTAAAGACTGATACATTTGTGCTGGTGTGCCTTCAAACAGTCTTCCGCAGCCTCCGGAGAACAGCGTGTCGCCGCAAAAAAGATAAGGCTTACTGTAGAAACACAGATGTCCCAAAGTGTGACCCGGTGTAGCAAATACGGAAAACTCCCACTCACGTATGAGGATTTTTTCGCCTTCTTCGACTACTTGCGTGAGTCCCTTATCTTGTGCCTCTGCCGGTCCGTAAACCACAATATGCGGAAAGTGGGCGCGCAGTTCAGGCACGCCGCCCGTATGATCGTGATGGTGATGCGTCAACAGAATGGCTTCCGGCTGCCAGCCGTTCTCTTTTATTGCGCGCAGTACGGGGGCGGATTCTCCGGGATCGACAATGACGCATCGACGTTCATCGTCCACCAAAACCCAGATGTAATTGTCCTCAAAAGCGGAAATACTGATAAGATTCATACATTACCTCTAATAGCGTGGCGGGTGTGTTGATGAAACCGGCAAGGATACCTCAGACTGTCGCAGCACCGGAACGTTGGGCGGAATTGCCCTGGGGTGAATACTATCGCGAAGCGTTAGAGCAACAGCTGAAGCCCTGGCTGGCGAAAATGTATGGCTTTCACCTGCTTAAGATTGGCAATCTCAGCGCGGAAATCAATACCGAAAGCTGCGCTATCTCGCATCAGGTCAACGTCTCTCTCGGCGGATCGCCGGTTCAGGTGAAAGCAGACCCATTACATCTGCCGTTTGCGGAAAAATCCGTTGATGCGTGCTTGCTCGCACATACGTTACCCTGGTGCAGCGATCCGCACCGTCTGCTTCGCGAAGCCGATCGCGTGCTGATTGATGACGGCTGGCTGGTACTGAGCGGATTCAATCCGCTGAGCCTGATGGGCCTGCGTAAGCTGGTACCGGTGCTGCGTCGGACGCCGCCTTACAACAGCCGGATGTTCACCATGATGCGCCAGCTCGACTGGCTGTCACTGCTGAACTTCGAAGTGCTCTGCTACGGCGGTTTTCAGGTGCTGCCCTGGGCGCGGCAGGGGGGCGTCTTGTTGAGCACGCATTTGCCTGCCTTAGGCTGCATGCAGTTTATCGTCGCGCGTAAGCGAACCATTCCCCTTACGCTTAATCCCATGAAGCAGAGCAAATCGAAAACGCCAATCCGTCAGACCGTTGGCGCCACGCGGCAATACAAAAAGCCGTGATCAGGATTCAGGCTGATAACCCGCGTCCTCATGCGCTGGGTTAGCGGCCGCCGCACGCGCCAGCTCGTCACAGCGTTCGTTTTCCGGATGGCCGGCGTGCCCTTTAACCCACTCCCACTTAATCTGGTGCTGGCCCAGCGCAGCATCAAGACGTTTCCAGAGATCGACGTTCTTGACCGGTTTCTTATCGGCCGTCTTCCAGCCGCGTTTTTTCCAGTTATGGATCCACTGGGTAATTCCCTGGCGGACGTACTGACTGTCGGTACTTAACACCACGTCACAATGTTCTTTTAACGCCTCCAGCGCCACAATGGCCGCCATGAGCTCCATCCGGTTGTTGGTGGTCAGAAAATAGCCTTCGCTAAAAGTTTTTTCGTGCTGGCGATAACGCATAATCGCGCCGTAGCCGCCGGGACCTGGGTTGCCGAGACAAGATCCATCGGTGAAAATTTCTACCTGTTTACGCATCTCTGGTAGACTTCCTGTATTTGAAACGTTCAGTTAAACGATAAGTCTGACATAAATGACCGCTATGAGCACTGCAATTACTCGCCAGATCGTCCTCGATACCGAAACCACCGGTATGAACCAGATCGGCGCGCACTACGAAGGGCATAAGATCATCGAGATCGGCGCCGTTGAAGTGGTGAACCGTCGTCTTACGGGGAACAACTTCCACGTCTACCTCAAGCCCGATCGGCTGGTGGACCCCGAAGCGTTCGGCGTTCACGGTATTGCCGATGAGTTCTTGCTGGATAAGCCGACGTTTGCGGATGTGGCTGACGAGTTCCTGGAATACATCAAGGGTGCCGAGCTTGTCATCCATAACGCCTCGTTCGATATCGGCTTTATGGACTATGAATTCAGCAAACTTAATCGTGATATCCCGAAGACGAACACCTTCTGTAAGGTAACAGACAGTCTGGCGCTGGCGAGGAAGATGTTCCCCGGCAAGCGTAACAGCCTGGATGCACTTTGTTCGCGCTACGAGATAGACAATACCAAACGAACGCTCCACGGGGCGTTGCTCGATGCCCAGATCCTCGCCGATGTCTATCTGACGATGACCGGCGGGCAGACGTCAATGAAGTTCAGTATGGAAAATGAGTCTCAGCAGACGCAGGGCGAAGCGGGTATTCAGCGTGTTGTCCGTCAGGCAAGCCGGCTACGGGTTGTTTTAGCCAGTGATGAAGAGCTGCTTAACCACGAATCCCGTCTTGATCTGGTGCAGAAGAAGGGCGGCAGCTGTCTCTGGCGTGCCTGAAAAAACGCCGGAGTGCCTGTAAAATCATCGTTTGGGCGATTTTTGCAGCAAACGATTCAAAACGCGAGAAAAAGCGTTGACGAGATCGGAGGCGCACCGTAATATGCGCCTCGTTCCCCAAACGGGAACAGTGGAGCGGTAGTTCAGTCGGTTAGAATACCTGCCTGTCACGCAGGGGGTCGCGGGTTCGAGTCCCGTCCGTTCCGCCACTATTCAGAAGGCCTGAATCAGAAATGATTCAGGCCTTCGTCGTTTCAGCGTTCTGTAATCCCATACTCTCACTTATCGTTAACAAAAAGTTAATATCAATGGTGCAATTAATTAACAATTGCACGGTTGCAGTGCGTTATTTGCACTATCGTTGTGCATTTTGCCACCATGCCTCTCTTCAGAACTCATTCAGAATGTGTCTTTCTGTAAAAATAATTCACGCAGAATCATTTGGTTATCTCCCGCTTGCCAAAAAAATAGCGAACCAATTACGTATTGGTTTGGTTATTGCTTAATCATTAGCACGATAAGCTTCATTCCATATCAATAACTTATCGTTAATAAAAATAAAGCAATGATGAAAGCGAGCGAACCAATATGGAAAAACCGTCACGGTTTCTGGCCAATTCCAGCACCGCGCTTGAGCAGTTGCGCGGGCTAATCAACCAGCATGAGTCAACACCAGGCATTCCGCTGCCCACGGAACGTGAGCTGTCGGACACTCTCGGCGTAGGGCGACGTGAAGTCCGTCGTGCGCTGGACGTACTGGAAGAGGAGGGGCGTATCTGGCGTAAGCAGGGCAAAGGGACCTTTATCGGCCCGTCAGCACCTGTTGAACCGCTGGCCCTTCAGGGACTGGTGCAGCAAACCAACCTGCTGGAAGTGATGGAAGCTCGTCTTCAGCTTGAACCCGGCCTGGCCCGGCTTGCGGCACTGCGTGCCACCAGGGAAAACCTCGCGCTTATGCAGCGCATGCTGGAACGCATCGATAAGGTCAGCCCGGATGACCGCGATCTCAACGAACTCTGGGATAGCGCCTTTCACCGGGCAATTGCCGAGGCTGCGGGCAACCGTCTGATGCTCGGCCTGTTTGATGCGATTGATGCCGTCAGACGTGAACCGGGCTGGCAGCATCTGCGCGAATTAGCCCGCACGCCCGAACGTGTCGATAGCTATAACGACCACCATCACAAGATCATGGCGGCGATTATCCATCGCCAGCCTAATGAAGCTGCGGCCGCCATGCGCGAACACCTGCTCAGCCTGCAAACCGCCCTGATTCAGGCGATCCACCTTGAGGACGACTTCACGCCATGACGACAATCCCCTTTAAGGACGCCACCCCCGTACTGCAAGTCCAAAACCTCAACGTTACGTTCGCGGGCTCGCCGGTTAGCGTGCTTGACGGTATCTCATTGACCGTCAGGGCGGGCGAAACGCTGGCGCTGGTAGGAGAGTCCGGCTGCGGGAAAAGTATCACCTCACTGGCGCTGATGGGGTTACTGCCCGCCAGCGCACGGATCGTCAGCGGGGAGATGCAGTTTCGCCGCCACGATCTGCGCAAGCTCTCGCCGCGGGAATATGCCGATCTGCGCGGCAGCGAGCTGGCGATGATTTTCCAGGAGCCGATGACCTCGCTCAATCCGGCGTTTACGCTGGGCGATCAGCTGAGTGAAGCGGTCATGCGACACCAGGACGTTTCGCGCGCAGAGGCGATGAAGGTCGCGCTGCAGATCCTCGAGAAAGTGCAGATCCCGGCGGCAGAGATGCGTCTCAAGGCTTATCCTCACCAGCTTTCCGGCGGCATGCGCCAGCGCGTGATGATTGCTATGGCGCTGATTAACCATCCCAAATTGCTGATTGCCGACGAACCGACCACCGCGCTTGACGTCACCATCCAGGCGCAAATCCTCGCCTTGCTCAATACCTTGAAAGAGGAAACCGGCACGGCGGTGCTGATGATCACCCACGATTTAGGCGTGGTGGCCGAAGTGGCGCAGCAGGTGGCGGTAATGTATGCCGGACAGGTGGTAGAGCAGGGAAGCGTTGAGGCGATATTTGCCGATCCGCAGCACCCGTACACCATCGGCCTGATGGGGTCGATTCCCTCCCTTGGCGCACGTAAAGGCCCGCTTTCCACCATTCCCGGTTCGGTACCTCTGCCGGAATCCATGCCGAAGGGCTGTCGTTTTGCCACCCGCTGTCCGTTTGCGCAGGCGCGCTGCCATGATGAAAAACCGCAGCTCGCCACGCTCGGCGCGGGTCATCAGGTTGCCTGCTTCCGCGTGCCGCTCGAACACCACATCGCCCTGGGAGAGACCGCATGACCACGCCCATTCTTGAAGCTCGGGACCTCAGCAAGCTGTTCCCCGGTCCGAAAAAACTCTTTACCCCGGCCCGGTTTGTGACGGCGGTCGATCGCGTGTCGCTTGCCGTGATGCCGGGCGAAACGCTGGCGATTGTCGGCGAGTCCGGTTCCGGAAAATCCACGCTTGGCCGCCTTTTGCTGCGCCTGCTGGCCGCCAGCGAAGGGCGCGTATTTTATCAGGGGGAAGAAATCACCCACGCCTCGGGCGCGCGGCTCAATCAGCTCCGCCGCGAGCTGCAGATCATCTTCCAGGATCCCTTCGCCTCCCTGAACCCGCGCATGACGGTGGAGGAGATCGTCGGCGAGCCGCTGTGGCTGCACCAGAACATGAAGAAAGCGGACCGCCAGTACCGCGTTGCCGAGTTACTTAAAACCGTAGGCCTGCCCGCCGCCTGGGCCGGGCGCTACCCGCACGAGTTTTCCGGCGGGCAGCGCCAGCGTATTGGCATTGCGCGCGCGCTGGCCTCGGGACCGAAGCTGCTGCTGGGCGATGAGCCGGTATCCGCGCTGGATGTCTCCGTTCAGGCGCAGGTGGTCAATTTGCTGGAAAGCCTGAAGCACCAGCTGGGGCTGACGATGGTGATTGTCGCCCATGGTCTGGCGGTGATCCGCCACATGAGCGACCGCGTGGCGGTCATGTACCTCGGGCAAATCGTCGAGCTCGCCACCGTGGATGAGATCTTTGACGCGCCGCTGCATCCGTATACGCAGGCGCTGATTGCCTCGGCGCCGCAGATGCAGCCGGGCGCTGAACGCGACGCGCCGCTGCTGCAGGGGGACTTACCGAACCCTGCCAGCCCGCCGTCCGGCTGTCGTTTCCACACCCGCTGCCCGTACGTTACCGACGAATGCCGCCAGGTCCAGCCGATTAATCAGGTGCTCGACGGCGGGCGTCAGGTTGCCTGCCACCGCTGGCAGGAGATCAACCGCGATCGCAGCGTTATCCAGATCGCACCGCCATCCGCCGCTTTTCTGCGCCGCCGCGCGCTGTTTGAACACGCGGCCACCCACTCATCCCTTCCTTCAAGGAACTCATGATAATGACAATGCGTAATTCTCTTTTGACCGTACTGGGAAGTGTTATGTTGCTTGGCGCGGCGCTGCCCGCCCATTCTGAAAGCGTGCTGCGTATTGGCCTGGGGGCAGATCCGGACATGCTCGACCCGCACCTGGCGCGCACCTACTATGGCCGCTTCGTCTTTGCCTCCCTGTGCGACAGGCTGGTGGACGTGGATGAAAACCTGAAGGTCGTCCCCGGCCTGGCCAAAGACTGGACGTGGAGTGACGACGGTAAAACCCTGACGCTTAATCTGCGCGAAGGCGTGACCTTCCACGACGGTGAGAAATTCGATGCCGCTGCGGCAAAATACAACCTCGACCGCGCCCTGACCCTGAAAGGCTCCCTGCGTAAGAGCGAGATCTCCTCCGTTGAATCAGTCGAGGTCACCGGCCCGATGCAGATTGCGCTGCACCTGAAGACCCCCGATGCCGCGCTGCTGATGCAGCTCACCGACCGCGCGGGCGCGATGATGGCCCCTGAAACGGCGAAAAAGCCTGACTTTGCTGCCCATCCCGTCTGTTCTGGCCCGTATAAATTCGACAGCCGCGTATCTCAGGACCGCATTGTTCTGACCCGCTTCGACAACTACTGGAACAAAGACGCCTACCACTTCGACAAAATTATTTATCTGCCGATCCCGGATGCCTCCGTGCGCCTCGCGAACCTGCGCGCGGGCGATCTCGATCTGACTGAAGGGATTGCTGCCAGCGACGTGAAAACCGTCGAGGCCGACAGTAAGCTGGCGCTGGCGAAGGTAACGGGCCTGGGCTATCAGGGCATCACCTTCAACATCAACAACGGCAAGGTGCCGGCCAACGATCCGTTCAAAGATGCCCGCGTGCGCGAGGCTTTCTCGCAGGCTATCGACCGCGATGCGCTAAACCAGGTGGTCTTTGAAGGACTGTATACGCCAGCCAACCAGGCGTTTTCGACGGTCAGCCCGTATCACGTCAACCTGCCGGTCCCGCCGCGTGACGTCGACAAGGCCAAAGCGCTGCTCAAAGCGGCTGGCGTCAGCGCGCCGCTGACCGTCAACCTGCTGGTGCCGAACAACCCCACCTCACAGCAGGTGGGGCAGGTGCTGCAGGCGATGGTCGCCGAGGCGGGCTTTAACCTGAACCTGCAGATGACCGAGTTCGCCACGCTGCTGGACCGCCAGCAGAGCGGGGACTATCAGCTGAGCTTCTCCGGCTGGTCGGGGCGCCCGGATCCGGACGGCAGCATCTACGGCTTTATCAACAGCAAAGGCACCCTGAACGACGGCCGCTACAGCAATGCGCAGGTCGATGAGTGGCTGACCCAGGCGCGCCAGAGCACCGACCAGGCTGCGCGCCAGCCGCTGTACGACAAGGTGGTGAAACAGCTGCAAACGGATATGCCGATTGCCTACCTCTACTTCGAGCCGCGTATTTTTGGCCTGAACAAAAGCGTGCAGGGCTTTAAGCCGTACCCGGACGGCATCGTACGTCTGGCTGGCTTAACGCTGGCGAAATAACCGTCCTGAGGAGAGCCCATGCTGGAACTGATTTGCAAACGTCTGCTGCTGGCCGTCCCGACGCTACTGCTGGTGAGCATGATGGTGTTTGGGCTGCAAAAGCTGCTGCCCGGCGACCCGCTGATCGCCATGGCCGGCGAGGAGCGCGACCCGGCAGTTATCGCTCAGCTGCGCGCGGAGCTGAACCTCGATGCGCCGATCCCCGTGCAGTATTTCCACTGGCTGACGCGGGCGCTGCAGGGCGATCTGGGCGTCTCCTTACGCACGCATGAGCCGGTGACGCAGCTGATTGCCAGCAAGCTGCCGGTGACGCTGGAGCTGTCGCTGCTGGCGATGATTATCGCGCTGGTGTTTGGCATCAGCATGGGGATCCTCGCGGCGGTGAACAAAAACAGCTGGGTCGATCACGGGGCGAACTTCGTGGCGATCTCGGGGATCTCGATCCCGCACTTCTGGCTGGGGATCCTGCTGATTCTGGTCTTCTCGGTGAACCTGCAATGGCTCCCCGCGTCCGGCTATGTGCCGTTCAGCGAAGATCCGCTTCAGAACCTGCGCACGCTGCTGCTGCCCGCGTCCGTGCTCGGAACGGGCCTCGCGGCAACGCTGATGCGCCATACCCGCGCCTCGATGATTGCCGTGCTGAAAGCGGATTACATCCGCACCGCGCGGGCGAAAGGGCTACTGCCGAAAGCGGTGATCCTGAAGCACGCCTTTCGCAACGCGCTGGTGCCGGTAATTACTCTCACCACGTTGCTGTTTGGCGAGCTGCTGGGCGGCGCGGTGCTGACCGAGCAGGTTTTCACCATTCCGGGCTTTGGCAAGATGATCGTCGACTCGGTTTTCAACCGTGACTATGCGGTGGTGCAGGGTGTGGTGCTGATCGTGGCGATCGGTTTCCTGATGCTGAACCTGCTTGCCGACGTGCTCTACGTCCTCATCAACCCGAAAATGCGAGGTTAACCATGGCAGAACTGACGACGCAAACCGTTGTGCCTGCGCTGCCGGGGGTGCAAAACCGGGTGCTGAAGAAATTCCTCGGCAATAAAAGCGCGGTCATTGGCGCGGCGGTGGTGGGCTTCTTTGTACTGGTGGCGCTGCTGGCGCCGTGGATCGCCCCGTTCGATCCGGTCAAGGCCAACTTCCTGGCGGTGCGCAAAGCGCCGTCGGCGATGTACTGGTTCGGCACCGACGAGCTGGGGCGCGATATCCTGTCCCGCATTATCTGGGGGGCGCGCACCTCGCTGATGGCGGGCTGCTTGTCTGTGGTAATTGCCGTGGTTATCGGCGTACCGCTGGGGCTGGTGGCGGGCTACTTCCAGAAGATGTGGGACGGCGTCATCTCGCGCGTGATCGAGGCGCTGCTGGCCTGCCCGTTCCTGATCATGGCGATCGCGCTGGGGGCATTTTTAGGCCCGAGCCTGACCAACGCGATGATCGCCATCGGTCTTTCGGCGATGCCGATCTTCGCCCGCCTGACGCGCGGGCAGGTGATCGCCATTCGCAACGAAGAGTATATCGACGGCGCGCGGGCAATTGGCCTGCCGGATCGCTGGATCATCATTAAGTACGTCCTGCCCAACGTGATGTCGCCGATCCTGGTGCAGGCCACGCTGGCCATTGCCTCGGCGATAATCGCTGAAGCCAGCCTGTCGTTCTTGGGGCTGGGACAGCAGCCGCCCAATCCGTCCTGGGGCTCTATGCTCAACACCGCCAAAGGTTTTCTTGAGCAGGCCCCGTGGATGTCCATTTTCCCCGGCGTGGCGATTTTCCTTGCCGTGCAGG
The DNA here is from genome assembly GCF_043972695.1 of Enterobacter quasiroggenkampii. Lineage (NCBI taxonomy): Bacteria > Pseudomonadati > Pseudomonadota > Gammaproteobacteria > Enterobacterales > Enterobacteriaceae > Enterobacter > Enterobacter quasiroggenkampii. The sequence goes on from NZ_CP143745.1 coordinate 1,505,373, forward strand.
GCTTTAATTTACTCGGCGACGGGCTGCGCGATGCGCTCGATCCGCGCCATGACTAAGGAGTCATGATGACCAAAGCGCTTGATTTTACGTCCGGTTACGATTCACGCCGCCCGCCGATGCTGGGCCATAACGCCGTTGCGACGTCTCAGCCGCTGGCGGCGCAGGCGGGAATGAAGATGCTGCAGCTGGGGGGAAATGCCGTGGATGCGGCCATTGCCACCGCGATGGCGCTGACGGTGGTCGAGCCGACCGGCAACGGGATCGGCAGCGACGCCTTTGCCATCGTCTGGGACGGTGAAAAGCTGCACGGCCTGAACGCGTCCGGTCGTTCGCCTGCGAGCTGGCATGCGGATCTGTTTGCCGGAAAAACCGCAGTGCCGGAAATCGGCTGGGACGCGGTGACCGTGCCGGGCGCGGTATCCGGCTGGGTCGCCCTGGCGGAACGCTTCGGCACGCTGCCGCTGACCACGCTGGCGCAGCCCGCCATTGACTACGCGCGCAACGGTTTCCCGGTCTCCCCGCTGATTGGGCATCTCTGGCAGCGCGGCTATCACAAGCTGAAAGATCAGCCGGGCTTCAGCGCCTGCTTCGCGCCGGAAGGCCGCGCCCCGCGCGTGGGGGAGATCTTCCGTAACCCGGCGCAGGCAAACTCGCTGGAGCTGATTGCGAAAACTAACGGCGACGCCTTTTACCGCGGCGAGCTGGCGCAGAAAATTGCCGCCTTCGCCAAAGAACATGGCGCGCACCTGACGGCTGAGGATCTGGCCAACCATCGCGTGGACTGGGTAGAGCTGCTGTCGCGCGACTTCGCGGGCGGTTCGGTGCAGGAGCTCCCGCCTAACGGTCAGGGGATCGCCACGCTGATTGCGCTCGGCATTCTTGAGCAGTGCGGCATTGAGAAGCATCATCCGGATTCCGTGCAGTCTCTGCATCTCTCCATTGAGGCGATGAAGCTGGCGCTGGCGGATCTCGACCGCTACGTGGCGGACGAAGAACACATGGCGTTCGCGGCAAAAGAGCTGCTGAGCGACCATTATCTGAAGTCACGTGCGGCGCTGATCAACCACGACAGCGCGTCTGATTTTGTCTACGGTTCCCCGACGCAGAGCGGCACGGTCTACATCAGCACCGCGGACGCCAGCGGGATGATGGTCTCGTTTATTCAGTCCAACTATATGGGCTTCGGTTCAGGCATTGTGGTGCCGGATACCGGGATCAGCCTGCAAAATCGGGGCTGCGGATTTGTGCTGGATCCTGAGCACCCGAACGCGCTGGCGGGCAGCAAGCGCCCGTTCCATACCATCATTCCGGGCTTTGCGATGGACGGCAACGGCCAGCCGCTGATGTCCTTTGGTGTGATGGGCGGCCCGATGCAGGCGCAGGGGCACATGCAGATGGCGCTGCGCATCATGCTGCACGGGCAAAACCCGCAGGCCGCAATCGATGCGCCGCGCTGGCGCGTGGTGCAGGGCAGGGAGGTGATCGTTGAATCGACGTTCGATCGCAACACGATTGCCGCTCTGCGCGAGCGCGGGCATCAGATCGTGGTGGAAGATCCGCTTCAGGATTACAACTTCGGAGGCGCGCAGGTGATTTACCGCCTGCCGGAAGGACACTACGTGGCCGCGACGGAAAGCCGCAAGGACGGGCAGGCGCTGGTGAGTTAAAAGAAGCGAGCAACATTGGTAGGCCGGGTAAGGCGTAGCAGCCACCCGGCTTTTTTTTCACTCAATGCTAAAAGGATCCGCATCCTGCCACGCCGGAAACTTCTCCCGGTACTCCTTCAGCGCCGTTAACGATAATTCGGCATCAATACGCGTCGCCTGATGCGGCTCGGCGGTGGCGATGATCTCGCCCTGCGGATTCACCACCCGGCTGTCGCCGCGATAGTGATGCCCGTTGCCGTCCGTCCCCACGCGGTTGCAGCCCACCACGTACGCCTGGTTCTCAATCGCGCGCGCCACCAGCAGCGATTGCCAGTGCAGGGAGCGCGGTGCAGGCCAGTTGGCAACATACAGCGCCAGGTCGTAATCGTTGCGGTTACGCGACCACACCGGGAAACGCAGATCGTAGCAGACCAGCGGCAGAATACGCCAGCCGCGCCATTCGAACACCACGCGCTCGTTACCGGCCTCATAGTGATGATGCTCATCCGCCATGCGGAACAGGTGGCGTTTATCGTAAAAATGCACGTTCCCTTCCGGCTCCACCAGCAGGAAGCGGTTCACCGGCCCGCGTTCGGTCTGCAGGGCGGCGCTGCCGGCGATCAGCGCATTAGTCTGCTGCGCTTTGGCGTGCATCCAGGCGACCACCTCATCCTGAGGCATTGACTGTTTTGCCGCTTCCATGGCGAAGCCGGTGGTGAACATTTCCGGCAGGACAATCACATCACGCCCGGTAATGTCTTCCAGTTGGCGATCAAAGTGGCGCAGGTTGGCGGGGCCATCCATCCACACTAAAGGTTGCTGCAAAATAGAAATCTTCAGACCAGGCACAATTCAGACTCCTCAAACGACCACTTTTTGACACTGTAGCACGACATAACGAGAAAATGTGGCAATAAAAAACCCCGCGCGAGGCGGGGTTTGTAAAAGCGAAACGCGTTATGCCGCTTCAGGTTTGCGGTGCTTCTCCGGCAGCTTTACCGGCTGCGTCGCCAGCTCATCCGGTTCGAAATCATCCACGTTAATGCTGCGCAGACGGCTCTCTTCGGCTTTCACCAGCAGAGCGGCCTCATCTTTACTGATAATGCCACCGGCCAGCGCCTGTTTTGCCAGTTCGTCCAGACGGGTAAACGGCAGGTTTTTGCCCAGCTGTTTACAGATCTTCTGGTGAATCGGATCGGCGGCCATCACGTCAAGCAGCGCCTCTTCCAGCAGACCCACCGGGTTATGCGGCGTCGGCGCCAGATACTGACCGCGACCGATGCGGGAGCGGGTTGCGCTCGGAACCTGCAGGATCTTCGCCACTTTGTGGTCCAGCTTGTCGGACGGCGCCAGATGGTGACGACCGGTCGGGAAGATCACCGCGCGCAGGGCGCCTGCCACGAAGCGGTTCGGGAAGTTCGCCAGCAGATCGTCAATCGCCTGTTCAGCCTGATACAACGCATCCTGCACGCCCCAGTGCACCAGCGGCAGATCCGCTTCCTGACGGCCTTCATCGTCGTAACGTTTCAGGACCGCAGAGGCCAGGAAGATCTGGCTCAGCACATCGCCCAGACGGGCAGAGATACGTTCGCGACGCTTCAGGCTGCCGCCCAGCACCGCCATGGAAACGTCAGACAGCAGGGCCAGGTTGGCGCTCAGACGGTTCAGATGCTGATAATAACGTTTAGTTGCATCGCCGGTCGGCGTGGCGCTGGTAAGGCCGCGCGTCAGGCCCAGCCAGAAGCTGCGCACCTTGTTGCTGCCCACGTGACCGATATGTTTGAACAACAGCTTATCGAAGGCATCCACGTCGTTGTTCTGCGCAGCGGCCATCTCTTCCAGCACGTAAGGATGGCAACGAATTGCGCCCTGACCGAAGATCATCATGCTGCGGGTCAGGATGTTTGCCCCTTCCACGGTGATGGCAATCGGTGCGCCCTGATAGCCGCGCGCCAGGAAGTTGCCTTCGCCGAGCATAATGCCTTTACCGCCTGCAATATCCATCGCGTCAATGATTGACTGCTGCGCGCGGTGGGTGCAGTGGTACTTCACAATGGCGGACAGTACGGCCGGTTTTTCGCCCAGCATAATGCCGTAGGTAATCAGCGTGGCGGCGGCATCCATCAAGTAGGCGTTGCCCGCGATACGCGCCAGTGGCTCTTCGATACCTTCCATCTTGCCGATGGAGATTTTGAACTGACGGCGGATGTGCGCGTAGGCACCAATCCCCATCGCCACCGACTTCAGACCGCCGGTTGAGTTTGACGGCAGGGTAATGCCGCGGCCCACCGACAGACATTCCACCAGCATACGCCAGCCCTGACCGGCCATTTTCGGACCGCCGATGATGTAGTCAATCGGCACAAAGATATCCTGGCCGCGGGTCGGACCGTTCTGGAACGGCACGTTCAGCGGGAAGTGACGACGACCAATCTCGACGCCTGGGGTAGAGGTCGGGATCAGTGCACAGGTAATGCCCAGATCTTCTTCGCCGCCCAGCAGTTTTTCCGGGTCAGAGAGCTTAAAGGCCAGACCCAGCACGGTGGCGATAGGGGCCAGCGTGATATAACGCTTGTTCCAGGTCAGGCGCATGCCCAGCACCTGCTCGCCCTGCCACTCGCCCATGCAGACCACGCCGGTATCCGGAATCGCGCCCGCATCGGAGCCTGCTTCCGGGCTGGTCAGCGCGAAGCAAGGGATTTCCTGACCGCGTGCCAGACGCGGCAGGTAGTGATCTTTTTGCTCTTCCGTACCGTAATGCTGCAGCAGTTCGCCCGGGCCTAAGGAGTTAGGCACGCCAACGGTAATCGCCAGGATCCCGGAAACGCCTGCCAGCTTTTGCAGCACGCGAGCCTGAGCGTAAGCGGAGAACTCCAGACCGCCGTACTCTTTCTTAATGATCATCGCGAAGAAGCGATGCTCTTTCAGGTACGCCCACAGTTCTGGCGGTAGATCGGCCATTTCATGGGTGATAGCAAAGTCGTTCGCCATACGGCAGGCTTCTTCTACCGGGCCGTCAATAAACGCCTGTTCTTCCGCGGTCAGACGCGGCTGCGGGTAGTTATGCAGCTTTTTCCAGTCCGGATTGCCCTGGAACAGGTCACCTTCCCACCAGGTGGTGCCCGCATCAATCGCCTCTTTTTCAGTGCGCGACATTGGCGGCATCACTTTGCGGAAACCTTTGAACACCGGTGCAGAGATCATTGATTTACGCATCGGGGCAAAGTTAAACGGCAGAAGGATGATGGCAAGAGGGACTAAAAGCCAGATATTCCAGAGACCTGCGACGCCAAGCGCAGCCGTCCAGGCCAGAAGAATCAGGCTGCTCAGGAATAAACTTACGCGGTGATAGAACAACACACCGAGCAGAACAACGGTTGCGAGAATGCTCAAAATCATCATAAAGAAAAGCTCCCTTGCTTGTAGGAGGTCTGACCACTTGTGATGATATGGTTGTAGTTGATGTTATTTCCTTTAGCAATGTGTTTACAAAATAATTACAACCTGGTTCACATTGTTCGCGTTTTACCCGGCACGAAAAAGCAAAACGCCGGACGTTTCGCATGGCTTTAGCTTCTCGCTTTTCGCGCTATCCGGTACACTCCACTGTGTTATTTCATCAATACTGAAGGATTATCCTCATGTACCAGGATCTTATTCGTAACGAACTGAACGAAGCGGCGGAAACGCTGGCTAACTTTCTGAAAGATGATGCCAATATTCACGCTATTCAGCGCGCTGCGGTCCTGCTGGCCGACAGCTTCAAAGCGGGTGGCAAAGTGCTCTCCTGCGGTAACGGTGGCTCTCACTGTGACGCGATGCACTTCGCAGAAGAGCTGACCGGTCGCTATCGCGAAAACCGCCCGGGCTACCCGGCGATTGCGATTTCCGACGTGAGCCACATCTCCTGCGTAGGCAACGACTTCGGTTACGACCACATCTTCTCTCGCTACGTTGAAGCGGTAGGCCGTGAAGGCGACGTGCTGCTGGGGATTTCTACCTCCGGCAACTCCGGTAACGTGATCAAAGCGATCGCCGCCGCGCGTGAAAAAGGGATGAAAGTCATCACCCTGACGGGTAAAGATGGCGGTAAGATGGACGGTACGGCGGATGTTGAAATTCGCGTTCCGCACTTCGGTTATGCTGACCGCATTCAGGAAATTCACATCAAAGTGATCCACATCCTGATCCAGCTGATCGAAAAAGAGATGGCTAAGTAAGACTTCGCGGGGGGCATATCCATTTGGGCGCTGCCCCCGCTGTTGTGGAGGTGATGTATGTGCGAACTGCTCGGGATGAGCGCGAATGTGCCAACCGATATCTGCTTTAGTTTCACCGGGCTGGTGCAGCGCGGTGGAGGAACCGGGCCGCATAAAGACGGCTGGGGCATCACCTTCTACGAAGGTAAAGGGTGTCGCACGTTCAAAGATCCACAGCCCAGCTTTAACTCACCGATTGCCAAACTGGTGCAGGACTATCCCATCAAGTCCCGCTCGGTGATCGCCCACATTCGCCAGGCTAACCGCGGCGAAGTGGCGCTGGAAAATACCCATCCGTTTACCCGCGAGCTGTGGGGCCGTAACTGGACCTATGCGCACAATGGGCAACTCACGGGCTATAAGTCGCTGGAAACGGGCAATTTCCGCCCGGTTGGCGAAACCGACAGCGAAAAAGCCTTCTGCTGGCTGCTGCACAAGCTGACGGAGCGCTATCCCCGTACGCCAGGCAACATGGCTGCCGTGTTTAAATACATCGCGACGCTGGCGACCGAGCTACGTGAAAAAGGCGTGTTCAACATGCTGCTCTCTGATGGCCGCTATGTGATGGCGTTCTGCTCGACGAATCTGTTCTGGATCACCCGCCGTGCGCCGTTTGGCGTGGCGACGCTGCTGGATCAGGATGTGGAGATAGACTTTCAGAAGGAGACCACACCGAACGATGTGGTCACTGTTATTGCAACGCAGCCGCTGACGGGCAACGAAACCTGGCAAAAGATTATGCCAGGCGAGTGGGTGCTATTTTGTCTCGGGGACCGTGTAATTTGACGCCAGCTGTGGATGGACGACTTCGTGGCTCAGCGGTTTGCTGACCACGTAACGGCCATCTACGATAGAGACCACCGGTGGCTTGTGGGTCTGCTCAAAGTAGTCATAACCCGGCTTCAGCTGTTGCCAGAAATCCGCGTAGTATGAGTACTTGTGACGTGCCATGTTGGCGTCAGTCATGCGGAACGGATAGATGCTGACCTGTACGCTAGGCTGCCCAAAGACCAGCGCGCCGGTCACAAACTGGAAGATCTCATCAATGCCGGAATCGGTCATCGCATAACAGCCGATAGACACGCAGGCACCGTGGATCATCAGGTATTTACCTTCATAACCGTGCGCACGGTCATAGGCATTCGGGAAGCCGATGTTAATGGCTTTATAGAAGCGGCTGTCAGGCTTGAGCTGGCTGCGCTGAACGTTGTAGAACCCTTCCGGACTTTTGAAGTCGCCCTGACGTTGTTTTGGCCCCAGTCCGCCGGAGTAGTTACAAATTTTGTAACTATCAAGCAGCTGATAGGTCTCGCCCATCTTCACATACAGATCGAGAGTGCGTTCTTCCTTGAAGATTTGAATATAAACCGGCGATCCCATTAACTGCTGTTTATATTCCTTGCTGACCGGTGTCGTTGAGCTATTACTGCTGAGCAGTCCGGCAAACGACATGCACGGAATCAGAAGCATCGCAATGAACAATGCGATTTTACGCATACTACTAGTTCCTTGATAAAACCATGACCAACTTGCCAGGACGGCAAAAGAGACCCGAAATCAGATTATTCTGTTAGGAGCGCTCACATTAGCACCGCTATAGATTTTCGCAAGAGCCGGGCGGTGAGTTTACAAATTAGTTTTACTTTATAAACCATCAAAATCGCGATGGCTCCAGGAACTTTGCGCATTAGCTCGCAATTTAGCGCGCGCGACGGCGGTTTCCCTGCCCGCGAGAAGGGGAAAATGTTACACTTCGCGGCCACTGGATTGTTGTTCATGGAAACCTGCTAACCACATGTTTAAAATAAAAAAAGGACTTGATCTGCCGATTGCAGGCGTGCCCGCGCAGCACGTTTCGACAGGCGCACGTGTCCGTCATGTCGCCATTGTGGGCGACGATTACCTGGGAATGCGACCTTCTATGCTGGTACAGGAAGGCGATCGCGTGATCACAGGACAGGCGCTCTTTGAGGACAAAAAAAATCCCGGCGTGATGTTCACGGCCCCCGCAAGTGGCACCGTTGTGGCGATTAACCGTGGCGAACGACGCGTTCTGCAGTCTGTGGTTATCCGCATTGAAGGCAACGAACAGCGTGAATTCGCCCATTACGATGCCGCAGACCTCGCGTCGCTGAGCCGTGACGCTGTTCAGGCTCAACTTCTGGCATCCGGTTTATGGACCGCGCTTCGTACCCGTCCCTTCAGCAAATCCCCTGTGCCGGGCACGGAACCGGCCGCGATTTTTGTCACGGCAATGGACACCAACCCGCTCAGCGTGGACCCGCAGCCGGTTATCCTGGCGCAGCGCAAAGCCTTTGATGCCGGGCTGACCGTGTTAACCTGCCTGACGTCGGGGAAAGTCCACGTTTGCCAGGCCGGCGGCGGCAAGCTCGGCGGACATCCGCAGGGGCAGGTCACGTTTAATGCGTTTGCGGGCCCGCATCCGGCGGGTCTGGTTGGAACGCACATCCACTTTCTTGAGCCGGTAAGCCTGGCGAAACAGGTCTGGCACCTTAATTATCAGGACGTCATCGCCATCGGAAAGCTCTTCACCACCGGTGAGCTGTGCGCGGAACGCGTCATCGCCATCGGCGGGCCGCAGGCGGTAAACCCGCGTCTGGTGAAAACGCTGATTGGCGCGGATATCAATGAACTGCTGAACGACGAAACCAAAGCGGGCGAAAACCGACTGATTTCCGGTTCGGTTCTCAGTGGCCGCCAGGCCGTGCAGGCGCACGCCTATCTGGGGCGTTTCCATTTGCAGGTCAGCATTGTGCAGGAAGGACGCGACAAAGAGCTGTTCGGCTGGGTGCTGCCCGGTGCGGAAAAATACTCCGTTACCCGGACCACGCTGGGCCACTTCCTGCGTAACAGGCTGTTTAACTTCTCGACCACTACGCACGGCGGCGAGCGCGCTATGGTCCCGATTGGCAACTACGAGCGCGTCATGCCGCTGGATATTCTTCCGACCATGCTGTTGCGCGATCTGCTCGCCGGTGACACCGACAGCGCGCAGGCGCTGGGCTGCCTGGAACTGGACGAAGAAGATCTGGCGCTCTGTACCTATGTCTGTCCGGGAAAATACGAATATGGACCGGTATTGCGCGAGGTGTTAACCCGCATTGAGCAGGAAGGATAACCGATGGGCTTAAAACACCTCTTTGAAAAAATGGAGCCGCACTTTACCGAAGGGAAGCTCAAAAAGTACTACCCGCTGTATGAAGCAACGGCGACCATTTTCTATACGCCGGGTCTGGTGACGAAGGGGGCGGCGCACGTTCGTGACGCCATCGACCTTAAACGGATGATGATTCTGGTGTGGTTTGCAGTCTTCCCGGCGATGTTCTGGGGGATGTACAACGTCGGTTTGCAGACCCTTCCGGCGCTGTACCACATGTACGATGCGCAGCAGCTGGCGCAGGTGCTTCAGTCTGACTGGCACTACCGCCTGGCCCAGTCGTTAGGGGTGAACTTTGCGCCAGACGCGGGCTGGATCAGCATGATGACGCTGGGCGCGGTGTTCTTCCTGCCGATTTACCTCACGGTATTTATCGTGGGTGGCTTCTGGGAAGTGCTGTTCGCCATCATCCGTAAACATGAGATCAACGAAGGTTTCTTCGTGACCTCGATTCTGTTTGCCCTGATTGTCCCGCCAACCTTACCGCTCTGGCAGGCGGCGCTGGGCATCAGCTTTGGCGTGGTCATTGCTAAAGAAATTTTCGGCGGCACCGGGCGGAACTTCCTCAACCCGGCGCTGGCGGGACGAGCGTTCCTCTTCTTTGCCTATCCGGCGCAAATATCAGGCGATCTGGTCTGGACGGCGGCAGACGGTTTTTCCGGTGCGACGCCGCTTTCACAGTGGGCGGCACACGGCGGCGAAACTCTGGTGAACAACGCGACGGGTCAGCCCGTGACCTGGTTTGATGCCTTTATTGGCAACATTCCCGGCTCTATCGGTGAAGTCTCGACGCTGATGATTTTGCTTGGCGGGGCGATCATCCTGTTTGGGCGCGTGGCCTCCTGGCGGATTGTTGCAGGCGTGATGATCGGCATGGTGCTGACCGCCACGATGTTCAACCTTATCGGTTCGTCCACTAACCCGATGTTCTCCATGCCCTGGTACTGGCATCTGGTGCTGGGGGGCTTCGCGTTCGGCATGATGTTCATGGCGACGGATCCCGTCTCGGCCTCGTTTACCGATAAAGGTAAATGGAGCTATGGCGTGCTCATTGGCGCGATGTGTGTCCTAATCCGCGTGGTCAACCCGGCGTATCCGGAAGGGATGATGCTGGCGATTCTGTTTGCCAATCTGTTTGCGCCACTTTTCGATTACCTGGTGGTGCGGGCCAACATCAAGCGGAGGAAGGCGCGTGGCTGAAGTCAAAAATAACGACAGCATCAGCAAAACGCTGCTGGTGGTGCTGGTGCTCTGTCTGGTCTGCTCCATTGTCGTGGCCGGTTCTGCCGTGGGGTTAAAACCCCTGCAGCAGGAGCAACGTGCCCTGGATAAACAGCGCAACATTCTGGCCGTGGCCGGACTGATGCAGGAGGGGATGAGCGCAGATGAGGTTTCGGCCGTCTTTGCCGAACGAATTTCCGCGCGTCTGGTGGATTTAAAAACAGGCCAGCTGCTGGATAAAGACCCGGCAACCTTCAACCAGGCGCTGGCGCTGAAAGATCCGCAGATGAGCCTGACGCTCGAGGCATCGCAAGACCCTGCCGGGATTAAGCGCCGCAGCAATCTCGCCGAAATTTACCTGGTGCGTGACCCCCAAAAACGCATTCAGGAAGTGGTGCTTCCTGTCTACGGCAACGGCCTGTGGTCAATGATGTATGCCTTTGTGGCCCTTGATACGGATGGCCGCACCGTTAAAGGCATTACGTATTATGACCAGGGCGAAACGCCGGGGCTGGGCGGCGAAGTGGAAAACCCGAACTGGCGGGCACAGTTTATCGGCAAGAAAGTGCTCGACGATAACGGTCTGCCTGCGCTGAAGGTGATGAAAGGAGCGGCACGTCCCGGTGACGACTACGCGGTCGACGGGCTTTCCGGCGCCACGCTCACCTCAAACGGCGTGCAGCACAGTTTTGATTTCTGGATGGGCGAGCTGGGCTTTGGTCCTTTCCTGAAAAACGTACGTGAAGGAGCGCTGAACAATGGCTGATACCGGTGAACTGAAAGAAGTGAAAAAGGTGCTCATTGGCCCACTGCTCGCCAATAACCCGATCACGCTGCAGGTGCTGGGCGTCTGTTCAGCCCTGGCGGTGACGACCAAGCTGGAAACGGCGATGGTAATGACGTTGGCCGTCACGCTGGTTACGGCGTTTTCGAGCATGTTTATCTCGATGATCCGCCACCACATTCCCAACAGTGTGAGGATCATCGTGCAGATGGCGATCATCGCCTCGCTGGTGATCGTGGTCGATCAGCTGCTGCGCGCCTTCGCCTATGAAACCTCCAAACAGCTCTCGGTGTTTGTCGGGCTAATTATCACCAACTGTATCGTCATGGGGCGTGCGGAAGCCTACGCCATGAAAATGCCGCCGCTGGCGAGCTTTATGGACGGTATCGGCAACGGCCTCGGCTACGGCGCGATCCTGCTGACCGTGGGGTTCCTGCGAGAGCTGATTGGCAGCGGCAAGTTGTTTGGCATCCCAGTGCTGGACACGGTGCAAAACGGCGGATGGTATCTGCCAAACGGCCTGTTCCTGCTGGCCCCTAGCGCATTTTTCATTATCGGTTTGTTGATCTGGCTGATTCGTACGTTGAAACCAGAACAGCAGGAAAAGGAGTAACCGACGATGGCTCATTACCTGAGTTTGTTTGTGCGCGCGGTGTTTGTTGAAAACATGGCGCTCGCGTTTTTCCTCGGCATGTGTACGTTCCTTGCTGTGTCTAAAAAGGTCTCCACGGCATTTGGCCTGGGCGTGGCGGTCACCGTTGTGTTGGGGCTTTCGGTTCCGATTAACAATCTGGTGTACAACTTCGTGCTGCGGGATGGCGCGCTGGTGGAAGGGGTTGATCTCAGCTTCCTGAACTTCATTACCTTTATCGGGGTGATCGCGGCGCTGGTGCAAATCCTGGAGATGATCCTCGATAAGTACTTCCCTTCACTCTACAACGCGCTGGGGATCTTCCTCCCGCTGATCGCGGTGAACTGCGCCATCTTCGGCGGCGTCTCGTTTATGGTTCAGCGTGATTACAACTTCAGTGAATCCGTGGTGTACGGTTTCGGCTCCGGTATCGGCTGGATGCTGGCGATTGTCACCATGGCGGGGATCCGCGAGAAAATGAAATATGCCAACGTGCCTGCTGGCCTGCGTGGCTTAGGGATCACCTTTATCACCACCGGGCTGATGGCGCTGGGCTTTATGTCCTTCTCCGGTGTGCAGCTATAAGGGCTAACAGATGGAAATTATTCTTGGCGTGGTGATGTTCACGCTGATCGTACTGGTGCTGTCAGGACTCATTCTGGCGGCGCGGGCGAAGCTGGTGAATTCCGGCGACGTGGTGATTGATATTAACGACGATCCGCAGAATCAGATCCGCACGCCTGCGGGAGATAAACTGCTCAATACGCTCTCCGGTAACGGTATTTTTGTCTCCTCAGCCTGCGGCGGCGGCGGCTCCTGCGGGCAGTGCCGCGTGACGGTAAAAGAGGGCGGTGGCGATATTCTGCCCACCGAGCTGGCGCATATCACGAAGCGTGAGGCAAAAGAGGGCTGCCGTCTGGCCTGCCAGGTCGCGGTGCGTCAGAACATGAAGATTGAACTGCCGGAAGAGATTTTCGGCGTCAAAAAATGGGAATGTGAAGTTATCTCTAATGATAACAAAGCCACCTTTATCAAAGAGCTGAAGCTGCGCGTACCGGAAGGGGAAGATGTCCCGTTCCGCGCCGGCGGATACATTCAGATTGAGTGTCCTGAGCATACCGTGGCATATGCGGACTTCGACGTTCCGCAGGCGTACCGTGCCGACTGGGACAAATTCAATCTCTTCCGCTTTGTATCAGAGGTAAAAGAGCCGACGCTGCGCGCCTACTCGATGGCCAACTACCCGGAGGAGAAGGGCATTATCATGCTCAACGTGCGTATCGCCACGCCGCCACCGAATGTGCCGTATGCGCCGCCGGGCGTGATGTCGTCATACATCTGGTCTCTGAAGCCGGGAGATAAGGTAACTATCTCCGGTCCGTTCGGGGAGTTCTTCGCGAAAGATACCGACGCGGAGATGGTCTTTATCGGCGGCGGTGCCGGTATGGCCCCGATGCGCTCGCACATTTTTGACCAGCTCAAGCGCCTCGGCAGCAAGCGTAAAATCAGCTTCTGGTACGGGGCTCGCTCGCTGCGCGAAATGTTCTACGACGATGAGTTTGAACAGCTGGCACGTGAAAACCCGAACTTTACCTTCCACGTGGCGCTTTCCGATCCGCAGCCGGAAGATAACTGGACGGGCTATACGGGGTTCATCCACAACGTGCTGTATGAAAACTACCTCAAACAGCACCCGGCGCCCGAGGACTGCGAGTTCTATATGTGTGGTCCGCCGATGATGAACGCCGCCGTGATTAAGATGCTGAAAGATCTCGGCGTCGAAGATGAGAACATCATGCTTGATGACTTTGGAGGCTGATGATGCTGACGTTTCTGGCAACCTTTGTGGTTTTTGTGCTTGTCATCTTCGGCATGTCGTTAGGCTGGATCGTTAAGCGGAAAAGCATTCAGGGCAGCTGCGGCGGTATTTCCTCCATTGGTATGGAGAAGGTCTGCGACTGCCCGGAACCGTGCGACGCCCGCAAAAAACGCATGGCGCGCGAGCAGCAGCGCATTATTTAAGTTTTTGTAGGCCGGGTAAGGCAACGCCGCCACCCGGCATTCTTACATCTGCTTCTCAATCCTCATTTATTTACTGTATACTTATCCAGTGATGAGTGAGGGCTTACTATGCGCAAAATAATCCATGTTGATATGGACTGCTTTTTTGCCGCAGTGGAGATGCGAGACAACCCGGCGCTGCGGGATATTCCCATCGCCATTGGCGGCAGCCGCGTTCAGCGTGGTGTCATCAGCACCGCCAACTATCCCGCGCGCAAATTTGGCGTGCGAAGCGCCATGCCGACGGCGATGGCCTTAAAGCTTTGCCCTCATCTCACGCTTCTGCCCGGGCGGTTCGACGCCTATAAAGAGGCTTCCCTTCATATTCGGGAAATCTTCTCCCGCTATACCTCTCTGATAGAGCCGCTGTCGCTGGACGAAGCCTATCTGGATGTGACCGACAGCGTGCACTGCCACGGCTCCGCCACCCTGATGGCGCAGGAGATCCGCCAGACGATTTTCAACGAGCTGAATCTGACGGCATCGGCGGGTGTGGCGCCCGTTAAATTCCTTGCCAAAATCGCTTCGGATTTAAATAAGCCCAACGGCCAGTACGTCATTACGCCGGAAGAGGTGCCTGCATTTTTAAAAACGCTGCCGCTCGGCAAAATTCCCGGCGTCGGTAAAGTCTCCGCCGCAAAGCTGGAAAGCATGGGGTTACGCACCTGCGAAGACGTACAGCGAAGCGATCTCGCGATGCTGCTTAAGCGCTTCGGGAAGTTTGGCCGCGTGCTGTGGGAGCGCAGCCAGGGGATTGACGATCGCGATGTGAACAGCGAACGGCTGCGGAAATCCGTCGGCGTTGAGCGTACCCTCATTGAAGATATTCATGACTGGTCCGAGTGCGAATCTATTATCACGGAACAACTCTACCCGGAGCTGGAGCGACGCTTAAGCAAGGTAAAACCGGACCTGCTCATCGCCCGTCAGGGCATCAAGCTCAAATTCAACGATTTCCAGCAGACCACGCAGGAACATGTCTGGCCGCGTTTGAATAAAGACGATCTTATCGCGACGGCAAAAAAGGCATGGGAAGAGCGACGAGGTGGGCGAGGGGTGAGGCTGGTGGGATTGCACGTCACGCTGCTGGATCCGCAGTTAGAGCGACAGCTGGTATTGGGATTGTAAAAAAGCCCGGTGCGCTACGCTTACCGGGCCTGGGTTTTTCACCCTATTCCACAGGAAGAGGGTTGGGATGAAGATGTTACTTAGCAGGGATCGCTTTCAGCAGTTCAGTCAGCAGCGTCCAGTAGTGACCGACGCTTTCGATATGAACCTGCTCATCCGGCGAGTGCGGACCGGTAATGGTTGGCCCGATAGATACCATGTCCATGTCCGGGTACGGTTTCTTGAACAGACCGCATTCCAGACCCGCGTGGATCACCTGAATGTTCGGCGTGCTGTTGAACAGACGCTGATAGGTTTCACGCACCAGCGCCATCACCGGAGAGCTTGCATCCGGCTGCCAGCCCGGGTAGCTGCCTTTGGCTGAGGTTTTTGCTCCCGCCAGCGTGCCCAGAGATTCCAGCATGCTCACCACATACTCTTTACCACTGTCGATAAGGGAGCGGATCAGGCAGATGATCTCCGCGCTGTCGTCGCTCATGGTTACTACGCCCACGTTAAGTGAGGTTTCCACCACGCCTTTCGCCACGTCAGAGTTGCGGATCACGCCGTTTGGCGTCGCGTTCAGCAGCTGAACGAAGGTGTCACGAGACTTCGCGGTCAGCGCGGTTTTATCCGTGGAGACGGATTCCAGCACCACGGTCAGGTTCTTCTCTTTCGCCGACAGTTCGTTTTTCAGGATATCCAGGTACACGGTGGAGAGTTTTTTCAGCTCGTCGGCTTTTGCCGCTGGCACTGCCACGGTGGCGAAGGCTTCGCGTGGGATCGCGTTGCGCAGGGTACCGCCGTTGAAGTCTACCAGACGCAGATCCAACTCGGCCGCATGGCCTGCCAGGAAGCGTGCCAGCAGCTTGTTGGCGTTGCCCAGACCCAGATGAATATCACCGCCGGAGTGGCCGCCTTTCAGACCTTTCAGCGTCAGCTTGAAGGTCTGGAAACCGGCAGGAATCGCTTCGCGTGACAGCGGCAGGGTAGAGATGAAATCAATTCCGCCCGCGCAGCCCATGTAGATCTCGCCTTCTTCTTCGGAGTCGGTGTTGATCAGGATATCCGCCTGCAGCCAGTTCGCCTGCAGACCGAACGCCCCGTCCATGCCCGCTTCTTCGGTCATGGTCAGCAGCACTTCCAGTGGACCGTGCTCAACGCTGTCGTCAGCCAGCACGGCCAGCGCAGAGGCCATACCGATGCCGTTATCCGCGCCCAGGGTGGTGCCGCGCGCTTTCACCCAGTCGCCGTCGATGTACGGCTGAATCGGGTCTTTGGTGAAGTCGTGAACGGTGTCGTTGTTCTTCTGTGGCACCATGTCCAGGTGCGCCTGCAGCACAACCGGTTTACGGTTTTCCATGCCTGCGGTGGCGGGTTTGCGGATCAGAATGTTGCCAACCTGGTCACGTTCCGCATGCAGACCTTTTTCCTTCGCCCAGCCCATAATATGTTCGGCAAGCTGTTCTTCATGGTAGGAAGGGTGTGGAATGGAGCAGATTTTGGCAAAAATATCCCACAGCGGCTGCGGAGATAGTTGAGACAGTTCAGACACGATAAGTCTCCTTGTCGAGGCGCTGCAAACAGGGTTGCAGGTCACAGGGTTAGCAGGTTAATAGTTACCACAAGTCAGGCTTGCGAGATGAATCTGAGAATACCACTTTCTCTGCTGGCTGGTAGCATAAAGCATGTAAAAACTCAGGCTGAGGGCGCTAAACACTGGTTTTTAGTGCGTCAGATCTCTATAATCTCGCGCAACCTATTTCCCCCTCGAACACTTTTTAAGCCGTATAAAAACAGGCTGGGACACTTCACATGAGCGAAAAATACGTCGTCACCTGGGACATGTTGCAGATTCACGCACGCAAACTGGCTGCGCGTCTGATGCCTTCCGAACAGTGGAAAGGCATTATTGCCGTCAGCCGTGGCGGTCTGGTACCGGGGGCGCTGCTGGCACGTGAGCTGGGTATTCGTCATGTCGATACCGTCTGCATCTCCAGCTATGACCATGATAACCAGCGTGAGCTGAAAGTGCTGAAACGCGCGGAAGGCGACGGTGAAGGTTTCATCGTTATTGATGACCTGGTGGATACCGGTGGTACTGCGGTGGCTATCCGTGAAATGTATCCGAAAGCCCATTTCGTCACTATCTTCGCGAAACCTGCTGGTCGCCCGCTGGTTGACGATTACGTGATTGATATCCCGCAGGATACCTGGATTGAACAGCCATGGGATATGGGCGTGGTCTTCGTACCGCCGATTTCAGGCCGTTAATACCAGTACGTAACTTTACACGCCCGGCTATGCCGGGCGTTGTTCTTTTTGGCCTGCCACGCGTTACAATAGTCTTCATATGACGTATTCATGGAGGCAACGCAATGACGCAGGCGAATCTCACCGAGACACTTTTCAAACCCCGTTTCAAACACCCTGAAACGTCGACGCTGGTGCGTCGCTTTAATCCGGGGACCCAGCCTGCCGTCCAGTCCGCGTTAGACGGTAAAAACGTGCCCCACTGGTATCGTATGATTAACCGCCTGATGTGGGTCTGGCGCGGTATCGATCCTCGTGAAATCCTTGATGTGCAGGCGCGTATCGTGATGAGTGAAGCCGAGCGTACCGACAGCGAACTCTATGATACGGTGGTGGGGTACCGGGGGGGAAACTGGATCTACGAGTGGTCTAAACAGGCGATGCTCTGGCAGCAAAAAGCGACCCAGGAAGAGGATGCCACGCGCAGCGGCAAGCACTGGCTGCATGCGGCCAATCTCTACGCCATTGCCGCGTATCCACATCTGAAAGGTGATGAGCTGGCTGAGCAGGCACAGGCGCTGGCGAATCGCGCTTACGAAGAGGCGGCACAACGCCTGCCGGGCCAGATGCGCGAACTCGAGTTTACCATTCCGGGTGGGTCATCCATTACCGGGTTCCTGCATATGCCTGAAGGTGAAGGTCCGTTCCCGACCGTCCTCATGTGCGGGGGGCTGGATTCGTTGCAGATCGATTATTACAGCCTGTATGAGCGTTACTTCGCACCAAAAGGGATCGCGATGCTGACGCTGGATATGCCCTCAATCGGCTTCTCCTCCAAATGGAAACTGACTCAGGATTCCAGCCTGCTGCACCAGCATGCGCTAAAAGCGCTGGAAAACATTCCGTGGGTTGACCACACCCGCGTGGCGGCATTTGGCTTCCGCTTTGGCGCAAACGTCGCGGTGCGTCTGGCTTATCTTGAATCCTCCCGCCTGAAAGCCGTCGCTTGTCTTGGTCCGGTCGTTCACGCCCTGCTCAGCGATCCCGCCCGCCAGGGGAGCGTGCCTGAAATGTACCTTGATGTGCTGGCCAGCCGTCTTGGCATGCATGATGCATCAGACGAAGCGCTGCGCGTGGAGCTCAATCGCTACTCGTTAAAAACGCAAGGGTTGCTGGGACGTCGTTGCCCAACGCCGATGCTGTCAGGTTTCTGGAAAAACGATCCGTTCAGTCCGGAAGAAGAGTCGCGCTTAATCACGTCGTCATCTGCGGATGGCAAACTGCTTGAGGTGCCGTTCAGCCCGGTCTATCAGAATTTCGATAAAGCTCTGAAAGAGATTACGCGCTGGATCGCTCAGAGATTGTGTTAATAGATTGCTAAATTTCGCTGGTTTGGTAAAACAGTGGCTTCACAAAAGGAGATCGCAATGACGTTACCGAGTGGACACCCGAAAAGTAGATTGATTAAGAAGTTCATGGCTCTTGGCCCGTATATTCGAGAAGAGCAGTGTGAAGAGAATCGCTTTTTTTTCGACTGCCTGGCTGTATGCGTCAACGTGAAGCCTGCACCCGAAAAACGTGAATTCTGGGGCTGGTGGATGGAAATGGAAGCAGAGGAAAAACGCTTTACGTATAGCTACCAGTTTGGTCTGTTTAATAAAGACGGCAACTGGCAGGCGACCACCATTAAAGATCAGGAAGTGATTGACCGCCTGGAATACACGCTGAAAGAGTTCCACGATAAGGCACGCGCATTGCTGGCGACTCTGGATCTCAGGTTCGAGCCAGCGGATGACTTTTCCAGCGAAGCGGTGAAGCTGACTGCCTGATCGCGTCACAGCGCCGGGTGGCGGCTTCGCCTTACCCGGCCTACAGAATGCGCTATCCCGTAGGCCCGGTAAGCGCAGCGCCACCGGGCAAAAAAATCCCGGCTTATCTGCCGGGATTTTCTTATTCGGATAATCTTAGAACTGGTAGGTCATCCCCAGGGCAACGATATCATCGCTGCTCACGCCCAGTTTATTTTTGTCGTCAATCTGGTTGATTTTATAATCAACAAACGCGGACATATTTTTGTTGAAGTAATAGGTCGCGCCAACGTCAATATATTTCACCAGATCTTCGTCACCAATACCTTCGATATCTTTGCCTTTAGACTGGACATAACCCAGGGACGGACGCAGACCGAAATCGAACTGATATTGTGCGACGACTTCAAAGTTCTGTGCTTTATTAGCAAATCCGCCAGAAATTGGCGTCATATTGCGGGTTTCTGAATACATCGCTGCCAGATAAATATCGTTCGCGTCATATTTCAGACCGGTAGCCCAGGCTTCGGCTTTCTGGCCCTGGCCACGCGCCAGCAGGTTCTGCGCATTGGTGCGGTCAGAGTTAGTGTAAGCACCGCTGACGGCGAAATCGCTGCCGCCGAAGTCATAGCTCAGAGAGGTACCAAAACCGTCACCGTTCTGTTTCTTGGCGTCACGGTTTTCGTTTTTGCCCTGGTACTGCAAGGTCATGTCCAGGCCGTCAACCGCGCCGAAGAAGTCGGTGTTACGGTAGGTAGCAAGACCGGTCGCACGCTTGGTCATGAAGTTATCGGTCTGCGCGGAAGAGTCGCCGCCGAACTCAGGGAACATGTCGGTCCATGCTTCAACGTCATACAGGGCACCCAGGTTACGACCGTAATCCAGAGAACCAAAGTTTTTCAGCTTCAGGCCCGCGAACGCCAGACGGGTTTTCTGAGAGGAGTCGCTCTCGGCTTTGTTACCCGCAAATTCAGATTCCCAACGACCATAGCCCGTCAGCTGATCGTTAATCTGGGTTTCGCCTTTAAAACCGAAACGAACGTAAGTCTGATCGCCGTCTTTGGTGGCATCATCGCTGATGTAGTGCATGGCTTTCACTTTGCCGTACACGTCCAGCTTATTACCATCTTTATTATAAACTTCAGCTGCGTGAACGGATGCAGAAGCCACTACGCCCATAACCATTAATGCCAGAGTGCTCTTTTTCATTTTCGATCCTGTCTTATAAACGCGCTAAAAAATTCGCTGGACGATAAGCTCATGCTTAAGTCCCGTGAAAAAACAGGAAGGGTTTTATCGTTCTGGAATGAAACTTTTATGACAAACTAAGAATAATTTTAAAAAACTGTGATTTATTATTTCGGTAATAAAAGTGTCAAATTCTCCCGCTACGCTTCCTGATCCCGCGCAACAAAGTGTTTCGCGATGTGCTAAGGCAGTTGGCAACGGGGCTGACTCCTGCTAAAACGTTCGTTCGACATTACTTTCCCTTATCGTTGAACGGCAGAGAATCATGAGTGACAGCCAGACGCTGGTGGTAAAACTCGGTACCAGTGTTTTAACAGGCGGATCGCGCCGCCTAAATCGCGCCCACATTGTTGAGCTTGTACGTCAGTGCGCTCAGTTACATGCCGCAGGGCATCGTATTGTGATTGTGACCTCCGGGGCGATTGCCGCCGGGCGTGAACACCTGGGTTACCCCGAACTCCCCGCGACGATCGCCTCCAAACAGCTGCTGGCCGCCGTGGGACAAAGCCGACTCATTCAACTCTGGGAACAGCTGTTCTCTATCTATGGCATCCACGTCGGGCAGATGCTGCTGACGCGTGCGGATATGGAAGACAGAGAGCGCTTCCTGAACGCCCGCGATACTCTGCGCGCGCTGCTGGACAACAATATCGTTCCGGTCATTAATGAGAACGATGCCGTTGCTACCGCTGAAATCAAAGTGGGTGATAACGATAACCTCTCTGCGCTGGCCGCCATTCTGGCTGGCGCCGATAAATTACTGCTTCTGACCGATCAGCAGGGGTTGTTCACTGCCGATCCGCGCGCTAACCCGGAAGCCGAGCTGATTACCGACGTGCACGGTATCGACGATGCGCTGCGCGCCATCGCCGGTGACAGCGTGTCCGGCCTCGGAACAGGCGGCATGGGCACCAAGCTCCAGGCCGCGGACGTGGCGTGCCGCGCCGGTATCGACACCATCATTGCCGCGGGCAGCCGTCCTGGCGTGATTGGCGACGTGATGGAAGGCATCTCCGTTGGCACCCGCTTCCACGCTCAGGAATCTCCTCTGGAAAACCGTAAGCGCTGGATATTTGGCGCGCCGCCTGCGGGCGAACTCGTCGTTGATGAAGGGGCGACCGCCGCGATTCTGGAACGGGGAAGTTCATTACTTCCTAAAGGAATTAAAAGCGTGACAGGCAACTTCTCCCGTGGTGAAGTGATCCGTATCCGTAACCTCGAAGGTCGCGACATCGCCCACGGCGTAAGCCGCTATAACAGCGATGCCCTGCGCCGCATCGCGGGTCACCATTCGCAGCAGATCGACGCCATTCTGGGCTATGAATATGGCCCGGTTGCCGTGCATCGCGATGACATGATTATTCGTTAAGGAGCCAGAACATGCTGGAACAAATGGGCGTCGCCGCGAAGGCCGCCTCTTACAAACTGGCGCTCCTTTCCAGCCGCGAGAAAAACCGCGTGCTGGAAAAAATCGCTGATTATCTGGAATCACAGTCCCAGGAAATTTTGCTCGCCAACGAGCAGGATTTACTGGAAGCGCGTCGCAACGGTCTGAGCGAAGCGATGCTCGACCGCCTGGCATTGACCCCGGCTCGCCTGAAAGGCATCGCCGACGATGTTCGTCAGGTCTGCAATCTGGCCGACCCGGTAGGGCAGGTGATTGACGGTGGGCTGCTGGACAGCGGTTTACGCCTGGAGCGCCGTCGCGTGCCGCTCGGCGTTATCGGCGTTATTTATGAAGCCCGTCCAAACGTGACGGTGGATGTCGCTTCCCTGTGCCTGAAAACCGGTAACGCCGCGATTCTGCGCGGTGGGAAAGAGACATGGCGCACCAACGCTGCGACGGTGAAAGTCATTCAGCAGGCGCTGGAAGAGTGTGGCTTACCGGCGGGTGCCGTGCAGGCAATTGAGAGCCCGGACCGCGCGCTGGTCAACGAAATGCTGCGCATGGACAAATACATCGACATGCTGATCCCACGCGGCGGCGCTGGCCTGCACAAGCTGTGCCGCGAGCAGTCGACGATTCCGGTGATCACCGGCGGTATTGGCGTGTGTCATATCGTGGTAGACGACAGCGCTGAGATTGCTCCTGCGCTGAAGATTATCGTTAACGCGAAGACCCAGCGTCCTAGCACCTGTAACACCGTTGAAACGTTGCTGGTGCATCAGGACATAGCGAACACCTTCCTGCCGGCCCTGAGCAAACAGATGGCAGAGAGCGGCGTGACGCTGCATGCTGACGCCAGTGCGCTCGCGCTGCTGCAGGATGGCCCGGCTAACGTCGTTCCCGTCAACGCGGAGCAGTACGACGACGAGTTCCTGTCACTGGATCTGAACGTGAAAATCGTGAGCGATCTTGACGACGCGATTGCGCACATCCGTGAGCATGGCACGCAGCATTCTGACGCCATCCTGACGCGTACGCTGCGCAATGCCGATCGCTTCGTGAACGAAGTGGATTCCTCTGCGGTGTATGTGAATGCCTCCACCCGCTTCACCGACGGCGGCCAGTTCGGCCTCGGCGCTGAGGTAGCGGTCAGCACGCAGAAACTGCACGCGCGCGGTCCGATGGGGCTGGAAGCGCTGACCACGTACAAGTGGATCGGCTTCGGCGACGATACGATTCGTGCGTAAATAATCACGGGTGATGCAAAAATAGCCGTTTGATTCAAAAGGGCATTGACGCATCACCCGGATAGATCTAACCTTTTGCCCCGTGGTTACACTCGTAACCGGCCTCTCAGGGCCGATATAGCTCAGTTGGTAGAGCAGCGCATTCGTAATGCGAAGGTCGTAGGTTCGACTCCTATTATCGGCACCATTTCAAACTCTTCCCAAATATACCGAAATCAACTAAAAGCCCGTATACTGCGCTTTCTGGCCGCATCTTATCTCCTGATATCAACTTGCCGCCACGCGCAATCACGACATCGTGACGATCATCCTGAATGAGGACCGGGTGATTCCGGCGATATTTGAGGCCATGATCGGCGAGGGAGTCTATACGGATAGCTGGCGCAAGCGGGCACTGCCCGCGTCAGCACACTGCAGGCACTCAGTAAGCCATACCCTGGGTGATGTTCTGGCGGAGCCTGCCGCGTTGTGCTTCGGAATGGGCCAGGAAACCGGGCAACGCGCGTTGCTGATATTGGTGTCGTACACGCTTATCTATTACAAGCAGCCAGAGAGCAGGATTCGGTGACGCTTAACCGTCTCTCAGATACTGGCGCACCGCGCTTGTCTTTCCCCATTTGTTCACTCAGCACTGGACAGCTTAAGCAAGTGGGAAGCGATCCCCCAACGGAGGGTCATATCCTCCCCTCCGCCCGCCTCCAGCACGGTATAACTCGCGTTCGGTTGTGCGTAGCGGTTGAAATGATCGATGTTTCCCTCTTTAAGCAACGCAAGCATACCCTGCATGACATGTCCGTGAGTGACAACACAGAACGTCTGATGCGTTGTGGTTGCCATCTTCTTGTGCAAAAAATGGATAATACGCTGAGAAGCGTGGGCAAGCGACTCGCCGCCAGGAGGACAAAACGCGGCATTCTGTGAAAATAACGCGAGAAACTGACTCGGATATTCCTGCTCTAATTGTGCCTTCGTCATGCCTTCATATTGACCAAATGACTGTTCTTTTAGGGCCTCTTCGATCACCAGCGGGCACTGAAAATGGCCCGCCAGTGCCTGACCCATTTTCCACGCACGTCCAAGAGGTGAAGTAAAGACACATTCCACCGGATAAGCAGCATCCGTTAAAGCCGTCAGTAATGCCGATGTTTCCAGCGTGCCGCGGGCAGTCAACGGGCTATCCTTGTGTCCCTGGATAACACCGTGCTGATTCCATTCTGTTTCTGCATGCCGCACTAAAATCACTTTCATTAGAAATTACAATTGCTCCAGTAGCTGGCCTGCATCCACAAGAGGCAATGATGGCAAGGCATGCCATGCATTCCAGATTGACCCAATGATATCCTCTTCACTGTAGTCCGAAACGGTACCCTGAACGAGCTGTTCAAGCCATTCAAGCGTATTCGTATAACGAGCAAGATCTGTACAGGCGGTTTTCCAGAGAACATTCTCCAGCATTAGCATTAACAACTCTTCGTCTTTATTGATATCAAATTCAAACACTGGAAGTTGCTTAAGCGTGCACAGCGTCTTCACCAGCTTATCACTTTGTGACAGCGTGGCCCTGGGGATTGCAATCGGTAATGTGCTCATTTTCAACTGAGGAAGCATTTCACTCAGTGTTTGCAGGAAAAGCACCTTATCCACGCCGGCAAAGCTAATGCCGCCTAAGAGCCAGGGTGTAATAGCCCGGCGTATAGCATAAAATTCACGGACAGCTTTCTTGGCAATAACTAAATCATTTACGCTAAGAGCATTAATATGCGAGAAAATTTCACGCCCTTCATTACCATGCTCACCTTCAATATTAATCTTCTCATGGACTATCTGGCTACGTATTGCTTCTGGAGCGAGACCGGAGTTCTCCAGTACGTCAATATAGGCCTGACTTTCTTCACTGGTCCCTTCCATCAGTGCCACCAGCGTGACGAAGGTCGGCAAATGAAAATGAGCCGCTTTGAGTAACATGGCCATTGTAGCCTCAGTGCAGAGATGAGGACTGGTAGATTCAATTTCCTCGTCGCTCATCCCAAAACCCAGTAACGACCGGCGCAGTAATTTTTCATGACCGACTTCATCAAAGAAGAAGTCACGGATCGCCATCGTCAGGTCGTCATTACCATAGTCGCGCAAAGATGCGGTAAGTACCCGTTCTGCAGCCCGAGTGACATGGTAATATTCAACGGACCAGCGCTTTAACGCCGCGTCGTCTATAGTTTTGGTGAATACTTTGCGGCTAAATTCATCCTGTTCAAAAGCAGGTAAAACAATATTGTAATAATAATTCTCAATCTCACAGATAAACGCCTTGCCTGAAATGACGTCATTTACAGATTGAGCGTCAGAAAGTAGATGTTGCTCATCGAGCATAGAGAGAAAATCATTAACCGTATATGGCTGCATTGCCGAACCCAGCCTTTCATTCAGCGCTGGAACATTAATATCAGCATCCGTCAAATGTTTAAGAATATCTCCGGCGGCCTGGGCCATTATTTCATTCTCAAAATCAATGGTGAAACTCTCGCTGGGAGTAATAAAAATAACTTGCTGGCGATCGAGTCGATAGGTGATATCTTTTGCGAGGCATGGATTGTTTTGATAAATCATAAAGAAACCCTCAAAAAAGTAAAGGCACTCTATCGAAACAGAGTGCCTGGTTTGATCTATTACAGACGAGCGTTCATAACTGGAATAACACGACGAGTAACTTTCATGTTAGTCTCCTTGTTGAAGGTTAATAATCCTCGAAGAGGGCCTGTTTTCATACACCGATTTTCGGGTTAAATACCCAAAACTAATAAATAAAACGGTCACAAATCTTATAACGTTCCAGAAACGTGAAACCTGCATTCGCTGGCTCATATTTAGCGACAACAGGCATTCCTTTTTCCATCCACAACGTCATTTCTTCGGTGGAGTATTTTCTTGTCGTCTGCCTCGGTGAATCGTAAAGCAAGCCGTGAAGCTGTACCAGTTCATCGAAATCCTGACGAGCCATCCCAGACTGTTGCTGATAAGGCCATGATTGATGTTCAATAATAGAATAATGTCCATCCCAGCGTACCGCGTGGTATTGCTCATACAGCCATGCCAGAAGAGGAGGCATTGACTCATGGATTTCCTGTTGCCAAAAATCAGCCAGCAATAATAACGGCGCTTCAAGTTTAGCCTGTTTTAATAAGTTGCTTAAAGAATCCCATTCCTCTCTTTTTATCAGATTAAACGTCAGCTTTACATCCATCATGTCACGCAATGTGAATTTTTTAGTCACACCATCACGGAAAGTAAATTCAGCAATCAATAATACAACTAATCTCATTGCTTCTGTCAAGACGTATAATTGATTAAAATATAAATTTGAAAAATTTGACACAGGAAATGCATTAAAATGAACCTCAACATATACATCATCAAGAGCACGTTCGCCAGCATTATTCCTCAGTCGAAACTTGGCAGAACTTGCAATGCTGTTATTCGTTTTCCGCACCCAGACAAACATTTCTTTGAAGCCAAGAGATAATAGATAATCATGTGCCTCGATAAAATCTTTTTCATTTTTATATAAGATATCAACATCGCGAGATTCACGCTGAAATCCTTGAGGGTAAAAATGCTTAAAGCTTTCCCCTTTAAGGGTTATCAAAGAATCAGGCTTACATTTCTGTGTTATTCTTGCAAGTAATTTCTCATGCAGCAAGCTTTTTTTACGATAAATATCCAGTCTTTTTTGCGCCCATGAAGAAAGTGTATTTTCTTTGCACCAAAATTCAAGCCAGGCATAAAGTAATTTATTTCGATACAGCTCTTCCCAGTGTTCTTCATCGATAGACGGTAATACAGCATCGCGACCAGAAATAAGATACTGACTGAAATAATCGTAGAAGCTCAATAATTCTTTATTAAATTTCATAGACAGACTCCCTGTGTGATTTCAGTGCCCATAAGGTAACGGGAACAGTTAACACTAACTCAACGACTGCTGTGAGTAGATAGACCTGCCGTACCCCCATCCGCCAGGCTATATACCCACCAATCAAGGTCGCGACAGGGATCCCACTTTTAACAAGAGCCCCTGAGATACCTAGCGTGGTCCCATAGCTGGCAGGATCAGAACAGAGCTGGCGTAATGTTCGAAATGAGACCGCTGAAATCACTATCGATAGTGATTCGATAAACATTGAAATCACCAGTACTGGGTAGCTGTTTAGTTCATAAACAAGGAAATAGAGCAGTGCGTTGATGAGCATTGACGCCACCAGAAGCCCCAGCAGCATTGAGGGCCTTTTACTGATAAAACCTAACAGCCATGCCCCGACAATGCCCCCCACCCCTGCTGCTGTAATGATACTCCCGGTATCAAGAGCGCTCAGCTTTAACTCATGGGTAGCGTAGAAAACCATCAATGTCGCTGGTACAGTTTCGACAGCATTCACGAGCAAAATAATAAATGAGAGATGCATCAAAGCACGGTTCGCTCTGAATGCCTTAATTCCCTCCTTAACACGTAAGAAAAACAGCGAATACCAGGGCTGGTGCACGCCTTCCCTTTTTTCATAACGAGGGGTAATCAGCGACACCCCAAAAGAGAAACCAATTAGCAGAAACAGCGTCCACTGCAAAGACCAGGTTAGCGCCCATCCCATTGCAAGGGGAATAACGACGGTAACAATCTGTTCAAACAGTGATGTTCTCGTATTAAAATCGCCCCATTTTTCTTTTGGCAGCACATCATAAGCAGTTCGGCTAGTCCCTGCAGAGACGCTGTAGGCAACAGCCGACATAATAAATAGCGCGACATAAAGCGCCTGGATAGGTAACCAGTTGTTATAGACCAGGACCATCAACCCCAGCGGGAGTATATGGAGATAAAGACTCCAGCGCATAATGATCCCCGCCCCCCAGGAATCAATTGAAGCCCCAACAATAATACCAACCACAATATATGGAACGTATTCCATCGCACGGTAAGTGGCGAAGACATCAGCATCGGCAATCTGCTGAGCCAGAAAAATGGGAATCAGCACCGAGAGGCCGACAGCGATAATTTTGGAGTAGGTAAATTGCAAGAGTAGCCGGGTCATGAAGATACCTCCTGCACCGGGCAAGAAGCATTCAGAACTTTGATGGCACCCTCTACCGTCTCGTAAATAGCCTCTCTGGCCTGTGCCAGCCATTGAGGATCCGAGGGGAAAAATACCTCGCGAAATTCCTCTCGTACCTTGTCGTATTGTGGTCCGGAACTGATCTGCCGTTGCCATAACCAGTTCTCTCGCTGCATCGCAATCATGACTTCCAGCGCTGGACTGGTACCTAGCTCCAGAACATAACCTTCTGCCCGACCGCCTGGAAAAAGGCTATCGACATAGCCGGTCAGCGTGCCCTGGAGTAGAGAGGAAACCGCATTATGACTGGCGTGATTAATGGCCTGAGCGAGAACCGGCTCTTTGCCGATACCACGTCCACCTTCACGGATGATACTTAGTTGTCCCTTTTCACCCAGCCCCGTATGAATATCGAGCACCAGAAAATGGCGGAACTGGCGGGATAAGGTCAGGCATACTTCGCGTACAGCTATCTGGCTCGGCGTGATCTTATCCCCGCCATAAAAGAGTCCTTCAGGGTGATGATACTGCCCGCTGGTGATCACCGACTGTACACGTTGAAGCCCGTCGTGCGTAATCCATTCAAGCAACTTTGATCGAAGCTGCGACTGGTCGGGTAGCTCAGAGCCAGCAGGACAAATTATTTCACGCGCGCGATCATAATCCCTGTTGCGCTGGGGGACAGACCCACCAATAAAATTTCTGTTGAGATCGATATTTGTTTCATTCACTCGCCGAAGCTCATGCATACCCCAGGGATTGACGGCATGCACCAGGCAAATCGCTATATGTTTTGGCGTTGGGAAATCCCTGAGAAGGGTTTCCTGTATAAGTGCACCAGGTAGTCCCTCAACGCCATGCACACCAGAAAAAACAACAATGCAGGTGTTCGCCTGAAGATCACCGAGCACCGTATACGTTAAATGAAGAGCACTACCGTCCTGCCCCAGTGTCACGGGGATCTGTGTTACTTCTACTCCACGTTGCTGCGCAAGACGACTAAATTGCGCTCTGCTTTCGGTATACATGCTCATGTTACATCACTCCATCAGGCCACATTATCGATATCAGATTGATCAAAGGTCAGATGATAGAGCTCTTCGTAATACATAACGAAAAGCTTGTAGACATTATCAATATGCGAAAGGATCTTCTCTTCATCTTCAGGAAGATTCGCTGTTTTGACCAACACATCCCAGACAAAGTCGACATGATCATCATCATCGTCATGATCAACATGTGCGCGCTGACCCCTGACATACTCTTTGCCCATAACCTGCTCAATATTGTCAATAATATCGGGTTGCGTTTTTTCAGATGCTGATTCAATAAAATACGAACTGCAGAGTGATGCTAACGGGCGACCTTCATGTTCAAGACCGTAATAGAAATATCCCTGAAGCAACTTTGTGGATAGAAGTGGCTCGGTTGAATAAATCTCATCTGGTGACACGCCAACTTTCTTCAAATCAGCAGCAAACATGGAGTCATGTAGCATTTCATCACCCGTATACTCGCACCAGCGTTTGGCAAGTCGCGGATCGGTTTTTGTAAAATAATGAATAGTTAAACCATCAATCGTGCGCTTCATTCGCAAACGCAGAATTATTTCAATTAAATTACGTTTGTAATATTCAAGATTTATATTTTTGGCGTCTTTCTGGTGTGATGCGCCAGGCACAGTAGTAAGAAATTTATTTACACGATCTGCAATAAATTTATCGACCCGCTGTCTGAATTCACTATGATTATTACTCATAAAACCCCTCAGTCGTGTTATGCATTGAACTGTTGAATGGAACGTGTTTACCTTTACCTGCAAGCCAGTCATCAAGTCCATCACCCCGCATTAATGCAAACTCCAGCGCGTAACTGTGATGAATCAAGTTGGTACAAATAATCATGAATGCAACATTGCTGAGGTGGATATCAAGCTTGTGAAGCTTGTTCTCCAGTTCCCTCACGGATAACGCTTTACCCGCGGGCATGCCATGCAAAAGCCACTGTTCAATGTCAGCAAGCAATAGGTTAGCCTCTTTCGGAAACGGGCAAGTGCTGACTGAAGATCGTAGTTCTTCCAGCGCAGTGGGCCAGTTGAAATCATTCTCAGAAAAGCGTGATGTTTTTCCATCCAAATAATCAGCAAGTTGTGCCGATTTATTTTCATGAAAGTTATCAACAATCTCCTGAAAAAAATTGTGGCGTTCCTCTGAACTAAACAGTATTCCAGATTCCCTGATAATATCAGCGGGCTCATCTGTGGTATGGACAAATTTAAATAAACGATTATGACTCTTCAAAATCGCTCGTAACTGATCTGGCTTATGTAATTCCGGTAAAGAACTTCCCTTCAGGGATTGAAGGCGTACCGTACCCGGCAACTCACGCTCCTGGCTATTATCACGAAAAACAACCATAGTACAATCGTCACTGGTAAGCAGCTTTTCATTAAGAAAAATTCGGTCCAGTGAAAACTGATTCAGTTGATAGCGCCAGTCTTCCCGCATTGTCCAGTGATTATAACGAAACTCTCGCCACGTAATCGGCGTAAAGTTTTGGCGCTGCAAATAATCAAGCGCAGCCTGACATTTCCTGGCCATGAATGCATCGGGTTTGAATACCAGAACAGCAATATTTTGCAAATAGGAGACGGTATTTTCACCAAAAATCTTCCGCGCGTCACTCCAGGCTTCCCTGAAGTATACATCTCGAGAATAAAATATTTTTTTCTCCGGCATGACAGTTAGACCTTCCCAACTATCATGACCAACCTCATCAATAATATCTTCACCGGTATTATACATTAAGGACATCACTTACCTCCGACTGAACCAGGAAATAAGAATCTCAGATGCTGAGGTTATCGTCGCCAAATCTGCAGCAAAGGAAAAACGAATGAATTTGTGCCCATTATAAGGGTCAAAATCAACACCCGGGGTAATGGCAACTCCCGTTTCCTCAAGTAACTGTTTACAGAAAGCCACACTGTCATGGGTTAAATGTGATACATCAGCGTAGATATAAAAAGCCCCCTGAGGGTAGGTAATGTTGTGTAATCCACACTCTTTCAATGCTGCATACAGGATATCTCTTTTTTGTTGATATCCGGATACATATTCGTCCATTTGCTGATACGCTTTAAAAGCGTGAATGGCGCCCACCTGGCTCAGCGTTGAGGTAGCGATAAACAGATTCTGGATCAGTCGTGCAACGGTTCGCAGCCAGTTATCCGGTACAATCATCCAGCCAATGCGCCAGCCTGTCATCGAGAAGTATTTTGAAAAACTATTGACCACAATCGCTTTCTCGGAATATTGACGTGCGCTGGTTGCTTTAGTACCGAAAGTAATACCATGATATATTTCGTCTGAAATCAGAGTAATAGCGTTACTGTCACAATACACCGCCAGTTCATCCAGCACAGCAGCGTCATACATGGTACCGGTAGGATTATTCGGTGATGAAACAATGATTCCGTCTACCGGCTCCGTCAGGTCCCTGAGATGACGCGCAGTAATCAAATAATCAGTCTCCGTGGTGACGTGAATATCAACCGGGATTAAATCTAGTGCTAATAAAATGTTGCGATAACAGGGGTAGCCCGGAACCGGTACAGCAACCCGAGCCCCTTTGTCAAAGCCTGACAAAAATGCCAGGATAAACGCAGCCGATGAGCCCGGGGTGACAATAATGTTTTCAGCTGGGACTGAGATCCCGTAAAAATCAGCATAATGCTGAGAAATATTTTCACGCAGTGCACTCAGCCCTGCAGCGACCGTATAACCCAGCGTCTGTTGCGGTAATGCGATTTTTAATGCCTCAATGACGGGGGCCGGGGCGGAGGTACCAGGTTGCCCCACCTCGAGGTGCCATACGATCTTGCCGTGGGCCTCGCGTTCGGCAGCTGCCTGCATAACGTCCATAACAACAAAAGGTGAGATATCTGAACGTTGGGATAAAGATTTCACGCCTGGTTCTCCTGTAATACGTATTCAGCACTATTGCACGACTCCTCGTTGATATAACGCGCAAGGATCGCGGCCCGATCGGCGATGACCTTTCTGGTCCAGGCCGAAATATGTGGGGTCATGTCGACATTATCGAGTTGCCTAAAATCTGCCGCTGATGGTCTTAATGCCTGGTCTCCTTTTTGAGGATAAAACTGCCATACATCGATGACAGCTCGGCCGATTTTTCTGTCGTGGCAGGCTGCGGCCAGGGCCTCATAATTTACACATTCAGCCCGGGCGATATTAATGAGTAATGTATCCGGCTCCATCATAGTGATGGCGTGCTGGTCAATAATATTTTGGGTATCTTTATCAACACCACAAGCGACAATTACGACATCACATCCCCGGATAAAGTCATCCCGTTCAGTTCGTGGGAAAAACAAAACTGAACCTGAGGTTTCGTATGGATAGCGCGTCAGGCAGCGACAGGATGAGCCAAAGAACGAAAAAACCTCAATCACCTTGCGACCAATTCTCCCACCACCGATAACACCAACAGTGAGTTCATTGAGTTGTTTTCGCGCAATGCCTCCCAGCCGTGAACAATCCCGCCAGTCATAGCTGGATTTAAACCTTTCCCCAATACTATCCAGTTCTCGGAAATATGAGATGACGTAACTGAGAATATATTCCGATACGGCCATCTCGTGTGCTGCACAAGTTAAAACCTCAACAT
Organism: Enterobacter quasiroggenkampii; assembly: GCF_043972695.1. Lineage (NCBI taxonomy): Bacteria > Pseudomonadati > Pseudomonadota > Gammaproteobacteria > Enterobacterales > Enterobacteriaceae > Enterobacter > Enterobacter quasiroggenkampii. The sequence continues at coordinate 1,537,991 of NZ_CP143745.1, forward strand.
TCTCAGGTAATTGTGAAAAGTTAATTTTATCAACGCCAATTCCCGGAACAAGAACCTTTTTAAGACTGCTGGTTACAAAACGCTGGTCAAATACCATGGATACTAAAATATCTGTATTCTGACAATGAGAGGCAATCTCCGCGTCTGTCGCAGACTCATCCAAAAAGGTCATAACGTGCTTTTCTGCACACAAATGCATCTGGCGGCTCAAGTAGCAGGCCATATTTCCAAAGAAAAAAATTTTCACTCGCTCTCCAAAAATCATTATATGACTTTGAATCGGCTGTATAGCTGTGCTCTCGCATTAGCATCAGAAAGATGCAATATACAGATCATCCGGTCTGACAGTGTCAGGTTGGCGGAGAAAAACTCATTAACAACAGCATCACGGCATTGTGGCATTTGTTGATAGAAATCATCAGGCACTTCACCACTTGCGTTATATATCACACCATTTTTTTTATTATATCTAAATCCAGGATGCAGATAGTTAGCCAGTTGTATAGAGAAGTCAGCCAGTTCGTTATCATTGCTCAATAATATCTGCGGAAAGAAAGCAGAATTTTGAATATCTGAAAAAGAAGCAAGTATTTTGAAAGAACGAGGGTTAACGGTTTTCAAAATAATATACTCATAATCCAGGCCTATTTTTTGAGACAATGTCGAAAAGAGACTTTGCAATATGGAATAAGTGACGCGAGTTCCATGTTGTTTTTCCGATATCAGCAATGTGTAAAGCATGATACATGTTTTACCGGCGATCTCAGCGACGTTGCAGCTTAAAAAACCACAACATTCATTTGTCTCTTTTGTATAGCAAAATAAGCACAGATCAGTCCTGGCAATGGTTTCAGGCTTGGCCATAAAGTAACTGTTAACCTTATGCTGTGGCATTGCCAACGCCAGCTCTCTTACCGCCTTCTCAATGTAGTCTGCTCCTGGCTTTTCAGGCCCAAATATGTCGACGTACACCGATCCTCTTTGCATCATTTCGTAGAGCCCAGCACTGCTGGAGCTCTCGCGGGCATGAGATACTTTCATTACGATGCAACCATTACATCTGCTGTGGTAAGCAAACCGTAGGATCTGCGTGGTCAATTTTTTGTAGTTCAGGTGCAACCTGCTGAAGATGATCCAGTACCAGGCCCAGGCGACGCACACGTTCTTTGGCAACCGGCGCACCAACGCTGTCATAAGGATGGGATTGAGCGCTTGCGCCGACTTTCAGATACATCGGGGCAGCAATCTGAGCCAGTTCACCCACTTCATAGAAACGCAGATACCCACCTTTTGATGCATAGACATCAATCGGAATATCAATCACCAGGTCCGGGTTGAAACGTCGTATTTCGTACATCGTAGCGAGAGAAAGATCATGGGCTGTAGTAATACTGTCAGCCCCCGCATCAGCCATCAGACGAGCAATAATAGCGTTGGTTACCATGCAATGTGAGGACGTTTTAAACTTCATATTTGCAGGCAGGATCTCTTTTTTACGAAGCTCATTAAGAATAAACAGCACACCCGGATCGTAAACGATGAGGCCACGGCAGCCCAGCTCACTCAAGCGCAGCGCTTCTTCAATGGAGTGCGAAATGGCATCATTGTTATTGAGCTGGCGACCCTGTTCCATTCCGAACTCGGTACGGTAAAAAGAGGACTTAACATCATATTCCGGGCGCGGTCCCAGACCGAAGAGCATGCCATAGTTATTTTCATGACACAGTTGTAGCATTTCTTTAATTTCACGGTCGGAACGCAAAAAAGAGCCATGCGTTTCATTAAACCGGGTGCAATAGATTTCGCTTTCGCGCAGTGCCGAGACTATTGTTTCCAGCATCATCAGATTATTGACTGCAGGTATTTCTACACCATATTGCCCCCCCTTCGGAAATGAACGCCCCGAAGGCTCTAAGGTCACATCATCAGAAAAAGGAAAACCATTATCACGGAGAATAGTCCGCGCTTTATCAGCACTACGTTTTAAGCTCATATTTAATCCTTCCTGTATGAAAACTAATGTGTGAATGCAACTTCGTTAAAAATGAAATCAAGAGAAAACAGATTCTTAGTTAAAAGGTTAAGGGCTTTCTTTCTAATTGTATTTTTATGGCACTCATTCAGATAGTGCAGCGTTGACTTCCCGTCAACTCTTGCCAGCATCAGTACTGGAATGAGTGCCGCTATCCGTTTCTCAAGTCCCGTACGATCTTCCCAGTTCACTTTTTGCAGATATGACGTAGCAAGCAGTCTGGACATCAAGATAAAACGGGCATCCCCTAACCGATAAAATTTTAATAGCAAATGATTAATACAAAATGCGATATCAAAAGCCGGATCAGCATAACAGGCACATTCTGCATCTAAAAAAACGGGTTTCGAATCACGATTAAGAATATTTTTTGGACTCAAATCCCCATGTATCACCGAGATACGATTCGCCAGAACCGACTCGCCAATCTCAACGAGGCGTTCACTCATGTCTGGAAATGTGTCGATCAGTGCAAAGATATATGGCTCAATGCGCGTCGCACGTAAAATGTCAGCACTATTAAACTCTCTGGCATAATTCTGGCTACCTGCCGTCATCTCGTGAAAAATGGCAATTTGCTCACCTAATTGTTGAACAAATAGCAAGTCGAACCGCCCAGAGAACAGCTGCCTTTGCCAGACTTCAGCTTCAGTAACGTCTATGTACTGAGTCACTAACAGCGGTTTTTTTTCATCAAAATAATAAACGTGAGGAACACTTTCCGCTGACACACGGCTGGCCATTTCCAGCCATAAATTCTCATAAAATGCTCGTTTTAGCGGGGCTGACCAGTTCTTCTGAACCCGTAATGTTGCTAAAGGCTGTTTAATAACATAACGCTTAAGATTATTCCCTTGCAGGCAATCCATAAGCCATACATCGGAGGAAACGCCTCCCTGAAGTCGTCTTACATTTTGTCTGGAAAACAATTCAATGCCAGTGCCATTCATTAACTCAAGCACGTAATCAACTTCATCAGAATCAATTTCTACAATTCCCCCAGCATGGGGAAATGGCATATCGGTATCCATTAGAGCCATAACATTGTCCGGTTGGATTTTGGCGTTTGTTATTTACAAGCTGTATCAGTGAGCGAATTTGAATCTACAAGGTGATATTTAACATGTAAAGCATTTTATTTACATTTCTTTAAAATGCAAAAAAAACTTAAGAATTGTCTTATGCCAAAAATAGTAGGGGGCTAATGCAGCCTGCTGTTTTTTATGATTTTTTTAAAAGATATATTTTGGTCATAATTTTTAATTATGAAATTAAATGTGAACATAATCACTTTAACTCGGGTGTTAATGGGACCCTCCTAATTTTCATAGGTATTAATCTTTTGACTAATAGCCTTTTTCTTTTAGCATTCTTTTGGCAAACATTTCCCATATGAACTTACTTATCTAACCGCAAGTTACAACGAGACCAATAGCCATGGTGAAAACAGCTATCACTGCATTAATAGCACGTAAGGTCTGGAGTTCTTCAGGCTTGCCCGCGCTTGAGATTGAGGTTTTTATTGATAAACGGATCTCAGCCAGAGCTATTACGCAGTCGGGTCTGTCAGGTGGTTATGTTGACCCAATATTAAATAGCGAAAACATATGCGCCAACTTACATAAAATGCTGGATTGTAAAATCCAATACATTGACAAAATACTCACCCCGCAGTTGCTGGGACAGCGTATCGACAACCAACTTATCATTGACTCTATTTTGAGCTTAAGTACACAAAATAATAAACTCTCGCATGCTGACACTGCAGCAATTTCTATTGCGGTTGCGGACCTTGCTGCCAGGTACTATGCCATTCCGTTATGGAAATACATTCAACAAGAATATATTGAACCCGTTATGCCGTTGCCAGAAATTGAAATATTCGGCGGTGGTGCTCATGCATCTTATGCTTCAACAGTACAGGATGTAATGGTGATTGCCCCCGGCGCAGAAAACTATCAGCATGCACTCTGCATCGGGGCAGAAATATTTCAGCGTATTAAAAATCAGCTGGTGAAGGCAGGAAAACCCACAGGGCTCTGTGAAAAAGGGGGACTTTGGCCAAGCTACGACCATTTTCGCCATGCTTTAGAGATGGTAAGCGAAGCCGTTGCGCATTCGGGTCTTACGGCTGGTAAAGATATTGGCATAGCAATCGATTTCGCAGCAGATGGTTTTTACGAGACAGGCCATTACTGGCTGAACGGAAATGAAGGTTGCGGTCAGACTTCAGATGACTACATTGCAACATTGACTTCGTTGATCAAAGAATTTCCGATCATGTCACTTGAAGACCCGCTGGCGGTAGAAGACAGGGCGGGATATCGTAAGTTGATGCAGCTGTCAGGCAAGCAAGTACAAATTATCAGCGACGATCTGTTGGATTCCGATCCGCGACTGGTGCAGTCCGAGGATGCAGCTTTACTGTGCAATGCCATCATGATCAAGCCGGCAAAGTCTGGCACCTTAACAAAGACGATTTCAGCGTTAAGTCATGCGCGAAGCAAAGGCTGGGGAGCCATCATGGCAGGGCGCTCTATTGACAGCGAGGATACAGCTGTAATGCACCTTGCGGTAGGCTTGGGGGTTGGTCAGTTCAAAATCGGTTCGCTGGCACGCGCTGAGCGGAGTGCAAAATTCAATGAGGGGATCCGCATCGCAGAAGCATCACGCGACCTTGTATTTGCTGGGGCAAAAGAGTTGCCAAAAGGCATGTAGTGAATTATTTATTTGTAAATGACCTGTCGCAGCTACCCAGGCAGCATATTTACATTGTCAAACACAGGAGAGGCGCATACTTTCCACCTATTACACTTGCGTTAAATTTTGTCTATACGCAGTTAATGGAGCTGAACGTTGGGTGCTGCAGGATCAGTTTTCCTTCAGCGCGTAGGGGGATCAATACACCGCGCAGCCGGTCTGTTGTTCAGGTGGAACTCTACATTAATTACAAAAAGGATACAGGAAATCAGCCATGGCACATGATAGCGCTCATGCTGCACCTCCCCCGGTACGCCTAAGTAGGCTATTAAAAATGCACGGCCCAGCTCGGCAATTAGTTCCTCAAAAGCATATTCCTCTGATTCGAAGCGGGTAGGGTGAATAAGATTTAAGTTGTGCGCCGCTCCCGCCCAGTGAACCAGCTCATGTAGTGTCGTGGCGTAGAAATTATCTGCCTTATTGAAGCGAAACCGAGCCGATAAGACGGTCTCATCCGCCGCAGGCCGGTAAAACGCCGAGCGTACTCTTTCCATAATTTCGCACCGGTACGCTTTATCAGGGCCACCACCTGCGATAGCGGGTCAAATGTAATGTGCGTCTGCGGAAGCGCATCGAGAAGCAGGACGTCCTATAATGCTTCCTGATTCGCCAGACCTCTGGCAATGACTATCGAGATACCGTACAAGTGCCATATTTGACCGTTACAGATATCCTTCATGCCAGGAGAGCATGCGGATTAATGAACAGTTGTTCGTATCGGGAAGTAAGTAATATTGTTCTTAGCCGATCGCTGTAGTGAGAAAGACTTCAAGAGCCGAGAAGATTTGTACGGTCTGTGAACGCATAAAAAACAAAATGGGGGCACAAAAGGGGGCATTTATAAAGATTAAACAAGAAAATATCTATACTTATCAATGGTTCTATAGGTTGTGTTATGTTCCTATTATCTCCTCAAACGTCTGTATTCATCCATAAAGTCCCTGATTTAAATGCTTTTTAGTCCATTATTTTCCGTAACCTTCCAGTAAAATCGATGCTGAATCTGTATAGGATTGTGTATATGTTCCTGTTCGGTTTGCGCCGTCCGTGGTTAAACAACAAACAGATCTTCGTCATCATTTGCGTTCGGATGGGGCGCTAATGTGGGATGTCTGTCATCTTCCGCAAGCAGTGTGCTTTCTTCTCAGCGTGCAGAACCCGTTGCTTACAGCCACACAACTGGCCATTACCTGCTATATTCGTGTCTTTGCCTGATTTCCGGAATGCGCGATAATGTGGCACATAATGGCAGCGTAAAAGGGGCAATATGCTTCATCACAGCCAGGCAATGTCACTGGATGACATCTACCTTGAGGACATTCCTCACATTATTCACCCGGATACGGCGGCAGGAGACCTCGCAGATACTGCAAGGCCTAACCGCATCATTCAGGAGTGGAATTTGCCACAGGGCTACACCCGGTTTGTCAACCGGTATCAACTATACCACTGGCAACATCCCTGGATGGCATACCGTGACACGCTCGACGACATCAAATCCGGTAAGCTCGTTCTGCTGAGAAAAGACATCACCGGCAATGCGATTTCGGGCGTGCTGACGACATCCGGTGACCTTCGCAATGACCTGCCTTTGTTCCTTCAAACTCGACTCCGACACATCCTGTCCCGGCAACTCAAACGCCCGAGATATCAGGTCCGCCATGCGGCACCGGTGCAACATGCCCAGGCCGCAAAAACCATCAACAGCAAAATTGCCGGTCGGTTGCTGGCCGCGGGCGGGATCTATAATGGCAATATCGAGGGATTCCGTCAGACCGCGCAGCAGCTCGGTGGTGATGCACCGGCGGGTTACGATCAGGTTATGGATAATAAAGGGCTGATTATCGCTGGTGCTTCTGTTGCTGCGGGCCTTGGCCTGGGCAGACTGGGAACGGCGAGTGAGCTTAGCAATCTTCATGTTCTGGGAAAAGTCGAGGGTGAATACTCGATGATAAAACCCGGACCATTACCTAAAGAGCTGGCTGAAACCTTCTCCAGTGGTACATATAAAGAGATCACGCTATCAACAGACACGAGTTTCTACAGAGGTGGTATAGAGGGGCGACCACTAGGTCAGTTTTTCGGATATGAACAACCTCAGGGAGTGCTCCAGACCAGAATAGATAAGGCCCTGCTCCCCAAATGGCCTAACGGAAGTGAATCCCCTCTTGATAGCTATCACAAGATACAAATACCCGCAGGAACGAAAGTATATGTTGGAGAAGTTGGCTATCAAACAGACCTTTTTTCCGGTGGCTCTGAGCAAGTTGTGATACCTACCCCGTGGAAAATACCTGGCGTTAAGATACTTGAAAGTGGTGGTTTGAAATGAAAAATGAAATAAAGAAAACGGTAACTGATATCATCAAAATCCTCTCCTCAAATGATGAGGATTCATGGGCAAAAACATTCGAAAAACTAGCCATCGAGCTCGATGTTGATTGTGAGTCATCCATTTACTCGTTGAAAAAACTCTACGGCGGGATGGGATCATTTAACGATATTGTTCTTCATAAAAATGGCATACCTCTCATTCGGGAAAATGACGAGTTAGACGATTTGAGACACAAACTCTACAAGCAGCTTGACCATGCAATCGTTTTGTTAAAAGCAGGTGATTTACCATAGCGTTAGTTTCCAGCGCCGTCAGTAAATTATTGGGTACGCCTCCAGCCTGACAGGGGAAGCGCAGAACCTTACAACAGCCTCAGGTGTGTTCGTCTCGTCAGCATCGATGCCCCCGAAAAGAACCTGCCCTTTGGGCAGCGTTCCCGGCAGACATTCTCATCGATAGTGGCGCAGTGTGCCGTCTCCATAACGTGCAGGAACGCAGATTTCTATGGTCCTCTAATGGATACGGTGTGGCCTCACATGGAAAGCGCATAAAATAATGAAAGGCCGGTAGGCTTCTCACACTCACTCCTGCCAGATGGAAACCATCAGCACTTCTTACGCATCATGCGCCAGGTTCCTCTGACAGCTCCGACAAACCATCACACATCTCCTGCAACTCATTAAACATCCTTGCCACATGGAAGCCATCGCACACCGAATGATGCACCTGCACCGCGAGCGGCAGCAGCACTTTTCCATCCTGCTCGTAGTATTTCCCAAACGTGAACATAGGCGAAAAGAAGTTCTTCATATGCGCAATGTTCATCGTAAAGTTCGTAAACGTAACCCACGGAATAGACGAGACGAAAAAGACATTTTCCCGGGACTCTTCCTTAGGCCAGTATGAAAGGCTATTTCCATAGCGGGCCGTATCTTCAGCATACGTGTTCTGGAAGTGATGAATATTGCCGTCATAGTGGCTCCACAATGACGAAAACGTCTCCGTTTCTGGGTGGAAAATGGTGTAGCTGGGATGAATTTCATTCCATATGACAAGCTCATTGTCCTTCATGGCCATACGGAACTCAGGATGCCGGTTCATGATGTTAGACAGGAGAAAAATGATAGTCGGGTAAAACTTCCATCCCACCGCTTTGATATGTTTTCGCAGCGCGGTAATGTCGATGAGAACGGTTTGGTTAATTGTGCATTCAGCAAATGACTGGAAGACTTCAAAATGCTCCTTCCTTGGCCAACGAGATAAATCAACAGGCGTATAGTCCGGGGCTGTTTTTTTCATTGTTTAACCTTTGATTATCAATCGTCTACATGATTTTGGGCCAGAAACAACCGCACAATCATTTCAACCGTATCTGATCTTCCTGTCAATCTCAGCCTGTGGTTTTCCGAACAGGTACCCCTGCACGAGATCGCAGCCAAGCGCCTGAAGACGTTCAAGCTGCGCTTCGGTTTCAACACCCTCTGCAATGACCCGCATATTGAGGCTCTTCGCCATGCCGGTAATCAATTTAACGATATTAAGGGCATCATCCTGCGTGGATATCGGATTCACAAAGGATTTATCTATCTTAATTTTATCAAAATTAAGTTCACTCAGTCGCGAGAGCGAGGAATATCCCGTTCCGAAATCATCGATGGAAATTTTGACACCCAGTGCCCGGAGCTTTTTGAGAATAGTGATCGGCATGTTGCTGTCACTGAAGAGCGAAGACTCTGTAACCTCTAACTCGAGTCGGTTGGCCGGTAGCCCCGTCTCTTTCAGGATGGACTGCACCATCGTGGTAAACGATTTCGTGCCTAGCTGAACGGGTGAGACGTTCACCGAGATCCTGGCCGGCACCGCCCAGGACACCGCTTCCCGGCAGGCCATCTCAAGCACCGACTTGCCGATCTCATTGATCATTCCCGTTTTTTCAGCGACGGAAATAAAATAATCTGGCGCGAGTATCCCTTTCACCGGGTGTATCCAGCGAATAAGCGCTTCATAGCCGTAAATTTCATTGCTGAATGAATCAACAATAGGCTGGTAATACACAACGAATTCATTGTGATCGATCGCCAGAGCCATATCATGTTCAAGGGTCCTGCTTTCCTGCAGTCTTTGCAGCATCCACTGCCGGAAGACTTTGATCTGCTGCGAACCTTCTTTTTTCGCCTCGTAGAGCGCCAGATCGGCAAATTTATAAAGATAATCAGAGCGGCGTTCATTATCTGATAAAACGATGCCCACGCAGGTGGCAATTTTTATCAGCTGGTTATTAATCGTATAGGGCTGGCTGATATGATCGCTGATTTCTTTGGCGCGCGAAACGGCGGCGGTTTCCGTGAGTCCGCTGGAGAGAAGGGCGAATTCATCGCCGCCCAATCGGTAAAACGTATCCGTTGCGCTGCTCATCGAGGTCAGCCGTCGGGATACCTGATTCAGCAGCAAATCTCCCGTATCATGGCCATAGGTATCGTTGACCTCTTTGAAGCGGTCTAAATCAAATAACATTACGGTGACGGGGACGTGGTTTTTATCTGCCTGAAGATTAATTTTGTTGAGATCGTCCCAGAAGAAAAGGCGGTTTTTCATGCCGGTGAGGGAGTCATGATAAACATCATACTCAAGCTTCGCGTTCTGAATTTGCAGTTTTTCTTTTGATATTTGAAGTTCATCAGCCAGGCTTTTAACCTGCATGTGTGCTTTCAGAATGTTTTTATTCTGGTAGATCATTAAGAAGCCAAGAATAAAACTTAAAATCACCAGAAGCAAAGAAAGTGCGGAATAAATATAATACAGGATTTGTATTTTGTTGTTGGATTCATTAACCGTGTTAATATCTTTTGTTAATGCCGTTGCAGACAGCTGGCTGAGCGGTGCGTCGAGCTCATGCATATTTGTCAGGTACGCCTGTAACTCCGGATGGCTCATTTTTTCAAGATGACTATCCAGATAGGCCAGTATTTTTTCTAAGCGTAAAGCGAGTTCCTGATGCGTTTTATCGCTATCAATGTAGCGACCTAAATCGCCCCCCTTCATTAAATCGCCCTGACTGAGCATAATTTCGAGGCGCATGCGGACCTGGTCTATCGTAACGTCATCAGTATCGGTTGCGTATAGACCAAGCCATGATTCAAAACGGTAATACTCTGATACCAGTTGTGCCACGGACCAGGACTCAGTGTATTGAGTCAGTTTTTGCAATTCCTGCTGTCGATCATAAACAAGGTATGCAATATATCCTGTCGTGATAAAAAGAGAAAAAATGATACCAACCAGTATCCTGTTCATTATGTTCTCCTGAACGGCTACTCAATCTTCATTTTGCTTACCTGCCATGCTGATCGTGAGTAATAAATCTGATTATTCAACTCAGGAAGACTGTCATAGGGGTATACAATGAACGATGGGCCTTTATCGCGGATGCGCATATATTCGCCATTGACCTTTAAGGCAAGGATGGCGTTGTATTTTTTAAAGTCGCTGAGAGGGATGGTGGTTGAGTAATCATTGAGCGCAATAACATTCACGTTCGTACCTTTTGCACCCACATAATCCATGAGCTTGCTCATGGGGACACCCTCAAACTTCGTACGACCGTTATACCAGGGAGAGGTCGTCTCGAAACTCACTACTCCGAGTTTTTCAAGGCTGGCGAGATCAAACACTGCTTTTCCATTTTCGTTGGTATTTTCTATATTACCGTAAATCGTTAAAATGGGTTTACCAACTGGTTTTGGCAGGTCGCCAGCCCAGGTTACACTTTGTACCAGACAGCATAACAGCAGTAGGGTTAATCGCATTTTGACCTCCACCTTTTTAACAGAAGTATAAGAATTATAATTTAGATATCACACGAGTTGATATATTTTGTTGGGGAGTAGGGGCTTTTATCGTTTTTATTGATGTAAAGTCATTTTAATCAATGAGTTATGTGTTGCGGGTGTCAGGGTGTTTGATACGCGAGCGACGCTTAACTTTTTGATAAAAGCTAAAATTGCGGGCATAAATGCTCTTCTGTTTAAAAAATAATCGCTTTAATTGAGAGATATTATCTTCCACGATAATTGTGGGGTGTCCATGGCTTTTTGGCGCGCGGAATTTAGCGGCTAAATACGCGCCCCGGTTGTGTGGCTGTTTCAGGATGGCGATGATAAGCGAGGACACGAACATTCTGATTGTGCGTGTCCCTGGCGCTTGCCTTACTTCAGGTCATCCCGGATGGCTGACGCCGGCTTACCCCCTTTCGCCATGCTGGCAAACACTGCGTCCCGGTAGATCCACGCATGAACGAGTGCGGCGGAAAGATGGACCAGCACCACGGCAAAAAGCAACTTTGCCAGAAGGCTATGGGCGTCGTGACACCAGGCAAAGAGTGCCGGACTGGTCGGGACAATTGCCGGCAGGTTGACGCCATCAAACATGACAATTGGCAGGCCCGCTGCCGACAGTTGCGCCCAGCCCAGCAGCGGCATTGCCAGCATTAACCCATACAGCATCCAGTGTGATGCCTTTGCGGCAAGCACCTGCCAGACGGGCAAATCGGCAGGAAGTGGGGGCGTCCGGCTCAGGAGCCGGTTGACCAGACGAACCAGTGCCAGCAGTAAAATGGCGATCCCCAGCGGCCGGTGGAGGTCGATTAGCCAAATCCGGTGATGTAACGACGTCATCATCGCGACACCGATGAAAAGCATGGCCAGGATCATCACCGCCATCAGCCAGTGCAGGCTTCGCGCCAGGGTATTGAAATGCTGCGGCGCGTGCTCTCGCCTGTCTTTATTTGAGCTCATTTTACCTCCTGCTTTTGCACGGCTTCGGTGGCTTTGCCGTAGCCGATTTCCCGCTCGCGGCGGCTGAAAGAGTGGGAGTAGGCCGCGGAGCGGGCGTTTAAGATGGGATCATCAGACACCGCAACGCCTGCAGGAACGACAGAAGGATCAAAGTTAACGTCGCGGCACGCGCCTGTGGATTGTGCTTCGACCCGCGTCACTTCCAGCGTGCCGGCTACCACCTTTTTGCGATCGTCCGGCCATGGCTGGGAAGGGTCATCCACCGGATCGCCCGGCTGTGCGAGCTGCAAAACGTAATCCCAGTAGAGTGGCTTCTGCGCCAGGCGCTGACGCAGGTTTTCGAACAGGAAGTTATCATCGGCTTTCTGTCGTTGCTCATTGCTTATCGACAGGAAAGGCTCGTGCGGAAGCATCATCCAGCGAACGGCTTGACGTTCCCCCTGCGCGTTCACAAGGTAAAAGGCGTTAATGCTGTAAAACGTCGCGCCTGCGAAGCTGCCGGGTGCGGGTTTTTGTGCCGCCCATTTAAGGTATTTCTCCGCCTCCGGGTACGCTTTTAAAAAGTCTTTGAGACGCTGCGGATCCGGTTTCCCGGTGGACGCATCAACGGCCGTGGCTTTTCGCAAGGCCAGAAAACCTTCCGGGCTGTGCGTGGCGAAGAAAGGCTCGTTGTTCATCGCCATCCGCCATTGTTGCTTGTCATCTGTCTTCAGCAGTAGCGCCATGCTCAGGGTTTTGGTCGTACTATCCGGTGCATGCGGATCGCCGGTACCAATAGAGAATCTACCCACTACGGGCACTTCCTGCTGTGAGAAGAAGCGGGAGGTTGAAAGGGAATCCGCCGAGCCGTTTGGCGTAAAGGTGCCGGCAAAGCAGATGCCTTTTCCATGCGCGCGGCGAAAACCCGGTGGGAAGGGTTTCGGTGTTTCACCCACCAGTGCCTGGCTGACCGTGCGTGACCCAAGCCAGCCCGCCGTCCATGCAAAAGCAGATGCCAGCGTACCGGCGACAACGGCGATCGCTGCCAGCGCGCCCCAGGTTTTTTTGGACCTCAAATCCAGTTTCGACATAGACGTTTTTCCAGAACAAAATATCTTCACCTGTCATGCTCTATGTATTGCGCGTGACAGGTGTTAATACAGTGGCGAATATGGCTCGAGTATAGGAACTAAGGGGCGTAAAGAAAGAATATCACGAAAAGTTTAAACCTTTTCGCTGTCAAAAAGTCCGGGTTACTCATCGTGTCGGAAGTTGTGACCGAGTCGGTGACCCAGCGAGAAATAGTGGCGAAATAGATAATAGAGGGGGTTCCATTTCTCCACATTAAATTTTACTCCTCTCTGAGTATGAATTAATAATGCCTCAGATATGTGGACGCAGGTTATCGTGGCATCAACGGACACCAGGTTCCCCTGCGAACCGGTCAGGGGCGCTATCCCGCCAACCTTAGCCTCTATTTGTACAGGACACTCTTTAATTCTCAACGAGTTAATCGTCACCGCCTTTTCCTTATGGAAATTCCCGCAGCTAAATTTGTCCTGTTCAAAAACATATCCCATCTTTTTCTTCCATTCCGGTGGCGATGCTTTTCCCGTTTTATTTGCGATAGCTTCAATATTCTGCCAGAGCCTGCTGTCCGGTATGTTCAGAACAATATCGGGGTTACCTGTGATATTTTCATAACATTTTCCAGAGGTGCCAAGCCCGAACACGATATTCCGGTCAAGGATCCACCACGACGAGACCGGGCTCAGGTTGGTTGAACCGTCATGATTTTGGCTGGAGATAATGGCGACCGGTGTACCAAAATATAAAGAAGCAAAATCGACCTGCTGGGTTTTCATTTTATCATCCTCTGATTAACGAAGGCCCAGTCTACGTTGTGCAAACGTGCGTTACTTCGGTGAAGCGCGAAGTAAAACGCGGCAGGCTAAAATTCCCAGGGGAACTGCAATAGCTGCCTTGTACCCAACTGAGCGAGAACGTGCATAATGCGTCCACCTTTTGCGAGAACGCGTAAGGTTCGTTTTCCCTGCCGGAACAGATTTATTGACTTAAATCATGATGTCTCTTTCATTCGCCGCCTATCGTGTGCACCCCCTCCTTAAAACGAATCAAAAATGAAAAAAAGACCGTTCCTGATGGTGCTTTGTGCTGTGTGCTGCTTTTTTGTAGCGGACATCGCCATGGCAAAAAACAGTTCAGTTTCCAGTGAACAGGTTAAAGAGAACGTTATTGCAGAGTCGATAGCATCTTATCCCGGAGTATGCGCTTGTCCTTTTAACCGGGCCAGAAACGGAAGCGCTTGCGGGAGACGCAGCGCATGGAGTAAGGCGGGAGGCTATGCTCCCATTTGTTATAAAAATGAAGTAACAGATGAGATGGTAAAGCAGTGGCGTGAAAATAATAGCTAACCCGCCTCCAGCATCCCAAAACTCACAATCCGCGCGCGTCCCAGCTCTTTTGCCCGGTATAGCGCCACATCCGCAGCGCGCAGCAGGTTGTCGGTCTGGGCATGTTGTGGGTAGCTGGCAATGCCAATCGACACGTCCACCGGCCCAATCTCGGTCAGCCCGTAGCGAAGCGACAGCTCATGCACGCCGGTGTAAATCTTCTGCGCGCAGGCGTACGCTTCTGCTTCATCGGCACCGGAAAGCAGCACCAGAAACTCCTCGCCGCCGTAGCGGAATGCCAGCCCGTTGTCATGTGCGGCGCGCTGAACAATTGACGCCACGCTTTTGATCACCAGATCGCCCGCTTCATGGCCGAAACGGTCATTAATGCTCTTGAAGTGGTCGATATCAATCATCATGCAGCTTAACGGCACGCCAGTGCGTATCGCCTGTGCCGTTTGGGTTTGCAGGGTATCTTCCAGATGATGACGGTTACGCAGGCCGGTGAGCGGGTCAAACAACGCTTTTTCCAGCAACGCGTCGCGCAGACGCTGGTTGGCCAGCGCAAGCCCTAGCGCCTCGGCCATCAGCTCCAGATACGCGCGGGAAGGGGCATTATCCGCCGTGATATTCTGGAAGGAGAGCAGGCCAATGGCCTCACCCTGAGCGATAAGCGGCACGCAAAGCGCGCTTTCCGCCTGGGATGCCGGAAGATGATAACAGGCAATATCCGGCTCGCCGTTCACCGGCGGGTGACTCTGCCCGCGACGCACGGCCCAGCACTCGTCCGGGTGGAACGTCGTCTCTTCACCAATCGGCGAAAGCCATTGCGCGACGCAGCGCATCTGCCACGGCTCGCGGTCAAGGACGTAGAGCCGGCCCGCGATCCCCGGCGCGATATTGGGGGCAAACAGCTCCGCCACGTTAATCACATCGTTAAAGTTCTCACACCCCTGCAGCCGCTGGGTCATGCGCGCCAGCAGCTCGCGGATGGCCCAGTCGGCATCGCGCTCTTTTTCCAGACGCTGCCGCGCCAGGCCGTTTTCACGGAAGATGCTAATGGCCTGAGCCATATCGCCTATCTCATCGATCTGGTTGAAATTGGGCGTTTCAACCGCGTAATCCTGGGATGCCAGACGGTGCACCACGTCGCTCAGGCGCACTACGGGGCGCAGCACGCGGCGCTTTAATATAAAGCCGAGTACAAACAGGAACAGCAGGGCGGTCAGGCCGACCGTCAGCTCAGAGGCGGTACGCAGCGCTTTCGATTTTTTTGTCGCATCTTTTACGGAGCCGATAACGCGCTTGTCGAGTATCTGGCGAAAGTGATCGATCTGATTCTGTGCGCGATCCAGCTCCTGCTCATAGGGCTGACCATAGAGCAAGGCAACGGCCTGGGCGTCTTCACCGCGTTCCAGGCTGGCGAGGGCGGTTTGCTGCTCGTCCTGCAGCTCATCGACGATCTTTATTCCTTCATGCAGCAGGGCCAGTTCTTCATCCGATGCGCCGTTATCCTGCAACTTTTCCAGCCGAAGCTCGATGCGCTTCAGGCTGTTTTCTGCCTGGTTATATTCCTTGAGTACCTGAGGATCTTTTTTAATGACGTACAGCCGCGCTAAATCAGACTGCGCCCAGATATCGGTTTCGATATCTTCCGTCAGCTGATCAAATTTCTGCCGTTGTTCAACGGCCTGACGTTCGAGGGTATCCGCACTGGACGCCATCAGCATGATGATGCCGGAGGCGATGGTCAGGCAGACCGTGGCCCCATAGGCCCAGTTTGTTATCGTCGCGATTCGCACCAGATGATCCTTTTACGACATGAGTAGGATGGCGTTCTTCAAATTATAGAAAACGTCTGATTTAAGGCGAAAAAAAAGGCGGCACAGTGCCGCCTGGTGTGGTCTTTATCGTCACGTCCTTACAAATCTGGAGGATTTTTTCCTTCTTCGATGAAATCCGCGTCCAGCTCTTCGGCGTTACCTTCGTGATCGCGTCCGGAAAAGAGGTTCCAGCAGGCGATAAACAGCGCGGCGATGAGCGGCCCGATCACAAAGCCGTTAATGCCGTACAGCTCCATGCCGCCGAGAGTGGAGATCAGAATCAGGTAGTCCGGCATTTTGGTGTCTTTCCCCACCAGCAGCGGGCGCAGAATATTGTCCACCAGCCCGACGATAATCACGAAAAAGCCGACAATAAACAGCCCCTGCCAGATCTGGTGCGTGGCGAAGAGGAAGATAGCGGCGGGCACCCAGACAATCGCTGAGCCGATGGCGGGTACCAGCGAGAGGAACGCCATCAGTGCGCCCCAGAGCACGCTGCCGTCGATACCGGCAATGGCAAAGGCAATCCCGCCGAGGATGCCCTGAACCACGGCCACCGCCGCCGTCCCTTTTACCGTGGCGCGTGACACGCCGACGAATTTGGCGAACAGATGCTGCTTGGCAAAATCGGACAGGGGCAGGGAGTCGAGGATCTGGCGTACCAGATACGGGCCGTCTTTTAGCAGGAAGAACAGCAGATACAGCATGATGCCGAAGCTAATCGCAAAGCCAAACGTGCCTTTGCCGATCAGGAACGCGCTGCCGGCGAGATACTGTCCGCCCTGCAGGGCGACATCGGAGAGTTTTTTCTGGATCTGCGCCGCGTTGGTCAGGTTGTGATCCGCGAGGAAGCCGCTGGCCCAGTCAGGCAGGTGGGTGAAGATGCTCGCCACCACTTCCGGGAACTGGGTGTTGTTCTCCTGCAGTTTGGTGTAAACCACGTTCAGCTCAATGGCGAGCGAGGAGAGGATCACCATCAGCGGAATAAAGACGATCAGGCAGATAATACCGATGGTCAACAGCGAGGCCAGCCCGTTGCGCTCCCCCAGCGCGGTGCGTAGCTTGTTTTTTACCGGGTTGAAGATAACGGTCAGAATGGCGGCCCACAGTATCGCGGAGAAGTAGGGCGACAGCACGTCGAAGAAGGCCCAGGTCACAAGGGCGAGAATGAAAATAAAGAAACCTTTAGTCAGTCCGTTAAAGCGCATCAGTCAGTCCTGGTTACTAAGAAACTGTGTCGACTATAGAACCGATTTGAGGATTTACCAATAATTCTGCGGCTGGCGTGCCGGGCGATGGCTTCGCATGACCTGGCCTATAAATCCTCAATAGTGTGTTATGTTTTGATGAGATTTTAAACAGCTCAGGACGACAGTATGGAAAAGGTTTTTTCAGGCGGGTGCTTATGCGGCGCGGTTCGCTTTAATGCTGCGAACGGGGGCAATGTGCATACCTGCTCGTGTGATATCTGTCAGAAACACACTGGCGCACAAACCGTCGTATGGATTGAATTCCCTGCGGAAAACGTGCAGTGGATCGGCCCGGGCGGACGTCCGGCGACATGGCGATCGTCGGACTACTCCAGCCGGGCGTTTTGCCCCACCTGCGGCAGTTCAATTGGCGCAATTGATGATGCACCCACCATTGCCTTTTTTACTGGCGTGTTTGACGATCCGGACCAGTCGGAGTTTGCCCCGGAAAATCACGCCTTCGACGACATGAAGCCTGCCTGGTGGCGACATACCATGAGGGAAGCGTAAAAGTATGATCTGAGAGTTCATCGATACCACTTTCGACTGACCGAAGATCGCCTTTTCCCGCACCATGCTGTAAGTATCTGCTTGCGGAGGTGCTTATGGCCTGGCGTCCGATTCTCTATGTGATCCTCACAACCCACCCCAGACTCAGCGCGCGGCGCGCCCGTTTGCGTCTGGTCATCTAGCTTTTTATTAACAATCGCGGTATAACACACCTTCTTTGGATGTTTAGATGTCCATACGTATAGAAGGTAATATGCAAACACAACAAGAAAATGGGCAGCTTAAGCGCACCATGAAAACACGCCACCTGATCATGCTCTCGCTGGGTGGCGTGATTGGGACAGGGTTATTCTTCAATACCGGCTACATCATTTCCACGACCGGGGCGGCGGGCACGCTGCTGGCCTACCTGATAGGTGCGCTGGTGGTCTGGCTGGTGATGCAGTGTCTGGGCGAGCTCTCCGTGGCGATGCCGGAAACCGGCGCGTTCCACGTCTATGCTGCCCGCTATCTTGGCCCGGCGACGGGCTATACCGTGGCGTGGCTCTACTGGCTCACCTGGACGGTGGCGCTCGGGTCGAGCTTTACCGCCGCAGGCTTCTGCATGCAGTACTGGTTCCCGCAGGTGCCCGTCTGGGCGTGGTGCGTGATCTTCTGCGTGGTGATTTTTGGCCTGAACGTCATCTCAACGCGCTTTTTTGCGGAAGGTGAATTCTGGTTCTCCCTGGTGAAAGTCATCACCATCATTGCCTTCATTATTCTTGGCGGCGCGGCGGTCTTTGGCTTTATCCCGATGCAGGACGGTTCCCCCGCGCCGGGCTTAAGCAACATCACCGCCGAGGGCTGGTTCCCGCACGGCGGCCTGCCGATCCTGATGACCATGGTGGCGGTGAACTTTGCCTTCTCCGGGACCGAGCTTATCGGTATTGCCGCAGGGGAAACGGAAAATCCGCACAAGGTGATTCCGGTCGCGATCCGTACCACCATTGCGCGCCTGATCATCTTCTTTATCGGCACCGTGTTTGTGCTGGCGGCGCTGATCCCGATGCAGCAGGCGGGCGTGGAAAAGAGCCCGTTCGTGCTGGTGTTTGAAAAGGTCGGTATTCCTTACGCGGCGGATATTTTTAACTTCGTGATCCTGACGGCGATCCTCTCGGCGGCGAACTCCGGGCTGTACGCCTCCGGGCGCATGCTGTGGTCGCTTTCTAATGAGAAAACGCTCCCGCGCTGTTTTGCCCGCGTAAATAAAAACGGCGTGCCGCTGACGGCGCTGTCGGTTTCTATGCTCGGCGGCGTGCTGGCGCTGTTCTCAAGCGTCGTGGCGCCTGACACGGTGTTTGTCGCGCTCTCGGCGATTTCTGGCTTTGCGGTGGTGGCCGTCTGGATCAGCATCTGCGCGTCGCACTTCGTTTTCCGTCGTCGCCATCTGCAGTCCGGGCAGCCGCTCTCTGCGTTGCAGTACCGCGCGCCGTGGTATCCGCTGGTACCGGTGCTCGGTTTTATCCTCTGCGTGGTGGCTTGTGTCGGCCTGTGGTTTGACCCAAGCCAGCGCATAGCCCTTTATTGCGGGATTCCGTTTGTCGCCCTGTGTTATGGTGCCTACTATCTGACCCGAAATATGACATCGCAGGAGCCCGAACATGTCGCAGAATAATCCGCTTACCGCCCTCCTTGAAAAGCAGCCGTTTGTGGTGCTGGATGGCGCGATGGCGACGGAGCTGGAAGCGCGCGGCTGTAACCTGGCAGACAACCTCTGGTCTGCCAAAGTGCTGATGGAAAACCCGGAGCTTATCCGCGAAGTGCATCTTGATTATTACCGCGCAGGTGCGCAGGTGGCGATCACCGCCAGCTATCAGGCCACGCCTGCGGGTTTTGCGGCGCGCGGCCTGGACGAGGCGCAGTCCCGGGCGCTGATTGGCAGAAGCGTGGAGCTGGCGCGTAAGGCGCGTGAAGCGTATCTGGCTGAAAATCCACATGCGGGCACGCTGCTGGTGGCGGGATCCGTTGGACCGTATGGTGCCTATCTGGCGGATGGCTCAGAGTATCGCGGCGACTACGTGCGCAGTGCGGAAGCCTTCATCGACTTCCACCGCCCGCGCGTGGAAGCGCTGCTGGATGCGGGCGCTGACCTGCTGGCCTGCGAAACGCTGCCGTCTTTTGCCGAGATTAAGGCGCTGGCGGCCCTTCTGGCCGGGTATCCCCGCGCCCGGGCGTGGTTCTCCTTTACCCTGCGTGACAGCGAACACCTGAGCGACGGCACGCCGCTGCGTGACGTAGTCAGCGCGCTGGCCGACTCTCCGCATATCGTCGCGCTGGGCATTAACTGTATCGCGCTGGAAAACACCACGGCGGCACTGAAGCACCTGCAAAGCCTGACGCCGTTGCCGCTGGTGGTCTACCCAAACTCGGGCGAGCATTATGATGCGGTGACCAAAACCTGGCACCACCACGGCGAAGCGTGCGAGACGCTGGCGGGGTATCTGCCCCAGTGGCTGGACGCCGGCGCTAAGCTGATTGGCGGCTGTTGTCGCACTACGCCAAAGGATATTGCTGAGCTTAACGCGAAGCGCTGAGTTTTTTGCCGGGTGGCGGCTGCGCCTTACCCGGCCTACGGATCGCACAGCGCAGCGCCACCCGGCATAAACAAACGCACAAAACCAACTATCCTTTCCCGCTTTTTATCTAAAAACGAATCGTTATGAGCGATTCATTTTTATTCCTTTATCAAAATTCCCGCGTTGGAAATACTGCCCTCATAACAACAAGGGGAGCAGGCACTATGGCAATTTCATCGCGAATCACACTACTCGGCGCACTGGCGCTGTGGGCATTTCAGGCGCAGGCGGTGGACGTCACCGTCGCGTATCAAACTTCTGCGGAACCGGCGAAAGTCGCGCAGGCGGATAACACCTTTGCCAAAGAGAGCGGCGCGAAAGTTGACTGGCGCAAGTTCGACAGCGGCGCGTCCGTGGTGCGTGCGTTAGCCTCCGGCGACGTGCAGATCGGCAATATCGGCTCCAGCCCGCTGGCGGTTGCGGCCAGCCAGCAGGTGCCGATTGAGGTGTTCCTGCTCGCCTCGCAGCTCGGTAACTCTGAAGCGCTGGTGGTGAAGAAAAACATCACCAAACCGGAAGACCTGATCGGCAAACGCATCGCCGTGCCGTTTATCTCCACCACCCACTACAGCCTGCTGGCGGCGCTCAAACACTGGGGCATCAAGCCGGGGCAGGTACAAATTATTAACCTCCAGCCGCCGGCGATTATCGCGGCCTGGCAGCGCGGCGACATTGACGGGGCCTATGTGTGGGCACCGGCCGTGAACGAACTGGAAAAAGACGGCACCGTGCTGACCGACTCCGAAAAAGTGGGCCAGTGGGGCGCGCCAACGCTCGACGTGTGGGTCGTGCGTAAAGACTTCGCCGAGAAACATCCTGAGGTGGTGAAAGCCTTCGCGAAAAGCGCGATTGATGCCCAGCAGCCGTACATCAGTAACCCGGATGAATGGCTGAAGCAGCCCGCCAACCTGGAAAAACTTTCCCGCCTGAGCGGCGTGCCGGAAGCGGACGTGCCGGGGCTGGTGAAGGGCAATACCTATCTGACCCCCGCGCAGCAGGTGCAGCAGCTGACCGGGCCGGTAAACAAAGCGATTGTTGATACCGCCACCTTCCTGAAAGAGCAGGGCAAAGTGCCCGCGGTAGCGACGGATTACAGCCAGTACGTGACCGATCGTTTTGTGAAATAAGGAGTCCGCCATGCTGAATATTACAAATCTGTCTGCTGATTACGGTGGCAAACCCGCGCTGGAGGAGATCAACCTGACGCTGGACAGCGGTGAACTGCTGGTGGTGCTGGGTCCGTCCGGATGCGGAAAAACCACGCTGCTGAATCTGATCGCCGGGTTTGTCCCTTATCAGCATGGCTCCATTCAACTGGAAGGCAAAAAAGTGGAAGGCCCCGGCGCCGAGCGCGGCGTGGTCTTCCAGAATGAAGGCCTGCTCCCATGGCGCAACGTGCAGGAAAACGTGGCGTTTGGGCTGCAGCTTGCGGGCATCAATCGTGAACAGCGGCTGGAAACGGCGCGGGCGATGCTGAAAAAAGTGGGGCTGGAAGGCGCGGAAAAACGCTATATCTGGCAGCTTTCCGGCGGCCAGCGACAGCGTGTCGGGATTGCCCGCGCGCTGGCAGCGAATCCGCAGCTGTTGCTGCTGGACGAGCCGTTCGGGGCGCTCGACGCCTTCACTCGCGAGCAGATGCAAACCCTGCTGTTGCGCCTCTGGCATGAGACGGGCAAGCAGGTGCTGTTGATTACCCACGATATCGAAGAGGCGGTATTTATGGCCACCGAGCTGGTGCTGCTCTCGCCGGGGCCGGGCCGCGTGCTGGAGCGCTTGCCGCTGGAATTCGCCCGCCGCTACGTCGCGGGGGAACCCGTGCGCAGCATCAAATCCGATCCGCTGTTTATCGAACAGCGTGAGTACGTTTTAAGCCGCGTGTTTGAACAGCGGGAGGCCTTCTCATGAGCATCGTCTTCAGTGAAAAAACGCGCCGCACGCGTCTGGCGCTGCGCTGGCCTTTCTCACGTCAAATCACGTTGAGCGTCGGCACGCTGCTGGTGCTGCTGGCGGTGTGGTGGGCAGTTGCTGCCCTGCAGTGGGTCAGTCCGCTGTTTCTGCCGCCGCCGGGACAGGTGCTGACCAAACTCATTACCATCGCCGGGCCGCAGGGCTTTATGGATGCCACGCTCTGGCAGCACTTAGGTGCCAGCCTGGCGCGTATTCTGGTGGCGCTGCTGGCGGCGGTGATTATCGGCATTCCCGTGGGGATTGCGATGGGGCTGAGCCCGACGGTGCGCGGCATCCTCGACCCGCTGATTGAGCTTTACCGCCCGGTCCCGCCGCTGGCCTATCTGCCGCTGATGGTGATTTGGTTCGGCATCGGTGAAACGTCAAAAATCCTGCTGATCTATCTGGCGATTTTCGCCCCGGTTGCCATGTCGGCGCTGGCGGGCGTGAAGAGTGCCCAGCAGGTGCGGATCCGCGCGGCGCAGTCGCTGGGAGCCAGCCGTACGCAGGTGCTGCTGTTCGTGATTTTACCGGGCGCACTGCCGGAGATTTTAACCGGGCTTCGCATCGGCCTTGGCGTGGGCTGGTCCACGCTGGTGGCGGCGGAGCTGATTGCGGCCACGCGCGGCCTTGGGTTTATGGTGCAGTCGGCGGGAGAGTTCCTGGCGACTGACGTGGTGCTGGCAGGGATCGCGGTGATCGCCGCGATCGCCTTCGGATTAGAACTGGGGCTGCGCGCGTTACAGCGCCGTCTGACGCCCTGGCATGGAGAAATACAATGAGTGAACGTCTGACCATCACCCCGCTGGGGCCGTACATTGGTGCACAGGTGTCGGGCCTGGATGTGACCCGTCCGCTGAGCGATAACCAGTTTGAGCAACTGTACCACGCGGTGCTACGCCATCAGGTGGTGTTCCTGCGCGAGCAGGCGATCACCCCGCAGCAGCAGCGCGCGCTGGCCCTGCGCTTTGGCGATCTGCATATCCACCCGGTCTATCCGCATGCGGAAGGGGTGGAGGAGATTATCGTCCTCGACACCCACAACGATAATCCGCCGGATAACGATAACTGGCATACCGATGTGACCTTTATCGACACGCCGCCTGCGGGGGCGATTCTGGCGGCGAAACGGCTGCCGGAGACGGGGGGCGATACGCTGTGGGCCAGCGGGATTGCGGCGTATGAGGCGCTCTCCGCGCCGCTTCGGACGCTGCTGAGCGGGCTGCGGGCGGAGCACGACTTCAAAAAATCGTTCCCGGAGTACAAGTACCGTAAAACGGAAGAGGAACATCAGCGCTGGCAGGAAGCGGTGGCGAAGCATCCTCCGCTGCTGCACCCGGTGGTGCGGACCCATCCGGTGACGGGCAAACAGGCGCTGTTTGTGAACGAAGGGTTCACCACGCGCATCGTGGACGTGACGGAAAAAGAGAGTGAGGCGCTGTTAGGTTTCCTGTTTGCGCATATCACCAAACCGGAGTTCCAGGTGCGCTGGCGCTGGCAGGAGAACGATCTGGCTATCTGGGATAACCGCGTGACGCAGCATTATGCCAATGCGGACTATCTGCCGCAGCGCCGGATTATGCAGCGGGCGACGATTTTGGGCGATAAGCCATTTTATCGTCCTTAATCCGTCGCTCCCGTAGGCCGGGTAAGCGCAGCGCCACCCGGCGAAAACGGTGCACAATTGCCGGGTGGCGGCTACGCCTTACCCGGCCTACAAAATACCGCACATTTAAAGGTGCGCCTCAATATACCGCTGATAGCGGTTCGCCTTCAGGTAACACAAATCCACCAGCACCAGTCCGTCGACGCAGTTGTTGAATGCCGGGTCGCTGCCAAAATCAATAAACTGCACGCCGCCGGGCTCGCACAGCTCGGAATATTGCTTGTAGAGCGGCGGAATGCCGCAGCCAAGATTGCCGAGCAGGGATTTCAGCTTCGTCAGATCGTCCACGTAATCCACGCCGCCAAACTGCGCCAGCACGTCCGGCAGGGACGCGGGATACGGCTGGCGCGAGGCGGCGAGCGGATGCGTCGCCGGGAACCACAGGCGGTAAAAGGCGACCAGCAGATCCCGCGCGGCAGGCGGTAAGCCACCGGAAATCGAGACCGGGCCAAACAGGTAGCGGTAGTGCGGATAACGCGCCAGATAAGCCCCAATGCCGGACCATAAATAGTCCAGGCCGCGGCGCCCCCAGTAGCGCGGCTGAATAAAGCTGCGCCCCAGCTCAATGCCGTGTTCCAGCACGTCCTGCATTTTGTCGTCGTAGTGAAACAGGCTATAGCTGTACAACCCCTCAACGCCGCGCTTTTCGATCTGCATGGCCGTCGGCATAAAGCGATACGCCCCGACGATCTCCAGATCGTCCTCATCCCACAGGATCAGGTGCAGATAATCATCGTCGTAGCTGTCGGTGTCCCGACGTTTGCCGCTCCCTTCCTCCACCGCGCGAAAGGCAATCTCGCGCAGGCGGCCCAGCTCGCGCAGCAGCGGGGCGTCTTCCTGACCGTTTCGCTGCCAAAGATAGATGGTTTTACCGTCGCTGGTTTTGCCCAGACATTCGGCCTGCGCCAGCGCGCGTTTCAGGGTGGCCCGGTCTTCCGGACGGGCAATGGCGCACTGGGTTTTAAAGACGCCGGGCACTCCCTTGCCAAGACGCATCACGTGCTGACGGCACTGCTCGGCCATCTCACGCGACGAAAGGTTAGCGCTGTGCCAGTGATGCCACGCAATCTGCTGGCCGATTTTGATCGGCAGCTGGCTGTGGCGGCGGCGGAACATCTGCTGCATCAACAGCAGCATCGACAGCGTCGGGGAGACCAGCGTGCTGGCATAAAAGAGCAGGCTGTTATGTGCCTGAATATGCACCGGCAGCAGCGGGGCGCGCAGCTTGCCGGCAAGTTTGATAAAGCCGGAGTGCCACTTTTTGTCGCGAATGCCTTTGCGCGTGGGGCGGGAAACTTCGCCTGCCGGGAAGAAGATCAGCACGCCCGCATTTTGCAGATGCTGTTCCATCTGCACCAGCGACGATTTCGCCGTCCTGCCGCCCATATTGTCCACCGGAATAAACAGCGAGCTGAGGGGCTCAAGGTGGGTCAGCATCCGGTTGGTTACGACTTTAACATCGCGCCGCACGCGGGAGACGGCATACAGCAGCGCCAGTCCGTCCAGCGTACCCGTCGGGTGGTTGGCAATGATGACCAGCGGGCCATGTTCGGGGATTTGTTCGAGATCGCGGGCGGAAACGGTGCAGAGAATATCCAGGTGTTCCAGAACCTGCTCCACCATATCCAGGCCTTTCAGGTGGCGGTGGGCTGCGGCAAATTGCTGAAATTCGTCTTCGTAGAACAGTCTTTTTAACAGACTTTTTTGCCAGGGTGCGGGCCTCGCCTGAGGCCAAAGATCGTCGAGAACGCTATCGAGGCTAAACATGGTCACTCCTCCTGCCGTCTTGCGAAGACAGTAGAAGGCGCAGATGTCGATTGTATTGCAGTTGGGTGAAGATTTGAGCAGAGCGTAGGCCGGGTAAGGCGAAGCCGCCACCCGGCGCTAAAGCGGATTAACGCAGAATTTTCTTCTCGGCCAGATCCAGCGCGAAGTAGCTGAAGATCAGATCCGCGCCCGCGCGTTTGATCGCCCCCAGGCTTTCCAGGATCACTTTCTCTTCATCAATGGCACCCGCCAGGGCGGCGAATTTGATCATCGCGTACTCACCACTCACCTGATAAGCGCCCAGCGGCAACTCGGTGCGCTCGCGGATGTCGCGCAGGATATCCAGGTACGCGCCAGCCGGTTTTACCATCAGGCAATCTGCGCCCTGGGCTTCATCGAGCAGGGATTCACGAATCGCTTCGCGGCGGTTCAGCGGGTTCATCTGATAGGTTTTACGATCGCCTTTCAGCGCCGTACCGGCTGCTTCACGGAACGGGCCGTAGAAGGAGGAGGCAAATTTGGTGGAGTAGGACATGATGGCGGTGTCAGTGAAACCGGCCGCGTCCAGGGCCTGACGAATCGCCTGAACCTGTCCGTCCATCGCGGCAGAAGGTGCGATGAAATCTGCGCCTGCCGCGGCCGCGACAACAGCCTGCTTGCCGAGGTTAAGCAGGGTAGCATCGTTATCCACGCCGTGATCGCACAGTACGCCGCAGTGGCCGTGCGAGGTGTATTCACAGAAGCAGGTGTCGGACATCACCACCATTTCCGGCACGGTTTCTTTGCAGATGCGTGACATGCGGGCGACGAGGCCATCTTCTTTCCACGCGTCGCTGCCGGTCGCGTCAGTATGGTGGGAGATGCCGAAGGTCATCACCGAGCGGATCCCCGCGTTGGCGATACGTTCGATCTCACGCGCCAGATATTTCTCCGGAATGCGCATGACGCCCGGCATGGCTTCGATGGCCTTGTAGTCATCGATCTCTTCTTCAACAAAAATCGGCAACACCAGATCGTTTAAGCTCAGGGTTGTCTCTTCAAACATAGCGCGCAGTGCAGGTGACTTGCGCAGGCGGCGTGGGCGTGCAATTAAATCGGTCATGGTATGCCTGATGTTTGTGGAACAAAGAGGGCTAGTGTACATCAAAGTGAAGACGGGTGTTTTACTAAAGTGGACATTTTGCTTTTGTGAAATGCGGCAGGTGAGTTTGCCTGTCATAAATAATATATAATGCAGGTCAGTATAAGGCTGAGAGGAGAATGAAATATTCGTGTTATTTCTATATGGAAATGAAAGCATAATTAAAAATGATTTATTATTTTCCGGTGTGTTTTTCCAATTGGTTTAGCCGTGTATTAACATTCTGTTTTTATAATATTTATTTTATGAAGCCTTATGGTTTATGGTCTGAATGTGTTTTTGTCTGAATACGGACTTAATGGAAACATTCATTGAACCTTTTCGAAATGAAACTGCATAATTCCCTCCGCAATTAAATATTGCAAATTCATTGATGGACAAACTTGCTTACGTCCCTGAGGAGGGATGACCCAATGCAAACATGGAAAAAGAAACTCGTTGTATCTCAACTTGCATTAGCCTGCACCCTGGCTATCGCTTCTCAGGCCAATGCGAAGGATATTTCCGGTACGACATATAATACCTTCGGATACGATAATACAGCGTCCACCCCCTGGTATTATGGTTATGCCGACTGGGATTACTCGGATGCCATCCATGATGGTGATATTTATCCCGTGATTAATAAAGCCACCGTGAATGGTGTTATTTCAACGTACTACCTGGATGATGGCATCAATGGCCGGGCGAATGCGTTGAGTATTTCCAATAGCACCATTAACGGCATGATTACTTCTGAGTGTATGACCACCACGTGTGCTGATGGCGTGGATGCTGACGGCACCCATCATACGCAATACGATCGTTTTAGCCTGACCGTTGATAATTCCACCCTTAACGATACGTACGAGCATTATGCGTATGATGTCGTGAATGGGGAAAATACGGAAAGACACTATCTGGATACGTACGATCTGGGTAATGCGATTACCCTGGATGTGGAATCGGATATTGTTATCCAGAATAATTCTCACGTCGCGGGGATTACCCTGACGCAGGGGTACCAGGAGCTGGATAATACGCCATACGACGGCGTTGAAGGCGTAGCCAACAGCAGCAACGTCTTTACCGACACGCTACTGGTGAAAGATTCGGTACTGACTTCCGGTGCGTACAGCGATTTAGGTACCAGCGGATTCTACGGTCAAACCGCGAAGCCGAGCGACTATGGTGAAACCAGCGCGACCGCGGCAGACGATGCGGCGCTGATTGTGGCCGCCAGCGCGTCTGATAACGCGATGCAAACCACCGCCACGTTCGATCATTCCACCGTTACTGGCGATATTCTGTTCTCCAGCACCTTCGACAACAACTTCTACCCGAACGGCGATCCGGCAACCGATACCACCGAAGACGGCATCTATAACCCAACCACCAACGGCTGGGATGGCACCGATAAGCTGGATGTGACGCTTACCAACGGCAGCAAATGGGTCGGCGCAGCACAGTCCAGCGTCGAGGCTATCGGCACGGCGCAGATGTATGGCCAGGGCTACAGCAACGTAGACTGGAATGCTCTGTCCCCTAACAGCATTTGGCCGGACTCCACCTATGACGACAACGGACATGTTGCGGGCGAAGCGGTGTATCAGAGCGGTCTGTTTAACATCGCGCTGGACAACGGCTCCGAGTGGGATACCCGTAAGGTGTCTAACATCGACACCCTGACGGTCAACAACCAGTCTCAGGTCAACGTTGAAAACTCAGGCCTGCTGGCGGATGCCATCACTCTGACCAATGCGTCCTCATTGAATATCGGCGACAGCGGCGGCGTGGCTACCGACCATCTGTATCTGGACAGCGATAGCCGTGCGGCGCTGACGGAAGAAACGGCCGAGCTCTATGCCAACACCATCACCGTGGATAACGGTGCAGAGCTGGCGCTGGGGCTGGGTCAGGTTGATACGCACAATATGGTACTGACCGATGGCGGCGTGCTGAACGTTGCCAGCCGTGATTACGTGCTGAACAGCGATCTGAACAACGCACGCTATATCACTAACGATAAGCGCAGCGCTGATTATGACTACGGCGTAGTGGCCATTAACTCTGACGGCCATCTGGCGGTGAACGGTGACGTCGCCGGTAACTATCAGGTCCGTATCGATGACGCGACCGGAGCGGGTTCCGTTGCTGATTACAAAAACAAAGAGATCGTTCGCATCTATGACAATAATGCGGATACTGCAGCCAGCTTTACTGCTGCAAACAGAGCCGATTTAGGGGCCTATACCTACCAGGCGCAGCAGCAGGGTGACACCGTTGTCCTCCAGCAGAAAGCGCTGACCGACTACGCCAATATGGCGCTGAGCATTCCTTCTGCCAATACCAATATCTGGAATCTGCAGCAGGATACCGTAGGTGCGCGTCTGACCAACAGCCGTCAAGGCCTGGCGGATAATGGCGGAGCGTGGGTGAGCTACTTCGGCGGCAATTTCGACGGTGACAATGGCGTTATCAGCTACGATCAGGACGTGAGCGGTATTATGGTGGGTCTGGATAGCCAGATTGACGGTAATAACGCGAAGTGGATCGTCGGTGGGGCGGCAGGTTTCGCGAAGGGAGATATCAGCGATCGTACCGGTCAGGTCGATCAGGATAGCCAGATGGCGATGATCTACGCGTCAGCGAAGTTTACGAACGATCTCTTCCTCGACAGCTCCCTGAGCTACACCCGCTTCAACAGCGATCTTTCCGCTAACATGAGCAACGGCCAGTATGTTGACGGCAATACCACCAGTGACGCTGTTGGTTTTGGGCTGAAGCTGGGCTATGACTGGAAACCAAACCTCTCTGGCTACGTTACCCCATACGCAGCCGTATCGGGTCTGTTCCAGTCTGGTGATGACTATCGTCTGAGCAATGACATGCGCGTTGATGGACAATCTTACGATAGCCTGCGTTATGAACTTGGTGTTGATACGGGTTATACCTTCAACTACGGCGGCGATCAGGCTCTGACGCCTTACTTCAAACTGGCCTGGGTCTATGACGACGCCGATAACAATGCCGATATTAACGGTGACAGCATTGATAACGGCGTGAAAGGATCCGCTGTTCGTGTTGGGCTGGGCACCCAGTTCAGCTTCACGAAGAACTTCAGCGCTTACACGGATGCCACTTATCTGGGCGGCGGTGACGTTGACCAGAACTGGGGCGCAAACCTGGGTGTGAAATATACCTGGTAATGAATAAAAGCGGGGGGAGGGGTTATCTTCCCCCGCTTTTTACAGAAGCATTAAAAATAATATTGAACCGACAAATACGGATGACTTGAGGTCTGCATGAACGTTAATGCGAAACCACTTTCTGAATTACGCCGGCTCGAACAGGGGTTAATAGCAGCCAGTACCCCTTTTACATGTGCTCCTCAACAATTAATTACGTCAGGCGAATCAATTGAGCCTCGCACGATCGTATTACAAACCGGTATTATTGAGGTCTATCGCCCTTCCGATGAGCTGCTGGTGGGGATTGCGACGGCACCTTTTATTTTCGGGCTGTCTACGGTGGTCATTAATCACTCTCAGGAATACAGAGTGATGGCTAAAACGGCCTGCACCGGTTTTTATTTATCCACGGAAACTACCCGTCAACAGATCCAGCAGTATTCCCTGTGGAAAGAGGCCTTCTGCTGGTTATCCTGGATAAATTACATTCTTGAAAAACGCGATATGCAGCTGGTGGGCAATAACTCCTATCACCAGATCCGCGCGATGCTGTTAAATATGGCCGAGTGGGATGAAACGCTGCGTTCAAAAATCGGTGTGATGAATCATATTCAGCAAAGCACACGCATTTCACGTTCTGTTGTTGCCGAAGTTCTGGCCGCCCTGCGACAGGGAAACTATATCAATATGAGCCGGGGCAAGCTGGTCAGCATCAACCGCTTGCCCACGGAATATTAATATCAGTTGGACGCGGTAAGCACCTGGGCTTTATTGGCGCTCAGTTCTGCCACCAGGTTATTAATACCGTCACTCATATTGACGAAACGCGTATGCGGAGAGCGGGTCACCACCACAAACGCGCCCACGTTTGACTGGGGGATCATCGCCATATAGGTGATGAACCCGCCGCCGCCGCCGGTTTTCTGAATAATACCCGGACGACCATTTTTCGGTGCCATATAGACCCAGCCCATGCCGAGCGCATCGGCTTTACCCGGTACGTCCATTCCGATGACCCGATGCAGCTGAGTACGCTGATAAATCAGGGTCTGCATACGATCGGCCTGGCTGCTGCGCGAGTAGAAATCCGAGGAAAGGAACTGCTGCATCCAGCGCATCATGTCGCCAGGCGTGGAGTAAACGCCGCCGCTGCCCACGGCCGCCAGCGTGTTATTACAGGGGCTGGCGCCTTTTTCCGCCACCATCAGGCGACGGCACTGATCCGGGGACGGGGTAAACGTGGTGTCTTTCATGCCGAGCGGACGGGTGATCTGCTCTTCAAACAGCTGCGTGTACGGTTTGCCAGCCGCCGTTGAGAGGGCATCCGCCAGCAGGTCGAACGCCAGGTTTGAATAAGAGGCCTGCGAGCCTGGTGCCGCTTTCAGCGTGGCGGTACTCAGATAGCTCCAGCGCTGGTCGCGCGTTGGCCAGACAAACACGTCACGATGCGCCGCTCCGCCTGGCTGCTCACGCGGCAGGGCGCTGGTGTGGGTAGCAAGGTTCACAAGCCGGATCGGGGTCCCCTGATACGTGGGGACCCGGGCACCTGGCGGCGCGTATTTGCTGAGCGGATCGTCGAGCTTCACCACGCCCTGGTCGAGCAGTTTCACCAGCATTTCGCTGGTCATGAGCTTGGTTAAGGATGCGATGCGGATGACGGAATCCAGCTGCGGGTGAATGTTATTTCCCGGGCGCGTTTCGCCAAAGCTGCGGAATACACGCTGGTTTCCGTCGATGACGACCATCGCCATTCCGGTCGCGCCGCTGCCGTAATAGATAAGGTTCGCGTAGCGATCGGCAATATCTGAAGCTAAAACGGGAGCCGTCAGCGGTTGGGCTGCCTGGGCGGTAGAGAAGCTCACCGCACACAGCGCGGCAAAAGAGAGCAGACAACGTTTCAACGAAAAGCATCCATGAAGTGAATGAGGAAAGTAATGGGTATTTATACTACTAATCGGTACCGTGCAATGCCCCGAATTGCATAACGATAGCGAGAAAAACGTAACCATGGGTAAATATGAACAATTTACTTGCGAGCCATCTCCCATTTTGTGACATCGGGCTTATGATAGGCACCAGTGTCACTCAATCTTACGGAGAACGGTATGTCTGAGAAGCGTGTGGTTATGGTTGTCGATATGCAGAACGGGGTGTTTGAAACCCCTCGTCATCAGCGCGAAAAGTGTGTCTCTCTGATCAACCAGCTTACGCAGGCAGCCGACACGGTGATTTTTATACAGCACACCGAGGCCGGGGGGCTGGAAGAGGGGGGGGCAGGGTTTGCGCTACTGCCTGAACTCCATCAGCCTGCCGACGCGCTTTACGTGACCAAAACGGCCTGTGATGCCTTCTACAACACCGGGCTTGAGACGCTGCTGCGGGAGCAGGGCATTCGCGAGTTTGTTATCTGCGGCTGCGCCACCGATTACTGCGTCGATGCGACGATCAAGAACGGCGTTAGCCGGGGTTATCACATCACCGTGGCGGAAGATGCCCATACCACATCCAACCGCCCGGCTGCTGAAGCACAGATTCTGATTAACCATCACAACGACGTCTGGCGTAACTTCATTGCGCCGGCGAATCCTCTCGCAGTGAAACGCACCGAAACAATTCTTGAAAACTGGAAAGCGAACTAATAATTAACGCTCGGGTCTGACCTTTTTGCCGGAGCCGGGAGGCTGGCTCGGGCAGGTTTTCGTGTGGTGACGTGTTGTACACAGCAACAGCCATAACAACAAGAAGGAAGCATTATGTTTAAGTCTTTTTTCCCAAAGCCGGGGCCTTTTTTCCTGTCGGCATTTATTTGGGCACTGATCGCTGTCATTTTCTGGCAGGCGGGCGGCGGCGCATGGCTGACGCGCATCACGGGGGCGACAGGCGAGGTGCCGATTAGCGCGGCGCGCTTCTGGTCGCTCAGCTTTATCGTATTTTATGTCTACTACACGGTATGTGTGGGGCTGTTTGCACTCTTCTGGTTCAAGTATTCTCCGCATCGTTGGCAGTTTTGGTCGATTTTGGGATCTGCACTGATCATTTTCGTTACCTGGTTCATGGTGGAAGTGAGCGTTGCAATTAATGCATGGTATGCACCCTTCTACGATTTGATCCAAAAAGCGCTAAGCGCCCCGAATAAGGTTCCGATTGGTGAACTCTATGCCAGTCTCGTTAGTTTT
This sequence comes from Enterobacter quasiroggenkampii, assembly GCF_043972695.1. Lineage (NCBI taxonomy): Bacteria > Pseudomonadati > Pseudomonadota > Gammaproteobacteria > Enterobacterales > Enterobacteriaceae > Enterobacter > Enterobacter quasiroggenkampii. Next base: position 1,571,369 of record NZ_CP143745.1, read on the forward strand.
ACCGGCATTGCCATGATTGCAGTAACAGTGGCAGTGCTGAACAATTTCTTCGTTAGCCATTACGTTTTCCGTTGGCGTACTGCTATGAACGAATATTACATGGCAAATTGGCAACGACTGCGGCACATCGAAGGTGCTGCACAGCGTGTGCAGGAAGACACCATGCGTTTTGCCTCAACGCTGGAGGACATGGGGGTCAGCTTGCTTAATGCTGTGATGAAACTTATCGCTTTTTTACCGATTCTGATTGCACTTTCACCCCATGTGCCTGAACTTCCAGTTGTTGGTCATTTACCCTATGGTTTGGTTATTGCGGCACTGGTCTGGTCTCTTATGGGAACGGGGCTTCTTGCTGTGGTGGGGATCAAATTGCCGGGGTTACAATTTAAAAATCAGCGCGTGGAAGCGGCTTACCGTAAAGAACTTGTTTACGGTGAGGATGACCCATCACGAGCTGCGCCACCAACGGTAAAAGCGTTATTTCAGAACGTCCGTTTTAACTACTTTAAGCTCTACTTCCACTACATGTATTTCAACATAGCTCGTATTTTATATCTTCAGGCCGATACTGTTTTTGGAATAGTCCTGTTGTTCCCGTCAATTGTTGCAGGGACAATTACCCTGGGACTGATGACCCAAATTACTAACGTTTTCGATCAGGTCAGAAGTTCATTCCAGTACCTGATCAGCTCCTGGACCACGCTGGTGGAACTGATGTCCATCTACAAACGTCTGCGCAGCTTTGAACGCGAGCTGGACGATCGTGACCTGCAGGAAGTCACTAACACATTTAGCTAATACAGGACGTTGCTATGCCTTTTGCCGTACCGCGCGCGTTACCGTTGACCATTCTGGCCGCTTTTGTGCTGGCAGGCTGTGCCGAAAAGGGGGCCGCTCCGCTCAAAAAGGGCGAGAAGCCCGTTGATGTGGCGAGCGTTGTGCGGCAGAAAATGCCCGCCAGCGTGAAAGATCGTAATGCGTGGGCAGACGCGCTGGCAAAAACCTTTGAAAGCCAAAAGATCGCGCCGACCGAGGAGAACATCTGTTCGGTGCTGGCGGTGGCACAGCAGGAGTCGATGTACCAGTCAGATCCGGCTGTGCCGGGGCTGAATAAAATCGCCTGGAAAGAGATCGACCGCCGCGCGGAGTCCATGCATATCCCGGTGTTCCTCGTGCATACCGCGCTTAAAATCACCTCGCCGAACGGCAAAAGCTACAGCGAGCGGCTGGATACGGTGAAAACCGAAAAACAGCTTAGCGCCATCTTTGATGATTTCATCAGCATGGTCCCAATGGGGCAGAAGCTGTTTGGTTCACTGAACCCGGTCCACACCGGTGGCCCAATGCAGGTAAGCATCGCGTTCGCGGAGAAACACACCGACGGCTATCCGTGGAAAATCGACGGTACGGTACGCCAGGAGGTCTTCTCTCTGCGCGGTGGACTGTGGTTCGGCACGTATCACCTGTTGAACTACCCGGCGAACTACGATGAGCCGCTGTATCGCTTTGCCGATTTTAACGCCGGCTGGTATGCCAGCCGTAATGCGGCATTCCAGAGTGCGGTCAGCCGCGCAAGCGGCGTTAAGCTGGCGCTTGACGGCGATCTCATCGCTTACGGCAGCAGCGAGGCGGGAAGCACCGAGCTTGCCGTACGGAAATTATCGGCAACGCTTGGCTTGAGCAACAGCGACATTCGCCGCCAGCTTGAGAAAGGCGATAGCCTGGCCTTTGAGAAAACGGATCTGTACAAGAAGGTGTTTGCGCTTGCAGAGCAGAAAAGCGGGAAAACGTTACCGAGGGCTATCCTGCCGGGTATTCAGCTGGAAAGCCCGAAGATCACGCGTAACCTGACCACCGCGTGGTTCGCAAAACGCGTGGACGATCGCCGGGCTCGCTGTATGGGGCTTTAACGGCGGCGGCGAAAGCGCAGCACTAATGCCACAACGCCCAGAATCATACATCCCGCGAGGAAGGGAATCAGGCCGAACAAGGTGCTGACGCCAAAACCAATCTCAACTCGCGGGCGTCCGTTATCCTGCACCTGCATCAGGTGTTCGTAAACGCCAGGCGCATGGACCAGCATATTGAGCAGCTGCGAGCCAGCCCAGAAGCAGAACAGGACAAACAGGGCATACGCGATATTACCCGCCGTGGAGGTTTTTGGTTTTCCGCCAAAAATCGGTTTCGACAATGTAAAGTCAGCCATGATGACCTCCGGATAAATCGCTCTGTTAATACGCTTCGTACAGGGTGAGTTTGACAGGTCATCGCATTTGTCAATATCAGAATCGTGGTAATTTACGCGACGGAATCCTCCTGGATTGTTGATTTCTGCAGCACGTCACAATTTATTAACTTAAGTGAAATTGCGTCGCGTTTCAGAATTTCCGTATCTGCCACAGACCTGGTCGTAAAACTGTGAGAGGATGTCTTTTTTTCCTGCCGGAGTTGTTATGAAGCTCACGTCCAAACTACGCCGTGACTGGCACTACTACGCCTTCGCTATCGGGCTGATCTTTATTCTTAACGGTGTCGTGGGTCTGCTGGGGTTTGAAGCAAAAGGCTGGCAAACCTATGCCGTCGGGCTGGTGACCTGGGTTATCAGTTTCTGGCTGGCGGGGTTGATTATCCGCCGTCGTCCTGAAGAGACGACAGCGGATGAGGCAGAGTCGGCGAAGGGCGCCGATTAACCGTTTACGGAACTTTTAAGCGCGCTGTCGGCGGCGTGACGCTCCAGCGCGAGTTCGATCAGGCGGGTGATCAATTCTGGGTAGCTCAGGCCGCTCGCCTGCCACAGCTTCGGATACATGCTGATGTTAGTGAACCCCGGCAGCGTGTTAATTTCATTGATCACCACCTCGTTTTTCGCCGTCAGGAACACATCCACGCGCGCCATGCCGCAGCAGCCGAGCGTCTGATAAGCGCGAATGGCGATCGCCCGGATCTTATCGTTAACCGCCGGATCGAGATCCGCAGGCACGACAACCTGCGCGCCTTTATCATCAATGTATTTGGTGTCGTACGAGTAGAAGTCGCTGTTTAAGACCACTTCGCCGCAGGTGCTCGCCTGTGGAAAATCGTTGCCCAGCACGGCGCACTCAATTTCACGGCCTTTGATGCCCTGCTCAACCACCACTTTATGGTCGAACTCAAACGCCAGGCGGACAGCTTGCGTGAATTCAGCTTCGCTGGTCACTTTGCTGACGCCCACGGAGGAGCCCTGGTTTGCAGGCTTCACAAACAGCGGCAGACCCAGCTCTCCGCTAATTTGCGCGAAGGTGTGTTTGTCGCGGTTGGCGCGGGTGAGCGTAACGAACGGGGCAATATTCAGCCCGGCATCGCGCAGCAGGCGTTTGGTCACGTCTTTGTCCATGCAGGCGGCAGAGCCGAGGACATCCGAGCCGACGAACGGCAGGTTGGCCATGCGCAGCATTCCCTGCAGGGAACCATCTTCCCCCAGGGTACCGTGAACGATAGGGAAGACGACGTCGATCTGGGCGAGAGCCTGCGCATTGCCGGCGTCGATAAGCTGCCCCTTCACGACGCCGGGTACGGTGGCGACGCTCACTTCTGAAGGATTCAGGGCGATGTGTGCCGGATCGTGAGCATTGAGCAGATACTGGCTGGCATCGTTAACGTGCCACTGGCCCTGTTTATCAATGCCCAGCAGCACCACGTCGAAACGGCTTTTATCGATCGCATCAACGATATTTTTAGCCGATTGCAATGACACTTCGTGCTCCGCTGATTTTCCCCCAAAGACAATACCTACGCGCTGCTTAGCCATCTCACTCTCTTCCAGTCTGACGAAAAGCCAATAACATACCACGATGCCCGGCGGGTTTCGCGGCCTTCTGCCATAATGTTTTGGGGAATGTTGAGGGGGGAGAGTGAGAGGAAAAACGCTGCTGACCGGATTTATCATTTTGACCATCGCAACGCTGGGTTACCGCTGGTTGCCGACTTACTACAACCCTTTCACGCCGCTGACGCTTGACGATCCGCCAGGCCGAATCACTCAGTATAAGCTTCGGCGTTTAACTCCCGAGGCGTGCGCGAGCCTGCTGTTACAGGCTAACCAACGCGATCTCATCCGCACCCAGCCGGTAGCGGACAGCGGCGGCGCGTGTCCCCTTAACAACGTCGTGCGCGTGCGTGACTTCGGCCCTGTCGGCCTGAACAGCAGCTTTCTTGCCAGCTGCCCGCTGGCGCTCAGCTCAGCCCTCTTTATCAGCCAGCAGGCCCGGCCGCTGACAAAACGCTATACGGGCAGCGAGCTCGCGCGTATCGACCACCTTGGCAGCTTTGCCTGCCGCAATATTTATAACCGCCCTGACGCGCGCCGCAGTGAACATGCCACGGCGGAGGCGCTGGATATTGCCGCTTTTCGTCTGGCGAACGGTGAACGCGTCACGGTGCTGAATGGCTGGAAGGCGACAACAACGCAGCCTTGGCTGAAGGCCATGCTGGCGGCGAGCTGTGGCTACTACGGGAACGGCCTGGGACCGGAGTATAACGCGGCGCATGCTAACCATTTTCATCTGGGAATGCGCGGTTTTGGCCTCTGCCGGTGAAGCATAATATTCCGCCAGAAAATGGATGAATTGTGACTTATTTCACAAATATGATGACTGGGAAGATAAAACACCAAAGTCTGTCGGGCCGCATCTCTGGTGCGACGTTGACACGCGTAACTTGCTAATCTGTCGGCGAATTCGCCTAAAAATGAAGACTATTTCGTTATGGAATCCTGGAAAGTTAATCTTATCTCGGTCTGGTTCGGTTGCTTCTTTACCGGGCTGGCCATCAGCCAGATTTTACCGTTCCTGCCGCTGTACGTGTCGCAGCTGGGGGTGACCTCGCATGAAGCGCTTTCCATGTGGTCCGGTCTGACGTTCAGCGTCACGTTTCTGGTCTCCGCCATTGTGTCACCGATGTGGGGCAGCCTGGCAGATCGAAAAGGCCGTAAACTGATGCTGCTGCGCGCCTCGCTCGGGATGGCGATTGCTATTCTGCTGCAGGCCTTCGCCACCAACGTCTGGCAGCTGTTTTTCCTGCGGGCGGTGATGGGGTTGACGTCCGGGTATATTCCAAACGCCATGGCGCTGGTCGCCTCTCAGGTGCCGCGCGAGCGTAGCGGCTGGGCGCTGAGTACGCTCTCCACGGCACAGATCAGCGGCGTCATCGGCGGGCCGCTGTTGGGGGGCTTTCTGGCGGACCACGTCGGGCTGCGCGCGGTATTTATTATCACCGCGATCCTGCTGGTGGTCAGTTTTCTGGTCACGCTCTTTCTGATCAAAGAAGGGGGCCGCCCGGTTATCAGTAAAGCTGAACGCCTCAGCGGCAAGGCCGTTTTTGCCTCGCTGCCTTATCCGGGGCTGATGATTAGCCTGTTTGTGACCACCATGGTCATCCAGCTCTGCAACGGTTCGGTCGGTCCGATTCTGGCGCTGTTTATCAAGTCGATGGAGCCGGAGAGCACGAATATCGCTTTTCTGAGCGGCATGATTGCCGCCGTGCCGGGCGTATCCGCCCTGATTTCCGCGCCGCGTCTGGGTAAACTGGGGGACAGGATCGGCACGGCGCGCATCCTGATGGCGACGCTGATCTTTGCGGTGGTGCTCTTCTTCGCGATGTCGTTTGTCACTTCTCCGCTTCAGCTTGGCATATTGCGATTTCTGCTCGGCTTTGCTGACGGCGCCATGTTGCCTGCGGTACAGACCCTGCTGGTCAAATATTCCAGCGACCAGGTGACGGGGCGAATTTTTGGATATAACCAGTCATTTATGTATCTGGGGAATGTTGCCGGTCCGCTTATTGGCGCATCCGTTTCCGCAATGGCCGGTTTTCGTTGGGTATTTGCGGCGACAGCGATTGTTGTTTTAATCAATATTATCCAGCTGGCTATTGCGCTGCGACGCCGCCGACAAATGGCGGAGGCCAAATCGGTGAGATAACACTTTAGTAGATGTATTATATATTCTTATGGTAGCCGCATTTTTATATAACAAAATGCGGCGTCTTTTTTTAGAAAAACGTTTCGCTCACGGCGCTACCTCTTTATTTTCGTTCCTGTGTCACTTTTGCATACCATAATTAATTTCTTCTCTTTGCAATAGGGATTCAGAGTGATAACGTCAGACAAAACTGAAAAGGAACTGGCACGATGAAAAACCTCATTGCTGAATTGCTGGTCAAGCTGGCACAAAAGGAAGAAGAGTCAAAAGAGCTGGTGGCTCAGGTCGAAGCGCTTGAGATTGTGGTCACCGCGTTGCTGCGACAAATGGCGAAAACCGATCAGCAGGCGTTGATTGAGAGCGTGGAAGGCGCGCTGGAGAGCGTCAGGCCTGAATCGCAAGTACCGGTTGAGGATGCGGAGATGCTTCACCAGTACGTAAAGAAGCTGTTAAGGCATCCGCGCAGCTAAACCGTCACAGGACGTAACGACGTGTCATAGAATTGTCATGCAGGATGCCTATAGTCGCTCTGTTTTTATTTTTATGTATTTGTACATGGAGAAAATAAATTGAAACAGAGCGCACTTTTCATTGCATTACTTCCCCTGTTAATTACCCCTGCCATTTATGCAGATACGACGCAAACCAGCGTGCTGGATAATCGTGCGGCAAAAGGGGATATCACCCAGCCTGGCGGCGCGCGCCGTTTATCAGAAGATCAAACGGCCGCTATTCGCGCTTCGCTGAATGAGAAACCGGCAAAAAATATTATTCTGCTGATTGGCGATGGAATGGGCGATTCCGAAATCACGGCGGCGCGAAATTATGCCGAGGGAGCGGGTGGCTTTTTTAAAGGTATCGATGCCTTACCGCTGACCGGACAATATACCCACTACGCGCTGGATAAAAAAACCGGTAAACCGGATTACGTAACGGATTCCGCGGCCTCTGCCACGGCGTGGTCCACCGGCGTGAAAACCTATAATGGTGCGCTGGGCGTGGATATTCACGAACACGATCATCAAACCCTTCTGGAGATGGCAAAAGCGGCGGGCCTGGCGACCGGCAACGTCTCCACCGCTGAACTTCAGGATGCGACGCCTGCGGCGCTGGTGGCACACGTGACCTCGCGTAAGTGCTACGGCCCGTCAGTGACCAGCGAAAAATGCCCTACAAATGCCCTGGAAAAAGGCGGCAAAGGCTCGATTACGGAACAACTGCTGAACGCACGTCCTGACGTGACGCTGGGCGGCGGCGCGAAAACCTTCGCGGAAACCGCGACGGCGGGCGAATGGCAGGGCAAAACGCTGCGCGAGCAGGCGCAGGCTCGTGGCTATCAGTTGGTGAGTGACGCAAATGCTCTGGCGGCGATAAGCGAGGCGAACCAGGACAAGCCGCTGCTGGGGCTGTTCTCCGACGGCAACATGCCCGTGCGCTGGGAAGGTCCAAAAGCCTCGTATCACGGCAATATCGATAAGCCTGCGGTGACCTGTACGCCAAACCCGAAACGCACGGACAGCGTACCAACGCTGGCGGCGATGACCGATAAAGCGATCTCTCTGCTGAGCAAGAGCGAAAAAGGGTTCTTCCTGCAGGTAGAAGGCGCGTCAATCGATAAGCAGGATCATGCGGCGAATCCGTGCGGTCAGATTGGCGAAACCGTCGATCTGGACGAAGCGGTGCAGAAGGCGCTCGCGTTCGCGAAAAAAGACGGTAACACCCTGGTGATCGTCACCGCGGACCACGCGCACGCCAGCCAGATCATTCCGCCAGATACCAAAGCCCCTGGCTTGACGCAGGCGCTGAACACCAAAGATGGTGCCGTCATGGTGATGAGCTACGGTAACTCTGAAGAAGAGTCCATGGAGCACACGGGCACCCAGCTGCGCATTGCCGCCTACGGCCCGCACGCGGCTAACGTGGTAGGCCTGACGGATCAAACGGATCTGTTCTACACCATGAAGGCGGCGCTGGGTCTGAAATGATAAAAATCCCGGTGGAAATCACATCTGCCGGGTGGTTTTTTTCCTGTCACGAACCAGACTTACAGGGAATGTTCACAAAAGGATGGTGCAATGAAAACAACATTACTGGTTACTCTGCTCTCCGGCCTGTTCCTGGTCGCCTCGGCGAACGCGGAAGAGAAAACGTTAACGCCGCAGCAGCAGCGTATGACCACCTGTAATCAGCAGGCGACGTCTCAGAGTCTGAAGGGCGATGCTCGCAAGACCTACATGAGCGACTGCCTCAAAAACGGCGCCTCGAAGCCAGCTGAAAAAAGCCTGACGCCTCAGCAGCAAAAGATGCGCGAGTGTAATGCCAAGGCCACCGAACAGTCTCTGAAAGGGGATGACCGCAGCAAGTTCATGAGTGCCTGCCTGAAGAAAAAAGTGTAGTTCTAACGGGTGAGCGGCTCCGGCGGCTCACCCGAAATTTCATACTTTCCCCGCAGACCCCCTCTCTATAATTTGGGAAAATGTTTCAGAATATTCCCAAAAATGATGAATGATGAAACGTATTACAACAAAAAGCGCATTCGGGAAGAGTGGAATTTAACCCTTTCTCAGGATGACCCTCACCGCGCCGGCATTCAGTTTGCCCGGCGGGTTCGGCTGGCGCGCGCCGTGGGGCTGGCAGCGATGTTTTTCCCGGTTGCAGGAATGCTGGTCACCCATTTTTTACCCGGCGGCTGGTGGCTTTTACTGGTCGGTTGGGCGTTCGTCTGGCCCCATTTCGCCTGGCAGTTATCCTGCCGGGCCGCGTCACCTCATCAGCAGGAAGTATTCAATCTTAAGATCGATGCCATCATTGCCGGGCTCTGGATCGGCGTGATGGGGATGAGCGCGTTACCCACGGCGGCGCTGGTGATGATGGTAGGGATGAACATGATGGGCTCCGGGGGCTGTCGTCTGTTTATTCCGGGGATCCTGTTGACCCTGCTCTCCGCGCTGGTGACGCTGCCGCTTGTCGGCCGCGTGGCCGTCTTTAACCCCGACCCGGTGGAGTGGGGCTTAACGCTGCCGGTGCTGGTGCTTTATCCCATGCTGTTTGCCTGGCTCAGCCACCGCACCGCCGTCAGGCTTGCTGAGCACAAGCAGCGGCTGGAAATGATGAGCACACGCGACGGCATGACAGGGGTCTTTAATCGACGCCACTGGGAAATGCTGCTGCGAAATGAATTTGAGCATTGCCGCCGTGACCACTGCACCGCCACGATTTTGCTGATTGATATCGACCACTTTAAAAATATCAACGATACCTGGGGGCACGCCGTGGGGGATGAGGCGATCATTGCCATCACGCGCCAGCTCCAGATGTCGGTGCGGTCAGGTGATGCCATCGGCCGGTTTGGCGGGGATGAGTTTGCGGTGATTATGTCGCAGACCGCGGCGGAAAGCGCGATCGCCGTGATGTCCCGGGTGCATGAGCGGCTGGAAACGCTGTCGCTACCGTGCGCGCCAAAAGAGGCGCTGCGCATCAGCGTAGGCGTTGCCCCCTGGGGACCGCAATTTGGACATTATCGGGAATGGCTAAAGGCGGCTGACGTGGCGCTGTACAGAGCGAAAAATGCCGGGCGCAGCCGTACCGAAGTGGCCGCCTGACGCCCGACTGAAACGATCAGGATTTACTCAGCTTCTCTGATTTTTCCATGCATTTTGTCATGGCCTCAATGACGGCCGAGCGGAATCCGCGCTCTTCCAGCACCCGCACTGCTTCGATGGTGGTACCGCCAGGGGAGCACACCATATCTTTCAGCTCACCCGGGTGTTTGCCGGTCTCCAGCACCATTTTGGCTGAGCCCATGACGGCCTGCGCGGCGAACTTATACGCCTGGGCGCGCGGCATTCCGCCAAGCACGGCGGCATCGGCCATCGCTTCTAAAAACATGAAGACATACGCAGGCGCAGAACCACTGACGCCGACTACCGGATGGATCATCGATTCGGCAATCACTTCTGCTTCACCGAAGCAGCGGAAAATGTTCAGTACATCCGCCACGTCTTCTGAGGTCACCAGGGCGTTAGGCGTGACGGAGGTCATGCCGGCGTTGACCAGTGAAGGGGTGTTTGGCATCGCACGGACGATTTTGCGGTCGTGGCCCAGCGCGCGCGCCAGCTGATCGAGCGTGACGCCCGCGGCAATCGACACCACCAGCGTCTCTTTATTCAGGCTGGAGGTGATGTCGCTCAGCACTTTGATCATGATGTTCGGCTTGACGGCGCCAAAGACGATATCGGCGACCTGGGCCACTTCCTGCGCGCTTTCGGCGGCGTTGATCCCGTACTGATCGCGCAACGCGGCGACCTTGTCCGGTGACGGGGTATAGACCCAAATCTGACCCGGCAACACCTGCCCGCTGGCGATCAGACCGCCCAGGATGGCTTTGCCCATGTTACCGCAGCCGATAAACCCGATTTTCTTGTCCATCACGATTCTCCGTCATTATGCGTTGTTTTCTCTGATTGATAGCTTAACAACGAAATGCAGGCGACAATAGTCGGCAGAGTTATTATGGGGAGACAATATGGCGATTTGGGTTGATGCGGACGCGTGTCCGAATGTGATTAAAGAGATTTTATTTCGTGCCGCCGAGCGCGTTCAGATGCCGCTGACGCTGGTGGCGAACCAGAATATTCGCGTACCGCCTTCGCGCTTCATCCGCTCTTTACGCGTGCCGGCCGGGTTTGACGTAGCGGATAACGAAATTGTCCGCCTGTGCAGCGCGGAGGATCTGGTGATCACGGCGGATATTCCGTTGGCTGCCGAAGTGCTGGAGAAAGGGGCGGCGGCGCTCAATCCGCGCGGAGAGCGATACTCGCCGTCGACCATTCGCGAGAAGCTCACTATGCGCGATTTTATGGATACGATGCGGGCCAGCGGCGTGCAGACCGGTGGGCCGGATAGCCTGTCACAGCGCGATCGCCAGCAGTTTGCTGCCGAACTGGATAAATGGCTGCTGGAAGTGAAGCGCCGTACAGCGTAATGATAATTATTGTCAATTTGTGGTACAGTGTGGCCTCCACAGGGTTGTCATCCCGTACCGCTTTGCAGTAAAGTAATCGCAACATCTTCTGCAATTATTTCTTTACACTCTTCAGCCATCCGGCATCAAGGGGAACACCTGGCTATGACCCAACCCATCTTTTTAGTTGGCCCCCGCGGCTGTGGGAAAACCACCGTTGGCCTGGAGCTGGCACGCGTGTGTCATCGCCAGTTTGTGGATACCGACCACTGGCTGCAAACCGAGGCTGGAAAAACCATCGCTGAGATTGTTGAACAAGAGGGATGGGAAAGCTTTCGCGCGCGCGAAACGGCCACGCTGAAAGCGGTCACCACCCCGTCTGCGGTGATTGCGACCGGGGGTGGCATTGTTCTGGCGGAGTGTAATCGTCAGTTTATGCGCGAAAAAGGGATTGTGATTTACCTCAGTGCGCCGGTGTCGGCCCTGGTTGGGCGTCTGGAAGCCTTTCCGGAAGAGGGGCAACGCCCTGCGCTAACCTCCAGGCCGCTGAACGAAGAGGTGAGTGAAGTGCTGGCGGAACGCGATGCGTTATACCGCGAAGCGGCTCACCACGTGGTGGATGCGTCAGCCTCTCCCGAAGACGTTGTGATTCAGATTATTACCGCCCTGCGTTTGGCTTGTGCCAGCTAAGCGGCGTCTATACTTATAGCTCAGACATAAAAAAAGGATGAGCTATGCCAACCAGACCTCCCTATCCGCGTGAAGCGCGCATTGTTACCGTTGAAAAAGGCCATACGGGTCATACCGTGACCTGGTATCAACTGCGTGCCGATCACCCAAAACCGGACTCGCTGATCAGTGAACACGAGACTGAACAGGAAGCGCTGGATGCGAAACGGCGCTACGAAGATCCCGACATAACCTGAATGTTTTCCTAAACGCTCCAGGATCGTGCCTGAATCACACTTTTTACTCATCGTGAAAGTTAAGCAGGAGTTAATATTTAGTTATTACAAGTAACTCTGGTATCGGCAGGCGATCTTTACATTTCGATGTCGGGATCACCTGCTACGCTTGGTGCTGTTTTGTTGAAAAAATGAACTGTGCAGCGTAGTGAGCCTGTACCTGTGTGCACGATGTTGGAGTAATGGAAGGCGACAAAGATGAAGGCAACGTTGGCGATCCTCACCATTGGTGTGGTCCCTGTAAGCGAAGTGTTACCGCTCTTAACCGAGCATGTATCTGAACAACAGATAACGCATCTGAGCCTGCTTGGGAAGATGAGTCGGGAAGAGGTCATGGAGGACTACGCTGTCGAGGCGGGGGAGGATCCCCTGGCGACGTTATTAAGTGACGGTAAACTGGCGCATGTTTCACGCCAGAAAATCGAGCGCTCGCTGCAGGGCGTAATAGAAGTGCTCGATAATCAAGGTTATGACGTTATTTTGCTGATGAGCACGGCCCCCATTAAGGGGCTTATGGCGCGCAATGCGATTCTGCTGGAACCGATGCGCATCATTCCGCCGCTGGTGGCCTCCATCGTGGATGGTCATCAGGTGGGGGTGATTGTCCCCATTGAGGAGCTCATGGATAACCAGGAGGCAAAATGGCATGTGCTGGAAAAAGTGCCCTTGTACGCGCTGGCCAATCCGTTCTGGGACAGTGAGGCCAAACTCATTGCTGCCGGGAAGGAACTGCTGGAAAGAGGGGCCGATGTCCTGATTCTGGACTGTCTGGGGTTCCACCAGCATCATCGTGATTTGCTGCAAAAAGCGCTGGATGTGCCGGTGCTGTTATCCAACGTTCTGATGGCTCGCCTGGCCTCGGAACTGCTCATGTAACGATTTTGCGTGACAGGTGATGAGCATGGCCCCTATAGTGAATTTTTATCTAAAAATATAAGGGCCAGTTCATGCTTCAGAGTAACGAATACTTTTCCGGTAAAGTGAAATCCATTGGTTTTACCAGCAGCAGCACTGGCCGCGCCAGCGTTGGCGTAATGGCGGAAGGGGAATACACCTTTGGCACGGCGGAAGCGGAAGAGATGACGGTGGTCAGCGGCGCGCTGAACGTCCTGCTGCCGGGTGAAACGGAATGGAAAGTTTACGCTGCCGGGCAAGTTTTCAACGTCCCTGGCCACAGCGAATTTCATTTGCAGGTGGCTGAGCCTACCTCTTATCTGTGCCGCTACCTGAAATAAAAAATTAGCCGGGTGGCGCTAACGCTTACCCGGCCTACGTTTTACCCGTTATCTCTGCGCTTCGCCGCCGAGACCTTCCACCAGATTCTGAATCAACGCGGCCAGCTCGCCGGTCATCAGGATGAAGTCCGCGTCAAAACGCTGGGCGTAATCTTCCCGGTCGATATCTTCGTTCTGATCGCGCAGCTCGTCGCAGAACTTCAGACGCTTCACGGAGCCGTCGTCGCACATCACGAACTGGATGCGCTGCTGCCAGTCGAGCGCCAGCTTGGTGACCACTTTACCCGCTTCAATGTGTACGGCGATCTCGTCGCTGACCAGATCCTGCTTCTTCGCGCGGATCACGCCGCCATCTTCCAGCAGGGCTTTCAGCTCGGCTTCATCAAGGATCTGGAAGCCCTGTGCCGCAGCACCGCTGCGTACCCATTCGGTCAGCGTTAACTCAATTGGCGTTTCCAGCGCCAGCGGAACGACCGGTAACGAGCCGATGCTCTTACGCAGCAGGGCCAGCGTATCTTCTGCTTTCTTGGCGCTGGCGCAGTCCACCATGATCAGCCCGTTAACGGTGTCGATCCACATCATGGTCTGGCTGAAGCGGCTGAAGGCGCGCGGCAGCAGAGAGTGCAGCACTTCGTCTTTCAGCGAATCTTTTTCGGTCTTTTTCAGCTTGCGGCCCTGCTCGGCTTCCAGCTTGAAAATTTTCGCCTCGAGCGCCTGCTTAACCACCGGCGTGGGCAGAATCTTCTCTTCTTTACGGGCGCAGACGATGATTTGACCCGTGCTGCTGGCGTGGGTCAATGCATCGCTTTGTGAACCCATTGGCGGAACCCAACCGGTTTTTGCCATATCCTGGCTACCGCAAGGGGAAAAGGTATAAGCGGCTAACTGTTTTTCCATCTCTTCTGCACGCAGCGAAACGTCGCGGCTGAGACGGTAAACCATCAAATTTTTGAACCACAGCATGATAATTTCCACGGCCTTGTCGTTAAATCAGCGGGCATGATAACGAATTGTCGCATCGCTTGCATTGCTAATCGGGATGCGTGCTTCTACTCTGTTGATAATCAAAATAATGAGGAGAGTCTTGTGCGTATTGGCATTGATTTGGGCGGCACCAAAACAGAAGTTATCGCACTGAGCGAGCAGGGGGAACAGCTGTTCCGCCACCGTCTGCCTACGCCGCGCGATGATTATCACCAGACGATCGAGACCATTGCCAGGCTGGTTGAGATGGCCGAGCAGGCCACAGGACAAACCGGCAGCGTCGGGATGGGGATCCCGGGGTCGATCTCGCCGTATACCGGCGTGGTTAAAAATGCGAACTCCACCTGGCTCAACGGTCAGCCGTTTGATAAAGATTTAAGCGCGCGCCTGAACCGGGAAGTGCGTCTGGCCAACGATGCCAACTGCCTCGCCGTCTCTGAGGCCATCGACGGCGCGGCGGCCGGTGCCCAGACCGTGTTTGCGGTGATCATCGGTACCGGCTGCGGCGCGGGCGTGGCGTTTGGCGGGCGTGCCCATATCGGCGGTAACGGCACGGCGGGTGAGTGGGGACACAACCCGCTGCCGTGGATGGATGAAGACGAACTCAAATACCGCACTGAAGTCCCGTGCTACTGCGGAAAACAGGGATGTATTGAGACGTTTATCTCCGGTACCGGTTTTGCGACCGACTACCATCGCCTGAGCGGCCAGCCGCTCAAGGGTAACGAGATCATGCGTCTGGTCGAAGCGCAGGACCCGGTGGCGGAGCTGGCGCTTAGCCGCTACGAAATGCGGCTGGCGAAATCGCTGGCCCACGTGGTGAATATTCTCGATCCTGACGTGATAGTGCTCGGCGGCGGCATGAGCAACGTCGATCGGCTGTACGCCACGGTGCCGAACCTGGTGAAGCAGTGGGTCTTCGGCGGCGAGTGTGAAACCCCGATCCGCAAAGCGCTGCACGGGGACTCCAGCGGCGTGCGCGGCGCGGCGTGGCTGTGGCCAGAATAAACGTTTATTCCCTCTCCCTGTGGGAGAGGGTCAGGGTGAGGGCATCAGACCGCACGCTCCCCCCATTCATTCCACCGCAAATACCTTATCCAGCTTGCTATACCCCAGCCCGTTAATCTTCTTCACTTTGATCTGCACCGGAATACGCTCTTTCATCGCCTCTACGTGGCTGATCACGCCGATGGTTTTCCCGGTGGTGTTCAGCGTGTCGAGCGCATCCAGCGCGGTATCCAGCGTCTCACTGTCGAGCGTGCCGAACCCTTCATCCAGGAACAGCGAATCGATCCGCGTTTTATGACTCACCAGATCGGAAAGCGCCAGCGCCAGCGCCAGGCTGACCAGGAAGCTCTCGCCGCCGGAGAGGGTGCGGGTATCGCGGACTGCATCCGCCTGCCACGTATCCACCACTTCCAGCTCCAGCGCGTCGCTGGCCTTACGCTGCAATAAATAACGCCCGTGCAGACGGTTAAGCTGCTGGTTAGCAAGCCAGACAAGATTGTCCAGCGTCAGCCCCTGGGCGAACTTACGGAACTTGTCGCCGGTGCTGGAGCCGATCAGCGCGTTCAGGTACCCCCAGTCATCCGCCTGGCGCGCGGCCTCTTCAATTTGCTGCATCAACGCCAGCTGGTGCTGCCGGTTATCGCTGTCCTGCTTAAGCTGCTGACGGATCTCGCCCTGATGCGTGGTGTTCTCGCGCAGCTGTTGCGCCAGCTGCTGCAGCTGGCTTTGCAGCGTGGGTACATCGGCGTCGAGCCCTTGCGGCCTCTGCGCCAGATGTGACTGTAGCTGTTG
This sequence comes from Enterobacter quasiroggenkampii, assembly GCF_043972695.1. Classification (NCBI taxonomy): domain Bacteria; kingdom Pseudomonadati; phylum Pseudomonadota; class Gammaproteobacteria; order Enterobacterales; family Enterobacteriaceae; genus Enterobacter; species Enterobacter quasiroggenkampii. Next base: position 1,587,273 of record NZ_CP143745.1, read on the forward strand.
GTTCGCTTGCCCGCACAGCGCCGCGGCCTGCTGTATCTGGTTTTCCAGCGACTGTTTCAGCTGTTCAAGGTGGCGAATAGCATCGTCATCCAGCAGGGCGGCAAGAAACGCGTCCTGGTCGGTAAAGCAGCTCGCCGAGAGCGCCGCGGTGAACTGCGTCTGCGACTGCTGCAGGCGCTCTCGCTCCAGCGCTTCCTGCTGCTGTTGCGCGCTCAGCTGGCTTTGCAGCGACACGCATTCGTCGTGGATGGCGCGCCAGTTATCAGGAATAACCGGTTCGGCGTCTTCGCTGTTCGTTGCCGGAAGCGCGTCGAGCAGTGGCTTCAGGGCGTTTATACGTTCCTGAAGCACGCCGTGCTGCGTTTGTTTCTCCTGCCACTGCGCGAATTCAGCTTCACGGGCCTGAAGCCAGGCGGCTTCCTGACTCTCTTCAGGTGCGTTAAGTGAGAGCGCGAGCAGGGCATGCTCCAGCGCCTGCCGCGTGGCCGCCAGTTGCTGCTGATACTGCCGCTCCTGCGCTTCCTGTTCGCTCAGCTGGTTCTGCAGAGTCAGCCGCTGGCTGAGCTGATAAAGCTGGCGCTCGTAATGTTCCTGTTCGTTCAGCCATGGCGCAATATCGTCCTGAATATTCAAGGTAATGTTCAGAGACGTGCAGGCCGCCACCCACTCTTTAGTGAGCGCTTGCTCTTCCTGAGAAAGCGTCTGCGCGTCGTCTGTCTCGCGCTGGATCTGCTGAGTCAGGGCATTGACCTGTCCCAGCACCAGCAGGCCTTCCTCTCTAAGGGCGGCGACCTCTTTTTCCAGGGCATCACGGCGGCGCTGGTTATCCGTCAGCTCAAGCGACTGATATTGCTCAACGGCCGGATGTTCGCAGGAACCGCACAGCGGACAGGGTTTGCCTGCCTCAAGCTGGGAACGGTAATGCTCCAGCTTCTTAATCGTTGCTTCGGTTTCGCACAGGGCTTTTAGATCGAGATAATGCTGGTTTTTCTCTTTGTACTGCTGGCGGCGCAGCGTCAGCGTTTCATTAAGCTTACTTTGTTCAGCCTGCGCCTTCTGCACGCTTTCACTGCTCTGGCGCAGGCGCTTTTGCAGCGGCTGATAGCGGGCATGCAGCGACGTCAGCTGCTGGCGCAGCGTGCGTAACCGGGACTGCTGCTCCATGGCCGCGCTGACCTCATCCGCCGTCAGCGTCAGCGCATTTTCCGGCATCGCTGCCAGCCTGTTGCGTAATTCACCTATCCGCGCAGCAAGCGAGGCTAACTGCGTTTTATCGCGGTTAAGCTGCGAGAACTGGGCACGCCAGCCTGCAATCTCCTGGCCTAACAGACGATAGCGCTCGTGCTCCGCCAGCCACTGCGCCAGCGCCGACAGTTCGGCCTGTCGCTGCTCGTGGTCACGCAGGGCGGTATTGCGGATACGTGAACGCAGCGCGGTTCTGGCCTGTAAGCGAGTATTTACTTCGATAATTCGCTGCTGGGTTTGCGTCAGGCGCGCGGTTTGCTCCTGCTGATGATCCCAAAGCGGCCGAAGCTGGGCGGCGGGGAGAGCAAGCTGCAGTTTTGCCAGTTCAGGCGCAGCGTCCGTCAGCGCCTGTTGCGCCTGCTGCTGCATCGCGGTGACGCGCTGTTGCTCGCGCACGAGCTCATCATGGCGCGTAAGCCACTGAAAATCTTTCTGTTGGTTTTGCTGCTGTTCCAGCAGGGTTTTCTCTTCGTCAGTAAGTGCCTGCAAACTTTGCTGTAACTGCTGCTGTTGTTCTTCGCTCAACAGCACGACGCCCGCCGCCTGCGCCTCGCACTTTTCAAGCACGATGCGGGCGGCTTTGTGTTTCTCAAACACCATGGCGGAAATCTGACCGTAGATTTCGGTGCCGGTCAGCTCTTCCAGCAGCTCGGCGCGATCGCTCGGTTTGGCGTTGAGAAAGGCAGCAAACTGCCCCTGAGAAAGCAGCATGGAGCGGGTAAAGCGCCCGTAGTCCAGCCCGGTGAGCGCGGCGGTTTGCTCCAGCTTATCCGTCACTTTGTCGGCCAGGATTTTGCCATCTTCGCAGCGCGCCAGCTCCACGCGCGGCGCCTGCAGGTTCCCGTCCGGCTGGTTGCGCGCCCGGTTTTGGCTCCAGAAGGCGCGATAGGCGGTGCCTTTTACCTCGAACTCCACTTCCGCCAGACACTCGGCGGTGTCGCGCGTCATCAGGTCGTTTTGCGCCTGGGAGACCTTCTGCAGTCGCGGCGTTTCGTGATAAAGCGCCAGACAGATGGCGTCGAGCAGGGTGGTTTTACCTGCCCCGGTCGCGCCGGTGATGGCAAACAGCCCGTTGCTGGCAAACGGCTCAGCGGTAAAATCAATTTTCCACTCGCCCTTGAGGGAGTTAAGATTTTTCAGTCGCAGGCTCAAAATTTTCACGCGTTTTCTTCCTCATCATTGAGCGCATGCAGGGTATGGCTGAACAGTTCGCTGAGCCTTGCGCGCTTCGCCTCGTCGATTTCCTCCTGCGAGAGTCTGCGTTCAAACACCTCTTCGACCCCCAGTTCACTGAGCGTTTCGCGTTGAGCGCTTAACAGGATTTTCTCGCGCTGCTCGCGGCTGCGGCGCACCAGCAAGACCTCAACCGGCAAATCTTCGGTCAGCGCCTGGATTTTTCGCTGCATATCGTGCAGGTAGTCGTCGGTGGTGATTTCGATGTCCAGCCAGATGGGGGGATCTTGCTCGACGCCGCGCCACTGCTCCAGTTGTGCGGTGATGGCATTGAGATCGCCTTTCAGCACGGCCAGCGGTTGAGTAACGGGCACCTCCAGCGTGTCGACGGCGCTGAGTTTTCCGTCGGAGAAGGTCACCAGATGTACGGATTTGGCTTTGCCCGTTTCGTCAAAGCTGAGCGAAAGGGGCGAGCCGCAGTAGCGGATGTGCTCGCAGCCGCCGACGATCTGCGCCCGGTGAATGTGCCCGAGCGCAATGTAGTCGGCGGGCGGGAAGTGCTGCGCCGGAAAGGCATCCAGCGTGCCGATATAGATGTCACGCACGGCGTCACTTTTACTGGCCCCGACGGTGGTGAGGTGCCCGGTCGCAATCACCGGAATCGACTGGTCACCGCGCAGGGCACAGGCTTCGGCGTGCTGCTGGTGGTAATAGTCGGTGATGGCCTGCAACAAATGTTGCTGCTTTTCCGCGCCCGACAGCCCCGCCTGGCTTTGCACGATGTCGCGCGGACGTAAAAACGGTATCGGACACAGCACCGCCCCCGGCGACCCGTCGCGCTTTTTCAGGATCTGCGGGGCGTGCCCGGCGCTGGCGACGACGGTGGTATTGAGAAACGCCAGGATGTCGCGGGATTCATTCAGCGTTGCGACGGAATCATGGTTGCCGGCGACGATCACCAGATGACAGCCGGTTTGCTGCAGATTCACCACGAAGCGGTTATACAACTCGCGCGCATAGCTCGGCGGCGAGCCGGTATCAAAGATGTCTCCCGCCACAATAATCGCGTCCACCTCGTGCGTCCGGGCCGTTTCCAGCAGCCAGCCCAGGAACGCTTCATGTTCAGCCGCACGGCTTTTGCTGTAAAAATTTTGACCCAGATGCCAGTCCGAGGTGTGAAGTATGCGCATAGCTGATCCGTGGCAAAAAAGAGAAAGCAGGATTATAAACGTTCAGAGAAGGGAAAATAACCGCTGTAATAAAACAACGGTTTGCCCGTTAACGTGGTACTGTTTTTCATAAATCTGTCATAAATCTGACGCATAATGGCGCCGAATTACAAACTTGTAACGTAAATAAGATAAGACAGGGCAAAGTATGGCGAGACGTATTCTGGTCGTAGAAGATGAAGCTCCAATTCGTGAAATGGTGTGCTTCGTGCTCGAACAAAATGGCTTCCAGCCGGTTGAAGCAGAAGATTATGACAGTGCAGTGAACCAGCTGAATGAACCCTGGCCCGATCTGATTCTGCTGGACTGGATGCTGCCCGGCGGCTCCGGACTGCAGTTTATCAAACACCTGAAGCGTGAAGCGCTGACCCGCGATATACCGGTTGTGATGCTCACGGCGCGCGGAGAAGAAGAGGATCGTGTGCGCGGTCTGGAGACCGGCGCGGACGATTACATTACCAAACCGTTCTCCCCCAAAGAGCTGGTGGCCCGCATTAAAGCCGTAATGCGCCGTATTTCGCCGATGGCGGTGGAAGAGGTGATCGAAATGCAGGGGCTGAGCCTTGATCCGACGTCTCACCGCGTGATGACCGGTGAAAATCCCCTCGACATGGGGCCTACCGAATTTAAACTCCTGCACTTCTTTATGACCCACCCGGAACGCGTGTACAGCCGCGAGCAGTTGCTGAATAACGTCTGGGGAACTAACGTGTATGTCGAAGACCGGACGGTTGACGTACATATCCGCCGCCTGCGAAAAGCACTGGAACTGAGCGGCCACGATCGCATGGTGCAGACGGTCCGCGGCACGGGTTATCGTTTTTCTACCCGTTTCTGAACAATGACAGGAGTGTGACGCGTGCTGGAACGTCTGTCATGGAAAAGGCTCGTCTTTGAACTGATCTTATGCTGTATTCCGGCCTTCATTCTGGGGGCCTTTCTTGGACACCTGCCGTGGTTTCTGCTGGCGTCGGTCACCGGGCTGCTCATCTGGCATTTCTGGAACCTGCTGCGCCTCTCCTGGTGGCTGTGGGTTGACCGAAGCATGACGCCGCCGCCGGGAAGCGGCAGCTGGGAGCCGCTGCTGTACGGTCTGCATCAGATGCAGATGCGTAATAAAAAGCGCCGCCGCGAGCTGGGAAGCCTGATTAAGCGTTTTCGCAGCGGTGCAGAATCGCTGCCGGATGCCGTGATTCTGACGACCGAAGAAGGGACGATCTTCTGGTGTAACGGCCTGGCGCAGCAGCTGCTGGGCCTGCGCTGGCCGGATGACAATGGACAGAATATCCTCAACCTTCTGCGTTATCCCGAGTTCACGCTGTACCTGAAAAAGCGTGATTTCTCCCGTCCGCACAATCTCAAGCTCAATAATGGTCGCCATCTTGAGATCCGCGTGATGCCCTACAGCGATAAGCAGTGGCTGATGGTGGCGCGCGATGTCACCCAGATGCACCAGTTGGAAGGGGCGCGTCGTAACTTCTTCGCCAACGTCAGCCACGAACTGCGAACCCCGTTGACCGTGCTGCAGGGCTACCTGGAGATGATGCAGGAGCAAACGCTGGAAGGTGCGCCGCGTGAAAAAGCGCTGCACACCATGCGCGAGCAAACGCACCGGATGGAAGGCCTGGTTAAGCAGCTGCTGACGCTCTCGAAGATTGAAGCGGCGCCAACGCTCGCGCTGAATGACACCATTGATGTCCCGATGATGCTGCGGGTCGTGGAGCGTGAAGCGCAGACGTTAAGCCACAAAAAGCACCACCTGACCTTTGACGTCGACAACACGCTGAAGGTGCTGGGCAGCGAAGATGAGCTGCGCAGCGCCATTTCCAACCTGGTGTATAACGCGGTGAATCATACGCCGGAGGGGACGGATATCGTGGTGCGCTGGCACCATACCCCAACGGGGGCCGAGTTTAGCGTGGAGGACAACGGGCCGGGGATTGCGCCGGAGCATATTCCGCGTCTGACCGAGCGCTTCTACCGTGTGGATAAAGCGCGATCGCGGCAGACGGGCGGAAGCGGCCTCGGGCTGGCGATTGTGAAACACGCAGTCAACCACCATGAAAGCCGTCTCGATATTCAGAGTACCCTGGGCAAAGGAACCCGCTTCAGCTTCGTTATCCCGGAACGATTAATTGCCAAAAAGATCGCCTGACGGCGGGCGTGTCATTTTACCTTTCCACGGGTCAGCCATCGCTGGCCCGTTTGCTTTGCAGTCAAGCGAAACGCGGATGAATTTTATACGGCTGGCTGTTTTTTGTTCGCATGATTAGCCATGGGTTTTTCTTATAAACAGCGTATTGTGCTGGTGCGTATTTTCATGCTGGCATATTGTTCTGGTTTTACGATCCCACCTTGCCTTTAAACGTTATAAGCGTTTAAATTGCGCCCCAGATACTGTCAGACCGACTGTATTTGCGTGGTAAATCGAAAAACTATTCTTCTCCACGCCAGGACGGGAGCATTTCCCGCTGAAATTGAGCAAATTTTCGGCTGTATCGTCCCGTCAGGGATATCGAAAATCTCAATGTTTTCAACACCACATCCACAGGCAGTAAGGTTTTATGACCCATCACTTAAAATCGCGTGACATCATCGCGCTGGGCTTTATGACATTTGCGCTGTTCGTTGGCGCAGGCAACATCATTTTCCCTCCAATGGTTGGCTTACAGGCGGGTGAACACGTCTGGACCGCCGCGTTTGGTTTCCTGATTACTGCCGTGGGGCTGCCGGTGCTGACCGTCATCGCGCTGGCGAAAGTCGGCGGCGGTGTGGATAGCCTCAGCTCCCCGATCGGCAAAGTGGCAGGCGTTCTGCTGGCAACCGTCTGCTATCTGGCCGTGGGGCCGCTGTTTGCCACCCCGCGTACCGCGACCGTTTCCTTCGAAGTGGGGATTGCTCCCCTGACCGGTGACGGCGCGATGCCGCTGTTCATCTACAGCCTGATCTACTTCGCTATCGTGATTCTGGTTTCCCTCTATCCTGGCAAGCTGTTGGATACCGTGGGTAACTTCCTGGCTCCGCTGAAAATTGTGGCGCTGATTGTCCTGGCGGTAGCGGCCATCGTCTGGCCCGCCGGCCCGATTAGCGACGCGATGGACGCCTACAAAAACGCCGCGTTTTCTAACGGCTTCGTGAACGGCTACCTGACGATGGATACGCTGGGCGCGATGGTGTTTGGTATCGTTATCGTTAACGCCGCGCGTTCCCGCGGTGTGACCGAAGCGCGTCTGCTGACCCGCTATACCATCTGGGCCGGTCTGATGGCTGGCGTAGGGCTGACGCTGCTGTATCTGGCGCTGTTCCGTCTGGGCTCCGATAGCGCCATGCTGGTCGATCAGAACGCCAACGGTGCGGCTATCCTGCACGCCTACGTTCAGCACACCTTCGGTGGTGCGGGCAGTATGCTGCTGGCGGCGCTCATCTTCCTGGCCTGTCTGGTTACCGCGGTTGGCCTCACCTGCGCCTGTGCTGAGTTCTTTGCGCAGTATCTGCCGCTCTCTTACCGTACCCTGGTGTTTATCCTTGGTATCTTCTCCATGGCGGTGTCCAACCTCGGTCTGAGCCACCTGATTCAGGTCTCTATTCCGGTACTGACGGCGATTTATCCGCCGTGCATCGTGCTGGTGGTGCTGAGCTTCACCCGCCCGTGGTGGAACAACTCCTCACGAATTATTGCGCCAGCCATGTTTATCAGCCTGATTTTTGGTATCCTTGACGGGATTAAAGCATCAGCGTTCGCGGAAGTTCTGCCAGCCTGGACACAGCGTCTGCCGCTGTCCGAGCAGGGTCTGGCCTGGCTGATGCCTACCGTTGTTGCGCTGGTTCTGGCGATTATCTGGGACCGTGCCGCAGGGCGTCAGGTCGCATCGAACGCCCATTAATCAACGGCAACAAACTGTTTAACCACGGGGCTTAAGGCCCCGTGGTTTTTTGTTTTTTCGTGTTGAATGGCAAGATTTAAATGGAAAGCACTAACAAACTTAAACGTGGATTGAGCACACGCCACATCCGCTTTATGGCGCTGGGCTCGGCTATCGGCACCGGTCTTTTTTATGGCTCGGCAGATGCCATCAAAATGGCCGGTCCCAGCGTGCTGCTGGCGTACATCATCGGCGGCGTGGCGGCGTATATCATCATGCGCGCCCTCGGCGAAATGTCGGTTCACAACCCCTCCGCCAGCTCATTCTCCCGCTACGCGCAGGAAAACCTCGGCCCGCTGGCCGGGTTTATCACCGGCTGGACCTACTGCTTCGAAATCCTGATTGTGGCGATTGCCGACGTGACGGCGTTTGGCATCTACATGGGCGTCTGGTTCCCGGCGGTACCGCACTGGATTTGGGTGCTGAGCGTGGTGCTAATCATTTGCGCCGTCAACCTGATGAGCGTGAAGGTGTTTGGCGAGCTGGAGTTCTGGTTCTCCTTCTTCAAGGTCGCCACCATCATCATCATGATTGTGGCCGGTTTCGGGATTATCATCTGGGGGATTGGCAACGGCGGGCAGCCGACCGGGATCCACAACCTCTGGAGCAACGGTGGCTTCTTCAGCAACGGCTGGCTCGGGATGGTGATGTCGCTGCAGATGGTGATGTTTGCCTACGGCGGTATCGAGATTATCGGTATCACCGCCGGGGAAGCGAAAGACCCGGAGAAATCCATTCCGCGCGCGATCAACTCGGTGCCGATGCGTATTCTGGTGTTTTACGTGGGTACGCTGTTCGTGATCATGTCCATTTACCCGTGGAATCAGGTGGGTACCAACGGTAGCCCGTTTGTCCTGACCTTCCAGCATATGGGCATTGCATTTGCGGCCAGCATTCTCAACTTTGTGGTGCTGACCGCGTCGCTTTCGGCGATCAACAGCGACGTCTTTGGCGTGGGCCGTATGCTGCACGGCATGGCGGAGCAGGGCAGTGCGCCGAAGGTGTTCGCCAAAACCTCGCGCCGCGGCACGCCGTGGGTGACCGTCGTGGTGATGACCGTGGCGCTGCTGTTCTCGGTTTACCTGAACTACATCATGCCGGAGAACGTCTTCCTGGTGATTGCGTCCCTGGCGACCTTCGCAACGGTGTGGGTGTGGATCATGATTCTGCTGTCGCAGATTGCCTTCCGCCGTCGCCTGTCGCCGGATGAGGCGAAAGCGCTGAAGTTCAAAGTACCGGGCGGCGTTGCGACCACCGTCGTCGGGCTGATTTTCCTGGTGTTTATCATTGGCCTGATTGGCTACCATCCGGACACCCGCATTTCGCTCTACGTGGGCTGCGCGTGGATCGTGCTGCTGCTGGTGGGCTGGGTGTTTAAATGCCGCCGCGACCGTCAGCTGGCGGAAGCGCAGTAAGGTAAAAATGCCGGGTGGCGCTGCGCTTACCCGGCCTACACTCCCTTTTACCCCCCAAAAAACTCCTCCCCCGTCCTCCTCCCCCAATAAATCCCATCATGGTGAGCTATCCTTAACCACCCTGTGGCAAGGTGACGTCAATTTCATCAGAGGGGATTCGTGATGTTAAACGCCTGGCACCTTCCGGTTGCCCCATTTGTTAAGCAAAACAAAGACAACCTTGTGATTACGCTCTGGCTGGCGGGGGAAAACCAGCCCGATCGCGTGACGCTCCGCGCCGAAATCGATAACGAAGAGACCGGGTTGAAAATGCACAAGCTGCGCAGCCAGCCGCAGCCGGGGATCACCGCCTGGCGGGCGAATATCGACCTGAACAGCGGACAGCCGCGCCGCCGCTACAGCTTTAAGCTTTTGTGGAACAACCGTCAGCTGTGGTTTACCCCGCAGGGGTTTAGCCGTTTCCCGCCTGCACGGCTGGAGCAGTTTGCGGTCGATTATCCGGATAACGGCCCGCAGTGGGTTAACGATCAGGTCTTTTACCAGATTTTCCCGGACCGTTTTGCGCGCAGCGAAAAGCGCACTGCCGACCAGGATAAGGTCTACTACCACCATGCCGCGGGCCATGACATTATCCTAAAAGCGTGGGATGAGCCGCTGACCGCGCAGGCGGGCGGATCGACTTTCTACGGCGGCGATCTCGACGGCATCAGCGAAAAGCTGCCGTACCTGAAAAAACTGGGCGTGACGGCGCTGTATCTCAACCCGGTGTTTAAAGCCCCGAGCGTACATAAATACGATACCGAAGATTATCGCCACGTTGACGCGCAGTTTGGCGGTGACGAGGCGCTGCTGCGCCTGCGTAAGAACACCCAAAACGAAGGCATGCGCCTCATTCTGGACGGCGTGTTCAACCACAGCGGAGATTCGCATGCGTGGTTTGATCGGCATAACCAGTCGATGGGCGGGGCATGTCATAACCCGGATTCGCCGCAGCGCGACTGGTATAGCTTTAATAAGGAGGGGCGTGCGCTGGACTGGCTGGGCTACCCGAGCCTGCCGAAGCTGGATTTCCAGTCGCCAACGCTTGTGAACGAGATTTACGGCCGGGAAGACAGCATCGTGCGCCACTGGCTGAAGGCGCCGTGGAATATGGACGGCTGGCGTCTGGACGTAGTGCATATGCTCGGCGAAGCGGGCGGGGCGCGGAATAACCTTCAGCACGTCGCCGGGATTACGCGCTCGGCAAAAGCGGCCCAGCCGGAAGCGTTCGTCTTTGGCGAGCACTTTGGCGACGCGCGCCAGTGGCTGCAGAACGATGCGGAAGATGCGGCGATGAACTATCGCGGCTTTACCTTCCCGCTGTGGGGATTCCTCGCCAACACCGATATCTCCTACGATCCGAATCATATCGACGCTGAAACCTGCATGGCGTGGATGGAGAACTACCGCGCCGGTCTGTCGCATCAGCAGCAGCTGCGGATGTTTAACCAGCTCGATAGCCACGACACCGCGCGCTTTAAATCCCTGCTCGGCAAGGATGTCGCGCGTCTGCCGCTGGCGGTGACCTGGCTCTTCACCTGGCCGGGCGTACCGTGCATCTACTACGGAGACGAGGTGGGGCTGGACGGCAACAACGATCCGTTCTGTCGCAAAACCTTCCCGTGGGCGCCGGAGAAACAGGACAAGGTGCTGTTCAGCCTGTATCAGCGCCTGGCGAAGTTGCGTAAGCAGAGTCTCGCCCTGCGCTACGGCGGCTGTCAGGTGGTGTACGCCCACGATAACGTGGTGGTGTTTGCTCGCGTCTATAACCAGCAGCGCGTGCTGGTGGCGATCAACCGGGGCGAGGCCTGCGAAGTGGTGCTGGATGATTCACCGCTGCTGAAGGTGGCAGCGTGGAAGAGCAAAGAGGGCAAGGCGACGATACAGGACGGCGTGCTGGCGCTGCCTGCGGTATCCGCGACGATCTGGTTCGGCAGCTAATGCGCTAATGTTTCCACCTTTTAAGATGGCGCAAATGCAACGATTTGTGTCAATCTTAAAGGATCGTTTACGGTGAAGGTGGAAACATGGACGAGCTTTACATCCTTGGCTGTTTATTCCTGGTTTTTGCGCTGCTGGTTGCGCCTGTGCTTGCGGTTATCGGGTTTAATCGCAGTACGGCGGCGCAGCAGGAGATCGTCCGGCTGCGCCAGCGCATAGAGGCGCTTGAGCAGCGCGGCGTGCCTCAGAACGCGTCGGAACCGGTGCAGACCGCCGCGCCGGAGGCAATTACCGCGCCAGTGGTGGAGGACGCTCCCGCGCCTGTCGACCCCTGGCGACCCGATATTCCCGCAGCGGTGGCAGAACCCGCTTCTTCCCAGGCCCCGACCCCTGCGGCAAAACAGCCTTCAGCCTTTGGCGGCATCCTGACGTCGCTGGCGCGCTGGTTCATGCAGGGCAATCCACTGGCGAAGCTGGGCATTCTGCTGCTCTTCCTCGGCCTCTCTTTCCTGCTGCGCTATACCGTCGAACATTCCCTGTTCCCGCTTGAGCTGCGCCTCGTGGCAGCGGCGCTGTTTGCCGTTGTTCTGCTGGCGATTGGGTGGCGGCTGCGGCACAGGCAGCGGGTCTATGCGCTGATCCTCCAGGGCGGGGCGACCGGGGTGCTTTACCTGACGGTGTTTGGCGCCTTCCGGCTCTGGCAAATGCTGCCGATGACGCTGGCTTTTGCGCTGCTGGTGGTGATCTGCGCGGCGAGCGTCGGGCTGGCGGTGCTGCAGAAGGCGCTGAGCCTGGCCATGCTGGCGAGCCTCGGCGGCTATCTTGCGCCGCTCCTCTTGTCTACCGGGGGCGGCAGCTTTGTCGCGCTGTTCTCTTTCTACCTCCTGCTGTCCATCGGCATTCTTGCTATCAGCATCTGGCAGCACTGGCGCGAGCTGAACCTGCTCGGGCTGCTGTTCACGTTCGGCGTGGGCGGCCTGTGGGGGCTGAATGACTACCAGCCTGAAGACTATTGGATCTGCCAGCTGTTCCTGATTGCCAATACGCTGATTTTCGGCGTGCTGAGCGTGGCGCTGTCGCTGCGGGCGCAGGAAAAAGGGAAGCAGATCGTTGACGGTGTGCTGCTGTTTGCCCCGCCGCTGATCGGTTTTGGGATGCAGTACGGTATGACGCAGCACTGGGACTATGGTCCGGCGCTGAGCGCGCTGGGATACGGCGCATTTTATCTCACCCTCGCGTACCTCGCGCTGCGGCGCTATCCCTCCCTCGGACGGCCGCTTGTCATGGCAGCGCTGGCGATCGGCGGCGGGTTCGCTACTCTCGCCATTCCGCTGGCGCTGTCGGCGCGCTGGACGGCAATGGCCTGGGCGCTGGAGGGGCTGGGTATTCTCTGGCTGGGCGTGCAGCAGCACCAGCGGCGTATGAGCTATAGCGGGACGGCGCTGCTGGTGCTGGCCCTCGGCAGCGCGCTGTGGGCGCAAACGGACGGCGTTACGTCGCTGAGCCTGCTCCTTATCTTCGCCATCCTCAGCCTTTGTTGGCTGGCAGCGGCCTGGCTGTGGCGGACTCTTTTTCTGCCGGTCAGCTGGGCGCTGCTGGCAGGCGGGCTGCTGTTCTGGCTGGTAGCGCAGCTGGGTGCGTCGCAGCTTGTACTTACGAAAGAATTACCGATTCTGGCGGGCGTGCTGGCGCTGACGGCGGCGTCGGTCTGGGGCTGGCGGCAGGTGGCCGCTCGTCTGGCGTGGCGAGAGCTGGACGCCAGCAAATGGCTGCTGTGGCCGGCTATGCTGCTGATGGTGGGGTATCAGATCTGGCATCAGCAGATCGTTGCCGCCGGCTGGTCAAACCTGGCCTGGTGCGTTGCGCTTCCTGCCGCGCTGATGCTGTTGCGGCGCGATGGTGAAAGGGTTCTGCCGCGTATCGCGATGGGGCTACACCTGTCGCTGTGCTGGATGATTTTACTGGCGCTGGCCGCCGAGCTTTACTGGTTTGCCCGGTCTCTGCCGTGGGGCATGGCGGCCTGGGGCAGCGGATTAGCGATGACCGCAGGCGGCGGGGTGATTATGGCGCTCTCTGCTGCGGTACGGCGTCGCGCGTGGCCGTTCCGGGAATGGCCTGCGCTCTATGCGTGTCTGGCTCCGATCCCTGCCGTCGTGGCGCTGCTGGTATTGCTGGTGGTGACTAATTTCCAGGACGGCGTGGTCTATCGCCAGACCTGGCTCCCGCTGGTAAACCCGCTTGAGGAAGGCGCAGCGTTCGCGTTGCTGGGGCTGGTGGTCTTTTATCGGGCGGTGGACCGCTACTACCCGGCATTGCTTGCGCAAGCGCGTCCGTGGCCTGGCGTCGCGCTCATGGCGTTTGGCTTCTGGTGGCTGAACGGTGCGCTGATGCGCGCCCTGGCCTGGTACGGCGACGTAGCCTGGAATATGGCATCGTTGTGGGATTCGCGGCTTATCCAGACCAGCTTTGCCCTGTTCTGGATGCTGAGTGCGCTGGTGGTCATGATCCATGCTACCCGTCGGGCTTCCCGGCAGGAGTGGCTCTGCGGGGCCGCGCTGCTGGGTGTGGTGATGGTTAAACTGATGCTGGTGGACAGCGCGGGCGGAGGCGGTCTGTTGCGCGCGGTGGCGTTTATCGGCGTGGCGATATTGGTGCTGATCGTGGGCTATTTCTCGCCGCTACCGCCAAAAACAGGAGATGAAAAATGAAATGGATGAAAGCGGTAGCGTGTACCGCGCTGCTGGCGCTTTCCGGCCCGGCGTTCTGCGACGAAGTACCGGCGGAATCGCCACGGGACTACGCCTTTGGTCGTTCACTCGACACGTCCGTTCCTTCCCGGTGGTATCGAGTGATGCTGCCGCTTGCCGTCTATGAGCAGAGCACATCCGCGGATCTGCATGATGTTCGCGTCTTTAACCAGTCGGGCGAGCCGGTTCCCTTTAGCCTGATCGCCGCGACGCGCCCGCAGGCCACAGCGCAATCCACGGCGCTGCGCCTCTTTCCGCTGGACGCCTCGCCGCTCGCGGCTGCCTCAGACGCCGGTGACAGCGATAAGATCCGGCTCCGTTCCCGAAACGGCGTTGAGATTGTGCTGGAGGGGCAAAAAGCCGCCGCAGCCGGGCAACATTACCTGCTGAGCTTGCCGGAGCAGACGACGGGTGAGCTGGCCATATCCCAGCTGCAGCTGCTCTGGAATACCCCGCAGACGCCGTGGCAGGGAACGGCGTCGGTCTATTACAGCGAGGATCTTAAGCGCTGGTATACCCTTCGCGAAGATATGCCGCTGCTGGACGTCGCCAGCGGCCAGGATCGCCTTAAGCTCGATCGGATCGATACCGACACGGTTTTATCTCCCGAGGCGAATCGCTATCTCATGGTGGTGCTGAATACGCAGAGCCAGGGGGTAACGTTGACCGGCGTAAACGCAATCAGCGCACCTGCGCAGGCGGCCCCGGAAGAGATCAATCTTGAGGGGGAAGGGGAGCAGCTATCGACAACCGAAGCGCAGTGGCGCTGGACGCGTCCGCAGCCGCTGAGCGCTGTCAGCATCTCGCTGAACGGCGATGGCGTCCTTCCCGTGGAGATCGCGTGGCGGCGTACGGAAAAAGATACATGGCATCCCCTGAAAAAAGAGGTGATTTACCGCCTGGAGGGGAAAACATCCGGACCGGTTTCGCTTAACGGGGACCTGGTGCAGGCCGTGAAAATCACGACGCTGAATGCGCGTCTGCCAGAATACCTGCCGAGCGTCACGGGGCATCGCGACCGCTATGACCTGGTGTTCAACGCGCAGGGTAAAGCGCCGTACGTGCTCGCCTGGGGCAACGGCGCCGCAAAGCCTGCACAGGTGGAACCTGACATGCTGATCCCAGCCGATCTGCGCAAGACCTATGATATGGCGAACCTGCCGCAGGCCGATATTCTGGATGATGTCGCGTTGGGCGGTGAGGGGCGGCTAAACGCCACCTCTGCAGGCGAGCGGGCGAGCTGGATGAACGCCCTGCTGGTGTGGGGCGTGCTGATCGCGGGTGTAATCCTGCTGGCGGGCATGGCCTGGCGCATCTGGCGGGAAACGCAGCGCAAGGCATAAAAAAAGGCCCGCATAAGCGGGCCTTTCTCGTAAACCGTGCCGATTACAGGCTGGATACGTTTTCAGACAGGTATTTAGCTACGCCGTCTGGGGAAGCAGCCATACCTTCTTTACCTTTTTCCCACTGAGCCGGGCACACTTCGCCGTGCTCTTCGTGGAACTGCAGCGCGTCAACCATGCGCAGCATTTCGTCGATGTTACGACCCAGCGGCAGATCGTTCACAACCTGGTGACGAACGATGCCGTTTGCGTCGATCAGGAAGGAACCGCGCAGCGCAACGCCAGCGTCCGGATGTTCGATACCGTAAGCCTGCTGGATTTCGCGTTTGATGTCCGCAACCATTGCGTATTTCACCGCACCGATGCCGCCTTTGTCGACAGGGGTGTTACGCCATGCGTTGTGTACAAACTCAGAGTCGAAGGAGACGCCAACCACTTCCACGCCACGCTTCTGGAATTCTTCATAACGTTTGTCGAACGCGATCAGCTCAGACGGGCAAACGAAAGTGAAGTCCATTGGCCAGAAGAACAGAACGGTCGCTTTACCGTTGGTGTGCTGTTTGAAGTTGAAGTTTTCAACGATTTCACCGTTGCCCAGAACTGCTGCAGCTGTAAAATCCGGAGCCGGACGAGTTACCAGAACCATATGATTCTCCTGTAGATACTAAGGTTATTTGGAACGCAACGCGAGCCAGTATAGAGAGTGTTCATGGATAAGACAAAGAGGTGGTGACAATCGTTCCGCCAGCTTTTACCTATCAATACGAATTCTGTCAGAGCTGTTTGTTTTTCGCCTGCGCCATCATGCGCGGGTAAAACTGCCAGAAGCGGGTCTCCAGCGCATCGTAATGTTCATCCAGGTCATACCAGGAATCCCGCAGCGCATCCAGGCGCGGGCGACGGCTCGCCATCCCGTTCAGCACGTTCTGGATAAAGTCCATCTCGCGATAGCGCTCCAGCCAGCGTTCCGACCACAGATAGTTGTTCAGATTGACAAAGCGCGGCGGCGAGTCGGGCAAAATGATCGACACCTGCTGGTGGGCATAGCGCACAAATTCGGGCAGGGATAGCTCCGGCGAGAGCTGTGCCCAGTGGCGCGACAGGAAGTGATCCCACATCACGTCGAGCGTGATCGGCGCAACGCGGCGCGTTTCAGGGCGGAACCACGCTTTGGCTTCCGTCACTTCCGGCAGTTTATCCGTCAGCACGTCGATGCGGCGGTGCATAAAAATCCCGTCGACAACCTCAGGGGAGTAGTCTTCTGCGGGATTACCGCGTACGAAATCGGCCAGCAAATTGCCCGAGAGGGAGCTGTCAGCGAGGTGCGCGAGATGCAGGTGAGCGAGAAAATTCATGCGTTTTATTTGTCCGGGGGCGGCTAGTTGTTGCAGCAAAAGGGTGTGAGCACTAGACTATGCCGCCTGTTTTTAAGTCACGAGTATACGTCATGCGCGTCGCCGATTTCTCCTTTGAACTACCTGAATCCCTGATTGCTCACTATCCCATGCCTGAGCGCAGCAGCTGTCGCTTACTGTCACTGGATGGGCCAACGGGCGAGCTGACGCACGGTACTTTCACCGATTTGCTCGACAAGCTCAACCCTGGCGATCTGCTGGTCTTTAACAATACCCGCGTGATCCCGGCGCGCCTGTTCGGCCGTAAGGCCAGCGGCGGCAAGATTGAAGTGCTGGTCGAACGTATGCTTGATGATAAACGTATTCTGGCACATATTCGCGCCTCCAAAGCCCCGAAGCCGGGCGCTGAGCTGCTGCTGGGCGATGATGAGAGCATCAAGGCGACCATGACCGCGCGCCACGACGCGCTTTTCGAAGTGGAGTTTAACGACGAGCGCACGGTGCTTGATATCCTGAACGCCATCGGCCACATGCCGCTGCCGCCGTATATTGAGCGTCCGGACGAAGAGGCTGACCGCGAGCTGTATCAGACCGTCTACAGCCAGAAGCCTGGCGCGGTCGCGGCCCCAACGGCAGGTCTGCACTTTGATGAGCCGCTGCTGGAAAAACTGCGCGCGAAAGGCATTGAGATGGCGTTCGTGACGCTGCACGTCGGCGCGGGTACCTTCCAGCCGGTGCGCGTGGACAGCATTGAAGACCACATCATGCACTCTGAGTATGCTGAAGTGCCGCAGGATGTCGTGGACGCGGTGCTGGCGGCGAAAGCGCGCGGTAGCCGCGTCGTGGCGGTCGGTACGACGTCGGTGCGCTCGCTGGAGAGCGCCGCGCAGGCCGCGAAAAGCGAGTTGATTGAGCCGTTCTTTGGCGATACGCAGATCTTTATCTACCCGGGTTACCAGTACAAGGTGATTGACGCGCTGGTGACCAACTTCCATCTGCCTGAATCGACGCTGATTATGCTGGTCTCTGCGTTCGCGGGGTATCAGCATACGATGAATGCCTACAAGTCTGCGGTAGAACAAAAATATCGCTTTTTTAGCTACGGGGACGCGATGTTTATCACGTACAATCCGCAGGCTTTGAATGAGCGTGTCGGGGAATAAGTCCGCGGCACCGTTTTACAACGTTGGACTGTTTTTCTGACGTCGGAGAAAAAATGAAATTTGAACTCGATACCACCGACGGTCGCGCGCGCCGCGGTCGCCTGGTGTTTGATCGCGGCGTGGTGGAAACCCCCGCGTTTATGCCTGTGGGCACGTACGGCACCGTAAAAGGGATGACGCCGGAAGAAGTTGAAGCCACTGGCGCGCAGATTATCCTCGGCAATACCTTCCACCTGTGGCTGCGTCCGGGTCAGGAGATCATGAAGCTCCACGGCGACCTGCACGACTTCATGCAGTGGAAAGGCCCTATCCTGACCGACTCCGGCGGTTTCCAGGTCTTCAGCCTGGGGGATATCCGCAAGATCACCGAGCAGGGCGTTCACTTCCGTAACCCGATCAACGGCGATCCGATTTTCCTCGATCCCGAAAAATCAATGGAGATTCAGTACGATCTCGGCTCTGACATCGTGATGATCTTCGACGAATGCACGCCGTATCCGGCCGACTGGGACTACGCCAAGCGTTCCATGGAGATGTCTCTGCGCTGGGCGAAGCGTAGCCGTGACCGTTTTGACTCCCTGCAGAACAAAAATGCGCTGTTCGGCATTATCCAGGGCAGCGTTTACGAAGATTTACGCGATATCTCTGTTAAAGGTCTGGTAGAGATAGGTTTTGATGGCTACGCTGTCGGCGGTTTGGCTGTGGGTGAGCCGAAGGAAGACATGCACCGCATTCTGGAGCACGTCTGCCCGCAAATCCCGGCGGATAAACCACGATACCTGATGGGCGTGGGCAAACCGGAAGATCTGGTTGAAGGCGTACGCCGCGGCATTGATATGTTCGACTGCGTCATGCCAACCCGCAACGCGCGTAACGGCCATCTGTTCGTTACCGATGGCGTGGTGAAAATCCGTAACGCGAAGCATAAGAGTGACACCAGCCCGCTCGATTCCGAGTGCGATTGCTATACCTGTCGCAATTATTCTCGCGCGTACCTGCATCATCTCGATCGTTGCAACGAGATTTTGGGCGCGCGTCTCAATACCATTCATAATCTTCGTTATTATCAGCGCTTAATGGCTGGTTTACGTAAGGCTATCGAAGAGGGTAAATTAGAGAGCTTCGTGACCGATTTCTACCAACGTCAGGGGCGGGATGTTCCACCGTTGAACGTTGATTAATTTTAATAATGAGGGAATTTGAATGAGCTTTTTTATTTCTGATGCGGTAGCAGCAACAGGCGCTCCAGCGCAGGGCAGCCCAATGTCTCTGATTCTGATGCTGGTTGTGTTCGGTCTGATCTTCTATTTCATGATCCTGCGCCCACAGCAGAAGCGCACCAAAGAGCACAAAAAGCTGATGGACTCCATCGCGAAAGGCGATGAAGTGCTGACCAACGGTGGTCTGGTCGGTCGCGTAACCAAAGTGGCTGAAAGTGGCTACATTGCAATCGCCCTGAACGACACCACTGAAGTGGTCATCAAACGTGACTTCGTAGCTGCCGTTCTGCCGAAAGGCACCATGAAGGCGCTGTAATCCCAACTTTTCCCAAAGGGAACTGCCGTGTTAAACCGTTATCCTTTGTGGAAGTACATCATGCTGGTCGTCGTGATTCTCGTCGGCCTGCTGTACGCGCTTCCCAACCTGTATGGTGAGGATCCGGCTGTTCAAATCACTGGCGCGCGCGGTGTCGCCGCCAGTGAGCAAACGCTGATCCAGGTCCAGAAAACGTTACAAGAAGAAAAAATTACCGCTAAGTCTGTGGCACTGGAAGAGGGCGCAATTCTTGCTCGCTTCGACACCACCGACACGCAGCTCCGCGCACGTGAAGCGCTGATGGGCGTGCTGGGTGATAAATACGTCGTGGCGCTTAACCTTGCCCCTGCAACCCCGCGTTGGCTGGCTGCGATGAATGCAGAGCCAATGAAACTCGGTCTTGACCTGCGTGGTGGCGTTCACTTCCTGATGGAAGTGGATATGGATACCGCGCTCGGCAAGCTGCAGGAACAGAATATCGACAGCCTGCGCAGCGATCTGCGTGATAAAGGCATCGCTTACACCACCGTGCGTAAAGAAGATAACTACGGCATGAGCATCACGTTCCGCGACAGCGCGGCGCGCGATCAGGCTGTAGATTACCTGACCCAACGTCACCGTGACCTGGTGATCTCCTCGCAGGGCAGCAACCAGCTGCGCGCGGTGATGACCGATGCGCGCCTGAAAGAAGCGCGTGAATATGCCGTTCAGCAGAACATCAACATTCTGCGTAACCGTGTAAACCAACTGGGCGTGGCCGAGCCGCTGGTACAGCGTCAGGGGGCTGACCGTATCGTGGTTGAACTGCCGGGTATCCAGGACACCGCGCGTGCGAAAGAGATTCTCGGTGCGACCGCAACGCTGGAATTCCGTCTGGTGAATACCAACGTTGACCAGTCTGCTGCCGCTTCTGGCCGTATTCCGGGTGACTCCGAAGTGAAACAGACCCGCGAAGGTCAGCCGGTTGTGCTGTACAAACGCGTGATTCTGACCGGTGACCACATCACCGACTCCACGTCGAGCCAGGATGAATACAACCAGCCGCAGGTTAACATCTCGCTGGATAGCGCGGGTGGTAACATCATGTCTAACTTCACCAAGGACAACATCGGTAAACCGATGGCGACCCTGTTCGTGGAGTACAAAGACAGCGGTAAGAAAGATGCAAACGGCCGTGCTGTGCTGGTGAAAGAGGAAGAGGTGATTAACATCGCCAATATCCAGTCTCGTCTGGGTAACAGCTTCCGTATTACCGGTATTAACAACCCGAACGAAGCGCGTCAGCTCTCCCTGCTGCTGCGTGCCGGTGCGCTGATAGCGCCAATTCAGATTGTTGAAGAACGTACCATTGGTCCAACTCTGGGTATGCAAAACATCCAGCAGGGCCTGGAAGCGTGTCTGGCCGGTCTGGTGGTCTCTATCCTGTTCATGATCTTCTTCTATAAGAAGTTTGGTCTGATTGCGACCTCCGCGCTGATCGCGAACCTGGTGCTGATTATCGGCATCATGTCCCTGCTGCCGGGAGCGACGCTGACCATGCCGGGGATTGCGGGTATCGTTCTGACCCTTGCGGTGGCGGTCGACGCCAACGTACTGATTAACGAACGTATCAAAGAAGAGTTGAGCAACGGTCGCTCTGTTCAGCAGGCGATTGATGAAGGTTATAAAGGCGCGTTCAGCTCTATCTTCGATGCGAACGTAACAACACTGATTAAGGTTCTTATCCTGTATGCAGTGGGTACTGGCGCGATCAAAGGCTTTGCGATTACAACCGGTATCGGTGTCGCAACGTCAATGTTTACCGCTATTGTCGGCACCCGTGCCATCGTGAACCTGCTGTACGGCGGCAAGCGCGTCAAAAAGCTGTCTATCTGAGGAGTGCGTTGTGGCACAGGAATATACTGTTGAACAATTGAACCACGGCCGTAAAGTCTGGGACTTTATGCGCTGGGACTACTGGGCCTTCGGCATTTCAGGTTTCCTGCTGATTCTGTCCATCATCATTATGGGCGTGAAAGGCTTTAACTGGGGTCTCGATTTCACCGGTGGTACGGTCATCGAGATCTCCCTGGAAAAACCGGTCGATATGGACCAGATGCGCGAATCGCTGCAGAAAGCGGGCTTTGAAGAGCCGCTGCTGCAGAACTTCGGCAGCAGCCGCGACATCATGGTACGTATGCCGCCGGTGCACGATGCCAACGGCAGCCAGGAGCTGGGCAGTAAGGTTGTTAGCGTGATTAACGAAACAACCAGCCAGAACGCAGCGGTTAAGCGTATTGAGTTCGTCGGCCCAAGCGTGGGTGCTGACCTGGCGCAGACCGGCGCGATGGCGCTGCTGGTGGCGCTGATTTCCATCCTGGTGTACGTCGGTTTCCGCTTTGAGTGGCGACTGGCGGCCGGTGTGGTTATCGCCCTGGCGCACGACGTGGTGATCACCATGGGCATACTGTCTCTGTTCCACATTGAGATTGACCTGACGATTGTGGCATCCCTGATGTCCGTTATCGGTTACTCACTGAACGACAGTATCGTGGTATCTGACCGTATTCGTGAAAACTTCCGTAAGATCCGTCGCGGTACGCCGTACGAAATCTTTAACGTGTCGTTGACCCAGACGCTGCACCGTACCTTGATCACCTCCGGTACTACCCTGATGGTGATCCTGATGCTGTTCCTCTTCGGTGGTCCGGTACTGGAAGGCTTCTCGCTGACCATGTTGATTGGTGTCACCATCGGTACGGCATCGTCTATCTACGTCGCGTCCGCCCTGGCACTGAAACTCGGCATGAAGCGCGAGCACCTGCTCCAGCAGAAAGTCGAGAAAGAAGGGGCGGATCAGCCGTCCATTCTGCCGTAAGGCGACGTTTAGCGCGTTATCGAAATCCCGGTCGGTTGACCGGGATTTTTTTTATCTCCTCCTGACAAACACTCCTGACAGTATGCTGTCAGGAGCCCTGTCGTAGACTCCTTCTGAACCCAAACAACAGGCAGGAGGATGTATGAAAAGCGTCATTAACTGGTTTGAAATTCCGGTCTCGGATATGGATCGCGCCATCAAATTTTATGAGCCGGTGATGCAGCTTGCGCTGCGTCGCGAGAAAATGGACTGTGCGGAGCTGGCGGTTTTCCCGCATGAGGATCCCGCCACCGGAGGCGCACTGGCAAAATTTGACGGCGTTACACCGTCTTTGCAGGGCGCTATTATTTACCTGCATACTGACAATCTGGCGGCCACGCTCGATCGCATCGCCTCTGCGGGCGGCGAGTGCGTGTTTGGCCCGCTGGAACTGCCGCATGGCATTGGCACTATCGCCTTGTTTACCGACAGCGAGGGCAACCGCGTCGGGCTCCATCAACCTGCCTGAGAGCGGACTAAGATATGACCCGACGCGCTGACCGTTTGTTTCAGATTGTGCAGATCCTGCGGGGCAGGCGTCTGACAACGGCAGCGCATCTGGCGGACCGGCTTGGCGTGTCCGAGCGTACGGTCTATCGCGATATCCGCGACCTGTCGCTTTCCGGCGTGCCGGTGGAAGGTGAAGCGGGGAGCGGATATCGCCTCATGTCGGGCTTTGACCTGCCGCCGCTGATGCTGACAAATAAGGAGTCTGAGGCGCTGATCGTCGCGATTCGCCTGCTCAAAACCTGGGGTGGGGAATCGCTGTCGCGTGAGCTGGAGTCGGCTCAGGAAAAGGTGCTGGCGATTCTGCCCGAGGAGAGTCGTCGAAAGGCGGAGCAGACGCGGATCTACGCCCCGGATTTTTGCATGCAAAGCCACTCCCGCAGCGACTTTGACAGGATTCATCAGGCAATTTCCGCTCAGCAGGTGCTGGCACTGCATTACCGTGATGAAGCAGGACAGCTGTCTAATCGTGAGGTTCAGCCGCTGGGGCTGTTCTTCTGGGGAGAGAGCTGGCTGCTGGCCGCGTGGTGTGAACGGCGCGATGACTATCGCTGTTTCCGGCTCGACAGATGCCTCAATATTGTGACTACGGAAAGGCGGTTTAGCGAGAGTGCGGACAGGTCTTTGGCAGATTTTTTGCGCAAGGTGAGGCAGTAAAAAGCCGGGTGGCGGCTACGCCTTACCCGGCCTACATTTGGGTCGTAGGCCCGGTAAGCGTAGCGCCACCGGGCGAAACCCGCACTGATTAGAAGTTGTAACCTACAACCAGGTAACCACCCCAACCGGTAGAACGGACGTGTTCGTTCATCCATACCAGTTTCGCGTCGTCGTTCCACTGGCCGCCGTTGTGCCAGTAACGTGCCACAACAGAGTAATGCCAGTGATCGTAGTTCAGCGCCAGGATGTGGCTGGAGGCGATGGAGTCATTGGTACGCTGCTTAATACCGTTCTCTGCGTAACCGCTCTTATCGCCCAGATCTGAACCCCAGTCGAAGTTGGTGAAGCCGATATAGCTCAGGTTACCGCCCCACAGCTGGGTGATTGGCACAAAGTATTTCACTTTGAAACGATAGCCATCCCATTCGTTCTGGTTTTCAGCGCCATAGTTCTGCCACTGATACTTGGCATAGACGTTCAGAGACAGGCTCATTGGCAGGCCGGTGTCGATGTCCGTACCCAGACCCATATACCAGGTGCTCTGACGACCGGACTCGTTGCGGCCCATGTCGTAAATGTAGTTGTTCGCGAAGTACCACTCTTTGAACGGGCCGAAGCTCAGATCGGTGCCGGTCAGCTTGTCGATGGAGAAGCGTGGTTCGATTTCCATGAACAGAGGGGAGCCGTGGTTCCAGATACCTTTAGCCTGAGAGTTACCACCGAAGAAGACCGGTGCATCCATGTAACCGTAGAAATCAAACCAGTCTTTCTTGGCGAAGGCTTCATATTCCAGGTAGGTATCATTACGAATCTGTGGTCCGAAACGCGTGTGGTAGCTGCCCACCACGTTAACGCTCTGGTGCCACCAGTCGGAGAGGTATTGTGGTTTGTCGTTTTCCGCTGCGTTAACAGTGAAAGAAGAGGACAGTGCTAGCACGGCGCCAGCTGCGAGTAATGTTTTTTTCATAATCATGCCACTGATTGAAATTCCCTTCCGGGAGTGAAAAATGCGCGAATTGCGTTTCTAAATATTTCGTGTTTCTGCGGTGCCTATTATAGGAATCCCTGCTCACAAAAATATGTGTTGTTTCACATATCTCTCACACGCGTAATCGATTGCGTTCACGTTTGCGTACTTTAAACGGCCGGGATTGTAGCGGCAATCATTTATGTTGCCAATCCATACGAAATGTAAATGTTAGCGGAGTGACATTTCACTCCGCTAAAAAGGAGGGGATTAGTGCGCGGCGGGTTGAATGTCGTGAATGCGGATAAAGCCTAACTGTTCCGGCGTAAGGCCGCTTAACTGAAGCGGAATATCCACATCGCTTGGTGCTAAAACACTGGCCGGGGCGGTGAAGAGCTGATTCTTCACGTTCACCTCCTGGTAATTCTCCGTGGTGCCCTGGATCTGGCCCCACTCGACGGTGCCGCTGAAGGCCGGAAGCGGATCGTTGGACTCTCCCTGGATACGTAATGTTGCGCGAGTACCATCTGCATTCGCCGCCACATTCACCAGAGACATTTTTAGCGTGCCGATCTGACTATTGAGCCGCGCAGGCGTATTCGCGCCCGGCAGCAGATAAACCCCGCTGCTGGATTTGGCATTCAGCGCGTTTTGCTGGGTGATTTTCACCGTTTCTTTGTTCAGCTTGTCCATCGCCGTATTGAGCGTATTGACGCTCTGTTTCAACTGGCGGACTTCGGTTTGCTGTGCACAGGCGCTAAGGGTGAAGAGGCTCCCCACCAGCAATATTTTCAGGTAACGTCTTGTCATTGCGTTTATTTCCTTGAAATAACGGATCGTCCTAATGGTAGCCAGCATCATTGTGTCAGACATAGATCCTTTGTCTCAAAAAGCTCTTCCTTTGTTGTCAGGCCAGATCAGGGTAAAATGAAAATCAGTTAACCAGATAACAGGGATACCGTATGCATTGCCCATTCTGCTCCGCTGTGGATACCAAAGTCATCGACTCTCGCCTGGTGGGCGAAGGGTCATCCGTACGCCGTCGTCGGCAGTGTCTGGTGTGCAACGAGCGTTTTACGACCTTTGAGGTGGCAGAGCTGGTCATGCCGCGCGTGGTAAAAAGTAACGACGTGCGTGAGCCGTTTAACGAAGAGAAACTGCGCAGCGGAATGCTGAAGGCCCTTGAAAAACGTCCTGTCAGCGCGGACGACGTGGAGATGGCGTTAAACCACATAAAATCTTACCTTCGTGGTTTGGGTGAGCGAGAAGTGCCGAGCAAAATGATCGGTAACCTGGTGATGGAGCAGCTGAAAAAGCTCGATAAGGTCGCCTATATCCGCTTCGCCTCGGTCTACCGCAGCTTCGAAGATATCAAAGAGTTTGGCGAAGAGATCGCCCGCTTACAGGATTAAGCTCATGCACGATGAGATGTACATGGCGCGAGCCATGAAGCTGGCGCAGCGCGGTCGTTTTACGACCCATCCCAACCCGAACGTCGGGTGCGTTATCGTTAAAGATGGCGAGATCGTGGGGGAGGGCTTTCACTATCGCGCAGGCGAACCGCATGCTGAGGTTCATGCGCTGCGCATGGCCGGCGAGAAGGCGCGCGGTGCGACGGCCTACGTTACGCTGGAGCCCTGCAGCCATCACGGGCGTACGCCTCCGTGCTGCGACGCGTTGATTGCCGCGGGGGTTTCGCGCGTGGTCGCATCGATGCAGGATCCGAATCCGCAGGTGGCCGGACGGGGTCTGTATCGCCTGCAGCAGGAAGGCATTGACGTCAGCCATGGCCTGATGATGCAGGACGCGGAAGCGCTCAACAAAGGTTTCCTGAAGCGCATGCGTACCGGGTTCCCGTATATCCAGCTTAAGCTGGGCGCCTCGCTGGACGGTCGTACGGCGATGGCAAACGGCGAGAGTCAGTGGATCACCTCGCCACAGGCAAGGCGCGATGTGCAACGTCTGCGCGCGCAAAGCCATGCTATTCTCACCAGCAGTGAAACCGTTCTGGCTGACGATCCGGCCATGACCGTGCGCTGGGACGAGCTGAATGCCGATACCCAGGCCCTGTACCCGCAGGAGAACCTGCGTCAGCCGCTGCGTATTATCATTGATAGTCAGAACCGCGTGACGCCAGAGCACCGCATCGTCCAGCAGCCGGGTGAAACCTGGATTGCCCGCACGAAGGACGATACGCGCGCATGGCCGGAAGGCGTGCGCAGCATCATGGTACCGGAGCATAACGGCCATCTGGATCTCGTGGTGCTGATGATGCTGCTCGGCAAGCAACAGGTGAACAGTATCTGGGTGGAAGCGGGGCCAACGCTCGCCGGTGCGCTCTTACAGGCCGGACTGGTGGATGAACTGCTTGTTTACGTTGCGCCTAAACTGTTAGGTCACGACGCGCGCGGCCTGTTTGTGCTGCCCGGCCTTGAAAAACTGGCCGACGCACCACAACTCAAATTCAGCGAGATTCGTCCGGTAGGTCCGGATGTCTGCCTCCACTTAACGACAGCGTAATTGCTCCCGAAATAGGGAAGCAGTGCGCAAAGTATTATGATAAAATCCGCCCCCCTGCGGGGCCAAATGAACCCGTAAAGGAAGAGTATGAACATTATTGAAGCTGCTGTAGCTACCCCGGACGCTCGCGTCGCCATCACCATTGCGCGTTTCAACAACTTCATCAACGACAGCCTGCTGGAAGGTGCCATTGACGCCCTGAAACGTATCGGCCAGGTTAAAGATGACAACATTACCGTTGTTTGGGTTCCAGGCGCTTACGAACTGCCACTGGCGGCGGGCGCGCTGGCGAAAACCGGTAAATACGACGCGGTGATTGCGCTGGGTACCGTTATTCGTGGCGGCACTGCGCACTTCGAATACGTTGCGGGCGGTGCAAGCAATGGTCTGGCACACGTTGCGCAGGATGCTGAAATTCCTGTCGCGTTCGGCGTGCTGACTACCGAAAGTATTGAACAAGCCATCGAACGTGCTGGCACCAAAGCCGGTAACAAAGGTGCAGAAGCTGCACTGACCGCGCTTGAAATGATCAATGTATTGAAAGCCATCAAGGCCTGATTTTTTTGTAAGGGGAATTCCGTGAAACCTGCTGCTCGTCGCCGCGCCCGTGAATGTGCCGTCCAGGCACTTTACTCCTGGCAGTTGTCCCAGAACGACATCGCTGATGTTGAATACCAGTTCCTGTCAGAACAGGACGTGAAAGACGTTGACGTTCTGTACTTCCGTGAACTGCTGTCGGGAGTGGCGACTAATAGCGCGTATCTCGATGGTCTGATGAAACCTTACCTGTCCCGTCTGCTTGAAGAGCTGGGTCAGGTAGAAAAAGCCGTGTTGCGTATCGCGCTGTTTGAGCTGTCTAAACGTGATGATGTGCCGTACAAAGTGGCCATTAACGAAGCGATCGAACTGGCGAAAACCTTCGGTGCTGAAGACAGCCACAAGTTTGTAAACGGCGTACTTGATAAAGCAGCACCTGCGATCCGTCCCCACAAAAAGTGATCCGCAAACCGGAGTTCTGCATTGCCTGACGGGCAGTGCGGCTCCGGTTTTTTCTTTTATTTGCTGAGGCATAACGTATGGCATGCGGCGAATTTTCCCTGATTGCCCGTTATTTCGACCGTGTCAGAACCTCTCGTCTTGATGTTGAAACCGGCATCGGCGATGACTGTGCACTTCTCAATATTCCCGAAAAACAGACGCTGGCAATCAGCACCGACACCTTAGTGTGCGGACGTCATTTTTTACCGGATATCGATCCTGCCGATCTGGCGTATAAGGCGCTGGCGGTTAACGTCAGCGATCTGGCGGCGATGGGGGCCGATCCCGCGTGGTTAACCCTGGCGCTAACGCTGCCAGAGGTAGACGAAGTCTGGCTTGAAGCCTTTAGCGATGCGCTGTTTGAGCAGCTTAACTACTACGATATGCAGCTGATTGGCGGTGATACCACTGCCGGGCCGCTGTCGATGACGCTGGCGATCCACGGGTATGTGCCGCTCGGCCGCGCGCTGAAGCGCTCAGGCGCAAAACCCGGCGACTGGATCTATGTGACCGGTACGCCGGGCGACAGCGCGGCGGGGCTGGCGATCCTCCAGGATCGCTTAACCGTGAAGGATACCGACGATGCGGCGTATCTGGTGAAACGCCATCTGCGCCCGACGCCGCGTATTCTGCACGGTCAGGCGCTGCGCGAGCGGGCAAGCTCGGCTATCGATCTCTCTGACGGGCTGATCTCCGACCTCGGCCATATTCTGAAGGCCAGCGGTGTCGGCGCGCGCGTTGACCTGGATCTGTTCCCGCTGTCAGAGGAACTGCTTCGTCATGTCGAACCTGAGCAGGCGCTGCGCTGGGCGCTGTCCGGTGGCGAAGATTATGAGTTGTGCTTTACCGTTCCGGAGCTGAACCGCGGAACGCTCGACGTGGCATTAGCGCACCTCGGCGCGAAATTCACCTGTATCGGGCAGATCATGCCGGAGAGTGAAGGGCTGAAGTTTGTGAAAGACGGTGAGCCGGTTACGCTGGACTGGAAAGGGTACGATCACTTCGCGTGAGTTTGTGCGCTCTGTATTGCCGGGGGGCGGTTCCGCCTTACCCGGCCTACAAAAGATGGGGGTTACTTAAACCCCACCACCGGATGCTGCTGATACGGCGTCTCCAGCTCGGCAACCTGCTCCGGCGTCAGCGTGATATCCACTGCATTCAGCAGTTCGTCAAGCTGCTCTTCCCGGGATGTGCCGATAATCGGCGCCGCGACGCCGCGTTTACCCAGCAGCCATGCCAGCGCTACCTGGGCGCGGGTTGCGCCGGTATCGTCGGCAATTCCGGCTAAGCGTTCAGCGATCAGGGCATCGCTGGCCTCTGTTCCTTCGTAGAGATTTTTTCCCACTTCATCCGAGACCAGACGGGCCGTGGTTTCTCCCCACGGACGGGTCAGGCGGCCGCGCGCGAGCGGGCTCCACGGGATCACCGCCACGCCCTCCTGATGGCACAGCGGCAGCATCTCACGTTCTTCTTCACGGTAGATCAGATTGTAGTGGTCCTGCATGGTGACGAAGCGCGCCCAGCCGTGCTGTGCCTGCAGATCCAGCGCCTGAGCAAACTGCGAGGCATGCATAGACGACGCGCCGATATAGCGCGCTTTACCGGCTTTGACGACGTCGTTGAGTGCTTCCAGCGTCTCCTCAATGGGCGTGTTGTAATCCCAGCGGTGAATTTGCAGCAGGTCGACGTAATCCATGTTCAGACGCCTGAGGCTATCATCAATGGAACGCAGGATCTGCGCGCGAGAAAGGCCCTGAGCCAGGTCGCCCACCGGATAGTACACCTTGGTGGCAACCACGATGTCTTCCCGACGGGCAAAATCACGCAGGGCGCGGCCGACAATCTCCTCGCTGCTGCCGTCGGAATAGCTGTTGGCGGTGTCAAAGAAGTTAATGCCGCCCTCGATGGCGCGTTTGATAATCGGACGGCTGCTCTCTTCCGGCAGCGTCCAGGCGTGGTTTCCCCGATCGGGTTCGCCAAAGGTCATGCATCCCAGACAAAGCCGGGATACCTTAAGGTCTGTTTTTCCTAATGTTGTGTATTGCACGGTCCGCTCCTGCTGTTTAAACAATACGTTTAAGCATAGCAGGAGCGGAAAAGGGGAGGGTTCAGTCCAGCCAGGCGCGGATTTTAGCTTCGATACCGGCAGCGTCCAGGCCAATCGCCGCGCGGGCTTCGTCCTGGGTACCTTGCGGGATGAAATGGTCCGGCAGGCCGAGGTTCAGCACCGGAACGGCTTTACGGTTTGCCATCAGCACCTCGTTCACGCCGCTGCCCGCACCGCCCATAATCGCGTTCTCTTCCAGCGTGACCAGCACGTCATGCGCCTCAGCCATACTCAGGATCAGGGATTCGTCGAGCGGTTTCACAAAGCGCATATCGACCAGGGTGGCGTTCAGCGTTTCAGCCACTTTCGCCGCCTCAGGCATCAGCGTGCCGAAGTTCAGAATCGCCACTTTTTCACCGCGACGTTTGACCAGACCTTTACCGATCGCCAGCTTCTCCAGCGGCTGCAGCTCAACGCCCACCGCGTTGCCGCGCGGGTAGCGAACGGCGCTTGGGCCATCCTGATAGTGGTAGCCGGTAAACAGCATCTGACGACATTCGTTCTCGTCGCTTGGCGTCATGATCACCATATCCGGAATGCAGCGCAGGAACGACAGGTCAAACGCGCCCTGGTGCGTCTGGCCGTCGGCACCGACAATGCCCGCACGATCGATAGCAAACAGCACCGGCAGCTTCTGGATCGCCACGTCGTGGATCACCTGATCGTAGGCGCGCTGCAGGAAGGTGGAATAGATAGCGACAACCGGTTTGTAGCCGCCGATGGCCAGGCCCGCGGCAAACGTCACCGCGTGCTGCTCGGCAATGGCCACGTCGAAATACTGGTCAGGGTATTTTCTGGAGAACTCCACCATGCCGGAGCCTTCGCGCATGGCCGGGGTGATCGCCATCAGCTTGTTGTCTTTTGCGGCGGTTTCGCACAGCCAGTCGCCGAAGATTTTTGAATAGCTCGGCATGCCGCCGCTGCTTTTCGGCAGACAGCCGCTGGACGGGTCAAATTTCGGTACCGCGTGGAAGGTAATCGGATCTTTTTCCGCCGGTTCGTAGCCACGGCCTTTTTTGGTCATGATGTGCAGGAACTGCGGACCTTTCAGGTCACGCATGTTCTTGAGCGTGGTTACCAGTCCCAGCACGTCATGGCCGTCAACCGGGCCGATATAGTTAAAGCCCAGCTCTTCAAACAGGGTGCCCGGCACGACCATGCCTTTGATGTGCTCTTCGGTGCGCTTGAGCAGCTCTTTGATCGGCGGTACACCGGAGAAGACCTTCTTGCCGCCTTCACGCAGCGAGGAGTAAAGCTTGCCGGAAAGCAGCTGCGCCAGATGGTTATTCAGCGCGCCGACGTTTTCGGAAATCGACATTTCGTTATCGTTAAGCACAACCAGCATGTCCGGCTTGATGTCACCCGCGTGGTTCATGGCCTCAAAGGCCATACCGGCAGTGATGGCGCCGTCGCCAATCACGCAGACGGTGCGGCGCTGCTTGTTCTCTTTTTCGGCAGCAACGGCAATCCCGATGCCTGCAGAAATAGAGGTGGAGGAGTGCCCGACGCTCAATACGTCGTACTCGCTTTCCCCGCGCCACGGGAACGGGTGCAGACCGCCTTTCTGTCGAATGGTGCCAATTTTATCGCGACGTCCGGTCAGAATTTTGTGCGGATAAGCCTGGTGACCCACGTCCCAGATCAACTGATCGAACGGCGTGTTATAGACGTAGTGCAGCGCCACGGTCAGCTCTACCGTGCCAAGCCCGGAGGCGAAATGGCCGCTGGAGCGGCTTACGCTGTCGAGCAGGTAGCGACGCAGTTCGTCGCACAGCTTCGGCAGGCTCTCTTTCGGCAACAGACGTAACTCCTGGGTGGAGTCAACTAACGCCAGTGTCGGGTATTTGGCAATATCAAAACTCATCAAAGGCTCATCGAGATATATAGTTTATTTATCACGCTGGATTATATAGTCCGCTAGCGCTTCCAGTGCCGAGGTATCCAGCGATTGCGCGGCCAGCTGATTCAGCGACTGGCGGGCATCGTCAATCAGATCCCGGGCTTTACGTTGGGCTTGCTCAAGACCCAGCAGGGCGGGGTAGGTACTTTTGCCAAGCTGCTGGTCCGCACCCTGACGTTTACCCAATGTTGCAGTATCGCCCACCACATCCAGAATGTCATCCTGAACCTGGAATGCCAGACCGATACTTTCTGCGTATCTGTCCAGAATCGGCAGGGCTTTGCGCCCTTGCTCACCCGCGCTTAGTGCGCCAAGACGAACGGCTGAACGAATCAATGCCCCGGTTTTATGGCGATGAATACGCTCCAGCTGTTCCAGATTAACCTGACGTCCTTCGGCTTCAAGATCCAGGGCCTGTCCGCCGCACATGCCCGCCACGCCGCTGGCCATGGCCAGTTCGGAAATCATTGCCAGCCGGTCACGGTCAGCCACTTCGGCCATCGGCGCGTCGCTCAGAATCGAGAACGCCAGCGTCTGCAGGGCATCACCCGCCAGAATGGCATTCGCTTCGCCAAACTTGATATGGCAGGTGGGTTGACCCCGACGCAAGTCGTCGTCGTCCATGGCCGGGAGATCGTCGTGGATCAGCGAGTAGGCATGGATGCACTCAACGGCGGCTGCCGGGGCGTCCAGCGTGTTATCGCTGATGCCAAACATGTTGCCTGTGGCGTACACCAGGAACGGGCGCAGGCGCTTTCCACCCAAGAGTGCGCCATAGTGCATGGCTTCAACCAGTGGAGTGTTCTGAAAAGGCTGTGGCGCAATAAAACGGCGCAGGGCGTCGTTGGCGCGCATGACACGCGCCTGAAGCTCGTTGGCAAAATCCATTTACTCGGCGTCCGGTGTGAAAGGCGTGGTTTTCGCCTCTTCGCTGTCGGACAGCAGGATCTGCACGCGCTGTTCGGCCTGTTGCAGCTTAACCTGACCCTGGCGCGCCAGCTGGACGCCGCGCTCGAATTCGTTGAGCGCCTCTTCCAGCGGGAGATCGCCGCTCTCGAGGCGGGTAACAATTTGCTCCAGTTCACTCAGCGCAGTTTCGAAACTGGCCGGTGCGTCGTTCTTCTTCGGCATAGTGAATTGACTCTTATATTCTTCGCCCCGACATGGTAACGGACTCGGGCGGATAAGCAAATAACGCGCAATGTGCACAGGAGCGGCGCGATGGTGGTATACTTGCGCGCCTGGATGCAGCCACGGGTGTGGGCTGCTGTACTCTTTTCCATTACAAGCCTTAACAGGCTTGCCTAAGAAACATTGCCGCCATGAAGTTTATCATTAAATTGTTCCCTGAAATCACCATCAAAAGCCAATCTGTGCGTTTGCGCTTTATTAAAATTCTCACCGGGAACATTCGTAACGTATTAAAGCACTACGACGAAACCCTCGCCGTGGTGCGCCACTGGGACCACGTTGAGGTCCGTGCCAAAGACGAAAACAAACGTCAGGATATTCGCGACGCCCTGACCCGTATTCCAGGTATCCACCATATCCTGGAAGTGGAAGATGTCCCGTTCAGCGATATGCACGACATCTTCGAGAAAGCGCTGGTCCAGTACCGCGACCAGATCGAAGGCAAAACCTTCTGCGTGCGCGTGAAGCGTCGCGGCAAGCACGAGTTCAGCTCCATTGAAGTGGAGCGTTACGTCGGCGGCGGTCTGAACCAGCACGTCGAGTCTGCGCGCGTGCGCCTGACCAACCCGGACGTAACCGTTAATCTGGAGATCGAAAACGATCGACTGCTGCTGGTGAAAGGCCGCTATGAAGGCATCGGCGGCTTCCCGATCGGCACCCAGGAAGACGTCCTGTCCCTGATCTCCGGCGGCTTTGACTCCGGCGTCTCCAGCTATATGCTGATGCGCCGCGGCTGCCGCGTACACTACTGCTTCTTTAACCTGGGCGGCGCGGCGCACGAAATCGGCGTTCGTCAGGTGGCACATTACCTGTGGAACCGCTTCGGCAGCTCCCACCGCGTGCGTTTCGTGGCAATTAATTTCGAACCGGTGGTCGGCGAGATTCTGGAGAAAGTGGACGACGGCCAGATGGGCGTCATCCTGAAGCGCATGATGGTCCGTGCGGCGTCCAAAGTGGCTGAACGCTACGGCGTGCAGGCGCTGGTCACCGGCGAAGCGCTGGGCCAGGTCTCCAGCCAGACGCTGACCAACCTGCGCCTGATCGACAACGTGTCTGATACGCTGATCCTGCGTCCGCTGATCTCTCACGATAAAGAACACATCATCGATCTGGCGCGCGAAATCGGCACCGAAGATTTTGCCCGCACCATGCCGGAATACTGCGGCGTGATCTCAAAAAGCCCAACGGTGAAAGCGGTGAAGGCGAAGATCGAAGCGGAAGAAGAGAACTTCGATTTCAGCATTCTGGATAAAGTGGTGGAAGAAGCGTCCAACATTGATATCCGCGAGATCGCTCAGCAGACCGAGCAGGACGTGGTTGAAGTGGAGACCGTGAGCGGTTTCGGCGCGAACGACGCGATTCTGGATATCCGCTCGATTGACGAGCAGGATGACAAACCGCTGCAGGTGGAGGGTGTGGAGGTGGTTTCTCTGCCGTTCTATAAGCTGAGCACGAAGTTTGGCGACCTCGACCAGAGCAAAACGTACCTGCTGTGGTGTGAGCGTGGGGTGATGAGTCGCCTGCAGGCGCTGTATCTGCGCGAGCAGGGCTTTGCGAATGTGAAGGTGTATCGTCCGTAGCGTGCGGCCTGATGCCCTCACCCCGACCCTCTCCCACAGGGAGAGGGCGCAAACATTAAAAACGGCAACCTTTGGTTGCCGTTTTGCTTTTACCTCGCGCCACCCGGCTTTTTTTATGCACTACTCTTCATAGTAATTATAAATCCCCGCTGGCATCACCAGTGATGACGCCACTTCGTACGCCTTCTCGCGCCCGACCAGCAGGTCGATAATCTTTAAGCCAAAATCAATCGCGGTGCCCGGGCCCTGGCTGGTCAGCAGGTTGACGCGCGGATCCCAGACGACGCGTTTGTCCACCCACTGATCTTCCGGAATGGTGTCTTTCAGCCCCGGGAAGCCGGTCATATTGCCGATGGGGAAAATGTCGTGCGGAACCAGCACCGTTCCGGCGGCGGCGCAGATTGCCGCGACAATGCGCCCGGATAAATGAAACTGACGCACGGTCTCAACCAGCAGCGGGCTGTCGCGAAAATACTCCGCGCCCTTCAGGCCACCGGGCAGGACGATGATGTTGTAATCCCCGTCGGCCACCTGCACGAGCGGAGCATCGGCCAGCAGCTTCACGCCGCGCGAGCAGGTAATCGCCAGGCTGCCGTCGCTGGCGACGCTGGCGGTTGTCACGTTAATGCCGCCACGCACCATCAGATCGATGGTGGTGACCGCTTCCATCTCTTCGCTACCAGGGGCGAGGCAGATCAGTGCCGACGCGCTCATATTCACTCTCCTTACGTTTAACCAGGTCATACAGACGGGCGTTTTCCGGCACCGCGATGCCGTGCGCGCGGGCGCGTTTGAGCAGATATCCGGTGATGTAGTCGATCTCCGTGTGGCGTAATGCCCGAACATCCTGCAGCATCGAGGAGATGTTCTCAGCCGTACTCTCAATAACCTGCTCGACATAACAGCGCAAATCGTCTGCCGAGGTATGCAGGCCTTCCCGCTCAACGACCGCCGCGACTTCCGCACAGAGCAGTGCAACCTCCTGTGGATGATTTTTCAGCTCTCCGTTCGGGCAGTTCCACAGCGCCGTCAGCGGATTGATCACGCAGTTGACGGCCAGCTTGCGCCAGAGTTGTGGACGAATATGGTTATGCCAGGCCACGTCTGGCAGCACCTTCTGCAGCACATCGGCAAGATAGCTGTAGTCCCCATCCTGCGTTCTGGCAGGCCCGATGTGCGTCACGCCGCTGGCGACATGCACGATGATGTTGCCGTCGCGACGGGCAGCGTGCGTGGTTGTCGCCATCAGCAGGGGCTGCGGAACGCTTTTCAGCTCGTCAAGGGTTCCCATGCCGTTATGCAGCAGCAGGATGGGCGAAGTGGGGGGGAGCTGGGCGGCCAGTGTCTTGACCGCGTCCGAAACCTGCCACGCTTTGAGCGTTACCAGTAAAAGGTCGCTTTGCGCCAGGAAATCAGGATCGTTCGCGGTGAGGGATTCGTTAAAGATGCTTCCGTCTTCACCAATCAGGTTTACACTGCAATAGGGCTGGGGCACGCGCAGCCAGCCCTGAACCTCATGTCCGTGCTTGCACAGCGCGGTCAGCCATAGCTGACCAAGGGCTCCACATCCGAGCACTGTAATTTTCATTGTTCCTCCTCACCTGCAACTGCGCCAGGTGTTACAGCTTAATTATACAGCTAAGCTTCTGTTGAGTTATGCCTCGTAGCGGGTATTATGCAACGCAACAAAAGTGAAGGGAGAAGAAAAGATGCCATCTTTCGATATTGTTTCCGAAGTTGATATCCAGGAAGTTCGCAACGGCGTTGAGAACGCAACCCGCGAAGTAGAGTCACGTTTCGATTTTCGTGGCGTTGAGGCGTCGTTTGAGCTGAACGACGCAAATAAGACCATTAAGGTGCTGAGCGAGTCTGATTTCCAGGTAAATCAGCTGCTCGACATTCTGCGCGCCAAGCTGTTAAAGCGCGGCATCGAAGGGACGTCTCTGGATGTGCCGGACGAGTTTGTGCACAGCGGTAAGAACTGGTTTGTGGAAGCCAAGTTGAAGCAGGGCATCGAGAGCGCGGTGCAGAAGAAGATTGTGAAGCTCATCAAAGACAGCAAGCTGAAGGTGCAGGCGCAGATTCAGGGCGAAGAGATTCGCGTGACCGGTAAGTCCCGCGACGACCTCCAGTCCGTGATGGCGCTGGTGCGCGGCGGCGATCTGGGGCAGCCGTTCCAGTTTAAAAACTTCCGCGATTAATATAAAAAGCCCGGTTTAACCGGGCTTTTTTTCACGCCTTGAGCGCCTGCTCGACCTCGAAACGGTTGGTCACCTTACTGTCAATTTTGACGTAAGCGCTGCGCTCTTCGGGAACAATCAGCACCTCTGTGATCCCGTCTTTAGCTTCCAGACGCTGTTTCAGCACATCGCTCATCTCCACATCATCCGGAATTTCTACGCGCAGGCTGCTCACGTAGCGCGGCTCTTTCATGGTACCGGCGACCAGCAGCCAGACTGTCGCCAGCAGCGCCCCCGCGAGAAACACGGTTTGTGAATCAAAGAGTCCGTCCACCCAGCCGCCAAGCGAGCCGCCGATCGCCACGCCGAGGAACTGGCTGGTGGAATAAATGCCCATTGCCGTGCCTTTGTAACCGGCGGGGGACTCTTTGCTGATCAGTGACGGCAGCAGGGCTTCCATCAGGTTAAATGCCAGGAAGAACAGCTGCACGCCGGCAATCAGCTCCCAGAAGTGCGGGCCGGCACCCCAGAGCACGATCTCGGCAATCAGCAGGACCGCCACGCAGCCCACGAAGACGCGCTTCATTTTGCGCTTCACTTCGGCGTAGATGATGAACGGCACGACGGAGACAAACGAAATCAGCATCGTAACCAGATAGATTTTCCAGTGCTCGGCCGCCGGAAAACCCGCTGCGGCAAGCTGGCCGGGCAGGGCAACAAAGGTCGACATCAGCAGAATGTGCAGACACATAATGCCAAAATTCAGCTTAAGCAGGCGCGGCTCGACAATCACTTTGCTGAAGCAGCCTTTTACCATCCCCGACTCACGGTTGAGGACGTGGTTTTTGCTGTCCGGCACGACCCACAGGGTTAAGGCAATACCGATGGTTGCCAGCACGGCAATCATCCAGAACAGGGCGTGCAGACCCAACGTGTGCGTAATGATGGGGCCGAGCACCATCGCAATCGCAAATGTCACGCCAAAGCTCACGCCGATGAACGCCATCGCTTTGGTACGGTTTTGCTCGCGGGTTAAGTCTGACAGCAGCGCCATCACCGCAGCGGCAATCGCGCCGGAGCCCTGCAGAGCGCGGCCAAGAATAATGCCCCAGATGGAGTGGGAGAGGGCGGCAATGACGCTCCCGAGCACAAAGACCAGCAGCCCGCCGACAATCAGCGGCTTGCGGCCCACCCGGTCAGAGAGCAGGCCAAACGGGATCTGGAACACCGCCTGCGCCAGACCATAAATGCCAATGGCGAGGCCAATCAGTGCCTCGCTGGCCCCCTGCAGCGCCATACCGTACGTGGTCAGAACAGGCAGGACCATAAACATGCCAAGCATCCGTAGCGAGAAGACAGTCCCTAAGCCCCAGGTCGCGCGTAGCTCGCCTGGCGTCATTTTATAATCGTTCATTACCACCTCAGTTCAAAAGCAGGCCATAGTGTAGTGCGGGGAAGGGGCGGGGTAAATAAAGGGTTATTTAACAAATATTACATGCGTTATTAATAGATTCAGTGAATAAAAAAGGGTGCCGAAGCACCCCTTTATTCACCTGTTGTGGCTTACCAGACGTAAGTCAGCAGGTTATGTGAATCCGGCACCATGAAGTCCACGGACATCATCACGGACAGCGAGGTGATGGCCACAATCGAGAACACAAACAGCTTGCGCGCCCAGACTTTGTCATCTTCCACTTTGTAACCGCGCAGCGCCATGCCGAGCCACCAGACGCTCACCGCAGCCGCTACCGCCAGATATTTGTATCCAGCGTAACCACCCAGAGAGAGCATCAGCGTTGCCACGGCAAAGGCGATGATGTACAGCGTGATGTGGTTCTTGGCAACGGAGATGCCTTTCACGACCGGCAGAACCGGGATGTTCGCTGCCTGATAATCCTTAAAGCGGAAAATCGCGATGGCATAGGAGTGCGGCATCTGCCACAGGCTAAAGATAGCCAGCAGGATCAGCGCACCGCTGTCGAACTCATTCGTGACCGCGCAGTAGCCAATCACCGGCGGCGCAGCGCCGGAGAGAGAACCAATCAGCGTGCCGTAGACGGAGTGACGCTTCATATACAGGCTGTAGACGCCCACATACACCACGAATCCCATCACCCCCAGCCAGCAGGCCAGCGGGTTAGCACCAAACCACAGCAGCATAAAGCCAGCAATACCCAGCAAGGTGGCGTACACCAGCGAGACGGAAGGGGCGATCAGGCCTTTCACCAGCACCCGATTTTTGGTCCTTTCCATCTTCTTGTCGATATCCATGTCGATGTAGTTGTTAAATACACAACCGGACGCAACAACCAGTGACACACCGACCAGCGTGTAGATAAAGAGGGTGTAATCAATGCTGCCTTTGGAGGCCAGCAGGAACCCTCCGATCACGGAGATCAGGTTGCCAAAGATGATGCCTGGTTTCGTTACTTGCAGGTATTGCTTAAACATACTCGCCGCTCTTAGTGAACCATCATGTTGTAGTTGAGGTTCCACATAATCCAGATGGAACCGACTACCAGGATAGCGATGATAATCACGGTAAAGATAAAGGCGGTCATGTTCCAGCCTTCATCGGACTTGGTGTTCATGTGCAGGAAGCAAACCAGATGCACCAGAATCTGAATCACCGCGGTCACCAGGATTGCACCCAGGATAACCGGCTTAGACGCAGAACCGCTCATCACCATCCAGAACGGGATCACCGTCAGGATGATCGACAGGATGAAACCTGTCATGTAGGTTTTTACGCTGCCGTGGGAAGCGCCATGATCGTTAGAATGACTCATTACATCGCCCCCATCAGATAGACAACAGAGAACACACAGATCCACACCACGTCCAGGAAGTGCCAGAACAGGCTCAGGCACAGGATACGGGTACGGTTAGTACTGGTCAGGCCGCGACGGGAGATCTGGAACATCAGTACTGCCATCCAGATCAGACCGGAGGTCACGTGCAGACCGTGGGTGCCGACCAGCGCGAAGAACGCGGACAGGAAGCCACTGCGATCCGGGCCGAAGCCTTCCATGATCAGGTGATGGAATTCATAGATTTCCATCCCGATAAATCCAGCACCAAACAGCCAGGTCAACGCCAGCCAGGATACAACCTGGCTCTTGTTGTTTTTGTACATGGCGATAGCCGCCATGCCGTAGGTGATGGAGCTGAATAACAGCAGTGCGGTTTCAACCAGAACGAACGGCAGTTCAAAGATGTCCTTGCCGGTCGGGCCGCCCGCTGTGCCGTTCAC
This sequence comes from Enterobacter quasiroggenkampii, assembly GCF_043972695.1. NCBI lineage: Bacteria > Pseudomonadati > Pseudomonadota > Gammaproteobacteria > Enterobacterales > Enterobacteriaceae > Enterobacter > Enterobacter quasiroggenkampii. Next base: position 1,627,178 of record NZ_CP143745.1, read on the forward strand.
CAGAACGGCATAGGTCGCGAACAGACAGCAGAACAGAATGCAGTCGCTCATCAGGTAGATCCAGAAACCGAAGACTTTGGTCGGTCCTGTATCGTGGTGCGCATGTTCATGCGCGTGGGCAGTTGAGTGCGCCAGAGTATCAGTTGCCATTTTTCAGCCCCGCTTTAGAAATCTCGTCGAAATGCTGTTTTTCCAGCTTCTCAACTTCACGGACTGGTACGTAGTAGTCCACGTCCTCGTCAAAGCTCTTCACAATCCAGCTGATTACGATGCCAGCGAAGCCAACAATCGCCATCCACCAGATGTGCCAGATCATTGCGAAACCAAATACCGTCGCGAAAGCGGCAATCACGATGCCCGCACCGCTGTTTTTCGGCATGTGGATCTCTTCGTAATGAGCAGGTTGCTTGTACGCTTCACCTTTTTCTTTCATTTCCCAGAATGCGTCGCGTTCATGAACCTGCGGCACGATGGCAAAGTTATAGAAAGGCGGTGGAGAAGAGGTCGCCCACTCCAGCGTACGGCCACCCCATGGGTCACCGGTCAGGTCACGGTTCTGGTCGCGGTCGCGAATAGACACGTAGAACTGAATCAGCTGAGATGCGATACCACAGGCAATCAGCACGGCACCGCCCGCTGCAACCATCAGCATTGGGTGGAACTGCGGATCGATCTGCTGGCTCAGACGACGGGTCATACCCATGAAGCCCAGCACGTACAGCGGCATAAATGCCACGAAGAAGCCGATGATCCAGAACCAGAACGCGCGTTTACCCCATTTCTCGTTCAGCGTGAAGCCGAACGCTTTTGGCCACCAGTAGGTTACGCCAGCGAAGCAGCCGAAGACCACGCCACCGATGATAACGTTATGGAAGTGCGCAATCAGGAACAGACTGTTGTGCAGAACGAAGTCAGCACCTGGTACTGCCAGCAGTACGCCGGTCATCCCACCTACGGAGAAGGTCACGATGAAGCCGATGGTCCACAGCATTGCTGAGTGGAACACGATACGGCCCTGGTACATGGTGAACAGCCAGTTGAAGATCTTCACCCCGGTCGGGATGGCGATAATCATGGTGGTAATACCGAAGAAGGCGTTTACGTTCGCGCCCGCACCCATGGTGAAGAAGTGGTGCAGCCAAACGATGAACGACAGAACGGTAATACACACGGTTGCCCACACCAGAGAGGTGTAACCAAACAGACGTTTACGCGAGAAGGTTGCTGCGATTTCGGAGAACACACCGAACACAGGCAGAACCAGGATGTACACTTCCGGGTGACCCCAGGCCCAAATCAGGTTGATGTACATCATCATGTTGCCACCCATATCGTTCGTGAAGAAATGGGTGCCCAGGTAGCGGTCCAGGGTCAGCAGCGCGATGGTGACGGTCAGGATTGGGAAGGAGGCAATAATCAGGATGTTGGCGCACAGAGATGCCCAGGTAAATACCGGCATCTTGAACATGGTCATGCCAGGGGCACGCATCTTGATAATGGTCACGAAGAAGTTGATACCGGTCAGGGTTGTACCGACACCGGAGAGCTGAAGCGCCCAAATCCAGTAGTCGACGCCAACGCCCGGACTGTACTCAATTCCTGACAGCGGTGGGTAAGCCAGCCAGCCGGTCTGCGCGAATTCGCCCACACCCAGTGACAGGTTAACCAGGATAACGCCGACAACCGTGAACCAGAAGCTCAGGTTGTTCAGGAACGGGAACGCCACGTCGCGCGCGCCGATTTGCAGCGGAACGACCACGTTCATCAGACCGATAACCAGCGGCATCGCCACGAAGAAGATCATGATAACGCCGTGGGCGGTAAAGATCTGATCGTAGTGGTGCGGTGGCAGGAAGCCGGCTTCACCCGCAGAGGCGAGTGCCTGCTGGCTACGCATCATGATTGCATCCGCAAAGCCACGAATTAACATGACGATACCGACGATGCAGTACATGATACCGAGTTTTTTGTGGTCAACCGAAGTCAGCCACTCGTTCCACAGGTAGCTCCACTTACCGAAGTAAGTGATTAAGGCCAGTAAGGCCGCGCCACCAATGATAATTGCAGCCACCGTAACCACGATAATCGGTTCATGGTAGGGCACTGCATCCAGTGTCAATTTTCCGAACATTTTCTTCCTCGGCCCCTTAGTGAGCGGTTTCCGCGTGGCTCATGTCCATGCCTTCCATACCTTCGTGCGCGCTGTGCTCGCCTTCAGGCTGGGTCATGTCCATGCTCTTGCCGTGATCCATAAATTTGCCAATCACATCTTTGAACAAATCGGGTTTCACGTTAGAGAAGTACTCCACCTTGTTGTATTCGCTAGGTGCAGCCACTTTTTCGAACGCCGCCATGTCAGACATGGTGTTTGGAGACTGCTTCGCTTTTTCAACCCACTGGTCGAAAGCGGCACGGTCTGGCGTTGCAATAGCTTTGAACTTCATACCTGAGAAGCCCGGGCCGCTATAGCTGGCGGAGATACCATCATAGGTGCCTGCTTCATTCGCGATCAGGTGCAGGTTAGTCTGCATGCCGGCCATCGCGTAAATCTGGCTACCCAGACGCGGGATGAAGAAGGAGTTCATTACGGAGTTGGAGGTCACTTTGAACTGAACCGGAGTGTTCGCCGGGAAGGCGATTTCATTCACGGTAGCAATACCCTGCTCTGGATAGATGAAGAACCATTTCCAGTCCATGGAGACCACTTCGATGGTAATAGGTTTTTCATCGTGAACCAGCGGCTTGCTCGGCTCAAGTGCGTGAGTGGTTTTCCAGGTCAGTACGGCAAGGAACAGGATGATCAGGATAGGTACCGTCCAGACCACAGCTTCCACTTTATTGGAGTGTGACCAGTTCGGGCTATACTTCGCATCTTTATTGCTCGCACGATACTTCCAGGCGAAACCAACAGCCATCAAAATGGCTGGAATAACCACAATCAACATCAGGCCAAAAGCCGTCAATATCAGTGAACGTTGTTCCAGTCCAATCTGTCCTTTGGGGTCTAGTAGTGCAGAATCACAGCCACTGAGTAATACAGTGCCTGCGAATAATGACAACCATCCCAAACTTTTATTGTATTTCCTGAGTCTCATTTAACGACCTCAATTCCACGGGAGTCTGGTGGCGTTTAAAGTGTGCGGGCATTTTACGGGAAGGTTACATTACTGTAAACATCATTAGGCCTGTGTCAGGAAGGTGTTACCGGGTTCTGCCGCACGTGTCACAAGTGTTGCAAATTATGTCGGTTTTTATGACCGAAGCCGCATGAGATGGGCTTTATAACGAAAGGACCCCCAAGCATACCCTAAAAGGGGCAATTGGTATAACCATTGTTAAAAATAAACAAAAAATTAACAATTGATTATCAATAAAAAGACATCTAAAAAACGAAAAATCAAACAATCACATGCTGAATCGTTTAATGAAAAATAGCGTTTTGGAACCGGAGCCAATAATTTCCAAATCCTATCCCGCACAAAACAACAAATATTTTTTTTCGTCGCTGGTGGCTATTTCACCGTTATAATTTCGGTTAGTGATTACAACGGGAAATAACCTTTCGTATTTTTCTTCAGGTCAGCTGCGTTTTACGCAACGCCATGAAATCGAGCAGACCCCCGGTCAGGATCCCAACGATGGCCAGCAGGGCACCGGCGTCCAGCAGAAGGGCCCCGAAGGGGAGTGCCAGAGACGTGCTGGCATTAATAATGAGCACCACAAGCCAGAGTGCCAGCGCAATGCAGCCCACCATTAACAGTCGTAACGCAAAACGGTAGGCGCGGTGATATTCGGTGCGCGGCATAAAGTGTTCGGTCCGCTGGGTATATTGCAGCGTCTGGCGACACACCAGCAACAATAAAATCCCCGGCACGGCAGCCACGACCGAGAAGAGATAAAATGTTGGCCAACCGTGGGCTTCCACGAACCAGCCGGCAATTGGGCCTACATAAACGCGGCCTACGGCAGAGAGCGCCGAGAGCAGTGCGAACTGCGTAGCGGAAAATGACTTGTTGCACAGGGTCATCAGCAGGGCGACAAAGGCCGCTGTCCCCATACCGCCACAGAGATTTTCAAAAAATACCGCCGCAGCCATGCTGATCATATGTTTGTCGGTAATCGACAGCAGCCAATAGCCTGCGTTAGAGGCGCCTTGCAGAATGCCGAAGATCAGCAGCGCGCGGAACAGCGTCAGGCGCTGCATCAGCACGCCGCCATACAGTGCCCCGACAATGGTCGCAAACAGCCCCAGCGTTTTATTCACCACGCCCACTTCACCGGCGTCAAAGCCGACACCCCTGATCAGGAAGGTGGTGGTCAGGCTCATGGCAAAAGCGTCACCCAGCTTATAAAGGACGATAAGCAGCAGGATCAGCCAGGCGTTGTTGCGGCCAAAGAAGTCACGCAGCGGTTCGGCGACGGCCTGCTCCAGCGAGCGGGGAACCGGGATAACGTCACTCGGTTCAGGCGCCAATAGTGTCGCGATAATGCAGGGGATCAGCAGAGCAGCCATCAGCCAGTACATCCCCTGCCAGCCTAAGTAACGGTCTGCCAGCCACAGCGCCAGCCCGCCGGAGACCAGCATCCCGAGGCGATAGCCCAGCACGCTGATGGCCGCACCGGCACCGCGCTCTTCCGCTGGTAACACGTCCGTCTTCCAGGCGTCGAACACGATATCCTGAGAGGCGGAACAGAAGGCAATCACCACCGCAAGCGCGGCCATCCAGCGCAGCTGCGTGGCGGGTTCAAGAAAACCCATCGCCGCAATGGCCAGCAATAGCAGGAGTTGCGTCATCACCAGCCAGCCGCGACGACGCCCGAGGAAAGGCGGCGTGTAACGATCCATGACCGGAGACCACAGAAACTTGAATACATAGGCCTGACCCACAAGCGAGAAGAAGCCAATGGTTTTCAGATCGATGTTCTCGACCGTCATCCACGCCTGAAGCGTGCCGGAGGTGAGCGCGAGGGGTAAACCCGAGGCAAAGCCGAGGATCAGCAGAATCGCTGATTTCGGTTGCTGGAAAATGCGTAAGTAATGGCTGGACATGTTCTTATAAAACTGACCCGGCGATAGACCGGGTCAGCGGGCAGGATTAACGCGCGTTCTGCTTGATGAAGTCGTGAATGCTTGTGTCCTGCGCCATGTCGGAAATGGTATCCGTCAGCACGCTGTTAACCGCATCAGCAATATTTTTATTCGATGCCTGGAACGCGCCTTCTACAGAGTAGCTCGCGCGATAGTTCTTGGTCATCTTGTTACCGTTCTTCGCGGTCGCGATGATGGCGATATCCGCTTTGGTGGCGATGTTGTAGCGCACGTTGCCCTGAGACACATCAGCGTACAGGTTGTTCACGATGATCTGCAGATCCACCGCGCCGCTTGGGCCAACCATATAGCCACGGGAGGTCATCTGTTTCTCCAGCACTTCCTGCAGCAGGAAGCGCAGGTCGCGGGAGGCGGTGAGCGTCACCTGCTGGTTATCGCGGGTCACTTTAGCCAGAGCCTGATCCTGACGCTGATCGGCGCCGTTAATGCTCACGGTGACGCCCATCAGGCTTGGGTCCTGCTGAGGCAGGGTGATTTTCGGTGAGACATCAATGGTGGTCGGCGGGGTAGCGCAGCCTGCCAGCATAAAAAGGGCTACCAATGGAAAGAAGAGTTTTTTTAACATTTTAAGGTTCTCACGAATCGTAAGCATAATAGAGAGAAAAATTGCCGCCATCATAACATCGCCAACGGTCAGGGGAAGTGGTCAACGCATGTAAATTCATCGTCTTGTCCGAAAACTGACCAGCTCACCCATTTTCTCCTTCCACGGATGACAAAAGGTATGAGCCTCACAGTGAACTTCATTCGTTTGAATGAGAAAATCAGACGAAAGCTAAATATTTGTTGTCAAGGTGTAATGGAAACGGTAAAAGCGGCTAACATTTAAAGGGATGGGTGACATCCTGGCGTTGTCGGAGGAGTAATTTCATGATGATACGTGAGCATATAGAAGATAAATTAAGGGCAGCGTTCAACCCTGTGTTCCTCGAAGTCGTCGACGAAAGCTATCGTCATAACGTACCGGCAGGTTCTGAAAGCCACTTTAAAGTGGTTCTGGTTAGCGATCGCTTCACGGGAGAACGTTTCCTGAACCGACATCGCTTGATCTACAGCACCTTGACGGAAGAGCTCTCCACGACCGTGCATGCGCTGGCACTGCATACCTACACCATTAAGGAATGGGAAGGCTTGCAGGATACGGTTTTCGCATCGCCGCCCTGTCGCGGTGCAGGCACTATCGCCTGATAAATCGGATTTGCAACGGCTGGAGCTTTTCCAGTATGTTGCTTACAGATTTCCTCAAAACGGCCTCCGGGCCGTTTTGTTTTGTCTGAGTTTTGAGCGGATGGTGCGATTTTAAGGCTAAAAATAGCCTTAAAGTGTGAAAAAAGCCGCAGCAACATGCCCCAACCGTTCTCGACTCACCTAAGTGATGCCGCTATAATGCCGCGTCTTATTGAATGTCTTCGGGATGATTCTGGCGACAGGGAATGTGAATCTGCACTAAGAGAGCATCCCGGTATAACAGACAGATTCAGAGTTGACCGAGCACTGTGATTTTTTTGAGGTAACAAGATGCAAGTTTCAGTTGAAACCACTCAAGGCCTTGGCCGCCGTGTAACGATTACTATCGCTGCTGACAGCATCGAAACTGCTGTGAAAAGCGAGCTGGTCAACGTAGCAAAAAAAGTACGTATTGACGGCTTCCGTAAGGGCAAAGTACCAATGAATGTTGTTGCCCAGCGTTATGGCGCTTCCGTGCGTCAGGATGTGCTGGGTGAACTGATGAGCCGCAACTTTATCGATGCGATCATCAAAGAAAAAATCAATCCGGCCGGTGCGCCAAACTACGTTCCAGGCGAATACAAACTGGGCGAAGACTTCACCTACTCCGTAGAGTTCGAAGTGTACCCGGAAGTTGAGCTGAAAGGTCTGGAATCTATCGAAGTTGAAAAACCGATTGTCTCCGTGACTGACGAAGACGTTGACGGCATGCTGGACACCCTGCGTAAGCAGCAGGCGAACTGGAAAGAGAAAGAAGGCGCTGTTGACGCGGAAGACCGTGTGACCATCGACTTCACCGGTTCTGTAGACGGCGAAGAGTTCGAAGGCGGCAAAGCGTCTGACTTCGTACTGGCAATGGGCCAGGGTCGTATGATCCCAGGCTTCGAAGATGGTATCAAAGGCCACAAAGCGGGCGAAGAGTTCACCATCGACGTGACCTTCCCTGAAGAGTACCACGCTGAAAACCTGAAGGGTAAAGCAGCGAAGTTCGTGATCAACCTGAAGAAAGTGGAAGAGCGCGAACTGCCAGAACTGACTGAAGAGTTCATCAAACGTTTCGGCGTGGAAGACGGTTCTGTTGCTGGCCTGCGTACCGAAGTGCGTAAAAACATGGAGCGCGAGCTGAACGGTGCTGTGCGCAACCGCGTGAAGTCTCAGGCGATCGAAGGTCTGGTGAAAGCCAACGAAATCGACGTTCCTGCTGCCCTGATCGACAGCGAAATCGACGTTCTGCGCCGTCAGGCTGCACAGCGTTTCGGTGGCAACCAGCAGCAAGCGATGGAACTGCCACGCGAGCTGTTCGAAGAGCAAGCGAAACGTCGCGTTGTGGTTGGCCTGCTGCTGGGCGAAGTGATTCGTACCCACGAGCTGAAAGCTGACGAAGAGCGTGTGAAAGGCCTGATCGAAGAGATGGCTTCTGCATACGAAGATCCATCAGAAGTGATCGAGTTCTACGGTAAGAACAAAGAGCTGATGGACAATATGCGCAACGTAGCCCTGGAAGAGCAGGCGGTTGAAGCGGTACTGGCGAAAGCGAAAGTGACCGAAAAAGCGACCTCTTTCAACGAACTGATGAACCAGCAGGCGTAATTTCGCCCCAACGGTTTAAAGTTTGAACAGAAAACCCGTTGCCTTGCGGCAGCGGGTTTTTTTTATCGCAGCCAGAGCCCAGGAAGAGTGCTAAAACGCCCTTTCGGTGTTAGCGTAACAACAAAAGGTTGTTATGCTTGAAATAGGGCACTGTGAACCCCATAAGTACGTAATCATGATGAATGAGACTGGCTGATAATCCGTCCGTAAGGTTACAATCAGTACAGCAGGTGTTTTCAATTTTGATCCAGGAGACGGAAATGTCATACAGTGGCGAACGAGATAACTTTGCACCCCATATGGCTCTGGTGCCAATGGTTATTGAACAGACCTCACGTGGTGAGCGTTCTTTTGATATCTATTCCCGTCTGCTCAAGGAACGCGTTATCTTTCTGACCGGCCAGGTGGAAGACCACATGGCTAACCTGATCGTGGCGCAGATGCTGTTTCTGGAAGCGGAAAACCCGGAAAAAGACATTTACCTGTACATTAACTCCCCGGGTGGCGTGATTACAGCAGGGATGTCCATTTATGACACCATGCAATTCATCAAACCGGATGTCAGCACGATCTGTATGGGTCAGGCAGCATCTATGGGCGCGTTCCTGTTAACCGCAGGGGCGAAGGGTAAGCGTTTCTGCTTGCCAAATTCCCGCGTGATGATTCACCAGCCGCTGGGCGGTTACCAGGGGCAGGCGACGGATATCGAAATCCACGCCCGCGAAATTCTGAAAGTAAAAGCGCGCATGAATGAACTTATGGCGCAGCATACGGGTCAACCTCTCGAGCAGATCGAGCGCGATACCGAGCGCGATCGCTTCCTCTCTGCTTCAGAGGCAGTTGAGTACGGCTTAGTCGACTCCGTGTTGACCCATCGTAATTGATGCCCGCGACGCGAGTGTGCCGCTATACTAAGGTAGGGCGGCACGCTGCTTGATGCAGCTTGCGTCTTAGAATGGCATTTGCGTCGTCATGTGCGGCACAAAGAACTTAAAAAGAGGTTTGGACTCATGACAGATAAACGCAAAGATGGTTCGGGCAAACTGCTGTACTGCTCTTTTTGCGGCAAAAGCCAGCATGAAGTGCGTAAACTGATTGCCGGGCCGTCCGTGTATATCTGCGACGAATGCGTCGATTTATGTAACGACATCATTCGCGAAGAGATTAAAGAAGTCGCACCGCACCGTGAGCGCAGCGCGCTGCCAACGCCGCATGAAATTCGTCATCACCTTGACGACTACGTCATCGGCCAGGAGCAGGCCAAGAAAGTGCTGGCGGTAGCGGTCTATAACCACTACAAACGCCTGCGTAACGGCGATACCAGCAATGGCGTGGAACTGGGTAAAAGTAACATTCTGCTCATCGGCCCAACCGGTTCCGGTAAAACGCTGCTGGCTGAAACCCTGGCGCGTCTGCTTGATGTTCCGTTCACCATGGCGGATGCCACCACCCTGACCGAAGCCGGTTACGTGGGTGAGGACGTCGAAAACATCATCCAGAAACTGCTGCAGAAGTGCGATTACGACGTACAGAAAGCCCAGCGCGGGATTGTTTACATCGATGAGATCGACAAGATCTCCCGTAAATCCGACAACCCGTCCATCACTCGTGACGTATCGGGTGAAGGCGTACAGCAGGCACTGCTGAAGCTGATCGAAGGTACGGTTGCCGCCGTTCCGCCACAGGGGGGTCGTAAACATCCGCAGCAGGAGTTCCTGCAGGTTGATACCTCCAAGATCCTGTTTATCTGTGGCGGTGCCTTTGCTGGTCTGGATAAAGTTATCTCCCACCGTGTTGAAACCGGCTCCGGCATTGGTTTTGGCGCAACGGTGAAATCCACATCCGAAAAACCGAACGAAGGCGAGCTCCTGGCACAGGTTGAACCAGAAGATCTGATCAAATTCGGTCTGATCCCTGAATTCATCGGTCGTCTGCCGGTTGTGGCTACGCTGAATGAGCTGAGTGAAGAGGCGCTGATCCAGATCCTGAAAGAGCCGAAAAATGCGCTGACCAAGCAGTATCAGGCGCTGTTCAATCTGGAAGGGGTTGATCTGGAATTCCGCGACGAAGCGCTGGATGCGATTGCCAAAAAAGCAATGAGCCGCAAAACCGGCGCGCGTGGCCTGCGTTCTATCGTTGAAGCGGCACTGCTCGACACCATGTACGATCTGCCGTCGATGGAAGACGTTGAGAAAGTGGTGATTGACGAGTCGGTCATCAGCGGTCAAACCAAACCGCTGCTGATTTACGGCAAACCGGAAGCCCAGCAGGCATCTGGCGAATAATTCACCAAATCATACAAGCAGTTAATCAAAAAGGGGGGATTTTATCTCCCCTTTACTTTTTCCGTATTCATAGCGTTGAATGTGTGGGAAACATCCCCATATACTGGATACATGTTAATGGTTATGTGAAGCACAGTGACATGACCAGCTTACCTGGCGGACACTAACTAAGAGAGAGCTCTATGAATCCTGAGCGTTCTGAACGCATTGAAATCCCCGTATTGCCGTTGCGCGATGTGGTGGTTTATCCGCACATGGTCATACCCTTATTTGTAGGGCGGGAAAAATCTATCCGTTGCCTCGAAGCCGCTATGGATCATGATAAAAAAATCATGCTGGTGGCGCAGAAAGAAGCATCAACGGATGAGCCGGGTGTAAACGATCTTTTCACCGTCGGGACCGTGGCCTCTATTTTGCAGATGCTGAAGCTGCCTGACGGCACCGTGAAGGTGCTGGTAGAAGGCCTGCAGCGTGCGCGTATTACCACTCTGTCAGACGACGGCGAACACTTCTCTGCGAAGGCAGAGTACCTTGATTCGCCTGAACTTGATGAGCGCGAACAGGAAGTGCTGGTTCGCACCGCGATTAGCCAGTTTGAAGGCTATATCAAGCTGAACAAGAAAATCCCACCAGAAGTGCTGACGTCGCTGAACAGCATCGACGATCCTGCACGTCTGGCGGACACCATCGCTGCACACATGCCGCTGAAGCTGGCTGACAAACAGTCCGTGCTGGAAATGTCCGACGTTAACGAACGTCTGGAATACCTGATGGCGATGATGGAGTCTGAAATCGATCTGCTGCAGGTTGAGAAGCGTATTCGCAACCGCGTGAAAAAGCAGATGGAGAAATCTCAGCGTGAGTACTATCTGAATGAGCAAATGAAGGCCATTCAGAAAGAGCTGGGCGAGATGGACGATGCGCCGGACGAAAACGAAGCGCTGAAGCGTAAGATCGACGCGGCGAAGATGCCGAAAGAGGCGAAAGAGAAAGCCGAAGCAGAACTGCAGAAGCTGAAAATGATGTCTCCGATGTCGGCTGAAGCGACCGTCGTACGCGGCTACATTGAGTGGATGGTGCAGGTTCCGTGGAACGCCCGCAGCAAGGTCAAAAAAGACCTGCGTCAGGCGCAGGAAATCCTCGATACCGACCACTACGGCCTGGAACGTGTGAAAGACCGCATTCTTGAGTACCTTGCGGTACAGAGCCGTGTAAACAAAATCAAAGGCCCAATTCTGTGCCTGGTAGGACCGCCGGGGGTGGGTAAAACCTCTCTGGGCCAGTCCATCGCCAAAGCGACCGGACGTAAGTATATCCGTATGGCGCTGGGCGGCGTACGCGATGAAGCGGAAATCCGCGGTCACCGCCGTACCTACATCGGTTCTATGCCGGGTAAACTGATCCAGAAGATGGCGAAAGTGGGCGTTAAAAACCCGCTGTTCCTGCTCGATGAGATCGACAAAATGTCCTCGGACATGCGTGGTGACCCGGCGTCTGCGCTGCTGGAAGTGCTTGATCCAGAACAGAACGTGGCGTTCAGCGATCACTACCTGGAAGTGGACTACGACCTGAGCGACGTGATGTTCGTGGCGACGTCGAACTCCATGAATATTCCGGCCCCGCTGCTGGACCGTATGGAAGTGATCCGTCTCTCCGGCTATACCGAAGACGAGAAGCTGAACATCGCGAAACAGCACCTGCTGCCGAAACAGATTGAGCGTAACGCGCTGAAAGCCAACGAGCTGACCGTCGAGGACAGCGCGATTATTGGCATCATCCGCTACTACACCCGTGAAGCGGGCGTGCGTAGCCTTGAGCGTGAAATCTCTAAACTGTGCCGTAAGGCGGTGAAACAGCTGCTGCTGGATAAGAGCCTGAAACACATCACGATTAATGGTGATAACCTGCATGCCTATCTCGGCGTTCAGCGCTTCGACTATGGTCGCGCGGATAACGAAAACCGCGTTGGCCAGGTGACCGGTCTGGCATGGACGGAAGTGGGCGGCGATTTGCTGACCATCGAAACCGCTTGTGTACCGGGTAAAGGCAAGCTGACCTATACCGGCTCGCTGGGTGAAGTGATGCAGGAGTCCATTCAGGCGGCGCTGACCGTGGTGCGCGCGCGCGCGGAGAAACTGGGTATCAACCCGGATTTCTACGAAAAACGCGACATCCACGTACACGTACCTGAAGGGGCGACGCCGAAAGATGGTCCAAGCGCGGGTATTGCCATGTGTACCGCTCTGGTTTCTTGCCTGACAGGTAACCCGGTGCGTGCTGATGTGGCAATGACCGGTGAAATCACCCTGCGCGGTCAGGTTCTGCCAATCGGTGGCTTAAAAGAAAAACTGCTGGCGGCGCATCGTGGTGGGATCAAAACCGTATTGATCCCTTACGAAAACAAACGCGATCTGGAAGAGATTCCGGACAACGTGATTGCCGACCTGCAGATCCATCCTGTTAAGCGGATTGAGGAAGTACTTAGTCTCGCATTGCAGAATGAACCGTCCGGAATGCAGGTTGTAACCGCAAAATAGTGACCTCGCGCAAAGAGCGTCAATAAAAACAAGGCTGGTAAGTCATTTCGCACTTGCCAGCCTTTTTTTGTATAGCTAATTTAGATTGCTGATTAGGTCAGCCATCAACAACGGGTGTTGTAAGGTCATGGCAGGCCTGATATAACTGCTGCGCGGTCGCGTTGTGAAGGATTCAGGCGCGATATAAATTATAAAGAGAGGAAGAGAACAGTGAATAAATCTCAACTGATTGACAAAATTGCTGCTGGTGCTGATATTTCTAAAGCTGCAGCTGGACGTGCGTTAGATGCATTAATTGCTTCTGTTACTGAATCTCTGCAGGCTGGGGACGACGTTGCACTGGTAGGCTTCGGTACTTTTGCTGTTAAAGAGCGTGCTGCCCGTACTGGCCGCAACCCTCAGACCGGTAAAGAGATCACCATTGCTGCCGCTAAAGTGCCGGGTTTCCGTGCAGGTAAAGCGCTGAAAGACGCAGTAAACTGATTGCTTTCCCGTTTCAGGGAAGCCGGATAGTACAAGGGCGCATCGTTTGATGTGCCTTTTTTGTTTGTCCAGACCTGATTTGTGCGAGTTTATGCGAGTTGTGGGCTGACAATCGCCCCGTTTTCTTGTCACAATACGACTTTACGCGCGACGGGCAGGATTTTCCGTCAGCGTCAGGTAACCAGTCACCTACAGCGGAGTGTTGTTACACCATGATGGACAGCTTACGCACGGCTGCTAACAGTCTCGTGCTCAAGATTATTTTCGGTATCATTATCGTGTCGTTCATATTGACCGGCGTGAGCAGTTACCTTATTGGCGGTGGCGCGAACTATGCCGCAAAAGTGAATGGCCAGGAGATCAGCCGCGGTCAGTTCGAGAATGCTTTTGCCGGTGAACGTAACCGTATGCAGCAACAGCTGGGCGACCAATTCTCTGAACTGGCAGCGAACGAAGGGTACATGAAAACCCTGCGCCAACAGACTCTGAACCGTCTTATCGACGAAGCGCTGCTGGATCAGTATGCCAAAAAACTGGGCCTTGGCATCAGCGATGAGCAGGTGAAAAAAGCCATTTTCTCCACGCAAGCCTTCCAGTCTAACGGTAAATTCGACAACGCGCGTTACAACAGCATCGTTAACCAGATGGGGATGACGGCCGATCAGTACGCGCAGGCGCTGCGTAACCAGCTGACCACTCAGCAGCTCATCAATGCCGTTGTTGGCACTGATTTCATGCTCAAAGGTGAAACGGATGAACTGGCCGCGCTGGTGGCACAGCAGCGCGTTGTACGTGAAGCGACCATTGATGTGAACGCCCTTGCCGCGAAACAGCAGGTGAGCGACGCTGACGTTAACGCTTATTACGAGCAGAACAAGAATACCTTTGTTTCTCCAGAGCAGTTCCGTGTGAGCTACATCAAGCTGGATGCTGCCGCGCTGCAGGAAACCGCGTCTGACGCGGAAATCCAGTCTTACTATGACCAGCATCAGGATCAGTTCACACAGCCGCAGCGTAACCGCTACAGCGTGATTCAGACCAAAACCGAGGCGGATGCCAAAGCGGTACTGGATGAGCTGAACAAAGGCGCTGATTTCGCGACTGTCGCGAAAGCGAAATCCACCGACATTATCTCGGCGAAAAACGGCGGCGATATGGGCTGGCTGGAAGACGCGACCACGCCGGACGAGCTGAAAAATGCCGGCCTGAAAGAGAAAGGCCAGTTGTCTGGCGTCATTAAATCTTCCGTAGGTTTCCTGGTCGTGCGTCTGGACGACATCACCGCGGCGAAAACCAAGCCGCTGGCTGAGGTTCGCGACGATATCGCGGCGAAAGTGAAACAGGAAAAAGCGCTGGATGCCTACTATGCACTGCAGCAGAAGGTGAGCGATGCTGCCAGCAACGACAACGAATCTCTGGCGGGTGCCGAGCAGGCGGCTGGGGTGAAAGCGGTTGAGACGGGCTGGTTTGGCCGTGACAACCTGCCGGAAGAGCTGAACTTCAAACCGGTTTCAGATGCCATCTTCAACGGTGGTCTGGTCGGCGAGAACGGCACGCCGGGCAGTAACTCTGACATCATTACCGTCGATGGCGATCGTGCGTTTGTGCTGCGCGTCAGCGAGCACAAGCCAGAAGCGGTCAAACCGCTGGCGGAAGTGAAGGATCAGGTCGTCGCTCAGGTTAAGCACAACAAAGCGGAACAGCAGGCGAAGCTGGATGCTGAGAAGATTCTGGCCGATCTGAAAGCGGGTAAAGAGGATGCGCTGAAAGCGGCTGGCCTGAGCTTCGGTGAGGCGAAAACGCTGAGCCGTACCGGTCAGGATCCAATCAGCCAGGCCGCGTTTGGCCTGACTCTGCCTGCGAAGGACAAGCCAAGCTTCGGTACTACCACCGATGCGCAGGGTAACGTCGTTCTGCTGGCGCTGGATGAAGTGAAAGCCGGTACCCTGCCAGACGCGCAGAAGAAGGCGATGGTCCAGGGGATTACCCAGAACAATGCTCAGATTGCCTTTGAAGCCATGATGAGCAACCTGCGTAAAGATGCCAAAATTAAGCTGGGCGACATCATCACTCAGCAGCAATAATTACGTATCTGCTCGCAGATTTTCGTAACGCTCTGCAATAACTAAAGGCCGCTTTCGCGGCCTTTTCCATTTCTGCACTCTGCTGTTTGTGCCGGTTTTCTCGGGCGGCTATCGTGACGGGGCTGTCAACAAACAAGGAGATAACAGCATGAAATGTGGAATCAAAGCACTGTTAATTACACTGGCTATTGCCACCACCGGGATGAGCGCGGGGGCGCTGGCGGCGACGCCTGCCGCCAAACAACAGACGACACAGAGCAAATCCGACGCAGCGACGCCGGCGCAAGGGCAGACTAAAGCGACCGAAGCCGGTAAAAATGCGGACGATGATGGTACGCGGGTCAGCATCAATTCAGCCTCTGCCGAGGATCTCGCCCGCGTGATGAATGGCGTCGGACTGAAAAAAGCGCAGGCTATCGTCAGCTATCGTGAAGAGTATGGTCCTTTCAAAACGGTCGACGATCTCAAACAGGTTCCGGGCATGGGGAGCGCGCTGGTTGAGCGCAATCTCTCACACCTGACGTTGTAATCACGCAATTTCTTGCACTGCGGCAAAAATTTGCCAGGATAAAGAGGTCATACCAGTTATGACCTCTCATCCTACAATAACAGTAAAGGCTATTGCGCTATGCAGACAAAAATTAAAGTACGCGGTTTTCACCTCGACGTTTACCAGCATGTGAACAATGCCCGCTACCTGGAGTTTCTTGAGGAAGCGCGCTGGGACGGGCTGGAAAACAGCGAAAGCTTTCAGTGGCTGACCGCGCACAACATCGCGTTCGTGGTCGTCAATATCAACATCAACTACCGTCGTCCGGCCGTGCTGGGCGATGTACTCACGGTGACCAGCCAGGTGCAGCAGATCAATGGCAAAAGCGGCGTGTTAAGCCAGGTGGTGACGCTCGATCCCGAAGGGCAGGTGGTCGCTGATGCGCTGATTACTTTTGTCTGTATCGATCTGAAAACGCAGAAAGCGCTGCCGCTAGAAGGGGAATTGCGCGAAAAGCTGGAGATGATGATCGCGTAGGATTTTGTCTTTTATAAAAGACAAAAGGGTTTTTCAGGGATAGAATAATGGACAGGGACTACGTTGTTGAACGTTACCGGACCCGTGACGGGAAAGTGCCGTTTGAGGAGTGGGTAGCCAGAATGAATCGAAGGGATCCGGATACAGTTTTCCGGATCCTTATGCGGATCAACCGCGCAATAAAACGTAATTTTGGCGATTACAGATACCTCAGGGAAGGTGTTTGGGAGATGCGAGTCGACAGTGGCCCCGGCTACAGAATCTATTTTGCAGTAGAGAATCGGCAGGTTTTATTGTTACTTATCGGTGGTGACAAAAAGAGCCAAAAAGCGGATATCAAACTGGCAATAGATTACTGGAAAGATCATCAAATAAAAGGACAATCGAATGAGCGCCACTGAACGAAAATATTCGAGTTCTGTTAGCCATCATGATGCTGTTGTGAAAATGCTACGAGAGAATCCTTCCTACGCTCAGCGTTATTTGCAAACAGCCCTGGAAGAAATCTATGAAGACCAGGGGATCCCTGCCTATCTCATTGCACTCCGCCAGGTTATCGAAGCACGAGGTGGCATCGGAGAAATTTCTGCTAAATCAGGCCTGTCTCGTCAGCAGCTATACCGAACCTTATCAGACAACGGCAACCCAACGCTGACAACGCTGATGAAAGTCACCCGTGCTGCCGGCGTGAAACTGTTCGACAGCACGGTTAAGTAGCCCTATTTAAGCCCGGTTTTTTTCTGCATCGCGGCCATCACGCCGGCTTTATCGGCCAGATAGTGGTTCAGCCCATTCGCGCGCAGATTACAGGCGGCGCACTGGCCGCAACCGTCGCCTTTGATGCCGTTATAGCAGGTGAGGGTTTCGCTGCGAACCAGGTCCAGCTTGCCCCAGTAGTCCGCCAGCGCCCAGGTTTCGGCTTTATCCAGCCACATCAGCGGGGTTTCAAAGCGCGTCTCTTTCGCCATCCCCAGATTGACGGCGTGGTTTAACGCCTTCACGAACTCATCACGACAGTCCGGGTAGCCGGAGAAATCTGTTTCACACACGCCCGTGATCACCGCTTCGGCTTTCACCTGGTAGGCGTAGATCGCCGTCAGGGTCAGGAAGAGGATATTACGGCCCGGCACGAAGGTATTCGGAATGCCGCTGGCATCGGGTTCGTAGTCCGGGACGGGAATACTGTCCCGGGTGAGGCTACTCACGGCCAGTTCATTTAACAGCGTAACGTCCAGCACCTTGTGCGCGCGTGCCCCCAGTTTCAGGGCCAGTTCACGGGCAACGTCGATCTCAGCGCGATGACGCTGACCATAATCGAAAGTCACACAGTGAACTTCATCGTACTGATGAAGAGCCTGAACCAGGCAGGTAGTAGAATCTTGTCCTCCGCTGAACACGACGACGGCACGTTTCATAAATCATCTCGACTGTTACGGTAAAAACGTTATGTTACCGTCTGACCACGACGGCGACCAGCTTCTTCACGCTTTGGGGGCGGGCAGCCAGGCTTCGGTAAAGTCAAACCAGCCGCGGGTGTTGAGGCGTATGCCGTTGACACCCGGCGGGGCGCTGATCTGGTATTGATAATTGAACAGTGGGGTGATCACCGCCTTTTCCATGAGTCCGGAGAAAATGGCCCTGAGCCCGGCATGTCTGGCCTGCTCATCGGACTGAGTCTGTACCGCATCCAGCGTGGCCTGCAGATGGGCATATTGCGGCGCGCTCAGCAGGTGTGGCCAGAGGGCATCACAGCGTAGCCACTGCTCAAGCGTATATTCCGGCGCTTCGCCAATCAGCCTGTCACCCATCATGAGATCCGCGTCCGCCAGTTGCTGGCATCCGTCCCAGGTTTTTGCGTCGTGAAAGATAACCGTTAGCTCGCAGCCCTGCTGTGCAAGGTACTGTTTTAGCTGACGCGCCATCGTGTGCAACTCAACTGGCAAATGGTAAATCAGGGTTAAGGTCTCCGGCAGGGGGACATGTGCCAGATCCGACCACTGAGGGATCGCCCATCCGGGCAGTAGCTCCTCTGTTGGGGTAATCAGCCCCTCGTTGAGCGGCAGCGTATGCAGAAGCGATGAGAGATGAATGATGTTGATGAGCCGTCGTGCCTGCATTTCACTCAGCCGCGGGCTTTGCTTCAGGGTGAGATAGCAAAAGCCAAGACTGGTACTGTTCGTCACCAGGCGCAGGCTTTCAAGTTCATCCGGCTCGCCAATGGCGATCTGCACCGGATGGCGACAGCTGGTACCCAGCCCATAGTCAAACAGCGTCGGTGTGATCCAATATTCGATAGCCTTAAGCAGCGGGTGGCTGAGATGGTACTGCTCGTGGCTTTCCAGACGGACAAGATCGGGCTCATATACGCTTAGCCTGAAGGGGCCGCAGCCCGTCATGGGCTGTTCGGGATGTGCAAGCCGGCTACAGTAGGTGGCCAGGCGGTGTGCCAGCCAGTAGTCCGGCTGGTGCAGCGTGAACGTCAGACACTGAGGGTGGGTGACGTCAATGCGCAGGACGCTCTGGAACAGTTTCCGCAGGGCGGGTAAGGCAAAAAGCGCATTCAGGCTTTGCTGAAGCTGTCCGGTTTCGACCTTATCGCCGTTATGCCAGTGTAAGGTGGAACGAATATAAAAATGCCAGCGCAAACCGTCCGCCGACACCTCCCAGTGATGGGCAAGGTCGCCAGTCGGTTCACTGCTGTTGCCGTGAAAGCGCGTCAGTCCGGAAAAGATCTGTCCTGCCAGATGCTGTTCCGCCCGACCGGGTAAAAAACCCGGATGAAGCGGATCCAGCGAGCGGTAATAGGGGATGCGCAGCGTTGGCGTATCGTTTTGCCACTGCCCGCCTAAAAAGGGATGCAGCAATGATCGCAATGCGTCGGGGGCGAGCTGGGCCAGCTCAAGCACGTTGTGCTGTTCTCCCCGCCTCAGCGCCTCCTCCATCATGGTATTGCGCAGAGATTCAGGCGCGACATGGAACGTCAGTTCACCCCGTTTACCGCGGCCGGACTGCGCTCGCCAGCTCAGCCAGCCCGCATCCTGCGCCTGACGCAGCAGCGTTCGGACATGCCGCTCGCTGCAAAAACAGCGGGCGGCCAGCTCGCTGATGGTGACCTGTTGCGTTGCACCCTCGGAAGGCTGCCAGAGCCGGTGATACTGGTTAAGTCGATTGAGCTGGCGCATGCTAAACCCGGAACAATAATTATCATCTTTTCACTATTACTTCCGTATATCTCACACGATACTGTTGCACAAGTTAACCGCATCACATTTCGGGAGTAATCATGGCTCGGCTCGCTGCATTTGATATGGACGGTACGCTGTTAATGCCGGATCACCGTTTAGGGGAGAAAACCCTGAACACGCTGAAGCGTCTGCACGAGCGTAATGTCACCCTGACGTTTGCCACTGGCCGCCATGTGCTGGAGATGCGCCACCTGCTGGGCGCGTTTTCCCTCGACGCCTTTCTGATCACCGGCAACGGGACGCGAATTCACTCCGTAGAAGGCGATGTGCTGCACCGACAGGATCTCAACCCGGAAGTGGCGGACATCGTGCTGCACAGTACCTGGGACACGCAGGCCAGCGTCCACGTCTTTAACGATCGCGGCTGGTTTACCGGAAGCGACATCCCGGAATTATTGCACGCGCATGTGTATAGCGGTTTTACATATCAGCTTATCGATCTTCGTCGGATCCCCGCCCATGCGGTGACCAAGATCTGCTTCTGCGGCGATCACGACGATCTCTGTCGCTTACGGATTCAACTGAATGAGGCGCTGGGTGACCGGGCACACCTGACCTTCTCGGCGGTGGATTGCCTGGAAGTGCTGCCGGTGGGCTGTAACAAAGGTTCCGCTCTGGCGGTGCTGAGCGACCACCTGGGATTAACGCTGCAGGAGTGTATGGCGTTCGGCGACGCCATGAACGACCGCGAAATGCTGGGTAGCGTAGGTCGCGGTCTGATCATGGGGAATGCGATGGCGCAGCTGAAAGCAGAACTTCCTCATCTGCCGGTTATTGGTCACTGCCGTAATGAAGCGGTGTCCCATTTTTTGACGCATTGGCTGGACAATAACAACCTCCCATATTCCCCCGAATAGTGAGACCCTTCCAGCAAGCCAGACTTCGGTCTGGCTTTTTTTTTATTTCAGCAGCTGCGCAATCTGCGCTTTCCAGGGGGCGATGTCACCAATGTTGGCCTGCACCCACTCCGCATTGTAGTAGGTATCAAGGTAACGCTCGCCGCTGTCGCACAGCAGCGTGACGATGGAACCGCTGCGGCCCGCTTCGCGCATGCGTGCGGCAAGCTGTAGCGCGCCCCACATATTGGTGCCCGTCGAGGCACCCACTTTGCGGCCCAGTTGAGTTTCCAGCCAGTGAGCGGTGGCCACGCTGGCGGCATCCGGCACGCGCATCATCTCGTCCACCACGTCGGGGATGAAAGAGGGCTCGACGCGCGGACGGCCAATGCCTTCAATTTTGCTGCCTACCGGGCTGCGCAGGCCAGCATCGCGGTTTTGCCAGTAGTCGAGGAACACGGAGTTCTGCGGGTCAACCACCATCAGCTGGGTATCGTAGCCCTGACAGCGGATGTAGCGTCCGATCGTGGCTGACGTGCCGCCGGTACCGGCGCTCATGACAATGTACGACGGAACCGGGTGCGGTTCGTGGGTCATCTGGCGGAAGATACTGTCGGCAATGTTGTTATTCCCGCGCCAGTCCGTCGCGCGCTCGGCGAAGGTGAACTGGTCCATATAGTGGCCGTTCAGCTCACGGGCCAGCATTTCGGAGGCGGCGTAAATTTCGCAGGCGCTTTCCACAAAGTGGCAGCGACCGCCGTAAAATTCGATCTGCTCGATTTTGCGTTTTGCGGTGCAGGAGGGCATCACCGCGATAAACGGCAGACCCAGCAGGCGGGCGAAATAGGCTTCGGATACCGCCGTTGAACCGGAAGAGGATTCAATGATGGTGGTGCCTTCTTTAATCCAGCCGTTACATAAACCGTATAAAAACAGCGAGCGCGCCAGGCGATGCTTCAGGCTGCCGGTAGGATGGGTGCTTTCATCTTTCAGATAGAGCTGAATGCCGTCAAATCCCGGCAGGGAAAGGCGAATCAGGTGCGTATCCGCCGAGCGCTGATAGTCGGCATTGATTTCGCTGATCGCATGTTTAACCCAGGTGCTATTCATCGTCGTTATCCGTTTGTCATTTTGTGCCTAGCATAGCGAAAAGCACAGAAAAAATTGTTGCTATCTGGCCTTTAAAATAGAATGAAGGGAGAAAAATTTTCTCTGTGAGGTGGGTATGCTAGATAAAATTGACCGCAAGCTCCTTTCATTGCTGCAAAGTGACTGTACCCTCTCTTTGCAGGCGCTGGCAGATGCCGTTAATCTGACCACCACCCCGTGCTGGAAGCGTCTTAAGAAGCTGGAAGATGACGGCATTCTTCTGGGGCGCGTCGCGCTGTTAGATCCCGAAAAACTGGGGCTTGGGTTGACGGCATTTGTGCTGATAAAAACCCAGCATCACAGCAGCGAGTGGTATTGCCGCTTCGTCACCCAGGTGTCTGAGATGCCCGAAGTGCTCGGTTTCTGGCGCATGGCCGGCGAGTACGATTACCTGATGCGCGTCCAGGTGGCCGACATGAAGCGCTATGATGACTTCTACAAGCGGCTGGTGAACAGCGTGCCGGGGTTATCGGACGTCACCTCAAGCTTCGCCATGGAACAGATTAAATACACCACAGCATTACCTATTGAATAACTTCGTAAAATACCTTCAGGAACAAACCGCGTGCGATTATTTGCCCAATTAAGCTGGTACTTTCGTCGGGAGTGGCAACGCTACCTCGGTGCAGTCGCCCTGCTTATTATCATTGCCATCCTGCAGCTGATCCCGCCGAAAGTGGTGGGCTACGTCGTGGATGGCGTCACCGAACAGCATTACACCACCGCACGGGTGTTGATGTGGGTTGGCACGCTGGTGCTGACGGCGGTCATTGTTTATCTGCTGCGCTACGTCTGGCGCGTGCTGCTGTTTGGTGCGTCCTATCAGCTGGCCGTTGAGCTGCGCGAAGATTTTTATCACCAGCTGAGCCGACAGCATCCCGAATTCTATCTGCGCCACCGCACCGGGGATCTTATCGCGCGCGCCACTAACGACGTTGACCGCGTGGTCTTTGCCGCCGGGGAAGGGGTGTTGACGCTGGTGGACTCGCTGGTGATGGGCTGTGCGGTGCTGATCGTCATGTCCACGCAGATCAGCTGGCAGTTGACCCTGCTGGCCCTGCTGCCGATGCCGCTCATGGCGCTGGCGATCAATCGCTATGGCGAACAATTGCACGAGCGCTTCAAGCTGGCGCAGGCGGCGTTTTCGTCGCTGAACGATCGCACCCAGGAGAGCATGACCAGCATCCGCATGATCAAGGCGTTTGGCCTGGAGGACCGGCAATCAGCGCTGTTTGCGGCCGATGCCGCGGACACGGGAGCGAAGAACATGCGCGTCGCGCGTATTGACGCTCGCTTTGACCCGACGATCTATATCGCAATCGGTATGGCAAACCTGCTGGCCATTGGCGGCGGCAGCTGGATGGTGGTACAGGGCACGCTCACCCTGGGGCAATTGACCAGCTTTGCCATGTATCTGGGGCTGATGATCTGGCCGATGCTGGCGCTGGCCTGGATGTTTAACATTGTGGAGCGCGGCAGTGCCGCCTATAGCCGCATTCGCGCCATGCTGGCCGAAGCGCCGGTGGTCATCGACGGTAGCGAAGCCGTACCGGAAGGGCGCGGCGTCATGCATGTCGACGTCCGCAAGTTTGTCTATCCGCATACGGAGCATCCGGTGCTGGAGAACGTCAGCTTTACGCTGCAGCCCGGCCAGATGCTGGGCATCTGTGGCCCGACGGGATCCGGTAAAAGTACCGTGCTGTCGCTGCTCCAGCGCCACTTTGACGTCACGCAGGGTGATATTCGCTTCCATGATATTCCGCTCACCAGCCTGCTGCTGGATGAGTGGCGTGGTCGCCTGGCGGTTGTCAGCCAGACGCCGTTTCTTTTTTCTGACACCGTGGCGAACAACATCGCGCTTGGGTGCCCGGCAGCAACGCAGGAAGAGATCGAGCATGTGGCGCGTTTAGCCAGCGTACATGATGACATTTTGCGCCTGCCGCAGGGCTACGACACCGAAGTCGGGGAACGCGGCGTCATGCTGTCCGGCGGGCAAAAACAGCGTATCTCCATTGCCCGCGCGCTGCTGCTGAATGCGGAAATCCTGATCCTGGATGATGCGCTCTCCGCCGTGGATGGCCGTACCGAGCATCAGATCCTGCATAACCTGCGCCAGTGGGGTGACGGACGCACGATAATCATCAGTGCCCACCGTTTGTCAGCGCTTACCGAAGCCAGCGAAATTCTGGTATTGCAGCACGGCCATATTGCCCAGCGCGGGCAGCATGACGCGCTGGCCGAGCAGCCGGGCTGGTATCGCGATATGTACCGCTATCAACAGCTTGAAGCGGCGCTTGACGATGCGCCGGAGCAGGATGAGGAGGCCGCCAATGCGTAAGCTCGGAACGATGTGGCCGACGCTCAAACGTCTGCTGGCCTACGGCTCGCCGTGGCGTAAACCGCTCTCCGTTGCTGTGCTTTTACTCTGGATTGCGGCGATTGCCGAAGTGAGCGGTCCGCTGCTCATCAGCTACTTCATCGATAATATGGTCGCCAAAAGCTACCTGCCGCTCGGGCTAGTGGCGGGGTTAGGCGTGGCCTACGTTGGCTTACAGCTGACGGCGGCAGGATTGCATTATGCTCAGTCGCTGCTGTTTAACCGGGCCGCCGTGGGCGTCGTTCAGCAGCTGCGTACCGATGTCATGGACGCGGCGCTTCGCCAGCCGCTCAGCGAGTTTGATATCCAGCCGGTCGGGCAGGTGATTTCGCGCGTAACCAACGATACCGAGGTGATCCGCGATCTGTACGTCACCGTAGTCGCGACGGTATTACGCAGCGCGGCGCTGATTGGCGCGATGCTGGTGGCGATGTTCAGCCTCGACTGGCGCATGGCGCTGGTGGCGATCACTATCTTCCCGGCGGTGCTGATCGTCATGGTGATTTACCAGCGTTACAGCACGCCGATTGTGCGTCGGGTTCGCGCCTATCTGGCCGACATCAACGATGGCTTCAACGAAGTGATTAACGGCATGAGCGTCATCCAGCAGTTCCGCCAGCAGGCGCGCTTTGGCGAGCGCATGGGCGAAGCCAGCCGTTCGCACTATATGGCGCGTATGCAGACGCTGCGCCTGGACGGTTTCCTGCTGCGACCGCTGCTGAGCCTGTTCTCAGCGCTGGTGCTGTGTGGGCTGCTGATGCTCTTTGGCCTGAGCTCAAACGGTACGATTGAGGTGGGCGTGCTGTACGCTTTTATTAGCTATCTGGGACGCCTCAACGAGCCGCTGATCGAGCTCACTACGCAGCAATCGATGCTGCAACAGGCGGTCGTCGCCGGTGAGCGCGTCTTTGAGCTGATGGACAGGCCGCGTCAGGCCTACGGCAATGATGAGCGACCTCTGCAAAGCGGGACTATCGCCTTTGATAACGTCTCGTTTGCCTATCGTGAAGACCGTCTGGTGTTGCAGGACATCACGCTTGACGTTCCGTCGCGCGGTTTCGTCGCGCTGGTGGGTCATACCGGCAGCGGTAAAAGCACGCTCGCCAGCCTGTTGATGGGCTACTACCCGGTCACGCAAGGCGAAATCCGCCTCGACGGGCGCCCGCTCGCGTCTCTTAGCCACACGGTGTTACGCAAAGGCGTTGCGATGGTGCAGCAGGATCCGGTCGTACTGGCCGATACCTTCTTTGCCAACGTAACCCTGGGACGGGACTATTCGGAGGAGCAGGTTTGGGCAGTACTGGAAACGGTGCAGCTGGCAGAGCTGGCGCGCGGGTTCAGCGACGGGATCAACACGAAGCTGGGCGAGCAGGGCAACAATCTTTCCGTGGGGCAAAAACAGCTCCTGGCGCTGGCGCGCGTCCTGATTGAAACGCCGCAGGTGCTGATTCTTGACGAAGCTACGGCCAGCATAGATTCCGGTACCGAGCAGGCGATTCAGCAGGCGCTGGCCGCCGTACACGACCATACGACGCTGGTGGTGATTGCCCACCGTCTTTCCACCATCGTCGACGCGGACACTATTCTGGTGCTGCATCGCGGACAGGCCGTGGAGCGCGGTACGCACCGCGAGCTGCTGGAAGCAAAAGGGCGCTACTGGCAGATGTACCAGCTACAGCTGGCGGGCGAAGAGCTGGCCGCCAGCGCGCGTGATGAAGAGTCGCTTAGCGCCTGATGCACTAAAATGAGGCGCCGCGCTAACAGTCATTCCTGTTGGTGCAAAACTGAAACGCACCCTGCACCGGCATGGTGCGTTTTTTTTCACCGGTTCATTTATCAGGACCGTGTAACGCACATCGCACCGCGATTCCCTCCCGTTTTCATTTCTGGCACATCCCTTGCAATACCTTCCGCGTAAGCTGCGGCCATTACCGAATTCTGACTGGAGGGGATCTATGAAGCTGGTTACGGTTGTAATCAAACCATTCAAACTCGAAGACGTGCGTGAAGCATTGTCTTCAATGGGTATTCAGGGACTGACTGTCACCGAAGTGAAAGGCTTTGGTCGTCAGAAGGGTCATGCCGAGCTTTATCGCGGGGCGGAATACAGCGTTAACTTTCTGCCAAAAGTAAAAATTGATGTCGCGATTGCTGACGATCAGCTTGATGAAGTCATTGATGTCATTAGCAAAGCGGCCTACACCGGCAAAATTGGCGACGGCAAAATTTTCGTTGCCGAACTGCAGCGCGTCATTCGCATCCGTACCGGCGAATCTGACGAAGCGGCTCTGTAATTAACGCCTGGCACACAGTGATAGGGATCGAGAAAATGAAGATAGCAACACTTAAAACG
Organism: Enterobacter quasiroggenkampii; assembly: GCF_043972695.1. NCBI lineage: Bacteria > Pseudomonadati > Pseudomonadota > Gammaproteobacteria > Enterobacterales > Enterobacteriaceae > Enterobacter > Enterobacter quasiroggenkampii. Next base: position 1,653,481 of record NZ_CP143745.1, read on the forward strand.
GGTCTGGGTTCGCTGGCGCTGCTGCCGGGCCTGGCGCTGGCTGCTGCCCCAGCGGTGGCCGACAAAGCCGATAACGCCTTTATGGTGATCAGCACCGCGCTGGTGCTGTTCATGTCCATTCCGGGCATTGCGCTGTTCTACGGCGGCCTGATCCGTGGCAAAAACGTTCTCTCCATGCTGACGCAGGTTGCCGTGACGTTCGCACTGGTCTGCGTGCTGTGGGTGGTTTACGGTTACTCGCTGGCGTTCGGCACGGGCAACGCGTTCTTTGGTAACTTCGACTGGGTGATGCTGAAAAACATTGAACTGACCGCGCTGATGGGCAGCTTCTATCAGTATATTCACGTGGCGTTCCAGGGCTCCTTCGCCTGCATTACCGTCGGGCTGATTGTGGGCGCGCTCGCCGAGCGTATTCGTTTCTCTGCGGTCCTGATCTTCGTGGTGGTCTGGCTGACGCTCTCCTATGTGCCGATTGCGCACATGGTATGGGGTGGCGGTCTGCTGGCGACGCACGGTGCACTGGACTTCGCGGGCGGTACCGTTGTTCACATTAACGCCGCGGTCGCGGGTCTGGTGGGCGCATACCTGATTGGCAAACGCGTGGGCTTCGGTAAAGAGGCGTTCAAACCGCACAACCTGCCGATGGTCTTTACCGGTACCGCGATCCTCTACTTTGGCTGGTTTGGCTTCAACGCCGGCTCAGCCAGTGCCGCGAACGAAATTGCCGCACTGGCCTTCGTGAACACCGTGGTGGCCACGGCGGGTGCAATCCTCTCCTGGGTATTTGGCGAGTGGGCGGTGCGCGGTAAACCTTCCCTGCTGGGTGCCTGCTCGGGGGCGATTGCGGGTCTGGTCGGTATTACGCCTGCGTGTGGTTATGTCGGCGTAGGCGGCGCGCTGCTGGTCGGCCTGGTGTCCGGTCTGGCGGGTCTGTGGGGCGTGACCGCACTGAAACGTCTGCTGCGCGTGGATGACCCTTGCGATGTATTTGGCGTTCACGGCGTGTGCGGGATTGTCGGCTGTATCATGACCGGTATCTTCGCGGCGAAATCGCTCGGTGGTGTGGGCTATGCAGAAGGCGTCACCATGGTTCATCAGGTGCTGGTGCAGCTGGAAAGTATTGCTATCACCGTGGTGTGGTCTGCGGTTGTCGCGTTCATCGGCTACAAGCTGGCGGATATGACGGTTGGTCTGCGCGTACCGGAAGAGCAGGAACGCGAAGGTCTGGATGTGAACAGCCACGGCGAGAATGCGTATAACGCATGATCTGAGTGTCTTGCCGGGTGGCGGCTTCGCCTTACCCGGCCTACAACAGCACAAAACGTAGGCCCGGTAAGCGTCGCGCCACCGGGCTTTTTACATCAACCTCTGTTACGCATCACCCCTTCCTGCACCGTTGAAGCGACCAGCACGCCGTCCTGAGTATAAAACTCCCCACGCACAAACCCGCGGGCGCTGGATGCCGACGTACTCTCCACGCTGTAGAGCAGCCACTCATTCATGTTGAAGGGACGGTGGAACCACATCGAGTGATCGATCGTCGCGACCTGCATCCCTTTTTCGAGGAAGCCGACGCCGTGCGGCTGCAGCGCCACCGGCAGGAAGTTGAAGTCAGACGCATAGCCCAGCAGATACTGATGGACGCGGAAATCTTCCGGCACGGTGCCGTTGGCGCGGATCCACACCTGGCGCTTTGGCTCGGCGGTGTGGCCCTTCATTGGGTTGTGGAATTCGACGGGGCGGATCTCAAGCGGCTTATCGCAGAGAAACTTCTCTTTGACCTGCGGCGGCAGCAGATGCGCCAGGGCGCGAGCGATATCCGTTTCCGATTTGAGATCGTCCGGTGAGGGGGCAGGGGGCATGACTTTCTGATGCTCATAACCCGGCTCTGGCGCCTGGAAGGAGGCGGTCATGTAAAAGATTGGCTTACCGTTCTGAATGGCCGCGACGCGGCGCGCGCTGAAGCTGTTGCCGTCTCGCAGAACTTCAACGTCATACACGATGGGTTTCGCGCTATCGCCGGGGCGTAAGAAGTAGCTGTGGAATGAATGCACCAGACGGTCTGCCGGGACAGTCTCCTTTGCAGCGTACAGCGCTTGTCCAACGACTTGCCCACCGAAGACCTGGCGTAAGCCTAAATCTTCGCTCTGTCCGCGAAAGAGTCCTTCCTCAATTTTTTCCAGATTCAGTAATGTCAGCAGATTGTTCAGTGCCTGACTCATAGTTGTCCTCAATAAACGCCGTAGCGAAAGATAGGCAGAGTATAACGCAGAAATGAAAGTGGTCCGATGGGTAGAATAATCTGAATATCGGGATGATTTCAGGCATTAATCAGTGAGTTGTGCCACACTTAACTACGTTATGTGATTGAAACGACATCGGATGGGATCGATCCCGCTGGTGCATTGATGATAAGGAGACTTCAATGAAACTCGTGCCTATGCTAAGTGGTGTAGCGATTGCGGTGGCGTTGTCCGCCTGTGCCGGTAAGAGCGCCCAGGTGCCAGTGCCAGCAGCTGACCCGAACGGGATTAATACCCTTTCGCAGCAGTCCATTCAGCAGCCTAACGTTTCCGGTACCATCTGGATTAAACAGAAAGTTGCGTTGCCGCCGGATGCGGTATTAACGGTGACGCTGTCTGATGCTTCCCTGGCCGACGCGCCGTCGAAAGTCGTGGCTCAGCGTGCCGTCCGTACTGAAGGCAAGCAGGCGCCGTTTAGCTTCGTGTTGCCGTATAACCCGTCGGACGTGCAGCCTAATGCCCGTATTCTGCTGAGCGCAGCGGTCACCATCAACGGTAAGCTGGTGTTTATCACCGATACGGTCCAGGAAGCGATTAACAACGGTGGGACCAAAATCGACCTGAACCTGGTGCCTGTGCAGCAGACCGAAGTGCCGATCGCACCGCAGACCAATCAGCCGTCCCTGCCAACCCCACCCACTCAGATGTAATGGGTATCCCCCTCTCCTTCGGGAGGGGGGTTAATACACCCATCGGTACTTCTGCAAATCGATCTGACCCGACCCTGACACCTGCACCCCCTCTGAAAGTAACGCCTGACGCTGACGCTGGAGATCCGGCCCGGTGAGTGAGATGACGCCATGACGGTTCACCACCCGATGCCAGGGCAGCGTACTGCCTTCCGGCAGCCGTTTCAGGACGCCTCCAACCTGTCGCGCCGCGCGCGGGGAACCGGCCAGGCGCGCGACATCACCATAGGTGGTGACATAGCCCTCCGGGATTGAAGCCACGATTTGCCATACGCGCTGTGGAAAGGAGTCGTGCTCGTCCATACCTTCACCTGTGGGGAGTTTCTGGAGAGCCATGGTAAACGAAGATCGTCATGATTGCTGCGCCTGTTTGCGCAAGAAACCAGCATCCGGTTCCTGGCGGCTTGCAATTGGGCCTTCGCACAGGGATAATGCGCCAGCGCGTTGGTTATCAACGCTCTCAATGGGGGCTCTGTTGGTTCTCCCGCAACGCTACTCTGTTCACCAGGTCAGGTCCGGAAGGAAGCAGCCAGGGCAGACGACGTGTGTGCCGGGATGTAGCTGGCAGGGCCCCCACCCATTTCTGCCCTCATAAAATCTTCCTGCTTTCACCTCTCACTTTTGACGGCTATCCCACAATAATATTATGCCTATATCGTGTAATATATATTTCATCGCGCTGAAATATTATTGTCATAAACCTGTAATAATAGTCGGGCATTTTATCATTGGCCGTCTATTTTCTGGCATAACTCAAAAAAATATATATCTGGATAACATTGTTAACTTCGTGTATTAAATAAAGTACTTATTCCGAAGGGAAGTGACAAACATGGCTACAGCGGTATTAAACGTTAAGATTGATGACGCGCTAAAAGAAAGGCTTCGCCACTATGCGGAAGTGAATAACGAGAACTTAAGCGTGACGACAGAGAAACTGCTGCTGCTGGCGTTCGAAGCAGTAGAAGAGGCGGGAGTATCGGAAGAGGATATTGATAATCAGCATACGGAAGAAGAGAGTGTTTCTCCATTTACTCCTAAAGAAATCAAGGCTCTACGTAAACTTCTGAAGAAGAGAAAATGAAACAACAACTGTCAACTGCCAGTGACTACAAAGAGGCCTGCGATCTGTTGCGTTCAGGCTACGTGAAGCATGTACGTCTTGGCTGGAATGTCGGAAGTGATGAGTTCTTTCGTATTGCGTCTGACTGGTGTGATACTGGCGCAAAAATAAAGAAAGACGGTGAAAACTTCGTTATTTCACTGAAAGGTTTTCCTATTCCTGCTCAGCATTAATTCCGGATGGGTGAAAACTGCTGACTGTATCCGTGACAGTCAGCAGTTTTTATTTTTTTATGATCGGCTTCAAACTTTTAATATTAAATCACGCTGCGTTTAACGGCTGGCACGTTTTTATTCAGGGCGAGCCATAACGGTTTAATCCTCAGCAGCGCCTGTTCAAGCTCTGTTGGTTCGAGCGAGAAGGGCATCCGCAAATAGCGGTCAAACGCGCCCGATAAGCCAAACCGCGTACCGGTTCCCAGATTAATCCCCAGAATCTCAGCCCGCGCGGCAAGCTGTGTCGCCAGCATGCCCGGTAGCTCGATCCAGTAAGAGAGCCCGCCTTCCGCTTCATGGAATTTCCAGTCCGGGAAATGTTCACGCAGCAATTCACCGCATCGATCGCGTCGCTCCGCCAGCATTTTGCGGCGGGCGGGGAGAAACGTCTCGCTGTTGTTGATGAGCCACAGCGCCGCCAGCTGTTCCAGCAGCGGTGAACCTAAATCGAGGGTATCGCGCGTCTGGGCAAGCGTGGCGATCGTGCGCGAGGAGGCGCGGATCCAGCCGAGACGCAGCCCGCCCCAGAAACTTTTTCCGGCGGAGCCTAAGGTGATGACGGTGGCCTGCGGGTTAAAGGAGGCCAGCGGAGGCGGAGGAGGGGCGTCAAACCAGAGATCCACCATCGTTTCATCCACCACCAGCGCCGTACGGGTTTGCGCAGCAATATCGGTAATGGCCTGGCGCGTCGCGATATCCATACAGCGCCCGGTGGGGTTATGAAAATCAGGCATCAGGTACGCCAGGCGCGGCGCGGTTTGGGCAAGCGTGGCGGCAAAGCCATCCGTATCCCAGCCCGTTTCCGGCAGCGACACCCCCACGGGCCGACACTGCGCGCCCTGAATGGCGGCAATCGCCAGCGGATAGGTGGGGTGATCGACCACGACGCGATCCCCGGGCCCGGTCATCATCCGCAGGACCAGCGCGAAGCCGCTGACGGCGCCATTGACCACCATCACTTCGTCCGCGCGGGTGGGAAGGCCCCGCGCGGTATAACGCGCAGCGATGGCCTCCCGCAGCGTTGGCAGTCCTAGCTGATCGTAGCCCGTCAGCGAGAGGTGCTGCGTAATGGCCGTGAGCGCATGGGTATACGCCTGGTGGATCTCCGGCCCGGCATTGAGGGCGGCAGTGGAGAGATCCAGTGCAGCACTCGCCGCGGAAAGCGTGGGAACGGCGCGCGTATCCGGGAGGATCACGCGTGACCCGCTGCCGTGGCGGCTCTCAAGATATCCCTCCTCGCGCAGATGGGCGAGGGCGCTGCTGATGGTGGTCCGGCTTACGTCCAGCGCCGTGGCCAGCTCGCGCTCTCCCGGTAGCCGTGTATTCAGTGCCAGACGTCCATCAAGAATTAACAGGCGCAGCGCATCGGCCAGCTGTCGCCAGAGCGGCGTACGGGATGAGGTTTGCTGCCAGTGGCCTAAAAGGCGTACCAGAGACTGGCTTCCGAAGCGACGTGACGACATGTGCAGTCCACTATTTCAAAACTGGACATTAATCATAGTGCCATTTTAGGTCAGGATGAAAGCCTGGTTCACTGGAGAAGATAAAAATGGTACGTCGTCTGCTACAACTCTATGTCGGTTTAGGACTGTATGGCCTGTCCACCGCGATGTTTATTCGTTCCGATTTGGGTGTCGATCCCTGGGATGTTTTTCACCTTGGGGTGGGGATACAGCTGGGGATGACCATCGGGACGGTGATCATTTTAACCGGTGCTGCGGTGCTGCTGCTGTGGATCCCCCTGCGCCAGATGCCGGGCCTGGGCACCATCAGCAACGTGATTTGTATCGGTCTGGCGGCGGACGCCAGCATGGCGCTTATTCCGGAACTGGATTCGTTACCTGTTCGCATCGCTTTCCTGGTGTCGGGTATCGTGATGAACGCGATTGCGACCAGCATGTACATTGGCGCAGGTTTTGGGCCTGGTCCGCGCGACGGCCTGATGACCGGCATTCATGCCCGGCTGGGGTGGTCCATTCGCAGCGTGCGCACCTCCATTGAGGTGTCCGTCCTGCTGATTGGGTGCGTGCTTGGCGGCACGTTTGGGGTGGGAACGGTCGTGTATGCCCTGACCATTGGCCCACTTATCCAGCTCTGTCTGCCCTGGTTCCGTCAGAAGCCGCGCGTTGCTGAAATCGCGCAGCCGGAGCGGGTTGCCTAATTTTGCGAAGCGCTCACATGTTTTAACGGCGTCGCTGTGCCACAATAATGGGCCATGACTCACGCGATGCCACAATGCATGAAAGCGATCACTCTCTATGATGTCGCCCTCCTTGCGGGGGTTTCTTATCAGACCGTCTCTCGCGTCATTAACGACGCGGAGCATGTCTCTGCCCGCACGCGGGAAAAGGTGCAGCAGGCGATGGCGGAGCTGCACTACGTGCCTAACCTGCGGGCACAGCAGCTGGCGGGTAAACGCACCCGCACGCTGGGACTCATCACCACCGATCTGGCCCTGCATGCGCCCTCGCAAATTGTGTCGGCGGTAAAATCACGTGCGGCCGAAAAAGGGGCGAGCGTCCTTATCTCCATGGTCGAGCAACCGCAGCAGTGTCAGGCCGCACTTCAGGCGCTACTGGCGCAGCGGGTGGACGCGCTGCTGGTGAATGTGCCGCTCGACGATCCTGACGCCGAAGCGCTCAGGGCGCTGGCATCACCTGTTCCGGTGCTGTTCCTTGATGTCTCGCCTTCAGCACAGGTAAACAGCCTCGTGTTTAACGCCGGGCAGGGGGCGCATCTGGGCGTTGAGCACCTGCTTTCGCTGGGGCATCAGCATATTGCCCTGCTGAGCGGGCCGGAAAGCTCGGTCTCTGCTCGGGCGCGCCTGGCAGGATGGAAAGCGGCTCTGGCCCGCGCGGGGCATGACGCCGCTGCGGTGGCTTATGGAGACTGGAGCGCGGCCAGCGGTTATGAGAAAGGGCATGTGCTGCTGTCGGGTAGCGCAGTGCCGGATGCCATTCTGGTGGCGAACGATCAAATGGCGCTCGGAGTGATGCGCGCCTGTGCTGAAAAGGGGATCGCGATTCCAGGTCAGATGTCGGTGGTCGGGTTCGACGATACGGCTGACAGCGCCTGGTTTTCCCCGCCGCTGACGACCATTCGCCAGGCATTTCGCGAGGCTGGCGAGCGCAGCGTGGAGTGGCTGCTGGCCCCCACCGAAGGCGAGACGTGCTGGCAGGTTCAGCTGCCGGTGGCGCTGGTTACCCGGCATTCCAGCGCGCGCCGCACGCCACTGCAGGCCGAACGCGAGGAGCTGGCGCAGCAGCTCAGAAGCCTTGCCTTGCTGGCCGAGCAGCTTGCCCGCAAATAAAACTTTGTGATCGGACTCGCTACCCTGCGATCGAACGCTTTACCGTCGCAGAGTGCCAGGGCATGTTAACCAAAATTGTGAGCGCTTCGCAAAGAGGTTGATATGTCTCATCCACCTTCGCTGACCCTCAGCGACATCCTGGCCCGTCGGGACTGGGAAAACCCCGGCGTTATCCATTGGAACCGCCTGCCCGCACACGCGCCGTTACACAGCTGGCGTAATGAATCTTCCGCCAGGGATGACGTTGGATCCCTCAGCAGGCGCTCCCTCAACGGGATCTGGCGGTTTAGCTACTTTTCTGCTCCCGAGCGGGTTCCTCAGGCATGGGTCACCGAAGATTGCGCTGATGTCGTCGCGATGCCCGTGCCGTCGAACTGGCAGATGCAGGGGTTCGATACGCCCATCTATACCAATGTCACCTATCCGATTCCCGTTAACCCGCCTTTTGTACCGCAGGAAAACCCGACAGGTTGTTACTCGCTCACATTCGACGTAGATGACGCCTGGCTTCAGAGCGGGCAAACCCGAATTATTTTTGATGGCGTGAACTCGGCGTTCCATTTGTGGTGTAACGGGCAGTGGATAGGCTATTCCCAGGACAGTCGATTGCCCGCCGAGTTTGACCTCTCGGCGGCATTACGCCCGGGGCAGAACCGCCTGGCGGTCATGGTCTTGCGCTGGTGCGACGGCAGCTATCTGGAAGATCAGGACATGTGGCGCATGAGCGGCATTTTCCGTGATGTCTCCCTGCTGCATAAGCCGGAGACGCACATTGCGGATTATCATGTGGTCACCGATCTGAATGCGGAGCTGGACCGCGCGGTGCTGAAAGTCGAGGTCGCGTTGACAGGCGCTGACTACGCGGAGTGCGACGTGGCGATAACGCTGTGGCGCAACGGTGAACGCTGTGGCAGCACCACCCAACGGCCAGGCTCTGCCATTGTGGACGAGCGCGGCAACTGGGCCGAGCGGTTAACGGCGGCGATCCCGGTTACAGCCCCGGCGTTATGGAGTGCGGAAACCCCGGAACTCTATCGCCTGACGATCGCGCTTTTGGATGCGCAGGGCAACGTGCTGGAGACGGAAGCCTGCGATGTCGGCTTCCGCCGGGTAGAAATCAGCAACGGCCTGCTGAAGCTCAACGGTAAACCGCTGTTGATCCGCGGGGTTAACCGGCACGAGCATCATCCGGAAAACGGCCAGGTGATGGACGAAGCGACGATGCGTCGCGATATCGAGATCATGAAGCAGCACAACTTCAACGCCGTGCGCTGCTCGCATTACCCGAATCATCCGCTGTGGTACCGGCTTTGCGATCGCTATGGGCTGTACGTTGTTGACGAAGCCAATATCGAAACCCATGGCATGGTGCCGATGAGCCGCCTTGCTGACGATCCGCGCTGGCTGCCCGCCATGAGCGAGCGCGTGACCCGTATGGTGCAGCGCGATCGTAATCATCCCTCAATTATCATCTGGTCGCTGGGCAATGAGTCCGGCCACGGTGCAAACCACGACGCGCTGTACCGCTGGGTGAAATCCACGGATCCGACGCGTCCGGTGCAGTATGAAGGTGGCGGCGCGAACACGGCGGCGACCGATATTGTCTGTCCGATGTATGCCCGGGTCGATCAGGATCAGCCCTTCCCGGCAGTGCCTAAATGGTCAATCAAGAAATGGATCGGCATGCCGGATGAAACACGCCCGCTGATCCTCTGCGAATACGCCCACGCGATGGGGAACAGCTTCGGCGGGTTCGCGAAATACTGGCAGGCGTTTCGCAGCCACCCTCGCCTGCAGGGGGGATTTGTCTGGGACTGGGTCGATCAGGCTCTGACGAAGCAAGATGAAAAGGGCAATTCGTTCTGGGCATACGGCGGGGACTTTGGCGATAAGCCAAACGACCGACAGTTCTGCCTGAATGGGCTGGTCTTCCCCGATCGCACGCCGCACCCGGCGCTGTACGAGGCGCAGCGCGCGCAGCAGTTCTTCACCTTTACGCGGGTCAGCACCTCTCCGCTGGTGATTGAGGTGCAAAGCGGCTACCTGTTCCGCCATACCGATAACGAAGTGCTGAGCTGGACGGTCGCCCGGGATGGGAAGGTACTGGCTTCGGGCGAGGTGACGCTGGCGATAGCCCCTGAAGGTGTTCAGCGTCTGGAGATCGCTCTGCCGGTATTGAAAGCCGAATCGGGGGAAGTCTGGCTGAATGTTGAAGTGCGCCAGCCGCGTGCAACGCCGTGGTCACCGGCTGACCATCGCTGCGCGTGGGAGCAGTGGCCGCTTCCGTCTCCGCTGTTTGTCGCACCGCCAGCCTCTGCGGGCGAGCCGCCGGTTTTGACGCAAAACGACCGCATCCTGGCGATCGCGCATGGTCATCAGCGCTGGCAGTTCGATCGTGCATCCGGAAACCTGACCCAATGGTGGCGAAATGGCGTGGAAACGCTGATGTCACCTTTGACGGATAACGTCAGCCGTGCGCCGCTGGACAATGATATTGGCGTGAGTGAAGCGACGAGGATCGATCCGAATGCCTGGGTTGAACGCTGGAAAGCGGTGGGCATGTACAATTTCACCTCGCGCGTTCTGTACTGTGAGGCAGAGCAGCATGCGGGCGAAGTTGTGGTCAACACCCTTCACGTCGGGGAGTATCATGGCAAAACGCTGTTCCTGAGCCGTAAAGTCTGGCGGGTGGATGACCAGGGGAGGCTGCACGGCGATATTCAGGTGGATATTGCGTCCGATATCCCGGAACCCGCGCGCGTTGGCCTGAGCGTTCATCTCGCCGAAACGCCGGAAAACGTGTCCTGGCTGGGGCTGGGGCCGCATGAAAACTACCCGGACAGAACGCTGGCGGCACAGCAGGGACGCTGGACATTACCCCTGGCGGAGATGCACACCCCGTATATCTTCCCGACGGAAAATGGTTTGCGCTGTGATACGCGGGAGCTGGTGCTGGGAACGCATCAGCTACATGGCCGGTTCCATTTCTCGGTGAGCCGCTACAGCCAGCAGCAGCTGCGCGAGACAACCCATCACCATCTGCTGCGGGAAGAGCCGGGGTGCTGGCTCAACCTCGATGCTTTCCATATGGGCGTGGGCGGCGACGATTCCTGGAGCCCCAGCGTTTCACCGGAATTTATTTTGCAGACACGCCAGCTTCGCTACACCTTTAGCTGGCAGCAAAATCCTTAACGGATCATTGAGATGCGGCCACAGGGCGTGGCCGCAGGCTTACGCCAGAATGCCGCTCAGACCGTGCAGGCTCATATAAATTCCTACTACGGTAATCAGCGCAGCGGAAATCCACGGCGCTTTACGGGAAAGCTCGTTAAACCCGGGCCAGCGTTTTGTCGCGTGCTTGAGGCTTAAGGCGGCAATCGCACCGGAAGCCACCAGGGTTAACGCCAGACCAATACTGAAGCTGAACACCAGCGTCGCGCCGAGGGCGAAATGCTTCAGCTGCAGGCAGATCAGCAGAACGGTAATGGACGCCGGGCAGGGGATAAGCCCGCCGGTCAGGCCAAACATGACGATCTGTCCGGTGGTGACGTTTTGTCCGCTAAAGCGGCGGTTGATATCCTGCGCGTGCGCGCGCTGGTGGGCGTCCTGCCACTCTTCTTCAACCAGCGGGTGTTCGTGGTGGTGATGTTCATGATGATGGTCATGGTCATGATCATGATGGTGGTGATGATCATGGTCGTGATGATGATCGTGTGGCTGGCTCTCTTTCCAGGTTCGCCACGCCATCCACAGGGCGATCGCAACGATCGCGATCCCTGAGATCAGCTGGAACCAGGGTTCAGACGTATGCGCATCCCATCCCCGCCCAAACCATAAACCCGCCATGGCGATGATCCAGACCACTGCCGTATGGGAAAGCGTGGCTGCCAGGCCGAGCAGGACCGCCTGTTTCAGCGTACCGCGGATAGCCACGATAAAGGCGGCCATCATGGTCTTTGAGTGGCCCGGTTCCAGGCCATGCAGCGCGCCAAGCAGGATGGCGCTGGGAACAAACAGCCAGGCATTACCCTGCTGCAGAAGTGAAGCAAAATCGGTCATGGGGGATTCCGGCGTGGAAAATGTCTGCAAATACTACTCCCCCCCAGTAGGTTAATACTACCCCCCAGTAGAAAAATACTCAGGGGGAGTAGAGCGTGTTATGCTTTAAAAGCCAAAAATAAGGGATAGAGAGATGTCACATACCGTTCGCGACAAGAAAATGTTACTAACTCGGCTGAAGAAAATTCAGGGGCAGAGCAACGCTCTGGAGAAAATGCTGAACAGCGATCACGAATGCGCCGAGGTGTTACAGCAGCTGGCGGCGATCCGCGGGGCGGTCAACGGCATGATGATGCAGGTGATCGAAGGGCATTTAACCGATCATGTGGTGAAAGAACCTGAAGAAGCGCAGCGTGAAGCCGATCTTGGCGTGGTGCTGCAGGTGATCAAATCCTATCTTAAGTAGCGTGCGTGCCGAGGTTATTCTCTGCCCAAAGGATAAATTCCATTTTCGGCAGCGCTTTGCTGTAGTACCAGCCCTGTCCGTACTGCACGCCGTGCTGGTGCAGCCAGGCGAGCTGCCCGGCGGTCTCGACGCCTTCCGCTACCATCGCCAGCTTCAGCGACTTCGCCATTTCAATTATATGTGGCGTCACGTTTTTGTACTCCAGCGCATCCACGAACGATTTATCAATTTTTAGCGTGTCGACGTCCAGATCCTGCAGGTAGCTCAGGCTGGAATAGCCCGTACCAAAATCATCTATATAGACAGGGTGCCCCGAACGGCGGAATGCGGCGATAGCCGGCGCGCTGATTTTGGGATCGGCAAAGCCGCGCTCGGTGACCTCAAGGGCGATTTGGCCCGGGTGGACCTTCCATTTGTTCAGCAAGTGACTCAGCAGCGGCGGCAGCGTGCCGGAGGTCAAATCGGCGGGCGCGAGGTTGATGGAGATATGCTGATCGGGGTGAAGGTGCAGCCAACTGCCCATATCCTCGAACACTTTTTCGATAACGAGCTGCGTCAGCTGAGAGATAAGCCCGGTTTGCTCAGCAAGGGGAATAAAAATATCAGGCGAGAGGCTGCTTCCGTCCGGCTGCGGCCAGCGCGTCAGCGCTTCTGCGCCGACAATTTTTCCGCTACACAGCGCCACGATGGGCTGATAGTGAACCACAAAATCGCGGCTGTTAATGGCGTCAAGTAGGCGGTTGCGCGGCGACTGGATGCGACGCAGTATCCGCAGGACAAAGAGCGCGGCAAGCAGGCTTATCAGGACGCCGAAGGGCAGCCATAAAAGCAGCTGCCGGTGCCAGGTTTCCGCCAGCGGTTTGAGCGTAGCCCATGCGACAACGGTAAATCCCAGTTCAGGTACAGGCTTCATAACGTACATTGAACCGTCGTACTGTATGCTGGTCATCGCCTGACCTTTGATCATGTCACGGATATGCGGATCGAGCGTATTGCTGCTGGCGAAGATACGGTGTGTTGTGCTTCCTACCAGGGCAGCATCAATCGCTATCTCGCCGAAAGGGATGACATCCACCAGTGAGGCCGGATCGACCAGGACAAGGTAATGACCTTGCCCCAGCACGGCCATGTAGCGCTGAAACCCAAGATCGTTTTGCGTGGTCAGCCATGCGCTGTAACCGTCTTCGGTAATGCGCATCGGCGGGGGGAAAGGGGCGGCATGGCTGGTTTGCTCAAGAGAGGAGCAGAGCGGCCTGAGATTGTCGATATAAATCACTTCCTGGACGTATCGCCACGAGAAAGCGACCCGTCGCATCTCTCTTAACTGCAACGGGCTGCACGGCACGCCCTCAAAGGCCTGCAGATGATTAAGCGCTTCTTTCGCCTGATCCACGACCTTGTCGGTGCGTATTAGCACGCGTGAGGCATAGTTTTCCAGCGCATCGACAAATTTATCTTCCGCCTGGCGATGGGCCAGCCAGATGCTCAGGCAAATGGGGACCAGCACGGAAAAGATGAGTACGCCAGTCACCAGACTGACCAGATGTCGGGTTTTCATGCTGTCGTGTCCTTCCTCGTATACCCGTTCCTGAGCACTGAGTTCCCTGCCTGAAGAGAAAGATTTTACCGCGAAATGATATAGTTATAGCACGTGGGTGGCCTGGTTTTCATTTTATCTCAGGTAAACCAGAAAATATCGTCAGAGGGGAGGGGTTGTTTTTTGAATCTGGCCTGGATATTATTTTGTTATGTTATAACAAAACATAAAGGATTGACGATGAAACCCAATATCCATCCCGCCTATCGCACCGTGGTCTTCCATGACACCAGCGCGAATGAATACTTCAAAGTGGGCTCAACCATTAAGACCGACCGCGAAATTGAACTCGACGGTGAAACGTATCCGTATATCACCATCGAGGTTTCTTCAAAATCGCACCCGTTTTATACCGGTAAGCAGAAAACGTTCTCCACGGACGGTAGCGCAGCGCGCTTCCGCAAGCGTTTTGGTGGTTTTCTCAATGCGAAGCGGGGCTAAACATGCAGGTACTTAACTCATTGCGCAGTGCAAAACAGCGTCACCCGGATTGCCAGATAGTCAAACGCAAGGGACGCTTGTACGTGATTTGCAAATCCAATCCGCGCTTTAAGGCGGTTCAGGGACGTAAAAAAAGACGCTAAACACGCGTTTCTCGCCAGCTTTCCAGGGATCTTTTCTGTTTGCCATCGGCAGTAAAATTGTCGGTGGCAAGCCAGCTCTCAAAGGCGTTCGCCAGCGTCGGCCACTCTTTATCGAGAATCGAAAACCAGTCGGTATCCCGGTTATGGCCTTTTATCACCAGCGCCTGACGAAAGCGCCCCTCAAACTGAAAACCCAGGCGCAGGGCGGCCTTGCGGGAAGGTTCGTTCAGGCTATTGCACTTCCACTCATAACGCCGGTAGCCCAGGGTATCGAACACATACCGCATCAGCAGATATTGCGCCTCTGTCGACATGGGCGTGCGGCTTAAAAGAGGCGAGAAGTGAACGTGCCCCACCTCCACGACCCCGTTTTTAGGATCAATCCGCATCAGGGACAGCGTCCCGACCGGAGACCGGGTCTGGTTATCGATAACGGTAAAGTGTATGGGGTCGGATAACTCACTCACGCTCGCGACCCATTCGGCAAACTCCTCTGCGGTAGCGTCGGGTTCACGCAGCAGCCACGTCCAGCTGCGCGTATCTCCGGCCAGGGAATAGGCGGAGAATAGCGCGTTGGCATGCTCCACGCGCAGCGGTTCAAGGCGACAATACCGGCCCTGAAGCACGACCCGGGATGGGGGCTGACGAGGTTGCCAGTCGCTAAGCGCTTCGCCCACTGGCTGTCCGAACTGATTGAATGTCTTCATCTTCATTTCCGTGACGTTGAAAAGAGTTTCAGACTAGTGAATTGCTGGTTCCTTAAAAAGAACCACTGCGCTATGTTTTGATGGTGCCACGAGGAGGCAAGATGAATATACCGGGTGATGAATTTTATACCTTGCTCAACGCAGCCCTGAATAAACGAGGGGAAGAGACGCTCCAGCGCGCGCTTTATATTGCTTTACGGGAGGCGATTCTGTGCGGAAGACTCCTGTCCGGCAGCCAGCTTCCCGGTTCGCGAACGCTGGCCCAGCAGCTCTCCCTTTCCCGCAATACCGTCAATGCGGCGCTGGACCAGCTCACGCTGGAAGGGTATTTGCAGCGTAACCGCCAGGGAACGCGGGTGGCACAGCTGGCTTACCGTTCGGCCACCCGGACATTGCCGGACCCTGACATCAGGCTCGCCCGGCGGGTTGGCCTGCTGCCTGCGCCGGTGCAGCGGGATACCCCGGTACTGGCATTTACGCCGGGGACACCCGCCATCAACTATTTCCCTCTGCCGCTGTGGCGGCGATTGTACGATCGCGTGATGCGGGAGGAGGGAAATGCCCTGCTGGGGTATGGCGACCCGGCCGGTGAACCGTCGCTGCGGGCAGCGATTGCCCGGCATCTCGCCCTGTCTCGCGGTATCGACTGCGACGCGAGCCAGATTGTGATCACGGAAGGCGCGCTTGAGGGTGTCAACCTGTGCACGATGCTGTTGAGCGAGCCGGGGGATATCGCCTGGGTAGAAAACCCCGGCTATAGCGGGGCAAAAAGCGCGTTTGTTAAAACCGGCCTGACCATGACGGGGATCCCGGTTGGTGACGAGGGGATGTGCTGGGAGGGATTGAATGCCCCTTCTCCCTCGTTAATTTTTACCTCACCTTCACACCAGTTCCCCTACGGAAGCGTGCTCAGCGCCCGACGGCGTCTGGCGCTGCTGGAGCTCGCCCGGCAGCACAACGCGTGGATCATAGAAGACGATTACGACAGCGAATTCCGTTATGCCGGTGAGCCCGTGCCGGCGATGCTGGGAATGGTAAACAACGCACCCGTGGTTTATCTCGGGACGTTCAGTAAAACGCTGTTTCCGTCGCTCCGAATAGGGTTCATGGTCTTGCCGCCTGCGCTGGCGAAGGCGGTTCGTCCGGCCATCGGCTCGCTGTTGCGCGGTGGGCATCGTGCCGAACAGCGCACGCTGGCGCTGTTTATCGAAGAAGGTCATTATGCCCGTCATCTTGCCGCCATGCGTCGACTCTATCGTAAACGATACCGCCAGCTGCGGGAGGTGCTGGGCGCAGAGCTTCATGCGCCGCACCGTATTCTGGCCGGTGAAGGCGGGATGCATCTGACGCTGGCGATAGACGATATTGATGACCAGAAACTGGTGGCGCAGGCGAGGGCGTTTCAGCTGGCACCCGCTGCATTGAGCGGGTACTACCTGGAGGCGAAGCAGGGGCAAACCGGTCTGGTTTTAGGTTACGGCAATACCTCTGCTTCTCAGTTTGCGCCGGGGATCCGGCGTCTGCAGGCGCTCATTACGCAGCAGCAGGGCGCGAAAGGGTAAAGACGTCATAGAAAGAGAGCTGACCTTTGGTAGAGACCATTTTTTGCAGCTTCTCTTTTTGCACGGTTTCAACGGCCGGAGAGTGCAGAATGCTGTCGATCAGCTCCTCTGGCACGTAACGCGTGTTGTACCATTCGCCGTTATAGCAGACCCGGAAATCGAGGACGTCGATATCTTCGTAACGGTAGCGCGGATTCACGTCGAAAAAGAAAAAGGCGTTAAAGACCACAAACAGCACAACCAGCAGCCAGACGGAGTCTACCAGCGTTTCAGACTTCAGCATCACAATAAGCGTCGCCAGCCAGGCGGCATACATGGCGACAAACAGTCCAGGATGTTTGCGAATAAAGCTAATGCTAAAGCGCGGGCGATTGTCGCGCTTTTCGCGGAGGTTAAGATCGTCGATGGTGGCGGTGAGCAGGCGCTGTATCTCGGTCATTTTTTGCCTTTATGAGAGTTGACAATACAGGGTGTCTGCCAATTTTAGGGGAGCCATTGGGCTGAAAAAAGTAACAGTCTGGCGCTAAAAGACCATAACAGTTGGCTCCCCACTCCCTCACAGCGTTTTGATGATTTTTGCCGGATTGCCGCCCACGACAACGTTAGCCGGGACGTCTTTCGTCACCACGGCACCGGAGGCCACCACCACATTATCACCAATGGTGACGCCAGGGTTAATAACCGCCCGACCACCGATCCAGACATTATTCCCAATGGTGACGGGTTTGCCAAACTCCACGCCGCTGTTCCGTTCCTCTGCATCCAGCGGATGGGTGGCCGTATAAATATGCACACCCGGCGCGAGCATGCAGTTATCGCCGATACGAACGGGGCAGACATCCAGCATCACGCAGTCGAAGTTCGCGTAAAAGTTTTTACCCAGAGAGATGTTATATCCATAGTCGCAGCGGAAGCTCGGTTCGATATAAGCGCCTTCGCTTTGCCCCAGCAGTTCCGCCAGGATGTTCTGGCGTTCTGTCTTTTCATCGGGCGCGGTGTGGTTATAGCGGTACACCAGATGGCGGGCCCGCAGTCTGTCGGCCCGTAACGTCTCATCGCCGGGGCGGTAGTGTTCACCGGCAATCATCTTCTGTTTTTCTACGCTCATAGGAAACCTCTCTGGAAAAGATTACCGCAGAGTAATAGGAACAGGCCAGGAGGGGAACGTTCCCGAAAAGCCGATGTGACTGGCGTCACAACAATGTTGCTGATAAACACGTTTTACACGGAGACCTGGCCTGGGCACAGGGAGCATAACGGGATAGGTAAAAACAGCTTAGAACGTGGCGTAGAACTCTACAGACACCCTTCAAACATTAACGGACAAATTTCCATACAGAAGTAGGGATTTTGTCATACAGCTTATTCATGGTCAGTTCAGCAAGACGATGGTCCGCGGCTGAATAAAATACGGCCAGTTCATTATCAGAAAGCTCGTATTTATTCTTTTCAATGACGCGTTCGAGCGTGTCAATTGACTGACAACGTCGTAAGCGCATCAAATAATCGATTTTTGTGAGTGGTTTATCAGACATAAATTCACCTTAGTAATTGTAATAATTTTAACAGGAAAGACTAACCGGGTTAGCTCTGCTCACGTTGACGAAACAGCGGAATAGCCGGTTTCCCGATTTACGCCATTTTTGCAAATCCTGGGCGTTAATGCCGTAACTACTGAACAACATAAAGGTGTCGTCCAGGTATTCATCAATTTGCTCAATGAGCTTATTATCTTCATTGTACTTAATTTTATAATTAAGTGCGAAGGTTGCGATATGCTCTATCAGCTCATTCAACTGTAAATTGATGGCAGACGTTGGGTCGTTTACCCAGCCATGGTTACTTTCATCAAGGTTGGCAAGGCAGTCATGGTACAAGGATTCGCAGAGAAATTTCAACTGCGCGATATCATGCCTTTTTGGCGAGTACTCGTCCATAGCGCATCCCCTTCTGAGTGATTTCTTACTCACCGAACATCATAGTCGGGATGGATACAACTGACTTAGCTACATGAGTGCTGTGTTCCTGATAACTTAACTATAAGCCACTCCTTCCTGGATTTCATCGCGCTATTACGAAAAATTACAAATAAAACCGTAGACTGCGAGCATGTACGCAATGTTCCGTCCTGGACACCCTTTTTTTATCCAAATTAACGCGATTTTTTATCGCTTCCTTACGTTTCATTGGCTTAGCAAAACGGCCTGAAAAGTTCAGATTCGAACTTCTCTTTGTCAGAACTTCTTATTAGGAATATTCCTAATAGCTTAAGCGGGGAAATGAAATTAAAAAAATCCTGAATTCACCGATTAAGTTATCAGTTAATTATGATATGTCTAATTAAGATGGCAGAAAATAAATAGAACCACAATAAGCGTAATTTATGATTTTTTCTGAAAATGAAAAAGGCCGCTAATGCGGCCTTTTTATCATGTGAAACCGGTATCAGTGAGGTTCTACCGAATGCGTGTGTTCAATATCCTCATTTTTCCGGCTGAAGCGGCGGCGAACCACCACGAAGAACACCGGTACGAAGAAGATAGCGAGTACGGTTGCGGTAACCATACCACCCATAACGCCTGTACCAACCGCGTTCTGCGCACCGGAGCCAGCACCGGAGCTGATAACCAGCGGCAGTACGCCGAGGATAAACGCCAGTGATGTCATCAGGATTGGGCGCAGACGCATACGAACAGCCTCAAGCGTTGCCTCAATCAGACCTTTACCTTCTTTCTCCATCAGATCTTTGGCGAATTCAACGATAAGTATCGCGTTCTTCGCCGACAAGCCAATGGTTGTCAGCAGGCCTACCTGGAAGTACACGTCGTTGGTCAGTCCACGGAACGTTGCCGCAAGCAGCGCACCGATAACCCCAAGCGGTACCACCAGCATAACGGAGAACGGAATTGACCAGCTCTCGTACAGCGCTGCCAGACACAGGAAGACGACGATCAGTGAAATCGCGTACAGGGCAGGGGCCTGGTTTCCGGACAGACGTTCCTGATAGGACATACCGGTCCAGTCGTAGCCGATACCCGAAGGCAGTTTGCTCGCCAGCTCTTCCATCAGGTTCATGGCTTCACCGGTGCTTCGGCCCGGAGCGGCCTGACCCAGGATCTCCATCGATGGCAGACCGTTATAGCGTTCCAGACGCGGCGAACCGTATTCCCAGCGAGACGTTGAGAACGCCGAGAACGGTACCATCTGACCATTGCTGCCGCGCACGAACCAGCTGTTGATATCGTTTGGCAACATACGGTATTGCGCCTCGGACATCACGTACACTTTCTTCACGCGACCGCGGTCGATGAAGTCGTTAACGTAGCTACCGCCCCAGGCGGCGCCCAGCGTGGTATTAATGTCACTGATGGATACGCCCAGCGCCTGGGCTTTCTCCTGGTCGATGTCGATTTTGTACTGCGGCGTATCTTCCAGGCCGTTCGGACGCACGCCGACCAGCAGGTCAGGGTGCTTAGCCACTTCGCCAAACAGCTGGTTACGCGCCTGCGTCAGTTTTTCGTGACCCAGACCGCCCTGGTCAATCAGCTGGAAGTCGAAGCCGGTCGCGGTACCCAGTTCAACAATCGCTGGCAGGTTGAAGGCGAACACCATCGCATCTTTAATCTGCGAGAAGGTGCCCATCGCACGGCCGGTAATGGCTTCAACCTTGTTCTCTTTGCCTGGACGTTCAGACCAGTCTTTCAGAGAAACGAAGGCAATACCGGTGTTCTGACCACGACCCGCAAAGCCAAAGCCGTTAACCGCAAACACGGATTCAACGTTGTCTTTCTCTTTGGTGAGGTAGTAGTCCGTCACTTCGTCCAGCACTTTCTGGGTACGCTCTTGCGACGCGCCCGCAGGAAGCTGTGCCATCGTCAGGAACACGCCCTGGTCTTCATCCGGCAGGAACGAGCTTGGCAGACGAACGAACAGGAACGCCATCCCCACGACGATGATGATATAGAGCAGCAGGTAACGACCGGTGCTGCGCAGGATGTTGCCCACGCTGTCGGTGTAGTGGTGCGTGCTCTTATCAAACATGCGATTAAACCAGCCGAAGAACCCTTTATGCTCGCCGTGACCGCCTTTCTGAATCGGCTTCAGCATGGTGGCACACAGGGCAGGCGTCAGGATCAACGCGACCAGCACCGACAGCGCCATCGCGGAAACGATGGTAATCGAGAACTGACGGTAAATCGCACCGGTAGAGCCCCCGAAGAAAGCCATCGGGATAAATACCGCAGACAGTACCATCGCGATACCGACCAGCGCGCCCTGGATCTGACCCATTGATTTACGGGTCGCTTCCTTCGGCGGCAGACCTTCTTCCGCCATTACGCGCTCGACGTTCTCGACCACGACGATGGCGTCATCCACCAGCAGGCCGATGGCGAGCACCATCCCGAACATCGTCAGGGTGTTTATCGAGTAGCCAAATATCGACAGGATCGCAAAAGTTCCGAGCAGAACAACCGGCACGGCAATCGTTGGGATAAGCGTCGCGCGGAAGTTTTGCAGGAACAGATACATCACCAGGAACACCAGGATGATGGCTTCTACCAGCGTTTTAACCACTTCGTGAATCGAAATTTTGACGAACGGCGTGGTGTCATACGGGTAAACGATTTTGAGACCTGACGGGAAGAACGGTTCCATTTTCTTCAGCTCTGCGCGGATCGCCGTGGCGGTGTCCAGGGCGTTAGCCCCTGTTGCCAGTTTGATACCCAGACCGGAAGCCGGTTTACCGTTGAACTTCGCGATGATGTCGTAGTTCTCACCGCCCAGCTCGACTTTAGCCACATCGCGCAGGCGAACCTGGGAACCGTCCTGATTCACTTTCAGCAGAATTTTGCTGAACTCATCGGCAGAGGTCAGACGGGTCTGTGCGATGATCGAGGCGTTAAGCTGCTGGCCTTTCACCGGCGGCGTACCGCCTAACTGACCGGCTGCCACCTGGGCGTTCTGCGCTTTAATCGCATTGATCACGTCAACAGGGGTCAGCTGGAAGTTGTTCAGTTTGTTCGGATCCATCCAGATACGCATCGCGTACTGAGAACCGAACAGCTGAACGTCACCCACACCGGAAGTACGGCTGATGGCGTCCTTCATGTTGGCACCCACGTAGTCGGAAATATCCTCCTGCGTCATGGTGCCGTTGGTGTTGATAACGCCGACAACCATCAGGAAGCTGCTGGACGATTTCTCGACGCTCACACCCTGCTGTTGTACTTCCTGCGGCAGCAGAGGCATCGCCAGCTGCAGTTTGTTCTGCACCTGAACCTGCGCAATGTCAGCATCCGTACCTGACTGGAAGGTCAGGGTGATCTGAACTGTACCGGTAGAGTCACTGTTTGAGGACATGTACATCAGGTTATCGATACCGTTCATGTTCTGTTCGATAACCTGAGTGACGGTGTCCTGCACCGTTTTCGCATCAGCCCCCGGGTAGGTTGCGGAGATAGTCACCGCCGGTGGCGCAATCGTTGGATATTGCGCGACAGGCAGCTTCAGGATCGCAAGTCCCCCGGCCAGCATGATGATAATGGCGATCACCCACGCAAATATGGGGCGATCGATAAAGAAATTAGGCATGTCTTAACGGCTCCTGTTTAAGTTAAGACTTGGTTTGTTCTGACTGGCCAGCGGCCGAAGCTTGTTGTTTATCGTCAGATTTCACTTCCTGTGCTTTAACCTGCGCGCCAGGACGAACTTTTTGCAAACCAGAAACAATCACGCGATCGCCATCTTTCAGACCTTCCGTCACCAGCCATTTATCGCCAATCGCCTGCGTGGCGGTGATATTGCGCGTTTCGACTTTGTCATCTGCTCCGACAACCAGCGCGCTCGCATCGCCACGTGGCGTACGGGTCACACCCTGCTGTGGAACCAGAAGTGCGGTTGGATTCGTTCCTTCTTCCAGACGCGCGCGAACGAACATACCTGGCAGCAGATTCTTGTCAGGGTTCGGGAAAATCGCACGTAAGGTGATGGAACCGGTGGTCTGGTCGACCGTCACATCAGAGAATTCCAGGGTACCTTCCTGCGGGAACTTGATACCGTCGTTGGTGATCAGCTCCACTTTGGCTTTGCCGTTTTCCTGTTTCAGGGTGCCGTTAGCCAGCTCCTGTTTCAGGCGCAGGAAATCATTGCTGGACTGCGTGACGTCAACGTAGATCGGATCGAGCTGCTGCACGGTCGCCAGCGCAGTGGTCTGACCGTTCTGCACCAGAGCCCCTTCCGTCACGGAAGATTTACCAATACGACCGCTGATAGGCGAGGTCACTTTGGTATAGGCCAGGTTAATGCGCGCGGTTTCGACGGCCGCTTTGGCTGCCACCACGGCTGCGTTAGCCTGTTGGGCATCCGCCAGGGCGGTATCGTAATCCTGCTGACTGATGTACTTGGTACCGAGCAGTTTTTGATAGCGGTTCAGCGTCAGCTGAGCAATTTTAGCCGCGGCCTGTGCTTTAGCCAGATCGCCTTTCGCGCTTTCATAAGACGCCTGATAGGTTGCGGGATCAATCTGATACAGAGACTCACCGGCCTTCACATCACCGCCTTCGGTGAAGTTACGTTTCAGGATAATGCCGCTAACCTGAGGACGCACTTCCGCAATGCGGTAAGCATTTGTACGGCCGGGTAATTCGGTGGTGATTTGTAGAGGTTCAGATTTGAGCGTCACAACGCCTACTTCTGGCGCCTGCTGAGCTCCTTGTTGAGCCGGTTTGTCGTCACATCCTGTTAGCGCTAAGCTGCCTGAGAGCATCAGAACGACCGCCAGAGGCGTTAACCCTCTGTTTTTGTTCATATGTAAACCTCGAGTGTCCGATTTCAAATTGATCAAGGGTCCTGAGTCTAAAACCCATTGCTGCGTTTATATTATCGTCATGCTATGGTACATACATTCACAAATGTATGTAAATCTGACTCCTGTAAATTCACCCACCTATGGCACGAAAAACTAAACAACAAGCGCTGGAAACCCGACAACACATTCTGGATGTGGCAATACGTTTGTTCTCGCAGCAGGGTGTTTCATCTACCTCGCTGGCACAAATTGCTCAGGCTGCCGGTGTGACGCGGGGAGCGATTTACTGGCATTTTAAAGACAAGTCAGATCTGTTCAGTGAAATCTGGGAGCTTTCAGAGTCCAGCATTAGCGATCTCGAGAGTGAGTATCGGGCAAAATTCCCTGACGATCCACTCTCAGTATTGAGAGAAATATTAGTATATATCCTTGAAGCAACGGTAGTTGAAGAACGTCGCAGATTAATGATGGAAATAATCTTTCATAAATGCGAGTTCGTGGGCGAGATGGCGATTGTTCAGCAGGCACAACGCAGCCTCAGCCTGGAGAGCTATGACCGTATTGAATACAACCTGAATCAGTGCATGCAGGCAAAACTGCTGCCGGCCAACCTGTTGACCCGCCGGGCGGCGATTCTGATGCGTAGCTACATTTCCGGTCTGATGGAAAACTGGCTGTTTGCGCCACAGTCGTTTGATCTTAAAGCGGAGGCCCGCAGCTACGTCGCGATTTTACTGGAAATGCTACAGCTCTGCCCGACGCTGCGCAGTGACGCGCCGTCGCTAACCGCCTGACTCATTTCCAGGATTTATCTCAGAGGCTCACGTTCGCGCTATTCTGCTTCCGGCGAGCGTGATATTCTTCACGCCGGACTATTTTCGGTCATCTTCTGACATCATTCACAACTATGCTGCCCATCAATCGCTCGCAACATCCTGTTTTTGCATTGCTCTTTGCGATGCTGTTTTTCTTCGCCACGGCGCCGCTGACCTGGGCCCGCGCCGACAACAGCAACGATATCCCCACGCGTGCGGATGTTCAGTCGCAGCTCGACACGCTGAACAAACAAAAAGAACTCTCTCCTCAGGAAAAACTGACGCAGCAGGATCTGACGGAAACGCTGGAAACGCTGGATAAAATTGAACGCGTTAAGGCAGAAACCGCACAGCTCCGTCAGAAGGTGGCGCAGGCCCCAGAAAACATGCGCAGAGCGACGGAATCGCTGAATGCCCTGAGCGACGTGGATAACGACGACGAAACACGCAAAACGCTCGCCGCGCTCTCCTTACGCCAGCTCGAATCGCGCGTGGCGCAACTGCTCGACGACCTGCAAACGGCGCAGTCCGATCTCGCCACCTACAACAGCCAGCTTGTCTCCCTGCAGACCCAGCCCGAGCGCGTGCAAAATGCGATGTACGCCGCGTCTCAGCAGCTGCAGCAGATCCGCAACCGCCTCAACGGCACAACGGTAGGAGAGGGCACGCTGCGCCCGACGCAGCAAACCCTGCTGCTGGTGCAGCAGACGTTGCTCAATGCGCAGATTGAACAGCAGCGTAAAAGTCTGGAAGGGAATACGGTGCTGCAGGACACCCTGCAGAAACAGCGCGATTACGTCACCGCAAACATTAATCGTCTGGAGCACCAGCTACAGCTGCTGCAGGAAGCGGTTAACAGCAAGCGCCTGACGCTGACGGAAAAAACCGCCCAGGAGGCCGTATCCCCTGACGAAACCGCCCGCATCCAGGCCAACCCGCTGGTGAAGCAGGAACTCGAGGCCAACCACCAGCTTAGCCAGCGCCTGATACTGGCGACCGAAAACGGCAACTCGCTGGTTCAGCAAAATATCAAGGTGAAGAACTGGCTGGATCGTGCCCTGCAGGCGGAACGCAACATCAAAGAGCAGATCGCGGTCCTGAAAGGCAGCCTCCTGCTGTCGCGTATTCTCTACCAGCAGCAGCAGACGCTTCCGTCCGCCGATGAGCTGGAAGACATGACCAACCGCATTGCGGATTTACGTCTGGAACAGTTTGACGTCAACCAGCAGCGCGATGCCCTTTTCCAGAGCGATACCTTTGTCGCCAAAATTGAAGAAGGGCACTCCAGCGACGTGAACCCGGAAGTGCACGACGCACTGCTCCAGGTCGTGGATATGCGTCGCGAGCTGCTGGATCAGCTCAACAAACAGCTGGGCAACCAGCTGATGATGGCCATTAACCTGCAAATCAACCAGCAGCAGCTGGTGAGCGTCTCGAAAAGTCTGCAGGAGATCCTGACTCAGCAGATTTTCTGGGTAAACAGCAACAAACCGATGGACTGGGACTGGATTAAATCCTTCCCTGAGACGCTGAAAACGCAGATCAAGAGCATGAAGATCACCGTGAACTGGGAGAAAGCCTGGCCTGCGGTGATGATTGCCTTGCTGGCGGGGCTACCGCTGCTGCTGATCGCAGGCCTGATCCGCTGGCGTCTGGGTTGGCTGAAAAAATATCAGGCGAAGCTGGCGTCCGAAGTGGGGCAACTGCGTAACGATAGCCAGCTCCATACGCCAAAAGCGATTCTGATCGATCTCATTCGCGCCCTGCCGGTGTGCCTGATTATTCTGGCCGTGGGCCTGATCCTGCTCACCATGCAGCTCAACGTCAGCGATCTGCTGTGGGCGTTCAGTAAAAAACTGGCGCTGTTCTGGCTGGTGTTTGGCCTGTGCTGGAAGGTGCTGGAAAAAGACGGCGTGGCGGTGCGTCATTTCAACATGCCTGCGCAGCTGACCAGTCACTGGCGTCGTCAGATTGTGCGCATCAGCCTGGCGCTGCTGCCGCTGCACTTCTGGTCGGTTGTCTCTGAGCTTTCCCCGCTGCATCTGATGGATGATGTGCTGGGCCAGCTGGTCATCCTGCTGAACCTGCTGCTGATTGCTATCCTGATGTGGCCGATGTGCCGCGACAGCTGGCGTGATAAAGAGTCCCACAATATCCGTCTGGCCACCGTGACCGTGCTGGCGATCATTCCGCTGGCGCTGATGGTGCTGACGGCAACGGGCTACTTCTATACCACGCTGCGCCTGTCCGGGCGCTGGATTGAAACGGTCTATCTGGTGATCGTCTGGAACCTGCTCTATCAGACCGTGCTGCGCGGCCTGAGCGTGGCGGCCCGTCGCATCGCCTATCGCCGTGCCATCGCGCGTCGTCAACATCAGGTGAAAGAGGGGGCCGAGGGCGCGGAGCCGCAGGAAGAGCCGACCATCGCGCTGGAGCAGGTTAACCAGCAGACGCTGCGCATCACCATGCTGGTGATGATCGCCCTGTTTGCCGTGATGTTCTGGGCTATTTGGTCCGATCTTATTACCGTTTTCGCCTATCTCGACAGTATTACCCTCTGGCAATACAACGGAACCGAAGCCGGCGCGGCGGTCATGAAAAGCGTGACCATGGGCAGCCTGCTGTTTGCGCTGGTGTCGTCGGTGGTCGCCTGGGCGCTGATCCGCAACCTGCCTGGCCTGCTCGAAGTGCTACTCCTGTCACGTCTCAATCTTCGCCAGGGGGCGTCCTACGCCATCACCACGATCCTCAACTACGTCATCATTATTGTTGGAGCGATGACGGTCTTTGGTTCGCTTGGCGTCTCGTGGGATAAACTGCAGTGGCTGGCGGCCGCCCTCTCGGTCGGTCTTGGTTTTGGCCTGCAGGAGATCTTCGGTAACTTTGTCTCCGGCCTGATCATCCTGTTTGAACGTCCGGTACGTATCGGCGATACCGTCACCATCGGCACGTTCTCGGGAACGGTCAGCAAGATCCGCATTCGTGCGACCACCATCACCGACTTCGATCGCAAAGAGGTGATCATCCCGAACAAAGCGTTCGTGACCGAGCGTCTGATCAACTGGTCGCTCTCGGATACGGTGACGCGCGTGGTGATCCGCCTGGGCGTGGCCTATGGATCGGATCTGGATAAGGTGAAAGAGGTGCTGCTGAAGGCGGCGTCTGAACATCCGAAAGTGATGCACGATCCGGCTCCGGCGGTCTTCTTCACCACCTTTGGGCCGAGCACGCTGGATCACGAGCTGCGTTTATACGTGCGCGAGCTGCGCGATCGCAGCTACACGGTGGATGAACTTAACCGCTCTATCGATCGTCTGTGCCGTGAAAACGATATAAACATCGCCTTCAACCAGCTTGAGGTTCACCTGCGTAACGAGAAAGGTGATGAGCATACGGAAGTGAAGCGCGAGATTAAGGGTGATGACCCCACTCCGGCGTAATCTATAATTTTCCCTCTCCCTGTGGGAGAGGGTTAGGGTGAGGGCAACAGGCCTTCACCTTTGCCTCAAAATCCCGCCGTACAATCTCAAGTGCCTTAAGCACCGTCCCGGCGGGAATATCATGATTCTCCAACAGCATAATCAAATCGACGGCCAGCTTGACCTCATCGGGTGCATTTTCCAGTGACATGGGTGTGGCTCCTGTTAACGGGTCAAACGTTCTATGACGCGTTCAATTTCATCCAGCGCCTGACGGCAGCGGACGATGCGTCCTTCCAGCGCGCTAATCTCGCGCATCAATAACTGCTGCTCTTCCAGCGTTTCGCTGTTGTTCAGGCGCACCTCGCGTTCGCGCTTCATCTCAAACAGTCGGCGTTCAAACTCCTGGTTCTCCAGCCGCTTGCGCTGCCATTTGCCGAGCCCCGGCGAGGCGCTGTCCCAGGCGCGCAGCGGCCAGGCGGCGATTTCGCGATGCAGCGCGGTGATCTGCTCGGTGAGATGCGCCGCAAGCCATGCCACCTGTTCCTGCTGTTCATGCTCAACCGCATGGCGAAGCTCGTCGAGGTTCGTCTGCGCTTCAGCCAGGTAATCCTGAATAACGGTGCTGCGGGTCCGAAAAAGCTGCCGGTCAAAGCGCGGTTTCAGCGTGGCGTGCCCCATCAGCGGCGTGGCCTGCTCCCGCAGAGCAATCAGCTGATTTTGCAGCCTCTCAAGAAGCAGTGCTGTTTTCAAGGCGCTCTCCAGTGGTAAAGTAGCCGTTCAGTTTGATAACGATTCGCATTATGCAGCGTACTATTTTAATCATCATTGGCTGGCTCGCGGTAGTGCTTGGCACGCTGGGTGTGGTTTTACCCTTGCTGCCGACCACGCCGTTTATCCTGCTGGCGGCCTGGTGCTTCGCCCGCTCGTCACCGCGTTTTCACCACTGGCTGCTCTATCGCTCATGGTTTGGCGGCTATCTGCGGCACTGGCAAAAACACCGGGCCATGCCGCCCGGCGCCAAGCCGCGCGCGATCGCGGTGATCCTCATCACCTTCGCCATTTCATTATGGCTGGTGAAAATGATGTGGGTGCGGATCCTGCTACTGGTCATCCTGACCTGCCTGCTTATCTTCATGTGGCGGATCCCCGTGGTTGATGAAAAGCAACAAAAGCACTGAAGCCTTATCATGGCTGTTGCAATTATTGCGTACAGCCAGTAAATTCGACCGTTTTCGAGCACTGGCGCGCCTGGTTAAAGGTTAAACAATTGTTACCTTTGCCGACTCGTTGCGCGCCGTGAGTAACACTGTTTCATTTAGGCACAAACCGATGACCGCAACTGCACAGCAGCTTGAATATCTGAAAAACAGCATCAAAAGCATCCAGGACTATCCAAAGCCTGGCATTCTTTTCCGTGATGTCACCAGCTTGCTGGAAGACCCGAAAGCGTACGCGCTCAGCATTGAACTGCTGGTCGAGCGTTATAAAAACGCCGGGATCACCAAAGTAGTAGGTACCGAAGCCCGTGGCTTCCTGTTTGGCGCACCGGTTGCGCTGGCGATGGGCGTAGGTTTTGTGCCGGTGCGTAAGCCGCGCAAGCTGCCGCGTGAAACCATTGCAGAAAGCTACGAGCTGGAGTACGGCACCGATCAGCTGGAGATTCACGTTGACGCGATCAAGCCTGGCGACAAAGTGCTGGTGGTTGACGATCTGCTGGCGACCGGCGGCACCATTGAAGCGACCGTGAAGCTGATCCGCCGTCTGGGTGGGGAAGTGACCGACGCGGCCTTCATCATCAACCTGTTCGATCTCGGCGGTGAACAGCGCCTGGAAAAACAGGGTATTACCAGCTACAGCCTGGTGCCTTTCCCGGGTCACTAATCCCGGTTTTCACAACCTCGCTCAATGGGTGAGGTTGTGATAGCATTCCCCTCCATAAATTCACCTTCCAGCGTTGCAGAGCCTGCCCATGAGTTATCAGGTGTTAGCCCGTAAATGGCGACCACAAACCTTTGCTGACGTTGTCGGTCAGGAACATGTGCTGACGGCCCTGGCGAACGGCTTGTCGCTAGGTCGCATCCATCACGCCTATCTTTTTTCCGGCACCCGCGGCGTCGGTAAGACCTCTATTGCCCGTTTGCTGGCAAAAGGTCTCAACTGCGAAACCGGGATCACCGCCACGCCGTGCGGCGTGTGTGATAACTGCCGGGAGATCGAGCAGGGGCGTTTTGTCGATCTGATCGAAATCGACGCCGCTTCGCGCACCAAAGTTGAAGATACCCGCGACCTGCTGGACAACGTGCAGTACGCCCCGGCGCGCGGCCGCTTCAAGGTCTACCTGATCGATGAAGTGCACATGCTCTCGCGCCACAGCTTCAACGCCCTGCTGAAGACGCTGGAAGAGCCGCCCGCGCACGTGAAGTTCCTGCTGGCGACCACCGATCCGCAAAAGCTGCCGGTCACGATTTTATCGCGCTGCCTGCAGTTCCACCTGAAGGCGCTGGACGTTGAGCAGATCCGTGCGCAGCTTGAGCACATTCTTGATGAAGAGAAGATTGTCCACGAACCGCGCGCCCTGCAGCTGCTGGCCCGCGCGGCGGACGGCAGCCTGCGTGATGCATTAAGCCTGACCGACCAGGCGATTGCCAGCGGTGACGGCAAGCTCTCCACCGAGGCGGTCAGCACCATGCTCGGCACGCTGGATGACGATCAGGCGCTGTCGCTTATCGAAGCGATGATTGCCGCTAACGGCGAACGCGTGATGTCGCAGGTGAACGCGGCCGCTGCCCGCGGTATTGAGTGGGAAGGGTTGCTGGTTGAGATGCTCAGCCTGCTGCACCGCGTGGCGATGCTGCAGCTTTCTCCCTCCGCGATTGGTGCGGATATGGCGGCCATTGAACAGCGGATGCGTGAGCTTGCCCGCACCGTGCCGCCTGCCGACGTCCAGCTTTATTACCAGACGCTGCTGATTGGCCGCAAAGAGTTACCGTTTGCGCCGGATCCGCGGATGGGCGTTGAAATGACGCTGCTGCGCGCGCTGGCGTTCCACCCGCGCATACCGCTGCCGGAGCCGGAAGTGCCGCGACAGTCTTTCGCGCCGGTCGCGCCCACGGCGGTGATGTCACCGCAGCAGGTGCCGCCGCAGCCGACGTCGCCACCGCAGCAGAACGTACCGCTGTCGGATGCCACCAGTTCGGTGCTTGCCGCGCGCAGCCAGCTGCAGCGCGCCCAGGGAGTAGCCAAACCAAAAAAGAGTGAACCGGCAGCGCCAGGAAGAGCGCGGCCGGTGAACAACGCCGCGCTTGAACGACTGGCCTCGGTAACGGAGCGCGTACAGTCGCGTCCGGCACCGTCCGCGCTCGAGCAGAAAGCCCCGGTGAAAGAAGAGGCTTACCGCTGGAAGGCAACCACCATCACCGAAACCGTGAAGGAAGAGGTGGCCACGCCGAAAGCGCTGAAAAAGGCGCTGGAGCATGAAAAAACGCCGGAGCTTTCCGCGAAGCTTGCCGAAGAGTCGATTGCGCGCGATGCCTGGGCCGCCGAGGTCAGCAAACTCCAGTTGCCGAAGCTGGTCGAGCAGGTCGCGCTGAACGCCTGGAAAGAGCAGGACGGCAATCAGGTGCGTCTGCACCTGCGTCCGGGCCAGCGTCACCTGAATTCCCCGGGCGCGCAAAAGGCGCTGGCCGAGGCGCTTGCCGCTTTACAGGGGGCACCGGTTGAATTGACTATCATTGAAGATGATAATCCGGCAGTGAAAACGCCGCTCGAGTGGCGCCAGGCCATTTATGAAGAGAAGCTCGCGCAGGCGCGCGAGGCGATTATTGCGGATAACAACATTCAGACTCTGCGCCGGTTCTTCGACGCCGATCTGGATGAAGAGAGTATTCGCCCCATTTGATCGTGAGTCTGACTTACGGTTGTAATCCTTAAACGTGAAAGAAGAGAGAAGCCTATGTTTGGTGGAAAAGGCGGTCTGGGTGGCCTGATGAAGCAGGCTCAGCAGATGCAGGAAAAAATGCAGAAGATGCAGGAAGAGATCGCTCAGCTGGAAGTCACGGGTGAATCCGGTGCCGGTCTGGTCAAGGTGACCATCAACGGTGCGCACAACTGCCGTCGCGTGGAAATCGACCCGAGCCTGCTCGAAGACGACAAAGAGATGCTGGAAGATCTGGTTGCAGCCGCGTTTAACGATGCCGCTCGCCGTATCGACGAAACCCAGAAAGAGAAAATGGCCTCCGTGTCCAGCGGCATGCAGCTGCCGCCTGGCTTCAAGATGCCGTTCTGATGCAAACCAGTCCGCTGCTCACGCAGTTAATGGAAGCACTGCGCTGCCTGCCGGGCGTTGGCCCGAAGTCGGCGCAGCGCATGGCGTTTACGCTATTGCAGCGCGACCGCAGCGGCGGGATGCGCCTGGCGCAGGCTTTAACCCGCGCCATGTCAGAAATCGGTCACTGTGCGGATTGCCGTACCTTTACCGAGCAGGACGTGTGTAACATCTGCACGAACCCGCGTCGTCAGGAAAACGGCCAGATTTGCGTGGTGGAGAGTCCGGCGGACATCTACGCCATCGAACAAACCGGGCAGTTTTCCGGCCGCTATTTCGTGCTGATGGGGCATCTCTCCCCGCTGGACGGTATTGGTCCGGACGATATCGGTCTTGACCGCCTTGAACAGCGTCTTGAGTCCGAAACGATCAAAGAGGTGATCCTCGCCACCAACCCCACGGTGGAAGGGGAGGCAACCGCCAACTATATTGCCGAGCTGTGCTCGCAGTATGGCGTTGACGCCAGCCGCATCGCCCACGGCGTGCCGGTCGGCGGCGAGCTGGAGATGGTGGACGGCACCACGCTGTCGCACTCTCTGGCCGGACGTCACAAGATTATTTTCTG
Source organism: Enterobacter quasiroggenkampii (assembly GCF_043972695.1). Taxonomy (NCBI): domain Bacteria; kingdom Pseudomonadati; phylum Pseudomonadota; class Gammaproteobacteria; order Enterobacterales; family Enterobacteriaceae; genus Enterobacter; species Enterobacter quasiroggenkampii. Next base: position 1,685,970 of record NZ_CP143745.1, read on the forward strand.
ACCAAACGGAGGCTGCACGCGCGGCCTCCGCTTGAAAATTTCCCCCCGTATCCCCATCTCTCACTCAACGTTTTAAAACCCCATTAAATGGCATTGTTGAGGTCGACATAGATGAAAGGACAAGAAACCCGTGGTTTCCAGTCAGAAGTAAAACAGCTTCTGCACCTGATGATCCATTCCCTGTATTCCAACAAAGAAATTTTCCTGCGTGAGCTGATTTCCAACGCCTCGGATGCGGCGGACAAGCTGCGCTTCCGCGCGCTGTCTAACCCGGATCTGTACGAAGGCGACGGCGAGCTGCGCGTGCGCGTCTCGTTTAATAAAGAGAACCGCACCCTGACTATCGCCGATAACGGCATCGGGATGAACCGCGACGAGGTGATCGACCACCTCGGGACCATCGCGAAATCCGGCACTAAGGCGTTCCTGGAGTCCATGGGCTCTGACCAGGCGAAAGATAGCCAGCTCATCGGCCAGTTCGGCGTCGGTTTCTACTCGGCATTCATCGTGGCGGACAAAGTCACCGTGCGCACCCGTGCGGCGGGCGACAGCGCTGAAAACGGCGTGCTGTGGGAATCCAAAGGGGAAGGCGAATACACCGTTGATGACATCACCAAAGCGGACCGCGGCACCGAAATCACCCTGCACCTGCGTGAAGGGGAAGATGATTTCCTGAACGACTGGCGCGTGCGCTCCATCATCAGCAAATATTCCGACCACATCGCCCTGCCGGTCGAGATTGAAAAACAGGAAGAGAAAGACGGTGAAACCGTGGTTTCCTGGGAGAAAATCAACAAGGCGCAGGCGCTGTGGACGCGCAACAAGTCTGAAATTAAAGACGACGAGTACAACGAATTCTACAAGCATATCGCCCACGACTTTACCGACCCGCTGACCTGGAGCCACAACCGTGTGGAAGGTAAGCAGGAGTACACCAGCCTGCTGTACATCCCGGCACAGGCGCCGTGGGACATGTGGAACCGCGATCACAAGCATGGCCTGAAGCTGTACGTGCAGCGCGTCTTCATCATGGATGACGCCGAGCAGTTCATGCCGAACTACCTGCGCTTTGTCCGCGGCCTGATCGATTCCAACGATCTGCCGCTGAACGTCTCCCGTGAAATTCTGCAGGACAGCACCGTCACCCGTAACCTGCGCAACGCCCTGACCAAACGTGCGCTGCAGATGCTGGAAAAACTGGCGAAAGACGATGCGGAAAAATATCAGACCTTCTGGAAACAGTTCGGCCTGGTGCTGAAAGAAGGCCCGGCAGAAGACACCGCGAACGTTGAAACCATCGCCAAACTGCTGCGCTTCGCCTCTACGCACACCGACTCCTCCGCGCAGACCGTGTCGCTGGAAGAGTACGTCTCCCGCATGAAAGAAGGGCAGGAGAAGATCTACTACATCACCGCCGACAGCTACGCCGCGGCGAAGAGCAGCCCGCACCTGGAGCTGCTGCGTAAGAAAGGCATCGAAGTGCTGCTGCTTTCTGACCGCATCGACGAGTGGATGATGAACTACCTGACCGAGTTCGACGGTAAGGCGTTCCAGTCCGTTGCCAAAGCCGACGAATCTATCGACAAGCTGGCGGATGAAGTGGATGAGAACGCGAAAGAAGCCGAGAAGGCGCTGGAGCCGTTCGTTGAGCGCGTGAAAACCCTGCTGGGTGACCGCGTGAAAGAGGTGCGTTTCACTCACCGTCTGACCGACACCCCGGCCATCGTCACCACCGATGCCGACGAAATGAGCACCCAAATGGCGAAGCTGTTCGCGGCAGCGGGTCAGGCGGTACCGGAAGTGAAATATATCTTTGAGCTTAATCCGGATCATCCGCTGGTGAAACGTGCGGCGGATACCCAGGACGACGCCCGCTTTGCCGAGTGGGTTGAACTCCTGCTGGATCAGTCCCTGCTGGCCGAACGCGGCACGCTGGAAGATCCTAACCTCTTCATTAAACGTGTGAATGCGCTGCTGCTGGCGTAATTAAACACCTGCCCCTCACCCTGGCCCTCTCCCCAAAGGGGAGAGGGTATAATCGTCCCCTCTCCCCTTTGGGGAGAGGGTTAGGGTGAGGGGGCATTCTCGCATTATCCCAAATTATCTCCCCCCATTAACCGTTTCAGCCTTCCTGCCTTCCTTGAGCGATGCCCGTTCTGGTGGTATTGTTTAGCGCTTTTGAAAAATTGAAACGACTTTTGAGGGGATTTTCGCAATGCGTATTATTCTGCTTGGCGCTCCGGGCGCGGGTAAAGGAACTCAGGCTCAGTTCATCATGGAGAAATACGGTATTCCGCAAATCTCCACCGGTGATATGCTGCGCGCCGCTGTTAAATCTGGCTCCGAGCTGGGTAAACAGGCGAAAGACATCATGGACGCAGGCAAGCTGGTGACCGACGAGCTGGTAATTGCTCTGGTCAAAGAGCGCATTGCTCAGGAAGACTGCCGTAACGGTTTCCTGCTGGACGGCTTCCCACGCACCATTCCTCAGGCTGACGCCATGAAAGAAGCGGGCATCAACGTGGACTACGTTCTGGAGTTCGACGTACCGGACGAGCTGATCGTTGACCGCATCGTTGGCCGTCGCGTACACGCTGCTTCTGGACGCGTTTACCACATCAAATTCAACCCGCCTAAGGTTGAAGGCAAAGATGACGTGACCGGCGAAGAGCTGACCACCCGTAAAGACGATCAGGAAGAGACCGTGCGCAAGCGCCTGGTGGAATACCATCAGATGACCGCGCCGCTGATCGGCTACTACACCAAAGAAGCGCAGGCGGGTAACACCAAATACGCCAAAGTCGACGGCACCAAAGCCGTGGCTGATGTACGTGCAGAGCTGGAAAAAATCCTCGGCTAATTGCACTTCTCTCACCCGGGTCCTCCGGGTGAGAAATATTCTCATCTTACCTATTGCAGCAATGGGTTCCGTTTAAACGCATTTCCGCTACAATTGACAACCATTCAAATGGTTAAGAGGCGTGAATGAGTCAGGCGAAAACCGGCATCCTGCTTGCCAATCTGGGCACTCCAGAAGCACCTACATCAGACGCGGTAAAACGCTACCTGCGACAATTTTTAAGCGACACGCGCGTCGTGGATTTTCCGCGACTGCTGTGGTGGCCGCTGCTGCGTGGCGTCATTCTGCCGATTCGTTCTCCGCGCGTCGCCAAACTCTATCAGTCCGTATGGATGGAAGAGGGCTCGCCGCTGATGGTCTACAGCCGTCGCCAGGAAAAAGCGCTGGCTGCCCGCCTGCCGGAGATGCCTGTCGCGCTCGGCATGAGCTACGGCAAACCCTCTCTGGAAAGCGCGGTAGAATCCCTGCTGGCGCAGGGCGTGGACCATATCGTGGTGCTGGCGCTCTACCCGCAGTACTCCTGCTCGACGGTGGCCGCCGTCTGGGACGAGCTGGCGCGCATTCTGGCGACCCGCCGCCGCATTCCGGGCGTGACCTTTATTCGCGACTACGCGGATAACGAGCTGTACATCAAGGCGCTTGCTAACAGCGCGCGCGCGTCGTTTGAAAAGCACGGTGAGCCGGATCTGCTGCTGCTCTCCTATCACGGGATCCCGCAGCGTTTCGCTAACGAAGGGGATGATTACCCGCAGCGCTGTCGCGATACCACCCGCGAGCTGGTCTCCGCCCTTGGCCTGCCGCCGGAGAAGGTGATGATGACCTTCCAGTCGCGCTTCGGCCGCGAGCCGTGGCTGACGCCGTACACCGATGAAACCCTCAAAATGCTCGGCGAGAAGGGCGTGAAGCATATTCAGGTGATGTCGCCGGGCTTCTCGGCAGACTGTCTGGAAACGCTGGAGGAGATTGCGGTGCAAAACCGGGAATTTTTCCTGGAGGCTGGCGGCGAAAAGTACGAGTACATTCCGGCGCTTAACGACTCGCCTGAGCATATCGACATGATGGTCTCACTGGTGACGAACAGCCGCTGATCGCACTCCGGGCCGGGTTTGTGCTACCATTCCCGGCCCATATTCTTCGTACAGTTCAGACCATGAAATTTCCCGGTAAACGTAAATCCAAACACTACTTCCCCGTCGATGCCCGCGATCCGCTCCTGCAGCAGATCCAGCCAGAAAATGAAACCAGCGCGGCGTGGGTCGTCGGTATCGATCAGACGCTGGTGGACATTGAGGCGAAAGTGGATGATGCGTTTGTCGCCCGTTACGGTCTGAGCGCCGGACATTCGCTGGTGATTGAAGACGACGTTGCCGAAGCGCTGTACCAGGAGCTGGTGCGCGAAAACCTGATTACCCATCAGTTCGCCGGTGGCACCATCGGCAATACCATGCATAACTACTCCGTGCTGGCCGACGACCGTTCGGTACTGCTCGGCGTGATGTGCAGCAACATTGAAATTGGCGGCTACGCTTACCGCTATCTGTGCAACACCTCCAGCCGTACCGATCTGAACTATCTTCAGGGCGTCGACGGCCCGATTGGCCGCTGCTTTACGCTGATCGGCGAATCCGGCGAGCGGACCTTTGCCATCAGTCCTGGGCATATGAACAAGCTGCGCGCGGAAAGCATTCCCGAAGAGGTGATTGCGGGCGCCTCGGCGCTGGTGCTGACCTCCTACCTGGTGCGCTGCAAGCCGGGCGAGCCGATGCCTGAAGCGACCATGAAGGCGATTGAGTACGCGAAGAAGTACGACGTGCCGGTCGTTCTGACGCTGGGCACCAAATTCGTGATTGCCGATAACCCAGAGTGGTGGCAGGCGTTCCTGAAAGAGCACGTCTCGATTCTGGCGATGAACGAAGAGGAGGCCGAAGCGCTGACCGGTGAAAGCGATCCGCTGCTGGCGTCCGATAAAGCGCTGGACTGGGTGGATCTGGTGCTCTGCACCGCGGGCCCTGTCGGACTGTATATGGCCGGCTTCACGGAGGAAGAGAGCAAACGCAAAACCCAGCATCCGCTGCTGCCCGGCGCGATTGCCGAGTTTAACCAGTACGAGTTCAGCCGCGGCATGCGTTACAAGGATTGCGTGAATCCGCTGCGTATTTATTCTCACATCGCCCCCTACATGGGCGGTCCGGAGAAGATCATGAACACCAACGGCGCAGGCGACGGCGCGCTGGCCGCGCTGCTGCACGACATTACCGCCAATGCCTACCACAAAACCAACGTGCCGAATTCCAGCAAGCATAAGTTCAGCTGGCTGACCTATTCGTCGCTGGCGCAGGTGTGCAAGTACGCCAACCGCGTAAGCTATCAGGTGCTGAACCAGCACTCACCGCGCTTAACGCGTGGCCTGCCAGAACGGGAAGACAGCCTCGAAGAGGCGTATTGGGATCGGTAAATGTAAAAAGGCAACGTAAGTTGCCTTTTTTAATGTTTGTTCCCTCTCCCCGTGGGAGAGGGCCAGGGTGAGGGCATCAGGCCGCACCAAACCTACCCCGTCACCGCCTCTTCAACCGGCGGTTTCTCCAGCAGCGTCAGCATGGTGTTAGCAATCTCGCGCTCGCCCATCACCACCTTATCTGCACCGCGCTCGGTAATGTACTCCACCTCGTCGTCATAATGCGCCCGGGCGATAATCTCAATCGTTGGGCACTTCGCGCGTGCGGAGGCCACAATCTCACCCGCTTCATAGCCGTTGGGTATGGTGAGCAGCAGCCAGCGGGCGCAGTCCAGATGCGCCAGATTCATGATCTCTTCGTTTGCCGCATTGCCCAGCACCGCGCGAATACCGCGCTCGCGCAGCTCGTCGACGCGGGTGCGTGAGGTTTCAATCACCACCAGCGGAATGCCCTGCGCCATCAGCTTCTCGCCGAGCAGGCTGCCCACGCGGCCAAAGCCGACCAGCAGGGCGTGATTGCAAATATCCACCGGGATCTGCTTCTCTTCTTCGATGGCCTCTTCCAGCGTCTGCTCTTCCAGCGTTTCGGTTTTGTCGAGGTATTTTTCCAGCAGGGCAAACAGGACCGGGTTCAGCATAATCGACAGGATCGCCCCCGCGAGCACCAGGTTTTGTCCGGCCTGCGGCAGCAGGTTCAGGGCCATGCCCAGACCGGCCAGAATAAAGGCGAATTCGCCAATCTGCGCCAGGCTGGCGGCAATAGTCAGCGCCGTACGCGGGGAGTGACCGAACATTCGCACCAGGAAGAAGGCGGCGAGCGACTTACCAAAAATAATGATCGCCAGCGTGCCCAGCACGGCCAGCGGTTGCTGGATCAGCACCAGCGGATCGAACAGCATCCCGACGGAGACGAAGAACAGCACGGCAAACGCATCGCGCAGCGGCAGCGTATCGTGCGCCGCACGGTGGCTCAGCTCGGATTCGTTCAGCACCATCCCGGCGAAGAACGCGCCCAGGGCAAAGGAGACATCAAACAGCTCAACGGCACCAAAGGCGATGCCCAGTGCCAGCGCCAGCACGGAGAGGGTGAACAGCTCGCGGGAGCCGGTCGCCGCGCTGCGGGACATGATCCACGGTACCAGACGGCGGCCCACCAGCATCATGATGGCGATAAACGCCACCACTTTACCGATGGTGATGCTCATATCCAGCGCCAGCGAGGCGAAGCCGACGTTGTCTTTTTCCATCATTCCGGCGACGGCGGGCAGCAGCACCAGCGTCAGGACCATGACCAGATCTTCAACAATCAGCCAGCCGATCGCGATCTGCCCGCGCTGGCTGTCAATCAGCTGTCTCTCCTCAAGCGCGCGCAGCAGCACCACGGTACTGGCGGTTGAGAGACACAGCCCAAATACGATACCGGTCATTAACGACCAGCCCAGCACGGCCGAAAGCGCCATCCCAAGCAGCGTCGCCACCCCTATCTGGGCGATCGCTCCCGGTATGGCAATCGACTTTACCGCCATCAAATCCTTCAGGGAAAAGTGCAGACCGACGCCAAACATCAGCAGAATCACGCCCAATTCCGCCAGTTCAGGGGCCAGTTTGGTATCCGCAACGAAGCCTGGCGTAAACGGTCCCGCCAGCACACCTGCCAGCAGATAGCCGACAAGAGGAGAAATACGCAGTTTATTGGCAATCATGCCGAGGATAAAAGCGAGCACAAGTCCACCAACAATGGTGGTGATAAGCGGTGTGGCGTGGTGCATTCCGTCTCCTTTCGTTGTGGGTGTTCCTTTTTGGTGAAAAACCAAAAAACCGAGTAATAGTTTATGACAATTTTTACTCTTATGTTTATGAATAATTGTTGAAGTTTGAATAAAACAGCAATATGCGCGTAAAAAAGCGCATTTTGATAAATTCAGCGAGAGGAGAAAGAAGAAACCCTTATGGCATCAGGGTGTCAGGCAGCCAACGTCACACTTTGGCTGCCCGTAATTCACGCTTTGTGGCGGTTATCAGGCAGGAATATGGTCAACATCCCAAGAAGTGGCAGGAAAGCGCAGATTTTATAAACCAGGAAGATGCTGGTGTGATCCGCAACCATTCCTAACACCGCTGCACCCAGCCCGCCCATGCCGAAGGCAAAACCGAAAAACAGTCCGGAAACCATACCGATACGGCCAGGCAGCAGCTCCTGGGCATAGACCAGAATGGCGGAAAACGCGGAAGCGAGGATAAAACCAATAATCACGGTTAAAATTCCCGTCCATTCAAGGCTGGCGTAAGGCAAAATGAGGGTAAAGGGCGCCACGCCGAGGATAGAGCCCCAAATGACATATTTACGCCCAATCTTATCCCCCACAGGCCCGCCAATGACCGTGCCGGCCGCAACGGCGAACAGGAAGGCAAACAGGTGAATCTGCGCATTTTGTACCGATAATCCGAATTTTTGCATCAGATAAAAGGTGTAATAGCTGCTGATGCTCGCCATATAGAAGTATTTCGAGAAAATCAGCACCAGCAGGACAGCCACCGCCAGGATAACCTTATTGCGCGGCAGGGGATTGATAACCTTCGCTTTAGGTTTTCCTTTATTCACCCGATGCTGAGCGGCATACCAGCGGCTAATCTGCGCCAGCACGATAATCGCCAGCAGCGCGGCCAGCACAAACCACGCCACGTTGCCTTTACCGTAAGGGGCAATAATCACTGCGGCCAGCAGCGGGCCGAGAGAGCTACCAAAGTTACCGCCCACCTGGAAAAGTGACTGCGCCAGGCCGTGACGACCACCGGACGCCATCCGTGCCACGCGGGAGGACTCCGGATGGAACACGGACGAGCCGGTACCCACCAGCGCGGCGGCGATCAGCACGGCTTCAAAACTCCCGGCCATGGCGAGTAGCACCAGACCGCTTAGGGTAAAGCACATGCCGATCGGCAGCGACCACGGCATCGGGTATTTATCCGTCCAGTAGCCCACCACTGGCTGCAGCAGCGAGGAAGCCAGCTGGAAGGTCAGGGTGATCATCCCGATCTGCACGAAGGTTAACGAAAACTCGGACTGCAGCAGCGGATAAATTGCCAGAATCAACGACTGGATCATGTCGTTGAGCAGGTGTGAAAGACTGATTGCCCCTAAGACTTTAAAGGAGGTGCGCGACGCAGGCGGCGACGCTGGCGCGCCCGGAACGGGCTGGGTTGATTCACTGATTGCCATAAATACCACGTTTTGTTAGCAGAAGTGCAGGGAGTAATTATTATCCGACTAACATACCCGCCTGCGACATTTGAAGAAAGTCGCAATTATGAAAACTTATTTGTCTATTCTTATTAGTCACTGTAATTTCTGCCTTTGTCTATTGGTCAGGGAGAGAGAAGATGAAGTTAATGAAGCGGGGCGTCGCGCTGGCGCTCATCGCGGCGTGGGGGCTGGTAAGCCTGCCCGCGCAGGCGTATGAAAAAGACAAAACCTATAAAATTACCATTCTGCATACCAACGATCACCACGGTCATTTCTGGCGCAGTGAATACGGCGAATATGGCCTCTCGGCACAAAAAACGCTGGTGGACGGCATTCGTAAAGAGGTCGCAGCCCAGGGCGGCAGCGTGTTGCTGCTCTCAGGCGGCGATATCAACACCGGCGTGCCGGAATCCGATTTGCAGGACGCCGAACCCGACTTTCGCGGCATGAATCTGATTGGCTACGACGCGATGGCCGTCGGTAACCATGAATTTGATAATCCGCTGACCGTACTCCGTCAGCAGGAAAAATGGGCCAAATTCCCGTTCCTCTCCGCCAATATTTACCAAAAAAGTACCGGCGAGCGCCTGTTTAAGCCGTGGGCGCTGTTTAAGCGTCAGGATCTGAAGATCGCGGTCATCGGCTTAACCACCGACGATACGGCGAAAATTGGCAACCCTGAGTTCTTCACCGATATCGAATTCCGCAAACCGGCGGACGAAGCGAAGCTGGTGATTCAGGAGCTGCAGCAAAACGAAAAGCCGGACGTCATTATCGCCACCACGCACATGGGGCACTACGACAACGGTGAGCACGGCTCTAACGCGCCCGGTGACGTGGAGATGGCGCGCAGCCTGCCTGCGGGCTCGCTGGCAATGATTGTGGGTGGTCACTCACAGGATCCAGTGTGTATGGCATCCGAGAACAAAAAGCAGGTGGACTACGTCCCGGGCACACCGTGTGCGCCAGACCGTCAAAACGGTATCTGGATTGTGCAGGCGCACGAGTGGGGCAAATACGTGGGTCGGGCAGACTTTGAGTTCCGTAACGGCGAGATGAAGCTGGTTCATTATCAGCTCATTCCGGTCAACCTGAAGAAGAAAGTCACTTACCCTGACGGGAAAAGCGAGCGCGTACTTTACACGCCAGAGATCGCTGAAAACCAGCAGATGCTCTCCCTGCTGACGCCGTTCCAGAACAAAGGCAAGGCGCAGCTGGATGTGAAAATCGGCACGCTGAACGGTCGTCTGGAGGGGGACCGCAGTAAAGTTCGCTTCGTGCAGACCAACATGGGCCACCTGGTGCTCGCGGCGCAAATGGCGCGCACCGGGGCTGATTTTGGCGTGATGAGCGGCGGTGGCATTCGTGATTCCATCGAAGGTGGAAACATCACCTATAAAGACGTTCTGAAGGTGCAGCCGTTCGGTAACGTGGTGGTTTATGCCGACATGAGCGGGAAAGAGGTTGTTGAGTACCTGACCGCCGTGGCGCAGATGAAGCCGGATTCCGGGGCCTATCCGCAGTTTGCCAACGTGAGCTTCGTAGCGAAAGACGGCAAGCTTAACGACCTGAAGATCAAAGGCGAACCGGTTGACCCGGCGAAAACCTACCGTCTGGCGACGTTAAGCTTTAACGCCACCGGCGGTGACGGCTATCCGCATATTGATAATAAACCAGGATACGTGAACACTGGCTTTATCGATGCAGAAGTGCTGAAGCAGTATATCGAGCAGAATTCGCCGATTGACGTGAATGCGTATGAGCCGAAAGGTGAGGTGAGCTGGCAGTAGTGCCGTTGTGTTGCCCGGTGGCGCTGCGCTTACCGGGCCTACGGGTGCAAAATGTAGGCCGGGTAAGGCGTAGCCGCCACCCGGCTTTTTTTACTCCCGGCGGGCAATATCCGCAAACTTCGCGTCCAGCATTTTCGCCAGGTCGCCCGCGGCCAGCTCAATGTCCAGCCCGCGTTTGCCGCCGGAGATAAAGATGGTCTCGAACTCCTGTGAAGGGGCATCGATCAGCGTCGGCAGGCGTTTTTTCTGCCCGAGTGGACTGATGCCGCCCACCAGGTAGCCCGTGGTGCGCTGCGCCACCATCGGATCCGCCATATCCACCTTCTTCGCCCCCAGCGCTTTGGCGACTTTCTTAAGGTCCAGCTGTCCTGCCACGGGCGTCACCGCCACGGCGAGGTGCTTCATATCGCCGTTCACCGCCACCAGCAGCGTTTTATAAACCTGGTCCGCGTTCAGCCCCAGCTTGCGCACCACTTCATCACCAAAGTTGGTTTCATTCGGATCGTGATCGTAGGTGTGGATCCGGAAAGAAATGTTGTTTTTTTCGAGTAATTTAACGGCGGGAGTCATAGCTATCCTTCTTACGACAGACAAATCATGCCAACAGCATACGCCTGACGTTTGTCTAAAAAATAGCACCATCTTGCGCAATAGTGTTGGCAGTGATGGTCACTTTGAGCGACAATCGGCTCAACCGAAGGTCTCCTTCGGCATAATAAAAACGATGAAATTCCTCTTTGACGGGCCAATAGAAATATTGGCCATTTTTTTATTTCAGCAACGACGGCAAGTTCCCTTCTCCGTACAAATGTAACGCCCCGACCGCCACCACGTAACGCCCCGCAGGTAAGGCATGCAGCGTCTGCCGCCAGGCTTTATTGCGCGCATTCATCAGCACATCATACAGCGATTCGCTGAACGTCGACGGTAACGCCAGCCTGCCGTCCGCGGGCGGGGCATCCAGCCACCAGCCAATCATGGTTTGCAGCAGGCGCGCGTTGGTGTGCCAGTGGGTCAGCGTATCATCCAGCAGCATCAGACCGTCGTCGGGAAGCTGTCGCAGGAGCGCAATCTGGCTGTCCGTTCCTTCCAGCTCGATGATGGGCAAACTGCGCGCCCTTGCCACGTTCAGCAGCTGGTAATCAATGCCGTAATCACCCCGCAGCCCCAGACGCTGCGCCTGCGTAGCCTGCAATACCATCGCGATTTGCCACAGCGGCAGGGTGTCAATCATGGAGAGCGAGACGCCGGTTTCCTCGGCGACGCGCGTCAGTTCCGCAAGCTGGGCTTCATCCAGGCGTTCCGCCAGGGTGAGATCGCTCTCGAGCCCGGCAAACGGTGACTCCTGACCCGAAATGTCCGCCTCAACGACCAGCGCATCGGCGTGTTTCAGCAGTTTAATCAGGCCGGGAGGCAGGGGAGACATATCCTGCGTGCCCATATGGATGCTGCCAACCAGGTGCAGGTGTTGCCCGCCGGGAAGCGAAATATCCAGACCGGGCCAGGCGTAACGGCGAGGGAAAAGGGCGCGAAACGATGTTTTTATACGATGAAACAGACCCATACGCGCTCCATAAACGGAAAGGTTCATGCTAGCGCGTACGGGTACAAGGTTCAATCCTTCGGTTTAAACCGCAACAGCCGGTTGGCGTTGCTGACCACGGTGATGGAGGAGAGCGCCATCGCCGCACCCGCGACGACCGGATTAAGCAGCGTGCCGGTCAGCGGCCACAAAATACCGGCAGCAATCGGAATACCGAGCGAGTTGTAGATAAACGCCCCCAGCAGGTTCTGCTTCATGTTGCGCAGCGTAGCTTTCGAAATGGCCAGCGCATCGGCCACGCCCATCAGGCTGTGGCGCATCAGCGTGATGGCCGCGGTTTCGATGGCCACGTCGCTCCCGCCGCCCATTGCGATCCCCACATCCGCCTGGGCCAGCGCCGGGGCATCGTTGATGCCGTCGCCGACCATTGCCACCTGACGGCCCTGACGTTGCAGGTTTTTAATGGCGTCCGCTTTGCCGTCCGGCAGTACGCCCGCAATCACCTCGTCAATACCGGCTTCTTTCGCGATGGCGTTGGCGGTGGTTGGGTTATCCCCGGTCAACATCACCAGACGATATCCAGCACGGTGCAGGCGCTGTAAGGCATCCACGCTGTCCTGGCGAAGCGGATCGCGCACGGCCAGCAGCGCGGCGGCTTTGCCATCCACCGCCAGCAGAACCGGGGTGGCGCCCTGTGACGCCTGCGCCTTCAGCTCACTGTCCAGCGCGGCGGTATCAATGCCGTTTTCATTGAGCAATGTCTGGTTGCCCAGCAGCAGCGCGTGGCCTTCTGCTTCACCGCTCACGCCGAGCCCGCGCAGGGTGCGGAACTGGTTCACCTGCGGCAGGGCAGACGCATTGGCTTTATCAAGAATGGCGCGCGCCAGTGGATGGCTGGAGCCTTGCTCCAGCGCGGCGGCGAGACGCAGTGCATCCTCTTCCGAAATGCCCACGGTGTGGACGGCGACCACCTGCGGTTTACCTTCCGTCAGCGTGCCGGTTTTATCAAACACCAGCGTGTCCAGGGTGCTGGCCCGCTGCAGCGCGTCCGCGTCCCGCACCAGCACGCCAAATTCGGCCGCGCGGCCTACGCCGGAGATAATCGACATTGGCGTCGCCAGACCAAGGGCGCAAGGGCAGGCGATGATCAGCACCGTGGTGGCGATCACCAGGGTATACACAATCTGCGGTGCCGGGCCGAAGAAGTACCAGATCGCCGCACTCAGCAGGGCAATGCCGACCACCACCGGCACAAAAATGGCCGAGATTTTGTCAGCAAGCTGGCCAATTTCTGGTTTACTGCTCTGCGCCTGGCGCACCATGCGAATAATACGCGACAGCGTCGTGTGGCTGCCGACGGCGCTGGCGGTGAACAGCACGCTGCCGTCCTGCACGACCGTACCGGCATGCACGGCGTCGCCGTCTGATTTCTGCTGAGGGATAGGCTCCCCGGTCAGCATCGCTTCATCCAGCCAGGCTTCGCCCTGGGTTATCTTGCCGTCAACGGGAACCCGGTCGCCGGTGGTCAGACGCAGCGTCATGCCGGGCTGAACCTCGGCCAGCGGAACGCTTTTTTCCCCTTCGTCCGTGACCACGCGGGCCGTCGGTGGGGTTAAATCAAGCAATCTTTCCAGCGCTTTCGAGGAGCGCTGGCGGGCGCGGGCTTCCAGCATATGGCCTAAGTTAATCAGGCCGATAATCATCGCGCTCGCTTCATAATAGAGATGCCGCGCTTCCATCGGGAACCACTGGGGCCAGACGTTCACGCTCATCGAATAGAGCCACGCCGCGCCGGTACCGAGGGCGACCAGGGTATCCATCGTCGCGGTACGATTTTTCAGGCTCTTCCAGGCGCTGGTATAGAAATGTCCGCCTGCGAACACCATCACCGCAAGGGTAATCAAACCAATCACCAGCCACAGCGTGCGGTTGTCGTCGGTGACCATCATGTTGTCGCCGAGCATGCCCCACACCATCACCGGAATACCGACCAGCAGGGCGACAATCGCCTGCCAGCGGAAGCGCTTCATGGTGGCGATAGCCGTTTCCTGCTGGCGCTCGCGGCGTTCGGCATCATCTTCGATGGCCTCCGCGCCGTAGCCCGCTTTCTCAACGGCCTGCACTAACTCTGCGGCGGAGGCGTTGCCCATTACCAGCGCAGTACGCTCCGCAAGATTGACCCGTGCCTGCGCGACACCCGGTACCGCCTGCAGGGCGTTTTGTACCCGGGAGACGCAGCTGGCGCAGCTCATGCCGTTGATCAGCAGCTGTTGGCTGTCATCAATATCATCCGCTGCCGGAAGCTCAGGAGTGGCCGCTGTCAGTGCTTCCGACGGGGATGATGACTCTGCCAGCGGTTTAGCCTTTGGGTGGCTTAACTCCGCCCCGTAACCGGCCTGCTTGATGGTATCAATCAGCGCATCCGCGCTGGCGCTGCCGGTCACGGCGGCATGATCGATAGTCACGTCAGCGCTTTCCACATCAGGGCGCTGTTCCAGGCTTTCTTTAACGCGTTTGACGCAGTGGCCGCAGGAGAGACCGTCCAGCGTCAGGTCAATAGTGTGAGACATAACAAAACTCCCGTATAATATTTTGGTCAGTTGTTGACCGGAGTAACGCTTTTCACTAACTGTTATGAAGGTTAAACCTTCCATCAAGGGGAAGGTCAAGGGGGAAATGTGAATATCAGTGATGTGGCAAAAAAAACCGGCTTAACCAGCAAAGCGATTCGCTTTTATGAAGAGAAGGGGCTGGTGACGCCGCCGCTGCGCAGTGAAAACGGCTACCGTAGCTACACGCAGCTGCATCTGGATGAACTGACGCTGCTGCGCCAGGCAAGACAGGTCGGTTTTAATCTGGAAGAGTGCGGCGAGCTGGTTAACCTGTTCAACGATCCAAAGCGTCACAGCGCCGACGTGAAAAAACGCACACTGGAAAAGGTGGCCGAAATTGATCGCCACATCGTCGAGCTACAGGCGATGCGCGAACAGCTGCTGCAGCTCGCGGCGTCCTGTCCGGGGGATGACAGCGCCGACTGCCCGATTATCGATAACCTTGCCGGCTGCTGCCACCGCAAAACCCACGCTTAGCAGGCTTTTACCCGCAGGGTAATGCCCTCCACCGCGATGACCTCCACCCGCGTGCCGGCGCTGAGGTCATCGTCGGCCACCACCGGCCACGAGCTGTCGCCTACCCGCATGTGCCCACGTCCGTTCACCAGCGTGCTGTCGAGCGTAAAACGCTTGCCGACAATCTGCTGTCCGCGCTGGTTAAGGTGGGCGTCCACCGGTTTCTGCTCGTTAACCCGCCGGTTGAGCCAGCGCCACCACAGCCAGGCGGCCACCAGCGTCAGCACGGCAAACAGCGCGCCCTGCCACGCCCACTCCAGGGGAAGGATCCAGACCAGAAGACCGGTAATGACGGCAGCAACACCGCTCCAGAGCAGGTAGCCGTTGCCGCCCAGCATCTCCGCCGCCAGCAATAAGCCGCCGAGGCTTAGCCAGAAGGCATGAGGATGTGCAACGATCAACTCAATCATTTTTTACGCTCGTTTCCGCTATCCTTGATCAGTTCGGCTATGCCCGCGATAGAGCCCATCAGGCTGCTTGCATCCAGCGGCATCATCACCACTTTGCTGTTGTTCGCCGACCCAATCTCTTTCAGCGCGTCAGTATATTTTTGCGCGACAAAGTAGTTCACGGCCTGAATATCACCGGCGGCAATCGCCTCCGACACCATCTGGGTCGCGCGGGCTTCCGCTTCGGCGGAACGCTCGCGGGCTTCCGCCTGCAAGAACGCGGACTGACGATCGCCTTCCGCTTTCAGGATCTGCGACTGTTTTTCCCCTTCCGCTTTGAGGATCTCCGCCTGGCGTACCCCTTCGGCTTCCAGAATATAGGCGCGCTTGGTTCGCTCGGCTTTCATCTGGGCGTTCATGGAGGCGATCAGCTCCGCCGGCGGGCGCACGTCGCGGATCTCGATGCGGGTAACTTTGATCCCCCACGGGTTGGTAGCCTCGTCGACAATGTGCAGCAGGCGGGTGTTGATGCTGTCGCGCTGGGAAAGCATCTCGTCCAGCTCCATCGAGCCGAGCACGGTACGGATGTTGGTCATCGTCAGGTTGACGATCGCCAGCTCCAGGTTGCTGACCTCATAGGCCGCTTTCGGCGCGTCAATCACCTGAATAAAGCAGACGGCGTCGATGGTGACGTTGGCGTTATCCTTGGAGATCACTTCCTGGGACGGAATGTCCAGAACCTGCTCCATCATGTTGATCTTGCGACCAATTCTGTCCATGAACGGAACAATCAGGCTTAAGCCTGGCTGGAGTGTGTTGGTGTATCGGCCGAAACGCTCGACGGTCCACTGATAACCCTGAGGGACAATTTTGACGCCGGCGCCTACGATAACCAGCGCAACGAAAATAAGGACGGGAACAACGATAAGCATAAAAACCTCCTGTTTTGCATGCTGTGGCGAGTGAAAGTGTATGTTTATTGCTCGTAAGTATAGGTAAAGTCAGAGATGAATCCATCACCCGCTTCAGCAATGGCTTTCGATAATCCCTGGTAGTAATTCTCCAGCCCCAGCGCTTCGATACGCTGGATCTGTTCGCGAATGGGGGCGCAGAACAGAACGGCATTCCCCGCTTCAACGCGTTTGTTATTCGGTGGAAGGTCGCCCGCGATGGCTTTAAACCAGGTTCTGATGCCCTGCTTTAAATTATGCGGCGCTTTTGCCAGGTTATCCATGCCCGTCAGGACCTGCAGAGTCGGGAACTCATCGGCCAGCACGGCGGTTTTCATGCGCGCAAAGAACTGGCTGAACAGCTCGAACGAGCCCAGATCGGTGACGCGGGGCTTGGTGGTTTTACCGTTTTTATTGCCGATTTTACCTGCCGCTGACGCTGCGGCCGGAACCGCGTTCACCTTTTCCAGCTCCAGTCCGAACAGCAAATTGCAGTGCGCGCGGCGCGCTTTCAGCGGGTAGGACATCAGGACGTCAATGAACTGTGTGGCTTTCACATCCGCAAGATTGTGGTTGATAAGCCACTGGGTGCGTGAAAATTCCGCCGGAGAGACGAACCAGTCCGGCACCTCATTGAAGCGTTTTGATTTGCCTTCACCGTCAAATTCAAGGAAGTGTGTTCCGTTGTCGAAGGCGAAATAGCAATTTTTGAAGCTGCCGATCGTGGTGTTCACGATGAGCGCCTTCTTAACAAAGTCCACCACCTCTGCACCTATCACAAAACGCGTGAGCTCCGACGATTTGATGACTTCCATTAATGTTTCGACATCAGGAACACCAGGCTTCAGGGAGGGGAACTCATAAAAGATATGTGACATGTCGCATACTTCCTGTAGTGATGAAGGTGACAATTTGCAAACAAAAAGTTTAACACTTGCTTCAGCGTGAGGCTATTCGCGCTGTGCGGGCGAAAGGATTATGCTACAGGCGGTTATTACACGAAGCGGTCAACGGAAGCGCGATGAACGATAAAAGAAACGTATTACTGCTCAGGGATGTCGGATTTCGAGTCGGGGAAAACACGATCCTGCAGCACGTCGGGTTTAGCCTGTCGCCGGGCGAGTTTAAATTAATCACGGGTCCCTCAGGCTGTGGTAAAAGCACGCTGCTGAAGATTGTGGCGTCACTCCTCAGCCCGACGGAGGGCGCCATTCTGTTTGAAGGCGAGGATATCGCCTCGCTTTCCCCGGAAAGCTATCGCCAGCAGGTCTCGTACTGCGTGCAAACGCCCGTGCTTTTTGGCGATACGGTCTATGACAACCTGATTTTCCCGTGGCAAATCCGCAATAAAACGCCGGAGCCGGAAAAGTTTATCCAGGATCTGGCCCGCTTTGGCCTGGCGCAGGAGACGCTGAGCAAATCCATCAACGCGCTGTCGGGCGGCGAAAAGCAGCGGGTCTCGCTGATCCGCAACCTGCAGTTTTTACCGAAGGTGTTGTTGCTGGACGAAATCACCAGCGCGCTCGATGACGTCAACAAGCGCAACGTTAACGAGATTATTCATCGTTACGCCCGGGAGCAGAACATTGCCGTGCTGTGGGTGACGCACGACGCTAACGAAATAACCCATGCGGATGACGTTATTACGCTCCAGCCGCACGGCGGGAAAATGCAGGAGGCAAACCGTGGGTGAACACAACATTACCAACGAATCGCTGGCCTTTTCGATGGTGCTGGTGCTGATTGCGATTGTGGTCAGCTACCGCGAAAAGCTGGGGCTGGAAAAAGATATCGTATGGAGTATCTGCCGCGCGGTGATTCAGCTCATCATCGTCGGCTATGTGCTGAAGTATATCTTCAACGTTAACCACGCGGTGCTGACGCTGCTGATGGTGCTCTTTATCTGCTTTAACGCGGCGTGGAATGCGCAAAAGCGCAGTAAATACATCGATAAGGCGTTTGTTTCATCGTTTATTGCGATTACCACCGGAACGGCGCTCACGCTGGCCGTGCTGGTACTTTCCGGCTCGATTGAGTTTACGCCGATGCAGGTTATCCCTATTTCCGGGATGATTGCGGGGAACGCGATGGTGGCCGTTGGGCTCTGTTATAACAACCTCGGCCAGCGTTTCAGTAGCGAACAGCAGCAGCTGCAGGAGAAACTAAGCCTGGGGGCAACGCCAAAAGTGGCCTCGGCGCGGCTGATTCGCGAGAGCATTCGCTCATCGCTGATCCCTACGGTAGATTCCGCCAAAACGGTGGGGCTGGTGAGCCTGCCGGGCATGATGTCGGGGCTGATTTTTGCCGGTATCGATCCGGTAAAAGCGATTAAGTACCAGATCATGGTGACGTTTATGCTGCTTTCCACGGCAAGCCTGTCCACCATCATTGCCTGCTACCTGACCTATCGGAAGTTCTACAACGCGCGTCACCAGCTGGTGGTGACGCAGTTGAAAAAGGTGCGGTGATTGTGCCGGGCGGCACTGCGTTTGCCCGGCCTACGATTCGTGCTTTTGTAGGCCCGGTAAGGCGAAGCCGTCACCGGGCAAAGTGCATCAATACAACAACGCGTAAAGCTGACGACGATACTTCGACGCCAGCGCGTCTCCGGTGCCCAGCGCGGCCAGGATCTCCTGGAACATCTTGCGCGCCTGGCCGTCTGCGGCGGCTAAATCTTTTTGCAGATGGCTGAAGAGCAGCTCAAGCGCCTCTTCGTTACGCCCCACCTGATGCAGCTGCAGCGCCAGCTGGCTTGCCAGCGCGGCATCCGCCGGATTGTCGGCAACCTGCTGCTGCAGCTGCTGAATTTCAGGGGTATCCGCCGCCTGCTTCAGCAGCTCAATTTGTGCAACCAGCCCCTGATAGCGGGTGTCCTGATCCTGCAGCGGAACCGTCTTGAGTACGGCTTCTGCGTCTTCTGAGCGGTGCAGGGCGATCTGCGTCTCCGCCAGCAGCAGGCCAATCTGGCTGTTCTGTTTTGACAGCTGCCACGCTTCTTTGAGCAGCGGCAGCGCCTCGTCGTATTTGCCTTCCTGCATCAGCGCCATGCCTTCCTGCGCTTTCAGCTCTTCTTCGCGCGGCAGCACCTTATCCAGCAGGGCGCGGATAGCGTCTTCCGGCTGTGGTCCCTGGAAGCCATCAACAGGCTGGCCGTTCTGGAACAGATAGACGGTAGGAATGGCGCGCAGACCAAACTGAGACGCGACCATCGGCTCGGCGTCACAATCCAGCTTCGCGAGAATGAACTGACCGTTGTACTGGGCGGCAAGGCTTTCCAGCACCGGTGTCAGCTGCAGACAGTGTTGGCTACGTTCAGACCAGAAGTAGAACAGGACCGGTTTGGTCATCGACTGTTCAAGCGTCTGTTGCAGGTTAGCTTCTGTGATATTGACGATATTCTGTACGGACATGCGGCTTTCTCTTTTGTCGGTTTGTTCTTTACATGGGGATGCGCGTCGGCGCTTCAACTCAACCGTGTAAAATTTTGTCCATTATCCGGCCCGGCAGCAGGCGTTTTAACCAGCCAACGGCATGGGTGACCAGCGTCACCGGATAGCGCATTTTGGGATGTTCACTCTCAAAAGCATGGCGCACTTTGGCTACCACCGCCTCTGGCCCGAGGGTAAAACGTGCGGCGATGCCGGGGTTCTCGACCGGTTTATCCGCCTGCGTCTGGTTAACGTTTTCGGTAAAGCGGGTGCGGATCGGGCCGGGTTCAATCAGGCTGACCTTAATGCCGCTGTGGCGTAACTCCATACGCAGGGCGTCGGACCAGGCCTCCAGCGCATATTTGCTGGCGGCGTAGGCGCCGCGGCCCGGGGTGGAAATCAGCCCCATCACCGACGACGTCATCACGATGCGCCCTTCACCGTGCGGCAGCATCGCGGGGAGCAGACGCATGGTGAGCTGATGCACGCCGAAGAAGTTGGTCGAAAACTGCTTCTCCAGCGTTTCGCGGGAGAGGGAGTCCAGCGGGCCATACACGCCGTAGCCGGCATTATTAAACAGGCCGTACAGACGATTACCGGTCAGTGCGATCACCTCGTCCGCGGCGCGCTCAACGCTCTCCGGCGAGTCCATATCCAGCAGCACGCCGGTAAAGCCCAGACCGTTCATGCGTTCGACATCGTCGGGTTTGCGGCAGGCCGCCAGAACCCGAAACCCCTGGCGCTTCAATTCGAGCGCGCTTTCCAGGCCGATTCCGCTGGAACATCCTGTAATTAAGACCGATTTTTGCATAACTTTACCTGTCAGGATCTCCGCTTAATCAGGAGTCATGTTTAACTAAAGGAGCCAGCCGCGTTGCCATCCAGTCGGCAATAAACGGCTGCGCATCGCGATTGGGGTGGATCCCGTCGTCTTGCATCCACTGGGGTTTGAGATAGACCTCTTCCATGAAAAATGGCAGCAGCGGAATATCAAACTCTTTGGCAAGCTTGGGGTAGATCGCGCTAAAGGCCTCATTATACCGACGACCGTAGTTGGCGGGCAGGCGAATTTGCATCAGCAGCGGCTGGGCGTTTGCCGCCCTGATGTCCTGCAAAATGGTGCGCAGCGTATTCTCCGTTTGCTGAGGCTGGAAACCGCGCAGGCCATCATTACCGCCAAGCTCAACCAGCACCCACCGTGGCTGATGCTGTTTGAGCAGCGCAGGCAGGCGCGACAGCCCCTGTTGCGAGGTGTCGCCGCTAATGCTGGCGTTGATTACAGCCGTTTTGCTCTGCCATTTGTCATTGAGCAGAGCGGGCCAGGCCGCGCTGGCCGCCATACGATAGCCTGCGCTCAGGCTGTCGCCGAGAACCAGTAACGTGTCCGCTGCCGCCGCGCGGAAAGTCATCAGAATCAAAAACAGGAAGGGCAAATGCCAGCGGAAAACAGTGTTGAAGTTCATCATCTTAAGAAGTCCGTCGGTCAGGGGGAGCACGAGCTTTCCATCCTTACCGGAGTTGAACTCGTTGTCAAACGCGCTGAAACCATTGCGCTGATTGGCGAATCCGGTTCCGGTAAGTCCACGCTGCTGGCGATTTTAGCCGGTCTGGACGACGGCAGCAGCGGTGAGGTCCACCTTGTCGGGCAGCCGCTGCATCAGCTTGATGAAGAGGCGCGGGCCGCGCTGCGCGCGCGTCACGTTGGTTTTGTCTTTCAGTCCTTTATGCTGATCCCGACCCTGAACGCACTGGAGAACGTCGAGCTCCCGGCGCTGCTGCGCGGTGAAAATAGCCGTGAAAGCCGCGCTCACGCGAAGGCGCTGCTGGAACAGCTCGGTCTGGGGAAACGTCTCGACCATCTTCCCGCCCAGCTTTCCGGCGGTGAGCAGCAGCGCGTGGCGCTGGCCCGCGCGTTTAACGGCCGCCCTGAGGTGCTGTTTGCCGATGAGCCTACCGGCAACCTTGACCGTAAAACCGGAGACCGGATTGCCGACCTGCTGTTTTCGCTCAACCGCGAGCACGGCACTACGCTTATCCTCGTGACCCACGATCCGCAGCTCGCCGCGCGCTGCGACCGTCGCCTGCGGCTGGTGAACGGCGTTCTGCAGGAGGAAGCATGATTACCCGCTGGTTCTGGCGCGAGTGGCGCTCCCCCTCGCTGCTGATTGTCTGGCTGGCGCTAAGCCTGGCGGTAGCCTGCGTGCTGGCGCTCGGCAGCGTCAGTGACCGCATGGAAAAAGGGCTCAGCCAGCAGAGCCGGGAGTTTATGGCGGGAGACAGGGCGCTGGAAAGCTCCCGCCCCGTGCCGCCGGGCTGGATTGAAGCAGCGCGCAAAGAAGGGCTGAAGGTGGGAGAGCAGCTCACCTTCCAGACCATGACCTTCGCGGGCGACACGCCGCAGCTGGCGAGCGTCAAGGCCGTCGATGATATCTACCCGATGTACGGTGACTTGCAGACCCGCCCGCCGGGATTAAAGCCGACGCCCGGTACGGTGCTGCTGGCATCGCGTCTGATGGCGCTGCTGAACCTGAAACCCGGCGACAGTATCGACGTCGGTGACGCTACCCTCAGGATTGCCGGGGAAGTGGTACAGGAGCCCGACGGCGGATTTAACCCGTTCCAGCTTGCGCCGCGTCTGCTGATGAACACCGCGGATGTCGCGGCCACCCATGCGGTACAGCCGGGCAGCCGCGTTACCTGGCGCTATAAATTTGGCGGCACGCCCGCCCAGCTTGACGCGTATGAAAAATGGCTTCTGCCGCAGCTCAAACCGGAACACCGCTGGTACGGGCTGGAGCAGGACGAGGGGGCGCTCGGTAAATCTCTGGAGCGCTCTCAGCAGTTCCTGCTGCTGTCGGCCCTGTTGACCCTGCTGCTGGCGGTGGCGGCGGTGGCCGTGGCGATGGGGCACTACTGCCGCAGCCGCTACGACCTGGTGGCGATCCTCAAAACCCTGGGGGCGGGCCGGGCGCAGCTGCGCAAGCTGATCGTCGGCCAGTGGCTGATGCTGCTGGTCCTGTCGGCGCTGACCGGCGGAATAATGGGGCTGCTGTTTGAAAAGCTGCTGATGGTGATGCTAAAACCGGTGCTTCCGGCCGCATTGCCGCCGGCCAGCCTCTGGCCGTGGCTGTGGGCGATGGGCGCGATGACGGTGATCTCGGTGCTGGTGGGGCTCCGGCCTTACCGCCTGCTGCTCGCCACGCAGCCGCTGCGCGTGCTTCGCAACGATGTCGTGGCGAACGTCTGGCCGCTGAAGTTCTACCTTCCGGTGATTATTGCGGTGGCGGTGGGGCTGCTGGCGTGGCTGATGGGCGGCAGCACGCTGCTGTGGGCGGTGCTGGCCGGGGCGGTTGTTCTGGCGCTGCTGTGCGGCGTGCTGGGCTGGATACTGCTTAACCTCCTGAAAAGGGTGACGGTAAAATCCCTGCCCGTGCGCCTGGCGG
Organism: Enterobacter quasiroggenkampii; assembly: GCF_043972695.1. Lineage (NCBI taxonomy): Bacteria > Pseudomonadati > Pseudomonadota > Gammaproteobacteria > Enterobacterales > Enterobacteriaceae > Enterobacter > Enterobacter quasiroggenkampii. The sequence goes on from NZ_CP143745.1 coordinate 1,709,200, forward strand.
TCAACCGTCTGCTGCACCAGCCCTGGTCTACGCTCAGCCAGCTGTCGGCGTTCTCGCTGTCGTTTATGCTGCTGGCACTGCTGCTGGTGCTGCGCGGCGATCTGCTCGATCGCTGGCAGCAGCAGCTTCCGCCGGAAAGCCCGAACTATTTCCTGATCAATATCGCCCCTGAGCAGGTTACGCCGCTGAAGGGCTTCCTGGCGGAGCATCACATCATCCCTGAGTCGTTCTATCCCATCGTTCGCGCGCGTCTGACGCAGATCAACGGGCAGCCAACGGAGGGGAACAAGGACGAGTCGCTGAACCGCGAGCTGAACCTCACCTGGCAGGAGAAACGCCCTGACCACAACCCGATAACCGCCGGCACCTGGCCGCCGAAAGCGGGAGAAGTGTCGATGGAGGAGGGGCTGGCGACGCGCCTGAACGTGAAGCTGGGAGACAGCGTCACCTTCACAGGGGATACCCAGGATTTCACCGCGAAAGTGACCAGCCTGCGTAAAGTGGACTGGGAAAGCCTGCGGCCCAACTTCTTCTTTATCTTCCCGCCGGGGGCGCTGGACGGTCAACCCCAGAGCTGGCTGACCAGCTTCCGCTGGGAAAACGGCAACGGCATGCTGACCCAGCTTAACCGGGAGTTTCCAACGGTCAGCCTGCTGGATATCGGCGCGATCCTCAAACAGGTGGGGCAGGTGCTGGAGCAGGTGAGCCGCGCGCTGGAGGTGATGGTGGTGCTGGTGACGATCTGCGGCGTGCTGTTGCTGCTGGCCCAGGTGCAGGTGGGCATGCGCCAGCGCCATCAGGAGCTGGTGGTATACCGCACGCTGGGGGCCGGTAAGCGGCTGCTGCGAATGACGCTCTGGAGCGAGTTTGCGCTACTGGGGCTGGTGGCCGGTCTGGTGGCCGCCATTGGCGCAGAGACGGCGCTGGCTGTGCTGCAGACAAAGGTCTTCGACTTCCCGTGGGAGCCTGACTGGCGTCTTTGGTTGATCCTGCCTCTGTGCGGCGCTGCGCTGCTTTCTCTCTGCGGAGGCTGGCTCGGCACGCGGCTGTTAAAGGGCAAAGCCCTGTTCCGTCAGTTTGCGAGTTGATTTAGTATGGTGATAATTACGCACCGGATTTTTATGCCGGTGCGTAGTGTTTAAATAGCACAAAGTGATAATACCCACTCATTTAGTAGCACAAAACATTAAAAACCCAACCACACAGCCCGATTATTTCCAGTTAATATTCACCCGCTAAATATTTAGCAGCGTGTCTATTAAGGAAAAATAATGACTATAAAAAAATCAGCGCTGGCGGCAACGATCGGCGCGGCAGTGGCATTAACGACCTTCGCTTCTCAGGCGGAAATCACCGTTCTTAAGCAGGATCCTCAGGCGGGTAATCCGCTGAGCCGCCTGAACTTTACCGTTGGCGGCAGTATTCGTCCTCAGTTCCAGAACATGACCGGCGACGACGGTAAAAACAGCTACAAGCGTAACGGATTTGACGGCGGCACCCGCTTCCGTTTCGCTGCAGATTACTACCTGTTTGATGACATCAGCTGGATCAGCTACTACGAGCTGGGTGTGAATATTCCTGCGCAGTTTAACTGGGATCACCACTACGCCGAAGGCGCACACGACACCACGCGTCGTATGCTCTACACCGGTCTGAAGAGCGACACCTGGGGTACGCTGACCTTCGGTCAACAGAACAGCGTTTACTATGATGTGGTGGGCGCGAAAACCGATATCTGGGACTACGACATGATCGCTCAGGCGCCAGGTAACGGGATCAACGGCGACTACGACGGTTCTTACCGTTCACGCCAGATGCTGAAATATAAGAAAACCGTGGGCGATGCTGATATTTATGCATCCTACCTGTTTGAAGACAGCGAATACCTGCCGGGCAACGGCCTGCGCTACAAGCGTAAAGGCGGCGGTTCACTGGGCCTGGATTACCACCTGACTACCGACCTGACCTGGGGCGCCGCGTGGAACTACACCCGTGCCGACATGCGTAACCCGGACAACGGCGACAGCAAAACCTACGACCAGAACATTCTCGGTACCGCGCTGAGCTGGACCCCGGACAACTGGACCTTCTCCGCAGGCGGCGGCTGGTATCAGAACTTCCTGACCACCAAAAAAGTGTCTGTTAACGATTACTTTGCGGGCGACGCGTGGGGTATTGAGTACTTCGCAGGTTACAAATTCCCAATCGGTCAGTATGCGGTTAAATCCATCCAGCCTTACTTCATGGGTGACCGCATTGAGTACGTGAACGGCCGTAACTACCAGCGCATCGACAACGGCGTGGGTATCAGCTTCCAGCTGGATTACGGTTTCCGCGTGGATTACGAACACGTGTTCACCTCCAGCACCGACAACCTGGGCGACATGAACCTGGTGCGTCTGCGTTACGACTTCTAAGCCGTCTGTTCCCCGGTGGCGCTGCGCTTACCGGGGCTACAACAGTACGCGTAGGCCGGGTAAGGCGTAGCCGCCACCCGGCTTTATTTTTCAGCGATCAAGCCACTCAGCAATTTCTTCGTACGTCCCGCGATAGACAATCTTTTCCGCCTTTTTCTCCAGCTGATAGCCGTACATCGGGTCGTAATAGTCGTTCAGGAGCGGTACAAGCCAGCTGAGGTGCGCGTCCGTGCGGCCAGATCGTTGCTGTTCCAACAGCGCGGAATCTAACAGCGCGGTAAATTCCGCAAAGCGCTGCAGCCCCAGGCGGCGACGAATGGCGAACAGGCCGTGATGCAGGTACTGGCTGTATTCTTTCCAGCCTGCTTCCTCGCCGTAGGCGGCAGAAAAATCCGCCCACATATGGTCGAAATACTCTTCGCGCAGACGTTCAAGACGGATCTCAAACGGATCCTCTACCACCACGATAGGGGCTTCAACCATGCGGTCGCGCAGGCAGGCTGGCAGGTGGTTAGAGCCAATCATCCGGCCTTCATCTTCCAGCACCCAGCGCGCGGCGTCTTTTTTCAATAGCTCAACCGCAAGGTGATTTTCAAAGCTGGCCTGGGAAAGCTGCGGCGTCAGCGTGCGGCCAAATGACGAGCCACGATGGTGCGCGAGTCCTTCCAGATCGATACCCTGTGCATGCTGCTTCACCAGCAGGGTTTTACCGTTCCCGGTACAGCCGCCAATAAGCACCATCGGCTTTTGCGACTGCTCAATGGTCACCTGAATTGCCGTCTGGCGCAGGGCCTTATAGCCACCGCGGATCAGCGGGTAGTCGATACCCGCCTCTTTCAGCCAGGCCTGCGAGATATGCGAGCGCTGGCCGCCGCGCGCGCAGCAGAGAAAGCCCGCAGGATGGGCAAGGCTGGCTTCGCGCCAGGCGTTGATGCGGGCCTCACGCGTGTCGCCGCTCACCAGGCGATGGCCGAGCGCCAGCGCGGCGTCCGGTCCCTGACGTTTATAACAGGTGCCGACGGCGGCGCGCTCGTCATCATTCATTAAAGGCAGGTTGATTGCCGCTGGCATCGCGCCCTGGGCAAATTCGATCGGCGCGCGAACGTCGATTAAAGGGGTATCGGACGCGAGGATCGCGCGATAGTCCGTTCCATCGTTCATGGTTATTCCAGAAGAAAGCTAAGCAGCAATGGGCGGGAATTGTACGCCGGGGAAAGAGGAGGTCAACTCCCCGGCGGAGGGATAACTATTTAAGCTTTGACTGTGCCCAGACAATACCGCTCGCGTATTCCGGCGGCAGGAGCGGGATCATGGCTTCCAGCGTGGCGCTCAGACGTCCCGTGTCGCTATCGTTGAGGTTCAGGTGGCCAACCTTACGACCCGGACGAACCTCTTTGTCATACCAGTGCAGGTGCACCAGCGGCAGCTTCAGCCAGTCGTAGTTCAGATCGGTTCCGATCAGGTTGATCATCACCGACGGGCTGTTGACCACCGGCTGCGGCAGCGGCAGGTCGGTAATTGCGCGCAGGTGCAGCTCGAACTGGCTGATGGAGGCGCCGTTTTGCGTCCAGTGGCCGCTGTTGTGCACGCGCGGTGCCAGCTCGTTGATCAGCAGACCAGACGGGGTGATAAAGCACTCCATCGCCATCACACCCACGTACCCGAGCTCGTGCATGATGGCAGAGAGCATCTCTTCCGCCTGCGCCTGGTGGTCAGCATTGGCCTGCGGGAAGGCCACGCTGGTGCGCAGAATGCCGTCCTGATGCAGGTTATGCGTCAGCGGATAAAAGACGGTGTGCCCGTCATGTCCACGCGCGCCAACCAGCGACACTTCACCGCTAAAGTTAATGCCCTGCTCAACAATGCACTCGCCGTAGCAATCATCCGGCAGCTCGGCGGTGTCGCCTGCGCGCAGGCGCCACTGGCCGCGGCCGTCGTAGCCACCCACGCGGCGCTTCACGATCGCCAGCTCGCCCAGCATGGCGAAGACGTCGTTCCACTCGTTTTTATCAGACAGGAGTTGCCACGGTGCGGTTGCGAGGCCCAGCTTGTCGAAAAGCTGCTTTTGCGTCAGACGGTCGGCAATGATTGGGAACACGTCGCGGTTAACGAAGGCGTTATGACGCGCCAGCTCGCGGGTCAGGGCGGTCTCCGGCCAGCGTTCGATCTCAGCGGTAATGACGCTCTGGTGGAACGGTACCGCTTCCGGCTCGGCGTCCAGGCCGACGGGCCAGACGGAAATCGCCAGCGGTTCGCCAGCCTGACGCAGCATGCGGCCTAGCTGGCCGTTACCGAGAACGCAAACCTGCTTCATGCGGCACCCCGCGGGTCTGGATTGTCCAGCACCTCGTCGGTCTGGGCTTTACGCCACGCCGCCAGACGCTGATGTAAGTCTTTATCGTGCGTCGCCAGGATCTGCGCGGCCAGCAGGGCGGCATTGGCGGCACCCGCTTTACCAATCGCCAGCGTGCCGACGGGAATGCCACGCGGCATCTGAACGATGGAGTAGAGGCTGTCCACACCGCTTAACGCGGCGCTTTGTACCGGGACGCCCAGCACCGGCACCAGGGTTTTGGCGGCAATCATGCCCGGCAGATGTGCTGCGCCGCCCGCACCGGCAATGATCACCTCATAACCGTTCTCTTCGGCGCTTTCGGCGAAGCTGAACAGTTTGTCCGGTGTACGGTGCGCGGAGACCACTTCAACGTGGTGCGGAACATTCAGGATGTCAAAGATTTCGGCGGCGAACTGCATGGTAGCCCAGTCGCTTTTGGACCCCATCACGATGGCGACACGCGCCGGATTATTGCGGGAAGACATGCGTCTTAAAACTCCTGTGGTGCGAAACACACTGCTTTCGAGGGCACAGAGAATAGCATGTTATACGGGCAAGGAAAACGGTTGCGCGGTTAAATCTTGAGCCGTTGTTGCCATCAATTCATAACAAAACAGACCGCATTCTGGCGGTCTGTTTTTGTCGAAGGGCAATCATTATTTCGTCAGTTCTGCGGTCATATACACGCGGTTGTCGACCTTCGCGCTGGTGATTTTGTAAGACGCGCCCTGTTCAGCAGCCTGTGCAGCGATTTTCGCTTCTGCGCGGTCAAGGGTAGAGGCGGTTGCACTCACGCTCTGCGCGAAAGAACCGAAAGAAACCAGGGAGAGAGCCGCAACTGCAACGAAAGTTTTGATGGATTTCATGGTCGTATTCCTTAAGTGTTTTGTCTGGGATAGGGCGTGTTGCCCTGATGTGATAAATAATAGGCCGACCACGGGTTGATTAAAATCGAAACAATTTGCCGTTATTGTTCAAAAAAATAGAATGATATGAAGAGGGCTTAAAACGGAAACGCGATCAGCTCCACACCCTCAGGCGTGACTTTGACCATGGAGCCTTCGGTGTGCCAGGCACCTAACACCACGCGGTGTGCGGACTGGCCGTTGGCGATAAGGGAATGCACGTCAGGACGATGGGTATGACCGTGGATGAGCCACTGAACGTCATGCTTTTCCATCACCCGCACGACCGCCTGTGGATTGACGTCCATGATGGTCATGGATTTGCTGCTGTTGGCGGCTTTACTGCCTGCGCGCATTCTGGCGGCGATGCGGTTGCGGATAAAGAGCGGCAGGGCAAGGAACACCTTCTGGATCCACGGGGTGTGGACTTTGGCGCGAAACGCCAGGTAGCCGGTATCGTCGGTGCAGAGCGTGTCGCCATGCATGATCAGCACCTTGCGGCCGTAGAGGTCGAGCACCTGTTCTTCCGGCAGCAGCGTCATGCCGCTTTCACGGGCGTAGCGCTTGCCGATCAGGAAATCACGGTTGCCGTGAATGAAGTAGCAGGGGACGCCGCAATCCCCCAGCGCGTGAATGGCGTCGGCCATTTCACGGTGCAGCGGGTTAGGATCATCGTCGCCAATCCAGGCTTCAAAGAGGTCGCCCAGGATGTACAGCGCATCGGCGCTTTTCGCTTCACCGCGTAAAAAACGCAGAAAACCGGCGGTTATCGCCGGTTCTTCTGTTTGCAGATGAAGATCCGCAATAAAGAGTGTCGCCACCAATTACTCGCTGACAGTCACGCTTGTAATCACAACGTCTTCTTTTGGAACGTCCTGGTGCATACCGCTGCGGCCAGTAGAGACGGCTTTGATCTTGTCAACTACGTCCATACCTTCAACCACTTCTGCGAATACGCAGTAGCCCCAACCCTGCAGGCTTTCGCCGGAGAAGTTCAGGAAGTCGTTGTCCGCCACGTTAATGAAGAACTGTGCAGTAGCAGAGTGAGGCGCCTGAGTACGTGCCATCGCCAGCGTGCCGCGGGTGTTTTTCAGGCCGTTGTTCGCTTCGTTCTTGATCGGCTCTTTAGTGGCTTTCTGGTTCATGCCAGGTTCGAAACCGCCGCCCTGGATCATAAAACCGTTGATCACGCGGTGGAAAATGGTGTTGTTGTAGAAACCTTCGCGGCAGTAGTCCAGGAAGTTTTTAACTGTTTCAGGCGCTTTGTCATCAAAGGTTTTGATTACGATATCGCCATGATTAGTGTGGAAAGTAACCATTTTTGCATCCTGTTCCGTTATTGTGGTACGTCGACCCGCCTTCGGGTCATCTATAGGGGCTTGTTATAGCATAACCACAGGATGCGATCACCTTGCATTGTGTGCTGCTTCGGGTTTGAATTACGGGTAGAATAGCCGGTTTTCAACCACACACGTGTTTACATGGAATCTTCGATGTTAAAAATCTTTAATACAATGACGCGCCAAAAAGAGGAATTTAAACCTATCCATGCCGGGGAAGTCGGCATGTACGTGTGTGGTATTACGGTTTACGATCTCTGTCACATTGGCCATGGCCGTACCTTTGTCGCCTTCGACGTGGTGTCACGCTACCTGCGTTTTCTGGGGTACAACCTGAAATACGTGCGCAACATCACCGACATCGACGATAAGATCATCAAGCGCGCCAATGAAAATGGCGAAAGCTTTGTCGCGCTGGTGGATCGCATGATCGCTGAGATGCACAAAGACTTCGACGCCCTCAATATTCTGCGTCCGGACAGCGAGCCGCGCGCGACCCACCATATTCACGAAATCATCGAGATCACCGAAAAGCTGATCGCCCGCGGTCATGCGTATGTTGCCGACAACGGCGACGTGATGTTCTCCGTGCCGACGGACCCAACCTACGGTGCGCTTTCCCGTCAGGATCTGGATCAGCTCCAGGCCGGCGCCCGCGTTGACGTGGTTGACGTGAAGCGTAACCCGATGGACTTCGTGCTGTGGAAGATGTCCAAAGAGGGTGAGCCAAGCTGGCCATCCCCGTGGGGCGAAGGCCGTCCGGGCTGGCACATTGAATGTTCTGCGATGAACTGCAAACAGCTGGGCAAGCACTTCGACATTCACGGCGGCGGCTCAGACCTGATGTTCCCGCACCACGAAAACGAAATCGCTCAGTCCACCTGCGCCCACGGCGGCGAGTACGTAAATTACTGGATGCACTCCGGGATGGTAATGGTTGACCGCGAGAAGATGTCGAAATCGCTGGGTAACTTCTTTACCGTGCGCGACGTGCTGAAATACTACGACGCGGAAACCGTGCGCTACTTCCTGATGTCCGGCCACTATCGCAGCCAGCTGAACTACAGCGAAGAGAACCTGAAGCAGGCGCGCTCGGCGCTGGAGCGTCTCTACACCGCGCTGCGCGGAACCGACAAGTCTGTTCCGGCGGCAGGCGGCGAAGCGTTCGAAGCGCGCTTTGTTGAGGTGATGAACGACGACTTCAACACCCCGGAAGCCTACTCCGTGCTGTTCGACATGGCGCGCGAAGTGAACCGCCTGAAGTCAGAAGATATGGCCGCGGCGAATGCGCTGGCGTCCCATCTGCGTAAGCTCTCTGCCGTGCTTGGCCTGCTGGAGCAGGAGCCGGACGCGTTCCTGCAGAGCGGTGCGCAGGCGGATGACGGTGAAGTGGCGGAAATTGAAGCGTTGATCAAAGCGCGTCTGGAAGCGCGTCAGGCGAAGGACTGGGCGGCGGCAGATGCGGCGCGTAACCGTCTGACCGAGATGGGTATTATTCTGGAAGACGGCCCACAGGGCACCACCTGGCGCCGTAAGTAAGTCTGTAACGCCCGGAGGCGCTCACGCTTGCCGGGCCTACAGGCAAAAGTAGGCCGGGTAAGGCGCAGCCGCCACCCGGCTTTTTTTTTACCTTCTTTTCCACCACAACATTCCCATCAGCACGACCCCCGGCAGCCACACCCACAGCAGTTCTGAAATAATCACCTGATGCCCGTACGGCGTGGTATAGCGTGAGAGCGCAAACGGCGCGACCTTAATCACCTGCCACGGCGCAAAGAAGCGTTCATCCGACCACGGCCACAGCCAGCCGACGCCTTTCCCGCCTGTGGTAATCGAATCCAGCAGGCTGTGCGACAGCAGTGACACGGTTAAAAACAGCCAGCACCGCGTCAGGCTGGCCCTGAACCACCGTCGGCCAGTCAGTACGCAAAGTATCGGCACCACGAAGGCAAACAGCAGGGAGTGGGTAAAGCCGCGATGGCCGAAAACGTTGCCATACGCGACGCCGAACTTAAACGCCAGCACGTCGGCGTCCGGCAGCATGGCGAGAACAATGCCGGCAAACAGCAGGCGGGGTGGGATAACTTTTGTCCCCAGGCCTAAGCCCAGGCAAAGCGGAACAGCAGCGTGTGTAATGACGGTAGGCATTGTGATTATCCATGGCAAATCATGGAAATATAGCAGTCATTCCACGCTAAAAAACCTGTGCGAAATTCTGATTTTACGCCGACTCGCGTGCGATAAGCTGCCCGGAAAGCGTAATGCGCTGGGTTTGCAGCGTCGGCTCCTTCAGCGTGCGAATAATCAGCCCGGCCGCCTGACGCCCCGTCTCTTCGCTGGCGGACGAAACGTAGGTAAACGAGGGCGAGGTGAGGTTAACGTGGAGCATATCTTCGAAACCGACCAGAGCGACCTGCTGCGTCAGAAACACATCTTTACCCACCGTACGCCCGACCTGATGAATACCGGAGATGGAGCCGATCATGGCATCCGGCGAGTGGCAGAGCAGGGCGGTGATGGTATTGTTTTTTTCCAGCAGTTGGCGGGTCGCGAAACCCGCGGCCAGCGTGTCATCGCTGCAGGCCGGAGAGTATTCATCGCGCCAGACCAGCCCGTTTTGCGTCATCGCGCTGCGAAAACCGAGCAGGCGCTGTTCGCGGATAAGGCAGCCTTCGCGTCCGCCAATGTAGGCGATATTACGATGACCGCGCTCGATAAGATAACGCACCGCCAGACTGGCCGCCTGTCGGTTATCGCGCATCACCAGATTGCATTTTTCATCCAGCAGCGACTGCGAGACCACCACCAGCGGCAGCGGGCAGTGGCGAATCTTTTCCGGGAGGGTGGCGGTGCGGGTATCCGAGGCCAGATAAATCACCCCTGCGACGCCCTGCTGCTTAAACGACAGCAGGCAGCGCTCAAGATGGTCATGGTCGTTCTGGGGCTGACCGAGAAAAACCATATACCCCTGTTTTTCAAGATCCTGAACGATGCTCGCCATCACCTTGATGGAGAAACTGTCGCTAAAGTCACGGAGGATCAGGCCAATCAGGTTGGAGGTATTGGCGCGAAGGTTGGCAGCGGCAACGTTATGAACATAGCCCAGGGTATTGATGGCAGCGTTGACCTTCTCGATTGTTGCCTCTGAGATTTTCCCTTTCTGGCGCAGCACCAGCGAGACGGTGGAAACCGACACGCCCGCGTGCTTCGCGACATCAATAATGCTGACTTTCTTCAAAACCGCTCCCTGAAATTTACCGATTATCAGCCAGATAAAACACGTCTCCCAGCGTACAGGAGACGTGTCGTTCAGGCATCTTATTATTTGCCGATCATGGTGGACATGGTCTGGGCGATAAACTGTGCTCTGGCACCGAAAATCACCTGAATACCGTTGTCGCCGACAAACACTACGCCGCGCGCGCCGAGTCCGTTCAGGCCGTCTTTATCCACCGCCTCGCTTTTTGTCACTTCCAGGCGAAGACGAGTGATACAGGCGCCGACGGAGTCGATGTTATGCGCGCCACCCAGCAGGGTGATGATCTCGGTCGCGAGCTCGGAATCCGATTTCTCATCCGCGTTGGCGGTTACTTCAGTGCGGCCCGGCGTTTTCACGTCGAAACGACGGATCACAAAGCGGAACGTGAAGTAATAAATCAGGCCCATTGGAATGCCGATGATAATGGCGCTCAGGAAGTGGGTCTGATAACCGTTAAACGACGGCAGGATCCCGAATGACAGATAGTCGATAAACCCTGCAGAGAACGACTTGGCGATATGCGCATGCAGCAGGTACATGGTCATGTAGGCCAGGCCCGCCATGATGGCGTTAAAGACGTACAGAATCGGTGCCACGAAGATAAAGGTAAACTCAACCGGTTCGGTGATCCCCGTCAGGAAGCAGGTGAGCGCCGCAGAGAACAGAATACCGGCCGCGATTTTTTTATTCTTCGTATGGGCTTCGTGATACATCGCCAGGCACGCCGCAGGCAGCGCGAACAGCATCAGCGGGAATTCACCCTGCATGAACTTGCCGGCGTTCTGGTAGGTGTCGCTGCTGAAGGATTTCACCCCTTCTTCCAGCATCTTGAACCAGATGGTCTGGTCGCCGTGGATCACCTGGCCTGCCTGGGTGGTGTAATCCCCAAACGAATACCAGAACGACGGATACCAGATATGGTGCAGACCGAGCGGGATCAGCGCGCGTTCCACCAGACCGAAGATAAAGGTCGAGGCCGCCTGATTATCGCCGTTAACGACCACGGAGAGGGCGTCGATACCGGCCTGGATATGCTGCCAGACGTACGGCAGCAGCAGCCCCATCAGGAACGAGAGGAACGCCGTTGCAATCGCCACGAAGCGCTTGCCGGAGAAGAAGCCCAGGAATTCCGGAAGCTGCATGGTGTGGAAGCGGTTATAGCACCAGGCCGCGAGAATACCGCAGATCAGGCCGCCGAAGACGCCCATCTGCAGCGTTGGAATGCCCACTACCATGGCGTATTTCCCGCCCTGGGAGGCCATTTCCGGCGTGATGCTCAGCACGGTGCTGATGGTGATATTGGTGACAAACACCGAGACCGCCGCGGACAGCGCGGCAATACCGGATTCTGACGCCAGGCCCACGGCAGAGCCAATGGCAAACAGCATCGGCAGGTTATCAAAAATAACCCCGCCCGCATTCATCATCAGCGGCAGATGGAACTTATCGCCAAAGGCCAGCAGCAGGCCCGCAGCGGGAAGCAGTGAAATTGGCAGCATTAAGGCGCGACCAATCATCGATAACTTAGACAGCGATTTAACAAACCCTGATATCAGACTCATGCTGATTTCCCCCGAGTAGCGCTTTTTTTGGCGCTGTTATTGTAAGTAGAACGTTTTAGTAGAACGTTCTACTTATCGTGGGCAAAGAGTGAAAAACGCGCAACTGAATTTTCACTTTTCAACAGATGAAATAGTGATTATTTGAAGTGGATCGATAAATAACCGTGATGGGTGTGAGGGGATGATGAGAGACATTGCCGGGTGGCGGCTTCGCCTTACCCGGCCTGGAAACGGCGTTCGGACTGTTCCCTCTCCCCGTTGGGGAGAGGATTAGGGTGAGGGGGCTCAGGCCGTAACGGTTACGCTCTGGCCTTCAAAGCTCACGGTCTGGCCCGCAACAATCTTGCAGCGCTTGCGGGTTTCCACCGCACCGTCCACTTTGACAAGCCCGTCGGCGATGACGATTTTCGCCTGCGCACCGCTTTCGCTCCAGCCTTCCAGCTTGAGCAGATCGCACAGCTCAACGTGCGGGTGTTTGCCTAATGAAAATGTGGCCATCTTACGCGTCCTCTACGTCGTGATATTCTTCGCATGCCTGCAGGGTATTCTGAATCAGCGTTGCGACGGTCATCGGGCCTACGCCGCCCGGTACTGGGGTAATGTAAGAGGCACGCGCGGCGGCATCTTCATACACCACGTCGCCGACCACTTTGCCGTTTTCCAGACGGTTAATCCCGACGTCCACGACAATCGCACCCTCTTTAATCCACTCGCCTGGAATAAAGCCTGGCTTACCGACCGCGACAATCAGCAGATCGGCATTCTCAACGTGGTGGCGCAGGTTTTTGGTGAAGCGGTGGGTAACGGTGGTGGTGCAGCCGGCCAGCAGCAGCTCCATGCTCATCGGACGGCCCACGATGTTGGACGCGCCAATGACCACGGCGTTCAGGCCGTAAGTATCGATGTTATAACGCTCCAGCAGCGTCACAATACCGCGCGGCGTGCACGGACGCAGACGCGGCGCACGCTGGCACAGGCGGCCCACGTTGTACGGATGGAAACCGTCCACGTCTTTATCCGGTGCGATACGCTCCAGCACCTTCACGTTGTCGATACCGGCGGGCAGCGGCAGCTGAACCAGAATACCGTCGATCTCTTTATCGGCATTCAGAGTGTCAATAAGTTCCAGCAGTTCTGCTTCGCTGGTGGTTTCCGGCAAATCGTAAGAGCGGGAGACGAAGCCGACCTCTTCACACGCTTTGCGCTTGCTGCCGACATAAATCTGCGATGCCGGGTTACTGCCAACCAGCACAACGGCCAGCCCGGGGGCGCGTTTTCCGGCCGCTTTACGCGCCTTCACTTTTTCCGCGACCTCAGAGCGCACCTGCTGCGCAATCGTTTTACCGTCAATAATCTTTGCTGCCATCAGAGAGAAGATTCCGTCTGTAACGTTCGAAAAGGGGGGATGCGTGTATTTTGTCAGAAGCGAGCCTCGCTGTCAGTCACCCTTTGCGCGTTTTTATCAGCAAGCCGCAAAAACCCTTCTTAAGGGATGGTCAATTTCTTAGGCGGGATTAGGATGTGACCTGGCGAAATGGCAGCGTTTTGACATATTTAAAAATCGCCTCCTGAGCTACTTTGTCTCCTCCGAAATAAGCTTTCAATTCATCAATTGAACGTATTTCTTATTCCCGATTATTCGCGGGAAGGGTTATTTACATTTTAAAGGAATAGACATGAAACTCAGCAACATTGCTTCTACTGTTATTGCAACTTTGGCCCTGGTTGCGGGTGCCGCAAATGCAGCAGATCCTGCTGCCCCGGTTTCCGTAAATGGCGGTACCGTACATTTTAAAGGTGAGCTGGTTAATGCGGCTTGTTCAGTAAATACTGATTCTTCCGAGCAGACCGTTAATCTGGGTCAGTATCGCACCGCGAAATTCACCAAAGTGGGCGACACCACCTCTAATATTCCGTTCAACATTGAACTGAACGATTGCGATCCGCTGGTCGCCAAAACCGCAGCCGTTGCGTTCACCGGTCAGATCGACCCAACCGACAAAACCCTGCTGGCCGTCACCTCCGGCAGCAACGACAACACCGCGAAAGGCGTGGGTATCGAGATCCTCGACAGCAAATCCAGCGTTCTGACCCCAGACGGTGCGACCTTCTCTGCTGCGCAGACGCTGATCGAAGGGACAAACACCCTGAAGTTCACCGCGCGTTATAAATCAACGGCTGCGACTACCGAGCCAGGCCAGGCGAACGCTGACGCCACCTTCGTAATGAAATACGAATAATTCCTCCGCACAGGGATGTTCAGGCCTCAGGGACGAGGCCCGTCATACGCTATTGCCAGGAACGAAGGATGACAAGGACAGGAACACTACTGCTGTTAACCCTTGCGATGGCTTGCCCGGCATCGGCGCATACCGTGGTGATTGAAGGCGGCAAGGTTCATCTCCGGGGTGAACTGGTGAACGGCGGCTGCGCCGTGGCACCCGACAGCCAGAATATGCGCATCGATATGGGGCAGTACCGAACCAACTCATTTTCCGGCGTGGGCAGTTTTTCCACGGTGAATGTGCCGTTCACCGTGCGGTTGCTGGACTGCAGCGTTGATGTTTCGCGCACCGTGGGGATCCAGTTTCAGGGCGTCACACCCGCAGAGGATCCGCAGGTCTTTCTGGCGACATCGCGGCCAGGTGAAACGCCTGTCAGCAGCGGCGTCGGGCTGGCGCTCTTTGACGAACAGCAGCGTCAGATTATCCCGAATGCCACGGCCGTCAGCTGGCTGCCGATCGATACCCGCGAGCTGGCGTTCCATTTTAGCGCCCGCTATCGGGCTATTTCCGAACACCTCGAGCCAGGCAAAATTCAGTCGGATGTCTGGTTTACGTTGATTTATCCATAACACCTGCGAACACATTATTAAAGGTACGGTTGTGATGAATACCCTAATTAAACCAGGACTTTTTTTATCGTTTATTTTAATGATGGTTTCTGCATGCGCGAATGCATCCGGCGGTATTGCGCTGGGAGCCACCCGCGTTATTTATCCCGCAGAGGCGAAGCAAACGTCGCTGGCAATCACCAACAGCAATAAACAGGAACGCTATTTAATTAACGCGTGGATTGAAAATGCAAACGGGCAAAAAGTAAAAACGTTTGCCGTCACGCCGCCCCTGTTTGTTAGCGAGCCGGACAGTGAAAACACGCTGCGCATTATTTACGCCGGCCCGGCACTGCCTGCCGACCGTGAATCGCTGTTTTACATGAACGTGAAAGCGATCCCGTCAGTGAACAAAGCCAAAACGGAAAACAATAACGTGCTGCAGCTGGCTATTCTCTCGCGCATCAAGCTGTTTGTGCGACCGAACAACCTGGCGATGCAGCCGGAAGAGGCGCTTTCCCAGCTGCGGTTTGAGCGCGCCGGCAACCATCTCAAAGTCAGCAACGCATCCCCGTATTACATCACCCTCGTCAATCTTAAGCTGGGCGGTCAGACGCTGGATAACCTGATGGTTGCGCCGAAAAGCGCGGCTCAGCAGGTGCTGCCAGCCGGTGCCAGCGGCACGCTCTCCTGGCAGAGCGTGAATGACTACGGTGCCATCACGCCGGCGCGTAGCGTCAACCTGTGAGCAGAGTCAGGGCGATGAAAAACCACCAGAGACGTTACTGCCCGGTTGCGCTGGCGCTGATGGCTGCGCTCTGGCCACAGGCTGGCTGGAGCGAAAGCTATTTCAACCCGGCCTTTTTGTCCGACGACACCGCCAGCGTGGCGGATTTGTCGCGTTTTGAACAAGGACACCAGCAGGCGCCCGGCGTTTATCGCGTGGATATCTGGCGTAACGATGAATTTATCGGAACTCAGGACGTGCGTTTTGAGCAGGCTGAGAACACGCCGCCGGTGGCGGGCGGGTTATCGCCGTGTATTACGCGGGCGATGCTCGACCGCTTTGGCGTCAACGTCGCGGCGTTTCCCGAGCTGGCTCAGGTCCAGGGCGAGACCTGCGTCCCGTTGACCACGGCCATTCCCGGCAGCGAAACGGTATTTAACTTTGCCTCACAGCGTTTGAACGTCAGCCTGCCGCAGGTGGCATTACAGAACAGCGCCCGGGGCTACATTCCGCCTGAACAGTGGGATGAGGGCATTCCCGCCGCGCTGCTGAACTACAGCTTCTCCGGCAACCGGGGCAGCGAAGACGACAGCTATTATCTCAACCTGCAGAGCGGGCTGAACTATGGCGCCTGGCGCTTGCGTAACAACGGCGCATGGCGATACACGCAGACCAACGGGCAGCGACACAGCGAGTGGCAGAATATTGGCACCTGGGCGCAGCGCACCGTGATCCCGCTGAAAAGCGAACTGGTCCTGGGCGACAGCAATACCGGCAATGACGTCTTCGACAGCATGGGGTTCCGCGGCGGACGGCTCTTCTCGTCTGACAGCATGTATCCGGACAGCCTGCAGGGCTACGCGCCCACCGTGCGCGGGATCGCACGTACGCCCGCCAAAGTGGTGGTCCGTCAGAATGGCTACGTGATCTATCAAAGCTATGTGCAGCCGGGCGCCTTTGCGATTACCGATCTCAACCCCACCTCTTCAAGCGGTGACCTGGAAGTGACGGTGGAAGAGAAAGACGGCAGCCAGCAGCGCTATACCGTGCCGTACTCCACCGTGCCGCTTCTGCAGCGTGAAGGGCGCTGGAAGTATGACCTCGTCGCGGGGGATTACCGCAGCGGTAACAGCGATCAGGACACGCCGTTCTTCACCCAGGGCACCCTGATTACCGGACTTGCCAACGGCTTTACGCTCTACGGCGGAACACAGCTGGCCTCACGCTATACCGCGGTCGCCGTCGGGGCCGGAAAAAACCTGGGCGACTGGGGCGCGGTTTCGCTCGATATCACCCACGCCCGCAGCCAGCTCGCGGACGACAGCAAGCATGAAGGGCAGTCCCTGCGCTTCCTCTATGCGAAATCCCTTAACGGTTTCGGCACCAACTTCCAGCTGCTGGGCTACCGCTACTCCACAAAAGGATTTTACACCCTGGACGATGTGGCCTGGCGCTCAATGGAAGGCTATCAGTATGCCGACAGCCAGGATAATGACGGCGTGCCGGACGTGCAGAGTTATCACAACCTGACGTGGAATAAAAAAGGCCGCTTCCAGCTCAACGTATCTCAGTCTCTGGGGGACTACGGCTCGATCTATATCTCCGGCAGCGAGCAGACCTACTGGGGAACCGACGAGTCGAACCTCTGGTACCAGCTGGGCTACGCGGGGGGCGTGAAGGGGATCAACTACTCCGTTTCGTGGTCGTGGAACAAATCCGTCGGGATCGACGGCACCGACCGGATCGCGTCGTTTAACGTCTCCGTGCCGTTCAGTATCTTTACTCGCCAGGGCTATCGCCGGGACAGCGCGATTGACCGCGCCTATGCCACGGCATCTGCCAGCCGGAACAGCGATGGTGACACGAGCTGGCAAACCGGCGTCAGCGGCACGCTGCTGGAGGACCGCAACCTGAACTACAGCGTGACCCAGGGACACACCAGCACCAACGGCGCAAGCGGAAGCGCCAGCGCCAACTGGCAGGCGACCTACGGCACGTTGGGCGTGGGCTACAACTACAGCGACGATCAGCACGATCTCAACTGGCAGCTCTCCGGCGGGGTCGTCGGCCATGCCGACGGCGTGACCTTCAGCCAGCCGCTGGGCGACACCAACGTGCTGATAAAAGCGCCGGGGGCATCCGGCGTCAGCGTCGAAAACCAGACCGGCGTGAGAACCGACTGGCGAGGCTATGCGGTGATGCCGTATGCCACCGTCTACCGCTATAACCGCGTGGCGCTGGATACCAACACCATGAGCAACAACACCGACATCGAAAACAACGTGAGCAGCGTGGTGCCGACCAAAGGCGCGCTGGTGCGCGCCAGCTTTGATACCCGCATTGGCGTGCGCGCCCTGCTGACGGTGATGCGCGGTAACCAGCCGGTGCCGTTCGGTGCGGTGGTCCGTGAGACCCGGAGCGGTGTCACCAGCATGGTGGGGGACGACGGGCAAATTTACCTGAGCGGGCTGCCGCTGGAAGGCGAACTGCTGATCCAGTGGGGCGACGGGGCGCAGTCCCAGTGTCGCGCGCCTTACAGCTTGCCTGAAAAGAGCCTGCAACAGGCAATCACACTGAAGGGGATTCGCTGTGAATAAAACCCACATCTTTGCCTTGTCGCTTCTGGCGTTACTGCCTGCGACAAACGCATTCGCTACCGTGTGCGTCAATGAAAAGGGCGTGCCGACGGAGGTGCATTACGACCTGACGGATAAATTCAATAGCTCGAATAACCAGATTGGACAGGTCGTGACGCTCAGCGAGAAGTCGCAGTGGGTAGGGGTGAATGCCGTCTGCCCGAAGGGCACCGTCGGGAATACCACCAAGCGTAGCTATGTGACCGACTACCCGGTAACGGGAACGAGCGATGGCTATCAGTATCTGAAGCTTAACGACTATCTGGACGGGGCCATGAAAATCACGGACAGCTATGCTGGCGTGTTTTATCCGCCTAAAAACTATATCCAGATGGGGAGCCACCCTAACGTCTCGAAAAACAAACCGTTTGGCGTTCAGGACTCCAGCCTTGTCTTCCGCCTTAAGGTGACCCGGCGTTTTATTAACATGGTCGTGATCCCGCGCGCCACCATGTTCCGCGTTTACGTCACCACCACCTCCTCCGATCCGCTCACCACGCCGGTCTATACCATTAGCTACAGCGGTACCATCCAGGTGCCGCAAAGCTGCGCCATCAACGCCGGGAACGTGGTGGAGTTTGATTTCGGTGACATTGGCGCCTCCCTGTTCAGCAAGGCGGGCGTAGGTAACAAACCGGAGGGGGTCTCATCGCAAAGCAAAACCATTGCGATCAAATGCACCAACGTGGAGGCGAACGCCATGCTGACGATGCGCGTTGAGGCGGAAAAAGTCTCTGATAATGTGCTGGTGTCGGATAACCCGGACGTCGGGTTTATCATCGCTAACGAGATCGGGGCGCCGCTGACGCCTAACAACCTGACAAGCAAAATTCCGTTCCGCCTCGACGATAGCGCGCAGGCACAGGTTGGGATCCGGGTCTGGCCGGTGAGCGTGACGGGCAATAAGCCAGCGGAAGGGCGTTTTACCTCGCGCGGGTATCTGCGTGTGGATTACGACTAAGGAGCCGGTATGCGAAACGGGATCCGTTTTATCACCGTGGCGCTTTTTGCGCTTTGCACACAGGCTCAGGCGGACACCGCGCTGGGCGAAATTAACATTCGGCTCTACGGCAATATTGTCGATTTTACCTGCGTCGCCGAGGGGAGCGACAGCGACAAGACCGTTACGCTGGGCACCTGGCCCACGAAACAGCTCAGCACGACCGGGAGCCGCACGCAGCCCATGCCGTTTACGTTGAAGCTGACCGGCTGTCCGCCGGGCGCGGCGTCCATTACGTTTTCGGGCAAAGCCGACGGGAGCAATAACGGATTGCTGGCGCTGAACGACGCCAGTACAGCGAGCCGTGTCGCGGTAGAGATCAGGGATGCGGATAAAACGCGTCTGGCTCTCCAGCAGGCCAGCCAGCCGGTCTCGGTTGATGCGCAGGGGAATGCAACATTGTCGTTTTATGCCAATTATATTGCCACAGCAGATAACCCTCAGCCAGGACGAGCCGATGCGGATGCCACCTTTATGATTAACTATAATTAGCACTGACCGCACTCCCTGCAGCTCAGATAAGCTGCAGGGAGTGAATTCAGGTTAAAGCAGCTCGTGCGCTTTGGCGTAATCAATTAATTCCACGATGCTTTGCACACCCAGTTTGGAATAAATATTGGATTTATGCGCGCTAATGGTTTTGTTGCTTAATAGTAGCTGTTCAGCAATTTCCTTATTGGATAATCCATTCGCCAGATACCGTAATACCGTGACCTCGCGATTCGATAATGGCATATCGACAGCCATCCCTTTCCCTGAACCCAAATGGTTTATAAAGTTCAGCGTTTCCGACGGGAAAAAGGAATAGCCCATCAGGATCATTTCTACGGCGTTGTAGATCTCACCCAAATCTTTACGTTTACTGACGAAGCCATTTGCCCCGGCGCGAATAGCGCGACCCGCGTAAAATAACTCTGATTTAGACGAGAGGAACAGAACCTTAATGTCTTTGTTTAAGTTTCTGATTCTCTTAAGTAAAGCGAAAGCATCCGTGCCCGTGAGTTCAATGTCAAGGATCACCAGATCGATAGGGTGATTACGGATACAGTCAAGAACTTCATGGCTATCGCCAGACTTGAGCTTGACTGTGATATTCTTATTTTTCTGTAGCAGGACTTCTATCGACATTCTGACGATAGGATGTTCGTCCATAATGATAACGGATGCCGGTTTCATTTTTAATGCCTCAGATTGTTAAAAGCGTTATGCAGAGTTTGGTAAAACTCTCGAAATGCCGGAAGGATATAATGTGCAGATCCCTATACCGTAGTATTTCCCTGGAAAGAGCGAAAGCATCCTTGTTTACGTAATGAAAAGAACTATGCCTCAGCGCGGTCATCTCATTTGGCTGGTGTTGGCAAAAAGGTTTTTCTTATTCAGATTTGGTACGCATCTTATTATACAGGGTAAGTTTTTTCCGAAAACCCTGTAAATTAATATCCGCTTATGGGTTTGTATTATCTTCTGGATCTGAATCGCTATTTTTTTAAATTTAGCGGAAATATCCTGTTATCTCATTTACCGCATATTTTCATCTTTATGTAATAACAAAAAATAACACATATCTCTTTATGTTGATCAATTGTTAACAAAAATACGCATCATTCAGGGGGACAAACCCACGCTGATGAGGACAACAATTGCCCTCGCAGGCCGTCAGACCTTCATCTGAAAGCGCGCAGGTTGACCCGAAGGCCCACATCTCATGCACAGGAGAACATGCTATCCGCTTCGCTTTTTCCTCCTGAGCGTTCCCGCTAACCTGCTTGTTTTTACATCATTATCATCTTGTTAACGCTGTCTGCATTCACTTAACGGATGGAGGAAAGTGCTGCCGTTCGTTCAATTTGTGGCATTTCGCAAGGTTCGCGGCCATAAATTAGGAATAGTTATAATTTCGACTTTATTGTTAAAAATTAACATTTTTGAAACACAAATGGTAAGTAAATTCCTAAAGCGCTTTAGGAAATAAGGGGTTAGGACGTGAGTGTAAACGTGCAGTCTGAGAGGTTATTAAGAAGGTGAAGTAATTCCTGCCGATGACTCAGCCCCAGTTTCACCAGGATGCAGCTGAGACGATAGATAATGCGGCTATAGGGACGATTCTGCATAAGGGCAATCTGACGTAACGTCTTGCCCCGGGAAAGTTCCTGCAGGATCGGCCATTCGTTGCGGGAGAACCAGTCTTTGTCGGAGCCCTGTGGGGGGCGAGTATCCAGCAGGCTGTGCTGGAGTGCTGCGGCGTTCAGCTGGCGTTCGAGCACATGAAAAGGACCCGCCGCTTTGCAGAAGAGGCGAGTGTCGTAATTATCGGCCCGGACTAACAGCCAGGGCGTAAGGAAAGGCGGAAACAGGCTGTGGCGTCTCAACTGATCCAGTTTCTCCAGAAGCCCCGTGGACCGGCTTTCAATATCCACGACCAGACGGGCAGAGGGCCACTGCGTCTGCGCGACAAGGGCGTCATCCAGCGTGGCGTAGTCACAGCAGCTGCTCAGCGGGAACTGCCCGTTGAGAAAACCGGTGCGCAGATAGTGATCCTCCGTCACCAGAAGGATAAACGGGGCGTCTGTTTTGCGGGGCTGGCTGATGGACTGGCTCAAGAATTCGAGCCGGTCGAAAAAGGGGGGGGCAAAAGGTGAGCGCGTAAATCCCAGTGCATCACTTCCTGTACGCCGCCGCCGGTAACGGCGCACTGTCATTCGCATGGTCTCCCTCCTGGAAATGGCGTTTTAATCCTCCGGCCATGTCCAGGACGGCCAGTAATATCCCTGGCCGAAGTCTGCGCCTGCCTGCAGTGCCCAGGTACGATCGCGTTCAGTCTCAATACCTTCGATAAGCACTTTCCCGGCAAGCTGAAAGCAAAGGGAAACCAGTTGCCTCAGCGCAGGGGTGTCGCGTAAACGCCAGAATGCTTCCTTATCTATTTTGATGCCACTTAACGGGAGTCGACAGGATAAAAACGGCTGCACTAAGACGTCATCGATATCATCCAGCCAGATTGCGTGCCCCTGTCTGCTCAGTTGCTGCAGATTCTGAACCACAAGCTGCTTGCGCGCGACAGACAGCGCCAAAAAAGCCGCAGGGTCGACAAACTCAATATTGAGCGGCACGCAGGGGAGTCTGATAAGACGCTGAAAGGACGCAGGCTCTGTCAGGACGGTTATCGGCAAATTAATAAAAAGGTTATGACCGTGCGGCATATTTTTTAACGTGGCAAGCTGCGCTTCAAGCAGCGTTATCGACCACTCAGCGGACCGATCGCAAAAAAAGTCCTCACTGTGCCGCGTGTCGGCCAGAACGCTAAGGACCTCGACGCCAACCTGGCGCAAGGAGGTAAGGGCGACGATGGGCTCAAGCTTAATGCCGACGATGTCCTGAGATAAGTACTGTAACCGGGGGGGCGTATCGATCAGGTTTTGCGCTGTCACTCCATTGTCCTGTTGTCTGTCAGCCTCCAGGCGGCCGGGATACCTGACTCTAGTGTGACGAGCTGACGTACAGGAAAACAGCAGGCGTTACTTAAATGCAACTAAGCCTTTTCGCAGCGCTAAATTTTACGGTAAAACGGGGATAAATGTTGAGAAAATAGCCGTATTTACAATCGGCTAGCGGTAATTGCCCCTGAAAACGGAAAAGGCATTGACTCACCTGCCATTGACCGTATAATTCTTCGCGTTTCACCGCCGCGAAGTACACGCTTCTCAGTGCGCCCTTAGCTCAGTTGGATAGAGCAACGGCCTTCTAAGCCGTAGGTCGTAGGTTCGAATCCTACAGGGCGTGCCATTTCATTTCATAGAGTTACGCCTCACTCACACCCTCCTGATTTCCGTTTTGGGACATATTTGGGACATCGACCCTAAAATTTATCGGTCATGAAGGACATTTATGTGGTATCTCCTCGCGATTTCGCTTGCCGCACTTTCCCTTAATAAAAGCCTGGCTTACCTGCTGCTGGGATTAACGGCATTTCTCGGCTGGAAACAGAGCATTCTTGACGCCCCGGCGCTGCTGGTTATTGCATCAATCGTTATTGGCTGGTCTGTTGTTGAATGGCTACGTAATAAAGATGATAAATATACTTATCTGATTGAAGGCCTGTGCGTGGTCATCGCCGTTGCCCTGGTTATGCATGTGCTCCCGGGATTCCATAATCCCAAAGTGCTGGATGCTGTCGTCGTTGGTCCGCAAAGCATACCGTTCAGTATGTACTTTAATATGGACAAGGCGGTGGTGCCGTTCTTTTTAATTACGTGCATGCCAACGCTATTCGTAGCAAAACCCCTCTATAAAATTGGCAAGGTCGGCTGGGGAATATTGGTACTTGCGGTACCCGCGCTGTTACTTCTGGCTGTGGCGTTGGGCGGGCTGAGAATTGAGCCACATGCGCCAGAATGGTTCGCGCAATTTGCCCTTGCGAATATTTTCTTCGTCTCTTTGGCCGAGGAAGCCCTGTTCAGAGGCTATCTGCAGCAGCGCTTGTCCCGGATCGTTCACCCTGTCGTGGCGTTGTTGATTGCCTCAGTCATCTTTGGGCTGATGCATTATAGCGGCGGTTTACTACTGATTATTTTTGCCAGCCTCGCCGGCATTATTTACGGCCTGGCGTGGATGTGGAGCGGCAGGCTCTGGGTTGCAACGTTATTCCATTTTGGGCTGAATTGCGTGCATTTATTGTTCTTCACCTATCCTGTGTATGCCCCTCATGCGGCGATGTAATGCTTTTTAAATGAGTAGCCTAATAAATTTAGCTATCTCCGGATAACCATAAAAAGCCCCCGCAATATCGGGGCTTTTTTATATCTGCCGGGAGCGCGAATAACAGATTTACCTTCGCGCCATAATGAATAGAAGGCTAATGAATTTCGTTGTTGGCAGGCTTAAGGTTTTCTTAATCTAGAAATTATCTCGCGTTAAAATTTGGATTTTTATCATTACAAAATCTGCTAAAAAGAAATTTTACACTTTTACGCGTAAACTGGATTGATACTAATTATCATTAGCGTTGTTGTATGCTTTAATCCTGTCCCACAAAGCTATGAGTGGTTACTCCCGTTGGTCTATTAAGGATATGTTCATGAATTCTCGCCTGCTGTCCTGCTTCTCGCTTGCCTTGTTGTCTTCATCTCTTTTCCTTTCCACACAATCGGTTGCCGCCGATAACAACGACGGTATCGTTGTCTATAACGCGCAGCATGAAAACCTGGTGAAGTCGTGGGTTGACGGTTTTACCAAAGAAACCGGGATTAAAGTGACTTTGCGTAATGGTGATGACAGCGAGCTGGGTAACCAGCTGGTTCAGGAAGGCAGCGCATCGCCGGCAGACGTATTCCTGACGGAAAACTCGCCATCCATGGTGCTGGTGGATAACGCCAACCTGTTTGCACCGCTGGATGCCGACACTCTGAAGCAGGTACCGGCAGAGTATCGTCCGGCGCACGGCCGCTGGATCGGCATTGCCGCCCGCAGCACCGTATTCGTCTATAACCCGGCGAAGCTGAGCGAACAGCAGCTGCCTAAATCGCTGATGGAGCTGGCGAAACCCGAGTGGAAAGGCCGCTGGGCAGCATCTCCTTCAGGCGCAGATTTCCAGGCCATCGTGAGCGCGATGCTGGCCCTGAAAGGCGAAAAAGCCACCCTGGAATGGCTCAAGGCGATGAAAGCCAACTTCGTTGCCTATAAAGGTAACAGCACGGTGATGAAAGCGGTCAATGCTGGTCAGATTGATGGCGGGGTGATTTATCACTACTACCGCTTTGTCGATCAGTCCAAAACCGGTGAAAACAGCAAAAACACCCAGCTCTACTACTTCAAACACCAGGACCCGGGCGCGTTCGTAAGCCTTTCTGGCGGTGGCGTGCTGGCGTCCAGCAAACACAAAGCGCAGGCGCAGGCCTTCATCAAATACATTACCGGCAAAGAAGGTCAGGAAAGTCTGCGTACCAACAACGCCTTTGAATACGCCGTGGGTGTGAACGCGGCCTCTAACCCGAAACTGGTTCCGCTGAAAGATCTTGATGCGCCGAAAGTTGAACCTTCAACGCTCAACAGTAAGAAAGTTATCGAGCTGATGACGCAAGCCGGTCTGCTGTGATCCTGAGAGTGAAGTGAACGTCTTATGTCTGGTCTGAGTCTCGACATCGGAAAAAACAGAGTGCACGAGCCTGCTTGCAGGCGTCCTGCACTGCCGATGGTTGCGTTAGCTGTCTTGTTTTCATTACTGGCGCTTCTGCCTTTGGGTTTTATCATTGCCATTGGCATTGAGACGGGCTGGGAAACGATAAAGGCGCTGGTGTTTCGCCCGCGTGTGGCTGAGCTGCTCAGCAACACGCTGTGGCTGACGGCTTTAGCGGTTCCGCTGTGTATCGTGACGGGTGTGGCGATAGCCTGGCTCACCGAGCGCACGCAGCTTGCCGGACGGGGAATTTGGTCTGCACTGGCGGTCGCCCCGCTGGCGATCCCCGCGTTTGTGCAAAGCTATGCCTGGGTGAGCGTTGTTCCGTCCATGCACGGGCTCTCCGCGGGCGTGTTTCTCTCCGTTCTGGCCTACTATCCCTTTATCTACATGCCGGTTGCGGCGGTGCTGCGCCGCCTTGACCCGACGCTCGAAGATGTGGCCGCGTCGCTCGGCACCCCGCCGTGGCGAGTCTTTTTCCGCGTGGTGCTGCCCCAGCTCAAGCTGGCTATCTGCGGCGGCGCGCTGCTGGTGGCGCTGCACCTGCTGGCGGAATATGGCCTGTACGTGATGATCCGCTTTGATACCTTCACCACGGCAATTTATGACCAGTTTCAGTCTACCTTCAGCGGCCCGGCGGCAAACATGCTGGCGGGCGTGCTGGCGTTATGCTGCCTGGCTATCTTAGTGCTGGAAGGCGTGACGCGTGGAAAGGCACGCTACGCGCGCATTGGCGCCGGTGCTGCGCGCGAACAGAAACGCTGGCCGCTGAAGCCTGCGGCTGCCGCGCTGGGGCAGCTGTTTTTCATCGTGCTGATCGTGCTGGCGCTGGGCGTGCCGTTAGTTGTCCTGTGTCGCTGGATTTGGCTCGGCGGTGTGGAAAACTGGATGAGCGCCGATCTCTGGCACTCGCTGCGCCAGACGCTGATGCTCGGCGTGGGCGGCGCGCTGCTGACGACGACGTGCGTGATCCCCATTGCGTGGCTCGGTATCCGCTATCCGCATCGTATCTTCCGGATGCTGGAAGGGTGCATCTATATCACCAGTTCGCTGCCTGGCATTGTCACGGCGCTGGCCCTGGTCACCGTCACCATTCACTACGCCCGTCCCATTTACCAGACGGAAATAACCCTGTTCCTTGCCTATCTGCTGATGTTTATGCCCCGTGCGCTCATCAATCTGCGGGCGGGAATTGCGCAGGCACCGGTTGAGCTGGAAAACGTGGCCCGCAGCCTTGGCAGCACGCCCGCGAAGGCGCTCTGGAGCGTCACGATGCGGCTGGCCGCGCCGGGTGCGGCGGCGGGAGCCGCGCTGGTTTTCCTCGGCGTCAGCAACGAGTTGACCGCCACGCTGTTACTCTCTCCCCTGGGCACGCGCACGCTCTCCACCGGATTCTGGGCGCTGACCAGCGAGATTGATTATGTGGCAGCGGCACCTTACGCGATGCTGATGATCCTGATTTCCCTCCCGCTGACCGCCATTCTCTATATGCAGTCGAAGAAAATTGCAGGGCTATGACATGCTTGAATTAACCGCCATTTCTAAATCGTTTGCTGATGTGCAGGTGCTCGACAGCTTAAACCTGAGCGTTGCGCCGGGGAGCAGAACGGCCATTGTCGGGCCGTCGGGGTCGGGTAAAACCACGCTGCTGCGTATTCTTGCCGGGTTTGAGACGCCCGACACCGGACGTATTGTCATGCAGGGGAGAACGCTGTTTGATGAAAACCGTTTTGTCCCAGCCCACCAGCGCGGGATCGGTTTTGTGCCGCAGGAGGGCGCGTTGTTCCCGCACCTCAACGTGGCAGACAACATTGCCTGGGGGCTGGACGGGACCCGCCACGAGAAGCGCCAGCGCGTTGAGGCGCTGATGGAGATGGTCTCGCTGGACAGGCAACTCGCCACGCACTGGCCCCACGAGATTTCCGGCGGACAGCAGCAGCGCGTGGCGCTTGCTCGTGCGCTGGCCCAGCGTCCTTCATTGATGCTGCTGGATGAGCCGTTCTCGGCGCTGGATACCGGCCTGCGCGCGATGACGCGTAAGGCAACGGCCGATCTGCTGGCCGAAGCGGGCGTGGCCTCGATTCTGGTCACCCACGACCAGAACGAAGCGTTGTCTTTTGCCACGCAGGTAGCCGTCATGCGTTCCGGACGTTTCACGCAGATCGGGACGCCTTATGAGGTTTATACCCGTCCCGTTGACGAAGAGACGGCACTGTTTCTTGGTGATGCGCTAATCCTGCCTGCGCAGCTCACCGCGGGCTACGCCCTCTGCGCCCTGGGTGAGGTGCCCACGGACAACGCACATGCGACAGGGCAGGGCAGAGTGATGCTGCGCCCGGAGCAGCTGAGCGTGACGGCATGTGCCTCACATGAAAGCCCAATCTCCATTCTTGATGTGGATTTTACCGGCCACCTGTCGACGCTCACCCTTGGGCTCGCCGGGCAGCACGAGCCCGTGACCCTGAAGACCGTCAGCCAGCCAGGATGGAACCCGGGCACGGCGGTACGCATTGATATTGCTGGCGCCGCGCGTGTATTCGTCTATTCTTAATATTCGTTAATAATTTCATGCAATGGGTTGTTATAAAAGAATTTTCCCGAAAAAATGGCATTTCCTGAGATTCTCTACCATGCTCATAAAACCTCACCATAATGCGTGAGGTTTTTCGTAGTTGCTGATTAATCTCAAGGAAAAAGGTTATGAAAAAGACGACTGCTATTTTGTTGGGAACGGCGTTACTGTTTACGACCAATGCTTTTGCTGCCCAACTGCTGACTAAAAATGAGTTCAAGAAAGTCGAGTCTCAGTATCAAAAAATCGGTACGGTAAGCACTTCAAATGAAGTATCGGTCGATGATGCAAAAAAAGAACTGATTGAGAAAGCCGATAAGCAAGGCGCGGATGTTCTGGTGCTCACCTCAGGGAACACCAACAATAAAATTCACGGTACGGCCAATATCTACAAGAAAAAATAACGTCACTGCAGCCACCCCGTGTTCGGGGTGGCTGTTCCTCCCCTGTCTCCCCATCTCTTCTTGTTGTTCGCAGTTACGCTTGCTAACGCATGGATAATGCGTATAGTTCTCATTTGCATTGCTATCAATACATTCTAAGGCCCGACAACGGGTCATTTTTGCGCGCACTTTCAAATGAGTTAACGATGAACAACACCAACATACACAAAACGCTGCTGGCGCTCGCCGTTGGCGCGGTAACACATTCCGCCTTCGCGGCGGGCGATCAAAAAGAAGATACCCTCGTCGTGCAGGCTAAGCCTGCCAGCGAGTTCAAACCCGGTGGCGATCGGCTGGTACCGGCCTTCCTCGACGGACAGGTGGCAAACGGCGGACGGATGGGGATGCTGGGCCAGCAGAACGCCATGGACGTACCGTTCAACATCATCAGCTACACCTCAAAGCTGGTGGAAGATCAGCAGGCGAAAACCATTGCTGACGTGGTCGCCAACGACGCGGGCGTGCAGTTCGTTCAGGGTTTCGGCAACAGCGCGGAAACCTACCGTATTCGTGGCCTGAAGTTCGACGGTGACGACATGACCTTTGGCGGTCTGTCCGGCGTGCTGCCGCGGCAGGTGGTGGATACGCAGATGGTTGAGCGCATTGAGATCTTCAAAGGGGCAAACGCCCTGATGAACGGCGCGGCGAGCTCCGGCGTGGGCGGGATGATCAACCTTGAGCCAAAACACGCGGGCGAACTCCCGCAGGCGAAAGTGGGCGTCGACTACACTTCCGATTCTCAAATTGGCACCACGCTGGATGCGGGCCGTCGCTACGGCGACAACGACCAGTTTGGCGCGCGGGTGAACCTGGTGCACCGCGAAGGGGAAACCGGCATACCGAACGATCGCCGCCGCACCACGCTGCTCTCTACCGGCCTGGATTACAACGGTGACCGCTTCCGCACCTCGCTGGATCTGGGCTATCAGAAAAAAACCTTCCACGGCAGTCCAACCAGCGTCAACATTTCGGCGGTAGATTTCGTGCCCGAGCCGCCGAAAAACGATCGCAACTTCTCGCAGAAGTGGGCCTACAGCAACATCGAAAACGAGTTCGGGATGTGGCGCAGCGAGTACGACATCACTGACGGCTGGACCGCCTATACCGGGCTTGGCGCGCAGCACGCGCACGAGGAAGGGATCTACAGCGCGCCGAAGCTGGTGGATAAAAGCGGTAAGGCAACGGTCAGCCGCCTTGATACCAACCGCATCAGCGATTCCGTCAGCGGCATGGCGGGCATTCGCGGTAACTTTGATACCGGTTTTATCTCGCACAAGGTCAACGTTGGCTATTCGGCGATGACCAAAAACGAAAAAATCGCGTGGGAAATGTCGGCGACGAAGGATAACCCGACGACCAACATCTACCACAACACCGGCGTGGATATGCCGGACAGCAGCAACTTCAACGGATCTGGCGGAAAGTACAGCGACCCGCTGACCAGCGGACGCACCCGTACCCAGGGCTGGCTGTTGAGCGATACCCTGGGCGTGCTGGACGACAAACTGCTGTTCACCGCTGGCGCACGCCACCAGAAAGTGGTCATTCGCGGGTATAACAAAATTACCGGTGCGGAAAACGCGGCAGACGGCTTCGACGGCAGCCGCTGGATGCCAACCTACGGCGTGGTCTACAAGCCGTGGGAGGAAATCTCGCTCTATGCTAACCATACCGAAGCGCTGCAGCCGGGCAAAACCGCGCCTAATACCGCCACCAACTACGGCCAGAGCACCGGTATCGTTCACTCTAAGCAGAACGAAGTGGGCGTAAAGGCGGACTTTGGCCGCGTAGGCGGATCGCTTGCGCTGTTTGAAATCAAGATGCCGTCGGCGATCCTCGACAGCAACAATCACTACGGCCTGGATGCTGAACAGCGTAACCGTGGCGTGGAGCTGAACATTTTCGGCGAACCCATGCTCGGGATGCGCCTCAACGCCAGCGCCACCTGGCTGCAGGCCGAGCTGACCAAAACCAAAAATGGTGTCAATCAGGGTAACGATGCGATCGGTATTCCGAACTTTTACGCCGTATTGGGTGCAGAGTATGACATCAAGCCGATTGATGGCCTGACGGCGACCGCCCGCGTCAACCACTCCGGTGCGCAGTACGCTGACCTGGCAAACACCAAAAAGCTGGACAGCTACACCACGCTGGATCTGGGGATGCGCTATCGCTTCGCGGTGAACCACAATGCAAACCAGATGACGGTGCGTGCGGGCATCGACAACGTGACCAATGAAAACTACTGGGCCAGCGTGGATGATTCCGGTACCTACATCACGCAGGGCGAACCGCGTACCTTTAAGATCGCGGTTGGCTACGAATTCTAAGCGTTCCATCTCGTTATCCGGGGCAGGGATGCCCCAATCCCTTGCTACCTCCAGCATGAAGTGTTAAAACGTGCCCCTTCTAAAAAAGAGACAGGGGTAGGACGTGAAAGACGCGTCATCCGCTTCAGGCCATGGTAGCGCCGAAGCCTCGTCGGATCAGAATCCGACGCTGCAACGTGGTTTGCAAAATCGACATATTCAGTTAATTGCCCTTGGCGGCGCAATCGGTACCGGGCTCTTTCTCGGCATCGGCCCCGCTATTCAGATGGCGGGCCCGGCGGTGCTGCTGGGTTACGGTATCGCCGGGATTATTGCCTTCCTGATCATGCGCCAGCTTGGCGAGATGGTTGTCGAAGAGCCAGTTTCAGGCTCCTTCGCGCATTTTGCTTATAAATACTGGGGCCCGTTTGCCGGCTTCCTGTCCGGCTGGAACTACTGGGTGATGTTCGTGCTGGTGGGGATGGCGGAGCTGACCGCCGCAGGCATCTATATGCAGTACTGGCTGCCGGATGTCCCGACGTGGATCTGGGCGGCGGCCTTCTTCATCATTATTAACGCCGTTAACCTCGTCAACGTCCGCCTGTATGGTGAAACCGAGTTCTGGTTTGCGCTGATCAAGGTGCTGGCGATTATCGGCATGATCGGCTTTGGCCTGTGGCTGCTGTTCTCAGGCCACGGCGGCGAGCGCGCCACGATCGACAACCTGTGGCAGCACGGCGGCTTCCTCGCCACCGGCTGGAAAGGGCTGATCCTCTCCCTGGCGGTGATCATGTTCTCCTTCGGCGGTCTCGAGCTGATTGGCATTACCGCCGCCGAAGCGCGCGACCCGCATAAAAGCATTCCAAAAGCGGTTAACCAGGTGGTGTACCGTATCCTGCTGTTCTACATCGGCTCGCTGGTGGTCTTGCTGGCGCTCTATCCGTGGGTGGAAGTGAAATCCGACAGCAGCCCGTTCGTGATGATTTTCCACGATCTGAACAGCAACGTGGTCGCCTCCGCGCTGAACTTCGTCATTCTGGTTGCATCGCTGTCGGTCTATAACAGCGGCGTCTACTCCAACAGCCGCATGCTGTTTGGCCTCTCCGTACAAGGCAACGCGCCGAAGTTCCTCACCCGCGTCAGCCGTCGCGGCGTGCCGGTGAATTCCTTGTTACTGTCAGGTGCCATCACGTCACTGGTGGTGCTGATCAACTACCTGCTGCCGAAAGAGGCCTTTGGCCTGCTGATGGCGCTGGTAGTCGCTACGCTGCTGCTGAACTGGATCATGATCTGCCTGGCGCACCTGCGATTCCGCGCCGCGATGCGCCGCAAGGGGCGCGAAACGCAGTTCAAAGCGCTGCTTTACCCGGCGGGTAACTACCTATGTATCGCTTTCCTGGGGCTGATTCTGGTACTGATGTGTACCATGCATGAGATGCGCCTCTCGGCGATGCTGCTGCCGGTGTGGGTGGTGTTCCTGTTTATTGCTTTTAAGCTCTCGCGCAAAAAGTAGCGCGGTTTTCTCCCTCTCCCTGTGGGAGAGGGCACCAGACCGCACCAAACCAGACCACACTTGCCTTCATGCCCGGTGGCGCTTCGCTTACCGGGCCTACAAAATCAAAGTAGGCCGGGTAAGGCGAAGCCGCCACCCGGCAACCCACCTCACCGATGCTGAGGGGTCAACGAGCGAATATCATTCCCCGTCGGCGACTGGTGAATACGCAGACCAAATTCATCCACCACCGCGAAAATATGGTCGAAGATGTCGGCCTGAATCTCCTCATATTCTGCCCAGACCACGGTATTGGTGAAGGCATATATTTCAATCGGCAAACCATTCGCATCAGGCGCTAGCTGGCGCACCATCAGCGTCATATCTTTACGAATACGCGGGTGGTTGCGCAGATATTCGTTCAGGTAGGCGCGGAAGGTGCCGATATTGGTCATCTTGCGCAGGTTTAATACCGATTCCCCTTCACCATTCTGCTGATTCCACAGGTTAATTTCCTCATGACGTGCGGCCAGATAAGGCTTCAGCAGTTTCGCCTGAATGAGCTTCTGCTGTTCCTGCTCGTCGAGGAAATGAATACTGGTGGTATCAATGTTCAGGCTGCGCTTAATGCGTCGCCCACCGGAGGCCGACATGCCGCTCCAGTTGATAAAGGCATCGGAGACCAGCGCCCACGTCGGAATGGTCGTAATCGTATTATCGAAATTGCGCACTTTCACGGTGGTCAGGCCGATGTCCGTCACCGTACCGTTGGCACCGTATTTCGGCATCTCCAGCCAGTCGCCGAGCTTGAGCATGTCGTTGGCAGAAAGCTGAATACCCGCCACAAGTCCGAGTATCGGGTCTTTAAACACCAGCATCAGGACGGCGGCCATGGCACCCAGACCGCTGATCAGAATCGCCGGGGACTGGCCAATCAGCAGGGAGATAATCAGTATCCCCACCAGGATGGCGCTCACCAGCTTGATGCCCTGGAAGATCCCTTTCAGCGGCAGCTGTGACGCGGTAGCCATTTTCTGCGACAGATTGAAAATCACGTCCAGCAGCGAGAAGAAGGAGAGCAGGGCATACACCATCACCCACAGCTTCGCGCAGGTGGTGAGTATTTCCGCTGCTTCGCTGCCCTTTTGCAGCCACAGTACCGCCTGGACGTTGACAATTATCCCCTGCAGGGTAAAGGCCAGACGGTGAAATAATTTATTCTGGGTGATGATCTGCAGCCATAAATGGCTGCTGGCCTGCGCGCGTTTTTCGAATGCGCGAAGTACCCCTTTGTGCAGAATAAAATGAACGATGATGGCGGTAAGAAAAATAATACCAAAGATAATCACTAAAGAGGTGGTGTGATTAATTTCAATGCCTAACTCTTCAACCTGAGCAATCAATTCCTGCATAACGTCTCCTGTATTTTTGCAGCCCCATAATGGCGGCTGCGGATCTATTATGCAAATTCACGAACTTATTTGGCGGTCTGGCAGACCTTTACCACCGGCAGGCACAGGCGATGGCGGATGCGCAGCGTCGCCAGAGCCAGCACCACCATCATGGCTGTTTCCACCATGAGGAAGACGTTAACCGCCTGGGTGTAATCCCCGTGATGGTTTTGAAGCGCATGCAGCAAAATGGCGCCAAAAATAGCCGGGCCAAGACCCAGCGCGGCCTGCTGCAGGGTGCTTAAAATAGCGCTCGCGGCCCCCGCGTCGTCAGGCTGAATGTCGCGCATCCCGATGCGGTAGAAACTGTTCACGATCAGCGCCTGCCCGTAGCCCACCAGTCCAGTCGCGGGTGCCAGCGTCAGGGTGGTATTCTCCATGCCCCAAACGCGGAACGTGGCGATCAGCGCCAGCAGGCCGGTAATCTGGATCGCCAGACCCGTCAGCAGGATGGTGCTGGTGCTGTAGCGGGCAATCAGCCGAGGTGCGAACCACGCCGAAACAAAGTAGGTCACGCCCAGGGCGATAAAACTGTTCCCGGACTGCCACGGCGCCATCCCCAGACCGGTTTGCATGGTCAGGGCCATACAGAACATAAACCCGGACCAGACGCTGAAAAAAAGCATCGCAATCAGAATGCCAAAGCGCACGCTGCGAAGCGCAAGCAGGCGCGGCGGGATCAGCGGGTGGGCATTCTCACGCTCTTTTTTGCGCGCATTCAGCGCCATCAGACAGGCCAGCGGGACCAGGGCGAGCAGCATCGTCTTCAGCGGCCAGGACCAGTGCCACTGCGGGCCGAGCGCCATCGGGAACAGCAGGCAGCAAAGCATGATGGCCAGCAACACGGTACCCGGCCAGTCGATGCGTGACGGCGTCTCGCGACGGGTTTCCGGTACGAAGCGGCGGCTCAGCGCCAGCACCACCAGACAAATCGGCACGTTGATAAAGAAGGCGTTACGCCAGCCCAGTCCGGCGATATCCG
Source organism: Enterobacter quasiroggenkampii (assembly GCF_043972695.1). Lineage (NCBI taxonomy): Bacteria > Pseudomonadati > Pseudomonadota > Gammaproteobacteria > Enterobacterales > Enterobacteriaceae > Enterobacter > Enterobacter quasiroggenkampii. The sequence goes on from NZ_CP143745.1 coordinate 1,743,635, forward strand.
CCGATACCAGCCAGCCGCCGCCCATCTGCCCGACTATAAACGCAATCCCGCCGATGCCGCCGAACAGGCTGATGGCTTTTGCATGCGCCGTACCTTTGAGCGTCACGTGCAGCGTGGCAAGAATTTGCGGCATGATCAGTGCGGCACCTGCGCCCTGAACGATGCGCGCGGCGAGCAGCTGTTCAATGTTCCCCGCTATGCCGCAGAGCAGCGAGGCCAGGCCAAAGCTCGCCACACCCCACATGAACAGACGGCGACGGCCAAAATTATCCCCCAGCTTGCTGCCGAGCGCGAGGCAGACGGCAAAGGCCACGCCGTAGAGCGCGACGATGAGCTCCAGTTCGGTAGCGGTAGCGTGCAGTGAATGGGTAATGGCGTCCAGCGCCACGTTGGTGATTGAGGTATCAATCATCGGCAGCATCTGGCCGGTTAACAGCAATATCAGGCCAGCGCGACCCGGTGAAACAACTGACGTATTCATGGTAACTCCATTGCGTCATTCAACAGATGGTCGTAGCATCTACCATCAGATAAACGGGTACCAGTTCTTGCTTATACTGGTACTGGCACTACCATGCAGGGGGATTTATGGCGCTGATGTCTGAACCTGTCGTCTCACTTCAGGATGACACCCGAAAACAGCTCGGGGCATTTTTACGCGCCCGGCGTGAAAGCCTCGATCCGCAGCGTCTCGGCTTGCCGCGCAGCGGTCGTCGCCGCACGCCGGGTCTGCGCCGGGAAGAGGTGGCGATGCTCGCTGACGTGGGCGTGACCTGGTACACCTGGCTTGAGCAGGGCAGGGACGTCAATCCGTCCAGCGCGGTGATGGCGGCCGTGGCAAAAGCGCTGCAATGCACCCCGACCGAGGCCCGGCACCTGTTTGTGTTAGCGGGTTTGCCGCCGGGTGAAGCACCACAGGCGGTCTGCTGTGAAGGCATCAGCGAAGGCACCCGACGCCTGCTGGATACGCTGATGCCGAAACCCGCGAGCATTCAAAAACCGAACTTCGATATCGTGGCGTGGAACGACAGCTTCGGGCATCTGATGGGCGTCGATTTCAATGACATCCCTCCCGAAGATCGCAACTGTATTTATCTGTTCCTCACGCATCCGGCGTGGCGCGCGCGCCTCGGCAGACGCGACGACGTCCTGCCCATTTTTGTCTCCTATTTCCGGGCGGCGATGGCCGAACACCGGGGTGACCCGCTGTGGGAGGCCAAACTGGCGCGCTTCTTTGCGGTGTCCGAAGAGTTCAAAACCCTGTGGCACCAGCGCAACGACGTGCGCGGCGTGGAGAACCAGCTCAAGCTGTTTACCCATCCCGAGCTGGGGGATTTTACGCTGCAGCAGATGTACTGGTATTCCGCGCCGCGAAACGGATCGCGGCTGCTGGTGTATCTGCCGGTGGATGAAGCGGGAGAGCGGGCGATGGAGTGGCTGGCGGCGCAGGGAAAGTAAGTTTTTTGCGAGGGGCTTTCATGTAATCAAAGCGGATCCGGTTCTGTCTGTTAAAAACGGGTAAGGTGGGACACGAAAAGCTAAATTAGCCTTTAATGCAAATTGCCTTATATGCTAATATTCACAGGGATGAAATATCGTGTTCAGACTTATCGTTCATGAGGCGGTAAGAGAAGAGATTCTCTCACTGCCTGCTGGGGTGCAGGCGAAGCTGATTCGACAGCTTGATAAATTACGCACCAATCCGACAGTACTGAGAGAACCTGACAGCAAACCCTTACCCTATGGTTTGTTTGAAATCAGAATCGTCGGGCTGATCCACACTCGTGGGATCTACGTTTATCAGCGGGAAAAGACAATTTTTCTGCTGCGGGTATTTATCAAGAAAACGCAAAAAACGCCCTCTGCTGAACTCCGTCTGGCATTGAAACGACAACAGGAGATGTTGGATGAGCAAAAAGATTATTGACTGGGATGAACTCAGAGCGGAACTGTTAAGCAATTCAGAAGTGCAGGCTTCTTTTGATGCAGAAGAGCGCAAGGAACGCCTGCGAGAGATGCTGGCGCAATGGCGAGACCATGCTGGCCTGACGCGCGCGCAGGTGGCTGAACGGATGGGCGTCAGCGCACCCACGGTATCCAGAATGGAAGCGAATATTACCCGGGCAAGCCTTGATACGTTAACGCGTTATGCGCTGGTGTGTGGGATTAAACACCCGCAGATTACGCTTTATTGAAACAGGCACGCCGGAACCCAGCGTGCCAGGAGGGATTAGCACTCGGTCACAATCGTGCTCAGCGGCAGGCGAGATTTCGGCAGCGTGGCGTTGAAATCTTCCACGCTGTGATGCCCAACCGGCACCACTACCAGGCTGGTGAAGCCTTTCTCTTTCAGGCCAAACTCTTCGTCGAGGATCGCGGCGTCGAAACCTTCGATCGGTACCGCGTCCAGACCCATAGCGCCCACGCCCAGCAGGAAGTTGCCGACGTTCAGGTAAACCTGCTTCGCCATCCACTGGTCGTCATCTTTCAGATCCACGCGGTGCATGTCGGCGAAATAGGTGCGGCCCTTATGGTTTGCCGCTTTCGCTTCCGGGGTGTTGAAGCGACCGTCGGCTTCTTCCTGATCGACAACGCGCTCCAGCCAGGCATCGTCCATCGCGGTTTTCGCGCAGAACACCACCACGTGAGAGGCATCCAGCATTTTGCGTTCATTGAACACATAGGTGCCTGCCGCGGATTTCGCCACGCGCGCTTTTCCTTCCTCGGTGCTGGCCACAATGAAGTGCCACGGTTGGGAGTTGGTGCTGGACGGGCTGTACTGCAGCAGGGTTTTGATTTTTTCCGCTTCTTCAGCGGTCAGTTTTTTGCTTGCGTCGAACGCCTTGGTGGAGTGGCGTTTCAGCGCAACAGAAATGATATCCATAACAACTCCTGATGATGAAATTCGCCCGCGTGCGGGCGCGAAAGATGAGCAGATTACAGCGGGACGGGGAAAAAGATAAGGGCAATTCGAGCGTTTAATCTGTTCGTCTCAGACGAACAATCAGACCGGCCGGATCCACTTCTGGTCTTTTTTCGGCAGTTTATCCACCACCAGATGCCAGGAATCATTGATAAGATCGGTAACCAGTTCCGGCGTCACGTCGTCCGTACCGTAAAGGGAGATCCAGTGCTTTTTACTCAGATGGTAGCCGGGTTCTATCCCGCGGTAGATCTGCTGGTTTAACAGCGATTTCTCCGGGTCTGACTTCAGGCTGACGTGCGGCCGCCCGTGTGCGACGGCCATAATCATGAAAATTTTTCCACCCACTTTAAACACGTCAAACTCCGGCCCAAACGGCCAGCAGTGTTCGGTGAATGGCAGTTCCAGCGCCACGCGTTTTGCGTGCTCCTGCAACGTTTTACTGTCCATCGCTCTCTTCCTGGGCAAGCCCGCGCCACATCACCTCAAAGCCGAGCGCTTTAAACTCAACGGCGCGGGACGGATCGCGGGTAGCAAATTCCATCGTACTTTCGGCCAGCGATAAGAAAAGCGCATCGCCAAACGTTTTAAATTCATCAGACATAAACACCTGACGCACCGAACGGCGGCAGAGTTCATGCAGCTCCGGAAACATCTCTTTCACCGCCTGTTCCGTTTCGACGCTCAGCTTTTCACTGACGCCAATCTGGCGGATCGCCGCATGTGCAACGGGGTTACGAATACCCCAGTCCACATAGCTGTTCCAGATATTGCGGGTATGTTCTTTAGGCAGCGTGATGGTGCGATCGAGGTTTGCCAGCATGGTCTGGCAGAGATCCTGCTTCAGATGCAGATAGAGGGCATTCAGCAGATCGTCTTTCGTAGCAAAGTAGCGGAACAGGGTACCTTCGGCGACGCCCGCCTTACGGGCAATAAGCGCCGTTGAGGCGGCAATACCTGACTGTGCAAACGCCGCCGTTGCGGCGTCCAGTAAGGCCTGTTTTTTATCTTCACTCTTCGGACGTGCCACTAAATTTTTCCTCCTGTCAATTATAAAAACCCTGATTGAAACACGTGCTTTGACACGCTGCAACGCGGAATGTCAAAGATCGAAAACGTCTTGACGACTTTATCATCATATCTATAATGAGTGCTTACTCACTCATAATCAAGTTTACCCTGCGCACGCTATCGGATGGGGCGCGTTTTCGGGTCAGGATATGAAAAAACCTCTCTTCATCTGCGTGGTGTTAATCATGATTATTGCTTCAGCCGCGAGTTTACCGTTTGTTCTGAATGCCGGATTCGGCCAGCCGCCGCAGGGTGAACGGCTCACCGAAGTGGAGGCCTCCCCACAGTATCGCGAGGGGAAATTCCACAATACGCTGCCGACGCCGGGATATAACGGTGACAAAAATATGCTGGTCGCGATGTGGGAGTTTCTGACTAAAAAAACTGAAAACGCCCGCCCGGCCCAGCCGTTGCCGCTGGTGAAAACCGATCTTGCGAGCCTGCCGCTGGAGCAGGACACCCTGGTGTGGCTTGGTCACTCTTCGTGGTATCTGCAGCTCGCAGGCAAACGCATCCTGATTGACCCGGTTCTTGGCAACTATGCCGCGCCGTTCTCGTTCCTCAATAAGGCCTTTGTCGGGGAGTATCCGTGGCGTGCTGAACGCATGCCGGCGATCGACCTGCTGATTATCTCGCACGATCACTACGATCATCTGGATTACGCCACTATCAAGGCGCTACTACCGAAGGTGAAGCGCGTAGTGACGCCGCTGGGCGTGGGGTCCCACCTGCGTTACTGGGGGATGAAGCCCGAGATTATTGACGAGCGCGACTGGAACCAGTCGGTACGCATCAACGATGAATTGACGGTGCACGTTCTGCCAGCGCGTCACTTCTCCGGTCGCGGCATCAAACGCGATCGCACCCTGTGGGGCAGCTTCATGTTCGTTACGCCAGAGCAGAAGGTTTACTACAGCGGAGATTCCGGTTACGGCCCGCACTTCAGGGCCATCGGTGAACAGTTTGGCGAAGTGGACGTCGCCATCATGGAAAACGGCCAGTACGACCAGGACTGGAAGTACATCCACATGCTGCCGGAGGAAACGGCGCAGGCCTCGGCGGATCTCAACGCGAAAGCCGTGGTGCCCGGACATAACGGACGCTTCGTGCTGGCGAAACACGCCTGGAACGATCCGCTGATCCAGCTGGCAAAAGCCAGCAAGGATAAAAATTATCGGTTGCTGACGCCGGAACTGGGCGAGCCCGTCCGGGTAAGCGACAGCGCACAAACCTTTCGTGCGTGGTGGGAATAATGTTTAAGCGAGAAGCAGAGGGGGACAGCAGTATGACCATTTCCGCTCAAGTCATCGACACTATCGTCGAATGGATCGACGACAATCTGCACCAGCCATTACGAATAGAAGAGATTGCCCGCCACGCGGGTTACTCGAAATGGCACCTGCAGCGGCTGTTTATGCAGTACAAAGGGGAGAGTCTGGGACGTTATATTCGTGAACGTAAGCTGCTGCTGGCGGCGCGCGATCTGCGAGAATCCGACGCCCGGGTGTACGACATCTGTCTGCGTTACGGGTTTGACTCGCAGCAGACGTTTACCCGTATCTTCACCCGTACGTTCAACCAGCCGCCGGGTGCGTACCGTAAAGAGAACCATAGCCAGACACATTAACCTGTCGCGTGTAGGCCGGGTAAGGCGTAGCCGCCACCCGGCTTTTTTATGGGCTCAGGACGCGAGTGAAAACCAGCGTCGCCAGACGAAACGCAGCACGAAGAATTCAATCGCCCCGAGCAGTAAAAACCACACGCAGAACAGAATGGTATAGAGCTGGTTAAGATCGACCATGTGAAAGGTCTGAACCAGCTTCTGCGCCAGCACCAGCCCAAGCGAAGGCGCCGGGAGCAGCAGGCACGAAAGCAGGGCCAGTAATAAAATGCCGCCTGCGGTGAGCAGCGATTCTAGCGGGTGTCTCATCGTAATGTTAATCGTCAGTTAAAAATGTCATTGTCCGGCATTTTGTAACGTAAAGCAATATCAGCCCCGCTGACCTTTTTGAATAAAACAAAGACATTATTACTGCGCACAAATAACAACATAAGACCCGGCGTTTATATTAATATCGCGTTATGTAAATAAACGTCCGCATCAGGAAAATAATTTTACAAATGTATAGGTGCTATAACCAATTAACGTGGCAATAACAATGGCCGCGATAACGTATAACACCAGTCTGCGCCCGCGATAAATACCCCACATGGTTCCCCCTCGTTTAGTTTTGGTTTAGAAATATTTTGTAAAAATCAGGTCATCGAAATAGTTTTAATCAGTTTTGAATAACCGAGAAGTCATTATATTGCGGTAGATCAATTTTACTCGCAAGACTTTAAAATGAATTTATTTAAGCCCGAAAGGAATTCAGGCTTCTGTTCACCGGAAATTGAAGGAAAAATACGATGACTGAAAAAAAAGTGATTCCGAACGTGCCGCCTTCCGGCGGGCTGGCATACCAGCAGACCGTAGAGCAGGTGCTTGCACACGCGCAGAGCCAGGCCAGCGGTCTGGACCGTGCAGAAGCGCAGGTGCGTCTGCAAAAAACAGGGCCGAACGCGCTGCCGGAGAAAAAAGGCAAACCCGCCTGGCTGCGTTTCCTGGCCCATTTTAATGATGTGCTGATTTATGTCCTGCTGGCCGCCGCCGTATTAACGGCAGTAATGGGCCACTGGGTTGATACGCTGGTTATTTTGGGCGTGGCGGTAATCAATGCCTTAATTGGTCATATTCAGGAAAGCAACGCGGAAAAATCCCTGAAGAGTATTCGTAATATGCTCGCCAGCGAGGCGCGCGTTATTCGTAACGGCAACCATGAAACAATCCCCACAACTGAAATAGTCCCGGGCGATATTATTGTATTACGCGCGGGGGATCGTATTCCGGCGGATATGCGTTTAATTGAAGCGCATAATTTACGTGTGGAAGAGGCGATTCTGACCGGTGAATCCACCGTGGTGGATAAACACGTTAATCCGCTCAGCGGCGAATTACCGCTGGGCGATCGCACCAATATGGTCTTCTCCGGGACGACCGTCAGCGCGGGCGGCGGCATCGGTGTGGTCACCGCGACCGGTCAGGATACGGAACTCGGCCACATCAACCAGATGATGGCGGGTATCGAAAAGCACCGTACGCCGCTGCTGGTGCAGATGGACAAGCTGGGTAAAGCGATCTTCGCGATTATTCTGGCGATGATGGCCGCGCTGTTTGTCTTCAGCCTGGCGTTCCGGGAGATCCCGATGGGGGAGCTCCTGCTCTCCCTGATCAGTCTGGCGGTGGCCTCCGTACCGGAAGGTCTGCCGGCCATTATCTCCATCATCCTCTCCCTGGGCGTGCAGGCGATGGCGCGCAAGCGGGCGATTATCCGCAAGCTGCCGACGGTTGAAACGCTCGGCGCGATGACCGTGGTCTGCTCGGATAAAACCGGTACCCTGACCATGAACGAGATGACGGCTAAAGCCATCATCACCGCCGACGCCTGCTACCGCGTGGACGGCAACAGCTACGAACCGGTGGGTAACATCTACCTGGAAGGCAGCGACGAGCCGGTGCAGATCCAGCCGGGCACCGTGCTGGAGCAGTACTTGCGCACCATCGACCTGTGTAACGACAGCCAGCTGATTGAGGACGATCGCGGGCTGTGGGGCATCACCGGCGGCCCAACCGAGGGCGCGCTGAAGGTGCTGGCGGCGAAAGCCAGCCTTGAGCCGGTGATGACTACGCTGGTTAACAAGATCCCGTTCGACTCGCAGTACAAGTACATGAGCACCCACTACCAGATTGGCGGTGAGGAGCAGATCCTGATCACCGGCGCGCCGGACGTCATTTTCGCCCTCTGTGCGCAGCAGCAGACCCGTCACGGTGCAGAAGCCTTCAACCGCACGTACTGGGAAAGTGAGATGGAGCGCTATGCGCGTCAGGGGCTGCGCATGGTCGCCGCGGCGTTCAAACCAGCGAACGGCGAGCAGGAACTGACGCACGATGACCTGAGCCACGGCCTGATCTTCCTCGGCATCGCCGGGATGATGGATCCGCCGCGCCCGGAAGCCATTGACGCGATTAACGCCTGCCAGCAGGCGGGGATCCGCGTGAAGATGATCACCGGCGATCACCCGCAGACGGCAATGAGCATCGGGCAGATGCTGGGGATCAGCAACAGCGAGCAGGCGGTTACCGGCTACGAGCTGGAGAAGATGGACGATGCCGCCCTGGCGGACGCGGCAGTGAAGTATGACATCTTCGCCCGTACCAGCCCGGAGCATAAGCTGCGCCTGGTGAAAGCGCTGCAGGACAAAGGCGAAATCGTCGGCATGACCGGCGACGGCGTGAACGATGCCCCGGCGCTGCGTCAGGCGGACGTGGGTATTGCGATGGGCATTAAGGGCACGGAAGTGACCAAAGAGGCGGCGGACATGGTCCTGACGGACGATAACTTCGCCACCATCGCCAGCGCGGTGAAAGAGGGGCGTCGCGTTTACGACAACCTGAAGAAGACCATCCTGTTCATCATGCCGACCAACCTGGCGCAGGGGCTGCTGATTGTGATTGCGCTGCTGGCGGGGAACATCATTCCGCTGACGCCGGTGCTGATTCTGTGGATGAACATGGCCACCTCCGCCACGCTCTCCTTCGGCCTGGCCTTTGAGGCCGCCGAGCGCAACATCATGCGCCGTCCGCCGCGTCAGACCGGGCAGCACGTGATGGACGCCTACGCCGTCTGGCGCGTGGCCTTCGTTGGCACCATGATTGCCATCGCCGCCTTTGCGCTGGAAGCCTGGCTGGCCCCGCGTGGCCACAGCGCGGAGTTCATCCGCACCGTGCTGCTGCAGATGCTGGTCTGCGCCCAGTGGGTATACATGATTAACTGCCGCAACACCGAAGGGTTCTCCCTCAACCGCGGTCTGCTGGCGAACAAAGGGATCTGGCTGGTGACGGGCGTGCTGTTCCTGCTCCAGGCGGCGATTATCTACCTGCCGTTTATGCAGATGCTGTTCGGTACCGAAGCCCTGCCGCTGCGCTACTGGTTTGTGACCCTGGCCGTTGCAGGCGTGATGTTCTTCGTCGTCGAAATCGAGAAGCGACTGACCCGCAGGTTCCGTAAGGCTGCATAACGAAAACCTTACCCCTCACCCTAACCCTCTCCCCACAGGGGAGAGGGGACCGCCCGGTTTTCTCCCTCGCCCCTTTGGGGAGAGGGCCGGGGTGAGGGGAGAAACAACGCTGAGGTACTCCCATGAAATTCCCGGTCCTGTTAGCACTTCTTGTCAGTACCCTGCAACCCGCATTCGCTGCCATTCCCGTTCGCGTCGCCACCGTGGAGCAAACCGCCCACGCCGCCGAGCGCCAGATCCCGGGGCGCATCGAAGCCATTCACACCGTTGAGCTACGGGCGCGAACGGAAGGCGCGATCGCCAAAATCCACTTCCGCGACGGGCAGTACGTGAAAAAAGGCGACGTACTGTTTGAGCTGGACGACGCCGAGCCGCGCGCCGCCTTGCGCCTGGCGCAGGCCGAAGTGAAAAGCGCCGAAGCCACGCTGCGCCAGGCGCAGCAGCAGCTTTCCCGCTTTGAAAGTCTCGGCAGCAGCAACGCCATCAGCCGTCACGACGTGGACAACGCCCGCATGCAGCGCGACGTCGCCAGCGCCGCTCTCGAGCAGGCGAAGGCCCGGCTCGAAGCCCGCAACGTCACCCTGAGCTACACCCGTATCACCTCGCCGATTGACGGCCGCGTGGGGCACAGCAGCTTCCATGTGGGTAGCCTGGTCAACCCGGCGAGCGGCGTTTTGGTGGAGGTGGTGCAGCTTGACCCGATCCGCATCGCCTTTGCGCTGGAAGAGGGGGTGTTTGCCGCCAAAGCCGGACAGCATGCGGATATCAACGCCATGAAGCGTGCCTGGCAGGCGCTGATCGACAGCAACGGCCAGCGCATCAGCGGCGAGCTGACGTCAGTGGATAACCGCGTTGACCCGCGTACCGCCAGCGTGATGCTGCGCGCCGAGTTTGCCAATCCGCGCCATCAGCTGCTGCCCGGCGGCAATGTGAACGTGTTTTTGCGTCCGGCAAGTGAACAGCCGGTGCTGACCCTGCCCGCCGCCGCGGTCCAGCAGAACGGCGACGGCTACTTTGCTTGGGTCGTTAATGCCGACGGCAACGCCGAAATGCGCCCGCTGAACGTGGCTGGTCAGATTAGCCAGCAGTTCCAGATCACTTCTGGCGTGAAGCCCGGTGAGCGAGCGATTACTGACGGCGCGCAGCGCGTGCAGCCCGGCGCTGCTGTCCAGATACTGAATTAAGGAGCCATCATGCTGACGTTTTTCATCAAACGCCCGCGTTTCGCGATGGTGATTGCGCTGGTCATCACCCTGCTGGGGGCCATTGCGCTGAGGATTATCCCGGTGGAGCAGTACCCGCAGATCACGCCGCCGGTGGTGAACGTCTCTGCCAGCTGGCCGGGTGCCAGCTCCGCTGACGTGGCGGAGGCCATCGCCACGCCGCTGGAGACGCAGCTGAACGGCGTGGACCATATGCTTTACATGGAGTCCACCAGTTCGGACGAAGGCACTTACAGCCTGAACATTACCTTTGCGGCGGGCACCGATCCGGAACTCGCGGCCATCGACGTGCAAAACCGCGTGGCGCAGGCCGTGGCGCAGCTGCCGACCGAGGCGCAGCAAAACGGCGTGCAGGTGCGCAAGCGGGCCACCAACCTGATGATGGGGGTAAGTCTTTACTCACCGAATAACACCCACACGCCGTTGTTCGTCAGCAATTACGCCAGCACCCAGGTGCGCGAGGCGCTGTCGCGTCTGCCCGGCGTAGGGCAGGTGCAGATGTTCGGCGCGCGCGACTACAGCATGCGCATCTGGCTGCGCCCGGACCGCATGAACGCCCTGAACGTCACCACCGATGACGTGGCGCAGGCGCTGCGCGAGCAGAACGTACAGGGCGCGGCGGGTCAGGTGGGCACGCCGCCGGTGTTTAACGGCCAGCAGCAGACCCTGACCATCAACGGGCTGGGGCGCTTAAGCCAGGCCGAAGAGTTTGCCGACATCATCATCCGCGCGGGGGAGATGGGCCAGCTGGTGCGCCTGAAGGACGTCGCCACCATCGAGCTCGGCTCGCGCAGCTACAGCTCCGGTGCGCAGCTGAACGGGCACGACTCCGCCTATTTGGGTATCTATCCGACGCCGTCCGCCAACGCCCTGCGCGTGGCCGATGCGGTACGCGCGGAGCTGGAACGCCTCTCAACGCGCTTCCCGGACGACCTGGTTTATGAGGTGAAATTCGACACCACCTCTTTTGTCGCCGCGACCATTAAAGAGATCGGCGTCTCGCTGGCGCTGACGATGCTGGCGGTGGTGGTGGTCGTTTCCCTGTTCCTGCAGAGCTGGCGCGCGACGCTGATTGTCGCCCTCGCCATTCCGGTGTCGCTGGTGGGCACCTTCGCGGTGCTCTATACGCTCGGCTACTCCGCCAACACCCTCAGCCTGTTTGCCATTATTCTGGCGCTGACCATGGTGGTGGATGACGCCATCGTGGTGGTGGAGAGCGTTGAAACGCTGATGGCGGAAGGGCAGAGCGGCACGGCGGCGACCGCGCTGGCGCTGCGCCAGATCGCCGGGCCGGTCATCGCGACCACGCTGGTGCTGCTGGCGGTGTTTGTGCCGGTGGCGCTGCTGCCGGGGATTGTCGGCGAGCTGTACCGCCAGTTCGCGGTGACGCTCTCCACCGCCGTGACGCTGTCAAGCCTGGTGGCGCTGACCCTGACGCCCGCGCTGTGCGCGATGCTGCTGCGTCCGCGCCCGGAGAAACCGGCGGCCGTTTATCGCGCCTTCAACCGCGGGCTGGACGCCACGCGCGGTTTCTACACCCGCATCGTGAATGTCTTAAACCTGCGTCCGTGGCTGGCGCTGCTGGCCACCGCAGGCGCGGCGGCAGTCGTGCTGTTCAGCTTTACGTCGATGCCAAAAGGCTTCCTGCCGCAGGAGGACCAGGGCTACTTCTTCGCCAGTGTTCAGCTGCCGGAAGCGGCTTCGCTGGAGCGCACCGAAGCGGTGATGACCACGGCGCGGGAGCTGATCGCCCAAAATCCGGCGGTGGAGGACGTCATTCAGGTCTCCGGATTTAACATCCTCAACGGCACCAGCGCCTCCAACGGCGGGTTTATCTCCATCATGCTGAAGGACTGGAGCGCGCGTCCGCCGCTGGAGGAGGTGATGGGCACCCTGCAGCGCCAGCTGCTGGCCCTGCCGGAAGCGACCATCATGACCTTCGCGCCGCCGACGCTGCCGGGGCTGGGCAACGCCTCCGGCTTTGACCTGCGCATCCAGGCTCAGGCGGGGCAGAGCCCGGCGGAGCTGGAGCGCGTCACCCGCGAGGTGCTGGCGAAAGCCAACCAGCATCCGCAGCTGAGCCGCGTGTTCACCACCTGGAGCAGCAATGTGCCGCAGCTGACGCTGACCGTTGACCGCGAGCGCGCCGCCCGTCTTGACGTGCCGGTGTCGCGCATCTTCAGCAGCCTGCAAACCGCCTTTGGCGGCACGCGCGCCGGGGATTTCAGCATCAACAACCGCATCTACCACGTGGTGATGCAGAACGAGATGCAGTGGCGCGAGCGCGCAGAGCAGATCAGCGAGCTGTTCGTGCGCAGCAACAGCGGCGAGCGGGTGCGCCTGAGCAACCTCGTCACCATCACGCCAACCGTCGGCGCGCCGTTCCTGCAGCAGTACAACCAGTTCCCGTCCGTGTCGGTGAGCGGCTCGGCAGCGGCTGGGGTGAGCAGCAGCACCGCGATGGCGGCGATGGGCGAGATCCTCGCGGAAAGCCTGCCGGCCGGATACGACTACGCCTGGAGCGGCATGTCGTACCAGGAGCAGCAGACAGGTAATCAGGCGATCTGGATCGTGCTGGCGGCGGTGGTGATGGCGTGGCTGTTCCTCGTCGCCCAGTACGAGAGCTGGACGCTCCCGGCAAGCGTGATGCTCTCGGTGCTGTTTGCTATTGGCGGGGCGCTGGTCTGGCTGTGGTTGGCGGGATACGCCAACGACGTGTACGTGCAGATTGGTCTGGTATTGCTGATCGCGTTAGCGGCCAAGAACGCGATTCTTATCGTCGAGTTCGCCCGCGCGCGGCGTATGGACGGAATGGCGATTGTCGATGCCGCGCGGGAAGGGGCCTCGCGCCGCTTCCGGGCGGTGATGATGACCGCCGTGTCGTTCATTATCGGCGTTTTGCCGATGATGCTGGCGACCGGCGCAGGCGCCCAGAGCCGCCGCATCATCGGCACCACGGTCTTCAGCGGCATGCTGGTGGCGACCGTGGTGGGGATTCTGTTCATCCCCGCGCTGTTCGTGCTGTTCCAGCGCCTGCGGGAGTGGGGCCACGGCCTTACGGACTCGTCGCCCATAGCTCGCAGTGCTTCTGCACCAGAGAAATAAGCGAGCCGCCGTCGGCGATAAAGTCCCGCATGCGCTGCGCCTCGCTCTTGCCCTGCTTTAACAGCAGGGCAATTTCATTGATTGCGCTTGTGGCACCGAGCTTATCGGCCGACGGCGCCACCTGCTCCAGCAGCCAGGCGATGTCCTCCGCCACGGTTCGTTGCTCGCCGGTGTGCACATCCGTCAGGATCCCCTCCAGCCCGTAGCGACACGCCTGAAAACGGTTAAAACGGTAGAGCAGAAAATCCCGTTCCTGATGCTTATACGGTCGCGTGGTCAGCAGCCAGTGTGACGTGGCCTGAATCAGCCCGGCGATGTTAATCGCGTGGCCGAGCGTCAGCGGCGTATCCATCACCCGCACCTCCACTGTGCCAAAATGCGGGCTGGGGCGAATATCCCAGTGCAGATCTTTGATGCTGTCGATCATGCTGGTGGAACTCAGGCGGCGGAACAGCCCTTCAAACTCCTGCCAGCTGTTGACCCACGGCATCTGGCCGTTATCCGGGAACCCGGAGAAGATATTGAGCCGCGACGAGGAGAACTTTGTGTCGGTGCCCTGCATGTACGGCGAGGCAGCCGCCAGGGCAATAAAGTGCGGCACAAAGCGCGACAGGCCGTGCAGGAGGTAAATGGCGTCATCCCCGGTCCGGCAGCCGACGTGAACGTGCTGACCGAACACCGTCGCCTGCAAAATCAGATAGCCAAAGCGCTCCAGCGTGACGTTATAGCGCTCGTCGTCGCACACCTCCTGGCGCTGCCATTTCTGGAACGGATGCGTCCCGCCGCCGCAGATCTGAATGTGCTGCTCTGCCGCCGCGCGCAGGATACTCTGCTGCATCACTGAGAACTGCGCCGCCGCCTGATCGATGGTCTGACACACGCCGGTGGCGATTTCGAGCATGCTTTCGGTGATGTCGTGTTTGACTTCACCGCCTTTGATGTCGTCTTTGACGGCGGCGATAAGCGCGGAGGAGTCCTGGCTGAGATCGTACCCCGGCGGGTTAACCACCTGCAGTTCGAGCTCGATGCCAAGGGTGAACGGTTCAGAGGATTTAAAATCGGGTAAAGGCATGGCGCACTCCGTTGTCTGTGAATGTTGAGTATAGACAACGGGTGTGGCGCACTCGTCTCAGGGTGGTATAACTGATAGCAGGCTTAGCAAAAGGGGAGTGACTCATGTCTGACTATCCAACCATTGCGCTGATTGGTCCCGGTGCGATTGGCACCACCGTTGCCGCGGTACTGCATGACGCTGGCCGCACGCCGCTACTCTGCGGACGCACCGCGCATCCGGAATTACGCCTGCGTCACGATGAGGGTGAAACGGTGGTGCCCGGTCCGGTATTAACCGATCCGGCGGCCATCACGCGCCCCGTTGACCTCGTGTTTATCGCGGTGAAAACGACGCAAAACGCCGACAGCGCCGGGTGGCTGCGCGCGCTGTGCGATGAAAATACGGTGGTGTGTGCCCTGCAAAATGGCGTAGAGCAGAAGGCTCAGCTTGAGCCTTTGGTCAGTGGCGCGACTGTGCTGCCGTCGGTGGTCTGGTTCCCGGCGCAGCGCGAGCCGGATGCCTCCGTCTGGCTACGGGCGAAGCCGCGCCTGACGCTGCCGGACGAGCCTCAGGCGCAGCGGGTGGTCGAGGCGCTTCGCGGTACGCGCTGTGAAGTTGAACTCTCGGCTGATTTCCCCACCGTCGCCTGGCGCAAGCTGCTGCAAAATGCGGTCGCCGGGCTGATGGTGCTCGCTAACCGTCGTGCCGGGATGTTCAGGCGCGAGGATATCAGCGACCTTGCGCTGGCCTACCTGCGCGAGGGGCTTACTGTCGCCCGCGCCGAAGGGGCGAAGCTGGCCGATGACGTGGCGCAGGAGATTCTGGCGAACTTTCAGCGTGCGCCTGAGGACCTCGGCACGTCGATTCTCGCTGACCGTCAGGCGAATCGCCCGATGGAGTGGGATATCCGCAACGGCGTGATCCAGCGCTACGGCCGCAAACACGGCATTGCGGTGCCCATCAGCGACGTGGTGGTACCGCTGCTGGCGGCGGGGAGCGAGGGGCCGGGTTAACGGCCGCTGTTTTTCCGTTCGGCAAAGTAATGGGCGGGCGTGCTGCCCATCACTTTTCTGAACATGGTGATAAACGCGTTCACGGATTCGTACCCGAGAGTGGCGGTGGGGCGATAGAGAGGGGGGAAGATAAGTGAATATGCATTTCAGCTTTGTGCCATAATTTTACGTTGTTATCCTGGTAGCGTGTTGATCTGTCGGGAGCAGAGCCCGGGAGGTTCAGATGCTTTATAGCTGCATGAATAATACAAAATGGAATGAGATCCGCATGGCAATGGTTAGCATGGAATCTCCTCCCTTATGGAAAATGACTTTTCTCAATGGCTATGAATCTGCAGTTGATGGCGAGTGGTTTTACCATTTCTGTGAAGGTGGCTATTTGGATATCAAGTATCTTGATATTATGACAAACTCAATTGAACAACATATCATGGTAGGTACTATTCTTCGCGCTATTCATCTCCCTGGAATCGAGGTATCAACCGGTTATAGAATTTGGGGATACGCAGATTCGGTCAGCTATGTAGATTATCTTTAACCAGATAAAATCGTTTAATGGCTAACAGGAATACGTTAGTCTTTGCGTAGAATTGGCCTCTACTTCTCACTGTCTAAGCGTTACACTGAAAGTTATTAATTCAAAGTCAATACAATCAAACATCTTCCCATAGCGGCATCAATTCTCCAGGTAATTGTTCCTTATCAAACCCCTCAAACCAATACACTGAGCCTTGCGGTCCAATAATCGGCACTTCTCCCCACCCCGGATGAAACAATGCGCGACTCCAGTCAGGCTTGAGACGACCACGCCGTTTAAGGCGCTGACCATTACACGCAGTTGCTCGTATTGAAGGAAAATTAATAAAGAAACTTAACGGCATTTTCTCTTTGCGCGCACGTTGTAATTGCCTTGATATCCAGTCCTGGTTACGTTTGCGAAGTTTTTGTTTCATTGGCTACTGTTCTGATTTTACTCACTTATCAATCAATGCTCTCACTGTAATCCGACGCCATGCTTTATACAAGAGTGTCCGTTCTTAACTCAGTGCGGACCTTACCCACTTTTCTGCCCTTTCCGTATAATGAGCGGACGGTGATAGCGTCCGCTCAGTGTTGATGACTGTATGTGCATTAGTATAGCCATGCATCTTCTGTCATCAAAATGATGAAGCCACTCGTGTTTTTTATCGGATAAACGTTCTTTTTACACGAACAGAGGTTATGAAATAGGGAATCCAAATTAAAGCCGAAATCACGTTTCTAAAAATAGGTACAAGTTCATTATAGCCAATTTCAGCGCCAGGAATTAATATGTAAAGCAAATAGGTATTAAATGACATTGTCGTCACGATTGATATTAAAAACAAAATATAAAGCTTTGGTAGCGATTTCTTCTTTCTTAGGAAAAATGAAAGAACGGTGACTGTAAAAAGAAATTCGCCAATATAAATAACCAGTGAAGCTATGAAGAAAATTTTTGCATTTGCATTCAGGTGCGAATAATTTTCTATCGTAAATTTAAACGCATCTGTCATTGCAAAAAGATAGGAAGCAGCAGTAACCACTAATCCTATAAGAGGGAGAAAAAGAAAGCCTCCAATTTTCCTGAAGTTTTTATCTTCGCAACTGTCGCAAAACTCTCTGTCCTGAGGTATTTCGACCCCACACTTTATGCATCCCCATTCCATATATGGACCTTTGAAGTATTTAATGATTTACAATAGATTAAACGAAGTCTATTACAAACGCAACTGACTGATAAATAAGTATGCTGTGCAGGTAACTTTTTCGAGTAAATTTGTGTTAAGGGGAGATTCCCGCAGCACAGATATTCATTCTAAGTCCCTACCCGGGACCGCGCTTTGCTAATAACGGTTCCTCAAACATTTCTTCCCGACAGTTCCCGACCGGAAACGAATATTTAAAGTAAAGTGCTAACACTGAACACCATAAGGTTCTCTGTTGCACTTCAGTCCAGCTTCTCGATATTCATCCTAACCGCTTTCAGCGTTCTCCTGCGGATCCAGCCGCTGCCCGCCCGTATTACCAGCCAGTAAGCCGCCATCCTGAGCCGGGTGCTTCTGTCCGGGCAAAAGACGAACGTTTCCGTACTGAGTTCATGCTGGTCTGGTGCCAGTTCCTTTACCTGGTAGCGCAGCAACAGTGTCGCGCTGCCCGGCACGGTAGGCGTCTGAAACGCGCTGGCATCCGGCACGTTTTCCAGACCGAAATCTGCACGCCAGAATTGCCCTCTTAAGCCATAGCAAAGCTCCGATGCTGAATCTTTCAAAAGGGTGAAACTGTGCAGACCAAAGTTGCTAATTGAGCCAGCCTGCTGATCGCGCAGAAGTTTTTGCGGTAATTGCCGCAAAGCCATCAACCGACGAATCACAGCATCTTGCCGGACGTCAAAGTTGGCAATCAACGGCAGAATATGTTCAGGGTGCGCAGTATGAATGACCGTTCGGTGTTTTTCATGAAACTGGAACTGAGGTAAAAAAACGGGGACATCCTGCCACTGAGCAAGTGCTTTGCGGGTTACGAATCCAGGATTCAGCATTTCTCTTCCTTGTCATTCCTTGAGTGCAGCCAGAGTATCAGATGGCGTGCTGCAGGCAATCACCAGGAAAAGAGAGGGGGATAGGGCAGTAAATGTAATGAGCCGGTTGGGTTAACGATGTTCGCTTCTTTGCGAATGGAGAAGCTGAGTGATTTCTTTGCGCTTTCTTGTTGCCCATTCGGGCTTGATTGAGAGCATTGAACTGTATTCCTTTCTGAAATAAACCTCTCTGAATTCCCGTTCAGATGAATGTTTTGCTGCATAGGTTGAGGCCAGCCCCGCCACGGCACTCTCCACAAACCAATAAAGAATTTCATCGTCACTGAGCGTTACTTTTCGCTGTATTTCAAGACCCCTTTCACTGATGATAAAATGATATTCTTTCCCATGAATTTCCAGATAGGGAGTTGCAACCCCATCAGGTTGGTCAGGGATAAAGAAGTAATGATTTGGTCTTGTGCCTCCCCCAAGTTGCTCACCTATTTTTAGAAGCTCGTTTCGTAGTTCTTCTATCGTTTTCATCAGCATTCCTTTGTTCTTTTATGTGAACCACTCTTTATCGCAGAATGTGTGCATAGAGTCTGCTTACGATCACTTCCCCACAAACGCACTCACAGGCAAACCGAAACGCTTCGCCAGCGCCCGCATATGATCCAGGGTCAATGTGCGCTGTCCATTAAGGATCCGACTCACCAGAGACTTCTTACCAATCTCATTCTCGAAATCGCTCTGAGTGAGTTGGTACTGATCCATCAACGTTCGTAATAACGCAACGCCTGACGGAATGCGGGCAACACGCGCGTTAAATTCTGCAAACTCCGGAGACTCGTTTTCGTATTTATCGATTTTCGCGGTAAGCATCTCTACCAGCGGGCTATAGGGGTCGTGCTCAATAAGATGTTCCACCATCGCCAGAGCATCCTCGTAATCTTGTCGCGACGGGCTTGAGCCCAGGAAGGGAAGCTCGTTAGTCAGCTCGTTTGCCGCTTTGATGGCTGCTGCATAATTCATTCTTTCGTTCCCCGGTGGTAGTCCGTGAGCTTGTCATACTCTGCGTGCGTGCTGATGTGTTTGATGAAGATCTTTCCCCGCTCAAAATCAGGAAAAAACATTACTCTTAAATGTCCGCGCCCACATCGATGACCCATCATTTTTCCCGGTATTTCATCCGGTCCAGGCTGGGAAAGCGCTTTCGCATGTCGCCTGGTGACGAGTAGTGTTCCTTCTTTAGTACCCGGTAAAGATCGTCCAGGGCGAGTGCTTGATTGGGAAAATGTCTGGTCGCCGTATCGAAAGGCGCTCTTGAGACTACGTGCATCCATGCCCATTGTTTCCAGGATGGAAACATTATAGGTGGTGATTGGTGAGTTGACAATGTGGAAACTGCGGGGGAAATGAAGCTCCTACATGTTCTTGATAATTATGCTCATGTAGAGCGTTCGAGCACGTTAAGTTGGGGTGGCTTGAGATTAAAGGGGGAGGTATCGCTCGACCAGGGAAATTTGATTGATTTGCGTAGCGTATTCAGAAATTGTTTGCTGAAAAGGAGTCTGGTGGAGGCTAGTTTTACTAACAATATCTTATGGAAGTGTGTGAAAGATGAGTCCGCATTGTGCCAGAAGCGGAAGTTCCTAACAT
The DNA here is from genome assembly GCF_043972695.1 of Enterobacter quasiroggenkampii. Taxonomy (NCBI): domain Bacteria; kingdom Pseudomonadati; phylum Pseudomonadota; class Gammaproteobacteria; order Enterobacterales; family Enterobacteriaceae; genus Enterobacter; species Enterobacter quasiroggenkampii. Next base: position 1,763,340 of record NZ_CP143745.1, read on the forward strand.
CATGCTGCATTCGTTTAAGGGGAGCAGATCAACGGTAATATCTTTGTCAGTCCCCCAGCGCCTAGGATTTGGAATGAACAACGCAACTCAGTTCAAAGGTTCGAAGCTTTGCTGGACTTTACTTTTCTAATTCGTCGCTGATTAAGCTTCAGTTTTCCATCTCCAAGAACATACCGCCCAGAATGTACCGCCAGCCAGAACTGTACTGTAATAATATGGTTGTTGATCAAAAGCTTGCACAGGATTTTGCGTAATATTCCATTCCAGGGATAAGGCCCGAGCCCAGCACAGTATAGGGAAAAATGTTTAAATTCTCCCAATCGCCAACGCCAGTAAGACTTCATTTCGGTTTTCGCATGCTCAATAGCATTACAGTTCCATAACTCTCCCCAACGTCGTACCCATTTGTCATTAAGCAACCAGTTATATGTTAGGTGGGACCTTATTGAATCAAAGGGTTGCTGTTGTTGACCCCCGGCTAACGTAATGATGCATTGAAGGAACTGCGTTTCGGTAATTGAAAAGAATATACCGCGCTCAGAAGCCTCCACAAGCTCCTGCCGAGGAATTTGATCTAAGTAAACAATCAGGACAGATTGGTCCAAATTTACCAACTCAATTCTTTGCTGGTAACGAATACCGTGTCCAGACGCTTCAAAGTAAAGCTTAACATTCTCTACTAGAATTTCTTTTGCCCGAAACGCTATACAGGATTTTACCGTTTCATGATCGGCAGGACTAGAAAGCCGCAACGAGTACTCTAGGTGCTCACCAAGTGGTTCCCAACGCGCTCCTAACCGAAGGCGACTAGCTTTGTACTCATGAGATTTTTGATAGGTCTTTAGTAACCATAACCGAGTAATTTTGCCCCATATCCACTTTAAAAGGCGTCCAGCTAAACTCCAAGGCATTGATACGTTCATATATCTCTCCGTATTTTGGACCCTATGCTTTCATCTTTCCACTAAGAAAAATAAGGGTTTTACATATTTTTACTGTTCTTCACCTCTGGCCTGCTCCCCGTTGATTAATACATATGTAATTTTAGTAATACCTTTATCAGCTATGAAAATAATTGCCAAGTTCCGCACCTCGCTCAAAGCAGACCTGACATATCCCAGCCTTTCCGCTCTGAGCCAGTAGTAGGCATCATCACTTCGTATGAAACTGATAATAAATTAAAACTAGAGATCAAGTGAGTCAGGCAGTGAATCTCTTTGTTCTTTGGTATAAACATGTAATTTACTCTTAAAACCTAGGAAATCTCCCTCCATTGTTAAGAATCGACCTTTTTCTGCAAAGAACATGGGATTAATATCTCTACGAACAACATCAGCAAACCAATTAGCTGATTTTGTAGCTTCCACTAACCAATCATGACATTCTTGAATCCATTGCTTATATATTTCAACGTCTTCTTCATAATTATCATTCCAGCCACCAGTTTTATAAAATTTTTCTGGATAGTAAGTGTCTTCATAAAGATAAGAATGTCTCATGAAAATTTGAGCGGCTATGTTAAGTGTTATGGAAAATGTTTCAGTGGCTCTCCGTAGTTCATCAAATTCTTCGGGCCATATAGCAGAAATGACTTTTTGCCGAAATTCAAATATATCATCGGGTAAATTTTTAGGCCATGTCGGTTCTGGTGCTAATGCAAAGCTAGTCCAATTCTGCCAGTTTTCTAAACGACAATATTTTACTGCGGAGTCAATTATTGAAGTTACTGAAAGTTGCTTAGCTAGAAAAAATTTATCTTCAACTCTACTAAGAGTCTCTGAAACCCATAACTCATGTGTCGACTTAACGTTATAGAGTTTTTCGACTGGCCAATCTTCTACATTTCTATCAATTTCCGTATGATGATTTGGGCAAAGGAGAATAAGGTTGTGATAACTATTTCTTTCATCCAGAGTTAAATGCGATTTTCCTCGGGCCGCATCTTCCTTCTCTCCAACAATATGTGCCTGTTCCCCCAATGTAAATGCGGAATTAACGGAGTTCTTATCCTGTGTTAACTCTGTCTTACAAATTGCACATCGATTTCCGGAACGCCCCCACAACAATTTGATGTCTTTTTGATTTATTGCCATGTTAAATACTCCCTTTGGGTGAGTTGAATGCAATATTATAGTTTTTATATAAACAAAAAAAGAGTTTGCCAGAAATTATCATAAAAAGATGCCTAAAACCCTCTTTCATTAAGTAATCAGAAAGACGAAAGGTTGATACTTTCCCCTTAGGATTTTGTCAGGCCTAACCAGAAGACATTCAATAGCTACTCATTATGCATCCCGACTAGCTATCATTTGGCCGATATACTGGCTCGTTAAAACTTCATCGACGACGAGAAAAATTGCGAACTTCCGCTCCTCGTTCCTAACGGACATTCAACAAACAACGCTATTCTTTTAGTAAGGCCAAAGTCCTGCTTTTTACCCCGCAGAACTCCGGCCTTACATCACCCATCTCAGTGCGCTGCGATATAAGGCTCCTTCACAAACTCCGCCAGTAGCCAGACCATATCATGCAGCAGTCCGGTCAGTTCTTTCGCCACGTTTATAGGGAGCGTCCCGCCCATCACCGCCAGCGTTAACGCTACGGCATAATCCACCTGCAACGTCGTCTCTTGCCAGCAGTCCGGCACGCAGGAAGCAATCTTTTCCCCCGCAATAAGCTGTTCAACCAGATACGGCGGAAGTTCCGAGTCACAGCACTCGCGCAGTCGTTTGAGCGCAGCCAGTAATTGCTTACAAAGCGCGGCAAACGTCACCGCATCGTCAGTTTCCACTAGTACGCTTACGTAAGCGGCGCAGGCATCGGCCAGTTCGAAGAGATCCGCAGAATCGGAAATGGGGTGGGTGATGAGCTGATGAACAGCGCTTTCCTCAGAAAGCGCGTAGGAAAATTCAGGGGTAGTCGCCATTTAGCATCCTCTTTGTCCAAAAAATGTCATGTTATGCTAACGGGTTCCTACGCCCGGTTACGGATGTGCCGCAACGCAGGCACTTTACGGCGGTGAAAAAAGGAAGGAAAGGGGATGCCCCTGAATTACATAAGGTTGCTTGCAGGTTTGCGAGGCGGCTTCCAGAAGGGCATTGCCGGGTGGCGGCTACGCCTGACCCGGCCTACAAAAATCACAGCCCTGTAGGCCCGCGCTAGCGCAGCGCCGCCGGGCATTCCTGCTGTAAAACGGGTTTTTGCCGATCGAGTGTGAATATCTGCCATTTTATCTGCGACGTACTCAGGGTAAAAATGGCCGTGGCCAGCGTGTTCTCTTCATCCGGGTCGTGTGGCGAGAGACGATAAATCGGGAGCGCGGGATCATGCTGGTCTGAAAGAATACCCAGAGCCGCTGCACCATCAAGGTGAGATTGCGTATCCAGCCAGGCGTTTAGCCGCTGCTGGCGTGACCGGGAGCTGTCCGTGATCACCTGCTCAACCGCATCAAGCTGAGGGTGGATAAGGTGATTAGCATGGGCGAAAACGTCCCGCAGCGGCGTGACGGAACAGGCTGTTCCCGTCGCCTCCACGCTAAACAGACGACGGTCTCCCATTTGTCCCAGCGTATGATGAAAGGCTCCGGCGCGTGGTGATGAGGTCAGTATAGTGATAGCTTCATCCAGGCTGGCGGCATTCAGCGCAGCGCGGGCAAGTATCTGGCGCGGCATGCCGTCCGGACGGTGCAAAGCGCGTATGTTATTCACCGTATTCACCACGCCCTTTTCGTTTACGGCGAAGGTGTGTCCGCAAATCGATCCCGGGTAAGCGAAACTGGTGAACGCCAGGCCGTCATCCGGGGTGATGCTGACGATGGCGCAGTCATTGCGAAGCTGCGGGAAACCGTCTTCATTATGCGCGATAATCAGCTCTCCCTCAGCGGTGCTTCCCGCTACCGTGGTGCAGCCATCAGAGGTTGAGCGCACCAGATCGCCGCGGCAGTTCCAGGCAAACACCTCATCAAACGGTGCATCCAGACCCGCGGCCAATCCCTCCAGCTCCTGCCAGATCAGGGGATACTGAGACTGGACCCGCGAACGCATGCTCCGGGTCTGTTCTGCGTCTTTCATGGCGGTAACGGTTTGCCACAACGCCGTTTGCGTCAGTTTTGCATGCCAGGCCTCGCGTCCGAACGCGCCAAGCGCCTGACCTACTGCAAAAGCGGAACCACGAATGTCGATTTTTTTCATAGTGTTGTTATTCACTTCTGTTCAGGATACGTGTTGCAAAAATTCTTTCAGGCGGGGATTGCGACTGCTATTCAGCAGCATATCAGGTGGACCATCTTCGGCAATGGTACCGCCATCAATAAAAATGAGCCGGGATGCTACATCGCGGGCGAAGCCGATTTCATGGGTCACAATCACCATGGTCATGCCTTCTTCGGCCAGCGAGCGCATGACTTTCAGCACCTCATGCCGTAATTCGGGATCCAGCGCTGAGGTCGGCTCATCGAACAGCATCATTTTCGGTTTCACCGCCAGGGCTCTGGCAATGGCCACGCGTTGCTGTTGACCGCCAGAGAGCTCTGATGGGTAGTGACTGGCGCGTTCGCGTAAGCCAACGCGGTCCAGCAGCGCCAGCGCCTGTTCCCGCGCGGCGGCTTTGCTCTGTTTGCGTACGCGAACCGGACCAAACATCACATTCTCCAGCGCCGTCAGATGGGGGAACAGATGGAACTGCTGAAACACCATCCCGGCTTCACGGCGGATATCACATTCGTTAGCGTGAGGATCGGTAATATGCATTCCCGCTACCAGCAGCGTGCCGGAGGAAATTTCCTCCAGCTTGTTAATGCAGCGCAGCAGCGTCGATTTGCCCGAACCGGAAGGGCCGATGATCACCACGACTTCGCCAGCGTCAATTTTTAAATTGATGTCGTGCAGCACCTGAGTGGCGCCGAAATTTTTCGACACTGCGCTAAATTCAACCATGCTCATAAAATATGGATCCTCTTCTCCAGTTGCTTCAGCAGGAAACTCAGGCACAGCGTCACCAGCAGGTAAATCATTGCCACTGCGGTCCAGACTTCCAGCGCGCGGAAATTACCGGCAATAATTTCTTGCCCCTGACGAGTCAATTCCGCCACACCAATCACAATAAACAGCGAGGTGTCTTTAATACTGATAATCCACTGATTACCCAACGCAGGGATCATACGGCGTAATGCCAGCGGCATAATGACATGCCATAGCGTGCTGCGCTGGGATAATCCCATTGCCAGGCTGGCCTCTCTAAAACCTTTATTAATCGAGAGGATCGCCCCTCGGGTGATTTCTGCAATATAAGCACCCGAGTTAATCACAATGGTCGTAATGGCCGCCGTTACCGGGTCGATATGAATCGGTAACACCATGGGGAGTGCGAAGTAAATAAACATCACTTGCACCATAATAGGCGTTCCGCGGATTAACTCGACAAAAACTAACGAGACTGTTTTTGATATTTTCCCTCCGAGCGCCCGGCAGGTTCCGGCCAGCAGGCCAATAACAAAACCACCCAATAAACCTGATAATGAAATAATCAGCGTCAACTGTAGTCCTTGCAACAGCAGCGGCAGGGACTCCCAAATATATTTACTGTCGAAATTCATATGTTACCCGTTAAGATGCAACGAGGTCGGATCGCTCCGACCTGGCGGGATTATTTTGGCTGTTTAGCAAACCACTTCACGTAAATCTTGTTGTAAGTTCCGTCCGCACGTAACGCCTGCAGTGCAGCGTTGATCTTCGGCGTCAGGCTGCTGTTCTTCTGCATCGCAAAACCGTAGTGCTGCGGCAGAATGCTGTCAGTCTCGCCGGTCGATTTCACTTTGCCATCACCCGCCGTTTTTACGTAATAGAGCACATTGGGGGAATCATGTACCACGGCATCAAGGTTACCTGCCTGCAAATCAAGATAGGCGTTGTCGATATTCGGGAATTCAACATAGTTCGCCTTATATTTGCTTTTCATAAAGCTCGCCGCCGCCGTTCCCTGCTTTAATCCCACTTTCTTTCCTGCTAAATCGCTGAATTTAGTAATGGTATTATCGCTGCTTTTCACCGCCATTAATAAATCAGCATCATAATAACCGTCGCTGAAATCGACGACCTGTTTACGCGCGTCGGTTATCGTAATGCCCGCCATGGCGACATCCAGATTACGTGATTGCAAACCCGGAATCAGTCCCCCGAAGTCCATCGGGCGTAATTCGTAGCTGACATCCATTTTTTTGGCGATGGCATCCCACAAATCAATATCAAAGCCGACGTATTTATCGCCTTGTTTAAATTCAAAGGGGACAAAGGCGGTATCAACGCCAACCGTTAATTTATCCTGCGCTTGTGCCACAAAACTGGCGGAGCAAGCGACCAGCGCTAACGTAACTTTTAATTTAGTTAATAATCCAGACATGATAACCCTCGGCGTCAGTGAAGTAGCGTGCATGAATGTCACCCGGCGAAATACATCTGCGGGGTGGGGAAATAAAATGTTGATATGCAGGGCGCACTTTCATGCGCCAAAGTTAAAGCGAAAGCTTATGCGGGAATAATCTCATCCCGGGTGTCGGGTACCGGCGTCTGCGCGCCGTTCATTACCATTGAGAGAAAACTGTAATAGCCATTGATGCCGATCAGGTCCACCACGCCTTTCTCGCCCCACAACGCGATAGCGTGCTGCCAGGTGGCATCGCTGACCTTCTGCTGCTCCTGCAACTCCTTGCAAAAGTGATAGATCGCCCACTCATCCGGCTGCAGATCCTCTGGAAGACGCTTTTCATTAATCGCCTGCACCGCCGCGGCAGAAATACCCTTCTCGCGCGCTATCGGCGCATGAATCGCCCACTCCACAGGCTGCGACCAGTGCCGCGCGGTCATCAAAATCGCCAGTTCAGACAGGCGCTGCCCCAGCGCGCTGCGATAACGCAGGTATTCCCCCATGCGTTGTGCATGCGCCATAAGCTCTGGGCTGCGCAGCAGCGGCTCGAAAGGTGGCAGCAGCGCACCGCGGGGCCCGTTGATTATCTCTTCGGCCAACGCGCGCTGCTGGTCGTCCCACTCATGCTCCGCCAGCGGCGGTAAACGATTGATCATAATTTGCTGGTCTCTTCGCGAATCACGGTGTTCAGCGTGTCGACCACAAAGTCGAGCTGGCCAGGCGTGACGATAAACGGTGGTGCGATCAGGATATGGTCGCCATACTGCCCGTCAATAGTTCCACCCATTGGATAGACCATCAGCCCACGTGACATACAGTTTGCTTTGATGGCTGCATGCAGCTTCAGGGCAGGATCGAAGGGGGTTTTGCTCTCTTTATCGCGTACCAGCTCAACGCCCGCAAACAAGCCGCGTCCACGCGTATCACCGACGTGCGGTAATTCCCCCAGCACTTCACGCAATGCGCTGTGCAGGTAATCCCCCTCTTGCCTCACCGCCTGCAGCAAATTATCGCGCGCAATCACCTGCTGCACGGCCAGGGCTGCGGACGCGGCGGTTGCGTGGCAAATGTAGGTGTGCCCGTGCTGGAACAGACCGCTACCGGCCTGCAGGGCTGAGACAATCTTCTCGCTCGCTAATACTGCGCCAATCGGCTGATAGCCGCCCCCCAGCCCCTTCGCGATGGTCACCAAATCCGGCACCACATCATCCTGTTCAAACGCATGCAATGTGCCGGTGCGTCCCATGCCACACATGACTTCATCCGCGATGTAGAGGATGCCGTATTTATCACACAGGTTGCGTACACCTTTAAGATAGCCCGGGGTAGGCGGGGTGGCGCCGGTGGTGGCCCCCACCACGGTTTCTGCACAGAAACCAATAATGGTGTCGGGACCGGCCTCAATAATGGCGTGCTCCAGCTCGTTGAGCAGACGCGTGGTGTATTGCTGCTGGGTTTCGTCAGCGCGGCGGTCGCGATATTCATTGCAGGCCGAAACGCGGATCACGTCGATCAGCAAGGGAGCAAACTGGCGGCGGCGCCATTCGTTGCCTCCCACCGCGAGCGCGCCAAGGGTATTGCCATGATAGCTCTGCTTACGGGCGATAAATTTGGTGCGCGACGGCTGGCCGATCTCAACAAAATACTGGCGTGCCAGCTTGAGCGCGGTTTCGACCGCTTCCGAACCGCCCGAAACGAAATAGGCATAGTTAAGATCGCCAGGCGCCGTGCGCGTCAGCTGTTCAGCAAGCTGCTCAACGGTGTCGCTGGTAAAAAAACTGGTGTGGGCATAGGCCAGTTGATCGATCTGGCGATGCATCGCAGCCAGCACGTCAGGATGCGCGTGGCCTAAACAGGAAACGGCGGCGCCACCGCAGGCATCCAGATACTGTTTTCCCTGTGCATCAAAAATGTACGCCCCCTGGGCGCGTACCGCCACGGCGGGCGTGCTGCGTAGACTGCGGTGAATGATATGGGTCATGCTGGTCCTGCTCCTGAATGCGCTGTGCTAATGAAGCGCATCATGCAGGATTCATTTGTATCACGTCAATTTCATTTTGATTCAAATGTATTCTGTTTTCTTATGCCGGATGCAAATGAATTATTTTTCAGGGTTTCCCGGGCACCACATAGGCACCAGAGTTAATAAGGTAGCGTTCAGCATTTTCGATTTTATTCACTGCATCTCGACCATGGCGCGCGACCAGCATCGCCAGTAAACACTCGGCCAGCCCCATGCCGGACACCACGGAGGGGAAAAACGACGGGCTGTCTATGGAGAACAGCAGCGTGCAATCGGCAGCCTGGGCTAATGGCGAGACGGGAGAATCCGTGATGGCAACGATCGTCGCGCCTGCCTGCTGGGCCGCGCGCAGGACATCGAGCGACTCACGGGAATAGGGGGCAAAACTGGTGAGTAACAGGCAATCTTGTGCTGTTAATTCGCGGGTGAACACCTCGATATTGCTCGCCAGACCATCAATTAACGACGCCTGCCGATTGAACAGTCGATAGACATAAAACAGCGACCAGGCGATAGGAAAGCTGGCCCGGAAGCCGCAAATATAGACATTCTCAGCCGCGTCCAGCAGCGTTACAGCTTGCTCCATGGCCTGATGGTTTTCATGCTGTGTGAAAGCCAAATTGGCCTGATGCGCCTGAAACACCTCTTCATACAGCTGCGGCTGAGTGCCTTTGGCGATCAGCTTCTCGGCTTTGGATACATATGTATCATTGCGCAGCCCGAGTTCATCGATGAATGCGTCCTTGAGTTCACCCCAGCCGTTGTAGCCTAATCGTTGCGCTAGCCGCAGCAGCGTAGCGGGTTTTACACCGGCTTCACTGGCGAAGGCACGCATCGATAGCACGACCAGTTGATTGGTATTCTGTAGCGAGAACTCGGCAGCACGCTGTAATTCCGCAGACAACTCACTGAATGTACTGACAATATTTTCCCTTGGATTCATAGCAAATAGTCCCGCTGTTTAAGGTTAGCGCTGCTGTTGTCAAGTGACGTTCGATCTTCGCAGACTGAATGGACTCGCGTTGTCCCGGAAACGGATGATGAAAACACAGCGCAAATAAGTCAACGGGGAACTGAACAGGGGTATCAGACGTGCGAAACCATCCTGAACGCCAAAATTGTCCTCTTAAGCCATAGCAGAGAACGATATCTGGAGTTAACACCGGAGACTGGCATTGCCGGGTGGCGGCTACGCCTTACCCGGCCTACAAAAGAAAAGCGACACGAACCGTAGGCCCGCGCAAGCGCAGCGCCGCCGGGCACAGCAGCACGGCCGTCACCCCTCGCTCAGCATCGTCAAAAACCGCTTCACCGTCCGCGAGCGTTCAAAACGGCGCCAGCAGAGCGCGATGTCGGTATACAGCTCCGGTGAACTCAGCGTGTGATAGGTGACATTCGGCGGAGATATGGCCGCCATGGATTTCGGCACCAGCGCAAACCCGCCGCCTGCGGAAACCATGCTCAGGGAGGAGGAAAGCTGCGACGACTGCAGCGCGTGCTGCACGTCAATCCCGGCCCGCTCGCAGCAGCCGTGAACCCGGTCGTACAGGCCCGGCGCGACCTCCTGCGGGAACAGCACCACCGGCGTATCCCGAAGCTGTTCTAACGCCAGCGAATCGCACGTCGCCAGCGGATGATCGCGATGCAGCGCCACCACCATCGGCTCCCGGTCGAGGATTTTTAACTCGAACGCCTTGCTGCTCTCGCACGGCAGGCGCACGAAGGCGATATCCAGTTCACCCTCCGCCAGCATCGTCGTTAGCGACGACATATTGGCTTCCACCTGATGAACCTGCACCGCCATGTTCTGCACCTGAAACTGGCGAATCAGGGTAAAGATTTTGGGATGAAAAGCGTCGGAGCTGGTGATGCCAATCGACAGGTTACCGTTCAGCCCGCGCGCGATGCCGCGGGCTTTCTCCAGCGCGGCATCGCTCAGCGCCAGGATCTTGCAGGCGTCCTCATAGAAGGCTTCTCCCGCTTCGGTCAGCTCCACGCCCCGCGTCAGGCGCCTGAACAGCGGCGTGCCCACTTCCTCTTCGAGCCGTTTGATCTGCTGACTCAGAGGAGGCTGCGAAATACCCAGCGCTTCGGCCGCCCTGGTGAAGTGTCGCTCGCGTGCAACCGCGACAAAATACCGCAGATAACGAAGTTCCATATCTAAAACGTCTCAAACCAGCATGGTTTCTATATTGGAACTCTCTGCTGAATCGGGTCAACATTTATTTAACCTTTCTAAATAAAGTTGAAGAGGACGAGCATGATGGTGCATTCATCTGCCTGCGACTGTGAAGCCAGTCTGTGCGAGACCCTGCGCGGGTTCTCTGCTCAGCATCCTGACAGCGTGATCTATCAGACATCGCTAATGAGCGCCCTGCTAAGCGGCGTGTATGAAGGAGAGACCACCATCGCCGATCTCCTGGCACACGGTGACTTTGGTCTGGGCACCTTCAACGAGCTGGACGGTGAAATGATCGCCTTCAGCAGCCAGGTGTACCAGCTGCGCGCCGACGGCAGCGCCCGGGCCGCGAAGCCGGAGCAAAAAACGCCGTTTGCGGTGATGACCTGGTTCCAGCCGCAGTATCGTATCACCTTCAATGCGCCGGTCAGCCGTCAGCAGATCCACGACGCGATCGACCAGCAGATCCCCTCCGATAACCTGTTCTGCGCGTTGCGCATTGACGGCAACTTCCGCCATGCCCACACCCGTACAGTACCGCGCCAGAAGCCGCCGTATCGCGCGATGACCGACGTGCTGGACGACCAGCCGGTGTTCCGCTTTAACCAGCGCGAAGGGGTGCTGGTCGGGTTCCGCACGCCGCAGCATATGCAGGGCATCAACGTGGCGGGCTACCACGAACATTTCATTACCGACGACCGTCAGGGCGGGGGGCATCTGCTCGACTACCAGCTGGAGAGCGGCGTGCTCACCTTCGGTGAAATTCACAAGCTGATGATCGACCTGCCCGCCGATAGCGCGTTTTTACAGGCCAACCTTCACCCCAGCAATCTGGATGCGGCGATCCGTGCCGTCGAAAACTAACAGGAGAACTACCGTGAACAGTGAGAAACAGTCACGTCAGTGGGCGCACGGCGCCGATTTGGTTGTCGGCCAGCTGGAAGCGCAGGGCGTGAAGCAGGTGTTCGGGATCCCGGGGGCGAAAATCGACAAGGTCTTTGACTCCCTGCTGGACTCCTCTATCGAGATCATTCCGGTGCGTCACGAAGCCAACGCGGCGTTTATGGCGGCGGCGGTAGGGCGTCTGACCGGCAAGGCCGGGGTGGCGCTGGTGACCTCCGGGCCCGGCTGTTCCAACCTGATCACCGGCATTGCCACCGCCAACAGCGAAGGCGACCCGGTGGTGGCGCTGGGCGGGGCGGTGAAGCGGGCGGATAAAGCCAAGCTGGTGCACCAGAGCATGGACACCGTCGCCATGTTCAGCCCGGTCACCAAATACGCCGTGGAGGTGAGTGCGCCGGACGCGATTGCTGAGGTGGTTTCCAACGCGTTTCGCGCCGCCGAGCACGGCAGGCCGGGGGGCGCCTTCGTCAGCCTGCCGCAGGATATTGTCGATCAGCCCGCCACGGGGGCGATTTTACCCGCCAGCGGTCCCGCGCTGATGGGGCCGGCACCGGAATCCGCCATCAACGACGTGGCGAAGCTTATCGAAAAGGCCAAAAACCCGGTCATCCTGCTGGGGCTGATGGCGAGCCAGCCCGCCAACAGCGCCGCGCTGCGCAAGCTGCTGGAGAAAAGCCGTATTCCGGTCACCAGCACCTATCAGGCCGCCGGGGCGGTGAACCAGGAGCACTTCACCCGCTTCGCCGGACGCGTCGGTCTGTTCAATAACCAGGCGGGTGACCGGCTGCTCCATCTGGCGGATCTGATTATCTGCATCGGCTACAGCCCGGTGGAGTACGAGCCGTCCATGTGGAACAGCGGCGACGCCACGCTGGTGCACATTGATGTGCTGCCAGCCTATGAAGAACGTAACTACGTGCCGGATCTGGAGCTGGTGGGGGACATCGCCGAAACCCTGAATCAGCTCGCTAACCGTATCGACCATAAGCTTGAGCTAAGCCAGCGGGCCTCCGAAATTCTGGTCGACCGCCAGCATCAGCGCGATCTGCTCGATCGTCGCGGCGCCTCGCTTAATCAGTTTGCCCTGCATCCGCTGCGCATCGTGCGCGCCATGCAGGACATCGTCAATAACGACGTGACGCTCACCGTGGATATGGGCAGCTTCCACATCTGGATCGCCCGCTATCTCTACAGCTTCCGGGCGCGTCAGGTGATGATCTCCAACGGCCAGCAGACCATGGGCGTCGCGCTGCCGTGGGCCATTGGCGCGTGGCTGGTCAACCCGAGCCGCAAGGTGGTGTCGGTCTCCGGCGACGGCGGCTTCCTGCAGTCGAGCATGGAGCTGGAAACCGCGGTCCGCCTCAACGCTAACGTGCTGCACATCATCTGGGTGGATAACGGCTACAACATGGTTGCCATTCAGGAAGAGAAAAAATACCAGCGTCTTTCCGGCGTCGAGTTCGGCCCGGTCGATTTCAAAGTCTATGCCGACGCCTTTGGCGCGAAAGGCTTTGCCGTGGAGAGCGCCGACGCGCTCGAACCCACGCTGCGTGCGGCAATGGATGTGGATGGCCCTGCCGTGGTGGCCATTCCCGTCGACTACAGCGATAACCCGCTGCTGATGGGCCAGCTCCATCTCAGCCAGATTTTGTGACTCAACATAAGGACAGAGAAATGCAAAAAGTTGCTCTCGTAACAGGCTCAGGCCAGGGGATTGGTAAAGCGATTGCGCTTCGCCTGGTGAAGGATGGGTTTGCCGTCGCCATTGCCGACTATAACGCGGAGACGGCCAGAGCCGTGGCCGATGAAATTATCCGTAACGGCGGTAACGCCGTCGCCGTGAAGGTGGACGTCTCTGACCGCGAGCAGGTATTTGCGGCGGTAGAGAAAGCCCGCACCGCGCTGGGCGGTTTCCACGTGATCGTCAATAACGCCGGGATCGCGCCGTCCACGCCGATCGAGTCCATCACGCCGGAGATTGTCGACAAGGTCTACAACATTAACGTGAAAGGGGTGATCTGGGGGATCCAGGCCGCGATTGACGCGTTCCGCAAAGAGGGGCACGGGGGCAAAATCATCAACGCCTGCTCCCAGGCGGGCCACACCGGCAACCCGGAACTGGCCGTCTACAGTTCCAGTAAGTTCGCGGTGCGCGGCTTAACCCAGACCGCCGCGCGGGATCTTGCGCCGCTGGGGATCACCGTTAACGCCTACTGTCCGGGCATCGTGAAAACGCCGATGTGGGCAGAGATCGACCGTCAGGTCTCCGAGGCGGCGGGTAAACCGCTGGGCTACGGGACCGAAACCTTTGCCAAACGCATCACGCTTGGCCGCCTGTCCGAACCGGAAGATGTCGCTGCCTGCGTTTCATACCTGGCAGGACCGGATTCCGACTACATGACCGGCCAGTCTCTGCTCATCGATGGTGGGATGGTGTTCAACTAAAAATTCAATACTAATAAGCTCTGACATGAGTTTTCCCCTGCACCCGTGCAGGGGCTTTTTTTTGTCTCCTCCGCCATTGTGCATTACACTGCGCGCTGCAAAACTTTAGTCATTACGATCTGACAGGCGGTAACAGCGATGAACGGTACAATCACAACGTGGTTTAAAGATAAAGGCTTTGGATTTATCAAAGATGAAAACGGCGACAACCGCTATTTTCATGTGATTAAGGTCGCGAACCCCGATCTGATTAAGAAAGATGCCGCGGTGACCTTCGAGCCAACCACCAACAACAAAGGCCTTTCCGCCTACGCGGTGAAGGTGATCCCCGAAAGCAAACATCTCTATATCGCAGGCGAGCGCGTGAAGCTCACCTCGATCAAATCCTTCGTGGTGTTCAACGAAGAAGAGCCCGCGGATACCAAAATCGACAAAGAAAATGCGGTGCTGTCGGTGGGGCTGCTGATGAACAGCATCAAGCCGAAATCTGATAAAAAGCCGGGCGAAATGCGCACGGTGAAGAAGCTGGCGATCACCACCTTCCAGAATACGACGCTGATCTTCACCGAAGATGAGATCGACATTGATGCCACGGTGAAGCTGCTTAAGTAACGTTTTGCCGGGTAGCGGCGACGCCTTACCCGGCCTACAAAATAACCTCATACGCGCCACCGGGCACCGCCGCGCGCACTTAACCCATCCTGTGCTCGCCCCGTAACATCGCCTCACGGTCAAACACCTTCTGGATCTTCCCGTGCGCCATCAATGCCGCCCGGTCGGACATATGGGCAATCACATCCGCGTCGTGACTGACCAGCAGATAGGTCATCTCATGCTCGGCCTTCAGGCGGTTAAGCAGGTTCAGGATTTCCGCCTGTACCGACATATCCAGCGCCGAGGTCGGTTCATCCAGCAACAGAAGCTGCGGGCGCAGCAGCAGCGCGCGGGCAATGGCAACGCGCTGACGCTGGCCGCCGGAAAGCTGGTGCGGGTAGCGCCTGCCCGCGTCGGCGGAGAGCCCCACCTCGTGCAGCGCATTGGCCACCTTTTCCGCGATTTGCGTCTCGCCGTGGATGCTTAACGGCTCCGACAGCGTGCGCGCAATGGTGTGGTTCGGGTGCAGCGACGCCCACGGATCCTGAAACACCATCTGCACGTTGCGGCGAAACTCGCCTTCAAAACGTCGCCCTGGCGTTAACGCTTTTCCCAGCAGCGCAATATTGCCGCGCCACTCGCGCTGCAGCCCTGCCAGCACGCGCAGAAGGGTCGATTTGCCGCAGCCGGATTCGCCAATCAGGCTGAACGTCTCGCTTCTCTCAATGCTAAAGCTGGCGGCAGAGACCGCCGTTTTTTCCCCGAAGGTGACCTGCACCTGGTTAACCTCAACGAGCGCCATCGTTGGCCTCCTTCCACGGCTGTGAACGATCGAGCGTCGGCAGCATCTGTCCATAAGTATGGGCGTCTGGACGACAGGTCCACAGGGTTCGCGTGTACGGATGCGTCGCCTGCGGGAGCTGGCTCGCTGTCATCTCATCCACCTTTTCGCCCTGATACATCACCAGCACGCGGTCGCAGTGCTCCGCCACCAGCGGAAGATCGTGGCTGATTAACAGCATCGCCATCTGGCGTTCTTCGCACTGCTGCACCAGCAGCTCGAGGATCTGGTTGCGCAGGCGCGCGTCCAGCGCGGAGGTCGGTTCGTCGGCAATCAGCACCTGCGGGTTGTTGATCAGCGCAATCGCAATCATCACCCGCTGGCCCATGCCCCCGGAAAGTTCGCCGGGGTAGCGTGACAGCACGTTCTCGCTCAGCCCGACGGCGCGGAGGATGTCGTGAATGCGCGCCGCACGCTCCGGGCGCGGCAGGCGCTGATGCAGCGTGAGCGCCTCCTCAAGCTGGACGGCGACGCTTTTGACGGGGTTAAGGGCGTAACGCGGATCCTGCAGGACCATCGCAATGCCGTTGCCGCGCAGCGCCTGCCAGCGGCGGGCGTTCAGGGTCAGCAGGTCGTTGCCCAGTACGTTAAGCCGGTTGGCGCTCACGATACCGGGTTTACGCACCAGACCCATCAGGGCGCGGGCGGACATGGACTTGCCGGAGCCGGATTCCCCCACCAGCGCCAGCCGCTCGTTGCCAAGCGTAAAGCTCAGGTTGTTGACCACGCGTGCGGCGGGGTAGTCGATATTCAGCGCATCGACGATGACGCGGGGTTTAGTCATGCTGTGGCTCCAGTACGTCGCGCAGGCCATCGCCTAGCAGGTTAAAGGCCAGGCTGGCAAACAGAATCGCCCCGCCCGGAATGGCGGCAATCCACCACTGGTCGAAAATGACCTGCATGCCGTCGGCAATCATCGCCCCCCATTCGGCCATGGGCGGACGCGCGCCAAGGCCGAGGAAGCCGAGACCGGCGGCGGCCAGAATAATCCCCGCCAGATCCAGCGCCAGCCGCACAATCGCGGAGGGCAGGCACAGGGGCAGAATATGGCCGACCAGCAGGCGCAGGCCGCGGATACCCATCATCTCGGCGGCGGCCAGATAATCGCTGTGGCGCAGACGCTGGATCTCGCTCCGCGCCTGCCGCGCGTAGGCAGGCCAGGTGGTTAAGGCCAGCGCCAGCGCACCGTTGACCAGCCCCGGACCGAGCATCGCCACAAATGCGAAGGCGAGGATCAGGCGCGGCATTGACATCACCACGTCGGTGAAGCGCATCAGGATACGCTCCATCCAGCCGCCGTAGTAGCCGGACAAAATGCCCACCAGCAGCCCGGCGGGCAGGGTAATAACCGTCACCAGGGCCACCAGCCCGAGCGCCGGACGCGTGCCGTAAATCAGGCGCGAGAGCAGATCCCGCCCGTAGCCGTCGGTGCCCAGCCAGTGCTGGCCGTTCGGTGCCTGCAGGCGCGCGGCGGCGTCCTGCCAGTTCGGATCAACCGGCGCCAGCCAGGGGGCGAACAGGGCAATAATCACCAGCAGCGCGATGGCAATCAGTCCGCAAACGGCGGCAGGGGAGCGGCGCAGGCGGCGTAAGAAGAGATAAAACGGCATCAGCGCATCCTGGGGTCGGTCGCCCGCACAAGCAGGTCGGTAAGGTTATTGATCAGGACAAAACAGACGCCAATCAGCAGCGTGCCGCCCATGACCGCGGTGGTGTCTCCGGCGAACAGGGCGGTGGTGAGATAGCGTCCGATGCCCGGCCACGAGAACACGGTCTCTGTTAATACCGCACCCTCCAGCATGCTGGTGTAGGCCAGGGCAATCACCGTCAGCAGGGTGCTGCGAATGTTCGGCAGGACGTGGCGCAGCAGAATGGTCATCTCCCCGGCGCCCTTGGCGCGGGCAAGGAGGATGTACTCCTTGTTCATTTCGCCGAGGCAGGAGGAGCGGGTCAGGCGGGTAATGCTCGCCAGCGAGTAATAGGCCAGCACCACCACCGGCAGCACCAGGTGGCTGAGGGCGTTGCTGAATGCCTCGCGATCGCCGGAAAGCCAGGTATCTATCAGCGCAAAGCCGGTGCGTGGCTCGACGGTGAACTGCCAGATATCGTCCAGCCTGCCGGGGCCCGCGCTCCACTGCAGCCTGGCGTAGAACAGGGCCAGCATCAGCAGGCCAAGCCAGAAAATCGGCACCGAGTTGCCGAGCAGGGTGAGCGTTCTGATCGCTAAGTCCAGTGGCGAACCGGCGTAGCGGGCGCACAGCACACCCGCAATCACGCCGAGTACCGTGCCGATAATTAGCGCTAGCGTTGCCAGCTCCAGCGTGGCGGGAAAGGCGTGCAGCAGATCCTGCAGCACCGGCTGCCCGGTGGCGCTGGCGGTGCCCAAATCACCGTGGACAAGGTTTTGCAGGTAGTGCCAGAACTGCACGGGCAGGGGACGATCCAGCCCAAGCTGGTGGCGAACCTGATCGTACGTCGACTGGCTGGCGTGATCCCCGACGATCTGGAGCACGCGATCGACCGGTGAAAACGCCGAGAGCGCAAACGTGACGAGCAGCAGCCCGAAGAGCGTGAGCAGCAGGGTCAGCAGGCCCTGAAGCACGCGGGTGGAAAGATGTGGCATGAGAAATCTCTTCATGCCGGGTGCGGCTTCGCCTTACCCGGCCTACAAAAACCAAGAACACAGGCCGGGTCAGCGCAGCGCCACCCGGCAACAAGGGCTACTTCGTGACGCGATCGTACCAGACCATATCCGCGTTCAGCCCCTGCTGATACCCCTTCACGTTATCGCGCACCACGATCTGGGTTTTGCCCTGATCGACGAACACGTACGGCGAGCTCTGCTGCAGTTGTTCCTGCATTTTCTTGTACAGATCCAGACGCTTCGCCGGATCCGGTTCGGCAACCGCCGCCAGCGTGGCCTTGTTCAGTTCCGGGATTTTCCAGCCGTTCAGACCGGCCACGGTGCTGGACTTCCCGTCGTTCCACGCGAAGGCGCTGGCGTTAGAGTGCGCATCGAAGTAGTCCGGGATCCACAGACGGATCGCCGCCTGATGCTGCTTAGCGCGCACGCGGGCATAGACCTGGCTCCCGGCGGCAGGCAGCAGATCCACCTTCACGCCACCCTGAGCGAAGCTCGCCTGCATCGACTGGGCGATGGTGATAAACGGCGGCTTGTTCTCCACGTCCAGCGTGAAGTGCGCGTCCTTAATACCCGCTTTAGCGAGAATGGCTTTCGCTTTTGCCGGGTCAAATTTAAACGGATTGTCTTCCAGCGCGCCCGGCAGGCCGACCGGCAGGAAGCTCTGATGAACAAAATACTGGCCTTTCAGCAGGTTCTTCGTGATGCCGTCATAATCGACCAGCCAGCGCGACGCTTCCCAGAAGGCCGGGTTATTCAGCAGCGGATTGGCGCTGTTGCCGGTGTTAAACACCAGGTAATTCTGCTCGGCGGACGGGATGCTCAGCACCTTCACACCCAGCTTGCCGTCCAGGGCGCTAATCTGGTCTGCACCCAGATCGCGCGCCACGTCCGCATCCCCCTGCTGGATCAGCAGGCGGCGTGAAGCCGGATCGGGGACGTTTTTAATGATGATGCTTTTGAGCTTCGGCGCGCCGCCGGGCGCGGCGTCGTTAGCTTCCAGCACGATGGCCTGATGCGGCTGATAGACGCGCATTTTGAAGGCGCCGCTGCCCGCCGAGTGCATTTTCAGCCACGCGTTACCGAAGTCATTATCCTTCACGTTCGCGGCGACCTCTTTTTCATCGACGATGGAGGCAATCGGCGTGGAGAGGATATTCAGCGCCACCGACGGGCTGACGTCCGCCGTCCAGTGAAGCTGGAGGGTATGATCGTCCACCTTTTTCAGCTGGCTGGCGATGTTGCTCGCCTCCCAGCCCAGCACGTTGAGGATAAAGGCCGGGGATTTGTTCAGCGTCACGGCGCGGGTATAAGAGAAGATCACATCTTCCGGGCGCAGCGGGTTGCCGGAGGCGAATTTCGCATCGGGTTTAAGCTTGATGGTCAGGGTTTTTGCTGCCGCGTCCGCTTCCCAGCTTTCTGCCAGAATCGGCGTGATTTTTTCCGGATTATCGCGGTCCGGCTGCACCAGACGCTGGTACAGGCTCGGCACGGTCTGGATGCTGGAGAGCTCGTTGGCTTCGGCCGGGTCGAGGCTCACGATATCATCAAGCCCCTGGGCAACCACCAGCGTGTTGGGCGGCGTAGCGGCGTGGGCTGCGCCTGAGAGCGCAGCCAGCACCAGTAACGGCAACAGTTTTTTTGTCATAGCGATCCCTGAGAAGAATATATTGTGATTGTTTTATGCTCCGCTACGTTAGGGCGACTGTGACATTCCACAAAGTCGAAATTCAGCTTTACTTATGCCTTCCGGGAATATCGCATGCGCTCGGGCTATTAAAACACGCTGCTTTTCGCCTGCTTTTTAACCTGCTATAACAAATGCCTTACCTTTCAGGGAGTCATCGCCGTGCCCGAAATCAATCAACATGGTCAAACCGTTAACGATATCGTTCCCGACTGGAAAGGCGCGCGCGCGTTAACCCGCACGCCGCTGTTCGGCCAGTATTGTCGCCTGGAGCCGCTGGACGCTGACCGCCACGCGGCCGATCTCTATGAGGCCTACGCGCTGGGCGACGACAGCGACTGGACGTGGCTTGCCAGCACGCAGCCCACGAGCGTGGAAGCCACCGCGCACTGGATCATGGCGAAGGTCATGGATGATGAGCTTGTGCCGTTTGCCGTCATTGACTTACGTACCGAACGTGCGGTGGGGCTGGTGAGCTATATGGCCAACGAGCGGCTACTGGGGTCGGTGGAGATAGGACACGTGACCTGGTCGCGTAAAATGAAAGGTTCCCGCATCGGCACTGAAACGGTGTGGCTGCTGCTGAAAAATGCGTTTGAGCACGGCTACCGGCGGCTGGAGTGGAAGTGCGATTCGATGAACGTGGCCTCACGCAGGGCGGCGGAGCGGCTGGGGTTTGTCTGGGAAGGGCGCCTGCGCCAGAAGCTGGTGCGCAAAGGGCGCAACCGCGACAGCGATATGCTTTCTATAATTGACGGCGAATGGCCGCAAAGAGACGCGGAGCTGCGCGCCTGGCTGGCGGCGGAGAATTTTGACGACGACGGGCGTCAGATAAAGCGTCTTGAGGCGTTTCGGTTATAAGTTTTTTATGTAGGGTACAGCGTAAACGCGCGGCTAATCCGCGGAAATCGCGATTTCAATCAGGTTGGTTTTTCCTGACTGTAGCCCGCGCGCTACCGCTTCGGCGATATCGGCAGCTTCGGTTACCCGGCAGCAGTGGACGCCCATGGCGGTGGCCAGCGACTGAAAATCGATATGCGGGTTCACCAGGTCCATCCCGATAAAACGCCCCAGCCGCGTTGAGCTGTAGTCAGCCTGGCTCTTCATAAAGTTTTTCAGGATGTTGTACTCCCTGTTATTCATGACGATAAAGGTGACCGGCAGATTTTCGTGTGCCGCCGTCCAGAGCGCCTGCGGCGAGTACAGGGAGGCTCCGTCACCTATCAGGCAGACCACCGGCTCCCGTCCGCGTCCCAGCGAGTGCCCTACTGAGGCAGGCATCCCCCAGCCCAGTCCGCCGCCGCGCATAAAGTAGTAGCGCTGGTGCTGCTGGTCAGAGATGAACCGGCGGACATGCCTGGCGGTCGCTATCGCCTCATCAACGATGGTGGTACCCGCCGGAATGGATCGGATGACTTCCCAGGCTGCGACCATCGGGGAGATCGCCGGGCGTAGCCGCTCGGCGGCCAGACGTTCCTCCTGCTGCTGCCACTCCTTCTCCCGTTCGTCGCGGGCCGCAACCAGCAGCCGCTGGTGGACCAGCCTGCTGGCGATCAGGCGCTGCTCAAGCTTCGGCAACAGTTCGTGCAGGGAGAGCTTGATATCCCCCATCACCGAAAGGCGAGTGGCATACGTACGGCCAAGCTCGTGCATATCCGCCGAGAGCTGATACACCGCGCAGGTCGCCGGAATGGCCTCGCCCTCGCTGTACAAAATGGTGATCAGGCTTCTGCCGCCGATGATGAATACGGCATCGTAGGCGTTGATGATGCTGGCGATTTCGCTGGCGGTGGTGGGCATATTGCCCCGCCAGAGCGCGTGCTGAGTGGGAAAAGGTAAATTCAGCGGCCAGGAGGATCCGTAGACGTGGGCGCTGAGCGCTTCCGCCAGCTGGACAATCTCCTGCATCGAGCCGCTGGAGTGCACCTCATCGCCCGCCACAATCATGATCCTGCCGGGCGTAACCTGGCTCAGTTCTTCGGCCAGTTCGTCCAGCGAGCCCGCCACGGTGTGGTAGTTCACTTTAGAGGCCGTTTGTATCCCGGCGTCGCTCAGCTCTTCCATCACGTCCATTGGCAGAGAGAGCAGCACCGGACCAGCCGGAGGATAGCTGGCAGCGTGAAACGCGCGGCGCACCAGCACCGGGAGCTGGTCGGCGCTGGTGACCTCCTGCGCCCATTTCATGACCGGGGAGCCAATGGAGACAATGTCATCGTACAGGAGCGGGTCGCGCACGTAGTGTCGCGTATCCTGCTGTCCGACGGTGACAACCAGCGGGGTTTTCATGATCCGCGAATTAATGAGATTCCCCATCCCGTGCCCCAGACCGCTGGCGGTATGCAAATTGATAAAGCCCGTTTTGCCGGAGGCTTTCGCATAGCCGTCAGCAATTGCCACCACGGTGCTCTCCTGTAGCGCCAGAATATAGTGAATATTTTCATGGCGAAGCAGGGCATCAATGAGTGGAAGCTCGGTGGTTCCGGGGTTGCCAAAAATATATTCCACGCTTTCACTCTCCAGCACTTCAAGGAGAATATCGGCACCCGTTCGCATATTGAGATCTGATAAGGACGTTAATGATTTAATCATACTGACACCTCATTCAGTATTATTTAACCCAGGCTAAAATTCTTCCTGCGTTGGACGAACAACAATTTCATTAATATCAACGTCGCCAGGCTGTTCAATAGCAAATAAAACCGCGCGGGCAATTGCTTCAGCCGGAATAGCCTGCTTATAAAACTCATGGAGAAATTTTTTGCTCTCTTCGTCAGAGCTACCGAATTGCAGTTCGCTCTCGACGGCGCCGGGCGAAATAAGCGTCGTGCGGAGGGTTCTACCCGCCTCCTGACGTAAGCCTTCACTCAGCGCGCGGACGGCGAATTTCGTGGCGCTGTACACCACGCCGCCAGGCGCCAGCACCTTGATGCCCGCGACGGAGGCAACGTTAATAAAATGCCCGCTGCCCTGACGCTGGAACACCGGGAAAGCGGCAGCGATGCCGTACAGTACCCCTTTCAGATTGGTGTCAATCATCTTGTCCCATTCGTCGGTTTTCAGCTCGCTAAGCGGGGCGATAGCCATAAAGCCCGCGTTGTTGATCAGCACATCCACGCGCTGGTAGGCGTCAACGGCAGCGTCAATGGCGCGCTGAACCTCTTCCTGACGGGTGACATCGGCCTTGACGGCAATAGCCTTGCCGCCTTGCTGAATAATCTGATCCACCAGGGCATTAATTCTGTCCAGACGGCGCGCCACCAGCACCAGCGAAAACGCGTTATTCGCTAAATGGAGGGCAATCGCCTGACCAATACCGCTGCTGGCACCGGTAATGACAACAACCTTGTTTGCACTATTATTCATGATCTTATCTCGCTATTGAGTGATGCAAAAAATAAAAGGCAGAGAAGCGTTAATGAATAATGACAAATTCATTAACGCGGTTTTTGATATATTGTGTATCGGGAATAAAATGATGTTCGTTTAAAACTTAATGGAGTGCGGGAGAGTCTGTCAATGTCGTTTTTTAATAATCAAATTAATTACAGGCTTAATATTTAATTCTTATAGGTAACCGAGAATAGTATATAAATGAAATCAGGTCACGATAGTGGCCCTGCGAACAGGGCCTGAGATTACAATTTGCCACTGTAAAGCACCGGCCCTGTCGGGAGACCAGTGGGCGAGCCGCCCTCTGGTTCAAGGCTTATGGCTATCATGGCGTCAGGAGGGAGCGTTGTGTTCCTGAGGGTGACGCGTGTGGGGATGTCGTTATGCAGCAGCCCCATGGATATCGGCGCCTGCCCGCCTGGGATCAGCCAAAGCTGCAGGCTGTGTTGCGCCGCGACGGCCGTTGGTCGAAGAGGGGCAATGCTCAGGTGCTGACGGCTGGCGTCCGCGCTGACGACCCACTGTCCGTGCTGTTGGGTATCGTTGAGTACCATCAGCGGAGCGAGTTCCGGGGTACGGATGGCATACCAGGCAACGACCGACAGGGCGGCGAGGGAGGCCGCAGCCATCCAGCCGACATAAGGCCGACTTTTGCGTAAAGGCTTTTTGGGCGGCAGATCGAGGGCGATTCTCTTCCACACCGTCTCGGGTGGAGGGACGGGCACAAGATGACTATCCAGCGTGCTGAACATCTCCTGCCAGTACGCCACGCGGGCGGCCAGAGCGGGTTCATGGAGGACCCTTTTCTGGAACTGAAGCCGCGCTCCTCCCCGCAGCGTGCCGAGGGCATACTCTGCTGCCAGCATGTCGTCACGTTTTTCTGCGTCATTCATAGCCCGACACACTCCCGAAGATGGTCCATTGCCCGACGTATCCAGCTTTTCACCGAGCCCAGAGGCTGCTGGAGCCAGTCGGCAATGTCGCTGTGAGACATTCCCTGATAGTAGGCGAGCGTAATGCTCTGGCGCTGCTCGCTGCTCAAATGTTCGAGACACTGTCTGAGCCGTTCTGCCTGCACATCGTCGTGCCAGTTATTCTGCTCATCGTTCTCGCAAGGCAGAATCGCGTCGTTATACGCCGTCTCGCGGTCGGCAGCGCGGGTTTGCCCGCTGCGCAGCCAGTCAATACAGCGGTTGCGCACAATGTGCGTAAGCCAGGTCATCGGGGAGCTCAGTGTAGCGTTGTAGGTTTCGGCTTTACTCCAGACGGTGATAAAACAGTCGTGAAGGATCTCTTCTGCCCACGCGCGGTCACGCAGCATGCGCAGCGCGACGGCAAACAGGTGTGGCGACGTGAGTCGATAAAGTTGTTCAAATGCACGGCGATCGCCGTTTGCGACCGCCTGCATTAATTTCATTTGCTGTTCAGCCAGCGCGTTATCCATGTTTTTCCCGGAAGGCAACGTCACACTTCCGAAGTATAGACAACTACTTAGGCATCAGGACGGTATCAATCACATCGATCACGCCGTTTTTTTGATGAACGTCATAGGTGCTAATGTTCGCCACATTGCCTTTACCGTCCTTAAGCTGAATATTGTGCGGGCCGTTGCTCATGATCCACAGTGGCTGACCGTTAACGGTCTTCAGCTCCGCGTGGCCGCCGCCCTGTTTAATTTTCTGCTCCAGCGCTTTCATATCGTAATTACCGGCGACCACGTGATAGGTCAGGATGCTGGTGAGCGTGGCTTTGTTTTCGGGTTTGACCAGGTTCTCGACCGTGCCGGCAGGCAATTTCGCAAACGCCGCATTGGTCGGCGCAAACACGGTGAACGGCCCTTTGCTCTGAAGCGTATCCACCAGTCCTGCCGCTTTGACGGCGGCTACCAGCGTGGTGTGATCTTTCGAGTTTATGGCGTTTTCAACAATATTTTTGCTCGGGAACATTTCCGCTCCGCCCACCATCACGGAGCCTGACGTCATGGCGGCTGATGCGCTTGCACAGAAGAGTAAAGCGCTGGTTACGAATGCAACACGGGTTAGCTTTTTCATCATCTTTCCTCGGATTGGGGAGCAAAGGGGTTGCTCACAAACTCATATACGAGGGGCGGGTGGAAACTGGATGCAGGAAAATAAAAATAAATTTTTGAAGGGGGAGGTTAATCCCCTCTCCCCTATGGAGCTGAGGGGGCCCCACAAAGTAATGCCAGCACGGAACAGTCCCCTCGCCCCTCCGGGGAGAGGGTTAGGGTGAGGGGAACATACAGCTGTTGTGGTCATTCCGTTCACTTTATGTTCCTTGCTACTCTGTAACCCCATAACCTGTGAACGTGCCAGGGTGGCTCAGTCGCCACCACCCTGGCGACCCGGGCTCCCGGCGGTAAATCGCCGCTACGCGGTGCCCTCGGCTTATTCCTTCCGGCTTATCGGGGACGGGCGGAGGTAACGTCCCTGTAAAGCCCGCCCTCTCGGCGCATCCATGCGCCTCGCCCCGGCCTGCAGGAAACGCCTCAGCGATTTACAGCCGGACCAGGGCATCGCTGAAAGGCTTCAGTCGTTCTTAAACAACGTTATTGATGCTGCTTAAAATTACTGGGGATCCCTCAGCCTATGGGGAGAGGGGCAGGGTGAGGGGAAATATCCTCAGCGCCTCACCGGTGCCCCGTTCGCCACATAATACGCCGCTGTGCTCTTCGCCAGCGGCTCGCGTCCACGAATGGCGTCGGCAATCTTTTCGCCAATCATAATGGTGGTGGCGTTCAGGTTGCCGGTGATGATCTGCGGCATAATCGACGCATCCACCACGCGCAGCCCTTCCAGCCCGTGAACGCGGCCTTCGCCGTCGACCACCGCCATCTCGTCATAGCCCATCTTGCAGGTGCCGCACGGGTGGAAGGCGGTTTCGGCGTGGTTGCGCACGAACTCGTCCAGCTGCTCGTCGGTCTGGCAGTCAATACCCGGACTGATTTCACGGCCGCGGTACTTGTCCAGCGCGGGCTGGTGCATGATCTCGCGGGTGATGCGGATCGCGTCGCGGAACTCCTGCCAGTCCTGCTCGTGGGACATGTAGTTGAACAGGATCGCCGGATGCTGGTGCGGATCGCGCGACTGGATGCGCACGTGCCCACGGCTCGGCGAGCGCATGGAGCCGACGTGGCACTGGAAGCCGTGCTCTTTCACCGCGTTCGAGCCGTTGTAGTTAATCGCCACCGGCAGGAAGTGGTACTGAATGTTCGGCCACTCAAACTCTTCACGGCTGCGGATAAACCCACCCGCTTCGAAGTGGTTGCTCGCGCCCACGCCGGTGCCGCCAAACAGCCACTCGGCGCCAATCTTCGGCTGGTTCCACCACTGCAGGGCAGGATAGAGGGAGACCGGCTCTTTACATTCGTACTGGAGGTACATCTCCAGGTGATCCTGCAGGTTTTCGCCCACGCCGGGCAGATCGTGTACCAGCGGGATATCGAACTGTTTCAGCAGGTCAGCGTTGCCCACGCCGGAGCGCTGGAGGATCTGCGGAGAGGCAATCGCCCCGGAACTCAGCAGCACTTCTTTTTTTGCCGTCGCTTTGGATGGGATGGTGCTTTCACCCTCCAGCCACTCGACGCCCACCGCGCGCTTGCCCTCAAAGAGGATGCGATCGGTCATGGCGTGGGTGCGGATGGTCAGATTTGGGCGCGGTTTCGCCTGATCCAGATAGCCGCGCGCGGTGCTGGCGCGTCGGCCCTGCGGCGTGACCGTGCGGTCCATCGGGCCGAAGCCCTCCTGCTGATAGCCGTTGAGATCGTCGGTGCGCGGATAGCCCGCCTGCACGCCCGCCTCCACCATTGCCTCAAACAGCGGGTTCACGCCCGGTTTCGAAGTGGTGACGCTCACCGGACCGTCGCCGCCGTGATAGTCGTTCGGCCCCACGTCGCGCGTCTCTGCCTTGCGGTAGTAGGGCAGGCAGTTGAGGTAGCTCCAGTGCTCCAGACCCGGCTCTTTTGCCCAGTGGTCGAGGTCCATCGCGTTACCGCGGATGTAGCACATGCCGTTGATCAGCGACGAGCCGCCCAGCCCTTTGCCGCGCCCGCACTCCATGCGGCGGTTGTTCATGTACGGCTCTGGCTCGGTTTCGTACGCCCAGTTGTAGCGCTTGCCCTGCAGCGGGAACGCCAGCGCGGCGGGCATCTGGGTGCGGAAGTCAAAGCGGTAATCCGGTCCGCCTGCTTCAAGCAGCAGGACGGTGGTGTTCGGATCTTCAGTCAGTCGTGTAGCCAGCACGTTGCCGGCAGAGCCGGCCCCGATAATGATGTAGTCAAATTGCAAATAAACCTCCCGGTTAAAATATGGACTGGAATTTACCCATCTCAACCTGGATGGACTTCACCTGGGTATAGCTCTGCAGCGTCATGACGCCGTTCTCGCGGCCAATGCCGGAGTGCTTGTAGCCGCCGACCGGCATCTCTGCAGCGGATTCACCCCAGGTGTTGATCCAGCAGATGCCCGCCTCGAGCTGATGAATGGCACCGTGGGCGCGGTTCAGGTCGGCCGTGACGATGCCTGCCGCCAGCCCGTAGTCGGTGTCGTTGGCGCGGCGAATCGCTTCCTCAATGGACTCATAGGTGAGGATGGACATCACCGGGCCGAAGATCTCTTCGCGCACGATGGTCATCTCGTCGGTGCAGTCGGTGAACACGGTCGGGGCCACCCACGCGCCGTTATCGAAGCCTTCGCCCTTCAGCACGTCGCCGCCGCACAGCACGCGCGCGCCTTCCTCTTTGCCTTTGGCGATGTAGCGCATCACGCTGTCGCGGTGCGGGAAGCTGACCATCGGACCAAAGTTGGTAGCTTCATCGAACAGATCGCCCGCGCGGATGCGGCCCACGCGCTCAACGATTTTCTGCTCAAACGCGGCTTTGAACTTAGCCGGAACAAACACGCGGGTGCCGTTGGTGCACACCTGGCCGGAGCTGAAAAAGTTGGCCATCATGGCAATGTCCGCCGCGAGATCCAGATCCGCATCGTCAAAAATAATCAGCGGCGATTTGCCGCCCAGCTCCATCGTCACCTCTTTCAGGGAGGAGGCCGCGGCGTTCGCCATCACCTTTTTGCCGCTGGCGACGCCGCCGGTAAAGGAGACTTTGGCGATGCCCGGATGCTCGGTCAGGTACTGGCCGGTCTCCGCACCCACGCCCGGCAGGACGTTAAACACGCCGTCCGGCAGGCCCGCTTCGGTGTAGATCTCGGCAAGCTTCAGGGCGGTAAGCGGCGTCACTTCGCTCGGCTTGAAGATCATTGCGTTGCCCGCCGCCAGCGCCGGGGCCGATTTCCACAGGGCGATCTGGATCGGGTAGTTCCACGCGCCGATGCCCGCCACCACGCCCAGCGGCTCGCGGCGGGTA
This sequence comes from Enterobacter quasiroggenkampii, assembly GCF_043972695.1. Taxonomy (NCBI): domain Bacteria; kingdom Pseudomonadati; phylum Pseudomonadota; class Gammaproteobacteria; order Enterobacterales; family Enterobacteriaceae; genus Enterobacter; species Enterobacter quasiroggenkampii. The sequence continues at coordinate 1,791,846 of NZ_CP143745.1, forward strand.
TAGACGAATGAGGTCTCACGCAAGGGGATCTGGCTGCCTTCCAGCGCCGGGATCAGACCCGCGTAGTACTCCAGCACGTCCGCACCGGTGACGATATCCACGGTTGAGGTTTCGGAATACGCTTTACCGGTGTCGAGGGTTTCCAGCTTTGCCAGATCGTCGTTGCGCTCGCGCAGGATGTCGACGGCGCGACGCAGGATGCGAGAGCGCTCCATGGCGGTCATCGCCGCCCAGACTTTTTGCCCGCGCGTTGCGCTTTCTACGGCGCGATCGACGTCTTCGCGCCCGGCGGCCTGTACGGTCGCCAGGACTTCACCGTTGGCCGGGTTGATGGTCTCGAAGGTGCGACCGCTGGTGGCCGATGTATAACCACCATTGATATAAAGCTGCTGTTCTGCCATTCGGGACATAAATTCTCCTCGGTTATTCGGTCGGTAAATGCTGGCTGATAAAGTGGCTGGTCAGTGACTGCGCCAGGGTCTTATCCAGCGGCTTGCCGCTCAGCGCGGCGCGCAGCCACAGCCCGTCGATCAGCGCCGCCAGCCCATATCCCGCCTCCTGGGCCTGCTCGCGCGGAAGCTCGCGGCGGAACTCGTACACCAGGTTCGACAGCAGGCGGCGGCTGCTCACCTGCTGCAGGCGGTAGAGCATCGGCTGATGCATGCTGCTTGCCCAGAAGGCCAGCCAGGCCTTCATCGCCGCGCTGCTCACCTGGGTTTCATCAAAGTTACCGCCGACAATCGCCTGCAGACGCTGCTCCGCGCTGCCGTTCGGCAGGGCGTGCAGGCGGCTTAATACCGCATCGCGCAGCTGGCCGGTGATGTCGCGCATAGTCGCTTCCAGCAGGCCGTTTTTGTCTTTGAAATAGTGACTGATGATCCCCGTGGAAACGCCTGCCCGACGGGCGATCTGCGCGATCGTCGCGTCATGCATTCCCACTTCATTTATTGCTTCCAGCGTGGCGTCGATAAGCTGCCTGCGCCGGATCGGCTGCATCCCCACTTTGGGCATTTTTGCCACTCCATTCATCAGCGTTGGTTAACCATTAAAGCGGTTTTTGATTGGACGTTCAATATAAAATGTGTCTTAATTGTTGCGGATTTGGATTTTAATAGTTACAAAAATAGTGAGGATACTGGATGACAGACCTTTCACAGGACAGAGAAAAAGACAAAATCAACCCGGTCGTTTTTTATACGTCCGCCGGGCTGATTTTGTTGTTTTCCCTGACAACGATCTTCTTTCGCGATTTTTCTGCCGAGTGGATTGGACGCACCCTGAACTGGGTGTCAAAGACCTTCGGCTGGTACTACCTGCTGGCGGCGACGCTCTATATCGTCTTTGTGGTCTGCATTGCCTGCTCGCGCTTCGGCTCCGTTAAGCTCGGTCCCGAGCAGTCCAAGCCCGAGTTCAGCCTGCTGAGCTGGGCCGCGATGCTGTTTGCCGCGGGCATCGGCATCGACCTGATGTTCTTCTCCGTGGCGGAACCGGTCACGCAGTATATGCAGCCCCCGGAAGGGGCAGGGCAGACGATGGAGGCCGCACGCCAGGCGATGGTCTGGACGCTGTTCCACTACGGCCTGACCGGCTGGTCAATGTACGCCCTGATGGGGATGGCGCTGGGATACTTTAGCTATCGTTATAATTTGCCCCTCACCATCCGCTCCGCGCTGTACCCAATTTTCGGTAAAAAGATCAACGGCCCGATTGGCCACAGCGTCGACATTGCGGCGGTGATCGGCACCATCTTCGGCATCGCGACAACGCTCGGGATTGGCGTGGTGCAGCTCAACTACGGGCTGAGCGTGCTGTTTGATATTCCGGATTCGATGGCGGCGAAAGCGGCGCTGATTGCGCTCTCCGTCATTATCGCCACCATTTCGGTGACGTCGGGCGTCGATAAGGGCATCCGCGTGCTCTCCGAGCTGAACGTGGCGCTGGCGCTGGGCCTGATCCTGTTCGTGCTGTTTATGGGCGACACCTCATTCCTGCTCAATGCCTTAGTGCTGAACGTGGGCGACTACGTGAACCGCTTTATGGGCATGACGCTGAACAGCTTCGCCTTCGACCGCCCGGTGGAGTGGATGAACAACTGGACGCTTTTCTTCTGGGCGTGGTGGGTCGCGTGGTCGCCGTTTGTCGGCCTGTTCCTGGCGCGTATTTCACGTGGCCGCACCATCCGTCAGTTTGTTATGGGCACGCTGATTATCCCGTTCACCTTTACCCTGCTGTGGCTGTCGGTGTTCGGCAACAGCGCGCTCCATGAGATCATCCACGGCAACGCAACCTTTGCACAGGAAGCGATGGCGCACCCGGAGCGCGGCTTCTACAGCCTGCTGGCGCAGTACCCGGCGTTCACCTTTAGCGCTTCCGTGGCGACCATTACCGGCCTGCTGTTTTACGTCACCTCAGCGGATTCCGGCGCGCTGGTGCTGGGCAACTTCACCTCGAAGCTCAAAGACATCAACAGCGATGCGCCGAACTGGCTGCGCATCTTCTGGTCCGTCGCCATCGGCCTGCTGACGCTCGGCATGCTGATGACCAACGGCATCTCGGCGTTGCAGAACACCACGGTGATCATGGGGCTGCCGTTCAGCTTCGTTATCTTCTTCGTGATGGCCGGGCTGTATAAATCGCTCAAGGTGGAAGATTACCGCCGTGTCAGCGCCAGCCGCGACACCGCACCGCGTCCGATGGGGGCCCAGGACAGGCTGAGCTGGAAGAAACGCCTGTCGCGCCTGATGAACTACCCGGGCACGCGCTACACCAAACAGATGATGGAGACGGTCTGCTTCCCGGCAATGGAAGAGGTGGCGCAGGAGCTGAAGCTGCGCGGCGCCTACGTGGAGCTGAAAAACCTGCCGCCGGAGGAGGGCGAGACCCTGGGGCACCTGGACCTGCTGGTGCACATGGGCGACGAGCAGAATTTTGTCTACCAGATCTGGCCGCAGCAGTACTCGGTCCCCGGCTTTACCTACCGGGCGCGCAGCGGGAAGTCGACCTACTATCGGCTGGAGACCTTCCTGCTGGAAGGAAGTCAGGGGAATGATTTGATGGACTACAGCAAGGAGCAGGTGATTACGGATATTCTGGACCAGTATGAACGGCATCTGAACTTTATCCACCTGCACAGGGAAGCGCCGGGGAATAGCGTGATGTTCCCGGATACGTAAGTTACTTTTTTACAAACGCGCAATATAAGGCAAGTGTCTATCGGCACTTGCCTTTTTTATCTCTTGAGTTTGCTGGCAGAACTCATCACGGGAAGGGAAGAAGGAATGTGCCGGAATAATGTTAATTTTCATCAAAAAAATTGATCTGAGTGTGATCTCTCATGATGTGATTGATTTTTAATATGTTTTTTATTATTCACACGAGCGGGTGTTAGAGTTTTGTAAAGAAAATTCAGGTTTTGTATTGGGCGTTTTACTAAAACTCAAAGTTTTGTCATGAATAATCTTAAATTAACCCTATTAAGAAAAGGTTTAATTCCTTTTCTTTACTCTACTAACTTATTGATTTGATTTATTGATTGTTTTTTGTTTGGTTTTTTGTTCTGTTTTGTTAATTATAATGGATGAATATGCTTGTGTAATAATCGTGTTAAAAATTAGTGTTGGCTTTATACATTGTTTTATCAAAAGGATTTTTATACTTAATAATGTTACGTTAGCGGTTGAATATTTCTAATAGAGTCGAGATTGTGATTTTTTATCTTGATAAATCTGTCTCATTGTCACATTTTCTTCATTCAAATACCATCTTCTACAAATCAGGCGAACACTGATTACCCAGTGCGGAGGAGGAGATGTCAAAGAAATGAGAACGATAAGCCCCTAAGGAGTGGTTGTGCCTTTTGTCTCTGACGAACTTCTGTATGGATACACCATTTTCCAGCATCTGGAATACAGGCCAACAACGCGCACGCTAATTAATATCAAAAATGGCCGAATCAAAAGATTTGGTACAACGAAAGCCAGATTGTTTGAGTATTTATTGTCAGGAATGGATGAAGGAATTGTCTACGATAATGACATCATCGTACATGTTTTTGAGGATCATGGATTGCGGTGTTCCAGATCTTATCTACTGTCCATGATTAAAAAAATTCAAAATGCGTTTAATACCGTCGGCTTTGAGCGGTATCCCTTTGCAAGGGTTGATGGAAAAGCTTATGTAATCGATAGGTCTTGCTTAGAGCGCATATATGTTGTCAAAACTTCATCTTAATCATGTTATATGAATTAAAAAAAGGAATGAACGTTGACGACGCTATTGGTGTTCACTCGGAATTTTGCAATGAGGCAGGCCATTCAGGGCTTATCCTCAGCGGACAAAGCGGTATTCTTTTTTGATAACCGCCTTGAGTTTATCGTCTGTGCAACGATCCTGGATAAGCCTTGCATTTTGATTGATGCAATTGATGAAACAACAGATAACATAAGGTGGTTGTATTCTCGGCTCGCGGCCAGAGGATTATCGCGACGAACCTATTTTATTTCGCCAGAAGAAAACACAGGCAATAGCTATTTAAAACTCTTCTGGCTGGTTACGACGATCAAAGAGTTGAAGGCGCTTTGCGATCGCGCAGCGAAACTCCCCGCAACGGAAAAACCCTGGGAAGTAGCCGATGTTATTTACGACAGGTTATCGGTAAAGTTATCGCCAGAACATCTGGACTTTCTGATGTCGCTATACGATGTGGCGACCGGGAAATATCGTTGCAATGACCGCGATGACATAAATAAAAACTACTATTTAAGAAAGCGACTTGCATTAGGAAGCAGTTCAGAGATGAAACAGCTCATCGTTATTTTATCCACTCAGGCTTGTCACCATCCTTGTTTAAAATCAGCCTGACTGGGCAATAAATAATACATTAACTGGTTTAGCGGACTTATTCCGCTGTTCCTGCATTGACATGACGTCAATGCAGATAATGTTCAATCCTAAGGATAAAGCTATGCAAACTAAAGTTACCCGTGTAATTCGTAATGTCCTGGCGGCCGCTGCCGTGAGTGGAATCACCTTTGCCACTCAGGCGGCCGATGGAAAAATTAATTTCACCGGCACAATCCTTGATTCGGCCTGTACGATTGATACCAGTACGGCGAATCAGACCGTTAACCTTGGGAAAATCCCTAAAAGCTCGTTTAGCGCGGCCGGATCTGTTGCTGCTGCAACCCGCTTCAGCATTATGTTGAATAATTGCCCTGCGGCCGTTACCTCTGCATCCATTAAGTTTGATGGTACTGCAGACAGCTCTGACACCAGTATTCTTGCGCTGAATAGCGATCAAACGGCGAAAGGTGTAGGCGTTGCGTTTTATGAAGAGGACGGCATTACAGCGATCCCTCTGGCAACCCAGTCGAAGAGCATCACCCTTGACACCAGTGCAGGCGAAGATGCCGCAAATAGCAATAAGATGACCTTCGTGGCGAAATATAAGGCAACGCAGGCTGCCGTGGTGGCGGGTACTGCAAACGCGACGTCAGATTTTACCATCACCTATCAGTAATATCCCGGGCGTACCTAAGGTGCGCCCCGTTGTTTCTTGCTGAAATATTGGGAACGTATGATGAGTCAACTTATTCGAACGATTGCGTTATCAGGCGTTTGCCTGCTTTCTATACCGGTTCAGGCCAGCATAACCGTCGGGGGGACACGCTTAATTTATAATGGAAATGAAAGCGAAGCCTCACTCCCAGTGAGTAACAGTCGGGATGCCGTTCCCTATTTAATTCAGTCATGGGTTGAGTTAGGTGAAAACTCGAAGGAGAAGGTTTCTTTTATCGTCACGCCGCCCCTGTTCCGCCTCGACGGAGGCCATGAAAATACGCTGCGGATCATTTATACCGGTGAAAAAAAATTGCCTGATAATCGCGAATCTGTTTTTTGGCTAAACGTTAAGTCTATTCCCTCAATGACCCGGTCAGATGAAAATCGGCTGCTTATTGCCGTTAAGACGCGTATGAAAATTTTCTATCGCCCTGCGGCGCTGGCGTCTGAAAAATCTGGTGAGGCATGGACGAAATTAAAGTTTGAGACGCGCGGTGAACACCTGGTGATTAATAACCCAACGCCGTTCTACGTTTCTCTTTATTCATTAACGATTGGCAATAAAACGATTGCGCAGCCGCCGATGATTTCACCCTTTAGTTCCGCAACGGTGGCCGGCAGTGGAACGCAGGTGGCCTGGAAAGCCATAAATGATTTTGGTGGCGTAACGACAGAAAAGCGCCAGATGCTGAAATAAAAAATATTAACAATACGCTATGTCACTCGCGCAGGTAAGCAAAGTGAATACTGTTCCTTTTTCTCGATATGGTTTTTTCTCTGGCTCGTGGCCTAACCGCGTAAGTCGACTCTCGACGATAGCGCTTTTTATTTCGGGCGTTTTTCCCGCAGCTGCGGGCGAACTCTATTTTATGGCCGATGCGCTTGAAAAAACACACTCGACTTCTCAGGGCATAGATCTGGGCCGCTTCGAGCGGGGAGAGCAGTTACCCGGCACCTACAGGGTGGAAATATGGCTTAATGAAAATTATATCCGAACGGAAAATATCTCTTTTGTATCTGTTAACGGCGTCGGGCTGGCGCCGGAGCTTAACCGGAGCGTGCTGGAATCACTCGGTGTCAGGGTCAAGGCATTTCCTGAATTATCCATGCTACCTGCCGAGGCAATAATTACCGATCCCGGCGCCTTTATACCGGATGCCTCCACCCGGCTGGATTTTGACAGGCAGAGACTGGATATCTCTATCCCTCAATCGGCGCTTAACGCGCGGGCACGCGGCACCGTTGACCCGTCGCGCTGGGACCAGGGCATTTCTGCACTGCTGGTAAATTACAGCATCAACGGCTCGCGCAGCTGGAGCCGGGACGGCGAGACGCAGGATCAGCTTTACACCAATCTGCAAAGTGGTATTAATGCGGGGCCGTGGCGCCTGCGTAACTACAGCACTGTGACCACGAACAACGGAAAACAGCTGTTTTCGTCGTTGAATACGACCCTGAGCCGCGACGTCCAGTTTTTGAGAGGGCAGTTTCAGGTGGGTGAAAGCAGCACCCCCGGCGACGTGTTTGACAGCGTGATGTTTCGCGGCGCCCAAATTTTTTCCGATGACACTATGTTGCCGGAAAGCATGCGCGGTTTCGCCCCCATCATTCGGGGGATCGCCCGCACCAACGCCACGGTTACCGTGAAGCAAAACGGCTACACGGTTTATCAAACCTACGTGGCGCCTGGCAGCTTTATCATTCGCGATCTTTATCCTACGTCAGCGAGCGGCGACCTGGATATTGTCGTCACCGAAGCTGACGGCAGCGTCCAGCATTTCGTGCAACCTTTCTCCGCGGTTCCCGTCATGCTGCGGGAAGGCCGCGTGAAGTATGCGCTGAGCACAGGCGAGTTTCGAACGACGAAGCATGGGGCACATACGCCCACATTTGGCCTGGGCACGTTGGCTTATGGCCTCGCCAATAATCTCACGCTGTACGGTGGCGTCCTGGGGGCAAGTAACTATGCGTCCGGCGTGCTTGGTTCCGGCCTCAGCTTTGGCGATATAGGCTCACTATCGGCGGACGTTACCCTTGCCGAAAGCCAGCTCGTTGAGGAGAAAAATCGCCGCAGCCGGGGACAGTCCTATCGGGTGCAGTATTCAAAAACGGTGGCCACGACCGATACCACCGTGACGCTCGCAAGCTATCGCTACTCCACGGAAGGGTTTTATACCTTCCAGGAAGTGAATGAATTCAGCAGCCAGCGCTACAACAAGCGAAGCCGATTGCAGCTCAACCTCAGCCAGTCGCTGCAAAGCTGGGGAAATTTTTATATTTCGGCATACCAGCAGGACTACTGGGGCAGACAGGGCTATGAGCGCAACGTCAGCACCGGCTTTAACACCAGTATTCGCGATATCAATTACTCGCTCGGCTACACCTACAGCGAAACGCCGGGCAAAGACCGTAGGGACCAGATTGTAGCCTTTAACTTACAGGTGCCGCTGAGCAAATGGCTGCCGCAAAGCTGGGCCAGCTATAGCGTGAATATGCAAAAGAACGGTCCGGAGACGCACCTGGTGGGGCTGAGCGGCACCGCACTCTCTGATAATAACCTGAGCTACCTTGTCCAGCAGGGCTATACGTCGTCTGGCGGAGAATCGAGAAGTTCCCTAAGCGGAACCTATAAAGGCGGCTACGGTACCGTAAGCGCAGGCTACAACTACAGCCGACAGAACAGTCAGCTGAACTTCGGCCTGCAGGGGGGGGTTGTCGGCCACGAGCATGGCGTGACGTTCTCTCAGCCGCTGGGGGATACCATTGTGCTGCTAGAAGCGCAGGGCGCATCAGGCGTGAGCGTGCGCAATAACCCTGGCGTTAAAACGGACTGGCGCGGATATGCGGTAGTGCCCTATGCCAGCGCTTATCAGGAAAACCGGATTGCGATAGACATCGGTTCGCTGAGGCCGGACGTGGATGTGGACGAATCCGTAGTCAACGTCGTACCTACGCGCGGTGCCGTGGTGCGCGCGACGTTCAAAGCGAGAACAGGGTTCCGTGCTCTGATAACGTTGCTGTATCAGAACTCGCCGGTGCCCTTTGGGGCCATGGTAAAGCTTAACGGAAGCGATGCGATGAGTATTGTTGGGAGCGACGGAGAGGTCTATATGAGCGGCCTGAACGACGGTGACAGCATAACGGTACAGTGGGGAGCGAAAACCTGTCGCGCCAAAATAAACTTGAACGCCTTACCGGGTAAAATTCAGCGTACCGCTGCGACGTGTCGTTAAATTTCTCATTGCGTTAATACGTATTATTACTTTTACGAGAGAAGGCCTACGCCTTGCCTGAAATGAAGGAACATATCATGTCCACCGTATTTAAAATCGCGACGGCAGCCGTGGGATGCGCTGTCTCTCTGAATGCCTTTGCGCTGTGTTCTGCAAACGACGTAGCGGTCAACTTCGATCACAATATTGTCGTTCAGCGGGATGCGCCGGTTGGAACGGTATTAGCAACGATAATCACCAGTAACCCCATAAAATGTGACCCTGAGGGTCAGCAAATCGGATATGATGGCTCGTGGTTTATTCAGCTCTCCGGGGCGAATACGGATTACGGCGCCTCGCCGCTGGCAAACGTGCGGGCGACAGAGGTTCCGGGTATTGGCATCCGGTGGAAGAACTTTTCCAGCACCACGCAAAGTAGCGAATTTGTCACCAGAATGGACCTTAATAACCCGAACTGGAGGCGAGGGATCCTCCAGGATGGTGTATCAACGTTCACGGATACTTTTGAGCTGATCAAAACCAGCACTACCCCGGAGACGGGCTCAATACCCGCTCAGGCGCTAAATATGGAATACAGTACTCCGAGAAGTAATAACATTATGCGCCTACCGCTTTTTAAATATATATTTTCGCCGATGAATATAAGCACTGCATCCTGTCAGATTGAAGATAAAAATTTGAATATCAATATGGGAATTGCGCTATTACCGAAGTTTAACGGCGTCGGCAGCACCCAGAATCAGGTGACATTTTCCATACCACTTATCTGTAGTGCACAGACCGCAGTGAATGTGACGTTGGATAATGTCAGCCCGCTTGCCGATCCTGTTAACGGAGTATTGGGGTTAAACAGCAGTTCGACGGCTACAGGTTTGGGCATTCAGCTAAAATATAACGATTCGCCCGTGCAGTTCGGCAAGCTTATTAAATACGGCACGACGACCTCGGCAGGAGAAATCGTCAATATTCCCTTTAAGGCCGCGTATTATATGACCTCTGCGAATGCTCGATCAGGCTCGGTGAGCGCCACGGCGTCGTTTACTATGACCTATCGTTAACGCATTATTTGAAATACCCTCGCATCCGGTCTGTTCTGCGCGGTTTCCACCGAATGCCTGAAAGATAACACCTGAATCAAGCAGAATGGGTTATGGGGATCATTTTTTCCGGCATGTTTGGTGTCGGGTTGAGCCTCTGCATTCCCGTCGGCAGGAGAGCCTTACAGCAGGGTGATCGCCTGTTCGCCGTGCTGTCGCCAGTGAAGGGTGAAGGCGGTGGCGTTGGCATGTCCTGCGCGTTGAAGGGTTAATGCCAGGGTAAGCGTTTTATCGTCGAGCTGTGTGACGCGAGTACTGTCAAACCCCATCCAGGACTGTACCTTCGGAAAGAGGGCTTTGAACAGGCTCTCTTTGGCGCTAAACGCCAGCGTCAGGGCGAGGGTGAACGGAAAACCTGAGCAGGAAAGGACGATCTCTTCCTGGGCATCAATGACGCCGTCTTTTATTTCCTGAGCTTCATTCTCGGAGAGGATCGTTTCGCAATCGATGCCGATAATCGCCGGATGGTCGCATGTCACAACCGCCATCGCCTGCGTGCCGCTGTGGGTGATGCTTCCTGAAACGCCTTCCGGCCAGAGCGGTTCACCGCTGGGGCCGATGCCGGGCACGGTGTGGTCAGGTAAGGCATGCGCGGCGGCGATGCGGCCTGCCAGATGCTCGGCTTTGCGTTTGCGCCCGGCGTTTGCAAGCTCGGCGTGGTGGGGGAGCCAGAGGAGATCGGCGTCGGTGAAGGTGGTTGGGTCGAAGGTGACGTGGTGAACGGTGTGGCCGGCGAGAATGAACGTGGTGTGGATTGTGTGCATGGTTTTTCCTTCAGAATTGTGCGGCCTGATGCCCTCACCCCGGCCCTCTCCCACGGGGAGAGGGAGCAAACACTAAAAACGGCAACGGGGTTGCCGTTTTGCTTTCACCTCGTCCTCACCCCAGCCCTCTCCCACAGGGAGAGGGAGGCGTTGTTGCCTTTATCAGAAACGCGTATTCACGCTCATATACCACGTGCGGCCTGGCTCATTATAGGTATAAGCCCCCGCGCCGTACATATACGCACCGGTGGTGGCGTTGCCCGTGGTCTGGGCATTACCCGCGCGCCACTGGCGCTTGTCGAAGACGTTATCCACGCCGCCGGTCAGGCTGACGTTTTTGGTCATGTCCCAGGTTGCGCTCAGACCAACGATGCTGTACGGGCTGACTTCGTCTTTCTCAGACCCGGTCACCGGCTGACCTTTGTAATTGTACTTCTTCGGCTGCTGCTTGCCGTACCAGGTAAAGGTCGACTGGAGCGACACGTCCTGATGCACCTGCCAGCTCAGGGTTGAGTTCAGCGTGTACTCCGGAATGATCGACAGACGGTCGCCGGTCTCCTTGTTCTTGCTCTGCAGCATGTAGGTGATGTTGTTGGTCCAGTTAATCGTGTCGCTGACCGGCACGTTCAGGGAGCCTTCCAGACCTTCAACCACCGCCTTCGGCACGTTTTCCCACTGGTAGATATCCGTCTGCACTTTACCGGAAGAGGTGTGACCAATCGGCGCGTAGCCCGCTTCAATCTTGTCGCGGTAGTCGTTGCGGAACCAGGTGACGCCCGCCAGCCAGCCGTCGTGTTTCCACTCCAGGCCAATCTCTTTGTTGATGCTGGTTTCGGCCTTCAGGTCGTCGTTACCCATCATGTAGCAGCCCACGCCGTCGGAGCTGGCGTAGCAGCCCTGGCCTTTGCTGTAGAGCAGGTAGTTCGGGTTGGTCTGGTACAGGCTCGGCGCCTTATAGGCGCGGGCGATCCCCATCTTCAGCGTGAAGTCATCCCCCAGACCCTGCGACAGGTTAAGTGACGGGCTCCAGTTGTTGCCGACGATGGTGTGATGGTCGAAGCGCAGGGCAGGGGTCAGCATGGTGCTGTCGGTCAGCTCCATGTTGTTTTCGGCGAACAGAGAGAAAATCTCTGCCGACGTGTACGGGCTGCGGTCATTGCTCATGCCCGGAATGGTGCCGCCCTGCTGGGTTTGGGTGAAGGAGGTCGAGTCCTTCATGCGCTGCTGGTTCCACTCGGTGCCGAGCGTCAGGTTCTGGTTAACGAGGAAATCAATCGGCAGGTTGATTTCACTGTGCAGCATCACGTCGGCCAGATCGGTGTCGGTGAATTTATTACTGTTGAACAGGCCTTCCAGACCGCCCGCCAGCCCTTCGCCCAGACGGGAGTTGCGGGTGTGCTCGTACTGCGCCCAGTTGCTGGTGGTAATGCCGTTATCCCAGCCGCCGTTCCAGGTCACCGCGAAGTTCTGGCGATAGATACGGTTGGTCTCTTTGCCGTAGTTCTTTTTCACCAGACCGCTGGAGCTGTTGTCGTTGTTGGTGTTCTGGGTATCACCGGCGTAGAGGTTGTTCTGGCGGCTGTAGCCCGCCTCAAATTCCAGAGACTGCATCGGCGCAAAGTCCCAGCGCACCACGCCGTTGATGTCTTTATTTTCCCCCCCTTCACGGCCCGCGGGCAGCGTGTCGGCGTAGGCACCGGTTCGGTCAGACTGGTGACCCTGGTTGATGTCCCACGCGTCGGCCTGGGTTTTGTCCAGATTGCCGAACATGCGGAAGCTGAAGTCGCCGCCCAGCGGGCCGCTCAGGCTGAAGTTAGTGCGCTTGGTGGAACCTTCATCCTTGTGCTCAGGCGCATTCAGGTAGGTGTTCCAGGAGCCGTGCCACTGGTCGTCGAATTTTTTGGTGATGATGTTCACCACGCCACCTGCCGCGCCGTTGCCATAGCGCGCGGCGGCCGGACCGCGGATCACTTCGATGCGCTCGATCATCTCCGGCGGCACCCAGCCGGTATCGCCGCGGGTGTCGCGCTCGCCGCGCCAGCCCAGACGGATGGAGTTTCGGCTGGTCACCGGCTTGCCGTCGATCAGGATCAGGGTGTTTTCTGGCCCCATGCCGCGGATATCAATCTGACGGTTATTCCCGCGCTGGCCGCTGGTGGAGTTACCGGTCAGGTTAACGCCCGGCATGGTGCGGATGATTTCAGCCACGTCCCGTGCGGGCGGGTTTTTACGTATCTCATCGGCGGTGATGGTCGATACCCCCGGCGCCTGCAGATTCTGCTCGGCGGCGGTGATCACCATCGTGTCTTCGTGCTGCGCAGAGGCGGTGTTGTCGTCTGCCAGAGCGGGCAGCGCGGCGCCGTAAATCCCTAAATTGACCAGCAAGGCCAGAGAGTGAATCTTCTTATTCATTGTACGTCCTGCTTTTGTGGTTGTTTTATGAGCGCTTCCCACAGCGCGGGCACTACGCTATTGCAAATGCAAATAGTTATCAATAATATTATCAATAAAATTTGCTCTGAAACAAAAAAGACTGTTAAACATGAGGTTATAAGGGTGACGGCGTTAACAACGGGAAGTGAAGCGTGGTGGCAGTCGAAAAACGGGCCTGAATGGACGCCGAAAAAGGGAAACTATCGCGTCACGTTCTGGTGGCGTGACCCGGCAGGAACGCAAAGAACGTCACCGATCAAACGCGTCTGGCTCTACGTCACCGGCGTGACCGATCACCACCAAAATGCCCGCCCGCAGTCTCTCGAACGCATTCCCGATACCGACGTCTGGCAGTGGCAGGGCGATTTCAGCCCCGAGTGGCGTGGAAGCTACTGTTTTATCCCTTCCATGAATGAAAACGATTTTGCCAGCGTCGTGTTTGAAGGCGAGCAGCCGGAGCGCATGGCGCTGCGCGAAGGGTGGCGCAAGCTGCTGCCGCACGCGGTTTCCGACCCGCTGAATCTGCAAAGCTGGCGCGGCGGGCGCGGCCATGCCGTCTCCGCGCTGGAGATGCCGGGCGCGCCGGTTCAGCCGGGCTGGAATCATCCCGATACGCCGTATCAACCTCCGATTTGTATTGAGTGGGAAAGCGCGCGCCTGAAAAATCGCCGTCGCGTCTGGATTTTCACTACCGGGGGCGACGACCCGGAACGTCCGCTGGCGGTGCTGCTCGACGGGCAGTTCTGGGCCGAAAGCATGCCGGTCTGGCCTGCACTGGCGTCGCTCACCGCCGAGCGCAAATTACCGCCTGCGGTCTACGTCTTAATCGATGTTATCGACATGGAGCATCGGAACCGCGAGCTGCCGTGCAATCCCGATTTCTGGCTGGCGGTGCAGGAAGAACTTCTCCCCCTTGTTAAAAAACGCGTGCCGTTTAGCGACCGCGCCGACCGTACGGTGGTGGCTGGCCAGAGCTTTGGCGGTCTCGCGTCGCTTTATGCTGGCCTCCACTGGCCGCAGCGTTTTGGCTGCGTGCTTAGCCAGTCCGGCTCTTACTGGTGGCCACACCGCGGCGGCCAGCAGGACGGGCTGTTAATCGAACAACTTAAAGCCGGTGAAATATCTCCTCGCGGGCTACGCATCATTCTTGAAGCCGGGCGCAACGAGCCGCTCATCTTCCGCGCGAATCAGGCGATTTACGCCGAACTGCACATACACCAACCGGTTATCTGGCGTCAGGTTGACGGCGGACACGATGCGCTTTGCTGGCGCGGTGGGCTGACGCAGGGGCTGATGACCCTCTGGCAGCCGCTTATTCACTAACGGAGTCTGTATGGAATTCAGCAATCCTTTCGATAATCCGCAGGGACAGTTCGCCATTTTGCAAAACGACCAGGGGCAGTACAGCCTGTGGCCGCAGCAGTGCGAACTGCCGGCAGGGTGGCGCGTGGTGTGCGAAGCACAGTCGCAGGAGGCGTGCCAGCAGTGGCTTGCCGGGCACTGGCAAACGCTTGAGCCGTCTTACTTTGTGGGGGAGAAAGCATGAACCGTCTTCCTCTCGTCGCCGCCCAGCCGGGGATCTGGATGGCGGAACAGCTGTCCACGCTGCCAAACGCCTGGAGCGTGGCGCACTACACCGAGCTGAAAGGCAATATCGATGCGCCACTGCTGGTTAAAGCCATTGCGGAAGGCATGCTGCAGGCCGATACCCTGCGCATGCGTTTTGCAGAAGAAAACGGTGAGGTGTGGCAGTGGGTGGATGAGACCTTCATTCTGCCGGAACCGTCCGTTGTTCGCGTTGATTCCCACGCCGCCGCCGTGGCGCTGATGGAATCCGATCTTAACCAGAACCTGCGCGTCGACAGCGGTCAGCCGCTGGCGTTTCACCAGCTGATTCAGGTCGGTGACAACCACTGGTACTGGTATCAGCGCTATCATCATCTGGTAGTGGATGGCTTCAGCTTCCCGGCCATTACCCGCCAGATCGCCGCAATTTATGCCGCGTGGAAAAAGGGCGACCCCACGCCTGAATCCCCGTTTACCCCATTTGCAGAGGTGGTGGACGAGTACCAGCGCTATCGCGACAGCGAGGCGTACCAGCGCGACGGCGCGTTCTGGGCCGAGCAGCGCAAACAGCTGCCTTCTCCGGTCTCGCTCTCCTCCGCGCCGCTGCCGGGTCGTGCCGCGACAACGGATATCCTGCGCCTGAAAATCGCCGCCGACGGTCGTGCTTTTAGCCAGCTTGCGCAGGCGGCAGAAAACGTACAGCGCACCGACCTGGCGCTTGCGCTGGTGGCGCTGTGGCTGGGGCGCCTCACCGGACGGCTGGACTACGCCGCCGGGTTTATCTTTATGCGAAGGATGGGGTCCGCAGCCCTGACCGCGACCGGACCGGTGCTTAACGTCCTGCCGCTGGCGGTCAATATCGATCCGCAGGAGAGCCTGCCCTCGCTGGCGCTGCGCCTGGCGAACCAGCTGAAAAAAATGCGCCGCCACCAGCGCTACGACGCTGAGCAGATCGTGCGCGACAGTGGGAAAGCTGCGGGCGATGAAGCGCTGTTCGGCCCGGTGCTGAACGTGAAAGTGTTCGACTACCAGCTGGATATCGACGGCGTGGAGGCCATCACCCACACGCTGGCGACCGGCCCGGTGAACGATCTGGAACTGGCGCTGTTCCCGGACGAGCAGGGCGGGTTGAGCATTGAGATCATCGCCAATAAACAGCGCTACGACGAGGCGACGCTGACGCGTCACGTCGCGCGCCTGAACGCGATGCTGAGGCAATTTGCGGCCAACCCGGACCTGCGCTGCGGCGAGGTGGAAACCGTTTCAGAACAGGAATACGCAAAGCTCGCACGCATCAACGATACCGGACTGGCGCTGCCGTCCACTACGCTCGCGGATCTGGTGGCGGAACAGGCGAGCAAAACGCCAGATGCCCCGGCGCTGGCGGATGCGCACGTTGAGCTGAACTATCGCCAGATGCGCGAGCAGGTCGTCGCGCTGGCAAATCTGCTGCGCGCGCGCGGCGTGAAGCCGGGCGACAGCGTGGCGGTGGCCCTGCCGCGCTCGGTATTCCTGACGTTAGCGCTGCACGGCATTGTGGAGGCGGGCGCCGCGTGGCTGCCGCTCGACACCGGCTACCCGGACGATCGCCTGCGGATGATGCTGGAGGATGCGAAGCCGTCCCTGCTCATTACCACTGACGAACAGCTTCCGCGCTTTAGCGATCTCTCCGTCGAGACGTTTAGTTACAACACACTATTACCGACCGCGGGTGCTGAACCGCTGCGGCTGGCGAAGCCGGAGCAGACGGCGTACATCATCTTTACCTCCGGCTCGACCGGGCGTCCAAAAGGGGTCATGGTCGGCCATACCGCCATCGTTAACCGCCTGAAGTGGATGCAGGATCATTATCCACTGACGTCGTTTGACGTAGTGGCGCAGAAAACGCCGTGCAGCTTTGACGTGTCGGTGTGGGAGTTCTGGTGGCCGTTTATCGCCGGGGCGAAGCTGGTGATGGCCGAGCCGGACGCGCACCGCGATCCGCAGGCGATGCAAAGCTTCTTCTCCCACTATGGCGTGACCACTACCCACTTCGTGCCGTCGATGCTGGCGGCGTTTGTTGCCTCGCTGACGCCGGAAAACGTCGACTGCTGCAAAACGCTTAAGCAAGTGTTCTGCAGCGGCGAAGCGCTGCCGACGGCGCTGTGCCGCGAGTGGGAAGAGCTGACCCGCGTGCCGCTGCACAATCTTTATGGCCCGACGGAAGCGGCGGTGGACGTCAGCTGGTATCCGGCGTTTGGGCCTGAGCTGGCGGCGGTGGAAGGCAACAGCGTGCCGATCGGCTTCCCGGTGTGGAATACGGGGCTGCGCATTCTGGATGCGATGATGCGCCCGGTACCGTTCGGCGTGGCGGGCGATCTCTACCTCACCGGCATCCAGCTGGCGCAGGGGTATCTGGGACGCCCCGATCTCACCGCCAGCCGCTTTATCGCCGACCTGTTTGCGCCGGGCGAGCGGATGTACCGCACCGGAGACGTTGCCCGCTGGCTGGATAACGGCGCGGTGGAATATCTGGGCCGCAGCGACGACCAGCTTAAAATTCGCGGCCAGCGCATCGAGCTGGGTGAAATCGACCGGGCGATGCTGTCGCTGCCGGACGTGGCCCAGGCCGTGGCGCACGCCTGCGTCTTCAACCAGGCGGCGGCAACGGGCGGCGATGCCCGCCAGCTGGTGGGGTACGTGGTTTCTGAATCCGGCTTACCGCTGGACCGCGACGCGCTGCTGGAATCGCTCAAAGCCCAGCTGCCGCCGCATATGGTGCCGGTGGTGCTGCTGCAAATCAGCGCGCTGCCGCTGAGCGCCAACGGCAAGCTGGATCGCAAGGCGCTGCCGCTGCCGGAACTGACCGGTAAAACGTCCGGACGGGCCCCGGAAAGCGAAACCGAAATCGCCGTCGCGCAGGCGTTTGCTGCGCTGCTGGGCTGCGAGATCAACGACATTGAGGCGGATTTCTTTGCCCTCGGCGGCCACTCGCTGCTGGCTATGCGTCTGGCGGCACAGCTTAGCCGTGCGTTCAACCGCAAGGTCACGCCGGGGCAGATTATGGTCGCCTCGACGGTCAGCAAGCTTAGCGCCCTGCTGGACTCGCAGATGAGCGACGAGCAGGCGCAGCGTCTGGGGTATGAAACGCTTCTGCCGCTGCGTGAGGGCGACGGCCCGACGCTGTTCTGCTTCCATCCGGCGTCCGGCTTTGCCTGGCAGTTTAGCGTGCTGGCGCGCTACCTCAGCCCGCGCTGGTCAATCGTCGGCATTCAGTCGCCGCGCCCGGACGGGCCGATGCAGGAAAGTGCGGATCTGGATGGGGTGATCGAGCGCCACCTGTCTACGTTACGTAAGCAGCAGCCGCAGGGGCCGTATTACCTGTTCGGTTATTCCCTCGGCGGCACGCTGGCGCAGGGGATTGCGGCCCGCCTGCGCGGGCAGGGTGAAGCGGTTTCGTTCCTCGGCCTGCTGGATACCTGGCCGCCGGAAACCCAGAACTGGGCGGAAAAAGAGGCTAACGGCCTCGACCCGGCGGTGCTGGCAGAGATCGAGCGGGAACGTCAGGCGTTTATCGCCGCCCAGCAGGGGCAGGGCTCCAGCGAGCTGTTTAACGCCATTGAAGGCAACTACGCCGACGCGGTGCGGCTGCTCACCACGGCACACAGCGCGCGCTTTGACGGCAAAGCGACGCTGTTTGTCGCCGAGCGCACGCGAACCATGGATCCGCAGGCGGCCTGGGCGCCGTGGGTGGCGGAGCTTGAGGTGTACAGCCAGGATTGCGCCCACGTGGATATCATTTCACCGCAGGCGTTTGAGAAGATAGGGCCGGTGTTGAAGAATATTTTGGGGTAACGTCAAAAGCGCCGGGTGTAGGCCGGGTAAGGCGTAGCCGCCACCCGGCAATTACCGTCGACCTAACGGCACCACCAGCGGCGTGCCCGCCACCGGATCGTTGATTATCATGCAGCGCAGGCCGTAGATCCGCGCGATCAGCTCCGGCGTAACAATCTCCTTCGGCGCGCCCTGCGCCACAATCTCCCCGTCTCGCAAGGCAATCAGGTGCGTGGCATAGCGGCACGCCTGGTTTAAATCGTGCAGTACCGCCGCCAGGGTGTACCCCTGCGCGCGGTTCAGCTCGCTCAGCAGCTCCAGCAGGTCAATCTGGTGGCTGATATCCAGCCACGTTGTCGGCTCGTCCAGCAGCATGATGGAGGTCTCCTGCGCCAGCACCATCGCGATCCACGCGCGCTGACGCTGTCCGCCGGAAAGGGTATCCACGCTTTGCTGAGCGAGATCGGTAATGCCCGTCGCCCGCATCGCGCGGTTCACCGCCTCGTCATCTTCCTTGCGCCAGCGGGTAAACAGCGGCTGGTGCGGATAGCGTCCGCGCGAGACCAGCTCCTGCACCGTGATGTCCCCCGGCGTGGTGGCGTTTTGCGCCAGCAGCCCGATGCGCCTGGCCACCTCTTTGCTGGCGAAGCGCTGGATCTGCTCGCCGTCGAGAAGCACGCTCCCCGCAACCGGCGTCATCAGGCGGCTCAGTGTGCGCAGCAGGGTCGATTTTCCGCAGCCGTTCGGGCCGATAATCGCCGTGAAGTGGCCGTCCGGAATGGCGACGGATAAATCACGGGCAATAATTTTTTTGCCGTAACCGAGGGTGAGATTTTCGCCGCGCAAGCGGGTGGTTGAATCTGTCATTTCTTGCGTGACTCCTGAACGAGCAAGACGATAAGGTAAATGCCGCCGAGGCTGACGGTCACCACGCCCACTGGAAGCTGGTAAGGCATAAACAGCCGCTGGGCGCAGAGATCGGCGGCCAGCAGCAGCAGCGCGCCGCACAGCGCCGCCTGAGTTAATCCCCAGCGCGCCGTCCCGCTTAGACGTCGTGCGATATGCGGCGCGACAAGGGCGATAAACGATATCGGCCCGGCGATGGCGGTGGAGGCGGCGGTCAGCAGTACGGCGACCAGCATCAGCATCAGGCGCGAGCGCTCAACGCCCACGCCCAGCGCGCAGGCGCTGTCGTCGCCCATCTCCAGCAGCCGCATGCGCCGTACCAGCAGCAGCGCGCCGATAAACATCAGCACAATCAGCGGTGCCGCGGGCCAGGTTTTGCCCCACGTCAGGCCGTTGAGGGAGCCCGCGTACCACAGCCCGGCGGAAAGCGCCGTTTCCAGCGAGGCCTGCAGCAGCAGCCATGTGTTAAAGGCCATCAGCATCGCACGGATGCCGATACCGATAATGATCAGCCGGAAGGTGTCGATGCCGTTGCGCCAGGCCAACAGCCAGATAACCAGCGACGTCAGAATGCCGCCCGCCATCGCCGTAAAGGTGATGGCCGTCAGGTGCTGGCCGAACAGCACCATCGCCACCAGCACGCCGCTCCAGGCCCCGGTATTGAGGCCCATCACGTCCGGGCTGCCGAGCGGGTTGCGCATCAGCGACTGGAAGATCGCGCCGCTGACCCCGAGCGCCGCGCCCACCAGAATGGCCATCGCCACGCGCGGCAGTCGCCATTCGGTGACAACCAGGGTGATATTGCGCGGCGCGCTGCCGAGCAGGGCGTCAAACACCTGGGTGAAATCAAGCGTCACCGCGCCGCTGCGCAGGCTCCACGTTGCCAGCAGCAGAATGGCGATAACCAGCAGGGAGACGCAGGCGACTAAACGCCGGGAGGGAGCCATCATGCGCCACCTCCGCGTCTACGGCGTACCAGGAAAATCAGCATCGGCGCACCGATAAAGGCGCTGACCACCGAGACGCGCAGCTCGCCGGGCACCAGCAGGCGGCCCAGCACGTCGGCAAACAGCAGCAGGGCAGGGGTCGCCAGCAGCGTGACGGGCAGGGACCAGCGGTGATCCGCCCCCACCAGCCAGCGCGCCATATGGGGCATCATCAGGCCGATAAAGGCAATCGGGCCAACCACGGCGGTCGCGCTGCCGCACAGGACGGTGATGGCCAGCAGGCCCGTCAGCTGCGTGCGCGCCACGCGGTTGCCTAGGGCGGTGGCGGTGTCGCTGCCGAGGCTCAGGCTGTTCAGCGCCCGGCTTAACGACAGCGCTACGACGACGGCAATCATCACCGGGATCGCCACCACTTTCAGGGTTTCAAGGGTGCGGATATCCAGCGAGCCGGCCTGCCAGAAGCGCAGCTGGTCGTAAACGTCCGGGTTGAGCAGAGCGATGCCGTTGGACAAGCCTTCCAGCACCGCGGCAAGCGCCACGCCCGCCAGCGTCAGGCGTACCGGGCTCAGCTGCCCGCCGCCCTGGCTGCCGGTAAACGCCACCACCAGCGAGGCGGCCAGCGCGCCGCAAAAGGCCATCACCAGCTGTTCAGAGGGCGACGTCAAACCGAACAGCGCCGCGCCGAGCACGATGGCAAAGCTGGCACCGGAGTTCACGCCGAGAATGCCGGGGTCCGCCAGCGGGTTACGGGTAAGGGTTTGCATCAACGCACCGGCAAGGCCGAGCGCGCCGCCGGCCAGCAGTCCGGCAAGGGTGCGGGGCAGACGGGCGTCGAGCACGATGACGCAGTCGGCGCTCTGACAGGTGCCGGAGAGCGCATCAACGATAACGGAGGCGGGCAGCGGCTTGGCGCCGACCAGCAGGCTGAGCGCAATCGCCAGGCTCAATAGCAGCAATAAAACGGGCACGGCAATGGCGCGCACCGAAGAAGAGGAAAACGACATAGCAACATCCATGATTTGATAATGATAGTGATTATCGTTATCTATCTTATTTGGCTATGTTAGCATGTGCGCCCATGGAATGGGTAGAATTACACTCAAGGCTTTGTCATGAATCAAAAATCCTGGCTGCTCAACCTCAGCCTGCTCAAAACGCACCCGGCGTATCGCGCCGTCTTTATCGCTCGTTTTATCTCCATTTTATCCCTCGGTCTGCTCGGCGTGGCCGTGCCGGTCCAGATCCAGACTATGACGCACTCCAGCTGGCTGGTGGGGTTATCGGTGACGTTAACCGGCGGGGCGATGTTCATCGGCCTGATGGTCGGCGGCGTGCTGGCGGACCGCTACGAGCGTAAAAAGCTGATCCTGCTGGCGCGCGGCACCTGCGGCGTGGGCTTTATCGGGCTGTGTCTGAACGCTATGCTGCCGGAGCCGTCGCTGATGGCCATATATGCCCTCGGGCTGTGGGACGGTTTCTTTGCCTCCTTAGGCGTGACGGCGCTGCTGGCGGCGACGCCCGCGCTGGTCGGGCGCGAGAACCTGATGCAGGCGGGGGCAATCACCATGCTCACCGTGCGCCTCGGCTCGGTGATTTCGCCGATGGTCGGCGGCCTGCTGCTGGCGACCGGCAACGTGGCGTGGAACTACGGCCTGGCGGCGGCGGGGACGTTTATCACCACGCTGACGCTGCTGCGCCTGCCGCTGCTGCCACCCCCGCCGCAGCCGCGCGAGCATCCGCTGACATCACTGATGGCCGCTATTCGTTTTCTGTTGAGTAACCCGCTGATTGGCGGCATTGCGCTGCTTGGCGGCCTGCTGACCATGGCGAGCGCCGTGCGCGTGCTGTATCCGGCGTTAGCGGGAGAGTGGCGGATGAGCGCCTCGGAGATTGGCCTGCTGTACGCCGCGATTCCGCTCGGTGCGGCCTGCGGGGCGCTGACCAGCGGCAACCTGGCGCAGAGCACGCGTCCGGGGCTGATTATGCTGCTTGCCACGCTGGCCTCGTTTATCGCCATTGGCTTCTTTAGCCTGATGCCGGTCTGGGCGCTCGGGGTGATGTGTCTGGTGATCTTTGGCTGGCTGAGCGCCATCAGCTCGCTCTTGCAGTACACCCTGATCCAGACCCAGACGCCGGAAGGGATGCTCGGGCGCATCAACGGCCTGTGGACCGCGCAGAACGTCACGGGCGATGCCATCGGTGCGGCGATCCTCGGCGGGCTGGGGGCGATAATGAGCCCGGTGGCGTCAGCGAGCAGCAGCGGGTTTGTGTTAGCGATGGTTGGTGTGATCTTATTGGTGGTGCTGGTGGAATTGCGGCGGTTCAGGCAGGAGAGTGCCCCTGTGTGATTTGCCGGGTGGCGGCTGCGCCTTACCCGGCCTACATTTTGCACCCGTAGGCCCGGTAAGCGAAGCGCCACCGGGCGCATACATTACCCGAAAATTGCCTCTAAACGCTGCAACACCAACATCGCGCTGTAATAATCCAGGCGGAACGTCTCGGTTCCTAACGCCCACACGCGCTTGTTTTTCACCGACGGTAGGTGCGCCAGCAGCGGGTTAGCGTAAATCGCCGCCACGTCTTTCTCATCACCGGCAAACACAAACAGCCCTTCGCCGTTCAGTCCCGTCGCCAGGTTTTCACCGCCCAGCTGGATAATGTCGTGGCGCTTGCCCTGGCTTGTTGAGGTCTGCAACCCGGCAGGCAGCTCCGCCAGCGTAAAGCCCAGCTGGTGCAGCAGCTTGCCCTGCGCCGATTCGGCGGTCCACAGGTTGGCGGAATGCGCGGCGGCGGTGTAGACGATGGCGTTCACCGGCTGCGGCGGCAGCGTCATTTGCTGTTTCACCTGCGCGAGCTGTGTATCAAACGCGGCTATGCGCCCGGCGGCCTGCTTTTCGTGTCCGGTGATCGCGCCCAGCTGAGTCAGCAGCGCCTGCCAGCTCTTGTCGTCGTAGTTGATGATAAGCGTCGGCGCGATAGCTGAGAGCTGATCGTACAGCGCCAGTGCGGAATCCCCGCCGGTGGCGCTGATCAAAATCAGGTCCGGCATTTGCGCGGCTACCGCTTCGGCGCTCGGCTCGCCAATGTACAGCCGCGCTACCTTGCGCTGCTTCGCGATATCGCCCCACTGGCGCAGGAAACCCTGTCCATCCGCCACGCGGTTGTTTGGCGTGGTCGCGCCGCTGGCGACGACCGGTGCGTCAATGGCCAGCAGGGAGCCGGTTAAGGTCACGCTGGTGGAGACAATGCGCGTCGGTTTGTGCTCAAGGGTATGTACCCCGCGGCTGTCAGTCACCTGACGCGGCCAGTCGGCGGCTGCGGCTGAGGTAAGTCCTAAAACAAAAAGTGATAATAAAAGCAGGGGATTACGGAAAACGGCAGGGAATTTCACAGCGCGGGATCCTGTTTTTGTTGAAGATAATGCTTCTCATTTTCATGGTTGCCGCACTGGGATGCAAGCTTTTGTCGCACAAGTTATTTGCCCGACGGTTGACAGCGAAGCGATGTGGGATTAGGTTAGCCGACGAAAATATAAATGATAATCATTATTGCTTCTTTTATCATTTTGAGGAGGATGATATGGATACGTCCCTGGCTGAGGAAGTTCAGCACGCCGCAACCACGCTGGAATCAGACCGTTTTTTCTTTATGTCGCCTTACCGCAGCTTTACCACGTCCGGCTGCTTTGCCCGCTTCAGTGAACCCGCCGTCGGCGGTGACGATCCGGCGGGTCGCTTCCAGCAAAAATTAGCCCAGGCCTTCCGCACGGCAAAAGCCAGCGGTATTGCTCACCCGGTGATGGTGGGGGCGATCCCGTTCGACACCCGCAAGCCCTCGTCGCTGTTTATTCCGCAACGCTGGGAAACCTTTTCCCGTCCCGCACGTCAGCAGTCCGCACGTTATTTTTCCGGCGCGCAGACGCTGAAGGTGGCACAACGCACCGAGATCCCGCCGCAGCCCGTCTTCGAAGAGATGGTCGCTCGCGCCGCGTCGCTGACCGCCACGCCGCAGGTGAACAAGGTGGTGCTGTCACGCCTGATTGATATCGCGACCGACAAACGCATGGACAGCGGCGCCCTGATGGAGCGCCTGATCGCCCAGAACCCGGCGAGCTTCAACTTCCACGTGCCGCTGGAAGACGGCGGCGTGCTGCTGGGCGCTAGCCCGGAGCTGCTGCTGCGCAAAGAGGGGGCGCACTTTAGCTCGCTGCCGCTGGCAGGCTCCGCGCGCCGTCAGCCGGACGACGTGCTGGATCGCGAAGCGGGCAACAAGCTGCTGGCCTCCGAAAAGGACCGTCACGAGCACGACCTGGTCACCCAGGCGATGAAGGCCATTCTGGCACCGCGCAGCCATCATCTCAGCATGCCTGATTCTCCTCAGTTGATTACCACGCCGACGCTGTGGCATCTGGCGACGCCGGTGGAAGGCGAGGCGCGTGAAAACGAGAACGCCCTGACCCTGGCCTGCCTGCTGCACCCGACCCCGGCGCTGAGCGGCTTCCCGCATCAGGCGGCGAAAGAGCTGATTGCCGAGCTGGAGCCGTTCGACCGCGAGCTGTTTGGCGGCATCGTTGGCTGGTGCGACAGCGAAGGCAACGGCGAGTGGGTGGTGACCATCCGCTGCGCGCGTCTTCGTGAAAATACCGTTCGCCTGTTTGCCGGTGCGGGCATTGTGCCTGCCTCCTCCCCGGTGGGCGAGTGGCGCGAGACGGGCGTGAAGCTCTCCACCATGCTCAACGTGTTTGGTTTGCACTAAGGAAGACTCATGACCATTCCCTTTACCCGCTGGCCTGAGGCATTTGCCCGCCGATACCGTGAAAAAGGCTACTGGCAGGATCTGCCGTTGACCCACATCCTGACGGATCGGGCGGACAGCGATGCGGTGGCGATTATCGATGGCGATCGCCACATTACCTACCGCGCGCTGAATCAGGCCGTAAACAACCTGGCCTCAGCCCTTCAGGCGCGTGGGCTGCAGCGTGGAGAGACGGCGCTGGTGCAGCTTGGCAACGTGGCCGAGTTTTACATGACCTTCTTCGCGTTGCTGCAAATTGGCGTCGCGCCGGTCAACGCGCTCTTTAGCCACCAGCGCAGCGAGCTGAACGCCTACGCGGCGCAGATCAACCCCGCCGTGCTGATCGCCGATCGCGACCATGCGCTGTTTGCGGGCGATGATTTTCTTCATGCCTTTGTGGATGAACATCGCTCGGTGCGCGTCGTGCTCCTGCGTGGCGATAAGGGTGAATATGCTCTGGACGCGGCGATTGCGCTTCCGGTGGACAATTTTATCCCTAACCCGACGCCCGCCGACGAAGTGGCATTCTTCCAGCTCTCCGGCGGCAGTACCGGCACGCCGAAGCTGATCCCGCGGACGCACAACGACTACGACTACAGCATTCGCCGCAGCAACGAGATCTGCGGTATCACTGCGCATACCCGGTATCTGAACGCGCTGCCCGCGGCGCACAACTACGCCATGAGCTCGCCGGGCTCACTGGGCGTCTTTACCGCGGGCGGCTGCGTGGTGCTGGCGAACGATCCGAGCGCCACGCTCTGCTTCCCGCTGATCGAACAGCATCAGATTAACGTCACCTCGCTGGTCCCGCCGGCGGTCAGCCTCTGGCTGCAGGCGATTGCCGACGGTGCGGGGAACGCGCAGCTTAACTCCCTGAAGCTGCTGCAGGTGGGCGGCGCACGCCTTTCCGCCACGCTTGCGGCGCGCATTCCGGCAGAAATCGGCTGCCAGCTGCAGCAAGTGTTCGGCATGGCAGAAGGGCTGGTGAACTACACCGCGCTCGACGACGCGCCGGAACGCATCATCAACACCCAGGGCCGACCGATGTGCCCGGACGACGAAGTGTGGGTGGCGGACGAGCACGGCAACCCGCTGCCGCGCGGGGAAGTCGGGCGCCTGATGACGCGCGGCCCGTATACCTTCCGCGGCTATTTCAACAGCCCGGAACACAACGCCAGCGCCTTCGACGCAGACGGCTTTTACTGCTCCGGGGATCTGATCGCCATTGATGAGCAGGGCTACATCACCGTGCAGGGGCGCGAGAAAGATCAGATCAACCGCGGCGGCGAGAAGATTGCTGCCGAAGAGATCGAGAACCTGCTGCTGCGCCATGAGTCGGTGATCCACGCCGCGCTGGTGAGCATGGAGGATAGCCTGCTGGGTGAGAAGAGCTGCGCGTATCTGGTGGTGAAACAGCCCCTGCGCGCGGTCGAGGTGCGTCGCTTTCTGCGCGAGCAGGGCGTCGCCGAATTCAAGCTGCCGGACCGCGTGGAGAGCGTGGATGCGCTCCCGCTGACGCCGGTCGGCAAAGTCGATAAGAAACAGTTGCGCCTGTGGCTTGCTGAACGCGCCCGGGGCTGAGGAACAGAGTATGGCCATTCCAAAATTAACCGCTTACGCGCTGCCGACCGCCGCAGAGTTGCCAACTAGCAAGGTGAACTGGGCGTTTGAGCCCGAGCGCGCGGCGCTGCTGATCCACGATATGCAGGAGTATTTCCTGAACTTCTGGGGCGAAAACAGCGAGATGATGCAGCAGGTGGTGGCGAACATCGCCAGACTGCGCGCCTGGTGCAAAGAACACAATATCCCGGTGTACTACACCGCGCAGCCAAAAGAGCAGAGCGATGACGATCGCGCCCTGCTGAACGACATGTGGGGCCCGGGCCTGACCCGTTCGCCGGAGCAGCAGCGCATCGTCGCCGAGCTGGCGCCGGACGAAGCGGACACGGTGCTGGTGAAGTGGCGCTACAGCGCGTTCCACCGCTCGCCGCTGGAGCAGATGCTGAAAGAGACGGGCCGCAACCAGCTGCTGATTACCGGCGTGTACGCCCACATCGGCTGCATGACCACCGCCACCGACGCCTTTATGCGCGACATTAAGCCGTTCTTCATTGCCGACGCACTGGCGGATTTCACCCGTGACGAGCACCTGATGTCGCTGAACTATGTGGCCGGACGCTCGGGCCGCGTAGTGATGACTGACGAACTGCTGCCGTCCGTTCCGGCCTCGAAGGCCGCGCTGCGCGAGCTGATCCTGCCGCTGCTGGATGAGTCCGACGAGCCGATGGATGACGAAAACCTGATCGACTACGGACTGGATTCGGTACGCATGATGGCGCTGGCCGCCCGCTGGCGCAAAGTACACGGCGATATCGACTTCGTGATGCTGGCGAAAAATCCGACCCTCGACGCCTGGTGGGCGCTGCTTTCCCGCGAGGTGAAGTGATGGGATGGGATTTCACCGGTAAAACCGTCTGGGTGACGGGCGCGGGGAAGGGGATTGGCTACGCGACCGCACTGGCATTTGCCGAAGCCGGCGCGCAGGTGACCGGGTTCGATTTGGCCTTCCCGCAGGATCACTATCCGTTTACCACCGAAACGCTGGACGTGGCGGATGCCGCGAAGGTGCATGAGGTGTGCGGGCGCGTGCTGGCTTCGCTCGAACGGCTGGACGTGCTGGTCAACGCGGCGGGCATTCTGCGCATGGGGGCGACGGACCAGCTCTCGCAGAAGGACTGGCAGGACACCTTTGCGGTCAACGTTGGCGGCGCGTTCAATCTGTTCCAGCAGACCATGGGGCAGTTCCGCCGTCAGCAGGGCGGGGCGATTGTTACCGTGGCGTCCGATGCGGCGCACACGCCGCGCATCGGCATGAGCGCCTATGGCGCATCGAAAGCGGCGCTGAAAAGCCTGGCCCTGACCGTCGGGCTGGAGCTGGCAGGCAGCGGCGTGCGCTGCAATCTGGTGTCGCCGGGCTCAACGGACACCGATATGCAGCGCACCCTGTGGAAAAGCGACGATGCGGAGCAGCAGCGCATCCGCGGCTTCGGCGAGCAGTTTAAGCTCGGTATTCCGCTGGGCAAAATTGCCCGTCCACAGGAGATCTCCAGTACGGTGTTGTTCCTTGCCTCCGATGCCGCCAGCCATATCACCCTGCAGGATATCGTGGTGGACGGCGGCTCCACGCTGGGGGCGTAAATGATCTGGAAACGTCATTTATCGCTTGAGGAACTGAACGCCACCAGCGTGAATACTCTGGTGGCGAACCTGGGCATCGTCTATACCCGCCTCGGGGACGATACGCTGGAAGCGGAGATGCCGGTGGATGCGCGTACCCATCAGCCGTTTGGCCTGCTCCACGGCGGGGCCTCGGCGGCGCTGGCGGAAACGCTCGGCTCAATGGCCGGATTTCTGATGACCCGCGACGGACAGAGCGTGGTGGGAACGGAGCTGAACGCCACGCATCATCGGGCGGTATCCCACGGCACGGTTCGTGGCGTGTGTCAGCCGCTGCATCTTGGGCGTTCGAGCCAGAGCTGGGAGATTGGGGTTTTCGACGAGCAGGGGCGGCGGTGCTGTACCTGCCGATTGAGTACGATGGTGCTGGGCTAGCCCAGGCAGATCAAAGTGATCGGCTTAACACTGTGGTGTAAATCTCTGGTTTGACCACGCATTATTGCGTTTCAAAGTTGTTAAATTTTTCCGGTTGTTCTAGAAACAAAATGTAACATCTCACTGTTTCACAACAACGGACAACAACTATGAACAACTCAGGGAAATACCTTACATGGGCAGGGCTCTCCGTTGTGGGAGCCTTTGCCCTGGGCTACATCGCCCTCAACCGGGGGGAGCAGATCAACGCGCTCTGGATCGTCGTTGCCTCGGTCTGCGTTTACCTGATCGCCTATCGTTTTTATGGCCGCTATATCGCTAAAAATGTTCTGGCGGTCGATAGCACCCGCATGACGCCTGCCGTCCGCCATAACGACGGTCTGGACTACGTGCCGACCGACAAGAAAGTGCTGTTCGGTCACCATTTTGCGGCGATCGCCGGAGCAGGCCCGCTGGTGGGCCCGGTGCTGGCGGCGCAAATGGGCTACCTGCCGGGGATGATCTGGATCCTCGCCGGGGTGGTGCTGGCGGGGGCGGTGCAGGACTTTATGGTGCTGTTCGTCTCCACCCGCCGCGACGGACGTTCGCTGGGGGAACTGGTGAAAGAGGAGATGGGGGCCACTGCCGGGGTGATTGCGCTGGTGGCGACCTTTATGATCATGGTGATCATCCTCGCGGTGCTGGCGATGATCGTGGTGAAAGCGTTGACCCACAGCCCGTGGGGAACGTATACCGTAGCCTTTACCATTCCGCTGGCGCTGTTCATGGGGATCTACATCCGCTACCTGCGTCCGGGCCGCATTGGTGAAGTGTCGGTGATTGGTCTGGTGTTGCTCGTGTTCGCCATTATCTCCGGCGGCTGGGTGGCGGAAAGCCCGACCTGGGCACCGTTCTTCGACTTTACCGGCGTACAGCTGACCTGGATGCTGGTGGGCTACGGCTTTGTGGCGGCGGTGTTGCCGGTGTGGCTGCTGCTGGCACCGCGCGACTACCTTTCAACGTTCCTGAAAATCGGCACTATCGTCGGGCTGGCGATCGGCATTCTGATTATGCGCCCGACGCTGACCATGCCGGCGCTGACCAAATTTATCGACGGCACCGGCCCGGTCTGGACCGGGAATCTGTTCCCGTTCCTGTTTATTACCATTGCCTGCGGTGCGGTGTCGGGCTTCCACGCGCTGATCGCCTCCGGGACGACGCCGAAGATGCTGGCGAATGAAAATCAGGCCTGCCTGATTGGCTACGGCGGCATGCTGATGGAGTCCTTCGTGGCCATCATGGCGCTGGTCTCCGCCTGCATTATCGATCCGGGCGTCTACTTCGCGATGAACAGCCCGATGGCGGTCCTGGCTCCGGCCGGTACCGTTGACGTGGTGGCATCTGCCGCGCAGGTGGTGAGCGGCTGGGGCTTCGCGATTACCCCTGATACGTTGACGAGCATCGCCAGCGAAGTGGGCGAGCAGTCCATTATCTCCCGCGCGGGCGGGGCGCCGACGCTGGCGGTGGGCATGGCGTATATTCTCCACGGCGCGCTGGGCGGGCTGATGGACGTGTCGTTCTGGTATCACTTCGCCATTCTGTTTGAAGCGCTGTTTATCCTGACGGCGGTGGATGCGGGAACCCGTGCGGCGCGCTTTATGCTGCAGGATCTGCTGGGCGTCATCTCCCCGAACCTGAAGCGGACCGACTCGCTCCCGGCTAACCTGCTGGCGACGGCGCTGTGCGTGCTGGCGTGGGGCTATTTCCTGCATCAGGGCGTGGTCGATCCGCTGGGCGGGATTAACACCCTGTGGCCGCTGTTCGGTATCGCCAACCAGATGCTGGCGGGCATGGCGCTGATGCTCTGCGCGGTGGTGCTGTTCAAGATGAAGCGCCAGCGCTATGCGTGGGTGGCGCTAGTGCCTACCGCGTGGCTGCTGATCTGTACCCTGACGGCGGGCTGGCAGAAGGCCTTCAGTCCGGATAACAAGGTGGGCTTCCTGGCAATTGCCAACAAGTTCCAGGCGATGATCGACAGCGGCAAGATCCCGGCACAGTACACCGAATCACAGCTGTCGCAGCTGGTGTTTAACAACCGTCTGGACGCCGGGCTGACCATCTTCTTTATGGTGGTGGTCGTGGTGCTGGCGTTGTATTCTCTCAAGACCGCGCTGGCGGCATTGAAAGTCGACACGCCAACGGCGAAAGAGACGCCGTATGAGCCAATGCCTGAAAACCTGGAAGAGATTGTGACCCAGGCGAAAGGGGCGCACTAACCTTTGTGCCGGGTGGCGGCTTCGCCTTACCCGGCCTACATTCCCTGTGAGATCAGAATCATGTTCGACACCCTTTCCAAAGCCGGTAAGTACCTGGGCCAGGCCGCCAAAATGATGATTGGCGTGCCGGACTACGACAACTACGTCGAGCATATGCGCGTCAATCATCCGGACCAGACGCCAATGACCTACGAAGAGTTTTTCCGTGACCGCCAGGACGCCCGCTACGGCGGCAAGGGCGGGGCGAAGTGCTGTTAACCCTCTTTCGGGAGATAGAGGCTGATCTGCTCCTGCTTACAGCCGTAGATCGCTGCCAGCTTTTCACGGGTGCGCTTTTGCGGACGGGAGTCCAGCGCTTCCAGCTGTGACACGGCGGACTGGCTGATGCCGAGTTTCTCCGCCACCTCCTGCTGGGATAGCCCGCGCAGGATACGCCACGCGGCCTGCAGGCTGACGTTCTGCCAGGTCATGATGCTGCACACTTCTCCGGGCAATTCCACGTCATCCAGACTATCGTGTTCGACCTCAATATCCTCCAGATCGTCATCGGTTTCGTCGTCAATTTCTGACATCTGTAAGAGCATACGAAAATATTCGTGATAGGGAATAACGGCGTACTGCGTTTTCCCGTTATCGTCCTTGATTAGCTGTACAGCCATAGGTGGCACTCTCCTCATGCAGGTAAGTCGTTGAAGTTCTGCGCTTGACGGCTAAAACATAACAATGGTTATCGGGATCGTCCCGAAGCGTATAGATGATGCGGTAATCGCCAACGCGTAGCCGGAAATGATTTTCGGTCGCCGATATTTTTTTGATATCGGGCCGGGGAGTTGAACGGTCATCCAGCTCATTAAGCTTTACCTCAATGCGGTGCTGATACCGCTCGTCAATCTTTGAAAACGCCTTCTTTGCACCATTGGACCAGACAATCTTCATCCGTACCTCCACTGTACGCCCACACAAACTATAAGGAAATAATAAGACTATTAGATAAATTCCGAATTTCTTATGGGGTACTGTAGAGCGGACATAAAACGGAAGTAAGCGGTAAAAAGCGAAACATCGAGGCGGCTCGACAAGGCCTCTGCCGGGCGACAGAGGCTTTCAGGAAATTTGCGATCAGGCGTTCAACCCGCCGTCGACATCCAGCCCTGTGCCGGAGATCTGCCCGGCGGCCGGACTAGCAAGGAAGGTGACCGCCGCCGCGATGTCTTCCGGCTGGCCGTAGTGACCGACTGCGATCATCTGGCGCTGGGCTTCCGCCTGTTCGCCGTCTTCCGGGTTCATATCGCTGTTGGTGGGGCCGGGGTGGACAAGGTTAACGGTAATACCGCGCGGGCCCAGATCGCGCGCCAGGCCGCGGGTGAGGGAGTTAAGGGCAGACTTGGTCATCGAGTAAACGGCAATACCCGGCATCGCCACGCGGTTGGCCAGACAGCTGCCGATGTTGATAATGCGCCCGCCGTCGGACATGTGCACCAGCGCTTCCTGAATGGCGATCACCACGCCGCGAATGTTGACGTTGATGAGCGCGTCAATGTCCGCCAGGGTCATGGACTCCAGCGGGCCGCCGCGCGCGATACCCGCGTTGTTGACCAGAATGTCCAGCCCGCCAAGGGAACGTGCTGCATGGGTGACGGCATCCTGAATCGCCTGCGCGCTGGCGCTGTCGGCCTGCACAGCTTCGCTGTGTCGTCCCAGCGCCTTAATCTCTTCGGCGACCGCCTGGGCTTTATCGGCAGATTTTTCATACGTAATAATCACATCCGCACCGGCGCGCGCCAGCGACAGTGCAATAGCCCGACCCAACCCGCGGCTGGCACCGGTAACCAGCGCCTTTTTACCTGTTAAATCGATCTGCATGATGACCTCGTTACGAGAGTGGTAAGAATCATCATTAGGTATAGACGGTCAGGGAGATTAACGGCTGAAGTATTCCACCTTCTCAAACGCCGCGCGCAGAACCTCAGGCGTTAACGTCACCGGCAGATAATGAATTGACTCCACCGGACGCAGGGTGTGGGCAATCACCTTATCCAGCTCGTCGCGGTTGTGAATATCGACCTCCAGCGCGCGAAGCGTGGTCGGCAGGTTAAAACGTCGATACGCCGAGACCAGCTGCGCCAGCACGTCGTCCTGGCCGAGCAGGGCGCTCTGCACCAGAATGCCGTAGGCCACCTTGGTGCCGTGGAGGTATTTTTCCGTCTGCGGCAGCACGGTTAAACCGTTGTGCACCGCATGCGCCGCCGCCACGCGGGTATAGCGTTCACCCAGACCGCCGACCATCCCGCCGCCGGCGATTATTGCATCCACCACGTCCCGAAAGACCTGCGTCTGTTCGCCGCGCTGCTGGTCGGCCAGCGCTTCCTCACTGTGCTCCAGCAGAACGTCGCGGATCGCCAGCGCGCCGTTGATGCCCAGCCGCACGGTCAGCGGCAGGTTTTCAGGCTGCGGAGCAAGCACTACCGCTTCGTACCACTTCGCCAGCGTATCGCCGATACCCGCCAGCAGGTATTCCGCGGGTGCGTTAAGAATGATCTGTGGCTCTACCAGCACCAGGAAGTTGGCGTCATCGAAGATCTCAAAATGCAGCGCCTGCCCGGCATCGTTGTACCAGACGGAGAGTGGGGTCCATGCCGCGCAGGTAGCGGCAATGGTGGGGATACCCACGAACGGCACGCCCAGACGACGCGCCACGGCCTTGACGGTATCCAGCACCGCACCGCCGCCGACGCCAATCACCACGCTGGCGTCACTGCCGGATTCGTTCACCAGATGAGTGACGTCGCGCTCGCTGCAGTGGCCTTTAAACAGCAGGTGTTTTGCCCCCGGCGCGTGAAAGCTCTCCGGCAGGAACGGGCGCGCGCCGTCGATAGCGCGCTCGCCGTAAATCCACACCGCGCGGGAAAGCTGCTCCTGGGTAAAGAAGTCATTCAGATGCGCAAGGCTTCCGGGATGGGAGAAGTAGTTCGCCGGGCCAGGCACGACGCGGATATCGGTGTTGCTCATGGTGTTGTCCTTTTTTAGCAAGCGCTAACCCGATGTTATGTCTGGACATCCGGATGGCTAATAATATTTCGCTTTAACTTATGCCTTTTCCGTCGTTGTCAGTCAACCGGAGCTGTGAAAAATTCGATAAATCAGAAGAGTTATGAAGGATTTACGCGGATGGTTTCCAGTCGCCTTGAGATGCGCGGTATCAGCCTGGCCTTTTCCGGCTTTCAGGCGCTGTCGCGCGTGAACTTCACCTTAACCGGCGGATCGGTACATGCGCTGACCGGCGCCAACGGTGCGGGGAAATCGACGCTGATGGCGGTGCTGTGCGGGACGCACGACCACTATGAGGGCGAAATCTCCATCAATAACCAGCCGGTAAGCATCCGCGAGCCGCTCGATGCCAAACGGCTGGGGATCCACCTCGTGCAGCAGGAAGTGGACGTGGCGCTGATCCCGGGGTTAAGCATCGCCGAGAACATCATGCTCGACCAGTTGGCGCAGCCGGGGCATCGCTTCCGCTGGCGCGCCGTCCGCCAGCAGGCGAGACAGGCGCTGGCGCAGCTTGACGTTACGCTGGACGTCCGCCGTTCCATCGACAGCTGCACGCTTGCCGAAAAGCAGCAGATTTTGCTGGCGCGCGCCCTGTCACACCACTGCCGTTTTCTCATTCTTGATGAGCCCACCGCGCCGCTGGACGCGCACGAGAGCGAGCGCCTGTTTGCGGTGGTGAGACGGTTAAAGCAGCAGGGCATCGGCGTGGTGTTTATCTCCCACCGCATTCACGAGCTGAAGGCCATCTGCGACACCCTGACGGTGCTGCGCGACGGCAAGCTGATCGAGTCCGGCCCGATGGCCGATCTTAGCGGCGAAGCGATCGTCGAGAAGATGCTCGGCCACGTGCTGAGCGATATCTACCCGCCCGCTCGGCCGCCGCACGGCGACGAAACGCTGCTGCGGGTGCAAGGTCTGCATGACGACGCGCTGCTGAAAGATATCTCCTTGCACCTGCGCAAGGGCGAAATTCTCGGTATTGCCGGGCTGGCGGGCGCGGGCAAAACCGAACTCTGTAAGGCGCTGTTTGGCGCCAGCAAAAGCCGCGTGTCGCGCGGTGAGTTGAATCAACAGCCCTGGCAGCCGCGCGATCCGGCGGACTCGGTGCTGCGCGGCCTGGCGCTGGTGCCGGAAGAGCGGCGTAAAGAGGGCATTTTTATCGACGAGCCGGTGAGTATGAACCTTGCCGTGTGCGCCGATAACAGCTTCTCGCGCTGGAGCCTGTTCGGCCATCGTCAGGCGTGGCGCTGGGCGGAGGAGGTGATCGCTCGCGTCGGCGTGCGCGCCCGCGGTCCCGGACAGGTTTTGCGACGTTTGTCCGGCGGCAACCAGCAGAAGGTCGCCATTGGCAAGTGGCTGCGCAATGACGCGAGCGTGCTGATCTTCGACGAGCCGACCAAAGGCGTGGACGTGAAGGCCAAAACCGATCTGTTCCAGTTGATCGACGGCCTGGCGCGCGAGGGCAAAGGGGTGATTTACGCCTCCGGCGAGTTTGCCGAGCTGGTCGGGCTGTGCGACCGCATCTGCGTGCTGTGGGACGGGCGCATCGTGGCGGAAATCGCCGGGGCCGAGGCCCGTGAAGAGACACTACTTTATTATTCAACCGGAGGAACGGCGTCGTGAGCAAGGCCCTTTCAGTAAACGCGACGGCGTCTGGTCGTCAGCAGATTTTCGATTTTCTCTACAAGTGGGGCATGCTGTTAACCGTCGTCGCGCTGGTGGCCGTCTTTGGCCTGGCGTCGGACAGCTTCCTCGATCCAAACAACATCATCAATATTCTGCGTTCGATTGCCATCGTGACGGTGATAGCTATCGGCGTGTCTATCTCGCTGACCATTGGCGGGTTCGATCTCTCCGTAGGATCGACCGCGTCGCTGGCGAACGCGCTGGTGATTTCCCTTTTCGTCTGGCACGGCTTCGGCACCACCGAGTCGATTCTGATCACCCTCGCGCTCTGCACGCTGGTGGGGCTGTTTAACGCCTTTCTGATCGTCATCCTGCGCATTCCGGACATGCTCGCGACGCTGGCCAGCCTGTTTGTGATCCAGGGCGTGGCGATGACCTACAGCTACGGCGGCTCGATTACCGAGAACATGGTGCTGCCGAGCGGTGACATGGCGGAAGGCACCATCCCTGCGACGTTCAGCCTGCTGGGGCAGGTGCCGACGATTGTGATCATCATGCTGGTGGTGACGGTTCTGGCGCAACTGGGGCTGTCGCTCACCACTCACGGTCGTCGGATGTACGCCATTGGCGGTAACCCGGAAGCGGCGCGCCTCTCGGGGATTCGCACCACCCGCTACAAGGTGGCGGCCTACGTGATTGCCTCCCTGCTGGCAGGCCTGGGCGGGATTTTGCTGGCCTCGCGCATTGGCTCATCGCAGGTAAACGCGGGCGGCGGTTACCTGATGGATGCGGTGGCGGCGGCGTGGATTGGCTTCTCGCTGGCCGGGTCCGGCAAGCCGAATGCCCTGGGCACGCTGGTCGGGGCGGTGATTCTCGGCGTGCTGTCGAACGGGCTGGTGATGCTCTCCGTGCCGTATTACGCCATGGACATTATAAAAGGGCTGGTGCTCGCGGTAGCGCTGGCGATTACGTACATACAAAAACGCTGACAACACAACGGGATAAAAAATGAAAAAGATTGCACTCTCTTTGGTGGCATTAGGGTTATTCACCGCTCTGCCTGGCTTCGCGGCCACGCCCGCACCGCTTCCGGCGGCCATTGCCAATCATGACGGCCCCATTCGCATCGCGGTGATCCGTAACCTCGGCTCAGACGACAACACCACGCAGTTTATTGCCGGGGCCATTCAGGAAGGGAAGAAGCTTGGCTTTAAGGTCAGCACCTTTTTAAGCAACGGGGACGACGCCAAATTCCAGGACTTCGTGAACCAGGCCATCAGCCAGAAGTACGACGGGATTATCCTTTCTCAGGGCCGCGATCCGTACTCCACCGCGCTGGTGAAAAAGGCGGTGGACGCCGGGATCAAAGTCGCCGTCTTTGATACGGCGGTTAACGGCGAGATCCCGGGCGTGACCGTCACCCAGCAGGACGATGCCTCCCTGACGAACCTCTCCTTCGGCCAGCTGGCGAAAGATTTCAACGGCAAGGCCAATATCGTCAAGCTGTGGGTGGCGGGCTTCCCGCCGATGGAGCGTCGTCAGGCGGCGTATAAAGAGTTGCAAAAACAGTACCCGGACATCAAAGAGCTGGAGTCTATCGGCGCGGTCTCTTCTGACGTGCAGGGCGACACCGCCAACAAGGTGGGTGCGATCCTGGCGAAGTACCCGAAAGGTAAAATCGACGCCATCTGGGGGACCTGGGACGCCTTCAGCCAGGGCGCGTACAAAGCGCTGAAAGAGAACGGCCGTACCGAGATCAAACTCTACAGCATCGACATCTCCAACCAGGATCTGCAGCTGATGCGCGAGCCGGGCAGCCCGTGGAAGGTGAGCGTGGCGGTGGATCCGAAGCTGATTGGCGCGACCAACGTGCGTCTGGTGGCGAACAAGATTGCCGGGGAAGCCACGCCTGCGACCTACGATTTTAAGGCTGCCGCTATTCCGCAGGCGCTGCTGACCGCCCAGCCGGGTGCGGTGAACGTGGCGTCGCTGGGGAAAATCATTCCGGGTTGGGGTCAGACGGAAGATTTTATCGCGCCGTGGTTTGCGACGCTGGAAGCCAGGTCAAAATAATGCCCGGTGGCGCTTCGCTTACCGGGCCTACGGTGTTGTAGGTCGGATAAGGCGAAGCCGCCATCCGGCGAAAGGACTCAACTATGTCTGCATTACCTCAACCCGAATACAGCCGCAACATGCGGCTGATTGGCCATAGCGATCAGGGTGGTCGCCCGGACGGCGTGCAACTGATGGTGCACCGCGGTTTCGCTTATATCGGCCATATGGTGTCGCAGGGCTTTTCGATTGTCGACGTGCGCGATCCGAAAAACCCGAAAGCGGCGGGCTACGTGCCCGCGCCGCCCGGCACCTGGAACGTGCATCTGCAGGCGCATGATGACCTGCTGCTGGTCATCAACGCCCGGGATCTGTTTGCCGATGCCCGCTTTGCCGACGAGAAGGTCTACTACACCCGCCAGGTGGGCGAGACTGTCCGCGACGTGCAGGACAAAGGCTGGAGCGCCGGGCTGCGCGTGTTTGATATCTCCACTCCGGACAGACCGCGCGAAATCGGCTTTCTGTCGCTAAGCGGGATTGGCATTCACCGCATCTGGTACGTCGGTGGCCGCTGGGCGTACGTGTCAGCGCTGATCGACGGTTTTACCGACTACATCTTTCTGACGATCGATCTGACCGACCCGCGTA
The DNA here is from genome assembly GCF_043972695.1 of Enterobacter quasiroggenkampii. NCBI lineage: Bacteria > Pseudomonadati > Pseudomonadota > Gammaproteobacteria > Enterobacterales > Enterobacteriaceae > Enterobacter > Enterobacter quasiroggenkampii. The sequence continues at coordinate 1,830,199 of NZ_CP143745.1, forward strand.
AGCCTGAGGTGGCAGGGCGCTGGTGGCTGCCGGGGATGAACCAGGCCGAAGGCGAACAGCCGAACTGGCCGGAAGGGAAACGCTACGCGCTCCACCATGCGATTATTGCCGGCGATACCGCGTACGGCAGCTGGCGCGACGGCGGCCTGACGCTGCTGGACGTGAAGGATCGTACCCGTCCTAAGCTCATTAGCCACCGTAACTGGAGTCCGCCGTTTGGCGGCGGCACGCACACCGCGCTGCCGCTGCCGGACCGCGATCTGCTGGTGGTGCTGGATGAAGCGGTGCTCGACAACCAGGAGGACGGGGAGAAGCTGATCTGGCTGTTTGATATCCGCGAGCCGTCGAACCCGGTAAGCATCTCTACCTTCCCACAGCCGGACGAAACTGACTACGTGGCGAAAGGGGCGCATTTCGGGCCGCACAACCTGCACGAGAACCGGCCGGGGAGCTTTGTCAGCTCCACGCTGATTTTTGCCACGTATCAGAATGCGGGCGTGCGCGCGTATGATATTTCCAATCCGTATCGTCCGGTTGAAACGGGGGCGCTGGTGCCTGCCGCGCCGGCGAAAATGATGGATACCCGCCCGAATCGCCCGCAGGTGATCCAGTCATGTGACGTGTTCGTGGATGCGCAGGGAATTATCTACAGCACGGACTATAACGGTGGGTTGTCGGTGATTGAGTATTTGGGGTGAGTTTTTGCCGGGTGGCGGCTTCGCCTTACCCGGCCTACATTTTGCAGCCGTAGGCCCGGTAAGCGCAGCACCACCGGGCACAAAGCCGGCACTCAGCTGTACTGCCGCACCCGCGCCACCAGATCTTCCGCGCTGTCGATACGGTCAGCAATAACAATCAGCGCCTTGCCGAGCGTTATCGCGTGGCGAAGGCATTCGTGGCGCATCGCCTCGTCCTGAATGGTGTCGATATCCGCGACGTGGGAAAGCCCGACGCTGCGGCGAATCAGCTCGGTGCCGCAGAATCCAATGGCGTCATGCCAGACCTTTTTCAGGAAGGCGGAGGCATAGCCCGGCGCGCTGAGCGCGGCGTCACGTGTTTTCTCATGTGCCAGCGCCTGGAAGCGCTCCGCGAAGGTGTTCCACAGTTCCTGAATATCGGTCAGGCGCTGTTCGCGGGCGGCGGCGGCATCGCGAATGCCCAGATGTCCCGGCAGGCCGCAGAAGTTCAGCAGCAGGTTGCCGATAGCGGTGCCGACGTCAAAGCCCATCGGCCCGAAATAGCCGAACTCGGCGTCGATGGCCTTCAGGCTGCCGTCGGCCACAAAAATCGAGCCGCTGTGGATATCCCCGTGCAGCAGGGCTTCAGCCTGAGAAAAGAAACGGTGCTTCAGGGAGGCCACGGCAATTTTCAGCTGGGCGTCGTCGCGCAGCGCGGCGACGTCATTTTCCAGCTCGGCCGGGTAGCTGTTGCGTTCGTGGATCTGGTACGGATCGTTGAAGAACAGATCTTCGGTGATCTCGCACATCTCCGGGTTGATAAATTTCGCCACCTGCGCTTTTTTCTCGTGCGGGTGCAGGTAGAAATCGCTGGTGTGGAACAGCGCGTGCGCGAGGTATTCACCCAGCTGACGCGCCGCCTGCGGGTAATAATTATTTTTGATCAGCTCGCCGCGCCAGATGCGATGGCTGGAGAGATCTTCCATCACCATCACCGCCAGTTCCGGGTCAAAGTGGTGGATTTTCACCGTGTGCTGCGGACTGTGCCGGTAGTGCTCGACCAGGGTTTGCGCCTCCAGACGGGCGCGGTCCAGCGTCAGCGGCCAGGACTCGCCGACGCAGCGCACGTAGGGCAGCGCCTGCTTAACGATGATGCGGCTCACGCCCGCGCTGTCGAAGATTTTGAACACCAGATTGAGGTTGCCGTCGCCTACCTCCTGCGCCTCCACCAGCGATGAAGGATCGTCAAGGCCGCCAAACTGCCTGGCATATTCCACGGCGTCCTGAGCGGTAAAGGTACGGTATTGCGACATGGCCTGCTCCTCACGGGTTTGCTAATAAAGACATGTAGACGTCTATACATCTGGATTTCATCCTGACACAATGTGCTACAACAACGCAACAGGGAATTAACGACATGCAGACATTACAGACGACCAGCCTGCGGGTAGCGGATAATCAGCTCTTTATTCTCGACCAGCAGGCCCTTCCGCAGGAGAAACGCTGGCTGGATGCCTCAACGGTAGAGGCGCTGGTGGGGCATATTCACGCCCTGCGGGTGCGCGGCGCGCCGCTGATCGGTCTCTCTGCAAGTCTGCTGCTGGCGCTGCTGGCGGAAAACGGCAAAAGCCGTGACGAGCTGGCGGTTGCGCTGGAAACCCTGCGCGCATCCCGCCCGACGGCGGTGAACCTGATGAACAACCTTGACCGCATGAAGCTGGCGCTGTGGCAGGAAGAGTATGTTCCGGCGCTGGTGGCGGAGGCGCTGCGCCTGATCGACGAAGACAAACGGCTCTGTGACGCCATTGCGAAAGCGGGCAGCGCGCTGGTGAAGCCCGGCAGCCGCCTGCTGACCCACTGTAACACCGGCGGGCTGGCAACGGCGGGCGTCGGTACGGCGCTGGGCGTGATTGCTCGCGCGCATCAGGAAGGCAAGGTCAGCAACGTCTGGGTCGATGAAACCCGTCCGCTGCTGCAGGGGGGAAGGTTAACCGCCTGGGAACTTGGCGAGCTGGGCGTGCCGTATCAGCTGATTACCGATTCTATGGCCGCCAGCCTGATGGCGAAAGGGCAGGTGGACGCCGTGTGGGTGGGTGCAGACCGCATTGCCGCCAACGGCGACGTGGCGAACAAGATTGGCACCTATTCCCTGGCGGTGTTGGCAAAATTCCACGGCATCCCGTTCTACGTGGCCGCGCCGCAAACGACCCTCGACCCGGATTGCCCAAACGGCGACGCGATCCCGATTGAGCAGCGCGCCGCCAGCGAGGTGACGGGCGTCGCCGGAAGCTTTGGCGCGGTGCAGTGGGCGCCGGAAAACGCGCAAGTCTACAACCCGGCGTTTGACGTAACGCCCGCCTCGCTGATTAGCGGCTGGGTGCTGGATACGGGGGTGGTCACGCCGGAAGCGGTGGCAAACGGCAAATTCGCCTGAGTCCGGCTATCCTTTAAGGGGTTCCCTTAAGAGGACAATATCGTGACGCTCGATCCTGAAACAGACTTAAAACTGGAGCGCGTGGTGGATGCCCCGCGCGACCTGCTGTGGCTGTGCTGGACTACGCCCGAGCATATCAAAAACTTCTTCATTCCTGCTCCCCATAAGGTGACCGAATGCGACCTCGACCTCCGCGTGGGCGGACGGTTCAACACCGTGTTTGAGGTGGACGGTCAGCGGATGGATAACCGGGGTGTGTTCCTTGAAATCGACCCGGGAAAAAAGCTGGTCTTTACCGACGGCTATACCGAAGGCTGGAAACCGGCCGAGAAGCCATTTATGACGGCGATCCTGCTGCTGGAAGAGGTGGGCGAGGGCAAAACGCGCTATACGGCGATTGCGCGCCACCCCACGAAGGAAATCCGCGAGCAGCACGAGCAGATGGGCTTCCACGAAGGGTGGGGGATTGTGCTGGATCAGCTGGTGGAGTATGTGAAGAGGCTAAACGCGTAGTGCGCGCTGGTGCCCTCACCCCGGCCCTCTCCCACAGGGAGAGGGAGAAAAGATCAAGCGAGGCGCGGATACGCATCCGCGATCGCATCACCCGTAAACTGGGCCACCCAGCCTTCCGGATTATCGAAAATACGAATCGCCGTAAAGTTCGGCTCTGAGCCCATATCAAACCAGTGCGGCGTGCCCGCGGGCACGGAGATCAGGTCGTTTTTCTCGCACAGCACCTGATACACCTCATCGCCAATGTGCAGGCAGAACAAGCCCGCGCCTTCCACGAAAAAGCGTACTTCGTCCTCGCCGTGGGTGTGTTCGTTCAGGAACTTCGCGCGCAGCGCCTCTTTCTGCGGATTGTCGGCGCGCAGGCTGATCACGTCCCAGCTCTGGTAACCCTTCTCTGCGACCAGTTTGTCGATCGCATGTTGATACGCCGCGATCACTGCTTCAGGCGCGGGATCGTGTCCTAAATCGCGATCCGCCGCCCAGCGTTCAAACCGCACGCCTTTCGCGTTGAGCTGTTGGGCAATCTCGGCGGCGTCAGTGCTGTGCCACTGGTGTTGACTGGCGTCTTTGTCGGAATAAATGGTCAATGCGCTCATGAAGGGATCTGCTCCGGGTTAATCTCGTCAAACTGGTGGACCTGATGGTGGTGGCTTGCGCCGTCATCATCACCGCGAATCAGCTGCAGGGTACGAAAACCTGCCTGTTCAGCCGCGTCCAGCTCCTGATGAATATCGGAGAGGAAGAGGATCTGCGACGGGGCTATGCCCGTTTGCGCCGCAATGTTCTGATAAGACTGCACCTCGCGCTTGGCGCCGATGTGGGTGTCGAAATAGCCGCTGAACAGATGAGTAATATCACCTTCGTCGCTGTAGCCAAATAACAGTTTCTGCGCAGCGACGGAGCCAGAGGAATAAACATAGAGATCAATCCCTTGCGCTTTCCATTTTTCCAGCGCGGGCAGCACGTCCGGGTAGAGATGGCCGGTAAAGTCGCCGTTGACGTAGCCGTCGTGCCAGATGATCCCCTGCAGCGCTTTGAGCGCGGTCGATTTGCGGTCTTCATCCATAAAGGCAAACAGGGCGTCGATAAGCTCGCTGACGCTGGCGTGCGGATGACCGATTTCATCACGCAGGTTGTCCAGAATGGATTTCACCGGCTCGGCGTACTGCTGAGCGGTCACGAAGGCCGCCAGCCGCTCACGCGCAAAGGGGAACAAAACATCATGGACAAAACGAATATCGCTGGTGGTCCCTTCAATATCCGTCACAATCGCGCGAATCATACTCTCTCCAGTTGTCGTAGACGCATTTCACATTCAAACAGGAACTCCAGTCCTTCCAGATGACGGCGGGCTTCGGCCACATCGCGTCCCCAGCAGGTTAAGCCATGGCCACGCAGAAGAAAACCATAATTAAGCGGACGTTCCTGCGCGTAATGGGCGATTCGCGAGGCGAGGGCGTCAATATCCTGGTCGTTATCGAAGACCGGGATAGCCACCGTGTCCAGATGCGTGGTCTGTCCGGTGAGGGATTTTTGCATCTCAAAGCCGCTGATGTTGAGCTCGGCTTCTTTGACCAGACGGGACAGCACCGTGGCGTTGACGGTATGAACGTGCAGCACGGCGTTGGCTTCCGGGAACAGACGATAAATCAGCGTGTGCAGACCGGTCTCCGCCGACGGTTTACGACCGGACGGCGCGCGGTTGGTGGCGATCTCCACCTGCAGAAAGTCATTGGTTGTGAGGCTACCTTTGTCTTTGCCGGATTCGCTGAGCCAGCAGAGATGTTCGTCCTGACGCACCGACATGTTACCGCCGGTAGCGGGTGCCCAGCCTTTGGCACCAATCCAGCGGCAGGCGTCGACCAGATGCGTGAGTTGCAGGTTGTCTGTCATTTTCCTTTTACCCTCTCGGACAGGAATATTCATATTGTTTAGACGTCTAAGCGTCTTGATTGCCAAAGACTAACATCGTGTTATAGTGGCAGCAACATAAGTATTACAAACAGGCACAACACAATGAGCATTAACGCCTTGATTCCGCAAAGTAAACTTCCCAATCTCGGTACCACCATATTTACGCAGATGAGCGCTCTGGCGCAGCAGCACAACGCCATTAACCTTTCGCAGGGGTTCCCGGATTTCGACGGCCCAGCTTATCTGCAGGCGCGTTTAGCGTATCACGTGGCGCAGGGAGCGAATCAGTATGCGCCAATGACGGGCGTACAGGCGCTGCGGGAAGCCATTGCCGACAAAACGGCTGAGCTGTATGGGCATAAGCCCGATGCGAACAGCGACATCACGGTGACGGCAGGGGCGACCGAAGCGCTGTACGCGGCCATCACCGCGCTGGTGCGCGCGGGCGATGAAGTGATCTGCTTTGACCCGAGCTACGACAGCTATGCGCCTGCGGTTGAACTTTCCGGCGGCGTGGTGAAACGCGTGGCGTTACAGCCACCGCATTTCCGCCCTGACTGGCAGGCATTTGCTGCGCTGCTGAGTGATAAAACCCGTCTGGTGATCCTGAATACCCCGCATAACCCGTCCGCGACGGTGTGGCAGAAAACGGACTTCGCCGCGCTGTGGCAGGCCATTGCTGAACGTGAAATTTACGTGCTGAGCGATGAAGTTTACGAGCACATCTGCTTTGCAGAAGAGGGACACGCCAGCGTGCTGGCCCATCCGCAGCTTCGCGAACGCGCTATCGCCGTCTCATCGTTCGGTAAGACCTACCATATGACCGGCTGGAAAGTGGGCTACTGCGTCGCACCGGCCGCCATTAGCGCTGAGCTGCGCAAGGTGCATCAGTACCTGACCTTTGCCGTGAACACGCCGGCTCAGCTGGCGCTGGCGGATATGCTGCGCGCGGAGCCCGAGCATTATCGCGCGCTGCCGCGTTTCTACCGTGAACGTCGGGATCTGTTCGTGACGGCGCTGAGTAAAAGCCGCCTGGAAATTTTGCCGTCTGAAGGAACCTATTTCCTGCTCGCGGACTACAGCGCAATTTCCGATCTGGATGACGTCAGCTTTTGCCAGTGGTTGACAAAAGAGGTGGGAGTGGCCGCCATTCCGCTGTCGGTATTCTGCGCCGATCCCTTCCCACACAAGCTGATCCGTCTTTGCTTTGCCAAGCAGGAATCGACGCTGCTGGCGGCGGCAGAGCGTTTGAACACGCTCTGATTATTTCACCGTCCAGGCTTCGGAATAGCGACGGTCTGCAAACAGCGCCAGCAGACCGTTGATTTGCTTGAGGCGCAGCACCTCGTCGCTGTCCATTCCGAGCTCTTTGCCAATTCGCTCATCATTCCAGCCGAGCTGTGCCAGTTCGCGCACGATCTCTGACATGGCGTTAATCTGGTGCCGACCCCGCGCCCGGTTGTGACGGATCGTGGCGGCCATACGGTCATGCTTTTCCTGTCGGTCCTGGCGCAGGCAGGTGACGGGGAGATATCCCTTGAGCTGGCGCTTTAACGCCGCCCGATTTTTGCCGATTTCATGGCGATGGAAACCATCCACAATTTCGTAATGTTGCGGTTCACTTTCCGTTACGACAAGAGGTTGGGTGAATCCATCGAGTTCCAGCGACCTGGTGAGCAGCCGTTTTTCTGGAGGGGCAACGTTATTGGGGTTGTAGTCGTTAGCGATAATCGCGTCCTGTTTGATCCAGAGCACGCAGTCTATCGGTTGCTCACGAAAAGGACTGTGTCGATGGATCGCTTCACGAAAGGCATTGATGGCGTTAATCCGATCCTCTTCGGAAAGTGACTGCAGGTACGTTTCGATCTCAGTAATTATTCTTTGTCGCATAAAATGCCCCACTCCTTGCGTTTCGCCTTCACTCTGTCGCTGTAGCGCTGATAATGTTTGGGTTTATTTGGGCTGAACGACAGCGCCCTGCACCAGTAGTCATTATTAAGTAAAACCTTACAAATACGGCGCCATGAGGGGATGTCTTTGGCGCCGATATCGCCCTCCTGCGTCTCGGGAATATCCGGCATGCCTCTCTTCTGATACCAGTGCAGATAGATCGCGATTTTATTGCGGTAATGCTCAGCCGTGTTTTGCGGCATGCTGTCCAGCAGGAGCATGGCGTAGTCGCGCCAGCCGAGGTGCTCGGGTTTGAGGATTTTGCGGTGGCCGTAAAAATGGTTGTCCTGCCCGGCGTAGATGCCGCCGCTGCGCACGCCGCTGACGCGCTCGCACATCGCGGCCCAGCGCTCGGGCTCGAGAACGTGATAGAGCCAGAGCCCCTGGCGCTGTTCCGGGCCGAAGGGTTCGCAGATGCGCATATAGCGCGGCGGGACGCCCGCCTGAAACATGAGGTTGTAGAGCGGGTTATAGCTGCACCCGGATTTTGCAAACCATGTCCAGATGTCTGCGGTTTTCCAGTCGTAGAGAGGATAGACGTACCACGCGTGCCCCCCGGGAGCGGTGGTTGTCCAGGGCTTATCGTCCGCGAAGCGCTGCTTGCGGTTGTTGGCGATGGTCAAAAACCGGTTGTAGGATTCATCGGCGCGGATGCCCACCAGCATGGCTGCCGGCCGGTGCAGGGCAAACCAGTCGGAAAACGAGCGGACAAATGCTTCAAAGGTCATTCCCGCCTGGTAAAAATCAAAATAATCGGCAGCGGTGATGGCGTCTTCCGGCGGCTGGCGCACCCAGCGTACGCCCGGCGCCCAGCACTGCCATTCCGGCTGATACTGTGAGAGCGAATTCTGCGTGGTCAGCGGAAGCGCCACCCAGTAAAAGTGCTCGATGACGTCCCGGTAGCATTCGCGTAGCGCATTAACGTGTTCAATGGTGCAGGAGAACTGAGCCTCCCAGTCAATAAACAGCACGCTGATTTTTCGCTTTTGCGCCCGGGCCATTTGCGCGGTGAGATGCAGCATGACGGTGGAGTCTTTGCCGCCGGAAAAGGAGACGCAGATGCGGGAAAAAGTAGCGAACGTCCAGTCGATGCGCGCCTGTGCGGCCTCCAGCACGTTAAGCTGCAGGGGATGTTTATACAGTGACATGTGCAATCTCTTCCTGAGGATGACTGTCGGGGCTTTTATTTACGCTAATTAAACATGAATAGTAAAGATATTAAAGCGAAACCGGAATAATGCGATTTATCCATGCCTGGATTGTTGCCCAAATGTAATTAAAAAGTATTCGGGCAATATCGGAAATTATTCCGCTTCGATTTTTTCAATGAATTGCGAAAACACGCTGCTGTTTAACGCTGAACGATTATATAGCATAAAAATATCTAATTTCGGAACCGTGAAAGGCAAGGCGACGCGCTTCAGGTTGAGAATGTCTTTATATCGCTCAAACATTGCGGTTGGAACAAAACCGACTAAATCACTCATGCCAATAATATTCATAATCGAAATCAGCGAGTCGCTGCGGAAGCAGAAATTCCGTTCCGGAAGGAGTACGTTCGACTGCTGCTGGAAGTCCTTTATGCCGTTCTCCTGGCTGCGCATCAGCGTGAATTTTTCCTGGCAGAGCTCCTCAAGCGTTGCGCTATCGCCAAGGCGGGGGTGCTCTTTGCAGCAGACCAGCTGTGCCGAAAACTGGATAAAGCGGGTACAGACGATAGAGCGGCTGTTAACCGGCGCAAAACTAAACACCAGATCGGCCTTGCGGTAGGCGAGCAGATCCTCGGCCGACTCAGGCGATAAGACCACATCATTATGTTCTATCTCGTAATTTCCGTCCGCAAGCAGAGACCTTAGCAGGTCGCCCAATCGCCCCTGGACCAGAATCTGCGGGCAGTAGATGACAAAGCTCTTTTTGATCTGCGCGTTATTCAGGATATTGATGGTCTGCTCAATATGATTAAGGTTTTCTTCCAGATGATGATGCAGGTTGATCCCCACGGTCGTCGGGGTGATGCCTTTACCCGAACGAATAAAAAGCGGGTCATTCAGCTGCGTACGCAGGCGTTGCAGAGACTGGCTCACCGCAGAGGGCGTGATATAGAGTGTTTCCGCTGCCTTGCTAATGCTGAGGTGCTGATAAATGCACTCAAAAATGACTAACAGATTGAGATCGAATTTTTTAAGGTCATAAAGATTTGCCATGGATCATCCTGAGTGTGTTGTTGTCATCTCATAACTGATAACTATAGTTCGAAGTTAATCATTTACAATCCTTGTGATTAACCTGCTTATTATATTTTGAATTCAAGCTTAATATATCACGAGGCTGGATTATTGAAATAGAACTTCAGCCGTTATTAAGATATTTTTATCTTTAAAACGTGCGGCGTTGTTCTCAAATAAGCACTCCCGGTTATACATTTGCTGTGACGCATTATTGCCACTTTAGCGCCGGCTACCAGTCTGACCACTTATTGCAATCCATTCTCATTATTAATTCTCTCGTTATGTCGGGCAGACGCGGGCGTTATTCGGTAAAACCTATCGCAGCCATAGGGCGGAATGCCGGCGTGACGGATTGCCCAAACTGAAAACCGGTGCTGTAATCAAACCGCTGTTACGGCCTGATATAAGGTATGTAGAGCGCAACGCAACGCCAGCCCCGGCTGGCACTGAAAGTTCCTGTGGAAAGTTCAGGTATCAGGGCCGCCCACCAGGGCGGCCTTTTTACGTTCAGGCTTTCCGTTAATTCAGTTCACAACGTTGTCTTGTTGGTGTTGTAAGGTTTGGCTGATTGATTTGATAAAGCATACGCATTAGCCCCGATGGATAAAGTTGGTTACCTTACATCTCAACGAAAACACGGAGGAAGTACAGATGTCTTTGATTAACACTAAAATTAAACCTTTCAAAAACCAGGCGTTCAAAAACGGTGAGTTCATCGAAGTAACCGAGAAAGATACCGAAGGTCGCTGGAGCGTCTTCTTCTTCTATCCGGCTGACTTCACCTTCGTTTGCCCGACCGAACTGGGCGACGTGGCTGACCATTACGACGAACTGCAGAAGCTGGGCGTAGACGTTTACTCTGTGTCTACCGATACCCACTTCACCCACAAAGCGTGGCACAGCAGCTCTGAAACCATCGCCAAAATCAAATACGCGATGATCGGTGACCCGACTGGCGCCCTGACCCGTAACTTCGACAATATGCGTGAAGATGAAGGCCTGGCAGACCGCGCGACCTTCGTCGTTGACCCGCAGGGCATTATCCAGGCTATCGAAGTTACCGCTGAAGGTATCGGCCGTGATGCGTCTGACCTGCTGCGTAAAGTGAAAGCAGCGCAGTATGTCGCTTCTCACCCAGGCGAAGTGTGCCCGGCTAAATGGAAAGAAGGCGAAGCAACGCTGGCGCCATCTCTGGACCTGGTCGGCAAGATCTAAGTCTGTAAAGCCTGGCGGCGCTACGCTTGCACAGGCCTACAGTATCGTAGGCCGGGTAAACGAAGTGCCACCCGGCAATCAATGGGCGCACCCGCGCCCATGTTATTCCAGCACCATGATGCAAGTTGCATTCAGGCCGCCCACATAAGGCAGCTTGCATGATGACGTCTTAAGAGAGGGAAGAACAATGCTCGACACAAATATGAAAACCCAGCTCAAGGCCTACCTTGAGAAACTGACTAAACCCGTTGAGCTGATTGCCACGCTGGACGACAGCGCGAAATCGGCAGAGATCAAAGAACTGCTGGCTGAGATCGCCGAACTGTCGCCAAAAGTGACCTTCAAAGAAGATAACTCGCTTAACGTCCGTAAGCCTTCTTTCCTGATTACTAACCCAGGCTCTGAGCTGGGGCCGCGTTTTGCCGGCTCGCCGCTGGGGCATGAATTTACCTCGCTGGTGCTGGCGCTGCTGTGGACCGGCGGTCATCCGTCGAAAGAGGCGCAGGCGCTGCTGGAGCAGATCCGCGATATCGACGGTGATTTTGAGTTTGAAACCTATTACTCGCTCTCCTGCCACAACTGTCCGGACGTGGTGCAGGCGCTGAACCTGATGTCGGTCCTCAACCCGCGCATCAAGCACACGGCAATTGACGGCGGTACCTTCCAGAATGAAATCACCGATCGCAACGTGATGGGCGTGCCGGCGGTGTATCTGAACGGTCAGGAATTCGGTCAGGGTCGTATGACGCTGACGGAAATCGTCGCCAAAGTGGATACCGGTGCCGAAAAACGTGCCGCAGAAGCGCTGAACAAACGTGATGCCTATGACGTGCTGATTGTCGGTTCCGGTCCGGCGGGCGCGGCGGCGGCAGTGTACTCCGCGCGTAAAGGGATCCGCACGGGCCTGATGGGCGAGCGCTTCGGTGGCCAGGTACTGGATACCGTAGACATTGAAAACTATATCTCCGTGCCGAAAACCGAAGGCCAGAAGCTGGCTGGCGCGCTGAAGGCGCACGTCAGCGATTACGACGTAGACGTGATCGACAGCCAGAGCGCCAGCAAGCTGGTGCCTGCTGCGGTTGAGGGGGGGTTACACCAGATTGAAACCGCCTCCGGCGCGGTGCTGAAAGCACGCAGCATCATCATTGCCACCGGGGCGAAATGGCGCAACATGAACGTCCCGGGTGAAGATCAGTATCGCACCAAAGGCGTGACCTACTGCCCGCACTGCGACGGCCCGCTGTTCAAAGGCAAGCGCGTGGCGGTGATCGGCGGCGGAAACTCCGGCGTGGAAGCGGCTATTGACCTGGCGGGGATTGTTGAACACGTAACCTTGCTGGAGTTCGCGCCAGAAATGAAAGCCGACCAGGTGCTGCAGGACAAAGTTCGCAGCCTGAAAAACGTCGACATCATACTGAACGCGCAGACCACGGAAGTGAAGGGCGACGGCAGCAAGGTGACCGGTCTGGAATACCGCGACCGCGTGAGTGGCGACGTGCACAGCGTGCAGCTTTCAGGGATCTTCGTGCAGATTGGTCTGCTGCCAAACACCACCTGGCTGGAAGGCGCGATTGAGCGCAACCGCATGGGCGAAATCATCATCGATGCGAAGTGTGAAACCAGCGTGAAGGGCGTGTTTGCGGCGGGCGACTGCACCACCGTGCCGTACAAACAGATCATTATCGCCACAGGTGAAGGGGCGAAGGCGTCTCTGAGCGCGTTTGACTACCTGATCCGCACCAAAACCGCATAAGAAAAGAAAGTAAGGCTACACCTGCAATAGCGAGAGGCCACCGAAAGGTGGCCTCTTTTTTTATCTGACGACCATCACCGGTATATGCGTGTGGCGGATCACGCTGGAGGCGTTAGATCCCAGCAGATGCGTTGTAATGGAAGGGTTGCGCGAACCGATGACCACCACGTCTGCTTTCAGCTCGTTCGCCAGTTCATTTACCGCATCACGTACGCTGCCGAATCTGACGTGCGTTTTGATCCGTGAAGGGTCGATACTGAAGTGGCTGACCATGGTTTGCAGGCGCGTTTCCGCCTCGTGCTGCAGATGCTCTTCGAAGCGGCGCACATCGGCAGCAAAGCGGTGCAGGCTCAGGCTGGCGGAGCCCGGGAGCACGTGCAACAGATGGATGACCCCGTCCTGCTGCGCCAGGAACTCCGCGTGGCGTACGGCCTTGTCGCTCAACTCCATCTCAAAAACATCAACCGGCATAATGATTCTCTGATACATACCCGTTTCTCCTTGTTTATAAACGCTGTACTCATTCAACCACAAAATAGTCATGGTTTCTGTAAGCGCCCCGTCAGTTTTCTTATCTTGCCAGGATAAATCTCAAAAGAACCGTATTCACGGGCAGACCTTCAGGGGTAGCTACCCTTATACACTTACCTGGAACCTTTCGGAGGTCGCATGAAAGCACTTACGTATCACGGTCCACACCATGTTCGCGTCGAGAATGTCCCCGACCCCATCATCGAACAGCCCGACGATATCATTCTGCGCGTGACGGCCACGGCTATCTGCGGCTCCGATTTGCATCTCTACCGCGGAAAAATCCCGAAGGTGCAGCACGGCGATATTTTTGGCCATGAGTTTATGGGGGAAATCGTCGAGTGCGGTGCAGAGGTCAAGAATTTGCAAAAAGGGGATCGCGTGGTGATCCCTTTTGTCATCGCCTGCGGAGACTGTTTCTTTTGTCGTCTGCAGCAATACGCGGCCTGTGAGAATACCAACGCCGGGCAGGGTGCTGCACTGAACAAAAAGCAAATCCCCGCGCCGGCCGCGCTGTTTGGCTATAGCCACCTCTACGGCGGTGTGCCGGGGGGACAGGCGGAATACGTTCGCGTGCCAAAGGGGAACGTCGGGCCGTTTAAAGTCCCGCAGCTTCTTTCTGATGATAAGGCACTGTTCCTGTCCGACATTTTACCCACGGCCTGGCAGGCGGCAAAAAATGCACAGATTGAAAAAGGCTCAAGCGTAGCCGTTTTCGGCGCCGGGCCGGTGGGGCTACTGACCATTGCCTGCGCGCGGCTGCTGGGGGCTGAGCAGATCTTTGTCATCGATCATCATCCGTACCGGTTGCGATTTGCCGAGGCACGATACGGCGCAATTCCCATCAACTTTGATGATGATAACGACGCCGCGGAAAAAATCATCGAGCAGACCGCGGGCCAGCGCGGCGTTGACGCTGTGATTGATGCGGTCGGGTTTGAAGCGAAAGGCAGCACCACGGAAACGATCCTCAGCAATCTTAAAATTGAAGGCAGCAGCGGCAAAGCGTTGCGTCAGTGCATTGCTGCCGTGCGGCGCGGCGGGGTGGTCAGCGTACCCGGCGTATACGCAGGGTTTATCCATGGCTTCCTGTTTGGCGATGCCTTTGATAAGGGGCTGACGTTTAAGATGGGCCAGACGCACGTCCATGCCTGGCTGGGTGAACTGTTACCGCTGATCGAAAAAGGGCTGCTTACGCCGGAAGAGATCGTGACCCACTATCTCCCCCTTGCGGATGCGGAGCGCGCCTATAAGATTTTCGAAAAACGGGAGGAGGAGTGCCGGAAGGTGATTCTGGTCCCGGGCGCAGACACGCCCGAAGCCGCAGAGCAGACCGTTAAGGGCCTGGTGAATGCCTTCCCGGGTGGGGTGGCCTGAGAATGTTCGCTTACCAGTGGCGTTCAAGATAGAGCACGGCCGTGACGATAATCGCCACAAAAATCAGAAAGATAAGTGTGATAACGCCTATCTCACTCATGACCGTCCCCGCGGCACCAAAACAGATTAAGCGTGGATTAAGGCCATTTTGCGCGGTATAGGAAAATCGGGTGAATTTGCGGAAAGAGGATGCGGCTGCATCCTCTGTGCAAAGCGGGTAGGCGCTTATTCAGAAGAGATTAACGCAGGTAATCGCCCGCGGCTTCTGGCTGGTAGAGCAGCTCCAGCACTTCCAGATGGGTCGAGGCACCGCCCGGCAATTCCCAGTGGATCGTATCCCCCGTACGCAGCCCCAGCAGTGCGGCACCCACAGGGGCCAGAACAGAAAGCTGTGCGCTGCTGTCGGTCATCTGAGCGGGGTAAACCAGCGTACGGGTCAACTCTTCACCGGTGGTCAGGTTGCGGAATTTCACCTGGCTGTTCATGGTGACCACGTTATGCGGCATCGTCTCAGGCGTGCACATCTGTGCCCGGTCGAGCTCCTCATTCAGGGCGTCGGCCACGGGGAGCGAGGCGAACTCCGCTTTTTCCAGCAGCCTGTCGATACGTTCTGCGTCGAGCTCATTGATGATAATGGTAGGTCTGGACATTTTTTACTCCATGTCGTTAATGCTGCGTCTTACGCAGAAACTGATCCAAAAGAAAACCCTCGCCGTCTGGCAGCGAGGGTTTAACTCTCCCGATGATACTGGCTGAGCGCGCAAGTTTGAAGTGATGAAAGTCACATTCATGGGCCATATGAATTTTGCTGAAATTTATTCAGTCTTCATTCCTGGCGGAATACGTTACGCTGAGTGTCCTGAATCCGGGCGTTGCCCGCCA
Source organism: Enterobacter quasiroggenkampii (assembly GCF_043972695.1). Taxonomy (NCBI): domain Bacteria; kingdom Pseudomonadati; phylum Pseudomonadota; class Gammaproteobacteria; order Enterobacterales; family Enterobacteriaceae; genus Enterobacter; species Enterobacter quasiroggenkampii. The sequence continues at coordinate 1,845,673 of NZ_CP143745.1, forward strand.
ACGAGAGAGAATTATGTACTTCTATCAACCGTCTCAGGGACACGGCCTCCCGCATGACCCGCTGAACGCCATTATTGGTCCGCGTCCGATAGGCTGGATCTCCTCATGCGATAAGGCCGGTCAGCTGAATCTCGCACCGTACAGCTTCTTTAACTGCTTTAACTATCGCCCACCGATCATCGGCTTTTCCAGCAACGGCTGGAAGGACAGCGTGCGTAATATTACTGAGACAAAAGAGTTTGTCTGGAATCTGGCAACGCGCGATCTTGCCCAGGCGATGAATCAAACCTCCGCGATGCTTCCCCACGATCGGGATGAATTTAGCTTTGCCGGGCTCACGCCAGCGGCCAGCCAGCTGGTGAACGCCCCTCGCGTTGCAGAAAGCCCGGTGAATTTTGAGTGTCGCCTGTCGCAGTGCATTCAGCTGACGGGGGCTGACGGTACGCCGGTGGACACGTGGCTGGTGCTGGGGGAAGTGGTCGGTATCCATATTGCCGAAACGCTGCTGGAAGAGGGGATATACCAGACGGCGAAAGCGCAGCCCATCCTGCGTGCGGGTGGGCCGACGGCGTACTATGGCATCAGCGATGAAAACCGGTTTGATATGGTGCGCCCAACGGTGGATCAGTAGCCGGCTTTATCAATCACAAATTGTTTACCGCAGTTACCCGGATGTGGCTGCGGGGCAAATGAGGTCGCAGAAAGCGGGTTGTTAATGGTGTCTGCCTTCAGCGAAATCTGCATCTCGGTCAGATAAGCCGGGTTGCCGCTGCAGGTCAGCTTGAACGCTTTGACGTTCTCGTTGCCCCAGCTCCTGGCCACGGCACTGTCAAAATCGCTGCGAGTGACGGTTTTCCCGTAGTGACCGGCAAGGAATTTACCGACCGCACTGTTTTTAATTTCCTGATTCATCCGCACCATCGTGCCGAAATAGGCATCGGGATCGAAACCAAAGCAGACGCCATGTTTAGCGTATTCGTAACGCTCCAGGCAGGAGTTACCGCCCGCGCCCGGCATCACGTCGTTGAGCTTTGCGGCAGCGGAAAGCGACAGCCCGGTTTCGGCAGCTTCGCATTTGCGGCTGGCCTTCACTTCCGGCATGTTCGGAATGGGGCGCGTGGCGCAACCAAAACGCATCCAGCGACGCTCATCTACCCCGCGTGCGGCAATGGATTTCGGCAGGCCGGGCCATAACCCGTGAACGGTCAGAAAATCGGCTTTATTTTCGCGCTCTTTTTGCAGGCGACATTCGTCAGGTTCATTGCGGTTGCGCTCGACCATGCTCTGGCAAAACCCGGTTTGCCAGGACAGAGCCAGCACATAGCGATCGAAATCGCCATACTGGGTTGCCTTGAGCGGTTCTGCCTGTGTGGAGAAGACACAGAGTGCAAGCGCGATTGCGCCGGACGGGATAACAATATCCTTCCTGAACATATGATTTCCTGATCGAATGAGCGTGATTAATTTCTGGGGGTTATTAAAGCACAAAAAGCGCCCGCAGGCGCTTTCTGGATATCCCTAATTTAGGTTAGGCTGCGCCGGGAACCAGCACCTCCGTGGCGATAATTACGATAATTAGCCCAACCAGAACGGGTACGGAGGTGCGTTTTACCACTTCGAATGGGGAGATTTTTGCCATCCCGGCAACGGCAACCACCACGCCTGATACCGGGGAGATGGTACGGCCCAGGTTTGACGCCTGCAGCATGGGAATGGAGAGATAGGCAGGGTTAATACCGGAGGAGTGAGCCAGTTTCGGGATCATCTCAACGAAAGCGTAGAAAGGCGCATTACCGGAACCGGTGGTCATCGCCGCCAGCATGGTGAGTACCACCAGGACCAGCATCAGGATAATACTGGCCGATCCGAACGAGGTGGCGATAGAGATCAGGCTCTGGATAAAGCCGATGGTGCTCAGACCCTGAGCAAAAACGCCCGCTGCCACCAGCAGCATCACCACGCCAGCGAAGGCATCCGCCATGCCGCGATAGGCCACTTCCAGACCCGAGAACACCTTTTGCGTGTTAAAACCACGCACAAATTCCAGCACGGCAGCCAGCAGCATGCAGATCACCAGAATGGTGATAATGTGCAGCTGCGGGCCCCATTTGCCGTCAAAAATCAGCACCCCAATAATCGGCGTGAAGGGCAGAATGGCATAAAACGCGGGAGCGGTGGTGGTGATTTCACTCACGTCCATCATTTCATGGCTGATGTTTTCTTTCTTATCGAGATAGCGCTGCCAGAAGAAATGCGCGATACCCATGCCGACAATGGCAACAATGGAGATCGGCAGCGTGGTTTTAAAGGCGAAGTCGATGAGCGACATCTCCGCAGCCTTTGCCGCCAGCACGACGTCGCCGGAGGTCGGAGAGAGAATAATCGCAGCCGGAGACGCGCAAATGGCTGCTGCCGCGCCGCGGCTGATACCGACGTTCACCATGACCGGGAACAGCGTGGCCATCAGCAGTACGCCAAGTCCGGTAGCCGACGAAACGGCCAGTGACATCAGGCAGGCGAGGAAATAGGCGGCGACCATCAGCAGATACGGCGAGTTGATGTATTGCAGGGGTTTGGAGGCAAGCTTAACGACCATGTCGTTGGCGCCGATATGAGTCATGTAGGCCGCAAAACCGCACAGCATCATGATCATCATGCCCAGGTCACCGCCGCGGCTCATGAGCAATATTTTAATATATTCCACAATATCGGTGGCGGTGTAACCGGTGCTGGTTGCGCTGGCAGGCAACACCTGATGCCCCATCAGTGCGCTGATAATCAGCAGCGTTAAACCGCCAACAAATAATACGCCCGTGGCCGAGTAGCCTTTAATGATGTAGCGTGCGACACCGACAATGACGACGACTCCAATAAGGAGCTCGAATAACGTAAGCATGATTTCCCCTGTATCTCTGCTGCTATGGAGCACAAAAAATCAATAAAAAAAAGAAGGATGAAAATGTGCCGAATAAATGGCCTGTTCTTGCTGATTAAAATCAATAAACAGACGACTAGAGAGCAGAACAACCGTGTTTTTGCCATGGCTCATACATTTATGCCATGCGGGTCTTGACCGTCAGAAATAGCGCAATATGTCCTTACAATGATAACAGATTGTTAATATTTTGTATAATGCGGCATGCTACTGATAAAGAAGGTGAAACAGGCTAAAGGCCCACCCTGTATGTGCTTATTCGACCTTACTGTCCGGTTTTATTAAGAATATTCCCGGAAAAAGGCCGAATAATTAGGAATAACGCTGATGCCGTTAAGCTTTGATTCAACTATTTTATGGTAAACTTTGCCTCGAATACTAAGAATGGTAATTGCATTGTGATCGTACGTAATACATTTTTCTCAATTTTATTGTTTATTTTTGGGCAGTTAACGTTTTCTTCTGTTGCACAGGCAGAGGACAACGCGACGGATAAAGGATGGTTCTCAACCTTTACGGATAATGTCTCCCAGACCTGGACGTCGCCGGAACATTATGATCTCTATGTTCCGGCAATAACGTGGCATGCGCGTTTTGCATATGACAAAGAGAAGACCGATAAATACAACGAGCGTCCGTGGGGCGCGGGTTTTGGTCAGTCGCGCTGGGATGAAAAGGGAAACTGGCATGGCATCTATCTGATGGCCTTTAAAGACTCCTTTAATAAATGGGAGCCGATCGGAGGCTACGGCTGGGAGAAAACCTGGCGCCCGCTAGCCGACGAGAACTTTCATGTTGGGTTAGGCTACACCGCGGGGGTCACCGCGCGTGACAACTGGAATTACATTCCGATCCCGGTGCTGCTGCCTTTGGCTTCTATCGGCTACGGTCCCGCAACGTTCCAGATGACCTACATTCCGGGCACGTATAACAACGGTAACGTTTACTTCGCCTGGATGCGTTTTCAGTTTTAACTGAAAAAACGTCATAGTCTGGTGAAAAAACGTGCAGGCGTTGATTCATAAACGATAAAAATCGGCCAGTGAAAATTAACGCGACTTTAGTCACTTTTTATCAAAGATCCGCTGGACAAAAGGTCTCACAATTGATGTACTGGTAACCGACACAGCATTTGTGTCGTTTTTTAATGTAAAGGTAATTTTGATGTCTAAGATTAAAGGTAACGTTAAGTGGTTTAATGAGTCCAAAGGATTCGGTTTCATTACTCCTGAAGATGGCAGCAAAGACGTGTTCGTACACTTCTCTGCAATCCAGTCTAATGGTTTCAAAACTCTGGCTGAAGGTCAGCGTGTAGAGTTCGAAATCACTAACGGTGCCAAAGGCCCTTCTGCTGCTAACGTAATCGCTCTGTAATTCAGACGCGTCAGCAAGAATTTCAAAACCCGCTCATTGAGCGGGTTTTTTTCGTTTTGAATCAGCCAAGCAGATACATTTTCAGGAAGCTTGCAACGATCAGCATGCTCAACAACACCATGCCTGCGCTCATCAGACTCTGTTTCATTCTGTCACCCTCGTTCAGTACTGCACTCAGAGTGACAGAGAAAAATTAAGCCAACATTAACGGTCCGTCTGTTAATGCGTGCTTGCGGAGGAAAAGAGCCAAAATGCGATCCCCGTCATCGCAAACGAGCCGAGCATGTTAATTGCGATATTTGCCAGCGCCCAGCCGATACGGCCTTCCTGAAAGAGAAACACCACTTCCGCAGAGAACGTCGAAAAGGTGGTTAATCCGCCGCAGAATCCGGTGGTAATCAGGACTTTCCACATTGGGTCAATGTGCGTCATTCGGTTAAACCAGGCCAGCCCCATGCCAATGATAAAGGCACCAATCAGGTTTGCAGCCAGTGTCCCCATGGGAATCGCCTGATGCAGCGGGTTAAACCGCATACTCAGAAACCATCGCGCAACGCTACCCGTTCCCCCACCAATAAAAACGGCTAAAAGTAGTTGTAACACGCTAAATACCTGCTATTTGATGTGTAAGAGAAGCGAGTTTAACGCCGTTTATGATGAGGGGACAAATATGTATGTTGCGGTAGGGCAATTTGCGGTCACGCCAGACTGGCAGGCGAACGCGATAACATGCGTCAACCTGATGATGCAGGCCCGGCAGAAAGGCGCATCGCTGCTGGTGCTCCCCGAGGCGCTGCTGGCCAGGGATGATAATGATCCGGATTTATCGGTGAAGTCCGCGCAACCGCTGGACGGTGAATTTTTACAGCAACTGCTTGCCCAGAGCATGGGCAATACGATGACGACGATCTTAACGATCCATGTTCCCTCCACGCCGGGCCGTGCAGTGAATACGCTGGTGGCGATTCGCGGCGGAGCCATTGTCGCACGTTACGCCAAGCTCCATCTCTATGATGCGTTCAGCATTCAGGAGTCGCGGCGCGTTGACCCCGGAGACAGTATCCCACCGCTTCTGGAGATTGACGGATTCAAGATCGGGCTGATGACGTGCTATGACCTGCGTTTTCCGGAGCTGGCGCTCCATCTGGCGCTGCAAGGGGCGGACGTACTGGTACTCCCTGCCGCGTGGGTCAAAGGACCGTTAAAAGAGCACCACTGGGCAACGCTGCTGGCGGCACGCGCGCTGGATACCACCTGCTATGTTGTTGCTGCAGGAGAGTGCGGCACGAAAAACATCGGGCAAAGCAGGGTGGTCGATCCGCTGGGTGTGACGATTGCCGCCGCTGCGGAAGCGCCGGATTTGCTGGTGGCGGAGATAAACATAGACAGAATTGCGCTTGCACGTCAGCAATTACCTGTTCTTCGCAATCGTCGGTTTGCGCCACCGCAATTATTGTGATGTTTTTTTCAACAATGCTTGATTCACCTTGTTACAGATTGCTATTGTGTGCACGCGCTAAATGACCGTTAATACAATCAGGTTTTGGCGCTGAATGCAGCCTGTTTTAAGTAAAGAAGGTATCTATGGGTGAGATTAGTATTACCAAACTGCTGGTGGTTGCCGCACTGGTCGTCCTGCTGTTTGGTACCAAGAAGTTACGCACGCTGGGTGGTGACCTGGGGGCTGCCATCAAAGGCTTTAAGAAAGCGATGAACGACGATGATGCAGCCGCGAAGAAAAGCGCTGAGGATGACGTCCCGGCAGATAAGCTTTCTCACAAAGAGTGACAGCAACGCCTGAGGGCATGCGAAAAAAAACCGGCTCATGAGGCCGGTTTTTTTGTATTACTGTAAATGAATATTACAGCTTTATTTAACTTCTTCGCCTTTAGCCTGCATATCGGCATGGTATGAGGAGCGAACGAATGGGCCGCAGGCTGCGTGGGTGAAGCCCATCGCCATCGCTTCGGCTTTCATTTCATCAAACTCGTCCGGGCTCACGTAGCGCTGTACAGGCAGGTGGTGACGGCTTGGCTGCAGATACTGGCCCAGGGTCAGCATGGTCACACCGTGGCGGCGAAGATCGCGCATCACCTCGATGATTTCATCGTTAGTTTCACCCAGACCCACCATCAGGCCTGACTTGGTCGGAATATGCGGATGCGCTTCTTTGAAACGCTCCAGCAGTTTCAGAGACCAGTTATAGTCAGCGCCCGGGCGCACCTGACGATAGAGACGCGGCACGTTCTCCAGGTTGTGGTTAAACACATCCGGTGGCGTCGCGGTCAGGATATCCAGCGCACGGTCCATACGGCCGCGGAAGTCAGGCACCAGCGTCTCGATTTTGATGTTTGGGCTTTTCTCGCGAATGGCCGTAATACAGTCAGCGAAGTGCTGCGCTCCGCCGTCGCGCAGATCGTCACGGTCAACGGACGTGATAACCACATAGCGCAGCGCCATGTCGGCGATAGTCTGCGCCAGCTTCTGAGGTTCGTTAGCATCAGGTGCGACCGGACGGCCATGAGCAACATCGCAGAACGGGCAGCGGCGGGTACAGATAGCACCCAGAATCATAAACGTCGCGGTACCGTGATTGAAACATTCAGCAAGGTTCGGACAAGAGGCTTCTTCACAAACGGAGTGAAGGCCATTCTTGCGCATCGCCGCTTTGATCCCCTGGATACGCGAAGAGTCGGCCGGAAGTTTGATTTTCATCCATTCCGGTTTTCTTAACAGCGCCTCGCGCTCTGTAGCCACGTTTTTAACCGGGATAAGGGCCATTTTATCGGCATCGCGGTATTTAACACCGCGTTCCATCACAATGGGTTTACTCATAGCGTGCGTGTTCCAGTTGCGAATATCGAAGGAAAGCGTTTCAATTCAAGGGAATGTTGTATTTATCAACTATTTTTGAACGAACGACAGGCAGTATATCATTGAAACGGTCGTTAAAGCAGCCTGCCAGATCGCCAATTTGTAAAATAGTTGTTGTTTTGTGCCTTTTGCCCTGCCTGTCACAGGGGCTTATGCTGGCTCAACCTGTCAGAAGGCCTGACGGATAATGCGGATGACGTTTTCCAGGACCGGATCGCGCAAACTCAGCTTGTTGTAATGCAGTGAAATCTCAACTGATTCCGCATTAAGCTGACTGAGGGGAATGCTGTCCAGCGGCCAGCACTTCTGGAGCAGGTTATACAGGCGTGATGGCATCACGCACAGCATATCGCTGCTGCCGATCAGAGAGGCGGTGGTGAACATATTGTAACTGCTGAAGCTGATCTGACGTTCCGGGAAAATTTCATCAATACGCTGACGAAGGGCATGGTTAGATTGCCCTTCGGTCATAAAAGACGAGTGGTCGTAGTTGCGCAGGTTTTCGAGGGTCAGCGGTTCGCTGAGAACCGGATGCTGCTGCCGGCAAACCAGTACCAGGTTGTCCGTATAAAGCACATTTTGCCCCAGCGCTCTGGCGCTGAAGCTGCCGCTTTCAATAATCAGGTCCGTCTGGAACTGGGCAAGCTGAACGTCAGGTTCATGGAGAGGCACATTGCGAAGCAGGAGCTGCGGAGCATGCTCTTTCACGGCCTGGAAGATCGCAGGCATGACCAGCACACCCACCGAAGGGGAACAGCCGATGGTGATGGTTCTCTGCTTATCGTAGCTCCCGGTTAAATCCAGTGCGCCCAGAATCGACTCCAACCCCTGGCTGATGTACTCATGGAGATGCGTGGCGTAGGCCGTCGGCGTTACCCCCTGACCCTTACGGATAAATAACGGGTCAGGAAATATAGCGCGTAGCTTTTGGATGGACTGGCTAATTGCTGATGGCGTGAGATTAAGAATTTTCGCAGCGTTAACGATACCCTTATGGACATATACTGCCTCAAAAATAGTCAGTAAATTGAGATCAATATTACGTAAAGTCCGAAAAATTTGCGGCTTGTCTTCGCCACCAGGTTCATTCAGTCGTTTGGCTGGTAAATTATTATACTCCACGCTTTCACTCCGTATACATTCACAATATGAATGATAGTTGAATTTATTTATTATGCTTGTAGAGATTCGTAAAGTGTTGGTTTTGTTTCACTTGTTTATCAAAAGCAAACACTTGTGTGATAATTGCTCACGTTACTTATGCCGTGTTTGCCGTGCTTGCTGGAGGCTAAATAATATGTAGCGGTAATATTCGGGCGCTTCGAAAATATAGAATCTGTGGATTATTGTAAAGTGCAAAAACGGTAAATAAACGGTGGCCCGCCAAATTAGCGAGCCCTGTTGTAGGATATATTAAGCAGGGATATATTCGTGCGGGGGATTGTTAAGTAGTGCTAACACGTTCTTCAAAAGCACGGGACGAATAGTGTCTGGCGTAGCGGTTTCAACCCACTGGCGCACTTGCGTCATTTCCATACCGGCGTAGCCGCAGGGGTTTATGCGCTGGAAAGGGGCAAGATCCATATTAATATTCAATGCCAGGCCGTGGAATGAGCAGCCTTTACGAATACGCAGCCCCAGAGAGCAGATCTTCATTTCCCCAACGTAAACCCCAGGCGCATCGGCACGCGGATGCGCATCAATACCATATTCCGCCAGCGTGTTGACGACGGTTTGTTCCAGTAGGGTAACCAGGTCACGGACGCCCAGCTTTCTGCGCTTCAGATTGAGCAGGACGTACATCACCTGCTGCCCGGGCCCATGGTACGTGACCTGGCCGCCGCGATCGCTCTGGATAACCGGGATATCGCCCGTCATTAATAAATGTTCTGCTTTACCCGCCTGACCCTGCGTAAAGACCGGCAGGTGTTCGACCAGCCAGATCTCATCGGGGGTTGTATCATCGCGTGAATCGGTGAAGTCATGCATAGCCTGGGAGACAGGCTCGTAAGGTTGCAGCCCGAGGTGACGGACCAGAATTTTATCCTGATACAAAACTGCGTCTCCGAAGACGAGGGACAAAAGGTATGCGGGAGTATATCACAGCGGGGAGAGGGGTTACCCGACAAACCGGGTAACCGCAAAGGGACTACAGCACCATACGAACGATTTCGATATTGCCGAGCTCTTCGTACAGCGTCTCAACCTGCTCAATGTGTGTCGCAGTGATGGTAATAGAAACCGAGTGGTAGTTGCCCTTGCTGCTTGGTTTTACTGACGGAGAGTAGTCACCCGGCGCATGGCGCTGTACCACTTCAACCACCTGATCAACCAGCTCAGGTTTCGCCAGACCCATTACTTTGTAGGTAAATGGGGTAGGGAATTCAAGCAGTTCGTTAAGTTTGGTTTTCATGTCAGCTCCGGCGTAACGTCAAAAAATAATAACTCCCACGTCAGGTGGGAGTTATCAGGATACTTAGTATATGGGGATCAAAATCACACTTTCAAGTGTTCGATTTTTAACCAAACCAGTGGTGGAACATCAATTTAATGTAATCAATGATTTTGCCGAAGAAATTGCCTTCAGGAATTTCTTGCAGGACCACCAGCGGACGCTGATCGATCGTTTTACCATCCAGCTGGAAGTTGATGGTACCCACAACCTGGTTTTTCTGCAGCGGGGCGTGCAGCTCGGTACTGTTCAGTACGTAGCTGGCTTTCAGATCCTTCATACGACCGCGCGGAATGGTCAGGTACAGGTCTTTATCAACGCCGAGAGAAGCACGGTCGTTGTCACCGAACCAGACGGGTTCAGACGCAAACTCTTTGCCTGCTTTCAGTGGATTCACGGTTTCGAAGAAACGGAAGCCCCAGGTCAGCAGCTTCTTGCTTTCTGTTTCACGGCCTTTAAAGGTGCGACCCCCCATCACGGCAGAGATCAGACGCATCTGGCCTTCAGTGGCGGAGGCGACCAGGTTGTAGCCCGCTTTGTCGGTGTGACCGGTTTTGATGCCGTCAACGTTCAGGCTGTTATCCCACAGCAGGCCGTTACGGTTGGTCTGACGGATACCGTTGAAGGTGAACTCTTTCTCTTTATAGATAGAGTACTCATTAGGGACATCGCGGATCAGCGCCTGACCAATCAGCGCCATATCACGTGCGGAGCTGTACTGACCGTCTGCGTCCAGGCCGTGTACGGTCTGGAAATGGCTGTTTTTCAGACCCAGTGCGTTCACGTAGCTGTTCATCAGGCCCACGAAAGCATCCTGGCTACCGGCGGCGAAATCGGCCATCGCCACGCAGGCATCGTTACCCGACTGCAGGTTGATACCGCGAATCAGCTGGGAAACAGGAACCTGCATACCCGGTTTCAGGAACATCAGAGAGGAACCTTTAAAGACCGGGTTCCCGGTCGCCCACGCATCGTTACCGATGGTGACCAGATCCGTTTCTTTGAATTTACCTGCCTTCATCGCCTGGCCGATAACGTAGCTGGTCATCATTTTGGTCAGGCTGGCCGGGTCACGGCGGGCATCGGCATTCTGTTCTGCCAGCACTTTGCCAGAGTTGTAATCGATCAGGATGTAGGATTCCGCGTCGATTTGCGGAACGCCAGGGATCATGGTCTTGATATTCAGGTCATCGGCGTGAGCTGCAGAGAGCGCAGCCGCGCAAAGGGCCGTGGTCAGCGCCATGCGCTGCACAAAACGAGCAGAAAAAGTGGTCTTCATGGTCAGAACTACGACATCCGTGATGGAATTAAAAAAAGTGCCTTACTATAGCAAATGCTATTCAGGCAGGCATCCGACTTTAAGCATGAGTTTGTGAATGTGTTTTACACAAACTGACAATTCGGATACCGCCGGTTAATTATTTCGCAACAGCGATAAATGACTGAAGCTGAGCTTCATTCTGCAGACGCTGCTGCAGGGAGGCTGCCTGCGATTTGCTGGCAAACGGCCCCATCTGAATGCGCCAGACCGCACCGTTCTGCTCAACGCGTCCTGGTACGCCAAACTGCTGGCTCAGACGCTGTTGATACTGTTTGGCCCGGGCCTGATCGCTCACTGCGCCGACCTGAACCACATAGCTGCCGCTGGCCGCTGTTGGAGCCGTCACCGCTGCACTTTGCGTGGCCGCGGGCGCCGTTACGGGAGCCGACTGGGTCGCTGGCGTAGCAACGGGAGCGGGGGCTGGGGTAGGCTCACTGCCTTCCAGCACGCCCGAGGCTAAGGTCGTCGGTGCGCCAAGAAAGCCGCTACTCTTTACCGGTGCGCCCGTTGAATCGTCGCTTTGCAGCGTGTCATTGCTGATTGGGCGTATTTCTCCCCCCGGCTGAGCAGGCTCGGCCGGAGAAGAGACGCTGCCCATTCCGCCGTCAAGATTTGGGCGGTCGGGCAGGGCATAGGTCTGTTTCGCCACCGTCGTACACGCGGTACCTGGCCCGGACAGCGAACCATCCTGTGCCACGATAATCGGGTCAATACGGACTTTGGTGTTGTTTGAGGTATTCAGACGATCGGCTGACGCGCGAGACAGGGAGATCACCCGGTCATTTCCGTACGGGCCGCGGTCGTTGATACGCACGACAATCATACGGCCGTTTGCCAGGTTGGTGATGCGGGCGTAGCTCGGGATCGGCAGCGTTGGGTGTGCCGCCGTCAGCTGCATCGGGTCGAACGTCTCCCCGGAGGCCGTCAGGTTACTGCCTGGCTCGGCATCGTAAATGGCGGCAAAGCCCGCCTGACTGAAACGGGAAGGATCCTGAACAATTTTATAGCTTTTGCCGTCGCGCTCGTAATCCTGATTGGCACTGGCATTCAGCGGTTCATAAACGGGATCGGCACCGCTGATTTCAACGATTGGGCCATTACACACCGCAGGCTGCGGCGGCGCGACGGTTGCCTGTTGCTGACCATCATCACTTGTGCAGGCCGCAAGTAAACTTGCCGCAATGCAGATCCCCAGCCACTGCTTACGCATTCCGATCCCCTTATTTTTATACGCTTTTTGACAACATTTTTCTGTGGGTATGGATCGACATCACGATACCAAACCCGGCCATCAACACGATCAGTGCCGAGCCCCCGTAACTCACCAGCGGCAGCGGTACGCCTACCACCGGCAGAATACCACTCACCATACCAATATTTACGAAGACATAAACGAATAAAATCAGCATCAACCCGCCAGCCATGACGCGACCAAAGGTCGTTTGCGCGCGTGCTGCAATCCACAATCCCCGCATGATCAGCAGAACGTATAGCGCCAGGAGTATTAAGATACCCACCAGCCCCAGCTCTTCCGCCAGTACGGCAAAGATAAAGTCGGTGTGGCGTTCCGGTAAAAATTCCAGCTGCGACTGCGTACCGTGCAGCCAGCCTTTCCCGCGCAGGCCGCCGGAGCCAATCGCAATCTTGGACTGAATAATATGATAGCCCGCGCCCAGCGGATCGGTTTCCGGATCGAGCAGCATCATGACGCGCTGGCGCTGGTAATCGTGCATCAGGAAGAACCAGAGAATAGGGATGAACGCCGCTATCAGCACCACCGCGATACCAATCAGGCGCCAGCTCAGGCCCGACAGGAAGAGGACAAACAGACCGGAGAGCGCGATAAGGATTGAGGTGCCAAGGTCAGGCTGTGCCGCAACCAGCAGCGTTGGCAGGAAAATCAGCACCAGCGCGATGGCGGTATTCTTCAGAGACGGCGGACAGACGTCGCGGTTGATAAAGCGTGCCACCATCAGTGGCACGGCGATTTTGGCAATCTCCGAGGGCTGGAAGCGGACAATACCCAAATCCAGCCAGCGCTGCGCCCCTTTTGAAATGGCACCAAACGCATCGACCGCAACCAGCAAAATAATACAGAAGATGTAGAGATAGGGCGCCCAGCCTTCGTAAACGCGCGGCGGGATCTGCGCCATCACCACCATAATGATCAGGCCCATGGCGATCTGGCCGATTTTGCGCTCCATCATCCCGATGTCCTGGCCGCTGGCGCTCCAGATAACCAGCGCACTGTAAACCAGCAGAGCCAGCAGGATCAGCAGCATGGCTGGGTCGATGTGGATTTTGTCCCACAGCGATTTTTTATTTGGATTATCCGTCATGATTATTGGTCCTCCGCCGCAGCGGCGGCCGGGTTTTCAGCCGGCAGTTCGGTGTTGTTATCACCCAGCATGATGTGGTCAAGGATCTGGCGCATGATGGTCCCTACTGCAGGCCCGGCACCGCCGTTCTCCAGAATCATTGCCACCGCGACCTGCGGGTTGTCATAAGGGGCAAACGCCGTCATCAGCTTATGGTCACGCAGACGTTCGGCAATGCGGTGCGCGTTATAGGTTTCGTTGGCTTTCAGGCCAAATACCTGCGCAGTACCGGACTTCGCCGCCACTTTGTACGGCGTCCCGGCGAAATACTTGTGTGCGGTACCGTTCGGGCGGTTTGCCACGCCGTACATACCGTCTTTCGCGATTTCCCAGAAGCCGGAATGAATGTCACCCACTGGGGCTTCGTGCGGCTGGTTCCACGGCACTTTTTTGCCGTCTTCAACCGTACTCTGCAGCAGATGCGGCACTTTCACCACGCCGTCATTGATGAGGATCATCATGGCTTTGTTCATCTGAAGCGGCGTTGCCGTCCAGTAGCCCTGACCGATACCCACCGGAATGGTATCGCCCTGATACCACGGCTTTTTAAAGCGCTTCAGCTTCCATTCGCGCGTCGGCATGTTGCCGGAGCGTTCTTCCGCAAGGTCAACGCCGGTGTAGTGTCCGTAGCCGAATTTGCTCATCCACTCTGACAGGCGGTCGATCCCCATGTCATAGGCCACCTGATAGAAGAAGGTATCCGCAGACTCCTCCAGCGATTTGGTGACGTTCAGATGACCGTGGCCCCATTTTTTCCAGTCGCGATAGCGCTTATCCGAACCCGGCAGCTGCCACCAGCCCGGGTCAAACAGGCTGGTATTGCGGTTGATGACGCCAGCACTCAGTGCAGAGACCGCCACGTACGGTTTAACCGTTGATGCCGGTGGGTAAACCCCTTGCGTCGCGCGGTTCACCAGCGGCGTGTTGGGGTCATTCAGCAGACCGGAGTAGTCTTTACTGGAAATGCCGTCAACAAACAGGTTCGGGTCATAGCTTGGCATTGACACCATCGCCAGGATGCCGCCGGTTCGAGGATCTGTGACCACAACGGCTGCACGACTGCCCGCTAGCAGGGTTTCAATATACTGCTGCAGCTTAAGGTCGAGAGTCAGATAGACGTCATGCCCCGCCTGCGGCGGTACCTCTTTAAGCTGGCGAATCACGCGGCCACGGTTATTAACCTCAACCTCTTCATAGCCGGTTTGCCCGTGCAGGACATCTTCGTAGTAGCGTTCAATGCCCAGCTTACCGATATCATGCGTTGCGGCGTAGTTCGCCAGCTTGCCGTCTTTATCGAGGCGGTCGACGTCTTTGTCGTTAATCTTGGAGACGTAGCCAATCACATGCGTCAGCGCGGAGCCGTAGGGGTAGTAGCGACGCTTGTAACCTTTTACTTCCACGCCAGGGAAACGGTACTGGTTCACCGCAAAGCGGGCCACCTGGACTTCCGTCAGGTTGGTTTTAACCGGAATGGAGGTGAATCGGTGTGAGCGGGCGCGTTCTTTTTTAAAGGCGGCGATATCGTCGTCGTTAAGGTCAACAACGCTTTTCAGCGCTTCCAGTGTATCCTGAACATTATCGACTTTTTCCGGCATCATCTCGATTTGATAGATGGTGCGGTTTAACGCCAGCGGGGTGCCGTTACGATCGTAAATAATGCCGCGGCTGGGTGCGATAGGTACCAGCTTGATACGGTTTTCGTTGGAACGCGTCTGGTAATCGGTAAAGCGGACAATTTGCAGATTATAAAGGTTGGCGATCAGCACGCCGGTAAGCAGCAAAATCCCGGTGAAGGCGACCAGCGCCCGGCGCACAAACAGCGCGGACTCAGCCGTATAGTCGCGAAAAGAATTCTGTAGTTTCATCCGCTGCTTAATCTACCCTGGTCAGTCATTACTCGCGGTGATAGGGGTGGTTGGTAGTAATGCTCCACGCGCGATACAGGCTTTCTGCCACCAGTACCCGAACGAGCGGGTGGGGAAGCGTCAGCGCGGAGAGGGACCAACTTTGTTCTGCTGCCGCTTTGCAGGCAGGGGATAACCCTTCAGGCCCGCCAATCAACAGACTGACGTCACGACCATCCTGCTTCCAGCGCTCCAGTTCGTGCGCCAGCTGCGGCGTATCCCAGGGTTTTCCTGGAATATCGAGGGTGACGATGCGGTTCTTGCCTGCGGCAGCCAGCATCAGTTCGCCCTCTTTATCGAGAATACGTTTGATATCGGCGTTCTTGCCGCGCTTACCGGCGGGAATTTCCACCAGTTCGAACGACATGTCTTTTGGAAAACGGCGCAGATATTCAGTAAAACCGGTTTGTACCCAGTCCGGCATTTTGGTGCCGACGGCGACCAGCTGCAACTTCACGCATTAACCCCAGAGTTTTTCCAGTTCATACAGGCGACGGCTCTCGTCCTGCATGACGTGGACAATCACATCGCCGAGATCGACAACCACCCAGTCAGCCGTCGCTTCGCCTTCAACACCCAGCGGTAACAGCCCTGCTGCACGCGATTCCTGAACCACGTGATCGGCAATCGAAACAACATGACGCGTGGACGTACCGGTGCAGATAATCATGCAGTCGGTAATACTGGATTTACCCTTCACGTCAATCGCGATGATGTCCTGACCTTTCAGGTCATCAATTTTGTCAATAACAAAATCCTGGAGTGCTTTACCCTGCAAGTTTTCCCCCTGGGGTGAATGAGATTGTAAAACTTTGAATTCGTAGCCAGGCAGTATACCTGAACTCATGCCTGTGTCGGGACAAATGTCTCCGGCCGGGCTTTTGAAGGCGGGTATCATCCCACCCTCCGCCTGAGATTGCATCGCCATTTTTGTAAAACAATTTCTGTAAAGCAATGACTGGCGGGAAAGTCTGGCAGCGGAGAATAACAGTATGGCTTACCCTGTCAAGGCAGGATAAACAATAAGCCGCTTTTTATGCCTTCCCGCTATTCATCTGCGCTTTTCTGATACAAACCGTGCGTATGGATATAGGCCAGCACCGGTGCGGGGAGCAGATCGTCACATGCTAAACCCTGCTGTAAACGCTCGCGAATGAGGGTCGCAGAGATATCGAACCACGGCGTTTCCGCCAGATAAATCTTCCCGGCAGGCTGATTGTGGAGATCTTCAACATTGGCGGTGAGATGATCTTCCAGCCACTGCTGGTACTGCGCTTCGCGCATGGTCAGCGGATAGCCAGGACGGCGGCAGACGAGCAGATGGCTGTTCTCCAGAATGGTTTCATATTTATGCCATGTGGGGAAGTTCAGCAGGGAATCCTGACCGATGATAAAAGCCAGCGGCTGGTCTGGCCCCTGTTCTGCGCGCCACTCCTGAAGCGTCTGCGAGGTCCAGGAGGGTGTGTCGCGACGCAGCTCACGCTCGTCAAGCCGGAAGAGTGGCTTATCTGCGATGGCCAGGGCAAGCATCTCTTTTCGCTGCTCGCTGGTCGCCTCGGGCTGCGGACGGTGGGGCGGGACATTATTGGGCATGATGGTAACGCGCTGAAGGCCGATCAGATTCGCCAGAATTTCAACCGGCTTCAGATGCCCGTAGTGTACCGGGTCGAAGGTGCCGCCATACAGGGCCTGTAAAGAATGCATACTATCCATCAATAAAAACGTCTGCCAGCGCCTTGTGGCAGAGCAGCAGAGAAAGGCTTTCCAGCTCCGCCCAGACCGACTGGCCGTAATCTTGCTTTAGCGTAAGCTCGGCGCGCATCAGAAGCTGTACCGCCTGGCGAAGCTGTTCATGACTCAGGCGGTTGATGGCCTCGGTGGTCAAAGCCCGGCGATTTTGCCACACCCGGTGTTTATCAAACAGCGAACGCAAAGGCGTATGGGCAGACTGACGCTTGAGCGTAATCAGCAGCAGTAATTCGCGCTGCAGGGTTCGCAGCAGAATAACCGGTTCGCTGCCTTCGAGGCGCAGCTGCTGCAGAATATGCAGGGCGCGTTTACTTTTTGCCGACAGCAGCGCGTCCACCCAGTGGAACGGCGTGAAGTGCGCCGCGTCGTTAACGGCCTGCTCGACGCGCGGCAAGGTCAGCTTGCCGTCCGGCCAGAGCAGGGAGAGTCTGTCAAGCGCCTGCGCCAGGGCCAGCAGGTTACCTTCATAGCAGTAGCAAAGCAGCTGATTTGCCGCGTCATCCAGCTGAAGGTTGTGCTGTTTCGCTCTCGCGGCGACCCATTTAGGCAGATGTGCCTGCTCAGGCGTCTGACAGGTGACCAGCACCGCATGGGTCGCGAGTTGGGTAAACCAGGCCGCGTTTTCCTGCGCTTTGGTCAGCTTGTTGCCACGCACAATAAGGAGCAGATCGCTGTGTAAGAGGCTGACCAGCGTAGCGAGCTGCTCGTTTATCGCCGCGTTAGGGCCGTTCTCCGGCAGCAGGATCTGAATTGTCTGGCGCGATGCGAACAGGCTCATCGCCTGACAGAGCGAGAAGAGGGCGTTCCAGTCGGTGTTGTTATCCAGCTGGACGGTGTGATGTTCATCAAAACCCTGCGCGGCGGCGGCATGCCGCACGGCATCCAGGCTTTCCTGAAGCAATAACGGATCGTTTCCAAGAAGCAGATACGCCGCGCGCAGCCCTTCATTGAGCTGCGCGCGGAGTTGTTCAGGATACAGCCTGATCATCATTTACCCAGAGAGTTAGCAGCAGGAAGCGTGCCATCAACCGGTTTATCAACAATGTCAGATCCTTGTTTGGTTGACGCTGCAATACTTGGCAGTTTACGGATCAGCTGTTCCGCCGCCTTGTCGTACATTTCGTTGATGATAATCTGCTGTTCGGCATCTTTTGCCAGCGCCGTCTGCGGGTTATCGAAGAACGAACGGTACACTTTCGTGCTGATCGGATAGATGTCTTTACCCGGGATCAGAACTGCCGCGTTGACCGTCAACACCATTTGATACTCTGCGGTACGGCCATCCTGGAAGATAGACGCGGTATCTCTCGACAGACCACTTCCTGTCACACGCAGAGACGGCACATCCTGACGCAGCGTCTGTTTCTCAACAAGCTCAACGCCGTTGAGGCGAAGCTGATTGCGAATTGCCCGGCTGAGTGGACCATTCGGATCCCCGGAATCAAAGATCATGGTTTTCATCTGAGCAGGCACCGCCGTGGTATTGCGCAGGTGCCAGCCACAGCCAGCGGTGACAAGCACCGCCAGAGATAAGAGTATTGTTGCCAGTTGTCGCACGTTTCCTCCCGCGCTTAGCCAACGACCAGATTCAGCAGTTTACCCGGTACGTAGATCACTTTACGTACGGTAACGCCCTCAAGATATTTAGCGACCAGTGGTTCCTGGCCCGCGCGCTCGCGAACCTGTTCTTCGGTTGCATCGACCGCCACGGTAATTTTACCGCGGACTTTGCCGTTCACCTGGACTACGACCAGCGTGGTGTTTTCCACCATCGCGGCTTCGTCAGCCTGCGGCCACGGCGCGTTGTCGATATCGCCTTCGCCTTTCAGCTCCTGCCACAGGGTAAAGCTAACGTGCGGCGTGAACGGGTTCAGCATGCGAACGACGGCCAGCAGTGCTTCACGCATTAAGGCACGATCCTGCTCGCCGTCCTGCGGGGCTTTCGCCAGCTTGTTCATCAGTTCCATAATAGCCGCAATTGCGGTATTGAAGGTCTGACGACGACCAATATCATCGGTCACTTTCGCAATCGTTTTATGAACATCACGACGCAGCGCCTGCTGATCTTCAGTCAGTGCGGCGGCGTTCAGCGCCGGGGCATCGCCCAGTGAGGTGTGCTCGTAAACCAGCTTCCAGACGCGTTTCAGGAAGCGGTTTGCGCCTTCTACGCCAGACTCCTGCCACTCCAGGGTCATGTCTGCCGGAGATGCAAACATCATGAACAGACGCACGGTATCCGCACCGTAACGCTCAACCATCACCTGCGGGTCGATACCGTTGTTTTTCGACTTAGACATCTTGCTCATGCCGGTGTAGACCAGCTCATGACCTTCGGCGTCTTTGGCCTTCACGATACGGCCCTTCTCGTCGCGTTCAACGATCGCGTCAACCGGAGACACCCAGTTACGCTCGCCGTTTGCACCGACGTAATAGAAGGCATCAGCCAGCACCATGCCCTGGCACAGCAGCTGTTTTGCAGGTTCGTCAGAGTTCACCATGCCCGCATCGCGCATCAGCTTGTGGAAGAAGCGGAAGTAGAGCAGGTGCATGATGGCGTGTTCGATACCACCGATGTAGATATCTACCGGCAGCCAGTAGTTCGCCGCATTGGAATCCAGCATACCGTCCTGATACTGCGGGCAGGTGTAGCGAGCATAGTACCAGGATGACTCCATAAAGGTGTCAAAGGTGTCGGTTTCGCGCAGCGCGGGCTGACCGTTGACGGTGGTTTTAGCCCACTCAGGATCGGCTTTGATCGGGCTGGTGATGCCGTCCATGACGACGTCTTCCGGCAGGATCACCGGCAGCTGATCTTCTGGCGTTGGCATCACGGTGCCATCTTCCAGCGTCACCATTGGAATTGGCGCACCCCAGTAACGCTGACGGGAAACACCCCAGTCGCGCAGACGGAAGTTAACTTTACGCTCGCCCACGCCAAGGGAGGCCAGCTTGTCGGCGATGGCGTTGAAGCCCTCTTCGAAGCTCAGACCACTGAACTCGCCGGAGTTGAACAAGGTCCCTTTTTCGGTCAGCGCGTGTTCGGACAGGTCTGGTTCAGAACCGTCAGCTGCCAGGATAACAGGCTTGATGGTCAGGCCATATTTGGTGGCAAATTCGTAGTCGCGCTGGTCGTGACCCGGAACGGCCATCACGGCGCCCGTGCCGTATTCCATCAGTACAAAGTTGGCGGCCCAGACAGGGATCGCTTCGCCCGTCAGCGGGTGAATGGCTTTAAAGCCGGTATCAACGCCTTTTTTCTCCATCGTTGCCATATCGGCTTCGGCCACTTTGGTGTTGCGGCATTCGTCGATGAAGGTAGCCAGTTCCGGATTGTTTTCTGCCGCTTTCTGCGCCAGCGGGTGACCTGCGGCCACGGCCAGGTAGGTCGCGCCCATGAAGGTGTCCGGACGGGTGGTGTAGACGGTCAGGGTCTGGTCGTAGTTCTCAACGTTGAAGGTGATTTCCACGCCTTCGGAACGGCCGATCCAGTTGCGCTGCATGGTCTTAACGGTATCTGGCCAGTGGTCCAGATTATCCAGATCGTTCAGCAGCTCATCAGCATAAGCGGTGATTTTGATAAACCACTGCGGGATCTCTTTACGCTCTACTTTGGTGTCACAGCGCCAGCAGCAGCCATCGATAACCTGTTCGTTCGCGAGAACGGTCTGGTCATTCGGGCACCAGTTAACGGCAGAGGTCTTCTTATACACCAGGCCTTTTTTGTACAGCTCGGTGAAGAATTTCTGTTCCCAGCGGTAGTATTCCGGCGTACAGGTTGCCAGCTCGCGGCTCCAGTCATAGCCAAAGCCCAGCATTTTGAGCTGGTTTTTCATGTACGCGATGTTGTCGTACGTCCACGGTGCCGGCGCCGTATTATTTTTTACCGCCGCGCCTTCCGCAGGCAGACCGAACGCATCCCAACCGATGGGTTGCAGAACGTTTTTACCCAGCATGCGCTGGTAACGCGCAATCACATCACCGATGGTGTAGTTACGCACGTGGCCCATGTGTAGTCGACCAGAAGGATAGGGAAGCATCGACAGGCAGTAATACTTCTCTTTGCTCTCGTCTTCGGTTACTTCAAAGGTGCGCTTCTCGTCCCAGTGTTGCTGGACTTTTGATTCTATCTCTTCCGGGCGGTATTGCTCTTGCATGGCAGCCAGTGGTCCTGTTTTCAATACAGCTACAAATGTAGCCAATGGATGTGGTAATTCAGATCCGCATAGCATAGCCCAAACGCCCGCGTCAAAACAGCCTTTCGCACAAATGCGCTTTGCAGGAATTTACCGGGTCTGTGCTTCACCTGACAAAGCGGCGATGAAATAAGGTCTATTATTAGAAATAGTTACTTACCCGGGAGGCAAAATGATGAACAAGGTTGCTCAATTTTACCGCGAACTGGTGGCGACACTGACGGAACGGCTGCGTAACGGCGAGCGCGATATCGATGCGCTGGTAGAGCAGGCGCGTGCCCGCGTGTCGCAAACGGGTGAGTTAACGCGAACCGAAGTGGAAGAGGTGACGCGTGCTGTGCGTCGCGATCTGGAAGAGTTCGCGCGCAGCTACCAGGAGAGCCAGGAGGAGGTCACGGACAGCGTTTTCATGCGGGTGATCAAAGAGAGCCTGTGGCAGGAGCTGGCCGATATCACGGATAAAACGCAGCTGGAGTGGCGTGAAGTCTTTCAGGATTTGAACCACCACGGTGTGTACCACAGCGGTGAGGTGGTCGGGCTGGGAAATCTGGTGTGCGAGAATTGCCACCATCATATTGCGGTGTATACGCCGGAGGTCCTGTCGCTGTGTCCGAAATGCGGCCACGATCAGTTCCAGCGTCGTCCGTTTGAGCCCTAGGTAAAAGCGCAGGTTTGCGCCCTCTCCCCGTGGGAGAGGGCATCAGGCCGCACAAGGTAAAAGCAAAACGGCAACCATGTTGCCGTTTTTAGTGTGTGCTCCCTCTCCCCGTGGGAGAGGGCCGGGGTGAGGGCATCAGGCCGCACTATAGTAAGCCAGCCTCTCCGCCAGCAAATCCACAAACGCCTCACGGTCAATATCCACCATCACCGTGGTATTCGGCTTATTTCCCGTCAGCGAGTAGTAGTCCACCACCGTCATCCCCTGGGTGTATTTCCCCTGAGTTTCGACGCCAACCCACCTGTGGACGGTGGTAAACATCTCCGGCTTTAATAGCCAGGCAATGGTGCACGGATCGTGCAGCGGCGCGCCGTGGAATCCCCATTTCTCGGCTTTGTGATACTCCATAAAGAAGTCGAGCAGCTCAGCCACGGTTGTCGCGACCGGATTACCAACGGAACGGAAGCGCTCAATGTCGTCAGCCATAATCTGCGCGCGATGGGTCACGTCCAGCCCCGCCATCACGACGGGCAAACCGGACTGGAAGACGATCTCCGCCGCTTCCGGGTCGACAAAAATGTTGAATTCTGCGGACGGCGTCCAGTTTCCCAGACCCATGGCCCCGCCCATGATGACGATACGGGCGATTTTGCTGTGCAGTTCAGGGTGGCTGTTCAGCAGCAGCGCGACGTTGGTTTGCGGCCCGGTAGCCACCAGCGTCACGGGTTCCGCGCTCTCGCGCAGCACCTTCGCCATCAGCTCCACGGCGGTGCAGTTTTGCGGCGTGAAGCCCGGCTCAGGCAGCGCCGGACCGTCCAGCCCGCTTTCACCATGCACGTTCTCCGCGATAATTAACTCACGCATCAGGGGCTTGAGGGCGCCACCGGCGACGGGAATATCGGTGCGCCCGAGCAGCGTCAGCATGCGCAAAACGTTACGCAGGGTTTTATCCGGCGTCTGGTTTCCAGCGGAAGAGGTGACGGCTTTGACGTCGAGTTCAGGGGAGGCAAGTGCAAGAACGAGCGCGATCGCGTCATCATGACCCGGATCGCAATCGAAAATGATGGGTTGTGCCATAGCGTTCTCCATTCATAGCGTTATTTTGTGACAAGGTTAACGCTGCAATGTGACGCCGAATAGATAAAGAGAGCTAAAGCGTGAAGCAGTGCGCAATCCGCAGATTGCGCACCGAGAAGATTAGTGCAGGATTTTGGCGAGGAAATCTTTCGCACGTTCGGATTTCGGGTTGGCGAAGAACTCCTCTTTCGGGGAATCTTCGACAATTTTGCCTTCGTCCATAAAGATCACGCGGTTGGCCACCTTACGGGCGAAGCCCATTTCGTGGGTCACCACCATCATGGTCATCCCTTCGTGCGCCAGTTCGACCATTACGTCCAGCACTTCGTTGATCATCTCCGGATCGAGCGCCGACGTTGGCTCATCAAACAGCATGGCAACCGGATCCATGCACAGTGCGCGGGCGATCGCCACACGCTGCTGTTGGCCGCCGGAGAGCTGCGCCGGGAACTTATCGGCATGCGCAGAGAGGCCAACGCGTTCCAGGAGCTTCAGACCTTTCTCGCGCGACGCTTTTTTATCACGCTTGAGCACTTTCACCTGGGCCAGGGTCAGGTTCTCAATAATGGAGAGGTGAGGGAACAGCTCAAAATGCTGGAACACCATACCAACGTGAGAGCGAAGCTGGGCAAGATTGGTTTTCTTGTCGTTGACTTTGGTACCGTTGACGACGATCTCGCCCTGCTGGACCGGCTCCAGACCATTGACGGTTTTGATCAGCGTCGATTTACCGGAACCGGACGGTCCGCACACCACTACCACGTCGCCTTTTTTCACTTCGGTGGAGCAGTCGGTCAGCACCTGAAAGTGCCCATACCATTTAGAAACATTTTTCAGGGAAATCATTGTACCGTCCTTTTCTTCAGCCAGCTGACCAACAGCGACGCGCTTAAACTAATCACAAAATAGACCGCACCCGCAAAGAGCACCATCTCAACCTGCGTACCATCACGCTCACCGATGGTTGACGCGGTACGGAAGAAGTCTGCCAGGCTCAGCACGTAGACCAGAGAGGTATCCTGGAACAGCACGATACCCTGGGTCAGCAGGAGCGGAACCATGGCGCGAAACGCCTGCGGCAGAATAATGAGCTGCATGGACTGCCAGTGCGTCATCCCCAGCGCCAGCGCGGCGCTGGATTGCCCGCGGGAGATACTCTGAATGCCCGCACGGATAATCTCCGAGTAGTAAGCGGCCTCAAACATTGAGAACGCCACCATCGCCGAGATCAGACGGATATCGGTTTTCGGCGACAGCCCCAGTACGTTTTGCAGGAAGCCGGGCACAATCAGGTAAAACCACAGCAGCACCATTACCAGCGGGATGGAGCGGAACACGTTAACGTAGGCGGTCGCGAACCAGGCGAGCGGCTTAAAGCTCGACAGGCGCATGACGGCCAGCAGGGTGCCCCAGACGATACCGACAATAATGGCAATAACGGTGATTTTTAAAGTAATCATCAGTCCATCAAGCAGATAAGGCATGGATGGAACGATAGAACTCCAGTCAAATTCGTACATTATTTGCCCCCCATGTTGCCCGGCAGGCGAATTTTGCGTTCAACCAGGTTCATCACCAGCATGATGAAAGCGTTAATCAGAACATAGGCGAGCGTGATCGCGGTAAAGGATTCCCACGCGTGAGCGGAGTAATCCAGCAGCTTGCCCGCCTGTGCAGCCATATCGACCAGACCGATGGTTGAGGCGATGGCCGAGTTTTTCACCAGGTTCATCATCTCGGAGGTCATCGGTGGAACGATGACGCGGTAGGCGTTAGGCAGCAGCACGTAGCGGTAGGTTTGTGGCAGGGTTAATCCCATCGCCAGACCCGCATTTTTTTGTCCACGGGGTAATGACTGAATGGCGGCACGCACCTGCTCGCAAACGCGCGCAGCGGTAAACAGCCCCAGACACATCATGGAGGAGACAAAGAACTGCACATTCGGATCCAGTTCCGACTTGAACCACATGCCAATATTTTCCGGCAGCAGTTCCGGGATAACCAGATACCAGGTAAAGAATTGCACGATCAGCGGAACGTTACGGAACAGTTCCACATAGAGGGTGCCAAGCGTTGAAAGAAAACGGTTAGGGACGGTGCGCAGAATACCGAACAGAGAACCGACAAGAAACGCGATGATCCACGCCGTTATCGATAATGCCACGGTGACCTGAAAGCCGCTCCACAGCCAGCCAAGATAGGTGGTGTTGCCGAACGGGGCTTGTTGCAGAAATATGCCCCAGTTCCAGTCGATTGACATAATAAACTCCAGAAAAAAAAGGGTAGCAGCGCTACCCTCGAAGATTGGTGAGAAGCTCATTTTTCGCGCTGAGTGGGGAACGACCACTCAACGTATAGTCTGTCCATGCTTCCCGACAATCGAGAGGGCAGGAGATCCCGCCCCTGTTGTTCTAATTAGTTAAGAGCCTTGTCATTTGGAGATTTGAACAGCGCTTTCATGTCGTCAGACAGTTCAAAATTCATGTTCAGGTTTTTTGGTGGAATCGGGTTCTTGAACCATTTGTCGAACCATTTTTCCGCTTCGCCGGAGGTCTGCACCTGAGCGATGGTGTCATCGATCAGTTTTTTGAACTGCGGATCGTCTTTACGCAGCATACAGCCGTAGGCTTCTTTCGACTGCGCGGTGCCGACGATATCCCAGTTGTCAGGTTTCTTCGCTTTCGCACGCTCGCCCGCCAGCAGGGCATCATCCATCATAAACGCGACGGCACGACCGCTTTCCAGGGTACGGAAGGAGTCGCCATGGTCTTTCGCGCTGATGATGCGCATATCCATTTTCTTCTCGTCGTTCAGCTTGTGCAGCAGCACTTCAGACGTGGTACCGGAGGTGACAACGACCGCTTTGCCTTTCAGGTCAGCGAAGTCTTTAATCTCACCGCCTTTCTTCGTCAGCAGGCGGGTGCCTACAACAAAGATGGTGTCAGAGAAGGCTGCCTGTTTCTGACGCTCGAGGTTGTTGGTGGTGGAGCCACACTCGAAATCAAAGGTGCCGTTTTGCAGCAGTGGAATACGGTTCTGTGAAGTGATTGGGATCAGCTTCACCTGCAGGTCAGGTTTGTTCAGCTTTTTCTTCACGGCTTCAACGATAGCGTTGGAGTAATCCTGTGAATAGCCCACGACTTTTTGCGTGTTGTCGTAGTAAGAGAACGGGACAGAAGATTCACGGTGGCCGACCACGATGACGCCGTTTTTGGCAATCTTGTCGAGAGTGCTGCCTGCTGCTGGCGCATCTTCAGCATGAACCACGCCTGCAGACATTCCCATAACCAGCATTGCTGTGGCCAGTTTACGTAATTGCATACCCAACTCCTTTCTTATCAGCGCCAGAGACGCATTGATACCCATTGTGATGTTGTTATATCTCGCGCAATGCGAGTGCAGTGTTATGCAAGCTTGTTAACATTTAGTCTGGCTTAATGTAAAGATTTTGCTGCGTTATTGTTTATTTTTGCGAAGCGCGCCGCACCATTCAGAGGCAAATATCTCCCGTTGCACCGTTTCGGTGCTACCGATGATCTACGCTGGTGCGACAAAGTTGCACGTTAAGCCAAACGGCGTTTACCTGAATAAACAAAGCAATAGGCGTGCCAGAATTGAAGTCTGGAGGGAATTGTCGGGTGGCGGCTGCGCCTTACCCGACCTACGGGAACGGAAATGTTGAAGGTAGGCCGGGTAAGGCGTAGCCGCCACCCGGCAACAGAAGGGAAGGTTATTTACGACGCTGGCGCAGGCTCATCAGCACCGCGCCAAAGCCGAACAGCGCGGTCAGGATCCACAGCGGCCAGTTGCCGGTACGGGCGTATGGCGTCAGCCCCGTGGTCGGGGTGACGTGAGTGGTCAGTACCTCACGGGTGAACTGTGGGATCATGGCCTGGATTTCACCCTGCGGACCAATCACGGCGGTGATACCGTTGTTGGTGCTGCGCAATAACGGACGCGCCAGCTCCAGGGAGCGCATGCGTGCCATCTGGAAGTGCTGCCACGGGCCGATTGACTTACCAAACCAGGCATCGTTAGAGATGGTCAGCAGATAGTCCGTATCCGGGCGGAAATTATCGCGCACCTGCTCGCCGAGGATGATTTCGTAGCAGATGGCCGCCGTCAGGGCAACGCCGTGCGCGTGCAGCTGAGGCTGAACGTACGGGCCGCGGCTGAAGGAGGACATCGGCAGATCGAAGAAGGGGGCCAGCGGGCGCAGAATCGACTCCAGCGGCACAAATTCACCAAACGGCACCAGGTGGTTCTTGTTGTACCGGTCAGTGGAGTGGTAGCTGTATTCGCTGTCTTTGCCGAGCGTAATGATGGTGTTGTAAGTGTCGTAGCGGTTCTGCTGATTCAGACGCGCATCGACAATCCCGGTGATCAGCGTGCTGCCACGCGAGAGCAGCAGGTCGTTCATCATGTTGAGGAATGGCTGCTGGTTGATCTCCAGATCGGGAATGGCAGACTCCGGCCAGATAATCAGCTGCGATTTACCCATCACCTCTTCGGTGGCGTTAGCGTAGATCTTCAGCGTATTCAGCAGCTCTTTCTCGTCCCACTTCATGGACTGCGGGATGTTCCCCTGAACCATGGAAACCTGCATAGCGCGCGCGGGCTCAGGCGTGAACCACTGGATATAGCGCAGCGGGAAGGGAAGAGCGAACAGCACCAGCGCCACAGCTAGCGGCTTCCAGCCGCGCGTGACCAGCGTCAGGACCAACAGGCCGCTGACCACCATGAGCAGGAAGTTAATGGCCTCAACGCCCATGACCGGCGCCAGGCCTTTGAGCGGGCCGTCAATCTGACTGTAGCCGAACTGCAGCCACGGGAAGCCGGTCAGCACCCAGCCGCGCAGGAATTCCGTGATTTGCCAGACCACCGGTGCGGCAATGGCGACGCGCAGCCAGCTGGTTTTGGGCCACAGGCGAGAAAGGATGCCGGCGAACAGGCCGGTATAAAGCGAGAGATAGGCGGCGAGCAGTACCACCAGGAAGACGTTAACCGGGCCCGGCATACCGCCAAACTGGGCGATGCTGACGTAGACCCAGTTAATACCTGAGCCAAACAGCCCCAGTCCCCAGAAGTAGCCGATAGCAGCAGCCTGTACCGGACGACGATTCAGGGTCAGACCCTGAAGCCCCATTAGGGAGAGAATGGCCGCAGGCCAGATGTCGTAAGGAGAAAAAGCCAGCGTACCGCTGGCTCCGAGTAACAGCGCCAGCAGCAAACGGACGCGCTGGCGTTCAAGCAATGGGGCAAATGCCATTTACATTAATCTTCCAGTTTTGGCACCGGTGAGTCGTCCGGCGTTCTGACATGAACCTGTATAATACGTCGGCTGTCGGCCATGGCTACTTTGAACTGGTAACCGTCGATGTCAACGGTCTCACCGCGCGCCGGGAGATGGCCAAAGGCCTGCATCACCAGACCGCCAATGGTATCGACCTCTTCGTCGCTGAAGTGGGTCCCGAAGGCGTCGTTGAAGTCCTCGATGGAGGCCAGCGCACGCACGGTCCAGGTGTGGCGGCTGAGCTGACGGAAGTCGATATCCTCTTCTTCGTCATACTCATCTTCGATTTCGCCCACGATCAGCTCAAGGATATCCTCGATCGTGACCAGACCGGAGACGCCACCAAATTCATCAATAACAATCGCCATGTGGTAACGCTGAGAGCGAAACTCTTTCAGCATCCGATCCACACGTTTACTTTCCGGCACAACCACGGCCTGGCGTAACACTTTTTCCATGCTGAAGGCTTCGGCATCGCTGCGCATAAACGGCAGCAGATCTTTCGCCATCAAAATCCCTTCGATGTGATCTTTATCTTCGCTGATGACCGGGAAACGCGAGTGGGCGGATTCGATGATCACATCGAGGCACTCGTCCAGGGTCTGGTTACGTTTCAGGGTGATCATCTGCGAGCGGGGGATCATGATATCGCGAACGCGCTGGTCGGCGATGTCCATAACCCCTTCGAGCATTTCGCGCGTATCTTCGTCGATAAGGTCGTTCTGCCCGGAATCACGAATCAGCTCCAGCAGTTCATCACGGTTTTTGGGTTCGCCGTGGAAAAGCTGGTTCAGAATGAGGGAGAAAAATCCCTTTTTACTGGTTGTCGTGTCGCTACTGTGTGAATTGTCGTCGCTCATGGCGTTTGTTAAGGGTTCTCTTGTTAGTTCAACGTTTACCGCCACGCGATGTCCTTTGGTGGCGGCAGGTGAGTCAGTCAGGTGACGGACTATTCTTTCTCGGCAATGTACGGATCCTCATAGCCCAGAGCAAGCATTATCTCTGTCTCGAGGGACTCCATCTCTTCCGCTTCGTCGTCTTCGATATGATCGTAGCCGAGCAGATGCAGGCTGCCGTGTACCACCATGTGCGCCCAGTGGGCTTCAAGGGGTTTCTGCTGCTCTTTGGCTTCCTGTTCAACCACCTGACGGCAGATGATCAGATCGCCCAACAGCGGCATCTCGATGCCCGGTGGGGCTTCGAACGGGAAAGAGAGCACGTTGGTCGGCTTATCTTTCCCGCGATAGGTCAGGTTAAGCTCATGGCTTTCTGCTTCATCCACCAGGCGAATCGTGACTTCTGATTCTTCCTGAAACTGCGGGATAACGGCATCCAGCCATTTCTGAAACTGTGCCTCATCTGGCATGCCGGAATTGTCTTCACAGGCCAGCTGTAAATCGAGGATCACCTGACTCATTTCTGTTCTTGCTCCTGCGCTTCGCGCTTACGTTCTGCGGCCAGTTCGGCCTTACGCTTCTGATCCGCCTCTTCCCAGGCTTCATAAGCGTTAACGATACGCGCGACCACCGGGTGGCGTACCACGTCTTCACTGTGGAAGAAGTTAAAGCTGATTTCGTCGACCTCGGCCAGCACCTCGATGGCGTGGCGCAGGCCCGATTTGGTGCTGCGCGGCAGGTCAATCTGGGTGACGTCGCCGGTAATCACCGCTTTCGAGTTAAAGCCAATACGCGTCAGGAACATCTTCATCTGTTCGATGGTGGTGTTCTGGCTCTCATCGAGAATGATGAACGCATCGTTCAGCGTGCGGCCGCGCATGTAGGCGAGCGGGGCCACTTCGATAACGTTACGCTCAATGAGCTTCTCGACCTTCTCAAAGCCCAGCATTTCGAACAGCGCATCGTATAAAGGACGCAGATACGGATCGACCTTCTGGCTCAGATCGCCTGGCAGGAAGCCCAGTTTTTCACCGGCCTCAACGGCAGGGCGGGTCAGCAGGATACGTCGGATCTCCTGACGCTCCAGCGCATCGACCGCAGCGGCAACGGCAAGATAGGTTTTACCCGTACCCGCCGGCCCCACGCCGAAGGTGATGTCGTGGTCGAGAATATTGGCGATGTACTGCGCCTGGTTTGGCGTACGCGGCTTGATGACGCCACGCTTGGTCTTAATGTTGATCGCCTTGCCATAGTCCGGCACGCTCTCCGCGCTCTGCTCAAGCACGCGCGCCTCTTTAATGGCGAGGTGAATCTGCTCCGGTTCGATATCCTGAATTTCGCCGCGCATGGGGGAGGTGTCGACATACAGGCTACGCAGAATGTCCGCAGCGGCGTTGACGCAGATAGGGCGTCCGGTGAGTTTGAAATGATTATCGCGACGATTGATTTCGATACCCAGACGTCGCTCCAGTTGTTTGATGTTGTCATCAAACGGCCCGCACAGGCTCAGCAGGCGAGCGTTGTCTGCTGGCTCAAGGCTAATTTCACGCGTATCTATGTTCAAACTGTTCCTCTTTGATTGATTAACTGACCCGCTGCCACACGGCGCAATAAAACGGTCATTACCGAAATTATTCACGCCACAGAATAAAGGCGCAAGCGTTGCGGAAGATATTGGGGGCGATGAGAGGAAATACAAGGCCTGCCAAAAGAGGCAGGCCTGAAGGATTAGGGCTGGTAAATCCCAACGCCAGAATCGTTTTCTTTGCGGGTACGCGAGATCACGGATTGCGGTGACTCTGCGATACGCAGGCCCATTTCGTCTTCGGTGCGGACGACCTTCGCGCGCAGCGAGTTGGTCAGCACTTCGACAATCTCGACGTCCACAAACTTACCGATCATATCCGGGGTGCCTTCAAAGTTCACCACGCGGTTATTTTCCGTACGGCCAGAGAGCTCCATAATGCTCTTGCGGGAAGTGCCTTCCACCAGAATGCGCTGAACGGTGCCGAGCATGCGGCGACTCCAGGCGTTGGCCTGCTGGTTGATACGCTCCTGCAGAATATACAGACGCTGCTTTTTCTCTTCTTCCGGCACATCGTCAACCATATCGGCCGCCGGTGTTCCAGGACGCGCGGAGAAGATGAAGCTGTAGCTGACGTCAAAATTCACTTCGCCGATGAGCTTCATGGTGCGCTCGAAGTCATCAGCGGTTTCGCCAGGGAAGCCGACGATAAAGTCAGAGCTAATCTGGATATCCGGACGCGCTTCACGCAGCTTGCGGATGGTGGATTTATACTCCAGCACCGTATGCGGGCGGCCCATCAGGTTCAGCACGCGGTCCGAGCCGCACTGGATCGGCAGGTGCAGGAAGCTCACCAGCTCTGGCGTATCGCGATAGACGTCAATAATGTCGTCGGTAAATTCCATCGGATGGCTGGTGGTAAAGCGAATGCGGTCGATGCCGTCAATCGCGGCCACCAGACGCAGCAGCTCGGCAAAGCTGCCGGTCGTGCCGTCGTAGTTCTCACCGCGCCAGGCGTTAACGTTCTGGCCCAGCAGGTTCACTTCGCGCACACCCTGCGCGGCAAGCTGCGCGATTTCAAACAGAATGTCATCTGCCGGGCGGCTGACCTCTTCACCACGGGTGTACGGCACCACGCAGTACGTGCAGTATTTGTTGCAGCCTTCCATGATGGAGACGAAGGCGGTCGGGCCATCGGCACGTGGCTCAGGCAGACGGTCAAATTTTTCGATTTCCGGGAAGCTGACGTCCACGACCGGGCTACGGTTACCGCGAACCTGATTGATCATCTCAGGCAGACGGTGCAGGGTCTGAGGGCCAAAGACGATGTCCACATACGGGGCTCTCTGGCGGATCAGCTTGCCTTCCTGCGACGCGACGCAGCCGCCCACGCCGATGATCAGGTCCGGATTTTTTCGTTTAAGAAGTTTCCAGCGGCCTAACACATGAAAGACTTTTTCCTGCGCTTTTTCACGAATTGAACAGGTGTTCAGCAGCAGCACATCGGCTTCTTTCGCATTTTCAGTCAGCTGGTATCCGTGGGTGGTATCCAGCAGATCGGCCATCTTGGATGAATCGTATTCGTTCATCTGACAGCCCCAGGTTTTTATATGGAGTTTTTTAGTCATCGACTTGCTCAGCTCAGGATTGCAAGCCGCGTATTGTAATGCTTTGGTGGGGTTGTGACCAGTATGAAGGTTGTGTGTCTCAGGACCGCAAAAATCCGGTAAACTTAAGGGATTCTCCAATAAGGAAAATTGACCATGACACTCCAACACACCGAAGTTGCCGTTGTCGGCGGCGGTATGGTCGGCGGCGCGCTGGCGCTGGGGCTGGCGCAGCAGGGATTTGAGGTAACGGTAATCGAACAGGCGGCTCCGCCAGCCTACGATCCCGCCAGTAAACCGGATGTGCGCATTTCCGCTATCAGCGCGTCGTCCGTCGATCTGCTGCGCGGGCTGGGCGTCTGGGAGACGGTGCTGGCGATGCGCGCTCATCCTTACAGCCGTCTTGAAACCTGGGAATGGGAAAATGCCCACGTCGCGTTTGATGCCGCTGAGCTGAAGCTGCCGCGCCTGGGCTATATGGTGGAAAACAATGTGCTCCAGCTGGCGCTCTGGCAGGCGCTGGAGGCGCACCCGAAGGTGACGCTGCGCGTTCCTGCGTCGCTTAAGGCGCTGCATCCTCACGAGAGCGGCTATCTACTGACGCTCGACAGCGGCGATGAGCTGTCCGTGAAGCTGGTCATCGGGGCGGATGGCGCTAACTCGCAGGTCAGACAGATGGCGGGGATCGGGGTTCATGCCTGGCAGTATGAACAGTCCTGTATGCTGATTACCGCCAGGTGCGAGAATGCGCCGGGTGAAAGCACCTGGCAGCACTTTACGCCGAACGGCCCGCACGCCTTTTTACCGCTCTTCGATAACTGGGCGTCGCTGGTGTGGTACGACAAACCGGCGCGCATTCGCCAGCTGCAGGGAATGAACATGGAACAGCTGCAGCGCGAAATTCTGCTGCACTTCCCGAGCCGTCTGGGACACGTCACGCCGGTCGCCGCCGGGGCGTTCCCGCTCACGCGCCGTCATGCGTTGCAGTATGCCCGCGAAGGCTTAGCGCTGGTGGGGGATGCGGCACACACCATTCATCCGCTGGCCGGGCAGGGCGTGAACCTGGGGTATCGTGACGTCGATGCCTTACTGGATGTGCTGGGCTTCGCCCGCGGACACGCGGAAAACTGGGCCAGTCATCAGGTGCTGAAGCGTTATCAGACGCGGCGTATGGCGGATAACTTCCTCATGCAGTCGGGAATGGATTTGTTCTATGCCGGGTTTAGCAATGACGTAGCCCCGGTGCGTATTCTGCGTAACATAGGTCTGATGGCAGCGGAACGCGCCGGTGGCCTGAAGCGTCAGGCCCTGAAGTACGCCCTCGGACTCTAAACTTTTTTCCCTCTCCCCGCGGGAGAGGGCCAGAGTGAGGGAATCAGGCCGCACAATTTTGTACAAAAACAAAAAAGCCCGCAGAGCGGGCTTTTTTGTTACTAAGTGGCTGGGGTGCAGGGATTCGAACCCCGGAATGCTGGTATCAGAAACCAGAGCCTTACCGCTTGGCGACACCCCAATTGCGTTAAACAAGCTGCTTAACGACTTTTTTAAATTGGCTGGGGTACGAGGATTCGAACCTCGGAATGCCGGAATCAGAATCCGGTGCCTTACCGCTTGGCGATACCCCAACAATTTTTTTTCATTACCGAACAACATCGATAATCTAAATTTGGTGGCTACGACGGGATTCGAACCTGTGACCCCATCATTATGAGTGATGTGCTCTAACCAACTGAGCTACGTAGCCAGTACTGCAATCTTCGATGGCTGGGGTACCTGGATTCGAACCAGGGAATGCCGGTATCAAAAACCGGTGCCTTACCGCTTGGCGATACCCCAATACCGCGGAGAACCGCAAAATCGAAGAAATATGGCTGGGGTACCTGGATTCGAACCAGGGAATGCCGGTATCAAAAACCGGTGCCTTACCGCTTGGCGATACCCCATCCGTGCAACGCTTACCCGGGAATGGTGCGGGAGGCGAGACTTGAACTCGCACACCTTGCGGCGCCAGAACCTAAATCTGGTGCGTCTACCAATTTCGCCACTCCCGCAAAAAAGATGGTGGCTACGACGGGATTCGAACCTGTGACCCCATCATTATGAGTGATGTGCTCTAACCAACTGAGCTACGTAGCCATCTTTTTTCGCGTTACCTTATCGGCGTTGCGGGGCGCATTATGCGTATAGACCCTTGCAGCGTCAACACCTTTTTCAACGAAAATAGCCGGAATGTGACTGTTTGGTTAGGTTGCGAACAGCGTGACCGAATATTCGGCAATTATTGGTTATTAATCGGTTTTAGCTGTGCAAAAGCGGGGCAAAAAAAATCAGGCCCCGCAGGGCCTGATGATGAAATGCACGATTATTTGTAGGCTGACTGGTGAACGCCTACCG
The DNA here is from genome assembly GCF_043972695.1 of Enterobacter quasiroggenkampii. Classification (NCBI taxonomy): domain Bacteria; kingdom Pseudomonadati; phylum Pseudomonadota; class Gammaproteobacteria; order Enterobacterales; family Enterobacteriaceae; genus Enterobacter; species Enterobacter quasiroggenkampii. The sequence goes on from NZ_CP143745.1 coordinate 1,880,303, forward strand.
CACGTCCTGACGGATCGTTCATGGATTTGAACGATTCATCCCATTCGATCGCTTTGGCAGACGAGCAGGCGACGGACGGGCCACCCGGTACGCACTCCGCAGCGCTCGGTACCGGGAACAATTCTTCAAAGATTTCACGGTAGAGATACGCTTCTTTCGATCCCGGCGTGTTGTACGGGAAGCGGAAGCTTGCGGTTTCCAGCTGTTGGTCAGAAACCTGTTTCGCCGCCACCTCTTTCAGGGTGTCGATCCAGCTGTAGCCTACGCCATCGGAGAACTGCTCTTTCTGACGCCATGCCACGCTCGCTGGCAGGTAGGATTCAAAACATTCACGCAGGATATGTTTTTCCATTTTTCCGTTGCCGCACATCTTGTCCTGCGGGTTGATGCGCATCGCCACGTCGAGGAATTTCTTATCCAGGAACGGCACGCGCGCTTCGACACCCCATGCCGACATCGCTTTGTTGGCACGCGCGCAGTCAAACATATGCAGCGCCTGGAGTTTACGCACGGTCTCTTCGTGCAGCTCTTTGGCGTTTGGCGCTTTATGGAAGTACAGGTAGCCACCAAACACTTCGTCAGAACCTTCACCGGAGAGCACCATTTTGATGCCCATCGCCTTGATCTTACGCGACATCAGGTACATCGGCGTTGAAGCGCGGATGGTGGTCACGTCATAGGTTTCGATGTGGTAGATCACATCGCGGATCGCATCCAGGCCTTCCTGCACGGTGAAGTGAATTTCATGGTGCACGGTGCCGAGGTGGTTTGCGACTTCCTGCGCGGCTTTCAGATCCGGCGCGCCTTCCAGGCCCACGGCAAAGGAGTGCAGCTGTGGCCACCAGGCTTCTGAGCGCTCCTGATCTTCCACGCGACGAGCCGCAAATTTCTTGGTGATTGCGGAGATCACGGAGGAGTCCAGACCGCCAGAGAGCAGCACGCCGTAAGGTACGTCTGACATCAGGTGGCTTTTCACGGAATCTTCCAGCGCCTGACGCAGCTCGGCTTTGTCCGTGACGTTGTCTTTTACCGCGTCGTAATCGAACCAGTCACGCTGGTAGTATGGACGGATCTCGCCGTCTTTGCTCCACAGGTAGCTGCCCGCCGGGAACTCTTTGATGGTGCGGCAGACCGGCACCAGGGCTTTCATTTCAGAGGCAACGTAGAAGTTGCCGTGTTCATCGTGGCCCATGTACAGCGGGATAATACCGATGTGGTCACGGCCAATCAGGTAAGCGTCTTTTTCGCTGTCGTACAGGGCAAAGGCAAACATACCCTGCAGGTCGTCCAGGAACTCAGGACCTTTCTCCTGATACAGCGCCAGGATCACTTCACAGTCGGACCCGGTCTGGAACGCGTAGCGGTCGCCGTACTCGGCGCGCAGCGCCTGATGGTTGTAGATCTCACCGTTGACAGCCAGCGCGTGCGTTTTTTTCTCGTTATACAGCGGCTGTGCACCGGCGTTGACGTCAACAATAGACAGACGTTCGTGAGCCAGAATCGCTTTGTCACTGGCGTAAACGCCTGACCAGTCCGGTCCGCGATGGCGCATCAGGCGGGACAGTTCGAGTGCCTTTTTACGCAGTTCGCCTGCGTCAGTTTTAATATCCAGTACGCCAAAAATTGAACACATAACCTTCTCCGTTAACCCTGTTGCTTTGTAATGTTGCTTGCTTATGAAAATGCCGCAAAGGGGCAGGGCGCGCAAGCGTTTTACGGGTGAAAACGGAAATAGTGCAATGGTGGTTGCGGATCGGTGAAAAATGCGTATGTCATGAGTGCTTTTATTGATGATTATGCAATGAAAACGCTTTTTCTTTAGATGTGACCATGTTTTGCAGGCGAGAAAATAAAAAACCACGCCCTGAGGCGTGGTTCGGTATCAGATGATGTCAATCTCATCGACGGAGGGGTAAATCCAGCTTGGACGGAATGGCATTGAGTCAATGTCATCAAGCTGAGAGACGCCTGACAGGACCAGAATCGTCTCCAGGCCAGCCTGGAAACCGGCAAGAATATCGGTGCGCAGGTTGTCGCCGACAATCACGGTCTCTTCTGAGTGGGCCTGCATCTTGTTGAGTGCGGCACGGATGATCCACGGGCTGGGCTTGCCGACGTAGAACGGCTTGCGCCCGGAGATCTTCTCGATACCGGCACACAGCGCACCGCAGGCCGGATAAAAACCACGACCGTGGGTATCCGGGTTGGTCGCAATAAAGCGCGCGCCGTTAGCCACAAAGAAGGATGCCTTATGCATCATCTCCCAGTTGTAGGAGCGCGTTTCACCCACAATCACAAAGTCCGGGTTGACGTCGGTGATGGTAAAGCCCGCTTTGTATAGTTCATGGATCAGCGCACCTTCACCCACCACGTAGGCTTTTTTCCCTTCCTGACGCTTCAGAAAATCCGCCGTGGCCATCGCCGAGGTATAAAACACGCTGTCCGGGACGTCGACCCCTGCCGTGGCAAAGCGGTTTGCCAGATCCTGACCGGTCTGAGAAGGGTAGTTCGTGAGAAGAACCAGAGGCATTCCTTTGTCGATGATGCGGTGAAGAAACTCCGCAGCACCCGGCACGGCAACGTTGTCGTGCATCAGCACGCCGTCGATATCACAAATTACATTCTTAATGGTCATGGACAGTCCGACATTAAAAAAAGAAGGCGTTACTATAAGGTCCGATCAACTTTCCAGCAAATGCTGGAGCAGAATTCCGTTGAGCATGGCGCGTTTGACCAGCGCGAACGCGCCAATCGCCGAACGATGGTCAAGCTTTGAACGAACCACCGGAAGATTCTGGCGGAATGCTTTCAGCGCCTGGGTGTTAATACAGCCTTCAATCGCGGGGAGCAGCACCTTTTCCGCTTCCACAATTTCACCGGCGATCACCACTTTTTGTGGGTTAAACAGGTTAATGGCGATGGCGATGGTTTTCCCCAGATGGCGCCCCACCTGCTCGATCACTTCACAGGCCAGCGCGTCGCCTTTATTAGCGGCTTTGCAGATGGTGCCTATCTTGCAGTCGTCCAGCGTGACGCGGCTTTGATAACCCTGTTCAAGCAGATGGCGAACGCGCTGCTCGATGGCCGTGTTGGCGGCGATGGTTTCAAGGCAGCCAAAGTTGCCGCAGTGGCACCGTTCCCCGAGGGGCTCAACCTGAATGTGGCCGATCTCACCGACGTTACCGTTGCGACCAATAAAGATTCGGCCATTAGAGATAATGCCTGCGCCCGTACCGCGGTGGACACGCACCAGAATAGAGTCTTCGCAGTCCTGGCTCGCACCAAAGTAGTGCTCTGCCAGCGCCAGAGAGCGGATGTCATGGCCCACAAAGCAGGTCACTTTGAAGCGCTTTTCCAGCGCGTCGACCAGCCCCCAGTTTTCAACCTGAATGTGCGGCATATAGCGGATCACGCCGCTTTCCGGGTCGACCAGACCGGGCAGTATCACCGAGATGGCGATGAGTTCGCGGATCTTACGCTGACAGCTTTCAATAAACTGCGCGATAGTATTCAGCAGCGCATGCTCCAGCGTCTCCTGGGTGCGTTCCGGAAGGGGATAATGCTCTTCCGCAATGGCTTTGCTGCTCAGATCGTACAGCGTGAGCGTGGTGTCATGACGGCCGAGCCGGACACCAATCGCCTGGAAATTGCGGGTTTCGGTAATAATAGAGATGGCGCGGCGGCCCCCGGTGGAGGCCTGCTGATCGACTTCTTTGATCAGACCGCGCTCAATGAGCTGGCGGGTAATTTTTGTCACGCTGGCGGGAGCAAGCTGGCTTTGTTCGGCTATCTGAATCCGCGAGATGGGTCCGTGTTGGTCAATCAGGCGATACACCGCCGCACTGTTAAGTTGTTTAACGAGATCGACATTACCGATTTGAGCTTGTCCGCCAGGTGTCATACTTTTACTTACTCAGTGACGACCTCGTTACCATTAACGATGGTCTTAATAATTTTATAATCGTGTGTGAATGCCGTCAGGTTTGCAACCATACCTGGTGCAATTCCGCCGAGCTGTTTATCCACGCCGATTGCGCGCGCCGGATAAAGGGTTGCCATGCGCAGGACTTCCTCAAGCGCAATCCCGCAGTGCTCAACCAGGTTACGTACCCCTTCAATCATGGTCAAAGAGGAACCGCTCAGCGTACCGTTTTCATCCACACACAGTCCATTGCGGTAGTATATTGTTTTACCGGCAAAAATGAACTGCTCAATATTTGCACCTGCCGGCGCGGTAGCGTCCGTCACCAGGCAAAGCTTGTCACCTTTCAGCCGCTTGGCATTGCGAATGTTGGTGTAATCGACGTGTAAGCCGTCAGCAATAATGCCGCAGTAGACGTCTGGCTCATCCAGAATCGCCCCGACCAGACCCGGTTCACGCCCCGTGATATACGGCATGGCGTTATACAGGTGCGTCGCGAAGGTAATGCCCGCGCGGAAACCGGCTTTCGCTTCTTTCAGCGTGGCGTTTGAGTGGCCTGCTGAAACCACAATTCCGGCGGCGGCCAGCTTGCTGATGACGTCCGTGCCGGTCATTTCCGGTGCCAGCGTCACTTTGGTGATCACATCGGCGTTGGCACACATATAGTCAACCAGCTCCGCATCGGGCTTACGCACGTAATCCGGGTTATGCGTTCCTTTCTTGACCATGTTCAGCCATGGCCCTTCAAGGTGCAGACCGAGCGCCTGATTTGGGTGTTTGGCCAGATATTCGCGCATCACGCGGATACCCTGCTTCATCAGGTCATCACTGCTGGTGATGAGCGTCGGCAGATAGCTGGTGCAGCCCGATTTCTCGTTGGCTTTCTGCATGATCTCCAGCGTTTCTACCGTTACCGCATCGGCGGTATCATTGAATTGCACACCGCCGCAGCCGTTGAGCTGTACGTCGATGAAACCGGGGGAGATTACTGCTCCATTGAGTGAGCGCTGTTCAATCTCCGGCGGCAGTTCTGCCAGCGGGCAAACACGTTCAATCAGGCCATTCGCGATAACAATCGCGTGGTCATCCAGAATTTCATGGCCGGTATAAATCCGACCGTGGGTTAAAGCGTACATAACGACCCCCGGTTAAAAAAAGCGGCCGCCTCTTGAGAAAGAGGCGGTTATTCAATTACAGACCTTTGATGTTCTCGGCTTCTAACTCGTTGAAGTATTTCAGCGTTTTAACCTTCAGCTCCATCGTGGACGGCTCGTCGCAGACGATGACTGATTTAGGATGCAGCTGCAGACAGCTGATGGTCCACATATGGTTAACGTTGCCTTCAACAGCAGCCTGGAGCGCCTGCGCTTTCACGCCGCCCAGCACCAGAATCATCACTTCTTCGGCATCCAGCAGGGTGCCTACGCCTACGGTCAGGGCGTATTTTGGAACCTGGTTAACGTCACCGTCAAAGAAGCGGGAGTTTGCCACGCGCGTGTCATGGGTCAGCGTTTTAATACGGGTACGAGAAGCCAGAGAGGACGCCGGTTCGTTAAACGCGATATGACCATCATTACCTACGCCACCCATGAACAGGTGGATTTTACCGTAGGAACGGATTTTTTCTTCATACTGACGGCATTCTGCGTCAATATCCGGCGCGTTTCCATTCAGCAGGTTAATATTTTCAGCAGGGATATCAACGTGATCAAAGAAATTGCGGTGCATAAAGCTATGGTAGCTTTCCGGATGGTCTTTCGGTAAGCCAACGTATTCATCCATATTGAAGGTCACAACATGTTTGAAGCTAACCTGGCCTGCTTTATGCATCTCAACCAGCGCCTTGTAGGCGGTCAGCGGCGTGCCGCCGGTCGGAAGGCCAAGAACGAAAGGACGATCGGCGGTCGGCTTGAACGCGTTAATGCGGTTTACGATATGGCGAGCGGCCCATTTACCGACTTGTTCAGCAGTTGCCAGGGGAATCAGTCTCATTGTTCACCTCAAAGTTTAAGTAGAAGAGTGGGCGGATGGCTTCGGAACCTGATACTAAAGCGTAACCTGGAAACTTTCAGGCCGGATCAATCCGCCTTGATTTTTTGAATGATAAAATAAGTTTTCGCTGTTAGCCAGTGTAAGGGAGGGCTGAATACGATATTTGGTGACAAAAATCACAAAAAATAGGTGTTTAATTTGCGATACGAATTAATTTTTCACACACTCAGACTGCCAGTGAATTATCAACGGTATCTATCGTTCGTGACACAATAAAAACATAGTTTATGCGCGAGCCTGAAAAACGGGTCTCGTAGGGGGAATAGGATGAATATTTTAGGTTTTTTCCAGCGCCTCGGTAGGGCTTTGCAGCTCCCTATCGCCGTGCTACCGGTTGCAGCGTTGCTGCTGCGATTCGGGCAACCCGATCTTCTTAACGTACCGTTTATTGCTCAGGCTGGCGGTGCTATTTTTGACAACCTGGCGCTGATTTTCGCCATCGGTGTTGCCTCAAGCTGGTCAAAAGACAGCGCGGGTGCTGCAGCGCTGGCAGGGGCAGTCGGTTATTTCATCCTGACGAAAGCGATGGTAACGATTAACCCAGAAATCAACATGGGCGTGCTGGCAGGTATCATTACCGGTCTGGTCGGTGGTGCTGTGTACAACCGCTGGGCAAACATTAAGCTGCCAGACTTCCTGAGTTTCTTTGGCGGCAAACGTTTCGTGCCAATCGCGACGGGCTTCTTCTGTCTGGTTCTGGCCGCTATCTTTGGCTACGTCTGGCCACCGGTACAGCATGCGATCCATGCGGGCGGTGAGTGGATTGTTTCAGCGGGTGCAGTGGGCTCAGGTATCTTTGGTTTTATCAACCGTCTGCTGATCCCAACCGGTCTGCATCAGGTGCTGAACACTATCGCATGGTTCCAGATTGGTGAGTTCACCAATGCTGCGGGCACCGTATTCCACGGCGACATCAACCGCTTCTACGCGGGTGACGGCACCGCAGGCATGTTCATGTCTGGCTTCTTCCCAATCATGATGTTTGGTCTGCCGGGCGCTGCGCTGGCAATGTACCTGGCTGCGCCAAAAGCGCGTCGCCCAATGGTTGGCGGCATGCTGCTGTCCGTTGCGATTACCGCGTTCTTGACCGGCGTAACCGAGCCGCTGGAATTCCTGTTCATGTTCCTGGCGCCGGTGCTGTACCTCATGCATGCGGTGCTTACCGGTATCAGCCTGTTTGTGGCGACCCTGCTGGGTATCCATGCTGGCTTCTCCTTCTCTGCAGGCGCGATCGACTACGTGTTGATGTACAACCTGCCGGCGGCAAGCAAGAACGTCTGGATGCTGGTGGTAATGGGTCTGGTCTTCTTCGTCATCTACTTCGTGCTGTTCACTGCGGTTATTCGTATGTTTAACCTCAAAACGCCGGGCCGCGAAGACACCAAAGACGAAGTGGTCACCAACGAAGCCAACAGCAATACCGAAGAGGGTCTGACTCAGCTGGCGACCAGCTATATCGCTGCCGTCGGGGGGACTGACAACCTGAAAGCCATTGATGCCTGCATCACCCGTCTGCGTCTGACGGTGGGTGACTCTGCGCGCGTCAGCGACGCAATGTGTAAACGCCTTGGTGCATCGGGCGTGGTTAAACTGAACAAACAAACTATCCAGGTTATCGTGGGTGCCAAAGCGGAATCCATCGGTGACGAAATGAAAAAAGTGGTTGCCCGTGGACCGGTCGCGGCGGCGTCAACCGACAGCGCACCTGCGTCGACGGCTGCCCCGGTAGCGAAGCCACAGGCCGTGCCTAACGCCGTGACGGTGGCCGCGCTGGTCTCTCCGGTAACGGGTGACGTGGTTGACCTTGAGCAGGTACCTGATGAAGCGTTCGCCAGCAAAGCGGTCGGTGACGGTGTGGCGGTGAAACCAACGGATAAAACCGTGGTGTCTCCGGCGGCCGGTACCATCGTGAAAATCTTCAACACCAACCACGCGTTCTGCCTCGAAACCGAAAAGGGCGCGGAGATCGTTGTCCACATGGGTATCGATACCGTTGCGCTGAATGGTCAGGGCTTTACTCGCCTGGTGGAAGAGGGCGCTGAAGTGGTGGCCGGGCAGCCGATTCTGGAAATGGATCTGGACTTCCTGAATGCCAACGCGCGTTCCATGATTAGCCCGGTGGTTTGCAGCAACATCGACGACTTCAGCGGTCTGGTCATCCAGGCGAAAGGTCAGGTTGTTGCGGGTCAAACCCCGCTGTACGAGATTAAAGGCAAGTAATAGCTCCTGAGTAGAGTCATGCCTTAAGCGGCGGGGGATATCCTCCGCCGCTTTTTTTTGCAGCAAAAGCCCCCATTATTTTCATCTGATACGTATTTTCCGTAACTAAGGGTTGTCACTACGTCCGGCTTATAAGATCATATGCCGTTATACGTTGTTTACGCTTTGAGGAATCCACGATGAGTGAGGCTGAAGCCCGCCCGAGTAACTTTATTCGTCAGATCATCGATGAAGATCTGGCCAGTGGTAAGCACACCACAATTCATACCCGTTTTCCGCCGGAGCCGAACGGCTACCTGCATATCGGGCATGCGAAGTCCATCTGCCTGAACTTTGGCATTGCGCAAGACTACCAGGGACAGTGCAACCTGCGTTTCGATGACACCAACCCAGTAAAAGAAGACATCGAATACGTTGAGTCCATCAAAAATGACGTGCAATGGCTGGGCTTCAACTGGTCTGGCGATATCTGCTACTCCTCTGACTACTTTGATCAGCTGTATGCCTACGCGGTAGAGCTTATCAACAAAGGTCTGGCGTATGTTGACGAACTGTCTGCAGATGAGATCCGTGAGTACCGCGGTACGCTGACCGCGCCGGGCAAAAACAGCCCGTTCCGCGATCGCAGCGTGGAAGAGAACCTGGCGCTGTTTGAAAAAATGCGCGCCGGTGGTTTCGAAGAAGGCAAAGCCTGCCTGCGTGCCAAAATTGACATGGCATCGCCGTTCATCGTAATGCGCGATCCGGTGCTGTATCGTATTAAGTTCGCTGAACACCACCAGACTGGCAACAAGTGGTGCATCTACCCGATGTACGACTTCACCCACTGCATCAGCGATGCGCTGGAAGGCATCACCCACTCGCTGTGTACACTGGAGTTCCAGGACAACCGTCGTCTGTACGACTGGGTGCTGGATAACATCACCATTCCGGTGCATCCGCGCCAGTACGAGTTCTCTCGTCTGAATCTGGAATACACCGTGATGTCCAAGCGTAAGCTGAACCTGCTGGTGACCGACAAGCACGTTGAAGGCTGGGATGACCCGCGTATGCCGACCATCTCCGGTCTGCGCCGTCGTGGTTACACCGCGGCGTCAATCCGTGAATTCTGCAAGCGTATCGGCGTGACCAAGCAGGACAACACCATTGAGATGGCCTCTCTGGAATCCTGCATTCGCGAAGATCTCAACGAAAACGCCCCGCGCGCGATGGCCGTTATCGATCCGGTGAAACTGGTCATCGAGAACTATCCGCAGGGCGAGAGCGAACTGGTCTCCATGCCTAACCATCCGAACAAACCGGAAATGGGAAGCCGTGACGTGCCGTTCAGCGGCGAGATCTGGATTGACCGCGCTGACTTCCGTGAAGAAGCCAACAAGCAGTACAAGCGTCTGGTGCTGGGTAAAGAAGTACGTCTGCGTAATGCTTACGTCATCAAAGCCGAGCGCGTTGAAAAAGATGCGGAAGGGAATATCACCACCATCTTCTGTTCTTATGACGCTGAGACGCTGAGTAAAGATCCGGCGGATGGCCGCAAGGTGAAGGGCGTTATCCACTGGGTGAGCGCAACCCACGCGCTGCCGGTCGAGATCCGTCTTTACGATCGTCTGTTCAGCGTGCCTAACCCAGGTGCGGCGGAAGACTTCCTGGCGACCATCAACCCGGAATCGCTGGTGATTAAGCAGGGTTATGCGGAGCCGTCCCTGAAAGCGGCTGAAGCGGGCAAAGCGTTCCAGTTCGAACGTGAAGGTTACTTCTGCCTGGACAGCCGTTACAGCACGGCGGAAAAACCGGTATTTAACCGTACCGTAGGCCTGCGTGATACCTGGACGAAGATCGGCGAATAATATTCCTGTTCTGGTCAATGAGAGACAAACGCCGCATTATGCGGCGTTTTTTTATTTAACGATCAGAGTATTAAGCCAGGGACTAAAGAGGCGTTCTGAAAATAACAGGTCAATGAGGTGCTACTTATTTTTTAAAAAAAAGTTTGTATCATTGCCAAAATTAAAAAGGTGATAAAAAAGGAAAGCGATCCCGCGCCTGGCCACTGAAAAACCTGAGAATTACCCGTCATTCCTCGCCTTCCTGTAAATGTTACAAAGCACTACCAATTATGTGCACTTCGTCATAATCCTGACTTTTGCCCGCTGAAAAGCATTGATAATTCGCGTCGCGAAAAATAACCTAAAGACGGTAGTTAATTCGAGGGTATTTAAAACTACCCCTGACCATTTGGTCTTTTTTATTTACGCCGTTTCAGGCGTTTTAATTCGTCAAAGAGGAATAATCTATGCGTACGTTCAGTGGCAAACGTAGTGCGCTGGCGCTGGCTATTGCCGGTGTGACAGCAATGTCGGGCCTGGTGATTGCGCCAGAGGCAAAAGCAGCGGGTTTCATCGAAGATTCTACCCTCACGGGCGGTATTTATTACTGGCAGCGTGAGCGTGACCGTAAAGACGTCACTGAAGATAAATACAAAACCAACCTCTCGCACTCCACCTGGAACGCCAACCTGGACTTCCAGTCAGGCTACGCCGCGGATATGTTCGGTCTGGATATTGCCGCGTTCACCGCGATCGAAATGGCGGAAAACGGCGACAGCGGCCACCCGAACGAAATCGCCTTCTCCTCCAGCAACAAAGCCTATGATGAAGACTGGTCCGGGGATAAGAGCGGTATCAGCCTTTACAAAGCCGCAGCGAAATTCAAATACGGCCCGGTCTGGGCGCGTGGGGGGTATATTCAGCCAACTGGCCAGACGCTGTTAGCCCCACACTGGAGCTTTATGCCGGGTACCTATCAGGGGGCGGAAGCAGGGGCTAACTTTGACTACGGCGATGCGGGTGCGCTGAGCTTCTCCTATATGTGGACCAACGAGTACAAAGCACCGTGGCACATTGAGATGGACAAGTTCTACCAGAACGACAAGAAAACCAAGGTCGATTACCTCCACTCGCTGGGGGCGAAATACGACTTCAAAAACGATCTGGTTCTCGAAGCGGCATTTGGCCAGGCGCAAGGGTATATCGATCAATACTTTGCCAAGGCCAGCTATAAGTTCGATATCGCGGGTAGCCCGTTGAGTACCAGCTACCAGTTCTACGGTACGCGCGACAAAGTCAGTAACGGTGGTGTCAACGACATCTACGACGGCACCGCGTGGCTGCAGGCGCTCACCTTTGGCTACAAGGTCGGTCAGGTTGATTTGCGTCTGGAAGGTACATGGGTGAAGGCGGAAGGGCAGCAGGGCTACTTCCTGCAGCGTATGACCCCGACCTACGCCTCCTCCAACGGTCGTCTTGATATCTGGTGGGATAACCGCTCCGACTTCAACGCCGACGGTGAGAAAGCGGTCTTCTTCGGCGCAATGTACGATCTGAAAAACTGGAACCTGCCTGGCTGGGCGGTGGGCGCGTCTTACGCTTACGCCTGGGATGCAAAACCTGCCGACATGGCAACACCGGATGCTTACTACGATCCAAACTATCGCCTGAAAGAGTCTTCCTACAGCCTGGATGCAATCTATACCCTGCAGGATGGCCGCGCGAAAGGCACGATGTTCAAACTGCACTTCACCCAGTACGACAACCACTCCGATATCCCGAGCTACGCGGGCGGTTACGGCAACATCTTCCAGGATGAACGTGACGTGAAATTCATGGTTATCGCACCGTTCACCATCTTCTGATGAATCGTCCGGCGGGTCAGCTCCCGCCGGACCGGAGACTGCATATGATGAAAAAAATCGTAATCGTCGCGCTATTGGCATCGGGGCTGGTGGCGTGTGCCCAGACTCAGGCACCGAAAGAGGACTCCCGTCTCAGGGAGGCCTACAGCGCCTGTATTAATACTGCGGAAGGCTCGCCGGAGAAAATTGAAGCCTGCCAGAGCGTGCTGAATGTGCTGAAGAAAGAAAAAGCGCACGAGCAGTTTGCGACGCAGGAAAATGTCCGGGTGATGGATTACCAGGCCTGTATCCAGGCGCGTAAAACCGGTAACGATCAGGAAGTGGCGAAGCGTTGCGACAAGATCTGGAACGAGATACGCAATAACAATAAATAAGTTGCTTTACGCCCGGTGGCGCTGCGCTTACCGGGCTTTTTTTCAGGCAAAAAAAAGCCAACCTTGCGGCTGGCTCAGAGTATGAATACTCGCTTATTTTGCGTCGTGCGCGTGGTCATCTTCACGGCAGTCGCCTTCAGCGCAGTGACCGTAAAGGTACAGGCTGTGGTTGGTGAGGCGGATACCGTGACGCGCGGCGATTTCACGCTGACGCGCTTCGATGGAATCATCGCTAAATTCAATGACCTTGCCACAGTCGAGGCAGATCAGGTGATCGTGGTGCTGCTGCTGGGTCAGTTCGAATACAGATTTACCGCCTTCGAAATTATGACGGGTGACAATGCCCGCGTCATCAAACTGGTTCAGCACGCGATAGACGGTAGCCAGCCCAATCTCTTCACCCATGTCGATAAGACGTTTATAAAGGTCTTCCGCACTGACATGGTGATTGTCTGGACCCTGAAGCACTTCGAGGATTTTTAACCGAGGAAGCGTAACTTTCAGGCCAGCCTTCTTTAATGCGGTATTGTTGTCAGTCATGCGGAATCTGTCCTGTTGCTAAACGATTCACTTCTGTAGGAAGTGACAGAAAATGCACCTGGGATAATGCGTCTCATTATAGAACTGCCATGGCTAAATGAAAACTGCAAGTCTCAGGCAAAATATGCTTATAAAAATGGGGTATCACCAACAAACTTGCTCGATGGAAAACCACATTTATCAGGGAGACATTGTACAGGTCTGGGCGAAAAAGTTAAAAGATTGTAGCAATTAATTTAATCGGTTTGACCTGGTGCACGGGCGCAACCGCCGTTGCGCCGCGAGAAAAATCAGGCGTTAAGAATATCGTCCAGGTGCAGTTCTTCACGGATCTGCTTAACCCATTTCTCAACGCGCTCTGCGGTCAGTTCTGGCTGACGGTCTTCGTCGATGGCCAGGCCCACGAAGTGATCGTCATCGGCCAGTCCTTTAGATGCTTCGAAGTGGTAACCAGCGGTCGGCCAGTGGCCGACGATCACTGCGCCATTCGGCTCAATGATGTCGCGGATGGTACCCAGCGCGTCACAGAAGTACTCGGCGTAGTCTTCCTGATCGCCGCAGCCAAACAGGGCGACCAGCTTACCGTTGAAGTCCACTTCTTCTAGCGTCGGGAAGAAATCATCCCAGTCACACTGGGCTTCACCGTAGTACCAGGTCGGAATACCCAGCAGCAGAATGTCATAGCCTTCGAGATCTTCTTTGCTGCTCTTGGCGATGTCATGCACATCAGCAACGTCTTTACCGAGCTGTTTTTGAATGTTTTTCGCGATATTTTCGGTATTGCCGGTATCACTGCCAAAGAAAATGCCGATGATTGCCATGAGTAAAATAACCTCTTGAAACTTAATAGTATGGTGGCGCAATTCGGCCACGGATAAGGGCAATAATAGCAGAACTGGCAACCCTGCGGAAACAGCTATCGCGCAGGACTGCACTCTGTGCTACATGAAAAGGGTAATTAAGGGAATTTTCAGACTTATGCCTGGCCGCGCAATGTCTCAAGCTGGGCGATCAGCATCTCTTCAATGAGCTCGCTGCGGCTGATATTTCGCGCCTCGGCCAGCTCGTTAAGTGCATCGACCGCGTCAGCGTTGAGCTTCAGTTCGACACGCTTAAGCCCACGATTTTTATCGCGTTTAAGCTGATTGCGTTTATTGATACGCAGCTGTTCATCGCGCGAAAGCGGATTCGTCTTCGGTCGTCCCGGGCGACGCTCATTCGCGAACAGATCTAGTGTCGTACGGTCCGTTTGTTCTTTGGCCATGATTCTGAGACTTCGGGGGAAACACGCCGCCCTGCTAATGCCCGGGCGATAAGCGCGCCATCATACATCACCAAAAACGGCGCGCCAACGACTGGAAGCCCGCAGCCTTCCAGTCGCTCTCTTTTTAATCAATTTGCAGTATCAGCAAGATAGCGGCGAATGGCGCGCAGTACGGCGTCAGGTTTTTCCGCATGCACCCAGTGCCCGGCTCCGGCAATGACGTGGGCGCGAGCCTGCGGGAATTGCGCCAGTATGGCGTCGCGGTACGCGTCGGTAACGTAAGGGGAGTTACCGCCGCGAATAAAGAGGGTAGGGTGCGGCCAGGCGGGTACGGTTTGCCAGCCCACAATATTGTTGTACTGGTTCCAGAGCACCGGCACGTTAAAACGCCACTGGCCGTCAACAAACGACTTCAGCAGGAACTGCACGACGCCTTCTTCATCAAGATGCTCACGCATGACGGTAGCTGCCTGCTGGCGGGTCGCGACACCCGCTTCGGTGACCGCATTGATGGCGGCAAAAATCTCGTCGTGACGGCGCACGTCGTAATCCACGGGCGCAACATCAATCACCACCAGGCCGTTAATACGCTCCGGGGCCAGCGCCGTCAGGGCCATCACCGCTTTGCCGCCCATTGAATGCCCGATGAGGGTGACCTTTTGCAGATCGTTGGCATCCAGCGTATCCAGCAGATCCTGCGCCATCGCGGCGTAGGTCATCTCGTCGGAACGGCCGGAAAGACCGTGATTGCGCATATCGACCTGTAGGATATCGTGATCGGTAACCAGATCGCGCGCCAGCACGCCCAGGTTATCCAGGCTGCCAAAAAGCCCGTGAACCAGTACGATGGGAGAATTATTGTTCGGCGATTGTGCAGTTTGCGCTCGGGTATTCAATTTCATGGCAAAGTTCTTTTTTTACGTATGTCAGGTTAGGGTATCATGTTGACCATTCTGCCGCCCGGCTGCAAGGTTCCAGTTTAATCTGACTTTTGCCGCCAACCTGGTTTGACGCTATCCGCTGTTGGGATTTGACCTTATAATCCCAATGACTTGTATTCAGATAAGATATCGCACTGGATTAAGATGAAAACAATCGAAGTTGATGACGAACTCTATCAGTATATTGCCAGCCAGACGCGGCATATCGGGGAGAGCGCGTCCGACATTTTACGGCGCATGCTTAAAATTTCCGCCGCTTCACAGCCTGCTACCCCAGTCACCAAAGATGTCGTGTCTCAGCCAAGCGTTGTTGCACAAGCAAAACCTGCCGTGACGCCGGCAAAAGATAAAGTGCGCGCGATGCGCGAGCTGCTGCTCTCCGATGAATACGCGGAGCAGAAAAAGGCGGTTAACCGCTTTATGCTGGTGCTGTCTACACTTTATTCACTGGATAACAAAGCGTTTGCTGAAGCGACCGAGTCGCTGCACGGTCGTACTCGCGTCTACTTCGCGGGCGACGAGCAGACGCTGCTGCAAAATGGCAATCAAACCAAACCCAAACATGTTCCTGGCACCCCGTACTGGGTGATCACCAATACCAATACGGGCCGCAAGTGCAGCATGATTGAACACATCATGCAGTCCATGCAGTTCCCGGCGGAATTGATTGAAAAGGTTTGCGGTACAATTTAACCCTTGCATCAGAAGGACCCGGTAATGGCAAATCACAGCCGTGCAGGCCAACCTGCACAACAAAGCGATTTGATTAACGTCGCTCAGCTGACCGCGCAGTATTACGTGCTGAAGCCGGTCGTGGGCAACGCAGAACACGCAGTGAAGTTTGGTACATCTGGTCACCGCGGCAGCGCGGCGCGCCACAGCTTTAACGAACCGCATATTCTGGCCATTGCTCAGGCCATTGCGGAAGAGCGCGCTAAAAACGGCGTTACCGGTCCGTGCTACGTGGGGAAAGATACCCATGCCCTGTCTGAACCGGCCTTTATTTCCGTGCTGGAAGTTCTGACAGCGAACGGCGTTGATGTGATTGTTCAGGAGAACAACGGCTTCACCCCAACGCCTGCGGTGTCTAACGCCATCCTGGTACACAACAAAAAAGGTGGCGCGCTGGCTGACGGTATCGTTATCACGCCATCCCACAACCCGCCGGAAGACGGTGGTATTAAATACAACCCGCCTAACGGTGGCCCGGCAGACACCAACGTCACCAAAGTGGTTGAAGATCGTGCGAACGCCTTGCTGGCCGACGGTCTGAAAGGCGTGAAGCGCATCTCTCTGGATGCGGCCATGGCGTCCGGCCACGTAAAAGAGCAGGATCTGGTTCAGCCGTTCGTGGAAGGTCTGGCGGATATCGTCGATATGGCGGCCATCCAGAAAGCCGGCCTGAAGCTGGGGGTGGATCCGCTGGGCGGCTCCGGTATTGAATACTGGAAACGTATTGCCGAGCACTACAAGCTGGATCTGACCATCGTGAACGATCACGTCGATCAGACCTTCCGTTTTATGCACCTGGACAAAGACGGCGCGATCCGCATGGACTGCTCCTCCGAGTGCGCAATGGCGGGCCTGCTGGCGCTGCGTGATAAATTCGATCTGGCGTTTGCTAACGACCCGGATTACGACCGCCACGGTATCGTCACCCCTGCCGGGCTGATGAACCCGAACCACTATCTGGCAGTCGCGATTAACTACCTGTTCCAGCACCGTCCGCAGTGGGGCAAAGAGGTGGCTGTCGGTAAGACGCTGGTTTCCTCCGCGATGATCGACCGCGTGGTGGACGCGCTGGGCCGCAAGCTGGTGGAAGTGCCGGTGGGCTTCAAATGGTTTGTTGACGGTCTGCACGACGGCAGCTTTGGCTTCGGTGGTGAAGAGAGCGCGGGAGCTTCTTTCCTGCGCTTCGACGGCACGCCGTGGTCAACCGATAAAGACGGTATCATCATGTGCCTGCTGGCGGCGGAAATCACCGCGGTCACCGGTAAAAACCCGCAGGAACATTACAACGACCTGGCGGCACGCTTTGGTGCGCCAAGCTATAACCGTATTCAGGCCAGCGCAACGTCAGCCCAGAAAGCAGCCCTGTCCAAACTCTCTCCTGAGATGGTCAGCGCAAGCACCCTGGCCGGCGACCCGATTACTGCGCGTCTGACGGCGGCACCGGGTAACGGCGCCTCCATTGGTGGGCTGAAAGTGATGACCGAAAACGGCTGGTTCGCTGCGCGTCCATCCGGCACGGAAGATGCGTATAAAATCTATTGCGAAAGCTTCCTCGGCGCTGAGCATCGTCAGCAGATTGAGAAAGAAGCGGTAGAGATTGTCAGCGAAGTGCTGAAAAACGCGTAAGTGGTTTTCTGGTGCGGGCTGATGCCCTCACCCCGGCCCTCTCCCACGGGGAGAGGGAGAAAACATTAAAAACGGCAACCCTTGGGTTGCCGTTTTGCTTTTACCTAACTGTGCTTATTCTTCAATTCAAACCGCGGTGACACCAGACCGTACAGCGTCCAGCCCATAAAGGTCACCATCGCGCCATACAGCATCGCTTCCTGGCCGGAGGAATAGAGCGCGTAGAAGCTATAGATTGCCCCAATCAGCGCCACGATATTGGCCGCTCGCGCCTTGCGTGGATCAACCTTCGCGACTTTCTGAATAATCACCAGCGCCGCCATCGACAGGATATACGGAATGATATTCGTCACAACCGCCAGGTTGACCAGCACGTTGAACTGGCTGTTCAGCGACGGGCTAATGGTCATCAGCGACAATCCGCTCTGGAAAATGACAATCGCCAGCATGCCCTGCACCGGTGCATCGGCTTTGGTGACGCGGGAGAAGATTTTTGGGAAGTAACCTTCATCAGCCGAGGATTTAAACACCTGCGCGATGGTGAACTGCCAGCCAAGGAGTGAACCGCAGCACGACATGACCATCAGACCCATAATCACTTTCCCGACTTCCGGCGTGAACATCTGCGCGAAGGCCAGCCCGAACGGCGCCGTGGAGTTGGCCAGATCCATGTTCGGAACGATGCCCGCAATGACGTTCGTCGAGACGATATAGATCACCGCCGCGCCCAGCGTACCGCCGAGGACCGCAATCGGGACGTTCTTTTCCGGATTATCAACGACTTCTGCGTTCGCGCAGGCGGATTCCAGACCGAGGAAGGCCCAGAGCGTCATGGCGATAGAAGAGCCGACTGCGCTGAAGAACGGCACATGGTGCGGGTTCCAGGAGTTGGCGTACAGGGTCGGGCTGAACCAGAACCAGCCGATGATGCACAGGCCGACAACCGGAATAATCACGCCCCAGACGGTGATGCTGCTGAGCTGTCCGGTGATACGCGCACCGCCAAAGTTAGCCACGGTGCAGATCCACAGCACGCCGATGGTGGCTAAACCAATCTGTACCGGGCTGAGCGTCGCGCCAAACAACTCCGTACCGTAGCCCACGGCGGAGATGGCAATCGCCACGTTGGCGATCAGCAGTGATACCCCGTAGGTATAGTTGGCCATAAAGTTGCCCGACTTGCCAAAGGCATACTCGGCGTAGCCTCCCATGCCGCCTGACTTGCGGCTGAACATCCCGCACTTGGCAAATGCCCATGCCAGCGCCATTGAGCCTACGGCGGTCACCAGCCAGGAGATAATCGAAATGGTTCCTACTTCGGCAAGCTTGGTGGGCAGCATGATGATGCCGGAGCCCATCATGTTCACCATGGTGAGGATGGTCAGCTGCACCACGCCCATCTTATTGGACTTACTCATAATTTCTCTCCTTTCAGCAGCGCGGGCTGAGCGGCGGGTTGTTTGATGACGTTACAGCGAACCTGTTTACGGCCCTCACACTCCTCGACGTACACACCCTGCAGCTCCGGTGCAAAGCCCGGCAGCAGGTTGATGCCTTCTTCCAGCGCGGTGAAGTAGCGCAGCACGGAGCCGCCCCAGACCTCCCCCGGGACAACGCACAGCACCCCCGGCGGATAAGGTAGGGCGCCTTCCGCGGCGATGCGGCCTTCCGCGTCGCGAAGGGAGACCAGTTCAACCTCACCGCGCAGATAGGCGTAGTTCGCGTCCTGCGGGTTCATCATCACGCGTGGGAAATGGGACTTGCGGAACATCTCTTTCTGCAGCTGTTTCACATTGTGACGGGCGTACAGGTCATGCATCTCCTGGCAGATCTGGCGCAGGGTGTAATCCGCGTAACGTTCCGGATGTTGTTTGTAGAGAGAAGGCAGGACGTCTTTCAGCGGAGCATTGCTCTCAAGCAGTTTTTCGAAGCGCACCAGCTGCGCCACCAGCTGCTGCAGTTTGCCCATATCTTCCGCTGGCGTGAGCAGGAACAGGATCGAGTTGAGATCGCATTTCTCCGGCACGATGCCGTTTTCACGCAGGAAGTTGGCGAGGATGGTGGCGGGTACGCCGAAATCGTCATACTCGCCGGTGCGGGCGTTAATGCCCGGCGTGGTTAGCAGCAGCTTGCACGGGTCGATAAAATACTGATGCTCAGCGTAACCTTCAAAAGCGTGCCAGTTTTCACCCGGCACGAAGTGGAAGAAGCGCAGATCGGTCGCAATCTCCGCCGTGTCCCAGCTTTCCCACGGACGACCCTCCACCGTCTCCGGCACGAAGGGGCGCAGATACCGGCAGTTCTCCAGGATTAGCTTACGCGCTTCAATACCGTTCACCACGCAGTCCATCCACATGTTGCGGCCGCTCTGGCCTTCATGCATACGGGCGTTGATGTCCAGCGCGGCAAACAGCGGATAGAACGGGCTGGTGGAGGCGTGCATCATAAAGGCATTATTCAGCCGCTTATGCGGGACATAGCGCTGCTGGCCTTTGATGTGGCTGTCTTTCTTGTGAATTTGCGAGGTCTGGGAGAAGCCTGCCTGCTGTTTATGCACGGACTGGGTAACCAAAATCCCCGGATCGTTTTCGTTCAGCTCCAGCAGCAGCGGCGAGCAGTCGGCCATCATCGGAATAAACTGCTCGTAACCCACCCAGGCGGAGTCAAACAGGATGTAATCACACAGATGCCCAATCTTATCCACCACCTGACGGGCGTTGTAGATGGTGCCATCGTAGGTGCCCAGCTGGATCACCGCCAGACGGAACGGACGCGCATCGCGCGCACGGCCCGGTGCAACTTCGGCCACCAGCTCGCGCAGGTAATGTTCTTCAAAACAGTGGGCATCAATGCCGCCGATAAAGCCGTACGGATTGCGCGCCGTTTCCAGATAGACCGGCGTTGCGCCTGCCTGGAGGAGGGCACCGTGATGGTTGGATTTGTGGTTATTACGGTCGAACAGTACCAGGTCGCCCGGGGTGAGCAGGGCGTTAAGCACCACTTTGTTAGATGACGAGGTGCCGTTCAGCACGAAGTAGGTCTTATCGGCATTAAAGACCTTCGCTGCATGTTGCTGCGCAATGCACGGCGCGCCCTCGTGAATCAGCAGATCGCCCATTGCGACGTCGGCGTTACACAGATCGGCGCGGAAAAGCCTCTCGCCAAAGAAATCAACGAACTGATTACCGGCAGGATGGCGGCGGAAGAACTGGCCGCCCTGATGACCCGGGCAGTCAAACGCGCTGTTGCCCTGCTTCACATAGTCGACCAGGGCGCGGAAAAACGGCGGGCGCAGCTGGGTTTCATACCGCAGGGCAGCCGCTTCCAGTTGGCGTCCATAAAAGTCGTTGCTGGTGTCTGAATACTCAAATACGCCATGAATGCGCGATAAATAGTCTGCCGGAATGATCTCTTCTTTATGCGTCGCAACAAAAACAGGAATGCCAAATCCGGTGGCTTCTATTTCCTCCAGTATGCCGTCGGTAATATCACTGACCGCCAGCACAATAGCGGCAACGTCGATATAATCAGAGGTTCTGACATCCACCAGTTCACGCTGGGTGGTAAAGCAATCCGGGCATGCACGGCTGGCTGCGATTTTTAAACTTTTCATCTTTCTCTCTTTATTTTAGGTAATAAGCGTCCCTCGATTTCTTGCAAGAAAGAAATCGATAATTTTCCGGAAAAAAAGCAAAGGGTGGCCGCTGATTAAAATCAGTACATTGCTTTTTTGATGATTGAAATTCAGTCCGCCCGGTGCGGATGAGTCTGAATCAAAATGAATGAGCGCACGAGTTCACAGGCAAAAGCCTGTAAAATAAGATGTTTCAGGATAACCTGTAAGCGAGTGCGCCAGAAGTCGAAGGACTACCGGGCATTAAAGAGATGAAAGTCAAAGCAGTTTCGGTGGGCAAACATCATGATATGTGTTGTCCGCCTTATATGGGGCATTAAACGATTGTTGTTTTCCATGATTCATTTTCCTTTCAGTAATTGAAAGCACGGTCATTTTATCCAGGAAAAGGCGATTAACTGTGAAGAAGATCACCGTTAACCGATCATTTCAGAAATAAATAGTCGTTTTTTGATGAATATCGCAGATCAAAACTCTGATTTGTTACCGATGAGTTAACAGGACGTTTTATCAATGTTTTAAATGGACATAAATAATCCAAAAAACACTGACTGGATTATTTTTGATATATTTTCTGAGAGGTTTTTATTTTAATTAAAAATAAAATGAATAGTTATTCAGAGCATAAACCGATAACCGATACCGGTTTCAGTTAATAAATGGCGAGGGCGAGCGGGGTCGACTTCGAGTTTCTGACGAAGGTGTCCCATATATATGCGTAAATAGTGACTATGTTCCACGGCGTTGGGTCCCCACACCTGACTTAACAGCTGGCGCTGGGTGAGAACCTTACCGTGATTGTTAAGCAGCACGGCGAGCAGGCGAAATTCAATGGGCGTGAGGTGAATTTCCTCTTCGCCGCGCACAATGCGCCGCGCGGCCAGGTCAACCCGGATATCCCCAAACGTGTAGGTTGGATCGGCAGGCGTGGTGGCGCTGTGGCGACGCAGCGCCACGCGAAGGCGAGCCTGTAGCTCGCCGATACCAAATGGTTTAATCAGATAGTCATCCGCCCCGGCATCCAGCGCGGCGATTTTATCCGTCTCTTCCGTACGGGCGGAGAGCACGAGGATCGGCATCTGGCTCCACTGCCGGACTTCACGAATAAAATCGATGCCGTCGCCGTCCGGGAGTCCAAGATCGAGGATCACCAGGTCCGGCTTGCGGGTGGCGGCTTCAATTAAACCCCGCTGAAGCGTACCCGCATCATGGACGCGCAGACCGTCTCCTTCCAGCGCAGCGCGCAGAAAACGGCTAATGGCGATCTCATCTTCAACAATCAGAACGTTGATCACAAATCCTCTGGTAATTCATTAAGTTCTGGCGGGGTTTCCAGAGGAAGTGTAACACAAAAACGTGCGCCGCCTTCGGGACGATTCTCTGCGGAAATGGACCCGCCGTGGACGTCAATGATCGCCTGACATATTGCCAGCCCCAGCCCCACGCCCGGAATGGCCGACTCCTTATTGCCGCGTGCAAATTTCTCGAAAATAGCCAACTCCTGCCCGGCTGGAATGCCGGGGCCGGTATCCCAGACGTTAAGGCGAAGCGTGCCATCTTCCACTGTCGCATCCACCCCAATCTGAGCACTGGCACCCGCATATTTGGCGGCATTTTCCAGCAGGTTGATCAGCACCCGCTCGAATAAGGGCCCATCAACGTGAATTAAGGTCAGGGGCTCGGGCATGTTCAGCGCAATATGTCGCCCGCCCAGGCCCGGCTCGAGCATTTTCAGCGCGCTGCCCACCACCTCTTCCAGCGTTAGCCACTCTTTTTTGAGGTTAAATCCGCCTGACTGGATACGCGCCATGTCGAGCAGGTTATTCACCAGGCGCGTGGTATTCAGCACGTGCTGGCGGATCTCGCTGGCCTGAAGGGCATGTTTAGAGCCTTCCGCCGCCAGGTCCAGCGTCAGAATTTCTGACTGACCAAACAGGACGGTGAGCGGGGTACGCAGATCGTGAGACAGCGCCGCCAGCAGCGAGTTACGAATGCTTTCACGCTCGCTCGCCAGCCGGGCCTGTTCCTCGCTGGCGGTGAGGGCCAGTCGTTCCAGCGCGCTGGCAACCAGCAGCGTAAACGTCTCCAGTAAACGCTGCTGTTCGGGGATCATCAGCTGGCGCAGGTTGGAAGGCTCCACGATGACCAGCCCCTGATTTTTATCGGCACTGCGCAGCGGCAGAATTTGATAGGGCACGCCGGGGAGGGTGTCCGTCCCCGCGCCCGCCGGTAAGCCTTTGTCAAAGCTCCAGCGTGCGATGGCCTCGTCCCAGGGCGTCATGCCGGTGGCCGAGGTCAGCGGGCGCAGCTTACCGTGTTCGTCCGGGAGTAAAATCAGGTTGCTGGCATGAAACGTCGAGCGAATAAACTGCTCGCTGGTCTGCACGATATCCAGCGGCGTACGGCCCACCGCCAGCGATTTCGACATCTCGTAGAGATGACGCGTACGCTGTTCGCGATAGCGGGCGATACGCGCCTGATAGCGCACGCCCGCCGTCAGATTCCCGATCACCAGCCCGACGGTGAGCATCACCGCGAAGGTGAGGATGTACTGTACGTCCGAGACGGCCAGCGTCCCGCGGGGGGCAATAAAGAACAGATCGAAGCTGATGACGTTAACAACCGTCGCCAGGACCGACGGCCAGCGGCCGTAAAAGAGCGCCACCACCACCACGCCCAGAAGGTAGATCATCACCAGGTTAGCGGCATCAAACGCAATCAGCCACTGGCTGGCAATCACGGTAATCAGGGTGCAGAGCACGACGGCGACAAGACAGCCGCGAAGCTGAATGCGCCATTTATCGCTGAAGGTGCGGCTGTCCGGCGCACGATTGGGTAAGGGGGTAGGTTTGTCGTCCAGCGCCACGATCACCAGATCCAGATCCGGCGCACGACGGGCCAGCTTGTCGGCAAAGGATTCGCGGCTAAACCAGCGGCGATGCTGGCGACGGCCGATGACAATTTTCCCCAGGTTATGCTCGCGCGCGTAGCGCAGAATGGCTTTATCTTCCTGCGGATCGGAAAGGGTGGCGGTTTCCGCGCCGAGCTCCTGCGCCAGGCGCAGCGAACTCAGGATCGCGCGACGCTGGTTTTCGGGCAGCGCGTGCAACTGCGGCGTTTCGACATACACCGCATGCCAGACGCTGCCAAATTTGGCCGCCAGGCGCGCGGCGGTGCGGACAAGTTTTTCGTTGCCGCTGCCGTGGCCCACGCACAGCAGGATAGCATCTCGCGTGTGCCAGACGCGTTCCTGGCCCTGCAGGTCCCGCCAGGCGCGCATCTGATCGTCCACCCGGTCGGCGGTTCGGCGCAGGGCCAGCTCGCGCAGGGCAATCAGGTTGCCTTTGCGGAAGAAATGTTCGATGGCGCGCTCGGCCTGGCCGGCGATATACACTTTGCCTTCGTGCAGGCGCTGGCGCAAATCATCGGGCGGCAGGTCAACCAGCACCACCTCGTCCGCGGAATCAAAGAAGGGGTCGGGCACCGTCTCGCGCACCTGAATGCCGGTCACGCCACTGACCACGTCGTTCAGGCTTTCGAGATGCTGAACGTTAACCGTGGTGAACACATCGATACCGGCTTCAAGTAATTCTTCAACATCCTGCCAGCGTTTTGGATGGCGTGAGCCAGGCGCATTGCTGTGCGCCAGCTCGTCCATCAGGATAAGCGCGGGACGGCGGGCGAGGGCGGCATCGAGATCGAATTCAGTGACTAACCGACCGCGATGGCTGATGCGGCGGGGCGGCTGGGTAGCCAGCCCCTTCAGCAGTGATGCTGTCTCTTTACGTCCGTGGGTTTCAACCACGCCGATCAGAATATCGAGCCCCTGCGCCCGAAGCCGCTGGGCTTCCGTCAACATGGCGAAGGTTTTCCCGACGCCCGCGCAGGCGCCGAAGAAAATTTTCAGTTTGCCGCGATGGGCTTCAGCTGTTTGTTCGAGCAGCCTGTCCGGATCCGGGCGCATGGGCTCGTCGGTCATTTAGTTTTTCCTTAGCGCGTCCAGCGCCAGATTCAGCTCAACAATATTTACCACAGGCATGCCGATGAAGCTGACCAGCGGCTTTTGCGTGTGCTCTGCCACCAACTGGCTCACCTGTTCGACGGTCAGCTGACGGGCAGCGGCAACGCGCGGGATCTGCCATGCCACCGCTGCCGGCGTCAGGCTGTAGTCCAGCCCGCTGGCCGAGGCGGTCACCAGCTCCACGGGCACGTCACGGCTGGCCTGCGGATTCGCGGCGCGCAGGGCTGCTACGCGCTCCGCGACGGCTTTGTCCAGTTCAGGGTTACTGCCCGCCAGGTTGCTGCCGCCGGATGCCATCGGATTATACGGGCTTTCGGCAGTGGCGGAAGGGCGTCCCTGGAAGTAGCGGGCATCCGTAAAGTTCTGACCAATCAGGCGAGAGCCGCGGTTTTCACCATTTTGCAGTATCAGCGAGCCGTTAGCCTGATCCTTAAACCACCACTGGCCCAGCGCGGTGGTCACCAGCGGGTACAGCCCGCCGGTAATGAGAGACAGCAGAATAAACAGAAGTATAGCGGGGCGTAACATGGTCATTTGATTCACCTTTTAAACCAGGCCGAACAGCGTCAACAGCAGGTCGATAACCTTGATACCGACGAAGGGCACCACCAGCCCGCCCAGGCCATAAATCCACAGGTTACGGCGCAGCATGGCGGCCGCCGTGAGCGGCTTATAGCTCACGCCCTTCAGCGCCAGCGGGATCAGGAAGACAATAATCAGGGCGTTAAAGATGACTGCGCTCAGAATGGCCGAGGCCGGAGAGTGCAGGTGCATCACGTTCAACGCATTTAATTGCGGATAGGTCGCGGCAAACGCGGCCGGAATGATGGCGAAATACTTCGCCACGTCGTTGGCGATGCTGAACGTGGTCAGCGACCCGCGCGTCATCAGCATCTGCTTGCCGATGTGCACCACCTCAATCAGCTTGGTCGGGTTAGAGTCGAGGTCGACCATATTGCCCGCCTCTTTTGCCGCCTGGGTTCCGGAGTTCATCGCCACCGCCACGTCGGCCTGTGCCAGGGCAGGGGCATCGTTGGTCCCGTCGCCGGTCATCGCCACCAGACGGCCTTCCGCCTGATACTGACGAATCAGTGCCAGCTTGGCTTCCGGGGTGGCTTCAGAAAGGAAATCATCCACGCCCGCTTCGGCGGCAATCGCCGCGGCGGTAAGACGGTTATCCCCGGTGATCATTACCGTTTTGATCCCCATCTTACGCAACTGGGCAAAGCGCTCCTTGATGCCGCCTTTGACGATATCCTTCAGCGCAATCACCCCGAGCACGCGAGCGCCTTCGGCCACCACCAGCGGCGTCGCCCCCTGACGGGCCACGCTTTCGACCAGACTGTCCACTTCCGGCGGGAAGTGACCATTGTTGGCCTCAATGTGGCGGCGAATCGCGTCAACCGAGCCTTTACGGATCATGCGATCCTGGATGTTGATGCCGCTCATGCGGGTTTGCGCCGTGAAGGGCACGAAGGTGGCGTGCAGGCTCTGAACGTCGCGCTGGCGCAGGTTAAAGCGCTGCTTGGCGAGGATCACAATACTGCGGCCTTCCGGGGTTTCATCGGCAAGAGATGAGAGCTGGGCGGCATCCGCCAGCGTTTTTTCATCCACGCCCGGGGCGGGTAAGAAATCAGACGCCTGGCGGTTACCGAGGGTAATGGTGCCGGTTTTATCCAGCAGCAAGACATCCACGTCACCGGCGGCTTCTACGGCACGCCCGCTGGTGGCGATGACGTTGGCACCGAGCATACGGCTCATGCCAGCCACGCCGATGGCCGACAGC
The DNA here is from genome assembly GCF_043972695.1 of Enterobacter quasiroggenkampii. Taxonomy (NCBI): domain Bacteria; kingdom Pseudomonadati; phylum Pseudomonadota; class Gammaproteobacteria; order Enterobacterales; family Enterobacteriaceae; genus Enterobacter; species Enterobacter quasiroggenkampii. Next base: position 1,907,106 of record NZ_CP143745.1, read on the forward strand.
AGGCCGCCGATGGTGGTAGGGATCAGACAAACCAGCAGCGCCACCAGCACCGTGACGGTGACCGCGGTACCACCATAGGCGGAGAACGGCCACAGCGTGGCGGTTGCCAGCAGGAAGACGATGGTCAGGGCCACCAGCAGGATGGTCAGGGCAATCTCGTTTGGCGTTTTCCGGCGCTGTGCGCCTTCCACCATGGCGATCATCCGGTCGAGGAAGGTTTCACCCGGGTTAACGCTGCACTGGATCACCAGCCAGTCGGAGAGAATGCGCGTCCCGCCCGTCACGGAGGCGAAATCGCCGCCGGACTCACGGATCACCGGCGCGGATTCACCGGTGATGGCGCTTTCATCCACCGATGCGCCCCCTTCAATGACTTCGCCGTCGCAAGGGATGATGTCACCGGCTTCCACCAGCACCACATCGCCTTTACGCAGTTCATCCGCCGGAACGTGGTCCATCTGGGCACCGTATTTCGGCTCACGTAACTTGCGCGCGAAGGCGGTTTTTTTCACCCCTTTCAGGCTGTTGGCCTGGGCTTTGCTCCGGCCTTCCGCCAGCGCTTCCGCAAAGTTGGCGAACAGCACGGTAAACCACAGCCACAGGCTGATGGCGCCGGTAAACATCGCATTTCCCGGCATATGGCCCGTTCCCATGGCAATCGCCAGGGCGGTGGTCAGGACGCTTCCCGCCCAGACGATAAACATCACCGGGTTGTGCCACTGCACGCGCGGGCTCAGCTTTTTCACCGCATCCATGAGCGCCTGGCGAACTAATGACGGTTCGAACAGGGCCAGTTGTTTACGACTCATGACAATTTCTCCGCAAAATCAGCGTAAAGAGAGGTATTCCGCGACCGGGCCTAACGCGAGGGCGGGGATAAAGGTCAGGGCGCCGACCAGCAACACGGTGCCCGTTAGCAGGCCGATAAACAGCGCGCCGTGGGTCGGTAATGTCCCGGTGGTGGTCGGTTGGATTTTTTTGTTCACCAGCGATCCGGCTATCGCCATAACCGGCACAATGATCCCGAAGCGGCCCACGAACATGCAGAACGCCAGCAGACAGTTCCAGAACGGAGAGTTGGCGCTTAAGCCTGCAAAGGCGCTGCCGTTGTTGTTGGCGGCAGAGGAGACGGCATACAGCACTTCACTAAAACCGTGAATGCCGGGGTTAAAGATGCCGCTGCGTCCGGCCTCGGTCATCAGCGCCAGCGCGGTGCCGAGCAGCACGAGAGCCGGGGTGACCAGGATTGCCAGCGCGGTTAATTTCATCTCGCGGACGTCGATTTTTTTACCCAGATATTCCGGGGTGCGGCCAATCATCAGACCGGCAATAAACACCGCCAGCAGCACGAACAGCAGCATGCCGTAAAGACCGGAGCCCACGCCGCCAAACACCACCTCGCCAATCTGCATCAGCCACATCGGGATCATGCCGCCCAGCGCCGTAAAGGAATCATGCATGGCATTGACGGCCCCGCACGACGCAGCCGTGGTGACCACCGCATACAGGCTGCTGGCGAGAATGCCAAAGCGGCTCTCTTTACCTTCCATATTGATTGCTCTATCGGCCCCGAGTGAGAGGAAATGCGGATTACCCTGCCATTCGGCCCACATCACCAGCGCAACACAGACCACGAAGATAAGCGACATGGTCCAGAGCAGGGTACGCCCCTGACGGCGATCGTTAACCACGTCGCCAAAGGCAAAGCAGAGCGCGGCGGGGATCAGGAAAATCGCCAGCATCTGCACAAAATTGGTCAGGGCGGTAGGGTTTTCAAACGGGTGCGAGGAGTTGGCGTTGAAGAAGCCGCCACCGTTCGTCCCGAGCATTTTGATGGCTTCCTGCGACGCCACTGGCCCCATAGGCAGGAGCTGTTTTGCGCCTTCCAGCGAGGTATAAGGTGCGTAAGGCAGCAGGTTTTGCAGGCTGCCCTGCTGAATGAAGAACAGCGCGATCAGCAGCGCAATCGGCAGCAGGATCCACAGCGTAATGCGCGTCAGGTCTACCCATGCGTTACCTAACGTACTCACTTTCTGACGTGCAAACGCACGCGTCAGCGCGAAGATCACCGCAATACCGCTGGCGGCAGAGAGGAAGTTCTGCACGGTTAATCCGACCATCTGGCTGAAGTAGCTGAGCGTGGTTTCACCGGAATAGGACTGCCAGTTGGTGTTGGTGACAAAACTGACTGCCGTGTTCAGTGCAAGATGCCAGGACAGGCCCGGTAATTGTTGCGGATTCAGCGGCAGGATGCCTTGCAACATCAGCATGGCAAAAAGCGCAATGAGTCCGACAATGTTCAGCAGCAGAATGGCGATCAGATAGTCACGCCAGTTCATCTCCCGATCGTCTACACCCAGTACGCGCCAGATCCCTTTTTCAACGCTTCCCGTGCCGGGCAGGGGAACGTTATTGATCAGCCGTGCCAGCCCCGAGCCCAGTGGCCTTGCCAGGACGAACAACACCACTAAGAAACTGGCAATAAGCAAAAACGCCTGAGCAGCCATCAGAATGCCTCCGCATTAATCAGGGCATAAACCAGATAACCCAATAACAGGAACACCAGCACGATGCCGGCAATAAGACCTGCACTCACAATCCACCTCCGGGTGACTTTTGTTGTTGTGCTAACGGTAGGATTTATGGCGCAAAGATTTCGCAAAAATGAGAAGGGTGGGTGTAAAAAAAGTATAAAAATGGCAAAGCCCACAATTTAACTATTGATAAGTAAATTGTTAACTTTTTTGTAACTTAATTACGGCGTGAATGTAAATTTTGGCTAAACGGACGAAAATAAGTGGTCGGATGAGTAGTAAAATTACAAACAAAGCGATATTATTTTAGCCAGGTCACAGATTTTGAATTTTCCGGATGACGTTTCCGGCCAACTATAGGGGAGAAAAATATGGATCTTTATAAAGAGTTTCCGGCTCATATCGTGTTCATACGCCGCGCTTTCGCCGTAGTGGCTGGCGTGCTGGCTCTGCCGGTGATGCTGTTCTGGAAAGATCGTGCACGTTTTTATAGCTATCTGCACCGCGTCTGGGCGAAAACCAGCGAGAAGCCGGTATGGATGGATCAGGCCGAGAAAGCGACCTGCGACTTCTACTAAGACGACACACAGCAATAAAAAAACCGCCAACAGCAATGTGGCGGTTTTTTTGTCCCTCGGGATTCGCGGTCCGTTGGGTGGTCTTGCAGCCCCTACCCGGGATTTTTATCATACCCTCCTGTAAGCAGATGGCAATCCCTCCAGGCCTTTATAAAGTCCTAATTTTCTTCGAGTATCTTACCTTTGCAGCGGATGTTCATTATGATGCGGCGTCCCTTTCCGCCATCTCGCAAATGGGCATCGGTCCTGGGAAAGGTATTTTTACAGCCGTAAAGCAGCCCGCCTACCCGGGCTTGTGTCCACCGACTTATCACCGGTGGTGAACGGTGGAGCGGTTAGCAGCAGGGACCGCATAATGAAACGCTATTTTTGCATCGCGTTCATTGTCGCCAGCGTACTCGTTGTCAAAAGTGATGAACCGATCGGGTTTGTTGCATTTACCACGATAGCGCAGGACAAGTAGCGTTAAGGCCGCCTTGGGCGGCCTTTTTTATTTCATCCCGTCTACACTTCATGGCAAAGTAGTTCAATGCATGCTTTTTCCTTTTACGGCATGCCCTTACGGACATAATGGATATTTGCCTGGAGTTTTATGCCCACCCATCTGGTTTGGTTTCGCGCGGACCTGCGCGTACATGACAACATCGCCCTGGCGGCGGCCTGCCGCGCCAAAGACGCTAACGTACTGGCTCTGTTTGTGGCTACGCCCGAGCAGTGGCGGCAGCATGATATGGCGCCACGCCAGGCGGCCTTGCTGCGTGCGTATCTGACCGATCTGCAGCATTCGCTTGCCGGAAAAGGCATACCGCTGATTTATAAAGAGGTAAGTGATTTTGCCGCACAGCTGCAGACGGTGCAGGAGACCTGTAAGCAGCACAACGTCACGCATCTTTTTTACAACTATCAGTACGAATTCAACGAGCAGCAGCGCGACCGTCAGCTGGAGAAGATGCTGGAGGATGTGGTCTGTGAAGGATTTGATGACAGCGTGATGCTGGCGCCGGGCAGCGTGATGACCGGCAACCGTGAGATGTATAAAGTTTTCACTCCGTTTAAAAATGCCTTTATCAAGCGTCTGAAAGAGTCGCTGCCGGAGTGCGTTGCCGCGCCTGCCGCGAGGGGCGAACCCCTGAAGGACCTGTCTGAACTGACGTTTGACTACCCACAGGAGCCGTTTGATAAAACGCTGTTCCCCGCCGATGAAAAAGCGGCTATCGCTCAACTCCGCCAGTTCTGCAAACAGGACGCGGCCAACTACGACGTGCGGCGGGATTTTCCGGCCATCGAGGGCACCAGCCGCCTGTCGGCCTGTCTGGCGCTGGGCGCGATCTCTCCTCGCCAGTGTTTACACCGTCTTCTGGCCGAGCAGCCGCAGGCGCTGGATGGAGGCACCGGTTCTGTCTGGCTGAACGAGCTTATCTGGCGTGAGTTCTACCGCCATCTGATGACGTATCATCCCGATCTCTGTAAGCATCGTCCGTTCATTCCCTGGACCGACAACGTAAAATGGCAGCATGATGAGGCACTTTTACAGGCCTGGAAAAAAGGGGAGACGGGCTATCCGATTGTTGATGCCGCGATGCGTCAGCTCAATGAGACGGGGTGGATGCACAACCGCCTGCGAATGATTACCGCGAGTTTTCTGGTAAAGGATCTGCTTATCGACTGGCGTATCGGAGAGCGCTATTTTATTTCTCAACTGATCGACGGCGATCTCGCCGCGAATAACGGCGGCTGGCAGTGGGCGGCCTCTACGGGCACCGATGCGGCTCCCTATTTCCGGATTTTTAATCCAACCACTCAGGGACAAAAATTTGATGAGAACGGCGAGTTTATCCGCCGCTGGCTCCCTGAACTAAAAGAGATACCGGCTAAAGCGATCCACGAACCGTGGGCATGGGCGGATAAACAGCGTGTAAAACTGAATTATCCCCGTCCGATCGTCGACCATAAACAGGCGCGTGTCGCCACGCTGGCTGCGTACGAAGCGGCCCGCAAAGCATAAGAGAGTGATGATGAAAAACAGCGAACTGGAACGCCTGATTAACGAAAAACTCAATACCGCCTCCTTCAGCGACTACGGTCCAAATGGCCTGCAGGTAGAAGGGCGCGAAACGGTGCAGAAAATTATCACCGGCGTCACGGCAAGCCAGGCACTGCTGGACGAGGCTGTCCGTCAGGAAGCCGATGCGGTGATTGTCCATCACGGTTACTTCTGGAAAAACGAATCACCGATTATTCGCGGCATGAAGCGCAACCGCCTGAAAACGTTGCTGGCAAATGACATCAACCTGTACGGTTACCACCTGCCGCTGGACGCGCACCCGGAGCTTGGCAACAACGTTCAGCTTGCCCGACTGTTGGGGATCACCGTAATGGGCGAAATCGAGCCACTGGTGCCGTGGGGCGAGCTGGCGATGCCGGTTCCCGGACTGGAGCTGGCCTCGTGGATTGAAGCGCGCCTGGGGCGTCGTCCGCTGTGGAGCGGCGATACCGGTCCGGATACGGTGAAGCGTGTTGCCTGGTGCACCGGGGGCGGGCAGGGCTTTATCGACAGCGCCGCGCGCTTCGGTGTCGATGCCTTTATCACCGGCGAGGTTTCCGAGCAGACCATTCATTCGGCACGTGAACAGGGGCTGCATTTCTACGCGGCCGGGCATCATGCCACCGAGCGCGGCGGTATTCGTGCCCTCAGCGAGTGGCTGACGGAAAATACCGATCTGGATGTAACCTTTATTGATATCCCTAATCCGGCCTGATGAGAGGTGCCTGAGTGCAGCGAGCGCGTTGTTATCTTCTGGGAGAAACGGCAGTGGTTCTGGAGCTCGAGCCGCCGGTGACCCTTGCCACGCAAAAGCGTATCTGGCGGCTAACCCAGCGTCTGGTCGATCTGCCGGACGTGGTTGAAGCCATTCCGGGGATGAATAACATCACGGTGGTGCTGCGTAGTCCGCATACGCTGGCGCTGGATGCCATTGAACGTTTACAGCGCTGGTGGGAAGAGAGCGAGGCGCTGGAGCCGGAATCGCGTGCCATTGAGATCCCGGTCGTTTATGGCGGTACGGGGGGACCGGATCTTGGTGTGGTCGCAGACCATTGCGGACTCACCGAAAAGCAGGTTGTTGAGCTGCACAGTTCGGTGGATTACGTCGTCTGGTTCCTGGGGTTCCAGCCCGGATTCCCGTATCTGGGGGGATTATCTCCCCGGCTGCATACGCCGCGCCGCGCTGAACCGCGCCTGAGCGTACCGGCGGGGACGGTCGCGATTGGTGGCGAGCAGACCGGCGTATATCCGCTGACTTCGCCCGGTGGTTGGCAGCTTATTGGGCATACCGCCACCCCGTTATTTGACCCTGGGCTGGCGTCGCCAATACTCCTGCGCCCGGGCGATACCCTTCGCTTTATCCCGCAGAAGGAGGGGGTATGTTAACGCTTATTCGCGCCGGGCTTTATACCTCCGTACAGGATGCCGGCCGCTTTGGCATGCGCCAGTCGGGCGTGAGCTATTGTGGCGCGCTGGACCGTCCTGCGCTGGAAATCGCTAACGTGCTGGTGGGCAACCCCGGCAGCACGGCGGCGCTCGAAATTACGCTCGGCCAGTGTGTGATTGAGTTTGGTCAGGAGACGTGGTTCGCGCTCACCGGCGCAGGCTGTGATGCCACGCTGGACGGCAAAGCGGTGTGGACCGGCTGGCGTCTGCGGGCGAAAGCCGGACAGCGTCTGACCTTAAAGCGTCCTTTGCACGGCGTACGTAGCTATCTCGCGGTGGCTGGTGGCATTGATGTGCCTGAGGTGCTGGGCTCATCCAGTACCGATCAGAAAGCCGGGATTGGTGGTCACGAAGGACGTTTGTTGCGCGATGGCGATCGCCTGGCGATTATGCCCTCCTCGCGTCACTTTTCGACGGCGCAGGGGGTGAAACAACTTCTCTGGGGAAACCAGATCCGCGCCTTACCGGGGCCGGAATATCATGAGTTCGGCGAGGCCTCCAAAGAGTCCTTCTGGCGCTCGCCGTGGAAGCTCAGTCCGCAGAGTAACCGTATGGGCTACCGCCTGCAGGGGCAGCCGCTGATCCGGACGACCGACAGGGAACTGCTTTCCCACGGTTTACTGCCTGGGGTTATTCAGGTGCCGGGCAACGGGCAACCGATCGTGTTAATGAACGACGCGCAGACGACGGGTGGTTATCCGCGAATTGCCTGCATCATTGAAGCCGATCGCTACCATCTGGCGCAAATTCCCCTCGGACAGCCGATTCACTTCGTGCAGTGTTCGCTGGAGGAGGCGCTAAAGGCGCGGCAGGATCAGCAGCGCTATCTCGAACAGCTGGCGTGGAGGCTCGATGGTAAAGATTGATTTGAATGCCGATCTGGGCGAGGGCGGCAGCGCCGATGCGGCGCTGATGACGCTGGTCTCCTCGGTCAATATCGCCTGCGGCTTTCACGCGGGCGATGCGCAAACCATGCTAGAGAGCGTGCGTCATGCCATCAAAAATGGCGTGGCGATTGGCGCTCACCCGAGCTTCCCTGACCGGGAAAACTTTGGCCGCACCGCGATGGACCTGCCGCCTGAGACGGTCTACGCTCAGGTGCTCTACCAGATTGGCGCGCTGGAGGCGATGGTTCGCGCCGGGAAGGGCGTGCTGCGCCACGTGAAGCCGCACGGCATGCTCTATAACCAGGCTGCAAAAGATCCGGCGCTGGCGGAGGCGATTGCCCGCGCGGTACGCGATTGCAACCCGCAGCTGATCCTTGTGGGGCTGGCAGGCAGCGAGCTTATTCGCGCCGGCCAGCGTCTGGGGTTAACCACGCGGCAGGAGGTCTTTGCCGACCGGGGTTATCAACCCGATGGCAGTCTTGTACCGCGTACGCAAGCTGGTGCGTTGATAACGGACGAAGGTCAAGCGCTGGCGCAGACGCTGGAGATGGTGCGCGCCGGGCGAGTGACCGCCGTGGATGGCACATCAGCGCACGTTCAGGCTGATACGGTATGTTTACATGGTGATGGCGAGCATGCGCTCCAGTTCGCGCGCCGCTTGCGGGCAGCGTTCTCTGAAGAGGGCATTCTTGTCAGCGCAGACTAATCATGAAAGGACAGAAAAATGCCAGAAGGCCCGGAGATCCGCCGCGCGGCGGATAGCCTCGAGGCGGCGATAAAGAGCAAACCCCTGACGGAGGTCTGGTTTGCTTTTCCTCAACTGAAACCGTTTGAATCACAGCTAGTGGGGCAGTCGGTAACGCATATTGAAACGCGCGGCAAAGCGCTGCTCACGCATTTTTCCCATAACCTGACGTTATATAGCCATAACCAGCTTTACGGCGTCTGGCAAGTGGTGGAGGCGGGTGAACAGCCGCAGACTACCCGCGTGCTGCGCGTCAGGCTGCAAACGGCCGATAAGGCGATCCTGCTCTATAGCGCCTCTGATATCGAAATATTAACGCCGGAGCAACTCCTCACGCACCCGTTTCTACAGCGAGTGGGGCCGGACGTGCTGGATATGCGTCTGACGGCGAGCGATGTGAAGGCCCGACTGCTATCGCCCACATTCCGCAACCGACAGTTTTCCGGCCTGTTTCTTGACCAGGCGTTTCTGGCCGGGCTTGGCAACTACCTGCGGGTGGAGATCCTCTGGCAAGTCGGACTGGCGCCGCAGCACAAAGCCTCCCAGCTGAGCGATGAACAGCTGGAGGCGCTGTCTCACGCGCTGCTGGACATCCCGCGGCTATCGTACAACACGCGCGGCATCGTAGATGAAAACAAGCACCACGGGGCGCTGTTCCGGTTCAAAGTGTTTCATCGGGCGGGGAAAAAGTGCGAGCGGTGCGGCGGCGTGATTGAGAAGGCTACGATCTCTTCCAGACCGTTTTACTGGTGTCCAGGGTGCCAGATGTAAAAAAGCCGGGTGGCGGCTACGCCTTACCCGGCCTACGTTTCGCATTTATTTGTAGGCCCGGTAAGCGGTAGCGCCACCGGGCTTAACTTTTAGCGCTTCAGGTCAGACTTAAAATCACGCTGCTCGTAGCCGGTATACAGCTGACGAGGACGGGCGATCTTCATGCCTTCGCTGTGCATTTCGTTCCAGTGCGCAATCCAGCCTACGGTACGGGCCATCGCGAAGATGACGGTGAACATGGAAGACGGAATGCCCATCGCTTTCAGAATAATGCCAGAGTAGAAATCGACGTTCGGGTAGAGTTTCTTCTCGATGAAGTACGGATCGTTCAGCGCGATGTGTTCCAGCTCCATCGCTACTTCCAGCAGGTCATCTTTGGTACCCAGCTCTTTCAGCACTTCGTGGCAGGTCTCACGCATCACGGTGGCGCGTGGGTCGTAGTTTTTGTAAACACGGTGACCGAAGCCCATCAGGCGGAAGGAGTCATTCTTGTCTTTCGCGCGACGCACGAACTCAGGAATATGCTCAACGGTGCTGATCTCTTCCAGCATCTTCAGTGCCGCTTCGTTCGCGCCGCCGTGCGCCGGTCCCCACAGGGAGGCGATGCCCGCAGCGATACAGGCGAACGGGTTCGCGCCTGAAGAACCTGCGGTACGAACGGTTGAGGTAGAGGCGTTCTGTTCGTGGTCAGCGTGCAGGATCAGAATACGGTCCATCGCGCGTTCCAGAACCGGGTTCACTTCATACTCTTCGCACGGCGTGGAGAACATCATGCGCAGGAAGTTGCCCGCGTAGGAGAGGTCGTTGCGCGGATACACAAACGGCTGACCGATGGAGTATTTGTAACACATCGCCGCCATGGTCGGCATTTTGGACAGCAGACGGTAAGCGGCGATTTCACGGTGACGCGGATTATTCACGTCAAGGGAATCGTGGTAGAACGCTGCCAGTGCACCGGTAATCCCGCACATCACCGCCATTGGGTGAGAGTCACGACGGAACGCATGGAACAGACGGGTAATCTGCTCATGGATCATGGTGTGACGGGTCACGGTGGTTTTAAATTCATCGAACTGGGCCTGCGTCGGTTTTTCGCCGTTCAGCAGGATGTAGCACACTTCCAGATAGTTGGATTCGGTGGCTAACTGATCGATAGGGAAGCCGCGATGGAGCAGGATACCTTCGTCACCGTCAATGAAGGTGATTTTGGATTCGCAAGATGCGGTAGAGGTAAATCCAGGGTCAAAGGTAAACATCCCTTTGGAACCCAGCGTACGGATATCAATAACATCCTGACCGAGCGTGCCTTTTAGCACATCCAGTTCAATAGCAGTGTCACCATTTAGGGTGAGCGTTGCCTTTGTATCAGCCATTTACGGTCTCCTTAGCGCCTTATGCTTAAGACTGCGCTTTACCGGATTTGCTTTCAGCTGTTAATCACCGTTACCAGATTGTTATTTGGCTTACCGCTCAGCTCACGAGGACAAACCAGGGTACAGAGCTATGGCGCCTTGCAGGTAAACGAATGAAATATCAGTGAAACAACAGCAAATCAGCGTTTTTGCAGTCCGAATTATTCAAACCTGTATATCACTAATAACTGTCCTGATAACTTCGGTCAATACCATCACACTGTTACATAACTATTTGTCAGGTGAAAGAGAGACCTCATAACTTTTGCGCATTATATGCCTTTTCTGATGACGTTTGTAACAATATTGTTTAACATTTGTCAAATCAGATGATTAAAAATTAAAAAGATGTTGTTATCGTGACCCTGATCACTGTTCCAGAGAAAACCCGACAAACTGTATGTAGGTTAATTGTAATGATTTTGTGAACGGCCTATACTGCCGCCAGGTCTCCGGAACACCCTGCAATCCCGAGCCACCCAGCGTTGTAATGTGTCGTTTAAGCATCTGGAAGCACTGTTTTGCATGACGCGCAGTTATAGAAAAGGAACGCTGTCTGACCCGCATCGCAGTCCGGAGGAAGGAAACAATAAGAACAGCATGTGGGCGTTATTCATGATAAGAAATGTGAAAAAACAAAGACCTGTCAATCTGGATCTCAAAACGATCCGGTTCCCCGTAACAGCAATAGCGTCCATTCTGCACCGTGTTTCTGGTGTGATTACGTTTGTGGCGGTCGGTATTCTGCTGTGGTTACTGGGCACCAGCCTCTCTTCCCCTGAAGGATTCCTCCGGGCCTCAGCCATCATGAACAGCTTCTTCGTGAAATTCATCATGTGGGGCATTCTGACCGCACTGGCGTACCACGTTGTGGTGGGTGTTCGCCATATGCTGATGGACTTTGGCTACCTGGAAGAAACCTTCGAAGCCGGAAAACGCTCCGCTAACATTTCATTTGTGATTACAGTCGTGCTTTCACTTCTCGCAGGAGTTCTCGTATGGTAAGCAACGCCTCCGCATTAGGACGCAACGGCGTACATGACTTCATTCTGGTCCGTGCTACCGCCATCGTTCTCACCCTCTACATCATCTATATGATCGGTTTCTTCGCGACCAGCGGCACGCTGACGTGGGAAATCTGGAGTGGGTTCTTCGGATCCGCCTTCACCAAAGTGTTCACCCTGCTGGCCCTGTTCTCCATCCTTATTCATGCCTGGATTGGCATGTGGCAGGTGTTGACCGATTACGTTAAACCGCTGGCGATTCGCCTCCCACTGCAGCTGGCCATTGTCGTTGCACTGGTGGTTTACGTTATTTATGGATTCGTTGTGGTGTGGGGTGTGTAATGAAACTGCCAGTCAGAGAATTTGATGCTGTTGTGATTGGTGCCGGTGGCGCAGGTATGCGTGCCGCACTGCAAATTTCCCAGAGCGGCCAGAGCTGTGCGCTGCTCTCTAAAGTTTTCCCGACCCGTTCCCACACTGTGTCCGCGCAGGGCGGTATCACCGTTGCGCTGGGTAACTCCCATGAAGATAACTGGGAATGGCACATGTATGACACGGTAAAAGGTTCCGATTACATCGGCGACCAGGATGCCATCGAATATATGTGTAAAACCGGACCGGAAGCGATTCTGGAGCTGGACCACATGGGGCTGCCGTTCTCCCGTCTGGAAAATGGCACCATCTATCAGCGTCCGTTTGGCGGCCAGTCGAAAAACTTCGGCGGCGAGCAGGCGGCACGCACCGCGGCGGCGGCTGACCGTACCGGTCACGCGCTGCTGCACACCCTGTATCAGCAGAACCTGAAAAACCACACCACCATCTTCTCCGAGTGGTATGCGCTGGATCTGGTGAAAAACGCCGATGGCGCAATTGTTGGCTGTACCGCGCTGTGTATCGAAACCGGTGAAGTGGTTTACTTCAAAGCCCGCGCTACCGTGCTGGCGACCGGCGGTGCAGGCCGTATTTACCAGTCCACCACCAACGCCCACATCAACACCGGTGACGGTGTCGGTATGGCTATCCGCGCGGGCGTGCCGGTGCAGGATATGGAGATGTGGCAGTTCCACCCAACCGGTATCGCCGGTGCGGGCGTTCTGGTGACGGAAGGCTGCCGTGGTGAAGGTGGCTACCTGCTGAACAAACACGGCGAGCGCTTCATGGAGCGTTATGCCCCGAATGCGAAAGACCTTGCGGGTCGTGACGTGGTGGCGCGTTCTATCATGATCGAAATCCGTGAAGGTCGCGGCTGTGACGGCCCATGGGGTCCACACGCCAAGCTGAAACTCGACCACCTGGGTAAAGAAGTGCTGGAGTCCCGTCTGCCGGGCATCCTGGAACTCTCCCGCACCTTCGCGCACGTCGATCCGGTAAAAGAGCCGATTCCGGTTATCCCAACCTGCCACTACATGATGGGCGGTATTCCGACCAAAGTGACCGGTCAGGCGCTGACCGTGAACGAGCAGGGCGAAGACGTGGTCATTCCTGGCCTGTTCGCGGTAGGCGAAATTGCCTGCGTATCCGTACACGGCGCAAACCGTCTGGGCGGCAACTCGCTGCTGGATCTGGTGGTGTTTGGTCGTGCGGTGGGTCTGCATCTGCAGGAATCCATTGCCGAGCAGGGCGCGCTGCGTGACGCAACCGACGACGAAATTGATGCCTCTCTTGAGCGCCTCAACCGCTGGAACGGCAACCGTAACGGCGAAGATCCGGTGGAAATCCGCAAAGCGCTGCAGGAGTGCATGCAGCACAACTTCTCGGTATTCCGTGAAGGCGACGCGATGGCCAAAGGTCTTGAGCAGCTGAAAGCGATCCGCGAGCGTCTGAAAAATGCCCGTCTGGACGATACCTCCAGCGAGTTCAACACCCAGCGCGTTGAGTGCCTGGAGCTGGATAACCTGATGGAAACCGCGTTCGCGACCGCGATGTCGGCAAACTTCCGTACCGAAAGCCGTGGCGCGCATAGCCGCTTCGACTTCCCGGAGCGTGATGACGAAAACTGGCTGTGCCATTCCCTGTATCTGCCAGAGTCGGAAACCATGACGCGTCGTAGCGTCAATATGGAACCGAAACTGCGTCCGGCGTTCCCGCCGAAGATTCGTACTTACTAATGCGGAGACAGGATAATGAAACTCGAATTCTCAGTTTATCGTTATAACCCGGATGTAGACGACGCTCCGCGCATGCAGGATTACACGCTGGAAGCGGAAGAAGGTCGTGACATGATGCTGCTGGATGCCTTAATCCAGCTGAAAGAAAAAGATCCAACCCTGTCGTTCCGCCGCTCCTGCCGTGAAGGGGTGTGTGGCTCTGACGGTGTGAACATGAACGGCAAAAATGGCCTGGCCTGCATCACGCCAATTTCAGCGTTGCAGCGTCCTGGTCAGAAAATTGTTATCCGTCCTCTGCCAGGCCTGCCGGTCGTGCGTGATTTGGTGGTAGACATGGGGCAATTCTATGCACAATATGAGAAGATTAAGCCTTACTTATTGAATAATGGGCAAAATCCACCGGCTCGCGAGCACTTACAGTCGCCTGAGCAGCGTGAAAAACTCGATGGTCTGTACGAGTGTATTCTCTGCGCATGCTGTTCTACGTCCTGCCCGTCGTTCTGGTGGAACCCGGACAAGTTTATCGGCCCGGCCGGTCTGCTGGCTGCCTATCGCTTCCTGATCGATAGCCGCGACACCGAAACCGACAGCCGTCTGGAAGGACTGAGTGACGCTTTCAGCGTATTCCGCTGCCATAGCATCATGAACTGCGTCAGTGTGTGTCCGAAGGGGCTGAACCCGACGCGCGCCATCGGCCATATTAAGTCGATGCTGCTGCAGCGCAGTGCGTAAGTAAATTTGCCGGATGGCGCTGCGCTTATCCGGCCTACGAAACTGTAGGCCCGGTAAGCGTAGCGCCACCGGGCAAAATGCAGAAACCTTTAAAAACTGCCCTGAAGTCTAGACAGTTTCTAAAGGTTCCTTCGCGGGCCACAAAGAGCTCGCAGGTGAACCCCGGCACGTACACGTGGTGTGCGTGGTAGTTTCTACGGCGAAAGTAAGCATAAAAATGCTTAAGGGATCACGATGCAGAACGGCGCAATGAAAGCCTGGCTGGACTCTTCTTACCTCTCTGGTGCCAACCAGAGCTGGATAGAACAGCTCTATGAAGACTTCTTAACCGATCCTGACTCAGTGGACGCAAACTGGCGTTCCATGTTCCAGCAGTTGCCTGGTACAGGGGTCAAACCGGATCAATTCCATTCCAAAACACGTGATTATTTCCGTCGTCTGGCGAAGGATGCCTCACGTTACTCTTCTGCGATTTCCGACCCTGACACCAATGCGAAGCAGGTTAAAGTCCTGCAGCTTATCAACGCTTATCGCTTCCGTGGTCACCAGCATGCGAATCTCGATCCGCTGGGACTGTGGAAACAAGACCGTGTGGCCGATCTCGATCCGGCGTATCACGATCTGACCGAGGCCGATTTCCAGGAAAGCTTTAACGTAGGTTCCTTTGCCATCGGCAAAGACACGATGAAGCTGGGCGATCTGATTGACGCGCTCAAGCAAACCTACTGCGGCTCCATCGGCGCGGAATACATGCACATTACCTCTACCGAAGAGAAGCGCTGGATCCAGCAGCGCATCGAATCCGTAGCGGGCCACGCGACCTTCTCGGCTGACGAGAAAAAACGCTTCCTCAGCGAACTGACCGCAGCGGAAGGCCTTGAGCGCTATCTGGGCGCGAAGTTCCCGGGCGCAAAACGCTTCTCGCTGGAAGGCGGTGACGCCCTGGTGCCGATGCTGAAAGAGCTGATTCGTCACGCAGGCAAGAGCGGCACCCGTGAAGTGGTGCTGGGCATGGCACACCGTGGTCGTCTGAACGTACTGGTCAACGTGCTGGGTAAAAAACCGCAGGACCTGTTCGACGAATTCGCGGGCAAACATAAAGAACACCTCGGCACCGGCGACGTGAAGTACCACATGGGCTTCTCGTCTGATATCGAAACCGAAGGCGGTCTGGTTCACCTGGCGCTGGCGTTTAACCCGTCACACCTGGAAATCGTCAGCCCGGTGGTTATCGGTTCCGTGCGCGCGCGTCTGGATCGTCTGGACGAGCCGAGCAGCAACAAAGTTCTGCCAATCACCATCCACGGTGATGCGGCGGTGACAGGGCAGGGCGTGGTGCAGGAAACCCTGAACATGTCGAAAGCGCGTGGTTATGAAGTGGGCGGTACCGTTCGCATCGTAATCAACAACCAGGTGGGCTTCACCACCTCTAACCCGCTGGACGCGCGTTCTACCCCGTACTGCACCGACATCGGTAAGATGGTGCAGGCGCCGATCTTCCACGTTAACGCGGATGACCCGGAAGCCGTGGCTTTCGTTACCCGTCTGGCGCTGGACTTCCGTAACACCTTCAAACGCGATGTGTTCATTGACCTCTTCTGCTACCGCCGTCACGGCCACAACGAAGCGGATGAGCCAAGTGCAACCCAGCCGCTGATGTACCAGAAAATCAAAAAACACCCGACCCCGCGCAAAATCTATGCTGACAAGCTTGAGAGCGACAAAGTGGCGACGCTGGAAGATGCGACCGAAATGGTCAACCTCTACCGCGACGCGCTGGATGCGGGTGAGTGCGTAGTGAAAGAGCTGCGCCCGATGAACATGCACTCCTTTACCTGGTCGCCGTACCTCAACCACGAGTGGGATGAGAGCTACCCGAACAAGGTGGAGATGAAGCGCCTGCAGGAGCTGGCTAAACGCATCAGCACCGTGCCGGACGCTATCGAGATGCAGTCTCGCGTAGCGAAAATTTATGCTGACCGTCAGGCCATGGCGGCAGGTGAGAAGCTGTTCGACTGGGGCGGCGCGGAAACGCTGGCTTACGCGACGCTGGTTGACGAAGGCATTCCTGTGCGTCTGTCCGGTGAAGATGCGGGCCGTGGAACCTTCTTCCACCGTCACGCGGTCGTTCACAACCAGTCTAACGGTTCAACCTACACCCCGCTGCAGCACGTGCACAACGGTCAGGGCCAGTTCAAGGTCTGGGACTCCGTGCTGTCTGAAGAAGCGGTACTGGCTTTCGAGTACGGTTACGCCACGGCAGAACCGCGCACCCTGACCATATGGGAAGCGCAGTTCGGCGACTTCGCCAACGGTGCGCAGGTGGTTATCGACCAGTTCATCTCCTCCGGCGAGCAGAAGTGGGGCCGTATGTGTGGCCTGGTGATGCTGCTGCCGCACGGCTATGAAGGCCAGGGTCCGGAGCACTCCTCCGCGCGTCTGGAACGTTATCTGCAGCTCTGCGCCGAGCAGAACATGCAGGTTTGCGTGCCGTCGACCCCGGCGCAGGTTTACCACATGCTGCGTCGTCAGGCGCTGCGCGGTATGCGTCGTCCGCTGGTGGTCATGTCGCCGAAATCCCTGCTGCGTCACCCGCTGGCGGTGTCCAGCCTGGAAGAGCTGGCTAACGGTACCTTCCTGCCAGCCATCGGCGAAATTGACGAGCTGGATCCACAGGCCGTGAAGCGTGTGGTGATGTGTTCTGGTAAGGTTTATTACGACCTGCTGGAACAGCGCCGTAAGAACGATCAGAAAGATGTCGCCATCGTGCGTATCGAACAGCTTTATCCGTTCCCGCACCAGGCGGTGCAGGAAGCGCTGAAACCGTACGCTCACGTTCATGATTTTGTCTGGTGCCAGGAAGAGCCGCTCAACCAGGGCGCATGGTACTGCAGCCAGCATCATTTCCGTGAAGTGATTCCATTTGGGTCAGCCCTGCGCTATGCAGGTCGCCCGGCCTCCGCCTCTCCGGCGGTAGGGTATATGTCCGTTCACCAGAAGCAGCAACAAGATCTGGTCAATGACGCGCTGAACGTCGATTAATTAAAGGATACATAATGAGTAGCGTAGATATTCTTGTTCCCGACCTGCCTGAATCTGTAGCAGATGCGACCGTCGCTACCTGGCACAAAAAACCAGGCGATGCCGTTAAGCGCGATGAAGTGCTGGTAGAAATCGAAACTGACAAAGTGGTACTGGAAGTACCGGCTTCGGCGGATGGCGTTCTGGACGCGGTGCTGGAAGATGAAGGTACCACCGTGACTTCTCGTCAGATCCTGGGTCGCCTGCGTGAAGGCAACAGCGCGGGCAAAGAGTCCAGCGCGAAGTCTGAAGAGAAAGCCTCTACGCCGGCTCAGCGCCAGCAGGCCTCTCTGGAAGAGCAGTCCAACGACGCCCTCAGCCCGGCGATCCGTCGCCTGCTGGCGGAACACAGCCTTGACCCGGCAGCCATTAAAGGCACCGGTGTGGGCGGTCGTCTGACCCGCGAAGACATCGACAAGCATCTGGCGAAAGCGCCTGCTCAGGCAGAAGCGAAAGCCCCTGCGGCAGCACCGGCAGCACAGCCTGCGCTGGGCGCACGCAGCGAAAAACGCGTGCCAATGACCCGCCTGCGTAAGCGCGTGGCCGAGCGTCTGCTGGAAGCGAAAAACTCTACCGCGATGCTGACCACCTTCAACGAAGTAAACATGAAGCCAATCATGGACCTGCGTAAGCAGTACGGTGACGCGTTTGAAAAACGTCACGGTATCCGTCTGGGCTTTATGTCCTTCTACGTGAAGGCGGTGGTTGAAGCGCTGAAACGCTACCCGGAAGTGAACGCGTCCATCGATGGCGATGACGTGGTTTACCACAACTACTTCGACGTCAGCATGGCGGTTTCGACCCCACGTGGCCTGGTGACCCCGGTTCTGCGTGATGTGGATACCCTGGGTATGGCTGACATCGAGAAAAACATTAAAGAGCTGGCTGTGAAAGGCCGCGACGGCAAGCTGACCGTAGACGATCTGACCGGCGGTAACTTCACCATTACCAACGGCGGCGTATTCGGCTCGCTGATGTCTACCCCGATCATTAACCCGCCGCAGAGCGCGATCCTGGGTATGCATGCCATTAAAGATCGTCCTATGGCGGTAGACGGTAAAGTTGAGATCCTGCCGATGATGTACCTGGCGCTCTCTTACGACCACCGCCTGATCGACGGCCGCGAGTCCGTGGGCTTCCTGGTTGCCATTAAAGAGCTGCTGGAAGATCCAACGCGTCTGCTGCTGGACGTCTAGTCACGATTTAGCATCACCTGCCCCGTGGACCGGCACACGCTGCGCCGGTCTACAGGTTTGAAGATAACGATTACCCTGAAGGATGGATAGAACACATGAACTTACATGAATATCAGGCCAAACAGCTGTTTGCCCGGTATGGCTTACCGGCTCCGGTGGGTTATGCCTGTACTACCCCGCGTGAAGCAGAAGAAGCCGCATCTAAAATCGGTTCCGGCCCGTGGGTAGTTAAGTGTCAGGTTCACGCTGGTGGCCGTGGTAAAGCGGGCGGTGTGAAGGTTGTTAAGAGCAAAGAAGAGATTCGTGCGTTTGCTGAACATTGGCTCGGTAAGCGTCTGGTAACGTACCAGACAGATGCGAACGGCCAGCCGGTTAACCAGATCCTGGTTGAAGCGGCGACCGACATCGCGAAAGAGCTGTATCTGGGCGCGGTGGTTGACCGTAGCTCCCGTCGCGTGGTGTTCATGGCGTCTACCGAAGGCGGCGTGGAAATCGAAAAAGTGGCGGAAGAAACCCCACACCTGATCCACAAAGTGGCTATCGATCCGCTGGCGGGCCCAATGCCTTACCAGGGACGCGAGCTGGCGTTCAAACTGGGTCTGGAAGGTAAACTGGTTCAGCAGTTCACCAAGATCTTCATGGGTCTGGCGACCATCTTCCTGGAGCGCGATCTGGCGCTGATCGAGATCAACCCGCTGGTGATCACGACCCAGGGCGATCTGATCTGCCTCGACGGCAAGCTGGGTGCTGACGGCAACGCGCTGTTCCGCCAGCCGGATCTGCGCGAAATGCGCGACCAGTCTCAGGAAGACCCGCGTGAAGCGCAGGCGGCACAGTGGGAACTGAACTACGTGGCGCTGGACGGTAACATCGGCTGCATGGTTAACGGTGCGGGCCTGGCGATGGGCACCATGGACATCGTTAAGCTGCACGGCGGTGAGCCAGCAAACTTCCTCGACGTGGGCGGTGGCGCTACCAAAGAGCGCGTAACCGAAGCGTTCAAAATCATTCTCTCCGACGACAACGTGAAGGCCGTTCTGGTTAACATCTTCGGCGGCATCGTCCGTTGTGACCTGATCGCCGACGGTATCATCGGCGCGGTAGAAGAAGTAGGTGTTAACGTTCCGGTGGTTGTGCGTCTGGAAGGTAACAACGCTGAACTCGGCGCGAAAAAACTGGCTGACAGCGGCCTGAATATTATTGCAGCGAAAAGTCTGACGGATGCAGCTCAGCAGGTTGTTGCCGCAGTGGAGGGGAAATAATGTCAGTTTTAATTAATAAAGATACCAAGGTTATCTGCCAGGGCTTCACCGGTAGCCAGGGGACTTTCCACTCCGAACAGGCGATTGCCTACGGTACGCAGATGGTTGGCGGTGTAACGCCAGGTAAAGGCGGTACCACGCATCTGGGCCTGCCGGTGTTCAACACCGTGCGTGAAGCGGTAGAAGCGACGGGCGCAACCGCGACCGTGATCTACGTTCCGGCGCCGTTCTGCAAAGACTCCATTCTGGAAGCGATCGACGCAGGTATCAAACTGATCATCACCATCACTGAAGGCATCCCGACGCTGGATATGCTGACCGTGAAGGTGAAGCTGGATGAAGCTGGCGTACGTATGATCGGCCCGAACTGCCCAGGCGTTATCACCCCGGGCGAATGCAAAATTGG
Organism: Enterobacter quasiroggenkampii; assembly: GCF_043972695.1. NCBI lineage: Bacteria > Pseudomonadati > Pseudomonadota > Gammaproteobacteria > Enterobacterales > Enterobacteriaceae > Enterobacter > Enterobacter quasiroggenkampii. The sequence continues at coordinate 1,927,312 of NZ_CP143745.1, forward strand.
CATCATGCCGGGCCACATTCACAAGCCGGGTAAAGTGGGCATCGTGTCCCGTTCCGGTACCCTGACCTATGAAGCGGTTAAGCAGACCACCGACTACGGTTTCGGCCAGTCCACCTGTGTGGGCATCGGCGGTGACCCAATCCCGGGCTCTAACTTCATCGACATCCTGAAGCTGTTCCAGGAAGATCCACAGACCGAAGCGATCGTGATGATCGGTGAGATCGGTGGTAGCGCGGAAGAAGAAGCGGCTGCTTACATCAAAGAACACGTGACCAAGCCAGTTGTGGGTTACATCGCGGGTGTGACTGCGCCGAAAGGCAAGCGTATGGGTCACGCAGGCGCGATCATCGCCGGTGGTAAAGGTACGGCTGATGAGAAATTCGCAGCGCTGGAAGCCGCAGGCGTGAAAACCGTTCGCAGCCTGGCGGATATCGGCGAAGCACTGAAATCCATCATTAAGTAAGTCCTCTCTGCTCCCCGAAAGGGGGGCGTTGCAGTATAAAAATGTCCGTTTCGACATGGTTGGCCGCTGTAAAGCGGCCTTTTTTATTGCCTGCGTCTGGCGACTAGCGTGAACTTGTAATCATCGGTATTGAACACGTTGCGGCTGTATTCAAATACCCGTCCGTCCTTCAGAAACCCGCGGGAGACTTTTTCCAGGATCGGCTTTGCCGGATCGAGCGACAGCGCGGCGATCGCCTCCTCTGACGGCATGATCGGCACCAGCTCCTGCTCGCTGCGATCGATAACCAGCTTTTTGATCTGCTCAACGTAGTGGTATTTCGAATTCTCCATCACTTCCCAGGTGAGGTCGGGGAACAGGGCCAGCGGCATCCACGTTTCTTCCAGATTTACCGGTTTTTGTTTAATAAAGCGGACGCGTTTGACGTGCCAGACTTTATCGTCATGAGAGAGATTCAGCTTTTCGGCAAGTTTTGCATCGGCTTTCAGCACTTCGAAAATGCTCACCTCACTGTGGGTATCCACGTTCCGGTCCGCCAGTTTTTCGTAAAACCCGGTGAGCTGGTAAATATCGTAATTGACGCGCTCTTCTTTTACGTAGGTGCCGCTGCCCTGAATGCTCTCGACGATCTGCTCTTCCGTAAGCAGCTTCAGCGCCTGTCTCACCGTGACGCGACTCACGTTGAATGCCTCCTGAAGGCTGGATTCCGTCGGTAACGCATCGCCAGGCTTTAACTCTCCCTCACTGATTTTCTCGCGAAGCGCATCGGCTATTTGCCGGTACATCGGTTTGTTACTCATCGAATCTGCCTTTCTAATACCTTTTCATGGAATTATGCCTCCCACTTAAGATTTGTAAATAATACAACTTGAATACAAATTTGCATTGTTAGTGAAAGTGATCACATAAATGTATTGTGTTACCTGCCACAATTGCCGCCAGACAATAACAACTTATGTGTGAGGATCTTATGAACCTGACGACTCTGACCCACACCAGTGCTGTCTGCGTGCAGGCGCGCTATGCCAGCCGTGATGAGGCCATTCGCCAGCTTACAATGCGGCTGGTGGCGCTGGGCAAAATTACAGATGGCGATGCATTTTTGGCGGAGGTCTACCGTCGCGAATCGCAGGGGCCAACCGCACTGGGTGAAGGGCTGGCTGTCCCGCATGGTAAATCGAACGCGGTGAACGAAGCGGCTTTTGCGGTTGCTACGCTGCGCGAACCGCTGGAGTGGGAGGGGGTGGACGGCCCTGAAAGCGTAGAGCTGATCGTCCTGCTTGCCATCCCGCCAGCTGAAGCGGGATCCACGCATATTCAGGTGCTGACGGCGCTGACGTCTCGCCTTGCCGATGATGCCCTCCGGGAGCGCGTTATGGCTGCCGAGACGGCAGAGGATCTGCTTGATGCGCTGAACGGTGTCTCGAAGGAAGACGAGGCTGATACGCCGGTGAATGCACCAACCGTCGTCTGTGTCACCGCCTGTCCTGCGGGGATCGCGCATACCTATATGGCCGCAGAGTACCTGGAGAAAGCGGGACGTAAGCTCGGCGTCAACGTGGTGGTCGAAAAGCAGGGGGCGAACGGTATCGAAGGGCGAATTACTGCCCAGCAGTTGCAGGAGGCGAAAGCGTGTATTTTTGCCGCAGAAGTGGCGATCAAAGAGAGTGAGCGCTTTCAGGGGATCCCCGCCATTTCCGTGCCCGTCGCGGAACCCCTGCGCCATGCTGAAGCGCTGATTGAGCGCGCGCTGGTGCTTCAGCCTTCTAGCGATGCGCGCCAGGCGCAAGTCGATACCGAAACGAAAAAGCGCGTTAAAACTGAACTCAAGCAGGCGCTTCTCAGCGGCATCTCTTTTGCGGTGCCGCTGATCGTCGCCGGCGGTACGGTGCTGGCCGTATCGGTACTGCTGGCGCAAATCCTTGGCCTGCAGCACCTGTTTGACCAGGAAAACTCATGGCTGTGGATGTACCGCAAGCTTGGCGGCGGCATGCTCGGCATTTTGATGGTGCCTGTCCTGTCGGCCTATACCGCCTACTCGCTGGCGGATAAACCTGCGCTGACGCCGGGCTTTGCGGCCGGTCTGGCTGCCAACATGATCGGCTCCGGTTTTCTTGGCGCTATCGTCGGCGGGCTGATCGCGGGCTATCTGATGCGCTGGGTGAAAAACCATATCCGGCTCAGTAGCCGCTACAACGGCTTTCTGACTTTTTATCTCTATCCGGTGATTGGCGTGCTGGGCGCGGGCAGCCTGATGCTGTTTGTGATTGGCGAACCGGTGGCCTGGCTCAATAACACGCTCACCGTCTGGCTTAACGGTCTGTCCGGCGCGAATGCGCTGCTTCTGGGGGCGATCCTCGGGTTTATGTGCTCATTCGATTTGGGTGGCCCGGTCAACAAAGCCTCTTACGCGTTCTGCCTGGGGGCGATGGCGAACGGGGTATACAGTCCCTATGCGATCTTTGCCTCCGTCAAAATGGTCTCAGCCTTCACCGTCACGGCGTCAACGATGCTGGCACCGAAGCTGTTTAAGTCGTTTGAAATTGAAACCGGCAAATCCACCTGGCTGCTCGGCCTCGCGGGCATTACCGAAGGGGCGATTCCGATGGCGATAGAAGATCCGCTTCGCGTTATTGGCTCATTTGTACTCGGATCCATGGTGACAGGCGCGGCTGTCGGTGCGATGGGGATCGGGTTGTCTACGCCGGGGGCCGGGATTTTCTCTCTTTTTTTACTTCACGATGCCGGGTTGGGTGGTGTGGTTGCTGCGGCGGGCTGGTTTGGCGCGGCGCTGGTGGGTACCGCTATCTCCACTCTGGTTCTGCTGCTCTGGCGACGCCAGGCGGTAAAAAAGGGCAACTACGTCACTGAAGACGCCTTATCGTAAAAACGCACAAACAGGAAACGAAGATGAAAGCTGTATCTCGCGTTCATATCACGCCGCATATGCACTGGGACCGTGAGTGGTACTTCACCACCGAAGAGTCGCGTATTCTTCTGGTCAATAATATGGAAGAGATCCTGACCAGGCTGGAGCAGGATGATGAGTACAAATACTATGTTCTCGATGGACAGACGGCGGTACTGGAGGATTATTTTGCCGTTGTGCCCGAAAACCGCTCTCGCGTGAAGGCGCTTGTCGAACGTGGAAAGCTGATTATCGGCCCCTGGTATACCCAGACCGATACCACGATCGTGAGCGGCGAGTCGATTGTCCGCAACCTGATGTACGGCATCCGGGATTGTATGGCCTTCGGCGAGCCGATGAAGATCGGCTATCTGCCGGATTCGTTTGGCATGTCCGGCCAGCTTCCGCATATCTATAACGGGTTTGGCATTACACGCACGATGTTCTGGCGCGGTTGTTCTGAACGCCACGGGACCGATAAAACCGAATTTCTCTGGCAGAGCCAGGACGGGAGTGAAGTGACGGCACAGGTGCTGCCACTGGGCTACGCGATTGGTAAGTACTTACCGGAGGACGAAGCGGGGCTGCGAAAACGGCTCGACAGCTATTTCGAGGTTCTGGAAAAGGCGTCCGTCACCAAAGCGATTTTGCTGCCCAACGGACACGACCAGATGCCGCTGCAGCAGAACATTTTCTCGGTGATGGAGAAGCTGCGTGAAATCTATCCGCAGCGTCAATTTGTGATGAGCCGGTTTGAGGAGGTCTTTGATCGCATCGACGCGCACCGCGATGACCTGGCGACCTTAAAAGGTGAGTTTATCGACGGGAAATACATGCGCGTGCACCGGACCATCGGCTCCACGCGCATGGATATCAAAATCGCCCATGCGCGTATTGAGAACAAAATTGTCAATATCCTTGAGCCGCTGGCGACGCTTGCCTGGACGCTGGGCTTCGACTACCACCACGGCTTGCTGGAGAAAATGTGGAAAGAGATCCTCAAAAACCACGCTCACGACAGCATCGGCTGCTGCTGCAGCGACAAGGTGCATCGCGAGATTGTCTCCCGCTTCGAGCTGGCTGAGGACATGGCAGACAACTTGGCGCGTTTCTATATGCGCAAGATTGTCGACAACATGCCGCAAAGCGATGCCGATAAGCTGGTGATGTTCAACCTGATGCCCTGGCCGCGTGAAGAGGTGATGAACACCACGATTCGACTGCGCGCCAGCCAGTTCCGTCTGCGGGATGACAAAGGCAACGAGATCCCGTATTTCATCCGCAGCGCGCGAGAGCTCGACCCGGGCCTCATTGACCGACAGATTGTTCACTACGGCAATTACGAACCGTTTATGGAGTTTGATATTCAGCTCAGCCAGATACTGCCGGCGATGGGCTACCGTACGCTGTTTATCGAACCTAACGTGGCCGGGAAGGTACTCTCTCCGGGGGAAAACACCGCATCCTTACTTGAAAACGCCTTCTGGCAGATTGACGTAAATGACGACGGTACACTGCGCCTGCGCGACAAAGAAACCGGGCTTGTTTATGACCGCGTGCTGGAAATCGAAGAGAGCTCGGATGATGGCGACGAGTACGACTACTCGCCTTCGCGGGAAGAGTGGAGACTCACTTCCGCGCAGGGCGGGCATGAATTTGAGGTTACGCATGAAGGCTGGCAGAGCAGGGCGGTTATCCGCCATCGAATCGCCGTTCCGGCGAACCTGGCCGAACGCGCGGCGCGCCAGCGAAACGGCTATCTCGACGCTGAATTTGAGATTACGCTAAGCCATAACAGCAGACGCATTGACGTGGTGGTGTGCCTGGATAATCAGGCCGATGACCACCGCATTCGCGTGCTGATCCCAACGCCGTTTATGACAGAGGAAGTGTTAGCGGATACGCAGTTTGGCTCGATCACTCGCCCGGTGCAGGACGCAGCGATGCAAAACTGGCAGGAGGAGGGGTGGAAAGAAGCGCCGGTTCCCGTCTGGAATTTACTTAACTACGCCGTCCTGCAGGAAAAACGAAACGGGCTTGCGCTATTTACCGAGGGGCTGCGTGAATTTGAAGTCGTGGGCGATGAACAAAAAGCATTTGCTCTGACCTTGCTGCGCGGCGTGGGGGTACTCGGCAAAGAAGATCTGCTCCTGCGCCCCGGCAGACCATCCGGTATCAAAATGCCGGTCCCGGACTCTCAGGTGCGTGGTCCGCTAAGCTGTCGCTTTAGCCTCTTCAGCTTCAGCGGCTCGCCGGAAAACGCGGGTGTCGCGCAGCAGGCTCAATCGTGGTTAACGCCAGTGCAGTGTTATAACAAGATCCCCTGGGATGCAATGAAGTTGAATCGCGCGTCGTTGACCACGCCGGAAAGCTACAGCCTGTTAGCGCTTTCGCCAACGGGATGCGTACTCAGTGCGATCAAAAAAGCGGAAGCTCGTGATGAGCTCATTCTTCGTCTGTTCAATCCTTCACAGTCCAGCGCATGTGATGCGACGCTATCCGTCAATCCGGCGGTGAAGCGGTGCTGCGAAACGGACATGAATGAACGGCTGATGGACCACGGTGAAGACGAAGGCATTGTCGGGGCGTTCAGACCAGGACAGTCGCGAACCTTTAGCCTTCTTCTTGCCTGAGAACCGCTGATATCATTAAAAGGCTGCACTGTTTGCGGCCTTTTTCATTAAATAGTCACTCCTCGGTGTTAAGTTATGGGGTGACAAAAGTAAAATAAATGTAATTACGAAGGGTTGCATAAATGCCATGGAAAAATAACCTGGCCCGACTATGCTTTATTGTTTGCCGCGCATCGAAATGAGGCTTTTGTTTCGCGTTAATTAAAATCACTTCTGTTTATATTTTTTTCCGTCTTCGATAACCAATCACATCTTAGCATGCACATATCATTAACATGGTTTTTACCATTCTTACCACGATTAAACATAGTTAACATCAAGGTTTGTTTTTGATTTAAATCAAAGTTTAATCCTTGGAAAAAGGTGCTGAAAAGCGCTAAATTGTCCCCGATCAAAATGGCCGAAAAGTGGTAATTTTGCTATAAATTGATCACCGTCGAAAAACGTAAATGTGACTCTATAAAAACCTGTTTATTGTAAGGGTTTTGCAGCGTATTATATTTGCGGGATCAATTTGAGTTTTTTATTAACGTATTTGTAACCTCACGTCATCGTTTTTATCCTCCTTCAGGGTAATAACGACGACAAGGATGCGAATAATTTGTATTGGGGCATGCGTGTGGATCGCTTTGACGGGGTTCACTCTCGGAGTCTTCATGCGATGAGCAAGGAGTCATAATGTTAGATATAGTCGAACTGTCGCGCTTACAGTTTGCCTTGACCGCGATGTACCACTTCCTGTTTGTGCCACTGACGCTCGGTATGGCGTTCCTGCTGGCCATCATGGAAACGGTATACGTTCTCTCCGGCAAACAGATTTATAAAGATATGACCAAGTTCTGGGGCAAGTTGTTTGGTATCAACTTCGCACTGGGCGTGGCCACCGGTCTGACCATGGAGTTCCAGTTCGGGACTAACTGGTCTTACTATTCCCACTATGTGGGGGATATCTTCGGTGCGCCGCTGGCCATTGAAGGTCTGATGGCATTCTTCCTCGAATCCACCTTTGTAGGTCTGTTCTTCTTCGGTTGGGACCGTCTGGGTAAAGTCCAGCATATGGCGGTGACCTGGCTGGTGGCATTAGGTTCGAACCTGTCCGCGCTGTGGATCCTGGTTGCGAACGGCTGGATGCAGAACCCTATCGCGTCTGATTTTAACTTCGAAACCATGCGTATGGAGATGGTCAGCTTTGCCGAGCTGGTCCTGAACCCGGTTGCTCAGGTTAAATTCGTTCACACCGTCGCTTCTGGCTATGTGTGCGGCGCGATGTTTGTACTGGGCATCAGTTCTTACTACATGCTGCGCGGTCGTGACTTCGCGTTTGCTAAGCGCTCCTTTGCTATCGCTGCAAGCTTCGGTATGGCTGCCATCCTCTCCGTTATCGTTCTGGGTGATGAATCCGGTTACGAAATGGGTGACGTGCAGAAAACCAAACTGGCCGCCATCGAAGCCGAATGGGAAACCCAGCCGGCGCCTGCTGCCTTTACGCTGTTCGGTATTCCGGATCAGGACGCGCAGGAAAACCGCTTCGCCATTCAAATCCCTTATGCGCTGGGTATCATCGCCACCCGTTCTGTTGATAAGCAGGTGACGGGTCTGAAAGAGCTGATGGTGCAGCACGAAGAGCGTATCCGTAACGGTATGAAAGCCTACTCGCTGCTGGAACAGCTGCGTGCCGGTTCTACCGACCAGGCCGTTCGCGACCAGTTTAACGATGTGAAGAAAGATCTGGGTTACGGTCTGCTGCTGAAGCGTTATACCCCGAACGTGTCTGATGCGACGGAAGCGCAGATCCAGATGGCAACCAAAGACTCGATTCCACGCGTTGCGCCACTGTACTTCGCATTCCGTATCATGGTGGGCTGCGGCATCATCATGCTGCTGATCATTGCGGCGTCCTTCTGGTCCGTGATTCGCAACCGTATCGGCGAGAAAAAATGGCTGCTGCGCACTGCGCTGTACGGTATTCCACTGCCGTGGATCGCAATTGAATCCGGCTGGTTTGTGGCGGAGTATGGCCGTCAGCCATGGGCGATCGGTGAGGTGCTGCCAACGGCGGTAGCGAACTCGTCCCTGACCGCAGGCGACCTGATCTTCTCCATGCTGCTGATTTGTGGTCTGTACACCCTGTTCCTGGTGGCTGAACTGTTCCTGATGTTCAAGTTCGCGCGCCTTGGCCCAAGCAGCCTGAAAACCGGTCGCTATCACTACGAGCAGTCCACTGCGACTACTCAGCCGGCACGCTAAGACAGGAGTCATCAAATGATCGATTATGAAGTATTGCGTTTTATCTGGTGGCTGCTGGTTGGCGTTCTGCTGATCGGTTTCGCCGTCACGGATGGTTTCGACATGGGGGTGGGGATGCTCACCCGTTTCCTCGGTCGTAATGACACCGAGCGTCGAATCATGATCAACTCCATCGCCCCGCACTGGGACGGTAACCAGGTGTGGCTGATCACCGCAGGCGGCGCGCTGTTCGCTGCCTGGCCGATGGTCTACGCGGCTGCGTTCTCCGGTTTCTATGTGGCGATGATTCTGGTGCTGGCCTCTTTATTCTTCCGTCCGGTCGGTTTCGACTACCGTTCCAAGATTGAAGATACCCGCTGGCGCAATATGTGGGACTGGGGCATCTTCATCGGTAGCTTCGTTCCACCGCTGGTGATCGGCGTGGCGTTCGGTAACCTGTTGCAGGGCGTGCCGTTCCACCTGGACGAATACATGCGTCTTTACTACACCGGTAACTTCTTCCAGCTGCTGAATCCGTTTGGTCTGCTGGCTGGTGTCGTGAGCGTGGCGATGATCATCACTCAGGGCGCAACCTATCTGCAGATGCGTACCGTGGGTGAGCTGCATCTGCGTTCTCGCGCGACGGCTCAGGTTGCTGCGCTGGTTACGCTGGTCTGCTTCGCGCTGGCCGGTGTGTGGGTGGTGTACGGTATTGATGGCTACGTGGTGACGTCTGCGATCAACCACACCGCACCGTCTAACCCGCTGACCAAAGAAGTGGCGCGTCAGGCGGGGGCATGGCTGGTGAACTTCAACAATACCCCTGTGCTGTGGGCGATCCCGGCTCTGGGCGTGCTGCTGCCGCTGCTGACCGTGCTGACGTCTCGTCTGGAAAAAGGCGCGCTGGCGTTCGTGTTCTCTTCACTGACCCTGGCATGCATTATCCTGACGGCGGGTATTGCGATGTTCCCATTCGTTATGCCATCCAGCACCATGCTGAATGCTAGCCTGACCATGTGGGATGCAACGTCCAGCCATATGACGCTGAACCTGATGACGTATGTTGCTTGCGTGTTCGTTCCGATCGTTCTGGCCTACACCATCTGGTGTTACTGGAAAATGTTCGGTCGTATCACGAAAGAACATATCGAAAGCAACACCCACTCTATGTACTAAGTAAGGAGCTGAATATGTGGTATTTCGCATGGATTTTAGGGACGCTTCTTGCCTGTGCATTTGGTGTCATCACTGCCCTGGCGCTTGAGCACGTAGAAGCGACCAAAGCGGGTGAAGAAAAACACTGATGAATATTATCGCGAAACTTTACGCGGTAATGGACAAGCGCCCGTTACGGGCGCTTTCTTTAGTGATGGCATTACTGCTGGCAGGCTGTATCTTCTGGGACCCTTCGCGCTTTGCAGCGAAAACCAGCGAGCTTGAAATCTGGCACGGCTTCCTCATTATGTGGGCGGTGTGCGCAGGTGTGATCCACGGCGTGGGCTTTCGTCCGAAAGCCGTTCACTGGCAGGGAATTTTCTGCCCGCTGATTGCCGATCTGGTGCTTCTCGCCGGTTTGATTTTCTTCTTCTTCTGAATAAGAAATGTCCGTTAACGTTATGGGCTTACCCGAGCCCATAAAAATTTACTCTCCGTTTACTTTCCCCCATTCCAAACCATCTTTCCCGCGCGTATAGTAGCGAAGTTTAAAAGCTCTAACTTTTGTTGCATTACTGGGATGTAAAGTGAATACAACGCTGTTTCGATGGCCGGTTCGTGTCTATTACGAAGATACCGATGCCGGTGGTGTGGTTTACCACGCCAGCTACGTTGCTTTTTATGAACGGGCACGCACAGAGATGCTGCGCCATCATCACTTTAGTCAACAGGTGCTGTTGGCTGAGCGAGTTGCCTTTGTGGTACGCAAGATGACGCTTGAGTATTTTGCGCCTGCCAGACTCGACGATATGCTCGAAGTCCAAACTGAAATTACATCAATGCGCGGGACCTCACTGGTTTTCACGCAGCGGATAGTCAACGCAGAGAACACCGTACTGAACTCAGCTGAAGTACTGATTGTTTGTGTTGATCCAACCATAATGAAGCCTCGTGCGCTTCCTAAGTCTATTGTCGCGGAGTTTAAGCAGTGACTGACATGAATATCCTTGATTTGTTCCTGAAGGCAAGCCTTCTGGTTAAACTTATCATGTTGATTTTGATTGGTTTTTCAATCGCATCCTGGGCCATCATCATCCAGAGAACGCGTATCCTCAATGCCGCCGGCCGTGAAGCTGAAGCGTTTGAAGATAAGTTCTGGTCGGGCATTGAGCTTTCTCGTCTGTACCAGGAGAGCCAGGGACGCCGTGAAAACCTGACCGGCTCCGAGCAAATTTTCTATAGCGGTTTCAAAGAGTTCGCCCGTCTGCATCGTGCAAACAATCATGCGCCGGAAGCGGTGGTGGAAGGTGCCTCGCGCGCGATGCGCATTTCCATGAACCGTGAGCTGGAAAACCTTGAAACGCATATTCCTTTCCTCGGTACTGTCGGTTCCATCAGCCCGTATATTGGTCTGTTTGGTACCGTGTGGGGGATCATGCACGCCTTTATCGCGCTGGGCGCGGTGAAGCAGGCGACGTTGCAGATGGTTGCACCGGGTATCGCTGAAGCACTGATTGCGACCGCTATCGGTCTGTTTGCGGCAATTCCGGCAGTTATGGCCTATAACCGTCTGAACCAGCGCGTGAACAAACTGGAACTGAACTACGACAACTTTATGGAAGAGTTCACTGCGATTCTGCACCGTCAGGCGTTTACCAGCACCGAGAGCAACAAGGGGTAAACCATGGCCAGATCGCGTGGACGAGGTCGTCGCGAGCTCAAGTCCGAAATCAATATCGTTCCACTGCTGGACGTCCTGCTGGTACTGCTGCTGATCTTCATGGCAACAGCGCCAATCATTACCCAGAGCGTGGAAGTGGATCTGCCGGATGCGACAGAATCACAGGCGGTGAGCACCAATGACGATCCTCCGGTTATCATTGAAGTTTCCGGCGTAGGGCAATACAGCGTCGTGGTAGAGAAGGATCGTATGGATCAGCTGCCACCTGAGCAGGTTATTGCCGAAGCGCAGCGTCGCCTGGAGTCAAATCCGAAAACGGTCTTCTTAATCGGTGGCGCGAAAGACGTACCCTACGATGAAATTATTAAAGCGCTGAACTTGCTACATAGTGCGGGTGTTAAGTCAGTTGGCTTAATGACCCAACCTATTTGATCATCCGCGTAGTTTTTGGGAACCGATAGTGTCAAAGGCAACCGAACAGAACGACAAGCTTAAGCGAGCGATAATCGTCTCCGCAGTGCTGCACGTTATTCTTTTTGCAGCGCTGATCTGGAGTTCGTTCGACGAGCATATTGATGCATCAGCCGGCGGCGGTGGAGGGTCTTCCATTGACGCCGTGATGGTGGATCCCGGTGCGGTAGTACAGAACTATAATCGCCAACAACAGCAGAAGGCGAGTGCAAAACGGGCTGAAGAGCAGCGTGAAAAACAGGCGCAACAGCAAGCGGAAGAACTGCGTGAAAAGCAGGCCGCAGAGCAGGAGCGTCTGAAGCAGCTTGAGAAAGAACGTTTGCAGGCGCAGGAAGCCGCGAAAGCGCAGGCAGAACAGCAGAAACAAGCCGAAGAGGCCGCGAAAAAAGCACAGGAACAGCAAAAGCAGGCGGAAGAGGCGGCAGCAAAAGCCGCAGCGGACGCGAAAGCACAGGCTGATGCCCAGGCGAAATTAGCGGCAGAAGCGGCGAAGAAAGCGGCTGCTGATGCCCAGAAGAAAGCGGAAGCCGAAGCCGCGAAGAAAGCCGCCGCTGATGCTCAGAAGAAAGCGGAAGCCGAAGCCGCAAAGAAAGCCGCAGCTGATGCTCAGAAGAAAGCAGAAGCGGAAGCCGCGAAGAAGGCCGCTCAGGAAGCAGAGAAGAAAGCTGCTGCCGAGGCCGCGAAGAAAGCGGCTGCTGCCGAGAAAGCTGCAGCAGAAAAAGCCGCGGCAGAAAAAGCGGCAGCCGCCGAAAAAGCCGCTGCTGACAAAAAAGCTGCAGCTGAGAAGGCCGCTGCCGATAAGAAAGCAGCAGCTGAAAAAGCGGCTGCTAAAAAGGCTGCCGCCGCTGAAAAAGCCGCTGCTGCCGCAGGGGTTGACGATCTGCTGGGCGATTTAAGCTCCGGTAAGAATGCGCCGAAAACGGGCGGTGGGGCGAAAGGAAACAACGCAGCGCCGACCGGAAGTGGTAACACTAAGAGTAACGGTGCGACAGGGGCTGAAATCAACGGTTATGCCGCGCAGATTAAATCCGCTATTGAAAGCCGATTCTATGATGCGTCTTCCTATACCGGTAAAACGTGTACGTTACGTATAAAACTGGCTCCGGATGGCATGCTGCTGGATATTAAGTCTGAAGGTGGCGACCCGGCTTTATGTACTGCGGCCCTGGCTGCAGCGCGTCAGGCGAAGATGCCTAAACCGCCTTCGCAGGCAGTCTACGAAGTCTTCAAAAATGCGCCGCTGGACTTCAAACCTTAAGTTACATTTTCCCCGTGCAAACGGGGAAAAATAGACCAGGTTTAGTCACAGGGTTCGGGTAGTTTTGTCTATTTGAGTTTGTTAACATTCTGCTAAATTATCGTGGGTAAGGTTACCCGGATAAGGGAGATATGATGAAGCAGGCATTACGTGTAGCATTTAGTTTTTTAATGCTGTGGGCAGCAGTACTGCACGCAGAAGTACGTATCGAGATCACCCAGGGGGTGGACTCGGCACGCCCAATCGGTGTTGTTCCGTTCCAGTGGGCCGGTCCTGGCGCTGCACCTGAAGATGCCGGTGGCATCGTGGCGGCTGACCTGCGTAACAGCGGTAAATTCAACCCGTTAGATCGTTCTCGTCTGCCTCAGCAGCCGGGTAGCGCGCAGGAAGTTCAGCCTGCAGCATGGTCTGCACTGGGTATTGATGCCGTGGTTGTGGGTCAGGTTACCCCTAATCCAGACGGTTCATACAACGTGGCCTGGCAGCTGGTGGATACCGGCGGTGCACCAGGTACCGTTCTGGCCCAGAACTCTTACAAGGTCACTAAGCAGTACCTGCGCTACGCGGCACACGCTGCCAGCGATGCGGTATTTGAAAAACTGACCGGCATTAAAGGTGCGTTCCGTACCCGTATCGCGTACGTGGTGCAGACCAACGGTGGTCAATTCCCGTATGAGCTGCGCGTATCTGATTACGATGGCTACAACCAGTTCCTGGTGAAACGCTCTTCGCAGCCACTGATGTCTCCAGCCTGGTCTCCGGACGGTTCTAAGCTGGCGTATGTCACCTTCGAAAGCGGCCGTTCTGCGCTGGTTATCCAGACGCTGGCAAACGGTGCGGTTCGTCAGGTGGCGTCTTTCCCACGTCACAACGGTGCGCCTTCGTTCTCTCCAGATGGCTCTAAACTGGCGTTTGCGTTGTCTAAAACCGGTAGCCTGAACCTGTACGTGATGGACATTGGCTCTGGCCAGATCCGTCAGGTGACCGACGGTCGCAGCAACAACACCGAACCTTCATGGTTCCCGGACAGTCAAAACCTGGCGTTTACTTCTGACCAGGCCGGCCGTCCACAAATCTATAAAGTCAACATCAACGGCGGTGCTCCGCAGCGTATTACCTGGGAAGGTTCACAGAACCAGAACTCAGACGTGAGCAGCGACGGTAAATTTATGGTAATGGTCAGCTCTAACGGTGGGCAGCAGCACATTGCCAAACAAGATCTGGTAGCGGGTGGCGTTCAAGTTCTGTCGTCAACGTTCCTGGATGAAACGCCAAGTCTGGCACCTAACGGCACGATGGTAATCTACAGCTCTTCTCAGGGGATGGGATCTGTGCTGAATCTGGTTTCTACAGATGGGCGTTTCAAAGCGCGTATTCCGGCTACTGATGGACAGGTAAAATCACCTGCCTGGTCGCCGTATCTGTAAATAATAATTAATTGATTACTAAAGGAATCATAGAAATGCAACTGAACAAAGTGCTGAAGGGGCTGATGATCGCTCTGCCTGTAATGGCAATCGCAGCGTGTTCTTCTAACAAGAACGCCAGCAATGACCAGAGCGGCGAAGGCATGATGGGTGCCGGCACCGGTATGGACGCGAACGGCAATGGCAACATGTCTTCTGAAGAGCAGGCGCGTCTTCAGATGCAGCAGCTGCAGCAGAACAACATCGTTTACTTCGATCTGGATAAATACGACATCCGTTCTGACTTCGCTGCGATGCTGGATGCGCACGCTAACTTCCTGCGTAGCAACCCATCTTACAAAGTCACCGTAGAAGGTCACGCGGACGAACGTGGTACTCCAGAGTACAACATCTCCCTGGGTGAACGTCGTGCTAACGCTGTTAAAATGTACCTGCAGGGTAAAGGTGTTTCTGCTGACCAGATCTCCATCGTTTCTTACGGTAAAGAAAAACCTGCAGTACTGGGTCACGACGAAGCGGCTTACTCCAAAAACCGTCGTGCCGTACTGGTTTACTAAGAGAATTGCATGAGCAGTAACTTCAGACATCATCTGTTGAGTCTGTCGTTACTGGTTGGAATAGCGGCCCCCTGGGCCGCTTTTGCTCAGGCACCAATCAGTAGTGTCGGCTCAGGCTCGGTAGAAGACCGGGTCACTCAACTCGAGCGTATTTCTAACGCTCACAGCCAGCTTTTAACCCAACTCCAGCAACAACTTTCCGATAACCAGAATGATATTGACTCTCTCCGCGGTCAGATTCAGGAAAGCCAGTATCAGCTTAACCAGGTTGTGGAACGTCAGAAGCAAATCTTGTTGCAGATCGATAGCCTGAGCAGTGGTGGTGCAGCAGCACAGCCAGCCGCAGGCGATCAGAGCGGTGCGGCGACGTCTACGCCAGCGCCATCTGCTGATACGTCAGCCTCAACAGGCGCGCCTGTACAGAGCGGTGACGCGAATACGGACTACAATGCGGCCATTGCCCTGGTACAGGATCAATCTCGTCAGGATGACGCGATTGCTGCGTTTCAGAGCTTTGTTAAGAAATACCCGGATTCCACTTATCAGCCAAATGCCAATTACTGGCTCGGTCAGTTGAATTACAACAAGGGTAAAAAGGACGATGCGGCGTTTTATTTTGCCTCAGTGGTGAAAAATTACCCAAAATCGCCGAAAGCGCCCGATGCGATGTATAAGGTTGGCGTGATCATGCAGGACAAAGGCGACACGGCGAAAGCCAAAGCGGTTTATCAGCAGGTGGTCGCAAAATTCCCGGGTACCGAAGGTGCTAAGCAGGCGCAAAAACGTCTGAATTCGATGGGATGATTATCGCATGACCAGAAATCGCGTTATTTCTGGTCGTGCAGCATGATTACTAAGCAGTTAAGTGATCTTCATCGAAATTTTTGTTGCGCAGAATTCTTAAATCAGTAATATATGCCGCCGTTGCCACGGGATATCAAACAACGTGAAAGCAGCATAAAAGTGGGTCGTTAGCTCAGTTGGTAGAGCAGTTGACTTTTAATCAATTGGTCGCAGGTTCGAATCCTGCACGACCCACCACTAAGTCAGGTGGAAGTAGTAGTAAAACGTGAAGGATAACGTTGCGTCAGCAACGGCCCGTAGGGCGAGGCGAAGCCGAGTCATCCTGCACGACCCACCACTTAACGCAGTTCCGGCAGTACAGAGTGGGTGATTAGCTCAGTTGGTAGAGCATCTCCTTTACACGGAGGGGGTCGGCGGTTCGAGCCCGTCATCACCCACCACTCGGGTCGTTAGCTCAGTTGGTAGAGCAGTTGACTTTTAATCAATTGGTCGCAGGTTCGAATCCTGCACGACCCACCACTTTAAAGTGGTACCGAGTAAAAATCTTCGAAGTCAGCACCCGAATGGGTCGTTAGCTCAGTTGGTAGAGCAGTTGACTTTTAATCAATTGGTCGCAGGTTCGAATCCTGCACGACCCACCACTTCGAAGAAAAAAATCCCGCAAGGGGTCGTTAGCTCAGTTGGTAGAGCAGTTGACTTTTAATCAATTGGTCGCAGGTTCGAATCCTGCACGACCCACCAGTGTAGAAAGGCGCCCTAAAGGCGCCTTTTTGCTATCTGCGGTACAACTAATGCTCCGCCCATCTATTCCCGGTGACTTTTCACGCCAGATTCGCTATCTTGTTTAGTATACAAAACACAATTGCCACGCGTTTTGCTATGTCAGGCAAATGAAAGGCAATATTGTTAAGCCCGTAAAACGAGAAGCCATAATGAGTGTGATGTTTGATCCTGAAGCCGCAATCTATCCGTTTCCGCCAAAGCCTGTCCCGCTGAGCCAGGACGAAAAGCAATTCTACCGCGAGAAGATCAAACGTCTTCTTAAAGCGCGCGATGCGGTAATGGTGGCCCATTACTACACCGACCCGGAGATCCAGCAACTGGCGGAAGAGACCGGCGGCTGCATTTCTGACTCACTGGAGATGGCGCGCTTCGGTGCACGACATCCCGCTTCCACGCTGCTGGTTGCCGGCGTGCGTTTTATGGGCGAGACGGCAAAGATTCTGAGCCCGGAAAAAACCATTCTGATGCCCACGCTTAACGCGGAGTGTTCCCTGGATCTCGGCTGTCCGATTGACGAATTCACGGCCTTCTGTGACGCTCACCCTGACCGGACCGTGGTGGTCTACGCTAACACCTCTGCGGCGGTAAAAGCGCGGGCTGACTGGGTGGTTACGTCGAGCATCGCCGTTGAGCTGATTGAACATCTGGACAGCCTGGGGGAAAAAATTATCTGGGCGCCTGATCGTCATCTCGGCAATTATGTTCAGAAGCAGACGGGGGCTGACGTTCTTTGCTGGCAGGGTGCCTGCATTGTGCATGATGAATTCAAAACTCAGGCGCTGGCGCGCATGAAGGCGCTTTATCCTGACGCCGCCATTCTTGTTCACCCCGAGTCACCGCAGTCAATTGTCGACATGGCGGATGCC
The DNA here is from genome assembly GCF_043972695.1 of Enterobacter quasiroggenkampii. Lineage (NCBI taxonomy): Bacteria > Pseudomonadati > Pseudomonadota > Gammaproteobacteria > Enterobacterales > Enterobacteriaceae > Enterobacter > Enterobacter quasiroggenkampii. Next base: position 1,944,544 of record NZ_CP143745.1, read on the forward strand.
GTGGGCTCAACCAGCCAGCTTATCAACGCGGCCAGGACGTTGCCTCACAAGCAGCTCATTGTCGCGACCGATCGCGGTATCTTCTATAAGATGCAGCAGGCCGTGCCGGAGAAAGAGCTGCTTGAAGCGCCAACGGCGGGCGAGGGCGCAACGTGTCGCAGCTGCGCGCATTGTCCCTGGATGGCGATGAACGGCCTAAAAGCGATTGCCGAAGGGTTAGAAACCGGTGGTGCGGCGCATGAAATCCATGTGGATGCCGCCCTGCGTGAAGGCGCGTTAATTCCGCTTAACCGCATGCTGGATTTTGCGGCTACACTACGTACTTAATTCAACTCGCCCCGGGGAAAAGATGGATTTTTTTAGCACACATAACATTCTGGTTCATATACCGATTGGTGCAGGTGGCTATGACCTGTCATGGATTGAGGCCGTTGGTACGCTGGCGGGCTTATTGTGTATCTGGCTGGCAAGCCTGGAGAAGATCAGTAACTACGCGTTCGGGCTGATTAACGTCACGCTGTTTGCGATTATCTTTTTCCAGATCCAGCTGTACGCCAGCCTGCTTTTGCAGCTGTTCTTCTTTGCCGCCAATATTTACGGCTGGTATGCCTGGTCGCGTCAGAACAGCCAGCAGGAGGCCGAGTTGCAGATCCGCTGGCTGCCCCTGCCGAAAGCCATCGCCTGGTTCGTCGCCTGCGTGGTGGCCATTGGCTTAATGACCGTTTACATCAACCCGGTGTTTGCCTTCCTGACCCGCATTGCTGTTTCGGTCATGTCCGGCATCGGCCTGAACGTAACGATGCCAGAACTCCAGCCGGATGCTTTCCCGTTCTGGGATTCCTGCATGATGGTGCTGTCGATTGCGGCAATGATTCTGATGACCCGTAAATACGTTGAGAACTGGCTGCTGTGGGTCATCATCAACGTGATCAGCGTGGCGATCTTCGCCCTGCAGGGCGTCTATGCCATGTCGCTGGAATATCTGCTGCTGACCTTCATCGCGCTGAACGGCAGCCGAATGTGGATTAACAGCGCGCGTGAGCGAGGCTCTCGCGCGCTTTCCAGCTAGTGGTCATGATGATGTGAATGACCGGACTGCGCCTCGTTAAGGTGGCAGTCCGGTCCGCTACAGGGCTGATACTCCATCTGAACGGTAGCGTGGCTAATGTCGTAGTGGTGCTCCAGGAAGTGCTGAATGCGATCGAGCAGCGCATCGTGGTCGTGAGGTGGGATCACCTGGACATGCAGCGTCATGACCGGTTTCTCTCCCACCAGCCAGACGTGCACGTGATGGACATTACGGACTTCCGGGACAGTACGGCGCAGGTTACGCTTCAGCTCGTCGATGTCCATGGATGCTGGCGCCCCTTCAAGCAGTTCGTTCACGCTCTCCTTCAGCAGCCGCCAGGCGCTGCGCAAGACCAGACACGACACCAGTACGGACAGAATCGGATCGACAGGCGTCCAGCCGGTATAGAGGATCACCAGCGCGGCGACAATCGCCCCGACGGAACCGAGCAAATCCCCCAGCACATGCAGTGCCGCCGCGCGCACGTTGAGGTTCTTTTCCCCGCTCCCGCGGTGCAGGATCCAGAAGGCCAGAATATTCGCCAGTAACCCTGCCACGGCAATGACCATCATTGTCGCCCCGGCGATCGGCTGTGGATGCCGAAAGCGCTGTATGGCCTCCCAGACGATAAGCACGGTAATGACCACCAGCGCAATGGCGTTAACAAACGCGGCCAGGGTGGTCAGCCTCAGCCAGCCGAAGGTGTGGCGCGCATTCGGTGGGCGGCGCGCAAACTGCACGGCCAGCAGGGCGAAGAGCAGGGCGGCGGCATCGGTCAGCATATGTCCGGCATCGGCCAAAAGCGCCAGAGAGCCGGAAACCAGGCCGCCAATGACCTCGATAATCATAAACGTTGCCGTGACGCCAAAGGCCAGCATCAGTCGTTTAGCGTTGTCGTTGCCGGGTGCATGCGAGTGGGAATGGGAGTGCGCCATGTCTGCTTTCCTGAAGTGTTATTGTTTTTAGTGTAGCGTTTTTAATAGGTTACTCCAAAAAGAAAGGAGAGCCTGGGCTCTCCTTTTTCTGACGGTGCATACAAATTACTGTGTGGTACCATCCGTTTTGGTATTGGCGTCGTTACCCACTTTGTCGTTAGGGTCCGGGCATTTGCCGTCCTTACACATGGAGTTCTTGTGGACCTCGTCTGAACTCATATTGTCATGGTTCATGGTGCCGGAACCGCTACCGTCTGGATGCAGCATGGTGCCGCCAGTGTTGGTATTGCCGGTATTGATCTGGCCGTTGTCGACGTTATTCGGGGCAATATTCTGTTTTGCATCAGGTGCAGGCTGACCTGCCGCCGCAGCCGCATTCGCGTCACCGTTGCTCTCTGAGGTGCCCGTTTCGGCGGCCAGGACGCTGCCGCTGGCCAGGGTAAGGGTGGCGGTCAGGAAGAGGGTTGCCAGTTTTGTCATTTTCATCATGGTGCTCCTGTTCTTGTCGTTACGCTGGATAACATTCTCCAACAGTGCATCTTTTTTGAGGCGAAAGATTCCGCTTTACGGACTTACGTCAGTAGGGAATCGCGTTTAAGCGTTTAAAATTGGTTGTTACAGTTAAAAAGCTTAGGTTAGATCTCATTTTTCGCTATTTTGTGGCGATTTTTAGGCGAATTCCAGGAATTATCTGCGTGAAGTGTAAAACCGTGTTTACACTTCCTGGTCGACAAGATAGATTGAAAGGATTGCTTTCATTACTAAAGATATGGCAGAGCTGGAACGAAAATGAATTATCAGAACGACGATTTACGCATTAAAGAGATCAATGAGTTATTACCTCCTGTAGCACTCCTTGAGAAATTCCCCGCCACTGAAAATGCCGCAAACACGGTTTCTCATGCTCGTAAAGCGATCCATAAGATCCTGAAAGGTAATGACGATCGTCTTCTGGTGGTGATTGGCCCGTGCTCGATTCACGATCCTGCTGCCGCGAAAGAATACGCAGCCCGTCTGCTCACCCTGCGTGAAGAGCTGAAGGACGAGCTGGAAATCGTCATGCGTGTCTACTTTGAAAAACCGCGCACCACCGTGGGCTGGAAAGGGCTGATTAACGATCCGCACATGGATAACAGCTTCCAGATCAACGACGGTCTGCGCATTGCGCGCAAGCTGCTGCTGGAGATCAACGACAGCGGCCTGCCTGCGGCCGGTGAATTCCTGGACATGATTACGCCGCAGTACCTGGCAGACCTGATGAGCTGGGGGGCAATTGGTGCCCGCACTACTGAATCTCAGGTTCACCGCGAGCTGGCGTCCGGTCTCTCTTGTCCGGTGGGCTTCAAAAATGGCACTGACGGCACCATTAAGGTGGCTATCGACGCCATCAACGCAGCGGGCGCACCGCACTGCTTCCTGTCCGTGACCAAATGGGGTCACTCTGCCATCGTTAACACCAGCGGTAACGGTGACTGCCATATCATTCTGCGCGGCGGCAAAGAGCCTAACTACAGCGCAAAACATGTGGCCGAAGTCAAAGTCGGGCTGGAAAAAGCCGGGCTGCCACCGCAGGTGATGATCGATTTCAGCCACGCCAACTCCAGCAAGCAGTTTAAAAAGCAGATGGAAGTGGGCGCAGACGTCTGTCAGCAGATTGCCGGCGGTGAGAAGGCGGTGATTGGGGTGATGATCGAAAGCCATCTGGTTGAAGGTAACCAGAACCTGGAAGGCAGCGAGCCGCTGGTGTATGGCAAGAGCGTGACCGATGCCTGCATCGGCTGGGACGATACCGACGCCATCCTGCGCCAGCTGGCTAACGCAGTGAAAGCGCGTCGCGGTTAATTCTGACGGCTCAAATAAAAAAGCGCGGACGGTTCCGCGCTTTTTTTATGGTCAGCGAAAATTACTTCGCTTTACCCTGGTTCGCAACGGCCGCCGCTTTCGCTGCGATTTCGTCCGCGTTACCCAGGTAGTAGTGTTTGATTGGCTTGAAGTTTTCGTCGAACTCATACACCAGCGGTACGCCAGTTGGGATGTTCAGTTCGAGAATTTCGTCTTCACCCATGTTGTCCAGGTATTTCACCAGCGCACGCAGGGAGTTACCGTGAGCCGCGATAATCACGCGCTCGCCGCTTTTCAGACGTGGCAGAATGGTTTCGTTCCAGTAAGGCACAACGCGGTCGATGGTCAGCGCCAGGCTCTCGGTGGTTGGCAGCTCAGCGTCGGTCAGTTTCGCGTAACGCGGGTCGTGGCCCGGGTAGCGCTCGTCATCTTTGGTCAGCTCTGGTGGGGTGACCGCGAAGCCGCGACGCCACTGTTTAACCTGCTCGTCACCGTATTTCTCAGCGGTTTCCGCTTTGTTCAGGCCCTGCAGCGCACCGTAGTGACGCTCGTTCAGTTTCCAGGATTTCTCAACCGGCAGCCAGGCCTGGTCCAGTTCGTCCAGCACGTTCCACAGGGTGTGGATGGCACGTTTCAGCACAGAGGTGTAAGCAAAATCAAAGCTGAAGCCTTCTTCCTTCAGCAGTTTACCTGCTGCTTTTGCTTCGCTTACGCCTTTCTCAGACAGATCAACGTCGTACCAACCGGTAAAGCGGTTTTCGTTGTTCCACTGGCTTTCGCCGTGACGCACCAGAACCAGCTTAGTAATAGCCATCTCTTACTCCTCAAGCATTTTTAGAATGATAACAATTCTCATTATATTGCCGTGGCCGTGCCAGCAGCAACGCTTAACCCTAACCATAGCGAAAATAGTCTCTGAGTGTAAGATGCTTGTGAATCCAGGGTTATGATTTTGTCTGCGATCGGCGCTATTTTCAGCAAGGCGCGCAGAAAAAAGCCCTCCAGAGGGAGGGCTGAAGATTAATGTGGAATAAAATGATATTCCGTCACGCTAACGTACTCTTCACCCGGGCGCAGCACGCAGTCCGGCTGCGGCCATTCCGGATGATTCGGGCTGTCCGGCAGGAACTCGCTCTCCAGCGCCAGGCCTTGCCAGTCGCTGTACTCTTCGTGTTCGCGCGCCGTTGTGCCGCCGAGATAGTTACCTGAGTAGAACTGCAGGGCAGGGGCAGTGGTATAAACCGTCATCTGCAGCTTCTCATCCGCAGACCAGACCTGTGCGGCAGGTTGTTTCACATCACCTTTGGCCTGCAGCAGGAACGCGTGGTCGTAACCTTTCACCTTGCGCTGATCGTCATCGCTCAGGAAATCCTGGGCGATCGTTTTCGCGCGGCGGAAATCAAAGCTGGTCCCGCTCACGTCTTTGAGCCCCTGATACGGAATGCCCATTTCGTCAACCGGCAGATACGCATCCGCCAGGATCTGCAGCTTGTGCTCACGCACGTCGCACTGGTTGCCGTCCAGATTAAAGTACGCGTGATTGGTCAGGTTGACCGGACACGGCTTGTCGACCGTCGCACGGTATTCAATGGCGATACGGTTGTCGTCGGTCAATGTAAAGCGCGCGGAGGCGATAAGGTTACCCGGGAAGCCCTGATCGCCGTCCTGAGAATCCAGCGAGAACAGCACTTCGCCGTCGTTTTGACGAACAATCTTCCAGCGGCGTTTATCAAAGCCTTGCGGGCCGCCGTGAAGCTGGTTTTCACCCTGGCTTGGAAGCAGGGTGTACTGTACGCCGTCGAGCTCAAAGCGGCTCTTCGCGATGCGGTTAGCATAGCGTCCTACGGATGCGCCCAGATAGGCGGACTGATTAACATACTGCTCGGGCGATGCGCAGCCGAGCAGGGTTTCGCGCACGCTGCCGTCCGGCATCGGTACGCGGGCTGAAAGCAGGGTTGCACCCCAGTCCATAAGCGTAACCACCATCCCCGCGCGGTTGCGCAGGGTTAACAGGCGATACGGCAGACCATCCGGTGCGAGGGTAGGTGTTTCGTTTAGCACTGTCCGGCTCCTTGTGATGCTTTGCAAACATAGAAGGTTTCTTTGATACCTGTTTTCGCTTCGTACTGCTTCGCCACGGCGTCCTGTACGGCAGGGACCAGCTCTTCCGGGACCAGCGCAACGATGCAGCCGCCAAAACCGCCGCCTGTCATGCGTACACCGCCTTTGTCGCCAATGACCGCTTTGACGATCTCCACCAGGGTGTCGATTTGCGGAACGGTGATCTCGAAATCATCGCGCATAGAGGCGTGCGATTCTGCCATCAGCTCACCCATGCGTTTCAGGTCACCTTTCGCCAGCGCGGAGGCGGCTTCAACGGTACGGGCATTTTCCGTCAGCACGTGACGAACGCGTTTGGCGACAATCGGATCCAGCTCGTGCGCCACTTTGTTAAATTCATTGAGCGTCACGTCGCGCAGGGCGGGCTGCTGGAAGAAGCGGGCGCCGGTTTCGCACTGCTCGCGGCGGGTGTTGTACTCGCTGCCCACCAGCGTGCGCTTAAAGTTGCTGTTGATGATCACGACAGCCGCGCCTTTTGGCAGAGGAACGGCTTTGGTGCCAAGCGAGCGGCAGTCGATCAGCAGCGCGTGTTCTTTTTTGCCCAGCGCGGAGATCAGCTGGTCCATGATGCCGCAGTTGCAGCCCACGAACTGGTTTTCCGCTTCCTGACCATTCAGGGCGATTTGTGCGCCATCCAGCGGTAAATGATAGAGCTGCTGGAACACGGTGCCCACGGCGACCTCCAGAGACGCAGAGGAGCTTAAGCCCGCCCCCTGCGGCACGTTGCCGCTGATAACCAAATCGGCGCCGCCGAAGTTTTTATTACGCTTCTGCAGATGCTTCACCACACCGCGCACGTAGTTAGACCACTGCTGGCTGTCGTGCGTCACAATCGGGGCATCGAGGGAAAACGCGTCCGTCTCATTACCGTAATCCGCCGCAATCACGCGAACCTGGCGGTCGTCGCGCTTCGCGCAGCTGATGACCGTCTGGTAATCGATGGCGCACGGCAGCACAAAACCGTCGTTGTAGTCGGTGTGTTCACCGATCAGGTTAACGCGGCCAGGCGCCTGAATTACGTGGGTGGCAGGGTAGCCAAATTTCTCAGCAAACAGGGATTGTGTTTTATCTTTCAGACTCATTTTTAAACTCCTGATTCGCGATAGTGGACGTCGCTAACGGCACGCAGACGTTCTGCCGCCTGTTCCGCCGTCAGATCACGCTGGGTTTCCGCCAGCATTTCGTAGCCCACCATAAATTTACGTACCGTCGCAGAGCGCAGCAGCGGCGGATAGAAATGGGCATGCAGCTGCCAGTGCGGATTCTCGTCCCCGTTAAACGGTGCGCCGTGCCAGCCCATGGAGTACGGGAAGGAGCACTGGAACAGGTTGTCATAACGGCTGGTCAGTTTTTTCAGCGCCAGGGCAAGGTCGTCGCGCTGCGCGTCGCTGAGTTCGGTGATGCGCAGCACGTGTGCTTTCGGCAGCAGCAGCGTCTCAAACGGCCAGGCGGCCCAGTAAGGGACGACGGCCAGCCAGTGTTCGGTTTCCACCACGGTACGGCTGCCGTCTGCCTGCTCACGCTGCGCGTAATCCACCAGCATCGGCGAGCCGTTTTCCGCGTAATACGCTTTTTGCAGACGGTCTTCACGCTCGGCTTCGTTAGGCAGGAAGCTGTTCGCCCAGACCTGGCCATGCGGATGCGGGTTGGAGCAGCCCATTGCCGCACCTTTATTTTCAAACACCTGCACCCATGGGTAAGTTTGACCCAGCTCGGCAGTTTGCGCCTGCCAGGTGCTGACCACCTCTTTCAGTGCCTCAACGCTCAGCTCCGGCAGCGTTTTGCTGTGATCGGGAGAGAAGCAGATCACGCGGCTGGTACCGCGCGCGCTTTCACAGCGCATCAGCGGATCGTGGCTTTCCGGCGCGTCCGGCGTGTCGGTCATCAGGGCGGCAAAATCGTTGGTAAACACGAAGGTGCCTTTGTAGTCCGGGTTTTTATCCCCGGTCACGCGCGTATTGCCCGGACAGAGGAAGCAGTCCGGGTCGTGCTGCGGCAGGGTCTGTTTTGCAGGCGTCTCCTGCGCCCCCTGCCAGGGGCGCTTGGCGCGATGCGGAGAAACTAAAATCCATTGCCCGCTTAACGGGTTAAAGCGACGATGCGGATGATCGACGGGATTAAATTGCGTCATGACGGATCCTTAGTCCGGATAGCCTTGCGGGTGGCGTGACTGCCAGTGCCAGGTATCCTGTGCCATTTCATCAAGCGTGCGCGTAACACGCCAGTTAAGCTCTTTGTCGGCTTTGGTGGCGTCGGCCCAGTAAGCAGGCAGATCGCCCTCACGACGCGGTGCGAAGTGGTAGTTCACCGGCTTGCCGCAGGCTTTGCTGAAAGCATTGACCACGTCCAGCACGCTGCTGCCGACCCCGGCGCCGAGGTTGTAAATATGCACGCCAGGTTTATCCGCCAGCTGCTGCATGGCGGCAACGTGGCCGTCTGCCAGATCCATCACATGGATATAGTCGCGCACGCCAGTGCCATCTTCGGTGGGGTAATCATTGCCAAAAATCGCCAGCGAATCGCGACGACCGACGGCAACCTGCGCGATATACGGCATCAGGTTGTTCGGAATGCCCTGCGGATCTTCACCCATATCGCCTGACGGATGGGCACCGACTGGATTGAAGTAGCGCAGCAGCGCGATGCTCCACTCCGGCTGGGCTTTTTGCAGGTCGGTCAGGATCTGCTCCACCATCAGCTTGCTTTTGCCGTACGGGCTCTGCGGCGTCCCGGTCGGGAAGCTTTCAACGTAAGGAATTTTTGGCTGATCGCCGTAGACGGTGGCGGAAGAGCTAAAGATGAAGTTTTTGACGTTGGCCGCACGCATGGCGGAGATGAGACGCAGGGTACCGTTGACGTTGTTGTCGTAATACTCGAGCGGTTTTGCAACGGACTCCCCGACGGCTTTCAGACCCGCGAAGTGGATCACCGCTTCAATAGCGTGGTCGTGAAGGAGCTCGGTCATCAACGCTTCGTTGCGGATGTCGCCTTCCACGAAAGTCGGTTGTTTACCGCCAAGACGTTCAATCACAGGCAGCACGCTGCGCTTACTGTTGCACAGGTTGTCGAGAATGATGACGTCATGGCCGTTTTGCAGCAGCTGCACGCAGGTATGACTACCGATGTAACCGCTACCACCTGTTACCAGAACTCGCATATTTCGCTCCATTGGGCTTATTGTATGTAATAACCATAGCATAACAGAGACGCAAAAAGTGTGACATGGGATAAAATAGTGGAATCGTTTACACTGTTTTTAAAATCCGATTTTCAGCTGCCATGAGGCATTGTAGATCAACGGGATAGCAATGTATTAGTGCAGGTTATCTGAAAAACGGAGGGCGGTGCCCTCCGGGGGTCAATCGATTTTGCTTTGCAGATAACGATAGTGCTCGCCATCCGGAACAAACTCCAGGCGATGCGTGATGCAGGAGGGGGCATCTTCGGCATGATGTGAAACAAACAGCAGCTGCGTTTCACCTTCGCTAATCAGCACGTCCACAAAGCGGCGGATAAGCTGTCGGTTCAACGGGTCGAGTCCCTGCAGCGGTTCGTCGAGGATCAGCAGCGTAGGGTGTTTCACCAGCGCGCGAACGATCAGTGCCAGACGCTGTTGCCCCCACGACAGGCTATGAAACGGCGCGTCAGCGACCCGGTTGTCCATGCCCAGGATATCCAGCCACTGCTGGGCCAGCTTGTGCTGTTTGTCCGACACCGCCTGATAAATGCCGATCGAGTCAAAATACCCGGAGAGGATCACGTTGCGTACCGTGGTACTGACCCGATAATCCAGATGCAGGCTGCTGCTGACATAGCCGATATGTTTTTTAATATCCCAGATGGTTTCGCCGCTGCCGCGACGCCGACCGAACAGCGTCAGATCGTTGCTATAGCCCTGCGGGTGATCGCCGGTGATCAGGTTCAGCAGCGTGGATTTCCCCGCGCCGTTGGGGCCGACAATCTGCCAGTGCTCCCCCGGATTGACCGTCCAGCTGAGGCGGTTAAGGATCGGGCGATCGTCATAAGCAACCACCCCGTCACGCAGCACGATGCGCGGCTGGTGGGGGTCAAGCGCATGGCGGGCCGAAGGGGCGTCGGGTTCCGGAAGGGTAATACCGTCGAGCTGTTCGCTGTGGGCGAGCTGGGCAATCAGCGCCTGCTTAAGCAGCGCGGTTTTTTCGCCGGTCTCGGTCAGGTTACAGTCGGCCAGGACGCCCGCGTGCTGGATAAAGTCCGGAATTTCATCAAAACGGTTAAGCACCAGCACGAGGGTATATCCCTGCTGATTAAGCGACGCCAGCAGAGACGCCAGCTGCGCCCGGGACTGCACGTCAAGACCGTCAAACGGTTCGTCCAGAATAAGCAGTTCAGGTTGGCTCATCAGCGCCTGACAAAGCAGCGTTTTTCGCGTCTCGCCGGTCGAAAGGTATTTAAAGCGCCGGTCCAGCAGAGGGGAGATACCGAACTGTTCTGCCAGGTGCTCACAGCGGGCGGGGTCTTTCACCTCATCCTGTATAATTTCTGCGGTCGTACGGCCGGTATCGTCTTCACCAGGGCTGAGCAAATCGGTGTTGTTGCGCTGCCACTCGTCGCTGACCAGCTTTTGCAGTTGTTCAAACGACAGGCGCGTCAGGCGCGTAAAGTCGCTCTGGTATTCGCCCTTGAGGAGGTTGAGCTCTCCCGCCAGCCCACGGGCCAGCGCAGATTTACCGCTGCCGTTGGTGCCGACAAACGCCCAGCTTTCACCCGCGCGTAGTGTCAAATCAGCAATCCTCAGCGTTCGGGTATCGCTAAGACGAAACGTGCCTTGCGAAATATGCAATGATGACATGATTTATCCCTGTTTTTGCAGCAATAGATATCAGGGATACGCACTGTCGGTACGATTGTCAATGCGCTCAGCACAAAGTGGCGATAATCACCCGGTCCGCGTTGAAATACGCGGTGACGATAGCACCTTCTTCTAAGTCGTCCGACTCGCTGAGCGGTAGGGTCGCGCAAAGCGGCTGCCCATCTGCCAGGGTCATCAGCACTTCGCACTGCGCCTGGCCGCGTTCGATGTGGCTGATTGTGCCCTGCAGCTGGTTATCTGCTGCCTTTGCCGCATCGGGATCGCGCGTGATAGTGACCCACGGCGCCTTCAGCAACACCAGCACCTCTTTCCCTTCATCCAGTTCAAGACGTTCCGCGCTTTGCGCCGTTATGGCGGCCTTCAGACGGGTGGTGCCATCGGCAAGCAGGATCTCAATATGCTGCTGTATCTGCAGATTGTCGCGCGCCGTCACCGTACCAAACCACTGGTTGCGGGCGCTGGTTTGTAGCGAGAAACGGGAAATGGCGGCCAGCAGACTGTCCAGCGGAACGTGATCGTCATCGCTTAACACATCGAACGCCTTTTGCTGAATCTGGGCCAGCAGATCGTAAAGCTGAATAAGACGCTGGCCATAACGCGTCACGATTGCACCGCCGCCGCCTTTGCCGCCCGTGGCTCTGTCCACCAGCGGCTGTTCGCTCAGGGTGTTCATGTCGTTGATGGCGTCCCAGGCACTTTTGTAGCTGATGCCCGCGTTTTTCGCCCCCTGGCTAATCGAGCCCGTTTGTTCTATTTGTTTAAGCAGGGCGATACGTCGCGGATCGGCGAAAAGCTTTTGCTGAAGTCGGAGTGTGAGAAGAATTTCGGCCTGCATAACAGTGTCCTGGCAAAAAGGGTATTGTGACCCAAATGGTGCAGGGCGCAAAGGGTACCGCACAAAAGGGGATGTTTTTCTCAGTTGAAAGGGTAGAATACGCTATTCACAATATCTGGAGAAAACCATGTTAGAGTTGTTGAAAAGTCTGGTATTCGCCGTGATCATGGTACCAGTAGTGATGGCCATCATCCTCGGTGCCATCTACGGCCTGGGTGAAGTGTTCAACGTCTTTTCGAACATTGGTCACAGAGACCAGGCTAAAAAGCAGCATTGATTCCCCCCAAAACGCCCGGCTTGCCCGGGCGTTTTGCTCTCAAGATTTTCCCGTTTTCGCCGATAATATTTAACGTATCACACCGGTTTACCTCTTCAGCGGTACGATTTAACGCTGGGATCTCCCTGATGTTACCGTTATATTAATGGGTATATAACGCTACTCACAGGAGTTAAAAATGGCACGTACCTGGGTACGCCTTTTCGCAGGGGCAACGCTGACGCTTTCACTTACCGGCCACGCGCTGGCGGACGACGGTAAAATCACGGTCTTTGCGGCGGCGTCGCTGACCAACGCGCTGCAGGATATCGCGGCGGCGTATAAAAAAGAGAAAAACGTCGAGGTGGTCTCCTCGTTTGCCTCTTCCTCGACGCTGGCGCGCCAGATAGAAGCGGGCGCACCGGCGGATCTGTTCATCTCGGCTGACCAGAAGTGGATGGATTACGCGGTGGAGAAGAAAGCGATTGATGCGGCAACCCGCGAAACGCTGCTGGGGAATAGCCTGGTTGTCGTGGCGCCAAAAGCCAGCGCTCAGGCTGACTTCACCATCAACAAAGAGACCCACTGGATAAGTCTGCTGAACGGCGGGCGTCTGGCGGTGGGCGATCCGGAGCACGTTCCGGCCGGGATCTACGCCAAAGAAGCGCTGCAAAAGCTGGGCGCGTGGGAGACATTGTCGCCGAAGCTGGCTCCGGCGGAAGATGTCCGCGGCGCGCTGGCGCTGGTGGAACGCAACGAAGCCCCGCTGGGCATTGTGTATGGCTCCGATGCCGTCGCCAGTAAGGGTGTGAAAGTGGTGGCAACGTTCCCGGAAGACTCCCACAAGAAAGTGGAATATCCTGTTGCGATTGTTGATGGACATAAAAATGCGACCGTGACGGCTTTCCGCGATTATCTGAAGGGGCCGGAAGCGTCCGCAATCTTTAAACGTTACGGATTTACGACTCACTGATGATATTGACCGATCCTGAATGGCAGGCTGTTCTGCTGAGCCTTAAAGTCTCTTCCCTGGCGGTTGCGCTGAGTTTGCCCTTTGGGATCTTCTTTGCCTGGTTACTGGTTCGCTGTCAGTTTCCCGGTAAAGCGCTGCTCGACAGCGTGCTTCATCTTCCGCTCGTGTTGCCGCCCGTGGTGGTCGGTTATCTGCTGCTGGTTTCGATGGGGCGGCGCGGTTTTATCGGCGAGAAGCTCTACGACTGGTTTGGGCTGACGTTCGCTTTTAGCTGGCGCGGTGCGGTACTGGCGGCAGCGGTAATGTCATTCCCGCTGATGGTGAGGGCGATCCGCCTCGCGCTGGAAGGCGTGGACATGAAGCTCGAACAGGCGGCGCGTACGCTGGGTGCCGGGCGCTGGCGCGTCTTTTTCACCATCACGCTTCCCCTGACGTTACCCGGCATTATTGTCGGGACGGTACTGGCCTTCGCCCGCTCGCTGGGCGAGTTTGGCGCGACGATCACCTTTGTCTCGAACATTCCCGGCGAGACGCGAACCATTCCATCGGCCATGTATACTCTGATTCAAACGCCGGGCGGAGAGGGCGCGGCGGCGCGGCTGTGTATCATCTCAATCGTATTAGCCCTGGTATCGCTGCTGGTGTCGGAATGGCTGGCGCGGCTCAGCCGTGAGCGGATGGGGAAATAAGCATGCTGGAACTGAATTTCACTCAGACGCTGGGAAACCATACCCTGACGCTTAACGAGACGCTGCCTGCAAGCGGTATCACCGCCATTTTCGGCGTGTCGGGGGCGGGAAAAACGTCGCTAATAAATGCCATCAGCGGCCTGACGCGCCCGCAGACAGGACGGATTGTATTGAATAACCGCGTTCTGAATGACGTGGAAAATAAGGTGTATCTGTCGCCGGATAAACGCCGCATCGGCTATGTTTTTCAGGACGCGCGCTTATTCCCACACTACAGCGTGCGCGGCAACCTGCGTTACGGCATGGCGAAAAGCATGGCCGGGCAGTTTGATAAGCTGGTGACGCTTTTAGGCATTGAGCCACTGCTCGACAGGCTGCCATCCTCGCTTTCCGGCGGAGAAAAACAGCGCGTGGCGATTGGCCGCGCGTTGCTGACCGCGCCCGAACTGCTGCTGCTCGACGAACCGCTGGCCTCGCTGGATATTCCGCGCAAACGTGAGCTCCTGCCCTACCTGCAGCGCCTGACGCGGGAAATTAATATTCCAATGCTCTACGTCAGCCATTCGCTGGATGAGATCCTGCATCTGGCCGACAAAGTGCTGGTGCTGGAAGAGGGCAGCGTCAAGGCCTTCGGCAACCTGGAAGAGGTGTGGGGCAGCAGCGTAATGCACCCGTGGTTACCCCGGGAACAGCAGAGCAGCATCCTGAAAGTGAGCGTGCTGGAACACCATCCGCACTACGCGATGACGGCGCTGGCGCTGGGCGATCAGCACCTGTGGGTCAATAAGATCGACAAGCCGTTGCAGTCCGCGCTGCGTATTCGTATTCAGGCATCTGACGTTTCGCTGGTGCTGCAGCCGCCGCTGCAAACCAGTATTCGAAATATCCTGCGCGCCAAAGTCGCGGAGTGTTTTGATGATAACGGCCAGGTGGAAGTGAAGCTCGAGGTGGGAAGCAGAACGCTCTGGGCACGCATCAGCCCGTGGGCCAGGGATGAGTTAGGAATCAAACCTGGCCTGTGGCTCTACGCGCAAATCAAGAGCGTCTCGATCACCGCCTGATTACAGCAGGTGGGTATAAATGTACTGCGCGATGCTGTCGGTGGTGTTGTCGCCAATCACCACGTTAGCGCGCGCTTTTACCGCGTCGTCGGCATTGCCCATCGCCACGCCCGTACCGACGGCTTCCAGCATGCTGATGTCGTTGTAGTTGTCGCCGAAGGCGATCGCGTCCTGCATTGACCAGCCCTGCGATTCCACATACTGCGTCAGACGCTTGCCTTTGCTGTTGCCTTTGCGGGCAATATCCACCTGATCGTGCCAGGACCATTCGCACTCCAGACCCAGCGTCTGTTCCACGTGTTTCGCGAAGGCATTCAGTTTGGTGGTGTCTTCATCCGTCAGGGCAAATTTCCAGATAGCCTCAACGTCCTGGGCTGCCTGACGCAGGGAAGATACCTGAGTAAAGACCGGACGCTGCGCTTCAGGCAGGGACAACGCCCAGTTGCTGGTGCGCACCACATGGCCGGTTGGGCGCTCGTACACCATCGCGTTATCCACGTACATCAGGCCGTGAATGGCATGCTCATCCAGCAGATCAATCAGTTGCAGCGCCTGGGGTACCGGCAGCGGGTCGGAGGCTAAAACCTTTTTTGCCTGATAATCATACAAATAAGTGCCATTACAACAAATTGCAGGTGTATCTAACGCCAGTGCCTGATAAAAAGGGTGAATGGCAACGTGATGTCGACCCGTTACGATAAGGAGTTGATATCCCGCTTCCTGTGCGCGTTTAAGCGCTTCCAGAGAAGAGGGGAGAAGGGTTTTTTGCGGCGTCAGTAAGGTACCGTCTAAATCCAGAGCAATCACACGCGAGGTCATTTGTTTTTCCGGGTTAATATTGAATTTACGTTTTGATGGGATGGTACACCGAGAGGCGAACGCTTCAAAACTCCTGTCGACAATTCAGCATTCACCGTCAAAAGTTAACTACTTTCATGCGCAGTGAGGAGTGAATATTCATGAAACAAACCGTTTATACCGCCAGTCCTGAAAGCCAGCAGATCCACGTCTGGCGTTTAAATACCGAAGGGACACTCACGCTGGTTCAGGTTGTTGATGTGCCAGGTCAGGTGCAACCGATGGTTATCAGCCCGGATAAACGTTTCTTGTACGTGGGTGTGCGCCCGGAGTTCCGCGTGCTGGCCTATCGCATCTCTCCGGACGACGGCGCGCTGACTTACACTGCCGAAGCCCCGTTGCCGGGCAGCCCAACCCATATCTCAACCGATCGTAAAGGCAACTTTGTCTTCAGTGGCTCTTATAACGCGGGTTGCGTCAGCGTAACCCGTCTTGAAGATGGCATTCCGGTTGAAACCGTGGATGTGGTGGAAGGGCTTGAAGGTTGCCACTCGGCAAATATCTCTCCGGATAACCGCACGCTGTGGGTGCCTGCGCTGAAGCAGGATCGTATCTGCCTGTTCACCCTGAGCGACGATGGTCACCTGGTGGCGCAGAATCCAGCTGAAGTCACGACGGTAGAAGGCGCAGGTCCGCGTCATATGGTCTTCCATCCGAACCAGCAGTACGCCTACGTGGTCAACGAACTGAACAGTTCTGTGGACGTATGGGAACTGAAAGATCCAAACGGTCAGATTGAGTGCGTGCAGACGCTGGACATGATGCCGTCTGATTTCTCCGACACCCGCTGGGCGGCAGATATCCACATTACGCCAGATGGCCGTCATCTGTACGCCTGTGACCGTACCTCCAGCCTGATTACCGTGTTTAGCGTTTCCGAAGACGGCAGCGTGCTGGCGGTTGAAGGCTTCCAGCCGACGGAAACTCAGCCGCGCGGCTTTAATATCGATCACAGCGGCAAATACCTGATTGCAGCGGGGCAGAAATCCCACCATATCGCGCTGTATGAAATTAAAGGCGAGCAGGGTCTGCTGGAAGAGAAAGGGCGCTACGCCGTAGGCCAGGGGCCGATGTGGGTGGTGGTTAACGCTCACTAAGCGGCTTAAAACAAAAAACCTCGCGAATGCGAGGTTTTTTTATGCCCGGTGGCACTGCGTTTACCGGGCCTACATAACCTGTAGGCCGGGTAAGGCGAAGCCGCCACCCGGCAAAAGGACTGCTTACTGCTTCGGCTCAGCAACCACTTTGCTACCCAGACCGCGGTTGTTGTACTCCCACATGCGGTTGAAGTTAGCGTCGTTCAGGTTACGCTGCACGTTCCCTTTATCGTCCACCGCACCGGTATTGCCGGAGAACGGACGTTTGGAGATCGCCGCATCCGCCCACGGCTTCGCCATGTTGAAGCCTTCGTTGATCACGCTGTCACGGATCACAACCTGACCGTTGGTCGCTGCGTCCACGTCCAGGGAGCGTCCCAGCTGCGCCACGCCGTCACCGGCAGCGTTGAAGCGGCTGTTCACGGCCAGGAAGCCGAAGAAGAGGTTCGACTGGGTTGCCGGAGCAAACACGTAACCTTCCTGCTGAGTGCGTGAGTTCACCACGCGGAAATCGGTGTTATCAAATACCACCGCGCCGCGGCCGGACACCAGATCCACATCACCTTCAACGTAGCTGTTGGTCACCAGCGTACGGGTCAGACGGTTATTCTGCAGCGTGTTCTGTACACCGCTGTTGGTCACGAAGAAGGTGTTCTGACGACCCAGAATGTTGACGTTGTTAATCTGCACTTTATCGCCATCGCTGCGCAGCGCGACGGCCTGGTGGTTACCGGCGTCAACGCTGTCACCCAGGGTATTCTGGATGGTCAGGTTCTGCAGCTGCAGACCGTTATTCTGGGACCAGAACACCGCAGAGCACATCACGCCAATGGTGGCGGCACGCTTGCTCTGGCAGTTATCAAACATGTACCACGCCGGTTTACCCGGCATATATTTACCGGCCGGGTTCACCAGGTGACGCCAGGTGTTGCTGTCGATTTCGGAATCAATCGCCAGGCCAATTTTTACGTCGATCGCTTTTTCGCCCAGACCGTAAAGCGTAATGCTGCCCGGTGCCGCCGGAACATACACGGTGCCTTCATATTCACCTGGCAGGATCGCGATGAACTGGCGAGATGCGCTGTGTTTCGTGATGGCAGCATCTACCGCAGCCTGAATCGAGGTATGCGTTACACCCTGCGCACCCGCCGGGCCAACCACGAAGTCAGGCTGTTTCGGCAGGTTAATCGAAGACGGGGTCCACGGCGCAGCGTTAGGATCCATCGACGAGAAGTAGTGCGCACGGTCGAAGTTCTTCGCTTCATCAGCGGACAAAATCGGGCGGGAGGCCGTACCGGGCGCGACCTGCTCAGAAGGCCGCTGATCCGGTGGGGTTGAACTACATGCGGATAATGTCACGCCAAAGGCGAGTGCTAACGCCAGACGGGAAATCCTGGAAATGTTCAAGGTGAAGCTCCTGGGTATGCAAGTCTTTACGGGATAGACGAAATAGCCTGCTTTTTTATACTAAGTTGAGCGAAACGGGAAGATAAAAAGGGTAAAAGTTGCATTTTTAGCCCAGGGGCGGCGGGTAAGTGATCACAAATAAATAACATTTTCCGCAAAGTCGGTTGACAGCAGACAACAGATGAAAATAAATGTCTATACAACCTATGACAAGTGGAATGCCCATGCAGCAGATTCATCCCGACGATGTGATATGGCGAAATGCGCGACTGGCTACGATGGCACCGGACGTCTGTGCGCCCTATGGACTGAAAGAGCAACACGCCCTGGTCGTACGCGGCCACACCCTTCTGGCCGTGATCCCTGAATCTGACATTCCGGCCGGACACCGTCACTGTGTCGATCTTCAGGGACGTCTGGTCACGCCGGGCCTGATTGACTGCCATACCCACCTGGTGTTTGGCGGCGATCGCGCGGCGGAGTGGGAGCAGCGTCTTAACGGTGTCTCTTATCAAACCATCAGCGCCCAGGGGGGCGGGATTAACGCTACCGTGACGGCGACGCGCAGCAGCTCGCCCGAAACCCTGCTTAAGCTGGCGCAGCAGCGGCTTCAGCGTCTGATGAATGAAGGTGTCACCACGGTTGAAATCAAATCCGGATACGGTTTAAACGCCGAGGCCGAAGAGAAGATGCTGCAGGTCGCGCGCCAGCTGAGCCTCAATAATCCGGTTGATATCAGCCCAACGCTGCTGGCGGCTCATGCGGTTCCGCCGGAATACCGACAGGATCCGGATGCGTACCTCACGCTGGTCTGTGAGCAGATATTGCCCACGCTGTGGCAAAAAGAGTTATACGAATCAGTAGACGTGTTCTGCGAAAACGTCGGCTTTACCCCGTCGCAAACCGAGCGCCTCTTTAAGGCGGCGACCGCGCTCGGTATTCCGGTGAAAGGGCACGTCGAGCAGCTGTCGAATCAGGGCGGTGCGGCGCTGGTCAGCCGGTATAAGGGACTCTCCGCCGATCATATCGAATATCTTGACGACGCAGGCGTTCAGGCGATGGCGCAAAGCGGCACGGTTGCGGTCCTGTTGCCGGGCGCGTTCTATTTTCTGCAGGAGCACCAGCGTCCGCCGGTTGAACAGCTCAGAAAACAGGGTGTGCCGATGGCGGTCGCGACCGACTATAACCCCGGTACCAGCCCGTTTGCCAGCCTGCACCTGGCGATGAACATGGCCTGCGTCCAGTTTGGCCTGACGCCTGAAGAGGCCTGGGCTGGCGTCACGCGGCATGCCGCGCAGGCGCTGGGCCGCAGGGAAACCCACGGACAGCTGCGGGCCGGGTTTGTCGCTGATTTCATCGTCTGGGATGCTCGCCATCCGGTTGAGATGGTCTACGAGCCGGGACGCAATCCGCTGTATCAACGTATTTTCCGTGGGGAGGCAGTATGAGGTTATGGCGGCCCGTAGCCGAAACGGTCTGGCAGGGGCGCGACGACAGCGCCGAGGCCAGCAACGCAACGCGCATTTTCCAGACGATACGGCAGCAGGGAGCGTTCACGCCGCTATCATCCGGCATTGCGCTGATAGGCTTTGAATGTGATGCAGGGGTAAAACGCAATCAGGGCAGGCCCGGCGCCGTGCAGGCGCCTGATATGCTGCGAAAGGCGCTGGCGAATATGGCAAGCCATCAAGGACACGATCGGCTGGCGGATATGGGGTCGGTCTACGTTGAAGGTGACGAGCTTGAGGCGGCACAGCAGACGTTAAGCGATGCCGTGACAGCCTGCCAGCGCTCCGGGATGCGCACGCTGGTCTTTGGCGGCGGACACGAAACCGCGTGGGCGCACGGTCGCGGCGTGCTGGACGCCTTCCCGAACGAGCGGGTTGTCATCATCAACCTTGATGCCCATCTCGATCTGCGCAAGGCCGAGCGGGCGACGTCCGGCACGCCGTTTCGCCAGCTGGCGCACTACTGCGATGAGCGCGGTCGGGCATTTCAGTACGCCTGCTTTGGCGTGAGCCGGGCGGCAAACACGCAGGCGCTGTGGGATGAGGCCGAACGCCTGAACGTCACGCTGGTGGAAGATCTCCATTTCAGGCGCGATGCACTGTCCGCGCTGGAAAGTGTGCTGGCGCAGGCCGATCGCGTTTACCTGACAATCGATCTGGACGTCCTGCCCGCCAGCGAAATGCCTGCCGTTTCCGCTCCGGCTGCGTTAGGCATTCCGGCACTGGATCTTCTCCCCGTCATCGAACATATCTGCCGTAGCGGTAAGCTCCAGGCCGCCGATCTGGTAGAGTTTAACCCACAGTACGATCGGGACGGGCAGGGCGCAAAGCTTGCCGCCCGTCTGGCCTGGCAAATTGCTCACTGGTGGGCATAACACTATTCAAGGAGTCACGATGTTTTCACGCTCACCCCTGCCGCCGTCGAGCCCTCCCGCGCCTTTCTACGAAAAGGTGAAGCAGGCGATCAGCGAAAAAATCGCCACCGGCGTCTGGCGGCCGCATGACCGCATTCCCTCGGAGGCCGATCTGGTGGCGCAGTTTGGCTTTAGCCGGATGACCGTCAACCGGGCGCTGCGCGAGCTGACCGACGAAGGGCTTCTGGTGCGCCTGCAGGGCGTCGGGACGTTTGTGGCGGAGCCGAAAGGGCAGTCCGCCCTGTTTGAAATCCGCAGCATTGCGGACGAGATTGCCGCGCGTAATCATCAGCACCGCTGTGAGGTGCTGGTGCTCGAAGAGACTCAAGCCAGCGCCGAGCAGGCGGTAGAGCTGAATGTCAAAGAGGGAAGTCGCATCTTCCACTCCGTGATGGTGCATTTCGAAAACGACATTCCGGTGCAGATTGAAGATCGCTGCGTTAACGCCGAACGGATACCGGACTATCTGAACCAGGATTACACCCACACCACGCCGCATGCCTATCTTTCGCTTGTCGCACCGCTGACGGAAGGGGAGCACATTGTGGAAGCCGTGCGCGCCACGCCGCAGGAGTGCGAGCGGCTGCGCATTAAAGAGCACGACCCGTGCCTGCTGATCCGCCGTCGAACCTGGTCCTCGTCGCACATTGTGTCGCATGCCCGGCTGCTTTTCCCGGGTAACCGTTACCGGCTACAGGGCCACTTTATGTCATAAGTTTTATAAGCGTGATCGCTAACGCAATATAACAAAATTGTATCTTTTTTGTTAAATCCGACCTTGTGTGTGCTTGTCTATACAAGTATATCTAAATGCATCATCTGTCCCGTATAGGAGCACACAATGTCGTCAGGTAAATACCGCCAGCAGGACGTCCGCGCCGCGCGCGGCACCACCCTTATCGCCAAAAGCTGGCTCACCGAAGCCCCGCTGCGCATGTTGATGAACAACCTCGATCCTGAGGTGGCGGAAAACCCCCACGAGCTGGTGGTTTACGGCGGCATAGGCCGCGCCGCGCGCAACTGGGAATGCTATGACGCAATTGTAAAATCCCTGACCGAACTCGAACACGACGAAACCCTGCTGGTGCAGTCCGGCAAGCCGGTGGGCGTGTTTAAAACGCACAAAAACGCCCCGCGCGTGCTGATTGCCAACTCTAACCTCGTGCCGCACTGGGCAACGTGGGAACACTTCAACGAACTGGACGCGAAAGGGCTGGCGATGTATGGCCAGATGACCGCCGGGAGCTGGATCTACATCGGCAGCCAGGGGATCGTGCAGGGCACCTACGAAACCTTCGTGGAAGCCGGTCGCCAGCACTACAACGGCTCGCTGAAAGGCCGCTGGGTATTGACCGCCGGTCTGGGCGGCATGGGCGGCGCGCAACCGCTGGCCGCCACGCTGGCCGGCGCGTGTTCCCTGAACATTGAGTGCCAGCAGAGCCGCATTGATTTCCGTCTGCGTACCCGCTACGTCGATGAACAGGCGACCAGCCTGGACGATGCGCTGGCGCGCATCAAAAAATACACGTCCGAAGGCAAAGCGGTGTCGATTGCCCTGTGCGCAAATGCGGCGGACATTCTTCCAGAACTCGTCGCCCGCGGCGTGCGTCCGGATCTGGTCACCGACCAGACCAGCGCCCATGACCCGTTGCACGGTTACCTGCCAAAAGGCTGGACGTGGGAAGCCTACCAGCAAAAAGCGGAGACCGATCCGGAAGGCACGGTGCTTGCCGCGAAACGCTCCATGGCGGAACACGTATCCGCCATGCTGGCCTTCAGCCAGATGGGTATTCCGACCTTTGATTACGGCAACAACATTCGCCAGATGGCGAAAGAGATGGGCGTGAATAACGCCTTCGACTTCCCCGGCTTCGTCCCGGCCTATATCCGCCCGCTGTTCTGCCGCGGCATCGGGCCGTTCCGCTGGGTTGCCCTGTCCGGTGACCCAGAGGACATCTACAAAACCGACGCCAAAGTGAAGGAGATCGTCGCCGATGACGAACACCTGCACCACTGGCTGGACATGGCCCGCGAGCGCATTAACTTCCAGGGTCTGCCAGCGCGTATCTGCTGGGTAGGGCTGGAGTGGCGTCAAAAACTCGGCCTCGCCTTTAACGAAATGGTGCGCAGCGGTGAAGTTTCCGCGCCGATCGTCATTGGCCGCGACCACCTGGACTCCGGCTCCGTTGCCAGCCCGAACCGAGAAACGGAAGCCATGCGCGACGGCTCGGATGCGGTGTCCGACTGGCCGTTGCTGAATGCCCTGCTGAATACCGCCAGCGGCGCGACCTGGGTGTCGCTGCACCACGGCGGCGGCGTGGGGATGGGCTTCTCCCAGCATTCCGGGATGGTTATTGTCTGTGACGGAACGGATGAAGCCGCCGCGCGTATCGCTCGCGTGCTCCACAATGACCCGGCAACCGGCGTGATGCGTCACGCGGATGCGGGTTACGAGATTGCCATTGACTGTGCCAAAGAGCAGGGCCTTAACCTGCCGATGATCCCTGCCACAAAAGGAAAGCATGAATGAACGCATTAACCCTCACTCCCGGCTCACTGACGCTCAAACAGCTGCGTAACGTCTGGCGTCAGCCGGTCACCCTTTCGCTGGATGAAAGCGCCCACGCCGCCATTAACGACAGCGTGGCCTGCGTTGAAGCCATCGTTGCCGAAGGGCGCACGGCTTACGGGATTAATACCGGCTTTGGGCTGCTGGCGCAGACCCGCATCGCGACGCACGATCTGGAAAACCTGCAGCGTTCTCTGGTGCTGTCGCACGCGGCGGGCGTCGGTCAGCCGCTTGACGATGAGATTGTCCGTCTGATGATGGTGCTCAAAATCAACAGCCTGGCGCGCGGTTTCTCCGGCATCCGCCTGAGCGTGATCCAGGCGCTGATGGCGCTGGTTAATGCGGAGGTCTATCCGTGGATCCCGGCGAAGGGCTCCGTCGGGGCCTCCGGCGATCTCGCACCGCTGGCGCACATGTCGCTGCTGCTGCTGGGTGAAGGCAAAGCGCGCTGGCAGGGCGAGTGGCTTCCGGCGAAAGAGGCGCTGAAAAAGGCTGGCTTAACGCCGATCACGCTGGCGGCGAAAGAGGGGCTGGCGCTGCTGAACGGCACCCAGGCGTCGACCGCCTTCGCGCTGCGCGGCCTGTTTGAAGCGGAAGATCTGTTTGCCTCGGCGGTGGTGTGCGGTGCGCTGACTACCGAAGCGGTTCTGGGCTCGCGTCGCCCGTTCGATGCCCGCATCCACGAGGTGCGCGGTCAGCGCGGGCAGATCGATGCTGCCGCGATGTACCGTCACGTGCTTACCGACACCAGCGAGATCGCGGATTCACACCACAACTGTGAAAAGGTGCAGGATCCGTATTCCCTGCGCTGCCAGCCGCAGGTGATGGGCGCGTGCCTGACGCAGCTGCGCCAGGCGGCGGAGGTGCTGCTGGTGGAGGCCAACGCGGTGTCCGATAACCCGCTGGTGTTCGCCCAGGAAAACGAGGTGGTCTCCGGCGGTAACTTCCACGCCGAGCCTGTGGCAATGGCGGCGGATAATATCGCACTGGCGATTGCCGAAGTCGGCGCGTTGTCCGAGCGCCGCATCGCGCTGATGATGGATAAACACATGTCCCAGCTGCCACCGTTCCTGGTGCGTAACGGCGGGGTCAATTCAGGCTTTATGATTGCTCAGGTGACGGCCGCAGCGCTGGCAAGCGAGAACAAGGCGCTGTCGCATCCGCACAGCGTGGACAGCCTGCCAACCTCGGCGAATCAGGAAGATCACGTTTCGATGGCACCGGCTGCCGGGCGTCGTCTCTGGGAAATGGCCTCCAACACACGCGGTGTGCTGGCGGTGGAATGGCTGGCGGCAAGTCAGGGTATCGATCTGCGTGAGGGGCTCAAATCCAGCCCGCTGCTGGAGCAGGCGCGTCAGGTGCTGCGCGAGCACGTCACCCATTACGACGACGACCGCTTCTTTGCCCCGGATATTGATAAGGCGATGCAGCTTCTGGAAGAAGGGCGGCTGGTGGGGCTGTTACCTTCGGTGCTGTGATTTTTTTTGCCCGGTGGCGCTGCGCTTACCGGGCCTACGCGTGCGAAATCCAGGCCGGGTAAGGCGTAGCCGCCACCCGGCTTTTTTCAGGAATACATCGCTGTAATCGATGCGCTCCCCAGGGAATGGAAATGCACGTTAAACCCGACCATTGCGCCGCTCGCGCCTTCATCGACCTCAATCTTCTCCACATCCAGCGCGTGCACCGTGAAGATATAGCGGTGGGTTTCCCCTTTTGGCGGCGCCGCGCCGCCGTAGCCCGCTTTACCAAAGTCAGTGCGCGTCTGAATGGCACCTTCAGGCAGGGCAACCAGGTCTGAACCGGAACCCTGCGGTAGTACGCGCGTGTCGGCAGGCAGGTTCGCCACAATCCAGTGCCACCAGCCGGAGCCAGTAGGCGCATCCGGGTCGTAGCAGGTCACGACAAAGCTTTTGGTGCCTGCCGGAACCTCGTCCCACGCCAGGTGCGGGGAGATATTGTCTCCCTGATACCCCATGCCGTTAAAAACGTGACGTTCCGGCAGTTTTTCACCGTCGCGCAGATCTTTACTGATGATTTTCATACGGTTTACCCTCGTTGATCGCTCGTTCAGCAAGTGTAATGCATAGGGTTAAATCGTGAAATGCGCGGGAATGTTAACGGCTGTTACGACCGCGTCGGTTAATTTACGCAGCTGCTCCGGCGTAATGCTGTACGGCGGCATCAGGTAGATAAGCTTGCCGAAAGGCCGTACCCACACGCCTTGATCCACGAAGAAACGCTGCAACGCCGCCATATTCACCGGATGGGTGGTTTCAATCACCCCGATGGCGCCCAGCACGCGCACATCCGCCACGAAATTCGCCCCCGAGGCGGCGCTCAGCTCCGCTTTCAGCTCCGCTTTCAGCTGCGCTTCAATCGCCGCAACCTGCGTCTGCCACTCGCCGCTCGCCAGAATCGCCAGGCTTTCACTCGCCACGGCGCAGGCCAGGGGGTTGCCCATAAACGTCGGACCGTGCATAAAGCAGCCTGCTTCGCCGTCGCTGATGGTGTCGGCCACCTGGCGGGTCGTGAGCGTGGCGGAGAGCGTCATGGTGCCGCCCGTCAGCGCTTTGCCGAGGCACAGAATATCCGGGGCGATACCCGCATGCTCGCAGGCAAATAGCTTGCCAGTACGGCCAAAGCCGGTGGCGATCTCATCGGCAATCAGCAGAATGCCCTCGCGGTCGCACATCCTGCGAATACGCCTCAGCCATTCCGGATGGTACATCCGCATTCCGCCCGCGCCCTGCACGATCGGTTCAAGAATGACGGCAGCAATCTCGTGACGATGTGCTGCCATCAGCCGCGCGAAGCCGACCATGTCCATCTCGTTCCACTCGCCGTCGAAGCGGCTCTGCGGCGCAGGGGCGAACAGGTTTTCCGGCAGATACCCCTTCCACAGGCTGTGCATGGAGTTATCCGGATCGCACACCGACATCGCCCCGAAGGTATCCCCGTGATAGCCGTTGCGGAAGGTGAGGAAACGCTGGCGCGCTTCGCCCTTCGCGTGCCAGTACTGCAGCGCCATTTTCATCGCCACTTCCACCGCCACGGAGCCGGAATCCGCCAGGAATACGCACTCCAGCGAGTCAGGCGTCATCGCTACCAGACGTCGGCATAAATCCACCGCGGGCTGATGGGTGATCCCGCCAAACATCACGTGCGACATCTGGTCAATCTGGGCCTTCATCGCCGCATTCAGGCGCGGGTGGTTGTACCCGTGAATCGCCGCCCACCAGGAGGACATCCCGTCAACGAGCCGCTCGCCGCTGGCGAGGTGCAGCTCGCAGCCGTGGGCGGAGGCCACCGGATAGACGGGAAGGGGGCGGGTCGTGGAGGTGTAAGGGTGCCAGATATGCTGCTTGTCGAAGGCGAGATCGTCCTGGGTCATAATCGACTTGTAAACCATTTTGAAAAGTTTTAGGTTTACGAGTATAAACCGAACCGAAAATTAACAAAACCCTTTGGAGAAGCCCGATGGCTCACCACGCACGCTGGACGATGTCGCAAGTTACTGAATTATTCAACAAACCTTTCCTTGAGCTGATGTTCGAAGCCCAACAGGTGCATCGTCAGCATTTCGATCCTCGCCATGTTCAGGTCAGCACGCTGCTGTCGATCAAGACCGGCGCCTGCCCCGAAGACTGCAAATATTGCCCGCAGAGTGCGCGCTACAAAACCGGTCTGGAGTCAGAGCGCCTGATGGAAGTGGAGCAGGTCCTTGACTCCGCGCGCAAGGCGAAAAACGCTGGATCAACCCGCTTCTGCATGGGCGCGGCGTGGAAGAACCCGCACGATCGCGACATGCCGTATCTGGAGCAGATGGTGAAGGGCGTGAAGGAGATGGGCCTCGAAGCCTGCATGACCCTCGGTACGCTCAACGAAGAGCAGGCGCAGCGCCTCTCGGCCGCGGGGCTGGATTACTACAACCACAACCTCGACACCTCGCCGGAATTTTACGGCAATATCATCACCACGCGTACCTACCAGGAGCGTCTGGATACGCTGGATAAAGTGCGTGACGCGGGGATCAAGGTCTGTTCCGGCGGCATCGTGGGCTTAGGCGAGACGGTGAAAGACCGCGCGGGCCTGCTGCTGCAGCTGGCGAACCTGCCGACTCCGCCGGAAAGCGTGCCGATCAACATGCTGGTGAAGGTCAAGGGCACGCCGCTGGCGGATAACGAGGACGTGGATGCGTTTGATTTTATCCGCACCATCGCGGTGGCGCGTATCATGATGCCAACGTCTTACGTTCGCCTCTCGGCGGGCCGCGAGCAGATGAACGAGCAGACCCAGGCGATGTGCTTTATGGCCGGCGCCAACTCCATCTTCTACGGCTGCAAGCTGCTGACCACGCCTAACCCGGAAGAGGACAAAGACGTTCAGCTGTTCCGTAAGCTGGGGCTGAACCCGCATCAAACCGAAGTGCTGACGGGCGATAACGAGCAACAGCAGCAGCTGGAGCAGCAGATTTTCAATGCCGACACCGACCAGTTCTACAACGCGGCAGCCGTATGACCTGGCAGGCACGTATCAACTCTGCGCTCGACGACCGTCGGGCGGCAGAGGCATTTCGCGTTCGCAGGGTGGTGGAAAACGGCGCGGGTCGTTTTCTTACCCGTGAAGACCAGCGGTTCTGCAATTTCTCCAGCAACGACTATCTCGGGCTGAGCCAGCATCCGGCCATTATCCGCGCCTGGCAGCAGGGCGCGGAGCGGTTTGGCGTGGGCAGCGGCGGATCGGGACACGTCAGCGGATACACCACGGCGCATCAGGCGCTGGAAGAGGAACTGGCTGACTGGCTCGGCTACCCGCGCGCGCTACTGTTTATCTCCGGCTTTGCCGCCAACCAGGCGGTCATCACGGCCCTGATGGGGAAGGCGGACCGCATTGTCGCCGACCGCCTGAGCCACGCCTCCCTGCTGGAGGCGGCAAATTTAAGCCCGGCGCAGCTGCGGCGTTTTGCCCATAACGATGCGGGACAGCTCGCTGCGCTGCTGGATAAACCCTGCGAAGGACAACAGCTGGCGGTCACGGAAGGGGTGTTCAGCATGGACGGCGACAGCGCGCCGCTTGCCGCGCTGCACGAGGCCGCAAAGCGGCAGCATGCCTGGCTGCTGGTCGATGATGCGCACGGCATTGGCGTGATGGGCGACGAAGGGCGCGGGAGCGCGTATCAGCAAAACGTGAAGCCGGAACTGCTGATTGTCACCTTCGGCAAAGGTTTTGGCGTTAGCGGTGCCGCCGTGCTGTGCAGCGAATCCGTCGCCGACTATCTGCTGCAGTTTGCCCGACACCTGATTTACAGCACCAGCATGCCTCCGGCGCAGGCCGTGGCGCTGTCAGCGTCGCTGGCGGTGATACGCAGCGCGGAAGGGGATGAGCGTCGCCAGCGGCTGGCAGAGCATATCGCCCGCTTCCGTCAGGGACTCGCGGCGCTGCCCTTCCGCAGCACCGATTCGCAGAGCGCTATCCAGCCGGTGATTGTCGGTGAAAATGCCCGCGCGCTGGCCCTGGCACAGGCGCTGCGCCAGCGCGGCATGTGGGTCACGGCCATCCGCCCGCCCACCGTCCCACCGGGCACGGCGCGGCTGCGCTTAACCCTGACGGCGGCGCATGAACGACAGGATATTGAGACGTTGCTGGAGGCGCTCCATGATGCCGGTGAATAAGCAGGCCATCGCGGCCGCATTTGGCCGCGCCGCGCAGAGCTATTCGCAGCATGATGAGCTGCAGCGTCTGAGCGCGCAGGGGCTTCTGGCCGCCCTTGGCGAGAACGGTTTTCCACAGGTGCTGGACGCCGGGTGTGGTCCCGGCAGCAACAGCCGCTACTGGCGCGGGGCAGGAAGCCAGGTGACGGCTATCGATCTCTCAGCCCAGATGCTGGAAGAGGCGCGCCAGCGGCAGGCGGCAGATCGTTATCTGCTGGCCGATATCGAGGCGATCCCGCTGGCAGATGCGCAGTATGATCTGGTCTGGAGCCATCTGGCGGTTCAGTGGTGCAGCAGCCTGCCGCAGGCCTTGCGTGAGCTTTATCGCGTGGCGCGACCGGGCGGGAAGGTGGCGTTTACCACCCTGCTGGAAAGTTCGCTGCCGGAGCTGAATCAGGCCTGGCAGGCAGTCGATGAACAGCCGCACGCTAACCGGTTTTTATCGCATGATCAGGTGACGCAGGCGCTGGCAGGCTGGCGCGCTCGCAGCGTGGTGCAGACCATCACACTCAATTTTAGCGATGCGTTCAGCGCCATGCGTTCGCTGAAGGGCATAGGCGCCACGCACCTGCATACCGGACGCGAGAAAAAACCGCTCACCCGCGGTCAGCTGCAGCGCCTTGAGCTGGCCTGGCCGCAGCAGCGGGGTCAATTCCCGCTCTCCTATCAACTTTTTCATGGGATTATCGAACGTGACTGAACGTTATTTTGTCACCGGCACGGACACAGAAGTGGGCAAAACGGTGGCCAGCTCGGCGCTGCTGCAGGCGGCACGGCTGCTCGGGAAAAACACTGCCGGGTATAAGCCCGTGGCGTCCGGCAGCGAGATGACGGCGGAAGGGTTACGCAACACCGACGCGCTGGCGCTCCAGCGTAACAGCACGCGTGAACTCGCCTATTCCGCGGTGAATCCGTACACCTTTGCCGAGCCGACCTCACCGCACATTATCAGCGCCGATGAAGGTCGTCCGATTGATTTCGCTGTGTTGTCTGCCGGACTGCGGACGCTGGAAAATCAGGCCGACTGGGTGCTGGTGGAAGGGGCTGGCGGCTGGTTTACGCCGCTTTCGGACACGCAGACGTTTGCTGACTGGGTGCAGGCCGAGCAGCTTCCGGTCATTCTTGTCGTCGGCGTCAAGCTGGGCTGCATCAATCACGCCATGTTGACGGCGCAGGCCATACAGCAGGCCGGGCTGCGTCTGGCGGGCTGGATAGCCAACGACGTGGTTGCGCCGGGTAAACGACACCTGGAGTATCTGGCGACGCTCAGGCGCGTCCTGCCCGCGCCGTGCCTCGGGGAGATCCCATGGCTTGCTGACGGCGCGGAAAATGCCGAAACAGGACGTTATCTCGATCTCAGCGTTTTGCTTCCCGCGACATCCAGTGAGCGATAAGCTCATCATCCAGTTCGGTAACGTGGCCCTGCGCCACGTTACGCCCGCGATAGAGCATACAGAAACGGTCCGCCACCCGACGGATAAACGACAGCTGCTGCTCCGCTAACAGCACCGTCATCCCTAACTCCCGGTTTAATCGCCCCAGCAGCTGCACCAGCTTCTGGGCAACGCTGTGCCCCGCGCCTTGCAGGGGTTCATCCAGGATCAGCAGGTGAGGGCGGTTTACCAGCGCATTAGCCAGCGCCAGCTGATACTGGTCGTCCGGAGAGAGCGTGTTCGCGCGGGTTTGCCGCACCCCATAGAGCGCCGGAAACAGGTCGTAAACGTCATTTTTCGCCTCCGGGTTAGGTTTCCCCGTCGCCCGCATGGCGATATGCAGGTTCTCCTCAATCGTTAGCTGAGAGAAGATCCGCCTGTCCTGCGAGACATAGCCAATCCCCGGCCCGGAGCGCTGTTCTGACGGCGGGTGGAGCAAATCACGCGGCGGTGCGCCCGCCTCATACCAGATGATGCTGCCGCTTTCGACAGGCACTTTCCCGGCGATGCAATTCATGAGGGTGGTTTTCCCCATGCCCGGCAGACCAACGACGCCTGTACACATCCCTTGCGGAAAATCTAAATCCACATTCCATAGCGTATGTTGACTTCCGTAAAACTGATTCACTGCACGCAGACTCAACATCTTTCTCTCCTTAAAAATGTGTGTAGGTGTGGCTCGTGGATGAATCTGCAAAACCCCTGCCATAAAGCGGAAAGTGGTTAAAAAAGCGACTTTTTTAGGAATAAGTCACAGAAGCGCGGCGGATAAAAACCGGGCTTGCACATCGACGGTGCTGGTGGTGGTGAGTTGTGGTGCAGAGCCCGAAAGGGTGAAAATGTGAGCAAGATCGCATCGGTTGGTTATGAATGACGCAACTGTTAATCAGCAAAAAATAGCTATAAAAATTTTTTGCCGCCGTCTCGTGGGAAAATCCGGGAATTTGCGGAGCGCCAGTCTGTATGGGCTGGAAGCAGTTATCCACTATTCCTGTGGATAACCATGTGCATTAGAGTTAGAAAACACGCGATAAGCGAGAGAAGACGCGGCTTACGCCCAAATTGACGCGAAACGCGGCTTTAGAAAATATCGTTTAGTTTTTAATTGCTTAGATAAAAGCAATTCCCGTCATGAAAGTGTCACCGGTTGCCACAAAACTATCATTACCTGGCTTGACAAATGTTAAAAAAGAAAAAGTTCTGGGGATAACCTGACCTGACTGGTGTTTTATGTTGTCACAGTCCAAATTTTGGTCGCTATCGCGCTAATCATTCAGGCGCTACTCTAAATATCCTGACATGCTACTGGTTTTTCATCCAGTGTTTTTTACTGGCATTCCTGGC
Organism: Enterobacter quasiroggenkampii; assembly: GCF_043972695.1. NCBI lineage: Bacteria > Pseudomonadati > Pseudomonadota > Gammaproteobacteria > Enterobacterales > Enterobacteriaceae > Enterobacter > Enterobacter quasiroggenkampii. Next base: position 1,976,018 of record NZ_CP143745.1, read on the forward strand.
AACAAGGAGTAAAATTACTCACCTGCCGCTTATAACGTCATCAGGTTGTCGCCCATGAGTAAACCGTTCAAATTGAATTCTGCTTTCCGTCCATCTGGCGATCAGCCTGAGGCGATCCGTCGTCTGGAAGAAGGACTGGAGGATGGGCTGGCGCACCAGACGCTGCTGGGGGTCACCGGCTCGGGTAAAACATTTACCATTGCCAACGTGATTGCGGATCTCCAGCGCCCAACGATGGTGCTGGCACCCAATAAAACCCTGGCGGCGCAGCTATACGGCGAGATGAAAGAGTTCTTCCCGGAAAACGCGGTAGAGTATTTCGTCTCCTACTACGATTACTACCAGCCTGAAGCCTATGTGCCGAGTTCTGACACCTTCATTGAGAAAGATGCCTCGGTGAACGAACACATCGAGCAGATGCGACTGTCGGCCACGAAGGCGCTTCTGGAGCGTCGCGATGTGATCGTCGTTGCCTCGGTTTCCGCGATATACGGTCTGGGCGATCCGGATCTCTATCTCAAGATGATGTTGCACCTGACGCAGGGGATGATCATTGACCAGCGCGCGATTTTGCGTCGCCTGGCGGAGCTGCAGTACACCCGCAACGACCAGGCCTTCCAGCGCGGCACCTTCCGCGTGCGCGGTGAAGTGATCGACATCTTCCCGGCAGAATCGGACGATATGGCGCTGCGCGTCGAGCTGTTTGACGAGGAGGTCGAACGCCTGTCGCTCTTCGACCCGCTGACTGGACACGTTGAGTCGGTGATCCAGCGCTTCACCATTTACCCGAAAACGCACTACGTGACGCCGCGCGAGCGTATCGTGCAGGCGATGGAAGAGATCAAAGTGGAGCTGGCCGAGCGCCGTAAGGTGCTGCTGGCGAACAATAAGCTGCTGGAAGAGCAGCGCCTGAGCCAGCGTACCCAGTTCGACCTGGAGATGATGAACGAGCTGGGCTACTGCTCCGGCATTGAAAACTACTCCCGCTTCCTCTCCGGGCGCGGGCCGGGCGAGCCGCCGCCGACGCTGTTTGATTACCTTCCGGCCGACGGTTTGCTGGTGATCGACGAATCCCACGTCACGATCCCGCAGATCGGCGGGATGTACCGTGGCGACCGGGCGCGTAAGGAGACGCTGGTGGAATACGGCTTCCGCCTGCCGTCAGCGCTGGATAACCGTCCGATGAAGTTTGAAGAGTTTGAGGCGCTGGCGCCGCAAACCATCTACGTCTCGGCCACGCCGGGCAACTATGAGCTGGAAAAATCGGGCGATGAGGTGGTTGACCAGGTGGTACGTCCGACCGGGCTGCTGGATCCGGTTATCGAGGTGCGTCCGGTGGCCACGCAGGTGGACGACCTGCTCTCTGAGATCCGCGCCCGTTCCGCCATCAACGAGCGCGTGCTGGTGACCACGCTCACCAAGCGTATGGCGGAAGACCTGACCGAGTATCTTGAAGAGCACGGCGAGAAGGTGCGTTATCTGCACTCGGATATCGATACCGTGGAGCGCATGGAGATTATCCGCGACCTGCGTCTGGGTGAGTTTGATGTGCTGGTAGGGATTAACCTGCTGCGAGAAGGTCTCGATATGCCGGAGGTCTCGCTGGTGGCGATTCTGGATGCGGACAAAGAGGGCTTCCTGCGTTCCGAGCGTTCGCTGATTCAGACCATTGGCCGCGCCGCGCGTAACGTCAACGGTAAAGCGATTCTGTACGGCGACAAAATTACCCCGTCGATGGCGAAAGCGATTGGTGAGACGGAGCGCCGCCGTGAGAAACAGCAGCGCTACAACGAAGAACACGGCATTACCCCGCAGGGGCTGAACAAGAAGGTGGTGGATATTCTGGCGCTGGGTCAGAACATCGCCAAAACCAAAGCGAAAGGCCGCGGCAAGGCGCGTTCAGTGGTGGAAGAAGATACCGTCGTGCTGACGCCAAAAGCGCTGCAGCAGAAAATCCACGAGCTGGAAGGACAGATGATGCAGCACGCGCAGAACCTGGAGTTCGAAGAGGCGGCGCAGATCCGCGACCAGCTTCATCAGCTGCGGGATCTGTTTATCGCGGCATCGTGAGTAAAGCGTTGTTTTCTCCCTCTCCCCTTGGGAGAGGGCCGGGGTGAGGGCATCAGGCCTCACAAAACGAATCTAACCCAGCGCCTGAATCGCCTTCTCCAGCGCCTCGCGCAGCAGATGGCGGTCGTGGCGATACTTGATGTCTGAGGCCTCCAGCGGCTCCTGCACCACCAGACGATCGCCGATACCGGATACATCCACCTTCGGCCCCACCACCACGCCGTCAATGATCTTCTTACCGACGTAATGCTCCATCAAATTGAGTTTATCCGCCAGCGACAGGCTTGCGGCTGCCGGGCTCAGTTCACGCCCGAGGTTACCAATGTAAACCATTGGCGCCGGGGTGCGGCGCAGCGCCTGCGCCAGCTCTTTCACCAGCAGGATCGGCATCAGGCTGGTGTAAAAGCTGCCCGGGCCGATCAGAATTAAATCCGCGTCGCCAATTGCTTCTACGGCTTCACGCGTCGCCGGCACGCTCGGGTAAGTCATCAGCTCTTTGGGCGGCAGCAGAAGCTGGTCAATATTCACCTCGCCGTAAACTTCATGCCCTTCGGCGTCGATGGCCATCAAGTCAACCGGTTGTTCAGACATGGGGATCAGAAATGCGTCCACTTTGAGCAGATTACGGATCAGATTGATGGCTTCGAGAGGCCTTACGCTCAGGTGATCCAGCGCCTTTAACATCAGATTTCCGAGGTTATGTCCGGAAAGTTCGCCATTGCCGCCAAAACGGTACTCAAACATCGCCGACGCGACGCTCGGCTCGGTAATTAACTGGTTCAGGCAGTTGCGCATATCGCCCCAGGCAATACCGCCTTCGGCACGTCTGATCCGCCCGGTTGAGCCGCCGTTGTCGGTGGTGGTCACTATCCCTGTCAGCCTTGAGCCGAGTGACGACAATGAGGACATGACGCGGCCCAGGCCGTGGCCTCCGCCAAGAGCGACCACTCGGTCAAGATCCGCAAAAGTGCGATTGCGCATACGTATTCCTTATCACGTTCGATCGCGTAACAGTAACCTAACTACCCCTAAAAGACGATGCCTCACCCGATGCAAAATGACGTATATCAATGTGAAAGTGCGGTTTTTAGGTATTCTGTAGCGAAAATGGGCGAATGATTCGCTATATACATAGTTATATAGCGAAAAGCGACAATGGCGCTGTCCGAATTTCCGCGCTACTATCGCCCTAACCACGTTTTCAACATTGAAAACATACACTCTAGCCCTTGTGCCTGTGTCGAAAGATATGGCGCTCTGGCCGTGGCGAATTTGCCACCAGGGTACAGAAAGAAATGACTGTGCCTCCCGTATCTGGAAAGGTGTACATGGCTTCACAACTTACTGATGCTTTCGCGCGTAAGTTTTATTACTTACGTCTGTCGATTACCGATGTGTGCAATTTCCGTTGCACCTACTGCCTGCCCGACGGCTACAAACCGGGCAGCGTCACCAATAACGGCTTTCTCTCCGTGGATGAAGTGCGCCGCGTCACGCGCGCCTTCTCTGAACTCGGCACCGAAAAAGTGCGCCTTACCGGCGGTGAACCCTCGCTGCGACGCGATTTCCCCGACATCATTGCCGCCGTGCGTGAAAATGAACGTATCCGCCAGATTGCGGTGACCACCAACGGTTACCGTATGGCGCGCGACGTGGCCACCTGGCGCGATGCGGGCTTAACCGCCATTAACGTCAGCGTGGACAGTCTGGACGCCCGCCAGTTTCACGCCATTACCGGCCAGGATAAATTCCAGCAGGTCATGGACGGTATCGATGCGGCATTTGCGGCCGGCTTCGAAAAAGTCAAAGTCAACACGGTGCTGATGCGTGATGTAAACCATCACCAGCTCGATACTTTCCTGGCGTGGATCAAAACTCGCCCCATTCAGCTGCGTTTTATTGAGCTGATGGAAACCGGCGAGGGCAGCGAGCTGTTTCGCCGCCATCACATCTCCGGCATGGTGCTGCGCGACGAACTGCTCAGGCGCGGCTGGATCCACCAGATCCGCCAGCGCAGCGACGGTCCGGCACAGGTCTTCTGCCATCCTGATTATGAAGGCGAGATCGGGCTTATCATGCCTTACGAGAAAGACTTCTGTGCCAGCTGCAACCGCCTGCGCGTCTCTTCCGTGGGCAAACTCCATCTCTGCCTGTTCGGCGACGGCGGCGTGGACCTTCGCGATCTGCTGGAAGACGATGCGCAGCAGGACGCGCTTGAAGCGCGCATTTCTGAAGCACTGACGCATAAAAAACAGACCCACTTCCTGCATCAGGGCAATACCGGCATTACTCAGAACCTGTCTTACATCGGCGGGTAACCAGTCTTAAGAAGGAATCAGAAGATGAGTCAGGTCAGCGCAGAATTTATCCCGACACGCATTGCGATCCTTACCGTTTCCGACCGCCGTGGCGAAGAGGATGATACCTCCGGCCACTGGCTGCGGGAGGCGGCCCATGACGCGGGGCATAACATTGTTGATAAAGCGATCGTGAAGGAGAACCGCTACGCCATTCGCGCGCAGGTCTCGCAGTGGATCGCCAGTGATGAGGTGCAGGTGGTGCTGATCACCGGCGGCACCGGCTTTACAGCGGGCGATCAGGCGCCTGAAGCGCTGCTCCCGCTGTTCGACCGCGAGGTGGAAGGCTTCGGCGAGGTGTTCCGCATGCTCTCCTTTGAAGAGATTGGCACCTCCACGCTGCAGTCGCGCGCCGTTGCCGGGGTGGCGAACAAAACCCTGATTTTCGCCATGCCGGGCTCGACGAAAGCCTGCCGAACCGCGTGGGAAAACATCATCGCCCCGCAGCTGGATGCCCGTACCCGTCCGTGTAATTTCCATCCCCATTTAAAGAAATAAGCTATGTCACAACTGACCCACATTAACGCCGCTGGCGAAGCGCATATGGTTGACGTCTCCGCCAAAGCGGAAACGGTGCGCGAGGCGCGCGCCGAAGCGTTCGTCACCATGCTGCCGGAAACGCTGGCGATGATTATCGACGGCAGCCATCACAAGGGTGATGTCTTTGCCACCGCGCGCATCGCGGGTATTCAGGCCGCCAAGCGCACCTGGGATCTCATCCCGCTGTGCCATCCGCTGATGCTGAGCAAGGTGGAGGTGAACCTGCAGGCCCAGCCGGAGCAGAGTCGCGTGCGCATTGAGTCACTCTGCCGCTTAACCGGCAAAACCGGCGTGGAGATGGAGGCGCTGACGGCGGCCTCCGTTGCCGCGCTGACCATCTACGACATGTGCAAAGCGGTGCAGAAAGATATGGTGATTGGCCCGGTTCGCCTGCTGGCAAAAAGCGGCGGCAAATCCGGTGATTTTAAGGTGGACAGCCATGATTAAGGTGCTCTTTTTTGCGCAGGTGCGCGAGCTGGTGAATACCGACAGCCTGACGCTGGATGCCTCTTTTGAAAACGTTGCGGCCCTGCGCGCGCATCTGGCGGCACAGAGCGACCGCTGGGCGCTGGCGCTGGATGAAGGCAAGCTGCTGGCCGCCGTTAACCAGACGCTGGTGGAGCTTACCCATCCGCTGAAGGCCGGGGATGAAGTGGCCTTCTTCCCGCCAGTCACAGGGGGCTAAGATGTCTGAAACCCGCATTCTGGTGAGCCCCGAGCGATTTAACGTGGGGACCGAATACAGCTGGCTGGCGGAACGCGATGAAGACGGCGCGGTCGTGACCTTTACCGGCAAGGTGCGCAACCACAACCTTGGTGACAGCGTGAAGGCGCTGACGCTGGAGCATTATCCCGGCATGACGGAAAAATCGCTGGCGGAGATAGTGGACGAGGCGCGGGACCGCTGGCCGCTCGGGCGCGTCACGGTGATTCACCGCATCGGTGAGATGTGGCCTGGCGAGGAGATTGTCTTTGTCGGGGTGACCAGCGCCCACCGCGGCAGCGCGTTTGCGGCAGGGGAGTTCATTATGGATTACCTCAAAACCAAAGCGCCGTTCTGGAAGCGCGAAGCCACGCCGGAAGGCGATCGCTGGGTAGAATCTCGCGATAGCGATAAACAGGCCGCCAGCCGTTGGTAGTCGGTTTACGTGGATGTGTTACTCTTAACGAGTGTGTCTACTTAATCTTAATCAGGAGTGAATCATGGACCGATTTCCGCGTTCCGATTCAATAGTACAGCAGACCCGTAGCGGCCTGCAGACGTATATGGCTCAGGTGTACGGCTGGATGACGGTTGGCCTGCTGCTTACCGCGTTTATCGCGTGGTATGCGGCGAATACGCCGGAGCTGATGATGTTTATCTTCTCCAGCAAAATCACCTTCTTTGGGCTGATCATCGCGCAGCTGGCGCTGGTGTTTGTGCTTTCGGGTCTGGTGCACAAGCTGAGTGCCGGCATGGCAACGACCCTGTTTATGCTCTATTCGGCGCTAACGGGGCTGACGCTTTCCAGCATCTTTATCGTTTACACCTACTCATCCATCGCCAGCACCTTCGTGGTCACCGGCGGGATGTTTGGTGCGATGAGCCTGTACGGTTACACCACGAAGCGCGATCTGAGCGGCTTCGGCAGCATGCTGTTTATGGGGCTGATTGGGATTGTGCTGGCGTCACTGGTGAACCTGTGGCTGAAGAGCGAAGCCCTGATGTGGGCCGTGACCTATATCGGGGTGGTGCTCTTTGTCGGGTTGACGGCTTATGACACGCAGAAGCTGAAAAACATCGGCGAGCAGATCGACGTGCGCGACAGTTCAAACCTGCGCAAATATTCGATTCTGGGCGCGCTGACGCTCTATCTGGACTTCATCAACCTGTTCCTGATGCTGCTGCGAATTCTTGGCAACCGTCGTTAAGATTGCTTTGCCGGGTGGCGGTTTCGCCTTACCCGGCCTACGAAGCGCGAACCGTAGGTCGGGTAAGGCGAAGCCGCCACCCGACTTATTCACTTCGCTAGCATCCTCTCATTCTTCGCCCGCAGCTTTTTCGCCCGACTTTCCAGCACCAGATAGCAGACCGTGGCCAGCGCCAGCGGCAGGAAGTAATACAGCATGCGGTACGCCAGCAGGGCGGCGATAATCGTTCCCTGAGAAACATGCTCCCCGGCCAGCAGGGCAATAAACACCGCCTCCAGCACGCCGATCCCCGCCGGAATATGCACAATCACCCCGGCAATACTGCTCACCAGCAGCACGCCCAGCACGAAGAAGTAGTTTACGTCCTCGCCGATCAGCAGCCAGATGATGGCTCCCATCGCCATCCAGTTGGCGCTGGAAACCGCCATCTGCAGCACCGCAAACTTCCACGAGGGCAGGACCAGCTTTTGCCCTTTAATGGTCATATGACGGCGTCTGGCAAAGGCGCAGGCCCAGAGATAAACGGCGATAATCAGCAGTAGTGCGATGCCCAGAATGCGCAGCGTAGCCTCATCGATATACCAGTGCGCGGGCAACTGCACCACGCCGATGGTGAAGATCACCCCGCCGAGCAGAATATAGCCCAGCCAGTTGGTGGTAATGCTCAGGGAAAAAATGCGTGTGATGGTCCCACCCGGCAGCCCGAGCCGCGAGTAGAGGCGATAGCGCATGCCAATCCCCCCGACCCAGGTGCTCAGCGTCAGGTTAAAGGCGTAGCAGATAAACGACACCAGCATTACCTGACGTTTGGCCAGCTTGTGGCCGCAGTAGGCCCGACCCAGCAGGTCATAGCAGCCGTACATCAGGTAGCTTACGATAACCAGCCCCGTCGCGCCCAGCAGCACCATCCGGTTATAGTTGCGGATAACCTTCCACACCTCTTCCCAGTCCACTTTCTGCGCGTAGACCACCAGCAGCACCGCGACGGCAATAAAGAATACCCAGGTGAGGATCTTTTTTGCCAGACGCCAGCGTGGATGCGATTTCGACATCAGGGTTTGCCTCCGTCTTCCGCTTCTATGCGGTCCTGGGTTTCCATTTCGGGTTGTACCGGCGGGTCCACCTGCGCCAGCTTCGGCGTATGCGCTGGCAGCCAGCCGACCATCGCCGGGAAATGCCGCAGAAAGTGGAACACCACCACGCTGATGCCCAGGTTCCACCAGGTGCGTTTGGGAACCATGGACTCATCCACGCGCACGCAGTCGTTAACGATCAACGCCTGCAGGTTATCCCGCAGGGTCTGATTAAACTGGCGATCGTGAATGATCAGGTTGGCTTCAAGATTCAGCGACAGGCTCAGCGGATCGAGGTTGCTGGAGCCCACGGTGGCCCAGTGATCGTCCATCAGCGCGACTTTGCCGTGCAGCGGTCGACGGCGGTATTCGTAGATCTGGACGCCGCCCTTCACCAGGTAGTTGTACAGCAGCCGCGCCCCGACTTTGACGATCGGCATATCCGGCTCGCCCTGCACGATCAGCTTCACGCGCACGCCGCGACGGGCAGCATTGCGCATGGCATGCAGCAGGCGATAGCCCGGGAAGAAGTAGGCGTTAGCGATAATCACTTCGCGCTTGGCGTTGGCGAGCATCTTAAGGTAGTGACGTTCAATATCGTCCCGGTGCTCGCCGTTGTCGCGCCAGACGAAAAGCGCCTGTGCTTCACCGGGCTTCCGGTTCTCCTCCGGGCGATGGCGGCGTCGCCACCAGCGGCGAACGGCCTCTTTCCCCGGCAGGTTCTCCAGCTCAAACAGCAAAATGTCCTGCACCACCGGGCCTTCAATGCGAATGGCGTAATCCTGCTTCGCTTCCGGGCCGTAGTCGGACATATGCTCAGCGGAGTAGTTAATGCCGCCGACAAACGCCACCGTCTCATCCACCACCACAATTTTGCGGTGCATCCGGCGGAAAAGGTTGGTACGCATGCCGAACAGGCGAGGGCCGGGATCGTAGTAGCGGAACACCACCCCCGCGGCGGTCAGTTCATTGACGAACGCATCGCTAAGGTCCGGCGAGCCGTAGCCATCCAGCAGCACTTCAATTTTGACGCCGCGCTGGGCGGCGCGCAGCAACACGCTGTGCAGCTGCTTGCCGACGTTGTCTTCGAACCAGATAAAGGTTTCGAGGATCACCTTCTGCTGGGCGTGATCAATCGCCTTAAACACGGCCGGGTAATACTCGTCCCCGTTGACCAGCAACGTGATCCGGTTGCCTTCCTGCCAGGAACATTTCATAGGTGGATCTCCGCGCTGAGCGGGGCATGATCGGAAAGATGCCGCCAGTTAAGGAGCGCCAGGGCGGTCGGGCTGCTGGCATGGGCATTTTTTACGTAGATGCGGTCAAGCCGCAGCAGCGGGAAACGGACTGGAAACGTGCGCGCAGGCCTGCCGTTCGCCCGGGTGAAAATTTCCTCCAGTCCTGCCTCCACCTTCAGGGGGTGGTTTGCCCGCTGGCGCCAGTCGTTGAAATCGCCTGCCACGACAACAGGTTCGCCGTCAGGCAGCGCGTTGGCCCATTCGGCCAGCATTTTCAGCTGCGCCTGACGATGGGCTTCGCGCAGGCCAAGGTGAACGCAGCCGACGTGGATGGGCAGCTCAAGGTCGGGCGGGGTAATGCGGCAGTAAAGCAGGCCGCGTTTTTCGCTCTCCCCGACGGAAACGTCGCGGTTTTCGTAATGCTCAATGGGGTAGCGGGACAGCACCGCGTTGCCGTGATGACCTTCCGGATAGACCGCGTTGCGGCCGTAGGCATAATCACTCCACATGGTGTCGGCCAGAAATTCATAGTGCGGCGTGTCGGGCCAGTTCTCAAAGTGAAGCGGATGCACTTCGTGTGCGCCCATCACCTCCTGCAGGCAGACAATATCCGCGCTGACGGTGCGCACCGCGTCGCGCAGCTCCGGTAAAATGAAGCGGCGGTTAAATGCTGTGAAGCCTTTATGAATGTTTATCGTCAGCACTTTAAGCGAGAAATGCTGCATTTTTTTCGTCATAAGCTCCTTCCTGAGTGACTATCCCAATGAAAATAAAGTGTAGTCGGCGTCACAAAAAGATGCGGCGTTACGGAATTTTCCGTAAAGTGCGGTAGTCTGATTAAGCAGAGAAAAATCCTTCAGGAGAGAAGCCATGAAGTGGCAACAACGTGTTCGTGTCGCAACTGGCCTGAGTTGCTGGCAGATAATGTTGCATTTACTGGTCGTGGCCGTACTGGTGATGGGCTGGATGAGCGGCACGCTGGTGCGTGTTGGCCTGGGGCTATGCGTCCTTTACGGCGTCACCGTGCTGTCGATGCTGTTCTTACAGCGCCACCATGAAGCGCGCTGGCGTGAGGTGGGTGATGTGCTCGAAGAGCTCACCACCACCTGGTACTTTGGTGCAGCGATGATTGTCCTGTGGCTGCTGTCACGCGTCCTGCAAAACAACCTGCTGCTGGCCCTGGCGGGTCTGGCTATCCTCGCAGGGCCTGCGGTGGTCTCGTTGCTGACCAAAGAGAAAAAGCTACGCGATGTTGCGTCTAAACATCGCGTACGCCACTGAGCCCGTCGTGGCCGCGATGACCAGTAGCGGCCACAAACTTCCCCAGACAATATCCAGACTCGCATCCTTCAGATAGATTTGCTTGGTGATATCCGTAAAGTGGCGAATCGGGTTTATCCACGTCAGATCCTGGAGCCACACCGGCATATTCTCGACGGGTGAGACGTACCCCGAGAGCAGGATCGCGGGCATCATAAAGACGAATACCCCGATAAACGCCTGCTGCTGCGTCGAGCAGAGTGCGGAAATCAGCAGCCCAAACCCCACCAGCGACAGCCCGTAAATCACCATCGTGAAGTAAAACAGCGTCAGCGATCCGGCGAACGGGATCTGGTAGGCCCAAATTCCCACCCCCAGCACGATGGTGGCCTGGAAGGTCGCGACAATCAGCGCCGGCACCGCTTTGCCGACGAAAATTTGCCAGGTGGCGAGCGGGGAGACCAGCAGCTGATCCAGCGTGCCCTGTTCGCGCTCGCGGGCGACGGAGAGGGAGGTGACGATCATCACCCCGATGGTGGTGATCATGGCGATCAGCGACGGCACCACAAACCACTTGTAGTCCAGATTCGGGTTATACCAGTTGCGCACCACCAGTTCGCTGTTGTTGGGCTTCGGTTTGCCGTCCATCAGCTCCTGCTGGTAATCCTTCACGACCTGCTGCAGATAGTTGGCCGCGATCTGGGCGCTGTTGGAGTTGCGTCCGTCGAGGATCAGCTGCAGCGGCGCGGTCTGGAAGGTATCCAGATTACGGGAAAAATCCGCCGGGAACCGCACCAGCAGCAGCGCTTTTTGCGTGTCGATGGTAGGCTGGATCTCCTGCGGGCTTTTCAGCAGCAGGATGTGGGTAAAGGCTTTCGCACGCGCAAAGCGCTGCGTTAACTCGACGGAATGTTTGCCGTTGTCTTCGTTGTAAATGGCAATGGTAGCGTTGGTCACCTCCAGCGTGGCGGCAAACGGGAACAGTAAAACCTGGATCAGCACCGGCAACACCAGAATGGCGCGGGTTTGCGGCTCGCGCAGCAGGGATTGCAGCTCTTTGCGTATTAACGTCCATAAACGGTGAAACATGCGCGCTCCTTAATCTAACCGCCGTTTGGTTTTCATCCACGTCAACCCGATAAACATCGCCGCAGACGCCAGTAAAAACAGCGTGTTGACGATCAGCACCACCGGAATATTCCCTGCCAGGAACAGGCTCTGCAGCGTGCTCACAAAGTAGCGCGCCGGAATCACGTAGGTCACGGCGCGGATCACGGCAGGCATGCTGTCTATCTGGAAGATAAAGCCGGACAGCATAATTGACGGCAAAAAGGCAGCGTTGAGGGCCACCTGGGCCGCGTTAAACTGGTTGCGGGTGATGGTGGAGATGAGCAGCCCCATCCCCAGCGTGCTGAGTAAAAACAGGCTGGTGATAAAGAACAGCACCACCAGCGAGCCGCGATACGGCACGCCGAGGATAAAGACGGACACCAGCATACAGAGCAGCATCGCCAGCATGCCGAGGAAGTAGTAGGGAATAAGCTTGCACAGCAGCAGCTCGACGCGCGTCACTTCGGTTGAAAGCAGCGCCTCCATGGTGCCGCGCTCCCACTCGCGGGCGATCACCAGCGAGGTCAGAATCGCGCCAATGACCGTCATGATAATCGTCACCGCGCCCGGAATAATAAAGTGCTGGCTGATGGCGGCGGGGTTAAACCAGTAGCGCGTCTGCACGTCGATGAGCGGTTTAAATTCTTCACCCCGATCTTCCGCCCGCTGCATCTGCCAGAGCTGCCAGATCCCCTCCGCGTAGCCCTGCACGAAGTTCGCGGTGTTCGGCTCGCTGCCGTCGGTGATCACCTGGATCGGCGCATCGGTATTCGCCCGCGCCATATTGGCGGCAAAATCCACCGGAATGACGATCAGACCGCGAATCTTCCCGGCCTGCATCTTCTGGATCAGCTCCTGACGATTGTCGCTGATGGTGGCGTCAATGTAGGGCGAGCCGGTCATGGCGTGGGTGAAGTCCAGCGCCTCCTCGCTCTGCTGCTCCAGCAAAATCCCGACCCGCAGCTTGCTGGAGTCCAGGTTAATGCCGTAGCCAAAGATAAACAGCAGCAGCAGGGGGATCACCACCGCAATCAGCCAACTGCTGGGGTCACGCACGATCTGCCGCGTCTCTTTTATGCACAACGCGCGCACCCGGCGCCAGGAAATGGCGTTACTGCGCATGGGCATTCTCCTTATCCCAGTCGTGGATGAGGGTGATAAACGCCTGCTCCATGGTCGGGTCCGGGACCTCATCGTCGGCGGCCTGGTTTTTCAGGTCGTCCGGTGTACCGTGAGCAATCAGCTTGCCGCGATACACCAGCCCGATGCGGTCGCAGTACTCCGCCTCGTCCATGAAGTGGGTGGTCACCATCACGGTCACCCCTTTTTCCACCATGCTGTTGATATGCAGCCAGAACTCGCGGCGGGTGAGGGGATCAACGCCGGAGGTCGGCTCATCCAGAAACAGAATATCCGGCTCGTGCATCAGCGAGCAGGCCAGCGCCAGCCGCTGCTTAAAGCCGAGCGGCAGTTCGTCGGTGGCGTGGGAAGCAATCGTCGTTAACCCGAAGGCGTCGCTCATGCGGCGGATCTTCTCGTTCTGCGCCCGTCCGCGCAGGCCATACACGCCAGAGAAAAAGCGCAGATTCTGCTCGACCGTCAGGTTGCCATACAGCGAGAACTTCTGCGCCATATAGCCCAGATGCTGGCGCGCCTTGCCGGAGCTGACCTTCAGATCCATATCCAGCACCAGCGCTTTGCCGGACGTCGGCACCAGCAGGCCACACATCATCTTAAAGGTGGTGGATTTTCCCGCGCCGTTCGGTCCAAGCAGGCCAAAAATCTCGCCACGTTTTACCGCGAAATTGACGTTATCGGTGGCGGCGAAATCCCCGAACTTTTTGGTGAGGGATTTGGCTTCGATCACCGTTTCGCCCGGCGTCCCGTCCACCGTGTGCAGGATTGCGCCAAGCGGAGACTCGGACGTCCCCGCGCCGCCCAGCAGGTCGATAAACGCATCTTCGAAGCGCGGCGCCGTCTCTTCCATGTCGATCTCAGGCATGCCGGGCGCCTGGCGAATATCGTCGACGGTGGCCTCTTTTTTGAGGATGACCCGTACCGAGCGGCCCTGAATCATTCCGTCGCTGACCTGCGGCAGCTTGAGCACCCGCTGCAGCAGCGAGCGGTTGGACGCCTGCGAGCTGTGCAGCAGGAAGCTGCGCCCGGCCATGCTCTGCGTCAGCGTCGTCGGCTCGCCCTGATAAAGCAGTTCGCCTTCGTTCATCAGCAGCACGTCCCGGCACTGTTCCGCTTCATCGAGGTAGGAGGTGCTCCAGAGAATCAACATCCCGTCGCCCGCCAGCTCGTGCACCATCTGCCACAGCTCGCGGCGCGATATCGGGTCGACGCCCACGCCGGGCTCGTCCAGCAGCAGCACTTTTGGCTCGCCCACCAGCGTGCAGGCCAGACCCAGCTTCTGCTTCATCCCACCGGAAAGCTTGCCCGCCAGCCGGTCGGTGAACGGGCCGAGGGAGGTAAATTCCAGCAGGCGGGCGAAGGTCTTCTGTCGGGCTTCGCCGGTGACGCTGCGCAGGTCGGCGTACAGGTTCAGGTTTTCCATCACCGTCAGGTCTTCATACAGGCCAAACTTCTGCGGCATATAGCCGAGCATGGCGTGGAGCGCGCCGTCGTCTTTTATCGGGTCAAGGCCCAGCACGCTGGCCGAGCCTTCATCCGGCTTCAGCAACCCCGCCAGCATGCGCATCAGCGTGGTCTTTCCCGCACCGTCCGGGCCGACCAGGCCGGTGACATAGCCTTTCTGGATGGTGCAGTTCAGCGGCGCGACCGCCGGTTTGTCCATCCCTGCGAAGCGTTTGACCAGATTGTTGAGCTGGATAACCGCATCATTCATGTCGTTCCCCGCTGTTCACTTTTACGGTGACGGGCATGCCCTGGCGCAGGGCATCATCCGCATCAGTCACGATGATGCGCAGGCGATACACCAGGTCGGTACGCAGGTCCGGCGTTTCTACTGTTTTCGGCGTGAATTCGGCGGTAGGGGAGACAAAGCCCACCTTGCCGTGATACGGCTTGTCCGGGCGACCGTCGGTATAGAGCAACAGCTCGCGGCCCGGCTGCATCTGGCCGAGATTAGGCTCATCAATGTAGGCACGTACCCAGACCGGGCGGGTCAGGGAGAGGGTTAACACGGTACTGCCCGCGCTGAGCATGCTGCCCGGCTCCACGGCGCGGGTCATCAGCGTGCCGTCAGACGGCGCGATGAGCGTGGTGTCGTGCAGATCCAGCTCCGCCTGGGCCAGTTGCGCCTGCGCCTGTTCAAGGCTGGCTTTCGCCTGGGCGATATCCTGCGGACGGTTACCGGTGTGGTACTGGCTTAATTTATCCTGCGCGGATTTCAGCGTTGCCTGCGCCTGGTCGCGGGAGGAGCGCGCATTTTCCAGGTCATTCGCGGAAATGGTTCGGCTTTTCCACAGCCCCTGCTGGCGAGCGTAGAAGTTCTGTGCGTAGTCATAGGCCGCCTGCGCCTGTTTGACGGCCGCTGCAGCCTGAGCGATCTCTTCGTCGCGATAGCCGGCCAGCATCAGGTCATACTGTGCCTGCGCAACGGAGACGCCCGCTTTGGCCTGCAGCAGCGCATTTTCATAGGGCGCTTTGTCCAGCATCCCCAGCGTCTGCCCGGTTTTAATGGCATCGCCTTCGTCAACGCTCAGCGAGGCGAGACGTCCGCCGACGCGGAAGCTCATGTTCACCGTACGAATATCCACGTTACCGTACAGCGTCAGGCCTTTATCCTGATGGCTCTGGTACCACAGCCATCCACCGACGCCCGCGGCAAGCAAAACAACAACCACCAGAATGATGGCGACAGGTTTTTTCATGACTTCAGGCTCCTTTGCGTTAAGCCTTGCAGGATCAGATCGAGATGACAGGCGATCACCTCACCGATCTGCGCGGCTTTATCCTCATCAAATTGTGTCCAGCCGGTGCGTAACAGGATGGTTTCCCGGCCCAGACGGAAGGCAAGGATTTCACCCAGCAGCGCGTGGGTATGCAAAATTGTCGCGGTATCGTTGGCATCCCGCCCGGTATAGGCGGCGATCAGCCGGGTCAGGTGGGTATGCATCGGGGCAATGACCCGATCGTGTACCCGCTGATAGGCGGCAGTGGGGGAGAGCTGCTCGCGGGAGATAAACTTGCTCAGGTTGAGCGTATCGTCGTGGGTCAGCACGCGGATCATGTTGTGGCAGGCATTGAGGATCAGCTGGCGGATGGCCTCGCGATCGGGCGACGGCTGGCTGAGCAGCGCGGTGGCCTCCTCGACGTGAGGGTGAAACTGCGTGCCGATAAAATCGGCAATCCACTCGGCGCAGGCGAGATATAAATCCTCTTTTGAGCCAAAATAGTAGGTAATCGCCGCAATGTTTTGCCCGGCCAGCGCGGCGATATCGCGCGTGGTCGCATGCAGCCCGTACTCACCAAACTGCGCCAGCGCGGCGGCAATAAGCTGGTTTTTGGCCTGTTCACCTTTGGTTGTTGTGGGTGTTGTATTCATGGCGGCATTAAAAATTAATCAATCGATTGATTAAGATTATGCCTGATTCACGCTTACGTCGAGGGAACGCGGAGGGATATTTTATGCGCCACGTCACAAAAGCTGCTACACTCCGCCCCTTCGCGACATTGTGGTTTTTGTCCTCCTAATTGTTATATCTCCCTGAAAACTACACCTGTGATGGTCGGGGCGGTTCGGAGTTTTTATGTCTTTTGATTCCCTTGGCCTGAACCCGGAAATTCTGCGCGCGATCGCAGAGCAGGGCTACGTTGAGCCAACCCCAATCCAGCAGCAGGCTATTCCTGCCGTTCTTCAGGGCCGTGACCTGATGGCCAGCGCCCAGACCGGCACCGGTAAAACCGCGGGCTTTACGCTGCCGCTGTTAGAGATGCTGGTAAAAAACCAGCCGCACGCCAAAGGCCGTCGTCCGGTTCGTGCGCTGATCCTCACCCCAACCCGCGAACTGGCCGCGCAGATTGGCGAGAACGTGCGTGACTATAGCCGCTATCTCAACATTCGCTCGCTGGTGGTGTTCGGCGGTGTCAGCATCAACCCGCAGATGATGAAGCTGCGCGGCGGCGTGGACGTGCTGGTGGCAACGCCGGGCCGTCTGCTGGATCTGGAACACCAGAACGCGGTGAAGCTGGATAACATCGAAATTCTGGTGCTGGACGAAGCCGACCGCATGCTCGACATGGGCTTTATTCACGATATTCGCCGCGTGCTGGCCAAGCTGCCACCGCGTCGTCAGAATCTGCTCTTCTCCGCGACCTTC
The DNA here is from genome assembly GCF_043972695.1 of Enterobacter quasiroggenkampii. Classification (NCBI taxonomy): domain Bacteria; kingdom Pseudomonadati; phylum Pseudomonadota; class Gammaproteobacteria; order Enterobacterales; family Enterobacteriaceae; genus Enterobacter; species Enterobacter quasiroggenkampii. Next base: position 1,992,865 of record NZ_CP143745.1, read on the forward strand.
TCCGACGAGATCAAGGCGCTGGCGGAAAAGCTGCTGCATAACCCGCTGGAAGTGGAAGTGGCGCGCCGCAACACCGCTTCTGAGCAGGTGACGCAGCATGTTCACTTTGTGGATAAAAAGCGCAAGCGCGAACTGCTCTCCCAGATGATCGGCCAGGGTAACTGGCAGCAGGTGCTGGTCTTTACCCGCACCAAGCACGGCGCGAACCACCTGGCGGAACAGCTGAATAAAGACGGCATCCGCAGCGCGGCGATCCACGGCAACAAGAGCCAGGGCGCGCGTACCCGTGCGCTGGCGGACTTCAAGTCTGGCGACATCCGCGTGCTGGTGGCAACCGACATTGCTGCCCGTGGCCTCGACATTGAAGAGCTGCCGCACGTGGTGAACTACGAGCTGCCAAACGTGCCGGAAGACTACGTGCACCGTATCGGCCGTACCGGTCGTGCGGCGGCAACCGGTGAAGCGCTCTCTCTGGTTTGCGTGGACGAGCACAAGCTGCTGCGTGATATCGAACGTCTGCTGAAGAAAGAGATCCCGCGTATCGAAACCCCGGGGTATGAAGTGGATCCGTCGATCAAAGCCGAGCCGATTCAGAACGGTCGCCAGGGCGGTCGCGGTCAGGGCGGCGGTGGTCGCGGTCAGCAGCCGCGCCGTGCCGAAGGCGGCGCGCCGAAGTCAGCGGGCAAACCGCCGCGTCGTAGCAACGACAGCAAACCGGCCGGTGACAATCCGTGGCGCAGCGGCGAAGGCAAGCCGGCAGGAGAAGGGCAGCGCCGACGCCGCCCGCGCAAGCCTGCTAACCCGCAGTAATCTGGAAGCCCGGTCGTAAAGCCGGGCTTTTCTTTTTGCGGCTGCGAAGAGAAAGTGCCACAATAGTGGCTGTTTATACAGTATTTCAGGTTTTCCGATGGCTTTAACCGCTGCGCTCAAGGCGCAAATTGGCGCATGGTATAAGGCGCTACAACAGCAGATCCCCGATTTTATCCCCCGAGCGCCGCAGCGGCAGATGATTGCTGACGTGGCAAAAACGCTCGCCGGGGACGACGGGCGACATCTGGCGATTGAAGCCCCGACCGGCGTCGGGAAAACCTTGTCGTATCTCATTCCCGGCATTGCCATCGCGCGGGAAGAGGACAAAACGCTGGTGGTCAGCACCGCCAACGTGGCGCTGCAGGATCAGATCTTCAGCAAAGATTTACCGCTACTGCGCAAAATCATCCCCGACCTGCGGTTTACGGCCGCCTTTGGTCGCGGTCGCTACGTCTGTCCGCGTAACCTGGCAGGGCTTGCCAGCAGCGAGGCGTCGCAGCAGGATCTGCTGGCGTTCCTCGACGACGATCTCACGCCAAACAACAAAGCCGAGCAGGAGCTCTGCGCCACGCTCAAGGTCGATCTTGACGGCTATAAGTGGGACGGCCTGCGCGATCATACCGATAAGGCCATCAGCGACGATCTATGGCGCAGGCTCAGCACGGACAAAGCCAGCTGCCTGAACCGCAACTGCCACTACTACCGCGAATGCCCGTTCTTCGTCGCCCGACGCGAAATTCAGGAGGCGGAAGTGGTGGTGGCTAACCACGCGCTGGTGATGGCCGCGCTGGAGAGCGAAGCGGTGCTGCCGGAACCCAAAAACCTGCTGCTGGTGCTCGACGAAGGCCACCATCTGCCCGACGTGGCGCGCGACGCGCTGGAGATGAGCGCAGAAATTACCGCCCCCTGGTTCCGCCTGCAGCTCGATCTCTTCTGCAAGCTTGTCGCCACCTGCATGGAGCAGTTTCGCCCGAAAACCACGCCGCCGCTGGCGGTGCCGGAGCGGCTGAGCGACCACTGTGAAGAGGTCTACAGCCTGATTGCCTCGCTCAACAACATTTTGAATCTTTATCTTCCGCAAACGCAGGAAGCTGAACACCGCTTTGCGATGGGTGAGCTACCTGAAGAGGTGATGGAGATTTGCCAGCAGCTGGCGAAGCATCTCGAAAAGCTGCGCGGGCTGGCGGAGATGTTCTTAAACGATCTGAGCGAGAAAACCGGCTCGCATGACGTGGTGCGTCTGCACCGCATCCTGCTGCAGATGAACCGTGCGCTCGGCATGTTCGAAGCGCAGAGCAAGCTCTGGCGGCTGGCCTCGATGGCGCAGGCGTCCGGCGCGCCGGTCACCAAATGGGCCACCCGCGAAGAGCGGGACGGGCAGGTGCACCTCTTTTTCCACTGCGTGGGCATCCGCGTGGCCGATCAGCTGGAAAAGCTCATCTGGCGCAGCGTGCCGCACGTGGTGGTGACCTCCGCCACGCTGCGCTCCCTGAACAGTTTTTCGCGTTTGCAGGAAATGAGCGGGCTTAAAGAGAAAGCGGGCGATCGTTTTGTCGCGCTGGACTCGCCGTTTAACCACTGCGAGCAGGGGAAGCTGGTGATCCCGCGCATGAAATTCGAGCCGCTGATCGACAACGAAGAGCAGCACATTGCGGAAATGGCGGCCTACTTCCGTGAACAGGTTGAGAGCAGAAAATACCCCGGCATGCTGGTGCTGTTTGCCAGCGGGCGCGCGATGCAGCGCTTCCTGGAGCACGTCACCGATCTGCGTTTATTACTGCTGGTCCAGGGCGATCAGCCGCGCTACCGGCTGGTGGAAACGCACCGCAAACGTATCGATAACGGCGAGCGCAGTGTGCTGGTGGGATTACAGTCCTTCGCGGAAGGTCTGGATTTGAAGGGCGATTACCTGACGCAGGTGCATATTCATAAAATTGCCTTCCCGCCCATCGACAGCCCGGTCGTCATCACCGAAGGCGAGTGGTTGAAAAGCCTCAATCGCTATCCCTTTGAGGTGCAAAGCTTACCTGCGGCGTCGTTTAATCTCATTCAGCAGGTCGGGCGTCTGATCCGTAGCCACGGCTGCTGGGGGGAGGTGGTGATTTATGACAAACGTCTACTCACCAAAAATTACGGCCAACGTTTGTTAAACGCGCTGCCGATCTTTCCGATTGAACAGCCAGAGGTGCCCGAGGTAAAAAAACGCCCGGCAACACTGACCGCCGGGCGCAGGAAAAGCATCCGTGCTAAGGGGCGCGGTCCTACTGGTAAGTGAAGGTCACCTGCACCACGCTGCTGAACGTCCCCGCGCTCACCGGCATGGAGGTGGCGTAGTAGCGTGCGGCGAGAGGGAAGGTGGCCGTGTGATCGTTTTGATTAATCAGCGCGTTAAAGCTCGCCTGCGGGGCGATGAGGATATTGTCCTGCCGGTCCGCCAGCTCAAGCGCCAGCCCTTTTGCGCTGCCGATGTTGGCAAATTTTGTCGGGTGCAGGCTGTCTGCCTGGCCATAGAAAAAGGCCGTTGCCAGCGTCAGCGTTTTGGGACAATGCGAGACGTTCAGCGAAAATTCTTTCCATTCGCCCGTATCCCCCACGTCTTTAAAATTGCCGGACGCTGTCTGGCCGAGGTCGACGGTTAAGTTTTTGCTGGCGCTGTCGATCACGCAGGTATTGGCATAGATATTCCCGACCATCTGAACCTGGATATCATCCGCCCAGGCCTGCGTCATCAGGGCCATCCCAACGAAAAGCAGAATTTTTTTCATCATCGTCACTTATAGGCCAGAGTAATGGTGGCAACGGTGTTCGCCGGGCCGGGCGTGACCTCGTCGCTGATTTGCTGGTAGCGCACCTGGAAAGGGATATCCAGCGTCTGGTTGGCAACGGCCTCGCTGGAGGTCGTGACGTATTGATCGAAGGTGGCGATATCGTTGTCGAACAACATTCGCACCCCGACCCCGGTGGCCATTCCGGGCTGCTGAGTGAGTTTGATCACTCCAGCGTAGCCGGTCTCATAGCCGTTAGCGCTGGTGATTTTCACTTCAGGCTGCACCGTGGCGTTACAGTTGACCGTTACGTTAAACTCCTGCGCCGGCATGGAGAGCGTGCCGATGCCGATAAAATCGCTGACCGGAAAATCGCCTAGTACAACGGTGAGGTTTTTAGGGGAAACCGAACAGGTCACCTCCTGAATATTGACGTCGCCAGCGTAAGATACGGTGTTCGGAGAACCAATCCCGTCCATGCCATAAACGCCAATCCCAAACTTCGTCTGGTCAATTGAAAGCGTACCCGAGCTTACTGCATTGCTGGTTTTTATCAGTTCAAGGGTGACATCGAAGCTGAAGTTTCGCGCATCATCATTTGAGATGTAGCCAATGGGTGTACTGCGCGAATCGCAATAGACCCCACCCGCGCCCGTTATCCGCTGGCCTTTGTCGTTGACCAGCGCAATGCCAATCCCCTCCACGCCGGTACCGTACACGCCGGCGAGGCCCGGAATTTCGGTGCCGGTGCCGTAGTAGCAGGAGACAATTTCCTGACCGGCTTCATAGGCGTGGTCGCAGCTTCCCGCAACGTGAACGGTTTGTTCCGTTCCGGGAATACTTTCGCCCACGGGCAACGTGCTGGGTACCGATATGGTTGCCACGTTTAGCAACTTTGGCATATCGGGCGTCGTACATTCGGCCTTTGCATGGGGCATGAATAGCGCCGACAGGCCGAGCACGAATAAGAACACCAGTTGTTTTACGATCTGCATAAGGTCAACCTTTACGGTGAATCAATGACACTGCGCGGCAGCGTTAATGATGCTGTTTTTGTCTTTCTCATCCGTGAGGGCGTATTCAGCGACGCAATGTTCGCCGGCACCTTCACCCCACGAAACCGAGAGCGTGCCGCGCAGTGGCATGCCGGAAAGGTAGGTCTGGCCGCCGCTGCCCACGATAAATTCGCTGTCTTTATCGTCGGTGGTCACCGTTGCGCCAAAGGGCAGCGGTTTCCCGTTTTGCGTGAGCACCATCAATACCCGGTTCCCCACGCGGGTGTTAAAGCTGGCGCGCACCACCGCGCCGCGGGTCGGGGTAACAACCTGCGCGGCGTGGGTAACGTCGGCGTCGTCCGGCAGCGTTTCGGTGTCCAGGGCAATCGTGTTATGGCGGTAGGCCGTGACGAACGGCACCACGGTATAGCCGCGGAAGTCGGTTTCAACGCCGGTCTGGTTGGCAATGTGCGTACCGTGGGTACCCGGCGCTTTGACCAGTGCAATCGTTTCGCCGAGCGGCTGGCTCAGCGTTATGCCGTTGGCGTGGGCGATAACGCCGCCTTGCACGCCGATGTTTACGCTCTGCTGATAGTTGTCCTGACTCACGCCGCCGCTGAGCTCGCCGTAGGTACCTTTGTAGTCAGCGTTCATGCTGGTCGAGTTTCCGCTACCGGTGCGGCTAAGCCCCTCCTGGATGTTCCAGTTCAGGTTATCTTCGGCCAGCGCCGTGCCGTTAAGGCCAATGTTCTGCGTCGTGCCGTCTTTGGTATTGTTCAGGTTGTAGGTTGCCCAGGTGTTATGCATCCAGCGATCGAGCGGCACGGAGACGCTCAGTGAAAACTGGTTGTCGTTGGAGACGGAATTGCCGTTTTCATCGCTGGCGTCGGTATTCTTGTTCATGCTGTAGCTCAGGCTGTAGCTCACGCCGTGCCAGCTGTTGTTGTAGCTGACGCTCATTGAGGTCATGTCCTGGCTCTGGCTCCAGTAGGTCTCTTTGACCAGGCTCAGCGTCATTGAGCCCCAGCCTTCGGGCAGGGTTTGGTCGATGGTGGCTTCTTCACGCTCACGGCGCTGCTGCGGTGCCGACCAGTCATCCGAGCGGGTATAGGATTCCATGGTGTCTTCCAGCGTGTAGAACCCTTTGCTGTTGTAGCGATAGCCCGCCACGGAAAAATTCGTCCCCGATCCCGCAAAATCTTTGCTGTAGCGGAGGCGCGCAGACTGCCCTTTGCTGGACTGCTGTTTTTTCAACAGCGCTTTTGCGCGGGTGACGTCGAGCGAGAAGGCGCCTAAATCTCCCATGTTTTTACCGACACCCACCGCCTGAGACTGATAATGGCTGCTCTGCTGCACGCCGCCGTAGGCGGTGAATCCGTAAGGTAAGCCGTAAATTGCGCTCCCCTGGGCAAACGGCGTTTTCTCGACGTCGCTGTCATACGAGCGGTAGCGGCCTGCGGTTACGCTGTAGCGCAGGTTTTTTTCACGCTGCAATACCGGCACCGACGCGTAGGGCACCACAAAGTGGCTTTCGCTTCCGTCGGTCTCTTTTACGGTCACCTGCAGATCGCCGCTGCTGCCGGTAGGGTAGAGATCGTTAATTTCAAACGCGCCGGGGGCGACGGTGTTCTGGTAAATGACATAGCCGTTCTGGCGAACCATCACCAGCGCGTTACTGTGCGCCGTTCCGCGAATAATCGGCGCATAGCCTTTTTCGCTGTCCGGCAGCATGTCGCTGTCGGAGTTAATCTGCACCCCGGTATAGGGCACGCTGTCGAACACATCGGCAGGCGAAGAGCTCTGCCCGACGGTGAGATCGCTTTTCATCGACACGATATCGCGCTGGGCATAGGTATAGACGGAGGAGAACTTCTGCTGTTCTTCCTTGCCCGTCGTGCTGCGATTCCAGGTGGAATAGTTGCGTACGCGCCAGGCCCCGACATTAAAGCCCGGGCGCAAATTGACGTACTGGCTGCTGTTATCCTCTTCGCCCTGCTGGCGAGCGTGGCTCTGGCTGGCGTTGGCGCTGTAGTTTAATAAGCCTGCGGTGATCCCTTCATCAAACTCTTTGGGATCGATATAGCCGCGTGGCACCTGGCCCAGTGCCGTTTGCGGTATGCTCAGGAGCAGCTGTTGATTCCGAACGTGGAACGAGGCCGATGCCGAAGGGATGGCGCTTAAGTCGGCACACGAATCCTTTGCCATTAACTGCGGGTATTTTTGGGTTTTGATGCCCAGACTTTTTAACTCTTCGAGGCTAAAACAAGGCTGAAGCGAATTGTTGCCCCGGCTATCCTGCTGCAATGTAAACGTCACGTCACGGGTGTCGATTTTATTATTATCAATATAGATCGCGACCTGGTATTTCCCCGGTGCCTGTCCAGGCCCTTTTTCATATACGGAGAGATCCGTTTTGGTCTGCTGAGGGTTGTCAATATCCAGCAGTGCCGGGTTAAAATAATCATCAGCCCACGCGAACTGCGCAAAACACACGGCTGCCAGACCACATAGCAGGGTCAGCAGCGTGAATAATTGGCAGGTGAACGGCTTTTTATGGCTGTACATGATTATTTTAATGCGTTATCAGACATGAAATTAATGAACGGATTTTGTCCAGGTTTTGCTGATGCTGCCGTAATCCGTAATAATGGAATACGTCACAGTATCGCCACCCGTATTGGCTGGCAGGGTAATGTGCGTTCCGGTTTCAGGCACGGCCCAGGTGGCTTTCGTGATTTTATGACCATTCAACGTCACGCTCTGGAAATTCATATAGAAGGGGGTCGGATTATTAACGACCAGATCGTTGCCTTCACGATGCCATTCCAGTTTATCCGCCATCTCTTCCGGCTTGCCCTTAACGGACGATGGACGGTAAATCAATTTGATGCGCGTATTAATCGCAATTTGCAGCGTATTCACCCCCTCAACGTGCTTCGATGAGGGAATCGCTTTGATATTTAACCAATACAGCGATTCGCGATCTTCCGGTAAATTCCCACCGGTGCGAACGACGCGCAGCACGTTATCCTCTTTCGCATCAAGACGAAACAGGGGCGGTGTAATCAGGAATGGCGCAGCGGCATGATTTTTACTGTCGGCATCAACCCAGGACTGCACCAGATAATCCGTTGTATCTGGATTTGAAATACCAAGAGATGACTCCTTTTTATCTCCCCGGTAGACCAGACGGGTGCCATTAATAATGACCCCCGCATGAGCGGTCGCGGCTACCAGTAACAGAGTGCTCAGTAAATAACCATGGCGCATAAATATTTCTCAACATAAAGAAAAGATATTAGCTTTGACACAAAGCTAATATCTTCAGATTGAAAATATCAGTTATAAATAACGGTGAAGGTCGATACGGAGTTAGCAGGGCCAGCCGTAACGGCAGCCTGCGTCTGAATATATCGCGCTGCAAATTCCAGATCGTTAACCGTACTTCCTGCGTTGAGTGGATACGCGCGGGAAGGCGTATATAAGCTGACGGGTTGTTCAGATGAGTCAAGCAATTGAATGGCGACGCCGGTTGCGGCATTCGCATCTGCCGTTAACGCCAGCGTGGTGCTGTTATTCGCATCTGGCGTACCGCCAAAATTAATTGCTGCAGAGGTGACCGTCTCCGGACAATCTTTTAACTGAATATCAAATTTTGTTGGTGTGCTGGTGGAGCCTGCACCGGTGAATACCGTTTTAGAAACTTTGCCTAACTGGACGTTGAGTGGATCGCTTAATCCATTTACTACCTGACAGGCAGAATCAATAATTTCGCCGGTAAAGTTAATCTGCCCTTCACCGTTTGTTGCCGCAAAGGCGGATGCAGAACACCCTATCGTTGCAGCGATAAATAAACCTAAAGCAACCTTGTTCATAGTCAATCCTGGTGTGTTTCGGGTAAAAACGTTGCCTGGACGTTTTCACCGTGACCCTCAATAGTGTTTCGGCGACTATTTAATCAAAAAAGATATGCTTTAGAATCTTCTATAGAAATCACAAATAATTGAAATAAAGCTTGTCTTTCGTTAACTGCTAAAAAATCAGCGGGTTGATTGTCTTCATAAAAAACTATCGGCCAGCGCTTCTTCAGGACTATAGTGTTCACAAGATGACGTAGTCAGGAGAAAAGACGTGGATTATCGCAAAATTATCAAAGAGGTAGGGCGGGGCAAAAATCATGCGCGCGACCTGGATTACGAAACGGCTAAGGCACTGTATACGCACATGCTGAATGGCGATGTGCCAGATCTGGAGATGGGCGGCATCCTGATCGCGCTGCGTATTAAAGGGGAAGGCGAAGCGGAGATGCGTGGTTTTTATGAGGCGATGCAGGCGCAAACGATGCGCTTAACGCCGCCAGTCGCAAAGCCGATGCCGATTGTCATCCCCAGCTATAACGGGGCGCGTAAACAGGCAAACCTGACGCCGCTGCTGGCGATTTTACTGCACAAGCTTGGATTCCCGGTTGTCGTACACGGCGTAAGTGAAGATCCCACGCGCGTGTTGACGCAAACCATCTTTGAGCTGCTGGACATCAAACCGACCCTTCATGCAGGTCAGGCGCAGGCGAAGCTTGACGGGCATCAGCCGGTCTATATTCCGGTTGGTGCGTTCTGCCCGCCGCTGGAAAAGCAGCTGGATATGCGCTGGCGTATGGGGGTGCGTAACAGCGCCCACACGCTGGCCAAACTGGCAACGCCGTTTGGCGAAGATGCCGCGCTGCGGCTTTCCAGCGTCTCTCATCCGGAGTACGTGACGCGAGTCGGCAAGTTCTTTGAAGAGGTTGGCGGGCGCGCTTTACTGATGCACGGCACCGAAGGGGAGGTGTATGCCAACCCGCAGCGCTGCCCGCAGATTGTGCACATTGATTCTGCCGGCGCGCGCGTCATTCTGGAGCGCGGGACGGATAATCGTGATGTGGCGTTGCCCGAAGCCAAAGATCCGCACACCACCGCCCACTGGATCACCCAGTGTCTGGCGGGCCAGGTCCCTGTTCCGCACGCCATTAAGCAGCAGATGGCCTGCTGTCTGCTGGCGACGGGTGAGGTGGACTCGATAGAGGACGGTCTGGCGCGCGTGGCGCAGTCTTTTTAACTAAAAAAAGCCCGTCCAGTGGCGGACGGGCAAGCAAGGGTAACAAACAACAGGGTCAATGAGGGTTGGAGCAGCTCACCAGAGGGTTTGGCGAGGGGACAGCATTCGTTCAGGCGATTATTTGTAGATAACCGCGGTACCGCTCAGCTTGTTATTGCCGTTAGCGGAGGTAATGGTGTATCCGCTTGCACCGGCAGCAGCCGCTTTCTCAGCCAGTTTGGCTTCCAGACCGTCCAGCGTGGTCGCGCCATCAGCACTTACCACACCGACTTTATTCATGTTCTGTGCCTGAGTTGAAGAGACTGGTTCTACGGCGAAAGCACCGAAGGACAGAGCGGACAGGGCAACAGCAGCTACAGCATATTTGATGGTTTTCATAATTAATCTCTCGCAGGTGTTTCTGTTAAGGGGACGATGTTCCGTCGATGTGATAAGTATCACGGTTTTTTGCGAGGGATAAAATCGAAGAGAATTGACGTGGTTGCTCAAAAAAATTGAATGACAAATAACTTATTGAATATTAATAAATTCAAACTGGCGATTTACACTTCTTGTTGATGCGCTTTACAGAAGAAAGATGAAGGGCACATTTTGCTACGCGGTTCGCTAAAAATCGTGAGCGTAAAGGTAAGGGCCTGTGCGGTTAACTTAGGTAAAGGAAAGTCAACGTAACTGGCTGTCTTTCGAACCTCTGCGATTATATCCCGAATGCGATGAATTTTTCGAATCTTTATGCTGCTGGCAGGTGATGCAAAGCCTTACGCCGGGGATGGCTTTTCGGCGCGCCTCGGGAATAGGGTCTCCACACTCTTCGCATTCAGTTAAGCTTTCGCCGCGCGGAATTTCACCGCGGGCACGCGCTACCGCATCTTCAATTGTACTGTTGATTTGGTCGTTAACGGCATCATCATTTGCCCAGCCGGAAGCCATTATGTCCTCCTGATATTGGTTCAGCCCTGCTTTTAATATGGGGTTAAAAAACGAACAGTCAAGGCGAGGGGGAAGAGAACTGCATCCGGTGGACAGATGCAGTCTGGGGAAAAAGCTGATTATTTATAAATGGTCGCTGTGCCGTACATATGGTTATCGCCGCCAGCGGAATTCACCACGAAGCCTTTTGCACCTTCCTGACGGGCTTTTTCGGCAAGTTTAGACTGGAGATCGTCAAGGTTGCTGGCACGGCTTACCGAGACGGTGCCCGCAGGCCGAAGCTGGCTGGTGTCGGTACTCGGGGTCAGCGACTGAACGGCCATCGCAGAGAATGACGCAGTCGCCAGGGCGGCAGCGATAACAGCAAGGGTCAGATACTTTTTCATAATCACATCCTCATGAGGAAACAACAGGTGATTCCCCTTAAGTTTAGAAGCCGGAGGAGTGTGACTTAGCGCAAATATTTGATGATGATCTGCTTATTTTTTGAACAACATCATTTGACATTTCGCTGACAGATCATAGACATAAAGGTGTTTGATTTATGTCGAATTTTTAATCGATGCAGAGAAAGATTTACCGTTGGGCCAGCAAAGGGTATCTTACGCCGCTGTTTAAAGGAGAACGCCATGACTTCCCAAAAGCCGGGATTGCACCCACGAAATCGCCACCGCAGCCGCTACGACATGAATGCGTTATGCCTGAGCTGCCCGCCGCTGCAGGACTACATTGTCCAGACCCCCGCGGGTGAACCTTCGGTCAACTTTGCTGACCCCCAGGCGGTTAAAATGTTGAACAAAGCGCTGCTTGCACACTATTACGGTGTGGCGAACTGGGATATTCCCGAAGGCTTTCTCTGTCCACCTGTGCCGGGCCGCGCGGATTACGTGCATCACCTTGCCGACCTTCTTGCCGAAGGTAATGAGGGCGTTGTTCCAGAGCAGGCCACCATTCTGGATATTGGCACCGGGGCGAATCTGATTTACCCGCTGATCGGCGCGCATGAATACCACTGGCGCTTCACCGGAAGCGAAATCGGTGCCGAGGCCTTTGCCAGTGCCCAGGCGATTATCAGCGCGAACCCTGGGTTAAGCCGCGCCATTCGTCTGCGTCGTCAGAAAGAGGCGGCGTCGATCTTCAACGGTATCATTCACAAAAATGAAAGCTATGACGCCACGATGTGCAACCCGCCGTTCCATGATTCGGCGGCCGCGGCCCGTGCGGGCAGCGAGCGCAAGCGCCGCAACCTGGGTCAGGCGGAAGATGCCGCGCTGAACTTCGGCGGTCAGCAGCAGGAATTATGGTGTGAAGGCGGCGAAGTGGCGTTTATCCTGCGCATGATTGCAGAAAGCAAACAGTTTGGTCGTCAGGTGAAGTGGTTCACGACGCTGGTTTCCCGCGGAGATAACCTGCCGCCACTCTACCGCGCGCTCACCGAAGCGGGTGCCGTAAAAGTGGTGAAAAAAGAGATGGCGCAGGGCCAGAAGCAAAGCCGCTTTATCGCCTGGACGTTTATGGACAATAACAAACGTCGCAAATAGCACGCCGTCGTAGGCCGGGTAAGGCGAAGCCGCCACCCGGCCACGAGGCTACAGCGTCGGCTCCTGCGGTGGGAGCGGCGCTGCGGGCGGCGGCAGTACCTGATAGGTCTGGACCGGCATCCGCACGTTCGCCAGATCGAAGTGTTTTTTCACCATGCTGTCGAGCGCAAAGCGCACCGTCCACTGCTTCAGCGGCTGGGTGGTGAACGACACGCGCAGGGTAAAGGCCGTGTTCGTCAGCCCGACAATGCCGGCAAATGACGGCTCGCCAATCACCAGTCCGCGAATATCCTCCGTCTGCATCAGCTCTTCTACCGCATCGCGCAGCGCCTGCTTCGCTTTATCGGCATCTTCATGACGATCCACATCGTAGTTCGCTACCACGGAGCCAATGCCGCGTACAAAGTTGGCGAAGGTGGTTATCGAGGACCAGGGAATGATGTGGTACGCCCCGGTGTCCTGGCGCACGCCCACCGAGCGAATCGACATCCTCTCAACGGTGCCGGTTAACGGCCCGATGGTCACCAGATCGCCCGTGTTCATCCCGTTCTCAAACTGGATAAAGATGCCGGTAATAATATCCTTCACCAGCGTTTGCGACCCGAAGGAGATCGCCAGCCCCAGAGCACCGGCACCGGCCAGCAGCGGGGCGATATTCACCCCGATTTCCGACAGCACAATCATGATGGTGATGGTACTGATAATGACCGCCAGCGCGTTGCGGAACAGGGTTAACAGCGTTCTTGCCCGCGCGCTGGGCAGGGGACGGCCGTGGATATCCGACACCAGACGGTTCTCGATAAGGCTCGCCAGCAGCGTCCAGCCGACGGCAGAGAAGAACAAAATCAACGCGATGCGAATCAGGATGTCGACCGTTTTCTCACCCGCACCGTTGTGCAGCCAGTTCCAGAAATCAAACAGGCTCCACGCATTCAGGAGCAGCATAATCGCCACGCAGACGGTGAGGATGCGCGCCACCTTCAGCGATACCGACATCCAGCCGTTTACCCGTTTTTGCAGTTCCGGGTAATTACGCTGTACCTGCGGCGACAGGGTGATGGTTTTCGAAATCCAGCGCGACAGCAGCCCCGACACAAACGCCGCGATGCCGATAATGGCCAGGCTTTTGAACGTCGCCCCCATCATGAATTTCAGGCTATTGCCCGGGTCGAACAGCGAGAAGAAGCACAATACGATAAAGTAGGCGCTTGCCAGCCAGTGCCACACCAGGGCGAAAGCGCGAATAAACAGGCTAAAGAACGAGAGGGAGCGATCGGCCAGATTCAGCAGGCTTTGGGTAATGGTTTTTTTATTGTGAAAGATCAGATACAGCGACCAGACGGTAATGCAGATCATGATAATGACGTTTGCCAGCGCGCCAAACTGGACGTTCACCTGGTTGGAGATGATCGGCACGGCAACCAGCAGGCCGTAGCCAATCAGCCCGCTGAGCACGCTCAGGCGCAGCGCCCAGTACTTCGCCGTTTCATCCCGGATGGCGAAAGGACGCAGCGCCGGCACGTGGGGGCAAAAGAGTAGCCGCAGCAGCGCCTTGAAGAACTCAATCAGGGCAAAGGCATTCAGGAAAAGCGACTGCTGGAAGGCGATGGTTTTGTTGCCCGCGTTCAGCCTGTCGGCCAGCATCTGGCCTAAGAACAGCGTCAGGGCCAGCAGCAGTAAATCAATGATAAACGCTGAGGCTATCATCAACGGCAGGTGCAGCCAGCTGCTTTTCTGCTGATTCTTTCTGCGACCCCATTGCCCCATTTTGCGGTACAGCGGCCACGCGCACAGGCGCACCAGCCAGTAAAAAAGGAAGACTGCACCGGCCAGCATCAGGAACTGCGTGGCGGCGGCGGTAAACGTTTGTGGGTTAAACGGCTTATGCGGTGAGCCAATCAGGTTGCGGTAGAGCTGAGCAAAGCGCGAGGAGAGCGCTTCCCCATAGTGTCGGCTCACGTCGGTGACATTTTCCAGCACCGTTTTTTGTTCCTCCACCTGGGGAGGGGTGATGACAGGCACCGGCTCCTGCGGCGGCGTGGCGGCCACTTTCCGCAGCTGGCTGATGAGTTCCTGCCGGGAGGTGTCGTTCTCAAGGACGTCGGCGAGGGCGCTGTAGGCGGCTTTTTTCTGTTCGACATCGGGTTCAGGAGGGGGCGTACTTTGCTGACTGGCGGTTGTTCCGGTGGTCACGCCGGGGATCGCGACGGCGAACGATGGCGCACTAAACAGGCTAATCAACAACAACAGGATCCACGGCACGGCGTCCTCCGGTGAAAATGTCGAACAAAATGATAAGTATAGAAGTCGGGACGCGGAGGGGGATTTTTGGGAACAATCTGGCGTAAAAAAGCCGGGCAAGCCCGGCTTTAGCGTCAAGAGAGGGATCAGGAGACGTGCTGCAGGAACTCCTGCAGACGCGGGCTCGGCGGGTTCGCAATCAACTCCTGCGGGTTACCGTCTTCCGCAATACGGCCTTTATCAATAAAGATCAGGCGGGACGCCACTTTCTCAGCGAAGCCGATTTCGTGGGTCACGATAACCATCGTCATCCCTTCTTCCGCCAGATCCTGCATGACCTTCAGCACCTCGTGGCGCAGCTCCGGGTCGAGTGCGGACGTAGGCTCATCAAACAGCATCAGTTTCGGTTTGACCGCCAGCGCGCGGGCAATTGCCACGCGCTGCTGTTGACCACCGGACAGCTCGGAAGGGTAGTGGTGCGCGCGTTCAGCCAGGCCGACTTTCGCCAGCAGATCTTTGGCCAGCGCTTCTGCCGCCGCTTTGTTGGCGCCGCGCACGCGCAGGGGGCCAAACATCACGTTCTCCAGCGCCGTCAGGTGCGGGAACAGGTAGAACTGCTGGAACACCATGCCCGCTTCCTGACGAATCAGACGGTCATCCACTTTCGGGTCATTCACCTTCAGACCGTCGACGATCAAATCGCCGCTGGTGATCTCTTCCAGCTTGTTGATGCAGCGCAGCAGGGTCGACTTACCGGAGCCGGATGGCCCGATAATGACCACCACTTCACCCTGCTGGATGTTCAGATCGATATTGTGCAGCACCTGGGTTGGGCCAAAGTGCTTGGAAACGTTTTTAAATTCAATCACAGGATTTTCATCCTTCTTTCAAGACGACGCAGAACGAAGCTCAGAACCAGAGTAATGATCAGGTAGACCACGGCCACCGCACTCCAGATTTCCAGCGCGCGGAAGTTGCCAGCAATGATCTCCTGCCCCTGACGGGTCAGTTCGGCCACGCCGATAACAATGAACAGCGACGTATCTTTAATGCTGATGATCCACTGGTTACCCAGCGGTGGCAGCATGCGACGCAGCGCCAGCGGCAGAATAACGTGGCGGATCGTTTCGCGACGCGAAAGGCCTAATGCCAGACCGGCTTCACTGAAACCTTTATGAATCGACAGCACCGCACCGCGGGTGATTTCCGCAATGTAGGCGCCTGAGTTGATCATAATGGTGACGACGGCTGCGCTGAACGGGTCGATGCGCAGGTCAGTGAACGCCATAGGCAGGGCGAAGTAAATGAACATGACTTGCACGACAATGGGGGTGCCGCGGATCACTTCGATGAAAACCAGTGCGATGTGGTTTGCAATCCAGCCACCGTAGGTACGGGCGAAACCGGCGACAAGACCGATAATCAACCCGCCAACCAGACCCAGGACCGAAATCCACAGGGTCATTTTAGCGCCTTCAAGCAAGAGTGGAATGGCAGGCCAGATGGCGCTCCAGTCAAACTGCATGATGTATTCCTGTATACCGTGGTGAAAAACGAAAAACGTAGGCCCGGTAAGCGGCAGCGCCACCGGGCGTTACAAACCTGAATTCAGGTGAAATTATTTAGGCTCGGTACCGAACCATTTTTTGTAGATTTCGTTATAGGTGCCGTTCTCTTTCAGCGTTTTCAGCGCGCCGTTAACTTTCGTGCGCAGGTCGTCGCTGCCTTTCGGGAACGCGATACCGTACTGCTGGGCTTCCAGAGACTCGCCAACGGCTTTGAACTTGCCGTTACCGGCTGTTTTGATGAAGTACAGGATGTTCGGCGTGTCGTGCAGAACAGCGTCAGCACGGTTGGTGCCGAGTTCCATGTACGCGTTGTCGATGTTCGGGAACTGACGCAGGTCTTTGGTTTTGATATTGGCTTTCGCGTAATCAACCGAACCGGTGCCGCTCTTCACTGCCACCACTTTGCCGTCGAGATCTTTCACGCTTTTTACGTCGTTATTATCGGCTTTGACCATCACCAGCAGGCCGCTTTTGTAGTAGCCATCAGAGAAGTCGATCGCTTTTTTACGTTCGTCGGTAATGGTGATACCCGCCAGCGCCAGATCAACGTTCTTGGTTTGCAGTGCCGGAATAATGCCGCTGAAGTCCATCGGCTTCAGGGTGTAATCCAGTTTGAGTTCTTTTGCGACGGCGGCCCACAGATCCACATCGAAACCAACGTATTTATCACCCTGTTTGAATTCAAACGGAACGAACGCCGTGTCGGTCGCCACAACCAGTTTGTCGGCAGCCTGAGAGGACACCGCAAAAGCCAGGGTAAGTGCAGCCAGTGAAACTTTTAATACAGACTTCATAGCATTTCCTTTTATATCCACGGGGCGATCCCCTGCGAGAACAGGTGGCACAATGAAAAAATCGTGCCAACTTTACAAGCTATTGTTTTGCAAAGGGGATGATGTCATGCATTGCACAATAAATGGGGCAATGAGGTCTTATTGCACCAAAGTGGAGCACTGTTTTGGTGCGCTTCGTTTGGCTCAACTGACGGGGAGATATTTAGCGTAAATTCTGACGAAAAAACAATCTTCCGTTAACGGTTGTGTGAGGTGATTATTACAATTTCTTCACTTTTGCACGTTCTCAGGCAAAAAACGTGCACCATAGATGTGCAAAACCCTCACCGAAGGGCGAGGGTTTGATAGAAAATTCGTATGAATTATTCGATGTTAGATTCGATGAACCACAGGAACTGATCCAGATCGCGGGAGGCAGCGGTGAAGATGTCTGCGGTATCTTCGTCTTTCGCTTCGCTAATCGCTTTGCGCACATCGTTCGCCACAATCGCATAGCGGTCCGCCAGCTCTTTCAGGTGATCCTGAACGGTATGGATATCCAGCGGATAGCTTTTCAGCGGGGTTTTGCTGTTGATCACCTGCGTGGTGCCCAGCGCCACGCCGCCTAACTGAACGGCACGCTCAGCCATCGTATCGAGGTGGGTAACCAGTGCTGTGCGGAAGCCATCCAGCATTTCATGAACGGCAATAAAGTTTGCACCGCGCATATTCCAGTGGGCCTGTTTGGTGATCAGCGAAAGATCGATGAACTGGATCACCTGGCGATTCAGCAACTCAATGGTCGCTTTTTTGTCGCTGTCCGATACATCGTTACGGGTATAAAGCAGATTAGACGCTTTCGTTTTCACCAGTTTAGCGGTACTCATAATCTCATATCCTCTTGATGTTTATGTCCCAGGTAATTACGGAACTAAGTATAGCACCGGATTTTTTCTCTGCGGTTTGGCTGTGCCTATCGGTTTAATAGCGAGAAGGAGGTTGAGAATTTAATTTATTGAAAATACTGGATAATTTATAAATTGATACAGATCAATCTTAATTGCTGAATGGGGAAGTTAACGCAGAGGAATATTTTGCTGGCAGGCGTGAGTGTGTAAGAAATTATAACGCCTGTGTTTCTGGCCTTTATTCTGCATGGCGTGGAAGCCATGCAGAATATATGGCCTTAGTTGATATCCACTTTCTCAACTTTTGGCTCCGGGCGCATGGTAAGCGTCGAGCCCATTGATGCCGCGATAATCGAGCAGAGCGCCAGCGTCTGGGTCAATGTCAGGGTTTCGCCGAGAAACACCATCCCGGAAATCGCGGCAAGTGCAGGCTCCATGCTCATCAGGGTGCCAAATATGCGTGTCGGCAGACGCGTCAGCGCAATCATCTCCAGAGAATAGGGGAGTGCGGTAGAGAGAATCGCGACCGCCAGACCGATGGGCATGACGGACCATTGCCAGATAGACTCTGTCGCCTGCGCCATGCCGATGGGCACAAACACGATGGCCGCAATCAGGGAACCCAACGCGACGGTCGCCGGACCGTGCTCTTCCCCTGCGCGCTGGCCGGTGAGGATATAGACAGCCCAGCAGGCACCTGCGCCCAGCGCCAGCGCTGCGCCCGTCAGATCAATCTCAGAAACGCTCTGGCCCAGCGGCAGCAGGAACCATAAGCCCAGTACGGCCAACACGACCCAGATAAAATCGACCGGACGTCGGGAGGAGAACAGCGCCACCGCCAGCGGGCCGGTAAACTCCAGCGCGACGGCAATACCCAGCGGTATCGTCTGGATGGAGAGGTAGAACAGGTAGTTCATTGCCCCCAGGGAGAGTCCATAAAACAGCAGCGGTAAACGCTGCTCCTTTTTGAAGCGCAGACGCCACGGTTTAAAAATGACCACCAGTATTGCCGTGCCCAGCACAATACGCAGGGCGGTCACCCCGGGCGCGCCAACCAGCGGAAAAAGCGATTTTGCCAGCGAGGCGCCGCTTTGAATGGACAACATGGCAATGAGTATGACGGCTACCGGCAACCAGACCGACGACGTGCGGGATAACCCAGGCATCCTTTCTCCTGTCAGCTTATGTCAAATGAGGTAAAGGTTGCAGTGTAAAGGAAATATGCGGCTACGGTTGAGGTACTGTTGAAAAAAAAGCAGGTGAAATCCGTAAAATGGTTAAGCGCTGGTGGATTTATCGCCTGTAAGATTAGGAATAATCTGGATGAATGTAACTGCGCAGACGCGCACTATGCGCATTTAGTAGTGAAAATTACATGTGATTTGAAAGAGATAGCTGATGCTGGAAACGTTCTGTTACAGGAAAGGTTTCATTAGACATCACGAATCACAAAGAGTTTCGCAAATTTTTTTGATATATTTAAAACTTACGGACTTACTTGGATCACATTTGAGGTGGTTATGAAAAAAATTGCATGTCTTTCAGCACTGGCCGCTGTACTGGCTGTTTCCGCAGGTACCGCTGTAGCTGCTACTTCTACTGTTACTGGTGGTTACGCTCAGAGCGACTATCAGGGCGTGATGAACAAAGCTAACGGTTTCAACCTGAAGTATCGTTACGAGCAGGATAACAACCCACTGGGCGTGATCGGTTCTTTCACCTACAGCGAGAAAGATCGTTCTGAAAACGGCGCATACAACAAAGGCCAGTACTACGGAATCACCGCGGGCCCAGCTTACCGTCTGAATGACTGGGCAAGCATCTACGGTGTTGTAGGTGTTGGCTACGGTAAATTCCAGCAGACCGAAAACGAAGGTCTGAACCGCACTGCAAGCAACAGCGACTACGGCTTCTCCTATGGCGCAGGCCTGCAGTTCAACCCAATCCAGGACGTTGCTCTGGACTTCTCCTATGAGCAGAGCCGTATCCGCAACGTTGACGTTGGCACCTGGATCGCGGGCGTAGGTTACCGCTTCTAATCACTTCGGTGATTAAATAAAAAATCCGCCCACTGTGGCGGATTTTTTTTTATTTTGTTCCCTCCCGCTGTGGGGAAAGGTCCCTGGTAACTTTAAACCAGAAGCGATTCAGGTTTTGAAGTGAAATGATTAACCTTCAGCGATGCTATGGTCCGGCTGTAAATCGCCGAAGCGTTTCCGTAAGGCCGGGGCGAGGCGCAGGGATGCGCCGAGAGGGCGTGGCCTGCAGGGATGCAGGCTCATGCCCGACCCGATAGCCTGAAGGAATAAGCTGAGGGTACCGCGAAGCGGCGATTTACCGCCGGGAGCCCGGGTTGCCAGGGTGGTGGCGACTGAGCCACCCTGGCACGTTCACCGGTGATGTCGTTACAGAGTAGCAAGGAACATAAAGTGAACGGAATGACCACCAGAGCCGTATGTTCCCCCTCACCCCATCCCTCTCCCTCAAAGGAGAGGGAGTCGTCCGTGCAGGCCTCAGCCCTGTAGGAGAGGACCAGGGTGAGGGCATCAGACTGCTACTTACTCTTAATATCAAAAATATCCGTACCCAGATGGTTGTAGTCAACTTTCTGTAACTTGAAGTTGGTAACGTACACTTGGGGAGCTTTCTTGTTAGAGACAAACGGGTAAGCGTTTTTTATCTGCCCGGCGGTAATCCCCGTCCACTGCGAGAAAAACTGCAGGAAATCATTCGCTGAACGACGCGCTTTAATAACGCGATGCGTTTTATCGTCACTCGACAGCACCATAAACGGCACCTGGAAGTTCTGCTGGAACTTGTCATCGTGCGCCAGGTACTGCACCTCTTTCCCGCGCTCCTTAAACGCCAGTCCGTGATCCGAGAAATAGACCAGGGAGAAGCTGTCGCCCGTATTGCGCAGCTGATCGTAGAGCTTGCTCAGCAGGTCGTCGGTTTGCGTCATGGTGTAGAGATAGCAGGAGGTCTCTTTGGACTGCACGAACTCCGCGTACTTGCCGCCGGTCCGATCGCAGGCCTGCGGGTGCGACCCCATCAGATGCAGGACGATCAGCTGAGGCTGGGTGCGCGGGGTGGCGAAGACCTGCGCCGTCATTTTCAGCAGCGCTTCGTCTTTGGTATTTTTGTCGGCTTCAAAATCGCCGTTTTTCAGGAATTGCACTTCGTCAGCCCGTTTGGCGATGCTGGCGATGGCCGTATCGTATTCGCCAATTTGCCCCTGATTCGAGAACCACCACGTCTGAAAACCTGCGCGGTTTGCCAGGGTGACGAAATTATCCTGATACTGCGGTTTGCCATCCACCACCCGGTTAAGGGTCAGGCCGAGCGATTTCTGCGTTGAGCCGCTGGCCGCGACATAATCGGTAAACAGGGTGCCTTTGACCGAACTGGCAAACGGGGTGTTATCCCAGTGGCCGCCAAACGCCCCCATTGCATCGCGACGCGCGCTTTCGCCAATCACCACCACATAGGTGTGATATTTCGGCTTAACGGCCAGCACGTTCCAGGTGTCTTTCATATTGGAAAGTTCAGCCATGCGGGCCTGTTCGTCGAGAACCTCTTTATTATTTACAACGACGTCTTTCACGAAGCGGAAAACCGGATAGCCGATGTTAATAAGTCTTAGCTTACCGTCCCAGGGAATATTCTGGATGGGGGCGACAAACGCCACGGCAACGCTGAATACCAGACAGAGTATGTCGATCTTACCCCAGGATTTTTTCTCGCCCGGCTGACGACGGATGGCGATAACGCCCAACGCGAAGATAAAGAGCCCGACCACGTAGCTGTACCACGGGAAGATCGTCAGGATCTCTGTCGACTCTTCCATATTGGTCGAGTGCAGCGCCAGCAGGGTATTAAAGTTTGGCGAGCCGTACGCCTGACCAAACGGGAAATAGAGTGCCGCAACCAGCGAACAGATGCCGATTAATGCTTTTTGCGCGCGCGGCGCGGCTCGCCACAGCACATGCAGAATGCAGGTGAAGGCCACCGCGTAGAGCAGACTAAAGGGATAACCGAGCGCAAAGTTAATCAGTAATGACTGCAAAAAGTAAAACCCCGTCCACGGGCTTAAGGCCCGGCTGCGGGTCACAACGGTATCTATCAGGGTTAAATTCATAGGTCACTATCATGGATGAAAACGCCATGTGCTCACCCTGGCGTCAAGGGTCATAACCTGCCTGACAGTGCGTGGAGAGGGAATGAGGGTCCGCTTCAGCGAGCCGCAAATTGTGCAGGGCTGCAAGAAGATAGTGCGAGCGCTAAATAATATCAACAGTTGCTAAGCAGATGTTTTGCGAAGGGGATTGCAAATCCGTAAAAAAGATCGGGAATAGGGCGGCTGGAAGCCAGTTTACAGCGAAAATGTGACGGGAAAATGAAGCGGCGTACCGCGACGCCGCTTAGTGGGAAGGTTTGTCATCCTGATGCGGTTTGCCGTTAAACATATCGCACAGCATGTTCAGCAGCATTAAGCGCACTTTAAAGGGTGAGTGGGTAAACACGGTCATGCACCTCTTGAATTCGTTCATAAGACCTCCTGATTTTTGATCCCTTCGATCCGTGAAGGGTGACTGCATTACATACAGATATAGCACAGGCTATATTGTATAGCTATGGCTATTTCGTTAATTTTTTGTGCTTGTGGAGGGATGGTTTACAATGTGCGCTCTCGATACCGGGCGCTGGAAGCGTCACCCCACTGAGGAAGTACAATGAACCGTCGCGCAGGTAAGCCAACCATTAAAAAAACGACGCAACTGGTGAATGTTGAAGAGCATGTCGAAGGTTTTCGCCAGGTCCGTGAAGCGCACCGGCGTGAACTGATTGATGATTATGTTGAACTCATTTCCGATCTGATTCGTGAGGTCGGGGAAGCGCGTCAGGTCGATATGGCCGCCAGGCTGGGGGTATCGCAGCCAACTGTCGCAAAAATGTTAAAACGTCTCGCCTCCGTGGGCCTAATCGAAATGATCCCCTGGCGCGGGGTCTTTCTGACGCCAGAAGGGGAGAAACTCGCGCAGGAGAGCCGCGAGCGCCATCAGCTTGTCGAGAATTTTTTGCTGGTGCTGGGCGTTAGCCCGGAGATTGCCCGCCGGGATGCGGAAGGAATGGAACACCACGTCAGCGAAGAGACGCTGGTGAAGTTTCGTGAGTTTACGCTTAAATATGGTCCCTCCGCTGAATGAAAATCCCTGGACTGCAGGCCCTGGCACGCGATCGTTTCTTCCATCTCTTATTACTCATTGGCGCAGGATTAAGCCTCTTTGTGCCGTTTGCGCCGCAGGCCTGGCCCGCTGCCATTGACTGGCGCACCATCATTACCCTGAGCGGCCTGATGATGCTCACCAAAGGGGTCGAGCTGAGCGGCTATTTTGACGTGCTGGGCCGTAAAATGGTGCGCCGCTTTGCCACCGAGCGCAGGCTGTCCCTGTTTATGGTGTTTTCCGCCGCGGTGCTGTCGACGTTTCTGACCAACGACGTGGCGCTGTTTATCATCGTGCCCCTCACGCTCACGCTGCGTAAGCTTTGCGAGATCCCGGTCAGCCGGCTGATCATCTTTGAAGCGCTCGCCGTTAACGCCGGTTCTCTGTTAACGCCTATCGGCAACCCGCAAAATATCCTCCTCTGGGGACGTTCCGGGCTGTCGTTCGCCGCCTTTACCTGGCAGATGGCGCCGCTGGCGCTGGTGATGATGCTGTCGCTGCTGGTGGTGTGCTGGTTTGCGTTTCCGGATAAAAAACTGCAATACCACAGCGGCACCACGGGCCCGCAGTGGCAGCCGCGTCTGGTCTGGAGCTGTCTCGGGTTATACATCGTCTTTCTGTTCGCGCTCGAGCTGAAGTATGAGCTGGCGGGTGTCCTGCTGGTCGCCGCAGGCTTTGTCGTCCTCGCGCGGCGCGTGCTGGTCAG
This sequence comes from Enterobacter quasiroggenkampii, assembly GCF_043972695.1. Classification (NCBI taxonomy): domain Bacteria; kingdom Pseudomonadati; phylum Pseudomonadota; class Gammaproteobacteria; order Enterobacterales; family Enterobacteriaceae; genus Enterobacter; species Enterobacter quasiroggenkampii. The sequence continues at coordinate 2,016,421 of NZ_CP143745.1, forward strand.
CGTGGACTGGACGCTGCTGCTGGTCTTTATGGTGATGTTTATTGATGTGCATCTGCTTATCCAGCTTCCGGTGCTGCAAAACGTGCTCCACAGCGTCAGTACGCTGTCTCAGCCGGGACTGTGGCTGACGGCGATTGGCCTGTCGCAGTTTATCAGCAACGTGCCGTCCACCATTCTGCTACTCAACTATGTTCCGCCGAACACGCTGCTGGCCTGGGCGGTGAATATCGGCGGGTTTGGGCTGTTGCCCGGCTCGCTGGCCAACCTGATTGCTCTGCGCATGGCCAACGACCGTCGTATCTGGTGGCGCTTCCATCTCTGGTCGATACCGATGCTGGTTTGGGCCGCGGCGATCGGTTTCGGAATATTCCTTCTCATATAGTGCGCAATTTGTCAGTTTTTCCTGGCAAACGTATAGCAACGTCCTAGCTTTAGTGAACGGCATAGTGTGATGCCGCTCACTGACAGGACCGTTGCTGAACTATGGCTGAAGATCAAAATAAGCCTGCTGACGAGCAGGACAAAAATAATAATGAGCGTAAGCGCCCGGGCAAAAAACCGTTAATTATCCTCGGCATTGTCGTGGTGGTGATGGTTGTCGTGGCGCTGGTCTGGTGGTTTTTAACCCGTAACGAAGAGACGACTGACGACGCCTTTACCGACGGCGACGTGGTGACGATTGCCCCGAAAACGGCAGGCTACGTCACCGAGCTGCGGGTGCGCGATAACCAGCGCGTGAAAAAGGGCGATCTGCTGGTGGTTATCGATCCGCGGGATACCACCGCGCAGCGCGATCAGGCTCAGGCCCAGCTTGGGCTGGCTATCGCGCAGCTGCATCAGGCCCAGGCGCAGCTCGCGCTCTCCAAAGTGCAGTATCCCGCCCAGCGTGACGAAGCCAAAGCGCAGGTGCTGAAAGCGCAGGCCGATCTGGCGAACGCGCAGGCGGAGTACCGTCGCCAGCGCGGTGTCGACCCGCGGGCAACCACCCAGCAAAGCATTGATTCCGCGAACGCTCAGCTGCGCAGCGCGCAGGCGGGGCTGGCCAGCGCCCAGGCGCAGCTGGAGGTGGCAGAGCAGGTCCAGTTGCAAATCCGCCAGCAGGAAACCAACGTTGAAGCGCGCGAGCGTCAGGTCGATCAGGCGAAAGCGCAGCTGGAAACGGCCAATCTGAACCTCTCTTACACCGAAGTCCGCGCCCCGTTCGACGGGTTTGTCACCAAACGCAACGTGCAGCCCGGCACGCTGGTGCAGGCGGGAACGGCGTTGTTCTCCCTGGTTTCGCCGAACGTGTGGGTGGTGGCGAACTTCAAAGAGTCCCAGCTTGAGCGCATGAAGCCCGGCGATAAAGTCACCGTGTCGGTCGACGCGTGGCCGGATATGGCGCTTGAGGGCCACGTTGACAGCATCCAGCAGGGCAGCGGCTCGCGCTTCTCCGCCTTCCCGGCAGAAAATGCCACCGGTAACTTCGTCAAAATTGTGCAGCGCGTGCCGGTCAAAATCGTGATTGATAAGGGGCTCGATCCGAACAAACCGCTGCCGCTGGGGCTGTCGGTTGCGCCGAAGGTGACGGTGGAATGACGGATCACAGCCACGACAGCTGGAAGCCCGCCAGCAACCCGTGGGCGGTGGCGATTGTCGTCACCCTGGCGGTGTTTATGGAAATTCTGGACACCACTATCGTCAACGTGGCGCTGCCCCACGTGGCGGGTTCGCTCTCGTCCAGCTATGACGAATCCACCTGGGTGTTAACCAGCTACCTGGTCGCGAACGGCATCGTGCTGCCCATCTCGGCGTTTCTGAGCCGCGTCTTCGGCCGCAAACAGTTCTTCCTGATCTGCATCGTCATGTTTACCGTCTGCTCGTTCCTCTGCGGCATCGCCACCGAGCTGTGGCAGATCATCCTGTTCCGCGTGATGCAGGGCTTTTTTGGCGGCGGACTACAGCCCACGCAGCAGTCGGTACTGCTCGACTACTTCAAGCCGGAGGACAGGGGCAAAGCCTTTGGGCTCTCGTCCATCGCGATTATCGTTGCACCGGTCCTCGGCCCGACGCTGGGGGGCTGGATCACCGACAATTACTCCTGGCGCTGGGTGTTCTTTATCAACATCCCGGTGGGAATTGTCACGGTGCTGGCGATCTACCAGCTGCTGGAAGATCCGCCGTGGGAGAGCAAGTCAAAAGAGAAGCTGACCATCGACTGGACGGGGATCGGCCTGATTGCCCTGGGGCTGGGCTGCCTGCAGGTGATGCTTGACCGGGGGGAAGATGAGGACTGGTTCTACTCGAACTTTATTCGTACCTTCGCGGTGTTAACGCTTATCGGCATTATCGGTGCCATTTACTGGCTGGTGTATGCCAGAAAACCGGTGGTGGATCTGCACTGCATGAAGGACCGCAACTTTGCCATCTCCAGCCTGCTGATGGCGGGGATGGCGATGATTTTGTACGGCAGTTCCGTGGTGATCCCGCAGCTGGCGCAGCAGGACCTGGGCTATACCGCCACCTGGTCCGGCCTGGTGCTGTCGCCCGGGGCGGTGCTGATTGTGCTGACTATACCGCTGGTGCTGAAGCTGATGCCGGTGGTGCAGACGCGCTGGATTATTGCCTTTGGCTTTACCTGTCTGGCGGTGTCGTTCTTCTGGTCGCGCACGCTGACCCCGGATATCGACTTCGAGACGCTGGTGCTGTTCCGCAGCGCCCAGTCGCTGGGGCTGGGGTTCCTGTTTGTGCCCCTGACCACCATTGCCTTTATTTCGATTCCAAGACGGCTGAATGCCGATGCGGCAGCGCTGTTCACCATGTTCCGTAACGTCGCGGGCTCGGTCGGGATCTCGCTGTCGACGGCGGCCATCACTGAACGATCCCAGGCGCACAGCGCGCATCTGGCGTACCACGCCTCGCCGTTTAACGAGCAGTTCCAGCAGGCGATACGCGAAAGCGCCCAGGCGATCCAGAACTTCACGACCCAGGTGGGAGACCCCACCGGCATCGCCACCGGACGCCTGTACCAGACCATGATCGAGCAGTCGCGCTTTTTGGCCTACATCGACGTCTTCACCATCCTGAGCGCCGTGGCCTTGCTATTGATTCCGTTTTGTTTGTTGCTCTCGCCGGTTAAGAGCGAGGGGAGTGCAGGAGCACATTGATGATACACAGACGTTTACACCCCCTGATGATAATGATGCTGCTGGCAGGCTGCGCCGTCGGGCCGGACTATCAACCGCCCGCGCCGCCTGCCGTTACGCACTGGAACGATAAGGGCGACAGCGCGGTAAAATCGCAGACGATCTCCGCCGCGACCAACTCGCGCTGGTGGAAGACCTTCGGCTCGCCACAGCTCGACAGCCTGGTGGAACGCGCCATCGCCGGGAACCTGACGCTGCAGCAGACGGTGCTGCGCATCGCCGGCGCGCGCGAACAGATTAACCAGGCGGGCGGGGCATTTTATCCGTCGGTGAACGGCAATCTGCAGGCGACGCGCCAGCAGCTCGGGCTGGAAGGGGAGCTGAAATCCCACGGCGTGTATGACCAGGTGGATAGCATCGATCCCGCTCTCAAGGGCGCACTGGGACCGCTGACGCAGCCGATCAACCTCTACCAGGGCAGCTTCGACGCCCAGTGGGAAATCGACCTGTGGGGCAAGGTGCGTCGTCAGGTGGAAGCCGCCGAAGCGCAGCAGAAAGCGGCTATCGAGCAGCGTAACGACGCGCTGGTGTCGCTGGAGGCGGAAGTGGCGCGCGCGTGGCTCCAGCTGCGCGGGGCGCAGAGCGTTATCGCCACGCTGAACACCCAGATTAAAAGCGCGCAGCAGACGCTGGATCTGACCGAGAGCCGCCAGCGCGGTGGGCTGTCGCCGCAGATGGACGTGGAGAATGCGCGTGCACAGCTGGGTAACCTGGAGGCGCAGCTGCCGCAGTACCAGGCGCAGGCGCGTCAGGCGATGAATGGCCTGGCAATCCTCCTGGGCAAGCCGCCGGGGGCGCTGGATGCGGAATTACAAAGCGTGCAGCCGATGCCTGCGCTGCCGGATATCGTGCAGACCGGCATTCCGTCGACGCTGGCACGCCGCCGTCCGGACGTGCGTGAAGCGGAGGCGAATCTTCATGCCGCCACGGCGCAAATCGGCGTCTCGGTGGCGGAGCTGTTCCCGAGCTTTACCCTCTCCGGGCAGTTTGGCCTGCGCAACAGCGAAACCAACTGGCTGACCGACTGGAGCAGCCACTTCTACAGCTTTGGCCCGCAGGTCTCCATTCCCATCTTCCAGGGCGGTCGGCTGGTCTCCAGCGTGAAGGTGGCGCGCGCGCAGCAGGGGGCGGCGGTGCTGGACTATCGTCAGACGGTGCTCACCGCGCTTGGCGATGTCGAAAATGCGCTGGTGAGCTATCGCACAGACCAGCAGCGTGAAGCGGGTCTCGCAAAAACGATCGACGCTTTGCAAAACGCCTTTGATTTAGCCAGCGACAGCTACCGCCAGGGGATCGCCAGCTTTATCGACGTGCTGGACGCCCAGCGGCAGTTGGCGCAGGCCGAGCAGCAGCGCGCGCAGGCGCAGGTGCAAAGCGCACTCGATCTGGTGGCGCTCTACAAGGCGCTCGGCGGCGGCTGGGAGCCGTATCAGCAGGTGCAATTACCGGACTACAGCGTATTTGGCGACGCCCCGCGCGGATAAATTTTCAGAGGATTGGGCAAGAAACGGACAGGAACGCCACATTCGCGATGGCTGAGGGGCGGGTATAACTATCGGGTACCCCTTAAACGACATGCGAGGATTATCTTATGCGTTATCAAAAACTGGGCAACACCGGTCTGTTCGTTTCTGAACTGTGCCTCGGCACCATGACCTTCGGCGGTGAAGGCGGCATGTGGGGCAAGATTGGTCAGCTCCAGCAAAGCGAAGCAGAACAGCTGGTGGGCCGCGCGCTGGATGCCGGGATCAACTTTATCGATACCGCGGACGTTTACTCGGAAGGGCGTTCGGAGGAGATCACCGGCCAGGCGCTGAAAAACCTGAAAATCCCCCGCGAGAACGTGGTCGTCGCGACCAAAGTGTTCGGCGAAACCGGAACGGCAGGGGTGAACTCGCGCGGCAGCTCGCGCTATCACATCATCAGCAGCGTGAAGGAGAGCCTGCGCCGCCTGCAGCTCGATCATATCGATCTCTATCAGCTGCACGGCTTCGACCCGGCCACGCCGATTGAAGAGACGCTGTATGCGCTGGATAACCTGGTGCAGCACGGCCACGTACGCTATATCGGCGTCTCAAACTGGGCGGCGTGGCAGATTGCCAAAGCGCTGGGCATTTCCGAGCGTCTCGGGCTGGCGCGTTTCGCATCCCTCCAGGCGTATTACACCATCGCCGGACGCGATCTTGAGCGCGAGCTGGTGCCGATGATGCAGAGCGAAGGCGTCGGGCTGATGGTCTGGAGCCCGCTGGCAGGTGGCCTGCTGAGCGGAAAATATGGTCGCGACGGGCAGAGCGAAGCCGGTGGTCGTCGTCTGGAGTTTGATTTCCCGCCGGTGAACAAAGATCGCGCCTTCGACTGCGTGGACGTGATGCGCATGATCGCCGAAAGCAAGGGTGTCTCCGTCGCGCAAATCGCGCTGGCGTGGTTGCTGCACCAGAAAGCGGTGACCAGCGTCATCATTGGCGCGAAACGCGTTGAACAGCTGGACGACAACATTGCCGCCACCGGGATCCGTCTCAGCGAAGACGAGCTTCAGCAGCTGGATGCGGTGAGCGCGCTGCCGCGGGAATATCCTGGCTGGATGCTGGAGCGGCAGGGTGAGTATCGCCGTAATCAGCTCGCGCAGCAGTAACACTCCGCATCAGGTAATTTTTTAATTTGTTTGCCCCTCGTTGCAGCAGTCGGCAAAAGCTGTTTATTTCATTAAGCATGCTTTTGCCGATTCAACGATGGGCTGTGGCGGCAATCAGCAACCGTCTTTGCAGGTTGCCGCTGGATTTTGCTCAAGGACTCTTACCAGCAGGGCTCGGGGTTCTCTAACTACATCTGTTCCAATTGACAGTACTTTGCCGTCCCGTTCTGCTGAATACTTCGCGACAACATCACCGAACGCATTTCGCTGCAAGGCGACCTCTTGTCCTGCTTTTACCGTGTCGCCGGGTTTAACGAAAACTTCCGCAAACCCACCTGTGGTTGCACGTATTGAACTGATAGCATTACCAATATACGTTTTATTGCTGCTGGCGGTTGCGCCGATTTTGCCTTCAATAACCTTGTAGTGGATCAGTACATTGAGGGCACCCTCTAAGCCCCGGGCAATCATATCCTGCTGGTAAATCCTCGGTTCTCCCGTCTCGGCCGTTATCGCCGGGATACCATTTTGAATAAAGGTTGTCTCCATTGAGCCGGCTTCGCCGGGATCTTTCTTAATTTGATCGGCCGGAAAAAGTTCTGCAATCGTCCGGGCATCCGCATTGCGGTAGTCGGCATAAATGAACAGCGGATAAGCCGTTCCGGTAGACTGGGTGTGATAGTCAATCGCCAGGTCTACATTTCCCTTGTAAACCTTATTCCACATCATCCATGCCTGACGCTCAGCAGAGTTACCCGTTTCTTTTCCTGGATGTACGCGGTTGTAGTCGATCGTCTCACCACCATCGGTTGAAACAGACCATGTCCGGGAAACCCTTTCAAGACCAGAACGGTTTGGGCCAATAATACCAATAACGCTTCCTTTCATTTTGGCGGGGTCCAGTTGTTCCATTACTTTTTGGACGATGCGAACCCCATTTAGCTCATCCCCGTGGACGCCCGCCTGCAGCAGAACTTTCTTCCCGTCCGTTTTCCCTTTTGCCACCATTATGGGGACATACCATCGCTGTCCCGTTCCTGTCTCAACCCCCTCGAACATGAAGCGATGTTGTCCTGCTGTAAGGTCAGCTACATCCAGAGCCGAGATAACAGGTACTCCCTGCACCTTATCACCCGTATACACCGTTGCCGCGTGAGTCATTGAGCATGACAACGCTAAGCTAAGAGCGAATGCGATACGGCTAGTAGATATCTTCATGTGCGTCATTTTCCATTTGATAGGGTTGAGATTTTTATTTTCCGGCCAGGGCCTGGGTTCATGCTCATTAAGTTAATAATGATTTTATGAGGCCAGCCAGTGGCACGATCGGGAAATGTGATTTTGCATAGGCTAACGCTCCGGCCTCAGGAAAAGGATTTGCGCGATCCATTTTCCTGCCCGGCTTCTTCTTTCCAACATACCTCACAAAAAACGATCCTCCTCTTTGATCGTTTTTACATCTTCGCCTATATGACTAGTCATGAATTTTTAAATGACTAGTCATATAGGAAGAGAACATGAAGAATCAGCTGCCAGCCAACTTTTTATGGGGCAACTCGGTCTCCAGCATGCAGACGGAAGGGGCCTGGAACGAAGGCGGGAAGGGGATGTCGGTGTATGACATTCGTGAAGCCGGGGAGAACGTCTCCGACTGGAAAGTCGCGACCGACTCCTACCACCGCTACCGGGAAGATTTCGACCTGATGCAGGATCTGGGCATGAACTGCTACCGCTTCCAGATCTCCTGGAGCCGCGTCTGCCCGCAGGGCGACGGCCCGTTCAACGACGAAGGCATCGCATTTTATGACCGCTTTATAGACGATCTGATCGCCCGCGGCATCGAGCCGATGATCTGCCTGTACCATTTCGACATGCCGCTCGCGCTGGCGCAGGAGTACAACGGCTTTATCGATCGCCGCGTGATGGACGCCTTTGTCCGCTACGGCAAAAAGATGATCGACTGCTTTGGCGACCGCGTGAAGTACTGGCTGACCTTCAACGAGCAGAATATTTTCCATATGCCGGAAGCCTTCCGCATTTCCGGCTATATGAAAGGCGAGAAAACCCTGCGCGAGCTGTACCTGCTCCAGCACCATACGATGGTGGCGCACATGGCGCTGACCGAATACCTGCACCAGACGAAACCGGGCCAGCTGATGGGCGGCATGCTGGCGCACCAGCTGATCTACCCGGCCACCTGCAAACCGCGCGATATCTTCTGCGCCCAGCAGTATGACGAATTCCTCAACCAGAATTTGCTGCGCGTCTTTGCCGGGCAGGGCTACAGCCCGGCGGTGATGGCGGTGGTGGAGCAGGAGGGCTTTGGCGATATCTACCGCGCAGACGATCTCGCGCTGCTGGCGCGCACCCAAAACGACTATATGGCCTTCAGCTACTACGCCAGCAAAACGCTGGACAGCGATGCGATCCCGGAAGGCACGCCGGTCAACTATTATCTGCTGCACGGCGAGAAAAATAACCCCTACCTGAAAGCCACCGAGTGGAACTGGCAGATCGACCCGCTCGGTTTTCGCACCATCATTACCCGCTATTACAACGACTGGCGCCTTCCGGTGTTTCCGATTGAAAACGGCATCGGCGTGATTGAGTCCTGGGATGGGGTGAACCCGATTGAGGACACCTACCGCATCGACTACCACCGGGCGCACATCGAGGCGATGAAAGCGGCGATGTTCGAGGACGGGGCAGAGGTCATTGGCTACCTCGGCTGGGGGTTAATCGACATTCTCAGCTCCCAGGGCGACATGCGTAAGCGCTACGGCGTGGTGTACGTCAACCGGGAAAACCACGACCTGAAAGACCTGAAGCGCGTGCCGAAGAAGAGCTACGCGTGGTTAAAACAGGTTATCCATACCAACGGACGCGAGATGTAAGCCGTACGCTGCCGGGCCGTTTTTGTGACTGATTGATGGGAACACGCCGCTATGTCTGAAACAAAAATCACACCGCACATGCAGTCCTTTGTCGATAAGTTTGTCGAGTTCTCGGCGCGCCTGGCAAACCAGGTGCACCTGCGCTCCCTGCGCGACGCCTTCGCCACGGTAATGCCCATTTTCATCCTCGCCGGTCTGGCGGTGCTGGTGAATAACGTGGTGTTTCCGTGGATGTTTAAGGGCGATACGCTGGCGCATTTTCAGGTGTGGGGCGAGGCGATTATCAACGGCACGCTGAACATCGCCGCGCTGCTGCTGGCCCCGATGATTGCCTGGTCGCTGGCGCGCAACAAAGATTTCGACAATCCGGTCTCGGCAGTGGTTATCGCCGTCAGCAGTTTTATCATTATGATGCCGATGCGCTTACAGATTACGCCCGTCGGCAGCGATACCACGGTGAACGTCACCCAGGTGCTGACGTTCGCTAATATCGGCTCCACCGGGATTTTCGCCGGGGTGCTGATTGGGCTGCTTTCAACGGAAGTGTTTATCGCTATTTCTCGGCTGAAGGCGCTGCACATTTCGCTCGGGGAAAACGTGCCCCCGGCGGTGAGCAAATCCTTTACCGCGCTGATCCCAACCATTCTCACGCTTTCCCTGTTCGCGGTGCTCGCGGCGGTGCTGGCAAACGTGCTGCATACGGACCTGATCCATCTCATTACGACCTTCATCCAGCAGCCGCTGCGGCTGATTAACACCAGCCTGCCGGGGACGATTTTCATCTACAGCTTCGGCAACTTCCTGTTCACGCTCGGTATTCATCAGTCGGTGGTCAACAGCGTGGTACTGGAGCCGTTCCTGCTGATCAATACCAACGAGAACATGCTGGCCTTCGCCAACGGCCAGCCCATTCCGCACATCATCAACAACATCTTCGTGCCGACCTTTGGCATGGTGGGCGGGACGGGCAGCACGATATCGCTGCTGATCGCCATCTTTATCTTCTCCCGACAACAGTCGGCGAAGCAGGTGGCGCGTCTCTCGCTGGCGCCGGGCCTGTTTAATATCAACGAGCCGGTGATCTTTGGCCTGCCGATCGTGTTTAACCTGCCGCTGATGATCCCATTCGTGCTGCTGCCCGCGATAGGTATTTACTTTGCCTGGCTCTGTACCACGCTGGGATTCATGTCGCGCTGCGTGGTGATGATCCCGTGGACCACGCCGCCGATTCTCAGCGCCTGGCTGGCCACGGCGGGAGACTGGCGGGCGGTGGTGGTGCAGTTGGCAATCATCGTATTTGGTGTATTCTTCTACCTGCCTTTCCTCAAAATTGCCGAGCGAGTGGCCTTGAAAAACAGCGGGATAGAAAACTAACAGAAAGGAAGGACGATGGCGGCGAAGTACATCACCATAGCGCGGGAAATCAAGAAACGCATTATCAGCCAGCAGTACGCCGCCCATGAACCGCTGCCGGACCAGTTTGCGCTGGCGGCGGAGTTCAGCACCAGCCGGATGACCATCCAGCAGGCGATGCGCCAGCTGATCGTCGAAGGGCTGGTCTATACCCGCCAGGGGCAGGGGACGTTCATCCGCAAAAATTTCCTCCAGCTTTCGCAGTGGGATCTCTCCGGCAGCGACTACTTTGGCGCGACCAAAACCTGGGCGCATCTGGGTACGGTTACGAGCCAGGTGGTGCATTTCGAACTGCGCTTCCCTAACGAAAAAGAGCAGGCGTCGCTGATGATTAACGCCGATGCGCCGATCTACGACTTCATTCGCCTGCGTTTGCTGAACGGCGAACCGATGTCGCTGGATTCCACGGTGATGCCGATGAATCTGGTGCGGGGCCTGACGAAAAACCATCTTGAAGGTTCAGTGTTTCAGTACGTTCAGGAGACCCTGGGGCTGAAAATTATGGGCTCGTATCGGGTGGTGCGGGCGCTTAAGCCCAGCGCGCTGGACAGAGAGCATCTGGTCTGCGAGGAAACCGATCCGGTACTGGAGGTGGAGCAGGTCATTTACCTGGAAGATGGCACGCCGCTGGAGTATGCCCACTGTCACTATCGGTACGACCACGGCGGGATTGTGATCGTGAATAACGGGTAAAAAAAAGCGGGCCTCGAAGCCCGCTTTTTTAATGCGCGTGACGTGATTAGTTCAGACGCACCGGCATACCGGAACGGTTCTGCACGGCCTGGTCAACAATCGCTGTTTCAACGTCTGGCTGAGACGTTACCGCCTGTACCGCGCTGTTCAGCGTAACAGGAACGACTTCGTTGTTGTTGATCTGGTCTTCGCTGGTGGACAGCGGGTTGTGCACTTCGATGTAGCGGCTGCCGTCTGGCTCAGACGTCGCTTTCACCGGTTCGTTGATGAACTGCACGCGCGTACCGACCGGCACGTTTTCGAATAGGAACTTGATGTCGTCGTTACGCAGGCGCACGCAACCGTGGCTCACGCGCAGGCCGATACCGAAGTTGGCGTTGGTGCCGTGAATCGCATACAGACGGCCAATGTACAGGGCATACAGACCCATCGGGTTATCCGGGCCTGCTGGCACAACGGCTGGCAGCGGTTCGCCCGCAGCGATGTATTCCGCGTGCATTTTGGCGGTTGGCGTCCAGGTTGGGCCCGCTTTCTTACGTTCAACTTTGGTGGTCCAGTTCAGCGGGGTGTCTTTACCCAGCTGGCCGATACCGATTGGCAGCACGATCACGGTGTTGGTGCCTTTCGGGTAGTAATACAGACGCATTTCGGCGCTGTTAATTACGATACCTTCATGAACGGTATCCGGCAGGATCAGCTGCTGAGGGATATTCAGCACGGTACCTGCTTTCGGCAGGTACGGGTCAACGCCCGGGTTCGCTTCCAGCATGTTAGACAGACCCAGCTGGTACTGCGCCGCGAAATACTCCAGCGGCTGAGAGTTACCTTCAGGAACCGTCACCACCTGGTTTTGACCCACCAGACGGCTTCCGTCGGTCGGCAGGGGATACGTCACCGCAGACGCGGTCTTACAAAAACCTACTACGGCTAACGCCGCCGCAAAAAGCGCTGTTAATTTCATGTTCATGTTGTGCGAGGTATCTAAGCCATTCTGGCGATGAGTTGATAAGTCTGAATCTGTGATGGGAGCGCATTATATGTGCATTCCCGCTCACTGGGAATTCAGATGTGTACGAAATCACATTTTTTTCGATTTTGTTAAAGTTTAGTGGATGGTTGCAACGCGGGATCTCAATTCGGAATTGTGGCATAATGCCGTGTTTATCACACTTTTCGCAGGAATCTCCCCGTGTTAGTTACCAGCAACGTCACTATGCAGTTTGGCAGTAAGCCGCTGTTCGAAAACATTTCCGTCAAATTTGGCGGCGGCAACCGTTACGGCCTGATTGGTGCCAACGGTAGCGGTAAATCCACCTTTATGAAGATCCTCGGCGGCGATCTGGAGCCGACCCTCGGCAACGTGTCGCTCGATCCGAACGAACGCATCGGTAAGCTGCGTCAGGATCAGTTCGCCTTCGAAGAGTTCACCGTGCTCGACACCGTGATCATGGGGCACGCGGAGCTGTGGGAAGTGAAGCAGGAGCGCGATCGCATCTATGCGCTGGCCGAGATGAGCGAAGAAGACGGCTATAAAGTGGCCGAGCTGGAAACGCAGTACGGCGAGATGGACGGTTACTCTGCGGAAGCGCGCGCGGGCGAGCTGCTGTTGGGCGTCGGCATTCCGGTTGAACAGCATTACGGCCCGATGAGCGAAGTCGCGCCAGGCTGGAAGCTGCGTGTGCTGCTGGCTCAGGCGCTGTTCTCTAACCCGGACATCCTGCTGCTCGACGAACCGACGAACAACCTGGACATCGACACCATCCGCTGGCTGGAGCAGACGCTCAACGATCGCGACAGCACCATGATCATCATTTCGCACGACCGTCACTTCCTGAACATGGTCTGTACGCACATGGCGGATCTGGACTACGGCGAGCTGCGCGTCTATCCGGGCAACTACGACGAGTACATGACGGCGGCCACTCAGGCGCGCGAGCGTCTGCTGGCGGACAACGCCAAGAAAAAAGCGCAGATTGCCGACCTGCAGTCCTTCGTCAGCCGCTTCAGCGCTAACGCTTCTAAATCGCGTCAGGCAACCTCGCGTGCGCGTCAGATTGATAAAATCAAGCTGGAAGAGGTTAAAGCCTCCAGCCGTCAGAACCCGTTCATCCGCTTCGAGCAGGACAAGAAGCTGTTCCGTAACGCGCTGGAAGTGGAAGCCCTCACCAAAGGCTTTGATGAAGGCCCGCTGTTTAAAAACTTCAACCTGCTGCTGGAGGTGGGCGAGAAGATTGCCATTCTGGGCGCCAACGGCGTGGGTAAATCTACCATGCTGAAAACCCTGGTCGGCGAACTGCAGCCGGACAACGGCACCGTGAAATGGTCCGAGAACGCGCAAATTGGTTACTACGCGCAGGACCATGAGTACGAGTTCGAAAATGACCTGACCGTCTTTGACTGGATGAGCCAGTGGAAGCAGGAAGGCGACGACGAGCAGGCGGTGCGCAGCATTCTGGGTCGTCTGCTGTTCAGCCAGGACGACATCAAAAAGCCAGCTAAAGTGCTCTCCGGTGGTGAGAAAGGCCGCATGCTGTTCGGCAAGCTGATGATGGAAAAACCAAACATCCTGGTGATGGACGAACCGACTAACCACCTGGACATGGAATCGATCGAATCGCTGAACATGGCGCTGGAGATGTATCAGGGCACCCTGATCTTCGTCTCTCATGACCGTGAGTTCGTCAGCTCGCTGGCGACCCGCGTGATCGAAATTACGCCAGAGCGCGTGGTGGACTTCACCGGTAACTACGAAGATTACCTGCGCAGCAAAGGTATCGACGGCTAAAAAAAAGCCCGGTGGCGCTTCGCTTACCGGGCCTACGGGTGACTTTGTAGGCCGGGTAAGGCGAAGCCGCCACCCGGCAATGTTCAGAGCACCCACTCACTCCTTTCAACCCCGTTCACCCGCAGCGTACGTTTTTCCCCCGCCGGTAATGACACCTTCAGCGCTTTCCACGCCGGACGATAATCTCCCCGCGCGTTCACCTTCAGGTTGATGGTTGCGCCGTCGCACACCATTTCCCATTCCACCCACAGCGCATTGCCGTTCTGATAGCCCCAGCTTTCACCGTCGTCTTCAAACAGCAGCCCGGAGGTAGTGCCGACGCCTTTCATCGGGAACAGCTTCAGCTCGCGGGCCGTATCTTTTTCGGCACTCACATGCGTGATGCGCTCGCTCAGCGGCAGACCGGCTCCGGCGCGCACCAGCAGCGGCAGTTTTTCCAGCGGCGCATCAAGGACGATGGATTGCCCGCCTGCATACCAGGCGTGGGTGTAAAAATCATACCAGCCCGTTTCGTTATCCGGCAGCCAGACCCGGCGCTCGCGCTGCCCGGCTTCGACGACGCTGGCGACCAGCAGGTCGCGGCCCAGCAGGAAGTCATCGCACTCTTCCAAGGTCTGCGCATCGTGCTCGTGGTCGAGGAAGGTCGGGCGCAGCATCGGCTCGTCGTCGGCGTGCGCCTGCCAGAGCAGGGTATAGAGATACGGCAGCAGGCGGTAGCGCAGCTCAATCGCGCCGCGAATGGCAGGCGTGACGCCCGGATACATCCACGGCTCGTTCACCGTGTGGTCATCGTTCCACGAGTGAATGGTAAAGCGCGGGTGCATCACGCCGTTCTGCACCCAGCGCACGAACAGCTCGGCGTCCGGCTTGTCGCCGGAGAAACCGCCCACGTCATGGCCGACGTTGAACAGCCCGGACAGGCTCATGCCCAGCCCCATGCGGATGTTATAGCGCAGCGTGTCCCAGTTGGTGCGGTTGTCACCGCTCCAGGTCTGAACGTAGCGCTGCATCCCGGCGCAGCCGGAGCGGGAGATGAGATACGGGCGTTTTTCCGGCGCAAAGCGCTGCTGCGCTTCCAGCGAGGCGCGCATCATCAGCAGCGGCATCACCGGGCGAATATGCTTGATGGCGATCTCCTTGCCGAAGCCAAAGCAGCGGGCTTCCCCGTCCCACACTTCATATTCGTTGTTGTCGTTCCAGGTGGAGTCGATGCCCATCTCCAGCAGCTGCGTGGTGACGCCGTTCTGCCACCACTGCACCGTCTGCGGGTTGGTAAAGTCGAGGTGCGAGCCTTCGTCATCCCAGAAGCTGGAGCGTTCGGGTGCATCGGTTTCTGAATCGCGAATAAACAGGCCGCTCTCCGCCACTTCGCTGTAGCGCGGATGATCCTGCAGCAGGCACGGCTTGATGTTTGCGGCCAACTTCAATCCCGCGTCGTGGAACGCCTGGCTCATCACCTTCGGCTGCGGCACCTTGTCATAGTTCCAGTTGAAGACGTAGCGCTTGCCGTTGATGGAGGTATAGCCGGACGAGAGCTGGAACGAATCGCACGGAATGGCGTGCTCTTCGCACAGGCGGATGAAGTTCATCAGCTGATTCTGCGCGTCCGGCGCGTCGGTGTAGTGCATGGTCGAGCCGCTGTAGCCCAGGCTCCATTTCGGTCCGAACAGTGTCTTACCTGTGAGGCGCACGAAGGCTTTGGTGACGTCCAGCACGCGGCTGCCGGTAAAGATGTAGTAGTCGATATCGCCCGCTTCCGCCTGCCAGCGGCGATAGGCAGTATGGTAGTTGTCGATTTCGTTACCCAGATCCAGCCAGCAGCTGCTCAGGTTGTCGTAGAACAGGCCGTAGCTCACGTCGTCGCGGCGGGTAAGGGTGAACGGAATGTGCTTGTACAGCGGGTCGGTGCTGGCGGCGTTGTAGCCCATGGCGTCGAGGTTGCGCATCTCGTAGCGTTTACCGTTGCGCTGCAGATCGCCCGCTTTCTCACCCAGGCCGTAGAAACGCTCGTCCTTGCGGCGGCTCAGGTAGTGCGCCACGCCGTCGCCGTGGGCGTTCAGCAGGTAGGCGCTGGTGGGACGGTCATTGACCAGCGGCTGCCACTCGCCCGCGTCATTGCGGTAGTGCCACTCCAGCCACAGCGGCTGGTGCACGGTGACGCGCAGCTGTTCGGTTGCCACGGTTAACGTGTCGTCCTGCTGCGTCAGCGTCCAGGCCGGGCAGGTGAAGCCGCTGACATCGTCACGACGGCGACCTTCCCACGGCACGTCTTGTTCCGGGGCGATGCTCCAGGTGCGGTCCAGCGCCAGCTCGCCTTTGCGTTTGATCAGCACGCGGAACAGATTCTCTTCCAGCACATACAGGCACAGGCGGTGCTGGTTATCGACCAGCAGTTCCAGATGGTTTGCCGACTGCGTATCAACGGTCCAGTTTTTCAGGGTTTTCATATGCAATACATCCACTATCAGGCGCGCTTGGCGCGACGTTCAGCAATAAATGCTACCAGGAAGAGAGCGCCAATCAGGTCAAAGAAGCCCATGGCGATAAAGAGCGGGTTAAAGCCGATTTTGTCGGCGGTCACACCGATTAACAGCGAGAACAGGAAGCTGGCGATCCACGCCGCCGAGCCGCGCATGCCGTTGACGGTCGCCATCTGGCCTTTGTCGAACGACTCCACGACCAGGGCGCTGAGCATGCAGGAGATGATCTGGTGCCCGAAGCCGCCGATGGAGATCAGCACGATGGTGATGTACGGGTCGCGGGTAATGGCCACGATGGCCAGCGAGATCATCAGGAACGCGCCCGTCACGGAGCTGGCGACGACAGAGTTCACGCGGGAGCAGCCGAACAGGCGGGTGTACAGACGCGTCAGGTAGCCGCTCGCCACGCTGCCAAGGTCAGCGGCGAGGAACGGCAGCCAGGCAAACATCGCAATCTGCTTCAGGTCCATGCCGTGCTCTTTGGCAAGGTACAGCGGCACCCAGAAGCTCAGCACCGCCCAGGCCGGTTCCGCCATAAAGGCCGGGATGGCGATACCGTAGAAGCGTTTGTTCTTCGAGACGGTTTTCAGCGCGGTCAGGAAGGGCAGTTTGACGGCAGGCGGTTCGTTATCCTGCTTGATAAACGCCAGCTCGTCCTTGCTCAGGTTCGGGTGCTGCTCCGGATTATGGTAGAACGCCCACCACAGGATCACCCACAGCAGCGCCAGCACGCCGGTAAACATGAACGCCCCCTGCCAGCCGAACGAGGCGTGAGCGAAGTAAATGATAGGCGGAGCCAGCATCGCGCCGATAGAGAAGCCTACGCCCGCCCAGCCGGCAGCAACGGGACGCTCTGATTTCGGGAACCATTCACCAATGGTTTTGGCGTTCGCCGGGGTAGCGGCGGCTTCGGAAGCTCCCATAAAGAAGCGCAGAATCGCCAGGTGCAGCCAGCTTCCGGCGCCCGCGTGGAAAATACACATCAGCGCCCAGATCCCGGCGCAGACCATAAAACCAATCTTCAGGCCAATGACGTCAATCAGCCAGCCGCACAGGGGCTGGAAAATGGTGTAGGCAATCTGGAACGCACCGACGATCCAGGAGTATTGCTCGGTGGTGATCCCAAGGCTCTCTTTCAGTTCCGGGGCGAGGATCCCGAGCGAGTTTCGGGTGATGTAGTTAACGGTGACGCCAAGTAAGAACAGCACCAGCACGTACCAGCGCAGGTTCTTGATGACGCGACGGGTTTTGCTTGTCGCAACGGTGTTATTGATGTCCTGACTCATTTTACTCTCCACAAGACGGACGGTAAGGGCACGGAGGTTCAGGTGTCACACAGATTTTTATGCCTTTGATTTCTATCCGTTTAAACTGCTTAAGTTGGTATACAACTAGTATGGAAGTTGTGTGACAGGTTCACCTTAAGGGAGAAAATGAGCGGGCAATAGTCTATTTTGTGCAAAATTTCTCATAACTGACGTAAACACTATGGCAGGATGGCATTGATGTCAGTTATTGCCTGACAAACACGCTATGAAAATTTTTTCATTTCGCAAATGGAGCCAGATCACAAAATGGACAAAAGGCTAAAAATCACCGAAATCGCTGCCCGCACGCAGCTCTCGATCAGCACCGTGTCACGCGTGCTGGCGGGGAAAGCGAATACCAGTGAAAAAGCGCGCGCAAAGGTGCTGGCGTGCGCGCGGGAGCTGGGCGTGATGGAGGGCATGGCGGCGGGACGGTTGCTGCTCAATAGCCTGGTGGTTTTTGCTCCTCAGCGCGCCTTCGACGAGCGGTCCGACATCTTTTACTACCGCGTGATCCAGAGCGTGAGTAAAGGCCTGGCATCCCACGATGTGCGCCTGCGCTACTGCGCGCTGGAAGAGAACGACAGCGACGCCCAGCTGTTTCTGGCGCGGATGAACGAGTCGGACACCCAGGCCGCCATTCTTCTCGGTATCGACGACCCGCATATCCACGATCTGGCTGTGGATGTCGGCAAACCCTGCATGCTGATTAACTGTCGCGACCGGCACATGCGTCTGCCTGCCGTTGCGCCGGATCACCGCGCCATTGGCGAGCGGGCAGCGGAATACCTGTTCGAGATGGGACACCGTGAGGTGATGAACGTGCTGTGCTTGCGTCGCTACACCATGGAGCTGCGCCTGTCGGGGATCCGCGACGCGTGGCAGTCTCACAACCTGGCGTTCAACGACAGGCGCGATCTGCTGGTGGTGCCCAGCTTCAGCGCGCGCGAAACGGAACAGGTGGTCAGCGCCTGGCTCAGCGAAATGCAGGGCAAGGATTTGCCAACCGCGTTCCTGGTCGGCGGCGATTTTATGGCGGCGGGGACCATCAGCGCATTACAAAACCACGGATTGCGCGTGCCGCAGGACGTGTCGGTGATGAGCATTGACGGGTTTAACCTGGCGGCGATCCAGGATGTGCCGCTGACGGCCGTGCATGTTCCCCGCGATGAGCTGGGGACGGAAGCGGTACACATGCTCCAGCAGCGGCTGATGCGCCCGGACGCGCCGGTGGGGACGTTACTGCTTAACGGCACCCTGACCGTACGAGAATCGGTACGGCGGATACGTCAGGGAAAACGACGCACCGCCGTCGAGCGGGAAGGGCTGTACGACAGTTAGACCATGCCCAGCGCGCGCTTGCCGTGGATGTTGAGATCGTTCACGGTAAAGCGGTCCTGCCAGCTCTTTTCATAATCTTCGCGTGGGAAATCCCCCGGCGATGCGCCGGTCTCCAGCGCTTCCTTGACCTTCTTCGCATAGGCGAGGTTTTTCTCGCACATCGGTGCGGCGGGGATATACATCACGTTGCCCCAGCCCTGCTGATTGTCCACCGGCGCGACGGAGTGGATCACATCGCAGTGCCACCACACGGAATCGCCCGCGTCCAGTGCCGGAATGCTGGTCAGCGCCTCGATCAGCAGCGGGTGCCACTTCTCGGAAACCGGCAGCACGCGCCCCGGCGCCACGCCGCACAGCTCGTCTTCCGGCACGTCGTCCAGCAGCGGACGCAGCAGAATGTACGCCATCGCTTCCGGGATCGGCACCACGTGCAGCAGTCCCTGGCCAGGGATCATGTCCGACAGCGCGGTCCAGCCCTGGAAGGTGCGGAACACCGAGCATTTGGTGGTGTTATCGACGGTATACTCTTCCACTTCGGTACGGTGCGCGGCGTTCCACGGATCGTACTTGTCGACATTGCCGTCAAACACGCGGGCAAAGACCTGCTGATAGGCCGGCAGCAGCCAGCGCTCCAGCGCACCGGAGTCGGTATGCGCGCCCAGCCCTTTCGAGGTGGTTCCCGGCGGACGGCGGCGGATACGATCCGGATAAATCACGCTCACGTCCGGGTCAAACCACTGCTTGCCGTTGCTCTCGAACGTCCACAAGCGGTTCAGGAACGACTGCACCTGCGCCATCTCTTCGCTCTGGCGCGCCTGCATCTGCGCCTGCGACCAGTAGATCGGGTAAATCTCCGGACGGGAAGCGGTCAGGGTGCCGAAGAAGTTATCGCCTGGCCCTTTGTACACCTCGTCAAACTTGTTCAGATCGAGGTAGTCGAGCATCGACTGATCCCACGCCAGCGCCTGCTCGCGCGGGAAGTGACCTTTAATCACCGCGCAGCCGCGGCGTTTAACGGCGTCGCGCTGCGCGTCGGTAATCGTGCCGTTTTTTACATCGGTAAACGGGATCACCGGCCAGACGGATTCACCTTTATTTTTAAGCGCGTTAATTTCCGCCACGCGGGTGGCAATGCTATCGCTGAGCTTGTTGAACACCGCCTGCACGTCGCCGATCTGCGCGCGTAACTCACGTTTCAACTGACGAATTGCCGCTTTGTGATCCGCCGGCAAGGTTTCACTGGTAAAGGTCATAACTGCCTCGCATCTTTCATTCGAAAGTAAAATTGTCTACAAGTGATACTTTAAGTTAAAAATAAGTTAATGCAAGTTTAAAAACTTGACGTGTGCCACAGGACGGAAAAAGAGTGAGAGGCCGGAGCCAGGCTCCGGCGAGGAAAGGATCAGGCGTCGAACGGGGAATGGTTGTCGAGCACGGCCTGAATGACGTTCAGCGCGCCCTGATGGTTGTTGTCGTCAGTGCTGTAGCGGCTGATTTCTTTGATGCTTTCCGCCGCGTTGCCCATCGCAAAGGAATATTTCACCAGCTTCAGCATCTCGGCATCGTTGCCGCTGTCGCCAATGGCCACGCACTCTTGCGGGGAGATTTTCCAGCGCTTCAGCAGACGGCTGATGCCGTTAGCTTTGTGCAGGCCGGGGATAATCAAATCGACAAAGCCAAAGCCGCTGGTGACTGGCTTCATGATGCCGTCCAGCGAGACGTGCAGCTTATCCACCAGATTGGGGATATCGCTGTCCGGCAGGTTCAGGGAGAACTTAAATAGCACGTCGTCAATTTCACGGTAATCGCTGATGCGCTTTAAGCGGTGGTAGTGCTTTGACATCAGCGCCACGAACGCATCCGGGGCTTTATCGCTGACGTACGCGCTCTCCAGCCCGCAGGCCACGAAGTTCAGCCCTTTATCTTTCAGCAGTTCGCCAATCACGATCTGCGATTCATGGCGGGTCAGCTCGCCGTGAAAAATCTGCTCCCCGCGATCGAACACCAGCGCGCCGTTTTCCGCCACGAAGGAGATCCGATCTTTGAGCTCCGGAAAGAAGGAGATGAGCTGGTAATACTGGTTGCCGCTGGCGACAACGAATTCAATGTCGCGGGCTTTAAGCTGTTCAAACTGTGCCTGGAAGCGGTCACGATCGTACTGCTTGGCATCATCAAGAAAAGTTCCGTCCATATCGGTGACGATAACTTTAACGGTCATACTGTGCTCCTGGGTCACTGCGTTTTGAAACATTCTAATAACAAGGTGACGGGGAGCACAAATTTAATTTCGAATGAAAGTCAGAAAGCCGGGTGGCGGCTTCGCCTTACCCGGCCTACGGGGAGACTCTGTAGGCCCGGTAAGCGCAGCGCCACCGGGCGTTTTTCTTACAGCGTATGTTCAGTACGGGCGATAATATCGTCCTGCGCATCCGGCGACAGGGCGGTGAAGAACGCCGAGTAACCCGCGACGCGCACCACCAGGTCACGATACTGGTCAGGGTGTTTCTTCGCCTCCAGCAGCGTGTCGCGGGAGACAATGTTGTACTGAATATGCCAGCCCTTATGTACCTCGAAGAAGGTGCGCAGCAGCACCATCAGCTTCTGGCGATCGCTGTCGTTTTCCAGCGTTGACGGGTTCAGCTTCTGGTTCAGCAGCACACCGCCGAGAATCGCCTCGGTAGGCAGTTTACCCACGGAACCGATGACTGCCGTTGGACCCAGGTGGTCGGTACCGGAAGCCGGGCTGGCCCCTTCCGCCAGCGGCGTGTGCGCCTTACGTCCGTCCGGTGTCGCCATCGTCGCCGCGCCAAACGGCACGTTCGCGGAAATCGAGGAGGTGCCCGCGTAGTAGTTACCGCCAATCGGGCCACGGCCGTGGCGTGGGTTGTGGTACTGCTTCAGCTCTTCAATATAGGTCTGATAGGCGCGGGTCAGCAGCATATCTACGCTGTCGTCATCGTTACCGTACTTAGGCGCGCCATTGATCAGACGCTGACGCAGCTGCTCGTGGGTCAGGCCATCGAAATCATCGGCCAGCGCCGCCGCCAGCTGCTGTTGGCCAATGACGCCGTGTTCGAACACCAGCTTCTTCACCGCTGCCAGGCTGTTGCCGAGGTTGGCGATCCCCACCTGCAGGCCGGAGACCCAGTCATACTTCGCGCCGCCCTGCTTGATGCTTTTCGCGCGCTCGATGCAGTCGTCCACCAGCGCCGAGCAGAGAATATCGTGGACGTTCTCCTCGAGCATGGTGTCCACCACGTACTCAATTTCGATGGATTGGCGGGTGTAGTAGCGGATCTGGCTATCCCAGGCCGCCATCACCTCGTCGAAATTGTCGAAGTTACCGGCAGAGAGCGCTTTCTCCTGCGGCAGGAACACCTTGCCGCTGGTGGCATCGCGGCCGCCTTCCAGCGCGGCCAGCATCACGCGGGCAAAGTTGATGAAGCTCATGCCGGTGCAGCGATAGCCCCACTTGCCGCCCACCGCGGTTTCGATACAGCCAATCGCCGCGTAGTCGTAGGCGTCGTCGCGCTCAACGCCGAGCTTGATGAATTCCGGGATCACGATTTCATCGTTGTTGAACGCGGGCATCCCGAAGCCGCAGCGGATCACCTGCACGCAGGCGTCGAGGAAGTCGTTGCTCATGCCCGCGTGGTAACGCACGCTCAGGTTCGGCTGGGTGGAGCGCAGACGGCCGCAGGATTCCAGAATCGCGTAGGAGAGCGGGTTCACCGCGTCCATCGGCTCGCCGTTGACCAGCTTCTGGCCGCCGATGGTGACGTTCTGGTACAGCGGGCTGCCGGCGGAGGCTTTGGAGTGCGAGCCGGAGCGGATCTTATTCACTTCAAGCAATTTCAGCCAGCAGCTGTGCAGCAGCTCAATGGCGTGTTCGCGATCCAGGCTCTGGTTCAGCTCCACGTCCCGGCGGTAGTACGGATAGAGATACTGGTCCATACGCGCGAAGGAGACGGAGTGGCCGTTGGACTCAATCTGCAGGATCAGTTGAATGAAGTAGCACAGCTGCAGCGCCTGCCAGAAGGTTTTTGGCGGCTCGTGAGCAATCACGTCGCAGTTTTCTGCCATCGCCAGCAGCTCGTCGCGGCGGCTTTCGCGGGTTTCGGTGGAGGCCATCTCGCGCGCCAGATCGGCGAAGCGTTTGATGTGCAGGCTCACCGCTTCCAGCACGATATCAATTGCCTTCAGGAACTGATCGCCGTGCAGGTCTTCCAGCACCGTCAGGTTGATGCGCGAGCGGCGCTCGGCCACTTTGGTGCGCAGGCCGTCGAGACCTTTCTCCAGCACCAGCGGGAAGTTCACCGCCAGGTGCGCGTCGCCGGAGGTCATGTTGCCTTCGGCTTTGATGATGCCGGTTTCCAGCAGGCCTTTCTGCTCGTCGGTGAACATGCCGTAGCAGCGGTCCTGCACCGTCTGGCCGCGCCACCACGGGCAGATCTCATGCAGCACACGCTTGTTCTCTTCGCTCACCGCAAAGCCCGCGCCCGGGCGGTCCGCCAGGTCGTCAATCTCTTTCTCAATCCAGGAGACGGTGTATTCCGGGAAGATCGGCGCGGCGCGCACTTCGCTGGCCTGGTTACCGATAATCAGCTCGTCGTGTTTGATCCAGATGGTACGCTCGGCCAGGTGATGCGCCAGCGCCAGGGCGCGACGGACCGGGATCGGCTTGTCCATGTGCTGCTGGTACATTTCGGTGTAATGCTGGGCGCGCTCGGTACAGACCGGCGGCTTAACGATATGCACCAGCGCCGTTTTGTGCGCCTTAATGCGCTCGCTGAGGGTATTGAGATTCAGGGTTGTCATAAGTTTATCCTCGTAAGGTCGCGGTTAACCCTTTCTGGCAGGCGTACTGCTGCGCGAAGTCCAGCAGGGCAGGGTTATCCAGCGGTTTGTCAGGGGCAGAGTAGGGTTGGCCGAGCAGGGTGTATTTGTTCATGCCCAGCGTGTGATACGGCAGAAAATGAATATCGTCGACGCCGAGCTCATCGGCAGCGAAGTTGGTGATGGCGGTGATGGAGGCTTCATCCGCGTTGAAGCCCTGGATCAGCGGCACGCGGATGGTGATCTTTTTCCCGGCGGCGGCCAGGCGTTTCAGGTTGTCCAGGATGCGCTTAGCCGAACCGTCCGTCCACTGCTTGAGCACGTCACCGTCGACGTGCTTCAGGTCGGCGAGGAACAGATCGACGTACGGTAATGACGGCTCGATATAGTGCCACGGCACGTGAAGGCAGGTTTCGACGGCGGTGTGGATCCCCTGGTCATGGCTGGCTTTAAACAGGGCCTGCGCCAGCTCGGGGTTCATAAACGGTTCGCCGCCGGAGAGGGTGATCCCGCCGCCGCTGCGGTCGTAGAAGGGTTTGTCGCGCAGTACGGTCGCCATGATCTCCTCGACCTGCCGTTCTTCACCGCAGACGGTCAGCGCCTGCGTCGGGCAGCAGTCGGTGAGGGCATTAAGCGTCTCTTCACTTAATTTCTCACGATGAATGACCATCCCGTTCAGCGCTCGTTCGATACAGCCCGGTGCCGCCTGCTGACACAGGTCGCAGCCGTCCAGGCACAGACGCGCATCAAACAGCACGTCACGCGTGCGGGAGCGGCTTTCCGGGTTCTGGCACCAGCGACAGCCCAGCGAGCAGCCTTTCAGGAACACCACGGTACGGATACCGGGGCCATCGTGGGTAGAGTAACGCTGAATATTGAAGATCATGTTTTCGCCTCTCATCTTGCATACGAAGATTAAATTACTTTCGAATGAAAGTTATCTTGATGCAGGTCAACTCTTGAGCAGGTTTTGTCGTGATAGGGTAAGTGCAGGCTAATTTTGAGGGTGACATCATGGAACTTTATCTCGACACATCTGACGTTGCGGCAGTCAAAAAGCTGGCGCGTATCTTCCCGCTGGCGGGCGTGACCACCAACCCAAGCATCGTTGCGGCCGGTAAAACGCCGCTCGACGAACTGCTGCCCGCGCTGCACGACGCGCTGGGCGGTAAAGGCCGTCTGTTCGCGCAGGTGATGGCGACCACCGCCGAAGGGATGGTGGAAGACGCGCGTAAGCTGCGCGCTATCATTAACGATCTGGTGGTGAAAGTGCCGGTAACCGCAGAAGGGCTGGCGGCGATCAAGATGCTCAAAGCGGAAGGGATCCCGACGCTGGGTACGGCAGTATACGGTGCCGCGCAGGGGATGCTGTCCGCGCTGGCGGGGGCGGAGTATGTGGCGCCGTACGTTAACCGCGTGGACGCGCAGGGCGGGGACGGGATCCAGACCGTGGTGGAATTACAGCAGCTGCTGACGCTGCATGCCCCGCAGTCAAAAGTGCTGGCCGCGAGCTTTAAAACCCCGCGTCAGGCGCTGGACTGCCTGCTGGCTGGGTGCGAGTCCATCACGCTGCCGCTGGACGTGGCGCAGCAGTTTATTACCTCTCCGGCTGTGGATGCGGCGATTGTGAAGTTTGAGCAGGACTGGCAGGGGGCGTTTGGACGGACGTCTATCTGACGCGGTTGCCGGGTGGCGCTAACGCTTACCCGGCCTACGATTTTCTCCCTCTCCCTGTGGGAGAGGGTCGGGGTGAGGGCATCAGGCCGCAGCAGGGTTTACCCTCCGCAAACCTCACACCCCGGGTTACGCATCAGCTTCATCTCGCGGAACTGGCAGGTCATCGCGTCATACATCACGATTTTACCCGCTGCGGGCGTGCCGTAATTCGCCAGCACTTTGATCGCTTCCATTGCCTGCAATGAGCCAATCACGCCGACGAGTGGCGCCATCACGCCCGCCTCAACGCAGGTCAGCGCATTCTCGCCAAAAAGACGGCTCAGGCAGCGGTAGCAGGGTTCACCCTCGGCGTACGTGAAGACGCTGATTTGCCCCTCCATGCGGATCGCCGCGCCGGAGACCAGCGGGGTTTTGTGAGCAAAACAGCCCGCGTTGAGCTGATTACGGACGGTGACGTTATCAGTGCAGTCCAGGACCAGGTCGTGCCGGGCAATCTGCGCGGAGAGCGCGTCGTCATCCAACATTGCGTCAATCAGCGTGAACTGAACGTGGGGGTTGATGCGCGCCAGCGCAGCCCTGGCGGATTCCACTTTCGGCTGGCCCACCGACGCGTCGCTGTGCAGCGTCTGGCGCTGCAGGTTGGAGACCGATACGGTATCGAAATCCAGCAGCGTCATGCTTCCCACGCCCGCCGCGGCAAGGTACTGCGCGGCGGCGCAGCCCAGCCCGCCCAGCCCGACGACCAGCACGCTGGCCGCCTTGAGCGCTTCCTGACCTTCGAAGTCAAACCCGCGCAGCACGATCTGGCGGTTGTAGCGCATCATCTCCTGGTCGCTCAGCTCCACCGTCATGTCAGCCTCCGAACAGGTGGTTAAAGCGCTCGACCTCAACCCATTCGCCGGCTTCCACGTTGCCGCGCTCGCGCTCCAGCACGATGAAGCAGTTGCCCAGACTGAAGGAGCTGAAAATGTGCGAGCCCTGATGTCCGGTGGTGCTCACTACGAGCTCGCCGTCCGCACCGCGGGTCAGAATGCCGCGCTGGAAATCGAGACGGCCCGGTGATTTTTTCAACCGCGTGGCGGCACGCACGCGCACGCGTTCCGGCAGCGGGCTGGCCTTGTTGCCGGAAAGCTTCGCCAGCAGCGGGATCGCCAGCTGGTAGAAGGTGAGTGCCGCCGAGACCGGGTTGCCCGGCAGGCCGCAGAACCAGCTGTGTGAAAGCTTGCCAAACGCGAACGGCTTGCCCGGCTTGATCGCCAGCTTCCAGAAGGCGATTTCACCCAGCTCTTCAAGAAGGGTTTTGGTGTAATCCGCTTCGCCCACGGAGACGCCGCCGGAGCTGATGACCACGTCGGCGGATTTATCCGCCTCGATAAACGCCGCGCGCAGTTGTTCCGGATCGTCAGGAATGATGCCGAGGTTAATCACCTCGCAGCCCAGCTGCTCCAGCATCAGGTGTACCGCCAGGCGGTTGGTGTCGTAAATCTGGCCGTCCTGCAGCGGCTGGCCCGGAAGCTGCAGCTCGTCGCCGGTGGAGAAAACGGCGACG
Source organism: Enterobacter quasiroggenkampii (assembly GCF_043972695.1). Classification (NCBI taxonomy): domain Bacteria; kingdom Pseudomonadati; phylum Pseudomonadota; class Gammaproteobacteria; order Enterobacterales; family Enterobacteriaceae; genus Enterobacter; species Enterobacter quasiroggenkampii. The sequence goes on from NZ_CP143745.1 coordinate 2,043,213, forward strand.
CGCACTTTACGGATTACATCGATGTCCGCGATGCCGAGCGACGCCAGCACCGGCAGCTCCGCCACCGTCAGCTTTTGCCCGGCGGCAAAGACCGTCGCGCCGAGGGTAATGTCTTCGCCCGTGCGACGGATGTTCTGGCCCGCTTTGACGCTCGCGGTAAAACGCACGCCGTCGTCGGTCTGTTCGGTCTCTTCCTGCATCACCACGGCGTCGCAGCCTGGCGGAACCGGTGCGCCGGTCATGATGCGCACGCAGGTGCCCGCAGGCCATTCGCCGCTAAACGGCTGACCCGCAAAGGCTTTACCCGCCACCGGCAGGGCGTTACCCGTCTGGAGATCCGCCAGGCGTACCGCGTAACCGTCCATCGCGGAGTTATCAAACCCCGGCACGTTAAGCGGAGAGACGATATCGCGCGCGGCAATACGGCCAAAACAGCGCACGAGGGGCAGCGTCTCAACGTCATGCAGCGGGGAAACTCGGTCAAGCATCTGCGTGAGTGCCGTCTCAAGCGGCATCAGTCCGGCGGTAAAATCCATGGTGGGCTCCTGCGGAGTAACAACGAAAGCGTCCATTATGGCAGAAAAGTGCGGCTAACTGTATGACCGAAGGGTGCACGCTTTACATCACTGTTACGTCTTTCTATATTCAAAAATCATCTGAAGTTTCGTCGACGATAATGATATTTATAGAAAAAGCCGCAAAACAGGCTAACGGGTGATGCGAATGGTTAAGGCGGTAATCGCAATTCATGGCGGGGCCGGGGCAATCACCCGTGCACAGCTCACTTCTGAGCAGGAAAAACGCTACATAGACGCGCTGTACGCCATTGTGGAAACGGGCCAGAAAATGCTGGAAGCGGGCGAGAGCGCGCTGGATGTGGTCACCGAGGCGGTGCGTCTGCTGGAAGAGTGCCCGTTATTTAATGCGGGGATCGGTTCGGTCTTTACCCGGGATGAAACGCACGAGCTGGATGCCTGCGTCATGGACGGTATCACCCTGAAAGCGGGGGCCGTGGCAGGCGTCAGCCACCTGCGTAACCCGGTGCTGGCCGCGCGTCTGGTGATGGAAGAGAGCCCGCACGTGCTGCTGACGGGCGCGGGGGCGGAGAGGTTTGCCTTCGAACACGGAATGGAGCCGGTCTCGCCTGACCTGTTTTCCACGGAAGCCCGCTATCAGCAGCTGCTGGACGCCCGTTCGGCGGGCATGACGCAGCTTGATCATACTGCGCCGCTGGATGAGCGCAGCAAAATGGGCACGGTCGGCGCGGTGGCGCTGGATAAAGCCGGGAATCTCGCGGCGGCAACCTCCACGGGCGGGATGACCAACAAGCTGCCCGGACGCGTGGGTGATAGCCCGCTGCCTGGCGCGGGTTGCTATGCCAATAACGCGACGGCGGCGGTGTCGTGTACCGGCACCGGAGAAGTGTTTATCCGCGCTCTCGCGGCCTATGACATTACCGCGCTGATGGATTACGGCGGCTTAAGCCTGAGCGAGGCCTGCGAGCGTGTGGTGATGGAAAAATTACCTGCCCTGGGCGGCATCGGCGGACTCATTGCGGTGGATCGTGAGGGCAACGTGGCCCTGCCGTTCAACAGTGAAGGCATGTACCGCGCCTGGGGCTATGCCGGCGATGAGCCGAGCACGGGGATCTATCGTGAATAAGGGGGCAGCGCGTGCCGCACAGTGAAGAGCTGGACAACCGCGAAGTGCTGGCTGTCCATCAGCTGAATATTGCGTTTCAGGAAGAGCGGCAGTTCATCCCCGCAGTACAGAATTTATCGTTTTCGCTCAGGCGGGGCGAGACGCTGGCGATTGTTGGCGAGTCCGGCTCCGGGAAATCGGTCACCGCGCTGGCGCTGATGCGCCTGCTGGAACAGACGGGCGGTCAAATCAGCAGCGAGAAAATGCTGCTGCGCCGCCGTAACCGCCAGGTCATTGATTTAAACGAGCTGAGCGGCGCGCAGATGCAGGGCGTGCGTGGGGCGGATATTGCGATGATCTTCCAGGAGCCGATGACCTCCCTGAACCCGGTGTTCCCGGTGGGGGAACAAATTGCCGAGTCCATCCGCCTGCATCAGGGGCTGAGCGGCGATGAGGCGCTCAGGGAAGCCAGACGCATGCTGGAGCTGGTACGCATTCCGGAGGCGCAGGCCATTCTGGGCCGCTATCCGCATCAGCTTTCCGGCGGCATGCGCCAGCGGGTGATGATCGCCATGGCGCTCTCGTGCCGTCCCGCGGTGCTGATTGCCGATGAGCCGACGACGGCGCTGGACGTGACGATTCAGGCGCAGATCCTGCAGCTCATCAACGTGCTGCAGCAGGAGATGGAGATGGGGGTGATCTTTATCACCCACGATATGGGCGTGGTCGCCGATATCGCCGATCGGGTACTGGTGATGCACAAGGGCTGCGCGGTCGAAACCGGCACGGTTGAGCAGATTTTTCACGCGCCCGCGCATCCCTACACCAAAGCGCTGCTGGCGGCGGTCCCGCGTCTTGGGGCGATGAACGGCAGCGATCTGCCGCGTCGTTTTCCGCTGATTTCCCTGGCGGCGTCTGAGCCGCAGGAGGAGGAGCGCGAGCAGGACACCGTGGTGCCGGGCAAGCCCATTCTGGAAGTGCGCAATCTGGTCACCCGGTTTCCGCTGCGCAGCGGCGTACTGAACCGGGTGAAGCGCGAAGTGCACGCGGTGGAAAACGTCAGCTTCGATCTGTGGCCGGGCGAAACGCTGGCGCTGGTGGGGGAGTCCGGCTGCGGTAAATCCACGACCGGGCGCGCGTTGCTCCGTCTGGTGGCATCCCAGGAGGGCAGCATTACCTTTAACGGCGAGCGCATTGATACCCTTCCGGACAGCAGGCTGCAGGCGGTGCGGCGGGATATTCAGTTTATTTTCCAGGATCCGTATGCCTCCCTCGATCCACGCCATACGGTGGGGTATTCGATCATGGAGCCGCTGCGGGTGCATAACCTGCTCGACGGCGAGGCTGCGCAGCGTCGCGTCGCCTGGCTGCTGGAGCGCGTTGGCCTGAAGCCGGAACACGCCTGGCGTTATCCGCACGAGTTTTCCGGCGGGCAGCGGCAGCGTATCTGCATCGCCCGTGCGCTGGCGCTGAACCCGAAAGTGGTGATTGCGGATGAGTCCGTCTCGGCGCTGGATGTCTCTATCCGGGCGCAAATCATCAATCTGCTGCTGGATTTACAGCGGGATATGGGGATCGCCTTCCTGTTTATCTCGCACGACATGGCGGTGGTTGAGCGCATCAGCCATCGCGTGGCGGTGATGTTTATGGGGCAAATTGTGGAAATCGGTCCGCGAAGAGTGGTGTTCGAGAACCCACAGCACCCGTATACCCGCAAGCTCATCGCGGCGGTCCCGGTCGCCGATCCGGCGCATCGTCACGGCCAGCGCGTGCTGCTGCAGGATGAAATGCCGAGCAATATTCGTAAACGCGGCGAGGCCGTGGAGCGCGTGGCGTTGCGTGAGGTCGGGCCGGGTCATTTCGTGGCTCCCCCGCGTCAGGACAATGCTTTTTCGCGGTTATAACTTTCAACAGGCAGGAGAACATAATGGTTACATTTGTAGCGCGTAGATGGTTGTTAGCCGCGAGCGTGACGGCAGCCCTGGCCGCTGCCCCCGCGTTCGCTGCCAAAGATGTGGTGGTCGCCGTCGGCTCTAACTTCACCACGCTGGATCCGTATGACGCTAACGACACGCTCTCCCAGGCGGTGGCGAAATCGTTCTACCAGGGCCTGTTTGGCCTGGATAAAGAGATGAAGCTCAAAAACGTGCTGGCGGAGGGGTACACCGTTTCGGATGACGGGCTGGTGTACACCATTAAGCTCAAAACCGGGGTGAAGTTCCAGGACGGCACCGACTTTAATGCAGACGCGGTGAAGGTTAACCTCGATCGCGCCAGCAATCCTGAGAACAGCCTTAAGCGTTATAACCTCTATAAAAACATCGCCAAAACCGAGGTGGTCGACCCGGCGACGGTAAAAATCACCCTGAAAGAGCCGTTCTCCGCGTTTATCAATATTCTGGCGCATCCGGCGACGGCAATGATTTCCCCTGCCGCGCTGAAGAAATACGGCAAGGAGATCGGCTTCCACCCGGTCGGTACCGGCCCGTACGAGCTGGTCACCTGGAATCAGACCGATTTTGTGAAGGTGAAGAAATACGCGGGATACTGGCAAAAAGGGCTGCCGAAGCTGGACACCATCACCTGGCGTCCGGTAGTGGATAACAACACCCGTGCGGCGATGCTGCAAACCGGCGAGGCGCAGTTTGCCTTCCCTGTGCCGTATGAGCAGGCCGCCATTCTGGAGAAAAACAGCAAGCTGGAGCTGGTCGCCAGCCCGTCGATCATGCAGCGCTACATCAGCATGAACGTTACGCAAAAGCCGTTCGATAACCCGAAGGTGCGCGAAGCTATTAACTATGCCATTAACCGTCAGGCGCTGGTGAAGGTCGCTTTTGCGGGCTATGCCACTCCGGCCACCGGCGTGCTGCCGCCGGCTATCGCGTATGCGCAAAGCTATCAGCCGTGGCCGTACGATCCGGCTAAAGCGCGCGAGTTGCTGAAAGAGGCGGGCTATCCGAACGGCTTTAGCACCACGCTGTGGTCGTCGCATAATCACAGTACCGCCCAGAAGGTGCTGCAGTTCACCCAGCAGCAGCTGGCGCAGGTGGGTATCAAGGCGCAGGTGACCGCGATGGATGCCGGACAGCGTGCGGCAGAGGTCGAGGGGAAAGGGCAGAAAGAGAGCGGCGTGCGGATGTTCTACACCGGCTGGTCGGCCTCGACCGGTGAAGCCGACTGGGCGCTCTCGCCGCTGTTTGCCTCGCAGAACTGGCCGCCAACCCTGTTCAATACCGCGTTCTACAGCAACCCGCAGGTGGACAAAGACCTTGCTGACGCGCTGAAAACCACCAAACCGGAGGAGAAAGCACGTCTCTACAAGGACGCGCAGGACATCATCTGGAAAGAGTCGCCGTGGGTGCCGCTGGTGGTGGAGAAACTGGTGTCAGCCCATAACAAAGCGTTGACCGGGTTCTACATCATGCCGGATACGGGCTTTAGCTTTGACGATGCGGATTTAAAATAACGCCCATGCTGAACTATGTTTGTAAACGCCTGCTGGGGCTTATCCCGACGCTGTTGATTGTGGCGGTGCTGGTGTTTTTGTTTGTCCATATGCTGCCGGGGGATCCGGCGCGTCTGGTTGCCGGGCCCGAAGCGGATGCCACGGTCATTGAGCTGGTACGTAAACAGCTGGGTCTTGACCAGCCGCTTTATATGCAGTTTCTGCACTATATTGGCAACGTTCTGCAGGGTGACTTTGGTATCTCGATGGTCTCGCGTCGTCCGGTGTCGGAGGAGATCGCCACCCGCTTTATGCCCACGTTCTGGTTAACGATAGCCAGCATGAGCTGGGCCGTGGTGTTCGGACTTGGCGCCGGGATTGTGGCGTCCGTCTGGCGTAACCGCTGGCCGGACAAGCTCGGCATGGCGCTGGCGGTGACCGGCATCTCCTTCCCGGCGTTCGCGCTGGGGATGCTGCTGATGCAGATCTTCTCCGTTGAGCTGGGCTGGCTGCCCACCGTCGGGGCCGATACCTGGAAGCATTACATTCTGCCCTCGATGACGCTGGGGGCTGCCGTGTCGGCGGTGATGGCCCGCTTTACCCGCGCCTCGTTCGTTGACGTGCTGAGCGAAGATTATATTCGCACCGCGCGGGCGAAAGGGGTCAGCGAGAAGTGGGTCATTCTCAAGCACGGGTTCCGCAATGCGATGATCCCGGTCGTGACGATGATGGGGCTTCAGTTTGGCTTCCTGCTGGGCGGCTCTATCGTGGTGGAAAAGGTCTTCAACTGGCCGGGGCTGGGACGTCTGCTGGTCGATTCCGTCGAGATGCGCGACTACCCGGTGATCCAGGCGGAAGTGCTGCTTTTCTCGCTGGAGTTTATTCTTATCAACTTAGTGGTGGACGTGCTTTACGCCGCCATTAACCCGGCCATCAGGTATAAGTAAGATGCGATTGTTGAACTGGCGACGTCAGGCCGTTTTAAACGCCATGCCGGGGCTCAAACCGGACCACATCCGCACCCCGTGGTCTGAATTCTGGCGGCGTTTCCGCCGTCAGCCGGTCGCGATGACGGCGGGGCTGTTCGTGCTGCTGCTGATTGTGGTGGCGATCGTGGCGCCGTGGGTGGCGCCGTTTGATGCGGAAAATTATTTTGACTACGACCGCCTGAACGACGGGCCCTCGATGCTCCACTGGTTCGGCGTGGATTCGCTCGGGCGGGATATCTTTAGCCGGGTACTGGTAGGGGCGCAGATCTCGCTCGCCGCCGGGGTGTTCGCGGTGCTGATCGGCGCGGCCATCGGGATCGTGCTGGGGCTGGTTGCCGGGTATTACGAAGGCTGGTGGGACCGCATCATCATGCGCATCTGCGACGTGCTGTTTGCCTTCCCCGGCATTCTGCTGGCGATTGCTGTGGTGGCGATCATGGGCAGCGGCATGGCCAACGTCATCATCGCGGTCGCGGTGTTTTCGATTCCGGCCTTTGCCCGCCTGGTGCGCGGCAACACGCTGGTGTTGAAACAGCAGACCTTTATCGAGTCGGCCCGCAGTATGGGGGCCAGCGATGCGACCATCCTCTTCAGCCATATTCTGCCGGGGACGGTGTCGTCCATCGTGGTCTATTTCACCATGCGTATCGGCGTGTCGATTATCTCGGCGGCCAGCCTGTCGTTTCTGGGGCTAGGGGCACAGCCTCCGACGCCGGAGTGGGGCGCGATGCTGAACGAGGCGAGGGCAGATATGGTGATTGCGCCGCACGTGGCGATCTTCCCGAGTCTGGCGATTTTCCTGACCGTGCTGGCGTTTAACCTGTTAGGTGACGGGCTGCGCGACGCGCTGGATCCGAGGATAAAGGGGTAGTGCAGTGAAATGTGCCGGGTGGCGGCTACGCCTTACCCGGCCTACAAAAGCGGAGTGGGGTGATTAAACCCGGCTACCCCACAGGTCATATTCGTCGGCGTTTTCAACCTTCACGCGAATAATATCACCCGGCTTAACGTTGGTTTCGCCATTCAGGTACACCGCTCCGTCGATTTCAGGGGCGTCCGCCATGCTGCGGCCAATCGCGCCTTCTTCGTCAACCTCGTCGATGATAACCATGATCTCGCGACCCACTTTCTCCTGCAGACGCTCGGCAGAGATCTGCTGCTGCAACTGCATGAAGCGGTTCCAGCGCTCCTCTTTCACCTCTTCCGGCACCTGGTCCGCCAGCTCGTTGGCGGTTGCGCCTTCCACCGGGCTGTACTTGAAGCAGCCTACGCGGTCCAGACGCGCTTCTTTCAGGAAGTCGAGCAGCATCTGGAAGTCTTCTTCGGTTTCACCCGGGAAGCCGACGATAAAGGTGGAGCGCAGGGTCAGGTCCGGGCAGATCTCACGCCACTGCTTGATGCGCGCCAGCTGGCGGTCAACGGAGCCAGGGCGCTTCATCAGCTTCAGGATACGCGGGCTCGCGTGCTGCAGCGGGATGTCCAGGTACGGCAGAATCTTGCCTTCCGCCATCAGCGGGATGACGTCGTCAACGTGCGGGTACGGGTAGACGTAGTGCAGACGCGTCCAGATACCGAGTTTAGACAGCTGTTCGCACAGGCCCACCATGCTGGTTTTCACCGGCTCGCCGTTGTGGAAGCCGGAGCGGTGCTTCACGTCCACGCCATAAGCTGAAGTGTCCTGGGAGATGACCAGCAGCTCCTTCACGCCCGCGTCAGCCAAGCGCTTAGCTTCTGCCAGCACTTCGCCGATTGGACGGCTCACCAGATCGCCACGCATGGACGGGATGATGCAGAAGGTACAGCGATGGTTACAGCCTTCGGAAATCTTCAGGTATGCGTAGTGGCGCGGCGTCAGCTTCACGCCCTGTTCCGGCACCAGGCTCAGGAACGGGTTGTGTTTGGGTTTTGGCACGTAGTGATGAACATGTTGCAGCACCTGCTCGTAGCTATGCGGGCCGGTGATCTCCAGCACCTTAGGGTGCACTTCGCGGATCTGGTCTTCTTTCGCGCCCAGACAGCCGGTCACGATCACTTTGCCGTTTTCGGTCAGCGCTTCACCGATGGCTTCCAGTGACTCCTGGACCGCGCTGTCGATAAACCCGCAGGTATTAACGATCACCATATCGGCGTTGTCGTAGCTTGGCACCACGTCATAGCCCTCGGTGCGCAGTTCGGTCAGGATGCGTTCTGAATCCACCAGGTTTTTCGGGCAGCCCAGGGAGACGAAGCCGATTTTCGGCTGGTGCGTAACATTGCTCATAGGTTAAAAATTCATCAATTATGGAGTTATCAGGGCGGGATTTTACAGCGTATCGCGGGGGATTTATACACTCTTTGCAAGGCGGATGCGTCGGGCCGAGGTTGTAACATTGTAAATAATGTTAATCAGTTAATAAAAATTGATCCCAGGCATTAAACTGTACAAAAAATGTACTTATCCTGACTATGCACCATGGCTGACAGAGGAGGAAAGAGCATGACCGTTGACAGACTAAAACGCGATCTGCTGAACAAGCTGATCAACGCCCGAATCGACCTGGCCGCGTACCTGCAGTTGAGGAAGGCAAAAGGGTATATGTCAGTCAGCGAAAGCGAACATCTGCGTGATAACCTGTTTGAACTGTGTAATTTCATGCGTGAAAAAGCACCGATCCTGAAGGCGAACGGCGGCGAAAGTGAAGAGATCGCGCTGCGCCGTGCCGCCGAAGTGCTCTCCATTGCAGGGGTGTGTCTGATGAACGGACGCCACGACTGCCCGAACTTTATCGCCGTAAACGCGGAGAAGCTTGAAAACTGCCTGACAACGCTCTCTCTATGCATCATGTGTCTGAACGAGCACAAACAGCTCGAACAGCACTGATCCCGGGGGAGGCAACTCCCCCTTCTGCTTAAGCTTTTGTAAAAGTGATAACGCGCCCGGACGCAGTGGCTAATCTTTATGCCATATGCCGATAAAGGAGCGCGTTATGCCTCGATCCTCGCTGATTTCCCTGCCTGCGTTATTTATTTCGTTTTCACTTCTTGCTGCGCCAGAGGCAGTGAAGGTCGAGGTGCTGCAAAACAGACTCGATCACCCCTGGTCCCTGGCGTTCCTGCCGGATAATGACGGGCTGCTGGTGACCCTGAAGGGCGGTCAGCTCAAACGCTGGCAGACCGGAAAAGGGCTCTCCGATCCGATTGTCGGCGTACCGAAGGTCTGGGCAAACGGTCAGGGAGGATTGCTGGATGTGGTATTGGCGCCGGATTTTGAGAAGTCGCGCCGCGTCTGGCTGAGCTACGCCGAGGCCGGGCATGACGGCAAAGCCGGAACGGCGGTGGGCTATGGCCGCCTGAGCGACGACTATTCCCGCATCGAGGGATTCCAGGTGGCGTTCCGCCAGATGCCGAAACTCTCAACCGGTAACCATTTTGGCGGGCGGCTGGTGTTCGACGGCAAAGGCTCTCTCTTTATTGGACTCGGCGAGAACAATCAGCGTCCGACGGCGCAGGATCTGGATAAATTGCAGGGCAAAGTGGTGCGCCTCACCGAAGACGGGAAAGTCCCGTCGGATAACCCCTTTGTGAACACCCCCGGTGCGCGACCCGAAATCTGGTCTTACGGCATTCGCAACCCGCAGGGGATGGCGATGAACCCTTGGAGCGACACGCTGTGGCTGAACGAGCATGGCCCGCGCGGCGGGGATGAGATCAACATTCCGGAGAAAGGTAAGAACTACGGCTGGCCGCTGGCCACGCACGGCATTAACTACAGCGGCCTGAAAATCCCGGAAGCCAAAGGCGAGCATGTTGAGGGCACCGAGAAGCCGCTGTTCGTCTGGAAAGTCTCACCCGCGGTGAGCGGCATGGCGTTTTACAACAGTGACGTCTTCCCGCAGTGGAAAAACAAGCTGTTTATCGGCGCGCTGAAGGAGAAGGACGTGATCGTGCTGAGCGTGGAGGGAAACAAGGTGACGGAGGACGGGCGCATTCTGGGCGACCGGGACCAGCGTATTCGCGACGTGCGGGTGGGGCCGGATGGGTATCTGTATGTCCTGACTGACGAGACGGACGGGCAACTGTTGAAAGTCAGCCCGTCCGGCGCGTAATCAGGTGACCGGGATCATCACGACGTTACGGTAAGCCGGGCGATCGCTCAGCTGTTTAAGCCAGCGCTCAAGATGAGGGCGTGGCGTCCACTTCAGACCCATATTGGTCAGGTTCCAGACGAAGGGTGCCACGGCGATATCGCCTGTGCCGAACGCCTCGCCGGAGAACCAGGCGTGCTTCGCCAGCTCGTCATCCATCATCGCAAACAGATTTTCGCAGGCATCCTGCGCGGCGTGAATCGCGGGATAGTCGCGTTCAGCTTCCGGCGTGCGGATAAGCCCCATCAGGATCACGCGGTGGGTTGGGGACAGCGTCTGGTTCGCCCAGTCCATCCACTTTTCGCCCTGAGCGCGCCGGGCCGGGTTTTCAACCCACAGGCGGCCCTGACCGTACTGCGCGGCGAGGTAACGGACAATGGTGTTGGACTCCCAAAGCGTCGCGTCTGTTTCATCATCGCGCAGCAGCGGCACCAGGCCGTTCGGGTTCATGGCCAGATAGTCGGCCTCTTTGTTCACGCCGAACGCCATGCCAGCCATGATTTGATTGAACGGTAAATCCAGCTCTTCCAGCGTCCAGAGCACTTTCTTAACGTTGGTCGAATTATTCCTGCCCCACAGCGTAATCATATTTACTCCCGATGAGATGTGAATCCGAGTCAGCCTTTCGCCATGGTGAGATAAACCTAACAATTACGCAACAGAAGACAAAAAAATCGTCTTAATCAAAGCGTATCTGAATGTTATTGCATAAACTTTAATAACTTTACCCTCGTTGGGTTTCTTTAACGGTTTTAGTGCGCTATTACTCATCGCTTCTTGCGACACGGTGATGTGACGTAATTTTTGAATGGACACTCGGGTGGCATTTATGACGCGTAAAATGACTTCTCTGCGCAGCCTGGCGGCAGGCTCTGCGCTTCTTTTCCTGTTTGCACCAACGCTCTACGCAGCTGAACAGGCTGCGCCCGAAGCGCCGCCCGTGGATGCGCGCGCCTGGATCCTGATGGACTACGCCAGCGGTAAAGTGCTGGCGGAAGGGAATGCGGATGAGAAACTCGATCCGGCAAGCCTGACTAAAATCATGACCAGCTATGTGGTGGGCCAGGCGCTGAAAGCGGGCAAGATCAAGCTGGACGATATGGTGACCATCGGGAAGGACGCGTGGGCGACCGGCAACCCGGCGCTGCGGGGTTCTTCCGTGATGTTCCTGAAGCCTGGCGATCAGGTTTCCGTTTCCGATCTGAATAAAGGGGTGATTATTCAGTCGGGAAATGATGCGTGTATCGCGCTGGCCGATTACGTTGCCGGCAGCCAGGATTCTTTCATTGGTTTGATGAATGGCTACGCGCAAAAGCTGGGCCTGACCAATACAACCTTTAAAACCGTTCACGGTCTGGATGCGCCGGGCCAGTTCAGCACCGCGCGCGACATGGCGCTGCTGGGGAAAGCGCTGATCCACGACGTGCCGGATGAATACGCCATCCACAAAGAGAAAGAGTTTACCTTCAACAAAATTCGCCAGCCGAACCGCAACCGCCTGCTGTGGAGCAGCAACGTCAACGTGGACGGGATGAAAACCGGCACCACGGCGGGTGCAGGCTATAACCTGGTGGCCTCCGCGACCCAGGGCGACATGCGCCTGATTTCGGTGGTGCTGGGCACCAAAACCGACCGCATTCGCTTTAACGAATCCGAAAAACTGCTGACCTGGGGCTTCCGCTTCTATGAAACCGTGACGCCGATTAAGCCGGATGCCACGTTCGTCAGCCAGCGCGTCTGGTTTGGTGACAAGAGCGAAGTGAAACTGGGCGCGGGTGAGGCGGGCTCGGTGACCATTCCGCGCGGCCAGCTGAAAAACCTGAAGGCCAGCTACACCCTGACTGACCCGCAGCTTACGGCTCCGCTGAAAAAGGGCCAGGTGGTCGGGACGATTGATTTCCAGCTTAACGGTAAATCGATTGAACAGCGTCCGCTGATTGTGATGGAAGCGGTGGAAGAGGGCGGCTTCTTCAGCCGGATGTGGGATTTCGTGATGATGAAATTCCACGGGTGGTTTGGCAGTTGGTTTAGCTAAGTTTTTTGCCGGGTGGCGGCTTCGCCTTACCCGGCCTACGTTCGAGCCGTTGTAGGCCGGGTAAGCGCAGCGCCACCCGGCATAACCTCAATACATCAACTTCACCTGCTGCGCCTTCGCGTGGGCCACAATCTCGTCGTCCGGGCGGCAATCGCTGACGATGGCATCGAACTGCGCCAGCTCGCCCATTCTTGCCGAACGTACCTTACCAAACTTGCTGTGATCGACCACCAGCACATGGTACTGCGCGGCGCTCAACGCCCAGTGCTTGACCGGTAATTCTTCCAGATTAAAGCAGGTTGCCCCCTGACGCACATTGACGCCCGCGGCAGAATAAAACGCGATATCCGGGCAGAGATTGCTGAGCGTGTCCTGCAGGTTGAGCGGCTTAAAGATCGCGTTGCTGGCGTGAAACTCACCGCCGCAGAGGATCACCCGGCACTCGGGTTTCTCCTGAAGCGCCAGAAAGGTGTTCAGGGAGTAGCACACGGCAGTGAAAGGGATGCTGCTGTCGATGGCTTCGATAATCCACGGCGTGGTGGTACCGCAGTCAAAAAACAGCGTCTGGTGCGGCTGTACCAGTGAGGCCGCAAGCCGCGCGGCTTTGCGTTTCTCCTCCACCAGGCGTGTCTTCTGGTCGCTGATCAGATAATGGCTGGCGCTGCGTGGCTCAAGCACAATATATCCGCCCAGCAGCACGACGGGCGCGCTTTCGCTGTTCAGATCCCGACGAATGGTCATCTCTGAGACGCCGAGGAGGTTGGCGGCTTCCTTAAGATGCAGCTTATCGCTGCGCTTCAGCGCCTGAAGCAGCTGAGCAATGCGGTCATCGCGACGTGTTTCCATAGTTCCTCGGGATAAAAAAGTGAACCCCCGCAGGGCGGGGGTTCAAGTGTAACCTGTCAGGTCGGGGTTAGTCACGTATCCAGCCTTTGCGGATCGGGATAGCGAAAATGGCGCGATAGAGGGTAGAGAGCCCGCTATAAAGCGCCTCACCGATAAGGCTCCACAGGATAGCCGCGCTCACGCAGCCAATCAGCCCCACCAGGAAGCCGCCCACCATATCCAGCGGCCAGTGGACGCCCAGATAAACGCGAGACCAGGCGATGGCCACCGCGACCACCATCAGCACCGCACCTGACCATAGGCGATGCCAGAACAGGAAGGCCAGCGCAAAGGTGAAGATCACCGTCCCGTGATCGCTCGGGAAAGAGTCATCCGGCGCATGGTGCAGGAAGGTATAGCCCACGTGGGCAACAAAAGGGCGGGCGTGCGGGAACACATGACCCAGTACGAAGCTCACCAGAACGCTCACGCCCAGCGCCATCGCCACTTTGATCACCAGCTGGCGCTGCGCTTTCACCTGGCTACGAGGTCCCCACAGCCAGAGGATGGCGGCCAGCGCGGGCACGATGCTGATCAGATCTTTTGCCAGAAAGGTGGCAAAGTCGATCATCCACTCGGGCGAGGCCGGGGTGGCATTGATCAGATAGAACAGCTGATAATTCAGATTCTCTAGCATAGCGTTATCACTCTTTAGCAAACCGGGTGGAAACAAGGCCGTAGACCACCACCTGAGAAAACCAGACCCACCACCCAGCCCACAGGTTGTGAGAGAAAAAATGTGCCCCGCGCATGATCTGGCCATAACCCATCACCAGACCTAACACCACGCCCAGCGCGACGAAGCTCCAGGCGAGACGCGGACGCTCGCGCCAGAAGGCAAAAAACAGCCCCATCACCATAAAGCCGCTGGAGGCATGACCGCCGGGGAAACAGCGCCCCGGACCGCTGTCTGCAGGGACGGCGCTGAACAGGGGATAAGAGACAGCCTTACCGCCATATTCCACCAGGTCCCACGGGCAGCTGTGATGGCTCATGCTTTTCAGCAGGCCCACCACCAGCGCGCCAACGCCCATCAGCAGCGCCGCCGTCACCAGCCTTGCGTTACGCTTGTAAGCGCCGTAAAACAGCGCCACGGCGCCTAAGGCGATGGCGATGTACTTCGCCAGACGATGGTTGAGCAGATCCAGCAGGTGGTCTTTCTGCAGCGGGAAGCTCTGCGTCGCCGCGTCATACCAGAAGCCGGTTACCCATCTGTCGAGCGCTTCATTGCGCGATAGCCACGTAAACACCACGGCAAGGGCTATCAGTATGAAAAGCTGATAACCATAAAAGCGGGCCGGTAAGCGGTAAAGGCGTTTTGTCTTATTTGTCTGTAACTTAGACAATTCTGAACGACTGGAGGTGAGTGCCATAATTTGGGGTCGTTGACGAGTAATGGGGCTATCATAAATCTGTCAAATTAAGGAAACCTTAAACGAAGACGATATGTGCTTTATTTCTGTTTATCCTCGATAAATCACTATCTCGGGCTGCGGCATTTCATTACACTCGTCGCGATTTTGTCATTATAAAGAGATTGCATGTTAAACCGTTCTTCTTCAGGTTCACGTCTGGGTCGTCAGGCGTTGCTTTTCCCTCTGTGTCTGGTGCTCTACGAATTTTCTACCTATATCGGTAACGATATGATCCAGCCCGGAATGCTGGCCGTGGTGGCGCAGTACAACGCCGGAATCGAGTGGGTACCGACCTCCATGACCGCCTATCTGGCCGGCGGCATGTTTTTGCAGTGGCTGTTAGGCCCGCTGTCGGATCGTATTGGCCGTCGTCCGGTGATGCTGACGGGCGTGGTGTGGTTTATCGTCACCTGCCTTGCCACGCTGCTGGCGCAAAACATTGAACAATTTACCCTGCTGCGTTTCCTGCAGGGGGTGAGCCTGTGCTTTATCGGCGCCGTGGGGTATGCCGCCATTCAGGAGTCGTTTGAAGAGGCGGTGTGTATCAAAATTACCGCGCTGATGGCGAACGTGGCGCTGATCGCTCCCTTGCTCGGGCCGCTGGTAGGCGCCGCATGGGTGCATATGGCGCCGTGGGAAGGGATGTTTGTGCTCTTTGCGGTTCTCGCCGCCATCGCGTTCTTTGGTCTGCACCGGGCAATGCCGGAAACCGCCACCCGCATCGGCGAGAAACTCTCGCTGAAAGAGCTGGGGCGGGATTACAAAGAAGTGCTGAAGAATGGCCGCTTTGTGGCGGGCGCGCTGGCGACCGGGTTCGTTAGCCTGCCGCTGCTGGCGTGGATTGCCCAGTCACCGGTCATTATCATCAGCGGTGAAAAGCTGAGCAGCTACGAGTATGGCCTGTTGCAGGTACCAATCTTTGGCGCGCTGATTATCGGTAACCTGGTGCTGGCGCGTCTGACGTCACGCCGCACCGTGCGTTCACTGATTATCATGGGCGGCTGGCCGATTGCGGCCGGGCTGATTCTGGCGGCGGTGGCGACCGTTGCGTCATCACACGCTTATCTGTGGATGACGGCAGGACTCAGCATTTACGCCTTCGGGATTGGCGTGGCGAACGCCGGGCTGGTGCGCCTGACGCTGTTTGCCAGCGAGATGAGTAAAGGTACGGTCTCCGCGGCGATGGGGATGCTGCAGATGCTGATTTTTACCGTCGGTATCGAGGTGAGCAAGCATGCCTACGCGATGGGAGGCAACGGGCTGTTCAGTCTGTTTAACCTCGCCAACGGCGTGTTGTGGGTTGGCCTGATGGTGGTGTTCCTGAAAGACAAGCGCGTCGGAAACGCCCTGCAACCTTAACTGTTTATTCCCTCTCCCTGTGGGAGAGGGTCAGGGTGAGGGCACCAGACCGCACGCGATCAATTAAACGGATCTTCCCCATCCAGCACCTTCTCAATCACATCCAGCACGCCTTCCTCGTTATTATGCGGCGCTTCAAAACGCGCCGCCGCTTTGATATGCGGTCTGGCATTCGCCATCGCAAAGCTGAACCCGGACTGGCGCAGCATCTCCACGTCGTTGCCGCTGTCGCCGAAGGCCACCACGTCGCTGTTCTCTATCCCCCAGCGCTGCTGCAGGATCCGCAGGCCGTTGGCTTTATGCACGCCGGGGATAATCAGGTCGATACTGCCGTGACCGGTGGTGACGGGCACCATGATGTCGCTGAGTTTTTCATGCAGCAGCGCCTGAATACGCGGAATTTCATCATCGGATACGTTAAGCCCGAACTTGAAGAAAATATCGTTCAGGTTGCCGAAATCGCTGACCATTTCCAGACGGTGATAGTACTTTGCCGCGATGGCCTTAAAGCCCTCGTCATAGCACTTGAGCGTGTAGGCGCTGCTCTTCCCGCAGGCGATGATCTCGATGCCCGGCACGTCGTTTAACACGTTCGCGACGGTCTCGAAATGGGCTTTCGACAGTTCACCGTTGAAGACGTCTTCACCCTCACTCACGACCCAGCCGCCGTTTTCGGCGACGAATGAAATTTCGTGCGCAATCTCCGGGAAAAAGGAGATCAGCTGGTAGTACTGGTTGCCGCTGGCGACCACGAAGCGAATGCCTTGCGCCTTCATGCGCGCGTACTGCGCCAGAAAGCGCGGGCGATTGTAGGTCTTGGCATCACTCAGGAATGTGCCATCCATGTCGACGGCGATCAGTTTAACGCTCATATCCCTTCTCCAGTGTCGTGTGTTTCGTTTCCGGCTTTGCCACCGCGCGCGCCACCAGCGCCGCGACGATCACCAACCCTAATACCACCAGCATGGCGCTGCGCAGCCCGTAGTGCTCCCCGAGGAAGCCGAGCAGCGGCGGCCCGACCAGGAAGGCGAGATAGCCGGTTGTCGCCACCACGCTGACGCGCGTCGGGGCATCCGGGCCGGTGTCGCTGGCGGCGGAGATGGTCAGCGGGAAGCCGAGGGACGCGCCCAGCCCCCAGAGGATCACCGAGACGCCGGCAATCCAGTCCACATCCACAAAGATAATCATCGCGATACCCAGCCCGCCGAGCAGGGCGCTGGCGCGCACCACCGCCACGCGGCTGTAGCGGTCGATAAACCAGCCGCCGGTGAAGCGCCCGACGGTCATCCCCAGCGTAAACCCGGCGTAGATCAGCGAGCCGGAGGTTGGGCTAAAGCCGTGACCGTCCACCATCAGCAGCGGCAGCCAGTCGTTGGCGGACCCTTCCGCGAACGCCATCGCCAGCACCACCACGCCAATCAGCATCAGCTGATAATCACGGTAGAAGGGCAGTCCTTTTTCGGCCGAATGCTGTTCATCTGAGGCGTTCTTGCCGGTGCCGTCCGGGATCGCCCGGATGCCGGTCAGAATCGGAATAATGCACACCAGCGCCGCCAGCAGGATATGCAGATTCGCGGTCATGCCGAAGGCCGTCAGCGCCATCCCCACGCCCGCCCCGGCCAGCGTGCCGAGGCTATAAAAGCCGTGCATCATCGGCAGCACGGTTTTGTTCATCTCGCGCTCGACCGCCGCCCCTTCAACGTTTATCGCCACTTCCGCCGAGCCGAAGCTGCCGCCAAACACCGTCAACCCCAGCGCAAACAGCACCGGTGAGGCAAACCACAGCGCCACGCTCAGCACCATCATCCCGAACACCGCGAAGCACATGGTGGTGCGGATCACCGCCCGCGTACCGAAGCGCTTCACCAGCCATGCGGAGCAGAGGATGCCGCTCATGGAGCCTATCGACAGGCCGAACAGCACGATGCCCATTTCCGCGGTAGAAACGGACAAAATGTCGCGAATGGCGGGGGTGCGCGTGGCCCAGGAGGCCATCAGCAGACCGGGAATAAAGAAGAACATAAACAGCGCCCACATGCGGAGCTGCAGGGCTTTACGGGGAGAGGTCAGCGTCATTGGGGTAGCACCAGAAGTACAACAATAGCGACAACACTAGCAAGTTTGTGTACATTTGTACACAAACCAGGTGAGGAATTGATGAGCAGACCACCCAACGATCCGCATCGCCGGGAGAAAATCCTGCAGGCGACGCTCGACACCATTGCTGAACACGGTATTCACGCCGTCACGCACCGTAAAATCGCCACCTGCGCGGGCGTGCCGCTGGGGTCGATGACCTACTATTTCGACGGTATGGAGCCGCTGCTGGAGGAGGCCTTCACGTGGTTTACCCGCCAGATGTCGCAGCAGTACCGGGATTTCTTTGCGGGCGTCACCGGGCCGGAAATGGCGTGCGAATCCATCACTACCCTGATCCACAGCTCGCAGGTGACCACGCCGCACAACATGGCGCTGATGTATCAGCTTTACGCCTTTATGCACCGCAGCGCGGCGCTCAAAACGGTGATGCAGGACTGGATGAAGATGAGCCAGACCACGCTGGAGCAGTGGTTCGACCCGGTCACCACCCGCGCGCTGGATGCGTTTATCGAAGGGATGACGCTGCACTACGTCACTGACCGGACGCCCTTAACCCGCGAAGAGATCCGGGCCATGGTGGGCAGGATTGCGGGCGAGAGCTAGGTTGCGCCCGCGGTCATGTTGACGGTGGTTCCCGTCATTGCGCTTGCCGCATCTGAAGCCAGAAACGCAATCGTGTCTGCTACCTGCGCCAGCGTCGGCAGGCGATGCGTCAGGGTGCTTTGCGCGGCGCCGCCGAGAAACTGCCCGACCGTAATACCCATCGCCTGCGCCTTGGCGGCGAAAATGGCGCCCACATACGAACCCGACTGCACCGCGTCGGCTATTGCGTGCGAGCGCAGACACAGCACACGAATATTTTGAGTCCCCAGCTCAGCCGCAAGCGCCCGGGTAAAGGCTTCCGTTCCCGCGCAGCCGACGATATGTCCGAGGTGGCCCGCCATCGTCATGTTTGCGGCGGGGGCGACGACGGTAATTATGGTCCCGCCATGCTCGCCGCCCATGCGGGATGACACGGCTTTCGCAATGTTAAAGTACGCGGCCAGGAAAGGGTCGAAGCCCTGACGGAATTCGCCGAGCGTTAATGCCTCAAGACGTTTGCCCTGATCGTGCATAAAGCCCGTGGCGTTGACGACGATATCAATGCGGGCAAGGTCGGGGAGCGGCGAGGACTCCTCAAGCGCATCGAAAACAAACGTGCTGGCAGAACCGCCCGCGGCGCGAATGCTGCTGGCGGCCTGCTCCAGCCTGGCGTGGGTGCGTGCGGCGAGATACACCTCCGCGCCTTCACGCGCAAGAGCGTGTGCCGCAGCGCTGCCGATGGCGCCGCTGCCGCCGAAGATGACGGCGGTTTTGTTTTTAAGACCCATGCCTGCATACCCTCACCAGACTTAACCCTCAAAAGTATGTGCCGGGTTTCGGCGGATGCAACTCAGCCGTTGGGCGGGGTATGCGGTTGGCAGATCTTACCGTGCCATTATCAATGGGTTACTTTGGCGAGATTTTTTTCCCGCTGGCGTCGACCACCGCTTCGCCATCTTCTTTCGTAAATGCCCCTTTCTGCGCATCCGGCAGAATATCTAGGACGACTTCAGACGGGCGGCACAGGCGGGTGCCCAGCGGCGTGACCACGATCGGACGGTTAATCAGAATCGGGTATTGCAACATAAACTCGATTAGCTGGTCGTCGGTGAAGCTATCTTCGGCAAGGCCGAGCTGTTCATAGGGCTCCACGTTTTTACGCAGCAGATCCCGCACCGAAATGCCCATATCGGCAATCAGGGTGGTCAGCGTATCGCGCGACGGCGGGGTTTCCAGATAGAGGATAATCTCTGGCTCCGTGCCGCTGTTGCGGATCATCTCCAGCGTGTTGCGCGAGGTGCCGCAGGCGGGGTTGTGGTAAATGGTGATGTGGCTCATATCAGTGGCTCATTACAGTGTGAAGGAGAGACGTAGCGCCAGCGCGGCGAGCGTCACAAACAGGACCGGCAGCGTCATGATGATGCCCGTCCGGAAATAGTAACCCCAGGTGATCGTCATGTTTTTCTGCGCCAGTACGTGGAGCCAGAGCAGGGTGGCGAGGCTGCCGATAGGCGTGATTTTCGGACCCAGATCGCAGCCAATCACGTTGGCGTAAATCATCGCCTCCTTAATCAACCCGGTTGCCGTGCTGCCCTCAATGGAGAGCGCGCCAATCAGCACCGTGGGCATATTGTTCATTATGGATGACAGGAACGCGGTGATGAACCCGGTACCCAGCGTGGTGGCCCACAATCCGTGCCCGGCCAGGCTATTCAGTACGCCTGTAAGAGAGTCCGTCAGCCCGGCATTGCGCAGGCCATACACCACCAGATACATCCCCAGTGAGAAGATGACGATCTGCCACGGTGCGCCGCGCAGCACTTTTCCGGTATTTATCGCATGTCCGCGTTTTGCAACGGCAAACAAAACCAGCGCGCCCGCAGTCGCAATGGCGCTGACCGGAATACCCAGCGGCTCCAGCACAAAGAAACCGACGAGAAGAAGGAGCAGCACGATCCAGCCGGTTCTGAACGTTGGAAGATCGTTTATCGCGCGTGCAGGCTCACGCAGTTTCGCCAGGTCATATTCCGGCGGAATTTCCTTACGGAAGAACAGATGGAGCATGACCAGCGTTGCGGCAATCGCAGCGACATCAACGGGAATCATCACCGAAGCGTATTCGCTGAACCCCAGCGTGAAGAAGTCTGCCGAGACAATGTTGACCAGGTTCGACACAATCAGCGGCAGGCTGGCGGTATCGGCGATAAAACCTGCCGCCATCACAAACGCCAGCGTAGCCTGCTTGCTGAACCCCAGCGCCAGCAGCATGGCAATAACGATAGGCGTCAGGATCAGCGCCGCACCGTCATTGGCAAACAGCGCTGCGACGGCTGCGCCCAGAAGGATAATCCAGGTAAACAGCAATCGCCCGCGACCGTTCCCCCAGCGGGCGACGTGCAGCGCCGCCCACTCGAAAAAGCCGGACTCATCCAGCAGCAGGCTGATGATGATGACGGCAATAAACGTTGCCGTGGCGTTCCAGACGATATTCCAGACTACCGGTATATCGTTAATGTGAATCACGCCGCTGGCCAGCGCCAGCACGGCGCCGATGGTCGCGCTCCAGCCAATACTCAGTCCTTTGGGCTGCCAGATGACCAATACCAGCGTAAACAGAAAAATTGCCCCTGCCAGAAACATCGCTTACTCCGTTATATCTGTTTTTGTGAATGTGTTTGGGTTAGCACGAACCCGGAAGCCGGTTTTTCAACTTCATGCGCGTCTCTTCCCGCAGGCAGTTCCAGCTGGTGTCGATAACGGCTGCCGCCCATGCAGGCATGTTGGGAGAGAGACGGTAATGGACCCACTTACCCTCGCGACGGTCGATCACCAGCCCGGACTCGCGGAGCAGGGCCATGTGGCGTGAGACCTTCGGCTGAGATTCGGCGGTCGCGGAGCAGAGATCGCAGACGCACAGTTCGCCCGCTTCGCGGAGCAGCATGACGATGGCGAGCCGCGTTTCGTCGGAGAGGGTTTTGAAGAGCTGAAGCGGGTGGAGCATGGGAGTTCCTGCAGGTGTAATAATTTATATATGGATAATCATATATGTTTTGACTGCAGGAGAGAAGCAGAGATGAGAGGTACGGGAATTTCAGGCAACAAAAAACCCATCAACCTTGAACCAAAACGGCGGGGTTGATGGGCTCCACAAATTGGGGACATCAAAGAAAAGCAGTGGCACTAGTTATGACTGCCCCCTGATAAAAAAGTTCTGCGCGTAACAAAAATATTTTCCACTACGCGCATTCTTAGGAGTTATCCGAGTCCTGGCCAGATGATGATAATCAGCGTACCCGCCAGTGTCAGCAGCACGTTAGCGATAGCATACGTGCCCGCATACCCCAGCGCCGGAATGTTGCTACGCGCGGTGTCGCTGATGATTTCCATCGCAGGCGCACAGGTACGCGCCCCCATCATCGCCCCGAAGAGCAGGGCGCGGTTCATGCGCAGCACGTAGGCACCGAACAGGAAGCAGATGACCACCGGTACCAGGCTGACGATAAGTCCGGAAACCAACATCTGCCAGCCGACGGCGCCAAGGCTGTGACCAATCCCGCTGCCCGCGCTTAAGCCCACGCCCGCCATAAAGACCATCAGACCGAACTCTTTCACCATGTTCAGCGCGCCCTGCGGAATGTAGCCGAAGGTCGGGTGGTTCGCTCGCAGGAAGCCCAGCATGATCCCGGCGAACAGCAGCCCGGCGGCGTTACCGATGCCGAAACTGAAGTTGCTGAACTGGAAGGTGATCATCCCGATCATCAGGCCAACGATAAAGAAGGCGCAGAAGGCCAGCAGGTCGGTGACCTGGCTGTGAATGGAGATAAAGCCGATGCGGTCGGCCACGGTTTTCACGCGGCGGGCGTCGCCGCTGACCTGCAACACGTCGCCTTTGTTGAGCACCACGTTGTCGTCGATAGGCATCTCAATCTGGCTGCGGATCACGCGGTTGAGGAAGCAGCCGTGGTCGGTCAACTTCAGCTGCGCCAGGCGGCGGCCCACGGCGTTATGGTTTTTCACCACGATCTCTTCGGTGACGATGCGCATGTCGAGCAGATCGCGGTCGAACACCTCTTTGCCGTTACGGAAGCTCGGGTCGAGACGGGCGTGGGCGTCCGGGTAACCCACCAGCGCGATGTCATCGCCCATCTGCAGCACCGCGTCGCCGTCCGGGTTCGCCAGAATGCCGTTGCGGCGGATACGTTCGATGTAGCAGCCCGTCTGGCGGTAAATCCCGAGCTCACGCAGATTTTTGCCGTCAGCCCAGGCCACCAGCTCTGGCCCGACGCGATAGGCGCGGATCACCGGGAGATAGACTTTACGTTTGGAGTCGGTATCGAGACCGCGCTCGCGTGCGATTTGCTGGGCGCTGGTCTGTAAATCCTGGTGCTGCAGTTTTGGCAGGTAGCGTGCGCCGACAATCAGGCTCACCAGACCAATCAGATAGGTCAGGGCATAGCCGAGGCTCAGGTGGTCGAGTGCGGTAGAAAGCTGCGCGCCGGCCATGCCGGAATGGCGCAGGGTATCACCGGCACCCACGAGCACAGGGGTGGAGGTCATGGAGCCTGCCAGCATACCGGCCGTTAACCCGATATCCCAGCCAAACAGTTTACCCAGCCCTAAGGCGATCAGCAGCGCGCTGCCGACCATTACCAGCGCCAGCATCAGATAATTTTTGCCGTCGCGGAAGAAAATTGAAAAAAAGTTCGGTCCTGCTTCCACGCCAACACAAAATATAAACAGCATAAAACCTAAGTTGAGCGCGTCCGTGTTAATGCTGAAGTGCTGCTGGCCTAATAATAAGGAGACGACTAAAACGCCAATGGAATTACCAAGTTGAACTGAACCCAGGCGCAATTTACCCAGGCAAAGGCCCAGCGCCAGTACCACAAATAATAACAGGATGTAATTCCCATTTAACAAGTCTGCGACGTTTATATTCACGGAGGCTAACTTCTTGTTTACCAGTAAGTTGTTGAATGAAAGGACTTTTTGGGCTACTGTTTTCTGGGTCAGGGAAAGGCGTTAACGCTCCCTGTTTCCTGCTTTATTCCCTAAAACATTAGCTGGCGTGTAGTTTAATCGTATTAGCTACTGACAGCTACTGATTATCGCATCACCCTGTGCGTACTTTGGCAAGGATTGCCGCATTGCTTTATCTGACTGGGCGTCTACCCGACGAAAGTGTATTTGATAGAGATAAGTCAGGAGGATAGTTTGAACATTAAACGAAACTGGGCGGGGGTGATCAGCTGCTTTTTGCTGTTCACGGTCGTATGCATGTCGCTTGCTTTTAACGTGAAAGGGGCATTCAGGGCATCGGGTCATCCGGAGCTGGGGCTGCTCTTTTTTACGCTGCCGGGGGCTGCTGCCAGTTTTCTCTCCCGTAAAGGGGAGGTGGTGAAGCCGCTGCTGGGTGCCATGCTGGCCGCGCCGCTCTGTTTGCTGCTGATGCGCTTGCTCTATATCTCAACGCGGAGTTTCTGGCAGGAGCTGGCATGGTTGATGAGCGCCGTATTCTGGTGCGCCCTTGGCGCGCTCTGCTACTTATTTGTGCGCAGTCTGCTTCATAACCGGCGGCACCACAAATAAAAACGCCCTCTCGGTGAGGGCGTCTTCACATTACTGGGCGGCAAACAGGCCCAGATGCTCTTTGGCGTAGGCTTCAAAGTCGGTGCAGCCGCCGATGTGTTTCTGATCGAGGAAGATCTGCGGTACGGTTTCAACCGGCTTACCGACGGTTTTCTCGAGATCCGCTTTCGTGATGCCTTCCGCGTGGATATCCACGTAGCGGAAGTTGAAGTCATCGCGCTCTTCGGTCAGTTTCTCAGCCAGCTCTTTCGCGCGTACACAGTATGGGCACCCTGGACGACCAAAAATTACTGCAAACATTTCTCTCTCCTCAAAAAACAAGCCTGACGGCGAATAAGACATATAGTGCCCGATAACCTGCCGCCATTAAAGAAGGTTTCGCCTGTCGCTTTGATACAGTCAGGCTATGTTTCGCCAATTACATCGCGCAAATCATTGCCTATACTGGCTGCAATACGTATTAAGCAAGACAAAGAGAGACAAGATGACACCCACGATTGACCTGCTCCGTTCCCACCGTTCCATTCGCCACTTCACCGATGAGCCGATTACCGAGGCGCAGCGTGCCGCGATTATTGACAGCGCCAGGGCGACCTCAAGCTCCAGCTTCCTGCAGTGCAGCTCCATTATCCGCATCACCGACCCGGCCATGCGCGAGCAGTTGGTGACGCTGACCGGCGGGCAGAAGCATGTGGCCCAGGCGCCGGAGTTCTGGGTGTTCTGCGCTGACTTCAACCGTCATCTGCAGATCTGCCCTGAGGCCGAGCTCGGCCTGGCCGAACAGCTGCTGCTGGGCGTGGTGGATACCGCGCTGATGGCGCAAAACGCCTTCACGGCGGCGGAATCGCTGGGGTTAGGCGGCGTTTACATCGGCGGTCTGCGTAATAACATTGAAAGCGTGACCGAGCTGCTGAAGCTGCCAAAACACGTGCTGCCGCTGTTTGGCCTGTGCCTCGGCTGGCCGGCGGATAACCCGGATCTGAAGCCGCGCATTCCTGCGGCGATGCTGGTGCATGAAAACCACTACCAGCCGGTCGATCAGGACGTCCTGAATCAATACGATGAAGAGCTGGCGAACTACTACCTGACGCGCGGCAGCAATAACCGTCGCGATACCTGGACTGACCATATTCGTCGCACCATCATTAAAGAAAATCGCCCGTTTATTCTTGATTATCTGCACAAACAGGGCTGGGCGACGCGATAGTCCATTTATCCTGCGCCTGCCTGCGTATATGATACGCAGGCTTTTTCCATGTCTTCAGAGAGGTGCAGGGTGAAAATTGCCATATTGTCCCGGGATGGAACGCTCTATTCATGTAAGCGCCTGAGAGAAGCGGCGGCGAAACGCGGGCATCAGGTTGAGATCCTCGACCCGATGTCCTGTTATATGAACATCGACCCGGCCGCCTCGTCGATTCACTACAAAGGCCGCAAGCTGCCGCATTTTGATGCGGTCATCCCCCGCATCGGCTCCCAGATTACCTACTACGGCACCGCCGCGCTGCGCCAGTTCGAGATGCTGGGCAGCTATCCGCTCAACGAATCCGTCGCCATTTCCCGCGCCCGCGACAAGCTGCGCTCGCTGCAGCTCCTTGCCCGTCAGGGGATCGATCTCCCCGTCACGGGGATTGCCCATTCACCGGACGACACCAGCGATCTGATCGACATGGTGGGCGGCGCCCCTTTGGTGATCAAGCTGGTGGAAGGCACCCAGGGCATTGGCGTGGTGCTGGCGGAGACGCGTCAGGCAGCGGAGAGCGTGATTGACGCCTTCCGCGGGCTGAATGCCCACATTCTGGTGCAGGAGTATATCGAAGAGGCCAAAGGGCGCGACATCCGCTGCTTCGTCGTGGGAAACGAGGTGGTGGCAGCCATTGAGCGTCAGGCCAAAGAGGGCGATTTCCGCTCTAACCTTCACCGCGGCGGCGTCGCGCGTGTAGCCGATATCAGCGACCGGGAGCGGGAAATTGCCGTGAAAGCCGCGCAAACCCTGGGGCTGGACGTGGCGGGTGTAGATCTTCTGCGGGCGACTCGCGGGCCGCTGGTCATGGAGGTGAACGCCTCGCCCGGACTGGAAGGCGTGGAAAAAACCACAGGGGTCGATATTGCGGGTAAAATGATCTTATGGATCGAGCGTCATGCGACGCCAGGCTACTGTCTGAAAACGGGTGGTTAAATGGATTACCGCGCGCTTTTTGAGTACCCTATGCGAAGTTTTTATTAAAGAGGCTGCATCGCGATGGATTTACAGGTCGTACCTACACTGGATACGTTACGTCAATGGCTTGATGATGCCGGAATTACGTTCTTCGAATGCGATTCCTGCCAGGCGCTGCATCTGCCTCATATGCAGAATTTCGACGGCATTTTCGATGCCAAAATCGATCTGATTAACGACGTGATCCTTTTCTCCGCGCTGGCCGAAGTGAAGCCCTCCGCGCTGCTGGCGCTGGCCTCCGACCTGTCGGCCATCAATGCCAGTTCTTTGACGGTGAAGGCATTTCTCGACATACAGGATGATAATCTGCCAAAACTGGTCGTTTGCCAGTCTTTATTCTCCGGGGCAGGACTGTCGTTCAAGCAGTTCGCCTGGTTTATGCGCCTGAGCGAAGAGCAAATTTCGATGGTCATGATGGAAGCCAATGCACATCATCTGCTGTATAGCGCGGAAGATGATGCAGAGAATAATGATGCATCTCCCAATTTTCTTCACTAAGCCTGTCTGACTTTTGCGCAGTCGCTGCCATGGCGGCTGCAGAAGGCCATTTTTTCTGCTGCTTTTAACCTTCCTTTAAAGAATTATTCACCTCCCTGAAGGCCGTTTCGGCTTATCACGTAGACTTAACCTGCATAAAAAATTGATAAAAGGCGTTTTTTCGTCTGGGCTATAGCCGGAGACACGGGCTACAGTTATTCTTGCGATGCTTCAAAAAGCGAGCGGAAGCTGCCGGGTAAAGAGGTTTCTTTTTATTTTGAGCAGAGCGACAAACTATGCATGATTTTTGCATATATCCAGATTGCACAGTTTTAGTTCGTTTGTTAACGAGCTTTCAGAAGGAATAACACTATGATCGCCTTGAATAAAAAATGGTTATCGGGTCTGGTTGCGGGTGCTCTGATGGCCGTCTCTGCCGGCACGCTCGCTGCGGAACAAAAAACGCTGCACGTTTATAACTGGTCTGACTATATTGCTCCGGACACGGTGGCAAATTTTGAAAAAGAGACCGGCATTAAAGTGGTCTACGACGTGTTCGATTCCAACGAAGTGCTGGAAGGAAAACTGATGGCGGGCAGCACCGGGTTTGACCTTGTGGTGCCTTCCGCAAGCTTCCTCGAGCGCCAGCTGACGGCAGGCGTCTTCCAGCCGCTGGATAAGAGCAAGTTACCGAACTGGAAAAATCTCGATCCGGAAGTGCTGAAGCTGGTGGCCAAGCATGACCCGGACAACAAATACGCGATGCCGTATCTCTGGGCGACCACCGGTATCGGCTTTAACGTCGATAAAGTGAAGGCGGCGCTGGGCCCGGACGTGAAGCTGGACAGCTGGGACGTGGTGCTGAAGCCGGAAAACCTTGAGAAGCTGAAAAGCTGCGGCGTCTCCTTCCTCGATGCGCCGGAAGAGATTTTCGCGACCGTGCTGAACTACCTGGGCAAAGACCCGAACAGCAATAAGGCGGATGATTACACCGGCCCGGCGACCGATCTGCTGCTGAAGCTGCGTCCAAATATTCGTTACTTCCACTCGTCTCAGTACATTAACGACCTGGCGAACGGCGACATCTGCGTCGCGATTGGCTGGGCAGGGGACGTATGGCAGGCGGCAAACCGCGCGAAAGAGGCGAAAAACGGCGTGAACGTCTCTTACTTCATTCCGAAGGAGGGGGCGCTGGCCTTCTTTGACGTCTTCGCGATGCCGGCTGACGCGAAAAACAAAGACGAAGCGTATCAGTTCCTCAACTACCTGATGCGTCCTGAGGTTATCGCCCACATCAGCGACCACGTTTACTATGCGAACGGTAACAAGGCCTCCGTGCCGCTGGTGAGCGAAGAGATCCGTAATAACCCGGCTATCTATCCGCCAGCGGATGTGTTCGCCAAGCTCTTCACCCTGAAAGTTCAGGATCCAAAAATTGACCGCGTGCGTACCCGCGCGTGGACCAAGGTGAAAAGCGGTAAATAACGGCGTTTGGTATTGCTGCCCGGTGGCGCTATCGCTTACCGGGCCTCTACAACCCGTAGACCGGGCAAGCGTTAGCGCCGCCCGGCGATGCGCACCCTGACGGTGCGTTTGCACCAGTTTTGATCTCTACCGGAGAACACCCCGTGAATGACGCGATCCCCCGCCCGCAGGCGAAAGTCCGTAAAGCGCTGACCCCGCTGCTTGAAATACGTAACCTCACCAAATCTTTCGATGGCCAGCATGCCGTGGACGACGTCAGCCTGACGATCTATAAAGGCGAAATTTTTGCCCTTCTGGGGGCCTCTGGCTGCGGTAAATCGACCCTGCTGCGTATGCTGGCCGGTTTTGAACAGCCCACCGCCGGGCAGATCGTGCTCGACGGCGTGGATCTCTCCAGCGTGCCGCCGTATCAGCGCCCGATCAACATGATGTTCCAGTCCTACGCGCTGTTTCCGCACATGACGGTGGAGCAGAACATCGCCTTCGGCCTGAAGCAGGACAAGCTGCCGAAAGCCGAAATTACCGCGCGCGTGGCCGAGATGCTGAGCCTGGTGCACATGCAGGAGTTCGCCAAGCGTAAGCCGCACCAGCTCTCCGGCGGCCAGCGCCAGCGCGTGGCCCTGGCCCGCAGCCTGGCAAAACGCCCGAAACTGCTGCTGCTTGACGAACCGATGGGCGCGCTGGATAAAAAGCTGCGCGACCGTATGCAGCTCGAAGTGGTCGATATCCTTGAGCGCGTGGGGGTGACCTGCGTGATGGTCACCCACGACCAGGAAGAGGCCATGACCATGGCCGGACGTATTGCGATCATGAACCGCGGTAAGTTCGTGCAGATTGGCGAGCCGGAAGAGATTTATGAGCATCCGACCACCCGCTACAGCGCGGAGTTCATCGGCTCGGTTAACGTCTTCGAAGGGCTGCTGAAAGATCGTCAGGAAGACGGTCTGGTCATCGAATCGCCGGGGCTGCAGCATCCGCTTAAGGTCGATCCGGATAACTCGGTAGTGGATAACGTGCCGGTCTACGTCGCGCTACGTCCGGAAAAGATCATGCTCTGTGAAGACCCTCCTGCTGATGGCTATAACTTTGCCGTCGGGGAAGTGGTGCACATTGCCTATCTGGGCGATCTCTCTATCTATCACGTGCGCCTGAAAAGCGGGCAGATGCTCAGCGCGCAGTTACAGAACGAACATCGCTATCGCAAGGGACAGCCGACCTGGGGCGACGAAGTGCGCCTGTGTTGGGATGCAGACAGTTGCGTTGTGCTGACGGTATAAGGAGCGGCCAATGAGTACACTTGAACCTCCAGCCCGCGTCGAAAAGCCGGGCGGCTTTGCCCACTGGCTGACGCGCATGCAGATGAAGCACGGCCGCAAGCTGGTGATCGCCATGCCGTACGTGTGGCTGATCCTGCTGTTCCTGCTGCCGTTCCTGATTGTTTTCAAGATAAGCCTGGCGGAAATGGCGCGGGCGATCCCGCCTTACACCAACCTGCTGGACTGGGCCGACGGGCAGCTGACGCTGACCTTAAACCTGGGTAACTTCCTGCAGCTCACCGACGATCCGCTCTATTTCGAAGCCTATCTGCAGTCGCTGCAGGTGGCGGCGATCTCGACGCTCTGCTGTCTGGTGATGGGCTACCCGCTGGCGTGGGCGGTGGCGCACAGCAAGCCGTCAACGCGTAACATCCTGCTGTTGCTGGTGATTTTACCGTCGTGGACCTCGTTCCTGATCCGCGTTTACGCGTGGATGGGGATCCTGAAAAACAACGGCGTGCTAAATAACTTCCTGATGTGGCTCGGGGTTATCGATCAGCCGCTGACGATCCTGCACACCAATCTCGCGGTCTATATCGGCATTGTGTACGCCTATCTGCCGTTTATGGTGCTGCCGATCTACACGGCGCTGACCCGTATCGACTACTCGCTGGTAGAAGCGTCGCTCGATCTCGGTGCCCGTCCGCTGAAAACTTTCTTCAGCGTCATTGTCCCGCTGACCAAGGGCGGGATTATCGCCGGGTCGATGCTGGTCTTTATCCCGGCGGTGGGGGAGTTTGTGATCCCGGAACTGCTCGGCGGGCCTGACAGCATCATGATTGGCCGCGTGCTGTGGCAGGAGTTCTTCAATAACCGCGACTGGCCGGTGGCCTCGGCGGTGGCGATCGTGATGTTACTGCTGCTGATCGTGCCGATCATGTGGTTCCACAAGCATCAGCAGAAACAGATGGGAGATCACGGATGAACAACTTACCGGTAGTGCGCTCCCCGTGGCGAATTGCGATCCTGGTCATCGGCTTTACCTTCCTGTATGCGCCGATGCTGATGCTGGTGATCTACTCGTTTAACAGCTCCAAGCTGGTGACGGTCTGGGCAGGCTGGTCGACGCGCTGGTACAGCGAGCTGTTCCACGATGATGCGATGATGAGCGCGGTGGGGCTGAGCCTGACCATTGCGGCGCTGGCGGCGACCATGGCGTCCGTGCTGGGCACGATCGCCGCGCTGGTGATGGTGCGCTTCGGGCGTTTTCGCGGTTCAAACGGCTTCGCCTTTATGATCACCGCTCCGCTGGTTATGCCAGACGTGATCACCGGTCTCGCGCTGCTGCTGCTGTTCGTGGCCCTGGCGCACGCCATCGGCTGGCCGGCGGACCGCGGGATGCTCACCATCTGGCTGGCGCACGTCACCTTCTGTACCGCCTATGTCGCGGTGGTGATCGCCTCACGCCTGCGCGAGCTGGATCGCTCCATTGAAGAGGCGGCGATGGATCTCGGCGCGACGCCGCTGAAGGTCTTTTTCATCATCACGCTGCCGATGATTATGCCGGCGGTGATCTCCGGCTGGCTGCTGGCGTTTACCCTGTCGCTCGACGATCTGGTTATCGCCAGCTTTGTCTCCGGCCCGGGGGCGACGACGCTGCCGATGCTGGTTTTCTCCAGCGTGCGCATGGGGGTCAACCCGGAGATCAACGCCCTGGCCTCTATCATCCTCGGCGTGGTCGGAATTGTCGGATTTATCGCCTGGTATTTGATGGCGCGCGCGGAAAAACAGCGCGTGCGCGATATCCAGCGTGCAAGACGCGGCTGAAGGATTTAAAATTTCCAGTGATGTGCCGCGCATGACGCGGCACTGTTTTTCAGGGAAGTAAAACATTGGGATTATTAAAAAAATCACGTATTACGCACGCGCGTCCTAACGTACCTGCACTGGTTCAGGTGGCGGCGCTCGCCATTATTATGATCCGCTGCCTGGACGTGCTGATGATTCTGAATACCCTGGGTGTGCGCGGCATCGGTGAATTCATTCACCGCAGCGTGCAGACGTGGAATCTGACGCTGGTCTTTTTGAGCAGTCTGGTGCTTGTGTTTATCGAGATCTACTGCGCGTTTTCGCTGGTTAAAGGGCGCAACTGGGCGCGCTGGGTCTATATGCTGACACAGATTACCGCGGCGAGCTATCTGTGGGCCGCCTCGCTGGGCTACGGCTACCCGGAGCTGTTCAGCATTGCCGGTGAATCCAAACGCGAGATCCTGCGCGCGCTGTTTATGCAAAAACTGCCGGACATGCTGGTGCTCTTTCTTCTCTTCGTTCCGGCCTCCAGTCGGCGGTTCTTCCGCCTGCAATAATGTGTATAATCGCAGCCCTCGTGATTTTTAAGGTTTTCATATGCAGTGCGCACTCTATGCCGCCGGACGCTGCCGCTCCTGTCAGTGGATAGAACAACCGGTCTCTCAACAACTCACCGCCAAAATGGCCGACCTGCAACAGCTGCTGGCAGAACACGCGGTGGGCGAGTGGTGCGCACCCGTCAGCGGCCCTGAGCAGGGTTTTCGCAATAAAGCCAAAATGGTGGTCAGCGGCAGCGTGGAAAAACCGCTGCTGGGGATGCTGCACCGCGACGGCACGCCCGAAGACTTAACCGACTGCCCGCTCTATCCCGCTTCCTTTGCGCCGGTCTTTGCCGCACTCAAGCCGTTTATTGCCCGGGCAGGGTTAACGCCCTATAACGTGGCCCGCAAGCGCGGCGAGCTGAAATACCTTCTGCTGACCGAAAGCCAGATCGACGGCGGCATGATGCTGCGCTTCGTGCTGCGCTCTGAAACTAAGCTGGCGCAGCTGCGCGCGGCGCTGCCGTGGCTGCAGGAACAGCTTCCGCAGCTTAAGGTCATTACGGCGAACATTCAGCCGGTACATATGGCGATCATGGAAGGGAAGAAAGAGATTTTCTTCACCGACCAGCACGCGCTGGCGGAGAGCTTCAACGGCGTGCCGCTGTGGATCCGCCCGCAAAGCTTCTTCCAGACCAACCCGACCGTGGCAAGCAGCCTGTACGCCACCGCCCGCGACTGGGTGCGTGCGTTGTACGTTCACCACATGTGGGATCTGTTCTGCGGCGTGGGCGGGTTTGGCCTGCACTGCGCCACGCCGGAGATGCAGCTCACCGGGATTGAGATCTCTGGCGAAGCGATTGCCTGCGCGAAGCAGTCCGCCGCCGAACTGGGGTTAACGAATCTGCACTTCCAGGCGCTCGACTCCACGCAGTTCGCGACCGGCCAGGGCAACGTGCCGGAGCTGGTGCTGGTCAACCCGCCGCGCCGCGGCATCGGCAATGCGCTGTGTGACTACCTGAGCCAGATGGCGCCGGAATACATCATCTATTCCAGCTGCAACGCGCAGACCATGGCGAAAGACATTGCGCAACTACCGGGCTATCGCGTTGAACGCGTTCAGCTTTTTGATATGTTCCCGCATACCGCGCATTATGAAGTGTTGACGTTGCTGGTGAAAACGCACTAATCCTCAACATCGCCCGGTGGCGCTGCGCTTACCGGGCCTACGATCCGGAGTAGGCCGGGTAAGGCGTAGCCGCCACCCGGCTTTGTTTGCTCAACCCAGGAATGCGACTCCCGCCTCTGTTTTAAGCCAGCGTGGCGCTTTCAACTGGTCGGCAAAATAGCCTGTCAGCTCAAAGAGCAGATCACCCATCACGCGGGCTGACTCCGGCGCAAGTACCCCCCCTATTAAGAGTTGCGTAATCTCCTCACAATAACGGCACAGTTGATCAGGCTCCGCGTTGAATGCAGGTTCTCTTTCTGGGAAAACGTCCACCGTTAATCGTTCATACAAATGCTCCGGCACAGGTTCCAGCAGCATCGGGCGGAGCAAGGCAAGACAGGTGGCGAGGCGGCCACAGAGCGCGATTTTTCTGGCAGGATCGGTTTCTTCAACCAGCGCTTCGCAGTAGCGCTGGCAGTTGTCGGCCAGATCGGTGAAATCGGTATTGTGATTAACAGGAAGTGTGAGAAGTGTGTCTGAAAAAGACGAGACGATCGACATATAAACATCCTCAGTATGTTGGTTTGTTACCTTCCAAATCTTCAACAAAATGTGAACTCTTCATCCCGGCGAAATCAGGTAAGCTTACGTCATAAGAAATGAATGAAGGCTTACCCATGAAGCAGATCCTGCTGGTGGAAGACGACCACGATATCGCGGCGCTTCTGCGACTCAATTTAGAAGACGAAGGCTACGCCATCACCCACGAGCCCGACGGGGGCAACGCCCTGCAGCGTCTTGAAGCACAGACGTGGGATGCGGTGATCCTCGACCTGATGCTGCCCAACGTGGACGGTCTGGAGATTTGCCGCCGCATCCGTCAGATGACGCGCTACCTGCCGGTGATCATCATCAGCGCCCGCAGCAGCGAAACCGACCGCATCACCGGGCTGGAAACCGGCGCCGACGACTATCTGGCAAAACCGTTCTCCGTGCAGGAGCTGATTGCGCGTATCAAAGCACTGTTTCGTCGCCAGCAGGCGATGGGGCAGGCGCAAACCGACGGACACATTCAGGCGCACGGACTGACCATCGATCCGCTGGCGCGCAGCGTGCTGCTTCACGGCCAGGTGGTGGACCTCACCCCGCGCGAGTTCGAGCTGCTCTACTTCTTTGCCCGTCATCCCGGCGAGGTGTTCTCCCGTCTGGCGCTGCTGGAGCAGGTCTGGGGCTACCAGCACGAAGGCTACGAGCACACCGTCAACACCCATATCAACCGCCTGCGCATCAAGATAGAGAAGGACGCCGCCGAGCCGGAGATCATTCGCACCGTCTGGGGCAAGGGCTACAAATTTGCGGAGCCGCAGCATGATGCGTCGCTTTAGCCTGAGCCAGCGTCTGACGCTGCTCTTCATCCTGCTGATGATGCTCTGCGCCGCCGTCGCCTGCGCGGTACAGCTCTACAGCAGCATGCAGTACGGTAACGCAATGGTGCAGCGTTTGTCGGGTGGGCTGGCGCAGCAGATCGTCCAGCGCGAACCGATTCTTGACGCGCAGGGCCGGGTCGACCGCAGCGCGCTGAAACCGCTGTTTGGCCGGCTGATGACCTTTAATCCAAGCGTTGAGCTGTACGTTATCTCTCCTGACGGCGATATCCTCGCCGATGCCGCACCGCCGGGCCATATTCAGCGGCAAAAAATCGACCTGGCGCCGGTGCAGAGCTTCCTGAGCGGCACCACCATGCCGGTACTGGGCGACGATCCGCGCAGTCAAAATCAAAAAGTCTTCAGCGCCACGCCGCTGCGGCAGGACGGCGAGCTAAAAGGCTATCTGTACATTATTTTGCAGGGGGAGGAGTCAAACGCTCTGGCGGAAATGGCCTGGCACAAGGCGCTGTGGAGTACCGTCCTGTGGTCACTGCTGTGGGTCGCGCTGTTTGGGCTGCTGGCAGGGCTGCTGGTCTGGTACTGGGTCACGCGTCCGGTCAAACAGCTTACGGTGGAGGTCGCCGGGCTGGAGCAGGACAGCATGAGCGCAATCAGGCTGCTGGCGGCACAGACGCCGGACACGGCGGCAAAAGATGAAGTGGCGATCCTGCGCAACAGCTTTATCGAGCTGGCGCGCAAAATCACCCAACAGTGGGATCGGCTGGCCGACAGCGATCGCCAGCGTCGGGAGTTTATCGCCAATATTTCGCACGATCTCCGCACGCCGCTGACCTCACTGCTGGGCTATCTCGAAACCCTGTCGCTCAAATCCGCCACCCTGACGCCGCAGGAGCACCAGCAGTATCTCGCCACCGCGCTGCGTCAGGGGCAAAAAGTCCGGCATCTTTCGCAGCAGCTGTTTGAGCTGGCGCGCCTTGAACACGGCGGTATTAAACCCCAGCGCGAGCGGTTCGCAATGGCGGAGCTGATTTCCGACGTGGCGCAGAAGTTTGAGCTCACGGCCCGCACGCGAGAGGTCAATCTGCATATTGACGTGCCGGGGCCGCTGCCGATGGTAAACGCCGATGTGTCGATGATTGAACGCGTGGTGACTAACCTGCTGGATAACGCGATGCGCCATACGCCGGGCGGCGGAGAAATTCGCCTGGCGGTGTGGCAGGAAAATGAACAGCTGCAGGTCGAAGTGTCCGACAGCGGAACGGGCGTGGATGCCTCGCTGCGCGACGATCTGTTTCAGCGGCCGTCGGCGCTCAATACCCAGGCCTCGCGGGAGAATCGCGGCGGGTTGGGGCTGTTAATCGTGAAACGGATGCTGGAGCTGCACGGGGGCGGGATCAGGCTAATGGAGTCGGTGAGCGGGGCACGGTTCAGGTTCTTTGTGCCGTTATGAGAGAGTGCCGGGCGGCGCTGCGCTTTCCCGGCCTACAAATCCCCCCGTAGGCCGGGTAAGGCGAAGCCGTCACCCGGCAAAAGACATTACTGCGGGAACCACTGCTCGCTGATTTTCTGGTACGTACCGTCCGCTTTAATCGCTTTCAGCGCGCCGTTCAGTTTTTCCAGCAGGGCTTTGTTATCCGGACGTACCGCGATGCCGAGGCCCGTGCCGAAGTACTGTGGATCGGTCACTTTCTCGGTAGCCGTGCCCAGTTGCGGGTTGGTTTTGAGCCACTCGTTCACCACGGCGGTATCGCCGAAGACGCCGTCGATACGGCCATTTTTCAGGTCGATAATCGCGTTCTGGTAGCTGTCATAGGCCACGGTCTTCACTTCAGGATGTTTGTCCTGCAGGTATTTCTGGTGCGTGGTGCCGTTTTCCATCCCGATGCGTTTGCCTTTCAGCTGATCGAAAGAGGTATACGCGCCTTTCTTCGCAATCACCACCGCCGAGTTGGCGTAGTACGGGTCGGTGAACGCCACCTGCTTGCTGCGCTCAGGCGTGATGTCCATCCCGGAGATCACCGCGTCGTATTTTTTGAACTTCAGCGACGGGATCAGGCTGTCAAAAGCATGGTTAGTAAAGGTGCAGTCGGCCTGCATCTGTTTGCACAGCGCTTTCGCCAGATCGATATCGAAACCGACGATCTGGTTGCTGGCATCCAGCGACTCAAACGGCGGATAGGTGGCGGACACGCCGAAATTGATTTTATCCGCAGCGGATGCGCCAGCGGCGAAAGTGGCGAGTAATGCGGCCAGAACTAACTTTTTCATTGTAATGCTCCCGTCTGTCTTATTGATGCGCCGTGTCTGCGGCCTGGATGTACAATGCCAGTTAATGAATTTATATGCAATAAAAATGATTAAGTATTATTTTAATCACAAAAAAAAGCGGATAACCCATCAGGTTACCCGCTCCATGAATACCGTTTTATGCATTCGCGTGGTTAATTTCTGCGCTCAAACGCCAGCGCTTTACGCTCAATCAGGCGCATCATCAGCGTCAGCAGACCGTTCACCACCAGATACACCACGCCCGCCGCGCCGAACACCATCACGTCATAGGTGCGTCCATACAGCAGCTGTCCGTGTCCCATCACTTCCATCAGGGTGATGGTGTAGGCCAGCGAGGTGCTTTTGAACACCAGCACCACTTCGTTGGAATAGGAGGAGAGCGCGCGCTTAAAGGCGTACGGCAGCAGGATTGCCAGCGTGTCTTTCTTGCTCATGCCCAGCGCCCCGCAGGACTGCCACTGGCCTTCCGGGATGGCGCGGATCGCCCCGTAGAACAGCTGGGTGGTATAGGCCGCGCTGTTCAGCGAAAGGGCAATCAGGGCACACAGCCACGGCTCAGAAAGCAGATGCCAGATAACCGGATACTCCTGCAGCGACGGGAACTGGCCCGGGCCGTAGTAAATCAGGAAGATCTGCACCAGCAGCGGCGTACCGGTAAACAGGGTGATGTACCCGCGCACAATCCACACCAGCACCGGCGTTTTCAGCGTCAGGATGATGGTGAAGATGAGCGCCAGGATCAGCGCCACGATAATGGACGCCACGGTCAGCGTCAGGCTGGTGTGCAGCCCTTTCATCAACTCGGGAAAGTATTCAAGCATCAGCCTGGTCTCCGTTCAAAGCGCGTCGCTCGCAGGTCAATACGCTTGAGGATGTACTGACTGAGCAACGTGATCACCAGGTAGATCGCCGCCGCCACAATGTACCAGGTAAACGGCTCCTGGGTACGGGTGGCGATGCTTTTGGTTTGCAGCATCAAATCGTTAACGCTAATCAGGCTCACCAGCGCGGTATCTTTCAGCAGCACCAGCCACTGGTTGCCGAGCCCCGGCAGGGCATGGCGCCACATCTGCGGCATCACCAGACGGAAAAAGATGGCGGATTTCGATAACCCTAACGCCTGACCCGATTCCCATTGTCCCTGCGGCACGGCTTTCAGCGCACCGCGCAGGGTTTGCGACGCGTACGCGGAGTAGAGCAGGGAGAGGGCAATCACGCCGCACAGGAACGGGCTGACGTCGAAATTTTCAATCTGCATCTGCACCGGGATCTGCGCAAAGCCGAGATTAAGGGTGAAGCCGTCCGACAGCGTGAGCAGCAGCTGTGAGGAGCCGAAATAGATAAACAGGACCACCAGAATTTCCGGTAGCCCACGCAGCACGGTGACCAGCGCGGAGCCTGTCCAGGCGACGGGGAACCATTTCGCGGATTCCCACACCGCAAAGAACATCGCCAGCACGAGGCCGATAATCAGTGCGCAAACGGCAAGGCCGACGGTCATCCCGGCGGCGCTTGCTAAAGGAAAAATTTCATTCATCAGGAATTACTTCTGGAACCATTTTTTGTAGATGGTTTCGTAGGTGCCGTCTTTCTTCACTTTTTCCAGCGCAGCGTTGAATTTCTGCTGCAGCTCAGTGTTGCCCTGACGAACGGCAATCCCCAGACCGGTACCGAAGTAATCCTTATCGGTCACTTTGTCGCCCACTGGCGCCAGCTTGTCGTTGGCTTTCAGCCACTCGGTCACCACCGCGGTATCACCAAATACGCCGTCGATACGGCCATTTTGCAGATCCAGCTTCGCGTTCTGGTAGCTGTCATACGGAACGGTGGTGATTTCCGGATGCTTATCCATGATGAATTTCTGGTGCGTGGTGCCGTTCTGCACGCCCACTTTTTTGCCTTTCAGCTGATCGACAGAGGTGAATTTACCTTTCTGACCAATGAACAGGGCGGAGTTGTCGTAGTAAGGGGTAGTGAACAGCACCTGCTTTTCACGCTCGGGGGTGATGTCCATACCGGCCATCACGGCGTCGATACGGCGGAACTTCAGGCTTGGGATCAAGCTGTCGAACGCCTGGTTGCTGAAGGTACAGGTTGCATCGATCTCTTTACACAGGGCGTTAGCCAGGTCCACGTCGAAGCCCACAATTTTGTTATTCGCATCAATGGACTCAAACGGAGGGTAAGAGGCTTCCGTTGCGAAACGAATGGTCTGGGCTGCGGTAGCAGAAAGGGTAACGCCAGCAAGCAGCACGGCAAGTAATACTTTTTTCATTATATTTCCCCTGACACAATCAATGAGATAAATAGTTTTTGAAGGCATCGGTTTGCGGGTTAGCGAAGCAGCTCGCATCACCTTGCTCAACGATATACCCATTTTCCATGTAGACCACACGGCTGGCGGTTTTGCGCGCCACTTCCACTTCGTGGGTGACGATAACCTGCGTAATGTTGGTTTCCGCCAGCTCGCGAATGATGCTCACGATCTGGGCGGTGATTTCCGGATCCAGCGCCGCCGTCGGTTCATCAAACAGCAGCACCGCGGGTTCCATCATCAGCGCACGGGCAATGGCCACGCGCTGCTGCTGACCACCGGACAGGTGCAGCGGGTAGCGGTCGCTGTAGGGCTTAAGGCGCAGACGCTCCAGCAGCTTTTCGGCACGCGCAATCGCCTGATCCTTGCTTAACCCCAGCACGCGGCACGGGGCTTCAATCAGGTTCTGCAGCACGGTCAGGTGCGGCCAGAGATTGTATTGCTGGAAGACCATGCCGACGTTTTGACGCAGTTCGCGAATCGCCTTATCAGACGGCGTCTTCGCGAAATCAAAATGGTTACCGGCAATCGCCAGCGTACCTGAACGGGGCATCTCAAGCAGATTAAGAACACGCAGAAGGGAGCTTTTACCTGCACCGCTTGGGCCAAGCAAAACCAGCGTTTCGCCTTCCGGGCAGTTTAGCGTGATGTCAAACAGCGCCTGGTGTGCGCCGTAGAAGCAGTTAATGCCGTTTAGTTTAATACTCATCGGGGCAGTCTTTACTCATCCAGGCAATCTATAGCAATTGAGGCCGCAGATAGTACCGTTGACAGAATAGTTATGCAATATTTCTGCGTTAAAAGTTAAATATAACCCGTATTTACTCTTAAACATAGCACAAAATAGCGAACGGCAAGGTCGACGAGTATAAATGTCGGCATTCCGCAAGAAATGCCGGACATTTTACGGGGGTAACATTTTTATCATTGATGAATCAGCGGTTCTCAATCGACTGGCGAAGCGTGCCTGCCGGGGCATGAACGCTGCCGCCCACGTAGCGTACGTCGTCCACCGCCCAGCACTGTCCTTCACGGATCATCAGCACTTCGTCCTGCCAGGTTTGGGTGCCCTGCGTCAGCTTCACGCGCAGTGGAATATTACGGGCATCCGTGTTCGGGATGGTTGACGCGCTGGCCACTTCGGCGCTGTCCGGTACCGTGGTGCGACTGGAGAACGGATCGGATTTCAGCAGCGCGTTGTGCTGCGGATCGCGGGTGGCATCATTAAGCAGTTTTGCCAGACCATCGCTCAGATACGGGCGCAGGCCGGTGAGATCGTTGCTGCGGTGCTGGATGCGATAATCATAGAACTGCTGCGCCACGGTGTCCGGGCCGCCCTCAATGCAGGGGCCGCTGCGGGTACCAATATCCTTAAAGGCAGGCGTGACCGTGGTGGTACAGGCGCTGAGCACCAGCGCGCAGGGCACCAAAAGTGTTAAAGCTGAATAGCGCATGTTGATTTCCTTATTTATTAACTATCCTTTCAATCATAGCGTAACGAACCGATAATGCTGTGCCTAAGGCATTGAACGCTAAAGAAGGAGAGAAACCATGCAGTTTTCAACAACGCCAACCCTGGAAGGGCAGACAATTACCGAGTACTGCGGCGTGGTCACCGGCGAAGCGATTCTCGGCGCCAATATCTTCCGTGACTTTTTTGCCGGTATCCGCGATATCGTGGGTGGCCGCTCGGGTGCATACGAAAAAGAGCTGCGCAAAGCCCGCGAAATCGCCTTCAAAGAGCTCGGCGAGCAGGCGGAAGCCCTCGGCGCGGATGCGGTCGTGGGGATTGATATCGACTACGAAACGGTCGGTAAAGATGCCAGCATGCTGATGGTGAGCGTAAGCGGTACGGCGGTGAAAACCCTGCGATGACGCGTTTGTTTGCCACCCTCCTGCTGGCGCTGCTGCTGGCAGGATGCGTCACGGAAAAGGGGATTGTTGATAAAGGTGCCTACGAGCTGGATACGCGTCATCAGGCGCAGGCGGCTTACCCGCGCATCAAGGTGCTGGTGATCCACTACACCGCGGATGATTTTGACAGCTCGCTGGCCACGCTGACGGATAAAAACGTCAGCTCTCACTATTTGATCCCTGCCAGCCCCCCGGCGGCGGACGGCAAGCCGCGCATCTGGCAGCTGGTTCCCGAGAGCGAGCTGGCCTGGCATGCGGGTATCAGCTTCTGGCGCGGCACGAATCGCATCAACGATACCTCTGTCGGCATTGAGCTCGAGAACCGCGGCTGGCAAATGCGCGACGGCGTGAAAACGTTTACTCCGTTTGCGCCTGCGCAGATTGCGGCGCTGGTGCCGCTCGCCAAAGACATTATTACCCGCTACAACATCAGACCTGAAAATGTGGTGGCCCATTCGGATATCGCCCCGCAGCGTAAAGACGATCCCGGTCCGCTGTTTCCGTGGCAGCAGCTGGCTCAGCAGGGGATAGGTGCCTGGCCCGATCCTGCCCGCGTGGCGTTCTATATCAATGGACGGCCGCGCTATCAGGAGGTCGAACGAGAGGCGCTGCTCGATGTGCTGAAGCGCTATGGCTATGAGGTGCCGGACAACGCCACGGAACAGCAGCAGAAGAGGGTGATCTGCGCGTTTCAGATGCACTTCCGCCCCGCGCTGTGGAACGGTGTGGCTGACGTAGAAACCCTGGCCATCGCCGAGGCGCTTTTAGAGAAATACGGGCAGGGGTAGTCCTTCAGGACTGCCCCCTGACCAGGTCATATTACCTTATTT
The DNA here is from genome assembly GCF_043972695.1 of Enterobacter quasiroggenkampii. Taxonomy (NCBI): domain Bacteria; kingdom Pseudomonadati; phylum Pseudomonadota; class Gammaproteobacteria; order Enterobacterales; family Enterobacteriaceae; genus Enterobacter; species Enterobacter quasiroggenkampii. The sequence goes on from NZ_CP143745.1 coordinate 2,085,067, forward strand.
TCTATGAGATTAATCTTAAGTACATTCTCAATTCATTTTTAGTTAATTGACTTAAAAATACCCTCATTTAAGATAGACGTATAGCTTGCTAAGTAATAACAAAAAATAACACCTGCTTATTGCTCTTATTTCACTTCTTCCAGAAGTTTTTATCAGGATTATACGAATAGTTCGGTGGTTCCACCGTGGCCCCTTTTTATCTAAAATTAACATCTTAATTCGGGTATAACAATGTTAAGCATTTACGGCAGAAAATTGCGTCCGCATCATGAAATGGAAAACATTATTTCCGCAACAGAAGGATATGAAGAAAAAACGTTAAAGAAATGGCAAAAAATTACCACCGTCGACAATGAATTTATTCATGTTATCGTCAGCGGTGAAGTGGAATTTCGCCGCGAATCCGACGAGCTCTGTATGTTCACCCTGCAGGGGCAGTGCGTGTTTGGACTCTCTTCCATTTTTTATCATTCATCCCATATGTATGGCCTGGTCCGCTCGAATACCGTGGTGCGTTCGATTCCTAAAGACGCCTTTTCTCAGCTTATGACGGAGAAAGGCTTATGGCCTGAGCTTACCAAAGTGCTGGCCTGGTATATCTGCATGCTGAGCAAGCGTGATGACGTGCTGGTCGCCCGCAGCGCCTATTCTGTTGTGCGCGAGTTTTTGCTGGAGATTAATGAACTGATTGTCCATCATCAACGCGATATCAACGTTTATGATTATATTCAGGAATACACCAACCTGGCACGCAGCACCATTATCAAAATTCTCTCCGACCTGAAAAAAGGTCAATATATTGTGGTGGAAAAGGGTCGACTCCTTAACATCACCAACCTGCCTGAAAAATATTAACTATTCCAGCCGGTCTCCTTTTTCACTTAACGGAGACCGGGCATTTTCTTTATGTAATGTGCTGGCCTGAGCATTATCCTGCGTTTCGTCAACCGGCGGCGCGGGTATTTTGCCTTGCGAATAATCCTGCTCCTGTTCTTTTAACGCCTGCTTAAACAGCTCGGTTAATGAACCGTCGTCACCGTCCGTGCGGGCGGGGGCTGCATCGTCGTGCGCTTGCGTGCCGGGGAGGGTATCCCGCGAGGTATCATGCGGCACCGTGCCGTCCGGCGCCTGCTGCCAGTCGGCGTCGTCGCTGTTAATCGGCAGATCCTGCATGGCAGGGACGTCGGCCTGCACCGGCGCGGGTTTCGGGTGCGGATGCGGGAACGGCTTACTCACATACACGTAGTGCATGTCGGAAAGCTGCGTTTCAGGCTTCGCCACGTGCACTTTTTTTACCGGCTCCGGCGCAGGGTGGCGCAGTTGCCAGTAAACGTGGGCGTACAGCCCCGCCATCAGCATGACGCAGAGGCTTACTATTCCTAACAAGGCGTTAGAAACGATCTTTCTCAGGCTGGGCATGCGGTACGAAAACCAGACCGCTTCCCCGGAAACGTAGCTGCGCTGAGCCGCAAGACAGATGGTAGACATTAGGAATGCTTCTCCTGCGTTTTCGCGTCCGGCGCGGCGTGGGTGGTCTGAAGCAGCACGCTCGGCGTGGTGTTGGTGTCACGCATTAACTGCATCAGCGTATCTTCCCCGGGAATGCCGTCGACGCGCAGATGCATTTTTTGCTGGAACTCGCGGGTGCGTTTCATCATCTCCGCCGTCCAGGTTTGCGCGTGGGTTACCGGTTCGGCAAGGGCCTGGCTCAGCTGCTGGTCAAGCCAGGCCAGCTCTTTGCCGTCGCTGGCGGCGCTGATGGCGTCTTTGCCTTCCGGCGTCAGGCGGTGGAGCTGGGTATAGTTGCCGGTGGCATGCTGGTTAAACCAGTGACGGCTTACCTGCCAGGTGCGGTTGTTCATCAGCAGGTCAAGCGAGTTATCCCCGACGCGGGCGACCACGGCATAGTTAAGGTGGTTGCCGGTTTTCAGTTCACTCACCCACGGATACCCTTCCTGTGCCAGCGCATCCGGGGAAGCATTCCCCTGCTTACACATCAGGTTCACCTTCGCGGCGTTCTGGCACAGGGCATCCTCCGCCGAGGCGTCATACCCCCACATCAGATAGAGCTGGTGCATCGCATCCGGCTGGTTAACCACCTCGTTATCGATAACCGGCACCACCGGCGCCTGGACTTTTGGCGTCTGCTGTTTCCAGCTGGCAGGCACCGGCAGTTGAATCGGAAGTCTTGCACCGATCGAAGAGGTCAAATACCAGCCGCAGGCGGCGAACAGCACGGAGGCGAATAAGCCCACGGTAGCCAGGCGCTTACCGTGTTTTTTCGCGGGCAGGATCTCACCTGCCGCCAGGCGCAAATGACGCGGGCTGACCTGGGCTGCACGTTCGGTCCAGGCGGCAAGCATCGACAGGTGCGCCAGCTCGTTCAGCTTGCTGATATTCCCTTTGGTCAGGGCATGCATTTTACGCACCCGCGCAGGGGTTAACGGCGCGTGCTCACACCCGTGCGCTTCACACTGCGCCTGAACGTAGCTGAGAAACTCCCGGCAGGTAAGGGGACGCAGGATGTGACAGGTATGCGCATATTCACGCAGTTCAGGCTGCTGCATCAGCGCGGTATCCCGATCCGCTGGCCCCATCAGCACGACGGACAGGCGAAACTCCAGCTCCTGCGCACGCGTCAGCAGCAGAGCCAGCACCTCCCGACAGGTCTCTTTCATGGCATCGGTATGGCTAATCACCAGCACTTTCGTCCTGCTTTTCCCTCCCTGCCACTGGTGCAGGATGGTATCCACCGCCTGAAGGCGGTTTTTGCTCTCTTTCGTTCCCGGGTTGAGTTTATACAGCAGGCTACTGGCACTCAGTTTTGGAAACGCATTGATAGCAATAACGCCAGGGGAAGTGGATTTCAGGGCGTCGCTGAACTGGCCCAGCAGCGGGGCATCGTCAGCAAAGAGCCCAATAATCCCCGCCTGTTGGGTTTTCTCTTTCAGCAGGTTGAAAATATCCTGATGATACGGCACGAAGAAATCGCCCGAGGCGCGGGTGATTTTTCGAAAAGGCGGGTGATTAAATTTAAAATGACTCTGATACATAGCGACTTACCGTCTCTGGACATGAATAGCAATGGTCCGGAAAAGTACGGCAAGGCTGCATCATGGTCAATTTACGGACAGGGTAAAAATAACCTGTTGGCTACCTCTAACACCGCTCTTTTTGACGGTCAATCTTTTTCTTTATCAAAGTTAACGGCGAAGCAGGTGGTCGATTTTCAGGCCGCTAATTACTATTTATGCCACATATTGGCGCAGCATGATGCTGCTTATTTTCGCTTTGCTAAAGGCCAGATGAATAATGAGGTTCTCACTTCTTTCACGGTGGATAACGCCCTGTATTATGTTTGTATTGCTGATTTTTTGCGGTCAGCAAGGCTACGTCATTTTTAAAGATTATAAAAAAGTGACGAATAAGCTGGCGAACGCAGCGGCGAAACCGCAAAAAAGACGTCAGGAAGAAAAGGCTTTTTCACTTTTCACCGCCGCCGTGCGTCAGGATAGCCTGCCTGCGGCCGCGAAAGCCCCGCTCGCCGCCGAAATTGAGGGGATCGTCCGCAGCGACGATGCCTGGCTCTCCTTCGCCGTGATCAAAACGCCGGGGGGACAGAAGAGCTATCGCGAAGGCGAGGCGCTGACCGGTTTTAACGATGCCTTTATTCAGGAAATTAACAAAGACAATGTGGTGGTTAATTACGAAGGTGCTACGCAGGTACTGGCGTTAAATAAACCTGATTATTTTAAGGGCGGCGTAGACAGCGGTCCGGTAACCAAATCGACGAAAGATGCAGGTGCGGAAAGCGTGCATCTGGATGATTATCTGGTGTTAAAACCACTTATCGAAAAGGGCCAACTGGAAGGCTACAACATTAATCCAAGGAATGCCTCTGCCTTCTACAGCCATTCCGGGCTGGAAAAAGGCGATGTGGCGGTAAAAGTCAATTCTGTCGATATGACCGATGCAGCAAAGGCAAAAAATATTATTGCCAACTGGTCGAAAATGAAAGAAGCGGAGGTCGTCGTCAGACGTCACGCTCACCTTGAAAATATTCGGGTCAATGTTCTAAACAATTAACAAGTGTACAGACATGAAGAAATTTCCTTGGGCGTGCGTGGCGCTGACCGCATTGTCGTTATATTCCAGTTCGCTGCTTGCAGCTAACTTTAGCGCCAGCTTTAAAAATACCGATATCCGCGAGTTTATTGATACGGTAGGCCGCAATCTGAACAAAACCATTCTGGTCGATCCGTCCGTTCAGGGCACGGTGTCGGTCAGAACCTATAACGTTCTGACGGAAGATGAGTATTACCAGTTCTTCCTGAGCGTGCTGGACCTGTACGGCCTGTCGGTGATCCCGATGGATAACGGCATGGTCAAGGTGGTGCGCTCAAGCATTGCCCGCACCGCCGGTGCGCCGCTGGCCGACGGTAAAAATCCGGGCAAAGGCGACGAAATCATCACCCGCGTCGTGCGCATGGAAAACGTGCCGGTGCGCGAGCTGGCCCCGCTGCTGCGCCAGCTCAACGATGCCACCGGCATCGGGAACGTGGTGCACTTCGAGCCGTCCAACGTGCTGCTGTTGACCGGTAAAGCCTCGGTGGTCAATCGCCTGGTGGATCTGGTTCAACGCGTGGACAAAGACGGTATTCAGCGCCGCGAGATTGTGCCGCTGCGCTTTGCGTCCGCTAAAGAGCTCTCCGACATGTTGAACAACCTCAACAATGAAGAGCAGAAGGGGCAGAACGCGCCGCAGCTGGCCACCAAAGTGGTGGCAGATGACGAAACCAACAGCCTGGTGATCAGCGGCTCGGAAGACGCGCGCATGCGTACCCGCTCCCTGATCCATCAGCTGGATCGCGAGCAAAATAACGAGGGGAATACCCGCGTCTTCTATCTCAAGTATGCCAGCGCCACCAAGGTGGTTCCGGTCCTGACCGGCATTGGCGAGCAGCTGAAGGATAAGGCGGGCGCGCCGAAGTCGAAAGCCGCGCCTGCGTCCAGCGATCTGAACATTACCGCCGACGAGGCAACCAACTCGCTGGTGATTACCGCCCAGCCTAACGTGATGAACTCTCTGGAGAAGGTGATCGACAAGCTCGACATCCGTCGTCCACAGGTGCTGGTGGAAGCCATCATCGCGGAAGTGCAGGACGGTAACGGCCTGGATCTCGGCGTGCAGTGGACCAGCAAGCACGGCGGCGTACAGTTCGGCTCAACCGGCCTGCCTATCAGCCAGATTAAAAACGGCACCATGAAGGGGGCGAGCTTCACTGGCCTGGCGACCGGCTTCTTTAACGGCGACTTCGGTGCCCTGATGACCGCGCTCTCCACCGACGGCAAGAACGACATTCTCTCCACCCCAAGCGTGGTCACGCTGGATAACAAAGAAGCGTCGTTCAACGTCGGGCAGGATGTGCCGGTGCTCTCCGGCTCGCAGACTACCAGCGGCGACAACGTCTTTAACTCCGTTGAGCGTAAGACGGTCGGTACCAAGCTGAAAATTGTGCCGCAGATCAACGATGGCGACATGATCCACCTGAAGATTGAGCAGGAAGTCTCCAGCGTCGACAACAGCGCGACGGAGGACGCCAGCCTCGGCCCAACCTTCAACACCCGCACCATCAACAACGAAGTGATGGTACACAGCGGCCAGACGGTGGTGCTTGGCGGCCTGATGGAAAACGTCACCAAGCAGTCGGTTTCCAAAGTGCCGCTGCTCGGCGATATCCCGCTGGTTGGTCAGCTGTTCCGCTACACCTCGCAGGATACCTCGAAGCGCAATCTGATGGTGTTTATCCATACCACCGTCCTGCGCGACGACGATAACTTCAGCGCGGCGTCGAAAGAGAAATATGACCAGATCCGCGCCCGCCAGCAGCAGCGCGTGGAGGAGAAGAAGCTTGGTATTATTGAACCGTCCGACAGCGCGGTGCTGCCAGCCTTCCCGTCGGCCAGCGCCGCGCCGGCCACGACCCGCGCCAGCACGTCGCGCAATCCGTTTAAAAACTAAGGCGGAGGGCGCAACGTGGATGAACTTAGTAAAACGCTCTGCAGCAGCAGTTACGCAAAGGATAACGGCGTCCTGTTTTACAACAACGACGTCTACATTCGCGAGGATGCTCCCGCGTTTGCCCTGCTGGAGATGCGCCGGGTACTGGGACGCCCCTTCGAGCCGACGATCCTCGCCCCTGAGGCCTTTGAGGAGATGCTGGCCAAAATCTGGCAGCAGAGCAGCGGCGTCTCCCAGCAGCTGGTGGACGATATGGACGCGGATATCGACCTGATGGCGTTAACCGAGGAGATCCCGGATAACGAAGATCTGCTCGATAACGACGAAAACTCGCCGGTGATCCGCCTGATCAACGCCATTCTCGGCGAGGCGGTGAAGGACGGCGCGTCGGATATCCACATTGAAACATTCGAACGGACGCTGAGCATTCGCTTCCGCGTTGACGGCGTCCTGCGCCCGGTTCTCCAGCCTGCGCGCAAGCTCGCGCCGCTGCTGGTGTCGCGCATCAAGGTCATGTCAAAACTCGACATCGCCGAAAAACGTCTGCCGCAGGATGGTCGTATCTCCCTGCGCATTGGCCGCAAGGCCATCGACGTGCGCGTCTCGACCATTCCGTCCCAGTACGGCGAGCGCGTGGTGATGCGCCTGCTCGATAAAAGTAACCTCAAGCCCGACATCAACAAGCTGGGCCTGATTGATGAAGAGCTGGAGAAGTTAAAAGGGCTGATTGACCGCCCGCACGGCATCATCCTGGTCACCGGGCCCACGGGCTCCGGGAAAAGTACCACCCTGTACGCCATTCTCTCGGCGCTGAACGGCCATGAACGCAACATTCTGACCGTCGAAGACCCGATTGAATACGAGCTGGAAGGGGTGGGGCAGACCCAGGTGAACCCGCGCGTGGACATGACCTTTGCCCGCGGGCTGCGCGCCATCCTGCGTCAGGACCCGGACGTGGTGATGATCGGGGAGATTCGCGACGGCGAAACCGCGCAAATTGCGGTGCAGGCCTCGCTCACCGGTCACCTGGTCATGTCTACGCTGCACACCAACAGCGCCGCCGGTGCCATCACCCGTCTGCGGGATATGGGGCTGGAGTCGTTTTTAATCGGTTCATCGTTGCTCGGTGTCATTGCCCAGCGTCTGGTGCGTCGGCTGTGTACGCACTGCCGCACCACCAGTCCGCTGGACGCCAATGAAAAAGCGCTGTTCAGCTTCATGGAGACGCCGCCGAAAGCGATCTATCGCGCGGTGGGCTGCGAGCATTGCCGCCAGAGCGGCTATCAGGGACGTGCGGGTATTCATGAATTCCTGGTGGTGGACACCGCCATGCGTCGCGCCATCCATGAAGATAAAGATGAGATGTCCATCGAAACGCAGCTCTTTAAGCAGGCCTATAGCCTGCGCGAAAACGGGCTGCTGAAGGTGATCAGCGGCGTCACCTCTCTGGAAGAGGTGATGCGCGTCACCGCCGAGCGTGGAGGGGATGAGTAATGGCCCTCTACGCATGGACGGCAACGGATGCGGCGGGCAAAACCCGACGCGGCACACTGCAGGCCGAAGGGCAAAAGCAGGTTCGCCAGACGTTACGTGAGCAAAAGCTGATGCCCGTCAGCATCTCCGAAACGCGCGAGGCGGCGGCGTCCGGGAAAGCGAAAACCGGGGCGAAGCTCTCCACGCCGGTGCTGTCGATGTTTACCCGTCAGCTCTCCACGCTGGTCAACGCCGCACTGCCGCTGGAGAGCGCGCTGAAGGCGATCTCGAAGCAGACGGAGGACAAAAAGCTGGCGGCGATGGTGGTGGAGATCCGCGAGAAGGTGGTGGAAGGGCATACGCTGTTCGACGCCTTCAGCCAGTTCCCGCGCACCTTCGACAAGCTCTACTGCACGCTGGTGATGGCCGGTGAAAAAACCGGCCACCTCGGCGACGTGCTGGAGAAGCTGGCGGAGTACAACGAGCAGCGCCAGAAGATGAAGAGCAAGCTGACGCAGGCGATGGTCTACCCGATCACCCTGACGGTGGTGGCCATCGCGGTCATTAGCATTTTGCTGGTGGCGGTGGTGCCGCAGGTGATCGAGCAGTTCACCCACATGAAGCAGCAGTTGCCGATCACCACCCGCACGCTGATTGCGGTGAGCGATTTCCTGCAGGCGTACGGCATCTATATTGTCGGGATCCTGACCGGTGGGGTTATCGGCTTTAAGACCTGGCTCAGAAACGCTAAAAACCGCTTTCGCTGGCACAACTGGCTGGTGAATGGCTCGCCGATTAAAAAGCTGGTGTGCGCCATCAACAGCGCCCGCTATATTCGCACGCTCAGCATCCTGCAGGCGAGCAGCGTGCCGCTGCTCGAAGGGATGTATATCGCGATGGACGGTATCGAAAACCTCTACGCCCGGCAGGTGCTGGAGCAGGCGGCGGATACCGTGCGCCAGGGGGCATCGCTCTATGCCGCGCTGGAGCAGGCGAAATTATTCCCGCCCACCATGCTGTACATGATTGCCTCCGGTGAAGAGAGCGGCGAATTAGGCAACTTAATGGACCGCGCGGCGGAAAACCAGGAGTCGGCGCTACAGCATCGTATTACGTTAACGCTGTCGGTATTTGAACCGGCGCTGGTGGTCTCCATGGCGACGATTGTTTTATTCATCGTGCTGTCAATATTACAGCCGCTTCTGCAACTTAATAATATGGTAGGTTAAATCATGGCTATAAAAACAAAACGTCTGGCTCGCCAGGCGGGGTTCACCTTGCTCGAATTAATGGTGGTGATCGTTATTCTCGGCGTTTTAGCGAGTATGGTGGTGCCAAATTTAATGGGTAATAAAGAAAAAGCGGACGCGCAAAAGGCGACCAGCGATATTGTTGCGCTCGAAGGCTCGCTGGATATGTATAAGCTCGATAACCACCGCTACCCGACCACCGAGCAGGGCCTGCAGGCGCTGGTGACCAAACCTGAGATCGCGCCCATTCCCAACGGCTACCGCGCCGACGGCTATATTCGCCGCCTGCCGCAGGACCCGTGGGGCAACGATTATCTGCTCGTCAGCCCGGGTGAACACGGCGCCGTAGACGTCTTCTCTGCCGGTCCTGATGGCGAAGCCAATACCGCAGACGATATTACGAACTGGTCTCTGGATAAGAAAGAGAAATAATGAAGCGTCAACGCGGCTTTACGTTGCTGGAAATTATTCTGGCGCTGGTGATATTTGCCAGCTGCGCCATGATGGTTGTATCAACAATACCCTCACGCAGCGGTGCGGATATATTTGGTCAGCAATTAAAAGCCCTCGTTGATTATGGTTCAGACCGCGCGGTAATGGACGGAAATATTGTCGGGCTGGTCATCACTACCGATAACTATCAGCTGGTCACGCTCGACGATAAAAACGGCGAACGTCGCTGGGTGCCATTATCCGCAGGCCGTATTACCACGAAGGGCGATTTCCCGGAAGAGATGCACGTATCGCTTTCGCCTCAGCGTCTGGCGGCGACCGTCGAGGCCGACCCCCAGATCCTCTTTCTGCCGGACGGCGAGATTGGCCGTTTTACGCTGACGCTGCAAAGTTACGACAAACAGCATCACTTCCGCGTGGTGTCGCAGGGCGCTGCCCCGGTATCGGTAGAAAACGATGACTAAAGGCAAGGTTAAGCAAAACGGGATGACGCTCCTGGAGGTGATGGTGGCACTGGTCATTTTCTCCACCGCCGCGCTGGCGCTGATGAATTCCGTCTCCCTGAACGTACGCTTCACCCACGGGCTGGCCGAAACGCTGCAGGCCAGCTGGGTTGCGGAAAATCAGCTGGCAGAAGCCCAGCTTGGTAAAGCCGATTTTCCCGATGCCGAGGAGCAGGGGACGGAAATTATGGGGGGACGCAGCTGGTACTGGCACAAGCAGCGGGTGAAAACCGCCAATAGCGGCTGGGCCAATGCCATCCGCGTTTACGCCGAAGGTGATGAAAGCCAGCCGGTCATTTCGCTTCAGATTATCGGGCCGGGAGAAGAGAGCAAGTGAAGACGATCCGACGCCAGCGCGGTTTTACCCTGCTGGAGATCATGATTGCGCTGACCATTTTCGCGGTCATCAGCACCCTGGCCTGGCAAATTCTGGACGGCGCGATGCGCACCAGTTCAGCCACGGATGCCAGTGCGGCAAAGCTCAACCAGCTTCAGCGTGCCTGGAGCCTGATGGAGCGCGATTTTTTCCAGCTGCAGGCGCGGGCGCCGCGCAACGAGCCGGATCTGTTTTTGCAGGATGGTGATGCGGTTGAATTCACCACGCTGAACGGCGTGAGCGGCACGGTCCAGCTGGAGCGCGTGCGCTGGCGGCTGGAAGAGGGGCGCCTGTATCGCGACGTCTGGCCGGTGATTGACAGCCCGGCAGACGTCAAACCCGATGAAGTGCCGATTGTCAGCGAGGTGAAATCGATGCAGTGGCGGTTTTATCGCCAGGGCTGGCAAAAAAGCTGGGGTGAGTCCGCCCATCTGCCAGACGGCGTGGAGCTCACGCTGACCATGGAAAATGGTGAGACCTGGCGCTGGGTGTTTACCACGCCGGGAGACATGCCGGAAGCGGCGGCACCAGCGGCTGAAAATGCACCCGCCCCGCAACCTGCGCCTGCGCCGGACGTGAAGCCATGAGCCGGATACATCAACAACGCGGCGTTGCCCTGCTGGTTGTGCTGATCCTGTTGGTCATGATGTCGGCCCTGGCGGCCAAAATCAGCCAGCAGTTCTGCCGTAATTTGCAGAAAACCCACTATCAGATGAGCCAGCAGCAGCTGCGCTGGGCAATGCAGGCGCAGGAAAAGGTGGTGAAAGATCGCCTGCAGAGCGACGCCAGCGGCGAGAGCAAACCGCTCGACCCGGAGGGCGACTGGCACCAGCCGCTGGAGACGCAGGGTGAAGACTATACGGTGGTCAGTCAGGTCGAGGACGCGCAGGACTGCTTCAACGTCAATAACCTGCTGGCCGCAGACAAAGTGGCTCAGGATCAAACTGCGTCAGCCGTGCCGGAAAAGCCGCGAAAAGAGAAGATTGTCGAGCAGATCCTGACGGACGGCGGCGTCAGCCAGACGACGGCGGAAGAGGTCTATCAGCAACTGATGGATTATCTCGACGGCGACACCACAACGGTGAAAGAGGGCGCGGAGACGGACGCCTGGGCTGGCGTGGTGCCGGCGCGTCAGCCAGCGAATCAGATGATGCGCACCCTTGCCGAGATAAAGCTGCTGCCGGCGTTTCCTGCTGCGGCGTACCCGAAGGTGAGCAAGCTGTTATGCGCGCTGCCGGACTCCGCCAGCAAGGTGGATGTCAATACCCTGACGCCGGAGCAGGCTCCCTTACTGGCAGCCCTGTTCCCGGGAAAACTGACCGCGGACGATGCCGTTCGCCTGATTGCGTCGCGGCCGGAGACCGGCTGGGAAAGTATGGAAGTCTTCAGCAAAGCGCTGGAACAGGCCTTCCCGCAGCTTAAGGACGATCTCCCGCAGGTGGCTGAGGTTCTCTCCATCAACAGCCGGTATTTCCGCGTCAACTATACCGGCAATACCGATGAGTTAACGCTTCGCGTGGTGAGCCAGCTTCAGGTGAATAACGAAGCCGGTGAAATTGTGACGTGGCAACGTCGTTACCGAATGATTGAATAAGAAAAGTAGAACGCTATGAAACAGGTCCTTTTTGTTCGTCCCGACAGCCGTGAGGACGGGAAAATCATGTGGTGTGAGTCGGGAAGCGAACAGGTTACAACCCTGGACACCCCGCAGGCGCTGCATACCCTTGCCGATCATCCGCTGGCCGCGCGCGTCTGTCTGCTGCTGCCCGCCAGCGAGATGATCTTCCGCCACTTTACGCTGCCGAAGAAAGTCGCGTCGCAGGCGACCGCCTTCTCGTGGATGGCGGAGGAGACCCTGATCGGCGAGGTGGACGATCTCCACTGGACGGTGCTGAACAAAAAAGGCGCCGAGGTGGACGCCGTGGCGATAGATACCGCCCGCCTGCAGCAGTGGCTGACCCGCTTTCACGAGGCGGGCCTGAAGGTGATTCAGGCCCTGCCGGACGCCTGGCTGCTGCCGGTGACGGCGGGCGGAAGCACGCTGGTCGCGCAGGAGGAGAACTACTGGCTGCGCTTATCCCCGCATACCGCCTGTAACGTTGAGGCGGGCCTCTTGCCGCTGCTGATGCAAAAAGCCGGAGACGGCGAGGTGCGTTGCTACGGGGAGATCCCGCCGGGCGTTGACGTTGACGAACCGCTGGCGGGTGAACATCCACTGGTGCTGATCCAGCCCCAGTGGCAGGCGTGCCGCGTCAACCTGCTGCACGGTGCGTTCAGCGCGAAGGCGACCAGCGCGAGGGCGGCGAAAGGGATGAAGGCCGCCGTCGCGGCGATGGGGCTTCTCTCTCTGGGCCTGCTGCTCGGCCCCCGCATCGCCCTGGCGTGGATGCTGGTCGATCAGGAAAATCAGGTCCAGCAGGAGATGGTCCAGCTCTATCAGCACCATTTTCCTAGCATGCGCCAGCAGACCAACATCAAGTACCACTTCGGGCAGAACATCAAGAAGCAGCCTAAGGGCATTTTTTTGCAGATGGACGAGCTGGAAAAAATCCGTCAGTCCGTTCCGTCAATGGAAATTACGCTGCTTGAATATGACGACACGCAGGGGGGCCTGACGTTAAGCGTGAGTGCGCAAAACGAGCAGGCGTTACAGGACTTCATTCATCAGGCCAGCGCGAATTTTGATTTTACGTTACAGCCTATTTCAAAGGACGCGCCGTATACGGCCATGATTACAGGGAAATATAAATGAAAGGGCGAATTGCACAGCTTAAATCTCGTTATCAACAATACAGCGTCAGAGAACAACGCATTTTAAAAATAGCGGCGGGAGCCTTATTCGGCGCCGTCATCTATTACGCGGGGGTAATACCCCTGGATAACATGATAAAAAATAGCCAGGCGACGCTGGCGCGACAAACTGAAACGGTAAACTGGATGAAAACAGAAATTGATAAAAACCATCTGCCGGTGCTACAGGTGAAAACCGATAATCCACGCAGCGTGGTGGAGAATAGTGCGCATGAAATTAACCTGACCTTGACCGATATTCGCCAGGACGGTCAGACCCTGGCCTTTGTGGTGAACCGGGTCAACGTCTATGAATTAAAAAACTGGCTGCGTGAGATGAACCTCGCCTCCGGTGTCAGGCTGGAGAAAATAAACCTCACGCCGGTGGATCACCTGAGCGACGTGAAGGCCGAAATCCAGCTGACCTGGAAAAAAGTGGCATGAACGGGCTGATGCTCATCAGGGAGAGTTATCCCGTCGGGTTTGCCGCGATGAGCGGCGTGCTCGGCGCGATCCTGGGGAGCTTTCTCGGCGTCGTGGTGGACCGCGTGCCGGGGATGGTGATGGAGGAGGCGTGCCGCAGCAACCTGCTTTTCCCGGCATCGCATTGTCCCGTCTGCCAGCATGCGCTGCGCGCCTGGGAGAATATCCCGCTGCTGAGCTGGCTGGCGCTGCGGGGACGCTGCCGCTGCTGTCAGTCGGCGATTCCGCTGCGGTTATTTTTACTCGAACTGGTGATGGCGCTGTTCTTTGGCGTCACCGCCTGGTGGATACCGGGCTTAGCATCCCTTTTCTCGCTGTGGGTGCTGGCGGCCTTTCTGCTGCCGCTGGCGATGATTGATAGACAGCACCAGCTGCTGCCCGACTGCCTGACGCAGCCGCTGCTGTGGGCCGGGCTGCTGTTCCACGCCTTCAGCCACGGACTGCCCCTGCGTGATGCGCTGCTGGGCGCGGTGGCGGGCTATCTTTCGCTCTGGCTGGTGTACTGGGCGTTTCGTCTGCTCACCCGCCGGGAAGGGCTGGGCTACGGCGATTTTAAGCTGCTGGCGGCGCTGGGCGCCTGGTGCGGCTGGCAGGCGCTGCCTGAGATTGAATTAATTGCCGCATTAAGCGGCATCGTGGGTTATTTGCTTTTAAATAAATTAAATAAAAATAACCTCACCATCGCTTTCGGACCTTATCTGGCTTTTGCTGGAATAGCACTCTATACCAGCCAGTTATTTGCGCTCACATATTAAATAACCGGGTCAAGTTTTTTTATCAATTTTTTCGACGGGGAAAGAGAAGGACGATCTTTTATCCTCAGTGTATCGTAAAAGGCATAAGCTACACGGAGTTTTAGCTTGTATCTTTTAATGGAGGAATACAACGCGTCTTTAAGGTTTGGGTAACGGCTGTCTGCGTATTTAAAAAACGCACTATGTGAATAATATTCCATGTTTTAAAGGAAGACATGGGTCAATTACGTTTACGAATAAATTTATCAGGAAATAAAAATGAAATTTATTAAGCCTAAATATCTGGCGCTCTTTATTGCAGCGGCAACCGGTTCTGCATTCGCAGCTGCGCCAGGTGCACCGACCATCGGCTACGGCAATGACAAATTTGCGCTGGTGGAAGTGGATCAGGCCGCGCAGGATTACAACAGCCTCGTCAAGGTGCATAACGACGGCGTGGATGTGAAAGTCGAGTGGAACGTGTGGAGCGGCGACGCGCCAACCTCTGCAAAAGTGCTGCTCGATGGTCAAACCGTGTGGACCGGTGCAGCCGGTGCAAGCGGCTCAGCCACCTTTAAGGTGAAAAAAGGCGGACGTTATCAGGAACAGGTGGAAGCCTGTAACGCCAGCGGCTGTACCAAAAGCGCCAGCAAGCTGATCATCGTGGCGGACACCGACGGCAGCCATCTGCTGCCGCTGAACGCACCGCTGCAGGAGAACAACAAAACGTTCGCCAAACATCCTGATAAAGTGGTTGCGGCGTACTTCCCTGAATGGGGCGTTTACGATCGTAACTTCCCGGTTGATAAAATCCCGGCTGCAAACCTTAACCACATCCTCTATGGCTTCATTCCAATCTGTGGCGGCGACGGCATTAACGACGGCCTGAAAACCGTTGAGGGCGGCAACAGCTTCTCCGTGCTGCAGCGCGACTGCGCCGGACGTCCGGACTTTACCGTGGCCATCCATGACCCGTGGGCTGCTCTGCAAAAACCGCAGGCGGGCGTCGCCGACTGGGACGACCCGTACAAAGGGAACTTTGGCCAGCTGATGGCGCTGAAAAAAGCGCATCCTGACCTGAAAGTGCTGCCATCCATCGGCGGCTGGACCCTGTCCGACCCGTTCTACCACATGGGCGACCCGGCAATCCGCTCTCGCTTCGTGGCCTCCGTGAAGGAGTTCCTGCAGACCTGGAAATTCTTTGACGGCGTGGACATCGACTGGGAATTCCCGGGCGGCGGCGGCGTGACTGAAACCAAAGGCAACCCGCAGCAGGATAAAGCCACCTACACGGCGCTGATTCACGATCTGCGTACCATGCTGAACGAGCTCTCCGCGCAGACGGGTCGTACCTATGAGCTGACCAGCGCCGTGGGTGCAGGCCGCGACAAGATCGAAGACGTGGATTACACCACCGCTCAGCGCGACCTCGACCATATCTTCCTGATGAGCTACGACTTCTACGGCGGCTGGAGCAACACCGAGCTGGGCCACCAGGCCGCGCTGCGCGCGCCGTCATGGCGTCCGGACACGAACTACACCACCGAGAACGGCGTGGACGCGCTGCTTGCTCAGGGCGTACAGCCAGGCAAGATCGTGGTGGGTGCGGGAATGTATGGCCGCGGCTGGACTGGCGTGCATGGCTACACCGGCGACAATCCGTTCACCGGTACCGCAACCGGCATGGTGAAAGGCACCTGGGAACCGGGCGTAGTGGACTATCGTCAGATTATGAACGAGTACAAAGGCAAGCCAGGCTGGGAATCCGGCTACGATGCGACTGCCGAAGCGCCGTACGTCTTCAATAAGGCAACGGGGGATCTGATCTCCTATGAAGATGCACGCTCTACCACGGCAAAAGGGAAGTACGTGCTGTCGAAAAACCTGGGCGGCCTCTTCGCCTGGTCTATCGACTCCGATACCGGCGACATCCTGAACGCGATGAACGAAAGCCTGATGGGCGGCTCTGCGCCAGTTGATCCGGTCGTGACCAACCATGCGCCGGTTGCCACCGCGGTTGACCAGACGGTAACCGGTCCGGCTACCGTGACCCTGGACGGTTCGGCTTCAACCGATCCAGACGGTGATGCCATCACCTACAAATGGACCCAGATCTCTGGCCCATCGGTGACCCTCACCAACAGCACCAAAGCGAAGGCTTCCTTCAACGTGGCGGCCGTCACCAGCAACCAGACGCTGGCGTTCCGACTGACCGTGACCGACGCGAAGGGGCTGAGCAACTCCGCTGATGTTCAGGTCGTTAACAAAGCGCCAAAAGCGAACCAGGCGCCGGTGATTAACCCAATGCAGAACGTCACCCTGCAGGCAGGCGAAACCTATGCCCTGCACGCGCAGGCGGCGGATCCAGACGGTGATGCGCTGACCTACGCCTGGAGCGTACCGGCTGATATGCACGCGACCGGTACCGATAGCGCGAACGTGAACATCACCGCGCCTGAGGTGAGCTCTGAGTCGTCCTATACCCTGAGCGTGGTGGTGAGCGATGGCAAGACCAGCGTTCAGTCCAACGTCCAGGTCGTGGTCACACCAAAACCGGCTGACGAAGTGACGCCTCCGGCAGAAGACGTCACCCCGCCTGCGGATGAAGTGACGCCACCGTCAGACGAGGTGACCCCGCCGTCTGATGAAGGTACGGCGACCGGCAGCTGCGATAAGCCTGTTGACGCCAACGCCAGCAAATATCCGGCGTGGGAATCCAGCAAAATTTACAACACGGGCGATACCGTCAGCTTCGACCATCTGGTGTGGAAAGCGAAATACTGGACGCAGGGCAACCAGCCTGACTTCGGCGTGGACGCATGGGAAATGGTAAGCAACGTGAAGATGAACTGGCGCTCTGACCTGGCATACAACGGCGGCGAAACCACGACCTACCAGGGTAACGTTTACCGCGCGAAATGGTGGACACAGGGTGATAACCCGGCCAACAGCGACGTATGGGTGAAAGAAGGCGCATCAACCGATTGCAAATAACCTTCTGAACCGTGAATTGCGGGAATGATATCAACCCGCAATGGTTGGTCACACCCCACTTCGGGTGTGACCAACACTTCAGAATGATCGCTAATTATGAGCAGGAAGAGGTTCAGTATTTAAGAGCAGGTGCTCATGAAACGCGTGATTTTATTTTTACTGCTGTTTAGTCAAAGCGTATTTGCGAACTGTTGGGATAACGCCGGACATTATTATCACGTCGATCCGTGGCTGTTATATGCGATTGCCAAAGTGGAATCCGGAATGAATCCCTACGCGGTAGGCTGGAACCACGACGGCACGCGTGACGTCGGGTTGATGCAGATTAATAGCTCGCACTTCAGCGAGTTAGAGCGTCAGGGGATTGATGAGAACCAGCTTATGACTGAGCCCTGTACCTCCATTATGGTCGGCGCGTCCATCCTGTCCGGGATGATAAAAGTGTATGGCTATAACTGGGAAGCGGTAGGCGCCTATAACGCCGGGTTGAAAAAAGAAAATTATCCGCAGCGCATGCGTTATGCCCATAAAGTGTGGGCGAAGTATCAGCAAATAAAGTCGGGTAAATAACGATAGCGTCATTTTTGTTTTTTGAAGAATTCCTTTTGGTGTTCTTCAGAAAATGAAAAAGAACCACACTCTCAGGCTTATTTATTAAGGGAGTAATACATAAGCCGGGAATGTACTCACCCTAGTTGCTTAAATACAGGATTATTTGAAATGACGAAAAGGACATTACTGAGCGTTCTCGTGGCGGGAGCATGCATTGCACCCTTTATGGCGCAGGCTGCATCACTGCAGGCGGCCAGCAGCGAGCCGTACACCATGAAAGCCAGCGATCTGGCGAAAAAGGAAAAAGAGCTGACCAATTTCCCGCTGATGGTTTCGGTGAAAGACACCATTGCGACTCTGGACAACAGCCTCGTTGAGCAGATTGAGCCAGGTCGTGCGTCGAACCCTGACAACGTCAAGCGCGTGGAAGGGATCGTGAAGGCCAGCGACTGGGAATATCTCTTCCCGCTGCGCGCTCAGTCTTACACCTACAGTAACTTCCTGAAGGCTGTTGGTAAATTCCCGGCACTGTGTAAGACCTATAACGATGGTCGCGACAGCGACGCCATTTGCCGCAAAGAGCTGGCGACCATGTTTGCCCACTTTGCGCAGGAAACCGGCGGTCATGAAAGCTGGCGTCCGGAAGCCGAATGGCGTCAGGCCCTGGTTCACGTTCGTGAAATGGGCTGGACTGAAGGCCAGAAAGGCGGCTATAACGGCGAATGTAACCCTGACATCTGGCAGGGGCAGACCTGGCCATGCGGTAAGGACAAAGACGGCGACTTCGTAAGCTACTTTGGCCGCGGCGCGAAGCAGCTGTCTTACAACTACAACTACGGTCCGTTCTCGGAAGCGATGTTTGGCACCGTCCGCACCCTGCTCGACAAGCCTGAGCTGGTGGCGGATACCTGGCTGAACCTGGCGAGTGCGATCTTCTTCTTCGCCTATCCGCAGCCGCCAAAACCAAGCATGCTGCAGGTTATCGATGGCACCTGGCAGCCAAACGATCACGATAAAGCCAACGGCCTGGTTCCTGGCTTCGGCGTGACCACCCAGATCATCAACGGTGGCGTAGAGTGCGGCGGTCCGACCGAGATTGCCCAGTCTGAAAACCGCATCAAGTACTACAAAGAGTTCGCGAACTACCTGAAAGTGCCAGTTCCGGCGAATGAAGTGCTGGGCTGCGCCAACATGAAGCAGTTCGATGAAGGCGGCTCCGGCGCGCTGAAGATCTACTGGGAGCAGGACTGGGGATGGAGTCCGGATACGCCGGACGGTAAGACCTACTCCTGCCAGCTGGTGGGTTACCAGACGCCGTTCAGCGCGTTCAAAGAGGGTGACTACACCAACTGCGTTAAGAAGTTCTATAACGTGAACATCATTAACGATGACGGCTCGGCAGTGACCCCAGGCGAAGACAAAACTCCGGCAGACACCAAGCCGCCAGCGGATACCACGCCAGCGGAAGATACCACCCCTGTTGAACCGGCAACCGTGAATCACGCTCCTGTGGCGCAGATTGCGGGCCCAATCGGGGCAGTTGAAGCGGGTGCGCAGGTTTCCCTGAGCGCGGAAGGCTCCACAGACGCCGACGGTAACAAGCTGACCTACACCTGGCGTTCCCAGGATGGCCAGACCGTGACCGGTCAGGACAAAGCGGTGGTGACCTTCAAGGCACCAGAGTCTGCAACGGCTCAGCAGTACGAAATCGGCCTGACCGTCAGCGATGGCGAACTGACCAGCACCACGTCCTACCTGCTGAACGTGAAAGCGAAAGCCACGTCTAAGGACGAAGGCACTTCCGGCTCTTACGCCGCGTGGAGCGCGAACAGCAAGTACAACGCAGGTGATATCGTGAACAACCACGGTAAACTGTTCCAGTGCAAACCGTTCCCGTACAGCGGCTGGTGTAACAACTCTCCGGCATACTACGAACCAGGCGCTGGCCTGGCGTGGGCAGATGCCTGGACAGCTCTGTAAAAGCAAACGGCAACCCTCGGGTTGCCGTTTTCGTACATGAGGCTAATGGGGCGAGGGGGCAGTACGGAGCAGTTGTAGGCCCGGTAAGGCGAAGCCGCCACCGGGCAAAAAGGCTAGCGATGAAGCTTCCCGTGATCCCGTAACCACGCCGCCGTGCGCATAATCCCTTCATCCAGCGTAACAACCGGTTTATACCCCAGCTCATTCTCCGCCCGCGAAATATCCAGCGTGAAGTCAAAGTTGAGTTTAGAGACGCCGTAATGCGTCAGCGCAGGCTCTTTGGCTGTTTTACTGCCAAAGCGCTCCATGCTGCGGGCAATCATATCCAGCATGGGATAGGGAACAGAACGGATACGGCAGTCGATCTGCAGCTCGTCGATCAGCCGCTGCACAATGCTGCGCAGCGTGCAGGGTTCGCCATTAGTGATGTTATAGGCGCGACCGGAGATCAGCTTATCGCAGTCCGGCTGGCTGGCCAGCCACATGGCGTGAACGGCATTTTCGTAATAGGTCATATCCACCAGCGCATCGCCGCCGCGCGGCAGCAGCACGCTGCCGTAGTGGTGCATCATCTGCGCCAGACGGGGAATAAATACCTTGTCGTGCGGCCCGAACAGGCTCTGCGGACGCAGGACCGTAAAGCGGGTATGCGGGTTTGACTGCGCCAGCAGGTCAATGACCTCTTCGCTGGCCGCCTTGCTGCGGGCAAATTCACAGGCAAAGCGGGCAGGGCGGAAATCTTCCTGCACGTCGCGATGGTGGTGATAGTCGAAATAGAGTGACGGTGAAGAGATATGAATAAAGTTACGCACGCCCCAGGCAACGGCCCATTCACCCAGACGGCGGGTGGCCCGCACGTTGGCCAGATCGAAGGCTTCCTGGGTCCCCCACGGGGAGGTAAAACTGGAACAGTGCCATAGCGTGTCGATACCGGCGAGCATCACTTTCGCCTGCGAGGAGACGAGCTCCGTCAGGTCGGCATGGACGAACTCTGCGCCCATTTTTTGCAGCAGTTTACCCATCGCTTCGTTGCGACCGGTAGCCCTGACGCTGATGCCTTTATTGCGCAGAAATTCGACCGCATTTCGGCCTAAGCCGCTGGTCGCCCCGGTAACCAGTACCTTCATAGCTATCCACTGTGTTGAAAAGAATTTCGTGCGCATTCTTTCGTGAATTACGGCGCTATGCAATGGGAAAGGTGAAAGAAAGAGAGTTTTATTTAGATCTTTTCCGTCTTTTGTTCTGCCCGTTGTGCAATGCGTTTCGCCATGCCCCGGAAGATAAACAGGTGGGCAGGGATCATCAACAGCCAGTAGAACAGACCCGGCATTCCATGCGGATGCCACCATGCGCGGACGTCCAGTTCACGATGATCGCCTTTGTCTTTCAGGGTAAAGCAGAGTCGGCCCAGCCCCGGGGCTTTCATGCCGAACAGCAGCGCCAGCTGTTTTTCCGGCTCGACAATAATCACCTTCCAGCTGTCAACCGCGTCACCCACCTCAAGATACGGGCGTGCCGGGCGGCCTTTTGCCAGCCGGTGGCCCACCAGCAGGTCCAGTGCCCCGCGCGTTTGCCAGAGGAGATTACCGAAGAAATACCGTTCTTTGCCGCCAATCTGGTTCACCACCTCCCACAGCGCGGCCAGGCTGGCGCCGGTTTTCATCGTACAGCCCGCCTGTTTCGGGTAATAACCATACTCCGGCCGCCAGCGGGCAAAGGCCTGGGCGTCGTAACCCCAGTCGCTGGAGTTCACCAGCTTTTCTTCTTCCTTGAGCGTGTTGCGCACGGCATCGTCAAAGCGGATCAGGTCCTGAGGAATTAAGGCGCGCAGCGCGCGATCGTCGGCCAGTAAATCATGCTTCAGCCCCTGAATAAGCGCTTTGGCGGTCGTCGGCGGCACCGAGGTGATGACATTCAAAAACCACACCGAAATCCAGCGGGTCGGGAAGGGAATGGGGATCAGCCAGCGGCGGCGTCCGCTGACGCGCATGAAATGTTCGAACTGCTCCTGATAGCTCAGCACGTCCGGGCCTGCCGCCTCGAGCACGCGGTGTTGCTCCGCCGGATGATCCAGCAGGGCCACCAGATAATGCAGCAGGTTCTCCAGCGCAATCGGCGTGGTGCGCGAACGGACCCAGCGCGGCGGCGTGAGCACCGGCAGGTTGTAGACCATATCGCGCATCACTTCGAAGGCGGCAGAGCCTGCGCCGACGATGATCCCGGCGCGCAGTTCGGTGACGGGGATATTTGCCCCCCGCAGGATGTCCGCCGTCAGCTGGCGGGCGCGCAGGTGATCGGACTGCTCGTGTTCAGGCGCCTGGAGTGAACTGAGAAAAATCACCTGCTTCACTGGGGTTTGCAGCAGGGCATCGCGGACATTCATCGCCACCTGACGCTCGTGGGCGATAAAATCCCCGCCTTCGCCCATGCTGTGCACCAGGTAGTAAAGGGTGTCGACCCCGTCCAGTAGCGTGGGAAGTGACTTCGGCCAGTTGAGGTCAACGTTGTGACAGGTAACGCCCGCTAAACTGAGTTTTTGCAGGCGTTCGGTGTTGCGTGCCGCAGCCAGCACCTGGTGCCCCTGCTGGCTTAACGCCGCGGTGAGATGCTGACCGATATACCCGCTGGCGCCGAGCACCAGAATGCGTTGCGGCACGTGATGCTCCTTATCGCTGTAAAAACGCCTGCCAGTGTTTCACCACGTCGGTCAGCTGCTCGCGGCTGACGTCGAGATGCGTGACCAGACGCACGACAGGCGAGGCGTTGATCAGCACGCCACGTGCTTTCATAAATTCACCCAGCGCAGCGGCGTGGTCATCGCCCACGCGAACGAACAGCATGTTAGTGTCGTGGCGCATCACGTCGGCGCCAATTTCACGCAGCTGCGCCGCCATCCACGCGGCGTTGTCGTGATCGTCCTTCAGGCGCGCCACGTTATTTTTCAGGGCATACAGCCCCGCAGCTGCCAGAATACCCGCCTGACGCATACCGCCGCCGGTCATTTTGCGCCAGCGGTTGGCACGCTTGATGTAGTCCGCATTGCCGACGAGTAGCGAACCCACTGGGGTGCCCAGCCCTTTAGAGAGGCAGATGGTGAACGAGTCGCAGTATTGTGTAATCTCTTTCAGCTCGCAGCCGTACGCCACCACGGCGTTGAAGATGCGCGCGCCGTCCACGTGCAGGCCCAGCCTGCGTTCGCGGGTAAACTCCCATGCGGCTTTCAGGTATTCGCGCGGCAGCACTTTGCCGTTGTGGGTGTTTTCAAGGCTGAGCAGCCTGGTGCGGGCAAAGTGAATATCGTCGGCTTTGATTTTCGCCGCGACCTTATCAAGGGGCAGGGTGCCGTCCGGCGCGGCGTCAATCGGCTGCGGCTGAATGCTGCCGAGCACCGCGGCACCGCCGGCTTCGTAGAGGTAGTTATGCGCGCCCTGGCCGACAATGTACTCTTCACCGCGCTCGCAGTGGCTGAGCAGCGCCACCAGGTTGGCCTGCGTGCCGGTGGGCAGGAACAGGGCGGCCTCTTTTCCGCTCAGCTCTGCGGCATAGCGCTGCAGTTCGTTTACCGTCGGGTCGTCGCCGTAGACGTCGTCCCCGACCGGGGCGGCCATCATCTCTTCGAGCATGGCGCGACTCGGGCGGGTAACGGTATCACTGCGTAAATCAATCATGGCATGTCCTTATATTTAAAAAGGCGATGCCAGATGTTTTACCTGAGCCAGTTGGTTTTTGCCAGTTCGATCACCTCGTCACCGCGACCGCTGATGATGGCGCGCAGCATGTACAGGCTAAAGCCTTTGGCCTGCTCAAGCTTGATCTGCGGCGGGATCGCCAGCTCCTCTTTGGCGACGACCACATCCACCAGTACCGGGCCGTCGATGGAGAAGGCGCGCTGCAGGGCTTCATCCACCTCGGAGGCTTTCTCCACGCGGATGCCGGTGATGCCGCAGGCCTCGGCGATGCGGGCAAAGTTGGTGTCGTGTAGCTCGGTGCCGTCCGTCAGATAGCCGCCGGCCTTCATCTCCATCGCCACGAAGCCCAGCACGCTGTTGTTGAAGACCACGATTTTCAGCGGAAGCTTCATCTGCACCACCGACAGGAAATCGCCCATCAGCATGCTGAACCCGCCGTCGCCGCACATCGCCACCACCTGGCGCTCCGGCGCTGTCGCTTTTGCGCCCAGTGCCTGCGGCATGGCGTTGGCCATCGAGCCGTGGTTGAACGAGCCGAGCAGACGGCGCTTGCCGTTCATTTTCAGGTAGCGTGCCGCCCAGACGGTTGGCGTGCCTACGTCGCAGGTGAAAATGGCATCGTCGTCCGCGAAATGGCTGATCTGCTGCGCCAGATACTGCGGGTGAATGGCTTTGTCGCTCGGTTTGGCGAGATCGTCCAGACCCTTGCGGGCATCGCGATAGTCGCTTAGCGCTTTATCGAGGAACTTGCGATCGGTTTTCTCTTCCAGCAGCGGCAGCAGGGCGGCAAGGGTGGATTTGATGTCGCCCACCAGCGCCATATCGACCTTGCTGTGCGCGCCGATGCTGGCCGGGTTGATATCAATCTGAATGATTTTGGCATCCGTCGGGTAGAACGCGCGGTACGGGAACTGGGTGCCGAGCAGGATCAGCGTGTCGGCGTTCATCATGGTGTGGAAGCCGGAAGAAAAACCGATCAGTCCGGTCATGCCCACGTCGTACGGGTTATCGTATTCGACGTGCTCTTTGCCGCGCAGGGCGTGGACGATCGGCGCTTTCAGCTTACCGGCAAATTCCAGCAGCTCCTTGTGCGCGCCCGCGCAGCCGCTGCCGCACATCAGGGCGATATTGCTGGCGTAACGCAGCAGTTGCGCCAGCTTTTTCAGCTCCTCCTCGGCTGGCGTCACCACCGGCTGCGGCGCGTGATACCAGTGGGTGCTGGCCCCTTCTGGCGCAGCCTTGAGGGCCACGTCGCCCGGAATAACGACCACCGAAACGCCGCGATTTAGCACGGCCTTGCGCATGGCGATCGCCAGAACCTGCGGGATCTGCTCCGGGGATGAAACCAGTTCGCAATAGTGGCTGCATTCACGGAACAGCTCCTGCGGATGCGTCTCCTGAAAATAGCCGCTGCCGATTTCGGACGAGGGGATGTGGGCGGCAATCGCCAGCACCGGCACGTGATTGCGGTGGCAGTCGAAGAGACCGTTGATCAGGTGCAGGTTACCTGGCCCGCAGGATCCGGCGCAGACGGCCAGTTCACCGGTAAGCTGCGCTTCAGCACCTGCGGCGAACGCGGCAACCTCTTCATGGCGGGTCGGCATCCATTCGATGGTCTTCATCTTGTTAAGGCTGTCGCTGAGTCCGTTCAGGGAATCGCCGGTGACGCCCCAGATACGTTTTACGCCAGCCTGTTCGAGCGTTTTCGCTATATATGCAGCCACGGTTTGTTTCATGGTTGTCCGTCTCCTTTTTGTGATAACGCTTACAAGCTTAGAAGAAAGTCTCCGTATTGCCCGTCAAATCCCCCCAATTAAAAGGCGCTTTTCACGCGCAATTATTCGGCATAATCTGGTGATACCTCAGTGAAAACAGGAATCATTTCAAATGGTTAAATCATTGTTAATTGCTGTTAATGAAAAGCTATCGTGCGACGATCTTGGCAAACTCTTGTTACGACTTGCCGTCGGCGGGCTGATGCTCTTTCACGGTTTGCATAAGCTGTTTGGTGGGGTGGGCTTTATCAGCGGCATGCTGGTGGAGAAAGGGCTGCCGGGGTTTATTGCCTACGGCGTGTTGATTGGCGAAGTGGTGGCGCCGATCCTGATTATTGTCGGGCTCTTTACGCGCCCGGCCGCGCTGGTGTTGGCGTTTACGATGATCGTGGCATGGCTGATGGTGGGAATGGGGGAAACGCTCGCCCTTGATAAGGTTGGGGCATGGGCGATTGAAAGCCTGGTGTACTTCTTTATCGGCTCGCTGGCGGTGGCGTTTTTAGGCGCAGGGCGGTTTGCGCTGGGAAAAGCGCCTGCGTGGCGGTAGGGGTTGGAATCTGTTCCGAGGGAAGGGGTCTACGGACCCTTTTTATTGGTGAGTTTTAACTTGTTGATTTCACAACGGTGAATTGTAGGTGGTGAAAAAGGAGTTACGGAGAATTTTAGGGGGATTTCTTTATATCACAAGAAGATAGGTGTAGATTGTTCCAGTTCACTGCCGTACAGGCAGCTTAGAAAAATGGCAGCTACCGAATGAACAGCAATATAAAGTTCACTGCCGTACAGGCAGCTTAGAAACGTAAAAGACGCCGTAATGTCTCGCAAAATGCGTTCACTGCCGTACAGGCAGCTTAGAAAACCCAGATATTCTGGGCGCTGGACACGAGAATGTTCACTGCCGTACAGGCAGCTTAGAAAAGGAAGTAATCAAGAGCCCGGAAAAGCTGGAAGTTCACTGCCGTACAGGCAGCTTAGAAAGGAAACCCGGTATCGTTTAACGCCGTGTTAACGTTCACTGCCGTACAGGCAGCTTAGAAAGTGAGTGGCTTGCCAGCCTAACCGCTTCCGCCGTTCACTGCCGTACAGGCAGCTTAGAAAACGAAACGAAAGTCTATAACCGGCGCATCGCTGTTCACTGCCGTACAGGCAGCTTAGAAATGACGGTTCGGTCTCCCGGCCATCGTTCTGACGTTCACTGCCGTTCAGGCTGCTTGGAAAGTTCCGTTCGTCGCGATAAGGCCAAGAGGATTTGTTCACTGCCGTACAGGCAGCGTAGAAAGCACTTCAGCCGGGTAAGCGTCGGTGGTTAGGGTCGAATGCCGAACAGGCAGTAGGCACAACGTAGGCCGGGTAAACGTAGTGCCACCCGGCAAAAAAGCCCGGTGGCGCTGACGCTTACCGGGCCTACGAACGAACGTTTATCGTTTATGCGAGAACCAAATCCCCCTGCGGATGGCACGAGCATGCCAGCACGTAACCCTCGGCAATTTCCGCGTCGGACAACGTCATGGTGCTGTTGACGGTGTACTCCCCGGAAACCACCTTCGTTTTACAGCAGCCGCACACCCCGGCACGGCAGGCCGCCGCCACCGGCACGTGGTTGCTTTCCAGCGCCTCCAGCAGCGTGGTCCCCACGCGGCCAAAGAAGGTCTGCGCAGGCTGCAGTTTGGTAAACGTAATCCCGCTGGTTGCTGCTTCCGCCACCGGCGTGAAGAACTGCTCTTTGAAGAAACGGGTCACGCCGAGCGCTTTCACGTCTTCTTCCACGATAGCCATGTACGGCGCCGGGCCGCAGGTCATCACGGTGCGGTTCGCGATATCCGGCACGCTTTGCAGCAGCTCGCGGCTCAGGCGACCGGGAATAAAACCGTGCGTCGCGTGATGTTCCGCTACCAGCGTCACCGGGTAGTTGTGCCACTCCTCGGCAAAAATGACATCGTCCGGAGAGCGCACGCTGAAGATCACCTGCACGTCGGCCTGCGGGCGGTTTTTTGCCAGCCAGCGGCGCATTGACATAATCGGCGTCACGCCACAGCCTGCCGCCAGCAGCAGGAATTTCTCTTCCGCTTTGTCGTCACAGGTGAATTCACCCTGCGCATCGGACAGCCAGATATAATCCCCGCGCTTCACGTCCCGGGTCAGCCATTCTGAACCGGCTCCGCCTTCAATGCGACGGACGGTAAGCGTGATGTACTCGCTCACGCCCGGCGTGGAAGAAAGGGTGTAGGCGCGCAGGGTGTCTGCCGAATGGCGAACGCTAACCAGCGCATACTGACCCGCACGGTACGGATAGTAGTCGTGGCACAGCAGCGACAGCGTCCACACATCCGGCGTCTCCTGATGGATGTGATGAACCTGCATGCGCCACGGGCAGTGTGAGGTTGGCATGGTCATGAGTTACTCCTTACGCGCTCAGCAGCTGCTTCATATCGTCTTCAACGTTGGTCACGGAGCGCAGACCGAATTTTTCATTGAGCACCGCCAGCAGGTCCGGCGTCAGGAAGCCTGGCGCGGTCGGGCCAGTCACGATGTTAGTCACGCCCAGAGAGAGCAGGGTCAGCAGGATGACAATCGCTTTCTGCTCAAACCACGAGAGCACCAGTGACAGCGGCAGGTCGTTCACGCCGCAGCCCAGTTTCTCCGCCAGGGTAACGGCCAGAATGATGGCCGAATAAGCATCGTTGCACTGGCCCGCATCGATCAGGCGCGGCAGGCCTTCGATGTCGCCGAAGTCCAGCTTGTTGAAACGGTATTTGCCACACGCCAGGGTCAGGATCAGGCAGTCTTCCGGCACGCGGGTGGCGAAATCGGTAAAGTAGTTACGCTCGCCGCGCGCGCCGTCGCAGCCGCCGACGAGGAAGATGTGGCGCAGCTTTTCACGGCTGACGAGATCGATCAGCGAATCGGCGGCACCGAGCAGGGTTTCACGACCGAAGCCGACGGTGATCAGGTGCGGGATCTCGCTGTACGGGAAGCCTGCCATCTGCTGCGCCTGGGCGATAACCGGACCGAAATCGTCACCTTCAAGATGACTCACGCCCGGCCAGCCGACGATGCTGCGGGTCCAGATGCGGTCGTCATACGCGCCCACGGTCGGGTCGATGATGCAGTTAGAGGTCATCACGATAGGGCCAGGGAAGCGGGCAAATTCCACCTGCTGGTTCTGCCAGCCGCTGCCGTAGTTACCGATCAGGTGCTTAAACTTACGCAGCTCCGGATAGCCGTGCGCCGGCAGCATTTCACCGTGGGTATAGACGTTAACGCCGGTGCCTTCGGTCTGCTTCAGCAGGTTGTAGAGATCTTTCAGGTCATGACCGGAGATCAGGATACATTTACCCTCGGTCGCTTTGACGTTGACCTGCGTTGGGGTCGGATGGCCGTAGGTGCTGGTTTCACCGGCGTCCAGAATGCTCATCACCCTGAAGTTCATCTGCCCGATTTCCATCGAGCATGCCAGCAGCGCGTTCATATCGGCAGGCCAGGTGCCCAGCCACGCCATGATTTTATGGTATTGCGCGTAAATGTCGTTGTCGTATTGACCGAGCACATGCGCGTGCTCCATATAGGCTGCCGCGCCTTTCAGGCCGTACAGGCACAGCAGGCGAAGGCCGAGAATGTTCTCGCCAATCGCCGCTTTGTCTTTATTCGGCGTGAATTCTGCCGCCTGACGCTGCAGCTCGCCCAGATCGTCACTCACCAGCTGAAGGTCTGACATCGGGTTTTCCACGCGGGCGCAGGCATCCGCCTTCAGACACTGCGCTTTCAGCGCTTCACGCAGGGCAATGGCTTCGCGGGCATAGCCAACAATGCGCGGAGAGTCGAAGTTAACGTTGGTTAGCGTGGAGAAGAAGGCGCGCGGGGCGAAGCTGTCGACGTAGTGGTCGATGATGCCATATTCGCGGGCTTTAAACGCCCATGCGGAAAGGCCTTGCAGGGCCGCAATCAGCAGGTCCTGAAGGTCAGATGTTTCTGCGGTTTTGCCGCACATACCCTGTGCATAAGAGCAGCCATTGCCTGCCGGGGTACGGATGGTTTGTTCACATTGCACACAAAACATAATCACACCTGTTAAAGTTATATTTAATATACATGTTTAAGGTTATGCCTGTGCCAGAACGGTGAAAAGGGCTTTTTACTACAAAATAGAGGGAGATTGATTTAGCGCAATTTTGGCGGCAGGAACCCTACCGCCAAAGAAGTATCAGGCCGAGAAGACGGCCATCAGAACCGGAACCAGCAGGCTTAAAATAAAGCCGTGAACGATGGCGGCGGGCACCATCTCCAGCCCGCCAGAGCGTTGTAACACTGGCAGGGTAAAGTCCATCGACGTCGCGCCGCACAGGCCCAGCGCGGTAGAGCGGCTGCGGCGAACCAGTCCTGGGATCAGCATAATGGCGAGCAGTTCACGCGCCAGATCGTTAAAGAAGGCGGCGCTGCCAATCACCGGACCGAATGATTCGGTCAGCAAAATACCGGAGAGGGAATACCAGCCAAAACCTGACGCCATCGCGAGGCCGGTTTTCAGCGGCAGGTCGAGAATAAAAGCGTTAATCACGCCCGCCACCATGGAACTGGCGATAACAATGACCGCGACCATCATTCCCCGACGGTTCAGAACAATTTGCTTCAGCGTCATGCCATTATTTCGCAGCTGGATACCGATCAGGAACAGCAGGAAGATCAGCGTATATTCACTGGCCTCTGTTGCGTGCTGTAAAAACGCCCAGCCGGTCAGCCCAAGCAGAAAACCGAGCACCACGACGCCGCACAGTTTTAATGATTCCAGCGCCATCGCAATTCGGGAAGGCAGCTTTTCCTGATGATGATGGTTTTTCCACGGAACGGTGCGCTCAAGCCAGAATAATGCGGCGATATTACACAGCAAAATAACCACCACGGTGACCACCGAATAATGCAGGATGGAAAGCAAATTCGTCGCCAGATTATCCAGGAAGGCCAGGCTTATCCCCATAAAGAAAAGAATGACGTAAACAATCCAGCTGAGAAAACGGTTGATGAGCCGTAATGCGGATTCTCTGTGCAGCGGAATAAGGTAGCCCACAATCAGGGGCAGCAGAATAATGAGGAGTCCTGAAAACATGAACAGCCGGTCCTTTTGAGTATCTGTTGAGCGCCAGAGACACTACCCAATAAAGGCTGTCAGGTAAAGGAGCAATAAAAAAGCCGGGTGGCGGCTGCGCCTTACCCGGCCTACAAGTGCACTTTCACGTAGGTCGGGTAAGCGTTAGCGCCGCCCGACACCGCGCGCAATTAATCGCGTTTTTCCAGCAGGGTGCGGTACAGCACGCCACCCAGGATACCGCCGATAATCGGCATGACCCAGAACAGCCACAGCTGCTCAAGCGCCCAGCCCCCCTGGAAGATGGCGACGGCGGTACTGCGCGCCGGGTTAACGGAGGTGTTGGTGACCGGAATCGAAATCAGGTGAATAAGGGTCAGCGCCAGACCAATCGCAATAGGGGCAAAGCCTGCTGGCGCGTGTTTATAGGTTGCGCCGTGGATCACCAGCAGGAAGCCTGCGGTCAGCACAATTTCAATCACGATGGCTGACAGCATGGAATAACCGCCCGGAGAATGCTCGCCGAAGCCGTTAGAGGCGAAGCCGCTGGCCGCCGCGTCGAACCCGGCTTTACCGCTGGCAATCACGTACAGAACGCCCGCTGCGATAATACCGCCAACCACCTGGGCGACAATATAACCAATCACCTCTTTCGCCGGAAAACGACCGCCGGCCCATAAACCTAACGTTACTGCCGGGTTAAAATGACCGCCGGAAATATGCCCCACGGCAAAGGCCATGGTTAATACGGTTAAACCAAATGCCAGCGCGACGCCGACAAAACCGATACCTAATTCCGGGAATGCTGCTGCCAGAACGGCGCTACCGCAGCCACCAAATACCAGCCAGAATGTACCAAAGCATTCTGCAGCCAATTTTCTAAACATAACCACCTCAAATAATTTTCCGCACGCTTTCCCGCGCGCGGGATATATCGCCATAAAGGGATGACGACTCAAAGAGTCCGTATTTTAAAAACCAACAACACCCCTTCGCCACTTAAATAAATTCGATTAATTTGATTTAAGGCAATGTGATGTCAATCCTTGTTCAAATCAGCGGTAAATAGAGCATAGACCAATTCTCGCCACGGTGAATGTTGTGCTGTCGTGACAGGGCGCCTCCCGCTATACTGCTGATAACTTAAAGGAAAAAGTGTTCATTGCGCGGGGGATTTATGCTTCTCGAACGTGTGGAAATTGTCGGGTTTCGCGGTATTAACCGCCTGTCGCTGCAGCTGGAACAGAACAACGTCCTGATCGGCGAGAACGCGTGGGGTAAGTCCAGCCTGCTGGATGCGCTGACGTTACTGCTTTCGCCCGAAGACGATCTGTATCACTTCGTTCGCGATGATTTCTGGTTCCCGCCCGGCGACGTGACGGGGCGCGAGAAGCACCTGCATATCATCCTGACGTTCCGCGAATCCGAGCCCGGACGGCATCGGGTGCGTCGCTTCCGCCCGCTGTCACCCTGCTGGGTGCCGTGCGATGACGGCTTCCACCGGATTTTCTATCGGCTGGAGGGTGAAATGGCGGAAAACGAGGGCGTGTTGACCCTGCGTGATTTTCTTGATGAGAAAGCCAGTCCGATCCCGCTGGACAATATCGACGATCTGGCCCGCCACCTGATCCGCCTGACGCCGGTGTTGCGCCTGCGCGACGCGCGTTTTATGCGGCGTATACGTAACGGTACCGTCCCGAATATGCCGGAAGTGGAAGTCACCGCCCGCGAGCTGGATTTTCTGGCAAGAGAGCTGGTGTCGCGTCCGCAAAATCTGACCGATGGTCAAATTCGTCAGGGGCTGTCCGCGATGGTACAGCTTCTGGAGCACTATTTTTCCGAGCAGGGGACGTCGGAGTCGCGCCATCGCCTGATGCGCCGCCGCTCTCATGACGAGCAGCGCAGCTGGCGCTACCTCGATATCATTAACCGGATGATTGACCGGCCCGGCGGTCGTACCCATCGTGTGATTTTGCTGGGGCTGTTTTCAACGCTACTGCAGGCCAAAGGCACTGTTCGTCTTGACCGGGACGCCCGGCCGCTGCTGCTGGTGGAAGACCCGGAAACGCGCCTGCATCCCATCATGCTCTCCGTGGCATGGCATCTGCTGAACCTGCTGCCGCTCCAGCGCATTACGACCACCAATTCCGGTGAGTTATTATCGCTAACGCCGGTAGAGCACGTCTGTCGTCTGGTGCGTGAATCTTCCCGCGTCTCCGCCTTCCGCTTAGGTCCGGGGGGATTGAACGCGGAAGACGGGCGGCGCATCGCGTTTCATATTCGCTTTAACCGCGCGTCGTCGCTCTTTGCCCGCTGCTGGCTGCTGGTGGAAGGAGAGACGGAAACCTGGGTCATCAACGAACTGGCGCGCCAGTGCGGCCACCATTTTGATGCGGAAGGCATTAAGGTGATTGAATTTGCCCAGTCGGGATTAAAGCCGCTGATAAAATTTGCCCGCCGGATGGGGATCGAGTGGCACGTTCTGGTCGACGGTGATGAGGCGGGCAAAAAATATGCCTCCACCGTACGCAGCCTGCTGAATAACGAGCGAGAAGAAGAGCGCGACCATTTAACCATGCTGCCCGCCATGGACATGGAGCACTTTATGTATCGTCAGGGGTTCGACGACGTATTCCACCGAATTGCCATGGTGCCGGTCGATGTCCCGATGAACATGCGGCGCGTGATCGCCAAAGCTATTCATCGTTCTTCAAAACCGGATTTAGCCATTGAAGTGGCGACGGAAGCGGGGAGACGGGGCGTGGAGGCGGTGCCGACCCTGCTGCGGAAGATGTTCTCCCGCGTGCTATGGCTGGCACGCGGGAGAGCGGATTAACGTTGAGTCGCCTGGTTCACCTGCTGAATCAGGCTATCCAGCAGCGCGTAGCGGCGGCGATATTCGGAACGCTTTTTGCTCGCGATCTCTTCCATCGGTTTGCGCGGCATGACGAGGGGCAGCATAAAGTTGCCGCTATCCTGCTTTTCACCGCCGATGGAGATCCAGAAACTGTCGTAATCGGCCAACAGTTTCCCCTCTTTTTTCTTGCGGTAGCGCCAGCTGCGATAAATATGGGTGTCGTTACTGACGGCGACAATCTGTTCTACCGGGAAGGCGGTGCCGAGCGTCATGGCGGCTTCGACCAGCAGACGTTTCGGGAACAGACCATGGCAGGCCTTCGTCGCGCCCTGGATCAGCTCATGGGGAACGTGGGCTTTTGCGCCCTGCAGGCCGCCGATAAACAGCGTCGATTTTCCCTCAAACTGGCACAGGGTGAAGGTCATCTCGGCCAGCACCGTATTCTGATGGTCGCAGAAGGCGAGGGTGGCTTCCCCTTCTTTATCCAGAAACGCATCGGCGCACAGGCGGACGGTAAATTGCTCTTCATCTTTACCGGTTAAGGTGAGCAGCGTGAAGCCCTTTTTCGACAGATAGCCCGAGAGCAGCGATGCCGGCATATGGCGGCTCATCGTTTGATAGTGCCAGTTAAGGGACTCAAGGACCTGCTGGCGATTCATATTCACCGTCAGCCAGGGGCGATGCAGACGGCACGGCAGTCCTGGCTGTACCTGCAGCATTTGCATCAGGCTCGGCTGTTTTGCAAGGCTCGTCAACAGGCGAGCGGTACTTACAGGCGTCGCCAGCGAACGTAGCATGAATTTACGTCGATAGGCGGGGTTTTGCCACGCCAGCCCTGGCGTGAGCTTACCGGAAGCCAGATGACTGAAGAGCTGCCAACCCGATGCAGGCTGTGGCAGGTTTGAAAAAGGTGTATCGACGATGGAAGACATGTTAGATCCTGCTTCTTGATGAAGATTTCCATTTCAGCAGGCGAACGTTCAACGTCTCGTAAACAAATTGTGACGATTTCGGAGAACAGGGGTTTCGTTGAGGAGTCGTTTAGATAGAATCAGCATTTATCATTGCCAGAACATTTATTTGGAATATTTATGAACCTCAAGGGAAAACGCAGAACGCTGTTTCTGCTGCTGGCGGTCGTGGTGTTAGCCGGTGGATACTGGCTATGGCAGGTGCTGAATGCGCCAGTGCCGCAGTATCAGACGCTGATTGTTCGCCCGGGCGAACTGCAGCAAAACGTCCTCGCGACGGGCAAGCTTGATGCCCTGCGCAAGGTTGACGTCGGCGCGCAGGTCAGCGGTCAGCTGAAAACGCTGTCGGTTGAGATTGGCGATAAGGTGAAAAAAGGCCAGCTGCTCGGCGTGATCGATCCTGAACAGGCTGAGAACCAGATCCGCGAGGTGGAAGCCACGCTGATGGAGCTGCGCGCGCAGCGTGCGCAGGCGCAGGCAGAGCGTAACCTGGCCCAGGTGACGCTGACCCGTCAGCAGGCGCTGGCCAAAACCCAGGCGATCTCGAAGCAGGATTTAGACACGGCCACCACGGAACTGGCGGTGAAGCAGGCGCAGATTGGCACGATTGACGCGCAAATCAAACGTAACCAGGCCTCGCTGGATACGGCAAAAACCAACCTCGACTACACCCAGATCGTGGCGCCGATGGCCGGTGAGGTCACTCAGATCACCACGCTGCAGGGGCAGACGGTGATTGCCGCGCAGCAGGCGCCAAACATTCTGACGTTGGCGGACATGAGCACCATGCTGGTCAAAGCCCAGGTCTCCGAGGCGGATGTGATCCATCTGAAGCCGGGGCAGAACGCCTGGTTTACGGTGCTGGGCGACCCGCAGACGCGCTACGAAGGCGTGCTGAAGGACATTCTGCCGACGCCGGAAAAAGTGAACGATGCCATCTTCTACTATGCCCGTTTTGAAGTGCCGAACCCGAAGGGCGTGCTGCGTCTCGACATGACCGCGCAGGTGCATATTCAGCTGACTGGTCTGAAGAACGTGCTGACCATTCCGCTCTCTGCGCTGGGTGAATCCGCCGGGGAAAGCCGCTATAAAGTGAAAGTGCTGCGCAACGGCGAAACGCGCGAGCGCGAAGTGGTGATTGGCGCGCGCAATGACACCGACGTGGTGGTGGTGAAAGGGCTGGAAGAGGGTGAGGAGGTTGTTGTCAGTGAAAGCCTGCCCGGAGCCGCGAAATGACGGCATTGCTTGAGCTGAAGGACATTCGCCGCAGCTATCCGTCGGGCGATGGGCCGGTGGAGGTGCTGAAGGGCATCTCCCTGCGCGTGGAAGCGGGCGAGATGGTGGCGATTGTCGGGGCATCGGGTTCCGGTAAATCGACGCTGATGAACATTCTCGGCTGTCTGGATAAGCCGACCAGCGGGACCTATCGCGTGGCCGGAACGGATATCTCCACGCTGGATGGCGACGCGCTGGCGAAGCTGCGCCGGGAGCACTTCGGTTTTATCTTCCAGCGTTACCATCTGCTTTCTCACCTCAATGCCGCGCAGAACGTGGAAGTTCCGGCGGTCTATGCGGGCGTCGAGCGGAAAAAACGGCTCGAACGCGCGCAGATGCTGCTGACGCGCCTGGGGCTGGCGGAGCGGGTGGAGTACCAGCCCTCGCAGCTGTCCGGCGGCCAGCAGCAGCGCGTGAGTATTGCCCGCGCCCTGATGAACGGCGGGCAGGTGATCCTCGCGGATGAGCCAACCGGCGCACTCGACAGCCATTCCGGCGAAGAGGTGATGGCGATCCTGCACCAGCTACGCGATCAGGGGCATACGGTCATTATCGTGACCCACGATCCGCAGGTGGCGGCGCAGGCGGAGCGAATCATTGAGATCCATGACGGCGAGCTGGTCAGCAACCCGCCGCCGCGTGAGTCCAGGGCTGCGGCGCCGAAAGAAGTGCTTCCGGCATCAACCGGCTGGGGACAGTTTTCCAGCGGCTTTCGTGAAGCACTGACCATGGCCTGGCTGGCAATGGCGGCCAATAAAATGCGTACCCTGCTGACCATGCTCGGCATCATCATCGGTATTGCCTCGGTGGTGTCGATTGTGGTGGTGGGCGATGCGGCCAAGCAGCTGGTGCTGGCCGATATCCGCGCAATCGGCACCAATACCATTGACGTCTATCCCGGCAAAGACTTCGGGGACGACGAGCCGCAGTATCAGCAGGCGCTGAAATACGACGATCTGGCGGCCATTCAGAAGCAGCCGTGGGTCAACTCCGCCACGCCTGCGGTGTCGCAGAATCTGCGCCTGCGGGTGGGCAATGTTGACGTGGCTGCCAGCGCGAACGGCGTCAGCGGGGATTATTTCAACGTCTACGGCATGACCTTCAGCGAAGGTGCCACCTTCAACGCCGAGCAACTGGCGGGCAGGGCGCAGGTGGTGGTGCTGGACGCGAATTCGCGCAGACAGCTCTTCCCCAATAAAGCCAACGTGGTGGGCGAAGTGATCCTGGTCGGCAACATGCCTGCCACGGTCATCGGTGTGGCGGAAGAGAAACAGTCGATGTTTGGCAGCAGCAAGATCCTGCGCGTCTGGCTGCCCTATACCACCATCTCCGGGCGGATTATGGGGCAGTCCTGGCTCAACTCCATCACCGTGCGCGTGAAGGAGGGCTACGACAGCGCGCTGGCCGAGCAGCAGCTGGAGCGGCTGTTAACCCTGCGCCACGGGAAGAAGGATTTCTTCACCTGGAATATGGACGGCCTCTTGAAAACGGCGGAAAAGACCACACGTACTCTTCAGCTGTTCCTCACGCTGGTGGCGGTGATTTCGCTGGTCGTCGGCGGCATCGGGGTGATGAACATCATGCTGGTGTCGGTAACCGAGCGAACCCGGGAGATTGGCATCCGCATGGCGGTCGGGGCCAGAGCCAGCGACGTGCTGCAGCAGTTTTTGATTGAAGCCGTGCTGGTGTGTCTGGTCGGCGGTGCGATGGGGATTGCGCTCTCGATGATGATCGCCTTCGCGCTCCAGCTCTTTTTACCCGGCTGGGAGATTGGCTTCTCGCCGGTGGCCATTATTACCGCATTCTTGTGTTCGACCTTTACCGGCATTTTGTTTGGCTGGTTGCCCGCCCGCAACGCGGCGCGGCTGGATCCGGTGGATGCGCTGGCTCGGGAATAACCCGAAAATAAAAATGCCAGCCGATCGGGCTGGCATTTTGACTGCGGGATGTACACAATAAAACAGAGAGCTATGCAACCGTCTCTGCTTCAATGGGGACGATAAGGCTTGCATGATTGCCTTTTGGTCCCTGGTGGACATCGAACCGGACGGACTGCCCGGCTTTGAGCGTTCTGTAACCATCCATCTGAATGGTGGAATAGTGAGCGAAGATATCCTCGCCGCCGCCTTCGGGGCAGATGAAGCCAAACCCTTTGGCGTTGTTGAACCACTTAACAGTACCCATTTCCATGCTTCGACATCCTTCGTAAATCTTATAAGTTAAGATGGAATGAACCGGTGGTGGAGTGGGGGCTGTTCAAAACCTCGCCATCTCACGCTTGTACAATTTAGAGAAACGAAAGAAGTCGTCAAGCGTTTGGCGCTGGAGATGGGACAATAATCAACCAAAGTTTGAAGCAGTTAACGCTATTGCAACAGTTTGTGACAGACATCGCGGATGACAGTAATAGATGATTGTTATCTAACATCTGAGGTAGATTCAAAGTGGTTATGCAAAATGGGTAAGACCAACGACTGGCTGGATTTTGACCAGCTGGCGGAAGACAAAGTGCGTGACGCGCTAAAACCGCCATCTATGTATAAAGTTATGTTAATGAACGATGATTACACGCCGATGGAATTTGTTATTGACGTGCTACAAAAGTTCTTTTCTTATGATGTAGAACGTGCAACGCAACTGATGCTTACCGTTCATTATCGTGGCAAAGCTATCTGCGGCATCTTCACTGCCGAAGTGGCGGAAACCAAAGTGGCGATGGTGAACGACTATGCGAGGGAGAACGAGCATCCGTTGCTGTGTACGCTGGAAAAGGCCTGATAAGGCATAAAATTGGGGGAGGTGCCTATGCTCAATCAAGAACTGGAACTCAGTTTAAACATGGCTTTCGCCAGAGCGCGTGAGCACCGACATGAGTTTATGACCGTCGAGCATTTACTGCTCGCACTGCTTAGCAACCCATCTGCCCGCGAAGCGCTGGAAGCCTGCTCCGTGGATCTGGTGGCGCTACGTCAGGAACTCGAAGCCTTCATCGAACAAACCACACCGGTGCTGCCAGCCAGTGAAGAGGAGCGCGACACGCAGCCGACGCTCAGCTTCCAGCGTGTGCTGCAGCGCGCGGTATTCCACGTCCAGTCTTCCGGACGTAGCGAAGTGACTGGCGCAAACGTCTTAGTCGCCATCTTCAGCGAGCAGGAGTCACAGGCTGCCTATCTGCTGCGCAAACACGAAGTCAGCCGCCTCGATGTGGTTAACTTTATCTCTCACGGAACGCGCAAAGACGAGCCTAACCAGGCATCGGATTCCAGCAATCAGGTCAATAACAATGAAGAGCAAGCAGGCGGGGAGGATCGTATGGAAAACTTCACCACCAACCTTAATCAGCTTGCTCGCGTTGGCGGTATCGACCCGCTGATTGGTCGCGATAAAGAGCTGGAGCGCGCGATCCAGGTGCTGTGCCGTCGCCGCAAGAACAACCCGCTGCTGGTGGGGGAATCTGGCGTGGGTAAAACCGCGATTGCCGAAGGGCTTGCCTGGCGCATTGTGCAGGGCGACGTGCCGGAAGTGATTGCCGACTGCACCATCTACTCGCTGGATATCGGCTCGCTGCTGGCGGGCACGAAATACCGCGGTGATTTTGAAAAACGCTTCAAGGCGCTGTTAAAACAGCTGGAGCAGGACACCAACAGCATCCTGTTTATCGATGAGATTCACACCATCATCGGCGCGGGTGCGGCTTCCGGCGGCCAGGTGGATGCGGCTAACCTGATCAAACCGCTGCTCTCCAGCGGCAAGATCCGCGTGATTGGCTCCACCACCTACCAGGAGTTCAGCAACATCTTTGAGAAAGACCGTGCGCTGGCGCGCCGCTTCCAGAAAATCGACGTGACCGAACCGTCCGTCGAGGAAACGGTGCAGATCATCAACGGCCTGAAGCCGAAGTACGAAGCGCACCACGACGTGCGTTATACCGCGAAAGCGGTGCGTGCGGCGGTGGAGCTGGCGGTGAAATACATCAACGACCGTCATCTGCCGGATAAGGCGATTGACGTGATTGATGAGGCAGGGGCACGTGCGCGTCTTATGCCGGCCAGCAAGCGTAAGAAAACCGTTAACGTGGCGGATATTGAGTCCGTGGTGGCCCGCATCGCGCGTATCCCTGAGAAAAGCGTCTCTCAGAGCGACCGCGACACGCTGCGCACCCTCGGCAATCGCCTGAAAATGCTGGTCTTTGGTCAGGATAAAGCCATTGAGGCCTTAACCGAAGCGATCAAGATGGCCCGTGCCGGGCTGGGGCATGAGCACAAGCCTGTCGGTTCCTTCCTGTTTGCCGGCCCGACCGGCGTGGGGAAAACCGAGGTAACGGTTCAGCTCTCCAAAGCGCTGGGCATCGAGCTGCTGCGCTTTGATATGTCCGAGTATATGGAGCGTCACACCGTCAGCCGTTTGATCGGTGCGCCTCCGGGATACGTGGGCTTTGACCAGGGCGGCCTGCTCACCGACGCGGTGATCAAGCATCCGCACGCGGTACTGCTGCTCGATGAAATCGAGAAAGCGCACCCGGACGTGTTCAACATCCTGCTGCAGGTGATGGACAACGGGACGCTGACCGACAACAACGGGCGCAAAGCGGACTTCCGTAACGTGGTGCTGGTGATGACCACCAACGCCGGGGTACGTGAAACCGAGCGTAAATCTATCGGCCTGATCCACCAGGATAACAGCACCGATGCGATGGAGGAGATCAAGAAGATCTTCACGCCGGAGTTCCGTAACCGTCTGGACAACATCATCTGGTTCGATCACCTGTCTACCGAGGTGATCCATCAGGTCGTGGACAAGTTCATCGTCGAGCTGCAGGTTCAGCTGGATCAGAAAGGCGTGTCGCTGGAAGTAAGCCAGGAGGCGCGCAACTGGCTGGCCGAGAAAGGCTACGACCGTGCGATGGGCGCCCGTCCGATGGCGCGTGTGATTCAGGACAACCTGAAGAAACCGCTGGCGAACGAGCTGCTGTTTGGCTCGCTGGTGGACGGCGGCCAGGTGACCGTGGCGCTGGACCAGGCGAAGAACGAACTGACGTACGATTTCCAGAGTGCGGCGAAGCACAAGCCGGAAGCGGCTCATTGATTTCTTACGTAGGTCTTAAAAACCGGGCAATAGCCCGGTTTTTTTATGTCTGCTTTTCTCCCTCTCCCTGTGGGAGAGGGTTGGGGTGAGGGCAACAGACCGCAGAGGAATTTTGCGAGGCGCTTTCCAGTTTCGTACGATGTTGGTTGCTGGATAAATCCACAGTAATAAAATGGCGGCGCACCTGCAAAATCAGGTGCCGGGATTGGCGTCCTGAAAGTGTGTGAGCAGCAGTAATGCTGCAGGCTTCGTTCGCCCTCAGGAAAAGGGTATAATTCTGCATCTGGCGGGCGAATCGGAAGCTTCTATTGAAGCGCCAGTAGCACACACACTGGTACGCCAATTCCTTTTCGTCCGCCGCCAGCAAATTGGCGTTTACTGCGGTGGTAAATTCAAAGTGTGTGAAGGAATTACCCAATGAATACAGAAAACAATTTCGCCCATTTATACAGCGAACTCTCCCTCAATCCCGATCTTCCTACCTTGGCCGAGCGCTGCAACCTGCTCACCGAAATCCTGCTGGATTGCAAATCACTCCCACAAACGCAGCCCGTATGTCTTTGCCTCGCGGCTTATCTGGAAGAGGTAAAATCCGGCCTCACAGAATCCATGCGTGATTTTCAGATAGTGGAATTTGAGGATGAATCGGAACAACCGCGACAAAAGGAGTGGCTGCTAGAAGATACAGAAACAAAGTGTGATTACTGCCGGGCGTTGAATCATGTGTTGCTGGTATCGCATTTTGACCGCGATATGCTGCCGCACCTGACGGGATTACTCCATGACATGGCTCATTCTATGGCGGGGGATTTAATCGCTCCTGCACAACCGTGGATGACAATACTTCTTCCGACGCAGCAACACTAACGCCACAAATAAAAAAGGCCGGGATTAACCCGACCTTTTAAATATTCATCTGCCATTACAGGCGAAAACAATTAGCGACTACGGAAGACAATGCGGCCTTTGCTCAGGTCGTACGGGGTCAGTTCAACAGTCACTTTGTCGCCCGTCAAAATGCGGATGTAGTTTTTGCGCATTTTACCGGAGATGTGCGCAGTTACCACGTGACCGTTTTCCAGCTCTACGCGAAACATGGTATTAGGCAACGTATCAAGTACGGTACCCTGCATTTCAATATTGTCTTCTTTGGCCATCTAATCCTCTGGGGTATCACTACCAAGTTTTGAACCGGCAAGATAATGCCGAAATTCATCAATTAAGTAAAGAATTGCGCGATTAAAACGCAGCAAAACAGTTTCGGCGCATTGCCCAAGCGTCACGGTACAACCGAACAGGAAGCGCATTCGTAAAGGGGAGACAACAGGATAAACGTCAGGACGTTATCTGAAGCGAGGGTCCCAAACGGCGGCGGGGCAACAGGCAGAAGCTACTCTGCGGCATAATTATAACACCCTCACAAAAAATATGCGGAAAACATTTAGGCATTGGGCATAAAGAGCGTTCTCGGTATCCAGAAGTCGCGGGGGAGCTTCTCCTGACGACTGGCATCCAGATGCTCGATGTACTGGCG
Organism: Enterobacter quasiroggenkampii; assembly: GCF_043972695.1. NCBI lineage: Bacteria > Pseudomonadati > Pseudomonadota > Gammaproteobacteria > Enterobacterales > Enterobacteriaceae > Enterobacter > Enterobacter quasiroggenkampii. The sequence continues at coordinate 2,126,943 of NZ_CP143745.1, forward strand.
TCTCGGGATCTCAACGGCGCCGAGAGAAGCCGTGTGCTCGTTGAGCACCTGACAATCGATCAGGCGTCCACCGCGCTGGGCAAACGCCTGGCTGAAGACCAGCAGCGCCGTTTTCGAGGCATTCACCGCGCGGGAGAACATCGACTCACCGCAAAACAGCGTCCCCTGCGCCACGCCATACATGCCGCCGACGAGGGCTCCACCGTCCCAAACCTCGATGGAGTGAGCGTAGCCAAGTTCATGAAGCTGGTGGTAGGCGGTAATGATATCGCGGGTTATCCATGTTCCCTCAAAGCGGTCTTCGGCACAGCCTTCAATGACCTGTCCAAAGGCGTGGTTCAGGGTGACGCGGTAGGGGGATTTCGCATGGAAACGCTTCATGCTGCGGCTCAGGTGAAACTGCTCTGGCCACAGCACGGCACGCGGATCGGGAGACCACCATAAAATGGGGTCGCCGGGAGAAAACCAGGGGAAGATTCCGCGCTGGTACGCCATCAATAACCGCGCAGGGCTGAGGTCACCGCCAAGGGCCAGCAGCCCATTGGGCTCACGCAGCGCCCCTTCCGGAGAAGGGAACGCGATATTATGACGAGAAAGCTGGACCAGGCGCATGACAGCAAAACTCCAGTACGCGAGTGAGGACGCTACAAATATAGTCTACAGACGCTGTTTAAACTGGTAGTAGCGACCCTGTTTCGCCAACAGCTCTGCGTGACTACCTTGCTCAATAATGTGTCCGTTGTCCATCACAATTATCCGATCAAAACTCGCCAGTCCACGCAGGCGGTGCGTGACCATCAGGACGGTTTTACCGGTCATGACATTGGCCAGCAAATCAAGGATTTGGCTCTCGGTCGTGGCATCCAGCCCTTCGGTGGGCTCGTCAAGCAGCATCAGCGGCGCATCGTGCAGCAGCGCGCGCGCAATCGCCAGGCGGCGCAGTTCACCGCCGGAGAGTTGACGGCCGCCTTCGCCCAGCCAGCTGTTCAATCCCTCGTCCTCAAGCAGCTTATGCAGACCGACCTGTTCCAGCATGGCGCGAAGCGCATCATCCGTGGCCTCTGGGGCTGCCAGCAGCAGGTTATCGCGCAGGGTGGCGCTGAACAGATGCACGCGCTGCGGAACGACGCTGACCGTTTTGCGCAGAGCCTGCTCGCTGAAATCAGTCAGCGACGTGTTATTAAAACGAATCTGGCCGCGCTGCGGATCCCAGGCGCGGGTCAGCAGCTGCAGCAGCGTCGATTTACCGCAGCCGGTACGGCCGAGGATCGCAATCCGCTGACCGGCATTAACAGAAAGGGTAATACCGTCCAGCGCGTTCTGCGCCTGTTTGTCGTAGGCGAAAGTGACATCTTCCAGCGTCAGCGCAACCTGCTCAGGTACAGCTGTCTGCCCGGCACTGAACGTGACTTCAGGTTTCTGCTCGGCAATCTGCGTGATGCGCAGGGCAGAAGCGATGACCTGCCCCAGATGCTGGAAGGCGCCCGTCACCGGGGCCAGCGCTTCAAACGCGGCCAGCGCACAGAAGACGAAAAGGGCAATAAGCGGACCCGGCTGTGTATTTCCCCCGATATCGCCGGATGCCAGCCACAGCATGGCTATCACCGCCACGCCGCCGATCAGCATCATCAGCGCCTGAGAGAAGGCCGTCAGTTCCGACTGGCGGCGCTGAGCCTCATGCCAGTTCAGCTCCGTGCTTTCCATCCGCGCGCGGTAGCGCTTGCTGGCACCAAAAATGGTCAGCTCCGCCTGCCCCTGAAGCCAGGCGGTCAGCTGCTGACGGTAGTCCCCGCGCAGGCGCGTCAGGTTCTCCCCGGTGGATTTCCCGGCGCGGTAAAACAGCGGCGGCAGAATGATAAGCGTCAGCAGCATGATCCCACCCAGCGTCAGCGCAACGGGGACATCCAGAACAGACAGCCCCAGCGTGACCACCACAATCACCACAAACGCGCCCACGATTGGGGAAATCACCCGCAGGTAAAGGTGATCCAGCGTGTCGACATCCGCCACCACGCGGTTAAGCAATTCGCCCTGACGAAAACGCGCCAGCCCGGCAGGGGAGAGGGGCAGCAGTTTGCTAAAGGTATAGATACGCAGGTGCTGCAGCACGCGAAAAGTGGCGTCGTGGCTGACCAGCCGTTCGAAATAGCGTCCGGCAGTACGGGTGATGGCGGTACCGCGAACCCCGGCAGCCGGAAGCATGTAGTTGAAGCTGTATAAACCGGCGAACCCCGCGACGGCCGAGGCCGACAGGAACCAGCCGGAAAGCGTGAGCAGGCCGATGCTGGCGAGCAGCGTGACAATAGCCAGCACAATACCCAGCGTCAGCATCCATTTGTGGCGTTTATAGAGCGCCAGGTAAGGTAGCAGAGCGCGCATCAGATATCCTCCTGACGGTTCGCCAGCAGGGTAGCAAAAGGCCCCTGGGCGGCAACGAGAGAGGCGTAATCGCCTTGCTCAACAATACGGCCGTTTTCCATGACCCAGATCTGGTCCCAGTCGGCAATCCCTTCCAGCTGGTGGGTGACCATCAGTGTGGTTTGCTGCAGGGAGGCGGCGTTAAGCGCTTCCATTACGCGCTGCTCGCTGTGTGCGTCAAGGCTGGCAGCAGGCTCGTCCAGCAGCATCAACTGGCATGGGTTGAGCAGCGCGCGGGCAACGGCTACACGCTGCGCCTGCCCGACCGACAGCCCGGCGGACTGGTCGCCGACAACGGTATCCACCCCTTGCGGCAGCAGCGGCAGAAACTCGCTGACCCAGGCACGGTCGAGAACCGATTGCAGTTCATCTTCTCGCGCGTCCGGGCGCGCCAGAAGCACATTTTCGCGCAGCGTAGATGCCGGGAGCTGGGGATTTTGGCCTACCCAGCTGAGCTGTTTACGCCAGGCGTCAGGGTCGAGGTTGCGCAGTTCGGTTTTGTTGATACGCAGTGAACCGGTGTAGGCCATAAAACCGGACAACGCGTTCAGCAGAGAACTTTTCCCGGAACCGCTGATGCCGACAAGGACCACGCGTTGTCCGGCAGGTAAGGTAAAGTTCAGCGGACCGGCGAGCACTTTGCCTTCGGGCGACAGAATGGAAAAGTCCTGCGCTTCAATGGTCACCGGATCTTTCGCATTCAGCGTCACGTCACCGCGCTCCGGGTGGGCCAGCGGCGTTTCCAGGAACGTTTTAAGGCTATCGGCGGCGCCAACCGCCTGAGCTTTGGCGTGATAGAAAGTTCCCAGATCGCGAAGCGGCTGGAAAAATTCCGGCGCCAGGATCAGCGCCAGGAAACCGGCGGAAAGGGTCACCGCCGTGCCGTAATGGCCGAAATCCAGCGCACCGAGGTAGGAGAAGCCGAAGTAGACCGCCACAAGGGCAATCGACAGCGAGGTGAAGAATTCCAGAACGCCTGAAGACAGGAAGGCGAGGCGTAGTACTTCCATGGTGCGCTGACGGAAGTCCTGTGACGCCAGGCGAATATTTTCGGTTTCCGCTTCACCGCGGCCAAAAATGCGCAATGTCTCCATACCACGCAGACGATCGAGGAAATGACCGCTTAAGCGACCCAGTGCGAGGAAGTTACGGCGGTTAGCATCCGCAGCCCCCATCCCGACCAGCGCCATAAACAGCGGGATCAGCGGGGCGGTGCCCATCAGAATCAGCGCCGCCATCCAGTTCACCGGGAAGATGGCGATCACGATCAGCAGCGGAACGAAGACGGCAAGGGCCATCTGCGGCAGATAGCGCGCGTAGTAGTCATGCATATCGTCAATCTGCTCAAGGATCAGCGTCGCCCAGCTACCGGCCGGTTTACCCTGGATCCACGCGGGCCCGGCTTCCTGAAGCCTGTCGAGCACCTGACGGCGGATCTCGTAGCGGATGTGCTGTCCGGCGTGAAAACCGACACGCTCACGCAGCCACACCACCCAGGCGCGCAGGATAAAAATCAGGATCAGGACAATAAAGGGCAGCAGGAGCGCTTCGCGTGGAATGTTCTCCATGATCATGTGATTAAGAATGCGGGCCAGCAGCCATGCCTGGGCAACAATCAACAGACCGCTGACGAAACCCAAAAGACGGGAAATCATAAGCCAGCGGCGGGAAAGAACGCTTTGCTGTTTCAGCCAGCGTGTTAACTCTTGTTGACGGGTTTTTTCCATTGCGTACTTTGCAGGTGACGTTATTAGAAGTTGGGCAGCGCAATGTTACAACGGGGAGACAATAAAGGCGACTTATCGCCGCCTTTATTTACGTTTGTTACTGACTTGTAAAGATTATTTACCTTGTTCAGCCAGTCCATCGAGGTAGCGTTCAGCGTCCAGCGCGGCCATACAGCCGGTGCCCGCAGAGGTGATCGCCTGACGATAAATATGGTCCATCACGTCGCCAGCCGCGAATACGCCCGGGATGCTGGTTTGAGTCGCATTACCGTGAATGCCGGACTGCACTTTGATGTAGCCGTTTTCCAGCTCAAGCTGACCGTCGAAGATCGCGGTGTTCGGGCTGTGACCGATCGCCACAAACAGACCCGCCACTTCCAGCGTTTCGACGTTATCGGTGTTCTGGGTATCACGGATACGCAGACCGGCAACGCCCATCTGGTCTCCCGTCACCTCTTCCAGGGTACGGTTGGTGTGCAGCACGATGTTGCCGCTCGCCACTTTGTCCATCAGACGTTTGATCAGGATCTTCTCCGCGCGGAAGGTCTCGCGGCGGTGGATCAGGTGTACTTCAGAGGCAATGTTCGCCAGATACAGCGCTTCTTCCACAGCGGTGTTGCCGCCGCCGATGACCGCGACCTTCTGATTGCGATAGAAGAAACCGTCGCAGGTGGCGCAGGCAGAAACCCCGCGGCCTTTAAACGCTTCTTCGGACGGCAGACCGAGATAGCGGGCAGAGGCACCGGTTGCAATGATCAGCGCGTCACAGGTGTATTCACCGCTGTCACCCGTCAGGCGGAACGGACGGTTCTGCAGGTCGACCTTATTGATGTGATCGAACAGAATTTCGGTTTCGAATTTAGCGGCATGCTCGTGCATACGCTCCATCAGCAGCGGCCCGGTCAGGTCGTTCGGGTCGCCTGGCCAGTTTTCCACTTCGGTGGTGGTGGTCAGCTGACCGCCTTTTTCCATGCCGGTGATTAATACCGGGTGCAGGTTAGCGCGTGCAGCATAGACCGCCGCGGTATATCCCGCAGGTCCAGAACCAAGGATTAGCAGCTTACTGTGTTTGGCCGTGCCCATGAGATCCCCATTGTTGTTGGCAGACATTTGGCTGGATTGTAGGGAATTTGTTGCCGTAAAAAAAGAGCGCAGCAATTTTGATATCAATCTGTGTAATAGCCATGGACGATGAATCGCGCGCGATAACATCACGCTTTCTCCAGAAAAGCGGTCGTTTGTAAGGCAATAAAATGAGGATTAATACCCTGCCGCAATGAATATCCGGCATGTTGTACTAAAAAACGATGTTTTGCTTTGACAATCCCCTGCGCTTTTGCGAAAACATTCAAGGAAGAAAAAAAACCGCGTTAACCGTATGCCGCATAGGCATGCACGTAAATGCCATTTTTACCGGGTCAGTGAAATCTACGCATGGCGTGGACAGACGCCATACGTGATGTCGGTGACTGCCTTCGGGCAACGGTCTTCTTACCAACAGAACCCGAATCCGCATCGCGTCTATTACATAATCAGGCGATGTGATGACTAACGGGTACAGGCTCTGAACAGTGATGTGCACAGGGTCCAGGCAGGAGTAGGGAAGGAATACAGAGAGACAATAATAATGGTAGATAGCAAGAAGCGCCCTGGCAAAGATCTCGACCGTATCGATCGTAACATTCTTAATGAATTGCAAAAGGATGGGCGTATTTCCAACGTCGAGCTTTCAAAACGTGTGGGACTTTCCCCGACGCCGTGCCTTGAGCGTGTGCGCCGACTGGAAAGACAGGGTTTTATTCAGGGCTATACGGCTCTGCTGAACCCGCATTATCTGGATGCCTCACTTCTGGTATTTGTTGAGATTACTCTGAATCGTGGTGCGCCGGATGTGTTTGAGCAATTTAACGCCGCTGTACAAAAACTTGAAGAAATTCAAGAGTGTCATCTGGTGTCCGGTGATTTCGACTACCTGTTGAAAACCCGTGTGCCTGATATGTCCGCCTACCGTAAGCTGCTGGGGGAAACCCTGTTGCGTCTGCCGGGCGTGAACGACACCCGTACATACGTGGTGATGGAAGAGGTCAAACAGAGCAATCGTCTGGTTATTAAGACGCGCTAACACGGAACAGGTGCAAAATCAGCGTAGTTTGATTACACTCCTGTTAATCCATACAGCAACAGTGCCGGGGAGTCCCGGCGCTGTTGTCCGTTTTAGCAAACAGGCAGGATATGCCTGATACCTGGAGAGCCTTTCTTGAGCCAGGAATACACTGAAGACAAAGAAGTCACACTATCGAAGCTAAGCAGCGGACGTCGTCTCCTCGAGGCTTTGCTGATTGTTATTGCCCTTTTTGCCGTCTGGCTGATGGCAGCCTTACTCAGTTTCAACCCCTCGGATCCCAGCTGGTCACAAACTGCATGGCATGAGCCTATCCATAATTTAGGCGGTGTCCCCGGTGCCTGGCTTGCGGACACGCTGTTCTTCATTTTCGGTGTGATGGCCTACACCCTTCCCGTCATTATCATTGGCGGATGCTGGTTTGCGTGGCGTCATCGTCAGAACGATGATTACATCGACTATTTCGCCGTCTCGCTGCGCCTGATTGGCGCGCTGGCGCTGATCCTCACCTCTTGCGGGCTGGCGGCGATTAACGCCGATGATATCTGGTACTTCGCCTCTGGCGGGGTGATCGGCAGCTTATTAAGTTCTGCGCTCCAGCCGATGCTGCACAGCAGCGGCGGCACGCTGGCGCTGCTGTGCATCTGGGCCGCCGGGCTGACGCTGTTTACCGGCTGGTCCTGGGTGAGCATTGCCGAGAAAATTGGCAGCTTTATCCTCACCATTCTGACTTTTGCCAGCAATCGTACCCGCCGTGACGATACGTGGGTGGATGAAGACGAATACGAAGATGAAGAGGAAGATGACGCGCCTGTGCAGCGTCGCGAGTCTCGTCGTGCCCGAATTCTGCGCGGCGCGCTGGCGCGTCGCCAGCGTGTGGCCGAGAAATTTGCCAACCCACTGGGCCGTAAAACCGATGCGGCGCTCTTCTCCGGTAAACGCATGGATGAAGACGAGCAGGTGGCGTATCGCGCTGCGGGTGTCGCCGTCGATCCTGACGATGTGCTCTTCTCCGGCAGCCGGGCCACTCCCGGGGACTTTGACGAATACGACCCGCTGTTAAACGGCCACTCGGTCACCGAACCGGTAGCAGCCGCGGCCGCTGCGACGACTGCAGCCCAGGCTTATGCCGCGCCTGTCGACGCCGTGATGCCATCCGCGCCTGTCCCGCCACCGGAATCCGTTATTCAGCAGCCTCAGGTTGAGTGGCAGACTGCGCCGGGTGTTCACACGCCAGAGCCCGTCATTGCGCCTGAACCTGAAAGCTACATCCCCATGCAGCAGGAACAGTGGCAGCAGCCTTATCAGCCGCCGCAGCCTGAGTATGAACCGCAGCAATATCAGCAGCCAGCGGCTCAATCGTATCAGGAATATGTGCCTGAACCGGTTGAACCTGTGCAGCCTTACGTTGCACCGCAGCCTGAACCTGAGCCTGAAATCGTGGAAGAGGTGAAGCCTGCCCGTCCACCGCTGTACTATTTTGAAGAAGTCGAGGAGCGCCGTGCGCGTGAACGCGAACAACTGGCCGCCTGGTATCAGCCTGTGCCTGAACCGGTGCAGGAGCCGGTTACGAAAGCGCCTTCTGTTTCTGTGCCACCTGTCGACCCGACGCCTGCTGTTGCACCCGTAGCGGAAAGCGTGAAGCAGGCTACCGCGGCGGCGACCGTGGCTGCCCCCGTCTTTAGCCTGGCAACCGGGGGGGCACCTCGTCCTCAGGTGAAAGAGGGGATTGGTCCGCAGTTGCCTCGCCCTAACCGCGTCCGCGTGCCCACCCGCCGTGAGCTTGCTTCTTATGGCATCAAGCTGCCTTCCCAGCGTATGGCTGAAGAAAAAGCCCGCGAGTCTGAGTACGACGATGATACTGATGAAATGCAGCAGGACGAGCTGGCCCGCCAGTTCGCTGCGCAGCAGAATCAGCGCTACGGTGAAGAGTATCAGCACGATGAACCGGCGCTGGAAGACGACGATGACGCCGCAGAAGCGGAACTGGCGCGTCAGTTTGCCGCCACCCAGCAGCAGCGCTATTCCGGTGAACAACCGGCTGGTGCAAATCCGTTCTCGCTGTCGGACTTTGAATTCTCGCCGATGAAAGATCTGGTGGATGATGGCCCAAGCGAGCCTTTATTTACCCCGAGCGTGATGCCGGAAGCTGAGCCTGTGCGCCAGTCACCGGCACCACAGGCCTATGCGCAGCCGCAACAGCCCGTTCAGCAGCCGTATACACAGCCGCAGCAGCCACCACAGCCACCACAGTTCCAGCAGCCTGCGCCTCAGCCTCAGGAGAGCCTGATTCACCCGCTGCTGATGCGTAACGGTGACAGCCGTCCGCTGCAGCGTCCAAGCACGCCGCTGCCGTCTCTGGATCTGTTAACGCCGCCGCCGTCAGAAGTAGAACCGGTTGATACCTTCGCGCTGGAGCAGATGGCGCGTCTGGTGGAGGCCCGTCTGGCTGACTTCCGTATCAAGGCGGATGTGGTGAACTACTCACCGGGTCCTGTGATCACCCGTTTTGAACTGAACCTGGCGCCGGGCGTAAAAGCCGCGCGTATTTCCAACCTCTCCCGCGACCTGGCGCGTTCGCTATCGACCGTGGCGGTGCGCGTGGTGGAAGTGATACCGGGTAAACCTTACGTTGGTCTTGAGCTGCCGAACAAAAAACGTCAGACCGTCTACCTGCGTGAAGTGCTGGATAACACCAAGTTCCGCGATAACCCCTCCCCGCTGACCGTGGTGCTGGGTAAAGATATCGCTGGCGATCCGGTGGTGGCAGACCTCGCAAAAATGCCTCACCTGCTGGTCGCGGGTACTACCGGTTCCGGTAAGTCCGTCGGTGTGAACGCCATGATCCTCAGCATGCTCTATAAAGCGCAGCCGGAAGATGTGCGTTTCATCATGATTGACCCGAAAATGCTCGAACTGTCGGTCTATGAAGGTATTCCTCATCTGCTGACCGAAGTGGTCACCGACATGAAAGACGCCGCCAACGCTCTGCGCTGGAGCGTGAATGAGATGGAGCGTCGCTACAAGCTGATGTCTGCGTTGGGCGTACGTAACCTGGCCGGTTATAACGAGAAAATCGCCGAAGCGGCACGTATGGGACGTCCGATTCCGGATCCGTACTGGAAGCCGGGTGACAGCATGGATGCCCAGCATCCGGTGCTGGAAAAACTGCCTTATATCGTGGTGCTGGTCGATGAATTCGCTGACCTGATGATGACCGTCGGTAAGAAAGTGGAAGAGCTGATTGCCCGCCTGGCGCAGAAAGCGCGTGCGGCCGGTATTCACCTTGTGCTGGCGACTCAGCGTCCTTCCGTGGACGTCATCACCGGTCTGATTAAAGCGAACATTCCGACGCGTATCGCCTTTACCGTATCCAGTAAAATTGACTCGCGTACTATTCTTGACCAGGGCGGTGCAGAATCGCTGCTGGGTATGGGTGACATGCTCTATTCCGGTCCGAACTCTACCTCTCCTGTGCGTGTTCACGGCGCGTTCGTGCGCGACCAGGAAGTGCACGCGGTTGTGCAGGACTGGAAAGCGCGCGGTCGTCCGCAATACGTCGATGGCATCACCAGCGACACGGAAAGCGAAGGCGGCGGCGGTGGCTTTGACGGCGGTGAAGAGCTGGATCCGTTATTCGATCAGGCGGTTAACTTCGTTACCGAAAAACGTAAAGCATCTATCTCCGGCGTACAGCGTCAGTTCCGCATCGGCTATAACCGCGCTGCGCGCATCATCGAGCAGATGGAAGCGCAGGGCATTGTGAGCGAGCAGGGGCATAACGGTAACCGCGAGGTGCTTGCACCGCCACCGTTTGATTAACCTTCCGCAATTGCAAAGAAGGGTAAATCAGCCAAAATTAAGCATTTTCTTCTGTCGCCTGCCTTCGGGCAGGTCCAGAATAGAAGACGGAAACCCCCTATCGGGAAGACGTATTTTAAGGAATAACAATGAAAAAAATCGCCATCGCCTGTGCATTACTCACCAGTTTTGTCGCCAGCAGCGTCTGGGCTGATGCAGCCAGCGACCTTAAAAGCCGACTGGATAAAGTAAGCAGCTTCCACGCCAGCTTCACGCAAAAAGTGACGGACGGCAGCGGCAACGCGGTGCAGGAAGGTCAGGGAGATTTGTGGGTTAAACGCCCCAATCTGTTTAACTGGCACATGACCCAGCCGGATGAGAGCATTCTGGTCTCTGACGGTAAAACCTTATGGTTCTTCAACCCGTTCGTTGAGCAGGCCACGGCGACCTGGCTGAAGGATGCGACCAGCAATACGCCGTTTATGCTGATTGCCCGTAACCAGGCCAGCGACTGGCAGCAGTACAATATTAAACAGACAGGTGACGAATTTGTCCTGACCCCGAAAGGCAGCAACGGCAACCTGAAGCAGTTCACCATCAATGTCAGCACCAACGGTACCATTAATCAGTTCGGCGCGGTTGAGCAGGACGATCAGCGCAGCAGCTATCAGCTCAAGTCTCAGCAGAACGGCGCCGTTGATGCATCGAAATTCACCTTTACCCCGCCGAAGGGCGTAACGGTGGACGACCAACGCAATAAGTAAGAGGCGTGAGTGGGCAATCTGTCGCTCGATTTTTCAGATAACGCGTTTCAACCTCTGGCCGCACGTATGCGGCCAGAAAATTTAGCGCAGTACATCGGCCAGCAGCACCTGCTGGCTGCCGGTAAGCCCTTGCCGCGCGCCATTGAGGCGGGGCATTTGCACTCCATGATCCTTTGGGGGCCACCCGGCACCGGTAAAACGACCCTCGCTGAAGTGATTGCCCGCTATGCCAACGCAGACGTCGAACGTATCTCGGCGGTGACGTCCGGCGTGAAAGAGATCCGCGAAGCGATCGAGCGTGCGCGGCAGAACCGCAATGCCGGGCGGCGCACTATTCTCTTTGTAGACGAAGTCCACCGCTTCAACAAGAGCCAGCAGGATGCCTTCCTGCCGCATATTGAAGACGGCACGATCTTCTTCATCGGCGCGACCACCGAAAACCCGTCGTTTGAGCTGAACTCGGCGCTGCTTTCCCGCGCGCGCGTTTACCTGCTCAAGTCGCTGACGACCGAGGATATCGAAAAGGTTCTTACTCAGGCGATGGACGACAAATCGCGCGGCTACGGGGGACAGGATATCGTTCTGCCTGACGAGACGCGTCGTGCGATTGCGGAACTGGTTAACGGCGATGCGCGTCGGGCGCTGAACACGCTGGAGATGATGGCCGATATGGCCGAAGTCGACGATGCCGGCAAGCGGGTGCTGAAGCCGGAACTGCTCACCGAAATTGCCGGGGAACGCAGTGCGCGGTTCGATAATAAAGGTGACCGTTTTTACGATCTCATTTCGGCCCTGCATAAGTCCGTGCGCGGCAGCGCGCCGGATGCGGCACTGTACTGGTACGCGCGTATTATCACTGCGGGCGGCGATCCGTTATACGTCGCGCGCCGCTGTCTGGCGATTGCCTCAGAAGATGTCGGCAATGCCGATCCTCGCGCCATGCAGGTCGCGCTATCGGCCTGGGATTGTTTCACCCGGGTTGGACCTGCGGAAGGCGAGCGTGCCATTGCGCAGGCGATTGTCTATCTGGCCTGTGCGCCGAAAAGCAATGCCGTTTATACCGCGTTTAAGGCCGCGATGTCTGACGCACGCGAACGCCCGGACTACGATGTACCGGTTCATCTGCGTAATGCGCCGACCAAACTGATGAAAGAGATGGGGTATGGGCAGGAGTACCGCTACGCTCATGATGAACCCAATGCCTACGCCGCCGGGGAGGAATATTTCCCGCAGGAGATGGCACAAACGCGCTATTATCACCCCACAAACAGAGGTCTTGAAGGCAAGATTGGTGAAAAGCTCACCTGGCTCGCCGGACAGGATCAAAATAGCCCTATAAAACGCTACCGTTAGTTCAGTCGTTGCGGTAATGTTGGCAATTGTATCCTTGTGACCGCAGGCTGTGGTCACATTTCCTATTTTAATTCGATAAGCACAGGATAAGCATGCTCGATCCCAATCTGCTGCGTAATGAGCCAGACGCAGTCGCTGAAAAACTGGCACGCCGGGGCTTTAAGCTGGATGTAGATAAGCTGCGCGCTCTTGAAGAGCGTCGTAAAGTTCTGCAGGTACAAACTGAAAATCTGCAGGCAGAGCGTAACTCTCGATCGAAATCCATCGGCCAGGCGAAAGCGCGCGGGGAAGATATTGAGCCATTACGCCTGGAAGTGAACAAGCTGGGTGAAGAACTGGATCAGGCGAAAGCGGAGCTGGATGTTCTTCAGGCCGAAATTCGTGATATTGCCCTGGCTATCCCGAATATTCCTGACGACAGCGTGCCTGTCGGCAAAGATGAAAACGACAACGTTGAAGTGAAACGCTGGGGTACGCCTCGTGAGTTTGACTTCGAGGTGCGCGATCACGTGACGCTGGGCGAAATGCACGCGGGCCTGGATTTTGCGGCAGCGGTTAAGCTGACCGGTTCTCGCTTCGTGGTGATGAAAGGCCAGATTGCCCATCTGCACCGCGCGCTGGCGCAGTTCATGCTGGATCTGCACACCGAGCAGCATGGCTACAGCGAAACCTACGTGCCGTATCTGGTCAACCACGATACGCTGTACGGTACGGGCCAGCTGCCGAAATTTGCCGGCGATCTGTTCCATACCCGTCCGCTGGACGAAGAAGCAGACAGCAGCAACTACGCGCTGATCCCAACCGCGGAAGTGCCGCTGACTAACCTCGTGCGTGATGAGATCATCGACGAAGACGATCTGCCAATCAAACTGACGGCGCACTCTCCGTGCTTCCGTTCTGAAGCCGGTTCTTACGGTCGCGACACGCGCGGTCTGATCCGTATGCACCAGTTCGACAAGGTTGAGATGGTGCAGATCGTCCGTCCTGAAGAGTCCATGGACGCGCTGGAAGAGATGACCGGCCACGCGGAGAAAGTGCTGGAGCTGCTGGGTCTGCCATACCGTCGTATGGCGCTGTGCACCGGTGATATGGGCTTTGGCGCCTGCAAAACCTTCGATCTGGAAGTGTGGGTGCCTGCGCAGAACACCTACCGTGAAATCTCCTCCTGCTCTAACGTCTGGGATTTCCAGGCGCGCCGCATGCAGGCACGCTGCCGCAGCAAATCTGACAAGAAAACCCGTCTGGTGCATACCCTGAACGGTTCTGGTCTGGCTGTGGGCCGTACCTTGGTTGCCGTGCTGGAAAACTACCAGCAGGCAGACGGTCGTATCGAGATCCCTGAAGTGCTGCGTCCATACATGAAAGGCCTGCAGTACATCGGTTAATATTTGCCTTAAAACAAAAAAGCGCCTCAGGGCGCTTTTTTTATGCCTTTGATTTGATACGACGCAATAACCCCTCCCTCTAAAGTAGTAATACTCCTCCGAATGAAAGTCAGCATAAAACGCTGATAACGAAAAAATTCGTTATATATAAAACTACATAGCGGTTTGCGCCGCCTCTCTTTTCTTTGTGAGCAACCAAAGTGAGTCTCTATGAAAATCAACGCGCCTGAAGCATTAATGGCTGCCGAGGTCACTCGCCGTGGGTTGATGAAAACCACGGCCATAGGCGGCCTGGCCGTAGCCAGCAGTGCCTTCTCGCTCCCCTTTACCCGTCTGGCGTCGGCGGCAGAGGCTCTGTCTCCGGCCACTTCGCCGGAAAAAGTGGTGTGGAGTGCCTGTACCGTCAACTGCGGTAGCCGTTGTCCGCTGCGTATGCATGTGGTGGACGGTGAAATTAAATATGTCGAAACCGACAATACTGGTGACGATAACTACGAAGGGTTACATCAGGTCCGTGCCTGCCTGCGTGGTCGTTCCATGCGTCGTCGCGTCTATAATCCGGACCGCCTGAAATACCCGATGAAGCGCGTCGGTAAGCGTGGGGAAGGGAAATTCGAGCGGATTAGCTGGGACGAAGCCTACGATATCATCGCCACCAACATGCAGCGTTTGATTAAAGAGTACGGTAACGAATCTATCTACCTGAACTACGGTACCGGGACGCTTGGCGGCACGCTGACCCGCTCCTGGCCACCGGGAAAAACGCTGGTGGCGCGCCTGATGAACTGCTGCGGCGGTTATCTCAATCACTATGGCGACTACTCCTCTGCGCAGATCGCGGCAGGACTGAACTACACCTACGGCGGCTGGGCTGACGGCAACAGCCCGTCCGATATCGAAAACAGTAAGCTGGTCGTGCTGTTCGGTAACAACCCGGGTGAAACCCGCATGAGCGGTGGCGGGGTGACCTACTACCTCGAACAGGCACGCGCCAAATCCAATGCCCGCATGATCATCATCGATCCGCGCTATACCGACACCGGTGCCGGACGTGAAGACGAGTGGATCCCAATCCGTCCGGGTACCGATGCCGCGCTGGTCTCCGCGCTCGCGTGGGTGATGATCACCGAAAACCTTGTTGATCAGCCTTTCCTGGATAAATACTGCGTCGGCTATGACGAGAAAACGCTGCCCGCCAGCGCGCCGGCAAACGGTCACTACAAAGCGTATATTCTCGGACAGGGCAGCGACGGCGTGGCGAAAACGCCGGAGTGGGCCTCCACCATCACCGGCATCCCGGCAGAGCGTATCGTTCAGCTGGCGCGTGAGATTGGCTCAGCTAAACCGGCCTATATCAGCCAGGGCTGGGGTCCGCAGCGTCATGCGAACGGCGAAATCGCGACCCGTGCCATCTCCATGCTCTCCATTCTGACCGGCAACGTCGGCATTCACGGCGGTAACACCGGCGCGCGTGAAGGTTCATATGAAGTGCCCTTCGAACGTATGCCGACGCTGGATAACCCGGTTCAGACCAGCATCTCCATGTTTATGTGGACCGATGCGATTGAACGCGGCCCGGAAATGACCGCTCTGCGCGATGGCGTGCGCGGCAAGGATAAGCTGGACGTGCCGATCAAGATGATCTGGAACTATGCCGGTAACTGTCTCATCAACCAGCACTCTGAAATCAACCGCACCCATGAAATCCTGCAGGACGACAAGAAGTGTGAGATGATTGTGGTGATCGACTGCCACATGACCTCCTCGGCAAAATATGCCGATATCTTGCTGCCGGACTGCACCGCCTCTGAGCAGATGGATTTCGCGCTGGACGCCTCCTGCGGCAACATGTCCTACGTGATCTTTACCGACCAGGTGATTAAACCGCGCTTTGAGTGCAAAACCATTTATGAGATGACCTCTGAGCTGGCGAAACGTCTTGGCGTTGAGCAGCAGTTTACCGAGGGACGTACTCAGGAAGGGTGGATGCGCCATCTGCATGAACTCTCCCGTAAGGCGATTCCTGACCTGCCGGACTTTGATACCTTCCGCAAGCAGGGGATGTACAAACAGCGCGATCCGGAAGGGCACCACGTGGCGTACAAAGCGTTCCGTGAAGATCCGCAGGCGAACCCGCTGACCACGCCGTCGGGCAAAATCGAAATCTACTCCGAAGCGCTGGCAAACATTGCGTCAACCTGGGAGCTGCCGGAAGGGGACGTCATCGATCCACTGCCGATCTACACGCCGGGCTTTGAAAACTATAACGATCCGCTGACGGCGAAATTCCCGCTGCAGCTGACCGGCTTCCACTATAAAGCGCGTGTTCACTCTACCTACGGTAACGTCGACGTGCTGAAGGCCGCCTGCCGCCAGGAGATGTGGATCAACCCGATGGACGCGAAAGCGCGCGGCATCAGCAATGGCGATCGCGTGCGTATCTTCAACGGTCGCGGCGAGGTGCATATTGAAGCCAAAGTCACCCCACGCATGATGCCCGGCGTGGTGGCGTTAGGGGAAGGGGCCTGGTACAGCCCGGATGCCAACCGCATCGACCAGGCGGGCAGTATTAACGTACTGACCACACAGCGTCCGTCGCCGCTGGCGAAGGGTAACCCATCCCACACAAACCTTGTCCAGGTTGAAAAGGTTTAAGGAGTAACCGATGACAACTCAGTATGGATTTTTTATTGATTCCAGCCGTTGTACCGGGTGCAAAACCTGCGAGCTGGCCTGCAAAGATTACAAAGACCTGACGCCGGACGTGAGCTTCCGTCGCATCTATGAATACGCCGGGGGCGACTGGCAGGAAGATAACGGCGTCTGGCATCAGAACGTCTTTGCGTATTACCTGTCGATTGCCTGTAACCACTGTGAAGATCCTGCCTGCACGAAGGTTTGTCCGAGCGGAGCGATGCACAAGCGCGAAGATGGCTTTGTGGTGGTGGATGAAGATGTCTGCATTGGCTGTCGCTACTGCCATATGGCCTGTCCGTACGGCGCACCGCAGTATAATGCCGCTAAAGGCCACATGACCAAATGCGATGGTTGCCACACCCGCGTAGCGGATGGCAAAAAGCCGATTTGCGTCGAGTCCTGTCCGCTGCGCGCGCTGGACTTCGGCCCGATTGAAGAGCTGCGTCAGAAACACGGTCAGCTCGCCGCCGTGGCACCGCTGCCGTCTGCGCACTTCACGAAGCCAAGTATTGTGATTAAACCTAACGCCAACAGCCGTCCTACAGGTGACACCACCGGCTACCTGGCAAACCCGAAGGAGGTGTGAGATGGGAAGTGGATGGCATGAATGGCCGCTGATGATCTTCACGGTCTTTGGTCAGTGCGTGGCGGGCGGCTTCATTGTTCTCGCGCTGGCGTTGTTGAAAGGTCAGCTCAATGCTGAACAGCAGCAGCGTTTAGTGTTGAGCATGTTTGGCCTGTGGGTGCTAATGGGGATTGGCTTTATCGCCTCAACGCTGCACCTGGGCTCGCCGATGCGCGCGTTTAACTCTCTGAACCGCGTGGGGGCCTCATCACTGAGTAACGAGATTGCCAGTGGCGCAATTTTCTTTGCCGTCGGTGGGCTAGGCTGGCTGCTGGCCGCTATGAAGAAGTTGCCTGCGGGTTTGCGCAGCCTGTGGCTGATCCTGACCATGGTGCTGGGCGTGGTGTTCGTGTGGATGATGGTGCGTGTCTATAACACCATTGATACCGTCCCCACCTGGTACAGCGTCTGGACGCCAATGAGTTTCTTCCTGACGATGTTTATCGGCGGGCCGCTGTTGGGCTACCTGCTGCTGCGCGTGGCGGGTGTCGACGGATGGGCTATGCGTTTGCTGCCCGCTGTTTCGCTTCTGGCGCTGGTAGTGAGTGCGATGGTCGCTCTGATGCAGGGTTCTGAACTGGCAACCATTCACAGCTCTATCCAGCAGGCCTCTGCCCTGGTGCCGGACTACGGTGCGCTGATGGCCTGGCGTATCGTCCTGCTGGTTGCTGCGCTGGTATTCTGGATTGCTCCTCAGCTCAAAGGCTATCAGCCTGCGCTGCCACTGTTGTCACTGGCTTTTGTGCTGGTACTGGCGGGTGAACTGATTGGTCGCGGCGTGTTCTACGGGTTGCATATGACTGTAGGTATGGCTATCGCCAGTTAACGTTGTATTTGGTTATACCAAGCCGGGCCTGAGTGCCCGGCTTTTTCTTTTTTCGATCATGAAATTTTTCGACTGTCGTTTTGTTTTAATTTTGCCCATTAATAAATGAAAACAGAGACATAATTAATATCTATAGCAGGCGTGGCATTAGCAGGATAAGTTTTTTAAATCGACAGGGAACATATTGTGCGAGGCGGCTAAATCAGTGGATTGACTTTGTTTTTGCCAGTGGCATGATGCGCACGAAATCTGAACTTCCTCACGGCTTTTTAATCCATGACCACCTATACCCGGCCAGTGCTGCTGTTGCTCTGTGGCCTGCTTCTGTTGACCCTGGCGATCGCAGTGTTAAATACGCTCGTCCCGCTGTGGCTCGCCCATGAAAACTTACCGACCTGGCAGGTGGGTATGGTCAGCTCATCCTTTTTTACCGGGAACCTGCTGGGTACGCTGGTGACCGGGAGCCTGATCAAGCGCTTTGGCTTTAACCGTAGCTATTATCTGGCTTCGCTGATTTTCGCTGCCGGGTGTGCGGGGTTGGGCCTGATGGTCGGCTTCTGGAGCTGGATGGCATGGCGCTTTATCGCCGGTGTCGGCTGCGCGATGATTTGGGTGGTCGTTGAAAGTGCGCTGATGTGCAGCGGCACCTCCCGCAACCGCGGTCGCCTGCTGGCTGCCTACATGATGGTTTACTATGTCGGCACCGTGCTGGGACAACTGATGGTGAGCAAGCTGCCAACTGACCTGATGAGCGTTCTGCCGTGGGTAACGGGCATGGTGCTGGCCGCGATCCTGCCGCTGCTCTTTACGCGCATTGTGAACCAGAACAGCGAACACCAGGAAGCAACCCACGTCTGGCCAATGCTGAGACTGCGTCAGGCGCGTCTGGGCGTTAACGGCTGCATTATCTCGGGGATTGTCCTCGGCTCGCTCTATGGCCTGATGCCACTCTATCTTAACCATCAGGGCGTCAGCGACTCCGGAATTGGCTTCTGGATGGCGGTGATGGTGAGTGCGGGTATTGTGGGACAATGGCCAATTGGCCGCCTGGCGGACCGCTTTGGACGTCTGCTGGTGCTGCGCGTTCAGGTCTTCGTGGTGATCATGGGCTGTCTTGCTATGCTCAGCAACGCCGCGATGGCGCCTGCGCTGTTCATTCTCGGGGCTGCTGGCTTTACGCTCTATCCCGTCGCGATGGCCTGGGCCTGTGAGAAAGTTGAGCATCACCAGCTGGTGGCAATGAACCAGGCGCTGTTACTGAGCTATACCATCGGCAGCCTGTTAGGGCCGACGTTTACCGCGATGCTGATGCAGAATTACTCCGACAATTTGCTGTTTATCATGATCGCCAGCGTGTCGTTTATTTATCTGTTAATGCTGCTGCGTAAAGCGGGCGAACATCCAACGCCGGTGGCACATGCCTGATGAATTAAAAGCCTGTCGATGACGGGCTTTTTTGTCCCCATCACAACTCAGAGTTTTACTTATTGTTTGTTTATTGCGCCGGACGATAATTCAGGTGAGTCCTACCACAATAAGGCAGCAATCATGTCTATTCGTCGTTTTTCCACTACCGCACTGGCCGTAGTGTTGTCTTTAACGTTTGCAACGGCTCCGGTCATGGCTAATCCTGGCAACGGGAATGGCAATGGTCACGGAAACGGAGGCGGACAGGGTAACAGCGGCAATCATGGTAACGGGAATTCTGGTAACGCCGGTAACCATGGTAATAAACAAAATAACGGTCAGGATAACCCTGGTAAATCGGATAAGAACTTCAAAAACAGCAAAGATGTCGGTAATGACGTTGATGCTCGCGTGAGCTTCGATCATGCCCGCCATCTGGCCGTGAATTACGGCTTAACGGGCTATAAGTCTCTGCCTCCGGGGATCGCAAAAAACCTGGCGCGCGGTAAACCACTGCCTCCGGGTATTGCGAAGAAGGCCGTGCCGGCCTCAATGCTGGACCAGCTTCCTTCCTATCCCGGCTATGAATGGCGCGTAGTGGGTGACGACCTGGTCTTAATTGCGCTGAGTACTGCCATTGTGACGTCCGTTATTAACGGCGTCTTTAAATAGAATATAAAAAGGCCCGGTTTTTACCGGGCCTTTTCTTTAATACATCACTTTGTGACCGTACTGTTCAAGAATACCTTTGACGCGTTCCATCGTCTCTTTTTTCGGCGGCTTCACGCCATCGAGCTTGTACTCTTCACCCATGGCCACCCATTTATGTTTACCCAGCTCGTGATAGGGCAGAAGCTCGATTTTCTCGACGTTGCCCATGTCGCGGGTGAATTCCCCCAGGCGGTGCGCGGAGTCGTCGTCATCTGACCAGCCTGGTACCACCACGTAGCGGATCCAGGTTTTGATGCCTTTATCGGCAATGTATTTGGCAAACTCCAGCGTGCGGTGGTTGGAGACGCCCACCAGGTTCTGGTGGATCTCATCGTTCATCTGTTTGAGATCGAGCATCACCAGATCGGTCACCTCGAGCAGTTCATCAATTACCGGATCGTAGCGACGTACAAAGCCATTGGTATCCAGGCAGGTATGAATGCCTTCTTTGTGGCAGGCGCGGAACCAGTCGCGGACAAATTCAGCCTGAAGAATGGCTTCACCGCCGGATGCGGTCACACCGCCACCTGAAGCGTTCATAAAGTGGCGATAGGTCACCACCTCTTTCATCAGATCGTCGACGGTGACTTCTTTACCGCCGTGCGTGTCCCAGGTGTCGCGATTATGACAGTACAGGCAGCGCATCAGGCAGCCCTGGAAAAAGGTGATAAAGCGGATACCCGGGCCATCGACGGTGCCACAGGATTCAAAGGAGTGAATACGACCAATAGTTGACATTGCGGTGATATCTCCATCATCGGCCCGTCCCGGGCCTGTGTATGCACAGCTCAAAGCCGGCTGTGTTAAGTCTGTTTTGGCTGTTATCCATTCAGTATAGATAGCGGACAAAAGAGACTGAGGTGGAGAGGGTGCTAAAAAGGCCCCACTGACGTGGAGCCTTTATTGTACGCTTGTTAACGCGTGATTTCAGTCAATTCCACTTACATGGACTGAGTGAAAGTACGGGTGATAACGTCCTGCTGCTGTTCTTTAGTCAGGGAGTTAAAACGTACTGCGTAGCCAGATACGCGGATGGTCAGCTGAGGATATTTCTCAGGATGTTCCATCGCGTCGAGCAGCATTTCACGGTTCATGACGTTCACGTTCAGGTGCTGACCACCTTCGATGGACGCTTCGTGGTGGAAGTAACCATCCATCAGACCCGCGAGGTTAGTTTTACGCACTTCGTCGTCTTTACCCAGCGCGTTTGGCACGATAGAGAAGGTGTAAGAGATACCATCTTTCGCGTAAGCAAACGGCAGTTTAGCAACGGAAGTCAGAGAGGCAACCGCACCTTTCTGGTCACGACCGTGCATTGGGTTCGCACCTGGGCCGAATGGCGCGCCAGCACGACGACCGTCTGGGGTGTTACCGGTTTTCTTACCATACACAACGTTAGAGGTGATGGTCAGAACAGACTGAGTCGGGATAGCGTTACGGTAGGTAGTCAGTTTCTGAATTTTCTTCATGAAACGTTCTACCAGGTCAACCGCCATGTCATCAACGCGAGAATCGTTGTTACCAAACTGCGGATATTCGCCTTCGATTTCGAAGTCGATAGCCAGACCGTCTTCGTCACGAATTGGTTTAACTTTCGCATATTTGATTGCAGACAGGGAGTCAGCAGCAACGGACAGACCTGCGATACCACACGCCATGGTGCGGATAACGTCACGGTCGTGCAGCGCCATCAGAGAAGCTTCGTAGCTGTACTTGTCGTGCATGTAGTGGATAACGTTCAGCGCAGTGACGTACTGTTTCGCCAGCCAGTCCATGAAGTGATCCATGCGGTCCATCACTTCGTCGAAGTTCAGAACGTCGCCTTTGATCGGCTCAGACTTAGGACCAACCTGCATTTTCAGTTTTTCATCAACGCCGCCGTTGATAGCGTACAGCATGGTTTTCGCCAGGTTTGCACGCGCACCGAAGAACTGCATTTGTTTACCAACAACCATTGGGCTTACGCAGCAAGCGATAGCGTAATCGTCGTTGTTGAAGTCCGGACGCATCAGGTCATCGTTCTCGTACTGCAGAGAAGAGGTGTCGATGGACACTTTAGCGGCGAATTTCTTGAAGTTCAGAGGCAGTTTTTCAGACCACAGAACGGTGATGTTCGGCTCCGGAGAAGGACCCATGGTGTACAGGGTGTTCAGGAAGCGGAAGCTGTTTTTGGTCACCAGAGTACGGCCGTCAACGCCCATACCGCCGATGGATTCAGTTGCCCAGATTGGGTCACCGGAGAACAGCTCATCGTATTCAGGCGTACGCAGGAAGCGAACCATACGCAGTTTCATGACCAGGTGGTCAATCATTTCCTGAGCGTCTTGCTCGGTGATTTTGCCTGCTTTCAGGTCACGTTCGATGTAAGCATCCAGGAAGGTGGATACGCGACCGAAGGACATCGCAGCACCGTTCTGAGACTTAACTGCGGCCAGGTAGCCGAAGTAGGTCCACTGGATAGCTTCCTGAGCGTTGGTAGCAGGACCAGAGATATCGCAGCCGTATTTAGCCGCCATCTCTTTGATCTGACCCAGCGCGCGGTGCTGTTCAGCGATCTCTTCACGCAGACGGATAGTCGCTTCCAGGTTTACGCCGTTTTCCAGATCGGACTGCAGGGAAACAAACTGCGCGTACTTGTCTTTCATCAGGAAGTCGATACCGTACAGCGCAACGCGACGGTAGTCACCGATGATACGACCACGGCCATACGCATCTGGCAGACCAGTCAGAACGCCAGATTTACGGCAGTTCAGAATGTCTTTGGTGTAAACATCGAATACGCCCTGGTTGTGGGTTTTGCGGTATTCGGTGAAGATTTTTTTCAGCATTGGGTCCAGCTCGCGGTTATACGCTTTGCAGGAACCTTCAACCATTTTAATACCACCGAACGGGATGATTGCGCGTTTCAGTGGTGCTTCAGTCTGCAGACCAACGATTTTCTCAAGGGCTTTGTTGATATAGCCAGCATCGTGAGAAGTGATGGTGGAAGCAACGGAGGTGTCAAAATCAACTGGCGCGTGAGTGCGGTTTTCCAGTTTAACGCCTTCCATTACGCTGTCCCACAGCTTGGTGGTCGCGTCAGTTGCGCCAGCCAGGAAGGATTCGTCACCTTCATACGGGGTATAGTTTTTCTGAATGAAGTCACGTACGTTTACCTCATTCTGCCAGTCACCTTTCGCAAAACCTTCCCAGGCTGTGGCTAACTTTTCATTAAGCTCGGACATGTAACACCTACCTTCTTAAGTGGATTTTTTATTTACTGCCTGAGAAAACCATCAATGATGATCGTCGCCACGCAGGTAAATGACCCAGTATGTCAACCCAACTAACAGACCCCCACCGATAATGTTCCCGATAGTGACAGGGATCAGGTTATCAGTAATGAAATTCATAATAGTCAGGTGAGAGAAACTTTCCGGGGATGAACCAACTGCGGTCCAGAACTCCGGGCTCGCAAAGTCGCGGATAACAATGCCCATTGGGATCATGAACATATTCGCGATACTGTGCTCAAAGCCGCTGGCAACAAACATCGCAACCGGCAGAACCATAATTAAGGCTTTGTCCATCAGGCTACGACCCGAGTAGCTCATCCATACAGCCAGGCAGACCATCAGGTTAGCGAGGATGCCGAGAGCAACGGCTTCGATAAATGTGTGGTGCATTTTGTGGTCGGCGGTTTGCAGGACGTTAAGGCCCCAGCCACCGTTGGCGGTCATGTACTCGCCAGAAAGCCACATCAACAAAACAAAGAGCAGACAGCCAACCAGGTTACCCACGTAAACATTAAGCCAGTTACGTGCCAGCTGACCCCAGGTAATTCTTCCGCTGGCCTTTGCCACGACAATCAGCACCGTTGAGGTGAAGAGGTCGGCGCCGCAAATGACGCAAAGAATCAGACCCAGTGAGAAACAAATGCCGCCAATCAGTTTGGCCATGCCGAAAGGCATTCCGGCAGTACCGGTGGTGGCGGTGATGTAGAAGACGAAAGCGATAGAGATGAACACACCAGCCGTGATCGCCAGATAGAACGTCTTCATCGGGTGTTTCGTTGCTTTATAGACACCTGCTTCTTCGGCAACTTTGGCCATCGCAGCAGGGAGTAAAAGATCAAAAGGGTTGTCAGCTTTCACACTAACTCTCTCTTTATTAAGTCGGCGACGAGATACTAACAAAGCATTATAGAAGAGAAATTGATATAGATCATATCTCGCCTGGCTTATAGGCCCGCAGTGTGTATGGATTTACAGCAAATGCGGAGTAAGTATTTGATTATCCGTATAAAAATAAATTTTAAAAGTTATGAAAAGAGTTGAATTTTTTCGTTCGGCCACCTCTTTATCAGTTAATTAATATGGAGTATTAACCATAAAAAGTAACAGTAAAGCCCAGATCAATATTATTATATTTACCCGTGTTTAACTTTATTATTACAATCAACAATCATTGCCGAAGAAAATAAAAAACGGGGCAATGAAATTGCCCCGTAATATAGCCCAGACGATTGAATACGCCTACTGCTGGTAATGTTATATGCGCTTATTTTGACCAGTAAGCAGCTTTTGCTTTCTGCAGCTTTTCGTAGGCCTTCAGCAGTGACTGATGCGCCGGGAAGGCTTTCAGATCGCTATCAACAGCCTGCAGGCCATAGAACGGCGCTTCGCCGCTCAGGGCCGCGCTGGCTGCTTCAACGGCCTCAGCCCCGTACATACGCACGAAAGCATTCAGGTATTGCAGCGGTTCGCGATCCTCTTCCTGTGCAAGCAGCAGCAGGGTTTGCAGGCAACGGTAATAATTGGTGCGCTCGGCAGAGAAGACCGACTGGTTGAACTCCATGGTCCACTCGGTCCAGGCCAGGGCCTGATCCAGATCGCCACCCGCCAGAGCCAGCATTGCTTTCAGTTCACCGATACGCAGGGTATACCAGCCGTTATCTTTACCGGTCGCCAGACCCAGGAGTTCGCGTACGCGGGTGAAGTCATCGTGGCCTTCTTCGTCCAGTTGGGCGATCAGGTTCAGGTAATCTTCTTTCTCCCATTCACTGCCCGGCAGAGCCAGCAGCGTTTCGCGCAGATGGGCGCCCATGCTGTTGTTTGCCAGCCACAGGTCTTCCGCTGGATAGATATCAGACATGCCAGGCACGATGATGCGGCACGCGTAAACGCCCAGGTGCTCGTAATCGGCAATGTACACTTCCTGGTCTTCCGCGTTGAAGATCGCCATCAGCGTGGCGAACTCTTCTTCCGTGGTACCGGCGAAGCTCCAGTCCACGAACGGATAGTCCGCGTCCTGCTTGAACATATCCCAGGAAATTAAGCCGCTGGAATCGATGAAGTGGGTTTCGAGGTTGGTATGCTCGGCCACTTCTTCATCGTCAAACGTTGGCGGCGTAAACACGTCGAGATCTTTCAGGCTACGGCCCTGCAGCAGCTCAGTGACGGTACGCTCCAGCGCCACGCCGAAGTCCGGGTGCGCGCCGAAGGAGGCGAAGCAGGTACCGTTGGTCGGGTTAAACAGCACGACGCAGATCACCGGATACTTGCCGCCCAGCGAGCCGTCATACGCGAAGATTGGGAAACCTTCTGCTTCCAGTTTGGCGATGGATTCCACCACGCCCGGGTAGCGCGCCAGCACGTCTGCCGGAATTTCAGGCAGGCTGATGGATTCGGCAATAATGCGGTTTTTGATGTGACGCTCGAAGACTTCAGACAGACCCTGCACGCGCGCTTCATTGCGGGTGTTACCGGCGGACATGCCGTTAGACACATACAGGTTGCCGACGATGTTCATCGGGATATAGACGGTCTGCTCGTCAGACTGACGGGTAAAGGGCAGGGCGCAAATACCGCGATCGTCGTTTCCGGACTGCAGATCGATCAGCATGCTGGCGGTCAGTTCGTTTTCCGGATCGTAGAAAGCACGCAGACGCGCGTCGAGAATACCTTCCGGCAGTTCGTCGTCTTCCGTCAGTGGGAACCATTTTTCGTTCGGATAGTGAACGAACGGGCCGTTGGCGATGGTTTCGCCCAGCCAGAAGTCAGCGAAGAAATAGTTGGTGGACAGACGCTCAAAATACTCACCCAGCGCGGAGGCCAGTGCCGCTTTTTTCGTCGCGCCTTTACCGTTGGTAAAGCACAGGGCACAGTCTTTATCGCGAATATGCACGGACCAGACATGAGGCACCGGATTGAGCCAGGAGGCTTCTTCGATGTTAAAACCCAGGTCGGTCAGTTTCTGCTGGAAGCGAGCGATGGAATCTTCCAGAGCGGCGTCTTTGCCGGGGATAAACGTTTGAGTCATGGCGTTCACTTTTATCGTACGTAAAGCGCGCAATGATACGGGTTTTGCGTGACGGGTGCTATCTTCGGCGAAAATAAATGCCTGAGCTATGCTTACAGTCAGTAACCTACTGTTAAGGCATAGAAAAATGAAAGCGTTTGATCTCCAGCGGATGGCGTTTGATAAAGTCCCTCCAGAGTTTTTAGGCGAAGTCGCGCTTCGCAGCCTGTATACCTTCGTCCTCGTGTTCCTGTTTCTCAAAATTACGGGCCGCCGTGGCGTAAGGCAGATGTCGCTCTTTGAAGTATTGATTATCCTGACGCTGGGTTCCGCGGCGGGGGATGTCGCCTTCTATGATGATGTGCCGATGGTGCCGGTCTTCATCGTTTTTGTCTCCCTGGCGCTGCTTTACCGGCTTGTCATGTGGCTGATGTCGAAAAGTGAAAAGCTGGAAGATCTGCTTGAAGGGAAGCCGGTCGTTATCGTCGAGGACGGTCAGTTGGCCTGGGAAAACGTTCAGAGCGCCAATATGACCGAGTTTGAGTTCTTTATGGAGCTACGCCTCAACAGCGTGGAACAGCTCGGGCAGGTGCGTCTGGCGATCATGGAAACCAACGGGCAGATTAGCGTCTATTACTATTCTGACGATGAGGTGAGGCCGGGACTGTGCATCCTGCCGGATATGCTGATCGAGCGTTTCAGAACCGTACCTGAGTCAGGCGAGTACGCCTGCGTGAGATGTAGCCATGTCGTCGCGATGCAGCCGGGGGATCGTCAATTATGCCCCCGCTGTGCAAATCCGGAATGGACGAAGGTTAGCCGGGCTAAACGCATCACCTGACAGCCATTTTGTCGGTTTTGTCCTGGCGAGGCGGCAGATTGTTTTGTGTGACGTGGGGCACATTTCACGGGTCATAAGTTTTAGACATTGCGGCGCGTGTCACTGAATGATAAAACCGATATCCACAGTTATAACTTATGGCTTTTAGCGTGGTGAGGGGAAATGGCTCAAGTCTTTAATTTCAGTTCAGGTCCGGCAATGTTACCGGCAGACGTGCTTAAACAGGCTCAACAGGAACTTTGTGACTGGAACGGTCTGGGAACGTCGGTGATGGAAATCAGCCACCGGGGTAAAGAGTTTATTCAGGTGGCGGAAGAGGCAGAAAAGGATTTTCGCGATCTGCTGAATATTCCCTCGAACTACAAAGTATTGTTCTGTCACGGCGGCGGGCGCGGCCAGTTTGCGGGCGTACCGCTGAACATCCTGGGCGATAAAACGACGGCAGACTACGTTGACGCAGGCTACTGGGCGGCCAGTGCGGTGAAAGAAGCGCACAAATACTGCACGCCGAATGTGATCGACGCCAAAGTGACTGTTGACGGCCTGCGCGCCGTGAAGCCAATGAGCGAGTGGCAGCTTTCTGATAACGCCGCGTATCTGCACTACTGCCCGAACGAAACCATTGACGGCATTGCCATCGACGAGACGCCAAACTTCGGCAGCGATGTCGTGGTTGCCGCTGACTTCTCCTCCACCATTCTGTCTGCGCCAATTGACGTCAGCCGTTATGGCGTGATCTACGCGGGCGCACAGAAAAATATCGGCCCTGCAGGCCTGACGATTGTTATCGTGCGTGAAGATCTGCTGGGTAAAGCGCATACATCCTGCCCGTCGATTCTTGATTACACCGTGCTGAACGACAACGATTCTATGTTCAACACCCCACCGACGTTTGCCTGGTACCTCTCCGGCCTGGTCTTCAAATGGCTGAAGCAAAACGGCGGCGTGGCGCAGATGGACAAAGTGAATCAGCAGAAAGCCGAACTGCTGTATGGCGTGATCGACAAGAGCGATTTCTACCGCAACGATGTGGCGAAAGCTAACCGTTCCCGCATGAACGTGCCGTTCCAGCTGGCGGACAGCAACCTGGATAAAGTGTTCCTGGAAGAGTCCTTCGCGGCAGGCTTGCACGCGCTCAAAGGTCACCGTGTCGTGGGCGGCATGCGTGCCTCCATCTATAACGCGATGCCGCTGGAAGGCGTTAAAGCTCTGACCGATTTCATGATCGACTTCGAACGTCGCCACGGTTAATTGCGCTGTTTTCACCCCCGTAGCCCTGCTGCGGGGTTTTTATTATGTTGAGTTGAGAGTTAAGTTTTCATGGAATCCCTGACGTTACAACCTATCGCGCGGGTAGATGGCACCATTAATCTGCCTGGTTCAAAAAGTGTCTCGAACCGCGCTCTGCTGCTGGCAGCACTGGCAAACGGCACCACCGTCCTTACAAACCTGCTGGACAGCGATGACGTGCGCCATATGCTCAATGCGCTGAAAGCGTTGGGCGTTCATTACACTCTCTCCGACGATCGCACCCGCTGCGAAGTGACCGGCAACGGCGGCGCGCTGCAGACGGGTGAAGAGCTTGAGCTGTTTCTGGGCAACGCGGGTACCGCGATGCGTCCGCTGGCGGCGGCTCTGTGTCTTGGGCGCAACAACATTGTGCTGACCGGTGAGCCGCGCATGAAAGAGCGTCCGATTGGTCATCTGGTGGATGCCCTGCGTCAGGGCGGCGCGCAGATTGAGTATCTGGAGCAGGAAAATTATCCGCCACTGCGTCTGCGCGGGGGCTTTACCGGCGGTCACGTCGAGGTTGACGGCAGCGTTTCCAGCCAGTTCCTGACCGCGCTGCTGATGACCGCGCCGCTGGCACCGCAGGATACGGTAATTACGATTAAAGGCGAGCTGGTCTCCAAACCGTATATCGATATCACGCTGCACCTGATGAAAACCTTCGGCGTCGAGGTGGAAAACCAGTCTTATCAGCGCTTCGTAGTACGTGGGGCGCAGCAGTACCAGTCGCCGGGCAGCTATCTTGTTGAAGGCGACGCCTCGTCGGCTTCTTACTTCCTGGCGGCGGGCGCCATCAAAGGCGGTACCGTGAAGGTGACTGGTATTGGCCGCAACAGCGTGCAGGGCGATATCCGTTTTGCGGACGTGCTGGAGAAAATGGGCGCGGTTGTGACCTGGGGCGATGACTTCATCTCCTGTACCCGCGGCGAGCTGAAGGCCATCGACATGGACATGAACCATATTCCGGATGCGGCGATGACCATTGCCACAGCGGCGCTGTTTGCAAAAGGCACCACCACGCTGCGTAATATCTACAACTGGCGCGTAAAAGAAACCGACCGACTGTTCGCGATGGCGACTGAGCTGCGTAAGGTCGGCGCTGAGGTGGAAGAGGGCGAAGACTACATTCGCGTCACGCCTCCTGCAAAACTGCAGGTTGCCGAGATCGGAACCTACAACGATCACCGTATGGCGATGTGCTTCTCGCTGGTGGCGTTGTCAGACACGCCTGTCACCATTCTTGATCCAAAATGTACGGCGAAAACGTTCCCGGACTACTTCGAACAGCTGGCACGCATTAGCACGCTGGCCTGATAACGCCTGCCGCATCACCCGATGCGGCATTTCCTTACGCTTCCTGACGAACACATCCGTTCATTTCTTCTACACTCTGCTTCAATCAATCCGTAATTTGCACGCAAAGGTAACAGTTGCGCACGTTGACGCGTATAATGCGCGGCGTTCATGTAAACGGTATGCCTTATTTAAGGAGAAAAAGATGACGGCAATTGCCCCGGTAATCACCATTGATGGGCCGAGTGGCGCAGGGAAAGGGACTCTGTGCAAAGCGATGGCGGAAGCATTGCAATGGCATCTTTTAGATTCGGGAGCAATCTATCGCGTGCTGGCTCTGGCTGCGCTGCATCATCATGTGGACGTGGCGTCTGAAGAAGCGCTGGTTCCGCTGGCTGCACATCTTGATGTGCGTTTCGTGTCGACCGATGGCAACCTGGAAGTCATCCTTGAAGGGGAAGACGTGAGCGGGGAAATTCGTACTCAGGAAGTGGCGAATGCGGCCTCCCAGGTAGCAGCCTTCCCGCGCGTTCGTGAGGCATTGTTACGTCGTCAGCGCGCGTTTCGTGAAGCACCGGGCTTGATCGCAGACGGACGCGATATGGGAACCGTGGTATTCCCTGATGCACCTGTGAAAATTTTCCTTGACGCCTCTTCGGAAGAACGTGCTCAACGCCGCATGCTTCAGTTGCAGGAAAAGGGGTTTAGTGTTAACTTTGATCGCCTTTTATCCGAGATAAAAGAGCGCGATGACCGCGATCGTAACCGCGCCGTCGCCCCACTTGTTCCAGCAGAAGATGCATTAGTTCTGGATTCAACCAGTTTAACTATTGAGCAAGTGATTGAAAAAGCGCTACAATATGCGCGCCAAAAACTGGCACTCGCGTAATCGCGACCGATTTAGCAGTACCCCCGCTGCAAGGGATTGACGGCGGGTATGTGAAACAACCCCATCCGGCACGGAGCCAGGTGGACGTTAATATTAACCTGAAGATTAAACATGACTGAATCTTTTGCTCAACTGTTTGAAGAATCCTTAAAAGAAATCGAAACCCGCCCGGGTTCCATCGTTCGCGGTGTTGTTGTTGCTATCGACAAAGACGTAGTACTGGTTGACGCCGGTCTGAAATCTGAGTCCGCCATTCCGGCAGAGCAGTTCAAAAACGCCCAGGGCGAGCTGGAAATCCAGGTTGGCGACGAAGTTGACGTTGCTCTGGACGCAGTAGAAGACGGCTTCGGTGAAACCCTGCTTTCTCGTGAGAAAGCGAAACGTCACGAAGCATGGATCACGCTGGAAAAAGCTTACGAAGAAGCTGAAACTGTGGTCGGTGTTATCAACGGCAAAGTTAAAGGTGGCTTCACTGTTGAGCTGAATGGTATTCGTGCGTTCCTGCCAGGTTCTCTGGTAGACGTTCGTCCAGTTCGTGACACCCTGCACCTGGAAGGTAAAGAGCTTGAGTTCAAAGTAATCAAGCTGGACCAGAAGCGTAACAACGTTGTTGTTTCCCGTCGTGCCGTTATCGAATCCGAAAACAGCGCAGAACGCGATCAGCTGCTGGAAAACCTGCAGGAAGGCATGGAAGTCAAAGGTATCGTTAAGAACCTCACTGACTACGGCGCATTCGTTGACCTGGGCGGCGTTGATGGCCTGCTGCACATCACCGACATGGCGTGGAAACGCGTTAAGCACCCAAGCGAAATCGTGAACGTGGGCGACGAAATCACTGTTAAAGTGCTGAAGTTCGACCGCGAGCGTACTCGTGTATCCCTCGGCCTGAAACAGCTGGGCGAAGATCCATGGGTAGCTATCGCTAAGCGTTACCCAGAAGGTACTAAACTGACTGGTCGCGTAACCAACCTGACTGACTACGGCTGCTTCGTTGAAATCGAAGAAGGCGTTGAAGGTCTGGTGCACGTTTCCGAAATGGACTGGACCAACAAAAACATCCACCCATCCAAAGTTGTTAACGTTGGTGATGTAGTGGAAGTGATGGTTCTGGATATCGACGAAGAACGTCGTCGTATCTCCCTGGGCCTGAAGCAGTGCAAAAACAACCCATGGCAGCAGTTCGCGGAAACCCACAACAAGGGTGACCGTGTTGAAGGTAAAATCAAGTCTATCACTGACTTCGGTATCTTCATCGGCCTGGACGGCGGCATCGATGGCTTGGTTCACCTGTCTGACATCTCCTGGAACGTTGCAGGCGAAGAAGCAGTTCGTGAATACAAAAAAGGCGACGAAATCGCTGCAGTTGTTCTGCAGGTTGACGCAGAGCGTGAGCGTATCTCCCTGGGCGTTAAACAGCTCGCAGAAGATCCGTTCAACAACTGGGTTGCACTGAACAAGAAAGGCGCAATCGTAAACGGTAAAGTGACTGCAGTTGACGCTAAAGGCGCAACCGTAGAACTGGCTGACGGCGTTGAAGGTTACCTGCGCGCTTCTGAAGCTTCCCGTGACCGCGTTGAAGATGCCACTCTGGTTCTGAACGTAGGCGACGACGTTGAAGCTAAGTTCACCGGTGTTGACCGTAAGAACCGTGCAATCAGCCTGTCTGTTCGTGCTAAAGACGAAGCTGATGAGAAAGATGCAATCGCAACTGTTAACAAACAGGAAGATGCAAACTTCTCTAACAACGCAATGGCTGAAGCTTTCAAAGCAGCTAAAGGCGAGTAATATCAGGTTCTCAGCATCATGTGCGCTGTAATGCATTTACAGCGTGAAGGATGAGGAGCAAACTTGACAGATTACAGGATTCGTCCTGTAATCAATAACAAAGGGCGGCTACGGCCGCCCTTGTTTAATGAGCTGTTCAGCTAATTGGTTTGAAAGGAACCGGAGGAATCATGACCAAGTCAGAATTGATTGAAAGACTTGCCAGTCAGCAACCGCATATCCCTGCCAAAGCAGTGGAAGATGCCGTAAAAGAGATGCTGGAGCATATGGCCTCCACTCTTGCCCAGGGCGAGCGCATTGAAATCCGCGGTTTCGGTAGTTTTTCTCTGCACTATCGTGCTCCACGTACCGGGCGTAACCCGAAAACTGGCGATAAAGTCGAGCTGGAAGGTAAGTACGTTCCACACTTTAAGCCGGGTAAAGAACTGCGCGATCGCGCCAATATTTACGGCAACTGAGTTTAGCCAGCCGGTTAAACTGGGTTCGAAAGAAAGCACCTGCGGGTGCTTTTTTTGTACCCGTCGCTTTCTTTCTGAAGGTGCCCCGCATTTTCCGTTTCGTTTTCTGCAACCCGTAAAATACCTTGCTGCGCTTGCTGTAAATCGCATCCTTCACACCTGACGACCCGCTCAACCTGCTTGCATACTGCCACCCTGAAACAGGGAGGTAGCAATGGGAATTCCCGCGCTTAGTGTCTGCGCCATGCTGGCGATAGTTCCGTTACTCTGGTTACCTGAATTGCCGTCACCTTACGCCGTGTGGGTCATGGTGGCTGGCGGGATAGTGCTTGCTGCATGGCAAAACCGTCGAGTGAAGTATGCTGGTATCACGCTGTTATTTTGTGCGTGGGGCATTCTGGCCGCGCAAGAGAGCGTCTGGCCGATGCAGCATTTAACAACGGGGGCCGTGCAGGCTGAGGTAGAGCTCACCGCGACCGACGGCGCCACTTTGCATCAGGGAAACATTCGCAGCGTCGATGGCAAGCGCTGGTGGGCCTCCACCGGCGTAACGCTGTATGGCAATTATCTGCCGCAGAAAGCCTGTGCCGGTCAGCGCTGGACCATGACGCTCAGGCTCAGGCCTGCACACGGCGAACTGAACGACGGCGGTTATGATGCTCAGCGCAGCGCTTTTGCCCGACATCAAACGTTGAGCGGGCGCTTCACCCGTGCGGAACTCGTCGACGGGCGCTGCAGCCTGCGAGCGCAATATCTGCTGTCGCTGGAAAACCGACTTTCTGCTTATCCATGGGGAGCGGTTATCCTGGGCCTTGGGATGGGGGAACGCCTGGATGTACCGCGGGAAATAAAAGATCTGATGCGGGAAACCGGCACGCTGCATTTGATGGCGATTTCGGGTCTGCATATCGCACTGGCAGCCTCTCTCGTCTGGTTACTTGCACGTGGACTCCAGTTTTTATTACCCAGCCATCGGGTCCACTGGCAAATGCCTCTCCTTGCCGGGTTAATCTTTGCTGCTTTCTACGCCTGGCTTACCGGCCTGCAACCGCCTGCGCTGCGGACGGTCATCGCACTTGCTGTGCTTGCCATGTTGCGGATCGCTGGCCGTCAATGGTCGCCCTGGCAGGTATGGGGGTGCTGTATCGCGGCGATACTGTTAAACGATCCGTTAGCCGTACTTTCGCAGAGTCTGGCTTTGTCAGCCTTTGCCGTCGCCGCGCTGATTTTTTGGTTTCAGTGGCTGCCGCTTCCTGACTGGCAGTGGGCAAGACGTATACAGCCGCTAGTGAACCTGATTTATCTGCAGGTCGGCATGTTGCTTCTGCTCATGCCGTTACAGGTTCTGATTTTCCATGGCTTCAGCCTCTCATCCCTGGTCGCGAATCTCTTTGCCGTGCCCCTGGTAACGTTTGTCTCCGTCCCGCTGATCCTGCTCGGTATGCTGCTCCATCTGCTACCGCTGGCAGCGGTTGAAAGTGCCATCTGGTTTGCTGCCGATAAGTCGCTTGCGGGACTCTTCTGGCTACTGATGCGCCTGCCTGATGGCTGGCAGAATGTCGATCAACGCTGGCAAACTATGGCATTACTGCCGTGGTTGATCATCATTGCCTGGCGTTTTCGTGCCTGGAAAACTGTTCCTGCCGTTTGTCTTGCAGGCAGCGTCTTACTGACGTTTCCTCTCTGGCGAGAGGCAAAAAGCGAGAGCTGGACGCTGCATATGCTGGATGTGGGGCAGGGGCTGGCCATGGTCATTGAAAGGCAGGGAAAAGCCATTCTTTATGATACCGGGCTCGCCTGGCCGGACGGAGACAGCGCGCAGCGGTTAATTATTCCCTGGCTTCGCTGGCATCACCTGCGGCCAGACGGGGTGATTCTCAGTCATGAACACCTCGACCATGCAGGAGGCCTCATTTCGTTGCAAAAAGCATGGCCGGATATATGGATAAGAAGCCCGTTGCGCAGGACGGGACACCATCCCTGTTTTCGTGGGCAGAAATGGGAATGGCAGGGGTTAACCTTCACCGTCCACTGGCCCCCTGAAAATTACCCGGCCCAGGGGAATAACCGTTCCTGCGTGGTAAAGGTGGACGACGGGGAGCAAAGTGTTCTGTTAACAGGAGATATTGAAGCGCAAGCGGAACAGGCTATGCTTAGCCATTACTGGCGTTATATGACGTCCACGCTGATACAGGTGCCCCATCATGGCAGCAATACCTCGTCTTCATTGCCGCTGGTACAGCGGGTGGGAGGACAGATTGCCCTGGATTCCGCGGCCCGCTATAACGCATGGCATTTCCCGTCAGCAAAAGTTGTCCGACGCTATCGAAAAGAGGGGTATATCTGGCACGATACCCCTCATTCAGGACAAATATCGGTGACATTCTCGCAACATCACTGGCAAATCCGGCGCTTGCGAGAGCAAATTTTACCACGTTGGTATCATCAGTGGTTTGGCGCGCCCGTCGATAACGGGTAGAATATGCGGCTATTTCAACAATGCTGGTTTTTTGAATGCATAACGACAAAGATCTCTCCACGTGGCAAACGTTCCGCCGACTCTGGCCGATGATTGCCCCTTTTAAAGCAGGCTTGATCGTGGCGGGTGTAGCGTTAATCCTCAACGCAGCCAGCGATACTTTTATGCTATCGCTTCTTAAACCGTTACTGGATGACGGTTTTGGTAAAACGGATCGCTCAGTGCTGCTATGGATGCCTCTGGTGGTTATCGGACTGATGATCTTACGCGGTATCACCAGCTATATCTCAAGCTACTGCATTTCCTGGGTATCCGGGAAAGTGGTGATGACCATGCGCCGTCGACTGTTCAGTCACATGATGGGCATGCCGGTTGCGTTCTTTGACAAGCAGTCAACCGGGACGCTGCTGTCGCGTATTACCTACGACTCCGAGCAGGTTGCTTCTTCCTCTTCCAGCGCGCTGATTACCGTTGTGCGCGAGGGCGCGTCGATCATCGGTCTGTTCGTGATGATGTTCTACTACAGCTGGCAGCTGTCGCTTATCCTTATCGTTCTGGCACCGGTGGTTTCCATTGCTATCCGCGTCGTGTCAAAGCGCTTCCGCAATATCAGTAAGAATATGCAGAACACGATGGGGCAGGTGACCACCAGCGCAGAGCAGATGCTGAAAGGGCATAAAGAAGTGCTGATTTTTGGTGGTCAGGACGTCGAAACCAAACGCTTTGATAAAGTCAGCAACAAAATGCGTCTGCAGGGGATGAAAATGGTCTCGGCCTCTTCCATCTCTGACCCGATTATTCAGCTGATTGCTTCGCTGGCACTGGCGTTCGTCCTGTATGCAGCAAGCTTCCCGAGCGTCATGGAGACGCTGACGGCGGGTACCATTACCGTGGTCTTTTCCTCAATGATTGCCCTGATGCGTCCGCTGAAGTCACTGACGAACGTAAACGCCCAGTTCCAGCGTGGGATGGCCGCCTGCCAGACCCTGTTCAGCATTCTGGATTCCGAACAGGAAAAAGATGAAGGTAAACGCGTCATTGAGCGCGCGAACGGCGACGTTGAGTTCCGCAATGTGACCTTTACCTATCCTGGCCGCGAAACACCGGCTCTGCGCAATATCAACCTGACCATTCCGGCGGGGAAAACCGTTGCGCTGGTAGGCCGTTCTGGCTCGGGGAAATCGACCATTGCCAGCCTGATCACCCGTTTCTACGACATTGACGAAGGTGAAATTCTGTTAGACGGCCACGACCTGCGGGAGTATACCCTGCAGTCGCTGCGTAATCAGGTAGCGCTGGTCTCTCAGAACGTGCACCTGTTCAACGATACCGTGGCAAACAATATTGCCTATGCGCGTACTGAAGAGTACAGCCGCGAGCAGATTGAGAACGCCGCGCGTATGGCTTACGCGATGGACTTTATCAACAAGATGGATAACGGTCTGGATACCATCATCGGTGAGAACGGCGTACTGCTCTCCGGTGGGCAGCGTCAGCGTATCGCCATTGCCCGTGCGCTGTTGCGCGACAGCCCGATCCTGATCCTGGACGAAGCGACCTCTGCGCTGGATACGGAATCTGAACGCGCGATTCAGTCCGCGCTGGATGAGCTGCAAAAGAACCGTACCTCGCTGGTGATTGCGCACCGTCTGTCGACTATCGAGCAGGCTGATGAAATCGTCGTGGTTGAGGACGGTATCATTGTTGAGCGTGGAAGCCATGCTGACCTGCTGGAACACCGCGGCGTTTACGCTCAGCTTCATAAGATGCAGTTCGGCGAATGATTGCACGCATCTGGTCCGGTGAATCCCCGCTGTGGCTGCTGCTTTTGCCGCTCTCCTGGCTCTACGGCCTGGTGAGCGGCATCATCCGCCTGCTTTATCGTCTGGGGGTGAAGCGGGCCTGGCGCGCGCCGGTGCCGGTTGTGGTTGTCGGTAATCTTACGGCGGGCGGCAACGGCAAAACGCCGGTGGTGATCTGGCTGGTAGAGCAGTTACAAAAACGCGGTATACGCCCGGGCGTGGTATCGCGCGGATATGGTGGTCAAGCGGCGCATTACCCGCTGTTGCTGACGGCGGAAACCACGACGGCTGAAGCGGGTGATGAACCGGTATTGATTTTCCAGCGTACCGGCGTACCGGTCGCGGTTTCCCCGGTGCGCAGCGATGCCGTACAGGCACTGCTTGCCGAACACGCGGTACAAATCATCATCACTGACGATGGTCTGCAGCATTACGCCCTGGCGCGTGATAAAGAGATTGTGGTCATCGACGGCGTTCGCCGTTTTGGTAACGGCTGGTGGTTACCTGCCGGGCCCATGCGCGAACGCGCTTCACGTCTGAAGTCTGTGGATGCGGTGATCGTGAACGGGGGTGAGGCGAAAACGGGTGAAATCCCGATGCACCTGCAGCCGGGCCTGGCGATCAACCTGGTGACGGGGGAACGCCGGTCGGTTTCAGAGTTGCCTTCACTGGTAGCGATGGCGGGCATTGGTCATCCGCCGCGCTTCTTCGCGACGCTGGAACAGTGTGGTGCCCGGCTGGAAAAACGCGTTCCGCTGGCCGACCATCAGGCGCTGGTGGAAGGGCAGGTAGACGCCCTGACCGCACCCGGGCAGTCGCTGATCATGACCGAAAAAGATGCGGTGAAATGCCGCGCCTTTGCGAAAGATAACTGGTGGTATCTGCCGGTTGACGCCGAACTCAGCGGTGAGCAGCCGGAACATTTGCTCAAGGAACTGATTGCGTTGGTGCACTAAAGGCTTACGCGGTTCTGGTGGCGCTTTGACTGACAGGAAAACGCATGTCTCTACCGCAACTCTCGCTTTCAGCCGCACGTAATCTCCACCTGGCCGCGCAGGGGCTGCTCAAAAAGCCCCGCCGCCGCGCGCAGCCTGCCGATATCCTCTCTACCGTACAGCGCATGTCGCTCCTCCAGATCGACACCATTAATATTGTGGCCCGCAGCCCTTACCTGGTGCTGTTTAGCCGCCTGGGGAGTTATCCTTCCCAGTGGCTGGATGAGGCGCTCAGCAAGGGGGAGTTGATGGAGTATTGGGCGCATGAAGCCTGCTTCCTTCCTCGCAGCGATTTTGCCCTGGTGCGTCACCGTATGCTTGCGCCGGAAAAGATGGGCTGGAAATACCGACAGGCCTGGATGCAGGAACATGCGGCTGAAATAGAGCAGCTCATCGCGCATATTCAGGAAAACGGTCCTGTACGCTCTGCCGATTTTGAACACCCGCGCAAGGGGGCAAGCGGCTGGTGGGAGTGGAAGCCGCACAAACGTCATCTCGAAGGGTTATTTACCTCTGGGAAAGTCATGGTGATTGAGCGGCGTAACTTTCAGCGCGTCTACGATCTGACGCATCGCGTGATGCCGCACTGGGACGACGAGCGCGACCTGCTTACCCAGGAGGCGGCCGAGGCCATTATGCTGGAGAACAGCGCCCGCAGTCTGGGGATTTTTCGCGCGCAGTGGCTGGCAGATTATTATCGCCTGCGCCAGCCCGTGCTGAAACCGCTGCTGGACATGTGGCAACACGAGCAGCGCGTTATTCCCGTTACCGTGGAAACGCTGGGCGAAATGTGGCTGCATGCGGATCTCCTTCCGTTATTGCCTCAGGCTCTGGAGGGGAAACTTCAGGCAACCCACAGCGCGGTATTGTCGCCGTTCGACCCGGTCGTCTGGGACAGAAAACGCGCCGAGCAGCTCTTTGATTTTAGCTACCGGCTGGAATGTTATACCCCGGCCCCAAAGCGCCAGTATGGCTACTTTGTTTTACCGCTGCTGCATAAAGGACAGCTGGTCGGGCGCATGGATGCCAAAATGCACCGCAAGACCGGCACGCTTGAAATCATTGCGCTTTATCTGCAAGAGGGCGTCAGGGTGACGGCGAGCCTGGAAAAAGGATTAACGTCCGCCATTAGTGAATTCGCGCGTTGGCAGGGGGCCGACGACGTGACGCTGGGCCGGGTACCTGATGGATTGTTTACATCCTGTCGAAGTGGCTGGGAAACAGGCACGTCCTGAAAAGGGAATGTGTTAAGCTTTAGCGATTACCCATACGGAGGAACTATGGATCACCGTTTACTTGAAATTATTGCCTGCCCGGTATGCAACGGCAAACTTTACTACAGCCAGGACAAACAAGAGCTCATTTGCAAGCTGGACAGTCTGGCTTTCCCGCTGCGTGACGGTATTCCGGTATTGCTGGAAAATGAAGCCCGTTCCCTGGTGGCAGAAGAGAGCAAGCCATGAGTTTTGTCGTCATTATTCCTGCGCGTTATGCCTCAACGCGTCTGCCGGGTAAACCGCTGGTGGATATTAACGGCAAGCCGATGATTGTGCATGTCCTCGAGCGCGCGCGTGAATCGGGTGCTGACCGCGTGATTGTTGCCACCGACCATCCGGATGTCGCTCGTGCGGTTGAGGCCGCAGGCGGAGAGGTGTGCATGACTCGCGCCGATCACCAGTCCGGCACCGAACGTCTGGCGGAAGTGGTTGAGAAATGCGGTTTCAGTGATGATACGGTCATCGTAAACGTGCAGGGTGACGAGCCGATGATCCCCGCGGTCATTATCCGTCAGGTGGCCGAAAACCTGGCGCAGCGTCAGGTCGGAATGGCGACGCTGGCAGTACCCATTCATCATGCAGAAGAAGCGTTTAACCCGAATGCGGTGAAGGTCGTCATGGATGCGGAAGGCTATGCGCTCTATTTCTCCCGCGCCACGATCCCGTGGGATCGCGATCGCTTTGCGCTCTCTAAAGAGACCATCGGTGATACCTTCCTGCGTCATATTGGGATCTACGGCTATCGCGCTGGCTTTATTCGCCGCTATGTGGCCTGGGCGCCGAGCCCGCTGGAGCATATCGAAATGCTGGAGCAGCTTCGCGTGCTCTGGTACGGCGAGAAAATTCACGTTGCCGTTGCTGAGGAAGTACCCGGCACGGGCGTAGACACCCCTGAAGATCTTGAGCGCGTTCGCGCCGAATTGCGTTAATCTTACCGGCATCTCTCCGCAGGGAGGGATGCACTCTCCGCTTTATTTTTCACTTTCTTTTTCCTGATTGATCTCTTCCGGGTGACATCTTCATTAAGGACGCTCATTATAAAAGCAGTAGTCTTAATGGGGGTAATCTCATATGGAACAGCTGCGTGCCGAACTTAGCCATCTGCTGGGTGAAAAGTTAAGCCGGGTCGAATGCGTGAGTGAAAAAGCCGATACCGCGCTCTGGTCGCTTTACGACAGTCAGGGTAACCCGATGCCGCTAATGGCAAGAAGTTTCACGTCACCCGGCGTTGCCAGGCAGCTTGCATGGAAAATGTCGATGCTGGCGCGGGAGGGAACCGTGCGTATGCCGACGGTGTATGGCGTGATGACCCATGAGGAACACCCCGGCCCGGACGTACTGCTGATTGAACGTTTACTCGGTGTGCCCGTTGAAGCGCCCGCGCGAACGCCGGAACGCTGGGAGCAACTGAAAGACCAGATTGTCGAGGCGCTGCTGGCCTGGCACCGTCAGGATAGCCGTGGACTTGTCGGACCGGTTGACAGCACCCAGGAAAACCTCTGGCCGCTGTGGTACCGCCAGCGGGTTGAAGTGCTGTGGGGAACGCTTAACCAGTTCAACAATACCGGTTTAACCATGCAGGACAAACGTATCCTGTTTCGCACCCGGGAGTGCTTACCGGCCTTGTTCGACGGTTTTAATGACAACTGCGTGCTGATCCACGGCAATTTTACCCTGCGCAGCATGCTCAAAGACGCCCGCAGCGATCAGCTTCTGGCAATGGTGGGGCCGGGCATCATGCTCTGGGCACCGCGCGAATATGAGTTGTTCAGGCTCAGCGACAGCGGGGCGGCGGAAGGCTTACTGTGGCATTACCTCCAACGCGCCCCCGTTGCGGAAGCGTTTCTCTGGCGACGTTGGCTCTACCTGCTCTGGGACGAAGTCGCGCAGCTGGTGAACACCGGACGATTCAATCGCGCAAACTTCGATCTGGCAACAAAATCACTCTTGCCCTGGCTCGCCTGAGGATCCTTTCAGCCACTGCCAGAGGCGTCCGAGCGTCTCGTAGCCGACGCGGTCGCTATGCATCAGCCACACCGGGGAGGGGATCGCCCGTTCCCACGGGTTGAGCGGTGCGTCGATGGCCATCTGGTTTGCCGGTGCGGGAAGCGGGTGCAGGCCTTGCTTCTCAAAGAAAATCATCGCGCGCGGCAGGTGCGAGGCGGAGGTCACCAGCAGGAACGGGGCATCGCCAATCGCCTGCTTCACTGCAGCAGCCTCTTCTTCGGTGTCTTTCGGGCTGTCCAGCGTGATGATTGAGGAACGCGGCACGCCGAGAGATTCCGCGACCCTGGCGCCCGCTTCAGCCGTACTCACCGGGTTCGTTTTCGCCGCCGCGCCGGTGAAGATCATTTTTGATCCCGGATTCGCCAGCCACAGGCGAATACCTTCGTTCAGCCGTGGCAGGCTGTTGTTGATCAGGTTTGAGCTCGGAGCCCAGTCAGGATCCCAGGTATATCCACCGCCCAGCACCACGATGTACGACACTTTCTGATTTCCCTGCCATGTTGGGTACCTGTTCTCGATGGGGCGTAACAGGCCATCCGCGACCGGTTGCAGGCTCAACAGCAGCAAGACCAGCCAGCCGAGCGTGATAAGCGTTTTGCCACTCTTCTGAAAGCGACTGAACCACACCAGCGCCAGCCCCAGCGCGATGATGATGAGCAGCAGCGGAAGGGGAAGCATCATCCCTCCAATGTATTTCTTAAGGGTAAAAAGCATCCTTTTTGGTTCCTTTTTTGACCATATAGCAGGTGATTGCCGGTGATATTACACCAGAGAGGTTCATTCTCCGCGCGGGTGTGACAAAATAGCGGTTTTGCAGTTAGCGAGTGGAACTCTCCCAATGCGGGATCGCAATTTTGATGACATCGCGGAAAAATTTTCGCGCAACATTTATGGCACCACGAAGGGGCAGCTCCGTCAGACGATCCTCTGGCAGGATCTGGACACCATTCTGGCTACGTTCGGCGGCCAAACGTTGCGCGTGCTGGACGCCGGTGGTGGTGAAGGGCAGACGGCCATAAAAATGGCTGAACGCGGTCATCACGTCACGCTTTGCGATCTTTCTGCTGAAATGGTCGCCCGCGCGACGCGTGCGGCAGAAGAGAAAGGTGTGAGCGACAACATGCATTTTATACAATGCGCCGCTCAGGACATCGCACAGCATTTGGAAACCCAGGTTGATCTGATATTGTTTCATGCGGTGCTGGAGTGGGTTGCCGATCCGCAAAGCGTGTTACAAACCCTGTGGTCGATGTTGCGCCCGGGCGGCACGCTGTCGCTGATGTTCTACAATGCTAACGGCTTCCTGATGCACAACATGGTTGCGGGAAACTTCGACTATGTTCAGGTCGGGATGCCCAAAAAGAAAAAGCGCACGCTTTCCCCGGACTATCCGCGCGATCCACAGCAGGTTTATGGCTGGCTGGAAGCGATTGGCTGGCAGATTGTCGGGAAGACGGGCGTCAGGGTGTTTCATGATTATCTGCGTGAAAAACACAAACAGCGTGACTGTTTTGACACCTTAACAGAATTGGAAACGCGGTATTGCCGTCAGGAGCCTTTTGTCAGCCTTGGCCGCTATATTCACGTCACCGCGCACAAGCCGCAGATGCAAGGATAACCTATGAGTGAATTTTCCCAGACAGTCCCCGAACTGGTTGCCTGGGCCAGGAAAAACGATTTCTCCATCTCGCTGCCGGTAGACAGACTTTCATTCCTGCTGGCGGTCGCCACGCTGAACGGCGAGCGGCTGGATGGTGAAATGAGCGAGGGTGAACTGGTGGATGCGTTCCGCCACGTCAGTGATGCGTTTGAGCAAACCAGCGAAACCATTAGCGTCCGTGCCAACAACGCGATCAACGATATGGTGCGTCAACGTCTGCTGAACCGCTTTACCAGCGAGCAGGCGGAAGGAAACGCCATCTATCGCCTGACGCCACTGGGCATCGGCATCACCGATTATTATATCCGCCAGCGTGAATTTTCCACGCTGCGTCTTTCCATGCAGCTGTCGATCGTGGCGGGTGAGCTTAAGCGCGCCGCCGATGCGGCAGATGAAGACGGTGACGAATTCCACTGGCACCGAAACGTCTATGCACCGCTGAAATATTCGGTGGCGGAAATCTTCGACAGTATCGATCTGACCCAGCGCCTGATGGACGAACAGCAGCAGCAGGTGAAAGACGATATCGCACAGCTGCTGAATAAAGACTGGCGAGCGGCCATCTCCAGCTGTGAACTTCTGCTGTCAGAAACCTCCGGTACGCTGCGTGAGCTGCAGGATACGCTGGAAGCCGCAGGGGATAAGCTGCAGGCGAACCTGCTGCGTATCCAGGACGCGACGCTGGCGCACGACGATCTGCACTTTATCGACCGTCTGGTGTTCGACCTGCAGAGCAAACTGGACCGTATTATCAGCTGGGGCCAGCAGTCGATCGACCTGTGGATTGGCTATGACCGACACGTGCATAAATTTATCCGTACCGCGATCGATATGGATAAAAACCGCGTCTTTGCCCAGCGTCTGCGCCAGTCGGTGCAGACCTATTTCGATGCGCCGTGGGCGCTGACCTACGCCAATGCCGATCGTCTGCTGGATATGCGCGACGAAGAGATGGCGCTGCGCGATGAAGAGGTGACCGGTGAACTGCCGCCGGATCTGGAATATGAAGAATTTAACGAAATTCGCGAGCAGCTTGCGGCGATGATCGAAGAACAGCTCGCGGTCTATAAAACCAGACAAGCTCCGCTGGATCTTGGACTCGTGGTGCGCGACTATCTGGCGCAATATCCGCGCGCGCGCCACTTCGACGTTGCCCGCATTGTGGTAGACCAGGCGGTTCGCCTGGGTATCGCGCAAGCAGACTTCACCGGACTGCCGCCGAAGTGGCAGCCAATTAACGATTACGGAGCCAAGGTACAGGCGCATGTCATTGACAAATATTGAACAAGTGATGCCGGTTAAGCTGGCACAGGCGCTGGCGAATCCGTTATTTCCGGCGCTGGACAGCCAGCTGCGTGCCGGTCGTCACATTGGCTTAGACGAGCTGGATAATCACGCCTTTTTGATGGACTTCCAGGAGTACCTGGAAGAGTTTTACGCACGCTACAACGTGGAGCTTATCCGCGCGCCGGAAGGGTTTTTCTACCTGCGCCCGCGCTCCACGACGCTGATCCCGCGTTCCGTGCTCTCCGAGCTGGATATGATGGTCGGCAAAATTCTTTGCTACCTCTACCTCAGCCCGGAACGTCTGGCGAATGAAGGGATCTTCACCCAGCAGGAGCTTTACGACGAGCTGTTGACGCTGGCAGATGAGAGCAAGCTGCTCAAGCTGGTGAACAACCGCTCCA
Source organism: Enterobacter quasiroggenkampii (assembly GCF_043972695.1). Taxonomy (NCBI): domain Bacteria; kingdom Pseudomonadati; phylum Pseudomonadota; class Gammaproteobacteria; order Enterobacterales; family Enterobacteriaceae; genus Enterobacter; species Enterobacter quasiroggenkampii. Next base: position 2,171,522 of record NZ_CP143745.1, read on the forward strand.
CGGGGTCGGATCTTGACCGTCAGAAATTACAGGAAAAGGTTCGCTCTTCCCTGAACCGTCTGCGTCGTCTGGGGATGGTCTGGTTTATGGGTCACGACAGCAGCAAATTCCGCATTACGGAATCTGTCTTCCGCTTCGGCGCCGACGTGCGTGCGGGCGATGACGCGCGTGAAGCGCAGCTTCGCATGATCCGCGACGGTGAAGCGATGCCGGTGGAAAACCATTTGCAGCTCAATGATGAGCATGAAGAGAATCTGCCGGATAGCGGGGAGGAAGAGTAATGATTGAACGCGGTAAATTTCGCTCACTGACGCTGATTAACTGGAACGGCTTCTTTGCCCGAACGTTCGATCTGGATGAGCTGGTGACGACGCTCTCCGGCGGTAACGGTGCGGGTAAATCCACCACCATGGCGGCCTTTGTCACGGCGCTGATCCCTGACCTGACGCTGCTTCACTTCCGTAACACCACCGAAGCGGGGGCCACAAGCGGCTCCCGTGATAAAGGTCTGCACGGGAAGCTGAAGGCCGGCGTCTGTTATTCGGTTCTGGACGTCATTAACTCCCGCCATCAGCGCGTGGTGGTGGGCGTACGCCTGCAGCAGGTTGCCGGTCGCGATCGTAAAGTCGATATTAAACCGTTCGCCATCCAGGGGCTGCCAACGTCCATGCAGCCAACGGCGCTGCTGACGGAAACCCTGAACGAACGCCAGGCGCGCGTGCTGACGCTCCAGGAGCTGAAAGATAAGCTCGAAGCGATCGAAGGCGTGCAGTTCAAGCAGTTCAACTCGATTACCGACTACCACTCGTTAATGTTCGATCTGGGCGTGGTGGCGCGTCGTCTGCGCACGGCATCAGACCGCAGCAAATACTATCGCCTGATTGAAGCGTCTCTGTACGGCGGTATCTCCAGCGCGATTACCCGCTCCCTGCGCGATTACCTGCTGCCGGAAAACAGCGGCGTGCGTAAGGCCTTCCAGGATATGGAAGCGGCGCTGCGTGAAAACCGCATGACGCTGGAAGCGATTCGCGTGACCCAGTCTGACCGTGACCTGTTTAAACACCTGATCAGTGAAGCCACCAACTACGTGGCGGCGGACTACATGCGCCACGCTAACGAGCGCCGCGTCCACCTCGATCAGGCATTAGAATATCGCCGCGAGCTGTTTACCTCCCGTAAACAGCTGGTGGCCGAGCAGTACAAGCACGTCGAAATGGCGCGCGAGCTCGGTGAGCACAACGGTGCCGAGGGCGACCTGGAAGCCGATTACCAGGCCGCCAGCGATCACCTGAACCTGGTGCAAACTGCGCTCCGTCAGCAGGAAAAAATCGAGCGCTATGAAGCGGACCTCGACGAGCTGCAGATCCGTCTCGAAGAGCAAAATGAAGTGGTGGCCGAAGCCGCCGAGATGCAGGAAGAGAACGAAGCCCGCGCCGAAGCGGCCGAGCTGGAAGTGGATGAGCTGAAAAGCCAGCTTGCCGATTACCAGCAGGCGCTGGACGTGCAGCAGACGCGTGCGATCCAGTACACCCAGGCACTGCAGGCATTACAGCGCGCGAAAGAGCTGTGCCATCTGCCTGACCTGACGCCGGAAAGCGCCGACGAGTGGCTGGATACCTTCCAGGCCAAAGAGCAGGAAGCCACTGAGAAACTGCTGTCCCTCGAACAGAAAATGAGCGTTGCGCAAACGGCGCACAGCCAGTTTGAGCAGGCCTATCAGCTGGTCGTAGCGATTAACGGCCCGCTGGCGCGTAACGAAGCCTGGGACGTTGCCCGTGAACTGCTGCGCGACGGCGTGAACCAGCGCCATCTGGCCGAGCAGGTTCAGCCGCTGCGTATGCGTCTGAACGAGCTGGAACAGCGCCTGCGCGAGCAGCAGGAAGCCGAGCGTCTGCTGGCGGAATTCTGCAAACGTCAGGGCAAAAATTACGATTTTGACGAGCTTGAGGCCCTGCATCAGGAACTCGAGGCGCGTATCGCTGCGCTTTCAGACACGGTCTCCAGCGCCAGCGAACAGCGTATGACCCTGCGTCAGGAGCTGGAACAGCTGCAGTCCCGTTCGCAAGCGCTTCTGCAGCGTGCACCGGTCTGGCTGGCGGCCCAGAGTAGCCTTAACCAGCTCAGCGAACAGTGCGGCGAGCAGTTTGAATCCAGTCAGGAAGTGACCGAATACCTGCAGCAGCTGCTGGAGCGCGAGCGCGAAGCCATTGTTGAGCGTGATGAAGTCGGCACGCGCAAGCGTGAAGTCGACGAAGAAATTGAACGCTTAAGCCAGCCGGGCGGTGCGGAAGACCCGCGTCTCAATGCCCTGGCGGAGCGTTTTGGCGGCGTGCTGCTGTCCGAGATTTACGATGATGTCGGTCTGGACGATGCGCCATACTTCTCCGCGCTGTACGGTCCATCCCGTAATGCGATTGTGGTGCCGGATCTGTCGCTGATTTCTGAACAGCTTGCCGGCCTGGAAGATTGTCCGGAAGATCTTTACCTGATCGAAGGGGATCCGCAGTCGTTCGATGACAGCGTATTCAGCGTCGACGAACTGGAAAAAGCGGTGGTGGTGAAAATCGCTGACCGTCAGTGGCGTTACTCCCGCTTCCCGGAGCTGCCGCTGTTTGGCCGCGCTGCGCGCGAAAGCCGCATCGAAAGCCTGCACGCCGAGCGTGAAACGCTGTCTGAACGTTTTGCGACCCTGTCGTTTGACGTGCAGAAAACCCAGCGCCTGCATCAGGCGTTTAGCCGCTTTATCGGCAGCCATCTGGCCGTGGCCTTTGAAGCTGACCCGGAAGCGGAAATTCGCAAGCTCAATACCCGTCGCGGCGAGCTGGAGCGGGCGATTGCCAGTCATGAAAGCGACAACCAGCAGAGCCGCGTCCAGTTCGAGCAGGCGAAAGAGGGCGTCGCGGCCCTTAACCGTATTCTGCCGCGCCTGAATCTGCTGGCGGATGACACGCTGGCCGATCGCGTGGACGAGATCCAGGAGCGCCTGGATGAAGCGCAGGAAGCCGCGCGCTTCGTGCAGCAGCACGGCAATCAGCTGGCGAAGCTGGAGCCGGTTGTCTCTGTCCTGCAGAGTGACCCGGAACAGTTTGAGCAGTTGAAAGAAGACTATGCCTGGTCGCAGCAGGTGCAGCGCGAGGCGCGTCAGCAGGCGTTCGCCCTGACGGAGGTGGTGCAGCGTCGCGCCCACTTCGGCTACTCCGATTCGGCAGAAATGCTGAGCGGTAACAGCGATCTGAATGAAAAGCTGCGTCAGCGCCTTGAGCAGGCGGAAGCGGAACGTACCCGCGCCCGCGAGGCAATGCGCAGCCATTCCGCTCAGCTGAACCAGTACAACCAGGTGCTGGCCTCGCTGAAAAGCTCCTTCGATACCAAGAAAGAGCTGTTAAACGACCTGCAGAAAGAGCTTCAGGACATCGGCGTTCGTGCCGACAGCGGGGCAGAAGAGCGCGCGCGCATTCGTCGTGACGAGCTGCATGCTCAGCTGAGCAACAACCGTGCGCGTCGCAATCAGCTGGAAAAAGCGCTGACCTTCTGCGAAGCAGAAATGGATAACCTGACCCGTCGCCTGCGCAAGCTGGAGCGCGACTACTTTGAGATGCGCGAGCAGGTCGTGACCGCGAAGGCGGGCTGGTGCGCGGTGATGCGCATGGTGAAAGACAATAACGTTGAGCGTCGCCTGCACCGTCGCGAGCTGGCATATCTTTCTGCCGATGAGCTGCGTTCCATGTCGGATAAGGCGTTGGGTGCTCTGCGTCTGGCGGTGGCGGATAACGAACACCTGCGCGATGTTCTGCGCATGTCCGAAGATCCGAAACGTCCTGAACGTAAAATCCAGTTCTTCGTGGCGGTTTACCAGCACCTGCGCGAACGTATTCGTCAGGACATCATTCGTACTGACGATCCGGTCGAGGCTATCGAACAGATGGAAATCGAACTGGGTCGTCTGACGGAAGAGCTGACCTCCCGCGAGCAGAAGCTGGCGATCAGCTCCCGCAGCGTGGCGAACATCATCCGTAAAACCATTCAGCGCGAGCAGAACCGTATCCGCCAGCTCAACCAGGGTCTGCAGAGCGTGTCGTTTGGCCAGGTGAACAGCGTGCGCCTCAACGTTAACGTGCGCGAAGCGCATGCCACCCTGCTGGAAGTGCTGTCTGAGCAGCACGAACAGCATCAGGATCTGTTCAACAGTAACCGTCTGACCTTCTCTGAAGCGCTGGCGAAACTGTATCAGCGCCTGAACCCGCAGATTGATATGGGCCAGCGTACGCCGCAAACCATCGGTGAAGAGCTGCTGGATTACCGTAACTACCTCGAAATGGAGGTAGAGGTAAACCGTGGTTCAGACGGCTGGCTGCGTGCGGAATCCGGAGCGCTCTCAACCGGTGAAGCGATCGGTACCGGTATGTCAATTCTGGTGATGGTGGTACAGAGCTGGGAAGACGAAGCGCGCCGCCTGCGCGGCAAAGATATCTCCCCATGCCGACTGCTGTTCCTGGATGAGGCTGCGCGTCTTGATGCGCGCTCCATTGCCACGCTGTTTGAGCTTTGTGAACGTCTCGATATGCAGCTCATCATTGCGGCACCGGAGAACATCAGTCCTGAAAAAGGGACAACCTACAAGCTGGTGCGTAAAGTGTTCCAGAACAGCGAACACGTCCACGTTGTGGGGCTGCGTGGCTTTGCGCCGCAGCCGCCAGAGTCACTGCCAGAAACCACGGCGGACGCTTCCTGACGCGTTTTCCGATCCGAAGCGGCGCCCTGGCGCCGCTTTTTTTTTAAACTTAACTTGTGCTTAGGGCTGCGTTATCTTTAAACTTCTTTACATAAGGTAAGGCAACAGCTTAGCCGTCTACCTATAATGAAAGAAAGCCCCAACGTGATGGGCATGTCGTGAAAACAGGGGGCAAGGGATGTTGCTTAAGAAAGAATGTGGTCGTCAGCTGTCGGCGCTTAGTTTATGCCTGGCAGTGATGTTTGCTCCACTGTTAACCGCCCAGGCCGACGAGCCTGAAATTGTGCCGACTGACAGCTCGGCAACGACAGGCGCGCAGCCTACGTCGTTGTCCCAGCCGCTGGAACAGTCTCCGGCGACGGCTATCATGGCCGGTATTAAGCCGCTGCCGGAAGGCATCGATGCCGAATCGCTCAGCCAGCAGCTGCAGTCAGGGCTGCCGTCAGGCTACACGCCGGTCTATATCAGTCAGCTCACGCTCCTCTATGCTGCCCGCGATATGAAACCGATGTGGGAAAACCGCGATGCCGTGCGCGCCTTCCAGCAGCAGCTGGCGGAGGTCGCGATTGCAGGGTTTCAGCCACAGTTTACAAAGTGGGTTGAGCTGTTAACCGATCCTGCCGTGTCCGGTCAGGCACGGGACGTCGTGCTTTCCGATGCCATGATGGGCTATCTGCAGTTTGTGGCGGGTATTCCGGTCAATGGCAACCGCTGGCTGTATAGCGATAAGCCGTATAAGCTGGCGACGCCGGCGCTGTCGGTGATTAACCAGTGGCAGTTAGCCCTGGATAACGGCGAACTGCCGCGCTTTATTGCCAGCCTCGCACCAGCGCATCCACAATATGCCACTCTGCACGAGTCGCTTCTCGCGCTGGTGGGCGACTCGCGTCCATGGCCGCAGATGCGCGGCACCGCGACGCTGCGTCCGGGGCAGTGGAGCAGCGATGTGCCTGCTCTGCGTGAGATCCTGACGCGCTCCGGTCTTCTTGATGGCGGGCCACATATCGCTCTGCCTGGTGACGATCCACAAAACGGGGCGGTCAGTCCGTCAGCGCCCGTGAAAGAGAAAAAAGCGATTGCCGTCAACAATAAACCCGCAGCATACGATCGCGAGCTGGTTGCGGCAGTGAAGCAATTCCAGGCCGCTCAGGGACTGGGAGCCGATGGCGTCATTGGCCAGACGACACGAGACTGGCTGAACGTATCGCCTGCGCAGCGGGCTGGGGTGCTGGCGCTCAATATCCAGCGTTTGCGCCTGCTGCCTGGAACCCTCTCTACCGGGATTATGGTTAACATTCCGGCGTATTCACTGGTCTATTACCAGGACGGTAGCGAAAAACTGGCGTCACGCGTGATTGTCGGGCGTCCGGATCGCAAAACGCCGATGATGAGCAGCGCGTTGAATAACGTGGTGGTTAACCCGCCGTGGAACGTGCCACCGACGCTGGCGCGTAAAGACATTCTGCCGAAGGTCTGGAACGATCCGGGTTATCTGGAACGTCATGGTTATACGGTGATGCGTGGCTGGAACAGTAAAGAGGCCATCGATCCTTATATGGTCGACTGGTCGACAATCACGGCTTCTAACCTACCGTTCCGTTTCCAGCAGGCTCCGGGGGCGCATAACTCTTTAGGGCGTTACAAATTCAATATGCCGAGTTCTGACGCTATCTATCTGCACGATACGCCGAACCACAATCTGTTCCAGAAAGATACGCGCGCGCTGAGTTCTGGCTGCGTGCGCGTGAACAAAGCCTCGGAGCTGGCCAATATGCTGCTGCAGGACGCGGGCTGGAACGATACGCGCATTTCGGATGCCCTGAAGCAGGGAGATACGCGTTACGTTAATATCCGACACAATATTCCGGTCAATCTTTACTATCTGACGGCGTTTGTTGGCGAAGACGGGCGGACTCAGTACCGTACAGATATTTACAATTATGATCTCACCGCGCGATCCGGCGCACAAATTTTGCCAAAAGCGGAACAATTAATCAGGTAAATGAAGCAGTTCGGGAAAAATGATTGTCGTAAGTTAGGGTGAATAAGGGGCTATATCGCTGCAAGCCGCGTATTCACTGGGGTTGGGCGCCTTGACGTACCCGGTTTTGCCAGTTAAGGTGCCCTTCGTGCGCTAAGCATATTACGATTTCTTTTACCTGTAGACCTGATTATCATGGACAAATTTGACGCTAATCGCCGCAAACTGCTGGCGTTAGGTGGTGTTGCGCTTGGCGCAGCGGCCATCTTGCCGACGCCAGCATTTGCCACCCTCTCGACACCTCGTCCGCGAGTTTTAACGCTCAACAATCTTCATACCGGTGAGTCGTTAAAAGCGGAGTTCTTCGATGGCAGAGGCTATATTCAGGATGAATTAGCAAGACTTAACCATTTTTTCCGTGATTTCCGCGCGAATAAAATTAAAGCCATCGACCCAGGACTGTTTGATCAGCTTTTCCGCCTTCAGGGCCTGCTGGGTACCAGCAAGCCGGTGCAGCTTATTTCTGGTTATCGCTCGGTTGATACCAATAATGAACTGCGCGCCCACAGTCGCGGGGTAGCGAAAAAAAGCTATCACACGAAGGGCCAGGCAATGGATTTCCATATTGAGGGCGTTTCGTTAGCCAATATTCGCAAAGCTGCGTTATCTATGCGCGCAGGTGGTGTAGGATATTACCCCAGCAGCAACTTTGTGCATATTGATACCGGTCCGGTTCGGCACTGGTAATAACGAAACACAGGAGCAGTATGAACTATCGTATTATTCCGGTTACCGCGTTCTCCCAGAATTGTTCACTCATCTGGTGCGAACAGACTAAACTGGCCGCGCTTGTTGATCCCGGCGGTGACGCTGAGAAGATCAAGCAGGAAGTCGCCGACAGCGGCGTGACGCTCATGCAGATTTTACTGACGCATGGTCACCTCGACCATGTGGGCGCAGCGGCTGAACTGGCTGAACACTACGGCGTGCCGATTGTCGGTCCGGAAAAAGAAGATGAGTTCTGGCTGCAGGGGTTACCTGCCCAAAGCCGCATGTTTGGCCTTGATGAGTGTCAGCCTCTGACGCCCGATCGCTGGCTGAATGAAGGAGAGCGCGTTAGCATAGGGAATGTGACTTTACAGGTGTTGCATTGTCCTGGGCATACGCCAGGCCATATCGTCTTCTTTGATGACCAGTCCCGTCTGCTGATCTCCGGCGATGTGATTTTCAAAGGTGGCGTAGGACGCAGCGATTTTCCGCGCGGCGATCACGGACAGCTGATTCAGTCGATTAAACAGAAGTTATTGCCGCTGGGTGATGATGTGACGTTTATCCCTGGGCACGGTCCGATGTCGACGCTGGGCTATGAACGGCTCCATAATCCGTTCCTTCAGGATGAAATGCCTGTCTGGTAACCCGCATAAAAAAAGCCTGCATAATGCAGGCTTTTTTATAGGCGCAAATTACAGTACGGCGACAATCGCTTCGCACAGCGGCGCCATGTTGTCAGGCGTCATGCCTGCAACGTTCACGCGGCCAGACGCCACGGCGTACACGCCGAACTCTTCACGCAGACGCAGAACCTGCTCTTTGGTCAGGCCGCTGAAAGAGAACATGCCGTTCTGTTTGATGATAAAGCTGAAGTCGCGATCCGCGCCTTTCTCCGCCAGGGTGTTCACAAACAGCAGGCGCATGCGCTGAATACGCTGACGCATATCGTTCAGCTCTTGTTCCCAGATGGCGCGCAGCGCATCGTTGCTCAGGATAGTCGCAACAACAGATGCACCGTGTGCCGGTGGGTTAGAGTAGTTAGCGCGGATAACGGATTTCATCTGACTGAACGCGCGATCGACGGTCTCATCGTTAGCCGCAACCAGCGTACAGGCACCTACACGCTCATTGTACAGACCAAAGTTCTTGGAATAGGAACTGGCAACGATCAGCTCCTGATGCACGGCAGCGAACGCGCGCAGGCCTTCAGCATCTTCTTCCAGACCACGGGCGAAGCCCTGGTAGGCAAAGTCAAACAGCGGCAGCCAGCCTTTCTCTACGGACAGCTTCGCCAGGTGTTCCCACTGCTCAAGCGTTGGATCGATACCGGTTGGGTTGTGGCAGCAGCCGTGGAACAGCACCACGTCACCCGCTTGCGCTTCGTTCAGGCTTGCCAGCAGGCCGTCAAAGTCCAGAGAGTGGTTTGCTGCGTCGTAGTAGGCGTATTCACGCACTTCCAGACCCGCAGAGTTAAACACGCTCTTGTGGTTCGGCCAGCTTGGATTGCTTACCCAGACACGCTTCACAGAGGTGTTTTTCGCAAGGAAATCCGCCGCCACGCGCAGCGCGCCGGTACCGCCCGGGGTCTGAGCTGTACGGGCACGTTTGTCACTCACAATTGCGCTGCCTTTACCGAACAGCAGCTCCTGGGTGCAGCGACCAAATTCAGGGATACCATCAATACCGAGGTAGTTTTTGGTGGTTTCGTTTTCCAGCAGATACTGCTCAGCTTTCTTAACGCTGGTCAGTACCGGAGTTTTGCCGGTTTCATCTTTATATACACCAATACCCAGGTTGATTTTGCCAGGGCGGTCGTCGGCACGAAACAGATCGGCCAGGCCCAGAATCGGGTCGGCAGGAGCGGCGGTAATGTTCTCAAACATGACGAAGTTCCATTGTGATTACAGAAGTGAAATCCGCTATCAGGTTAACGGTAGATTTACAAAATGCCAACCGTTTGCGACGAAAAGCGTGCGGCTTTTCAAAAGTCGCCATTATTTTCTGTCAGGCATAAAAAAACAGGGCCGAAGCCCTGTTCATTAAGCATATAACAAAGTGGTGTACTGATTAGAACTGGTAAACGAGACCCAGTGCTACGATGTCATCGTTGCTGAGACCCAGTTTGTTGTCATCTTTCAGCTGGTTGATCTGGTAGTCAACATAGGTGGACATGTTTTTGTTGAAGTAGTAAGTCGCGCCAATGTCGATGTAGTTGATGAAATCTTCATCACCAATGCCTTCTACGTCTTTCGCTTTAGATTTGTAGTAAGCGATGGATGGACGCAGACCGAAGTCGAACTGATACTGAGCGACAACAGAGAAGTCCTGAGATTTGTTAGCGAAACCGCTGCTGCCCAAACGTGCGGCGTTGTGCATTTCGCCGTACAGCGCTGCCAGGTAAATGTTGTTTGCGTCATACTTCAGGCCAGTTGCCCACTGCTCAGCTTTATCGCCTTTACCCCAGGCCAGAGTCTGCTGGTTGTTGGTACGGTCAGCTGCGCCGTAAGCACCTACAACGCCAAAGCCTTCGAAATCATAGCTGACTGAAGTTGCCCAGCCGTCACCGTTAGAACGTACTGCATCAGCACGGTCATTTTTGCCCAGGTACTGAACGCCAAAGTTCAGACCGTCAACCAGGCCGAAGAAGCCGCTGTTACGGTAAGTCGCCAGACCACCATTACGGCTGGAGAAGAAGTTATCGCTCTTGCCAGTGTCGCCACCGAACTCTGGCAGCATATCGGTGATGCCGATTGCATCATACACCAGGCCATAGTTACGACCGTAGTCGAAGGAGCCTGCATCACCGAATTTCAGACCTGCGAACGCCAGACGGGTTTTGTTACCGGTCTGAGCATCGGCGCCTTCAGAGTTGTTACCCTGGAAGTTGTATTCCCATTGACCATAACCGGTCAGCTGGTCGTTAATTTTTGTTTCGCCTTTGAAGCCCAGACGAGCATAGGTCTGGTCGCCATCGTTGCTGTCATCATCAGAGAAGTAATGCAGACCAACTGCTTTCCCGTAAAGATCCAGTTTATTAGCGTCTTTGTTATAGATTTCTGCAGCGTTCGCTGCACCGGCTACCAGCAGGGCAGGGATTACCACTGCCAGAATATTGCGCTTCATCATTATTTATTACCCTCATTGGTTTTTTTATGACACTCGCCACTGCCGTCAATAAATTCTGTCAATAAATATTTCCGGAACTATTGATGAGAGTTTGGTGTCTTTATGTATCTGACAGGCATCTTTCCATTCGCCGAAGCGTTTCGCTAGCCTGAAAGTGCTACAATTCTCAAGATTAGGTAACCAAAAGAAAATATGTGTAACTAAATATGTATTTTTGGGAACTTTGTGAACCACCTCAAACTTCAGAGCGCCCTGGCGAATTAAGCGACAGGACATATCCTATATATATGAATTCCTTATGATTAATTTGGATAAAGGCATTTCATATAAATAGACGCTAAACGACTCGTTTTTTCTTATGGCGCCGAAAAGCCTTCTGGACGGCTGTAAAGCTGATTGAAATTTGTGCTATCGCTTGAGAATGTAATAATCGCAATAAGAATGGGGGTTATTTTTTGTGGCTGGATATTTCGTGGAAATAAAACGTAACAACCAGGGATTGTGACGGGGTGATGGTTTAAAGAAGCTGACTTTGCGCTGACGAAAACTGACAATGCAGAATAAAATAATGGCCAGCATAAGCTGGCCATTTTAGTCTTTACTGATTAGAAGCTGGCGTTACGTGGTGTACGTGGGAACGGAATCACGTCACGAACGTTCTGCACACCGGTCACGTAGGCGATCAGACGCTCGAAGCCCAGACCAAAACCAGCGTGCGGTACGGTACCGTAACGACGCAGATCGCGGTACCAGCTGTAGTCCGCAGGGTTGAGACCCATCTCTTCCATACGCGCGTCCAGCACGTCAAGACGCTCTTCACGCTGTGAACCACCGATGATTTCACCGATGCCCGGCGCCAGGACGTCCATCGCCGCCACGGTTTTACCGTCTTCGTTAAGGCGCATATAGAAGGCCTTAATGTCTTTCGGATAGTTTTTAACGACAACCGGCGCTTTGAAATGATTCTCGGCCAGATAGCGCTCGTGCTCAGACGCCAGGTCTACGCCCCAGTAAACCGGGTTCTCGAACTTCTCACCGCATTTCTCGAGGATCGCCACCGCATCGGTGTAGTCCACCTGCGCAAAATCGGCAGAGACGAAGCGCTCCAGACGAGCTACTGCGTCGCTGTCTACGCGCTCGGCGAAGAATTTCATGTCGTCCGGACGCTCTTCCAGCACCGCTTTGAAGACATACTTCAGCATCGCTTCCGCCAGACCCGCGACATCGTCCAGGTTGGCGAACGCCACTTCAGGCTCCAGCATCCAGAATTCCGCCAGGTGACGGCTGGTGTTGGAGTTTTCGGCACGGAAGGTAGGGCCAAAGGTGTAGATTTTAGACAGCGCGCAGGCGTACGTTTCGCCGTTGAGCTGACCGGATACGGTCAGGAAGGCCTCTTTACCAAAGAAGTCTTTGTCATAGTCCACTTTACCTTCCGGGGTGCGCGGCAGGTTTTCGAGATCCAGCGTTGAGACGCGGAACATCTCACCGGCGCCTTCCGTATCGGACGCGGTGATCAGCGGGGTAGACACCCAGAAATAACCCTGCTCATCGAAGAAACGATGCAGCGCCTGCGCCAGCGTATGACGTACGCGAGCAACCGCACCAATCAGGTTGGTACGTGGACGCAGGTGCGCCACTTCACGCAGATACTCAATGCTGTGACGTTTAGCCGCCATCGGATAGGTATCCGGATCTTCAACCCAGCCGGTGACTTCAATGGCAGAAGCCTGAATTTCGAAACTCTGACCTTGACCCGGGGATGCCACGACCACGCCGGTGACAATAACGGAACAGCCCGTCGTCAGGTGCAGAACGTCATCATTGTAATTGGGCAGAGAATTATTAATGACGGCCTGTACAGGATCAAAGCAGGAACCGTCATAGACGGCAAGGAAGGAGATGCCAGCTTTAGAATCTCGGCGGGTACGCACCCATCCGCGCACGGTGACTTCCTGGTCAACGGCGACACGGCCCTGGAGTACGTCGGCTACAGGCACAACGCTCATAATATTCTCTCTGTTAATAGTCGGAAAAAATAAACACTTGTCCACCCTTATGGGGGGATATCTATGTTACCTGCCATCCGCTATCAGACAAGTAAATTTCGCAGTCAAAAGAGAAGAATTGAGAAATAAATAAGAAGAGGGGAGCCATGAAGGCTCCCTTAAGCGCTTAACTGGCTTTTTTGATCTGGGGAAGATCGAAGGCTTTGCGCAATGCGCGGACAAACGCCTTGTCATGGCAGATGGTTTTGCCCGGGCTGTCGGAGAGTTTCGCCACCGGCTTGCCGTTACATTCCACCAGCTTTATCACGATATTCAGAGGTTTTACCTGAGGAATGTCGCAGGTTAACCGGGTACCAATCCCAAAGCTCAGGTTCACTCTGGCGTTGAAATGGCGATAGAGTTCGACGGCTTTCGCCAGATCGAGGTTATCGGAGAAGACCAGCACCTTGCTCATCGGGTCAATGCCCAGTTTCTCGTAATGGGCAATGGCCTTCTCGCCCCACTCAATCGGATCCCCTGAATCGTGGCGTAGTCCCTGATAACGCTCCGCAAATTCAGGTCCAAAGTCGCGCAGGAAGGCATCCATCGTAATACAGTCGGTGAGGGCGATCCCGAGTTGATTCGGGTACTCCTCAAGCCATGCAGCCAGTGCCGCGCGCTGGCTGTTTGCCAGGTCAGGACTGATCTGCTGATGCGCCTGGAACCACTCGTGTGCCTGGGTACCCATTGGCGTCAGGTTGAGGCGACGGGCCAGATCGTAGTTACTGGTGCCCACGAACCATGGCTCCTGTTGCAGACGTTTAACGATGGCCTCCTGGACGTCGCGCGAAAAACGGCGACGGGTGCCAAAGTCCATCAGGCGGAAGCGGGACATGTCCAGCCCTGCGGTCAGCGTGGAGAAGTCAGCGAGCTTATTTTCCAGCGAGGCAACCGCCTGCGCTACGCCCGTTTCCGGTGAGCGATAGCGGTGAGCCAGTTCACTGATCACCGCCAGAAGCGGCACTTCCCACATGATCACTTCCCGCCACGGACCTTCAAGGCGAATATCCAGCTTGCCGTTATCGTTAACCACGGTGACCTGCTCCGGTCTATAGCGGAAATCGCGCAGCCAGTTCAGGTAGTCGGCTTTGAAGAAAGGCAGGCCAGAAAGCCACTGATATTCCTCGTCCTGCAGCGTCAGATGCTGCATAGCATTGACCTGTTCACGAATGGCGTCTGCGTAGATACCGAGCAAGTCGTCGCCACGGCAGCGGAATTCCGCCGCGACATGAACGTCATAGTAATGGTGGAAAACGGCTTGCTGCATATGCAGTTTATACGCGTCGGTATCCAGCAACGTATGCAGAACTGGAGAAGCGAATTGAGTCATAGGTGCGCAGTAGCATCCTCTCACAGGAGCGTTTAGTACAATAAACAACTCCGGAGTATACCTTGTTTAGTGATTTATTGAACCCCGATCACAACATAAGCGCGTTTTATGGTCGAGGGCATTTTGTGCCCCGTGTTATACAAATGTAGCAAAAAAAGGTGTTGACCCTGAAAAGATGAACATTCTGCATAGCGCGTTTTGCGCAACAGGAATATATTGAAACGTTACTCGACAAACGATGCATAAGGTTTTCTATGACACAACAGCCACAAGCCAAATACCGCCACGACTACCGTGCGCCGGATTATCTGATTAGCGAAATCGATCTGACTTTTGACCTGGATGCCACTAAAACCGTTGTCACGGCGGTGAGTCAGGTGACGCGCCACAGCGCAACTGCCGTGCCGCTGCGTCTGGATGGCGAAGACCTGACGCTGGTCTCCCTGCATATTAATGATGAAGCCTGGTCGGACTATAAAGAAGAAAACAACCAGCTGGTCATCGACAACCTGCCGGATCAGTTTACGCTGCGCATCGTGAATGAAATCAGCCCGGCCGCCAATACCGCGCTGGAAGGGCTGTACCAGTCTGGCGTGGCGCTGTGTACCCAGTGTGAAGCGGAAGGGTTCCGCCACATTACCTGGTATCTCGACCGCCCGGATGTCCTGGCGCGCTTCACCACCAAGATCATCGCCGATAAAACCCTGTATCCCTTCCTGCTCTCCAACGGCAACCGCGTAGGTGAAGGCGAGCTGGAGAATGGCCGTCACTGGGTTCAGTGGCAGGATCCGTTCCCAAAACCGTGCTACCTGTTTGCGCTGGTGGCGGGCGATTTCGACGTGCTGCGCGACACCTTCAAAACGCGCTCAGGCCGCGAGGTGGCGCTGGAGCTGTTTGTTGACCGTGGTAACCTGGACCGCGCGCCGTGGGCGATGACCTCGCTCATCAACTCCATGAAGTGGGACGAAGAGCGCTTCGGCCTCGAATATGACCTCGACATCTATATGATCGTCGCCGTTGATTTCTTCAACATGGGCGCAATGGAAAACAAAGGCCTGAACGTCTTTAACTCCAAATACGTGCTGGCGCGCACCGATACTGCCACCGATAAAGATTATCTCGATATCGAACGCGTCATCGGCCACGAATATTTCCACAACTGGACCGGTAACCGCGTCACCTGCCGCGACTGGTTCCAACTGAGCCTGAAAGAGGGCCTGACCGTCTTCCGTGACCAGGAGTTCAGCTCCGATCTGGGGTCACGCGCGGTGAACCGCATCAACAACGTGCGTACCATGCGCGGCCTGCAGTTTGCGGAAGATGCCAGCCCAATGGCGCATCCAATCCGCCCGGATAAAGTCATCGAAATGAACAACTTCTACACCCTGACGGTGTATGAGAAAGGCGCTGAAATTATCCGCATGATCCACACTCTGCTGGGTGAAGAGAACTTCCAGAAAGGGATGCAGCTCTACTTCGAGCGTCATGACGGCAGCGCGGCCACCTGCGACGATTTTGTGCAGGCAATGGAAGATGCCTCTAATGTCGATCTTTCCCACTTCCGCCGCTGGTACAGCCAGGCCGGTACGCCGATTGTTACCGTCAAAGACGATTACAATCCAGAAACCGAGCAGTACACCCTGACCATCAGCCAGCGCACGCCGCCGACGGCAGAGCAGGAAGAGAAATACCCGCTGCATATTCCGTTCAGCATTGAGCTGTACGATAACGAAGGCAAAGTGATCCCATTGCAGAAGGGCGGTCACCCGGTACACCACGTGCTGAACGTGACCCAGGCCGAGCAGACCTTTATCTTCGATAACGTCTACTTCCAGCCGGTGCCTGCGCTGCTGTGTGAATTCTCCGCGCCGGTGAAGCTGGAGTACAAGTGGAGCGATCAGCAACTGACGTTCCTAATGCGTCACGCGCGTAACGACTTCTCCCGCTGGGATGCCGCACAAAGCCTGCTGGCGACCTACATCAAGCTCAACGTAAACCGTCATCAGCAGGGCCAGCCGCTGTCGCTGCCTGTTCACGTAGCTGACGCGTTCCGCGCGGTCCTGCTGGATGAGAAAATTGACCCGGCGCTCGCCGCTGAAATTCTGACCCTGCCGACAGCAACGGAAATCGCGGAGTTGTTCGAGATTATCGATCCGATCGCGATCGTGGCGGTGCGTGAAGCGCTGACCCGTACGCTGGCTGCTGAGCTGGCGGACGAGTTCCTCGCCATTTATAACGCCAACAAGCTTGACGCTTATCACGTTGAGCACGCGGACATCGGTAAACGTTCTCTGCGCAACACCTGCCTGCGCTATCTGGCGTTTGGTGAAACCGAGCTGGCGAACACCCTGGTGAGCAAGCAGTATCACGAAGCGGATAACATGACCGACGCGCTGGCCGCGCTGGGCGCAAGCGTTGCCGCCGAACTACCATGCCGCGATGCGCTGATGCAGGAGTACGACGACAAGTGGCATCAGGATGGCCTGGTGATGGACAAGTGGTTCATCCTGCAGGCGACCAGCCCGGCGGCCGATGCGCTCAGCAACGTGCGCAGCCTGCTGAAGCATCGCTCCTTTACCCTGAGCAACCCAAACCGCGTGCGTTCGCTGATTGGCGCGTTTGCCAGCAGCAACCCGGCCGCGTTCCACGCCGAAGACGGCAGCGGTTATCAGTTCATGGTGGAAATGCTGACCGAGCTGAACAGCCGTAACCCGCAGGTGGCGTCGCGTCTGATTGAGCCGCTGATCCGTCTGAAACGCTACGATGCGAAGCGTCAGGCGAAGATGCGTGCCGCGCTTGAGCAGCTGAAAGGGCTGGAAAACCTGTCTGGCGATCTGTACGAGAAGATTGCTAAAGCCTTAGCGTGATGTAGAAAAAAAAGCCCGGTGGGCAGGTAAACGCAAAACGGCAACCTCGGTTGCCGTTTTTAGTGTTTCCTTCCTCTCCCCGTGGGAGAGGGCCGGAGTGAGGGTGTCAGACATTAGCCTTAACTCGCCGCAACTCCGTTTCCCCTCGCTTCATCACCCGATCCAATACCTCAGCCTCCAGCTCCGCCAGTCTTGCCGAACCCACGCGACGAGGCCGCGGAAGATCCACCGTCAGATCCAGACCGATTTTCCCTTCCTCTATTAACAGCACCCGGTCGGCCATTGCGACGGCTTCACTCACGTCATGCGTCACCAGCAGTACCGTAAAGCCGTGCGCCTGCCAGAGGGATTCAATCAAATCCTGCATTTCGATTCGCGTCAGGGCGTCGAGCGCGCCCAGCGGTTCATCGAGCAACAGCAGGCCCGGACGGTGAATTAACGCCCGCGCCAGCGCCACGCGCTGCTTCTGTCCACCCGAAAGGGCAGCAGGCCACTCATCGGCGCGATTTTCCAGCCCAACGGCGGCCAGCGCCTGGCGGGCTTCATCCCGCCAGCTGCCCTTAAGGCCGAGCCCGACATTATCGATAACCGTTTTCCACGGCAGCAGCCGCGCGTCCTGGAACATCATGCGGGTATCGTCCTGAATATTCGCAAGCGGCGTTGTCCCTGCCAGAATGTCGCCGCCGTTGGGGGCTTCCAGTCCGGCCAGCAGCCGTAGCAGCGTACTCTTGCCGCCGCCGCTGCGTCCGACAACGGCCACAAACTGTCCGGCGGGAATATGCAGATCCAGCCCGTTAAGAATGGTGTTTTCGCCGTAGCGTTTGGTGACGCCGTTCAGCAGTAACGGGGTCCCCTGATTCAGTCGTGCCGTATTCATGCTTTCGCCTCCTGAAGGGTATAGGCCGGGTTCCAGCGCAGCCAGCTGCGCTCCAGCCACTGGGCGCTGACGTCAGCGAGTTTGCCGAGCAGGGCATAAAGAATAATGGCAACCACCACCACGTCCGTTTGCAGGAATTCACGGGCGTTCATCGCCAGGTAGCCAATCCCGGAGTTAGCTGAGATGGTTTCCGCCACAATCAGCGTCAGCCACATCAGGCCGAGCGCAAAACGCACGCCGACCATAATGGAGGGCAGGGCGCCCGGCAGAATCACATGAATAAAGAGGGAAAAACCCGATAAGCCGTAGCTGCGCGCCATCTCCACCAGACCACGATCGATATTGCGGATGCCGTGCCAGGTATTGATGTAAATCGGGAAGAGCGTGCCCAGTGCCACGAGGAAGATCTTGGCACTCTCATCAATTCCAAACCACAAAATGACCAGCGGGATCAGCGCCAGATGCGGCACATTACGCAGCATCTGGATGGAGGTATCCAGCAGCCGTTCACCCCAGCGTGAAAGGCCGCTGATCAGGCCCAGGACCAGCCCGATACTGCCGCCGATGGAAAACCCGATCACGGCGCGCCAGGAGCTGATCGCCAGGTGCTGCCACAGTTCTCCGCTAACGCTCAGCGACCAGAACGCTTCTACAACGCCCTCCGGAGAGGGCAGAATGCGGCTCGACAGCCAGCCGGTAGACGATGCGAGCTGCCAGAGCGCCACAATGCCGACGGGTAAAAACCACGGTGCGGCGCGCAGCAGCCATTTTTGTGAGGTGGCAGACATGGTCACTCCTTAGCTCTGTGCGGCTTTGCGTGGAATGAATTCGTTCGCCACGGCTTCGCCCTGAAGCTGGAGCCGCTGCGGCTGTGGCACCTCCGGAATGGCGACATCCAGGTGCGGGAACAGCAGTTCGCCCACCTTGTACGCCTCTTCCAGATGCGGATAACCGGAGAGAATAAAGCTGTCGATGCCCAGTTCGGCGTATTCATTGATACGCGCGGCCACGGTCGGGCCATCGCCGACCAGCGCTGTGCCTGCACCGCCGCGCACCAGACCGACGCCCGCCCACAGGTTCGGGCTGATCTCCAGGTTCTCGCGCTTGCCGTTGTGCAGGGACGCCATCCGGTGCTGCCCGACGGAGTCGGTTTTGGCAAATGCGGCCTGGGCTCTGGCGATCGTTTCATCATCCAGATGGGAGATCAGGCGGTCCGCCGCCTGCCAGGCTTCTTCATTGGTCTCGCGCACAATCACATGCAGACGGATACCGAAGCGCACCTTGCGGCCATGGGCGGCCGCCTTCGCGCGAACCTGGGCAATTTTTTCTTTTACCAGTTCAGGCGGTTCGCCCCAGGTCAGATAGAGATCGACCTGCTCTGCTGCCAGATCCTGCGCCACATCCGACGACCCGCCAAAATAGAGCGGCGGGCGCGGCTGCTGCACCGGCGGAAAGTAGAGCTTCGCGTCGCGAACGTGAATATGCTTGCCTTCAAAGGTAACGGTTTCCCCTTCCAGCAGGCGTCGCCAGACGCGGGTGAACTCGGCGGAGGCCTCATAGCGTTCGGTGTGGTCGAGGAACACGCCGTCGCCCGCCAGCTCCTGCGGATCGCTGCCCGTCACCAGGTTAAACAAGGCGCGGCCGTTGGACAGTCGGTCCAGCGTTGCCGCCTGACGTGCCGCCACGGTAGGAGAGACCACGCTCGGGCGTAACGCGACCAGGAATTTCAGACGCTGGGTGACTGGGATCATCGACGCGGCGACCAGCCACGCATCTTCACATGACCGTCCGGTTGGGATCAGCACCCCGGTGAAACCGATTCGGTCTGCTGCCTGAGCAATCTGCTGCAGGTAGCCATGGTCAACCGGGCGTGAACCCTCTTCTGTGCCAAGATAGTGTCCATCACCGTGGGTGGGTAAAAACCAGAAAAGATTCAGACTCATGATTTAGCTCCTTCTTTGCCTGCGGGTTGCCAGATGCGTTCGCGAATAGTGACCTGTTTTGGAACCAGGTGGTTTTGATAGAAGAGGTCGGCCGTTTGCTGCTGAAGCGCGGCGACGTGCGCGTCAACGGGCGTAATGGTGGTCGGCGGACGGTGGTTGAGATAGCTCGCGATCACCGGCTCAGGTAAGCCCATGGTTTTCGCCAGCAGGGCAATGCTCTCCTGACGTTGGCTCTGAGTCAGGGCATCGGCCTGGGTAAAGGTATCCAGCACGCCCTGAATAAATGCGCCGTTCTTTTCCGCATAAGGGCGCGCGGCCAGATAGAACGAGCCGGTTTGCTTCAGCGTGGTACCGTCTTTCAGCACGCGAACGCCGCCCTGCAGCAATGCGGCGGAGTAGTACGGATCCCAGATGGCCCAGGCATCAACGTTCTTCTGCTGGAACGCGGCGCGCGCGTCGGCAGGCGTCAGGTAAACAGGCTGAATGTCAGTGAATTTGAGCCCGGCCTCTTGCAGGGCACGCAGCAACAGGTTGTGTGAGCTGGAACCTTTCTGGAATGCGACCTTATGGCCTTTGAGATCGGCGACGCTTTTGATATCGCTGTTTTCAGGCACCAGGATCACCTCGGCTTTCGGCTTGGGCGGCTCAACGCCTACATAGACGAGGTCCGCTCCCGCCGCCTGGGCAAATATCGGCGGAATATCGCCCGTGCTGCCGAGATCGATACTGCCCACGTTAAGGGCCTCCAGCATCTGCGGGCCGGCAGGGAACTCCACCCAGGAGAATTTGGTGTCCGGGAAGCGTTTTTCCAGAAGCTGGTGGCTTTTTGCCAGCACCATGCTGACGCTGCCTTTCTGATAGCCGATACGTAAGCTTTCCGGAGCCGTTTCTGCGGCATGGGCCAGCGAGGTAAATGCCATCAAACCTGCCAGTCCGATGCGGGTTAAGGTTTTAAACATGGGCGACTCCTTGAGGCTGACCAAACGCCGGGGCCTGGATATCCCGGCGATGCAGGGCATGCCAGAAGGTTTCCAGAGCGTTATCGAGGCGGGTTTGCAGGTTGGGCGTAAAGTGGGGTTTGTGCTGATAGTCGATAACCTGTGAGTCATCGGCGAAAACGCCGTGGAGGATCTCCTGCGCTTTCAGCGCGTTCAGCACCGGCTTCAGGGCGTAATCCACGGCCAGTAAATGGGCAACCGTACCGCCCGTTGCCAGCGGCAGCACCACCTTTCCGTCCAGCGCGCGTTCCGGAAGCAGATCGAGCAGGGTTTTCAGCGCCCCGGAAAAAGAGGCTTTATAAATGGGCGTTGCCACGATCAGGCCGTCCGCGCCGTTAAGTTGCTCAATGAGGGTTTTCAGGGCGGGGCTGTCGAAACGGGCGTAGAGCAAATCTTCAGGTTCGAAGTTATGCAGGTTCCAGTGGCACACTTCCACATCCAGAGCATTCAGTTTTTCACGGGCATATTCCAGCAGGGCGCTGGAGCGTGACGGGAATCGTGGACTTCCGGCCAGGGTAATGACGCGCATACTTCCTCCTTATAACTAATTGTTTGCTTTTATCTAACATTCATAACAATTTTAAGGAGTGTGACACCGCGCGTTTATTCCACTAAATGATTTATCTGCAATTAAAATGCGAAAAAGTGCATAAGAAACAGGCGGGGAGGTAAACGATTGCGTTTTGCGCTGATTTTTTGCCGCAGGTCAATTCCCTTTCGCGCCGGGATCGCCCATAATCCCCTCCCGGTTTGCACACCGGGAATCCAGGAGAGTTCATGTACTACCCCTTCGTTCGTAAAGCCCTTTTCCAGCTCGACCCTGAGCGCGCTCATGAATTGACATTCCAGCAATTACGTCGTATTACCGGAACGCCTCTGGCCGCGCTGGTGCGCCAGCATGTGCCGGTAAAACCTGTGCAGTGCATGGGGCTGACCTTTAAAAATCCGCTGGGTCTGGCGGCCGGTCTGGACAAAAACGGCGAGTGCATTGATGCCCTGGGCGCGATGGGCTTTGGCTCCATTGAAATCGGCACCGTTACCCCGCGCCCGCAGCCGGGAAATGACAAGCCGCGCCTGTTCCGACTGGTGGAAGCCGAAGGGCTGATCAACCGCATGGGCTTCAATAACCACGGTGTTGATCACCTCGTTGAGAACGTTAAAAAAGCCCACTTTGACGGCATTCTGGGCATCAATATCGGCAAAAATAAAGACACGCCGGTCGAGCAGGGTAAAGATGACTATCTGATTTGTATGGAAAAAGTCTACGCCTATGCCGGTTATATTGCGGTGAATATTTCTTCCCCCAATACCCCGGGGCTGCGATCCTTACAATATGGTGAGGCGCTGGACGATCTTCTGAGTGCCATTAAAAATAAACAAAATGAACTCCAGTCGATCCACCATAAATATGTTCCGGTCGCGGTTAAGATCGCGCCGGATCTTTCTGCCGAAGAATTGATCCAGGTTGCCGACAGTTTAGTTCGTCATAATATTGATGGTGTGATTGCGACCAATACCACCCTCGATCGCTCCCTCGTGCAGGGAATGAAAAACTGTGACGAAGCGGGTGGATTAAGCGGCCGTCCTGTGCAATTAAAAAGCACCGAAATTATTCGTGCTCTGTCTGCGGAATTAAATGGCCGTCTGCCGATTATTGGCGTCGGTGGCATTGACTCGGTGATTGCTGCGCGCGAGAAGATGGCAGCGGGTGCGTCACTGGTGCAAATCTATTCCGGCTTTATTTTTAAAGGGCCGCCGCTGATTAAAGAAATCGTTACGCATATCTAATCTTTTCTCCTAATCAGACAACCAGGGCTTTATTTCCAGCCCTGGTTGTTTTATATTCCGTCACTGTTGCTTATTTAGACATTATAGTCTTTTATTAATGGTGTTATAAACGAAGCGGCGATCAGGACATTTTTAGTACAGGACGTTTCGGGGACGGGAGAGAAACATGCGAATTAAACCTGACGATAACTGGCGCTGGTATTTTTGCGACGAGCATGACCGAATGATGCTCGACTTAGCCAATGGCATGTTGTTTCGCTCTCGTTTTGCCCGCCGAATGTTAACCCCGGACGCCTTTTCCCCGTCAGGCTTTTGCGTTGATGACGCTGCGCTGTATTTCTCCTTTGAGGAAAAATGTCGCGATCTGGTGCTCTCGAAAGAGCAGCGTGCCGAGCTGGTATTAAATGCGCTGGTGGCTATCCGTTTCCTGAAACCGCAAATGCCAAAGAGCTGGCATTTCCTGCCGCACGGCATGAACTGGACCCCGGCAACGGGTGATGCGGCCAGCGTCAATCTGAGCGATACCGCAGAAGAGGTGAGCCTGCTGGTGGTGGAGCCCGGCGAAAATGCCGCGCTCTGTTTGCTGGCCCAGCCCGGCGTGACGATTGCCGGGCGGACAATGCAGCTTGGGGATGCCATTAAGGTTATGAACGACAGGCTGAAGCCCCAGCTTCGCGTGGATGCCTTCAGCCTCGAGCAGGCGGTTTAAGCTTCCAGCTGTACGGACGTTTTCGGGACGCAGCTACAGCACAGAATTGTGCCGTCATTTCCAATTGCCGATTTTTTCAACGCACTCACTTCGCCATCCACCAGCCTGATGCGGCAGCATCCGCAAATTCCCGCGCGACAGGAATAGGGGATGCGGATCCCTGCTTGTTCCAGCTGCTCAAGCAATACCTGCTGGTTATTACCCCGGATCACGTTGCCCTGCCAGTGAATCTCTACCGCAGCGGCGACGTTTGTCTCAACGTCGACAAACTCCTCTTCCTGACCCGAGCCGTACACCCTTGCTGGCCCACGGGCGAGCACTTCTACCTCATCACCGACGCGGATCGCGCCGCTGGAGCGCGGGATCAGGTTCTGGCCGAAATCGACATCACCGTTATCCTGCGCGGTGCGGAATGACTGCAGCGTCTTCAACGGTTCGCCGGAAGGGTGCTTCTGGCCTTTCTCCGGGCTGACCGTCGTGAAAATGCAGCGGCTGCACGGCTTCACCACGTCAAAAATGACGCTGCCAATGCGGATCACTTTCCAGGTATCTTCGTCCCAGGCCTCTGCACCCGTCACCACCAGGTTCGGACGGAACTGTTCCATCTGAACGCTGGCTTTGCAGCGGCCTTGTAGATCACGCAGCGAGGCTTCGTTGGTCAGCAGGAACGGGAAG
Organism: Enterobacter quasiroggenkampii; assembly: GCF_043972695.1. Lineage (NCBI taxonomy): Bacteria > Pseudomonadati > Pseudomonadota > Gammaproteobacteria > Enterobacterales > Enterobacteriaceae > Enterobacter > Enterobacter quasiroggenkampii. The sequence continues at coordinate 2,195,364 of NZ_CP143745.1, forward strand.
CCATCGGCGAAGGAGAGGGGAACGGCGTCGTGGCGCTTCACGCGACGCGTCAGTTCAGGCCCAACCCAGCGCAGCTGCACGTCACGGGAAAAGAAGCCGCTCAGCCAGCGGTTAATCTCATCCGGGGCGATGCGCGCGGTAAAATGGTTACCCCACACTTCCGTTGGCGCATCGACGGGCGCAAAATCAGCAAAGCGAATCACCGCGCTGGAACCGTCCGGCGCGGTAAGGTGCAAACCGTCGTGAAGCGGGGAAGGGGTAAAGCGAACCATCTGAGGGAACTGGCGTGCGGTAATGAACGTACCGTCAGGCTCGGTGACCATAAAAATACGATCGAAGGCAAATCCGCTCATGTCGGCCAGCGCGTGAGAGACGCCGATGCCGCGCATGGATTTCACCGGATGAATAAAAAGCCTGGATAACGTCGCCACTGCACACTCCCTCGAATGAAAATAAGCCTTCAACTTTATGACATACACGCCATATTAGCTATAATGCGCGACAATTTTCTAAGAGTAAAAGTGACGATATGAATTCTCTGTTTGCCAGTACGGCCCGTGGGCTGGAAGAGCTGTTAAAAACTGAACTGGAAAGCCTGGGCGCGCAAGAGTGCCAGGTGGTTCAGGGTGGTGTCCATTTTGAGGGCGACACGCGGCTTATTTACCAGAGCCTGATGTGGAGCCGCCTGGCGTCGCGCATCATGCTGCCGATGAAGGAGTGCAAGGTCTATAGCGACCTTGATCTCTATACCGGCGTACAGATGATCGACTGGACAGAGATCTTCACCCCGAATGCCACCTTTGCGGTGCATTTCAACGGCGTGAACGACGAGATCCGCAACAGCCAGTACGGTGCCCTGCGCGTAAAAGACGCCATTGTGGACTGCTTCACGCGTAAAAATAAGGAACGTCCCAACGTCGATCGTGAAAACCCCGATCTGCGTATTAACGTCTGGCTGAACGGCGACACGGCAAGCATCTCCCTCGATCTGAGCGGCGCGGGCCTGCACCTGCGCGGCTACCGCGATCGTACCGGCATGGCACCCATCAAAGAGACCCTGGCGGCCGCGATTGTGATGCGCTCCGGCTGGCAGCCGGGCACGCCGCTGCTCGACCCGATGTGCGGTTCCGGTACCCTGTTGATTGAAGCGGCCATGCTGGCCACCGACCGCGCGCCGGGACTGCACCGCGCCCAGTGGGGCTTCAAGGGCTGGGCGCAGCACGATGAAGCGCTCTGGAAAGAGGTCAAAGACGACGCGCAGACCCGCGCGCGGAAGGGGCTGGCGGAATATACCTCTCATTTCTACGGCTCCGATAGCGACCCTCGCGTCATTGAGCGTGCGCGCAGCAACGCCCGCCGTGCCGGTATCGGCGAGCTGGTCACCTTTGAAGTGAAAGACGTGGCGAACCTGACCAACCCGCTGCCAAAAGGCCCGTACGGTACCGTCATCAGCAACCCGCCATACGGCGAACGTCTCGATAGCGAACCGGCGCTGATTGCCCTGCACAGCCTGCTGGGCCGCAATATGAAGGACCACTTCGGCGGCTGGAACCTGTCTCTGTTCAGCGCCTCGCCGGAACTGCTGAGCTGCCTGCAGCTGCGCGCCGATCGCCAGTTTAAAGCGAAAAACGGCCCGCTGGACTGCGTGCAGAAAAACTACCATCTGGCGGAGAAGGCGGCCGACAGCAAGCCGTCCGGCGTGGCGGAAGATTACGCCAACCGCCTGCGCAAGAACCTGAAGAAATTTGAGAAGTGGGCGAAGCAGGAGGGCATTGAATGCTATCGACTGTACGATGCCGACCTGCCGGAGTACAACGTGGCGGTTGACCGCTACGCGGACTGGGTGGTGATTCAGGAATATGCGCCGCCGAAAACCATTGATGCACAAAAAGCGCGTCAGCGCATGCTGGACGTCATTGCCGCCACCATCGCCGTGCTGGGTATTGCGCCAAACAAGCTGGTGCTGAAAACGCGTGAACGTCAGAAAGGCAAAAATCAGTACCAGAAGATGGGCGAGAAGGGCGACTTTATCGAAGTGGGCGAATACAACGCGCGCCTGTGGGTCAACCTGACCGACTATCTGGATACCGGTCTGTTCCTCGACCACCGTATCGCTCGACGCATGCTGGGCCAGATGAGTAAAGGCAAGGACTTCCTGAATCTCTTCTCCTATACCGGCAGCGCCAGCGTGCATGCCGGTCTGGGCGGCGCGCGCAGCACCACCACGGTGGATATGTCCCGTACCTATCTGGAATGGGCGGAGCGCAACCTGCGTCTTAACGGCTTAACCGGACGTCAGCATCGCCTGATGCAGGCTGACGTGCTGGGCTGGCTGCGCGATACCGACGAGCAGTTTGATCTGATCTTTATCGATCCGCCGACCTTCTCCAACTCCAAGCGTATGGAAGATAGCTTTGATGTACAACGCGATCACTTGCGCCTGATGACCGACCTGAAGCGTCTGCTGCGCAAAGGCGGCACCATTATGTTCTCGAACAACAAACGCGGCTTCCGTATGGATCATGACGGCTTAGCAGCCCTGGGACTGAAAGCACAAGAAATCAGCCAAAAAACGCTGTCTCAGGACTTTGCCCGTAACCGTCAAATTCATAACTGCTGGTTGATTACCGCGGTCTGAAAGGAAAAATAAATGTCTTTAATTAGTATGCACGGCGCGTGGCTCTCCTTCAGCGACTCACCGCTTCTCGACAATGCAGAATTGCACATCGAAGATAACGAGCGCGTCTGTCTGGTGGGCCGTAACGGCGCGGGTAAATCCACGCTGATGAAAATCCTTAACCGTGAACAGGGGCTGGATGACGGGCGTATTGTTTACGAGCAGGATCTGATTGTCTCCCGCCTGCAGCAGGATCCACCGCGTCACGTGACCGGCAGCGTTTACGATTTCGTGGCGGAAGGGATCTCCGAGCAGGCTGAATACCTGAAGCGCTATCACGAGATTTCGCATCTGGTGATGACCGATCCGAGCGACAAAAACCTCAACGAACTGGCGAAAGTGCAGGAGATGCTCGATCACCACGGTCTGTGGCAGCTTGAAAACCGCATTAATGAAGTGCTGGCACAGCTCGGCCTGGAACCCGATATGGAGCTGTCGGCGCTCTCCGGCGGCTGGCTGCGTAAAGCGGCCCTGGGTCGCGCGCTGGTCAGCGGGCCGAAGGTGCTGCTGCTGGACGAACCGACCAACCACCTGGATATCGAAGCGATCGACTGGCTGGAAGGTTTCCTGAAAACCTTCAGCGGCACCATCATCTTTATCTCACACGACCGTTCGTTTATCCGCAATATGGCGACGCGCATTGTCGACCTCGACCGCGGCAAGCTGGTCACCTATCCCGGCGATTACGATACGTATCTACTGGAGAAAGAAGAAAACCTGCGCGTGGAAGAGCTGCAGAATGCCGAGTTCGACCGCAAGCTGGCGCAGGAAGAGGTCTGGATCCGCCAGGGCATCAAAGCCCGCCGTACCCGTAACGAAGGCCGCGTGCGCGCTCTGAAGGCGATGCGTCGCGAGCGCAGCGAACGCCGTGAAGTGATGGGCAGCGCCAAAATGCAGGTGGAAGAGGCGTCCCGTTCCGGCAAGATTGTTTTTGAAATGGAAAACGTCAACTATCAGGTTGACGGTAAAGTGCTGGTGAACGATTTCTCCGCGCAGGTCCAGCGCGGCGACAAAATCGCCCTGATTGGCCCGAACGGCTGCGGTAAAACCACGCTGCTGAAGCTGATGCTGGGCCAGCTGCAGGCCGACAGCGGACGCATTCACTGCGGGACCAAGCTGGAGGTCGCCTACTTCGACCAGCACCGCGCGGAACTGGATCCGGACCGCACGGTGATGGACAACCTCGCCGAAGGTAAGCAGGAAGTGATGGTGAACGGCAAGCCGCGCCACGTGCTGGGCTACCTGCAGGACTTCCTGTTCCATCCGAAACGCGCCATGACGCCGGTGCGCGCGCTGTCCGGCGGTGAGCGAAACCGCCTTCTGCTGGCGCGCCTGTTCCTGAAGCCAAGCAACCTGCTGATCCTCGATGAACCGACTAACGACCTGGATGTCGAAACGCTGGAATTACTCGAAGAGCTGATTGACGGCTATCAGGGCACCGTGATGCTGGTCAGCCACGATCGTCAGTTCGTTGATAACACCGTGACCGAGTGCTGGATCTTCGAAGGTGAAGGGCGAATTGGTCAATATGTCGGCGGTTATCACGATGCAAAAGGGCAACAGGCACAGTCGCTGGCGACGAAGCAGTCAAAGCCCAAAATAAGTGCTGAACCTGCTGTAACAAAAGCAGAAACTGTCAAGAAAACCTCGGCTAAACTAAGCTATAACCTGCAGCGCGAACTGGAGGGGCTACCGCAGCGTCTTGAAGAGCTGGAGGCCGCGCTTGAGGATCTGCAAACTCAGGTTGCTGATGCGTCATTCTTTACTCAATCGCATGACTATACTCAGAAAGTACTGTCAGAACTGTCCGCGGCTGAAAAAGCCCTGGAAGAAGCATTTGAGCGCTGGGAGTACCTTGAGTCTCTGAAAAACGGCGCATAAACAGGGATAACATATGTGTGACCAGCACCATGCCGACAGGCATATTTTATGCTCGCAATGCGATATGCTCGTGGCGTTGCCAGAGCTTGGTCACGGACATAAAGCCCTGTGTCCACGTTGCGGTGCGACGTTGACAACCGAGTGGGACGCGCCGCGGCAGCGTCCCACTGCTTACGCTCTGGCAGCCTTATTTATGCTGCTGCTCTCCAATCTCTTCCCCTTCATCTATATGAAGGTGGGGGGGATCACCAGCCAGGTGGATTTGCTTGAAATCCCGGGCGTGATGTTCTCGGAAGATTACGCCAGCCTGGGGACCTTTTTTCTCCTGTTTGTCCAGATAGTCCCGGCTTTTTGCCTGGTCGTCATCCTTTTGCTGGTGAACCGCGTCAGGATGCCGGCACCGCTGAAAATCCGACTGGCGCGTATTCTTTTTCAGCTCAAAAGCTGGGGGATGGCCGAGATCTTTCTGGCGGGGATTCTGGTCAGCTTCGTGAAGCTGATGGCGTACGGCGACGTGGGGATTGGCAGCAGCTTTATTCCCTGGTGTCTGTACTGCGTTCTGCAGCTGCGCGCCTTCCAGTGTGTGGACAGGCGTTGGGCGTGGGACGATATCGCGCCAGCGCCGACGCTTGCTCAGACGGTGAAGGTCGGGGTGCCCGGCATTCGCCAGGGGCTTCGCTCGTGTCCGTGCTGTACCGCCGTGCTGCCCGCCGATCTCGACGTCTGTCCGCGCTGCGAAACAAAGGGGCACGTACGCCGTAAAAATAGCCTGCAGTGGACGATGGCGCTGCTGGTCACGTCCGTCATGCTGTATCTGCCAGCCAATATTCTGCCAATCATGATCACCGATTTGCTCGGTGACAAAATGCCCTCGACGATCCTCGCCGGGGTGATACTGCTCTGGGGCGAAGGTTCCTATCCGGTCGCTGGCGTCATCTTTATCGCCAGTATTATGGTGCCCACCTTAAAAATGATCGCCATCGCCTGGCTCTGTTGGGATGCGAAAGGTCATGGGAAACGCGATAGCGAACGCATGCACCTGATTTATGAAGTGGTCGAGTTTGTCGGACGCTGGTCAATGATTGACGTGTTTGTCATCGCCGTTCTCTCTGCGCTGGTGCGGATGGGCGGTTTGATGAGTATTTATCCTGCGATGGGGGCTTTAATGTTTGCACTGGTCGTGATCATGACCATGTTTGCGGCCATGACCTTCGACCCTCGTTTATCGTGGGATCGTGAGCCTGAATCAAGCCATGAGGAAGAGTAAGAGCATGGAAAATAAGAGTGGAGAGGCGAAAGTGCAGAAGGTCAAAAACTGGTCTCCGGTGTGGATTTTTCCCATCGTGACTGCGCTGATCGGTGCCTGGATCCTGTTTTATCATTACAGTCATCAGGGACCGGAAGTGACGCTGATAACCACCAATGCCGAGGGGATTGAGGGCGGTAAAACGACCATCAAAAGCCGTAGCGTGGATGTGGGCGTGGTCGAAAGCGCAACCCTGACGGACGATTTAACCCATGTGGAGATTAAGGCGCGCCTTAATGCCGGCATGGAAAAACTGCTGCACGGCGATTCCGTTTTCTGGGTCGTTAAGCCGCAGGTGGGGCGTGAAGGGATCAGCGGCTTAGGGACGCTGCTTTCGGGCGCCTACATTGAGCTGCAGCCCGGCGCTAAGGGTAACCAGCCAGCTAAATACCAGCTCCTGGACTCACCGCCGCTTGCGCCGCCTGATGCCAAGGGTATCCGCGTGATCCTCGACAGTAAAAAAGCAGGTCAGCTCACGGCGGGCGACCCGGTTCTGTTCCGCGGCTACCGCGTCGGGTCGGTTGAGAAAAGCACGTTTGATCCACAGAAACGCGCGATCAGCTATCAGCTCTTCATCAATGCGCCAAACGATCGCCTGGTCACCAGCAATGTCCGTTTCTGGAAAGACAGCGGGATCGCGGTGGATCTGACCTCGGCAGGCATGCGCGTTGAAATGGGGTCGCTGACCACGCTGTTTGGCGGCGGCGTGAGTTTTGATGTGCCGGAGGGCCTTGATTTGGGCCAGCCGGTTGCAGAGAACACCGCTTTCCGTCTCTTTGACGATCAAAAAAGCATTCAGGATGCGCTCTATACCGATCACGTTGACTTCCTGATGTTCTTTAAAGACTCCGTTCGCGGCCTGCAGCCGGGGGCGCCTGTTGAGTTCCGCGGTATTCGCCTCGGTACGGTTGGGCAAGTGCCGTTCTTCGTCCCGGGTCTGAGCCAGATGCTGGATGATGACTATCGCATTCCGGTGCTGATCCGCATTGAGCCGGAGCGTCTGCTAAACCAGATTGGCGAAAATCAGGATATTGCAGCCCATATCTCTCAGTTGATGGAACGCGGTTTGCGCGGGTCGCTGAAAACCGGCAACCTGGTCACCGGTGCGCTGTATGTGGATATGGACTTCTACCCGAAAGCACCGCCGATTACCGGTATCCGTGAATTCGGTGGCTATAAGATCATCCCAACGGTGAGCAGCGGCCTGGCGCAGATCCAGCAGCGTCTGATGGAGACGCTGGATAAGATCAACAATCTGCCACTGAATCCGATGATTGAAGCGGCGACCGGGTCGTTACATCAGAGTCAGGAGACAATGCAGCGCCTGCAAACCACGCTGGATAACATCAACAAGATCACGGCGAGCCAGAGCATGCAGCAGCTGCCGCAGGACATGCAGAAAACGCTGCGTGAGCTGAACCGCAGTATGCAGGGCTTCCAGCCGGGCTCAGCAGCCTATAACAAGATGGTGGCAGATATGCAGCGTCTTGATCAGGTCCTGCGTGAACTGCAGCCTGTTCTGAAAACGCTCAACGAGAAGAGCAACGCGCTGGTGTTCGAAGCGAAAGATAAAAAGGATCCTGAGCCGAAGAGGGCAAAAGAATGAAAAAGTGGCTATTGATGGTTGGCGCTCTGCTGTTAACGGCGTGCAGTTCAGGGGTAGAGAATAAAAGCTACTATCAGCTGCCTGTGGCGACCCACAGCGGCGGGCAAAGCACGGCGAGTCAGGGAAACCGCCAGCTGTGGGTTGAGCAGGTTGCCGTGCCGGATTATCTGGCAGGAAACGGCGTGGTCTATCAGACCAGCGACGTTAAATATGTGATTGCGACCAACAACTTGTGGGCCAGTCCGCTGGATCAGCAACTGCGCAACACGCTGGTGGCCAATCTGGGTAGCCAGCTTCCGGGCTGGGTTGTCGCGTCGCAGCCGCTGGGTAACGATCAGGATACGCTGAACGTCACCGTAACGGGCTTCCACGGCCGCTATGACGGTGCAGTGGTGATCAGCGGGGAGTGGTTGCTGAATCATCAGGGGCAGCTGATTAAGCGTCCTTTCCATCTGGAGCTGAAGCAGCAGAAGGATGGCTATGACGAAATGGTGAAAGTCCTGGCTCAGGGTTGGGCGCAGGAGTCGGCCAGTATCGCGAGAGAGATTTCCCGGCTGCCATAAGTAAAATTCATCATCAAAAACCGCAATCGGTCTGTTGCTGATTGCGGTTTTTTTTCGTTTTCACTTCAGGTTGTTACTTGTGCCACGTCACAATTTTTGTACAAATGATCTTCCAGGTAGCTCACAAATATGACACCCGTATGAATTTTGAACATTGACGATGCGACTAATTCGGGGTATTCGTTATCTGTGCCTGTGCAGATAGTGCAGACACTGTTTTCTTTCCACCAGACAAAAGAATGAGGGAAACGAGGCATGAAGAGACAGAAACGAGATCGCCTGGAACGGGCTCATCAACGTGGTTATCAGGCCGGCATCGCTGGACGTTCTAAAGAAATGTGTCCTTATCAGACGATAAATCAAAGGTCACAATGGCTTGGAGGCTGGCGAGAAGCCATCGGCGACAGGGCACTCATAGCCTGATAACGTCTCTTTTAAAAAAGAAACCTCCGCAATGCGGAGGTTTCGCCTTTCCGGGGGTGCAAAAAGCACGATCAGAACGCGGACGTGTCCTGGAACAGGCCAACCTTCAGGTCGCTTGCGCTATAGATCAGACGACCGTCGACCAGCACTTCGCCATCTGCCAGGCCCATAATCAGGCGGCGGTTAACGATGCGCTTGAAGTGAATACGATAGGTCACTTTCTTCGCTGTAGGCAGAACCTGGCCGGTGAATTTTACTTCGCCTACGCCCAGCGCGCGGCCTTTACCTTCACCACCCAGCCAGCCCAGATAGAAGCCAACCAGCTGCCACATCGCATCCAGACCCAGACAGCCAGGCATTACCGGATCGCCGATAAAGTGGCAACCGAAGAACCACAGGTCCGGGTTGATATCGAGTTCTGCTTCTACGTAACCCTTATCGAAGTTGCCGCCGGTTTCGGTCATTTTCACGACACGGTCCATCATCAGCATGTTCGGGGCCGGTAACTGTGGGCCTTTCGCGCCAAACAGTTCACCGCGACCAGAGGCAAGAAGATCTTCTTTTGTATAGGATTCGCGTTTATCTACCATGTTCTCAGTAAGCCTTATTTTAGTGAAGGACGCAGGATAGCTAACACGTGTACGCTGAACAAGTCCGATCAGTTCGAACTAAACCAGCCCAGCCAGCGTAACGGCCATGGATAACGATGACGAGCATCCTGCTGTGTCGCCTGAGCAATACGTTCCTGGATAGTCTGCATCAGGGTGGTTTGCCCTTCGCCATCCCATACCAGGTTTGTCAGTAAGGGTAGTGCATCCTCAATCCCTTCGATGGCCCAGATAGCGAACTGCTCTTGTTCAACCGCATCCAGGATCTCCTGACTGAGGCTTAAATGGCGTGCGTTGGGAGCCGGAATAATCACACCCTGCTTGCCGTTTAAACCGCGCTGCTGACAGATAGAGAAGAAACCTTCAATTTTCTCGTTGAGGCCACCCACAGGCTGTGCACGACCAAATTGATCCACCGAACCGGTGATCGCAATGTTCTGATTGATAGGCACTTCCGCCAGGGCGCTGATTAAGGCGCACAGTTCAGCCATAGAGGCGCTATCGCCATCCACTTCGCTGTAGGACTGCTCAAACGTCAGCGAGGCGGAGAAGGGGATCTGTTGCTCAAGCTGCAGTTCAGACATCAAAAACGCCTGCATGATCATCATGCCTTTGGCGTGAATGTTTCCGCCCAGCTCGGCTTTGCGTTCGATATCGGTAAATTCACCATCGCCAATATGCACAACGCAGCTGATACGGGATGGCTCCCCGAACGCGCGCGGATGGCCAGGAAATTCAATCACCGACAGGGCGTTAATCTGACCGACGCGTTCGCCTTCGGTTTCCACCAGAATTTGTTCCAGCAGAATTTCATCCTGCATACGGTCAGCAAGATAGCCTTCTCGCCACTCTCGTTGAGCCAGCATCTGGGTGAGTTGTTCTCCGGTGAACGCACCGTTACCGCTAATCACACCCACTTCACGCAGCTGCTTGCCGATCCAGAGCGGGCAGAGTGGCAGCGTTTCCTGGTCACCGGTATAGCGCACCGCTTCGCGGATCAGGCCTGGCCACGCGTCAGCCGCAGGCGTTGGCAGCGCAAATCGTTCGGCAACGGCCATCACCCACTGACACCACTGCGCCATATCGTCGGCATCGGCAATCTGGATATTGTCTTCGTATTCGCTATATACCGCCTGCTCAGCCAGTTCCGGCTCCATTTCCTGGAAATCCGCCAGCGATTCACGATCGCCCGTCAGCACGACGGTTAACGACAGCGGCATAGACGGAACAGAGACGGGCAGAGGACGGGACTCATCGTAGCCGACCCAGTCGAAACGCTGCTGGTGCACGATGGTTTTCAGACGCATCCACAGCAGCGGCTGCGAGAGCAGGGTACGCAGTGAGATAATCAGAACACCGCCATTTGCGCGATGTACCAGCCCCGGCTGCAGCGAAAGCTCGCCGTTAAACTGGCGCAGACAACCAAAGAGTTGTTCTGCCTCGACCCAGTTCGCGGTAATCACCTCGCCCTTGGCGGCAAAACGACCGTCGGCCTGTGCCGCCGGTTCGAAAGTGACATCATGTCCCGTAATACGATACTGGCCGCCAAAAACGGCATTCGCTTCCGGCTTTAACTGACGCACGGCATCCCCGAACAACGTCAGGTATTCCGCTTCTTCCGGGGCTTTGAGCAGCATAAAAGGCGCAGTTGCCCATGGGCTTAATACCTGCTCCAGCGCGTAATGCAAACGGGGCTGCGTATCGCTAAGGATGAATTCGTGTTCTTTTGCGAGATCTGGCTGTGCAAACAGTTCCTGATAACTTTCGGTATCCGGAACAAGGTCACGCCATGCAAGTTTCGTAATGGTCAAAGTTGATGTTTTTTAGTCAGATGTAAAAGCGTGGAGTATACCGTAAGCGGGGGGCTGTACCCAAGCAGGATTGGGGATTTCGACAGGGTGATTGGCTGCATTCACTCACAGGATATGATTTCTTTTCAGCAGATTGCTAAAAAACTGATATTCTGAACAGAGTTACGTGGTAACACTGAGATCGCAATGAAATATCAACAACTGGAAAATCTCGAAAGCGGCTGGAAATGGAAGTACCTGGTCAAAAAGCACCGTGAAGGGGAGCTGATCACCTGCTACATCGAAGCCAGCGCTGCACAAGAAGCCGTGGATATTTTGCTGACCCTCGAAAATGAACCGGTACAGGTTAACGGCTGGATTGAGAAACACATCAATCCAGCCTTGTTAAACCGGATGAAGCAAACTATCCGTGCGCGACGCAAACGGCATTTTAATGCTGAGCATCAGCACACACGCAAAAAATCAATCGACCTGGAATTTGTTGTCTGGCAGCGCCTGGCCGGGCTGGCGCAACGACGGGGCAAAACGCTGTCGGAAACCATCGTGCAGCTGATTGAGGATGCAGAACATAAAGAGAAATACGCCAACCAGATGTCGACACTGAAGAACGACCTTCAGGCGCTGTTGGGTAAAAAGTAGATTTTTTTACTTTTCTTCAGACAATAAAAAACCCCGCATTGCGGGGTTTTTTTATAAGACGATAACTTATGCCGCTGGCTGAGTTACAACGTCTTTGATGCCTTTAACTTCGATCTCTACGCGACGATCTGGAGCCAGGCAGTCGATCAGTGCAGCGCGAGCTTTCACGTTGTCACAGGTGTTGCCAGTAACTGGGTTAGATTCGCCCATACCACGTGGGGAGATCTTGTTAGCTGGGATACCTTTAGAGATCAGGTAATCAACAACAGACTGAGCACGTTTCTCAGACAGTTTCTGGTTGTAAGCGTCAGAACCGATACGGTCGGTGAAGCCCAGAACCACTACAGAACCGTCTTTAGGATCCAGGTTGCTCAGCTGGGTGTACAGCTGATCCAGTGCCTGCTGGCCTTCTGGTTTCAGAGTCGCTTTGTTGAAGTTGAACAGAACGTCAGACTTCAGAGTGAAGTGCTTGGTCTGTACTTCTGGAGCTGGAGCCGGCGCTGGAGCAACAACTGGTGCTGCTTCTTCCTGCTGGCCGAAACGGTAGGAAACACCTACGCTCAGCATGCCGTTGTCTGGACGAACACCAACGGTGTTGCCGTCGCCGATGTTGTTAACCCACTGGTATTCCAGACGGGTAGCGATGTCACGGGTCATAGCCCACTCAACGCCACCAGCGAATACTGGGGAAACACCGGTGTCATGGTCGTCGCCAGCGATGCTGTTGCTGGAGTCAGCGCGCCATACCATGCCGCCCAGACGGGTGTACACGTCCAGATCGTCAGTTACTGGGTAACCCAGTTTAGCGGTCAGCTGAACGCCCTGTGCTTTGAAAGCGCCGTTTACGGTGTCGCCTTTGTATGGCATACGACCTAACCAGTCGTAACCCATTTCAAAACCAACATACGGGTTAACCTGATAGCCACCGAACGCACCTGCACCAAGCTGGCTCTCGTGAGTTGGGCCATCATTGTTCAGGCTGCTGTTGTACCAGCCAGTGTCGTGGAACTGAGACCAGCCCAGTTTACCACCTGCATACCAGGTATTATCTTTCGGAGCGGCCTGCGCTACGGTAGCGAAGCCAGCCAGTGCCACTGCAATCGCGATAGCTGTCTTTTTCATTTTTTGCGCCTCGTTATCATCCAAAATTCGCCATGAAAGTCTCAAGAGAGAATCACGGTTAAATCCTTCACCGGGGGGCGTGGTCAAATATAAATCTACCGATATCTTCGGCTTAGGCCGAGCACCCCTGGCGATGTAAAGTCTACAACGTAGCTGAAAACTTACAAGTGTGAAGTCCGTCAGGCATATGAAAAAAAAAGTTCCGTATACCGATTATTTAACATTTTTCGAACGAATTTTGTGCAATAAAATGAAGGAGAACCGCACCAGACAAGCCTTGCCGCAATTTTGAGGTCGGGAACTAAAACCTCATCTTGCGGTCAAAAAAAATTCCAGGAAAAATCTTAATTTCACTCAATGATACAAATTTGAGTGAATTTTTAGCCCAGAAAGTTGTCCTCTGCGGTAAGAATCCGATCGAACCGGACGCATAATGAACCCGATCGCATTCCCTTCTTCAGCAGCTTCAGTCAGGCGGAAATGTTCCTCTTCCGTCAACTCTTCCGGTAACCAGCCAATCACCACGCTGTAATTCCCTGTGCGTAACGCGCGGATCATCGACTCAACGGTATCGCAAGGCGAGAGCTGATTAATCTGCATGACCTTGGTCAGCGGCAGGCCAGCGGACTGAACCCACTCGCGGCTCAGCTTTTGCTGTGGCGTGAGCCAAAGCTGCCAGCGCGATTGCTGACCGAGCTGTTGTAATAACGGCAGTAAAAGAAGTTGCGTTAACAAGGGCTGGTCTTCACGATAAACCACTTCACTGATAAGCCCTGTGGAAACACGCTCGACGGAATTCTGCGCGACATTGCCTGCGGCAGAAGAGAGAGAGATTGCGCGATTTGCATAGCCTGAAGTGTGCATATTCATTCCAGCCCTGTAGTTACTGTATGGATATACAGTAACCCCTGTATGCCCAAAGATCAACCTCATTTTCGGAAAGCGACTCGCAAAATTCATTCAATCTTGATGCCCCTCGAAAAATCATCTTGCTCAACGACGATAAGTTGCCTATTTTCCTGCTAACGGATCCGCTAGTAAGAAATTTTGTTGTTAGTCTATGATTCTGAAGGGAAATATCATGAAAAAGATATCTTATGAACGGATTTATAAATCCCAGGAATACCTGTCCCCGTTGGGCGAGATTCATCATCGCGCGCTGTTTGGCGGCTACACCCTGGCGGTGGATGATGCGGTCTTTGCCATGGTGTCCGATGGCGAACTTTATCTTCGTGCGTGTGAGGAGAGTGCAAAATACTGTGTAAAAAACGCCTCCTCCTTTTTGACGTTGATGAAGCGAGGCCGCCCGGTGCTGCTCAACTATTATCGTGTGGATGACGGATTATGGCAGGACAGGGAGCGGTTGCTTCAGCTCTCCTCGTTTGCGCTCAGTGCGGCAAGGAAAGAGCGCTACCAGCGTCACCAACGAAACCGTCTTAAGGATCTGCCGAACCTGACCTTTCAGCTTGAAGTCTTGCTCTTTGAAGCCGGTATCACCAATGAAGAAACGCTGCGGGCGCTGGGCGCCAGAGCGAGTTGGCTGAAGATGCGGGCTAAGAATAAAGCACTCAGTATTAAAGTTCTCTTTGCGCTGGAAGGGGCTATCGAAGGGCTGCATGAGGCGGCACTCCCGGCAGGCATCCGCCGGGAGCTGACGGAGTGGTTTAATGCGCTGCCTGAGCCACAGGAGAGTCGTTCCTCCAGGTAGCGATGTGCTGTTGCAGCCGGCAAATTTCAGGCAGCAGAGCGATAAGCAGGCCTATCTGCTGAAGAACCAGCGGCGCTTTGCTGTCGTTTCCCGGGTCAAGGTGCGCAATGCGTTGAGCCAGTTCATCCAGAGCCTGTTGCACACGCGGTTCATCGGCTGGGCGGTGATGCAGTGCATCATCGACATAGCAGACGGCGTCATCAAGGAGGTTGAGAATTCCCGGGTTGGTGAGCTTCTCACGGTGGGCCCCCAGCGTCGAAATATAGCTGGTGAACGTATGGTTAAGGCAAAGCAGGCGAAACGCGGTTTCACGAATCTCTGCCGTGGCGCGTGGCTCCGTTGACATATTAGAGACAACGGAGGCCAGTTCAGCATCACTGTTATGCGCGTCGCGACGTGCTATCCGGTAAGCCAGACGGTTATCGCGGCCCTGGTGATACTGCTCCAGAATAGCGTCAAGGTAACGACAGTTGGCATTCATCGCCCTGTCTACCACGCGCGGCAAATTGCGAAAACGCCAGTCCGGCCAGATAAAGCTGACCGCGGCCCAGGCGATCGCGCAGCCAATCAGCGTATCAATCACGCGGGGCAGGGCGACTTCAAACCCTTCACCCAACAGATTAAAGCAGAGCAGCACCAGCAGCGTGATGAACATGGTGGCATGGGCGTACTGCACGTTGCGAAACGCGAAAAACAGCACGCCAGTGATCACGATCAGAATCAGTTGCCCTTCGACGGAAGGCACGAAATAGAGCACCGGCAGGCCGATTGCGACGCCGACCAGCGTGCCGATAATGCGCAGCGCAAGACGGTGTCGGGTGGCGTTATAGTTCGGCTGACAGACGAACAGGCTGGTCAGCAGGATCCAGTAGCCATGATGCAGCCCGGTTATCTGGATAAAGGCATACCCCACGCACAGCACCAGCGACATTCTCACCGCGTGGCGGAAGAGAGCCGACTCCGGGGTAAAGTTGCGGCTCAGGCGAAGCCACATATCGCTAAAACCGTGCACGCTGTCATCAGCAAGCTGATTGTCCACTTCACTGCCCGGAAGCGCCATCGCCTGCTCGGACTCAATGGTCGCCAGCTGCGCGTCAATCGCCCGCAGGTTGTTCAGCAGAAAGCCCAGCGCTTTGATGTGTTCCGGTGACGTTCCGCTGGCCTGAACGCGGTCGAGCGCCGCGTCAAGATGACTGAAGACGCGTTCAAAACGTGGGTCATGCTGATAGGGCGTGCGCAGCAGAATGGAGCGCGAGAGCTGCTGGCACGCCTGGGACTGCATGGACAGCAGGCGCTGGAAGCGGAACATCACGTCGCTATAGCGGAACTTCTCGCGCAGGGCGGCATACTGCACGTGCGAGGAGCTGGCACGTTCATGAATGTCCTGGGCGGCAAAATAGTAGTGCAAGGTTCTTCGCGTTCCGCGCTGACCACGATCGCCACGCAGACGGGTCAGCAGAGAGGCTTTTGTCTGGTTGAGGGTGGCAACCAGCTGGCCATTAGCCAGCGCCAGATCGTAGAGCGGCGCCTGGCTTTCTTCCTCGATATCCGGGTCGAACAGCCGGGATTTCAGTTCCAGATAGTGGGCTAGCTGCTCAAAGCTGCGGGCAAGGTTGTCCTGCAGAGGGCGAACCGGGAAGAGCAGATGACCGGTTAAGGTCAGCAGGTTATACCAGATGGCACCGAGCAACAGCAGAACCGGCTGCTGGTACCACTGGTCGTAGAGGGATGCGCCCAGCATGGTGTAGATGGCGATCAGCAGGGCGCCAAATGCGATAGTGGCATAGCGCTGCCCAAGGCCGCCCAACAAAATAAACCCGCTGGTTGAGAGCGTCAGACCCAGGGCAAACAGCCAGGGCCAGGGGAAAAGTAACTCAACGGACGCTGAAGCAATAAAAAAGCAGACGAGCGTAATGACCAGGTTACGTAAACGTCCGGCCAGACGATCGTCCAGGTCCGCCAGCGCCCCGGCCACGACGCCCAGCGTGAGTGGGATGGTGAGCTTGACATCATTCAGCCACCAGGGCAGGGCAACCGTGCCGCAAAGCGCGATAAATATCCTGACGTTATAAAGCCAGGTGCTGTTCCAGGTATAACGGCGAAGCAGTGGGCTTAGCATAAACGCGGCCAGTCCTTAGTTACTGAAAACGACGACGCGCATTGGCTTCACGCGCCGCCTGGGCCACTTCGACCGGAACAACCCTGCGCCCGACGGGCCAAAGGGCGATCGCGGCGATCTTAAAGTTCGCGATCCCCACCGGAATACCAATAATCGTGATGCACTGCGCAATACCGGCAAAAATATGCATGATGCAGAGCCACCACCCGAAGAAAATCAGCCACAGAATGTTCAGCAGGGTTCCGCCCGTATTCATCAGGGCGTTTTTGTTCTCCGGATTCAGCTCGTCAACGTGGATGGCTTCATTCCCGTAGGGGACGAAGGAGAGTTTTGTGATTTCCCAGCAGGAGCGGGTCAGGGGGAGCGTAAAAATCAGGACGATGCTCACCAGCGTGGCAAAAAGCCAGGAAAGGGTGGTGGCAAAACCGCCCAGCACAAAATTCAACACATTCAGAACGGTACGCATAAACCCTCACTTCCTTTCGATAAAATTAACGCCCAATGATTGTAACGTTTTTTTAGGCTGGAGCACCTTAAAACTGGCAGTTACACTGTCAGGTAAATTATCTCTTCGTGGATTTGGCGGAACATGGAACTGAAAGCAACGTCGTTAGGCAAACGTCTGGCGCAACACCCATACGACCGGGTGGTTCTCCTTAATGCCGGGGTGAAAGTCTCCGGAGAACGCCACGAATACCTTATTCCGTTTAATCAGCTTCTGGCTATCCACTGCAAACGCGGGCTGGTGTGGGGCGAACTGGAGTTCGTACTGCCTGACGATAAAGTCGTGCGTCTTCACGGCACCGAGTGGGCAGAAACCCAGCGTTTTCATCATCACCTGAACGCGCTCTGGCAGCGGTGGAGTCAGGATATGAGCGTGATTGCCGCCGGGGTGCTTCAGAAGGTGCTGGACGATATCGCGCAAAGCAACGCGCAGCATTCGTGGCTCACCCGTCAGCAGACCGCCGGGCTACAGCAAAAAATCCGGCAGGCACTCTCGGCGCTGCCGATCTCCGTGACGCGTCTCGAGGAGTTTGACAACTGTCGCGACGCCTGGCGCCAGTGCCAGGCCTGGTTGAATGATAAGGATAAAAGCCGGCTCGCCCATAATAAGGCCTGGACGGACGCCATGCTCACCCAATACGCCGACTTTTTCAGTACGGTGGAGTCTTCGCCGCTCAACCCGGCCCAGGCGCGCGCGGTGGTTAACGGCGAGCAGTCGCTGCTGGTGCTGGCGGGGGCCGGTAGCGGTAAAACGTCGGTGCTGGTGGCCCGTGCCGGCTGGCTACTGACGACCGGGGAAGCGGTCGCCGATCAAATTCTGCTTCTGGCCTTTGGTCGCAAGGCGGCCCAGGAGATGGACGAACGGATCCAGGAACGTCTGCATACCCGGGATATCACGGCCAGAACCTTCCATGCCCTTGCCCTGTATATTATTCAGCAGGGCAGTAAAAAAGTGCCTGCTATCAGTAAGCTGGAAAACGACGCGCAGGCGCGTCAGGCGCTGTTTATCAAAACGTGGCGCCAGCAGTGCAGTGAGAAAAAGGCGCAGGCGAAAGGATGGCGTCAGTGGCTCGAGGAGGAGCTCAACTGGGACGTGCCGGAAGGCAGCTTCTGGCAGGATGACAAACTGGCGCGTCGGCTGGGTTCACGGCTTGACCGCTGGGTCAGCCTGATGCGAATGCACGGTGGAACGCAGGCAGAGATGATTGAAAGCGCGCCGGAGGCGATCCGCGATCTGTTTTCGAAGCGGGTCAAGCTGATGGCGCCGCTGCTGAAGGCCTGGAAAACCGCGCTAAAAGCGGAAAATGCCGTCGATTTTTCCGGCCTGATCCATCAGGCCATCATCATTCTTGAGAAGGGGCGTTTTGTCAGCCCGTGGAAGCATATTCTGGTGGATGAGTTCCAGGACATCTCTCCGCAGCGCGCAGCATTGCTCTCAGCGCTGCGGGCGCAAAATAAGCATACCTCGCTGTTTGCGGTGGGGGATGACTGGCAGGCCATCTATCGCTTCAGCGGGGCACAGCTTTCGCTGACGACCGCATTCCACCACTATTTTGGCGAAGGCGATCGCAGCGATCTGGACACGACCTACCGCTTCAATTCACGGATTGGTGAAATCGCCAACCGCTTTATCCAGCAGAACCCGCATCAGCTGGCAAAACCGCTCAATAGCCTGCGGCCAGGGGATAAAAAAGCCGTGACCCTGCTGGCGGACGATCAGCTGGAACCGCTGCTGGACAAGCTCAGCGGTTACGCGAAGCCCGATGAGCGTATCCTGGTGCTGGCGCGTTACCATCACCTCAAACCCGAGGCGCTGGAAAAGGCGGCCACCCGCTGGCCGAAGCTGCAGCTTGAATTTATGACGATTCACGCCAGCAAAGGGCAGCAGGCCGACTATGTGATTGTCATGGGGCTGAAAGAGGGCAGCGACGGTTTCCCGGCTCCGGCCCGCGAGTCGGTCATGGAGCAGGCCTTGCTGCCGGTGCCGGAAGACTTCCCGGATGCCGAAGAGCGGCGTTTGCTGTATGTGGCCATGACCCGCGCGCGCCATCGCGTGTGGCTGCTGTTCAATAAAGAGGAGCCATCCGTGTTTGTCGATATTTTGAAGAGTATTGATGTGCCGGTGGCGCGGAAGCCTTAACGAAGACGGGCAAGGATGGGTAGGCCGGGTAAGGCGTAGCCGCCACCCGGCAAAAAAAGCTACTTCAATCTCTCTGAAAGATAACGCTGATAGTCCGGAATAAGGATATCTACCGGTGAGTTAAACTGCGGCGATTCGATGATGAAATCCGCCGTCGAGAGGTTTGTCGCCACCGGAATATTCCACACCGTCGCCAGACGCAGCAGGGCTTTGACATCCGGGTCGTGCGGAACCGCGTTTAGCGGATCCCAGAAGAAGATCAGCACATCAATCTTCCCTTCGGAGATCTGCGCGCCGACCTGCTGATCGCCACCCATCGGGCCGCTCAGCATGGCGTTCACCTCCAGACCCGTTTCGCGCTGGATCAGGTTACCGGTAGTGCCGGTTGCCGACAGGGCGTGCTTTTCCAGCAAAGACTGATGGCGGCGAACCCAGTTAAGCAGCATTTGTTTACAGTGATCGTGCGCCACCAGAGCAATGTGTTTGCGTTCCGGGAGCGTGCGTGTTGTCAGTTCCATAATCATATCCATCAGGTTAACTGCCTACACGATGACGGGAACCGTTTGACGCTGCAAGAGAAAGGCGTAAAAAATGTGGCTTATGATGAAGGTTGTTGTTTTGCCCACTGTAAAAATCGGGCCCGCGTGTCGGCATCGGCCTGCTGGAACCAGAATTTAAGGCGTTGTTCCGTCAGGGTCTGGGACTGGGGAGGAATGACGTCCAGTTCTGAGACGCCGGAAAGCAGCGTACTGTCGTCAGCCATCATGGTGGCAAACTGAGGAAGCGACGCGCGTTTACCCGCTTTGTTATAGGTCTGCGTCGCGGCCTCGTAGTCCGGACCTTTCGGTGAGGTCGTCAGCGCCAGAATATCCAGCTTCACCGGAATCGGCATCGCATCCCCGTCCAGCAGTTCAATGCGGGGTGAAGCGTCGAAGGCCGCCGATTCCTTCTCGGTTTCAAGACGAGGCAGTGTAATGTTAACCTGACTGATTTGCCGGGTATTAAAGCTGACAATCAGCGGCGGGGAGATATACATCCTTTGCTCGTGATTCGCCAGACCGATCGATTTTTCCACCCGGAATACCAGCTGATGCGGCCCGTTATCCAATTCGATGCTGTCCGCACCGCGCAATAAGGAACTGGAGACCTTTTTTCCGTCCAGTACCAGGAGATCAATATCGGTAGAGAGCCGGAGCGTGGTAGCAAAAACGCAGACCGGCATCACTAACGCAATCAGAGCAGTGGCAATACCGGTTTTCATAGAAGGCTCCCGTCAGAAATCCTGTCGCCGCATTAATGTATCTAAATTTTTCGAGAATCATGTTTACTAACATATAGACATATTTCGCCGTTTTGCCCTCATGCGTCGGTATGGGATGGATGGTTGAGATGTGCGGTTTGGCGTACACTTTTAAAAAAGCCAGGAGAAAAACCATGAAAGAGAACGATATTGCCGAGATTCTGACATCCACGCGTACCATTGCGCTGGTGGGCGCGAGCGATAAACCCGATCGTCCAAGCTATCGGGTGATGAAATACCTTCTCGATCAGGGCTACCACGTCATCCCGGTCTCGCCAAAAGTGGCGGGGAAAACCTTACTGGGCCAGCAGGGTTATGCCACGCTCGCTGACGTGCCGGAAAAAATTGATATGGTTGATGTCTTCCGAAACTCCGAGGCCGCGTGGGAAGTGGCGCAGGACGCTATTGCCGTCGGGGCGAAAACGCTGTGGATGCAGCTGGGCGTGATTAACGAGCAGGCTGCGGTGCTGGCGCGGGATGCGGGGTTAAACGTCGTCATGGATCGCTGTCCGGCGATCGATATCCCCCGTCTGGGGCTGGCGAAATAATAAAAAAAAGCCCGTTCATCGGGCTTTTTTTACACGCTTAGTTCCGCAGGCGCGGAGCCTGTAACTGTTTGCGGATAGTCTGAGCAAGTTCATCCATAGTGGGTTGCTCCGGATGCTCTTCCTGCAGCTCGCTGCTTAGCTGCGCTTCAGCAAGATAGGTGTGAACGGGTTGTCCA
This sequence comes from Enterobacter quasiroggenkampii, assembly GCF_043972695.1. Lineage (NCBI taxonomy): Bacteria > Pseudomonadati > Pseudomonadota > Gammaproteobacteria > Enterobacterales > Enterobacteriaceae > Enterobacter > Enterobacter quasiroggenkampii. The sequence goes on from NZ_CP143745.1 coordinate 2,216,495, forward strand.
TCATCCCCCTCCATCACCACATGGTACCAGGGCGCGGCGCGAAGCTCTGCGTTCACCGCCAGCTCGTCTGCTGACGGTTCATCAAGGGAATACTCCGGGTCGATATCCACGACCACACCCAAATACCCGAGCAAAGTGTGGCGGACCTGCTGGCCGATACCGAATTTGCTGGCAATCATAGTCACCTCCCGGGAAATACGACTTACACGTTATGTGCGGGCAATATTTCTCTTTTCAAGTTACATGACGCGACAGGCAAACCCTTTCAGATACAGTCCTTCCGGGTAGGTAGCAATCACGGGGTGATCGGCTGCCTGACGGAACTGCTCTATAAATTGTACATCACGGCCAGCATCTATTGCGGCATCGGCGATGATTTTCTGAAATAAATCTGTGGTCATCAGGCCGGAGCAGGAGAAGGTGAGCAGAACTCCGCCCGGGTTCAGCAGCTGGATGGCCAGCATGTTGATATCTTTATACCCACGGCAGGCGCCCATCAGTTGGCTTTTGTTTTCCACAAACTTTGGCGGATCCATCACGATGACGTCGAACTTCTCGCCCTGGTCGCGGTATTTACGCAGCAGCTTGAAGACGTCGTCGCGTATAAATTCGGCTTTGCTCAGATCCAGTTTGTTCAGCTCGACGTTTTGTTTTGCCACGTCCAGCGCTTCCTGTGAGGTATCCACGCTGACCACCTGGGCACAGCCGCCCATCAGCGCCGAAACGGCGAAACCACCGGTGTAGGAGAAGCAGTTGAGCACGCGTTTGTCGGCAACGTACTGACGCGTAGCCAGACGACTGTCGCGCTGGTCGAGGTAATAACCCGTTTTGTGCCCGCCCTGAATATCCACCAGCAGCTTCATGCCGTGCTCTTCAATCGGCAGCAGGGCAGGCGGCAGTTCACCTGTGACCGGACCCTGCGTCAGCTCCATGCCCTCTTTTTTGCGCACCGCCACATCGCTGCGGTCGTAAATGGCGCACTGCGGGAACAGCGTTTGCAGGGCGCTAATCAGCGCAGCGCGCTGGTATTCCGCCCCGGCGCTCAGAAGCTGTAGCACCAGGAAGTTACCGAAGCGATCGATGGTCACGCCCGGCAGACCGTCAGATTCACCGGCAATCAGGCGGTAGCTGTCCAGCCCGTCGCGTTTTGCCAGCCACTCACGCCACTGCTGCGCCTGCTGCAGACGACGCACGAAGAAGTCGATGTCGATGGTTTCGTCTTTATCGAAGGTCCAGACGCGGGCACGGATCTGGGACGCTGGCGAGTAGGCGCCTCGCGCTAACCATTTCCCCTGGTGGTCCACGATATCAATGGTTTCACCGAGGCTGGCTTTGCCTTCCATACGGGCAACCGCGCCGGAAAAGACCCAGGGATGACGGCGCAGTAATGATTTCTCGCGCCCTTTGGCTAACACTAAACGTACACTCATAATTTGCTGTTCTGTCGATTTCAGGGAAATGGCGCGTAGAGTAGCACATCAAAACGGATCAGAGCTTGTTGAAATCATTTTCTGTTGTTCCTGATCGCGTCGCACATAAAATAATCAAAGCGATGGAGTAATTAAGCTCGTTACCGTTAAAAAGCCGGAGGGAATCAAAATGGATATTGCGTTACTAAATAAGGGAAGAAACAGGGCATGGTCTGAGACCATGGTTAATCTGGAGGCGCGTAAGCTCGTTGATACAGCCAACCAGTTATCAGCCTTCTACCTTCAGGACGGGCTTTGTCGTATCAAGTTTGTAGAAGAAATAAAACAGGTCGTTGAAAAGGAGTTTGCAACAGCGCGTCGTGCCAGAACAGATGAAGAATGTATGGTTTGCATCAAGAATCTTCGAGCTGAAACGGAAAATCTTCGTGAGCAAGAGCATCTGCTAAGAACCCGCGCCGCGCAGCTTTATGCAAAAGTCGAGTTTGTCAGGGAAAATAATAAAATTGTCGGATATGTCATTTCGGCAGTGAATGTTGTGCTATCAGGCGTCGTTTTGTTTGGTGGATTTGTGATGTTATCCACTATGGGGCCGATAGGCATGTTTGCAGGAGCTGTCCTTATTGCTGATGGAATTAACGGGTTGACCCGGGAAGTACTCAACTTTGATCTACCAGCAGGACAAAAACCTTCACAGGGAATGATTGCTGATACCGTTATGGAAACAGCTCAGTTTATGGGGTTCAGTCCCAACTCAGGATTGGCTTTTTATAACGGTGTTACTCTTGGTGCCAGTGTCTATAGTATCGCTGGACTAGCCCGAAAAACGGGAGCGTGGAGATTGTTTCGATGGCTTCCACACGATTACTATCGCAAAGTCAGTACGATGGGCGCGCCTAAACTCACGATGAAGATTGTCGGATATGGCGTTAAAGCCAAGGTCATTTTTGATCTGATAACAACAGATAACGGAACCCGTTAATCTCTGGTGCTTTTTCGGTAACGCCAGGATTTATACGACAGTACAGGAGGCTGTGCGAGAGTCATAATGCTTACCCCTATGATAATCGCCAGCCCCCACGCCAATGCTTTGAGAGGTGAACTGAAAACGACAAGTATAATCAGGATCGTGAAGCATACACTGGCTACCCAAAGTAAGGTATTAAATCGACGGGCGAGATCGTAAATCGCCTCTTCAAGCGTTCCACCGTATCTCTCAACGTTATTTTTTATCTTCTGCAAGTCAGACAGTGTGAAACCAGAACGCAACAGAGCTTCATCAGTGACATTCATATCGTTTTCCTTTCACGCAAAAAATCCCATTTACTGTTTATACACGTACATACTCACGGTGCGTAGAGTAGCACATTCAGCAAGGCGCAATCATCTGCGGATGCCGTTGAGCGTTTCGGCACAAAATCAAATCGCTTAGGCACATTGAGGCATTGTTGCGTGCTTTATCTTAGGGCTTCCGGTTCAGCAAAGGAAATACCCATGAAAAAGCGCAGTGTCATCACAATAGCCGCTCTGACGGCAATGAGTTTTCAGGTTTTCGCAGCAACGTCTTTCAGCATGACCAGCCGGGATATTTCCGGCGATCGGCGGTTAACGTTACCGCAGGTGTTTGAGGGATTTGGCTGCCACGGTGGGAATACCTCACCGCAGCTGGTGTGGGAAAATCCGCCTGCGGGTACGAAAAGTTTTGCCATTACGGTCTATGACCCGGATGCGCCTACCGGCAGCGGCTGGTGGCACTGGACCGTAGCCAACATTCCCGCGAAGACAATGACGCTGCCCGCTGGTGCCGGTAACCCAAATGGCGAAAAATTACCTGCTGGCGCTGTGCAGGGGCGTAATGATTTCGGTTATTCTGGATTCGGCGGCGCATGTCCCCCTACCGGGGACAAGCCTCACCGCTATCAGATGACCGTCTGGGCGCTGGACGTGGATAAACTGCCCATCGACAAAAATGCCAGCGGCGCGCTGGTCGGTTTTATGCTCAATAGTCACGTTCTGGCAAAGGCTCAGTTAACAGCAACCTACAGCAGATAAGGATGGCGGGGTGCAGGAGTTCCATTTTCGACATAAACATCTCACGGCGGGTGAAGTGAGTGCCAGCAAAATGCATCGCCTGCACCAGGTTAAGCTCTTTTTCCCGGCGATTTGCCATATCACTCACGGCAGTAAGGTGATTGTGCAGGACGATAACCGCCTGGTGGCCACCCGGGATGAACTCATCATTATCCCTGCCAATACGGCAATGGAGATCATCAATCAGCCTGCAAACGGTCTGTTTCACTCGGACTTGCTGATGTTATCGCCGGAAATCGTTGCCGAGTTTAAAGCGCATTACCTGAAATCCTGGCCGCGCATGACGTTACATTCGCTCTGTGCTCCGCTGAGCGAGGGGCTGGCGTTTATGTGGGATAACCTGCTGCACGCCGTGCGTCAGGAGTTACCGGAGGCGTTGCAAAAACATCAGGCCTTCGGTCTGTTGCTGGCATTGCTGCATGACGGCGTGGCAGGTCCGCTGCTTATTGAGCGAAACAATAACCTGACCGAGCAGGTGCGACAGTTCATCATGCTGTCGCCCGCCAGAGCCTGGACCGCGCAGGATGTCGCCAGCCGTCTCGCATTAAGCGTGCCGACGCTGCGCAGGCGGTTACGCGAGGAGTCACAGAGTTTTCGCCAGATTGTGGAGGAGGTGAGGATGGGCGTTGCGCTGTCACAGTTACAGTCAACCCGATTACCGATCGGCGAAATCGCATTACAATGTGGGTATCTGTCCAGCTCTCGTTTCACCGCCCGTTTTCGGCAACACTACGGCTGTTTGCCGAAAACGCTACGTTAAGGAGAAGAAGAATGTCAAAAGTCTGCACTATTGCCTGGGTTCACGGCCTCGTTCAGGGCGTCGGGTTCCGCTACAGCACCCAGCGCGAGGCTGTTCAGCTTGGGCTAACGGGATACGCGCGCAACATGGATGACGGCAGCGTTGAGGTGGTCGCCTGCGGCGAAGCGGAGCAGGTCGACAAGCTGGTGGCGTGGCTAAAGGCGGGCGGGCCGCGCAGCGCGCGGGTTGATAAGGTGCTAACGGAACCGCATCAACCCGGCCGGGAGTACGTTAACTTCGGTATTCGCTACTAAATGCACTTCACCGGTTTAGGCAGGCCGGCAATTTTGGTGGCCTGTTTTGCCGGGCCTTTCGGGAACAGACGATAGAGATAGCGGCTGTTGCCTTTCTCTTCACCGAACTTATTGGCCATCGCCTTGACCAGCATGCGGATGGCCGGAGAGGTGTTGAATTCAAGGTAGAACTCGCGGACAAAACGCACCACTTCCCAGTGTTCGGGGGAGAGGGTAATGCCTTCGTTTTCCGCAATTTTCTCCGCCAGCGGTTCGCTCCAGAGCGTCGTATCTTTCAGATAGCCTTCGCTATCGGTCTCAATTTCCTGGCCTGCAAAAATGAACATAATCTTCTGTCGTAGGTGAAAAATCGGCGACAGTGTAGCAAAAAAGCGGGCTCAGGATAAACCGTGACCTACAGGAGCAGCTGAAGCAGGTTGTTGGCATTGAGCTTCTTCAGCGCGTTGCATTTATGGGTTGAAACCTGTTTCTCCGACATGTGCGTCACGATGGCAATGTGGCGGACCGGCAACCCGGTCAGCATCAGATCGAGCACGTTGAATTCAGGAACGGTCAGGCAACAGTCCAGGCTTCGAACGCGACGCGGCTCTTTTGCCAGCAAATACGCCGCATCGGCAACGGCGATCCTGTCGTCGATGATATAAAGCGTTAGCGTACCGAAACGCTTGCGTAAATGCGTCGCCAGCGCCCACCCCTTTTCGTTGCAGACCAGATAAAGGCTGCCTTTCCAGCGGGCGGCTTCCAGCCTGAGCAAAATGTTGATCAGCGCCTGATGCGTCGCCGCCACGGAAAAACGGCAGCGGACGACCACCACGCGACGGGTAAGCAGCGTTGGCTGCCACTGTACGGTATCGCTTATGACCTCTGGCTGGACGCCCCGACGCAGCAGCGCATAGCGCAACCCTTCGGCGTAAAATCGATTATTGTCGAGAATGGCGTAACTCACGGTGACCTCGTTATAACGTGCTGGGCGTATAGATAACGCGCAGCGTGCCGGTATAGTCGCCTGCGTTTTTGCTGCTGGCGGCAAACGCAGGGGTTTTCAGGATAATAGGGGCAGGAATGCACAGTACGCTTTCGCGTCCGCCCGGCAGCACGACCTGACGCAGAAACTGCGGATCGTTAGTGCCCTGCCAGACCAGGGTTTTACCGTTCGCGACCGTTTCGGTTGCGCCTGTGATGGGATTAGTGACGGAGACCCGATAATCGAGTCGATCCCGCGCGTCGGTCTGGCTTCCACCGCGCCGCCTGATAGAAAACGCCCCTTCGGCACGCCCCTCTGAGGGAAGCCCGTCATCCTCAAAGCGCAGATAGGCGCGGGTGCTGGTGCTGTTTTTGCCGTCGTACAGGCACATATCCAGCGTGTTTTCCCCCTGGATCTCGCTGCCCCCGGGGCGCCCCGGGAAGTTGGTCAGGTTGAGGTTAACGATGGGCGTGGAGTGCGGAAAGGCCGGCAGATAGATCTGCTGGTTTCCTGGGTCGACTACCTCAATGCGAATATTGGCCTGCCATTTGGCGATGGTGAGATAGCCAGGACAGCCGACATTCACGTCATTGAAGTTCCCGCCGCAGTCGGCGCTTCCCCACTGGCGCAGGTTCTGCTTCAGCGTGGCGGTCCAGATCCCCGGCAGGGCGAGCTTATCCAGTTCGCTTTTCACGATATAGAAATCGAAGTAGGGCTCTCTGTTCCAGGCTGAGACGTCGACCGTTCCTCCTGTCACGAAGCTGGCGAAAGTAAACACTTTATTGTTGATAAACATGTAGTGATCGCCATACACCTTGATATCCACCGTCTTGCTGGTGAGGGCATGCGTAAAACGCAAGTTGATGGCATAAGGCGCAGCTGGGTTCGCCGAGAACCAGACCGGGGCGTTCATGCAGGCGCCGTTCGTGGTGTCAGTCCGGGACTCACAGGTCAGGGTGTTACGCCCCCACTTTTGCGGATCGGCGGGGTCATAACCACCCGATTCATGAAACCAGATGTCAAAACGCGCAGGCGGTGCCATACGATCGAAGCTGATCCCAACGCTGGAGTTTCGTCCCGCGGGAGCGCCCGCCAGCGTCTGGCCGGCCCACAGGCTTAATAACAGTAAAATAAAGAGGCACTTAATCACATCATTTCCCTTTAGTGAGGCTATCGGTATTCATGGCTGTCGGGCCAGCAGGGACCGACCGTCCGGCCAGCATCAGCTGCGCCTGCTGCTGGACAGCATCCGGCAGGGCGGAGAAGGTTAATTCCTTACAGGGAATCGAACCGACGTAACGCACGACGTCGCGCATACTCTTCACGTTCAGCGCGCACTGATAAAATTGCTGCTGACGCACCAGGTAGAGGTTATGCAGCAGGGCGTCGCTTTGCGCGCTAAACCCGCCGTTGCCAAGGTCGCTCCAGCCGTTCACGTTCAGCGGCACGCCGCCGATAAACGGCGAATGGTGCTCGTCGGTTAACTGGCCAAGCCAGGTGTAGCTTGCGGTCGTTTGCACGTCCCGGCGCAGCAGTTTGCCTGGCACCATAAACAGCGTTCTGCTGCCTGACCCTTGCGTGATTTCACTGCTGGCTCCCCGGGAGACGTCCAGCGATTCGTTAATCGTCAACGTCGTCTGCTGATAGCCCGGTACCGCGAAGAGGGCGCGGCTATTGCCCGGAATGTCTGCGCTCCCGCTGTTATCCAGCGACACGGCGACGCGCGGATCCTGAGCATCTTCCGGCGTCGCCACGTTCACCGCGACGGCGGAAGCAGGGCGACCGTCGCTCCAGCGGCCCAGCCACAGGCCAGAGCGGGACAGCGCGAGCGTTGAGCTGTAGTTGCCGCTGCTGCTCAGCGTATGGCGACGATCCTGACGATCCCAGGCGTCGCTGACGGTCAGGCTTCCGTTGCCATATCGTCCTCCCTGGCGCGTATAGGCTGAGGTATTCAGCGAGTCGCTGTTAATGCCCGACGCGCTGAGGCCGTACTCATTTTCACCGCGGGCATCGGCATACCAGTTATGCGCCACGCTGTAGCTCAGCTGGTTTTTTTCACGCTGCTGGTGCTGCCATGTCGCGCCCAGAGAGGTGTAGCTTGAGGCATCACCCTGACGGTTATGCGCCATGGACAGGCTCACGCTCAGGTAGCCGCCTTTATCCCTGCCGTCGCGGGCGTCATCGTTACGCATAAACAGGTTAATGCTGCTGTTAATGTTCAGGCCTCGGGTGCTAAAGGCATTGCTCAGGCCAGCCTGCCAGGCCCGCGTGCGCGAGCGGGTCATATAGACCGATTCCCACGGCAGACCCGCATCGTGGCGATTGTCACTGTTCGGCAGTTCCCGGCGTGAAACGTACCGGCCTTCGTTGCGGTTATCTGAATACCCCAGGCTCGCATACCAGGCGCCGACCGGGACGGAGAACATCACCGAGAGGGTGCGATAACAGCCATTCACGGCGTCAAATCCCGCGCTTTGGGTGTTGCAGTTTTCAACGGATAACGCGTTGCGATAGACGCTCAAAGAAAAACCGTCGTTGTAGCTGATTTGCTGAATATTGCCGCGCTGGCCTTCGCTGCCGTAGAGGTAGCTAAACCGGGTACTCAGCACGCCATCGATCGGGCCCGCGTTGAAGCCCCGGCTCCAGTCGAGCGCGTTCTCCAGGAAACGCTGGTTTTTCTTGAACGTTGCGCCGCTGGTCAGCGCCAGCGTCGGGGTCACGGGCAGACGAACGCCCGCCTGCGCAACCGCGCGGCGTTCTTCGTTTTGATCGCTGTTGTCGGTTTCGCCCGCCTGCAGGAACCACTCGACGCGGTCAAATGGCGTAATGCCGGTTCGGGTAAACGGCACCTGCTCGGTGCGCGTCAGCCGGTTATTTTCATAGATGGAGAGCGTCACGGTGTAGCTCCCGTCCGGGAACGAACGCGTGTCCAGGGTTTGCGCCCCGGCATTCAGATAGAAGCTCGCCAGTAGCTGATTTCCCCGGCGGGCATCGATACGCGCATCATGGGAAAGCAGCACGGTAACAGGGGTTCCCTTCGACTGCTGAACCGGGTTCATCCATGCTCGTGTTGAACCCGTGCGCAGGCCGCGAATTTTGCCCAGCGGCAGCTGGCTGAGGTTGATATTTCCGCCCGCGTTACTGAACAGATCGCGGGTATCCATCTCACCTAACTGGACATAGTACTGACGCAGGATATCCTGGCGGAACCAGGCGTTGTTGACGGTGACCTCCTGCTGCTGCTGGTGCCGTGAACGCTGCCCCAGCCAGGTCCAGTCGAGATTCACATAGCCGTCATGGGTGAGCGCCAGCGCGCCGTTGCCCTGCACGGTTGCCGACTGATAATCCCTGTCGGCCACGAAGTTAATGTTCTGCTGATGGATCAGCGCATTTTCGGTGCCCTGAGTGGGCTGATACCATTGATTCTCTGCCGTCTGCTTAGGTAGATATTTCTTGTCCAGGAATAGGTTAATGCGGGCGTTATTCTCGTCATAAATAATGGCCGCGCGGTCGGTATTGATGTAATCACAGCCCGTTGCGGAGCCGTTACTGCTGCAGGCCAGGTTGCCGTTACGGGCAAGCGGAACGGCCAGCGCGGCAGACACGGTGGCAACGAGGGATGGGTCGTCATTAAACCGGCGTTTGATGGCCGCTACCACGGTTTCAGGTGCGACAAAGCTGACCGTTTCAAGCGTGATATCCGTTTCAAAAAGGCCCAGCGCCTCGCCGTAGAGGTTCACCTCTGTCCACAGGCGCTGCGTCTTCGCCAGGTCTTCAAAACCTGGCGGGACGGCCATCCCTGCGCAGGCGAGTTGGATGGAAGCGGGTAACAAAGCAACAAAGAGGAGGGTATTTCTGTGAAACGCCATGAACGAGCCTCGACATCATCCTGACGTCAGAGGGTGAGCACCCTCTGACGTTATTCCTTAGGTGCTGTGGTGTTACGCACCGCCTTCCGTGGTCGTCGCCTGCGTCAGCATCAGGCTGACAACGCCGCTGTACTGACCGGTTTTCAGAATGCCTTTGGTGGTCTGGGAAATGGTCAGCGGTAGTACCGCTGAACCGTTTTCAATGCTGCCCGGGAACAGTTCGGCGCCGGTATATTCCACATCTGCGGTAGAGAGGGTTTTATCACCCAGAATCACCGTCATTGGGATGGTCTCAGCACCGTCGGCATTCGCCAGCTTCGCGGCGCTTACCAGACGGACTTTTACGTTGCTGGTCGCGGAGTTAGACCACACCTTGGTATTCAGACGGTAGCTTTCCAGGCCACGGCCAGGCAGGTACTGCATATCGATGCTTGCCGGCAGCGGCGTGTTATCGGCCTGGGTCATATCCAGCTGTGAATCAACGCTGGCGTTGACGGTAATATCTTTTTGAATCGCCAGCGCGTTAACGGACGTGGTCATCGCGGCAACAATCATCAGAGGTTTAAAATACTTACGCATTGATATCTCCATATTTACAAATGAGCACCCTGGCTCTTTAAACAAACCCTTTGGGGTCTTTACGGTAACGTCGTGTTATTGCACGACGGGTAAATCAGCTTCTTCAGCGGTTTTATTCAGCCAGTTGAAGTAGCGGAATTTATATTTCTGGCCTTGTGCCTTCGCGAGCGTTTTTAATTTCCGTTCGGTATCCGGATAAATCGTCGCGTCTTCTTTAATCCATCTGCACGACGAATCCGCATCACAAATACCGATCTCTCTCAGCGGCACGCGCAACGTGCCGTTGTTTTTTAACGTTCCCCTCTGAGGGTCAATCGACAGAGAAACCACGCTTTTTTCCGGTGCGAGATGGATCAGGGCGCCCCAGATTACATTGACGCCCAGTCTTGCCGTCGCAGCAGGGCTTTCTGCCTTGCCCGGAATAATGCTGTCAGGCTGCTTGACCCCTTCAAAATAGACGCGCCAGGTCGTCTCTTTTTCCGGGGGCGTAAGCGATACCAGGCGAACCACGCGCATTGCGCCTGCCGCAAGGGCGAATTTTTCCGGCGTGACAACAACGCCACCCTCTTTCCACGACGCCACATCAATCTCTTTTTCCAGGGCCGTGCCGGGATTAAGAATTTTCTTTTGCCTCACCCGAATGAACTGAATATCATCCGTTTTTGACGCCACCTTAATTTGCGCCGCACCGGACTTATCCACGTTAAGTTCCATGGGATACACGCTCATATTGGCCAGTGCCATTTCCGGGAAAAATGGCAATGACAGCGCGGCGACATAAAAGGCGGTTGTGACGCTCACTCTTTTTTTCTGTTTCACGATCAAGTCTGCCTGCTCTGAGTTTAAAGGCGGCGCGTTAACACCAGGACACCGTCTGCTTTCGTATCGCTTCAGGGCAGGGAAACTTTAACCAGAACAGCGGCTTGTGAAAATTTGTATTAATTAACTCGTTATATACAGTTTTTTATCCTGATTTTCTGGCTTTAAGGTTGTATAGTTAAGCGAAAATACCGCGACCAGGGATGGAGAGAAAATTCCTTCTGATGAAAAAATAAGCAAGTCAGGAGGGGGTTTTCATGTCGATGTACCAGGGATTAAAAAGCATGCGGTAACAGCCGAGAATAAAAGATGTTTTTTATATGCAATAATTCGTTGTTATTTGATCCTGAAGCACATGCAATAAGTCTTGTTGGGCAACCGGAATCTGTATTAACGCTTTCGGCCCCCGCCGTTCGCCTTTTACAGGAATTTATTAAGCACAAAGGGCACGACCTGAGTCGGGAGGAATTGATTACCCGCGTGTGGGAGGAGTTTGGCTTTACGCCATCGGGAAATAATCTCAATAAAGCGGTGAGCGAATTACGTAAAAGCTTCCAGGCACTGGGAGAGGGGTACGAATTTATCGTAACCGTACCCCGTTATGGGTTTCGTTTTGAGGCCGATGTGATTTTTCAGCCCGGAGAGTGTATTCAACCCGCCGAACCGCAGCCTCCGTCTGCAGCGAAAGTGGAAAAGCCACAACGCGCTTCCCTGAAAAGGTGGGGGATGCCGGCCGTATTGATTATTGCTGCATTGGGGGCGAGCTTCTACTTTAGCCGGCAGCAGGGGATATTCGTTCCGGCGAAACTCATGCCGGTTAAGGAGAAAATCGCGCATTGTCGTCTCTGGATTATCAACGATCACGGAAGACCGCTGGTGTTATCGAAATTAGCGGCGCAGCTGGCGGCCAATAACGTGGCGTGCGAACGTGAGGAGTACGACATTTATTATTTCAGCGCCCGTTTTTCTATTGCCGCCGCAGATGAGGTGTTCATTGGCGCCTGCCCGGTCAGTCAATCCAGCCTGTGCAAAACCATCCGTTATAAAAGCGGGGCACAAAAATGAAAATAAAACTTCTTTTTGGGCTGGGTGGTGCATTGGTCGGCAGTGCCCTGGCGCTGTTTTACTATTCCGGCTGTGTGTTTAAAAAGGATGTGCTGGCCTGCAGCACCGAATTTAACTTTACGCGCAATGAGGGAAAATCCAGCGAAGTGAAGGTCAATACCGTTGCCCAGTTCTATTTTCATCGGGACGGTACCGGAGTGACCACCTATAAAGGCGCGGCAAGGGCTGACGGGCAAAATCTGATCGTTGACAGGGACGTGGACTTTACCTGGCAGCAGCGGGACGATGATAACGTCATTGTGTTGAGCTACACCGAAACCTGGCGTCGACACAACGACAATACGCCCGACGCCCAGTGGGGGAGCTTTGCCAGTCCGACCGCACGCTACTATCTCACCATCTCTGAACTCTCGCCTTCCGTGTGGCTGATTCAGGACCGGCGCTATCCCACCTACATTTGCCGGGGTGAGTAGGGCATAAAAAAAAGGAGAATGCCGGGGCATTCTCCTTTTTCATATCCGTTGTGCTTAATCGCGGCTGGCGAAGCCCAGGATGCTCAGCAGGCTGACGAAGATGTTGTACAGCGACACATACAGGCTCACGGTAGCGCGGATATAGTTCGTCTCACCGCCGCGAATGATGTTGCTGGTTTCAAACAGGATCGCGCCGGAAGAGATCAGAATAAACACGGCGCTGATCGCCAGGTGCAGAGCAGGCAGCTGCAGGAAGATGTTGGCCACCATACCCACCAGCACCACCACAACACCCGCCATCAGCATGCCGCCGAGGAAGGACATGTCCTTACGCGTGGTCAGCACGTAGGCCGAGCAGCAGAAGAACACCAGCGCGGTGCCGCCCAGCGCCATACCAATCACATCGCCCATTCCGGCGGACAGATACGCGTTCAGGATTGGCCCCAGGATGTAGCCCAGGAAGCCGGTGAAGGCAAACGCGGACAGAATACCGACCGGTTTGTCAGCGGTTTTGTAGGTCAGGAACATCAAACCATACATACCCACCAGGGTCAGGATCAGCCCCGGAGACGGCAGCATCAGCACGGTGCTGGCGGTGGCGGTGATCGCGGAAAACGCCAGCGTCAGGCTGAGCATGAAATAGGTATTGCGCAGCACCTTGTGGGTGCTGAGTAGCGATGTGCGGTCGCGTGAGGAAGTAATTATACGATCCATGAGTCACTCTCTTATGACAGATGTAATTAACGGAAAGAATAGGAAACGGCGCGTCACTCTCAAAGTGGTTTTACCCATCTTTACTCAGCAGGTTAGCGCGGGAGCTGGTTGTTTCTTCTGCATAAATACGTTTCACCAGTATGAACAGCGGTTTGACGCGATTAATCAGATCAACCTCTTATAGGTTACTGAAAATTATTGCGTTATTACCATAAGGCCGCTAAGAGTTATTTCCGGATCGTCACAAAAACAGACAATAAGGCGAATGAAATGAAACCACAAACACGCACGCGCTTTACGCTCTCTTTACTTACCGCCGGGATCCTGTGCGCCAGCACGGCAGCCTGGGCGGCTAACGTGCCGGCAGGAACGCAGCTGGCCGATAAGCAGGAACTGGTCAGGAACAACGGTAATGAGCCCGCTTCGCTCGACCCGCATAAAGTCGAAAGCGACGTCGAATTCAATATTATCAGTGATTTATTCGACGGGCTGGTCAGCGTTTCCCCGTCGGGTGAAGTTCAGCCACGGCTGGCGGAAAAATGGGAGAACAAGGACAACACCGTCTGGACGTTCCATTTGCGTCCAGGCATCACCTGGAGCGACGGCACTGCGATTACCGCGGAAGATGTGGTCTGGAGCTGGCAGCGTCTGGTTGATCCTAAAACCGCTTCACCGTACGCCAGCTATCCAGGCAACATGCACATCGTAAATGGTGCGGATATCGCCCAGGGGAAAAAAGCGCCCGATACGCTGGGCGTGAAAGCCATTAACGACACCACGCTGGAAGTGACATTGACGCAGCCTAACGCGGCGTTCCTCGCGATGCTGGCGCACCCGTCGCTGGTGCCGGTGGATAAAGTGCTGATTGGCCGCTTTGGCGACAAGTGGACCAAGCCTGAACATATCGTCACCAGTGGGGCCTATAAGCTATCCCAGTGGGTGGTCAACGAACGCATCGTGGCGGAGCGCAACCCGCGCTACTGGGATAATGACCATACCGTGATTAACAAGGTGACCTATCTGCCTATCACCTCCGAGGCCGCGGATGTGAACCGCTATAAAGCGGGTGAAATTGATATTGTCTACACGGTGCCGATCAACCAGTTCGCGCAGCTCAAGAAAACCCTGGGCAGCCAGCTCGATGTCTCCCCGCAGCTGGCGACCTATTACTACGAATTCAATACCACCCGGCCGCCGTTCAACGACGCCCGCGTGCGTAAGGCGCTGAACATGGCGCTCGATAAAGACATCATTGCCGGGAAAGTCTTAGGGCAGGGGCAGCGCCCGGCGTGGCTCATCAGCCAGCCGGATATCGGCGGCGTTAAGCTCCAGAACCCGGATTACGCCAGCTGGCCGCTGGACAAACGCATCGCTGAGGCGAAAAAACTGCTCAACGAGGCCGGGTACAACGAAAGCCACCCTCTGAGCTTTAACCTGCTCTATAACACTTCTGAATCGCACCAGCGTATCGCGATTGCGGCCAGCTCTATGTGGAAGAAAAACCTCGGCGTGGAGGCGAAGCTGCAAAATCAGGAGTGGAAAACCATGCTGGATACCATGCATACCCACAACTTTGACGCGGTGCGTTACGCGTGGATTGCCGATTACGACGATGCGGCGACCTTCCTGAACACCTTCCGCACCGGCGACAGCGAAAACACCAGCCAGTACAGCAATCCGGAATATGACCAGGCGCTGGTGAATGCCGCAAAAGCCAAAACAACGGAAGAGCGGGGTAAGTTCTACCAGCAGGCGGAAGATCTGCTGGGACGCGATGTGCCCGCCATTCCGGTTTATCACTACGTCCGAACGCACCTGGTTAAACCGTGGGTGGGCGGATTTACGCCGGATAAGCTGGGGTACTATTACACGAAAGACATGTACATCAAAAAACACTAGGCCTGTGCTGATAAAATCGTCGATGTGTTGTCAGTTCAACCGATTAAACACGTTTTGACTATTTTTACAGCGAACGATTGCCGGCACTCTTTACAGCAAGCGGTGAGGTGTTTATAGTTCGCCTCACTCAGGAAGTGTGGCCGAGCGGTTGAAGGCACCGGTCTTGAAAACCGGCGACCCGAAAGGGTTCCAGAGTTCGAATCTCTGCGCTTCCGCCAGATATAAACCCCAGGTTACTTGTTAACCTGGGGTTTTTCTTTTGCCTTAACGCAGGTTTGTTCTTCACCAGATTCTGGCCATTCCTTCGCTTGCCGGGCGAACGAGCGTAAAACCAAATTTAGTATAAAGCTCAGGCACATCGGCCATTAAGCAAACGTACGCTCCTTTACAGGCGTGGTTATCCAGCCAGGCAACAAGCGTTTCCATAATGACTCTGCCCAGTCCTTTCCCCTGATGAAGCGGATCAACCGCGACGTCGACGATATCAAAATTCAACGCACCATCCCCTACGATGCGCCCCATACCGACCGGTTTTCCCTGAAACACTATATGCATGCCATAGCAGCTGCCGGGCAGCGCTTTTCGGGCGGCCTCCAGCGGGCGAGGGCTAAGACCCGAGATTTCGCGCAGCCGGCAAAACGCTTCTGCAGTGGGGACGGTTTCAACCACGGTATAGTTATCAGGCATAAGAAGAGCTCCAGTCGGTGTTCAGTAAAGGGCTTCAGTCTGGCAGTAAAATTGACGAAAGACGATTTTACGGACCGATCCCGTTCACACTTTTAACCTCCCGCTATTCCCCTGTAAAAAACAGGCGTTATCATTCACCACGTAAATACCTTTTTACCGCTTACCGAGGCTTTGATGCTGGAGAATGTTTTCATCAGATAATCAGCTTCCCGCCCATCTCAGGACGGACTGGTTATCGCTGCGCTTAAACCTTACGCACGCACCTGCGGGTGTGGGCTCGTTTTTACGCATGATGATTACACAGGTTTTCCAGTATGAATTTATCCCGTCAGGAACAACGTACCTTACACGTTCTCGCCAAAGGTGGACGTATTGTGCACGTCCGCGACAGTTCTGGCCGCGTCACGTCCGTTGAGTGCTATACCCGTGAAGGGCTGGTGCTGAGCGACTGCACGCTCAGCGTCTTCAAAAAACTCCGCACCAAAAAGCTGATCCGATCCGTGAACGGGCAACCTTATCGGATCAACACCACCGGGCTGAACAACGTTCGCGCCCAGCTGGATAATCGCTAAGCAGAATAAACAACGCCACCCTCGGGTGGCGTTCATGCATTGAATGGAATATCGTAGCGGAATGTAGGCCGGGTAAGCGCAGCGCCACCCGGCAAGAAACGCAGCGTTATGAGCGAATAAAAGCCAGAATGTCCGCGTTGATAGTATCCGCATGGGTGGTATGCATCCCGTGCGGGAAGCCCGGATAAATTTTCAGCACGCTGTTCGCCAGCAGCTTGTCCTGGAGAAGGGCGGCATTTTTATACGGAACAACCTGATCGTCATCGCCCTGCAACACCAGAACGGGAACCGTGATGGTTTTCAAATCTTCCGTCTGGTCGGTCTCTGAAAACGCCTTAATCCCCTCATAGTGGGCTTTGGCGCTTCCGATCATACCCTGTCGCCACCAGTTCTGGATCGTACCCTGCGAAACCTCGGCGCCATCGCGATTAAAACCGTAGAAAGGACCGCTGGCAACGTCGAGATAAAACTGGGCGCGGTTAGCCGCCAGCGCTTTGCGGAAGCCGTCGAAGACCTCGATGGGCGTTCCGCCGGGATTCGTCTCCGTTTTGACCATCAGAGGCGGGACGGCGCTGACGAGCACCGCTTTCGCGACGCGCCCCTGCGGTTGTCCATACCGCGCAACATAGCGGGCGACCTGGCCGCCGCCGGTGGAGTGACCGACGTGCACGGCATTGTGCAGATCCAGGCTTTCAACCACGGCTGACGCATCGGCCGCATAATGATCCATATCGTGGCCTTCACTCACCTGGTCCGATCGTCCATGTCCGCGGCGATCGATAGCGATAACGCGATAGCCTTCTGCAAGGAAGAAGAGCATCTGGTTATCCCAGTCATCGGCACTCAACGGCCAGCCGTGGTGGAAGACAATGGGCTGGGCCTCTTTTGGGCCCCAGTCTTTGTAGTAAATATTGACGCCGTCTTTCGTGGTTACGAATGCCATACCGCAGACTCCTCTGTTAAGAACAACACGACCCCTAAAGTGTAGGAGAAATCTCAAAAGCGGTTGGTTTAATCCCGGTGAAGGATATTCATTTTGCGTCTGGGCTCTGGCGCGATGCGCCAGAGCCTTCAGGACAGGATTAACAGCAGGGGCGTTTAGCGGTTTTCTTCAATATAGCGGGCCAGGTCCGCCGGGGTTTTCAGCACCGTCGCCACGTCTGTCGGCGGGATCATGCAGCCGTAAACGTCCTGCACTTCCAGAACCATATCGACCGCCAGGATGGAGTCGAGAATGTCGGATTCAATCAGTTCATCGTGAAAGCCCACCTTGCGGGATAACACTTTTTCGAACAGGGCGAGAATTTCTTGTTCCATAATTTTTCCTGGGGTCATTAATTTGTGCGGGCGTAAGCGTCCAGCAACTTGCGGTCAATTTTGCCGTTAGGATTCAGCGGCAAAGCGTCTTTTACGATAATTTGTGAAGGCACCATATAGTGGGGAACCACCTTCGACAGCGAGGTTTTGATGGTATCCGGCGCCAGCTCCGTCACGCAGAACGCGGCAATGCGCAGCACGCTGCCGCAGGATTTCATCAGCGGCAGAACCACCGCTTCGTTGATGCCGGACATCGCCAGCAGGCGGTTTTCGATCTCGTTAATTTCAATACGGTAGCCATTCAGTTTGACCTGGCTGTCGTTGCGGCCCTGACAGTAGATGAGCCCCGCTTCATAACCCAGATCGCCGGTCCGGTAGCCGCGAAACGCCTCGTTTTCCCGATGAAGTAATTTCGCCGCGTTCTCCTGCGGCAGGCCGAGGTAGCCGCGCATGACATTTTTCCCCCAGATGATCAGCTCGCCTTCAGCGGAAATTTCCATTCTGCTCTCAGGCATCATGACCCCCACCGGCAGCACGGCGCTGTCGCTGTTGAGGATCGCATCCGTGATCTCGACGACGGTTGTTGCGATGGTCGCTTCCGTTGGGCCATAGGAATTAATAATTTTGGCCTGCGGGAAACGGCGGCGCAGCTGTTTGACCAGCGCTTTATTCAACACTTCACCAATAAAGATAAAGACGCTCAGCGCAGGCAAATACTCGCTGTTGAACTGCGGGGAAAGCAGCTGCTGATACGCAAAAGAGGGGGTGGAAACCCAGGCGGAGACGGCGTTGCTTTTCAGTCGCTCCAGCCAGTTCTCTTTATGAATATCGTCTTTGGCGTTCAGCACGATGTGTCCACCCATCGCCAGATTCGCCAGCAAAGGGATCAGGGAGAGGTCAAAACTGAACACCGCGTGGTTCATCAGCACCGGTTTTTCCGGCAGCGAAAAGTCCTGGCTGACCCATTTCATGAAGTGCCACACGCTTTCACGCCCAATCTGCACCCCTTTAGGCTTGCCGGTGCTGCCTGAGGTAAACATGATATAGGCCAGATCCTGCTCCTCCAGCACCTTGCCCGGTTCACCGGTGGCGATGAACTGCCGGGTCACGACGTCGTAATAGTAAGGGGCGCTGGCCAGATGGCAGATCTCCCGCAGGCGCTCCTGCGGGTAAATGCAGTCCACCGGAATGTACGGAATGTTGTGTAGCAGGCAGCTATAAATCGCCACGGCGAACTCGGCCTGCTGGTGTCCGTACAAGACGACCGGCATACCGGCAACAGGCTGACAACCCTGATAGCGCTGTGCCCAGTCCGTCACGGCAGCGGAAAGCTGCAGCCAGCTTAAGGCTTCGTCGCTGCCGCTGATGGCCAACTGCTGCGGGGAGGCGGGATCGTATAATGCCGCACGCAAGAAATTCTGCAGTTCCTGAAGATCGGAGTGATTTTTCATAGAGGTGACATTCCACTAAAGATGTAAAGGGAGCCCGCGGCGCTTCCCAGCGTCAGAATGCGTCCCAAAAACGCAACAGCCGGATACTGCAACCCGCGGTGTAACGCCGGGCTGCGTTTGGCTGACCACAGCAGCATGTTGTGAGCGACAGAGATGGCGCCAAACAGCGCGCCGCTGATGACGTAATGGCGTTCCAGGCCATTCCATGCCCCCATGCAAAACAGGGTGCAAAAAATACCGATATTTTGCGCCAGCGTTTTGTTCTGACGGAAAAAGTTGAACTTCATTAGGTTCATATAAACGGGCATAAAGACCACATCGCGCAGCCATTCAGACAGGCTAATGTGGAAGCGGCGCCAGAAGTCCTGCGGATTCTTTGCCAGAAGCGGCATATTGAAGTTTGCCGGAATATTCAACCCAAACAGGCGGCCCGCACCGATGGCCATATTGCTGTAGCCCGCAAAATCAAAGTAGAGGTAGGCGCTATAGGCAATCGACATCACCACGCCCACGGTCAGCGTAAACGGCTTATGGCTCCAGGGCTGCACGACAAGTGAATCAACCAGCATGGCAAACAGGAACTTCTGGACAATGCCGGTAATGATTTGCTCCAGCGCCACTAAAAACTGTTCGCGATTAAGGGCAAAGACGGGCTTGCTGACGTCGCTCATCCATGTCCGCCAGCGATACATTGGGCCCGCCAGAATAATAAAGGGCATAAACAGATAGCAGAAATAATGCAGGAAATTCTGTCCTTCTTTTTTACTGCGATAGAGCAGCACGTCCACCGCGCGGAACGTCATAAAAGAGAGGCCGATCATGCCGAGATGATGATTAAGATGCAATTTCACCAAAAATAAAGGCAGCAGCGTTAACACAATCGCCTGCCAGGTTTTTAACCATCCTTTTTCTTTTAACGCGGCGACAAGGTAAAAACTGAAAAAAACGACCGCGGGAACACGGTAATCACCCTGAAAAATATAGCCCCAGCCTAATGCGGCGAGGACGGATAACGCCGATAAATACGTCAGGCGATGACGTAATACGCGATTGACCAGCGCAAACGCCAGGGCGGATGAAAATAAATAGACAAAAAACATGCCTGAGCTATACATCATTCGGCCTCAGAACTTTTGATATTCAAAATGCAGCTGCATACTCATGCTGTCATCGACAGAGGTCCACGCGACGATGGTGATCGCCAGCAGGAGATAAAGGAAAAAAAGACGGATCGCGATTTTCATTATTTAAAGCTCTGTGCAATAAAGCGAATCATAGGAACCCAGGCCAGCTCGGAAGGGTGCAAACGATCCCAGTTCCAGCCATTCTGATAAGGCATGGCGTACATATCTAAATAGGGGATCTGGTTCGCTTCCAGAATGGTTTGAATTTGCTTATCAACCGGGCGGAAGGTATCGGTGTTGTAAAGCGCCCAGGGGTTAACCGGGTCGACGATAGCAATCACCTGCACGTGACGGTCTTTCAGCAGCTGGACGGTTTTTCTGAACGCGGCGATTTGCGCAGGTACGACCGGCGTGTCATCCCACTGCTGTCGCGTACCGTCCTCCTCGTAAATCGTTTTGTCCATCCACAGGGTGGCCGCGCTCTGCTGGCGTTTTTTATTTAACTCGCGGGCATTCGCCAGCTCTTTATCCCAGTCTGGGGCTATATGGGTGGTTGGCTGCGGCGGCCACGGCTGTACCGTCCGGGGCGTAACGTTGAGCAGCGCCAGCCAGTCGTTTTTTATCAGGGTGCAGACGTTGGCAAACTGGAAACTCACCTCGTCCCATATCAGATCGGGGTGCCAGCCAAAGACACGCATTTGACCAAAGGTTAAATGGCTTATTTCTTTACTATCAATATGTTTTAAATAATTGACTAATATTGGGCGCGCCTGCGGATCCTTCATCAAAGGATTAAAAATAGAGCCCGGGAAATTATCGGCGTAGATAGCGGGTGGCAGACCTTTTGAGTAAAAGCTGTCGGGTGCCAGAAGCAAAACAACTTTACTGTTTGCGTTAAGGCTATTTTTAAAACGTGAGAACAGTAAAAACTGCGTTTCGTCATCGACAAACGCATCGCCATACGCCACGACGGGTTTGTGTAATTGCTTATTAAAATAATTATAGACAGCGTAATGTTCATCTTCTGAGGTCGCTACCTCAGACGCACCAATGAAGAATATCGCATTCCCTTCTAAGGCATGAGAAATAGTGGCAATTTTTTCCGCTTGTTCTTTAGGCGTCCCCGCCATTGATTTAATCAGCGGCTGGAAGGCGAGCGGTGGATCGAAGCTCGTCACCAGCGGGTGAATACAAAGGAACAAAATGGCCAGGGTTGCCATCAGGATATGTAAGCAAAGCGTATTCTTGATTTTCATCATCAACCCGTAACACTGCATGGCAGTAATGTCTAAAATCTGCGGGAATTCAGATTTATAACAATTACACTACAAATGACCGTCTATTTTTGTGGCATTCTATACCAGAGCGATTTAAAAGGATGAGCGTTGCTATGTTACGGTATGTACAAGGTCGTGGAGAGTGACGTGAGGTCAGCGTGCGGGTGACTTTTTGCGCAGTCAAACGCGTGTGGGGAAAAATAGAAAAATTCCTGCTTTACAAGGCGCTAATAGATGTTTATAGTGCGCCTCACTTTGGAAGCGTGGCCGAGCGGTTGAAGGCACCGGTCTTGAAAACCGGCGACCCGAAAGGGTTCTAGAGTTCGAATCTCTACGCTTCCGCCAAATTCGAAACCCAGGTCGTTATGCGACCTGGGTTTTTTTGTGCATAAAATCCCCGGCCAGGCTGGAGGTTCAGCAAACCTGTCCAAAATCGCCCTGAGAGAGAATCCTGGTGCAGCGGATACTGCGCCGATACTGCAGTGGCGTCTGACGCATCATCTTTTTAAAGCAGGTAATGAAATAGGTCACCTCGCTAAACCCGACTGCCAGGGCAATAGCGTCAACAGGCTCATCGCTGTACCGTAACAGTTCGCAGCTGCTTTTTATTCGCCGGGTCAGCAAATATTCGTGGATGGTACCGCCGGTCTGCTGGCGGAAAATTCGTGAGGTATAGCTGCGTGAAAGCCCCAGGTCGTGAGCTAACTGGTCGAGCGAAAACTTGCTGGCATAGTGGGCTTCGACCCAGCTCATAATCCGCGAGGCGACGGTCTGCTGGCGCGGCGGGTAGGGCTGCGGCTGCTCGGGCAGAAACGTCATGAGCTGCATCATCAGAAAGGCCACCTCGCAGGCCTCGGTCTGCTCGTTGCCCTCCAGGCGCTGAAACTGTTCAAGGATCCGCTCGATAAACGCCGCGTGATTGCTGAGATCGTAAATCTGTGCTGGCAGATTGCTGGCGGCCAGCGCGGCGAACCGGGCCTGATGGCGCGGGAAGGCGCCGAGCGCACTTTCGACGACCGATTGCTCAATGTGCATGGTCGTGCGGTGATAGGGGTTCTTATCGCTATGATCGACCTGCACTTTGTGCAAACGGAAGGGCGGGAAGATAAAGAGTCGCCCCGGACGGGCGGTGTAGTGCTGGTTATCCACCACCACGATGCCGTAGCCGCTGGAGATATAGAGCAATTCAACGCATTGATGCCAGTGGTAGTAAATCGCACTGGTGGTGTACATGCGGTTAAAAGAAATGGCCTGCCGATCGAGCGTAATGCGTTCCAGTAGTTGCGTTTCACCCATATTACCTCCAGAACAACAGATTTAAATTTTTAGGCCATCATTTGTAATTTATCCCCCTCGCGTTCGACAAAATCCAGAAAAAATGAAATGGCGGTTTAATTTTGTGAGTCTGCTCACTCAGCGCCAGGAATAAAAGCAGTTACTCTTCATTCAGACGTCGCACTCATGGCTTTAAAAAGCCTAATAACAATAACTTATCTCTACCCTCGTGTAATGCGGGAGGACCCTGTGCAACCTGAAAATATTCATCTGGATAATCCACTGACAAGCCGGGAAGAGGTGCTACGGCTGGTCAACGACATGCTGAACGCGGTGGCGCCCTGGTTTAAAAAAGACGCCAGCCGCATTGATTTAGCGAACTTTACCGCTCACTACGGTCAGCAGGTGGCGAGCATGGAAACGTTTTCCCGCCTGCTGTGGGGCGTGACGCCGCTGTTGGCTGGCGGCAGCGAGCCGCAGCACTTCTCATTCTATTTACAGGCGATAAAAAACGGCACCGATCCGCAGCATGCCGATTACTGGGGCGATGTCGGGCCTTACGATCAGCGAATCGTCGAGATGGCAGCCTACGGGCTGCTGCTGGCGCTGGCGGGTGAAACCGTACTGGCACACTTCACTGAGACGGAGAAAGAGCATTTATGGCGCTGGCTAAAGCAGTGCGAGACCCAGGAAATCCCCGATAACAACTGGCACTTCTTCCCGATTCTGGTGCAGGTCGGCTTCCATTATTGCGGCATGCCGACCAACCCGCAGGCGCTGGAAGATCATTTTGCTGCCATGGAGCACTACTACCTCGGCGATGGCTGGTATTCCGATGGTCCGGGACGGCCGCGCGACTATTACATCTCGATGGGCTTCCATTTCTATGGCCTGATTTACGCGAAGCTCATGGCCAGGATCGATCCACAGCGCTGTGCAACGCTGCGTGACCGGGCCGCGCGTTTCTCCTCTGACTTCATCCATTTCTTTGCCGAAGACGGCGCGGCGATCCCGTTTGGCCGTAGCCTGACCTACCGCTTTGCCGAGGCGGCATTCTGGAGTGCGGCGGCCTTCGCCGGGCTGGAAGTCTTTTCGCCCGGCGTGATGAAGGGCATCGTCCTGCGTCATCTGCGCTGGTGGCTGAAGCAGCCGATATTCGACCGCGACGGCGTACTGAGCGTCGGTTACAGCTATCCGAACCTGGCGATGGCGGAAGACTACAACGCGCCGGGGTCGCCGTACTGGGGCCTGAAGACCCTGCTGGTGCTGGCATTAGATGAGGGCGATGCCTTCTGGCAGGCGGCTGAGCTGCCGCTGCCGCCGTTGCCCGCGCAGCACACGATAGCCCACGCGGATCAGGTGGTGGTACATCAGGCCGACCACCTGTGGATGCTGACGTCCGGCCAGCTGGAGCTGAACAACTTCGTGAACACCGAAGCGAAATACTGCAAATTTGCCTATTCCACCCGCTTTGGCTTCACCATCGAACGCGGCCGCTACGGCCTGAACCATGCCGCGCCCGATTCGATGATGCTGCTGGCCGAAAAGGACAACTACTGGCGTGGCCGTCGCGAATGTCAGCACGTGGTCACCGCTGACGGCACTATTTATAGCCGCTGGCTGCCGTGGCACGACGTGGTGATTGATAGCTGGCTGCTGGCGCTGGGCGACTGGCAACTGCGCGTTCATCGTATCAATACCCGGCGCGCGCTGGACTGCGCGGAAGGCGGCTTTAGCCTGGCAAACCGCCCGCAGCCGCAGGTACACGAGAGTGACGGCGCCTGCTGGTTACGCAATGCCCGGGATGTCTCAGCCATTTTCTGTTTACATCCGCACGCCCGCCGCGGCGAGACGGTGGTGACGCCGCCAAACAGTAATCTGCTGTTCGCCGAGCGCGCGGCGGTGCCGGTGCTGCGCGGCGAGCTCGACCCCGGTACGCATGTGTTAATCAGCGCGGTGTGGGCGGGAAATGCCGCCGACTTCGATCCGCAACGCTGCCCGCAGGCCTTCATTAGCGATGACGCGGTACGCTTCGTGACGGCACGACAAGAAACGACGCTCCTTCTGGCTCCGGAGGCATCGCTATGAGCACATCATCGTCCGTACGCGCCGCTCAGTACAAAATGAGTACCTTTATTTTCCTTTACTTCTTCACGTGGTCATCCAGCTTTGGCCTGTACGCCCTGTGGCTGAGCCAGAAAGTGGGCCTTGATAGCGTCACCATCGGCAGCGTGTTCGCTATAAATGGCGTCTTCGCGGTGGTCCTGAAGCCGGTGTACGGCTACATCATGGACAAAATCGGCATGAGCAAGTGGCTGCTCTATTTTGTCTGCGCCATTTCTGCGCTGATGGCGCCGTTTTTTGCGCTGGTTTACCAGCCGCTGCTGCAAAGCCATGCGATGGCGGGGATTATCATCGGCGCGCTGTATCTGAGCCTGGGCTGGTACGCCGGCGTGGCGGCGTCTGAATCTTACGCCGACCGCTTTAGCCGCCTGTACGGGCTGGAGTTTGGCCGCATCAGAATGTGGGGCTCACTGGGCTGGGCGATGGCGGCGTCGGTCTCCGGGCTGTTGTTTAACGTCACCCCGCTGGCCAACTTTCTCCTCAGCAGCGGTACCTCGGTACTGATGCTGCTGGTGCTGATTAGCCTCAAAATCGGCGATGAGCAGCTGCGCAATAACAGCGTCATTTCCGCTAATAAGATCGTCTTCGCCGATGTGCTGATGCTCCTGAAAAACCGCAAATTCTGGATGTTCAGCCTCTATGTCGCCGGAGTAGCGTGGATGATGTTTATCGCCGAACAGCAGTTCCCGCGCTACTTCGTCTCGTTCTTCGCCACCAAAGAGCAGGGGAATGCCTGGTACGGCTACCTGAGTACCGTCCAGTCGGGGATGGAGTTCGTGATGATGATGTTTATCCCGTGGCTGGTGAACCACTACGGCGCTAAGCGTGGCCTGCTGTTCTGCGGCTGCGTGGTCGGGGCACGGCTGATCGCCTCCGGGCTGACCAGTGACCCGATTGTTATCTCCATCATCAAACCGTTTTATGGCGTCGAGATCGCGCTGCTGCTCATCTCCGTCTTCAAATACATCGCCGAACATTTCCATCGTCGGGTTAACGCCACGATGTACCTGCTGGGCTACCAGGCAATGATTTACGTGGGTTCGATTGTGGTCGCCCCACCTGCCGGCTATCTGTACGACAAGATTGGCTTTGAGCATACCTATCTGCTGATGGGCAGCTGCGCCCTGGTATTTACGCTGATTTCCGCCTTTACGCTGTCGCGCTGCCAGTCGACGCGCGATGACTCACGATCCTTTGCTCCGGCTTTAGATACCGCCCCGGTTGAACCGGCCAAACATTAATTCAGGAGTTGTTATGACCAAATCTGTTATCACCGAAGCGTTGCGGCCGATCGAACTGCATCAGGTCGATCGCCTGGCACTGAGCCAGAAGCTGGAAGCGGCGTTAGCCCGCGTCACGCGCAAGCTCGACAACAATATTGTCGCCTTCGGCGATAAGTTCCCCGGTGAGGCCTGTGAGAAGGGGGTCTGGCCGCGCACCGATAACGTGGAATGGACCACCAGCTTTTGGCCTGGCCAGCTGTGGCTGGCGTGGGAGATGACTGGCAAAGCGCATTATCGCGAAGCCGCCGAACGCTATTTACCGTCGTTCGCCCGGCGTATTGAGCAGCGCATCGATACCGCAACGCACGATCTCGGGTTCCTCTATTCGCTCTCCTGCATCAGCGCATGGCGCCTCACCGGCAACGAGGCCGCTCGCCAGTCGGCGCTGCTGGCAGCCGAGCGCCTGATGGAACGTTTTAACCCGACGGCCAACATTATTCAGGCGTGGGGTGATTTAAACGACCCGGAGCAGCAGGGGAGAATGATCATCGACTGCAACATGAACCTGCCGCTGCTGTACTGGGCCAGCGAACAGACCGGGGATCCGCGCTATGCGAAGGCGGCGACGGCTCATGCCGGACAGGCCGCGAACTATATCGTGCGTGAAGATGCCTCGACTTATCACACTTACTATATGGATGTGCAGACGGGTGAGCCGCGCTTTGGCAACACCCATCAGGGCTACAGCGATACCTCGTGCTGGTCGCGCGGCCAGGCATGGGGCATTTACGGCTTTCTGCTCAGCTATCAGCACACCGGCGATAAGCAGATGGTGGAGCTGTCCCGCAGCCTGGCGCATTACTTCCTCAACCGTCTGCCGGAAGATGATGTTTGCCACTGGGATTTGGCGCTGCTCGGTACCGACGCCGTGCGCGACAGTTCAGCGGCGGCGATTGCCGCCTGTGGCCTGCTGGAGCTGGTCAAGGCGCTGCCGACGCTCGATGCAAACCGTGCGTATTATGAAGAGATGGCGCTGCGTATTGCGCTGTCGCTGACCGATAACTACCTTGCTCACGACGACGATCCGACCGAAGGGCTGCTGCAGCACTCGGTTTATCATATGGGCAGCGGTAAGGGCGTCGATCAGTGCTGTAGCTGGGGAGACTATTTCTATCTTGAACTGCTGGCGCGGCTGCGACAGATTTGGCACCCGTACTGGTAACCCTTAAGCAATGGAGAGCAAAATGAAAAGCGTAGCCGTGCTATTAGCCCCTGGTTTTGAAGAGGGGGAAGCGATTGTCACTATCGATATCCTGCGCCGCCTGAATATTACGGTGCAGACGATTGCCTGCGGCGAGAGTCGCGAAGTGGTGAGCTATCACGCCATCCCTATGGTGGCGGACAGTACTCTGCAGGCCAGTCTCGACCGGACCTTTGACGCCGTGGTGTTACCGGGCGGCCCGCAAGGCAGCGTTAACCTGGCGAAAAGCGCGGAGGTCATTGCCTTCGTCCGCCGCCACGATGAAGCGGGCAAATATATCTGCCCGATTTGTTCCGCCGCCGCCCGCGTGCTGGGCGGCAATGGACTGCTGAAGGGGCGTCGCTATGTCTGTTCCGGCGATCTGTGGAAAACAGTCAGCGATGGCATCTACGTCGATGCCGACGTGGTGGAAGACGGCAATCTGCTGAGCGGCCGTGGGCTGGGTAAAGTGTTTGATTTCGCCTTTACCCTGGCGGCGCGATTGCAGGGCGATGACGCGTTGGCGCGCGAGCAGGCCAGCCATATTGATTATGCGTGGCAGGATAGCAAGCCCGTTTACGGGCTGGCAAAGCGCGATTTGTAAGTTTCGCCCGGCGGCGCTACGCTTGCACGGGCCTACAATGAATAGTGCAATATATTGATATTGTTACGGATTATAGGCCGGGTAAGCGCAGCGCCACCCGGCAAGAAAGCGTGTGCAGACGGTTTACAGCCCAATCACCAGCTCCCCGGAATGGCTCCGCGAGCAGCACAGCGCCACCTGCTGGTCCGTTGCGCTTTTTTCCGCCTCCGACTGCACGCTATCCCGGTGATCCACCACGCCGTCAATCACCGGCGTCAGGCAGGCTCCGCAGATCCCCATCTCACAGGAAAGCGGGACCGCCACGCCATTTTCCTGCAGCACCTGGGCGATGGTTTTATCCGCAGGCACCGGCCAGCGCTCCCCGGTGGAGGCCAGCTTGACCGTGAAGATCTCCCCGGTTTCACCGCCTGCGGCGGGCGCAACGGGCTGAAACGCCTCGCTATGAAGATGGGCGTCAGCCCATCCCTTTGCCGTGGCGACCTCATGCACTTTTTCCATAAAACCTGCCGGACCACAGACCCAGGCGTGAAGGCCCGATTCGGCCGCCGGGAGATGTTCCGCCAGCGCGGTGCGCGGGCTGGCGGTATGAATGATACACTCATCGCACAGCGAGAGTTCGCGCGTAAACGCCGCGCTTTCCCGGTTCCTGACGTAGTAGTGCAGCGTGAACGGCGTTCCGGTCGCCTTCAGCTGCAGGGCCATCGCATAAAGCGGCGTTATGCCAATTCCCGCCGCCAGGAGTAAAACCCGCTCTGCCTGCTGAAGCGGAAACAGGTTGCGCGGGGCCGATATCATCAGCTTCTGCCCGGGACGCAGCGTCTCGTGAACATAGCGCGACCCGCCGCGTGAGGCGGTTTCTCGCCCCACGCAGATCAGGTAGCTCTCACCGCCACACGCTCCGGTCAGGGAATACTGGCGAACCACGCCGCAGGGCAGATGAACATCAATGTGTGCGCCGGGCTGCCACGGTGGCAGCGCTTCGCCGTCTTCCGCCACCAGCCTGACGGCGAGGCTTTTGTCGCCCTCGCGCCACAACCCGTCAACAATCACGCTCAGCATATCGGCCTCCGTCATACCAGGAAAAACTCGCCAAAGCCCATCTTCTTCAGTCCCCGACGGTAGGCAATCGAGCTTTTATCTGCGGGGATATGCGCTTCCAGGGTCAGGTCCAGCGGCAGGCGTTCCGGACGCTGGGTTTCCACCATCAGACGGTCCTCTTCAAAAATCCGCAGATTGAAAGCATGCACATCCTCCACCGGAATATGCAGGTCAAAATTGCGGGCGATAGGGGCGAACATGCGGGTCACGCGCGATGACACCGGCGATGCGGCGTTCATAATGACCAGTCTCGACTCACCCGGAAAATGAATCGTCAGGGTGGCGGTGAACGGCAGGTGCATCTCAAAATGGCGTAACCACTGGAACCCTTCCGGAGCCTGCACGGGGGAGCTGGCGGGATAGTTGCTCACGGAGCTCCAGTAATCCGCCACGAAGCCAAACGGCGTCTCCTGAGGCTGATAGTGGGGCACCAGCGGGTTATTCGGGTCCGCAAAAGTATCAGTGTGGATCCAGGCAAAGTGCGCCACGTCCAGAAAACCCTCTACCTGACGTCCGGCAAAGCCGTTGACCTCAAACGCCGGGCAGTTAATCTGCTGAAATCCGTCGTCATCCCAGTGCGGCATGGTGGGCAGCGGCGCGGGGTTTTCCGGATCAAACGCCAGGCAGGTCCAGATGAGCCCGAACCGCTCCTCCACGGCGTAGTTAATCAGGTTCAGCTTCGCCGGAACGGGCTGGTCGGGGCTGGAGGGAATACGGTTGCAACGCCCGCCCTCCCCAAAGCGTAAGCCATGATAGGGGCAGATAATCCCGTGCTCGTCGTGAAAGCCGAGCGTCAGCGGCACGCCGCGGTGCGGGCAAACGTCACGGGCGACCACGACCTGGTCGTTAATGCGGTAAATCACCAGCTGCTCATCCAGTAGCGTCGCTTTGACCGGCGCCGGACCGACGTCGCAGGCGAGCGCGACCGGATGCCAGCATTTCGCCAGACGCAGCCAGTCCTCTGGCTCAAACGTACAGTGGGCGGGTGGAGTCGGTTCTCTTTTCATCATTATCCCTCTTACATTCAGCCTAACGGGCCGCCCTGAATGGTCTCGCACAGACCGTTGATGATGCGCTCTCCGGTCTCCTCTCGAAGCTCCTGATACCAGGCCTGCGTCAACGCCATGTCTTTGCCGTGGGTGACGTCGCAGCGCTTACGTGCCTTCAGCACCAGGTCGCGCACCCGGTCGCAGCGCAGCGCCTCGTACTGCCGAAGCGCCAGCGTGATGTTGTGGTTTTCACGCAGGCATTCCCCCAGCACCACGGCGTCTTCCATCGCTGCGCAGCCGCCCTGGCCGATATCCGGCGTGGTGCTGTGCCCGGCATCGCCCAGCAGCGCGACGTTGCCGCGTACCAGGCTGTCGAACGGCTCAATGTCGTGGATTTCAATCCGGTTGGTGGTTTCAGGATCCAGCGCCGCGATAAGCTTCTGCACCGGCGGCGCCCAGCCGCGGAAGTAGCCCGTGAGATCGGCGCGCAGGGTAGTGCGATCCTCCGCCAGACCCGCAGGGAGCGGCACGTCAAAGAAGAAGTAGAAGCGTCCACCGGAGACGGGCATCAGCGACACGCGTTTGCCTTCGCCAACGAAGGTGGTCCACTGGTGCGCCGGGGCGATCTCCTCGTCAATCTTCACCAGCCCGTTCCAGTTCACGTAGCCCGCGTAGCGGCGCTCCGGCGTGTACCCCAGCACGTACGGGCGAACCGCCGAGTGGCTGCCGTCGGCGGCAATCAGGAAATCCCCGGCAGCTGTGCTGCCATCGGTGAAGGTGACGCTCACGCCAGCCTCGTCTTCATGGACGCGTTCGACGCGCTTGCCGAACTGCACCTTGTCGCGCCCCCAGAAGTCCAGCATTTCGCGCTGAAGCTCAGCGCGCGAGACGGGGCAGGGACGCCCGCCCGTACGCTCAACCAGCGGGGCAAGGCTAAAGCGGGTCAGGGTATCGCCGCGACGGCAATCCTTATAGGCCATAAAACGCATCGGCCCGCCCCAGGTCTCGATGATGTCGCCCATGCCGAGGTGCTGCATGCATTTCACGCCGTTCGGCCAGATGGAGATGGCCGCCCCGACGGGCCTGATCTCCTTTACGGCTTCAAACACGGTACAGTCGATGCCCGCTTTCTTCAGCGCGACGGCGGCGCTCAGGCCGCCAATACCCGCACCAATAACGATTGCTCTCATGCTTCTCTCCTTTTGCAGGGTGTAAAGACATTCAGCAATTTGCGTACCAGGCTGCAGAGTAGTGAAAACGGCGTTGTGAGGGAGATGTTTGCACTGCTAAGGTGCGCAAACGCGGTGAGCGTGCCTTTTTATGAATCAAAAATTTCCTGGTCAGCCATCCGGAATCGACTGTTTCACGTTTGTCTCAAGAGTGGCGTGGTTTGTGCACTAACCTGAAGGAGGATAATCAAGGAGAACCTATGATCGCACTGCACGACTTTAATCAGCTGCCTGAGAAAGACGCTTTTACGCTGCTTCAGCCCTGCGTGGCGATACCCGGCTGGGCCAACGCACTGGTGAGTGGGCGGCCTTATTCGAGCCGGGACGCGTTGTTCATTGCGGCGCAGGCCCTGACGCAACGCTGGGATGAAGCGGCCTTAACGCAAGC
Organism: Enterobacter quasiroggenkampii; assembly: GCF_043972695.1. Taxonomy (NCBI): domain Bacteria; kingdom Pseudomonadati; phylum Pseudomonadota; class Gammaproteobacteria; order Enterobacterales; family Enterobacteriaceae; genus Enterobacter; species Enterobacter quasiroggenkampii. The sequence continues at coordinate 2,248,046 of NZ_CP143745.1, forward strand.
CCTGAGCGCCCATCCGCGCATCGGGGAAAAGCCCGCGGGTTCAGCGGCGGAGGCGGCACTGTCGCGCCAGGAACAGGGCGCGGTGAACGATCGCGATACCGCCCTTGCCAAGGCGCTGCGTGAAGGCAATGCACGCTACGAAGCCCGCTTTGGGCGCGTCTTTCTGATCCGCGCGAAAGGACGCAGCGGCGAGGAGATATTACAGGCCCTGCACGCGCGGCTGGAGAACAGCGACCCGCAGGAAATCCGTGCCGCGCTGGAACAGCTGCGGGAAATTACGCTGCTGCGACTGGAAGGAGTCATTCACGAATGAGCACACTCAGTACCCATATCCTCGATATTTCGACGGGCAAACCCGCAGAGGGCGTGACGGTTCATCTGCAACAGGACGGGAAGACGCTGGCCACGGGCGTGACCAACGTTCAGGGACGCATCGCCGCGTTCGTTCCCTCTCTGCCCGCGGGCCGCTATCGGCTGGTGGCGGAGATTGGGGCGTGGTTTAGCGATACCGGCCGGGAGACAATCTATCCCTGCGCGCACATTGAGTTTGTGACGGGAGAAACGGCAGACGAGCATTTCCATCTGCCGTTTGTGATTGCCCCCGGCGGGTGGTCAACCTACCGGGGCAGTTGACCACACCCGCTCGCCGTTGACCCAGGTTTCACTGATGTTGCGTTCGTCGCCGAGGGTCATCAGCACAAAGAGCTGCTCGTAGATATCCTGGCAGCGACGATTGCGCAGGCGCTGCAGCGGCGTTACGTCGGGGTCGATAACCACGAAATCCGCCTCTTTGCCTGCCGCGAAGTTGCCAATCTTATCGTCCAGCCGGAGGGCGTGCGCACCGCCCAGCGTGGCGTGATAAAACGCCTCGCTGGCGCGCAGGCGGTAGCTCTGAAGCTGGCCAACCTTGTAGGCCTCCCCCAGCGTGCGCAGCATGCTGAAGGTGGTGCCCGCCCCGACGTCGGTGCCGATGCCCATCCGTACCCTGTGCTGCCAGCAGGCGGGCAGGCGAAACAGCCCGCTGCCGAGAAACAGGTTCGAGGTGGGGCAAAACGCCACCGCCGAGCCGGTGTCATGCAGGCACTGCCACTCGCTGTGGTGCAGATGGATCGCGTGGGCAAACACGCTGCGCTCGCCGGTCAGGCCGTAGTGGTGGTACACGTCCAGATAGCGCTCATGCTCCGGCCAGAGATCGCTCACCCAGGCCACTTCGTTGGGGTTCTCGCTCAGGTGGGTCTGCAACCAGGTGTCCGGGAACTCCTCTCTGAGCAGGCTGACCGCCGCAAGCAGCTCGGGTGATGACGTCGGCGCAAAGCGCGGCGTAATCGCATAGCCCAGCCGTCCACGGTGATGCCAGCGCTGGATCAGCGCCCGGGTCTGCCGGTAGCTCTGCTTCGCGTCTTCGCTCAGGTAGTCCGGCGCGTGCCTGTCCATCATCACCTTTCCGGCGATAAGGCGCATGTTCAGGCGCAGGGCCTCGGTAAACAGCGCTTCGACCGATTCCGGATGCAGCGTGCAAAACACCAGCGCGGTGGTGGTGCCGTTGCTCACCAACTGGTTAATGAAAAATTCGGCGATCTCTTTTGCGTAGGCCTCATCGGCGAACTGGCTCTCCACCGGGAAGGTGTAGGTGGTCAGCCACTCCAGCAGCTGTTCGCCAAAGGCGCCAATCATCTCCGTTTGCGGATAATGGATGTGGGTGTCCACAAAACCGGGTAGCAGCAGCCTGCCGCGCAGGTCGGTATAGCCTTTGTGCGGGTCAAGATACTGCTCGCCCTCCTGCCACGGCATCTGTGCCAGAATTTTTCCGTGCTGGATAAACAGCAGGCCGTCCTCAAGGTAGCGCGCGTGCTGGGCAATGGCGTCTGCGCTGTCGCAGACCCGGGCAATATCAAAAAAAGCACCGCGTATCGCAGTCTGGTATTCCATCATGGTTCCTGCCTTCGTGTGTGCGTAGCGGGGGTGAGAAGGCTCAGCAAGAACGGTGCCAGAATGAACGGGCCGCAGAGATGCTGCGGCCGGAGGGAGGGAATTACTCTTTTTGCGTCGCTACGCGGGAGCCAAACGACGTTGCACCTGCCGTCTCGCGCTCTTCCCGCGCCAGCCAGCGGTAGGTGACGCCGCCGAGGAAGACGCCAATAAACCAGCTGAAGTTTGCCACCTCATGCAGGGCCGGGATAAAGCTAATGACCAGGCCTACGGCAACGGACGGGATCAGCGCCCCAATGGCTTTCGGGTTAAAGCCGTTGCGGTACCAGTATTTGCCCTTTGGCGTGTCGTCGAAAAGATCGTCAACCGACACCTTGCCGCGTTTAATCAGGTAGAAATCGGCGATCAGAATGCCGAACAGCGGGCCGATAAACGCCCCGAGCACGTCCAGGGTGTAGTGGATAAGCTCCGGCGAGTTGAACAGGTTCCACGGGGTGAGCAGGATCGAGCCAACGGCGGCAATCATGCCTCCGGTGCGGAAGCTGATTTTCTGCGGCGAGCAGTTAGAGAAATCAAACGCCGGTGAGACGAAGTTCGCCACGATGTTGATCCCGATGGTGGCGGTGATCATCGTCAGCAGGCCAATCGCCACGGCCAGATCGTTGCCCACGCGGCTGACGGTCTCAATCGGGTCGGTGATCATGCGGCCAAACAGCGACTGGGTGCCGGAGACAATCACTACGGTGACGATGGAGAACAGCAGGAAGTTAAACGGCAGCCCCCAGCGGTTGCCGCGGCGGATCTCACCCATGCTTTTGCCGTAGCGGGAGAAATCGCCAAAGTTGAGCAGCGGACCGGAGAAGTAGGAGACCACCAGCGCCGTGGCGGTGATCATCTGCCAGGTCTGCTCGCCCGCGCTCAGGGATTTGCTGGCGAGGGTAAAGGAGATGCCGTCAAAACCGGTCTTGTATACAATCCAGCCGGCGAGGGCCAGCATCACCACATAGACCGCCGGACCGGCGATATCGATAAAGCGCTTGATGGCGCTCATCCCGTGCCAGAAGACCATCGCCTGCAGGACCCACATAATGGCAAAGCAGATCCAGCCCAGATGCGACAGGCCCAGGAATGCGCCGGTAGTGAGTGAAGAGAGCGACGGCCAGAACTTCAGCGCCACCAGCATCAGGGCGTTGGCGGCGAGATAGGTCTGAATACCGTACCACGCAAAGGCAATCAGCCCGCGGATCACCGCCGGAATATTGGCCCCGAACACGCCAAACGCCTGACGGCTGATCACCGCGTAGGGCACGCCCGCCATCTGGCTCGGTTTGGCCACCAGGTTGGCGCACAGCTGCACGATGCAAATCCCCACCAGCAGGCAGAGCAGCACCTGCCAGCTTGCCAGCCCGAGCGTAAAGAAGCTCGCGGCGACAACATAACCCCCCATGCTGTGAACGTCCGACATCCAGAACGAAAAGATGTTGTACCAGCTCCAGTTCTGGTCACGCGTCGGTGCCAGATCCTCATTGCAAAGACGTGGGCTGTAAACCGCACCGGAATCAGCGGCCGTACCTTGCTGTGCGTTTTGACTGTTTGGCATGAAACCTGCTCCTGTGAATGAAAACCCGTTGAGTGGGAGTGCAAACGGTGTTGCAGGATCCAGGCCAAAATAATAAATCTTGTATGCAATATTTTATTTTTATGTATACGATTCGATAACGGAAAGTAAAATTCGGAGTGGTGAATGAACAACCTAAACGCCCTGCAGACCGCGCCAGACCTGCATGATAAAGACGAATCCATCTTCCAGGCGCTGATGACCGCGATTGTCGAACACCAACTGCTGCCGGGGAGCAAATTGCCGGAAGAGGCGCTGGCCGAGGTCTTTGGCGTGAGCCGCACGGGCATCCGCAAGGTGCTTCAACGACTCGCCGCTGTGCAAATGGTCACCCTGACGCCCAAGCGTGGTGCACACGTTGCCAGCCCGACGGTGGAAGAGGCGCGGCACATCTTCCGCACCCGCGCCCTGCTGGAGGTCGCTAACCTGCCGGACGTGCTGGCGCACTGCCAGCCGCCGCATCTTGCCGCGCTGGAGGCCATTATTCGTCAGGAGCAGCAGGCGCACGAGGCCTATGACGGCCCGGCGGCGATCCGCCACTCCGCCAATTTCCACATTCAGCTGCAGGCCATCTCCGGCAACCAGGTGCTCACTGAGATGGTGACCAGCCTGAGCCAGCGTTCTTCGCTGGTGATTGCCACCTGGGGCGCGCCGTGGCGTCAGGGCTGCCGCTGCAACGATCACGAGCAGTTGGTGGATCTGCTGCGCCAGAAGGCGCTCCAGCCGCTAAGCGATGCATTAATGCACCATTTTGAACATATCGTCGCCAGCCTCTGCTTCGAGCGGGCGGGCGAGTGCCTGCCTGATTTTGCCCGGCTGTTTGCCGGCCACAAGGAGTCGTAATGTCTGTCTGTATACAAGTGATCAACCCCAACACCAGCCTCGCCATGACGGAAACCATCGGCGCGGCAGCCCGCGCGGTGGCGGCACCGGGAACGGAGATCCTCGCGGTCTGCCCGAGCGCGGGCGTGCCGTCGATAGAAGGCCACTTTGATGAGGCCATCGCCGCCGTCGGTGTCCTGGAGCAGATCAAAAAAGGCAGGGAGCAGGGCGTGGACGGTCACGTGATCGCCTGCTTTGGCGATCCGGGCCTGCTGGCGGCGCGCGAGCTGGCGCAGGGGCCGGTAATCGGCATCGCCGAAGCCGCCATGCATATGGCGACGCTGGTCGCGACGCGCTTTTCGGTGGTCACCACGCTGCCGCGCACGCTAATCATTGCCCGACATCTGCTGCACCAGTATGGCTTTCAGGACCATTGTGCGGCGCTGCACGCCATCGACCTTCCGGTGCTGGCGCTGGAAGACGGCAGCGGTCTGGCGCAGGAGAAAGTGCGCGCGCGCTGTATACAGGCGCTGAAAGAGGATGGCTGTGGCGCCATCGTGCTGGGCTGCGGCGGCATGGCGACGCTGGCGCAGGAGCTGACCCGCGAACTGCGCGTGCCGGTGATCGACGGCGTCAGCGCGGCGGTGAAGATGGTGGAATCGCTGGTGGCGCTGGGGCTGTCGACCAGCAAGCACGGGGATCTGGCGTTCCCGGAGAACAAACCGTTAAGCGGGCATTTTCAGGCATTGAATCCATTTTAATTTTTTGGGGGTGGCAATGGGGCTTTTTGAACAGGATTATCCGCGGGATCTGCGCGGCTATGCGGGCAACCCGCCGCACGCGCGGTGGCCGAATCAGGCGCGCATCGCCGTGCAGTTTGTGCTCAATTACGAAGAAGGAGCAGAAAACCACGTTCTGCACGGCGATGCCGGATCCGAGCAGTTCCTGTCGGACATCATCGGCGCGGCCAGCTACCCGGACAAACACATGTCGATGGACTCTCTCTACGAATACGGCAGTCGCGCCGGGTTCTGGCGGATCCACAGTGAATTTCAGAAACGCGGCCTGCCGTTGACGGTCTTCGGCGTGGCGATGGCGCTGGCGCGTCACCCGGAGATAGTCGAGGCAATCAAAGCCGCGGATTACGACGTGGTCAGCCACGGCTGGCGCTGGATCCACTACCAGAATATGGACTTCAGCCAGGAGCGCGAACACCTGCACAAGGCGGTGCATGTTCTGACCGACCTGTTTGGCAAGCCGCCAACGGGCTGGTACACCGGGCGCGACAGCCCCAACACCCGCAAACTGGTGGTAGAGCACGGCGGTTTTGACTACGACAGCGACTACTACGGCGACGATTTGCCCTTCTGGACGGAAGTGGCCTGCAGCGACGGCTCCCGTAAACCGCACCTGATTGTGCCGTATACGCTGGATGCGAACGACATGCGCTTTGCGACCGCGCAGGGGTTTAACACCGCCGAGCAGTTTTATACGTATCTGAAGGACAGTTTTGACGTGTTGTACGAAGAGGGGGAAAGCGCGCCGAAGATGATGTCCATCGGCATGCACTGCCGCCTGCTGGGGCGACCGGGGCGTTTTCGCGCGCTGCAGCGGTTCCTGGATTATGTGCAGCAGCACGAGCGGGTGTGGGTCTGTACCCGCCAGCAGATTGCCGACCACTGGCGGGAGGTACATCCGTTTCAGAAGTAAGTGTGCGATGTTTTGCCGGGTGGCGGCTGCGCCTTACCCGGCCTACAGGGCCCACAAGGCATACGGGACATCGTAGGCCCGGTAAGCGCAGCGCCACCGGGCAGGTTTTTCAGCGTTACACCATCAAACTCACCTGCGCCGCCACGATGCGCCATCCGTAAGCAAACCGCACCCACGTCTGCTGCTGGCGGCCAATGCGTTCTGTGCTCTCCCGGGTAAACTCGGTGCTGCACACGGCATAATCCTCCCCGAAAGTGGTGATGGCGGTGTGGCGCAGCGTCCGCTGCAGCCCGGCGGCGGGGCGCGCCGCGCGAAAGGCGCGGATTTCATCAATTCCGTACAGGTTTTCCCCCGCCCCCAGCCGCACCGTGTTTTTGTCGTGCCAGAACAGCTCGTCCAGCACCGCAACGTTGTTGCTCACCAGCGCGTCCTCATAGCGGTAAAACGCGGCCGTCACCTCGGCAACCACCCACGGGAGGTTAATGTCATCGTGATTCATCATGCAGCTATCTCCGCCGGACGGGCATCGGTGATTCCGCTCTCCTCCAGAACCCGCGCGACGCGCAGGCAGGCCTGCTCGTTAAACGGCGCGGCAATCAGCTGCAGGCCGATGGGCGCGCCCTGCGCGGTGCGCAGCGGAACGGTGGTGACGGGCAGGCCCAAAAACGAAATTGGCTGGGTCAGCATCCCCATGCTGGCGCGAATGGGCAGCGGCTGACCGTTAATTTCCATGGTTGGCTCGCCTGCCAGCGTGGCGCTGCGCGGGGTGGCCGGGGCGATCAGCACGTCGGCCTGCGCGAATAAGGTTTTAAACGCCTGCCGGGCGTGAGCGCGAAACCGCTGGGCCTGAATGTACCAGGCGGAGGGGATCATCGCCCCGGCCAGCAGGCGTTCGCGGGAGTGCGGTTCAAAACGCGCCGGCTCCTGGCGAAGCGCGGGCAGGTACTGATTTCCCCCTTCGGCGGCGCTGATGATAAACGCCGCGGAACGCGCCAGCTCGGCGTCCGGGAACGCCAGTTCATCCTGCACGTCGAGCGCCTTCGCCACCCGCGCCACGGCCTCTCTGGCGTCCGCGTCGCACCAGGTGGTGAAGTAGCCGCCGAGTACCGCGCAGCGCAGGCCGTCAAGCCCGCGATCGAGCAGGGGGCGCGTCTGCTCCCGCGAGCTCTCTGCCTGAAAACCGTCGCTGGTGTCCCGTCCCTGCAGGGCGTCATATACGGACGCCAGGTCACACACGCGGCGGGCGAAGGGGCCGATATGATCCAGACTCGGGACAAACGGATGGCTTCCGGCGCGCGACAGGCGGCCAAAGGTGGGCTTCAGGCCGTAGATGCCGCACAGGGAGGCCGGAACGCGAATCGACCCGTTGGTGTCGGTGCCGAGTGAAAAGTGCACCAGCCCGGCAGCCACCGCGGCCGCTGACCCGCCGGACGACCCGCCCGTAATGCGCGCCAGGTCGTGCGGGTTACGCGTCGTGCCGTAGTGGCTGTTCTCGGTGGTAAAGCCGTAGGCGTAGGCGTCCATATTGACCATCCCGGTCAGCAGCCCGCCCGCGCTGCGCAGCTGGCGTACCGCAAAGCCGTCAGCCGCGGCGGCAGGGCGCTGGCTGAACAGCTCGGCCCCGACGAGGGTGGTGTGACCGGCAACGTCGAACAGGTTTTTAACCGCATAAGGCACGCCCGCCAGCGGCGGCAGGGGACGCTTTTCCCGTCGCAGGGTATCAATATTATCGGCTTCGGCGAGCATGCGTGCTTCCGTCACGGTGGTCCAGGCGTTGATCTGCGGATTTACGCGCGCAATCGCCTCCAGCGTCTGTTGGGCGATCTCGTGGGCGCTCAGCTCTCCCGCGCTCAGCGCCTGCTGGATCGCGCTGATACTCATCTCGTGTAGCGTCATGCTTTATACACTCCTGCAATCTCCAGACGGTCGTCGAGCGGCAGCGCCATCAGCGGGGCGGCCATGCTGGCAATGCGGCTGAACTGCAGCTGCAGCTCGGCGCGGCGGGCGTCATCCAGCGTCACGCCGAGTACGGTTTCCATTTGCGCCAGGTACGCCTGCCAGTCGGGTTGGTGTGTCGTCATTGTTTTCTCCTCAGAATCCGGCGGCTGTGCCGTTGCTGCGCGGGTCAAATGCCCCTTCGAACAGCCCGTTGGGGTGGCGGACAATCGCGCCTGCGTGGCCCATGGCTTCACTAAAGTCAGGAAAAAGCTCCACCTCGTGACCGAGTGCCTGCAGGCGCGCGACCGTCTCGGGTGAAAAACGCCCTTCAAGCTTTAAGGTGTCCGAGGTTTGTCCCCAGGTGCGCCCTAGCAGCCAGCGCGGGCGGGTAATGCTCTCCTGCAGGGGGACGCCCTGAACAACGTAGCGGGTAAAGAGCGCGGCCTGGGTTTGCGGCTGTCCGTCGCCACCCATCGATCCGTAGACCATCACGCGACCGTCCTTCAGACGCGCCGCCGCCGGGTTCAGGGTGTGGAACGGCTGTTTGCCCGGCGCGAGGGCCAGAAGATGGGCGGGATCGAGGCTGAAGGATGCGCCGCGGTTCTGCCAGACGATGCCGGTATCGGGCAGCACCACGCCGCTGCCGAACTCGTGATAAAGGCTCTGGATAAACGACACGGCAAGCCCGCTGCTGTCCATCACCCCCATCCACACCGTATCGCCGGGACCTTTTCCGGTTCCCCACGGCGCCGCGCGGCTGTTGTCAACCCTGTCGGCAAGCGCCTGCAGGGCGGCGGGATCCAGCAGTTGCTGAACATCGGTGTTCAGCGCGCGCGGGTCGGTGATGTGGGCATCCCGCAGGCCAAAGGCCAGCTTGGTGGCTTCCACGATGCGGTGCAGGGTGTCGGCGTCGTCGGCCTCCGCCATGTTCAGGCGATCGGTAATGCCGAGTATCGCCAGCGAGACCAGTCCCTGCGTCGGCGGGGCATGGTTAAAGATCTCTCCCTGCTGATGCTTGAGCTTCAGCGGCACGGTGCGTCGGGCGGCGTGCGCGTTGAGATCGGCCCACGTCACGGGCAGGCCCAGCGTCTCCATGCCCTGAGCCAGCACTTCCGCCAGCGGACCGCGATAAAAGCTGTCCAGACCGTCCTGCACCAGGCGCGTCAGGGTCGTGGCCATGGCGGGCTGGTAAAAGCGGCTCCCGACCTGCGGCGGCTTGCCGTCCACCAGCCAGGTTTCCGCGAAGCCGGGGACGTCCTTCAACTCGTCGAACTTGCTGGCCGTGGCGTGGGCCTGAGAGGCCGTGACCGGCGTGCCGTTTTGCGCATAGTCAATAGCGTCGGCCAGCAGGCGGGCCAGCGGCAGCGCCTTGCCGGACATCTCGCGCGAAACCGTCAGCGCCTCGTCCCAGCCGCTGACGGTTCCGGCGACGGTCAGCGCCGCACGGGGGCCTCGATGGGGGATCTGCGTGAGCCCGTTGTAGGCGGCCAGCGTCGCGCGCGATCCCGCCGCGCCGCTGGCATCGATGGCGATGGGATCGCCTTCCGGGGGCACGATAAGCCAGAAGCCATCGCCGCCCAGTCCGTTCATATGCGGATAGACCACGGCGATGGTGGCCGCCGCCGCGACCATCGCTTCGATGGCGCTGCCGCCTTCGCGCAGCACCGCCAGCGCGCTCTGGCTGGCGAGGTGGTGGGGCGCAACCGCCATACCGTGTGTGGAGACATTACTTTGCATGAAGAGTCCTCGTAACCCTGAAAGTCACAAGGTGCTGCAAAAGCTGTTCCAGTTCTGAATAAAAAGTTTCATGCCAGTTGCCGCAGAAGCTGGCATGCTTAATGAATAATGAGCATGAGATGAAACAAACGTTACAGAGGCGTTATGGAACAGCTTGATGAACGACTGAAAGCGCAATACGCGTCATTGTCGCCGCAGGAGCAGCGGGTGGCGGATTTTATTTTCGATCATTTTGACGACCTCATTAGCTACAACAGCGCCGAGCTGGCGCAGCTGAGCGGGGTGTCGAAAGCCACGGTGAGCCGTCTGTTTAAGCGTCTGGGCTATGAGAAATATAAGGACATGCGCGAAGAGCTGCGCACCCTGCGCCAGAGCGGGATGCCGCTCACCGACAATCGCGATGCGGTGCAGGGCAATACGCTGCTGGCGCGCCACTATAAGCAGGAGATGGCAAACCTGACCCAGTGGGTCAATGCCCTCGACGCGCAGCAGTTTGCCGACGCCATGGCCTGCATGGTCAGGGCGCGGCGCATCGTTATTATCGGCATGCGTAACGCCTATCCGGCGGCGCTGCACCTGCGCCAGCAGCTGCTGCAGGCGCGCGGTCAGGTGCTGGTGCTGCCGCAGCCGGGACAGAGCCTGAGCGAGGAGCTGGTGGACTTAACGCCGGACGATCTGGTGGTGATGATGGCCTTCCGCCGTCGCCCGCGCATCATTCGCCCGCTGATGCAGCAGCTTCAGAGCAGCGGTATTCCGGTGCTGCTGATGTGCGAGCCGCAGGCCCACAGCCTGTTCCCGCTGGCGAGCTGGCAGCTCTGCACCCCGCTGGACAGCGTCTCCGCCTATGACAGCTATTCGTCGGTCAACAGTCTGATCAACCTGCTGGCGAACGCCTTCCTGCATGACATTCTCGATAAAGGCCGCCCGCGCATTCACGAGATTGCCTCCCTCTACCAGCAGCTGGACGAGCTGGAACAGCGATAATGGGGCATCAGGCTGGTGCTTTGCATTAAAACAGTGCAATCAGACGGGGCGTAAAAGAGCGCCCCCTTTTCACCATTCCCCGATTTATCAGGCTTTATGACAATATCCCCCGTTTCGCCTGACCTGGCACATTAGTTGCAAAATCACATTCAAAGAATCTTTTGTTTCATGTTAACGTTACGGGGAAGCACCATGAAAAAATTGTTGATTGCACTGGCCGGGGCAGCATGCCTCTTCACACAGCTGCCGGCAAAGGCTGACCAGCTTCAGGATATTGAGAAGCGCGGCACAATTCGCATCGCCGTTCCGCAGGATTTCCCGCCGTTTGGCTCGGTGGGAACCGATCTGCAGCCGCAGGGCTATGACATCGACATGGCGCGCTATCTGGCTAAACAGATGAAGCTCAAGCTGCAGCTGGTGCCGGTGACCAGCGCCAACCGCGTGCCGTACCTGCAAACCGACAAGGTGGATCTGGTCATTTCCAGCCTCGGTAAAAACCCGGAGCGCGAGAAGGTAATCGACTTCAGCCGCGCCTACGCGCCGTTCTTCCTCGGCGTGTTTGGTCCGAAAGGGGCTGAACTGAAGGATGCCGCCGCGCTCAGCGGAAAAACCATCGGCGTGACGCGCGGGGCGGTGGAGGACATGGTGCTGACCGGCCTGGCGCCGAAAGACGCGGACGTGAAGCGCTACGAAGACAACAACACCACGCTGTCGGCATATCTGTCCGGCCAGGTGCAGTACGTGGCGACCGGCAATCTCGTGGTGGCGGCCATTTCGCGCCAGAACGCGGCGAAAGCCCCGGTGCCGAGCTTTATGCTGAAAGACTCGCCGTGCTTCATTGGCCTGAAGAAAAACGAACCGGCCCTGAAGGCAAAAGTGGACGCGCTGATCGAGCAGGGCATTAAGGACGGCACGCTGAACGGTCTGTCTGAGCAATGGCTGAAGGCCCCGCTGCCGGCAAACCTTGGCGCCTGAGCCGATGACTGAGCAACTTGATTTTTCCGCACTCTGGCCGCACTGGCCGGAGCTGTTGGCCGGGCTGCGGGTCACTATTCAACTGACGGTGATGGCCACCGTCGGCGGGCTGGCAACAGGGATTATCGGCGCGGCGATCCGCAGCGGACGCACCACCTGGTACAGCCGGATTTGGGGCGGGTATGTGGAGATCATCCGCAACACGCCGTTTGTGGTGCAACTGTTTTTCATCGTCTTCGGCCTGCCGAACCTGGGTCTGAAGATGACGGCGGGGGAAGCGGCGCTGCTGGCCATGGTGGTCAACCTGGGCGCCTACAGCACCGAAATTATTCGCGCGGGCATTCAGGTCACGCCGAAAGGGCAGTGGGAGGCCGGTCGCGTGCTGGGGCTGACCCGCCTGCAGACCTTTATCCGCGTGGTGCTGCCGCCTGCGCTGCAGCGCATTTATCCGGCGCTGGTGAGCCAGTGCATCATCGTGATGCTCGGCTCGTCGGTGGTGTCGCAGGTCTCCTATGAAGAGCTGACCTTCGCCGCCAACCTGATCCAGTCCAGAACGTTTTTAAGCTTTGAGGTCTATCTGGTGACCACCGGGATTTACTTAGCGCTGTCGATTACCCTGCGCCAGCTGATGATGGCGGCAGGACGGAAATGGCTGGGGGTGCAGGCATGATGACCACCTTTACCGACTGGGACATTATTCGCAATCTGCTGCTGGCCGGACGCTGGACGGTGCTGCTGTCGCTGGTGGCGTTCGTCGGCGGGGCGGTGGTAACGCTGCCGCTCCTGCTGCTGCGCCTGACGGGCGGGCGCACGGTGAAGCGCATTATCCGCGGCTATATTGAGCTGTTTCAGGGCACGCCGCTGCTGATGCAGCTGTTCCTGGCCTTCTTCGGCGTGGCGCTGTTCGGCATCGACGTTTCGCCGTGGACCGCCGCCTCGCTGGCGCTGACGTTCTACACCAGCGCATTTCTGCTCGATATCTGGTACGGCAGCATTCGCGCCCTGCCGAAAGGGCAGTGGGAAGCGTCGCGCTGCCTGGGGCTGACCTTCGGCCAGACCCTGTTTCGCGTGGTCGCCCCGCAGGCGCTGCGCATCGGCATTGCGCCGACGGTCGGCTTTGCCGTGCAGGTGATCAAAGGTACCGCGCTGGCGTCGATTATCGGTTTTGTCGAGCTGACCAAGGCCGGGACCATGCTGACCAACGTGACCTATCAGCCGTTTAAGGTCTTTGCGCTGGTGGCGCTGGGCTACTTTATTCTGTGTTATCCGCTGTCGCGCTACAGCCGCTATCTGGAGACGAAATTCAATGCCTCTCATCACCATTAATCAGGTGCAGAAGTACTACGGCGATAACCACGTGCTCAAGGGCGTCGATCTGGATATCGACATGGGCCAGGTGATCTCCATCATCGGGCGCAGCGGATCGGGCAAAAGCACGCTGCTGCGCTGCATTAACGGCCTGGAAGGCTATCAGGACGGCAGCATCAAGCTGGGCGGCATGACCATTACCGACCGGGATTCCCAGGCGCGTGAAATCAGCCGCTCGGTCGGGATGGTGTTCCAGAGCTTCAACCTGTTCCCGCACATGACGGCACTGGAGAACGTGATGCTCGCCCCGCGCCGGGTGCTGAAAAAAAGCGCCGCCGAATGCCGGGCGCTGGCGCAGCAGATGCTGGAGAAGGTTGGCCTTGGCGATCGTCTGGATTACTACCCGTCGAGTCTCTCCGGCGGCCAGCAGCAGCGCGTGGCTATTGCCCGCGCGCTGGCGATGTCGCCGAAAGTATTACTCTGCGACGAGATCACCTCCGCGCTTGACCCGGAGCTGGTGGGCGAAGTGCTCAAAGTGCTGGAGCAGCTGGCGGCCGAGGGGATGACGCTCATACTGGTTACCCATGAAATGAATTTTGCCCGCGAAGTGGGCGACCGCGTGGTGTTTATGCACCAGGGGAAAGTCTGGGAGCAGGGCGACAGCAAAACGCTGTTCGCCAACCCGCAGACCACGGAACTGAAGCAGTTCATCTCCTCCGTGCGCGGCCTCAACTGATAAGGACTGAACAATGGATATCGCACACTTTCCGCAAATCAACCCGCCGCAGCGTCTGCTGATGGGCCCGGGCCCGATCAACGCCGACCCGCGCGTGCTGCGCGCCATGTCGAGCCAGCTGATCGGCCAGTACGATCCGGCCATGACCCACTACATGAACGAGGTGATGGCGCTCTATCGCGGCGTATTCCGCACCGAAAACCGCTGGACGATGCTGGTGGACGGCACCTCCCGCGCGGGAATTGAAGCCATTCTGGTTTCCGCCATTCGACCGGGAGATAAGGTGCTGGTGCCGGTCTTTGGCCGCTTTGGCCACCTGCTGTGCGAAATTGCCCGCCGCTGCCGTGCAGAGGTCCATACCATCGAGGTGCCGTGGGGCGAGGTGTTTACCCCGGACCAGGTCGAGGATGCGATAAAACGTATTCGTCCGCGCCTGCTGCTGACCGTGCAGGGCGACACCTCCACCACCATGCTGCAGCCGCTCGCGGAGCTGGGCGCGATCTGCCGCCGCTACGACGTGCTGTTTTACACCGACGCGACCGCGTCGCTCGGCGGTAACGCGCTGGAGACCGACGCCTGGGGGCTGGATGCCGTCTCGGCCGGGATGCAGAAATGCCTCGGCGGCCCGTCGGGCACGTCGCCGATCACCCTGAGCGCGCGGATGGAAGAGGCGATCCGCCGCCGCAAGTGCGTGGAGGAGGGCATTCGCACTGACGCCCACCGCGATGGCGACGAGGAGATGATCTACTCCAACTACTTCGATCTCGGCATGGTGATGGACTACTGGGGGCCGGAGCGGCTGAACCACCACACCGAAGCAACTACCGCGCTGTTTGGTGCCCGCGAATGCGCGCGGCTGATCCTGCAGGAAGGGCTGGATAACGGCATCGCGCGTCATAAGCTGCACGGCGATGCGCTGCTTAAGGGGATTCAGGCGATGGGGCTGGAGACCTTCGGCGACCTGAAGCACAAGATGAACAACGTGCTGGGCGTGGTGATTCCGCAGGGCGTTAACGGCGACCAGGTGCGTAAGCTGATGCTGGAGGATTTCGGAATTGAAATCGGCACCTCGTTTGGCCCGCTGCACGGCAAAGTGTGGCGTATTGGCACCATGGGCTATAACGCGCGCAAGGACTGCGTGATGACCACCCTGAGCGCGCTGGAGTCGGTGCTGAACTACCTCAAATTTACCACCACGCAGGGGGCCGCCATGCAGGCCGCGTGGGACCACTATCGCCGCGAGACGCCGCAATGAGCCCGGCGGCAGAACGGGTGATGGTGCGCGCCGACGCGCTGGCCGCCATCAGCGAAACCCCGGATGCGCTGACAAGGGTGTATCTCTCCACGCAGCATCTGCAGGCCAACCAGCTGGTCGGGGAGTGGATGCGCCAGGCGGGCATGACCGTCTGGCAGGACAGCGTGGGCAATATCTGTGGACGCTACGAAGGCGCGCAGGAAGGAGCCCAGGCGGTGCTGCTTGGCTCGCATCTGGACACCGTACGCAACGCCGGGCGCTACGACGGCATGCTCGGGGTGCTTACCGCCATCGAAGTGGTGGATAGCCTGCACCAGCAGGGTGTGCATCTGGCGCAGGCCATAGAGATTGTCGGCTTTGGTGACGAAGAGGGAACCCGTTTTGGGATCACCCTGCTAGGCAGCCGGGGGCTGACGGGCACCTGGCCGCAGGGCTGGCTGGAGACGTGTGATGCTCAGGGCATCAGCGTGGCGCAGGCGATGGTGCAGGCGGGGCTCGATCCTGCCCGCGTGGCGCTCGCGGCACGTCATCAGGACGATTTTAGCGCCTGCCTGGAACTGCATATCGAACAGGGACCGTGTCTGGAGCAGGAAGGGCTGGCGCTGGGCGTGGTGGAAGCCATTAACGGCGCGCGCCGCCTCAACTGCCGCTTCACCGGCGAGGCCGGGCATGCGGGTACCGTGCCGATGCATCACCGCAAGGATGCCCTGGCCGCCGCCGCCGAATGGATGGTGCTGATTGAAAACACCACCCGACAGCAGGGCGGCAACCGGGTGGCGACGGTCGGTGAACTGCGCTGCCTGCCCGGTGCGGTCAACGTCATCCCCGGCGAGGTTGCGCTCTCGCTGGATATTCGCGGCCCGCAGGATGCCCCGCTTGACGCGCTGCTCGCTGAGCTGCTGGCGCAGGCGCAGGCGATTGCCGCTCGTCGCGGGCTGAGCTTCAGCGCCGAGGAGTTTTACCGGATCGCCGCCACGCCGTGCGATGCACGTTTGCAGCACCTGCTGGGCGACGCCGTGGAATCGGTGCAGGGGCGTTCGTTATCCCTGCCCAGCGGCGCCGGGCATGACACCATCGCCCTGGCGGAACGCTGGCCGGTGGGGATGCTGTTTGTGCGCTGCAGGGGCGGGGTCAGCCACCATCCGGCGGAATCGGTGATGGCTGAGGATGTCGCTCTGGCAATTGAGGCGTTTGGGCGAGCGGTAAAAAAACTGGCAGGCGATGAAACGGCTTAGGCGTTCGGCCGTGCCGCCGTTTCCGGTAGGCGCAGCGGTACCGTCATCAGGCTGGCGGCGAAATAGAGGACGGCTATCACCCACAATGTCCCTTCCACACCCAATGGCGCGACGCACACGGTGACGATGAAGGGGCCGGCGAAATTGCTTAGCCCCGAACCAAGGTTGAGACAGGAGATCGCCGCCCCTTTGTTTTCCGGCAGCAGCGAGGGGATCAGGGCGCTCAGCGGGCCAAACGCCCCCAGGCCGATGGCGTAAAGGGCGAGCGCCAGAAACAGGGCGAGGGTGCTGTGGCCAAACAGCACGGGGGCATAACACACCGCGATGGAGGCTACGCCGCATAGCGTACCGGAAAACCACATCACCGTTTTTCGCCAGCCCAGGCAATCGCCCAGCCAGCCAAACAGATAGCTGGCGAAAATATTCACAATATTGACCAGGCCCCAGACTGTTAGCCACTCGGCAATACTAAAGCCAAATTGCGGTAAATACACCGGCATCAGGATCACCAGCGAAAATTTACCGATGTCATTGATGGTTTTCACCACGACCGCCAGACGCATTTTCGGCTCTCGCACCAGGACGATAATCCCCTCCAGAAGCGCTGTTCTCAGCGGATAACCGTCCCTGAAAACGGGCCGGTCGTGGTTGAGGACCAGTGCACAAAACCCGCCGCAAAGAACAAACGCGAAGCCGCTCAACAGCGTGCCCGTTTCGCCTATGCGTGCCAGCATCATGCTGGAGTACCACGGGCCAACAATTGTCATTCCGACACCGAAGGCTATCCAGAACCAGGAGACCGCACGGCCTAAAATACGGCTTTCGCAGCGCTGGTTTATCCATACCAGAAACGAGTAGGCAAACAGCGGGTAAGCCACCCCGCGTAGTGCGTAGGTTGCGACCATGAGCGGATAGTTATTCTGGGGGAGGGCAACAAAAATAAAGGGCACCGAGCCGATAAAATAGACCACCGTCGCGATCCACATCAGCCGGCGCACCCCCAGCACGCCTGCTCCGATACCGGAAAACCAGGAGACAGCGGCAACGCACAGGCCGAAGATAGATGAGAGCAGGCTAATTTCAACAGGATCAAAGCCCCGCTGCTGCAAAAGTGAAGCCAGCCAGCTTTGTTCGATGGTCGCTCCGGTTATAAATAAAAAAACACCGATGAATCCCCAGCTAAGCTCCCGGGGTAATCCTATCCGCGCCCATATCCCTTGTTGCATCACCAGGTTATGTTCAGTCATGTTGTTCTCTTCTTCCTGCCGGGCGGGCACGGTTACCCGCCCGGAACATCAGGCAGTTTTCAGTTGTACGGTCGAACGGGATTTCATCTGGCTACGATTGACGTGACCCACCGTGTTCTGCCCCCAGCACTGCTCGTAAGGTAAGCCGGTCAGACTTTCAATCACGGCTCTGTTTTCAGCGCTGACAGCGTCTTTCTTTTCGCCACGTTTGAGGCGTGCAACCTCGTCGTTAAGGATGGCATGAGTACGGCTGTTCACCTTGAACTGGAAGGCCGACCATATCCCCCAGAGCGTGAGCACAACGGGGAGCGCAATCATGATAATCACGATCATTGTGATGGCCGTTCCCGGCTGGTGGCTCTGCCCTGAAACGAAGCCGGAGAGCTGCAACGCAACGCCAACAAGGAAGATTGACAGCGCCTGGGAGGCTTTACGCAACAGGCTCATAAAGCCAGCAAAGATCCCTTCGCGGCGGCTGCAGGTAAGGATTTCATCCACGTCCGCCACAAAGGTGTAGTTGTTCCACGGGATCGCGTAGATCCCCCCGCGCGCCAGACCCGCAATCCCTGCCGTCAGATAGAGCAGGGCCATACTGGTAGAGCCGTTTACCCATGCCGCGCCGAAAAGGAGAAAAGCCAGAAGGGCAAGTGTTGCCTGGGTGGCGAACGCGCGTGAGGGTGAGAAACGCAGCGTGAGCCAGGTTGCTACACCGACGCCAAAGAACTGCATGCCGTTGATGGTCGCCAGGAGGTTAGAGGCCACGACCGGGGAGGTCATCAGGGCGAAGACGACAAAGTAGGTGAATACCGAATTGAAGATATCCTGGGCAACTGAGCCGCCCAGATACATCCCCAGGTGCGAGCGGAAGGTTTTTATTTTCAGCGTGGACAGGAAGTCGTAGCAGATGGCGTGAACGCGGGCGAGGAGCGGCTGCTTTTCCCCCTCGTCAACGTGACGCTCGCATTGCTCTATCTCATCAAGCGAGCGTTCCCAGGTACCGAAGTAGACAAAGAACAGGACGACCATAAATGAGAGCGTGAAGATCGCGCCGGCATAAAAGAACGAATCTGCGGAGTCTGAACCAAAATAAGCCACCAGACGTCCCGGCAGAAAGGCGGCGGCAAATCCCGCCAGTTGGGCGATATACATACGGGCGCTGGTCAGCTTCGAACGCTTGCTAAAATCGGAGGTCATTTCTGCTGAGAGCGTATCGTAAGGGATAATAATCATCGAATAGACGATTTCGAACAGAATATAGACCAGCAGATAGATCCAGTAGTTAAACCCCTCTACCCACAGCAGGCTGTAGACCGACACCAGTGGAATACTGACCAACAAGAAGAAGCGGCGACGACCAAAACGACGGCCCAGCCGGGTTTTATGGAAGTTATCGGAGACATAGCCCATCAGCGGACACATGATGACGTCGACAATGCGCGCCACGGCAAACAGCGAGCCTGCTTCAATCGGCGTTAAGCCGCAGAAGGTGGTCAGGAAGAAGAGTAACCATGCGCTCACCAGCGTGAACGCGCCAGAGCCTATTACATCAGCAAGACCATAACAAACGTAGTTATGCAGCTTTATTTCACGTACTTTTTTTATCATTTTTATCCCCAGTGACGAAGTCGTCCAAAGGTTCCACCTTTATGCACAGGCGGAGTCGGTGATGAGGTTCTGAACGTTAAGCAGGACGGTTTTTTCCGCGTTCCAGCCTGCAGGCAAGGGCACCGGTCGGCAGAGGTGCGTGGCGCAGAGCCGCAGCCCGCTTACGCCGTTGGCGTAAAAAATGGGCATACCGCCAGGGTAGGGCTCTACCCCATGCGCACGGCCGGTAGACGGATTGATGTTGTAGGCGTTGTCCAGCCCCATTCCGGTGGGACGCGCGGGGTTGCACGGCGGACGAATATCGTAGAAGCCTTGTTCCTGCGAGTCGCTGAGGCATTGTTCAACGCAGAGGCCATTAAACATGACGTCGCGAATGTTGCCCGGCGTGTCGCTGTGCAGGTTAATCGCGCCTTCAG
Source organism: Enterobacter quasiroggenkampii (assembly GCF_043972695.1). Taxonomy (NCBI): domain Bacteria; kingdom Pseudomonadati; phylum Pseudomonadota; class Gammaproteobacteria; order Enterobacterales; family Enterobacteriaceae; genus Enterobacter; species Enterobacter quasiroggenkampii. The sequence continues at coordinate 2,267,561 of NZ_CP143745.1, forward strand.
CGTGGCCTGCAAGGTTACTGAAAATGACGTTTTCGATGGTGCCAGGCTGAACCTCTGGCGCACGGTGGCGTACCGAAATATAGATAGGATCGGCTTTTCCCCAGTGACAGGGATGGCCGTGACGGCAGTCAAACAGAATATTGCTGAACACCAGCCGTTGAAAACGCCCCCCATCGCGTGAGACCAGCCCAATACCCCGGTTGGACTCAAAAATCGTGCAGTTGCTGACGGTGATGTTCTCAATATCGGCAAAGGTTTCCGTACCGATTTTGATGGCGCAGCTTTTGGAACGCACAATACAGTTGTTCACCGTTACGTTACGAATGGGCTGCTGTAGCGGCGCGGGTTTCCGGGTGGTTTTCAGGCAAATCCCGTCGTCGGCGGCGCTGAAGTAGCTGTCGCTGATATGGACGTGCTGGCAACTGTCGATATCGAGCGCATCGGTGTTGGCGAGCGCCAGGTCATTATCAATGGTGATGTTCCGGACAAAAACGTGGTTGCAGCTCACCAGGTGAGCGGTCCACATCGGCGAGTTATGCAGGGTAATATCCTGCAGGCGTACCTGTTCGCAGCCTTCAAACACCACCAGTCGCGGGCGCTGTGATTTAGGCTGGCGATAGCCCTGGTCATCCGCATCTGATGAAAACCAGTTTGCGGCGTCTCCATCAATTTTTCCTTCTCCACTCAGCGTGATGTGCTGCCCGCCACGGGCGTAAAGGAGCGCCATGTTTGACATTTCTGCGAGCGTCACCGTCTCCGTATGCTGGTAATCGGCAGGGTTTGCGCTGGCGCGCAGGCAGGCACCGGCTTCCAGATGCAGGGTAAAATGAGAGGGTAAAACCAGCGTACCGGTGAGCCAGATGCCGGGCGTCACGACCAGCGTTCCGCCCCCGGCGGAGGCTATCTCATCGATAAGCTGTTGCAGTTGCGTCGTCAGTACCGTATTGCCACTGCGGTCGAGTGGCGTATTGTCTAAAGAAATTTTCATCGTCATTCCTGTTCATCAACATGATGACCAGGATTTAACGCGTTTTTACCGTCGCCGGAGTGCGCAGAAACGGGGCTTCTTGACGTAACGGTGAAGCACTTCACGTTTGATTTCTGCAGGACAATTAATTATTGAAAATTGTCACATTTCGCGCTTTTTCAGACCGAAAGGGTGTTGCAAAAAAGAGAAATCGTGGTTGCCAGGGACGCGGGTGAGGGGGTTATGAACGCCCTCTCAGCGACGTTAATTCATGGCTCAGACTGTCAGCCAGCGCACGTACCCGCGAGGCATCAAATAACACATGCAGACCGGGTGAGGCGTCAGCGTGTTTAAGGCAGTAATCCTCCATTTCACAGGCGCATCGATAAAGCTCCTGAATATTGATATGGCTAATCTCCTGCATGCTCCAGCTGTTCTCGACCTCACGGGCATAGTGCAGCGTGAAGAACGCCTTTTGCGCATGTAAAAAGAGACGACAATAGAGGGTAAAGCCCTGCCACTCTTCATACCAGCGACGTTCAAGCGAGCGGGGAAACGCGGCGCGTTTTACGAAATGCAGTGCCGCTTCCTGCAGCGCGGCGGCAGCGTTGCCCGCCTCGTCTTTCTCCCTTGCGATACGTGACAGGCAAGCGGCGGACGTTTCTGGATCGTTGCGATCGAAGGTGATTGCCCGTTCTGAGCCGGGCAGCCAGTAATTGCGGTTTAGCTGGCCGTAAAGGCTCCACACCGCCTGGCCATAGCTTTCGGGTACCTGGCTGTGACGATGGAAAACGTGCTTGCGGACATAAATAGCGCTGTATAACACCTGTCCCGCTTGCTCAAGCAGGGAACAAAATGTCTCAAAGGTCAGCTCGTCGGGTTGCCAGCCATAGCTTTCGTGTAGCCAGTCGGTCATCAGCTGCGCTTTCGTCAGCGTTGTCCCCTCGTTGCTCAGCATTCTGCTGCAGGCCACCAGATTACATTCGCTGAGCGTCCCCATGATCCAGTGGTTATCCAGACTTTCCCAGCTCACTTTGCATACCGCGCCAGTGATGGCCGGGTTACTGCGACACCAGAGCAACCGCCCCTGGAGTTCATCAATACGTGGGAATGGAAAGATGCCCCAGCCAACTTCTTCCCCGACCAGGTCGATCTCTGTCCAGACCTCGCGCTCCCGAACCTCCAGCAGTGCGGGGTTATTAGGAAAGGATGGCCAGAAACGTTCGGGGGTGAGCTTGATCGAGACGCTGACGTTCGCCGGTAAGGGACGGATGGCCTCCAGCACGTTGCCAAGATCGTGGTTATCCGCCGGAAATACACGCAGCACCAGATGTTTATTTTCCTGCTGCATCACGCGGGAGAGGGCAGTGAAGCAGCAGCTATAAATCATGAAGCTGCGATCGTCGCGTTGTAACGGGACGGATTTTTCCGTTGATGGCTGCTCCCAGCTGGGGCGTGAGACTGGCAGCAATCCGTCGGTATTAGAAATCGCAATCATCAGGCCGCTGAGAGACGGAATGCGCTGGCAGATCTGTGAAATCTTATCCGCAAGGTAACTGCACCAGAAGTCCACGTCGAAGCGTACACCCTGGTTGGGATCAAACAGGTGCGGATGGGAAAGCAAGAGATCGGTTGGAAAGTTGAGCTCTTTGGCCTGGAGGTAAAATCGCAGCCCCTGACGTCGGCACAGCTGGCCCAGGCGGTTGAGATAAACGCAGCGCGCCCGCTGCTGGCTGGATAAGCGGTCATTGTAGTGATGTGGCGTATACCCTTTCGGTGTGGCAAGCAGATTAAAGAGGTCAGCCTGCCCGACAATGAGGGTATTGAAGCCATGGGCTACAGCCCACTCCACCAGTTCACCGGTTTTATTCCAGTCCCAGTAAGCCTGGGTATTCAGTTCTACCGCTCGCGTCTGCCACATATCCCTATCCATTCGTCCGACGAAAACAGGGTTACTATCTCGCTTTAGTTATGCCTTTCGCAAGCAGAGCAATACGTTCCGGAATTTATAAAGACGAACTGACCACTCAGTTCGTCAGTAAGGTGTGTTCAACCTCCAGTGGGAGGTTGAGGCGCGCGATCGTTCACTCCAGCCCCAGCGTATATTGCGCGATCTTAAAGTAGATAATCAGCCCGGTACCGTCGATAAGCGTCGCGATAAACGGTGCGGAGACGACCGCCGGGTCAATGCCGCAGCGCTTGAGCACCATTGGAATGACGGACGAGACAATGGCGCTCCACAGCGTAATGCAGACCAGCGTCAGGCTGACGATGAGCGTAATTTCCAGCCCTATACCCATCATCCAGGCGCGGATGCACCCGGCAAGACCCAGCGTGGCGGCAATCATCAGCGAGGTGGTCATCTCTTTACGCAGCACGCGGCCCACGTCGCGCAGACGCACTTCCCCCAGCGCCATGGCGCGCACCAGCGTGGAGGTGATCTGCGTCCCGCTGTTGCCGCCCGTGCCGATCAGCAGCGGAATGAAGAACGCCAGCGCGATGGCGGACTCCAGCGCCTCTTCAAAATGCTGAATAACCGAGCTGGTGTAGGCCTCGGCGACAAACAGCAGCAGCAGCCAGACGGAGCGTTTTTTCCACAGGCTATACGGACTGGTCTCCAGATAGGGCTTCTCCAGGGGGAGCGTCGCCCCCTGAAGCTGGGCATCTTCGGTGACGTCATCTTCCAGCAGATGGGCGATTTCGCGCTCGGTCAGGCAGCCGACGAGCTTGCCGTGGGTGACCACGGGCACCACATCCGCGCCGCCGTGCGCCAGCAGTCCGGCAACATCGGCACGTTCATCCTCCGGTTTGACCTGCAAAAACTGCGAAATCATCAGCGACTTCACCGGCTGCACCGTATCGGTGGTCTGCAGCAATTTGCGCACGGCAACCATCCCCGCCAGGCGGCCATGGTCTTCGATAAAAATATGCGACGGAATATCATCGTCTTTTAATTTTTCGAAGAATTGCTCGCGCGCCAGCGCCACGCATAATGCCATATCGAGGACGATAAAATCGGTATTCATATATTGCGCGATCGCGCTGTCATTGAATGCCTGGTTTTGGTTGTGAATAGCGTAAGACATAGTGAATTCCCTTTGAATAATAAAATCTCTCAGGGGCGAGCAAGACAGGGCATGTCGAAGAGGAGATCCCCACGTCCTGGGTTCAGCACTGTACACCGTATCCCGCGAGGGAAGTTATACTGACAAAGCCTTGATTCGACAGTGCCTGTTTTACCCTGTGTCGATTCTCTCGAACCTACCAGAGCGATAACGTGTATTTGTACAGGAGCCTCGCCATAACGAGATCGTTGTAAAACGAGAGGAATAATACGCTTATTTAACGTTGCCGCTCAGGAATTTAAAAAATGTTTAAGAACGGTTTAGGAGAATATTATTAATGGAATGTTGAGGGTTTATTTAAGGTTATTCATTTTAAATGGAGAATTAAATAATTAACGGGGGAGGGGAAAATGGCGTGGCTTGATAATCTGCTGAATCATTTTGCGCTGTATCCGGCACATCTGTTCGCGCTGTTATTTATGATGGCGCTGAGCAAGTCGACGGTGCTGATCTCCTCCGTGCTGCCGCCCGCCTCGGTCATGCTGCTGGCGGGCATTACCGTCAGCCAGGCAAGCATGCATCCTGCCCTGGCGTGGCTGGCCGTGGTGATGGGGGCAACGGCGGGTTCGGCGCTGAACTACCACTTAGGACAGCGGATGGGGCACACGCGCTGGATGACCCGCTTCACGGCAAAACACGCCGGTAAATTTCTGCGGGTGCAGCATCAGCTACAAAAAAACGGGGTGCTGGTGCTGTTCACCGCGCGCTTCCTGGCGGTATTGCGCTACATCGTGCCGCTGGCGGCAGGCATGCTCAGGCTGAACGTGGTGAAAGTTTACGGCGTGAGCCTGGCCTCTGCCGCCGTATGGGCGGCGCTGTATGTCGGCATCGTCACCGGCATCAGCGCCTTTTGAGTTACAGGCTCCCCATTCCGCCGTCCACCAGCAGTTCTGTTCCTACCGTGTAGCTCGATTCGTCGGAGGCGAGATAGAGCGCGGCTTTTGCCAGCTCCGTCGTCGAGCCCATTCTGCCCAGTGGCACCAGCTTGATGATCTCCGCCATCATTGCGTTAAGCGCCTCTTCGCTTAAGCCCGTTTTCGTAAAGGCCGGGGTTTCCACCGGACCGGGGCTCAGGCCGTTGACGCGGATCCCGCGCGGCAGCAGCTCCGCCGACAGCGTGCGCGTCAGCGACAGCAGGGCGGCCTTGCTCGCGGCATACACGCTGCTGGTGGGCAGTCCGATGCGCGCGCTCACGGAGCCGCAGAGGATCACCGACGACGGGTTATTCAGCAGCGGCAGCAGCGCCTGGATTAAAAAGAACGGTCCCTTCAGGTTGATGTTCATCAGGCGGTCCCAGGTCTCTTCCTGCCAGGCTTCCAGCGGCGCGTGCGTCACGTCGCCGGCGTTGAGAAAGACCGCGTCCAGGCGTGGCCAGCGGGCGGCGAGGGTTGCCGCCAGCGCTTTTTGCGACGCGATATCGCCCGCATCGGTTGGGATCACCCAGGCCTTATCGCCCAGAATGCGCTCTGCTTCGGCGAGGGTGTCCGGGTTGCGTCCGGTCACGGCGACGTGCGCCCCTTCGGCGATAAATGCCTGCGCGGTGGCGAGACCGATACCGCTGGTGCCGCCAGTAATCAACGTATACTTATCGGTTAAACGACCCATGTTCTTCTCCTGAAATGTCACTGGAGAAAGCACTATAGAAACGTTAGTATCGAAAGGAAACCAGGTACCAAATGGATACTAAAGAGGCAAGAGGTGTGCTATGGCTGAAATGCTGGAGGAGTGCTGTGAAAAAAAATCTGAGGCCTATACCTGCCCGATGACGCAGTTTGTAAACCTGATTTCCGGCAAATGGGCGATCCCGATCCTCTATCGTCTTATTGTGATTAACACGCCTGTCCGCTTTGGCGACCTGCTGCGGGCGGCTGCCCCCATCACCCAGAAAGAGCTGACAAAGCAGCTGCGCCTGTTTGAACAGCGCGGGCTGGTGACGCGGACGGTCTATCCGGAGATCCCGCCGCGCGTGGAGTATCAGATTACCGGGCTGGGGTTAACCCTGCAGGATGCGCTCTCGCCGCTGGCCGCCTGGATGAGCGAGTACGGCGACCAGCTTCAGCGTTAGGCTACTGTTTTACGTAGCGTGGTGCCGGGATGCCGGTGCGCGCGCTGCTAAACAGCTCAAGGCGCGCCGCTTCGTAGCGATCCCACAGGCCTACATCATGCATCGGCGGGATGGTGATCGGTTCGCCCTGATCCAGACCCGCCAGCGACGCATCCACCATATCGTCGGTGGTCATTACCGATCCTTCCGGCAGATCGTCCACCGTGACGCCTGAATGGCTCCAGATCTCCGTTGCGGTGGCGGCGGGCAGTACGGCCTGAATACGCACGTTGCTGTCGGCAAATTCTTCCTGTAGCCCACGGGTAAAGCTCAATACCCACGCCTTCGTGGCGCTGTAGAGCGCGCTGCCCGCCCGGACGTGCAGCGCCAGCACGGACGCGATATTGATCAGCGTGCCGCGATTGTTCTGTGCCAGGCGCGGCAGGATGGCGTAGGTCAGACGCATCAGCGCCGTGGTGTTTAGGGTGTTAATGGCCTGATGCTGCGCCACCTCGCCCGCGAGGAACGGTGCCATCTGCGCGGTGCCCGCGTTGTTAATCAGCGTATCAATGGCGGTATTGCTGCGCAGTTCGTCTTCCACCGCGCGGATCCCGGCTTCATCGGTGAGATCGGCCACCAGAATATCGACGGCCACGCCATAGCGTGCGCGCAGGTCGGCGGCGAGGGCTTTCAGGCGATCCTCGCGGCGGGCGACCAGGACCAGGTTAGCACCGCGCGCGGCAAGGCGATCGGCATAGACGGCACCGATCCCGGAAGAGGCACCCGTAATCAGGGCGGTGGTGATTTGCGTAGTCATCGTGCATTACCTCAGGCAAAGTGGGTTATTTGGTTTCAATATGAAACTGAATTAACTCTCGGCTATTTGGTTTTATAATGCAACCATATTGGCGATCATTTTGTGCTTTTGCCGTCGGGAACGGTCAGGAGGGGAGTTTAGCCACGATCTCTTCAGACGTCAGTTCGCGGCCATCGTCGGCGATAAGCGCCAGTTTACGCAGGGGTTTGCGCTGTTCGCTATCGACCAGCACGGTGCCGCATTCGTTTTCCGCGAACAAAAATTCATTGCCCCACTGGGACAGGGCAACCAGCACGGTTTGCAGGGCGCGTCCCTTGTCGGTCAGGACGTATTCCTGCCAGGCGCTGCCGTCGGAGGCGGGCTGAAGCCGGAGAATGCCTTCGTCCACCAGCAGCTTGAGCCGCGTGGTCAGCATGTTTTTCGCGATACCGAGGCTTTTCTGAAACTCGCCGAAGCGTTTAATCCCGCGGAGCGCGTCGCGGACGATCAGCAGCGACCACCAGTCGCCGATGATATCCAGCGAACGGGCGACGGGGCAGGTGCTCTCTTCAAGGCGGGTACGTTTCACAGCGAATTCTCCGGTGGGGTATGGTTTTATTATAAAACTAATCCGTACACACCGTAAGCACGTTAATCATCAGTTTGAGAAATGCTTCCCGGAAAATTGTGACGAATCTGTCACACTGAGCGCGACATTTTAAAACGAGTGAGGAATTAGGGATGAGAAAAGCACTACTCGCGCTGGCAGTCGCCGGTTCCATTTCAGCAACGTTTGGCGTGCAGGCGCAAGAGACGCCGGAAGGGTATCAGCTGGAGCAAGTTTTAATCATGAGTCGCCATAACCTGCGCGCGCCGCTGGCTAACAACGGCAGCGTGCTGGAGCAGTCCACGCCGAAGCAGTGGCCGGAATGGGAGGTGCCGGGCGGCCAGCTCACAACCAAAGGGGGCGTGCTGGAGGTCTATATGGGCCATTACATGCGCGAGTGGCTGGCGCAGCAGGGGATGGTGAAGACGGGAGAATGTCCACCGGCGGAGAGCGTTTACGCCTATGCTAACAGCCTGCAGCGCACCGTCGCCACCGCGCAATTCTTTATCACCGGCGCGTTCCCGGGCTGCGATGTGCCCGTGCACCATCAGGAAAAAATGGGCACCATGGATCCGACATTTAATCCGGTGATCACCGATAATTCGCCGGAATTCCGCGAAAAAGCGCTCAAGGCGATGGAGGCGGAACGGCAGAAAATGCAGCTTGGCGAAAGCTATAAGCTGCTGGAGCAGATGACGAACTACGCCGACTCGCCGTCCTGCAAAGAGAAAAAGGTCTGCTCGCTGGCGGACGCGAAAGATACCTTCAGCGCCGACTATGAAAAAGAGCCTGGCGTATCTGGGCCGCTGAAGGTGGGCAACTCGCTGGTGGATGCGTTCACGCTGCAGTATTACGAAGGCTTCCCGGCCGACCAGGTCGCCTGGGGAGAAATCAAAACCGACCAGCAGTGGCGCGTGCTGTCGAAGCTGAAGAACGGCTATCAGGACTCGCTATTTACCTCCACCGAGGTGGCGCAAAACGTGGCGAAACCGCTGGTGAAATATATCGATAAAACGCTGGTTACCGACCAGGCGAAAGCGCCGAAAATCACCCTGCTGGTGGGACATGATTCGAACATTGCTTCCCTGCTCACCGCCCTCGATTTCAAACCGTATCAGCTGCACGATCAGCAGGAACGTACCCCGATCGGCGGCAAGATTGTCTTCCAGCGCTGGCATGACAAAAATGCCAACCAGGAGCTGATGAAAATTGAGTATGTCTACCAGAGCTCAGAGCAGTTGCGCAACGCCAGCGTGCTGTCGCTGCAGTCTCCGGCACAGCGCGTGACGCTGGAGCTGAAGGGCTGCCCGGTGGATGCGAACGGCTTCTGTCCTGTTGATAAATTCAATGCGGTGATGAATAACGCGGCGAAGTAAGAGAGAGAACCCCCCGCTGCGGCGGGGGGAAACGCTTAGACGTTTTTACGTTCGATGGTTTGCTCACCCCAGAAGAGCGAGTCTTTGTCCGTTTTTTCGAAGGCGCGCACCAGCACCTCATCGTTACCTTCCTCCCAAATCTGCTCGGCCAGCTTTTCATCGTATTTCGCGACTTCAAAGATAGCTTCGGCAATCTCCGGAGAGGTGTTGCGTAAACTTGCCCATTCGCCCACGTGGTGAGCTTTGGATTCTTGAGTTGGCATGCTTGTCCTCCTGTTGGGTGTTAGCCGTTCAGTTTTTTGGCCAGACCCGCGACGTATTCACCCTGATAGCGGGCGATAGACAGTTCTTCATTGCTTGGCTGACGTGAGCCATCCCCACCGGCAATGGTGGTTGCGCCGTACGGCGTACCGCCGCGCACCTGGGAAATATCAAACAGCTCCTGCGCGCCGTAGCCAATCGGCACAATCACCATCCCGTGATGAGCAAGGGTAGTCCAGGTTGAGGTAATCGTCTGCTCCTGACCGCCGCCGGTCCCGGTAGAGCTGAATACGCTGGCGAGTTTGCCGTAGAGCGCTCCGGATGCCCAAAGGCCGCCGGTTTGATCGAGGAAGGTACGCATCTGGCCTGACATGTTGCCGAAGCGGGTCGGGGTGCCGAAGATAATGGCATCATAATCCGCCAGCTCCTGCGGGGTGGCGACCGGGGCGTTTTGCGTTTTTCCCCCGGCTTTCGCGAAGGCTTCCGCCTGCATGGTTTCCGGTACGCGTTTCACCACAACCTCTACGCCATCAACCCTGTTTGCACCTTCTGCTACCGCGTGAGCCATGGTTTCAATGTGTCCATACATGGAATAATAGAGCACCAGAACTTTTGCCATTTTGCTTCACTCCTCGTTGGTTTCTCTGACAGCGGATCGCTGCGCTCTTTTAAAGATATGTCATCACAGCCAGACTGCAAAAATGAACGCCATTTATTTGATTTATAACAACATGAGGAGAAAAATGACTTTGTAGCAAAATGATACAACTTTCCCGGTGCGGATTTTTAAAATGATAAGAAAGGCTTATGAATAGCCGTCGCGTCATCTCACCCGAAAGACTGAGATCATGTTGCAGGATATTACCTTCGGCTTGCCGGATAACCTCATTCCACTAAGCTTAGTTTCACGCGGCACAGATAAAGGCGTTGTCCTTGAGCCGCGAGGTGAAAGAATCCTCTTTTACTGAATGCAATATGATGTCTAATGTTTCACATTCTGGAGGTTAGAGATGGCAAACCATCGTGGTGGTTCAGGTAATTTCGCAGAAGACCGTGAAAGAGCATCAGAAGCAGGCCGTAAAGGTGGCCAGCATAGCGGGGGGAACTTCAAGAATGACCCGCAACGCGCATCTGAAGCTGGCAAGAAAGGGGGGAAAAACAGCCACGGCAGCAGTAAGTAACACGCCGGGTTGAACCCCTGCCGCCGGGATATCCCGGCGGTTTTTTTATTTCTGCAACATTGAACTGTAACCAAAGGCAACGCACACTACAGAATTGTTCTCATTTGCTGGTGCCGCATGTCTGTCTCACGCTTTAAATTCTCCGTAAAACCGCAGGAAGCCATCCTCATTCTCATCACCATGTTCTGGGGCGGGACGTTTCTGGCCGTTCAGTACGCGGTGACCCTTAGCGATCCGTTCTTTTTTGTTGGTCTGCGCTTTGCAACGGCGGCGATAGCCGTGGGGCTGATATCCCTTAACACGCTGCGGGGTCTGACGCTGAAAGAGCTTAAGGCGGGCGTGGCGATTGGGGTGGCGATAGCCATGGGCTACAGCCTGCAGACGTGGGGATTGCAGACCATCTCCAGCAGCAAATCCGCGTTTATCACTGCCATGTATGTGCCGCTGGTGCCGCTACTGCAATGGCTGTGCCTGGGGCGGCTGCCGGGTCTGATGTCCTGTATTGGCATCGTGCTGGCGTTTATCGGTCTGATTTTGCTGGCCGGGCCGGAAAACAACCTTCTGGCGCTGGGGCCGGGCGAGATCATCACCCTGATTGGGGCGGTTGCGATTGCGGCGGAAATTATTCTGATCAGCGCCTGGGCGGGCAAGGTGGACGTTAAGCGGGTGACGGTGGTGCAGCTCGCCACGGCCTCGCTGGTGGCCTTTGCGACCATGGTGCCGGCAGGGGAGTCCGTACCGCCGATGTCCACCGGCCTGGTCGTGGTGGCGCTGGGGCTGGGGATCTTCAGCGCCATTATCCAGGTCACCATGAACTGGGCGCAGCGTAGCGTATCGCCGACCCGGGCAACGGTCATTTACACCGGTGAACCGGTCTGGGCGGGCATTTTCGGGCGACTGGCCGGGGAACGTCTGCCGCTGCTGGCCCTGGTGGGCGCGGCGTTTATTGTCGCCGGGGTGCTGGTGAGCGAGTTGAAGTTAAAAAAACGACGTAAGGCGATTGCCGGGTTGGGCGCAGAACAAGGGGCAGATCGCTAGCAGCGTGCTGCCCGTTTTGCCCGGCGGCGCTTCGCTTGCGCGGGCCTACAACAGGCATGTAGGCCGGGTAAGCGTAGCGTCACCCGGCAAGAAAGCGACATTTATTTCAGGTGGAGGGACTGATGGCTTCTCCTTGCGTTTCATCCCCTTTCCGGCGGCTCAGCAGGGCGTTAAGCAGGATCGCGCCAAAGGTCGCCGTGCCAATCCCGCCGATCGTAAACCCGCCCAGCGTCAGGGCAAAATCGCCCGCGCCCAGCACCAGCGTAACGGCCACCATAATCAGGTTGCCGTTCTGGCTGAGATCGACCCGATGCTGCACCCAGATCCGCGCGCCGGCCACGGCGATCAGCCCAAACACCACGATTGAGGCTCCGCCGATCACCGGTGACGGAATGGTGTGGATCAGCGCGCCGAATTTCGGCGAGAAGCCGAGCAGCATCGCCATCACCGCCGCCGCGACAAAGACCAGCGTCGAATAGACTTTGGTTACCGCCATCACGCCGATATTCTCGGCATAGGTGGTGACGCCGCTGCCGCCGACTGAGCCCGAAAGCATGGTCGCCAGCCCGTCTCCGACGAACGCGCGGCCCATGTGCGGGTCCATACTGCGTCCGGTCATCCCCGCGACCGCCTTCAGGTGACCCAGGTTTTCCGCCACCAGGATCACCGCCACCGGGGCGATGAGCATCATCGCCTGGGTGTTAAAGGTGGGCGAGGTCACCTTCGGCAGGCCGAACCAGGCGGCCTGATGCAGCAGCGTAAAATCAACCGGCTTGCCGAGACCAAAAACGTTCGCCAGCAGGGCATATACCAGACAGGCGACAATCAACCCGACCAGGATCAGCAGCCGCTGGATCATGCCCCGCGTAAATACCGCCACCAGACCGATGCACAGCACGGTCACGACGGCCATCCAGCTTTCAAAGGACGAGCCGGAGACGCTTTTCACCGCGATCGGCGCAAGGTTAAGGCCGATCGCCATCACCACCGCGCCGGTGACTACGGGAGGCATCATGCGTTCGATCCAGCGCGTACCGATTTTCATCACCACCAGACCAATCAGGGTATACACCAGACCACAGGCGATGATGCCGCCGAGGGCCACGCTCAGGTTGGGGTTGATTCCCTGGCCGTTAAATCCGGTGGTGGCGATCACCACGCCGACAAAGGCGGCGCTGGATCCCAGATAGCTGGGCACGCGCCCGCCGGTGACAAAAAAGAACAGCAGGGTGCCAATACCGGACATCAGAATCGAGAGGTTGGGATCCAGTCCCATCAGCATCGGCATCAGCACCGTGGCGCCAAACATGGCGACCGCGTGCTGGACGCCCATCACCATCGTCTGCCCGAGCGGGAGGCGTTCATCCGGCGCGACCACGCCAGCGTCTGTGGAGGTCGATTTCAACTGCCAGTGGGGAAATCCGAACATGGTCTGTCTCCTTAGAGCGCCTTAACAGGCGGGTCGCATCAGCGCGTGGTAGCCGCGGTCAAACCACACCAGGCCCTGCGGCGCGGGGTGGCGAATAATCGAAACGATGTCGCAAAAAAGAATGTCGTGGGTACCGACGCTCACCACCTGGCTGATGCGGCAGTCAAACGAGGCCAGCGCATCCTCCAGACGCGGGCAGCCGGTGTCGCCCGTTTGCCAGCGGGCGGCGGCGAAGCGCTCTTCCATCGGCGTTTTGCCGCCAAACAGGTTTGAGAGCGGCTCCTGTCCGGCGCTGAGGGTATTGACGCACAGCGTGCGGTTCTCGCTGAACGTCGGCCAGACGGACGCGCCGCGGTTCAGGCACACCAGCAGGGTGGGCGGTGAATCCGTGACGCTGCACACCGCGCTGGCGGTGAAGCCTGCCATCCCCGCCGGACCGTCGGTGGTGATGATATTCACCGCCGCGCCGACGCAGGCCATGGCATCGCGAAAGGTTTGTTTATCCGGTGTCGTCATCATCGCTCCTTACGCCAGCCCGCAGGCATCGTCGAAGGTCAGGCGCGGCAGGCGGCCGTAAAGTTTGCCCGGGTCGCCGTAGCCGATGTTGATCAGCAGATTGCTTTTAAGCGTCGTGCCGGTGAAAAAGGCCTCGTCGACCTTTTGGCGGTCAAAGCCCGACATCGGGCCGGTGTCCAGCCCCAGCGCGCGACAGGCGAAAATCATGTAGGCGGCCTGCAGCGAGCTGTTGCGAAAGGCGGTCTCTTCCGCCAGCGCGGGGCTTGCGGTAAACCAGCTTCTGGCATCGCCGTGCGGGAACAGTTCAGGCAGGCGCTCGTAGAATTCACTGTCCCAGGCCACAATCGCCGTGACCGGGGCGGTGAGCGTTTTCTCCAGGTTGCCGCTGGAGAGCGCCGGGCGCAGCTTCTCTTTTCCCTCCGCGCTTCGCACAAACACAAAGCGTGCCGGGGAGCAGTTGGCGGAGGTTGGACCCCATTTCATCAGGTCGTAGATTTCGCGCAGCGTCTCGTCGCTGACGGCAATATCCTGCCAGCCGTTATGGGTGCGGGCGCCGGTGAACAGCGTTTCCAGCGCGGTAGGATTAATGGCTTCGCTCATTACAGCTCCTTATAAAGCGGGTTCATGACTGTGCAGCAGGCTGGCCAGCCCGTTAAGCAGCAGGGTGTTAAAGGTGTCCGGCTCGGTGACGTTGCAGGCATGGCCGCCCTGACGCATCACCGCGCTGTTGCTGTGCGGGATCGCTGCCTGCAGCTCAGACGAGCAGACAGAGGGCACCAGCATGTCGTCGGCGGAACAGATGATCTGTACCGGGCAGCGAATGCGCGCCGCATGGCGGCTGAAGTCAGCCTTTTTCAGGGCGCTGAGCCGGTGCAGCAGGTTGGCTTTGCCCTGGAAATGAGCCAGCGCCAGCGCTTCTTCGGCCTCCAGGCGGGGAGCGCGAGCGGCCATCCAGTCTGCCGGGTAGAGAAACAGCGGCTGCGCCTCAACCCACGCCTGCGGGCCACCGTAATGCAGCAGGCGCTCGCGGATCTGAAAGCAGCGGCGGGTATGCGCGTTGAGGGTCAACCAGCCGTTGACGCACACCAGCGCGGTGAGGGCGTCGGGCCTGTCGAGGGCCAGCTGCAGGCCGACCAGTGCCCCCAGCGCATGGCCGACAACGCTGTAGCGTGCGATCCCGGCCTCAGCCAGCGCCAGGGCCAGTTCGTCCGCCATCTGTGCCAGGCTGTAGCCTTCCGGAAGGGCGTCGGGGTTAGTGCCCGTTCCACGCTGGTCATAGCACACCACCTGATACTCCGGTTCCAGCGCGGCCAGCTGGGGCAACCAGTAGCTGCCGCTGCCGCCGAGACCGGCAATAAGGACCACCACGGGCGCACCCTCATACGGGGGCGGTGAGACGGAGAGTTTCATGGCCGCCTCACTTCGCGATGTGCGCAACGGTGGCGATCTCAACCAGCGCGTCTGGCTTCACCAGCCCGCACTGAATGCAGAACCGGGCCGGCTTATCGCCGGGGAAGAACTCGGCGTAAATCTCATTAATCGCGGCGTAGTTTTTCCAGTCGGTGATAAAGATGCTGTTGAAGGTCACATCCTCCATCGTGCCACCCGCCGTTTCGATCACGGTTTTGATCGTCTCCAGCACGTGGCGGGTTTGCGCCTTTGGGTCGTTGATAAACACCACGTTATTGTCTTTATCAAACGGCAGCGTGCCGGAGACATACACCACGCCGTCGGCGAGCGTGCCGGGGACAAACGGGGCGATGGGCGTGCTGGTGCCCGGTGGGATGATTACGGATTTCGGCATCGTGCGTCTCCTCAGGCGATACGGGCGAGCGGGGGATTCAGGGCGTCGCAGAAATCCGCAACGTTACTGACCCAGCCAAAAAAGGTTTCGATATTGAACAGGGCCGCCTTCTGGGCGAAATCCGGCCCGGCCTGATGGGTCGCGTCTTCCAGCACCACGCCGAAATACTCGAGGAAAAAGCCGTCGCGCAGGGTCGACTCCACGCAGACGTTGGTGGCAATGCCGGTGAAGACCAGGTGGCGAATGCCCCGGCTGCGCAGCAGGCTGTCGAGCGGCGTGTTGAAAAAGCCACTGTAGCGCGGTTTCGGCAGGACAATATCACCCGCCTGCGGGACCAGCTCATCCACCAGCTGATAATCCCAGCCGCCCTTCGCCAGCAGCTTGCCCTGCAGTTCGGGCCGCTTGCGCATGGTTTTCAGGGCGTTCGACTTGTGGAAGTTCGGTGAACCGGGGCCACCGGCCTCAACGTACTGGTCATCCCAGCCGTTCTGGAACCATATGATAAGCATGCCCGCTGCGCGCGCGGCGGCGACGGCAGTTTTGATATTCGCTATCACAGGCTGCGTAGCGGAGACGTCGAAGCCCGCCAGATCAAGATAACCACCGGGGCTGGCGTAGGCGTTTTGCATGTCCACCACGATCAGCGCGCTCTGCTGGGGCGTGAAGGTAATGGCTTCCGGGCGCGCGTTAAGGGTTGTCATTACGCCACCTCCTTCGTGACGGCAGGGATGTGGGCGCGGCACTGCATCAGCGGCTGGATGCGCTCGCCGAAGGTCTCCACGCCGGTGAGGAAGTCATCGAAGGTCAGCAGGACGCCTTCCGCACCGGGAACGGCCGCCACTTCATCGAGCATTCTGGCAACGCTGGCGTACGAGCCGACCAGCGTGCCCATGTTGATATTGACGGCGGAGGTCGGGTCGGCCATCTGACGAACGTTGGTATCCGCCCCGGAGCGGGTGTCCTTCTGGCTCTGCTCGGTGAGCCAGCTCAGGGCTTCCTCGTCGGCGCCGTCCTTATAGCGCTCCCATTTTGCGCGCGCGGCGTCGTCGGTTTCGTCGGCAATCACCATAAACAGCACGTAGGAGCCCACGTCGCGCCCGGTTTTGTCGGCGGCTTCTTTCATGCGCGCGGCGGTCGGGGCGAAGGCGGCTGGCGTGTTAACGCCTTTACCGAAGCAGAAGTTAAAGTCGGCGTATTTCGCCGAGAACTCCATTCCCGCGTCGCTCTGCCCGGCGCAAATCACCTTCATTGGCACCGACGGCTGCGGGCTGACGCGGCAGTCGTTCATGGTGAAGAAGTCACCCTTGAAATCGCTTTTGCCGGTACCCCACAGATCGCGCAGGACCTGCACGTACTCGGTCAGGTAGTCGTAGCGACGCGAGAAGTAATCGTCACCCGGCCAGAGCCCCATCTGCTCGTACTCGGGTTTTTGCCAGCCGGTCACCAGGTTGACGCCAAAGCGTCCGCCGGAGATGGAGTCGATGGTGGAGGCCATGCGCGCCACGATCGCCGGGGGCAGGGTGAGGGTGGCAGCGGTGGCGTAGATCTGGATCCGCGAGGTGACCGCGGCCAGTCCGGCCATCAGGGTGAAGGACTCCAGGTTGTGATCCCAGAATTCGGTTTTGCCGCCGAAGCCGCGCAGCTTGATCATCGAAAGCGCAAAGTCGAAATGGTAGTGCTCCGCTTTCTGCACGATGGCTTTATTCAGCTCAAAGGTCGGCATGTATTGCGGTGCAGTGGTCGAGATAAGCCAGCCGTTGTTGCCGATGGGTACAAATACGCCAATTTTCATCACGAACCTCTCTTCATCTCAGTGTGGGGTGAAAGTCAGACGTGGCGATGCATCCTGCATATCCTGTTCAGCCTCGTGAGAAAGGATTTGCAAAGGGGATGCCAGTTTTTAAAATGGCTTTGTTATTAATGTGTTAATCAGTGGTTGGTGAAATGAAATCAAATAAAGTGGACTAAATGGTCAAAAGAAATGCACGCAAAGCAGGCAACGGTGCGCGATGGCGGTGCAGGGGCGAGGAGGGTAATTGTAGTACGATCCCGGTGCGGGCCGGGATCGAAGGTTAGCGTTTATTGTGGCTTCACGCATAAAAACGTCTTTTATTTAGTTGCTGGTTTAGCATTAACCACTGTCTCCTTACCTTTGATAGCATTATCTAATATTTTAGAGAATAGTTGTGCGTAGGTATTTTGGTCTATGGCATTTGAACCATAAGCCATGCATAGTGAGAAGCTAGACGATAATACAAACAAAGCAGATGACATTTCATCGTCCTTATTCAGAACAACCACATCAGAAGTATCTTGAGAATCACGTTTCCCAGTAATAGATACTTTTGGTACGGTGATTGTAGCTTCTGTATTACGGATCTTTTTTAATGCTTCTGCTGCTTGAGATGGTAGAGTACAAAGTACTGGTTCGAAGTGTGCTGTATCCCCCTTCCGATACAGGACATAAGATAAATTTTTCATGGGATTGGTTAAAATCAATTTACCTTGCACTCTGCAATTGCTATCTCTGTGGTGTAAAATTCCATTAGCATCCTTATAATCATCACAATTATATGAGGCTTGATTAGTGATCGCTAAAATATCAGTTTCCTTAGGTGCCTTTGAAACGCATCCGCTTAAAATTAAACTAGCCACCACAAGAGAGGGAAGAATCAATTTGTTTGAGTTTAAGCTAATGGGTAAATAAAAAGCAAAGTGATTCGGCATGAGTTACTCCAATAAGTAAGGGTGATTAAAATAATATGTGTTTCTATTTCACATAACTATAGCGACTCAAAAAACATCTTCACTTGTACATTAGTTGTAGTTAATTAAAGGGGCTCAATCTTTATTCACCATTGAGGGGCTCTGATGGCTGAACATGTTACGGAGTTAGCCAACGTTTTTATTTCTTTGCATAAGCCTCGATTAGTCTCCACAACAACCGACCCATAGGTAATCGATAGATATCGCTATGAGCATCCCCACCTGTACCAAAGGAATTATATTGTGTAATTCCGTTTGATGTATCAATGTAATCAATAACTCTTGCCCCATTAATACCATTAAGAGGATTTGTACATTTTTCTGATGTATCACCACGGTTGCAGAGTGAAAATTTACCATGTGTTTCTGTAGCTGATGTATCTGAGGCAGTCATACAGTGAAATGTTCCCGAGTAAACTGGTTGGGTACAAGCTTTCACATAACTTTTCACTGCTCCTGCAGGGTCAGTCCATTTCGCAAATTTTACTGCTGAGTCGAATTTCGATGCTGTTAATACTAATTTAGTATTACCCAGCCTCATGTAATCTCTGTATGGCGCTCCTTCTTCACTTAACCCAGGAAAGAACCTGTTGATACTCATGGCACCCTGCAATGACACAGCTAAATTTACAGGGCTCGAGACCGTTGTGTCATTTTTTATTGATGGACTGCTAAATAGCGCTCGAGTCATAGCGCGAGCACCGAAACTATGACCTATGGCGATGACAGGAAGTTTGCTGCCTGATTCGTTCATACTCTCAGGTATAGTTTGATTGATAATTTTATTGAGCCAGATGAGACCCAGTTCGTCCGCATCGTTTGCTTTGTTTGGGTAACTGGCAACATTATCTAGCCTGGTGGACCAATATGAAGGCCAGGTAATACCAATTACGAGCGGCCTAAAAGGAAGGTTATTTTTTTCGAAGGACTTTATGACTCGTACTCTGGGGAGTAGCATGTTACTTGTGGAACTTGAAGGGTTTTCTTTAACATAATCCTGTTGTTCCAGAGAGGCTGTTATTATATTTCCAGTAATGTCATTAAAATTACGAATTGCGTCACTTTGAGACGTATTCCAACCCATGACGATGATCAGGATATGGCTATAAGCGCCACTTTTAAGATCGTGCTTGAGATTGCTTTTAAGCGCAGTAAGCCCAACGTCACTATTTTTATAAAATGAGTATAATTTAGCGTCCTTTGCTTCTTCAATAGAGCTGGAAATTTTACACGCATCCCACCCATTTATTTTTGCCAGATCGATATTTGATTCGCCTACTAATTCTTCTGATATATAGGAATTATAAACAAAGCAGTAGCTGCTAGTAATATAAGGAGTGGGTGAGTTTTCATTTATGACATTAAAATAATTTTTTATGATATGAGAAATAAACATGGATTTTCTATTGCTTTTTGTGAGTGGTTTGATTTCATTTGGTCCGCCGATAATTCTTATTGGTGATTTTTCAACGCCAATGATATATCCGGGGCTGTGAAGGGCTATACCTGAAGGATAATATAACATAGAGTGAAAGCTTCGAGTGGTTGCGCCATTGAGTTCAAGTTTTTTCTCATAAGGAGCCATTACCGTATCAGTATTGCTACAGCTGCTGGCAGCAGAACAAAACATGATGATGAAAATTTTTGATAATTTCATGTGCTTTTACCCAATCAAGTACTGTGATTTGAATTTTTTTGAATGTAATAATTTATAAGCAATAGAATCTATTTATAAAAACATCTTAATCTCACTTGAAAATAATTCAATGCCTTAAAGAATAAATGTGATTTGTTCTCATGATTCTCTCATCAAATAGTTTTCTAATCATAAAAGCACAGTGGTTTAAGTTCGAGTAGGTAACTTCATTAAACTTAGACCTGCTTAAAAACAACTCCAGTGATTTCCGGTTTGAAATGAAAATAACATTAAAACACTGAGTTTTATTTTTATAGTGGTGTTTAATTTCATGGCATTTAACTCTTTCAGGATTTTATTGATTTTACTTTGGTAGAAAAGAAAGTCTTAACACACCATTCATTCACCAAATGAATAAATGGTGTGTTAAAAAGCATCTGCCTGTTTCTAAAAAAATTTATGGTTCATATAGTTTTAGCAACCGCACCAGGCTTTAAGTGGACCGTCTAAAGGACCGAGTAGCCAGCTTTAAAGAAGGGGTAGCAACATTCGCACCTGGCCTACCATAACAGCTTTTCCTTTTCGATTTTGCACAGACACTGCAACCCAAAATGTCGAGAGAAAGCAGGGCTTTTGCTATGCTATGGCAAACCAATAAGGAGAGCGGGTATGACACAAGGCGCAGTGAAAACACCAGGTAAACGTTCGCAGGCGGTGAGCGCCAAGAAGCAGGCGATCCTCAGCGCGGCGCTGGAGACATTTTCGCAGTTTGGTATTCACGGCACGCGCCTGGAGCAGGTGGCGGAGCAGTCCGGGGTATCCAAAACCAATCTGCTCTACTATTACCCGTCGAAAGAGGCGCTGTATGTTGCGGTGATGCAGCAGATCCTCGATATCTGGCTGGCGCCGCTGAAAGCGTTCCGCGAAGAGCTGGCCCCGCTGGTGGCGATCAAAGAGTACATTCGCCTGAAGCTGGAGGTGTCGCGCGATTACCCACAGGCATCACGGCTGTTTTGTCTTGAGATGCTGCAGGGGGCGCCGCTGTTGCAGGCGGAGCTGACCGGAGATTTAAAACAGCTGGTGGACGATAAGTCGGCCATTATAGCGGGATGGGTGGCCAGCGGAAAACTGGCCCCGGTCGATCCGCATCATCTGATCTTTATGATTTGGGCCTCCACCCAGCATTACGCTGACTTTGCGGCCCAGGTCGAGGCGGTGACCGGAAAAACGCTCCAGGACGAAGCGTTTTTCCACAGCACCCTGGAAAACGTGCAGCGGATGATTATCGAAGGGATCCGCTTGCGCTAGTTCCCCGGTGGGAGAGGGCAGCTTAAGTCGCCCTCTTCACACTGCATCAGCGAGGCCAGAAACGCTTCGCGCTCCACGGTTTTCTCCGCCAGGCACTGATTCACGATCATCGGCTGAACGCTGCCACCTTCCGTCCCCGAACCGATAAACGCACAGTCCGCGTCGCGCAGGGCAATCCAGGCCTGCTGCGCCTTTTTCAGCAGCTCGCGCTGGGGAGCTTCCGCGCGCTTGACGGCGGCCTGATAGGTCTGGTTGAGTTTTTTATCGGCAGCCTGGTACTGCTGCGCGCTACAGGTATTCAGTTCAAGCTGAGTGGTCGCTTTGTCGCACTCGTCGGCCAGCGCGCTGGCGCTCAGCAGCAGTGCTGCGCCTGCGAGAAATACTCTTTTCATCATTCCCTCAGTGTAAAAAAGCCGGATGCGCTGCGCTTATCCGGCCTACGGTTGTTTTGTCGACCCGGTAAGCATAGCGCCACCGGGAAGAGTTTACACGATTAACCGATGGTCATCAGGCTGGCGTTACCGCCCGCTGCCGCGGTGTTGACGCTGAGGGAACGCTCCACGTACAGACGCTCCAGCAGCAGGTTGGTTTCCCCGCGCGCGAAGCCCTGCACCGAAACAATTGCCCCGCTGCGGGCCGCAACCTGCTCGCACAGCTCGCGCAGCTGGTCGGAATCACCGTGATAAATCACGGCATCAAATGGCTGCGTCAGCAGCACATCGGCTTTCGCGAAGTGGATACGGGCCGAGACCGCCTTCGGCAGCTGTTTGGCGAGATCGCGATGCAGCGCATCTTCCGGCCACAGCACTTCACACCCGGTGGCCATCGCGGCGGCCAGCTGTACCAGCGCGTCCTGCTCGTTATCCGCCACGCACAGAACGCGCTCGCGCGGCATCAGCGTCCAGGTATTGCGCTCGCCGGTCGGCCCCGGCAGCAGACGCTGCGTACCGGCCTGTGCCAGCTCGCCATACTGCTGCGCCACGGCACGCAGTTCAGGACGTTTTTCCGCCCAGGCGATCAGCGCTTCCAGCGGCTGGGTCAGCACGGTTTTCAGCTGCGCATCCACCGGATACTCCGCATCCTGACGCGCCAGGGTGACGCCCAGCGCGTTCTCCGGACGGTTCGCCAGCAGACGGTACAGGTAGAGCGGACCACCCGCTTTCGGGCCGGTGCCGGAGAGACCTTCACCGCCGAACGGCTGCACGCCCACGACCGCGCCCACCATGTTGCGGTTAACGTACAGGTTGCCCACTTTGGCGCTGCCGGTTACCTGCGCGATGGTCTCGTCGATACGGGTATGTACGCCGAGCGTCAGGCCATAGCCGGAGGCGTTGATCTGCTCAACCAGCTCGTTGAGGTTGTTACGGTTGTAGCGCACCACGTGCAGCACCGGACCGAAGACCTCTTTTTTCAGCTCGTCGAAGCTTGCCAGCTCGATAAGCGTAGGCGGCACAAAGGTGCCGGAACGCCACTCGCGGGCGTCTTCGCTGTTGTCTCGCACCGCTTGGAACACCGGACGGCCTTTCGCGCGCATGGCCTGAATGTGGTTTTCAATATTGGCTTTGGCTTCCGCGTCGATCACCGGCCCGATGTCGGTGGTGAGACGGCCCGGGTTGCCCATGCGACATTCGGCCATCGCGCCGCGCAGCATTTTCAGCGTGTGGTCCGCCACGTCATCCTGCAGGCACAGCACGCGCAGGGCGGAGCAGCGCTGACCGGCGCTGTCGAAGGCGGAGGCCAGAACGTCAACCACCACCTGCTCGGTGAGGGCAGAGGAGTCGACGATCATGGCGTTCATGCCGCCGGTTTCCGCGATGAGCGGCGTAGGACGACCCTGCGCATCCAGACGGGTGGCAATATTGCGCTGCAGCAGCGAGGCCACTTCGGTCGAACCGGTAAACATCACGCCGCGCACGCGGTTATCGGAGGTCAGTTTGGCGCCCACGGTTTCACCGCGGCCCGGCAGCAGCTGGACCACGCCCGCCGGTACGCCTGCTTCCAGAAGAATGTTGATGCCCTGCGCGGCAATCAGCGGGGTCTGCTCTGCCGGTTTTGCCAGCACGCTGTTGCCAGCGGCCAGGGCGGCGGCAATCTGGCCGGTGAAGATCGCCAGCGGGAAGTTCCACGGGCTGATACAGACGACCGGGCCGAGCGGGCGGTGGGTTTCGTTGTCAAAATCATCGCGCACCTGACCGGCGTAGTAGTGCAGGAAGTCGACCGCCTCGCGCACTTCGGCGATGGCGTTGCTGAAGGTTTTACCCGCTTCGCGCACCAGAATGCCGATGAGCGACTGCATCTGGTCTTCCATCAGCACCGCCGCGCGCTCCAGGATGGCGGCACGTTCCTGCGGCGGGGTGGCGAACCAGATAGGGGCGTTATTCACCGCGCTGTCCAGCGCCTGATCCACTTCCGCATCGGTGGCTTCTCGCACGTAGCCGACGATGTCTTTTGGCTCCGCCGGGTTGATGACCGGCTGCATGTCGCCGTCAGCAACGGGCTGCTCCAGCATCGGTTTGGCTTGCCACTTCTGCAGCGCGCTGTTGAGCAGGGCAGAGGAGAGGGACGCCAGACGGTGTTCGTTGGCGAGATCCAGCCCCGCCGAGTTGACGCGACCCTTGCCGTACAGCTCGCGCGGCAGGGCAATCTTCGGATGCGGCAGGCCAATCTGGCCTTCCTGCGCCGCCATCTTCTCAACGGCCTGCACCGGATCGGCGACCAGCTCGTCGAGCGGCAGCGTGGTGTCGGCGATGCGGTTAACGAAGGAGGTGTTCGCGCCGTTTTCCAGCAGACGACGCACCAGGTAGGCCAGCAGGGTTTCGTGGGTACCTACTGGGGCATAAATTCGGCACGGGCGGTTCAGCTTGCCGTCGGCCACTTTACCGGTCACCTGCTCGTACAGCGGTTCACCCATGCCGTGCAGGCACTGGAATTCGTACTGGCCCGGGTAGTAGTTCTGCCCGGCCAGGCTGTAGATTGCCGCCAGGGTATGGGCGTTGTGGGTGGCGAACTGTGGATAGATTAGGTTCGGCACGCCAAGCAGCTTTTTCGCGCAGGCGAGGTAAGAGACGTCGGTGTAGACCTTGCGGGTATAAACCGGATAGCCTTCCAGCCCTTCCATCTGGGCGCGTTTGATTTCGCTGTCCCAGTAGGCCCCTTTCACCAGGCGGATCATCAGGCGACGGCGGCTACGGCTGGCCAGGTCAATCAGGTAATCAATGACGAACGGGCAGCGCTTCTGGTAGGCCTGGATAACGAAACCGATGCCGTTCCAGCCCGCCAGCTCCGGCTCGAAGCACAGTTTTTCCAGCAGATCGAGGGAGATCTCCAGACGGTCGGCCTCTTCGGCGTCGATGTTGATGCCGATGTCATACTGGCGCGCCAGCAGGGTCAGGGACTTCAGGCGCGGGTAGAGCTCTTCCATCACCCGGTCGTACTGCGCGCGGCTGTAACGCGGGTGCAGGGCGGAGAGCTTAATCGAGATGCCCGGGCCTTCATAAATACCGCGACCGTTGGACGCTTTACCGATGGCGTGTATCGCCTGCTGGTAAGAAACCATGTAGGCCTGCGCGTCGGCGGCGGTCAGCGCCGCTTCGCCGAGCATGTCGTACGAATAGCGGAAACCTTTATCTTCCAGCTTGCGGGCGTTCGCCAGCGCTTCGGCAATGGTTTCTCCGGTCACAAACTGTTCGCCCATCAGACGCATTGCCATATCCACGCCTTTGCGGATCAGCGGCTCGCCGCTCTTGCCGATGATGCGGTTCAGTGAGCGTGACAGGTTGGCTTCGTTATGGGTGGAGACCAGTTTGCCGGTAAACAGCAGACCCCAGGTCGCGGCGTTGACGAACAGCGACGGGCTGCGGCCAATGTGCGAATGCCAGTTACCGTTGCTGATCTTGTCGCGGATCAGCGCGTCGCGGGTGGCTTTATCTGGAATACGCAGCAGCGCTTCCGCCAGGCACATCAGCGCCACGCCCTCCTGTGAGGAGAGGGAAAATTCCTGCAGCAGACCCTGAACCATCCCGGCGCGGCCGGTGGCGGTCTTCTGGTTACGCAGTTTGTCAGCCAACTGGTACGCCAGGCTGTGCGCCTGCGCGGCAACGGCTTCCGGCAGGCGAGCCTGCTCCAGCAGCATCGGCACGGCGTCGGTTTCGGCGCGACGGTACGCGCCGGTAATGGCGGCGCGGCTGACGGACTGCGGCAGGATCTGCTCGGCGAATTCCAGGAACGGCTGATGGCTCTCGTCGCCAGCGGCCGGCGCTTCCTCGCTTTCATTGGCGGCGCCGGCGAGCAGGGCAGGCAGCTCCGGCAGGCCCTCGTCGCTCTCGAGTCTTTCGAGATAGTTAAAAATCGCCTGCTTAATTAACCAGTGCGGCGTGCGGTCAATGCGGGTTGCTGCGGTCTTAATCCGTTCGCGGGTTGCGTCATCCAGCTTAACCCCCATGGTGGTCATACCCATGCCAAAGCTCCTGTTGTGCTTTCTTCGTGTTTGGTCGTTAGCGTGAAATATCCACCATGTTGCAACTTTGTGCAACCGTGTTAAATGTGACCTGGTTTGCAACCCGGGAAATGAATGAATTGTTAACGGATAGTTAGCTGGAAAAACGTGCTGCCTTTGTCCCGGGAAGCCTGTTTTTATGCGGGAGTTAACACTTTTAAAAGGTGCAACCCGTAAAAGCGTGAGCGAGTGCAACCTATAGGAAACTCGTATCAAACCGGGGATGAAATTGATGTAAATGCAGTGTTAAATCGTTTGTCAGCGGAGGGCGCATACGGCAGGATAGCGCGCCTCACCGAAACACAAGATACCGTCACCTCGTTCCGGTGATCATATAACAAGGCAACCCGGACGGTTGTCGCTCGACACTTTTGGAGAATTTGAATGGCAATTAGCACACCGATGCTGGTGACATTTCTCGTTTATATTTTTGGCATGATCCTGATAGGGTTTTTGGCGTGGCGTTCAACGAAAAACTTTGACGACTACATCCTGGGCGGACGCAGTTTAGGCCCGATGGTGACCGCACTCTCTGCGGGCGCATCGGACATGAGCGGCTGGCTGCTGATGGGTCTGCCCGGTGCGATTTTTATCTCTGGTATCTCGGAAAGCTGGATTGCCATCGGTCTGACCGTGGGCGCATGGATCAACTGGAAGCTGGTGGCAGGCCGTCTGCGCGTGCACACCGAGGCCAACAATAACGCCCTGACGCTGCCGGACTACTTCACCGGACGCTTTGAGGATAACAGCCGCGTGCTGCGTATTATCTCGGCGGTGGTGATCCTGGTGTTCTTCACCATCTACTGTGCCTCCGGCATCGTGGCCGGTGCGCGTCTGTTCGAAAGCACCTTCGGCATGAGCTACGAAACCGCCCTGTGGGCCGGTGCGGCGGCAACCATCCTCTATACCTTCGTGGGCGGCTTCCTGGCCGTCAGCTGGACCGACACCGTGCAGGCGAGCCTGATGATCTTCGCGCTGATCCTGACCCCGGTGATTGTGATTTTCACGGTTGGCGGCTTTGGCGATTCGCTGGAAGTGATCAAGCAGAAGAGCATCGAAAACGTCGACATGCTGAAAGGGCTCAACTTTGTCGCCATCGTCTCCCTGATGGGCTGGGGTCTGGGCTACTTCGGTCAGCCGCACATTCTGGCGCGCTTTATGGCGGCGGATTCTCACCACACCATCGTCCATGCGCGTCGCATCAGTATGACGTGGATGATTCTGTGTCTGGCGGGCGCGTGTGCGGTCGGCTTCTTCGGGATCGCCTACTTCAGCAATAACCCGGCGCAGGCGGGCGCGGTGAACCAGAACGCCGAGCGCGTGTTTATCGAGCTGGCGCAGATCCTGTTTAACCCGTGGATTGCCGGTATTCTGCTCTCCGCGATCCTGGCCGCGGTGATGTCCACCCTGAGCTGTCAGCTGCTGGTCTGCTCCAGTGCCATCACCGAAGACCTCTATAAGGCCTTCCTGCGCAAGGGCGCGAGCCAGAAAGAGCTGGTATGGGTAGGGCGCTTTATGGTGCTGCTGGTGGCGCTGATTGCGATTGCGCTGGCGGCCAACCCGGAAAACCGCGTGCTGGGTCTCGTGAGCTACGCGTGGGCGGGCTTTGGTGCGGCATTTGGTCCGGTAGTCCTGTTCTCCGTCATGTGGTCCCGTATGACCCGTAACGGCGCGCTGGCGGGGATGATTATCGGTGCGGTGACCGTTATCGTCTGGAAACAGTTCGCCTGGCTGGGCCTGTACGAAATCATTCCGGGCTTCATCTTCGGCAGCATCGGTATCGTGGTCTTCAGCCTGTTGGGTAAAGCGCCGTCTGCCTCCATGCAGAAACGCTTTGCGGAAGCCGACGCGCATTACCACTCCGCACCGCCGTCTAAGCTGCAGCCAGAATAATTTTCTCACGCAGTACCGTAGGCCGGGTAAGCGCAAGCGCACCCGGCTTTTTTCTTGCCAAAATCCGTCTTTTCCTGTGATATCCCTGTGCTTATAACAATGAGGATAGCGAAGCATGACAATCAAAACAGGGTTAATGGCTGCGGCATTATTGATGCTGGCGGGCTGCAACGCGCCATCGCAACACGCGGCGGTGGAAACCTGCAAAGCGGATAACCAGATGCAGCAAACCACGCTCTATTTCGGCTTAAACCGTCCTGCCGGGGCGCAGATTACCCCTAACGAGTGGCAGCAGTTTGTTGACCAGGACGTGACGCCGCGCTTTCGCGATGGCTTAACGGTATTTGATGCCCGCGGGCAGTGGCTGGGGAACGACGGAAAAGTGGCGCGTGAACCGAGCAAGGCGCTGATGCTGATCCACGGTAAAGATGCGCAGAGTGAGAAGAACATCGAAGCGTTACGCGGGATTTATAAGTCACGCTTTGCGCAGGAGTCGGTGATGCGTGTCGATCAGCCGGTGTGCGTGCAGTTTTAATGAAAACGGCGGGAATTCCCGCCGTTGTTGTTTTGCAGGCCGGGATCGCTGCGCGCCACCCGGCATTGCATCAGAGCACCAACCCCGCAAAGCTCGCTGACAGCAAACTCACCAGCGTCGCACCGTAGACCAGACGCAGCCCGAAACGCGATACCACGTTACCCTGTTGTTCGTTCAGGCCCTTAATCGCCCCGGCCACGATGCCGATGGAGGCGAAGTTAGCGAACGAGACGAGGAAGACGGATAAAATCCCCAGCCCGCGCGGGGACATCTGGTGTGCTATTTTCTGCAGCTCAATCATCGCCACAAATTCATTCGCCACCAGCTTGGTCGCCATAATGCTGCCCGCGTTTAAGGCATCGCTCAGCGGTATACCCACCAGCCATGCCAGGGGATAAAATACATAGCCCAGGATCTGCTGGAAGCTCATGCCAAATACGCTGGAGAAGAGGGCGTTAACGGCGCTAATAAGGGCGATAAAGCCAATCAGCATCGCCAGAATAATCATCGCCACCTTAAAACCGGCCAGAATATACTCGCCGAGCATCTCGAAGAAGCTCTGCGATTCATGCAGTTTTTCAAGCTTGATATCCGGCTCCGCTTCCGGGCGCGCCGGGTTGATGACGGAGAGAATAATAAAGGTGCTGAACATGTTCAGAATCAGCGCCGCGACGACAAATTTGGCATCGAGCATGGTCATATACGCCCCGACAATCGACAGGGAGACCGTCGACATGGCCGTGGCCGCCATGGTGAACAGACGACGCGAGGAGAGATCGCCCAGCACGCCTTTGTAGGCAATGAAGTTTTCCGACTGGCCGAGGATCAGCGAGCTCACCGCATTAAAGGATTCCAGCTTGCCCATGCCGTTCAGTTTGGACAGCAGCGTACCGATCACCCGAATAAAAATCGGCAGGATCCGCCAGTGCTGAAGAATACCAATCAGCGCGGAAATAAAAATAATCGGGCAAAGTACGCCGAGGAAAATGAACGCCAGCCCTTTTTCTCCCATACCGCCAAAGACGAAATTAGTCCCTTCGCCAGCAAATTTGAGCAGTGACTCAAAAAATCCCGAGACGTATTTAATCAGGAATAACCCGCTTTCGGCGTGCAGGAAAAAGAACGCCAGGGCAATTTCAATGACAATCAGCTGTAAAACAAAACGAATGCGAATTTTTCGGCGGTCAAAACTCGTAAGCCAGGCAAGCGCGAGAATAATGACCAGCGCCAGCAGGAAATGGACAATTTTAAACATAATTTATTTTCACCAGGTGTTTGAGGCGGATATTTAGCCACAGCCCTGAATCAGCGTAAATGGGCATTTTCGTTATAACTTATAAACTTTACCGTTACGTATGTAACTATTATCAGGCTCTGCGTTTACAACTCGTCATCAAAACACCGCACATTTCGCTTGTGTTTCTTTCTGCCGTAATGATAATCACTATCACAAGAATTTACCTTTCTTTGCATCAGTTGACCGCGATAAACATTTAAGGTGTCGGCATGTTTGTTCCATTTCTCATTATGTTACGTGAAGGGCTCGAAGCCGCCCTTATCGTGAGCCTCATCGCCAGTTATCTGAAGCGAACCCAGCGCGGGCGCTGGATTGGCGTCATGTGGATCGGGGTCTTCCTTGCCGCGGCGCTCTGCCTGGGTCTGGGGATCCTCATCAACGAAACCACCGGCGAGTTTCCGCAGAAAGAGCAGGAGCTGTTTGAAGGTATCGTCGCCGTGATTGCGGTGGTGATCCTCACCTGGATGGTGTTCTGGATGCGTAAAGTCTCCCGTAACGTGAAGGTGCAGCTGGAGCAGGCGGTGGATAACGCCCTACAGAAGGGGAACAACCACGGCTGGGCGCTCATTATGATGGTCTTTTTCGCCGTGGCGCGCGAAGGGCTGGAGTCTGTTTTCTTCCTGCTGGCGGCGTTTCAGCAGGATGTGGGGATCTGGCCGCCGCTGGGGGCCATGCTGGGCCTTGCCACGGCCGTGGTGCTCGGTTTCCTGCTCTACTGGGGCGGTATCCGCCTGAACCTGGGCGCCTTCTTCAAGTGGACCAGCCTGTTTATTCTGCTGGTAGCCGCGGGTCTGGCGGCAGGGGCGATTCGCGCCTTCCATGAAGCGGGCCTGTGGAACCATTTCCAGGACGTGGCGTTCGACCTCAGCAACGTTCTCTCCACGCACTCTCTGACCGGCACCCTGCTCGAAGGTATCTTCGGCTATCAGGAAACGCCGAGCGTCAGCGAAGTGGCGATGTACTTTATCTATCTGGTTCCGGCGCTGGTGCTGTTCGCAATGCCGCCGCGTACCGGCACGCAGGCGTCACGCGTTGCGCCGTAATCTTTGATTGAGTAACAACATACTTTTAAAGGGAAGAGTCATGGCAATTCAGTTCCGTCGTAGTGCGTTATGCGCAGGCATTGCCGCGCTGTTCGCTTCTGCATTTTCCGCCTGGGGCGCGGATGTTCCACAGGTTAAGGTCACCGTCAACGACAAGCAGTGTGAGCCGATGACCCTCACGGTGAACAGCGGAAAAACCCAGTTTATTATTCAGAACCACAGCCAGAAGGCGCTGGAGTGGGAGATCCTGAAAGGTGTTCTGGTGGTGGAGGAGCGCGAAAATATCGCTCCTGGCTTCAGCCAGAAGATGACCGCCAACCTGCAGCCGGGCGAGTATGAGATGACCTGCGGTCTGCTGACCAACCCGAAAGGGAAGCTTATCGTCAAAGGTGAAGCGACGGCCGATGCGGCGAAAGGCGCTGCGGTACTGAGCCTGGGCGATGCGATTACCGCGTATAAAGCGTACGTCACGAAAGAGACGGCGGATCTGGCAGCGGCAACCAAAGCCTTTACCGATGCGGTGAAGGCCGGTGATATCGAAAAAGCGAAATCCCTCTACGCGCCAACCCGTCAACATTACGAGCGTATTGAGCCGATCGCCGAGCTGTTCTCTGACCTTGATGGCAGCATTGACGCCCGTGAAGATGATTTCGAGCAGAAAGCGGCCGATCCGAAATTCACCGGTTTCCACCGTCTGGAGAAAGCCCTGTTTGGCGATAACTCTGCCAAAGGGATGGAGAAGTATGCTGACCAGCTGAACAGCGACGTGCTGGAGCTGCAAAAGCGCATCAGCGAGCTGGCCTTCCCGCCATCAAAAGTGGTGGGCGGTGCGGCCGGGCTGATTGAAGAAGTGGCCGCGAGCAAAATCAGCGGCGAAGAAGATCGCTACAGCCATACCGACCTGTGGGACTTCCAGGCTAACGTCGACGGCGCGCAGAAAATTGTTAACCTGCTGCGTCCTCAGCTGCAGAAAGAGAACGGCGAGCTGCTGGCCAAAGTGGATGCCAACTTCAAAAAAGTCGACACCATCCTGGCGAAGTATCGCACCAAAGACGGGTTTGAGACCTACGACAAGCTGACCGATGCCGACCGTAATGCGCTGAAAGGCCCGATTACCGCCCTGGCGGAAGATCTCTCCCTGCTGCGTGGCGTACTGGGTCTGGACTAAGCACGATGAATAAGCATAACGAGAGCGACGTGGCTGAGCCTTCCCGTCGCCGGTTGTTAAAAGGGGTAGGGGCGCTGGGGGGCGCGCTTGCTCTGGCTGGCGGGTGTCCGGTGGCGCACGCGGCGAAACCGCAAAGCGCGCCCGGCACGCTGTCACCTAATGCCCGCATGGAGACTCAGCCGTTTTATGGCGAGCATCAGGCCGGTATCCTGACGCCGCAGCAGGCGTCGATGATGCTGGTGGCCTTTGATTCGCTGGCCAGTGATAAAGCCGATCTGGAACGTCTGTTCCGCCTGCTGACGACGCGCATCGCGTTTCTTACCGCCGGTGGACCGGCGCCCGATACGCCGAACCCGCGTCTGCCGCCAATGGACTCCGGCATTCTGGGGCCATTCATTGCCCCGGATAACCTGACCATAACCGTTTCGCTGGGAGAATCGCTGTTTGACGCGCGCTACGGGCTGGCAAAACAGAAGCCGAAAGCGCTGCAAAAAATGACGCGCTTCCCGAATGATTCCCTGGATGCCGCCCTTTGTCACGGCGACCTGCTCCTGCAGATCTGCGCCAACACCCAGGACACGGTGATCCACGCCCTGCGCGACATCATCAAGCATACGCCGGATCTGCTGAGCGTGCGCTGGAAGCGGGAAGGGTTTATCTCTGATCACGCCGCCCGCAGCAAAGGCAAAGAAACCCCGGTGAACCTGCTGGGCTTCAAGGACGGCACGGCCAACCCGGACAGCCACGATAGCGCGCTCATGAAGGAGGTGGTGTGGGTCACTGCCGAGCAGAATGAACCGGCATGGGCGGTGGGTGGCAGCTATCAGGCGGTGCGGATTATTCAGTTCCACGTGGAGTTCTGGGACCGCACGCCGCTGAAAGAGCAGCAGACGATCTTCGGTCGTGACAAGCAAAGCGGGGCTCCGCTCGGCATGAAGAACGAGCATGATGTGCCTGACTACGCCAGCGATCCGAATGGCGATGTGATTGCGCTGGACAGCCATATTCGTCTGGCCAATCCGCGCACCAAAGAGACGCAGTCAAGCCTGATGATGCGTCGGGGATACAGCTATTCGCTCGGCGTCACCAATTCCGGTCAGCTCGATATGGGGCTGCTGTTCGTCTGCTATCAGCACGATCTGGAAAAGGGCTTCCTGACCGTGCAGAAGCGGCTCAACGGCGAAGCGCTGGAAGAGTACATTAAACCCATCGGCGGCGGCTATTTCTTTGCCCTGCCAGGCGTGCGCGACAGCAACGAGTATCTCGCTCAAGGTCTTATTGAAGCCTGATAATTGTCCCTGCGACGATTCGCAGGGACATTATTTTTTCATATGACTATCCTGCTGTTATATTTCTGTAATATTTCTATATGAGACTGATTTCAACTGTAGGGACAGTCTTAAAAGTTGCATTCAGGTAAAATAAATGTTGCATTTATGATAACTCCTGATGTACTTAAGATAAGACAGCGGTAGTTCCCGGCAGTGATGCTGAATCACTATGGAGATCGCGAATGGTTGCGTCCTGTACTGGACAAGGTAAACATAACAACCGCAGCACCCGGCGCGGAGGCTCAGACTCCGGCAGCGATTTCCTCACCACTAAATTTTCCCCCCTCCCACAAGAATCTGATTCGACCGACGTGCAGAACGGTGCGCGTAGCTGTTCCGTATCGTCATCCGATAGTGCAAGCAATGGCTTACAAGGAAGCCAACCCTCTGATGTTCGTGCGCATAATCGTGCCGACGCTGGCGCGTGTGATGAATACCAACAACTCAAGGTGCTATCCATGGGAAGACAAAAAGCAGTGATCAAAGCTCGTCGCGAAGCAAAACGTGTGCTGAGACGGGATTCACGTAGCCATAAACAGCGTGAAGAAGAATCGGTCACCTCGCTTGTGCAGATGAGTGGCGTAGAAGCAATTGGCATGGCCCGGGACAGCCGTGATAATTCTCCAATTGTGGCGCGCAATGAGGCTCAGGCGCACTACCTGAATGCTATCGAGAGTAAACAGCTCATCTTTGCAACCGGTGAAGCCGGATGCGGGAAAACCTGGATCAGTGCAGCCAAAGCGGCGGAAGCGCTGATCCATAAGGACGTGGAGAGAATCATTGTTACCCGTCCGGTACTGCAGGCTGATGAAGATCTCGGCTTCTTGCCCGGTGATATTTCGGAGAAGTTTGCCCCGTACTTCAGGCCCGTCTATGACGTGCTGGTGAAGCGGCTGGGTGCATCCTTTATGCAGTACTGCCTGCGGCCAGAGATTGGCAAGGTGGAAATCGCGCCGTTCGCCTATATGCGCGGACGTACATTTGAAAATGCGGTCGTCATTCTTGACGAGGCTCAGAACGTGACCGCTGCGCAAATGAAGATGTTTTTAACGCGCCTCGGGGAGAACGTGACGGTTATCGTTAACGGCGATATTACCCAGTGTGACCTGCCGTCCGGCGTGAAATCTGGACTGAGCGACGCCATGTCACGTTTTGAGGAAGATGAGATGATTGGGGTGGTACGCTTCACCAAAGATGACTGCGTGCGCTCGGCGCTCTGCCAGCGCACGCTGCAAGCCTATTACTGAGTTTGCTGTTGCGTTCAAGGCCCGGGAAACCGGGCTTTGTTTTTTGTGCGGACATGTCGTCGGGTGGCGCTGCGCTTACCCGACCTACAATACTGCATGCGTGCAATATGCGAAAAAAAAGCCCGCATTTTCATGCGAGCTCTTCTTTAAATATGGCGGTGAGGGGGGGATTCGAACCCCCGATACGTTGCCGTATACACACTTTCCAGGCGTGCTCCTTCAGCCACTCGGACACCTCACCATATTGTTTTGCTGCCTGACCGCTTGGGGGGCAACGGGGCGCTACTATAGGGAGTTGCGCTGACACGGTCAAGCAGATTTTCAGCTTTAGTGCCTGTTCGGTTAAGCAATAATCAGCTCCACGGTTTTTACGCCGTGGAGCAGGGGATTAACGCTGTGAATCGAGCACTTCGCTGTTTTTAACCACTTCCTGCGCTTTGCTGTAGCTTTCGATCAGAAGCTGATAAGCCGGGAAGATGTGTGTGTACACTTCCGCCCACTCCGCGGCATCTTCACGGTTCCAGGTACGCTGGATCTCAGAGGCCACCGCCGCCGTATCCATCGGGACCACACCGGCCTGCACCACGCGCGCCAGCGTGATCTCCTGCGCCATTTTGCTGTAGGTGCCGGAGGCATCAATCACCGCAAACACTTTATACCCGTCCGCCACCGCGCTGATTGACGGGAAGGCCATGCAGACGCTGGTAATGGTGCCCGCAATGATCAACGTCTTACGCCCGGTGGCTTTTACCGCCGCCACGAATTCCGGGTTATCCCAGGCGTTGATTTCGCCTTTACGGGCAACATATTGCGCATGTGGCGCGTTGGCGTGGATCTCCGGGATAAGCGGTCCGTTTGGTCCTTGTGGGACGGACGCGGTGGTGATCACCGGGATCTTCGCCAGGGTTGC
Source organism: Enterobacter quasiroggenkampii (assembly GCF_043972695.1). NCBI lineage: Bacteria > Pseudomonadati > Pseudomonadota > Gammaproteobacteria > Enterobacterales > Enterobacteriaceae > Enterobacter > Enterobacter quasiroggenkampii. Next base: position 2,302,334 of record NZ_CP143745.1, read on the forward strand.
GATTTTTGCCAGCGCTGCCGCACGGGCACGCAGTTCCGGCATTGGCATATCCCCAACGGTCTGGAACAGACCGCTCTGGTGATCGATAAGCAACATCACCGCATCGTTTACATCGATGGCCGGACGGGTTCCGTTAAAATTCGCAGGTGTAGACATCTTCTTCTCCTTTATTACGTTCAGATCTGGCCGAAGCGGCCGGAATTGAAATCACGAATGGCTTCGTTGATTTCGGTTTTACTGTTCATCACAAACGGGCCATAGCCCACGATCGGTTCATTCAGCGGCTCACCGGCCATCAGCAGCACTTTTGCGTCGCTGTTCGCTTCCAGGTGCAGTTTGTCGCCTTCCTGACTTAACACGACCAACTGGGCTTCACCCGCCTGAGCGGTACCGTTTACCGTGATGCTGCCTTCAAGCACGACCAGCGCCGTGCTCCAGCCTTCCGGCTGAGCGAGCGTCAGATGGCTTCCCTGGTTCAGCGCGATGTCCCAGACGTTGAGCGGCGAGAAGGTGTGCGCCGGGCCGGTCACCGTGTCGTAGCGACCGGCAATAACCCGCAGCGTTCCACCACTGTCAGGCAGCGTCACCACCGGGATGTCGGCTTTCGTGATGCTCTGGTAGCCCGGTGCGGCCATCTTGTCTTTCGCCGGCAGGTTGACCCAAAGCTGCATCATTTTGAGTTCCCCGCCTTTCTGCGAGAACGCACTGGAGTGGAACTCCTCGTGCAAAATGCCTGCGCCTGCGGTCATCCACTGCACGTCGCCGGGGCCAATGACGCCGCCTTTCCCCGTGGAGTCGCGATGCTCCACTTCACCGTCATAGACGATAGTGACCGTCTCAAAACCCCGGTGAGGGTGTTGGCCGACGCCGCGTTTCGCACCATCTGCCGGAAAGGTGTAGGGACCCGCGTAGTCCAGCAGCAGGAACGGGCTGAGCGGCTCGCCGTGGGTTTGATAAGAGAACATTGAACGGACCGGGAAACCATCGCCCACCCAGTGCTGACGAGGAGCGGTATAAACGCCAGTGATGTTTTTCATGATTAACTCCTGATGTTCTGTTGATGTAATTAGCTTATATTCAGGGTTAATATCCCGGTAGATAGTGAAAATGGCATTCACTGTTCTGAAAATAGAACGATGAGGATTTATGCAGGATCTCAATGACTTCGTCTGGTTTGTGAAGGTTGTGGAGTACGGGGGGTTTGCGGCGGCGGGAAGGGCGCTTGATTTGCCGAAGTCCAGGCTAAGCCGCCGGATTGCGCAGCTGGAAGAGCGGCTTGGCGTACGGTTGATACAGCGCACGACGCGGCAGTTTACGGTGACGGAAGTGGGGCACACTTTCTATCAGCACTGTAAGGCAATGCTGATAGAAGCAGAAGCGGCAGAGGAGGCCGTTGCTGCGCTGCAGGCTGAGCCGCGCGGCGTCGTCAGGATCACCTGTCCCGTCACGTTGCTGCACGTCCACGTGGGACCGATGCTGGCGCGGTTTATGGCGCGCTACCCCGGGATTAATCTCCAGCTTGAGGCCACCAATCGTCGGGTCGATCTTGTTGGCGAAGGTATTGATGTGGCTATCCGCGTGCGTCCGCGTCCGTTTGATGACAGCGACCTGGTGTTAAGGGTGCTGGCTGACAGGGGGCATTGCCTGGTGGCAAGTCCGCAGTTGATTGAACGTATGGGTAAACCGCGAATGCCTTCCGAGCTCAGTGAATGGCCTGGATTAAGTATGGGGGCCGGTAAACAGGTGCATAAATGGGAGCTCAGTGGTCCAGAAGGGGCGAAAGCGGAGATCCACTACGCACCGCGCTTTATTACCACCGACATGCTGGCATTGCGGGAAGCAGCGATGGCGGGCGTGGGCGTTGTACAGTTGCCGATATTGATGGTGAAGGATCAGCTTGCGTCAGGGGAACTGGTACGGGTGCTGGACGCGTGGGAACCCCGACGGGAAGTGATTCACGCGGTTTATCCTTCGCGGCGCGGCATGCTGCCGTCGGTCAGGACGCTGGTGGATTTTCTGACTGAAGAGTATGCGAAGATGGTCGAGGAGTAGCTTTTTGTAGGTCGGGTAAGCGCAGCGCCACCCGACATAAAGAGCGCAGGGAGTTTCAAGGTTCGAATCCCCCCTGCATGCGTGCAATATGCGAAAAAAAAGCCCGCATTTTCATGCGAGCTCTTCTTTAAATATGGCGGTGAGGGGGGGATTCGAACCCCCGATACGTTGCCGTATACACACTTTCCAGGCGTGCTCCTTCAGCCACTCGGACACCTCACCATATTGTCATCCCGTTGTTGACGGGACGGGCGCTAATGTAAGGAAAAGCCGAACTGCCGTCAACTCACTTTTTCAGTAATTTAGCGCGTTTAGACAAACTTCAGACAACATGATTCTTAAATGTGCTGAAAGCGTCTTTTTTATCAACAACACAGCCGTGCAATAAATTTGTTATGCTGACAACCTCGTTAAAAAACAAAATAAATCAGCGCAATAAAAGGCAGGAATGACTATGGATATACTTTTCTATCACCCCACGTTTGATACGGCCTACTGGATCGAGGCGCTCACGGCGGCATTACCCGGCGCACGCGTTCGCGAGTGGAAGCGTGGAGATAACGAACATGCTGACTATGCGCTGGTCTGGCATCCGCCAGTAGAAATGCTCCAGGGCCGTAAACTGAAGGCCGTTTTTGCCCTTGGGGCGGGCGTGGATTCCATTCTGAGCAAGCTGAAGGCGCACCCTGACATGCTGCCGGAGTCGATACCCCTTTTCCGTCTGGAAGATACCGGAATGGGGCAGCAGATGCAGGAATATGCGGTCAGCCAGGTACTGCACTGGTTCCGCCGCTTCGATGACTATCAGGCATTTAAACAGCAGGCCCACTGGGAGCCGCTGCCGGATTACCGTCGTGAAGACTTTACCATCGGCATCCTCGGTGCGGGCGTGCTGGGCTCAAAGGTGGCTGAAGCCCTCGCACCGTGGGGCTTTCCGCTGCGCTGCTGGAGCCGCAGCCGCAAAGATTATCCGGGCGTCGAGAGCTTTGCCGGCACGGATGAACTTCCGGACTTTCTGAACGGCACGCGCGTGCTGATCAACCTGCTGCCCAACACGGCGGAAACGGTCGGTATCATCAATGAAGGCTTGCTCAACCAGTTAGCCGATGAGAGCTACCTGATGAACCTGGCGCGCGGGGTGCATCTGGTTGAGTCCGATCTGCTGAAGGCGCTGGACAGCGGAAAGCTAAAAGGCGCCATGCTGGATGTCTATAGCCGTGAGCCGCTGCCGGTGGAAAGCCCGCTGTGGGCACATCCGCGCGTGGCGATGACCCCGCACGTGGCCGCCGTGACGCGTCCGGCAGAAGCGGTGGCGTACATATCCCATACCATCAGCGAAATGGAGAAGGGTAACGCGGTCACCGGCCAGGTCGACAGACAGCGCGGCTACTGAGAGAAACCCGGCGTTCGCCGGGTTTTTGCTAATATTCGCCGCTGATAACTGCTATCCTTTGGAAAAACCGCAGAGGAGAGAGAGATGTATCCCGTTGACCTGCATATGCACACCGTCGCCAGTACCCACGCGTATAGCAACCTCCATGATTATATCGCCCAGGCGAAGCTTAAGGGGATTAAGCTGTTCGCGATCACCGATCATGGCCCGGACATGGCGGATGCGCCGCACTACTGGCATTTTGTGAATATGCGGATCTGGCCACGTCTGGTGGACGGCATTGGGATACTGCGCGGCATCGAGGCGAACATCAAAAATACCGACGGTGAGATCGACTGCACCGGCCCGATGCTGACGTCTCTGGACCTTATCCTCGCCGGTTTCCACGAGCCGGTTTTTGCACCTCAGGATAAAGAGACCAACACCGCGGCGATGATTGCCACCATTGCCAGCGGCAATGTGCATATTATCAGCCACCCCGGCAACCCGAAGTACCCGATTGATATTCAGGCTGTCGCGCAGGCGGCAGCGAAGCACCGCGTGGCGCTGGAGATTAACAACTCCTCCTTTGTTCACTCGCGTAAGGGCAGTGAAGCCAACTGCCGCGAAGTGGCGGCCGCCGTCCGCGATGCGGGCGGCATGGTGGCACTGGGTTCGGATTCCCATACCGCCTTCACGCTGGGCGATTTCAGCGAGTGCCTGAAGGTGCTGAATGACGTTAACTTCCCGGAAGCGCAAATCCTGAACGTCACCCCGCGCCGCATGCTCGATTTCCTCGAATCGCGCGGCATGGAGCCGATTGCCGAATTTGCCGATCTTTAATTGTGTAATGGAATAATAAAAATGAACGAGTTTTCCATCCTTTGCCGCGTGCTGGGTACGCTCTATTATCGCCAGCCGCAAGACCCGCTGTTGGTTCCGCTTTTTACGTTAATTCGTGAAGGTAAACTGGCGGAGAACTGGCCGCTGGAACAGGATGATTTATTGGCGCGTCTGCAAAAAAGCTGCGACATGCAGCAGATTGCGACCGATTACAATGCGCTGTTCGTCGGTGAAGAGTGCCGCGTTTCGCCATACCGTTCTGCCTGGCAGGAAGGGGCGACGGAAGCGGAAGTCCGAGCTTTCCTCTCCACCCGCGGTATGCCGCTAAGCGATACGCCAGCCGATCATATCGGTACGCTGCTGCTTGCTGCCTCCTGGATCGAAGACAACGCCGGGGATGATGAGAACGAAGCCATCGAAACCTTGTTCGAAACGTACCTGCTGCCGTGGGTCGGCACATTCCTGGGTAAAGTCGAAGCCCATGCCACCTCGCCATTCTGGAGAACGCTGGCACCGCTGACCCGCGACGCGATCGCGGCGATGTGGGATGAGCTGGAAGAAGAGAATGAAGAGTGATTTAGATCACATAAATCCTGCAACTCCGCATTTCAATTTGCACATAATGTGCTTCTGATCGCATTTCTATGGTGCGCTTCTGCTAAGATGCGCGCCATGAACATATTACTTTGTATCGCAATAACGACGGGCATTCTCTCCGGACTTTGGGGATGGGTGGCCGTGTCTCTCGGATTGCTCAGCTGGGCCGGATTCCTTGGCTGTACGGCCTATTTCGCCTGTCCGCAGGGGGGCGTCAAAGGGCTCTTCATCTCAGGCTGCACGCTGATGAGCGGGGTTATCTGGGCGCTGGTGATCATGAAAGGCAGCGCGCTGGCGCCGCATCTGGAGATACTGGGGTACGTCATGACGGGCGTGGTTGCCTTCCTGATGTGCGTTCAGGCTAAGCATCTGCTGCTTTCGTTTGTGCCGGGAACCTTCATGGGAGCGTGCGCGACCTTTGCAGGGCAGGGCGACTGGAAGCTGGTGGTGCCTTCCCTGGCGCTGGGGTTGCTGTTTGGCTATGCCATGAAAAACAGCGGTCTTTGGCTGGCGTCGCGGCGGGAAAAAGCGCAAAACATCACGGCGGTGAGCGAATAAAAAAAGGCGAGATAATCATCTCGCCTTTTTTATGCGCTTCCTGTCAGGATTCCGGAGGGACTGACATATCGCGGTATTTCACCAGTATCGGGTTCTGCACGTCTGCTTTGTTTTGCAGATCCCACAGCCCGCGGTCAATACCGTCGTTGATTAAGAAGATCACGCCGGTTTCAATGGCTGACATCAGACACATCATGACCGGCTCGTTAGAGGTGTAACCAATTTCACCCTCAAGCAAACGCTGGTAATCGATGAAGCGGAATACCCCTGCCTGAACTTCATAGGACAGTATGGTTTTGCTGGTGGTCACCGAAGAGAGCACTTCGCCTGTACTGACGTTAACCACACGCAGGTTAACGGCGATTTGGTCGAGCTGATATTGGGTATCCGCACCGATACCGAAGTACCGCGCGCCCGCACCACCCGATTTAACGTTACTTTCGTAACCAATAATCGATCCTTCAATCATCACGTTTGCTGCCGCCAGAGATTCCAGAGGCGTGCGGTTATTGGCCGCGACGGTACCATTCTCCTGTGCGGCACGAATGATTTTCCGTTCATTCAACAGGTTCTGAAGACCCTGACGTTCCAGCGGAATAAACCAGTGCGAATCCTTGAGTGCGGTAACCAGCATCGCGGTGGCGCTTTGCGGCACGGCCGTGGAGAAGTTACTTGCCGGGTAAGGTTTGAATTGCCCGGTTTCATCCTGAATGTTGTATACGGAGACAAATATTTTCCCCGTTGGAGCAGGTAAATGTGTTAAATCACGATAACTCTGGGCCCGAGGCATTAATGTTGGTTTTGCAGCTTCTTTAGGTGGAGCAGTTAAACAACCGCTCAATAAGCACACTGCAACAAATATCAGGAAGCGCTGCATGATCGTTGTCCTTATTTAGCTATTGTTTAAAAGTCAGTTGAATTACTTTGAAGACCGGAAACCTGAATGGTGGATATTCTTCCGGTTTTACGATCGGTCACGTTCAGCTGAAGCTGTCCATCAGTGTTGGCGATATCAACGATAAAATCGTTGGTCACCATCCGGCCGGGTTTACCGGTATTAATGTTGGTCAATAACCCGCCTAAAATCTGCGACTGGATAGCCTGAGTGAAGTTGTCCAGGGCGGATGGGGTATCAATGCTAAAATCCTTTAAGCTTGGATCCTTATAGGAGTTTTGCGCCTGAGCCTCATTCAGCAGAAACGCACCGTTGTTAGGGTTACCGCCAAAGTTAGGGTTACGGAACTGAAACGTCATGTTTCCGGCCCAGCTTATGGGGGTGATCAGCATTATCGAAACAACTGCATATGCAATACGCATGACAGCCTCCGCATATCGGTTCGCTAGAACTCGTCTTTTGCTAAATCGCTGGTGCTTAATAGGGCTTTATCTATTTGCAGGCGATTAATAGCGTCTTCTGATTGTGCCAGTGCTAAGGCTACGTTTTTATCGAAGTCCATTTTTGTGGGGAATAAAAACGTTTGATAAATAACGTACTGATTGGCCGTTATTGTTATCCAACTTCCCCATCGTGCACTGGGCCGCTCGTTGATTGTTATATTTCCGGTATAAGTACTGTCCCATTTGTCACTGAAGGCCCGGTAAAAACTGTGCCCGACCGATGAAACAGTATGGTCTGTTAACAATCCGGGAACTTCGACCTCGACGGCCTTCAGATTCCCTGCAGCGAGCAGGAAACTCGCTGCGGCGATCCAACTCAACGTGCGTTTCATGTGATTAACGCCTGAGGTTATCGTTAGCCCACGAAACCGCCTGAGTTCGGTTTTTCACAGCTATCTTCTTGAAAAGATTATAAAGGTGCGTCTTTACCGTATTTTCGCTGATAAATAACGAACGGGCGATTTCAATATTTGAAGCACCAATGCGTAACTTATTCAGGATCTCTTTCTCACGGTGCGTGAGCAGTGCTGACTCTGAGCTGTTATAGCGATAATTTCCGGAGTGCGTAATGAGATAGCTTGCAAGCTTTTGCGAAAAATAACACTCACCGCGCAATATACCTTGCAGGCCCTCAACCACCCGGTCTTCTTCTTCCGTGACGTAGAACACGCCATTGATATGCGGCCAGCTTTCAATATCTCTGAAGGGATATTCGTCAGGTGTATTCAACAATAGCACGCGGATATTATTGTTTTTCCTGCTTAAAATATCCTGCCAGTAATGGATAAGCTTTTTATCAGCTTCCATCATATCGAACAGAATGATGCTGCCAGGGGCAATATCATCAAAAGAACGTTGAATATTATGCAATTTCCCGTTCAGTGATAAAGATTGCTTTAAATGTTGTAATAACGCTGTCGCTTGCAAAGAAGGTTTTGTGATCAACAGTAATGTATGACCATGTAAACTATGGACTTCATTATACATGATGAAACCCCACTTTTTTTGGCACCTGGCAGCTGCCCTCCTGTTAATTAGAGGACACCAGAAGTACTGACAGATGTTGCACTGCTGTGTGTAGAATCAGACCATAACCTCCACAGGGAGGTAAATATAAAACCAATTTCGTACATCTAATTTCAATCTAGCTTTTACGAAGTTTAAAGCAAGTGTTAAACATGTAACTGAATGTAAAAATCAATATTAATTTGTGAAATTAGCTTGTAATGAATGGCGAGAAATGATGAGAAAGTTGTACATATTAATAGAGGTGCACAGATTTTAAAAATCATACAAATATTTATAATTATTTGATTTATAGAGTTATTTGTTATTTTGATGAAACGATAATTAAGTATGAGTTACAGGTTGGTTCTAAGTCCAGGAATGAGCAGTGGTCTGGCTTAAGAAAACAGGTGTCGTGTCACGCACTGAGAAAAAATGTTCTTCAGCCGTTACGTTTAAACACCCCGGGAAGACCCGTGGACAGCCTTCGCCTCGCTGTACAACCCTTTCGCAAAACACCTGTAATAAAAAATATAAGCTGGCCTGAATAAAGTGTTTTTTGATGTAAATTACGACTTTGTGGTGATCTGAAAAATAAAAATAAGCCGCGCGGGTGAGATATTTAAAATGTTTCAGCGGACATACTCTTCACCGTAACGACGCGTTAACACAATACGAATCGTTTTTACAATTAACACGGTTATACGGTTATGGCGTGATTCAATAACCAGGTCCAGGGTGACAACATGAAATACACATCGTTATTTATGGTGTTTACATTACTGGGTGCGCCTGGATTTGTAACCGCAGCGAATTCAGATTTAGCCAATCCTGAATATAACTTTGCGGTTAACGAATTAAGTCTTTCATCACTCAATCAGGCAGCCATTATTGGTCAACAGGGTGTTTTCAATGACGCTCAGGTTCGCCAGGAGGGTTCAAAACTCTTGTCCATTGTTTCCCAGGACGGAGCAGGTAACAGAGCGAGAGTTGATCAATCAGGGGGTTACAATATTGCCTGGATCGATCAGAGCGGTAACGCGAATGATGCAGGTATTACGCAAGATGGATACGGTAATAGCGCGAAAATTATCCAGAAAGGGTCGGGTAATAGAGCAAATATTACGCAGTACGGTACGCAGAAAACCGCAGTTGTAGTGCAGAAACAGTCGCAAATGGCGATTAACGTTATTCAACATTAGCGCCTTCGCGACGACTTTAATCAATCCGATGGGGGTTTACCATGAAATTTCTCAAAGTGGCAGCGCTTGCAGCAATCGTAGTTTCTGGTAGTGCTATGGCGGGTTCTATTAATCAGGGCGGCTGGGGTCATGGACATGGTCATGGCGGATACAGTGGCCCAAATTCAACCCTGAATATTTATCAGGACGGTGGCGGTAACTCCGCGGTTGCTCTGCAGACAGACGCCAGAAATTCTGTGCTGAATATTACCCAGAAAGGTGGCGGTAACGGCGCTGACGTTGGTCAGGGTTCTGATGACAGTAAAATCAACCTGACCCAGAAAGGATTTGGCAACAGTGCAACACTTGATCAGTGGAACAGTAAAAAATCTGTTATGAACGTTAGCCAGTCCGGCGGCTTTAACGGTGCCCTCGTAGACCAGACTGCTTCTAACTCTACTGTCAACGTTACCCAGATCGGCTTCGGTAACCACGCGACAGCTCATCAGTACTGATACTGAAATCTGTGCTACAAAAAAACAGGGCTGATGCCCTGTTTTTTTTCGGGAGTTCATCATGAATACCTTAATTCTCCTTGCCGCGCTTTCCAGCCAGATAACCTTCAAAACGTCGCAGCAGGAAAATATGACCACCATTATTCCGCAGGTCACTCTGGCGCAGCCGTGTGATTGTCAGGTTCAGATTGTTTCCGTTCGGGAAGGGCAGGGGGGACAAAGTTCGTCCCGACAGCAAAATACCCTTTTTATACCCGCTAATCAGACGATTGATTTAATGCGCCTGAGTTTAAATATTAACGCAGGAGACACGGTAAAAATCGTTGTCACCGTCTCAGATGGAAAATCGCTTCATTTATCACAACAGTGGTCGCCAGCGGGAAGTTCGATCTAAACATTCATGGAATCAATGGCTTGTGAATGTGGCGGGTCTGCACCGTTGAGCTATGCTGATATCAGGGACCAGGTCATTATGTTCCTTAACGTGAGACTTCGTTTGTCATAATGAAGTGCGTTTACCCCTCAAGGACGATTTTCATTGAGGAGTACCTATAATGAACCACTCTTTCGCTCGACTCGTGACGGGTCTGGGCCTGACCGTTTCTGTTTTTAGCCTCCCGGTTTATTCCGCTACCATTGTGAACGGTGGCGTCATTCATTTTCGCGGTGCCATTGTTGCCGACCCCTGTGAAGTTTCGCCGCATCAGAGACAGTTTGCCTTGTCCTGCCCGGATAATAATCGTATGCAAACGCGCATGGTCAGCTATGAAGAGGCGCTTAATGGCCACGTGTCCGATTCGAACCTGGCATCGCTGCGCATGAAATACCTCAACCCTGAAAAAACGCTCGCGGTTGTCGAAATACAGTATCGATAACGCTCTCTCTTCCGCTTTGTGCGGAAGAGGATTTTTTCTGATAGTTTTTTCTCCCGGGCAGCCCTGCGATACACTTAAGAAAAAGGCGGGTTGCAGAGGGGCTTTATGAAACCGCAAATTGAAGTGATTCATGGCGATATTACGACCATGCATGTCGACGTCATCGTCAATGCCGCCAATCCCTCCCTGATGGGGGGAGGCGGTGTGGACGGGGCTATCCACCGGGCTGCCGGACCGCAGCTGCTGGAAGCCTGCAAAACCGTGCGGCAACAGCAGGGTGAGTGTCCTCCCGGTCATGCGGTCATTACGCTTGCGGGGGATCTGCCTGCCAGAGCGGTAATTCACGCCGTAGGGCCTGTCTGGCACGGTGGCGATCGGCATGAGGCGAGTATTCTGGAAGAGGCGTACCGGAACTGTCTGCGGCTGGCTGCCGACAACGGCTATAAAACAATGGCGTTTCCGGCCATCAGTACCGGTGTGTATGGCTATCCTAAGGCGGCTGCCGCGACGATCGCCGTCGAAACCGTTTACCGCTACCTGTCGCTAAAACCGATGCCTGAGAAGGTTATCTTTGTCTGTTTCGACGAAGAAACTACCCACCTTTATCAACGGTTGCTGACCCAGCGCGGGCAGGAACTGGACACCTGAAGAAAGCGCGGCGCACTCAGTGCGCCGCGGTTGTTTATGAGGCTTTTACCTGTGGTTTTCCTGAAAAGAGGAAACGCAGGAGCGGGATCCGCAGATGGATTTCATAGAGCACGATCGCAATCCCCACGACAAACACCAGACCGGTAAAGAACCCCAGCGTGTTGGAGGCGATATGCGGGGTGATATAAGCCCCGAAGAAAAGCGTTAACGGGTGATGCACCAGATAAATAAACAGCGAAGCATTGACGAAGTAGGTCACACGGCTGGACTTAAAGTTCAGCAGGCGGTGGCCGAGCGCGAATACCACGTTCACCATCCACAAACCCAGCAGCATGGTGATCACGCTTTCCGTTTCGTACATCCAGGCGTCGCCGCTGCCGTAGCGCTGATTCAGCAGATAGGCTGCGAACGCGAAGGCCGCACCTATCGCGCACCACGGTGACGGAGTGGTAAACAGTGCTTTCAGCTTCGGATAAATAAACGCCAGCGCGCCGATTAAAAAGAACGGGATGTAGAACAGCGACTGCATCACCACGAAATTAAAGAGCCCGTCGCTTAAAATCGGCGAATAGACGATAAGCAGGGTCCGTCGCACGGCAGCATAAGCGATCCCCAACAGCAAGAAGAGCACTGACAGTTTGCCCATCGTAACGTTGGCGAAAAAGGCGTCGGCTGTCGAACTCAGGTGGTGGCGCAGGCGGCTAAAAATGAACAGACTCACCGTGGTGAGCACCACCAGGACCAGCAGGAACCACAGGTGAGACACCAGCTCCCAGACCAGCGTATTGTACTTTTCATACAGCGACAGATTCGGCCAGTTCTCCGCTTTGCCTTTGACGTACTGCAGCATCATGAACTGAGGCAGCGTCAGCAGCGGAATCGCGGTCAGCATGGGGATCCCCACGCGCTCGACGCGCACCTTCCACCAGCGTTTAAGCGGGTATCGCAGAAACAGCATGTAAGAGAAATAGCCGGAGATGACAAAAAACACCTGCATACGGAAGGCGTGAATAAAGTCATTAAACAGCGTCAGCCACCAGGACGGCATCTGGCTATTCACATGCCAGGTGTGGCTGGAGTAAATCAGTGATATGTGAAAAGGGATCCCCAATAGCATCAGCCATGCCCGGATCGAGTCGAGGAAATATTCACGTTCTGTTGGTGTTGTGCTCATATAACGTTGTGCATTCTCAGACTTTTCGTCTTATCCCTAAGACTCATAATGGTTACATTCGAAAGCAACCCTACACCAAGACCGACACCCTGTCTCCAGGATAAGCACGCAAAGTGAATAATGGGTTCTTTCATTTGCTTAATCCATGAGCCAGCAGCTGAACAAAGCAGTGATAATGTTGTCGGATTGCCTGAGTTTCCATTAAAATGGATCGGATCGATATAAGCACACAAAGGGGGAAGTGCTTACTTATTATGAAACATAAACCACAGATGATGAAAATGCGTTGGTTAGGTGCTGCAGTGGTGTTATCACTGTATACCTCATCGGCACTGGCCTTTAACATCGACGATGTCGCAAAACAGGCAAAATCGATGGCGGGCAAGAGCTACGAAGCGCCGAAAAGTAACTTGCCCTCCGTTTTCCGCGATATGAAATATGCGGACTATCAGCAGATCCAGTTCAATCACGACAAAGCCTACTGGAGCAACATCAAGACCCCGTTCAAGCTTGAGTTTTATCATCAGGGTATGTATTTCGACACGCCTGTTGCCATCAATGAAGTGACGGCCACAGCGGTACGTAAGATTAAATACAGCCCGGATTACTTCAATTTTGGCAATGTGCAACACGACAAAGATACGGTGAAAGACCTGGGCTTCGCTGGCTTTAAGGTGCTTTACCCGATCAACAGCAAAGATAAAAACGACGAAATCGTCAGCATGCTTGGTGCCAGCTATTTCCGCGTGATTGGCGCGGGGCAGGTATACGGGCTTTCTGCGCGCGGACTGGCTATTGATACCGCGCTGCCATCAGGTGAAGAATTCCCACGTTTCCGTGAGTTCTGGATTGAACGTCCAAAACCAACGGACAAACGTCTGACTATCTATGCGCTGCTGGATTCTCCGCGTGCGACCGGTGCCTATCGCTTTGTGATCATGCCGGGTCGTGACACGGTGGTTGACGTGCAGTCTAAGGTTTACCTGCGTGATAAAGTGGGCAAACTGGGCGTTGCGCCGCTGACCAGTATGTTCCTGTTTGGGCCGAACCAGCCGTCACCAGCAACCAACTTCCGCCCGGAACTGCATGACTCCAACGGTCTGTCTATTCACGCCGGTAACGGAGAGTGGATCTGGCGTCCGCTGAACAACCCGAAACATCTGGCGGTGAGCAGCTTCGCAATGGAAAACCCACAAGGTTTTGGCCTGCTGCAGCGTGGTCGTCAGTTCTCCCGCTTTGAAGATCTGGACGACCGCTATGACCAGCGCCCAAGCGCCTGGGTCACGCCAAACGGTGACTGGGGTAAAGGTAAGATCGAGCTGGTAGAAATTCCAACCAACGACGAAACCAACGATAACATCGTCGCTTACTGGACGCCGGATCAGTTGCCGGAAGCCGGTAAAGAGATGAACTTCAAGTACACCATCACCTTCAGCCGCGACGAAGATAAGCTGCATGCGCCGGATAACGCGTATGTGATGCAGACTCGCCGCTCAACGGGTGATGTGAAGCAGTCTAATCTTATCCGTCAGCCTGACGGTACCGTGGCCTTTGTCGTGGACTTCACAGGCCAGGATATGAAGAAACTGTCACCGGACACTGCCGTTGCCGCTCAGGCCAGCATCGGTGAGAACGGTGAAATCGTTGAGAATACCGTGCGTTACAACCCGGTAACAAAAGGCTGGCGTCTGACCCTGCGCGTGAAAGTGAAAGATCCGAAACAGACCACTGAAATGCGTGCAGCGCTGGTCAGTAACGATCAGCCGCTGAGTGAAACCTGGAGCTATCAGCTACCTGCCAATGAATAATACATCTGAATATATTGATGCTATGCCGCTGACGGATATCGAAAAAGCGGCACTGCCTAAGAGCGACATCCGCGCGGTTCACACCGCGCTGGATGGTGAACATCGTCAGTTTTCCCGTGATGATGATACGCCGCTGGGGTCAGTAAAGGCACGTCTGGAGCAGGCCTGGCCGGACTCGCTGGCAGAAGGGCAGTTGATTAAAGACGACGAAGGGCGCGATCAGCTTCAGGCGATGCCGAAGGCCACGCGTTCCTCAATGTTTCCCGATCCATGGCGCACCAACCCGGTGGGCCGCTTCTGGGATCGCCTGCGCGGGCGTGATGTGACGCCCCGCTATCTGTCACGCCTGACGAAAGAAGAGCAGGCTTCCGAACAGAAATGGCGTACCGTGGGGACCATCCGTCGCTACATCCTGCTGCTGCTGACGCTGGCGCAGACGGTCGTCGCGACCTGGTATATGAAAACCATCCTGCCTTATCAGGGCTGGGCGTTTATCAACCCGACGGACATGATGGGCCAGGATCTCTGGGTCTCCTTCATGCAGCTGCTGCCGTACATCCTGCAGAGCGGCATCCTTCTGCTGTTCGCGGTTCTCTTCTGCTGGGTCTCGGCTGGTTTCTGGACCGCGCTGATGGGCTTCCTGCAGCTGCTGATGGGGCGTGACAAATACAGCATTTCGGCGTCAACGGTCGGGGATGAACCCCTCAATCCTGAGCACCGTACCGCGCTGATTATGCCTATCTGTAACGAAGACGTTGACCGCGTGTTTGCGGGTCTGCGTGCCACCTGGGAGTCCGTAAAGGCGACTGGCAACGCGGAGCATTTCGACGTTTACATCCTGAGCGACAGTTACAACCCGGATATCTGCGTGGCGGAACAAAAAGCGTGGATGGAGCTGATTGCGGAAGTGCAGGGCGAAGGGCAGATCTTCTACCGTCGTCGCCGCCGTCGTGTGAAGCGTAAAAGCGGTAACATCGATGACTTCTGCCGTCGCTGGGGTAATCAGTACAGCTATATGGTCGTGCTGGATGCGGACTCCGTCATGAGCGGTGACTGCCTGAGCGGTCTGGTGCGTCTGATGGAAGCCAATCCGAACGCGGGTATCATTCAGTCTTCGCCAAAAGCCTCCGGTATGGACACCCTCTATGCGCGCTGCCAGCAGTTCGCCACCCGTGTTTACGGGCCGCTGTTTACGGCGGGTCTGCACTTCTGGCAGCTGGGTGAATCGCACTACTGGGGTCACAACGCCATTATCCGCGTGAAGCCGTTCATTGAACACTGTGCGCTGGCGCCGCTGCCGGGCGAGGGTTCGTTTGCCGGTTCTATTCTGTCGCATGACTTCGTGGAAGCGGCGCTGATGCGTCGTGCTGGCTGGGGCGTCTGGATTGCCTACGACCTGCCGGGATCGTACGAAGAGCTGCCGCCGAACCTGCTGGACGAACTCAAGCGTGACCGCCGCTGGTGTCACGGTAACCTGATGAACTTCCGCCTGTTCCTGGTGAAAGGGATGCACCCGGTTCACCGTGCAGTGTTCCTGACGGGCGTGATGTCTTATCTCTCCGCACCGCTGTGGTTTATGTTCCTTGCGCTCTCTACTGCGCTGCAGGTCGTGCATGCCCTGACGGAGCCGCAATACTTCCTGCAACCGCGGCAGCTGTTCCCGGTGTGGCCACAGTGGCGCCCTGAACTGGCGATTGCGCTGTTTGCCTCCACCATGGTGCTGCTGTTCCTGCCTAAGCTGCTCAGCATCATCCTGATCTGGTGCAAAGGCTCGAAAGAGTACGGCGGTTTCTTCCGCGTGACCCTTTCACTGCTGCTGGAAGTGCTGTTCTCCGTGCTGCTGGCACCGGTGCGTATGCTGTTCCACACCGTGTTCGTGGTCAGTGCGTTCCTGGGCTGGGAAGTGGTCTGGAACTCACCGCAGCGTGATGACGACTCCACGCCGTGGAGCGAAGCCTTTATGCGCCACGGTTCTCAGCTGCTGCTGGGTCTGGTGTGGGCGGCCGGGATGGCGTGGCTGGATCTGCGCTTCCTGTTCTGGCTGGCGCCGATTGTCTTCTCGCTGATCCTGTCGCCGTTTGTCTCCGTGATCTCCAGCCGTTCGACGGTGGGGCTGCGGACCAAACGCTGGAAGCTGTTCCTGATCCCGGAAGAGTATTCCCCGCCGCAGGTGCTGGTGGACACCGATCGTTATCTCGAGCAGAACCGCAATCGCACGCTGGATGACGGCTTTATGCACGCGGTGTTTAACCCGTCATTTAACGCACTGGCAACGGCGATGGCCACCGCGCGCCACCGTGCCAGCCAGGTGCTGGAGATTGCCCGCGATCGTCACGTTGAGCAGGCGCTGAACGAGACCCCGGAAAAACTCAACCGTGACCGTCGTCTGGTCCTGTTGAGCGACCCGGTCACGATGGCGCGTCTTCACTACCGCGTGTGGTCCGCTCCGGAGAGATACTCTTCGTGGGTAAACTACTATAAAGAACTGAAGCTGAACCCGCTGGCGTTGAAGGCGAAGTAAGTGGTTAAGTAGAGCGGGTAAGCGAAGCGCCACCCGCCAGATAAAATACCGGCTTAATCGCCGGTATTTTTTTAGAGGTTACTCATGAGAATAATCATCGTCGTTCTGATGGCATGCCTGCTCAGCGGCTGCGGCAGCATCATCAGCCGCACCATTCCAGGGCAAGGCCACGGGAATCAGTATTACCCTGGCGTGAAATGGGATCTCCGTGACTCCGCATGGCGCTACCTCACCGTGCTGGATCTGCCATTCTCGCTAATTTTCGACACGCTGCTGCTGCCGATCGATGCCAGCCACGGCCCTTACGAGTAGCGTAAATTAACGCTCGTCCCACTCATCGGCTGCGGTTTGACCTTCTTCCGTATCGAGCGGTGGCTCGAGCTGAAATTCGCCCTCATCCCACTCGTGCAGGGTGTTCTCTTCCAGCCATTCCTGCCGCAGTTCGATTTCATCATAGTCACCGTCAAAGACGGCCTGCGCACCTTCACCGCTCAGGACCGGCAGACATTCCCCTTCTTCACCCTCATCGGCAAAGAATTCGGCCTGCCACATAATATCCCCATCCTGCAGAACGTATTTTTGGATATTAAGTTGTTGCACGTCAGCATCTTCTTCTTCAACGCCGGGGTTATCGGCGAGGAACTCTTCACGAGCGGCATCAATAGCTTCTTCCAGCGTGGCGTACATGGTCATTGGTGTCTCCCTGTTTTCCAGAAGGTTTCAGGGAAAGAATAGCTGAATATCTGATTCTGCAAGTATGAATACGAAAATAAGCTTCAGGCGTTCGTCTTATTCCGCCACCGGCCGTAACGCGCGGGATAAACTGAACCACGAATAGATCGCATTAAACAGCACTACGCCTGCCGTCACGATAAAGACGGCGCGAAAACCAAAGCTGGCGGAAATGCCAGCCCCGAGGAGCGGCCCGGTGACGTTACCGATGTCGCGAAATGACTGGTTATAGCTGAAAATACGCCCGGCAATCTGGTTTGTGGAGTTGTAGACCAGCAGGGTCTGAACGGCGGGCAGTAACGCGCCGTCGGCAGCGCCCAGTAAAAAGCGCAGAACACCAAGCTGCCAGGGCGAGTGCACCATCGACATGGGGATCAGCAGCAGGACAGAGATCACCAGCGCACAGATCAGAATTTTTTCCGGGCCGACGCGGTCTCCCAGTTTCCCCAGCCTCGGAGCGCTGAGCAATGCCGCCACGCCGGGCACGGAGGCGATCAGCCCGCTAATAAATGCAATATTGCTGACGTTGCCCGCCAGATCGCGAACGTACAGCGTGAGGATAGGAGCAATCGATCCGGTTGCAACCTGAATAATCAGGGTCGTCACGAACAGACTCAGCACCAGTCTGGGATTTTTGAGCGAAGTCAGCACCTCCCTGGCGTGGAGCATCTCTTTCTTCGCAACGGGCGTGAAGTTTTCCCGAATACAGAGCAGGGTGACGATAAAGCACAGGAACAGCACGCTGGCGGTGATGAAGAACACCGGGCGCAGGCCATAGCTGTCGGCCAGGAGTCCGCCGGCCAGTGGCCCCAGCAGGGCACCGCTCACGCCGCCGGTTGAGAGCGTGCCCAGCGCCCAGCCGCTCTTATGGCGAGGAATTTGTGTGGCAATCAGGGCGTTGGCATTGGGAATAAAGCCTCCCAGCAAGCCCAGCAGCGCGCGTAAAATCAGGAACTGCCAGACGTTTTGCGCCACGCCCATCAGCGCCATGATGATGGCCATCCCCAGCGCCGAGCGGAGCAGCATGATTTTTCGCCCCTTGCGGTCGGCAAGGCCACCCCAGAAGGGCGAGGCCATCGCGGAAAACAGGAACGTGATGCTGAATACCAGGCCGGACCACATATTGAGCGCGCTGTGGCCCGTCACGCCCAGCTGTTCGACGTAAAGCGGCAGGAAAGGCATGACCAGGCTAAACGCTGCACCGGTGAGAAAACAGCCAAGCCACGCAACCGTGAGGTTACGCTTCCAGTTTATGGGGGCATCTGAGGGTGACATAACAATCCGCATAATGAGGTGCTTAGCACCTGAAGCATGAAGTAATAAGCCTGCTAATTATGCGCCTGGGTTATGATTGCCGCAATGAGGGGGAGCTTTTAAAGCTAAAACAGCATGCGGCCCTGAGGGCCGCACGTTGAAAATCAATAGCGGGACGGCGTGCCTTTTGGCCGGGTTTTAAAGCGACGGTGCAGCCACATATACTGCTCCGGGGCGAGCATGATGCACTTCTCCACCACGCTGTTCATCCAGCGTGCGGTGGTTTCTGCATCGTCAAGCGGCGGTGCGAGTTCCGGCTCCAGCATCATCAGCTCGTAGCCTGAACCGTCCGGCTTACGGCGGGGAACAAAAGGCACGATGGCGGCTTTGGACATCCGCGCCAGCATCCAGGTACCGGTGGTTGTCGCGGCCTCTTCAACGGCGAAGAAGGGGACAAAAACGCTGGCCTGTGGGCCATAGTCGTGGTCGGGGGCATACCAGACCACTTCACCGGATTTCAGCGCGCGGATCATTCCCTTCAGATCTTTACGGTCGATCATGCTTTTGTTAGAGCGCATGCGGCCGTTGGTCTGGATTAAATCGATGACCGGGTTATCGTTAGGGCGATAAACGCCAATGCCGGGCGCCTGCATGCCGAACATACGCGCCCCGATTTCCAGCGTCAGAAAATGGACGCCGATCAGCAGAACGCCCGTCTGGTTGGCCTGAAGCGTATGTACCGGATCCATGCCGGTTCCCGTCACCTCACTCCAGCGAGCCATGCGTTTGTCCGGCCAGAACCACGCCATGCCGGTTTCCATAAGCCCCATCCCGACGGATTCAAAATTCTTCGCGACCATGTCGTGACGCTCTGATTCGCTCATCTGCGGAAAACACAGCTCAAGGTTGCGGTACGCGATTCTGGCGCGACGCTTCATAAACAGCTGTGCGAAACGGCCCAGAAATTTACCCAACCGAAAAATAACAGGGTAGGGAAGCTGTACCAGAAGCCATAAAAAGCCGATGCCAAGCCAGGTCAACCAATAACGGGGATGCAAAAGGGCGGCAGTAAATGTTGGTAACTGGGTCATGTCTTTCCTGTGTTCAAACGTCCTGTTTCGCTAGTGTCTCATTTTTTGAGGCGTAGCCAAAATATCTGCTTTCGAAGCGTGCACGAATACAGCAATTGTTAAGCCTGATTAATCAGGGTGTGTGAAATGTAGCGTAAATTGTGTGGATGTAAATTGGTTTTGTTTGCTATATGATGCCGACCGAATTTTCATTCTCTCTAACGATTCCAGGACTGTACACCATGCCAGTGTTACACAACCGCGTGTCGAATGAGATGTTAAAAGCGCGTATGTTGGCTGAAACCGAACCGCGCACCACCATCTCATTCTATAAATACTTCACGATCGACGATCCGCAGGCGACCCGCGATGCGCTTTATCAGGCGTTCACAGCGCTGAACGTTTTCGGCCGAGTCTACCTTGCCCGTGAAGGTATTAACGCGCAGATTAGCGTACCGGAAAGCAAAGTCAGCGCCTTCCGTGACGTACTTTATCAGTTTGACCCGGCCCTTAACGGCTTACGCCTGAACATTGCCCTGGATGATGACGGGAAATCCTTCTGGGTGCTGCGCATGAAGGTGCGTGAACGCATCGTGGCGGACGGTATCGACGATCCTGAGTTTAACCCGGCGGACGTCGGTGAATACCTGAAGGCGGCGGAAGTGAATGCGATGCTGGACGATCCGGATGCCGTGTTTATTGATATGCGTAACCACTATGAGTATGAGGTGGGGCATTTCGAGAACGCGATGGAAATCCCGGCCGATACCTTCCGCGAGCAGCTGCCGAAAGCGGTTGAGATGATGCAGGAGCATAAAGATAAAAAGATCGTTATGTACTGCACCGGCGGTATCCGCTGTGAGAAAGCCAGCGCGTGGATGAAGCACAACGGCTTTAATAAGGTCTGGCACATTGAAGGCGGCATTATCGAGTACGCTCGCCGCGCCCGTGAGCAGGGGCTGCCAGTACGCTTTATCGGGAAAAACTTTGTCTTTGACGAGCGTATGGGCGAACGTATTTCGGACGACGTCATTGCCCAGTGCCACCAGTGCGGCGCGCCGTGCGATACCCACACCAACTGCAAAAATGACGGTTGCCATCTGCTGTTCATTCAGTGCCCGGCCTGTGCCGAGAAGTTTAACGGTTGCTGTAGCGAGCTGTGCAGCGAAGAGAGCATCCTGCCGGAAGAAGAGCAGCGTCGCCGTCGCGCAGGACGTGAAAACGGCAACAAGATTTTCAATAAATCACGCGGTCGTCTGAATACCAAACTGGGTATCCCTGACCCGGAATGATAATAACGCCCGGCACGGTGAAAGTCTGCCGGGCGACATTATTACGATTTCTGCTGTACACCTTCAACGGAAATAATCAGCTCCACGTCCTGAGACGCCGGGCCTAAATCCGTTGTGATATTAAAATCTTTCAGGTGAATTTTCCCTGCCGCTTCAAAACCTGCGCGTTTACCTCCCCACGGGTCATCACCCTGACCCAGTAATTTCGCATCAAGCGTGACCGGTTTGGTTACGCCGTTAAGCGTCAGGTTGCCGGTAATATTCAGCTTATCGCCGTCTTTCTTCACCTCAGTAGAAGTGAAGGTCGCCTGCGGGAATTTCGCGACGTTGAGGAACTCCCCACTGCGCAGGTGTTTATCGCGCTCTGCGTGGTTTGTGTCGACGCTGTTCGTATTAATCGTCACATTGACTTTATCGGCCGCAGGATTTTTTTCGTCAAAGGTGAACGTGCCGT
Source organism: Enterobacter quasiroggenkampii (assembly GCF_043972695.1). Lineage (NCBI taxonomy): Bacteria > Pseudomonadati > Pseudomonadota > Gammaproteobacteria > Enterobacterales > Enterobacteriaceae > Enterobacter > Enterobacter quasiroggenkampii. Next base: position 2,323,683 of record NZ_CP143745.1, read on the forward strand.
CAAAATCCTTAAAGGTACCGTACAGCCAGCTATATCCCAGGTGCTGAATACGGAAATTGACGAAAGCGTGCTGGCCCTCTTTATCAATTTTATAATCCGCCGCCACGGCGGAACCGGCGGTGAATAACAGAGAACCCAGTGCGATACCCAGCAGGTGTTTTTTCATTTTATGCTCCAGAGTCAACTGACGAGCGGCCAAGCATGCGCTTTAGCGTATCGTCTTTATCAATAAAATGGTGTTTGAGGGCGGCAAACCCGTGAAGTACGGACAGGATCACCACGCTCCAGGCAAGCCAGAGGTGAATGACCCCCGCCGTGTCGGCCTGCGCCCCGGCATCGCTCAGTGTTGCCGGAACGTCGAACAGGCCGAAGACGTTAATCGGCTTACCGTCAGCCGTCGAAATGAGATAGCCGCTAATCAGGATGCCAAACAGCAATGCATAGAGGGCAATATGCGCGGCGACGGCACTGAGGCGGGTAAATTTACTGTGGGTCTTTGGCGCAGCGGGCGGCGGAGAAATATGTCGCCAGATCACGCGGAAAACCAGCCCCAGCATCAGCAGGACACCAATGCTTTTATGCAACTCCGGCGCCTGGTGATACCAGCCATCGTAATAGCTGAGCGTGACCATCCAGAGTCCAAGTCCAAACATACCGTAGACGGCAAGAGCAAATATCCAGTGCAAACCTATGGATATTATTCCGTAGCGCCGGGAGGAGTTACGCAATTGCATCAGAATGTCCATTTTCAAATTAACCGGAAAGTAAAAATGAACGGGAAGGCGGGATATTGCAACTGAAATAATTGTCTATTGATTTTTATTTTATTTATTTCAGCAATTTTGAAAAGGATCGCTAGCGCTAATTCAATCTCTTCGTGCAAGCGAAATGGTGAGTTTCAATAAAGATAAATTAACGTCAATTATTGTCAGTAAGGCTTTTCAGTAAAATACAATGTAAACAAAATCAATAATGGCCAACAGCGCCCACAATAAGAGATAGAGCATAAAATGCTCGCGAATATTATTCATCAGAAAGTTAACGATCCTGCGCATAACGCCCCGTAATGCAGTGTGAATGAAACGGGCCCCGGGACGTCCGGTGCCCGTGGCGAATTATCCGTTAAAACGCGAGAGGGAGAAGGGCGTCAGATCAAACTGCTGTGCAATACCCTGGGCAAACTGCGCGGCGATTTCACCCAGCACGGAAGCAAACTTAAAGCCGTGGCCGCTCAGTCCGGTGATGAGCAGCGTGTTGTCATGCCCCGGCAGCGTATCAATGATAAAGTCTTCATCCGGCGTGTTGTCGTAGGTACAGGCCGCGCCATACAGCAAGCCGCCGACGCCCGGAAGAATAGTGCGCAGGAACGAGAAGGCTTCCGAACCATCCTGAGGAAAGGCGCCGAAAGGCTTACGCTCTTCAGGGGAGGTGATAGCCTGGCCCCCGTTGTGTTTACCGATTTTCAGCGCGTCTTTTTCTGACGGGAAGCCGTAGAACTGGTCGCCGTTGGGTAATTCGCCGGTGAAGGCCGGGAATTTATTCTGGACGCTGTAACGACCATCCGACTGGAACCAGGAGAAGACCTTGCGCACCGGCTGGATCGGCAGATCGGGCAGCAGGCGGGTAACCCAGGTTCCCGCGCTGACCAGCAGGCGATCCGCGGAATATTCACCGTCAAGGGTCGTTACCGTGACGCCATTATCGTCATGGGTGATGGCGTCCACCGGACAGTTGAACAGCTGCGCGCAGCCTGCCTTCTCGGCAAGCTCGATCCAGGTCTTGATCGCCGTTTCACAATGCAGCACACCAGAGTGGGCTTCAAAGAGGCCGATATAATCGTCCGGGACGCTAATTTCGGGCCAGCGCGCGCTAATGCCCGTCGCGTCCAGTTTCTCAACGTCCAGATTAAACGCTTTCGCGCTGCGTTCGACGCCGGCGAGAAATGCAGAATGGGCCGGGCCCAGGTTGATAACGCCGGTACGTTCGAAAATGCGGTCTTCAGTCTGTTTCGCCAGTTCGTCCCACAGCGTCTGGGCGCGAAGCACCAGCGGAACATAGCGCTCGCCTTCGCCATACGCATGGCGGATGAGGCGGGTATCGCCATGATGGCTGCCCTCCGCATGAGGCGGAAGATGGCTATCGATCATCAGGACCTTCAGGCCCGCCTGCGTCGCGTAATAACCGGCGGCAGAACCCACAGATCCGCTGCCAATAATGATTAAGTCGTATCTCATATGCATCTCGTAAACTGATGTTTTGTTAGCAGAGTAATTAACAACGCGGGGTTAGACAAGGGAGAAATAAATAAGGCACCGCGAGGGTGCCTGTTGAGTGAAAAGTGGGCATAAGCTTAGTGCCGTTTATACTCATTTTCCTGATAGTCGCCAGATTCTATTTTTGCAATACCTGCCTCTAAAATAGAAATAAACTGACGGGCGACGTCTGTTGTTAGCCACAGCGTCTGTCCAACTTCCGCTTCTTCACGGTTGAGTTGATTTGGGGTCTGGTAGTGCAAACGCAGCATCAGCGCATCGTAGCTATCTACGGTACTGATATCCCAGCCAACGAGTGGGTGGGTCTGGATGACTTCACTATTCTTTTCCATTATAACCCCCTTAATGCGTGTTAGAAGACAACGGCTTTGAGGTTCAATGCATGTTTTTCTGAAAGCAACTTCAGTATACCAAGTAATAAGGGTTCCGAAGGGAAAAATAAACAGGTGGCAACACATTTTTCTGCTTTTTAGGATTGTTCGAACAATAAAACACCATCTCGTTCACGATTTTTAAAGAAGATGCCGAATTAATTTGAACTTACGGGATTTTAGGCAAAAAAAAGCCGGGGCGACCCGGCAAAAAAACACAATGAGGGAGCAGTGTTAATCCGTGATGAACCAGTCGTCAGCGCTTTCCCACGTTTCCTGCAGGATTTCGCTGATGCGATCTTTATCTTCTTTTGCGGCACCAATAACGGAAAGGTTGTTTGCCGCGGCGTAACGCACCGTGACGGCACCTGCGTTGTCAGGAAAGGTATTGTTAATACGACGGGATAATTCGCCTGCCAGTGCATCAAGCGCGCCGGCAGGCAGAACGGTAGTTTTGGCTATGGTGACTTCAATACGCATAAATGCCCCCTGTGTAATATACTGTTTATTTATACAGGTATATTATCAGTTTGACAACAAGGGGCATTGATTTTTTAACGTTTTACCGTCCAGCTTACGGTTTCACCCGCCAGGAATGGGATCAGCGTGTCATCCGTCAGGGTAATGGACTCCTCAACGTGGCTCGCTTTACGCTCCAGTTCGATGAAGGTGTCATTGACCGGCAGGCCGTAGAAGCGTGGGCCGTTAAGGGAGCAGAACGCTTCGAAATGTTCCAGCGCGTTCATCTCTTCAAATACAGTTGCGTAGCTGGCAAGCGCCGTTGGGGCGTTGAAGCAGCCTGCACAGCCGCAGCTTGCCTCTTTACGATGGCGGGCGTGAGGCGCGGAATCGGTACCGAGGAACGCGCGGGAGAACCCGCTGGCGACCAGTTCACGCAGCGCCTGCTGGTGGATGTTGCGCTTGAGGATAGGCAGACAGTAGAGGTGAGGGCGCACCCCGCCCACCAGCATGTGGTTACGGTTAAACATCAGGTGTTGTGGCGTAATGGTGGCGGCGATGAGATCGTTGCCGTCACGCACGTACTCTGCCGCGTCTTTGGTGGTGATATGCTCAAAGACCACCTTCAGCGCGGGCAGGCGCTGGCGCAGAGGCTCCATTACGGTCTCGATAAAACGGGCTTCACGGTCGAAGATGTCAATGTCAGCATGCGTCACTTCACCGTGAACCAGCAGCGGCATACCCAGTTTCTGCATGCGTTCCAGAACCGGCATGATGGCATCAATGCTGGTGACGCCGTGGCTGGAGTTGGTGGTGGCATTCGCCGGGTAGAGTTTCGCTGCCGTAAACACGCCTTCGTTAAAGCCGCGCTCCACTTCGTTCGGATCCAGTGAATCGGTCAGGTAGCAGGTCATCAACGGGGTAAAATCGTGTCCCGCAGGAACGGCATCGAGGATGCGCTGACGATAGGCTATCGCGGCATCGACGGTGGTGACTGGTGGCACCAGGTTAGGCATGACAATCGCGCGGCCATAAATTTCGCTGGTATAAGGCACGACGGTTTTCAACATATCACCATCACGCAGATGAATATGCCAGTCGTCAGGGCGGCGGATTTTAAGAACCTGGGGTTGTGCAGTCATGGAAGCTCCGGCTTGTCAGGAATCAGTCATTAGGATGGCTGTTTTTGCCGGACACAAATCATAAGCGGAAACGTTTTCGTTTGCACACTTTTCCGTAAAAAAAAGGGCGCCGCAGCGCCCTTCAGGTTAATCGGTGAAAGGAATGATAATTTCACCCGGCTTAACCTCTATCCCTTTTGCGTATTTTTTCGCCAGGGCTTCACCCTTGCTTTTGTCTTCACTTAAGACGTACGCGGGCTGCTGGTTAAAGTAATTCCGCAGCGACTGATTCAGATAGGGCATCAGGGTTTGCAGTACCGGCGCCATTTTGTCCGGAGACACCTGCGCATCGACGACCTCCATCTCCTGCAGGAAAATTGCCCCTTTCTCTTTGTTGAAAACAGGGAGTGCCTTCAGCTTGAGCTTGATGTTGGCTTTCTGGTTACCAAAAAGGGAGGACATATCGAGGTCTGCATCACCGGCCAGGGTGACTTTGTTTGGCTCTTCACGTCCGATCTGGCTGGTGAGATTTGTGAGCACGATATGCGCATCGGCAAGACCCGGTACGCCAATGTCTTTCGAGAAATTGTTATGTTTTTCCAGCGCCTGATTAATTTCCTGTTCACTGACGGTATATTGTGTGAGCTGGTTACAGCCAACCAGCAGACCGCTGACAACCAATGCCGCGGCTAAAACAATTTTCTTCATAGTGTTCCTCAACGAAAAATCGGCGCTTCTGTCCTGTTACGCCAGTATGTCAGCGTGAATGGGTAGAAACCAGCAGAAAAAACTGAGAAGTGGGGCGGGAGCGGCGCCCGCCCGAGGGAAAAGTTATGCGCCTGGCTCGAGCATGCCGCTCGCGCTGCGTTTCTGGCTGAACTGCCACCACAGGGCGAGTAGCGTCATAAAGCCCACCGCGCCAAGCATCATCCACGGGAGTTCAGGTTGATTTAACGCTTTGCCGGCATCAAACAACCAGCCGCCCCCGGCGTAACCTAATGCCCCGCCGAGTGCCAGCCCCAGGCGGCTGAACCCCATATAGCTGCCGCGCGCACGCGCATCCGCAAGCGAGGCGCTCAGCGTTTCGCGGGCAGGCTCGGCGATGATCGAGCCAATATAGAATGTGCAAATCAGCGTAAACAGCTGCTGGAGCGTGTTCACCAGGCCGATCGGCATCATGCTCAGCGTCATCAGGAACAGTCCGGCCATCAGACGATGTTCCAGACGAAAACGTCGCTCGCTCCAGCGGGCAATCGGATAGAGCAGCGTTAACGACAGGCAGGCTTCGATGGCGTACATCCATTTCACCGCCGCAGGGGTACCTGCAATGTCGTTAACCATGATCGGCAGCATCAGCATGACCTGCACGGCCAGCATGTAATATCCCGTCAGGGTCAACACATAGGTGACAAAGCGCTTGTCATGCAGGACGCGACCAAGCCCTTCCCGGACCGGCGCTTTCACCGTCGACAGTTTCCACGCCGGCAGGAACAGGCCATTAAACAGCGCGCACAGAATAAAGAGTACCGCGCCAGCCGCACAGACCAGACGGAAGTCATACTGCAGCAGCCAGCTTCCCAGCAGGGCGCCGACAACCGCCCCGGCACTGTCCTGCATCATGAGAATCGAGAAGAAGCGGCCGCGGTGCTGCGGGCGAATCAGCTTTACCACCAGCGCGGTGCGGGGCGGATCGAACAGCGTGCCCCCGATACCGGAGAGGAAACAGGAGAACCAGAGCAGCCACGGCTCCTGAGCGACCGCCATCGTGGCAAAGCCTGCCGCGCGCAGCAGCATACCGGTTACGATCATCGGTTTCGCGCCAAAGCGGTCGGCGATGGCCCCGCCAAAGACGCCCAGGCCCTGCTGGACAAACTGGCGTAGCCCCAGGGCAATGCCGACCATTAATGCCGCCCAGCCCATCTGATCGACAAAGCGGATCGAAATAAGCGGAAAAACGACAAAAAAGCCGAGCACGACCAGCATGTTATCGACGAGCAGGAAATATTTACCCAGGCTCCTGGCCTGTGATACGCGGGACATTTTCCCTCCAGGGAAAATAAGATGGTGAGCACGCTAACATTCTGCGGTGTCGCCGCGTTTTTTCCCACCCCTGAACGCGACAATATTTTTTTATCAAAAGGGTGCTTTGATAGAGAGTTCTCATCGAAAAGTGTGAAAAGAGGTGAAAATGGTATGTCACTGTTTTCACAGACGGCGCAGGCGCAGGTATAGTAAAGCTAATGGGTAAGCTGAAGTGACGGGAAGGAGTGGTATCGATGTTTGGCTATCGCAGTAATGTGCCAAAAGTGCGTCTGACAACGGACAGGCTGGTCGTTCGTCTGGTGCATGAGCGTGATGCCTGGCGTCTGGCGGATTATTACGCCGAGAATCGCCAGTTTTTAAAGCCCTGGGAACCCGTTCGGGATGAGAGCCATTGTTACCCTTCCGGCTGGCAGGCGCGCCTCAGCATGATTACGGAATTTCACAAGCAGGGCAGCGCGTTTTACTTCGCGCTGCTGGATCCTGAAGAGAAAGAGATTATCGGGATCGCCAATTTTTCAAACGTGGTGCGGGGATCGTTTCACGCCTGCTACCTTGGCTACTCCATTGGCCAAAAGTGGCAGGGGCAGGGGCTGATGTACGAGGCGCTGACGGTAGCGATCCGCTATATGCAACGCACGCAGCACATCCATCGCATTATGGCGAACTATATGCCGCATAACCAGCGCAGCGGAAATCTGCTGGCGCGTTTAGGGTTCGAGAAAGAGGGTTACGCCAAAGACTATCTGCTGATAGACGGAGAGTGGCGCGACCACGTTCTGACGGCATTAACCACCCGGGACTGGACTGCAGGTCGTTAAGGAGAAAAGATGAAGTATCAGCTAAACGGTACAGAAGCGCGCGTGATTGGGTGCTTACTCGAAAAACAGGTCACCACGCCGGAGCAGTATCCGCTCTCCGTCAACGCCGTGACCATGGCCTGCAACCAGAAAACCAACCGCGAGCCGGTGATGAACCTTAGCGAACATGATGTTCAGGAGGTGCTGGACGCCCTGGTAAAACGCCACTATCTGCGCACCGTCAGCGGATTCGGCAACCGCGTGACCAAATACGAACAGCGCTTTTGTAACTCCGAATTTGGCGACCTGAAGCTGAGCAGCGCGGAAGTGGCGGTCATCACCACGCTGTTGCTGCGCGGGGCGCAAACGCCGGGAGAACTGCGCTCGCGCGCTTCCCGTATGCATGAGTTCAGCGATATGCAGGAGGTCGAGCAAACTCTGGAAGGGCTGGCTTCTCGCGAAGACGGCCCATACGTGGTGCGTCTGGCGCGCGAGCCGGGCAAACGTGAAAGCCGCTATATGCATCTGTTCAGCGGTGACGTTGATATTTCAGTTAAATCCAGCGCAACCGATCTGAATGCTGGAGATGACGATTTGGTTGCCCGCGTAGAGGCGCTGGAAGACGAGGTCGCAGGGCTGAAACAGCGTCTGGATGCCTTGCTGGCACATTTGGGAGACTGACGGTGAAAAAATTACGCGTAGGCGTGGTGGGGCTGGGCGGTATTGCACAAAAAGCCTGGCTGCCTGTTTTAGGTGCGGCGACGGACTGGACCCTGCAAGGGGCATGGTCACCCACCCGAGAAAAGGCAGAACGTATCTGCGAAACCTGGCGCATGCCGTATGCTGCCTCATTGCAGGATCTGGCCCGCGAGTGCGATGCGGTCTTTGTCCATACCTCAACGGCAACTCATTATCAGGTGGTGAGCGAACTGCTCAATTTGGGGATTCACGTCTGCGTGGACAAACCGCTGGCTGAAAATGTTCAGGATGCTGAGCGGCTGATTGAACTGGCCGCGCGTAAAAAACTGACGCTGATGGTCGGTTTCAACCGCCGCTTCGCACCGCTTTACCAGAAGCTTAAGGCACAGTCGGGCACGCTTTCCTCGCTGCGGATGGATAAACACCGCACAGACAGCATCGGGCCGAACGATCTGCGCTTCACGCTGCTGGATGACTATCTGCACGTTGTGGATACGGCGCTGTGGCTCGCCAGCGGCAATGCGCAGTTGCAAAGTGGCACGCTACTGACGAACGAGCAGGGTGAAATGGTCTACGCCGAACATCATTTCTCGATTGACCATCTGCAGGTAACCACCAGTATGCATCGTCGTGCGGGGAGCCAGCGAGAATGCGTCCAGGCCGTCACCGACGGCGCGTTGTACGACATTACCGACATGCGTGAATGGCGGGAGGAGAAGGGCAGCGGCGTGGTGACGCTACCTGCCCCTGGCTGGCAGAGCACGCTTGAACAGCGCGGTTTTGCCGGTTGCGCCCGTCACTTCATCTCCTGCGTGCAAAATCAGACGGTTCCTGAAACGTCCGGCGAGCAGGCCATCATGGCGCAGCGCGTTGTGGAAAGGCTCTGGCGCGAGGCCATGAGTGAATAACTCGCTGTAACATCTGCGGATAGTAATTCGTTGAAATCCGGGTAGACTAAGCGCCGCTTGTAGGCTTTGCCGGGTGGCGCTTACGCTTGCCCGTCCTGGAAATCCGTATGGTTCTGGAAATTCACGTTAATGAACTTATTAAAATCGCTGGCGGCCGTCAGCTCGATGACCATGTTTTCCCGCGTGCTGGGTTTTGCGCGCGACGCCATTGTGGCAAGGGTATTTGGTGCAGGGATGGCCACGGACGCCTTTTTCGTCGCGTTCAAATTACCGAACCTGCTGCGTCGTATTTTTGCGGAAGGGGCGTTTTCTCAGGCATTCGTCCCGATCCTGGCGGAATATAAAAGCAAGCAGGGCGAGGACGCAACGCGCGTCTTTGTGTCTTATGTCTCCGGCCTGCTGACGCTGGCGCTGGCGGTGGTGACCGTCCTCGGGATGCTGGCTGCGCCCTGGGTGATTATGGTGACCGCGCCCGGCTTTGCCGATACGGCCGACAAGTTTGCCCTGACCTCGCAGCTTTTGCGCATCACCTTCCCTTATATTCTGCTGATCTCGCTGGCCTCGCTGGTGGGGGCGATCCTCAACACCTGGAACCGCTTTTCTGTTCCTGCGTTTGCGCCGACGTTCCTTAACGTCAGCATGATCGGCTTTGCCCTGTTCGCCGCGCCGCACTTCAACCCGCCGGTACTGGCGCTGGCCTGGGCGGTCACCGTGGGCGGCGTGCTGCAGCTGGCGTATCAGCTGCCGCATCTGAAAAAAATCGGCATGCTGGTGCTGCCGCGCATCAACCTCAAAGATGCCGGGGCGATGCGCGTCATCAAGCAGATGGGGCCCGCCATTCTCGGCGTCTCCGTCAGCCAGATCTCGCTGATTATCAACACCATCTTTGCCTCGTTCCTGGTGTCCGGCTCGGTTTCCTGGATGTACTATGCCGACCGCCTGATGGAGTTCCCATCCGGGGTGCTGGGCGTGGCGCTGGGGACCATCCTGCTGCCGTCGCTGTCGAAAAGCTTTGCCAGCGGTAATCATGATGAGTATTGCCGCCTGATGGACTGGGGCCTGCGTCTCTGCTTCCTGCTGGCCCTGCCAAGCGCGGTGGCGCTGGGTATTCTGGCCAAACCGCTGACGGTGTCGCTCTTCCAGTATGGGAAATTCACCGCCTTCGATGCCGCCATGACCCAGCGCGCGCTGATTGCCTACTCGGTGGGACTGATGGGGCTGATCGTGGTGAAAGTGCTGGCGCCGGGCTTTTATTCGCGTCAGGACATCAAAACGCCGGTAAAAATTGCCATCGTGACGCTGATTATGACGCAGCTGATGAACCTGGCGTTTATTGGTCCGCTGAAGCATGCGGGCCTGTCATTATCGATTGGTCTGGCGGCCTGTCTGAATGCCGGGCTGCTGTACTGGCAGCTGCGCAAGCAGGATATTTTCACGCCGCAGCCGGGCTGGGGAAGTTTCCTGGTGCGTCTGATCGTTGCGGTACTGGTGATGTCTGCCGCGCTGCTTGGCATGATGTACGTGATGCCGGAATGGTCCCTGGGTACCATGCCTTATCGTCTGATGCGGCTGATGGCCGTAGTAGGCGTCGGGGTGGTGGCGTACTTTGCCACGCTCGCGGTGCTGGGTTTCAAAGTCAAAGAGTTTGCCCGCCGGACGGCATAAACACCAAAAGGGGAGTTCACCTTAGGGTGCTCCCCACTGCATAATTTGTCGCTTTAGCGTCAAATCGAAATCTTTTTCACACCCGCAATACGTGCAGTCGCTGTCTGACCATCCGCACCATACAGTCCGGTTTCTTTATGCGGTTTCAACACCTCAAGCGCCTGCTGATTACGCTCAATCTGACCTTCCAGTAGCCAGCCGTTATGCTGGTTAAGATCGCGCAGGTGCTGGGTTTTTTCGGTAATGGTCTGCCAGCGCTCAATAATATCGTCATTGGCGCTGCGCTTAGGATCCTGCTCAGCGCGTCGCTGCTGCTCCAGATAATCCAGCGTTGCCAGAAGCGAACTTTTGTCTTCAGTAATACGCTGCAGCGCGCTGCCGTTGATGTGACCGGAAGAGAGATGCTGCTGTTCAGCGTCCATTACCGTTTTCAGGTCGTTCAGGACAACCGTCATTTGATCCAGTATTTCTGACAGTCGACTCATACGGTTAGTTACTCTGTAAGAAACTCTGTGCTTCCTGAATCAGGGCGTCAGCGATTTTGCTGGTGTCCATTTTCAGCTCACCGTTACGAATAGCTGTTTTCAGCGCTTCAACACGTTCCATATTGATATCGTTGCTGCCCGGCTGCATCAGTTTTGCCTGCGCGTCGCTCAGGGTCACGCTGGTGCTGTTGGACGTTGACGGTTTTTCCAGACGCGTTTTCTGCGCCGTAGCGTCATTCGTTTCGCGAGGTTGTACAGCGCTTACCGGCTTCAGGGCTGATGTACGATCAATGCTCATAGTGTTGTCCTCATCGAGGGTTCGCGGCGTTTGCGCCTGACATCATCATTAGTGGAATATTTATCGGCACGCGCCGCGAAATCTTTAAAAAGATTATAGGTTAATCAGAATATTCCCATCAGCATCGACGGTTCCGCTCACCACCTGGCCTGAGGACATTCTGACGCGGGCGTTTTGCGCCACCGCGGCATTGTTCAACGCTTTCCCTTCACTGTTGATGCTAAAGCCATCTCCGTTGGCGACCACCATCACCTGCTGGCCTGCTTTTACCCGCCATGCCTGACGCAGCATGGAGAGCTGTATCGGCTGGCCTGGCGCGACGTCGCGCAGGCTGACGGCGTCCTGTGCCTGGTTAATATCCAGCATGGTGCGTGGCGGCAGTTGATCCAGACGGCCGCGCTTCAGCGTCACGCTGTTTGTCTGCAGCACGCTGCCGCGCGCAATAGGCACGGCAGCGACAACATAATTGCCCGTCGCCTGAACGGCAACCTGTAAATAGCGTTTTTCGTTGGCGCAGCGTGCCAGCACGTTCACATTCCCCCAAAGCTTTGTGAACCCTACCACGCTGAAGGACGGCTGGTCACACGTCGGGTACAGATTCGGTGGCGTGCGCACGGTAACGGTCACGTCATCGCTAAAGCCTGCCAGTTTTTCAGCAAAAAAAGCCGTTAGCCGATCCTGTAACCCTTCAGCTTGCGCCAGAGGGCTTAACAGCAAGAGAGCCGCCACCAGACCACGTTTTAACGTTTGCATCGCAAGTTCCACCGTTTCCAGAGTTGAACGAATTCTACCTGCAGTGGTTTTGCATCAACGGAATAAATAGCGACGCATTTTGCGCTTATTCCGTCGATAGGGGAGACCGGGTGAGATTTAAGCTGTGAACTGAAATTTTGCCATCAGCGGAGGAGACATGCTCGATAAACTCGACGCCGCGTTACGTTTTCAGCAGGAAGCGCTCAACTTACGCGCCCAGCGGCAGGAGATTTTAGCCGCCAATATCGCTAACGCCGATACCCCGGGGTATCAGGCGCGCGATATTGATTTTTCCAGTGAACTCAAAAAGGTGATGGAGCGTGGACGTGCCGAAGGAACGGGTGTTGCACTTGCCATGACATCCTCTCGCCATATTCCTGCTCAGGCGATGACCGCGCCAGCGACCGATTTACTTTATCGCATTCCCGATCAGCCCTCACTCGACGGTAACACCGTGGATATGGACCGGGAGCGTACCCAGTTTGCCGACAACAGCCTGAAATACCAGACGGGTCTGACCGTACTCGGCGGACAAATCAAAGGCATGATGAACGTCCTGCAGGGGGGGAACTGATAGATGGCCTTACTGAATATTTTTGATATCGCCGGTTCGGCGTTAACCGCACAGTCCAAACGCCTGAACGTGGCCGCCAGTAACCTGGCGAACGCCGACAGCGTCACCGGACCCGACGGCCAGCCCTATCGTGCCAAACAGGTTGTCTTTCAGGTCGATGCTGCGCCAGGCGCGGCGACGGGCGGCGTGAAGGTCTCTGATGTGGTAGAGAGCCAGGCGCCGGACAGGCTGGTGTATGAGCCGGGTAACCCGCTTGCGGATGCCAGCGGATACGTGAAGATGCCAAACGTGGATGTGGTGGGTGAGATGGTGAACTCCATGTCGGCTTCCCGTAGCTACCAGGCCAACGTCGAAGTGCTTAATACCGTGAAGAGCATGATGCTCAAAACACTCACTCTCGGCCAGTAAAGGAGACATGCATGTCCATCGCCGTAAATGTGAATGATCCTACGAACTCGGGTGTTAACAACACAAAGAGTACGACAGGTTCTAATTCCCTGACGGGGAGTAACGCCGCCGACCTTCAGGGCAGCTTTCTGACGCTGCTGGTGGCGCAGCTTAAGAACCAGGATCCCACCAACCCAATGCAGAACAACGAACTGACCACGCAGCTTGCGCAGATCAGTACCGTGAGCGGCATTGAGAAACTGAACACCACCCTCGGTTCCGTCTCTGGGCAGATTAACAGCGCCCAGTCTCTGCAGGCGGCAAGCCTGATTGGTCACGGGGTGATGATCCCGGGAACCACGATTCTGGCAGGCACCAGCACCACCGACGGCAATACCACCACGACAACCACGCCGTTTGGCGTTGAGCTCCAGCAGCCGGCTGAGAAGGTGACGGCAACGATCACGGATGCCAATAACGTGGTGGTTCGCACCATTGATATCGGCGAGCTGAAGGCGGGCGTTCACACCTTTACCTGGGATGGCAGCCTGACCGACGGCACCAAAGCACCAAACGGATCCTACAAAGTGGCAATCAGCGCCAGCAACGGGACGACCCAGCTGGTAGCGCAGCCGCTGCAGTTCGCGCTGGTCCAGGGCGTGATTAAAGGAAGCGACGGCAACAAACTGGATTTGGGAACCTCTGGTTCCACCACACTCGACGAAGTTCGGCAGATTATCTAAGCCTTAACACTTATCAGGAGTAAGTCATGGCCTTTTCTCAAGCGGTCAGCGGCCTGAATGCTGCGGCCACCAACCTGGACGTCATTGGCAACAACATCGCCAACTCCGCGACCTATGGTTTTAAATCCGGTTCTGCTTCCTTTGCAGACATGTTTGCCGGTTCCAAAGTCGGCCTGGGCGTGAAAGTTGCGGGCATCACTCAGGACTTTAGCGACGGCACCACCACCAACACCGGTCGCGGTCTGGACGTTGCCATCAGCCAGAACGGTTTCTTCCGTATGGTCGACTCCAACGGTTCCGTGTTCTATAGCCGTAACGGCCAGTTCAAGCTGGATGAAAACCGTAACCTGGTGAACATGCAGGGGATGCAGTTAACCGGTTATCCGGTTGCCGGGACGCCATCAACGGTTCAGACCGGGGCGAACCCACAGGTCATTAATATCCCAACTACGCTGATGGCCGCGAAGTCCACCACCACGGCTTCCCAGCAGATTAACCTGAATTCCACCGATACCGCGCCGACCACCGCTTTTGATCCGGCTAACCCGGACACGTACAACAAAAAAGGTACGGTGACCGTCTTTGATAGCCAGGGTAATGCGCACAACATGAACCTGTTTTATGTCAAAGATGCGACCCCAGCTAACTCCTGGAAAGTGTATGCCCAGGACGGTAGCGTCGCAGGCAGCACGGCGGCACTGGCCACCACGCTGACCTTCGATAATAACGGTACGCTGACCGGTGGTGGAAATATCAACATCACTACCGCGACTATCCCAGGTGCGACGCCAGCGACCTTCGCCATGAGTTTTGCTAACTCCATGCAGCAGAACACCGGTGCGAACAATATCGTCGCGACCAGCCAGAATGGTTTTAAACCAGGCGACCTGGTGAGCTATCAAATCAACGACGACGGCACTGTGGTCGGTAACTATTCCAACGAACAGACCCAGGTTCTGGGCCAGATCGTGCTGGCAAACTTCGCCAACAACGAAGGTCTGAAATCAGAAGGTGACAACGTCTGGTCTGCCACCCAGTCCTCCGGCGTGGCGCTGCTGGGTACTGCCGGAAGCGGTAACTTCGGCACGCTGACCAACGGTGCGCTGGAAGCCTCTAACGTCGATCTGAGTAAAGAGTTGGTGAACATGATCGTCGCGCAGCGTAACTATCAGTCTAACGCGCAGACTATCAAAACCCAGGACCAGATCCTCAACACGCTGGTTAACCTGCGTTAAGCGGCTAACAGGAAAGCGCAATGGATCACGCAATATATACCGCGATGGGCGCGGCAAGTCAGACGCTCAATCAGCAGGCCGTTACCGCCAGCAACCTGGCAAACGCCTCAACGCCGGGCTTTCGCGCGCAGCTTAATGCGCTGCGCGCGGTGCCGGTAGAAGGGCTTTCCCTGCCGACCCGAACGCTGGTGACCGCATCGACCCCAGGCGCCGATATGACGCCAGGGCAGATGGATTACACCTCACGCCCGCTGGACGTGGCTCTGCAGCAGGACGGCTGGCTGGCGGTGCAAACGGCGGACGGCAGTGAAGGCTATACCCGTAACGGGAACATTCAGGTGAGCGCGACGGGCCAACTGACGATTCAGGGGCATCCGGTGATGGGGGAAGCGGGTCCGCTGACCGTACCGGAAGGCTCTGAGCTGACTATCGCTGCGGACGGCACCATTTCGGCGCTCAACCCGGGCGACCCGGCCAATACCGTTGCGCCCGTCGGTCGTCTGAAGCTGGTTAAGGCGGAAGGCAAAGAGGTGCAGCGTGGCGACGACGGCATGTTCCGTCTGACTCAGGCGGCGCAGGCGACGCGGGGTGCCACCTTACAGGCCGATCCGAGCATCCGCGTGATGTCCGGCGTTCTGGAAGGCAGTAACGTCAAGCCGGTCGAAGCCATGACCGACATGATCGCCAGCGCCCGCCGCTTTGAAATGCAGATGAAGATCATCAGCAGCGTTGATGAAAACGCGGGCAAGGCTAACCAACTTCTGGCTATGAGCTAACAGGATTCCTTATGATCAGTTCTTTATGGATCGCGAAAACTGGCCTGGACGCCCAGCAAACCAATATGGACGTGATTGCCAACAACCTGGCAAACGTCAGCACCAATGGTTTCAAGCGTCAGCGCGCCGTTTTCGAAGATTTGCTTTATCAAACCATCCGCCAGCCGGGGGCGCAGTCTTCTGAACAGACGACGTTGCCATCGGGTCTGCAGATCGGTACCGGTGTTCGTCCGGTGGCCACCGAGCGTCTGCACAGTCAGGGCAACCTGTCTCAGACCAACAACAGCAAAGACGTGGCGATCAAAGGCCAGGGCTTCTTCCAGGTGCAGCTGCCTGACGGGACTTCCGCCTACACCCGCGACGGCTCGTTCCAGGTCGATCAGAACGGCCAGCTGGTGACGGCGGGCGGTTTCCAGGTCCAGCCTGCGATTACCATCCCGGCGAACGCCCTGAGCATCACCATCGGTCGTGACGGTGTGGTCAGCGTAACCCAGCAGGGGCAGGCCGCGCCGGTTCAGGTTGGGCAGCTTAACCTGACCACCTTCATGAACGATACCGGTCTGGAAAGCATTGGTGAGAACCTCTACACCGAGACGCAATCCTCCGGTACGCCAAATGAAAGTACCCCGGGCCTGAACGGCGCGGGCCTGCTGTATCAGGGCTATGTTGAAACCTCCAACGTGAACGTGGCGGAAGAGCTGGTGAATATGATCCAGGTCCAGCGCGCGTATGAAATTAACAGTAAAGCAGTGTCGACGACCGACCAGATGCTGCAGAAACTGACGCAACTCTAAGGTGTAGCCCGGTGCGGTAAACGCCGCGCCGGCTCCCTGTTTTCGAAGATGAAGGCAATGCAAAAAAACGCGGCGTTTCGTTATCCGATACTGACTGTTCTGGCCGTCACCCTCAGCGGGTGTGCCTGGATCCCGTCTAAACCTTTGGTCCAGGGTGCGACGACTGCCCAACCCGTTCCTGGCCCTGCGCCAGTGGTAAACGGCTCCATTTTCCAGACCGCGCAGCCGATTAATTACGGCTATCAGCCGCTGTTTGAAGATCGCCGCCCGCGTAACGTCGGCGATACATTGACCATTGTGCTGCAGGAAAACGTCAGCGCGAGCAAGAGCTCGTCGGCGAACGCCAGCCGCGATGGCAAAACGAATTTTGGCTTCGACACCGTGCCACGCTATCTCGAAGGGCTGTTCGGCAACGCGCGTGCTGATGTGAACGCGTCCGGCGGCAATACCTTTAACGGTAAAGGCGGCGCGAATGCCAGCAACACCTTCAGCGGTACGCTGACGGTGACGGTTGACCAGGTACTGGTTAACGGCAACCTACACGTTGTGGGTGAAAAACAGATCGCCATCAACCAGGGCACTGAATTCATTCGCTTCTCGGGCGTGGTTAACCCTCGCACCATCAGCGGCACCAACACCGTTCCGTCCACTCAGGTGGCGGATGCGCGCATTGAGTACGTCGGGAACGGCTATATCAATGAAGCGCAAAATATGGGTTGGCTGCAGCGCTTCTTCCTTAATTTATCGCCGATGTAAGCGAGGTGACCCATGTTTAAATCGATCTTCGCCGTGGCGCTCGCGCTGGTGGCTACCTTTGCCCAGGCTGACCGTATTCGCGATCTCACCAGCGTTCAGGGCGTGCGCGAAAACTCGCTGATTGGCTACGGCCTGGTGGTGGGGCTGGACGGTACCGGTGACCAGACGACCCAGACTCCTTTTACCACCCAAAGCCTGAACAACATGCTTTCCCAGCTCGGCATTACCGTGCCAGCGGGAACTAATATGCAGCTGAAAAACGTGGCGGCAGTAATGGTCACCGCGTCCTACCCGGCGTTTGCGCGCCAGGGACAGACCATTGACGTGGTGGTCTCCTCAATGGGTAACGCCAAAAGCCTGCGCGGCGGTACGCTGCTGATGACCCCGCTGAAAGGCGTCGACAGCCAGGTTTATGCGCTGGCGCAGGGGAACATTCTGGTCGGCGGTGCGGGAGCATCCGCAGGCGGAAGCAGCGTGCAGGTGAACCAGCTCAACGGCGGACGGATTACCAACGGGGCGATCATTGAGCGTGAACTGCCGACCCAGTTTGGCGCGGGCAACACCATCAACCTGCAGCTCAATAATGAAGACTTCACGATGGCGCAGCAGATTGCCGATACCATCAACCGCAGCCGCGGCTACGGTAATGCAACGGCACTCGATGCGCGCACCGTGCAGATCCGCACCTCCACCGGCAGCAGCAACCAGGTGCGCATGCTGGCCGATATCCAGAATATGGAAGTGAACGTTCCGGTCCAGGATGCGAAGGTGATCATCAACTCCCGTACCGGCTCGGTGGTCATGAACCGGGAAGTGTCGCTCGACAGCTGCGCCGTGGCGCAGGGGAACCTCTCCGTGACGGTAAACCGCTCCGCGAACGTGAGCCAGCCGAATACGCCATTTGGTGGCGGTCAGACGGTGGTGACGCCGCAAACGCAGATTGATATGCGCCAGAGCGGCGGGTCACTGCAAAGCGTGCGCTCCAGCGCCAACCTGAACAGCGTGGTACGTGCCCTGAATGCCCTGGGGGCAACGCCGATGGATCTGATGTCCATCCTGCAATCGATGCAAAGCGCGGGCTGCCTGCGCGCCAAACTGGAAATCATCTAATGCTGACCGATAGCAAACTGTTGACCAGTGCAGCCTGGGATGCCCAGTCGCTCAACGAACTGAAAACCAAAGCAGGAAAAGACCCGGCGGCGAATATCCGCCCGGTCGCCCGCCAGGTGGAAGGGATGTTTGTACAGATGATGCTGAAAAGCATGCGCGAAACCCTGCCGAAAGACGGGATGTTCAGCAGTGATTCAACGCGTCTCTACACCAGCATGTATGACCAGCAGATTGCGCAGCAGATGACCGCCGGGAAAGGCCTCGGACTGGCTGACATGATTGTCAAGCAGACCGAAGCCGCGCAGGGCATTCAGCCTCAGGATCAGCCGCAGCAGGTACCGATGAAGTTCGACCTGGAAACGGTGACCAGCTATCAGAACCAGGCTCTGACGCAAATGGTGCGTAAAGCCATGCCGAAAGCTACGGGCAGCGGCGATGAGCCGCTCTCCGGTGACAGCAAAGACTTCCTGGCGCAGCTTTCTCTGCCTGCGCGCCTTGCCAGCGAACAGAGCGGCGTGCCGCATCACCTGATTCTGGCGCAGGCCGCGCTGGAGTCGGGCTGGGGTCAGCGCCAGATCCGCAAGGAAAACGGCGAGCCGAGCTTCAACATCTTCGGCGTGAAGGCTACCTCCAGCTGGAAGGGGCCAACCACGGAGATCACGACCACCGAATACGAGAACGGTGCGGCGGTGAAGGTGAAAGCCAAATTCCGCGTCTACAGCTCGTATCTGGAAGCCTTGTCCGATTATGTTGGCCTGCTGAGCCGAAATCCGCGCTATACCGCCGTGACGCAGGCGGCGACGGCGGAGCAGGGCGCTCAGGCGCTGCAAAACGCGGGCTACGCGACCGACCCGAACTATGCGCGTAAGCTCACCAGCATGATCCAGCAGCTGAAATCAATGGGCGAGAAGGTCAGCAAAGCCTATAGCACAGATATTGAAAATCTGTTCTGAAAGTTCTCAAGTCCCGGTGGAGGTTGCCGATAACCTTCATCAGGACTCGTGTCTGAACGTATAAAAGGAACCCCCATGTCCAGTTTGATTAACAGCGCCATGAGTGGCCTCAGTGCTGCGCAGTCGGCACTCAATACCGTCAGTAATAATATTTCAAGCTATAACGTGGCAGGCTATACCCGCCAGACCACGGTGCTGGGCGCATCTAACAGCACGCTGACCGGCGGTGGCTGGGTGGGTAACGGGGTGTATGTCTCCGGTGTCCAGCGTGAGTATGACGCCTTC
Organism: Enterobacter quasiroggenkampii; assembly: GCF_043972695.1. Taxonomy (NCBI): domain Bacteria; kingdom Pseudomonadati; phylum Pseudomonadota; class Gammaproteobacteria; order Enterobacterales; family Enterobacteriaceae; genus Enterobacter; species Enterobacter quasiroggenkampii. The sequence continues at coordinate 2,343,168 of NZ_CP143745.1, forward strand.
ATCACCAACCAGCTGCGCGCCGCGCAGACGCAGAGCAGCGGCCTGACGACGCGCTACCAGCAGATGTCAAAAATCGACGACGTGCTCTCCGATACCACCAACTCGCTCTCCACCACGCTGCAGGACTTCTTCAAGAGTCTGCAAACGCTGGTGAGCAACGCGGAAGACCCGGCGGCACGTCAGACGGTGCTGGGTAAAGCGGGCGGTCTGGTCAATCAGTTTAAAACCAACGATCAGTATCTTCGCGACCAGGATACGCAGGTCAATACCGCGATTAGCACCAGCGTTTCTCAGATCAACAACTATGCCAAACAGATTGCCAATCTGAACGATCAGATTTCCCGTCTGACCGGCGTCGGCGCGGGCGCATCGCCTAACGATCTGCTTGATCAGCGCGATCAGCTCGTCAATGAGCTGAACAAAATCGTCGGCGTGGAAGTCTCTGTCCAGGATAGCGGCACGTTTAACATCTCTTTCGGCAATGGTTACAGCCTGGTACAGGGCAGCAAAGCCAACCAGCTGGCTGCCGTGAAGTCGAGTGCCGATCCGGCCCGTACTACCGTGGCCTATGTCGATGACGTGGCCGGGAACGTCGAGATCCCGGAAAAAATGATCACCACCGGTTCATTAGGCGGTTTACTGACTTTCCGTACGGAAGATCTGGATAAAGCCCGTAATACCCTGAACCAGATGGCGCTGGCCTTTGCCGATTCGATGAACACGCAGCATGAAGCCGGTTTTGACGCTAACGGTGATGCGGGAGGTAAGCTGTTCAACTTTGGTTCTCCGGCGGTGCTGTCCAACAGCAAGAACGGCGGATCGGCGGTTGTTACGGCCTCTGTGACGGACAGCAAACAGGTCCAGGCGACAGACTATAAGCTGCAGTTCAATGGCACTGACTGGACGATCACCCGTACATCAGACAAAACCAGCTTTACGATGAGCCCGGATGCCAGCGGCAATCTGTCGTTTGATGGCCTTAACGTCAACGTGAGCGGCACGGCAAATACCAAAGACAGCTTTACCGTGAAGCCGGTTTCCGACGTCATCATGAACATGGATCTGGCGATCAGCGACGAGTCCAAACTGGCGATGGCGTCAGTGCAGAACGGCGGCGAAAGTGATAACCGTAACGGCCAGAAACTGCTCGATCTGCAAAACGCGAAAGTCGTGGGGGGCAACAAAACCTTCAACGATGCGTATGCCTCTCTCGTCAGTACCGTGGGTAGCTCAACGGCGTCACTGAAGGTGAGCAGCCAGACGAAAGCCAACGTGGAGACGCAGTTAATCAAGCAGCAGCAGACCATCTCTGGGGTAAACCTCGACGAAGAGTATGGCAATTTGCAGCGTTATCAGCAGTATTACCTGGCGAACGCCCAGGTTCTCCAGACTGCCAGTACGCTCTTCGATGCAATTATCAACATTCGTTAAGGTTGAGGTGAACAATGCGTATTAGCACCCAGATGATGTATGAGCAGAACATGCGTGGGATCACCGATTCCCAGAGCAGATGGCTGAGCTACGGTGAGCAGATGTCCACCGGCAAGCGCGTCAACCGTCCGTCGGACGATCCTATCGCCGCGTCGCAGGCCATCGTTCTGTCACAATCGCAGTCGCAAAACAGCCAGTTCGCGCTTGCGCGTACCTTCGCCACGCAAAAAGTCTCGCTGGAAGATAACGTGTTAACTCAGGTGAACACCGCGATCTCAAGCGTGCGCGAGAAGCTCGTTTACGCCTCGAACGGCACATTAAGCGATGACGACCGTCTTTCTCTGGCGACCGATATTCAGGGGATCCGCGATCAGCTTATGAACCTGGCTAACACAACGGATGGTAATGGTCGCTTTATCTTTGCGGGATACAAAACCGAGAGCGCACCGTTTGATGCCGCGACCGGGGATTATAACGGCGGCGCTGAGGCTATCACGCAGCAGGTTGATACGGCGCGTAATATGGCCATTAGCCATACCGGGCAGCAAATTTTCGAAAGCATTACCAGTAATGCGGAACAGCTGCCGGGCGGTGGATATGGCGAGACGAACATGTTCAAAATCCTGGATTCTGCGATTGCGTCGCTGAAGACGCCGATTGAGAACGATCCGGCTGCCGCAACGGCGCAAAGCCAGGTGATTGCCAATGCGCAAATCGGCATCAAAAACGCCCAGAACAATATTCTGACGGTCGTTGCGGATGTGGGCACCAAGATGAACGAGCTGGAAAAACTCGATACGCTGGGCGATGACCGCGCGCTGGGTCAGACCAAGCAGATGAGCGACCTGGTTGATGTCGACTGGAACGAAGCGATTTCCTCTTACACCATGCAGCAGGCGGCCTTGCAGGCGTCTTATAAAGCGTTTAGCGATATGCAGGGCATGTCTCTGTTCCAGCTGAACAAATAACATCTTGACCTCTTAGAGCATGTCTTGAAACTGGGCATGTTTTACTGCCCAATCCGTCTGGATTGGGCATTTTTTTTATGCAACTTCCGCCGGTGCGGAGGCGACTCGTGCGCTTTCTATCAGACGGATGGCCAGCGCAATGACGCCACAGACGGTGGCCAGTGCGACCACACCCGTCCAGCCAGCCAGCGAGTAGATATTGCTGCCTAACGCGGAGCCCAGCGCCATCCCGATAAAGACCACCGTAAAGAGCAGGGCATTGAGACGACCACGCGCCTGCGGTTCTAGGCTGTACACCAGGTTCTGGTGGGCGACCAGGCTGGATTGCAGGCCCAGGTCGAACCCGACGGCAGAGATGGCGATCAGCATCAGCTGTCCATGAACGCCCAATGCGGGCATCAGTAACATCAGGGCGAAAGAGACGGTCACAAGGACGGCACCAAGCTGCGTGACTTTTCCTGCCCCCAGTTTGTCCGCCAGCCCCCCCGCCAGTGGGGCAGCTAACGCACCCGCGGCACCGGCAATACCGAAACCACCTGCGACGGCACTACCCAGGTGATAGCGTTCCAGCAGCATGACCGCAAGCGTTGACCAGAAGGCGCTAAAGGCAATCGACAGGAAACCCTGAGCCAGCGCCGCGCGGCGCAGTGCCGGATAACGACGCCACAGGTGCTCCATCGAACGCATCAGCGCGGGGTAGCTCAGCGTGGAGTGAATGGCAAAACGGGGAAGCACAAACCACATCATCACCCCGATGAACGCGATGCTCGCCGCCGCCAACTGGTACATGACGCGCCAGCCGAACGCTTCGCCCACCACGCCGCTTACGGTTCTGGATAATAAGATACCCATCAGCAGGCCGGTCATTACCGTGCCTACGGTTTTCCCCTGTTTACCTTCCGGTGCGAGAATGGCCGCGGCGGGGACGATATCCTGCGCCATGGTGGCGGCCATGCCGATGAGCAGGCTTGCCAGCAGAAGAGAATGGATCTGCCCGGTCAGGCTACAGCCGAGAAGAAACAGTGCTAGCGCCGCGCTTTTGAGCAGAATTAATGTCCTGCGGTCGTGGCGATCGCCCAGAGGAAGCAGGAACAGGATGCCGAGCGCGTAGCCTGCCTGCGTTAATGTTGGCACCAGGCCCATACCTTCAATGCTCAGATGCAGGTCAGCACCCATCAGCGGCAGCAGGGGCTGCGCGTAATAGATTGATGCCACGCTGAAGCCCGCCCCCAGAGCCAGCATAAAAATCACCCAGCGGCTTACAGCATGGGGAGTCGTTGTTGTGTTCATAAGTTGTTCCTCATTCGTCGTGTGCAGCTATTTTTTATCAGTACGCCTTGCGACGGTAGCGGGCCCGGTGGTAAAACGCTTATACGTTAAACGTATAACTGAAAATGCGATGAAAAGAGCTGAGCGTATAGACAGGGTAGAGCTAATGCGAACGTTTGTCCGCATTGTCGAGGCGGGTTCGCTCTCTGCGGCGGCACGGCAGCTGGCAACAACCCAGGCCACGGTAAGCCGACGGTTGCAGTCGCTTGAAACCATGCTGGGCGTGCGCCTGATGTTGCGCACCACCCACACGACGCGGCTAACGGATGACGGCGAGCGCTGCTATCAGCACGCCCGTCGGGTGATCGACAGCTGGCTGGCGCTGGAAGATGAGGTGGGGCAGACGGAAGATGAGCCGGTAGGCGTGCTGCGGGTGCGCGCCCCCCACGCGTTTGGTCAGGACCAGCTTCTGAAACCTGTAACCGAATTTTTGCAACGCTATCCCCAGCTTTCGATTGAGTGGATGCTCAACGACCGGTCGGCAGATTTTCTCGGCGACAACCTTGACTGCGCTATTCGGGTGGGTGTGGAGGTCGATCCGGCGACCGTATCCGTGCTGCTGGCGGAAGTGCCTCGCTCGGTGGTGGCCGCACCAGCGCTGCTGGCCCGCTTCCCGGCGGTGAATACGCCGGAGGATTTGCAGCAGTTTCCCTGGATAGCCATCAGCTCTTTCTACCAGCGCCACGTGGAGCTATTTCACGATGACTCGCCCGCCACCGCGCGGATTGCTATTACGCCACGCCTCAGCACCGACAGCCTGTATGTTGCACGCAATACGGCACTGACCGGGCTCGGTGTGGCGGTCGTATCAAGCTGGACGGTACAGGATGATATTCGGGAAGGGCGGCTGGTGCATTTGCTGCCGGAGTGGCAGCCAGCGGCGCTACCGGTGCATCTGGTTTATCCCTGGTCCCGTTATTATCCGGCACGCTTGCGGCGTTTTCTTGAGCTGATGCGGCAGGTCATGCCGGAGGTGACCGGAATGAGGAAGCCCGTTCAGCAGCCATAAAAAAAGCCGACCCTAAGGTCGGCTTTTTACTTTCAGCGTTGTTTGTCGTTATTCGACAGACTGTGGACGCGTCGCGGGTGCAGTCGCCTGATGCGTTGCACTGTGGCCGCCTGCAGCGCCTTTACCGTCGAAGCTGAAAGCCGGGCGAACCCAGTCGCTGTGACGCGGTGCTTCTGGCACGTAATCCGGCGCCGGAGCGCGGGTCATCGGTGCTGTCGCCACGTGGGCAGCGGCTGGCGCAGAGACAACCGGCTCAGGTTTCACTTCAGGCGCTTTCGGTTCTTCAACAACCGGTTCAACCTCAATCTCAACGTCCTGAACGATTTCTTCAGTGGTCGTTTCGACGATGGCTTCAGCGGTGTCTTCCACGGCGGCTACAGGTTCAGCTTCTTCAGCGATTTCCTCAGCCACCACCACATCTTCTTCAGCAATAAGCTGCGGTGCGGCATCAACCGGCGCGGCAATCACTTCCGGATGCGTGGTTTCGACCTCAGTTGCCTGAGGTGCTTCCGCTTCAACAACCTGAGGTTCAACCACGGTTGCCGCTTCAGTCACAACGTCTTCTACCGCTGCCGCAGGTGCAATGATCTCTTCCGCAACTGGCTGTTCTTCAACAACCTGCTCCGGACGTGCTACCGGGTAGCGGATCCAGACTTTGCCGGAAGCCATTTCTGGCGAAGCACAGGCAATGGTCAGTGGCATTGGCGACTGAGTCGGGTAACGCTCGTCACGATAGCGGCGACGGCGCTGACCGCTGACGCGCAGATGACGTGGAGAACGACGTGAACGGCGCGGCATGCCGGCGTTATCACGGTTTTCACCGTTTTCATCCTGCTCAACGTTGTTATCAACGACCGCTGGCAGGTCAACTTTTGCCAGCTGCGTGCCGGTTGCGCTCTCGCGGGTTTCAACCGCGACGATTGCTGACTCTTCGGTTGCTTCGGAGGCGAAGCGGACTTTCTGAGCAAGCTGGCGCTGCTTACGGCGCGGCATGACCTGAGTACGTTCTTCCTGCTCGCCGTCCTGCTGTTCAACAGGCTCTTCGCGGTTCAGGTTTTTGACTTCCTGCTGTGCCTGACGCTTCTCGTCGTTACGGCGACGGTTGCGTTCACGGCGCGGCTGCTGGTCGTCACGCTGTTTGCTCTTCTCAGACTCATCGCCCGCCTGCTGGCGAATTTCACGATCTTCAACATTCTGCTGCTGTTTTTCGCGACGGTTGCGACGGTTGTCTTCGCGTTGCTCACGACCTTCGTTGTTCTCAGAGCGGTTGTCACGGTTGTCACGACGCTCACTGCGGTCATTACGATCGCTACGGTCATTACGGTCGCGGCGGTTGTTCTGACGCTTACGGCGATCCTGCTGACGTTCAGGCTTGGCCGCTTTTGGCTCTTCTTTCGGCTGCTCTGGCTGAACTTCCTCACCGGCAAACATCTTCTTCAGCGCACCGAAGAAGCGGCTCAGCAGACCCGGCTGTGCCGGCTGGGCTTTCGCTGCCGTTGCTTCTGGTTTCTGCGCCGCAGGTTTGGCCGCTGGTTTTTCCAGGGCTGCTTCCGGTGGGGCTTCTGGCATGATGAAGGTGGCTAACGCAGGCTGCTCTGGCAGTTTACGCTCTGCTGGCTCTTCATCTGAAGGCAGGGCCATCTCTTCTTCGTGCAGCTTCGGCAGCAGGTAGCTGAGCGTTGACGTCTCTTCGCCTTTACGGACACGCAGCACGTGATAGTGCGGGGTTTCCATCTGATCGTTTGGCACGATGATGCAGCGAACGCCACCCTGACGCGCTTCAATGGCACTGACCGCTGCACGTTTTTCGTTCAGCAGGTAAGAGGCAATTGGCACAGGGACAATCGCGTGAACCTCTTTGGTATTCTCTTTCAGCGCTTCTTCTTCAATCAGACGCAGAATCGAGAGGGACAGCGATTCGTTATCACGCACGGTGCCGGTGCCGGAGCAGCGCGGACAAACGTGATGGCTGGACTCACCCAGCGATGGGCTCAGACGCTGGCGGGACATCTCCAGCAGGCCAAAGCGTGAGATATGGCTAATCTGGATACGCGCACGATCCTGACGCACCGCTTCGCGCAGACGGTTTTCTACCGCACGCTGGTGGCGAACAGGGGTCATGTCGATGAAGTCGATAACAATCAGACCGCCCAGGTCGCGCAGGCGGAGCTGGCGGGCGATTTCATCAGCGGCTTCAAGGTTAGTGTTGAAGGCGGTCTCTTCGATATCGCCACCGCGCGTTGCGCGAGCGGAGTTGATGTCGATAGCGGTCAGCGCTTCAGTGGTATCGATAACGATAGAACCGCCGGATGGCAGGCGCACTTCACGCTGGAAGGCGGATTCAATCTGGGATTCGATCTGATAGTGGCTGAACAGCGGGATTTCACCGGTGTACAGTTTAATTTTGCTGGTGAAATCCGGACGACCCAGCGCGGCGATGTGCTGGCGCGCCAGCTCAAGCACTTTCGGGTTATCGATCAGAATCTCACCGATGTCCTGACGCAGGTAGTCACGGAAGGCACGCACGATCACGTTGCTTTCCTGGTGGATCAGGAACGGAGCAGGGCGGCTTTCCGCTGCTTTCTGGATGGCTTCCCAGTGCTTCAGACGGAAGCTCAGGTCCCACTGCAGCGCTTCGGCGGATTTGCCGACGCCCGCGGTACGCACGATAAGCCCCATGCCATCAGGCAGTTCAAGGCTTGCCAGCGCTTCTTTCAGCTCGGTACGGTCATCACCTTCGATACGGCGAGAGATGCCACCCGCACGCGGGTTGTTAGGCATCAGCACCAGATAGCTCCCTGCCAGGCTGATAAAGGTAGTCAGTGCGGCACCTTTGTTGCCACGCTCTTCTTTATCAATCTGAACGATAACTTCCTGACCTTCACGCAGAACATCTTTGATGTTTGGTCGGCCATGGGCGTTGTAGTTTGCAGGGAAATATTCGCGGGCGATTTCTTTCAGAGGGAGGAAACCATGACGCTCAGCACCGTAATCGACAAATGCAGCTTCAAGGCTTGGTTCAATGCGGGTGATTTTACCTTTGTAAATGTTCGCTTTTTTCTGTTCGTGTCCAGGACTTTCGATATCCAGATCGTACAGGCGCTGCCCATCCACAAGGGCGACACGCAACTCTTCTTGCTGAGTTGCGTTGATTAACATTCTTTTCATCGTAACTTACTCGTTATTCTTACATTGACGACAAAGCTGCGGGCAAGGTGACGCTTTCCGGGGTATGAACCGATGGCCTCGTGTCTGTTCACGTCGCCAACCTCACGGTTGTCGCTCGCTTAAGAGGCGCAGAGTGTCGGTTGCCTGTATTTCATACGGAAACACAGCGCAATTATCAGGGGAATTGCCTGGGTAGAACTCTCCAGAGAACAATCCTTATACCGGGAAGTACTGCAACCCGCAGCCCGCTAACTGCCTGAAAGATCAATACGTCTTACGCCATTGCTGCGTGGATGATCGGTCAGACAAAATTGGTCATTCCGTCAACATCCTTACTTAACCAGGATTTAACACGGAAAACAGCCTCATTATTCCACTGCTCGCCGGGTTATAGCAAGATGACTTTTACCAATTATCACCCGGTTACTCACAGTTTCTTCACTTCAGAATGGCGATTGGTTTAATAACCACCAAATCGGTTGCGCGAAACGGGGGACAGGCCGGATAAAAGTAAATATAAGCATAGAAAAATGAGTGGCGCTAATGGCTGTCGATATTTAGAATCGCCAACCATGAAAACAGAGACTCCAGCCGTAAAAATGGTTGCCATCGCCGAAGATGAAGCGGGGCAACGTATCGATAACTTTTTGCGTACCCAGCTGAAAGGGGTGCCAAAGAGCATGATTTATCGCATCCTGCGTAAGGGCGAGGTGCGGGTTAACAAAAAACGCGTGAAGCCTGAGTATAAGCTCGAAGCCGGTGACGAAGTGCGTATTCCGCCGGTGCGCGTGGCAGAGCGCGAAGAAGAGACCGTTTCACCAAAGCTGCAGAAAGTGGCGGCCCTGAGCGATGTCATCCTTTACGAAGACGACCATATTCTGGTGCTGAATAAACCGTCAGGAACGGCAGTCCATGGCGGTAGCGGTCTGAGCTTCGGCGTGATTGAAGGGCTGCGTGCCCTGCGTCCGGAAGCGCGCTTCCTTGAGCTGGTGCACCGTCTTGACCGCGACACTTCAGGCGTACTGCTGGTGGCGAAAAAGCGTTCCGCGCTGCGTTCGCTGCATGAACAGCTGCGTGAAAAAGGGATGCAGAAAGACTATCTGGCGCTGGTGCGCGGCCAGTGGCAGTCCCATGTAAAAGTGGTGCAGGCGCCGCTGCTGAAGAACATTCTGCAAAGCGGTGAGCGTATTGTCCGCGTGAGCCAGGAAGGGAAACCGTCTGAGACGCGCTTTAAGGTTGAAGAGCGCTATGAGTTTGCCACGCTGGTGCGCTGCAGTCCGGTGACCGGTCGTACCCACCAGATCCGCGTGCATACGCAGTTTGCAGGGCACCCCATCGCCTTTGATGACCGCTATGGCGACCGCGAGTTTGATAAGCAGCTGGCGGGGACAGGACTGTCGCGTCTGTTCCTGCATGCGGCAGCGCTGAAGTTTACCCATCCGAATACCGGTGAAGTGATCCGTATTGAAGCGCCGCTGGATGAGCAGCTGAAACACTGTCTTAAGGTTTTGCGCGGCTGATTTTGTGCCGGGTGGCGCTGCGCTTACCCGGCCTACAAAACCCGTAGGCCCATGCAAGCGAAGCGCCGCTGGGCAAAAGTCACATGATCAGCGGATTACATTCTTCTCGCCGTAACATCTGACACAAGGCAATCAGCGGTAACCCCACCAGGGTGTTGGGATCGCGACCGTCCAGCTTGTCGAACAGCGCAATCCCCAATCCTTCACTTTTAAAGCTCCCCGCGCAGTTCAGCGGTCGCTCACGGCGCACATAATCCATAATCTCTTGCTCGCTGAGATGACGGAAGTGTACGTCGAACGGCTCGCACTCGGTTTGCAGATGGCCTGACGCGGAGTTATAGAGGGCCAGGCCCGTATAGAAGGTCACGATAGTACCGCGCGCACGCAGAAGCTGCTGACAGGCATTTTCCTCAGTATGGGGCTTGCCGGTGATTTCGCCGTCCAGCACGCAAACCTGATCGGAGCCTATAATCAAATGCGAAGGATAGCGTGTGGCCAGCGATTGCGCCTTCTCCTTAGCAAGACGCGTCACCAGATGGCGCGGTGACTCGCCCGGCAGTGGCGTCTCATCCACCTCTGGCGCGGCGCATTCAAACGGGATCCCGAGCTTTTCCAGTAGCATTCGGCGGTAGGGAGACGTGGAAGCAAGGACGAGATTTGGCATATTTTTATCACCAGATATAGCGTATCGATGCCAGCCATTTTAAACTACAGGCCGCAATGTGTGCGAATAATTGGCAAAAGGCAGCTCTGGTTGCCTTTTTCTTTGACTCTATGACGTTACAAAGTTAATATGCGCGCCCTATGCAAAAGGTAAAATTACCCCTGACTCTTGATCCGGTTCGTACGGCTCAAAAACGCCTCGATTACGAAGGTATCTATACTTCCGATCAGGCTGAGCGTATTGCCGAATCCGTAGTCAGTGTGGACAGTGATGTAGAATGCTCCATGTCGTTCGCTATCGACAACCAGCGTCTCGCCGTTTTAACCGGTGATGCAAAGGTGACGGTAACGCTCGAGTGTCAGCGTTGCGGGAAACCGTTTGTACAGCATGTTCACACAACGTATTGTTTCAGTCCGGTTCGTTCTGACGAACAGGCTGAAGCACTCCCGGAAGCGTATGAGCCGATTGAGGTTAACGAATTCGGTGAAATCGATCTTCTGGCTCTGGTTGAAGATGAAATCATCCTCACCTTGCCAGTGGTTCCGGTGCATGATTCTGAACACTGTGAAGTGTCCGAGGCGGACATGGTCTTTGGGGAACTGCCTGATGAAGCGCAAAAACCAAACCCATTTGCCGTATTAGCCAGCTTAAAGCGTAAGTAATTGAGGAGTAAGGTCCATGGCCGTACAACAGAATAAACCAACCCGTTCCAAACGTGGCATGCGTCGTTCCCATGACGCGCTGACTGCAGTTACCAGCCTGTCTGTAGACAAGACTTCTGGTGAGAAACACCTGCGTCACCACATCACCGCTGACGGTTTCTACCGCGGCCGCAAGGTTATCACTAAGTAATCACGCGTCAGCGTGATTAGGCTTAGTGAGGAGCTCCCCGTGCAAACGGGGAACTTACCGAACCAGGCTGCGACGATACCTTGACACGTCTAACCCTGGCGTTAGATGTCATGGGGGGAGATTTTGGCCCTTCTGTGACAGTGCCTGCAGCATTGCAGGCACTGAATTCTAATTCGCAACTCACTCTTCTTTTAGTCGGCAATCCCGACACAATCACGCCATTACTTGCAAAAGCTGACTTTGAACAACGTTCACGTCTGCAGATTATTCCTGCGCAGTCAGTTATTGCCAGTGATGCCCGACCCTCGCAGGCGATTCGTAATAGCCGCGGCAGCTCGATGCGGATAGCGCTGGAGCTGGTGAAAGAAGGTCGAGCCCAGGCTTGCGTTAGCGCGGGAAATACCGGCGCGCTGATGGGGCTGTCGAAATTATTGCTCAAACCGATTGACGGTATTGAGCGTCCGGCGCTGGTGACGGTGTTGCCGCATCAGCAGAAGGGCAAGACGGTAGTGCTCGATTTGGGCGCGAACGTCGATTGTGATAGTACAATGCTGGCTCAGTTTGCCGTCATGGGATCGGTGCTGGCAGAAGAGGTGGTCGGGATCAACACTCCCCGTGTTGCGTTACTGAACATTGGTGAAGAAGAGACCAAAGGCCTGGACAGCATTCGCGAAGCAGCTGAATTGCTCAAACAGGTTCCCTCCATCAACTATATTGGTTATCTCGAAGCCAATGAGTTGTTGACGGGTAAAACGGATGTTCTGGTGTGCGATGGCTTCACCGGGAACGTGACGTTGAAAACCATGGAAGGGGTCGTGCGGATGTTTCTTTCTCTGCTGAAATCACAGGGAGAGGGCAAAAAAAGCGCCTGGTGGCTGATTTTATTGAAGCGTTGGTTACAAAAGAGCCTGACGCGGCGATTCAGTCACCTCAACCCCGACCAGTATAATGGCGCCTGTCTGTTAGGATTGCGCGGCATCGTGATTAAGAGTCATGGCGCCGCCAATCAGCGAGCATTTGCTGTCGCGATTGAACAGGCAGTGCAGGCGGTGCAGCGACAAGTCCCTCAGCGGATTGCCGCTCGCCTGGGATCTGTATTAGCTAAAAGTGACTGAGCGTACATGTATACGAAGATTTTAGGTACCGGCAGCTACCTGCCAAAACAGGTGCGTACCAACGCCGATCTGGAAAAAATGGTAGATACGTCTGACGAGTGGATTGTCACGCGCACAGGTATCCGTGAACGTCGTATTGCCGCGCCAGACGAAACCGTGTCGACCATGGGTTACGAAGCCGCACAGCGTGCTATCGAAATGGCGGGCATTGATAAAGAACAGATCGGTTTGATCGTGGTGGCCACGACGTCTGCCACGCATGCTTTCCCAAGCGCGGCGTGCCAGGTGCAAAACATGCTCGGTATTAAGGGCTGCCCGGCGTTTGACGTCGCTGCCGCATGCGCAGGTTTTACCTATGCGCTGAGCGTAGCCGATCAGTACGTGAAGTCCGGTGCCGTTAAATATGCGCTGGTAATCGGTGCTGACGTGCTGGCGCGTACCTGCGATCCGACCGATCGCGGAACGATCATTATTTTTGGTGATGGTGCGGGTGCGGTGCTGCTGGGGCAGTCCGAAGAGCCGGGTATCATCTCTACGCATCTGCATGCTGACGGCAGCTATGGCGAACTGTTGACCCTGCCTAACGCCGATCGCGTAAATCCGGACAACTCGATTTACCTGACGATGGCAGGGAACGAGGTCTTCAAGGTGGCGGTGACTGAGCTTGCGCACATCGTTGATGAAACGCTGGAAGCGAATAACCTTGAACGCTCCGCGCTCGACTGGCTGGTGCCGCATCAGGCGAACCTGCGTATCATCAGCGCAACCGCGAAAAAGCTGGGCATGTCGATGGATAACGTTGTGGTGACGCTGGATCGTCACGGCAACACCTCTGCGGCGTCAGTACCGTGCGCATTTGATGAAGCGGTACGCGACGGGCGAATCAAACGGGGCCAGCTGGTCTTGCTTGAAGCCTTCGGTGGCGGGTTCACCTGGGGTTCCGCGCTGGTTCGTTTCTAGGATAAGGAATAAAAAATGACGCAATTTGCTTTTGTGTTCCCGGGGCAGGGCTCTCAAACCGTTGGGATGTTGTCTGAAATGGCAGCAACCTATCCGGTCATTGAAGAGACTTTCCGTGAAGCTTCTGATGCACTGGGTTATGATTTATGGGCGCTGACCCAGCAGGGTCCTGCCGAAGAGCTGAACAAAACCTGGCAGACCCAGCCCGCGCTGCTGACCGCGTCCGTTGCGCTGTGGCGTGTCTGGCAGCAGCAGGGCGGTAAAGCGCCCGCACTGCTCGCAGGACATAGCCTGGGTGAATACTCAGCGCTGGTTTGTGCCGGTGTGATCGCGTTTGCTGACGCGGTTCGTCTGGTGGAACTGCGCGGTAAATTCATGCAGGAAGCAGTGCCAGAAGGCACGGGTGGCATGTCAGCCATCATCGGTCTGGATGATGCCGCGATTGCAAAAGCGTGTGAAGAGTCTTCTGAAGGTCAGGTTGTCTCTCCGGTTAACTTCAACTCGCCGGGCCAGGTGGTTATCGCCGGTCATAAAGAAGCGGTTGAGCGTGCCGGTGCAGCCTGTAAAGCGGCGGGTGCCAAACGTGCGCTGCCGCTGCCGGTCAGCGTGCCGTCTCACTGTGCGCTGATGAAGCCCGCTGCCGAGAAACTGGCGGTTGAGCTGGAAAAAATTACGTTTAACGCACCGACGATTTCCGTTGTGAACAACGTCGATGTGAAATGCGAAACCGCGCCGGAAGCTATCCGCGACGCGCTGGTTCGCCAGCTCTACAGCCCGGTACAGTGGACCAAAACCGTTGAGTTTATGGCCTCTCAGGGCGTTGAGCATCTGTATGAAGTCGGCCCAGGGAAAGTCCTCACCGGTCTGACAAAACGTATTGTTGACACCCTGACAGCCTCGGCGATTAACGAGCCGGAAGCGATGTCAGCGGCACTCTCGCAATAAAAGAGGAATACCATGAGTTTTGAAGGAAAAATTGCCCTGGTCACTGGCGCAAGCCGCGGTATCGGGCGTGCAATTGCTGAAACACTGGTTGCGCGCGGCGCGAAGGTGATTGGGACAGCAACCAGCGAGAATGGCGCTCAGGCTATCAGTGAATATCTGGGTGCAAACGGTAAAGGTCTGGTACTGAATGTGACCGAACCTGCATCTATCGAATCTGTTCTGGAAAATATTCGCGCAGAGTTTGGCGAAGTGGATATTCTGGTAAACAACGCCGGGATCACTCGCGATAACCTGTTAATGCGAATGAAAGACGACGAGTGGAACGATATTATCGAAACCAACCTGTCATCTGTATTCCGTCTGTCAAAAGCGGTAATGCGCGCTATGATGAAAAAGCGTCATGGTCGTATTATCACTGTCGGTTCTGTGGTTGGTACCATGGGAAATGCTGGTCAGGCTAACTACGCTGCGGCGAAAGCCGGTCTGATTGGTTTCAGTAAGTCGCTGGCGCGTGAAGTCGCGTCCCGCGGTATTACGGTAAACGTTGTTGCTCCGGGCTTTATTGAAACGGACATGACGCGTGCGCTGACTGATGAGCAGCGTGCGGGTACGCTGGCGGCAGTTCCGGCGGGTCGTCTTGGCGACCCTAAAGAAATCGCCAGTGCGGTTGCATTTTTAGCCTCTGACGAAGCGGGTTACATCACTGGTGAGACCCTCCACGTCAACGGCGGGATGTATATGGTTTAACCACGATGAAAAATATTTGCGTTATTAGGGCGAATGGCCTCAAAATAACGTAAAATCGTGGTAAGAACTGCCGGGATTTAGTTGCAAATTTTTCAACATTTTATACACTACGAAAACCATCGCGAAAGCGAGTTTTGATAGGAAATTTAAGAGTATGAGCACTATCGAAGAACGCGTTAAGAAAATTATCGGCGAACAGTTGGGCGTTAAGCAGGAAGAAGTTGTGAACTCCGCTTCCTTCGTTGAAGACCTGGGCGCAGATTCTCTTGACACCGTTGAGCTGGTAATGGCTCTGGAAGAAGAGTTTGATACTGAGATTCCGGACGAAGAAGCTGAGAAGATCACCACCGTTCAGGCTGCCATTGATTACATCAACGGTCACCAGGCGTAAGTGAACATCTCCAGGCGGTCATTCGACCGCCTGAGTTTTATCTTTTTTAGTCCCACGAATCTCTTTTTTTATCCCTCCCTGGAGGACAAACGTGTCTAAGCGTCGTGTAGTTGTGACCGGACTTGGCATGTTGTCTCCTGTCGGCAATACCGTAGAGTCCACCTGGAAAGCTCTCCTTGCCGGTCAGAGCGGCATCAGCCTAATCGACCATTTCGATACTAGCGCCTATGCAACGAAATTTGCTGGCTTAGTAAAGGATTTTAACTGTGAAGAGATCATCTCGCGCAAAGAGCAGCGCAAGATGGATGCCTTCATTCAATATGGAATTGTCGCTGGCGTTCAGGCCATGCAGGATTCTGGCCTTGTGATTACGGAAGAGAACGCAACCCGTATTGGCGCCGCTATCGGCTCCGGGATTGGCGGTCTTGGCCTGATCGAGGAAAACCATACATCCCTGATGAATGGCGGCCCGCGTAAGATCAGTCCGTTCTTCGTTCCGTCCACGATTGTTAATATGGTGGCAGGTCACCTGACCATCATGTTCGGCCTGCGTGGGCCAAGCATTTCTATCGCCACCGCCTGTACGTCTGGCGTACATAACATCGGCCAGGCCGCGCGCATTATTGCGTACGGCGATGCAGATGCTATGGTTGCCGGCGGTGCTGAAAAAGCCAGTACCCCACTGGGTGTCGGCGGTTTCGGCGCGGCCCGTGCGCTCTCTACCCGCAACGATAATCCACAGGCGGCAAGCCGTCCGTGGGATAAAGACCGTGATGGCTTCGTGCTGGGTGACGGTGCGGGCATGATCGTACTGGAAGAGTACGAACACGCGAAAAAACGCGGTGCGAAAATTTATGCTGAAGTCGTTGGCTTTGGTATGAGCAGCGATGCGTATCACATGACGTCTCCTCCGGAGAACGGTGCAGGTGCTGCGCTGGCGATGGAAAACGCGATCCGTGATGCGGGTATTACCCCGGCTCAGATTGGCTACGTCAACGCGCACGGCACATCTACACCTGCAGGCGATAAAGCGGAAGCTCAGGCGGTTAAGTCTATCTTCGGCGAGTCTGCCAGCCGCGTACTGGTGAGCTCCACGAAATCCATGACCGGTCACCTGTTGGGTGCGGCGGGTGCAGTAGAGTCAATCTACTCCATCCTTGCGCTGCGCGATCAGGCTGTTCCACCAACCATCAACCTGGATAACCCGGATGAAGGTTGCGATCTGGACTTCGTTCCTCACGAAGCGCGCCAGGTTAGCGGAATGGAGTATACCCTGTGTAACTCCTTCGGCTTTGGCGGTACCAACGGTTCTCTGATCTTCAAAAAGATCTGATCCTGACGTTCCGATCGCACTAAAAAAGGTCCGCTTGCCGGACCTTTTTTATTAAGGCTAATCTTCTTGTCGACTGCATGACATCCTGCCAGACTAAACGTCCACGCATAAGGAGCCACCATGTTTTTAATCAATGGCCTTGAGCAGGACACGCTGCCTGCCAGCGACAGGGCGGTACAGTTCGGGGATGGTTGCTTTACGACGGCGCGCATTCTGGATGGCCATGTTTGCCTTCTGGAAGCGCACATGCGACGCCTGCAGCATGGCTGTGAAAAGCTCATGATCCCCTTTACGCACTGGGACACCTTACGTCAGGAAATGTGTCAGCTCGCATCGGGGAAGCACAGCGGCGTACTCAAGGTTATCATCAGCCGCGGCAGTGGTGGCCGGGGTTACAGCGCTGCATCTTGTCTCGCCCCAACGCGCATTCTTTCCGTGTCTGCTTATCCCGCGCATTACTCTCGCTGGCGAGAAGACGGCGTCACGCTGACGCTAAGCCCGGTACGACTGGGACGAAACCCGATGCTGGCCGGGATTAAGCATCTCAATCGCCTGGAACAGGTGCTCATTCGTACTCATCTTGAACAGACGGACGCCGATGAGGCGCTGGTCCTTGACAGCGAAGGGTTCATTACGGAATGCTGTGCGGCTAATTTGTTCTGGCGACAGGGCAGGAATGTGTTCACCCCCGCGCTGGATCAGGCTGGCGTGAACGGCATAATGCGCCAATTTTGTTTGCAGCAGCTGGCACACTCTGACTTTCACGTTGTCGAAGTTAACGCAAAGGAAGAGGTGCTACAGACTGCTGATGAAGTCATCATTTGCAACGCGCTGATGCCTGTTGTGCCCGTTCGCGCCTGTGGCCAGCTACGCTGGTCGTCGCGCGAGCTGTTTCAGTTTTTAGCCCCGATATGTGAGCAAACCAGATAGTCATGAAAAAAATGTTGCGCTTTGTCCTTCTCCTCATTGTTGCGCTGGGCGTTGCTGGCGGAGCAGGCGTATGGAAAGTTCGCCAGCTGGCGGACAGCAAGATCCTGGTTAAAGACGAAACGATCTTTACCCTGAAAGCGGGAACCGGCCGCCAGGCGCTTGGGGAACAGCTCTACGGTGATAAAATTATCAATCGTCCACGGGTATTCCAGTGGTTATTGCGTGTGGAGCCTGAACTGTCACATTTCAAAGCCGGTACCTATCGCTTTACGCCGGGAATGACCGTCAGAGAGATGCTGCAGCTGCTGGAAAGCGGCAAAGAAGCCCAGTTCCCTCTGCGATTTGTGGAAGGGATACGCCTGAGTGATTACCTCAAACAGCTGCGCGATGCGCCGTATATCAAACATACCCTGAAGGATGACAGCTACCAGACGGTGGCCGACGTGCTCAAGTTTGAGCATCCCGAATGGGTGGAAGGCTGGTTCTGGCCAGATACCTGGATGTACACCGCCGGCACGACCGATGTGGCGATCCTGAAGCGGGCGCACAAAAAAATGGTCGCCGCCGTGGATGCGGCCTGGGAAGGGCGAATGGAGGGTTTACCCTATAAAGATCAAAACCAGTTTGTCACCATGGCCTCGATTATCGAGAAAGAGACCGCCGTTGCCGCCGAGCGCGATCGGGTGGCGTCAGTATTTATCAACCGTCTGCGCATTGGCATGCGCCTGCAAACCGACCCTACCGTCATCTACGGCATGGGCGAGAGCTATGCCGGTAAGATCTCCAGAAAAGATCTGGAGACGCCAACGGCGTATAATACCTACGTGATTAGCGGTTTACCGCCTGGTCCGATTGCCACGCCGAGCGAAGCGTCACTGAAAGCTGCCGCGCATCCGGCGAAAACACCGTATCTCTATTTTGTGGCTGATGGAAAAGGGGGACACACCTTTAACACCAACCTTGCCAGCCACAATCGCTCTGTTCAGGACTATCTGAAGGCACTTAAGGAAAAAAATGCGCAGTAAATACATTGTGATTGAGGGACTCGAAGGGGCGGGTAAAACCACCGCCCGCAACGTGGTGGTGGATACGCTGAAATCGCTTGGCGTCGCCGACATGGTCTTCACCCGCGAGCCGGGCGGTACGCAACTTGCGGAGAAACTGCGCGGCCTGGTGCTGGACATTAAATCCGTTGGCGACGAAGTTATCACTGACAAAGCCGAAGTATTAATGTTCTACGCGGCGCGCGTACAGCTGGTTGAGACGGTGATCAAACCCGCCCTGGCCGATGGCAAGTGGGTAATCGGCGATCGTCACGATCTGTCGACTCAGGCTTATCAGGGCGGTGGACGCGGTATTGACCAGACCATGCTGGCAACGCTGCGCAATGCCGTACTGGGGGATTTTCGCCCCGACCTGACGCTCTATCTGGATGTGACCCCGGAAGTGGGTCTTAAACGCGCCCGCGCGCGCGGCGAGCTCGACCGCATTGAACAAGAGTCGTTTGATTTCTTTAACCGCACCCGTGCGCGCTATCTTGAGCTGGCCGCACAGGACAGCTCCATTCGTACCATCGATGCAACGCAATCCCTGGATGAGGTGACGCGTGACATTCAGCAAACCGTGACGCAGTGGGTGCAGGAGCAGCAGGCATGAAATGGTATCCATGGTTGCGCCCGCACTTTGAACAGCTGATCGGCAGCTATCAGGCGGGGCGGGGGCATCATGCGTTACTGATTCAGGCATTGCCGGGAATGGGCGATGATGCATTGATTTATGCCATCACCCGTTTTCTGATGTGCCAGCAGCCGGAAGGGCATAAAAGCTGCGGCAAATGCCGTGGCTGTCAGCTGATGCAGGCGGGCACACATCCTGACTACTACACGCTTGAGCCGGAGAAGGGGAAAAACGCGCTCGGTATCGATGCCGTGCGGGAAGTCAGTGAAAAATTGTACGAACACGCGCGGCTGGGCGGCGCTAAAGTAGTCTGGCTTAAAGACGCCACGCAGCTGACCGAGGCGGCAGCTAATGCCCTGCTGAAAACCCTGGAAGAGCCGCCGGTAAAAACGTGGTTTTTCCTTTCGTGCCGTGACCCGGGACGCTTGCTGGCGACGCTGCGCAGCCGCTGTCGTCTTCATCACCTTGTTGTGCCTCAGGAATCGTGGGCGCTGAGCTGGCTGGAACGAGAGGTGACAACGTCACCTGAGAGTGCGCTGTCCGCCTTGCGCCTGAGCAGCGGCGCGCCCGCAGCGGCGCTGGCATTGCTGCAACCTGACGTCTGGTCACAGCGAGAAACGCTTTGCCGGGCCGTCGAAATGGCACTCAATAACCACGACTGGCTAAGCGTATTGCCTGCGCTTAACAGCGATCAGGCCGTTGAGCGTCTGCACTGGCTGGCCTCGTTGCTGCTGGATGCCCTCAAACTTCAGCAAGGGGCAACGCTGCTGACCAACCCGGACGCGTGGACACTGGTGAATACGCTGGCGAACCGCCTCTCAGGGACGATTCTTCATGCGATGCTTCATGAAATTTGCCAGAGTCGAGAACAGCTTTTAACCGTGACGGGTCTTAATCGCGAGCTTTTACTGACCGACCAGTTACTGCGTATTGAACACTACCTGCAACCCGGCACCACACCGCCGGTTTCCCATCTCTGAGAGAGACATTATGTTTTTAGTCGACTCACACTGCCATCTTGATGGCCTGGATTATCAATCCCTGCATAAAAACGTGGATGACGTGCTGGAAAAAGCCGCCGCCCGCGATGTGAAATTCTGCCTTGCGGTAGCGACGACGCTGCCGGGCTATCGCACGATGCGCGAGCTGGTGGGCGTTCGCGATAACGTGGTGTTTTCCTGCGGCGTACACCCCCTGAACCAGGATGAAGAATATGACGTTGACGATTTGCGTCGTCTGGCGGCGGAAGAGGGCGTGGTGGCAATGGGCGAGACCGGGCTGGACTATTTCTACACGCCGGAAACCAAACCGCGCCAGCAGGCGTCCTTCCGCAACCATATTCGCATTGGCCGCGAACTGAACAAGCCGGTTATCGTCCACACCCGCGATGCGCGTGCGGATACCCTGGCGATCCTCCGGGAAGAAAACGTGACGGATTGCGGTGGCGTACTACACTGTTTCACAGAAGACAGAGAAACGGCGGGTAAACTGCTTGATTTGGGGTTTTATATCTCGTTTTCCGGGATTGTGACGTTCCGTAACGCTGAGCAGCTGCGTGATGCTGCACGTTATGTTCCGCTCGATCGCATTCTGGTAGAGACCGATTCTCCCTATCTGGCACCGGTTCCGCATCGCGGTAAAGAGAACCAGCCCGCGATGACGCGAGATGTGGCTGAGTACATGGCCGTCCTGAAGGGCGTCAGCATCGAAGAGCTGGCCCGCGTGACGACAGAAAACTTCTCCACGCTGTTCCATATTGACCCTGCCCGCCTGCAATCTGTCTGATACACCTGTTTTTTTTAGGCTCGTAATTAATAAATAAACCGAGTAAAGTTCACCGCCTCATTTGGGGCGGTGATGCTGTTTTTAGACACATCCGGACATGCTTTTTGTAAATAACTGAAAGTTTTTCGACCGTCTTAAGCTGAAACGTGATAGCCGTCAAACAAACTCAGAGGGAATTATTTTACTCTGTGTAATAAATAAAGGGCGCTTAGATGTCCTGTCCACGGCACGGTACTCCCCCCGGGCCAATGCGTGAAAGCGTAAAAAAAGCACAAATACTCAGGAGCACTCTCAATTATGTTTAAGAATGCATTTGCTAACCTGCAAAAGGTCGGTAAATCGCTGATGCTGCCAGTATCCGTACTGCCTATCGCAGGTATCCTGCTGGGTGTCGGTTCTGCTAACTTCAGCTGGCTGCCAGCCGTAGTGTCCCATGTGATGGCCGAAGCAGGCGGTTCTGTCTTTGCTAACATGCCACTGATCTTCGCGATCGGTGTGGCTCTGGGCTTCACCAATAACGACGGCGTATCTGCGCTGGCTGCAGTGGTTGCTTACGGCATCATGGTGAAAACCATGGCTGTGGTTGCGCCGCTGGTTCTGCATTTACCGGCAGAAGAGATCGCTGCGAAACACCTGGCAGACACCGGTGTTCTCGGCGGTATCATCTCCGGTGCGATTGCAGCGTATATGTTCAACCGCTTCTATCGCATCAAGCTGCCTGAGTACCTGGGCTTCTTCGCGGGCAAGCGTTTCGTTCCGATCATCTCTGGTCTGGCAGCGATTTTCACTGGCGTGATCCTGTCCTTCATCTGGCCACCAATCGGTTCCGCTATCCAGACCTTCTCTCAGTGGGCTGCTTACCAGAACCCGGTTGTGGCGTTTGGTATCTACGGCTTCATCGAGCGTTGCCTGGTGCCATTTGGTCTGCACCACATCTGGAACGTTCCATTCCAGATGCAGATTGGTGAATTCACCAACGCAGCAGGTCAGGTATTCCACGGCGATATCCCACGTTACATGGCGGGCGACCCAACTGCAGGTAAACTGTCTGGTGGCTTCCTGTTCAAAATGTACGGTCTGCCAGCAGCGGCGATTGCTATCTGGCACTCTGCGAAGCCAGAGAACCGTGCAAAAGTGGGCGGTATCATGATCTCCGCAGCGCTGACCTCGTTCCTGACCGGTATCACCGAGCCGATCGAGTTCTCCTTCATGTTCGTTGCGCCGATCCTGTACGTTATCCATGCTATTCTGGCGGGTCTGGCGTTCCCAATCTGTATTCTGCTGGGTATGCGTGACGGTACGTCCTTCTCTCACGGCCTGATCGACTTCATCGTTCTGTCCGGTAACAGCAGCAAACTGTGGCTGTTCCCAATCGTCGGTGCGTGCTATGCCGTTGTTTACTACACCATCTTCCGCGTGCTGATTAAAGCACTGGACCTGAAAACCCCAGGCCGTGAAGATGCGACAGAAGACAGCAAAGCGGGCGCGACCAGCGAAATGGCTCCTGCACTGGTTGCCGCGTTCGGTGGTAAAGAGAACATCACTAACCTGGACGCGTGTATCACTCGTCTGCGTGTGAGCGTTGCTGACGTCGCGAAAGTAGACCAGCCGGGTCTGAAAAAACTGGGTGCAGCTGGCGTAGTTGTTGCAGGTTCGGGTGTACAGGCAATCTTCGGTACTAAATCCGATAACCTGAAAACCGAAATGGATGAGTACATCCGCAACAACTAAGTTGTGACCCTGGGGAGACTAAGGCAGCCGAATGGCTGCCTTTTTTATTTGTGCTGTTTGTCATGCCCGGCGGCGCTGCGCTTACCGGGCCTACGAAATGCAAATGTAAGCCGGGTAAGGCGTAGCCGCCACCCGGCTTAACACTCAGAAGTCGTAGCTCGCGCTCACCGAGACGTTCAGCGGCGCGCCATAAACCACATAAGAGCCGACGTAATCGTAATACTCTTTGTCGAACAGGTTGTTGACGTTCGCCTGAACAGCAAAATCTTTGGTGACCTGATAACGGCTGAACAGGTTAACCAACCCGTAGCTGCCTTGCTCCGCGCGGGTACGGCCAGCCGGCGCGCCATCCACATCCGTCCACACCTTGTTTTGCCAGTTCACGCCACCGCCCACGGTCAGTTCCGGCAACATTGGCAGTTGATAACGGGTGAACAGCTTCATGGTTGTACGCGGCTGATCGGAGCTGACGGCGTTGCCATTCTTATCTTCCGCAATGTAGCGGGTCGCGCCGAAGGTCAGCTGCCAGTTATCGGTCAACGCGCCGTTCAGCTCGAACTCGATCCCTTTGCTCACTACGCCGTCCAGCGATTGGTAAATCGACTCACCGCTCGGCATATAGGTATAGGTATTGCTTGCTACGTTATCCTGCTCAATGCGGAAAATCGCCAGCGAGGTGGTAAGACGGGTATTGAACCAGTCTGCTTTCACACCGGCTTCGTAGCTTTTGCCCGTAGTGGGGTCGAGATAGCGTCCGCTGGCGTCCCGCTTGTCCTGGGGCTGGAAGATAGAGGTATAGCTGACGTAGGTCGACCAGTCTTCATTGATGTCGTAGACCAGGCCCGCGTAGGGCGTCACGTCATCTTTGGTACTTTCCAGACGGGTGTCCGGGGAGCCCGCAGGGTTATAGCGGATGTTATAGTTGGTATAACGTGCGCCGAGGATCAGATGCAGCGGATCGGCCAGCGAGAAGCGGGCGGAGGTATACGCTGAGGACTGGCGAATGTCGTCCTGGCTGTAGAGTTTCCACGGCGTCCACTGCGGGTCGGCAATGTTACCGTTCCAGTTCTTAAAGTTACCCACATCAACCATGCCGTAAACCGCGTCAGGCATTGAGTTGTCGTAATGGTTACGCTGACGACTGAAGCTGCCGCCGAACATCATTTCGTGCTGACGGCCGAAGAGATCGAAATCGCCGCGCAAGAAAGCGTCCACGGCATCCTGTTTCCGTTCGCCACGGTTCCAGCCGCCGTAGCCAACCATGCCTGCACCGGTCTCTTTATCCGGATAGCCGGACATATACATCAGCTTAGAGTCGAAGTTGGTTTCAGCATGCATGCCGTTAATGTGTGCTTCCCAGCCATTATCGAAACGCTGCGTCAGATTAGCGAAGATGCGGGTGCTGTCTTTATCAGACCTGGCCCAGTCAGGCGCGACGGTCTGGCTGCGATCGTAATGGGTTTTACTCCCGTCACTGTACCAGGTCGGGAGTCCGCCCCAGGTTGGGTCGGCGGTATGGCTTTCCTGATATTCGTATCCCACCGAGAGGGTGGTGCTGTCGGTGACGTCCGCATCCATCACGCCATAGAGGAATTTCTTTCGGTAGTGATAGTTATCCACGAAGCTGTCGTTGTCCTGATAACCTGCGATCATCCGGCCCCGTAGCTTACCTGACTCCACCAGCGGAGCCTGCAGATCCAGCACGTAGCGCTGTTTATCCCAGCTGCCGTAGCTCGCCGAAACATTGCCTTTGAATTCATTGCTGTCCGCATGCTTACGCACCATGTTGACGTACGCTGCCGGGTTGCCCGTACCGGACATCAGGCCGGTTGCACCGCGGACCACTTCGATGCGGTCATAAATCGCCGTATCGGCGGCAGTATCGCCAAAGTTCCACACTTCGCTGATGGAGGTTGGCAGGTCGTCATAGGCGTAATTACTGACGAAAAATCCGCGCGAGTAAAACACGGTACGGTCGCTGTCCTGCACCTGCGCCGTTACGCCCGTGGTGTTGGTTAACACCTGGCCGATGGACTGCAGGTTCTGATCGGCCATGCGCTGCTGGCTAATCACGCTGACGGACTGCGGGATATCGCGGGGAACCAGCAACAGCTTCGTGCCGGTGGTGGTGGTTTTGACGCTGTAATCCCGCTCCTGACTTGCGGAAGGATCCTGCGTTTGGTCAAAACCGCCATCAACAATAACGGTATCTTCGGCTGTTGATGCAGCGAAAGCGGCGGCTGGCGTCAGTGCCATAGCAATGCAGCCTGCCAGCAACGAAGGCGTTGCGACAGCCTGACGTTGCCCATCCCTGGTGTGATGAATGAAAGACATGATTAAACCCTTATGAACGATGAAGAGGGTATGCGTCAGTCCCGCGGACGCGGGCTGGCGTCGTTTTCTATGTTAAAAATGCGCATGAAAATGCAAATGCGAAATATACGCATTGCTATTAATGCTGTAAACAGATGTGTCGACCGGAACTGAAATAATGTTTCAGCCTATTAAGGCCCGCGAGCGGTCACTCTTCACTCAGCTGATGAACATTCAGGAAAGAAATCGAGGGAGGAGGTTGAAAGGACAGGAGAAACTCGCTCATACTCTTGAATTGTGTCACACCCTCATCCAGAGCGTGTGTTAACAGCGGACGCATCGCGCCTGATTAATCAAAAAAGGAATAGGTCATGGCTGAAGAAACGATTTTCAGTAAAATTATCCGTCGCGAAATTCCGTCGGATATCGTCTATCAGGATGAACTGGTAACGGCTTTTCGGGACATTTCACCTCAGGCTCCGACGCACGTCCTTATCATTCCCAATATTCTGATTCCGACCGTAAACGACGTAAAAACCGAGCATGAAGTGGCATTAGGTCGTATGCTGACGGTGGCCGCGAAAATCGCCGAACAGGAAGGGATTGCAGAAGATGGTTACCGTCTGATCATGAACTGCAACCGTCATGGCGGCCAGGAAGTTTATCATATTCACATGCATCTGCTGGGTGGACGTCCTCTGGGGCCGATGCTGGCACATAAAGGTCTTTGACATGCGTAAAGGGCGTATTGCAGCGCTGGTAATGACGATGATGATTGTGGGATGCAGCTCGCGTCCGGCGATCCCCGTGAACGATGAACAGACGCTGGTGATGGAATCCTCCGTGCTTGCCGCGGGCATCACGGCGCAACAACCCGCGCTGACCATCAGTGAAATCAATTCATCAGCTTCCTCTACGCTCTTTAATGAAAGACACGAACCCGTGACGGTCCACTACCGTTTTTTCTGGTATGACGTAAGAGGTCTCGAAATGCATCCGCTGGAGGCGCCGCGCAGCGTCACCATTCCGGCCAGATCGTCGGTAACGCTCTATGGCAGCGCCAACTATCTGGGTGCGCATAAGGTGAGACTTTATCTTTATCTCTAAGGGGTGAACCTTGATTAAAAACTTGAGCCGCTATGCGCTCGTGACAGCTTTCGCGCTGTTCCTGGCGGGGTGTGTGACCCGAACTGAACAGCCAGCGCCTGTGGAAGAGGCGAAACCGGGCACTGAACAGCCGACACAGCCAACGCAGCCGCAGCCAACCGTGCCGTCCGTACCGTCTATACCGGCACAGCCAGGCCCGATTGAGCATCCGGACCAGACGTCGCAGCCGACGCCGCGCGTGCGCCATTACGACTGGAACGGCGCAATGCAGCCCATGGTCGGCAAAATGCTGCAGGCACAGGGCGTGACGGCAGGTAGCGTGTTGCTGGTTGATAGCGTGAACAACCGTACCAACGGTTCGCTGAACGCGGGCGAAGCGACTGAAACGCTGCGCAACGCCCTGGCAAACAACGGTAAGTTTACGCTGGTCTCGGCTCAGCAGCTCGCGGTAGCCAAACAGCAACTGGGCCTGTCGCCGCAGGATAGCCTCGGCACACGCAGCAAGGCGATCGGCATTGCCCGTAACGTTGGCGCACAGTATGTGCTGTACTCTAACGCCACCGGTAACGTGAATACACCGGCCCTGCAGATGCAGCTGATGCTGGTTCAGACAGGCGAAATTATTTGGTCAGGTAAAGGTGCGGTTACGCAACAATGACAGCACGCGTGAAGAGATTCTGACGCGCTATTTTCCTCAGTACCGCCTTATCGCGCCGCAGGCCCACTCCGGGCTTGGCGGCGCGAGTTGCATTATAGCGCAGGGCGAACGACGTCTGGTCTTGCGGCAACATCACGACCCCTATGCGCCTGCCTCCCATTTCCGTCGTCAGTTTCGCGCCCTGAGGCGTCTTCCGTCAGATCTCGTGCCTGCCCCCCGTTTTTTCAGAGAGAGCTGGATGGCCGTCGACTATCTGGACGGTGACGTGAAAAGCGCGCTGCCGGACACGCCGGCGCTCGCGGCGATGCTGTATCATCTGCACCGGCAGCCACGTCTGGGATGGCGAATCACGTTATACCCGCTGCTGGAACGCTACTGGCAGCAGGCCGCGCCTGACAGACGCACCCCAGTGTGGCTGGCGCATCTCAAGCGGTTGCGTAAAACGGGCGAGCCGCAGCCGATTCGGCTCTCGCCGCTGCACATGGATGTTCATGCCGGAAATATTGTGCATACGTCAGCGGGCATCAGGCTCATCGACTGGGAATATGCCGGAGATGGCGATGTGGCGCTGGAGCTGGCTGCAGTCTGGACGGAGAGTGACGCTGCGCGGCAGACGCTGATCAGGGACTACGCCGAGGCGGCACATAT
The DNA here is from genome assembly GCF_043972695.1 of Enterobacter quasiroggenkampii. Lineage (NCBI taxonomy): Bacteria > Pseudomonadati > Pseudomonadota > Gammaproteobacteria > Enterobacterales > Enterobacteriaceae > Enterobacter > Enterobacter quasiroggenkampii. Next base: position 2,370,449 of record NZ_CP143745.1, read on the forward strand.
CAACGCCGACGCGCTGAGGCGTCAGGTTAAACGCTGGCGGCCCTGGGTCGTCATGTTAATGGCTGGCTGGTTTGAAATGCGCTATCAGCAGTCCAGAGACAAACACTTTATTGCGCTGGCAGACGATGCCTGGCGTCAGTTACAAACGAAAGGATAAGAGAGGTGGATGTGGGTCCAGTCATGTTGGATGTAGAAGGGTTTGAACTGGATGCGGAGGAGCGTGAAATTCTGGCGCACCCGCTGGTGGGGGGGCTGATCCTGTTTACCCGCAACTATCACGATCCGGCGCAGCTGCGTGAGCTGGTGCGTCAGATCCGCGCCGCGTCGCGCAATCATCTGGTGGTCGCCGTCGATCAGGAAGGCGGCCGCGTGCAGCGTTTTCGCGAAGGGTTTACCCGCCTGCCGGCGGCCCAGTCTTTTGCCGCGCTGCTCGGCACGGAAGAGGGCGGGAAACTGGCGCAGGAGGCCGGCTGGCTGATGGCCAGCGAAATGATTGCCATGGATATCGACATCAGTTTTGCCCCGGTTCTGGACGTGGGGCATATCAGCGCCGCCATTGGCGAGCGCTCGTACCATGACGATCCGCGCATTGCGCTGGCCATGGCGACCCGGTTCATTGACGGCATGCACGATGCCGGGATGAAAACCACCGGCAAACACTTCCCGGGTCACGGGGCGGTAACGGCGGACTCACACAAAGAGACCCCGCGCGATCCGCGCCCGGAAGCGGAAATTCGCGCCAAAGATATGTCGGTGTTCAGGTCGCTTATCACTGACAACAAGCTGGATGCCATCATGCCTGCGCACGTGATTTACAGCGACGTTGACCCGCGCCCTGCCAGCGGCTCTGCGCACTGGCTGAAAACCGTTCTGCGTCAGGAGCTGGGCTTCAATGGCGTGATCTTCTCTGACGATCTGTCGATGGAAGGGGCGGCGATTATGGGCAGCTACGCTGAACGCGGTCAGGCGTCGCTGGATGCAGGTTGCGATATGATCCTGGTCTGCAATAATCGTAAAGGTGCCGTGAGCGTGCTGGATAACCTGTCGCCGATCAATGCAGAGCGTGTTACACAATTGTATCATAAAGGTTCATTTAGCCGTCAGGAGCTGATGGATTCGGCGCGCTGGAAGACGGTCAACGCCCGGCTTGAAGACCTGAATGAGCGCTGGCAGGCACATAAAGCCAGCCTGTAAACCCTCCCGGAAGGCGTAGCGTGGTGAGAAGACGATGATCATCTATTTACACGGTTTTGACTCAAACAGTCCTGGTAATCATGAGAAGGTGCTGCAGCTGCAGTTTATCGATCCGGATGTACGGTTGATCAGCTACAGCACGCGCCATCCGAAGCATGATATGCAGCATCTGCTCAAAGAGGTGGACAAGATGTTGCAGCTCAACGTCGACGATCGGCCGTTGATTTGCGGCGTGGGGCTGGGCGGCTACTGGGCAGAGCGGATTGGCTTCCTGTGTGACATCCGTCAGGTGGTATTCAATCCCAACCTTTTCCCGAACGAAAACATGGAAGGCAAAATCGACCGCCCGGAAGAGTATGTCGATATTGCGACCAAGTGCGTCAGCAATTTTCGTGAGAAAAACCGTGACCGCTGTCTGGTGATCCTGTCGCGTAACGATGAGGCGCTCAACAGCCACCGGGCTGCAGAACTTCTGCATCATTACTATGAGATCGTCTGGGACGAAGAACAGACCCACAAGTTCAAAAACATCTCCCCACACCTGCAGCGTATCAAAGCGTTTAAAACGCTGGGTTAATTCCTTGCCTGCAGGCGTCGAAGCCCGGCCGCGAAAGCGTGCCGGGCTTTCTTTTTGACCAGAATTGTCTACTTTTAAGCCATCAAAACTTGATGCATATCAATTTTGGTATGACCAATGCGCCTGACGTGGTATTCTCAATGCACCTGAATGGTTTCAGTGCTGTAACCTGTTGTTAATTAAGGGTTATTCTTATAACTTTTAATTAACAATTGGTTAATAATTTGAGGGGGTCACGTTGACTACGCCATTGAAAAAGATAGTGATTGTAGGCGGTGGTGCTGGCGGGCTGGAGCTGGCGACACAGTTGGGTAAGAAGCTGGGTCGCGGTAAAAAAGCCAAAATCACGCTGGTGGATCGTAACCACAGCCACCTGTGGAAACCGCTGCTGCATGAAGTGGCGACCGGCTCTCTGGACGAGGGCGTGGACGCGCTCAGCTATCTGGCACACGCGCGCAACCACCATTTCCAGTTTCAGCTGGGCTCGGTGGTGGACATCAACCGTGAAAGCAAAACCATCACTCTGGCAGAACTGCGTGATGAAAAAGGGGAGCTGTTGGTTCCTGAGCGCAAGCTGCCGTATGACACGCTGGTCATGGCGCTCGGCAGTACCTCCAACGACTTCAACACGCCGGGCGTGAAAGAGCACTGTATCTTCCTCGATAACCCGCACCAGGCGCGTCGTTTCCATCAGGAAATGCTGAACCTGTTCCTGAAGTACACCAGCAATATGGGGGCGAACGGTAAGGTAAATATCGCCATTGTCGGCGGCGGTGCGACGGGCGTTGAGCTGTCTGCGGAGCTGCACAATGCGGTGAAACAGCTGCACAGCTACGGTTACAAAGGGTTAACGAATGAAGCGCTGAACGTCACGCTGGTCGAAGCCGGTGAACGCATTCTGCCTGCGCTGCCTCCGCGTATTTCCGGTGCGGCGCACAATGAACTCACCAAGCTGGGCGTGCGGGTGCTGACGCAGACCATGGTGACCAGCGCCGACGAAGGCGGCCTGCACACCAAAGACGGCGAGTATATCAAAGCGGATCTGATGGTCTGGGCGGCCGGTATCAAAGCGCCTGACTTTATGAAAGATATCGGCGGCCTGGAAACCAACCGCATTAACCAGCTGGTCACGGAGCCAACGCTGCAAACCACGCGTGACCCTGAAATCTTTGCTATCGGTGACTGCGCCTCCTGCGCCCGTCCTGAGGGTGGATTCGTGCCGCCGCGCGCGCAGGCCGCACACCAGATGGCAAGCCTGGTCCTGCACAACATTCTGGCGCAGTACAAAGGCAAGCCAATGAAGGCCTATGTCTACAAAGACCATGGTTCTCTGGTGTCTCTGTCAAACTTCTCTACTGTCGGCAGCCTGATGGGTAACCTGATGCGCGGCTCGATGATGGTAGAAGGGCGCATTGCCCGCTTCGTGTATATCTCCCTCTACCGTATGCACCAGATTGCGCTGCACGGCTACTTCAAAACCGGGCTAATGATGCTGGTGGGCAGAATCAACCGCGTGATCCGTCCGCGTCTGAAGCTGCACTAATCTTTCACTCCCTCCGGGCTCTCCGGAGGGAGTTTTTAGCATTTCATGCTGTAGATCACAGATTGAGTGCTTAAGAGTTCTCCTAAATACAATATATCTCCTCTGAACGTTCCTTTTTTCATCCTTTATCTGATTGGCGAAGCCGTGCCTCCATTGCAAAATTGTTACCAATAGCAACAAAGGAGGAAGTCCCGTGAATAAATCAATGTTGGCGGGTATAGGGATTGGCGTCGCGGCTGCGTTAGGTGTGGCTGCCGTTGCCAGTCTCAACGTATTAGATCGCGGCCCGCAGTATGCGCAGGTGGTTTCTGCTACACCGATTAAAGAAACGGTAAAAACGCCTCGTCAGGAGTGCCGTAACGTCTCCGTGACGCATCGTCGTCCGGTGCAGGATGAAAACCGTATCGCCGGTTCTGTTCTGGGCGCGGTAGCGGGTGGCGTGATTGGTCACCAGTTTGGCGGCGGCCGGGGTAAAGATGTGGCGACCGTGGTCGGCGCGCTGGGTGGCGGCTATGCCGGTAACCAGGTGCAGGGCGCGATGCAGGATAACGATACCTACACCACGACTCAGCAACGCTGCAAAACCGTCTATGACAAGTCGGAAAAAATGCTGGGCTATGACGTGACGTACAAAATTGGCGATCAGCAGGGCAAAATCCGCATGGACAAAGACCCTGGCACGCAAATTCCACTGGATGGAAATGGTCAGCTGGTTCTGAATAACAAAGTGTAAAAAAGATGTTCTCTGAATTTAGCTCCTCATGCGCTCAGGCTGAGGAGCTTTTTTTTGCTTTAGATTTTGAGTAGCTCAGGCCACAGCCGCAGCGTGGTTTCGCTAATATTCTGCAGTTTTTCCAGCGTTGCCCCTTCACGGGCGCTGATCGACATCCCCTGCAAAATACAGCTCAGGTATTGTGCCAGCAGTTGGGGGTTGCACTGCGCAGGGATTTCACCGCGCTGCTGGCGCTGTGCCAGAAAGGCGCTCAGCGTCTCCTCCTGCATCGCATGACGCGATTTCACCGTATTGGCAATCTCTTTCGAGGACGCCGCCAGGGTGGCAGAGGTGTTAATCATAAAGCAGCCCGCAGGCGTATCTTTACTGGTGAAGCAGGTCGCGACGGCGGTGAAGTAATCCCGAAGCGCCTGTTCGACGCTTTTCTCTTCACAAAATAGCTGGGCTTCATGTTTCGCCGCAAAACGCGAAATATATCTGTCCAGCACCGCCCTGAATAGCCCCTCTTTATTGGTAAATTCGGCATACAGCGTCGGCGCTTTGGCTCCAGTAGCTTCTACCAGATCGGAAAGCGAGGTTGCTTCATACCCATGTTGCCAGAAGAGAGTCATGGCCTTATCAAGCGCTGCATCCCTGTCAAACACTTTTGGTCGGCCACGGCTTTTCTTCGCACAACTCGTGACGTCGGTTGTCATGTGCCGTTGGTCCTCTGTTGGTTTGGTGAATAACCATTATAAAAATAAACGCAACCCACCACCAGTGCTGAATGCTTAAAAATATATTAATCATATCTATATGAAAAATAACGACTTTAAAATTAAGTTAATGGTCGTTATAAAATTATGTTGACGCGTGACCTGGATCACATTTATGATTTACCTATCGATCGTTAACTAAATAGATAACGACCTCCAAATTCATCTGCTAAAGGTAAACATCATGAAAAACGTAAAAACCCTCATCGCTGCTGCTGTTCTGAGTTCACTTTCTTTCGCAAGCTTTGCGGCTGTACAAGTACAGTCCACCCCGGTCGATCAGCATAAAGTCGGGACGATCTCTGCGTCTGCCGGTACTAACCTGGGTTCACTGGAAGATCAGCTGGCACAAAAAGCGGAAGAGATGGGTGCTAAATCTTACCGCATCACCTCTGTGACCGGTCCTAACACCCTGCACGGCACCGCCGTCATCTACAAATAAGCCGGGCATAAACCCTCATTTATGCCACTGCAATAAAAAACGCCCTGCTGAGCAGGGCGTTTTTTTATTTATGATTTACATCGATTGCTGGATTACATCATGATGCCGGGTGACATCGGTCGGCATGCCTGAGCGGGCTTCCATTGCGCGCTCCATCACCACGCTGTTGGTATTCGCATTCGTTTTGAAGCTCACCATTGCGGCATTCAGGTTAATGGGCAGCGTCTGCGGGTCATCGCCAATGTTTTTCGATAGCGGCTGGTGAATTTCGACCAGCCGCACGCCGCCCGGCTCCTCAGAAACCTTAATCGGCGTATTGATGATATTCACTTTGGTACCCGGCGTAACAACGTTAAACAGCGTTTTGATATCGTCATCGCGCAGACGAATACAGCCGGAGCTGACGCGCATGCCGATGCCAAAGTCCGCGTTCGTTCCGTGCAGCAGGTAAACGCCACCGTAGGCCGCCAGGCGGATCGCGTGGTGACCCATCGGGTTATCCGGGCCTGCCGGCACCACGGCTGGAAGATCGATGCCCTGAGCTTTATAACGGGCACGAATATTGGCCGTCGGGGTCCAGGTTGGATTCGCGCGTTTATCCGAGACGGTGGTGACCATCGTCGGCGTCAGGGTGTCGCCGCCCAGCTGACCAATACCAATCGGGTAAACGGTCACCTCATTTTTACCCGGCGGGTAATAGTACAGACGTAGCTCCGCCAGGTTTATCACGATCCCCTCGCGCGGGGCGTCCGGCAGGATCGTCTGTAACGGGATAGTCAACACGCTGCCCGCTCGCGGAACGTACGGGTCGACGCCGGGGTTCGCCTGCAGCAGAGCCAGAAAACCGACGTTATATTTTTTGGCAATGGCTTCCAGCGAACCGCCATTATTTTCAACCACATGAAAGCGGTTTTCACCCACCACCTTGCTGCCGGGCGGAGGAAGGGGCCAGGTATTTGCGCGAGCAGGAAGCGCCACCGCGACGGTGGCTGCCAGCGCAAACAGGGTTAACCAGCGAGTAAAACGCGAAAAGGTCATCATCACCATAATCCATGCAAATGATAAGGTTATTGTTTTATAAGGCGTTAATGATAATTATGGCGAATGGGTGTGTCGGGAAGATCGGGTGAAGTGCAAAGAGTTTGTAAATTGTCCCCCCGTAGCGCTGGGCTAACAGGGGAAGGGATCCCCATAAAATAATGCCTGCACGGACGACCCCCTCTCCTTTGAGGGAGAGGGCTGGGGTGAGGGGGAACATACGACTCTGGTGGTCATTCCGTTCACTTTATGTCCCTTAGTACTCTGTAACGACATGACCTGTGAACGTGCCAGGGTGGCTCAGTCGCCACCACCCTGGCGACCCGGGCTCCCGGCGGTAAATCGCCGCTACGCGGTCAGGAAACGCCTCAGCGATTTACAGCCGGACCAGGGTGTCGCTGTAAGCTATTCATTTTCCGGAAGCAACTTTCATCGCTTCCGGTTAATAAACTACATGAAATTCCTTAGTTAAGAGGGGAATGGAGGTCAGGCGATCGCGTTCTCTTCCAGCTGGCGCATAAAGTTACGCACCCAGTCCATGCGGGTTTTGCGCTCCGTCAGTTCCTGGGTGAATTTCAGACGCGTTGGGCCATCCAGACGGAAATGCTGCGGCTGTTTTTGCAGCAGGCCGATGAGCCACATCGGGTTGACGTGGTTCTTCTCCGCGAACTCAATCACGCCGCCTTTTTCGTTGCCTTCAAGCTTGCGAATGCCCAGTTTCTGCGCCTGCTGGCGCAGGCGAGCGATATCCAGCAGATTTCGCGCCGCATCGGGCAGCAGACCAAAGCGGTCGATCAGCTCAACCTTAATCTCTTCCAGCTCGTTTTCCGTCTTCGCACTGGCGATGCGCTTGTAGAACGACAGTCGGGTATTCACATCCGGAATGAAATCGTCCGGCAGCAGGGAAGGCATACGCAACTCGACCTCGGTCTGCTGGCTGGTGAGATCTTCCAGCGACGGCTCGCGCCCGGCCTTCAGGGCATCAACCGCGTTTTCCAGCAGTTCCATATAGAGCGAGAAGCCGATGGTCTCCATCGAGCCGCTCTGGTCCTCACCCAGCAGTTCACCGGCACCGCGGATCTCGAGATCGTGCGTGGCCAGTGCGAAGCCTGCACCGAGGTCTTCCAGAGAGGCGATGGCTTCCAGACGCTTTTGCGCGTCGGTGGTCATCGCTTTTGGATGCGGCGTCAGCAGCCAGGCGTAAGCCTGATGGTGCGAACGCCCGACGCGGCCGCGCAGCTGGTGAAGTTGCGCCAGGCCAAAGTGATCCGCACGTTCAATGATGATGGTGTTCGCGGTCGGAATGTCGATCCCGGTTTCGATGATGGTGGTGCACACCAGCACGTTAAAGCGCTGGTGGTGGAAGTCGTTCATCACCCGTTCCAGCTCGCGCTCGCGCATCTGCCCGTGACCGATAGCGATGCGCGCCTCCGGCACCAGCTCCGCCAGCCTGTCGGCCGCTTTCTGGATGTTTTCCACGTCGTTGTACAGGTAATAGACCTGACCCCCGCGCAGCACTTCACGCAGAATGGCCTCACGCACCACCAGATTATCGTACTCGCGGACGAAGGTTTTCACCGCCAGACGGCGCGCCGGCGGCGTGGCGATAATCGACAGATCGCGCATGCCGCTCATCGCCATGTTCAGGGTTCTCGGGATCGGCGTTGCGGTCAGGGTCAGGATGTCGACGTCGGCACGCATCGCTTTGATGCGCTCTTTATGGCGCACCCCGAAGCGGTGCTCTTCGTCGACAATCAGCAGCCCCAAATCTTTCCACTTCACGTCGCTTTGCAGCAGCTTATGGGTGCCGATCAGAATATCGATCTTGCCTTCGCTTGCCTGCTCCAGGATCTGCGTCTGCTCTTTGGTGCTGCGAAAACGCGACAGCATCTCGATGCGTACCGGCCAGTTGGCGAAGCGGTCGCGGAAGTTGTCGAAGTGCTGCTGAGCGAGCAGGGTGGTCGGCACCAGCACCGCCACCTGCTTGTTGTTTTCCACCGCAAGGAAAGCGGCGCGCATCGCCACTTCGGTTTTACCGAAGCCGACGTCGCCGCAGACTAAGCGGTCCATTGCCAGCGGCTGGCACATGTCGCTCAGCACGGCGTTAATAGCCTGAGCCTGATCCGGCGTGGTTTCAAACGGGAAGCTGTCACAGAACAGCTGGTACTGTTCCTTATCATGCTTAAACGCGAAGCCCTCTTTGGCCGCGCGCTGGGCGTAGATATCCAGCAACTCGGCGGCCACGTCGCGCACTTTTTCCGCGGCTTTCTGGCGCGCGCGCGCCCAGGCATCGCCGCCCAGCTTGTGCAGCGGCGCGTTCTCTTCGGCCCCGCCCGCGTAGCGGCTGATCAGATGCAGGGACGACACCGGGACATACAGTTTGGCGTCGTTAGCGTAGGTCAGCATCAGGTATTCACCTTTAATGCCGCCCGCCTCCAGTGTGGTCATCCCCTGATAGCGTCCAACGCCATGCTCCAGGTGAACAATCGGCTGGCCCGGGTGCAGCTCGGCCAGGTTACGGATCAGCGTGTCCGGGTTGATGGTTCGACGGCTGTCCTGCCGACGGCGCGCGACGCGCTCACCCAGCAGGTCGCTTTCGCAAATCAGCGCCAGGTTGTTGAGCGTGTCGATAAAACCGTGCTCGGCGGCGCCAATCATCAGGTAACGACCGTTTCCGGTCGCTTCGCTCAGGCGCAGGATGCGCTTCGGCGCCACCTTAATGCGCCCCAGCAGCTCACCTAACGCTTCGCGGCGGCCTTCACTCTCAACGGAGAACACCACCGGGCCGGTAAACGACTCCAGAAACTTGCGCAGATTATCCAGCGGGGATTTCTGCTGCGCCTGTACGGCCAGGTCCGGCAGCGTCCGGAAGGCGAGGTTGGTGTTGGCGGCCTTATCGGCAAGCGAATCGGTTTTCAGCTGCATGCGCGGCCAGCGCTTCAGCTCGGCGTTGAGCTCGTCGGTACGCAGCCACAGCGCTTCCGGCGGCAGCAGCGGACGCATCGGGTCAACGCCCCGGTTTTCGAAGCGAGCGCGGGTTTCGCTTTCAAAGCGGCTGGCGCTGGCGTCGATATCCCCGGTGTTAACAATCAGGGTATTCGCCGGGAAGTAGCTGAACAGGGCAGGGAGCGGCTCGCTGAAGAACAGCGGCTGCCAGTATTCGATCCCGGCAGGCAGCGTGCCTTTACTGACCTGCTGATAAATATGTTCCGCGTCGCGCTTCACTTCGAACTTATCGCGCCACTGGCTACGGAACAGTTCGATAGCGGTTTTGTCCGTCGGGAACTCATGTGCGGGCAGTAAATTGATGGACTCCACTTCCTCCAGCGTGCGCTGCGTGTCGGCGTCAAAGACGCGCAGGCTGTCGATTTCATCATCGAAAAAGTCCAGACGATACGGCTGGTCGCTGCCCATCGGGTAAAGGTCGAGCAGCGCGCCGCGGGTCGCGTATTCCCCGTGCTCCATCACCTGGTCGACGTGGCGATAGCCGGCACCGTCAAGCTGCGCGCGCAGGGCATCACGGGACAGGCGCTGGCCTTTTTTCATCACCAGCGCGTGGCCGTGCAGGTAGCTGTGCGGACAGACGCGCTGCATCAGGGTATTCACCGGCACAATCAGCACGCCGCGCTGCATGGTCGGGAGTTGATAGAGCGCCGATAGGCGCGAGGAGATGATCTCCTGGTGCGGAGAGAAGCTGTCATAGGGCAGCGTTTCCCAGTCGGCCAGGCTGAACACCAGATTATCGGTGAACTGGCGAATTTCATCGTGCAGGCGCAGGGCGTTTTGCATATCCGGGGCAACCAGGATCACCGGGCCAGGATGACGCTCGGCGATTTCCGCTACCAGCGTGGCGCACGCTGCGCCCGTGAGTTCACCCAGCTGGCGCTGGTCGCCCGCTTTGACAGGCAAGGAATAACGATAGTGTTCAGGCATGGCTATGTCAGAGTCTCTTATGGATATACCAACAGTATTGGGGCATATCACTGATACGCAATGTCTTTATTATCCTCGATCGTTTTACATAAGCAAATCGTAACCGCACGGCGGGATTATACGCCCCCGGAAGGGGGGCGGTGAGGGCATTAACGGGTGGTGGGTGACAGCGTGAGCGGTGAAGGCGGAGAGAAGAAAATGTCTCCAAACAGCGCGGTGGAGATCTTACGCACCCCTAGTCCGGCAAGGGTACAGATCAGCAGGCTGGCAAACGGATAGACAAGAATTAGGGATAGCTCGGCCCAGACCGGCCAGTAAGCGGCATTCATCTCGCCGATCAGGAACAGGCTGAAGGCCTCAATGAGGATGCGGTGGGTGGTATAAATCGCAATGGTATTGGAGCCAATCACGTTCAGCAGGTTGTCAGGGTGAACGGCATAGCGCTGCTCAAAGCTGTAGAACAGCTTCATGATCAGCACAATAGACAGCAATGAGAGCAGCAGCGGAACGTTAGCAAACCACAGCACCACGGAGACGGCGGCGAAAGCGCCGGTTGTCAGCCAGCTGCGGCGCAGGCTGAGGTTTTTCATCCACGTCATCAGCGCTGCGCCATACCACGCCCCGAGGCTGTAGTAGATCATGTTGCGTACCACGCTGTTCATTCCCCACCACGGCAGCGGCAGGAAGTTGATCGCGATGCTTGCCAGCGCCAGCAGCCCCAGCATCGGCAGCTTCCAGCGGCTCAACAGTTTACACAGCGTGAAGTACACAACCAGGGCATACAGATACCACAGACTGGTGCTGGCGGTGAGCATGCCTCGCACAAATCCCGGGAGCGAGTCGGCGTAGGCCGCGTTCGACGAGGTGGCAAGCTCGCGATCGGGGGCCAGCCAGGCATTCAGGTGGGTCAGCGCCTGCCATTGCAGGACGCCCCACAGCGCCAGCACCCAGACAATGCTCCAGATCCGTTTGTCGAGACTGGTTCGCCAGTCCACCTCATCAATATAACGACGGATCAGATAGCCGGAGATAAAGAAAAAGACCGGCATACGGAAGGGGGCGAGGTAGAGATTAAAATAGACCCAGCATTTGGCGAGAAGGCCGGAGAGCGGGTGTTGCAGCCCGATCAGGTGCGGATAAAACGTGATAACCGAATGATAGATAACCACCAGGCAGATACACAGCCCTTTTATCTGGTTAATCCATAATGCTTTTTGCTTCATTGTTCGCAACTACCTTATTGCCATAGACGAACGAACAATTGTTGTTAAACGAAACCGGGCTGTAATGGGTAACAGTCTGTATCAGGAGGTTTTTCGGAAAAGGTGGAGGTTGCGAGGGGCGGTTTCAGACATTAGTACCCTGATTTATCTGAATTTTTCGGAAAAATGATTACCAAAGCTTACGGTTTCAGTCATTTACGCTTAACGGATTCGCTTATATACTCGTGGGTCTGCTATCAGCAAACAGACGGACTTCATGTATCAACCTGTCGCACTCTTCATAGGCTTACGCTACATGCGTGGGCGCGCCGCGGACCGCTTCGGTCGCTTTGTCTCCTGGCTTTCGACTATTGGCATTACGCTTGGCGTGATGGCACTGGTGACGGTGCTTTCCGTCATGAATGGCTTTGAGCGCGAGCTGCAAAACAACATCCTGGGGCTGATGCCGCAGGCCGTTCTCTCATCGACTAACGGTTCGGTTAACCCACAGCAGCTGCCGGAAAGCGCGGCGAAGTTACAGGGCGTCACGCGCGTTGCGCCGTTGACCACAGGTGACGTGGTGCTGCAAAGCGCCCGCAGCGTGGCGGTCGGCGTGATGCTGGGTATCGACCCGGCACAAAAAGATCCGCTGACGCCGTATCTCGTTAACGTGAAGCAGACCGACCTGGAAGCCGGGAAATACAACGTGATTCTGGGTGAGCAGCTTGCCGGCCAGCTTGGCGTCAACCGTGGCGACCAACTGCGCGTGATGGTCCCTTCCGCCAGCCAGTTTACGCCGATGGGGCGCCTGCCAAGCCAGCGCCTGTTCAACGTAATTGGTACCTTTGCCGCCAACAGCGAAGTCGATGGCTACCAGATGCTGGTTAACATCCAGGACGCGTCACGCCTGATGCGCTACCCGGCCGGAAATATCACCGGCTGGCGCCTGTGGCTTGACGCGCCGCTGAAGGTGGATACCCTCAGCCAGCAAAAACTGCCGGACGGCACCAAATGGCAGGACTGGCGCGAGCGCAAAGGCGAGCTGTTCCAGGCCGTGCGGATGGAGAAAAACATGATGGGGCTGCTGCTGAGCCTGATCGTCGCCGTGGCGGCATTTAACATCATCACCTCGCTGGGGCTGATGGTGATGGAGAAGCAGGGCGAGGTCGCTATCCTGCAAACCCAGGGGCTGACGCCGCGCCAGATCATGGCCGTGTTTATGGTGCAGGGCGCCAGCGCCGGTATCATCGGTGCGCTGCTCGGTGCCGTGCTGGGGGCACTGCTTGCCAGCCAGCTCAACAACTTAATGCCGATTATCGGCGCGCTGCTCGACGGCGCAGCGCTGCCGGTGGCTATCGAGCCGCTGCAGGTGATCGGTATTGCGCTGGCCGCGATGGCCATTGCGCTGCTTTCAACGCTTTATCCTTCCTGGCGCGCCGCCGCCACTCAACCCGCTGAGGCTTTACGTTATGAATAAGATCCTGTTGCAATGCGACAACCTGTCCAAACGCTATCAGGAAGGCACTGTGCAAACCGACGTGCTGCACAATGTGAGCTTTAGCGTGGGCGAAGGCGAGATGATGGCGATTGTCGGCAGCTCCGGCTCCGGTAAAAGTACCTTATTACATTTGCTGGGCGGGCTGGATACCCCAACCAACGGCGACGTGATTTTCTCTGGCCAGCCGATGAGCAAAATGTCCTCGGCGGCGAAGGCCGAGCTGCGCAACCGCGAGCTGGGCTTTATCTACCAGTTCCACCACCTGCTGCCGGATTTCACGGCGCTGGAAAACGTGGCGATGCCGCTGCTGATTGGCAAAAAGAAACCCGCAGAAATTAACGCCCGCGCCAGCGACATGCTGAAAGCGGTAGGGCTGGGCCATCGCGGTAACCACCGTCCGTCGGAGCTGTCCGGCGGCGAACGCCAGCGCGTGGCGATTGCCCGTGCGCTGGTCAACAACCCGCGTCTGGTGCTGGCGGATGAGCCCACCGGTAACCTGGACGCCCGCAATGCGGACAGTATTTTCCAGCTGCTGGGCGAGCTGAACGCCTCACAGGGTACCGCGTTTCTGGTGGTGACCCACGATCTGCAGCTGGCAAAACGCATGGGGCGCCAGCTTGAGATGCGCGACGGTCATCTGAACGCGGAACTGACCCTGATGGGAGCAGAGTAATGGCGTCACCGTTATCGTTACTCATCGGTTTACGTTTTAGCCGCGGCCGCCGCCGCGGCGGCATGGTGTCGCTGATCTCCGTCATCTCGACCATCGGTATTGCGCTGGGTGTGGCGGTGCTGATTGTCGGCCTGAGCGCCATGAACGGTTTCGAGCGCGAGCTGAATAACCGCATTCTGGCGGTGGTGCCGCACGGGGAGATCGAACCGGTTAACCAGCCGTGGACGAACTGGAGCGATGCGCTCACCAAAGTTGAAAAAGTGCCGGGCATCGCCGCGGCCGCGCCCTACATTAACTTTACCGGGCTGGTGGAGAGCGGGGTAAACCTGCGCGCCATTCAGGTGAAAGGGGTGAATCCGGCGCAGGAAGCGCGTCTCAGCGCGCTGCCGAACTATGTGCAAAACGGCGCGTGGGCCAACTTCAGGGCGGGCGAGCAGCAGATCATCATGGGTAAAGGCGTTGCTGATGCCCTGAAGGTGAAGCAGGGCGACTGGGTGTCAATCATGATCCCCAACGCCAGCGCCGATCACAAACTGCAGCAGCCAAAACGCGTGCGCCTGCACGTTACCGGTATTCTTCAACTGAGCGGCCAGCTTGACCACAGCTTTGCGATGGTGCCGATGGAGGATGCGCGCCAGTATCTCGACATGGGCGACAGCGTGACGGGCATTGCGATTAAGGTGAACGACGTCTTTAACGCCAACAAACTGGTGCGCGACGCGGGCAGCGTGACTAATAACTATGTCTACATCAAAAGCTGGATCGGCACTTACGGGTATATGTACCGTGATATCCAGATGATCCGCGCCATTATGTATCTGGCGATGGTGCTGGTGATTGGCGTCGCGTGCTTTAATATCGTCTCGACGCTGGTCATGGCGGTCAAGGACAAGAGCGGCGACATCGCCGTGCTGCGTACCCTCGGCGCAAAAGACGGTCTTATTCGCGCCATCTTCGTCTGGTACGGTTTGCTGGCGGGTCTGTTCGGCAGCCTGTGCGGCGTGGTGATTGGCGTGGTGGTTTCCCTGCAGCTGACGCCGATTATCAACGGGATTGAAAAGCTTATTGGTCACCAGTTCCTGTCGGGTGATATCTATTTTATTGACTTCCTGCCGTCTGAACTGCACTGGCTGGATGTTTTTTATGTGCTGCTTACAGCACTTTTACTGAGTCTGCTGGCAAGCTGGTATCCGGCGCGTCGCGCAAGCCGAATTGATCCGGCGAGGGTATTAAGTGGCCAGTAATTACGTCATGATCTAGCGGCTTTCGGGTCGCCAGATCGAAAGAGGAATGCGTTATGTATTATGGATTTGATATTGGCGGCACCAAGATTGCGCTCGGCGTATTTGATAAAGACCTCAAACTGCAGTGGGAAACCCGCGTTCCCACGCCGCGCGACAGCTACGACGAATTTTTAAACGCCATTGCCGCGCTGGTGGCACAGGCCGATGAACGCTTTGGCGTGAAAGGCAGCGTCGGCATTGGTATTCCGGGCATGCCGGAAACCGACGACGGTACGCTTTACGCGGCCAACGTGCCTGCCGCCAGCGGTAAACCGCTGCGCGCCGATCTCTATGCTCTCCTTGAACGCGACGTGCGTTTAGATAACGATGCCAACTGCTTCGCGCTCTCTGAAGCTTGGGATGATGAATTCCGTCGCTACCCGCTGGTGATGGGGCTGATCCTCGGTACCGGCGTCGGCGGCGGAATCGTCATCAACGGTAAGCCCATCACCGGCCGCAGCTACATCACCGGCGAGTTTGGTCATATTCGCCTGCCGGTGGATGCCCTCGAGGTGGTGGGACGTGATTTTCCGCTAACCCGCTGCGGCTGTGGCCAGCACGGCTGTATTGAGAACTACCTTTCCGGCCGCGGGTTTGCATGGCTTTACGAACACTTCTATCATCAGAAACTTGAGGCCCCTCAAATCATTACCCTGTGGGAGCAAGGGGATGCGCAGGCGCGTGAGCACGTCGAGCGCTATCTGGATCTGCTGGCGGTATGTCTGGGCAATATTCTCACTATCGTCGACCCGGATCTGCTGGTGATCGGGGGAGGGCTCTCAAACTTTACCGCGATTACGGAACGGTTGTCCGGGCGTTTGCCCCGACACTTATTGCCGGTTGCCCGCGTGCCGCGTATTGAACGCGCGCGACACGGGGACGCAGGAGGCATGCGCGGAGCCGCATTCCTTCATCTCACCGATTAGTTTACGAGGTTACTATGCTGTCGCGTCGCCAGGGTCGACTCAGCCGTTTTCGCAAAAACAAACGCCGCTTGCGTGAGCGTCTGCGCCAGCGGATCTTTTTCAGAGACAGAATGATGCCAGAAGCGATGGATAAACCCAGAGTGGTGGTGCTGACCGGGGCGGGGATCTCCGCCGAGTCAGGAATTCGAACCTTCCGCGCGGCGGACGGGTTGTGGGAAGAGCACCGCGTGGAGGATGTCGCCACGCCGGAAGGCTTTGCCCGCGACCCGGATCTCGTGCAGGCGTTTTACAACGCCCGCCGTCGTCAGCTTCAGCAGCCTGACGTCGCGCCGAATGCCGCGCATCTGGCGCTGGCGAAGCTGGAAGAGGCGCTGGGCGATCGTTTTCTGCTGGTAACGCAGAATATCGACAACCTTCACGAGCGGGCCGGTAACAAGAATATCATCCATATGCACGGCGAGCTGCTCAAGGTTCGCTGCGCCTGGAGCGGTCAGGTGCTGGACTGGAAAGAGGACGTGCTGCCGGAGGATAAGTGCCACTGCTGCCAGTTCCCGTCGCGCCTGCGTCCGCACGTGGTCTGGTTCGGCGAAATGCCGCTGGGAATGGATGAGATCTACAGCGCGCTGGCGATGGCCGACGTGTTTATCGCCATCGGCACATCCGGCCATGTTTATCCGGCGGCGGGGTTTGTCCACGAAGCGCGACTGCACGGCGCACATACGGTTGAACTCAATCTTGAGCCAAGCCAGGTGGGCAGCGAGTTTGAAGAGAAACACTACGGTCTGGCAAGCACGGTTGTTCCGGAATTTGTCGACAAGCTGCTGAAAGGGCTGTAACGCGAATCGCGTGAAAAGGCACCCGCTGGACGGGTGCCTTTTTATTTAAGAATGAAAGAACGCCAGCGTCTTCTCCAGCGATTTAGCCTGCTCGTCCAGCGAGAGCGCCGCCGCTGAGATCTGCTGAACCAGTGAAGCATTCTGCTGGGTGGTGCTGTCCATCTGGTTAACGGCGGTACTGACCTGGCTAATCCCCCGATTCTGTTCGTCCAGCGCCTGAACAATGTCGTTGATGACCAGATGCACGTGCGACACCGCCTCAATCACCTGTTTCATCATTACGCCGGTCTCATTGACCAGCTCAACGCCTTTGCTGACGCGGCCTGAGGACTCGGCAATCAGCTGGGAAATTTCTTTAGCCGCGTTAGCGCTTCGCTGGGCAAGATTGCGCACTTCACCTGCGACAACTGCGAAACCGCGTCCCTGTTCGCCTGCGCGCGCCGCTTCAACGGCCGCATTCAGCGCCAGAATATTGGTCTGGAAGGCGATGCCGTCGACGATGCTGTTAATCTCACCGATCTTACGTGCGCTCTCGTCAATCTCCCCGATCACCATTACCACGTCGTTTACCAGCGTTTCGCCATGCCCGGCGAGACTCGCGGCGCGATCGGTCAGCGTGGTGGCCTTGTGGGCGTTGTCGGCGTTATTCTTCACCGTGACCGAAATCTCTTCCATGCTGGCAGCCGTTTCAACAATCGCCGCCGCCTGTTCTTCGGTACGCGAGGCGAGGTCAAGGTTGCCCGCCGAAATTTCGCTGGTCCCGCCGTGCACCGAATGGCTGGCTTCGCTGATGTTGCCGACGATGCGCTTGAGCTGCGTCTGCATGGTGTGCAGGGCATAAAAAATGCTGTGGGTATCCCCGGAACGCACCGGGATAGTGTTGTTCAGATCTCCCCGGGCGACGGCAAGGGCAATACCGGCGGCCTCGGAAGGTTCTCCCCCCACCGGACGGTCAACCTTGCGGGTAAAGATCTGGGCCATCACCAGGCTGACCGCAACGATGCTTAACACCATCAGGACGATGGCTTTCAGTAAAAATGTGCGCGCTTCGGCCATCACTTCGCTGACCGGGGTGATAATAGCCAGTTTCCACGGCGTCTGGCTGTTGCCGACGGCGATGTCCTGCCAGGTGATAAACACCTCTTCCTTCAGCAGCGGATCGTTTACCCGGGTGACATCATGACCGGCAATCTGACCCGCGTAAGGCTTGCCTGCAGCCCGTTTGTCCGGGCTGGACACCACGTTATTGCCCGCAGACAGGAGGAGGGCGTAGCCTGTGCCGTTCCACGGTTTAATTGCGCCGATCGTGGACTGCAGCGTGGCGAGCGAGAAGTCAGAGGTGACCGAGCCCAGAAACTGACCGTCACGCATGATGGGGGCGGCAATCGAGGTGAGCATCACGTCCACGCCGTTGTAGGGGTAAATATAGGGTTCGATGATCACATCTTTATGCCGCTGTTTCGGCAGCAGATAATAATCACCGCTGCCGGGCGTTTCGATGTCCGTCAGCAGGTGCAACGCCGGTTTGCCGGTGGCATCGCGGTCGACGTAGCGGGCGTAGCGCCCGGCAGGATCTTCACCGCTCTGACCGGCAAAGGCGGCATCTTTATCGTCAAACGCGTTGGGCTCAAAGGCCATCGACATGGAGAGAAACGATGGGTGAGCCGAGAGGTAGTGGATGAGCAGCTGGTTCAGGCTCTGGCGATCGGATACGCCCGCCTCACGCAGCGCCAGAGCGCTGTTGCCCATATCCCGGGCGGCAGTCAGGGCGGAATCCAGTTGTTTGCTGACCTGTAAAGCCTGTACCTCGGCTATCTGGCGGATATGTTTTTTGGCCAGCACCTCTTGCTGCGCCATCCACTGCCACATCATAAACCCGATCGTTGCCGTAAAGCCCACCGTCACGGTGAGGAAAATGGACAATCGCATCAACGTCTTGACTCTTATTTTTTGTTTTCGGACCATGGCGTCTTTCATTCTCATCTCCCGTAATGTCGTGCATGTCGGGCAGGCACACAGTACTTATCGGATATTTCGTTCTCTTTCTGTAGAGCGCCGGATATATTTAATTTAAATTCCAGAATATTAAATCCCGTTAATTAGTGTGGATGCTTTTATTTTGTGCATTCAATCAAAATAGCGCTCGATAATGCTCGTTATCATCGTGTAGAAAGAGGATGCTAATAAATATTAAGTGGTAGAGGAGGATGGGATATGTACGGATTTATCGCGCGACAACCCATTTTTAACCCAGAGATGAATACCGTGGCCTATGAGCTGCTTTTCAGAGACGGGATGACAAATCGTTTTCCGGATGTGTCGGCGGAATATGCCACGTCCAGGATGATATCCGATCAGTTTTTATGTGTGCCGTCCCAGCGCATCGCCGGGGCACATACGTCGTTTATTAATTTCCCTTCAAGGATGGTCATTGACCGCAGTGGCGAAGCGCTTGATAAAGAGAGCGTGGTGATTGAGATCCTTGAAGATGCTGTACCGGGGGCCGAACTGCTGCAGGCTGTCAGGGAGATGAATGCGCATGGCTACCAGTTTGCGCTTGATGATTTCACCCTTGCGCCAGAATGGGATGCTTTTTTACCCTATATTTCGATCCTGAAATTCGACGTCAGAAATTATACTTTAGCGCAAATTAAAGCGTATCTGAAAGCACGTAAACATCTGACCGGTCATATTAAATATCTCGCTGAAAAAGTTGAGACTAAAGAGGAATTCAACCAATACAGGGACGAGGGGTTCTCTCTGTTTCAGGGATATTTTTTCTGCCGTCCGGAGGTCATTAAATATAAACGGCTGTCGCAAAATCAGCTGGCGATTTTCCGGCTGCAAATGGAGGTCGGACGCAATAAACCTGATTTTCGAATCATCGAGTCGTTGATAAAAACGGATCTGACGCTCTCTTATAAAATCATGCGCTATATGAAGCATACGGCATTTAAACATGTCGGCGCCTGTAATTTCAGCAAGTTAACCCTGAGCGAGGTGCTCAGGTATCTTGGCGAAAATCAGCTCCGACGGTTTGTTGCCGTCGTGGTCCTCGCCAGTGCGGGTAATGACACCGTCAGCGAGCTTTACCCGCTAAGCATGATGCGTGGCAAGTTCTGCGAACTGATCGCAGAGACGATGAAAGACCCGATTCTGGCTGAAAATGCGTTCATGTGCGGCCTGTTTTCTTTGCTCGATACCCTTCTTGAGCTGCCGATGGCCGAGTTGATGAAGCAAATTGCGGTACCGCAGAGCGTGAGCAACGCGCTGTGCCATCAGGAGGGGCAGTTAGCCGACATGATCAACCTCTGTCGTTATTATGAACAGCAGCGCTGGGATGAGGCAACCCGGGTTCGTCAGGCGCTGGGTCTGTCTGATGAGGAGGTGGTGGAGGCGATGCGAAAGGCGACGATCTGGGCAGGAGAGAATGCGGTCAGTTAATTCCCCCTCACGCCGCGCAGGCGGCGTGAGGAAGAACGCGATACCGGTTAGCGGCCCGCTTTTAACTTCTGGTAATACTCTTCGTAGAGGCGGCTGGCGTCGCCGACATCGTTCTGCCATTCACCTTTGCTGATGGTTTCGGCGTCCGGGTAGAGCGACTTATCGTTAGCCACGTCTGGCTTCAGCAGCTTGCGTGCGGCCAGGTTGGGCGTCGGGTAGCCAATCGTCTCGGCAACCTGTTTCGCCACGTCAGGGCGCAGCAGGAAGTCAATCAGCTTATGCGCCCCGTCCACGTTTTTCGCGTTGGCCGGGATTGAAAGACTGTCCATCCAGAAAATCCCACCCTCTTTTGGCCAGACAACCTCAAGCGGCGTACCGGCCTGGCGGGCGACATACGCGGAGCCGTTCCACACCATCCCCAGGTTCACTTCGCCTTCCATATACGGGTTTGCCGGGTTATCGGAGTTGAATGCCGCCACGTTAGGCATCAGCTTTTTCAACTCGGTATACGCCGCTTCAATCTCTTTTGGATCCGTCGTATTGCCCGAGTAGCCCAACTTGCGCAGCGCGACCTGGAACACTTCTCGCGCGTCGTCGGTCAACAACAGGCTGCCTTTGTACTCCGGTTTCCACAGGTCGGCCCAGCTTGTCACCGATTTCGGATCGACGGCCTCGCTGTTAACGCCAATCGCGGTTGCCCCCCAGATATACGGAATGGAGTAGTCATTATTCGGGTCAAAAGGCTTGTTGAGCATCTCCGGATCGAGGTTTGAAAAATGGGTTAGCTTCGTTTTATCGATCTTCTGGATCATGCCCTCTTTGCGCATTTTGTCGACAAAGTAGGTGGAAGGAACCACCAGATCGTACGCGCCGTCTTTGTAGGTTTTGAGCTTGGCATACATGGTTTCATTCGACTCGTAGGTCGAGTAGATCACCTTGATGCCCGTCTCTTTGGTGAACTGTTCCAGCAGTCCCGGCGGCACATACTCGGTCCAGTTGTAGAAGTAGAGCGTTTTGCTGTCATCAGCGTGCGCGGCACCCATGCCAAGCACCAGCGCCGCAGCGGCGAGCATTTTTTTCATTTCATTGTCCCCTGAGATTTTGTTTTATCACGAGCAATAACCTGGCTGGCGATCACCAGAACCAGCGAAAACACCAGCAGAATGGTCGCCAGCGCGTTCACCTCAGGTGAAACGCCGACTTTCACCATCGAATAGATTTTCAACGGCAGAATTTCATAGCTCGGCCCGGTCACGAAGGAGGAGACCACCACGTCATCCATCGACAGGGTAAAGCTCAGCAGCCATCCGGCCGCCACGGCGGGCATCGCCAGCGGCAGGATGATTTTGCGCAGGATGGTCATCTCGCTGGCGCCCAGATCTTTCGCCGCCTCCAGCATGCGCACGTCGAACCCTTTCAGGCGCGCAAAGACGGTCACCACCACAAACGGCAGGCAGAAGGTGATATGGGAAAACAGCAGCGACCAGAAGCCAAGCTGAACGCCCAGCAGCATAAACAGCACCAGCAGCGAAATCGCCATCACGATGTCCGGCGACATCATCACCACAAACAGCATGCCGCTGACGAACGGTTTACCGCGAAAGCGATAGCGGTAGAGCGCCACGGCGGTCAGGGAGCCAATCAGCGTGGCGAAGGTGGCGGAGAAGATCGCCATCGTCAGCGAGTGCTGAGCGGCCTGCAGCAGGCTGTCATTGTTCATCAGCAGGCTGTACCAGTCGGTGGTAAAGCCCTGCCAGTTAATCCCAAAGCGCGAGCTGTTAAACGAGTTCACGATCAAAATAATGATCGGGATATACAGGTAAGCGTAAATGGCGGTCATAAAACCGCCGCGAAGCAGTCGACCGATCATTCGAGTTCCACCTTCTTATTCAGCAGCCGTGAGGCGCGCCAGTAGACCAGCAGCATCAGACCCATCACCACCGTCAGCGTGATGCTGGTGGCGGACCCGAACGGCCAGTCGCGGATGTTGAGGAACTGGCTCTTGATCACATTCCCAATCAGCAGGTTTTTCGCCCCGCCCATCAGGTCAGAAACGTAGAACAAGCCCATCGCCGGGAGCATCACCAGCAGACAGCCCGCGATAATGCCGGGCATGGTCAGCGGGATGATAATGCGGATAAAGGTCTGGAACCTGTTGGCACCCAGATCTTTTGCCGCTTCCAGCAGCGGTTTATCCAGCTTCTCAATGCTGGAGTAGAGGGGCATCACCATAAACGGTAGCAGGATATAGACCAGACCGATAATCACCGCGCTCGGGGTGAACATGATGCGGATCGGCGTATCGATCACTCCCAGCCACAGCAGAAATTCATTGAGGTAGCCTTTGGTGCTGAGGAAGATTTTCAGCCCGTAAATGCGAATCAGCGAGTTGGTCCAGAACGGCACAATCAGCAGAAACAACAGCAGCGGACGCACCTTTTGCGGCAGACCCGCGAGGAACCATGCGAACGGATAACCCAGCACCAGGCAGGCAATCGTGGCAATCAGCGCCATATTCAGCGAGTGCAGCAGCACGTCAAAATAGAGCGGATCGATCAGGCGCGCGTAGTTGTCCAGCGTAAAGACCAGCGAAACGAAATGGGTATCGTCGCGGGTCAGGAAGCTGGTGGCGATAATCATCAGGTTGGGTAGAAAGACAAACAACACAAGCCAACCGACGATCGTGGCAATCACCACATTCTGGAACTTACTTGTGTTCTTCATCAGCCAGTACAACCTCCCAGCTTTCTACCCAGTTGATAACCATTTTCTGGTCGAGAGAGTGGTCGAAGTCAGGGTCGTCTTCGTTAAAGAACTCGCTGACCATCACCATTTTACCGTTCTCCAGCTCGACGACAGACTCCAGCGTCATCCCTTTGTAGTTGCGCTCGCGGATATAGCCGATTAACCCTTCGGCCTCGGCATTGCCGTGGATTTCATCGACGCGCAGATCTTCCGGGCGCAGCAGAACGTTGAGCTTTTGTCCCTTTTCGACGGGGAAATTCACTGTGATGGCGCACTCCCGTCCTTCGACGCGAGCCCGCACGCGCTGGTCGTCCAGACGTTCGATCACCGTGGCGTCGAAGATATTGATTTCACCAATGAAGCTGGCGACAAACAGGTTCTTCGGCTCTTCGTAGATTTCACGTGGCGTGCCGTCCTGCTCGATTTTACCGTCACGCATCACCACGATGCGGTCGGACATGGTCAGGGCCTCTTCCTGGTCATGGGTGACGAAGACAAAGGTAATGCCGAGCTTGCGCTGCAGAGCCTTGAGTTCGTTCTGCATCTGCTTGCGCAGTTTGTAATCCAGCGCGGAGAGGGATTCATCCAGCAGGAGCAGACGCGGCTTGTTGACCACGGCGCGGGCGATGGCCACACGCTGCTGCTGGCCGCCGGAAAGCTGATGCGGTTTTCGCTGGGCGAACGTCTCAAGCTGCACCATGCGCAGGGCTTCGGTGACGCGCGGTTCGATTTCATTCGCCGGGGTTTTTTGCATCCGCAGGCCAAACGCCACGTTTTCAAACACGGTCATGTGCGGGAAGAGGGCATAGCTCTGAAAGACAGTGTTGACGTGGCGGTCTTCGGCGGGAACCTGGGTGATGTCCTGGTTTTCAAGATGGATATGGCCGTTATCGACGCTTTCCAGCCCGGCGATAAGGCGCAGTACGGTTGTTTTGCCGCAGCCGGAGGGGCCAAGCAGCGTCAGAAACTCACCGTCATTGATGGTGAGAGTGAGGTCGGAAATGACGTCCTTGCCATCAAAACTTTTACGAATTCGTTCCAGTTTCACCAGCGGTGAACGGGTTTGTGTATTCAATTTTTGCGCTGTCCCATATAGACGCCTCAGGCAGCAGACTGAAGCGGGGTTTGTGTGTAACCACCTTGGTGACTCGTAATGAGGGCGGACATTCTACGGCAATCCCCTGCAATCGCCAATCCTTGTCACTGATTCATAAGCTACATTTACTAACGCATAACGATATAAACGGAAAATATTCTCGTTTGCGGGATAAAAGTGACCTGACGCAATATTTGCGTTTTGATGCTTATTGATAATGTTGTCACAAAAAGTGAGGGTGACTGCATGGATAAATTACTTGAGCGTTTTTTACAGTACGTTTCGCTGGATACCCAATCTAAACCGGGTGTTCGCCAGGTGCCGAGCACCGAAGGCCAGTGGAAGTTATTAAACCTGCTTAAAGAGCAGCTTGACGCCATGGGGCTGGTCAACGTCACGTTAAGCGAGAAAGGCACTGTGATGGGAACGCTGCCGGCGAATGTCCCGGGTGACATTCCGGCGATTGGCTTTATCTCCCATGTCGACACCTCTCCAGATTTTAGCGGTAAACATGTGAACCCGCAGATTGTTGAAAACTACCGCGGCGGCGACATTGCGCTGGGCATAGGCGATGAAGTGCTCTCGCCCGTCATGTTCCCGGTGCTGCACCAGCTCCTGGGCCAGACGCTGATCACCACCGACGGAAAAACGCTCTTGGGGGCGGATGATAAAGCGGGGATCGCAGAAATCATGACGGCGCTGGCGGTGCTGAAGGGCAAAGATATCCCGCACGGCGATATCCGCGTGGCCTTTACGCCGGATGAAGAGGTCGGCAAGGGGGCGAAGCACTTCGACGTGGACGCCTTTAACGCGCAGTGGGCCTACACCGTTGACGGTGGCGGCGTCGGTGAGCTGGAGTATGAAAACTTCAATGCTGCCTCAGTGACGATCAAAATTGTCGGCAACAACGTTCACCCCGGTTCGGCGAAAGGCGTGATGGTGAACGCGCTGTCGCTGGCATCGCGAATTCATGCGGAAGTCCCGGCGGAAGAGAGCCCCGAACAGACCGAAGGGTATGAAGGGTTCTATCACCTGACCAGCATCAAAGGCACCGTGGACAGCGCGCAGATGCACTACATCATCCGCGATTTCGACCGTAAAGCCTTTGAGGCGCGCAAGCGTAAGATGATGGAGATCGCCAAGAAGGTGGGCAAGGGCCTGCATCCTGACTGCTATATCGAGCTCATCATCGAAGACAGCTATTACAATATGCGCGAGAAGGTGATGGCGCATCCGCATATTCTCGATATCGCCCAGCAGGCGATGCGCGGCTGCGATATTGAACCGCAGCTGAAGCCGATTCGCGGCGGCACCGACGGTTCTCAGCTGTCATTCATGGGGCTACCGTGCCCGAACCTGTTTACCGGCGGCTATAACTACCATGGCAAACATGAGTTTGTGACGCTGGAAGGAATGGAAAAGGCGGTGCAGGTGATTGTGCGGATCGCGGAGTTGACCGCGAAGCGGTAGCCGCTTTAAGCCGGATGGCGGCTACGCCTTACCCGGCCTACGTTCAAATTGTAGGCCCGGTAAGCGAAGCGCCACCGGGCAGAAAGGCAAGGAGTGCCCATGTCAAACTACCGTCGCCATTACGTCCCCGGTGGAACCTGGTTCTTCACCGTCAACCTGCAAAATCGTCAGAGCGATTTGCTTACCCGTCATATCGATAGCCTGCGTTCCGCCGTCTCAACGGTTAAGCGTACGAAGCCCTTCACCATCAACGCGTGGGTTATTCTGCCTGAACACATGCACTGTATCTGGACCCTACCGGAAGGAGACAGTGATTTTTCTGCTCGCTGGCGGGATATCAAAAAGACGTTCAGCCGCAACGTCGACATGCGCCATATCTGGCAACCACGATTCTGGGAACACACTATCCGTAACGAAGAGGACTACCGGCGGCATGTGGATTACATTTACGTCAATCCGCTGAAGCACGGCTTTGTGGGTAAAGTCAGCGACTGGCCGTTTTCAACGTTTCATCGGGACGTGGCTGAAGGGTTGTATCCGGTGGATTGGGCAGGAGAGATCGAGGATTTTGCGGCGGGAGAGCGGAAGTGAAAAGCCGGGTGGCGGCTACGCCTTACCCGGCCTACAAATGCGCGATCCCGTAGGCCCGGTAAGCGCAGCGCCACCGGGCATTAAGGCGAGTCAGTCCTCAAAGAACCAGTACCCGCTGTTGACCAGTGCGGCCAGCATCGCGAGGAAGGACGGGTCTTCCAGCGCATCGCCAAAGGTATCGGCAGTCAGCACCAGATGGCTGGCAATCGCTTCCAGTGCCGGACGGTGTGGAGAGTCCAGCTTCTCGCCGTTGACGAACACGTCCTCACCAATACGCAGCACGCGTAGTCCGCCCAGGCGCGTCAGCTTGTCGCCCTGCTGAAGCGCATCATAAATCTCGTCAGCCTGATAAGGCGGCTCCGGTGGTGCAACGTCCAGCTCATGACGCGACTGGCTGATAAACTCGCCAAACCATTGTTTGAAGTGCTCCGGCTCGTTAATCAGATCCAGCATCATGCCGCGCAGCTTATCCAGCTCTGCGGGCAGGATATCGGCCGGATGCTCGCGTGCAGGCACATCAGGGTCGCTGTAACGATAGCTGCCCAGCTCGCGCTGCAGAACATAGTCGGCAAATCCGCTGATCATCTCGCGGCCGCTTGGCGCGCGGAACCCGACGGAGTAGTTGAGGGAATTCTCCAGGGAGTAACCTTCGTGCGGGAATCCCGGTGGAATGTAGAGAATGTCACCCGGCTCCAGCTCTTCGTCGATAATCCCGTCAAACGGGTCAACCTGAAGCAGGTCCGGATGCGGGCAGTGCTGCTTCATAGGGACTTTTTCGCCCACGCGCCAGCGGCGGCGGCCCGTACCCTGAATAATAAACACGTCGTACTGGTCCAGATGCGGACCGACGCCACCGCCAGGAACGGAGAAGGAGATCATCAGATCGTCCATGCGCCAGTCGGGCAGGGCGCGGAACGGACGCATTAAGGCGGCCGTTGGCTCGTGCCAGTGGTTGACCGCCTGCACCAGCAGCGACCAGTTGTTTTCACCGAGGTGATCGTAGCTTTCGAAAGGACCGTGGCTAACCTGCCATTTCCCGTCCTGGTGGCTGACCAGACGGCTGTCGACTTCGTTTTCCATGGCCAGACCGGCCAGCTCGTCAGGCGAGATGGGGTCGACAAAATTGCTGAACCCACGTTTCAGAACGACCGGGCGTTTTTGCCAGTAACGTTCAATAAACTCGGGCCAGTTAAGCGTTAAGTGATAATCCATATTTTTTTATTCCGCAGGCTCTTACTGACTCGGATTATAACGGAAGCTCAGCCCCCCGGCTGCGAGATCCTCGCATTTTTCACATAACGGGTTAACTATCGTTCGATGTGGGCTGCTGGCGACCAAAAATGACCTCCATTCGCGCGCCGCCCAGCAAACTTTCACTGGTTTCGATTTTCCCGTCGTACTGATCGACAATCTCACGCGCGACGGCTAATCCAACGCCCTGGCCAGGACGTAGCGTATCGGCGCGTTGACCGCGATCGAACACCACATCACGTTTATTGCGCGGGATCCCCGGGCCATCATCCTCAACGATGATATGCAGTTCGTTATCCGTCTGGCGCGCCGACACTTCCACGAACTCCAGACAGTATTTGCAGGCGTTATCCAGCAGGTTACCCATCACTTCCATGAAGTCATTTTTTTCACCCACAAAGCTTATCTCTGGCGAGATATCGAGGCTGATGTTCACCCCTTTACGCTGATACACCTTGTTGAGGGCAGACGTGAGGTTATCCAGAAGCGGGGCGACCGGATGCAGCTCGCGGCTCAGCAGCGCGCTGCCGGAACGCATGCTGGCGCGGTGGAGGTAATAGCCAATTTGCTGGGAAATACGGCTGATCTGCTCCAGCATCACCGGCTCGGCATC
The DNA here is from genome assembly GCF_043972695.1 of Enterobacter quasiroggenkampii. NCBI lineage: Bacteria > Pseudomonadati > Pseudomonadota > Gammaproteobacteria > Enterobacterales > Enterobacteriaceae > Enterobacter > Enterobacter quasiroggenkampii. Next base: position 2,398,292 of record NZ_CP143745.1, read on the forward strand.
GTCAACGCTCAGCTTCGAACTGCGCATGGAACGCAGGGTGCTTTGCATGACCGCGAGCGGGGTTTTCAGGCTGTGGGTCAGGTCGGTAAGCGTCGTACGGTATTTATCATAGCGTTCGCGTTCACTTTTCAGCAGGCGGTTGAGGTTTCGCACCAGGCTGGTGAGCTCGCGGGTGGTTTCCGGATTAAGCTTTTCGCGATGATGCTCTTCCAGCTCGCGAACCTCTTTCGCCAGTGATTCTATGGGGCGCAAGCTCCACCACGCCGCTACCCACAGCAGCGGGATCACCAGCAGCAGATTTGCCGCCAGAACGTAGATGAACCAGCTCCAGACCATATAAGAACGCTTCAGCTCGACCGGAATGGTGTCGATCACCACGATGGTCAACTGCGGCATGTTTAGCGTCGCCGGATAGAGGTTAATTGCGACGGAGTGCGTCATCTCCGTTTCGGCATCGTCGGCGCGGATCTCGTTCAGCTTTTGCTGCAGGGAGCGATCTTCACGGATCAGCGAGCTGGTGGTGTTGAGATCGGCTTCAATTTCATGAAACCCGTTGGTTTTAAGCCAGTCCGGACGAATGCTTTTGACCAGCCACGGAATGTCCCGCTGCGCCCACAGTAGCTTCCCCTTTTCGTCATAAATCAGGGCCAGCGTGGGGCTCTGCTGATTGAGGTTTTCCGGCATTTCGACGGTGATTTTATTGTCTTCCCACTTCGCCAGGGTATAAAACAGATTGCTTTCGCCACGCAGCAGGCGAAAGGTGGTTTTATCAAAGCTGACGCTGTAGCCCACCAGGGCGACCATGCCGTAGGAGAGCGACAGCACCAGCACGACGGCTGCCGTTGCCAGTAAAAAGCGCACCCGCAGCGAGAGGGGCAAAATATGGCGCAAGATCCGTCTCATTTAGCGTAATTCGAACAGGTAGCCCTGACCACGGACGGTGGTAATCACATCCTGTGGATATTGCGCCTGAATTTTCTTACGTAAACGTCCCATCAGCACGTCAATGGTATGGCTCTCACGCAGTTCAGCATCAGGATAGAGCTGGAGCATCAAGGAGTCTTTGCTCACGACCTTGCCGTTGTTGCGGATCAGCGTCTCCATGATGGTGTATTCGAAGGCGGTGAGCTTGATCACTTCATCATTGATGGATAATTCCCGGCGGGAGAGGTCGACCTGGAAAGGCGGGATGGAGATAACCTGAGATGCCAGCCCGCTGTTGCGACGAAGCAGCGCCTGCATGCGGGCCGCCACCTCTTCTATATGGAACGGCTTGGTGACGTAATCATCTGCACCCGCGCTGAGCACTTCGACCTTATCCTGCCAGCCTTCACGGGCGGTCAGCACCAGAACCGGCAGAGAAACATCGTGGCTGCGCCAGCGACGAATCAACGACAGACCGTCTTCATCAGGCAACCCTAAATCGACAATGGCGATATCCGGCAGGTGTTCATTGAGATAATAATCGGCTTCTTTTGCATCTTCAGCATCGTCCACCTGATGTCCCATCTCCTGAAGCTGAACCTTCAGGTGATGACGTAGCAATGCGTTATCCTCAACAACCAGTACGCGCATCATCTTTTCTCCCAGAATAAATAGTATGAATAGTTTAACGCTGATTATGTTGCTGTGGGGATAAACATTGAGTAAACCGGGGAAAAGCAACCCCCTTTCCGGGCGGAAAGGGGGGAGAGGAGATTACTTCAGCTCGTCAACCATGGTGATGGCGCGACCAATGTAGTTCGCCGGAGTCATGGCCTTCAGGCGGGTTTTCTCTTCTTCCGGCAGCGCCAGGCCGTCGATAAACTGCTTCATACCTTCGGCGTCAACGCGTTTGCCGCGGGTCAGCTCTTTCAGTTTTTCGTACGGCTTTTCGATGCCATAACGACGCATCACGGTCTGAATCGGCTCCGCCAGCACTTCCCAGTTGTGATCCAGTTCGTCCAGCAGACGATCGCGGTTCACTTCCAGCTTGCTCACGCCTTTCAGGGTGGACTGGTACGCAATCAGCGCGTAGCCGATGCCCACGCCCAGGTTACGCAGCACGGTGGAGTCGGTCAGGTCGCGCTGCCAGCGGGATACCGGCAGTTTGCTTGCCATATGCTGCAGCACGGCATTCGCCAGACCCAGGTTGCCTTCGGAGTTTTCGAAGTCGATCGGGTTCACTTTGTGCGGCATGGTGGAAGAGCCAATTTCACCCGCGATGGTTTTCTGTTTGAAGTGGTTCAGGGCGATGTAGCCCCACACGTCACGATCGAAGTCGATCAGGATGGTGTTGAAGCGCGCGATGCAGTCAAACAGTTCGGCGATATAGTCGTGCGGCTCAATCTGGGTGGTGTACGGGTTCCACTGAATGCCCAGAGAGGTCACGAACTCTTCGCTGAACTGGTGCCAGTCCACTTCCGGATACGCGGCGATGTGGGCGTTATAGTTACCGACCGCGCCGTTGATTTTGCCCAGAATTTCAACCTGTTCCAGCTGACGATACTGGCGCTCCATACGGTACGCGACGTTCGCCATCTCTTTACCCATCGTGGATGGGGTGGCTGGCTGGCCGTGGGTACGGGAGAGCAGCGGAATGTCGCGGTATTCCACGGACAGCGCTTTCACCGCATCGATGATTTTACGCCAGTAAGGCAGCACCACCTCTTTGCGCGCGGTAGAGAGCATCAGGGCGTGCGACAGGTTGTTGATGTCTTCAGACGTACAGGCGAAGTGGATGAACTCAGACACGGCGTGCAGCGCAGGAACGCTTTCCACTTTCTCCTTCAGGAAGTACTCGACCGCCTTCACGTCGTGGTTGGTGGTGCGCTCAATAGTTTTAATGCGCGCGGCATCTTCTTCATTGAAGTCGGCAACGATTTTATCAAGGTAATCGTTTGCCTTTTCATCAAAAGCAGGAACTTCCTTGATTGCTGCCTGGGCGGCCAGCTTTTGCAGCCAGCGTACTTCAACCTGAACACGGAACTTCAGCAAACCATATTCGCTGAAGATCCCGCGCAGCGCGCTGACTTTATCGCCGTAGCGTCCATCGACAGGGGATACGGCGGTCAGTGAGGATAATTCCATAATTCGCAACTCCGGGAGGTTAACAATGAGCAAGAATTTGTTTTGCCTGAGTGGTCAGGCGATTACGAGAAAACATTAGCTGCAGGCGGCCACCGCCAACCTGGTGCCACAGCACGGCAGCGCGGATCCCAGCCAGCAGGGACGCGCGTACTTTTGCCTGTACCTGCGGACTTTGCAGCACGGCAGGGGACCCGGTGACCTGTATACGCGGTCCCAGCGGGCTGATGACGTCAACATAAATGCCGGCCATGGCACTCAGCAGCGTGTCGGACTGCAGGTCAAAATGATCGAGCTGACGCTGTAGCCCGGCAATGCGATCGCCCAGGGTATTAAGCGCGCCTTTCGCTGCGCTCAGCTTACGCTCCAGCACCATCAGGCTCAACGTGTAGCGGGTCAGCTCTGCGTTTAACCCCTGACGGCTGCTGGCGTTAAGCACGCCAAGCAGGGTTTCAAGACCGAGACGAAGATTGGTTTCACTGCCACCGAACACGCCCAGGGTTGAACCGGGGTTGAGGTCGATAACGCTGTTGAGTGAAACGTGCAGGGCGTCAGCGTCGCAATGACCCTGATGCGCCAGCTGTTGCACCAGACGGGCTGACTGGCAAATTCCCGCCAGCGCCAGGGTGATGTCATAGTAGTTCTTCGCCACACGGTCTCCTTTATGTGTGCAATCGCTGTTAAACAGCGGGCAGCGGCAGGCGCTGTTCAATGATCCCGCCGCCCAGGCAGATTTCTCCGCTGTAGAAGACAGCAGACTGGCCCGGGGTGACGGCGGCGACCGGCTCGTCGAAGCGCACGTCAATGCGATCGTCATCGAGCGCGGTAACGGTGCAAGGAATATCGGTCTGACGGTAGCGTGTTTTCACCGTGCAGCGCAGCGTGCCTTTTAGCGGCTCACGATCGACCCAGTGCAGCTGTTGCGCGATCAGGCCAACGGACATCAGACGCGGATGGTCGTGACCCTGAGCAACAACCAGAATATTGTTTTCGACATCTTTGTCGACCACGTACCACGGATCTTCGCTACCTTCTTTCGTCCCGCCGATACCCAGGCCTTTACGCTGGCCTAAGGTGTGGTACATCAGCCCCTGATGCTGGCCAATCTCTTCCCCGTCGACGGTGACAATTTTACCCGGCTGTGCGGGCAGGTAACGTCCGAGGAAATCGCGGAATTTGCGCTCGCCGATGAAACAGATGCCGGTAGAGTCTTTTTTCTTCGCGGTGATCAGGTCCAGCTCTTCGGCGATTTTACGCACCTGCGGCTTTTCCAGCTCGCCGACGGGGAACAGGCTCTGGGCGATTTGCTCGTGGCTCAGCGTATAGAGGAAGTAGCTTTGATCTTTGTTGCCGTCCAGACCGCGCAGCAGCTGGCTTTTGCCATTTACGTCTGCGCGACGCACGTAGTGACCGGTCGCAATGTAGTCTGCGCCCAGATCTTCCGCGGCGAATTCCAGGAAGGCTTTAAATTTGATCTCTTTGTTGCACAGAATATCCGGGTTCGGCGTGCGGCCTGCTTTGTACTCTTCAAGGAACAGTTCAAACACGTTGTCCCAGTATTCTGCGGCAAAGTTAACGGTGTGCAGTTCAATGCCGAGCTTATCGCACACGGCCTGCGCATCGGCGAGATCCGCTGCGGCAGTGCAGTATTCCTCGCCATCATCTTCCTCCCAGTTCTTCATGAACAGGCCCTCCACCTTATAGCCCTGTTGCTGTAACAGGTAGGCGGAAACGGAGGAATCGACACCGCCGGACATGCCGACGATCACTTTTTTCTGGCTATTATCTGACATGGAATACTCACGACATTGAACTTCAAGGCGGCGTATTCTATCACGCCCCCCCACCATTGGCACCCTCTGTAAACGGCCAGTTAAAAGCACCGATGACATCCAGCGGCAGGCGTGCGCCTGACTGCCAGCAGCGAATGCTTTCCGCAACCAGCGGCGAGCGCAGGTTTCGCGCGTTCAGGATCTCGTCGGCGGTGACCCACAGACAGCGGTCGATATCGTCATCCTGCGGCTCAGTGGCGCACGTTTCGCTAAGCTCAACGGCAAATAAAAAACGCAGAAAGGGGGTGCTGTCGGGTGCAATCCACTGGTGCATACGGATGAAGTGCTGGGGTTCAGCGTGAATGCCGGTCTCTTCCCACAGCTCGCGTTTTGCGGCCTGAAGAAGGGTCTCATTGGCTTCAAGGTGTCCGGCTGGCTGGTTCCACAGCGCTTTGCCGTTAATGCTCTCTTCGACAACCAGGAATTTACCCCGGGCGTGGACCACGCAGGCAACCGTGACATGAGGTTTAAACATAGTGACTCCTTAAAAGGTAACGTCTCGCCATTCACCGTTTGCCAGCGTTTCCAGGGTGTAGTTACCCATAGCGTAGCGAATCAGACGCAGGGTAGGGAAGCCGACGTGCGCGGTCATGCGCCGAACCTGACGGTTGCGGCCTTCATAAAGGGTGATTTTAAGCCAGCTGGTCGGAATGGATTTGCGTTCGCGGATCGGCGGATTGCGCGGCCACAGCCACTCCGGTTCATTCACGCGTTCAATACCTGCCGGCAGGGTGGGACCGTCGTTCAGCGTGACGCCTTTGCGCAATTTATCAAGCGTTTCTTCGTCCGGCTCGCCTTCGACCTGGACGAAGTAAATTTTGCCGGTGCGTTTTCCCGGCTGCGTGAGCTTCGCCTGCAGCGCGCCGTCGTTGGTCAAGACCAGCAGGCCTTCGCTGTCCCGGTCCAGACGCCCAGCCGCGTAGACCCCCTGAACAGGGATGTAGTCCTTTAGCGTGCTGCGTCCGGCTTCGTCGGTGAACTGCGGCAAAACATCGTAAGGTTTATTGAACAGAATCACCCGCTTTGGCTGGGTTTCTTGCGGTCGTCTGGCGGCTTGTCGGGAGCTGAATCGCTCAACCCGGTGTTTTGTAAAAGAAGTTTTCTTCATGGTATTTTCAGGCGTTATCAATTGCCGCATTATAGCCTAATAACGAAGACCTTTCATGGCGTCGGACAATCAGGTACTATCGAAGGGCTCATTACAATTTATTAACATAAGATCAGTAACAACCAGAAGCGCTCGAAGGAGAGGTTAATGGAAAGCAAAGTAGTTGTTCCGGCGGAAGGTAAAAAGATCACCCTGCAAAACGGCAAGATTAACGTTCCTCACAATCCGATTATTCCGTTCATCGAAGGCGACGGTATCGGTGTAGACGTTACCCCGGCAATGCTGAAAGTGGTTGATGCCGCTGTTGAGAAAGCCTACAAAGGCGAGCGTAAAATTTCCTGGATGGAAATTTACACCGGTGAGAAATCGACGCAAGTTTATGGCCAGGACGTCTGGCTGCCAGCAGAAACGCTGGACCTGATCCGCGACTACCGCGTTGCTATTAAAGGCCCCCTGACCACCCCAGTCGGCGGCGGTATCCGTTCTCTGAACGTGGCTCTGCGTCAGGAGCTGGACCTGTACGTGTGTCTGCGTCCGGTTCGTTACTATCAGGGCACCCCAAGCCCGGTGAAGCACCCGGAACTGACCGACATGGTTATCTTCCGCGAAAACTCAGAAGACATCTACGCGGGTATCGAATGGAAAGCGGACTCTGCTGACGCAGAAAAAGTGATTAAATTCCTGCGCGAAGAGATGGGCGTGAAGAAAATTCGCTTCCCTGAGCATTGCGGTATCGGCATTAAGCCGTGCTCCGAAGAAGGGACCAAGCGTCTGGTGCGCGCGGCCATCGAATATGCGATCACCAACGACCGTGACTCAGTGACCCTGGTTCACAAAGGCAACATCATGAAGTTCACCGAAGGCGCGTTCAAAGACTGGGGCTACCAGTTGGCGAAAGAAGAGTTCGGCGGTGAGCTGATCGACGGCGGCCCATGGCAGAAGATCAAGAACCCGAACACCGGCAAAGAGATCATCATTAAAGATGTGATCGCCGATGCGTTCCTGCAGCAGATCCTGCTGCGTCCTGCGGAATACGACGTAATCGCCTGTATGAACCTGAACGGTGACTACATCTCTGACGCCCTGGCTGCACAGGTTGGCGGTATCGGTATCGCCCCTGGCGCGAACATCGGTGACGAGTGCGCCCTGTTCGAAGCAACCCACGGTACGGCACCAAAATACGCAGGTCAGGACAAAGTGAACCCAGGCTCTATCATCCTGTCCGCAGAGATGATGCTGCGTCATATGGAATGGTTCGAAGCCGCAGACCTGATCGTTAAAGGTATGGAAGGCGCGATCAACGCGAAAACCGTAACTTACGATTTTGAACGTCTGATGGAAGGCGCTAAGCTGCTGAAATGTTCAGAGTTTGGCGACGCGATTATCGCGAACATGTAATCCAGATTCTGGGTTAAACAAGAGCGGGGGCCTGAGGGTTCCCGTTTTTTTTGCCCCTGCCTGCGGGAGACAACTCGATGTTAGCCACTGTCCTTATCGCTGTCGTTGCACTCATCCATCTCTACATTCTTGTGCTGGAAATGTTCCTGTGGAATACCAAAACAGGGCACAAGGCTTTTAATCTGCGTCCTGATTTTGCGCGCGACACCCGCGTGCTGGCCGCGAATCAGGGGCTCTATAACGGTTTTCTGGCGGCAGGTCTGCTCTGGAGCCTCTGGCTCGGCGAAAAGGGGATTCAGGTAGCCATCTTCTTCCTGACCTGTGTACTGATCGCCGGACTTTTTGGCGCAGCCACCGCCAGCCGTAAAATTTTGTATGTGCAGGCCATACCCGCGCTTGCAGCGCTGCTTGCGTTACTCCTCTGAAGCAATGCTTTGGTTGAGATAACGCCTCCGATATACTCGTGACGTTACCTTTATTGACCTGAGACGAGACTGTTATGCACAACGACATCCCACTGAAATACTATGACATTGCCGACGAGTACGCGACGGAAGCCGCAGAGCAAGTCCCTGAGTCAGAGCGCGACGCGCTGGCACACTATTTCCAGCTGCTGCTCACCCGCTTAGCGAATAATGAGGAGATCAGCGAGGAAGCCCAGCAGGAGATGGCCACTGAAGCCGGGATCCGTGCGGGTCGCATTGATGATGTTGCGAACTTCCTCAATCAGTGGGGAAATGAATAGCCTGCCTTAGAAACCGTTATGCTGATGCTTTGCGATACAGCTCAGCATCACGCTATCGGACCACATGCATTTTTTCCGCAGAATAGGCGAAGTGGGTTTATCGATAAACAGCGCGAAAATAACGATTAGAAAGAACAGTACCACTGGAAAAAGTAAGGATAATTTCACGTTTTTAACCAAAATAAGAGTGTGCTTCAGGGTAATCTACCGTCTGAATATGACGACTATATGTTTTGGCGGAAAAAATGGAAACGCCTGCGTGTAAAAAAACGTGCATGGCAGGCTTCTGATTACGCGGCGACGCCGGTGAGTCGCTTCGCCAGTTCGCTCCGGGTGAGTGCTTTTGAAAAATACCATCCCTGGATCAGGGCATCGGGATATCTGTCCGCAATGAAGCGATATTGAATTTCATTTTCCACGCCCTCGAAAACAAGGGTTTTATTCAACTTCGCAAGAGCATCGCTGAAGATAACAAAAATATTTTGCTTATAATGCTCGCTGACGCCATCCACCAGCGACTTATCAATTTTAATTTCATCATATTCAAGCTGCGACAGCCGGGCCAGATTAGAATTTTGCACGCCAAAATCATCAATTGAAATTTTAACGCCAAGCGACTTCAGTTCCTGACAGAACTCCTCGAGGATACCCGCCGCGGAAACGGCTTTCTCAGAAAGCTCGACCTTCATCAGGGAAAGGGGGAGGCGATTGGCTAAGCACTCGCGACGCAAAATGTTAATAAACTGTCCATCTTCAATTTCTTTTCGCCCAACGTTGATTGAAACGATCAGCTGATGCTTAATCGCCAGCGGGGCAATTTCTGAAAGGGACTTCGCGATAATATTGCTGTAATATTTTTTATACAGACCGATTTTTTTAATTAATGGGATGAACAGCTCCGGCGAGACGTCTCCGTGCTTTTGATCGCGCCATCGCGACAGAACTTCGACACCCACGATTTTTTGATCGCGAATACGAATAATGGGCTGATAATTAACGCTGAAGGTATTCGTTATTACGGCTTTGATCAGCGTGCGTTCCAGCGAATAACGGTCTTCATAGAGACGGAAGATAAATAACGTTATCGCGACCCAGATAAAAAAGAGTATGACCACGAGAAACGTAAAGATAAACGGGGGGAGCGAGGCCAGTCCCGCATCGTGGTGTTTTACAATCACGCATAAATCCCACGAGGCGCTGCACTGTGTAATGGTCAGGGTGAACAATGTCGCATGCAGCCAGCTCCGCGGCTTCAGCTCAGGGGCGGCTGAAAAAAAGATCCGTCCAAAGTCCTTCGTGGTGGCGCTCAGAGAATAGCTTGCGGTAACCGGGGTAAATTTATCGTAAGCATAGCGGGAGGTGAAGATAATTATATTATTATAAATGGCCGCATTGCCGGTGAAAAAGTCTTTTCTGGAAAACTGCGCCAGGAGAAAACCTCTCGGCGTTTTATGCAGTTCCGCAGGAAGTGGAACGGGCGTCGCGAGTTTACCCCAAAAAGCGGTACAGACAATTTTTCCCTTTTCGATAAAACCGATATCGCTGAAATAGAGGTTATTAAGCTTTATTTGCCTGTAGCTATCAAGGCTGGCTCTATCACATCCCTGCGTCGTTATGCTTTTGAGGCCCAGCGCCACGCTTTGGGACAGATCTTCTGAATAATGTAAAAGGGTTTGGGATATTTCAAACTGTTTGGTTTTTTGCTGGCCGATGATAACCACGTTGACCGCATAAAGAGACAGGATGACCAGAAGCGTTGAAACGATCGCAACGGCAATGCGCTTTTTCATTTTCCAGTTATCCTGTCCGCTCCCTGATTTCACAAAGCTTAACACAGCCAGGGCAAGGCACAAGCCTGATAGTCACGTCGGGTGAGCAAATTTGAGCGGGTGAACTCATACGAAAGCATCAGTTTTTTAAGACAATTCTCAGCTAAGCTATTTTCATTGTGATAAGCAACGCCGGTTAAACCACGGGTTCTTCTTTCCGATCCTCCATGCTTGTTTATTCTATTAAGGAAAACATCGTGCGTAACGTGATGATCCCTGTTCTCAGTGCCTTGTTTCTTTTTCTGATCGGCATACTGATTATTAACTGGCAGTTATGGCAGATGGCGAAAATGAATAACGTTCATACCGCCACGGTAAGCACCCAGAAAATAGAAAGCATTCTGGCGGAAGCCGTCAGTGCGGCCAGCACGGCGAAGCGCGTTGCGGAGCAGGGGTGTACCAGCAGCGGGCAGCTGGCGCTGGGGACAGAAGCCGCGCTAAAACCGCATCTGCGCGCCATCATGATCCAGCAGCAGGGAAAAATCATCTGTACTTCCCTTCCGGGGAATGGCGTTTTGATTGTGCATCCGGAGACGTTACCTGAACAAAAATTAATGCTGCTACCCGGTAACCGACTGGTGAACGGTATCCCGGTACTTGTCTTCCAGATGCCCATCGCCGGAGGGCGCGTCATCATCAGCGTCAGTGATGCACATTTGCAGGACGTCATCGCGAACGCATCAAACAGTGTTGACCTGGGGTTGGTTGTCGGCGACAGGATGTTTACGCGCAACGGTGAGGTGACCGGCTGGAAAGCGGCCTCGTGGGCGGGGTCACTGACGACCTCTTCGCACTTCCCCTTCAGTCTGGCCTGGCAACCGCCTGCCTTTTTTAGCCTGACGCGGCTACTGCAACAGGGATGGAGCCTGATTCTGCTGATTCTCGCGCTATCCGTGGCGGTGGGCATTTTGATCCGCCGCTACAAGGGGAAAAGTACCACCTTTGAAGACGATTTGCGTAAGGCCATTTTGCAGGGAGAGATCGTGCCTTATTACCAGCCGATCGTGAACGGCGATACCGGCGGGTTATACGGTGTTGAAGTCCTGGCTAGGTGGAAGCATCCTAAGTCAGGCTTTATCCCGCCGGACGTCTTTATCCCGATAGCTGAACGTAGCGGGTTGATTATTCCACTGACCAAAGGCTTGATGGCGAAAGTGGTCACACAGCTTAAGCCGCTCCTGCCTAAGCTGCCGGACGGGTTCCATATCGGGGTGAACATCAGCGCCAGACACATCAATGCCCCTTCTTTCATCGGTGACTGCCGAATCTTCGGCAAGGGGTTTCAGGGTAAAGCCGTGAAGCTGGTGCTTGAGGTGACCGAACGTGAACCGTTGATCGATAATCCTCATCTGGTGGAAAACCTCAATGCGCTGCATAACGCCGGTTTTGTCATAGCACTGGATGATTTTGGTACCGGGTATTCCGGGCTGTCATGTCTCAATGCACTTGCCATAGATTATATTAAAATTGATAAAAGCTTTGTTAACCGGGTATCAGAGGAGAAGGACTCAACGATCCTGCTGGACTGCGTTATTGACCTGGCGAAAAAACTATCATTGCGGATCGTGGCCGAAGGCGTAGAAACGAAAGAGCAGCTGGAGTATCTCAACCGTAATGAGATTACTCTGCTGCAGGGTTATTATTTTGGTAAGCCCGTCTCCTATATCGATTTTATTAAAGTCATTTTATCTAAGCCCAGGGAGACCGTGACGGTGTAAAACGCGGGCGTTGCTGAGCGTCAGGAATAGCGCCGGTTACCAGGCGGTGAAAAACAAAATAAAGACGAGCTTCTGTTGTATGCTTAAGTGCAATTCATTTTCCTCTTATCCTGAGCTTTGTTACAGTGACAAGAGTTGTCAGCCAGGGATATCAGGCGTGATAAGGTGGAAAAGCTCGTGCATGTGAAAAATACTTTTTACACAACAACCATTACCGTCATCATTGTCTCATTGATCATCTCGCTGGCGCTTGCTGTCCAAATTGCCACGTCCAGACAGCAGTCAATCCAGCAAATTAATACCAGCGTCGCTAACCTGAGCCATACCCTTGATGTGTATACCGAAGGGATCATGCGCCAGAGTGAAATGTTAATTACTACCGTTTCCGACATAATCGAAATTTATGGCATGACCCCGCAGCAGGCGACCAATATTCAGCACATGATCAATAATCAGGATAACCTTCTTACCCAGATTAATAATGTGGTTGTTTACAATGCTCAGGGCGATATCTTTACCGCGCTGCATGAAAGTTTTACGGGGCCACGCAAAGGCTCGGACAGAGAGTTTTTTATCTATCACAAAGAAAATAAAAATCAGGCGATTTTTATTGGGGAGCCGGTGGTAAGCAGAACCAATGGCAAATGGGTTATCACCATCAGCCGGCGCCTTGAAACCCAGACCGGGGCATTTAACGGTGTGGTGGTGGTGACGCTGGGTATCGAAAATTTTCTGGCGCTCTACGGGCAGATTAATATCGGTCACTCGGGCGTCATCGGCTTAACGACGCAATCAGGCGTGCTGCTGGTCCGGTATCCCTTTAAAAATACCTATATCGGCACGATTGTTTCTGATTCACCGCTCTTCAGGAAATATCTCAAGGTACAAAATACGGGGATAGCCAGCTCCATCTCACGGTTTGATAAAATCGAGCGCATTTATGCCTATGAGAAAAACAGACGCTACGGACTGGTCACTACCGTGGCGGTTAGCATTGATGAAGCTCTTGCCCCCTGGCGCAAGCAGGCGATTCAGCTGGCGGTACTCATTTTCGTGTTCACGGCGATACTCATCGTCGCGTCATACTTCCTCTATTCCGACCTGTCCCGTAAAACACGGGATAACAAAGCGCTGAAGATTATTGCCTCAGAAGATGCGTTGACCGGGCTGTACAATCGCCGCGTCTTTGATGAAAAAATCCTCTCGGACATCGCTCTGTGTGCCGCGCATGACGCACCGATTTCGATACTGATCGTGGACGTGGACTACTTCAAAAAATACAACGATAACTACGGCCATCCGGAAGGGGATCGGTGTCTGGCTATGCTTGGAAACAGCCTCAGGGAGAGCCTTACCCGTGATAATCAGCTTGTGGCGCGATACGGCGGAGAGGAGTTTGCGCTGATATTGCCGGATACGGATATTCAGGAGGCACTTCGTCTGGCCCAGACGATTATTCGCAATGTGTTCTCGCTGCAAATCGCCCATGCCTTTAGCCCCTTCGGCCGGGTGACGGTAAGCGTCGGGATTTCAACCGCCCGTGCCGTCGACATCGAGGGCAGCCAGCAAAATATCATTATTGCCGCAGACCAGGCCCTCTATCAGGCGAAACGCGCGGGACGTAACCGGTACGCGTTTGTTGGGGTATGAGCTAAAAAAAAGCCCACTCAGGAGTGGGCAAAAAATACTGGAAGCAATGTGAGCAATGTCGTACTGAATACCTGAGTGTTTCTCTCAACTATTCAGTGTTGAGAAAGATAATCTTTCTCAACAAAAGTTGCAACCCCACAGTTTATGTGGCCCGTTCTTTTTGTTGATGAAAAATGACGCACTCTCTCACTGTGATGCTTATCACAAATTTCCTTTCTGGAATCCTGTGCTATTCTTTTTTGTGTCGTTGATTTAATGACAAAAACCATACAGAGAGGAAAGTTATGGGAATTTTATCCTGGATTATCTTTGGGCTTATTGCGGGTATTCTGGCGAAGTGGATCATGCCGGGCAAAGATGGCGGTGGGTTTATCGTCACCGTAATACTGGGTATTGTCGGCGCGGTAGTCGGCGGCTGGATCAGTACGCTGTTCGGGTTTGGCAAGGTCGATGGCTTTAACTTCGGCAGTTTCGCCGTCGCGGTGATCGGTGCGCTGGTTGTTCTGTTTATCTACAGAAAGATCAAAAGCTAAGTTCTGAAAGCGTTGAAAAAGGCTGCCAGATGGCGGCCTTTTTACGTATTGGGTTTACCACCAGCCAAGCTGCGTGCCGGCAAACGCTGCAATGGCAACGATCAGCATAATGACGGTTGTCTTCCGCATTTATGCCCCCGGCGCCGCGTAGCCGCCAACAAAAAACCACGCTAAAAAAACCACCGCCGTTATAAATATAACGACCGGGAAGAGGATCCCTATTCTCATACCATCACCTGTTTCGGTTTCTGTAACGCCGTAGAGTGTACGGGGTTAATCCATAGTGAGAAAGCGTGTTTTGCTTTTTCCTTTCTTATCCTGATACATCGCTACATCCGCAGCGCGTAACGCGCTGTCAGGATCGGTTGCGGCAGGGTCCACTTCGATCACACCGAAGCTGGCGCCCGGATAAATAATATGAACGCTGCCGAGCCAGTATTCGCCGGCGATGCAGGCGCTGAGGCGCGTTTTGAGCAGCGTAAGCTGCGCGTTATCCCCGTCCTGGTGGGGTTGACTCAGCGACGCGACCAGAAATTCATCCCCGCCCAGACGACCAATAATATCGTCCTGCTGTTTCTCTTCGGTCAAACGCTTGCCCACTTCTATCAGGAACTGGTCGCCAGCCTCGTGGCCGTAACGATCGTTAATCAGCTTGAAATCATCCAGATCGATAAACGCGATGATGGCGTTACGCTTCAGGTGCCGGGCCAGAGAAAAGAGGGTAGTCAGATCTTCAAAAATGGCGCGACGGTTGGGTAAACCGGTAAGGGCATCCGTATAAGAGTGCGCGATGAGGGCCGCATTGGCTTCGCGAAGCTGGGTCACCAGCGACTCTTTCTGAATGGACTGGGCAATCAGCCCGGCGAAGAGCTTCAGCACCTGTTCAGCGCGCTCGCTCAGCGGCTTTCTGGCCGTGCTGGTGGCGCAGAGCGTTCCGTAAAGTGAACCATCGGCAAGATGGACAGGAATACTCATGTAGGTGGTAATGCCAAGTGCTTTTGCGGCTTCACACTCGGGCCAACGTTCAGGCACATCATTGCTGAACATCGTGTCACTATCCAGCGCGCGTTTGCACAGCGTCTCATCCCATGGGACGCTCAGCCCCTCCGGGATCGTCATCTGTTTGCTGTTGCGGGCGTAGAGGATGTGCTGCAGCCGCGCCTCGATATCCACCTTCGTCAGGTAGGTCGACTCCATGTCGGTGACAATTTCCAGCATCTCCAGCAGCTGGCGAACAAGACTTTCAAGGGATTGCTCGGTGGCAAGGGTTTCTGAAACGCGAGCGAGGATAAGGTCCGACATGACGTAGAATGACTCCCAGGCAGAAGACGTCTGCATCTGCATGTTATGCTGAGTTTTTAGGCTTCAGGCATAGTAAAACATGAATACAGAAAATTTAATATATGCAGGAAGCGGGGAGCAGGCGAGAAAAAAAGCCCCGTTGTTGAGACCGGGGCAAAGACATCTTGATTACGGAATGATGTTCTCTGGTCATATCGAGAACATGCCACACTATAGTGCTGAAAAGTGCAGTTAAAATGGAGAAATCATGGAGAACGCGGCGATGACCCGTTACCCTTAGGGTGTAATGACGTCAAAAGGATCAATGAGATGAGATTTCTGCTTCTGACGCTGGCGCTTCCCCTGGCCGCCTGCACCGCAAAAACCAAGCCACCCGATGCGCCGAAACCGCCGCACGTTATCGGTATGGCGAACCCGGCCTCCGTCTACTGCCTGGAGAAAGGTGGGGAACAGATCCCGGTTCAAAGCCCGCAGGGCGTTCGCACCGAGTGCAAATTACCGGGCGGGGAAGTGATCGATGAATGGACGCTCTATCATCGCGATCATCCGCAACCCACCAGGTGACAGACGGATACCGCCTGCGATACACTTCTCTTTAGGATTAATCTTAGCCAGTTTCTGGCGTTCGTTTCCGCGAGAGAAGTATGTTTCAGCTAAAACCGGGCAGCATGGCGATGATCGTGGGTGCCCGCACGGCGTCAGGCCGTCGCAATATTGGTAAATCTGTTGAGCTGTTTGGCCTTTGCCAGCCAGGCCTGCGTTTCGTTAACCCGGTCAACGGCGTGATGACGCAATTACCGGCCACCGCAGATCGCGCGCTTTGGCTGGTGACGGGTGATGTCTACGCCTTCGATAACCAGCACGGCTTTGCGTTTGTCCGCGCCGAACATCTGATGCCGCTCACCCCGGATGAAGCGCCGCAAATTCTGGATGAACTGACGATCGGCTGATCACAGATGGCGCAGCCAGTCGGCTAAGACCAGGGCGTGATTTTGCTCCGTGTTTTTGGCAGCAAAGAGCAGGGTGACGGCCTGCCTGCGCGCCAGCGTCGCCAGACGCGCGCCCTCGTCAGCCTGCTGCGCCAGCTCTTCCCGATAGGCCTGGCTGAAGGCGGTGAAATCAATCGTTTCGCTATGAAAGGCCTTGCGTAGTTCCGTTGAGGGCGCGAGCGCTTTACACCATTCGTCATACACGAGGTCCGTTTTCTTAACGCCGCGCGGCCACAGCCTGTCTACCAGTACCCGATAGCCGTCATCAGAGCCTGCCTGTTCGTAGACCCGTTTGCACTGAATCATGATTTCACCCTCCCAATTTAAGGTATTGTGATAATTGCAAAAGATCGGTAGTCTGAGGTTCCTTATGTTATCTGATAATACTCTGGCATAAGGAACCTTTCATGGAACACCTCCCGGTTAAAACGACGCTGCGCATTGCGCTGGTTGGCGATTACAATCCCAATGTTATTGCGCATCAGGCGATCCCGCTGGCCATTGACGACGCCGCCGCAGTGCTTGACCTCACCGCCGATTACGACTGGCTGGCCACGACGGAGCTGACAAGCTCTGAAGATCTGGTGGGCTACGATGCCATCTGGCTGGTTCCTGCCAGCCCCTACAAAAACACCGAGGCCGCTTTTATTGCCGCGCGCTACGCCCGTGAAAACAGCATCCCGTTCCTGGGCACCTGCGGCGGGTTCCAGCATGCGCTGATTGAGTATGCCCGAAACGTGCTGGGCTGGGCTGATGCGGCACACGCTGAGACGGATACCGAAGGTACCATGGTGATTGCGCCGCTGACCTGCTCGCTGGTGGAAAAAACCGATGCGATTGAACTGCGCAGGAATACATTAATTGCCAAAGCGTACGGCAAGCCGGAAATTGAAGAGGGATATCACTGTAACTATGGCGTGTCTCCAGCGTTTGCACAGGCGCTGGAGAGCGGTGATATGCATGTGACGGGCTGGGACGATCAGGGTGAAATCCGTGCCGCGGAACTGGTCACGCACCCGTTCTTCGTGATCACCTTATTCCAGCACGAGCGTGCTGCGCTGGAAGGACGTCCGGTCGTGCTGGTACAGGCGATGCTGCGCGCGGCGCGCGGATAAAAAAGGCAGACCCGAGGGTCTGCCACACTGTTCAACGGGGCGCGATCTCCCGGTCTCGCCCGGCTAAGATGCCGCAGAGGGCCATAATCACGGCGGCCAGCGCGCAGCCCAGAAGCGGGATCCGCCAGTCTCCCGCGCTATCGTGAATTTTCCCCATTAGCGGAGGGCCGCAGGCGGCGAGCAGATAGCCAATTGACTGCGCCATGCCGGACAACGCCGCCGCCTGGTGTGCAGTGCTGGCGCGCAGACCGATAAACGTCAGGCCGAGGATCATCGTTGCCCCTGTGCCAAAGCCAAACACCAGCGTCCACATCACCGCCATGCCCGGCATAAACCATAATCCCGCCGCGCTTATCGCGCACATCAGCGCCACCGCGCCTGCGATCGCCCGCTGGTCTTTCAGACGGTGGAGGATCAGCGGAACGGCGAGTCCCGGCACGGCCGTGGCCAGCTGCAACAGACCGTGCACCGAGCCAGCCTGCGCTTCGCTGTAGCCGTGGCTCAGCAGTATTGCCGGCAGCCAGCCGATGATGACGTAGTAAATCAGCGAGTTTATCCCCAAAAAGAGCGTGACCTGCCAGGCGAGGGCCGAGCGCCAGATCGCGCGGTTATGCAGCGCGCCTGCGCCCGTTACCGTTGCGACGTGTTTCTGACGCCACTGCGGTAGCCAGAGCAGCAATGCGACCAGCGGAAACGCCATCAGCATCAGCAGCGCGCCATGCCAGCCCGCACTCCCTTGTGCCAGGGGAACGATCATCGCTGAGCCAAACGCTGCCGAAACGCCCATCGTCAGGGAATAGGCGCCGGTGAGCTTCGCCACCTGGCCTGGAAAATCACGCTTAATTAATCCGGGTAACAGCACGTTCCCGAGCGCAATACCACACCCGACGATCGCCGTTCCGGTGAAAAGCAACGCGGCGGAGGGCAGCGAGCGAACGGCAATCCCGGCGCAAATCAGCAGCAGGGCGATAAACAGGCTGCGCTCCATGCCGATACGCCGGGCAACGCCTGCGGCGAGCGGCGAGACGAGGGCGAAAGCCAGCAGGGGCAGGGTGGTCAGCAGACCGGTTTGCGCCGTGCTTAAGCCATAATCAAGACGAATGGTATCAAGCAGCGGCGCTGCGCCGGTAAAGGTGACGCGAAGCGTAGTGGCAATCATCAGGATGCCTGCAATCAACAGCGCGCCGTGTTTTCCTGAGGTGCGAATAGCAGTAGTCATTATGTTCTCATACGTTCAAGCGAGCGCACACAATACCGATTTTCTCAGCGGTTGAAATCAGGCTAAAATGACAGTTTATCGCTAATATCGGACAAACTGATGATTGGTCTGGGACTGGAAGGCTACGATCCAGATAGCCAGCACGATGCGGCCGTCGCATTTCGCATTCAGGTGGTGGCGGAGGAACAGTACATTCCCCGACATCATCACCGTAAGGGGCAGTTGATTCTGGCCCTCGGCGGCGCAATCACCTGCGAAGTGGAAAATGCGATGCTGATGGTGCCGCCTCAGTATGCCGTCTGGATCCCCGGCCAGATGCCGCACAGCAACAGGGCCACGCCGGGCGCGCAGCTCTGCTTTTTGTTTATTGAGCCGGGGGCCGTCAGCCTGCCCGAGCGCTGCTGTACCCTGAAAATCTCCCCTCTGGTGCGGGAGCTGATTTTATCGCTGGCGGAAAAATCACGTGAGCAGCTCTCTCTTGCGACCACGTCGCGCCTGGTGGACGTGCTGTTTGACGAGCTGCCGCTCCAGCGTCAGGAGCATCTGCAGCTGCCCGTGTCGCCCCATCCCAAAATCAGGCTGATGAGCGAGAAGATGGCGGAGGAGCCCGCCGCCTGGCAGACGCTAACGCAGTGGGCGAGCCACTTCGCCATGAGCGAGCGCAATCTGGCGCGGCTGGTGGTGAAAGAGACCGGTCTAAGCTTCCGCCGCTGGCGTCACCAGCTGCAGCTGATTGTGGCGTTACAGCATTTAATAAGCGGGAAATCGGTGCAGCAGGTGGCCCAGTCACTGGGCTATGACTCGACCACCGCATTTATCACCATGTTCAGGAAGGGACTGGGCCAGACGCCGGCGCGTTATATGGCCAGCCTGACTACGACTTCCCTATAAAAAGCGAGACAAGGCCAGCCGCAATCAGCGGGCCGACCGGCACGCCGCGAAAGAGCGCCACGCCCAGCACGGTGCCCACCAGCAGACCCGCCACCAGCGAGGGCTGGCTGCTCATCAGCGTGACGCCGCGACCGCCCAGCCACGACACAAAAATCCCCACCGCGATCGCCACCAGCGATTTCCAGTTTACAAACGAGTGCAGCAGCGTTGAGGCGGGAAGGGTGCCGCTGGCAATCGGCGCCATCACCCCAATGGTTAAAATGATAATCCCGATGGTGAGGCCTTGTTTTTCTATCCACGGGAAAAAGGTATTTAACGGGGTCACGCGCACAATAATCAGCACCAGAATCGAGATGGCGACGGTAGTGTTATGGCTGATAAAGCCGAGCGCGGCGAGTGCCAGAAGAATGAGCAGAGTAGGGTCAAACATAGGGAATCCTTGCCAAAAAAATTGTTCTGTTTACTGTACGCGCAAACGCGGCAGAGAACAGAGTTAAAAAGATTTTGTCATTGTCATAACCTTGTCATTTACGCGGATTAAAACGAAAGCAGATATCGCAAAAGGGGTCGCCATCATGAACGATCACATGTTTGTGGAAACGCTGATTATCTCCTCATCGTTTTTCGCTATTGCCGTTATTCTCGTTGCCTCCGTGCTGTTTCTGGAACGAAAAGGCTGACAGGGCGTCAGCCATCGCAGTTACGCTTTATGGAAGGTGACGAGCTCAGGACGGGCGATGCGCAGGTAATCCTGGGTATCCATAATCACGGATTTCTCCAGCAGGCCGGCGTTAAACGCGATTTCGTCAAAGCGCTCGAACAGCAGCGGGTCGGCAACCAGTGCCAGGTCAGGATGAAAGCTAAAGGGCGGGATAGCGCCGAAAACGCAGGCGGTCAGGGCATCGACTTCGGCCGGGCTGGCGAGGGAAGCCTTTAGCCCGCCAAAATGGCTGGCAAGCTGGCTCAGGTCAGCCTGCAGGTCGGCGGCCAGAATCGCCAGAACGTGTTTTTTCACGCCGTTTCCCTTCACCTTGCAGACCAGGGCTTTGGCGCCTTGCCGCAGATCGGTTCCGCGAATTTCACTTACCGCTTCACATTTCCCGACCGCCTCATGCTCCATGACGCGAAAACGCGCGCCCTGCTCGGTAAGTAAGGTAATGAGCTGCTGGTGGGTTCCTGTTCCAATAACGTCGTCAGTCATAACGATTTTCCCGGTGATAATCCAGTATGCAGCCTTCTACATTAGCACGGGATGAACAGGGTCGAAAGAAAACAGCCAGCGGGTTCGCTGGCTGTGGGTTTATGCGTTGCTGGTAGCAGACTGCTTGTGGAACAGCTCCCTGAACACCGGATAAATGTCATCCTGGTCACGGATATGCTGCATGGCGAAATTATCGAACATCGCCTGCAGATGCTCATACTCCCGCCACAGGGTCTGGTGCGCGCGACGGGTGATTTCGATATAGCTGTAGTAACGCACGACCGGCAGAATTTTCTTCGCCAGGATCTCGTGACACAGCGGCGAGTCGTCGGCCCAGTTATCGCCATCCGACGCCTGCGCGGCATAAATATTCCACTGCGCCGGGTCGTAGCGCTCTTTGACCACTTCATCCATCAGCTTCAGCGCGCTCGAGACGATGGTGCCCCCGGTCTCCTGCGAGTAGAAGAACTCATGTTCATCCACCTCCTTCGCCTGGGTGTGGTGGCGGATATAGACTACCTCCACGTTCTTATAGGTTCTGCTCAGGAACAGATAGAGCAGGATATAAAAACGCTTCGCCATATCTTTGGTGGCCTGATCCATCGAGCCGGACACGTCCATCAGACAGAACATCACCGCCTGGCTGGAGGGCTCAGGGCGTTTTTCGTAGTTCTTGTAGCGCAGGTCGAAGGTGTCGATAAACGGTACCCGTTCGATCTTCGCCCTCAGCTCTGCAATCTCTTTACGCAGGCGCTCCTCTTCCAGCAGTTGCGCCGGTTCCGTGTTTTCTACTACCTTGAGGCTGCTCTCCAGCTCGCGCAGTTCGCGACGTTTGCCTGCCGTCATGGCCGTGCGTCGCGCCAGCGAATTCTGCAACGAACGCACCACGCTGATGTTGGCGGGCACGCCGTTGGCGGTATAACCCGCGCGGTGGGTTTTATATTCATTAAGCTGACGATGCTGATTCTTTTTCAGATTCGGCAGCGCCAGGTCTTCGAACAGCAGGTCGAGATATTCATCTTTCGAAATCTGGAAGACAAATTCGTCCTGGCCTTCACCGTCCTGGCTGGCCTGTCCCTGACCGCTTCCTGAACCACCGCCGCCGCCCTGAGGGCGCTCAATTCTGTCGTTCTGAACGAAGTGGTCATTACCTGGGTGTACGCGATGGCGCAGGCCGCCTCGCCCCTGATGAAACATCGGTTCGCTGATGTCATCGGTGGGGATGGAGACAGACTCGCCGCTGTCGACGTCGGTCACCGAGCGTTTGTTGATGGCCTCGGAGATAGACTGTTTAATTTGCGCTTTATAACGACGCAAGAAGCGCTGGCGGTTCACCGTGCTCTTGTTTTTGCCGTTAAGACGCCGGTCAATAAACCAGGTCATATACCCCCCGTACTGCATTTGCCAACTTGCATTTTTAGGCCCGGCAGGCGCTAACCGCCGCCGGGCACTTATTTTAAGACGATTTACGCACGCGCAGGTACCATTCGCAGAGCAGGCGGACCTGTTTGCGGGTGTAGCCTTTTTCCATCATACGGTCGACAAAATCGTCGTGTTTTTTCTGTTCATCGGTTGAGGTTTTGGCGTTAAACGAGATCACCGGCAGCAGTTCTTCGGTATTGGAGAACATTTTCTTCTCAATGACCGTGCGCAGTTTCTCGTAGCTGGTCCAGTTCGGATTGCGCCCGTTGTTATGCGCTCTGGCGCGCAGGACGAAGTTCACAATCTCATTACGGAAGTCTTTCGGGTTGCTGATCCCGGCAGGCTTCTCGATTTTTTCCAGCTCCGCGTTCAGGGATTCACGGTCAAACAGCTGGCCGGTATCCGGGTCGCGGTACTCCTGATCCTGGATCCAGAAGTCAGCGTAAGTGACATAACGGTCGAAAATGTTCTGCCCGTACTCTGAATAGGATTCCAGGTAGGCCGTCTGGATCTCTTTGCCAATGAACTCGGCGTATTTCGGGATCAGGTAACCTTTCAGGAACTCAAGGTAGCGTTCAGCCTGCTCCTGCGGGAACTGTTCGCGTTCAATTTGCTGCTCCAGCACATAGAACAGATGAACCGGGTTGGCCGCCACTTCCGCATGGTCGAAGTTAAAGACGCGGGAGAGGATCTTAAACGCGAAGCGCGTGGACAGACCGTTCATCCCTTCATCGACCCCGGCGTAGTCGCGGTATTCCTGATACGATTTCGCTTTCGGATCGGTATCCTTCAGGCTCTCACCGTCATACACGCGCATTTTCGAGTAGATGCTGGAGTTTTCCGGCTCTTTCAGGCGTGAAAGGATGGAGAAGCGTGACAGCGTTTCCAGGGTGCCCGGTGCACACGGCGCATGCACCAGCTCACTGTGGTTAAGCAGTTTCTCGTAAATTTTGATCTCTTCGGAGATCCGCAGGCAGTAAGGCACCTTGACGATGTACACGCGGTCAAGGAAGGCCTCATTGTTCTTGTTATTACGGAAAGTCACCCATTCAGATTCGTTCGAGTGGGCAAGAATGATCCCGTTAAACGGCAGGGCAGAGATACCTTCCGTCCCGTTGTAGTTTCCTTCCTGAGTCGCCGTCAGCAGCGGATGCAGCACCTTGATGGGCGCTTTAAACATCTCGACGAATTCCATAATCCCCTGGTTAGCCCGGCACAGTGCACCCGAGTAACCGTAGGCATCCGGGTCGTTTTGCGCGAAGTTTTCCAGCTTGCGGATGTCGACCTTACCGACCAGCGCCGAAATATCCTGGTTGTTCTCATCACCGGGTTCCGTTTTGGCGATGGCGATCTGTTCCAGGATCGACGGCCAGACTTTCACCACGCGGAATTTGGTGATGTCGCCACCAAATTCGTGCAGGCGTTTGGCCGCCCACGGCGACATGATGGTGCCGAGGTAGCGACGCGGGATGCCGTACTCTTTATCCAGAATCTGCGCATCTTCCTGCGGATTGAACAAGCACAGCGGATGGTCATTCACCGGGCTGCGCTCGCCGTTGGCGCTCAGCACATAGATAGGCACGCGCTGCATCAGCGACTTCAGGCGTTCCGCCAGCGAGGATTTACCGCCGCCCACGGGGCCGAGTAAATAGAGGATCTGTTTCTTCTCTTCCAGACCCTGAGCGGCATGCTTCAGGTAGGAGACAATCTGTTCGATGGCATCTTCCATACCATAGAACTCTTCAAACGCCGGGTATCGGGCGACCACCCGATTCGAAAAGAGACGGGAAAGCCGGGGTTCCAGGGCAGTGTCAACCATGTTTGGCTCACCAATAGCCATTAATAGCCGTTCTGCCGCATTGGCATAGGCACTGCGATCTTGCCGACAGATGGTAAGAAACTCCTGCAGTGTGAACTCTTCGTCCTTGGCAGCTTCATAGCGCTGGCGATAGTGATCGAATATATTCATGGCATGCCGTCCTTTCGTTTTTTAGCACAGGATAAGAGCCGTTCGTATGAGTAGTGGAGGCTCCCGGAAGAGAATCTCTCGCACCTCACTGCCAGAGCAGCAACCTGTGTGCCAGGTCAGACGCTAAGAACCGCAGGTGTTCAGGAAAACTCTTCTTAAATTAAAGCGTAGATGGCATTTGCAAAACTTGCATGCCCATAAAATCTACTTTCAATGACATATCAATAACTCATCCAAAAATTTCCACTCTGGTAATAAGGCAAAAGCACGTTTTTCATTCAGCGTTCATGTAAATGAAAGCAGGTTGTCATCTGATAAGTTAAAAATAATGGGTTAATCGGACTGATTAGCAGGCAAAAAATTTTGGGATGTACGGGAATGGCGGTTACACTTCACCCGCTGATTATTTGACTACAGGAAAGAATGGATTGTGACCAAACTCAAACTTCTGGCATTAGGCATCCTTGCCGCGACCGCAGTAAGCACCGCACAGGCGGAAAGTCAGTGGACGGTTGGCGCGGGTGTTGGCGTCATTAACAGCCCGTACAAACAGTATGACCGTGATGTTTACCCTGTTCCCGTTATCACCTATGAAGGGGATAACGTCTGGTTCCGTGGGCTCGGCGGCGGCTACTATCTGTGGAACGATACGGCCGATAAGCTCTCCATCATGGCCTACTACGATCCGACGCACTTCAAGCCGGGTGACAGCGACAGCCACGCGCTTCGCCAGCTCGACAAGCGTAAAAGCTCGATGATGGCCGGCCTCTCTTATGTGCATAACACCCAGTATGGCTTCCTGCGTACGGCCCTGGCAGGCGATACGCTGGATAACAGCAACGGTTTTATCTGGGACCTGGCGTGGTTGTACCGCTATACCAACGGTGCTTTGACTCTGACCCCGGGGATTGGTGTGCAGTACAACAGCGAGAACTACAACGACTACTATTATGGCGTCTCTAAAAACGAGTCCCGTCGTAGCGGTCTGAAGAGTTACAGCGCAGATGACGGCTGGGATCCGTACCTGGAGCTGACCGCGAGCTATAACTTCCTCGGCGACTGGAGCGTGTACGGTACTGGCCGTTATGAGCGTCTGAGCGATGAAGTGAAGGATAGCCCGATGGTCGACAAGTCCTGGGCAGGCATCTTCTCTGTCGGTGTGACCTACAAGTTCTGATTGTGCACTCAAAGTGTGCAATTGATGCATTAAAACGGGGCGCATGCGCCCCGTTTGCTTTAGTGTGGTGCAGTGAAATTATCGCTTAACAATGCGGATCGTCTGCCCTAAACGAGATGGCTTCTCTTCACTCGCTTTCTGCGGGGTGGTCACGCAGGCGGTTTCCACGCAGACGAACGTTTTATAACCGTCGTCAGGCACGTCGGCCATGCTGACAGACAGCGCCGGACCCGGGTTCCAGCCCACCACGTTGCTATGGTGGTGATGTACCACCTCAATGCCGCGGTTCAGGGCACCGTCGTGGATCACGCTGCATGCTTCCGGATGCAGATAGACGCGGTCGGTACGGTCAGGAAACGCCTGAACGCCGTCACTCAGCTTCCCTTCTTTGGCGTTATCGACTTTGTCGATAAAGGTATCGCCAAGGCCGCTCACCTTCACTGCGCTGATGTCACCCACGTTGAAATAGGTGTGCAGGGCGGAGGTGGTTTCGAACTCGCCATGGGCTTCCAGTTCGATTTCACAGGTTTTACCCAGCTTAAAGCGGGCGTACAAGGTGAAATCGTGCGGCCAGAGCGCGCGGGTTTCATCGTTAGCCTGCAGTTCAAAGGTCAGCACGGCGCCGTTGTCGTCTTCGTTATGCGCTTTCAGGGTCCACTGCTGGTTACGGGCAAAACCGTGAGAAGGCAAACCTGGCTGTGCGGACGGGCCGAACCACGGCCAGCAGATCGGTACGCCGCCGCGAATCGCCGCCCCTTTTTTGAAAGAGGTCGCATCGCTCAGCCACAATCCCTCTGCTTCACCTTCGGGTTTCCATGAGAGCAGGTGGGCGCCGTTCAGCGCCACGGAGGCCTTAACGCGTGGATGGTCAACGACGATAACGTCAGCACCGTCAATCTGGCGGCGGGAGAGCACAGGGGTAAGTTGTTCGACTACCGGAAGTGCAAAAATTTTATTAATCATTAAGCAATCCTCTGTCTTATAAATAAAAAAGGCGACCGAAGTCGCCTTTTTGGATCAAACACTCATCTCAACTTATTTGGAGATGTGAGCGATCAGGTCCAGTACTTTGTTAGAGTAGCCGGTTTCGTTGTCGTACCAGGATACCAGTTTAACGAAGTTGTCGTTCAGTGCGATACCTGCTTTAGCATCGAACACGGAAGTGCACACTTCGCCGTTGAAATCGGTAGAAACAACGTCGTCTTCGGTGTAACCCAGAACGCCTTTCATTGGGCCTTCGGAAGCAGCTTTGATTGCTTTCTTAATTTCTTCATAAGAAGCAGCTTTTTCCAGACGAACGGTCAGGTCAACAACGGATACGTTAGGAGTTGGAACGCGGAACGCCATACCAGTCAGTTTGCCATTCAGTTCTGGCAGTACTTTACCTACAGCTTTAGCCGCACCGGTAGAGGATGGGATGATGTTCTGAGCCGCGCCACGGCCGCCGCGCCAGTCTTTGTGAGACGGGCCATCAACGGTTTTCTGAGTAGCGGTGGTTGCGTGAACGGTAGTCATCAGACCTTCGATGATGCCGAAGTTGTCGTTGATAACTTTAGCCAGCGGTGCCAGGCAGTTGGTGGTGCAGGATGCGTTAGACACGATATCCTGGCCAGCGTAAGTTTCGAAGTTTGCACCACGAACGAACATTGGGGTGTTGTCTTTGGAAGGACCAGTCAGAACAACTTTCTTCGCACCAGCAGTGATGTGTTTACGTGCAGTTTCGTCGGTCAGGAAGATACCGGTTGCTTCAGCAACAACGTCAACACCAATTTCGTTCCATTTCAGGTTAGCTGGGTCTTTCTCAGCAGTAACGCGGATGGTTTTGCCATTTACAACCAGGTGGCCGTCTTTCACTTCAACGGTGCCGTCGAAACGACCGTGAGTTGAGTCGTACTTCAGCATGTACGCCATGTATTCAGCGTCCAGGAGATCGTTGATACCAACGATTTCGATGTCAGAACGTTTCTGAGCAGCACGGAAAACAATACGGCCGATACGGCCAAAACCGTTGATACCTACTTTGATAGTCATATATTCCACCAGCTATTTGTTAGTGAATAAAAGGTTGCCTGTAAAATTACAAAAACCTTACGCAGCGTCAAGCGGAATCGTGTCAATCATTGCGACAAATCAATCCTGTGACTAACGTTTGTGCGACTGACTCGCCTCACTTTCCCTTTGAGCTTGCAACCACATGGGGGCTGCGCCCGGAATTTTAAAGTCCTCGCAGGATAAAAATGTGAATGTGATCACAATTGCCTGACCGCCTTTTCGCGACACATAAGTTTAGATCAAAAGTGCACGCAAGGGTGTTAATGTTTTGTTAGAATGCGGGGTAAAAGATGTCTGTTTCTACAGCGAGATGTAAGCATATGTCGAATCAACGTAACCCTGACGATTTGAAAAAAAACCTCACAGAAATGCAGTTTTACGTGACGCAGAACCACGGAACGGAACCCCCGTTCACCGGGCGTTTACTGCACAACAAGCGGGACGGTGTCTACCACTGCCTGGTCTGTGATGCCCCGCTGTTTAATTCACAAACGAAATTTGATTCGGGCTGCGGCTGGCCGAGCTTTTACGAGCCGGTGAGCGATGAGGCTATCCGCTATCTGACCGACTCGTCGCACGGCATGGTGCGCACGGAAATTCGCTGTGGCAACTGCGATGCGCACCTTGGGCACGTCTTCCCGGATGGCCCTCAGCCAACGGGCGAGCGTTTCTGCGTGAATTCAGCCTCAATGAGCTTCACCGATGATGAGAATGGCGACCAGATCAAGGGTTGAAAAAACGATTCAGCAAATTATTCCTTCGAAAGGGCGGGATTGTGAATATTGAAGACATGATTAGCGGTATGACGCCGGAAATTTATCAGCGTCTGGTCACCGCCGTAGAGCTGGGAAAATGGCCCGATGGCGTCGCGCTGACCCCGGAGCAGAAAGAGAACAGCCTGCAGCTGGTGATGCTGTGGCAGGCGCGCAACAACACCGACGCGCAGCACATGACGATCGACACCCGTGGTCAGATGGTGATGAAGAGCAAGCGTGAGCTGAAAGAGGACTTCGGTATCACGCCGAAGCCGATTGCGACTTTCAAATAAGGCTCTCCCTGTAGGCCGGGTAAGCGCTAGCGCCACCCGGCTCACTACACCTTAGTGTGGGATCCCGAGCGACGCCGCCAGCTGCTTCGCTAACTGGTTTTCGTCATCCGCGCCATACTCCCAGAACATTGCTCCGGCGAGCCCTTTCTGTTTGATGTAGTCCGCTTTGATCGCCACGGATCGCGGGTTCTCATACGAAATCGCAAACAGCGCGCTGCCATCGGCACCTTTCACCGAGAGCCACGGCACATTTGCCTGGTCGTCCCAGTGTTCAGTAAAGCGTTTCTGCGGATCGTTCAGCAGCTTTTTGACGATATCGTTGTACTTCACGTAGGTATCTTTGGTCAGGTCATAGCCGAGTGACTTGAATAACCCAATCTCCTGCGGCCCGAAGTAGGGCTGAGTGGCCGGATTTTTTTGCGCATCGGGTTTCGTCCAGTCAATGCCCGTCTCCACGGCGCGTTTCGGTACGCGGCCATAGAAACCAATCCCGAGATTCATCTGCTGCGGCTTCAGCCCGGCGGCCAGATAGTTGTTCACCACAAAATCGACGCTGTATTTGTCCGCGGCGGCCACCGTCGGCCAGGTGCTGGAGTCATACAGGTTGGCGTTAAAATACTGCGTGCCGTACGCCATGTCGTAGGTCATCAGGTTGATGTAGTCGAGCAGGGGCGCAACGGCTTTCACATCCACCCAGCTTTTCGGACTTTCCGCATTCGCGCCTACCGCAATGGTCACCAGCTTTTTATGCCCGAACGCGTCGCGCATCCCCTTCAGCAGGGCGGTAAAGTTATCCCGGTCGGCGGGCTGGCTTGCCACCAGCCCCCAGGCGCCGTTGACCGGATACTCCCAGTCGAGATCGATCCCGTCCAGACCATATTTTTCGACAATCTCCTGTGCGGAGCGGATGAACACCGCGCGGCTCTCTTGGGTTGCCGCTGCGCCAGAGAAGCCACGCGCGCCCCAGCCGCCGACGGAGAGCAGGACCTTAAGATTTGGGTTTTGCTTACGCAGAGTGGGGATTAAGGCCAGATCGGACGCCACTTTTGGCGATAGCCAGATTTGATGCAGCTTCGCCGGATCTTTCAGCGCGGCGTTGGTTTCGTCTTTTTCGTCGTTATAGACCAGACCAAACGAGTAGTTCAGGTGGGTGATCTGGCGAACGTCCAGTTTATTGATATCGCCACCCGGTCCGGCGGTGACATCGCCACCCCCGTTAAAGTAGCCCACGGACATCAGGGAACTGGCGGAGGCCACTGACGCGCAAAGCAAGGGTAATGCTGCCAGCAAGGGCAAACGTTTCATACAAGTTCCTCTTTGACTTAATAAAATTAACCACGCCACGGAAAAGGTGTGGCGAAAAAACAGCCTAAAGAGAATAGCATTGCCGCTTCGCTGAGGTTGCGAGGGAGTTCACTTTATGGGAGATCGGAGGGGGGTTGCCGGGTGGCGCTGACGCTTACCCGGCCTACAAAACCAAAGAAGTAGGCCGGATAAGGCGCAGCCGCCACCCGGCTTAAAAGGCCTAGGCCTGCGTTTCCAGCCAGTCTTCGAGCGTATACAGCGTCGCGCCTTCCGCAGCCATATCCATAAACGCCTGGGCGCTGTCCTGCGGGTGAATGTTCACCCCGCGGCAGCCGTCGGTGATGACGCTGACGGTGTAGCCTAACTGAAGCGCATCCAGCACGGTGAACTTCACGCAATAGTCCGTTGCCAGCCCCAGCACAATCAGCTCCGTGATTTCGTGGTGACGTAACCACGCATCGAGAGCGGTTTTCTGACGATGCCCGTTATCAAAAAACGCGCTATAGCTGTCGATAGCCGGGTTTTCGCCTTTGTGAAACACCGCATCGATGGCCTTTTGATTCAGGAGCGGATGCAGCGCCGCGCCTTCCGTCTGCTGTATGCAGTGATCCGGCCAGAAGGTTTGCGCCAGCCCGTCGAGTTCACCCTGGGTGAAGGGCTCGACATTGTGCTGGCTGGCAAAGCTGCCGTGATTTGCCGGGTGCCAGTCCTGGCTTGCGACAACCGCTTCACCGCGGGCTTTGCACCAGTCAATCAGCGTGTTGGCCACGTCAACGGTACTGTCACCTTCGGCGACGGCCAGTGCACCGCCCGCGCAGAAATCATTTTGCAAATCGACCAGGAGCAGGGCGCGTTGCTTCATGAGACCTCCTTATTCGTCAGGCGTCAGTTCGCCGCGCAGGTTTTGCATCATCGCGCTGCGAATGGACTGAATGTCCAGATCCTGACTCAGTAAATAGTGAAGTTTAGTCAGCGTTGCCTCAACGGTCATATCGAAACCGCTGATCACCCCCGCATGCGCCAGCGCGTTGCCGGTGGCATAGCCGCCCATATTCACTTTACCGGACATACACTGGGTCAGGTTCACCACCACAATTCCACGCTCGCTGGCTTCCTGAAGCTCTTTCAGGAATTCACCGTTCTGCGGCGCATTGCCCACGCCGTAGGAGCGCAGGATCAGCGCCTTCACCGGCTGGCGCAGGAAGTTACGCACCACGTCCGCAGAGATACCCGGATAGATGGTGACCACGCCAATCGGTTGCGGAGTAATCGGATGCACAATCAGCTCGCCCGCGGTGTTCGGCGCAGGAGGGGTTCCCAGACGACGGATATGAATACCGGCCTCCAGCAGCGGCTGCAGGTTAGGTGAGGCAAAGGCGTCAAAGCCGTCGGCGTGGGCTTTGGTGGTGCGGTTACCGCGATAAAGACGATTGTTAAAGAACAACGACACTTCGTTAATCGGGTAATTCGCCGCCACGTACAGGGAGTTCAGCAGGTTGATCTGCCCGTCTGAGCGCAGTTCCGCCAGCGGAATTTGCGACCCGGTGACGATAACCGGCTTGCTCAGGTTCTCCAGCATGAAGGAGAGCGCCGAGGCGGTAAACGCCATGGTGTCGGTACCGTGCAGGATCACGAAGCCGTCGTACTGGTCGTAATGGGCTTTAATGTCATCCGCGATGTGCTGCCAGTCTTCCGGCGTCATGTCGGAGGAGTCCATCAGCGGCTCGTATTCGTGGATAGTAAAGTCAGGCATTTCCGGACGGTGGAATTCGGGCATCAGCGCAAGCTGACGCTGAAGGTGGCCGGAGACGGGGATATAGCCGTTTTCGGAGCGCTGCATACCGATGGTACCGCCAGTGTAGGCTACATAAATCGATTTCTTCTGCATGGTAGTGAGTTCTTGTTCTTCAAAAGAAAAAAATCCCCTCTTCGCGGGAAGAGGGGACGGTTTTTAACGGACGTTCGCGCAGGTCAGGCAAAACGCGTAACGACTCTGTGGATCGTTAAAGGCCGCAAGCTTATCGCTTTCCGCCTTCATCGCTTTTGCCGCCGTGGCGACCGGCGCAGGCAGGTAAGCCTGCAGCGCCTCCGGCAGCATGGCGCGTACCGAGCCGGACATGCTGTCCATGACCATATCGAAGAACGACGGTTCGTCCTGGTAATACTCGATATGCCACTGCTTCAGCTTCGCCAGTTCGGCGGCTTTCTTCACCGCGTCATCGAAGTCACCCAGGCTGTCCACCAGTCCGTTGCTCTTCGCATCCTGACCGGTCCAGACGTGGCCCTGTGCAATCTGGTCGATCTGCTCAGGCGTCTTTTTACGCGAGTCTGCGACCAGGGTGATAAAGCGTTTATAGCCGTTCTCAATGCTGAGCTGCATCATCTCAGAGACTTCCGGCGGCAGGGATTTGGTCACCGAGACATCCGCCAGCGGAGAAGTCGCTACGCCGTCGGTATGCACGCCCAGAGAATCCAGGCTGTTCTCTACGGTGTTGATCACCCCGAAGATACCAATCGAGCCGGTCAGCGTGCTTGGGTTCGCCACGATGTAGTTGGCTGGCGTGGAGATCCAGTAACCTCCGGAGGCGGCCATTCCGCCCATTGAGACGACGACCGGCTTGCCGGCGGCGCGCGCCGCGGCCAGTTCAGCGCGGATCACTTCGGAGGCGCTGACGCTACCGCCAGGGCTGTTGACCCGCAGGACAATCGCCTTCACTTTCGGATCCAGGCGCGCATCGCGGATTTGTGACGCGGTAGTATCGCCGCCCACGTTCCCCGGGGTCTCCTGACCGTCCATGATCGCACCGTTAGCAAAGACCACCGCGACGCTGTCACCGTTCTCATCCGGTTTCTTCGTCGAGTAATCATACATGCTGATGGCACTGTAATTTTTGTCCTCTTTGCTCCAGCCAAACTGTTTGCTCAGGGATTTTTCAATCTCGGCGCTGGTGCCCAGGGCATCAACCAGTTTGTTATCGAGCGCATATTTCGCGGTATCACCGTCAACCTTACGCAGGCCTGCCAGCACGCCCTGCGCGCCAGGGAACACCTGTTCAGGCGTAATCTGACGGTTCGCGGCAACGGTGCCCAGATAGTTCTGCCACAGCTCACCAATCCAGCGGCTGTCCGCTTCGCGGGCGGCAGGGGACATATCGTCGCGGATAAACGGCTCCACGGCAGATTTGTACGTACCGACGCGGAAGACGTGGGTGGTGACCTTCAGCTTATCGAGCAGCGATTTGTAGTACAGGCCGTTGGTGGCAAAGCCGTGCAGATCGACCGTACCCTGTGGGGAGAGCCAGATCTTATTGGCGAAGCTCGCCAGATAATATTGTCCCTGGCTGTAGCTGTCGCCCACGGCAATCACCGGCTTGCCGCTGTCGCGGAATTCGCGCAGCGCTTTACCGATGTACTGCATAGACGGCTGATCGCCGCCGGCAAAATCTTTCAGATCCAGCACGATGCCGGTGATGTTGCGGTCATCTTTGGCCTGACGGATGGCATCGACGATATCGAACAGGGAATTTTCCTGCAGACGGTCTGAAGTGGCGCCAAACAGCTGACGGCTGATTACGCCCAGACGGTTGCTGGCTGACGGTTTATCAACGATTACGCCGGTGATATCAAGTAACAAGGCCCCGCGAGTCGAATGCTGCGCCTGATTCGCGTTGCTGATGTGCATCCAGATACCCGCGCAAACCAGAACCAGCAGGATGAAGAAGATGTTCATCACCAGGTTGCGGACGAAGTTGAGCAGTCGCCACGTCCATTTAAAGAAACCGGCAATAATTCGCCAAAGGGTTCGCATGTATTCTCCCTAACCAGAAAATGACTGTTTCCGTCGCCACTGGACGGTAATGTTGGGTTATCGTAATGACCCAACCGCCACTTGTCAGCAGGAATCGCCTGCCAGGCTGTAACAAAATCTGCCGTCGTGTTAATTTTATGAGTAAATTTCAAGAAAGGAGTTAACCAATGGACGCACTCGAACTGCTTGTTAACCGCCGTAGCGCTTCCCGTCTGGCCGAACCTGCCCCGGCAGGCGAGCAGCTGGAGAACATTCTGCGGGCCGGCATGCGTGCCCCCGATCATGGCACACTGCAGCCGTGGCACTTCTTTGTAATTGAAGGCGAAGGACGCGATCGTTTCAGCCAGCTGCTGGAGCAGGGGGCGCTGGCCGCAGGGCAGGATGAGAAGGGGATCGACAAGGCGCGTAATGCCCCGTTCCGCGCCCCGATGATCATCGCCGTCGTGGCAAAATGTCAGGCGGGCCATAAGGTGCCGGTCTGGGAGCAGGAAATGTCCGCGGGCTGTGCGGTGATGGCGATGCAAATGGCCGCCGTCGCGCAAGGCTTCAACGGTATCTGGCGCACCGGTGCGCTGACCGAAAGCCCGGCGGTCCGTGACGGTTTTGGCTGCGGTGAGCATGACAAAATTGTCGGTTTCCTCTACCTCGGCACCCCGCAGCTTAAAGCCTCCAGCACCATCAGCGTGCCGGACACCACGCCTTTCGTCAGCCGCTTCTGATAACGCACGCTAAACTGTCTGGATTCTGAGCATCTGCCGCAGAATTCAGACAGTCATACTTACCTCTTTATGGAATGAGCGCTACCATAGCGCGATTGAGATGACAGGAGACGTCCATGAGCGAGCAAACCATTCGTTTAACGCAGTACAGCCACGGAGCCGGTTGCGGTTGTAAAATTTCCCCGAAAGTGCTGGAGACCATCCTGCACAGTGAACAGGCGAAGTTTGTCGACCCGAACCTGCTTGTCGGCAATGAAACGCGCGACGATGCTGCAGTTTATGACTTAGGTAACGGCACCAGCATTATCAGTACCACCGACTTCTTTATGCCGATTGTCGACAATCCGTTCGATTTCGGGCGCATTGCGGCCACCAACGCCATCAGCGATATCTTTGCCATGGGCGGTAAGCCGATTATGGCGATCGCCATTCTGGGCTGGCCGATCAACACCATCCCGCCGGAAGTGGCCCGTGAAGTGATTGATGGCGGCCGTTTCGCCTGCCAGCAGGCAGGGATTGCGCTGGCCGGTGGTCACTCTATCGATGCGCCGGAGCCTATCTTCGGCCTGGCCGTCACCGGTGTGGTGCCGACCGAACGCGTGAAGCGCAACAGCACCGCGCAGGCGGGCTGCAAGCTGTTCCTCACCAAGCCGCTGGGCATTGGCGTGCTGACCACCGCCGAGAAAAAGTCCCTACTGAAACCGGAGCACAAAGGGCTGGCAACCGAAGTCATGTGCCAGATGAACCTCGCCGGTGCGGCGTTCGCCAATATCGACGGCGTGAAGGCGATGACCGACGTGACCGGTTTTGGTCTGCTGGGGCACCTCTCCGAAGTGTGTCAGGGCGCGGGCGTGCAGGCGCAGGTCTGGTATCAGGACGTGCCGAAGCTGCCGGGCGTGGAGGAGTACATTGCTCAGGGCGCGGTCCCGGGCGGTACCCAGCGTAACTTCGCCAGCTACGGTCACCTGATGGGCGAAATGCCAGAAGAATGGCGCAACCTGCTGTGCGATCCGCAAACCTCCGGCGGCCTGCTGCTGGCGGTCACGCCGGAATCCGAAGCCGAGGTCCAGGCCACTGCCGCCGAGTTCGGCATTACCCTGACGGCGATCGGCGAGCTGGTAACCGCGCGCGGTGGCCGACCGATGATTGAGATCCGTTAATTCGATGCGGTTGTTTATTGCCGAAAAGCCGAGCCTGGCCCGTGCCATTGCCGATGTGCTGCCCAAGCCGCATCGCAAGGGCGACGGCTTTATCGAATGCGGTAACGGGCAGGTGGTCACCTGGTGTATCGGTCACCTGCTTGAGCAGGCGCAGCCGGATGTCTACGACAGCCGCTACGCCCGCTGGAATTTGAACGATCTGCCCATCGTGCCGGAAAAATGGCGCCTGCAGCCCCGGCCTTCAGTCACCAAACAGCTCAACGTGATCAAGCGCTTCCTGCATGAAGCCGAAGAAATCGTGCACGCGGGTGACCCGGACAGGGAAGGACAACTGCTGGTCGATGAGGTGCTGGACTATCTGGAGCTGGCGCCGGAAAAGCGCCAGCAGGTGCAGCGCTGTCTGATCAACGACCTCAACCCACAGGCGGTCGAGCGAGCCATTTCGCGCCTGCGCGCCAACAGCGAGTTTATTCCGCTGTGCGTCTCGGCGCTCGCGCGTGCCCGCGCCGACTGGCTGTACGGTATCAACATGACCCGCGCCTACACCATCCTCGGGCGCAACGCGGGCTATCAGGGCGTGCTCTCCGTGGGGCGCGTGCAGACGCCGGTGCTGGGGCTGGTCGTGCGTCGTGACGAAGAGATTGAGAACTTCGTCGCTAAAGATTTCTTTGAGGTGAAAGCGCATATCGTCACGCCTAAAGACGAGCGCTTTACCGCCGTCTGGCAGCCGAGCGATGCCTGCGAATCGTATCAGGATGAAGAGGGGCGTTTGCTGCACCGCCCGCTGGCGGATCATGTGGTTAATCGCATTACCGGGCAGCCGGCTATCGTTACCAGCTATAACGATAAACGGGAATCAGAACCCGCGCCGCTGCCGTTCTCGCTGTCGGCCCTACAGATTGAGGCCGCGAAGCGCTTTGGCCTCAGCGCGCAGAACGTGCTGGACATTTGCCAGAAGCTCTATGAAACCCACAAGCTAATCACCTATCCGCGTTCAGATAGCCGCTATCTGCCGGAAGAGCATTTTGCCGGTCGTCATTCAGTGATGAACGCCATTAGCGTGCATGCGCCGGATCTGCTGCCGCAGCCGGTGGTGAACCCGGACACCCATAACCGCTGCTGGGACGACAAAAAGGTGGACGCCCACCACGCGATTATCCCGACGGCGCGCGCCAGCAACGTCAATCTGACCGACAACGAAGCAAAGGTCTATAACCTGATCGCCCGCCAGTACCTGATGCAGTTCTGTCCGGACGCGGTGTTCCGCAAATGCGTGATCGAACTGGAAATCGCGAAAGGGAAATTCATTGCGAAAGCCCGTTTCCTTGCTGAAGCAGGCTGGCGCACGCTGCTGGGGAATAAAGAGCGTGACGAGGAGAACGACGGCACGCCGCTGCCCGTCGTTGCCAAAGACGATGAGCTGCTGTGTGAAAAAGGGGAAGTGGTGGAACGTCAGACTCAGCCGCCGCGCCATTTTACCGATGCGACGCTGCTGTCCGCGATGACCGGCATCGCCCGGTTCGTGCAGGATAAAGATCTGAAGAAGATCCTGCGCGCCACCGACGGTCTGGGTACGGAGGCAACCCGCGCGGGGATCATCGAGCTGCTCTTTAAGCGCGGTTTTCTTGAGAAAAAGGGGCGCTATATCCATTCGACCGAGCCGGGCCGCGCGCTGATTCATTCCCTGCCGGAGCTGGCCGCCAGGCCGGACATGACCGCGCACTGGGAGTCGGTGCTGACGCAGATCAGCGAGAAGCAGTGCCGCTATCAGGACTTTATGCAGCCGCTGGTGGGGACGCTTTACCAGCTGATCGATCAGGCGCGCAGCACGCCGGTGAAGCGCTTCAGAGGGATGGTTGCACCCGGTGGTGGCGCGAAGAAACCTTTCAAAAAGAAAAAGAGCGCGGCCGCCTCTTAACCCGTAGGCCGGGTAAGGCGAAGCCGCCACCCGGCGAAAAGCAGCTCTGCGTCCTGAAAAAAGCCCGGTGGCGCTAACGCTTACCGGGCCTACACGTTGAGAACGCAGCGAAAACTTAAATCACACCCTGCCCAATCATCGCATCCGCTACCTTCACGAACCCGGCGATATTCGCCCCGCGCACGTAATTGGTTTGCGATGCTTCACCGCCATATTCCACGCAGGCGTGGTGAATATCCAACATGATATGGTGCAGGCGCGCATCCACTTTCTCCGCCTTCCAGCCGAGACGCGCGGCGTTTTGCGCCATCTCGAGGCCGGAGGTTGCGACGCCGCCCGCGTTGGCGGCCTTGCCCGGTGCAAACAGCACGCCTGCCTCCAGGAACAGGTCCGTCGCGTCGATCGTGGTCGGCATGTTTGCCCCTTCGGCGACCGCTTTTACACCATTGCTAATTAACGTGCGCGCGGCTTCAGCATCCAGCTCGTTCTGCGTGGCGCACGGCAGGGCGATATCCACCGGCACGCCCCACGGCTGTTTACCTTCGAGGTAGGTCAGGCCAAACTCCCGGGCGTAATCCGCTACGCGTCCATCGCGGCTGGCTTTGATTTCACACAGGCGCGCCAGCTTCTCTGCCGTGAAGCCCGCTTCATCCACCACCGTTCCGCTGGAATCAGAGGCGGTCACTACGCGAGCGCCAAACTGCATCGCTTTCTCAATTGCGTACTGCGCCACGTTACCGGAGCCGGACACCGCGACGCGCATACCTTCGAAACCTAAGCCGTGACGCTTGAGCATGGCTTCGGTGAAGTAAACCAGGCCGTACCCGGTCGCTTCCGGGCGGATCAGGCTCCCGCCAAACGACAACCCTTTGCCGGTAAAGACGCAGGCGCTGTTGTTGGAGAGCTTTTTCATCATCCCGGCCATAAAGCCCACTTCACGTCCGCCCACGCCGATATCACCGGCAGGCACGTCGGTGTCAGGACCAAGATGGCGATAGAGTTCGGTCATCAGTGCCTGGCAGAAACGCATCACTTCGCCTTCGCTTTTGCCTTTCGGGTCGAAATCGCTGCCGCCTTTCCCGCCGCCCATGGGCAGCGTGGTCAGCGCGTTTTTAAAGGTCTGCTCGAAGCCGAGGAATTTCAGAATCGACAGATTCACGGACGGATGGAAACGCATGCCGCCCTTAAACGGACCGATGGCCGAGTTAAACTGTACGCGCCACGCGCGGTTAACCTGCACCTGGTTGCGATCGTCCACCCACGTCACACGGAACTGGATCACGCGCTCTGGCTCGACAAGGCGTTCAAGCAAAGACATCTGGCGATAGCGCGGGTTTTGTTCAAGGAAGGGCCACAGGGTGGTCATCACTTCACGCACGGCCTGGGCGAACTCGCTTTGGTGCGGGTCGCGCTGCTGAACATGGGCAAGGAAACTTTCCAGAGAGCGTGTCTGATCCATAGATATAAGAACCTCTTATAATAATGTTTGTATATGACTTATGCGTTTTGTGTTGTTTTTTTGACTATACCACCCGTACTGCTTTGTCTGGCAAGCAGAAATTCAGGGCGAAAGGGAAATTAATGAAATGCGCTGCGTCATAACTAAAAGCGATGACGAGATATATTAAAGGTTCCGCGCTGGTTTACCGTTATAGTCATTATCAAGGGAACAACAGGAAGATGTGTCTATGAACCGTTATCTACTGACCGCGTTATGTGTGATCTTTACCGCAGGTGCGCAGGCTGACCGCATTCGCCCGGACGTGGAAGTGAATGTGCCGCCGGAAGTGTTTAGCTCCAGCGGCCAGAATCAAACGGTGCAGCCCTGTAATCAGTGCTGCATCTATCAGAATCAGAACTACTCGGAAGGGGCCGTGGTGAAAGCGGAGGGCGTTCTGCTGCAGTGCCAGCGCGACGAGCGCGTTATTGGCACGAACCCGCTGGTCTGGCGTCGCGTAAAACAATAAACGCTTCCAGAAGGGGGATATCCGCGGGGGCTAAGGCGTAGCCAAACGCCTCTTCCGGCGTACACCACGCCAGCTCGCTGTGGTAGTGCGCCGTGAGCTCGCCGCTAAACGCAGGAACGTGCCAGGCGTGCAGGTTGATTAACCGCTGCGAGACTACACGCTGGTGGCTGGCCACGTATTGCGCAGGGCGTGCTTCAATACCTAACTCTTCACGCAGCTCGCGGATAAGCGCCTCGGGCTGGGTTTCTCCCGCCTCGACTTTGCCGCCTGCAAATTCCCACATGCCCGGCTGGTCGGCGTGGGCAGGGCGCTGTGCCAGTAAAATTTTGTCGTCTTTTTCGATGATGGCGGCAACGACATCGAGTGTTTTCAGCATGGTCGTCAATAATTGATAGCGAAAAAAGACATATTATCGTGCCCTTTCTCAGAGTCCAGCTATCAGGAGAATCAGGTGAAAGAGACTACCGCCTGGGTTGCCCCTATCGAATCCCTTCCCGCCAGCCTTAAACCCATTACCGTGATGCAGAAAAAGCATTTTGGCGCCGTGCTGAATCCCACGCGCTGGTGGGGGCGCATGCCGCGTCTGTTCTGGCTGGTGGCGCTGTTCGTCGGTTTTCTGGAGCGTCGTCGCGCGCGCCTGACGCCCGTGCTTCGTTCGCTGCTCATGACGCGGGTGTCCCAGCTCTGCCACTGCGCTTTCTGTATTGATGCCAACAGCCTGCGGCTGGCCGAGCGCTGCGGGGCGCTGGATAAGGTGCAGGCCGTGAGCGACTGGCAGGGTTCCGCCTTGTTCACGGAGCAGGAGCGCGCGGCGCTGGCCTACGCCGAGGCGGTGACCGCCACGCCGCCCCGGACGGATGAGGCCATCAGAACGGCGCTGAAGCGCCATTTTACGGATGACGCCATCACCGAGATGACGGCGCTCATTGCCTTTCAGAATCTCTCTGCCCGCTTTAATGCCGCGCTGGATATTCCGGCGCAGGGGCTGTGCGCCACCTTTAACGAGACGCCTCATGCTTGATCGCCACCTTCATCCGCAGATAAAACCGGCGCTGAATCGTCTGGTCTCCGTGCTGGACCGACCGGGAATAACGCCCGACGGATTAACCCTGACCGGGTTTGCCATCGGCGTGCTGGCGCTGCCGTTTCTGGCCCTTGGCTGGTATCCGGCGGCGCTGGCCGTCATCGTGCTGAACCGCCTGCTGGACGGTCTGGATGGGGCGCTGGCGCGCCGCAGAGGGCTGACCGATGCGGGGGGATTTCTCGATATTGCGCTCGATTTTCTGTTCTACGCCCTGGTGCCGTTTGGCTTTGCGCTGGCAGCACCCGTTGAGAATGCGCTGGCCGCGGCCTGGCTGTTGTTTGCGTTTATCGGGACCGGCAGCAGTTTTCTGGCGTTTGCGGCGCTGGCCGCGAAGCACGACATCGACAACCCCGGCTATGCGCACAAGTCGTTTTATTACATCGGCGGGTTAACGGAAGGGACGGAGACCCTCGCGCTGTTTGTGCTGTGCTGCCTCTTTCCGGCGCACTTTACGCTCTTCGCGTGGGTATTTGGCGCGCTGTGCTGGTTGACCACCACAACGCGCATCTGGAGCGGCTACGTGACGCTGAAGTCACTTAACCCTTAGAGCGCGCTTTCAGGCCCGCGCTCACCGGTCGTCACCGGGTTCTGCGGGTGACTGCTCCATTCGTACCAGCCGCCGTCATAGACGGCGATATTCTTCCAGCCCATCGCCCGGGCGTACATAAAGGTTTCGGACGCCCGCCAGCCGGTGCCGCAGTAAAACGCGACGTGCTGTTCCGGCAGAATATTCCAGCGCTTCCACTGGGCGGCGATGTCGTCTGCGCTGCGCATGGTGCCATCCGGGTTATGGAAATCCTCCATGTGGGTAGCATCGCTGCCCGCGTGGCCCCAGCGGGCACCGGCAATTTCACCTTTTGGCTTGATGTAGCTGTAGCCGCTGGTTTCGCCGATGAACTCCGGCCACGAGCGAATGCTGACCAGGGAGGCATCCTGACGGTGCAGCATGCCACGCGCCTGTTCCATATCCACCATCAGCTGCGGCTGACCGGGTATCGGCGCGCCAAAATCGGGGGCTGGCGTTACTTTACCGGGCGTGCCGCGCTCAACCGGCAGGCCTGCATCTGACCACGCCTTCCAGCCGCCGTCGAGAATACGCACATCCTTCACGCCCGCATACAGCATAATCTGCGCCACGCGCGCGGCGGCGTAGACGTCGCGGCCATACAAGATGACGGTGGTGTCGTGACGGATCCCGTGCTTCGCCAGCATCGCTTTCAGCTTGTCGTCGGAGACTTTATTCCACAACGGTTCGCTTTCCACCTCGTTGGTGTCGATATAGCCCGCACCGGGAATGTGGTTCAGCAGGTAAAACTTCGGTGCACCCCAGGCGGCTTCGATCACTTTCCAGTCGCCCGCCGGTGCGGCAGTCACGGGTTTACCCTGCTGGAGCCGGTGGATCCACTGTGGGTAAACCAACTGTTCAAAGTGGGGCAGGCGCTGAAGGCGGTCTGGGGTCTGCAGTGCGTCGCTGAGCAGCGAAACGTGGCGGTAACCGGCTTTCTCCAGGCGGGCTTTCACCGCCTGGTTATCGTTCTCGTCGCCATACAGGGCGATGGTCGTCGCAGGGGTAAGCTGATGCTGTTTTGCCCACAGCGCAATCTGCTCATCGCTCATGGCGCTAAGCCAGGCAGCAGCAAGGTTGAGTGCGGCGGGTTCATGCCCGGAGGGGCCGCTGAGCGTCTGCGGCCAGCCGTTATAGAAGGCGCTGGCGCGTGTGTCGACAGGCGTGCCGTGCTGTGCCTGAAGCTGAGACAGCGTGATGGCGTTGGGCATATCAGCCGCCAGCGAGGAAAAAGAAGCGAGGCCGCAGAGCAGGGCCAGCGCGGTCAGTTGAGAAACACGTTTCATCGAATAACCTGACGTCAGTAAAAGAGGGGGGCATTGTCGTCTCTCCCGAATCGGAAAACATTGCGTTAGCACATTATTGCCAGCGAGAAATCTCAATCAGCTCGCCGCCGGGTGGAATATCGTCCTCATCGTGCGTGACCAGCACCACCGGAATATTGCGCGCGCGGACGGCGTCAAACACCCATGCCC
The DNA here is from genome assembly GCF_043972695.1 of Enterobacter quasiroggenkampii. Taxonomy (NCBI): domain Bacteria; kingdom Pseudomonadati; phylum Pseudomonadota; class Gammaproteobacteria; order Enterobacterales; family Enterobacteriaceae; genus Enterobacter; species Enterobacter quasiroggenkampii. Next base: position 2,440,557 of record NZ_CP143745.1, read on the forward strand.
GAAATGAGGCCCGCAACGCTTTATCGAGGCGGCTGAACGGTTCATCCAGCAGCAGCGCCTGCGGCTCCGCGAGCAGGGCCCGCAGCAGGCTGACCCGTGCGCGCTCCCCGCCGGAAAGGGTGGCCGGATCGCTGGCGTAATGGTCGCTCAGCCCGGCGGAATCCAGCGCCTGCGCGACCGCTTCCCGCCGCGCGCTGCCGGCGATCCGCTCAGGCAGCGCCAGCAGCAAATTTTGCCCGACGCTGAACTGGTCGAACAGCAGCGCGTCCTGAAAGAGAATACCCAGCCCGCGGGACTCCACGGGAAGACCGTCGCAGCGACGCGCGTCGAGCCACAGTTCGCCCCGCGCCTGGAAATCGTCTGACAGCGCGCCGATCATCCAGGCAAAAAGGGTCGATTTGCCGCTGCCGGACGGCCCCATCAGGGTGACGATCTCCCCCCGGGGCACGCAAAAACTAACCTCGCGGAAAAGCGGTTCGATGGTAAGATCTTTTACCTTCAGCATTAACGTAACCCTTGTCGGTAGCGGCCCACGAGCCGGGATAGCAGGGCGGCAAGACCAAACACCGTGCCCGTGACCAGCAGTAATCCCAGCGCCCGGTTAGCAAGAATCGGGATGCTGCCCCCGCTGCTCAGCGCCACGGTTTCGGTGGTCAGCGTGGCGAAACGCCCCGCGCCCAGCCACAGCGTCGGCATGTATTGCGCCATGCTGACGGAAAAGCCGGTGGCAAAGGCCAGTAGCGCAGGGCGCACCAGCAGGGGGCATTTCACCAGGCAGAAGACTTTGGCCCGTCGCCAGCCGAGGGTTCTGGCGGTGAGGAGCAGACGGGGATCGATCCGGCGCCAGGCGGGTTGCAGCACCAGCAGCGTCCACGGCAAGACCCACAGGAGGTGGCTCCAGAGCACGGCGGCGTAGTGCCCGTCGATGCCCAAGTGCAACGCAATCGCATACTGGCCGGTGACGAGCGGGAGGGCCGGAAGGGCGAGCGGTAACCATACCCACAGCGCGCCGCGCTGCGGACCCCATTCCAGCCAGAGTAAGCCGACGACCAGGGCAATCAGGGCTGAAAGCAGACCGAATGACACGCTGGTTCCCACCGGGCCAACGTCTTCCCGTTGCGCCAGCATCAGCAGCACCGCGGCGCACAGCACGCCGCAGGTGGGCAGGAACCCGCTCAGTGCTCGCTCAGGCAGGGCGAGTTGAGACCGGGGACGCGTTCCGGAGAAGTTCGCAAGCGTGCGAACCCATGCCTTCCAGATACCGTATCCCAGAGCGGCAAGCGCGGCCAGCAGCAGAAGGAGAATCAGGCACAGCAGCGTCCCTTTTGCCTGCTGTTGCGCGTCGCCCTGGCTCAGCCACTGCCAGGCCAGCACGGCCAGGGTAGGCGGGTTGCCCGGCCCGAGAACGATCGCCACATCGACGACCGACAGCGACCACGCCAGCACCGCCAGCATTACTGCCCCGAGGACAGGGGCGATAGCCGGAAGGATCAGCCAGCTGAGCGTCTGAAAACGCCCGTAGCCGAACGTCTGCAGGACGATTTTCTGCTGCGCGAGCCGTTTTTCCGGCAGCACGGCATAAATGGCCCACAGGACAAACGCGCTCTCTTTGACCGCGAGCGTCAGCCCCAGCCCGGCGCCGTAGCGGTCAAACGGTGGGGAACAGACGGTGCAGACCTGATAAAACAGACCGCCCTCGGCAAACAGCAGTAATGCGCCGGTGGCGAACGCCACATGGGGGATCGCCAGCAGCCACGGCAGGCGGGTTGTGAGACGTCGCCAGCGTTTCCCGGGCCAGACAAGGCTGACGAGGAGAAGGGCAATCAGCAACGCCCCCAGCGTGGCGATGAGCGTTGAGACCAGCGTGGCAATGGTTGCCTGAGGCAACTGCGGATCGTTCAGCAGCCGCTGCCAGTTTGTCACCGAAAACGCCGGGGCAAGCAGCATGGCGCCGGCGGGCAGGAGCGGCAGATAAATCACCGCCATCGCCAGCCAGACAAGCCTGCTCAGCGGGTGCCGTAACGACGCAGCCATTCCTGCTCCAGCGCATTTACCCAGGCGGACTGGGGCTCTGCAAGCACCTTCGGCAGCCCCTGCGGCGTGTGGGCCAGCAGCTGTCTGGCTTCATCTTCAGGCAGCGTTGTGGCATCCAGCACGCTCGGATCGCCCCAGATGACCGGGTCAGCTTTGCGGATCTGCGCCTGCGGTGAAAGCAGGAAATTGGCGACCACTTTCGCCCCTGCGCTGGCGCTGGCATTGGCCGGAATCGCCACAAAATGGACGTTGCCAATCGTTCCGCCGTGGAAACCAAAGCTGTAGCTGTCGGCGGGCAGTTCGCCGCTCGCCACTTTTTGCTGCGCATGTGCGGGGTTAAAGGTCAGGGACAGGTTAAGGCTGCCGCTGGCAAGCAGGGCATCCATTCGTGCAGGAGAAGGGGGGAAATCTTTCCCTTCGCGCCACAGCAGCGGGTGGAGTTTGTCCAGATAATCCCAGAGCGGCGCCGTCACCTCGGCAAAGGTGCTATCGGGGGCCTTTTGCAGCGCGTCCGGGTGAGCGGTCAGCGTCAGCAGCAACTGCTCAAGAAATGCCGTGCCGGTAAAATCTGGCGGGCGAGGATAGCTGATCTTGCCCGGATGCTGCTGCGCGTAAGCCAGCAGCGCCTGAGGATCCACAGGCGGCGTCGGCATGCTGGCCTTGCGGGCGATAAAGGTCAGCTGCGCGCTGCCCCACGGCGATTCCGCGCCGTCTGTGGGAATCGCAAAATCCTCCGTAACCGGTTTGCGGGTATCGACATAGCGCCAGTTGGGTAACGTCTGCGCCCATCCGGTCTGCAGCAGGTTTGCCTCTTTCAGCGTGCGGAAGTTCTCGCCGTTAACCCACAGCAGGTCGACGGAGCCGTTGGTCTTACGCCCCGCGGCGGCTTCGGTCTGAATACGTTTTACCGCGTCGGCGGCATCCGCCAGCGGGACAATTTTAAGGGTAATGGCATAGTGCGTTTGCATCTCACCGCTGACCCACTCCAGATAGCGGTTGACCGCCGGATCGCCGCCCCAGGCGTTAAACCAGACGGTCTGGCCTTTAGCCTGTTGCTGAATGGCCTGCCAGCCGTCGGCGGCAAATAGGGGGGCTGCCAGCAGCAGACCGGTCAGAAACGTGCAAAAACGCACACGGCGCATAATGCCTCACTTTTTAGCAGACGGGAGAAAACGGGAAAACAGCTGGCGGGTGACCAGCGGTAATAACCCCAGTAGTGTAAAGGCGAATACCATGCCCGGCGACAAAATATCGCGCAGCGAGGTCACTTTTCCCAGCTCGCGCCCGGCGTTCAGAAAGATAATCGTGGCGGGCAGCATGGCGACCTGGCTCACCCACCAGTAGCGAAATACCCCAATCCGGGTTAGCCCCATCAGCAAATTCACCAGAAAAAACGGGAACAGCGGCATCAGGCGCAGGGCAAAAAGAAAGTTCGCGCCGTCGCGTGCCATGCCGGTATTCACCGTACCCATCTGTCGGGCAAACCGCCGTTGCACCCAGTCGCGCAAAAGATAGCGGCTGGCGAGCATCGCCAGCGTGGCCCCAAGCGTGGAGGCAAAGGAGACCAGCACGGTGCCTTCCCACAGGCTAAACAACGTCCCGCCCAGCAGGGTCAGGATCGCCGCGCCGGGGATCGAGAGGGCGGAGACCGCCACATAGACCGCAAAGAAGATCAGCGCGCTGCGCAGCGGCGCGTGGTCGACATAGGAGAGTAATGCCTGCTGGTGCGTTTTAATCCCTTCCAGGGAGAGGATTCCCGGGGGAAGCATGACAAACGTCAACATAAATGCGCCCAGAAGGGCGCACAGGAAGAGTGTTTTTGGAATGTTCACGCGTCATTACAGCTTGAATTTAGCCCACACTGGCGCGTGGTCAGACGGTTTTTCCATGCTGCGGATGTCGTAGTCGATCCCGGTTTCGATGCAGCGCTCGGCCAGCGGTGTACTGGCGAGCAGAAGATCGATACGCAGGCCGCGGTTGTCGTCAAAGCCTTTAGAGCGATAGTCAAACCAGGAGAAGCGATCCTGCGTTTCCGGGTTGGCATTGCGGAAGGTATCCACCAGGCCCCAGCCCAGCAGGCGCTCCATCCACTCACGCTCTTCCGGCAGGAAGGAGCATTTGCCGGTGCGCAGCCAGCGTTTGCGGTTCTCTTCGCCAATACCGATATCGAGATCCGTCGGGCTGATATTCATGTCGCCCATGATCAGCACCGGATTCTCTTTTTTGAGTTCGGTGGTCAGGTAGTCCTGCAGATCCTGATAAAACTTCGCTTTCGCCGGGAATTTGGTTTCATGGTCACGGCTCTCACCCTGCGGGAAATAGCCGTTGATGACCGTGATATTACCGATCGCAGAAGGGACTTCCGCCATGATAATACGACGCTGCGCTTCTTCACCGTCGCCCGGGAAGCCGCGACGCACGGAAACCGGCGGCGCTTTGGTGAGCAGCGCGACGCCATAGTGACCTTTCTGGCCGTGATAAAAGACGTTGTAGCCGAGTTTCGCCACCTCTTCGAGGGGGAACATGTCGTCGTGAACCTTTGTCTCCTGCAGGCCGATCACATCTGGCTGATGTTGCTCAACGATAGCTTCAAGCTGATGAGGGCGGGCACGCAGGCCGTTGATATTAAAAGAGACAAATTTCATAGTCGCTGCCAGTGCAAGGTGAATAGTGCAAGGATGGTAGCAGAATTTGCGTCAACTGTTACCGGCTTCGACCAATAACTGCAACAGATAATGCCGGTGGTGCAATATTTGCACCATTCTGACGCGCTTCGCCCCCAAACAGGGCGTAAATGGCCGATAAATTTCGCGAGCGATCACAATTCCAGAATTATATTTGGCCTGTGCATACTCTTTCTGATTTTCATGCGGCAAAGCGCCGCTTGTCGTAAAAATATTCACTTTTTATGCATTAATAGTGAATAACTCCATATTGTAACTCATTGATATTCTGTTACATCAACCCGTTTATGCATTTTTATCGCTGGCTGGCACGAAGGCTGCAATCTACATTCACAGTGCAAACACTCAATTATTTAACATTCAAATAACCTTTTATTTACCGGATGAGGTCGCTATGTCTCTGTCAATTACGCGTGAAAATTTCGATGAATGGATGATGCCGGTTTACGCTCCGGCGGCTTTTATTCCGGTTCGTGGGGAAGGCTCGCGCCTGTGGGATCAGCAGGGTAAAGAGTATATCGACTTTGCAGGTGGGATTGCGGTGAACGCGCTGGGTCATGCGCACCCGGCGCTGCGTCAGGCGCTGAACGATCAGGCGGCGAAGTTCTGGCATACCGGCAACGGCTTCACCAACGAGCCCGCGCTGCGCCTGGCCAAAAAACTGATCGACGCGACGTTTGCGGAGAAGGTCTTTTTCTGTAACTCGGGGGCGGAAGCCAACGAGGCGGCGCTGAAGCTGGCGCGCAAATATGCGCACGATAAATTTGGAACCCACAAGAGCGGTATCGTGGCGTTCAAAAATGCCTTCCACGGACGCACGCTCTTTACCGTCAGCGCAGGCGGGCAGCCCTCCTACTCGCAGGATTTCGCACCGCTGCCGCCGGATATCCGTCACGGTATTTATAACGATTTGCAGTCTGCCAGCGAGCTGATTAACGACACCACCTGTGCGGTGATCGTCGAGCCGATGCAGGGTGAGGGTGGCGTGCTTCCGGCGAAAAAGGAATTCCTGCAGGGGCTGCGCGAGCTGTGCGATCGTCACAACGCGGTGCTGATTTTCGACGAAGTGCAGACCGGCGTGGGCCGCACCGGCGAGCTGTATGCCTATATGCACTACGGCGTGACGCCGGACGTGCTGTCGACCGCCAAAGCGCTGGGCGGCGGCTTCCCGATTGGCGCGACGCTGACCACTGATAAATTCGCCAGCGTGATGACCGTCGGCACCCACGGCACCACCTACGGCGGCAACCCGCTGGCCACCGCCGTCGCCGGACAGGTGCTCGACATCATTAACACCCCTGAGGTGCTGAAGGGCGTTAAGCAGCGCCACGACTGGTTTGTTGAGCGCCTGAATGCCATCAACAGCAAGGTTGGCCTGTTTAAAGAAATTCGCGGCCTGGGGCTGTTAATTGGCTGTGAGCTCACCGCTGAGTTTGCCGGAAAAGCTAAACTTATTTCACAGGAAGCGGCAAAAGTGGGCGTGATGGTGCTGATTGCCGGTGCTAACGTCGTGCGTTTTGCTCCCGCGCTGATTGTCAGCGAGGAAGAGGTGCAAACCGGTTTGGACCGCTTTGCGCTGGCGTGTGAAAAAGTGAAATCCGGGGTGTCATCATGATGGTCATCCGTCCCGTTGAGCGCGGCGATCTCGCCGGGCTCATGCAGCTTGCCGGTAAGACGGGAGGCGGGCTGACCTCGCTTCCTGCTGATGAAAAAACGCTGTCGGCGCGCATTGAGCGCGCCCTGCAAACCTGGCAGGGGACGTTGCCAAAAAGCGAACAGGGGTATGTGTTCGTGCTGGAAGACACCGACACGGGAACCGTGGCCGGGATCTGCGCCATTGAAGTGGCCGTCGGGCTGAACGACCCGTGGTACAACTACCGCGTGGGTACCATGGTTCACGCCTCGAAAGAGCTGAACGTCTATAACGCGCTGCCCACGCTGTTTCTCTGCAATGACCACACGGGCGCCAGCGAGCTTTGCACGCTGTTTCTCGATCCGGCGTGGCGCAAAGAGGGCAACGGCTATCTGCTCTCCAAATCGCGCTTTATGTTTATGGCCGCCTTCCGCGATCGCTTTAACGAAAAAGTGGTTGCGGAGATGCGCGGCGTGATCGACGACACCGGCTACTCACCGTTCTGGGAGAGCCTGGGAGAGCGTTTCTTCTCGATGGAGTTCAGCCGGGCAGACTATCTTTGCGGCACCGGTCAGAAGGCCTTTATTGCCGAACTGATGCCGAAGCATCCTATCTATACCCATTTCCTCAGCCCGGAAGCGCAGGCGGTGATCGGCGAAGTGCATCCGCAAACTGCACCCGCCCGCGCGGTGCTGGAGAAAGAAGGCTTCCGCTACCGCAACTATGTCGACATCTTTGACGGAGGGCCTACGCTTGAGTGCGATATCGACCGCGTGCGCGCGATCCGTAAGAGCCGGCTGGTTGAGGTCTCTGAAGGCCAGCCCGCGCCGGGCGACTGGCCGGCGTGCCTGGTGGCGAACGAAAATTATGCCAACTTCCGCGCCATGCTGGTGCGGACCAACCCGAAATGTGAACGTCTGGTGCTGACGGCTGCAGAACTGGATGCCCTGAAATGTAACGCCGGCGATAAGGTTCGCCTGGTGCGTCTCTGCCCTGAGGAGAAAACAGCATGACATTATGGATTAACGGTGACTGGGTCACGGGCGAAGGCGAACAGCGCGTAAAGACCAATCCGGTAGGAAAAGAGGCGCTCTGGAAGGGGAATGACGCCAGCGCTGCGCAGGTGGAAAAAGCCTGCCATGCCGCTCGCCGCGCGTTTCCGGCGTGGGCAAAACAGCCTTTCGCGGTGCGCCAGGAAATTGTTGAAAAGTTTGCCGGGCTGCTGGAGGCAAACAAGGCCGAGTTGACGCGCATCATCGCGTCAGAAACCAGTAAACCGCGCTGGGAAGCGGCAACCGAAGTGACGGCAATGATCAACAAAATCGCCATTTCGGTGAAGGCTTACCACACCCGTACCGGCGAACAGCACACCGAGATGCCGGACGGCGCGGCCACGCTGCGCCACCGTCCGCACGGCGTGCTGGCGGTGTTTGGTCCGTACAACTTCCCGGGGCATCTGCCGAATGGCCACATTGTGCCCGCGCTGCTGGCGGGCAATACCGTGATTTTCAAGCCGAGCGAGCTCACCCCATTAACCGGCGAGGCGGTGGTTAAGCTGTGGGAACAGGCTGGCCTGCCGCCGGGCGTGCTGAATCTGGTGCAGGGCGGACGCGAAACCGGCCAGGCGCTGAGCGCGCTAAGCGATATCGACGGCCTGCTGTTTACCGGCAGCGCCGGGACGGGCTATCAGCTGCATCGCCAGCTGGCGGGGCAGCCGGAAAAAATCCTTGCTCTCGAGATGGGCGGCAACAACCCGCTGATTGTGGAAGACCCTGACGATATCGACGCCGCGGTGCACCTGACGATTCAGTCCGCCTTTATTACCGCCGGACAGCGCTGCACCTGCGCCCGCCGCCTGCTGGTGAAACGGGGCGCGCAGGGGGATGCGTTCCTCAAACGTCTGGTTGAGGTGAGCGCGCGTCTGGTGCCAGCCGCGTGGGATGCCGATCCGCAGCCGTTTATCGGCGGGCTGATTTCCGAGCAGGCCGCGCTGAACGTGCTGAAGGCCTGGCAGGACCACGTCGCGCGCGGCGCGAAAACCCTGCTCGAACCGAAACAGGTTCAGCCGGGTGCCTCGCTCCTGACGCCGGGCATCGTTGAGATGAGCGGCGCGAGCAACGTGCCGGATGAAGAGGTCTTTGGCCCGCTGCTGTGCGTCTGGCGCTACGACGATTTTGATGCGGCGATTGCGATGGCGAATAACACCCGCTACGGCCTGTCTAGCGGTCTGATTTCGCCGCATCGCGAGAAGTTTGATCGGCTGCTGCTGGAAGCGCGCGCCGGGATTGTGAACTGGAATAAACCGCTGACCGGGGCCGCGAGCACCGCGCCGTTTGGCGGCGTGGGCGCATCGGGCAACCATCGCGCCAGCGCGTGGTATGCCGCCGATTACTGTGCCTGGCCGATGGCGAGCCTGGAAACCCCGGCGCTGACGCTGCCGGAGACGCTTAATCCGGGGCTGGACTTTACCGGAGGGGATCGTCATGAAAGCGCGTGAAGTCAACTTTGACGGGCTGGTGGGGCTGACCCACCACTATGCCGGTCTCTCTTTTGGTAATGAAGCCTCGACGAAGCACCGTTTTCAGGTCTCCAATCCGAAGCTGGCGGCGAAGCAGGGGCTGCTGAAGATGAAAGCGCTGGCGGATGCCGGTTTCCCGCAGGCGGTGATCCCGCCGCAGGAGCGTCCGAACGTGGCGGTGCTGCGTCAGCTCGGCTTTAGCGGCACCGATGAGCAGGTGGTCGAAAAAGCGGGTACGCAGACGCCGCACCTGCTCTCGGCGGCAAGCTCGGCCTCTTCGATGTGGGTCGCCAACGCGGCAACTGTCGCGCCGTCCGCCGATACGCTGGATGGCAAAGTCCACCTGACGGTGGCGAACCTGAATAACAAGTTTCACCGCGCCACCGAAGCGGAAACCACCGAGCGCGTGCTGCGCGCTATTTTCAACCAGGACGCCCATTTCGCGGTGCATCAGGCCCTGCCGCAGGTGGCGATGTTTGGCGACGAAGGCGCGGCCAATCATAACCGCCTGGGGGGCGATTATGGCGAGCCGGGCCTGCAGCTGTTTATCTACGGACGCGAAGAGGGGGGCCACGCTGCGCCAACCCGTTATCCTGCGCGTCAGACGCTGGCGGCCAGCCAGGCCGTTGCCCGCCTGAACCAGGTCAATCCTTCCCAGGTGATTTTCGCCCAGCAGAACCCGCATGTGATCGACCAGGGCGTGTTCCACAACGACGTGATTGCCGTTTCCAACCGCCAGGTGCTGTTCTGCCACGAGCAGGCGTTTGCCCATCAGGAAAAGCTGCTCGCCACGCTGCATGAGCGCGTACGCGGCTTTACGCCCATTCAGGTGCCAACGGCGGCGGTAAGCGTGCAGGACGCGGTCGAAACGTATCTGTTCAATAGCCAGCTGCTGAGCCGCGATGACGGCAGCATGATGCTGGTTCTGCCGCAGGAGTCCCGGGATCATCAGGGCGTATGGCGCTACCTGACCGAACTGGTGAAGGCCGATAACCCGATTGACGAACTGCGCGTATTTGACCTGCGCGAAAGTATGGCCAACGGCGGTGGTCCAGCCTGTTTACGTCTGCGCGTGGTCTTGACTCAGGACGAAATGCAGGCGGTTAATCCGGCGGTCATGATGAACGATACGCTCTTTACGCGCCTGAATGACTGGGTCGATCGCTACTATCGCGACCGGCTAACGCAGGCCGATCTGGTTGACCCGCAGCTTCTGCGTGAAGGACGCGAGGCGCTGGACGCGTTATCGACAATCCTGCAACTGGGATCGGTTTATCCGTTCCAGCGCTAAAGGAGTGGATATGGAAAATTTACTGGCGCTGACCCTGGCCGATGAAACGCCGGAACAGAAAGAGGGGGACGGTCCCTCATTTCGCTGGCGGTGGCTGGGGCGCGGGGTGCTTGAGCTGACGCCGACAGCAAAAAGCGATCTGTCGCTGCTGCTTTCAACGGGCATTCACGGGAATGAAACGGCACCGGTTGAGATTGTCGATCTGCTGCTGCGCGCGCTGTATCGCAATGAGATTGCCCTGACGTGCCGCATGCTGGTGGTGCTCGGCAATCCGCCTGCGCTGGCGGAAAACAAACGGTATCTGGTGAGCGACATTAACCGCATGTTCGGCGGGCGCTGGTCGCAGTTTCCGCAGAGTGACGAAACGGCGCGGGCAGCGTGGCTGGAGAACGTCGTGACCGCGTTTTTTGCCGCTGCGGGACCGGCGCGCTGGCATCTGGATCTGCATACGGCCATCCGCGCGTCCTACCATGTTCGCTTCGGCGTGCTGCCGCAACGCAATCAGCCGTGGGAGGAAGATTTTCTGAGCTGGCTGGGAGACGCCGGGCTGGAGGCGCTGGTGTTTCACCAGTCGCCGGGCGGAACCTTTACGCACTTCACCTGTGAGCACTTTGGTGCGTTGTCCTGTACGCTGGAGCTGGGGAAAGCGCTGCCGTTTGGGCAAAACGATCTCTCTCGCTTTGCACCCACGCATCTCGCCCTGCGGGCGCTGCTGGGAGGAAAGGCTCCCGAGCCTACGCATCAGCCCGTCGAGCGGTACCGGGTCGTCCAGCAGATCACGCGCCGCAGCGATGCCTTCCTGCTCCATATGGCCGCGCATACCCTGAACTTCACGCCGTTCCGCAAAGGGGCGCTGCTGGCCGAGGATGGCGAGGAGCGTTATGAGGTGCAGAAAACCACCGAGTATGTTTTATTTCCTAATCCCACCGTGGCGTTTGGCCTGCGTGCCGGACTGATGCTGGAAAAAATATCCTGAACCTTTCCCCTCTCTTCATCCGGGAGGGGAAGTAAAATACCCTTTCTAAGCAATTAAAGCGCCTGTCCGTGTTTTGCAGAATATTCCTGGTGAATTGCTTTATTATTCACCTTCACTCCGTTATACTTTTTTTAAATCGCTTTAAAATCATCGCATTGAATATTTTTTGTTGCAACTCTCCACGCTTTTTCCTTATTTCCTCCACATTTGGCGAAAATTTGTTTTTTACACTTTCATTGTTTTACCGTTGCTCTGACTAATTGACGATAAACCCCGTAAAGTTAATCTCGTCAACACGGCATAGCGCCGAAGAATAACTGAAAGAAAGGAAATAAATTATGCGTAAGTTTACTGCACTGTTTGTTGCTTCTACCCTGGCTCTGGGCGCTACCAGCATGGCGTTCGCCGCAGATACTGCGACCACAACCGCTGCCGCGCCTGCTGAAGGCAAAATGATGATGCATCATAAAGGCCCGGGTATGCACAACGAGATGATGATGTTTAAGGATCTCAACCTGACGGATGCGCAGAAACAGCAGATCCGCGATATCCGGAAAAGCGAACGCGACCAGATGAAACGTCCGCCGCTGGAAGAGCGTCGTGCAATGCATGACATCATCGCCAGCGACAGCTTCGACAAGGCAAAAGCCGAAGCGCAGATCGACAAAATGGCCGAGCAGCACAAAGCCCGCATGCTGGCTCACCTGGAAACCCAGAATAAGATCTACAACATTCTGACCCCGGAACAGAAAAAACAATTTAATGCGAATTTTGAGAAGCGTCTGACAGAACGTCCGGCGATGGAAGGTAAAATGCCAGCACCAACCGAATAATCGGTTCACTCTCTTAAGACCGCCGGGATCCTGTCCACAAAAGCGCAAACGCTGTGGACAGGACCGGCGGTTTTTCTTTCCTGCCCTCTTGTCTGCCGCCGCCAGCGCGGTATGCTCCTGTAGTCGCATCAGAGAATGTTTGTAGAGTCATGGCGTTAGCATTTTTATTAACGTTCCGCTAAGGCCTGCCCGCTCTGCTGCCGATACTGTGTCTGTGAATACCTAACGATAACAAACAAGACAGCAACGATAGCAATATCCTTGCCCTGGCACGGGTTGTGCCATTCAGGAGTGGTGATGGAGTTCTTTGATATCCGTAAAATGCCGGTCAGCCTGTGGCGCAATGGTGCGGGTGAAACGCGTGAGATTTGTTGTTTCCCTCCCGCGACGCGTGATTTTCACTGGCGTGCCAGTATCGCGACTATCGCCAGCAACGGCGAATTCTCCTCTTTTCCCGGCGTCGATCGGGTGATTACCTTGCTGGAAGGCGGGGAGGTGACGCTGGATGCCGGTCAGGCGTTCTTCCATACCCTGAAGCACCATCAGCCCTATAGCTTTGCCGGCGACCTGCCGGTGAAAGCGCTGCTGTCCGATGGGCGGATGGCGATGGACTTCAACATCATGACCCGTCGCGACTGTTGCCGGGCGAAGGTGCGCGTGGCTGACCGTACCTTTACCACCTTTGGCACACGCGGGGGCGTGGTGTTTGTGTTAAGCGGGGCGTGGCAGCTGGGTGATAAATTGCTGACGGCCGATCAGGGCGCCAGCTGGGAGGAGGGTACCCATACGCTGCGTCTGCTGGAGGCTCAGGGTACCTTATTGTTCAGCGAAATCACGTGGCTGCCAGGCCATTGAGTTCAATGATCTCAAACTTACCGGACAGCACAGGTTTACAGAGAATTTTGTAGCCATCGTGGTCAAATCCGGCGGGCGTGCGCAGCAGGGTTGCCGCGTCGCTGATATCGTCGACAGCGCCCAGCCAGAGCCAGTTATTGACGATGTGGTACTGGGTCATCGCGTCACCCACTTCTTTGAGCGCAACGGCGCTTTCCCAGGGCCAGCACTTCACGCTGATGGCCCCCAGACCGGAGAGGAGCCGTGCGTGGTGCGCCTCAACGCTCTCTTTCCCACAGCAGGCACCGGCACAGCGCTTCAGCGCGGATCGAAAACAGGCGCGTCCGCGCGTGGTCGCCTCCAGGCCCAAAAGGCTGTAGCAAAGCTGGAGCTCGTCCGCCAGCGTCTGCAGCGCCTGAAGTGCGGCACGTTTATTGGCGAACAGTCCGTAGAGATTCGGGGCATGAGAAAAATCGACGTCGCGCGCGTAGACGACCTGTGGCTTGCCTTCGTTGATCTGCAGGGAGCAGAGCTGACGGTTGCGGCGCAGGCGCTTGTTGAACAGCGGCTGTTGTTCTTTTATCAACCGCGCCTCCAGCAACAGCGCGCCCATTTCTCCCGCCGTCTGGAACCAGGTAATGCGTCGCGACTGGCGCAGCATGGCGGCCTCGTCCGGCGTACGCAGATGGGATAATACCCGACTGCGAATGTTAACGCTCTTGCCGATGTAGAGCGGCAGGGTGTCGCTTTCGCCGTGAAAGATGTACACGCCCGGCTGTTTAGGCAATGCTTCAAGCCAGGGGCGAAGGTGCTCGGGATATTCGTAGATAGCCGCCGCTTCAAACTCAAGACGCGGGGCGGATTGACGCCTGCTCACATACTGCTCCATATACTGTTCAGGTATACAGTGTAGCAGGAGTGTGGTGGTTAAAAAAGAGCCGGGTGGCGGCGACGCCTTACCCGGCCAGGACGTGCGGCCTGATGCCCTCACCCCAACCCTCTCCCACGGGAGAGGGCGCAAACACAAAAAACGGTAACCTGGGTTACCGTTTTGCCTTTATTTCCAGAAGTCGTCAAACACCGTAATCGGTGGGCGACGCTTGTGCTCGGTTTTCAGATACCAGCCTTCGATGATCTTCGCAGTGCCTTCATCCAGCTTTTTGCCTTCCAGATAATCATCAATGTTGTCGTAGGTGACGCCAAGGGCCGCTTCATCCGGCAGGGAAGGGCGATCATCCTCCAGATCGGCTGTCGGCGCTTTCTTATACAGATGCTCAGGGCAGCCCAGCGCGGCAAGCAGCTGCTTGCCCTGACGCTTGTTCAGGCGGAAGATTGGGTTAATGTCGGTGCCGCCGTCGCCATATTTGGTGAAGAAGCCGGTGATCGCTTCGGCCGCATGGTCGGTACCGACCACGACGCCTTTGGTCATCCCGGCGATGCTGTACTGCGCTTTCATGCGCTCGCGTGCCTTTTCATTGCCGCGAACGAAATCGCTCAGCTCAATGCCCGCTTCGCGTAACGCCTGCTCGCTTGCCAGCACCGAGCCTTTAATATTCACGGTCAGCACGCGGTCAGGCTGAATGAAGGCGATGGCATCCTGGCAATCCTGCTCGTCTGCCTGTACGCCGTAAGGAAGGCGCACAGCGATAAACTGCAGCGTCTCATCGCCCGTCTCTTCGCGAAGCTCTGAAATTGCCATCTGGCAGAGCTTGCCGGTCAGCGTTGAATCCTGGCCGCCGCTGATGCCCAGCACCAGAGATTTCAGGAAAGAGTTCTTCTTTAAATACGCTTTTAAAAAATCCACGCTGCGGCGGATCTCTTCATGTGCATCTACCGCAGGCTTCGCGCCCAGCGCCTGGATAATCTCTTGTTGCAGAGTCATCACGCTCTCCATAAACAGAATGTGTTAACTGTTAAAACTAACCCTTTGGGCGAGAAACGACAAGGATCACAGTTTCGAGTGCGCTATTTTGCGCCGATTTAGCAGCTTATCGTTGTTTTATTAGAATTTTCCGAAATTCGTCTGGCGTAACGCACAAAGTTGAACAATAGTACTTTTTATCCCATGCTTAGATAACACGCTGATAAACAAGAGGACGGAATATGAACAAGAACGTAGCAGGAATTCTTAGCGCAGCGGCGGTACTGACTATGCTGGCAGGGTGTACGGCTTACGATCGCACCAAGGATCAGTTTACGCAGCCCGTAGTAAAAGACGTTAAAAAGGGGATGACCCGTTCGCAGGTGGCTGCGATTGCCGGTAAACCTTCTTCTGAAGTCACCATGATTCATGCGAAAGGGACCTGCCAGACCTATATCCTGGGTCAACGTGATGGTAAGGCAGAAACCTACTTCGTCGCCCTGGATGATACCGGTCATGTGATCAACTCCGGCTATCAGACCTGTGCTGAATACGACACCGATCCGCAGGCACCTAAGGCGTAGTCACCCTGCTTGCCTGAGGATGTTAACAAACCGGCCCCGGGGCCGGTTTTTTTTATGCATCAGAAAATCTTATTTCTTTTCGCGAATTATTTGCCCGAAATGTGAGGGTAGTCAACAAGCCAGGTCAATGAGAGACAATTCTAGTCTATCCAGAATTATCCCCTGTCTGTACCATTGCGTATACTCACTCCAACGATAAACAACAGTACGCAAACTACCTGTCTGCCGGGACAGCGAGTCGAGTGATAGCGCGATGGCAGGTAGTCATACAAGAGGGAAATCACGATGGAAAAGAAACATATCTACCTGTTCTGCTCAGCGGGCATGTCAACCTCGCTTCTGGTCTCAAAGATGCGTGCGCAGGCTGAAAAGTATGAAGTCCCTGTGGTGATCGAAGCGTTCCCAGAGACGCTGGCGGGCGAAAAAGGTCAGACAGCCGATGTTGTTTTACTGGGACCGCAAATTGCTTATATGTTGCCCGAAATTCAACGACTGTTACCGAATAAACCGGTCGAAGTGATCGACTCGGGGCTGTACGGCAAGATTGATGGTTTAGGTGTTCTTAAAGCTGCTGTGGCAGCCATTAAAAAAGCTGCTAATTAATTTTTATTTTTCCCGTCAAAGAGTTATTTCACACACAATACGCCGTAACATGCGTTACGGCATTTAAGGGTATTTTCCTATGAGTAAAGTCATCGCTTCACTTGAAAAGGTACTCCTTCCTTTTGCTGTTAAAATAGGAAAGCAGCCTCACGTTAATGCCATCAAAAACGGCTTTATTAAATTAATGCCGTTGACGTTGGCCGGGGCCATGTTCGTTTTAATTAACAACGTTTTTCTGAGCTTTGGTGAAGGTTCCTTCTTTTATTCATTAGGAATTCGGTTAGACGCTTCCACTATTGAAACCCTTAATGGTTTTAAAGCCATCGGCGGCAACGTCTATAACGGTACGTTGGGAATTATGTCGCTGATGGCGCCTTTCTTTATTGGGATGGCGTTGGCAGAAGAGCGTAAGGTCGATCCGCTGGCCGCCGGGTTATTATCCGTCGCCGCCTTTATGACCGTCACGCCTTACAGCGTGGGTGAAGCCTATGCCGTTGGCGCCAACTGGCTGGGTGGGGCTAACATCATCTCCGGTATTGTTATCGGCCTGGTGGTGGCAGAGATGTTCACCTTTATCATCCGTCGAAACTGGGTGATTCGCCTGCCGGATAGCGTACCGGCTTCTGTATCCCGTTCATTTTCCGCGTTGATTCCAGGCTTCATTATTCTCTCCATCATGGGGATTATTGCCTGGGCGCTCTCTCACTGGGGCACAAACTTCCACCAGATCATCATGGACTCTATCTCTACGCCGCTGGCGTCGATGGGTGGCGTGGTCGGTTGGGCGTATGTGATTTTCACCTCTCTGCTGTGGTTCTTTGGCGTGCATGGTTCACTGGCACTGGCTGCGCTGGACAGCGGAATTATGACCCCATGGGCACTGGAAAACGTTGCACTTTATCAGCAGTACGGCTCCGTTGACGCGGCGCTGGCAGCGGGTAAAACCTTCCATGTGTGGGCGAAGCCGATGCTTGACTCCTATATCTTCCTGGGCGGTACCGGGGCGACCTTGGGTCTGATCATCGCGGTCTTTATTGTCTCTCGTCGTGCTGATTACCGTCAGGTCGCGAAGCTGGCGCTGCCATCAGGCATCTTCCAGATTAACGAACCGATCCTGTTCGGTCTGCCAATCATCATGAACCCGGTCATGTTCATTCCGTTCATCCTGATTCAGCCGCTGCTGGCCGCTATCACCCTGACGGCGTACTACATGGGCATCATTCCACCGGTTACCAACATTGCACCGTGGACCATGCCGGCGGGTCTGGGCGCCTTCTTCAACACCAACGGCAGCGTCGCGGCCTTCCTGCTGGCGATATTCAACCTCGGGATTGCCACCCTGCTGTACATGCCATTCGTGGCGATTGCGAACAAAGCCGCCACCATCATTGATGAAGAAGAGAGCGAAGAGGATATTGCCCTCTCACTGAAATTCTAAGATTGACGGCGCGGGGAAACCCGCGCCAGCCACAAGGAGCTTAAAGATGTTAGATTTGGATAGTATTGTCGCAGACGACGCCGCCGAGAACGATCTGGAAGAAGTGGTGATGGGGCTTATCATCAACTCTGGGCAGGCCCGCAGCCTGGCCTATGCCGCACTGAAGCAGGCCAAGCAGGGGGATTTCGCCGCGGCAAAAACCATGATGGAACAGTCCCGCACGGCGCTGAACGAAGCGCACCTGGTGCAGACAAAGCTGATTGAAAGCGATCAGGGCGAAGGGAAGATGAAGGTCAGCCTGGTGCTGGTTCACGCGCAGGATCACCTGATGACCTCGATGCTGGCACGTGAGCTGGTGGCGGAGCTCATTGAGCTTCACGAGAAGATGCAGTAAGTCAGACTGAGTAGCAGGAGGTCAGCACGATGGAAATTAAAACCGCACTTGAACAGCAGCTGTTTAATGGCAAAAATTTTCACGTGGTTATCTACAACAAGACGGAGAGCGCCAGTGGTCTGCATCAGCATGACTACTACGAGTTCACGATTGTTCTGACCGGTCGCTACTATCAGGAGATCAACGGTAAGCGCGTCCTGCTTGAACGAGGGGATTTCGTCTTCCTGCCGATGGGGTCTTATCACCAGAGCTTTTACGAATTTGGTGCCACCCGCATTCTGAATGTGGGCGTCAGCAGACGTTTCTTCGAGAAGCACTATCTGCCGCTGGTGCCGTTCTGCTTTGTGGCCTCTCAGGTCTATCGGGTCAAAAACGAGTTCATGACCTGGATTGAAACGGTGATCGCCTCGCTTAACTTCCGCGACAATGAATTTGATGAGTTTATTGAAACGGTGACCTTCTACGTGATGAACCGGCTGCGTCATCATCGTGAAGAGCAGCAGGTGACGGATGATATTCCGCAATGGCTACGCAGCACCGTTGAGCTGATGCACGACAAAGGCCAGTTCAGCGAAAATGCGCTGGAAAATATGGTCTCCCTGTCGGGCAAATCCCAGGAATATCTGACCCGTGCGACGCAGCGTTATTATCGTAAAACGCCCGTGCAAATTATTAATGAAATCCGCATTAATTTTGCTAAAAAACAGCTGGAAATTACCAACTATTCTGTCACCGATATTGCTTACGAGTCAGGATACAGCAGTCCCAGCCTGTTTATTAAAACCTTTAAGAAATTGACGTCATTCACACCGAACAGTTACCGGAAAAATTTGACGGTAATTAATTAACTTTCGGCGGATTACCCGCCACGAATATTGCTTTAATGGCTTGCCCAAATAGCGGGAAGAGCACGCTATACCTTGCAGGCGATTAACCTGATACGCTAAGGGAGATATTATGCAGAAGAAATTAAAAGTCGTAACCATTGGTGGCGGCAGCAGCTACACCCCGGAATTACTTGAAGGTTTCCTGAAACGTTATCATGAATTACCGGTCAGCGAATTATGGCTGGTGGACGTTGAGGAAGGTCAGGAGAAGCTGAATATTATTTTCGACCTGTGCAAGCGCATGGTGGAAAAAGCGGGCGTGCCTCTGACCGTGCATAAAACCCTCGATCGTCGTCTGGCGCTGAAAGATGCGGATTTCGTCACCACCCAGCTGCGCGTCGGCCAGCTGAAGGCACGTGAGCTGGACGAGCGTATTCCGCTGAGCCACGGGTATCTGGGGCAGGAGACTAACGGCGCGGGCGGCCTGTTTAAAGGCCTGCGTACTATCCCGGTCATTTTCGACATCGTCAAAGACGTACAGGAAATCTGCCCGAACGCGTGGGTCATTAACTTCACCAACCCGGCCGGCATGGTCACTGAAGCGGTCTATCGTCATACCGGCTTCAAACGTTTTATCGGCGTCTGCAACATTCCGATCGGCATGAAGATGTTTATCCGCGACGTGCTGGCGCTGACCGACAGCGACGATCTCTCCATCGATCTGTTCGGCCTGAACCACATGGTATTTATTAAAGATGTCATCGTGAACGGAAAATCGCGCTTTGCCGAGCTCCTCGACGGCGTAGCCTCCGGTCGTCTGACGGCGGCATCGGTGAAAAACATCTTTGACCTGCCGTTCAGCGAAGGGCTGATCCGCTCGCTGAATCTGCTGCCTTGCTCGTACCTGCTTTACTACTTCAAGCAGAAAGAGATGCTGGCCATCGAAATGGGCGAGTATTATAAGGGCGGCGCGCGTGCGCAGATCGTTCAGAAGGTTGAGAAGCAGCTGTTCGATTTGTATAAAGACCCGAACCTGAACGTCAAACCGAAAGAGCTGGAGCAGCGCGGCGGGGCCTACTACTCCGATGCGGCGTGTGAAGTGATCAACGCCATCTACAACGACAAGCAGGCGGAGCACTATGTCAACGTGCCGCACCACGGCCATGTCGACAATATTCCGGCTGACTGGGCCGTCGAAATGACCTGCATCCTGGGACGCGAGGGGGCTAAACCGCATCCTCGTATCACCCACTTCGATGACAAGGTCATGGGGCTGATCCACACCATCAAAGGCTTTGAAGTGGCGGCAAGCAACGCGGCGCTGAGCGGTGAGCTCAATGACGTGCTGCTGGCCCTGAACCTCAGCCCGCTGGTGCATTCTGACCGCGACGCGGAGCAACTGGCCAGCGAGATGATCCTGGCGCATGAAAAATGGTTGCCGAACTTTGCCGCCACGATCGAGAAGCTGAAGTTCAAACAGCAATAAGAGGACGCACAATGGAAAACCTGCTGATCGTTAATGCTGATGATTTTGGCCTCTCGAAAGGTCAGAACTACGGCATTATTGAAGCCTGTCGCCGGGGGGTTGTGACCTCTACAACGGCGCTGGTTAATGGTGAGGCGGTTGAACACGCGGCGCAGCTGAGCCGCGAGGTGCCGGAGCTGGGCGTAGGCATGCATTTTGTGCTGACGCTCGGGATGCCGCTTTCGCCAATGCCGGGCCTGACGCGCGATGGCCAGCTGGGTAAATGGATTTGGGAACTGGCGGAGCAGGGTGCTCTGCCGCTCGAAGAGATTGCCCGCGAGCTGGAGTGTCAGTTCAACCGCTTCGTTGATGTGTTTGGTCAGACGCCGACGCACATCGACAGCCATCACCACGTGCATATGATCCCGGCGATTTTCCCGCTTGTTGCCGGGTTTGCACAGCGCAAAGGCGTGGCGATGCGCGTGGATCGCGAGGTGCACGGATTGCCGGACTGTGCTGTCACCACCACTGAGGGGTTCAGCAGCGCGTTTTACGGCGACGAGATCGACGACGCGCTGTTCCTGAAGGTGCTGGATGATTCCGCCGCGCGGGGTGAACGTTCGCTGGAGGTCATGGCACATCCTGCCTTTGTCGATAACACCGTGCGTAAAAGCGCCTACTGCTGGCCGCGTCTGGCGGAGCTGGATGTGCTGACGTCGCCGTCGTTGAAATTCGCGATTGCCGAGCGCGGGTATCGGTTGGGGACGTTCGGGGATCTTTGAAATAAAGCCCGGTGGCGGCTTCGCCTTACCGGGCCTACAAAACCAATCGAATGTAGGCCGGGTAAGCGCGAGCGCCACCCGGCTTTTTTTACGCCGGAATCTGATCGATCTTGCTGCTTCGCGACCAGACACGGTGCGCGGCGAGCAAATCAAACAGCTTCGTCATAAAGGCATCGTCAACGTTATCTCCCTCGACAATCCCGTCCTCACCCTGATCGGCCACCTTCAGCTGCGCTTTGAACTGCCGCGCGTCGCCGGACAGCGCGATCGGCTTCAGGTGCTTATAGGCTTCCAGCAGATAATAGACGGCGTCGCCGTTGGTCAGCAGGCTGGCAATATCCCCGCACGGCACGATCACCGCATCGACGGTCAGTGATGGCGCACCGGCAAAGGTCGCCGCGACCGGCAGCACAGAACCATCGTTGGCCGTCACTTCACCCATGCGGGAATAGAGCAGTTTGGCATGCACGCCCTGGGTTTTCAGCGCCTGCATAATCCCCAGCACGTCGCTGGCGCGGGTTTTATCGTTCAGCAGAATGGCGACCACACGGCCTTTAATCGAGCCGCCCGGCACCGCATACAGGCTCAGCGACGGATCTTTCTTCACGCCGTTAACCTCTTTCGGCGGAGCAAGGTTACGCTGCTCGTCGGTCAGCGTAATGCCCAGGTTGTCCGCGACACTCTGGGCAAGCTGAACATCAATATGCGCCAGCTGATCAACCACGCGCTCGCGGATGTAGGTGCGCACCACTTTGCTCAGCTCGAAGCTGAAGCCGCCGATGATGTGCTGTTGCTCAATCGGCGTCTGGCTGTTCCAGAACAGGCGAGGGTGGGCGTAATACTCACCGAACGAGGGGCTGCGCTCGCGAATTTTATTGCCATCGATACGCTCCTGATACGATTCGAATCCACCGCGTTTCGGTCCGGGAGGCGTTTCACGCGGCCAGTTATCGTTGATGGAGTTCGGCTCATAGTTTGCCGGGTTGGTATCAATATCCTGACGGTGCATCCCGTCGCGCTGGAAGTTGTGATACGGGCAGGTTGGGCGGTTAATCGGAATTTCGTGGAAGTTCGGCCCGCCGAGTCGGCTAATCTGCGTATCGGTATAGGAGAAAAGGCGTCCCTGCAGGAGCGGATCGTTGGTGAAGTCCAGCCCCGGCACGATATGCCCCGGGTGGAACGCGGCCTGCTCGTTTTCGGCAAAGAAGTTATCCGGGTTACGGTTAAGCACCATTTTACCCACCAGCTGCACCGGCACCAGCTCTTCCGGGATCAGCTTCGTCGGGTCCAGAAGGTCGAAATCGAACTTAAATTCGTCCTCTTCCGGTATGAGCTGCAGGCCAAGTTCGTATTCCGGGAAGTCGCCCGCTTCAATGGATTCCCACAGCTCGCGGCGATGGAAGTCCGGATCGCGCCCGGTCAGCTTCTGCGCCTCGTCCCACACCAGCGAGGCTTTACCCGCGACAGGCTTCCAGTGGAAGCGGACAAACGTGGCTTTCCCCTCGGCATTGATCAGACGGAAGGTATGGATGCCAAACCCTTCCATGGTGCGGTAGCTGCGCGGAATGCCGCGGTCTGACATCGCCCACATCACGTTGTGTAAGGTTTCAGGCTGCAGGGAAACATAGTCCCAGAAGGTGTCGTGCGCACTTTGTCCCTGCGGTATGGCCCAGTGGGGCTCCGGTTTTACCGCATGGACAAAGTCAGGAAATTTATGCGCATCCTGAATGAAAAACACCGGCGTGTTATTGCCGACCAGATCGAAAATACCCTCTTCGGTATAAAACTTGGTGGCAAAGCCGCGGATATCCCGGACGGTATCTGCCGACCCCGCGCCACCCTGCACGGTGGAGAAACGCACAAACACCGGGGTGATTTTATCCGGGTCGGAGAGGAAATCCGCTTTGGTGATCGCTTTCAGGCTCTTGTAGGGCTGAAAGTAGCCGTGCGCAGCGGAACCGCGCGCGTGGACGATGCGTTCTGGTATCCGCTCGTGGTCAAAATGGGTGATTTTTTCCCGCAGGATAAAGTCTTCCAGCAGGGTTGGCCCGCGCGCGCCTGCGCGAAGGGAGTTTTGATCGTCAGCAATGCGTACGCCCTGATTGGTCGTGAGCGCGAAACCTTCACCGCCTTTTCGGTGTGGTTCAAGAGATTTCAGCTTCTCGTTTCCCGTGTCCGGCGATTTCATGCTTCCCGGTGCGGTAGGCTGTTCGCCCGGTGCGGAGGGGCCAGGGGAGGGGCGGTGAGAGCCGTCAGCGGGAGCGAGAGAGTCCATACCCGGTTGAGATTCTTCAGTGCCATGAATGGGTGATTGATGTGTTTTATCTTTGTTCGACATTGCACGCTTCTCCTTTATCCATTGCTAAAAACCCTATTAAGGATAGAACAATGTCGCGACATGGTTCGCGAACTAAGAGTTTTCATATGCCGTGATTAGCGAAAGGAGCCATCTCACCCACTCGGAGCGCGACGGAAGGCAGCAGGATCGGCTATCATAGAATTTTCCTGCTTCAAGAATTTGCTTTAGTGAATCCGTTGCTTATGAAACCTCTTCGTCAACAAAACCGCCAGGTTATTAGCTATGTGCCCCGCGTTGAGCCCGCGCCGCCAGACCATGCCCTGAAAGTGGAGGGCTTTCGCGATGTGTGGCAGTTACGGGGGAAATACGTGGCCTTTGTGCTGGTCGGCGAGCATTTCCGTCGCTCTCCCACCTTTACGGTGCCGGAGTCCGCACAGCGGTGGGCGATGCAAATCCGCCAGGATGAAGAGGTTGAAGAATAACAGCCATAAAAAAACCGCCATCAGGCGGTTTTTTTATTTCTAACGTGTTTAGCGGTGCGCCAGCTCGGCGTCGTCTTCACTTTCCAGAATCGCTTTGTCGGTCTGCTTCAGCCACTGGCTGGTCAGCGTACCGGCGGTCATGGAGCCGCTCACGTTCAGCGCTGTACGACCCATGTCGATCAGCGGCTCAACGGAGATCAGCAGGGCGACCAGCGTCACGGGCAGACCCAGCGCAGGCAGCACAATCAGCGCGGCGAAGGTTGCACCGCCGCCAACACCCGCAACGCCTGCGGAGCTTACGGTGACAATCCCGACCAGCGTGGCGATCCAGACCGGATCCAGCGGGTTGATGCCGACTGTAGGAGCAACCATTACCGCCAGCATCGCCGGGTACAGACCCGCACAGCCGTTCTGACCGATGGTGGCACCAAAGGAGGCAGAGAAGCTGGCGATAGATTCAGGCACGCCCAGACGACGGGTTTGCGCTTCAACGTTCAGCGGGATAGACGCGGCGCTGGAACGGCTGGTGAAGGCAAAGGTCAGTACCGGCCAGACCTTACGGAAGTACTTCAGCGGGCTGACGCCGTTCACGCCCAGCAGGATGCCGTGCACCACAAACATAATGCCAAGGCCCAGGTAAGAGGCGACAACGAAGCTGCCCAGCTTAATGATGTCCTGCAGGTTAGAGCCGGCAACCACTTTGGTCATCAGCGCCAGCACGCCGTAAGGGGTGAGCTGCATGACCAGACGGACCAGCTTCATCACCCAGCTTTGCAGGGTGTCAATTGCGGTCAGCACGCGTTCGCCTTTTGGCGCATCGTCTTTCAGCAACTTCAGCGCCGCTACGCCCAGGAACGCGGCGAAAATAACCACGCTGATGATTGAGGTTGGGCTCGCACCGGTCAGGTCAGCAAACGGGTTCTTCGGAATGAAGGAGAGCACCATCTGCGGCACGGTCAGGTCAGCCACTTTCCCAACGTAGTTGGTCTGAATCGCGGTCAGACGCGCCGTTTCAGCGGTACCCTGAACCAGACCTTCTGCAGTCAGGCCAAACAGGTTAGTGACCAGCACACCCACCAGCGCGGCAATCAGCGTGGTGAACAGCAGCGTGCCGATGGTCAGGAAACTGATTTTTCCCAACTGGGTCGCGTTATGCAGGCGGGCAACGGCGCTCAGAATAGAGGCGAAGACCAGCGGCATAACGATCATCTGCAGCAGCTGGACATAGCCGTTACCGACAATGTTGAACCACTGAATGGAATCTTTCAGAACTGGATTATCGGAGCCATAAATTGCCTGTAATGCCAGACCAAATACGACACCCATGGCCAGACCAACCAGCACCTTTTTCGCCAGGCTCCACTGTTTGTGGCGCGCCTGCGCGAGAAGCAATAGCAATACAGCGAACACAACGACGTTCGCGATGAGTGGAAAATTCATCCCCGTTCTCCTGATTTATTATCGGGTCGGTTTTTACCGATCCTGTTGGCGGAAGGTTAGCAGAAGTGTGATGTAGCGCTTATATCCAAATGGAATGGGTTATGACAAATGGGATAATTTTGTTGGTTTACTGTTCAATCTGGTGATGAATAAAGCGATTGAACTGAAATTGCAGCGAATTAATCATCTGGGAAGACCAGCGGACTGCACTGTTTTCGGGCAACGTTTGCGGCATCCAGACGGCGTAAGCAAACAGCGCCATGCACAAGACGCGCTCCAGCTGGTTCCCTTTCTGCGGTGCCAGGATGGGAAAACGGAAGCGCCAGCGGCAGGGCCACAGCAGCGGTACGCCCGCGGGCGTCAGCATATCGGCCAGAATATGGCTTAAATATCCCAGCACCATTCCCTGAATGGCATCACCGGGGACGATCCAGCTTTCGGGCACTTTTAAATAGAAAAGCGTCAGCAGGCCAAACACGGCCAGCAAGCTGTGCGTAAACCCCCGGTGGCCGAACGCGCGGGCGATGGGTTTCGATACCCACTTCAGGCGCTGTCCGAGGAACGACTTGGGATGGTCGATGTCGGGCAGCAGACAGGTCAATACGGCGGAAGGGACGATATGCCACCAGTCCCCCTGTGCCAGCACGGGGGTGAGTTCAGCGTTTTTGGCAAATACTGCGCACGCGATAGAAAAAAGCAGGTGGCCTTCCGCCGTCATGATAAAACCCACAAAACTGTCAATTCATACAGTATAGGGTTTTTATACAGTAGGCGGAAGAGGTGACGGTGTAACTGTTTGTCACAAACCGGAGGAGGGCGTTAACCGCCCTGCAGGTGGCGCGCCGTCAGTTCTGCCAGTGAATGTAGCTTCACATCGGCAAGCGCGAACCGGGGATCGTGGCGGCCTTCTTCCGCAGGCACCACAATGGAGCGCATCCGCGCGGCTTTAGAGGCCACCATGCCGTTAACGGAATCTTCCAGCGCAACGCAGTTGAGGGGATCCAGGCCGAGCTTAGCGGCACAGTCCAGATAGACCTGCGGGTGCGGCTTGCTGTAAGGCAGTTTCTCAGCGGAGGCAAGCGCGTCGAAACTGTCGCGCAGTTCAAACATGATGAGCACTTTTTCCAGCATATGCAGCGGTGACGCCGAGGCCAGGCCGACCTTCAGCCCCTGGGCTTTACACAGCGCGACTGCCTCACGAACGCCGGGCAGCAGCGGCTTGCTCTCTTCTACCAGCGAAATGGCGCGGCTGATAATGCGCGCGGTCACTTCATCACGACCTGGTCCAGCCCACGGCTGTTGGGCATACCACAGGTCAACCACCATATCGATGCGCAGGCCCAGCGTATCGGGAAGTTCATTACGGCGGCTGATATCCACGCCCAGGCTGGCCATGACGTCCAGTTCAGCGCGATCCCACAACGGTTCGGAATCGATCAGTAATCCATCCATGTCAAAAATTGCGGCAAGAATTTGGCGCGGTGTCGACATCACAACGTCTCCTTATCCAGGGTGTTCGACAGACGATAAGTGCTAAGCACACTCTGCAATTTAGCATATTGCTTTTAAAGAGCGGGCGAAATTGATGACCAGCAGGTAGACTAAGGCACAAATAACGCGTCTTTATGAAGAGGAACTGATGACGTATCAACAAGCTGGACGCATTGCGGTCTTAAAACGTATTGCTGGCTGGGTGATTTTTATTCCTGCCGTCATTTCTACGCTGATTTCTGTACTCAAATTTATGTACGATCACAGCGAAAAACAGCCGGGTATCAATGCGGTTATGCTTGATTTTGCGCATGTGATGATTGAGATGATGCGTTTCAATACGCCATTTTTGAATGTCTTCTGGTTTAACTCACCCACCCCGGATTTTCACCATCAGCTGAATATCGGCTTTTGGGTGATATACGCCCTGATCTTTGTTGCGCTGGCGCTGCAGGCCTCTGGCGCGCGAATGAGCCGTCAGACGCGCTTTTTACGCGAGGGCGTTGAGGACCAGCTCATTCTGGAGCAGGCCAAAGGCCCGGAAGGCATGAGCCGGGAGCAGATTGAATCCCGCATTGTTGTGCCGCGCCACACTATTTTCCTGCAAATCTTCCCGCTCTATATCCTTCCCGTGATGATCATTGTGGCAGGATACTTCTTCTTCTCACTGCTCGGTTTTCTGTAACCGATACGGGTGGCGGCAAGGCCACCCGTTCGCGTCTCAGGCGGCAAGCATGCGCTCAAGCGCACGCTGTGCGTTAACCAGGTGCTCCCCACCAAAAAGTATGGCGCGGTTCATCAGCGTATAAAGCTGGTACACCGGTTGACGGTCGAGGAAGCCGGGCGGCAGGGGAGAAACCGACTGATAACCGTCATATATCTGCGGCGGTTGTTCAGGGTGCAGCGGCAGCATGGCAAGGTCACACTCTCGGTCACCCCAGTAGCAGGCCGGGTCGAAGATATAGGGGCCGTTGGGCCCCAGCGCGCAGTTATCGGACCACAAATCACCGTGGAGCAGAGACGCCTGAGGCTGGTGGGAGGCCAGACGCTGCTGCACGTGCTCGACGATGGCGTCTATATTGCCAAATTCCAGCCCTTTCTCGGCGGCAAGCTCAAGCTGCCAGCCAATACGCTGCTCGGCAAAAAAGGTCGACCAGCGACGTTGCCAGGCATTGGGCTGTGGCGTGGTGGAGAGGTCATTGTCAAAATCGAGACCAAACTGCGGCTGGTCGCTCCACTGATGGAGGCGTGCTAGCTGCTGGCCAAGAATGAAAGCGTTATGGGCATCCAGCGGACGGGCGGGGAGATATTCCATGACCAGAAAACTGTAATCGCGGTCGCTACCGACGGCCAGCACCTGCGGGACCGTCACCGTTTTACTGCGCGACAACAGTTCAAGCTGATCGGCTTCGGCGGTAAATATCGGAAGCAGTTCACGTTCATCGCATTTTACGAAGAGATCGCGCCCTGCGTAGCGTAAATGCCACGCGGCGTGGATCTCTCCGCCTGGCAGTTCGTTACGCAGTTCAATTTCACCTTCACCCAGCTGCTCACTTAAAAGATGACTGATAGCCTGCCACATGTTGACTCTCCCATGTTGTCTGCCAGATCATAAAGTTAGCGCATTATTGCGGTAAAAAAATACGAACTAACGCACACCTGAGCGGTTTAATTTCATACAGGGCACTTATTGTTCTTTTTTCTGCCAGTTTTCCCAGGTGTCGACGTCAATTTCGGCTGGCTTGTCGGTCACACTTTCCACCAGACTGGCGGCCAGCGCATGAACCTCTTCTTTATTCAGGGCACCGATCAGACCAAATGCCAGGGTGCCTAAATCATGAATATTGCCCTCGTCATCCGTGAGCGTGAGGAGAAAATTAGCCCGGGTGAAGGCGTTGTTGAGCTCATTCAGCTCGGTCAGCGATGCTTCATGAAGGTTGACGGTTACGACGTAGCGGGTGATGTCACCACTGCTCATAATTCACCTCATTGTTATCATGGAAGTTTTCTTAGCATAGTCGATAGTTTGCGTTTGGCGACTCGGTGATGACATTCCCCTCCATAAGGATGAAGGGGAACAGGGGTTAATTTCGGGACAGATAATCGACAATTTTTTGCGTATCGGCCAGCGAACAGAGACGCGTGCCCTGGTTGATGGTAGCGGCGCTACCCGCCGCCACGCCGTAGCGCGTCATCTCCAGCAGTGACGCGCCCTGCGCCAGCTTAAGCGTCATCGCGCCTACCATGCTGTCACCCGCGCCAACCGTGCTCTGGCTCTTCATTGGCGGAGGAACAACCTGAACGGACGACGTTTCATCGACGGCCAGTGCCCCCTGCGGACCAAGGGAAACCACCACGCGCCGCGCTTTGCCGCTGCGCACCAGCTCCTGCGCGGCGGTGCGCACATCGTCAGGCTGCGTCAAGTCGCGGTTGACCAGCGCGCTTAACTCTTTCTGGTTGGGTTTGACCAGTTCAAGATTGCCCGGCACTAAGGCCGCCTGCAGGGCCTCGCCGCTGCTGTCAACGATGCAGCGGATACCGCGTTGCTGCGCCGCCTGAATAAGCGCGGTTAATTTTTCCGTGCTGACGCCGGGGGGCAGGCTGCCGCTTACCACCAGCAGCGCGCCGCTTTCAATGGTCAGTACTTTCTCTTCAAGCTGACGAAACTCGTCATCGGTGAGTTTCGCGCCCGGCATGACAAACCGGTACTGCTCGCCGCTGGATTCAACGTGGACATGCAGGTTTTGCCGCGTCCAGTCTTTCGCCTCGACGGTCTCTACGGCAACCTGTTCATCTGCCAGCAGAGAGACCAGGTGTTCGCCGGTGGCACCGCCTGCGGGAAAAATGGCCGTGGCCTTGCCGCCGAGATAGGTAATGGCGCGCGCCACGTTGATACCGCCACCGCCGGGCTCAAAGACCGGGGCGCTACAGCGCAATTTACCTTCCGGGTAAATCTGCGGCGTCAGGGTGGCGGAATCAAGGGAAGGGGAGAGCGTCAGGGTGTAGATAGAAACCATCATTACCTCCTTTTAGCATGGGTTCCTTTTAGTCTGGCACCATTTGTCAGGAAGGCAACGTAAATAACAGTATGATTTTAAATATGAATACTGAATAAAAGTTAGACCGGAGATATATAAAATAAAACGCTTTTTGGGATCGTTCTTATTCAAAAAATGAAATAAGAAAACATTGCTATGTTATTTGCGGCTTTTTATAATTTGTTACCTTTCTCTGGACGCCTTGTCATTGATCCTCAAGAAAGATTCCGGGACCGTGTGGTCTCTTTTTTTGTTGTACGGACTCCTTAATAAAATGAAGCTTTTAAAGACAGTTCCCGCTGCACTGATGCTGGCGGGTGGCGTGTTTGCGGCTATGAACGCGACCGCCGATGATTCCGTTTTTACTGTCATGGACGATCCCTCCACCGCGAAAAAACCGTTTGAAGGTAACCTGAACGCTGGGTACCTGGCACAATCCGGTAACACGAAAAGCTCTTCTCTGACGGCGGACAGTACGCTTACCTGGTACGGTAATACCACCGCCTGGTCTCTGTGGGGTAATGCCAGCAATACGTCCGCTAATGACGAACGCTCTTCCGAGAAATATGCGGTAGGCGGACGTAGCCGTTACAACATGACCGACTATGATTACCTGTTTGGTCAGGCAAGCTGGTTAACCGACCGTTACAATGGTTATCGCCAGCGTGACGTGTTCACCGCGGGTTATGGTCGTCAGTTCCTGAACGGTCCGGTACACAGCCTCCGTTTTGAATTCGGTCCGGGTGTGCGTTATGACGAGTACACCAATGGCGATACCAAAACCCAACCGCTCGGTTACGCTTCCGGCACCTACGCCTGGCAGATGACTGACAACACCAAATTTACCCAGGGTGTTTCTGTATTTGGTGCCGACGATACGACGCTGAACTCTGAGACGGCGCTGAACGTGGCCATTAACGAACACTTTGGTCTGAAAGTCGCCTACAACGTGACCTGGAACTCTTCACCACCCGAGTCTGCACCGGATCATACCGACCGCAGAACCACTGTTTCACTGGGTTATAGAATGTAATGAAAACGGGCCGATGATCATGTCGGCCCGTTTATTCTGTCTGGTCTTGTGACGTCCCTTCTGATGAGCTGTATTCGCCCCTAACCCCAAATCATTGCCGCCCAACGGAGTAACAGCATTGCGCCGCAGATGGCGATCAGCACCAGCACCATTTTCCAGTGTTTTACGGCAAATCGTTTTGTTGGCATAACCTAATCCTTGTTCGTTGATACCCACAGTCTACCAAACAGGGCCGAAATATGCCCCTACTCAGGAACGATTGGGTTATGCCAGCGCAGAGTTCGGCTCAGAACCAGTGGAATCGTTCGGCGAGAATCAACAATAAACCGGTGGCGGAAAGGATGTTTAAAATCACAACCGTTCTACTGGATACGTTCATAGTATGCACCTTTGGGTTTAAAGACCTGTTCAAGATTAGCCCAGCATCTTTGAAATGCGAGCACCGGGATCATGCGACCTGCAAATTCATGCGAAAGTGCCAGCACATCAATCTGCCAGCAGAGGGTGCAATCTCCCTTTTGTTAGTGTTAACATTGCAAGGCTTGCCGTATATCCGGCGTTGTCTGATTTTCCGGCAGGTGAATGATGACGAACCAATTTGACGATTGTTGGTCAGATGGTGTCGTAATCTATTGTCAAATCACGATTATTTTCTTTGTATATGCTCTTATGTGTGGGGCATCACTGCAAATAAGGATATAAAATGCCTGTAATTACTCTTCCTGATGGCAGCCAACGCCATTTCGACCGTGCTGTTAGCCCAATGGATGTTGCCCTGGACATCGGTCCTGGTCTCGCGAAAGCGACTATCGCCGGCCGCGTTAACGGTGAGCTGGTAGATGCCTCCGATCTGATCGAAAACGATGCGACGCTTGCGATCATCACCGCAAAAGATGAAGAAGGTCTGGAGATCATTCGTCACTCCTGCGCGCACCTGTTAGGCCATGCCATCAAACAGCTGTGGCCAAACACCAAAATGGCGATCGGTCCGGTTATCGATAATGGTTTCTACTACGACGTTGACCTTGACCACACCCTGACTCAGGAAGATATCGACGCGCTCGAAAAACGTATGCACGAGCTCGCCGAAACAAACTATGACGTCATCAAGAAGAAAGTCAGCTGGCACGAAGCGCGTGAAACCTTCGTGAAGCGTGGCGAGAGCTATAAGGTCTCGATTCTTGACGAAAACATTTCGCATGATGACAAGCCTGGCTTGTACCATCACGAAGAATACGTCGACATGTGCCGTGGACCGCACGTGCCGAACATGCGCTTCTGTCATCACTTTAAGCTGATGAAGATCGCCGGCGCCTACTGGCGTGGCGACAGCAACAACAAGATGTTGCAGCGTATCTATGGTACCGCGTGGGCCGATAAAAAAGCCCTGAACGCCTACCTGCTGCGCCTGGAAGAGGCGGCGAAGCGTGACCACCGTAAAATCGGTAAGCAGCTTGACCTGTACCACATGCAGGAAGAAGCGCCGGGTATGGTGTTCTGGCATAACGACGGCTGGACCATCTTCCGTGAACTGGAAACTTTCGTACGCTCCAAGCTGAAAGAGTACCAGTATCAGGAAGTGAAAGGCCCGTTCATGATGGACCGTGTGCTGTGGGAAAAAACCGGCCACTGGGACAACTACAAAGATGCGATGTTCACCACCTCGTCTGAGAACCGTGAATACTGCATCAAGCCAATGAACTGCCCGGGGCACGTTCAGATCTTCAACCAGGGTCTGAAATCCTACCGTGACCTGCCGCTGCGTATGGCGGAGTTCGGTAGCTGCCACCGTAACGAGCCATCAGGTGCGCTGCACGGTCTGATGCGTGTGCGTGGCTTTACGCAGGATGACGCGCATATCTTCTGTACCGAAGATCAGGTTCGTGACGAAGTTAACGCCTGTATCCGTATGGTCTACGATATGTACAGCACCTTTGGCTTCGAGAAGATCGTGGTCAAACTCTCAACGCGTCCGGAAAAACGTATCGGTAGCGATGAGACCTGGGATCGCGCAGAAGCGGATCTCGCCGTGGCGCTGGAAGAGAACGGCATTCCGTTCGAATACCAGCTGGGCGAGGGCGCATTCTACGGTCCGAAAATTGAATTTACCCTGTATGACTGCCTCGATCGCGCATGGCAGTGCGGTACTGTACAGCTGGACTTCTCCCTGCCGCAGCGTTTAAGCGCCTCTTATGTTGGCGAAGACAACGAGCGTCAGGTGCCGGTAATGATTCACCGTGCCATTCTCGGTTCTCTGGAGCGCTTCATCGGCATCCTGACCGAAGAGTTCGCCGGCTTCTTCCCAACCTGGCTTGCGCCGGTGCAGGTGGTGGTGATGAACATTACCGATTCTCAGGCAGATTACGTTAAAGAATTGACGCAGAAACTACAAAATGCGGGCATTCGCGTAAAAGCAGACTTGAGAAATGAGAAGATTGGCTTTAAAATCCGCGAGCACACTTTACGTCGTGTCCCGTATATGTTGGTCTGTGGTGATAAAGAGGTGGAAGCAGGCAAAGTTGCCGTTCGCACCCGCCGTGGTAAAGACCTGGGCAGCCTGGACGTAAGTGAAGTGATTGAGAAGCTGCAACAAGAGATTCGCAGCCGCAGTCTTCAACAACTGGAGGAATAAGGTATTAAAGGCGGAAAACGAGTTCAAACGGCACGTCCGAATCGTATCAATGGCGAGATTCGCGCCCAGGAAGTTCGCTTAACAGGTCTGGAAGGCGAGCAGCTGGGGATTGTGAGTCTGAGAGAAGCAATCGAAAAGGCTGAAGAAGCTGGAGTAGATTTAGTTGAAATCAGCCCTAACGCCGAACCGCCAGTTTGTCGTATCATGGACTACGGCAAGTTCCTTTATGAAAAGAGTAAGTCTTCTAAGGAACAGAAGAAGAAGCAAAAAGTTATCCAGGTTAAGGAAATCAAATTCCGTCCTGGTACCGACGATGGCGATTATCAGGTAAAACTCCGCAGCCTGATTCGCTTTCTGGAAGATGGCGATAAGGCCAAGATCACACTGCGTTTCCGCGGTCGTGAGATGGCCCACCAACAGATTGGTATGGAAGTGCTTAACCGCGTCCGTGACGATCTGAGTGAACTGGCAGTAGTCGAATCCTTCCCTACGAAGATCGAAGGCCGCCAGATGATCATGGTGCTCGCTCCTAAGAAGAAACAGTAAGGCCTTCAAGCAGCAAAATCTGTGGAGCCTTCGGGTTTCATAGGTTTTGTTCGCCTATGTTTCGTTTATTTAACAATGCGAAGTGGAAGTTATTAAAATGCCAAAAATTAAGACCGTACGCGGTGCTGCTAAGCGCTTCAAAAAAACCGGTAAAGGTGGTTTTAAGCACAAGCACGCTAACCTGCGTCACATTCTGACTAAGAAAGCTACCAAGCGTAAACGTCACCTGCGTCCAAAAGCCATGGTTTCTAAAGGCGATCTGGGCCTGGTCATCGCGTGCCTGCCGTACGCATAAGTCGTTTCGTTTAACTTTTTTAACTTAGAATAGATACAGGAGAGCACACATGGCTCGCGTAAAACGTGGTGTAATTGCACGTGCACGTCACAAGAAAATTTTGAAACAAGCTAAAGGCTACTACGGTGCGCGTTCACGCGTATACCGCGTTGCCTTCCAGGCTGTTATCAAAGCAGGTCAGTACGCTTACCGTGACCGTCGTCAGCGTAAGCGTCAGTTCCGTCAACTGTGGATTGCGCGTATCAACGCAGCAGCACGTCAGAACGGTATTTCTTACAGCAAATTCATCAACGGCCTGAAAAAAGCCTCTGTTGAAATCGACCGTAAGATCCTGGCTGACATCGCAGTATTCGACAAAGTAGCGTTCACCGCTCTGGTCGAAAAAGCGAAAGCAGCACTGGCATAAGCCAGTTGAGAGAGGGGGCCTGGCTCCCTCTTTTCATATAACCCTGTAAGAAGATTGACATTTACCCGTGCAGGCTTTTCAATAAGGTCTCAACGGTTTTTACCCAACAAGGTAACGCAAGCATGAATGCTGCTATTTTCCGCTTCTTCTTTTACTTTAGCACCTGACTTCAGGGGGCTAGCGCGTGAAAGATGAAACGAAAAACAGCGCCAGATAAGCCTCCCGATGGAGGCTTTTTTTGTGCCTGAATTTGAGAGAATAACTCCACCAAATCGGTGTCTGCACCGACATAATGAGGAAAATCATGTCACATCTCGCAGAGCTGGTTGCCAGTGCAACAGCCGCCATTAATCAGGCCTCAGATGTTGCCGCGTTAGACAATGTCCGCGTCGAATATCTTGGGAAGAAAGGGCACTTGACCCTTCAAATGACAACCCTGCGTGAGCTGCCGCCAGAAGAACGCCCGGCAGCGGGGGCGGTGATTAACGAAGCCAAAGAGCAGGTACAGCAGGCGCTGAACGCACGCAAAGCCGAGCTGGAAAGCGCGGTGCTGAATGCGCGTCTGGCCGCAGAGACGATCGACGTCTCTCTGCCGGGTCGCCGCATCGAGAACGGCGGTCTGCACCCGGTTACCCGTACCATCGATCGCATTGAAAGTTTCTTCGGTGAGCTCGGCTTTACCGTGGCGACTGGCCCGGAAATCGAAGATGATTACCACAACTTCGATGCCCTGAACATTCCTGGCCATCATCCGGCACGCGCTGAC
Source organism: Enterobacter quasiroggenkampii (assembly GCF_043972695.1). Lineage (NCBI taxonomy): Bacteria > Pseudomonadati > Pseudomonadota > Gammaproteobacteria > Enterobacterales > Enterobacteriaceae > Enterobacter > Enterobacter quasiroggenkampii. The sequence goes on from NZ_CP143745.1 coordinate 2,475,742, forward strand.
CACGACACTTTCTGGTTCGACGCGACGCGTCTGCTGCGTACTCAGACCTCCGGCGTTCAGATCCGTACCATGAAGGATCAGGCACCGCCAATCCGTATTATCGCGCCGGGCCGCGTCTATCGTAACGACTACGATCAGACCCACACCCCAATGTTCCACCAGATGGAAGGCCTGATTGTTGATAAAAACATCAGCTTTACCAACCTGAAGGGTACGCTGCACGATTTCCTGAACAACTTCTTTGAGGAAGATCTGCAGGTTCGTTTCCGTCCGTCCTACTTCCCGTTCACTGAACCGTCTGCGGAAGTTGACGTGATGGGCAAAAACGGCAAATGGCTGGAAGTGCTGGGCTGCGGCATGGTGCATCCAAACGTACTGCGTAACGTGGGTATCGATCCGGAAGTTTACTCCGGCTTTGCCTTCGGTATGGGCATGGAGCGTCTGACCATGCTGCGCTACGGCGTGACAGACTTACGTGCATTCTTCGAAAACGATCTGCGTTTCCTCAAACAGTTTAAATAAGGGCAGGACAGAACAATGAAATTCAGTGAACTGTGGTTACGCGAGTGGGTGAACACCACGCTGGACAGCGACGCGCTTTCTAACCAGATCACCATGGCAGGTCTGGAAGTGGACGGCGTTGAGCCGGTTTCCGGCGCATTCAACGGCGTGGTCGTCGGCGAAGTGGTAGAGTGCGGCCAGCATCCTAACGCGGACAAACTGCGCGTAACAAAAGTAAACGTAGGCGGTGACCGTCTGCTGGATATCGTCTGCGGTGCGCCAAACTGCCGTCAGGGGCTGAAAGTGGCCGTGGCGACCGTCGGTGCGGTACTGCCGGGCGATTTCAAAATCAAAGCGGCTAAGCTGCGCGGCGAGCCGTCTGAAGGCATGCTGTGTTCCTTCTCCGAACTGGGTATTTCCGACGATCACAACGGCATCATTGAGCTGCCGCTGGATGCGCCAATCGGCACCGATATCCGTGAGTACCTGAAGCTTGATGACAACACCATCGAAATCAGCGTTACGCCAAACCGTGCCGACTGCTTAGGGATCATCGGCGTGGCGCGCGACGTTGCCGTGCTGAATCAGACCGAACTGAACGCGCCGGACATTGCGCCGGTTGAAGCGACCATCAGTGACGTGCTGCCTATTCAGGTTGACGCTGCGGATGCCTGCCCGCGCTACCTCGGTCGCGTGGTGAAAGGCATCAACGTTAAGGCGCCAACCCCGCTGTGGATGAAAGAGAAGCTGCGCCGCTGCGGTATCCGCTCTATCGACGCCGTGGTTGACGTGACCAACTACGTTCTGCTGGAGCTGGGCCAGCCAATGCACGCGTTCGATAAAGATCGTATCGAAGGCGGCATTGTGGTGCGCATGGCGAAAGAGGGTGAAACCCTGGTTCTGCTGGACGGCAGCGAAGCGAAACTGAACGCCGACACCCTGGTGATTGCTGACCACAGCAAAGCGCTGGCAATGGGCGGTATCTTCGGTGGCGAGCATTCTGGCGTCAACGACGAAACCCAAAACGTGCTGCTGGAGTGCGCGTTCTTCAGCCCGCTCTCTATCACCGGTCGCGCACGCCGTCATGGTCTGCACACCGATGCGTCTCATCGCTACGAGCGTGGCGTTGACCCGGCGCTGCAGTACAAAGCAATGGAGCGTGCCACCCGCCTGCTGATCGACATCTGCGGGGGCGAAGCGGGCCCGGTGATCGACGTCACCAACGAAGCCACGCTGCCGAAGCGTGCGACCATCACCCTGCGCCGCAGCAAGCTGGATCGTCTGATTGGGCACCATGTTGCCGATGCGCAGGTGACCGATATCCTGAAGCGTCTGGGCTGTGAAGTGACCGAAGGCCAGGACGAGTGGAAAGCCGTTGCGCCATCATGGCGTTTCGACATGGAAATTGAAGAAGATCTGGTGGAAGAAGTGGCCCGTGTTTATGGCTACAACAACATCCCTGACGAGCCTGTACAGGCCGGTCTGGTGATGGGCACCCACCGTGAAGCCGACCTGTCCCTGAAGCGTGTGAAAACCATGCTGAACGACAAAGGCTACCAGGAAGTGATCACCTACAGCTTTGTTGATCCAAAACTGCAGCAGCTGATCCACCCGGGTCAGGAAGCGCTGATCCTGCCAAGCCCAATCTCCAGCGAAATGTCCGCGATGCGTCTGTCCCTGTGGACGGGCCTGCTGGGCACTATCGTTTATAACCAGAATCGCCAGCAAAACCGCGTGCGAATTTTCGAAAGCGGTTTGCGCTTTGTACCGGATAATCAGGCAAATTTAGGCATCCGTCAGGATCTCATGCTGGCTGGCGCCATCAGCGGTAACCGCTATGAAGAACACTGGGACCTGGCAAAAGGCACGGTTGATTTCTACGATATGAAGGGCGATCTGGAAGCGATTCTGGATCTGACCGGTAAATTATCTGAAATTGAATTCCGCGCAGAAGCCAACCCGGCCCTGCATCCAGGCCAGAGCGCTGCCCTCTATTTAGACGGCAAACGCATTGGTTTTATTGGGGTTGTTCACCCTGAACTGGAGCGTAAACTGGACCTGAACGGCCGTACCATCGTGTTCGAGCTGGAATGGAACCTGGTGGCAGACCGCGTGATTCCTCAGGCTCAGGACGTCTCCCGCTTCCCGGCAAACCGCCGTGATATCGCGGTTGTGGTCGCGGAAAATGTGCCCGCAGCAGATATTTTGGCCGAATGTAAGAAAGTTGGCGTAAATCAGGTAGTTGGCGTAAACTTATTTGACGTGTACCGCGGCAAGGGCGTAGCAGAGGGCTTTAAGAGCCTGGCTATCAGCCTGATCCTTCAGGATACCAGCCGTACACTCGAAGAAGAGGAGATTGCCGCTACCGTCGCCAAATGTGTAGAGGCATTAAAAGAGCGATTCCAGGCATCATTGAGGGATTGAACCTATGGCGCTTACAAAAGCTGAAATGTCAGAATATCTGTTTGATAAGCTTGGGCTTAGCAAACGGGATGCCAAAGAGCTGGTAGAGCTGTTTTTCGAAGAGATCCGTCGTGCTCTGGAAAATGGTGAGCAGGTAAAACTCTCCGGTTTTGGCAATTTTGATTTGCGCGACAAAAACCAACGTCCGGGCCGCAACCCGAAGACGGGGGAAGATATTCCCATTACAGCCCGCCGCGTGGTGACCTTCAGACCCGGCCAGAAGTTAAAAAGCCGTGTCGAAAACGCAACGCCCAAAGCAGAGTAATATGAACTAACTAAAAAGGCCGCCCACGCGGCCTTTTTTCTTTGCGCTCTTTGGTAAACCCGCCGTAAAATCAATTACATCTCACGCTACTAAAACCGTACACATGCTTGATTATGCCCATCACCAGCACCGTTCCGATCGGCGTCGCCTGCTTTTGCTGGCGCTGCTGCTCATTATTGCCGCAGGCGTTAGCCTCTGCGCCGGTGACCGATGGATAGGGCCCGAAAGCTGGTGGGGGCCTGACGGACAGCTATTCGTCTGGCAAATTCGTCTGCCGCGGACCGTCGCGGTGATGCTGGTGGGCGCCGCGCTGGCGCTGTGCGGCACCATAATGCAGGCATTGTTTGAGAATCCCCTGGCGGAGCCCGGGCTGCTCGGCGTGTCCAACGGTGCGGGCGTGGGGCTGATTGCGGCGGTAATGCTGGGCGGAGGCGAACTCTCCGGATGGCGTATTAGCCTGAGCGCGATCCTTGGCGCATTACTGATAACGCTCATCCTGCTTCGTTTTGCCAGACGGCATTTATCGACCAGCCGTCTGCTGCTTGCCGGCGTGGCGCTGGGGATCATCTGCAGCGCGCTGATGACCTGGGCGGTCTACTTCTCGACCTCCTTTGACCTGCGGCAGCTCATGTACTGGATGATGGGCGGCTTTGGCGGCGTCGACTGGCAGCAGGGCTGGCTGATGGCGCTGCTGGTGCCGGTCATCGTGTGGGCTGCCCTGCAGGCGCAGCCGTTGAATATGCTCGCGCTGGGTGAAACCTCAGCCCGCCAGCTGGGCATGCCGATTGGGTTCTGGCGTAATGCGCTGGTGATCGCCATTGGCTGGCTGGTCGGCGTCAGCGTGGCCCTGGCGGGCGCGATTGGCTTTATTGGCCTGGTGATCCCGCACATGCTCCGTCTGTGTGGCCTCACGGACCATCGAACCCTGCTTCCGGCCTCGGCGGTTGCCGGGGCCGTCACGCTGCTGGTGGCTGATATCATCGCCCGGCTTGCCCTGACGGCTGCAGAGTTGCCTATCGGCGTGGTGACCGCCACGCTGGGCGCGCCGGTCTTTATCTGGCTACTATTAAAAACTGGACGTTAAATCGACAACCTGAGGAAATGCTATGCAGTCAGATATCCTGAATACTGAAGTGACCACCATTGATGGCGATAAAACCACGCTGGAAGGCTACAAAGGCAACGTGTTGCTGATCGTTAACGTGGCATCCAAATGCGGCCTGACGCCGCAGTACGAGCAGCTGGAAAACATTCAGAAGGCCTGGGAAAAAGACGGTTTCACCGTACTGGGCTTCCCCTGCAACCAGTTCCTGGGCCAGGAGCCGGGCAGCGAAGAGGAGATTAAAACCTTCTGCAGCACCACTTACGGCGTGACGTTCCCGCTGTTCAGTAAAATCGATGTCAACGGGGAAGGCCGCCATCCGCTGTATGCGAAGCTGATCGCTGCCGCACCGAAAGCCGTTGCGCCGGAGGGCAGCGGTTTTTATGAACGCATGGCCAGCAAAGGCCGCGCGCCGCTTTACCCGGACGATATACTCTGGAACTTCGAAAAATTCCTGATTGGTCGCGACGGCCAGGTCGTTCAGCGTTTTTCACCGGATATGACCCCTGAAGATCCGATCGTCATGGAATCTATCAAGCTGGCGCTGGCAAAATAATGTCGCTGCTGATGCAGCTCACGGACGTTGCCGAGAAGGGACGTCTGGAGCCGATAACCGGCACCGTCAATGCGGGAGAAATCCTGCATCTTGTCGGGCCAAACGGCGCCGGAAAGAGCACGCTGCTGGCACGGATGGCGGGCATGACTGCCGGAGAAGGGCAGATAACGTTGCTGGAGCATACGCTGGCCGACTGGTCGCCGGTCTCACTGGCGCATCGGCGCAGCTATCTCGTGCAGCAGCAGGTGCCGCCCTTTGCGATGCCGGTCTGGCAGTATCTGATGCTGCATTTGCACGACAAACACCGTACGGCGCTGCTGGCGGACGTGGCCGCGGCGCTGGGGCTGGAAGATAAACTCTCCCGGCATGTCAGCCAGCTATCCGGCGGCGAATGGCAGCGGGTGCGTCTGGCGGCTGTCATCGTCCAGATCCACCCGGCCGGTAACCCGCATGGTCGGATGCTGCTTCTCGATGAACCGATGAGCGGTCTGGATGTGGCGCAGCAGGCGGCCCTGGATACGCTGCTAAGCGCGCTGAGCCGAAAAGGCATCGCCGTGGTGATGAGCAGCCATGACCTCAACCACACCTTGCGACATGCCCATCGGGTGTGGCTGCTGGCGAAGGGGAAGATGATCGCCAGCGGCACGCGGGATCAGGTTCTGACGCCGCCCAATCTTGCCCGCGCGTACAACATGTCGTTCCGCAGGCTGGATATCGAGGGCCATAAGATGCTGATTTCGACCGGGCAGGAGTAAGCGTTTCTTGCCTGTGAGTACAGTTGCACGCTAAATTACGAAAAGAACAAAAAAAGCAGAGGATTCGTCTGAAAATGCGATTCTGGTTTCTCCTGATGGCCGCACTTTTTCTTGCGGGATGCAGTAGCCATCGTGCACCGCCGCCTAACCCACGGCTTTCAGATTCGATCACCGTCATCGCCAGCCTCAACGATCAGCTGAGCAACTGGCGCGGCACGCCTTATCGCTACGGCGGTATGAGCCGTGGCGGTGTGGATTGCTCCGGCTTCGTTCTGATGACCTTCCGCGACAAGTTTGATTTACAGCTGCCGCGCGAAACGCGCAAACAGGCAGAAATCGGCACGGAAATTGATAAAGACGATCTTCTGCCCGGGGACCTGGTTTTCTTCAAAACCGGATCGGGGGAAAGCGGTCTTCATGTGGGCATTTATGACACTGACAACCAGTTCATTCACGCGTCAACCAGCCGCGGCGTGATGCGCTCTTCCCTGGATAATGTCTACTGGCGTAAAAATTTCTGGCAGGCACGACGTATATAGTCTTCGTCGTATACCTCTCTTATGACGGCATGGAAACGAATAAAACATGCCGTTTTTTCTCAAATAAGATGATTAAAGTTAAATTTATCTAAAATTAGCGAATCCCGCATGTGTCTGTTTTATCTAAAACTGGCTATTATTCTGCAACCAGGATAAGATTATTTTAGATTCAGGGATAAATCTGAAAATTAATACGGAACTAATGAAATTAATCTTATTAAAATCAAGACAGTGGAATTGTGTCGGCAATTGCTCCAGGATGTCCTCTCTCATCTTTAATGCGGGGCGAGTGCAATGATAATTACGCTAGATAATGCTTACCAGTCTGAACTGCTGCTTCTGCCTGCCCGTAATAGCGCAGGGGAGCTTAAAGGTTTAGAAATTCTGGTTAACTTTACTGGCGTCGGCAGCGATGTGCGGATCCCCACTGAGCTTGTTATCCCACGACTTTCAGCGGCTGAAGAGTTAACGCTGTTTAACGAAAAATTGCAATTGCTTGATACCTGTAAACTGTTTTTTATTCAGCATCAGTTAATTGCATGGATCAATATTACACCTGCAATAGTTGAATTTTTATTAAGTAATGGAAACGCTGTTTCAATTCTTGAGCGTTATCCGTTTCTTGAGTTTACTGTTAATGAGAATTATCCAGGTTTAAATAACGGAAAGGACGATCTTCAGCTGGCGAGAATGGCGATCCATTTTCCGTTGGTGCTGGCAAACTTTGGCGCAGGCGCGGCATCGCTCAAGGCGGTCTACGATGGATTATTTAAACGGGTCATTCTGGATAAAGGCTTCATTCAGCAGCGTGCGGCGGAACTCTCTTTTGAGCCCTTTATGCGCGCCATCCTCTGGCAAATCACGCCGCACTGCCAGTCTGTGATTGTCTCAGGCATTGATGACCACGGCCTCTTGCAGCGCGTGCTGTCCTTTAATTTTGGCGCCATGCAGGGAACACTCTGGCCTGCCGTCTCGGCGGAACACGTCACTACGCTGGTTCAGCAGCGATAACCCTTGCTTTCGCCCGTGTTTAAGTCCGGGTAAACCCTCTACACTAAAAGCAGGAGGACTTATGACCCTGTCTTTTACTGCTCGCTGGCATGACGAGTTGCCGGGATTTTATACCGCACTCAAACCCACACCATTACAAAATTCACGTCTTATCTGGCATAACGATCGGCTGGCAGAAGAGTTGGCCATTCCGCCTGAGCTGTTTCAGCTTTCAGAGAGCGCTGGCATCTGGGGAGGCGAAACGCTTCTCGCCGGTATGCAACCCCTGGCTCAGGTCTATAGCGGACATCAGTTTGGCGTCTGGGCAGGACAGCTGGGCGACGGCAGGGGGATCCTGCTCGGTGAACAACAGCTTCCCAACGGGGAGACGGTTGACTGGCACCTGAAAGGCGCGGGCCTGACGCCGTATTCGCGGATGGGCGACGGGCGTGCGGTTCTGCGTTCAACGATTCGCGAGTGCCTGGGCTCCGAGGCGATGCATGCCCTGGGTATCCCCACCACCCGAGCGCTGTCGATCGTGACCAGCGACACGCCGGTTGTGCGCGAAACCGTGGAAAAGGGCGCTATGCTGATGCGTATCGCGCAAAGCCATCTGCGCTTCGGCCATTTTGAGCACTTTTACTATCGTCGCGAGCCGGAAAAGGTGCGCCAGCTGGCAGACTTTGCCATTCGTCACCACTGGGCGCACTGGCAGGACGAGGCGGATAAATACGTTCTCTGGTTCCGGGACGTGGTGGCCCGTACCGCCACCCTGATTGCCCGCTGGCAAACGGTAGGCTTTGCCCATGGCGTCATGAATACCGACAACATGTCGCTTCTCGGGTTGACCTTTGACTACGGCCCGTTTGGTTTCCTGGATGATTATCAGCCAGGGTATATCAGCAACCACTCCGACTATCAGGGGCGCTACAGTTTTGACAATCAGCCCGCGGTGGGCCTGTGGAACCTGCAGCGGCTTGCGCAAACCCTGTCGCCGTTTATCGACGTTGATGCCCTGAATGATGCGCTCGACAGCTATCAGGAGATCTTACTGCGGGAATATGGCACGCTGATGCGCAATAAGCTGGGGCTGGTGACGCAGGAGAAGGGCGATAACGACATCCTCAATGGCCTGTTTGCCCTGATGGCGCGCGAGGGCAGCGATTACACGCGCACCTTCCGAATGCTGGGGCAGACGGAGCAGCACAGCGCCGCCTCGCCGCTGCGCGATGAGTTTATTGACAGACAGGCGTTTGACGACTGGTTTGCATCCTACCGCGTGCGGCTGCAGCAGGAGCAGGTGGATGACGCGACCCGTCAGACGCAGATGAACGCCACGAACCCGGCGATGGTGTTGCGCAACTGGCTGGCGCAGCGGGCGATTGAGCAGGCAGAGCAGGGCGAGTACGACGAGTTACACCGTCTGCACGTGGCGTTGCGCACGCCGTTTGCCGACCGGGATGATGATTACGTCAGCCGCCCGCCTGACTGGGGCAAGCGGCTGGAGGTCAGCTGCTCAAGCTAGTCTTTTGGCCGGGGGGCGGATTCGCCTTACCCGGCCTGAACATCACTGCGCGACCCAGCCGCCGTCCATATTCCACGCGGCGCCGCGAACGTTAACGGCGCTGTCGCTGCACAAAAACAGCGCCAGTTCGCCCAGTTGCTCCGGAGTAACAAACTCGCCCGAAGGCTGTTTTTCCGCCAGAAGCTGTTCGCGAGCGTGCTCCGGCGGTACGCCGTCAGCGATACGTTTGTCAATTTGCTGCTGCACCAGCGGGGTCATCACCCAGCCGGGACAGATCGTATTGGCGGTAATGCCGGTGCGCGCGGTTTCCAGCGCCAGCGATTTCGTAAAGCCCACCACGCCGTGCTTGGCTGCCACGTAGGCCGACTTCTCTTTTGACGCGACCAGCCCGTGAACGGAGGCGATATTAATGATGCGCCCCCAGTTTTTCTCGCGCATGGCAGGGAGCGCCAGCCGGCTGGTGTGAAACACCGACGAGAGGTTAATGGCGATAATGTCGTTCCATTTCTCCACCGGAAACGCGTCAACCGGCGCCACGTGCTGTATGCCTGCGTTGTTGACGAGAATGTCCACGCCGCCAAACTGCGATTCGGCGTAGCGCATCAGGGCTTCAATTTGCAGGACGTCACGCAGGTCCGCATCGTGATAGCCCGGCTTTTTGCCCAGTTGCGCAATCTCAACAATTGCTGATTCGCTGTCGCCGAAACCGTTGAGGATCAGCTGCGCCCCGGCCTTCGCCAGCACGCGGGCGATCCCAAGGCCAATGCCGCTGGTCGAGCCGGTGACCAGGGCGGTTTTACCGTTCAGATTCATCTTTCTCTCCTTACACAATGCCGGTCAGATAGAACACGGCAATGACAAAAAGCACTGCCAGACTTTTAATAATCGTGATAGCAAAAATGCCGCCGTAGGCCTGGCGATGGCTCAGGCCAGTGATAGCCAGCAGGGTAATCACCGCCCCGTTATGGGGTAGGGTATCCATTCCCCCGCTCGCCATTGACGCCACGCGGTGCAGTACCTCAAGCGGGATATTGGCGGCGTGCGCGGCGGCGACAAACGTGTCGGACATGGCGGCGAGCGCAATACTCATCCCGCCGGACGCCGAGCCGGTGATCCCCGCGAGAACGGTCACGCTGATGGCTTCATTCAGCAGCGGATTCGGAATGGCCGCCAGCGCGTGGGATAACACCAGAAAACCGGGCAGGGCGGCGATAACCGCCCCGAAACCGTACTCCGAGGCGGTATTCATCGCCGCCAGAATGGCACCGCTCACCGCCGTCCGGCTGCCTTCTGCCAGGCGTCCCCGGATGTTGCGGAAGCCAAAAATCAGCACCAGCACGATACCGGCGATCAACGCCGCCTCCACGGCCCAGATGGCGGTGATCTTGCTCACCTCGGTCACGATCGGTTTCGCCAGACCGGGCAGGGTCAGCTCGTGGCTCGTGCCGTACCAGCCGGGGATCCAGCGGGTAAATAGCAGGTTGAGTATGCCCACCACCAGCAGCGGGGCGATGGCAATCAGCGGATGCGGAAGGTTAATGTTGTCCGGTGTCTCCGGTTCATTTTTCAGATCCGTGCCGTAACCCTCATTGTTGCTGAGCGCCTTGCGCCGCTGGCGTTCCAGCCAGAGCAGGCCAAAGACGATAATGAACAGAGAGCCGATAAGCCCCAGCCACGGCGCGGCCCAGGCGTTGGTACCAAAGAAGCTGGTGGGAATGATGTTCTGGATCTGCGGCGTGCCGGGCAGGGCATCCATGGTAAACGAGAATGCCCCCAGCGCTACCGTGGCCGGGATCAGCCGTTTAGGGATGCCGCTCTGGCGGAACAGTTCCGCGGCGAACGGGTAAACCGCAAACGCCACCACGAACAGCGACACGCCGCCGTAGGTTAACAGCGCGCACACCAGGACAATCACCGGGATGGCGTGGCGACGGCCGAGGATCTGAATCGCGGCGGCGACGATGGAGCGCGAGAAGCCGGAAAGCTCAATCAGTTTGCCAAACACCGCCCCCAGCAGGAACACCGGGAAGTAGAGCTTGACGAAGCCCACCATTTTTTCCATGAACAGACCGGTAAACGTCGGGCCAACGGCGCCCGGATCGGTCAGCAGTACCGCACCGAGCGCCGCAATCGGCGCAAACAAAATCACGCTATATCCGCGATAGGCCGCCAGCATCAGCAGCGCCAGCGCCGCCAGGGCAATTAATACACTCATCACGACTCCTCACTGTCATTATTATTCGGGTACCAACGAGATGTTTAACGCTCGACGGTGAGGGCAATGCCTTGCCCGCCGCCTACGCACAGGGTGACGAGCCCCTTTTTGACGTCACGGCGCTGCATTTCGTACAGCAGCGTCACGAGGATGCGGCAGCCGGAGGCGCCAATCGGATGACCGAGGGCGATCGCGCCGCCGTTAACGTTCACCCTGCGTTCATCCCAGCCGAGCTGCTGGCCCACCGCCAGCGCCTGGGCGGCAAAGGCTTCATTGGCTTCGATGAGGTCCACGTCATCGAGCGTCCAGCCCGCCCGCGCCAGCGCCGTCTGGCAGGCGCTGACCGGCCCGATGCCCATCACCGACGGGTCAACGCCCGTCACGGCATAGCTCACGATGCGCCCCAGAATCGGCAAACCGCTCTCCCGCGCCTTTTCGCCGCTCATCAGCAGCACCGCCGCGGCGCCGTCGTTGAGCGTGGAGGCATTTCCCGCCGTGACCGTGCCTTCCTCCTGCAAAAAGGCGGGGCGCAGCTGCGCAAGCTGCTCGGCGGTGGTGCCTGGCCGGGGCTGCTCGTCACGGCTGACAATAAGTGGCGGCTTTTTACCCTGCCTCACCGTCACCGGGGCTATCTCGGCATCAAACCGGCCCGCTTCGGCGGCGGAGGCCGCTTTTTGCTGCGACCGGGCAGCGAAGGCGTCCTGCTGCTCGCGGGAAATGCCGTACTGCCGGGCGACGTTTTCAGCGGTGATCCCCATGTGGTAATCGTTGAACGCGTCCCACAGACCGTCCGTGATCATGCAGTCCTGCAGGCCCGTATGGCCAAAACGCAGCCCTGAACGCGCGCCGTCCAGCAGATAGGGGGCGTTGCTCATGCTCTCTTGTCCGCCGGCAATCACTACCTCAGCGTCGCCGCAGCGGATCGCCTGCGCGGCGAGCTGCACCGCTTTTAATCCCGCGCCGCACACCAGGTTGACCGTTGTCGCTGGCGTGCTGACGGGTAACCCGGCGGCGATGGCCGTCTGACGCGCAGGGTTTTGTCCGCATCCCGCCGTCAGCACCTGGCCGAAAATCACCTCATCTATCGTCTCAGCAGGAAGACCGCTGTTTTCAAGCAGACGATGAACCGCGACGGCCCCCAGTTCAGCCGCAGAGAGGGGCGCGAGCGATCCGCGAAAACTGCCAATGGGGGTCCGCATTGCCCCGACAATCATGACCTCTTTCATACTGAGTCCTCAGCTAAAGCGCATCTCGCGAACGTCGTCCGCCACAATCATTTTTCCGGCCGTCTTGACCGCTATTTCGTCGATACTGACGCCGGGGGCGTATTCCCGCAGGATGAACGCGCCGTCCGCGACCTCGAGCAGCGCGAGGTCGGTTAAGACCCGGCGGATGCAGCCCGCGCCTGTAAGCGGCAGCGTGCAGCGCGACAGCAGCTTTGACTCACCGCTTTTTGACGCGTGGGTCATCACCACGATAATGTTCTGCGCCCCGGCGACGAGATCCATCGCGCCGCCCATCCCCTTGACCATCTTTCCGGGGATCATCCACGAGGCGATATTGCCTTCGACGTCCACCTCAAACGCGCCCAGCACCGTCAGGTCAACATGGCCGCCGCGGATCATGGCAAACGACTGGGCCGAGTCGAAAATGGCCGCGCCCGTCCGTGCGGTCACGGTCTGTTTACCGGCGTTGATCATGTCGGCGTCGAGGCTCTGCTCGTCAGGGAACGCGCCCATCCCCAGCAGCCCGTTTTCCGACTGAAGCATCACGTCCATTCCTTCCGGAATGTAGTTCGCCACCAGGGTAGGAATGCCGATCCCCAGGTTGACGTAATATCCGTCGCGCAGCTCGCGGGCGACGCGCATGGCCATCTGTTCACGGGTTAACATCGTCACACTCCTTCCGCGCGCAGCGTGCGCTGTTCAATGCGTTTTTCAAACTGGCCAACAATCAGCCTGTCGACGTAAATGCCCGGGGTATGAATGGCCGACGGGGGCAGCTCACCCGGCGCAACAATCTCCTCCACCTCGACGACCGTTATCCGGCCCGCCGTTGCCATCAGCGGATTAAAGTTTTGCGCGGTATGCCGGTAGACGACGTTGCCGTACCAGTCCGCTTTCCAGCCCTTGATCAGCGCGAAATCCCCCGTAATGGCCTCTTCGAGGATGTAATGCTTACCGGCAAACTGGCGCACGTCTTTGCCCGCAGCCACGGGCGTGCCGTAGCCGGTGGCCGTGTAAAATGCCGGAATACCCGCGCCGCCCGCGCGCACCTTTTCCGCCAGCGTGCCCTGAGGCGTGAGTTCAATCTCCAGTTCACCGCTCAGTACCTGCTGCTCGAACAGCGCGTTTTCGCCGACGTAAGAAGCCACTACCTTACGAACCTGCCGCGTCTCAAGCAGGAGCCCGAGACCGAAGCCGTCCACGCCGCAGTTGTTTGATACCACCGTCAGATCTTTCACCTGACGGCGTCTGACCTCTGCAATCAGGTTCTCCGGAATACCGCACAGGCCGAAGCCGCCCGCCAGCAAAGTCATCCCGTCCGTCAGCCCATCCAGCGCCTGCGCATAGCTGTCGACGCGCTTATCCAGTCCCGCCATCGTCATTCCTCCTCTTAACCGTGGCGGTATCATTAGGGGCGGCAACTCATTTGTTAATTTTGAATTTGTGACCCACTCATTTGGTTTTTTTATTAATTTTCTGTTAACTAAATTTTTTCAATTAGATAACAGGATGAAAAATGAGAATGAGTGTCAAACAGTTACGCGCGTTTTTAGCGGTAGCTCACACTCTGAATTTCGCCCACGCCAGCGAACGGCTGAATCTCTCCCAGCCAGCTCTGAGCCTGACGATTAAAGCCCTGGAGGACGCGCTCGGCGGACCGCTGCTGCAGCGGAGCACGCGCAAGGTCGCGCTGACGCAGGAGGGCGAGACGTTTTTGCCGATGGCGCGGCAGCTGCTTGCCGACTGGGATAATGTCGAAGAGGCGATGCACCAGTGCTTTACCCTGCAGCGCGGTAAAATCTCGGTCGCGGCGATGCCGTCGTTTGCCGCGAATGTCCTGCCCGAGGTGCTGAAAGCGTTTCGCGATCGCCATGCCGGGATCAACGTCACCGTGCATGACGTGATTAACGAGCAGGTGATTGAGATGGTGCGGGAAGGGCGGGTCGAGATGGGCATCGCCTTTGAGCCCGCTCCCACACACAACCTGCTGTTTACCCCGCTGGGTCTCGACCGCTTTGTTGCCATTGTGCCGAAAGATTCCCCGCTGGCGGGCAAAAAACGCCTGACATGGGAAGCGCTGCTGACGCTGGATTTCATCACCCTGCAGCGCCCGTCGGCGGTGCGTCTGATGATGGAAGAGGAGCTGGCGCGAAGCGGCAGAAAGCTGGACGTCGCGCTTGAAAGTCATCAGCTGGTGACGGTCGGGCGGATGGTCGCAAGCGGGCTGGGCGGCAGCGCCGTACCGGCGCTCTGCAAGACGCAGATGGCGTCGCTGGGCGCGGTCTGTATTCCGCTGGACAGTCCGCCTATTGAAAAGTGTATCGGGGTGATCCATCCCGGGCACACGCAGCTTTCAAAAGCGGCGCATGCCCTGCTGGAAACGCTGAAGGATTTTTACCAGCCCGATTAAGGGGCAAGAAACACCTGCGGCGCGGCGTGAGCCGGGTGCCTGCCGACATGAACCTGTGCGCCGTACCAGTGCGCCAGCGCATCGGCCTGCAAAACGGTTTCCGGCTCTCCCTGGGACACGATCCTGCCGCTGTGCAGGAGCAGGAGGCGATCCGCCCACAGCGCTGCGAGGTTGAGGTCGTGCAGCACCGCGCAAACGTGCAGATGTCCCCGGCTGGTCAGGGATTTCAACAGGCGCAGCAGATGCTGCTGGTGATAGAGATCGAGCGCAGAGGTGGGTTCATCAAGAAACAGCCAGCCGCGCGGCGCACCGTCGCACCAGAGCTGAGCCAGCGCGCGGGCGAGCTGAACGCGCTGCTGCTCGCCGCCGGAGAGCGCGGCAAACTGCCTGCCCGCCAGCGGTAAACAGCCTGTGATGGCCATGACCGCCTCAATCACCGCCGCTTCAGGCGTGCGGGTCCAGGGCGCTCGGCCCATACCGACGACCGCCTCAACCGGCCAGTCAAATCCGAGCTGCGTGTTCTGGCGCATCACCGCCCGGTAGCGGGAGAGCTTGTCCGGCGACCAGACCGCAAGCGGTGTGCCCGCCAGGCTGCACCGTCCGCCCGCAGGTTTAAGGTAGCCGGTAAGCAGCCGCAACAGCGTCGATTTCCCGGCGCCGTTGGGGCCAATCAGCGCCACCAGCTCGCCCTGAGATAAGGTCAGCGACACGTCGTGAATCAGCGTGCGTTGCCCGGCGCGAAAAACAAGGTTTTCTGCACAATAGCGTTCAGCCATGCGCACCTCCGCGACGAAAGATAAGCCACAGGAACCACGGCGCGCCGAGAAGGCTGGTCAATAAGCCGACCGGCATTTCCGCCGGGGCGACCAGGCTACGCGCCAGCGTATCGGCCACCATCAGGAGCAGCGCACCGGCCAGCACCGAGCCGGGGAGCGCGGCCCGGTGGTCGGCTCCCAGCCACATGCGCACCAGGTGCGGTACCACCAGGCCGACAAAACCGATCACGCCGCTGACCGCAACGGCGGCAGCCACCAGCAGGGCACTGCACAACAGCAGGATCCGCTGCACGGCGGCAACCTCCACGCCGAGATAGTGCGCCTCTTCATCGCCCAGCTGCAGCAGGTTGAGGGGCCCTGCCAGACGCCAGATCGCCAGCAGGGTGGGGATCATCAGCGACGCGACGGCCAGCAGCGTCGACCACTGCGCCTGGCCGAGGCTGCCCATTCCCCAGAGGGAAAGCTGGCGAAGCTGGGCATCATTGCTGAGCCATGACAGCACGCCGACGGCGGCGCCGCACAGGGCGTTGATGGCAATCCCTACCAGCAGCAGGCGCGACAGGGAAGCGTCACGCTGTCGGCTGAGCAGGAAAATCACGACGGTGGCGGCCAGCGCGCCGAGAAACGCCGCCAGCATCGGGGCATACAGCATCACCAGCGCTGGCAGCGAGAGCGGAAGCACCACCCACAGGGCGACGGCAAGCGCCGCGCCGCTGCTGATGCCGAGCAGGCCCGGATCCGCCAGCGGGTTGCGAAACAGCCCCTGCATCACGCACCCAGCCAGCGCCAGCGAACCGCCGATCGCCAGCGCCAGCAGCACGCGAGGCAGGCGGATCGTCAGCCAGATTTGACGCAGGGCCTCGTCGGTGCCATTCCACAGCAGGCTGACCGGCAGGCGCAGCGCGCCAATACCGCTGGCCGTCAGCGTCGTGACGACCAGCAGCGCGGCCAGCATCCATAATGACAGGGCGGCTCGCCGGGACATCAGGGCAGTTGCTCCGCTTTGGCACGCAGCTCCCGGATGGCTTCCGGCGTTCGCACGCTGAAGCCCAGCAGCGCCATGTCATCAATAGCCAGCACCTGCCTGTTCCGTCCTGCCGGGGTTTGCGCCAGGCCGGGCAGCGCCCACAGATTCGCTTCCCCACCCAGGGCGTTGATGCCGTCCTGCGAAATCACCACCAGATCGGGTCGGCTGGCAATCGTACCTTCCTGAGACAGCGGCTGATAGCGGGTGAACCCCTGCATCGCGTTCTGCAGCCCCGCCGCACGAATGGCCGCGTCCGCGCCGGTCTGTTGTCCGGCAGCCATAGCGGTCATCCCGCCGTGGTTGAGAATAAACAGCACCCGCTTATTGAGCGGTGACGCGGGAAGTGCCGACAGCGCCTGACGCAGCGTGTTGCGCAAGGCTTCCCCCTCGGCCTCGCGGTGCGTCGCTTCAGCGACGATCCGTACCTTTTCGTCAATGACGCTCAGATCGTTACCGGCAGGAATTGCGATGACCCTGACGTGGCTTTGCTCAACCTGCTTGAGCGCCAGAGACGGCTGCGCCTGGGCGCTGGCCAGCACCAGCGTAGGGCGCATGGATAAGATCCCTTCCGCGTTGAGCTGGCGCAGATAGCCCACGTCCGGCAGTGCGGTTGCCGCCTGCGGCCACTGGCTGGTGCTGTCGCGGGCCACGAGGGAAGAAGCCGCGCCGAGGGCGTAGACAATCTCGGTGACGTCGCCGCCGAGCGTGATGATTTTCTCCTGCGGCGCAGCAAACGCCAGCAGGGGCAGGGCGCTGAACAGGGCAAGCCACCGTTTCATGCGGCCAGCCCTTTCGCCGTTAAGGCGTCAATCTGGCTGCGCCACTGGCTCTGCTCCGGCTCGCCTTCCGTACGCTGGCCGTACAGCTGGGCGATTTGCGTCCCGTCGGCGGCAAACAGCTCCAGGCTGGTGACATGCCCGTCCGCGGTCGGTTTGCGCGTGACCCACGTCTCCGCAATGGCGTCTTCAAGCAGGTGCAGGGTAAAGGTTGGGTTGAAGATGTTCAGCCAGCCTTTCATCGGCGCCAGCTTTTCCACCACGCCGGTGAAAATCTGCACGCAGCCGCGGTTGCCGACGAAGACCATGATTTCATTGCCGTCCCGACGCGCCGTCTCCAGCAGCTGCGCCAGCGCGCTGTTCTCTACCCGACAGGCCAGATCGTCCCCCACCAGGCGAAACGCCTGCTGGCGGCTGAGGTTATGACGTTTCAGCAGGCTGAAGAACTGATGCACGTCGGTCATGGCGCGCCACTCTTTGTCCACGAGGGCGGCTTGCGGACTTTCCGCGTGAGCAGGCGCGTCGGGCGCCTTTAACGCCAGCGGTGGATTATCGGCAAAGATAAAACGGGTCAGCACGTCGCCCCAGGCGGAAAGGTCGGTGTTGTCCGTGGCGTAGACCTTCAGCAGGGCATCGCCCTGATGGTCGAAGAACTGAATGCTTTGCCGCTCGCCGCGGGTGGTGGCTTCACTGATGTGAAACGCGCTTGCCCACTGGTTGAGGAACAGGCGCAGATCCAGCGCGCGCGGGTTCAGCACCAGCCCTGCATGGCCGTTCAGGTGCTGGTTGGTGAAGTTCCCGACCTGCTCGTGAACGGCGTAGTCGTTGCGGCAGATACATTTGGTTTCGCCCACCGCCTCCAGCGCGCCCAGGATCTCGCGGACTTCACCGTGCAGTCGCCAGGCGTCGTGGCCCACGCGGGCAAAGGTCAGCTCCGCTTCGCTGATGTTCATTAGCCCTGCAAGGTCGCGCGCGTACTTACCCGGATTTTCTTCTTTTAGCTCAAGCCAGCGTGTGTAGTGATTCATTGTCTCTTCCTTTCAAAGCAATGCCCCGGTCAGCCGGGGCGAAGGGATTACCATTGATAACTGACGAAAATCTTCCCGTTACGGCCGTCCTGCGGAATGCCCTGAGGTGACCAGTACGCTTTGTCGAAGGCGTTGCCGAGTACCAGTGTCGTGGTCACGCCTTTGAGCCGTTCCTGGCCCTTATAGCTGACATAGAAGTCATTGACCGCATAGCCCGGCTGCTCGCTGTAGCTGCTGCTGATATGCGTTGAGCGATCGACAAAGGTGCCAATCCAGCCGACGGAAAAACCGCTCTGTGCCACCGGAATGTCCAGCTTGCTGGTGACAGTATCCGGGTTGATGCTGGAGATGTACTCGCCCGTATCGGTATCTTTCCCGCGCGTGCGGTTGTAGGCCAGGTCGAGGTTGAAGAGGTCGGCAGAGTATTTTGCCATCATGTCCCAGCCCCAGATTTTGGCGTTCGGGACGTTATACGACATGGTGGTTGCCGCCGCGAAATTGACGGTGGTGGAGATGTAGTCTTTGGCTTTGGTATCGAAATAGCTGGCTTTAAACTCCAGCGCATCGTTGGCAAGCAGCAGATCGTCAAAGCGCAGACCGAAACCAAACTCCTGCGTTTCGTTGGTTTCCGGGCGCAGGTTCGGGTTCGGCACCCAGTAGTTGGTATAGAAGCGGCCAATAGAGAAGTGTTTGGCGTCGTTGTACATCTCACCCATGGTGGGCGCGCGGAACGCCTGTGCGTAAGAGCCAAACAGCATCAGCCAGTCGGTCGGGCTGACGGTTAACCCGGCGCGGGATGACCACTTGTCGGCATCGACATCGTCGTAGCCATTGCTGCTGCCGCGGTAGTTGTCATACCGTGTGCCGCCCAGCAGGGTGACCGGCAGATCGCGCAGGGTAATTTCGTCCTGCAGCCAGCCGGAACTGAAGTCGATTTTCGCCTCCGGGAAGCCGGTGGTTGCCCCGCCCGGATGCTGCTCCTGACGATAATATTCCCCGCCGTAGGTCAGAAGGTGTGATGCTAAGGTGTCGCTGAACAGGCGGGTGCGGTTTTCCACCTTGCCGCCTTTGGTGGTCTGCTTGCGGAACTCGCCGCTGTTGTCGATATTCTGGGCATTAATGCGCGCTTCGGACCAGTAGACCTTCGCGTCGGCGTTCAGCCAGTCGTTACCTTCCGGGGCGATGTGATAGCCCACCTGCGCGTCACGCTGAATGGTGGAGCGATCGGTCATCGGGTTGCTGCTGTCCGCCCCGGGGGTTTGCGGGTTTTTCGGTTCCTGAGCGTCGTTATTGTAGTAGCGCAGGGAGCCGCTCAGGGTCTGGGCCGGGTCGATTTTCCAGCTGCCTTTCGCCAGCATGTTATTGATGGATTCGTCGTTAGGGGCGGTGGCTCCGTCGCTCTGGCGAATATCACCGCGATCCCGGCTGGACCAGGCCACCAGACCGTCCAGCGTGTCGGTGCGGCCATAGGCGCTGGCCCCCATGCCAAGACTGTGATCGCCCGTCGCGCCCGTCCCAAACACGCGGTAGCCGCTGTTTTTACCCGGCTCCAGCAGATCTTTCGCATCGGCGGTATCATAGGAAATCACGCCGCCCAGCGCGCCGCTGCCGTACAGCAGGGCCGACGGGCCGCGAACCACTTCGATACGTTTAATCAGCGCCGGATCGAGGAACGTGCTGTTCAGGTGACCGGTGTCGGTGCCCTGACGCACGCCGTCAACCAGCACCAGCACGCCGCGACGGTCATAGCCGCGCAGGTTCACGTCCTGCCCGTTGGTGCGCCCGGTGCCGTCCAGCGTCAGGCCGGGGACGCTACGCAGCAGGTCGGCCGCCGAGCTGGCGGTTTGCTTCTCCGGCGCGCTGGCGTCAATCACGCTCACCATCATGGGGGCTTCAAAGGCGCTGCGGGCGTTGCCCGTGGCGGTGACGGTAATGTCATCTGTGGCAGCAAACGCCGCGGTCGGCAGGGCGCTGACAATCGCCAGCGTCAGAAGTGACGGGCGTAAAGACGCGGAAGGCAGGTGTGGCATAGCAACTCTCCATTAGAATTGAAAAGCGCTGGCTGCCTGGGGTTTACCTGGGTGGCTGGCGTAGTTTTTTGTGTTGTTTATTTTGTGAGGATCAGTTTTCCGGCATGGGTCTGGCGCAGCAGATAGCGCTGGCCGTCATGCTCGATAATGACCCGGCCCTCATCGCCGAGCAGGGTTTTGCTGTCAATCCGACGCTCGATAGGGGCTGGTGCTGTGTCTGTTTTTGCTGGCGTTGCCGCGCTGTTATCCGTACGTGACATAATGTTTATAAATAACAATCAATGTAACAATGATAATCATTATCAATAAACTGCAAATTCACGGCAAGCGTTTTTGTGAAAAAAGGGTGAGAGGATCAATATTGTGCAATGAAAAGCCCGGTGGCGGCTTCGCCTTACCGGGCCTACAACGGCAAGAATCGTAGGCCGGGTAAGCGCAGCGCTACCCGGCAGGATGTTAAAAGCGTGTGTCCACGGCTGCTGCGAGTTTCTCCAGCAGCAGCTCACTGTCTTCCCAGCTCAGGCACGGGTCGGTGATCGACTGGCCGTATACCATCTGCTGGCCAGCAACGATTTTCTGCGTGCCTTCTTTGATAAAGCTCTCCGCCATAATCCCTGCAACGGCGGTTGAACCGCTGCGGATCTGCTGGCAGATCTCATCGCAGACGTCCAGCTGGCGGCGATGCTGCTTCTGGCAGTTGCCGTGGCTGAAGTCCACCACCAGATGTTCCGGCAGGTCGAACTCGGCCAGGGTTTCACAGGCTGCCGCAATATCTTGTGCATGGTAATTGGGTTTCTTGCCGCCGCGCATAATGATATGCCCGTACGGGTTACCGCTGGTCTGGTAGATGGTCATATGACCGCTCTTGTCCGGCGACAGGAACATGTGGCTGGCACGGGCAGCGCGGATGGCATCAACCGCAATACGGGTATTGCCATCGGTCCCGTTTTTAAAGCCGACCGGACAGGAGAGGGCGGAGGCCATCTCGCGGTGGATTTGGCTTTCGGTGGTGCGTGCGCCAATCGCGCCCCAGCTGATCAGATCGGCGATAAACTGCCCGGTCACCATATCAAGAAACTCGGTGGCGGTCGGCACGCCCAGCTCGTTGACCTGCAAAAGCAGCTTACGTGCCAGCTCAATGCCGTGGTTCACGCGATAGCTGCCGTTCAGGTCAGGGTCGGAAATCAGCCCTTTCCAGCCCACCACGGTCCGCGGTTTTTCAAAGTAGGTTCGCATCACAATCTCAAGGCGGTGCTGATACTTATCCCGCAGGCCCTGAAGCCGTTTTGCATAATCCATCGCGGCATCCAGATCGTGGATGGAGCAGGGACCAATCACCACCAGAAGACGCTTGTCTTCACCATTAAGTATTTTTTCAATGCGGCGGCGGGAGGCCGTCACGTGTTCCGCAACGGCAGCGGAAACAGGATGCCGCTGGGCCAGTTCAGCCGGCGTAACCAGGCTGTCAATGCGCGCAGTGCGGAGTTCATCGGTTTTATTCATGGAATGTCTCAGAAAATTTTTGCTTCATCGGCAGACTACCGGGAAGTGATGGGCATCACCTTAAACCAATCCCTGCTGATTTCAAGTTCGGGGCGACACCGCCCCGTGGTTACCGATGATGATACCTGAATCTGAGCTAATGTACTAGCATATTAGTACATGCGGCGGTTAAGCCCCATGATGTCGAGAATTTTGGTGGCAATTTCTTCCACAGAGTAGTTGGTGCTGTTCAGCCACGGGATCTGATTTTTGCGGTACAGGGCTTCCACTTCGGAGACCTCCATCCGGCACTGGCGCATGGAGGCGTAACGGCTGTTCTCGCGGCGCTCTTCGCGGATGGCAGCAAGGCGTTCCGGATTAATGGTCAGCCCGAACAGTTTGTGCTGCAGCGGCTTAAGGGCGGCGGGCAGCACCAGGTTATCCATATCGTCAGCAATAAACGGGTAGTTGGCGGCGCGAATGCCGAACTGCATCGCCAGGTAGAGGCTGGTCGGCGTTTTGCCGCAGCGCGACACGCCAAGCAGGATCACCTGCGCCTGGTCGAGATTACGCAGAGAGATACCGTCGTCGTGCGCGAGGGTGTAATCGATGGCGGCGATACGTGCGTCGTACTTGGTCAGGTTGCCGGGGTTCAGCCCGTGGGTACGGTGGGCGATAGGCGTCGGGTCGAGCTTCAGCTCGCTTTGCAGCGGAGCCACCAGCGCCTGCACGATATCCTGACAGAAGCCTTCACTCTGCAGAATGATGGCGCGAATCTCTGGGATCACGATGGAGTAGAACACCAGCGGGCGGACGCCGGTCTGCTGGTAAATGGCGTCGATCTGGTCCTTCACCGCTTTGGCGCGGCTCTCATTTTCGACAAACGGCAGCGTAATGCTGTTGATCGATACGGGAAACTGCGACATCACCGCGTGGCCCAGCACCTCGGCGGTGATCGCCGTACCATCAGAAATATAAAAAACGTGACGATCGACAGCACTATCCATTTTACCCACCCTGAATATCAGACGTAATTGTCTGAAAGCATAAATTAAAAAAGTAATTTACACAGCAAAGAACTTATCCTAATTATGAATGAAACGCTGTTTTTGATTTTCCTGAAAAGTGGATTTCATTTTTCAAATAGCGACTTTATTTTTGGGGTTTCTGGCTGAATATAGAGGAATCATCGGGTTAATCGTTGATGGGAAAGTATCCGAAAAGTTGAAATTTTAAATTGCTTACACGATTCACCGTTTTTTTAGCGGAAATAAATATGCCAGTATAAATACGTAGTCAGGTGTTACTTACTCCGATCAAATATCACAAAAGGATTGTTTCGATGTCCAACAATGGCTCGTCACCGCTGGTGCTTTGGTATAACCAACTCGGCATGAATGATGTAGACAGAGTTGGGGGCAAAAATGCCTCCCTGGGTGAAATGATTACAAACCTGTCGGGTATGGGTGTCTCCGTACCGAACGGGTTTGCCACCACCGCCGATGCCTTTAACCTGTTTTTAGACCAGAGCGGTGTTAACCAGCGCATTTACGACCTGCTGGATAAAACGGATATTGATGACGTCACCGAGCTTGCCAAAGCCGGGGCGCAGATCCGCCAGTGGATCATCGACACACCTTTCCAGCCGGAACTGGAAAAAGCCATTCACGACGCATACAACCAGCTCTCTGCTGACGATGCGCAGGCCTCCTTTGCCGTGCGTTCCTCTGCGACCGCGGAAGACATGCCGGACGCCTCGTTTGCCGGGCAGCAGGAAACCTTCCTGAACGTCCAGGGTTACGATGCGGTGCTGGTGGCCGTGAAGCACGTGTTTGCTTCCCTGTTTAACGACCGTGCCATCTCCTATCGCGTGCACCAGGGCTACGACCATCGCGGCGTGGCACTTTCCGCTGGCGTGCAGCGCATGGTGCGCTCGGACGTAGGCTCATCCGGCGTGATGTTCTCCATTGATACCGAATCCGGCTTCGACCAGGTGGTGTTTATCACCTCCGCGTGGGGTCTGGGTGAGATGGTTGTGCAGGGTGCGGTAAACCCTGACGAATTCTACGTTCACAAGCCTACGCTGGCCGCTGGCCGTCCGGCGGTGGTGCGCCGCACCATGGGCTCGAAAAAAATCCGCATGATCTATGCCCCGACCCAGGAGCATGGCAAGCAGGTTAAAATTGAAGACGTACCGCAGGAGCAGCGCGACCGCTTCTCCCTGACCGACGCCGAAGTGCAGGAGCTGGCGAAGCAAGCGGTGCAGATTGAAAAACACTACGGCCGTCCGATGGATATCGAATGGGCGAAAGACGGGAACACCGGCAAGCTGTTTATCGTGCAGGCGCGCCCGGAAACCGTCCGCTCTCGCGGCCAGGTGATGGAGCGTTACACGCTGCACGCCCAGGGCAAAATCGTGGCGGAAGGCCGTGCTATCGGTCACCGCATCGGTGCTGGTCCGGTGAAAGTGATCCACGACATCAGCGAGATGAACCGTATTGAGCCCGGCGACGTGCTGGTGACCGACATGACCGACCCGGACTGGGAACCGATCATGAAGAAAGCGGCGGCTATCGTCACCAACCGCGGTGGCCGTACCTGTCACGCGGCGATCATTGCACGCGAACTGGGTATTCCTGCGGTTGTCGGCTGCGGTGATGCTACCGAGCGCATGAAGGACGGACAGAACGTGACCGTCTCCTGCGCCGAAGGCGATACCGGCTACGTGTATGCCGATATCCTCGACTTCAGCGTGAAGAGCTCCAGCGTGGATACCATGCCGGACCTGCCGCTGAAGATCATGATGAACGTCGGTAACCCGGACCGCGCGTTCGACTTCGCCTGCCTGCCGAACGAAGGCGTAGGCCTGGCGCGCCTGGAATTTATCATCAACCGTATGATCGGCGTTCACCCGCGTGCGCTGCTGGAGTTTGACGACCAGGATCCGAAGCTGCAGAACGAAATCCGCGAGATGATGAAAGGCTATGACTCGCCGAAAGAGTTCTACGTCGGCCGTCTGACCGAAGGGATCGCGACGCTGGGTGCCGCTTTCTATCCGAAACGCGTGATTGTGCGTCTGTCTGACTTTAAGTCTAACGAATACGCCAACCTGGTCGGCGGCGAGCGCTACGAGCCGGAAGAAGAGAACCCGATGCTGGGCTTCCGCGGGGCCGGACGCTACGTGTCCGACAGCTTCCGCGACTGCTTCGCGCTGGAGTGTGAGGCGGTGAAGCGCGTGCGCAACGACATGGGGCTGACCAACGTGGAGATCATGATTCCGTTCGTACGTACCGTGGATCAGGCGAAAGCGGTTGTGGACGAGCTGGCGCGTCAGGGGCTGAAGCGCGGCGAGAACGGGCTGAAGATCATCATGATGTGTGAAATTCCGTCTAACGCCCTGCTGGCCGAGCAGTTCCTCGAGCACTTCGACGGCTTCTCTATCGGTTCGAACGACATGACGCAGCTGACGCTGGGTCTGGACCGCGACTCCGGCGTGGTCTCCGAGCTGTTCGATGAGCGTAACGAGGCGGTGAAGGCGCTGCTCTCCCTGTCCATCCGCGCGGCGAAGAAGCAGGGCAAATACGTCGGGATTTGTGGTCAGGGTCCATCCGACCATGAAGACTTCGCTGCCTGGCTGATGGAAGAGGGGATTGATAGCCTGTCCCTGAACCCGGATACGGTGGTGCAAACCTGGCTGAGCCTGGCGGAACTGAACAAGTAACGTCACGCTGACCCGAAAAGGCGAGGATATTATTCCTCGCCTTTTTTATTTTCCCTCTTATTTGCTCCCCATCACAAATAAAGTAAAAAACCAAATATCATAATTTGTCTGTCAATTTAGACAATTGTTAGCGCGCAACGCGTTGCTAATACTTGAGCCTTACTGCGCATTTCCCTTTCAGTGATGCGCAACTGGTTCAAATACGTTTTAACCTGATAAAAAGGCAAATAACAATGACACTCTCCTCTGTATTGCGTACCAAAGATAAAATAGGTTATGGCTTAGGTGATATGGCCAGCGCGCTGGTCTGGCAAACGGCAACCTTATTTCTCGCTTATTTCTATACGGACGTTTTTGGACTGCCCGCCGCCATCATGGGCACCATGTTTTTAGTGGTGCGCGTGGTTGATGCGTTTGTCGACCCGTGCATTGGCGCCCTGGTGGATCGCACCCAGACGCGTCACGGTCGTTTCCGTCCCTGGCTGCTGTGGTTCGCCATTCCGTTTGGCGTAAGCTGCCTCATCACCTTCTATGTACCGGACGTGGGGCCGACGGCGAAAATCGTTTATGCCTGTGTGACCTACGCGATCTTAAGCCTGATTTACTCCGCCATTAACGTACCTTACTGCGCCATGCCCGGCGCGCTGACGCTGGATCCGCGCGAGCGTCACTCCCTGCAGTCGTGGCGCTTTGGCCTGTCGTTTATCGGCGGGTTGATTGTGACGGTGATTGCCCTGCCGCTGGTCTCGCTGTTAGGCCAGGGCAACGTGCAGAAAGGTTATTTCTATGCCATGAGCCTGATGGGGCTGCTGGGCATTGTGCTCTTTTTCTGCTGTTTCCTCATGACCCGAGAGCGCTATTCGCCGCGCAATGATACCTCCGGCTCCATGCTGACCGATTTAAAACTGCTGGCCGGTAACAGCCAGTGGCGCATTGTTTTCCTGTTTAATATTTTGCTGTTAACGGCGGTGGTAACGCGTGGTTCCGCCACGATGTATTACGTGAACTATGTGCTGTTGCGCCCGGAGCTGGTTTTTGCCTTTATTGTTTCCGGAATGGTTGCCTCCTTAAGCGGCGCATTATTATCTGAACGGCTGCTGGGGAAATTTGACCGCGTGCGCGCCTACCAGTGGACCATTATTTCCTTCGTTATTTTCGGCGCGCTGATTTTCTTCCTGCCGCCTTCGCAGGTGTGGCTGATTTTTGGCCTCAACATCGTCTTTAGCTTTGTGCAAAACCTGACCACGCCGCTGCAGTGGACCATGTTCTCCGATGTGGTCGACTACGAAGAGCATCGCAGCGGCCGCCGCCTGGACGGGCTGGTCTTTTCCACCGCACTGTTTGCCATCAAATTCGGCCTGGCGCTGGGTGGCGCGGTGGTCGGCTGGGTGCTGGGCATGGTGGATTACGCCCCGGGACAGGCAACTCAGGCGCCCCACGTACTCTCTACGATTAACGCGCTGTTCACCCTTATCCCTTGCGCGCTGTTCCTTTGCATGGTCGCGCTGCTTGCTATCTACAAGCTCAACAGTCGGCTGGTGGATTCCATCGCCCGGGAGTTGGCCAGCAAGCGTGAGGTGAGACCCGACGCGGGGCAGCTCAACCCAACAATCCCTTCCGCACTACAGGAGTAAAACATGACAGCTATCTATAAGGACGCGGGACGTCCCGTGCACGAGCGCGTAGACGATTTACTGGCGCGTATGACCCCGGAAGAGAAGTTTGCCCAGATGCATGCCTACTGGCTGATCCTCGATGAAAACGGCAACCACCGCGAACGCAGCGATCTCAGCGATGAATTCGCCGGCGTGAGCGAGCAGGCAGCGCTGAGTGAACGGCTAAAGCTGGGCGTCGGGCAGATCACCCGTCCGCTGGGTACCCATATCGTTGACGCGAAAACCGGGGTGCGCGCTGCTAACCGCCTGCAGCGCATGATGATGGAAGAGACGCGCCTCGGCATTCCGGCATTGTTCCATGAAGAGTGCCTGGTGGGGCTGCTGTGCAAAGACGCCACGCTGTTCCCGTCGTCGCTGAACTACGGCTCTACCTGGGATCCTGAACTGGTACAGCGCGCGGCAGAGCAGATCGGTAAAGAGGCGCGGTCCGTCGGCTGTCAACAGGGGCTGGCGCCGGTGCTGGACGTTTCCCGCGACGTGCGCTGGGGGCGAACCGAAGAGACCTTCGGGGAAGATCCCTGGCTGGTGGGGGTGATGGCAACCGCCTACGTGAAAGGGTTGCAGGGCGAGAGGCGTGACCTGCTGGCGACGCTCAAGCACTACGTGGGCCACTCGTTCAGCGAAGGGGCGCGCAACCATGCGCCGGTACATCTGGGCTTTAGCGAACTGAACGACACCTTCCTGCTGCCGTTTGAAATGGCGGTGAAGCTGGCCAATGCCGGGTCGGTGATGCCGGCCTACCACGATATCGACAATCAGCCGGGGCACAGCGACAGCTTCCTGCTGACCACCGTCCTGCGCGAACAGTGGGGCTTCGACGGGATTATTGTCGCGGATTACGGCGGCGTCAGCCTGCTGCACCAGCATCATGGTGTGTCCCACGATGCGGCCGAATCCGCCGCGCTGGCCTTTAACGCCGGGCTGGACGTCGAGTTGCCGAAAGATGACTGCGCGCGCCATCTGGCGGACGCCGTTGAGCGCGGGCTGATTTCTATGACCAGGGTGGATGAGATCGTGGCGCGCGTGCTGACCGAAAAATTCCGCCTGGGCCTGTTTGAAAACCCGTACGCGGATGAAAATGGTATCGATCTGCAAAATGACACCACCCGACAGGTTGCGCGGGAGGTGGCGACGAAATCGGTCACGCTGCTGGAAAACAACGGTATTTTACCGCTCGGCGGTAAGCCTCGCGTGGCGGTGGTGGGGCCGACGGCAGACGATCCGCTGGCGCTGCTCAGCGGCTACAGCTTCCCGGTGCATCTGATCATCAGCGATATGGTGGAAGAGACCTCGCAGGTAACGACCCCGCGCGCGGCGCTGGAACATTACCTCGGCGCGTCGCAGGTCCGTTACGCCAAAGGGTGTCACATCATCGAGAAACGGATGGCGGGTGCGCCGGTCTTCCCGGGCGACAGCGGCGGTAAGCCGATGCAGCAGTCGCCGGTCTCGCAAAGCACCGCGCTGATCCCCGAGGCTGTGAACGCGGCGCAGGAGAGTGACGTGGTGGTGGCCTGTGTGGGCGATCTCGCCGGGCTGTTCCAGAGCGGAACCGTGGGGGAAGGTTCCGACACCGACTCCCTGAATCTGCCGGGCGTGCAGCAACAGCTGCTGGAGGCGCTGGTGGCGACGGGCAAACCGGTGATTGTCGTGATGACCGGCGGGCGCCCGTACAACCTGCAGGGGCTGGAGGATAAGATCGCAGCGCTGCTGGTGGCGTGGGCGCCAGGGCAGGAAGGGGGCTGGGCGATCGCGGACGTGCTAACGGGACGCGCAGAGCCGCAGGGGCGTCTGGTGGTGAGCGTGCCGAAAAGCGCCGGGGCAATGCCGTATTACTACAATCACAAGCTCAAAAGCGGCGGCACGCCGTTTGCGTTCCACTTCGGTTCACGTTATCCGTTTGGCTTCGGCCTTGGCTGGACGACGTTTAGCTGGGGGGCTGCCCGCGTAGCTGAAAGCAGCGTGCCGGTCGACGGCGAGGTGACGCTGAGCGTGGATATCACCAATGCCGGGGAACGCAGCGGCAGCGAGGTGGTGCAGGTTTACGTCAGGGATAAGGTCGCCACCCAGGTGCGACCGCTTCAGGAGCTGAAAGCCTTCCAGCGCGTCACGCTCTCGCCGGGCGAAACCGCCACGCTCAGCTTTACGCTACCGGTTGAGATGTTCAACTTTACCCGTCGGGACGGGAAACGCATCGTTGAGCCGGGCGAGTTTGAACTGCAGGTTGGCGCATCGTCGGCGGATATTCGCGAGGCGGTGACGGTTAATGTGACAGGGGAAACGCGGGTGCTGCCTGCTGAGTGGCGGATGCTCAGTACCTGTGAGGTTAAGCGCGCGTAGTCAGGATAAAAAAAAGCCCATCGTGGGAGATGGGCAAAGACTACACACAGCAATTCGTTGTTTCACTCAGGGGATTTCCATGCTTATAAATCAAGGTGTTGATCTATAACCGTGTCCTAATAGTAGGCATGTCATCTTTTAGCGTCGATCGGATTCGTCTCAATAGTTAAAGAGACGTAAATATTTTTTAAGGTGAATAGCGGACTTAGAGCAAAAAAGGCGGGTCTGACCAGTGAACAACGAATAAATACTTTAGCAGCGTTAAAGTATTATGAGGGGGAATGTAGGCCGGGTAAGCGTTAGCGCCACCCGGCAAAAAAACTTAATGCGTGTTCTTCTCTTCCAACTCTTCCAGTTCGCTCAAAATCACGTCCGGGTCTGTTCCCGGAGGCGGAATTTCATGCACCCAGGCGGAGAACAGACGCCAGGTGACGGCGAGCAGCACCGGGCCAATAAACAGGCCTATCATGCCAAAGGCAATCAGTCCGCCAATGACCCCGGAGAGGATCAGGATCAACGGCAGGTCAGCACCCATGCGGATAAGTATCGGACGAATGACGTTATCCATGGTGCCGACCACGCAGCTCCAGACCAGCAGCACCGTTCCCCACGTGGTATCACCCGTCCAGTATAGCCAGATAATACTAGGGACCAGCACCAGCAGCGGTCCCAGTTGCGCAAGACAGGTCATCAGCATGACCACGGTGAACACGGTGGCGTACGGTACGCCGGAAATCGCCAGACCGATACCACCCAGCACCGCCTGCACCAGCGCGGTCACCACCACGCCCAGCGCCACCGCACGCACGGCCTGCGCAGCCAGTAAAACCGCCGCGTCACCCCGTTTGCCCGCCAGGCGGGTGGCAAAGTGACGAACGCCTAAAGCCACCTGCTCGCCGCGCCAGTAGAGCAGGGCGCTGAAGAGCAGCATCAGGGTACAGTGCATCATAAACCGGCCGATATGCGCCGCCTGACCCACAAACCAGGTCGTGGTCGTGCCTATATACGGGCGGACTTTTGCCATCAGCGCGCTGCCGCCCATCTCCAGCAGGCTATGCCAGCCGCTGTAGAGCTTGGCGCCCACCACCGGAATGCTGTTCAGCCAGGCGAGATCCGGCAGCGTCAGGTCACCGCTGCTAATAGCGCGAATAACGGGGCCACTGGAATCCACCAGGCTATTCACCAGCAGGGCAATCGGAATAATAAACAGCAGGAACAGCAGGAGCGTCATGACCAGCACCGCTAACCCGCGGCGGCCGAACAGCAGCTTCTGCAAACGCAGCAGCAGAGGCCACGTGGCAACGACAACGGTCGCGGCCCAGGCGAAGCCGAGAATAAAGGGTTGAACAATCCACAGACACGCAATAATCATGAGGGCCAGGAACAGCACCGACAGCAAAATTTGCGCAACATCCCTGGGCTGGCGAAGATTGACCATAAATGAAACTTTCCTTAAAAGAACGCCAGCATGGCTGGCGGGAACGGAAAACCGCGTCTCTCTAATCATTGATGATCTCAGCGGTTTTTGACAGGCGGATTTTGCCTGTAATTCGGCAGAGATTATAAGAAAAAAATGTGATAAAACTTTCCAGACACAACGCAAACGATTTTATACACAAAATCATTCGAGTTGCATCAAGGCGGCAAGTCTGAGAATCCCCAGGAGCTTACTGAAGTAAGTGACTGGGGTAAGCAGACGCAGCCAACGCAGAGGCAGCTCGAAGGATGACGTGTATATACAACTCTAATTAGGGTCGACAGTCATGATCCCACAGATTTCTCAGGCACCTGGCGTCGTTCAGCTGGTGCTTAATTTTTTGCAAGCACTGGAGCAACAGGGTTTTACAGGTGATACCGCCACGAACTATGCCGACAGGCTGACGATGGCGACCGATAACAGTATTTACCAGCTTCTTCCCGATGCCGTCGTTTTCCCTCGTTCAACGGCCGACGTCGCGCTGATTGCCCGGCTGGCCACGCAGGAGCGCTTCGCCTCGCTGGTCTTTACGCCGCGCGGCGGCGGCACCGGGACCAATGGTCAGGCGCTGAACCAGGGCATCATTGTTGATATGTCGCGCTATATGAACCGCATCATTGAGATCAACCCGGAAGAGGGGTGGGTGCGGGTCGAAGCGGGCGTTATCAAAGATCAGCTTAACCAGTACCTCAAGCCTTACGGTTACTTTTTTGCCCCGGAGCTTTCCACCAGTAACCGCGCGACCCTCGGCGGGATGATCAACACGGATGCTTCCGGTCAGGGCTCGCTGGTCTACGGCAAAACCTCCGATCACGTGCTGGGCGTGCGTGCCGTTCTGCTGGGCGGTGATATTCTCGATACGCAGCCGATGCCGGTCGAACTGGCGGAAACGCTGGGCAAAGATAACACGGCCAGCGGACGCATCTATCGTATCGTGCTGGAGCGCTGCCGCGACAACCGCCAGCTTATTCTCGATAAGTTCCCCAAACTGAACCGCTTCCTGACCGGGTACGACCTGCGTCACGTCTTTAACGACGACCTGACCCAGTTTGATTTAACCCGCGTGCTCACCGGCTCCGAAGGGACGCTGGCGTTTATCACCGAGGCGCGGCTGGATATCACCCGCTTGCCGAAGGTGCGTCGGCTGGTGAATGTCAAATATGACTCCTTCGATTCCGCGCTGCGCAATGCGCCGTTTATGGTGGAAGCGAAAGCGCTGTCGGTGGAAACGGTTGACTCCAAAGTGCTCAACCTGGCGCGGGAAGATATTGTCTGGCACTCCGTCAGCGATCTCATTACCGACGTGCCGGATAAAGAGATGCTCGGTCTTAACATCGTGGAATTTGCCGGCGACGATGCGGCGCTGATTGAGAGCCAGGTCACCACGCTCTGCCAGCGGCTGGATGAGCTGATTGCGCAGGGCGAAGGCGGCGTGATCGGCTGGCAGCTCTGTAACGATCTGGCCGGGATTGAGCGTATCTATGCGATGCGTAAAAAAGCCGTGGGCCTACTCGGCAATGCGAAAGGGGCGGCGAAGCCGATTCCCTTTGCCGAAGATACCTGCGTGCCGCCTGAGCATCTGGCGGATTATATCGTCGAGTTTCGCGCCCTGCTGGACAGCCACGGCCTGAGCTACGGCATGTTCGGCCACGTCGATGCCGGGGTACTGCACGTGCGTCCGGCGCTGGATATGTGCGACCCGCAGCAGGAGATCCTGATGAAGCAGATCTCCGACGATGTGGTGGCCTTAACCGCCAAATATGGCGGTCTGCTCTGGGGAGAGCACGGGAAAGGATTCCGCGCGGAATACAGCCCGGCATTCTTCGGCGAACAGCTCTATGCGGAGCTGCGCAAGGTGAAGGCGGCGTTTGACCCGCATAACCGCCTCAACCCGGGCAAAATCTGCCCGCCTGAAGGCGTGGACGCGCCAATGATGCAGGTGGATGCCGTCAAGCGCGGCACGTACGACAGACAGATCCCGATTGCGGTGCGCTCCTCCTGGCGCGGCGCGATGGAGTGTAACGGCAACGGCCTGTGCTTTAACTTTGATGTGAAAAGCCCGATGTGTCCGTCGATGAAAATCACCAGCAACCGTATCCACTCGCCAAAGGGGCGGGCGACGCTGGTACGTGAATGGCTGCGTCTGCTGGCCGATCGCGGGGTTGACCCGCTCAGGCTGGAGCAGCAGATTCCGGAAAAACGGGCCAGCCTGCGCTCGTTGATTGAACGCACCCGCAACAGCTGGCATGCCAACAAGGGCGAGTATGATTTCTCCCATGAGGTGAAAGAGGCGATGTCCGGCTGTCTGGCCTGTAAAGCCTGCTCAACCCAATGCCCGATTAAAATCGACGTACCGGAATTCCGCTCGCGCTTCCTGCAGCTGTATCACACCCGCTACCTCCGCCCGGTGCGCGACCATCTGGTGGCAACGGTGGAAAGCTACGCGCCGCTGATGGCGCGCGCGCCGAAGACCTTCAACTTCTTTATCAACCAGCCGCTGGTGCGCAAGCTCTCCGAAAAACATATCGGCATGGTCGATCTGCCGCTGCTGTCGGTGCCGTCTCTGCAGCGCCAGCTCGTCGGGCATCCCTCGGCGAATATGACCCTGGAGCAGCTGGAGGCACTCACGCCTGAGCAAAAAGCGAAGGTGGTGCTGGTGGTGCAGGATCCGTTTACCAGCTACTACGATGCCCAGGTCGTGGCGGATTTCATCCGCCTGACCGAAAAGCTGGGGTATCAGCCGGTGGTCCTGCCGTTTTCACCCAACGGTAAGGCGCAGCACATTAAAGGCTTCCTGACGCGCTTTGCGAAGACCGCGCAGAAAACCGCTGACTTCTTAAACCGCGTGGCGCAACTCGCGATACCGATGGTCGGCGTCGACCCGGCGCTGGTGCTGTGCTATCGCGATGAGTACAAGCAGACGCTGGGCGACAAGCGCGGTGATTTCCACGTCATGCTGGTGCACGAGTGGCTGCCGATGGCCCTGGAAGGCAAAGCTGTACAGGACGTCAGCGGCGAACCGTGGTATCTGTTCGGACACTGCACGGAAGTCACCGCGCTGCCGGGCGCCCCCGCGCAGTGGGCGTCCGTCTTTGCCCGCTTCGGCGCGAAGCTGGAGAGCGTCAGCGTGGGCTGTTGCGGCATGGCCGGCACCTACGGACACGAAGTGAAAAACCACGCCAACTCGCTCGGCATCTATGAGCTGTCCTGGCATCAGGCGATGCAGCGTTTGCCGCGAAACCGCTGTCTGGCAACGGGCTACTCCTGTCGAAGCCAGGTGAAACGGGTAGAAGGTAACGGTGTACGTCACCCATTGCAGGCTTTACTGGAGATAATTGGATGATCTGGAAACGTGCCGTGACGCTGCAGGCGCTGAACGCCATGGGCGAGGGGAATATGGTGGGGCTGCTGGATATCCAGTTCACCCGCATTGGCGACGATGATATCGAGGCCACCATGCCCGTCGATCGTCGCACACATCAGCCGTTTGGTTTATTGCACGGCGGGGCGTCCGTCGTGCTGGCCGAAACTCTGGGCTCGGTGGCGGGATATCTCTGTACCGAAGGGGAGCAGAAGGTGGTCGGACTCGAGGTGAATGCTAACCATATCCGCTCGGTACGCAGCGGACGCGTGCGCGGAGTTTGCCGCGCGCTGCACGCCGGTAGCCGCCATCAGGTATGGCAGATTGACATTCTCGACGAGCAGGATCGCCTGTGCTGCTCGTCGCGGCTGACGACGGCGGTCGTGTAAAGTTTTCAGATGTTTTGCCTTTGGTCAAAAACTAGTCAGTGGGTTGTGATATACTGGTCAGGTTTTGTACATAAGCGAGGACATCATGGATACTGAAATAACCCCAACACAGCTGGCAATTGAATATTTACGTCGCGATAAGAGCAATCTGTCCCCGGCGCAGTACCTGAAAAAGCTGAAACAGCTTGAGCTGGAATTTACAGATTTGCTGGCGCTCTCTTCGAATGAGTTGAAAGAAGAGATTTACTTTGCCTGGCGGTTGGGCGTTCACGTCCATTGAGAGAGTAAAAAAGGCCGCAAGAGCGGCCTTTTTTGTGTCTGACGTTCAGTATTTAGCGGGGAGCTTGTTGATTTTAATAAGCCTGCCTTCTTCCATTTCGATAAATCCGCCGGTTTTTAAATCCGCCAGAATGCGCATCACGCCGCTGCGGGAGAGCTGGGTTTTCTCCCTGATATACCTTTCCGCCGTCACGCTGCCGCGATAGCTCTCATCTTCATCCATCAGTTTTATGAGCTGCTGGCGAATCATCTCATACGCCGTGGGCGCGCCCTGCGGCATCACGTTGTTATAAAGACGGCTATAGACAAACATGAGCTGTTGAGAGAGCAGTCCCCATAGCCCTTTTTCTTTAATAATGTCAGCTACCTGTTCAGTAGGGATACTGCCAATCAGGCAAGGGCTCACAGTGATGAGGTAATCATTAAAATAGATGTCTGTCAGGTTAGCCAGACCAAACAGGGTAGGGCTGCGGGAGGTCGAGAGCATCATGTTATCGCTGCTGCGGTAGATGGCAATCGTTCCCTCAAGGATTAAATAACAGATCCCCTGACCGTCAACCTCAAGGTTAAGTCGTTCGCCGCGGCCTGTTCGACGCACGGTGCAATAGGGCTCCAGATGCGCGATCAGTTCCTGGGCGTAAGGGGAGCCGCGAGACGATTTATCTGTATAGGACATAGCCGTAAACCTGGAAGATAATCTTATGCTTATAGTTTCGCTCTTCTCTCGTGCTATCTCCAGATATTATTGTGATTTCAGTACTTCCGAGGTAAATGATTAATCTCTATCAGCACGCCACGTTCCATGGTGATGTATTTCCCCGTACGCAGTTCTGCCAGAATCCGCATAATCCCGCTGCGGGAAAGATAGGTACGGCTCTTAATATAGGCCGCTGCGGTGATGTTTTGTCTAATTGTCTCAGGTTCCTGCATTAATTCAACCAGCTGAAAGCGGATGATATCGTATGCGGACATCTGTGAAATTTGCGCGCAGTGCTCGTACACCCGCGATGCAGTATAAATCAGCAATTTAGAAAAGTGTTCCCAGAGATCGTGCTGTGCAACCACTTTATTAAACGCATCCAGCGACACGCAAGCGAGTTCTGATGTCTCCAGTGCCCTGACGTAAAGATGTTCCGATGAAAACTGACTGCTGACACCCAGTATAAAGGGAGCCGATTCCGAATTTAACACAATACCGTCGCCGCGGCGGTGCAATGCCACGCTGCCGTGTAACAGCATAAAACAGTGGCGTTCGTCATTTCGGTAATACTGTACGACTTCACTTTTCGAAAGAATGATCTTCTCTGCGCCAGGAAGGACATTATCAATTAAACGCTCTATGTGTCTTAAGGGTTTTAATCCCAGCACCAACGATTTCTCATTGTCTAATACGGCTGCAATTCGCGTGTTCATAATATACCTCACGTCAACAGATGCGATCGTTTTCCAATCGACATGGAGAATTATCTTAAAAAGCTGCGAAGCAGGGAATAACACTCAAAAGTCTAATAATAGACCGGAGGTGTTGAGAATCTTAACGTTATGAATTTTATCGTTAAACGGTGAAGGTCTAAAAGTAGACTGGCGATAAAACACGCAATCAAAATGTTTATTATTTGTTAAACCCCAGTCTACAGCTAGACCTGAAAAAAGATTGTTTCGTAGAAAAGTGTTGTATAAATTTTGACTCGTCGACAGAAACACAAATCTGAAACGCTCGACACGATGAGAGCTATATTTTGTTTCTGATGGCCTCTGAAAAAGAATGGCAGAATGAGGAACGTCTGTTTTGCCTGAATATCAGTAATAAATAAAGTAATACAGGAAATGGCTTTATGAAAAAGAAAATTATTGTTGCCATCTTTACGGCAGGCTCTGCATTGACAATGACTCAGGCTTTCGCGGCGGCAGGTACGGTTAATTTTAACGGTAATATTTTGGATAATGCCTGCGATGTAGATGTGGCATCTCAGAATCAGGTCGTGGTTCTCGGCGATTATTATAAAACGGAATTTCCGACAACGGGTTCCAGAACCGCAGCGACGCAGTTCGATATCGTACTGAAAAACTGCCCGGTGACCGTTACCTCCGCGAAGGTGCGTTTTGACGGCACGCCAGATTTAACCGACGCAAACCTGCTGGCGATTGATTCCTCCGTTGTGGGAGCAGCAACGGGCGTGGCCATCAACCTGATGACGGCCGATAAGTCCGATCTGCCGCTGCATGGTAGCAACAGCTATTCCTATGTGTTGAGCAGCACCGCTGATAATACGCTCAATTTCTATGCTCAGTATATTTCAACTGCGGCATCAGTGACCGCGGGCCCGGCTAACTCGGTTGCTAACTTCTCTGTGGTTTATAACTAAGTCTTTTGCAGTAATCAGTATGGGGCCACCCGGCCCCTTTGTTTTATGAGGTATTCAATGCGTTTTATCACAACAATCGGCCTGGCCGCGGCAGCGTTACCGCTGACATTTTCAATGGCCCATGCTGGCGTCATTATTGGCGGCACACGCGTTATTTTCGACGGTGCAAAAAAAGAAGCATCCATTAGCGTGGACAATGCCGATAGCGTGCCCTTTTTAATTCAGTCGTGGATTGACGTGCCGGAGGGGAAAACAGATAAAGCGCCTTTTATCATTACGCCTCCGCTTTATCGACTGGATGGTGGCCAGAAAAATATCGAACGCATTGTCATGACCGGGTCACTCCCTCAGGAACAAGAAAGTTTATTTTGGCTCAATATAAAAGCCATTCCTTCTGCAACGAAACAGGCTAATTCACTGCAAATTGCAGTTAAAACGCGTATCAAGTTGATTTATCGCCCGGCAAGTCTTCACGCGTCAACGCCCGAAGATCAGGCCGGAAAATTAACATGGCAACGCAACGGGAATGAAATTCAGGTAAAGAATCCGACTCCCTATGTCATCAATTTTAATGAAATATCCGTGGGCGGAAAAAAACTGGACGATGTTTCGTATGTATTACCCGGCGCGTCGGCCCGATTCCCGTTATCTCATGGAACCCGCGGAAATACGCTGACGTTTAAAGTTATCAACGATTATGGAAGCCCCGGCGCGTTGCATCAAGCCAGTTTGTGATTTTGGCAAACGGTAATACCCGCATTACTCAGGTCATCCGCAATGAAAATACAACATCATAAAGTACGACGCCTGGCGACACTCATCGCTCTGGCGATGACGGGGTCTTCTCCCACGCTTTATGCCAGCGAAACGTTTAATACTGAACTGGTTGAGCTGGATAACCCAGGCATGGGGAAAGCCGATTTATCCGCGTTTGAAGCAGGCTCTCAGGCGCCGGGTACGTACCATGTTGATATTATTCTTGACGATCGGCTCATTGAGACCCGGGATATTACCTTTGACGCAGCGAAAACGCCCGACGGAAATGACGTATTACAGCCGTGCCTGAGCATTGAACAATTAAAACAGTGGGGCGTGAAGACAGCGCTGTTTCCTCAGCTGGCCTCGGCGAAAAGCACCTGTGCCGATCTTATGGCCATTCCGCTGTCCTCGACGGATTTCCAGTTCAACGCGCAGCGTCTGGTTATCAGTATTCCGCAGGCCGCTATCGATATACCGGCGCGTGGCTATGTGCCGCCGGAAATGTGGGACGAGGGTATCAATGCCGCCATGCTCAATTACAGCCTGAGCGGGGCCAATACCTGGGCGAAAACCGGTGAGGCTGCCAGAACTGACAGCCAGTATGCCAACCTGCGTCCGGGGATCAACATTGGGCCGTGGCGCCTGCGCAACTACACAACCTGGTCCCGGGAGGCGTCGGGTCAGGATAAATGGGACACCGTATACACCTATGCGCAGCGGGCTGTTATTCCCCTGAAGGCGCAGTTGACATTCGGCGACAGCTCTTCCCCGGCTGACGTGTTTGACAGTATACCTTTTCGCGGCGGTCAGTTGGCATCCGACGATGACATGCTGCCGGATTCTCTGAAGGGCTACGCGCCCGTGGTTCGCGGTATTGCGCGCACGAATGCGCAGGTGGTGGTGCGCCAGAATGGCTATCAGATCTATCAGAGCTACATCGCCCCGGGGGCGTTTGAGATTACCGACATGTATCCGACGGGCGGTGCCGGGGATCTTGACGTGACAATCAAAGAGGCGGATGGAAGCGAACAGCATTTCACACTGCCTTACGCCTCACTGCCGGTGCTGCAGCGCGAAGGACGTCTGAAGTATGCCATCACGGGCGGTCAGTATCGCGCCTACAACAGCAGCGTGGAAAAGACGCCTTTCGGGCAACTGACAGGTATTTATGGTCTCCCGCATGGCCTGACGCTATACGGTGGCGTGCAGGGATCGGGCAAGTACCGCTCGTTCGCCGTTGGCGGGGGGACAAACATGGGGGATTTTGGTGCGCTCTCCACCGACGTCACCCAGGCCTGGTCTACACCGGATAACACGGCAAAAACCAGCGGGCAGTCCTGGCGCGCGCGGTATAGCAAGAACTTTATCGATACCGGAACGAACTTCTCGATTGCGGGGTATCGCTATTCGACCAGCGGCTACTACGGGATGCAGGAAGTGCTGGATTCCTGGGGAGACAGTGCCGCGCTGCAGGACAGGAGGCGTAACCGCGCCGAATTGACCATGAGCCAGACGCTGGGCGGGGATTTAGGTTCCCTGACCCTCAGCGCCGCGCGGGAAGACTACTGGAATTCGGGTAAATCGATGGCGTCCTGGAGCGTCGGGTATAACAACTACTGGCATAACATCAGTTATGGCGTGACCTGGACATACAGCAGAAACGCTAGCACAGCCTCTTATGGTACCGGGAGCAGCAAAACGTATGACCACGATCAGCTTCTGGCATTTAACGTCAGTGTGCCGTTGGATAAATTCCTCCCGCAGACGTGGGCAAACTATGGCATGAACGCCAGCAAGAATAATGGCACCACGCACAACTTGGGTATGAACGGCGTGGCCCTGGAAAACCATGCCCTGAACTGGAACGTGCAGCAGGGCTACGGTACGGACGGCGTCGACTATACCGGCAACATGAACGGTGACTACAAAGGTACCTACGGCGAAGTGACTGCGGGCTATGGCTACGACAGGAGCAGCGAGCGCCTGAACTACGGCCTGCAGGGGGGGATCCTGGCCCACGCGGACGGTATCACCTTTTCCCAGCCGCTGGGGGAAACCAATGCCCTGATTAAGGCACCCGGCGCCCACGAGGTGGATATTCGAAACCAGTCCGGCATACGAACGGACTACCGGGGCTTTACGGTAGTCAGCAATCTCTCCGTGTACCGTAAAAACGACCTCACGCTCGATCCAGAAAATATGCCTGACGACGTTGAGCTGGAGATCAATACGCGTACGGTCACGCCGACGCGAGGGGCGGTCGTCAGGGCTGATTACCTTTCCAAAGTGGGGCGCAAGGTGCTGATGACCCTGATGGACAACGGCCGCTTCGTTCCGTTTGGGGCGGTGGTGACGCTCGCCGAAGACGGTCGCGGTGGCTTTATCGTTGGCGATCGAGGACAGGTCTATTTAACCGGCATGAGCGAGCAGGGGACACTGATCGTGGCATGGGGAAATCAGTCCGCCCAGCAGTGTCGCGTGGATTTCACCCTGCCGAAACAGGCCACCTACGGTGGCGTCACCCTCATTAACGCCCTTTGCCGTCAGGAACTTTAAGATGAAAACGATGAAATTTATGCTGTTGCTCTGTTTTTTTGCGGGCTGGAATTATGCCCACGCCGGGACGTGCACGACGATCGTACCGCAGACGTCTACGCTGTCGGTAGGTACCCTCACCGTGCAGCGCGATGCGCCTGTGGGAACGGTGATATTTTCCGGGGCAGCGTCAAACACGGGATCCTATCTGACCGGCTGCAGCAATCCATTAATGCTAGGTTTTAGCATGCGTTATAACGGCGCCACGCTCAGTACCTATGGGAATCATGTTTACAACACCAACGTCAGCGGGATTGGGATCCGATTTTCATCGAATAATTATTTCGAAAACCCGAGCAATACCTTCTCATATAACGCACAAACCTCATACGTCGACTGGTATGGCGGAAAAATTGAACTGGTGGTGACCGGGCCGGTTTCCTCAGGGGCGCTCACGCCCGGCGTAATCGGTGTGGTAACCCTTCAGGGCAGCGACGCTATTTATCGCGATGGTCTGATAACGCAGTTGAGCAGCGGAACGATCAATGCCCTGGCGTGCACGATCAATACGCCACAGTTGACCTTCGCCATTGGAAATATACCTGCCTCTTCCTTTAACGCAGGCGTGGGAACGTCGCCGGCAGGGGCGCAAAATACGCAGAATCTCGGATTAAACTGCAGCGCCGGGACCAATATCAACGTCACGTTAAGCGGCATCCAAAACCCGGATATCAGCAATACCAGCGTGATGGCCCTTACGGGGCAGGGTAATACCGGAACGGCAAAAGGGGTGGGCGTTCAGCTCCTCTATAACGGTACTCCGCTAGCCATGAACAGCCGCCTGCTATTAAAACAGTCCGCGGGTGGGGTCGAAACACTCCCATTAACGGCCCGTTATTATCAAACGCTGGGGACCGTTCAGTCGGGAACGGCAAACGCCTCGGCCACGCTTAATTTAACCTACCAGTAGCCGGTGAGAAGATGAAAATATCGCACAAAAAAACTCTCCTGCTTGCCCTGTTGAGCTGGAAGGCGTTTTCCGCCGATGCGGTCAATATCGGCGTAACGGGAAATATCGTTGCGTCGCCCTGCGTATTTAACGGGGGGAATACGAATCTGGATATCAACCTCGGCAATATTCAGGCTTCCAATATGGTGACGCCAGGGTCCACGTCAGACCCGGTTGCGTTCGATCTGCTCTTTACAGGCTGTCCGCTGGGAACCCGCAGCGTCACGGTGACGTTCGCAGGAACCCCTGATCCCGCAACAGGCGCGGACTACTACATGAACAGCGGCTCGGCCACCGGCGTTGCCGTCGCCATGAGTGACGCCGCAACCGGCTCGCTTAAAGGGACGGGCTCCAGCATCACAAAGGCCATTGCGGCAGACAGCACTGCAACGATGCCTATGCAGGCCTGGGTAAAATCCGCTTCAGGCGGTACTACGCCTGGAAGCATCAGTGCCGTTGTCGTGATGACGATGCAGTACAACTGAATGTCAGTGATACCTGTTTATTAAAGATGTTGGTATGAACTATGTTAAATATTCTGATTCAGGAAACGGATCTGTTTTTTCAGGCTGGGCTGCAGGACTTTTTAGAGAGTTTTTTTAAGCATAACTTTCATCGCACTATCACATTTAATCCTGGCTTAACCCATGAAAATGTCAGTCAGGCCGATATTATTATCCTGTCATTATGTCAGGGTGAGACACTGACCTGTTTTC
This sequence comes from Enterobacter quasiroggenkampii, assembly GCF_043972695.1. NCBI lineage: Bacteria > Pseudomonadati > Pseudomonadota > Gammaproteobacteria > Enterobacterales > Enterobacteriaceae > Enterobacter > Enterobacter quasiroggenkampii. The sequence continues at coordinate 2,518,033 of NZ_CP143745.1, forward strand.
CCGAGTTACTGGCCCGGCAAAAAGGGATTGTGATAGGGTTCGTCGACGATGAGCAGCCGGTTTCGGCGTTGCCCTCCTGCTTTCAGGACATCATTTTACTTCCTCGCCGTGCATCGATTGATCGTATCAGTGGCGAACTGTTTATCGCGTGGTTCAGGACGCGACTACCGGGTTACACGTGGACTAATAGGAACTGTTTCAACTGCCAGCATAAAAGTTTATCCCGGCAACAAATTCGTATTATGGTGAATTTTTACAGAGGGCTGTCGGTTATGCAGACCGCTCACGCGCTTGATATGAGCGAGAAAACGGTCTTTACCCACAAATATATGATGATGCAAAAATTTAATCTGCGAAACGATTACGAGATGATCGCATTGCTGAGAAGGTTGATGGAGAAAAAGAGCCGGCCGAACCTGCTTCGCGAATTGCTGGAAAACAATGATGCACGACCAAGCAACTTTCTATCAAAATCTATCAGGCAACTTAACAATATTGAGTAACACTCCTCTTTGCATTTCGATATAGCCGCCTTCTTTTAATGCCGACAGTATGCGCATCACGCCACTACGGGAGAGGTGAGTTTTATCTCTGATATAGCTTTCTGCAGTAACGTTGAGTCTGAATGAGGATTCTTCGTTTGAGAGGGCATAAAGTTGTGCGCTTACAATGTCATAAGCGGAAGGTCCCGTTAAATCTTCATAACTGTGAAATAGCTTACCTGCCAGGCCCATCAGATGATATGCCAGGGGCTCCCAAAGGTTATGATTCTTAATTGTCTCATTAACAAAATCCGTTTTGAGGGTAACGATGTCACAGTTATTAAACGTTTTGATATAGCCGCGCATCTGGGTCTGATGCAGATTACTGAGGCCGATCACCGCGGGTCCTTGAACCGTTGCCATCGCTAAATCGTCGTTGCCGCGGTGAATCATGACGCGTCCTTTGAGTAATACATAACAGAGACGTTCATTGCCAACCACAAAATTTAATCGACGGCGTGGCAGCACTTTTTTCAAATCTGAACCGTGTTTAAGATAATCGATCAGCAATTTTGTCGCTGATGAAGGATCACATACCCATTTTGTGGAGAACTCATCGAGCATAAGTGCGCCTGTCCGTCAAACCTTCCAGTAGTCATGGGATTCAGTATAGCGTGGATCCTGCTGAGTCTTCCTGAGGCGCCAATTTTGTTCAGTATTTCAGCGGTAAGTGATTGATAGAAATCAAAATTCCGCGTTTAAGCTCAACGCATCCGGCATCCCGAAGATCTGCAAGAATCCGCATTATACCACTACGAGACAGGTAGGTTCTGCTTTGGATGTAATTCGCTGCGGTAATATTGCTGCGAATTCGCTCCGATTCGTTCATCAGCTCAAGCAACTGGAACCGGATTATCTCATATGAGGACATCTGCGATATCAACGTGCAATGCTCGTAAACGCGAGAAGCGGTGTAAATCACTAATTTGCATAAGCTTTCCCACAGTCCAAAACTCTCGATAAGCAGATTGAATCGTTCCAGTGGAAGGCGACTCATCACAGCATTTTCATTCACTCGGACGTAAAGGTTTTCGGTCTGAGAGAACTGATTACTGATCCCCATAATGAAAGTCGCTTGTTCAGAGTTAAGCACCATACCATCGCCTCGACGATTCAGCGTGACGCCGCCTTGATGAAGTATATAGCAGGTTCTTTTTTTACCGGAATGATAGCGCAGGATTTCGCCTTTATTCGCATTAAAACGTGTGGCAAAGGGAGCGATTTGTTCAATCATTTTATCGATATCACTCACGGGCTTGAATGCATGTGCAGGTGTAACCTCAGTAAATTCCCCCGTTGAAATTTTAGTATTCATATTAATCACTCCAGACGCTCTTTGAGTCAGTCAAAAAGATGTGTCAGGGATTATCTAACCGCGAAGAGTGTAAATAAATAATAGGTTGGTTTCATAATGGACCTAGCCATTAACAAATATTTAATATTCTGGCGAGGGGCGTTTAAAAGAATTTTTTCGCGTTAAGGAAATGTTAACATTAAAGTCTACGGTTGGGCTAAAAAGCATTTGTCGGGAAAATTAAACTTCTGTAAATTTCGCCTCAGCAAGTGAGAGGATGAAAACAAAGTTATCGAATAAATATCTTTGCGTTCTGCTTACTGCACGTTGGAAATGAGATATCTGGCGCAAAAAATAAATGGTCTAAATCCATCTGGATGTTGCCGCCTAAATTTCGGTAATTTATAAAGTTATTAAGGAAATTAAATCATGAAAAAGAATATTATTGCTGCTGCTTTCGCTGCGACTGCTGCTCTGACCATGTCTAATGCTTTCGCTGCTGCTGGTACCGTTAATTTCACCGGCGAAATCATCGATGCAGCGTGCACCGTTGACGCGGGTTCTGTAAACCAGACCGTTGATCTGGGCCGTTACAGCAAATCTGAATTTACCGCTGCTGGCGATAAAACCGCTGCGACTAAATTCTCTATCGTTCTGACCGACTGCCCGGCAACCGTAACAGGTGCAACTATCAAGTTTGACGGTTCTGCGGACCCAGCAAACTCCAACCTGCTGGCTGTAACCGGTGGCGCAACGGGCGTTGCTATTAACCTGATGACGGCTGATAGCCAGGATCTGCCGTTGGCGGGCGTAAACAGCCACGTATACAGCCTGGCTGAAACTGTACCAAACACACTGGACTTCTTTGCTCAGTACGAAGCAACGTCTGCAACTGTCGGCGTAGGTCCAGCAAACGGTGTAGCTAACTTCTCCGTTAGCTACCAGTAATCTTCCTGACCGGAAACATATATGAGGGCCGGTATACGGCCCTTTTTTATCGAGGTGTAAAATGAATTTTCTTAGCAAAACTTTAATTGCCTGCGCAGTAATTTCAGCAAGCGTGTCCTTTGCCAATGCGGGTGTCATTATTGGCGGAACGCGTGTCGTCTATGATGGCAATAAAAAAGAAGCTTCCATTGATGTTAACAACCCGGATAAGACGCCGTACCTTATTCAGTCGTGGGTTGAAACATTATATGGTGGCGCTGAGAAAGCTCCTTTTATTATCACCCCTCCGTTGTATCGACTCGATGGTGGCCAGCAAAATATTGAGCGTGTCGTAGTGACCGGCAACTTGCCACAGGATAAGGAAAGTCTTTACTGGCTAAATATTAAAGCGATACCGTCAGCGCCCAAAAAAGATAATACGCTGCAAATTGCGATCAAAACGCGCATTAAGCTGATTTATCGTCCGGCAGGATTAAAATCTCAGCAGCCGCAGGAGCTGAGTCACAAGTTAACCTGGCGCCGCAATGGAAACCAACTTCAGGTTACCAACCCAACCAGCTATGTCATTAACTTCAATGAAATCAGTCTGGGCGGTAAAAAAATTGAAAATGTTTCGTATGTACTTCCTGGGGAATCAATGAATTTCACGCTGCCTGCTGGCGCTAACTCAACCTCTATTAATTATAAAGTCATTAATGATTATGGGGCGGTGAGTGACATGCAAAGCGCAAGCTTGTGAAAATAATTGGTTTTGGAATGTCGTTTCCAAGGTGACGTGAATGATGATAGTAAGGGAATATAATAATTTTAAACCTGCGCGATTGGCTTTATTAATTGCATTTGCCCTTGCTGGCTCAATGCAGAATGCCATGGCGCGTGATTACTTCAACCCGGACCTGGTTGAACTCGATAATCCGCAAAATGGGGGTAAAGCCGATCTCGCTGCGTTTGAAGCGGGCTCGCAGGCGCCGGGAACCTATCACGTCGATGTGATGCTGGATAACGAACTCGTTGATACGCGAGATATCGAATTCAAAACCTCAGGTGCTCCCAATGATGAGGGGAAATTAGAACCTTGTCTGACCGTGGAGCAGCTTAAAGAATGGGGCGTAAAAACCGAGCTGTTCCCGGCGCTGGCAGTGGACAACGAGCGTTGTGCGAACCTGCACGCGATACCTTCCGGATCCACTGAATTTCAGTTTGGCGCGCAGCGTCTGCTTATCAGTATCCCTCAGGCGGCAATTTCTCGTCAGGCCCGCGGATACGTTCCACCGGAACAGTGGGATGACGGAATCACGGCTGCACTGCTCAACTACAGCCTGAGTGGGGCCAATAACCGCTCGCGCAACGGGAGCAGTGATACCAGCAACACGCAGTACGCTAATTTGCGTCCGGGAATCAACATCGGGCCATGGCGTCTGCGCAATTACACGACCTGGTCACGAGACGAAGATGGCAAGGACAAATGGGATAGCGTTTATACCTACGCCCAGCGCGCGATCGTACCGCTAAAAGCACAGATGACGCTCGGGGACAGCACTGCGCCTGCTGATGTTTTCGACAGCATGCCGTTCCGCGGTGCGCAGCTGGCCTCCGATGATGATATGCAACCCGATTCACTCAAAGGGTACGCACCCGTCGTCCGCGGTATCGCGCGTACCAATGCGCAGGTTATTGTCCGTCAGAATGGGTATGAGATTTATCAGACCTACGTTGCGCCTGGCGCCTTCGAGATTACGGATATGTATCCGACAGGGGGGGCTGGCGATCTGCAGGTCACGATAAAAGAGGCCGACGGTAGCATTCAACAGTTTACCGTTCCCTTTGCGTCACTGCCTGTACTGCAACGAGAAGGGCGATTCAAGTACGCCGTCACGGGTGGGCAATATCGTTCCTACAACAGTAGTGTAGATAAGACGCCGTTTGCGCAAATTACGGGCATCTATGGCTTACCGTATGGCTTAACGGCTTACGGCGGTGGTCAAACGTCCAGCCACTACCAGTCGGTCGCTGCCGGTATGGGTAAGAACATGGGAGATCTCGGCGCAGTTTCTGTCGACGTCATTCAGGCATGGTCCACCCCACAAAATCTGCCGAGCGATAGCGGCCAGTCCTGGCGCGCGCGCTACAGTAAAAACTTTGTCGAAACTGGTACTAACTTTGCTATTGCAGGCTACCGCTATTCGACCAAAGGCTTTTACGGAATGCAGGAAGTGCTTGATTCCTATGGCGATAACGGTGTGATGCAAAACAGACGTCGTAACCGTATGGAACTGACGATGAACCAGTCTCTGGGCGGTTCATTAGGTTCGATCATGGTGAGCGCCGTTCGCGAAGATTACTGGAATTCCGGGCGAGCAATGGAGTCCTGGAGTCTGGGGTATAACAATTTCTGGAACGGCATCAGCTACGGCCTGACGTATACCTCCACGCGAAACGGCACGCCAGGCACCTATGGTAACCCGACAAGCTATGACAAAGACCGGATGGTGGCCTTTAACATTAGCGTGCCGCTGGATAAATTCCTGCCGCAGACGTGGGCAAACTATAGCGTCAGTAACAGTAAAAATAGCGGAACGACCCATACGGTTGGCATCAACGGGACCGCGCTGGATAACAATGCCCTGAACTGGAACGTTCAACAGGGGTACGGCAGTGACAATGTCGGATACAGCGGCAACGTGAACGGTGATTACAAGGGTACCTATGGTGAGGTGACGGCCGGATACAGCTACGACCAGAATAATGAGCGTCTGAACTATGGTATTCAGGGCGGCGTCATCGCGCATGCTGACGGCGTGACGTTATCGCAACCGCTGGGAGAAACGAACGTCCTGGTAAAAGTCCCGGGGGCGAAAGGTCTGACGGTGCGAAACCAAACGGGCGCGAAAACGGACTATCGGGGATATACAACGGTAAATAACGTCAACGTCTACCGTAAAAACGATATTGTAATCGATCCAGAAAGTATGTCCGATGATGTAGAACTGGATCTCACGACCCGAACCGTTGTGCCAACGCGTGGGGCTGTTGTTCGCGCTGAATACACTGCCAACGTCGGTCAACGTGCATTATTTACGTTATTGCGTGGTAACGGAAAGCCTGTTCCATTTGGGGCGATTGTCAGCGTCAATGGGATTAAAAACAGTGGCTTTATTGTCGGTAATAATGGACAGGTTTATCTCACAGGCTTAGGCGAAAATATCGACCTTATCGCTCAGTGGGGGGAGGGTAGTGATAAACAGTGTAAAGCCTCATATATTTTAAAACCTACCGATGTTAAAAATAACATTGCGGTTGTCAGTACTGTCTGTCGATAGGAAAGAAAATGAATGCATTTAAATATTATTTGCTGTTGCTTTTGACATTAATATCCGTAGAAAGCTTTGCAGGCTGTACGAACAATATCTCTGCGCAAAACTTTAATTTGAATTTTAGTACAATTACTGCGCAGCGCGATGTGGCGCCGGGAACGGTTGTCGCTGCACAGTCGGGTATTTACAATGTGAATTTCTCATGTACTGATTCCACGAATAATTATCAGGAAGCGATGAGTGGTAGTTCCCTTGGGAATAGCCTCTATGATATAGGCGTAAGTGGATACGGCATTCGTGTGTCAGAAAATGATTCAGGCGGCGGTTTCCACCATTACTTTCCGATGTCATTTACTATTGGCAGCTATAGTGCTTCTTATATGTATAAAGTTGAGTTGGTCAGGACTACCGCTCCAGCTGTATCGGGTGCACTTCGCAGTGGACAAATTGCTAACATATCTATTTCAAACCAATTTTTCATTGCGACATGGAACATTACTGGAGGAAGCATTACGACACTTGCCTGCAGTCTTTCTTCGGGCTCGCTGAGTTTTCCGATAGGTAATATCCCTGCGACAAGCTTTGGCTCAACAGTGGGTACAACGCCAGCCAATGCTCAGGTTGCCCAGAATCTCGGATTGAGCTGCAATCCTGGCGCAAATATCAACATTTCTTTAAGTGGACAGCAAAACCCTGATGTGGCCAATACCAGCGTTTTAGCCTTATCGGGCCAGGGCGGTCCGGGGGTGGCACAGGGAGTGGGGGTGCAAATATTATATGGTGGCACACCTCTCAATCTTAATAATACCGTTTTCCTTAAGCAATCTGGCGGTGGGCTGGAGTCATTCCCAATCGTAGCCCGTTATTATCAAACTAAGACGGCAGTGAGTCCAGGTACGGCGAATGCAACCGCAACATTAAATATTACTTATCAATAGGAGGGTAAATCATGAATTTTAAACTTATGGCTATTGCGGCGATGGTATCTTTTTCATCCATGGCGGCTGATACGGTAAATATTAACGTTACGGGTACTATTGTTGCTTCTCCTTGCGTAATCAATGGAGGAAGTGCCAACCTGAACGTGGATTTAGGTTCGACTATTCAGGCCTCTACACTTGCCAGTGCGGGAGCAACCTCTACCCCCGTGGCATTTACTCTTCCGATAACAGCATGCCCTGTAGGAACGAGTAGTGTGCAAGTAACCTTCAGCGGAACGCCGGACCCTGTCGCAGGTGCCAACTATTATAAGAGCACAGGGACCGCGACTAACGTAGCGGTGGGGCTGTATCAGGCCAGCAATGGCAATCTGTTGGGGAACGGGAGTTCTGTGACCCAAACCGTTCAAGGCGATCGTACCGCCTCGTTAGCTATGCAGGCAAAAGCTTATTCTGCATCGGGTAGCGTCATGCCGGGAACCATTAATTCCGTTATTGTTGCCACCATGCAATATAACTGATTAATTATGATTAAAGCTGAACGCCCGCTTATAAGCGGGTGCCAGAGGTGTGCTATGTTTATAAAAAATTATTCGGTCGTATTGGTTTTTTTAACCTTACCGCTAATGGGTAGAGCGGACTCCAATATTAATATTTCCGGCCAGGTCATTGCCAGCCCGTGTGTCGTTGACACGGGCACCGTTTCTAAAGTGGTCAATCTGGGGGAAGATACCAAGCAGAATCTCATTAATGCCGGTGATGGGGGCGTCTGGTCTGACTTTGATCTGCTGGTGCAAAGCTGCCCTGCAGGCACCAGCAGCGTAACGGCCAAATTTACCGGTAATGCCGATACGCAAGATCCCACCGCATGGAAAAACAGCGGGACCAGCAACAATGTTGCATTACGTATCGCCAGCAGGGATCATGCGACAACATATAGCGTAAACAGCACAATGCAGGTGAATGTCGATAGCAGCACGCGCAGTTCAACATTTCCGCTGTCAGCGAGAATGTTTACGCCGCAAGGAAATTCCACTGCCGGAACGTTCCTGTCGGTAATGAACGTTGATTTTACCTATCAATAACGGCTGAAATATCTTTTCCAAGAAAAATAAGTTTGAGACTTCCATGCTGATAAATTCCTTGCTTGAGCATGCTATATGTGGTGTTCGGTTCCAGCCTATCTATTCTTCACAGGAAAAAAAGATAAAGGCATGGGAAATGCTAAGTGCCTTACGCCAGGGGATCGACTGCGAAACCTTTTTTGAAAAGATGTCTTTAAATGCTAGCTTTCGTTTATTACGCTGGCAGTTGCGTATAGCTTCTCTGTGTGTAGACAGTGAAGCCTATTTTATTAATGTGCCTGCGAAATTACTCTGCCGTTCAGTTTTGATTGATGAACTATTGCCCAGCCTGCACTCTGGCATTGTTATTGAGATACAAGATCCCTGTAATTTTATTTCATTGTCAAAAAAAGAACAGGAGGTTTTTTACTCCATGCATCAAAAAATAAAAAATACAGGTGCAAAGATATGGCTGGATGATATTAAACATGAGCATTTGTCACTGCTGGGTGAACGCATTTGTTTATTTGACGGTGTCAAGGTAGATAAAATGAGCCTATGGGAAAACAGAGGTTCCCCATGGATATTAAAGTCAATGATTGCCTACTGCTCGTTGATGGTAGAGCAGGTGCTTATAGAGGGCATCGAAGATAACGAGCTACTTGCATTGGCTCAGGGTACAGGATGCAATTTAATGCAAGGATTTCTTTGGCCTGAGAAAAGGTTCAGTATTGATTATGTCCCGGTCTGATAAATGATAAATGTTTTAATTAAAGAAGAAGATTTTTTATATCACCATAGCCTTAGGTCATTTATTGGCGATTTTTTTAAAAATGAATATGCGAAAAATGTCCATTTTCTCAACGGCTATGTGCCTGAGGATATTGCCCGGGCGGAAATTATCGTTTATGCGTTCAGTAAGGGTGAACACCATACCTGCTTTCCAGAATTAAAAAGTGCGCGTAAATGCGTCATCATTGGTATTACTGAAGCGGAAGAACCGTCATCATCATTTTTACCGTTCTGCATTCAGCAGACTTATTTTGTATCACGCTCAGCACCACTCTATCTGTTGAAAAGGGTATTCCGTCAGGCATGGGTGGCCTACAGTGCGTCAGCTATCCCTGTCTTTTTAAAATCCTGTGAAAGCTGTAAGCATAAAACGTTATCACAGCGCGAACTCAATATTATGGCCGGTCTTTACAAGGGGGAATCCGTCAAAAACATAGCCAGAGAGATGATGCTCACGCCAAAGACGATCTATGCCCATAAGTATGCTGTTATGCATAAGTTCAACCTGAGCAGTGAACACGAGTTGCTTGAGCTCCTGAACCGCTTACTGGAAAAACGCTGTAACCCCAATTTGTTTCGCGAAGCATTAGAGCAGTTTCGTTAGTGTTTACCCGGCTCCAAAAACACTTATCCTTGGGCCGGGTAGACCAGAAGCTACAGGGTGTTTCCCTTAGATATTCACCGCGTTAATCAGCCGCGACTTCATGGACTGATACGCCGACGCGGCATAGTCCTCCGCCCAGCGCTGGTCCTCAATCGCCTCCAGCTGCACCGCGCAGTACTTCGTTTCCGGGGTTTTGGAGATGGGATCGAGGTTGTCCTGGGTCAGCTCGTTGCAGGCACCAATCCACCACTGATAGGTCATATAGACGGCCCCGGCGTTGATACGCTCGCTGATGCTGGCGCGGGTAATCACTTTTCCGCGACGTGAACGTACCCAGACCAGCTGCCCGTCAGTAATGCCCAGCTTTTCTGCATCGGCAGGGTTCATTTGCACCCGACCCGGCTCGTCGGCCAGGCTTTGCAGCGCGGCGCAGTTCCCGGTCATGGAGCGGCAGGAGTAGTGTCCCACCTCGCGTACCGTACACAGCACCAGCGGGAAATCCGCATCCGGGGTTTCCGCCGGCGCGCGCCACGGTGCGGCAAAGAGTTGCCCTTTACCGCTCGGCGTGTCGAACTGATTGTCTTTGTACAGGTACGGCGTACCGGGGTGATCCAGCGTCGGGCAGGGCCACTGCACGTGGCCCATCTCGCCCATTTTTTCATACGTCACGCCGTAGAAGAGTGGGCACAGCGCGCGCATCTCATCCCAGATCTGCTGGTTGGAGTCATAATGCATCGGGTAGCCCATCTCGGTGGCGAGCAGGCTGATGATCTCCCAGTCGCGCTTCACGTTGCCGCTGGCGTCGATGGCTTTGCCAAAACGCTGGAAGCCGCGATCGGCACAGGTAAAGACGCCGCCGTGTTCACCCCATGAGGTGGCCGGGAGCAGAACGTCCGCCACCTCTGCCGTTTTGGTCATAAAGATGTCCTGAACCACGACAAAATCGAGCGCCTCAAAACCGCTGCGCACCAGGCCGAGATCGGCTTCGGTCTGAAGCGGGTCTTCCCCCATGATGTAATAGGCTTTGACCTTGCCTTCCAGCGCAAGGTGCGGCACTTCGGTAATGCGCGTCCCGACGCGATCGTCCATCGCATTGACGTCAATTCCCCAGGCGTCGGCGAACTTCTGCCTGACCGCCGGATCGGTCACATCCTGATAGCCGGGGAACATATTCGGCAGAACGCCCATATCGCAGGCACCCTGGACGTTGTTTTGACCGCGCACCGGCCCGACGCCGACGGCGGGGCGACCGAGATTCCCGGTCAGCAGCGCCAGGCTGGACAGCCCTTTGACCACATCCACAGCCTGTCCAAACTGGGTCACGCCCATCCCCCACATCACGGTGGCGGAAGGGGCCGCCGCGAAGGTGCGCATTGCCTGGCGGACGTCACGGGCGGGGATGCCGGTAAGATGTTCGACCTTTTCCGGCGCATAGTCTTTTACCGTTTGCCGGTAGGCCTCAAGCCCCTCCGTAAAGCGCGCCACGTAGCTTTTATCGTACAGCTCCTCTTCCAGCAGCACATAGCCAAAGGCGTTCACCAGCGCCATGTTGCTGCCATTTTTCAGCTGCAGATGTTGGTCGGCAATACGCGCCGTTTCAATACGCCGCGGATCGCAGACGATAATTTTTGCGCCGTTTTCACGCGCTTTCAGCACGCGGCGGGCGACGATAGGGTGGGAGTCCGCGCAGTTATAGCCAAAGACCAGCAGGCATTTTGAGTTTTCAATATCGCTAATGGAGTTGCTCATCGCGCCGTTACCGAGCGTTTCCTGTAAACCGGCGACGGACGGGCCATGACAGACGCGCGCACAGCAGTCCACGTTGTTGGTGTTCAGCACTGCGCGGGCAAACTTTTGCATCACGTAGTTGGTTTCATTGCCGGTTCCGCGCGACGAGCCGGTGGTCATGATCGACCGCGGCCCGTGCTGCGCTTTAATACTGCTGAGCCTGTGGGCGGTGTAGCGGATCGCCTCTTCCCAGGTAACGGGGGTGAAGGCTTCGCCTTTGCGGTAGCGGATCATGGGCTGGGTGAGGCGAGGGGTGAGCAGACGGGTATCGTTAAGGAAGTCCCAGCCGTAAAATCCTTTCAGACATAAGGTGCCCTGGTTTGTGACTCCCGCTGCTGCTTCGGCACGGATGATACGGTTATTTTCAACGACAAGGTTCAATTTACAGCCTGCACCGCAGTACGGGCAGACGCTGGCGATCTTTTTCATCAATAACAGACCTGTTAAGAAATGAAGCAAAGTTGACTGGAAACCCAGTCCCGTATGCGGAGGTAAGCAGGAACCGTGCCAGGTTGATTTAGCGTGGATTACAGGGCGTTATGCGGGGAGGGCGCGTGTCATCGTCAGGCCGATCGTCAGTTTTGACGATGACACGTTAGGGGGCGTGGCGAGCAGGAACTCAGAGATCGTCCATCGTGTAACCCACCACGATTTCCAGCGTCTTGCGAATCACATCCGCCTGAACCACGTCGTTGGTGGCTTCCAGCGTCTGAATGAGCCAGAGGATGATCGCCTTATTGGACAGATGCCCTTCGGAGGCCAGAACACAGCGTACTGCAGTAGAAAAAATAGCGGACTCTTCAGCAAAACGATCGCCTGCATGGCGGAAATACTCCGCCAGCGCACTGTCTAAAAAAGCAGAGTGGTATTCGGGTTGAAGCTGAATATTTTGTCTCATTTGTTCTCACCGTAGCTGTTAAATTGCAGTCAATGTATTTTTTTGGGATCGGACGGTTTTCCACTTCCAAATAACGGCACAACATTGTCTCGGTTATCGTTGAGAGATCCCTCTCTTTTCGTTCGTCCTTGCGCGGTTCTGCGACGTGTAAAGGCGGTGCTGTTTGAGCCGATCTCGGCAATCACCACCGCAAGTGTCTCCCGCCGCTGGGGATCCTTTTCATGTTCTTTCATGACCCGCAGACGCTGTAGCAAGCCTTCAGTTGTCACCGGTCCCCGCTCTTTTAGAAGAGAGAGAACGGCTTCACCGATAAGCTGGTCTATTAGTCGGTCTGCGTTACTGCTATTCATATCCTTACCGTTCGAAGAGCAGACCAAGCAGCATGTGGTAATGCTCTTCCTCTTCCGGGCCGTCGGCTTTTTCGAGGCGACTCAGCAATTTTGTACAAAGCGATTTGCGATTAAGGTTTCGCCCGTCGCTGAGAATTTCAACCACCACCTGGCCCAGCGTTTCCTGCTGGGTAGGAAGCGCGGCTTTTTCGAAGTACTGTGCGATTGCTGCTGCGGAATCTGCGACGTAACCTTTCTGCTGCATGTTTCGCTCCTGTAAAATTTTGTAATCAGTAACGTTACATTTAAGGTATACATAATTTTCAAATCTGTACATCTAAAATGTACAATTTTTTAGATTTTTTACGATATATCTTATAAATCATTTATTTTTCATTGCGTTGGGTTAGCGTTGTGATGGGGGTGGAGTGCAGGATATATTGTACAAAAAGCGTATGTGCTGGTAAGTTGTACAGCCGAGTCAAAAGGTCTCATTAACTGCCGTAAATGGTTGAGATGTAAATTATTTGTCAGGCAATTAATGTGCTATAAATGAACATTACCCACGTCTTTCGTGGCCAAAACCCTAACCCCCAGGAATAGCATGCTCACAACCATCATTTACCGCAGTCATATCTGCGAGGACGTTCCAGTGAAAGCGCTGGAAGCAATGGTCGCTGCTGCAAATCGTAAAAATCGGCAATCCAATGTCACGGGGATCTTGCTGTTTAACGGCACACATTTTTTTCAACTGCTGGAAGGGCCGGTTGAGCACGTTTCGGCTATCTATGAGCAGATCTGCAACGACCCGCGCCACCATAACGTGGTCGAGTTAATGCGCGATCACGGGCCTGTCCGGCGTTTTGGCAACGTGGGTATGGAGCTTTTTGATTTGCGCCACTTCGACAGGGACGAAGTACTGCAGCAGGTGCTCAATAAGGGGACGACACGCTACCAGTTGACGTATAACGACCGCCCTCTGCAGTTTTTCCGCACCTTTGTCGAGGCCACGGAAAAAGCGAACTATTTTGAACTGCCGCCTGCGGACTCATGGGAATTCGTTCGCGAAGAAACGCGCTTGTCCGCGCAACCTGAGGTGGTCGCGAAGGGGGCGGATTGCAGCTTCGCGTTCCAGCCGATAGTCGATCCATTTATGCAGCAGGTTGTCTCCTGGGAGGCGCTTCTCCGCACCCCGTCCGGCGACTCGCCGGGGGCTTATTTCGCCAGCCTTCCGCATGAGGAAGTGTACGCGTCTGATTTGCAAAGCAAGCAGGTGGCGCTCTCCATGGCCAGCGCGCTGGGGTTACAGGACCAGACGTTATCCCTTAACCTGCTGCCTATGACGCTGGTTAACATTCCCAACGCCGTGGATTTTCTGCTCACCGCGATCGAAGCAAACGGTTTTGTACCTGAGCAAATCGTGGTGGAGTTCACCGAGAGCGAAGCCATTTCCCGTTTTGATGAGTTCACGGATTCGGTCAGGCAGTTAAAAAGCGCGGGTATCAGCGTGACGATCGATCACTTTGGTGCCGGTTTTGCCGGGCTGCAGCTACTGGCCCACTTCCAGCCTGACAGAATTAAGATTAATCGTGATTTGGTCGCGAACGTGCATAAAAGTGGCCCCCGACAGGCCATTATTCAGGCCATCATCAAATGCTGTTCCTCGCTTGAAATCCAGTTCTGCGCGGTGGGAGTAGAGAAGGCTGAAGAGTGGATGTGGCTGGAATCTGCGGGGATTTCCCAGTTCCAGGGGCATCTTTTTGCCAGCCCCCGGCACGGCGGGATTCCAGCCATTGCGTGGCCGGAGAAAAAGTTCGAATTGTGATAAAGCTGTACACAATCGGACAGACGTAACTGTACGAACGGTAAATTTTATACAACAATGTATTAACAGGTGAATGGCGTCGTAAGCCATTCACCCTTTCAAAATGCGGTCTTAGTTATACAAATGGTGTGTACAATCTGATAAGGTTGGTGCAGTTAGGTATGGAAGTTCTGAGCGTGAGGGAGTTAATGGCCTATTACAGTATCGGCGAAGTGGCCGAACGATGCGGTATCAACCCCGTTACGCTGCGTGCCTGGCAGCGCCGTTATGGATTGTTGAAGCCGCAGCGCAGCGAAGGGGGTCATCGTCAGTTTGACGATGAAGATATCCTGCGTATCGAAGAGATCAAACGCCTGATGAAGAGCGGCGTTTCGGTCGGGAAAGTAAAAGCCTTGCTGGAAAACAAGGAAGTTCTGACTCAGGGTAACTGGGTCTCGTTCCAGGAAGAGATGATGACCGTTCTGCGCTATGCCAGCCCGGCAAAGCTGCGCGCCAAAGTCGGTGAGTTCCGCCGCGATCACCCGATAGATGCCCTGATTGACAATATTATTTCTCCCGTCCGTCAGCGGATGAACCAGGACCAAAATACCGTGCGTCACATGGCGAGCCTGTTTGACGGGGTCCTGATCGAATTCGCGATCGCAAGCCTGGCGGAGTCTCGCAAAAAAGCCGGTAAAGATGCGCTTCTGATTGGCTGGGAGTGTGATGACCGCACCCATCTGTGGCTTGAAGCCGCGCGCTTATCGCAGAAGGGCTGGCACATTGATGTCCTGGCAGAACCGATTGATTCGCCGCGTCCCGAGCTTTTCCCGGGGCAGAAAATCTTCGTCTGGACGGGGAAATCGCCAACGCCTCGACAGCAGGAACAGCTCGACCACTGGCGTGAGCAGGGTTTTGCTGTCTCATTCCATCATTGAGTGTAAGAGGCCTTGAGGGCCTTTTTTTGTTTTTGTCACTTTCCTTGCAAAGGCTATCTCAAAAATAGGCATTTCCGATGCATATTTTACTTTTCACCTCTCCGCCACAAACCCCACGACGAAATGCATTATTAATCAAAGCATTGAACAATTAAATCCATCCTGCCTGCATCCTGCCACAGGGTCTATGCTTAATAAAAGTAGGCAAAAAGGGCGGTTTAGCCGAATGCCCCTGCTGACAGAGGGTTGAAGTGATAATCGTTATCACTAACATGGTGTTATGCCCTGATGGCTTATCAGATGAGGTGGACCTATGGAACTGCATTCAGAAACCTTTAATCCTGCCGATTTCGCCTGGCGCGGGTTAACGCTCACGCCAGCGGCGGCGGCACATATTCACGAGCTGGTGGCGAAAAAGCCCGAGATCCTTGGTGTGCGTTTAGGTGTCAAACAGACCGGCTGCGCAGGTTTCGGTTACGTGCTTGATACCGTCACCGAACCCGAGAAAGATGACCTTGTGTTCGAGACCGACGGCGCAAAATTGTACGTCGCGCTGCAGGCCATGCCCTTTATCGATGGCACCGAAGTGGATTACGTCCGCGAAGGCTTAAATCAGTTATTCAAATTTCATAACCCGAAAGCCCAGAACGAATGCGGCTGCGGCGAAAGCTTTGGGGTATAGGCGGAACTATGTCTCGTAATACTGAAGCAACGAGTGAAGTAAATACCTGGAGCGGCGGGCACCTCAACTATAAAGAGGGGTTCTTCACCCAGCTGCAGACCGATGAGCTGGCAAAAGGCATCAACGAGGATGTCGTGCGGGCGATTTCGGCGAAACGTAACGAGCCCGAGTGGATGCTGGAGTTTCGCCTGAGTGCCTACCGCGCCTGGCTGGAGATGGAAGAGCCGCACTGGCTGAAAGCGCATTATGACAAGCTGAACTACCAGGATTACAGCTACTACTCCGCGCCGTCCTGCGGCAGCTGTGATGACACCTGCGCCTCGCAGCCCGGCGCGGTGCAGCAAACCGGCGCGGAGAACAGTTTCCTCAGCAAAGAGGTGGAAGAAGCCTTTAACCAACTGGGCGTACCGGTGCGCGAAGGGAAAGAGGTGGCGGTGGACGCTATCTTTGACTCGGTCTCGGTGGCCACCACCTATCGCGAGAAGCTGGCAGAGCAGGGGATCATTTTCTGCTCCTTCGGCGAAGCGATTCACGATCATCCGGAACTGGTGAAAAAGTACATCGGGACCGTAGTGCCTTCAAACGATAACTTCTTTGCGGCGCTTAACGCGGCGGTGGCCTCGGACGGTACCTTTATTTACGTGCCGAAAGGCGTGCGCTGTCCGATGGAGCTTTCCACCTATTTCCGTATTAATGCCGAAAAAACCGGCCAGTTCGAACGTACCATTCTGGTGGCCGATGAGGGGAGCTACGTCAGCTACATCGAAGGGTGCTCTGCCCCGGTCCGCGACAGCTATCAGCTGCACGCGGCGGTGGTGGAGGTCATTATCCATAAAGACGCCGAGGTGAAATACTCGACGGTGCAAAACTGGTTCCCGGGCGACGGCAATACTGGCGGTATCCTGAACTTCGTAACCAAGCGTGCGCTGTGCGAAGGGGAAAACAGCAAAATGTCGTGGACCCAGTCCGAAACCGGTTCGGCCATCACCTGGAAATACCCGAGCTGCATCCTGCGGGGGGATAACTCCATCGGCGAGTTCTACTCGGTGGCGCTCACCAGCGGCCATCAGCAGGCCGATACCGGCACCAAGATGATCCACATTGGTAAAAACACCAAATCGACCATTATCTCGAAAGGTATCTCCGCCGGACACAGCCAGAACAGCTATCGCGGGCTGGTGAAAATCATGCCGACGGCCACCAATGCGCGAAACTTTACCCAGTGTGACTCGATGCTGATTGGCGCAGACTGCGGCGCACATACCTTCCCGTACGTCGAATGCCGCAATAACACGGCCCAGCTGGAGCACGAGGCGACCACGTCACGGATTGGGGAAGATCAGCTCTTCTACTGCCTGCAGCGCGGGATTAGCGAAGAAGACGCCATCTCGATGATTGTCAACGGCTTCTGTAAGGACGTGTTCTCTGAACTGCCGCTGGAATTTGCCGTTGAAGCCCAGAAACTCCTCGCCATAAGTCTTGAACACAGCGTCGGTTAAGGAAAGCACATGTTAAGCATTAAAGATTTACAGGTCAGCGTAGAAGATAAAGCCATCCTGCGTGGCCTCAATTTTGACGTTAAGCCGGGCGAAGTCCACGCCATCATGGGGCCGAACGGTTCCGGGAAAAGTACGCTTTCTGCGACGCTGGCCGGGCGCGAAGATTATGAGGTGACCCACGGCTCGGTCGAGTTTAACGGCAAAGATCTGCTGGAGATGTCGCCGGAAGATCGTGCGGGAGAGGGCATTTTTATGGCCTTCCAGTATCCGGTCGAAATTCCCGGCGTCAGCAACCAGTTCTTCCTGCAAACGGCGCTGAATGCGGTGCGCAAGTATCGCGGGCTGGAGGCGCTGGACCGCTTCGACTTCCAGGATCTGATGGAAGAGAAGATCAGGCTGCTGAAAATGCCGGAAGATCTGCTGACCCGCTCGGTGAACGTCGGTTTTTCCGGCGGCGAGAAAAAGCGTAACGACATTCTGCAGATGGCGGTACTCGAGCCCGAGCTGTGCATTCTGGATGAGACCGATTCCGGTCTGGATATCGACGCCCTGAAGATTGTCGCTGACGGCGTCAACGCCCTGCGCGACGGCAATCGCTCGTTTATTATCGTCACCCACTACCAGCGCATTCTGGACTACATCAAGCCGGATTACGTCCACGTGCTTTACCAGGGGCGCATTGTGAAATCCGGTGATTTTACGCTGGTTAAACAACTGGAGGAGCAGGGTTATGGCTGGCTTACCGAACAGCAGTAATGCGCTCCAGCAGTGGCACCGGCTGTTTGAAGCCCAGGGCGGCACGCGCTCGGCGCAGGCGCAGCAGCATCTGCAGCAGATGCTGCGTCTTGGCCTGCCGACGCGTAAGCATGAGAACTGGAAATATACCCCGCTCGATGGCCTGCTGAACGCCGAGTTTGTTACCCGTCTGGCGGATCTCACCCCAGCGCAGCGCGACGCGTTGGCCTTGCGTGTCGATGCCGTGCGCCTGGTGTTTGTCGATGGCCAGTTCCGTCCAGAACTGAGCGACACGCTCCAGGAGAGCGGCTTTGAGATTGAGATAAACGACGATCGCCAGCGCCTGAGCGCCCCGGTTCAGCCCGAGGTTTTCCTGCACCTGACCGAGAGCCTGGCCCGCAGCGTGACGCATATCGCCGTGAAGCGTAACCAGCGTCCGTCAAAGCCGCTGCTGCTGATGCATATCACTCAGGGTCTGGACGGCGATGAAATCAATACCGCGCACTATCGTCACCATCTTGAGCTGGCGGAGGGCGCGGAGGCCACGGTCATCGAACATTACGTCAGTCTCAATGAGACGCGTCACTTTACCGGGTCGCGTCTGACGATGAACGTGGCGGCGAATGCCCAGCTACACCACATCAAGCTGGCGTTTGAGAATGCGCAGAGCCATCACTTTGCCCATAACGACATTGTCCTGGGACAGGATGCCGCCGCGTACAGCCACAGCTTCCTGCTCGGCGGGGCGGTGCTGCGCCACAACACCAGCACGCAGCTTAACGGGGAAAACACCACGCTGCGCATCAACAGCCTGGCGATGCCGGTTAAATCGGAAGTGTGTGACACGCGCACGTGGCTGGAGCACAACAAAGGCTACTGCAACAGCCGCCAGCTGCACAAAACCATTGTCAGTGATAAAGGGCGTGCGGTGTTTAACGGCCTGATTAACGTGGCGCAGCACGCCATTAAAACCGACGGGCAGATGACCAACAACAATCTTCTGTTAGGGCGACTGGCGGAGGTGGACACCAAACCGCAGCTGGAAATCTACGCGGATGACGTCAAATGCAGCCACGGTGCGACGGTCGGGCGAATCGACGACGAGCAGATGTTCTACCTGCGCTCCCGCGGCATCGGCAAGCAGGCGGCGCAGAAAATGATTATCTACGCGTTTGCCGCCGAACTGACGGAAGCGCTGCACGATGGTCAGTTAAAACTGCAGGTGCTGGATCGGATCGGTCAGCGCCTGCCTGGAGGCGAAGCATGAGTTTTCCCGTCGAGAAAGTACGGGCAGATTTCCCGGTTCTGACCCGTGAAGTAAACGGTCTGCCGCTGGCCTACCTGGACAGCGCGGCCAGCGCGCAGAAGCCGAATCAGGTGGTGGATGCCGAAGCCGAGTTCTATCGCCACGGCTATGCCGCCGTGCATCGCGGTATTCATACCCTGAGCGCCGAGGCGACCCAGCGGATGGAAAACGTGCGCACGCAGCTTGCCGCCTTCCTTAACGCCCGCTCGCCGGAAGAACTGGTCTTTGTTCGCGGGACCACCGAAGGGATTAACCTTGTCGCTAACAGCTGGGGCAACGCGCAGGTTCACGCGGGCGATAACATCATCATCACCCAGATGGAGCACCACGCCAATATCGTGCCGTGGCAGATGCTCTGCGAGCGTGTGGGCGCCCAGCTGCGGGTGATCCCGTTAAATGCGGACGGGACGCTTCAGCTTGAGCAGCTTGACGTCTTGCTGGATGATCGTACGCGGCTGGTGGCGGTTACCCAGGTCTCCAACGTGCTGGGGACAGAAAACCCGGTGGCAGAGATCGTCGAAAAGGCCCATCAGGCGGGCGCAAAGGTCCTGATTGACGGTGCCCAGGCGGTGATGCACCACGCGGTTGACGTCCAGGCGCTGGACTGTGATTTCTACGTCTTTTCAGGCCACAAGCTCTATGGGCCGACCGGGATCGGCGTGCTGTATGTGAAAGAAGACATCCTGCAGGCGATGCCGCCGTGGGAAGGGGGCGGGTCGATGATCGCCACCGTCAGCCTGACGGAAGGCACGACCTACGCGCGCGCGCCGTGGCGTTTTGAGGCGGGCACGCCCAACACCGGGGGGATTATCGGGCTGGGGGCGGCGGTCTCCTACGTCTCTGCCATCGGCCTGGATGCCATTCAGGAGTACGAACAGCTGCTGATGCACTACGCGCTGGCGGAACTTGCCAGCGTGCCGGATTTGACCCTCTACGGGCCTGCCGATCGGCAAGGGGTGATTGCGTTTAATCTCGGTAAACACCACGCCTATGACGTGGGCAGTTTTCTCGATAACTACGGCGTTGCGGTCCGTACCGGGCACCACTGTGCCATGCCGCTGATGGCGTTTTACCAGGTACCGGCAATGTGCCGCGCATCGCTGGTGATGTACAACACGACGGAAGAGGTCGACAGGCTGGTGGCGGGGCTTAAGCGCATTCACCAGTTGCTGGGCTAACGGAGAGGCGAAAGATGGCAGAGCTGCCGGACAAAGATAAATTACTGCGCAACTTCTCGCGTTGCGCAAACTGGGAAGAGAAGTATCTCTATATCATTGAGCTGGGACAACGCTTACCACCGCTCGGTGAAGAGGCGCACAGCGCAGAGAACAGTATTCAGGGCTGTCAGAGCCAGGTGTGGATTGTGATGGCGCAGTCTGATGACGGCACGATCGAATTGCGCGGCGACAGCGATGCCGCCATTGTAAAAGGGCTTATTGCCGTCGTCTTTAGCCTTTACCAGCAGATGTCGGCGCAGGATATCGTCGCGTTCGATGTCCGTCCGTGGTTTGAAAAAATGGCCTTAACCCAACACCTCACCCCGTCCCGTTCTCAGGGACTGGAAGCGATGATTCGCGCCATCCGCGCCAAAGCTGCAATCCTTAGCTAGACTTACAGAACTGCATTCATTCTGTTTCGCGAGGTGGTTCCCGCCTCGCTGGTTTTTCAGCTTTCTGGCGTTCTGTCAGTGAATAAGGAATCTCAGCATGAAGCGCGCGTCTCTCATTACTCTATTACTCCTCAGTTCGCTCGGTGCCCTTAATTCGGCCCGTGCGATGGACTATCCGTTGCCGCCCGCAGGCAGTCGTCTGATTGGGCAAAATCAAACCTACACGATACAGGAAGGGGATAATAAGCTGCAGACCATTGCCCGTCGGTTTAATACGGCGGCGCAGGTGATCCTGGAAACCAACAATACCATTGCGCCGGTAAATCCTGCGCCGGGAACCGTGATAACCATTCCGTCGCAAATGCTGTTGCCGGATACGCCCCGCGAGGGAATTGTGGTGAATCTCGCTGAGCTTCGGCTCTACTACTTCCCGCCGGGGCAAAACATTGTTCAGGTTTTCCCCTTGGGCATTGGTCAGCTGGGGCTGGAAACGCCGGTGACGACCACGCGGGTGAGCCAGAAAATCCCTAATCCGACCTGGACACCCACGCCGGGCATCAGAGCACGCTCTCTGGAACAGGGCATTAAACTGCCTCCGGTGGTTCCTGCCGGGCCAAATAACCCGCTGGGACGCTTCGCGCTGCGTTTAGGCGTGGGGAATGGGGAATATCTTATCCACGGTACCAGCGCGCCGGACAGCGTCGGCCTGCGGGTCAGCTCTGGCTGTATGCGGATGAACGCCCCGGACATTAAGGCCCTGTTCGAACAGGTGCGGGTGGGCACCCGGGTGCAGATTATTAATGAACCCGTGAAGTTTTCCGTTGAGCCGGATGGTAAACGCTATATTGAGGTCCACCGTCCGCTGGCGCAGGTAGAAGGGGAAAATCCACAGGTCTCGCCCATTACCCATTCCGCCGAGTTTGCGACCTTTGTTTCCCAGGCGGGAAGCGATAAGGCGCTAATTGATAAAGCGCTGTCACGTCGCGCCGGGATCCCGGTTATCGTGTCGGCCGGTAGCGGCCCGTCAGCCAGCAATAGCGTGTTGTCGGTACAGAACAGCCGGATATCTGCTGCGGTAGCGGAAGATGAAGGGGAGAAGGTGACGCAGTAGCCGTTTGACGCAGGCAAAAAAAATGGCGCACAATGTGCGCCATTTTATTAACAGGTACTATTACTTACGGTATTTAGTAGCCTGGTTGTCCAGACGCTGGTTAGCGCGAGCTGCGTCGTCTTTAGCAGCCTGAACGTCGGAACGGATTGCGTTCACGTCGTTGCTCAGCTGGTCAACTTTAGCGTTCAGAGTCTGAACGTCAGAAGACAGCTGATCGATTTTAGCGTTGCTGGAGCAACCAGCCAGCAGAGTAGAACCCAGGATTACCGCGCCCAGTACCAGTTTAGTACGATTCATTATTAATACCCTCTAGATTGAGTTAATCTCCATGTAGCGTTACAAGTATTACACAAAGTTTTTTGGGTTGAGAATATTTTTTTGATGGGAATACACCTATTTTTGATCGTTCGCTCAAAGAAGCATCGAATCAGCCGGTTTCGGGTAAAAATCTAAGGAAAAAAAGGCATTTATCATCGGATTCATCTTAGATAATTCGCAATTAAATAGAAAAACCCGATTTGCATTTTGAATGACTTTGGCTAATGCCAGGAATAAAAAAAGCGCCCGACGGGCGCTTTTTATCCAAATTAATTCGTTCGGGAATTATTACAGCACGTGAACAGATGCGGTATTGGTGGTGCCGCTTGGTACCAGCGCGCCAGAAACCATGACCACAACGTCACCTTTCTGTGCCAGACCGCTTTCCAGAGCCAGTGCTTTACCCTGAATGTAGAAATCGTCAGTAGAGGCGATCTCTTTAACCAGATGCGCAACGACGCCTTTGCTCAGCACCAACTGACGAGCGGTGGTTTCGTTGGTGGTCAGGGCCAGGATGGTCGCATCCGGGAAGTATTTACGCACGGCGCGCGCAGATTTACCGCCCTGAGTGGCAACCACGATCAGTGGGGCTTCCAGTTTCTCAGCGGTTTCTACTGCACCGCGGCATACTGCTTCGGTGATACGCAGCTTGCGGCTGTCGTTATTGAAGTCCAGACGGCTGGTCATCACGCGGTCAGTACGTTCACAGATGGTCGCCATGATGCCGACCGCTTCCAGCGGATATTTACCTTTCGCGGATTCGCCGGACAGCATAACCGCATCAGTACCGTCGAGGATGGCGTTTGCCACGTCGCCAGCTTCAGCGCGGGTTGGGCGTGGGTTTTTGATCATGGAGTCCAGCATCTGCGTTGCGGTGATAACCACTTTACGCGCGCGCACACACTTCTCGATCATCATCTTCTGCGCGAAGATCACTTCTTCAACCGGGATTTCAACGCCCAGGTCGCCACGTGCAACCATGATGCCGTCAGACGCTTCGAGGATTTCGTCGAAGTTGTTCAGGCCTTCCTGGTTTTCGATTTTGGAGATGATCTGGATCTTCTCGCCGCCGTGCGCTTTCAGGTGCTCACGGATTTCAACCACGTCGGAACGCTTACGGATGAAGGAGGCCGCGACGAAGTCAACGCCTTGCTCGCAGCCGAAGATCAGGTCCTGTTTGTCTTTTTCAGCCAGGGCTGGCAGCGCGATGGAGACGCCCGGCAGGTTAACGCCTTTGTTTTCGCCCAGGTCGCCGTTGTTCAGCACTTTACAGATAACTTTGTTGCCTTCGATAGCGGTGACTTCCATACCGATCAGGCCATCGTCGACCAGCACGGTGTTACCGACGGACAGATCGCTGGTGAAGCCTTCGTAGGTCACTGCAACGATTTCGCTGTTGCCGACGACGGATTTGTCGGTGGTGAAGGTGAAGGTCTGGCCCGCTTTCAGAGAGACGTCGTTACCGCCTTCCAGTTTGATGGTACGGATTTCTGGACCTTTGGTATCCAGCAGGATGGCCGCTTTTTTACCGGTCTTGCTCATCACGTTGCGCAAGTTCTGGATGCGCTGGCCGTGCTCTGCGTAGTCACCGTGGGAGAAGTTCAGACGCATCACGTTCATGCCGGCGTCCAGCATTTTGCTCAGCATCTCTTCAGATTCGGTTTTCGGGCCGATAGTACAAACAATTTTCGTCTTTTTCATGACAGTCTTAGTCTTTAAGTTGGGAAGGATATGGAAATCTCGCTCCGGGGGCGCACCGCCGCGGAGTCAAACCTGTGTTGCAAAAGAGTATATGACACGCACTAAGGATAGGAGACATCAAATGAGCGTGCAGAAGAAAGTGTGCCTGAGTGACAGCCCAACGAAGGAGAGGAGAAGTTGTACGTTGTTTTTTGTATTCCAAGCGCTGAAACCATTCACCAGGGATTTGGCGCGCATTATACGCTGATTTTAAGATAAAAGGAAAATGGAAACGGTGTTTCAGAAATAATCAATGCGGTTTCACATAATATTGTTATCAAGGCGTTAAGCCATGATGACAACTTGTGGCGGCAGGTGAGTAACCTGCCGCCGTTTGCTTATTTTTGCAGCGCCTGGCTGAGGTCCGCAATCAGGTCTTTAGGATCTTCAATCCCCACCGACAGGCGGATCAGCTGCGGCACAATGCCGTTTGCCAGGCGTTGTTCCAGCGGAATCGAGGCGTGCGTCATACTGTAAGGCTGGCTTACCAGACTCTCCACGCCGCCCAGACTTTCCGCAAGAGTGAACAACTTCAGGTTGCGAATCACCTCGGTGGCGCGTTGCGCATCGCCTTTTACCACGACGGAAATCATGCCACCGGGCAGCGCCATCTGCGTGCGGGCCAGCTGGTACTGTGGATGTGATTCCAGGCCAGGATAGAATACCTTTTCGACCAGAGGATGCTGATCAAGCCATTGCGCAATCGCCAGCGCGTTGGTGCTGTGCTTTTCGACCCTCAGCGCAAGCGTGCGAATACCGCGCAGTGTCAGGAAGCTGCTGAACGGATCCAGGACGCCGCCCACCGCGTTTTGCAGATAGCCCAGCTTGTCCGCCAGTTCCTTGTTGTCCCCGACAATCGCCAGCCCGGCCACCACGTCAGAGTGGCCGTTAAGGTATTTGGTGGCAGAGTGCACCACGATATCGAAACCGGACTCCAGCGGACGGTGGATCACCGGCGACGCGAAGGTGTTATCCGCCACGCTGATGACGTTATGACGACGGGCGATTGCCGCGATGGCCGCCAGATCGGCCAGCTTCAGCAGCGGGTTGGTCGGCGTTTCAACCCATACCATGCGGGTATCCGGGCGAATGGCGGCCTCGAGCCCGGCCAGGTCGTCCGGTTTAACCCAACTGACCTGCAGCCCGGTGCTGCGCTTGCGCACATTTTCGATCAGGCGGTACGTCCCACCGTAAACGTCATCAATGGCGACAATATGGCTGTCTTTATCCAGCAGTTCGAGCACCGTGGAGATGGCCGCCAGACCGGAGGCAAAAGCGTAGCCGCGCGTGCCGCCTTCCAGTTCGGCAATCGCCGTTTCCAGCGCATGGCGGGTAGGGTTGCCGCTGCGGGAGTACTCATAACCGGTATGCTCCCCGGGCGAGGGTTGCGCAAACGTCGAGGTGGCGTAAATCGGCGGCATGACGGCGCCGTGCTGGTCGTTGAATTCGCCGCTGTGTACGCTGAGGGTGGCCAGATTTTTCATCATTGATTCCTTTATTGCTGTAGACGGTTGCGCCATGCGGTCAGAACGTCGCTGCGCGTAATCAGACCGAGAAAACGGTCGTTGTCATTAATGACGGCCACCAGGCCGCGGTCGAAGATGGCGTTCAGGGCGCTTTCCGGCGCGTGTTTATCAAGGAATTCGACCTGACGCGTCATGGCTGCCGTCACCGGCAGCGCGAAGCGATCGCCGTCGCCGCCGATATGCCGCAGAAGATCCCACTCGTCGATAATGCCCACCACCTTGCCGTTCTCCAGCACCGGCAGCTGGGAGATGTCATACAGACGCATGCGCGCCAGGACGGTGGAGAGCGTGTCGTCCGGGGCGGCGGTGACGGTGGCGCCTTCATCGTGGCGCAGGGCGATGTAGTCAGAGAGATCGCCAGCCTGCGGACGCGTGATGAGCCCCTGCTGTCGCATCCAGTCGTCGTTGAACATCTTCGAGAGATATTTATTGCCGCTGTCGCAGGCGAAGGTCACCACCCGCTTCGGCGTGGTTTGCGCCTGGCAATACTTCAGCGCGGCCGCCAGCAGCGTGCCGCTGGAGGAGCCCGCCAGAATGCCCTCCGTTTTCAGCAGCTCGCGCGCGGTGGTGAAGGCCTCGCGGTCGGTGATGCGCCAGGCGCGATTCACCCCTTCAATGTGGGCCAGCGGAGGAATAAAGTCTTCGCCAATTCCCTCAACCAGCCAGGAGCCCGCGTCGTGGTAGCGTCCGGTTTCCACCTGGTCGGCGAGAACGGATCCTGCCGGGTCAGCCAGGACAAATTCCGTGTGCGGAGAGTGCTCGGCGAACCACGCCTGCAGGCCGCCCAGCGTGCCGCCTGAGCCGACGCCCACCACGATGGCGTCGATTTTGCCGTCAAGCTGTTCATACAGTTCCGGCGCCGTGGTGGTGCGGTGCGCCAGCGGGTTGGCTTCGTTGTTGAACTGGTCGATGTAAAACGCGCCGGGCAGTTCGTTCGCCAGACGCTGGGCGTAATCCTGGTAATAGGCAGGATGGCCCTTGTTGACGTCGGAGCGGGTCAGCACCACCTGGGCACCCAGCGCGCGCAGGTGGAAAATCTTCTCGCGGCTCATTTTGTCCGGCACCACCAGGATCAGCGAGTAGCCTTTCTGGGCGGCGATCAGGGCCAGGCCGAGACCGGTATTGCCCGCCGTGGCCTCAATAATTGTGCCGCCTGGCTGCAGCTGGCCGGTACGTTCTGCTTCGTTAATCATCGACAGCGCAACGCGATCCTTAATCGACCCGCCCGGATTTTGGTTTTCCAGCTTCAGGAACAGCGAGCAGGGACCGGTATCAAGCTTATGCAGCTGGATCAGCGGGGTACGACCAATCAGTTCGGTGACGGAGTGATAAATCGTCATGATGTTTTCCTTTCTTGATGTCATGACGGGATGATAGGGCGATGAAATTTTCTCAATAAAGAACCATTCACTGCCGTTTAGAACAGAAAGGAATATAAATGCCATTTCTGGATGGAAGGACAGCAAGACGTAAAGTTGTCTGGATGTGAGGATGGCTATATCGGGATAAAATGCTGCAAAAATGACCGTTTTTTGCGCCCGTCCGCCAGCGGATATGCATCCGGCAGATAATCATTGCTGAAATTGGTTTAAATGCTTCGCACCCGGTAAATCCGCTGTTTATTGCCGAAAGTTATAACACATTCTTTTTTGTTCATTTAAAAGCTGATAACGCCTGTTTACTATCGTTTGGACATCCATACTGCTAAACCGCCACGGGCGGCACGGATAACGAATAAGAATGATTGTACTGAGCAATATTTCGAAGGTTTTTGACAACGGAAAGGTGGCACTCACAGCCGTTGATAATGTCAATTTGACGATAGCACAGGGACAGATATACGGGATCATTGGTTACAGCGGCGCAGGTAAAAGTACGCTTATCCGCCTGCTGAATGGTCTGGAAAAACCGAGCAGCGGCAGCGTAACCATCAACGGGCAGAACATTTCTGCCGCAAAAGGTGAAGCACTGCGCCAGGCGCGGCTGAAGATCAGCATGGTGTTTCAGCACTTCAACCTGCTGTGGTCGCGCACGGTCAGCGAGAATATTGCGTTCTCGATGCAAATTGCTGGCGTACCAAAAGCCGAAATAAAGGCCCGCGTAGCCGAGCTTATTGAACTCGTTGGCCTGAAAGGTCGCGAGCATGCTTATCCGTCACAGCTGAGCGGTGGGCAAAAGCAGCGCGTGGGCATTGCGCGTGCGCTGGCTAATCGCCCGGATGTGCTGCTCTGCGATGAAGCCACCTCCGCGCTTGACCCGCAGACCACCGATCAGATCCTCGATCTGCTGCTGGATATTAACCGTAGGTTCAAGCTGACCATCGTGCTGATCACGCACGAGATGCACGTGGTGCGCAAAATCTGCGACCGCGTGGCAGTGATGGAGAACGGTAAAGTGGTGGAAGAGGGCGACGTGTTGAGCGTCTTTACCCATCCGCAGCAGCCGATTACGCAGCAGTTTGTCCGTCAGGTGAGCCAGTACGCTGAAGAAGAAACCTTCAATACCGAACTGGCAAACGATCTGGAAGGTACGGTTATCAGGCTGACCTTTACCGGGTACAGCACGCACAAACCGATTGTGGGCGAACTGACGCTGCGCTACGGCCTGCCGTTTAACATCCTGCACGGAAAAATGACCCAAACCGCACACGGCGTGTTTGGTCAACTCTGGGTGCACGTCGTGGCATCTGATGAACAACTGAACAATATCCTCGCCGACCTGCAGCACAGCGATATTGAAGGCGAGGTGATTAAACATGGCTGAGAATCTCTTTCCGCATCTCAAGTGGGATCAGCTCTGGGCGGCGACGCTGGAGACGCTGTACATGACCGCGCTTTCCGGCGTGGCGACCTTTGTATTAGGCATCGTGCTGGGTCTGGCGCTGTTTTTAACCGCGCGCGGCGGATTGTTCCACAACCGCACGGTGTATAGCGTCATTTCGATTGTGGTGAACGTGTTCCGCTCGATTCCGTTCATCATTTTGATTGTGCTGCTGATCCCGTTCACCAAGACCGTTGTCGGCACCATTCTTGGCGCCAACGCGGCGCTGCCGGCCCTGATTGTGGGGGCCGCACCGTTCTACGCACGCCTGGTGGAAATCGCCCTGCGTGAAGTGGATAAAGGCGTGATTGAAGCGACGCGTTCGATGGGCGCACGACTGAGCACGCTCGTATTTCGGGTTTTACTGCCGGAATCATCACCTGCACTGGTATCGGGTATTACGGTAACGCTGATTGCGCTGGTGAGCTACAGCGCAATGGCGGGGGTGATTGGCGCCGGTGGTTTGGGAAATCTGGCTTATCTGGAAGGATTCCAGCGCAACCATGGTGACGTCACGCTGGTGGCAACGGTGACCATTCTGATCATCGTTTTCATTATCCAGTTCTGCGGCGATGTCATTACTTCACTGTTAGATAAACGCTAATAAATACACACAGGAACCACATCATGAAAAAGACACTGACACTGATCGCCGCTGCAACCCTGAGCGCCCTGAGCTTCGCCTCCTGGGCCGACACCCTGACCGTGGGCGCATCCAATACGCCGCATGCGGAAATTCTGGAGCAGGCAAAGCCGATTCTGGCGAAGCAGGGTATCGACCTGGAGATTAAACCGTTCCAGGACTACATTCTGCCGAACACCGCGCTGGCGGGTCATGACATCGATGCGAACTATTTCCAGCACATTCCTTACCTGAACAGCGTGCTGAAAGATCATGCGGGCGATAAGGACTACGATTTTGTCAGTGCGGGCGCGATCCACATTGAGCCAATCGGCATCTACTCCAAAAAATACAAGTCGCTGAAAGACCTGCCGGAAGGTGGCAAGATCATCATGCGTGACGCGGTTTCTGAAGAGGGTCGTATTCTTTCCATCTTCGAGAAAGAGGGCGTGATCAAGCTGAAGCCGGGCATCGATAAAGTGACCGCGCGCATCAGCGACATCGTCGAGAACCCGAAAAAGCTGAAGTTCACGCCTAACGTGGAAGCGTCTCTGCTGCCGCAGATGTACAACAACAACGAAGGCGATGCGGTGGTGATTAACGCC
The DNA here is from genome assembly GCF_043972695.1 of Enterobacter quasiroggenkampii. Taxonomy (NCBI): domain Bacteria; kingdom Pseudomonadati; phylum Pseudomonadota; class Gammaproteobacteria; order Enterobacterales; family Enterobacteriaceae; genus Enterobacter; species Enterobacter quasiroggenkampii. The sequence continues at coordinate 2,547,859 of NZ_CP143745.1, forward strand.
AACTACGCGATTGACGCCGGTCTGGATCCGGTTCACGACCCGATTGCGGTTGAGAGCGGTGAAAACAATCCGTATGCCAACATTATCACCGTGCATCGCGGTGACGAGAAGAAGAAAGACATCGTCGCGCTGGTGAACGTGCTGCACTCGAAAGAGATTCAGGACTGGATCCGCACCAAGTACAAAGGCGCGGTCATTCCAGTAAACAACTAATTATCTGATTTTACAGATGAAGCCCGGCGAGTTCCTCGCCGGGCTTCTTTTTTGTATCCGGCAGGAGAATCATTTAAGCTCAACGTTTAACAGGCAATGGAGTGATGACGATGGGTAACGTGACCAAAGATGAAGCGCTGTATCAGGAGATGTGCCGGGTGGTCGGGAAGGTCGTGCTTGAGATGCGTGATTTAGGGCAGGAGCCAAAGCATATTGTCATTGCCGGGGTACTGCGTACCGCGCTGGCGAACCAGCGCGTGAAACGCAGTGCATTGACAACCGAGGCAATGGAAACGGTGGTTAAAGCGCTGGCCGGGTAAGGCGCCAGCGTTTTGCAAGCTGCTCGAGCGAGCAGCAGAGCAGGTAGTAGACCACGCCCGTAAAGATAAAAATGGCCGCCGGGTAGATTTGCACCCGGTTGTTGACCTGTCCCGCCACCGTGGTCAGCTCCGGGACGTTCACGATAAACGCCAGCGACGTATCCTTCAGCAGGCTGATAAAAATCCCCACCAGCGACGGCAGAATATTTCTCAGCGCCTGCGGCAGCAGCACGCGCCACAGGGTTTGCTGCGTGCTGAATCCCTGTGACAGCGCGGCTTCGAACTGCCCGGTCGGCAGCGCGCTCAGTCCGGCCAGCACTGAGTGCATCACGGTGGCCGCCGTAAACCAGGCCAGCGCCAGCGTGACGGTCAGCGCCCCGGGCAGATCGCCCCCGGTCATGAGCGGCAGGAGATACCACATCCAGAAAATCACGAAGATGAGTGGGATCCCGCGAATCAGCTCTGCCCATAAAAAGAGGACTTTTCGCACGAGCCCGGTAAAGCGCCAGGCCAGGCACGCGAGCAGTATCCCTCCGGGCAGAGCGATAACCGCAGCGCCTGCTGCCATCATTAACGAAAGCAGCACGCCTCCCGGTTCACCGGCTGCCGCGCGTCCCCACAGCAGATAATCGAGGTTATCGGTGATGACATTAAGTCCGGCAATCATGTTTTTCACTCCCTGTGGTGGCGACGATCGGGCGTTTACGTTTCGCCTGCGGCCCAAGGCGGACCAGCACCATTCCCATGACCAGACCAGTCAGCAGATAGAGTGCAGTACCGAGGGTAAATGCCTCCAGCGCGTGTGCGTTAAAGCTTTCGATCTGCCTGACCTGGTAGGTGAGCTCGGCGAAGCCAATCCCGCTGGCGAGCGAGGAGAGCTTCATCAGGTTGAGATACTGGCCCACAACGGGCTGCCAGGCGTTAGCCAGCCCCTGCGGCAGCAGGATGTAGCGAAATACGCGCCATGCTGAGAATCCCTGGGCCAGCGCCGCCTCCCGTTGCCCGACTGGCACAGAACGCAACCCGGCTTCCACTTCTTCGATTAAAAACGCCGAGGTAAAAACGCCCAGCCCCCAGGCAGAGCATAAAAATTCGGGCGTAAACCACCAGACGTCGCCGGGCAGAATGGACCAGCTGTGATCGGCGTTGACCACGTCGCGAAACGCCTGCGGCAGCCCGTTCCAGGCGGCAAAATACCAGAACAGCAGCTGCACCAGCAGCGGCGTATTGCGAAACAGCGATACCCAGCCGCTGACGATCGCTTTCCCGACGCGTCCACCGGACAGGCGCAGGAGCATAAAGAGCAGTGCGAGCAGGCTGGCCAGCGCGATCCCCGCCAGCGTCACCCACAAGGTGGTGAGAAATCCGGAAAGTATCCACTGCAGAGGCTGTCCGGTCAGTACCCCCTGCCAGTCGAGCGCGGGCATTACAGATGCTCCTGATGCAGCGGATCCAGCACCTTTTGCAGGAAACGCTGCGCGCGCGGATGCGCTGGCTGGCTGAAAAACTGCGCTGGCGGCGCGGTTTCCAGAATTTGCCCGCCGTCGATAAAGACAATCCGGTCGGCGATTTCCCGGGCAAACTGCATCTCATGGGTCACCACGATCATCGTGATCCCGCTGTGGGCGAGGGCTTTCATCACGAACAGCACTTCACCAATCATCTCCGGATCCAGCGCGGAGGTGGGTTCATCGAACAGAATGATTTGCGGTGAAGAGGCGAGGGCGCGGGCTATCGCCACGCGCTGCTGCTGTCCGCCGGATAGCTCTGCCGGGAAATGGTGGGCCTTTTCCAGCATCCCCACTTTCTCCAGCAGGGCCAGCGCGCGCGCCTGGGCTGGCTGTGGCTTCCAGCCGTGAACGTGCTCCAGTGCCAGGGTGATGTTCTGGCTGGCGGTGAGATGGGCATAAAGATTGAACTGCTGGAATACAAACCCCACGCGGCTTCGCAGCTGGCGCAACCCGCTACCGGAGAGCTTTCCGGTAGGCTTGTTGTCGACCAGGATCTCTCCGCCGCTCAGGGGTTCAAGCTGGTTGATAAGACGAATCAGGGTGGATTTACCGGAACCCGACGGGCCGAGGATAGCAACCACTTCACCGGGCGTGATGGTGAGGTTAATGTCGTTCAAAACCTGATGGTCACCGTAGCGTTTGTCCACATGACGAAACTCGACGCTGGCCTGTTCCAGATGTGAAAAATCCGCGGCACCGGCCGCGGAGTGTGAAAATAAACCTGAGAGCATAATTACCTGGCTTCTATTTTAAAGCCGCGAGGCTGTGGAGCAGGGGTGCCAGGACCAAACCAGACATCATAGATTTTTGCCGCCTGACCGGTCTTCTCGAGATTAACCAGCTCGTCGTTGACGGCTTTCAGCAGTGCCGTTTCACCTTTCTTCACCCCCACGCCGATCTCTTCTTTACTGAGCAGGTCAGGCAGGATTTTGAAGTTGGCTTTGTCCGGCGCCTGCGCCAGCAGACCGGCCAGAATGGTGCTGTCCTGAGTGATGGCCTGTACGTTGCCGTTGCGCAGTGCGGTCAGCGCCAGGGGAATGTCGTCATAAGAGAGGACACGGGACTGCGGGAAACGCTGGTGCAGCGCCTGCTCGCCTGTTGTGCCTTTGACTGCGCCAATGCGCGCCCGGCTATAGTCATCGAGCTTGTCCGGTGATTTCGCCGGAACCAGGAACTGCTGGCCAGTGACGAAGTAAGGCGTCGAGAAATCAATGACCTGTGCGCGTTCCGGGGTGATAGTAATATCCGCCACGATCAGGTCGGCTTTGCCGGACTGCAGCAGCGGAATGCGGTTGGCCGGATTGGTGGCAACCAGTTCAAGCTTCACGCCGAGCGATTTTGCCAGCGCTTTGGCGAAGTCCACGTCGTAACCCACGATCTCATGCGTTTTGGCATCAATCGAGCCAAACGGCGGGTTGGCATCAAACGTGGCCACTTTCACCACCCCTGCTGCCTTGATATCCGCCAGCTGATCGGCCTGCGCCTGCGCTGAAAACAGGCCCCAGGCTGCCACTACGCCCAGAGCCAGCGTCCGTTTTTTAAACCCTTTCATTTTTGCTGCCATAGTCATTCGCTATCCCGTTGTTTTTGTTTTACCCCGTTACGCTCCCATAAGGGAAAGCTATCGCCAAATAAGAAATCGTTCTTTGCTATGAGCAAAAAAGCATTAGTGAACAAGGTGTTAATGAAGAGTGAAAAGGGCGAGGGTGCTATTTGCAGATCCTGCACATCGACAGTGGATTTTGGTATTTCCCCTGCACGGGATTGGGGTGCTTAACTGAAGGCAGATACGGCGAGAGAGGGTAAGACGATGAAAAAATGGATCAGCACGTTACGGCGGTTTTTTGCGGCCCGGCCAGCGAATGCGGAGAACAGCGCGCAACGTGTTCTTGAGTCGATACTGCCTGTCGCCAGCCTGTATGGCGTAGACGTTGCCAACATTGACCCGGAGTGGTTCCATGATAAAACGCCACGCTGAACTGCGCCGCACGCGTGAAACGTACTGGAACGAAGTGTGCGTGACGTTTAACGAGTGAAATAAAAAAGCACCGGTTTCCCGGTGCTTTTTTATTAGATCTTGCAGGCGTCGCCGCAGTCGTCGTCGGCGATAATCGCCTGCGCTTTTTTATCCGCGTCGTCCAGACGTTCTGCATTACGCTCTTCTGCTTCATCCAGACCGTTAAACACTAAGTTATCGAGATCAATTTCCATGTTGCACCTGCTCTGTTCAGTTTTCGATACTGGCACAGTATAGGGCAAAAAAAGCCAGCAATGTACCTCGCAGCACATAAGGATAATCCCTGCCATACTCAGTGCTTTATCGCTGAGGAGAGCACATGATTACACTCTGTAAAACCTGTGGAACCGCCTACGATACGCAGCCGGACAGATGCCCAATTTGTGAGGATGAACGCCAGTATGTGCCCATCACGGGGCAGGCGTGGACCGATCTCGATACCGTCAACGCGACGCACAGCAACAAATGGCAGCAGCTGGAGCCGGGATTGTTCGGTATCAAAACCGTTCCGGCGTTTGCTATCAACCAGCGGGCGCTGCTTTTGCAAACGCCGCACGGCAATATCCTCTGGGACTGCATCGCCAACATTGACCCGGCAACCAAAACGCTTATTAACGCCCTCGGCGGCATCAGCGCGATTGCGATTTCACACCCGCACTATTACACCACGATGCAGGAGTGGGCTGCGGCGTTTGACGCGCCGGTGTACCTGCACGCCAGCGACAGAGAGTGGGTGATGCGCGACAGCCCAGCCATTCATTTCTGGGAAGGCGATGCGCTGGAGATTTTCCCGTCTGTTACCCTGCTGCGTCTGGGCGGGCATTTTGCCGGGGGAACGGTGCTGCACTGGCAGGAGGGGGACGGGGTGCTGCTGGTGGGCGATATTCTGCAGGTCACGCCGGGTAAAGACGCCGTCTCGTTTATGTGGAGCTACCCGAACTATCTTCCGCTGCCGGCCCGCGCCGTGGCGTCCGTCGTAAGTCATCTGGAAGGCAGGACGTTTGAACGTCTGTACGGCGCGTTCGAAGGGCAGAACATCCTCGCTAACGCGGACGAAATTGTGCAGCGGTCGGGCCAGAAATATATTGCTTGTCTGAAGTAAACCACGATGGGTAAACTTTACGAGTGTGATCTCGATCATACCTAAACTAAAACAGATAAAAGAGACATTGCTATGCAACATATCATTGAAGGTTTTCTCAGCTTTCAAAAAGAGATTTTCCCGCAACGTAAAGAACTCTTCCGCAGTTTAGCGTCCAGCCAGAATCCCAAAGCGCTGTTCATCTCATGCTCCGACAGCCGTCTGGTCCCGGAACTGGTCACCCAGCAAGAGCCAGGACAACTCTTTGTCATTCGTAATGCTGGCAACATTGTGCCGCCGTTCGGACCGGAGCCAGGCGGTGTGTCCGCTACCATCGAATACGCCGTCGTGGCGCTGGGCGTCACGGATATCGTGATTTGCGGTCACTCCAACTGCGGCGCGATGAAGGCGATTGCCGATAACGCGAACCTGGAGCCGATGCCTGCCGTGTCACACTGGCTGCGCTATTCCGACGCGGCAAAAGCCGTGGTAGAGAAGAAAACCTGGGATAAGCCGATCGATAAAGTGAATGCGATGGTGCAGGAAAACGTCTTTGCGCAACTGAGCAACATCAAGACCCATCCGTCCGTCGCGGTGGGCCTGCGTAATAACTCCATCCGACTGCACGGCTGGGTGTACGACATTGAAAGCGGCGAAATCCTCGCGCTGGATAAAGCGACGAAAAGCTTCGTCTCGCTGTCGGAAAACCCGGAAGTCTTCTTCGAGTAACCCGCAACAGCAGGGCACGGATGCCCTGTCAGTATTCAAAATAGGGTAATCTCCGCCGCACGCGTGACGCGGGTTTTTCCGCCGCTTTCGCCATCGCCTCTGCAATCTCTGCACACTCCACCAGCCCCTGAACGAAGGGACGATCGTGCATCAGCCACGGTATCGCACCGAAGGCGATGCGCCCGCGAACGGTGTCAGGTGCTTTTAAGGTGTAATCCTCGCCGATATCGGGTATCTCATCGCCGGTCGCTTCCAGCTGTTTTCGCAGCGTCGGGAAGGGCAGATCTTTCGTCTTGAGCGGCTTTTGTCCGCGTGCGTCAATAAATACGTCGAAACGATAGACGGTCTCTTTTGTGGTTATCACCGTTCGATCGCTGCCAACGTCGAGCGTGTAGTCGTCACCGAGCGCGGCCACGCTGATGATGCCGGCTTCGCGAAGTGCGAGCAGCCTGCGGATAGACTGCGGAGGGATGGCGGCATAGTTGTCGATAAATACCCGAGCCAGGCCCTGCTTAAAGCGTTTTCTGTCCTGCTCGCTGAGATGGGGAACGATCTCCTGAACGACCTCATGCAGCCGCAGCACGGTGTAGCGCCACGCCACGGTACGGCGTTCGCGTTTATTGCGTTCAACCTCGTTGAGATTCTCTTCCGCCCAGGTAAAGGGGCCGTGGCGTTGACGATCCTCAAACCAGGCCTCACGAACAGTGTCCGCATTCAGCGTATGCAAAGACATCTTCTCGCACCACGCCGGATCGGCAAGCTGAAGCTCTTTGACCATCAGGGCAAAAATGCGGTCAAGCAGGCCATCCGGTCCTTTGGCTATCTCGCTTTCCACCACGAATTCGGTCATTACCGACAGCGGCTCGTAAGGAATAGGGCAGTAAAAATCGGCTTCCGGCAGAATGCCCGTCCGGGACATCAGCGTAATGTGTAACCCTTCGCTGCTTTTGTCGAGGATGAATTTACCGTCACGAAACGCACCGTGCTGCATCACCACCGCCATAGCCGCGTCCAGGCCGCTCAACGAGGTGCCCATAATGCCCACGCGGCAAGGGGGAATGCGGGCGTCCATCAGACCGGACCACGGGCTTGGGAAGAACGTGCGCGTGGCTTCATCCTCCTCTGGCCAGACGTGGCCGGTGGCAATAACCGCCAGGTCGAATTGAACCGGTAAGGTGTGGTCGTTGACCGAAATCGTCACGCCGGTTGTCGAAGGGATGATGTCGGTGACCTTCGCGGATTCATGGACTTTAACCTCGAACCCCAGCTTTTTCGCCTCTTTTACGATTGAACGAAAGCTGTCGCGAAAGTACTCTCCCAACAGAAGCCTGGGCAGGAACTGTCGGTCATGCAGGCTGGCTTTATCCACCTTAAAGCGTGCCAGATGGGCGTCGCTCTGTTCCTTAAGCCAGTCGAGGTAGGTCATAAAAATAGGCGGGATTTCAATGCTCGCAATGTTCGCCAGCATCAGCCGGGAATTATCGTCGTCGTTATAGGGCATGCCCACGCCAGCTTCATCGGCCTGTTCGAAAACGGAAACGGAGAGCGGCGTGCTGTTTTGAAGCAGGTGATAAAAGGTGTAAATCCCTGTGGGGCCGGAGCCGATAATCGCGATCTTCTTCATCAACACGTTTCCTGTGTTTTTTTTCCATAGGAAAAGCGTAGCAGGAGAATAATGATGAAAATAAGGGATTAAGAAAATTCAGGCTATCAGAGGAGAATTTGCACCATTTCAGGACTGAAATGGTGCGTCCGAGTGGACTCGAACCACCGACCCCCACCATGTCAAGGTGGTGCTCTAACCAACTGAGCTACGGACGCAGAATGGTGCGTTCAATTGGACTCGAACCAACGACCCCCACCATGTCAAGGTGGTGCTCTAACCAACTGAGCTATGAACGCAACGTGTTGTCGGTGACAACGGGGACGAATATTAGCGGCACAGCACCGAGGTGGCAAGAGGGAAAATGCAATTTTCTCTCTGATTTCACGCGATTGCTGTATTACCGCGCAAAGTGAAGAGAAAGTAGCCGCCGGGTGGCGGCTACTGCGTATTTAACGTGCAGCGCGTTGCAAAATGATCGTGGATGGCTGGCGCTGCAGGAAGCGCATGCGCATCATCATCATAATCGCCGCCGACGTCAGGCCGATGATAAAGCCCATCCAGAACCCCGCCGGTCCCATGCGGTCCACCACCAGGTCGGTCAGGGCCAGAATATACCCACACGGCAGACCCAGCACCCAGTAGGCGATGAAGGTGATAAAGAAAATGGAGCGCGTGTCTTTATAGCCGCGCAGCACGCCGCTGCCAATCACCTGAATGGAGTCCGAAATCTGGTAAATCGCGGCCAGCAGCATCAGGTGCGATGCCAGCGCGACGACTTCCGGATTGTCGTTATAGAGCAGGGCAATTTGCTCGCGCAGCGCGACGGTAAAAAGCGCCGTGCAAATGGCCATGCAGACGCCGACGCCCAGTCCGGTGCGCGCGGCGGTTTGCGCGTCGAGCGTCGAGCCTTGTCCCAGGCGGAAGCCCACGCGGATCGTCACTGCCGCAGCCAGCGACATCGGCAGGACGAACATCAGGGAGCTGAAGTTCAGCGCAATCTGGTGCCCGGCGACGTTCACAATGCCCAGCGGGGAGACCAGCAGGGCGACCACGGCAAACAGGGTCACCTCAAAGAACAGCGCAAGGGCAATCGGCAACCCTAGCTGCACCAGACGCGTCATGATGCTCCAGTCCGGCGTGCTGAATCTGTTCTCGTTACGAATATCGCGCATTGAGCGGGCGCGCTTCACGAAGGTAAGCATCGAGAAGAACATGACCCAGTAAACGGCTGCCGTCGCCACGCCGCAGCCGACGCCGCCCAGCTCCGGCATCCCGAAATGACCATAAATAAAGACATAGTTAACCGGGATGTTGACCAGCAGCCCGATAAAACCCATCACCATGCCGGGCTTGGTTTTCGCCAGGCCTTCACACTGGTTACGCGCCACCTGGAAAAAGAGGTAGCCCGGCGCGCCCCAGAGCAGCGCGCGCAGATAGCCCACGGCTTTGTCCGCCAGCGCCGGGTCAATATTATGCATAGCGCGAATGATATGGCCCGCGTTCCAGAGCACCACCATGATCAGCACGGAGACAAACCCTGCCAGCCAGAAACCCTGGCGAACCTGATGGGCGATGCGCTCTCGACGGCCTGAGCCATTGAGCTGAGCGATAACAGGCGTGAGCGCGAGCAGCAGACCGTGACCGAACAGGATGGCCGGAAGCCAGATTGACGTGCCGATAGCCACGGCCGCCATGTCGGTGGCGCTGTAGCCACCTGCCATTACCGTATCCACAAATCCCATTGCGGTCTGGGCCACTTGCGCGACGATCACTGGTATAGCCAGTGCCAATAACTGGCGCGCTTCATTCATGTACTTCTGCACGTGAACACCTTTATTTTGTAGTTATTTGAGAGACTAAAAAAGCCGCCGAAACGGGCAGCAAGAAGAAAATGCAGGGGGGTGCCAGCTATTGTAGCGGGCTTTAGCTATTTATCTAGTGAAAAAATCGCCAGAAAATGCGCTCCGCTGGCAACCTGTTTTTCCAACTGTTATTGTGGAGGGATTAAACGGTGTCATCACCGTTCGGAAAAAACAGGAGTTGTAAGCATGTTTACTGGTATTGTGCAGGGCACTGCCAAAGTGGTGTCCATTGATGAAAAACCTAATTTCCGTACTCATGTTGTTGAGCTGCCGGAATATATGCTTGAGGGCATCGAAACCGGCGCCTCGATTGCCCATAACGGCTGCTGCCTGACCGTGACCGAAATTAACGGCAACCAGATTAGCTTTGATTTAATGAAAGAGACGCTGCGGATCACTAACCTGGGCGAGCTGGTGGTAGGCGATACCGTCAACGTTGAGCGCGCGGCAAAGTTCAGCGATGAGATTGGCGGCCATTTGATGTCGGGGCATATCATGACCACTGCCGAAGTGGCGAAAATCGTGACCTCGGAAAATAACCGTCAAATCTGGTTTAAAATGCAGGACCCGTCATTAATGAAATACATCCTCTATAAAGGATTTATTGGCATTGACGGGATTAGCCTGACGGTGGGAGAAGTGACGCCAACGCGTTTTTGCGTGCATTTAATTCCTGAAACGCTGCAGCGCACCACGCTGGGCGCCAAAAAACTGGGGCATCGTGTGAATATCGAAATCGATCCGCAAACCCAGGCGGTGGTGGATACGGTTGAACGCGTGCTGGCAGCTAAAGAAGCCGCAATAATAAAGACCGCAGAAGAAGAATAAAAAATAACCCCGGCTATCCGGGGTTATTTTTTTAGCGTGCGACACGCAGTCCGTGTTCAATCCCCCGGCTGAATACCACCTGCCAGAGCTGAATATCCCGTGCGCGAAACGCCCCCGCGCAGGCATTCAGATAATAGCTAAACATCCGTTTGAATCGTTCTGAATAGTTGTCCGCAATCTCGGGCCAGGCTTTCTGGAAACGTTCATGCCACGCCATTAAGGTGGTGTCGTAGTCCGCGCCAAAGTTATGCCAGTCTTCCATCACGAAATGGGATTCACTGGCGTTGGCGATCTGGCGAACGGACGGTAAACAGCCATTCGGAAAGATGTATTTATTGATCCACGGGTCAACGTTATTGTCGGTCCGTTTAGAGCCGATGGTGTGCAGCAGGAAGAGCCCGTCCGGTTTCAGATTACGATCCACCACCTCAAAGTAGGTATCGTAGTTTTTTGGCCCCACGTGCTCGAACATGCCGACGGAAACGATCCGGTCGAACTGCTCGTTCAGGTCACGGTAGTCCTGCAGCCGGATATCCACATCGAGACCCTGACAGCGCTCTCGCGCCATTTTTTGCTGTTCCGCTGAGATCGTCACGCCGACCACGCTGACGCCATAGTGCTTCGCCATAAAATACGCCAGCCCGCCCCAGCCGCAGCCGATATCCAGCACGCGCATGCCGGGCTGTAGCTGCAGTTTTTCACTGATCAGACGCAGCTTGGCCTGCTGTGCTTCCTCAAGCGTCGACGCGTCTTTCCAGTAGGCGCAGGAGTATTGCATGAAAGGGTCCAGCATGCGGCTGAACAGGTCATTGCCGAGATCGTAATGCTCTTTGCCGACGATCCAGGCGCGTTTTTTACTTTGCAAGTTAAACAGTCGGGCAGAGGCGACACGCAGAGTGTCTTTCAGATTGCGGGGGAGTTGATTTTCCAGACCGGCACGCAACACGCTGGCAAAAAAGATATCCAGCCGTTCACATTCCCACCAGCCGTCCATATAACTTTCTCCCAGGCCTAACGACCCTTCCCGCAACACGCGTTTAAAAAAGTCGGGATGTTTAACCTGGGGATCGGATGGCGAAGATCCGTTGATAGTGATGCCTGCTCGACCTAACAGTTCACTGACGATCCGGGACCAGTTGTCGTCCGGAACGCTGACTTCTTCTATACACGATGAACTCATAGCTTCTCCATCACCCTGATGTGATCAGAACCTTCAAACAGCGTAGACGCTTTTTTTGGTTTGTGAGAAATCTCACGGTAAATACCGCGAGGCTAGTATCCGACGTAGAACAGAGGAAGGGAGATAACCCTTGCCGAAATGCCTTCCATGGTAAAACGGGAGCACTCCGGCTCCCGTTAACACTTAATATTTATCGTATTTAATCGAACCAAATTTAGTATAGGCCTCAAAATTTGGTGATTCAATAGAAAATTGTTAGCAACCTAATCACTGAAATGTAACATGATTTCTGGCGCAATCAGGCATGCGAGGTTTCCACCTGCGCACCGCTATCCTGCTCACGTTGCGCGGAAGCCTGCATGCGGTAACCCAATACCGCCAGCGCAACGGTGACCAGCATCACGCTGGTGGTGGTTAACAGCGGCGTCGCAATCAGCGCCGAAACCACCAGGCTTGCCAGGAAGCACAGACCCAGCTGCAGGGTATTTTGCAGCGCGGCGGCGCGGCCAGTCGCCTGCGGGAACGGACGTAACGCCTGTGCCACCACGATCGGGTAAATCGCCCCGTTCGCCACGGCCATCACGCAGAAGGGAATCAAAATTTCAGCCAGGCCCGCGCCCGGAATAAACCCGACGGCCCAGGTACCGATGACGCTCAGCGCATAGAGCACCAGCAGCCATGGCAGCATCTGCTGGCCTTCCCATTTTTGCAGCGCCGCGCGGCAGCCGTACCCGCCCACCAGGAACGCGATGGTCTGCGGAACATAGCTCAGACCGATGGCCGCCGGGCTGTAGCCCATATCGTGCAGAATAAACGGCGAGCCGGTGAGCCACGCGAAGAAGCTGGCCGAACAGGCGGCATAAATCAGGACATTCCCGCGATACGCTTTGGCGCTCAGCAGGGAGGTAAAGGTAATCGGCTTCGCGTCGGCATGCGCCTCTTTTTTATGCGCGGGTTTAAGGGCAAACGCCGGCAGCATCAGCACCAGCGTGATGGCAAACAGCGTGGCAAAAATGGCCTGCCAGTCAAAGTGCGCGAGGATCCAGCTGCCCAGCAGCGGAGCCAGGGCAGGGGAAAGACCCACCAGCGGCATAATAGTGGCGAAAATACGGTTTGTGCGGTTAGCCGGATAGTAGTCGGTCACCAGCGCCTGCCAGGTCACCGCCGCAGCACAGACGCCCACGGCCTGAATAAAGCGCAGCACCAGTAGCCAGGTAGCATCGCGCACCCACAACATCCCCAGACAGCCCACGGCAAAAATGGCCAGACCCAGCAGCAGTACCGGTTTACGGCCAAAGCGATCCGAGAGCGGTCCCCACAGGAGCTGCGCGAAAGCAAAACCGGCAAGGAACAGACTCAGGCTGGCGCTGATGGCCGCCGCAGGGGTTTGCAGGTCTTCCTGCATCGCGGCAAACGCGGGCAGGTACATGTCGGTGGCCAAAAAGCCCAGCACGCTTAAGCCGCCGAGCCAGACTAAAAATCCTTTCCTGGGTTGCATTCTCTTATTCTCCTGAGGAGGCAGGTGTACGTTGGCGCAGAGTGTAGGGAGTGCAAAGCGGCTTGTGAAACGCTAATATTTGGCGGGTGCATTCAAATTTTTTGCAGGCAGAAAATGTGGTCAGATTATTCTCTTGAAGTGGTCGATGCTGTTGCGCGTAACGGCAGCTTTAGCGGTGCAGCGCAGGAGTTGCACCGCGTCCCTTCGGCCATTAGCTACACGGTGCGTCAGCTTGAGGAATGGCTGGCGGTTCCGCTGTTTGAACGGCGGCATCGCGACGTGGAATTAACGCCCGCAGGCGCGTGGTTTTTGAAGGAAGGGCGTTCTGTTATCAAAAAAATGCAGATCACCCGCGAACAGTGCCAGCAGATCGCCAACGGCTGGCGGGGACATCTCGCCATCGCGGTGGATAACATCGTGAAGCCGGAACGCACCCGGCAGATGATCGTGGATTTCTATCGTCATTTCTCTGACGTTGAGCTGCGGGTCTCGCAGGAGGTGTTCAACGGGGTGTGGGATGCGCTGGCGGACGGCAGGGCGGAGATGGCGATTGGCGCCACGCAGGCGATCCCGGTTGGGGGACGTTACGCCTTTCGCGACATGGGGATGCTGAGCTGGAAATGCGTGGTGGCACGCGATCATCCCCTGGCGGCGATGGACGGGCCGCTGAGCGACGATACGCTGCGTAACTGGCCCTCGCTGGTGCTGGAGGATACGTCCCGTTCACTGCCCAAGCGTATCACCTGGCTTCTGGACAACCAGCGGCGAGTGGTGGCTCCTGACTGGGAATCGTCGGCGACGTGCCTCAGCGCCGGGCTGTGCGTCGCGATGGTGCCCGTTCATTTTGCGCGTCCGCGCATCGATACCGGAGAATGGGTTGAACTGACGCTGGAGAATCCGTTCCCGGACGCGGCCTGCTGCCTGACCTGGCAACAAAATGATGTCTCGCCCGCCATGGCCTGGCTGCTGGATTATCTGGGAGACAGCGAAACGCTAAACCGGGAATGGTTACGGGAGCCAGCGTAGCTGGCCCCGTCAAGGGATTAACGACGGTAGTCGCGGAACGGACCATCCGCAACGGAACGGCGTTCAATCAGGCGTGGGTGAACTTCAATGGACTGCGACTCTTCGCGTTTGTTGACGATTCTGTCCAACAGCATATTGAAGGCCGTTTCGCCCAGCGAATCTTTTGGCTGGTGAATGGTTGTCAGCGCCGGGGTGAAGAAGCGCGCGTTACGCACGTTGTCATACCCGATCACGGAAATATCCTGCGGTACGCGCAGACCCAGCTCATCGGCGGCGCAGAGCGCACCCATGGCCATGATGTCACCCCCGCAGAAAACGGCGGTCGGGCGGTGCGGCTGGGAAACGATCTGCTGCATTGCGCGGTAGCCTGATTCCGGCTCAAAGTCGCCCTGCACGATCCAGTTTTCCGGCACGGTGATCAGCGCTTCTTCCATCGCTTTCATAAAACCGGCCAGACGGCCCGCGCCGGTGTTACGCTCCAGCGGACCCGGGATCACGCCAATCTCGCGGTGACCGCGTTCGATCAGGTAACGACCCGCCATGTAACCGCCTTCAAAGGCGTTGTCGATAACGGAGTCGGTGAAGTCCGCGCGCGCTTCACCCCAGTCCATGACCACCATGGGGATATGGCGATACTCTTCGAGCATCGACAGCACGGATTCCGGGTACTCGGAACACATCACCAGCAGGCCATCCACGCGCTTCTGCGCCATCATCGACAGGTAGGCACGCTGTTTTTCTATGCTGTTCCATGCGTTGCCCAGAATCAGGGTATAGCCTTTCTGGAAGCAGTTCTTCTCTACCGCTTCAATGATCTCGGCAAAATAGGCCGCTTCACTGCTGGTGGCCAGCAATCCAATGGATTTGGTGTGATTAACCTTGAGGCTGCGCGCAACCGCACTTGGCGAATAGTGCAGCTCTTTGATCGCTGCCCAGACGGCGTTGCGCGTCTCTTCCGCCACGAAGCGGGTTTTGTTAATTACATGTGATACGGTTGTAGTGGAAACGTTTGCGCGTTTTGCTACGTCTTTAATTGTTGCCATTAAATGTCACTCCAGACCATATCCTAAACTCCTGAAAAACTTGAAGGTAAACGTTTGCCTTCTCTCACCCTTATCACGCAATCTTGAATTGCGGCACGCCGGGAAAACGACACGGGACGTCAGGAGGGGGTCAATGGCCGGTACGCTAATAAATTTAGCGTGGAATTTTGTCCTATCTTGATGAAAAGGGGAAGAGGTAAAGTGTTTATCAGCCTAAATCCAGGAAGATTTTTGACGTAAATTATGCAAAAATGAGCAGGCTCACTTTTCGTGGGGGGATTAAAAGGAGAAAAATTGATGAGTTCCGATCTGAAGTTTTCGCTGTTCACCACCGTTGTTGTGCTGGCTCTGATTGTCGCGGCGGGTCTGACGGCCGCACTGCACTGATTTACGCGGAGGGAGAGCCTTCTCCCTCCCGCTCACCCCGATTGTTACTCCTAAGGCAAAAATCTTTTGCCATTTTGTTAACTTCTCATTTTTTGTGATTGATGTCATGCTTTCCGCTTCTTTGTTCTGTGTCACCACATGACACGGCATCCGGAGTTGACGCATGAAAATCAATTTTCCCCTGCTGGCCCTGGCGATTGGCGCTTTTGGGATTGGCACCACTGAATTCTCCCCGATGGGGTTACTGCCCGTCATCGCCCGCGGCGTGGACGTCTCGATCCCTGCGGCAGGCATGTTAATCAGCGCCTACGCTATCGGCGTGATGGTGGGGGCGCCGCTAATGACGCTTCTCCTTTCGCACCGCGCGCGCCGCAATGCGCTCATTTTCCTGATGGCGATTTTCACCCTCGGTAACGTGCTTTCGGCCATTTCGCCGGACTACACCACGCTGATGCTGTCGCGTATTCTGACCAGCCTCAACCACGGCGCGTTCTTTGGGCTGGGGTCGGTTGTGGCGGCAAGCGTGGTGCCAAAACATAAGCAGGCCAGCGCCGTGGCCACCATGTTTATGGGCCTGACCATTGCTAACATTGGCGGCGTTCCTGCGGCAACCTGGCTGGGCGAGGTCATTGGCTGGAGGATGTCCTTCCTGGCGACGGCCGGACTGGGCGTAGTCGCGATGGTGGCGTTGTTCTTCTCCCTGCCAAAAGGCAGCGCGGGTGAACGCCCTGACGTACGCAGAGAGCTGTCGGTGCTGGTGCGCCCGCAGGTGCTCTCTGCGCTGCTTACGACCGTGCTGGGGGCAGGGGCGATGTTTACCCTCTACACATATATTTCACCTGTGCTGCATGACATCACCCACGCAACGCCTCTCTTTGTGACCGCGATGCTGGTGCTAATTGGCGTGGGCTTCTCGATTGGCAACTATCTCGGCGGGAAATTTGCCGACCGTTCGGTGAGCGGAACGCTGAAGGGCTTCTTAACCCTGCTGATTGTTATCATGATCGCCATTCCGTGGCTGGCGCGTAACGAGTTTGGCGCCGCGGTGGCGATGGTCGTCTGGGGGGCTGCAACGTTCGCTGTGGTGCCACCGCTGCAGATGCGCGTGATGCGCGTTGCGCATGAAGCGCCGGGCCTCTCATCCTCGGTCAATATTGGTGCCTTTAACCTGGGCAATGCGCTCGGTGCGGCGGCCGGTGGGGCCGTGATTTCAGGGGGGCTGGGGTACAGTTTTGTGCCGGTGATGGGGGCGATTATTGCCGCGCTCGGCCTGCTGCTGGTGATGATGTCGGGTCGTAAACAGCCAGAAGCAGCCTGCGCTGCGGAATAAACCAAAAACGCAGAAGGGCGAACCCTTCTGCGTGTCTCTTACGCGGCGAAGTTCTTCGCCACAAAGTCCCAGTTAACCAGTGCCCAGAAGTGCTCCAGGTAGTTAGGGCGCGCGTTACGGTAATCGATGTAGTAAGCGTGTTCCCATACGTCCACGGTCATCAGCGGCTTAGCGCTGGTGGTCAGCGGGGTGCCCGCGTTAGAGGTGGACACGATAGCCAGTTTGCCATCCGCCTCTTTGACCAGCCACGTCCAGCCTGAACCGAAGTTCTTGATGGCGGCATCGGTGAACTTCGCTTTGAATTCCGCGAAGCTGCCAAAGGCGGCGTTAATGGCGGTAGCCAGTTCACCGACAGGTTCGCCACCGGCGTTTGGCGCCAGGCAGTGCCAGTAGAAGGTGTGGTTCCACACCTGAGCGGCGTTGTTGAATACGCCACCCTCAGAACTGCGCACGATCTCTTCCAGCGTTTTGCCTTCAAAATCGGTGCCCTTAATCAGATTGTTCAGGTTGGTGACGTACGTCTGGTGATGCTTGCCGTAGTGATATTCCAGGGTTTCCGCAGAAATGTGCGGGGCCAGGGCGTCTTTTGCATACGGTAGTGCAGGTAATTCGAACGACATTGCTTCTCTCCTTATTGTATTTTGTGTTGTCAATAACCACACAGACAACAAGGACAGGATAGCAAATTGAAAGGGTATGCAAAAGAGGAACTTACCCTGCCACGGGTGTGGCAGGGCAGGGGTTAGCGAATGGTTTTCGGCGTCATCACGCGGCGTGCGCCGACGTAATGGCGTACCCAGTAGTCTTCACTGAGAGAGGTGATCTGAATATCCTGGCCGCTACGCGGTGACTGGATGAATTTTCCGTTGCCGACATAGACGCCAACGTGGTCAGCTGTCCCGCGGCCCTGCGTGCGAAAGAAGACCAGATCGCCGTTCTCCAGCTCTCCACGGTTGACCGGGGACGCGTCGCGCAGGTGGTACATTTCGTTGGCGGTGCGCGGAATGCGGAACTTGACCAGATCTTTATAGGCGTAATAGACGAGGCCGCTGCAGTCAAAACCGGTACGCGGCGAAGTCCCGCCCCAGTGATAAGGTTTGCCAATCTGCCCCATCAGCTTGTTCATTGCGGTTTTTTGCGCTTTCTGGACGCGCACTTTATGCACTTCCGCTATTTTAGTGACCTTGGTGCATTTCGCCTTATGGCCTTTACGCGCGATGCATTTTTCAGTCACGAGGTTAGCGGCGGTTTGCGAAGCTTTACTTTTGGCGGTGTGGGCAGTGCGGGAAGAAGTGGTTTTCGTCTTGCTGGAAGCGGTTTTTTTAGTCTGTGTGTTTGTCTTTTTCTTGTCGTTTTTAGCGGTGGTTTTTTTCTTACGTTCTGTGGCTTTCACCAGATGGTTTTTTTGTACAGCAGAATGCCGCGCCTGCTGAGAGGCGTTTGCCACTGGCGTGAAAGTGAGTGAAGTAAACAGTAAAGCACAGAGCGTGATCGAGATTTTATTTATCCGCGCCACTGGGCAGTCCCCTGATAAATGCAGGTCATCAATAATACCCGCGTGTGATTTACAAAGCCCGTCGATTCTAATCCATAAAAAGCCAGAAAGTTAATACCATTTTTCAATCTCTAATCCTGTTTCGTTAGCAAGTGCAAAAAAATTCATCGTTCTGTCTTACATTTGCCCATTCCCTAAGCAAAACCCTGGCCGCCGCAGGGGTAAACACCATTTGCAATGCAACTTTTCGTGACTCGGGGTAGAATGTCTATACGTGACAAAAATGTTATTTTCCGATGCCAGTCTGAACCGCTACAATGTCAGACGAATGCCGTAACAGAAGTTAAAGGAAGCAAGACATGAGCACCACTATTGAAAAAATCCAGCGCCAGATCGCTGAAAACCCGATTCTGCTGTATATGAAAGGTTCTCCAAAGCTGCCAAGCTGCGGCTTCTCCGCGCAAGCGGTTCAGGCGCTGTCTGCCTGTGGTGAGCGTTTTGCTTACGTTGATATCCTGCAGAACCCGGACATCCGCGCTGAGCTGCCGAAGTACGCGAACTGGCCGACGTTCCCACAGCTGTGGGTAGACGGTGAACTGGTTGGCGGTTGCGATATTCTGATTGAAATGTATCAGCGCGGTGAACTGCAGCAGCTGATCAAAGAAACCGCGGCGAAGTACAAAACGGAAGAGCCGGACGCAGAGTAATTCTCTGCGGAAATAAAAAAGCGACCTGCTATGTGGTCGCTTTTTTTTTGTCGGGTGGCGCTGCGCTTACCCGACCTACGATTGGCGCTCGGCCTCATCGCCCATCGGCAGCGGCCAGCCGCCCAGACGCTTCCAGCGGTTGACGATCTCACAGAACAGCTCTGCGGTACGCTCCGTGTCATACAACGCGGAGTGCGCCTGCGTGCCGTCGAACGGAATGCCAGCTGTAATACAGGCCTTTGATAACACCGTTTGTCCCAGCGCCAGGCCGCTCAGCGCGGCGGTGTCGAAGGTGACAAAAGGGTGGAAGGGGTTGCGTTTGAGCGACGCGCGCTCCGCGGCAGCCATGGTAAAGCTGTGATCGAAGGTGGCGTTATGGGCCACCATAATGGCGCGGCTGCAGTTGCTCTCTTTCATGCCTTTACGCACCATTTTAAAAATGGCGTGCAGCGCGTCATATTCACTGACGGCACCGCGCAGCGGATTATGCGGATCGATACCGTTAAACGCCAGCGCTTCCGGCTGTAAGTTTGCCCCTTCGAAAGGTTCAACGTGGAAATGCAGCGTGGTGTCCGGTGTAAGCCAGCCCTGTTCATCCATCTTCAGCGTGATGGCGGCAATTTCGAGCAGCGCATCGGTTTTAGCGTTAAATCCGGCTGTTTCTACATCAATCACAACGGGATAAAAACCACGAAAACGGTCGCACAGACCGCTAAATTGAGCGTTATCGGACATCAGGGTCTCTTACATGGGAAAAAGCAGAGCGCATTATGGCAAATTTTGCGGGGTGATGCAGTAAAACTACGGGCGCACGTTGCGCCCTGAGGGATCAGTTGCCCAGACCGCGACCGGCGTCTTTGGCTTCAATCAGCTCGATTTTGTAACCGTCCGGATCTTCCACAAACGCAATCACGGTGGTGCCGCCTTTTACCGGGCCCGCTTCGCGCGTGACGTTACCGCCATTTTTGCGAATGCGTTCGCACGCGTCGGCCGCGTTATCCACTTCCAGCGCGATATGGCCGTAGGCCGTGCCCAGCTCATAGCTGTCAACGCCCCAGTTGTAGGTCAGCTCGATCACGGCTTCATCCGTTTCCGGGCCGTAACCCACGAATGCCAGTGAGTATTTATATTCCGGGTTTTCGCTGGTGCGCAGCAGTTTCATGCCCAGGACGTTAGTGTAGAAATCGATAGAACGTTGCAGGTCGCCAACGCGCAGCATGGTGTGAAGTAGGCGCATAATTTCCTCATTAACCAATGGAATAAAAAAGCTTTTGATCAGAAACGATGTTTTAGTATAGCGGCGAACTGTCGCCGCTATCAATGAACAATGGCGAGATTACAGTGAAGGGTAGTCGGTGTAGCCTTCCGCGCCGCCGCCGTAGAAGCTTTCCGGACGCTGCGGGTTGAGCGCCGCTTTTTTCTGCAGGCGAGCAACCAGATCCGGGTTGGCGATGTAGTCGCGGCCAAACGCGACGGCATCGATCAGCCCTTTATTAATCAGATCTTCGGCTTTCTCAGGCGTATAGGCACCTGCACCGATGATCACCCCGTGGAAGCGCTCGCGCACTTTCTGGCGGAAGGCTTCAGTGTAAGGCTTACCGCCAGCCCAGTCAGGCTCAGACATGTGCAGATAGGCAATACCGCGTTTGGCCAGCTCTTCAATCAGATAGAGCGCATCTGCTTCCTCGTTCGGGCCGTTGTCGACGTTCTGGAAAGACCCGATTGGGGAGACGCGGATCCCGATACGGTCCGGACTCCACTCCTTGCAAACCGCATCCACCACTTCCAGCACCAGACGGGCGCGGTTTTCGACGCTGCCGCCGTACTGGTCGGTGCGATGGTTAGACGACGGTGACAGGAACTGGTGCAGCAGATAGCCATGCGCGGAGTGCAGCTCAATCAGGTCAAAACCGGCTTCACGGGCGTTGGCCACGGCCTGACGGAAGTCGTTAACAATCCCCGGGATTTCGTCCAGCTCCAGCGCGCGCGGCATAGAGGTATCCACGCGGATCGCGTTGCCGTTTTCATCGCGCAGGGAAGTACGGGTATTGGCGCTCAGGGCTGACGCGGAGACCGGTGCCTGACCGCCAGGCTGGATACTGCTGTGTGAGATACGACCGGTATGCCACAGCTGGACCGCAATACGACCCTCTTCAGCGTGAACGCCCGCGGTGATTTTTTGCCATGCCGCGATCTGTTCCGGGCTGTGAAGGCCCGGCGCACCGGCGTAACCTTTCGCCTGCGCAGAGATCTGCGTGGCTTCGGTGATGATCAGACCAGAGCTTGCGCGTTGACGATAGTATTCGCCCATCAGCGGGGTGGGGATGTCACCCGGCTCAATGCTGCGCAGACGGGTCAGCGGAGCCATGAACACGCGGTTTGGCGCCGTGACGGCACCCACTTTCAATGGGGTAAACAATTTTTCAGCTGACATAAAGACTCCTGAGTAGACCAGTCGACTAGTAATAAGGTAAATAAAAAGCGCCCGTTATACGCCAGGCGCAGTAATGCTGTTTTTCACATGTGCCAGCGCGCTTTCCAGCGGCACGGCACTGCGCGAAATTTTTGCCTGCAGGTTGGCGCCTAACCACAGGGAGTAGAGCACCTGAGACTGCATTAAGGGGTCGCCGGAAAAGGCCAGCGTTTTTTCGTCGCGGCCTTTTTCCAGCGCCTGGGCCAGCAGGGCGATCACGCCGCGGGCACCCTTATCCATCGCCGAGCGCATATCTTCGGAAAGATCGCACACCTCGGCAGACAGCTTGACCGTCAGGCATCCGCTGATAATGCCCTGCTGACAGAACTGGTTCAGCGTTTCCTGATAGTAGTTCAGAACACGATCCCGATAGTTTCCTTCACCCGACGCAAAGTGGGTCGCCAGACGCTGGTGGTAGCTCGCGTAATGACGCTCCAGCATTGCCACGCCAAAGGCCTCTTTGGACCGGAAGTAGTGATAAAACGACCCCTTCGGTACCTCAGCGGTTTTTAATAACTCGCTCAACCCCATACCGGTAAACCCGCGATGCATGCAAAGACGCTCGCCGGTTGCCAGTAGATGTTCGCGGGTATCGTGTTCAGTATTTCTGCTCATGACCGCACTCTAATAGACCGTTCGGTCTAATGCAAGCGAGTTTATTGACGACATGCGTTCAGAATATCCAGCTGCTGTTGATAAACCGTTGATTTAACGTCCATCATACCCAATACGGTTGAGAATAAATTGTCCTGGGAGACCGCATTTTTTGCTGCATGGTCGCGTAAACACTGTTCATTGATGCCAAAGTTTTTCGCGTAGTCCGGTGACAGCCAGAACATAAACGGAATGTGCGTTTGCTGCTCCGGCGCCAGCATGTACGGCGTCCCGTGCAGATAAATGCCGCTTTCACCCAGTGACTCACCGTGATCTGAGAGATAAATCAGCGCGGTATTCATGCTTGCCTGGCGAGCTTTCAGCGCATCAATGGTTTTGCTGACCATGCTGTCGGTATACAGGATGGTGTTGTCATAGGTATTCATCAGCGCCTGATGATCGCAATCCTGAATCTCGTTGGTGTCGCAGGTTGGGGTGAATTTCCGGAAAGTGTCCGGGTAACGGCGATAGTACGCCGGACCGTGGCTTCCCATCAGGTGGATAACCAGCACCGTGTCCTGCTTCAGACCATCCAGCACGTTGTCCAGACGGTAGAAATTCACATCATCAATACAGGATTTATCTTTGCAGAACTGATCCAGATTCCACTGCGTCATATCGGTATGCGGCACGCGATCGCAGGCGCCTTTACAGCCGCCGTCGTTGTCGCGCCACAGCAGGTTGATACCCGCATGCTTCAGCACATCGAGCAGACCTTCCTGATGGTGCGCCAGGTCGGCATCGTATTTGCTACGCGTCATGCCCGAGAACATGCACGGAACGGAAACGGCGGTTTCAGTGCCGCATGAGGAGGCCTGCGGGAAGTTAATGACATCCTGCTTTTTCAGCTCCGGGTTCGTTTCACGATCGTAACCATTCAGGGAGTAGTTCGCCGCGCGAGAGGCTTCCCCAACGACCAGTATCAGAACGGTTTTCTTTTGTTGACCTGAAATCAACGGCCCTTTATGGGCATCTTCGCCAATCCGTACCAGCGTTTGATCGCCGGCAAACCAGCGCATTTTGCTGTACTTCACCACCGCGCTGACATAGTTGGCCGGGGTCACCATTTTGACGATGCTTTTGTTGTTGCGAAACAGCGAGGCGTAATCTTTATAAAACACTGCCGCAATCAGGATAATCACCAGCAGGGCGCCAAGCATCGCGGCAACGCGCGTCAGCAGGGCATACCACCATTTCCCGGTACGAATGCGGGTCAGCGCCAGCACCACGGAAGGCACGAGGCCAGCAATAACAATCCACAGAATCATCTGCGGCGTCACCAGGGCTGTCGCTTCCTGAGAGTTGGTTTCGAACACGTTCACAATCATGTTCTGATCGATCACCGCGCCGTAGGTGTACATAAAGTAGGTTGCCGCGGCGCATCCGATCGTCAATACAATCAGCAGCGGCTTGCGGATATAGGGGATATTCAGCAGGCTAAACACAATCACCCAGCCGCAAAACAGCACCAGCGGTACGGACGCGGCAAAGAGGATGTCGTGCAGGTGCGCAGGGGCAATAATGGCCCAGCTGCGCTGGATAAACAGCCCGTTGATTAGCGTAAAGAAGAGTGCACAGCCCAGAGTAAATTTAATGTCGTTACATTGTAACTTTTTGATTAACCACATCGATCGGTAAACCTGTCATTGTCATGATGGGCCGAGTATAAAGAGGGAAGATTAGTGAAACCTTAATGCCACAAATCTGTGGTATAGGCCTTGCACGTGGCGCGTTTAGCGTCTTCACTGTAGGTGAGAGTAGTTATCCGGAGGTGAGTGTGGCAGAGCAGCTGGAGTTTTTCCCCATCCAGAGCCCGTGCCGGGGGATTTGTCAGGTGGATGAACGCGGATATTGCCGCGGGTGCATGCGTACCCGTGACGAGCGTTTTAACTGGCAAAACTTTAGCGACACGCAAAAGCAGGAGGTGCTACGCCTCTGCCGACAGCGTCTACTGCGCAAAATACGCGCAAACAAAGCCGGTGAGACCGAAGAACCCCAGCAACCTTCACTTTTTTAACACGGTAATTGCGTATACTCATGACATCACGTCCTTGAGGAAAATGTTATGGTTCAGCGAATTACCCTTGCCCCCCAGGGGCCAGAATTCTCCCGTTTTGTAATGGGCTACTGGCGCCTGATGGACTGGAATATGTCCCCCCTCCAGCTGGCGAGCTTTATTGAAGAGCATATCGATCTGGGCGTTACCACGGTCGACCATGCGGACATTTACGGTGGTTATCAGTGTGAAGCCGCATTCGGCGAGGCGCTCAAGCTGGTTCCGGCACTCCGCGACCGCATGGAGATCGTCACGAAGTGCGGGATTGCCACCACGGCAAAACCGGAACACGCCCTTGGGCATTACATCACCGACAGCGCGCATATCATCAAGAGCGCTGAGCAGTCGCTGGTCAATCTGGCGACCGACCGTATCGACCTGCTGTTAATCCACCGTCCGGATCCGCTCATGGATGCCGATGAGGTGGCAGAAGCCTTCCTGAACCTGCATCAGAGCGGCAAAGTGCGTCACTTTGGCGTTTCCAACTTTACCCCGGCGCAGTTTGCACTGCTTCAGTCTCGCCTGCCGTTTACCCTGGCCACCAACCAGGTGGAGATCTCCCCGGTACACCAGCCGCTGCTGCTGGACGGTACCCTCGACCAGCTGCAACAGCTGCGTATTCGCCCGATGGCCTGGTCGTGCCTGGGAGGTGGACGCCTGTTTAATGATGATGAATTCCAGCCGCTGCGCAACGAACTGGACACTATCGCCCGCGAGCTGAACGCGGAGAGCATCGAACAGGTGGTTTACGCCTGGATCCTGCGTCTGCCGTCAAAACCGCTGCCCATTATTGGTTCCGGCAAAATAGAACGCGTGCGTTCTGCACTGGCC
The DNA here is from genome assembly GCF_043972695.1 of Enterobacter quasiroggenkampii. NCBI lineage: Bacteria > Pseudomonadati > Pseudomonadota > Gammaproteobacteria > Enterobacterales > Enterobacteriaceae > Enterobacter > Enterobacter quasiroggenkampii. Next base: position 2,572,706 of record NZ_CP143745.1, read on the forward strand.
GCTGAAGAGCTGCAGATGACCCGCCAGCAGTGGTTCCGCATCCGCAAAGCCGCGCTGGGTTACGACGTGCCATAAACCGCCAGAAGGTGACTTTCCGGTGAAATCTTTGCCCCTGGTATACACTTAAGGGGCAAAAAATAACCAGCGGAGGTCATATGAAGCGTTTTGCTCTGGCAATGGTCGCGCTGGTTGTTTGCGCAGGGGCGCAGGCAGCCAGCGACGAAGTGGAAATGAATCTCGTCACCTCTCAGGGTGTGGGTCAGTCCATCGGTACGGTGAAAATCACGGAAACCGACAAAGGGCTGGAGTTCGCTCCCAACCTCAAAGCACTCCCTCCCGGTGAGCATGGTTTCCATGTTCACGCCAAAGGAAGCTGTCAGCCCGCATTAAAAGAGGGTAAAGCGTCAGCGGCGGAAGCGGCAGGGGGGCATCTGGATCCCCAGCATACCGGCAAGCATGAGGGCCCGGATGGAATGGGACACCTGGGCGATCTGCCCGTGCTGGTGGTCAATAACGACGGTAAAGCCACCGATCCCGTTGTCGCGCCGCGTCTGAAAAAGCTGGATGAGGTAAAAGGTAAAGCGCTAATGATTCATGTCGGCGGCGACAATATGTCCGATCAGCCTAAACCGCTTGGCGGCGGCGGGGCGCGTTATGCCTGCGGCGTGATCTGATCCCCAATGGTACCAGGCGGTGGTGCTTGCTCCAGCTGTGACAGCGAGCAGTGCAGCCGCCAGATTATCGAGGCCAAATCACGGGCGGCGGGGAGATGATGTCGTGCAAGCGTATCGCAGATCCGCTGCAGTTCATTCAGCGTGGTTGCCAGCGGTCGCTGCTGGACACCGCGTTCGCTCATCACATCGCGAAGCAGAGAGATGCACACATCGCGAACCTGCGACAGCGGGTCGGAACGTGTTTCCCACCCGCGAAGCTGCCAGACCACATGCGAACAGTTCAACAGCACCACGCCCCAGCGCAGCAGCCAGCGCCGGGAAAGCGCGTCCTGGCTGTTATTGAGCTGGCTCACGTGATGATAAACCAGCGATTCATACTCGTTTTCACGAAGATGCGGTTTACGGCTGAGCTGGTCCACAAATCCCCGGCGTAACTCCCGGATATGCCTGCGGCTTTTGCGGGCATCGGAGCCGGGGCGCAACACCGCGAAAGCCAGCCACGCCAGCCCCACGCCAAGGATTTTCGCCAGATTGTCATTAAGAAAATCGGCGTAATCATAAACCGGCGGATTGGTCACGGAGATAAACGAGCCCATAAAGACAATCAGTTGCCCCCACAGGCCCGCCTGTTTTGGCATTTGCAGCTTGAGTAGCTGCATGGTGGTCAACAGCGGAAACAGAAACAGCAGGAACTGCCACAGATCGCTTATCTGCACCATCAGGCCAAACTTCACCACAAAACTGAACAAAGACAGCAGCACCAGGGTGCGTAGCAGGAGCGTCAGCGAGTTGAACGGCGAGGCCGCGACGGAGTAAAGCACGCAGCTGATGGCAGCAAGCGTCAGGGCCGCCGTACCGGACTCCCACTGCGTGGTGATGCTCCACGCCCCCACCAGCATCAGCGCGCAGAAGGTGCGAAAACCGCTCCACAGCGCTTCCAGGTAGTCGGTATGGCGGGCGAGAGCCGGACTCCCGGGCACGTTGAACTCCGTGACCGGCGTGGCATTCTCAACCGCGTTAATCCAGCGGCTGCTGCGCAGGTAGAGTCGGCAAAAGTAATTCAGACGCTGCCAGAAGGCGCGATGGCGATAGTCGTACTCATCAACCGGGGCGAGCGGGGCGATGATCTTCGCAACGGTGTAGATGTCCGCATCCGGGCGCGCAAGAGCCGCGAGCAGCGTTTCGATGACGGCACGGGTGTTTTCCGGCGGCGTCGGCCAGTTGAGCAGCATTCTGCGCAGGCTGGAGATGGCGCTGGTCATACGCAGCTGCTGGTGCAATAAATAATTAAGCAGGGTGTTCTGACGCCGAAAGCGATAGTGGCTCCAGAACGCCTGAATACGCAACAGATTCATCGTCAGGATCTGTCCGATCACCTTTTCATGCGCGAGGCGGATCTCATCGCTGGTATCCGGTTGCCACAGCAGGCTCGCGTGCTCAAGCAGCCGGGTATGCATGGTCTTGAGGGCGGTGATAAGCGCGGTGCCGTCGGAGGTGCTGGGGAGGATCATCATCATGAAGCCACCGCTGAGGATCCCGACAATGACTTCACAGACGCGCGCCTGCGCGATATCCCACAGTTCGGTGGTGTCGAGCACGTTCACCACCGGGAAGGCGATAATGGCGGCGGTATAGCCCGCCAGCTGGAAAGCGTAGGCGACGTTATTGGTAAAATGGGCGCAGGCCCAGGTACAGCACCCCAGCCACGCCGCCATGCTCAGCAGGAACATCCACGGATCGTTCAGCGTATGGCCGGCAATAATTAACGCCGCCGTGGCCCCCAACAGGCTGCCGGCGATGCGCCCAAGGCTCTTACTGATCACCCCGCCGACCGTAGGAAAACTCACCACCGCGGCAGAGGTCATCGCCCAGTAGGGTTCATCCAGGTTCAGGTAATAGGCGACGGTCAGCGCCAGACACATGGCAATGCCGTTACGCAGCGCGTAGCGCCACTGAGGGCGCGTCGCTTTGATCCACGGCGTGTTTTGCCAGGAGAGTGCCGGCAGCTTCATCACCGGTTTCCGATGGAGACAGTACAGGTGGTGCCGGAGACCAGCGTGATGTCCTGCGGTAAATGGTCAAACTCCACGCGAACCGGCACGCGCTGAGCGAGACGCACCCAGGGCACGTTCGGCTTGATGTCCGGCACCAGGCCAGAATCCGTTTCGACGCTTTGATCGTAAATGGCGCGGCCAATGCTGGATACGTGACCCTGTAACTTCTGCGAGCCACTGTAAAGCGTAATGGCGGCGGGCGATCCCTCGCGAATATGGCGAAGCTTGGTCTCTTCAAAATAGCCCACCACGTAGAAGGAGTGGCTGTCGACGAGGGCAAAAACGGGTTGTCCCGTGGTGGCATAATTCCCCACGCGAGCGGAAAGGTTGGTGACCCACCCGTCAACCGGCGCGGTAATCACCGTTTGGGTCAGCTCCCACTGGGCCTGCTTCAGCGTGGCTTCGGCCACGTTGACGTTCGCCTGCATGGCCTTCACGTTGATGTTGGCAGTGTCTAAATCTTCCGCTGAGATGTAATTTTGCGATAGATGCCGGCGGCGGTTGGCCTCGTTATTCGCTTTCGCTAAGTCTGACTGGGCTTTCGCCAGCTGCGCCTCGGCGTTCAGAATCGCGATGTGGTACGGGGTATCGTCGATCCGGAAGAGTACCTCACCCTTTTTAACGTACTGGTTATCCTTAACGAGCAGCGTCGTGATGCTTCCCGACACCTGCGGAGTGATGCTGACCTGTTCAGCGCGAATTTTGCCGTCACGGGTCCAGGGGGACTGCATATAAAAATTCCACATCCACCAGCCTGCAACCAGCGCGAGGGCGAGAACAAAGAGGGTGGAAAAGTACTTCAGCGTTTTCAGAGGCATAGTCACCACACCATCAAGACAGCAAGGCCCAGACATACGGAGAGGGCAAACAGGGAAAGATCCATCAGCATGGGATGCCAGATTTCGCCGGAGTACATCCAGTCGCGAAGCAGACGATGCGCGATGAGCCAGAGAATAAAGCCCACCAGCACGGCTTTAAACAGGGGAGGAAAGTAGACTGACGCACCGAAGATCAGATCCTGAAGGGGTAACCCCTCTGAGCGATGAAAAAACGTCACGGGCAGAAATCCTTTGCAGTGAACAGAATGCCGCGTTGGCTTGTCTTAGTATGATGAAGCATCACAATTCAGTGTAAGTCATACTTTTAAGTTCGATGAATGCAGTATTGCATTTGTTTTGGCAATACAAATGCTGCACACTATTCTAAAATCAGTATAATAACTTAGCAAGCTAATTATAAGGAGATGAAATTGGAATCGCCATTAGGTTCTGATCTGGCAAGGTTGGTACGCGTCTGGCGTGCTCTGATTGACCATCGCCTGAAACCTCTGGAATTAACACAGACGCATTGGGTCACGCTGCACAACATTCATCAGCTTCCGCCCGATCAGTCGCAAATTCAGCTGGCAAAAGCGATAGGCATTGAGCAACCGTCGCTGGTGCGCACGCTTGATCAGCTGGAAGAGAAGGGGTTGATCTCCCGACAAACCTGCGCCAGCGATCGTCGTGCTAAGCGGATTAAACTCACTGAGAAAGCGGCGCCTATCATCACCGAAATGGAAGCCGTCATCACCAAAACGCGCGGTGAAATCCTCTCAGGCGTTTCACCGGCGGAGCTGGAAATGCTCATCAGCCTCATTGCTCGCCTTGAGCAAAATATCCATGAGCTGCAGTCTCGCGACTGATAAACACGAAGGCCTTGCACCAGCAAGGCCTTTTTTTACTTAAAGACGACCACACGATTACGACCCGTCTCCTTCGCTTCATACATCGCCTTGTCGGCACTTTCCACGCACGCTTCTGCGGTTATCGTTGATGACGTTGCCGTAAACACCCCCATACTGATGGTGATGGGCTCCGGCAACTGACCGCCGCTGCTGGTTTTATCAAAGCTGCTTAGCTTCAGACGTATGCGCTCGGCCACCTGGTACGCGGAGTCTGACGACGTGTTGGCCAGCATCAGTACAAACTCCTCGCCGCCGATACGGGCCGCGATGTCCTGCGGGCGCACGGAATCCATCAGCAGGTTGGCGACAAACTGCAGGACTTTATCGCCCTGAAGATGACCGTAGGTGTCGTTAATGCGCTTGAAGCGATCGAGATCGCTGACAATGACGGAAACGGGGCGGTTGGGTCTGGCAATATCCAGCGCCTGGTTTAACGATTCATAAAAATAGCTGCGGTTATAAAGGCGCGTGAGCGGATCGCGGATCGAGTTCTGATAGGACTGCTGATATTTTACGTGCGAGTCGCGATACAGTCTGAAGACATCGTAAAGCAGAACAAAAATAATCAGCAGCGTGGCGACAGTTTCAAATAAACGGGCGCGATACCAGGAGATATCTTCGGCATGTCCACCCGCTAACAGCATTGAAAGCGTGACGATATAGCAAACGCACAGAAAATTTCCGCCTACCCAGAATAAGTTGCGCACGCGCGTGACAAACATCAGCGCTACTAATGTTATCACCCAGAAAACAATTAAAGAGATATTAATGCAATGGCTCCAGAGGACCATAAACTGCCGGGTTTCATTATCAACCAGGTCAATCGATAACAAGGGCGAGTGGCTGGAATATATCCAGGCCAGTCCCACTGCACAGGCGGTAAAAAGAGACGCCCCGCTCACAATTGAGATATGCGCCAGCCGTGAAAGAGGGTATTTGCGCATGGGATAGAGTATTGCCGCCACGATGAACAGCACCGCCATTAAAAAGTGGCGGAACATATAGTAGATCATCGCATCGTTGTAGTTCACGACGTTGAACTGATAGAGATCCAGCCAGGCGGGGAAGCTGGTCAGCGTTCCGACCATCAGCAATGCGGATCCGGCAAAGGCAAAGGCGATTGCGACCAGATACAGTCGTCTTTTGTCACACCCGTATTTCATCGCCATAAAACAGGCAATAAACAGGTGAAACACCAGAAGAAAAATGGTGAGCGTAGGGAATAAAAGCGGTGAAAAGGACGGAACCCATTCAACGAGTTTTAAAAACAGCGCGTGTAATATCCCGATAACAACAAGGCAACCGAGACAGAACGCGATATAACGGCTCGTTAGAGCACGACGATTCGCAAGCATAGAATTTTTACAAATTATAATGAATAAAGAGAAGGTGATTGCGAAGAGTCTAATCAATTAGTGCAATAAATACTTTGCGCAGAAACAATATAAGGGGTGATTAATAATGGATGGTGTGAATGTATTTTGTAATTATATTTGTGAGAGTGATATATATTGTAAATGGATGTGGCCCGAGGACCACATCCACTTTTAATTAACGTGGAGAAACGGTCACCTGGCTTCCGTTGCTCGCCAGTACAACGCGCTGGCCTGCAGAGAAGCGGGTGCTGCCCTGTTTCTGAACAACCATGATTGTGCTGCCGTCGTCTTTACGAATTTCCAGCTCTACGCCCTGAGTTTTGTTCATCGCACCCTGAACGCCCTGGCCGGCTACGCCACCTGCAACGGCACCTGCGGCTGTCGCCAGAGAGCGTCCCGTACCACCGCCGACGGTATTACCCAGGAAACCACCCAGAACGGCACCGCCGATTGCGCCCATCACGTTGTTTTCATCACCACCCTGAATCTGTACAGGGCGTGCGTTAACAACGGTACCGTAAGTCACGTTCTGAACCTGTTTCGCTTCAGAAGCGCTGTAAACGTCGCCAGAAAGTGAACTGTCATTCACACAGCCAGCCAGAGTTAAACCAATCAGCGAAACGCCCAGTACACGTAAAATCATTTGAATCTCCTGTTCACCAAAAACGCCCGATTGGGGGCATCCGTTATGGCTAAATTATATGGCATAAGGAGCCATAATTCATATCTTTGCACTAACAATAGGAAAATTGTACTTGAATTTGACTTAACGAGACATAAACAGGATCCGTCCGCGCTACCCGTCTGACATTGTTAAAAAATATTATTGCCGGATGGCAAAGCGACGCCGTTTATGGTTGAGTGGATATCCTTAGCCCACGCAACGTAAGGAAAGCGCATGAAATCGGGTCGCTACATTGGTGTGATGTCAGGCACCAGTCTGGATGGGGTAGATGTCGTTCTGGCCGCCATTGATGAAAACATGGTGGCACAGCAGGCGAGCCTGACCTGGCCAATCCCCATTTCACTGAAAGAGGATATTCTCAGTATTTGTCAGGGGCAGCAGCTGACCCTCTCCCAGCTTGGGCAGCTGGATGTCCGCCTCGGGGCGCTGTTTGCGGATGCGGTGCAGGCTTTGATGCAAAAAGAACATCTTCGCCCGCAGGATGTGGTCGCCATCGGGTGTCACGGACAAACGGTCTGGCATGAGCCCATTGGAGAGGCCCCGCATACTCTGCAAATCGGCGATAACAACCAGATTGTGGCGAAGACGGGCGTCACGGTGGTCGGCGATTTCCGTCGTCGCGATATTGCCCTTGGCGGACAGGGCGCACCGCTGGTGCCCGCGTTTCATCAGGCGCTGCTGGCGCACCCTTCAGAACGGCGTATGGTGCTCAACATTGGTGGGATCGCCAATCTGTCGATGCTTATCCCCGGGCAGCCGGTCCGTGGCTACGATACCGGCCCGGGCAATATGTTAATGGATGCCTGGATCTGGCGTCAGTGCGGTCAACCGTACGATAAAAACGCGGAGTGGGCGAGCGAGGGTAAGGTGATTATCCCGCTGTTGCAGTCCATGCTGAGCGATCCTTATTTTGCCTTACCGGCACCGAAAAGCACGGGGCGTGAATACTTCAACTTTGGCTGGCTTGAGCGCCAGCTGGCGTCATTCCCGGCGCTCGCGCCTCAGGATGTTCAGGCGACGCTTGCCGAGCTTACGGCCGTGTCGATTTCCGAACAGGTGCTCCTCAGCGGCGGATGTGAACGCCTGCTGGTGTGCGGCGGGGGAAGCCGTAACCCGCTGGTGATGGCGCGTCTTGCCGGGCTGCTGCCGGGCACCGAAGTGTCGACGACCGACGAGGCCGGCATCAGCGGTGATGATATGGAGGCGCTGGCCTTCGCCTGGCTTGCCTGGCGCACCATTGCCGGGCTGCCGGGCAATTTACCGTCGGTAACCGGCGCGCGCGAGGCGAGCGTCCTTGGGGCGATTTTCCCGGCAAATCCGCGTCATAATCAGAGTTAACTGAAATTCAGCGCGGCGCGTCGTCGTTAAAATGGAACGAAACAGGAGGGCAGCCATGCCCTCCAGGACCAGGAAAGTCTTCGGAATACGCCCATGAAAAAACTTCTTCTTATTGCCGCCCCTTTGTTGCTGTCAGGATGCAGCGTCTACAACCAGCTCCTTGAGCGCATGCAAACCGATACGCTTGAGTATCGCTGCGACGAAAAACCGCTGACCGTGAAGCTGAACAATCCACGCCAGGAAGCCAGTTTTGTTTATGACAATAAACTGCTGACGCTGAAGCAGGGCATTTCAGCCTCGGGCGCGCGTTACACCGACGGAATCTATGTCTTCTGGTCGAAAGGCGACAGCGCCACGGTCTACAAACGTGACCGTATTGTGCTGAACAATTGCCAGCTCGAAAATCCGAAGCGTTGAGATTTTTACAGGGGCGGCGCACAATAGCGCCACCCACTCTCAATGTCAGCTAACGCCATGTCAGATAACGACGAACTGCAGCAAATTGCGCATCTGCGCCGTGAATACACCAAAGGCGGCCTGCGTCGCCAGGATCTTCCCGCTGAACCCCTCGTGCTTTTTGAACGCTGGCTGAAACAGGCCTGCGAAGCGAAACTGGCCGACCCCACGGCCATGGTCGTCGCGACGGTGGATGAAAACGGTCAACCGTATCAGCGCATCGTATTGCTCAAGCATTATGACGAGAAAGGACTGGTGTTCTACACCAACCTCGGCAGCCGCAAAGCACACCATCTGGAAAACAATCCGCGTATCAGCCTGCTGTTCCCCTGGCACATGCTGGAACGTCAGGTCATGGTGACCGGCAAAGCGGAACGTCTCTCGACGCTGGAAGTGGTGAAGTATTTCCACAGCCGCCCGCGTGACAGCCAGATTGGCGCCTGGGTATCAAAACAGTCCAGCCGCATTTCCGCCCGCGGGGTGCTGGAAAGTAAATTCCTCGAGCTGAAGCAGAAGTTCCAGCAGGGTGAAATCCCGCTGCCGAGCTTCTGGGGTGGTTTCCGCATCCCGATTGAGCAAATCGAGTTCTGGCAGGGGGGCGAACATCGCCTGCACGACCGCTTTTTATACCAGCGCGAGAATGGCGGCTGGAAAATCGACAGACTGGCGCCGTAATCCCCGAAATTTGTTGATTTAAGCGCTAGCGCACACCGCGCTTGCGCTTTATTCTATGGTCCTTTCGCATCAGGCGAAAAGTCGTGTACCGGCAAAGGTGCAGTCGTTTATACATGGAGAATTTGATGGCAAGCAGTAACTTGATTAAACAATTGCAAGAGCGGGGCCTCGTGGCCCAGGTGACGGACGAGGAAGCGTTAGCAGAGCGACTGGCGCAAGGCCCGATCGCGCTCTATTGCGGCTTCGATCCCACCGCTGACAGCTTGCATTTGGGGCATCTTGTTCCATTGTTATGCCTGAAACGCTTCCAGATGGCGGGCCATAAGCCTGTTGCCCTGGTGGGCGGCGCGACCGGTCTGATTGGTGACCCAAGCTTTAAAGCCGCTGAGCGTAAACTGAACACCGAAGATACCGTGCAGGAGTGGGTCGATAAGATCCGCAAACAGGTTGCACCGTTCCTCGACTTCAACTGTGGCGATAACGCCGCGATTGCCGCGAACAACTACGACTGGTTTGGCAGCATGAACGTGCTGACCTTCCTGCGTGACATCGGCAAGCACTTCTCTGTTAACCAGATGATTAACAAAGAGGCCGTGAAGCAGCGTCTGAACCGTGACGACCAGGGTATCTCCTTTACCGAGTTCTCCTACAACCTGCTGCAGGGCTATGACTTTGCCTGCCTGAACAAACTGCACGGTGTTTCCCTGCAGATTGGCGGTTCTGACCAGTGGGGTAATATCACCTCCGGTATCGACCTGACCCGTCGCCTGCACCAGAATCAGGTCTTTGGTCTGACCGTTCCGCTGATTACCAAAGCAGACGGTACCAAATTTGGTAAAACCGAAGGCGGCGCGGTATGGCTCGATCCGAAGAAAACCAGCCCGTACAAATTCTACCAGTTCTGGATCAACACGGCGGACGCCGATGTTTACCGCTTCCTGAAGTTCTTCACCTTTATGGACATTGAAGAGATCAACGCGCTGGAAGAAGAAGACAAGAACAGCGGTAAAGCGCCGCGCGCGCAGTACGTGCTGGCGGATGAAGTGACCAAACTGGTTCACGGTGAAGAAGGTCTGGCCGCGGCAAAACGCATTACCGCTAGCCTGTTTAACGGCACCCTGAGCGATCTGAGCGAAGCGGACTTCGAACAGCTGGCGCAGGACGGCGTGCCAATGGTTGAGATGGAGAAAGGGGCTGACCTGATGCAGGCGCTGGTGGACTCTGAACTCCAGCCCTCCCGCGGTCAGGCGCGTAAAACCATCGCGTCCAACGCCATCACCATCAACGGTGAAAAGCAGGCCGACCCGGAATACACCTTTGTTGACGGCGACCGTCTGTATGGTCGCTACACCCTGCTGCGTCGCGGTAAGAAAAACTACTGCCTTGTCTGCTGGAAATAAGTCACAGTCTTCAGGGGCGTGGGAAACCACGCCCCTTTTGTTTTTTAAGGGTTGGGTAAGCATAAAATGAAGAACATCCTCGCCATTCAGTCCCACGTTGTTTTTGGACATGCTGGCAACAGCGCAGCGGAATTCCCGATGCGCCGCCTCGGCGCCAACGTCTGGCCCCTCAATACCGTTCAGTTTTCCAACCACACGCAGTACGGCAAATGGACCGGCTGCGTAATGCCGCCTTCACACCTCACCGAGGTGGTGCAGGGCATTGCCGATATCGGCCAGCTCAAGCGCTGTGACGCCGTACTGAGCGGTTATCTTGGTTCCGCGGAGCAGGGGGAGCATATCCTCGGCATCGTACGCCAGGTGAAGGCCGCTAACCCGTCGGCAAAATATTTCTGCGACCCCGTTATGGGCCATCCGGAGAAAGGCTGTATCGTGGCGCCAGGCGTGGCAGAATTCCACGTTCGTCATGCACTGCCCGCCAGCGATATCATTGCGCCAAACCTGGTTGAACTGGAAATTCTCTGCGAGCATCCGGTTAACAGCGTAGAAGAGGCCGTAAGCGCGTCTCGCGAGCTGATCGCGCAGGGGCCTGAGGTTGTGCTGGTAAAACACCTCGCGCGCGCAGGGCTAAGTCAGGATCGCTTTGAGATGCTGCTGGTGACGAAAGAGGATGCCTGGCACATCAGCCGTCCGCTGGTGGATTTTGGCCTGCGCCAGCCGGTGGGTGTGGGGGATGTGACCAGCGGCCTGCTGCTGGTGAAATTACTGCAAGGGGCAACGCTGCGCGATGCGCTGGAGCATGTTACTGCGGCAGTGTACGAAATTATGACGGCAACGAAAGAGATGCAGGAATATGAGCTGCAGGTGGTCGCAGCACAGGATCGAATCGCGAAGCCGGAGCACTATTTCAGCGCAACCCAGCTTTAAACGATGCCGGGTGGCGCTGCGCTTACCCGGCCTACAACACCCGTAGGCCCGTGCAAGCGAAGCGCCGCCGGGCGATATTAGCTAAGCCCTTCCGCTTTCAGCGCCGCAGCCACCGCAGGACGCTCTGCTACACGCTTCATATACGATGCAATGTGGTCTAACCCTTCCAGATTCAGCTTAACCGCGCGCGCCCAGCGCAGCACGGTGAACAGGTACGCATCGGCAATCGTGAAGCGCGACCCGCCAATCCACTGCTCGTCTTTCAGCGATTCGTTAATGTACTGCAGCTTTTTCTCCAGCAGGGCGCGCAGGGTAGGTTTAAACTCTTCTGGCGTATCCGGGCGGAACAGGGGGGTAAAGCCTTTGTGCAGCTCGGTGGCAATGTAGTTCAGCCACTCCAGCGTTTTATAGCGAGAAATGGTACTGACCGGGGCCAGCAGCTGGCGATCGGGCACGCTATCGGCCAGGAACTGCATAATCGCCACGCCTTCGGTCAGCAGAGTACCGTCATCCAGCAGGAGCGCCGGAACTTGTCCTTTCGGGTTAATGGCAAGAAAATCATCGCCGTTTTCCAGACGTTTTTTCATCAGATCAACGCCATCCAGCGTGAAATCTTTGCCGCTCTCGCGCAGGGTGATATGGGAAGCAAGAGAGCACGCGCCCGGTTTGTAGAACAGTTTCATCGGTAACTCCTTTTCGCTGAGGTTTCAGCTATGTTAGTGCGCAAACGGATAAAAAAAAAGCCGCTAATCAATTAGCGGCTTCTGGTCAGTCGTTTCTCACGGATATCACGCGGTAGCGGTTTTGGTCGCCTTAGCGGTCTTGTCGTCGTCCTGAGTCATTCGATTCAGTTTCGGTGCAGTCAGCAGCATCAGAGCGGCAATAACGGCAGTCGCGATACCAATCTGCATGAACACGGTACCGTAGACGTTCAGAGAAACCAGTGGGTCAGTGACGTTTTCCGGTACGGCCATCAGGTTCGCAATCTTGCCTGCGATAATGGCTGCACCCGCAGTCGTCAGGAACCAGCTACCCATAATGAAGCCCATCAGACGCTGTGGCACCAGCTGTGCAACCATCGCCAGACCCAGACCGGAGATCATCAGTTCGCCGATAGACTGCAGCGCATAGCTCAGGATCAGCCAGTTAACGGATACGATACCGGCGTCGGTAGCAAATTTGGTACCCAGCGGCAGCACCAGGAACGCGCCGGAGCACAGCACCATACCGATAGCGAACTTGTGCGGCATTGGCAGACGGTCGCCCATCTTGTTATAAATCGCGGCCAGAATCGGGCTACCAATCATGATCCAGAACGGGTTCAGCGCCTGATACTGCTCCGGCTCGAACGCAATACCCAGGATGGAGTGCTCAACGTTACGAATGGCGAAGAAGTTCAGAGAGGTTGGCATCTGGCTGTACAGTACGAAGAAGATAATCGCTTCCAGCATCAGAATGAACGCCACGATCATCTTACGGCGGGCAGCACCCTGCATGGCGAATGCTTCTTTCGCAAAGATGACCACGATACCCAGCGCAACCACGCCCAGAACGGCACGTGCGATGCCCTGGTTGTGCAGCAGCCAGGTGGCGATCGCCGCCAGGGCAACAACGCCCACAATGGTCGCCAGCAGTTTGCCCATATGCACAGGCTCGAAGTCCGGTTTTGAACCGTAGTTTTTAACCCAGCTGCGGCAGAACAGGAAGTTCACCACGGTGATCAGCATACCGACGAAGCTCAGCGCAAACGCCACGCTCCAGCCGAATTTTGCTGCAAGCCATGGGGTGGCCAGCATTGAGAAGAACGAACCGATGTTGATGGACATGTAGTACATGGTAAATGCACCGTCCAGACGCGGATCGTCTTTGCTGTAGCAGGTAGAGAGCAGGGAGGACGGGTTCGCTTTGAACAGACCGTTACCGACGGCAATCGTCGCCATACCCATATACACGACAGCGGCATCGTGCCCTGACCATGCAACCAGACCATAGCCAATTGCCAGGACAATGGCGCCCAGCATGATGACACGTTTAGTGCCGAGGACTTTATCGCCCAGCCAGCCGCCAATCGCGACCAGACCGTACACCAGAGCACTGAAGGAGGAGAACAGCGTGATGGAATCGGCTTCGGACATACCCAGTTGTTTCACCAGGTAAACTGCCATGATCCCTTGCAGGCCGTAATAACCAAAACGCTCCCATAACTCGATAGAGAAGATGAGATAGAACGCTTTTGGTTGTTTAAAAGCGTTAAGACTCACGCTTTCTTCTGTTGGTTTATTGTTTGCAGTAGACACATATACCTCTTTTTTTACATCCCATATTAACGGGGGTGTTCATAGCGTGATGGCCGTAGTCCATACGCCTTATAGTTATATTGGGAGGAGAAACGGCGGGTAATGTTCACTATCCTGCCCCATCTGGCAATACGTTTGTAATAATCTGTTACATATATCTGGGGTGGTATAATCGTCGGTTCATACAAATGTTATTCAGCGTTAAATTTTATACGATGTGTAAAGGTAGTTTTTTCGACTGGCAGAGACCCGTCAGGACCGGTGTTTGGCGATATGTTCTGCTATTTGCCGTCTCTGGCAGTGATATAGCCCAAATTCTGAAAAATAGCTGGTCTTATCGTCGGTAAAAAAAGAAGAGTGTCTTCTCAGACAAAGGCTTTAGCTCGATTTTGACAACAAAAAAACAACATGAAGTTATCAGGGTGATCGCGATCACAGATGTATAGAAATTTTCGGCTATGAAAAAAGTATTAACCTGTTTGAGCGTTAAAGCACCGAACAAGTGACAGCCAGGGAGAGACGAAAGGCGAACAAATAACGGCCAAAAGAAGCGTGCACCATCACCCTTCTTTTGGTGTGGGGTTTTATGGTTCAGGGATATACTTTTTCTTTGTATTCGCAGAGATCTTCAATAATGCAGGAGCCGCAGCGAGGCTTACGGGCAATACACGTGTAACGACCGTGCAGAATCAGCCAGTGATGGCAATCAACCTTAAATTCAGCCGGAACCACTTTGAGCAGCTTCTCTTCGACCTGCTCGACATTTTTCCCCGGCGCAAAGTTGGTCCGGTTAGACACGCGAAATATATGCGTATCGACGGCGATAGTAGGCCAGCCAAACGCGGTATTGAGCACCACGTTCGCGGTTTTACGACCTACGCCCGGTAAAGCTTCCAGCGCAGCGCGGTCTTCCGGCACTTCGCCTCCGTGCTGTTCCAGCAGGATCCGGCAGGTCTTAATGACGTTCTCGGCTTTGCTGTTAAACAGGCCGATGGTTTTGATATACGACTTCACGCCTTCCACGCCCAGCTCCAGCATGGCCTTCGGCGTATTGGCGACCGGATAGAGCAGGGCGGTGGCTTTATTGACGCTCACGTCGGTCGCCTGTGCAGAGAGCAACACCGCGATCAGCAGCTCAAACGGGGAGGTAAAATTCAGCTCCGTCGTCGGGTGCGGGTTCTCGTCCCGCAGACGGGTCAGGATCGCAATGCGCTTTTCTTTATTCATGAGGCCTTCTCGGGTGTCCCTTCCAGAACGCTGCGCTGAGCCGCGCGGCGCTTACGTTTCTCATCAATCAGGTATTTTATCGCCAGCATCATGCCAAGGCCAATAAACGCACCGGGCGGCAGCATCGCCAGCAGGAATGGCGTATCGGTGTGGAACACTTCAATGCGCAGCGCTTTGGCCCAGCCGCCCAGCAGCGCATCTGCGCCGTCAAACAGTGTACCGTTGCCGAGGATTTCACGCAGGGATCCCAGCACGAACATGGCGCACGTGGCGCCCATGCCAATGGAAAATCCATCCAGCGCCGACATGGCCGGACTGTTTTTCACCGCGAAGGCTTCCGCACGCCCGACCACGATACAGTTGGTGACGATAAGGGGAATGAAGATCCCGAGCGACTGGTACAGACCGAACGCGTAGGCGTTAATCAGCATCTGAACAATACTGACCACCGACGCAATGATCATGACGTAAATCGGAATACGAATTTCCGACGGCGTCCAGCGGCGCAGGGCAGAGATGGAGAGGTTGGTCAGGGTCAATACCAGCGTGGTTGCCAGACCCAGACCGAGCGCGTTGGTGGCGGTGGATGTCACCGCCAGCAGTGGGCACATGCCCAGAAGCTGAACCAGCGCGGAGTTGTTTTTCCACAACCCCTGGACAATAACCTCTTTAACCTGGCTCATGATTACTCCTCACAGGCCGGAAGATTGTTGATTTGCGCGGGCAGCGTTTCAGCATACAGCCCGGCTCGTTTTACGGCATTCACCACCGCACGTGGGGTGATGGTCGCACCGGTGAACTGGTCAAACTCGCCGCCATCTTTCTTCACCGCAAACGCGGTGTCATCTTCACCATGGATCACTTTACCGGCAAAGTGCAAAATCCAGTCGCTCAGACGGGTTTCAATTTTATCGCCAAGACCCGGCGTTTCATGGTGTTCCGTCACGCGGGTGCCCAGTATGGTGCCGGAGAAATCGCTGCCCACAAGCAGCTGAATGGCACCGGAATAGCCGTCAGGCGCCGTCGCTTCCATCACTGCGCCGACCGGTTTATCCCCTTTGCGGGCAATAAAGAGGCGGTGCTGGCCTTTCCCAAGCTGCGGCGCGTCTACCACAAAGCAGCTTTTTTGCAGGTCGTTATCGTAGAAGTCGGACGGGATCACCTGATCGAACAGCGCCTTTTGCTGCTTCGAGGCCTGCTCTTCGATGGTCGTTTTGGTCAGCGCATTAACCAGCGCCGTCAGCCCTGTCAGGACCGCGGCGAAGACAGCCAGCGTGATGCCGTGTTTCTGCATCGTTTTTAACATGGCGAAACCCTTAGCGATGACCGTACACGCGTGGACGCGTGTAATAGTCGATGAGCGGAACGGTAATGTTGGCGAGCAGGACGGCAAAAGCCACGCCGTCCGGGTAGCCGCCAAAGCTGCGAATGAGCCAGACCAGCAGGCCTGCCAGTGCGCCGAAGATCAGGCGTCCGCGGTTAGTCGTTGAGGCCGTTACCGGATCCGTCAGGATAAAGAAGGCACCCAGCATGGTCGCGCCGGAGAGCAGGTGCATCTGCGGGCTGGCCAGTGATTCAGGAGAGAATACCCAGCCCAGCGTGGCGCAGACCGCCAGCGTCACGAGGAAGCTGACCGGAATATGCCAGCGGATGGCTTTCTGCTGCAGCAGGAACAGGCCGCCCAGCAGATACGCCAGGTTGACCCACTGCCAGCCGGCACCCGCCAGCACGCCGCTGTAGATCGCCGATTTCATGATCTGCTCAACGCTGTGCCCGGCATGCAGGGACGTTTTAAAGGTATCAAGCGGCGTCGCCTGGCTGATACCGTCCACGCCCATACGCAGCGCGTTCATATCGGCACCGAGTGCCGTATGGCCGGTAAAGATCACGTGCAGAGCATCCATGAAGCCCGGAACCGTGGCCGCAATCTCGTGCGGTGGCAGCCAACTGGTCATCTGTACCGGGAAGGAGATCAGCAGCACCACGTAGCCAATCATCGCCGGGTTAAACGGGTTATGGCCCAGTCCACCATACAGCTGTTTGGCAATGATCACCGCAAACACGGTGCCGAGGATCACCATCCACCACGGGGCAAACGGCGGGATACTGATAGCCAGCAGCAGGCCGGTCAGCAACGCGGAGTTGTCGGCAAGAATGCGGGAGACCGCTGCCTTGCGCAGCTTAAGGACAAGCGCTTCCGCCGCTAAGGCGCTGGCACAGCCCAGGATTATCTGGAACAGGGTTCCCCAGCCGAAAAACCAGCACTGAACGGCAATGCCCGGCAGCGCCGCCAGGCAGACCAGCATCATAATGCGCGATGTCTGGCGCTGATTGTGGGTGTAAGGGGAGCTTGCGATTCTGAAAACCATTTAATCCTCGTTAACTGCTTGCTGTGCGGCTTTCTTTGCCTGAACGCGCGCAATGGCGGCGGCGACGGCGGCTTTGCGCGGGTCATCGTTGGCGGCCTGCGGTTGTTCATCCTGCTGCGCCGCTTTGCGCGCTTTAGCGCGGGCAATCGCCGCTTCGACGGCGGCTTTACGCGGGTCGACCGGCGCTTCGGGTTCTGCGGTTTGCGTCTGCTGTGCCGCCTTGCGCGCTTTGGCACGGGCAATCGCCGCCTCAACGGCCGCTTTGCGAGGGTCGACCGCTTCCTGCTCAACCACCACGTTCTGCTCGCCGGCTTTGCGTGCTTTGGCGCGGGCTATTGCTGCTTCAACGGCGGCTTTGCGTGGGTCAACCTCAGCATCCGTCTGGGTCGTTTGCGCTTTTTCTGCCTGACGGGCGCGGGCCTGAGCTTTACGCGCTTCACGCGCAGCAATCGCTTCGCTGTTGTCCGGCTTCTCGCCGGCCGGGATCACCACAGGCTGCGCCGCAGTGGCTTTTTTCTCGCGAACGCGCGCCAGTGCGGCGTTAATTGCATCCTGATCTTTCTCGCCTGGCTGAACGGCGGCCTGCTTATGGCGCTCCTGACGGGCAATTTTTTCGCGTTCCAGTCGCGCCTGACGTGCTTCAAAGCGCGCTTTGGCTTCTGCTGCGCGTTTTTCTTCCATGGAGATGGCATAAATTTCCGCCTTCTCCTGGCGGAAATACTGCACCAGAGGAATGTTGCTAGGGCAGACCCAGGCGCAGGCGCCGCATTCGATACAGTCGGCCAGGTTATGGGCTTTCGCCTTGTCGTGCAGTTGGCCTTTGCTGTACCAGTACAGCTGCTGCGGAAGCAGATCCGCCGGGCAGGCGTCGGCACAGGCGCTGCAGCGAATACAGCCTTTTTCTTCCTGCTCTTCACCCATCTCGGTCGGGGAAGGGGCGAGCAGGCAGTTGGTGATTTTGACTACCGGCACATCGAGCCACGGCAAGGTAAAGCCCATCAGCGGACCGCCCATGATCACCATCTGGTCGCTTGACGGGCAAAACTCAGCCTGCTCCAGCAGGTGACGCACCGGCGTACCCAGACGCGCCCAGACGTTGCCCGGACGAGAGACCGCTTCCCCGGTCAGCGTTACCACGCGCTCGGTCAGCGGCTCGCCGTCGATTACCGCGCGCTTCACGGCGTACGCGGTGCCGACGTTCTGCATCAGCACGCCAATATCCGAAGAGCGTCCGCCGTGCGGAACCTGCTTACCGGTGAGAATTTGCGTCAGCTGTTTAGCACCACCAGAGGGGTACTTAGTCGGGATAACGCGCAGGCTAATATCGTGGCTACCGGCCAGCACGGCGCGCAGCATTGAGATAGCCTGCGGTTTATTGTCTTCGATACCGATCAGCACTTCCCGCGGCTGCAGAATGTGCGCGAGGATGCGGATGCCTTCCGCCACCTGGGCGGCGCAGTCCTGCATCAGACGATCGTCGGCGGTGATGTACGGTTCGCATTCGGCGGCGTTGATAATCAGCGTCTGAATATTATCGCCACCGCCGCGCAGTTTGACGCCGGTCGGGAAGCCTGCGCCGCCGAGGCCGGCAACGCCGAACTGATGAATGCGCTCGATGAGCGCTTCGCGACTATGGGAGCGGTAGTCGCTCCAGCCGTCACGGTCGATCCAGCGGTCTTCGCCGTCGGCTTCAATTATCACGCTCAGCTCTGAGAGCGCTGATGGATGGGCCACCGTATGGGGCGCGATGGCGACCACCTTACCGGAGGTGGGGGCGTGCACCGGCAGCATACGTCCGCGACCAAAGGTCAGCGGCTGACCGCGAAGGACGGTATCGCCTTCTTTCACGCACAGCTCACCCTCCGCGCCGATATGCTGCTTGAGCGGCATAACGAAACGGGTCGCCAGCGGAATTTGACGCAGCGGCGTGCCGTTAGACTGGGTTTTCATCTCCGGTGGGTGAATCCCCCCGTCAAAGTCCCAAATCTTCTCTTTTCTGAAAGCAGAAAATAACTTAAGCATGTTGTTCCACAGGAATATTGCGAACCGGAATGGTTTGAAGATCCCACTTCCAGCTTTCGGTAGTCGTTTCAACCGGGCGCAGCTCGATACATTGCGTCGGGCAGGGTGCTACGCAGAGATTACAGCCGGTGCACAGGTCCGCCACCACGGTGTGCATGGCGCGCGTTGCGCCAACAATGGCATCGACCGGGCAGGCCTGAATACATTTGGTGCAGCCGATGCAGTTCGCTTCGTCGATCACGGCCAGCGCGCGGACCGGCTCCTGCACATCCGCATCGCCGTCAACAGGCTGCGGATCAACGTTTAGCAGGGCCGCAATTTTCAACATCACCGCTTCGCCACCGGGCGCACAGCGGTTAATTTTTTCACCCTGAACCCCTACCGCTTCGGCATAGGGGCGGCAGCCCGGGTAGCCGCACTGCCCGCACTGGCTTTGTGGCAGAAGCTCATCAATTTTCTCTACAACGGGATCGTCCTCTACCGCGAAACGGCGGGAGGCGTAACCCAGGATAAGGCCAAACACCAGCCCCAGGACGCTGATAGAGGCGATGGCAATCCAGATAGCATTCATTACAACTTCACCAGACCACTAAAGCCCATAAAGGCCAGAGACATTAAACCGGCGGTCACCAGCGCAATCGCGTTACCGCGGAAGGGCGCAGGAATATCCGCTGCGGCCAGGCGCTCGCGAATAGAGGCAAACAGCACCATGACCAGCGAGAAACCGACGGCCGCAGAAAAACCATACAGCGCCGACTGCATAAAGTTATGGCCAAGGTTGATGTTCAGCAGCGCCACGCCGAGAACGGCGCAGTTGGTAGTGATCAGCGGCAGGAAGATACCCAGCAGGCGATAAAGCGCCGGGCTGGTTTTGCGCACCACCATTTCGGTAAATTGCACCACCACCGCGATAACCAGAATAAAGGCCAGCGTACGGAGATAGGTTAACCCCAGCGGAATGAGGATCCAGGTATCAATCCACCAGGCGCAGATGGACGCCAGCGTCATGACGAAGGTCGTCGCCAGCCCCATGCCCATTGCCGTTTCCAGTTTTTTGGAAACGCCCATAAACGGACACAGGCCAAGGAACTTCACCAGAACGAAGTTGTTAACCAGCACGGTGCCGACAAAGAGCAGTAAGTAATCGGTCATTATTTAGCCTGAAATAAAAAAGCCGCCTATTATCGGACAAACACACGCAGGCGACAACAGGTTATCTGTAGGGTTATTACGGGTTCACGAAAGTGTTTTTCACCCGTGTCGAACGTTTGAAGTAGGGCACCAGCAGCGCCGCGGCCAGCAACGGGAAAAGCAGCTGACGAACGGCCAGCGCGTCTGAAACGGGCGAAAAAGCAAATGCCTTCACCGCCAGCAGGACCGAAACCAGCAGCCAGATAATGTAGTGCTTAGGCACATTCTTACGGCGCTTAAAGAAGGCGATGGTCAGCCACAGCGTGTAGTACCACATCCCGATCGCGAAAACGAACGACACAAACCACAACGCAATATTAAGCACGCTTTGCGACATCAGGGTCTGGATGGCGTGGGGGGTAATCAGTGCGGTGGTATAAAGCAGCAGCGCAAGTGATGCGCTTAATAAGGCAACCAGCAGCCATGCCAGTGGGGCGATTAACCAGCCTCCAATGCGTTCTCCAGGCGTTGCGGTCATGAACTCTCCCATAATCTGCGCGAAATGTTGTACAGCCAGTTGGCAGGGCGGAGAGTATATAACATTTCGCGCGGATGGCTACTTTCTTATAAAACGTAACGCCATACGGACTTAGGCACTTCGCCGACGTTGAACAAACGACCACCGGAGACCAGCTCCGCACGGCGATGGTCAGCGGCGCGATACATATTAATGATGTCCTGATTATCCGACAGGGTGTAGTTCAGATGGTCAAACAGTTTTTCCAGGCTCTCAAGCGAATTGATCTTGCGAAATTTTAATAAATAGTCCTGAACTGTCATATTAATAAGTTTCCATATAAAAGTGAGTAATACCAGTTAAGGTAATTCGTTCGAATAATAAACGGATTAATAAAGACGTAAACAGCCCACTCAGGTAACGCGACGAAATTAGGAGTTTTCTTTGCTGAAATTCAGGCATCAGACGATGCCTGGAAGAGAAGGTTAACCGTGTTCACCAGGGCTGGCAATAAGTAACTGACATATTATGTCACTCTTTATTGCAGTAACCGGTTACTTAGGTTGAGCGACGGTGACAGGCTCCGGCGGCTGGTAGTTATCGATATGGCTGGCAACGCCCAGCAAAATGACCGAAACCCCAAGGACAATCCATCCCGCTAATTCAATGATTCGATTAATAATTGACGTCATGATACGTAATTGTACTTTATCCATAAAGACAGGGCGCAAATGTTACAGCGACGTTTCCCTGACGGCAAGGGCTTTGGGAACGGTTCCCTTAAACAAAATCAGTAGGTTAATACTATGTAACAAAAACAATCCGTATAACCTGCTATTTTACGTCATAGGGCACATTATTAATCCGTGGTAATGCCAGGCTAGCCAGTGTGAAATAAGAACGTCATAACAGAGGATGGCACTATGAGTGATAATATCCGCGTTGGGCTTATCGGTTACGGGTACGCGAGCAAAACGTTTCATGCGCCTCTGATAGCCGGGACGCCGGGCATGGCGCTGGCGGCGGTATCCAGCAGCGACGCTACAAAAGTCCATGCCGACTGGCCTTCCGTGCCGGTTGTCTCAGAGCCGAAACATCTTTTCAACGATCCCAATATTGATTTAATCGTCATCCCCACGCCGAACGATACCCACTTTCCGCTGGCAAAGGCCGCGCTGGAAGCCGGGAAACATGTGGTTGTCGATAAACCCTTCACCGTGACACTGTCACAGGCGCGCGAGCTGGATGCCCTGGCAAAGAGTCTGGGCAGGCTGCTGTCGGTGTTTCATAACCGCCGCTGGGACAGCGATTTTCTGACGGTAAAACGGCTTCTCAGTGAAGGCACGTTAGGGGAGATCCTCTTTTTTGAATCCCATTTTGACCGTTTTCGCCCGCAGGTACGAAACCGCTGGCGCGAGCAGGCCGGCCCTGGCAGCGGCATCTGGTATGATTTAGCCCCGCATCTGCTGGATCAGGCCGTCAATCTTTTTGGCCTTCCGGTGAGCATGACGGTCGATCTGGCCCAGCTCAGACCCGGGGCGCAGACAACCGATTACTTCCACGCGGTGCTCAGTTACCCGCAGCGGCGGATTGTGCTGCACGGTACGATGGTCGCGGCTGCAGAATCTGCCCGCTATATTATTCACGGCACGCGCGGCAGCTACGTGAAGTTTGGTCTCGACCCGCAGGAAGACAGGCTGAAAAACGGTGAGCGTCTGCCGCAGGAAGACTGGGGCTATGATATGCGCGACGGCGTCGTCACGCGGGTGGAAGGCGAGGAGCTGGTCGAAGAGACCTTGCTGACGATACCGGGTAACTATCCGGCGTATTATGCCGCTATCCGCGATGCGCTAAACGGCACGGGGGAGAACCCGGTTCCGGCCAGCCAGGCGATACAGATTATGGAGCTGATTGAGCTGGGCATCGAATCTGCCAAACATCGCGCCACGCTCTGTCTGGCATAAGTTTTTGACGTTGTTGTAGGCCGGGTAAGGCGTAGCCGCCACCCGGCAAAGGGTTTACGCGGTTGCCACTTTATCCCGCAGCGCCTGCTTCTCAGCAGGCGTCAGGAAGGCAATTTCCAGCCCGTTAATCTGCGCCTGACGGATCTGCTCGCGGCTCAACCCCGCCTGCGGAGCTGCGATGTTGTACTCGTGGATGATATCCACGCCCTGAACCGCCGGATCGTCCGTATTCAGAGAGGCCAGCACGCCGTGTTCAAGGAACGTTTTCAGCGGGTGCTGCGACAGCGATGCTACGGTGCTGGTCTGAATGTTAGACGTCAGGCACGACTCAATACCGATACGCTGCTCCGCAAGGAAATCCATCAGCGCGCGATCTTCGACCGCCTTCACGCCGTGACCAATACGCTCTGCGCCCAGCTCGCGGATGGCCTGCCAGATGCTTTCCGGGCCAGCCGCTTCACCCGCATGTACGGTAATGTGCCAGCCGGCATCGCGCGCGCGGTTGAAGTGGGAGAGGAACAGGCTACCCGGGAAGCCCAGCTCGTCACCGGCGAGGTCGACGGCGGTGATGGCATCACGATGGGCCAGCAGCGCCTCCAGCTCCTGCAGGCAGGCGGCTTCACCGAACGTACGGCTCATAATGCCGATCAGGCGGGCCTGAACGTCGAAGGTTTTACACCCTTCGCGGACGCCTTCAATAACGGCTTCCACCACGCCTGCAACGGGCAGGTTATGGGTCATCGCCATATAGCCCGGCGAGAAGCGCAACTCGACGTAGTGCAGGCCGTTGCGGGCGGCATCTTCGATGTTCTCAAACGCCACGCGGCGGCAGGCATCCAGCGACGCCAGCATCTTCACGCCCCAGTCAAGTTTGCTCAGGAAGCTGACCAGGTCTGGTTCATTAGAGGTCACCTGTACGTGAGGGATCAAGGACTCAAGGGTCTGAGCAGGAAGCGTTAAATTGAACTGGCGGCCAAGATCGAGGATGGTTTGGGCACGAATGTTACCGTCAAGGTGACGATGAATATCAGTTAAAGGCAGGCGTGTATCAATCATGGTCGCACTCTTTTCTGGTTAAAGTGCGCCATATTATAAAAACAAAACGGGGTAAAAAGCTATTTGCGCAAGGGAATATTCCGTTGCGCAAGTTAATTACAGGAGCGTGTTAATCCCGGCGATGAGGCGTTGAACTCCTTGCTCAAGCTTCCTGCGGGGGCAGCCCACATTTAAGCGCACGAAACCATTTCCCTCTTTCCCGTAGGTATATCCCGGCATAATGGCGACTTTTTGCTGCTCGATCAGCACTTTTTGCAGCGCCCGATCGTCAATGTTCAGCGGGCGCAGATCGATCCAGGCCAGATAGGTCGCTTCCGGTGGCAGCCAGTTCAGTTTCGGAAAAGCGCGGTTTACTTCCTGCGCAATATACGACAAATTCCCTTCGAGATAACCCCGCAGGGCATCCAGCCACGGCTCCCCCTGCTGGTAGGCGGCGATATGCGCCGTCAGCGCCAGCACGGAAGGGGAAGAGAGCCCGTCCCGTCCTTTTAGCGCGCTGAGATAGCCGTTACGGCTCTCTACATCGCCGATCAGGCCGTAAGCCCCCGTCAGCGCCGGAATGTTAAAGCTTTTCGAGCCGGAGGTCAGAAGCGCCCATTTGCCCCGAGCCACGGCGTTCCACGGCGTGTGACGATGTTCTCCCCACACCATGTCCATATGGATTTCATCGCTGATAACCGCCACGTCATAGCGTGCGCACAGTTCCGCCATGTGTGTCAGCTCATCCCGCGTCCAGACCTTGCCGGTCGGGTTCTGCGGGCTGCACAGCAACAAAATTTTGTTTTCCGGTTTCGCCAGCGCCGCTTCGAGGGCCGCCATATTGCCCTGCCAGCCTGCAGCCTGCTTTTCCATCTCAACCGCCACAACACGACGCGCGTTACCCTCTATGGCTTTATAAAACGCATCGTAAGCCGGGGTGTGCACCACCACGCCGTCGCCGGGGGTTGACCAGAGGCGTATCAGTTCAGAGACCATGTAGATGACTGACGGACCATAAACCACGCTTTCAGTATCAATCCGGCTGTTAAAACGCTGCTGGAACCAGTGCGCGACGGCGGCGAGAAACTCGTCGTTTTTCCAGCGGCTATAGCCAAACACGCCGTGACGAATGCGCTGATGCAGCGCGTCGATTATGCAGGGGGCGGTGGCGAAATCCATATCCGAGATGGTGAAGGGCAGCAGATCGTCCGCGCCAAAACGGTCGGCGACGTAGTCCCACTGCGTACACCAGGTGCCGTGTCGATCCACGACGGTGGAGAAATCAAACATGCTTTAATCCTTAACGTAAAACCCCCTCATGATGGGGGGGTGGAGGCATCAGGCTTCTACTGTTCGCATCAGGGTTGCCAGCTCATCTTTCACTGACTGTACCTGCGGGCCGATAACCACCTGCAAATTGTGCTGATTTAACTGTACCACGCCGATAGCCCGGTTGGCTTTCAGGGCGTTGGTATCCACTTTTGACATATCCGCCACCGACAAACGCAGGCGGGTAATGCAGTTATCCAGCGAGGTGATGTTCTCCGCACCGCCCAGCGCCGCCAGAATGGCAGGAGTGTTGTAGCCGGATTTGCCCACGGTACCGGCAACCGCCTGTTCCACGCTGGTGGCCGTATCGGTATCGCGGCCTGGCGTTTTCAGGTTAAAGCGGGTGATGGCGAAGCGGAAGATCCCGTAGTACACCACGAACCAGATTGCCGCCACGACCGGGACCAGATACCACTTGGTGGAGAGGCCGTGCAGGATCCCGAAGACCACGAAGTCAATCACGTTGCCGTCGGTGTTGCCGATGGTGACGCCCAGCACCGCCATCACGGTAAAGCCCAGACCGGTCAGCACAGCGTGAATCAGATACAGCACCGGCGCAACGAACAGGAACAGGAACTCGATAGGCTCGGTGGTTCCGCCCACGACGCAGGCGATCACGCCGGAAATCAGCAGGCCTTTAATTTTATGACGGTTTTCCGGACGCGCGCAGTGGTACATCGCCAGTGCAGCACCCGGCAGGCCGCCGAGGAAGGCAGGCATTTTACCCTGAGACAGGAAGCGGGTGGCGCTTTCGGAGAAGCCGTGTGTCGTCGGGCAGCTCAGCTGCGCCTGGAAGATGGTCAGCGCACCGCTCACGTCGTGACCGCACACCTCCATCGTCCCGCCCGCTTCGGTGAAGCGAATCAGGGCCACCAGGATATGCTGCAGGCCAAACGGCAGCAGCAGACGCTCGCCGGTACCGAAGATCATCGGACCGAAATCTCCCGCGCCGTTGATGATGCGGCCGATGCCGTTGATGCCCATCGCGAAGACCGGCCAGATCAGCGGAATGATCAGACCAAACAGGCCCATCACCACCAAGGTGATAATCGGTACAAAGCGGGTACCGCCGAAGAAGGCCAGGGCATCCGGCAGACGGATATTGTGGAAGCGCTCGTGCAGCATCCAGATAATCACCCCGGCGATCACCGCCCCGAGGATCCCGGTATCAATAGACTGGATACCAATCACGCTCTGAATGTTGTTAGCTTTCAGCACGGCAGCGTCGGTGGTCGGCAGAATGCCTTTCGCGGTCAGCCAGAAGTTAACCGCGAGGTTCATCACCGCGTAACCCACAAAACCGGCAAACGCCGCGACGCCTTTGTTCTCGCGGGCCAGGCCCAGCGGGATAGCAATACAGAACATCACGGGCAGGAAACTAAACGCGAAGGAGCCGACTTTACTCATCCAGATAAAGATCGCCTGCAGCACGGGGGTGCCGAGGAACGGGATCAGCGTGATGACGTCTTTACTGCTGAGGGAGCTGCCGATACCCAGCATGATCCCGCAGAACGAGAGGAGTGCCACGGGCAGCATAAAGGTTTTACCCAGTTGCTGGAAAAATTCCCACAGCGATATTTTTTGTGCTGCTTTCGCCGTCATAAAACGACTCCTTTATTGTTAAAATCAGTTTGTCTGCTTCAATGCTGCGAGAAGATAAAACGTTTTATCAAAGTTTAGTGCGCGCTAAATCACATTCTCAGGCTTTGACTGGTAGTATAAAGATAACGTATTGATAAAACGTTTTACCGATCTCATTTTTCAGGGAGTCACGCCAACACATGGCTGTAGCGAAAAAAGTCACCATCAACGATGTCGCGCTGGCGGCGGGAGTTTCCGTCAGCACCGTTTCTCTGGTACTGAGCGGAAAAGGGCGCATCTCTCCCGCGACCGGTCAGCGGGTGAACGAGGCGGTTGAACAGCTGGGCTTTGTGCGTAACCGCCAGGCGTCGGCGTTGCGCGGTGGGCAAAGCGGGGTGATTGGCCTGATTGTTCATGACCTGACGTCACCGTTCTATGCGGAGTTAACCGCCGGGTTAACCGAAGCGCTTGAAGCGCAGGGGCGGATGGTCTTTCTGCTGCACGGCGGGCGCGAGGCCGGGCAGTTGCTTTCCCGGCTCGATATGCTGCTGAACCAGGGGGTGGACGGGGTGATCGTCGCCGGGGCATCGGGCGTGGGCAGTGAACTGTGCGAGCGCGCCGCCGAAAAAGGCGTGCCGCTGGTGTTTGCCTCGCGCGCCAGCTACCTCGACGAAGCCGATACGTTGCGCCCGGATAACATGCAGGCCGCGCAAATGCTGACCGAGCATCTTATTCGTCGTGGGCATCAGCGCATTGCCTGGCTGGGCGGTAAAAGCTCGTCCCTCACCCGCGCCGAGCGGGTCGGCGGCTATTGTGCGACGCTGATTAAATACGGCCTGCCGTTCCACAGCGAGTGGGTCGTGGAGTGTGAGTCCAGCCAGAAGATGGCGGCGGAAGCGATAGGCGCGCTGCTGCGAAGCAGCCCGACCATCAGCGCTGTCATTTGTTATAACGATGTGATAGCCATGGGCGCCTGGTTTGGCCTGATCCGCGCCGGGCGTCAGAGCGGCGAGGGCGGGGTGGAAACCTTTTTCGGCCACCAGGTGGCGCTGGGGGCGTTCGCCGACGTTGGTGAAAACGCCCTCGACGACCTGCCGATCGTCTGGGCCACTACCCCTGCGCGGGAGATGGGTTACACCCTGGCGGACAGAATCATGCAGCGTATCGACAATGCGGATGTACAGGCCGGGCACCAGATTGTGGCGGCGCGGTTAGTGACGGTGAAATAATATCGCCCGGCGGCGCTGCGCTGGCTCTGAATCGTAGGCCGGGTAAGCGTCAGCGCCACCCGGCAATAAAAAACCCCTCATGCGAGGGGTTTTGACGTTTACTGTTGCGGTGCCGCCGGTTCGGCTGGCACTGCCGGTTCAGCCGGTTCCGGCATCCCCAGAGCAGGCATACCAAACATGCCTACGAAGTCTTCCAGCGGCATTTTGTCGCCGTTGAGCGTGACCTGGCCGTTGGCGTACTGCAGGCTGGTGGAAATCGTGTTGTTGTCCACCTTCGTGATGCGGAACATCTGGCCCATTGCCGCCAGACCTTTCACCTGCTGGTTCGCCAGCTTGCCGGCATCTTCATCGCCGTAGCCTTCCAGTTTCGCAATCTGGGTCATAAACTCGGTCGCCATATCCATCGGGATGGTCAGCTTGCTGTCGAGCGACTTCACGCTGCGATCCACTTCCTGCGCCAGCGTCTGCGGTTCACCCGTTGCAGTGGCCGGATCTTTCAGGAACAGAGACAGATTGAAGCTGGTTTCGCCTTTGCTGTTTTTCCAGCTCAGCGGCGCAACGGTGATCACCGGCTCGCCTTTCAGCAGGATCGGCAGGTTGTTGAACAGTACCGCCATCGCCTGCTGCTGGTACACTTCCGGATTCTGCTGCAGTGCGGTATCGGTCAGCAGCGCCTGGCTCTCTTTGCTGTATTTCTGGCTGAATTCGTGCCACGCCTGGCCGTCGATATTGCCGATCTTCAGCGACAGTTTGCCGGTTCCCAGATCCTGATTCTGTACTTTCAGGCTCTTCAGCGTGTAATCCAACTGGGTATTAATGCTCTTACCGTCTTTGGACACGTCGGATTTTCCGTTCACGTCCATGCCTTCCAGCACGGCCATCTCTTTCCCTTCAACCGCAATGGCAACTTTATCGAGAGACAGTTTCTGATCGCCGATACGCTCTTTGAAATCGGTCATGCGGCTGTTGCCGTCGGCTTTCAGGTTGTTGAAGGTGAGCTGAACTTTTTGATTGTATTCGTTTACGGCGTTGACCAGGCCGCTTTCCGCTTCACCCGTCAGAGAGAACACGTTTCCGTCGCGGTCCGCGTCAAGTTTGAAGTGACCGCCGCTAAAAGCGACTTTCTCATTCTCTTTCTCGTAGTTCAGCGCTTTCAGGGCAATATCAGAACTCGTGTCACCGGCATAGCTGATGCGGGTGTCGATCTCGAAAGGTGAGGTATTTTTGGCCAGGTCGAACAGCGGTTTGGTGACGTCGTTATTCACCAGGACCGTGTGAACGGACGCCATCGACGGGATCAGATTAAAGGACTTCAGCTGCGCCAGCGGGAATGGACCGTGGCTTACCACTTCATCCAGCACCACGCTCTGGCCCGGTTTCAGCCAGCCGTTTTCCGTACCGGCAACCGGCTTCACCACAACCTGCATATGGCTGGTAAACACACCGCGCTCATAGTTCTGGTAGCTCAGCTCAAGGCCCGCTTCCGGCGCGCTGCGCTTAATCTCTCCGTTAGCCTGCGCCACCATCTCAGCCAGACGGCCTTCCAGCTGTTTCCCGGTAAACCAGGAGGCACCCGTCCAGACCACGCCTAACGCTACAATCACTCCTACCGCTACGACCGATTTTTTCATTGCGACTATCCCTAAAATGAAACCAGGCGGTAAAAACCGCCTGGAGATATTAAGCCTGCAACTAGCTTAGCAAGAGTTGTTAAAAAAATCAGTAAGTCCCTAATACCCGTCATACTTCAAGTTGCCTGTGCGTTGGCTTTCCTCGCTCACCCCAGTCACGTACTTATGTACGCTCCTGGGGATTCGCTGCGTCGCCGCCTTCATGCAACTCGAATTATTTAGGGTATAGCTTATTGAAAACGCGCGCCAGGCGGCCGGTGCCACTTACGCTAACCGGAGACTCATTGGCAGCAACGAATGCTGACTCACCGGGCTTAAGCACCAGACGCTGTTCGCCTTTGTGCAGCGTCGCTTCGCCTTCCACGCAGAACAGGATCGCCGCGCTCTCCTGAGCCACAGACGTTTCGGCGCTGCTCAGGTCGTGCA
Source organism: Enterobacter quasiroggenkampii (assembly GCF_043972695.1). NCBI lineage: Bacteria > Pseudomonadati > Pseudomonadota > Gammaproteobacteria > Enterobacterales > Enterobacteriaceae > Enterobacter > Enterobacter quasiroggenkampii. Next base: position 2,602,775 of record NZ_CP143745.1, read on the forward strand.
GGGAGAAGGCAAAATCGTCCACCGGAATCGGGAAGTCCAGCTCTGCGCCGTTTTTCACCGGCTGAGTCAGCAGCTCTGCGGCAGGTTTCGCCACAAACTTCACGTTGGCAACCAGCTCGGGGATGTCTATGTATTTTGGCGTCAGGCCCGCGCGCAGCACGTTATCGGAGTTGGCCATCACCTCCAGCGCCACGCCCTGAAGGTAGGCGTGCGGGGTTTCCGCGAACAGGAACATTGCTTCACCCGGATTCAGCTTCACCACGTTCAGCAGCAGTGGGGAGAACAGGCCGCTGTCGTCCGGATAGAATTCGGAAATCAGACGGATGGTCTCCCACGGTTCACCTTGCTGGCTGTCCAGAGCGGCTTTCAGCACCGCCAGGGCGTGGGACTTTTCTTCACCCTGCATATTCAGCAGGCTGGCAAACAGCTGGCTCAGCGCGTCGGCATTCGCGTTTTCAAGGAAATGCGCGATAGCGTTATGGGCACCTGCGACAGGTTGCAGCAGGGAGATAATTTCTGAAAACTCGCGGAACGCATTCATCGCCAGGAACGGCGTCAGCGCGAACACCAGTTCCGGCTTGTGGTTAGGATCTTTGTAGTTACGCTCGGCGGCGTCTAACGGAATACCTGCCGCGTTCTCTTTCGCAAAGCCGATTTCAGACGCTTGCTTGTTCGGGTGAACCTGGATGGAGAGCGGCTGGTCGGCGCACAGCACTTTAAACAGGAACGGCAGTTCGCCAAAGCGCTGAGCCACCTTGTCGCCCAGCAGCGCGGCTTTGTTGGCCTCTATTACGTCACGCAGGCTGCGCACCTGGCCGCTGGCGTCTTCAATTTTTGAGCTGCTCTTCGGGTGCGCCCCCATCCACAGTTCTGCCATCGGCAGGTTGTTCGGGTTCGCGATACCGTAGAGATCCGTTAACGCAGTTTTACTTCCCCAGGCGTAGTTCTGCACTGAGTTAATGAGTTTTTGCATTATCAAGCCCTGATTCAATGATGGAATTAACTCCGGGTATTAAAGCAATAAACCACATGGAAGTAACCTGTGGATGTAAAAAGTCGTACTAGTCTCAGTTTTTGTTAAAAAATTGTGTAGGATAAGCTGACTCGCTTTTAAGCCGGGCAGCGGAACATCTGCCCTGAATAAACAGACCGAAGCAGTAAGTGAGAGAACAATGTCGAATAAACCCTTCCATTATCAGGATCCTTTTCCTCTCAGTAAGGATCAGACCGAGTATTACCTGTTAACCCGCGATCACGTCTCCGTCTCTGAGTTTGAAGGACAAGAGATCCTCAAGGTGGATCCGCAGGCGCTGACGCTGCTGGCGCAGCACGCTTTCCACGACGCCTCGTTTATGCTCCGTCCTGCCCATCAGCAGCAGGTTGCCGATATTCTGAGTGACCCGGAAGCCAGCGAAAACGATAAGTACGTTGCCCTGCAGTTCCTGCGTAACTCCGATATCGCGGCGAAAGGCATTCTGCCAACCTGTCAGGATACCGGTACGGCGATCATCGTCGGTAAAAAAGGCCAGCGCGTCTGGACCGGCGGCGGTGATGAAGCCGCGCTGGCGCACGGTGTTTATAACACCTACACCGAAGACAACCTGCGCTATTCGCAAAACGCCGCGCTGGACATGTACAAAGAGGTCAACACCGGCACCAACCTGCCAGCACAGATTGACCTCTACAGCGTCGACGGTGATGAGTACAAATTCCTCTGTATCGCCAAAGGCGGCGGTTCGGCCAACAAAACCTATCTCTATCAGGAAACCAAAGCGTTGCTTACCCCGGGCAAGCTGAAGAACTACCTGGTTGAGAAGATGCGCACCCTCGGCACCGCGGCGTGCCCGCCGTACCATATCGCGTTTGTGATTGGCGGTACCTCGGCGGAAAGCACGCTGAAAACCGTGAAGCTGGCCTCAACCAAATACTACGACGGCCTGCCTACCGAAGGTAACGAGCACGGGCAGGCGTTCCGCGACGTGCAGCTTGAGCAGGAGCTGCTGGAAGAAGCGCGTAACCTGGGCCTCGGCGCGCAGTTTGGCGGCAAATACTTCGCTCACGACGTGCGCGTGATCCGTCTTCCGCGTCACGGCGCTTCCTGCCCGGTCGGGATGGGCGTCTCCTGCTCTGCGGATCGCAACATCAAAGCGAAGATCAACCGCGAAGGCGTGTGGATCGAAAAACTGGAAAACAACCCGGGTAAATACATTCCGGAAGCGCTGCGTAAAGCGGGCGAGGGGGAAGCGGTTCGCGTTGACCTGAACCGTCCGATGAAAGAGATACTGGCGCAGCTGTCTCAGTATCCGGTTTCGACCCGTCTCTCCCTCAACGGCACGATTATCGTGGGCCGCGACATCGCGCACGCGAAGCTGAAAGAGCGCCTGGACAACGGCGAAGGGCTGCCGCAGTACATTAAAGATCACCCGATCTACTACGCGGGCCCGGCGAAAACGCCTGAAGGCTACGCCTCTGGCTCGTTAGGCCCGACTACGGCAGGCCGTATGGACTCGTACGTCGACCAGCTGCAGGCTAACGGCGGCAGCATGATCATGCTCGCGAAAGGCAACCGTAGCCAGCAGGTGACGGACGCCTGCCACAAGCACGGCGGCTTCTACCTCGGCAGCATCGGCGGCCCGGCTGCGGTTCTGGCGCAGGGCAGCATCAAGAGCCTGGAGTGCGTGGAATACCCGGAACTGGGTATGGAAGCGATCTGGAAAATTGAAGTGGAAGATTTCCCGGCGTTTATCCTCGTGGATGACAAAGGCAACGACTTCTTCAAGCAGATCCAGTCGTCCCAGTGTTCGGCGTGTGTGAAGTAATTCTGTAAATTGCCGGGTGGCGCTGACGCTTACCCGGCCTGGATTCTCGTAGGTCGGGTAAGGCGCAGCCGCCACCCGACACCAAAAAGAGCGCACAAAGCGCCATAACGTTTCTCAGAAGTCATCAATACTTATCCCTTAAGCATGTGAGCAATCCCGACAGTGTTATCAAGGAGAAAGTAATGACAACGGTACGCCATGAGAAAGACTCGATGGGCGCCATCGACGTCCCGGCCGACAAGCTATGGGGCGCGCAAACCCAGCGTTCGCTGGAGCATTTCCGTATCTCGACTGAAAAAATGCCCGTCTCGCTGATTCAGGCGCTGGCCCTCACCAAACGCGCGGCCGCAAAAGTGAACCAGGATTTAGGCCTGCTGGCGGCAGACAAGGCCACCGCCATTATTAATGCCGCCGACGAAGTGCTGGCGGGCAAGCATCCCGACGAATTCCCTCTCGCCATCTGGCAGACCGGTTCCGGCACCCAAAGCAACATGAACATGAACGAAGTGCTGGCGAACCGGGCAAGCGAACTGCTGGGCGGCGTGCGCGGCATGGAGCGTAAGGTTCATCCGAACGATGACGTCAACAAGAGCCAGAGTTCTAACGACGTCTTCCCCACGGCCATGCACGTGGCGGCGGTGATTGCGATTCGCGAACAGCTTATCCCACAGCTTAACGTCCTGAAATCTACGCTCAACGAGAAGGCGCAGGCCTTCCGCGACATCGTCAAAATCGGCCGTACACACCTGCAGGACGCCACGCCGCTGACGCTCGGCCAGGAGATTTCCGGCTGGGTGGCGATGCTGGAACACAACCTGAAGCACATTGAGAACAGCCTGCCGCACCTGGCGGAGCTGGCGCTCGGCGGCACGGCGGTGGGCACCGGATTAAACACCCATCCTGAGTATGCGGTGCGCGTGGCGGAGGAGCTTGCGGCCATTACCGGACAGCCGTTCGTCACGGCGCCCAACAAGTTCGAAGCGCTGGCGACCTGCGATGCGCTGGTCCACACCCACGGCGCGCTGAAAGGGCTGGCGGCGTCGCTGATGAAAATCGCCAACGACGTGCGCTGGCTGGCCTCGGGCCCGCGCTGCGGCATCGGTGAAATCAGCATTCCGGAAAACGAGCCGGGCAGCTCCATCATGCCGGGTAAAGTCAACCCGACCCAGTGCGAAGCCATGACCATGCTCTGCTGTCAGGTACTGGGCAACGACGTGGCCGTTAACCTGGGCGGTGCATCCGGCAACTTTGAGCTGAACGTCTATCGCCCGATGGTGATCCACAACGTTCTGCAATCGATTCGTCTGCTGGCGGACGGCATGGAGAGCTTTAACGAACACTGCGCGGTGGGGATCGAGCCAAACCGCGAGCGCATCAGCCAGCTGTTAAATGAGTCGCTGATGCTGGTGACCGCGCTCAATACCCACATTGGCTACGACAAAGCCGCCGAGATCGCCAAAAAAGCGCATAAGGAGGGGCTGACGCTGAAAGCCTCCGCCCTGGCGCTGGGCTATCTGACGGAGGCGGAGTTCGATGCCTGGGTGCGCCCTGAAGCGATGGTCGGCAGCCTGAAATAATCAACTCGCCACGTACAGGTGCAGCCGCGGAATAATCAGCTGTAGCGGCTGCGCCTGGGGTCGGTAACGGTGCTGGACATTTTCAGCATCGTAATTCAGCAACTCACCAATATCCGGCACGATAGCCCCCTGATCGGCATCATAGAGCGCAATCAGCGGCGTTGGACAGGCATACTGCACCTGTTTTTGCTGGCCGGAATACCAGACGCGGGCGATAGGCTGAACCTTCACCGGGCGCTTAATTTTGAGGCGCGTATCCGCCGGTAGCGAGGCGATGCTGTGGTACTCCTGCTCCAGGCGCTCAATCCACTGCTCACGCGACCACGGTGCGACGGTGCGCGGCGCCTTCAGACTTTTTTCCAGCTGCGCCAGGATCTCATCCCGGGTGAAGTTTTTAATGATGTGCTTATTCGCCCAGCCGAAGCGCAGCGTGGCGGGATGGCGCAGTACCGTCAGCGTACGATAGGCATTCAGCGTAATTAACCCCGGAAGCTGACGGTGTACCCATTCAAACCGGGCGGCAGGGGCCAGGCCCGACTCCTCGGTAACGATCTTCTCAAATGCCGCTTTCAGGCTGTTGATATGGGCAATCTGGCTTTCCAGCGCCTCGCGCGCGGCGGCATCGGTTTGCAGGCAGATCACGCCCGGAAGCCGCACGGCCGCCTTGCTGCTGCGCTGTTCGGACTGCTGCTGGATAAAAAGATGGCGATAGTGTTTCATCGCCAGTTCCAGCGCGGCCTTGCCGATGTGCTGCTTCACGTCGATGGTGTCCAGCGGATCGTGCTCGGCCCCTTTGACCACCTCGGGCAGGGTAAAAACGCGCGCGGCCAGCAGGCGGCAGGTCTGCAAACGTTCTGTCAGGGTCAGCAGCTCGTGTTCTATTTCCCGAAACGTGCTATTCAGCCGTTCAATAAGATCGTAGGTCGCCATAAGTACCCCATCATTAGTTACAACATACTTATCATATAGCACAGCACGCCGGGTCAGGCCAGCGTGCGGTTGAGGTCAGGCAGGAACGGGAAGGGCGATGTTATGGTACACCGGCCAGCTAAAGCAGAAGCGCGCGCCGCCGAGCTCGCTCTCCTCGCAATGTACCGTGCCGCCCATGGCCTGCGCGATAGAGTAGACAATGGCCAGCCCCAGACCACAGCCTCCGGTGGCGCGATCGCGGCTGGGATCGAGGCGGACAAACGGTTCAAACACGGTTTCGCGCGCCTCCGGCGCAATCCCCGGCCCGTCATCCTCTACCGTCAGGCTGGCCTGATTACCCTGCAAATCCAGCCCAATCTGTAGCGTACTTTCGCTGTAGCGCATGGCGTTGTTCATCAGATTGTCCAGCACGCGTTCCATCAGGCGCATATCGAGTGCGCCGTAGTCACCCGGCGTAACGCGCGTCAACAGCGTACGCTGCGGGTTCACGCTCTGAACGTCGTCAATGTGGGTTTGCAGCCACGCGGGCAGATCCGGCGTGCTGAGGTTCAGTTCGTTTTGCGGGCGATCGAGGCGCGCGTAGGTCAGTAGCTCCTCAATCAGCGCCTCAAGCTGGCCAATGTCGCGGTTAAGCGCCTGAGACTCTGCTTCCGTCAGATTCTCACTCATCTCCAGACGATAGCGCAGGCGCACCAGCGGCGTGCGCAGCTCGTGCGCAATCCCGTCGATGAGCTGTTTCTTACTGGCGATAAGGGCATTGATGTTATCGGCCATCTGGTTAAAGGCCACGCCCAAACGTTCAAAGCTGGAACCGCTGTCGAAGTGAATGCGCTCGGTAAAGTGTCCCTCACCAAAACGCTGCGCGGCGGATTCCAGCTTCAGCATGTCCTGCCAGTGCGGGCGCATCCAGATAAAAACCGGAAACGCCAGCGAAATGGCGATAAAGGCCATCAGCGCCATGTCCAGCAGGCGCATCTGATGCAGATAATAGAGATAGGGCACTGGCCCGACGGCCAGCACGTAATGGCTGCGCGGAATACGCTGAATAAAGGTGTATTTCTCATCCAGCGCGACGATGTCCCCGTCGCGCAGACGCTGCATGGCGGGCGGGTCCAGATCGAAATCTTTCAACGGCTCAATGCGTAAATCGAATGACAGATTGAGATCCAGCTCTTTCAGGGTTTTCGCCCAGTCGTGTGGCGGGATCTCTCTTAGCTCGCTGCGCATCAGATAGAGCGAGCTTTTCATCAGGTCGTCCAGAGACTGCCTGCCCGCACGTTCGGCGGTAAATTTATAGACCAGCCCGACCAGCATGGTCATCACCAGGAAGCAGACAAACAGTAAAAGATAAAACTGCACAAACAGCTTTTTCATTGGATCTCACCGAAAAAACGCTATGTGCAGAATATACATGAAAACCCTTCGAGTTTTTCACGTCTGTCGAGCGTGTTACATGGCTTTCGCGCTGTTTTTTACCTTGGCGATGAATTTTTCCGTCACGGCCAGGCCTTCCGCAATGTGCGTATCAATCACATCCGTTCCGTATTCGCTGATGAGGTCCAGCAGTATTTCGTAAGACTGGATGAGTTCCAGCAGGTCAAAGAGCGCTTTTTGATCGGTGCGTGAGGGGGAGGCGTGGTTCAGGGTTGCCTGATTAACAATCCACTCAAGATTGGTTTTTATCGCTTCTACCTGACCGTAGCTATACATAATTCATGAGCTTAAATCCTCATTTCAAGATTTATGTGAGAGATGTCGTGAAAGCTTCACGGCGAAAATGAGTAAAACAATCGCAAGAGCGGGGCGAGCTGAAGAAAGGAGAGTCGAGAAGGTAATTATGGAATAGTTCGCGTGCTTAGCAAGTTAATTGTTGCGCAAACGTAAAAATAAACGCCCGAAGAGAAGGCATCGTCGCGCAATGCCTTCATTTCGCACAGGTTATCTTATCCGGCGATCAGGTTTCCCACGCATGTGGGGCAAACAGATAGCCCTTGTTACGCACGGTTTTAATGCGGTAGGGCTCGGTGGCGTTATCCTGCAGTTTTTTGCGCAGACGCGAAATCGCCACGTCAACGCTGCGGTCCATTCCGTCGTAGCTTACGCCACGCAGGTTTTTCAGCAGCGCGTCACGGTCCATGATCTGCCCGGCATGCGTTGCCAGCTCCCACAGCAGGTCAAAATCTGCGGTGGAAAGGGCGATAAGCTCGCCAGAGAGCAGCACCTGACGGTTAATCGGATCAATAGACAGCGTACCGAAGCGCATCGCTTTGTGCGGCGTCAGAGACGGCGCCGGTGCTTCGCGTTCGATGCTGGCGTGCTGGCGTAAATGGAGGCGCAGGCGAGCGAGCAGGACGGCAGGCGGCGTGGTTTTCAGAATGTAATCATTGGCACCCATCTCCAGCGACAAAATATGGTTCATATCGCTGTCCAGTGAGGTGAGCAGGACGATAGGGCCTTCCCAACGGGCGCGCAGGTCCCGGCAGAGCGTCATGCCGTCTTTGCCTGGCAACATAATATCCAGCAATACCAGATCCGGGTTTTCACGGACGACCACCTCTTCGGCACGATCGCCGCGAGGTTCAACAATGACGTCCATATCATGTTTACCCAGATAGGCGGCGATCAGCTGCCCGACTTCGGGTTCGTCTTCAACATAAACAATCTTATTCATACAGCGTCTGTTTTCGTGAAAAAAGCCAACATACACCGCGAAACCTTAACCTTCCATTAATCTTTCAAAATTAACGCCGGTTCCGTTATTCTGGCTGATATTGTGAGTTGATTATTATAGGGAAAACGATGGGGCTGGTGATCAAAGCCGGGCTGGGCGCGCTGGTGGTGTTGCTGATTGGCATGCTGGCGAAAACGAAAAACTACTATATTGCCGGGCTGATCCCTCTCTTCCCGACCTTTGCACTCATTGCCCACTATATCGTGGCGTCTGAACGCGGTACGGAAGCGTTACGCACGACCATCGTGTTTGGCATGTGGTCAATCATCCCGTATTTTCTCTACCTGCTTTCGCTGTGGTATTTCACCGGTTTTCTGCGTCTCCCACTGGCGCTGAGCGGGGCGGTGGTCTGCTGGGGGCTCAGCGCCTGGCTGTTAATTTTCTTCTGGAGCCGCTTTCACTAACGCAGCGGTCGGCCGCCGTCCACGGCAAAGGTTCTGCCGGTGACGTAGCAACTGGTGAGCAGGTAATCCACGAGGTCGATGACCTCTTTCTCGCCTGGGGCAATTTTCATGAGCGACTTATTCAGCGCCTGCTGGCGATACTCCGCATCATCGTTTTCGTTGAATAAAATCATCGCCGGGGCGATGGCGTTCACCTTCACCTCGGGGGCGAGCTTGCGGGCAAACGAGCGGGTCATGTTATCCAGCGCGGCTTTACTGGCCGCATAGGCGATGTGCTTGTCACTGCCGCGCTCCACCACATAATCAGTGAAGTGAATGATGTCGCCCGCAGCATGCCCGTGGCCGCGGAGCAGATCCTGCAGAGCATGGTTTAGCAGATAAGGGGTATTAACATGGATCTGCAACATGGCGGCAAGCGTTTCGCTGAGCGAGGTACCGGTTTTTTCGGCCTGCCATGTGCTGGCGTTATGTATCACGGCGCGCAGCCCCGCAGTGGTGGATTTTACCTTTTCCGCAAAGGCCAGAATGCCTTCATCGGTTGAAAAATCAGCCTGAATGCAGACCGCCCCGGCTTTGCGTAACCCTTCAATCGACGGGTATTCCGTACGGTAGCTCACAATGACCGGATGGCGAAGGTTGAGAAAGTGATGGGCGAGAGCGAGGCCGATACGGCGGCCTCCACCGGTGATCAGTATGGGGCGAAGCGGTGCATTTCCCATCGTATTCTCCTTTACAGTTCAACAATGGGAAAGGCGATGCTATCCCACTAACATCCAGGTTGCCGGCACGGCAGCAACCAGTAAGAGTCCAATTAATGCCATTTCGCGGCGTTTCAGCGCGTTCTCCAGCTGATGCGTGCGGCGGGCGTAGATAAACACCAGCAGGCCCGGTGCGTACAGCACCACCGACAGCAGCAGATGCATAGGTCCGGAAGCATACAACAACCACAGGCCGTAAATACAGGCTCCGACACCCACGACATAATGCGCGGGGCGAGTGGCAATTTTTAACAAATACGCACCCACTAAGAAATAGGGTACCAGAATCATCTCCGAGGCGATGGTCAGCAGCGTGTTATAGTCTGAACCTGTGAGCCAGATCAGCACCAGGCAGATCTGAACGCTGATGTTGGTCAGCCAGAGTGAGGCAGACGGCGCGCTATTTTTGTTTTGACGCGCAAACAGCCGTGGGAACGCTTTGTGTGTAGAGGCCAGGAAGGGCACTTCAGCCGCCATGATGGTCCAGCTCAGGTAGGCTCCGCAGACGGAGATAATAAGACCCGCCGCAATCACCACGTCGCCCCAGGGGCCGAGCATTTTCACCATCAGGCCTGCCATTGACGGGTTACGCATTTCAGCCAGCTCAGGACGCGCCACCACGCCCAGCGACAGCAGCGTGACCAGCAGATAGACCCCGAGCGCAGCCAGTACGGCCAGCAGCGTGGCGCGGCCTACATCGCGTTTATTTCGGGCCCGGGCAGAAACCACAACCGCGCCTTCAACGCCGATGAATACCCACAGGGTAATCAGCATCGTGTTTTTCACCTGCTCCCAGACGGGGACGCCCAGCGCAACGCCGCTGAAATCGAGCTTAAACACGTCGAGACGGAACGCAATGAAGGCCAGAACGATAAACAGGCCGAGCGGAACCAGCTTCGCGAGCGTCGCCACCAAGTTAATGCTGGCGGCCGTTTGTACGCCACGCAGCACCAGCCAGTGGACGAACCACAGCAGCACCGAGGCACCCACGATAGACTGCCAGGTATTCCCGTCGCCAAAGAGGCGCAATTCAGGCGTATCGGTAAAGAAACTGAGCGCCGAGAAGACAATCACCAGATAGGAGACGTTGGCGATAACCGCACACAGCCAGTATCCCCATGCGGAACAGAAGCCAATCAGCTCGCCGAAGCCTTCACGGGCATAGGTGAAAATGCCGCCGTCCAGGTCCGGGCGAATGCGGGTCAGCAGCAGCATGGCGAAGGCCAGCAGCAATATTCCGACTCCCGTAATGCCCCAGCCAATGATGAGCGCAGACGGGCTGGCGACGGCCGCCATATTTTGCGGCAAACTGAATACGCCCGCACCCAGCATTGAGCTTAAAACGAGTGCAGTCAGAGCACTCAGGCCAAGTTTCTTTTCCATTGGCTTCCTGTTATGAAAGGTCAAAATCCAGAATAATTATTTCGCTCAGGCGCATAAAAATGGTGGATCACACTAAGGCGCGGGATTTTACGGAGTGTAACGAAAGCATGCAATGACGTGTGGCAGAAATTCAAAAAAAGTAACAAAAAAGGCGGCATTGCGCCGCCTTTCTTAAACGATTTTGTTACTTGTACAGATCGGCGCTGATGGTCACGTTGTTACCACGTTCCTGCCACTGGCGGGTAATATGGTAGAACTTCGCTCCTTTCTTCGCCGCACGCTTCGCGACCTGGTAAGAGACTTCCGTCATGTTGCCGTAGTTGCCGGTAAATTTGATGCTGTCGAACGGCACCATCTGCGCGGCAGTGGCGTTGTTCAGCTCTTCAACTTTGGTACCGTCTGGCAGCGTAACCGAATAACGGCCACCTTTCGTGGACTGCGTTTCAAAGAAACGGCCCACTTCAGCGCTTGGCGCAGCCGTCGTTGCGACGCCTGGGATTTCCACTTTCTTCGCTTCTTCGCCGCCTTTCGCTATCGCCGCGCGACCGGCTTCTGAGTTCGCCGGAATCGCATCCGGGCTCTGCAGAACACGTTTCTTCGCATCTTCTTTATAGATGAACGCGGTAATACGCTGGTTGCCGCCCTGGTTAGCATCGACCTGACGCACGATGTAGAACGAGTAGGCCCCTTTCTCTTTCGCGGCTTTGGTGATGGCATCGTTCACTTCAGGCTGGCTGCGGTAGAAGCCCTGAACGGTGACGGTGTCGTACGGTTCCAGCGCAATTGCCTGATCTTTCGGCAGTTCAACAACACCGTTAATCACGCGGTTTTTCGGTGCGTCAGCTTTTGGCGCGTTGTCCTTATACAGCGCAATGGTCACGCGCTGGTTACCGCTGTTGCCGTTATCAGACTGGTCAACAACATAAAACGAGGCTGCCCCGTTTTTATCAGCGGCCTTTGATGCAGCGGCGACGGCGTCGCCAATAGAATTATAACGACCCACAATGACCTTATGGTCAAAAGGTTTTAACGCTGCCGCTTGCTCCGGCGTTAACTCTGTTGCGGCATTCGCAGACAGGGCGGTCGCGGAGAGAAGTGCGGACGCCAGGAGTGTGTTCTTAAGCTTCATAAAAATGATCCTTCGCCTTGCGCAAACCATGTACTGGTATTGTTGTTAATTTGAGACGGTCCCGATTATGGCATTTAAAACCCGTCGCTGTCTGCGCCATTTTTCACTGCCTGTGCTCACTGAATCACCTTATTCGATAACATTTAGTGATATGTTGAAAAAACACGCGTTTGACAAGTAAAACTGATAAAGCTTATGACTTTTACAAGTTAATTTAATGTTAATAAGTTGTTCTCTTATGGCGCTATATCATGTTTTTACCGCTTCGCTTGCGCGAATTATCGGTTCTGGCGATGAATTTAAGGTAAATATCACTGTCAGTGACGCCGATCGCTTATTTTTCACAGATAAAGTCAGAAATAGTGTTTTCTGGCGGTAGATCACGGCCGCTATTTTCAGTAGGTTATAGACAGTTTGTTACTGTTTTATTTTCCGGGGTTAATTGTGTCTCATTGCTTGCGTGATGGCGAAAAATGATACAAACCGCGGGCACTTATCGTTAAACCATCATCAAAAACCGATGGAAGGGAAAACTATGCGTATTGGGGTACCAAAAGAACGGTTAGCCAATGAAACCCGCGTAGCGGCAACACCGAAAACGGTGGAGCAACTGCTTAAGCTGGGTTTTACCGTCGCAGTTGAAAGCGGCGCGGGCAAACTGGCGAGTTTCGATGACGAGGCCTTTATCCAGGCTGGCGCGGAAGTGGTGGACGGTGCCGACGTATGGCAGTCGCCGGTAATTCTGAAGGTCAATGCACCGGAAGAGAGTGAGATAGCGCTGCTGAATCCGGGCACCACGCTGGTGAGCTTTATCTGGCCTGCGCAAAATCCTGAGCTGATGGAAAAGCTGGCCGCGCGCGGCGTCACCGTCATGGCGATGGACTCCGTGCCGCGTATTTCGCGCGCCCAGTCGCTGGACGCCTTAAGTTCGATGGCAAACATTGCGGGCTACCGCGCCATCGTTGAAGCGGCCCACGAATTTGGGCGCTTCTTTACCGGTCAGATCACCGCGGCGGGTAAAGTCCCTCCGGCGAAGGTAATGGTGATTGGCGCGGGCGTGGCGGGACTTGCCGCCATCGGTGCGGCAAACAGCCTGGGCGCTATCGTGCGCGCTTTCGATACCCGTCCTGAAGTGAAGGAACAGGTCCAGAGTATGGGCGCCGAATTCCTTGAGCTGGACTTCAAGGAAGAAGCGGGCAGCGGTGATGGTTACGCGAAGGTGATGTCCGAAGCCTTTATCAAAGCCGAAATGGAACTTTTCGCCGCGCAGGCGAAAGATGTCGACATCATTGTCACCACCGCGCTTATCCCGGGTAAACCGGCGCCGAAGCTGATTACCCGTGAGATGGTTGACTCCATGAAGCCGGGCAGCGTGATTGTCGACCTGGCTGCGCAAAACGGCGGCAACTGTGAATATACCGTAGCGAATCAGGTGACCACGACCGCGAACGGCGTGAAGGTGATCGGCTATACCGATCTGCCGGGTCGCCTGCCGACCCAGTCTTCTCAGCTGTACGGCACTAACCTCGTCAACCTGCTGAAGCTGCTTTGCAAAGAGAAAGACGGCAACATCACCGTCGATTTTGACGACGTGGTGGTGCGCGGTGTGACCGTGGTGCGTGAAGGTGAAATTACCTGGCCTGCGCCACCGATTCAGGTTTCGGCCCAGCCTCAGGCAGCGCCTAAAGCGGCGCCTGAGCCAAAAGAACCTGCCAAACCGGCTTCCCCGTGGCGCAAATACGCGATCATGGCGCTGGTGATTATTCTCTTCGGCTGGCTGGCTGACGTCGCGCCGAAAGAGTTCCTCGGCCACTTTACCGTCTTCGCGCTCTCCTGCGTCGTGGGCTACTACGTGGTGTGGAACGTCTCCCATGCGCTGCATACGCCGCTGATGTCGGTAACCAACGCCATCTCCGGGATCATCGTGGTGGGGGCGTTACTGCAGATTGGCCACGGCGGCTGGATCAGCTTCCTGAGCTTTATCGCGGTGCTGATCGCCAGTATCAATATTTTCGGTGGTTTCACCGTGACTCAGCGCATGCTGAAAATGTTTCGTAAAGGCTAAGGGGTAGCATATGTCTGGAGGATTAGTGACAGCCGCATACATTGTTGCTGCAATCCTGTTTATTTTCAGTCTGGCGGGGCTTTCCAAACACGAAACGTCTCAGCAGGGGAATAACTTTGGTATCGCCGGGATGGCGATTGCGCTGATTGCCACCATCTTCGGGCCGGATACTGGCAACGTAGCGTGGATCCTGGTGGCGATGATCATCGGCGGTGCGATTGGTATTCGCCTGGCGAAACGCGTTGAAATGACCGAGATGCCGGAGCTGGTGGCGATTCTGCACAGCTTTGTGGGTCTGGCCGCGGTGCTGGTGGGCTTCAACAGCTACCTGTACCACACGCCGGGTCTGGAACCGATTCTGGTGAATATTCACCTGACGGAAGTGTTCCTCGGTATCTTCATCGGTGCGGTCACCTTCACCGGCTCCATTGTCGCGTTCGGCAAGCTGCGCGGGAAGATTTCCTCTAAGCCGCTGATGCTGCCAAACCGTCATAAGCTGAACCTGGCTGCGCTGGTGGTGTCGTTTGTGCTGCTGGTGGTCTTCGTGCGTACCGAAAGCGTCGGTCTGCAGGTGCTGGCGTTGCTGGTGATGACCATCATCGCGCTGGCCTTCGGCTGGCATCTGGTGGCGTCCATCGGTGGTGCGGATATGCCAGTGGTGGTCTCCATGCTGAACTCCTACTCCGGTTGGGCGGCGGCGGCGGCGGGCTTTATGCTGAGCAACGACCTGCTGATCGTTACCGGTGCGCTGGTGGGTTCTTCGGGTGCGATCCTGTCTTACATCATGTGTAAGGCGATGAACCGCTCGTTCATCAGCGTCATCGCCGGTGGCTTTGGTTCTGACGGCTCGTCTACCGGTTCCGATGAGGAAGTGGGTGAGCACCGTGAGATCAGCGCGGAAGATACCGCCGAGATGCTGAAGAACTCGCACTCGGTCATTATCACCCCGGGCTACGGCATGGCGGTGGCACAGGCGCAGTATCCGGTGGCGGAAATCACCGAGAAGCTGCGCGCGCGCGGTATCAAGGTGCGCTTTGGTATTCACCCGGTGGCGGGGCGTCTGCCAGGCCACATGAACGTGCTGCTGGCGGAGGCGAAAGTGCCTTACGACATCGTGCTGGAGATGGATGAGATCAACGATGATTTCGCCGACACCGACACCGTGCTGGTCATTGGGGCTAACGACACCGTTAACCCGGCGGCGCAGGACGATCCACGTAGCCCAATCGCCGGGATGCCGGTTCTGGAAGTGTGGAAGGCGCAGAACGTGATCGTGTTTAAACGTTCAATGAATACCGGCTATGCCGGGGTGCAGAACCCGCTGTTCTTCAAAGAGAACACCCACATGTTGTTTGGCGATGCCAAAGCCAGCGTGGATGCGATTCTGAAAGCGCTGTAAGTTGCGTTGAAACGAAAAAACCGCCGAATCCGGCGGTTTTTTTATTGCCGGGTGGCGCTCACGCTTACCCGGCCTACGGTTTTGTAGGCCCGGCAAGCTTGCGCCGCCGGGCGTTAGGGGTCAATCGTCTTCCGGATCGTCGAGCTCAACCGGCGTCTGGTACTCATCCGGCTTGATAACCAGCAGGTCGCAGCGCAGATGGTCGATCACCTGCTCGGCGGTATTGCCGAGGAAGGCGGCAGAAATACCGGTACGGCCAATGGTACCCAGCACCACAATCCCCGCCTGCAGGTGTTCAGCCAGGTCTGGGATCACCTCTTCAGGCAGCCCTTTTTCCACGTGGGTCATTTTCTCATCGATGCTGAATTTCTGGCGCAGCGCTTTCATGGCCAGCAGATGCTGACCGCGAATCGCGTCGTTGTACACGCTCGGGTCAAATTCCGGCAGTTCAATGGCGATGTTAATCGGGGTGACCGGATAGGCGCCAACCAGATGCACTTCGGTATGATTGACCTGATCGGCAAGCTGGATAGTCTCCTTCACCAGCTTCTCGTTCAGCGAATTGTGGTAATCCTCTTCGCTGGCGAGGTTTACCGCCACAACGGCTTTCCCGCCTTCAGGCCACGGCTGGTCTTTCACCATCCAGACCGGGCAAGGGCATTTACGCAGCAAATGCCAGTCTGTCGGGGTGAAGATCACGGATTCCAGCTTGTCGTGCTGGTGCGCCATCTTCAGCAGCAGATCGTGCCCACCGGCAACGACTTCCTGAATGATGGCTTCGAAAGGTCGGTTGTGCCAGACCACTTTAATATCAATGGGCACACCTGCTTCCAGGTAATACTTCGCCTGTTCGCGGATCCAGGCGGTACGCTGGCTGATGACGCCCTGACGCATAGCGGTGCGCTCGTCAGGCGACAGAAGGGTGGTCATCTCATACGAGAAGTCATAGATCGGCAAAAACGCTTTGATTTTGCCACCAATCCGTTGATGTAAATACACAGCACGTCGTAATGCCGGCTGATCGTCCTGATTCGGATCGATTGCTACCAGCATGTTTTGATACTTGGCCATACAGGTCTCCTTACTACTGTCACCACAGTCTGTAATTAAAAGAGTAACCTATATATCCTGAATGAAACAGAGGGGAGGTTTTGCCAGATCAATAATTCATGAAAATTTATCAGAGGAAAAGCACCGTGGTCGTTACCGCAACAAACGCAATAAACAGCAGCACCATCACCGCTATCGCAAAGGTCGTGGAATCCTGAACGTAGGTTTTTTCCTCTCCCTTCATTGGGCCGACAAGCATGATCCAGATGAAGATAAAGGTCACGGAGGCAATCACGACTGAAACGAAAAACAAACTTTCTCTCAATTCATAACCTCAACGAGAACCTTTTTGGTGCTGTGTGGGGACGTGCTACGGTGAAAAGGTCAGATAAAGGACGGGGTGACAGGCCAGACCGCTAAATCAGGAAAATTTATCGGTCTGGCTGTATACGTATGGCGTTTACGCCACGTTGCGGGCGTGCCCGGCAAGAACGGCCAGCGCTTCACCGTTTTCGATAGTGATATATTTACCCTTAACGGCCAGCATCCCGCTTTTCTGGAAACGACCCAGCAGACGGCTGATGGTTTCCACGGTCAGACCCAGGTAGTTACCGATATCGCCACGCGTCATGGTCAGACGGAATTCACGCGGCGAGAAGCCACGCTCGGCGAAGCGGCGGGAGAGGTTGTAGATAAACGCGGCCAGACGCTCTTCTGCGTTCTTTTTAGAAAGCAGCAGAATCATGTCCTGATCGCCTTTGATCTCACCGCTCATCAGACGCATCATCTGCTGACGCAGGTTAGGCATCTTGCCGGACAGATCGTCCAGGGTTTCAAACGGAATTTCGCAAACCATCGAGGTTTCGAGTGCCTGAGCAAAGCTCGGGTGATGGCCCGTACCGATGGCATCAAAGCCTACCAGGTCACCTGCCAGATGGAAGCCGGTGATCTGCTCATCGCCCTGTTCGGTGATGGTGTAGCTCTTGATGGTGCCAGAACGGATAGCATAGAGCGATTTCAGTTCGTCTCCCGCTTTAAACAGCGTCTGCCCTTTCTGAATAGGCTTTTTACGCTCGATGATATTATCAAGCTGATCGAGTTCATGCTCATTCAGGGTAAACGGGATACAGAGCTGGCTGATGCTGCAATCCTGGCAATGGATAGCACAACCGCCAGACTGAATGCGTCGTATAATTCGCTTTTCCGGGATCATAGGTTTGCTCAAGCCTTAATTGATATTGGTCAATTTTAACATCTTTTTGGTAAGTACGTAAGCCTGACAAACCCTCAATAAGGACAAGAGACGACAATGCGTCGCCATCTTCTTGAAATTCCACAGCTTGATTATGGATTTTTAGCCTAACCGGTAGAAAATTAAGCACAAAAAGCCTGGGAACTAGAGCAAAAGATACCCTTCGTGACGCAGTAACCACTCTTTTCGCTGCACGCCACCGGCATAGCCGGTCAGGGTACCGTTGCGGCCAATAACGCGATGGCAGGGCACCACGATGCTGACCGGATTAGAGCCGTTCGCGGCGCCTACGGCGCGTGCGGCCCCTGCGCGACCTAACTGCTCCGCGAGCTGGCCGTAATGCATCACCTGTCCGCAGGGAATGGCCCGCAGCGCCTGCCACACTTCGCGCTGAAAAGGGGTGCCTGCCGTGGCGGTGGGCAGCGTGTCGATGATGCTGAGATCGCCTTCGAAGTACGCCGCTAGCTTGTCGCTCAGTCCACCCGGATTGGTGGCGCGGATACGTTCATACCCCTGTGAGCGGTAGTGAATCGCAAGCAGTTCTTCCATGCGGTCGCTGTGCTCTTCCCACTCAACGGCGCGCAGACAAAACTGCTCGTCCGCGAGCACCCACAGCGGGCCAAGCGGCGTCGCAATCTTGTCTTCGAGTAATCTCAGCATCCTCATTCCTTTAGTTCAGCCTCGGGTAAATCCCCGGTCCAATCGGCAGGCCGACAAGATACCATGCCACCAGCATCACCAGCCATACCCCTAAAAAGATAAGCGGGTAGGGTAAAACCAGCGAATAGTAGGTACCCAGTTTGGCCTCGGGTTTATAGCGCTGGAGGAAGCCTAAAAACAGCGGAACAAACGGCGAAACCGGCGCCAGCGGAATGACCGAAGAGTCCGCGATGCGGAACAGGATCTGCGCGAAAGCCGGGTGGAACCCCAGCATCATAAACATCGGCACGAAGATCGGTGCCAGAATCGACCAGATGGCGGAACCGCTGGCGATAAACATGCACAGCAGGGAGGAGAGCAGCGCCAGGCCGACAAACGCCGGTACGCCGCTTAACCCGGCCGCCTCCAGCGCGTCGGTCAGGCCCACGGCCATAAACTTGCCCATGTTGCTCCAGTTAAACATCGCCACAAACTGGGCCAGCGGGAACACCATCACGATAAAGCCCGCCATCTCTTTCATCGGCTCGATCATCAGCTGCGGCAGATCGCCCTGGCGACGGATTTTACCGGTGGCGATACCGTAGGCGAGCGAGACGACAAAGAAAAAGAGGATAATCAGCGGCACGATGCCCTGGATAAACGGCGAAGGCAGGACGGTATGTTTAACCGGATCGCGCAATATGCCGTTTTCCGGTACCACCATCAGCGCCACCGCGGCAATAAACGCCAGCGAGACAATCCCCGCCACGCGCAGGCCGAAGCGCTGCTCTTTGCTCAGGGTTTCCAGCTTTTCATCACTGCGGCCTTCCCATTTACCCAGTCGCGGCTCGACGATCTTATCGGTAATCAGTCCGCCGACAATCGTCAGGACAATCACCGAGCTTGCCATAAAGTACCAGTTGTCGATCACGCTGACGTGCATGGCCGCATCAATGGTTTTCGCCGCCTCCGTACTGATGCCCGAGAGCAACACGTCGGTGGTGACGATCAGCAGGTTAGCGGTAAAACCGCAGCCCACGCCCGCAATCGCGGACAGCAGCCCCGCCACGGGATGGCGCCCGACGGCGAGGAAGATCAGCGCCCCCATCGGCGGCATGATCACCAGCGCGGCGTCGGAGGAGATATGGCTGAAGAAGGCGATAAACAGCACCATGTAGCTCGCGTACCGCGCGCTGACGTGAGAAGCCATCTTCACCATCAATGCGGGCAACAGGCCGACGCGTTCAGCCAGACCGGCGCCCAGCACCAGCGCCAGAATGGCGCCGAGCGGGGCGAATCCACTGAAGTTTTTAATCACGTTGGGTAAAAACCAGTGCAGCCCTTCAATGCTCAGCAGGTTTTTCACTGCCACCAGGCTGCCGTCGGCCGGGCTGCGCACGCTGACGTCAAAGGCGGAGAGCACGGCGGTGGCGACCATCAAAATCACAATCAAATAGATAAAAAGCAGGAAAGGGTGCGGCACTTTATTGCCGATCCTTTCAACCCAGCCATAGAGCTTACCGGATGGGGAATGCGAAGGTATGGATGACATACTCATGGGCGTTCCTCGGGACTGTTGTGTTGTTGTGTTGTGTTTTTTTATTTTAAAGGTGACGGTGTCACGCCTTGTGGGATCGGACACACGTACGGTTTTTCTTCTATTTGTTGTTCGAACTCTTCACGGCATTTTTTCAGCAGCGCGGCGTCCTGCAGCAGATTGAGCGCGGTCGCGCCCATCACTTTCCCGGCCAGCAGCATGCCTTTGTGGGCAATAGAGGTTCGCCCCTGAGATACCAGTTGCCAGGTATGCAGCGGCGTGCCGACGGTAAAGCAGGGGCTGAAGCACTGGGCGACCGGCATTTTCCAGCTGACGTCACCCACGTCGGTTGAACCTGCCAGCACGTTGTCGGTGACGGCATAAGGCGCGACTTCATCCACCAGCAGCGTCGCCTGATGACGACGGGCAAAGGCTTTACCCGCTTCGCCACCCGTGGCGGCAATATTTTTCAGGCTGTTTTGCAAATCGTTGGGCGTCAGCGTGGCGCGGATCTCGCGGGCAAACTCTCGCTCCTCGTTGGTCCACTCCGGCGTGCCGTAGTGCTGCAGGGCGCGATACATCGCCGCCTCAAGCGTGCGGTTCGGCAGGTAGCTGGAGCAGGCTTTATCAAAGCGGCATTCGACGGTGGTTTCGGTCATCATCGCCGCGCCCTGGGCAATTTTCTCGATGCGCTCGTAGATCTGCTGCGCATCCGCCATCTCCGGGGCGCGGATCAGGTACAGCACCTCGGCCTGCGCCTGCACCACGTTGGGTGAAATCCCGCCGGTATCGGTAATGGCGTAATGGACGCGCGCTTTCTCGATAATGTGTTCGTTAAGGAAGTTGGTGCCGGTGGTCATCAGCGTCACGGCGTCCAGTGCGCTGCGTCCCAGGTGAGGGGAGTTGGCCGCGTGCGCCGCCACGCCGTGAAAACGCCAGGCGGCCTGAATATTCGCCAGCGTGCTGACGTTAAACATCCCGGCAAAGGCTTCCGGGTGCCAGGTGACGGCGGCATCGACGTCATCAAACAGCCCTTCGCGCACCATAAAGGTTTTCCCGGAGCCGCCTTCTTCACCGGGACAGCCGTAAAAACGCACCGTTCCGCTGCCGCCGTGCTGCTCCAGCCAGCTTTTCACCGCCACCGCGCCCGCAAGCGCCGCGGTGCCTAAGAGGTTATGTCCGCAGCCGTGGCCGTTAGCCCCCGGCGTGGCGGTTTGCGCGGTCGCGCAGTGTGCCTGCTGGCTTAACCCGGCCAGCGCGTCGTACTCGCCCAGCAGGGCGATAACCGGTTTTCCGCTGCCGAAGCTGGCGATAAAGGCATTTGGAATACCGCCTGCCTCGCGGGTCAGCGTGAAGCCTTCGGCTTCCAGCTCGCTGGCCAGCCGTTCGGCGGACCAGAACTCTTCAAAGCGGGTTTCGGGGCGATCCCAGATCGCGTCGGCAATATCGGTTAACGTCCGACATCGCGTATCGATCGCATCGGCAATAAAAGCGTAGTTCTCCTGCATTACACACCTCGCGTCCACGGGAAATTCAGCGCAGTTCGCGCCAGCGTTTCGATGGCGACAGGCATCACCTGCTCATCGAAGTCGAATTTTTCGTTGTGATGTCCGGCGCTCAAATCCGTGCCAAACACCATATAGGACGCCATGCCGCCGTTCTGCTGCACGCGGGCCATCATCAGCGTGGCGTCTTCGGATCCGGCCGGGGCTTTCACCTTATCGATGGCGTGAACAACCCCGGAAACCTGGCTCGCCTGTTCGCGCAGATAATCAACCCAGGCCGGCGTCGGCGCGCTGGAGGTGGCGGCCCCCATCAGGCGCATCTCCGCGCTCACGCCGTAGAGCGCCGCTGCGCCGGTAATCACCGCCTGCGCGCGTTCAAAGACATACTGATTAATCGCTTCGCTTTCACCGCGGGTTTCAACCTTCATCAGCGCATTCGCGGGCACCACGTTGCGTCCGCTGCCCGCCTGCATCACGCCGACGTTTACCCGGGATGCGCCGTCGCTGTGCGGGGCGATGCTGTGCAGGGCGAGGGCGGCCTGCGCGGCGGCGAGCAGAGCGTTACGACCGTCCTCCGGCTTACCGCCCGCGTGTGCGGCCACGCCGGTGAAGCTCACGTCGAACTTGGTGGTGGCCATAAAGTTATCGCTGCCGCAGATTACCGTACCGGCAGGGACGCCGGTACCAATATGGATAGCCGTGAAATAGTCCACGTCATCCAGCGCCCCGGCGGCAACCATGGCGCGCGCGCCGCGCGTTCCTTCTTCGGCAGGCTGGAAGATCAGCTTGATGGTGCCGTTCAGCCGGGCTTCATTCTGCTTAAGCACCTGTGCCAGCCCCAGACCAATGGTGGTGTGGCCGTCGTGTGCGCAGGCGTGCATCATTCCCGGATTGCAGGAGGCAAACCCGTCGCGGAACGGGCGATGGCTGTTGTCGAGCGCTTCGCTTAAATCAAGGGCGTCCATGTCCACGCGAAACGCCAGGGTTGGGCCAGGGCGTCCGGTATTCAGGGTGGCAACAATGCCGGTAAAGCCGCCTTCAAACGGCGCCAGCCATTTCTCAGGCGCGCCTTGCTTGCGCGCGCGGGCAAATTCTCGCGCCAGGGTCGCGTCATCGGGCAGCCCCATCCGGCTTTCGGCATCGACGACGTCGCGCCCCATCGCCAGCGCGTAACCCAGCGAGTCCAGGGTCTCCGCGACTTTCGCGGCGGTACGAAACTCTACCCAGCCGGATTCCGCAAAATGGTGAAAATCGCGACGCCACGCGCTCAGTTGCGGGGTTAACGTCTGGATGTAGTGCGCCAGTGTGTCCATATCTGTTCCTGTCATCATTAAAATATGTGAACTGCTTCACGCTGTGATAGTTTTTACTTATCACTAACCGATTTTTCACAGTTTTAACCGTTCAGGAATTACCCTCGCACATCCCTTTCCAGTAAAGTAGATGACAGTTTCTTTACTCTGATAAACAACGGTTATCGGTCGGGCTATGTCATTTCAGGTTAAATTCCATCATCTCCGGGCGTTTGTTGAAGTTGCTCGTCAGGGCAGCATTCGCGGTGCCAGCAGGACGCTGAATCTTTCCCAGCCGGCGTTGACCAAATCCATCAAAGAGCTGGAGGAGGGCATGGCGGCGCAGCTTTTCGTGCGCAGGAGTAAGGGCGTCGCGTTGACTGAATGCGGCGAGGGCTTTTACCAGCGCGCCCGGCTAATTCTGGAAGAGCTGCGCGCGGCGCAGGATGATATTCGTCAGCGGCAGGGGGAACAGGCCGGGCAGATCAACATCGGGATGGGGGCCAGCGTTTCGCGCAGCCTGATGCCCGCCGTCATCACCCGCTTTCATGCCCAACATCCGCAGGTCAAAGTGCGGATAATGGAAGGACAGCTGGTGTCGATGATTAACGAATTACGGCAGGGCGAACTGGACTTCACCATCAACACCTATTATCAGGGACCTTACGACCAGGAATTTACGTTTGAAAAACTCTTCGAGAAGCCGTTTGCGGTATTTTGTCGCGAAGGGCATCCGGCAACAGGGGCAACGTCGATTAATGAACTTCTGCATTATAACTGGACAATGCCGACGCCGCGGGGAAGTTATTATAAGCAGTTAGAAGAGGTATTTAGGCATCGCTCGCAAATACCGCGAATTGGTGTGGTCTGCGAAACCTTTTCCTCCTGTATTAGCCTGGTTGCGCAAAGTGATTTTCTAAGCATATTGCCGCAGGAGCTAGGGTGTGACCCGCTGCTGGCGCACCGCCTGGTCATGCTGCCGGTTGTCGAATCGCTTCCAAAAGCAGCATATTATTTAATTCAGCGCCGCGATTCACGTCAGACGCCCCTGGCTGAATCATTAATTACACAGTTCAGACGGGAAGCGAGAAAAATAATCGTGGCGTGAAAGTGAGATAATAAAAAAACAGGATCTGCCCGACATCAGACAGATCCTCCAGTACACACAGCAGTGCGTCCTTTCGCCAATCCTGAGTATTATATCCATGAAGCAGGTATATTTAGGTATAACACCTTTCCCGCAAAATGAAAGGATATTGAGTGTTTGATTTTACGAAAATTTAACACAAATCACTTATTTCATCTTTGCTGAAATTTTACTTAAGTCATATTTAACTTTATTTTATAAATACTATATATATTCATCAGGTTAATATTTGTTGCGCACGACGGCCTGTAACGGTGATTGAGGCCTGTCTCGGGCGCAGGTATAGTACCGTCCTCAGTTGTAGCCGGAGGATATCCATGAACCCTGACGACAAATCCTTTTTTCTTGACGCCATGGAAGATGTCCAGCCGCTGAAGCGTGGCCCGGATATTCACTGGCAGCCCAGCCGCAATACGCGGACGCGCCAGGAGGTGGATAGTGAACAGCTGGATAACTTCCTGACGCTGGATTTTCTTGACCTTCTTCCCCTGGAAGAACCGCTGGCGTTCCAGCGCGAAGGGGTGCAGCAGGGCGTTATCGATAAGCTGCGCTCGGGTAAATATGCCCGCCAGGCCAGCTTAAACCTCCTGCGCCAGCCCGCCGAACGCTGCCGTCAGATGCTCTATTCTTTTATCTGCCAGGCCAGACGTGACGGGTTACGTAACCTGATTATCATTCACGGGAAAGGGCGGGAGCAGAACTCACATCCTAATGTGGTGCGCAGCTATCTGGCGCGCTGGTTAACCGAGTTCGAGGATGTACAGGCCTTCTGCGTGGCGCTGCCGCATCACGGCGGCAGCGGGGCATGCTACGTTTCACTGCGTAAATCCGATGAAGCAAAACAGGAGAACTGGGAGCGGCACGCCAAGCGCAGCCGCTAGCGGGCGATATTCTCGCCCGCCTGAAACTCAGAAGGTTTCCCAGTTGTTGTCGGTGGCGGCGTTTGCGGTTGCCGGGCGCAACAGCTGAGGCGTCTTCACGCTGGCCGGACGTGGAGCTACTGCTTTTTCTTTGCCGTTCAGACGAAACGCGGCCACCGCCTGGCGCAGCTGTTCGGACTGATCTTCCAGCGCCGCTGCCGCCGTGGCGGACTCCTGCACCAGCGCGGCGTTTTGCTGCGTCACGCTGTCCATCTGCGAAACGGCCAGGCTCACCTGCTCAATGCCGCGGCTCTGCTCGTCAGAGGCAGAGGAAATCTCGCCCATGATATCGGTCACACGGGTAACGGCGGCGACGATTTCCTTCATGGTGGTGCCTGCCTCGCTAACCTGTTCAGAACCGGTATTCACCCGGCTGACGGAGTTCTCGATAAGCCCTTTGATCTCTTTCGCCGCCTGCGCGCTGCGGCTCGCCAGCGTACGGACCTCGCCCGCGACAACCGCAAAGCCACGCCCCTGTTCCCCGGCGCGTGCCGCTTCCACCGCGGCGTTAAGCGCCAGAATGTTCGTCTGGAACGCGATGCTGTCGATCACGCTGGTAATATGCGCAATTTGCTGCGAACTGTCGGCGATTTCGTTCATGGTGCGAACCACGTTATCCACGACGTGACCGCCGCGCGCGGCCGTTTCAGAGGCGTTTTTCGCCAGCAGCGTGGCCTGACGGGCGTTATCGGAGTTCTGTTTAACCGTCGCGGTCAGCTCTTCCATGCTGGCGGCGGTCTCTTCGAGCGAGGCGGCCTGCTGCTCGGTGCGGGCGGAAAGATCGTTACTTCCTGCGGCAATTTCGCCTGCGCCGGTGTAGATGGAATCGGTGCTTCCGCGCACGGCGCTGACGGTGGTTACCAGCGACTGCTGCATCTCATGCAGACCCGCGGCCAGTTGACCCATCTCATTGCGGCCCGAGATAGCGATATCCTGCGTCAGGTCGCCCCCTGCAATGGCGCGAATATGGTTCATAATGGAGTGGAGTGGTTTTAACAGCAGGTGCTGTAAACCCTGCCAGATGACCACCAGAACCGCGATAACGGCCAGCAGAATTGCCGCCAGCGTCCACTGCATCTGCGTAAAGCTGCTCTGGTTCTCTTCGGTTGCGGCCTTCAGCAGGGTGTTGTTTTCGGCGCGCCAGCGGTTATAGACCGCTTCCATATCGTCCTGCGCCTGCTGCGCGTCCAGATCGCCATAGGCCTGATAGTTATCGGCGCGCAGATACTCAATCGATAAACGCATGACTTCGTGCATCTGGTTCCAGGATTTCTGCATCTCGTCGGTCAATGCCGCCTCCTGGCCCTTAACCTGCGGCAGTTTCTGCCACTCTTTGTTATAGGCTTCGGCTTTTGCCAGCGAGTCGCTTGCGGTGCCCAGCAGTTTATTGATCGCCGCAAGGGAAGCCGGGTCACGCTGGTTTTTCAGGTAGCGGATCGCCACGCGGGTGACGGTGACGCGCGTTTTCACCAGCGTGTTCACGCTGTCGCTCAGGCTTTCCTGCTGGGCGTTGAGCACGCCGGAGTTCTGGAAGTTATGGCGATCGTTGCTGACGGCAGAGTAGAACAACCCTCCCGTGACAACTTGCAGCAGACAGAATATGGTGAGGGCAAAGATAATACCGGTAATCACGTGCAGATTTTTCAGCATAGCGGTCGTCCGTTAGAGAAGATGCAGGGTTACTTCATTACTATCGTCGTAGAGAATGTAAACTTTAATTAACTCGCGCTTAACTAAAGGCTCCCAGAGGGAACCTGTTGTAAATCCGGATCATTTTTATGAGGAAGGCCAACATGAGCAGCATTGATAAAAGCGGGACGTACGCGCTTGGGACGCGGACGGTGAAACGACTGGGCTACGGCGCGATGCAGCTGGCCGGGCCGGGCGTCTTTGGGCCGCCGAAGGATAAGCAGGCCGCGCTGGAGGTGTTACGCGAGGCCGTGGCGGCGGGGGTGAACCACATTGATACCAGTGATTTTTATGGCCCTCATGTCACCAACCAGCTGATCCGCGAGGCGCTTCATCCTTATCGGGACGATCTGACGATCGTCACCAAGATTGGTGCCCGTCGCAACGACAAAGGCGCCTGGCTGCCGGCCTTTTCCGCACAGGAGCTGACGCAGGCGGTGCATGACAACCTGCGTAATCTGCAGCTGGACGTGCTGGACGTGGTGAACCTGCGGATCATGTTCAGCGCGCACGGGCCAGCGGAAGGGTCGATTGCTGAACCGCTCTCCACCCTGGCAGAATTACAGCAGCAGGGGCTGGTGCGGCATATTGGCCTGAGCAACGTCACGGCCACCCAGGTCGCGGAAGCGCAGAAGATGGTGCCGGTGGTGTGCGTGCAGAACATGTACAACATTGTGAACCGGGGTGATGATGCGCTGGTGGATCTGCTCGCGCAGCAGGGGATCGCGTATGTGCCGTTCTTCCCACTGGGCGGCTTTACGCCGCTGCAATCGTCCGGGCTGAAGGCTGTGGCGGATTCTCTGGGCGTCACGGCAATGCAGGTTGCGCTGGCATGGCTGCTGCAGCGTTCCCCGAATATCCTGCTGATCCCGGGCACCTCTTCCGTGGCGCATCTGCGGCAAAACCTCGCGGCGGGGGAACTGCAGCTGCCGCCTGACGCGCTGGAAACATTGAATACGCTGATGGACTGATCGTCACAGGCGCAAAGCCCGACATGCACTTCCGGGCTTTGCGCGTTTTAAATCTTCTGACACTTCAACGCGTTTGGGTTCGCTTCCGGAAATGACCTTGATCCCTGGCCATAATCCGTAATACTGTATTTATATACAGTATCTGGCGAGAAAGGCATTATGGACACTCTCTTTTCTTATCATCCAAACCAATCTATTGAATTACCGTTGTTTGCAGAGCGTGTAGCCTGTGGTTTCCCCAGTCCGGCTCAGGATTATGTGGAGGATCGTCTCGATCTTAACCGGCTGGCAGTAAGACATCCCAGTGCGACCTATTTTATCAAGGTGAGTGGAGACTCCATGATTGGCGCGGGGATTGGCGACGGCGATCTGCTGGTAGTTGATCGCTCGTTAAATGCCGAACATGGGGATATCGTCGTGGCGTCGGTCGCCGGTGAGTTTACGGTGAAGGAGCTACAGACGCGCCCGGCTCTGAGACTTCTGCCGCATAATGTCCGCTATCAGCCGATTACCTTTCATTCCGAAGAGGAACTGCAGATCTTCGGCGTCGTCACCCACACGCTTAAAACGCATAAACATGTTCGCGCTGGTTGATGTGAACAGCTTCTATGCCTCCTGCGAGAAGGTATTCCGCCCCGATCTGGAGGGGAAGCCCATCGTGGTGGTGTCCAACAACGACGGCTGCATTATTTCACTGTCGCGGGAGGCAAAGCAGTTCGGCATAAAAATGGGTGAGCCCTATTTTAAATTCAAAGAAAAACGGTTTCCGGAACGGGTTTACGTCTTCAGTTCAAACTATGCGTTGTATGCCGACCTCAGCAGTCGGGTGATGCAGACGCTGACCGATCTCGCTCCGGCCATAGAAATTTACTCGATCGACGAGGCGTTCGTGAACGTTTCAGGGATCGGTAACTGCCTTGCACTGGAAGCGTTCGGACACCAGATGCGCACGCAGGTCTTTAAAAATACGGGCTTAACCGTTGGCGTCGGCATTGCCCCGACAAAAACGCTGGCGAAGCTGGCCAACTATGCGGCGAAACGCTGGGTCAGTACCGGCGGCGTGGTCGATCTGTCGGGCCGGGAGCGGCAGCGTAAACTGCTGGCAAAGGTTCCGGTAGAGGAGGTATGGGGCGTAGGGCGGCGCATCACGAAAAAACTGAATGCGATGGGGATTACCACGGCGCTGGAGCTGGCGGAGGCCTCCTCGTGGGTCATTCGCAAACATTTTAACGTGGTGCTGGAGCGTACGGCGCGCGAGCTTCGCGGCGAGCCCTGTCTTGACCTGGAAGAGTACACCCCCACGAAGCAGCAAATCATCTGTAGCCGTTCGTTTGGTCATCGCATTACGCAATATGAAGAGATGCACCAGGCGATTTGCGCCTACGCGGAACGCGCCGCAGAGAAACTGCGCGGCGAGCATCAATACTGTCGTTTTATCAGCGTGTTTGTGCGCACCAGCCCGCATGCAGACAACGAAATTTATTACGGTAATCAGGCTTCGGTCACCCTGATGACGCCCACCAATGACTCGCGGGATATCATCCGTGCCGCCACGGAGGCGCTGGGGCGGATATGGCTCGACGGGTATCGCTATATGAAGGCCGGTGTCATGCTGGCGGACTTTTTCAGCAGCGGTGTCGCTCAGCTTAATCTGTTTGACGACAATCGCCTGCGCGCCAATAGCGCGGCGCTGATGGAGATGATCGACAGCGTAAATCACTCCGGCAAAGGGAAGATATGGTTCGCCGGGCAGGGGATTGAGAAACCGTGGGCGATGAAGCGGGAAATGTTGTCACCGGCCTATACGACGCGATACGCGGATTTACCGGTGGCGAGGTAAAAGGCGGTTATTTTGTGGCGTTGTGGGTCGCGATCTCAGGCAGTAATTGCTCAATCACGCTGACGACTTGTCATCAACGATCGGCGCGTTATACTCACGCGTTAAAATAAATGTATTGTGGGGCAGGGATATGCACGAAAGTCTAAAAATGATATCAGTCGCTCTGCCCCTCATTGCGCTTCTCATTCTGTTAAGCTTTTTGGTCAGACGCATTCGCCAGGCAAAACGTATCATTTCAGACCGTAACGGGATGAAAAAGATATCTGCCAATCCCTCAATATTTGGCGGAAATGCAGGTAAAACCTGGTTTTATGATGACCAGTTTTTATATGAAGTTAAAAACAACGCCACCCGTAAAATTGCGCTGGCTAACATCATTAAAATCAGACCGGGGAATACAGAGATAAACAGCAGACGGGTCTGGATTGTTATTTACCGTGATGGTGCAAATGAAAAGCAGGTGCAGTTTTATAACAATCTTACCCTCTGGAATCATAACTTCACGGCTTTTCTGGCAGCGGTAAAACGTGCCAATCCTGACGCTGTCGTTAAAGAACGCGCAATCCTCAATCTATGAAAAAGAGCCGCAGACGGTTTGCGGACGCTGCTCCTGTGCAGCGCCCATAGCATCAGGGTTAAGGGCTTACTCAACCGTTAATGCATCGACAACCTCGGCCACGCTTTTCACGCTTCGGATATTCCCAATCCCCGTGCCGAGCGCGATATAGCCTTCATCGGTGTTATCTTCCAGCATGCCCAGGCGCAGGCCCCGTAATCCGCCCATCGCCTTGCCCAGCGCTTCGTTGCTTGCGCCCGCTTTATCCATCGCCGCCAGTTTTTCCGCCAGCTTGCCGGGAAGAGAACGATAGTAGTGGGGGACGGTGCGGAAAAGCAGCAGGTCCAGGCCGTTGGCGGCAACAATTTTCTCTTTGACCCCCTGCGGCACGCGGCTTTCTTCGGTACTGATAAATACGGAACCGGCAAACACGCCTTCCGCCCCCAATGCATGCGCCGCTCTGGCGGTGCGATTATCGGTAATACCGCCCGCGGCCATCACCGGGACGTGCTTCACGGCGTCGGCAATCAGCGGCACGATGGAAAAGGTCCCCAGCGCCGTCGCGGGTAGCGTCCCACCCTCGTCAAAACCGGTGGCGACGATGATGTCTGCCCCCATCTCTTCAGCCAGAAGGGTGTTTTCCGGCGTGGGATTGATGTCGCGGTAGATAATGGCAATGCCCGCCTCTTTTAACTCACTAAACAGCGCGGGAATAATGCTGCCTTCCCCGTAGCCCGTGTACACCACGGCCCTGACGCCTTCTTCTTTTACCACCTTAAGAATTGGCCCGGTCCAGACGTCATTAACGGCGGTGGGGATCAGGTTGACGCCGAAGGGTTTTTCGGTCAGCCGTTTGGTTTTACGAATTTCTTCCCGCATTTTTTCGGCGGTTGCTTCCGGCGTGGAGACCGCGGTATCGGCGGTTAACCCTGCGTTGGGACCCAGCACGCCGAGTCCTCCGGCATTGCTGACCGCGGCCACTAAACGGGCATCAGTAAGCCAGGATAACGGTCCCTGAATAACGGGCTTTTCGATACCCAGGATCTGACAGATACGGTTATTTTTCATAGCAGACTCTCCCTTACGTTTGAATGAGGGAGAGTGTAGAGAGTAAGATTGTTAGGAAAAATAGCCAGAAAGATTCATCACTGTTATAAAATCAATAACAATCATTTTCTCCCGCTCGCGGCAAGACATCCCTTATGCAAATAAACCTCTTTGAATCTATTCGGATTTTTATTGAAATTGTCGACTCGGGGAGCCTTACCCAGGCGGCAGAGAATCTGCAGGTCCATCGACCGGCAGTGACCAAAGCGCTGCAGCTTCTGGAACAACACAGCGGCACGCGGCTCCTGCAGCGCACAACGCGTCGGATTAGCCTGACGCCGGATGGGGAAGCGTTTTATCGCCGCAGTAAACCCCTGCTGGCGCAGGCGGATGAATTACTGGAGTCGTTTGGTTCGGACCGTGCAATACACGGCCAGTTGCGAGTCGATATGCCTGTCTCTTTTGCAACGCTGCGGGTGATACCCAATCTGCCTGATTTTTATCGTCAGCATCCCGAGATCGAGATCATTCTGAGCAGCTCTGACCGCCGTCGGGATATGCTGCGGGACGGCCTGGACTGCGTGCTGCGGGTGGGCGAGCTGGACGATGGCGATTATATCGCGCGTAAAGTCGGGAACATTAAAATCACGACCTGTGCCAGCCCGGCCTGGCTGGCAAAACACGGTACGCCAGAAACGCTGGAGGATTTACGCAAGCATCAGGCCATCAACTGGATTAACAACAGCAGCAGGCACATTCAGCCGTGGACGTTTACCACGCCAGAGGGCGTCGCGGAGATCGCGCTACCCGGTAAGCTGGTGGTGGATAACTCCGAGGCCTACATCGCGGCAGGCCTGGCCGGGCTAGGGGTAATGCAGGGGATGAATCTCTTTCTCCAGCCTTACATTGACCGCGGCCTGCTGGTTGAGGTCTTGCCAGCCTATCGCTCGCCGGACCGCAAACTGTCACTGCTCTACCCACACCGCCATCTCTCCCGCAAGGTGCGGGTATTTACCGAGTGGCTGGAGAGTCTGGTGTGAAAGCGGCCAGCTCATGGCATAGCGCACCAATCTGCTCCACGGCATTGAGCAGGCGGGGCGTCGGTTCGTTTGCGCAGTTTAGCCGCAGAAAGTGCGTGAGTTCTGCGCCAGGAGAAAACAGGGGACCGGGGCTGACGCCAATACCCCGCGCCAGCGCGCGACGATGCACCTCCAGCGCGTTGACCTGCGGAGGAAGTTCGACCCACAACAGAAAGCCAGCTGCGGGGACGTTTACGCGGGTGCCGGGGGGAAAACTGGCCCCGACCTGCGCCACGACGGCGGCTATTCCCTCTGCGATCCGCCGCTTTAGCCGCCGCAGGTGACGGTCGTAGTCGCCGCTTGCCAGCATCTCGCTCGTCGCGGCTTCCAGCAGCGGCGCACCTGCCCACTCTCCGGCCATGCGGGCCTGCAAGACCTGCGTGTAATAGCGTCCGGCGGCAATCCAGCCGATTCGCCACCCCGGCGCAAGCGTTTTTGACAGGGAGCTGCAGTAAATCACATTCCCGCTCTGGTCGAAGGCTTTGCAGGCCGGAGGACGTTGCCCGTCACCGACCAGGTCACCGTAAACGTCGTCCTCAATCAGAGGAATACCGGCCTCTTCAAGCAGAGCAACCAGTTCCTGCTTGCGCGCGACGGGCATGCTGGCACCCAATGGGTTTTGCACGGTGGGCGAGGCCAGAACGGCCGCAGGACGGTGGCAGCGGATGGCGTCAGCCAGCGGTTCCAGTAACAGGCCTTCAGCAGGATCGGTGGGGATTTCTAAGGCCTTCAGGCCTAAATCCTCCAGCAGCAGGAGCGTGCCGAAGTAGGCGGGCTGCTCAATCGCCACCACATCACCTGGCTGACACACGGCCCGCAGGGCCAGGCGCAGCGCCTGCGTCGCGCCCGCGGTGATAATAAGATCGTCCGCGCCGAAACGGGCTCCCCACTGCGCAGCGCGCGCGGCAATCTTACTTCGCAAGTCTGCTCTTCCAGGAGGCAGGCTGTAGCTCTGCCCATGCGCGTCCAGACGACGGCCCGCGGAGTGCAACGCCCGCTGCAGCGCTTCCCCGGGCAGCCACGCGGGATCGGGCAGGGCGGCGCCCAGCGGGACCAGACGGGTTTCTGCACTGCTGAACAGCGACCGGGCCACGGCGGACAGGGTGACGGGGACCGGGCCAGCCGGGGAACGCGCGGGCTCCGCACGCTGAGGCTGGCTGATCTGGCGAATGTAGTAACCCGAACGCGGACGCGCAACGATCAGCCCCTCGGCCTCAAGGCAGCGAAGGGCCTCCAGCGCCGTCGGAAGGCTAACGTGCTCGCGTTCGGCCAGTTTTCGCGCGGAGATCATCCGGTCACCGACTCGCAATGCGCCTGAAGAGAGCGTGAGGCGTAGACTCTCAGCAATCCGGCGATAGTGTGGTGAGGAGGTGGACGGGGCAGACATGGGTATCTGTTCAGGCTAATTTTCGATAAAACTGACTATACAGCCAATGATGCGCGCCATCTATAGTGTCCGGCATGTTCAGGACAAGGAGGCATTATGCACAGCGATAATTTCGACATTTCCTCGTATTTCAAACGCATAAACTACACCGGACCGGCGGCGGCCGACACGTCCACCCTGCATGCGCTGATGCGTCATCAGCTCTTTTCCGTTCCCTTTGAAAATCTGGACGTGCAGGCGGGTAAAATTGTCTCGCTGGCGCCAGACGACATTGCCGATAAGGTGTTAAAGAAAGGGCGCGGCGGCTACTGCTATGAGGTGAACGGGCTTTTCGCCATGGCGCTGGAAGCGTTAGGGATACCTTACCGTTTTGTGGCGGCGCGTCCGATGTTCTACCCTGCACGGCGGCCAAAAACCCATATGGCGTTAATCGCTGAAGTGGAGAGCAGGCAGTGGCTTTGCGATCTCGGGTTCGGCAGCTACGGCATCCGCGCGCCAATGGCGCTGGACACGCTTGACGTGGATATCCCCCAGGATTTCGACACGTTTCGCCTGAGCCGCAGCACAGAGGGTGAGTATCTGCTCGAGGCGAAGGTGGAAGGCGACTGGGCCCGACAATACGGCTTCGATCTCACGCCTCAGGAGTGGATTGATTTCGTCCCGGCCAACTACCTGAACTCCACGCACCCGGATGCGATCTTTGTGCAGAAGCGGGTGGTGGTGCAGCACAGCCCGGAAGGACGCCAGATTTTACTGGGCGATATGCTGAAAACCATCACGGCGAACGGCACTGAAACGCGGCAGCTGGCGGAGGATGAAATCCGCCATGTCCTGACAGACCGTTTTGCGCTCACCGCCGCGTAATCGGAGAAAAATGGAGACTCAGCCCGGCCCGTCGGCTGTGGCTTTGCGCTGAGCCCCCCACTGTAACAGCAGGCTAAACGACGCGGGTAACACGGTCAGCGTCACCAGCGTCGCAGCCAGCAGCCCGCCGATGATGGCATAGGCCATTGGGCCCCAGAAGACCTGGTGAGAGATGGGGATCATCCCCAGAATGGCGGCACAGGCAGTCAGACAGATGGGTCTGGCCCTGTGCTCCGCGGCCGCCATAATCGCGGCATCATTTGCCATCCCCTGAGCAAGATTGCTGTCAACCTCGCTAATCAATATTACCGCGTTACGCACGATCATCCCCGCCAGGGCGATGACGCCCAGCAGCGCGACAAACCCCATCGGCGTTCCGCCAGGCAGCATAGCCAGCACGATCCCCGGTAAACCAAACGGGGCCATCAGGAGCGCCAGCAGCATCCGGGAATATCGCCGCAGCTGAAGCATCAGCAGCAACAGCATGATGACCAGCGTTACCGGAAGAACGGTAAATACGGAGCTGTTCCCCTTATTCGATTCGGCAACCGCGCCGCCTTCTTCAATGCTGTAACCTGCGGGCAGGTTCGCGCGCAGTTTATCCACCGTCGGACGCAGCGCGGCGGATACCGCTTCAGCCCTCAGCCCCGGGGCGAGGTCGGTTTGCACCGTGATAAAGGGCACACGCTGCCGACGCCAGATGACCGGATCGTCCACGCCCCAAACCGGCGTTGCGACGGCGCTGAGCGGAATTTTTTTACCGTCATTCCCCTGAATCGTGAGTGAGGAGAGGGTGGCGGTGCTCTGGCGCGCGCTGTCCTTGGCCCTGAGCACCACGTCGACAAGGCGGTCATTATCTCTGATGGACGTGACAACGCTGCCGGACCAGACGGTATTCAGCGTGCGGGCGAGGCTTTCTGACGATATTCCCGCCGCTCTGGCCGCCGTCTGATTTACCTCAAGGGTAATGACTCTCTCCGGCTCTCCGGCCGTCTGGTTAACGTCGCGTGAGAACGGGGAGCGGCCAATCGCGTCCGTGAGACGGTTCGCAAACGCCCGGACCTGCAGATAATCCGGCCCGCTCACCCGGTATTTGATGGGCCAGCCGACGGGAGGCCCCAGCTCAAGGGGCGACACGCGCGTGATGATGTCGCTAAATTGCGTCGCCAGGATCGTGTTGAGCTGTGCGTGCAGACGATCCCGCGCCGCAAGATCCTTCGCGACCACAACCATCTGGGCGATATTTTCATTTTCCAGCAGCACGTCCATCGGCAGGTAAAAACGGATGGCGCCTGAGCCAACGTACGTCGAAAAGCGAACGATATTGCTGTTGTCGGCCAGCGCTTTTTCCAGCTTTTCCACCTCTCTGAGCGTTTCCGGCTGCGACGCGTTGGCCGGAAGCGTCAGGCTGACCAGCAACTCGGGCCGGTCCGAGGCGGGGAAAAACTCGCCCTGCATAAACGTCGTGCCGTACGCTGACAGCCCCAGCGCGGCAAGCGCAATCAGTACGGTAGCGAGCCGGTGGCGGAGCGCCAGGCGTAAAAGCCGTCCATACCCGCGCGCGATCCTTCCCGGTCCTGCCGCGTGATGTCTGACTTTTTCCGGCAGCAGCCACGTGCCCGTTAGCGGCGAAAACAGGATCGCGACGGCCCAGGAGCAGAGCAGGGCGATGAGCACCACCGCAAACAGGGAGAAGCAGTATTCACCGGCGCTGGAGGCCGCAAAACCAACGGGAATAAAGCCGGCAATCATGACCAGAGTACCGGTGAGCATCGGGAAGGCCGTCGTTTTGAATGCATAGGTGGCCGCGTGTCGACGGGAATCCCCGGCTTCCAGCCGGGAGACCATCGTTTCGACGGCGATCATGGCGTCATCCACCAGCAGGCCCAGGGCAATGATCAGCGCCCCGAGCGAGATACGCTGAAGGCCAATACCGGCGAGCATCATGCCGACAAACGTCATGGCAAGCACCAGCGGAATGGCCGTCGCCACCACCAGTCCGGCCCGCAAACCCAGCGAGACAAATGAAACCGCCAGCACGATAACAACGGCTTCGATAAGTACCCGGATAAATCCGCTTACCGCGTCACTGACCACCGCTGACTGATCGGCGACTTTCACCATCTCGATACCGTGCGGCAGCCCGGCGCTGAGGGCCGCCATTTTTGCGTTCAGCGCAACACCGAAACGCAGCATGTTGCCTGTCGGCGCCATCGACACCGCCAGACCAATAGCCGGTTTGCCGTTCACCCGGTAGGCCGGGGCCGGTGGCTCGGCGATTTCCCGAGTGACGGTGGCAATGTCGGTCAGCGGAATATAGCGATTGTTAACGTGCAGCGTGACGGCGCGTAAACTCTCTTCGGTGGTGAGCGCTCCGCTGACTTTTATCGCCATGTTCTCCTGCCCGGTACGCATCGTTCCTGCGGGGACAACGGTGTTTTGCGCCCGGAGGGCGTCGGTAACCTCCTGAATATCCAGCCCCATACCGGCCAGGCGCGCCGGAGAAAAGGCGAGAACCCACTGCTCCTGCTGTTCGCCCAGCAGGGTGGTTTTACCCATATCCGGCAGAGACATGAGCTCGCGCCGTATTGTCTCTGCACGATCCCGCACCTCCCGCAGCGTGAAACCTTCGGGAATAAAGGCGTAAATTGTGCCGAACGTGTCGTCAAACTCGTCATCCACGGCAGGACCCTGCACCCCTTCGGGCAGGGACGGCGCGATGTCCTGCATTTTTTTGCGAACCTGATACCAGATATCGGGCACGCTTTGCGGGGGCGTATCATCACGGAGGTTGACGTGAATAACGGTGCGTCCGGCACGGGTTTCACTTTCGAGATAGTCCAGCCAGGGCGTTTCCTGCAGCTTTTTTTCAAGCGTATCGGTCAGCAGGCGGGTGGTATCCGTCACGGAGGCTCCCGGCCACTGTGCGGAGACGACGGCCGTTTTAATGGTGAATGCCGGATCTTCATTACGCGGCAGCTTTTCATAGCAGAACACGCCCATCGCAATTACCAGCAGCATGAAAAAGCTGACCATCTGCTGGTTCTTCAGCGCCCAGGCGGAGAGGTTAAATTTGGTTTCCGATTCTGTGTTCATGGCTGAACCTCTCCGGCCATCACCGGCTCGCCGGATCGTAATGTGCTCACGCCCGCCGTAATCACCCGATCGCCTGGCTCAAGGCCGGAGGCAATTATGACGGAGGAGGCCGTATAGCCGACGGGCACCACCACGCGCAGTTGCGCCTGCGAACGCGGGGTAATGACGAAAACGGCCGGTTTGTCGCCGACGCGGGTCAGCGCCGACGCGGGAAGCGCGTACCCGTGCGGGGCGTCGGAGGGCAACGTCACGGTGACGCTGGCGCCCAGCGCCATGGCCTCCGGCGGGTTTTGCAGGGTAGCTCTGACGCGCCACGTGCGGGTCTGAGGATCGGCCTGCGGGGTGATATCCCGCAGTACGGCAGACGCCTGCACCGACGGGTCGCTGAGGAGGGAAACCTGCAAAACCGCTTTATCCAGAGTCGGGATCGCATCGGGCGCGGCAATGTCAAACGCCACGTCGCGGGCTTCCCCGGTCGCCAGCGTCAGCACGGACTGACCGTCACTGACAACCTGGTCCGCAGAGGCGCTCACGGCTGTGATGACGCCCGCTTGTGGGGCGATCAGGCGCGTCCAGCCGAGACTTTCGCGGGCATTTCGCCATGCGGCCTCGCTGCTTTTTAAGCGCGCGCGAGCGACAAGCCAGTCAGCCCGGGCGCTGTCGAGCTGCGTGCGGGCTATCGCGCCTGTTGGCATAAGCTTTTGCATGCGACTGACGTTAAGCGCGGCGACCTGGGCTGAGGCTTTGGCGCCTTCATAGTCGGCCGCGGCGCTGTCGAGCTGGTTTTGCCCGGTCGTATTATCAAGCGTGGCCAGCAGCTGTCCGGCAGTGACCCGGTCGCCAATATCAACGCTACGCGTCAGTATCCGGCCTCCGGTGCGAAAGCTCAGGGTCGTTTCATCGTGGGCATGGATCTCACCGGTTCTTTCCAGCGCGGGAAGGGAGTGGGCGGTGCCAACGACGACGTAGCGTACCTTACGCACTGGGTCAGGTTTGTTTTCGTGTTTATCACCGCAGCCGGTCAGCGGAAAAATCGCCAGCGCAAGCAGGGCCAGGGGAAGAAAATGCAGCCAGGAAAGGGTGCGCGCCACGCCGTACAAATGATGCAGGCAGTGGCGGAGGGAGAGAAAAAATTCGTCTGACATAACGCCGCTCCATAAAGGGAATGGCGTTATTAAATGCGCGCTACGTCGAGAAAGATTCGATGTTCTGTCAAGGCTTTATCAAGAGTGGAGATTTTCATTATCGGACGGATGCCAGGGCAACAAAATGCACACCGCGAGGCCGCCGGTTTCCGGTAATGACGCGCTAATCTCTCCCCCATGCGCCTGGCAAATCGCCCGGGCGATGGACAAACCAAGGCCGCTGCCGCCGGAATGCCGCGCGCGGGACTGCTCCTCGCGGCTAAAGCGTTTAAACATTTCCGGTAGGAACTGAGGCGACACGCCCGGCCCGTCATCGGTGAATTCGAGGATGTAATGCCCGCTGGCGTAATGCAGAGCCACCTCAAGGTGGCCGCCTTCGCGTCCGTAACGTAGCGCATTTTCCATGAGGATGGTAACGACCTGTCCCATACGGAACGCATCGCCCCGGAAGGGGCTGGTGTGCGGGTTACGCAGCGTTATCCTGAAATGATGCGCATCCGCCTGGGGCATGATCCAGGCAGCCCGCTCCTGAATCAGCTCATCCAGACAGAACGGCTGGTCCTCCAGCACAAGGTTACCCGCGTCTGCCAAAGAGAGAAGGTGAAGTTCATCGGTGAGGCGGTTGAGGTGCTGGAGCTGTTTCATCACCATGCCCAGCTGCGCCGGGCTGGCATCAAACACGCCGTCTAGCATGCCCTGCAGACGCCCGATGGCGGCCGTCAGGGGCGAGCGCAGCTCGTGCGCCATCGCGACGTGCGAGGCGCGGAGCTCTTTCTCATAGCGGGCAAGTTGTCCCGTCATAGAGTTAAAGTCGGTCGCAAAGCTGACCATTTCTGCCGGTGCATCTTTGATCAGCTCAGCCTGACGGCCAAACTGACCTTCGGCGACATCCTTTGCCGCATCGCGAAGTCGGCTGAACTGCAGTGCCAGCGGGCGGGCGTGTTTGAGCCCCATCACCACAATAAACGGGATCATCACCAGCACCAGCAGGGCCACCGTGACCCAGTCCGCTGAGGCGATGGACGGCGTGGAATAGCTCAGGCCCCACCAGGTGTCCACAATCGAGTGGAAGCGGGCCGGGTTGGCCTGCGGGTTCTGGCTGAGCGTCAGAAACTCCTGCCGGACCGCTGGCGGCATCCTGCCCATGATCCAGTAGTTCTGGACCGCATAGCGCAGCCACATGCAGGTGGCAATGACGATCACGCTGCCGATGGCCAGCGCTAAAATGCGCGCGCAAATCCAGCGCCACAGAGAGGCGTGTCGGTTTTTTATCATGGCTGTCTGAACCTGTAACCCACGCCGCGCACGTTGATCAGCACGCCGGAAATACCCACCGCTTCGAGTTTTTTACGCAGGTTATAAATATGGGTGTCCACCACGCGCTCCAGCGCCTCGCTTTCCGGCAAGCAGTGTTCCAGTAAATACTGGCGGGAGAACGGGTGCGCAGGCGAGCGCAGCAGCGTTGC
This sequence comes from Enterobacter quasiroggenkampii, assembly GCF_043972695.1. Taxonomy (NCBI): domain Bacteria; kingdom Pseudomonadati; phylum Pseudomonadota; class Gammaproteobacteria; order Enterobacterales; family Enterobacteriaceae; genus Enterobacter; species Enterobacter quasiroggenkampii. The sequence continues at coordinate 2,642,452 of NZ_CP143745.1, forward strand.
CAGAAGCGAGAATTCCGTTGGCGTAAGATCGAGCATCACAGGCGTGTCGTCGCCGTTGTCCACGCACGCCACAATGGCGGCGACATCCACCGCCAGCGTTTGCCAGCGAAGGATCTTTTCCTCTGTCTCTTTTTTACTGCTGCGCCGCAGCACCGCCTGCACCCGCGCCACCACTTCGCCCGGATGATAAGGCTTCACAACGTAATCATCAGCACCGTAACGCAGGGCGCCAATGCGATCGGGAGTATCCCCCATGGCCGTGACCATGATCACCGGCACATCGCTTTTACGACGCAGGCCCGCCAGCACCTCGGTGCCGTTAAGTCCCGGCAGCATTACATCCAGCAGGATGAGGTCGGGCTTCCACCGCTGCGCCATATCCAGCCCGGAAAGACCGTCTCCGGTAATGGTCACGTCGTAATTTTCACGCCGTAAATAGGCTTCGAGCACGCCAGCCGCATCGGCGTCATCTTCAATAATCAGCACTCTTCTGGATAACATCCGTTCACCTTGACCATTTCTTAACACTATCCCGACGATTCATTGATTCAGCCAAATCATACTGCGCCAACATTGTGTGGCTGTCCCTGTCTCAGGAGACGCCAGCGTCTGTAAGGAGAGCAGTATGATAGCGATAAAAAAAGTCCTGTATATGTCCGTCCCGCTTCTGATGGTCGTGGCATCCGCCGCGCAGGCGGATGATGACACCGCGTCCGATTCCTTAACCGTCGGGCTGGGAGGGCAATATGCCCCGCGTTACTCAGGCTCAGACAAGCAGGTGTGGCAGGTGGTTCCTGTGCTGCAGGGACGCAAAGGCGCTTTCTTTGTTGATGCACCAAAAGGGGTGGGATATGACCTGCAAAACGACAGCGGTTGGTATTTCGAACACACGCTGGGCTACGACCCCGGAAGGGCTGATAAAAATTCTGGCTGGCGTGAGGGTGCAAACAACCTGAAAGGGATGGGGGACATTAATGCCACCCTGAATACCGGCCTTGCCGTCGGCTGGCAGGCCGCGCCATGGCTGAGCATGGAAGGCAAAGCGACGCTGCCGTTAACCGACAGTCAGGGGGCAAGCTATCAGGCCTCCGTTACGCTGATCCCGGTACAAAATAACCAGGACACGATCGCCTTTCAGTCTGCGGCCCTGTTTGGCGACAGCCGTTATATGAATACCTGGTATGGCGTCAGTGAGCAGCAGAGCCGCCGCACCGGCTATCGCCGCTATTCAGCGCCGGGTGGATTTTATGGCGTCGACACCAGCCTGACCTGGAGCCATCAGTTCGATGCTCACTGGGGAACAGTCCTCAGCGCGGACTATACCTGGCTTGGCGACCATGCCAATGAAAGCCCGATCGTGATGCGGCGCAATGAGGGGTCTGCAACCGCCGCTATCACCTGGACATTTTAAATTCGCGCCGCACGATGTGAGCGAGGGGGGAGAGAGGATTACTTCTTCTTATCCATCATCGCCTTTAAATCGGCAAACGGGTTAAACGTGGCGACGCCCACGTCTTTTTGCGCATCTTCCCCGGCCACCACGGTGGTGCCGTACTGATCTGCTTCGGTGTATTTCGAATGCTCGTGATCGTGGCAAAACAGGCACAACAGCTCCCAGTTGCTGCCATCTTCCGGGTTGTTGGTATGGTCGTGATCGATATGGTGAACCGTGAGTTCACGCAGATTGGAATAGACAAACTCGCGCGAACAGCGTCCACACACCCATGGATAGATTTTTAATGCTTTTTCGCGATAGCCGCTTTCCAGCCGCGCGTAGTTTTTGGGGATCAAAGCCATTGCCGGTTTTACCTGTCATAAAAATAGTGAGCCAATATATCTCATCAGGCACTGTAAATGTATATACGCTTCCTCCGTTAGAGTGATAATGTGCCTTCAAGCGTAATGACGCATTTTCCGCCGACGCGAACCACCGCCTTTCCTGAGGAGGCATCGTATCCCGTGAACAGTACGCTTGCTCGTCCCATATCGACCCCCTGACTGACTGTCAGGTCAAGCGTCGTTTTGTCGCGGTGTAATGCCAGTAGCGCCGTAACAGCGGCGGTCGCGCTGCCTGTTGCAGGATCTTCCGTCATTCGGGGCGTAAACATGCGTGCTTGCACATCGCAGGGCGCATCGGAATCTGAATCCAGGGTATAGGCATAGAGTGAAACTGCACCGTCCAGTGGTAACGTCGCACGAAAACCCTGTAAATTGGGCACGCATCGACGGAGCGCCTCGCGAGAGGCCAGCTCGGCTATCAGGAAGGGCAGACCCACCGACGCGACGACGGGCATATGTACCTCGGTACGGATATCTTCTGCGTTCAGGGACAAGCAGGCAGCCACCTTTTCCGGGCTAACTTCAGAGCGGCAGGAGAGTGCCTCTGGTACCAGGAGTTCTGCGCCAGTCACCGTATCGTTGTCACGCAGCAGGCGCACGGGCACCAGGCCAGCGATTTCCTCGAAGTGCAGTGTATCAGGCAGGTGCTGATGATTCATCGCAGTGTGATGAGCGAGCACGTAGGCGGTACCCACATTCGGGTGCCCGGCGAAGGGGATCTCGCGCGAGGGCGTAAAAATTCGGACGCGTGCTGTATTGGATGGGTTGTCTGGCGGCAGCACAAACGTCGTTTCGCTGTAACCAAACTCAACGGCGACCTGCTGCATTTGTGCTTTACTCATGCCCTCCGCATCGAGTACGACGGCAACAGGATTACCCAGAAACGGCGTGTCAGTAAAAACATCCGCCACAACATAGCGTCTTTTCATTTTTTATCCAGTGTGAAAGGTCCCGACCTATAGTAGTAACGTTAATTCAAACGGATAACCAACGGGTTTTTACCTGAGGGACATGAAACTATTTCAATCAATTTATTTGAATCATTCCGTTAAATAAACGGCATTTATTCTTACCGGGTAATGCGTAAAGTGGACAGAACGCAATGCATTATCAGGACACAGAGTTATGAAAAAGATCGGGTTTTTATCGTTTGGTCACTGGACGCCTTCGCCGCAGTCCGGCACGCGCTCAGCGGCTGACACGCTGCTGCAGTCCATCGATTTAGCCGTGGCGGCTGAAGAGCTGGGGGCAGACGGCGCCTATTTCCGCGTGCATCACTTCGCGCGACAGCTTAGCTCGCCGTTCCCTCTGCTGGCCGCCATTGGCGCAAAAACGAAGACCATCGAAATCGGCACCGGCGTGATTGATATGCGCTATGAAAATCCGATGTACATGGCTGAAGATGCGGGCGCGGCGGACCTGATTTCCGGTGGTCGCCTGCAGTTGGGCATCAGCCGTGGCTCCCCGGAGCAGGTTATTGATGGCTGGCGTCATTTCGGCTATGTCCCGCAGGAAGGGGAAAACGAGTCGGATATGGCACGTCGTCATACCGAGGTGCTGCTTGAGGTGCTGCGTGGGGAAGGGTTTGCCAAACCGAACCCGCAGCCCATGTTCCCGAATCCGCCGGGGCTGCTGCGCCTGGAGCCTTATTCAGAAGGGCTGCGCGAGCGTATCTGGTGGGGTGCCGGTTCTAATGCGACGGCCGTGTGGGCCGCAAAACTGGGCATGAACCTGCAAAGCTCAACGCTGAAGGACGATGAAACCGGTGAGCCGTTCCATATTCAGCAGGCAAAACAGATCCGCGCGTACCGTCAGGCCTGGAAAGAGGCTGGGCATACGCGTGAGCCGCGGGTGTCGGTCAGCCGCAGTATTTTTGCGCTGATGGACGACCGTGACCGGATGTATTTCGGGGCCAGCCGCAACGACAGCGATAGCGTGGGTTATCTTGATGAGAAAACGCGCGCCATCTTCGGGCGCAGCTATGCCGCGGAGCCGGACAAGCTGGTTGAACAGCTGAAAAAGGACGAGGCGATTGCCGAGGCGGACACGCTCTTACTGACCGTGCCGAACCAGCTGGGTGTGGATTATAATGCGCACGTGATTGAGTCTATTCTCAAACATGTCGCACCGGCAATGGGCTGGCGCGAGTAGTTCCGCTATCAGCCTTGAGATCGTAATGGAAAATCTGGCCCTCTGGTATCGCCGGTTTGGCGAGCCAGAATCTGTTCTGCAACCTGAAACCGCGCCGCCGGGCGCGCTTGCGCCGGGACAGCTCCGCGTGCGGATGCTGTTTTCTCCGGTCAACGCGTCCGATCTTATCCCCATCACCGGTGCCTATCGTCACAGAACCCCGTTACCGGCGGTCGCGGGGTATGAAGGTGTCGGTGTTGTCACCGAGGCGCCCGCCTCGTTTAAGCATCTGGTGGGGCAGCGCGTCCTGCCGCTGCGCGGTCAGGGCACCTGGCAGCGCTATGTGGATTGCCCGGCAGAGTATGCGATACCCGTTCCGGACACCGTCGACGCACATCTGGCCGCGCGGGCCTATATTAACCCGCTGGCGGCGCAGATGATGCTGACCCGCTACCCGCCGCGTGGAAAGCGAGTCTTGCTCACGGCTGCCGGATCGGATTGCGCCATTCTGCTGGGGCAGTGGGCGCGTCAGGCGGGGGCGGAAGCGGTGTATGGCATTCACCGTTCTGCCGTGCATGCTGAACGGCTGGAGGCGATGGGCATTACGCCTGTCGCACAGCATGACGCAAACAGAATCGGCACCGTCGCCGCCCGTAGCGATATCGTCTACGATGCCACCGGCGGGCCGCTTGCGGAAACGATCCTCAGCGTGATGCCCGAGCAGGGCATGTTTGTCTGCTACGGGCTGCTCTCCGGGCAAACCTTCACACAGCAGCGGCCTGCGCCGCGCGTGGCGTGGTTCCATATTCGAAACGGTCTGGATGCGCTCAGCGTTGAGGCGTGGCGCGCGGAGTTCGATCGCATCTGGCTGAGGTTGCCCGACAGTGAGTACAGCGACGTTACGGTGTACCCGCTGGCGGAGTGGCGAAGGGCGCTCAGCGCTTATCGTGAAGGTGGAAGGACCCGCAAGCCCCTCCTGTCGATGGCGGAATGACGGCTAGTGATGGCTCATATCGCTCAGCAGCACGGCGATACTTTGCCCGCCCGCCGTCTGCTCCAGACCAATCTTGACGATGATGGTGAGCGGAACGGAGAGCAGCATCCCAACGGGCCCGAGCAGCCAGCCCCAGAATATCAGGGACAAAAAGACCACCAGCGTGGACAGCCCCAGGCCCCGGCCCATCATGCGGGGTTCCAGTATGTTACCGAACACCAGATTGATGACTAGGTATCCGGCCAGCAGGATCAGCGCGTCATAAAGCCCGCTGAAAACCAGCACCTGAAGAATAGGGGGGATCGCCGCCAGCACGGAGCCGATGTTGGGAATGTAGTTAAGCGCAAACGCCAGTAACCCCCAGACGAACGCAAAGCGGACGTCCAGCGCCAGAAGCATCACCCAGACGACAACGCCCGTCACCAGGCTAATGGCCGTTTTCAGCACCAGATAGCGGGAGACGCTGTCCAGCGCGCGTTGAATCGCCCCCATTCCTTCGACCGGACGGACCATTATCTGCTGCAGCTTTGCAGGAAGCTGCGGCACCTCCAGCAGCATAAACACCACCGTTAAAAACAGCAGGAAAATGGAGGTCATGGCATTGGAAAGCTGAGCCAGCAGGCTGGTGACGATCGTCATCGCCGCATTGGGGTCGATATATTTCAGCAGTTCTTCAACTGAGACTTCGATACCCGCGCGTTGCAGCCAGGGCTCCAGCTGCAGCAGCGGTATTGCCAGCGAAGAGCGGTATTTCGGCAGCGTTCGCGCCAGTTCATTGAGCGAGGTCCCCAGATAAGCCACCAGCAGTACCATCGCCACAATAATGATGCTGATAAGCAGCGTGATGGCCAGCACGCGCGGGATGCGTAGCCGCGTCATACGCTGAACCAGCGGGTTGAGGATCACCGCAATAAACAGGGCCAGAATAAAGGGCACAATAATGTCGGCGGCAAAGCGCACGCCTGTCAATATGATCACCAGCATGCCCAGCATGATGACAATTTTTAACCCGTTCAGGGTAATGATGGGTTTAGCCATGGTGACTCCGAAATTTTCTTTATATTTATAATAAAGGTGAAAGGCATTGCAATAAACTAACCAAAATCAAACGGAGTGGGTAAAGAATTGCAAAGACTTTGAGTAAAATCCTGGCTTATGGTACAAATTCGGTGTGTTTAACTACCGAGGACAATTTTCATCCGCAAAGACGAGAAGCAACAACGCGGATAATTGTAATTTTATGGACAATATGTTCAGGACGTACTCTTCAAACAATACTGCTGTATACTCCACCTCTTTCTGCCTGCTTTCTGGTGAGCAACACTGGCGCACCGCACTATAGTCATTTCTTCTGCCTGAGCTGGCGCTAAGCGCTTAGCTGACTGATTTCAATTCGTATTTTTGGGTTTGCTGCACGCAGCGGGCCACGAAGGATTATATTCTCAAGCAGGAGAAAAACATGTTTTACTGGATTTTATTAGCCCTGGCTATTATCGCTGAAATTACCGGCACGCTGTCGATGAAGTGGGCTAGCGTCAGCGATGGCAACACCGGTTTTATTTTGATGCTGGTGATGATTTCGCTTTCGTATATTTTCCTCTCGTTTGCGGTGAAAAAAATTGCGCTGGGCGTCGCGTATGCCCTGTGGGAAGGGATCGGTATTTTGTTGATTACGCTGTTCAGCGTGCTGATATTTGACGAAACATTAACAACAATGAAGGTCGCCGGGTTAACGACGCTGGTCGCGGGTATTGTGCTGATTAAATCAGGTACCCGTAAGCCGTCTAAAGTGCAGAAGGAGCAGAACCATGCAACAGTTTGAGTGGGTTCATGCGGCCTGGCTGGGGTTCGCCATCGTGCTGGAAATTCTGGCGAACGTTCTGCTGAAATTCTCCGATGGTTTTCGCCGTAAATTCTACGGCCTGATGTCGATTGCCGCGGTTCTGGGGGCGTTCAGCGCGCTGTCCCAGGCGGTAAAAGGAATCGATCTTTCGGTCGCCTATGCGTTGTGGGGCGGTTTTGGTATCGCCGCGACGCTGGCTGCAGGCTGGGTGCTTTTCGGTCAGCGTTTAAATAACAAGGGCTGGATGGGACTCATCTTGCTGCTTGCAGGTATGATTATGATAAAACTTGCCTGACGTTCATAAAGCCATCCTTTACAGGCAGCGAAATTCGCTGCCTGTATTACGCTTAGAAAAGCAAAACCTTAAAGAGGATGGCTGATGTATCGCACATTAAGCTGGCGCAATATTCCCACCGCGAGAACGTTGTTTGCCATGGTCTTTATGGCGGGCATCGGCTTAATCATCTCCGTCGTCGCACTCCTCTATCTTTCCCTGCATCTTATCAGCACCAAAACCAATGAAATTGATGAACACCGCACGGCGCTTTCCGTGCAGGGGGCCATTCAGACATCGGTTAACCGCGTCTCCTCGCTGGTGCTGGATAACGCAGTCTGGGACGATGCGGTGCGGGAGGCCTACCGTCCCACGCTCGATACCGACTGGCTGTATAACACCTGGGGCGCCGGCTTTAAAATCAACAACCTCTATGATGGCACCTTCGTGCTTGATGAGCATTTCAATGTCATCTGGGGATCGTTTCAAAGTCAGCCTTTTCTGGAGACGAATCTCGATTTTTTCGGTAAGGGGCTAAAAGCCCTGATTGCTCAGCACGCGCGCGCCTTATCAAGCGATAAAAATATTTATGCCGGGATCAGCAAAACGCGAAGCGGCGTCGCCTTTGTGGGCATTGGGCTGATTCGCCCGATGGTTGGAAGATTACAGGTCACCGACGAAACGCGCCGCTATCTGGTGATCACCCGTCATCTGAACGCCAGAATCTTAGCCGACCTGGGGGCGACCTTTCAGATCGATAACCTGCACTTTACGCCGGAAAAAATTAACGAAATGAGTATGCCGCTGCGCAGTTCGGCAGGGGAGCTGCTGGGCTATCTTAACTGGCAGGCACGGCTTCCGGGGGCGCAGGCCGCCCGGGCGGCATCCTCTGATATCACGCAGATTGTTGTGCTGGCATCGGCTCTGATCCTGCTCTTTATTCTGGTGAGCAGCGTGGGGCTGTACAAGCTTGCGCGAGGAGAAAGCCAGGCGCGTCTGGTGGCGAGAACGGACTGGCTAAGCCATCTGCCGAACCGACGAGCGCTCATCGAAGCGCTGGATCGGGTGAGTCTACGCGGGGATATCGACGTCAAAAGCGTGGTGTTTATCGATCTGGATGGTTTTAAAGACGTGAATGACATCTACGGTCACAGCGTGGGAGACGATCTCATCGTGGCGATAGCGAAAACGCTGAGTGAACGCGTGCCGCCAGGGGGAATGCTGGCGCGTATGGGCGGGGATGAGTTTGCCATGACCATCGGCGATGATGAGGCAGAAGCACAGGCCACCGCCTTTGCCGTTTCGGTGCTGGATTTTCTCACCACCCCGATTCAGCTGGGGGAACGCACGATCCATATCGGGGCCAGTATCGGTATCGCCAGCGGAACCCTGATTGAATGCACCAGCTCCGAGCTGTTTCGCCGCGCCGATATTGCCATGTACCATGCCAAAATGAGCGGGAAAGGGCGTATCACCCACTACGACGCCGAGCTGAACAGCGCCCGGGAGCGTAAGCTGGCGATTGAAAATCAGATCCGTAACGGTCTGGAGCGCGATGAGTTTGAGGTCTGGTATCAGCCGATTATTGACGCCCGCAGCCAGAAAATGAGCAGTGTCGAAGCGCTGGTCCGCTGGCCACGTCGCCCGGACGGGCCGCTGGGCCCGGATACCTTCATCGCCATTGCGGAGACCAGCGGTCTGATTTACAAGCTGGGCCAGTTTGTGCTGCAGCGCGCCTGCCAGGATCTCCAGCCGTATGGTGACTTAACGCTTTCCGTTAACATTTCTCCCGCGCAATTCCGCGATCCCGCCTTCGAAGACAAAGTGGCCAGCGTGCTGGAGACCACTCATTTCCCTGCTAACCGACTGCAACTGGAGGTCACGGAGTCCTATGTGCTGGAAAACCCGGAGCGTGCCCGCATGGCGATAGCCAATCTTAAAGCGCTGGGCACCGCGGTGGCGCTGGATGACTTTGGCACTGGCTATTCCAGCATTGGCTATTTGCGGCGTTTTAACTTCGACACGATCAAGATTGATAAATCGCTGGCCGGGCTGGTGGACAACGATGAACAGGCGGCCGCGCTGGTAAGCGGCACGGTGCGGATCGCCAACGCGCTGGGGATGGCGGTGGTCGCCGAAGGGGTCGAGACCGAAAGACAAATGAAACTGCTGCGGCTGGCTGGCTGCGATCAACTGCAGGGTTTTTGGTTCAGCCAGCCGATGCCGATTGAGTCAATCAGGGCATTACATCAGGTCAGACGATGCTGATTTACTGCTGCGCCAGCGCTTCCAGCTTGTCGCGAAAACCGGTCACGGACAAGGCTCGGTTATCTGCGCGCCAGCGATCTTTCGCCGCCGGGGCAGAGCTCTGCACACCGATCAACTGCCAACCGTTATCTGTTTTCAGCATCAGCGGTGAGCCACTGTCACCCGGCAACGTATCGCACTGGTGCGAGAGTACGCTGGTTTGCGCCCAGCCCGTCACAATACAGTCGGAGTGCGTGTAAAGCGTATCCAGATGGTCGACAGGATAGCCGGACTGCGTCACTTTCCGGTCGGCAGCTTTCAGCGCGGCGGTGAGGGCATCTTTGTCGCCGTCAAATAACGGCAGCGGTGTAATGCCGGAAGGGGGATAGCGTAAAACGATGAGGCCAAAGTCCCATGAGGCGGCCGCCGGTGGCACGATCCAGCCGTCACCATCCGGTTTCAGTCGTTTGCCGAGAGACGGATCGACCCGGCCTTCAATGCCGTGAATTTCATAGCGCCAGGTGCCTTTTTGCGACACAAACCGCAAGGCCACCGCTTTATCCGGCTTGCCGTTTGGCGGCGTTAACAGACAGTGGCCTGCTGTCAGGGCAAGCTGTGGGGTAATCAGCGTCGCAGTACATAAGTTACCGCTGGCGGTTTCCAGTTGACCTATAGCATCCCAGGGCGCCTGGGTGGGATCGGCGACGCGCGTGCGATCGTCATGACCGAAAAAAAGCGTCTTTAGCTCTTTCGCGCTAATGGTGTCATCACCGCCATCATCCGCATGTGAGAATCCAGAAAAAAGACCAAACGTTCCCAGTAACAACACAACAGATTTACGCATATCACACTCTGGTGGGGGTAATTATGATTATTAAAAGTGAACCCTATGAAAATACTATAGACGGGACAGCGCTAAAGTGGGAGTAAAATCAGCGTGCTACAATCAGGAAAGATAAAAGTGGCTGGCGATGAGCGCGCATAAAATAAGCAGGATCAGAATCAGCTCAAACCGATAGCGTCGCAGCATACGCCCTCCGGATAAAAAAAACGGCGCGGAACCTGTTCCGGTTCGGCGCCGGTTTACCAACGTGCCCCGAAGGGCACGGTTTAGCTTGTACTCTTACGCAGCTGGCTGTGCAGCTGGTTTAGCAGCTTCGTGTTTTACTGCTTTTTTGTGATGCTTTTTAGCAGCCTGAGCTTTCTGTTCTACAGCCGGTTTAGCGGCTTTTTTGTGGTGGTGCTTTTTAGCAGCCTGCGCTTTCTGCTCTACAGCGGGTTTAGCGGCTTTTTTGTGGTGGTGCTTTTTAGCGGCCTGCGCTTTCTGCTCTACAGCGGGTTTAGCGGCTTTTTTGTGGTGCTTTTTGGCAGCCTGCGCTTTCTGCTCGGTTGGTGCTGCGGTTGCAGGTGCAGCGGCTTCTTTTTTCGCTGCAGCTTTGTGGTGTTTCTTATGATGAACCGCTTTTGCTGGGGCAGCGGTGGTGGTTGCAGCAGGTGCGGCAGCCGGTGCAGCAGTTGCGGTAGTGTCAGCAGCAAATGCAGCAGAAGACAGACCCATAGCAGCGGCAACAACCAGAGCTAATACTTTATTCATTCTCATACCCTCGAATTTGGTTTTTCATTTAACCCCACTGCGGGGCCGTTGAAATAACTATATCCCTGTAAACTCGGGGTTTCCGTGAGTGATTGGTATCGGCGTGTAACCATATGTACATTGCCGGGGGGCTAGCACAGACGGCCCACTCTCCATAGAGGGAGAGGGCTGGGGTGAGGGGGAACATACGGCTCTTTTACCTGAGGTCCCTCATCCCCGGCCAAACAGATTACAAATAGCGGGAGGTCAGATGTTCGCGGAAGTAACGGATGTTCAGATCCTCGCCCGTCGCCTGGGTGATTAACTGCGACGTGCTGAAGCGACTGCCGTGCTTCCAGATGTTCTGACGCAGCCAGTCAAAGAGTGCGGAAAAATCGCCCTCAGCGATGGAGGCCTGCAGACCCGGAAGCGCCGTTTTCGCGGCGTGGAACAGCTGTGCGGCATACATGGCCCCCAGCGTATACGACGGGAAGTAGCCAAAACCGCCGTCGGTCCAGTGGATATCCTGCATACAGCCGTTGCGGTAGTTGTCTTTGGGGGATAACCCGAGCCAGGCCTGCATTTTCTCGTCCCACAGGGCAGGGATATCGTCCACTTCGATCTCGCCGTTGATCAGCGACCGCTCAATCTCATAGCGCAGCACCACGTGCGCCGGGTAGCTCACTTCGTCTGCATCGACGCGGATATAGCCCGGCTTCACGCGCTGGTTCCAGGCGATAAAGTTCTCTTCGCTGAACGCCGCCTGGCTGCCAAAACGGGCGTGCACCGCAGGGAGAAGATGCTTGAGGAAGGCTTCACTGCGTCCCAGTTGCATCTCGAAGAACAGGCTCTGAGATTCGTGGATCGCGGTTGAGCGGGCCAGCGCAATCGGCTGTCCTGCCCATGCGCGCGGCAGGTTTTGTTCGTAGCGCGCGTGTCCGGTTTCGTGGATCACGCCAAACAGCGCGCTGAGCAGTTCATCCTCGTCATAGCGTGTGGTGATGCGCACGTCCTCCGGTACGCCGCCGCAGAACGGGTGCGCGCTTACGTCCAGGCGACCGCCGTTAAAATCGAAGCCGAGCATCTTCATGGCTTCCAGGCCCAGTTCACGCTGTGTTGCCGTCGGGAAAGGCCCCTGAGGAGGAACAAACGATCGCTGAGCCTGCTTTTCCACGACGTTTGCCAGCAGGTCCGGCAGCCAGGACTTCATGTCGCCGAACAGCACGTCCAGACGGGCGCTGGTCATGTCGGGTTCAAAAATATCCAGCAGCGCATCGTACGGCGTACAGCCTTTGGCTTCCGCCCGCAGGCGCGCCTCTTCACGGCTGAGTTTGACCACCTCTTTCAGGTTGGCGGAAAAACCCTGCCAGTCGTTGGCGGGACGTTGTGTGCGCCAGGCGTGTTCACACCTGCTGCCCGCCAGGGATTTGGCTTCTACCAGCGATTCCGGCAGCAGCGAGGCCTGCTGATAGTGGCGCGTCATTTCCCGCAGGTTGGCCTGTTCGACGTCATTCAGATCTTCCCCTGTCGCCGCCGCTAACAGGTCGCCGACTTTTTTATCGGTCAGGAGCTGGTGCTGCAGGACGCTCATCTCTGCCAGCGCCTCGCCGCGCGCGGCGCTGCCGCTGGGCGGCATCATGGTGAACATGTCCCAGCTGGCGATGGAGGAGAGGTGCGAGAAGCGGGAGAGGCGCTGGAAGGTTTTCACAAGTGACTGATAGGCTGATGTTTTTTTCAATTCTTATTTCCTCATGCCGGGGATGTGTTTCAGGGAGCATACAATGAAACCGACCAAATTCCCCAACATTTCCCACGCGGAGGAAATCTGTGCAGATCTCCTCCGTTGAAACCGTGCCCGGCATTCCGGGAGACGGTTTTCGGTGGGCACTCAGGACTTATCGCGCATAACCTGTTGCAGGATCGCCAGCGCCTGGTTGAACTGGGCATCCGGAATGGTCAGCGGATAAAGGAAGCGGATCACGTTGCCGTACTGGCCGCAGATCAATAACAGCAGGCCCTGAGCGAGCGCCTTTTGCTGGATCGCCTGCGCGATGGCGGCTGAAGGTTCACGGCTCTCGGGGTCAAAAAACTCCGCCGCAATCATCGATCCTCTTCCCCTTATCGCCACGAGCGCAGGGAAGGTGCTCTGAATCTCCTCCAGCGTGGATTTCAGCCGATCGCCCAGCTGACGAGCGCGTGCGCACAGCGACTCGTTGTCGATAATCTTCAGCACCGCGTGCGCGGCGGCCACCGCAAGCGGGTTGCCGGCATAGGTTCCCCCCAGGCCGCCGGGAGCCGGCGCGTCCATGATGTCGGCGCGACCCACCACACCGGACAGCGGCATTCCGCCTGCAAGGCTTTTAGCCATCGTCATCAGGTCGGGTTTGTCCGCGTAGTGTTCCATGGCAAACAGCTTACCCGTACGGGCGAAGCCGCTCTGCACTTCGTCGGCGATCATCACGATCCCGTGCTCATCACAGATGCGGCGGATGGCGGCCACTAGCTCTGGCGGGGCGACGTTGAATCCGCCTTCACCCTGAATGGGTTCAAAAATAATCGCCGCCACCTGTTTCGCCTCAATATCTGCTTTGAACAGGCGTTCTATCGCCGTGATGGCATCCTGCGTCGTGATGCCGTGCAGCTCGGAGGGATACGGCACGTGATAAACCGACCCCGGGAAGGGACCAAATCCGAGCTTGTAAGGCGCGACCTTGCCGGTTAACGCCATGGTCATATAGGTTCGGCCGTGAAAACCTCCCCCGAAGGCAATCACACCCGGTCTGCCGGTGTGGGCCCGGGCGATTTTAATGGCATTTTCCACCGCTTCTGCGCCCGTGGTGAAGAACGCCGTTTTGGCCGGGCTCTGCACCGGGGCCAGCTCGTTAAGTTTTTCGGCCAATGAAACGTAGCTTTCATACGGCACAATCTGGTAGGCCGTGTGGGTGAACTGGTGAAGCTGTTTTTCCACCGCGGCCACCAGTTCAGGATGACGATGGCCGGTATTCAGTACCGCGATCCCGGCGGCGAAATCAATATAGTCGTTGCCTTCCACGTCGGTAAGCGTGGCATTCTCCGCCGTGCGGGCAAAGAAATCACACATTACGCCAACGCCGCGCGGGGTGGCAGAAAGTCTGCGCTGATGAAATTCCTGGTTACTCATATCAGATACCCTTTTGTCGAAAACGATCATACGCCAAGACGATCGCGCAGGCTGTAATACGCCGCGCCCATCGCCGTGAATGGAATCCGCAGGCTGCGACCGCCCGGGAAGGGGTAGTGCGGGAGGTTAGCAAACGCATCAAAGCGCTCAGCGTCACCGCGCAACAGTTCCGAGATCAGCCGTCCAGCCAGGTGGGTGCAGGTCACGCCGTGGCCGCTGTAGCCCTGCATGTAATAGATGTTTTTATCCAGACGACCAAACTGCGGCATACGCGACAGGGTCAGCAGGAAGTTGCCCGTCCAGCGGTAGTCGATTTTGACGCCTGCCAGCTGAGGGAAGGTTTTGAGCAGCTTTGGCATCACCAGGCGCTCGACATCGTCCGGATCGCGCGCGCCATACACGACGCCACCACCGTACAGCAGGCGGTTGTCGGCGGTGAGACGGTAGTAATCCAGCAGGTAGTTACAATCTTCCACGCAGTAGTTATTGGGGATCAGCGTGCGGACGACCTCTTCCGGCAGCGGGGCGGTGGTCACCACCTGGGTGCCGCAGGGCATGCTGCGTTTTGCCAGTTCCGGTTCGATCTTATCGCCCAGATAGGCATTCCCGGCGACGATCACGTAGCGGGCCGTCACCTGGCCATGCTGCGTGCTCACCACGGCCGGGCTGGTGTGCTGAATGGCGGTCACCGGGGACTGCTCATATACCCGCCCGCCGTTCAGGCGAATGGCGTCCGCTTCGCCGATCGCCAGGTTCAGCGGATGGATATGCCCCCCGCTGCGGTCCAGCAGCGCGCCGGTATAGCGTTCGCTGTCGACCTCCCGGCGGATGGCGCTGGCGTCCAGCAACTCGAGCTGCGTGTTGCCGTAGCGTTCCCAGTTGGCTTTTTGCTCCTCCAGCGTCTCCAGCTGCTTATGGTTTAGCGCCACAAATAGCCCGCCGGGACGATAGTCGCACTGGATCTGATAGCGCTGGATACGCTCCCGGATGATTTCCCCGCCTTCAAACATCATGCTTCCGAGCATTCTGGCGGCATCGGGCCCGTAGTTTTTCTCGATCACGTCGATATCGCGGCTGTAGGAGTTAACCAGCTGGCCGCCGTTGCGTCCGCTGGCGCCGAAGCCGATGCGCGCCCCTTCAAGGAGCACCACGTCATAGCCCATTTCGGCGAGATGCAGCGCGGAGGAGAGGCCGGTATAGCCGCCGCCTACCACGCACACGTCACAGCTGATCGACTCGTTAAGCGTCGGGAAAGGTTCGTAAGCGTTCGCGCTGGCCGCGTAGTAGCTGGTGGTATGTTCGGTCATGATTGAGGCTCCAGGGCAATCCAGATGGTTTTCAGTTCGGTAAATTTTTCCAGCGCGTGCAGGGACTTATCGCGACCGTTGCCGCTCTGCTTATAGCCGCCAAAGGGAACGGTCATATCACCGTCGTTATAGTTATTGACGAAGACCGAGCCGGCCTTCAGGCGGCGGCTCATGCGGTGTGCCCGGGAGAGATCGCGGGTCCATACCGCCGCGCCAAGCCCGTATTCACTGTCGTTGGCCAGCGTTAAGGCGTCCTCTTCGGTTTTAAATCGGGTGACGACCAGCACCGGTCCGAAAATCTCTTCCCGGCACAGCGGGGAGTCGGGCTCGAGGTCGACAAAAATGGTTGGACCGACTGCGGAAGGCCATGATTGTTCCCGCCCGTCCAGCAGCAGCGAGCCTTTCCGGGTTCCCTCGCGAATAAATGTGTGGACGGTATCGGCGTGCGCAGCGTCGATGAGCATGCCCATCGTGCTGTCGGGGTCGAGCGGATCGCCCGGCTGCCAGTGACGGGCCTGCGCTTTCAGCTTTGTCAGGAATTCATCGGCGATGCTCTCTTCGAGCAGCAGGCGGGTACCGGCGATACAGACTTGCCCCTGGTTGTAAAAAATCCCGGCGGCGGTCGCGCTCACTGCCTTGTCCAGGTCCGGACAGTCGGCAAAGATAATATTGGCGCTTTTGCCGCCTGCCTCCAGCCAGACGCGCTTCATGTTGCTTTCTCCCGCGTCCTTCAACAGCTGCTTGCCGGTACGGGTAGAGCCGGTAAACGTCAGCACCTCGACCTCCGGATGACGTGCCAGCGCCTGGCCCGCTTCGTGGCCGTAACCGCTTATCACATTCAGCACGCCGTCCGGCAGGCCCGCCTCTTTCGCCAGCCCGGCCAGGCGCAGGGCGGTGAGCGGTGATTTCTCCGACGGTTTCAATACCACGCTATTGCCCGCGATCAGCGCCGGGCCCAGCTTCCAGCAGGCCAGCAGCAGCGGGAAGTTCCAGGGGACGATGGCCGCAACAACCCCGATGGGCTCGCGCACGATCATCGCCAGCTCGCCCGGACCCGTAGGCGCCACTTCGCCGTAGACTTTATCCGCCGCTTCGGCGTACCAGCGAATGGCGCGCGCCGCGCCGGGAATATCATCGCGCAGGCTGTGGCGGATGGGTTTTCCGGTGTCCAGCGTTTCCAGTAAGGCCAGCTCTTCGCTATGGCGTTCCATCAAATCGGCGAGCGTATTTAACACGGCCTTGCGCCGCGCCGGAGACGCCTGCGACCAGTCACCGCGCTCAAATACCTCACGCGCGGCCTGAACCGCGCGGTCCACGTCCGCCTGTTTGCCCCGGGCGACGTTCGCCAGCGTCTGCTGGGTCGCGGGATTGACGGTTTCAAAAGTGGTGTTATCGGCGGCGTCACAATAGGCGCCGTTAATAAATAACCGGGTCTCAATGGCGCTGTTTTTTGCTTTATCCTGCCAGTAAGTCAGGTGCTGAAAATGCATATTCACTCCTTTCTTTCGCAATCAGATAAATAAGGTCATGGCCGTTTCAGGCAATACGAAGCCGTGGGGCATCCCGGGAATTAACCCGTTAAATGCCGACAGCGATCGTTTTTATATTTCCCGGCGTAAGCGCGCTTACGCCGGGACTGAGTGGTAATTAGAACGTGGTAGGGGTGTGGGCACTGATAATGCGGCAGATGCCTGCCGAGGTGTTGCTGAAGCTGTGCGGTATGCCGGTATTGATGGCATAGCTCTGCCCCGCAACCAGGTGATATTGCTGGCCATTAATGGTCAACAATATTTCACCTTCCAGTATCGTACCGATCTCCTCACCCTGGTGTTTGATCCTCTCTCCGGTCGTGGTTCCAGGCTGGTAAGTTTCAAAAATCATCGCCAGCGTACGGTTCGGATTTCCGTTATGAACCAGCTTCATCGAAACCCCCTGACTGCCTATTTCGATAAGGTCTTCCTGATTAATAACCACCTGCGGTTCATCAGGTTTTTCCGGTTCCGAAAAGAATTCCGAGAGCGACAGCCCATAAACTTTCAGCAGCTTCTGTAGCGTACTGATGGCAGGACTGACTTTATCCTGCTCAATGGTGCTGATGGCACTGTGTGTTAACCCAGACAGTTCGGCGGCACGCCGCTGCGAGAGACCCAGCTGTTGGCGGATCTCAGACAGACGTTTCCCTGGCGCCAGTCCGTCATCGCTCATAGTTGCATTTCCTTTACGGTAGTGGTCAAAGCCGCTGCTTCTCAGCAATGTGGCTTTGACAGGCGGTGATAAAACCTTCAAACAACATACGTGACAGGGCGTACTCGCTGCTGTTCCATTCGGGGTGCCATTGCACACCGAGGGCAAAAGGGTGGTCATGAACGCTGACCGCTTCGACCAGCCCGTCCGTCGAGCGGGCCTCCACGCGAAGCCGTGGTCCTAACGTCCGTGCACCTTGCCCGTGTAACGAGTTTACCCAAAATGTGTTACAGCCTGGTATTAATTGAGACAGCAGTCCTCCCTCCTGAACCTGAACTTCATGAGACGGGGCGTATTGTAGCTCAACCGGCAGTTCAGGATCTTCCCGGTGCTCAAGCAGGTCGTTCTGCTCGAACAGGCGGCGATACAGCGTCCCTCCCGTTGCAACAACCAGTTCCTGCAGCCCCCGGCAGATGGCGAAAATGGGGATGCGCCTTTCGAGCGCGGCGGCAATCAGCGCCATACTCAGAAGATCTCGCCCGGGATCGGCGTTAGGCTCATCGCCGTTTTCACCATAAAGGTGCGGCTGCACATTACTTGGGCTGCCCGGCAGGTAAATCCCGTCCAGGGTCGGGAGCAGAGCGGTAAGGAGCTCTGGCTCTGCCAGCGCATGCGGTAAGGCAATCGGTAAGCCTCCCGCGTTAATAATGGCATTCAGGTACTTTTCTTGCAGGGTCTGGGTCTCATGACCCTTAAGCCTGTTTCTACACATCACCACGCCAATAACTGGCTTGTTCATTATATTTTCCATGATCGCCCTCACAAAGTGGACTAAATTTAGGCCATTATCGCCTGCAAAACGGCCTTTTCGTTCAATATTTTCTCAATCTAGCAACGGGATCTGCCTTTTGCAAACTTAATTTAACATTTGACAAACAATTTATTTGCATACAGATTCGATAGGGTGGACATTATATTTGACAGTCCAGAGCAGCGAACGCAAATCCAAAAACGGTGGTAAATCATGGAAACCAATATCGTAGAAGTTGAGAACTTTGTGCAGCACACGGATGAGAGGCGGGGCAGCGCCTTTACGCAGGAAGTGAAGCGCTATTTAGAAAAGTATCCTGACACCCAGTTTATTGATGTCCTCCTGACCGACCTGAACGGCTGTTTTCGCGGCAAACGCATCCCGGTTGCCGGACTGAGCAAGCTTGAAAAAGGCTGCTATTTCCCGGCATCGGTTTTCGCCATGGACATTTTAGGTAACGTCGTGGAAGAGGCGGGCCTGGGGCAGGAGCTCGGCGAGCCGGACTGCATCTGCGTGCCGGTACCGGGCACCCTGACACCGTCCGCCGCCGACCCGGAATACATTGGTCAGGTGCAACTCACCATGGTCGATGAAGATGGCGCTCCCTTTGACGTTGAGCCGCGGAACGTACTCAACCGACTCTGGCAGCAGCTGCGCCAGCGCGGTCTGTTCCCCGTGGTAGCGGTAGAGCTGGAGTTCTATTTACTTGACCGTAAACGCGATGCCGACGGCTACCTGCAGCCACCCTGCGCGCCGGGCACCGACGTGCGCAACACGCAGAGTCAGGTCTACTCGGTTGATAATCTGAACCACTTTGCTGACGTGCTGAACGACATTGACGAACTGGCGCAGCTGCAGCTGATCCCCGCTGACGGGGCAGTGGCTGAGGCTTCCCCGGGCCAGTTTGAGATAAACCTGCACCATACGGAAAACGTGCTTGATGCCTGCGACGATGCGCTGGCGCTAAAACGTCTCGTCAGGCAGATGGCGGAAAAACATAAGATGCACGCCACGTTTATGGCAAAGCCGTATGAAGAGCATGCGGGCAGCGGGATGCATATCCACATCAGCATGCAAAACAACCGAGGCCAAAACGTGCTCGCAGACGCCAACGGCGAGGATTCCGCGCTGCTGAAACGCGCGCTGGCCGGGATGATCGATCTGATGCCTGCATCCATGGCGCTGCTGGCACCGAACGTCAACTCCTACCGTCGCTTCCAGCCGGGAATGTACGTGCCGACGCAGGCCTCATGGGGACATAATAATCGCACCGTTGCCCTGCGTATCCCCTGCGGCGATCGCCATAACCATCGGGTCGAGTACCGGGTGGCGGGCGCTGACGCGAATCCGTATCTGGTGATGGCGGCGATTTTTGCCGGTATTTTACATGGGCTGGATAACGATTTACCCCTGCAGGAAGAAGTGGAAGGCAATGGTCTGGAGCAGGACGGACTGCCGTTCCCGATTCGTCAGAGCGATGCGCTGTGGGAATTTATGCAAAACGATAGCCTTCGCGAGCGGCTGGGCGAACGTTTCTGCCACGTCTATCACGCCTGCAAAAACGATGAATTACTGCAGTTTGAACGCCTGATTACCGAAACTGAAATTGAGTGGATGCTCAAAAACGCCTGATGACGTGCCCCGGTAAGGGGCCGCTTTGTTTCATCTCATACGTATCACCAAACGGCCTGCGCGGAGCCTGGCCTAACTGTTTGCTGGCACGCCAGCTATCTCCCGGGAGTCGCGTTATGGAGCGCAGGCGGCACAGGGATTTTCTTAACGACACTGTGTGACGAGGTAGGAAATGATGCAGATGTTCAACTATCCGCAGGGCGAAGGGGGCCAGTCAGGCACCTGCTGTGAGTGCGAGCCAGAGACGGTGCGCTGGTGCGATCGCGTGTGTTCTTTACAACTTCCCCCTTTGCTAAGCAGGTTTGCGTTAAGGACAGCGCGATTGCAAACCACGGTAAGCATGGGGGGGACGGTTTATGGCGACTAACACCTCTCTTGACTCGCCGCGCATGGCCGGAAGAACCCGGCTGCGCAGTTCCCTCAAGCTCTGGCAGGTGGTCATGATGGGGCTGGCTTACCTCACTCCTATGACCGTGTTTGATACCTTCGGCATTGTGTCCGGTATCAGCAACGGCCACGTGCCCGCCTCGTATCTCCTGGCGCTGGCTGGCGTCATGTTTACCGCCATTAGCTACGGCAAACTGGTACGGCAGTTCCCGGAAGCGGGCTCCGCATATACCTACACGCAGAAATCGATCGGCCCCCACTTAGGCTTTATGGTCGGCTGGTCATCGCTGCTGGACTATCTCTTCCTGCCGATGATTAACGTGCTGCTGGCGAAGATCTACCTTTCCGCGTTGTTCCCTGAAGTTCCGCCGTGGGTCTGGGTAGTGGGGTTTGTGACGATCCTGACGCTGGCGAACCTGAAGAGCGTGAATCTTGTCGCCAACTTCAACACCCTGTTTGTGCTGGTGCAGATCGCCATCATGGTGGTGTTTGTCATCCTCGTGGTGCACGGACTGCATAAGGGGGAGGGCGTCGGCACCGTCTGGTCACTCCAGCCGTTTATCAGCGAGAACGCTCACCTGATCCCGATTATTACCGGCGCGACTATCGTCTGCTTCTCTTTCCTCGGCTTTGACGCGGTCACCACGCTGTCGGAAGAGACGCCAAATGCGGCGCGGGTGATCCCCAAAGCCATTTTCCTCACCGCTTTGTATGGCGGGCTGATATTCATTGTTGCCTCGTTTTTCATGCAGCTCTTTTTCCCGACGATCGCCCGCTTCAAGAACCCGGACGCCGCGCTGCCGGAAATCGCGCTGTACGTGGGCGGCAAGCTCTTCCAGTCGGTGTTTCTGTGTACCACGTTTGTGAATACGCTCGCTTCAGGCCTGGCCTCGCACGCCAGCGTCTCGCGCTTACTGTATGTGATGGGGCGTGACAACGTCTTTCCGGAGCGGGTGTTTGGCTACGTGCATCCGAAATGGCGTACGCCGGCCCTGAACGTCATTATGGTTGGGATAGTGGCGCTGTCGGCCCTGTACTTTGATCTCGTGACCGCGACGGCGCTGATCAACTTTGGCGCGCTGGTGGCGTTTACGTTTGTTAATCTCTCGGTGTACAACCATTTCTGGCGGCGTAAGGGGCTGAACAAAACGTGGAAAGATCGGTTCCACTATCTCCTGCTGCCGCTCATTGGTGCCGTCACGGTCGGCGTGCTGTGGATAAACCTCGAAGCGACGTCTCTGACGCTTGGCCTCATCTGGGCGGCACTGGGGATCCTTTACCTGACATGGCTCACGCGCCGTTTCCGCAAACCGCCTCCGCAGTTTGAAGCCGGTAAGATAGAACAGGCCTGGGATTCCTGAACGAAAAACGGCACCAGTACGCTGGTGCCGTTTTTCGGGAAACGGACATCCGCCCGCAAGCCTATTATTTCAGACGTTTATGAAGACTTGCGCCCACCAGCAGTGCGGCACAGAGCATCAGCGCGATAAACCCGCCCACGCCGTTCCAGCCGTAGTTATGCCAGAACACGCCGCCGAGCGTCCCGGCGATGCTGGACCCCAGGTAATAGCTAAACAGATAAAGAGACGATGCCTGACCTTTGGCGCGACGCGCGCGCGGGCCAATCCAGCTGCTGGCGACCGAGTGGGCCGCGAAGAACCCCGCAGAAAAGAGCAGCATGCCGGCAAAAATCAGCCACAGGGAGGAGAAGAGCGTCAGCAGCAGGCCGACCAGCATCACCGCCGTGAAGAACAGCATGACCGGGCCGCGTCCATAGCGCGCGGTCATCGCCCCGGCCTTCGGGGAACTCCACGTTCCGGTCAAATAAGCCACCGAGAGTAAACCGACAATAGCCTGGTTCAGATGCCACGGTGAGAGCATCAGGCGATAGCCAATATAGTTAAACAGCGTGACGAAGGCGCCCATCAGCAGGAAGCCGGTCAGGAACAGGCGCGGCAGCCCCTTGTCGCGCCAGTGCAGACGGAAGTTGATAAACAGCGTTTTCGGGCGCAGCGATGTCGGGCGGAAATGACGCGATTCCGGCAGAATTTTCCAGAACATCAGGGCAGATGCCAGCGCGAAACAGCCGATGACCGCCAGCGCAATACGCCAGCTAAAGAAGTCCGTGAATACCCCGCTCAGCAGACGTCCGCTCATCCCGCCAATCGAGTTCCCGCTGATGTAAAGCCCCATAGAGAAGGCAACAAAGCTCGGGTGGATCTCCTCGCTGAGATAGGTCATCCCAACCGCCGCCACGCCGCTGAGCGAGAGTCCGATCAGCGCGCGCATCACCAGAATGCCGTGCCAGCTGGTCATCATGGTTGAAAGTAACGTACAGACCGAAGCCAGCATCAGCGCGGTTACCATCACCGGTTTACGCCCAATGGCGTCGGAAAGAGGGCCGGTAAAGAGCAGGCCAATCGCCAGCATGCCGGTAGAAATGGAGAGTGAAACGCTGCTGCTGGCAGGCGATACGCCAAACTCATGGGAGAGCACGGGCAGGATCGGCTGAACGCAATAGAGCAGGGCGAAGGTGGCCAGACCGGCGGAGAAGAGCGCCAGCGTGACGCGCATAAATTGGGGGGTACCACGTTTAATGAACTGAACCGGCTGCGATGTTGCTGGTAAATCATTGATATCGCTTGCCGGATCGATATCAATGGCAGTTGTACGACTCACACAGTTTCCTTGCTTAAACATCCCCGTGATTTCTGGTGACGGGTATGACCACCTCTTCAGGGTAGGAAAATGTAAATATTCTGTCTAATATATTAATAATCTCAAATGATACGTTAGAAATATGAATATCGAGCTGCGTCATCTTCGCTACTTTGTCGCCGTCGCCGAAGAGCTGCATTTTGGCCGCGCGGCGGCACGGCTGAATATCTCTCAACCACCGTTAAGCCAGCAGATTCAGATCCTGGAGCAGCAGGTCGGCGCGCGCCTGCTGGCCCGCACCAACCGTAGCGTGAGCCTGACGGCGGCGGGCAAGCAATTTCTCATCGACAGCCGACAAATTCTGAGCATGGTTGAGGACGCCGCCGCTCGGGCAGAACGGCTGTATCTCGGGGAGGCCGGAGAGTTGCGCATCGGGTTTACCTCGTCCGCGCCGTTTATCAGCGCTGTCTCGGAAACGCTGTCGTCATTCCGCCGCCATTTCCCGGATGTTCATATTCAGACGCGCGAGATCAATACCCGCGAGCAGATTGCGCCGCTAAATGAAGGTTCGCTGGATTTGGGGCTGATGCGTAATACCCAGCTGCCGGACTCGCTGGCGTGGGAGGTGATCCTGCGCGAGCCGCTGATGGCCATGATCCCACACGATCACCCGCTGGCGTCGCGTCCGACGGTGTCGCTGGCAGAGCTGGCAAAAGAGCCGTTTGTCTTTTTTGATCCGCAGGTCGGAACGGGTCTGTATGACGATATCCTGGGGCTGATGCGCCGCTACGATCTTGCCCCGGTCATTACCCAGGAAGTCGGGGAGGCAATGACCATTATCGGGCTGGTCGCCGCCGGGCTGGGCGTCTCTATTCTTCCGGCCTCCTTTAAGCGGGTACAATTGCGCGAAATGCGCTGGGTGACCATCGCCGAAGAGGATGCCGTTTCAGAGATGTGGCTGGTCTGGGCAAAACATCGCGAACAGAGTCATGCCGCACAGCGCTTCAAACAGCAGTTGATGAACGCCTCCGTCGGGGGGCATTTTCAGGGAAAAGTGGGCAAAAATGTGCAGTAAATCACATGGCTAAGTAAATATTTGACGGCAGCCATGCAAGTGCTTCACCATAGCCAACAGTTTATTTCGAAGCTCGAAAATAAGGGAGTACGAGGTGGTCGCTGATAGTCAGCCTGGGCACATTGATCAGATTAAGCAGACCAACGCTGGCGCGGTATATCGCCTGATCGATCAGCTTGGTCCGGTTTCGCGTATCGATCTTTCGCGCCTGGCACAGCTGGCACCCGCCAGTATCACCAAGATTGTTCGCGAGATGCTGGAAGCGCACCTGGTTCAGGAGACGGAAATTCAGGAGCCGGGCAGCCGTGGCCGTCCGGCAGTCGGGCTGGTGGTGGAAACGGAAGCCTGGCACTACCTGTCGCTGCGCATCAGCCGCGGCGAGATCTTCCTTGCGCTGCGCGATCTGAGCAGCAAGCTGGTGGTAGAGGACCGTCTTGAACTGCCGCTCAACGCCGAGGAATCGCTCCTCGAGGCGATTGTCTCGCACATCGATCGCTTCTTTATCCGCCATCAGCAGCGGCTTGAACGCTTAACGGCGATTGCCATCACCATGCCGGGCATTATTGATACCGAAAATGGTATTGTCCACCGCATGCCGTTTTATGACGATGTCAAAGAGATGCCGCTGGGAGAGGTGCTGAAAAACCATACCGGCGTGCCGGTCTACATTCAGCATGATATCAGCGCCTGGACGATGGCGGAGGCGCTGTTTGGCGCGTCCCGCGGCGCGCGGGATGTGATTCAGGTGGTTATCGATCATAACGTCGGGGCGGGGGTGATCACCGACGGACGTCTTCTCCACGCCGGAAGCAGCAGCCTGGTGGAAATTGGCCATACCCAGGTCGACCCGTACGGCAAACGCTGCTACTGCGGCAACCACGGCTGTCTGGAGACCATTGCCAGCGTGGAAAGCGTGCTGGAGCTGGCGCAGGTCAGGCTCAGCCAGTCCATGAGCTCCTCGCTGCACGGACAGCCCTTAACGGTGGATTCTCTCTGCGCCGCCGCGCGTCAGGGCGATCTGCTGGCGAAGGACATTATTACCGGGGTGGGGAATAACGTTGGTCGCATTCTGGCGATTATGGTGAACCTCTTCAACCCGCAAAAAATCCTCATTGGCTCACCGCTCAGCCAGGCGGCGGAGATCCTCTTCCCGGCGATTACGGCCTGTATTCAGCAGCAGTCGCTTCCCGCCTACAGCCGGAATATTGCGGTAGAAAGCACCCAGTTTTCCAATCAGGGCACGATGGCAGGCGCGGCGCTGGTCAAAGATGCCATGTATAATGGCTCGCTGTTGATCCGCCTGTTACAGGGTTAACTCTTTTCCGCAGATGTAAGAAAAATTGCGCTATCTCAAGCCGGGTAGCGCACGCATCCCGTAGACTTCCTCCACTGAATTATTTACCTGGTTTATATTTTCGAAGCATACCCAAGAGGTGGAGTGAGTCATGCTTAAGCGTTTCTTTGTTACTGGTACTGATACCTCTGTCGGCAAGACCGTCGTATCCCGCGCATTGCTGCAGGCGCTGGCAGCAAGCGGTAAACGCGTGGCAGGGTACAAACCGGTCGCAAAAGGGAGTAAAGAGACGCCAGAGGGATTGCGTAATAAAGACGCCCTGGTGCTGCAAAGCGTCTCGTCACTGGAGTTACCTTATCATGCGGTCAATCCCATCGCGTTAAGCGAAGAGGAGAGCAGCGTGGCGCACAGCGGCCTGATTAACTATCCCCTGTTGTCCGACGGCCTGGCGAACCTGAGCGAGAAGGTGGATCACGTGGTGGTCGAAGGGACGGGCGGCTGGCGCAGCCTCATGAACGACCTGCGCCCGCTGTCGGAATGGGTGGTGCAGGAACAGCTTCCGGTAGTGATGGTGGTGGGGATCCAGGAAGGGTGCATCAACCACGCGCTGCTGACGGCGCAGGCGATTGCCAATGACGGACTGCCGCTGATGGGCTGGGTGGCCAACCGCATCAACCCAGGCCTCGCGCACTATGCGGAGATCATCGACGTGCTGAGCGCTAAACTGCCCGGACCGCTGGTGGGTGAACTGCCTTATCTGCCTCGCGCCGAGCAGCGCGAGCTAGCGCAGTACATCGATCTCTCTGCCCTCGGTGGCGTGTTGACCGTAGACAGAGTCGTGGCGTAACGTCCGCGACAGCACGGACGCCAGCACGCAGGCGACCAGCAAACCGGGCAGTAAAAAATACTGTCCGGTCATTTCACAGACCATCAGCGCCGACATAATGGGCGCGTGCGTGGTCGCGGCGAGTAGCGTTGCCATCCCTGCCAGCCCCAGCAAAATTGCCGTCTCAGAACCCGGCAGCCACAGCGCGAAAAGTTGAGCAAACAGCATGCCTGTCGCCATGCCGACAAACAGCGTCGGCGTGAACACGCCGCCCGGCGCGCCCGACCCGCTGCTCGCCAGTACTGCCAGCAATTTACAGATGAACACCCCGGCAATCACCGACAGCAGCGGCGGCGCGAGCAGAAAAGCCTGCACCACGCTGTAGCCGTTCCCCCACACCTTCGGCGTCAGAAGAGACAGCAGCCCGACGATCGCACCGCCGAGCGCCAGCTGCCACGGCGGCGAAAGTTTGAGGCGCAGGAAAAGACCGTGGCTGAACGCCATCAGCCACATCAGCAGTGGCCCGCAGAGACCCGCCACCAGCCCCATGGCGGCCAGCAGGGCATAATCGGCCGCGGTGAGGATACCGCTCAGGTGGACCGCGTAGAGCGTGCCGGCACCCGGTGCCAGGAGCTGCGTGGTGAGAAGCGCTACCACCGCCGCGATAACCACGGGCCCGAGCGAGGCCAGCATCAGGGTGCCAAACAGAATCTCCGCAATGAAAAGGCTTCCGGCTAACGGAGCGTGGTAGGCGCTGGCCATCCCGGCCGCGGCGCCGCAGGCGATCCATAACTTCCATTCGGATTTGGGCGTAAAGCGCCGGGCAAAAAAGGAGGCGGCGAGGGCAGCAAGCAGGATCATCGCCCCTTCACGCCCGATGGCGCTTCCGCTGGCGACGACCAACAGTGAGGCAAGGGATTTCACCAGGCTGGCGCCGTAATCAAACTGACCGTCGCCGGTCTCCAGCGCTTCCATATAATCGGTGGGGGCATGAGGCCGCTGGGCGGTCAGCCGTTGCCATCCCCAGAGCAACAGTCCGGCAGCCAGCCCGCCCAGCGCGGGCGTCAGCGCGCGCCGCCAGGGCGAGAGCGAGGCGGCGGCATTCACCAGGCTGCCGCTGTCGTTGCTGAGAAGCAGCCACTCCAGCAGGTACATGCTGTGGCGGAACACCGCAACGGCCAGCGCGGCCAGCACGCCGGTGACGGTGGCAATCAGCAGTCGGCGAAACATCGCGCGGATGTCGGGGTACGTATGAAGACGTTGCATGGGTCGCGAGTAAACGGGGACGATACAATATTGTGGCGGGAAATCGCGGGGTTAGCAAAAGGTATGCGTGCGAAAAAGCCGGGCAATGCCCGGCCTGAAAGATTAACTGTCGCTATGAATATTCAGCGCCCGGCGCGTACGCCCTGAACTGAGATACTCGGCAATATAGTCCTGAGAAATCTCGCCGTTGTAGCGACCATCCTCATCCACGATCGGCATCCAGCTGGTGTTGCTCTCATACAGGCGTGACAGGACCACGCGCAGGTTGTCTTCCGC
Organism: Enterobacter quasiroggenkampii; assembly: GCF_043972695.1. Classification (NCBI taxonomy): domain Bacteria; kingdom Pseudomonadati; phylum Pseudomonadota; class Gammaproteobacteria; order Enterobacterales; family Enterobacteriaceae; genus Enterobacter; species Enterobacter quasiroggenkampii. The sequence goes on from NZ_CP143745.1 coordinate 2,670,228, forward strand.
TTTACCAGTCATGCGGAACGGATGCAGGATGTCGGCGCAGGTTCCGCTGGCGTTACGCGCTTCGCGACGCTTCACAAAGCCCAGCGGTTTGCCGTGTTCGTCAACTACGGTAATCGCGCGAATATCGTTATCATCCATGGTCGCAAAGGCTTCAGGGAGCGGAGTAGAGCCCCGCACCGTAATGGTCGGTTGCTGGTCGGTGACGTCGCCCGCCGAGACCAGCAGCAGGCGCTTCAGGGTGCGGTCCTGACCGACAAACGAGCCGACAAACTCGTTCGCCGGTTTCGCCAGCAGTTCATCCGGGCTGGCGCACTGCACGATTTTCCCCTGACGGAACACCGCAATACGGTCGCCGAGCTTCAGGGCTTCGTCGATATCGTGGCTGACCAGCATGACGGTTTTCTTCAGCTTGCGCTGCATCTCCAGAAACTGGTTCTGGATCACCTCGCGGTTGATCGGGTCCACCGCGCCGAAGGGTTCATCCATCAGCAGTACCGGAGGATCCGCCGCCAGGGCGCGGATCACGCCGATGCGCTGCTGCTGGCCGCCGGACATCTCACGCGGATAACGATTCAGGAACTTATGCGGATCCAGCGCCACCATATCCATCAGCTCTTCGGCGCGGATTTTACAGCGCGCTTTATCCCAGCCCAGCATGCGCGGCACGACGGTAATGTTCTCTTCGATGGTCATGTTCGGGAACAGGCCAATCTGCTGGATCACGTAGCCGATGTTGCGGCGCAGGGTGACGGTGTCCATACCGCTGGTGTCTTCGCCGTTAATCAGGATCGTCCCGCTGCTTGGGGTAATGAGGCGGTTAATCATCTTCAGGGTGGTGGTCTTCCCGCAGCCGGACGGGCCGAGCAGGACGCACATTTCCCCTTCGGGTACGTTCAGGTTGACGTTGTCGACGGCCTTAAAGGTCTGGCCGTGCTTCTGTGAAAAGTGTTTGGTGAGGTTTTCCAGTTTTATCATTATCGAATCCCCTTTGGAGTCAGAACCACCTGCAGACGGTGCAGCAGCCAGTCGAGCACAATCGCTAAAAGACAAATCATCAGCGCGCCCGCGATCAACATGCGGATATCACTTCCGCCGATGCCGTTGAGCAGCAGCAGGCCCAGACCGCCCGCGCCGATCACCGCGGCAATCGCCATCACGCCGATGTTCATCACCACGGCGGTGCGGATCCCGCCGAAAATCACCGGCAGCGCCATCGGAATTTCGACCCAGCGCAGACGCTGCCAGAAGGTCATGCCGATGCCGCGTCCGGCTTCACGCAGGCCAGGCGGCAGGCTGTCGAGCGCCGTATGGGTGTTACGCACAATCGGTAGCAGCGAGTAGAGAAACACCGCCGTGATCGCGGGCAGGGCGCCAATCCCCTGACCGATCAGCGAAAACAGCGGGATCATCAGGCCAAACAGCGCAATGGAGGGAATGGTCAGCACGATGGTGGCAATCCCCAGCACCGGCGTTGCCAGCCACTTGTGGCGAACAATCAGAATGCCGAGCGGGACGCCGATGAGAATGGCTAAGCCCACAGCCAGCGCCACCAGCCACAGATGCTGCAGCGTCAGGGTTAACAGGTAGTCCCAGTTGTCCAGAATGTAGTGAATCGTCTCCATAGCGCCTCCTACAGCAGCTGTTTGCTACGCAGGAAATCACGGGCGACCTGCTGCGGTGACTGATGGTCGATATCCACCTTCTTGTTCAGTTCGGTGATAACGTCGTTGTTGAGCTGGGCAGAGAGGGTGTTGAGCGCCTCTTCCAGACCGGGGTTGGCCTCCAGCGTGTCCTTACGGACCACCGGGGTGACCGCATAGCTCGGGAAGAAGCCTTTATCGTCTTCCAGCACCTTGAGGTCGAAGCCTTTCACGCGACCGTCGGTGGTGTAAATCAGCCCGGCGTCGACGAAGCCGTCGCGCACCGCGTTATAGACCAGGCCGGGGTCCATCTGACGGATCTGCGGGCGGTCCAGATCCATCTTATAGGCGGCCTGAAGCGGCTTCATGCCGTCGCTGCGCCCGGCAAATTCCAGGTCTAAGCCCAGCAGCCAGTTTTTGTCCGGGTTGGTTTGACGGATCTGCTCAATCTTCGCCACCATGTCCGACATGGTGTTGATATGTTCCGCTTCGGCGCGCTTGCGCTGCATGGCGAACGCATAGGTGTTGTTCATGTCGGCGGGCTTGAGCCAGACCAGACCGTGCTTCGCGTCCAGACGTTTCACCGTCTCGTAAGACTCCTCTGGCGACATGCGCTTGTTGATGTGGTTAAAGATGATTAATGACGTGCCGGTGTACTCCCAGGTCATGTCAATCTGTTTGTTGATCATCGCGTTACGGGAAATCACCGTGGCGATATTGGTTTGCGGCTGAACCTGGAATCCTTTCTTTTGCAGGTACTGCACGGTCATCGCCGAGAGAATGTGCTGCTCGGTAAAGCTCTTGGTTGCCAGAATCAGCGGGGCCGCCATCGCCTGGCTGGTGAACAGCGCCGCGGCACACAGCGCCGTCAGGCCGGAAAACAGTCTCATAAAAGCTCCTTGTTATTGTTATCGAGCGAGATGGGGACTCATCACGCGACCCAGCGCCGCCAGCAGGGTATCGAGGATCAGGGCGAACAGGGCGGTGGCCGCCGCGCCGAGGATCAGGGTCGGGAAATCGTTCAGATAAATGCCGGGGAAAATCAGCTCGCCGTAGCTGCTGGCACCAATCAGGAACGCCAGTGGTGCGGTACCGACGTTAATGGCGGTGGCGATGCGGATCCCCGAGAGCATCACCGGCCAGGCGGCAGGCAGCTCAACCTGGCGCAGACGCTGCCATTTGGTCATGCCAATCCCGTTTGCCGCTTCCAGCAGCGACGGCGGGACCGAGCACAGCCCGGCGTAGGTATTACGCACGATCGGCAGCAGCGAGGCGAGGAACAGGGCGATGATGGCGGGCGTATCGCCGATGCCGATCACCACCATTGCCAGGGCCAGCACGGCCAGCGGCGGCAGCGTATTGCCGACGTTGAAGATTTGCATCACATATTCGGCGATACCCCGCGCGGCCGGGCGGCTCAGCAGAATACCCGCCGGAATACCCACCAGCAGGGCAAAGAACATTGATGAGAAAACCAGAATCATATGCTGTTGCCCGAGATAGATCAGGTCAACCTGACGCGCTCTGAGGGTCTCCAGCCCGATCCCCCAGACGAGGAGGGCGAGGACCACAATAATGGCGCCGACAAACAGCAGCGAACGTTTGAGTAATGGGTGCATTGCGGTGTGTCTCCCTGTGCGCATGCGTTATAGCAACCACCGGTTGCCTGTTGTTATGCCATGTTTCGGCAGGGGTAGATGACCTATAGCAAGCGTTTGGGAAGGGTTCCAGCGAAGGGGTAAAATCAGTAACCCTATGAAACTAGTGGCAACCTCAGGTCAGGCCTTATGGCGTAAGGCCTGATTGTGGGGCGGGCAGAATAGTCCTAAAGAAGAGATTTGAATGTGACGTTGTCACGAATAATACACCGCATTCCCGGTGACGCGGCGCCGTAATTACGCTGCACCGGGCTCTTTTGATTTCCACTCTTGCCAGATGTTCTCGAGTCCCTTCCGGTATGACGTAACGGTGAACGCAGGGAAATGCTCTTTAAACTTCGTCGAATCAAACAGGTTGTCAGCCTCGTACCGGGGCAACAGCTCGCGCATTTCGCGCGCGCCTTGCGAAAACAGCGCCGTCGCGGCGAAGGCCAACTTGCCGAGGACGGAGTAGTCCGCTGGCTGTCCAAAGACCTCACAGGCGAGAGTGACGAACTGCTGGTACGTCAGCCTTTCATCGCAGCAGGGCAAGTGCCACGTCTGCCCGTAGGCCTCAGGGGTATTGCCCAGCAGAGCGAGCGCGCGACTGGCATCCGGCGTCCAGATGAGGGTGCGAAGCGTGTCGTCACGCACCGGAACGCGCGGACGCTTATGCTGCTTCAGCCTGTCGATAATGAGCGTATTGGTGAAGCTCTGCGTTTTCTCAGGCCCGTAAAACTCCGGCGCCCGACCGATGAGGACGGGAATGTCGCCCCGTTGCATTTCGTCAAGCACCCGGTTTGCCATCAGGGCGCGCACGTGGCCTTTCCGCCCCCGGGGCGCAAAGCGCGTCTCTTCGGTTTGCGGCACGTTACTCTGGGGGTACATATAGGTGTTGTCGAAATAGACGAATTTTGCCACCGCCTTACGCGTGGCCTCCAGGGCATTGTCCAGCATGGTCGGAAAATGACGCTCCCACATCGCGGAATCAGGCGGCAGACCGGCGGTAAAATAGACCGTATCGCTACCGTTAATCGCCACTTGCGTCTGCTGCGCATCCAGGAGATCGGCTGCAACCGTGCTATCGCTGGCGTTGACTTTCTGCGGATGGCGGCTGACCAGCCTGATCTCGTCGGTATATTCGCGTTTAAGCTCGCGGGCAAGTTCACGGGCAATTTGCCCGCTGGCGCCCAGAATAGTGTGCATTTTAGCTCCTGATGAGATGACGATCCGGTTGACCGCATAAAAAGTTTAAGCTTAAAGTTAACTTTAAGGTCAATATGCCAGAGCGGACGAAATGAAAATTGGCGAGCTGTCGAAAATGACGGGAATTACCCCGTCGCGCATTCGGTTTTATGAGGCGGAAGGCTTACTGCCGCGACCCGTCAGGCAGGGGAACGGGTACCGTACCTATTCCGCTGATGCGGTTGCGCTGCTGAACATTATCGACAATGCACAACGGACCGGGTTCACCCTTGAGCAAATACGGCGCTTCTTGCCGCAGCCGCAACAGCGCTGGGATCATGAGGGACTGATCCAGTCCCTGAAGACACGCATTGCTGAAATAGAGGCGATGCAGAAGCAGCTGGAGGAAAACCGAAGGGAGCTGCTGGACCTGGTCACGAGTATCACCCACAGGCCGGAGGGCATCACCTGTGATGACAACATGCAGCGCCTGCTGGGGCAGTTGCAACCCTCAGACGCCAGCGCGAACCCGTCGAACCCGCGACGAGACGGTGATAATTGAGACGGTGGCGACAACCGCGAGCATCAACCCCAGCGCCAGCATGGCGTTGAAGCCAATCCATCTGAACAGCAGCAGCCCCGCAATACCACCTGTAATGAACGAAAACAGGGTGGTTAAGTGGGTTTTTAGCTGACTTTTTTGCGCCGCCGTATCTTTGGAGTAATCCCTGCGCAGCATCGCCACCATGACGGAGGCCAGGGAAATCCCCGCGTCCGTTAGCGTGCCGGTAATGTGCGTCGATCTTACCCGTCCGCCGGAAAGCTGTGTGGAGGTGGAATTATGAATGCCCATCAGAAAGCAGAGAAAAAGAATAATCTCGCGATTGCTGGTGAGCGCATGGAAATACATTTCGTAGAAGGAAACGCCGGTCAGTAATATCCCCTCGACAAAAAGGATCTGGCAAAAAACCAGCCTGACGTTATGGATAATACCCCATATGACGATCGTACGCGCAATAATGGCGCCAGCCACAAAAGAGAGAATTATCGAGCCGAAGAAAATAATATCGCTCAGATCGGTAGAAGAAACTTCGCTGGATAATTGTGAGGTGTTGCCGGTCATGTGTGAGGGGAAAAAACCAAATGCCCCGAGGGCGATGGCGTTCAGCAAACCTGCTGAGGTCGCCAGCCAGAGAGCAAGCCGGCGATCCTCCTGATGCGTTCGTTCTTTCTTGAGTTTAATCAGCAAGAATACCTCCGGGTTGAGCTTTGCCTGACTATTCAGGCTAGCAAAGCGGTGCAACGGGCTGTCCAGGATATGGCTTAATTATTATTCCCTCTGACGACAATCAGGGTTTCGTAATTAAAAAAACAGCCTCGTTGCGGTATTCATTCAGGCATTAAGTTTTACACCATGCCGTTATTGCCGTGACGCAAAAATGCCGGACGCTGGTTAAGGCGCTCGAACCAGGCCTCAATGGCGGGCACGTCTGGCTTATCAAACGGCGTCATTTTCCAGCGATTCACCGACAGCCCAAGCACCACGTCAGCGAGGGTAAACGTCTCGCCCGCCGCAAAGGCCCCGGTGCGCTGCAGCTGTTGTTCCAGAATGGTGATGCAGTGGTTCCACTCCTTGATTCCTGCCGCAATGCGCTCAGGGTCGTTAAAGGCCGGGTTTTTACGCCCCAGCGCCGGGAAGACATAGCGCCAGGCGTTGTTAAACTCAGTGGCCTGCCAGTCCATCCAGCGCTCAACGTTGGCGCAGGCCTGCGGTTCTGCGGGCAGCAGATCGTGACGTTCGGCCTTGCGCGCCAGATAACGGCAGATGGAATTGGACTCCCACAGCACGAAATCACCGTCAATCAGCACCGGCACCATGGCGTTGGGGTTCAGGGTGCGGAAGGCATCCGTTTCCGTCGAGGCGAAACCGCTGCCGTAATCTTCCTGCTGATAAGCGATGCCTGCTTCTTCGCAGGTCCAGAGTACTTTACGAACGTTGATGGAGGTGGTTTTGCCGAGGATGCTGATCATTACGCAGGTGTCCTTTAATGGATGTTATTGTTTAAAAACAATACACGAACGGTGAAGAAAAGCGTCAAAAAATCATCCGGTGCGTTATTTGTGAAGACGCGAAAGCAGAAACGTTAGCGCTGCCGCAAAGAGGAGCACTATGCCACTCAATGCAAACGAGCTCTGCCAGCTATAACGATCGAACGCTATACCGCCCGCCGTTGAGCCGAGCGCAATGGCGAGCTGGATCACCGCGACCATCAGTCCACCGCCGGCTTCAGCATCCTTCGGCAGCGTTCGCGCAATCCACGTCCACCACCCCGTCGGCGCTGATGTTGCCAGCATCCCCCATAGGCCTGACAGCAGGGCCACAATCCACACGTTATGCCCGGCGAGAATCAACGCGACTGCGATGGCCGCCATCAGTAGAGGGATCGCGATCAGCGTTATGTAAAACGCGGCATTAAGCACCAGGGCAACGAAAAGGGTGCCCACAAAACCTGCAACGCCTATGGTGAGCAAAATCAGCGACAGCCCGGCTCCGCTCACCCGGGTGACGGTTTCAAGGAACGGGCGCAGATAGGTAAACAGCGCAAACTGCCCCATAAAGAACAGGCCGCAGGCCAGCAGACCAACGGAAACGGCAGGCTGGCGGAATAACCGAAAAACACTTCCTCGTGATGTACCGTTTTTACGCGCGTTCATGTCAGGCAGGCTTAAACACTGCCAGATGAACGCGACTATCGCCACGGGCACCAGACAAAGAAATGCGCCGCGCCAGCCAATAGTGGCCCCAAGATAGCTGCCAAGCGGGGCGGCCACCACCGTTGCCAGCGCGTTACCGCCGTTGAAAATGGCCAGCGCGCGCGCAACCTTATGCGGCGGAACAAGGCGAATGGCCGTTGCGGCAGACATGGACCAGAACCCGCCTATAGCGATACCGATCAGCGCGCGGCCTGCCATGTAAACCAGATAGTTTGGGGCGAAAGCGATAATCATCCCCGAGAGCGCCATCAGGAGCGTCATGCCCAGAAGAAGGTGTTTGCGGTTTATATTCCCGGCAAGCCGGGAAAGGAAGAGGCTGGTCAGCACCGCCAGTGCGCCGGAAATCGCGATCCCCTGGCCAGCGAGACCCTCCGTAACGCCCAAATCTCTGGCAAGGGGGGTAAGCAGGCTGACGGGCATAAATTCCGAGGCAATCAGGACAAATACGCACAGGGTCATGGCAAAAACGCCACTCCAGTGTGCATGCTCTGTGTTCTGTGATGTGGTGCGGCTCAGTGTAGACATAGTCAGATTTCACAAAGAGCCACCCGTACAGGGCGGGTGGCGTAGAGATTTATTTCAGGTTGGTTTTGAAGAACTGCTCAAACTGGCCGAAGGGGATCTTCCCGGCAGCATTATCGTAGAGATCGACATGGTTTGCGCCCGGAACAATCACCAGTTCCTTCTGCTTGCTGCCGACCGCTTTAAACGCATCTTCAGCAAAGTAGCGGGAGTGTGCCTTTTCACCGGTTACGATAAGCGTTGGGATAGTAATTTCCCCGCCGTAGCTCAGCAGCGGCATATTCATAAATGATAATGGCGTGGTCGCGGTCCACGCGCCGGTTGAGTTGACGGATCGCGCATGGAAGCCGCGCGGCATACGGTAGTAGTCAAAGAACTCTTTGAGTACCGGATTCGGGTTGTCAGGTAACGCCTCCGGCAGAATACGTTCAGCTGCCGTCACCTTGCCGTTCTCATCGACATAAATGTCATGGCCGCCGTGCGCGAAGGTACCGTTCTCAGCATCTTTCCAGCGCTGTGCGTTCAGATACTGCAGAACGGCACGGCGGTCAGACGTTGAATAGCGATCTTTCCCGTCGCCCACGCCGTGGCCCATCGCCCGGCTCATGTCATACATCACGCTGGTGGCGACCGCCTTCACGCGGGTGTCCATGGATGCTGCGTTGAGCGCCATACCGCCCCAGCCGCAGATGCCGAGAATACCAATGCGGTTACGATCAACTTCTTTCTGCAACCCGAGGAAGTCCACCGCCGCGCTAAAGTCTTCGGTGTTGATATCCGGAGACGCTACGTTGCGCGGCTGGCCACCGCTTTCGCCCGTATAGGACGGATCGAACGCCAGGGTCACAAACCCATTTTCTGCCAGGGTTTGCGCATACAGGCCGCTGGACTGCTCTTTGACTGCGCCAAATGGCCCGCTGACCGCAATCGCCGCCAGCTTGCGGTCGCCGCGGTTTTTGGGAAGATACAGATCGCCTACCAAAGTGATCCCGTATCGGTTCTGGAAGGACACTTTACGGTGATCGACTTTGTCACTTTCGGCGAAGGTTTTATCCCATGTGCTCACCATCGAAACAGGCGCGTTTGGGTTGGTGGTTTCTGCATAACTCATTGTTGTCACTCCACTTAATGATGCACATAGCAGCATCGCAACGGACAGTTTTTGGGTAAATGTTTTCATAGAAATGAACCCTGGGTTGTTGTGTTGCGGTCATTATAGTTAGCAGAAATAGTGCTGATTAGAGGGTTAAAGCTGCTAGGATTCATATCATATTGTTATAAATGGGTGGGGATGATGGCGAAACGGGAAAACTATAATGAGCTGTACCTGTTCATGCAGGTGGTACGGGAGGGGAGCTTCACGGCGGCCGCGCTTCGGCTTGGGCTGGCGCAATCCGGGATCAGCCGCTCGGTTCGCGCGCTGGAAGAGCGATTGGGCGTTCAACTTCTGGTCCGCACCACGCGCAAGCTCTCGCTCACCCATGCCGGGGAACAGCTTTATCAGACCGCCGAGTCTGCATTCGATACGCTCGATACGGGTCTGGCGACCCTGGCACACTATCGTCAGACGCCGTCCGGCACGGTGCGCATTAATGCCAGCCAGCACGCTATCGATAAGTGTCTGCTGCCAAAGCTCGCCATTTTTAAACAGCGTTACCCGGACATCAGGCTGGAACTGATGAATGAAAGCCGCTTCGTCGACATTATCGCCGAGCGGTTCGATGCGGGTGTCAGACTGGGGCCGGAAGTGGGGCAGGGAATGATTGCAGTGCGTATCACGCCTGATATGGAAATGGCCGCGGTGGCTGCCCCGGAACACTTCAGACGCTACGGTTTTCCGCAGACGCCAGCCGATTTAGTGGCTCATCCCTGCATTGCCTACCAGTTTGCCGACGGTAGTGACTATCAGTGGGAACTGGTGCACGACGGGAAAAAAATCACCCATCGGCCAGAGGGGCAATGGGCGCTGTCTGACAGCTACATGGAAGCCGAGGCCGCCCGGCTGGGGCTTGGGCTGGCCTATGTTCCGGTGGAGCTGGTGGCTGACGATCTGGAGCGCGGAACGCTTATCCGGGTGTTGCAGCGCTATAGCCTGCGCATGGACGGGTTGTATCTCTATTATCCGCACCGCAACGTGTCGCCTGCCCTGAGGGCTGTGATCGATACGCTGAAAATTTAGGGCTGCATAACATCACGAGAGCGGACATTCAAACTGCCCGCCGGTGAGCTATGACTAAAAATAAATCAGGACCGCTGTGGTGAGGCAAATTTTGCAGCAATCATTTTAGATGTGGGCTGTATTCCCCCAAGACTCCACTGTTCCGGTTCATGCTCGTCAATACGGATCCATACTGAACGCCGGAATTCAGGATCGCCGTTTCCCTCAATTTCAACAATAAGGTCAGTCATACGACGTAGCAGTTCTTTTTTTTGCTCCGAATTCATAATTCCTTTAATGGTTTGCACATTTACGAAGGGCATTGTATTCTCCTTAAATAACTGAGTCTTTAAATCATACTCAGGTTACGAGGCAAACGAAGAGATGTCAAAAAATAAATCATTACCGTACTTATTACCTGAGCTTTGTGGGTTAGCGGCGGCCGCTGAGCTTCTTGGCGATCAATGGGTTTTGTTGATTCTGAGAGAGGCGTTTTATGGGGTAACACGCTTTGAAACAATACGTGATCATACAAAAATCACCAGGCAGACGCTGGCGAACCGGTTAAAAAATATGACTGAACTCGGCCTGCTTTGCAAAATCCCTTATCAGGAAGAAGGGGCGCGTGAACGGTATGAGTATGTTCTCACCGCCAAAAGCCGCAGCCTTGCGCCGATTCTTTTCTCTTTGATGGAGTGGGGTCATAAAAACATACTGCACGACGCACCGCATATTGCGTTAACAGACAAAGAAAGTGGAGAAGTGGTGAATTGCGCCTATGTTACCGCCGACGGTAAGTTCGTTGACCCTAAAAACGTTCGGTTAACGTTTCACGACAGCCAGTACTTAGCCGCCATGCCCCAGGCGCCTGACCATACTGACGCTTAAAGCTGCGGTTGAAGGACTGCCGGGAGTCAAAGCCCAGCGAGAGCGGTGATTGATACCCTTAAAATTTAGGGCAGCGTTGTCATTCTGGAAGGCGTCTCGCAAACCGCAAAGTAACCTTATGAAATTCAGCGTTATGTCTTTTCCTCTACGGGGCGCGGTCGTAAAGTGCCTGCGTTGCGGCACATCTGCAATCGGGCGTAGGAACCCGTCAACCATATAGTGACATTACGTATGTCGCAGCAGTGCCGATCTCGTTACAATAACGGTGGCGCTGACGGAGCAGCCGTAAGGCTGGCCGTTTTCTATATGGGCGGTATTCCTACCTCTGTCAGCGCTACCCCCCGAGCGTAGGAACTCAAAGGGTGGTTAAATAAACTCCATATAGAAGGAAGCCTTGTATGGCGACTATCCCAACCTTGACTTATCTCCCGTCTGACGAAAACGTCATTCTGCAACGTATCTCCCGGCCGCTTCCGGCTGATGCCGATCTCTTTGACGTCGCCGACAACTGCGCCGCGCTGGTGAGCGTGCTGGTCGAAACCGATGATATCGCGAGCCGTACAGCGCTGTGCGAGCGTCTCCTTCAGGCTCTGCGCAGGCTGCGTGAACTCTGTGATGTCGATCTTCCGCCATACCTGATTGAACAGTTGATCATGGGTGAGAAAACCAACTCCTGCGTGCCCGACTGCTGGCAGGACACCTTAACGCAGGTGGACTATGTTCTGGCGCTGACGCAAGCAGTTATGGGTGGAACGCTACCCGCTCACGTAGCGAAAGAGCTGACGGGCCTGCTGCACGATATGGTGTGGCTGCTGGCTGAGTTTGTAAAGGAGCCGCGCATTACTGCGCATTAAGGGGCTGGCGTGGAGGGGCGGCAGCGCCCCTTTGAAGCCGTGATTAACGCGATCGGTTCCCGGTATCCAGAAGCGACGTACCGTAGGAGTTGTCGATAGTACAAAGCCAGCGATCGTCGCTTTCCAGCCGAAAAACATAGGTCGCGCGGCGCGACATTTCCGTTATTCCACCCTGACCATCAGGAAAACGCAGAACGGTTTCCATGATAACGAGGGCATTGTCACCGCCTTCGATCACCTGCATCTCTCCTTGTTCCACAATCAATTGGTCCTGGAAATAATCCGAGATGGCAATAAACGCGTTGCGGATGTTTTCTTTGCCTTTAACCGTCATGCCGGGCTTAACGACCAGAGCCGCGTCTTCGGCGTAGTATTCCATCAGCGCGTCATAGTTTTTGGTGGTGATGGCGCGATCGCAGGATTTGATGATCTGGTGTAGCGGATGTGGGGTCATGCGCGATCCCTCGTTGGTGGGGGGAACGTGTATTAACGTAACAGTCTGGCGTGTTTGTATAGCTACCAGGTTTTGTGATTGGAAGGTTTAGCATAGAAGCGGATAGTTTTAAGGTTACGCCTGCTATGAATTGTGAGCTCAACGGGGTGATTTCTAAACTGATATCAAGTCATTAAAACCTGCATCTGTCAGGTTTTGTGTCAGCAGTCACTACAGCAGGATAATAACTTCCTTGGGTAACTAAAGATTTTTTGCACAAAGTCGATAACTCCCCGGAAGACAGTCATTTGACGAAACAGTATTTATCAGGGGAAAAAGAAGTTGAGATTTCTAACATTGTTTATCCTCCTTATTGCTATTACCTTACATGCCGAAGAACATGATTATGGCCCACCTGTCTCTGTATGCCTGAACAAACATACCTTTCCCTATATCAACACGATGATTCCAGCTGAAAATATTGTTAATGACGCTTATCTGGCGTGCCAGGGTGTCGTTGATGAATGGAATCATGAGAGAGAATCCTTGCCCAAAGAAATGGTAATCAAGCAGAATAAGGAGTTGCGTGATATGTATATCAGGATGATTGAGATCCGTCGGAAAGCGAGTGCTCACAAAAAATGAGGGACTCTTGTATCGATTGACTAGAACAAAAAGCAGACACTTAACGGGTGGCATGGAAACGCTTTGATTATTCGTAAAATATAAGAGCGCGAATTCACATCATCGTTGAAGACTATTTTATTAATAAAGGGATGACTTATGAAAGCAGGTGTTTTTTTAAATCTATTATTATTGACGTTATCATTTGATGTCGCGGCATTTACTCAATTCAAACCGGCGGTCTTAAATGCTGCTCTTTTATTCGATCATGATGCAACAACCGGGAACGTAAAACATAGCCTCCAGTGGATGCGGGATGTTACAGGTAAACTTCAGGTTATGACAGAAGTTAGATATGATCGCAGCGGATGCTTTACGAGTATCAACATGGTTGACAAGGCAAATGATCGAGAGTTTCATTTGGTCAATAAAGATGGATTACTGACGTCACTTAAAGGCCAGCGTATTACCGGGAAAATAAATAAGCGCTGCGAAATTACTGAGCTTGAGAATGAAAAAGGTAATTACTTACTCAGTTATAATATACGTGGCTTGCTGGAAAAAATAATGGACAAAGATACGGGCGAAGTTGTAGAGCGATATGAATATCACAACAGCCAATTCCCCGTTCGCATAATAAACTACAAAGATCCAAAAGATGAACGCATCGTTTACCCATCCGGGAGTGCGCAATTCCTTGACTCAGAATTAGTGTCGAAAAGAGAGGACATCACTTTCATGGTGAAGCAAAGCTGTGCTTACACCGCTGATGGTAATGCAGATAAATGCTCGCTGATAGCATCCACTAACGACGACTATCGTGACTCAAGCCTCGTATGGATTTCTAATCACAAAAATGAATATTTCTAAATTATATTAAAAGGACTGAACCCACGTCATCTTCCCGAAAGGTTGATTAACGTACTATTTTTTTATGTAAGTGCATCATCTCCTGCTTTGGAACGATGGTATCGTTAACATCAATCAGCAGGAGAGTACTACAGACAGCCAAAAAGCCGTAAGCAGTTATCTGCTTACGGCTTCCAGAACGGTGATGATTTTCTGGCAATCAGGCCGCTTTCACAGCCCTGATTTTTTTGGCGTCAGCCGCGTCGGATTCTGTTTTATCCGCTACAGCTGGAGCAGTGAGATCGGGAAGCTTGCTGGTACGCAGAATATGCTGCACGGTCTCTTTCTGCTCGGCGAGATACAGGCCAAGATTTTCAGCCTGCGTTTCATCCATCTGCATTCCGCTTTGCAACAGCCAGTCGGTGAACGCATCGGCCATATCGAGCAGCTTGTCGTGAGCGTCAGCCTCTTTCTTACTGGCAAATGTCATTTTCTCTTCACCTTTTCTTACGACAACAAATTTTGTTTCAACAGCCATCGTGCACCTCGTTATACTGTATTTATATACAGTATAGCAGCAACAGATCGATGTTGCAGCAAAATATGCATTACTGGCGAAGCTGCTGTGTTTCCGGGCCACTCATACTCCGTCGCCATGCCCCAGGCGCCTGACCATACTGACGCTTAAAGCTGCGGTTGAAGGACTGCTGGGAGTCAAAGCCCAGCGCGATCGCCACGTTCAGAATCGGTTCATCGCTGTGGGATAACCGCTCAACCGATTTTTGCAGCTTTTGCGCGCGAATATACCCGGCGAGGGGATAGCCCGTATGCTCTTTGAACAGGCGCTGGAGGTGCCATTTCGAGTAGCCGGAACGCCTGGCGACGGTCTCAATGTCCAGTCGGCTGTCCAAGTTGTTGTCGATCCAGTCGAGTAAATCATGCATAAATGCGCCAGTGTTCATCTGGTTACCCCCACGCAGCGGATGAAAAAGTATCTTTGTCTGTTGCATTTAAAGGTGGCGCGTTTTTGCAGTAATTGCAAGTTTTATTGTTGCATTTAAATCCCTGACCGAAACGGGTCTTTTCACATCCACTCAAATAGCACATAAAGTGCAACAATTATTCTTGCACTTAGTTAAGCGCCTTCCTACAATCGCCGCGAATAGTGTATTCGCAACTGTTACAGTTTTGTGGCGATGAACGACACAAATGGCCTTAAGACAGCCCCCGGACAAAGGAAGTGGCGCGGTGCCTCCTGCTGCGTCTTGCCCGGTGGCGACAATTATCGGAATAAAAATAATGAGCCTGCAAAAAACCTGGGGTAATTCTCATCTGAGCGCGCTGGGGGCCATGTTGCTCTCGGTGCTGCTCGTCGGATGCGATAACAGCGTCGCGCAAAATGCCGCGCCACCTGCGCCTGCCGTGAGTGCCGCTGACGTGGTGGTGAAATCGATTAGCCAGTGGGATAGCTTTAACGGTCGGATTGAAGCGGTGGAGAGCGTTCAGCTGCGCCCGCGCGTGTCCGGCTACATTGATAAGGTGAATTACACCGACGGTCAGGAAGTGAAGAAGGGCGAGGTGCTGTTCACCATTGATGATCGTACCTATCGCGCTGCGCTGGAACAGGCGCAGGCGAACCTGGCGAGAGCCAAAACGCAGGCCAGCCTGGCGCAAAGTGAGGCTAACCGTACCGATAAGCTGATCAATACCCATCTGGTCTCACGGGAAGAGTGGGAGCAGCGACGTTCGGCTGCCGTTCAGGCGCAGGCCGACATTCGCGCCGCGCAGGCGGCGGTTGACGCAGCCCAGCTCAACCTGGACTTTACCAAAGTGACCGCGCCTATCGATGGTCGCGCCAGCCGGGCGCTGATCACCAGCGGGAACCTGGTGACTGCGGGCGACACTGCCAGCGTCCTCACCACGCTGGTCTCGCAGAAGACGGTGTACGTCTACTTTGACGTGGACGAGTCAACCTACCTTCACTATCAAAACCTGGCCCGCAGCGGGCAGGGGGCGACCAGCAATCACACGGCGCTGCCGGTTGAGATTGGCCTGACGGGCGAGGAGGGCTATCCCCATCAGGGCAAAGTGGATTTTCTGGATAACCAGCTCACGCCGAGCACCGGGACCATCCGCATGCGCGCGCTGCTGGATAACTCACAGCGTCAGTTCACGCCGGGACTGTTTGCCCGCGTACGCCTGCCGGGCAGCGCGGAGTTCAAAGCCACGCTTATCGACGACAAGGCGGTGCTGACCGATCAGGATCGAAAATACGTCTATATCGTGGATAAAGAGGGGAAAGCGCAGCGTCGCGACATTACGCCGGGACGTCTGGCAGACGGTTTACGCATTGTGCGGCAGGGGCTGAACCCTGGCGACAAAGTCATCGTCGAGGGTTTACAGAAAGTGTTTATGCCGGGTATGCCGGTTAACGCCAAAACCGTTGCCATGACCGCCACCAGCGCCCTCAACTGATCCCTTGACCTGAGAATCCAACCCATGGACTTTTCCCGTTTTTTCATCGACAGGCCGATCTTTGCTGCCGTCCTGTCGATTCTGATTTTTATCACAGGGTTAATCGCCATCCCGCTGCTGCCGGTGAGCGAATACCCTGATGTCGTGCCGCCAAGCGTGCAGGTGCGCGCGGAGTACCCGGGCGCCAACCCGAAAGTGATTGCTGAGACCGTGGCGACGCCGCTGGAAGAGGCGATCAACGGCGTTGAGAACATGATGTACATGAAATCCGTCGCGGGTTCGGACGGCGTGCTGGTGACTACCGTGACCTTCCGTCCGGGAACTGACCCCGATCAGGCGCAGGTTCAGGTGCAGAACCGCGTCGCGCAGGCCGAGGCGCGTCTGCCGGAGGACGTGCGGCGTCTGGGCATTACCACCCAGAAACAGTCCCCGACGCTGACGCTGGTGGTGCATCTGTTTTCGCCAAACGGTAAGTACGACTCGCTGTATATGCGCAACTACGCCACGCTGAAGGTGAAGGATGAGCTGGCGCGCCTGCCCGGCGTCGGCCAGATCCAGATTTTCGGCTCCGGCGAGTACGCGATGCGCGTCTGGCTGGACCCAAATAAAGTGGCGGCGCGCGGTCTGACCGCCTCGGACGTGGTCACGGCGATGCAGGAGCAAAACGTACAGGTCTCCGCCGGTCAGCTTGGCGCCGAGCCGCTGCCGAAAGAGAGTGATTTCCTGATCTCCATTAACGCCCAGGGCCGCCTGCATACCGAAGAAGAGTTTGGCAATATTGTCCTGAAAACAACGCAGGATGGTACGGTCGTCCGCCTGCGCGACGTGGCGCGGATTGAAATGGGCTCCGGGAGCTATGCGCTGCGTTCCCAGCTGAACAATAAAGACGCAGTCGGGATTGGTATCTTCCAGTCACCCGGGGCGAACGCTATCGACCTGTCTAACGCGGTGCGCGCGAAAATGGACGAACTGTCCACGCGCTTCCCGGCAGACATGAAGTGGGCGGCACCTTACGATCCGACGGTCTTCGTGCGTGATTCGATCCGTGCGGTGGTGCAGACGCTGCTGGAAGCCGTGGTGCTGGTCGTGCTGGTGGTCATTCTGTTCCTGCAAACCTGGCGCGCGTCGATCATTCCGCTGATCGCGGTGCCGGTGTCGGTGGTGGGTACCTTCAGCATTCTCTACCTGCTGGGCTTCTCGCTGAATACCCTTAGCCTGTTCGGGCTGGTGCTGGCCATCGGTATCGTGGTGGACGACGCCATCGTGGTGGTGGAAAACGTCGAGCGAAACATCGAAGAGGGGCTTGCGCCGCTTGCGGCTGCGCACCAGGCGATGCGTGAAGTGTCCGGGCCGATTATCGCGATTGCGCTGGTGCTGTGCGCGGTGTTTGTGCCGATGGCGTTTCTGTCGGGCGTTACCGGCCAGTTCTACAAGCAGTTTGCGGTGACGATCGCGATATCTACGGTGATTTCAGCGATTAACTCGCTGACGCTCTCTCCGGCGCTGGCGGCACTGCTGTTAAAGCCGCACGGCGCGCCGAAAGATTTCCCGACCCGGCTTATCGATCGTCTCTTCGGCTGGATTTTCCGTCCGTTTAACCGCTTCTTCCTCCGCAGCTCAAACGGCTATCAGGGGCTGGTGGGCAAAACGCTGGGACGACGCGGGGCGGTATTCGTGGTTTATCTGCTGCTGCTCTGTGCCGCAGGCGTCATGTTTAAAGCGGTGCCCGGCGGGTTTATTCCGACGCAGGACAAGCTTTACCTGATCGGCGGCGTGAAAATGCCGGAAGGCTCTTCGCTGGCCCGCACCGATGCGGTGATCCGCAAAATGAGCGAAATCGGGATGAATACCGAAGGCGTGGACTATGCGGTCGCGTTTCCGGGACTGAATGCGCTGCAGTTCACCAACACGCCGAATACCGGGACGGTCTTCTTCGGTCTGAAGCCGTTCGACCAGCGTAAACATTCCGCGGCGGAAATTAATGCCGAGATTAACGCGAAAATCGCGCAAATCCAGCAGGGCTTTGGCTTCTCCATCCTGCCGCCGCCGATTTTAGGGCTGGGTCAGGGGTCGGGCTATTCCCTGTACATCCAGGACCGCGGTGGTCTGGGATATGGCGCGCTGCAAAATGCGGTGAACACCATGTCCGGTGCAATTATGCAGACGCCGGGGATGCATTTCCCGATCTCAACCTACCAGGCTAACGTGCCGCAGCTGGACGTGCAGGTTGACCGCGATAAGGCGAAAGCGCAGGGCGTGTCGCTGACCGATCTCTTCGGGACGCTGCAAACCTATCTGGGCTCGTCGTACGTCAATGACTTCAACCAGTTCGGACGTACCTGGCGCGTGATGGCGCAGGCGGACGGGCAGTTCCGCGACAGCGTGGAAGATATTGCGAATCTGCGCACCCGTAACAGCCAGGGCGAAATGGTGCCGATTGGCAGTATGGTAAACATCACGACCACCTACGGGCCGGATCCGGTGATCCGCTACAACGGCTACCCGGCGGCGGACCTGATTGGCGATGCCGACCCGCGCGTGCTCTCATCAGCGCAGGCGATGACGCAGCTGGACGCGATGTCTAAGCAGATCCTGCCGAACGGGATGAACATCGAATGGACGGATCTGAGCTTCCAGCAGGCCACCCAGGGCAACACGGCGCTGATCGTCTTCCCGGTCGCGGTGCTGCTGGCATTCCTGGTTCTGGCGGCGCTGTATGAAAGCTGGACGCTGCCGCTGGCAGTGATCCTCATCGTGCCGATGACCATGCTCTCCGCACTGTTTGGCGTCTGGCTGACCGGGGGCGATAACAACGTCTTCGTGCAGGTGGGGCTGGTGGTGCTGATGGGGCTGGCCTGTAAAAACGCCATTCTTATCGTGGAGTTTGCTCGCGAGCTGGAAATTCAGGGTAAAGGCATCATGGAGGCCGCGCTGGAAGCGTGCCGCCTGCGTTTACGCCCGATTGTGATGACCTCCATCGCCTTTATTGCCGGGACCATTCCGCTGATCCTCGGCCACGGCGCGGGCGCAGAAGTACGTGGCGTCACCGGGATCACGGTATTCTCCGGTATGCTGGGGGTGACGCTGTTTGGTCTGTTCCTGACGCCGGTGTTCTACGTGACGCTGCGTAAGTTCGTCACGCGTGGGAAGAAAGAGGAAAGGGACGTGCTGCCCGCTTAAGGACGTTGCTGATAATAAAAAACCGCCTTCACTGTGAAGGCGGTTTTTTTTTGCATCAGGTAAAACGTTAAGACGTTTTTTGATACTGGGCGATGAGGTCGGGGAGCGGATCCCAGCCGCTGCTGTCGGCGTTTTTCACCGCTTCCAGGGCACTTGCTACGGTATGGCGGGCCAGTACCGCTAACGACGCCTGCTCGGCCTCTTCGGAAATTGATTTAAAGTACCAGCACGCGTTAGCGCTGACCACGCAGCGAGCCGGTACGTCAGGGCGCGACGCCCACAGCTTTTTATCTTCGATGACCGACAGATAGATGTCGCGCAGGGTGATCTCTTCCGGCGGGCGACCAAGATGAATGGAGCCGTTACGGCCAAGCGTTGAGACGATAATGCCGTCTCGCGTCAGCGGAACCATCAATTTGCGGATGAAGCTCGGGTTCGCTTCCAGGCCATAGGCCAGAATCGCACTCGTTGAACGTTCACCCAATTGCTCCGCCATCGCTACGCTGAGAACCATCTGCAAAGCTGTCGGGAAGCGGTAATCTAACATTTCTCTGTCCTGGGTTGCGGTGAATCTTGTTCTTTTTGGCACCGCAGAGGTGAATAAGCAATAAACAACAATATAACAAATACGGTAATTATTTTGAAGCAATCTGCGGCATTTGCGATCAAACCCCCTGTTCTGCTTTAGCTAAACGTGCGGTTCGGGAAGTCAACCGTCACCAGGAGGCCACCTTCTGCAGAGGTACTCAGATTTACGCTGCTGTTGTGTTGCTGCGCCACCGCTTTGACGATGGCAAGCCCCAGGCCGCTGCCGCTTTGCACCTGATTGGGATCGCGGAAAAAGCGGTCGAACACGCGCTCCTGCAGCTCGACCGGAATACCCGGGCCCGCATCGGAGACGCGCAGCTGAACGACGCGATCGCCTGCACGCACGTCGACCTGAATCCGCCCGCCCTCGGGGCTGTACTTCACGGCATTCTCAATGAGATTATCAATCAGCGACACCAGGCGTTCCCTGACGCCTGAGATCCACACTTCATCCTCCGCAAAGAATTCCAGCTCGATCCTCCGCGCAGACGCTAAGGGCTCCAGCTCGGCCATACGTGCCTGGATGAGCGTCGTCAGCGGCACGGGCTCCATGGCCGTATCAATACGCGCTTCGCTGTGCATCATCAGCAGCAGCTGATTGACGAGACGCGCGGCGCGGCTGTTGCTGCGGATCACGCCGGCAAGCAGCTCCTGCTGGCTTTCGCTGATGACCCAGGACTGCAGCGCTTCCACGTTGATGCGCATCGCCGCGAGGGGCGTACGCAGCTCGTGCGCGGCATCCGCGATGAAAACACGCTCCCTTTCCGCGCTTTCACGCACCCTGGCAAGAAAGTCATTGATCGCGTCCACCATCTGGCGAAGCTCTCTGTGCTTCGGTACGGCTTTTAACGGGGAGAGATCGTCCGGCGTGCGTAACGTAATCTCATTGACCACCTTATTCCAGGGACGCATCGCAATGCGTATTGACAGCCACGCGGGAAACAGCAGAAAAGGGAAGCAGACCAGCAGCGGCAGGATGTAGTACCCGCGTGAGTTCAGATAGATAAAGAAGTTCCAGCCGCTGGCTGGGGTGAAAAGGGTAACCTCCACGTCGGAGTGCGGGGATTTGAGGGTGCGGCTGGTCCAGGTTCGATCACCACTTTGAACATGCTCCAGTTCGCCGAACCGGGTGTTTGTTATCCCTGCGGGCGCACCGTCGGAGGCAAAAATAACGGCATTATTTTTGCGAACGATGAGGTTAATCGATAGCACGGGATCTTCCCCTCCGCCGTAACCTTCACGCAGCGCCTTGCTGAAGGTCTCCAGCACGGCGGTACGATCCTGCGGGCGTCCGTCCATACGCTCAGCCAGGGTAAAAACGGTTTCGTACGTTTTACTGCCCGTGAGGATAGGGGGGCTACGCAGGTCCTCCCACAGAATAAAGGTTAAAAAAAGACACCACAGCAGGGTAAGCAGCAGCATCTGGGCGATGATAATTCGCCGTACCAGCGTCGGACGCCTCAGGTGATACCAGACGTTTTGCATTAACCGGTCACCTTCTGTATTGAGACGGTATCAATAACGTACCCGACGCCCCGGACCGTTCGCACATAGCCGTCGCCGATTTTTCGCCGTAAATTTCCCATATGCACGTCGAGCGCGTTGCTGATGTTCTCTTTGTTGCCGAATATCCTTTCTTCCAGAAACCGCCGGGTCAGCACGCGGTCCGCGCGCAGCATCAACGTTTCCAGCAGCGCGTATTCACTGGCCGTTAAATCGATATGCCGCGCACTCACCGTCACGCGGCGCGTCGGGACATGAAGGGATAGCCCACGAATTTCTATCGCCTCATTTTCAAAACCGTAGCTGCGCCGTGCAAGGGCTCGCACTCTCGCCAGCAGCTCGGCGAGAATAAAGGGTTTGACGAGATAGTCGTCCGCGCCGGCATCCAGCCCGCACAGGCGATCCTGCAGCGTCCCTCGCGCCGTCAGGATGATGACGGGGATCCCCTTGAGTTGCTGACGCAAACGCGTCATCAGGCTCATGCCATCGCCATCGGGCAGCCCCAGGTCGAGCAAAATAAGTTCCGGCACGCAGACGTCAAGCTGATGCAACGCATCCTCTTTACGGCGAACCCATATGACGTCAAATCCTTGATCTGAGAGGGCGATACGTACGCCATTGCCGAGATCCAGGTCGTCTTCGATAAGTAGAATTTTCACATTGGTAACGGTATCAACCGTGAATGAAGAATAACTTAAGAAAAAAACGGTAGCAGGAAATCTGTCCGGATGACAGCACCTGCCCGCGCTTCAGTGTTTCTTCATTTTCGGCTCATAAGAACCTTAGGGTCACTCTTCAAAATGGGCGTTCCGGCGTTTAACCGCCTGCATCGTCATCATTTGAATCCATAAGGACTTCCTTAATGAGAAATATCGAACTGCGTCATACGTTCCCTCATTTACTTTCGGACCGCTGCCTGAAAACCCTCGTGCCGGGCGTCGTTCTGGCGTTACTGGCTACGCCTGTACTGGCGGAAGAACAGCGCCAGGGTAACGTCTTAACCCTGGGGGGCGGCGTGGATGTGGGGCCGCGCTACTCGGGTTCAGATAAAACCCGCGTCTCAGCGGCTCAGGTAGTGGATTATTCCATGGCAAATGGCTTCTTTATCGGCACCACGCGAGGGATCGGTTACGGTAACAACGTTGGCAACCTGGATTACAGCGCAGCGCTGAGCTATCGAGTTGGCCGTAAAGATAAAGACGTGAGCAGCGATTCGATCAGCTCCGGTAGCGACGAGCTGCGAGGGATGGGAGAGATTAAAGGCTCGGCAATCATCGTGCCCGGGCTGGGGTACAAGGTGACCGACTGGCTGAATCTGCAGCTGCAGGCTGAGGTTCCGGTGTCTGAGAGAGACAACGGAGAGGCGGTGCATTTCGGCTTGAGCAGCCCGCTCTATACCTCACCAACAAATGCGGTGACGCTGGCGCTGACCGGCAGTTGGGGATCCGACAAGTATATGCAGACGTATTACGGGGTCAACGCCGCCCAGTCGGCCGCATCGGGCTTTGCCCGACATGACGCCGGGGCCGGGGTTTATGCCTGGTCGATGAACCTGGACTGGACCCACAAGCTCACCTCTCGCTGGAGCGTGCTTGCCTCAGCGGGCGTGACGCAGCTGACGGGGGATGCGGGTGATAGTCCGATTGTGCAACGCAAAACGTCGCCTACGGGGAGTTTGAAGGTGACGTACAGTTTTTAATTGTGGGTTGCGGCGGCTGGTGGTCTTGAGCCGTATATAAGCCGCTCCGGTTTAGATGGCGGGGCGGAACCTCTTGCTGACAATTACAGCACACGTGGTTGACGGATTTATCTAAAGCTCCATTGTGCTGTGATGACAAACACGGAAGGGATGATAATACCCACATCCATGCCAAAATAAGACGTAAAATTATACTGGAATCCGTGATATATGTAGGGGGAAAATCCTATCCCGGTTACTTTTTTAAAATCATGGTATGAACCATGGTCGCCACAATCATCGAATGTATCAAAGAAAAATTCGCCTACATATCCATAGATTCCCTTAAAAACCCAACCGTTATTCCACCCAGCCCAGTCTCTTCTTACGCCGGCAGCCAGACATCTGTCATTAAAGCTGTTTTTCATTGTGCCTAGCACAACACTATATTTCGATGTATCCGAAAATTTCCTCTCCACGGATATAAACTTGTTTTCAAAGTTCTCCGTGTATTGTCCGTGATTATTTGTCAGATGATAAACGTATGAGCCCGTGTTTATAGAATACAGATTTATTTCATCTGCAGAGCAATTCCATGTAACCAGATAAAAAATTCCGCACCACAGCCATGCGGGGTATCTTTTACGTGCTGTCTGCTTATGTGGAATATTATCCATATTCGCTCACTTTGGCTAACGTACTGAATTTATAAGAACTAATTTTTGGCCTGCAGCTGTACAAATTTTAGCATACATACGGAAAGTTGAGATCTTGCGTCACGGGAACGGGAAAATGTTCGCTTTCGGTGCAGACAACGCGGACCTTGTCAGACAGTTCCATGCGAGTCATCTCAATTCAGTACACGGCTGGTACAGTCCGCCTCTGGCTCGATGCGGACGATCTGACTGAGCTTAAGGTTCGCAGTGAGCGAAAAACGGTCCTTTAATCCATTCTGTATCAGATGCAGGACTAACACTAGCATGTGATAATCTACCGGGGGTAGGTCATCGCATCTGGTCAGGTAGTGGCGATGTGATTCTACGGTGTAAGAAATGAACAAAGATATTTGGTGTTAAAAAATGACGAAAATGGACGATGACTTTTTAGAATATGATCTGGACTGGTTTTTATCCAGCCAGGAAGGGTACTTAGCGCATTTTGCAACAGCAGGTCAGGGGCCGATTCCTGAAAGGATCAAGTCATCTGTCGAGGACTATAATTTTATTCTTGATTATATTTACTCATTGGAACCCTTGTCAGAGGTCTATGTGATAGAAGGCAATCTGCCTGCTTTTTCAAATGAAAATGAACGTTCTTGCTATCTGCGCTCATTTGTTGAGATGTCAAGTAAAGGATTGTTCAGCTACAACTATGAACAAGATGGGTATAAATTAATTTCGCAACCAAAAACACCATTGAAATATGAAACATTGCCAAATGAAGTGAAAGGTGTGATTTATGTTGCAGATAGAGAAATTGACTTATAGATATGATATGCTGATGCGGCATGCGCTCAATTTTTTGACACGCAATAGCCATAGAAAGATCCGATCGTGTCACGGCGCGGATCGACTCGAAGATCGATATCCGCTCTGAGCGAAGAGCGGAAATAGTATTTATGAATGACTTTTACATAGCCAAATAAATTATTATTTGCCGCTTTTTTCTGGTTAATCACGAACACCATCATAATCATTAAGTATTTGCATTAATATTATTCTTGGTATGTCTTTTGTGGATATTCTGAAACTGGTGCTCAGGCGCGAGGCAATCATGGCGGAAGTAATTTTATTATCATCGTAGGTGACGGTCATATGCTTTCCGATATTCTGTCGGGTCATGTCCGACAACCTTTTGCCACATTCATCGGAGAATCTAAAGACTAAATTCTCTGCTCCTGTCTCATCCTTCTCTACATAATCAATTGACTTTACACATCCAGAGTCAAACGAAGTTTTCTCATTACCGACCGAAAAAACAAAACTCCCTTTTGCTGCAGTCGATGTCAATGGCACAAGCACCACGAGTAACAACACCCCAAACTTGATTTGCATCTTCTTCTCCTTTTATGTGTTGACCTGATCCCCATAAATTAACATATCTCAACGTTATCAACGTCTGCTTTTGGCTTGCAACGGACCGCCTGAAGCGCCGCGAAATATGCTATGAGGGCCGGCTAAAAGTAACAAATGCGATGGCCGAAAAATAAGCTCATCAGCATGTATGGTGGATTTAACCAAAAACATGCATAGTTTCCAATTGCTCTTTTTTTATTGCATTACAAGAGGATAAAAAATTATCTTTAAAATCTGATGGGGGAGTTTTTAGTTGCTGCACTGCCGCTTTATTTACTTCTAACTCCCGTAATTGTGCGATTGTGCTTCTACGAATCGAGGAAAGAAAAAAGTCCCCTGAATTTTCTTTATGACTCTCCAAATAATTAGTTAGTATTTGAGAAGATACTTGAATTGCTTTTTCCTCAGAAAAACCCAAAGTAAAGCGAGAGTAGATAACATTGTATTGGTATAGACATGCTGCTTCAGCCATTTGTTTAGCTTGCTCCCCAAGGGAGGATTGATTTGCCCACGATTGGGAAGTGACGAGCAATATAAGCAGTAACAATTGTTTTTTCATGTGTAGAGTCCCTACCATTATGAATGCAATATTTAAAACTTTGAAGCCTGGCATTGACAACAACCGCTGACCTGCTCCCCGTTGACCAACTAAGACTCTTGTTCTTAATGTCCGCCCCTGGCACAAAACTGACATTGCAGAAATAGTAGGTCAGTTTGGATCGAGGAGCGGAAGTTTGCAATCGCTCTCATAGCGGGTGTCAGCGGCACTCATGTCAGCCCAGGAAATGTTGTCAGTTACTCTATCCAGGGGACAGGTTCACCACTATAGCCACCACAGCGATTTTCTTTACTGCTTGAGACATTCCCATCTCTTACCCCGCAATCCATTTTAGCTTCAGTAATGTTTAAATATTCTTCCGTATTTCCTGGCCTCTTTTCAACTACCAATAACGGGTTACAACGTCGGTGACCTTGCTGCCGGTTCCACCTCCGACTAACCGTTCGTTTTTGAACTATGTTTAACACCAGTCAGAATAATAAAATTGTTAAGTATTTACAGGACCTGAGCGGCGGGGCCTCCCTCCGGAGCATTTGAAAGCCAGAACCTCACTTTAAAGTGTGGCAACATTTCGTGGGTAATATTCATGTCCGGAGAATAACGTGTTCGGAAAGCTATTGTTGAACTACATGCCAGGGCTACAAAATTTGTTGGCCTACGATAAAAGCTGGCTAAAACATGATGTTAAAGCGGGGTTATCCGTTGCGGCTGTCGCGCTCCCTGTTGCGATTGCTTACGCTGAGTTGGCGGGTGTGGGGGCAATTGTAGGGCTCTATTCCTGCGTTTTACCAATGATAGCTTACGCACTGTTTGGCTCTTCACGCCAGCTTATTGTGGGCCCTGATGCCACAACCTGTGCGGTGATTGCGGCCGTCGTATTTCCGCTTTCTGCCGGGAATCCCGAACTGCACTGGCAGCTGACGATCATCATGACATTGATGATGGGCGGGTGGTGCCTCCTTGCAAGTAAATTTCGCCTGGGCGCGCTCGCGGATCTGCTTTCTCATCCCATTCTTACCGGATTACTTAATGGCGTAGCCGTGACGATTATTGTCGGGCAATTAGGCAAGGTATTGGGGATCAAGCTTGATGAGGCGCAGGTTATTGAAAAAATAATCGCCTTGCCAGGTCGACTTTCAGATAGCCATTTATTAACCGTAGGAATATCCCTTTTTACGTTAATTATTTTAATGGTGATCAAAACGTATCGCAGCCAGTGGCCAGCACCTTTAATCGCCATTGTAATAACAACGGCACTGGTATGGGTGACCTCTGCGCAACAGTACGGTATTGCCACGATAGGGGGAGATGGCTTCCAGCCTGGTTTACCGGTCGTTCACTGGGGGGCGTTCCAGCCGGGGCCGATGCGTGATTTGGTGATCCCGGCGCTGAACCTGGCGTTGGTCAGTTTTGTCAGTCTGATGCTGACCGCCCGCAGTTTTGCCGCGAAAAATGGCTACGAAATTAATGCGGATGCAGAGTTCCGTGCGCTGGGTATTGCGAACATTATGTCGGGGTTATCTCAGGGGTTTGCTATCAGTGGCGCCGATTCCCGGACCGCGGTGAATGATTCGGTTGGGGGAAAAAGCCAACTGGTTTCCGTGGTCGCCGCCTTGATCATCGGTATCGTCGTGCTGTTTTTCACTCAGCCATTACAATACATTCCGGTATCTGCGTTAGGTATTGTTCTAATGTATGCATCATGGTCATTAATCGATTTACGTGGACTATGGAACCTGAGACGCAGAAATAAACAGGCCTTTCGCCTGGCCTTCTTCACGTTTGGCTGTGTTTTAATTATCGGCGTTATCCAGGGGATTGGCCTTGCGGTGTTGCTTGGGTTGTTACAATTCCTTCGTACAGTATTTCGTCCCTCTGAGCACCTGCTGGGCACTGACGAAGATGGAATGATTCATTCGTTAGGGAATACCACCGATATTAAAATGGTCCCGGGCGTGCTGATGTATCGATTTAACTCACCGTTGACCTATTTTAATGTGGCTTATTTTAAACGTCGGGTATTGAACCTGGTTGATGGGGCAGCCATACAACCTAAATGGGTGGTCATTGATGCCGTTGCCTGCTTCACCTATTCAGACATCAGCGTCCTGGCAACCATTAATGAGTTAAAGCGTGACCTGAAAGGCCGACAGATTAAATTAATCCTTGCGGGCAGGAAAACGGAATTAACACGCTGGTTTAAAGACAGTCGGCCAACAATGAATGATGATGACATGATTCTGGCGCCAGACCTCTACCTGGCACTTCGCTTCATTCAAAGTAAAGAGAGTGCGAGTGAGGGGGAATCAGTCAGTGATACATAACCAAATACTGGTTAAAGGCTTGTAACGCATGCTACTGGCAGGCAGGGAACCCTCACACTTTCTACCACCGAGGCGCAACTACAGTTGGCCTGGACAGTGAGGTGTTCCTAGCCTGTCTTACCTTCTTCTGCCATCTATCTCAGTAAAAACTGAATCAGCTGAACAAAGATATACACTGCCGCCGCCACTCGTATTGCCTGCCAACTCCATCTGAGATAGCGCCATTCATAGCGTTCTCTGGCATTAGCCTCTGCTATAGCGGAGTCATAACGCTTTTTTTTCTTTCTCCTGACTACGTCTATTACCCACAGGATGAGAATAAAGATAATGATAGTTTTCAGAAATATGGGATTATCCACTAAAAATGACTCCGGCTTGCTCGCTGAAAAAGCAGAATAGATGAACAGTCGTCACGTATCCACCACTAAATGTGGGGGTATGAATGAAATTTACCCTGATTCGATTTTGAGATGACCCTGCCCATAGCCGGTTTCTCCGCTGTGAATGCGCAATCTGTGGTGCGACGTATCAGGCTGACGGCTATAAGCAAGGAGCGGACCTTGAGTACCATTCATTTTTGCCGGAACAAAAATAGATAGGGTCGTGCCTACAAATAAATAAACTCATAATTCACAATGTAACTTCCAATATTATTCACACGAGCCGTTACCCACACCCCAGTCATTCCCTGCTTACGGTGGATGTGCAGATATTCTTTGTTTGTACAAAGCTGAATCCATCTGTTGGTGTTCTGATCTTTTAACCAGAGACCCGCTTCACAATGGCCATACTTACCTCTCGAAGGCCCCGGAAAGACAACCTCATATTCAGATTCATAGCCAATTATTTTGTCCGGGAAGAGATAGACATAAATATCATAGCAATTTAAGCTCAATACAAACCCAAGGCAAAAGCCGCTAAAAAAAGCACTGGCAATATATTCTAATGTTTTGTTAAAAGTGCGCAGGTAAAAAGCGCGCATAACAAAAATTGTTCCAATCAAAACGCCAAGTGAAATATATGTCATCCATTCAGGAGCGGATTTTTTTAATATAGTATTATGGGAGATGCCAGATGCCCATGACATATACCAGAACCATCCACCTAAAACGCTGAATATCACGGCTGTAACAAGTAATTTCTTGCGTTTATCTTCGAAAGAATAATTTTTAGTCATGGTTTTGTTTTGTATGTATCAAACGAAAGTGTTGACCTTACCAGGAAAAGCTATTTTATATTATTAAATTCAATATGCCTCCTGTTTCGAGTTAAATTTTTTAAGCTTCCTCTTTTGACCGTAGCTTGCTCGCTATCCGCGAGCAAGCCACACCCCTTAGCGATACAGCGTTTTTTCCGCAACCGGAATAAGGAGCCCGGATCGCCAGTCCGCGAGTGTCAGCTGCGCAAGCTTACCGAGCGCGGTATAAAACGGATGTCCGGCGTTGTCGACAAACACGGACAGGAAGCGGGTGCTCCACGGCAGCAGGTGCCACGCCAGAAGTTGAGCGCACTCCGCATCGCGGCCGTTCTCAGCCAGCCAGGCCGCGAGCAGCAGCAAAGTCCCGAAGTGATCTTCCGGTTCATTCAGCTGCATTTCAAATGCGATAGCGTTCTCCCGCATCCACTGGCGCAGAGCGAGGGTCGAGTCGCCGAACAGTACGGATTCGCGGTCAAGCCAGACGGAGCCCCACGGTGGCGCGGGCAGGGCGTAAGGGCCAACAAACAGCCGTTGCCAGGCGTCCTTCAGCGGCTCATCGGCAGACGCGGCAAAGGTGTCAGCTACAGGCTGCAGCGTTTCCGACGGCAGGGGCCAGTCCTGAACCCAATCCCCTGCGGTGAGGGCCTGCACCAGCGGCGCGGCCTGCTCGCTGTCTGGCGAGAAATAAAACAGCGCGCCCAGCACCCGGGCGCTGAACGCGAACGATTCACGATGTGAGACGTCTTTCATTACATCTTCCTTGTTCGCGCGGAGAGTGTCCGCGCGACTGTGTTAACCGATAATACAAACCATAGAATAAACCACGACCACGCCATTCACCCGCTACACCTTCTCGATCTGCACCAGATTGGTGTGCTGCGGGTTGCCTTTTGCCAGCGGTGAAGGGCGGTGGGTGGTGAGGGTGTTGATGCAGGAGCCGTGATCGATGCGATCGCCACTCATATTGGCGTCGTGCCAGGCACCCTGGCCCATAGCGCTCACGCCGGGCATGATGCGCGGCGTCACTTTTGCTTCAATTCGTACCTCGCCGCGGTCGTTAAAGACGCGCACCGTATCGCCGTTCTTAATGCCGCGTTTTTCAGCATCGACAGGATTAAGCCAGACCTCCTGGCGACAGGCGGCTTTCAGCACGTCAACGTTACCGTAGCTCGAGTGGGTGCGGGCCTTAAAGTGGAAACCAAACAGCTGCAGCGGGAACTGCGCGCGCTCGGGCGCATCCCAGCCGTCGAAGGTTGATGCGTAGACGGGCAGCGGACTGATGGTCTCATCTTTTTCCAGCTCCCAGGTGGCCGCAATCTCCGCCAGCTTGCTGGAGTATATTTCAATCTTACCCGATGGCGTTTTCAGCGGGTTGGCTTCCGGGTTTTCGCGGAATTTTTTATAGGCCACAAAATGGCCGTTCGGATCTTTACGCTTGTAAATACCCATTTTTTTTAGCTCGTCATAGGACGGCAGATGAGGGTCTTTTTCGAGCATTTTTGCATACAGATACTGCAGCCACTGTTCCTGCGTCCGTCCTTCGGTGAATTTCTGATGGATATCCGGCCCGAGGCGTTTCGCCACTGCGCTCATGATCCAGTAGATGGGCTTGCGTTCAAATTTCGGCGCGGTCACGGGTTGAAGGAATATCAGGTAGCCCATGTTACCCGCATAATCGTTAGGAATGATGTCTTCCTGTTCGACGGTCATCAGGTCTGGCAACACGATATCGGCATACTTCGCTGACGACGTCATGAAGTTATCGATGACCACAATCATCTCGCACTTGCTTTCATCCTGCAGGATATCGTGGGTTTTATTGATATCGGAGTGCTGGTTGATGAGGGTATTGCCCGCGTAGTTCCAGATGAACTTAATCGGCACGTCCAGCTTATCCTTGCCGCGCACGCCGTCGCGCAGGGCGGTCATCTCCGGACCGCGGGTGATAGCGTCCGTCCAGCTGAAGCAGGAAATTTGCGTTTTGACCGGGTTATCCGGCAGCGGCATACGTTCGATGGTGATGGTGTAGGTGGACTCACGCGCGCCGCTGTTCCCGCCGTTGATCCCCACGTTCCCAGTCAGAATAGGCAGCATGGCGATGGCGCGGGAGGTCAGCTCGCCGTTTGCCTGGCGCTGTGGTCCCCAGCCCTGACAGATGTAGGCCGGCTTCGCGGAGCCGATTTCGCGGGCAAGCTTAACGATGCGATCCGCCGGAATGCCGGTGATGCGTGAGGCCCACTCCGGCGTTTTCGCCGTGTGGTCATCACCCTGGCCGAGAATATACGCTTTGTAGTGAGCGTTAGCGGGCGCGCCTTCCGGCAGCGTTTTTTCGTCATAGCCGACGCAGTATTTGTCGAGGAACGGCTGGTCGACCAGGTTTTCGTCGATTAACACCCAGGCAATACCCGCTACCAGCGCGGCATCGGTACCCGGACGGATCGGGATCCACTCATCTTCACGTCCGGCTGCCGTGTCGGTGTAGCGCGGGTCGATAACAATCATGCGCGCGTTGGACCGCTCGCGGGCCTGTTCCAGATAGTACGTAATCCCGCCGCCGCTCATGCGCGTTTCTGCCGGGTTATTGCCGAACATGACCACCAGTTTGGTGTTTTCGATGTCCGAGGTGCTGTTGCCGTCGTTACTGCCGTAGGTGTAGGGCATCGCGCAGGCAATTTGCGCCGTGCTGTAGGTACCGTAGTGGCTCAGGAAACCGCCGTAGCAGTTCATCAGACGCGCCACCAGCGAAGCGTAAGGGGAGGAGCGGGTGATATTGCCCCCGACAATCCCGGAGGAGTAGTTGATATACACCGCTTCGTTGCCGTAGTCGGCCACCACGTCTTTCAGACTGGCGGCGATCGTGTCGAGCGCTTCATCCCAGGTGATGCGTTCGAACTTACCTTCGCCGCGTTTGCCCACGCGCTTCATCGGGTAGTTCAGACGGTCAGGGTGATTGATGCGACGGCGAATAGAACGTCCGCGCAGGCAGGCGCGCACCTGATGGTTACCGTAAATATCCTCACCGGTGTTATCCGTTTCGACCCAATACACTTCGTTGTCACGCACGTGCAGACGCAGCGCACAGCGGCTGCCGCAGTTGACCGAGCAGGCGCCCCACACCACGGTATCTTCAGGCGGCTGGACGGCGTGCTTCACCGCCGCGGCGGCGCTTTTTAAACCAAAAGGCAGCGAGATCCCACCAGCGGCAAGCGCCAGAGAACCTATCGCCGTAGATTTCACGAGAGTTCGACGGCTAATTCCGCCGTGATGTTCAATATCGGACATGGCTCACCCCATCATTATAATTGCGTATTATTTTTCCCGAAATGATATCCGGGCTAATGATGGGGTGAGTGTTACTTATTTGGGGGTATTAAATAT
Organism: Enterobacter quasiroggenkampii; assembly: GCF_043972695.1. Lineage (NCBI taxonomy): Bacteria > Pseudomonadati > Pseudomonadota > Gammaproteobacteria > Enterobacterales > Enterobacteriaceae > Enterobacter > Enterobacter quasiroggenkampii. The sequence continues at coordinate 2,702,751 of NZ_CP143745.1, forward strand.
TAATCCTCATCAAATCAAAGGGGATTGAGGGTCAATTACTGAGCTTCAGCTGCCGCACCACTGCCTGTGCGGGTGTATAAAATTTTGAAGGTGTCGTTGGCGCAGTGGCCCACCACCTGCGTGCCCGCCTGGTCGGCCTGGTCGTTCGGCACAATGCTCAGCGTAAACCCTGATTCAGGCACGCCGTTGTTGATAATCTTCTGCTGAATGTCGCTTTTCACGCGCTCGCAGGAATCCGGTGCCGCCAGCGCGACCGTTGAGGCACTCATTAACAGCAGGGCGGTAATCCAGGGTAACCGTTTCATCTGTAGCTCCTTTTCTCTGTGTAGAGATTAATTTTAGCAGGCTTCGTGTAAACAACTGTATTTGCTAATATGATTGGGAATAATCTCCCTGTACGGTAATAAATGTGAAGAAATACGCAGCGATAACGCTACTGGCAGCAACACTGATGGGGTGCGACAACAGCTCCGCGCCGCTGTCGTTTACGCCCGAGATGGCGAGTTTTTCAAACGAGTTTGATTTTGATCCGCTGCGCGGGCCGGTCAAAGACTTTACCCAGACGCTGTTCAACGAGAAGGGCGAAGTGTCCAAACGGGTCACCGGCACCGTCTCGACGGAAGGGTGTTTCGATACGCTGGAGCTGCACGACCTGGAGGCCAACACCGGCGTGGCGCTGGTGCTGGATGCCAATTACTATCTCGACGCAGAAACCCAGCAGCGCAAAGTGAAGCTGCAGGGGAAATGCCAGCTGGCCGAACTGCCGTCAGCCGGGGTGACGTGGGATACCGACGACAACGGTTTTGTGGTGGCGGCGCACGGCAAAGAGATGGAAGTGAAGTATCGCTACGACGCGGATGGCTACCCGCTGGGCAAAACCACCGTCTCCGGGGATCAGCATCTGTCCGTCCAGTCGACGCCGTCTAAAGATCTTCGCAAAAGAATGGATTACTCGGCAGTGAGCATGTTGAATGATAAGCCGCTGGGCAACGTGAAGCAGAGCTGCGATTACGACCGCCACAATAACCCGGTGAGCTGCGATCTGACGATCACGGACGACAGCGTCAAACCTGCCGTTGAGCGCAAGTACACCATCAAGAACACGATTGAATATTACTGAGAGTAACGTGCATTTTGTACGTTTCGCCCGGCGGCGCTACGCTTGCACGGGCCTACAATGAAGCACCCTGTAGGCCGGGTAAGCACAGCGCCACCCGGCAAGAAAGACAGCGCAATGGTTCATGACAAGGTTTGTCATCAATCTCACTGCGCGGTAGGTTTCAGCAGGCTGGCGCCTGACGGTTTGTGTCCGGCCAGGTGCTGATGCTGGAAAATGCACATGCGGATGGTGTTGCGGTATTCACCGTTAATAAAGAACTCGTGAATCAGCTCGCCTTCCACCATGAAGCCCAGCTTGCGGTAGATATGGATCGCTTTCTCGTTCTCTTTGTCCACAATCAGGTAAAGCTTGTAGAGATTCAGAACGTTGAATCCGTAATCCATTGCCAGCTTAGCCGCCCGTGACGCAAGGCCTTTTCCCTGATGCTCAGGGGAGATGATGATCTGAAACTCCGCCCGGCGGTGAACGTGGTTGATCTCAACCAGCTCCACAAGACCCGCTTTTTCACCTTCACACTCCACCACAAAACGACGTTCACTCTGATCGTGAATGTGCTTATCGTAGAGATCGGACAGCTCGACAAATGCCTCGTAAGGCTCTTCGAACCAGTAGCGCATCACGCTGGCATTGTTGTCGAGCTGGTGGACAAAGCGCAGGTCCTCACGCTCCAGCGGACGGAGTTTAACGTCGCAGGACACCGACATTATGGGGCTACCGTGCGGCCAGTGCGGCGATCCAGGCAGCGCAGGGTGTTTGGCTCCCAGTAGGCATTGACGTTTGCACTTTGCTGACACTTATCGCGCGCGTCAAAAGCGACATCTTCTTTGTCCCACTCTTTTTCAGCACGTTTGTTGACCTTCTGACGAAGGTTACGGGTGTCATTCCATTGTTCTTTGTCCATGGCGGCGTTCTGACGGCTTTGCGCGCTGTCACCAGACTCAATAATGAGCTTGCTGGTTTCCGCTGTCGCAGAGGCGGCAAAGGCGAACGATGACAGCGCCAGCAGGGCTGTCAGACAAAGGCGTTTGCTTAATGTGGTCATAGCGTTTCCTTTTAAATGGGTGCAGATAATCAAGTTACCCCGTACAGATTCTACACTAAAGCGAAATGACGGCATACCCGCGGAGCAAGTATGGAAAAGTAAAGGGCATCATCAGGTATGATGGTTAAATAAACCCTCACCTGACGTGAAAAATGCTTAAAACGACGCTGCTTTTTTTTGCCACCGCGCTATGTGAAATCATCGGTTGCTTCCTCCCCTGGCTCTGGCTGAAGAAGGGAGGATCCGCACTGTTGCTCATTCCTGCAAGCGTCGCGCTGGCCCTGTTTGTCTGGCTGTTAACGCTGCATCCGGCGGCCAGTGGGCGCGTTTACGCGGCCTACGGTGGCGTCTATGTCTGCACGGCGTTGCTGTGGTTACACGTGGTTGACGGCGTCAAACTCAGCGCATACGACTGGGCCGGGGCGCTGATTGCCCTGTGCGGTATGCTGATTATTGTGGCGGGATGGGGGCGCGCGTGAGCCCCGGGTTTTGTGATCGTTAGCTGATTTCATGATCATTATACTTGTATGGTAGTAGGGTTGATGGGTAAATTTCCAGCATCACAACGAACGATGTAAGGAACGGAATTATGAAGATTGTCGCGGCTGACGTGTTTGTTACCTGCCCGGGGCGGAACTTTGTCACCCTTAAAATCACCACCGATGAGGGGATTGTCGGCCTCGGTGACGCTACGCTAAACGGACGCGAGCTCTCCGTGGCCTCTTACCTGAAGGATCACCTTTGCCCCCAGCTGATTGGCCGCGATGCGCACCGCATCGAAGACATCTGGCAGTTCTTTTATAAAGGCGCCTACTGGCGTCGCGGTCCGGTTACCATGTCGGCCATCTCCGCCGTGGATATGGCGCTGTGGGATATCAAAGCCAAAGCGGCCAACATGCCGCTCTACCAGCTGCTGGGCGGCGCCTCCCGGGAAGGGGTGATGGTCTACTGCCATACTACCGGCCACACCATTGACGACGTGCTGGAAGATTACGCCCGTCATAAAGAGATGGGTTTCAAGGCGATTCGCGTACAGTGCGGCGTGCCGGGCATGAAAACCACCTACGGCATGGCCAAAGGGAAGGGGCTAGCCTATGAGCCTGCGACCAAAGGCGACTGGCCGGAAGAGCAGCTCTGGTCTACCGAAAAATACCTCGATTTCACGCCGAAGCTGTTCGACGCGGTGCGCAGTAAATTTGGCTTCAATGAGCACCTCCTGCACGACATGCACCACCGCCTGACGCCAATTGAAGCGGCGCGCTTCGGCAAGAGCATCGAAGCATTCCGCATGTTCTGGATGGAGGATCCAACGCCTGCGGAAAACCAGGCCTGCTTCCGCCTGATCCGCCAGCACACCGTCACCCCCATTGCGGTAGGCGAAGTGTTTAACAGCATCTGGGACTGCAAGCAGCTTATCGAAGAGCAGCTTATCGACTATATCCGCACCACCATTACCCACGCGGGCGGCATTACCGGGATGCGTCGCATCGCCGACTTTGCTTCGCTCTATCAGGTGCGTACCGGTTCACACGGTCCGTCGGATCTGTCGCCCGTTTGCCATGCCGCCGCGCTGCATTTCGACCTGTGGGTACCGAACTTTGGCGTGCAGGAATACATGGGCTACTCCGAACAGATGCTGGAGGTCTTCCCGCACAGCTGGCGCTTTGATAACGGCTATATGCATCCGGGCGACAAGCCGGGGCTGGGCATTGAGTTTGATGAAAAGCTGGCAGCGAAATACCCGTACGATCCGGCCTATCTGCCGGTAGCCCGTCTTGAAGACGGCACGCTGTGGAACTGGTAAGCGAGGAGCGAACGATGAAAAGCGTAGTGATTCAGCAGCCAAACCAACTGGTGATTGAAGAGCGGCCACGCCCGGAACCAGGCGCAGGCGAAGTCCGCGTGAAAATCACGCTGGCGGGTATCTGCGGGTCGGACAGCCACATCTACCGCGGGCATAACCCGTTTGCGAAGTATCCACGCGTCATCGGCCATGAATTTTTTGGCGTGATTGACGCCACAGGCGAGGGCGTTGACAGCGCGCGTCTGGGCCAGCGTGTCGCGGTTGACCCGGTTATCAGCTGCGGACACTGCTACCCGTGCTCCGTGGGAAAACCGAACGTCTGCACCTCGCTGGTCGTGCTGGGGGTGCACCGTGATGGCGGCTTCAGTGAATATGCGGCAGTGCCCGCTCAAAATGCCTGGGCCATTCCGGATGACATTCCCGATCGACACGCCGTCATGGTTGAGCCCTTTACCATCGCCGCCAACGTAACCGGGCAGGCGAAACCGACGGAACAGGACGTCGCGCTGATTTACGGCGCTGGCCCGATGGGGCTGGTCACCGTGCAGGCGCTGAAAGGCGTCTATAAGGTGAAGCAGGTTATCGTGGTTGACCGTATAGACGAGCGCCTGGCGATGGCCCGGCGCAGCGGCGCGGATTGGGTCTTTAATAACGGCGAGCAGTCGCTGCAGGCCGCGCTGGAGGAAAAAGGCATCAAACCGACGTTAATCATTGATGCCGCCTGCCACCCATCTATTTTGCAGGAAGCGATAAACCTGGCCTCGCCAGCGGCGCGCATCGTGCTGATGGGCTTTTCCAGCGAGCCGAGCCAGATTGTTCAGCAGGGCATTACCGGCAAAGAGCTGGCGATCTTCTCCTCGCGCCTGAATGCCAACAAATTCCCGGTCGTCATCGACTGGCTGAAGAGGGGGCTGATCGACCCGGAAAAACTGATCACCCATACTTTTGACTATCACCACGTAACAGACGCCATCGAACTGTTTGAGAAAGATCAGCGGCAGTGCTGCAAAGTCTTACTCACGTTCGGCCAATAATCATTTACGCGATTAAGAGCCTGCGCAGACAGGCTCTATGTGGTTCGCATCTTACCTTTCAGAGATAGCCATCATGACACAAGTACAACCGCAACGATCCACCGCCGATCTGGTGAAAGCCGCCGTTTCCGGCTGGCTTGGCACCGCTCTGGAGTTCATGGACTTTCAGCTTTATTCGCTGGGGGCCGCTCTGGTCTTCCATGAGATCTTCTTTCCCGAACAGTCTGCCGCGATGGCGCTGATCCTGGCGATGGGGACCTACGGCGCAGGCTATATTGCGCGCATCGTCGGGGCCTTTATCTTTGGCCGAATGGGCGACAGCATTGGCCGTAAGAAGGTGCTGTTTATCACCATCACGATGATGGGGATCTGCACCACGCTGATTGGCGTCCTGCCGACCTACGCGCAGATCGGGATTTTTGCCCCGGTTCTGCTGGTGACGCTGCGCATCATTCAGGGCCTGGGCGCCGGGGCTGAGATCTCCGGGGCCGGAACCATGCTGGCGGAGTACGCGCCGAAAGGAAAACGCGGCATCATCTCCTCGCTGGTGGCGATGGGCACTAACTGCGGGACGCTGAGCGCAACGGCGATCTGGGCCGTCATGTTCTTTGCCCTTGACCGTGAACAGCTGCTCGCCTGGGGCTGGCGCGTGCCGTTCCTCGCCAGCGTCGTGGTGATGATCTTTGCCATCTGGCTGCGTATGAACCTGAAAGAGAGCCCGGTCTTTGAGAAAGTGAACGATGCACAAACCGTGCAGCCGGACACGTCGCTCGGTTCCATGGTGAAAAGCAAATCCTTCTGGCTGGCGACCGGCCTGCGTTTCGGCCAGGCAGGCAACTCAGGTTTGATCCAGACCTTCCTCGCGGGTTATCTGGTCCAGACGCTGCTGTTCGATAAAGCCATCCCTACCGATGCGCTGATGATAAGCTCCATTCTCGGGTTTATCTCCATCCCGCTGCTGGGCTGGCTTTCCGATAAAGTGGGGCGCCGTCTGCCGTACATTATTCTCAATATCTCCGCCATTCTGCTCGCCTACCCGATGCTGTCGATCATCGTCGATAAGAGCTATGCGCCGGGGACGATCATGCTCTCTATCATCGTTATCCATAACTTCGCCGTTCTGGGGCTCTTCGCGCTGGAAAATATCACCATGGCGGAGATGTTTGGCTCGCGAAATCGCTTTACACGTATGGCCATCTCCAAAGAGGCGGGCGGTCTGGTGGCGGTGGGTTTTGGTCCGGTGCTGGCAGGGATTTTCTGCAATATGACCGGTTCCTGGTGGCCGATTGTTGCCATGCTGGTGGCCTATTCCGTGATTGGACTGGTCTCGGCGATCCTGATGCCGGAAGTGCGCGATCGTGATTTGAGCGCGGCGCATGACGCAGCTGAGTCTGCGCCAAAAGAGACGGTCGGTTACGGCGCTGTCTCCTCGCGACGCTAGTGGTTTATAGCTTGCGCGACTTATCACACAACTTTGTTTTTATGTCACACCACATGACCAAAAGTTAATATAAATCAAAATCTCAAACGGCAGTATCAGTATGGTTGATGGCAGTAATTTTTTACCCCAACTGCCATTCTAGTTGGTGTAGTCAGCAGGCGCTGCCGCTTCAGAAAGAGCGGCAGCGATCCACAGCTTTCTAATTAACGAGTCTTAATCATGGAAAATACCTTATTACAGGCCAATGCGACGCTGCCTCAGTACGATCGCGACAGCCTTAAAGCACGCATCGTTCATTTAGGCTTTGGCGCATTTCACCGGGCGCATCAGGCAGTGTATGCCGATATTCTCGCCGCTGAGCACGGCAGCGACTGGGGCTACTGTGAGGTTAACCTGATTGGTGGTGAGCAGCAGATTGCCGATCTGAACGCGCAGGATAACCTCTATACCGTGGCGGAAATGTCTGCCGATGCGTGGACCTCCCGCGTAGTGGGTGTGGTCAAAAAGGCCCTTCATGCGCAGGTTGACGGGCTGGAGACGGTGCTGGCGGCGATGTGTGACACGCAGGTCGCGATTGTCTCTCTGACCATCACCGAGAAAGGGTACTGCCACTCGCCGGCGACCGGGCAACTGATGCTCGATCATCCGTTTATCGTCGCCGACCTGCAAAACCCGCACCAGCCAAAATCTGCGCCGGGTGTCGTCGTGGAAGCGCTCGCGCGCCGTAAGGCGGCAGGTCTGCCGGCGTTTAGCGTAATGTCCTGCGACAACATGCCAGAGAACGGTCACGTGATGCGCAATGTCACCTGCGCGTACGCCCGTGCGGTAGACGGTGAGCTGGCGGACTGGATCGAATCCCACGTCACCTTCCCGTCAACCATGGTGGATCGCATCGTGCCTGCGGTCACCCCCGACACGCTGGATAAAATTGAACAGCTTACCGGTGTGCGCGATCCTGCGGCGGTGGCCTGTGAACCGTTCCGCCAGTGGGTAATCGAAGATAACTTTGTGGCAGGGCGTCCTGCGTGGGAAAAAGCCGGTGCTGAACTGGTGTCGGACGTGATCCCGTTTGAAGAGATGAAGCTGCGCATGCTTAACGGCAGCCACTCATTTCTGGCCTACCTGGGCTATCTGGCGGGCTACCAGCATATCAATGAGTGTATGGAAGATGAACATTACCGCATCGCCGCGCACGCGCTGATGCTCAACGAGCAGGCGTCTACGCTGAAGGTCAAAGGCGTCGATTTAGGACGCTATGCCGATCTCCTGATTGCCCGCTACAGCAACCCGGCCCTGCGCCATCGGACCTGGCAAATTGCGATGGACGGCAGCCAGAAGCTTCCGCAGCGCATGCTGGATTCCGTGCGCTGGCACCTGGTGCATCAGAAGCCTTTCCCGCTGCTGGCGCTGGGCGTGGCAGGGTGGATGCGCTATGTCGGCGGCGTGGACGAGCAGGGTAATGCGATTGACGTGAGCGATCCGCAGCTGGCAGTGATTCAGGCGGCGGTTAAAGGCAGTGCGGAAGGGGAAAGCCGGGTCAAGGCGCTGCTCGGCATCGAGGCCATCTTCGGCAAGGAATTACCGCGTGAAGCCGTCTTTGTTGATGCGGTGATGAAGGCGTACCAGACACTGCTGCAAAAGGGTGCGAAAGCGACCGTGGCACAGTACGTGTCTCAACGGTAATTCAGCACATGCCGCCGTTCGCGGCGGCATGTCTGCGCACCGTTTAGTGCATACCCAGGCGAATCAGCTCAATCGGTTCGAACTTACCTTCGCATCCTTCCACTTCAACCGTTTTGCTGCGGCGCACTTGCGCGGCATCCAGCCCGTCGCTGTGGATCGCTTTAATCACGCCAGTTTTGCCCGTGCCGCTAATCATGACACGGCTGCCGGTGGTGATTGCATTGCGGTTACGGTCGTATGTCATCATGGTATTTTCTCCTCTCTAACCTGTTCGTTACGGCGTTATTTCAGGGTTGCCGTTCACGGAGCATATAAATACGCCTGTCTGCATCACATGTTTTTGTTTTTGATCAAACTCACACTTTTTTCTTTATTGTGCCGGGCGCTGACGGTTCACGACAGCAATTGACAAAGCAGACCGTTATTTTCATTTATTGATAGTTTCAGCAGGGAAGCGTTGAGGGTTGGTTTATATTCCCGGTGCCATTCTGGGTACAGGAAATAACCCTTTCATCGGAATAAGGAGTCAGGCTTATGTATAAGAAGATTTTGATGCCTGTTGATGTGTTTGAAATGGATTTGAGCGACAAAGCGGTTCGCCACGCGGCAAACCTTGCGAAGGCAGAGGGCGCGTCGATTACCCTGGTCAATATTCTGCCGGCCAGCAGCCGCTCCCTGCTGCGCGGATTTAATGCCGATATTAAAAAGTTCGAAGAGTATATGACCGAGGAATCCGGTAAGAAAATGAACGTGTTAAAAAGACTGTTCGATATCTCGCCGGAGAAAATTGACAGCCTGGTGCGCTTTGGCAACGTCCGCGATGAAATTATCAGGCTGAGCAAGGAGGGGGAATATGACGTGATTGTCATTGGGTCGAAAAATCCGGGCATCACCACCCATCTGCTGGGATCAAATGCGGAATCTATCCTGCGCTACGCCACAATTCCGGTGTTAGTCGTTCGCTAAACCTATCGCCGCGTCCGAAAGGGGGCGGCGTAATATTACTCTTCGCTAAACCACTCGCTATTTTCCTGACGAATCAGCTGCACGGATTCGCTAATTTCCTGCAGATGCAGCGTCATCGCTTTTTCCACGCCGTCCGGGTCGCGTTTTTCCAGCGCGCTGAAAATATCGTGATGCTGTCGGAGCAGCATTTCCGGCGGGGAGACGTGATCGAGACTCATATAACGCACGCGGTCGATGGTGGCCTTGATGTTTTCGATGGTGTCCCAGGCAAGCTGGCAATCCGCAATCTGCGCCAGTTTCTGATGGAATTCATCATCAAGCTGGAAGAAATCATTCAGCTGCTTACGGTCAATCGCAATCCGCTGCTGATGCAGGTTTTGCTCCAGAAGGTAACACTGCTTGTCATTGATGAGCGTTGCGGCACGGCGCGCCACCGCGCATTCAATGGCCTGACGAACAAAACAGCCGTTGCGCACCTGAGAGAGGGATATTTTGTTCACGTAGCTGCCGCGCTGCGGGCGGATCTGAATCAGACCGTTTTCCGCAAGCTTAATAAACGCTTCACGCACCGGCTGACGGGAAACGTCAAAACGCACTGACACCTCTTTTTCAGAAAGCGGCGTTCCCGGTGGGATCAGGCAATGGACAATATCACGTCGCAAAATGCGATAGATTTGCTGGTTTACGGGCTGGGTGGGATTGAGTTGCGATTCAGCGGCCATGAGTTGTCATTTCTCAGAGAGTTAGCCTGAACATACTACCATTCTTTTATAACCCGAAACAGACCCGGCCCGCAGGCCGGGAAGGGCAGCGTTAGCCACGATGGACGCTAAGTCCGGCAAAACTCTGGCTGACCGGCATCATTTCTACGGTATTGATGTTGACGTGTTTTGGCAGCGTCGCCACCCACCAGACCGTTTCGGTGACATCTTCCGGCGTCAGGGCGTTCGCGTTTTCGTAGGTTTTGTCTGCTTTCGCGTCATCGCCTTTGAAACGCACGTTGGAAAACTCGGTGCCACCCACCAGGCCCGGCTCGATGTCGGTGACGCGAATGGCGGTGCCGTGCAGATCGGTCCGCAGGTTAAGGCTGAACTGGCGCACAAACGCTTTCGTCGCCCCGTAGACGTTACCGCCTGCATAGGGCCAGCTTCCGGCGGTGGAGCCGATATTGATAATGTGGCCACGATTGCGCTCGACCATGCCCGGCAGCACCGCGCGGGTCATATAGACCAGCCCTTTGTTGTTGGTGTCGATCATGTTTTCCCAGTCTTCCACGCTGGCTTTGTGGGCTGGCTCCATGCCCAGCGCCAGACCGGCATTGTTGACCAGCACGTCGATGGCGCGCCATTCTGCTGGCAGATTCGCAATCATCTCTTCGATCGCCGCGCGGTTACGCACGTCCAGCTGCGCGGTCAGAATGCTGTCGCCTAGTTCGTCCTTCAGCTCCTGCAGACGTTCCTGACGGCGGCCGGTCGCGATAACCTTGTGCCCGTTGGCGACGAAGCGACGCGTGATGCTTTCACCAAAACCTGCCGTTGCCCCGGTAACTAAAATAATCATCTCACTGTTCCTCAACGCTTTTTGTGTTGTACTAACATAGCACGGCCGCAGAGGGTGCGTTAAGGCAACATTTGTATGACAGCGTTGCAGGGGAAGGCGGCCTGGCCTACTCTGGGAGGATACCCGTACTCAGGAGCGAAAGATGACGGCCACGAATCCCTTTTTTAACATCAGCCTGCTGCCTTACCAGGCCCCCCATTTTGATGAGATCAACGACAGTCACTATCGTCCGGCCTTCGATGAAGCCCTTCGCCAGAAGCGGGCGGACATTGACGCGATTGTCGCTCAGGCCGCTGCGCCTGACTTCGCTAACACCGTGCTGGCGCTGGAGAAAAGCGGCGCTTTGCTCGCGCGCGTCAGCAGCGTGTTCTTCGCCATGACTTCCGCGCACACCAATCCGTATTTACAGGAGCTGGAGGAACAGTTCTCCACCGAGCTTGCCGCGCTGGCAAACGATATCTGGCTGAATGACGTGCTGTTTGCCCGCGTGGAGAGCGTCTGGCAGGACCGTGCCGCGCTGGACGCCGAATCCCGTCGTCTGGTCGAAGAGACGTATCAGCGGTTTATTCTGGCCGGCGCGCGTCTGAATGAGACAGAAAAGGCCGAGCTAAAGGCGTTGAATACCGAGGCGGCCTCCCTGACCAGTCAGTTTAACCAGCGTCTGCTGGCTGCCGATAAAACGGGTGGGCTGGTGGTGGATTACGCGCACCAGCTTGACGGGCTCAGCGCCGGTGAGATTGCTGATGCGGCGCAGGCTGCCGCGGAGCGAGGGCTAAACGATCGCTGGCTGATCCCGCTTTTGAACACCACCCAGCAGCCCGCGCTTTCCGCGCTGCGCAATCGTCAGACGCGCGAAAACCTCTTCAACGCAGGCTGGACGCGTACCCAGAAAGGGGATGAAAACGATACCCGCGCGCTGATCCTGCGTCTGACGGCGCTACGTGCGCGACAGGCCCGTCTGCTGGGCTTTGAGGATTACGCCAGCTGGAGCATCGCCGATCAGATGGCGAAAACCCCGGCCGCCGCGCTGGAATTTATGCGCGGCATTGTGCCTGCCGCTCGCGCCCGCGCGGAACGCGAGCAGGCCGACATTCAGAACGTTATCAACGATGAGCAGGGCGGTTTCACCGTGGAGGCCTGGGACTGGGCCTTTTATGCGGAGCGCGTGCGCCAGGCAAAATATGCCCTTGATGAGTCGCAGATCAGGCCCTACTTTGCGCTCAATACCGTGCTGCAGGATGGCGTATTCTGGGCAGCCAGCCAGCTGTTTGGCATTCGCTTCGTCGAACGATTCGATATCCCGGTATATCACCCGGACGTCCGCGTATGGGAAATTTTCGACCACACAGGTGAGGGCATGGCGCTGTTTTACGGTGACTTCTTTGCCCGTGATTCCAAACAGGGCGGGGCATGGATGGGGAATTTCGTCGAGCAATCCTTCGAGTTTGCTGCCCGTCCGGTGATCTACAACGTCTGTAACTATCAAAAACCGGCGAATGGCGGTGTCGCGCTTCTCTCCTGGGATGACGTGATAACCCTGTTCCACGAGTTTGGCCATACGCTGCACGGTCTCTTTGCCAGCCAGCGGTTCGCCACGCTTTCCGGCACCAATACGCCGCGTGATTTTGTTGAGTTCCCGTCGCAAATCAACGAGCACTGGGCCAGCCATCCACAGGTGTTTACCCATTATGCGCGCCATTACGAAACCGGTGAGCCGATGCCGGACGCGCTGCGGGAAAGCATGCTCAACGCGACCCATTTCAACAAGGGTTATGACATGACTGAACTGCTGGCTGCCGCGCTGCTGGACATGAACTGGCATGGCATCGGCGAGGCCGTTTCGAGCGTGGAGGATTTTGAAGCGGCTGCGTTGAAAAAAGAGGGGCTGGATCTGCCAGCCGTGCCGCCGCGCTACCGCAGCAGCTATTTTGCCCATATTTTTGGCGGCGGCTACGCGGCGGGGTATTACGCCTACCTGTGGACGCAGATGCTCGCTGACGACGGCTATCAGTGGTTTGTTGAACAGGGCGGCCTGACCCGTGAAAATGGGCAGACATTCCGCGAGGCGATTTTGTCGCGCGGCAATAGTACTGATTTAGCTGAACTGTATCGCAACTGGCGCGGGCACGATCCGAAGATTGAGCCGATGCTGGAGAATCGCGGGCTGAGCGAATAGAGTCAGTCTCGTCAGAAAACAGAACCGGGCTTATGCCCGGTTTTTTATACGTTTCATCGTTCCTGTGACCACGATAACAAAAATAGTCTTAATATCCATTCTGAGGAAATACAACCGCTGAGGTTAACAGTTACTTTTACCGGTATATTTAATTAACCGGGTTTGGGCTGTAAAAGAATTAATGATTAATAATTTGATCTGGACTGTAAAAATTAAACGTTCTTTAGCTTCATGCTTTTAGCTATAAAATTTCATTAATATTTGCCGATAAATGAAGGTGGCATAAAAATTGTCGTAATAGTTGTTAAGAAGGCGAAAGATGACTCTACCTCTGAACACTCCGGGCTTCACGGATACCGAGCCTTCTAAGGGCCTGATAAATAAAACCTTTACCTATATAGTAACGCTGTTGATTAGTATTTTCATCGCAGCAATAATATCTCTGCTAATAATAAAAAATAATGTTAATGAAATCAGCGACAAACATGATGAATTTTTGTTAAGGAAAGCGCTGGATGCCCGTCAGGAAAGCATGCGAAGTCATTTGAAAGACAATGCAGAGTGGGGAGATGCCTACAAACATCTTCATCTGAACACTGACGTTCACTGGGCATGGGATAAGCAAAACCTGGGTAAGTCCCTTTATGACAACTTTGGTTACGAAGGGGTGTTTGTTCTGTCCCCTGCAGGCTCCACGCGATACAGCGTGGTTGACGGGAAACTGAACCTTCAGGATCTTGACCGCTGGTTAGATAAATCAACCAAAGACCGTTTACTCCATGATGTGAGCATAAGAAATGGACTGCCGGTTTCTATGCTCGCGCTCATCGACTCCGTTCCGTCCATTGTTTCTGCGGAATGGATAACGACGGGCGATGATACGAGCGTGCAACCCTTACCGGGGAAACCTTCGACAATGGTGTTTATCGACAAATTAACGGCTGAAAAACTCCTTACGATTGGGCAGGATGCCGGAATCAAAAATGTTCGTACTTCACCCACAATAATCAGTTCTCCAATAAACAATCAGACAGCATTTACCTTAAGGACTCAGGATGGCGATGTGCAAATTATCTGGGACAGCGAAAACCCTGGCCAGGCGTTGATTGTTTATTTTTTACCATTACTCATCCTTTCAGTCATTCTGACGGTATCAATGACGGTTATTCTCATGCGTCATATTATGCAGAAGGCAAGAATGCTTGATGAAAATACTTTTCTCCTCGATCAGGCGCGGTTGAATCTTATCACCAGTGAAAAACGATTCCGGGACGTCAGTGAAACAACCAGCGACTGGTTCTGGGAAACAGATTTATCGTTAAAGATTACCTGGCTTTCAGGTCGTTTTTCTACAGTGACGGGATATGAAAATAGCGAATGGATAGGCCGTAAGTTAGATGACCTTTTTTCCTCGACAAGCGCATTATTACATGGCTGTGTCAGCCGCCGCGAGTTAACTGAACGATTTGAATTTAAGAACTGTCCTTATACACACGCGCAACATTCCACGTCCTATTGCACGCTTCTGGCAAAGTTTTCGACTCAACCTGATGGAACGGTGGTTTTGCGAGGCGCGGCAACCGACGTCTCTCAGGAAGTTGAAGCAACAAAACGTGTGGAGTTCCTTTCACGCCATGATGAATTAACCGGTCTGCCGAACCGGTATCATATTAAGGAGTTTCTTGCAGGCCAGTTCGCTAAAGAAGGCGTCAGTCATTACCCCTTTGCCATGATTTGCCTCGATTTAGACAAGTTTAAACCCGTTAATGATATTTTTGGGCATTCCGCGGGCGATGCTCTGCTTGGCGAGGTCGCTTTACGTCTAAAAAATTGTGTTCGTCGAGGTGATTTTGTCGCAAGGCAGGGGGGCGATGAATTTATGCTGCTCCTCGGCAACAGCAGCCAAAAAGCGCAAATTGAGGAGGTCTGTCACCGTATCGTGCAAGAACTTAACCGTCCTTTCTCCATTGAGGGCAATGATGTGGCGATAGGCGTAAGCATGGGTATTGCGCTGGCTCCCCAGGATAGCCGCAGCGCTAACGATCTTTTACGCTATGCAGATATCGCGCTTTACCAGGCGAAACAATCCGGCAGAAACAGATGGGTCTATTATCGTCCGGATATGTCGGAAAAGTTGACCGAACGGAGAAAACTGGAATTAGAACTGAAGACTGCAATTCGTGAAGAGCAGCTCTACCTGGTATACCAGCCGCGTTATAACCTCCGATACTCGAAAATAGATGCCGTCGAAGCGCTGGTACGTTGGAAGCACCCGCAGCGAGGGATGATGATGCCCGATCAGTTCATCACTCTGGCGGAAGAAACAGGCCTGATTATTAACCTCAGCAACTGGGTTATACGCACAGCCTGTGCGGAGACAAAAGAGAAATTGCCGGGGTTATCGGTATCCGTAAATATTTCGGCCATCGAATTTCAGGCAAGCGATCTTGCCGGAAGGATAAAAGAGATACTTCACGAAACAGGGCTTGAACCTAACCGTCTGGAAATAGAAGTGACTGAAAATGTCACGCTTTCCGATCCTGAAAAAACCTTGCAGACAATGAAGGCTCTCAAAAAAATGGGCATCCGCATCCTGATTGACGACTTCGGTACCGGCTATGCATCTCTGAGCTATCTCCGGAAGTTTCAGTTTGACGGGCTCAAGCTCGACAAGAGTTTTATTTTTACCCTTGACGATTCACCGCAGAACCAATCTGTCGTAGAGAAAATTATCGATCTGGGTAAAGCCTATTCGATGGCGGTAACCGCAGAAGGGGTGGAGACCGCCGAACAGCTCTCTTTTCTTAAAAAAAATAAATGTGATGAAGTTCAGGGCTACTTGCTGGGAAAACCAGCCGCTATTACGGACTTAAATTTAAATGCAAACAGCGTAAATCTTTAAAGCGTGCTTTCATTCAGGGAAGCGTAAATGAAAAACCGGGCGTTACGCCCGGTTTTTTTATCTTACCACCAGCACAGGGCATTTCGCATGCCGAACCACTGCCGCAGCGTTTGAGCCCAACAGATAGGTCGAGATGTCCGGCTTATGGGAGGCGATAATGATCAGGTCGGCGCCGATCGTATCTGCGAGCTTAAGGATCTGATCCTTCGGAGACCCCGTCACGGCATGCGTCTGTATCTTGTCTGCAGGGATTTTGAATTGCTTAACTATTTCATCCAGTTTTGCTAACGCCGCGTGCTGGAATTCTTTCATCTTCGGCATTTCTACGGGGTAGGCCAAACCTAACGATGAATAATAGGGAAGCGAAGGAATAACGGTAAGAAAGTGGACTTTGGCCGTGTTAAGTGCGGTATGTGCCTGAACGAAAGGGATAACCATGTGCGTCAGGCTATCCTCGGAGATATCAATGGGAACCAAAATTGAATTGTACATGTGTCCCTCCTGAGTATTTTTTGCACAACTCAGGGTAAACCGTTATTTCCAGCAAAACAGAGAGCAGGTTGTCATAACGGGGACAAATTTCGGTTCTGTGATTTAGGTACAGTTGAACCTGCCTGTCATTCCGTCGTGACAATGAACATTCTTGCTTCCTGGGCGAGCTGGCGTTCAGCCTTAATCGGCGCATATTTTTCCGAATGATAGAAGGCAAGGGCCTGATCTAACGTCGGGAATTCAAAAATGCCCGCATAGGGTAACGGCTCTTCATCACCTTCCAGTACCTGTGCGACAGCACCAAAATGAACAATTTTACCGCCTGCTTCCTCTAATGCTGACGTGAAGCGGGGGGCAAGGCTGGCCTGTCTGGCTGGGTCAATAACGCGTAAGTTGATATGAACAAAGGCTGGCATAACCGTTCCTCAAACATGCTTAATGGTGTATATACACTATTAACTTTAGCATTGAATGTCGAGATGAAATGATGAGCAACATTGATGTGACGTTGTTGAAGGCCATTCCGGAAGTCTGCCCGGCGTTTCAGGCGCGCGCTACTGCTCGGGCTATTACGCGCTATTACAACGCCTGCTTCAGACCGTTTGAACTGACCGCTGAGCAGTTCAGTCTGATAGTTGGCATCGGGGGTTCTCCTAATGAAACCGTTGCGGAACTCGCCGCCAGAGCAGGGGTGGATGCGACAACACTGAGTCGTAATATCCGTAGTCTGGAGTCCCGAGGCATTATTGGCTCTACTGGAGGGCGTGGACGTTCAGGAAAACGACTCATGTTGACGGGGGAAGGCTGGCGTCTGCTTGAACAGGTTATTCCGGTATGGCAATCCGCTAAGCAGGAATTGTCCCAACTTATGGGCAGCGAGCAGCTTATCCTTACGACGAAGATGATGAAAAGTCTGGCCAGAATCAGCGCTTCTGTATGATTCTCTCCACGTCACTGCCCATTTCTGCAAAACAGCAAAGCCTCAACCGGGCGCAATGCCCGGTATCGTATTCATATTGCGTGACAGCTTACGGATGCCATAATTTTATTCCCGCCAATATTACCCATAATTAGCTCGAGTAATTTCCGGTATTCCTCACGGGTCATCACCTCGGCCCGTATTTCGGTTTTACCTTCTGCTTGCGCCGTATCGCAATAAATGGCTTTCAGGCTTAACGTCAACTCTTTCGCCATGTTGACAATATTCTGCCGCACCGCATCTTCATACTCGTCATTACAGGTGATTTTAAGGACATAGCATTTTTCGCCTTCATGGAGCGCGGGCAGTTGATTAATCCGCTGCGCAGCTTCGCGAAGCAATATGTTGGCACAAAGGATAATCACGCTGGCCATACCGGCATTCCAGAATTGACCTAAGCCGCACAGCACGCCAATTCCGGCCGAACACCATAGCGTTGCGGCGGTATTTAGACCACGAATATTCATTCCCTCACGCATAATAACGCCTGCGCCAAGAAAACCTATGCCGGAGACGATCTGCGCTGCGATGCGCCCCGGGCTATCGGGTGAGGTCGAGAGGGAACTTAAAATAAACACGGCCGCGCCCGTCGCAACCAGTGCATTGGTACGAAGCCCCGCCATACGCTGGCGCCATTGTCTTTCCGCGCCGATAATTGCGCCCAGCAGCATCGCTGCGAGCAGATGAGAGATATAAGGGAACATCAGCCTGTCGCCTGTTAACATGATTAAACGATAAGCGTCAGCGCTTCACAAAGCACAGTATGACGCCATTAAAACGCAAAGCATGTCAGCGCGAGGGCGGTGGAAAGAGTGAATGATGAAACATGAACATCGCGATGCCCCAAAAAATTGGTCGTTCTTAATGTATTGGGATGCAATCACGTCAAGAGGATTGCTGCCCACCCTTAAGGTAAGCAGCGAGAAAATCGCGTCAGCTTACCTTCGTATCGACGATAAAATAACTTTCCAACGAAGGACTCCTGTGAAAATTTATTGCCAGTATAGTCAGGGCCGATTATGAGTAAAGTGAAAAAACAACGTCCGTTATGAATTGTTTAAGTTCGGAAGGCATGTTTTTTAAGACGTCATCTGATTTTCAAAAATACCCGGTATACTACATTTTCTTTTTTTCAGGCGATAACAGGCAAGGCAGGAAGTATGTCTCTTCGTTCGCTGCGGGCGCTATGCCTGACAAGTTTTTTCATTGCAGATGTCCGCGATGGCCTGGGGCCTTTTCTCGGTATTTTTCTGACCGAACGCCACTGGACCCCTGATGATATTGGCATTCTGATGACGGCCGGCGGGCTGGCGGGGTTACTGGCCACGCTGCCGGCGGGGTTCATCACCGACACCTCCCGCAACAAGCGTGCTGTACTCGCGCTGCTGTGCATTCTGATCACACTAAGCACGCTTCTGCTCTGGTTTAGCCAGCAGAGCGGCGTTGTCGCCGTGTCGCAAATCGTCACCGGTATCTGTGCGGCATTTGTCGGGCCATTGATCGCCGGGATTACGCTGGGGTTGACCGGGCAGAGCGGCTTCAGCGCGCAGATGGGCAGAAACGAGGCGTTCAATCACGGCGGAAATTTTGTCACCGCGCTGATTGCGGGTGGCATTGCGTGGTACTGGGGCGTGGGCGGGATTTTCCTGCTGATGACCAGCACCACGCTGCTAACGCTGTGTGCGCTGCTTGCCATTCGCAACAGCGATATCGATAACGACGCGGCGCGCGGGCTGTCCTCTTCAGCGAGCCTGCCGGTCCCCGGTTTTACCGTGCTGATGAAAAACCGGGCGCTGTTTGTGACCGGACTGACGCTGCTGCTGTTCCATCTGGCGAACGCCGCGCTGCTGCCGATGCTAAGTATGAGGGTTGCCGCTGCACCTGCCGCGATCAACCCCGGTTTGTATGCGGCCGGTACCGTCATCATCTCTCAGGCCGTGATGATCCCCGTCGCCATCTGGGCCTCGCGCCGGATCGAACACTATGGCTACTGGCGCTTGATTATGCTGGCGCTGCTGGTTATGCCGGTGCGCGCGGCGCTGGCGGCATCCACGGACGCGCCGTTAATGATGATCCCGGTACAAATTCTCGATGGCCTGGCCGCCGGGATCCTGGGAGTCGTCGTACCGTCGTTTATTGTGGTGCTGCTGCGTGGAAGCGGGCACGTCAATGCCGGGCAGAGTGTGGTGATGTTGATGCAGGGAGTAGGGGCATCCATGAGCCCGGCGTTAACCGGGACGATCGCCGGACATTACTCGTTTGCGACGGCATTCAGTGTCCTGAGCGCCATTGCCCTGGCCGCCGTTCTGCTCTGGTGGCGCGTTGCGCACCGGAGTTGGGAAACAAACGCGCCGGGTGAGGCTTAGCCCCACCCGGCGTAGCACTTAAGCCAGCTCGTTAGGGCACGGCTCACCCTTTTCTAACTGCTGAAGGTTACCCAGCGTGGTTTCCGAAATGCTGATCAGCGCTTCGGCAGTCAGAAACGCCTGATGTCCGGTAAACAGCACGTTATGGCAGGCAGAGAGGCGACGGAACACGTCGTCCTGGATGACATCATTAGACTTGTCTTCAAAGAACAGGTCGCGTTCGTTCTCATAGACGTCCATCCCCAGCGCGCCAATTTTCTGGGTCTTCAGCGCTTCGATAGCGGCCTGGGAGTCAACCAGTCCGCCGCGGCTGGTGTTGATGATCATCACGCCATCTTTCATCTGGTCAAATGCCGCCTGGTTAAGCAGGTGGTAGTTTTCCGGCGTCAGCGGGCAGTGCAGGGAGATCACGTCGGACTGCGAGAACAGCGTCGGCAGATCGACGTACTCCACGCCCAGATCCAGCGCTGCGGCGCTTGGGTACGGATCGAATGCCAGCAGACGCATGCCGAAGCCTTTCAGGATGCGCAGGGCAGCCACGCCAATTTTACCGGTCCCGATCACGCCAGCGGTTTTGCCGTACATGGTAAAGCCGGTCAGCCCTTCCAGCGAGAAGTTGGCGTCACGGGTGCGCTGATAAGCGCGGTGAATACGACGGTTGAGCGACATCATCATGCCAATCGCATGTTCCGCCACCGCTTCCGGGGAGTACGCCGGGACGCGCACCACCTTCAGACCCAGCTCTTTTGCCGCGTCGAGATCCACGTTGTTAAAGCCCGCGCAGCGCAGGGCGATGTACTTCACCCCCTGTTTTTTCAACTCTTCCAGCACCGGACGACTGCCATCATCGTTTACGAAAATGCAGACGCCTTCACAGCCGTGCGCCGTTTTAGCGGTTTTTTCGGACAGCAGAAAGTCGAAAAATTCAAGCTCAAACCCGTAAGCCTCGTTAACATGTTGCAGATACTTTTTGTCGTACTGCTTTGTGCTGTATACCGCGAGTTTCATAAGACTTTCTCCAGTGATTTTGCATTCACGTTAGCATGATTAAAATTATCTTACAATTTCTAAAATATTATTGAATTCAATAAGTTCTATCAATTATTCTAGAGCATATGTACACCCTAACTCCATGATATTCTTGCTACGAGGTATCTTTGGCGTGAATCTGTTCAGGGCGTGTAGAGAAAAATGCAGTGGGTTGAGGATGCGAAAAAAGCCTGTCTGAATTACGTTAAAGAATGGCAAGAGGGGGTGAAAACTGCAATCCTTCTGGATGTGATGGGACGATATCAGGAACCGGGTGAGTTTCTGATAAAGAGGGAGAATGATGCATGTCGCAACAACTGGGGTTGTCCTTATCTCCGCCAATGCTGCCCGCTTTGTACTATTTCATTGTATCTATAGTAGTTTTTTTCTTGTTATATATCGGGAAACAGAAGATTAACCGGCTACGAAAATACCCACTGTTCATTGGCTATACGCTGTTTGTGATAGCCATTGCAGCCATCCAGATTAACGTTTTTGCCAACGGCTATGAGTTTGTTCGCGGTTTTTTACATATCGATTTTGATCCCTGGCGGTACGACTCGGTGTACTGGGGGTCATTGATATTCGCAATGCTTTACCTGCTGGCAATGCCCAGGAACAGGTATTAATTATGCAGTTATTCCGGCTTCTTCGCCTGAAATTATGCGTAACCCACTGAATCTAAATTGTGTTCTTCAGGTTACGCATAGCAAAAAAGTTACCTCATACTATTTACAGCATCTATCCTTAATCTTGGCGTTAACTTCAACTCAACCGCTAAACATGCGACAATGATCGGCATTGCCGGCTTAATTCTTTCGCTAAATCAGGATATTAACTGCCCATGAAGGGTAAATACAAAGCCGCTCTTGCGCTTTTACTGCTGTTCATACTGTTGCCGCTGACGCTGCTGATGACGCTCGCCCAGTGGGTGCCGACGCTCGCTGGGATCTGGCTTCCCGTCGGGACGCGCATCGCTTTCGAAGAGAGCCCGAAACTGACTCGCCACGCGCTGGTGATCCCCGACCTTCGCTATCTGGTGGAAGACTGCGAAATTGCCCGCATCGATAACGTGACGCTGTCACATCCCAGCCGCTGGAAGCTGGATATCGGCGCGCTGGATCTTAACTCCGTTTGCCTGAGCAAAATTCCCCAGTCAGCGCCTTCAACGGTCGCCCCGAAAACGCTGGCGGAATGGCAGGCAGTATTACCCAATACCTGGCTCACGATTCACCGTCTGACGCTGTCGCCCTGGCAGCAGTGGCAGGGCGAGCTGCGTGCGTCGCTGACCCCGTCCAGTCAGGAGATCGCCTATAAAGGCGAGCAGGTCAGCATTAAAGGCACGCTTCGCGGTCAGACGCTCTCGGTCAGCCAGTTCGATGTTCAGCTCCCGGATCAGCCGCAGCCGATTAAGCTGGTGGGCGAGTTTACCTTGCCGCTGGTGCCGGACGGCGTGCCGGTGAAAGGCCACGCGGTGGCGACCTTTAACGTGCCACAGTTAACGTCTCTGGTCGATGCCGATCTCGACTGGGAAGACAATCAGGGACAGCTGGTGGTGATGGCGAGAGACAACCCCGATCCGCTTCTCGACCTGCCGTGGCAGATCACGGCGGAACAGCTCAACATCAGCGACGGACGCTGGAACTGGGATCTCTCGGGTATGCCGCTGAGCGGGCGGGTGTCCCTTCGCGCCGACAACTGGCAGCAGGGGCTGGAGAAAGCCACGCTGACCGGACGACTGAACGTGTTGACGCAAGGCGATGCGGGGAAAGGCAACGCGGTACTGAATATCGGGCCCGGCAGGCTCAGCATGGAAAACAGCGACATGCCGCTGCATCTGAGCGGCGAGGCGAAGCAAAACGATCTCATTCTTTATGCCAAATTACCCGCAACACTGACCGGCAGCCTGTATGAACCGCAGCTGGCCTTTGAGCCGGGCGCGCTGCTCCGCTCGCGCGGACGCATCATTAACTCACTCGATATCGATGAAATCCGCTGGCCACTGGCGGGCGTAAAGCTCACCCAGAAGGGCGTGGACGGTCGTTTACAGGCGATTTTACGCGCCCATGAAAACGAGATGGGCGATTTTGAACTCCACCTGGACGGTCAGGCCAACGACTTTTTACCTGATAACGGCCTGTGGCAGTGGCGATACTGGGGGAAAGGCGGCTTTACGCCGATGCATGCCCGCTGGGATGTCGCCGGGAAAGGCGAGTGGCGCGACAACCTTATTGAGCTGACGGCGCTCTCCACCGGTTTTGACAAGCTCCAGTACGGCACGATGGAGGTCAGCAAGCCGCGTCTGGTGCTGGATCAGCCTGTACGCTGGTTGCGCGATGCCGAAAAACCGGCCTTCAGTGGTGCGCTGTCGCTGAAGGCCGGGCAAACGCGCTTCTCCGGCGGCAGCGTGTTGCCGCCATCGGTCCTGACCTTCAGCGTCGACGGCACCGACCCGACAATTTTTCAGTTTAAGGGCGACCTCCATGCGGACAACATCGGCCCGGTACAGGTCAACGGAAGGTGGGATGGCGTGCGCCTGCGCGGGCAGGCCTGGTGGCCGAAACAGTCCCTCACCGTATTCCAGCCGCTTATCCCGCCGGACTGGAAAATGACGCTGCGCGACGGTGAGCTTTATGCGCAGGTCGCCTTCTCGGCGGCGGCCGATCAGGGCTTTGAAGCGGGTGGTCACGGGGTACTGAAATCCGGCAGCGCCTGGATGCCGGACAACCAGATAAACGGCGTCGATTTTGTGCTGCCGTTCCGCTTCAGCGAGGGAACCTGGTCTCTGGGCACGCGCGGACCGGTCACGTTGCGCATAGGCGAAGTGGTAAACCTGGTGACCGCGCGCAACATTACCGCGGATTTACAGGGCGATTATCCCTGGACGGAGGACAATCCGCTGCTGCTCACCAACGTGAAGGTGGAAACCCTCGGCGGGAAGATCACCATGCAGCAACTGCGGATGCCGCAGCACGATCCGGCCCTGCTGCGGGTAGACAATATCTCTTCGAGCGAGCTGATTAGCGCCGTCAATCCAAAACAGTTTGCCATGTCGGGTCCCGTCAGCGGGGCGCTGCCGTTCTGGCTGGACAACGAAAAATGGATCATTAAGGATGGCTGGCTGACTAACCCGGGCCCAATGACGCTGCGCATCGACAAAGATACGGCCGACGCCATCGTCAAAGACAATATGGTCGCGGGCGCCGCGATTAACTGGCTCCGCTACATGGAAATTTCGCGTTCGTGGACGAGAATCAATTTAGATAACCTGGGTGAATTAACCATGCAGGCGACCATCAAGGGGACCAGCCGGGTCGATGGCAAGAGCAGCTCCGTCAACCTGAACTATACCCATGACGAGAATGTCTTTACCCTCTGGCGCAGCCTGCGCTTTGGAGACAATCTGCAAACCTGGTTTGAGCAACACGCGGCGATACCCGGTCTCCGCAGTTCGACTGGCAAGGAAAGTGAGGAACAACAATGAAAAAGATGGCTGGTGCGCTCACCGTTGCCGTTGCCGCGCTACTGTCCGGCTGTACGCCGCGCATTGAAGTCGCTGCACCAAAGGAGCCGATTACCATCAATATGAATGTCAAAATCGAACATGAGATCCACATTAAGGTCGATAAAGACGTTGAAACTTTGCTGAAATCGCGCAGCGATCTGTTCTGAGGACGCCATGAAACGAGTAGCTCTGATTTTACTGGCGCTGGGGATGAACGTGCAGGCGGCTACGCTGACCCTAAATGACGCCCGGGCGCAGGGGCGCGTGGGAGAAACCCTCAGCGGTTATCTCGCCCCGATTCAACAGGACGCCGAAACGCTGGCGCTGGTTAATCGCATTAACGCGGCGCGCACGGAAAGCTACCAGAAGCTGGCTGACAGCAATAATTTGCCGGTCGATGAAGTGGCCAAAATGGCAGGGCAGAAACTGGTTGCCCGCGCGCAGCCGGGCGAGTACGTGAAGGGCATTAACGGAAAGTGGCTCAAAAAATAGCTAGCGGTAGCGCTTGCGGTATTCACCCGGCGAAACGCCAAAGCGCTGCTTAAACGCCGTTGAAAAATGGCTATGGTCGGTGAACCCCCAGCTGTAGCCAATGCCCGCCAGCTTTTCGTCATCACCGGCAGCGCGCAGCACCTCCGCGCAGCGATCCAGGCGGCGGTTTTTAATGTACTGTGCAACCACCAGCCCCTTCTCGGCAAACATGCGGTAAAGGCTGCGCACGGACATACCGCTCTCGGCGGCAATCCATTCCGGGCGCAGCGATTCAGACTGAATGTGGTCGTCAATCAGCGCCACCACATGCTGGAACTGGCGTTCCTTACGCGGCAGAATGATTTCGCGCTGCTGGAAAGCGGGGCGCAGCAGGCAGATCATCGCTTCGAGCGCCGCTTCGCTCTCCCGGTCACTCAGGCTGGTATTGCTCATACTCTCCATCAACAGGCGATGGCTCAACTGTACCGTGGGCAGCGTGCGGGAAAGGGCGGTGGCGCAGCTTATCTCCTGAAAGCGGCACTGCTGCTCAATAATCTGACGGGGAACCAGGAGCGAAATCTGGCGGGATTTTTCCTGCCAGTTGATCGAGCAGGGGCGTGAGGCATCAATCAGCGTAATATCACCGGTTCTGAGTACCGCGCGGCGGTCATCCTGCTCAATTTCCGCACTCCCTTCGAGCTGGAACACGGTATAGAACCAGGCATCGTTACTCTGTTTGATCTCCTGACGGGAGCGGAACAGGTTGACGCCGCCGGCGGTGACGGTGCTGAGCTTCAGGCTGCGCGCATAGCTGGTCTCCAGCTCGCCGTAGAATTTTCCCTCGGTGGGCTGCGCGTTAAAACGCCCGCAAACCTGGTTAATTTGCGCCAGCCACTGCTGATACTGTTCCTGCTCGCTTGCACACGCCATCGTTTCTCTCACTGCACCGTCAACGTTTTCGCATTGTTGCATTTGTGTTGCATTTTGTCAGAGCTATGAGGCTGACTATAGGAAAGAACACTCACCGGTAACAGCGATATAAGCGGCAATTATCGTGATTTGCGGAGCCTGTCACAGGTGGCAAAGCGAATGTCACAGAGACAAAAGCGAGAATGCAAAACCCCACTTAGACTGGATGAACACCCTGCGAATAATAACGAAGGAGTATCCTATGTCTGAATCACTGGTAGCTATTCAGCCTGCCGTGCAGCAATTTTTAGACCGACAGCATGGCCTGTGGATTGAAGGGCGTCAGGCCGCATCGGACAGTGAAAAACGGCTGAATGTCTACAACCCGGCCACGGGCGAGGTCATCGCCTCGACTGCCGACGCCAGCGTCGACGACGTTGATCGTGCCGTCATGTCCGGCTGGCGCGCCTTTGTGGCCCGTACCTGGGCCGGAAAACTCCCGGCGGAGCGCGAGCGGATCCTGCTCCATTTCGCCGATCTGGTGGAACAGCACAGCGAGGAGCTGGCCCAGCTTGAAACGCTGGAGCAGGGCAAATCCATCAACATCTCCCGTATGTTTGAAGTCAGCTGCACCCTGAACTGGATGCGCTATACCGCCGGGCTGACCACCAAAATTACGGGTAAGACCCTCGACCTCTCCATCCCGCTACCGCAGGGCGCCCGCTATCAGGCGTGGACGCGTAAAGAGCCGGTTGGCGTGGTGGCCGGGATTGTGCCCTGGAACTTCCCGCTGATGATCGGGATGTGGAAAGTGATGCCAGCGCTGGCCGCGGGCTGCTCTATTGTCATCAAGCCGTCTGAAACCACGCCGCTGACCATGCTGCGCGTGGCGGAACTGGCCAGTGAAGCGGGCATCCCGGACGGGGTGTTCAACGTGGTGACCGGTAGCGGCGCGGTGTGTGGCGCAGCGCTGACCTCGCATCCGCATATTGCAAAGGTGAGCTTCACCGGCTCAACGGCGACGGGGAAGCAAATCGCCCGCGCGGCGGCGGACACGCTCACCGGCGTGACCCTGGAGCTTGGCGGGAAAAACCCGGCAATTGTACTCAAGGATGCGGACCCGGCGTGGGTAATCGAAGGCCTGATGACCGGCAGCTTCCTGAACCAGGGGCAGGTGTGCGCGGCGAGCTCGCGTATCTATATTGAAGCGCCGCTGTTTGACACGCTGGTCAGCGGGTTTGAACAGGCGGTGAAATCCCTCAGCGTCGGGCCGGGCATGTCGCCGGAGGCGTTTATCAACCCGCTGGTGTCGCGTGCGCACTGTGACAAGGTGCAGAGCTTCCTCGATGAGGCGAAGTCGCGCAACGCGGAGCTGATTGTCGGTAACCGTGGGCCGGAAGGCAAAGGCTATTACGTTTCGCCTACGCTGGTGGTGAACCCGGATGCCTCGCTGCGCCTGACCCGCGAAGAGGTGTTTGGCCCGGTGGTCAACGTGGTGCGCGTCGCCGACGGGGAAGAGGCGCTGCAGCTGGCAAACGACAGCGACTATGGCCTGACGGCGAGCGTCTGGACGCAGAATATCAGCAAGGCGCTGGAATATACCGACCGGCTGCAGGCGGGCACCGTCTGGGTCAACAGCCATACGCTGATCGACGCCAACCTGCCGTTCGGCGGCATGAAGCAGTCCGGGACAGGGCGCGACTTTGGTCCGGACTGGCTGGACGGCTGGTGTGAAACCAAGTCGGTTTGCGTACGGTATTAAAAAGCAAGCCGGGTGGCGGCTACGCCTTACCCGGCCTACAACACCTCGAACCGTAGACCGGGTAAGCGCAGCGTCACCCGGCTTTTATTTAGAGCGACCACCTATCCCGCCCGGCCTCTTTCGCACGATAAAGCGCCGCATCGGCGCGAGCGATGATCTCGGTGCCGGCCAGCCCCTCCGCCATGCTCGCAATCCCCATGCTTACGGTGACATGGTCGCTGACCGTGGAGGCGTCGTGCGGTATGGCTTCCGTACGCAGGCCGTCCTGAATACGCAGGGCAACCTTTTCCGCGATGCTTGCCGGGCAATTGAAGAGGATGACCACGAACTCCTCACCCCCGTAGCGTGACACCACATCATCAGGTGTGCGCACCGACTGCTTCAGCACGCGCGCCACGCGGGTCAGACAGTCGTCGCCTGCCTGATGCCCGTAGGTATCGTTGTAGCGCTTGAAGTAGTCGATATCCAGCATGATCACCGAGAAGGTTTTTTTCTGCTCAACCGCGTTCTCCAGGACCACCTCCATTTTCCGGCGATTGGCGGTCTTGGTTAACGGGTCCTGGTGCGCCAGCGCGTCCAGCCGTGATATCAGCAACTGATTTTGCTGGTTACGTCGCCAGGCTTCGTCAAACCAGCTCAGCAGAATGAAACGCCCGCAGACCAGGATCAGCGTAAACACGCTCCAGATGATGATGAAGTGCAGGTTTAGGCCATCATTGCGTACCCAGCTTGCAACCGGCAGGGTGATCCAGAGCGGGAGCACAAAGGCGAGCAGCCCCTCAGGGTAAAAATAGAGCGCCGTTAACCCGGCGAGTAACAGAATGACGCACAGCGGCCAGACGTGGGGCAGCAGCAATTGCGTGATGAACCAGAAACAGGAGACCGACCAGATGGCACTACAGATAAATAACACCACGCTGATTCCGGCGATACGCCGCCAGGCCATCAGGATCAGCGCAGCAGAGAGAATAATAATGCCGAGCATGGAGGCATCGACCATTCTTGTCAGCTGCGGCGAGTGGGGATAAAGGGGATCGCTGGCCTTAAGGAGGATGTGTCGCAGCAGGATCATCACCGCGAAACTGACGTTGACGAAGGCCAGCCACGGCAGGTTCATCGCCAGCCCATGCATGACCATGGCATGGCGCGTGGACCACGTTGCCCGTTCCAGCGTCGGTTGTTTTCTTTTTTCCATAAAGGCCTTTCCCGTCCGGGGGATAAATCATGCAGGTGAGATATCAGTAACTATAAGCAAGCCAGGGCGATCCTCAAACTTCAGGGCAAAAAAAACCGGGCAATTGCCCGGCTGATGGTTATTTTTCGTCTTTTTTCTTCCCGAGCGTTGGCGTCTCGTCGAAGAAGTTCCACGGTTTAAGCAGGGTATGCACCCATTCCGTTGGCATAATTGGCCACTCTTCCGCACGCGCCACGTGGGTGGTGCCGGTGGTCATCCAGACCACGTCATCCTGATCGTTGAGCGACTCGTTATCCTTGCTGTACTGCCCCAGGCCGGTGTCGTGCACGGAGCGGTTAGGGAATTTTCCTTCCGGGTAGAGCTCATCCGGGTGGTAGCGGGTCACCCACAGCTGTTTGTCCATAAAGCTCAGGCGATGGTAAATCCACTCGTCCGGCGCAAATTTCGCGCCGGTTGCCACCGGGTGCGTGCCGCCCGCGTAAGGGATGATCTGGTACGAAACCGGGTTGCCCATGCGGTTCTCTTTACGGGTGTTGCTCAGCAGGCGAATCGTGCCCGGGTCGAACTTCTGCGCTGCTTGCTGCTCGGTATCAATATCGTACTGATTGATCTGCATGGTGCTGGTGCGCGGGCCACCGGCGGTATTCGGCTTCACTTCCGGATCCATGGCCACCAGCTTGTTGTTGATACCATCCACGTCCATATCAAGACGGAAGTTGTAGATGTGCTGGTGCGTGGTGCCCACGATGTTGTGGTCGATCAGCGTACCGTATTTTGTATCGTCTTTGGCGGTGGCATCGTGCATAGTTTTCGCCTGCACGCCTTTCACCGCTTCGATACCCGTCGCACCGGCGTCAATGCCGATGGTGCCATTTTCATGGAACACCCAGTCGAAGATGTAATCGTAATTGCCCACGGTACTCACCCAGCGCACCACCAGTTCGCGGCGCTCGGTGCTGACGTTAGGCTGGCCCATCTCCTGATGCTTATATTCCGGGCCTGCGTAGCGTTCGAAAATGGCGATTGCGCGCGGGATCTCCATCGGCGCGCCGGTGTAGTCCGGGATGGTTTCATTGAGCATCACCGCGTTGGACGGCACGTCTTTACCGCGTACCAGCGGCGAGGTCAGGGTGCCCATGCCGTAGTCGCCGGAATCAAGATAGGCCTTAAAGTACCAGCCCACGTCCGGATCACCGTAAGGGACGATCATGCCGCCGAGCGACCCCTGATACATAATCTGGCGTTTTTTGCCGTTGTCGTTATACGTGACGGTTGAAATCATCGGGCCGACGCGGGAGTCCAGGCTCAGGTGGAAGTCCCAGTTCTGCCAGTGCACCATATCGCCGGTAATGGTGTAGTTCTTGCCTTCCGGCTCAATGATGTCGAGCGGTTTTTTCGGCGTCTCTATACGGTCGCGGCCATCGTAGGGGCGCGGCGTCATCGGAACCGGAACAACGGCACCTTCCTCAATCTTCTGGATTTTCTTCTGCTCAAGATCGACCACGGCCACCAGGTTTTCAATCGGGTGCGCCCAGTAGTTGCCGTCGCCGACATCCAGATAGCTCACCACTTTCAGCAGGCGATCTTCCTGCTTCAGGCCATCTTTACCGTCGAAATAGCCGACGGTCAGCGGCGTGGTAATCACTTTTTTCGGGTCGGTGATGCCGTGTTTTTTAAGCACCTCGGCAAACTCCGTGCTGTCGTTGATGATCTGCTGTACCGCGGTGAAATCATCCAGCAGCACCATGCCGTGCGCATCTTTCACAGGCTCCCAGCGCAGGATTTTTTTATCCTTCAGATCCACCAGGCTTTCGATAACGTGCTTTCCATCGAGCATCACAATCTTTGCCTGACGCGGGGCATCCACAGCCATACCGTTAAGCACAAAGTCCCACACTTTGGCTTTCTCTGGCTCAGCAAGGGCAATCTGGGTAAAGCGGGTATTCGGTTTAAAATCCGCTGAGGCTTTGACAATCTCAACGGCTTGCTTAATTTCGTCCGCCGTCAGCGCGTTTAGCGGGTGAGGGCGTTTTTCAACCTGGAAAGTCTGGTCAAGACCGGACTGGAAAACATCGTTGATGAAGCTGTCAGAGATAAAGGCTTTTTTGCCTTTCATCACCACCGGCACCTCGAGCTTGAGGGTTTTCCCGTTGACGATGGCGGTTTTCGCGCCCGGTTTGACCTTCACAAAGGCGCCGTCTTTCGCAATGGTGAACATCTGTGCGTAATCATCCCACTGAACGTCGGCGCCAAAGTCCTGCAGCGTTTTGTCCATCGGGACCATATGCGCCTCACTGCCGTGGGCGAAAACAGGGGATTGCCAGGCGCAACACAGCGCAACGGCCATAGCCAGCGCCGTTCTACGGGCAGAAAAAGAAGAATTGCTTCCCATCGTAGACCTCATCTTGTTGTGTTTATTGTGTTGTGACAGCCTTATCCTGACAGGCGCCTGAGAAAAGCGTTTGCCTGCATCTGCCAGATTATTTGCCAGTCTTGCCAGGTTAAAAAAAGAGCGGGGCGATGTCACACCCCGGCTGGTCGTGGTAGGCCGGGTAAGCATCGCGCCACCCGGCAGGAAAGGCGGTGAAGGGAAGGTGTCAGAAATCCCCCTGCTGGCGCGCCACCAGCGTCAGGATGGAGTAGAGCGCCACGGCCTGCTGGTGCTGGTTGAAAATCTCAACCGCCCATTCCACCACGCCGGTTGGTTTTTCCTCGGCGGTGCGCTGTTTCTTCAGCGTTTTACGCTTGCAGGTCAGACGCACCTGAATGGTATCGCCCGGTTTAACCGGCTCGATAAAGCGCAGGTTTTCCATGCCGTAGTTGGCGATCACCGGCCCGACGCCCGCATCAACAAACAGCCCTGCTGCGGCAGAAATCAGGAAGTAGCCGTGCACTACGCGCTCGCCAAAGATCGACTCTGCCGCGCCAATCTTGTCCATATGGGCGTAGAAGTGGTCGCCGCTCAGGCAGGCAAAGTTCACGATGTCCGCTTCCGTCAGGGTGCGGCGCGGCGTCAGCAGGCTGTCGCCCGGCTGTAGCTCCTCAAAGTATTTGCGGAACGGATGCACACGATCTTCCTGCACCGCTGCGCCACGCACCCACTGTTTGCCAATAGCCGCCAGCATCGTCGGGCTGCCCTGAATGGCGGTGCGCTGCAGGTAGTGCTTCACCGCACGCAGGCCGCCCAGCTCTTCGCCGCCGCCCGCGCGGCCCGGGCCGCCGTGCACCAGCTGTGGCAGCGGGGAACCGTGGCCGGTGGACTCTTTCGAGGCTTCCTCGTTGAGGATCTGAATACGCCCGTGGGCGCGCGCCGCACCGGTAATAAACTGGCGGGCAATGTCCAGGTCTGCGGTAACCAGCGTGCCCGCCAGGCTGCCGCCGCCCGCGCGGGCAAGCTGCATTGCGTGGCGCGCGTGGCGATACGGCATCAGCGTCGCAACCGGGCCAAAAGCTTCGGTTGAGTGCACAGCCGGAGTTTCATCCGGCTGCGGGCAGAACAGCAGGGTCGGCGGGTAGAACGCGCCAGCGGCCTGCAAATCCGCTTTGCCACCCAGGCGGACCTGGCAGCCTGCGGCGATCAGTTGATCCACTTTCTCCTGCACGTCCGCACGCTGTTCGGCGTTGACCAGCGCGCCCATCTTTACCCCTTCCTGCGCCGGATCGCCCACCACCACCTTTTCCAGCCGGGCAACCAGCGCCTGGCTCACGGCGTCAATCTGGCTCTGCGGGACGATAATGCGGCGAATGGCCGTACATTTCTGCCCGGCTTTGGCGGTCATCTCGCGCACCACTTCCCGAATGAACAGGGCAAATTCCGGCTGCTCCGGCGTGACGTCTTCCCCCAGCACGCAGCAGTTCAGGGAGTCGGCTTCCATCGTGAACGGAATGGCATTCGCCACAATATTCGGGTGCACGCGCAGGCTTTGCCCGGTGCTGGCGGAGCCGGTAAAGGTCACTACGTCCTGACTGTCGAGCTGGTCGAGCAGATCCCCCGCGCCGCCGCAGATCAGGCTGATGGCGCCGTCCGGCACCAGCCCGCTGTCGACGATGGATTTCACCATCGCCTGCGTCACCTGTGCGGTGGCGGTGGCGGGTTTGATGATGGCGGGCATGCCGGCAAGCCAGGTCGGGGCCAGTTTTTCAAGCATTCCCCAGCAGGGGAAGTTAAAGGCGTTGATGTGCACCGCCACCCCGGATTTGGAGGTCAGGACGTGACGCGCGGCAAAGCCGCCTTCTTTTGACAGCGGGATCAGCTCGTCTTCCGGCCACACGGTGTCATCCGGCAGCTCGCGGCTGCCCAGGCTTGCGTAAGTGAAGAGGGTGCCGATCCCGCCTTCGATATCGACCCAGCTGTCTGATTTTGTCGCCCCGGTCTGGGCGGACAGGGCATAAAACGTCTCTTTCTCGCTAAGCAGGTGCTTTGCCACAGCCTTCAGCATGGCCGCGCGTTCGATAAAGGTCATCTCGTGAAGCGCTTCGCCGCCGCGCTCAATCGCATAGCGACGGGCGGCCGCCATGTCCAGCCCTTCGCTGGTCACGCTCCACAGCGCTTCGCCATTGATGGCGTGATGAATAGTGCGTTCGCGGCCCCGGCCAGACTGCCAGGTACCGGATAAGAAGCTGGCTAACTGCTGCATCGCTTATCTCCAAATGTTACGTAATTTACCCATTAATAGTTTGATCATGAATCATAAAAATCAAGCTGAGTTTTAATGAATTGTTAACATTGTGATCCGCTCTGATGAAACGCGGCGCGCCAGAACGCTCTTCAGCGCGCCATTGGTAAAAGCCTTGCGAGCAATGTCACATAATCAGGAAACAATTCTTGGGGTTATATTTAACCTTTGTGTAACTTTTAAAAAACAAAGTGATTCAACATTACGCTTTAATTTGCAAACTAACGAATCATAAGGTGATGACGTGACGCAAGAACAACGGTTTGAGCAGCGCATAGCGCAGGAGACGGCGATTGAGCCTCAGGACTGGATGCCTGACGCCTATCGTAAGACGTTGATCCGCCAGATTGGCCAGCATGCGCACTCCGAAATTGTCGGCATGCTGCCGGAAGGGAACTGGATCACCCGCGCCCCGACGCTGCGCCGAAAAGCGATCCTGCTGGCGAAGGTGCAGGACGAAGCCGGACACGGGCTTTACCTCTACAGCGCGGCGGAAACGCTGGGCTGCGCACGGGAAGACATCTACCAGAAGATGCTCGACGGCAAGATGAAATACTCCTCCATCTTCAACTATCCGACCCTGAGCTGGGCCGATATCGGCGTGATCGGCTGGCTGGTGGACGGCGCGGCCATCGTCAACCAGGTGGCGCTGTGCCGAACCTCCTACGGTCCGTATGCCCGCGCGATGGTGAAAATCTGTAAAGAAGAGAGCTTCCACCAGCGTCAGGGCTTTGAAGCCTGCATGGCGCTGGCGCAGGGCAGTGAAGCCCAGCGCCAGATGCTGCAGGACGCCATCAACCGCTTCTGGTGGCCGGCGCTGATGATGTTCGGGCCGAACGACGACAATTCGCCGAACAGCGCCCGCAGCCTGGCGTGGAAAATCAAACGCTTCGGCAACGACGAGCTGCGCCAGCGCTTTGTCGACAACACGGTGCCGCAGGTAGAGATGCTGGGCATGACGGTGCCCGATCCCGACCTGCGTTTGGATGAAGAGAGCGGTCATTATCGCTTCGGCGAGATTGACTGGCACGAGTTTGACGAGGTCATTAACGGGCGCGGCATCTGCAACCACGAACGCCTGGCCGCCAAACGTAAAGCCTGGGAAGAGGGGGCGTGGGTGCGGGAAGCCGCACTGGCGCACGCCGAAAAACAACACGCCCGCAAAGTGGCTTAAGAGGAATCACGATGAGCAATGTCTACTGGCCGCTGTACGAAGTGTTCGTACGCAGCAAACAAGGGTTATCCCACCGTCACGTGGGCAGTCTGCATGCCGCCGACGATCGCATGGCGCTGGAAAATGCACGTGATGCCTACACCCGCCGCAGCGAAGGCTGTTCTATCTGGGTGGTTAAGGCGAGCGAGATTGTCGCCTCCCAGCCGGAAGAGCGCGGCGAGTTCTTCGACCCGGCGGAAAGCAAGGTTTACCGCCATCCGACGTTCTACACCATCCCTGACGGCATCGAGCACATGTGAGGCAAAGAATGAATTCAGTGACTGCCTATGCCCTGCGTCTGGGCGACAACGGTCTGGTGCTCTCCCAGCGTCTCGGCGCCTGGTGCGGCCACGCGCCGGAGCTGGAAATCGACCTCGCGCTCGCCAATATCGGCCTCGATCTGTTGGGACAGGCGCGCAATTTCCTGACCTATGCCGCGCAGCGGGAAGGCCAGGGCGATGAAGACACGCTGGCGTTTGGCCGCGACGAGCGCCAGTTCAGCAATGTCCTGCTGGTGGAGCAGCCGAACGGCAGCTTCGCCGACACGATTGCCCGCCAGTACCTGATGGATGCCTGGAACGTGGCGCTGTATGAACGCCTGATCCAAAGCCGCGACGGCCAGCTTGCCGCCATTGCCGCCAAAGCGATTAAAGAGGCGCGCTACCACCTGCGCTTCAGCCGCGGCTGGCTGGTGCGTCTGGGCGACGGGACCGAAACGTCCGCGCAAAAAATGCAGCAGGCCATCGACAACCTGTGGCGTTTTACGGCCGAGCTGTTTGAAGCCGATGACGTCGAACGGGAGCTGATTGAGTCCGGCGTGGCGGTTGACCCGCGCCTCCTGCGTCAGCCGTGGGAAAGCGAAGTCTTTGCCGGTCTGAATGAAGCCTGCCTGCAGGTGCCCGCCGAGGTGGCGTACCGCACCGGGGGCAAGCAGGGGCTGCATACCGAACATCTGGGCCCGATGCTGGCGGAAATGCAGTATCTCCAGCGCGCGTATCCCGGTCAGCAGTGGTAAAGGAGAACGCTATGCAACGCCTCGTCGACATCGCGCCCGCGCAAATACCGCAGATCTGGGCGCTGCTCAGCCAGATCCCGGACCCGGAAGTGCCGGTGTTAACCATCACCGATTTAGGCATGGTGCGCAGCGTGAAGGCGCAGGGGGAAGGCTGGGTCATTGGCTTTACGCCGACCTACTCGGGCTGTCCGGCGACGGAACATCTGCTGGGGGCGATCCGCGAGGCGATGGCCGCGCACGGCTTTACTCCGGTGCACATTGTGCTCCAGCTAGAACCCGCCTGGACCACCGACTGGATGACCCCCGACGCGCGTGAGCGCCTGCGGGCGTACGGCATCAGTCCGCCGGTGGGGCATAGCTGTCACGCGCACGCGCCGGTGGAGGTGAGCTGTCCGCGCTGCGCCAGCACCGACACTTCGCTTATCAGTGAATTTGGCTCGACGGCCTGCAAAGCGCTCTACCGCTGCAATTCCTGCCGTGAGCCCTTCGACTATTTCAAATGTATTTGAGGCTGCCATGACAACGTTTCATTCATTAACAGTGGCAAAAGTGGAACCCGAAACCCGCGACGCGGTGACCATTACCTTTGCAGTGCCGCAGGCGCTGCAGGAGGCCTACCGCTTTCGTCCCGGCCAGCACCTGACGTTAAAAACGACGCTTGGCGGAGACGAGCTGCGCCGCTGCTACTCCATCTGCCGGAGTACCGCCCCGGGCGAAATCAGCGTGGCAGTCAAAGCCATCGACGGCGGGCGCTTTTCCCGCTATGCCCGGGATGAGATCAAAGCGGGCATGGCGCTGGAGGTGATGGTTCCTCAGGGGCAGTTTGGCTACCAGCCACAGGCCGAACGCGAAGGCCACTACCTGGCGATTGCGGCAGGCTCCGGGATCACCCCGATGCTGGCGATTATCTCCGCGACGCTTGCGACTGAACCCAACAGCCATTTCACCCTGATCTACGGCAACCGCAGCAGCCAGAGCATGATGTTCCGCCAGGCGCTGGCGGACCTGAAGGACAAATACCCTCAGCGGCTGCAACTGGTCTCCATCTTCAGTCAGGAGCGGCTGGACAGTGATCTGCTCTTTGGCCGCATCGACGGGGAAAAACTGCAAGCGCTGGCGAAAACCCTGATCAACTTCCGCCAGTATGACGAGGCCTTTATCTGCGGCCCGTCCGCAATGATGGATGACGCGGAGGCCACGCTGAAGGCGCTGGGGATGCCGGACAAATCCATTCACCTTGAGCGCTTTAACACCTCCGGAATCACCGTTAAGCGCGCGGCGCACGTGCAGGCGGGCGGACAGAAAGTGACCGTTCGCCAGGACGGGCGCGACCGTGAAATTACCCTGACGGCGGATGACGAAAGCATTCTTGATGCCGCCCTGCGTCAGGGGGCAGATCTGCCGTATGCCTGCAAGGGCGGCGTCTGCGCCACCTGCAAATGCAAAGTGCTGCGCGGGAAGGTGGACATGGCGACCAACTACAGCCTGGAGCCGGACGAGCTGGCCGCCGGGTATGTGCTGAGCTGCCAGTCATTACCGTTAACCGCCGACGTGGTCGTCGACTTCGACGCGAAGGGGATGGCATGAGCGAGCTAACTGTTACCCGTCATGGCCGCGTGCTGCAGCTGACGCTCAACCGTCCGGCGGCGCGCAACGCCCTCAACAACGCGCTGTTAACCCAGCTTGCGGAACAGCTTGAGGCCGCCGCCGTGGATGCTGACATTGCCGTCTGCGTGATTTACGGCAGCGAGCGCTGCTTTGCCGCCGGGGCCGATCTCAACGAAATGGCGGAAAAAGACCTGCCTGCCACCCTGAACGATATTCGCCCGCAGCTGTGGGCACGCATTAACGCGTTCAGCAAACCGCTGATCGCCGCCGTGAACGGTTTCGCGCTGGGCGCGGGCTGCGAGCTGGCGCTGCTGTGCGACGTGGTGATTGCCGGTGACAACGCCCGTTTCGGCCTGCCGGAAATCACGCTCGGCATCATGCCCGGCGCGGGCGGCACCCAGCGTCTTATCCGCAGCGTCGGGAAATCGCTCGCCAGCAAAATGGTGCTGACCGGCGAGAGCATTTCCGCCGAGCAGGCGCTGAACGCCGGGCTGGTGAGCGATGTTTTCCCGGCGGCGCTGACGCTGGAGTATGCCCTGAAGCAGGCGGCCCTGATGGCGCGCCACTCGCCGCTGGCGCTGCAGGCGGCCAAACAGGCGCTGCGGCAGTCACAGGAGGTGCCGCTCCAGGCCGGTCTGGCCCAGGAGCGCCAGCTGTTTACGCTGCTTTCCGCCACTGAAGACCGCCGGGAAGGCATCGACGCCTTCTTACAAAAACGCACCCCCGACTTTAAAGGACGCTAATTGTGGAATTTATTCTCAGTCATGTAGAACAGGGCGTGATGACCATTACGCTGAACCGTCCGGAGCGTCTGAACAGCTTTAACGACGTGATGCACCAGCAACTGGCTGAGTGCCTGAAACAGGCCGAGCGCGATGACACCGTTCGCTGCCTGCTGCTCACCGGCGCAGGACGTGGTTTCTGTGCCGGTCAGGACCTGAATGACCGCAACGTCGACCCCAACGGCCCGGCGCCGGATCTGGGCATGTCCGTTGAAACCTTCTACAACCCGCTGGTGCGCCGCCTGGCAAAGCTGCCGAAGCCGGTCATCTGTGCCGTTAATGGCGTGGCGGCGGGCGCGGGCGCCACGCTGGCGCTCGGGTGCGACATGGTGATTGCCGCCCGTTCGGCCAACTTCGTGATGGCATTCAGCAAGCTTGGCCTGGTGCCAGACTGCGGCGGCACCTGGCTGCTGCCGCGCGTGGCCGGACGCGCCCGCGCCATGGGGCTGGCTTTGCTCGGTGACAAACTCAGCGCTGAACAGGCGCAGGCGTGGGGCATGATCTGGCAGGTGGTCGATGACGAGCAGCTCTCCACCACGGCACAGCAGATGGCCCTGCATTTTGCGTCTCAGCCGACCTTCGGCCTGGGGCTGATCAAGCAGGCGATCAACGCCGCGGAAACTAATACTCTGGACGCTCAGCTCGATCTCGAGCGCGACTATCAGCGCCTGGCCGGGCGCAGCGACGACTACCGCGAGGGCGTCAGCGCCTTCCTCGCGAAGCGCGCGCCGAACTTTACGGGGAAATAAGATGCTGAACATACGGACTGTCGCCGTGATCGGCAGTGGCACGATGGGCGCAGGGATTGCCGAAGTCGCCGCCAGCCATGGTCATCAGGTTCTGATCTACGACATCTCCAGCGATGCGATATCACGTGCCATCGACGGGATCCGCCAGCGTCTTGCCTCCCGTGTAACGCGCGGAAAGCTCTCCGCCGATGCCGGGAGCCAAATCCTTGCCCGGCTGGTTCCCGTCACCGATATCGACGCGCTTTCCGCGGCCGATCTGGTGATTGAAGCGGCCTCCGAGCGGCTGGAGGTGAAAAAGGCGTTGTTTGCGCAGTTGGCGGAGATCTGCCCGCCGCAGACGGTGCTGACCAGCAATACCTCTTCCATCTCCGTCACGGCGATAGCGGCGGACGTCCACCACCCGGAACGCGTCGCAGGCCTGCACTTCTTTAACCCGGCGCCGGTCATGAAGCTGGTGGAGGTGGTCAGCGGGCTGGCGACCTCCCCGGAAGTGGCCGACGCGCTGTGCGAGCTGGCGCTGAACTGGGGCAAACAGCCCGTTCGCTGCCAGTCAACGCCGGGGTTCATCGTCAACCGCGTCGCGCGTCCGTTCTATTCCGAAGCCTGGCGCGCGCTGGAAGAACAGGTCGCTCCGCCGGAGGTGATTGACGCCGCCCTGCGTGAGGGCGGCGGCTTCCCGATGGGGCCGCTGGAGCTGACCGACATGATTGGTCAGGACGTCAACTTTGCGGTGACCTGTTCGGTATTTAACGCCTTCTGGCAGGAACGTCGTTTTCTGCCTTCGCTGGTTCAGCAGGAACTGGTGCTGGCAGGAAGGCTGGGCAAAAAGAGCGGGAAGGGCGTGTACGACTGGCAGGGTGAAAAACCTGACGTGCAGTGGGTTGAGTCGGTGAACGACAGCTATAGCCCGATGCGCGTGGAAAAAAGACGTGACGGTGTCACGGAAATAGATGATGTCTATCTGGTTGAAACGCAGGGCGAGACCGCGCAGGCGCTGGCGCTGCGGCTCAACGGCCCGGTGGTGGTGGTCGACCGCATTGAGCGTGACGTGGCGGTCATTGCCGCTGCCGCCAGTAACCCGCATACCGCGACGCAAAAAGCCATTCGCTACCTGCAGCAGCAGGGACACCGGGTGGTGCAAATTGCCGATTATCCCGGCCTGCTGATCTGGCGGACGCTGGCGATGATTGCCAACGAGGCGCTGGATGCCCTGCAAAAAGGGGTCGCCAGCGAGAAGGACATCGACACGGCCATGCGTCTGGGCGTGAACTACCCGAGCGGGCCGATCGCCTGGGGCGAGCGTCTGGGCTGGCAGCGCCTGCTGACGCTGCTGGAGAACCTGCAGCGTCATTACGGCGAAGAGCGCTATCGCCCCTGTTCACTGCTGCGCCAGCGCGCGCTTCTGGAGAGTAGCTATGAGTCATAACGCCTGGCATAACGCCCGCACCATGTACGAACGGGACGCCTGCGCGCAGGCGATGGGGATGGACATTGTCGAGATGGACGAGGGCTACGCGGTAGTGACCATGACCATCACCCCGCAGATGCTGAACGGCCATAAAACCTGCCACGGCGGCCAGCTGTTTTCGCTGGCGGACACCGCTTTTGCCTACGCCTGCAACAGCCAGGGGCTGGCGGCGGTAGCCTCCGGCTGCTCGATTGACTTTCTGCGTCCGGGCTTCGCTGGGGACACGCTCACCGCCACCGCGCGGGTGAAGCATCAGGGCAAGCTGACCGGCGTGTATGACATTGAAATCCAAAACCAACAACAGAAAACCGTCGCCCTTTTTCGCGGAAAATCTCACCGCATCGGCGGCAGCGTGACAGGAGAGGCCTGATGCGTGACGCATTTATTTGTGATGGCGTTCGAACCCCCGTGGGCCGCTACGGCGGCGCGCTTTCCGCAGTCCGAACTGACGATCTCGGTGCCGTGCCGCTGCGCGCGCTGCTGGCCCGCTACCCGCAGCTCGACCTGGAGCGGATTGACGACGTGATTTTCGGCTGCGCCAACCAGGCGGGGGAAGATAACCGCAACGTGGCGCGCATGTCGTCGCTGCTGGCCGGTCTGCCGCAGACGGTCTCCGGCACGACGATCAACCGCCTGTGCGGTTCCGGGCTGGACGCGATTGGTTTTGCCGCGCGCACCATCAAGGCGGGCGACGGCGACCTGCTGATCGCGGGCGGCGTGGAGTCGATGTCCCGCGCGCCGTTTGTGATGGGCAAAGCCACCGCGGCGTTTCAGCGACAGGCGGAGATCTTCGATACCACCATCGGCTGGCGATTTGTGAATCCGCTCATGCATCAGCAATTCGGAACTGACAGTATGCCGGAAACGGCAGAGAATGTAGCTGAATTGTTAAATATCAGCCGTGCCGATCAGGACGCCTTCGCGCTGCGCAGCCAGCAGCGTACCGCGCAGGCGCAGCAGAACGGCGTTCTGGCGCAGGAGATCGTCCCGGTGCCGGTGCCGGGTAAAAAAGGGGCGATCACGGAGTTCAGCGTGGATGAACATCCGCGCGCGGACACCACGCTCGAACAGCTTGCCGGGCTGAAAACGCCGTTCCGTAAGAACGGGGTGGTCACGGCCGGAAATGCCTCCGGGGTTAACGACGGCGCGGCGGCGCTGATTGTCGCCAGCGAGAAGATGGCGCTGGCGCAGGGGGTAGTTCCTCGCACGCGGATCGTGGCGATGGCGACGGCGGGCGTGGAGCCACGTCTGATGGGGCTCGGCCCGGTACCGGCCACCCGCAGGGTGCTGGAGCGCGCCGGACTCAGTATTCACGATATGGACGTCATTGAGCTTAACGAAGCTTTCGCCGCGCAGGCGTTGGGCGTGCTGCGTCAGCTGGGCCTGCCGGATGATGCCGCGCACGTCAACCCGAACGGTGGCGCGATTGCGCTGGGCCACCCGCTGGGCATGAGCGGCGCCAGGCTGGCGCTGGCCGCGAGTAACGAACTGCACCGACGCAGCGGGCGCTACGCGCTGTGTACGATGTGCATCGGTGTGGGTCAGGGCATTGCCATGATCCTTGAGCGTGTTTGAGCATAAAAACAATGTGAGTACCCTACAATGACAAATACAACAAAGCTTGATCCGATTGAAACGGCCTCCCTTGACGAGTTACAGGCGCTACAAACCGCGCGTCTGAAATGGACGCTGCATCACGCCTATAACAACGTGCCGATGTACAAACGCAAGTTTGATGCTGCGGGCGTTCATCCTGACGATTTCAAAGAGCTGGCGGATATCCGTAAGTTCCCGTGCACCACCAAGCAGGATCTGCGGGATAACTATCCGTTCGATACCTTCGCCGTGCCGATGGAGCAGGTGGTGCGCATTCACGCGTCATCCGGCACCACCGGCAAACCGACGGTTGTCGGCTACACGCAGGGTGACATCGACAACTGGGCCAACCTGGTGGCGCGCTCCCTGCGCGCGGCGGGCGGCAGCGCGAAGGACAAAATTCACGTGGCGTATGGCTATGGTCTGTTTACCGGCGGGCTGGGGGCGCACTACGGGGCGGAGCGTTTAGGCGCGACGGTGATCCCGATGTCCGGTGGCCAGACGGAGAAACAGGCGCAGCTGATCCGTGATTTCCAGCCGGACATGATCATGGTGACGCCGTCCTACTGCCTCAACCTGATTGAAGAGCTGGAGCGCCAGATGGGCGGCGATGCCAGCGGCTGTTCCCTGCGCGTGGGCGTCTTCGGCGCCGAGCCGTGGACGCAGGCCATGCGTCGAGAAATTGAAAAACGCTTAGGCATTACGGCGCTGGATATCTATGGCCTCTCCGAAGTGATGGGGCCGGGCGTGGCGATGGAGTGTATCGAAACCGTCGACGGCCCGACCATCTGGGAAGATCATTTCTACCCTGAGATCGTCAACCCGAACGACGGCACGCCGCTGGATGACGGCCAGCAGGGCGAACTGCTGTTCACCACGCTGACCAAAGAGGCGCTGCCGGTGATCCGCTACCGCACCCGCGACCTGACGCGTCTGCTCCCGGCAACCGCGCGCAGCATGCGCCGTATGGACCGCATCAGCGGCCGCAGCGACGATATGCTGATCATTCGCGGCGTCAATGTCTTCCCGTCACAGCTGGAAGAGGAAATAGTGAAGTTCGAACACCTTTCTCCGCACTACCAGCTTGAGGTGAACCGTCGCGGACATCTTGATTCACTTTCTGTGAAGGTGGAGCTGAAAGAGAGCAGCCTGATGCTGACGCACGAGCAGCGTTGCCAGGTGTGCCACCAGCTGCGCCACCGTATTAAGTCGATGGTGGGGATTTCCACCGACGTGACGATCGTGAACTGCGGCAGCATCCCGCGCTCAGAGGGCAAAGCCTGCCGGGTGTTTGACCTGCGTAAAGTTGCGGCCAACGGTTAAAACACCTTACCCCTCATCCTAACCTTCTCCCCTGAGGGGAGAAGGGACTGCTCGGTGCGGCCTTTTTCCCTCTCCCCTCAGGGGAGAGGGCCAGGGTGAGGGGCTATCTCAGAATCCTATGCTATGATTCATCCAGGACAAAAATAACAACAGAATGAATCACATGAATAAACTCGACGCCTTTATCCAGCACGCGGTCAGCTCTGTTCCCGTCAGCGGGACTTCGCTTATCTCCTCGTTATACGGTGACGCGCTTTCCCATCGCGGCGGTGAGATTTGGCTCGGCAGCCTGGCTGCCTTACTGGAAGGCATGGGGTTTGGCGAACGGTTCGTGCGTACCGCGCTGTTTCGCCTCAACAAAGAGGGCTGGCTGGACGTCTCGCGCATCGGGCGACGCAGCTTTTACCGCCTGAGCGATAAGGGGCTGCGCCTGACGCGTCGCGCGGAGAATAAGATCTACCGCGCGGAACTGCCCGCCTGGGACGGTAAATGGTTATTGCTGCTCTCCGAGGGGCTGGATAAAACCACCCTGGCCGACGTTAAAAAGCAGCTGATCTGGCAGGGGTTTGGCACGCTGGCGCCGAGCCTGATGGCCTCGCCGTCACAGCATCTGGCGGACGTGCAGTCCCTGCTTCACGATGCCGGCGTGGCGGAAAACGTGATTTTCTTTGAAGCCCACTCGCCGCTGGCGCTCTCGCGCGCCGCGCTGCGTTCACGCGTAGAAGAGTGCTGGCAGTTAACCGAGCAAAACGCGATGTACGAGTCGTTTATCAGCTCGTTCCGGCCGCTGCTGCCGCTGCTGAAAGAGGCCGCGCCAGAGGAGCTGACGCCGGAACGCTGCTTCCAGATCCAGCTGCTGCTGATTCACTTTTATCGTCGCGTGGTGCTGAAGGACCCGCTGCTGCCGGAAGAGTTACTGCCTGCGCACTGGGCGGGACAAAGCGCCCGACAGCTCTGCATTAATATCTATCAGCGTGTCGCGCCGGGGGCGCTGGCGTTTGTCAGCGAGAAGGGCGAAACCTCTGTCGGCGAACTGCCCGTGCCCGGCACGCTCTACTATCAACGCTTTGGTGGTCTTACAAGCGCATAAGGAGGGAAGATGCCTGTTTATCAAATTGATGGCCTGACGCCGGTCGTGCCGGACGAGAGCTACGTTCATCCCACAGCGGTGCTCATTGGTGACGTGATTCTGGGCAAAGGCGTTTACGTCGGTCCCAATGCCAGCCTGCGCGGTGATTTTGGCCGTATCGTGGTGAAAGACGGGGCGAACATTCAGGATAACTGCGTGATGCACGGTTTCCCGGAGCAGGACACGGTGGTGGAAGAGGACGGGCACATCGGCCACAGCGCCATTCTTCACGGCTGCGTGATCCGCCGCAATGCGCTGGTGGGCATGAACGCGGTGGTGATGGACGGGGCGGTCATTGGTGAAAACAGCATCGTCGGCGCGGCGGCGTTCGTGAAGGCCAAAGCGGAGATGCCCGCCAACCATTTGATCATCGGCAGCCCGGCCAGGGCGATCCGTGAGCTGAGCGAGCAGGAGCTGGCCTGGAAGCAGCAGGGCACGCGGGAATATCAGGTACTGGTGGAGCGCTGCAAGCTGACGATGCATCAGGTAGAGCCACTGCGCGAGGTTGAGCCTGAACGCAAGAGGCTGACGTTTGACGAGAATTTACGGCCGAAGTCGGCGGTGTAGGACGGGAAGTTCGCGCCACGGCACTAACGGGAAGATGTTACCCCGCCTCGCCATGCTATAAATCCTCCGACACAGACTCATCACGATAAAGGAAGCAGAGTTATGCTGAGAGGAAAACGCGCTGTTATCACGGGTGGCGGCGGGGGATTTGGTCAGGCG
This sequence comes from Enterobacter quasiroggenkampii, assembly GCF_043972695.1. Taxonomy (NCBI): domain Bacteria; kingdom Pseudomonadati; phylum Pseudomonadota; class Gammaproteobacteria; order Enterobacterales; family Enterobacteriaceae; genus Enterobacter; species Enterobacter quasiroggenkampii. The sequence goes on from NZ_CP143745.1 coordinate 2,747,472, forward strand.
CTGTGCGTCTGGCTGGCGCGAGAGGGCGTTGACGTGGATTTTAGCGCCCGTCGGGTAGAGGATATAGAAAAAACCTGCGCCCTCATCGCGGCTGAAGGGGGTGTGGCAAGAGGGTATCTCTGCGATTTAGCCCAGCCAGAATCCGTTTCTCAGTTCTCTTCGCAGGTCTTACATTCAGACAGACCAATCGATATTTTACTACTGAATGCTGCTCAGTGGCTGTCAGGGACTATAGACGAACAATCGAGCGCAGAAATCGTCAATACCGTCAGTTCAGGCCTGACAGGTTCAATCCTGCTCACCCAGGCGCTGCTTTCAGGATTGCGACGTTCAGACGGCGCAGACATCATTGCGATTATATCCGCATGCGGTATTCCGAACTTTACAGATTCCATTGCCCATCCCGCTTTTTTTGCCAGCAAACATGGAATGAGCGGCTTTATCACCAAACTGTCAAAACAATTGTCCCGGGAAAATATAAGGGTGACCGGCTTGTATCCACCCGATTTTGAACTTACCGGGTTAGACGCGCTTGTCGACGATCGCTCACGAATGGGGGAGCGCTTAATGAATGGACGATCTGTCTGGGAAATGGTGCGTTTTGTGCTCACTCAGCCCCGTAGCTGCCACATTGGTACCGTCTACTTTCAGGGGCCCACTCGCGAAGATCTGGAATGTCAGTCCTGAACTTCGTATTTTTGTATCCACCTCTCGATTTAGCAGAACAGGGACCACACAGATGACGCGCTTTTAGGAGTTTACCGCTACCAGCCTTGATGGCCGACCGATCTCTATGGCCGGCTATGCGGGTAAGGTGGTTCTGGTTGTTAATACGGCCAGCCAGTGCGGCTTTACGCCCCAGTATGCGGGTCTTGAAGCACTGTTTAAAAAATACGCCGATCAAGGGCTGGTGGTGCTTGGCTTCCCCTGCAACCAGTTCGGTAAGCAGGAACCTGGCGGTGCCGACGACATCTCAAAGACCTGTTACATTAACTACGGCGTCAGCTTTCCCATGTTCGAGAAAGTCGAGGTCAACGGTGCCGCAGCACATCCGATTTTTCGTTATCTGAAAGACGAATTGCCCGGCGTGCTGGGTGGGCGGATCAAGTGGAACTTTACCAAGTTCCTTGTCGGGCGTGACGGTAAACCCCTCAAGCGCTTTGCACCGATGACTACGCCCGAGAAAATGGAGGGGGCAATTGTTGCGGCACTGGGAAGGTGAGTGTTTTTGTCGCCAGAGCCATCTGTTTGTCGGGGATAGCCGATATTCTGATGTCCGCTCTGTGCCAGATGCGGACGTCGAGGAGAATGTTATTTTGATGCGAAATATTTGCGTAATATTTTTTCTAATAACGAGAAAACGACCGTCACCCTTTTGGGAGTAATCAGCTGGTAAGGCCGATATAAATAAAATTGCCATTTCTCCTGTCGCAGTTCTGGCAATGGGGGAACAAGTTGGCCGCTTGCTAAGTACTCCCTACAGATAAAGTCGCTGGACTGTACAACCGTTCTCCCGGCCAATGCAGCCTGAATTTCGGCATATGGATCTGTAGTATAAAACTCAATATGACGAGGGACAAAAGTATTTACTGCGTCACTCATAAACTCAAATGATTTTCCCGTTTCAGGATTAATTAAACCACTAAATGGATAACGCTGTCGAAGATCTTCTAAATCAGTAGGTGCTCCCAGTCGCTCAATAAGTTCAGGGGATGTAACCAAAATATGTTCAACTTGTCCGATATTTTTAATGATAAAGTTTGGATTAGGTTCTCGCCCTACGCGTATACCTATATCGATACGATGCTCAATAGTATCAAGTTTCATCATATCTAAACGCCAGTCGATAAATAACTCAGGATAGGGACGTAGTGCAGTCAATAGTTCATACAAGATTTGTTCATGATTTGGAAATCGAAGTAATGTGATACGAACAATACCCTTCATGTCATTATCATCTTTCCCTGTCTGAAATAGTTTTTCAGAATCTTCAAGCAGTCGCTTCGCTTGGGGTAAAAATAGTTCGCCGAAACTAGTGAGAAAGATCGAACGAGTATTGCGTTTGAATAAAGGTTCACCAAGTTGTTTCTCCAGCTCAGCGACTGTTCGGGTTACTACTGATGGTGAAACCGACAGCTTGATGGCTGCTTCGCGGAAGTTCAAGGTCTCAGAGGCGATGATAAAAAATTTTAGAGCGTCAAGTTTGTCCATGATTATTGTGAAATCTGCAATAATGTATTTTGATAATAGCAATTAATTTGCAACTATTCCAGCCATATAATAGAACAATCAAATAAGTAACCTGTCTTACTTTTTATCAGAACTCAAAAGAGTAAACTATGTCAATTCAACCAGTAGAGTTAAACAAAGCCTATCGTTTATTACAGGTCGGGCCAACGACGATGATATCGGCTAAAAATGATGGCATTGAAAATGTCATGGCAGCGGCCTGGGTGGGATTAGTAGGCAATAACAAAGTGATGGCTTTTATAGGTCCACAGGCATTTACTCGCGGGCTTGTAGAAAAAAGCGGATATTACGTTGTACAGATCCCAGTAGTAAATCAGATGGAAATGGTTTTATATGCTGGAGGTCACAGTTATTCCAACACACCCGATAAAAATAGTAAAATCCCACTATTTTATCAGAAAGAGTTTGATCTGCCTTTAGTGGAAGGTTGCGCTGGCTGGTTAGTATGTAAGGTCATACCCAATGAAGAAAATGAAAAGCAGCACAACTTGTTCATGGGGGAAATTGTCGGAGCATGGAGTGATGACCGCGTTTTCAAAAATGGGCACTGGATTTTTGATGATGCACCAGATGAATTACGTACTGTCCATTACGTTGCTGGCGGACAGTTTTACGCCATTGGCAAAGGGACAAAATTTAATTATGGGCCGGGAAAAGACTAATCCTTACTTCTGCATAAATGTAGCCATATAACATGGCTACATAGAGGTAGTAGCATAAAAGAACAACCTACTTAAGATGTTTGCTTCTCACTCACAGCGGACCTTTAGCTCAGTTAGCATATCCGCTCAGTGCCAGAAGCGGATGTCGTAAGATTCGTTCGGCTAAAAGAGCAAATTCTTCTGCATCAGAGTGACAGGCCCTGCGGATTCACATTTATCATTACTCTCTGAAAAGTACTTTTATTTTTGCCCGGGGTTACGATAAATATCGGGTCGATTGATTTGCCAGACAAAATCTGGTCGGTTCAATGGGTTATACCCCAGCTTCTGGTATAACCATGGCGCGCTGTCGGTTACCAGCATTATCCGTCGCAGACGTGACAACAATGGATGGGCATGACAGCATTCAATCAGCCAACGTCCAAGACCACTTTTCTGATAATCGTTCAGCACGTAGACGTCACACAAATAACCAAAAGTGGCATAGTCTGTGACCAGACGGGCGAAGCCGATTTGTCTTGTTCCATCCAGGAGCGCGAAACAAAGGCTGTTCTGGATTGATATCCTGACCGTTTCAGCATCAATACCAGGAGCCCAGGACGATTGCGAGAGGTAATCGTGAATGGCTTCCAGCTGAAAAAAGCTGGGATCGGTTGTGACAATAAATTTGTCTTTGGTAAAACGCAGATGCTGATTATTCACCGAACTCCTCCTTTTGGGCTACTTGTGATGAGGCACAGGGCTGTCCTCTATCCGGGGAATGCTCAGGATGCTTTTTCATGTACTGTCATGATAAATACCAGCGGGTTCTCCCCCTGGTTTTCATAGAAATGAGGAACGTCCGTTCTGGCGGTTGCCGAACAGCCAGTATTTACCCGATACACGTGTTCCTGTACGCCGAGTGTGAGCGTGCCCGACTGCACATAAAACAGTTCAAGCGTACCTTCCGTGTGGCCGGGGGACGCAAACTTTTCCCCCGGCTGCATTTCCCACATCCAGAGCTCGGTCATATCAGGGCCACCCGACCCTGCTAGCAATCTTGCTCTCCCGCCTTTTTCACCTTCCCACAATTCAGGGATCTCATCTTCAGCGATGAGATGCACGGTCGGTTTTGAACTGACATCCACAAAATCAGCCACTGAAACCCCCATTGCGGCAGCCAGGCGGCATAGCAGGGCAATGCTGGGATTCGCCCGGCATCCCTCTATCTCAACCAGCGCTCCCTTGCTGACGCCTGCCCGACGCGAGAGTTCATCAAGGGAGATTTTCTTTTGCTTACGATACAGTTTTATTCGCTGCGATACGGCTTCATTCACGGAACTGGCGATCGAATTTGCATCGGTCATTAAATTGACTTTTTTGGTCATTGGTCATTATCATGGAATAAATTGGTCATTACAGGATTATCACGTGCTAACAGTATCGCCGTCAATTGCCCCTGAAATTTATCGTATTGCTCCCGGTTTTCGGGCACTCAGCATCTGCGTAAAAGCTGCGCCAGTGCTTAATCCCGACACTGGAGAAATGGCGCTGCGTGAAGCCTGTGAAGCCGTTCTGGCCGGTGAACCAGAGTGGGCGGACTCTCATCTGGCGGCATGGGCCGACGTTTTTCAAAAGTTTGGTGCTAAACCTAAACGCACTCCTTGCTCAGCGGATGCGTTACGCAAGCGCGTGTTACGTGACGGAACGATGCCAGCGCTCGATCCTATCGTTGATCTTTATAATGCCGTTAGTCTCCGCTATGCCGTTCCGGTTGGTGGAGAGAATCTCTCTGCCTATCAGGGGGCGCCGCGTCTGACTGTGGCAAAAGGAACAGAGCCTTTTGATACCGTCAAAGAGGGAGAGGCCACCGTTGAGTATCCTTCACAAGGCGAGGTTATCTGGTGTGATGATATCGGCGTGACCTGCCGTCGCTGGAACTGGCGACAGGGGATCAGAACCCGCTTAGGCGTGGAAGCTCAGGAAATGTGGTTCATTCTGGAGAGTCTCCCGCAGATGCCGCTGGATAGACTTCACGAAGCCGGGAAGATGCTGACCGACGGCCTGGAAAAAATGATGCCCGGTCTGTGGTTTGAAGTTGCTCTCATCGAAGAACAACAGCAGTAATACCCTTCAGGAGAAACAGTTATGTTTACCGGTTTGTCGGCGTTTCCATTAACCCCAGTCACTGCCAGCGGCGTGGATGAAAAGGGTTTCAGCCATATTCTTTCCCGTCTTACAGACGCTCGGGTTGATTCTATGGGCATCCTGGGGTCAACCGGAAGCTACGCCTATCTGACCCGGGAGCAGCGCAAGCGCGTAGCAACGCTGGCAAAACAGCATGCAGGGAACATCCCCGTTATGGTGTGTGTGGGAGCGGTCAGTACCGATGCCATTCTGCATCTGGCAGATGATGCACAGGCAGCTGGTGCGAATGCGCTGTTACTCCCGGCGGTCAGTTACCAGCCACTCCGTGACGAAGAAGTCTTCTCACTCTTTGAGACCGTTACCCGGCACGTTTCTGTACCGGTGTGTATCTATGATAATCCGGGCACTACGCATTTTACCTTTACGGATGAACTCCACGGTCGTCTCTCCTCACTTGAGGGGGTTCGCTCGGTCAAGATCCCTGGCGTCCCGGATAGCCCCGCTGCAGCGATTGAGCGGGTGAATGCGTTACGTCAACATTTGCGCCCTGGCGTAACAATCGGTATTAGTGGCGACGCTTATGCGGGGCTGGGATTAAACGCCGGTTGTGAAGTGTGGTATTCCGTGTGTGGCGGTCTGTTCCCTGAGATGGCGAAACAAATCACCGAAGCTGCGGCGGCAAACGATCATCAACGCGTTACAGCCCTGACAACCCGCCTCGAGCCGTTGTGGTCGCTCTTCCGGAAACATGGGGGAAGTATTCGCGTTATTGCCGCTGCTGCTGGTGTGCTTGGGCTTACCGACATGGATTGCCTGCCTCGACCTCTGCAACCATTGTCAGCTGGTGATATCGCGGATATTGCCCATGTGATAAGCATGCTGGAGCTGAAGTGATCTCTCCGCAGGAGACGGGGTGTCTACCGGTCCTTTTGAAACCTGGTGGGGGATCAATCGTCAGATGTTTGACACAAGTTCTTTAGGTCCGCTCTTCGCTAAAAGCGGACCATACTTTAAAACTTTATTAGTGACGTGACTCTTCCTCTCCTGAGAGCGTATCCGCATCAGGTGAGTAATTCCGGTAAACGCATGCCAGTTTATGCCCGTCAGGATCGCGCAGATAGGCAACATAAAAATCGGGGCCGTAGGCGGTTCGTGTACCGGGCACGCCTTCATCCTTTCCTCCCGCACGGAGGCCCGCTGCATGGAAACGTCTGACAATTTCCGCGTTATCTGCTCTGAATGCGAACATTGTCCCGTTTCCCGCCGTCGCGGGTTGCTGGTCAAAAGGAGGACAAATGCAGAAGCTAAATTCGTCATCCGGATGATGTTCGTTTCCCCACATTGCCCAGCTATCAGTCCAGGCGGGTAGACGTGAATAGCCCAGCACGTTAAAAATAGCGTCATAAAAGTTCACGGCGCGCTGAAAGTCATTTGTCCCTATCGTGATATAAGCCAGCACCTTATAACATCCTCTATCCACGCAGCCACGGCGTAATCGTCAGACCGGTCAGCAAACCTTCCGGGCTGAGCAGGCGAGTGACGGTTTGCCCCCACGGTTCCGTGCGGTTGGCGACTAACAACCGATAGCCTTTTTCACTCAAAACACGGGTAGCGGAATCGAGATCCTGCACCTCGTATTCAATCCATCCCTGCGGTATCGGATGCTCCACGGGCCACTGCGCTTCACCAAAACAGGACGTTGCCGCCTGTGACAGCGGCCAGACGGCAAAATGCTTCACGCCCGGTAAGCGTCCCTCTTCAGTGAGCAGATAATCGGCATTGCCCTCCATCGGCTTCAGCGGCAGTCCGAGAGTCTGGATATAAAACGCGGTGCTGGACGCTGTATCCTGTGAAATGGGCCCGAACCCGGCGACGAAGATGACATCAATTCCCGGTAACGTCTGCGACATATCCACTCCTTAATAGCCTGAAATGATGGAATTTAGCGTAGAGCCGTCTTAAATACGACTCTCAATTATGGTATCGCATTCACCGCGCCTGCACGTTCACGGTGGGTTTGAAAGTGAACGCGATAACGATCAACAGCACAACTCCTGCACTCATCACCAGCCAGGCGCTGGTCAGCGAGACCGAACTGTCGCGAACGATCCCTGCAACTAACGGCATGAGCGCGGCGATCATATATCCTCCGCCCTGAACTTTAGACAGTAACTTCCCGGCCTGCGCGGGCGTTCGCGCATGATCGAACGTGACGATAAGCGACAGCGGGAAGAGGGCGCCGATACCGATGCCAAGCAGCAAGGTTGATAAGACCGGCGTGGTGCCCGGCGCAAAGACCAGACACAGTAATCCCGCCAGCAGCAGTAACAGTACAGTTATCAGCGGAACACGGCGGTCGGGGAATTTACCGATCAGCGCGGAGACGGCAAACCCGGCGGCCACCTCGGTTAAGGTCAGCCAGGCCAGCATATAGCCGCTGCTGCGTGCTGACCATCCTGCCTGAATATAGAGCGGGGGCAGCCAGGCTAAGACCAGCGTGTAGGCACCCGTCCCCACGCCAAAAAAGAGCAGAAGGAGTCCAGTCCGGGAGGTAGAGAGCGTAACGGGTTCATGTGCTGTTTGTTCCCCTTGAGGCTGTTTAACCAGGGGTAACCACAGCATCAGCGCCAGCAGCGCGAGCACGCCTGCCATAGCCAGCGCGGGCTTGAGCGAGAGCCATGAAAACAGCGGCTCGGCGACTGCCGCACCGGCCATAATGCCCGTGCTGAATAGCGACATGATCGTGCTGGCCGTTTGCATATACGCCTTTTTTATCAGGGCAGGCATTAACGCCTGGATCGTGCCGATGCTGGCCCCACCCAGTAACGCGGTACCCATCAAACCCGCCAGCGAGGTGCTGAAACCGCGTAATGAACAGGCTACCAGCAGGATGAACAGCCCGAGCATAATTCCCCTGACGGCACCGATCCTGGCTAAAAGCCAGGGGCCACACAGGGCAGCCAGTCCCATCATCGCCACCGGCAGGGTAGTCAGCAGGCTGAATTGCGTCGCGGTCAGGCCCGCTTCGCGCTGCAGCACGGAGAAAAGAGGGCCGACCGAGGCCAGAATGGGGCGCAGGTTCAGCCCGACGATAAAAGCGATAACGGCGAAGAGTAACGGTGATGTACGTTTCAACATGGCATCCTTTTCGGTTGTGAATGGCCCAGGCAAATTGCCGCGAGCATTTATCTTAACGTTAAGATAAAATCTGTTTTTGTGTAAGATGTACCGCACAACTCGATAAATTCCCACGCTATCCGGGGTGAAGATGAAAGACCATGTAGACTTCGTTGTCGGCCAGTGGAGCAGCGCCATGCCTGAGCTGGACGTCTCGTCGATGAAAATTTTTGGCCGAATGCTCAGGCTGATGAAGCACCTGGGAAAAGAACGCGCGCAGGCCATGGCGCCGTTTGGCTTTCGCGAGGGCGAGTTTGACGTCCTCGCCACGCTGCGCCGCGCCGGGGAGCCGTACTGCCTTTCGCCCACGCAGCTGTATACATCCCTGTTGATCACATCAGGGGCGATGACGAACCGGCTCAACCATCTTGAACAACAAGGCCTTATCAGGCGGATTGCCGATCCTGATGACAAGCGCAGCTCGCTCGTCAGCCTGACGCCGCACGGGCAGGCTCGTATCGAACAGGCGCTGCTCGTGCACACGGAAACGCAAAATGCGCTGCTGAGAAACCTCTCTGAGGCGCAGCGCGCGCAGCTTGAGTCTCTGCTCAGAGGGCTGCTGCTGACGTTTCCGGCTGAGGAATGGGGTGAAACGTCACCGAGTGCCGATAATACAAAAACTGCATGATTACACCTGACAAAAAGGGAACGTATGTCTTTACCGCCACTGTATGCACTGCGCGCGTTCGAAGTTGCCGCACGTCTGAACTCCTTTAGCAAAGCGGCTGAAGTCCTGAATATCACGCCGGGGGCAGTCAGCAGACATGTCCAGACGCTTGAAATGTGGTTCGACTGCGAGCTGTTTAAACGCCAGGGTCCGAAAGTAGAGGTCAGCGATGCCGGGCGTATTCTGGCCGGGCAGCTTAGCGAAAGTTTCTCGACTATTGAGTGGGCCTGTCGCGCATTCAAAAGTGAAAACCACCTTCTGCGCCTCAAAGCGCCCAGCTCGCTGACGATGCGATGGCTTCTGGATGTGCTTAAATCCTTTCGCGAGAACCACGCGAAGCCGAAAATCGAAATCGCCAGCGTCTGGATGGACTTCGACACCGTTGACTTCAGCCGCGAGCCCTACGATTGTGCGATCCTCCTCGGGAACGGCTATTTTGGCGAGTCAACGGAGAGCCGGCTGCTGTTCAGCGAATGGCTTATTCCGGTTTGTACGCCGTCTTTGCTGGAGCCTGCCCGGCATCAGCTTCCAGAGTGCGATCTTATTCATCCCTCACCGGACAGACGGGACTGGAAGCGCTGGCTGAAAAGGACGGGCTTATTCCCCGGCCTCGACATGAGCGGTGGGATCGTGTTCGACACCCTGGAGCAGGGAAGCCTTGCGGCCATGCACGGACACGGTGTAGCGATGGCCGATCTCCGGCTCACGCTCGACGCGTTGAAAAGCGGCCTTCTCGCGCTGCCCTTCAGGGAGGCGATAGCAACAGGGGACGGTTACTACCTTGTCTGGCCCAAAAATTCGCTCAGAGGACAGAGTATTGAACGGTTGCTGGCCTGGCTTAACCTTAATGCGCCAGTGGTGCCCTCTTTGGATATTGTCTGTCTTGATTTCAACGAAAAGCGGATTTAATAAATAGCGGAATATTAACAGGGAGATATTCCGCATAGTGAACGTATTTATGCGTAGGGAATATTTGCCATCTTTTTATATCTTTCCGGCAGGGCGCTGTTCAGATTGAGTAATTTATCCAGTATATAAAGAGCGGGCGTTCCCTTTGCGCGTTCAGCTTCGATCAGCGCAGAACGTAACAGATTGGTAGCCGATGTCATTTCACGGAAGTACTCCTCAGATTCAGGCGTCTGAACTTCACCTGACCCCACGTAACGCACCCGGGGCCAGTCCGCGAAGTCCAGAACCGGAAGGATCCCGTCGTCTTTGGGTAAATGCGCAGAGAGTAACTCGTCGGCGTTACGCGGATTGCTCTGGGCAAAAGAGAGCAGATGCAGGCGATGAATAAAGGGTGAAAGCAGCTCAGTGCTATCGTCTTCTGACGAAAGTAACGTTATTAACGCATGTATATTTTCACCCGCGATGTTTTTTTCAGGTGAGATCATTTTCATTAGATGAAATAAAACATCGAGTGTCATACGTACTCCATAGACTTGCAGGTGTATTTATTATTTGAGTTTCGCTCTCTGTTCCAGGTCAGGAAGAGATTGGGAATGAAGGGATGGTATTTCAATGCGATCAGGTTTGAAAAACGAGAAATAGTGGGATTCAATGTGAGTTTTACTCAACGTCAAATGTTGAACAACCACACTATACTTACGCCCTGAAACCGAACGCGTGGCATGAGGATGGTATGACCGCCGAGAATTTATCCAGAATGGGCGCTGCAAAAGTCCGCCAGGTGATGGATCAACATGGCAATACGTTGATAGAAAAATACCCTGTTAGCGATGTTGAATACGGCTTTTATGAGCGTGCTGCGGACCCGCTACGTCGCGTTGTTGCATCCCCGCGACTGTTGCACGCCGATCCGCATCGACGCTGCCTGAGGATCGAATATGTTCCTCATAAGCTCTCTCAGGATGAGATTTCCGGGGATGAGATATTGAGACGCCTTGTCCGCCTTCATGATTATCCTGCCGATCCTGCATGGATTTATCACACCCATACCTGGTCTGAGTCAGGGCTTGAAAAATCCTTGTCTCTTTTGGAATTACCCATGCGTGCTGAGCAGCAGATGCGATGTTTTCAACAAGCGGGCAGCGTTTTGTTTAGTCAGGAATGTTTAATTTCTGGTGATACCAATGCGGGTAACTGGGGCAGAAGAGAAAACGGCGATGTGATCCTTTTCGACTGGGAAAGATTCGGTACTGGCAGTCCGGCTATCGACCTTGCTCCGCTGGTTCAGGGGATGGGCTCAAAACAAAGCATTTTACAACTTGCCGAGCGCTACTGTTTTTTTGCCACGCATTCTGATGCATATCAACTAGCCAGGGAAATCACTATCGCCAAAGCATGGATTGTCACAGAAGTGGTGTTATTACTGCACGAAAGGAAAAAGCCTGATTTGAATCTTTACCTTAACTGGTACAGAAAACACCTCCCTGATTGGCTTGAAGAGTCCGTCTCATCTCTTTAATGCCTTATATCAGCCTTCGGGGCGATAACGCAGGCAGTGATTTGTTTCACAAATCCCATCGCTCCTCGACCGTTCAGGATGGTATAACGTCTTGCGGCAATCGGGTTGCCGTAGACAGCCCACATTCCTAAAGGTGTATATGAAACAAATTACTTTCAGTGACCTGCAGCAGCAAAGCGAGCAGGCCGCAAATTCTCCTCGCTTACGCGCCCATCGTAATTTACACCCTGAACTGAGCGACCCGGTGCAGCGCCTGGCCATTGCAATGGAACCTGGTACCTATGTTCGCCCCCATCGCCATCCTCACACCTTTGAACTGCTGACGGCGCTGAGCGGTCGCTTTCTGGTGCTGAATTTTGACGACAGCGGCAACGTGACCCGGCGTGTGGTGTTAGGTGAAGAGTGTAAAGTGCTGGAGATGGATGCCGGAACCTGGCATGCCGTGCTGTCGCTGGATAAAGGTGGCGTCATTTTTGAGGTTAAACACGGGGGGTATCAGCCCGTGCCCGAGCATGATACCGCCCCATGGTCACCGGCAGAAAACGAGCCTGGCACCGAGAAGCTGATGCGATGGTATGCTCAGGCACAGGTGGGTGACGGTGGGTTTACCCTGTAATTATTCTCTTATGTGCCCGGCGCGCGGAAAGGCGAGCCGGGTAAAGAGATAAGCGCTCACGCGAGTCAACTCACCGTATTAAAAAGCCAGTCACGAGCAGTCGAGAGCGTCACGAACGGGCCTGCCAGCGTGCTGTTGTGATGGGCAATAATGTCGCTGGCGGATAAATAGTCATTATCCATTGTGGTATGCGCATCTGAAATTAATACCGTCCTGAAACCTAGTTCCGGTGCGGCCCGGCAGGTCGTATCGACGCAAAACTCTGTTTTCATCCCGGCAATGACCAGCTGTTTAATACCTCGCTGATTAAGTTCTCGCAGCAATACCGTATCCCGAAAACAGCTGGGATAGCGCTTGGTGAAAACAACGTCCTGCTCCTTCACGTCCAGTTCAGGTATCAGCTGTGTTAACGGCCCCTTTTCTGAGAAGGGGGAGTCGTCCGGCCCAATATGGCGGGCAAAAAAGACGGGCACCTGCGCGTCTCGGGCGTTGGCGATTAACAAGCGGATATTGGCCAGAACGGCATCGGCGGAGCGAGGGGAAACCGGGCCCCGAAAGAGGCCCTGCTGCATGTCGATAATCAAGAGAGCATTGTCAGATGAAACCATTTTCTTTCTCCATTCAGAGGGTGGTGAACGGAGAGAGATTTCCCCGTCCATGTCGGCGGGGATTGAGGTTCTGTTTGTCAGTCGTTCACTACAGATACGCTCTCACCGCCGAAGGCTCCGGTGGTGGTGAGGGTGGTTGTTGGCTGAACTGACGTAAACATATTATGACCTTCGCTGATATATCTTTTAAGTCATATCCGGACGAGCCGTTAAACTTTAAAAATTTGCTGCCGATAGTTCTTTTCAATACCATCAATATGCATGTAAAGATGAACAAAATCATATCAGCATATTTGGTAGTTGCGTATTTGTCGGCTCGACTTATTGCACAATCCAACAGTGCGAGAGACTGGATAAAAACCGTTGTGTTTCGATAAAAAATCACAAAAAGGATGTGCGTATGTTGAAAAGATTAGTCGCGGGGCAGATGAGCTTACCGATGACTTTCTGGGGATGGGGAATTTGCGGTAATTTTCTACTGGGTCTCATTGGGCTTGCTGGAGTGCAGACCGGTCATCCGGCCATGATGCCGCTTTCCTATATACTTAAAGCCATTCTGTTCAGTGCTGTACTTTCGGGCATAACTTTCATTCTGCGTCGAAAAATCACGGTATTGGGTGGGATCGCTTTTTTTATTATTTTGATTCAGGTGATTATGAGTGTAGTGATGACGATTGGCCTTTTCTCGTTATTTTTTGAATAATCAAGAAAGAGTGTTCCGGTTTGCCAGCAGGATCCCTGACGGTTAGTAACATCGAGAACTCGTGCCTCCTTTTGGCGAAGGAGGCACGCCGTTGCTGGATGGATAGCCGATATTATTTTAGGTTGCCGATCTCGCTCAGAAATTCGTCAACCTGCTCGGGCGTCGCCGTGTCTGCCTGGTAAAGGATATCGAGCTTAACGTTCTTCAACCCGCAGAAGCCAAATACCCCTTCGATTATCTGTGTCTGAATCGCCGTCGAATAGCCGTGTTTATCAAATCCGGTGAGATCGCTACCGCCAGTGGCAATCAGGCGAACGGGAACATCCCGTAAATTGCCCACGATCCGGCCGTCGTCAGCCACCTTATACGCCCAGTTCAGGGTCAATACGCGGTCGAACCAGCCTTTCAACAGCGCGGGAACCGACCACCAGTACACTGGGAAGACAAACACCAGCATATCCGCACGCTCGACGCGCTGCTGCTCGCGCAGAATATCGTCGGGGAGGGCGCTCGGATCCCCGTGATACAAGTCAAGATCGGCGCGGGTCATCGCCGGATTAAACCCTTCAGCATGAAGATCGGCCATCTCAACCTGCATACCTTCCTCGCGTAATTTTCCGGCAATGCGGGCGGCCAGTGAATGGGACAAGGACGTGTCGACAGGGTGAGCCGTCACGATCAGCGCGTTACTCATGGCATTTGTAGCAGACATAGCAACCTCAAAATGGGGGAGAAGAGATGCCTATGTTACTATTGGTAACTTAAGTGTCAATCCACCCCCGGCGATCATTTTGTGCTATCCGCGTAGGTCGCAAGCACACCGGTCATGGCGCCGCTGAGGGTATCTTCTGCAACGTTTCGGGCGAGCACGCCGTTGCCGGCCGCGGTGCTGAGCGCCTCCGCCGCGCCAATGATGGCCGTCAGTACCGCTTCCCCCTGAACGCCTTTTAAGACGATAAAAGGCGAAAGCGCGGTGCGCAGGCAGTCGGCACATTCGGCCACGCATGCTTCCCGGAACGTCTGCAGCGCGCGAGAACCGGACAGCGCCGCGGCGATTGGCCCGGTTTCAGGCCCGGCGGCAATGGCACAGTCGATATAGGCCGCGCTGAAAAAGCGGATCGTCTTCTCCAGCGTTTTGCTGTCAACCGCCAGCGTCTCGCGGAATTTCGCCAGTTGCCGATCGCTATAGTCCTGATACAGCGCCATCAGCAGCCCTTCGCGATCGCCAAAGTGGTCGTAGGGGATGGGCTTGGTCACGTTGGCCCGTTCTGCCAGATAGCCAAGGGTCAACGCCTCGGTGCCTTGCTGACGCACGATTCCACGCGCAACCTCCAGCAGCTGCACGCGGCGGTCCTCTTTTCTTAAGCGCTTAACAACCATGCTTTCCTCAGATTAGTTATCTACCAATGGTAGTTTACACGTTTTCCGTGCCGTGCTGAACGCGTTGTTCAACCGGGCGGATCCGGAACCAGATCGCATACATCGCGGGCAGGAAGACGAGGGTAATGATCGTCCCGCCCAGCGTTCCGCCGATCAGCGTCCAGGCCAGCGTTCCCCAGAACACCGAATGCGTCAGGGGAATGAACGCCAGCACGGCCGCCATGGCGGTGAGTAAGACCGGTCGCGCTCGCTGGACCGTCGCCTCGACCACCGCCTGGAACGGATCGAGGCCGTCCTTCTGGTTATGATCAATTTGACCGATCAGAATCAGCGTATTACGCATCAGAATGCCGGAGAGGGCGATCAAACCGACCAGCGCGTTGATGCCAAACGGCTGATTAAATATCAGCAGGGTCGGCACGACGCCAATCAGCCCCAGCGGCGCGGTTAAGAACACCATGACCATCGCGGAGAGTGAGCGCACCTGCAAAATGATGATCAGCAGCGTCAGGGCAATCATGATCGGGAACAGCGGTAACATGGCCTGCGTGGCTTTACCTGATTCCTCAATCGAACCCGCCATGTCGATACGGTAGCCGGCCGGTAGCGCATCGGCGATCGGCTGGAGCTGCTTCATGATGGCGACCGACACGTCCGGCGGCTGAAGATTGTCGGCGATATCACCCCGTACGGTAATCGTGGGGGTGCGATCGCGGCGGCGCAGGATCGGGTCTTCCATGCCGATCTCAATCCTGCCGATTTGAGACAGCGGCACGCGCTGTCCCGCATTGCCGACCAGGGTAAAGCCTTCGATTTTTGCCGGGTCAAGGCGGATATCACCCGCCGCGCGGGCAACGACGTCTACCGATCGAATATCTTCCCGCACGGAGGTGACAGGCACGCCTGATAACAGGAACTGAAGCTGCTCAGCAACGGCGCTGGAGGTTAAGCCGGTCGCCTGCAGGCGGTTCTGATCGAGAGTGAAATGCAATACCGGAACGCGTGACCCCCAGTCAGTGTTGACGGTTCGCATCATCGGGCTTGCCTGAAGCACGGCTTTCACCCGTTCGGCGATGTCCTGTACCTGTTTGACGTCCGGCCCCGACACGCGCCAGGCAACCGGGAAGGGCGAGTAGGGGCCAAACACCAGCTGTGTCACCCGCACGCGGGCTTCAGGTGCAAGACCGCTGGCGACGGCCTCCCTGAGCCTGAACTTAAGCGCCTCGCGTGACGTCTCGCTGTCCGTCAGGATCACGATTTTTGCAAAAGAGGGATCGGGTAGCTCGGGAGCCATTGCCAGATAGAAACGGGGCGAGCCCTGACCAATATAGGCCGTGACGATTTTGGCTTCCGGCTGCTGGCCCAGCCATGCTTCTATTTTTGCGGTTGCGGCGCTGGTTTGCGCAATCGAGGTGCCATAAGGCATCTGTACTTCAACCAGCACTTCCGGGCGATCGGAGGTAGGGAAGAACTGTTTTTTTACCAGCCCCATGCCGAGAACGGCCAGAATGAAAATGGCGACCACGGACCCGGCCACGCGCCATTTTCTGGCGATAACGCGGCCAAGCAGCTGGCGAAAACGGTTATAGCGGGGGGTGTTATAGATGGCGGCATGGCCGCCTTCCACTTTGGGGATCGCCGGCAGGATCTTCACCCCAAGATACGGTGTAAACACCACCGCCACAAACCATGAGGCAATCAGGGCGAGGCCGACAATCCAGAACATATTGCTGGTGTATTCCCCGGCGGTCGACTGGGCAAAACCATTCGGCATAAAGCCAATGGCCGTCACCAGGGTACCGGCCAGCATCGGCGCGGCGGTGTGGCTCCAGGCGTAGGCCGAGGCTTTGATTCTGTCGTAACCTTCCTCCATCTTCACCACCATCATTTCGATGGCGATAATGGCATCGTCAACCAGCAGACCGAGGGCGAGGATCAGGGAGCCCAGCGTGACACGGTCAAAGTTTATTCCCGCGGCTTCCATCACCACGAAAACGACCGCCAGCGTCAACGGTACCGCCGCGGCAACCACCACCCCCACGCGCCAGCCCATGCTGACAAAACAGACCACCATGACCACAAGCAGGGCGACGAAGAATTTGATCATAAACTCATCGACAGACGAGCGGATATTCACGGACTGGTCGGTGACTTTGGTCAGGGTCATGCCAAGCGGCAGGCTATCGTTTATTTTCGCCGTTTCCGCATCCAGCGCTTTACCCAGCGCCAGGCCGTTCCAGCTCTCACGCATGACAATGCCCAGCAGCAGGGCGGGTTCATGCTGATTGCGTATCAGCATCGTCGGGGGATCTTCATAGCCTCGCTCAACCGTTGCCACATCCGACAGCGTGAGCGTTTTGCCCTTGGCGACTAAAGGCGTATCACGAATTTTCTGCAGTTCATTGAACGCGCCATCCAGGCGGATAAAAATCTGCGCCCCCCGGGTCTCAATGGCGCCCGCCGCGGCCAGGGCGTTCTGGCTATTGAGGGCATTGAAAATATCCTGCGGTGAGAGGCCCAATGTGGCCAGACGGTCATGGGAGAAGGCGATATAAATCCGCTCGGCCTGTTCGCCGATAATGTTCACTTTTTTCACCCCGGGAACGTGCAGAAGCTGCTGGCGCAGGCCTTCGGCATCGCGTACCAGCTGCCGCTGCGGTTCGCCTTTTGCTTTCAGGGCAAAGAGGGCAAAGGTGACATCCGAGAATTCATCATTGATCATCGGGCCAATGACGCCCGCCGGAAGACGCAGGGACTCATCACCAAGCTTCTTACGTGCCTGATAGAACTCCTCCTGCACTTCAGAAGGCGGGGTTTTGTCCTGCAGTGACAAGGTGATATACGCCATGCCGGGGCGGGTGTAGGTTTCCGTACGGTCATACCACTTGAGCTCCTGCAGGCGCTTTTCCAGCGGTTCGGCCACCTGATCCTGGATCTCCTGCGCGGTTGCGCCCGGCCAGACGGCGATCGCCGTCATCTGCTTCACGGTGAAGGGCGGATCTTCCGCGCGCCCGAGCCCAAAAAAGGCGTAAATACCGGCAATCGTCACCAGAACGATCAGAAACAGCGTGACGGAACGCTCGCGGACGGCCAGCGCTGACAGGTTGAAGCGACGTTGGCTCATGGCGCGTTCTCCGCCGGAGCGGCATGGCGTTGTTCTGCCAGCCTGACAACTTCACCTTCGTGCAGAAGATGGGCGCCTAACGCAACGATCTTCTCCCCGGGCTTCACGCCACCCGTGACCTGGACCGCATCTTCGCCCACGCTCAGCACCTTAACCGGCGTCCATGTGACCTTTGCTGGCTGGGCGGAAATGCGCCAGACGCCAGGCCCTTTACCCGCATCGTAGAGTGAGGCCAGCGGGACCTGCATCGCCTGACCTTCCGTTTTCGCGTCTTCAATGCTGAGCGTGACGGTCGCCCCCAGCGGCGCGTTCGCCAGCTGACCATCCAGCACGTAGCGGGCTTCATACGTGCGGGTTGCGGCATCCGCGGAGTCAGACAGCAGGCGCAACGTCGCGGTGACCGGGTGTTGTTCACTGCCATAAAGCGTGGCCTGCGCTTCGCTGCCGACGGCAGGGCGCAGCGTCTCCGGAAGCTGGACAAGCGCTTCGCGCTGTCCCGCTCTGGCAAGGCGGATGACGACCTGCCCGGCGCTAACGACCTGACCGGGTTCGGCGAGCGTCTCCATCACCACGCCGTCTGAATCCGCCAGCAGTATGGCATAGCCCGTGGCATTTTGCGCCACGTTGGCCTGCGCGCGGGCAGCGCTGAGATCCGCCCGGGCCGTATCGGCCGCCGCTTTAATCTGATCGTACTCCGAGGCGGACACTGCGCCGGACGCCACCAGGCCGCGATAACGCGACTCATCGCTGGTGGCTTTTCTCGCCCGCGCCTGGGCAGCATCCACCGCGCGCTGCTGCGCCTGGGCCTGTAATTTCAGGTCAACAGGATCGAGACGCAGCAAAGGCTGTCCCTGTCTGACGGTCTGCCCGGTATCCACCAGGCGTTCGAGGATTTTTCCCTGAACCCTGAAGCCCAGGTCGCTTTGCGTTCTTGCCACCACCACGCCCGTGAAGGCGCGGGCGGTAGGGTTCGCCATCTCGACAGAGGCGGATCTGACAAGCGGTGGCTTAGTGCGCGGATCGTCACTCGCGGAATTATCGCCGCACGCCACCAGGGCAAACGGCAGAAGACATACGGCAACGCGGGCTGAAGTGAGCCTGAGCATGGGAAACCTTATTGAAGTAACAGGACGGTATCCGCATTCTCTGACTAGTGACCAATAATGTCAATGGTCACTAATTAGGTGGCCAGGCTTCTTAATATCAGTGAGGAGAGAAGCACCGCGGCAGCGGGGGCCATTTCAAGGTTGTACTGCAGCTGAACGGGGTTGATAAAAGGACACATCACCATGTGGATGGCCTGAGTGACCTCATCCAGCGGCGTTTTTCTTTCAAACTCTCCGGCCTGCCTGCCTTCAATAATGATGCTCTCAATCAGCTTCATCAGGCTTTCAGCATACCGTTCAGTCGACGGCCACTGCTCGCGTGCGGCGACGGCGGCGATGTCGTAAAGCTTGCGATCGTGGAAAAACAGCTCGCTTCCTGCCTCGGTAAGCGCTTTGAAAAGCCGGCGTAATTTTTCGCTTGCTGACGGTGCACCCTCAAGGGCGGAAAGCACTGCCGCCATGATCAGCTCCAGGCGGTTAGCGCAGATCACCTCGCCGATAGCCTGCTTGGAATCGAAGAACTTATAAATGTAGGACTTTGAAAAACCGATCGATTTCGCCAGCTCGGCGACGGTGGTTTTTTCATAGCCGTAGTGACCGAAGTGCTCAAAAGCCGCTTCGACGATTTGCTCTCTGACAGAGTGGTCAAGCGGACCACGTATTGATGGGGCGTTCATAGTTTTAGTCATTATGTAAGCTTAGCGTGACGGGCCAGGGTTGGCAACGAGTGACCATTTTGTACTTTGGTTACTATTGTGCTGTCTTACGTCGTAAAGACGGGACAATCGGCCAGGTGGAGTAAGTGTATCACTGTTTTTACGTTAATGTTTTTTAAGCCAGTCGAGAAAAAACTGACTGAACGCCGTAACCTGAAGCGGCTGCAGCTTGCGCTGCGGATAAACAAACTGCAGCCCGACATCTTTGCGATCGTAGCGGCTAAAGCCGGTGAAGCTGTCGGCAAACAGCACCGTGAGTCTTCCGGCCTCAACGTCGTCTTTGACGTCCCACCACGATTTCCCCGCGAT
The DNA here is from genome assembly GCF_043972695.1 of Enterobacter quasiroggenkampii. Taxonomy (NCBI): domain Bacteria; kingdom Pseudomonadati; phylum Pseudomonadota; class Gammaproteobacteria; order Enterobacterales; family Enterobacteriaceae; genus Enterobacter; species Enterobacter quasiroggenkampii. The sequence continues at coordinate 2,767,345 of NZ_CP143745.1, forward strand.
GCCGGCCCCGCTGAGCGCCCACTGACGAAGCACTGCCCCGTCGTCGCACACCATGGCGGGCTCGACGCGCACAATGTTTTCCTCTCCCTCTTTTTCAAAACGCCATTCGTTCATCACCACGCCCTGAGACTCCAGCGCCAGGCAACGGTGTCGGGCTAAATCTGCAAACGTGTCGGGGATGCCGTGGTCGTTAAGATACTCCCCGGAGGCAACCAGCACCCGATGGTTCGGGCGGATGTTTCTGACGACAAGGCTGCTGTCCGGCAGGTTACCGAAACGCACGCTCATATCCAGCCGGTTAGCGACCAGATCCTCAACGTGTTCTTTTAGCGAGATGTAAAATTTTACGGCAGGATGGCGTCGGGAAAATTCAATGACGGCAGGGCTAAGATACTGTCTGCCAAAGTCCGAGGGAGAGGAAAGGCGAATGTTGCCGCTGAGCACGCCCTCTTTTTGCATCAGCAGCGATTCGGCGTGATGCACCTCTTCCAGCACGCGCAGCGCGGCGTGGTAAAACTCTTCGCCTGCGCGGGTCAGGGTGAGGGAGCGCGTGGAGCGATGAAACAGCCGCGTCTGGTAACGCTCCTCAATCGCCTTCAGCCTGGCCGTCATGGTGGCAGGGGAAAGCGACAGGCGTCGTCCGGCGGCGGAAAGACTTCCGGCCCTGGCGACTTCCACCAGTAAGGCCATGTCTTCGAGTTTACCCATTATTCATTTTTTCCGAAAAGTGCATCTATTTTTAGCGTAATTATCAAAATCAGATGCCGACTGTAAAGTGATTTCATCCAAACCATAAGGGATGAAAACATGAAACCTACCTCACTCTTTGAACGTTACAGGCTGGGTCAGTTAGAGCTGAAAAATCGTATCGTCATGGCGCCGATGACTCGCGCGCGCTCCCTTCAGCCGGGCAACATTCCCTCCGCGCTGATGGCCGAGTATTACCGGCAGCGGGCCAGCGCGGGGTTAATCATCACCGAAGCCACGCAGATCTCGCCTCAGGGTCAGGGATACTCCTGGACGCCCGGCATCCATTCGCCGGAGCAGGTTTCAGGATGGCAGCTCACGACGGGGGCCGTGCATCAGGCGGGCGGCGTCATTTTTTCTCAGCTCTGGCACGTTGGGCGAATGTCGCACGCCAGTTTTCACCCGGACGGTCAGCCCGTCGCCCCGTCAGCGCTGGCCCCGGACGCGCAGGTGTGGGTGGTGAATGAGCGTGGTGAAGGCGAGATGGTTGACTGCCCGCAGCCGAGAACGCTCTCACGCAAGGACATTCAGAACATCGTCGCGGACTATCGCCAGGCCGCTTTGAATGCCGTCCAGGCCGGATTTGATGGTGTGGAGATACACGGTGGAAACGGCTATCTGATCGACCAGTTCCTGCGCCAAACCTCCAACAAACGCACGGACGAGTACGGCGGCACGCTGGCGAACCGGATCCGCTTCGCCCAGGAAGTGTTAAGCGCGATTGCCGAAGCCATTGGTCACGACCGTACGGGCATCCGTCTTTCGCCGTTTATTACCCAGCGCGGGATGAACGACCCGCAGGTCTCTGAAGCCATACTCGCGCTTGCGGCCTGGTGCGAACAAAAAGGGATTGCGTTCATCCACCTGGCGGAAGCCGACTGGGACGACGCGCCGCAGATACCCGAGCGTTTCCGTCAATCCCTTCGCGAGACCTTCAGCGGAATGCTGATCGTCGCGGGCAACTATGACCTTGCCAAAGCCGAAGAAATTCTGGCGGCGGGCTATGCCGATTTGATTGCCTTCGGACGACCGTTTATTGCCAACCCGGACTTACCTCACCGGCTGGCGCACCGCTTGCCGCTGGCCCAGGTGCGCGACCCCGCCACGCTGTTTGGCGGCACCGCCACGGGATATACCGATTACCCAACGTACACCCTGGAGGAGGAAACGTTATGACCCGTAAAACCTTAATTATCGGCGGCGCTTCCGGCATCGGTTTCGCCGTGGGCACTCTGCTTGCCGGGCGCGGCGAGGAGATTATGCTTGCTGGGCGCGACAGCGCAAAACTGGACGCGGCACGGCAACGACTGAGCGCTCATGCCGCGTCTGTTAGCACCCTCGTGCTGGATATCAGCCGTGAGGCAGAGCTTGTTGCGCTCAGTGAAACGCTGGGCGAGGTTAATAATATTGTCGTCACTGCGGGCTCACAGGCGCCGGGCGGGCTGCTTTCCGGGCTGGATCTCCGTGCGGCAAGAGTGGCCTTTGATACAAAATTTTGGGGAAGCCTCAATGTCGCCCGCTATCTCAGCGGGAACATCGCTCCCCGCGGTACGCTGACCTTCACCAGCGGCTTTGTGGCGCGCCGCACCGTGGCGGGCGCCATCGTAAAAACCACGATGAATACCGCCATTGAGGCCGCGACAAAAGTGCTGGCGAAGGAGCTTTCCCCGCTGCGCGTCAACGTCGTGAGTCCGGGGCTGACCGACACGGAAGCGTATGCGGGGATGGACGCCGCCGCGCGGGAAAAAATGCTCGCCGGCGCGGCGGATACCCTGCCAGCCAAAGCCTGGGGAAGGGCGGAGGACATCGCGCAAGGATATCTCTTCGCCATGGACAATCCCTTTGTCACGGGGTCGGTCATTGATATTGAGGGCGGGGCGTTAATTAACTAAATCCCCACCGGTTTGAACCGCAGGAAATCGTCTGCGGGTAACGTAATACTCTGTTGAGAGACATCATGAAATATACGACGTGTTTTCGTCCAGCTGTGGCGATGCTTATTCTTGCCGCTCTGTCCGGCACCACATTTTCGGCGCAGCTGGAATGGCTTCAGCCGAAACAGCTTATTGTTGATAAGAGCTTGTCCCAGGCGCAATTAAGGGCGAATGAAGCCGTTGCCAGAGAATATGCAACGTTCTGGAATACGGGAGAAGAATCCCTGGCGCGTGATGCGCTGGCGGTGAATTTCAGCGATAAAACGCCCCCGGAAGGTCGTAAGCAGGGGCCTGAAGGCGCTATTTTAGCCTCCCGGGCGTTTCGTGCCGCCGTGCCGGACTTACGCTGTGACGTTGAGCAGATGATTATTTCAGGCACTCGCGTGGTTTCGCATTTGCATTTTTACGGCACATTCACCGGGACATTCGGCAAGCTGAAAGGAAAAGGGCAGAAAATAGATTTCATCGCTACGGATATTTATGAAGTCCGCGACGGTAAAATTGCGGCAAACTGGCATATTGAGGACAACCTGACGCTGATGAAACAGCTGGGCGCACTCTAAACCCATCACTCCGGGGCGCCCCGGAGTGATGTAGAAATCCTATAAGCCCAGATCGCTCAGCGACGGGTGATCGTCCGGGCGTCTGCCCAGCGGCCAGTGGAACAGTCGCTCGGATTCTTTTATCGGCATATCATTTACGCAGGCAAAACGACGCTTCATCAAGCCGTCCGGGTCGAATTCCCAGTTTTCGTTGCCGTACGAGCGGAACCAGTTTCCTGAATCATCATGCCATTCATAGGCATAGCGGACCGCGATGCGGTTATCCGTAAAGGCCCACAGCTCTTTAATCAGACGATAATCCAGCTCTTTTTTCCATTTCCGCTCCAGAAACGCCCGGGCCTCTTCACGGTTGGTGGCGAACTCTGCGCGGTTGCGCCATTGGGTATCCAGCGTATAGGCCAACGCGACTTTCGCCGGGTCGCGACTGTTCCAGCCATCTTCTGCCAGCCTGACTTTTTCGATGGCGCTTTCACGGGTGAAGGGCGGTAAAGGAGGACGTGTGTTCATGGCGGTTACCTCAGTGTGATTTTATGTAGACAGGTCTGTCTACTTGGGGTAATCTATGCCTGAAAAATAACGCTGTCAACACCCTTTTTGAGGCTGTCGAAAAAATGAAAACCGAACACGCAGGCAACGAAACAAAAATTAGCGTCCGGGATAAAATATTACTCACGGCGCACGATCTGTTTTATTCCACGGGCTTCAGGGCGACGGGGGTTGATACGCTGATTAAAGAGGCGAAAGTGACGAAGGTGACGTTTTATCGCCATTTTCCGAGCAAAAGTTTACTTATTCTCGCCTATTTGCACTATCGGCATGAAATATGGATTAACTGGTTTGAATCCACGCTGCGCCGACATCTCGATGACGGCGAAATACCTGCTGATGCGATTTCTGCAACGCTCTGTGAATGGTTTATTTCGCCCGAGTTCCACGGCTGTGCGTTTATTAATGCCAGCGCCGAAGCCAAATCCGAAGATATTGAAAGCGAAATAAAAGCGATATGCCGCGATCATAAAATCGAAACAAAGAATATTATTGCGTCGCTGACGACCATCGCGGATGAGCGCGTCGTCAATGAAATCATGTTGCTCATTGACGGCGCCATTATTCATGCGCAGATGGGCATGGAGACGGATGAGGTCATCACGTCGTTGAAGAGGGCACTAGAAGCAGCGTTTTTAGGGGGCAAATAATGTTTACACCTGAGACGACTGAAAAACGCCAGCAACACAACAACACTAAGCGTTGAATAACCTTCACACCGGAATGAGCAAATGGCCTATAACCGTACTTTCGCTCTCGATATAAGCTGGAAAACGCTGCTGAAAGACGCGGGGCTTGAGCCAGAACGCATCCTCCGCAGGGCAGGATTACCTGACGATCTCTTTTTACAAAAAGCGCGGGGACTCGATACGAATGAATACATTCGTTTCTGGAATGCGCTGGAGGCTGAAACGAACGATCCTGCCTTTCCCGTCCCGCTCATTGAGTTGATCTCTGCGGATGTGTTTGATCCGCCCCTTTTTGCCGCACTGTGTAGCAGCAATATGATGCAGGCTGTCCAGCGTCTGGCCAGATATAAACAGCTTATTGCTCCCATGGTTCTGGAGACAACGGTCGACCAAAACGGCAACCTTACCGTCTCACCGCGCTGGCTTTTTGCGACAACTATTCCGCCGTTTCTCCAGGTGGCAGAGTTGGGCTTCCTGCTCAAGCTTCTGCGACTGGGAACGCGCGAACCGGTTAACCCCTTACGGATCTGCGTTTCTGCGCTACCGTCATCGGTTCAGAACAGCCACTTTTCGCGTTTCTTTGGTACTGACGTGCAATACGGAGAACAGCCCGCCATCAGCTTTTCCGCAGCCGATGCGCTTCGACCCTTTTTAACGGTCAATGAGGGAATGTGGCAGGTATTTGAACCGGAACTGCAGCGTCGTCTCGGTCAGTTAAATGAACGGGCTTCAACCGCCGAGCGCGTACGAGCGGTACTCCTGGAGCTAGTTCCCGGTAACGAAGCGACTATTGAAAAAGCGGCTGAGCGTCTGGGGATGAGCAAACGCACGCTGCAGCGAAGGCTTGAGCAGGAAGGGGAAAACTTTCGCAACCTTGTCAACGCGTGTCGAGAACACCTGGCCCGTCATTATCTTCGCAATACGCGTCTTTCCGGGTATGAGATCGCGTTTTTGCTGGGTTTCGAAGATCCTAACTCATTCTATCGCGCATTTATGACCTGGACGGGCCAGACTCCTGAAGCGGCCAGGACAGCCATGCGTCTTGAGTAAACACGTGCGTATTTATCGCTCTGATGGCGCAGTTTGCGAGTCAAATGGCGCGATACGCTAGTTAACATGAGGTCAAAGGAGAGCAAACTAGCCACAGTCTACTCACCGAGGTATCTATGTTTACTCAGGACAAAAAAACTGCGCTGGTCACCGGTGCATCGTCAGGTATGGGCAAAGCCATCGCCCGTCGTCTTATTCAGGATGGCTATCAGGTTTACGCTGCTGCCCGTAGCGTTGAGAAAATGCACGATCTCGCCCAGCTTGGCGCGTACCCTCTGCGGATGGATATCTCACGTGATGAAGACATTGTGGTTGCCGTGAATACCATCATGTCGCAGACAGGTGGGGTTGACGTGCTGGTCAACAACGCGGGTTTTGGGCTCTATGGACCGGTAGAAGAGATCGGTATTGATGAAGCTCGCTATCAGTTTGAGGTTAACGTGTTTGGTGCGGCACGCCTTACGCAACTGCTGATCCCGGCCATGCGCGCCAGACGCAGCGGTTACATTATTAATATCACCTCTATGGGGGGTAAGATTTACACCCTTCTTGGAGCCTGGTATCACGCAACGAAACATGCGCTTGAGGGATGGTCTGACTGTCTGCGTCTTGAAGTGGCTGAATTTGGCATTAAGGTTGTGATTGTTGAACCGGGTTTAATCGAGACAGGCTTTGGTGATGTGGTCAGCGGCAATATAGTTAAACGTTCAGCAAATGGCCCTTACGCTCGCCTCGTGGAGAAAGTGGCTAAATCGGTCAAAAATGCATACGGGAATGGCAGAGGCAGCGACCCGAAGGTGATTGCGGACGTGGTTGCCCGCGCCGTTAAAAGCCCTCATCCGCGTACACGTTATGCAGCCGGCAAGTATGCAAAGATGCTCATCCGCATGCGTCTCTGGTTGGGAGACCGTCTGTTCGATCGCGTTATCCTTGGCCAGACGCTATGACCCAAGCGCCGAGGATGAAACAATCCTCGGTGTCAGTATGTGCTCTTACACAAGGCTGTAAACCCCCGCTCCCCAGTAACCGGTTACCGGGGAAGTCTGTTCTTTCCAGCCTGATGCGATCAGTTCCTTCGCAATAAACCGATTGATCATTCCGTGCCCCATGAGCAAGACGGGGCCGTCAGAGTCCTTCGCTACATTCACCAGGATTTCTGCCGCCTTAACGGCACGTTCTTTTGCGGCGCTTACGCGCTCTGACTCGCCAGACAGGCCGCAGAGCCAAAGAACGCGAAACAGCGCTGTCCAGTAAAAAGGCGATAGCCGTAACCCCGGAATACGGAACACCGGCAGCTCTGCTTCCCGGAAAACCTCATCGATTAAGCCCGGTTCACACCCCAGCGATTTCAATGATGAAAGGGCTCGCGGGAGAGGGCTGCTGAGAAACGTCAGCGCGCGGCACGCGAGGATTTGAGCCATCTCCGAAGGTCTGTCGCGGCCCGTTGAAGAGCGGTTATAGCTGTCGATCCATCCCACCATTTCCCTGTACGACACCTTTCCCGCGCCCCTGTATTCGGGTTCGCCGTGGCGCATCAAAATAATTTCCATATGTCTTCATCGCTCACCATCCATTCACCAGAGGCAGACTAGCGCGTTCTCACACTGATTTTCACCCACCCGTTTTGGTGTGTCAGGGCGTTGATCGCACTTATCAGACTTGTCGGTCTTTTAATTAATAAGTAGACTCACCAGTCTTTTAAATGATCAAAGAGATAATTCAGTGTCAAAAATCACGTCATCTATCACAACACTCTGTCTTTCAAGAATTTTACTGACCTTTTTCTTCTGGATGGCAGGCTTTTACGGGTTGTTCAACTTTGGAGAGATTGTGCTGGAAATGGTGGACGTGGGTCTCCCCTGGCCCGTCTTATTCGCGACAGGCACCATTCTCTGTCAGCTTGTAGGCTCTGCTCTGGTGATTTCGAATTTTGCGGGCTACGGATGGATTGGATCGGCAATGCTGATTGTGTTTACATTACTCACCATTCCGGTGGGGCATCCATTCTGGAAATTTAGCGAGCCCCAGCGCACCCAGGAGTTTCATATCGCGCTTGAACACATAACCGTTATCGGGGGGCTCATGATGAGCATGCTTTTGTCAGGTCGTAAACGATGAGAGAAAAGGTTCGGCAGAAAGGCCGCCCAAAAGATCCGTCAAAGGAGCAGTCGATACTGCAGGCCGCAAGAAGCCTGTTTCTCGAGAAAGGCCTCGATGTCACGACGGAAGAAATTGCCCGCGTTGCCGGGGTGGCAAAAGCCACGCTTTATGCCAATTTCGCGGATAAAGATCTGCTTGTTGAGGCCGTACTCCGTAAGGAATCGGATCTGACCATCAGTGACAGTGATTTTTCCGAGCGGCATCATCTGTCGTTGACCGAGGTCTTAACCGCGTTTGGCAACCGTTTTGTCCGCTTCATCAACCAGCGCGAGCTGACGGGCTGGGACCGCTTAATTGCCTCCGCCGCTATTCGTCATCCGGAGTTACCCGCGCGTTTTTATGCGGCAGGTCCCGGCAGGGCGCAGCAGATGCTGGAGACAATTATCGGTGAAGCCGTTGAAAAGGGCTTACTGATCGCGTGCTCCCCGCGCGAAGCGGCTGACGACCTGGCCGGGTTGTGGCTCGGGATGACAAGCCTTGAGATAAAGCTTGGCGCCAGAAAAAGCTTATCTGATGAAGAAATTGCTCGTCGGGTCACGCATGCGATCGCTGTTTTTATGTGCGCGTATTCTGTGGAAAAGCGCTGAGCATAACCATTTAGAGTAAAGGTAACGGAAATGAGAACACAGAAACGATGCCTCGGCTGCGTGGCTATTGTGGTTGATGACTACGATCGTGCCATTGAATACTACACCGACAAGCTGGGTTTTACCCTTGTAGAGGATACGCCCCAACCGGGAAAACGCTGGGTAGTCGTCTCACCCAACCTGGAAAGCGACTGCAATATTTTGCTGGCTCGTGCGTCTAACGAGAGGCAGGAAGGTTTTATCGGGAATCAATGCGGTGGCCGAGTTTTCCTGTTCCTTCAGACGGATGATTTTTGGCGCGATTACCATGCCATGAAAGCAAAAGGCGTTCATTTTTGTGAAGAACCTCGTGAGGAAGAGTACGGTATGGTGGTGGTGTTTGAAGATGTTTACGGCAACCGCTGGGACCTCTATCAACATGCCCAACGCGGGTGATGACCAGGGATACCTTCCATGACTCTTCGAATTCGACAGGCCAGCGGTGCCGATTCTGCGCTCGTATGCGAACTTGGATACCGCATATACCCCGCCCATTTTCAGCATCTGTGGGTATCCGACGCCGAGATGAAGGCCTTTCTGGACGGCGAGTACGCCGTTTCTGTACTTGAACAGAGCCTGATAGATAACACTGTGTCCTGGTATGTTGCAGAGACCGATCGGCCAGTGGGATTCATGAAAGTGACGTGGGACGCCATGCTTCCAGAAACAGACAAGAGGGGCGTTCTCCTCAACAAGCTCTACCTCGATCCTGCCGAAACCGGCAAGAACTATGGTCAGGACATGTTCAATAAAATTATCGACATGGCCCGGAGCAGGGGAAAGGACTATCTCTGGCTGGAAGTGCTTGAGCAGAACGCAGGAGCGTACCGGTTCTACCAGAAGCAGGGCATGCTCTGCATTAAGAACGTCCTTTTTGAAACAGCCTCACAGCAGAGCATACTCAGAATTATGGGGATGTCTCTTTAGGGCCAGGGCTCTCATCCCGCTGTGCCAGCGACAGCGCGCTGGCGCTGGCGGGATCGAACAGCGAGATGCTCTCAATCTGATTGAGTAAAATCACCTTGCGGAATGACATGGCGCTGCGGGGTTCCGAGTCGAGCGTAATGTCATGCTCGGCGTACCACCGGCTGTAATTATTCTCGATGCGCAGGTTCATCGTCTTCTCGTCCCGGTACCCGCTCAACATCGGGATCAGCACGATATTGGCCGTTTTTTCATATTCCAGCGTCGCGGTGTGGATCATACCCACGTATATCCGCCTCGAGCGGAGCGTGACCTGCGCCAGCTCGCCTTGCTCCATACATTGATAGAGCAGTTGCTCGATCCCGCTCGCCTGCGCAAGCCGTTTGTAGAGCTTTTTCCGACTCTCGCCATCCAGCCTGGCACTGCCTGCCCAGTTAGACCGGTAGAGACAAAACAGGATGGCAAACGCCAGCATTACCACCACCGGCGCCTGAATGCCTAAAAAACTCCAGTTCATAAAGTCGATTTGCCAGTCGGTGTATTTCGGTGAGGCAAAATGGAAAGCGTTGTTGGCGGCGGAAAGGCTAAGCAGCAGCAGCCAGAGTAACCCCGTGGCAATCACCCCTTGCAGAACGAAAATACAGCCGTAAAGCGCAACGAGAAAATAGACATCCCAACCGAAGGAACGCTTGATTTTAAAGCGGGTCGACAGGTCGCGGCTGGTGTACCAGTACCCGCAGACCATCAGCACCATAAATATCGCCGTTCCCATATCAGGCCCTCTTCAGCGCGTTAACGTGACGCAGAAAGTCCTGCCGCACCTCGTTGCTCTTGTAGTTCACCGAGGCGTTCCCGTCCTGGTCGATGATGATGCGGTCGCCATCTTCCACGGCTTCAATAATTTCCTGCTGACTCATCACCTGCAGTAAGGATTCCGGGCTTGAGAACAGGGAGAGAAAGAAACGTTTCATGTCAGGCATCCTTATGAATAAAAAGGATAAGCCTGGAAGATGACCGCTGAATTTGCCTTAAGGATAACCTGAAAGTGAGTGAAAGTCGGGTGGCGGCTATGCCTTACCCGGCCTACAAAAGCTTCAACCGAATGAGCTTTCAACTTATTGATATTTATGTGTAATAAAAAATAAATTCGCACAAACTTGGACAAATAACGTTAATTGTGTAAGTTTTAATTATGCGATTACGCCACGTTGTTTACAGCCAGGATGTGACCCATGAGCACTTTGCCCTCTGTCGTGAGTCGGTTTGTCGAGTACTACGCCGCACTGGATAGCCAGCCGCCGTCCGCGCTGGCGGGGCTTTATCATTCGAATGCCACGCTTATCGATCCCTTCGGTGAGCACAACGGTATTTTTGCGCTTCAGCGCTATTTCACCCATCTGCTGGCCAACGTCGAGAACTGCCGTTTTTCTATCGATCCGCCGCTGTGCAGCGGGAATCGATTTGTTGTCACCTGGGTGATGCACTGGTCGCATCCGCGCATTGCCGGAGGCGAACCGCTCGATCTGCCGGGGTGCTCGGTGGTGGAGACGGAAAACGATCTCATCACGCGCCAGCGGGACTACTACGATGCGGGAGAGATGATCTACGAACATCTTCCTCTGCTGGGCTGGGCGGTTCGCGGCGTGAAGCGGAGGGTGAAATCATGAAGACGGTGTTGATTACCGGCGCAAGCTCGGGGATTGGCGCCGGGCTGGCGAAATCCTTCTCTGCTGACGGCTACCATGTGATTGCCTGCGGGCGCGATCCGGCGCGTCTGGAAGCGCTGCATCAGACCTGTCCCAATCTCACCGTGCGCCTGTTCGATATGACGGACAGGGACGCCTGTCGCCAGGCGCTGACCGGCAGCTACGCCGACCTGATTATTCTCTGCGCGGGTACCTGCGAATACCTCGACGGTGGCGTGGTGGATGCGGCGCTGGTGGAGCGGGTCATGAACACCAATTTCCTTGGGCCGGTGAACTGCCTTGAGGCGCTACAATCGCAGCTGGTTGCCGGTAACCGTGTGGTGCTGGTGAGTTCGATGGCGCACTGGCTGCCTTTTCCCCGTGCAGAGGCCTACGGCGCGTCCAAAGCGGCGCTGAGCTGGTTTGCCGAGAGCCTGCGCCTGGACTGGGAGCCAAAAGGGATTGCCGTCACGGTTGTCTCTCCGGGCTTTGTCGATACGCCCCTGACGCAAAAAAACGATTTTGCCATGCCGGGCAGGGTGACCGTCGACGAGGCGGTCAAGGCGATCCGTATCGGACTGGCGGCCGGGAAAATGCACATCGCGTTTCCGTCCGGGTTTGGCTTCATTTTGCGGCTGCTCTCCGGGCTGCCTGCGTTTCTTCAGCGCACGCTGCTGCGCAGGATGGTGCGTTCATGAATATTGCGATTATCGGCAGCGGCATTGCCGGGCTGACCTGCGCCTGGCGGCTGGCCGGACACCATCAGGTGACCCTGTTTGAAGCGGGATCGACGCCGGGCGGCCATACCGCAACGGTTGACGTGACGACGCCACAGGGTACATACGCGATCGATACCGGGTTTATCGTCTACAACGACCGTACCTACCCGCGCTTTATGGGCCTGCTCAGCGAGCTGGGCATCAGCGGGCAAAAAACGCAGATGAGCTTTTCGGTGCACGACCCCGCGACGGGGTTTGAGTACAACGGCCACACGCTGACGTCGCTGTTTGCCCAGCGTCGAAACCTGGTGAATCCGGCATTCTGGCGGCTGCTGGGCGAGATCGTTCGCTTTAACCGCCTGGCAAAACAGGCGCTGGACGGGGAGGTGGATCCGAACGCCACGCTGCAGACGTTTCTGGACCAGCACGGCTTCACGCCGTTTTTTGCGCGCCACTACATTCTGCCGATGGGGGCCGCCATCTGGTCATCGTCGCTGCAGGAGATGACGCGCTTCCCGCTGCCGCTCTTTTTACGTTTCTTCCAAAACCACGGTCTGCTTGATATCACTCATCGCCCGCAGTGGTACGTGGTGCCGGGCGGCTCGCGGGAGTATATCCGCGCGATGCGGGACAAATTGGGGGATCGGCTGACGCTGCATCTCAATTCGCCGGTTCAGCGGGTGAGCCGCCACGAGCGCGGGGTCACGCTCCAGCTCGAAAACGGCAGCCATACCTTCGATCAGGTGATATTTGCCTGCCACTCCGCTCAGGCGCTGGCCATGCTTGACGACCCGACCACCGCAGAGCGCGAGGTGCTGGGCGATATCGGCTGGCAGCGCAACGAGGTTGTGTTGCACAGCGACCCGTGCTGGCTGCCGGTGCGGCCGCGCGCCTGGGCCAGCTGGAACTACCGCCTGAGCGAGCAGGCGCAGGCCAGCGCCTGTGTCACCTACAACATGAATATCCTGCAGGGGCTGCCTGCGGGCAGCCCGCTGTTCTGCGTCACCCTGAACCCGGACGCGCCGGTGGATGAGCGCTTCGTTCTGCAACGCTTCGTTTATGAACATCCACTGTTTAACCCGCAAAGCTGGCGGGCGCAGGCGCGGCGCGGCGAGATCAACGGCCACCGGCGGAGCTGGTTCTGCGGAGCCTACTGGTACAACGGTTTTCATGAGGACGGGGTGCGCAGCGCGCTGGACGTGGTCAATGCGATAGCGGCCGGGGAGGGGAACTGAGATGAACAGCTGCCTTTACCACGGCGTATTACGCCACCGCCGCCTGCAGCCGAAAACCCATGAATTTCGCTACAGCGTGTTTATGGCCTGGCTGGATCTCGATGAGCTGCCGCAGCTCGCGTCCGTCGGCGTGCGGCGCAATCGCTTTGCTGCCGCCTCTTTCCATGACGCGGACTATCCGCTCGGCACGCCGCTTAAAGAGAACGTGCTGAGCAGGCTGGAGAGCCTGACCGGGGAACGTCCTGACGGGCGGGTCATGCTCCTGACGCAGCTGCGCTATTTCGGGTTCCATTTCAATCCGGTCAACTTTTACTACTGCTATGACGGAAAGGGTACCCTGCGCTGGCTGCTGGCGGAGGTCCGCAACACGCCGTGGAACGAGCGTCATTATTACGCGGTCGACGGGCAACATGCCCAGCCCACGGAAAAAGCGTTTCACGTTTCCCCCTTCAACCCGATGGACATGATCTACCACTGGCGCTTCAACGACCCGGATAACACGCTGCATATGCACATTGAAAATCATCAGGAGGCGAAGGTGTTCGACGCCACGCTGGCGCTGCGCCGGGAGCCTCTGACGCGCCCCGCGCTGCGTTCGCTGCTCCTGCGTATCCCGCTTATGACCCTCAAAACCGTTTTCGCCATTTACTGGCAGGCGCTGCGCCTGTGGCTCAAGCGCGTGCCGCTGTATAACCATCCCGTCAGCAGGAGTGAACGCTCATGACCGATCCCGTCTTTGCGTTAGAACCCGATATCCCGCGCAACGTGCGCCTTGCGCGCTGGCTGCTTTTTCGTCTGTTAAGCGGTATCCGCGGCGGCTCGCTCACGCTGCGAGAAGGGGCGCAGACTTTTCATTTTGGTGAGTCAGCCTCCGCGCTGCATGCCGACGTGCAGATCCTCACGCCCGGCGTCTACTGGCGTGTCCTAACGGGCGGGAGCCTTGCCGCGGCAGAAGCCTGGATGGACGGCGAATGGGAAACTACGCACCTTACGCCGCTACTGGAACTTCTGGCGCTCAACGGCGAGGTGCTTGGCCGTCTGGAAAACGGGTTCCGCCTGTTCGGCAGACCGCTGGAGCGGCTACGCCACTGGACGCGACGAAACTCCCGCGCGCAGGCGCGTGAAAATATTGCCGCCCATTACGATCTGGGTAACACCTTCTATGCCCATTTTCTGGATAAGGATCTGCTCTATTCCAGCGCCTTGTTTACGGAGGACGAGCAGGATCTCACGGCGGCCCAGCAGGCCAAAATGGCACGTCTGTGCGAACAGCTGGCGCTGAAGCCGGGCGATCATCTGCTGGAAATTGGCACTGGCTGGGGAGCGATGGCGGAATACGCGGCCCGTCATTATGGCTGTCGGGTGACCACCACCACGCTATCGCAGGAGCAATACGTCTGGGCGACCGAACGAATTGCCCGCGCCGGACTGCAGGATCGGGTCGAGGTGCTGCTCTGCGACTATCGCGACCTCACCGGGCAGTACGACAAGCTGGTCTCGATAGAGATGATTGAAGCCGTCGGGCAGCGCTATCTGCCCACATTCTTCCGTACCTGCCAGGCGCGGCTGCGCCCGGGAGGACGCATGGCGATTCAGGCCATCACCATTCAGGACCAGCGCTATCGCGACTACAGCAAAAGCGTCGATTTTATCCAGCGCTACATTTTCCCCGGCGGTTTTCTGCCGAGCATCACCGCGATGAACGATCTGATGACGCGCCACACCGATTTCGTGGTGCGCAATCTGTTCGACATGGGGCCGGACTACGCCCGCACGCTGGCGCACTGGCGACAGCGCTTTGTCCACGCCTGGCAGGAGATTGAAAAGCTCGGCTTTGATGAGCGGTTTCGTCGCATGTGGCTGTACTACTTTGGCTACTGCGAAGCCGGGTTTAACGCCCGCACCATCAGTGTGGTGCAGCTGACCGCCGAGCGCGTATGAAACGATATCTTCAGGTCTTTCTGCTGGCCGTCGCGTTCGATCTTTACTGGGCGCTGGTGGTGCTCTTTCGCGAAAAGGGCCTGATTATCTGGCTCGCGCTGGCGATCCTGGCGTGCCTGCTCTTGCCGTCTGTATACCGTTTTTACGCCATCGGGCTGGCCGCGGCAGGCAGTTTGCTGGATACGCTCTGGGCGCTGACGGGACTGATAGCCTTCACGGGCGACTCCCTGATGCCGCTATGGATGGTGGCATTGTGGCTGATGTTCGCCACCGTCTGGACGCAGCTTACGCGCACCACCACGTTGCCCGGCTGGCTGCTGACCCTGCTGGCCGCCGTGGGTGGCCCGGTGGCGTACCTGATTGGCGAGCGGCTGGATGCCATCACATTTCTGGAGCCGACTTTTATCGTCGTCAGCTGGATGGCGCCGGGTTGGCTGGTGTTGATGCTGTTTTTCCACCTGCTGATGGGGAGACAAAAATGAGAGCTGCGATTTTGCTGCTTTGGCTGATCGCCATGCCTGCGGCCCAGGCCGCCGACTGGCTGGCGTGGCGTAAGGTGGGCGATGCCACGCTCACCTGGGGGCCGTTCACCGTCTATACCTCCCAGCTGCGTACGCCGGATGGGCGTTACGGTCGGGAGAACCAGGATCAGGCGCTGATAATTACCTATGCGCGCGACATCGATCGCGATGAGCTGGTCGAGGCGACCCGCGACCAGTGGCAGGCGCAGGGGATCCTTGCGCAGGAACCGCAAAGCGAAGCCTGGCTGCGGATGCTCCGGTCGCTGTGGCCCGATGTTCGACCGGGCTCACAGCTGGCGTTTGTCCTTGATGACCAGCAGGGGCAGTTCTGGTACCGCGATCCGACCCTTCAGAAAACCTTTATTCCCCTGGGACCACGCCAGTCAGAAGCGTTCAGTACCCGTTTTCTGGCCATCTGGCTGGCTCCCCGTACGCAATATCCTGAGCTGCGTCAGCAGTTAATCGGAGGCCAAAAATGAAACGTTTCCTGATGATGGTGCTGGCATTAACGATGCTGCTGGCGGGCTGTAGCACGGAGGTGACCGAATACCGCCACCAGCAGCCGCGGCTGGATATCTTCCACTTCTTCCAGGGCAAAACCGAAGCGTGGGGGATGGTGCAGGATCGCAGCGGCAAGCAGATCCGACGTTTTCACGTTGAGATTACCGGGGACGTTATCGGCGATACGCTGACCCTGAACGAGCACTTCGTTTACGACGACGGCGAGAAGCAACAGCGAGTCTGGCATATCCGGCGCCTGGGGAACGATCGCTACGAGGGCACGGCGGGGGATATCGAAGGGGTTGCGACTGGGCAGGCCGCAGGCAACGCCTTCAACTGGCATTACAGCATGAACGTGAAGGCCAACGGCAGTACCTGGCTACTGAACTTTGACGACTGGATGTACCTGCAGGATGAGAACCATCTGTTTAATAAAACCGAGATGAAGAAACTGGGCGTCACCGTCGCCACGGTGACGCTGTTCTTTACCCGTAAAGAGTGATGATACGAGCAGTGAACAATCCCCTCGCCCCTATGGGGAGAGGGTTAGGGTGAGGGGAACATACGGCTAAGGTGGTATTTCCGTTCACTTTATGTTCCTTGCTACTCTGTAACGACATGACCGGTGAACGTGCCAGGGTGGCTCAGTCGCCACCACCCTGGCGACCCGGGCTCCCGGCGGTAAATCGCCGCTTCGCGGTACCCTCAGCTTATTCCTTCAGGCTATCGGGTCGGGCATGAGCCTGCATCCCTGCAGGCCACGCCCTCTCGGCGCATCCCTGCGCCTCGCCCCGGCCTTACGGAAACGCTTCGGCGATTTACAGCCGGACCAGGGCATGGCTGCAAGTAATTGCTTCACTTTAAAAAAACTTAATCGCTTTCGGTAAAAATTTTCTGGGGAGCCCTCAGTCCGAAAGATGCGATCTCATGTCCTGTCGGTGCGGGTTTTACTACCCGAGTAAATAAAGACAAGCGCAATCCCCAGGCAGACTACCGCCCCCAGACGACTCGGCGAGAACGAAATGGCGGGATTACCCAGCCAGCCAAAGTGATCAATCAACATGCTCATGGCGAGCTGGCCAAAGATCACCGCCACCGTGGCGACGGCGGTACCGATGCGCTGCACCGCCACGACCATAATCACAATATAAGGCACGCCAAACATTGCCCCGAGAAGCTGCCATTTCGGCACGTCCAGCAGGCTGACGGCCTGCTTAGGCTCAAAGAAGAAAATCAGCAGGGCGGTCACCAGCGCGCCGACGGAGAAGGTCAGAAACGCGCTTTTAAATACCCCCACGCTGCTGCCGAGCTGGCCGTTAATGGCGGCCTGAATGCTTAGCGTTGCGCCGCCGCAGACGGCCAGAAGAATCATAATCAGTGTCATACGCTACCCCTGTGCGACCAGAACCAGTGCCGCAATAATGAACCCCAGTGCAATAATGCGCTTTGCGTTTATCTTCCTGTGCGGCGAACCCAGCAGACCATAATGATCAATGATCAGGCTTTTAAAGACCTGGCCGGCCAGAATGCCAATCATGGTCATGGCGATGCCGATGGTGGGTGTCGCCACGGTCAGGATGACCACGTATACCGGACCGAGCACGCCGCCGAGCAGCTGCCAGCCGGGCTGTGCGAAAAACGACGGGCTGTTGCGCGGGCTGAAAAACAGCATCAGCAGAAATGTTAGCGCGGCGCCGACGCCAAAAATGCTGAACGTCGCCCATAAATCCCCGACCTTTCCCCCCAGTGGTCCCAGCAGTCCCGCCTCGACGGAGAGGCCCATCCCGCCAGCAATCACCAGTAAAATCAAAACAAACTGCATTCTTCTTCCTCCGTTTTCAGGCGAAGAAGATTACGTGGGTTGTTCAATGAGAAAAATGCCATAATGCAGTAAACACCTTTGCGGGAAATGCATTAATGGTTGACGCCAGCAACATCAACATCCGCGCGCTTCTGATCTTTATCGACGTGTATGAAGCGCAGAACTTCTCCGTCGTGGCGCGGCGGCAGGGGATATCGGCCTCGCAGATATCGCGCGTGATCCACCAGCTTGAGGATGCGCTCGGGCAGCAGCTTTTCTATCGCAATACGCGGGCCGTCATTCCCACGGAAAGCGGTCATCTGTTTATCCGTTACGCCCGGTCAATGGCGGAAAACCTGGAAGAGGCGCGCCGGGAGCTGGACGCGCGTGCGCTGGAACCGTCCGGTGCGATCCGCATTAACGGACCGGTGTTTTTCGGCCAGAAGCATATAGCTCCAGGACTTCCCGGCCTGTCGGAACGCTATCCCCGCCTGAACGTAGAGCTGACGTTGACCGATGATTTTATTGACCCCCACCGGGATGCGGCAGACCTTATCTTCCGCATTGGCGTACTGACGGACTCCTCGTTTCGGGCGCGGGTGTTCGGGCAGCAGGTGTATCATCTGGCCGCGTCGCCAGATTACGTGCGTAGACACGGTGCACCTGAAGGGCCGGACGATCTGAATCGCCATCACTGTCTTGTCTATCGCGGATCGTCAGGGCCTAATCGCTGGCTGTTGCGCAGGGCGGGCGAGGCGTGGATACACTATCCCGTGACGCCATTGATGACCTCGAATAATGCGGAAGCGCTGCTGGCTGCGGCGCGGGGCGGGATGGGGATTGTGCTGTTTCCGGACTGGCTGGTGAGCGAGCCGCTCCAGCGCGGTGAGCTGATTCCGCTCCTGCCCGCGCTGGAGTGTGCCATCAATACGGAACAGCAGGCGATCGCGGCGATCTACCCCGATGCCCGACATCCGCCCCTGAACGTCAGGGCGGTCATTGATTATTACGTCGAGCGTTTTGGTACGCCGCTTTACTGGCAAAGGTAAGGGGATTACGCGCCAAGCTCTTTGCGGATAATCTCAGCGCCCGCGCTTAAGGCTCTCAGCTTGCCGTTGGCCACCTGACGGGAGAGGGGAGCCATGCCGCAGTTGGTTGACGGATACAGCTTGTCTGCGTCAACAAACTGCAGCGCTTTACGCAGCGTATCGGCCACTTCCTCCGGCGTTTCAACCGTGTTGGTTGCTACGTCAATCGCGCCAACCATCACTTTTTTGCCGCGGATCAGCTCAAGCAGATCCATCGGCACGCGAGAGTTGTGGCACTCCAGGGAGATGATGTCGATGTTAGAGGTCTGCAGCTTAGGGAAGGCCTCTTCGTACTGGCGCCACTCGGATCCGAGCGTCTTTTTCCAGTCGGTATTGGCCTTGATGCCGTAGCCGTAGCAGATGTGGACCGCGGTCTCGCACTTAAGCCCTTCAATGGCGCGCTCCAGCGCGGCGATGCCCCAGTCGTTGACCTCATCAAAAAAGACGTTAAACGCCGGTTCATCGAACTGGATAATATCCACGCCTGCGGCCTCTAGCTCTCGCGCTTCCTGATTGAGGATTTTGGCGAATTCCCAGGCCAGCTTTTCTCGGCTTTTATAGTGCGCGTCGTACAGGGTGTCGATCATGGTCATTGGCCCCGGCAGAGCCCATTTGATCGGCTTGTCCGTGAGCTGGCGCAGGTACTTTGCATCGTCGACGAAGACCGGTTTCTGGCGCGCGACGGCGGAGACCACGGTTGGCACGCTCGCGTCATAGCGGTTACGAATGCGCACCGTCTGGCGGTTCTCAAAATCGACGCCGCTCAGGTGTTCAATAAAGGTGGTGACGAAATGCTGGCGGGTCTGTTCCCCGTCGCTGACGATATCGATTCCCGCGCGGATCTGCTCATCCAGAGACAGGCGCAGCGCATCCTGCTTGCCTGCCAGCAGTTCCTGATCCTGCAATTTCCAGGGTGACCAGAGCGTTTCAGGTTGCGCAAGCCAGGTCGGCTTAGGCAGGCTGCCAGCCGTTGAAGTCGGGAGCAATGTTTTCATAATAAAAGACCTTTTTTGATGTATTAAAGCGTGTAGTTATCAGACCACTGCTCAAGAATGTGTTTGTAAGGCTTAATGAAGTACTCTTCGGTAAATCGACCCTGTTCAATCGCCAGACGGCTTCGCTCTTCCCGGTCATACACAATTTTGGTTAAGGAGTGATCCTGTTGGTTCAGATCCGGTCGGTAGCACAGTCCGGCCGCCGAGTTGGCGTTATAAATTTCCGGGCGATAGATCTTCTGGAACGTCTCCATCGTGCTGATGGTGGCGATCAGTTCGAGATCGGTGTAGTCGCTCAGTAAATCCCCGGTAAAGAAGAACGCGAACGGCGCCACGCTGTGTTCCGGCATGAAGTAGCGCACGCTCAGGCCCATCTTCGCGAAGTACTGCTCCGTAAGCGATTCGCCATCCGGCTGGTACTCAACGCCCAGCACGGGGTGCTGGTTACCGGTGCGGCGATAGATATCTTTGCTGGAGACGCTCAGGCAAATCACCGGTCCTTTTGTGAAGTTCTCTTTGTATTCCGGTGAACTCACAAAATGGCGGAAGATATTGCCGTGCAGTTCGCCAAATTTTTCCGGAATGCTGAAGTGCTGCTGGTTCTTGTTGTGCTCCAGCAGCAGGACGCTGAAATCATAATCCCGCACGTAAGACGAGAAGTTATTCCCGACAATGCCAGGGATACGCTGGTTGTTTTTCTTGTCGACAATGGTGGTTTGCAGTATCTCAATGGCCGGGAACGGCTTTTCCGCGCCAATATTCAAATCGACAGAGATGATCTCAAGCTCAACCGCATAGCGATCGGCGTTTGGGTTATCCCAGCGCGCTAAAGCGTTAAAGCGGTTGTTGATCATCACCAGGGTATTGCGCAGGTTCTCCTGACGCTTTTCCCCGCGGGCCAGGTTGGCGAAGTTGGTGGTCGTACGCGTATTTTCTGACGGGTTGTAATTCTCATCGAAGCAACTGCGCTTAAGGGTATATGTGAAAGCTTTGCTCATTGTGGTTATGCATCCTAAGTTCATGTTGCTAAGAAGTTACCAATGCATAATTTATGCCTGAGCCCGCGGCGCAGGGGAAGTGACTTAATTTCAATGCAACATGAGGGAAGTTCATGAACGGACTGCGATGGTTATCTGCTTCGTGATTGTTCGGGCGGCGCTGGGAAGAAATAGGCTGGTTGCAATTACAACCAGCAATGGATGTTGCGGATTTCAGTTCATTGTATCAATCAGCGCGGACAACAATTCGCTGAAGTTAACATGTGATTCAATGGCAAATTCGGTAGATGCCTTATCACGGATCTCGAAACAGTCATCTTTGAAGTTGTAGGCAAACACGGACATAGCATCTTCACCAATGAGTACCTTGTCAGTAAGGTTTGGATCAACATAGATGTCGTTGTCACGTATTTCAACGTTTCGAATGTAGATATTCGACCATACGGGTTCACCGTTTTTCGCCTGCACCAGGCTGTACAGCGTCAAACCGTTATACTCAAACCCATCCATGATTGCGAACATACCAGAGTAGTCCCGCCGGTTAATCATCAGGCGTTGGATATCCTCGTAAACTCTTCTCTTCTGAGCATCCCATTCAGCAGGGGCGGCGTTGCGCATCAAATCTGCTATTACGTCTGGATCTACTGGGTTCGCTACGGGGAAATTATTGTCAACCAGCAATGTTTTAAGGATATTTGGGGTGAAATAACTCTTCAACTGAGCGGGAAGCAAAGCAGGCATTGCTATTGTTCTTCCTTCTTCGTCGCAAAACTCGACAAGATAGGCCAGCGTCGGGGTATTGAACACCATAACAATCGTACCAATAGTCCCCTTTACCAGCCCTTCATTCGGTAAATCCTCTCCTAAAACCACAACGTCTAATTCGGCTCTTTTCATTTGTATTTTCTCATTTAACGAATAGGGTTGTCAGGCGAGGAACTAACGCGTCTGTTTCATACATCCAGCCAGTACGCACGATCGCTGTTTCACCGTTGACACCTAAAATGGGCATTTCGACAGCCATTGTTTGACCGTAACTATTTGCCTGTAACACTTTTGCTGGGGCCAATAATATGCCTTCCTGAATTCTTGCGGCTAAAACATCTGCATTAGTTGGGTTGTATCCCAGCGCTGACTCAAACACTCGGGCTTTGTGTCCTCCAGTAGGATGTGTTGAATCTAAAGCATAAGCCGCGAGTTTTTTCGGGTCGACAACCGCGTGTTCAGCATTTACTAGTGTGCCGCTCTGAGAGGTGAAACCTTTTACATATGGGCTCTCAAGTGCTGGTATTTTACTGAACCCCGATATTTCATCTATTTCGCTTAAAGGATTTAACCTGCCCATTGTTAATCCTGCTGCAACGGAGGCGCTCGCAATGATTAACCCTTTGTTGTTCATGACTTGCTCATAACCTGCTGGAGCATCTCCGCCAAGCTGCAGCGCGGTTTCATGAAACCCTGTAATATTGCCGTTATAAATACCACCCGCGGCGAGCAGACGACCAACAGCTTTATTGTTCAGCGTTTTCTCCGACGGTGCAGTGGTTGGCGCGTAATAATCATAATGCATCCGTTGAGTAGGAGCAGGCTTCCTGCCTTGCCGATCGGCAATAACGTGCCGGTAGGCACTCAGGATTTCGTCCTTATACCATGCATGCCACGATGAGGAAGTAGGGGTGAAAATTAGCTCGCCGTTATTGTCGATATAAAATGGGTTCCGGTCGCTGCTCCAGCGCCTGGAGGTATCCACACCAACAAGCCAACCAATTTTCAGCTCGTGTTTTACTTCGTCATAAATGGGATCTGCGTCGCTGCGATACCTGCGTTCATACGGTCTTTGATGTGGGGATACGCTATATTTTTTCTTGGGGAGACCAAAAGTAAGACTGTGACCGTTCGCTTCATAAGAGAGATCGTAATAAATACATGCCTCTCTCAGCGAGCCCGCAGGCGTCAGAATATATTGAAAATCTTCAGGGTCTAATCGCCGTGTTATTTCATGTGACCTGTAGAGTCGAAACATCTGAAATCCTTATCCTTTATTTTTGTGTGGATTCTCCGCCTCGACAGTTTAAAAATCAACCGATGAACACAGTGAATATTCAACAATTCAGTGCTGATCATGAATAGAAGCAGACAAAAAATGTAAATTACAGTCTCCTGAAATGCGCTATGAATATGCCAACGCCTGTAGTGGGTACAGATATAAACCTCACATCATATTTATGAACGGCTCATTTTTTAAGAAAATGACCTGGTGATTTTTAACCACTATTCACGCATTACCATTCGTAGAAGCTGCATGAAGAATGAACCAGACTCCGGCAGCAAAACGCCATGCCTACTGCTCTGGCACACGCTCTGCAATTCCCGCTATAATCCCCAAAATTTCCAACCGGTTTAGAAACAATCATGACAAAACTCACCTTACAAGAGCAGATGCTGAAAGCGGGCCTCGTCAGCAGCAAGAAAGCGGCGAAAGTGCAGCGTACGGCAAAGAAATCACGCGTTCAGGCGCGTGAGGCTCGGGAAGCGGTAGAAGAGAACAAGAAGGCGCAGATCGAGCGTGATAAGCTGCTGAGCGAGCAGCAGAAGCAGGCCGTGCTGGCGAAAGAGTTTAAGGCGCAGGTGAAGCAGCTGATTGAGATGAACCGCATCACCGTGGCGAAAGGCAACATCAGCTTTAACTTTACCGACGGTACGCTGATTAAAAAGATTGAAGTCGATAAGCAAACGCAGACCCAGCTGATCAACGGCCGTCTGGCGATTGCTCGCCTGGTGCTCAATGCTAACGGTGACTGCGACTACGCGATCATTCCGGCAGTGGTGGCCGATAAAATTGCCCAGCGCGATGCCGACAGCATCGTGTTAAATAGCGCGCTCAGCCAGGAAGAGCAGGACGAAGACGATCCGTACGCGGACTTCAAAATCCCTGACGATTTGATGTGGTAAACCGCGTTCAGAACGGGGCGGCGTGACGGGCGTTAACCGGCTCGCCGCTCACGGGATGAATAAAATTCAGCTCGCAGGCATGCAGCATCAGCCGGGGCGCTTCCTCAGCACCCGGCACGTCAAGACCGCCATACAGATCGCACCCCAGAATCGAGTGCCCCAGTTGCTGGCAGTGAATACGCAGCTGATGGGTTCGCCCGGTCTCCGGGATCAGTTTCACCCGTGTTAACGGTAATCCCGCCCCCTGATAAAACCGTTCCACAACCTGGTAGCGGGAGCGGGCGGGTTTCCCGGTAATGGCGCAGATCGACATCAGCGGGAACAGCGCCGGGTCTTTGGCAATCGGCGCATCAATGACCCCTTCATCATTTTCCACGTGGCCGCAAAGCAGGGCGCAGTAGACTTTCTCCACGTTGCGCTGGCTAAACTGCTGGCACAGTGCCGCGTTGATGGCCTTATTGCGCGCAACCACCATCAGCCCGGACGTACCAAAATCCAGACGGTGCACCAGCGTGCAGCCCGGGAACGTCTGGACCAGACGATAATGGACGGAATCAAGGTTTTGCGGATTTTTGCCCGAGAGGCTGAGCAGGCCGGAAGGCTTGTCGATCAGCAGCAGATGTTCATCCTGCCAGAGGATCTGAATGTCATCGTGACACGGTGGGGCAATAAAAGAATCAATAATCGCAGACATCAGGCCGCCCGGCTGGAGAGTGGGAGCGGATGATAACGAAATGCGGGGAAAAGAAAAACCCTCCCACCGGACGGTGAGAGGGTGAAGTCTTACGCTGCAACCAGGCTGTCGATGGCGGCTTTCGCGTCGGTCTGCGCTTTGGTCGCCACTTCTGGACCGTAAGCGATACCTTCCGCGAACACGAAGTTCACGTCAGTGATGCCGATGAAGCCCAGGAACAGGCTCAGGTACGGTGCAACCAGGTCGGTTGGGGTGTCTTTATGGATACCGCCACGGCTGGTCAGTACGATCGCACGCTTGCCTTTCACCAGACCTTCCGGGCCGTTCTCGGTGTAACGGAAGGTTACGCCAGCGCGCGCCACCAGGTCGAAGTAGTTCTTCAGCTGGGTTGGGATGTTGAAGTTGTACATTGGGGCGTTGATGACGATGACGTCATGCGCCTGCAGCTCAGCAATCAGCTCGTCGGACAGAGCCAGCGCTTCCTGCTGGCGTGGAGACAGCGGTGCATCGCTTGGGCGCAGCGCGCCAACCAGCTCGCCATCCAGCACAGGAATTGGGTTTGCAGCCAGGTCACGCACGGTGATTTCGTCGGCAGAATGCTGTTCACGCCACTGTTCAACGAAGTAATCAGACAGCTGACCAGACTGAGAGTACCCTGCCAGAATACTGGATTTCAAAACTAATACTTTGCTCATGGGTGATTCCTGTTGTTGCATTTGATTGAAGGGGGTTGCCCCGTTGCTTGTTGACACTCTATTCACAATCCTGCCACAGAGATAGCGCAATATATCGAAGCCTATGTTCGAATTTTTTGAATAAGGCGCGAAAGGCGTCAGTGTGGTACTCTATAGCAATCATTAAAAAGAGAGTTTATCAGGGCGTGTACTGCCCTTTAACGCTATGACAGAACAACAAAAATTCACCTTCCCGATGCTCCTGCAACAGCTCGATTCTCTGACGCTGCGCGACAAACAGCGCTTCGCCCGCCGTCTGCACGGCGTCAAGAAGGTTAAAAATCCTGATGCACAACAGGCCATTTACCAGGAGATGGCGAAAGAGATTGAACAGGCAGCAGGGAAGGTTGTGCTGCGCGAAGCTGCGCGCCCGGCGATTACCTACCCGGAAAACCTGCCCGTCAGCCAGAAGAAACAGGACATTCTTGAGGCCGTCCGTGACCACCAGGTGGTGATTGTCGCGGGTGAAACCGGTTCGGGGAAAACCACCCAGCTGCCGAAAATCTGTATGGAGCTGGGCCGCGGGATCAAAGGCCTGATTGGCCACACCCAGCCGCGTCGTCTGGCGGCGCGCACCGTTGCCAACCGTATTGCCGAAGAGCTGCAGACGGAGCCGGGCGGCTGCATCGGCTACAAGGTCCGTTTCAGCGATCACGTTAGCGACAACACCATGGTCAAACTGATGACCGACGGTATTCTGCTGGCGGAAATCCAGCAGGATCGCCTGCTGATGCAGTATGACACCATCATCATTGATGAAGCGCACGAGCGCAGCCTGAACATCGACTTCCTGCTCGGCTACCTGAAAGAACTGCTGCCGCGTCGCCCGGATCTGAAAGTGATCATCACCTCCGCGACCATCGATCCGGAGCGCTTCTCGAAGCACTTCAACAATGCGCCGATTATCGAGGTGTCAGGTCGCACGTATCCCGTGGAAGTGCGCTATCGCCCGATTGTGGAAGAGGCGGATGATACCGAGCGCGACCAGCTGCAGGCCATCTTCGATGCCGTTGACGAGCTGGGTAACGAAAGCGCGGGCGACATTCTGATCTTCATGAGCGGCGAACGCGAAATCCGCGATACCGCCGATGCGCTCAGCAAGCGCGACCTGCGCCACACCGAGATCCTGCCGCTGTATGCCCGCCTGTCCAACAGCGAGCAGAACCGCGTCTTCCAGCCGCACAGCGGACGCCGCATCGTCCTGGCGACCAACGTGGCGGAAACCTCGCTGACCGTGCCGGGCATTAAATACGTGATCGATCCGGGTACGGCGCGCATCAGCCGCTACAGCTACCGTACCAAGGTTCAGCGGCTGCCGATTGAGCCCGTTTCGCAGGCGTCTGCTAACCAGCGTAAGGGCCGCTGTGGCCGCGTGTCGGAAGGGATCTGTATTCGTCTCTATTCCGAAGACGATTTCCTGTCGCGCCCGGAGTTTACCGACCCGGAAATTCTGCGCACCAACCTGGCGTCCGTTATCCTGCAGATGACCGCCCTGGGGCTGGGCGACATCGCGGCGTTTCCGTTCGTCGAAGCGCCGGACAAACGCAACATTCAGGACGGCGTGCGTCTGCTGGAAGAGCTCGGGGCGATCACCACCGACGAGCAGGCGACGGTCTACAAACTGACGCCGCTGGGTCGCCAGCTCAGCCAGCTGCCGGTCGACCCGCGTCTGGCACGCATGGTGCTGGAAGCGCAAAAGCACGGCTGCGTGCGCGAGGCGATGATCATTACCTCGGCGCTCTCCATTCAGGATCCGCGCGAGCGTCCAATGGACAAACAGCAGGCGTCGGACGAAAAGCACCGCCGCTTCCACGATAAAGAGTCCGATTTCCTCGCCTTTGTGAACCTGTGGAACTACCTCGGCGAGCAGCAGAAGGCGCTCTCCTCGAATCAGTTCCGCCGTCAGTGCCGCGTAGATTTCCTCAACTATCTGCGCGTGCGCGAGTGGCAGGATATCTACACCCAGCTGCGCCAGGTGGTGAAAGAGCTGGGCATTCCGGTCAACAGCGAACCGGCGGAGTACCGCGAAATCCATATCGCGCTGCTGACCGGCCTGCTGTCCCACATAGGGATGAAGGATGCCGAGAAGCAGGAGTATACCGGCGCGCGTAACGCCCGTTTCTCCATCTTCCCCGGTTCCGGCCTGTTCAAGAAGCCGCCAAAGTGGACCATGGTCGCGGAGCTGGTGGAAACCAGCCGCCTGTGGGGACGCATTGCCGCGCGTATCGATCCGGAATGGGTGGAGCCGGTGGCGCAGCATCTGCTTAAGCGCTCGTACAGTGAACCGCACTGGGAGCGCGCGCAGGGCGCGGTGATGGCGACCGAAAAAGTGACCGTTTACGGCCTGCCGGTCGTCGCCGCGCGTAAGGTCAACTACAGTCAGATCGATCCTGCCCTGTGCCGCGAGCTGTTTATCCGCCACGCGCTGGTGGAGGGCGACTGGCAGACGCGGCACGCCTTCTTCCGTGAAAACCTGAAGCTGCGTGCTGAAGTGGAAGAGCTGGAGCATAAATCGCGCCGCCGCGACATTCTGGTGGATGATGAAGCGCTGTTCGAGTTTTATGACCAGCGCATCAGCCACGACGTCATCTCCGCTCGCCATTTCGACAGCTGGTGGAAGAAGGCCAGCAAAGAGACGCCGGACCTGCTCAACTTTGAAAAGAGCATGCTGATTAAAGAAGGCGCGGAGTCGGTCAGCAAACTCGACTACCCGAACTTCTGGCATCAGGGCAACCTCAAGCTGCGTCTGACCTATCAGTTTGAGCCGGGGGCAGACGCGGACGGCGTGACCGTCCACATTCCGCTGCCGCTGTTAAACCAGGTGGATGAGAGCGGGTTCGAGTGGCAAATCCCCGGCCTGCGTCGCGAGCTGGTGATTGCGCTGATCAAATCCCTGCCGAAACCGGTTCGCCGCAACTTTGTGCCTGCGCCAAACTACGCGGAAGCGTTTTTGGGCCGCGTCACACCGCTGGAGCTGCCGCTGCTGGACGCGCTGGAGCGTGAGTTCCGCCGAATGACCGGAACGACCATCGACCGCGACGACTGGAACTGGGATCAGGTGCCCGATCACCTGAAAATCAGCTTCCGCGTGGTGGACGATAAAAATAAAAAGCTGCTGGAAGGGCGTTCCCTGAGCGAGCTGAAAGAGGCGCTGAAAGGCAAAGTCCAGGAGACGCTGTCTGCGGTGGCCGACGACGGCATCGAGCAGAGCGGGCTGCACATCTGGAGCTTTGGCCAGCTTCCGGAAAGCTACGAGCAGAAGCGCGGCAACTATAAGGTGAAAGCCTGGCCTGCGCTGGTGGACGAGCGCGACAGCGTGGCGATCAAACTGTTTGATAACCCGCAGGAACAGCAGCAGATGATGTGGCGCGGGCTGCGTCGCCTGCTGCTGCTCAACATCCCGTCGCCGATCAAGTATCTGCATGAGAAGCTGCCGAACAAGGCCAAGCTGGGGCTCTACTTTAACCCGTACGGCAAAGTGCTGGATCTGATTGACGACTGCATCTCCTGCGGCGTGGACAAACTGATCCACGAGGCGGGCGGCCCGGTCTGGACGGAAGAGGGCTTTGCCCAGCTGCATGAAAAGGTGCGCGCGGAGCTGAACGACACCGTGGTGGAGATTGCCAAACAGGTCGAGCAGATCCTCACCACCGTGTTCAATATCAACAAGCGTCTGAAAGGGCGCGTGGATATGACCATGGCGCTGGGGCTGTCTGACGTGAAGGCGCAGATGGCGGGGCTGGTTTACCGCGGCTTTGTCACCGGCAACGGATTCAATCGTCTTGGCGATACGCTGCGCTATCTGCAGGCGATTGAAAAACGGCTGGAGAAAATGGCTATCGACCCGCACCGCGACCGTGCGCAGATGCTGAAAGTGGAGAGCGTGCAGCAGGCGTGGCAGCAGTGGCTGAACAAGCTGCCGCCAGCGCGCCGCGACGATGAAGACGTGCAGGCGATCCGCTGGATGATCGAGGAGCTGCGCGTCAGCTTCTTTGCCCAGCAGCTCGGTACGCCGTATCCGATTTCGGATAAGCGTATCCTGCAGGCGATGGAGCAGATTTCCGGTTAAACCCTTGCCCGGTGTCGCTGCGCTTACCGGGCCTACGGGAGAACGGGTAGGCCGGGTAAGGCGTAGCCGCCACCCGGCTGGTTATCGTTCTACAATCGCCAGCGTAAACCCATCCCAACCCTTAATCCCCACCGTTTGCAGCGCGGTGGCGGTTAAGCGCGGGTTATCCCCCATCATCTCAATAAAACGCCGCACGCCCAGCACGCGCGCGTCGTCGCTTTCCCCGTTGATTACCTCGCCGTCACGCACCACGTTATCGCCGATAATTACCGTGCCGGGGCGGGAGTAGTGCAGCGCCCATTCCAGATAGCCGGGATTGTTTGGCTTATCGGCATCAATAAAGATCAGGTCGAACGGCGGAACCTCACCGAAATTCTCCAGCGAGCTCAGGGCCGGGCCTTCAATTAATTCAATACGTTCGTCTAGCCCCGCGAGGTGAATATTCTGGCGGGCAACCCCGGCATGCGTCGGATCGGCCTCAAGCGTAATCAGCTTACCGTCCGGCGGCAGCGCACGCGCCATCCAGATTGAGCTGTAGGCACCCAGCGTCCCAATCTCAAGAATGCGTCTTGCCTGCGTCATGCGCACGAACAGCGCCAGCAGCTGCCCCTGATTGGCCGCGACATCGTGTTCGGGTAGTCCGGCGCGTTTGTTGTTTTCCAGCACCTGATGCAGTACGTCATCGTCAGGAATCAGCGAAGAAATCATGAAATTATCAACTGCAGACCACTGTTGTTGCATAGATTGTCTCCTGAGGGGGAATCGCCGGGTGGCGGCTGCGCCTTACCCGGCCTACGTGACGAAATCCAGGCCCGTTAAGCGCCTTCAGACATTGACCCAGCCGCCGCCCAGCGCTTTATACAAATCAATCTGCGCCAGCAGCAGGTTATTTTTCACCTGCACGACGCTGGTCTGGACCGAGAACAGCGTGCGCTGCGCGTCCAGCACGTCAAGATAGGAGGAATAACCGTTGCGATAGCGATTCTGCGCAATGCGCAGCGTCTCCTGCGCCACATCCTGCTGGGCAAGCAGCTCCGTCAGCTGTTCCTGATAGCGACTTATCGCATCAAGGTTGTTGTTCACTTCGGCAAACGCGTTACGCACGGTTTTTTCATAGGCGTACAACGCCTGGTTACGCTGGGACTGGGAAATGTCCACCTGCGCATTCAGCGCCTGGCGGTTCAGCAGCGGGGCGAGAATACTGCCCCCGACGCTCCAGAGCTGAAGCGGGTTGTCCAGCAGGCCGGATAGGGTGCGATCCTGAACCGATCCGCTGGCGGTCAGGTTGATCGACGGCAGCAGGCTGGCGCGCGACGCCGCGAGCGAGGCATCCGCCGCCACCAGCTGGCGTTCGGCCTGGACGATATCCGGGCGGCGGTTCAGGAGCGCAGAAGGCAGCTGCGACGGCAGCGTCAGCGGCGTCAGTGCCGCGAAGCTTGCGCTGCGCGCCACGTCGCCGGGGTTGCTTCCCAGCAGCAGGCTCAGGGCATTCTCCTGCTGTGCAATCTGGTGCTGCAGCACGGGCACCTGCGCCCGTGTTGAGCGAAGCTCGGAATCCGACTGCATCAGCTCCAGACGCGAGCTGTAGCCCGTCTCAAACTGACGTTTCGCGAGGTTAAATGCCTCCTCGCGCGATTTCAGCGTGGATTCGGTCACCCGCAGCTGCTCGTCAAGCGAGAGCAGGGTGACATACCCGGATGCCACAGACGAGGCGACGGTCAAATCCGCGGCCGCGGCCGCGGATTTTTGCGCCGCCAGCGAGGCTTCGGCAGCGCGCGAGGTGCTGCGGTTGACGCCCCAGATATCCACGTCATAGCTCGCCGTCAGGCTCCCTTTGTACAATGTGCCGTAAACCGGCAGCCCGGTCGCGGCGGATTGTGAACGGGCGCGCGTCCCCGTTACGCCTACGTCGAGGGAGGGAAACAGGCTGCCGTCGGCCGCATAGACCCGCGCCTGATACTCGTTTATCCGTTCGCGGGCGATCAGCACGTCGCTGTTATGCTGTAGCGCCTGGTCCACATAGCGGTTGAGATGGTTGTCATGGAAATTACGCCACCAGAGCTGCTCCGTCGGGCTGGCAGGGCCGGAGACGGTGCGCCACTGGGTGGGGATGTGCAGCGTCGGCTGCGCCGGTTTGACGTCAACGGACTGGCATCCGGCCAGCATGACCGCCGCCACCAGCGCGGCTATCGGGCGAAGGATCATTACTTCGCCTCCCGCGTATCAATGGTCACCTGTACCGACATACCCGGACGCAGCAGCGCGGAATCTTCTGGCTTACCGAGTACCTCAATGCGCACCGGAATACGCTGGGCTATTTTGACAAAGTTGCCGGTGGCGTTGTCCGGCGTGATGGCGCTGAACTCCACGCCGGTTGCCGGGGAGATGCTCTCCACGCGGCCCTGATACGCTTTGTTGTTCAGGGCATCAACGGTGAATTTCACCGGCTGACCGACGCGCAGCTCCGCGAGCTGGGTCTCTTTAATATTGGCAATGACCCAGTGCTGCGGCGGCACCAGGGTGGTGAGGTGCGTCCCGGCGGTCACGTAGGCCCCGAGACGCACGGCGATCTGGCCGAGCTGACCGTCACGCGGTGCCACAATGCGGGTGTTTTGCAGGTCAATCTGTGCCAGCTCCAGAGCGGCTTTGGCGTTTTCAACATCCGCCTCCAGCGCACCGCGATTGACAATCACCGTCTGCAGATCCTGACGCGACATCTCAAGCGCGGCTTTCGCCTGGTCAATGTCGGCACTGCCCTGAGCGGCACTGGCCAGCGCCGCGTCGCGTTCGCGAATGGAAAGCGAGCCGTCAGACGTCAGCTCTTTCACCCGCTTTAAATCCGCCTGGCTTTTCAGGCTCTGCGCGCGGGCATTTTTCAGCGCGGCGTCATTTTTGGCGATCGTTGCTTCGGCGCTTTTACGCTGCTGCAGGTTGTTATTCAGGGCGGCAATTTTCATCGCCAGCTGCGCCTCGGCCTGGTGCACGCGCTGACGGTAGATACGGTCATCAATCTGCAGCAGCAGGTCACCTTTTTTGACCTGCACAAAGTCCTGAACCTTCACCTCGGTGATATAGCCGTTCACCTGCGGGCTGATAAACGTCGTCTGGCCGCGCACGTAGGCGTTATCGGTAAACTGCGCGTGACGGGTGAACGGCGGCAGTTGCCACGCATAAAGGATCACCAGTACGCCGACGATACCGATGGCTGCGGCGGTGAAAACGGAAACAATGCGCACATTTTTGCGGGTGTTGGCCTGCTCTTTGGCGGCATCCTGCTGACTCATAAACTCTCCAGAACTCTTTCAATTATTTGTTGCCGGTGGCGTTCTTCAGCGCCAGACGGGCAGTGATGCGCAGGCGCAGCAAGCGCCATAAAATCCAGACCAGCGTGGCGGCAGCGATGCTCGCCGTCAGCAGATAAGTATCGTTGTAGGCCAGAATATTCGCCTCCAGCGCGGTCACCGTTTGCAGCTGCGTTATCGCCTGGGTGCCCAGCAGCGCGCTGTCGCCAATCAGGCTTTTGTACATTTGGGTATAAAGCTGAATTCGCTCGTTGACCAGCGGGTTGAGCGTGGTGAGCTGGTCCGCCAGCAGGCTGGAGTGGTACTTCTCGCGCCAGGTCTGGAAGGTGCCGAGGATCGCGGAGCCCAGCAGGCCACCGAGGTTCTGGCTCATGCCAAACATCACCGAGAAGCTGACCAGGTTACGCGGGTCGGCGATCACCCCGCCAATGGCGGCCAGCATAGCGGGCGCCAGGAAGAAGGCGCTGCCGAAGCCCAGCAGGAACTGGCTTACCATCAGCTGATCCGGACGGGTCAGGTTGTTGGACTGGCTGTCCAGCAGCGAGGCAACAATCATCAGCGCCAGAGACGTGATGATTGGCCACGCCAGTTTCGTTGGCTTGATGGTGAGACAGCTGGTGACAATCCCGCAGACGATCCCGGCGAAAATAGACCACGCCAGGTGCGTCATCTGCTCGTTCTGTAAGCCCACGTACTGCAGCCAGCCGATGACGCCGGTGTTTTGCTCGGCCAGCACGATACGGATCAGCAGCATAATCAGCCCCAGACGGACGATGCTGCCGCTCGACAGCCAGCGGGTGTTCAGCAGCGGGTTGCTGCGGTTATGTTCAAAGACGATGGCTGCGACAATCAGCACCAGCGATAGGGCCAGCGACCAGCCGATCCAAGGCGCTTCGAACCACCAGTCAAGGCGGCCTAAAGAGAGCACGGCGCAGAGGAGGGCCATCCCGGGGGCCATTAAAAAGAAGGTGATAAAGTCTTTTTTCTCGAAGACCTTGCGCCGGTCGCCCGGCGGCAGTTTTAAGGCGATTACGCAGGCCAGGGAGATCAGCGCCAGCCCCAGTTCGAAGAAATAGAGCCCGCGCCACTCGTCCAGCTGCAGCAGCTCGGTCGAAAACAGGCGGGCCAGCGGGATGGCGAGCGACGATCCGGTGATGCCGATGGTCAGCGCCTTCAGGCGGTGCTTCGCAGGCCAGGCCTGGATTTGATAGTAAATCCCCAGTGAGCTGAGCGCGGCGGCCACCATGCCGTGCGCGGCGCGAACCATCAGCGCCGAGCTGAGATCGTTTACGAAAAGATGGAAGAAGGTGACCAGCACGTACAGCACCAGAAAACCTTCCGTAAAGGCGCGCAAACCGTACTGCTGGCGGAATTTCACCAGCAGCAGGTTGATGGAGATGTTGGTCATCACATAGACCGCGGGCAGCCAGGCGATTTCGGTGGACCAGGCCCCGAAAGTCCCCTGCAAATTTTGCAGGTTGGCGGTCACCACCGCATTCCCCAGCGCCCCCGTCAGGCAGACCAGCAGGCCCACGACGCCGTAGGCAATGCGTTTTGGCGTACTGTGTTCGGGCGTGGAGGGCGAACCCAGCAGGGCGGGTTTCTCATGTGGCTGCCACTCGCGAGGAGCATAAGGGTCGCGTTCGGGCAGGCGCATAACGTCGTTTACCTTAGAAATGATTGAATAATTAGCGGGCTAGCGATTCTACGACTCCCGCAAATGATAATTCAAGTGAATATGATTTACGCATGTTAATCAAATGGTGAAGGGAAATTTAAGGAAAAAGAGCGGCCCGCAGGACGGGCCGGGAAGGGTCAGAGACGTTCGGGCTGCGCCTGGATGAGAGTGGCGCGCTTAACGCGGCTGGCGCAGAAAATCGCGATTAAAGAAATGGTCACCGTGACGGCAAGATACCAGGCCACCGGCACCCAGTCGCCGTCGTATTTTGCCAGCAGTCCGGTCGCAATCAGCGGCGCGGTACCGCCTGCCAGCGCGGCACCCAGCTGATAGCCTAGAGTAATGCCGGTGTAGCGCACGTTTGCACTAAAGATTTCAGAGCACAGCGTGCCCAGTACCGCGGTGACAGGGGCCCACAGCACGCCAAAGGCGATGATCGTCGCGAGCACGATACCCCATGTGGTGCCGGTATTGAGCAGCATAAACCACGGTACGATAAACAGGCCCAGCACGAAGACGCTGATCGCGTACATGCGCTGACGGCCTACCTTATCGGAGAGCAGCCCCATTAGCGGGATCATAATGGTCGCCACCAGCGCACCCAGCGTCACGGCTTCCAGCGCCTGCGATTTCTGATACGTCAGCGTGCTGGTGGCATAGCTCACCACGAA
Source organism: Enterobacter quasiroggenkampii (assembly GCF_043972695.1). Classification (NCBI taxonomy): domain Bacteria; kingdom Pseudomonadati; phylum Pseudomonadota; class Gammaproteobacteria; order Enterobacterales; family Enterobacteriaceae; genus Enterobacter; species Enterobacter quasiroggenkampii. The sequence goes on from NZ_CP143745.1 coordinate 2,802,168, forward strand.
GGTCGAGAAGATGTAGAAGGGGGCGGTTTCAACCACCTTCAGACCGGCGGCAATCAACACTTCACGCCAGTGATGCTTCAGCGTATCGCGCAGCGGGGCCTTAGCCACCTGACCGGACGCTTTGACTCGCTTAAAATCGGGCGTTTCATCAATATCTTTGCGGATCCACAGGCCGAGCAACACCAGAACCGAGCTTAGCAGGAACGGGATGCGCCAGCCCCAGGAGAGGAAATCCGCCTCGCTGAACAGGGTCATCAGCGAAACGATAAAAGTTGCCATCAGCATACCGATGGTGACGCCCGCCTGCGGAATACTGCCGAAGAAGCCTTTACGTTTTTCTGGCGCATATTCATAGGCCAGCAGTAGCGCGCCGCCCCATTCACCGCCAATGCCCATCCCCTGAATGATACGCATCAGGATCAGCAGAGCGGGCGCCCACAGGCCAATCATCTCATACGTGGGCAGCAGGCCAATCATGACGGTTGCACCTCCCATCAAAGAGAGGGTCAACACGAGGGTTTTTTTACGTCCGATGCGGTCGCCAATGTGGGCGAAAAGTACCCCACCAATGGGGCGAATAAAGAAGGTTAAGGAGAAAGAGAGATAAGAGAGAATGAGTCCGATCACCGGATCGACCATCGGGAAAAAGATCTTATTGAAGACCAGCGCGGCCGCCGTACCGTAGAGAAAATAGTCAAACCATTCAATGGCGCTCCCGGTAAGGCTGGCGATTAACACCTTTTTATTTTTTCGTAATACCGTCGTCGTACTTTCATGTTCTGTCATGACCAGAAACCCCGCCACGTTGATGATGAGAGAGGTGTCACCTGGCGCGCTTCAGGTGCAACCTGTGTTGATAAAAAAGGTTGTGAAATTGTTAAGCAACTTAGGGTTGGATGTTGTCTTTGGCAAGCGCAGGGGGGATAAAACTGGTCAGATCACGGCGAAATAAGCAGCGTTGGGTGCTTTTTCATGACGCCTGCACAATACAATGTTTTGTAGGGCTGGAAATCAAAAGCATAATAGGCAGGTGCAACCCGATGATTTTTGGATGTTTCTGGTTATTTCAGAAAAATGATAAATTCGGCGCTTCAACAACGTGAGGAGTTCACCATGGTTCAGCCCCATTTTCCCGTTCTGGCGGATGCCACGCTGGCGGCTTTCAATACTGTCGGTGAATGGCTGGCGCAGGACGACCTGAGCGCGACGAGTCCGCTCCCGGAAGTCGATGCGGTGATTCTGGCCGGAAACGCGGTGATCCCCACCATTGACGCGGCCTGCCGTATTGCCGCCCAGAGAGATGTACCGCTTCTGATCAGCGGCGGCATCGGCCATTCGACCCCCTTTTTATATACCGCCATTGGCAATCATCCGCGTTACCACACCGTACCGGTCACCGGGCGGGCCGAAGCGAGCATTCTTGCCGACATTGCGCGGGCGTTCTGGCAGATCCCCGAGGCGCGTCTGTGGGTTGAGGATCGCTCCACCAACTGCGGTGAAAACGCGCGCTTTAGCTGGAACATGCTGAAACAGCATCATCGAACGACCGGGCGGGTGCTGGTGGTGCAGGATCCGACGATGCAGCGCCGCACGATGGCGACGTTTGCCCGCGTGTGTCGTGATGAGCCCGATTCACCGCAGTGGATAAGCCATCCCGGGTTTACGCCGACGCTGCAAAACGGTAACGAGGGCGTGGAATTCAGCGAGGGCCACACCGGACTGTGGCCCGTTGACCGTTACCTTTCACTGGTTATGGGGGAGCTGCCGCGCCTGTATGATGACGCCAACGGCTATGGCCCGGCCGGGCGGGATTATATTGCTCACGTTGAATTCCCCGAGGCCGTCACCGCCGCGTGGAAACAGCTACAGCAGGATCCTGTCCTGAAGGGCGCACGTAAAATAATTTAGGCACGGAACAATCCCCTCGCCCCATTGGGGAGAGGGTGAGGGGGAAAAATCACAGCGCCGCAAACTTATCCAGCGTCCGCACCAGTTGCGTCACAAACCCATACTCGTTGTCATACCAGGCAACGGCTTTCACCAGCTGAAGGTCTCCCGCTTCTGACACCTCCGTCTGCGTGGCGTCAAACACCGAACCATAATGCGAGCCAATCACATCTGACGACACAATCTCTTCATCGGTATACCCGAACGATTTATTGCCCTGAGTGGCCTTTTTCAGCGCGGCGTTAATCTCCTCAACGGTCACTTTCTTGCCCAGAATCGCCACCAGTTCGGTCACGGAGCCCGTTTTAACCGGCACACGCTGGGCGTGGCCTTTCAGTTTGCCGCTGAGCGCAGGGATCACCAGACCAATGGCTTTGGCGGCGCCGGTGGTGTGCGGAATGATATTCTCTGCCGCCGCCCGGGAGGCGCGAAGATCTTTCCCGCGCGGGCCATCCACCAGCGCCTGGGTACCGGTATAGGCATGAATGGTGGTCATGGTGCCCACCTTAATTTCAAACGCGTCGTTCAGGGCTTTTGCTAGCGGGGCGAGGCAGTTGGTGGTGCAGGAGGCGACGGAAATAATGGTATCACTGGCGTCAATGGTCTCGTCGTTCACGCTGTAGACGATGGTTTTCATGTCCCCCGCGGGCGCAGAGATCAGCACCTTCTTCGCGCCCGCGTCCAGGTGCGCCCGTGATTTCTCTTCAGACGTATAAAAGCCGGTGCACTCCACAACGATATCCACGCCCGCGGCTTTCCACGGAATGTGCTTTGCCTCTTTTTCGGCATACACCGCGATGGTTTTACCGTCAACGATCAGCGCATCCTCGGTGAAATCCACGCTCCACGGGAAGCCACCGTAGTTGGAATCGTGCCTGAGCAGGTAGGCCAGCACTTTGGGAGAGGTGAGGTCGTTGATGGCGACGACGGTATTACTGTCCTGGGTTTCAAGAAGGCGGCGCAGAACAAGACGTCCGATGCGTCCAAATCCGTTAATGCCAATTTTACTCATGGTGTTCTCCTGTAAACGTGTCGATGTGACAGTTTGAACTCATCCAGGCTTAGACCATCACGGGCAGGGCGGCAATTGAAGATGCTTCATGCGGGAGGATGTATTTGAAAAACCATACAGAAAAGTTAATGAATTTTTAAGGAAAGGAGATTATGTTGGCGCGGTAACTGTTTTTAATCGAGAAATCACATGCGCACTAAATATACAAGCCTGCAAATTGGCATCCACTGGCTGGTGTTTCTGTTAATCATCGTCGCCTACTGCGCCATGGAGTTCAGAGGTTTCTTCCCGCGCACCGCGCGCCCGACGATCAACATGATCCACGTCTCATGTGGGATCAGTATCCTGGTGCTGATGGTGACGCGTCTGCTGGTTCGCCTGAAATTCCGTGCACCACCGATTCAACCGAAGCCAAAAGCGATGGTGACGGGGATGTCTCATCTGGGGCATCTGGTGGTGTATCTGCTGTTTATTGCGCTGCCGCTGATTGGCATTGTGATGATGTATAACCGGGGCAGCGACTGGTTTGCTTTTGGCCTGGCGATGCCGCATGCGGCGGAGTCCAATTTTGACCTGGTAGATATGCTGAAAGAGTGGCACGAGACGCTGGCAAATCTGGGCTATTTTGTGATTGGCCTGCACGCGGCGGCGGCGCTGATGCATCACTATTTCTGGAAAGATAATACTCTTCTGCGCATGATGCCGAAAAAGCGTTCGTAGTCTTCTCGCCCGGCGGCGCTTCGCTTGCACGGGCCTACAAACGGCTCTGAATCGTAGGCCGGGTAAGCGCAGCGCCACCCGGCTTGTTTTTAACCCAGCAAAGCACGCTCTTCAACTGTTAATGCCAGCGCCTGGGTTGACCCCGTCTCAGACGACTTCACCGCCGCTTCCAGCACGGCCATCACCGCTAATGCCTCAACCGGGTGGACCGGATTGGTGATTTTCCCAAGCAGCGCGTCACGCACGTTGATGTAATACTGGCGCTGATCGCCTTTCGGGGTAGGGATCGTCTGCGATGCGCCGTCAGCGCCAAAGAACACCATACTGTCGCTGTCTTCGCCCCAGGCTTCACTCCCAGGGATAACCCCGGAGAGCAACTGTGCTTCCTGCTGATCGATTCTGGCCTTCACCACGCTGCCCTTGTCCCCGTGGACGGCAAAGCGCGCCGTACCGCCCGCCACCAGCATGCTGGCGTGCAGAATCACCTTATGCTCCGGATAGTTTAAGACCACGTGCGCCCAGTCGTTGATTTCTGCGCCGTCGCGCAGCGTCGCGATATTCCCCTGAACCGACTGCGGCAGACCAAAGAGCTGTAGCGTCTGGTCGATAAGATGAGGCCCCAGGTCAAACCACAGGCCGCTCCCGGGGACATTCTGCTCGCGCCAGCGCACGCGCACTTCCGGGCGGAAGCGGTCGATATGCGACTCCAGGTGCTTAACCTTGCCGAGCGTGCCTTGCTCAATGACCTGCTTAATGCCGAGGAAATCGCTGTCCCAGCGGCGGTTGTGGAAGACAGAAAGCAGTAGCTGCTTTTCCTCCGCCAGCGCAATCAGGTCGCGGGCTTCCTGCATGTCGAGGGTGAAAGGCTTATCCACGACCACGTGTTTACCTGCGTTCAGGGCCAGCGTCGCCAGCGGGGCGTGCGTGGCGTTGGGGGAGGCAATCACCACCAGGTCAACATCAGGATGCTGAATAGCCTCTTCAGGGGTGGCGACCACCTCTACGTCCGGCAGATCGCGTTTCACCTTCTCTTCATCACGAGAAGAGACCACGGCCAGCTTAAGCCCGTCCACAGACTGGATTAACGGGGCATGGAAAGTTTTGCCCACAAATCCATACCCGATCAGCGCAATGTTAATTGTTCGAACTGTACTCATGAACTTCTCCACGTTAATTCGCGCACACCGTGACCTGCAATGCGCCAGGGTCCCCAAGCTCAGGCCAGGGACGATCTAAAAAGAGTTGTTGAATGTTAGATAACCCGGAAACCAGATACGGTTCGCAGCGGTTGACTTTCAGGTGGTCGGCAACAATCCAGTGCGCATGGCTTGCGTCTAGCATCGCGCGTTTAACCTCGGCATCCGCTTCTTTACCGGCGCTCAAACCGAGTTCAGCATGAATGGCGCACGCCCCGAGGATGGCGATATCTGCCCGATAGCGGGACAGCAAGGACAAGGTGGCGCTTCCGGCAAACAGGCGCTGCTTATGGTCCCATTTCCCGCCGAGCAGGATCAGTTCAACGTCTTCCCGGTCGCTAAAATGCTGGGCGATATCCAGCGACGTGGTAATGACGGTCAGCGGCCCGCGAAGAAAGGAGGCGACAGCCATCACCGTGCTGCCCGCATCCAGAAACAGGGTAGAACCCGCAGGAACCTGCTGTGCGACCTGTTTTCCCAGGCGCTGTTTGGTTTCCGGCAGCAGCGTATTGCGGCCCTGGCGATTCATGGCGGAAAGATTCAGCGCGATGGCCCCACCGTGGTTCTTCTGCGCCAGCCCCTGGTTTTCCAGGTCGGTCAGATCCCGACGGATGGTATCGGCTGAAACCTGCAGCTTTTCTGCCAGCTCGGTGATGCTGGCCTGGCCTTGCTCGCTCAGGATATCCAGAACGTGGCGTTGTCGTGCGGTTTTGTGCATCGGTCTGCGTTCCTGCAAAATGTCGCAATAGTTTGCATAATACAGCATTTTAACGCAGAGAAAAGGGCAACGTCGTTTTGATGTCGTGGAGAGGCGTGATGATTCAGATGCGTGATTATTAAAATTGTATTAACCAGGTATAAGTAAGCTGTTTTGAATGTTAACCACAATGTTATTGTTATGTTTTATTTAACGATTTGGGTTATGTAACCACTACACTCCTATTGTCTGGATTTTTATTCTGTTAAATGTTTCTAGCGTGGTTTTTGATTGCTTTAATTAGTTTATTAATAGCATTAAATTCTAATTTTGCTGGTTTGGCTACTTAAATTGACACTTCTTTGAAAATCTTTGTGTCTGACCCGCCCGGAAATTAACGCAAAAATGTGCAGGTGACGAATTAAGAATTTTCCTTAAATAACAGTCGGTTTATATGTTTCATCTGAAAGGTCATTTTAAGAGTTTTGTCCAGAAACCCCATCTTTTTTCTTAATTGTAACACCACATTAACATTGGGGGTGTAGTGGCTTATAACGCATTTTGTTATGCTGCTAACCACTTTAGGAAATAAGTAAATTCTTAATTTAAATAAGACGCAGGCAGATCTCATCTCCAGAGGAAATGGGTATGGGGAGTTTTACCTAAAATTCGGCAAGGATGCGAAATAAGATATTTGTCTAATTATCTATACCTCTTTTTGGGTAATTGCTTCAGTGTCACTCAGAGTCAGGGAGATAAAAATGACGATATTGCGAAAGCCTATGTTACGTCGATTTACAGCAGCACTGGCATTCATTTCATTAGCCATAAATACGGCGTACGCCAATAGTAGTCAGGTGGGTATTGCCCCGGTTGCCACGACAACCTTAAAAGAAAGTATTCTTTTTGCTATCGATCGCGATCCGTCGATTAGTCAGCAGGCCGCGCAACTCGGTATTGGTCAGGCGCAAATAGATGAAGCGCGCAGCGGCTGGATGCCGCAAATATCGCTGAACGGCAGCACGGGCCATAGCCAGACCACCGATTCCAGCGGGTCGCTGAAGAATTCAGCCGCGTGGGGGCTGAGCCTGACGCAGCTGATATATGACTTTGGCAAGACCAATAACAGCATCAGCCAGTCTTCCGCCCAGCGCGATAGCTATCGCTACCAGCTGATGAGCACACTCTCTGACGTGGCGGAAAAAACGGCGCTGAGCTATGTCGAGGTCAAACGCTATGCCGATCTGCTGCAGGCGGCAAAGGAGAACGTTCAGGCGCTAAAAAATGTTGAGCAACTGGCAAAGCTGCGCGCCGACGCGGGCGTGAGCTCGACCTCCGATGAGCTCCAGACCCGCACGCGTATTGCCGGCATGCAGGCGACGGTCGCGCAGTATCACGCCGCCTTAAACAGCGCCCGCGCAAGGCTCGCGGTATTAACCGGAATGCAGGCCGATAACTTTTCGCCTGTACCCGCAAATCTCGCGGTTGAGCCTGATTCGCTCAACCGCATTGATTATTCGCTGATACCGGCGGTTATGGCCGCGCAAAACATGGAGCGCTCAGCCCAGTATGGCGTGGAAACGGCGAAGTCCCAGCACTGGCCGACCTTAAGCCTGAAGGGCGGACGTACCCGTTACGAGTCGGACAACCGTTCGTACTGGGACGACCAGATCCAGCTCAACATTGACGCACCGCTTTATCAGGGCGGCGCGGTCTCTGCACGCGTGCGGCAGGCTGAAGGGGCACGGGCCATGGCCTCCTCTCAGGTCGATCAGGCGCGTTTCGATGTCCTGCAAAAAGCCTCCGTCGCGCAGGCGGACTGGACCGGTGCACGGGGAAGAATGGAGGCCGGGAAACAGCAGCTGGAAAATGCCCTGCGCGCCCGTGATGTCTATAAAAATGAGTACACCCTGAGCAAGCGGAGCATTAACGATCTGCTCAGCGTTGAGCAGGATGTCTGGCAGGCCACCTCGGCGAAAATAATCGCTGAGTATGATGGCTGGAGTTCGGCAATTAATTATGCTTCCGCGGTTGATAATTTAATGCCGCTTATTGGAATAGAGAAAAACGCTGCCGCAAAACTACCCGATTTGAGTTAAAAAAAGACGCGTATTGTCGCGAAAAATAAGTCTGAAAATAATGGGTGTTTTTTCCCAGGGATAGCTACATCCGTCTGGTGGACATATCCACAGGAATCCGTACACCTGCAAGGAGAGAAATATGAGTAACATAAAGGTTGTTGATGTCATCATTCGCAAAACGGCGGAGAAAACGAAATTAACCGGCGAAGGGAATTTGTCGGTCTCTATTTCATCCCCGAGCGTGATTGAAATCCAGGGTTCTGCTCAGGATGTGGCGCGTTATGTCCGTCAGGGGAAAGACCTCCTCATTTATATGAAAGATGGCAGCGTGATTCGCTGCAATAACTATTTTGTTGAAGATCCTGAAACGCATACTCAGTCAGAGCTGGTATTCAACGATCGTCAGGAACTGACGCATATTTCTTTTGCCGATGCCGGGGAAGCATCAGGCGTGGCGGTGACCGAGTTAACCGCGCAGGCCACACCGATTAGCAGCATTCAACCTTTCCTGGAGCAGGAAAGCGTCTTAAGCGATGCGCCGTGGGGCTGGATTGCGGGAGCTGCATTAGGCGGCGGTGCCATCGGGGCGCTGCTGGCAAACGGCGGCGACGGCGATACTAAAACAAAAGTTATTGATAATACGAAAGAGGTGGAAAGCGCCACGCCAACCTTCCTGCTGTCGGATAAAGCGGGCGACAAGCAGGGCGTGCTGACAGCAAACGCGATCACGGATGACAACACGCCAACCTTTAGCGGTACCGGTCAGCCGGGCGCGACGATCCAGATTAAAGACAGCAGCGGCAGCACCATCGCCAGCGCCATGGTGAGTAAAGAGGGCACCTGGACGGTAAAATTACCGACCCAGACGGACGGGGAACACACCTGGTCGGTGGTGCAGATCGACGGCAGTAAGACTACCGATGCGGGCAATATCACCGTAACGGTCTCGACCGCCGAGGCCGCCATTACGCTGGCCACCACGGCGGGCGATAACGTGCTTAACGCCAGCGAGCAATCCGCAGGCTTTACGCTCTCCGGCGCCAGCAAGAATCTGGCGCAGGGCACCGAACTTACCGTGACGCTGAACGGTAAAACCTACGGGGCCGTGGTGGGCGCTGACGGGACGTGGAGCGTTAACGTACCCGCGGCCGACGCGCAGGCGCTGGGCGATGGCACCTGGACGGTCAACGTCAGCGGCAAAGACGCGGCGGGTAACACCGTGAGCGGCAGCCAGACAATCGGCGTGGATACCGTCGCGCCAACCCTCTCTGTCGATACCCTCTCGCAGGACAACATTATTAATGCCGCCGAGCACAGCCAGCCGCTGACGCTGACCGGCAAAACGAATGCGGAAGCCGGTCAGATCGTCACGGTCACGCTGAACGGTAAAAACTACAACGCCACGGTGGGCAGCGACGGCACCTGGTCCGTCACGCTTGCGGCGGGCGATGTGCAGGCGCTCAGCGAGGGCAATCACACCCTGACGGTGAACGTCAGCGATAAAGCGGGCAACGGCTCGTCTGTCACCGCCGATTTTGCGGTGGATACCACCGCGCCGGTCGTCACCATCGATACCGTGGCGGGCGACGATATTCTCAATACCAGCGAGCAGGGCCAGGCGCAGATTATCTCCGGGCAGGCAAACGGCGCCGCCGCGGGGGATGTGGTCACCGTGACCGTTGGCGGCCAGTCCTTCACCGGCGTGGTGCTGGCGGACGGCAGCTGGAGCGTAGGCGTTCCGGCGTCCGTGCTGGGCGCGCTGGGGGAAGGTAACCATACGATTTCAGTTTCCGTGACCGACGCGGCAGGCAACACCGGCAGCGCCACACACGGCATTACGCTGAGCGGCAACCCGCCAGAATTTACGATTGATGCCATTAGCCAGGACAACGTGTTGAATGCTCAGGAGGCAATGCAACCGCTGAGCCTGACCGGCACCAGCAACCTGCCTGACGGCAGCGCCATCACCGTGACGCTGAACAACGTCAGCTATCAGGCCACCGTTGAAAACGGCATCTGGGCGGTCCAGGTGCCGGTTTCCGACGTCCTGAATCTGGCGAACACCCTTTACACCGTCAGCGTCAGCGGTACTGACAGCGTGGGTAACAGCGGCTCTGCCGCGGCGACGCTGCTGGTGGATACCGTGCTGCCGCAGGTGATCATCAACACCTTTGCGGGGGACAACCTGGTCAATAACGCCGAAGCGGGTGTGGATCAAACGCTCAGCGGTCGCGTCACCGGCGCGGCGGCGGGCGATACCGTTTCTGTCACCGTGGGCGGAAAGAGCTACACCGCCACGGTGGGCAGCGATCTGACCTGGAGCGTAAAAATCCCGTCAGCGGATCTTCAGGCGTTCGGCGACGGCGATTTAACCTTCACCGCGTCGGTGACCAATTCGCACGGCAATACCGGTACCGGCGAGCGCGATATCAACATCAACGCACAGCTGCCGGGCCTGCGTGTGAACACCATTTCCGGCGATGACGTGGTCAACGCCATTGAGCAGCAGCAGGATCTGACCGTCACCGGCTCCAGCACCCATCTGGCTGCCGGCACGCAGATTACCGTCACCATCAATAACGTTGAGTACGTTACCGCGGTGAACGCCAGCGGCCACTGGCAGATCGGCGTCCCGGCCGCGGACCTGCAGGCCTGGACGGCGGGAGAGGTGACGGTAAGCGTCAGCGCTGAAGATGCCTGGGGCAATACCGTTGCGGCTGAACACCCGATTGAACTCGATCTGAACGCCGTGGCGGTCACCATTGATACCGTCTCCGGCGACGACCTGCTGAATGCGGCAGAAAAAGGCGCCGATTTAACCCTTTCCGGCCAGACGCAGGGCGTGGAGGCGGGGCAGACCGTGGTGGTGAAATTCGCCGACCAGACCTTTACCGCACAGGTGCAGCAGGACGGCTCCTGGAGCCTGACCGTGCCTGCCAGCGCCATGGAAACCCTGATCGACGGGCGCGCGCAGGTGAGCGTCAGCGTCACGAACGTCAACGGCAACAGTGCCGACGCGTCGCGCGTGGTCACGGTGGATACGCTGCCGCCAGCGATTACGCTCGATAATCTGACCGCCGACAACATCATCAACGCGGCTGAGGCGCAGCAGGATTTAGCCTTGAGCGGCACCAGCAGTGCGGAAGCAGGCCAGACGGTCACCGTGACGCTGAACGGCAAAACGTACCAGACCACGGTCCAGACGGACGGTACCTGGCAGCTGATCGTACCGGCGGCTGATGTCGGCGCCCTCAACGATGGCATCGTGACCGTGACGGCCACCGTGAGCGACGTGGCGGGCAACAGCAGCAGCGCCGACCGCGTGGGTCTGGTGGACGCGACCGTGCCGCAGGTGACCATTAACGACTTTGTCACCGACACTAACACCGTTAACCAGCTCGCCCATTCACAGGCGCAGATCCTGAGCGGCTCCGTCACCGGTGCGGCGGCGGGCGACCTTGTGACCATTACCATTAACAGCGTCGATTACACCACCGTGGTGGATGCAGCGGGCAACTGGAGCCTTGGCCTGCCGGCGTCCGTCGTGCAGGGGCTGACGGACGGCACCTGGACCATCGACGTCTCCGTGACCGACAGGTCCGGCAATACCGGAAGCACTTCGCTGGATGTGGTGGTGAATACCGTGACGCCTGTCATCGGTATCAACACGCTGGCGGCAGACGACGTGATTAACGCGACCGAGAAAGGCGAAGATCTGCAGATTTCCGGCACCAGCAACCAGCCGGAAGGCACGACCATTACGGTGACCCTGAACGGCATACACTATACGGCCACCGCTGACGCCAGCGGCAACTGGAGCCTGACCGTTCCGGCGGCAAACGTCTCGGCGCTGGGCGAAGCGAATTACACCGTGACGGCGAACGTCACCGATAGCGTAGGCAACAGCGCCTCAACCTCGCACGATGTGCTGGTGGACAGCTCGCTGCCGGTGGTAACGATCAACACGCTGGCGGGCAACAATATCGTTAACGCGGCGGAAGTGGTGGCGGGGCAAACCCTTTCCGGTAAGGTGACGAACGCGGCGGCAGGTGACACTGTCACGATTATCCTCGGCGGTCAGACATACACGGCAACCGTGCAGGACGATCTCACCTGGAGCCTGCCGTTAACGGAGAGTCAGTTCACCGCGCTCGGCAACGGCGATCTCACCGTATCGGCCAGCGTGACCAACGGCCACGGCAATACCGGCTCTTCTTCTCTCGACTTCACCATCGACGCCCAGCTTCCGGGGCTACGTATTGATACGGTCGCAGGCGACGACGTGATTAACGTGATTGAACACGCGCAGAACCTGATTGTGTCCGGCACCAGCACCGATCTGGCGGCGGGCAGTGCCGTGACCGTGACCATCAACGGCAAAGCGTATTCCGCAACGGTGCTGGCAGACGGCTCCTGGCAGGCGGCGGTACCGGCGGCGGACGTGTCCCAGTGGGCGGATGGCTCGCTGGATATCAAGGCAAGCGCGCAGGATGCCTCCGGCAACCCGGTAACCATCGGGACCGTCGTGGACGTCGATCTCGCGCCGGTCGCCATCACCATCAGCAGCGTGACCGACGATAACGTGCTTAACGCGGCGGAAAAAGGCCAGGATCTGGTGCTGTCCGGTACGACATCCAACGTTGAAGCGGGCCAGACCGTCACCATCACCTTCGCAGGGAAAACGTATACCACGACGGTGGATGGCAATGGCGACTGGACCTGGACCGTTCCGGCTGCCGATCTGAGCGGCCTGAAAGAGGGCGACGCCAGCGTGCAGGTCAGCGTCACCAACGTGAACGGCAACACGGCCTCTTCGGCGCAGGCATTCAGCGTCGACACCACCGCGCCGACGGTGACCATTAACACCATCAGCGGCGATAACATGCTGAATGCGGCTGAGGCGGCGCAGGATCTGACCCTGAGCGGGACGTCTACGGCCGAAGCAGGCCAGACGGTCACCGTGACCTTCAACGGCAATCAGTACAGCGCGCAGGTGCAGGCGGACGGCAGCTGGACGCTCGACGTGCCTGCGGCGGATCTGGCAGGCATTACCGACGGCAGCGCGGCGGTCACGGCGACCGTGTCCGATAAAGCAGGTAACCCGGCCAGTGCGGGATCCTCGGTGCTGGTGGACACCACCGTGCCGCAGATCACCTTCAACATCGTTGCCGGCGACGACATCGTGAATATTGCCGAGCACGGCCAGGCGCTGATCGTCTCCGGTAAGGTGACGGGCGCGCAGGCGGGCGACGTGATTACCGTGACCCTGAACGGTAAAGACTACACCGCCATGCTGGACGCGTCCGGCAACTGGAGCGTGGGCGTTCCGGCGGCGGACGTGGGCGCGCTGGCCAATGGTGACCAGACGATCTCCGCGACCCTCACCGACAAAGCCGGTAACAGCGCCACTGCGACACACGAATTTGACGTCTCCCTGACCGCGCCGGTCATTGCCATCAATACCCTGGCGGTTGACGACGTGATCAACGCGACCGAGAAAGGCCAGGATCTGCAGGTATCCGGCACCAGTAACCAGCCGGACGGAACGACCATTACGGTGACCCTGAACGGAATCAGCTATACGGCCACCACCGACGCGAGCGGGAACTGGAGCGTGACCGTTCCGGCGGCAAACGTCTCGGTGCTGGGCGAAGCGAGCTACGTCGTGACGGCGAGCGTGACTGACGCCGCGGGCAACAGCGCGAGCACCGGCCACAGCGTGCTGGTCGACAGCGCGCTGCCGCAGGTCACCATCAACCCGGTCGCCACGGATGATGTCATTAACGCCGCGGAAGTAGCTGCCGGGCAGACCCTGAGCGGGAAAGTGAGCGGTGCGGCGAGCGGTGACACTGTCACAATTTCCATCGGCGGCAATATCTATACTGCGACGGTTCAGGACGATCTGAGCTGGTCGGTCAACGTGCCGTCCTCGGTCTTAACCGCCATCGGTAACGGCGATCTGACGGTGTCAGCCAGCGTCACCAACGGCCACGGCAACACCGGCACCGGCGAGCGCGACATCAGCATCGACGCAAACCTGCCGGGCCTGCGCGTCGATACCGTGGCAGGCGACGATGTGATCAATAGCATTGAGCACGCTCAAAACCTGGTTATTACCGGCTCCAGCGACGGACTGGCGAGCGGCTCCGCGCTGACGGTCACCGTCAACGGCAAAACCTACGCGGCCACCGTACTGGCGGACGGCACCTGGACGGCGGCCATTCCGGCGGCAGACGTCAGCGCGCTCGGCGCGGGCACGGTTACCGTGACCGTGGAGGGGCAAAGCGCGGCGGGGAATCCGGTGACCATCAGCCATGACGTGAAGGTGGATCTGGCGGCAGTCGCCATCAGCATTAACCCGATTGCCTCTGACGACGTGATTAACGCGGCAGAGAAAGGCGCGGACCTGGTGCTGTCCGGCTCCACCACCAACGTGGAAGAAAACCAGACCGTTACCATCACCTTCGGCGGCAAGTCGTACACCGCGACGGTCGATGCCGACGGCAACTGGACGGCTACCGTACCGTCTGCCGACGTGGGCAGCCTGAAGGACGGCGACGCCAGCGTGCAGGTGAGCGTGACCAACGTGAACGGCAACAGCGCGTCGGCGGGCCGTGAGTACAGCGTGGACGCGACCGCGCCGACGGTGTCTATTGAAATCATCAGCGACAACAACATCATCAATGCGGCTGAAGCGCAGCAGGATCTGGTGATAAACGGCGTCACCAACGCCGAAGCGGGCCAGACCGTCACCGTGACCCTGAACGGTGTGGACTATACCACCACCGTGCAGGCCAACGGCAGCTGGAGCGTGACCGTGCCGTCCGCGGATCTCAACGGTATTACCGACGGGAACTACACCGTCAGCGCTGCCGTATCGGACAAAGCGGGCAACCCGGCCTCCGCGGATCGCGACGTGCTGGTGGATACCACCGTTCCACAGTTGACCATTCACACCGTGTCCGACGACGACGTGATCAACAGCGCCGAGCATGCGCAGGCCCTGATTGTCACCGGTTCCGTGACGGGCGCGGCGGCGGGCGACGTGGTCACGGTCACCCTCAACGGCAAATCGTACACCGCCACCCTGGACGCCTCCGGCAACTGGAGCGTGGGCGTGCCTGCGGCGGACGTCACCGCGCTGGCCGCCGGGGATTACACTATTACCGCGGCGCTGACCGATAAAGCGGGCAACAGCAACAGCGCCACGCACGGCGTGGAGGTGAACCTGACCGCGCCGGGGCTGACCATTGACACCGTTTCCGGTGACGATGTGATCAACAACACAGAGAAAACCCAGGACCTGACCCTCTCCGGTACGGCTTCCGGCCTGGCGGCAGGCGCGGTGGTGACCGTGGTGCTGAACGGCAAAGCGTACAGTGCGCAGGTGGACGATAACGGAAAATGGACCACCACCGTTCCGGCGAGCGAAGTCGGTCAGCTGGGCGAGGCGCTTTACACCGTCACCGCCTCGGCGACGGACAGCGTCGGTAACAGCACCAGCGCGTCGCACACCGTAAACGTGGAGTCCGTTCTGCCGGGCGTGATCGTCAACACCATTGCGGGCGACGACGTGATTAACGCCGCCGAGCTGGCTGCCGGCCAGACCATCAGCGGTAAGGTGGTGAATGCCGAAGCGGGCAACACCGTGACCGTGACCATTGGCGGCAACAGCTACACCGCAACGGTGCAGAGCGATCTCACCTGGTCCGTTAACGTGCCGTCGGACGTGCTGACTGCGCTGGGTAACGGCGATTTGACGGTGTCGGCCAGCGTGACCAACGGCGTCGGCAACAGCGGATCCGCTGAGCGCGATATCACTATCGACGCTAACCTGCCGGGCCTGCGCGTGGATACCGTGGCGGGTGACGACGTGATCAACAGCATCGAACACGGGCAGAACCTGATTATCACCGGCACCAGCGACGGGCTGGCGGCGGGCGCGGCGCTGACCGTGACCGTCAACGGCAAAACCTATCCGGCGACCGTGCTGGCGGACGGCACCTGGCGCGCGGCGATCCCGGCTGCGGACGTGGGTGCGCTGAATGCAGGCACGGTCACCGTGACCGTGGCAGGCCAGAGCAGCGCCGGTAATCCGGTCTCCATCAGCCATGATGTGACGGTGGACCTGGCGACCGTTGCCATCAGCATCGATGCGATTGCCGCCGACGACGTGATTAACGCCGCCGAGAAGGGCGCGGATCTGGTGCTCTCCGGGGCGACCTCGAACGTTGAGGAAAACCAGACCGTTACCATCACCTTCGGCGGCAAGAGCTACACCGCGACCGTAGGCGCTGACGGCAAATGGACGACCACGGTGCCAGCCGCCGACCTGGCGGGTCTGAAAGACGGCGACGCCAGCGTGCAGGTGAGCGTCACCAACGTGAACGGCAACAGCGCCTCGGCGGGCCGCGAGTACAGCGTGGATGCGACCGCGCCGAGCGTGACCATCAACACCCTGGCGACGGACGACATCCTTAATGCCGCCGAAGCGAAGAGCGATCTGACCGTGTCCGGTACCAGTACCGCCGAAGCGGGCCAGACAGTCACCGTGTCGTTGAACGGCAAAGACTACACCACCACCGTCAGCGCGGATGGCAGCTGGACGCTGAACGTTCCGGCGGCCGATGTTGCGGCCCTGACGGACGGCAGCGTGACCGTGACCGCAAGCGTCAGCGACAAGGCGGGTAACCCGGCGTCCGTGGACCACAACCTGACGGTGGATGTGACCGTTCCTGCGGTCACTATCAACACCATCGCGGGTGACGATGTGATTAACGTGGCTGAACACAGTCAGGCACACGTTATCAGCGGCACCGCCACCGGCGCGGCAGCGGGCGATAAGGTGACCGTCACCATCGGCGGCCAGACGTACACCACCGTGCTGGACGCGGCGGGGAACTGGAGCGTGGGCGTACCGGCCAGCGTGATTTCCGGCCTCAGCGACGGCACCGTGACCGTCACGGCGTCGGTCACCGACGCGGCGGGCAACACCGGCACCGGCAGCCATAACGTGACCGTCGATACCGGTCTGCCATCGGTCAGCTTCAACGCCATCAGCGACGATAACGTGCTGAACGCGGTGGAGAAAGGTCAGGATCTGAGCGTGAGCGGCACCAGCGCCAACCTGGCGGAAGGCACCGTGGTGACCGTGACCCTGAACGGCAAAAACTACACGGCGACGACTGCGGCAGACGGTACCTGGAGCCTGACGGTTCCGGCGGCGGATCTGGCCGGTCTGGGTCAGGCCAACTACACCCTGAACGCGACCGCCACCAACGGGGTGGGCAACAGCGTCAGCAACACCGCGAACCTGCTGGTAGACACCGCGCTGCCAACGGTCACCATCAACACCGTGGCGGGCGATAACGTCATTAATGCGGCGGAAGTGGCCTCAGGCCAGACCCTGAGCGGCACCGTGGCGAATGCCGAAGCGGGCAATACCGTGACCGTGACCATTGGCGGCAACAGCTACACCGCAACGGTGCAGAACGACCTGACCTGGTCCGTCAACGTGCCGTCTGACGTGCTGACCGCGCTGGGCAACGGCAGCCTGAGCGTGACAGCGACCGTCACCAACGGCCACGGCAACACCGGCACCGGCGAGCGCGAGATCGCGATCGACGCTAACCTGCCGGGCCTGCGCGTCGATACCGTCGCGGGCGACAACGTGGTCAACAGCATTGAGCATGCGCAGAACCTCATTGTTACCGGCTCCAGCGACGGGCTGGCACCGGGCACGGCGCTGACCGTCACCATCAACGGCAAAGACTATGCGGCCACGGTGCTGGCGGATGGCAGCTGGAGCGCGGCGATCCCGGCTGCTGACGTGAGCGCGTGGCCGGAAGGCACCGTCAAAATCAGCGTCACTGGCGACAGCGCTGCGGGCAATCCGATTACCATCAGCCACGATGTGACGGTAGATCTGGCGACCGTTGCCATCAGCATCAATGCGATTGCCACCGACGACGTGATTAACGCGGCGGAGAAGGGCGCGGATCTGGTGCTGTCCGGTGCGACCATCAACGTGGAAGCCGGGCAGACCGTGACCATCAGCCTGAACGGCAAAATCTATAGTGCGAAAGTAGACGACAGCGGCAACTGGACCTGGACCGTACCGTCTGCGGATCTGGCTGGCCTGAAGGACGGCGACGCCAGCGTGCAGGTGAGCGTCACCAACGTGAACGGCAACAGCGCCTCGGCGGGCCGCGAGTACAGCGTGGATGCGACCGCGCCGAGCGTGACCATCAACACCTTGGCAACGGACGACATTCTCAATGCCGCCGAAGCGAAGAGCGATCTGACCGTGTCCGGCAGCAGCTCTGCCGAAGCGGGCCAGACGGTGACCGTGTCGCTGAATGGCAAAGACTACACCACAACCGTCGGCGCAGACGGCAGCTGGACGCTGAACGTCCCGGCGGCCGATGTTGCGGCCCTGACGGACGGCAGTGTGACCGTGACCGCATCGGTAAGCGACAAGGCGGGCAACCCGGCGTCCGTTGATCACAACCTGACGGTGGACGTCACCGTTCCGGCGGTGACCATCAGCACCGTGGCGGGTGACGATGTGATTAACCTTGTTGAGCATGGCCAGGCGCACATCATCAGCGGTACCGCCACCGGCGCGGCCGCGGGCGATAAGGTGACCGTCACCATCGGCGGCCAGACGTACACCACCGTGCTGGACGCGGCGGGGAACTGGAGCGTGGGCGTTCCGGCGAGCGTGATTTCCGGCCTCAGCGACGGCACCGTGACCGTGACTGCGTCCGTCACCGACGCGGCGGGCAACACCGGCATCGGCACGCATAACGTGACCGTCGATACCGGTCTGCCATCGGTCAGCTTCAACGCCATCAGCGGTGACAACGTGCTGAATGCGGTGGAAAAAGGTCAGGATCTGAGCGTGAGCGGCACCAGCGCCAACCTGGCGGAAGGCACCGTGGTGACCGTGACCCTGAACGGCAAAAACTACACGGCGACGACCGCGGCAGACGGCACCTGGAGCCTGACGGTCCCGGCGGCGGATCTGGCGAGCCTGGGCGAAGCCAACTACACCCTGAGCGCGGCCGCCACCAACGGCGTGGGCAACAGCGTGAGCAACACCGCGAACCTGCTGGTAGACACCGCGCTGCCGGGCGTCACCATCAACACCGTGGCGGGCGATAACGTCATTAACGCGGCGGAAGTGGCCGCGGGCCAGACCCTCAGCGGCAAGGTAACGAACGCGGAAGCGGGCAATACCGTCACCGTGACCATTGGCGGTAACACCTACACCGCGACGGTGCAGAGCGATCTGACCTGGTCCGTGAACGTGCCGGAGTCCGTCCTGACGGCGCTGGGCAATGGCGATTTGACCGTGTCAGCAACCGTCACCAACGGCCATGGCAACACCGGGACCGGCGAGCGCGACATCGCGATCGACGCTAACCTGCCGGGCCTGCGCGTTGATACCGTGGCGGGCGACGATGTGATCAACAGCATCGAACATACTCAAAACCTGATCGTCTCCGGCACCAGCGACGGGCTGGCGGCAGGCACAACGCTCACCGTGACCGTCAATGGCAAAACTTATGCGGCCTCCGTGCTGGCAGACGGTTCCTGGAGCGCGGCGATCCCGGCGGCAGACGTCGCGGCCTTCGCAGCAGGTACGGTCACCGTGACCGTTGCAGGCCAGAGCGCGGCGGGCAACCCGGTGACCATCAGCCATGACGTGACCGTCGATCTGGCGGCGGTGGCTATCAGCATCGATGCGATTGCCACCGACGACGTGATTAACGCAGCGGAGAAAGGTGCGGATCTGGTGCTCTCCGGCAGCACCTCGAACGTGGAGGAAAACCAGACCGTTACGGTTACCTTCGGCGGCAAGACGTACACCGCGAAGGTGGATGCTGACGGTAACTGGACGGCCACCGTGCCGTCCGCGGATCTCGCGGGCCTGAAAGACGGTGACGCCAGCGTGCAGGTGAGCGTCACCAACGCGCACGGCAACAGCGCCACGGCGGGCCGGGAGTACAGCGTGGACGCGACTGCGCCAACCGTGACCATTGATACGGTCGCAGGCGATAACGTGATTAACGGCAGCGAAGCGGCTGCGGGCGTTGCTATCTCCGGCACCACCACGGCGGAAGCCGGGCAGATGGTCACCGTGACGCTGGGCGGTAAGAGCTATACCGCCCAGGTGCAGCAGGGCGGCGTCTGGAGCGTGAACGTTCCGGGCAGCGATCTGACCGCACTGGCGGATAGCGGCTACACCGTGCAGGTGAGCGTGAGCGACGCGGCGGGTAACCCGGGCAGCGCGGGTAAGACGATTACGCTTGATACCACGCCGCCGACCGTCAGCTTTAACGTGGTGGCGGGCGATGACGTGATTAACAGCGTGGAGCACGGCCAGGCGCAGATCGTCAGCGGGTCGGCAACCGGCGCGAACGTCGGTGATAAAGTGGTTATCACCCTCGGTTCGCACCAGTACACCACTACCGTTGACGCCAGCGGCAACTGGAGCGTGGGCGTTCCGGCCAGCGTGATTTCCGCCCTGACCGACGGCACCGTGACCCTCAGCGCGACCATTACCGACAGCGCGGGTAACAGCAGCACCCAGACCCATGACGTGGTGGTCAACACCGCCTCCGTGGCGCTGACGGTGAACACCGTTAGCGGTGACGACGTCATCAACGCGGCTGAAGCCGGTTCGTCACTGGTGATTAACGGCTCCAGCGCGCAGTTCGCCAGCGGGACCCAGGTCACCGTGACCCTGAACGGCAAGACCTATACCGCCACGATACAGAACGACGGCACCTGGACGACCACCGTACCGGCCGCCGACGTGGGCGCCCTGGCCGATGGTGCACGCTATCAGGTGTCCGTATCGGCACAGGACAGCGCGGGCAACAGCGCGTCGGCAACGCACGGCATCAGCGTGGATACCACTGCGCCGGTGGTGAGCATTGGGACGCTGTCGGTTGACGACATGCTGAACGCCGCGGAAGCGCAGCAGCCGCTGACCGTGCACGGATCTTCCAGCGCGGAGGCGGGTCAGACCGTTACCGTGACGCTGGGCGGCAAAACCTACACTGCGCTTGTCGGCAGCGACGGCACCTGGACGCTCGACGTGCCGGCAGCCGACCTGGCCGCCCTGAGCCAGGGCGCGCTGACGGTCACTGCCTCGGTCAACGATAAAGCGGGTAATAACGGCCAGACCACGCACACCTTAACAGTGGATACCGTTGCGCCAACCGTAACCATCAGCACCGTGGCCGATGACGATATCGTCAACAACGCGGAGCAGCTGGCGGGCCAGACCATCCGCGGCACGACCACGGCGGAACAGGGCCAGACGGTGACCGTCTCCTTCAACGGGCACAGCTATCAGGCGACCGTCGGGGCAGACGGATCGTGGTCGGTCTTCGTGCCGGGCCGTGATTTCCTCGGCCTGAGCGACGGGGAGTACACCATCACCGCGTCGGTGAGCGACAAGGCGGGCAACCCGGGCAGCGCAACGCACGACGTGACGCTGAACGGCGATGTTCCAACCATCACCATTAACACCTTTGCGCAGGACGACATCGTCAACGCCGCCGAGCACGGCACGCCGCTGGTCATCAGCGGCACCACCGATGCGCCGGCAGGCCAGACGGTGACCATCACGCTGAACGGTAAAACCTATGCGGCTACCGTCCAGAATGACGGTACCTGGAGCTACACGGTGGGAAGCGCTGACGTGACCGCGCTGGCAGACGGCGGCTCGTACGTGATTAACGCGCAGGTCAGCAATACCATCGGCAACAGCGCCAGCGATAACCATACCGTCACGGTCGATCTGACCGCGCCGTCGATGGGGATCGCTATTGATTCGCTGCAAAACGACACCGGCCTGAGCGCAACGGATTTCATCACCAACGACAGCCAGGTCGTCGTCAACGGCTCGCTGACCGCGCAGCTCGGCAATAACGAGAAGGCGCAGATCAGCCTCGACGGCGGCGTCACCTGGATTGACCTGACCGTGACCGGCACCACCTGGCGCTACGCCGATGGCCGCACCCTGACGGACGGTACGTATCAGTACCAGGTCCGCGTGATTGATAACGCGGGCAACGTGGGGGCCACGGACAGCCAGGACGTGGTGATTGACCTGACGAAGCCTGCGGCAACCACCATTACCGTGGATTCCATTACGCAGGATACCGGCCTGTCCGGCAGCGACTTTATCACCAGCGACAACCAGATCAGCCTGAAAGGGACGCTGGGCGCGGCGCTGGGCAGCGGCGACCACGCGCAGATCAGCCTTGACGGGGGCGTCTCCTGGACCGACGTCAGCGTCAGCGGCCTGAGCTGGACGTTTGTCGATGGCCGCACGCTGGCTGACGGGGATTACAACTACCAGCTGCGCGTGATTGACGATGCGGGCAACATCAGCGCCACCGCCTCTCAGGTGGTGACCATTGATACCGTTGCGCCGGACGCCAGCAAAACGATCGCCATCGACAGCATCAGCGACGATACCGGCCTGAGCAGCAGCGACTTTATTACTCGCGACACGTCCCTGACGTTGCACGGCTCGCTCGGCGCGACGCTGGCCGACGGCGAATACGCCCAGATCAGCATCGACGGCGGCGTCACCTGGCAGAACGTGATCGTCACCGGCAACAGCTGGTACTACGTCGATAGCCGCACGCTGGGTAACCAGACCTATGACTACTACGTCCGCGTGGTGGATGCCGCCGGTAACGTGGGGGCCAGCGCCCATCAGCAGGTGACCGTCGATACGGTCGCCCCGGATGCGGCGATTACGGTGACCGTGGATAACATCACCGTCGATACCGGCTTCGACAATAACGACTTCCTGACCAGTTCGACCTCGTACACGCTGCACGGAACGCTCGGCGCAGAACTCGGCGCGGGTGAATTCGTGCAGGTGAGCATGGACGGCGGCACGACCTGGGTATACGCCACCGTAAGCGGGACGCAGTGGAGCTACAGCGACACGCGTACCCTGACCGACGGCAGCCATAACTACCAGGTGCGGGTCGTTGACCTGGCGGGGAACGTTGGAGCCACCACCTCGCAGGCGGTGACGGTGGATACGCAGGCGCCGCAGTACGGCGTCACTATCGACAGCATCAGCGAAGATACCGGCCAGTCCGGCAGTGATTTCATCACCATGGACACCACGCTGACCATCAACGGTTCGCTGGGCAGCGCGCTGGCAAGCGACGAGCGCGTACAGATCAGCCTCGACGGCGGGAATACCTGGCTCGATGCCACGGTCACCAACCAGCGCTGGAGCTACACCGATACCCGCGATCTGCCTGACGGGGACTACACCTACCAGGTGCGGATTATCGACCAGGCGGGCAACGTGGGTTCCACCGCGTCTCAGGTCGTCACGGTAGACACCACGCCGCCGACCACGGTTGGCACGGTCGTGAGCTATACCGACGGTGAAGGTGAGCGTCAGGGCACCTTTGGCAGCGCGGTGGCCACGGACGATAACTCGCCGCTGATCAACGGGACGCTTAACCGCGCCCCGGATGACGGCGAGATCGTGCAACTTTACCGTGACGGGGTTCTGCTCGGCCAGGTGACCATGAACGGCAGCGCAAGCTGGTCCTTCCAGGATAACGGCCTGAGCGACGGGAATCACACCTACATCGTGCGCGTCACCGACAGGGCCGGAAACTACACGGAATCCGACGGCTTTGTGCTGAACGTTGATACCAGCATCCCGACCACCACGGCGGCGATCACCGCGCAGACCACGTCGGATACCACGCCGATTGTCACCGGTACCGTCTCCGCTGACCTGGTGAACGGTGAATATCTGGTGGTGACGGTGAACGGCAAAACCTACACCTCCCAGACGGGCGGTGCGGTGGTGGTCGACCCGGATCACAACACCTGGTATCTGCAGATCCCGGACGGCGATGCGCTGGGCGTGGCGAGCTACAGCGTGACCGCGCAGGTGAAGAGCAGCGCGGGTAACGGCAACACCACGGGTACGGCGACCGGCAGCCTGGTGATTGATACCACCTCGGTGAACACCGACTGGGCAACCACGGCGGGGAACAGCAACAACTCCACCATGACCCTCGGCATGAACAGCAGCGGTCTGTGGAATATCATCGCTAACGGCCAGTCTTACTCCAGCAGCGATAGCTCGACCTATGCCGGCAATACGCTGACTAACACCCGTAACTACTACGTGGTGAGCCAGACCGCCGCCGACTTTGACCGTAACGGCACGCAGGACATTTTCGCGACGGAAAATACCTACGCCGGGTCAACGCAGGTGATGTGGACCTACGATGGCAGCACCTATAACGCCAGTCAGCTGGCAATGGGGACCACCATCTGGTACGGCGGTGTGATTGCGTACGATAAAACCGGGGATGGGTATCTGGATCTGGCGTACGGCGATGCCGGTATGGACTCCCTGACCTATCTGGTGAACAACAAGGGTGTCCTGTCTCCGGACGGCACCGGTGGAGAAGGCGGTTTCTACGGCCAGTTTGATTCCGGGCGCGAAATCTCCGGCGTTGACCTGAACAACGACGGTACGGTGGATATTGTTCAGCACACCAACCGCAGCGGCGCGTACTCGTTAACCGTGATCAACAACAACGGCAACGGGACGTTATCCATCGGTCAGAACCTGACGAACGTGTTTGTGGCTAACGCCTCGAATACCACCACGGCGGCGTCCATGACGTGGGCGGACTTCAACGGCGATGGCTACATGGATCTGTACCTGGGCAGCAGCTACAACAACAACGGCGGGGTGATCTACTACAACGACGGTACCGGGAAGCTCTCGGCCACCAAGAGCGCGGTCGAGGCCTCTAACGCCTCGGCGGGCTATCTGTCGGTGGCGGTGGACTGGAACGGTGACGGGCAGATGGACATCGTCAAGCTCAGCACCTACGGCGGCTCGCAGACGGCGACGCTGTTCACCAACAACGGCTACGGCTCCACCTGGACCTCAAGCCAGCTGGCGTCCGGCATTGCTTACGCCACCGGCGTGGCGGCAGTGGACTACAACTGGGACGGCGCGCAGGATCTGCTGGTCTCTCAGCAGAATGGCAAGGTGGTGCTGGTGCAAAACAGCAAAACCATTGCTGACGGCACCGCGATGCATCTGCACATTGTCGACAGCGAGGGCATCAACGCCTACTACGGCAATACGGTCAACCTGTACAACGCCGCGGGCGTGCTGGTGGCCTCGCAGATCATCAACGCCCAGTCCGGTATCGGGTCGAACGACACCTCCGCGCTGGTGAGCTTCTACGGGCTGGATCCGAATGAAACCTATTCGGCCGAGATCCTGAAGCTCACCAACGGCGTGTCGGATAACGTCACCTGGAGCGGTCTGGAAGCGGGCAACGGCAAAGAGGGCTACGTCCTGACGGCCGAAGCGGCCACCGGCGGCCACAGCGGAACCATTACCGGAACCGGGTATAACGACACCTTTATCGCAGAGCAGGGTACCTATACCTACAACGGTT
Organism: Enterobacter quasiroggenkampii; assembly: GCF_043972695.1. Taxonomy (NCBI): domain Bacteria; kingdom Pseudomonadati; phylum Pseudomonadota; class Gammaproteobacteria; order Enterobacterales; family Enterobacteriaceae; genus Enterobacter; species Enterobacter quasiroggenkampii. The sequence continues at coordinate 2,827,319 of NZ_CP143745.1, forward strand.
CCGGCGGCTGGACTACCCATTCCGACCATGACACCTGGAGCAACACCGGTGGGATGGACGTGGTGGATTACCGCAATGCGACCTCTGGCGTGACCGTTGACCTGCGCCTCTCAACCGCGCAGGACACCGGCTTCGGCACCACGCGTCTGCTGAACATTGAAGGGATTAACGGCTCGGATTACGACGACGTCATCACCGGCAACAGCGGTGATAACCGGTTCGAAGGCCGCGGCGGAAACGACACCTTCAACATCGGCAGCGGCGGCCACGATACGCTGCTCTACAAGCTGATCAACGCCTCGGATGCCACGGGCGGTAACGGTCACGACGTGGTGAACGGCTTTACGGTCGGCACCTGGGAAGGGACGGCGGACACGGATCGTATTGACCTGCGCGATCTGCTTTCCGGCAGCGGCTATACCGGCACGGGCTCGGCGAGCTACGTGAACGGCGTGGCCACGCTGGACAGCAGCGCGGGCAATATCAGCGATTACATCCGCGTGGTGCAGAACGGCAGCAATACCGAGATTCAGGTTGACCTTGACGGTACCGGTGGTCAGTTCTCGCCAACCACCCTGGTGACGCTGAACGGCGTGCAGACGGATCTGGCGACGCTGCTGGCGAACCATCAACTGTTAATTGCGTAAAACAACGCCGCGGGGAGCGATCCCCGCGGCCTTTTGGCGTTTCTTTACACGAATTGCGTTAACCCGGAGATTATGAAGACACATCCACAGTACGAACCCTGGCTGCAGGGCATGCTCATCATCGCGAAGCACTACCGGCTGGACTTTTCGGTGGAGCATGTTCGGGTCACGATTAACCATGAAAGCCAGTCGCCGCGCCAGCTGGTGCTGGAGGAGATGGCGCGCCAGCTTGGACTGGGGATGCGTGTGGTGGCGGCGGAAGCGGTCTCCCTCGATCCGTGGCGTCTGCCGCTGCTGGCGGAATTCACCGGCGGGCAGATTGCGGTGATCAACCGCATGGACAACGAAGGCAACGTCAGCCTGCAGTTCAGCGGCGACGGCGGCCTGGAGACGACGCTGACGCGCGAGGCGCTCGGGTCGCGATTAAAGGGCCTGATGGTGCTGCGCCCGCTCGAGTCCACGCCGGATGCCCGCGTGGATGACTACATCAAACCGTATGAGAAAAACTGGTTCTGGCAGCTGGCGCTGAAGGACTGGCGACGCTACAGCGACATTATGCTGGTGGCGCTGGTCGCCAACGTGCTGGCGCTTTCCGGCATGGTCTTCTCCATGCAGGTCTACGACAGGGTGGTACCGTCGCAGTCAGAAGCCACGCTGTGGGTGCTGTTTGGCGGCGTGATGATTGCCATCGTGTTCGAATTCATCATGCGCATGCTGCGCGTACACATTTCTGACGTGGTGGGGAAGCGCGCCGATCTGCGCATCTCTGAACGCGTTTTTGCCCACGCGCTGCGGATTAAAAACGGCGCACGCTCGAAATCAACCGGATCGTTTATCGCGCAGATCCGCGAGCTGGAGTCGGTGCGCGAGCTGATCACCTCGACGACCATTGCGGCCCTCTCCGATCTGCCGTTCTTCCTGCTGTTCGTCTTCATTCTGTGGATGATTGGTGGTCCGCTGGTGCTGGTGGTCCTGCTCGCCGTGCCGCTGCTGCTTATTCCGGGCCTGCTGGTGCAGCGCCCGCTGGGGAAACTCTCCAGCGAAGGGATGCGTGAATCCGCCATTCGTAACGCCACGCTGGTGGAAGCGGTGCAGGGCATTGAAGACATCAAGCTGATGCGCGCCGAGCAGCGTTTCCAGAATCAGTGGAATAACACCAACGACGTTGCCGCCAGCGTCGGCATGAAGCAGCGCTGGCTGACGGGCCTGCTGCTTACCTGGACCCAGGAGGTGCAGTCGATTGTTTACGCGGTGGTGCTGCTGGTGGGCTGCTATCTGGTCATCAGCGGCGACATGACCACCGGTGCGCTGGTGGGGACCTCGATTCTGGCGTCGCGGACCATTGCGCCGCTGTCACAGATCTCAGGCGTGCTCTCGCGCTGGCAGTCGGCAAAAGTGGCCCGTAAGGGGCTGGACGACCTGATGCAGCGGCCGATTGACGATCCGCAGCACGGCAAGAAGGTGCACAAAGCTCACCTGCGCGGCGACTATGCGCTTGAGGACGTCGGGTTTTACTACGACGAGGAAGAGAAACTCACCGTGCTCAACATCAGCAAGCTGCAGATCCGCGCCGGAGAACGCGTGGCGGTGCTCGGGCGCAATGGCTCCGGCAAAAGCACGCTGTTACAGCTTCTGGCGGGCATGCAGGAGCCGCAGCAGGGCAGCATTCTGCTGGACGATATTGCCCTCAATCACCTTGATCCGGCCGACGTGCGTCGCGACATGCAGTTGCTGAGCCAGCAGGCCCGTCTGTTCTTTGGCTCCGTGCGGGACAACATCCTGATGGGTAACCCGCTGGCGACCGACGATGAGATTCACCAGTCGCTGGTCAACAGTGGCGCGCTGGAGTTTGTGCGCAAACAGAAAATGGGGCTGAACACTATCATCAACGAGGGCGGAACGGGCCTCTCGGGCGGACAGCGTCAGGCGCTGCTGCTGGCGCGCGCACTGATCACCTCGCCGACTATTCTGCTGCTGGACGAGCCAACGGCCTGGCTGGACGAAATGAGCGAGAAGCAGTTTATTCAGCATCTTCACACATGGCTGGGTAAGCGCCGCACGCTGGTGGTGGCGACGCATCGCCTGCCGATTCTGGACCTGGTCGACCGCATCATCGTGCTGGAAAACGGCAAGGTGGTGATGGACGGCCCGCGCGACGCCATCCTGCACCAGCATGGTATGGCGCCGCAAAAGACAGCACAGCGCACCGTGACCATGAAACCGGCGGCGGTTGCAGAGGAGGGCGCGGCATGAATGATTTCTCCCGTTTTAATAGCCGACTGAAGGAGCCTCGCCTTCCGCGCTCTACCCTGGTGGCATGGTCCTTGTTCGCCCTGCTGGTGGTGTTTATCGCCTGGGCGAGCCTGTTCCATCTTGATGAGGTGACGACAGGCAGCGGCAAGGTGATACCGTCTTCGCATGAGCAGGTCATCCAGTCCCTGGAAGGCGGCATTATCCACAGCCTGATGGTGCGCGAAGGCGACATCGTCGAGCGCGGCCAGCAGCTCGCGCAGCTTGACCGGACAAAAACCGAGTCGAGCGTGCTGGAGAGCGAGTCGCGTCTGAATGCGGCGCTGGCCACGGCGGCACGCCTGAAGGCTGAAGTTAACGACACGGAGCTGACGTTTCCCGAGGAGCTGGATGACGACGTTGAGCTGGTTAAGCAGGAAACGGCGCTCTATCAGTCCCGTCGCGAGAGCCTTGAAAAAGGGCTGGCGGGTTTACGTCAGGGTGCCGAGCTGGTGCAGCGCGAGCTGTCGTTGACCCGTCCGCTGGTGACCCAGGGGGCGGCCAGCAAGGTGGAGGTGCTGCGTCTTGAGCGTCAAAAAAATGAGCTTGAGAATAAAATCACCGAGATGAAAAACCAGTATTACGTCCGCGCCCGCGAAGAGCTGGCGAAAGCCAATGCGGAGATTGAAGCCCAGCGTTCGGTGATGAAGGGGCGGGAAGACTCCCTGACCCGACTGACCTTCAATGCGCCGGTGCGCGGGATCGTGAAGGATATTGACGTCACGACCGTGGGCGGCGTCATCCCGCCGAACGGCAAGCTGATGAGTCTGGTTCCGCTTGACGATCAGATGGTGGTAGAAGCGAAAATTTCGCCGCGCGATGTGGCGTTTATCCATCCCGGCCAGAAGGCGCTGGTGAAAGTGACGGCCTATGACTACTCCATTTACGGTGGGCTGGAAGGGGAAGTGACCATGATTTCGCCGGACACCCTGCAGGATGAGGTGAAAAGAGATGTTTATTACTATCGCGTCTATATTCGTACCGACAGTAACCATCTGACCAATAAGCAAGGTCAGGAATTTCCGGTCTTTCCGGGCATGATTGCCACCGTTGATATTAAAACCGGCAGCAAAACTATTCTGGATTATCTGTTGAAACCGCTGAACAAGGCAAAAGAGGCGCTGCGGGAAAGATAAGTGAACGGCGTTCGGAACACCGAACGCCTGGTGGATTATACGGTTGACGTCACGTTGTGAACGTGGCGTCGCTCTTTAGGAACAACGTTGATGTAATGCGTAACATACGCAAAATATAACCCGGCATAATTTTCGACGAGTTCGATAAACGCCGGATAGACCGATAGCCGACCATCACCCCGATCTTTCAGATAGCCTGCCTCCTGAGCCGATTTGATAATCCGGTTGACGTGGATACGCGATACAAAAAATTCTTTTGCGAGCGTGCTGGCTGAATAGTCGATGACGGCACCATGGGCAGATTTATTTTTCATAGCCTGCAGGTAAAGATAAAGCATAATCATACGTCCGCCATCTTTATCGATAAATAATCCCACTTCAGGCAACACTTTTCTGAACGTTAATCCCCGAAAAAGATATTCTGCCGCGCGGCGGAAGAAATTATTTCTCAAAATGTCATTATCCAGCAGGTTCACGTTAATATTGAATGTCGGATAAAGAATACTGACGGGCAAAAAAGCGCCGGACATATATCGCTTAAGTTCATTCAGGCCTTTTTCGGTTGGCGCGATTCTCGTTTTGCGTCTGTCTTCCGTACAGCGCCAGGTCCTGATGCGCCCGGTGGTTCTGAGTATCGTGATGATCGCAATAACGCTGTTGGGGCTGGCTATCTTATAGCGAGAACATAACTCTTTAATTTCTGAGACTGACTCGGCCTGATTTCCAAAAATAAAACAACACATGGAGAGGATAATGTTGAACCGGGATTCCTGTAGCATTGTCTTGTAGAACAAAGGTTGTTTTTTGTAGATGGTGTCATTAATTGTGTAGTGCTCTAATATTGCCTCACCGAATCGTGGATTGCTCTTTATGACATCCCTTCGATGTAGCAAGGCCCTGGATGAGATATGATTATCCATAGCATTTTTCTCGTATTTGAATGAGCCGATAGATGAAGTATCCAGTCTTCTTTTTCGGAATTTTCATTATACCCTGAGAATAAAACATTTGCCGTGGTTATTTGAAAAGAAAAGTATATTTAAACGCGGGTGATTAACGCAAAGATGTTCCGGTGAATTAGGCTGATAACAGTTTCTTAACCCTGAGTGCTACTGTAAAATTATACTTCGCAACAGATGCAATAAATTTTAAGCATACTCAAATGGAAATGGCGCTTTGGTGCCCAGGAGCAGGTTATGACCCACAAAATTTCTCTCAGAAATGGGGCGTGCGATGAACATAAGTTTGTCATCTCAGCCTGCGGTTTCACATTCCAGGGATATTGTTCGATCCTTAATAAATACGGAATCCATGCTTCCCGGATCCACTTTAACGGAGATGAGGCATCTCAACAGGATATTGAAAATATCCTTAAAAATCAGGATGCGCATATCGTGGTGTTTCTCGGGAAAGGCGTGGTCAACCTCCTGGAAAGCCTGAAGCGACTGGCATCCATACTCAATGCACTCCCCGTCATTCGGCACGTCACCCTGTATGGTGATATTCCTGATGGCTGGCTGTACCGCACGCTGGGCAGTCTTTTAAATAACCGCTATCAACTATCATTAATTCGCGTAGCCAGCGTTTCTGATGTAATCGCCTGTTTTCATACCCATTACAAAAGTTTTAAGGATCGCTCTCGCGCATTACGCGAACGCTACATGGATATTTCCTCGCAAGAAAATCTCAAGTGGTTAACACGAAGAGAAATTGACGTATTATTAAGTTTTTACCGCGGCATGTCCGTAAAAGAAATGTGCGATAGAATGGGGTTGTCGAATAAAACGGTGTATACCCACCGTAAGGAAGGTGTGCTTAAATTACACTTAATTAAGCGTTGGCTACACGACCCGCATAATTTTAAAACAGAAATGCCTGCTAAACACCCACGTCAAAAAACGGGGCTCACGGAGAAGGAAACCGACATTTTTAATGCCCTACGAAATCGCGAAATATTTCCGGCATATCAGATCATTACCGATCGGGATAAAAAGGGTGTTGGGTTTGAAATACTGATTCGCTGGAATAAAAACGGTAAAATTGTCAAGCCTGCCAGTTTTTTAACGGATATTACCAATCATGAGATATGGCTGCAAATAACGGCCTTGGTCATCCATGCTGCCGTTTCAGGTATTAATAAGTATAACGGGAAATATTATTTTTCTGTGAATATCCCGCCTCGTCTGGCATCCGGAAATGCCTTGCCTGATATGGCACGAAAGGCCATCGATATGCTGCTCAAACCGCAGTGGGCGGAAAAGCTGGTCTTTGAATTTGCAGAGGATATTGACGTGACGAAGGATAAAAGGATCCCTGAAACCATGCGGCATTTACGCAAAACGGGGTGTCGTTTATTTCTGGATGACTGCTTTTCTAACCATCAAACCATGTTCCCGGTGCGCCAGGTTCATTTCGATGGACTCAAACTGGATCGGGACATCGTCGATCACTTTGTGGCAAATGACAATGACTACAATTTGATAAAAGCGATTCAGATTTATAGCGACATGACCGGCACTGACTGTATTGCAGAAGGGGTTGATAGCGAAGAAAAGTTCGAGAAACTCGTCGCGCTGGGCGTTAAAAACTTTCAGGGATATTATCTTTCACGTGCCGTGAAAGAGGATGAGTTAGACCGCATGGTACGGTTATTTAGCTGATGAGAAAAATAAAGCCCCGAAGGGCTCTGATTTATTTTCGACCCAGCAACAGGCCGAGAACAATACCGACAGCACCCGCGGCGATGAGGCCGGTGAGGGGATTATTTCTGACCGCTTCTGTGACGTCGGAAACGGCATCGCTGGCCTGAGCGGCGTATTTTTTCGCGGCACCTTTAACCTGATGTTTTGGTGAATCGACGAATTCACCAAACTGCTGCTGCGCTGAACCTGCAAGTTCATCAAATTTATTTTTTGCCTTGTCTTCAGCAAACTGGGTGTTTTTATCAGTACCGATATCAGACATTTTTGCCTCCTTTTGTTGATAGTTAAAGGATAGCCGCTCTTTGCGGATGTGGGAGACGCAAGGCTAAATTCGGCACCTGACAGGGCGGTTTTCGGATATATCTCTATACCGGGAACCCGTTATTTCTCATTGTCATCCTGACCGTAATACAGTTTCCCGATGCGGATCAGCGGGCGACCCTGAGACTTACGGTGCAGGTTACTGTCCCTGAGCGAATAAACGCACCCGCAATATTCCTGCTGGTAAAACTGTTCCCGCTTGCTGATCTCAATCATGCGTGAGGAGCCGCCCTGTTTGCGCCAGTTATAGTCCCAGTAAACCATACCCGGATAGCGCGCGGCCGCACGCTGGCCGCAGTCGTTTATTTGCTGCATGTTCTTCCAGCGGGAGATCCCCAGCGAGCTGCTGATAACGCTGAATCCATTTTCTGCCGCATAGAGCGCCGTGCGCTCGAAACGCATATCGAAGCACATGGTGCAGCGGACGCCGCGCTCGGGTTCCCATTCCATGCCTTTCGCGCGCTCAAACCAGTTATCGGTGTCGTAATCGGCATCAACAAACGGCACGCCGTGCTTTTCCGCAAATCGAATATTCTCCTCCTTACGAATGAGGTATTCCTTTTGCGGATGGATATTGGGGTTATAGAAGAAAATGGTGTACTCAATGCCCGACGCCTGAATAGCCTCCATCACTTCACCGGAGCAGGGGGCGCAGCAGGAGTGCAGCAGCAGTTTGTCAGCGCCGTTGGGCAGGGTGAGTTGAGGGCGGATAAAAGGGGCTGTCGTCATGGCGTTCTGCACTATGTTGATGAAATTTATGGAAGGGTAGCATAAATTCGGAAACTGTTGAGACGGGATCGACGCAGGAAAGCGCGATCCCGCGGGGCGGGATCTTCTCGGGTAGCGCGTGCCGCTATTCGGCAAAATTCAGCAGCGCTTCACCATCCAGACGATAGCGTACCCACTCGGGCTGCGGCAGCGCGCCGATGCTCAGATAAAAATCGATGGCGGGCTGGTTCCAGTCCAGCACGCTCCATTCAAGGCGACCGCACTGCCGTTGTACGGCGAGCTGGGCGATATGTTTCAGCAGTGCTTTTCCCGCCCCCAGGCCGCGATAAGCTGGGGAAACATACAGGTCTTCCATATAAATCCCGTTGCGTCCGAGCCAGGTCGAATAGCTGGTGAAGAACACGGCATAGCCGGCGATCTTGCCTTCACACTCCGCGATCAATGCCTCGGTTTTAGTACCTGCGCCAAAGAGCGTTTCCCGGATCTCCTCCGGCGTGGTAACCACTTCTTCCGGGGCTTTTTCATACACCGCCAGCTCGTAAATCATGGCGTAAATGGCCGCCGCATCTTCGGGACGGGCCTGACGAAGGGTGATGCTCATTGTTTTTCCTGCTTTTTAGCGTGTGTCCTGATTGATGGCATTAAGGATACGGCGTATTGTCCGAAGAATTAAGTGCAATGAAATCAACATATGATGAATATTATGCATCCGATACTGAGACGGCTTGATTTAAACCTGCTGCCCGTTTTCGACGCGATATACCGCCACCGCTCCGTTCGGCTGGCCGCTGACGAGCTGGCGATGAGCACATCCGCGCTCAGCCATGCGCTGTCGCGTCTGCGTGCCACCCTGAATGACCCGCTGTTCTTCCGCGAAGGGCATCGCATGTCCCCCAGCGTGTATGCTTCTCAGCTCGCGCCTTCGATTGCTTCCGCACTGTCGTTCCTGAATCATGAGCTGACCCCGCAGCCGGAGTTTGATGCAGCCAGCAGTACGGAGAGCCTTCAGATTGCGATAACGGACTTTACCGCGCTTTGCATTTTTCCGGCTCTGATGCACAGGCTGCAGCTTACAGCCCCGGGTTTACGCTTTGAATTGCGCTATCTGCCGCACAGCCCGGCGCTGACGGAACTGCTGGCGGGCGAGGTGGATCTGGCGCTGGGTTTCAGCACTCAGGAGGACATCCGTCATCCGGAACTGGAAGAGATCGACTGGTTTGAAGATGAGTATGTGGTCATCAGCAACGCGCGCCGGACGCGTCTGACGCTGGAGGAGTATCTCGCGGCCCGGCACCTGGTGGTGACGCCGTGGAATGAGAAGCAGGGCGTTCTGGACGTGCGTCTTGAGCAGCTGGGCTATACCCGACAAATCGCGATCAAAACGCCGTCGATGCTTAGCGCACCGTTTATCGTAGCGGAAAGTGACCTGCTGATGGCGATCCCTCGCTATGCCGCGGAGAAGCTGATTAAGACAGCGGATCTCCGGATTTTTGCGTTACCGTTTCCGATACGCACGTTTGAAGTGAAAATTTACTCGCATAAACGCAGCGGCCAGCGGGGCGCGACCCGCTGGCTGAAGGAGGAACTGCAGATGCTGGCGCAGGCTGTAGGGGACGGTAGGCCGGGTAAGCGCAGTGCCACCCGGCAGAAAGGACGGTCTGTAACGGATCGTCAATTTAACGGCAGGTAGATATCCGTTTGCAGCGCGTGTTCCGGCACCTCGTGAATAAAGTTGGATTAGCGAAGCAATTAAATAATGCTAATCTTGGTCAGACAAAATTAGGGAAAACAACTTTTGTGAAAAAAGGCGAGCGAGGGGCAAGAGGTTAAAACATGAACTTCACCATAAAAAATCAATACAAGATGGTGGCGAGGTATATGATATTGATAATTTAAGGGTGTTAACACCTAAGCGCCATGTTGAAATTCATAAAAAGGAGTGAGGTACCTGGTATGGACCATAAAAAAAGAATCACTGATTATTCTGAAGCTGAGTTTTTAGAGTTTGTTCGCGGAATTTTTAATCCAGCAAATTCCTCTGAAAGTAAAGACGTTGAGAATGTGCTTTATTTTGAAGAGATAACAGAACATCCAGATGGTTCTGACCTTATTTTTTACCCTTCAAAAACTCGTGAAGATACCCCTGAGGGGGTTGTAAAAGAAATCAAAGAATGGCGAGCAGCAAATGGTAAACCCGGGTTTAGACCGGAGTAATAGCTAACTCATAATTTACAATAATTCCTCAGGCGCAATGTATATGCATTGCACAGAGGTAAGCGCATCCATGAAAAAGGAGCTATTTTATGGCTTTGACAAGAAATTCATTAGCTATGCTGTTGTAGGGGCTGTCACGCCGTTTTCGACGCCTGAGGATGCTTTTTTTGTCCGCTTTTCCCAAAGCCTTTCGACCGGCGCGGATACCCTGATGCTGACCAAAGGTACCAGTAAACCTTCTGTGTATATGGGTTACGGTTGGCGTGGCTGGTATAGTCGGGATCTGAAATCCCACCAACAGACTGTTGAACTGTTCAACAGAAACTTCCCGGGAGGCCAATCTGGTTAATCGTGACCAGGTACTGATGGGGTATGCCCTGTCAACGAATGGCTCAGTGACAAGCAACGCCAGCTATTTTGTGACGGACTTTATCCCAGTAGCTCCCCTAACAACGTATATCTGCAATAAAGCCAGTAATGTGGTCTGTTGCTACGATGTGAACCTGAAGAACGTTGATGTTCTTAGCATTCACACCAACACGCCATTCACCACGCCAGCCAGTGCGGCCTTCATTCGGATGCATGCCACACCGCTGAACACTGCTGATGTGCTTATGGTGCTGCATGGCAATGAAATGCCTTCAGACTATGTACCATTTGGTGCGCCAAACAAGCAGGATATAGAATATGTACAAGCAATCAAAGACGTCTGCTCATTATTCTCCGTACCGGTCTGTGATCTGTTTAATGAAAGCGGGGTTAATCTGTATGACCTGTCAGTCTTTACGCTGGATAATCTGCATCCTAATGACGTGGGGGCAGAGCGGATATCACACAATCTGGTCCAGCAATTTAATACTGTATTGTGAACCATAACATAGAGATGCAGAGCCTACGCTCTGCGTCTCTGCCTCACCTGTATTAATCTAATAACGGTATGCGATTATCTTTCGCTGGCTCTGGCTTGAGTTTTTCAACGGGAATACTGCACATGCTTTCCGCTATTATCCCAAAAAGAGAGTCTTTCGGGTAACTTTCCCATTGTCCCACATCCTGTGTCACATGTACGACATCGCCTTCCGCGAACGGTTTCGAAAAATAGGTTCGCGCCATAACGGCACGCTGGTTTTTGTCGCAGTTAATCACGTCGATTGCCCGTGAGCTCGCTATGTAGACGGGAGGATTTTTTATAATGAGTGTCTGCTCGGCGTAGTTATTGATGAAATAAAAGCGGCGTAAGTGATCGTTACCCTGATAAGTTGAAATCACCCGAAAATCGATATACGAAGCAATTCTTTTATCTTCAAGGATTTTTATGACGCCTGCCGGTGGCTTGGGGGTAGACTGGGGCTGGGGTTTATTTGTCCCGGTACAACCTGTCAGCATAAGTAATACCAGCCATGTTAGCTTTTTCATTTCGCATCCCCTGCGGATAAATCAGGCCGTAATGTCGTCAGCATGTCAGGCGTTACATTTCCCTGAACGGTACAGAGCAATAATGTCCCGTCTTTGCTTTTGCTGAGCATTAACAGCTTTTCGGTACTTTCTTTTGCCGGAGCAATACCTGTCACCGCCTGCGCGTTATCTTCCCACTCACTGTTTGGGTTGATTTTAATCATCGTCTGAGAAACATAATCGTCTCCCGCCTTTTTCCAGGACAAATGATCAAGTCTGGACATCACTTCTTCTTGTGACTCTTTGAAAATGAGTCCCCAGTAATAGTACTTACCGTAATTGATTTCATCGAGATTGCTGGTTTGCAGGTAATATCCCGATACCGTCAGATTTAATTCATGCAGCGGTTGAGCAAACCAGATGGTGCGATTGCCGTCTTCAGGGGCTTTGAACCAGGCCTGCGAATGCTTGTTTAGCGTTAAGGGGGCTACGTGGCTGAGTTTGGCTCGCTGATGATAAATCTCGTTGAAAAAGGTTGAGTCGCAGCGGGTCAACGTTTGTGTCAACGTGCTGGCGTGAACCGCGGGTGTGGCTACAGCCATACCTGCTATGAGCCCAATGGAGGAGATGAGTTTACGCATGTAATATCCCTATATTAAAAAAAGACCCTATTTTTATCGGCTTATCAGGATGAGACTTTACGCTTTTTTATTTTGCTTCGTTATCTGGCGTATTCAATGCCTCCCCCGAGTTTTGTACAAAACCTCAACCCTCTAATCTTTAGGTTTACACAGCGGTAACAAAATAGGTACCATACCCCCCTATAGTAAGTGGTGGCGCTCTCAACTTGCTGTTTTTACTCGTTTATTTTTATGACTTTTCCTTCCGGGGGCGTATTGGGGGCAAACCCTAACCGCTCATTCAACAGCTCCACCTGCTCGCCGTCAAACTCCTTGATCCAGGCTGAATACACCCGGTAGACCATTTCTGCATCTTCGTGCCCGAGCTGACTGGCGATGAACGATGGGTTTGCGCCAGCGGCCAGAGACCAGCATGCAAAAGTATGTCGGGACTGATAAGGCGCCCGGCGGCGGATTCCTGCTTTCTCAACGCATACATCCCAACGATCTGAAATAGACTGCGTTGAAAAAAATTTTCCCGGTTTTTTTGTCTTGAGACTAGGCAGAAATACAAAGCGATGTTTATGAACTTCTGTTCTTCCGTACTCTCTGAAGTGCTGAACAATTTCCGTTTCTGGCAGGTGACCAGTTAATGCAAATTGCGCACGTAGCGCATCGAGAGCAGGGGCTAGAAGGGTGAGCACCCGGTCGCCCGCTTTTGTTTTGGGAGGGACAAAATCGCCCTGCGCAGTCAGGTTGCGCTGGATGTGAACCTTACCTGATTCAAGATCAACATCATCCCATGCGAGCGCAGCAATCTCACCGTGGCGCGGTCCGGCGTTCATCGCGAACTGCCATAAATTACTGTCTTGGCCGCCGATCGCCAGCATCATTTTGGCGTATTCATCCCGCTGTAACGGGTCAGGCTTTTTCCTGTCTTTGTGCAGTTTCGTAATGTGCTCGAAAGGCTTATCGGTAATGAACCGGCTGCGGTGAGCAAAGCGCAGCATCTGGCAGACCACAGAGATATAGTCGTTAACTGTATTAACACTGCGGCCCGATTTTTTCCGTTTGTTTCCTTCCGCGTAAAAGCTCTCTCCCCGCAATAGCTCCTTCCTGTACCGCAGCATGTCACTGTGAGTAATATCCGCAATCAGCGTATTTTCGCCGATAATACGATTAATCGTTCTGAGCTGGGCAAGCAGTCGAGTCATAGTATTCCTTGAAACGTCCTCCTCTTTGGCGGCCAGCCACAGTTCGTTGAGATCGCCCCAGGTGTGAGCCACGCGGGTAGAAGTAAATTTCTGAACGGCTTTCGACTCAGGGAACCGCCGGGAATAGTCAAACTCTCCCATCTGAATTTCGCTGACGATCAGCGCCCGGAGATTTCCGGCCTTTTTGATGTTTGCAGGGGTGTTCATCCATCCTTTCAACACTTCGCGGCAACGCTTGCCGCGGTAGGTGAAAGAGATTCGGATTTTGCCGTTATGGATTTCAACGCCCGTGGGAAAAGACATTACAGCTCCTGCACTAACTGATTGATGCGAGGGTAGTTGTACCAGAGGAGACCGCGTTTGGTTTCTCCGCCTTTCATTGACTGGCGTTTGAAGTGTATACCTTCCAGCCAGGGGCCACTGCGGAGAGCTTTTATTTGCCGCTCGCTCAGGCCCGTAAGTGCAGTCAGTTCTGCCTCAACAACCCATTCTCTATTAAAAATGATTTGCGCCATGATGACTCCATGCGCCGCCACGATACCGCGGCGGCAGACAGTTTGTTGATTAACTGAAATCAGTCATCCAGCAGGTATCCCAGCATCCTGGAAACGAAGTACCCGACAGCAATAACCACAACGATAAATAAGGCGATCGCATAGAACCCTATCATTTACGCTTTCTCCCTGTTTTTTCCTCCAGGTCGACTGCCAGCCACCAGAAACCGTTGGACTGGTCGACCTTTTTACGCTTCTCAAGATCCAGTAGTGCTGCGATCACTTCTTCATTCCTCATACCGGCCCGGCACGCGATATCCCGCGCTCCAGCCCGACCCCGAAGCTGCAGCGCCCTGACGACACGCGCCGTTTCATCACCCAGTTTCATCAGATACCGTCCTGGTTTATCACGCTATCGGCCAGTTCGATTGCCATGGCGGGTAAATCCTCAAAATCACAGCGATAGGAAGGGTTGGCACACATACCCTGCATAACGGCAAGGATGAGCTGCTGGCGGTAGTTCAGTGGTGCCTCGGTGCGGGTTTCAGGAACTGGCTCTGCTGCTTTTTTGGGTTTGGCCGCGATGACTGGCGGATCAAGCACGACCGCTTTCGGTGGCGCTGGGCGGCGGTACTCGACTATCGCATCCAGGGCGATTTTCTGGCGAACGCTGATATCCTCAGACCAGCTATCCAGTATTGTTGTTGCGACGTCGTGGATCTCCTCGTCGGAGAAATCTGGCGACAGGCAGAATTCGGTTGTGCCGATATCGGCAAGCAGCAGGGGAATGACATGAGAAACAGGGTAGCCGGTGGCGGCCACTACGCCTTCGGCCTCATCTTTACCCATGGTACGTGTCCAGCCAGCGATCAAATCATTCAGTGCATGAGCAATTTCGATTTCGCGAGCGGTTAATGCTGGTGGCACTTCCTGATCTTCACCTTCATTTGATGGGGTATTGTTTACCAGCGCGTCGACAGAGAAGACCCCGCCGCCCAGGTTCTCGATCTGGGGTTGCTCGCTGGACTTCTGTTCCACTGAGGGACGTTTTTCGAATGCTTCATTCAGTTCTTTGTCGAGCTGAGCAGCGCGGCCCGGGCATACTGCTGGCAAATCAGCCTTGTCCTGTACAGCAGGTTGGGCCTGATCATCATTTTGGTGTGTGGTTACGGTACCGCATGCGATTGCAACGGTTTTTGGATCTGGCTTAGCGTGATCTGACTCGACCAGTTCGCGGTTAATGTACGCGCGCAGGTCTACAGGGCGGAGATAAAGGTCTTCCGGGGCGGTTTTAATCAGCGCGATGATAGCTGCGCGGGAATAATCCAGGATGCCAGGCGTAACGCGCAATTTAGACCACCACGCTGAAAAGCGGGGATCGCCTCCGCTGCTCTCCATCTCTTTTGCGCGCCGCATGATATCGTATGGAATGGCATAGATATCGAAGTCCATTGCTGCAGCAATAATACCCAGCGCGGTTTCAATCCTGAGGGTTGCCAGGTTGTGGACCAGATCTGGGCTGCGGTCTGTTGGGTTGTTGCCGCCCAAGGTTGCTTCGGTGCCGGGTTCAGTCTTGGTGACGCTCTCCACGGGCTCACGTTTAACTGCTGGGGTATCCAGCCATTTAGCCAGCTGCTTTTTAATCTCTGGCCACTGAGTGGAAACCAGCATGGTTTTGCGGATCCATGCCAGCATCTCTTCCTGGCGTTCTGCGCTGAGCGCCAATACGCGCGGCTCTCTCGTGAATGCCTCCGCCATCTCGCGCTGGAAACATCCGTCATCATCGTTAATCAGATCGACGACCTGGCCATACTGTGCCGCGGTTATTTGCTCCACGGGCCCGAACAGCGCCAGGCATGCTGCGCGCGAATGCTGATCCAGCAGGCGCACGGACTTCATCTCTTCGGCTTGCTGGTCATCGCTCTGGTTCTGGCTCTCATCGACCTCAGGCTGTGTGGTGGCGACGGGCTCCCCGGCGTTCACATTCCATGTGGCGACCGTGCTGAAGAAGTCCAGGCTGAATTCATCGAGAGCAGGGCACGGCAGGTCTTCGCGGTGCTCCCAGATTTTGACTTTGAAATAATCGTCAATGTGTTCGGGATATGCGGTGGCCAGCTTGCCAAAAATAACAGCTTCTGCGATGCCTTTATTCAGGGCGCTGACCGCAATTGCGAGCGGCTTAAGGTCAGGGAACTTTTTCAGTGCTTTATCTTTCGGGAAGTAAGCGCCGCCAAATGTTTTTAATTTAACAGACATAATAACCTCTTTACCATTTAAATGGATTGCCCTGACGGAGTTGCCGAGGGCGTTGTGATTTACTGAAGTTTGTTTTCGCTACTTTTAATAACTGGCGTTTAAATACGTTCTCTTTGCATGTCGGGCAGTAGTAATTCTCTCTGCGATAAGCACCACGGCCCGACGGCATACTGAATAACTCAGATTTTGGGTATGGCTTTCCGCACCCGGAACAATTGCGGGTTTCGTTTTCCATATTACAACCTTTAAAAAGGCCGCCCGGCGAACGGGCGGCAAAGACTACACACAGCTACGGATTGATACTTGTCACTTCTGTTTCACCCATCTGCAAAACAGAATCAGATGGATAGCATTCAGCATTAAAATAACGTTCCTGGTAAATAATAAACTCGCATTCAGATTTGGTGTCATAAACACCTTTAATTACATCAACACAATCAGTGTTGCTGGAGCAAATAGTTAAAACGAGCGCGAATAACGGTGTCATTAAATGCAGCCTCGGCAATGAGTTTCATTTTTTCGGTTTTAACTTCTTCCATCATTTTTTGGTTATCGCAATATTCTGCAATGCATTGCTTAACCATGATCGCCTTTGCGCGATTCCGGAAAGACTGCGGATTAACCATAGAATCGAACCCTCCGAAGGTTATTTTCAGCAACCAGGAGCTTATGAAGTGCGATGTCATAAGCCGCCTGAGCTTCTGCAAATTTATCAGCCTGCTGGCGCTCGAATGGGCAGGGAGCCGCGCCGCACTCACTGCATTCCACTACCGGGCAATACGCCAGGGTAGTGGCCGCAATAGCAGGCAGCATCGAGGCTGCCGTGCATTCGATAGTGACTCGGCTAACTCCAGCCGTAAGCGCAACCTCTGCCGTTGATAATGCGGCTCCAATAGATTCTTTTCCATGCGCGATAATTTTCATATCTCTCTCCTATTAACAGGCTTTAAGGTGCAGTGACGGGTGCCTCCCGTTGATTGAAACCAGCTCACCATTTCAACCGGCCACACAAACCACAAAGAAAAAAACACCAGCTGTGCCACGTGCGCTTAGCCGTATCCACCGCACCTCAAAACCTGCTTTAGCTTTTTTTGCCCCTTACTTTTCATAACTACAAGCTCGGTGATATGCTGAAGTTCTCACACACTCAGCAAGGAGAATTTATGTACCATCAACCCACTTACTATGTTCTTTTTAGTAAATACAAGGATCACATTTCCAAGACTCGAAACGTTCCTGTTATCGGAAGCGTTAACTATGAGCAGGTTTGCTGCGTTTATAGCCGTGCTGCGCAATTAACTCTTTTGGATGTTTTTCTGGAAACATACAGAAAACAACATAAGAGTCCCTTTAATGACTTACATGGTAAACAAGCTCTCTACCATTTACTTTTAGTCCGTACAAATTGGACCTTAGATTACATTAAAAAATTGCCTCTGGCCGATGTTCTTCTCGTTCTTCATGAAGACCTCAAATTGGAGAAATTTGAGCCTGTAATTGCTGATTATTTCGAAAAAACACTCAGAAACTACGATAATTTAAACTTTTCTGATGTTATGGATGATGAGTGGAAGCCTGAATTGGCTGAAGAATCTCAACAGCACCATTAACAGTAAGTTCTTTAATGCGCAATTCCACTTCAATCAGCATTTGCTCGAGATTCTTTTTTTCGGTAAGCGCTGATTGAAGCATTTGGTAATGTTGCACCTTTCTTTTCATCCAATCATGGATTTGCTCATTCGATTGACCATAAGATAAGATTACTGGTTCGTTCATCTCAATTCTCCTTAGTTATGTCGTTATCGCTAGGCTGGCTGAAACCCGCTTAAGCTTTTAAATGCGGCTTTCTTTTAATTGCTTAAGGCTCAGCAGATCTGGCTATTCCCCAACAACCAGAGTTCGGTTAATCTGGATATCCCTAGCAACAAAATGAGTAATCAAATGATCGCCGATTTTTCAGCAGCTATGGCAGCAATTAAAGAAACAGCAAGCCTGGCGAAAGTTATTTCCGATGCCAAAACTGAAGCAGAGGTAAATGCTGCTGTCAGTGATTTAGTATCAAAGCTTACCTCTGTGCAGCGTGAATGCATGTCTCTTATTGAGCTCGCACGTTCTTATCAAGAAGAAACCGTAACGCTCAAAACAAAAATTGCAGAGGTAGAGGATTTTAAAACTCAGACGGAAGGGTATGTTTTTGACCAGCTTGAATCTGGTGCGTTCGTGTACTCGAAAAAGCAGGTTATTAATGGCGCAGAGGTAAAGGTTCTCCTTTGCCCAAAATGCTATGCAAAAAGAATAGTCTCTATACTTCAGCCTACTGGAGAGCCAAGTTTCAACACTCATGTTAACCAGTATTTTCATCAGTCTATTTGCCATAACTGTAATGTCTCATATGCGACGAACCCCTCTAGTTACCGTTTTGATCCTGGCTGGATTGGCTGATCTGCAGGGATATCCGGATTATTAAAGAGCGAAGCGTCCTACGGGGCGCTTTTTACATGTTTCTGCCCTTAAGGCCGGGCCGCCGAACGGTACATCTACTGAGTAATCACTGTGCATGTGATTGTCGATGGGATGTAGATTAGATATGTCTAACAGAATAGGCAAGTGTTTTTTGTTAGGTATGACTAACACAAGTGGCGTGATAAAAGTAACCTTTTGAATTTAGGTTACTTTATTTTTTGGATTGGCGCTGTCTGGCTTTGAGTAATTCTTCGAAGAGCTTATTGAAGTTATTCACGCGAGAACGCAATTGCTCGAGCTGTGCTTCTTGCTCTGACTCTGGAAGGGAATCGTAGAGGTCAATTAACTCTCTGTGCTTGTCAGATAATTGCGGCGCTAATTGGATATCTTCTGCTGGAACTGGAGCCTGATCGTCATCACCAAACATCAACCATGTTGGGGTGCAGGAAAGAGCCTTAGCAAGTGCAAATAATCTTGCCCCTACTGGCTGCGTCTCGTCACGCTCCCATTGCGAAATGGTTACATGCGCTACACCTGCCAGTTTGGCGGCTTCTCGTTGAGTTAATTTCAGCTCCTTGCGCCTGGCAAGGATTCGCTGTCCCAGACTGTTCGTATTTTTCATAGTTAGACAATTCTAAATTTTATTGACTTAGACATCCCGCGCAAGATACTGTTAGACATACCTAACAAAATGGAGGTCACATGAATACGTGTGATGCGCTTAATCATTTCGGCACCAAAACCAAGTTGGCAAGGGCAGCAGGTGTAGAGCTGCAATCAGTTTACAAGTGGAAAGAGCTTGTACCTGAAGCCCGTGCCCACCGCCTTGAAGAAGCATCGGGCGGCGTTCTGACATACGACAAAACCATCTACGACCAACACCGGAAAGCAAAACGAACTGGCAAGAAGAATATCTCTCACCACCAGAAGGACTCTGATTAATGGAAATCAAACACGAACGGATTCAGACGCTATTGCTGGCCCTAGCTGCGAAAGTGGGGCAGGCGGCTGCGGCGACCATGATCACCGAGAGTTACCACAGGTTGGGTAGCGGCAAATTACCGCTGGTCCCCGGAAAGATCTGGAATAACCAGCAAAACATTTACCACCGCTGGATTAACGGCGATACACCACAGCAGCGCGAAAAAATTCGCGAACTGGTGCCAGCGATATATGCAGCGATGGAAGAGGAACTGGCGCACCAGGATGGCATACACCTCCGAGCTGCCATCGCCAACAAGGAATGTGTTGAAGCCACCAATGCTGCTCTGACCGGCAAACCGAGAAACATCATCCAGCAGGAAACATTCGAAGCGATCGACGCTCTGGCACATCTTGCTGGCGTGACGGTCCATATCGCGCACGAGCGGCGTGTAGCGTAACGAACGGGGGGCAGCATGTGCACTAACCGGGATTTATCTACCAGCGACTTAATCAGTCGCATGAAAAATGCGATGGGCAGCGCGGCACCGAGTGCGCCTGCGGAACAGGGCACGGACATGATCCCCGGTATGAGATACCGCACTGAACGTGGGTGCATAGTTACAGTTTTACGCTGCTCGCCGCACCGCGTTGTTTATCAACGCGAGGGTTACAGCGGTGTGAGCGAAATGAGTCGTTATCAGTTCGAACGGAAGTTCACAGAGGTGAAGTTGTGAGCGTGAAATTGTCAGCGTGGGTATGGGACGGATGCGCCAGCCAGGGGATCAAAGGCGTTAAGTTGCTTGTAATGGCCAGACTGGCAGATTTCAGTTCGGATGAGGGTGTTTGTTGGCCGTCTGTCGCCACTATTGCGCGGCAGATTGGGGCTGGGCGCAGCACCGTGATAACCGCCATATCGGATCTGGAAAAAGAGGGATGGTTAACGCGAACAGAACGCCGAAAAGGGCAGCGTAGCGATACCAATCTTTACACCCTGAATGCTCAGAAATTACGCGCTACTGCCGCGCAATTTCATGGTTCAGTTTCTGAACGTTCAGATTTTGGACACCCTGAAAACACTAGGGCGGGCGCTACCCATGGTTCAGATTCTGAATGTTCAGGTTCTGAACGTCCAGAAAACCCGCAAAAAGGGGGTTCTGAGGGTTCAGAATCTGGACACGATCCGTCAGTAACTACAGATCCATCATTAAAACAGATCTCTTCGTCCGGAAATTCTTATGAATCTCCGGACCGGGAAGATTCAGGCAAAAAATCATCATCTCCAAAAAAATGGGGAACACCAGAAGACCTGAAATGCGCCGAATGGATATTTGGCCGGATCCGCGCGCTTTACGAAAAAGCGGCAGAGACCGACGGCGAAGTGGCGCGGCCAAAAGAACCTAACTGGAATGCTTGGGCCAACGAGATCCGTCTGATGCGCACTATCGACGGACGAACACACCGCCAGGTTTGTGACCTGTTTAAACGCGTGCAATCCGATCCGTTCTGGTGCCGCAACGTGCTTAGCCCGGCGAAGCTGCGCGAAAAGTGGGACGAACTGACGCTGAAGCTGGCGCCCGCCATTCACGCTGGAGTAATGCGCACTTCTTTCGGCGATGACTATTACAAAAACGATTCTGAGGCCGCAGCGAAAGCGGGTTTCAGGGTCTGATGCGACAGAATCTTATCAGGAGAAATTTATGAAAACCGTATTAGACGTCCTAAAAGCCATGGGCAAAGCCACTTACCGTGATGTTGCTGCGCGGCTGGATATTGAACCAGTGGTAGCCCTTAACATGCTGCGCGAGCAGAAAGAGCAGGGGCTGTGTGATTTTGCAGACGGCGGCTGGTTCATCGGTACCGCGACAGAGCAAAAGTCAAAGCGTATCCGGCCAAAACAGGAATCGGAGCTTGTTGGCCGGATCCTTGCTGCGATGCAAGGGCAGGGAGCCATAAGCGCGGAGAAAATCGCGAAACTGCTCGGTAAAACCTCCCGGGCCCTGAATGCCTCGCTGGGTTCTTTGGGCAAAGAAGGGCGGGTTGTGCGCCATGTGGACGGGAAAAATATCACTTGGAGCCTGAAAAACGACGATGGGCCAGCACCGGCAACCGCAGCCCCGAACGCTAACGCCAGCCACGCTGAAACGGCGCCAGCAGAGAAAACCACTGCGCAGATAGTTCAGGATATCCCGGCATTCGCAGCTCGTCCGGATGACCTGGTGATCCCGTCATCTCGTTTTATCTCAAGCGAAATTCGCCGCACCAAAGCGAAACTGGCCAATCTGCAAAAACTCCAGGGCGCCATGCGAGAACTGCGCCGCCACAAGAACCTGCTGGTGGGGATAAGCAATGACTGATTTACCACGCTGTCCGAACTGCGGGCAAAGACCGGCCATGCGATTACGTAGCCGCGGTATCAACTGGGGAGCGGCAGAGATCCGTTGTTCGAACGGCTGCCTTGGCATGCGCGCCGGGTTCTCTTACCCGCCCGGCGGCGAGGCGACTGCGAAAGAAGACCTTAACTCGAAATGGAAGGCGCTGATAAGCCGGGAGGAATAATTGTAATGAAAGAGCGCGACATGCCTTTCAACAGCGCGATGGCTCGCGCGTTGCTCAATCGCTGTAAGATGCCAATGCAGCGGACAATGAAACCTCAGCCCAAACCGTACTCACCGCCTCGTGGCGGTGACTGGTTGGCCCATATACAGTTTAAAACGGTATAATGCTAGTGACTTATATCTGGCCTTATTAATATATAAGGCTAGCTACGATTAATTGTGCTTATCGAAACTTGGGCGATATTCTGTATCATCTCTTTCGGCGTGTTCTTCTTCGCGTATAACAGTATTCATTTTTATGCCTAAGCCAATACCCGGTGTGGGCTCCATTTTTAGTAATGAATATAAGCGATCCAGCTCTTTATTTAAATCTTCAACTTCTCCCATAAATCTACTCTCAGCGATTTTTTTACGTTCGATTTCATCAACAAGTTTTTGATTCCTATTATTTGATTCTTGTAAAAATGCACTAAGTTCGTTGTTTTTTTTGTTTAACTCAACTAGCTGAGCATTCATTTCGCCAACTCTTTCTTTTGAATTCACAATCTCTTCACGCATGTCTTGAATCTCTCTCTCAGCACCAGCAACGTGCCGCTCATAAGTCACATCACGTTTAGCTCGGTATTTTTCTAGGCTGATATCCGCAACTAATGCTTTTTTTGCTCTTATAGATAACAATACTGCTGTTCTTGATATTGGTCTCGATTGAAGATAAGTGATTTTTTCATTAATAATAGGGAGAATGTATGCCAAGCAAGCAGAAATTCCGAGGGGGATAACAAAGTTAAATGGGTAAACTGCATTTATATAAGCTATTCGGTTCTCCATCTTCAGTTCGCTAAACATCAAGACCGCGACTGGCTGCCAATTGAACGCAAGCCAGGTTAATACGAAAACTCCATAAAATGGACTTTTAATCCTTTCTGTTGATGTTTTTTTAACCGAAAGGTAGATTTCTTTTAGCGTTTCCCACATTTTTCATAATCCATTTGAAAACTCCTATTTTGTATCATGCATATTATTGTTGCAAGTCCCTTAAAAGCTTGATGTGCAAACAGTCTTCGATGCGTTCGGGTTTAAGCTATTCAATATGAGGCATTAACTTCACGTCGCATAACACCCACTCGAAAAAGACAGGCTAACGGAGAGCCGATGAGGCAGGGGCTCATGATCAGTGCGAAAAGTGAAGAACGTCTATTCGAGGTAAAGGGCAAGCGACTACCGCGGCAGGATGCTGCAATCATCCAGCACTTCTAAGATAAGTGGTGCGAGCATCCAAGTAAAAATGTCTGCCTGAACTAAGTGGATTTCTATTGAGACTCCTGCGAGATGTGCCATGCATCGTGCATTTTACATGTAGATCTACGGCTATAACGTCTGGGAAACAAGTTCGATTCGACAACTTTGGCTCTAGGTAAGGCTAGAGTCAATGAAATTTAACTTAAGGCTTGGTATAAAAATGTGATGCAATCTCTTTATTAAGTAAAAAACAGTTGTTAAAATCCTCAATATCTGAAATATATAGGAGAAATCTTAATGTTTTTACATTCTTAACTGAAATGAAAGGGATTATATGTTTTCTGACCTGTCGTCTGATGAAATCTTATATCAACAAATAGCTTCTTTACTAAGCGACTATAGACATATACCTAAAACGGGAATGGATGCGGCTCATGTAAAAAAATGGGTTATGCAGTTTGATGAATGTGATAGATCATTTATTTTAGAGCAAACAAGTTATTTGCTTTCTGTTGGATACCAAACTAAGGAAGCTTATAAAAGGCGTATAAGCCAAATCGCTCACAATCCAAACAACGAAAGATTTCATAAGCATTCTGGCTTTCTAAGTATTCAAAAAAAAGGCTCAAGCCAACGTGAGATAATCGATGATTTATACTCTGAAGTTGGTACAAAATTTAAAGTCATAACAAGGTTTTCTGCTTATGATGAGGTGCGCGCTTATAAATCTTTTGTTTATATTGATGATGTGTCGTTCTCAGGAGAGAAAGCAGTAAATGATTTGAAATGGCTTATTAACACCTACAATCTTAGGGATGTTAATATTCAGGTGTATCTTTTCACTGCACACACTCTTTCTATGTACTACATTAAAAATGTTATAGAAAATACTTATCACGATAGAAATATAACTATCGTTGTCGGTACATCTGGTGTGCGCACTGTTGAAAATCGTAAGTATTGTTCAAGTCAGTCGGGAGTATTTTGGCCAAGAGAATATAGTGTGAGTATCCCAGAGGAATTTAAAGACTGTGAATATTACAAGGGTATATTTAGAAATGGCTATACTCAAAATAATAGTTTTAGAGATGAACTTTCAAGAGACCGTTATGAATCTATCCTCACTAAAGTGGGATTCAATATATTATTGCATAGAAAAACCCCAAGTGATGTGCTCAAACCGCTAGGTTTTTCAACTTTTGATGGTTTAGGCTTTGGAGGGACTACATTTACATATCGAAACTGCCCGAATAATGCACCACTGGCATTTTGGTGGGGGGATTATGAACCAACAGGAACTACAGCATTGGACTGCTGGTATCCACTTATGAAACGTATTGGGTATAATGAGTAACATGAGCTACCGACTATATCCATCACTTAACACCGTTGCCTTCAGGAAAACCACTGAAAAATGGGGTGGACTTTCCAACATGGCTAAAGGTTACCCACTGTTAATCAATGGGTTGCCAATCCAATCGAGCGAAATCCTGTACCAAGCATGCCGGTACCCTGACTACCCTGAGATACAAAAGTCCATCATTACTCAAGGCAACCCCTTCGAAGCCAAGCAGACTGCCAGGTCGTTTGAAGCAAAGACCCGTTTAGGCTGGGAAAAGAATCGAGTTTCGATTATGAAGTGGTGCGTTTGCGTTAAGCTTTGCCAGAACTGGGAAACATTTTTCGCTCTTTTGGATAGCACTGGTGAACATGACATCGTTGAACACTCAGAGAAGGATCAATTTTGGGGGGCGAGTAAAGACTCCGAAGGGAACTTTTATGGCATGAACGTGTTAGGCCGTATCCTTATGGATGTTAGAGACGTTGCCAGAAAGAGGGGACCGACAGGGTTTGCTAGCATACCGCCGCTCTCCTTGGATAAGTTTCTTCTGCTCGGTGATCAAATTCGCGACGTCACTTTCACTCCACCACCAGTGGACACTGGGCATAGCTTATCGCTTTTTTAATATGGCTTTTTTTCCTGTCACTGTCGAGACTGATCGGCAAACCCGCTTCGGCGGGTTTTTTATTATGTCAAGAATGTAGCTGTAAAATCAGTACTCGGTGGTCTAGATCAAGTGACAGTGTGGAGTGACATACTAAGATAATTCTTACTACACGTCATCTTAGTAACATACCCCGAGGGATCAAATGAATATTGAAGTTTTACGCTATTTAGAAAGTGACGGTCGCGAACACGTTGAGGAAATGGTGGAACCGACTAAGTATGATAGTGAAGCAACTTTTGCAGTAATAAAGATTCTCATAGCGAATGATGGCAATGCAGATGCTCTGAGTGATAAGCAAAAATTCCATCTGAAAACTTTCGTAGAACCTTTAATCTACCGTGTTCCTTGCTCTGGTATCTATGGTGAAGATACCTGCACAGGCGATGGCTTTATTGACGATGAATCTCTGTTGATGAGCTATCAAGAGGACGATTTTATGTGTCAACACTGCCGGTATGATGCGGAAAATCAACATTAATTTTCTACCTTGGAAACCCCGTATCGACGGGGCTTCCTCTATTTACACGTAGAAGCTGTTCCAACCAATGCAGGAGGTTAGTATGCACGATTGTATTCTTGTTGAAGGAACTGGGCGCTGCAAACTAGTGAGGATTGAAGAAGGGAGGCAGGAGGTAACGATCGCCAATCCCGGTTCAGGTCACTACTTTGGATTTCGCGTGAGAGAGTATTCCATCGAGAAAGAGGGTCACTTAAAGGTTTATCTTATCGCAAGCGAAGATTTGCAAGATCAGGACGAAGTTGAAGAGCTTGTACGGGAATTTAATCCCTCGCCGATTGATTCTCATTCAGTGTGAGAAGTTCTACACGCCACGGCGGGTTTGCCCTTTTGTGTCATTTACCAAGTCATAGCTGTACATTTAAACAGTATGTGGTAAGGTCATTGTGCTTCATTTGTAGAAGTATCTCGGATATGCTCAAGCAACTACGTTGGTTGTGGAAAGGAAGCCTATGGAATATCCGATAATTGAGCTGAATGTAGTTCCTAAGGACCTCGAGTCGCTTGGCACAAAAGAAAAATTTTGGTTCAAATACTCACCAGATCCGCAAGCTGAAGCTTGGATGTTTAAATACTCGAAGGGCTCAACTGGCGAGCATTGGTCAGAAAAATGTACTTCAGAGTTATGCGATCTGCTTCAGATACCCCATGCCAGATATGACCTTGCTAAAGTCAATGGCCGATTCGGGGTGCTCACTAAGAATGTTATTCCTCATGGCTAT
This sequence comes from Enterobacter quasiroggenkampii, assembly GCF_043972695.1. Classification (NCBI taxonomy): domain Bacteria; kingdom Pseudomonadati; phylum Pseudomonadota; class Gammaproteobacteria; order Enterobacterales; family Enterobacteriaceae; genus Enterobacter; species Enterobacter quasiroggenkampii. Next base: position 2,853,765 of record NZ_CP143745.1, read on the forward strand.
CGTATGGTTATGGGGAATGAAGTTTTGCATACGAGAACTGCTGACTATCCGGTGCCTGAACCATCGCATGTTGCGGAACGAGTGGTGAGAGTTAGAGAACACACTGTCAGCCGTGTGCTTGGCTGTTTAGATCGTGAACACATACAACCTCCTGAAACAAGTTTCGATATTGATGGGTTGAATGCCGGTGATGTTTTTTGTGGGTATTTGATGCTTGATGCGCTGGTAAGCAATCAAGATCGCCATCATGAAAACTGGGCCATTATGCTCAATATTGAAACCCAAGAGTGTTTTTTATGTCCAACATACGATCATGCTGCAAGCCTAGGAAGAGAACTTCCAGAGGCTCAGTACATAGAGCGTCTCCATACGCGAGATCGCAACAGAACCGTTCCTGCATTTGTTGCAAAGGCTCGATCTGAGTTGTTTAAGTTGAAAACTGATACAAAAAGGCTTTTAACATTAGATGCATTCTTGTTGGCTTGTGATAAGCGGATACATGCTAAAAATCACTGGCTTTCAAGACTACAAGGAGTTAGTGATGACGATATTGCCAATATTTTCAACAAATTACCATTGGAGTGTGCAACACTAAATGCTAGGGCTTTTGCCACAGCAGTCGTCATTGAAAATAAGAAAAGGCTTCTGGAACATGTCTCATAACAAAAATGAATCTGTCTACGTAGCTTGGCAGTCTCCGGACAGCAGAGACTGGCATGTAATTGGAAACCTTCAGAAAAAAGGTTCGTGTTACTCCTTCAATTACACACGAGGTGTTGAAAATTTAGTAAAATTTACCCCATTTAGTGGAATGGAAGATCTATATAAAACATACATTTCTGAAGATCTTTTTCCGCTCTTCAAGAATAGACTTTTGTCTCCTAGGAGACCTGAATACCCATACTTCATCCAGTGGCTAGGCCTGAACAATGAAAGCGCAACACCACTCGAAATCCTTGGGCGTTCTGGTGGTCATCGAACAACTGATCAACTGCAGATGTTTAAACGCATCGAAGTGAATGATGATGGTAGCTTTGAACATGTATTTTTCTGTCATGGCTTGAGCTATCTTTCGCCTTCAGCACTTGATCGCGTTACATCGTCGCTAAAAATTGGTGAAGAGTTAAAGATGTGCCTTGATGTACAGAATAGCTACGATCCAAACGCAGTAGTTATTCGTGGCTCGAACCCCGCTGAGATCATCGGCTATTGTCCGCGGTACTTAGCTGAAGATATTCTGAATATGCTTAAGGACAATCCACGATCCGTTCAACTTTCGGTAGCTAATTTAAGCGAAGAAGCTCCAAGTAATTACAAGGTCATGTGCAAAATCTCTGGAACTTTAAGTCTCGAGGTTTCTTGTAATCTAATGAATAGAAAAGAATATCTGCATATCGCCTAACAAATGAACTAATCCTAAGACCCGCCTCGGCGGGTTTTTTGTTATATAATTTCCGTGGATTCATCTCCGAGTACCGAAATGTCAGACTTCAACATAGCAAATGAATCCATGGACGAACGCGACAAAGTAAACGTAGACATAGCTGCTTCGGACGTAGCGTTTAAAGAGCGCATGAACATGCCGGTTATCGCTGAACAGGTTGCGCGCGAGCAGCCAGAACACCTTCGCGAGTACTTCATGGAGCGCGTGCGGTTCTATCGCGAGAAATCCCAGGCTCTGCCAAAGGCCAGCGATCCGCAATACACCCAGATGGCTGAGCAGAACGCGAAGAAATGAACGCCTTTAAAACTGGCGGCGCGAGCAAAAGAAAATGTTCCCACCAACTCGCTGAGCGGATTTTTTTATCTTCGAAATAAAAGAATGAATAAAGTAAATCGCACAAATTCCTTAAATAACAAGCATATAACATTCTGAAGAGATTGTTTTTTATATGAATTAATAAGGTTTAATTCACGTGAATTATAATTTAAGTATTACTAATTAATCGTCTAAGCATTTTTAAATTACTCTGATGTCTCCAACGAATATGCACTGTAAAAATATACAGTGTGCTAGTTACCAACGGGAGATATTATGCACATTTCAGACGATGTGATACCCGACGCGGCTGGGCATACTGGCCCTATTTTAGTCTATCTCGAATGCGGCCGAATTAGCGGCGGATTTGTTTTGCGGCCAGACGAATTTGTAACATCACTGGCTGCGCTTGATGAAGCGCGACAGCACGCAGGGCTTACGCCGTGCTCTTTTAGCCATCCAGTAAGTGATTTATAATAATCACTGCGAGCCTGAACAACTCGCGACTGAGTAAGAACTGTGCCAGGGGACTTAACCATGGCACAAACTGAATCAACCAGCACACCTGCTAACCATCTCGCACCTGTTAACGCCGAGGCCCTGGCAACTCCAGAACAATGGAATGAAAGGGCGGCGGCATGAGCAGGAAAAGCACATACAAGACCAAAGCTGAAAATGAGCACCTGGCCCGCGTTGCCGCGCTGGGATGCATCGTCTGTAGAAACATCGGGCATGAAGATACTCCGGCTGAAATCCATCACTGCAGCAAAGGCACCGGCTTAGCCGTTCGTGCCGACAATTATCACGCAATCCCGCTTTGCGCCATTCACCACAGGCAGGGTGGATATGGCGTTGCAGTCCATGCCGGGCGGAAGTTCTGGGAAGAGAAATTCGGTACCGAGGCGGAGCTTCTGGCGCAGGTCAATGCAGAATTGGGAGTGCAGGAATGAACACACCGAAACAGCGTCGTTCCCATCAGTATGCACTTGAAGCTGCAGCAGCTGCACCACGCAAAAGCTACCTGGGCCGGTTTACGCCGCTCACCAGCATACAATCCGCATGGATAAAGTCTCTCCTTACCGTTTGGGGAGAAGGAATGCGCGGCAGCACGGCACCACGAAAACCCCGGGGGCAGGCATGCTGGCGTTTAAGTAAAAACCAGCGCTGGTCTGATGCTGCACTCGAGAAGTTCACAGCGGCGCTGAACCAGGCACGCCAAGAAGGTTTCCGGGGTCAGCATGCGATGAACCGGGCGCACGCTATCCTCTGGCCAGCGCCTGCAGTCAGCGTTATTGATGCGGCCCTGGAAAATGACGACGTGGAGTTTGTGGAGCACTGCGTGCTGGAGGCGTTCGACGGAAACGATCCGGTTTACGTGATTGGCCGGGATTATTACACCACCCGGAAGAAAATATCGGACCTGACCCGGGAACTGCAGCGAATTGCGCCATGGCTGAGCCCGGAAATGGCGCGCGAACGAGTAAAGTGGTGTCTGCAGATATTTAGAGCGAAGGTGTATTTGTCGGCGAAAAATCACTCAAAATGAGCGAATTGTGCTTATCGTCGACGAAAAAGTTGAATTCCACCCAAAAAGTCAGATAATCCATTTATGCTTGGCAGAGCTGCGCCGCAACGGCAGCGACGAAAAGCGAACAATTTGAACATAACGAGAACCTCGCCTGCGCGGGGTTTTTGCTTTCCGGCGATACGACAGGGGTATTCGCGAAAGATGCTTAGCATCAGTACCCCTGTCATATCGCCTGCAAACTTCTTCTGGGGCTTGCTCTACTGAACTTTCACTTTCATAAGGAACAGCTAACGTTTATTTCCATTCGAAAGTAAGCGTCTGTTTTATATCCCTTGACTTTAATGTTTTTTTTTGCGATTTTTCTCATTTAATGTTGATTTTTCATGGATGAGTTATGGTTAGTATTTATGATTCCATCGATAATGCGGTTGAGGACCTTGATGAAGTCGAGAGAAGGGAAATGTATCTCAATCAGTTACGAACTAACTTTCCTTTTCTCTTGTGCCCTCCTTTGTTTGTAAGAAGGCAAGACTTGCCACAATTACAATGGACTCGGGTTAAATATACCGATCATGCTGCACATGATTTTCCTGAGCAACAAGGCGTGTATTTATTCATGGTAAGTATTGAAGATGGTAATCTACCAAGTAATTCATATGTAATGTATGTTGGAAAGGCAGGTGACGTAACGTCTGGAAATACTATAGCAAGAAGATTTAGGAATTACGTCAATGAGTCAGGTTATGTAAACAGAATGAGTATCAGAAAAATGATCAAGCATTATCGAGATCATCTTTTCTATTATTATGCAACTATACCTGATGGCCAATCAACAGCACAAGTTGAACAGGCTTTAGCTGATATTTTTCTCCCTCCATGTTGTCATGTTGATTTTTCAGCAGAGGTCCGCTCATTACTAAGAGGGGTTCGGATATAATGTCTAAACGATTAGTGTTGCCTTGTTTAAGAGGTAAAATGGGCAGTTGGGATACATTCAGTTGCATGATGCGCTTGTCTGATGTATCTGAATTAATTGGATTTGCCCATGAATTACATCAAATTAAAAATTTATCTGATAAAATACAGAGGGATTTGATAGATGGTCGGGCAGATGAAATTGCGAATTATCTTTTAACTAATGAGGATAGATTTTTTAACTCTTTAGTCGTGGCAGTATATGATGGTGATCCTAACTGGCATGAAATTGGTAATATAAGACCTGAAACACATGAGGCTTCTCTTTTAGAGTTCCCAGACTATGCTGAGACTTGCATCGGTTTTCTCTCTATAACTAAAGAAGAGAGATTTTTTGCGCTCGATGGCCAGCATAGGCTTGCTGGTATTCAGGCTGCCATAAGTAAAAATGAAACCATCGGGGATGAATTAATTAGTGTAATAATTGTTGCACATAATAACTCACCAGATGGAAAGATAAAATCTAGGCGATTATTTACAACCTTAAACAAAAAGGCGAAATTGGTTAGCAAGGATACTATTATAGCTTTGGATGAGGATGATATTTCAGCTTGTATAACAAGGAAGTTAATCGAATCACCGTCATGTACTTTCTTTAATGAAAATAATGTGTCGTTTAGCTCGGGGCCTGTACGAGATAAAACAAGCATAACCTCTATCGTTAATATATATGACAACGTGCAGAAGCTGGTGTGTTGTAAGCTGGGAGTAAGTGTTTCTGATTTGGAAAAACTAAAGTATAGGGATCACGAATATCTTTTTGAATTTGTTCGTGAGGTATTCCTTTATACATTTACCCTCAGTGCGGAGTTAACTAGTGTTGTCCTCAATGCTAAAACTGCTGGTGAGTTCAGAAGCGTAGATAAAGGTGGTTACTTACTTTTTAGGCCTATTGGTTGGGATGTTTATATTGATACGATTATTGACGCTCTCAATTCAAAAGGCAACTCGGACGTTAAAAATTTAAAAGAAGTAATTGACAAAATACATAAGCATAATCTTAATCTCGATGGCAATATATTTGCAAATAGGATATGGTCAACTAAGTTTAAAAAAATCATGAAGCTTAGTGCAAGGAATATTAATATAATAAAACGTTCTTTGCTGTCCTGATATCATGAGATCCGGTTTTTTAACCGGATTTTTTATTTTACGTGTCTTTTTGTTCTAATTGACTGTTGGTATTATTCACGCAATCCCTCTGTTTATTTTCTTCTGTTTAATGTAAATAACTGGAAACCCTATGCCACACATAACTGCTTGGTGGGGGCCGATAATAGAAATATATCGCACTCACAAGACCTCGCTTGATATTTTTTTGCTGGTTATGCTTGGTGTCATCGTTCGAGTGTTTTATTGGGGTGGGCGTTTTCGAGAATGCTGTGGAGACATAATTATTGGTACAACTATTATGATTTTCACTGTAGTACATCTCCCTAATGTAACTGTCTCGATCCCGCACATTGGTTCTTTGACATTTGCCCATACTGAAATTTCTTTTGTTATAGGTATGTTGGGTTATAAGGGCGTTAAGGAAATCCTTTTCTTCGTAATGAAACACAGATTTGGAATTGACCTACGCGAACGAATAGCGCAGCGCAAAGACAACGTATAACCCGCTTCGGCGGGTTTTTTTATGGAGCAAAAAATGACATATGAATACAAATGGGTCGCAACAGCGCGCAAGTACATCGGCGAAGCTGAAGTGCATGGCCCGAAGCATAACCCCCTCATTCTGCAAATGTGGCGCGATATCAAACGCGGTGGGATTAAAGATGACGAAACGCCGTGGTGCGCTGCGTTCGTCGGGTCAGTGCTCGAGCAGAGCGGTATTCAGTCAACTCGTTTTGAGTCTGCTCGCTCATATCTCGAATGGGGTAACAAGCTGCAAGAACCTGCATACGGCTGCATTGCTGTATTAACGCGTGATGGCGGTGGCCATGTTGGATTTGTAGTCGGACAGAACGAAGCAGGGGACCTGATGATCCTCGGCGGTAATCAGTCAGATGCAGTCAATATCAAGGCGTTCTCGCGTCAACGCGTGGCGAGCTACCGCTGGCCGCGCGTCCTGTCCCCCGTTCCTCAGCCATTACCCGTCTTGAGTGCGGGACATTCCACATCAGAAGCATAAGGAACAACATGAAATCACTTCTCTTCGTGTGCGCCCTGGCGATGCTCGCCGGATGCACGCATACCACTTACACCGAAGCAACGCGCGCAGATGGTTCGACAGTGAAGCACATCGCTATCGCACCAGGAACGAAAGTGACCGGTCCCAACGGGACCTGCATTGATTCAACCGGGACCGCAACAACCTGCCCGATCTGAGCACTCAGGCGTCAAAACGGTCAAAAAAGCAACAGATAAGCCGTTTAGACGTCCACATGACCGAAAAAAGGGGGCGGACCGCGGTCCCACCCCCCCCCGGTCGCGGGTCCTTTCCAGAACCCGAAACACCGAGGGTCGGTAGACGCGCAAAAGCTCGCTCGTTTTGAGCATTTTTTCATTTTTGGCATTTCCGGTTCCGGTTGGGAGATTCAATGGCTACGCAAGCAGAGGTCGCGGCGCATTTGCTGCTGTCAGATCGCCGTCTTCGCGATTTGTCAAAACTGCCCGGAGCGCCTGTCCCACAAGGGAGGGGCGATTGGGATCTGGATGCCTGGCGACACTTTTATATTCATTACCTCCGGGGAAACCGGAAAGATTCCGCAGTCGGCGATGAACCGGAAACGGACGACAATTCGCCGGAAAAAAAACGCGAGCAATGGCTCAAAAACGAGGAGCGGCAGGAACGAATACTGACGCAGCGCGTGAAGCGTCGGATACTCGCAAAACGTTACGCTCCGATTGAATTAATCAGCGTCGCAGTATCACGCGTCGCTGTCGAACTACGCACTCGCGTCGAGTCCTGGCCACCACGGTTGAAAAAGGTCTGGCTCGATATGCCGCAAGAGGCAACCGATCTACTTAAACAGGAGCTGGCGATAGCACTCAATGAACTTGCAGACATACGAGTCGACTTCAGCGATTACGATGTCAGCGATATCGAACGCGATATTGAACGGGTTGAGTCCCTTACGCGTGACGATACCGATGACGGGTGTTGAGTGGGCGGATAAATATTTCTATTTGCCGGAAGGTTCAAGCCACATCGCCGGTCGCTGGAAGACACAACCTGTTCAGCTGGCGATGCTGAACATGATGACAAACGATGCGATCAAAATCGTGTCTATCCGTAAATCAGCACGCCTCGGCTATACAAAAGTAATGGTCGCTGCGCTGCTGTATTTTGCAGAGCATAAGAAGCGCAGCTCGGTCACATACCAGCCCGTAGATGAAGAGGCTCAGGGGTTCGTTTCTGATGAAATAGATCCGGCGATCAGTGAAATGCCGGTCATACAAAAGATATTCCCGGACTGGGACAGCAGCAACGAACGGAACAATATCAAACGAAAGGAAATGTCTGGCGCCATTCTGGATTTTCGCGGAGCAAATACCCCAGGGAATTTCCGTCGCCTGACAAAGCAGGTCGTCGCCGGTGATGAAGTCGACGGCTGGCCGCTTGAAGTCTCGAAGAAAGGAAAAGGCGAAGGGTCGCCGATTGAACTGGCCCTAGTGCGTATTAAGGGCGCGTCATACCCGAAGGCCATTTTCGGCTCGACTCCGACCGTCACGGGTAAAAGCCAGATTGAGATGCTTGAAGATGGCGCGGATCTGGTCTTCCGGTTTTACCTCCCTTGCCCCCATTGCGGCGGAGAGCAGGAGCTTAAATTCGGTTTTGAGGGCATCGAATACGGCCTCAAATGGGATGACAGCCAGCTGACGCGTGAAGCGAAAGGGCGTTCAGCGTATTACCAGTGCTGCCATTGCCCCGGACATTTTCATTACAGCGATCTGGAAAAAATGGAGCTGGCTGGTCGCTGGATGGCGGAAGACTGCACCTGGACGCGGGATGGCATTCACTTTTTTGATCATGACGGGGAGCCAGTACGCGCCCCGCAGCACGCTGCAATCGTTGTTAACGCACTTTATTCGCTCAATCTCGACGGATGGGGCGAAATCGTTGATGCCTGGCTTAAAGCGAAGGGCGACCCGCTAAAAGAGAAAGCGTTTTACAACACGGTGCTCGGCGAACTCTGGAATGAAGTCGCCAGCGAGCAGCTGGAGCATGACATTCTGCTGCAGCGCCGCGAAGTATACGCACATGAAGTTCCTGACGGTGTCGTGTTCATTACTGGCGGTATCGACTCGCAAAAATCGGGCCGGTATGAGTGCTACGTGTGGGGATGGGGAGCAGAGGAAGAATGCTGGCTAATCGATAAAACCATCGTTTTCGGTCGCTATGACGAAGAAGAAACCCTGCAGAGGGTCGACGGAGTGATACGTAAGCAGTATCAGCGCAGCGATGGAACGAAAATGGGGGTCAGCAGGTGGGCGTGGGATACGGGCGGCATCGATCCGCAGGTCGTTTATCACCGCTCAATCAGGCACGGGCCGCTTTGGGTAATACCCATCAAAGGGGCGAGCACGTATGGGCGCCCCGTCGTCGATATGCCGCGTTCTAAAAACGCAAACAAAGTCTTTTTGTCGCTTGTCGGTACTGATACTGCAAAAGACCTGCTGTATATGCGGTTCCCGCTTGTTCCTGACCCCAAAAACGGCACACCTGGTGCGATTCACTTTCCTGCAAATGATGAAATTTTCGGGGAAGTAGAGGCGAAGCAGCTCGTCAGCGAAGTCCTGATCCCAAAACTGATTAACGGTCGCGTCGTGTATCGCTGGAGCAATCAGGGCCGTCGAAATGAAGCGCTGGACTGCCTTGTTTACGCGCTGGCAGCGCTACGTATCAGCAAAATCCGCTTCCAGCTCAATCTTGAGCTGCTCGCAGAGCAGCAGAAAAAATCCAAATCAACCCCAACGATGACGCTCGAAGAGATGGCCAGAGCGCTGGGAGGTTAACGTGACTACAGATAATGAAACACTACTGATACGGCTGGCTGAAGCTGAAACGGCGTATCACCGGATGATGGTCGGCAAACAGGCCGTTACGATATCGCACGGCGATTCAGCCGGTAACAGCCGGAGCTATCAGTATTCAACAGCAGGAATAGCAGACCTGCGCGCATACATTATCGAGCTGAAGGGCAAGCTCGGATTGAACACGGGACGTCGCCGCCCCGCAGGGGTTCGTGTATGACTGCAGCAACGCAGTTACTCGGTCCCGACGGTCAAACGCCACTACGCCGTTACGCGGGGTATAACGGCGGCGGTCCCGGCTTCGGCGGCCAGTTACTTGACTGGCACGCGCCGCAGCAGAGCGCCGATGCAGCGCTGCTGCCGACATTTTATAAAGGTAATGCCCGAGCTGATGATCTCGTTCGTAACAACGGCGTCGCGGCAAATGCCGTGCAGCTGCACCAGGATCATATCGTCGGCAACCTTTTTAAACTCAGTTATCGTCCGAACTGGCGCTATCTCGGCATATCACGCGAGGATTCTCGCGCGCTCGCGCGTGACGTTGAAACAGCCTGGACTGAATACGCGGAAGACCCGAACTGCACGATTGATATCGAGCGCAAGCGCACTTTCACGATGATGATCCGCGAAGGCGTGGCCACGCACGCATTCAACGGTGAAACATGCGTGCAGCCGGTGTGGGAGGGCAGCTCTGGCTCGATATTCCGGACTCGTTTCAAAATGGTATCGCCGAAACGCATTCGGAACCCTGGCTATGCCAGCGACACTCAGACCCGGCGCGCCGGTGTCGATATCGATAAAAATGGCGCTGCAGTGGGCTACTGGATAGCAGAGGATAGTTATCCGTATGGCGGCGTCGGTAAATGCCGACGAATCCCGGCTAGGCTCAGCAACGGTCGTCCGGCGTTCATTCACATTTTCGAACCGATGGAAGATGGCCAGACGCGCGGTGACAACATCTTTTACAGCGTGATGGAACGCCTGAAGATGCTTGATACGTTGCAACAGACGCAGCTGCAAAGCGCGATAGTGAAGGCGATGTATGCCGCGACTATCGAATCAGAACTCGATAGCGAGCAGGCGTTTGAATATATCGCTGGCGCAGGGGCTGAGAATGCAAATAACCCGCTCACAGCGTTTATTAAGAGTTTCGTTACGTATTACAACGGCGCAAACATCAAGCTTGGCGGCGTGAAGGTCCCACACCTGCACCCTGGCGATAAGCTCAATCTGCAGACGGCGCAGAACGCTGACGCCGGGTTTAGTTCGCTCGAGCAATCCCTGCTGCGTTATGTCGCTGCCGGTACCGGCGTTTCTTATGAAGAACTGAGCCGGGACTATAGCCAGGTCAGCTATTCAAGCGCACGCGCCAGCGCGAACGTGAGCTGGCGCTACTACATGGGGCGTCGCAAATTCATTGCAGCGCGCCAGGCGTCGCTGATGTTCGCCTGCTGGTTCGAAGAGGTGCTGGCTCGCGGGATCATTAAGCTGCCGGTGAATGCTCGACGGTCGTTTTATGAGGCGAGAAACTCCTGGACGAATGCAATGTGGATCGGCGCTGGCCGCATGGCCATCGACGGTTTGAAAGAAGTGCAGGAAAGCGCGATGCGTCTCACTGCTAACCTGACCACGTATCAAAACGAGCTGGCCCTGCAGGGGCTGGATTATGAAGACGTCATGGAGCAGCAGGAATATGAAATCCAGCGTCGCAAAGAGCTGGGGCTTAACGAGCCGAACTGGTCCGTCAGCTATCCATCAAACACCAATAATGGGGGGTACTATTAATGCCCTGGCGTAATTATCAACATCTCGCCGCGCGAACTTTCAATCAGCCGCTATTACTCGAACCCGCCTATGCGCGGGTTTTCTTTTCTGCGCTGAGCGAACGTTTCGGGACAGAACGTCTTATCGATGCGACTACCGGCGCGCAGCTGGCCGGTGAAGAACTTAAGCAGCTGGCGAGCAGCTGGGACAAAGAATCGCGGTCAGCCTCGAAAAGCTATCGTGTAGAACGCGGTATCGCAATTTTGCCGGTCACCGGCACGCTGGTTCATAAATTCGGTTATATGCAGCCGGTCTCCGGCATGACCGGCTATGACGGCATAGCCGCGCGCCTGCAGCAGGCCGTGTCTGACCCTGCCGTAAAAGGGATCTTGCTTGATATTGATTCGCCAGGGGGGGAGGTCTCCGGTGCATTCGATACAGCGGATTTAATCGTGCGAGCGCGGGAGCAAAAACCGGTCTGGTGCTTAGCAAGTGATATGGCCTGCAGCGCAGGTTATTTGCTCGCGAGCGCCTGCACGCGGCGTTTAATCACTCAGACCGGGGTCGTAGGGTCAATCGGCGTTGTCGTCGCGCACAGAAGCGTTGAGAAGGCGCTGGAGCTGGCAGGCGTCGACGTCACGCTGATTTATGCCGGTAGTCATAAAGTCGACGGAAACCCGTTTGAGCAGCTGCCGTCTGACGTTCGTGACGAAATTCAGGCCAGCATCGACAGTACGCGCGATCAATTTGCGCAGAAAGTCGCTGACTATACCGGCCTGAAAAAAGCCCAGGTTCTGGCAACAGAAGCGGCTGTATATACGGGGCAGGAAGCGATTAAAGCAGGCCTGGCCGACCAGATTGTTAACTATGCAGACGCGATTCAGGCGATGGCCGACGCGCTGAACACTACTAAACCGGAGTTAAGCATGACAACAACCACGGCAAAAACAGAGGAGCAGGTCGTTACGCTGACAACTGAGCAGATTAGCGCGCAGGCGGCATCAAATGAGCTGGCTCGCGTGATGTCTATCATCGGCTGTGACGAAGCGAAAGGGCGTGAGCAGCAGGCTCATGCGCTGGCTGCTATTCCCAGCATGACGCTGGATCAGGCTAAAGCGGTCCTGGCAGCAGCGCCGCAAACCGCCCAGGCGCGCACTGAAACAGCGCTTGATGCGCTGATGGCAAAAGAGTCGCCGGAAGCGGTGGCTGATATGCCCGCTCAACACAATCACTCTGCAGACGGTTCTGCAGCGAAAATTTCACTGCTGGTTCAGGCAGGTAAATCACTCATTGAGGAGCAGTTATGACAACAGAAAGCTGTCAGCCGGATGATTTTTCCGTCGGCCCTGACGTGACAACAACTACCGGCATCATGGCTTCGGGTGTGAATATCGCGAAATATACACCCGTCATGATTGATGCAACTGCCGGGACTTTTAAATCATGGGATGGTACGCCAGGAAAAGCAGTGGGTATTACAGCAATGGCGGTCAATGCCAGCGCAGGCCAGCTTGAGTTTTCGTACTACAACAGCGGGACATTTCGCGCTAACTATCTGAACTGGTCAGCTGATGCGACGAAGCGAAAGTCAGCGTTTGCTGGCACGCCGATCAGCATCCAGGAATAACCATAAATTGATCATATAAGCCGCCGAAAGGCGGTTTTTTTATGCAGGAAACAAAATAAATGAGTGATTCATACACCACGCAGGAACTGATCGCTGCAACGCAGCAGGTTTTTAAATTCCAGCCGCTTTTCCTGAGCCTCTTTTTTAAAGAGACGTATACGTTCACCACTGAAGACGTTTTTCTCGACAAAATTCCCGGTGAAGTGTCGATGGCCGTTTACTGTTCGCCATTGATCACCGGCAAAGTTGACAGAACGCGTGGATTTAAAACAACGCACTTCAAACCGGGGTACACCAAGCCGAAGCACACAGTCAATCCGCATACCGTCATCAAGCGCGCTGCCGGTGAGCATATCGGCCAGCCCAAAACGCCTGCAGAACGTCGCGCCGAAATTATTATGCAGAATCTGAAGGATGAAGAGCTGTCCATTCAGCAGCTGGAAGAATACCAGGCAGTGCAGGCCGTCTTAAAAGGCAAATACACGATCTCCGGGCCAAATATTGAGACGACTGAAATTGATATGCAGCGCAGCGTTGCAAACAATATCGTGCAGTCGGGCAGCACTGCCTGGTCAGCACAAAACAAGGACACATTCGATCCGAGCAACGATATCGAAGAGTATGCAGAGCATGCCTCCGGCACGATCAACGTACTTGTCATGGATGGAAAGGCCTGGAAGACGCTCAAAAGCTTCAAACTGTTCCGTGAAGCGCTCGACTCGCGTCGCGGCTCGAACAGTCAGCTCGAGCTGGCGATCAAAAATCTCGGCGATGTCGTGAGCTTTAAAGGCTACTACGGTGATACTGCAGTGATCGTCTATAAGGGCCAGTACATTGACCCGGACACGAAAGTCAAAACGAAGTACATGCCGGACAACACGATGGTCCTGGGGAATTTACAATCAAAAGGTTATCGCACCTATGGTGCCATTCTGGATGAAGATGCACTTCGTGAGGGTATCACCGAAGCGACACGTTATCCGAAGATCTGGACGGTAACTGGCGACCCGTCAATCACTCAGACCATGACGCAATCAGCGCCAGCAATGGTGCTCGGCGATGCAGATGCTTTCGTCGTTGTAACCCTCGCATAAGAGCCGAAAGGCTCTTTTTTTATACCCGGAGACAAAAATGGCTAATAAAACAGAACTGCTGGCGCGTATCAGTGATTTAAGCGCGCAGCTGGGGCGTGAGCTTTCAACAACTGGCACAAATGAGGCGCTGCAGGCGGTTATAGACAGTGCGGAAGCTGAGCTGAAGCTACTGAATGAAGATGACGGCGAAACGCTGCCCCTGCAGCCGCTGCCGGGTGGGTCAAATTCAGGAACGCTGCTGACTGCCAGCTCTCCTGACGAAAATGATGAAGCTGATGCAGACGGCGCAGCGTATCGATTTGTGAAATTACGCGCGACGCTTCATATCGTTCATTACGTTAATCAAAAGCCGGTGCGTGAAATCGTCCCAGCTGGCCAGTCAATCTACGTTGACCCGGAGGAAGCTGCGAAACTCATCGCTGCAAATCACGTCTACGCGCTATGAGCTGCTACGACGACGATTTGAACGCCGGTGACGAGCAGATGCTCGAAGCGTTTGGTCGTCCAGTTCGCCTGCCGAACCGAGCTGACCCCATCATCGCGATATTCAACGAACCCTACGCGCGAACTGATTTACCCAGCTCGGGGGCCGGGTTTATCACCGGCACAGTAACGAGTATTACGGTTAAATCGGGGAGCGTTGATGGTATCGCCAGGCGTGATGTCATCCAGGTACCAAAAAAGCGCGAGCTGGATGAAAAGGGAAACCTGGTCTGGGGCAGCTGGACTGATTACGTCGTGAAAGAGCCGCAGCCGGACGGCACCGGATTAACTGTTATTTATCTCGAGCCGCACACTACCAGCGAAAACAGTATGTACTCGAAATATTAAAGGGTGGGACCGCGGTCCCACCCCGCAGGGGGTCGCATGTCAGAACCTCGCAGCAATGCGCAGATGTTCGATATCGATATGTCTGCGCTGCGCGAATTACGTGAAGCTGTGGGAGCCACACAGCAGCAGATGCTGATGGCATACAACCGCGCGCTGAACAGAACGGCGAAGCATATGCACCGCGTTTCGGTCGGGATGATGATCGATGCGCTTGCAGTCAAAAAGCGCAAAGTAGCGAATAAGCGCATTAAGCCATTCGTGAAACGTCGTAATTTCGGGAAAGAGAGCACCGGCGAGCTGAGCAGCGCGAAGCTCTGGTACGGCCTGAACGATTTTCGCGTTCACGATTTGCGCGGGTCGATGCGGAAACAGCGAAAGCAGAAGCAAAAACGTGACCCGGAGACGGGTCAGTTCATGAAAACGAAAAAAGGTGCGCGCGGTGCGACATTCATTCCCAAGAGCGAAGGGCTGCACTCGATGAGCTGGCCCGATTCGTTTGTCGCTAAACGCTACAGCGTAAAAAGCATCTGGATTCGTCGCGAGGGTGGCGGCGTCGAAGAGGCGCGCGTACCGGTTCATGAAGCGCTGGAAGACGCTATCGACGATTACATTTTTGAAAATATCGGCTCTGTATTCATGCGCTATTTTGAGCAGGATTTACGGGGCCGCGTGGCGGGGAACGTTCAATGACAGCTACTGCTGAAGCGGGAATGGACGCTTTTGATGAGTATACGAACCGGGTTCGAGCAGCAGTTCTGCAGATCCCTTTCGTCAAAACGTTTGGCGTATATCCGGAAATCCCGGAAGGATTCGAAACGCCAGCCGTCTTTTTTGAAATTGAAAACTGGGAGCCGAGCAGTGAAGTGATCGCAGGCTCAGCGCTGACAGTTTCGCTCAACTGCAGTCTGTATGTTCTGCGCGAATTTGCTGCAGATCAGTACGGGCAGAAGGCCAGGAACGCGGCGCTGTATATATCGAGCTGGATAGACGGTCGGGGGTTCGGTCCTGGTACTCAGCCAGCCACGTTCGGCGGCTCGGAGCCTGCTGATTGGGTGAAAAACGGCAAAGCGCTCGGATCGCACTCCGTCTGGTGCGTATCGTTTTCGCAAGTAGTCGGCGTCGGCGTCGGGCCTTTCGTGACCCCGGCAGATGCCCCGCTTCTGAAAGAAGTGTTTGTCAGCCTTGCGCCAGATATTGGAAAAGAGCACGAGGCTGATTATGTCCGGGTCTTCCCAAGATGACTTCACCGGCGCGGATATGTATCGCCGGTTGCGCGACATCATAAAGCGCGGTGTCGTTAAAGAAGTACAGTTGTCACCCCCACGCGTGCGCGTCACGTTCGGCGGCGAGCATCAGTCAGGCTGGCTGCAATGGTTTACCCTTGCAACATCAGAACGTGTGGACTGGAGCGCCCCGAAAGTGGGCGACCCCGTAACGGTCATTTCGGAAGGCGGGGATCTGCGAAACGGCGTCGTTTTTCCGGGTCTTCTCGTTGATGGCCGCGCCGTTCCGTCGAATAAGCCAAATGAGCACGTCACAGCGTACTGTGACGGCGCGACGCTGACTTATGATACCGAGAGCCACGTTTTAACCTGGAAGGGCGTGCAGGGCGGCGCAGTGCGTATTATCGCAGAGTCAAAAGTCGATATTCTCGGTAAAGATGAAGTGACTGTGACAAGCGAAAACGTCGTGAATATTCACGGTGGGAAGCTAATCAACGCTGACGCGGAAGTAATCAACGCTACAGCCGCAAAAGAGATCAATCTGGCCGCGCCGAAGATAAACGCTACGGCCCCGGGGGGAATTCTTTTCGATGGTCCCGTTCATATGACTAAAACGCTCGTTGTGGACGGCCTGGGGACGTTCAGAACGGATCTGAGCGTTGAAGGGGACAAAGGCGGGTCAGGCAACATCAGGACTGCTGGCAGCGTTATCGCCGGTAAAGAGGTCCAGGACCGGCAGGGAACGCTCTCAGAAATCCGTGTCACATATAACGGACACATTCATCATTGCCCGGACGGACCAACTGACGGGCCCTCAATTTTAATGAGCTAACAAAATGAAAGGTATGAACCGCAGCACTGGAAAAGTGCTCGCGGGGACCGATCACATTCGTCAGTCGGTCATTGACATACTGACAACTCCGCTCGGAACCCGCGTGATGCTGCCGGAATATGGCAGCAATCTACCAGACCTGGTCGACAACCCCAGCGACCCCGTTCTGGCCATCAAAATCATCATGGCCAGCGCCGGAGCGCTGGCGAAATGGGAACCCCGCATACGCGTCGACAGGGTGAGGCCCGTCGCGCTGGATGCGAAAACCGGCAGGATGGCCATCGATATCGAAGCAACTGATGTCGAAACACGAAAACGGCTTAAGCTGAACAACCTGGAGCTGCCCTTCAAATGACGACGATTGTGCAGAACTCGATTGTTAAGACGATCGATATGAGCCTGCTGCCGCCACCGGCGTTCGTGCAGACCCCGCTCTTTTCCGATGTAAAAAACGAACTCATTGTAGAGCTGCAGACGCTCGATGAAACGTTCGATGCGCTTCTCGAGTCTGACCCTGCGATGAAGATGCTCGAGATTGTCGCGTACTGGAAGATCATTAACACTGCGCGGGTGAACCAGGGCCAGCTCGCCGTTTTACTAGCTTTTGCAAAGGGCGATGACCTGACGCAGCTCGGCGCGAATCTCGACTGCGAACGCATGCTCATTACACCTGCAGATCCGGATGCAATCCCGCCTGTCGCAGCAGTTTACGAAAGCGATGACGAATACCGGCATCGCATCCAGCTTTCGTGGTACGCGCGGAACACCGCAGGCAGCACTAACGCCTATAACTACTTCGCGCTCAGCTGCGATCCGAATGTTCTCTCAGCGCAGGCGTATGGCCCCCCGGTTACTCAGCCGGGTTATGTCGATATGTACATTTTGTCGCGCACCGGCGACGGCACACCCTCGCAGGCGTTGCTTAATGCTGTTAATGCCGCGCTCTCTCCGGATGATACGCGGCCACTGACTGATTTTGTCACGGTAAAACCAGCGTCGAACTTGGCCTATCAGGTCGAAGCTGTGATTATCGCGGGATTGGGGCCCGATACCGGCGTATTGCTGAATGGTGCGCAAAGTGATCTTGCTTCATACGTTGCTGCTCAGCACAAAATCGGGGCTACAGCAGCAATTTCGGGCATATACGACGCGATTCATCGCGACGGCGTTGAACGCGTGCAACTTATTTCACCTGCTGCAGATGTGATTAGCGGGGTGGGGCAGGCCCCCTATTGCACGAACATTAAACTGTCGGTGCAGATGGGGTAATCATGACGAGTCAGAGCTTATTACCGCCCAATTCAACGCCTGCAGAACGCGCGCTCGAAGCTGTTCTGTCGCATGCCGGTGACCTGCCCGGTGATATCCGGGTCATCAAAAATCCGGATTTGTGTCCGGTTGATTTGCTGCCCTGGCTGGCCTGGGAATACGCGGTCACATTCTGGAACCCTGAATGGACCGAGCAGCAAAAAAGGCAGGTTATTAAAGATGCCGCCTGGCAGAACAAACACCGTGGTACGCGCGGAGCGGTCGAACGTGCGCTGCTGTCAGTGGGCTACGAAAGCCAGCTGCAGGAGTGGTTCGAAATGACCCCAAAGGGCGATCCTTATACCTTCGCGATTAAAATCTTTCTCTTAAAATCAATGGGGATGGATGAAAACCTGCTAAATACTTTCGTTGCGCAGATATTCGATTCAAAAAACTGTCGGTCTTTTTTATCGAAAATAGAATTCGAGAGCAATATAAGCGGTGATTTTTATATCATGGGTTCTGGTTTTGCTCATCTGTATATAGATATACCACCATTAAAATAAGAGTATTTCGTAATGGCAGAAGATAAGGTCTATTCGATTCTAACCAATCGGGGCGCGGAACTGGAAGCGGAAGCTATCGCAACGAATACCCCCGTTATTCTTAATAAATTTGTAGTTGGCGATGCTAACGGCGCAGCTAGTGTTATACCTGACCCGTCACAAACGAGTCTAATACATGAATTATACAGGGGAAGTATTCAGGCTGTTTCGTGTGAAGATAACCATATTACTTTCCAGTTATATATCCCTCCTGAAGTTGGAGGGTATACCATTAAAGAGATTGGTATTTTAACAAATAACGGAGAGCTTTATTCCGTTGGTCGCTCGCCCGATATTATTAAGCCGAACGGCAGCAATGGCGCGGTTGTAGCTATAACGTTTAAATATACACTTGCAGTGTCCAGTACAGATTCGGTTAGTGTAGTCATATATGATGAATACATAACGCCCAAAGAGGGCGATGCCAGATATTTAAAAATTGCTGAAAACCTTTCTGAAATTAAAAAAAAGGGAAACCCGGCTCAGACAGCAGCAAGGGAAAACATTGGCATTGAGGGCGATATTGCATACAGGGATAAAAATAATACCTTTAAATATGAGAATAAACATGAGGGAGATATTTCTTTCACTCTAGATAATGCTTACATAAACTGGCCCGCCAATCGTTTATCTTCCTGCGGTCTTGTATTTGGTGGCGGTCTTAATAACGGAGCGGGTTTATTCGTATATCCAAATAATGAGGTTCAGATACTATCTACGTATAGAGTAGCATTACGTATTCCAACTGCTAATTCGGCATTTATTCGAGATGTGGGTGATAATTATTATAAAATCTGGAATGAGGGAAATTTAACACCAGTCAGAAAAGTAAATAATATCTCACCTGATGCAAGCGGGAATGTGACAATAGCAGGCGGCATAAGGGGGGTGCAACTTGGGTCTGAAATATATCTAAACAGAAATGACAGTGACGGTTCGCATCGACCGCCTCGCGGTTATGTACTGACCGGGGCGCACTCGAATTATAATGATAGCAACTGGGAACTAGACCATGTTTATGCGGCGCCTGTGCAGGTAACGTCAGATGGAAATAATTGGGTGACAATTTCAGCCCTTTAATATTTAGAGGCTTTATGCAAGATATAAAAAATTTTAAACCCTCCACGCCTACTCCGGAACAGATAGAAACATACACATTAAGTCACGGCCAAATACCGCTTTTTCTGAAATCAGAAGATGGACAGGACTGGTATGAATGCCAGTCTTTGTTTTCAGATGATACAGTTAAAATAATGTACGATGAGCAAGGTATTATTTGGGGCGTTGTAACTGAGCCAATACCGCAAAGGGGAAATACATATGCAGTAAGTGTGTTCTTTCCTGTTAATTTGTCAGTTGCTGAAATAAATAAAGAGGAATGCCCGGTCGGATGCACCAACGATAAAACATGGCGATATCAGGCCGGGGTGATATCTAAAATTGAGGAAATACCATTATTGCAGGCGAAAAGAAAAACCACTCAGGAATTGGCGGTTGATGCTTACATTCTTCAATGTGCAGTAGACGCGGGTAATGCTACTGCAGAGCAAGCTTCGCAGTTAGCAGAGCTTAAACAATTTATTGCATCAACTATTTAAAGATAAAAGAGGTTATATGAGTAATACAGATTTTTTACATGGTGTACGGACTATTGAATATGATGACGGTGCGGATGCCATCTCTACAGTAAACGTTTCTGTTATTGGCATTGTAGGCACAGCTCCGAATTCAGAAGGGGCAAAGTGCGCATCGCTTGTGACAGGTAGCGCAATAACGGAAAATCAAATCACTTACTCAGTAGAAACCCCAGGAACGGCGGGAAATGCTTACAGTATTGAAATCGTTCCGGGTGATATT
The DNA here is from genome assembly GCF_043972695.1 of Enterobacter quasiroggenkampii. Lineage (NCBI taxonomy): Bacteria > Pseudomonadati > Pseudomonadota > Gammaproteobacteria > Enterobacterales > Enterobacteriaceae > Enterobacter > Enterobacter quasiroggenkampii. The sequence continues at coordinate 2,874,085 of NZ_CP143745.1, forward strand.
TATCCGGCAGATACAGAATGGGGGAGTGGCACTGATTATAAAACTATCTGGAAATATTCAGTAAAAGCCGATGGTTCTGTTAAGTTAACGATACGTATGCCGGTTGATTCAGCGGGTAATAAGCTGATGAAGGCTGAACAATTATCTAGTGTTTGGGATGATGTCCCTGCACTACCGGGCTATAGCCGTGTTATAGCCTCTGTTGACCCGGACAATGACGGCGGAGAAGTAATGTATCTGTCAGAAACGAACTTCGGGGGTGGCGCAGATGAAGCTTTTCCCTTAAATGTTCCGACGGTCATTGCAGGCAGCTCAACAAAAGCCGCAAAACTTGGGACCACTGGCACGCTACCGGCAGACATAAACGATATCTTTAATCAGACGCGTGCGCTGATCGTCGTTGTGCGCGTAGCTGATGATACAGACGCGTTAAAGCTACAGCAGAACGTAATTGGAGGATTAAACCGTCTCCCGGACTCTGCGCAGCTCAATGAAGTTATGCCCCGCGTCATTATCGCGCCGGACTTCAGCGCAACTGACCCCGTTGCAGCTCAGATTGAAGTGATTGCAAATAAGGTGCGCGGTGTCGGGTATATTGATTCGCCGTCGTTCGCGACCGCAAAAGCCGTTGCTATGCGTCGACAAAAGTTCGGCAAGCGCGTCGAAATCCTCCGGCCCCGAGTTTTCACTACCAGCTCTGGCGCGAAAACGTCACGCGCGTATTCCGCATGCGCAGCTGGCCTGCGCTGCCGGATAGATAACGAAAAAGGTTTCTGGTGGAGCAAATCAAACCAGCAGATCCTCGGCATTACAGCTCTCGAGCAGATTGACGAGTACATCAGCGGCGATGATACGTGTGTTACCAATTTGCTCAACAAAAACCAGGTGAGCACTATTATTCGCCGTAACGGTTTCAGGCACTGGGGAAACTATCTCTGCAATACAGACCCGCAATGGGCTTTTGAATGCGTTCGTCGCACTGCTGATGTTATTGAGGATTCGATTGCAGATACGGTCGAAGATGAGTTTATTGATCGCCCGATTGATTTTCATCTTGGCGATGACATTATCGAAAGCACTAATGGTTTTATTCGCTACCTGTTTGACATCGGAGCTATAAACGGCGGTAAAGCATGGCTTGATCCTGAACTCAATACAAAAGAGAGTCTGGCGGCGGGTAAGCTATATATTAACGTGGAGTTTGCGCCTAAATCGCCGTGCCAGAGCGTTATCATCACTTATCGTATCAATAACGATTACACCGTTGAACAGTTCTCTGAATTGCTGCAAGCGGCATAATTAAGCGGGTATTTAAAATGGCTGAAGCAAATGTATATCGCGCCCATGCGTTATGGGTGCAGGGTCGTCTCGTCTGCGGTTGCGAGTCTTACACTCCGGTTGATATGAAAATCATTGAAGATGAATTTAAAACCGGCTCAATGGATATGGCCATGACGCTTGATGGCGGCATGGAAAAGATGGGCGCAAGCTTTAAAGTTAAAGGCTCTGATGTTGACGTTATGTCCATGTTTGGATTCATTCCCGGTGTACGAACGCGTTTCGAAATCCGTTCGGCGTTTGTTAATACGAATACAGGAAAAACAATTATTCGCAAAGACTTTTATGAAGGTCTCATTACAGGCATTACTGATGATGAAGAAGGAACTGACTCGAAATCAAGCGTCGGTCAGAACGTGACGATAGCACCGAACTATTTCAAACGGATTCAGGGCGATAAAGAAATATATGAGCTTCATCCGGCAAAAATGATTCGCCGTATCAATGGCGTTAACGTCCTCGGTGAAATGGCCAGTGGTTTAAAAATTTACTAAAAATATTGAGATTTTAAAATGACAGATTCATTACTTGAAACAATAGACATCCCATTATCCCGTCCCTATGAAATTGACGGTGTGGCTCATACTAAATTAACTATGTATGAGCCAAAACTGCGCGATAAAATTCTTTATAGTAAAGATAAAGGGACCGAGGATGAAAAAAGCGCACGCATGATTGCTCGCTTATTAAACGTAAAGGATACGGACCTGATGAATTTACCATCCTGTGATTATACGCGCCTGGAGGACGCGTTTAATGAGATGGTAAAGGACCCGAAAGAACGGAACATGAAATTATTCTCATAATTCCGTTTGTTTCTAAAATACTGGCCATACCGCCCGATACGCAGATGAACCTGCCGTATCGGGTTTTTAATTTCTACGTGAGGGAGCTATGTAAAAAAGATGGCTATTTCTCAAAACTTTAAATCGACGGTTACTTTCGGGGGGCGCGTAGACCCCTCTTTTCGTCGTGGCAAAGACGAACTGAAAACCGCAATCCGGGAGACTGGTCAATCAGTCAGCCAGCTCACAAAACGCCAGGAAAAGCTAAAGGCGGAGATGGCCAGCATGAAGCTGGCCGGGAAAGATATTTCAGCGCTGACAAAACAGTATGAAAAATTATCTCGTCAGATCAATAACGCTACAGACGATCAGGAGAAGCTGAACAAGCAGCTCAAACGGCAGGAACGTCTCGATAAGTGGAAAGGGCGAGCAACCGCGGTCCCAAAATGGGCTGGAAAAGCAGCGTGGGGTGCTGCGAAGGGGCTGGCCTTCAGCTCGCTGGCCCCGGCTGCAATGTTCGCCGGTGCTATCCAGATGAACTCTGAGACGTCGGAAAAGCTCGGTCTGGCCAAAAGCTATGGTGTCGGTATCGATAAGTATGGCGCCTGGGAAAATATAGCCAAAAAAGCCGGATTGAACGGTGAGAACGTCGGGGATCTGGCCGAAGAACTGACGAATAAAATAGGCGAAAAGGATAACGAGAAGACCATCAACCCGATGCTCGCTCAAATCAATTTAAGCAAGCGCCGAATGGCGGGCTGGAGCCGTGAAAAGCAGTTCGATGAAGTCATGAGCCGAATTTCCCGGATGAAAGATGAGAAGCAGGCGGCAAGCCTCGCTGACCAGCTGATGGGTGGTGAAGCGAATAAAATCATGACGTATATGCGCATGACCGGGAAGACGTGGGAACAGACGATGGCTGATGCTAAAAAGTCCAACCTGCTGACCCAGGAAGGGGCCGAAGGCGCTGCGAGGGCGCATTTTGCTGTCACTAACTTATGGGGTGCAATCACGTCCGGGCTGTCAGATACGCTCGGGAAAATCGGCGGCGAGCTGGAACCCGATATCAACCGCTTCAAAGAGAGCACGATCAGCTGGTTTAAGGAGAACCAGGGCGCGTTTGTTGACGGGATCAGGAACTGGATAAAACAAGACGAAAGTGGAAGAACCGGGCCGCAGCGCTTGTTCGATACCGTCAAAAAGTTCGGGGAGGGGTTACTCGAGCTGGGAAAAATCGTCTGGGCCGTAGCGAAAAAGCTGTCATGGATTCTCGCTGATGATGAAAAAAATCAGGCGAAAATTAATGAGTACGTGAAAAACGGAAACAGCTATGAGGGGGCAAAATCGCTCGCAGATGACTACGGTCTGGAGGACTGGTTCAAAGAGAACTATACGCCGGAAAAAGTCGCTGCAGCTCAGCAAAAAGCCGCGGGTGATGGTGAGGCCCCTGCAGCGCTGGCGAAACGGCAGGCCAGCCAGCCGGTGGGGTATGGGAACTACTCTCCGCGCGTTGAAATCCATGTGCAGACGCAGCCGGGTCAGTCAGCTGAAGAAGTCGGTCAGTCGACGTATGCCGCGTTTAAAGCAGGCCTGCCAACCGCCCCTGGCGGTTCGGGCGCGATGTATGACATACCGGGGTAAATATGGCTAATACCGAAACTGAAGGCAGCAGCGACGTAATGATGGGGATCGGCGAGTCATTCATCTTCTGCATCTCAACAGTCGCGTATAACTCCCTGCAGCGCTCTGACGAATGGCGCTGGGTAGAACAGACCCGGTTCGGAAAAAATGACGCACTGCAGTACACCGGCAGGCCGAATCCGACGATCACGCTGGCTGGCAAAACCCATGCGTTGTTTCTGGACGGCGCAGGCGTCGGACAGATTGAGCTACTGCGCCAGCTGGGGAACACATACGAGCCGCAGCAGCTCGTGATGGGGACGGGGGAAGTGATGGGCTACTGGACGATAACGGCGCTCTCTGAGAACCAGACATCGTTTCTCGCGAAGGGAGCGCCAAAGGTGCAGGAGTTTTCTTTGTCGCTTAAATACTACGGAGATACGCTGACAGCATCATAATTTAGTGTGCTGGCGCTGGATTCTGAACATTTACCAATCAGCGCCAGCACGATTATGATCATGATGATTCCTCCCCATGGGCCACCGCCTTTTTTCCTTCTGCGTGTTGAAAATGAAACGCCGAACGTCCCGCGGTTATTGATATAAAAACGCATTTATATTCTCTTATCCGTTACGGTTAATTTATGGCTATTACATATAAAACGAGAGATGGAGATCGTCTCGATACAATCTGTTTAAAAATCTACGGCAAAACCGGAAAAACCACAGAGGAGGTTTTATATCAGGTCGCTAATTACGGGGTAGTCGATATGTGCGCAGTATTCCCGGCAGGTAAAGAAATTGTTTTACCTGAAATATCATCGGAGCCAATAGTTGAGGAGACGCAATTATGGGAGTGAATGATTCATACATAAAAACAGGAGAGCAACCGTGGCTCCCTAATTTTTATATATCGGTGGGCGATAATGATATTACTGAAAAAGTTCGGAAGGGGCTTATTAATATCTCGCTTGACGATTACGGCGGTTCAAACAAGCAAACGGATCAGATTAAAGTCGCGATAGTGTCAGAATCGCTGCGTATACCTGCCAGAGGCGTCAAAGTGACGCTCGGGCTTGGGTTCGGTACTCAGATCGTAAATAAGGGCGTGTACGTCGTTGACGGCGGTTCAAGCGGGGGTGAGCCGCGCATCGTCGAATTCACTGCGAAAGCCGCCCCGATGAACAGCGCTAAGGGCCTGAGCACGGTACAGAGCAAAAAGACCCGGAGCTGGACGGGTAACACCCTCGGCGACGTTCTTGCGAAAGTAGCGAGCGACAACGGGCTTACAGCGCGGGTGTCTGCGCAGTTCGCCGGAAAAGTCATCGAGCAGTTAGATCAAGTCGGTGAGTCTGATGCGAACCTTGTTTCACGGCTTGCTGACCGCTTCGATGCCGTCAGTAAAGTCGCAGGGGGGTACTGGATGTTTTTGCCCCGCGGCGCGGGTGAGTCTGCGAGCGGGAAGCCGCTTAAACAGTACACGCTGGAACGCCAGGGGAACTCGCAGTGGAACTATTCGCGGAACGGTCGCAGCGGCGACAGCGGAGACAACAGCGACGGCAGCAAAGATACTTCAACGTTTGTGATCAAGTATCACGACCAGGCAACCGGCACGATAAAAGAACTGCGTTCTGGCAGCGGTGAGCCGATCATAGAGGCCCCGTTTGTGGAACCCTCGCTCGCAGCTGCGCAGGAACTGCTGCCCGGTGCGAGCAGCTCGAGCAAAAAGAAAGAGATCACGATGTCGCACTCGATGACAGCTACCCTCGATCTGCTCTCTCTCACTGCTGAATGCAAAATCACGACAAAAGGGTTCGGCCCGGACGAAGACCGGGACTGGACGATCAACACGCTGAATATGACGCTCGGAGAGAGCGGCCTTTCAGTTCGACTGCAGCTGGAATAAACGATGGCCAGAATCTCAGGAATTTATGCAAACGGGTTTGGGGAGCCGGTTGCCGGTGTAAGCATTCTGCTGACAGCGAGGGCTACCAGCAGCGGTGTCGTGATGACGACGATGGCGAGCCAGAAGACAGGCTCAGATGGCAGTTATGGTTTCGACCTTCGCGCCGGTGTTTATGTTGTAACAGCCAACGGTTTGTACCTCGGTGTGATAACAGTCAGCACCGGCGGCCCGGATGGAACCCTGAACGACTATCTCGCCGCTTATAATCCCGCAGCATTAACACCGGCAGTGGTAGAAACAGTGCAGGGCCTGGTGAAAGAAGCTCAGGCCGCGGCAATAGCGGCAGCTGAGTTTGTTCGTCACCCTGTTATTGAAGTTCCGGCGAGTAAAGATATCCCAGCTAACCCCAGCGGATTTTATTTAGTAAAAGACGATGAGGATAAAGGGGGTGGCCCTCAGTTTTATTATTTTTCTGATGTGAAGAAATATTGGATCGCAATGGTGGAGGATACGCAATGAGCACAAGATTCCCGGTAGAAAATATCAGCGCCCCGGCAGCAAATTTGACAGATTACAGCGGCCAGACAAGCGCCGGTCAAAGTATACAAATTATGCCCGCTAATCCTGCTGCACGGCTTTATCGCCTGCAGAATTTATCGGATAGCGTTTCACTCTGGTTTAACGATACCGGCGCGCCAGCCGCAGCTAAGGCCGCAGGTTCGTATGAACTGGTGCCTGGGGCGTACTATGAATTTTCGTCTCCTTGTGCTGTATCGGTTTATGCCGATGCAGCGATCACGTTCAGCGCTGCGAGATATTAAAATGCCAATGATGATCCCAGTCCGGGGAGCCGCGGAAACGGGCGCGGCAATTAAGAAAAATTTTGATGTTTGGTTTTCTCAGATTCACAGACAGCAGTCGCTAAATATTGCGCCGTTGCAGGTTATGAGTTCGCCGCCGGTTACAGTGCTCACGAAAGCAACCGGCATTGCTGCAGCGGCCATAGTGAATGCCGGAAGCGGCTATTCGTCTGGTGATAACCTGACGCCTGCAGGCGGAGAATGCGCGTCAGCTGGTCGAATCCGTGTCCTTGAAGTGGATGAAAGCGGCGCAATTACTGGTATTGCGGTCCAGTTGCCAGGAGTGTATTCAGTCACGCCGGGAAATCCAGTGGCTGTAACGGGTGGCAAAGGCAGCGGCGCAACGTTTAATCTGTCATGGAACGCAGGGATAGCCAGTTCAATTTATAACGGCAAGACCTGGGCCAGGACTGATACGTCATTCTTTAAATACACAGGCTATGACATACGCGACACAATTTCCGGATATCGCGGAAATGGTATTCAAAACGGTACTCAATGCGTAATAGAATTTCAGAGCGATGCGCCAGTCATGGACTTTCGTTTCGTCGGCGGGAATGGTCAATATGACCTTTATGTTGATGGCTACCGCGTTTCATCAGAATCAGTTAGAACAGATACGTCGGGCGCGCCGTATATTTATACTGTTGATTGGGGTGGGGTATCAGTCACGCGGCACTATAGGTTGTGTGGAATTAATACCGAGTTTGGCGGAGTAATTACGGGTCCGGATTTTACTGTATCATCGCCGCGCGGGAATAAGCGCCCGCTGGCGTGGCAAATGGGAGATTCATATACAGTGGGCGTCGGGGCTAATCAGGGTTCATTTAATGATTTCCGTGTCATGTGTGACCTGCTGGGGATGGACGGCATCGCCGACGGCATAAGCGGCTCTGGGTGGGGGTCACAGCAAGAGGGGCGCGTTCCGGAGTGGCGAGTCAGGAATAAATTAGGGGTTATCACCCAAACTCCGCAATATGTTTTTCTCTCTCTGGGATATAACGACGCCGGGGGCAACATAAACACAATAACGAATTCTTTTGTTTCCTCAGTACAAGCCGTAAGAGAAGTTTGCCCGCTTGCTAAAATAATTGTCATTGGCCCGGCCACGCCAATCGGACATACAAAACAACTTGATGAAATACGCGCGGCATTGATGAATCAATGCAGTATCCTGGGGCTAACATTTATTGACGTGCGTGACGTTGTAAACTCATCAAACGCTGGAATATACACGGGAAGTGACAACACGCACCCAAGTAATGCGGGGCATTTATACAGGGGGGTTCAGATCGCGTTAAGAGTGCAGGAGTGTTTGTAAAACATAAGTGAGTCCATGAGCCACGCCCCATCTTTTTACGTCTTAAATAGCGGGGTTAAAAATGAGCAATTGAACGAACTTCCCAAAATTTACAAACCCCATAAATCCAGCGGCAATAAACGTTTAGAAGCGAAGCGGCTAGGAAGTAGCCACTCCGAGACAAACGGCCATCTTGATCAATGCCTCAGTTAAAACTACTGTATATAAAAACAGTATTTGAGGTGTGCAACATGGAGTTCTTCAGACCGGCAGAATTACGCGAGATTATTGCTATCCCGCTGTTCAGCGATTTGGTGCAATGCGGGTTCCCCAGCCCCGCGGCTGATTACGTTGAACAGCGTATCGATCTCAATGAGCTACTTGTCGCTCACCCGAGCTCTACATATTTCGTTAAAGCTGCGGGTGATTCTATGATCGAAGCCGGGATCAGCGACGGCGATCTGCTGGTGGTCGACAGCTCGCGCACTGCTGAGCATGGAGACATTGTTATCGCCGCAGTAGAAGGGGAGTTCACTGTTAAACGCCTGCAGCTGCGCCCGACAGTCCAGCTCATTCCGATGAACAGCGCTTACTCACCGATCATCGTCGGCAGCGAAGATACGCTTGATGTGTTCGGTGTCGTGACTTTCATCGTTAAATCTGCGAGCTGAATATGTTTGCGCTCTGTGATGTGAATTCGTTCTACGCATCATGCGAGACGGTGTTTCGTCCGGATTTGAGGGGGCGGCCGGTGGTTGTTCTCTCGAACAACGATGGCTGCGTAATCGCGCGCAGCGCAGAAGCCAAGGCCGCTGGAATTACAATGGGGGAGCCTTTCTTCAAGCAAAAGGAGCTTTTCCGACGCGCTGGCGTTGTTTGCTTCAGCAGTAACTACGAGCTTTACGCAGACATGTCGAACCGTGTGATGACGACGCTGGAGGAAATGAGCCCCCGCGTCGAAATTTACAGTATCGATGAAGCTTTTTGTGATCTTACCGGAGTTCGAAACTGCCGGGACCTGACTGACTTTGGCAAAGAGATCCGCGCTACGGTTCTGAAGCGTACTCATCTTACCGTTGGCGTTGGCATTGCTCAGACAAAAACACTCGCTAAGCTGGCAAATCACGCCGCCAAGAAATGGCAGAGGCAGACGGGCGGAGTGGTTGATTTGTCCAATATCGATCGCCAGCGTCGGTTGTTGGCTATTGTGCCGGTAGAGGACGTATGGGGCGTCGGCAGACGCATTAGCAAAAAGCTGAACGCCATGGGTATCAAAACGGCTCTTGACCTCTCTGAGCAGAGTACGTGGATTATTCGAAAGCACTTCAATGTCGTCTTGGAGCGAACTGTCCGGGAGTTGCGCGGCGAACCATGTCTGGATCTGGAGGAGTTTGCACCTGCAAAGCAGGAAATCGTCTGTAGCAGGTCATTCGGCGAACGCGTTACTGAGTACGAACAGATGCGCCAGGCAATCTGCAGCTACGCCGCCCGTGGTGCTGAAAAACTTCGGGGTGAGCATCAATACTGCCGCTTTATCTCTGCGTTCGTGAAAACATCGCCGTTCGCGCTTAACGAGCCGTATTATGGAAACAGCTCATCGGTGAAGTTGCTAACGCCCACCCAAGATTCACGCGACATCATCAACACCGCGGTAAAGTGCCTGGACAAAATCTGGAAGGATGGTCACCGCTATCAAAAGGCTGGAATCATGCTGGGAGACTTCTTCAGCCAGGGTGTCGCCCAACTCAACCTGTTCGACGAGAACGCGCCACGCGCAGGAAGCGATAAGTTGATGGAGGTGCTCGATCACCTGAATGCGAAAGATGGTAGGGGAACGCTCTACTTTGCTGGGCAGGGAATACAGCAGCAGTGGCAAATGAAGCGAGATATGCTGTCACCTCGATATACAACGAGATATTCAGATCTGCTAAGGGTAAGATGAGTTTCGAGATGTCTTGTTCCGCTCTGTAACAGCGGCGGACCAAGACCTTTATAAATTTAATTGTAGTTAAGTAGAAAACTAAGTTGTAGAGTTTACTTGCTCGTTTGCTTGCACCACTTCTTCAGATTGAGCCGCAACTGCTGAGAGTGAGTTCAATATATCCCGAAGTCCTAATATTGTTTCACGCAAAGGTTCTAACAGTTCTGGTTCTTGATCCGCTTGTTGTACAATCCATTCAGCAAAGGTATCTTTACTTTCAGGCATCAAGCAAAGTATATGGAAATGTAGATGATCATCCCTTTCATTTATGTAATCAACAATTTTTTCAAAGTTATCTGTAAGAAATTCACTATGGGGTTTTTTAGTAATTGTCAAAAAACCAGCTGCTGATGCTCTATGTTTAACCTCTGCAGTGAATATATTCTCCAAACAACCAGGCCAAAAAGCTTTTTCCACTCTAATGCTTGTCATCAATTGCTGTAGTTCATTAATAAATGGTAATCTACACCAATAAACTTTATTGGAATTGTCTTGTATCCAAACCCCACCATCGCCTAATCTTTTATTTTTATAAAGCTCACGACCTTCTTTATCATTATCAACTAAAGCAAAAACAGCTCGCCCAGGTGCTAAGGTGCTGATGATTTTCCCATTACTTGCAAGAGCAGCCATTTTAGTTGTCCCTCCACCAGATTCGAAGGTGAAAGGCATGTCGCCTCCAACAAATAATTCCCATGCCTTTGCAAATACAGCTGCATCTGTCGCACCTTCCACAAAAACGATTGAGGAATTATGCTGTACTAACTGCTGTTCCAACGAAGTTCTAAGCGCTTTAGACTTTTCTATTTGTGCATGGGCCTGCTCAAGGTAACTGCTAATCACAGGAAGGTGCGGTGTCTCACCCATTAACTCACTTGGAACATGTGTAGATGAATCGTTAGATAATTCTTTTACAACAGAGTTCAGGCGCCCCATGCGCTTGTTAGTCTTCGAGACAAAATATTTTGTAACCCCCTCATCTTTGAGGGAAAAGAAGGCCGGACTGTGACTGGTTAAGAATATTTGTTTGTTATTGGATTTACCAAGTTCAAGGAAGGTGTTAGCTTCCTCTATAGCACTTGCGAGCTCAAGTGAATTTTCAGGTTCTTCAAAACCCCATATATGGTATTCTTTTGAGCTATTGTCGGAGAGAAATGAAAGAATCTGAGGGATATGTCTTACTTGAATGCCATCACCCCGTTGCAAAGTTAAACTGTATGAATCACCCTCGTCTGAAGTTATTTCAAAATCCAAAGATTTAAATAAGTCCGTAAGATCTCTTGGAGTAGAGACAGAGCTATTAATTTTGAGAGAGCTTAATAGTCCTTGAGTTAACTGTTCAGTCCTGTTTCTTAGCGCATCGGTGAAACTTATTAACGACCCGGAAAATTCTGCATGTTCGGAAATTACTTTATATATTTCAGCCTGGAGGCCTTCAAATATCTTCCTGTCTTTTATTGCAGGAATGTAATGAAACTGTATTTTATTAAGGAATCTCGTCAGATATTGTTGAAGATTAGGCTGAGTAATTGATGAGTAAAATTTTGGTTCCTCTTGATTGGTTATACTCCATTGCTTCTTAACCCAAAAGGAATCACCTAATGATGCTCTCCAGTTTACTGGGGTTGTAAACCAAATCTTAACGTATACAAATTTTCTTATATCATTATCTGGTGTTGCCTCTGCGCGGCGAGTATGCGAGAAATCACGCTCGAAACGAAAAGCTTGATTTGGATTGGTTTCATTTCTGAAGAATAAATTTAGAGCTCGCAAAAAGTTGCTTTTACCGGCATCGTTTCTGCCAAAAATGACATTAGTCCCAGAACAATTATTTAAATCATCTTTATAAATCGAACGGAAATATGCAATTTCCACTTGCTTAATAAGTTTCATCGGTATCTCCCTATTAAAAGTTCAATTATTAACACCTTGAATTATTACTTCAAGCAAAATTTTTATAGCAAATTAGCATAACTAAGCAATCAGATGAAGCAATCTTAACCTAAGAGGAATGAATGAAACATGCATCGTACCAACTATTCGAATCGTTGATGAACAAATCAACGTCAAGTACTCACTCATTTCGGAGGTTATGGGGCTCTCTTGTTTATTCATCGGGCCACTTCGATTAACTCCTGCCCCTGATTCTTCGGATTACCTACAGCTCGCGTCACAGCGTGCCAAATAAACTTCTCTGCTGGCTCTGCACCATCGGCTACTATCTCTTCAGCTTCATTACCGCCGATATCTTGTCTCATCCATTCTCGTGCTGCTTCTGGTGACAAAACTAGTGGCCTACGGTCGTGAATATCAACCAGGCCTTTATCAGCTGCAGACGTAACTATCAGAAAACCTTCTGCTTCATCACCACGCTCAAATGGCGTGCTGCCTATAGCCGCCATAAAGATTGGCTGACCGTCAGCGCGGTGAATGAAGTAGGGCTGTTTCTTGTCGCCTTCCTTCTTCCATTCGAACCATCCGTCGGCGAAGCATATCGCCCGGCCATGCTGCCATAACGGTTTAAACATTCTGCTGGTGGCCGCCGTCTCGACGCGAGCGTTAATCAGTGGCGGCTTATCCCACCATCCGGGTGCGTAACCCCAAAGCACCGGATCGAGATGCAGCTGCTCGTCGCGTTCGCTCAACAGCAGGACTTTTGTACCGGGCGCGACGTTGTATCGACCAATAGGCTCTGGGTCATATGCGATATCACGATCGGCTTCATCTGCCAGGTAAGCAAGATATTCTTCACGGGTTTGGGCTTGTGCAAAACGTCCACACATAGAAACCTCCAGCCAGATGTCAGACTGAAAGTATAGGGCAGGGAGAAAAAACTGGTGCGCACCGAAAGTCTATGATTTTGAAACACGGACATGATGATCGAAGTCAGCGACGCGGTAAAGCAGGGCGTTTCGAAACTGGAAGGAGCTACGCAAAAGAGTGAATTTTGGGGGCAAATTTGGGGGCAAAATACGCTTCGGGGGCAATTTGGGGGCAGTAAAAAGTCCTTTTATGTCCGATAGTGCCTTTTGTGTATACCGCGTAAATGCCTGATAACCATATAAAACTTAATGTTTACATAAAGTTGCTTTGAAAGATACAATACCCCCCTATAGTATCAGGAGGGCGTATGCCGCATTCACCCGAAGATAAAAAACGTATTCTTACCCGCGTCCGTCGCATTCGGGGCCAGGTTGATGCCCTTGAACGCGCGCTGGAGTCGGGCGACCCCTGCCTGGCCATCCTGCAGCAAATTGCCGCCGTGCGCGGGGCTGCCAATGGCCTGATGGGCGAAATGGTTGAAATTCACCTCAAAGATGAGCTGGTAGCGGGGGACACCACGCCGGATCAGCGAGCCGTACGCATGGCGGAAGTCGGCCATTTACTGCGCTCTTATCTAAAATAAATCCACATACCTGACAAAAAAGGGAAGGCATATGAAATCTCGCGCTGCAGTTGCATTTGGCCCCGGCCAGCCGCTCAAAATCGTTGAAATTGACGTGGCACCGCCGAAGAAAGGCGAAGTGCTGATCAAAATCACCCATACCGGCGTGTGCCATACCGATGCGTTTACGCTCTCGGGCGATGACCCGGAAGGCGTCTTCCCGGCAGTACTCGGTCATGAAGGCGGCGGGATTGTGGTGGAAGTGGGCGAGGGCGTGACCAGCCTGAAGCCGGGCGATCACGTGATCCCGCTGTACACCGCGGAATGCGGCGAATGTAAGTTCTGTAAATCCGGCAAAACTAACCTCTGCCAGGCGGTGCGCGCCACCCAGGGGAAAGGGCTGATGCCGGACGGGACGACCCGTTTCTCTTACAACGGCGAGCCGGTTTATCACTACATGGGCACCAGCACCTTCAGCGAATACACCGTTTGCGCGGAGATCTCGCTGGCGAAGGTGAACCCGCAGGCGCCGCTGGACAAAGTCTGCCTGCTGGGCTGCGGCGTGACCACCGGTATTGGCGCGGTGCATAACACGGCAAAAGTCAAAGAGGGCGATACCGTGGCGGTGTTCGGTCTCGGCGGCATTGGTCTGGCGGTGATTCAGGGCGCGGTGCAGGCGAAGGCCGGTCGTATCATCGCTGTCGACACTAACCCGGAGAAATTCAGGCTGGCGGGTGAAATGGGCGCGACCGATTTCGTGAACCCGAAAGATCACGAGAAGCCGATTCAGGACGTCATCGTTGAGATGACCGACGGCGGCGTGGACTTCAGCTTTGAGTGTATCGGCAACGTGAACGTGATGCGTTCCGCACTGGAGTGCTGCCACAAAGGCTGGGGCGAGAGCATCATCATTGGCGTGGCCGGTGCGGGTCAGGAGATTAAAACCCGTCCATTCCAGCTGGTCACCGGGCGCGTATGGCGCGGTTCCGCGTTTGGCGGCGTGAAGGGGCGTACCCAGCTTCCGGGTATGGTTGAAGATGCCATGGTCGGCAAGATTCAGCTCGATCCGTTCATTACCCATCGCTTACCGCTGGAGCAGATCAACGAGGCGTTTGATCTGATGCACGAAGGAAAATCCATTCGTACCGTTATCCATTTCGGCGACAAGTAACTCTTGTGCCAGCGGTTTTTCGCCGCTGGCATTTCTTTAATAATCTTCTCTAAAGTGTGACCAGTGCGGCGTTTTTAGCCGTAATCTAAATCTCTGCCGTGCCGATGACTATTTAACAGGCGTGTTTTTACGCATCTTACCTACAAGAGAGTCGACGGTCATGGACAACACTACTTCGATGCTGGCGCAGCGCAAGCTGGGCTTCTTGCATCACATCAGGCTGGTTCCGCTGTTTTCCTCCATTCTCGGTGGCATTATTCTTCTGTTTGCCTTGAGCTCGGGTCTTGCGGGTTATTTCCTGCTGCAGGCCGATAACGATCAGCAGGATGTCACAGCTGAAATTCAGGTGCGTATGGGGCTGTCGAACAGCTCAAACCATCTGCGAACCGCGCGTATCAATCTGATCCACGCCGGTGCGGCAAGCCGTATCGCGGAGATGGACGCCATGAAGCAGAACATCAGCGAGGCGGAAACACGCATTAAGCAGTCCCAGGAGAGCTTTACCGCCTACATGAATCGTGCCGTGCGCACCGCCGAGGGCGCAGCGCTGGACGCGGATCTCAAGGCGCGTTACGACGCCTATATCGCTGGCATGCAGCCGATGGTGAAATTCGCCAAAAACGGCATGTTCGAAGCGATCATCAATCACGAAAACGAAACGGCGCGTCCGCTGGATGACGCTTATAACGCTGTACTGCTGAAGGCGATTAAGATCCGTACCGACCGTGCCAATGCGCTGACGGCGCAGGCGCACAGCCGCACGCAGCTGGGCCTGATGTTTATGGTGGGCGCGTTTGCGCTGGCGCTGGTGCTGACGGCGATGACCTTTGTCGTGCTGCGCCGCACGGTAATCAATCCGCTGCAGCGAGCAGCGAAACGTATCGAGAATATCGCTAAGGGCGACCTGACGATGCCGGACGACGTGGCGGGGCGCAGCGAAATTGGTCGCCTGACGCGCGATCTGCAAACCATGCAGCACTCGCTTGAAAAAACGGTCGGCACCGTGCGTCAGGGGGCGGAGGAAATCTACCGTGGCACCAGCGAAATTTCTGCCGGTAACACCGATCTCTCTTCCCGCACCGAGCAGCAGGCTGCCGCCATCGAGCAAACCGCCGCAAGCATGGAACAGCTGACCGCGACGGTGAAGCAGAACGCCGATAACGCCCATCATGCCAGCAAGCTGGCGGAAGACGCTTCCGGTAAAGCCACCCGCGGCGGCCAGATGGTCTCCGGCGTGGTGAAAACCATGGGCAATATCTCCAGCAGCTCGAAGAAGATCTCTGAAATCACCGCCGTGATTAACAGCATTGCCTTCCAGACCAATATCCTGGCGCTTAACGCGGCGGTAGAAGCGGCCCGTGCGGGTGAACAAGGGCGCGGATTTGCCGTGGTGGCAAGTGAAGTGCGCACTCTGGCAAGCCGCAGTGCGAATGCCGCAAAAGAGATCGAAAGCCTGATCAACGAATCGGTATCGCTGATTGACCAGGGCTCCGGCGAGGTTGTGGCCGCCGGTAACACCATGAATGAGATTGTCGACGCGGTGAAACGCGTTACCGACATCATGCTGGAGATCGCCGCGGCGTCCGATGAGCAGAGCCGCGGTATTGTGCAGGTGAGCCAGGCGATTTCTGAGATGGATAAAGTGACCCAGCAGAACGCCTCGCTGGTGGAAGAAGCTTCCGCGGCGGCGGCGTCTCTGGAAGAACAGGGCGCACGTCTGACCGAGGCGGTTGGCGCGTTTCGGTTGAATAGCGCAAAGCAGGGCCGCGTGGTGACGGCTGCGCCGGTGGCGCAGAACGTACCGTTGCGCCCGGCGGCGACGGTTTCCGGGGATAACTGGGAGACGTTCTGAGTGGCGTGTTGCGTCGGGTGGCGCTTCGCTTACCCGACCTACAAAAACTGACCTACAAAAAAGGGACCTTTCGGTCCCTTTTTCACATCTTATTTCTTATCAGGTAATGCGTACGCGATAACGTAATCACCGCGGTCCGGCGACTGACGGGCGCCACCGGCGTTAATGATGATGTACTGCTTACCGGTTTTCGGGGACACGTAGGTCATCGGGCCGGATTGGCTGCCAACCGGCAGGCGATCTTTCCAGATCTCTTTCCCGGTGGCGGTATCAAACGCGCGCAGGTAGAAATCCTGGGTACCGGCAAAGAACAGCAGACCGGACTGGGTAGAGAGCGACGCGCCCAGGGTCGGCATACCGATTGGGATTGGCATGTGCATGCGAATGCCCAGCGGGCCGGTATCTTCCACCGTGCCGACAGGAACCTGCCACACCAGCTTGCCGGTTTTCAGGTCAACGGCTGACATGGTGCCAAACGGCGGCTTCTGACACGGAATACCCAGCGGTGACAGGAAGCGTTCACGCATCGCGCCGAACGGCGTGCCGTCCATTGGAACAATCCCCATCTCGATGCCGCTGGCATTTTTCGCCACGTTCGCGCGCGGCACCATATAGTTTGCCAGACCCAGGCGCATATCGTTGACGAACATCAGGCTGTTGTTCGGGTCAACGGAGACGCTGCCCCAGTTCATCCCGCCGAGTGAGCCCGGGAACTGCAGGGAACGGTCGAGACCCGGAGGGGTGAAGACGCCCTGATGACGCATCTCTTTAAACTGAATGCGGCACAGCAGCAGGTCGACTGGCGTCGCGCCCCACATGTCGGACTCGGTCAGCGTCTGGTTGCCAATCATCGGCATGCCTACGGAGTACGGCTGGGTTGGGGAGTAGCGTTCACCTTCAACGTTGCCCGCCGGGACAGGGCGTTCCTCTACCTTCGCCACCGGCTTGCCGGTTTCGCGGTTAAGCATGAAGATCATGCCCTGCTTGCTGGTCTGCACCAGCACCGGCGTGGTGCCGCCCTTACCGTCAGATAGATCGTACAGCAGCGGCTGGGAAGGCAGGTCGAAGTCCCAGAGATCGTGGTGGGTGGTCTGGAAATGCCAGCGGACCTGACCGGTGGCCGCGTCGACGGCGACGATGGAGGAACTGTACTTATCGTCCAGCGCGGTACGCTCGCCCGCCCAGAAGTCTGGCGTGGCGTTGCCGGTTGGCAGGTAGATCAGGTTCAGTTTGGCGTCGTAAGACATCGCAGACCAGACGTTCGGCGTACCGCGGGTGTAGGTCTGGCCTTCCGGCGGCAGGCCGGTCAGGTTCGGATTACCCGGATCCCAGGCCCAGGCCAGTTTACCGGTGTGAACGTCGTAGGCGCGCACCACGCCCGGCGGTTCACCGGTCGAGTAGTTATCCGCGACGCGACCGCCAACGACGACAACGTTCCCGGCAACCAGCGGCGTGGAGGTTTGCTGATAATATCCGGGCTTAATCTCACCCATGCCGACGCTCAGATCCACGATGCCATGGTCGCCAAAGTCGTCGCAGACCTTGCCGTTATCCGCGTTGATGGCAATCAGACGGGCATCGGTGGTGGGCAGGAACAGGCGGCGAGGGCATGCCGCTGGCGATGTTCCGGTCTGTGACGCTGTCACGTTTGCGTGATCTTCAAAGTAGCCCAGACCGCGGCAGCGTTGCCAGTTCGGCGCGGTCGCTTTCGAATCATAACGCCATTTTTCTTTACCGGAATCCACGTCCAGCGCCAGCACTTTACTGTACGGCGTACAGACATACAGCGTGTCGCCAATCTGCAGAGGCGTGTTCTGATCTTCCGCACCCGAGCCGTTGCTCTGCGGAATATCGCCGGTGTGCGCAACCCACGCGACTTTCAGTGAGTTGACGTTTTGCTTGTTAATCTGGTCCAGCGCGGCGAAACGGTCGCCGTGGGTGGTGTTGCCCCAGTGTTCCCAGTTCTTTTGCTGCTCGCCGGGTGCAACGGGTTTCACCGGAACGGGCTCGTTCGCTGCCACGAGGGTTTGCGGCTTAAACATCCAGCCCAGGCTGACCAGCATGGCCACCGCGAGCAGGGCCGCGACGCCAAAGGCGGGCGCCTTGTTCGGGGCAGTGTGGTTTGCTGCGCGCAGGAAGGGCCAGACGATGGCGCATAGGAACGCCAGCACGGCAAAGGTAAACAGGCGGGAGAAGAGCGGCCAGAAATCCCAGCCTGCATCGCTTACCGCCCAGAACAGCGAGGCAATAAACGCGATGCCGTAAAGCAGGATCCCGCTGGTGCGGTTGAGGAAAATCAGGATCGCGGCAATCACCATTACCACGCCCATTATCAGGAAGTAACTACTTCCGCCTACGGTGGCGAGCTTTAAGCCCAACCCGCCGACGGCCAGACCGATGAGCATCATCAGTCCGGCAAGAAGCCACTGCAGAATACGAGGTATCCCGCGCGGCGCGCTGCCAAATGCCATTTCTGTCTCCTTAGATCCCCCGCCGTGTCGGGTATGTACCAGTTGGGTAATAAATGCGGTGGGATTGATGGTTAATACGGGTGAATTCGTTTCTGTCAAATAATTTGCGAACCATTTGGTGAATTCGCCGCTATGATAAAACTGTTAAATTGTTTTACGCAATTGTTAATGATTTATTCCGCATTATTTGATTAACGCACAGGACAGCCCCCTCGCCCCTGAGGGGAGAGGGTTAGGGGGAGGGTCGAAAAGGTTTTAAACCGGCATTGATTTGCGGATGGCGCTCAGCAGCGTCTGCGCGCCTGTGGAAAGTGGAGTATCTACCCGGGTCAAAATACCAATAGGTTCACCAGCGCCGGGGGCCGTTACCGGGAGAGCGGTCAGCGTGCCCTGGCGCAAATCATCTTTTACCGCCCCGGAGGGAACGAACCAGACGTAGTCATAGTCGAGCGTGAGCTGGCGTGAAAGCGAGGCCGACAGCGTTTCGATGCACCCTGATGGCAGCGTACACCCCTGCATTTGCAGCAAGGTTTCGGCGGTCTGACGTGGGACGGTCCCTTTCGGACACACCACCACCGGCCACTCCATCACGCGGCTTAACGTCACCGTGTCCTGTAGCAGAGGGTGATCGGGACGAACCACCAGCTTCAGGGACTCCAGGAACAGCAGTTCGTAATTGAGACCCCCCATCAGTTCAGGATCGGACATGCGGCCGATACCGATATCCAGCTCGCCCGATTTCAGTCCCGCGAGCAGCATGGTGTTATTCATGGTGGCAACCTGGATAGTGGTATGCCGTTGCTGCTTGTGGAACTGGCCAATCACCGGCGGAAGAATGCCGAGCGCGGCGGTAGGCAGGGCCCCGACGCGGACGACCTCGCTGCTGTGCTCTTCTTTTCGATGCAGGGACTGGCCTGCGGTATTGAGCGCATCCAGCACCTTAACGGCGTGCGTCAGGAACTGTTCGCCGACGATGGTAAGCTGCGCGCCAAGCCGACCGCGGTCAAAAAGACGGGCGCCGGTCAGCTGTTCCAGCTCGTTGAGGGTTTTCGAGAGCGCAGGCTGGCTCAGGTTAAGAGTTTCAGCCGCACGCCCCAGCGTTCCCTGTTGAGCGACGGCCACAAATGTATGCAAATGGCGCAAGCGTATGCGCTGACTGAACAGACCATTTTTTTCCATAGGCGATGTTAAAAACAGAGCGATGCGGGTGACAAGTTAAGTTGTTTAATTTTGATAACCTGATAGCAAAATATTTTTAACATTTGATCTGTTTGAGTTACAACATGTTTTTCGGCAGGGGAATATGAGCGAACATCCTTGTTCATTTATTGCTCATTGCTGAGGGGAAAGGGTTATGCGGTTAGATTACCCCGTCACCGCCGTCAGAACACCACACCTGGCCGGACGTAAATGAACATTCATCCGAGGCCAGCGTGACGTACAGCGGGGCAATCTCGACGGGCTGACCCGGACGTCCCAGCGGTGTATCTCCACCAAACTCCTTCACTTTTTCCATCGGCTGGCCGCCGCTGGACTGAAGCACCGTCCAGTAAGGCCCGGGAGCGACCGCGTTGACGCGAATGCCTTTCGGACCCAGCTGCTTGGCTAAGGATTTGGTAAATACCGCCAGACAGGCTTTCGTCTGAGCGTAGTCCAGCAGCACCGGGCTGGGCTTCACCGCCTGGACGGAGGAGGTATTAATGATCACGGACGAGGCTTTCAGGTGGCGCAGAGCCGCCTTCGTGATCCAGAAAGGCGCGTACACGTTAGTTTTAAACGTCGCGTCAAAATCTTCGGTGGTCAGCTCTTCAAGCGATTCACGGAACTGCTGGCGACCGGCGTTGTTGATCAGAATATCCAGCCCGCCCAGCTTCGAGACGGCTTCTTCGACCAGATTCTGGCAGAAGGTTTCGTCCCGGACGTCCCCCGGTAGCGCGACGGCATTCCGCCCTTCGGCTTTGATCAGGTCGATAACCTCAGCGGCGTCTTTTTCCTCTTCAGGCAGATAGTTAATGGCCACGTCCGCGCCTTCGCGGGCATAGGCGATGGCTACAGCGCGACCGATACCCGAGTCACCGCCGGTGATCAGCGCTTTTTTGCCCGCCAGGCGGCCGTGCCCTTTATAGCTGGTTTCCCCGTGGTCGGGTACGGGTTGCATTTCGGATGCCAGTCCCGGTGGCGTTTGTGGCTGTTCCGGGAACGGGGGCTGCGGGTAAGCGTTCGTACGTTGTTTAGTATCACTCATAGCTGACTCCTTAAGCCAAGGGGTGAGATTTGATGGATAACTGCAGCGTTAACGCTTCGCTGAATTATTTCTGCAAACGATCAACACGGACGACGGCAGGAGATGATTTTTTATCAAGCGAACCGTTGATACTGATCATCTGGTCGGGTTTTACCGTTCTGCCGTCGAAGACTGCCTGGGGAATAATAACGTCGATTTTTCCGGTTTTATCCTGAAATACAAACTTATCGCCGCTACCATCAATAAGATTACCGCGTAATGAAATGGTCGCACCGTCGTGCAGTTGTTTTGCCTGATCGATGGTCATAATACGCGCATCATCGGTTCCGCGATATCCGCTATCCAGCGCATGAGGTGGCGGCGGAGCTTCACCTTTTTGTAACCCGCCGTTATTATCTGCGAAGGCGGCCGGAACCAGAAATATCATAAAAGCGGAAATAAGCGATAATTTCATCGGATATCCTTCATTTTGGGTGTCTTGACTTATTAAGTATTGTTGCTATTTCTTTATGTGGCAAATGTGATAAGTCCTAAAAACATTCGCGTGAAAAATCAAACTTATCGGATAATAAGCGAAACGGTGACGATGACCATGAAGCGTGAAAATGAAAAGTTGCCCGGGATAGATGAGAGTTATCGCTTGCTGACGTTTGAATACGCGTTTCGTCAGGTGGGTTTTATTGTTCTGCTGGCTATTATCATCGCAGCCATTGCCGGTCTGTTTTCAAGCGGATGGGTCAGCGATACGGTTAAAACCAATTCCGCTAAATCACTGACCATAAGCTATGAACGGTTTGGCCGCCGGGAGACGGAGACGCGAATGGAGCTGGGGTTCCCGGTGCGAACAGAGGGAAAGTATGTTCTCAGTATGGCCAGCGAGAGCAGCGATGTTTACGAGCCTGGCAGCGTCTGGCCGCAGCCGGACAGCATGTTCAGCCGTGGCAAGACCCTCTATTTTGTCTATAACAACCTGAAAAAGTCAGACCGCTTCGCGGTGTTACTCTTCACCACGCCTTCGAGAGCCGGTAAATGGAACACGACCGTTCGTGTAAACAACGAGCCGGAGATAACCCTCTGGCAATTTATTTACCCCTAGGAGGCTGATATGGATATGGTCTTTCGTGCGCTAGCGATTTATCTGTTCCTCGTGGTGGTATTTAAAGTGGCCGGGCGGCGTGCGCTGCTGCAGATGACCAGCTTCGATCTCATTCTGCTCTTGATAATTAGTGAAGCTACGCAGCAGGCGCTACTCGGACAAGATTTTTCCGTCACCGGTGCGATGATTACGATTACCACCCTGGTGGTAGTGGATATTATTTTTGGCCTTATGAAGAAGTATTTTTCCCCGGTGGAGAATATTCTGGACGGCACTCCCGTGATTCTGGTGGAAAACGGCGTACCCCTGGCGGATAAACTCAAAAAGGTCGATGTCTCTTGCGATGATATTCTGGTGTCAGCGCGTCAAAACAATGGTATTACCGAAATAAGCCAAATTAAATATGCCATACTTGAGCGCAATGGACATATTTCAATCATTCCTTTCGAGAAATAAGAGGCGAAAAGATGAGCAATCTTTTTCACGACAATAATTATACCGTGGGTGAACTGACGAAAAAACTGGCGAGCAAATTAACCGATCTCGGGCTTCGCTTAACCACGGCGGAATCCTGCACCGGCGGAAAGCTATCGGTAGCACTTTGCGCCGAAGAGAACACGGCCGATTTTTATGATGTTGGCCTGGTCGTATTCAGCGACGAAGCCAAAGCGCGGATCCTCGGCGTTCGTCCTGAGACGCTCGCGCGCTATACCGCCGTCAGTGAGCAGACGGTGACCGAGATGGCCGCCAGCATCCGCGACATCGCCCAGGCGGATATCAGTATCGCCATCAGCGGCTATGCTGGCCCGGAAGGGGGCGACGATGGCACGGCGGCGGGGACGGTCTGCTTTGCGTGGAACATCCAGGGCGAGACGCAAACCCGCACCGTACTTTTCTCCGGCGACTGTCAGGACGTGGTGGAAAAAGCGGTGCATTTTTCGCTGGCCGAGCTGGTGACAGCATTGTCGGACGGGCATAACGGTTGATTTCACGTGGAGGTTCTATGGCTGTCATAGTGATTACCGGTGGGACGGCGGGCGTGGGAAAAGCCACGGCGCTGCGCTTTGCAAAAGCAGGTTACGATGTCGGCCTCATCGCCCGCGATGAGGCAAGCCTGCACTCCACCCAGGAAGAGTTGCGCCGCTTCGGCGTAAATGCACACGCCGTGCAGGCTGACGTCGCCGACAGTCAGGCGGTGGTGGACGCGGCTAACGACATTGAGTATCGCCTCGGTGCGATTGATGTCTGGGTTAACAATGCCATGGGGGCTGTGCTGGCGCCGTTTCGCACCCTTACGCCGGACGAGTTTTGTCGCGTGACTGAGGTGACGTACCTCGGCTACGTGAACGGTACCCGCGCGGCGCTCGAGCTTATGGTTCCGCGCGACAGGGGGGTGATTATCCAGGTAGGGTCCGCGCTGGCCTACCGTTCCATTCCCCTGCAGTCCGCCTACTGCGGGGCCAAAGCGGCGATCCGCGGGTTTACCGACGCGGTACGTACCGAGTTGATGCATGAGAACAGCCGGGTTCAGCTTTCGATGGTGCAGATGCCGGGGCTTAACACGCCGCAGTTTGAATGGGCAAGGAACAAGTTCGCGTGGGCGATGCGCCCGGTACCGCCGGTGTTCGAGCCTGAAGTCGCCGCCAGCGCCATCTTCAGGGTGGCGCAAAAGCCGGTGCGTGAGCTGTGGGTAGGCAGCAGCACCATCCAGTCGATTGTCGGGCAGTTCCTCTTCCCGGGGTTTCTGGACCGGCTGATGGTGAAGAAAGCCTGGGAAGGTCAGATGACGGACGATCTGAACGCGCCGGACCGCCGGGATTATCTCGACCAGCCGGTTAACGACCTGCACAGAATCCATGGCCGTTTCACTGACGAAGCGAAAACCCGCGCGACGTCCGTGACCTCCGGTATGCCGGGCAAAGTGGCGTTAGGGGGGCTGGCGTTGGCGGGGATTGTATTAACGCGTTTGCTCACCCGCCGGAAACCGTAATCAGCGCAGCGCGCTGCGGTGCGTCCAGAACCAGCGATAGCCGTAGCCGCCAAGGCTGAGCTCGACGGTTTTACCGCAAACCAGCGCGTCATCGTAGCGTTTGTCCGCAAGACAGGCGGTCCAGGTGGCGTTGCGGATCCCCTTGACGGTGAACCGTACCGGCTGGTCGCTGAAGTTAACAAAGGTCAGGATGCTGCGTTCTTCGGTCTCGTAATAGATCCCCAGCACCGCGTCACTATCGATCGTGAGGAGCCGAAAGGGCGCAACGGCGATTTCGGGGAACTCCGAGCGGGTATTGGTGATATCAATGATCCGGTGCAGAAGCGAGTTGCGGTGGAGCAGCGAATCGGCGACGTTGATTTTCTGATAGCGATAAGGGCCGCGGTCGATAATCGGCGCGATAAATTTTTCCGGGTCGGCTGCCGAAAAACCGCCGCCTTGCGATCCCGCCCACTGCATCGGCGTGCGGACGGCGTAGCGCTCCTCCAGTTCGAGGTCATCCCCCATGCCGATCTCATCGCCATAGCGCATCACCGGAACGCCAGGCAGGGAAAAAAGTACCGCGTGGCAGAACGCCAGCCGCTTCAGATCGCCGTTGAGCATCGGGGCCAGGCGACGGCGGATCCCGCGCTGGTAGACGTTCATCTCGTCGTCAGGGGCGAAGGTATCGAGGACAAACTGTTTGTCTTTCTGGCTGATGCCCTCCAGATCCAGTTCGTCGTGATTGCGCAGCCAGTTGGCAAAACAGCATGAATCGGGCGGGACGATCATCTTCTTCACCGCGTTGCGCAGCGGGCGGGCGCTTTTTCGGGCCAGGCTGACGTAAAAATACTTGTTGAGCCAGAAATTGAGCACCAGATTCAGGCGGTCATTATTGCCAAAGTAGTCCTGATAGGCCTCCACCTCGACGTCCACTTCACCCAGCAGGATCGCCTCCGGATTATGCTCCTCAATAAGACGGCGCATATGCTCGAGGATCCACAGACCCTTTTTTTCATCACCATTTCCCGCCTGCGTGGTCAGGTGCGAGGCGGCATCCAGGCGGAACCCCGATACGCCCAGCTTGAGCCAGAAGAGGATGATGTTCTCAATCTCTTTTAGCACCGCGGGTGAGGTCAGGTTCAGGTCCGGTTCGTGGCGATAGAACATGTGCCGGTAGTATTGTCCCGCCTCGTCGTCCCAGCTCCAGATGCTCTCCTCCACGCCGGGAAACATCGGGGGCGTATCGTCCTCGTCAGTATCTGACCAGAGGTAGTAATCCCGGTAGGGTGACGCCGGGTTACGGCGGGCCTGCTGGAACCAGGGGTGCGCGTCGGAGGTGTGCTGGATCAGCAGCTCAATAATGACCTGCATGCCCAGCTCGCGGGCCTGTTCGATAAGGGCGATGATATCGGCCAGTTTTCCGAAGCGGGGGTCCACCTGGAGATGGTCGCTGACGTCATAGCCTTCATCGAGAAAGGGCGTGAGGTAAAACGGGGTGATCCAGATAACCGTCGCCCCCATCCGGCGAATGTAGCGCAGCTTGGCCGCTATCCCGGCGATGTCCCCGCAGCCATCGCCGTTCAAATCATAAAAGAGCGCGGTATCAATCTGGTAAATAATGGCCCGTGTATGCCAGTCCGTCATAGCGTTCCTCAGTGATAGCCTTCAGTATCCGAGACCTTGCCCCGGAAAACGTAGTAGCTCCAGGCGGTGTACACCAAGATCACTGGAATAATCAGTAACGTCCCAACCAGCATAAACAGCTGGCTGGCAGGCGGGGCTGCGGCCTCCCACAGGGTGATGCGTGGCGGAATAATATTTGGCCAGAGGCTGATGCCCAGCCCGCTAAACCCGAGGAAAATCAGCCCCAACGTCAGCAGGAAAGGGCGAGAGTGGCTGTCCGGATTGCGGGTCAGGCGCCAGATCAGCACGCTGAAGATACCGACCAGCAGAGGAACCGGCAGGAACCAGAAGAAGTTGGGCAGGGTAAACCAGCGGTCGGCGACGTACTGCCAACCGAGCGGCGTCCAGACGCTGACTACCGCGATAACCACCATTAGCGCCAGCAGCACGTGGCGGGTCAGCTCGCGCATGCGTTGTTGCAGCGCGCCTTCGCTTTTCATAATGAGCCAGGTGGTGCCCAGCAGCGTGTAGGCGACGACCAGACCGATGCCGCAGAAAAGGTTAAAGGGGGTGAGCCAGTCCAGCGCCGAGCCGACAAAGCGTCGGCCCTCCACGTCAAAGCCGTTGATCACCGCCCCCACCACCACGCCCTGGCTAAAGGTGGCGAGCAGGGAGCCGCCGGCAAAGGAGTAGTCCCAGAACCGGCGGTGTGAGGGTGTGGCTTTGAAGCGGAACTCAAAGGCGACGCCGCGAAAAATAAGGCCAATCAGCATTGCGGTGAGGGGGATCGTCAGCGCATCTATAATGACCGCGTAGGCCAGCGGAAACGCGCCGAACAGCCCCGCACCGCCGAGCACCAGCCAGGTCTCATTGCCGTCCCAGACGGGCGCTACGCTGTTGACCATCACATCGCGCTCTTTCGCATCGCCCACGAAGTTAAACAGCAGGCCAATGCCCAGATCGAAGCCATCCATAATGATGTACATCAGCGTGGCAAACACGATGATGGCAAACCAAATCACTGAGATATCGACGCCCATCAGATTCTCTCCTCTTCCGGAACAGACTCAGCGGCAGACAGCGGACGGGCAGGCGTGCCCGAGGTGTTTGACGTCAGCGTATCGACGGGCTGAGGTCCTTTCTTAATCAGCCGGATGAGATAAACATAGCCCACCCCAAACACGGATGAGTAGACGACGAAGAACGCCAGCAGGCTGATGCTCATCTGTAGGGTACTATGCAGCGATACCGCGTCGATGGTGCGCAGGTAGCCATAGACGACCCACGGCTGACGGCCCACTTCGGTTGTCACCCAGCCGGCAAGCAGCGCCAGCAGCCCGGCAGGCCCCATGCAGAGGGCAAACCACTGGAACGGACGCGAGTGGTAAAGTCGATGGCGATAGCGTAGCCAGAGGCTGACCAGACCAAGGGTAATCATCAGCAGTCCCATCCCGACCATCACGCGGAACGACCAGAAAACGATGGTCGAGTTGGGTCGATCCTCTTTCGGGAAGTCTTTCAGCGCCGGGACCTGCTTGTCCAGACTGTGCGTCAGGATCAGGCTGCCGAGCGCGGGGATCTCCAGGCCGTATTTGGTGCGCTCTTCCTCCATATCCGGCAGACCAAACAGCAGCAGCGGAGTGGCCTCGCCGGGGGGATTTTCCCAGTGGCCCTCAATGGCGGCAATTTTTGCCGGCTGATGTTCAAGCGTGTTAAGGCCGTGCATATCGCCCACTACCGCCTGAATGGGCGCGACCAGCAGCGCCATCCACATCGCCATCGAAAACATGGTGCGAACGGCGGGCGTATCGTTACCGCGCAGCAGATGCCATGCCCCCGATGCCCCGACAAACAGCGCGCTGCTCAGAAACGCGGCGATAGCCATATGAATAAGACGGTAAGGGAAGGAGGGGTTAAAGACGATGGCCAGCCAGTCCTGCGGGATCACCTGGCCGTTCTCGATAGTGAAACCCTGCGGCGTGTGCATCCAGCTGTTGGAGGCAAGGATCCAGAAGGTCGACATCAGCGTGCCGAGCGCCACCATGCAGGTCGAAAAGAAGTGCAGCCCCGGGCCGACCTTGTTCCAGCCGAACATCATGACGCCGAGGAATCCGGCCTCCAGGAAGAAGGCGGTCAACACCTCATAGGTCAGAAGCGGGCCGGTAATGCTGCCAGCGAACTGGGAGAACCCGCTCCAGTTGGTGCCAAACTGGTACGCCATCACCAGCCCGGAAACGACGCCCATGCCGAAGTTAACGGCAAATATCTTTAGCCAGAAGTGGTACAACGATCGCCAGACGTCGTTTTTGGTGCGCAGCCACATGCCCTCCAGCACCACCAGGTAGCTGGCGAGACCGATGGTGATTGCAGGAAACAGGATGTGGAACGAGACGGTAAAAGCGAACTGAATTCTGGCCAGATGAAACGCATCGAGTTCGAACATGGTCCGTACCTCTGAGACGATGGGGCACGCGAATTGCCGGGCAGTTCAGGCCTGCCCGGCAAACCGATTACGGTTTAGTCTTACCGGCACCCAGCTCGGCACCGGTCAGTGGGTCGGAATGTGGATCGGATTTCGTGCGGGCAGACATCGCCTTGACCAGGGTTGCCTGCTCGGTTGTGAGCGTGACGCTGGCACTGCCATCGCCGCCATCCACCGCAGGCTGGGGGGACTCAACGTAATCGAAATGTTTATCGCTGTTCCAGCTTCCGCGAACCTCTCCACCTTCAGACATATTGTAGTACTTGTTGGTGAATTCCTCGATTGGCGGCAGTTTTCCCGGCGGGAAATTATTACGGATGGACTGCAGCGCCTTCTCAAAGGAGAGCTGATGCGCCGCCTCACGCGTCATCAGAAACGCCAGCGCGTCCTTAACGCCGGGATCGTCAGTCACGTTGATCAGCCGTTCATAGATGATTTTCGCTCTGGCCTCTGCCGCCACGTTTGAGCGCAAGTCCGCCGTCGGCTCGCCGATGGTGTCGACGTAGGCCGCCGTCCAGGGCACGCCCGCCGAGTTGGTGAGCGGGGTACCGCCGCCGTAGAGCAGGGAGGTGATGTGGCTGTCATTGCCGTTTTCGGTCATGGAGCGATACAGCTCGGCCTCATTTTCCACCCCTTCCGCCAGCGCGCCCTTGGCCCCTTTATTCAGCATACCGACCAGGGTACCGATGATTTCGAGGTGGCTTAATTCCTCGGTCGCGATATCCATCAGCATATCCTTGCGGCCCGGATCGTCATCGCTCAACCCTTGCGTAAAGTAGCGGCAGGCGGCGGCCAGTTCACCCTGCGGTCCGCCAAATTGTTCCAGTAAAAGGTTGGCCAGGCCGGGATTCGGTTCGGCGACGCGAACCGTGTATTGCAGCTGTTTGACGTGTCGAAACATAGGCACTCTCCTGTGGATTATTTTTTCGCTTCGACACCCGATGCGTCTGAGCGCAGCAGGAACTGTTCCGTCGTTTGCGGGATATGGCGAATCAGCCAGTCGGCCATTTCGCGCTCTTCTGCGAGGATCGTCTCAATAGCGGGTATCGAAGCGGTGTCCCCGGCTTTTTTGGCCGCTGCCAGCAGGGAGGTATAGCAGGCGATTTCAAACTGTTCGAAAACATATCCGCTGATCGAGCCCTTCACGATTTCGTCTGAAGGGAACATGCCGCCGATGGATTGCCCCAGCGCCGCCATTTTGCTCATCGAGTCTTTTAAGACCGAACGAGAAATATCATTACGGTCGAGGATTTCCTCCAGCAATGTGATTTGCCGTTTTGTCTCATTAATATGCTGTTCAATTCTGGCGCGAACATCAGGATAATTATCGATACGGCTGGCCATGGATTCCAGCATAGATTCGGCTTGCTTTTCCATCGCATGGGCATCGCGTAGCCAGTCATGGTAGTGTTCTACGTGATTCATCATTGTATCCTCATTAGGGGTTCGCTTATTTGGTCTCACTTTCAGCAGCCTGATCGGCACGTGCGGCACTGTAGCCAGATAAATGGCCGACAATATTGGCATAGATACTGATGATAATGACCCATAGCACGCTGTTCTTCCACCATATTACGGAAGGGATAGCGAGTATGAACCATATTATAGCTGCCGTTAAATGGCACCGTTTAATTGTCCTGGGACTGATGCTCATTTTATTTAACCTGTGTTATTGCGTCATTTCTGCGCTTTTTGGTTAATATTTCCAACGGCCAGGTCGGTGAGTTTAAGGTCGGTCTCTTTTTCTTCTTCCAGCGTTTCGGCAAGAAGTTTAACGGCTTTTTTATAGCCCAGTTGTTCTGCTAATGTGGCAAGGGTACCGTAGCTGGCTATTTCATAATGCTCAACTTTTTGTGCAGCAGCAATTAACGCGGCATCACGCACTTCATTTTTTTCCGTGCTTTCGATAACTTCGTTGGCTTCTTCAATTAAGCCTTCCATCGCCACGCACTTCATGCGTTTGATCTTAATACCGTCTTCCTGCTCGACGATCTGGTCGATACGCTCAATCTGACCCTGCGTTTCTTCAAGGTGTGCGGTAAAGGCGGCACTCAGCTTCTCGCTGGAGGCGGCACGGGCAAGTTTACTTAACGCTCGGGTAAGCTGCTTTTCCGCGCTGTAGGTATCCGACAGAAGATGAATAAATACATCCTCAACACTTTTCATATTCATAATAATTACGCTCCGGTAAAATAAAGAAAGGGTACTGCGAGCTTTTCAGCCCGCAGCATGCTCTCTGGTTTTATTAAAAGAGTACTAAATAAGATCAGGAGTTATCAGACTTACGGCCTCCGCCGTGACTGTTCTGTCCCCCTTTCTTACCCGCTTCAGATGCGCGTTGCGGATCGTTTTTAAAATTACCACCGCTGTGCTGGCCACCTTTACGTCCAGCTTCTGATGCTTTTTCACGGTCTTCTGCGAAATTACCGGAACCACCACGATGCTCTGCCATATTAAACCTCATAGTCATATATTGGTTATGTCAGTACGATACGAAAATATTCCGTATCACTCGTCGTTCGAGTAATAACTCTAGTCGCTGTGCGTCATCCGTCAAATGCGTTTTGCTATTTGCGGCTGCGTTATTTTTAAATATTTGTAAATTTACGCTTCGCTTAAAATGGAAATATGGATAGGAAGGAGGGACTTGTAAACAACCATTCGGATTAATCCTAACTTCGAACTAAAAATTTGAAAGGTGAGGAAAAAATAATGGCGCACTCAAATTGGTTAATTTGCAGTCAGGAAAAAAGCAAAAAATACTCCTTTATAGCTAGCAAGCGGAACCCTAAATAATTATAAGGAAAATCCTGGATAAAAACGTTCAGGTCGAAAGGGCGGTTTCGTTCGGACCTGTTCAGGGACCAGTAGCACACGGTTTGACCACTGTCGTCTTAAGATCACAAATCAGAAATTCTTCCCCCCGGAAGGAACGGGTTTCTCTACACTCCAGGTAATATTCACTGGAGGCATGACATCATGGCGAACACCATCACGGCTGATGACATTCGGGAACACTTTTCGCAGGCTATGTCGGCGATGTACCAGCAGGAAGTTCCGCAGTACGGCACCTTGCTCGAACTGGTTGCGGACGTAAACCTGGCGGTGCTGGAAAATAACCCACTATTACATGAACAACTGGCAAATGCCGATGAGCTTGCGCGCCTGAACGTGGAGCGTCACGGGGCGATCCGCGTTGGCACAGCACATGAACTTTCAACCCTGCGTCGTATGTTTGCCATTATGGGGATGTACCCGGTCAGCTATTACGATCTCTCCCAGGCGGGGGTGCCGGTCCACTCAACGGCGTTTCGCCCGATCGATGATGCGGCGCTGTGCCGTAATCCGTTCCGTATCTTTACGTCGCTGCTGCGCCTTGAGCTGATTGACAACGTCGCGCTGCGCGAACGGGCGGCGGAAATCCTCTCTCACCGGAACATCTTTACCCCGCGCTGCCTGGCGCTGCTTGATCTGTATGAATCTGAGGGACAGTTTACTGACGAACAGGCGCACGAGTTTGTGCAGGAAGCGCTGGAAACCTTCCGCTGGCACCGTCATGCGACGGTCGATCAGGAAACCTATCAGGCGCTGCATAACGAGCATCGCCTGATTGCCGATGTGGTCTGCTTCCCGGGCTGCCATATTAACCACCTCACGCCGCGCACGCTGGATATTGACCGGGTGCAGGAGCTGATGCCGAAGTACGGTATCGAGCCGAAAATTTTGATTGAAGGGCCGCCGCGTCGCGAGGTGCCCGTCCTGCTGCGTCAAACCAGCTTTAAAGCCCTGGAAGAGCCGGTGCTGTTTGCCGGGGAACATAAGGGCACCCACACTGCGCGCTTCGGTGAGATTGAGCAGCGCGGCGTGGCGCTGACCCCGAAAGGGCGTGAACTCTACGATAGCCTGCTTTCCCAGGCCGGTACCGGCAAAGATAACCTGACGCATCAGCTGCATCTGCGGGAGATCTTTAGCGCCTTCCCGGACAGTGAACTGCTAATGCGCCGTCAGGATCTGGCGTATTTCCGCTACCGTCTGACGCCTGCGGGTGAAGCGCATCGCCATGCGTTCCGGCCGGGCGATGATCCGCAGCCGCTAATAGAGCGCGGATGGGTGGTCGCTCAGCCGATCACCTACGAAGATTTCCTCCCGGTTAGCGCCGCCGGGATATTCCAGTCCAATCTCGGGAATGAAACCCAGGCCCGTAGCCACGGCAACGCCAGCCGCGATGCGTTTGAAGACGCGCTGGGCTGCCCGGTGTATGACGAGTTCACGCTCTACCAGGAGGCTGAAACCCGCAGCAAACAGCGTTGCGGTTTGCTCTGAAATCGTTACTCTGCTGGGGTGTGATGGAAAAAATAAGGTCGTTATGCAAAATCCTTCCGCCCCTGTGGTTGAAACGCGCCAGGGCGCACTGTCTGGTTTAACCGATGAAAATGTCCACGTCTGGTGCGGCATTCCCTACGCCGCACCGCCCGTGGGCGAGTGGCGCTGGCGCTCCCCGCGGCCCCCTGAGCCGTGGGATGGCGTTCGCCAGGCTACTACCTTTTCGGCCTCAAGCTGGCAAAGCAGCGAATATTGTCAGGAGCTGGGCGGGGGCGATCCCGGTCAGTTCTCGGAAGACTGTCTTTATCTGAACGTCTGGTCCCCCAAAGAGCGCGCCGGGGCGCTTCCGGTTATGGTCTGGCTGCACGGGGGCGGGTTTACGATTGGCGCAGGCGGCCTGCCGCCTTATAACGGCAAATCGCTGGCCACACGCGGGGTGGTTGTGGTCACGATTAACTATCGTCTCGGCCATCTCGGCTTTTTCGCCCATCCCGCGCTGGAAGGCGAGGAAGATCGCGTGGTGCATAATTTTGCCCTGCTGGATCAGATCGCGGCCCTCGAATGGGTTAGGGACAATATCACCGCATTTGGTGGCGACCCCGCTAACGTGACCCTGTTTGGCGAATCCGCCGGTGCGCGCAGCGTGCTCTCTCTGCTGGCATCGCCCCTGGCGGCTGACTTGTTCCACAAGGCGATTGTGCAAAGCGGGTATACCTTGCCGGACACGCCGCGTGAACAGGCGCTGCAAAAAGGGGAGGCGCTGGCCGCCCATTTTGGCCTGGAGAAGGCGACTGCTGAGCAGCTGCGCGCCATTCCGCCGGACGCGTTCTGGCCGTTAACCGCGCCGCTGAACGTCGCCCCGGCGCCCATCGTCGGGGACTGCGTTCTGCCCGAAGCGATGCTGGACGTCTTTTTCGCTGCCCGCCAGCATCCCGTACCGGTGATGATTGGGTCGAACAGCGATGAGGCCAGCGTGATGGCGGTGTTTGGCATCGATCTCGCCGGGCAAATTCAGAAGCTCCGCCGGGAGCGACGCTTCGGGCTGGGGCTGATTAAGCTGCTCTATCCGGGCGTCAAAGGCGATGAGGAGTTGGGCAGGCAGGTGTGCCGCGACATGGCGTTCACCACGATGGGCTACGTCGTGATGCAGGCGCAGCAGCGCGTCGGCGGACTGTGCTGGCGTTACTGGTTTGACTATGTCGCGGAAGCAGAACATGCCACCTATATCAACGGTGCCTGGCACGGCAATGAGGTGCCCTACGTCTTCGATACCCTCGGCCAGGTGGAGCCTTCACGCCAGTATGTCAACGAACGGGATTTACAGTTTGCTGCACAGGTCGCCGATTACTGGGTGAGCTTTGCGCGAGACGCAGGGCCTCGCGAGATCCTGCCAGGGCCGACGCACTGGCCCGCATGCCGAAAAGGGCGGGATGTTTTGTTACGCATTGGCGTGAATAAACATGCAGGTTTCCGGCTTGAAAACCGCTTTATGCGCGCCCGCATGAGCCTCTTCAAACGGGTGATGAAGCACCACGTCAGCCTCGATTAAGCAAACAGGCGCGAAACGCCGCCAGTCCATTTTCCTCCCCTGGCGTTTCGCGCAGTACCAGCCGGTAGCTCGCGCCGGTTTTTATGCTGGTTTCATAAGGCCGCATCAGTCTTCCCGCGCGGACATCTTCGGCCACCAGCGTTTCGTCGGCAATGGCCACGCCCAGCCCCTGAATGGCGGCCGTGATGGCGAGATCCATCGTGTCGAAGTGTTGATTTTTGTGCATGGCAAAGCCCGGACCTTCCTGTTTCGTCAGCCACAGCGACCAGTCTGTCTTATCCCTTGTTGGGTGCAGGAACGTCAGCGATCCCAGCGCTGCACCCGCCCGTACCGGGCTTATCACCGGGGTGAGCGCCTCTTCGAACAGCAGGTCGCCTGCGCTCATGTGCGTACCGAACACGATGGCCGCGTCGTAAGATTCGGTTTTGAAGTTGACGTTGTGATCGGTGGTGGTGGTCAGGGCGATCTGCAGACCCGGCTGCTCACGCTCCACCTCCAGCAGGCGCGGCACCAGCCAGCGCATGGCACAGGTGGGCGCCTTGAGCCGGATCACGGTCTGCTGGCTGCGGGCCTGGTCGGCCACGGTCAGCAAGTGTTCGAAAGCAGACTGCAGTTCCGGGAGCAGGGCGCTGCCCTGCGAGGAGAGACGCAGGCCGCGTGCGTGGCGTTCAAAAAGCGGAAAGCCAAACCACGCTTCGAGGGAGGCTATCTTGCGGCTCACGGCCCCCTGCGTCAGGCAAAGTTCTGCGGCAGCATGGGTCAGATTCAGGTGACGCGCGGTGACTAAAAATGCGTCGATGGCATTAAGCGGGAGCGAACGGCGCGACATGGAAACACCTCAGCTATGCATTTTTCTCATGGCTATTATGACAACAATTCGATTGTCCCGACAACAGAGATGTTGTTTGAATAGTTATGCAATGTCCATGAGAAGGGAAAGAGGATGACTTTACGAACGCCAGTTCAAACGCGCTCTAAACTGCCCGATGTGGGCACCACCATTTTTACCGTTATCGGCCAGCTCTCGGCGCAGCATAACGCGATTAACCTTTCTCAGGGCGCACCGAATTTTTCCTGCGACCCAAAGCTTGTTGCGGGCGTTACCCGCGCAATGGAGGCGGGGCATAACCAGTATGCGTCGATGACCGGTCTGCAGCCGCTCAAAGAGCGCATTGCCGATAAAATTGCCACCCTATACGGCACGCGCTATGACCCGGCCAGCGAGGTGCTGGTGACCGCCAGCGCCAGCGAAGGGCTCTATTCGGCAATCAGCGGGCTGGTGCACCCGGGTGATGAGGTGATCTACTTTGAGCCGTCATTTGACAGCTACGCGCCGATTGTCCGTCTGCAGGGGGCAACGCCGATTGCCATCAAGCTCACCGTGCCGGATTTTGCCGTCAACTGGGACGAAGTCCGGGCTGCCATCACCCCGCGCACGCGCATGATCATCATCAATACGCCGCACAACCCGAGCGGCCAGGTTTTTTCAGCCAACGACCTGCAGCAACTGGCGGCGCTGACGCGCAATACCGACATCATTATTTTGTCTGACGAAGTGTATGAACACGTGGTGTTTGACGGTGAGCCGCACCACGGGATGGCCACGCACCCGCAGCTGGCGGAGCGTAGCGTGATTATTTCTTCTTTCGGAAAAACCTATCACGTCACCGGCTGGCGCGTGGGTTACTGTGTTGCACCGGCGGTGCTGATGGACGAGATTTGTAAAGTCCATCAATTTTTAATGTTTTCTGCCGATACGCCAATGCAGCACGCGTTTGCTGAACATATGGTCGACCCGCAAACCTGGCTGTCGCTGTCGGCGTTTTACCAGCGCAAGCGCGATCTGCTGCAGAGTCTGCTGGCCGATTCGCCGTTCACGCTGCTGCCCAGCGCCGGATCGTTCTTCATGCTGGCGGACTACAGCCAATTCAGCAACGAGCGCGACAGCGAGCTGGTGAAACGGCTGATCGTTGAGTACGGTGTAGCTACCATTCCGCTGTCGGCGTTTTATGCGGACGGTACGGATAATAAATTGATTCGTCTCTCTTTTGCGAAAGATGAGGCGACGTTACGGGCAGGTGCCCAAGCCCTGTGTCGGGTTAAACCACGCTGAGATAGGCTCTGAGGAGTTTGAGATGAAAATACGCGCGCTAGTTGTCGGCATGGGATTGCTGTGTACCTTTTCCTCCTTCGCGGCGTCCGAGCTGCGTTACGGTCTGGAAGCCGAGTATCCGCCGTTTGAAAGCCGCAATGCGGCAGGTGAACTGGAAGGGTTTGACGTTGAGCTGGGGAATGCCATCTGCAAAGCGGCAGCGCTGAAGTGCAGCTGGGTGGAAACCTCGTTTGATGCGCTGATCCCGGGCCTGGTGGCGAAGAAATTCGACGCCATCAACTCGGCGATGAATATCACCGAGCAGCGCCGCAAGAGCATCGATTTTACCCAGCCGATTTACCGTATTCCGTCGCAGCTGGTGGGCAAGGCCGGCACGGCGGTCGAGGCAACCCCAGAAGGGCTGAAGGGGAAAACCATCGGCGTGCTGCAGGGATCCATTCAGGAAACCTATGCCAAAGAGCACTGGGAAAAGCAGGGTGTCACCGTGGTGTCGTATAAAGATCAGAATATGGCCTGGGGCGATCTGCTGAATGGCCGTATCGACGCCTCGCTGGTCATGTCCGCGGCCGGGCAGGCAGGTTTCCTCAGCAAGCCGCAGGGGAAAGGGTTTGGCTTCATCGGCAAGCCGGTGTCTGACGACACTATCCTCGGCAGTGGGATCGGCTTTGGTTTGCGTAAAGGTGACGAGGCCACCAAAAAGCAGCTTGATGCCGCAATTGATAAAGTACGTGCCGACGGCACGATCGCCAAACTCGCTGATAAGTACTTCCCGGGTATCGATGTCAGCGTAAAATAACCGCCTCATTCGCCCCGTCAGCTGATGTCCTGACGGGGCATTTTTATACACATTTTCCAGGCTTTCTTTACACCACTTTCGGGCCGTTCTGGTCGACAGAAAATATTTCTCACTTTGTTCAGATAATCACCGGCCAACAATTGGATTCTTAACCATTTTTGTTTAGGCTGTGCGTTCTTTCTTGCCGTCATTTCGCCGAGCGCGAAACACATTCACACGACCATAAGGACGTTTTTCCAGGCATGAATCGCAGACGTTTTCTAAAAGGCTCGCTGGCAGTGGCAGCCCTGAGCGGCACATCCGGCCTTGCTTCCCTGTTTTCCAAAGCGGCATACGCTGCTGACTCTGACATTGCCGACGGCCAGAGCCGTCGTTTTGACTTCTCCGTCCTGCAATCCATGGCGCATGACCTGGCGAAAACCCCATGGGGTGGCGCGCCGCGCCCGCTGCCGGAGACGCTGGCCACGATGACGCCGCAGGCGTACAACGCCATCCGCTACGATGAAAAGCAGTCACTGTGGAACAACATTGAAGGGCGTCAGTTGGACGTGCAGTTCTTCCATATGGGAATGGGGTTCCGCCGTCGCGTGCGGATGTTCTCGCTGGACCAGTCCACCTCTATGGCGCGCGAGATCCACTTCCGTCCGGAGCTGTTCAGCTACGGTGAAACGGGAGTGGATACCAAACAGCTGGAAGGGCAAAGCGATCTCGGCTTTGCGGGCTTCCGCGCGTTTAAGGCGCCGGAGCTGGCGCGTCGCGATATCGTCTCTTTCCTGGGCGCGAGCTATTTCCGCGCGGTGGATGACACTTACCAGTACGGCCTTTCCGCCCGCGGCCTGGCGGTAGATACCTTCACCGACACGCCGGAAGAGTTCCCGGACTTTACCTCCTTCTGGTTTGAGACCGTCAAGCCCGGCGACACAACCTTTACCGTCTATACGCTGCTCGACAGCCCGAGCATCACGGGTGCCTATAAATTCGTGATCCACTGCGAGAAGAGCCAGGTGATCATGGATGTGGAAAACCACCTCTACGCGCGTAAGGACATCAAGCAGCTCGGCATTGCGCCGATGACCAGCATGTTCAGCTGCGGCAATAACGAACGCCGCATGTGTGACACTATTCACCCTCAAATCCATGACTCCGACCGCCTGGCGATGTGGCGCGGCAACGGGGAGTGGATCTGTCGTCCGCTGAACAACCCGCAGAAGCTGCAGTTCAATGCCTATATGGACAAAAACCCGAAAGGGTTCGGTCTGCTGCAGCTCGATCGCGATTTCTCGCACTATCAGGACGTGATGGGCTGGTACAACAAGCGTCCAAGCCTGTGGGTGGAACCGCGTAACGACTGGGGTAAAGGCGCGGTTGGCCTGATGGAGATCCCGACCACCGGTGAAACGCTGGATAACGTGGTCTGCTTCTGGCAGCCGGAAAAAGCCGTCAAAGCGGGCGACGAGCTGGACTTCAAATATCGCCTCTACTGGAGCGCGATGCCGCCGGTGCGCTCCCCGCTGGCCAACGTCTACGCCACCCGCACCGGCATGGGCGGCTTCCCGGAAGGCTGGGCACCGGGCGAAAACTACCCGAAAGTGTGGGCCCGTCGCTTTGCCATCGACTTCGTCGGCGGCGACCTGAAGGCTGCTGCGCCAAAAGGCATCGAGCCGGTGATTACGCTCTCCAGCGGTGAAGCGAAGCAGGTAGAGATCCTCTACGTTGAGCCGTTTGACGGCTATCGCATTCTGTTTGACTGGTACCCAACGTCGGATTCGACGGAACCGGTGGATATGCGCCTGTTCCTGCGCTGCCAGGGCGATGCCATCAGCGAAACCTGGCTGTACCAGTATTTCCCGCCAGCGCCGGATAAACGTCAGTATGTTGACGACCGGGTAATGCGTTAACTTTTGTGGGATTGTGCCGGGTGGCGGCTTCGCCTTACCCGGCCTACGTTTCAGTACTGTAGGCCCGGTAAGCGCAGCGCCACCGGGCGATGACGAGGCACCATGACATCTGAAATCATCCCCGTTTCACAACACATCGAACTACGTTCCGTCGAAGAGCGCTACACCGCCGACCTGCACAATCTCGTCGTCAAAAACAGAGCCTTTCTGCAAACCGCCTTTGACTGGGCGCAGCACGTGGGCAGCGAAGAGGATACCCGCCGCAACGTGCAGAGTAACCAGATGCTGCACCAGCGCGGCTACGCCAAAATGTTTCTGATCTTCAAGGATGATGCGCTGGTTGGCGTCCTGTCGTTCAACACCATTGAACCGACCAACAAAGCCGGCTACATCGGCTACTGGCTGGATGAAGCCCACCAGGGTCAGGGCATTCTCTCTCAGTCACTGCAGGCGTTTATGCGCTACTACGCTGAACGCGGTGAGATCCGTCGTTTTGTGATCAAGTGTCGGGTGGCGAATCAGCACAGCAACAGCGTTGCCGTGCGCAACGGTTTTACGCTGGAAGGGTGCCTGCGGGAAGCGGAATACCTGAATGGCCGCTTTGACGATGTCAATATCTACGGCCGGATCTATACCCTATAACGCGCCCAGCAGCGGCGTGCGGGTGATGCGCTGGTCGCCATTAATCACTTTTTCGCCGCGCAGGTGAATGCTCTCGCCGGCAAACGCTTCAATGACCGCATCGTCGGTGATTTCAACCCGGTGTTCGATAAGCACATCTCCGCTGATGCGCGCGCGCCCCTGGATCACCACTTTATCATCCAGCATGATTGGCCCGCCGCGCAGCCAGGCCTGCCCGCCAATCAGGACGTGATGCTTAATGACGCAGTTGCCTTCGACCACGGCATTCTCCGCAATCTGAGAGCTATAGCGCACCGTGGGGATGGCATCGTCGTCAAACCCGGCTATCACGCGGGCGTTACCATAGACTTTTGCGCAGTCGCACACCCAGACGTTGTTGAGTTCGTTACCCTCC
Organism: Enterobacter quasiroggenkampii; assembly: GCF_043972695.1. NCBI lineage: Bacteria > Pseudomonadati > Pseudomonadota > Gammaproteobacteria > Enterobacterales > Enterobacteriaceae > Enterobacter > Enterobacter quasiroggenkampii. Next base: position 2,913,886 of record NZ_CP143745.1, read on the forward strand.
AGGATCGCGTTGTCAAAGACCTCGGCCCGGTGTTCAACAAAGGCAAAATTGACCATCGCCTCGCCGTAGATTTGCGCCTGGTGCACAATCCGCGACTGGCTCACCGTCGCCTTGTCGTAGATTTGCAGGATCTGTTCATGGTCCGGCGTCAGCCCTTTGGCGGCAATGACAACACTGTGATGCAGCACGCGCGCGTCGCCGGAGATATGACACTCGCCCCGTACGCAGGATTGCTGAATGGTGACGTTGTCACTTATTCGCGCCCCGTGGCTGACCTCTGCGCCGTCCAGCCAGCAGCTGTCGCCGATATGCGCGTTATGGCTAATGATGCACGGAAGGGTAAGACGCGCGTTGCCGGAGACGACTGCACCCGCGAACACCACGCTGTTTTCATCGTAGATCCAGCAGTCGCCGTCCTGCGCGAGGGCGCGCTCATCGTCAATCCAGCCGCCTCTCGTGCCGACTGTCACGTCGTTAAAGTCCGCCGTGGCGATAATCTGCCGCAGCGTGGTGGCGTGGGTGGTTTCGCCGTTTTTCCATTGCCAGAGGCGGGTCTCGTCGCTAAGGCGATATTTGTTCATCTTCATGTCTCTGATAAGCGTCTTCACTAAACGTAGCAAAGTTTTCGCTTTTCGAGCGGCTGGCAACCAGACGGCAAACGCCTTAAAATGGCATGTAAAATGCACTTTCACTTTATGCGAACGCAGGAAAAACAATGACCGTCGATGAGAATTACTTCACAGAGAAATATGGCTTAACCCGTACCCATTCAGAGGTGCTGTACAGCGCGGAGATTGTGAAGCCCGGTAAAACGCTCGATCTGGGCTGCGGCAACGGCCGTAACAGCCTGTACCTTGCGGCCAACGGGTACGACGTGACCGCATGGGACAAGAACCCGATGAGCATCGACAATATCGAGCGCATCAAGGCGGAAGAAGGGATTGCTAATCTGCATACCGCGATTAAGGATCTGAACAACCTGAGCTTTGACGGCCAGTACGATTTTATTCTCTCTACCGTGGTGATGATGTTCCTGGAGGCAAAAACCATCCCGGGCCTTATCGCCAATATGCAGCGCTGCACGACGCCGGGCGGTTACAATCTGATCGTTGCCGCCATGGATACGGCAGACTACCCCTGCACGGTCGGCTTCCCGTTTGCCTTCAGGAGCGGTGAGCTGAGCAACTACTACGAAGGCTGGGAGTTGCTCAAATACAACGAGGACGTTGGCGAACTGCACCGCACTGATGAAAACGGCAACCGCATCAAGCTGCGCTTTGCCACGATGCTGGCACGCAAGCCCGCTTAACGGGCGGCCAGCAGGCAGATCTGCAGGGCAGTCTTATAAGACGCCTCGAACGAGGAGAGCGGCAGGAATTCAAACTTCGAGTGGAAGTTATGCGCCCCGGTGAAGAAGTTCGGCGTGAGTAGCCCTTTAGCCGAGAGCGCCGCGCCGTCGGTGCCGCCGCGCATTGGCGTCGGTTTCGGCGTGATGCCGAGCGATTCCATCGCCTCGAACATCAGATCGATGGCACGCCGGTCTTCGCCAATCGCATTGCTGATATTGCTGTAGGTATCTTCAATGCGATAGTCCACTCTGGCCGTCGGATATTGGGCGGCAATCAGCGCGGCTACGTCGGCAATCTGCTGCTTGCGCGCGGCAAAGCTCTCCTTATCAAAGTCGCGTATATTGGCCTTAAGAACGGCCTCGTTCTGTCCGGCCTGAATGCCGTTAAACCAGATATAGCCTTCACGTCCCTCGGTGCACTCGGGCGTTTGCTGGCGGTCAAAATGGGTGATGTAATCAGTCGCCATCAGCAGGGGATTCACCAGCACGCCTTTGGCGGACATCGGGTGCGCCGTCACGCCGGTAAAACGGATTTCCGCGGCTGCCGCATTAAAGTTCTCGTAGACAATCTCACCGAGCTCGCAGCAGTCAATGGTCCAGGCAAAGTCGACGTCGAAGCGCTTAAGATCCAGCGCTTTGGCACCGTTCAGGCCGATCTCTTCGTCAGGCACAAACGCCACGACGATATCGCCATGCCGGTGCTCCGCCGTCAGGTTTTCCAGCACCGTCATGACCACCGTGACCGCCGATTTATTATCGGCGCCCAATACGCTGGTTCCGTCGCTGAAAATAATCTCCTCGTTCGGATAAGCCAGAATTTCGGGATGCTCGTTTACCCGTAGCCAGATGTCTTTCTCTTTATTCAGACAGAGATCTTCACCGGTAAACGTTAATATTTGTGGATGAATATCCGGTGAAAGTCCCACGTCGACGGTATCAATATGGGTAATAAAGCCGATGCGCGGCGCACCGGGCACGTTGCCTTTTTTAACCGCCGTCACCGTGGCGAATTCATCAATCACAATGTCGTCTAACCCCAGCTGTGCCAGCTCCTGCGCCAGCTCGCGCGCCATGTCATGCTGGCCCGGCGTTGAAGGCAGGGTTTTGACTCTGGGATCGCTCTGGCTGGTGATCGCGAGATAGCGGAAAAAACGGTGCGTTAATTGTCTGGAAAGCGGCGAGCCCATAGTGATTTATTCCTTATTTATTTTTCAGGTGTTTGCCACATCACTTTAATGTTATTTATGAAATGGCAAAAGAATTAATTAGCCGTCGAATTAAAAAGACAGGAATAAATGATGACAAGCAAACTCACAACTTTCACATTGGCGCTCGCGGCACTCACGGTCAGTTCCGCTGTCGCTGCGAAAACGCTGGTGTATTGCTCCGAAGGATCGCCGGAAAACTTTAACCCTCAGCTTTACACTTCGGGAACCAGCGTCGACGCCAGCGCCGTGCCGGTCTATAACCGTCTGGTCGATTTCAAACCCGGCACCACGGAGCTGGTGCCGAGCCTGGCGGAACGCTGGGAGGTGAGCGACGACGGCAAGGTTTACACCTTCCATCTGCGCAAGGGCGTGAAGTTCCAGAGCAATAAATCCTTCACGCCGACCCGTGACTTTAACGCCGACGACGTGATCTTCTCGTTTATGCGGCAAAAAGACGTGAATCATCCCTACCACAACGTCTCTAACGGCAGCTATTCCAACTTCGAAAGCCTGGAGTTCGGCAGCCTGATTACCGCCATTGATAAAGTCGATGACCACACCGTGCGCTTTACCCTGGCGCACCCGGAAGCGCCGTTTGTCGCCGATCTGGCCTGGTATTTTGCCTCGATCCTTTCAGCGGAGTATGCCGACGCGATGCTGAAAGCGGGCACGCCGGAGAAGGTGGATATGGAACCCATCGGCACCGGACCGTTTAAGCTGGCGCAGTATCAGAAGGATTCCCGGATCCTGTTCACGGCGTTTGCCGACTACTGGCAGGGGAAATCGAAGCTGGACAGGCTGGTGTTTAGCATCACCCCGGATGCCTCCGTGCGTTTTGCCAAAATTGAGAAGAACGAATGTCAGGTGATGCCGTTCCCGAACCCGGCCGATCTGCCGCGCATGAAGGCCAACAAAGATATCAACCTGATGAGCAAGGCCGGACTGAATACCGGCTTCCTGGCGTTCAATACGCAGAAGCCGCCGCTGGATAACGTGAAGGTCCGTCAGGCGCTGGCGATGGCCATCAATAAACCGGCCATTATTGATGCGGTGTTCCACGGTACCGGCACCGTGGCGAAGAATCTGCTGCCGCCGGGCGTCTGGAGTGCCGACAGCGAGCTTAAGGATTACGACTACGATCCTGAAAAAGCCAAAGCGCTGCTGAAAGAGGCCGGCTTTGCCAGCGGCGTCAGCATCGATTTATGGGCGATGCCGGTCCAGCGTCCCTATAACCCGAATGCGAAACGCATGGCGGAGATGATTCAGGCGGACTGGGCGAAAATTGGCGTACAGACCAAAATCGTTACCTACGAATGGGGCGAGTATCTGAAACGCGTGAAGGGCGGAGAGCATCAGGCCGCGCTGATGGGCTGGACGACGGCCACCGGCGATCCGGATAACTTCTTCGGCCCGCTCTTTACCTGCACCTCGGCGAACGGCGGATCAAACTCGGCGAAATGGTGCTACAAGCCTTTCGATAACCTCATTGCCGAGGCGAAATCGATAACCGATCATGATAAGCGCGTGGCGTTGTATAAAGAGGCGCAGCAGATGATGCATGACCAGATGCCTGCGGTGATGATTGCGCATTCAACGATTTTCGAACCGGTACGCAAGGAGGTGAAGGGCTATGAAATCGACCCGTTTGGCAAACATCTGTTCTGGCAAGTGGATATAAATCAGTAATTTTTCACTGCCCGGCATGCGTCCGGGCAATCTTTTTGCAATTTGTGCTCACCGCATCATTTTTTGTCACAACAAACCCGCCCGTCTTTTGCTATAACTTCAAATGCATACTTGCAGATAACATGGAAAACTATCATGCGTACTCAAACTTTTTTTAAAGTTGCAGTGCTTACTGGTCTGTTGGCGTTGGCGGGCTGTTCTTCAAAAGTCGCCGCTCCAGAACAATACTCCGGCTTTTTAAAAGACTACTCAGGCTTGCAGCAGACAACGTCTGCGACGGGTAAACCAACGCTGCGTTGGGTTGATCCTTCTTATAATGAAGCTAACTACGACAGTATTCTCTGGACACCAATTACCTATTACCCAACGCCAAAACCGACCACGCAAATTGGTCAAAAAACGCTTGATGAGTTGTTGAATTACACCAATAACAAAATGAAAACGGCGATTGGTACGCGTAAGCCGGTTGTGACCACGCCGGGTAAACATAGCCTGATTTTCCGCGGCGCGATTACCGGGGTGAGTTCGCAGAAAGAGGGGCTGCAGTTCTATGAAGTGGTGCCTGTTGCGCTGGTGGTTGCCGGTACGCAGATGGCAACCGGACACCGCACCATGGATACGCATCTCTTCTTTGAAGGCGAGCTGATCGATGCGGCCACCAACAAACCGGTCATGAAGGTGGTACGTAAAGGCGAAGGTAAAGAGCTGAATAACGAAAACACACCAATGACCTTTGCGACGCTGAAGCAGGTTGTTGATGATATGGCGACGGATGCCACCATGTTTGATGTGAAAAAGACCGCAAAATAAAATAAAAAGGCCTGCGTAATGCAGGCCTTTTTATTTACGCCATCCGTAAGCGTCTGAACCAGGTTTCCGGTTTGGTAAACATCACCATATTTCCCCCCAGGATCAGCACTAATCCCACGATACCGTTGACATGCCAGACGTAGCCTTCATAGACCGTGGAGATGGAGAGCGCCACCAGCGGAAAGAGCAGCGTGCTGTAGGCCGCTTTGCCTGGGCCAATACGTCCCACCAGTGTGAAGTAGGCACCAAAAGCAATCACCGAGCCAAACAGGGCCAGATACACCAGCGCGCCGAGATAGCTCACCGTCCATTCCGGCACAAAGCTATCGCCTCTGAACAGCGCAATGCAGCCCATCACCAGCGTGCCATAGAGCATCGCCCAGGCGTTGGTGGTCATGGTTTCAAGGCCTCTGCGCTGATGGCGCATGCTGATCATATTGCCCAGCGAGAAGCCGTAGGTACCGAGTGCGGAAAGCCCAATACCGGTCAGGAGTGACGCGCTCCAGCCGCTGGCCAGCAGATCGTCCCAGAAGAGGGTGACAATCCCAACCAGCCCCAGTGCCGCCGCCGTCCAGAAACGCGCGGGCGGGCGCTGCCCGAAGAAAATAAAGCTGTTAATGGCGTTATAGAGCACCGCCATGGAGAAGATCACCGACTCCAGTCCGGTATTGATATGTGCCGCTGCCGTGTAAAAACACCAGAAGTTAAAGCAGAAAACACAGCATCCCTGAAGCAGGCAAAAAAGATGATCCCGAAGCGCCAGCGTGCGCAGGCGACGCAGGGCGAGTAACACCACCATCATGGTGAGGCTGGCGACGGCGAAGCGCCAGAAAATCGACACCGGCGCCGCGACGGGGCCCTGCTGCAGGAAAATCGCAATCCAGGTGGTTCCCCAGATAATGACCACGAGTCCATATAATAATGCGTTCATAGTTGTCTCTTCTCAAACCGCGGAAGCCCGCAGTATGGCGCTGAGCTGCGTAACGGGCTTTCACCTTCTTGCGGGTGACTTGCAAAATCTTGCGCTTTTTTCTTCCCTGGGGTCTGGCAACGCGGGACAACTCTTTTTAGACTGATATTCCGATCATTCATGCGCTAACGGTTATGTCTCACGCTTACGATACCTTTGAAACGCTTTGCCAACAGAATGCAGTCCTGCGGGAAACCGTCTCGCTGAATTCGGGTATTCAGCTGGCAGCGTGGTACAACAAGCACGACACGATAACCGTTAAAAGCAACCATCATACCCTCAGCCTGTACGTGGCGGACGGCTACGAAAGCTATCAAAAAACGCCGGGCGGCTGGAAGAACGGTGGGGGGCCGGACCGTTTCTGCCTGATGCCCAAAGAGAGCGAATCGACGTGGGACATCCGTGATGACCTGTCGTTTGTGCATCTCTACTGCACCGATGAACACCTGCGCGACGTGGGGGAGAAAATCTGGGACAAGCGACCGCTTTCGCTGACCCTGGACGAGCGCATTTTTGGCAGCGATCCGAAGATCACCACGCTGTATCGCCAGTTTTTACTGGGCTGTGACTGGCAGCAGCACGCCAACCAGCTGACCCTGAGCACGGCCTCCACGCTGCTGCTGACCCATCTGCTGCAAAACTACTCAAACGTGCAGTGGAAGCTACCGGTTATCACGGGAGGGTTGTCGCCGTTTGTGCTGCGCAACGTCCTCGCCTTTATCGAAGAGAATCTCGGGCAGCCCCTGACGCTGGCCGAACTGGCGGCGCAGGCTGCCCTCAGCGAATACCATTTTGCTCGCATGTTCCGCCAGTCGACGGGGCTGGCGCCGCATCAGTATGTGATGCAGAGGCGAATGGATAAAGCGAAAGCCCTTGTCCAGCATACGACGACGCCGCTGACGGAGATCGCGCTTGCCTGCGGGTTTAACTCCGCCAGCCACTTCAGCAACCGCTTTCGCAGCGCGACGGGCATGACGCCTTCGCAACTACGCGCGGCGAGCGCGTGAAAACAGGGCGTAGCATACTCCGCCCAGCACCAGCCCCCAGAATGCCGAACCGATGCCCAGGATTGTCACGCCGCTTGCGGTCATCAGAAATGTGACGATAGCCGCGTCGCGCTCCGCTTCGTGACTCAGCGCCTGATATAAACTCCCGCTGATGGTGCCCAGCAGTGCCAGACCGGCCAGCGTCTGGATCCAGCTGAGCGGCAGCGCGGCCATCAGCCCGGTAATGGATCCCCCGAAAATTCCCGCCAGCAGATAAAACCCTCCCGCAGCGATGGCCGCCAGCCAGCGTTTACCCGCATCCGGGTGTGCATCCGGGCTTTGGCAAATGGCGGCGGTAATGGCCGCAATGCAGATTGAAAAGACGCCAAACGGAGAAAACAGCAGCGCCATTCCCCCCGTAACGATAATGAGCGGTGAGACCGCCAGCGGGTAACCGGAGGCTTTCATCGTGGCGAACCCCGGTGCGTTTTGTGAGGCCATGGTGACCAGGAAGAAGGGCAAGCCAATACTCACCAGGCTGGTGAAGGTGAAGGCGGGCGCAATAAATTCGGGCATCACCAGTGAAAGCGTGAGCTTATCCGTGACAACGTCACCACCGACCCATGCCACCATACCGCCCACCAGGAGCGTGACCACGATGGCATAGCGCGGCGACAGCGCTTTGGCGATCAGCCACGCCGCAATCATGCTGCCGCACAGCAGAAAGTGTCCCTCAAGATGCGCAAACGCGTGGAGGCCAAACTGCAGCAATACCCCGGCCAGCATGGCGGCAGCAAGCGAATGGGGGATCAGCTTCATCAGTCGGGCGAAAAGCCCGGTAACGCCGCAGAGCAAAATAAGCGCGTTCGCAAAGATGAACACGCCAATGGTTTCCGCCAGCGTGACGCCGTGCAGGCTGGTGGCGAGCAGCGCCGCACCGGGCGTCGACCAGGCGGTCAGTACGGGCGCTTTGTACCACCAGGAGAGCGCCAGCGTGCTGATGCCCATCCCAATCCCCAGCGCGGTCATCCAGCCCGCAATCTGCTGCGCGCTGGCGCCTGCCGCGGCGGCGGCCTGCCAGATGATGGCTGCCGAGCTGGCGTAACCGACCAGTACGGCGACAAATCCAGCCAGTGCGACTGGAATAAGATGAGAGGAAGGGCGCATGAAAACTCCGTTGTGCGTTATAACGTCCGAAGTAAGGTAGCACTGTGCGCTATAGCGTACAAGTGGTATGCTGAATGACACCAGGAGGGAACATGGACATCACACGACATCTTGCAACCACATTAAAAACGCTGCGCCAGGCACGCGGCTGGAGTTTGTCGAAGCTCGCGGACGAGACCGGCGTGTCAAAGGCCATGCTCGGGCAAATCGAGCGAAATGAATCTAGCCCCACGGTGTCGACGCTGTGGAAAATTGCCACAGGACTGAACGTGCCGTTTTCCGCCTTCATCACGCCTGAGGCGGACCGACAGGCGGTGTTTGACCCGCAGCAGCAGGCGATGGTCGTCAAGCCGCTCTTTCCGTGGGACGAGGCGCTCCGGTTTGATTATTTCTCCATTACCCTGGCCCCCGGCGCCCTGAGTGAATCCACGCCGCATGAGGCAGGGGTGATTGAACATGTGGTGGTGATCAGCGGCGAGCTGGAGATGAAGCTCGAGGGCAAGTGGCAGACGATTTCTGCCGATTCGGGCGTCCGCTTCGCCGGCGATAAACCGCATGCCTACCGCAACAGCAGCGACCGGACGGTGCATTTTCACTCCCTGATTCATTATCCCCGCTGAGGCTACGCAAAACTGTTTCGCTGACGCAGACTTCTGACTACAATAGCCGCCATTTTGACCATAACGGATAACGACGAAGTATGCGCCTGCAATCCCATCATCTTGAACTTTTAAGCCCGGCCCGTGACGCCGCCATTGCCCGTGAAGCGATCCTTCATGGCGCAGATGCCGTCTACATTGGTGGTCCTGGCTTCGGTGCCCGCCATAACGCCAGCAACAGCCTGAGCGATATTGCTGAACTGGTGCCGTTCGCCCACCGTTTCGGGGCGAAAGTGTTCGTGACCCTGAACACCATTCTTCATGATGATGAGCTGGAGCCTGCGCAACGTCTGATTACCGATCTCTATCAGGCCGGGGTGGATGCCCTGATTGTTCAGGATATGGGCGTGCTGGAGCTGGATATTCCGCCCATTGAACTGCACGCCAGTACCCAGTGTGATATCCGCACGGTTGAGAAGGCGAAGTTTCTCTCTGACGTCGGCTTTTCGCAGATCGTCCTGGCCCGCGAGCTGAACCTGAATCAAATCCGCGATATTCACCACGCGACAGACGCGACGATTGAATTCTTTATCCACGGCGCGCTGTGCGTCGCCTATTCCGGTCAGTGCAACATTTCCCACGCGCAGACGGGGCGCAGCGCCAACCGCGGCGACTGTTCACAGGCCTGCCGTCTGCCGTATACCCTGAAAGACGATCAGGGCCGCGTCGTGGCATTTGAAAAACACCTGCTCTCGATGAAGGATAACGATCAGACCGCCAACCTGGGCGCGCTGATCGACGCGGGCGTGCGTTCCTTCAAGATTGAAGGGCGCTATAAAGATATGAGCTACGTGAAGAACATCACCGCGCACTATCGCCAGATGCTGGATGCCATTATTGAGGATCGCGGTGACCTGGCGCGCGCGTCGGCCGGTCGTACCGAGCATTTCTTTATTCCGTCGACGGACAAAACGTTCCACCGCGGCAGCACGGACTATTTTGTGAATGCCCGTAAAGGGGATATCGGCGCGTTTGACTCACCGAAGTTTATCGGCTTACCGGTTGGCGAAGTGCTGAAAGTGGCGAAAGATCACCTTGATGTTGCGGTGACGGAGCCGCTGGCGAACGGCGATGGCCTTAACGTGATGATTAAGCGTGAAGTGGTGGGCTTCCGCGCCAACACAGTCGAAAAAACCGGCGAGAACCGCTACCGCGTATGGCCGAATGAAATGCCGGCCGATCTCTACAAGGCGCGACCGAACGCGGCGCTTAACCGTAACCTCGATCATAACTGGCAGCAGGCGCTGCTGAAAACCTCCAGCGAACGTCGTATCGCGGTGGATATTGAACTGGGCGGCTGGGAAGAGCAGTTGATTCTGACCATGACCTGTGAAGACGGCATCAGCGTAACGCATACGCTTGATGGCCTGTTCGAGGTGGCAAACAACGCGGAGAAAGCGCTCAACAGCCTGAAGGATGGCGTGGCGAAGCTGGGCCAGACGATTTACTACGCCCGCAACGTTGAGGTCAACCTGCCGGATGCCCTGTTTGTGCCGAACAGTTTGCTCAACCAGTTCCGCCGTGAAACCGCCGAGATGCTGGATGACGCGCGCCTGGCGAACTACCCGCGCGCTAGCCGTAAAGCGGAAGCCGTTCCTGCGCCCGTCTACCCGGATACGCATTTATCCTTCCTGGCCAACGTCTATAACCATAAAGCACGTGAATTCTATCATCGCCACGGCGTGCAGCTGATCGACGCGGCCTATGAAGCGCATGAGGAGAAGGGCGATGTGCCGGTGATGATCACCAAGCACTGCCTCCGTTTCGCGTTTAACCTGTGCCCTAAGCAGGCAAAAGGCAACATCAAGAGCTGGAAGGCTACCCCTATGCAGCTCGTAAACGGTGACGAAGTACTGACCCTCAAATTTGACTGCCGTCCTTGCGAAATGCATGTGATTGGCAAGATGAAAAACCACATCTTCAAAATGCCACAGCCCGGCAGTATTGTGGCGTCCGTCAGTCCGGACGATCTGATGAAAACGCTGCCAAAACGCAAGGGCAGCTAATTACCGAACGTGCGTGTCCGGTTTGCGCGATTTCTGCCACAGGTGGTGTTCGCGCAAACCTTCCGCCGACTCCTCCGCCGCACTTCGCAATTCATCGCTGTCGGCTTCATGACGCAGCTGATGCTCCACATTCTTTACCCACAGATATTCATGTCCTTTGTGCCCGGCCATAAGCTGGCCTGAAAAGAGGGCACAGATCAGCATCACGAGAGATAAACCTTTTTTAACCATGAAGTCACCGCCGAATAACATTGCGGCTTGATCATGCCGATTATTTATTATGGTTATTATTCAAAACTTCAAATTAGCGCAAAGGAAATGTCAAAGAGTATGATTTCGGGCGCGCTGCATGTCATGCCACCATGCGGGTTAAAAAAGGCTGTTTAACCTTCGTTAAGACAACGGGTGTTAGCTTGTATGGGATCCGCAGCCCGGCCATGTCGTGTCGGGACGTAGAGACCAAAATACAAATCTATCCATGCAAGCATTTACCGCCATTTTTGGCGGTTTTTTTTGCGCAGTATTTACCGTGGTTTTACGGCATCAGTCGGTAGTGCGACTGCACCAGACCCGAAGGGAAGCTGCGGCTGGAGACCAGCGTCAAATCGATATCCCCGGGCAGGGCGCCAAACAGTGATTTACCCGAGCCGAGCAGCACAGGTACGGTCGTGATCACCATATCGGCGACCAGTCCTTCTCGCAGAAACGACTGTATCACCTGCCCACCATCAAGATAGACGCGATGGACGTTCTGCATCGTCAGATCGTCGAGCACCTCCTTTGGCGTGCGGCCTGAAAACTGTACTTTGCCCCTCAATGCGTCGGGCACCGGCGTGTCGGCCAGCCGTCGGGAGAGGACCAGCACGGGCCGATCATACGGCCAGGTGTCAAAAGTCAGCACCTTCTCATAGCTCCCCCGGCCCATCACGATCCACTCTTTGTCCGCGATGAACGCCGCATAGCCATGATCCTCAGTCGGGTCATCGCGCTGCAGCAGCCACTCGATATCGTCATTGTGTCTGGCGATGTAGCCATCAAGACTGGTTGCGATAAAAACGTGTGTGGTGACCATCAGGTGCTCCGTATTAACCATAAAACTAACGCCTCAGCGGGCAGTACCGGAATGAGAAAATTGTTTACGGTACTGGGCCGGGGAAATCGCGAACTGCTGGCGGAAATGATGACGCAACGTCGATGCCTGACCAAACCCGGTCTGTTCCGCGATGCTGTCGATGCTTAAACGGCTGCTTTCAAGATAATCTTTCGCCCGCAGCAGGCGCTCATTGAGTAACCAGCGGGCAGGCGTCGTTCCCGTTGCCGCTTCGAAGCGACGAAGAAACGTGCGCTGACTCATACCGACTCGGCGCGCCAGCGAGTCGACGCTGTGCGGCTCGGTAAGATGCGTGTGCAGAAAATCAAACAGCTGACCAAGGCGCTGGCTTTCGCGCAGCTGCGCCACCGGGCGACTCAGCTGTTGCGGCTGAGAGCCATCCCGGTGAGGGGGAATGACCAGCCGACGCGCCACGCTGTTGGCGGTTTCCATCCCATAATCTCTTCGTACAACGTGAAGGCAGAGATCGATCCCCGCCGCGCTGCCTGCGGAAGTCAGTATATCGCCTTCATCCTGGTAGAGCACATCCTCGACCACGTCGATGTCAGGGAAGCGGGTTTTTAGCGTCTCAATGTAGCGCCAGTGCGTCGTGGCTTTACGTCCGTTCAGCAGCCCCGAGGCGGCCAGCACAAATACGCCCGAGCAGATGGAGAGCAGCTGACAGCCTCGCGCGCTGGCCTGACGTAATGCGTTGCAGAGCGCGTCCGGCACCGGCGAATCCAGCCCACGCCAGCCCGGCACCACGATCAGATCGGCAGACTCAAGCAGGGAGAGATCGCCATCGGTAATGATACGGATCCCGCCTGTCGCCCGAAGCTCACCGCTGTCAACGCTTGCCACGGCAAAACGATACCAGTCGTCGCCCAACTCGGGGCGCGGCAGGCCGAAGATTTCCACCGCCACCCCAAACTCAAAGGTACACAGACCGTCATACGCCAGCACCACCACCTTCGGGCGGGCAATCTGTCTTAACGTTGTCATCTTTTTGCTGTTTTCTGGCATAAGCGAGCGCATTCACGGGCTGAATTTGTGGATAGAGTAGTGTTAACACAAACGCCAAAGATGAGGAAGGATCATGAGCTATGTTACTGAATTTCCGGCTGCCGAGCCGCAGGAAGCCGTTACCCATTTCCTGCGCCGCCTGAGCGTCGAAACCGACTGCGCCGATGTGCATCATGCCATCACGCATAATGAGCAGGACTTTGTTTTACTGCACGTTGTGGGAAGCCCGGAGCAGTTTGCCCGTCGCCATGTGCCGGGCGCTCTGCATATGCCGTGGAGCCAGATGACCGCTGAGCGCATGGCCCAATGGCCTGAAGGGACGCTGTTCGTCGTCTACTGCGCAGGGCCGCACTGTAACGGTGCGGACAGAGCCGCGCTGAAGCTGGCGCGTCTCGGTCTGCCGGTCAAAATCATGCTCGGTGGGATCACCGGCTGGGAAGATGAACGCTACGCGTTTGCCAGCGAGGCGTCCGTGGCCGCGCTGTGAAGATGAATTTTTTTCAACACCCGTGAAATTTTCTCGTTTGCCGGCACCGGTGAGGTATGACATTGTTTTTGGACATTTAGACATCCAGAAGTCTAAATATTCAAATGATGAATTATCACTGCGGGCAATTATTGCCGGCAGACTGAGGAGATTTCCATGCAACGACACCACGCCCCGTTCCGCGCCGATGTAGTCGGCAGTTTTTTACGCCCGGATGCCATCAAGCAGGCTCGCCTGAAATTTGCCAGCGGTGAGATTGATGCCGGGCAGCTTCGCGCGGCGGAGGATGAGGCCATTCGCCACGTCGTCGAGCAGCAGTGTGCGTGCGGCCTGCATGTGGTGACCGACGGAGAGTTTCGTCGTGCCTGGTGGCACTTCGACTTCTTCGACGGTCTTCAGGGCGTTGAGCGTTACGATTCGCAGCAGGGCATCCAGTTTAACGGCGTGCAAACCAAAGCCCACGGCGTGCGCGTCACCGGCAAGCTGGGCTTTGGCGAGCATCCGATGCTGGAAGACTTTCGCTATCTGAAAAGCATCAGCGGGAACGCCCAGCCGAAAATGACCATTCCCAGCCCGAGTGTGCTGCATTTCCGCGGCGGTCGCAAAGACATTGATGCGACCGTCTACCCGGACCTGAACGTCTATTTTGATGACCTGGCGACCACCTGGCGCGACGCCATTCGGGCCTTCTACGATGCGGGCTGCCGTTATCTGCAGCTGGATGACACCGTCTGGGCCTATCTCTGCTCGGACGATCAGCGCCGTCAGATCCGCGAGCGCGGCGACGACGCCGATGAGCTGGCGCGCATCTATGCCCGCGTGCTGAACAAGGCGCTGGAGGGCAAGCCGGACGACCTGACCATCGGGCTGCACGTCTGTCGCGGCAATTTCCGCTCCACCTGGATTTCCGAGGGCGGCTACGAGCCGGTAGCGGAAGTGCTGTTCGGAACCGTCAACGTTGACGCCTTCTTCCTCGAATATGATAACGACCGCAGCGGGGATTTTGCGCCATTGCGCTTTGTCCGCCCGGGCAAGCAGCAGGTGGTGCTGGGTCTTATTACCACGAAAAACGGCGAGCTGGAGAACCCGGAGGGGATTAAAGCCCGTCTGGAAGAGGCGGCGAAATACGTGGCGAAAGAGCAAATTTGCCTTAGCCCGCAGTGCGGCTTTGCCTCTACCGAAGAGGGCAACAGCCTGAGCGAATCCCAGCAGTGGGACAAAGTCCGTCTGGTCACGCAGATCGCCAGCGAAGTCTGGTAAAACCTTCCTCCTCAGCGCTGCATTATAAAAGTGCAGCGCTGTGCCATTGTGAGACGTTCTCTTTACATCCGGCGTTCCCCTCCCAGAAATAGCGCTATCTCCATTCTGGCATTCTTTTTGCTCCTGCTTCGCTGACACATTTTTTCCGCGTCCACGCCGTAACGGACGTTTTCGCACAGCGTTCTTTTTCAGGAGTGAAAATATGCACCGTCGTACTTTACTAAAAGCCTTCGCGTTGTCTGCGTCCGTCGTGGCGATGGGGATGAGTTTTGGCGCGCAGGCGGCCGATACCATCAAAGTGGGGATCATGCATTCTCTTTCCGGCACGATGGCTATCTCCGAGACCCCGCTGAAAGATGTCGCCCTGATGACCATCGACGAGATCAACGCCAAAGGCGGCTTGCTGGGCAAGAAACTGGAGCCGGTGGTGGTGGATCCGGCCTCAAACTGGCCGCTGTTTGCCGAGAAGGCCCGTCAGCTGCTGAGCCAGGATAAAGTGGCGGTGGTATTCGGCTGCTGGACCTCGGTTTCGCGCAAATCCGTACTGCCGGTCTTTGAGGAGCTGAACGGCCTGCTGTTCTATCCGGTGCAGTATGAGGGCGAGGAAATGTCGCCAAACGTCTTCTATACCGGCGCGGCGCCGAACCAGCAGGCGATCCCGGCGGTGGAATACCTGATGAGCGAAGACGGCGGCGCGGCGAAACGCTTCTTCCTGCTGGGAACCGATTACGTCTATCCGCGCACCACCAACAAGATCCTGCGCGCGTTCCTGCATTCGAAAGGGGTGGAGGATAAGGATATTGAAGAGGTGTATACCCCGTTTGGTCATAGCGACTACCAGACCATCGTCGCCAACATCAAAAAATTCTCTGCGGGCGGCAAAACCGCCGTGGTGTCGACCATCAACGGCGACTCCAACGTGCCGTTCTACAAAGAGCTGGCTAACCAGGGGCTGAAAGCGACCGACGTGCCGGTGGTGGCCTTCTCTGTCGGTGAAGAAGAGCTGCGCGGGATCGACACCAAACCGCTGGTGGGTAACCTGGCGGCGTGGAACTACTTTGAGTCCGTCGATAATCCGACTAACCAGGCGTTCGTGGCGGATTACAAAGCCTATGCGAAGGCGCACAAGCTGCCGAACGCCGACACTGTGGTGACCAACGACCCGATGGAAGCCACTTACGTGGGGATTCATATGTGGGCGCAGGCGGTGGAAAAAGCAGGCACTACCGATGTGGACAAAGTGCGTGCGGCGATGGCCGGTCAGTCCTTTAAGGCGCCGTCAGGCTTTACGCTCACCATGGATGCCACCAACCATCATCTGCATAAGCCGGTCATGATCGGTGAAATCGAAGGCAACGGTCAGTTTAACGTGGTGTGGCAGACCGAACAGCCGGTACGCGCCCAGCCGTGGAGTCCGTTCATCGCCGGGAATGACAAAAAGCCCGACCAGCCGATGAAAACCGCCAGCAACTAAGCCATCACCGCAGGGAGAAACGTCATGAACGCCATGCGCCTGTTCATCGCTCTTGTATGGCTTTCCGGACTGCTGCCAGGGATGGTGCAGGCATCGGATGCCGATCGTTTTGTTGCCGCCAGCCGCAGCCAGCAGGCGGATTTGTTGACGCAGTGGGCCGCCGCGCCGGATGCGTCAAGACTGCCGCTCCTTGAGGCGCTGCAGAAAGAAAATCTCTACGTCGATACGCAAAAGCACGCCTTTGCACAACGCGATGGCAACGTCATCCCGCTGGGGGAAAGTCAGACGGCAGAGGGCCCAACTAAAGCCGTTCGACTGACGAACCGGCTGCGCGTGCTGGCTGCGACCGCCATCGCCACGCATCAGCTGGTGAGTGACAGTGTCACCGAAAGGCGAGCGGCGGCGCGTCAGCTACAGCGCGATGCCCGGCCCGACATGCTCGCGTTTCTGGAAAAGCGAGTGAGCGATGAAACGGATGCCGTGGCGCGTCAGGCGCTGCTGCTGGCAGTCGCGAATCTTCAGCTGGCAAGCCCGCAGGCCGAGGTGCGCCGCAAGGCCGTGGCGTTGTTAGGCCAGTCCGACGATCCGGACGTACAGTCCAGACTCACCCCGTTTACCCAGCCACAGACGGAGCCGGATAGCGGCGTTCGCGCGGCCGCAGAAGAGAGTCTTAGCCAGATCCAGCACCGACTGATGTGGGGCGATCTGCTGGGCCAGGCGTTTATGGGGCTGTCCCTCGGATCGGTACTGCTGCTGGCCGCGCTGGGGCTGGCTATCACCTACGGCCTGCTGGGCGTGATTAACATGGCCCACGGCGAGATGCTGATGCTGGGGGCATATGCCACCTGGATGGTGCAGCAGGCGATGGCCGGGCTTGCGCCCCAGTGGCTGGCGCTCTATCCCGTTATCGCCTTGCCGGTCGCGTTCTGCCTGACGGCGGGCATTGGAATGGTGCTGGAGCGCACGGTGATCCGTCATTTGTACGGTCGTCCGCTGGAAACGCTGCTGGCGACGTGGGGCATCAGCCTGATGCTTATCCAGCTGGTGCGCATGACCTTTGGCGCCCAGAACCTCGAGGTGGCGAACCCGGCATGGCTCTCCGGCGGGGTGCAGGTTTTTGCCAACCTGACGCTGCCGTGGAACCGCATTGTGGTACTGGGATTCGTGCTGCTGGTGCTGTTCTTCACCTGGCTCATTCTGAATAAAACCCGTCTGGGGCTCAACGTGCGGGCGGTGACGCAAAACCGCAGCATGGCCGCCTGCTGCGGGGTACCGACAGGGCGCGTCGATATGCTGGCGTTCGGGCTTGGCTCCGGGATTGCGGGGTTAGGCGGCGTGGCGTTATCGCAGCTGGGTAACGTCGGGCCGGAGCTGGGACAGGGCTATATCATCGACTCCTTCCTTGTGGTGGTGCTTGGAGGCGTAGGCCAGCTGGCAGGCAGCGTGGCCGCGGCGTTTGGTCTGGGCATTTTCAATAAAATTCTTGAACCGCAGATGGGGGCGGTGCTGGGCAAGATCGTGATTCTGGTGGCGATCGTGCTGTTTATTCAGAAACGCCCGCAGGGACTGTTTGCGCTGAAAGGGAGGGTGATTGACTGATGAGCCAGCCGCTGACCTTAACGCTGGCGCGTAAAGCGCCACGCACCACGCAGATAGCAGGCAGCCTGCTGGTGGTGTGTTTGCTGATATTGCCGTTTTTCGCCTTACTGCCTGCGACGCATCCGCTGGCGCTGTCGACCTGGATGCTGACGCTCATTGGCAAGATCCTCTGCTATGCCATCGTTGCGGTGGCGCTGGATCTGGTGTGGGGCTATGCCGGTATGCTGTCGCTTGGGCACGGGATCTTCTTCGCGCTGGGAGGCTACGCGATGGGCATGTACCTGATGCGCCAGGCTGCAGGTGACGGTCTGCCTGCGTTTATGTCGTTTCTCTCCTGGAGCGAACTGCCGTGGTTCTGGTGGGGCACCCAGCATTTTGCCTGGGCGCTGGTGCTGATTGTGCTGGTGCCGGGGCTGCTGGCGCTGGTATTTGGCTGGTTTGCCTTCCGCTCGAAGATCAAAGGGGTCTATTTCTCGATTATGACCCAGGCGCTGACCTATGCCGGGATGCTGCTGTTCTTTCGCAACGAAACCGGCTTTGGCGGCAATAACGGCTTTACCGGCTTCACCACGCTGCTCGGGTTTTCAGTAACGGAAACGACAACCCGTATCGCGCTGTTTCTGGCCACCGTGCTGTTGCTGCTCCTGGCCCTGGGCACCGGGTTTGCGCTGGCGAAGAGCAAGTTTGGCCGCATTCTGACCGCCGTTCGCGACGCCGAAAACCGGCTGACGTTTTGCGGCTACGATCCGCGCGGGTTCAAGCTGCTGGTGTGGACGCTCTCTGCCGTACTGTGCGGTCTGGCGGGGGCGCTCTATGTGCCGCAGGTGGGCATTATCAACCCGGGCGAAATGTCGCCGACAAACTCGATAGAGGCCGCCATCTGGGTGGCGCTGGGTGGGCGCGGCACGCTGGTGGGGCCGGTGATTGGCGCGGCGCTGGTGAACGGGGCGAAAAGTTTCTTCACCGTTGCGATGCCGGAATACTGGCAGCTGTTTCTGGGGCTGATTTTTATCGCCGTTACACTGTTTTTACCGCGCGGCGTCTACGGACTGTTTCGTAAGGGAGAAAAATAATGCAGCCAGCCGAAGGGTTATTCACCCGCCAGCTACCCGGCGATCGTTACCGGGACCAGACTGACCCTGTACTTCAGCTTGAATCCATTAACGTCAATTTTGATGGTTTTCAGGCCCTGACCGATCTCTCGCTGAATATCGGCGTGGGCGAGCTGCGCTGCGTGATCGGTCCCAATGGGGCGGGTAAAACCACGCTGATGGACGTCATCACCGGCAAAACGCGGCCAAAGAGCGGCAGGGCGATTTACGATCAGTCCATCGACCTGACCGCGCTGGAGCCTGCGGCCATCGCCCGCCAGGGCATCGGGCGTAAATTCCAGAAGCCCACGGTTTTTGAAGCGCTGACGGTGTGGGAAAACCTGGAGATCGCTATGAAAACCGATAAATCCGTCTGGGCGAGCCTGCGGGCAAAACTCAACGGCGAGCAGCGTGACCGGATCGACGAGATGCTGGTTTTGCTGCGCCTTAGCGCGGAGCGCGACCGACGGGCCGGGCTGCTTTCCCACGGGCAGAAACAGTTCCTAGAGATCGGCATGCTGCTGGTGCAGGACCCGCATCTGCTGCTGCTGGATGAACCCGCCGCTGGAATGACCGACGCAGAAACGGAATACACCGCAGAGCTGTTCAAAACGCTGGCAGGCAAACACTCCCTGATGGTGGTGGAGCACGATATGGGCTTTGTTGAAACCATCGCCGACCATGTGACCGTGCTGCATCAGGGGCGGGTGCTGGCGGAAGGGTCGCTTCGCGAGGTGCAGGCCAACGAGCAGGTGATTGAGGTCTATCTGGGACGTTAAGGAGAGGGAATGTTACAGGTCAACGAACTGAATCAGTATTACGGCGGCAGCCATATCCTGCGCGGCGTGAGCTTTGAGGCCGTCACCGGGGAAGTCACCTGTCTGCTGGGGCGCAACGGCGTGGGGAAAACCACGCTGCTAAAGTGTCTGATGGGGCTGATCCCGGCGAAAACCGGGGAGGTCATCTGGCAGGGAAAAACGATCACCCACAGTAAACCGCACCAACGGGTGCAGTCTGGTGTGGCGTATGTCCCGCAGGGACGGGAGATTTTCCCGCGCCTGACCGTGGAGGAGAACCTCCAGATGGGACTGTCGCGATTTTCTGCCCGCGAGGCGAAGCAGGTGCCGGAGGAGATCTGGCAGCTGTTCCCGGTGCTCAAAGAGATGAAGCATCGTCGCGGGGGCGATCTCTCCGGCGGGCAACAGCAGCAGCTGGCGATTGGGCGCGCGCTGGCGAGCCGTCCGCAGCTGCTGATCCTGGATGAACCGACCGAAGGTATACAGCCTTCCGTTATTAAAGAGATCGGCCACGTGATCCGCACCCTGGCAAACAGAGGTGACATGGCGATCCTGCTGGTGGAGCAGTTTTACGACTTTGCCGCCGAGCTGGCCGACAGCTATCTGCTGATGTCCCGCGGCACCATTATTCAGCGCGGGCGGGGCGAAAACATGGAGCAGGAGGGCGTGCGCGGCCTGGTTGCGATCTGAAATGTTATAATATAACATCATCATTCTTATAAAACGGAATGAGGGCGTTACTTTGGCTGCACATATTGGAAAATTTGCCATGACTCTGGGGGCGCTGCTGGTCAGCGGCCAGCTGTTTGCTCACTCGCACGGCCATCAGATGACCGAAGCGGAACAGAAGGCGGCGAACGGCGTGTTTGAGGATAAAGACGTGAAGGACAGAGCGCTGTCTGACTGGGACGGGACCTGGCAGTCGGTCTATCCGTTCCTGCTCGATGGTTCGCTGGATCCGGTCTTTAGACAGAAAGCCCAGAAGGACAAAAGCAAATCCTTTGATGAGGTGAAAGCCTACTACCGCACGGGATATGCGACGGACGTGGATGCCATCGGCATCGAAAATAACGTGATGGAATTCCATCAGGGCAAAGCGGTCAGCCGGTGTCAGTATGATTACAGCGGCTACAAAATTCTGACCTACGCGTCAGGTAAGAAAGGCGTTCGCTATCTGTTTGAGTGTAAGGATGCCGCTAGCAAGGCGCCGAAGTTCGTTCAGTTTAGCGACCATACCATCGGACCGAAGGCCTCGTCTCACTTCCATATCTTCATGGGCAACACCTCTCAGGAGGCGCTGCTGAAAGAGATGGACAACTGGCCGACCTATTACCCGAACGAGATGTATAAAGAGCAGGTGGTGGAGGAGATGTTGCACCACTGATGCTTTATTGCCGGGTGGCGGCTTCGCCTTACCCGGCCTACGATTAGGGTTTTGTAGGTCGGGTAAGTGCAGCGCCACCCGACACGCTATCTTCACTTTTCACGCTCATCCCACGCAAAATCATCAGCCAGGCCACGGCGATGGCGACCATCATGATCACAAATAAGGACCAGTGCGGCAGGTTGGTCAGGATGATACCGGTGATCATCGGGTTTGCCGCCGCGCCGAGCCAACCCAGCGCCTGCGCGGAGAAATAGCTCGCTTTCATACCCGGTGGCGCAATGTTGTCGATCAGCATGTATTCACCCGGCGCATAGATAATCTCACCCAGCGTGAAAATGGCGGCAGCGATGCCCCAGTAAACCAGGTTTTCCCCGGAGAGCATAAAGCCGCCCAGTCCCACGATAAAAAACAGGGTGGCAAGGGTCATCAGCGGGCGGATATTGCTGGCTGAGATTTTGCGGCCCAGCGCATATTGCAGCGTCACCACCACGGCAGCGTTGACCGGGAGCACCACGGCCACCACCTTTTCGGCGAAATCACTGTCCGCATGCGCGGCCAGAACGTATTGCGAAATACAGCTCGCGAACGACCCGCCCACGTAGGACGCCAGCAGGCCAGAGAGCGTGTACCAGAACAGCGCGCGGTCTTTCAGCAAGACCGACGGCTGCCAGGGCGTCTTCTCCTCTGCGGTATCTAACGCCACGCTTTTTTGCACAAAGAAATGGATAAAGCCCAGCGGCAGGGCGGCACAGAAGGCTGCCAGCCAGAACGGCAGCTGCAGGCTGTACATCACCAGCAGGGTGCCAATCGGCGGGCCGACCGTCCAGCCAATGTTCAGGAAGCTGTAGTTCAGCGAGAAGACCCGCGCCTTCTGGCTGGACGTCAGTACGTCGGAGAACCAGGCTTTCAGCACCGTCGAAAAGACGGAGTAGGCGCAGTTAATCAGCGCAAAGAACAGCACCACCAGCGTAACGTTATTGACCAGCGGGATCGCCACAAAGCCGGCGATAAACGCCACAATCGCGATCAGCATGTAGCGTTTTTTATCAAACTTATCGGCCAGAATGCCAAATCCCAGGCTGAATACCACGCCAATGGTCAGCGCCACGGTCAGGGCATAACCAATATTCTCGACGCTCATGCTGTAGACGCGCGTGAGATAGATGGTCATGAACGGCAGCGTTGCCCCTCTACCGATGGTTAACAACAATGACGATGCCAGCAGCGCTGCGGTTGAGCGCCTGAGAGATGGTTTCATATTCCTGCCCGACAGTTGCTTATGCTTTTATTAGATGTGTGTTAACAGGATTACCATGACATAAGGGGCTTGTATAGCACCTGATTTATCCCTAAGTGCTTCAGCTGCCTGCCAGAAATAATGATCTTCTCGTGACGTACTTTTTTCTGTTACCTTGAAGTGTTAACAAATTATTAATAATTCAGGGGCGGGATATGACGCGGAAAGACGGGCTGCTGGCATTGCTGGTGGTCGTAGTATGGGGGCTCAACTTTGTGGTCATTAAGCTGGGGCTGCATAACATGCCGCCGCTGATGCTGGCCGGTTTACGCTTTATGCTGGTCGCTTTCCCGGCCATCTTTTTTGTGGCGCGTCCAAAGATCCCCTTTAAACTGCTGCTGGGCTACGGTCTGACCATTAGCTTTGGCCAGTTCGCGTTTCTCTTTTGCGCCATCAAGTTCGGTATGCCGGCGGGTCTTGCCTCGCTGGTGTTACAGGCGCAGGCGTTCTTTACCATTATTCTCGGCGCGTTCGTGTTTGGCGAGCGCCTGCAGGGCAAACAGCTGGCGGGGATCACCCTGGCGGTGTTCGGCGTGCTGGTGCTGATCGAGGCCAGCCTGAATGGTCAGCATGTGGCGCTGCTCGGGTTTATGTTGACGCTGGCGGCAGGGCTGAGCTGGGCCTGCGGGAATATCTTCAATAAGCTGATTATGCAGCACGAGGCGCGCCCGGCGGTGATGTCGCTGGTGGTGTGGAGCGCACTGATCCCGGTTATTCCGTTTCTGCTGGCGTCGAGTATTCTGGACGGTCCGGCGGTGATGCTGAACAGCCTGGTCGACATCGATATGACCACGATCCTGTCTCTCGTCTATCTGGCCTTTGTCGCCACCATTGTTGGCTACGGGATCTGGGGATCTCTGCTGGGGCGGTATGAGACCTGGCGCGTCGCGCCGTTATCTCTGCTGGTGCCGGTGGTAGGACTTGCCAGTGCGGCGATATTGCTGGATGAAACGCTAAGCGCGCTGCAGCTGTTGGGTGCCGTGCTGATCATGGCCGGGCTGTACATTAACGTGTTTGGTCTGCGGGTTCGTCGGACGACGCGGGTAAGCGAAAAGGCATAAAAAAAGCCCCGCATCTGCGGGGCAAAAACGAATCAGAAGCCGTGCTGATTATAATAAGGCACGCCTAATTCGTCGGATTTGTCGCTACCAGCACCCATGTGGTTGAAATCATAAGGCGACTGGTCATGTGCTGACGGCAAAATCATCGTATCAGGATTATTTTGCTGCGTTGCACGAGGGGTTTGCTCCGCGAAGGTCTGGCTGGAGAACAGCACCAGCAAGGCGAGGGCGGCGGAGGCGATAACTTTCATGATTTCCTCGGTTACGTCTGTTACAGGCGATGATTAACTACAGTGTTTTAACGGATACAGGTATCGGGATTCGCCCGGCACGCTGGTGATTCGGTACTTATGAGGCGGCACGTCAAAATAGTTCTTGAACGTACGCGTCAGGGTTTGCTGTGATTCAAATCCGTAACGCTCCGCCAGATAAAGGATCGGCTCATTGCTTTCTTTCAGTTTCTGGGCAATTTCCGTCAGCTTGCGGCTGCGAATATATTGACCTAATGAATGACCGGTCTCTTTTTTGAACATCCGTTGCAGGTGCCATTTGGAGTAACCCGAACGCTCTGACACTTTTTCAAGGGAGAGCGGCGATTCCAGGTTATCCTCGATCCAGTCCAAAATGCTATGAATGGTGATAGCGTCAGTATTGCGTCTGGACATCGTCATACCTCTTTTTTTCTGTTTACGGCAGGATTTTCTTCAGCAGAAGCTCAAGGGTTGCCACTTCATCTGCCGTTAAGTTTTTTGTTAGTTCCTGATGCAGTGTTTGTCCTACTAATTGATGACATTGCTCGCACATGGCCGCGCCATCGCTGGTTAGCTTCACCAGTACGCCGCGTTTGTCATTCGGGTTAGGGCTTCGTTCTATCCATCCTTTGCAGACGAGACGATCGAGCATGCGGGTTAACGCACCCAGATCGACAGAGAGCACCTTTTTCAGCTCAACCGGCGTGATACACACTTCGCAGCGAATGGAACACAGCACTTTGAACTGTGTTGCGGTGATATCCAGCGGTGACAGGTAGTCATTGAGCAGGCGATCTTTTTTCTGATTGACCATATGAATAAGACGACCCAGCGGAACAACGTCGTTAAAGATATCACTGGTGCTTTTCACAATGGTTGCCCTGGCAAGTAGTTAGTCACGGCAGATATTATTGCTCAGGCAAGTATAAGTCAACTGAATGAATCAGCCGATGCCACGAATTGCTAAAACGTTTCATGAACTTTTTTTGAGGTCTTTCAAATCATAGAGATAACTGACAGTTATCTTTTCTGAAGGAAAATAATCGTTACGTTGCCCCCATGGCTGAATGTCACACTTTCCCCCTATAATTGCTGTGTTAAATATGGATAAGGACGACAACGCACTATGTTGGATTTAATTAAAGCAGTCAGCCTCGGGCTGGTGGTCTTGCTGCCGTTGGCTAACCCGTTAACGACGGTGGCGCTTTTCCTCGGGCTGGCAGGGAACATGAACAGCGCCGAGCGCAACCATCAGTCGATGATGGCCTCGGTGTATGTGTTTGCCATCATGATGGTGGCTTATTACGCCGGACAGGTGGTGATGAATACCTTCGGGATTTCCATCCCTGGTCTGCGTATCGCCGGGGGGTTGATTGTGGCCTTTATTGGTTTCCGCATGTTGTTCCCGGCGCAAAAAGCGCATGAGTCGCCGGAAGCGACCAGCAAATCGGAAGAGCTGGAAACCGAACCGAGTGCGAATATCGCCTTTGTGCCGATTGCCATGCCGAGCACGGCGGGGCCGGGGACTATCGCGATGATCATCAGCTCCGCGTCAACGGTGCGTGACAGCGCAACTTTTCCTGACTGGGTACTGACGGTTGCGCCACCGCTGATTTTTGCGATTATCGGTCTTATCGTGTGGGTGTCGCTGCGCAGCTCCGGCGCCATTATGCGCTGGGTAGGTAAGGGCGGTATCGAGGCAATTTCCCGTCTGATGGGCTTCTTACTGGTCTGTATGGGCGTGCAGTTTATTATCAACGGCGTGCTGGAGATTATTAAGACCTATCACTAAGTTCATTGCCGGGTGGCGGCTTCGCCTTACCCGGCCTACGAAATCCGTCTTTTTGTAGGCCGGGTAAGCACAGCGCCACCCGGCACCAACAATCCCTCACCCGTGCTGCCCCTGTTCCTCCAGCGCCACCGGCCACTTACGGAAGATGAGTACCGACCAGATCAGCGCCACCAGGGCCGGAATAGCCCCCAGATAGCCAATCGCCGACATCGACACGTGCAGGATGACCTGATTTCCCACCAGCGCCCCCGCGCCAATGCCCAGATTGAAAATCCCCGAGAACAGCGACATGGCGACGTCCGTCGCATCCGGCGCCAGGGCCAGCACTTTCACCTGCATGCCCAGGCCAATAATCATGATCGCCACGCCCCAGAAAAGGCTGAGGATCGCCAGATGGCTTTCACTGCCCGCGGCGGGCATCAGCAACAGCAGACAGCCCAGCAGCAGGCCGATGGCGCTGCTCACCAGCAAGGAGGCGTGCCGGTTACCCAGCTTGCCAAACAGCACGCTGCCGATAATGCCCGCGCCGCCGAGGATCAGCAGTAAGACGGTGGCAAAGTTGGCGCTAAAGCCCGCCACCACCTGTACAAACGGTTCAATGTAGCTGTACGCCGTGTAGTGTGCCGTCACGACGATGGCGGTCAGCAGGTAGATGCTCAGCAGTGCAGGGCGACGCATCAGCAGCGGCAGGCTTTTCAGCGAGCCGGAATGTTCGCTCGGCAGCGTGGGCAGCAGTTTAATCAGGCATACCAGTGTCACCAGCGCGCCCATACCGATGGCGAAGAAGGTCGTGCGCCAGCCGAAGTATTGCCCCACGATGCGGCCAATTGGCAGACCCAGCACCATCGCCAGTGCGGTACCGGTAGCAATCAGGCTCAGCGCCTGGGCGCGTTTACCTGCCGGCGCCAGGCGAATCGCCAGCGACGCGGTAATCGACCAGAACACCGCATGGGCAAAGGCGATGCCGATTCGGCTCATGACCAGCACCGTAAAATTCCACGCCATAAACGACAGCACATGGCTCGCAATGAACAAGACAAACAGACCGATCAGCAGCTTGCGCCGCTCCATCTGGCTGGTCAGCAGCATAAACGGCAAAGACATCAGCGCCACCACCCAGGCGTAGATGGTCAACATAATGCCCACCTGCGCTGTTTCCATCTGGAAACTGTCAGCGATGTCAGACAACAGCCCAACCGGCACAAATTCTGTGGTATTAAAAATAAACGCGGCAACTGCCAGCGTGACCACGCGTAGCCACGCGACCCTGCGGGAAACTGTGTTCGTTGTCATAGGGATGTCTGAGATTCGTTGCTGAAAAGAAGAGGAGACGATCTTAAAACGTCGAACGGCGAAAACTCAACCATTATGTGACGCAGATCTCAATATTTACCTTATAAAAGCGGTAGCCGGGGACGCTGTTTTCATTGAATATAAAAGAACAACACAATAAAAACAGGCGGTAAGACAATGCAGGAGATTGATTTTTATCTGGTCGATGCGTTCAGCGATACCACGTTTGGCGGTAATCCGGCCGCCGTGTGCCCGCTGAAAGCATGGTTACCCGATGAGATCTTGCTGAAGATGGCGCAGCAGCATAATCAGTCGGAAACGGCGTTTTTCGTCTGCAGCAAAGGGGGCATTGAGCTACGCTGGTTTACCACGCTTAGCGAAGTCAATCTCTGCGGTCACGCTACGCTGGCGGCGGCGCACGTACTGTTTACCGAGCTGGATTATCCGGACGCGCGGATCCACTTTGATACCGCCTCTGGCCGCCTGACGGTCACCCGGGAGGGGGACTGGATGACGCTGGACTTCCCGGCATGTCCAACCCATGAAGAGACGCCCCCGCCGGAAATGCTTTCGGCGCTGGGTATCAGCCGCTACGTTGAAGCCCGTAAAGGGCGCGCCTGGGTCATCGTTCTGGAAAATCGCCAGCAGGTCGAGGCCCTCGCCCCGGATTTTTCGGCGATGACGCCGGGCGAGCATAAGGTGAGCGTGACGGCGCGCGGTGAGGGGGAATACGATTTTGTCAGCCGCTTTTTCTCCCCCGGCGTTTCCGTACCGGAAGATCCGGTCACCGGCTCCGCGCACACCATGCTAATTCCCTGGTGGAGCGAAAAATTGGGGAAAACAGCCATGCTTGCCCGTCAGGTTTCCGCGCGCGGCGGCGACGTGCGCTGTGAACTGAAAGGCTCGCGTGTGCTGATGAGCGGACAGGCTTCACTTTATCTGAAAGGCACAGTTTTTCTGCGCTAAATACCCATAACAAGAGAGGAAGAGACAATGCAGGAAATTGATTTTTATCTGGTGGATGCCTTCAGCGACAAAACCTTTGGCGGCAACGCGGCAGCGGTATGTCCTCTGGAAGAGTGGCTGCCGGACGAGACGCTGCTCAAAATGGCGCAGCAGCATAACCAGTCTGAGACCGCCTTTTTCGTCCGTACCGACGGTGGGTTTGAGCTGCGCTGGTTTACCACGCTGGATGAAATTAACCTGTGCGGCCATGCCACGCTTGCCGCATCGCACGTTATTTTCGAATACCTTGACTATCCGCACACTGAAATCACCTTCACCACGCGCTTCGTGGGCGAGCTGACGGTTAAACGCAGCGGCGACTGGCTGACGCTGAACTTCCCCGCGTGGTCAACGGAGGTGGTCGAGAACCCACCTGCGCTGTTGTTTAGCGGCCTGGGCATCACAGAGGCAAAAGAGGTGCGCGTTGGACGTGATTACCTGGTGGTGCTGGAGAGCCAGCAGCAGGTAGAAGCGTTAACGCCGGATATTGGGGCAATGCTTCCGCTGGATAAAATGATCTGCGTGACGGCGCCGGGCGATAAATATGACTTCGTCAGCCGCTTTTTCTGCCCGGGCGAAGGGGTGCCCGAAGATCCGGTTACCGGATCTGCCCACAGCATGCTGATCCCTTACTGGAGCGAAAAGCTGGGTAAAACGTCACTCAATGCCCGCCAGGTGTCACACCGTGGCGGGGATCTGCGCTGCGAATTGAAGGGCGACCGCGTGCTGATCGGCGGTCAGGCCACCCTGTATCTGAAAGGGCGCGTTTTCCTGCGCTAGCCGAGTGAGGCGCCGCCGCATATCACCATCTCCTGACCGGTGATAGCGGCGGCTTCATTGCTAAGTAAGAAATTCACCAACCCCGCCACCTCCTCTGGGGCGATCAGACGTCCGATTGGCGGACACTTCGGCGGCGAGGTTTCTCTCCCCGGTGCGCTGAGCATCGGCGTTTGGGTTGCCCCTGGCGCGACCACGTTAGCGGTGATCCCGCGCGGGGCCAGTTCCGCCGCCCAGCTTCTGACCATCCCTACCATCGCTGCTTTGGTGGCAACGTACTGCGATCGTCCTGCTGCACCGCGAGAGGTTCTGCTGCCAATCGCCACAAACCGTCCACCTGCGGCCATTGCGGGCGCAAAATGGTTAAACAACGCCTCACAGGCCCGGACGTGGAGTTGCCACAGTGAGGCGCTCACATCGCTTTCGAGCTGGCCCAGGGGCGCAGCGGCCATCATCCCTGCAGCATGGATCACCGCCTGGGGCGTCGCGATGGTTTGCAGGGCACTGCACAGCGCAGCAGGATCGCTGATATCCACGCGCAGGCTCGTGAAGCCAGGGGCATTCAGCATCACTGCCCGGCGGCTGAGCCCGGTGACCTGCCAGCCTTCCGCCAGTAAACGCTTGACGATGGCCTCACCAATTCCGGAGCTGGCCCCGGTGACGACGGCGTGACGCATGTCAGACCTCCAGCATCGCTCGGGGAATTTTAAATACCGCTTTGCGAACGGTCTGCGGCGCCTCTGCGGCGCACAGCGCCTGGTGGGGTTCTCCCGGACAAAAGACCGCAAAGTCTCCTGCGGCAAGACGGATCCTCACGCTGTGTTCAGCAGGTGAAGTAATAAAGAGATCCGGTTTACGCTCTTCGTCCTCCGGCTTGCCAGTGGGGCGTGCGCCAGCATAAATATGTTCTTCTCCTGCCAGTACAACCTGAATATCGGCCCACTGGCGATGGTACTCCGTATGCCGATCTGCACGTGGCTGCGTCTGCGCCGGACCAATCTGGCAAAACCAGGTTGCATTTTCCGGCTGCCAGCGCCCGTCATCGCGTTCGCTGAGCGCCTGCAGCGTGCAGTCCGGACGGGATAGCAGGGCGTACAACGTAGACGGAAGCCCTGCCAGCGGCAGGGCGTTGAGATGACCGATGATCATATGGACTCCTTAACCCATTCCGGGGTCACCCGCACATATTTGATGGCCTGGCGGAAGTAGGTGTACGCGATATGAAGCGCGCCATCGGGCCCCTGTTTGATGCTGGGATAGGAGAATTCGCGGTTCAGCTTTTCCAGAGAGTTGTTGGTCATGCAGTAACCATCCCCCTCGTCCAGATGACGCTGCCACGGCCAGGTTTTTCCGCCGTCAGGCGAAATGGCGACGGTCATCGGCGCCCGCGGTGCGCCCCAGAAGGCCGTCCGACCGTGGGTAACAACCGGCTCCTTGCGGTCATCACCATCGTCAATTTCATCGTATAACGAGGCGCGACGTTCCCGCGCCCCAGCGGCGCTCATGGGGTTAAAGACCAGCGCGAGTTCACCGCCCGCAAGCGTGGTCACCTGGATAGAGGAGTTATTATTAGGGAGCTCCGTGGGCTCCGGTACGGACCAGCTTTCGCCGTTATCCGTTGACTGGCTGTAATAGATATTGTCTGCCCAGCGGCTGCGGAACAGGGCGACCAGTGTGCCGTTGAGCAGGCGGGTAATATTCATATGTACGCAGCCGAGGCTTTCCGGTACTTCAACATCGCGCCACGTTTTGCCGCCGTCCCCGGATATTTTTACCGCGCTGATATCGTCGTTTCCGACCCATTTCTCACCTGGTTGGGTACGGCAATAAAACACCGGGAGCAGCCAGTTACCGTTATCCACCACGACAATCGGCTGACGGATAAACGTGCCCGGTTTATCGAGCAGGGTAGCGATCTCCCCCCAGGTTTTCCCCAGATCCCGGGACTGGCGATAGCGAACGATAGCCGTATCCTGATTACCTGAGATCTGCGCGGTCCACAGCAGCCACAGGACGTTGTCCGGGGCCAGGAACAGAACCGGGTTCTGTTCGGAACGCGTGGCATCGTCCGACAGTTTTACCGCATCACTCCACTGCTGGCTGCCCGGTGCCAGGCGTGACCCCCACACGGAGATATCGGCAATGCCTTCCTGAGTGCCGCCAAACCAGACGCACATCAGCGAGCCATCCGGCAGCGGCAGCAGATTCGCCGCGTGGTTTTGTGGGCAAGAGGAGGGCAGCATGGCGGTTTGCACGTGCGCATCCTGTTGTGGTCGAACAATCCCGTCGCGGGTTACGGTTACAGACATATCAGACTCCATTATTTTGAGCGGGGGTTGGTGCTTTACCCTGCGCTTTTCCCGGAATGAGGCGGTCGATCGCCATGATGACGGCAGGGGTCAGCAAGGCAATGTACATATTGTTGATGCCGAAAGGATCGCCCAGCAGATACCAGACGGAGGTGACGACGCAGGCGCCAATCAGGCCCGCATTGGCACCGCGGGTGCTGCGGAAGAACGGCGCGTAAAACGCAATAACGGCCACCACGGAAATCGACAGGCGAATGGCGCGGGTAAAGAACGAGAGCTTCAGGACTTCAGGTACCAGCAGAACAAAAATCAGCGGCAGGAAACCAATCAGCAGGGAGATCCAGCGGGTGGCCTTAAACTCCTGATCGGGCGTTGGGTTGCGCATCGGCACGTAAAAGTCTTTTACCACCAGGGAGGCGATAGCCAGTGCCACGGTACTGACGCTGACGAAAATAGACGCCACCAGAGAGGTGGTGACCAGGCCGGCCAGCCACGGGTTCATGTCCTGCAGGAAAATCGGCATTGCATACAGGCTGTTAATTTCCGGGTGCAGGTATTTTGCCGCCACCCCAATCACCGCAATGGCCAGCGCAATCGGCAGGCAGAAGAAGAAGGCGACCCAGGTAGAGCGTTTGGCCGATTTCACATCTTTGGTGGAGGAGATTGCCTGGATTACAAACTGGGTACAGAAGATAGAGCCGATGGTGCCGATGAGCCAGGCGAAAATGGTCGACGCACCGATGTTACCGTCCCAGGTCCAGTAGAAGGCCGGCATGTTTTCAATCATTGGCGTAAAGCCGCCGGTTTTGGAGAGCGCAAAGCCCATGATAGCGAGGATACCAAAGTATTTCAGCGCGCTGTGCAGTACGGTCACCCAGGCTACCCCCTTCATGCCGCCAAAGGCGAAGTAGAAGGTACTGACGATGGCCGTAATGAAGGCGGCAACGGGCAGGTTGACTTTCAGTACGGTGGAAATAGCCGCTGCGCCGCTGACGTAATTTCCCACGTTAACCAGCAGCAGGGCGTAAATCATGATGACAGAGATAATGTTTTTGGTGCTGTTACCGTATTTTTCAGCAATCGCACCAGAGATAGTGATTTTCCCGGTGTTGTAGATGCGTTTTACCAGCAACAGGCCAAAGAGCGGGAAGCCAATCGCGGCCCCGATGACCGACCATGACGCGGCAAAGCCGTCTTCAAACGCCGCCTGTGCGGTGCCGATGGTGGATTTAGCGCCGATATACTCGGACATCAGCAGGATCTCGACAATAAACGCCGGCATCGCGCGGGAGCCTTCCATAAAATCGCCTGAATTTTTACTGCGGATCCGGAAGGTCAGCCAGGTGGTGAAAAGGATGTAAGCAATAACAATGCCCACAATGATTAGGGTATCTTCAGCGGTAAAATTATTCATCTTTGCCTCTCTTCAGGGCGAGTGAATCCTGGGCACCTCAGGTACCCGGTATTCTTATTGACGAAACCAACGCCGTTTAGTTAAGTGACGTTGTCACTATTCGGCGTATCTGTTGGCACTGCTGCTCGCTAAATGCCACGGCATATCGACTCTCACCGACGTCTTCCCCCATGATCTGCAGCGCTTTTTTGACTGCAGCAGGGGAAAACGCCACGTTGTACAGCTCGGTGCGCAGTTGGGTGACGCTCTCCTGCGCAAGGCGGGAACCGTCAATATCCCCCGCGTTAAAGCGTGACCAGATAGCGTTGATGGCCGTCGGCGCCACGTTTGCCAGCCCGGAAATGCAGGCCGAACATCCTTCTACGAAGCCCTGGTGGATAAGCGAATCTGGGCCGTTGAGCACGTCGAATCCATCCATGTCCCTCACCGCATTAAGGAATCCGCGCAGGCTTTCATAGCTCCCGGCACTGTCTTTAATACCGACGATGTTGGGATGTTCGGCCAGCGCGCGTGCGGTAGCGGGTTCAATGGTATTGCCGGTACGCGCTGGAATGTTGTACAGAAATACCGGTACGGCTAGCGCGTCGGCGATAGCGGTGTAGTGCGCGACGAGTTCGGACTGTTTCAGCGGAACGAAGTAAGGGGTAATGACGGAAACGGCATCGACGCCCAGCGAGGCGATCTGTTTCCCCAGACGGATGGTTTCGCGGGTCGAAATTTCCCCAATGTGCGCCACGACCGGTGCGCGGCCGGCCACCGTTTCCACGCAGGTGCGGGTGACGGCGATTTTTTCTTCTTCGTTAAGCACGAAGAACTCGCCGTTTGTGCCGCCGCAGAAGATGCCGTTGCCAGCACTGAGTTGACGATCGATCTGTCGTTTCAGGCCCGACAGGTTCAGCGCGCCTTCCATGTCAAAGGGGGTTACAACGGCCGTTAGCACGCCCCTGATGTTGTTACGCATTACACACTCCTTGGCTATTAATGTTGGGGAAACAGTGTCCGGTAAATCGCCTGCACCTCGTCGTGATTAACCTGACAGGGTGCATTGTTCATGAGCCGCTTAACGTTAAGGGCCGCATCACTTAGGGAGGCGATATCTTCACGCGGTACGCCCAGTGTCTCCAGGTTATCCAGCAGGTTGAGTCTGCGAACCAGCGCGGCAAAGTACTCCACCAGCGCGTGGGATTTTTCTTCGTCTGACAGCGACGTATCCGCGCCGGGCACCAAATCCCAGACTTGCGCAAATTTCGTCACGCAGTGGGGACGAACCACGCGCATGCAGGGCGCCAGCAGAATCGCGTTGGCCACCCCGTGAGGCAGGTGATATTTGCCGCCGAGCGGGTAGGACAGGGCGTGAACCAGGTGCGTGCCAGCATGTGCAATGGCGACCCCGCCGTAGTAAGACGCCCACAGCATCTCCAGCTTCGCCAGCAGATTGCCCGGTTCGGCGCAGGCCGTTTCAATGTTGTTGAGCAGCTTAGACAGGCCCATCAGCGCGGCGTTATCGCTAACCGGATTAGCGACCGTTGAGGTGAAACACTCAATCAGATGGCACAGGGCATCAATCCCGGTGGATGAGGCAATGTGTGCGGGCATGCTGGTCGTCAGCTCCGGCAGCAGGGCGACGTAATCGGGCAGCAGGACGGGGGAGATGATGCCCACTTTCGTGCTTTGCTCCGGTATGGCCAGAATGGCATTCGGCGTCGCTTCCGATCCGGTTCCTGCAGTGGCCGGGATCAGCAGTGACGCGATGCGTGCCACCGGTTTTATGCCCGCGAGCAGGTTGTCCAGCCCCGGAGAAAGCGGGTGACAAAGCACTGAAAGCAGTTTGGCTACATCCAGTACGCTACCGCCGCCGAGCCCGACGACCAGCCCAAACGTTCCCTTTAACATCGAGAGCAGCTGGTTCACGTCGTGATGGGTGGGCTCAGGCGGGACATTGTCGATAATCGTGACGCCGCGCTGGTCCTCTTCGAGGATCGCGCGGATCTGCTTTGCTGCCTCCAGACGCGCAATATTGCCGTCCGTCACCAGCAGGATCTGCTTTTTATCAGTAAGTAATGGCCTGATGGCGGCGATGGCATTCGCCCCGCTAATCAGGGTGCTGTTGATCGTAACCACGTTTTTCTCCTGTCTCTGTATCCATGATTGATTTCGCTCAAGCAAGACGCTTCATGGTCATCGTGTGGTTAAATTTATAATTTATTCGCAAACTGATTAACTTGATCTTGCTCACATATAATCAATCATGATTGAATATAATCATTAACGGGAAAGGCTAACCCGAAGTGGGGATGAAAGTGAGCAATGTGAACAGAGAGGTCGTGGTCGTCGCCGATGACTTTACCGGCGCAAATGATGCCGGTGTCAGCTTGGCGCTGTGCGGCAAAAAAGTCAGCGTGGCGTTTCATACACCGTTTACCCATGCGAGCGAGGTGCTGATCGTTAACACCGACTCCCGGGCGCTGAAGGCATCGGAGGCGGCCGAAAGGGTGGCCGCACTCGGGGCTGAAATCGCGGATGCCCGCTGGCTCATTAAAAAGATGGATTCCACGCTGCGCGGCAACGCAGGAGCCGAATCTCAGGTTCTTAAGGCATTAAGCGGCAGGCGGCAGGTGATCGTGGCGCCGTCATACCCGTCAGCAGGGCGGATCACGCGGTACGGCAGGTGTCTGGTAAACGGCGTTCCGGTGAATGAAACCGAATTTGCCAGCGATCCCAAAACGCCCGTCCCGTCTGCCGCTATTGCTGACCTGTTTACCGGGGTCAGCGCTAAAAGCGTGACCGTGAAAACACTCACAGCCGAACTCGCCCGAGGAACGGAATGGCTCATCGTGGATGCGCACACCGATGAGGAGATGGACGCCATTATCGATGCCGCGTTGGCCTGCGCGCAGACGCCGCTGCTGGTGGGCTCTGCCGGACTATGCGATGCGCTGGCCCGTCATCTGGCCCCGGTCCGGCGTAAACAACTGCTGGCCGTCGTCGGCTCGATGAGTGAGATCGCGCAACGACAGATTGCGCTGGCGGTAAGCCAGGCGGACGTCTCGTCGGTACTCATTGATGTGAATGACGCGCTGCGCGGAGACACGTCCGGGTATCTCGAACAGATTGCGCAGGTACTTCAGTCTGGCCATCACTGCATTGTGCATACCTGTGCGGGTCACGAGGCCCGGCATCAGGTCGAGCAACTCTGCCAGCAGTATCGCGTCACCCGCGCAGGCCTGGGCGAAAAAATTTGTACGTTTTTAGGCGAACTGACCCGACAGGTGCTGGCGGCGCAGACGCCTGACGCGCTGTACGTCTCCGGTGGCGACGTGGCGATGGCTGTCGCGAGGGCACTGGACGCTCGGGGGTTTGAGATTACCGAGTGCGTCGCACAGTGCGTGCCAGTCGGAAAATTTCTGGGTTGTGGCTGGCAGCAGCCGGTAATGACCAAAGCAGGGGGCTTCGGAAACGAAGAGACGCTGCTTGAGGTGTTGCATTTTATCGAGGAGAGACTGAGTGACTAAAATTATTGCTGTAACCATGGGTGACCCGGCTGGCATTGGCCCGGAAATCATCATCAAATCCCTCACCGAGGGTGAGTTGTCAGGGGCGCCTGTGGTGGTTGTGGGCTGCGCCAGAACGCTGCAGCGGGTGCTTGAGAAAGGAATCACCGGGCAGGCGGATATCCGCACTATCGACACGGTCAGCGGCGCGCGCTTTGCCGCTGGCGTGATTAACGTGCTTGATGAACCGCTGGCCGATCCTGATGCACTGAAGCCGGGTATCGTTCAGGCTGAGGCCGGGGATCTGGCTTATCGCTGCGTGAAGCGTGCTACCGAACTGGCGATGGCGGGTGAGGTGAAGGCGATTGCAACGGCTCCCCTGAATAAAGAGGCGCTGCACCTGGCCGGTCATCTCTATCCGGGTCATACCGAGCTGCTGGCGCATCTGACCGACAGCAAAGATTACGCCATGGTGCTGTATACGGACAAACTGAAGGTGATTCACATCACGACCCACATTGCGTTGCGCAAATTCCTTGATACGCTCAATCAGGATCGGGTAAAAACCGTGATTGGGATTGCGGATAGATTCCTGAAACGCGTCGGCTTTCAACAACCGCGCATTGCGGTTGCCGGCGTTAACCCGCATGCGGGTGAAAACGGCCTGTTTGGCGATGAAGAGATCAAGATTGTCGGCCCGGCTGTCGACGCGATGAAAGCGCAGGGGTTAAACGTCACCGGACCGTGTCCACCGGATACGGTATTTATGCAATGCCACGAAGGAATGTATGACATGGTCGTT
This sequence comes from Enterobacter quasiroggenkampii, assembly GCF_043972695.1. Classification (NCBI taxonomy): domain Bacteria; kingdom Pseudomonadati; phylum Pseudomonadota; class Gammaproteobacteria; order Enterobacterales; family Enterobacteriaceae; genus Enterobacter; species Enterobacter quasiroggenkampii. The sequence goes on from NZ_CP143745.1 coordinate 2,950,426, forward strand.
GCGATGTATCACGATCAGGGGCATATTCCGCTAAAATTACTCGGCTTTTATGACGGGGTGAATATCACCGCCGGCTTGCCGTTTATCCGTACCTCTGCGGACCACGGTACCGCATTCGATATTGCCTGGACCGGCAAAGCGAAGTCTGAGAGCATGACGGTGTCTATCCAGTTGGCTATGCAAATTACACGGGAATGATATGAAGGGATATAACCGGTTAGAGCAGATAATGGATTACCTGAAAGGGCACAATCTGGTGACGGTGGATCAGCTGGTGGCAATTACCGATGCCTCTCCGGCGACGATCCGCAGGGATCTGATAAAGCTCGATCAGGAAGGTGTCATTAGCCGCACCCATGGCGGTGTTACCCTTAACCGGTTTATTCCTTCCCAGCCCACAACGCATGAAAAAATGCAGCGCAGTCTGGCAGAAAAACACGCCATCGCCAGCGCGGCGGCAAGCTTTGTTAAAGCGGGCGACGCCATTGTTCTTGATGCTGGCACCACGATGATTGAACTCGCTCGCCAACTTACGCATCTGCCGCTTCGCGTCATTACCAGCGACTTGCACATCGCGCTGTTTCTCTCGGAATTCCGTCAGATTGAAGTGACGATAATTGGCGGGCGTATTGATGATTCGAGTCAGTCCTGCATCGGTGAGCACGGGCGTCGCTTGCTGCAGAACGTGTGGCCAGACGTGGCTTTCGTTAGCTGTAACGGATGGGATATCACCCGCGGCATTACCTCACCAACGGAAGAGAAGGCTGCCTTAAAGCGGGATCTGATTGCCAATGCAAAACGTCGCGTGCTGCTGGCGGACAGTTCCAAGTACGGAGCCTGGTCGTTGTTTAACGTGGCGCATCTTAATACCCTGACGGATATCGTCACGGACAGCAGGCTGGACGAAGCGACACAGGCCGGGTTGAGGGCGTTAGATGTCCAGTTGACGCTGGCGTCATGACATAAGTTAATACTATGAAGCACCCTGGCAGGCCTGCGCTATGTTGAAATTTAGCCTCATAAAAAAGCAAGGAGCCTGCCATGTATTCCATTACCTCTGAATCTGCACGTCACCCGGACATTCTTAGCCTGATCGCGGCGCTTGACCGCTATCAGAGCGAACTCTATCCCGCTGAAAGTAATCATCTGCTCGATCTGGCTGCGCTGCCGGAAGCCTCGCTGATCCTGATGATCATTCGCGACCAGCAGCTTCAGGCCGTTGGCTGTGGCGCTATCGTGCTCAACGGCGACGGTACGGGCGAGATGAAGCGGGTCTATATTGACCCGGCCCATCGTGGCCAGCATCTGGGAGAGACGCTGCTGGCCGCCCTGGAAGATGAAGCTCTGAGCCGTCATTGCCATACGGTACGGCTGGAGACGGGCATCAAGCAGCATGCCGCGGTGCGTCTTTATGAACAGTGCGGATACGATTTGCGCCCGGCGTTTGCCCCGTACGTTGACGATCCGCTCAGCCTGTTTATGGAGAAGGCGCTGGTTGAAGACGTTCGTTTAGCAGCGCTATAAAGGCCTCCAGCTGGCGGGTCATCGCCCCGCGTCGCCACACCAGCCAGGTGGTGAGCCAGCGCCAGTTTTCTGCCAGCGGCCAGGCTTCCACCTGATGATGTCCAGGCATACTCTCCAGCATCGAGCGCGGCATCAGCGCGATGCCCGCGCCCGCAATAACGCAGGCGAGCATGCCGTGATAGGATTCCATCTCATGAATGCGACCGGGCGCGGCGCGGTCAGCGTGAAACCAGCTCTCCAGGTGTCGGCGATACGAGCAGTTGGCGCGAAAGGCATACACGTCGCTGCCGCTGACCTGCGCGGCGCGCGTCACCTCCACATGCCCGGCAGGCGTGACCAGCATCATCTCTTCCCGGTAGACCGGCATTCCTTCCAGCTCCGGGTGCGACAGCGGCCCGTCGACGAAGGCGGCGCTGAGGGTTCCCTCCAGTACGCCATCAATCATCGTCCCGGATGGCCCGGTCGAAAGGGCAAACTGAATGCGCGGATAGCGCTGGTTAAACTGTGCCAGCGTTTCCGGAATGCGCACGGCGGCGGTACTTTCCAGCGCGCCGAGGGCAAATAACCCCTGCGGCTCATCCCCCGCGACAACCATGCGCGCTTCATCCACCAGCGCGAGGATCTGCTTGCTGTAGCGCAGGAAGTTATGCCCGGCCGGGGATAAACGCAAACGCTGGTTCTCACGAATAAACAGCTCAACGCCCAGATCGGCTTCCAGCTGGCGGATGCGGGTCGTCAGGTTAGACGGCACGCGATGCACCTTTTGCGCCGCCTGGGTGATACTGCCCGTCAGCGCGACGGCGTTAAACATCTCAAGCTGGGTTAAATCCATAATGTTCTCGTTTCGTGAATAAGGTGGTTAGTATTATTCATTTTTAAGAAATAGCAGAGTGGGCCACAATTAATCAACCGAAAAACGTGGAGAACACCATGACTTATTCCTCTGCAACACATGCCTTCTCTGTCAACCCGGCCACGGGTGAAACCCTCGCCGCGTATCCGTGGGCGACGCCGGAACAGGTTGAACGCGCGATTTCTCAGTCCGACGCGGGCTATCGCCAGTGGCGTCGCGAAAGCGTCTCCCACCGGGCGCAAAAGCTGCGCGATCTTGGTGCCGCGCTGCGTCATCGCGCTGAAGAGATGGCGCAGACGATCTCCCGTGAAATGGGCAAACCCATTCAGCAGGCGCGGGCGGAAGTGGCGAAATCCGCTGGCCTGTGCGACTGGTACGCCGAGCACGGCCCGGGGATGCTGCGTGCGGAACCCACGCAGGTGGAAAACCAGAACGCGGTTATTGAATACCGTCCGCTGGGGCCGATCCTCGCGGTAATGCCGTGGAACTTCCCGCTCTGGCAGGTGCTGCGCGGCGCGGTGCCGATTCTGCTGGCAGGGAACAGCTATCTGCTCAAACACGCGCCCAATGTGCTCGGCTCGGCGGATCTTATCGCGCAGATTTTTGCGGATGCGGGTTTCCCTGAAGGCGTGTTCGGCTGGGTGAACGCCACCAACGACGGCGTCAGCCAGGCGATTAACGATCGTCGTATTGCGGCGGTGACCGTCACCGGCAGCGTGCGTGCCGGGGCAGCCATTGGTGCTCAGGCGGGGGCCGCGCTGAAGAAATGCGTTCTTGAACTGGGCGGCTCAGACCCGTTCATCGTTCTCAACGATGCCGACCTGGATCTTGCCGTGAAGGCGGCGGTAACAGGCCGCTACCAGAATACCGGACAGGTGTGCGCGGCGGCCAAACGCTTCATTGTGGAAGAAGGTATTGCGGACACCTTTACCCAACGCTTTGTCGATGCGGTTGCGGCCCTGAAGCTGGGTGCGCCGGACCTGGAAGAAAACTATCTGGGCCCGATGGCGCGTTTTGATCTGCGCGATGAACTGCATCAGCAGGTACAGGCGACGCTGGCAGAAGGGGCAACGCTGCTGCTGGGCGGTGAGAAAATCAGCGGCGAGGGGAATTATTATGCGCCAACCGTGCTGGCGAATGTCACCCCGTCGATGACGGCGTTCCGTCAGGAGCTGTTTGGTCCGGTCGCGGCCATTACGGTCGCGAAAGACGCGGAGCACGCCCTGATGCTGGCCAACGACAGCGATTTTGGTCTGTCAGCCACGGTCTTTACCGCCAGTGATGCGCTGGCAGAGACCTTCTCCCGCGAGCTGGAGTGCGGTGGGGTGTTTATCAACGGCTTTAGCGCCAGCGATGCGCGCGTAGCCTTTGGCGGCGTGAAGAAAAGCGGCTTTGGCCGCGAGCTTTCCCACTTTGGCTTGCACGAGTTCTGTAATGCGCAGACGGTGTGGAAGGATCGCGTGTAATCCTTAATTTCGGCCCTCATCGCGAGGGCCGTTGTCACTAATCTGCAATGGTTCTGTCATTTTCATTTCGTAGACTCGCTCGCGTCTAACGCCTTGTAAATGAAGCTAATTATGAACCTAACGCAAATTTTTCGCCGTATTGCGCAGCGTCTCACCCCCCGTCACTTTGGCCTGCTGACGGGGATCTTTTGCATCATTGGCCTTTTCTCCGCGCTGCAGCTCTCCTCGTCACTCCTGCTTAACGCCTCCCTGAACGAAGCCCAGCGCAACGAGCAGCACAACCTGCTGGCCTGGCAGCAGCAGAGCAAGCTGGATTTGGCTCGCGTCTCTCTGCTGGCCGCAAGCGATCTCCTTAACCGCTCCGGCGTCTGGTTTATGCAGGATAAAGAGACCGGCTCCGACGGAAGCTGGCATAGCCTGATGGATGACGCGCAAAAGGCGCTGACGGTTTCGCAGCAGGCGTGGAAGGCCTGGCTGGCGCTGAATCCCCCGAAAGACGACGCGCTGGTGAACAGCTATCAACTTTTCTACGGTGCGATCAAAGAACAGGCTGAAGGTCTGGTCAAGACCAACACCATCGACGCTTTTTTTGCCGTCCCGGCGCAGGCGTTTCAGACGGATTTTAACGACAACTATGCGCGCTATCAGCAGGCAAGCGAGAAGCAGGCGATGCAGGGGCGTCAGAGCCTCATGGCGCAGCTCTCCGACCTGCAAACGTTATTCCTGTTTGCCCCGGTGCTGTTAGTCGCCATCGCCGCTGTCGTCTGGTTCGGTATGTCCCGATGGGTGATTACGCCGCTGCGTCGGCTCATCGCGCATATCAACCGGCTGGCAGCAGGGGATCTCTCCGGCACGCCGCCGAACGTTATGCGCTTCAATCGCGAGATTGGGCAGCTTAGCGACAGTATTGCCACGATGCAGCTTGGCCTGCAGCAGCTGGTGACGCAGGTCAGCCATGCCACGGCGACCATGGTGGAGAACATTGATGCCCTGGCACAGGGTAACCAGAAGCTGTATCAGCAGTCGGCACGCCAGGCGAAAGAGCTTGAGGATGTGACGGCGCATATCGCGGCGCTCGAAAGCCACGTTGAAGGCAATACCGGGTATGCCAGACTCGCCAGCGCCCGGGCCGATGAAGCGCGCCAGGCAGCCGTGGGGGGAGACCAGAAGATGTCGACCGTAAACGCGTCCATGCAGGCGATCGTCGAGCGATCGTCAGAGATGCGCGGGATCGTGGCGATGATCGACAGCGTGGCGTTTCAGACGAACATCCTGGCGCTGAATGCCGCTATTGAGGCGGCCCATGCCGGAAATCAGGGGCGCGGATTTGCCGTCGTTGCCCGGGAGGTTGGGCTGCTGGCCAGAAAGAGCAGCCACTCAACGCAGACCATTCAGGAGCTGATCAACCGCTCGGTGCAGGGGATTGAAGACGGTTCTCGTGCCGTCACCCTGATGGAAGAGAATCTGCAGCAGGTCACCGGTCTGGTGGGCAATTTAAGCAGTTTGCTTAATGAGATCTCCACCGCCACGCTCAGCCAGGGAGACAGTATTCACCAGATGACGCGTCAGCTTCAGGCGCTGAACCAGGTCTCCCGTCAGACGGATTTACTGGTCTCTGACGCCTCGGATGCTTCTGAACGTCTGCAAAAGCAATCCGATCTTTTATTGCAGGCCGTTTCGCGTTTTCGTCTTAGCGCCTGACGCAATACATAAGCCTCTGTTATACTCGCAGCCCGTTTTAGCCTGAGGGCAAGGAGCAAAGTGTGGCTGCGGTCATCCATAATGAGATGTTGGACGAGATTCTGGCGCAGGTTCGTCCGTTAATTGGAAAGGGGAAGGTTGCCGACTATATTCCGGCCCTTGCCTCGGTCAGCGGGAATAAGCTGGGCATTGCTATCTGTACCATCGACGGACAGCGATACCAGGCAGGGGATGCAACAGAACGTTTTTCCATTCAGTCCATTTCGAAAGTGCTCAGTCTGGTTGCGGCGATGCGCCAGTATGAAGAAGACGAGATCTGGCAGCGGGTGGGCAAAGATCCGTCCGGCCAGCCTTTTAACTCGCTGCTTCAGCTCGAGATAGAACAGGGTAAACCGCGAAATCCCTTTATCAACGCCGGGGCGCTGGTGGTCTGCGATATGCTGCAAAGCCGCCTCAGCGCGCCGCGTCAGCGTATGCTGGAGATCGTGCGCCAGCTTTCGGGCGTCGACGACATTGCCTACGATCCGGTGGTGGCCCGCTCGGAATTCGAACATTCCGCCCGTAACGCGGCCATCGCGTGGCTGATGAAATCCTTCGGCAATTTCCATAACGACGTGGCGACCGTCCTGCAAAACTACTTCCATTACTGCGCCCTGAAGATGAGCTGCGTTGAGCTGGCTCAGACGTTCCTGTTCCTGGCGCATCAGGGGCACGCGCCGCATCTCGATCAGGAGGTGGTTTCACCTCTGCAGGCACGCCAGGTTAACGCGCTGATGGCGACCAGCGGGATGTATCAAAACGCCGGCGAGTTTGCCTGGCGCGTTGGTCTCCCGGCTAAATCGGGCGTCGGTGGCGGAGTCGTGGCTATTGTGCCGCATGAAATGGCGATTGCGGTCTGGAGCCCCGAGCTGGATGAAACCGGAAATTCCCTTGCCGGTGTCGCGGTTCTGGAGAAACTGACCCAGCGTATGGGACGTTCAGTCTACTGATGTCTGACCTGGATCCTCTTTTTTCCCGTCTGGCGCGATCGACGTTTCGCTCGCGCTTTCGCTTAGGCGATAAGGAACGGCAGTACTGCTGGGACAAAGGCCCAGATACCATTGACCGGCATGCCGCGGATTTTGTCGAAAAGCGTCTTGCCCCTGCACAACCTGCAAACGACGGGAAACAGACGCCCATGCGCGGTCACCCGGTGTTTATCGCCCAGCATGCTACCGCCACCTGTTGTCGGGGCTGCCTGGCAAAATGGCATAATATTCCACACGGTGTTCAGCTCACCGCGCAGCAGCAGCAGTATATCGTCAGCGTTATTCACCACTGGTTGGTACTGCAGATGAACGCCTAAATTTGACGAGTTATGATCCCGCTGTATTTGTGTTATAGATGCATCTTAAGTGAGCTCCGATCGTGCTGACGACCGCAATAATTGCCATAAGCTTTCATATGGAATGATATTTAATGCGTTCTGCTCTTACCGCTTTCAGACCGTTCCAGCCTGACACGCCGCTGCGAAATGCATCGACGATCTTTATCCTCACCACCTTGTTCTATTTTGTGGGCGCGGAATTACGTCTCGTGGAGGCCTTGTCGCTGTTCTGGCCACTCAATGGCGTGATGGCAGGGATCTTTGCCCGTTATGTTTTCCTGAATCGCCTGCATTACTATGCGGTATCCTATGTCGCGATGCTGTTGTACGACGCGGTCACGACCAGTTGGGGGATGGCCTCCGTGGTGATCAACCTGTCTAACATGGTCTTTATCGTCGTTGTGGCCGTGCTGGTTCAGCGTGACAAGCGGCTGATGAAGAAAACCCCCGATCCGCTTAACGCATTACGCCTGTTCAACTACTGTCTGATCGCCGCGCTGCTATGCGCGTTGCTCGGCGCGGTAGGTTCGGTCGGGATTGACAGTCACACCTTCTGGCCGTTGTTTGCCGACTGGTTTAGCGAGCAGTTCTCAACCGGCGTGCTTGTTGTGCCGTGTATGCTCACGCTGGGCATGCCCGTGCGCGAATTCAGGTTGCGTCTGGAGCAACTGTTACCGGTTATTGCGCTAATTGTCTCGGTGGTCGCGTCGGTGGTGATCGGCGGAGCGGGGAGCCTCTCTTTTCCTCTGCCTGCGCTTATCTGGTGTGCGGTACGCTACCCATTGCCTGTGACCTGCTTGCTGACGTTTGTGACGGGCGCCATTGAAATTATTCTGGTCGCCAACTCGGTGATTAATATTGCCGTGGCGACGCCGTTTACCACCCCAATGATGTTTTCTGCCCGGCTGGGTATTGCCACGATGGCGATCTGTCCGGTGATGGTCTCCGTCAGCATGGCTGCCATTAATTCCCTGATCCGTCAGGTTTCCCTGCGGGCGGATTATGACTTCTTAACGCATGTTTACTCGCGTTCCGGGCTTTATGAGGCGTTAAAACACGAAGAGACGCACCGGCACTCGCGTTTTCTGACCGTCATGCTGCTGGATATCGATTACTTTAAAAGCATTAATGATAACTATGGTCACGAGTGTGGCGACCGCGTGCTGGCGTCATTTGCCCGGCAGGTTCAACAGGTTGTCGGCGAAGACGGCATGGTTGCGCGAATGGGCGGGGAAGAGTTCGCGGTGGTGGTAAACTCTGGTAATGCGCAAAACGGTTATGAACTGGCGGAACGTATCAGAACCAACGTCGCCAGCCATCCTTTTACGTGGCGCCACCAGACGCTCTATCTGACGGTCAGTATTGGCCTCGGAAGCGGAAAGTCTGAGTCATGGCAGTTGACCGAGGTCTTCAACACGTTGATGGCCGAAGCGGACGATCATCTTTATCGTTCAAAAAAAGCGGGTCGAAATCGTACCAGTGCCCGGATGTCGGACGAGCAGGTTGCCGCGACCTCCGGGAGTGAAATATAGCTGCGTTAATCGTCATAAGGCATTGACGTGAATAGCAAGCGGCTTAACAGGACGTTCGAACACTGACAATGTCTCTGTTTAAGCTACGCTTTTAGTAACGCTTTACGTCAGGAGACATTATGAAAGCACCTGCAACCCCTGAAAATGAAACAGACAGACTGAACTCGCTGCGCGAATCCGGTTTGCTTGAGATAGACAGCTCCCCGGCGTTTGACCGGTTAACTCGTCTGGCAAAGCGCTTCTTCCAGGTGCCGCTGGCGATGGTCAATCTGATTGATGAGCATTCACTTATTGTGAAGTCGGCAGACGGGCAGGCACCCAATTCCGTACCGCGTAACATTTCGTTTTGTGGCCATACGATCCTCACCGAAGCACCGCTGGTGGTGGGAGACATGCTGCAGGACGATCGTTTTGCGGATAATCCGCTGGTGGCCGGTGAACCTCGCGTGCGTTTTTACGCGGGCTTCCCGCTGCGCCTGCGTGACGGCGCGAGCGTGGGCTCGCTCTGCCTGATTGACTACGCGCCCAGGGAGTTTTCAGCGGCCGATCTCGCCGTGCTGGGGGATCTTGGCGCGCTGGCTGAAGATGAGTTTGCCGCTATCAGCGCGGCGACAACGGATGAATTAACGGGTTTATTCAACCGTCGGGGCTTTAATCAGCTGGTGCGGTTCACGCTTTCCGTTGCCCGACGCCGGGCTGAGCCGCTCACGCTCGGCTGGCTGGATCTGGATCGCTTTAAGGAAATCAACGATCGCTTCGGGCATGAAGAGGGTGATAAGGCGCTGAAAGCCATGGCGCAACTGATGCGTGCTTCTTTCCGCGAAGCGGATCTGCTGGTGCGTTTTGGCGGGGACGAGTTCGCCGTGCTGTTTGCGGATACCGACGAGCAGGGCGCCTGGATTGCCATGCAGTATCTCGCTGAGCAGGTGGAACACTATAACGCCCGCAAGCTGCATCCCTGGTCGCTTCATTTCTCATGGGGGCTTAGCGAATTCGATCATAACGGCAACGACCTGCAGCAGTGGTTAAAAGATGCCGATGAAAAGATGTACGCCATGAAACAGCAGCGCCAGCGCGCCCGGTGACATAACAAAAGCCTATGTCCGATCCGCTTGCGTTAATAAGTTGTTAAATACAAAGTGAGTGTATTCAACGTAAGGAAAAACAATGAATACCTCACTGCAAATCAAAAATCTCACCCGGGAAGAGATCCTCACCCATCTTGATGCGCTGGCCGGGATCCTCGAAAACTGCGTAAACGGCGGGGCATCCGTCAGCTTTATGCTTCCTTATGGCCTGGATAAGGCCCGTATTTTCTGGCGCGGTATTGCCGAAAGCGTCGCGCGTGGCGAGCGACTGGTGCTTGCCTGCGTCGATGCGCAGGACGGCGTCATCGGAACGGTGCAGCTGATCACAGATCAGCCCGAAAACCAGCCGCATCGCGCCGATGTGGCGAAGCTGCTGGTTCACGAGAAAGCTCGCCGGAAAGGAGCCGCGATGGCATTGATGGAAGCGCTGGAAGCTGAAGCCAGAGCCAGAGAGATTTCGGTGCTGGTGCTCGATACCTCCACCGGCAGTGGGGCCGAAACCTTCTACCAGCGTGCTGGCTGGCAAAAGGTTGGTGAGATCCCGCGCTATGCCCTGATGCCGGACGGTGCCATTACATCCACGTCCGTGTTTTATAAGTTCTTATAATTTTTCTGCACAACTACGCGACGTATTGATCAAAACAGGGTTTCTGGTCGTTAAGTTTTGATAAGTTATCGTACCAATCTTATCAGGCTGTATGACTAATCATAAAAGGAACCTCTTGTGAACACGCTCAACCGTCGCGACTTTCCCGGTGCTCTGTATCCCGAACGCATCATTCAGTTTGGTGAAGGCAATTTCCTGCGCGCGTTTGTCGACTGGCAAATTGACCTGTTAAACGAACATACCGATCTTAACGCCGGCGTGGTTATCGTCCGTCCGATTCAGAGCGACTTCCCGCCGCCACTGAATACGCAGGACGGTCTCTATACCACGCTCATTCGCGGTCTGAATGAGAAGGGTGAGACGGTGAGCGCAAGCCGGCTTATCCGCTCCGTTAACCGGGAAATCGACGTCTACGGACAGTATGATGCGTTCCTGAAGCTGGCACACAATCCGGATATGCGCTTTGTTTTCTCGAATACCACCGAAGCGGGTATCAGCTACCACGCGGGTGATCGGTTCGACGATGCCCCTGCGGTGAGCTATCCGGCGAAGCTGACGCGTCTGCTGTTTGAGCGCTTTAGCCACTTCAACGGTGCGGCTGACAAGGGCTGGATCATCATTCCCTGCGAGTTGATTGACTACAACGGTGACGCACTGCGTGAACTCGTCTTGCGCTATGCGCAGGAGTGGGCGCTGCCCGCCGCCTTTATTCAGTGGCTCAACGACGCCAACAGTTTCTGCTCGACGCTGGTTGACCGTATCGTGACGGGGTATCCACGTGACGAAGCGGCTGCGCTTGAAGCTGAGCTGGGTTATCACGATGGATTCCTGGACACGGCCGAACACTTCTATCTGTTTGTTATTCAGGGACCTGCATCCCTTGCCCGCGAACTTCGTCTGGATAAGTACCCGCTAAATGTACGGATTGTCGACGACATCAGGCCCTACAAAGAACGCAAGGTTGCCATTCTGAACGGGGCGCATACGGCGCTGGTGCCGGTCGCCTTCCAGGCCGGGCTGGATACGGTAGGCGAGGCGATGAATGATGCGGAGATCTGCGCGTTCGTCGAAAAAGCAATTTATCAGGAGATCATTCCGGTCCTCGATTTGCCGCGTAACGAGCTGGAATCTTTCGCCAGTGCGGTGACTGGGCGTTTTCGTAACCCTTACATCAGACACCAGCTGCTTTCCATTGCGCTTAACGGTATGACCAAATACCGTACCCGCATCCTGCCGCAGCTGCTGGCAGGGCAGAAGGCAACGGGGCAATTACCGGCACGTCTGACGTTTGCCTTAGCCGCGTTGATCGCGTTCTACCGCGCGGAGCGTGACGGGGAGAGCTATCCGGTGCAGGATGATGCGTGCTGGCTGGAACGCTATCAGCAGCTCTGGGCGCAGCACCGCGATCGGCAGTTGAGCACCCGTGAGCTGGTGCAGTCGGTGCTCAGCGCACGCGAACACTGGGAGCAGGACTTGACGCAGGTAAGCGGTCTTGTCGACCAGGTCACGCTGGACCTGGATGCCATTCTGCTGAAGGGCATGCGCGCTTCGGTTAAACCGCTTTGCTAATGCGTTCACCCGGCTTCGGCCGGGTTTGAATACGATCTATTTAGTTACAACATACTATTGGCTTTTTTTTAAAAAAAACACATGCAACACTGTGCGGATTTCGCTAATCAGGGGAGAAAATGCAATGTCCCGTTAACAAGCTTGCAACGGTGACGGGGATCTCGTTTAATAGCCTCGCTCTTTTCTTTCCTGAAACTCACTATGATCGTTCGTCCTAAACAGCACTGGCTACAACTGATTTTTGTCTGGCACGGTTCGGTACTGCCTAAGATCTATACCCGATTGCTGCTCAATTTCCTGCTTTCTATTGCCGTTATCCTGATGTTGCCGTGGTATACCTCGCTGGGCATCAAATTTACCGTGGCGCCATTCAGCATTCTCGGCGTGGCGATCGCTATCTTTTTGGGTTTCCGAAACAACGCCTGTTATTCACGCTACGTTGAGGCTCGTCTGCTCTGGGGGCAGTTGATGATAGCGGCACGCTCGCTGTTTCGCGAGGTAAAAAACACCTTGCCTGACGATAAGCACCTTGGCGAATTCGTGCGACTGCAGATTGCTTTTGCCAACTGCCTGCGGATGACCCTGCGCCGGGAGCTGAACGCAGAGCAACTCTCTCGCTATCTTTCTCCGGATGATTTACGTCAGGTGATGAACGCCAGCGCGCCCGCGAACCGTATTTTACTGATCATGGGGGAGTGGCTGGCCGTGCGGCGACGTAACGGGCAACTCTCAGACATCCTGTTTCACAGCCTGAATAACCGTCTGAACGATATGTCCATCGTCCTGTCCGGCTGCGAGCGCATTGCGACCACGCCAGTACCGTTTGCCTACACGCTGATTTTGCACCGTACGGTCTATCTGTTCTGCATCATGCTGCCGTTTGCGCTGGTTGTGGATCTGCACTACATGACGCCCTTTGTCTCGGCGCTGATTTCATACACCTTTATCTCGCTGGACACCCTGGCGGAAGAGCTGGAAGACCCGTTTGGCACAGAAGATAACGACCTGCCGCTGGACGCCATCTGCAACATGATGGAACGCGATCTGCTGCAGATGAACGACGAGGAGAATATTCCGGAAAGGCTGGTGCCGGATAAGCACTATCAGCTGACCTGACGGGCATTCCACTCGTCGCGGGTGATCTCCCACAGCTCGGAGTCCAGCATCCCGCTGACGTAGGCTTTCTTCTCCGTCCTGATAAGCCGCATGCCGCTACTGTCTGAAATACGACGGGAGCGGCTGTTAGCAGCGGCCTTCGGTGCCCGCAAAACGGATTTGTTTAGCGTGTTGAACCAGTAATCCGTCGCGGCAATGCTGGCTTCGCGCATATATCCCTGACCCTGGAACTCCGGTGCGAGCCAGAACCCGCGGTTGTTATCCTCGACGTCGTACAGGCAAATAATGCCCATCAATTCATCCGGCACCTCACGTCGCCGGATGCTCCAGAACCAGGCAATCCCTTTCGCCATATCCGGCAGCGCCACGTTGTTGACATAGTTTTCCGCGCCGTTATCCGGATAGGGCCAGGGCACGGAAGAGACCATATAGCGGACGATCTCCCAGCGCGGATACAGCGTTTGTATCTGGACGGCATCTTCCGCAACCAGCGGTTTCAGCAGTAAACGTTCTGTCGTGAGCGTCGGTATCGTCATGCGCGGATCTCCCTATTTAGGCGTTATGCTTTTGTTTGCGTTCTGGTATTTTCATCTCAATAGCACTCTATCTCAGCAAGCTCACTTTTCCATCCTACTATCATTTGCAGAGGTCACTATGGCATTGAGACGAGCCCACCCACAGGAAGCCGAAACACTCTGGAATATTCGCAACCAGGCGATTCGTCACGGCTGTAAAACCAGTTACGACGCAGAGGTCATTGCGCGCTGGACGCCTGATCTGATGCCCGAACGCTATCGGCAGATGGTCATTGAATACCCTTTTTACGTGGTTGAAGATGAAAAGGGCGATGTTGCGGCAAGCGGCTATCTCGATCTGGATACCCATTGCCTGGAGGCGATTTTCACCTTGCCTGCAGCCTTCGGTAAAGGCATGGCGACCCGGATTATTGAGGCACTCAAACATGAGGCCCGCAGCCGGGGGATAACCCGCCTGACGCTCGATGCGACGCCTAACGCCCAGTCGTTTTATCAGAAGCTTGGGTTTGTTACGCTGAGAGAACATAATCATCATTCGCGTATGGCGGGGGCTGATTTACGCTGTTTTGAAATGGCAATTGACCTGTAATGTGAGGAAAACATGGCAGTTACGGTAAGACCTTTACGCGCAGAGGATTATTCCCAATGGCGACCGCTGTGGGATGGTTACACCCATTTTTATGATTGCTTCCTCGAGGAATCCGTCACCGCAGCGACGTGGGAAAGGGCGCTCTCAGCGCATTCATCGATGTTCTGCCGGGTCGTGGAGAAGGACGAAAAGGTCATCGGTTTCGCAATGTGTGTTCTGCATGAAGGCACCTGGTCAACCGCGCCCATCTGCTACCTGGAAGATCTGTTTGTTGATGCTGCCGAACGCGGGGCGGGAGCCGGTAAGGCGCTCATTGACGCGCTGATTGAGGAAGGCAAGCGCGAAGGGTGGTCGAAACTGTACTGGGTCACCCGGGAAAACAACCCGGCGCGTAAACTCTATGACAAATATGGTGAAGCTGACGATTACGTCCGCTATCGTCTCTCCCTCTAAAACTTCAGCGCCTGTGTTTGTATCACACTGTATCAGCGTCCCGGATACATACACAGGCTTGCAATAAACCCGCTTTCGCACATATCCGCTATACATTGAGGTGTTGTGATATCCCCGTGAATTGTACTCAACCGGAGATACCAACATGTTCAGCAAACTTGCTTACTCAACCCTCGCACTGACCGTTTCGCTTGGCACCGTGATGTCCTGTCAGGCCGAAGTCACTGGCACAAACGTCACCGCAGCCTTTGATCATCCTCAGCAAATTAACGCCGGCGATCTGAATGTCGGTTATGTCGACATTGGCCCGAAAGACGGTCAGCCGGTTATTTTACTGCATGGCTGGCCCTACGATATTCACAGCTATGCCGAGGTTGCACCCGCACTGGCGGCAAAAGGGTACCGGGTCATTGTGCCGTCTCTGCGCGGCTACGGTACCACGCGTTTCCTGTCAGCAAACACACCGCGCAACGGCCAGCCCTCGGCGATGGCGAAAGATATCGTTAATCTGATGGATGCCCTGAATATCAGGCAGGCGGTATTTGCAGGATATGACTGGGGCGCCCGGACGGCGGATATCGTCGCGGCGCTGTGGCCTGAACGCGTAAAATCACTGGTGTCGGTGAGCGGGTATCTCATCAGCAGCCAGCAGATTGGCAAACAGCCGCTGCCGCCAAAAGCAGAGCAGCAGTGGTGGTATCAGTTCTATTTCGCCACCGCACGCGGTGCTGAAGGCTATGCCAAAAACACGCATGACTTTGCGCGCTTAATCTGGTCGCAGGCCTCGCCTGACTGGAAATTTAGCGATGCGGTCTTTAACGCCAGCGCCAAATCCCTCGATAATCCGGACCACGTCGCGGTGACGCTCAGTAATTATCGCTGGCGTTTAGGACTGGAAAAAGGCGAGCGCAAATACGACCGCTACGAGCAAAAACTGGCCACGCTGCCGAATATCACCGTCCCAACGATCACCATCGAAGGCGGCAACAACGGCGCGCCGCATCCGGCACCGCAGGCCTATGCAGCTAAATTTACCGGCAAATATGAGCACCGCACCTTCGGCGCAACCGTGGGGCATAACCCGCCTCAGGAAGATCCACAGGATTTCGTCAAGGCAGTTATCGACGCGGATAAGCTGTGAAATGTGCTATTTTCAGTACGTTACCCTTCGGTCTGGAGAGTTCGGTGGAACATATTGACCACATCCTTGTCGTCGATGACGACAGGGATATTCGTGAACTGATTGTCGATTATCTCGGTAAGTCTGGCTATCGCGCGACGGGCGCGGCCAACGGCAAAGAGATGCGTAGCGTACTGGATAAACAACATATCGACCTGGTGGTGCTGGACGTCATGATGCCCGGCGATGACGGTCTCACGCTATGCCGGCAGCTACGCAGCGGCAAACATAAAGATCTGCCCATCCTGATGCTGACGGCGCGCAATGAGGAGACGGACAGGATCCTGGGTCTGGAGATGGGGGCGGATGACTACGTGGTGAAGCCGTTTATCGCCCGTGAGCTTCTGGCACGCATTAAAGCGATTTTACGGCGTTTTCGCACAATGCCGCCCAATCTACAGGTGACAGAAGCAGGGCGGCTGGTGATGTTCGGTGAATGGCAGCTCGATACCGTTGCTCGCCACTTAATCGACCCGGAAGGGGTGATTGTGGCACTCAGTGGGGCGGAGTATCGTCTGCTGCGCGTTTTCCTGGACCATCCGCAACGCGTGCTGACCCGTGACCAATTGCTCAATTTGACGCAGGGACGTGACGCCGAACTGTTTGAACGTTCTGTCGATCTGCTGGTAAGCCGGGTTCGCCAGCGTCTCAATGAAGATGCCCGCACGCCCGCCTATATCAAAACCGTGCGCAGCGAAGGCTACGTCTTTACGATGCCGGTGACCATCAAAGAGGTTAACGAATGACACTCTGGCCACGCTCTCTGTTGGCCCGTTTGCTGATCGTCGTACTGTCCGGTTTGCTTCTGGCTAACGCCATGAGCCTGACGCTGGTCATGACTGAACGCATGCACAGCGCGCGCACGGTGATGCTCGGTAATCTGGAAAACGATGTCGCAACCAGCGTCGCCATTTTAGACCGCTTACCGGCCAGCGAACGCGCCGCCTGGCTGCCTCGACTTGAACGAGGTAACTATCGTTATATTCTGGGCACAGGAGAACCCGGCGCAGCGCCGACGGATAAGCGTTCGCAAGATGCTATCCGAACCTTAAAAGCGACGCTTGCCGCGCATTACCCGCTTAGCTTTACCGCGGTTCCCGGCGCCATTTCACATATTCAGGCCCATCTTACGTTACGCGATGGCGCGCCGCTGACCATTGACCTGATCCCGCGCATGCCGCCCGTCGCCAGCTGGCTCCCGATCGTTCTCGTTTTGCAGCTGCTGGTTGTGGCCGTCTGCGCCTGGGTCGCCGTGCGGCAGGTGGTACGGCCTTTTTCACACTTTACCCGCGCGGTGGATGCGCTGGATCCGGCGGCCAGCACGCCAATGACGGAAAAGGGGCCGCTTGAGGTGCAGCGGGCAGCGCATGCCTTCAACGCCATGCAGGCGCGCATTCAGTCTTATCTCCGGGAACGCGCGCAGATCCTGGCCTCGATTTCCCACGATCTCCAGACGCCCATTACTCGCATGAAGCTGCGCGTCGAAATGGCCGGGGAGCCGGAACTACGCGACAAGCTCCTCAATGATCTTGATAACATGTCTCGTCTGGTGCGGGAGGGTATTGCGTATGCCCGGTCATCAGAATCACTGGAAGAAACGTCGCTGAAGCTGGAGCTGAATGCCTGGGTCAACAGCATCGCCAGCGATTATCAGGACATTGGTAAAAACGTGCAGTTTCAGGCAAACAATGTTCGTTTGCCGATCGTCACGCGTCCACAGGCGCTTCGTAGAGTGATGACTAACCTGCTGGATAATGCGCTTAAGTTCGGCGGCGGTGCCGTTATTGCCATTGATATTTCGTCTGCCGAAGAGGTGGTGATTCACATTGTGGACGACGGGCCGGGAATACCCGAAGCCGAACTGGAGGCGGTTCTGCAGCCGTTTTATCGGGTTGAAACCTCGCGTAATCGCGATACCGGCGGGACAGGACTCGGCCTGGCGATTGCCGCGCAGCTGACCGCACAGCTGGAAGGAAAACTCAGGCTGGCGAACCGCGCCGGAGGCGGACTGGATGTCGCCATTACGCTACCGCGTCGTTCGTAAAATTGTACGGCTTTGTATCTCCCGGCCTGAGTGATACAGAGCCAGACAAAAACCGCGCGTTTACACATATCCTGAACACATCAGGACGATGAAATAGCCTCACTGCAGTGTCGCAGGACGTGTAATGTGAGGTCATTATGTTTCTGTTAATCGCTTTTCTGGGTGGGATGATAAGCCTGCTCAGCCCATGTACGCTCCCGGTTATTCCACTCCTGTTTGCCGGTTTTCAGGGGCAACGACGACATATTTTGGCCCTGCTCGCAGGGCTGGTCGTGATGTTCACCCTGGTGGCGATGGTCGTCACCGTCGCCAGCGAGTGGATAACAGAGGCGACCATTGTCGGGCGCTGGATCGCGCTCGTCATTGTGGCCACCGCCGCGCTGGCCTTAATTTTCCCGTCTTTCGCCCAGCGTATTGCCGGTCCGGCCGTCAGCGCGGGAAATGTCCTCAACACCCGAAGCGGGCAAACGCGCGGAATGGCATCGGCTTTTCTGGCCGGGCTTGCGGTAGGACTGCTCTGGTCTCCCTGCGCGGGCCCCATCCTGGGAGCGATCTTCAGCATTAACATTGCGGGGCATTCCGCCATTACTACCGGCGCACTGCTGGCTGCCTATGGCAGCGGATGCGCGCTGATGCTGGGATTACTCGTCACTGGAGGCCGCACGCTAATGACCCCGCTGAAAGCAAAATCGGCACTCATGGCGAAGCTGCGTCAGGGGGCGGGGGTGGCGATGTTAGCGGCAGTCGTCCTGAATGCGACGGGGATGACCTCGTTGCTGAAAGGCGCTAACGGCGTCGCAGACCGTCTTGAGACCGCGCTCTTAAACCTGGCAAAACCCACAACCGCGACGGTGAAGCTCCAGCCGGTGGCAATCGCTGAGCCCAGCAGCCAGCTTCCCCAGCTAAGTGGTGGAACAGGATGGATTAACGGTGACCCTGTCACGTCTGAATCCTTGCGAGGGAAGGTTGTTCTGATTGATTTCTGGACCTGGGACTGCATTAATTGCCAGCATACGCTCCCACATGTGCGGGAGTGGGCTACAAAGTATCAATCGCAGGGTCTGGTGGTGATTGGGGTTCACACCCCGGAATACCCCTGGGAAAAACCGCTTTCGTCGGTTAAAAATGCTGTGAAAAAGTGGCAACTGCCGTATCGGGTCGTGACGGATAACAACTATCAAATCTGGAATGCGTTCGGCAACCAGTACTGGCCAGCGCATTACTACTTTGATGCCAAAGGGCAGCTGCGCTATACCGCCTTTGGCGAGGGGGATTATGCGCAGCAGGAAAAGGTTATCCAGCAGTTGCTCAAAGAAGCCCGCCTGTAATCGGATCAGGGCTGGCGTTGAGCCACGATAAACAACCGAGGAAAAGCCAGCAGTATCTGCCCGTTTTCCTGAAGCGGATACTGCTCTTCCAGCAGTTCATGGTAGCGTTTCAGGAAACGTTTCTGTTCGCTCTCATTCAGTTCCTGGAGCCAGGGCCGCAGGCCGGTGGCGCTTACCCAGTCAATAATGGCCTGATGAGAGCTCATTTTGTGATAATAGGTTGTCCGCCAGATATCCACGTCACAGCCAGCCTCCGACAGAATATCGTAATAAGCATGTACGCCCGGCAGAGGTTCGCGGCCCCGGTCTGGGTAGTCTTGCTCCAGCGCCACTTCACGCATCGCCACATGAGTAGGTTCCAGCCAGTTGTCGGGCATCTGGATCGCCAGCACGCCATTTAACTTAAGCAGGGAGACAAGATGCGGCAGGAGATCGTAATGGTCCGGAACCCATTGCAGCGACGCGTTGGCATAAATCAGGCTCAGCGGCTGACCAGGCTTGTACTGCCGGATATCGGCCTCAACAAAGTGGCAGTCAGGTAAGGCGGCGCGTGCTTCCTCAAGCATAGCAGGGGAGTTATCGACCCCGGTGATGTATGCAGAAGGCCAGCGATGCTTCAACAGCGCCGTGCTGTTGCCTGGACCGCAGCCCAGATCGGCGATAGTCGTAGCCTCATCCAGAGGAATTCTGGCGAGCAATTCGGCGGCTGGACGCGTTCTTTCTGCGCCAAATTGCAGGTAAAGAGAAGGGTTCCAGTCGGCCATCATCAATTCTCCGTCTTACATGATTCAGCAAGAATAGCACAGGCAGATGTCTGTAAAGCGGTACCGACGAGGGTTTTGGGCAGATGAAATCAGCAGAGTCAGTAAAACGAAGGGAAGGTAGAAAAAATAAGCAAACGGAAATATTACCCCTTAAAAGATTAAGGGGCAATGTTTTTATTGTAATTATTTTGTGATTATTGTTTTTTAATATTTTATCGGCAAAGTGCTTCTTATGCTCTGTACCCGAAACTTTAAATATTAGATAATCATCGATGGGTATATCCCTGGTGTTTCGTAGGTCTTTGACCTCCTGACCGCTTAGTTTTGCGAGAACTTCGTGGTCAGGTACTTTTTAAGTATAGGGAATATGCGGCACAATGAAAGCTGTCCTTAAAGACAGGTGATAATAGTTTCAGGTGTTATTATCAGGAACAAGAGCATGAATTCTGTCATTGAATTTTTTTTACACGACTACGATGATTTACCACCAGCATTAGCACACGAACTCTACCGACTCAGAAGAAAAACTTTTCGGGACCGACTCGACTGGAAAGTGGAATGCATCGAAGGTATGGAAAAGGATCAGTTTGATTCCCATAACACGACATACTTGCTGGGGATGTATGATGGACAGCTGTTATGCGGCGCGCGATTTATTAACGCAACGCAGCCGACAATGATAAGCGAAATCTTTCACAACTATTTCGATAATCCCATTGTTTTTCCAGCAGATGTTCCCTGCTGTGAAGTGAGTCGTTTATTTTTAGATAAAGAAACACGAGACTCTGCAAGTCTGCAGGGCGTGCCCGCCAGTAAAGCATTGTTTCTTGCAATGAATATTTATTGCCTAAAGAAAAAATATCACGGGATGTACGCAGTAGCCAGTCGTGGGATGTATGCCATATTTCGCCATGCGAACTGGAAAGTAGAAGTAATTCAGCGCGGTGTCTCTGAAAAAGGGGAGGTTATTTATTATATTTATATGCCTGCCAGCCCCAGCATTATTGAAGACATTATTAGCAAAGATAAATCCAGTCACTGGCTTCGCGAAATGCTCGAGCATTTACGCCATTTATAACCAGTGGCTGAGGCTCAGTCCTCCAGTAACCGGAGTTCCGTTCCAAGTTTTATTGCGTGTCTGGCATTATTTACACCGAGTTTTTTCATTATATTGCCCATGTGAAATTTAACGGTGCGCTCAGCAATAGACAAAATAACCGCAATTTCTGCGTACGTTTTCCCGGCGCTGACCCATTTAAGGATTTGGCGCTCGCGTGGCGATAAGAAAACATTCTTCTTCTGCTGATGCTGACTATAAAGGTTGAGTGTCTTCTGATGTAACTGAACAAGGAAGCGTAGAAATTGCGGTCGATATTTCTCTATGTCAATGCCAGAATGCTTAGGACTGATGACGGATAAGACCACAAGATTATTCAGATAGTCATGAAGAGGAAACGTCTGTCCCTGGTAAATATCATACTGGACACTTTCGTCGAAAATGCGTGTCAGGTTGTAACCATCCGACAGGACGACATCACTTTCCCAGAAAAAATCGTCAACACAGCGCAAAGCCCGAATAATAACAGGGTCAATGAACTGATATTTTCTTTCAAGGTAGATATTAAACCACTCGGGGCTATTATTGAGTATCCTCATCTGTGAAGGATCTTTCTTGTTCATAATAGCGTAGGCGAAGACGATCCCTTTGAAATCCTCAAAAAACGCGTCCAGCTCACTCTGAATTTGCGTGTTGATCGTTATGTCGTTGTAATATGTATCCTTCACGTGAGTTGCTGCCTCCTGTTCGAGTGGAGGACCAAGTATAATATGCTTCGTTATCTGTAGCGAGTCGCATTTTAATCCAGACAACCGATAAGACAGGCTACCTCAGCAGGCAGCCTCGTGAACGTTTGGCATTTTTGAATGATAAATGCAGGTGACTCAGGGAATAGTTGATGATTTTATCGAATTTCGAAATCGTTCACTAAATATAGTAGGCTGCAAAATTTAGGAGGTTTTCCGCTTTTCATCCGGGTAGCGCACAAGCGTACCGATTTCATGCGCCTTCAAATCAGGATGTAAACCAGTAGGTTACAGAATACCTTTCAGGGCAACATGATAAAGCAGCATGATGGTCTTACCGTCGACAATCTTGCCCGTTTCAATGCTGCGTAATGCCTCTTCAAGCGTCATTTCCAGCACGTCGATATCTTCACCCTCGGCCTTGATCCCACCGCCTGCGCCGGTTCTGTCATCTGGCTGGTACTCGGCAAGATAAAAATAGAGTTTTTCCGTGACGGAGCCTGGGCTCATATAGGCTTCAAAGATTTTCTGCACGCGAGAAACGTGAAAGCCGGTCTCTTCTTCCGCTTCTGCTTTTATGCGGCTTTCGGGATCCATGTTGTCCAGCAATCCCGCGGCAGCTTCAATTAAATCGTCCTGGTGGCCGTTGATAAAGACAGGGAAGCGGAACTGGCGCGTCAGGATCACCGTCTTTTTCTCACGGTTATAGAGAAGAATCGTCGCGCCGTTGCCACGGTCATAGACTTCCCGATGCTGCCGTTGCCATTCGCCATCACGTCGCTGGAGGTCAAAGGTATATTTTTTAAGGATGTACCAGTTGTCAGAAAGGGTTTCACTGTCGATGATGCGCACATCTGCACGTTTTGATTGCACGATTGTTCCTCCTTACGTAGAGTAATGATCATAAACAGCAATATCATGCATGTTCAAGATAAAACATGCAACGTCAGGAATTCAAGATGCTCACCAGTCAGCGAAAACAATTGATCCTTGAAAAGCTGGGTGCCGAAGGCCAGGTCCAGTCAAAAGCGCTCAGCATTCTCTTTGACGTCTCTGAAGATACCATCCGGCGCGATCTGCGCGAGCTGGCAGCAGAAGGGCGTTTGCAGCGTGTTCATGGCGGCGCGCTGCCGTCATCTTCCGCTATAGCTCCGTTTGCAGAACGGCAATCCGTGAAGATGGATGCGAAAAAACGGGTGGCCCGGAAAGGAGCACAGCTGATTTCATCAGGCCAGGTGGTGATTGTCGACGGTGGCACGACTACCTCGGAGCTGATTACATTTTTCCCTCCTGACTTGCGCATCACCGTGGTGACGCACAGCCCAAGTATTGCTCTGGGGCTCGTTGATCATCCTTCCATTGAGGTGATTTTAATCGGTGGACGCTTGTATAAACACTCGATTGTTGCGGTCGGTGCTGCGGCCATCGAAGGCATAGAGAATATACATGCAGACCTGTTCTTTATGGGAGTGACCGGTATTCATCCCGATGCGGGGCTGACAACCGGTGATTTCGAAGAGGCATGCATCAAACGTGCATTTTCCGGCAGAGCCGCGGAAACGGTCGTTCTGGCGTCTCCGGAAAAGATCAACACCGCGTCGTCGTTTGTGATTGGCGATGTATCTTCAGTGAATACCATCGTCGTTGAAGACGGTACGGATAAGGCGTGGATCCGCGCGGTATCGGAAAAGGGGGTATCCGTCGTGCTGACCTCAGATCGTGACCGCCTCTGACAGCCAGCCTTTAACGTCAGGCTGGCTGGCGTCCAGGCTTACGCTTCTGGAATGTTCTCAAGCGCGGTATACACGCTGAGACCATATTTTCTGGCTACCTCAATGTCCATATCGGCACCTTTAGACGCACCGGCAATACGATAAATCGCATCGCATTTTGCGATGAGCCGGTGAGCAACGGGGTACAGCATCGCTTCGCTGATTTCATCACCTACCGTTTTTGAGCCTGCGGCTTTTGCCAGCGGCAAAGCAAGCCATTCACCAATGACCGGGATGTGGCCACGCTGGTAAACGGCTAATGCTGCGTTTTCGAGACGCGCCAGATTCTCGTCAATTCGCGCCTGAACACCATCGGTTCCGCTGCGATAGGGACCGGCAATTAAAATCAACTGTTGTGTCATTAATACCTCTGTCAGCGTTATTGCATGAAACTGCACATTTACAGAGGATACCTTACGCCATTACCGGCCTGAAATACAACACTTCGTGCAATATCGTGCACAAAGTCGCATGAGCATTTTGACAAAGGCGTTGTGCTACCGGTTCTCCGGTGCATGGCACACGGCCTCGATGTTATGACCATCAGGTGAGATGACAAAAGCGGCATAATAATTTTCACCGTACGGTCGTAATCCCGGCCCGCCGTTATCACGTCCGCCAACGCGCAGCGCGGCGTGGTAAAAATCATCAACCTGCTGACGTGTAGTAGCCACAAACGCCAGGTGCAGAGGCGCAGGTTTATCATTTGTCTGGAAAAGGCAAAGTGAAACATCGCCAGCGCTCATTTCAACACCGTAATCTGGCGCGCCTTCATCAATGAGTTCCACACCAAGCGGGCGAAGCGCCTCAAGGAAGAAGGTTTTACTTTTTTCATAATCGCTGACGCCGAATTTAACGTGGTCAAACATTTTCGACTCCTCAAAAGAGATAGAGAAATGAAGAGTATAGAAGGTGAGAGGAGTCGAATATGATCAAGGGCGTGCCTATGTGACAGATGTCTCGCTACAGAGCAGACCGTTTCCGTCCAACAAATGTCCAGCGCAGGTAGTCGTAGAGCCAGTTAAACAGCATCGTGTACGGCAGGAAAAACAGTACAAGACCGATCTCTACAAAAAAAGCCTCCGTCACCGTTAAATTCAGCATCACCATTGCCACAGGAATTAACGTGATGATAAGGCCAACTTCAAAACAGGCCGCATGGAGCGCGCGGACCAGAAATGTTCTTTCAAATCGGTATTTTTTCTGAAGAGAGTCAAAGAGTTTGTTAAACACAAAATTCCAGGCCGTGGCGGTTAGCGCGGATATCAGGGACAGCGAGCCTGACTGGAGTACCGACACGTTCATCAGCCAGGCAAGCGACAGCGCGATGATAACGTTGGCCGTCACTTCAAAAATAACCGCGTGGAAAATCCTTTCTCTGACACTTTTATCTAATTCAATTTCCATAAGTTTACGGCAGCAGTGGTCAAAGGCTGAAGTATATCAAACGTCTTTCAACCATGTGTAAACGCAGATGTTGGGTTGTGTGGGTATCATGTCAGCATGAACGCGTGAAAAGGCGACTGCACGAGCTCGGAATGGTCCAGGACAATTACGACCGAATACATCCAGATTTTGAGGAATCATACATTGGTGCGCATAATGTATATTATGTTAAATTGACTTCATTGGTCTAT
Source organism: Enterobacter quasiroggenkampii (assembly GCF_043972695.1). Taxonomy (NCBI): domain Bacteria; kingdom Pseudomonadati; phylum Pseudomonadota; class Gammaproteobacteria; order Enterobacterales; family Enterobacteriaceae; genus Enterobacter; species Enterobacter quasiroggenkampii. The sequence goes on from NZ_CP143745.1 coordinate 2,975,354, forward strand.
TCTCCATGGTGCTCTCATGCAGCTCCAGAAATTAGTACGTTGGTGTCCTCCCTTCTCGATAAAATCCACCGTCGATAACAAACCATTTGTGAGAAAAACTCACAGCACCATTCGATAGCACATGCTGGTCCCCTTCATACCAGTGCAATAACCTGTCGCATACAGAATTGCTGATAATAAAAGAAGGAACACCGAATGAAGTATGTGAATCTGGGTCGTAGCGGTTTGAAAGTCTCCCGTCTTTGTCTCGGTTGTATGAGCTATGGTGACCCCGAACGTTTGCCTCAACCCTGGTCCCTGGATGAAAAAGCGTCACGTCCGCTCATTCGTCAGGCGCTTGAAGCTGGCATTAATTTTTTTGATACCGCAAATATCTACTCGGGCGGAAGTTCTGAAGAGATCACAGGAAAAGCGCTGAGAGAAATGGCCAGACGCGACGAGATCGTTGTGGCGACAAAGACCTTCTTTCCGTGGCGCAACTCACCCAATACCGGGTTTCTTTCCCGCAAGGCCATTTTTCAGTCTATTGACGATAGCCTGATGCGCTTAGGTATGGATTATGTGGATCTTTTTCAAATTCACCGCTTTGATCACTCCACGCCTGTTGAAGAGACCATGGAGGCTCTACATGACCTCGTTAAATCAGGAAAAGTACGTTACATCGGCGCATCATCTATGGAAGCCTGGCGCTTTGCAAAAATGCAGCATACTGCAGAGCGTAACGGCTGGTCCCGATTTATTACGATGCAACCGCAATACAACCTGCTTTACCGGGAAGAAGAGCGCGAGATGCTGCCCCTGTGTGAAGACCAGGGCGTTGGTGTGATCCCCTGGAGTCCGATGGCACGCGGCAGGCTCACGCGCGACTGGAGTGTCACGTCCCAACGAACGCAAAACGATGCCTTTGCGTTAAAAATGTATGAGAACGCAGCCCTGCTGGATAAGCCCGTTGTTGATGTTGTTGCCAGAATTGCTGAAAAGCACGATGTGCCAAGAGCCCATGTTGCAATTGCCTGGTTGCTATCAAAAACGGTCATCACAGCACCGATCATCGGCGCGACGAAACCAGAACATCTTTCCACGGCTATCAGCGCGCTGGACTTTTCACTTAGCGATGCAGAAATCACGGAACTCGAGGCACACTATCTGCCACACCCCGTCGACGGGATCATCCCCCCACTTCCGGATACGCCACCTTCACTCACGCCGCCTTCAGCAATACAGGACTGTTAATGCCCTACCCTGGCCCGGCGTTGCCGGGTCCCCCAGTAAAGGTTTAACTTTTATCAAACTGACTCTCGGTTAACGGGTCTGCGCGACCACCCTACATACGGTAATTACCAGGCATAAGCCTGGGGCGCTTCTCCCCCGGGTCCGGGCCAGATTTCGTCGAGACAGCTCATGGTGTCGTCTGATAGCGTGATTGTCGTTGCGTGAAGCGCCTGATGGAGTTGTTCGACCGTACGAGGCCCGATAAGTGGAGCAGTAACGACAGGATTCTGCAGGAGCCACGCAAGCGCCACATCGGAAGGGGTTTCACCGAGGTCCTCACATAATCCTTCGTAGGCTTCCAGCTGAGGACGGTGCTGTTCAATTAGACGGGCAAACGCGGGCCTTGCACGGCGCCCGCTTGCCATCTTTTTCAGTGCGCCGCCAAGCAACCCTCCGGCAAGTGGGCTCCAGGAGATCAACCCCATGCCAAAATGGCGGCATGCGGGAATGACCTCCAGCTCAACAGTTCGGGCAGTCAGATTGTAGAGACTTTGCTCAGCAACCAGGCCAAGGGAATGACGGGCCGTAGCAACTGACTGCGCAGTCGCAATGTCCCAGCCCGCGAAATTGCTGCTACCGATATAAAGCACTTTTCCCTGCTGAACAAGGAGTTCCATGGCCTGCCAGATCTCTTCCCATGGCGTATAGCGATCGATGTGATGCATCTGATAGACGTCAATATGGTCGGTCTTAAGCCGTCGCAAACTGTCCTCGCAGGCCTTGCGAATATGGTAAGCAGAAAGACGGCGATCATTCGGACCTGGCCCCATTGGCTGATAGACTTTCGTCGCCAGAACGATACGGTCACGGCGTCCACCCTGCTGGATCCAGCGACCAATAATCTCTTCGGACAGCCCCGAGCCTTGCTGGATATCGGGTGATTGTTCGGTGCCATACACGTCTGCTGTATCAATGAAATTTATACCTGCCTCAAGCGCTTCATCCAGAATGCGGGCGCTGGTTTTCTCGTCGGTGACGTCACCAAAATTCATGGTTCCGAGACAAAGGCGGCTGACTTTCAGGCCGGTGCGGCCAAGATGCGTATAGTTCATACACGGCTCCGTTAGGTGAATGTTCCGCCCTGACCGACCGCCAGAGCGCATAATTTTCAAGAATAACGAAGCACAACGTGTTCAGTGAGAGGCGATGAGTGGATGGACTTGTGAAATAAATTCAGCAACGGATTAGCGCTAATCGGTCTATGGTGTATATCATTTCCGTATCAATACATTCGGGCCTTAACGCACAAGGAAAACGATTCTGTATGCAAATAAGCAGAGCTGATGTCGCTGATCTCATTTATTTCATGGCTATTGCACGTCATCGCAGTTTCAGCCGTGCGGCGATTGAATTAGGTGTCAGTGCATCAGCGCTTAGTCATGCCCTGAAGGGGCTGGAAACCCGGCTCGGTGTTCGCCTCCTTAATCGCACGACCAAGAGCGTTACACCTACGGCTGCAGGTGAAGAACTGGTTCAGTCTGTCCTTCAGCCTTTCGACAAGATAGAAGGCGCGCTTGAATCGCTTAACCGGTATCGTAATACCCCTACCGGACGTATCCGCATCAATGCTGCCGTTGAAGCGGCCAATCTTTTGCTTGCGCCAGTTATGCCCGCGTTTATGGATCGCTATCCCGATATTGAAATCGATATTGTGGCCAGCAACCGTATGGTTGACGTCACTGATGCGGGCTTCGATGCCGGTATCCGCTATGGTGGCACCGTCCCGGAAGACATGGTTGCCCGGCGTTTATCTGCCGATATTCGCTGGGTTATCGCAGCATCCCCCGACTACCTTGAACGCTACGGAACGCCTGAACATCCTGATGATTTATTACACCATCGCTGTATAAGCAATCGTCTCGGCGACGATCGGATTTATCGCTGGGAACTTGAGCGAGACGGCGAAACGTACCAAATCAGTGTGCCTGGCTCTGTGACGGTCAATCAGGCTGAAACGGGCCTTGTGGCCGTATTAGGCGGAGCCGGCCTGATGTATTTTCCGGAGCCTCTTGTTGCATCCTATGTGAAGGATGGACGGCTCCGCCTGGTGCTTACGGAGTGGTCCCCGCTGGAGGAAGGTTTTCATATCTATTATTCAAGCCGCCGGCAACTACCGACCGGGCTTCGCCTTCTGATTGAGTTCATACAGGAGGCCCGACCGCTAGGGTTGTGAAATAGCGCCTCCATACTGAACGAGGCGTTATCGTCTTTATCGTCCCGTAGCGGATATCAGAAAATCAATCAGGGCCTTCACTCTTTTCGTTTTACCCGCATTTTTGGGGTAATAGAGATACACTGCCGGGTAGGTTTTCCAGTAGCTCTCCATCACGGGTATAAAGCGCTCCCTGTCCGGCTGTAACTGCCAGATGGGTTCAAACAAACGTCCAATTCCCAGGCCGTTACGGATCCCGTCTGCCATAACGTCAATATCGTTGCTGATTAACTGCCCGGGCATCTCAACCGTCAACTGCTCTCCGCGATCGTTCAGAATCAACGGAAGGATGCGGTTGTTAGTGATAAAACGGTAGCCAATCAGCTTGTGATGACTGAGGTCAGCCGGCTCCTCGGGCATTCCATGCTCGCTGATATAAGCTGAGGATGCATATAGCCCTTCACGAAAGGGTTTCATTAACGGCCGCGCCACCACCCCACCTTCGAGGATATCGCCAAAACGGATCCCAAGATCAAAACGCTCTTCGATAACATTCACGGTACCGTCGTAAACCGAAATTTCAAGCTGTATACCCGGATATTGCTGACAGAATTTCGCCATTGCAGGCTTAAGAATTAACAGATAGGCAAAACGCGAGAGCGTGATTCGCACGATACCAGAGGGCTCCTGATTCTGGTCGCGAATGCTTTCAAGCGAATGTTCCAGCGACTCCACCGCCGCAGCGGTCTGTTCCAGCAACAGCTGCCCAGTTTCCGTCAGCTCAATACGGCGGGTCGTACGCACAAAAAGCGGATGGCCAATATGATCTTCCAGCAGCTTAAGCGCATTGCTGACGGAGGGAGGCGTAATTTCCAGTTTTCTTGCGGCTGCCGAAATATTGCCCTCACGTGCAATGCTCTGAAAGATCCGTATCTGGTTATACAGGGCGTTATTCATAATGTTTTCCTAAAGCAATCTCCGCCTGATTATTAAGTACAGTCTAAAGATGCTTAAGTCAATGCTCCTCTAATCTTCGTGAAATTCGCCTCTTATACTTTTATCTCTTTCTACAACGACCTGAGTTCAGGAGACTATGATGCGAATTTTATGTCTGGATATCCCCGCACCTGGAGCATCGCTGGAAAAATATGCGCCACACCTTAACGCTGAAGCGCTGCACGCCTGGGGATTGTATAAATCCGGCTTCATCCGCGACATCTACTTCCGTCAGGACAGACCTGGCGTCGCTATTTTTCTTGAATGTGACTCTGTCGATGAAGCGATGAACGTAATGGCCGAATTCCCGCTGGCAAAAGCTGGCTTATTAAGCTTTGAGTGCATTCCGCTTGGCTCCTTTATTAACTGGGAAAATCTCTTTGCCGCTGAATTTAAAAATAAATAGTGAGGCCCGATATGAAACCTGCAGATAAACCCGTGCTGTGTGTCGTTTCCAGCCATCCGATTAAAGGCGCATCCGGTGTACCAACCGGTTTTTTCCTGGCCGAGCTGACCCATCCGCTGAAAGTACTGGAAGATGCCGGACTAAAAACAATGATCGCCAGCATTCGCGGGGGACAGCCGCCGGTGGATGGATTTGACCTCAGTGATCCTGTCAACGCCTGGTACTGGAACGAAACCGATTTTCAGCAGCGCCTGGCAACAACACCAGCGTTATCCGAGCTAAACGGTACCGATTACAGCGCCGTTTTCTTTGCAGGCGGCCATGGAACCATGTGGGATTTCCGCGACAGCCAGGATGCCCAGCGTATTATCCGCGAAGTATATGAAAGTGATGGCATTGTCTCAGCCGTCTGCCACGGACCTGCGGCACTGGTTGACGCAAAGCTCAGTAGCGGCGAATACCTGGTGAAAGGCAAAAACGTGGCGGCCTTTACCAACAAGGAAGAGGAAGAAGTTCACACTACAGATGTGGTTCCCTTCCTGCTTGAGACTGCACTTCGCGAGCATGGCGCGCTTCATCATGAAGCCCCGAACTGGTCTGAAAATGTGGTTACTGCCGGTCGCCTTATCACGGGGCAGAATCCCGCTTCAGCGCACGGTGTCGGTGTGGCGCTGTTAAATGCCCTCCGCCAGTCAGCTTAATCCATTCATCTCTTTTTCACCGTTACTCACCCTCTTTGGCCGGTTTACGTCAGCAACGTTCCGGCCTTTTTACAGGAGCTGAATATGAAAACACTACCTCCCGTCGCGCTGGGCACATGGTCCTGGGGCACAGGTTTCGCCGGTGGCGACACCGTCTTCGGCAATCATCTTTCTGATACTCAGATGGCAGACGTGTTCACCACGGCCATGAGTAAGGGCCTCAATCTCTGGGATACCGCAGCAGTATATGGCATGGGGAGTTCCGAGGCAGCGCTGGGAGCATTAGTCCGTCAGTTCCCCCGCGAGGATATGATTTTATCCACCAAATTCACGCCGCAGATTGCGAACGAACAGTCAGCGCAGCCTGTCAGCGATATGCTTGAGGCCAGCCTCGGACGCCTGGGCGTGGACGCGATTGATATCTACTGGATCCATAATCCCCTCGACGTTGAGAAATGGACGCCAGGACTGATCCCACTTTTACAAAGCGGTAAGGTAAAACGCGTAGGTGTTTCCAACCACAATCTGGCACAAATCAGACGCGCCAACGAAATCCTTAACGCTTCCGGTTATTCCCTCAGTGCAGTACAAAATCACTACAGCCTGCTCTATCGCGCTTCTGAAGAGGCCGGGATCCTTGATTATTGCCGACAAAATAACATCACGTTCTTTGCTTACATGGTCCTGGAGCAAGGCGCGCTCAGTGGTCGTTATGATTCAAATCATCCCATGCCTGCCGGGAGTGGCCGGGCCAAAAGTTATAACTCTGTACTGCCGCAGATTGAAAGATTAACCGCCGCCATGAAAAAAATGGGAGCCGAAAGGAATGCCAGCGTGGCACAGATAGCCATCGCATGGGCTATTGCGAAAGGTACCCTTCCCCTCGTTGGTGCGACTAAAGTCCATCACGTTCTGGACGCCGCCTGCGCTTCAGACATCCAGTTACGCAATGAGGAAATCATCCTGCTGGAACAACTCGCCGCAGAGACCAGAGTGGATACACGAGGCGCCTGGGAAAAACCGATGGTGTAAAGTCCATCCGGAACAGACTGTCATGAATCACATTCACGTATGGACAGTTCCGGGCGATCCTAATCTGTATCACTTTTACTGCTTTGTATGAAGGGTGAGAATATGAAAATCATTTGCCTTGAAGAACATTATCTCGACAGCGAGTTAGGCCGAGCGTGTATGCCTGTTGCGCTTGAGCAGGCGCCTTTCCTTGGCGACTGGGGGAAAACCGTCGCTGATGGTCATAATCCTGACCGAAGCCGGCCGCAGATAGAAAAGAATGCGCTGATAAACGCGAAAGGCGCTGATTTGGGAAGCCGCCGCCTCAGGGATATGGATGAGGCTGGAATTACCCTTCAGATCCTTTCTGTGGGCGGATTCCCCCAGCTGGCACCTAAGGATGAAGCGGTAACATTAAATACGGCGGCAAACGACCGCCTTGCCGGGGCGGTAAGAAATCATCCGGATCGCTTCGCGGCATTTGCCACTCTTCCCTGGGCACAGCCGGAAGAGGCTGAAAAAGAGCTTGTCCGCGCAGTTGAAGAATTGGGGTTTAAGGGGGCACTTCTGAATGGCCGACCCTCTTCATGCTTTCTCGATAATCCTGACTATGACTCCCTGCTTTCCCGCTTTAATAAACTGAATATACCACTCTATCTTCATCCCGGATTACCGTTTAACAGCGTGCAACAGGCCTACTTCACGGGCTTCAGCGCAGAGGTCAACGCCCGGCTCTCTATGTTTGGCTGGGGCTGGCATCACGAAGCCGGGATCCATTTGTTACGGCTGATGTTATCGGGCGTATTTGATAAATATCCCCACTTGCAGGTAATCAGTGGCCACTGGGGGGAGATGCTGCCCTTCTGGCTGCAGCGTCTTGATGACAGCCTTCCACTGGCTGCAACGGGTCTGTCACGCACGCTAACGAGAACCTTCCAGGAGCACGTTTACGTTACCCCGTCAGGTATGCTGTCGCTGCCGCACTTCCAGTTTATCTACGCGTTAATGGGGGCAGAAAGGATCCTGTTCTCCGTCGATTATCCCTATCAGACCCTGGACGGTGTAAAAACCTTTATCGACAGTCTGCCCGTCAACAAGGCTGAAAAAGAGGCCATCGCATTTCGCAATGCAGAACGTTTACTGGGCATCACGGCGTAGTTCACGGGTTCGTGATGACCGGTACAATGAGAACAGTCGACCATTATTAGTTTTTGTCTAAAAGTGAATGAGTCTTTACTGCTCTAAAAAAAAATAATGGTGTCACTCTATACTGGGTTAAACATTCATCAAATATATTTAACTCATTGAAATGAAAAATATCCTTATTGTTTCAGGCCATCCTGAGCTTACCCATTCCGTCGCCAATGCCACGATCCTTGATGAAGTGGCGACCGCCCTTCCCGATGCTGAAATTCGTCGTCTGGACTGGCTCTATCCGGACGGCAAATTCAATATCGCTGCGGAGCAGGAAAGCCTGCTCAGGGCCGATGTGATTGTCTGGCAGTTTCCTTTTTCATGGTATGGGCTGCCCGGGTTAATGAAACAATGGCTGGACGAGGTCTTTGTCCACGGCTTCGCGCATGGCTCAACGGCGAAACTGGGCGGTAAAAAGCTGATCCTCTCCTTCACTACAGGGGCGCCGCAGGTGCTCTATACCGCTGACGGTTTCTTTGGCCATGCCATAGAAGAGTATCTTATTCCATTCGAGACCACGGCAAGGCTGTGCAATCTTGAGCTGCTGGCGCCGGTTTATACCTGCGGTATCAGCTATGCCGACCGGGATGCCGACAAAATCGCGCAGCAAAAAACGCTTGCCCGGGAACACGCTTCAAGGCTTGTCGATCTGCTCAATTCCGTCGTGAATAATCCAGAGGGAGAATAACGATGCAGTATACCCGGCTCGGTAAAAGTGACTTACTGGTCTCCCGCATCTGTATGGGATGTATGGGGTTTGGCGACCCGTTAACGGGCCAGCATCGCTGGACGCTGGACGAAACAGCAAGCCGGGACATCATCCGCTACGGTCTCGAAAAGGGTATCAATTTTTACGATACCGCCCTCGCCTATCAGAACGGCTCCAGCGAGCGATACGTTGGCCGGGCGCTGCGGGAGATGGCAAAACGCGAGGACGTGGTGCTGGCCACCAAGTTTCTGCCACGAACCGCCGCGCAAATTGCCGCGGGGATCGGCGGAAAAGAGGCAATAGCCCGATCACTCGACCAGAGCCTGCAGAATCTGGGGATGGACTACATCGACCTCTACATTTACCACATCTGGGATTACAACACGCCAGTTATTGAGGTGCTTGAAGCGCTTCATGCCGCCGTTACTGAGGGCAAAGTGCGCGCTATTGGTATATCCAATTGCTATGCCTGGCAGCTTGCGAAAGCGAACGCCCTTGCCGAACGCGAAGGGCTGACGGGCTTTGTTTCCATGCAAAGCCACTACAACCTGATTATGCGTGAAGATGAACGAGAGCTCTTCGGTCTGTGCGCTGAAGATGATATCGCCATGACCCCCTATAGCGCGCTGGCCAGCGGTCGTCTCTCCCGGAAAGAAGGCCACACGCGGCGAGCCTCCGAGGATGCCTATGCCCGCGGAAAATATGACAGCACGGCTGAACAGGATCGGAGCATTATCGAGCGCGTCGCCGAGCTTGCTGAACGACATCAGGTGTCCATGACGGAAATATCTCTCACCTGGCTGCTGACAAAAGTCACGTCACCTGTCGTAGGGGCCACAAAAAAAGATCACGTCGATGGCGCGGTAAACGCCGTAAATCTTCAACTGAGCCCGGAGGAAATCCGGTTTCTGGAAGAAACCTACCAGCCGCACGTTCTGACGGGGATCATGGCGCAAAACACGCCGCAAACGAAAGACGTTAATCAGGTCTGGACGCGGTAGCAAACAGTAATTTCAGTAAAAGGATCATCGTGAAAAAGCCCCTTATGCTTTTAATTTGTATGCTCATAAGCAGCCCTGTCTTTGCAACAAAACTGGACGCGCCGGATAAGCGAGTGATGAATATCTTTGAGCTCGGCGTCAGGCACGATCGGGACAAAGATTTTGCAGACGTAGCCAGACAGACGATTTCCGCTTCGGTTGATCATGAAGCAGGTACGCTGGCGATGTACGCCCTGCACCGCAGCGACAATCCACGTCAGGCATTCATGGTCGAACTTTATGAAAACGAAAGTGCTTACCGCAAACATCTGAATGCCGAACCATATAAGGCATTCGCTGCCCGGGCACCTGACATTATCGATCGGAAAAATAAAATCACCCTGGAGCCCCAATTTCTGGGGGACAAACACATCATACCGGATGAGCGAACCATTAATAATCTGGTGATCGTCGAGGTAAAGCCTGAATTTCAGACCGAGTTTAAAAACATCGTCCTGCCCGAAATGGCGGAATCGCTCAAAGTAGAGAAAGGCGTATTAGCGATGTATGCCGCTACAGATTCACAGACTCCGAACCGCTGGTATTTCTATGAGATTTACGCCAGTGAGGAAGCGTATCAACTGCACCGACAAACGCCACACTTCCGTGACTATCTCAGGCAAACGGCGCATATGAGCACCAGTAAGGACGCTATCCCGGTAAAACCGGTATTTCTTCGTAACAAAGGCGGAATCAAACAGGATCCGCACCGTTGACCAGTGAGGATTAACATGAAAAGCGTAATTGCAGCGGCGGCCATGTCGCTTGTTATTTCTGATTTTGCTACTGCTGAGGAAACAAAAGGTAAAGCGATGATGAAAATTGAACCTTCAACAATTTCGGAAGCTGATATTCGTTCCGTCTCACCGGCTCTTGCGCGCTTTGGTCGAGAAGCGATTACTGAAGATCTGTGGACACGCGATGCCCTCTCGCCCAGGGATCGTAGTATGGTGACCGTCGCCATGCTAATTGCCAGAAACCAGCCTGGCGACCTTAAGCACTATATAGACATTGCCCTTGATAATGGCGTTACGCCAGCGGAGTTGTCAGAAATCATTACCCATCTGGCGTTCTACTCAGGTTGGCCAAATGCCATGTCAGCCGTCAGCGTGACCAAAGCAGTATTTGAAACTCGTGGCGTCACGGCAGATGTACTTCCTGAAGCTTCTCCGGACCTGCTTCCTCTCAATCAGGAAGCAGAAAAGCAGCGTTCAGAGACAGTGGAAAAAAATGTTGGCCCAATATCTCCGGGCCTGGTTAAATTCACTACAGATCCACTGTTCCTGGATCTCTGGCAAAGACCCGCGCTGAAACCCCGCGACAGAAGTATGATTACGGTCAGCGCGTTAATCGCATCCGGACAGAGCGCGCAGATTGGCTATCACCTCAATAGAGCAATGGATAATGGACTTTCTGTTGAGGAAGCTGGTGAGATCGTTACCCAGGCCGCGTTCTACGCTGGCTGGCCAAACGCATTTACTGCTGCTCCGGTTGTCGGAGAGGTGCTAAACAATCGATCATCGAGTAAAAGGTAATATTACTGAACACTAAAACCTGACGCACATCACAAAATTAGAACGAACAGTTCATGAACCAACAGGCGTGACATCGAGTGATTTATGGACAGCGTTTAACACAGTTATGAACCAAAACTGAGTTCATAACTGTGAGTTTGAATCGCCATTTGATTAATATGCATTTAAAACAGTTTGTTATACTGTTTCTGGTGCTGTCGTAAATTATGTATATTCCTCAAACCCAGAATAGTTAAATACGATATGCCAATAACCATTCTCTACGTGATAACCCGGCCTTCCCACTAACAAACGCCCCTTTTTTTAAGGAGCGTATGAGTAACGTCAATAATCACTGAGAGGCTTCGCAGCCGATTAATTCTCAGTCATCTGGCGACGATGCTGTTCAGCCTGCTGCTGATGGCTAGCCGAAGACTGGCCGTTATTCGCCGTCTCGTGTGCAATCGCCGCTTTCTCGTGTTCATTCACCGCAGAAAACGACGTCGCAGTTTCGTTAGTACTGCATGGACCGTTTTTGATCATCTCCTTATGCATGTCAGCCATGCTCTGGTGTGCAGCTTCTGTGTTGTTTTGCATCATGTCATGAGACATTGCTGCCTGTTCGTTGTTGTTTGTCTCTGCAGCCCAGCTGGATGCAGAAACCGCCAGGATGGCAATAACAGATAAAAGGAACTTTTTCATGGTTGTATCTCCGAAATTAAAGTGCTCAACAGTTGGTGGCCTTCTTTATAATGAATTATAAAAACCGGCCGCTGTTTATCGCATGACTGGCGAGTGACATTTCTGTCACTCCAGGGGCTTAATCCCTACCCTGATCCAGGACTCAAGGAGTGAGAGAGGCAAAACTTTGATTATTCAAATAATTAGAAGAGCATCCCGTCGCCTGCAACACTGTAACGAGGCGGCTACCAGCATAAGCAATACCTGCCCGACACAGCTGCAACAGCTAAAGACTCAGTTGGCTGAAGAAATGGGCAAACCTGTGGGTCTACACACCATGGGTATTCCGGCGGCAATCAGCACTCTCGGGGTAATTGTCAGCTTCGCGATTCCTCAGCTGTGGTTGGGCTATAGCGTACTCGCCGCACTCGGCCAGCCAGCCGAACGCGTATTCGTGTGGATTGTGCTGATCGCCCTACTGTTCGCAGGCATCAACGGCGTGACGATGTTTATGATTGGCAAAGGCAGCATGCGCGCCGTGCGGTTACATCTTACGCTGGCGGTGATGAGTCTGGTATTAACGGCAGCCTATTTGCTGGCCGCGCTGAGCGGTAGCGCTGCTCCGGGCGTCAGTCTGACCGCTGCGATGGTGAGTACTGTCATGCTGGGGCTTAGCGGCAGCTGTATCCTCTCTACCGCTTTCTATAAGATGCTGCTATTTACGCTACATAACAGAGCCTGGCGCAAACTGCTCAGCAAGGCGCGCTAAGCATTCATCCCGTAAAAACCCGCCGCTACCGGCGGGTTTTTTTATGGTTTTTTATGTCTGCGCAACCAAATTAACTTATACGCCGCAGGAATAATAAACAGCGATAGCAGCGGTGCCGTAATCATCCCGCCGATCATGGGCGCCGCTATCCGGCTCATGACTTCTGACCCTGCGCCGGTCCCCCAGAGAATGGGCAGCAGACCCGCGATGATCACCGCGACGGTCATTGCCTTTGGCCGCACGCGCAGCACGGCACCATGATAAAGCGCCTCATCAAGCCCCTGTTCGGTGAACGTTTCCTGGCGGGACAACGCCGGATGTGCTTCTACGGCATGACGCAAATACATCAGCATGACCACCCCAAATTCTGCCGCCACCCCGGCCAGGGCGATAAACCCGGTGCCGGTTGCAACTGACATATGAAAACCCTGCCAGTAGAGGAACCATATCCCGCCGACCAGCGCGAACGGCAGGCTCATCAGGATCAGCAACGCTTCGTCCACGCGACGGAACGCCAGATAGAGCAGAATGAAAATGATCATCACCGTCATCGGCACCATCAGCTTCAGTTTCTTGTTAGCGTGCTCAAGCAGTTCAAACTGTCCGGAAAATGACACGCTGGTACCCGGCCTCAGCTTCACGTTCTGACCGATGGCCGTTTTAATGTCGTTCACTAAGGACACCATATCCCTGCCGCGGGCATCAATATAAATCCAGCTTGCAGGTCGGGCATTCTCCGTTTTTAGCATCGTGGGGCCGGAAACCACGTTGATATCCGCCACATCACCCAGCGTGATCTGCTGTTTCATCGGCGTCAGGATCGGCATCTGCCTCAACGCGTTCGGGCTGTTCCGGTAGTCCTGAGGATAACGAATATTAATCGGGTAGCGGGCCACGCCTTCCACCGTTTCCCCCACCGTCGCGCCGCCGATGGCCGAGGAGACGAACAGCTGCACGTCGCCAACCGTCATCCCGTAGCGGGAGGCTTTCTCCCGGTTGATATCGACATCAATGTAGCGCCCGCCTTCCAGACGTTCAGCGAGGGCAGACACCACGCCTGGCACCGTTTTGGCGACTGCCTCTATGCGCTGCGCCGTGGCGTCGATATCAGCCAGAACGGTACCTGACACCTTGATACCAATGGGGCTTTTAATCCCGGTTGAAAGCATATCGATGCGGTTGCGGATGGGCGGAACCCAGAGATTCGCCAGGCCAGGCAAACGAACGGTCTTATCGAGCTCGTCAACGATCTTGTCAATCGTCATGCCGGGTCGCCACTGATCCTCAGGCTTAAGCTGAATGGTGGTTTCGACCATTTCGAGCGGCGCGGAATCCGTGGCCGTTTCGGCTTTACCGGTTTTACCAAACACCGATGCTACCTCAGGCACGGTTTTGATGAGTTTGTCCGTGGTCTGCAGGAGCGCCGCCGCTTCTGCCGGAGACACGCCTGGCAATGTCGAGGGCATATACAGCAGATCGCCTTCGTTGATCTTCGGTAAAAACTCGCCACCCACCTGGCTCAGGGGCCAGATCACCGTGAAGATGGATAATGTCGCAACCAGCAGGGTTGTTTTAGGCCAGTGGAGCACCCGAATCAGAAGCGGATGATAGGCGTTAATCAACAGTCTGTTCAGCGGGTTACGGGTCTCGGCAGGGATTTTACCCCGGATCCAGAATCCCATCAGAATGGGGATCACGATGATGGCCAGCGCGGCTGCGCCCGCCATGGCGTACGTTTTCGTGAAGGCCAGTGGACCAAACAGCCGCCCTTCCTGACCCTCGAGGGTAAAGATGGGAATGAACGACAAGGTGATGATCAGCAGGCTGATAAACAGGGCTGGCCCCACCTCAACGGAGGCACTGGTGATCACCTGCCAACGGGTGGCGTTGTCAATCTGTTCCCCCGGATGCTGGTGATCCCACTCTTCCAGCCGTTTATGCGCATTTTCAATCATCACGATGGCGGCATCCACCATTGCACCGACGGCAATGGCAATGCCTCCGAGCGACATAATATTGGCGTTCAGCCCCTGGAAATGCATGACGATGAAGGCAATACACAGGCCAAGCGGCAGAGAGATAATCGCCACCAGCGCCGAGCGAATGTGCCAGAGGAACAGCGCGCATACGATGGCCACCACAATAAACTCTTCGAGAAGCTTGCCGCTCAGGTTATCAATGGCCCGGTCGATGAGCTGGCTGCGATCGTAGGTGGTCACAATCTCAACGCCTTCCGGCAGGCTGGCCTTCAGCGTCTCCAGCTTATCCTTCACCGCCGTGATGACCTCGCGCGCGTTTTTACCCGAACGCAGGATCACCACGCCGCCCGCCACTTCACCCTGCCCGTTCAGCTCGGCAATACCGCGGCGCATTTCCGGCCCTGTTTGTACGCGGGCAACGTCACGCAGATAGATCGGTACGCCGTTCTCGCCGGTTTTCAGGACGATGTGATTGAAATCATCGATGGTCTGCAGATAGCCGCTGGCCCGCACCATATACTCCGCTTCCGCGATTTCTACGGACGATCCCCCTGCTTCCTGATTAGACGACTCAAGGGCCTGCTTAACCTCCGGCAGGCTGACGCCATACTGTGCCAGCTTTAACGGATCAACCTGAATCTGATACTGCTTCACCACGCCGCCGACGGAGGCCACTTCGGCCACATTCGGGATCGTTTTCAGCTCAAACTTCAGGAACCAGTCCTGCAATGAGCGCAGCTCGGCGAGATCGTGTTTTCCGCTGCGATCCACCAGCGCATATTCAAATATCCAGCCCACGCCGGTGGCATCCGGGCCGATCTCGGAACTCACGCCAGCAGGGAGTTTGCCCTGAACCTGGTTCAGGTACTCCAGCACGCGCGAACGGGCCCAGTACAAATCGGTGCCATCTTCAAAAATGACATAGACATACGAATCACCAAATTGCGAAAAGCCGCGCACGGTCTTCGCGCCGGGAACCGACAACATGGTGGTGGTGAGTGGATAGGTCACCTGGTTTTCAACAATCTGCGGGGCCTGGCCGGGATAGCTGGTTTTGATAATCACCTGAACGTCAGACAGATCGGGCAAGGCATCGACCGGCGTATTGATGATGGTCCATGTTCCCCAGACGCTGAGAAACAGCGCACCCATCATAACCAGGAAACGATTAGCCACTGACCGCCGGATAATCCATTCAATCATCATCGTCTCCTTAATGGCCAGAATGGGCGTCGTCAGGGGTTTCAGCGTGGCGCATGCGCTCCAGCGCACCGGTAATATTGGCCTCCGAGTCAATCAGGAACAGACCGCTGACGACGACTGACTCCCCCTCTTCCAGCCCGCTACCAATGCCGGACTGCTGCTGAGATTCATGCAGAACGTGGATCCTTTTCGGTACAAAATTCCCGTTAGCGTCAACGGTAATAACGCGCTGCTCTTTGCCGGTATCGATAACGGCCTGAGACGGAATCAGCAGCATTTCCTGACTTTGGGTATTCAGCTTCAGGTAGGCATTCATGCCCGGTTTCAGCAGTTCATCCTTGTTGGAGACCTGCAGGCGCACCTGCAGCGTACGGGTGGTTTGATCCACGCTCGGCAGAAGACTCCACTTTTCAACCGGGAAGGATTTATCCGGCCAGGCCGGTACCGAAACAGCAAACTGCGAGGTATCTTTCAGCAGATACGCAATCGATTCTGGGACCGCCGCGCCGATCCAGACCGGATCCATCCCCTGAATTTGCGCCACGACCTTATCTTTCGAAATATTCATCCCGGTGCGCAGGTCAAATCCCGTAATCACCCCGTCGATGGGCGCCCTGATGGTAAACCGGGTCTGGATAGTGCGGGTCGCACGCAGCCGCTGAATATCCTCATCCGGCATACCCGCCAGCCTAAGCCGTTCCAGAACTCCTTTAATCTGCGTGGGCGTTCCACCGGTGCCGGAGAGCAGCAGGAACTCGCTCTGCGCTTCGACCCAGTCCGGAATGGTAATATCAATCAGCGGCGTGCCTTTCTTCACCTTATCGCCGATCGTCAGCGGGTAGACTTTCTCAACGAACCCATCCGCACGCGCCTGCACAATGACAAACTGATAGTCGTTATAGCTGACGTTGGCCGGGATCGTCTGGGCATAATTCAGCGTTCCGCGCGTCACTTTTTGCGTTTTTAATCCTAAATTCTGGACCTGCGTCGGATCGATACGGATACCGCCGCCGCTTTTATCGTCATTTTCGTCCGCATATTTCGGGACCAGATCCATATCCATAAACGGTGATTTACCGGGCTTGTCGAATTTCACGTCAGGCTTCATCGGGTCATACCAGAAAAGGACCTTTCTTTCCGCAACGCTATTTGCTGTTTTTTCAGATGAATAAAGTGTCTGCCATGCCGTCACGGATATCAGCCCTCCGGCAATAAGGCTGCTGACTATCATGGCAGCGTATTTTATTTTTAATGAGGCCATGCCGTTTCTCGCTATTTTATGCTCTTTAGTAAAGAGATATTGCCCTGCTGAACAAATGAAAAATCAACGTGACTGCCGACCTTTAAGGCGTTGATGCTCTCATCGGCCTCAATAAAGGTGAAACGCATGGTCATCGCGGGCCAGCCAATCGTCGGGATGGCCTCATGAGAAATCGTGACTTTTTTATTCGTGAGATCAATGTCTTTCACGATACCGGTCCCCGTAATAACCTGCTCTGCGGCCCCTTCACGGGCGGCGCTCATCGCCTCGTGCTGATGAACCTCAGCCTGAAGGCCGGCAGAAAACGTCACGGCGATCGCACCGAATACCACGGCTTTAAGTGAATTACGCATTTTTAGTTTCCTCTTTAAGTACAGTTATTCGACCCAACCGCCGCCCAGGGCGGTGAAGAGCGTTATTTCATTAACCTGTCGGGCATAAATAAGGTCGAGAAGGGTCTGGCGGGTGGAGAAAAGAGAACGTTCCGCGTCCAGCACGTTGATATAACTGACCGCACCACTGGCATATAATCCTCTGGCACGCTGGAGCGTGATCTGGAGCGAATCAAGATAACGACGCTGAGCGTCAATTTGCTGGTTAATGCTGTCCCGCAGCGCGAGCGCATCGGCGACCTGTTTGAAGGCGGCCTGTATTTTTTGTTCGTAATTCACAACCGACTGCTGCTGACGAATTTCAGCCAGCTTCAGGTTGGCCTTATTCCTGCCCGCATTAAAAATGGGAATATCGATTTTAGGGATAAAATTCCACATCCCGCTGCCCGCGGTGAACAGGCTGGATAATTCCGTGCTGCCTGTGGAAAGCCCGCTGGTCAGGGAAATCGACGGGAAAAAGGCGGCACGCGCGGCGCCGATATTCGCATCGGCCGCGTTAAGCTGATACTCCGCCTCCATAATATCCGGGCGCTGCAACAGTATTTCTGAAGAAAGATGAGGCGGGAGTTTTACCGGCGCAATATCGCTGGCGTTCATTCCACTGTCGCCCGGCAGCGCACGGTACGTCCCGAGGAGCAGCTGCAGGGCATGATTGGCCTGCGCCAGCTCCCCCTCACGTTTGGCAATCTCTGCCTGCGTGCTTTCGATCTGTCCCCGGGCCTGCTCCAGCGCGAGTACGTTCGTGCTGCCCGTCACCAGCTGTTGCTCAACGAATGCATAAGACTGCCGGTAATTTTCCAGCGTTTCCCGCGCGATACGCAGCTGTTTATACGCCAACTGCTGGTTGAAATAGCTCTGCGACACGTTAGAGACGAGCAGGATATGCACGGCGCGACGGGCCTCTTCCTGGGCATAATAGTTCTGTCGATCAGCCTCACTCATGTTCTTCAGCCTGCCGAAAAAGTCGAGTTCGTAACTGAGCGCAAGACCCGCGTCGTACTGTTGAGAAGTCGGTTTGTCACTTTTCAGTCCACCGCTGTACGTGATACCCGCGGATCCGTTCAGCTGCGGATAACGGTCCGCCTCCGTCACGTTGAACTGCGCCCGCGCCTCTTCAACCTTCAGGACGGCCATTTTTATATCGCGATTATTGTTCAGGGCTTCCGTAATCAACCCGGCTACCTGCGGATCGACAAAAAAGGTGCGCCACCCGGTGTCCTGATACCCCGCCACCGCGGGCGTCAGGCCGTTACGCGAAAGCGAAAACTGCTGGGGGACCGGTGACGCCGGGCGCTGATAGTCGGGGGCCAGCGAGACGCAGCCTGCCAGGATAAATACCGTACTGATGCTAAGTCGTTTTATCAGGAACATAACGGTTCAAATGAAGTCCAGAGTATTTTTAGGGCTACTCTACTGAACGCTTCCTGTTTGACGGGTGACGGGATAATGACAATGTTGTCATTTTTAACGTAAGTCATTGTGAACGGTGGCGGGCGCCATAGAATGTCATCAGCAGCCAGTCAGGGGAGCAAGATGAAAATACTGATCGTTGAAGACGAAATGAAAACCGGTGAGTACCTCAGCAAGGGACTCACTGAAGCGGGGTTTGTCGTGGACCACGCTGATAATGGCCTGAACGGTTACCATCTCGCCATGACCGCTGAATACGATCTGCTGATTCTCGACATCATGCTGCCCGATGTGAACGGCTGGGATATTGTCCGCATGCTTCGCTCTGCCGGAAAAGGGATACCCATACTGCTTCTGACGGCTCTCGGTACGATTGAACACCGTGTTAAAGGGCTTGAGCTGGGCGCAGATGATTATCTGATCAAGCCGTTCGCCTTTGCCGAGCTGCTCGCCCGGGTAAGGACGCTGTTAAGACGCGGAAATACGGTGATCGCAGAAAGCCAGCTTCAGGTAGCAGACCTGACGGTTGACCTCGTGTCGAGAAAAGTCAGCCGGGCCGGTAGTCGGATTATGCTCACCAGCAAGGAGTTCAGCCTGCTGGAGTTTTTCATGCGCCATCAGGGGGAAGTGCTGCCCCGCTCCCTGATTGCCTCCCAGGTATGGGACATGAACTTTGACAGCGACACGAACGCGATTGATGTGGCGGTAAAGCGGCTGCGCGCAAAGATCGATAATGACTTTGAACCGAAGCTGATCCAGACGGTGCGCGGCGTGGGCTATATGCTGGAGGTGCCGGATGCGCGTTAAGCCCCTCCGACGCCCGTTCTCTCTTGCGCTGCGGCTGACCTTTTTTATCAGCCTCTCCACCATACTGGCCTTCTTCGCCTTTACCTGGTTCATGCTGCACTCCGTTGAGAAGCACTTTGCCGAGCAGGATATCAGCGACCTTCAGCAGATCAGCACCGCGATGCACCGCATTCTGCACTCACCGGCCGATCCCGACCAAAAGAAAATCAGTAAGATCAAAGAGTCGATCGCCAGTTACCGCAACGTGGCCGTCCTGCTTCTGGATCCACAGGGCAATACCCTGTTCAGCTCGACGCAAGGGGCGGCATTGCGCCCGGCAATGAAGACGGCGGACTTTAGCGAACACCGTCGTGCACAGGATGTGTTTCTCTGGACGGTAGAAGACCCGGCCAACCCCATGCATGCCGGGTCCGACATGAAAATGGAAACGTACCGGATTATCGCCTCCTCAGGCACGGCGACGCTGCAGGGCAAAACCCAGGACTACGTCATGCTGATCGGGCTCTCCATTAATTTTCATCTTCACTATCTTGAGGCGCTGAAAAAAAACCTTCTGGCGATTGCCGCGGTTATCAGCCTGCTGATTATTCTTGTCATCCGCATCGCGGTGCGTCAGGGACATTTGCCCCTGCGTAACGTCAGCAACGCCATTAAAAATATCACCTCCGAAAACCTGGATGCACGACTGGAGCCGTCCCGCGTCCCCGTTGAGCTGGAACAACTGGTCATCTCCTTCAACCAGATGATCGAGAAGATTGAAGATGTTTTTACCCGTCAGGCTAACTTTTCCGCCGATATCGCGCACGAAATCAGAACCCCCATCACCAACCTGGTGACGCAAACCGAAATCGCGCTGAGTCAGAACCGTTCTGCGAAGGAGCTGGAGGATGTGTTGTACTCCAGTCTGGAAGAGTACAACCGGATGACCCGCATGGTCAGCGACATGCTGTTTCTGGCACAGGCCGATAATAATCAGCTCATCCCGGATCGGGTGATGTTTGATTTAAGCGCCGAGGTCATAAAGGTGTTTGATTTCTTCGAGGCCTGGGCGGAAGAACGCCACATCGCGCTGACATTCAACGGGATGCCCTGCCTGATAGAAGGCGATCCGCAGATGTTCAGAAGGGCCATCAATAATTTGTTATCTAATGCCCTGCGCTATACGCCAGCGGGCAAAACGGTGACGGTCTCACTGCGAAAACAGGATAACGACGTTGAGCTGGTGACAGAAAACCCCGGTACGCCGATCCCGCAGGCGCATCTGCCGAAGCTGTTTGACCGTTTTTATCGCGTCGATCCATCCAGGCAGCGTAAAGGCGAAGGCAGCGGCATTGGGCTTGCCATCGTGAAGTCCATCGTCACCGCACACCACGGAAAAGTCCGCGTGGAATCGGATGCGGTGTCGACGCGCTTCATCCTCACCGTGCCGGGGAAAGTGCTCTGAGCGTCAGCAAACTGCGCGGCACACCTCAAGGACCTTTTCCCTGAGCCAGCGATGCGCCGGGTCCCGTTCCATGCGCGGATGCCACATCTGGGATACCGTAATAGTGCGGGTCTTAAAGGGCAGTTCAAAGACATGCACGCGCTCGGTCATCGCCTGATTGAGCAGGTATAACGCCGGCACCATGGCAATCAGATCGGAGGCCAGCGCCACGGATAACGCCGTCGGAAAACCGGGCACCACGCTGGCGACCTTGCGCTTCATCCCGCGCTCCGCCAGCGCCTCATCGACAAACCCGTGCAGCGATCCGTCCGGCGAGGCCACCACATGCCCCCAGGCGACATAGTCACTCAGGCTGACCTCCGGCTGCTCTGACAGCGGATGCCCCTTGCGCACCGTGCCAACAAACCGATCCTGGAAAAGCCTTTGCAGCCGTATTTCAGGCCCCATGTTGCCCTGCACGCCAATCTCCAGATCGACAAGTCCCTCCCGCAAGTAGCGCGACGTTTTTTCCGGTTTCGGTGAGAAGCGGATGCACACCCCGGGCGCGACGCTCGCCACCGCAGCAATAAGCAGAGGCCCAAACGCCACCACAAAACCGTCATTGGCCCGGATGGTGAACAGCCGTTCGAGGTTTTCCACCTTCAGCGCGTCGGTGGAGGGCTGCAGCACCGCCCTCGCCTCGTGCACGGCGCTTCTGGCGCGGTCCCGGGTGGCTTCGGCCCAGGGCGTCAGCACCATGTGACGACCGGCCCGTACCAGGATCGGATCGCCGGTCACCTCCCGCAGCCGGCTCAGGGTGCGGCTCATGGCGGAGGTGCTCAGGTTCAAACGTCGCGCCGCGCCCGCCACGCTGGCTTCTGCCAGCAAAACGTCGAGCGCAACCAGAAGGTTAAAATCAGGATCGGACACGATGGCTCCTCAGATATGGCGTTACGTGCAACGATTAAGTGCAAATACTGCGTCTTCCGCCCTGTATACCGCATGATTATAGTTTCGTCATCACGATTCTTATTCGGAGTAACGACGATGACGCTCTTTTCAAACCAGCCCGGCGATGAAGGTTTACCCGGACATGAACGCGCCAGGGTGATGGCCGCCGTTATGACCACCACGCTGATGGGCGTTTTTGACGGTACCATGATCAACATCGCGCTCCCCTCCATGGCAAGCGCGATGCAGGTCCCCGCGAACGTAGCGGTCTGGTTCGCCAACGGTTATCTGCTGTCAGCGGCGATGACGTTGGCCATCTTCGCGGCGCTGGCGGCCCGTGTGGGCTATCGCCCAATCTTTCTGACCGGGCTTGCCACCTTTACGCTCACCTCGCTGGGCTGCGCGCTGGCAACAACGCCGGAAATGTTAACCGGGATGCGAATTCTGCAGGGCATCGGCGGCGCGGCGACCCTGAGTATCGCCCCGGCGATCCTGCGGTCCGTTTTTCCGGGGCGACTGCTGGGCCGTATCCTGGGACTGCACGCCCTGCTTATCGCCTCCAGCACGGCGATAGCCCCGGTACTCGGCGGAACAATACTGGACGCCCTGAGCTGGCAATGGCTTTTCGCCATTAACCTTATTCCGGGCAGCATCGCCCTGCTGCTGGCATGGCGGGCCTTACCGCGGGAATCGGCCGTTGATCGCACTCCCTTTGACGCGCCGGGCGCCGTGCTCTCCGCCGTCCTGTTAGGTTCGGCGATCATGATGGCCGACAGCCTTCAGCACGTGACGGAGCACATTAACCGGCAGGCCGTCTGCTGGGGCGTTCTCGCGCTGGTCAGCGCCTTCGCCTTTACCTGGCGTATCCGGCGCGCGCAACATCCTTTACTGCCGCCGGTGATGTTCAAAAACGGGCGCTTCACCCTCGCCGCGCTGACCTCGCTGGCCTCGTTTGTGAGCCAGGGGATCACGTTTGTCACGCTGCCGTTCCTGTTTCAGAGCGTGTATGGCTACAGCCCGGTGGTGTCGGCGCTGCTGTTTACCCCGTGGCCGATTGGCATCGTGCTTATCGCGCCGCACGCGGGTCGCTGGGCGGATACGATCTCCGCGCCGCTGATCTCGACCCTCGGGCTTATCGTCTTTGTCGGTGGGTTGGTCCTGCTGGCCACGTTGCCGGAGAATCCTTCCGTGTGGAATATCTGCCTGCGCAGCCTGGTATGCGGTATTGGTTTTGGCTGCTTCCAGAGCCCCAATAACCGGGAAATGCTCGCTAACGTCGCGCGGGAATATGCCAGCTATGCCTCCGGCGTGTTGTCGATTGTGAGGACATTCGGCCAGTGTCTCGGCGCCGCCGTGGTGGGGGTTCTGCTGGGAGCAGCGGCAGGATGGGACCATCAACATGCTATCCAGGTTGCACTGTGGCTAGCCGTCATCGCCTCGACGGGTTCGGTGATATTTAGCCTGAGCAGGCTGCGCCCTGCGCGGTCTACAGGCAAGCGTTGCACAATGTAGGCCGGGTAAGCGCAGCGCCACCCGGCAAGAAAGACGGCGCGTTTGTTTACTCCAGCGCCAGCAGCGCAAAGCTCGCCAGCCAGTGCCCGCCGCTATAGTGGCTGCCGACCACATGCCCGACACTTGCGGCCAGATGTTTCGTCACCGCCTCGCGCAATGCCGGTTGCGCCGGGTGGCTGGCAGGAAGCGCTTTCGCAATGTGCTTCATACACCACGCGCGGCTGAGGTTTAATCCGTCCAGGTGGGCAATTTTCGGGTCGGTACGATCGTTCACTTCCGCCGGGTTCATCAGTGCCGTAACCGCGCCCACCTCCGGCAGAAACGCGTCAAACCAGGCCGGGAAATCTTCAGCCACCTTACTCATCAGCAGCGCCTCCGTCAGCGCGCCGGAAATATACTCGTCTCCGCCGGGCTCATAATGAGCCGGATAGCGCGTGTCGGCGAGATAAAACCGCTCCGCCGCTGCCACCATCGCCTGTTCAAGCGCCTTGTCTCCGACTGCGCGACCGTAATCGAGCGCCAGCGCAAGGGCAAACGCGGTGTTGTAGTGCGTCCCGACGCGGATCGGATAGGTGAGCTTACCGAGGTAATCCACCAGCCGGTTGCGAATATCCTGGGTGAGCGGCGCCAGCGTCTGGTACCAGCCCGCGGCCTGCGGCAGCGACGACTGCTTCAGCTCCTGGGCCAGCGCCAGCAGCCAGCCGTAGCCATACGGACGCTCAAACGAGGCGCGGAACGGCGCGGTAAAATAGGCCAGCTCCTTCGCCACGTTCTCTTCGGTCATGTGCTCGTCAAAAAGCGCGACGATCGCGTCCCGACACGGTAATTCTGGATAGAGGCGTACGCAGCGCAGCAGCAGCCAGTAACCGTGCACCGCCGAGTGCCAGTCAAAACAGCCGTAGAAAATGGGATGCAGTTCACGCGGCGGCAGAACGTCACCATCATCATTAAGCAGGTGCATGATGTGGTTCGGGTATTCCTGGCGCAAATAGGTCAAAGGCATGCGGGCAAACGCGTCGGCCTGATGTTGCGTTAATTCCATGACAGCTCCTTAGCGAAACACGAGGAAATACATTAAGAACACGTTCACCACCAGCAGGGTTAACGCGGTCGGGATCTGGATCTTGATCACCTGATATTTGTCTTTCAGCTCCAGCAGCGCGGCGGGAACGATATTGAAGTTCGCGGCCATCGGCGTCATCAGCGTGCCGCAGTAGCCTGCATACATGCCAATCGCCAGCAGCGGCGCAGGGTTGCCGTGATGCACGTTGATCAGAAACGGCAAGGCGATACCGGCACTTAACACCGGGAAGGCCGCAAAGGCGTTACCCATGATCATGGTAAACAGCGCCATACCCACGCAGTAAATCACCACCAGCATAAAGCGGCTATCCGGGTTCACAAACAGGCTCACCACCTTCTGTACCGAGTCGCCCGTGTTGGCCACCACGAACACGCCGCCGAGCATGGCCAGCATCTGCGGCAGGATCACCGCCCAGCCGATGGTATCGACAAGACGACGGGACTGACGAACGGCATGGAGCGGTGTGCCTTTGGTCAGCCACCAGCCGGTGAGGATCGCCGCGACGCAGGCCACGCACAGCGCCGCCAGGGTGAGCTGCTTCTGATCGAGCAGAAACACGCCGCCGATCGAAACGCCCTTCAGGAATAACGTGCCCAACACCGTCACCACCGGGATCATCAGCGCGGGCAGGAACAGCCAGTTTTTAAGCCGGTTTGACGACGCGACGCGCTCCTCCTCGGTCGATATTTTATAGTGCCCTTTCCCGACGAGGCCAAACCCCGCCAGCAGCGCGATGGCGATAACGCCGCCGCCGATAATCCGGTACGCCAGCGATTTGCCGAGTTCCTGAACCATCAGATCGCCAAACAGGAAGATCCCGCCAAACAAGAACCAGAACAGCGCGGTGGTAAAGCGCTTCGGATTGGCGCGATCGCGCAGGGTCATCACAACCAGCAGCATCACGACAAAGCCAATCAGGTAGTACACGCGGTTGATGGTGATAAGCGTCATCATTGCGCGGCCTCCTGCGTACCCTGCTCTACACGCCAGGCCATCACGTCGCGACGGATGCTTGCATCGAGGCGCAGCAGGCGCGTCATATGAATAATCAATGCCGCAATCGCGGTGGGAATGGCCCACAGGCCGATATGCAGCGGTTCAATGCCCTGAATACCGTTCTCTTTCAGGAACGCGTCGATCAGCAGCACCGCCCCAAAGGCAATAAAGATATCTTCCCCAAAGAAAACCGCGATGTTGTCGCACGCGGCGGCGTGGGCTTTGATTTTGTCGCGAATGTGCTGCGGCAGCTCGCCATATTCGTTCAGCGCCGCTCCTTCGGCCATCGGCGCCAGCAGTGGGCGCACCGTCTGCGCGTGACCGCCCAGCGACATCAGGCCCAGCGCGGCGGTGCCTTCCCGCGCGACAAAATAGAGCATCAGAATACGCGCTGAGGTGGCGCTGGCGATCTTCGCCACCCAGGCCTGGGCGCGCTCTTTAAGCCCGTAATATTCCAGCAGACCAATCACCGGCAGGATCAGGATGAAGGTGGCCAGCGATCGGCTATTGACGAACTTCTCGCCAAAGGTCTCCAGCAGCATGCCGAAATCCATCCCGACCAGCAGACCCGTCGCCAGCCCCGCCACCACGACCACCAGCAGCGGGTTGAAGCGCAGTGCAAAACCAATAACCACGATCGGTATCCCGATCAGCGGCAACAGCGTAGTACCGTCCATAACGTTTACCCTATCGAAAGTGAGCGTTGCGCGCCGACGGCTATTTTTTTAATTTGCGGCGAGCGATGTTGTGTTTTGTTGGCAGGCTTCGCAAAACCTGCGCTAAAAAGCTATATCTGAACCTCAAAAACATGTAAACAAATTATCAATAAAATGTTCTTATTTTATCGATGAGTTTACATTTCTGGCTAAGGAACGTTATGACCTCAGAAAAGAGTGCTTCACCCGATCGCGACGATATCAACGATGGCCGGATCGTCTCTTCCCGCCACCTGGTATCCGAGCGCTGCGCGGAGTTATCAGAGCTGGAATATGCGCTGATCATGACCAGCAACGCGTTCAACAAATGGATGGTGCGCTGCATGACGGCTGCCGGCGAGCCCGATATGGGCGCCTTTGACGTTTCGCTGCTGCATCACGTGAACCACCGCGACCGCAAGAAAAAGCTGGCCGATATCTGCTTCGTCCTCAACGTGGAAGATACCCACGTGGTGACCTATGCCCTGAAAAAGCTGGTCAAAGCAGGCTACGTGACGAGCGAGAAAGCGGGTAAAGAGCTTTTTTTCTCCACCACGGAGGAAGGGAAAGCGCTGTGCATGAAATACCGGGACGTGCGGGAAGCGTGTCTGATTGCGATCCACGCGGAGAGCGGCATTGCCGGGAAGTCGATTGGCGAGACCGCGCAGCTGTTACGCACGATCTCCTCCCTGTATGACACCGCCGCCCGGGCGGCGGCGTCACTGTAACTAAGGACGGCGGAACAGCGTAATGCTGCGCCCGGCCAGTTCGTACTCAACGGTTTCGGTGATCGCTGTCCCGGTGGCAGCGTCATCCGCCGTAGACAGCTCCAGCACCCATCCCCCTTCGCCAAATTGCGGGATCTGGAACGGCACGGTGCCTTCAAACGGGTTGAACAGCATCAGCACGTCGTGCCAGATACCGTCCTCCTGCCGCAGATCCGGCCTGCTGATGGAGACCCCAAGCGTCGAGCCTTCATCCCACTGCTCGGCCTGCTGTGGACCGCCTCCGGCATTGAACCAGCGGATCTCCAGCCCGTCTCGCCAGCTTTCACGGCGCAGCAGCGGCTGTTGCGCGCGAAGGGCAATGAGACGACGGGTAAAGTCACGCAGCGCAGCGTCGTTTTCGGAGAGTCCCTTCCAGTCGATCCACGAGATCTCACTGTCCTGGCAGTATCCATTGTTATTCCCCTTCTGCGTACGGCCAAACTCGTCCCCCGCCAGCAGCATCGGCGTGCCGTGGGAGAACAGCAGCGTGGTCAGGAAATTACGTTTCTGCCGTTCGCGGGTAGCAATAATATCCGGGTTCTCGGTTGGCCCTTCCTCGCCGTAGTTGTACGAGCGGTTATCGTTATGCCCGTCGTTATTGTCCTCACCGTTGTCGGCGTTGTGCTTTTCGTTGTACGACACCAGGTCATTCAGCGTAAAGCCGTCATGGGCGGTGATAAAGTTGACGCTGGCCCACGGACGGCGTCCGCGCAGATCGTACAGATCGCCGGAACCGAGCAGACGCGCGGCAAAGTCCGTGGAGACGTTGTCCCCCTTCCAGTACTCGCGAACGGTGTCGCGGTATTTGTCGTTCCACTCCCCCCAGCCTGGCGGGAATCCGCCCACCTGATAGCCGCCGGGACCGATATCCCAGGGTTCACCAATCAGCTTCAGTCGGGATAAGACCGGATCCTGAGTCATGGCGTCAAAAAAACCGCCGCGCGGGTCAAACCCTTCGGGCTCGCGGCCCAGGATCGTCCCGAGGTCGAAACGAAAACCGTCAATGTGCATCGATTCCGCCCAGTAGCGCAGGGAATCCATCACCATCTGCAACACGCGCGGATGCGAGGTGTTGACCGTGTTTCCCGTCCCGGTGTCGTTGATGTAGTACCGGTGCTGGTCCGGGAGCGTGCGGTAATAGCTGTAGTTATCAATCCCCTTAAACGAGAGCGTCGGGCCAAGCTCGTTCCCTTCCGCCGTGTGGTTGTACACCACGTCAAGAATGACCTCGATGCCCGCGTCATGATAGGCGCGCACCATATCGCGAAAGCCCTGAATCCCTGCCGGGCCGTAGTAGCGCGACGCCGGAGCAAAAAAGCCCAGCGTGTTATAGCCCCAGAAGTTCTTCAGGCCGCGGTCGAGCAGGTGCTGGTCATCCGGGAACCAGTGAACCGGCAGCAGCTCCACCGAGGTAATGCCCAGGCTTTTGATATAATCGACCGAGGCTTTATGCCCCATGCCTTCAAACGTGCCGCGCAGTTCGGGTGGTATGGCCGGGTTCATCTGGGTAAAGCCTTTCACGTGGCTCTCATAGACAACGGTATGCGGCCAGGGCACGTTCGGCCGGCTGTTGTCCTGCCAGTCAAAGGCGTTCGGGTCGATGACCCTGCCTTTCGGCGTAAACGGCGCGCTGTCTCGCGTATCAAAGCTCAAATCCAGCTCGTCATGCCCCAGCTCATAGCCGAAATGGGCGTCGTTCCAGTCGATGTCACCCACCAGTTCGCGGGCGTAGGGGTCGATAAGCAGCTTATGCGGGTTGAAGCGATGACCGTTTTCCGGGTCGTAGGGGCCGTAGACGCGATAGCCATACAGTGCCCCCGGCTTCAGGTCGGGCACATAGCCGTGCCAGACCTCATGGGTATACTCCGGCAGCTCCAGCCGGGCGATTTCCGTTTTCCCGGACGGGTCAAACAGACAGAGCTCCACCCGTTCAGCGTGAGCGGAGAACAGCGCGAAGTTAACGCCCTTCCCGTCATAATTCGCCCCCAACTGCTGGCCATGACCGGCCCGAATTTCAAACGTTGTATCCTTTGCCATTTTCGTTCTCCACGATTATTCGCAGGTAAGCAGAACCAGTACACATCCCTTTTCTGACGTTAACGCCAGCGTTTCTTGCAGCATGCGGCTTTCGCCGCTGAACAGATCCCGATAGCGCTTCCCGGCCAGTTCGTCGGGTAACGCGACCGTGGTATTGACCCACAGCTGATGATTATCGGTGACGTCAAAAACCAGACGCGGTACGGCGACAATCAGCGCCTCGTCGTCCTTAACGCGCGCATAGACAATCAGGTTCTCCTCGCGCTCGCCGCTGACCTTGAGCGGTAGCCAGTCGCCGTAGCGGAAAAGCGCGTCGTAGTGCGGTCGAAGCCGCAGCAGCGTGGCGGTAACGAACTGTTTTACCCTGCCGTCCAGCCAGCATGCCGGGTTGTCAAACACCCCGGCATCCGCCGCGCTGAGGCTCTGCACCAGGGCCGGAAAGTCCGGCTCGCGTCGGTTATCCGGGTCGACAAGGCTGAAGTTAAGCGCCTCGCTGCCCTGATAGATATCCGGCACGCCGGGTGCCGTCAGCTTGATCACCGTCTGGCTGAGGCTGTTCATCAGCCCGGCGCGGATAAAGGGCTGCATCGCCTCGCTGAAATCGTGCAGGAACAGGCTATTGTCCGGTGAAAGCAAGTGCCGCGCGTAGCTCAACACCACGCTCTCATAGCTCTCGTTACTGTCAATCCAGTCGGTGCGCTGTTTCGCCTCGCGCAGCGCTTTTTCGAGGAAGCCGAGAAAACGTTCTTCCAGTGATGCCAGCCCGTCAGCGTCGTCCGGTGACAGCCTGGCGGGCCAGACGCCCGCGAGCGCCTGGTAGATCATCCACGTATCGGCGGCGTTTGGCGCGGTACCGTCATTGAGAAAACGCACCTGGGTCTGGTTCATCTGCCGCCAGCGGGCCAGATTTTCCCCCCAGCGTTCCGGGGCTTCCGTCAGGGTGTAAAGGCGCGCCCGGGCATCTTCCCCGCGCTTGGTATCATGCGTGGAGGTGCCCAGCAGCGCGTCGGGCTGACGGGCCAGACGAATGCGCATCTCCTGGTGAAAGCGGGATAAGGAAAACGCGCGCGGGGTCGGGTCAGCACCGACTTCATTGAGCGCAAGCTCGAGGTTGTGGCGAAAGAACAGCGTGTCTTCAACGGACTTCGCCATCAGCGGCCCGGTTAGCTGCTGGAAGCGGGTCCTGAACAGCGCGGCGCTCTCGCGGCAATCTTCCGGCAGGTCGCCGGTAAGAATGCGCACGATCAGGCTGAGCGCGGCTTCCGACGTCTCCACGCTGGCAACTACGCGGTTAAGCAGCGCCACGTCCGGCGGGGTTAATCCTTCCCGGGTGCCGTAGGTGCGGTAGACCGGAAACGCAATAAGCAGTTCGCGCAGCGCGTGGCGGATTTCCTCGCGCGGCAGCGCAACCTCATTGCGGCGTGCCAGATCCTCAGCAAGGTTTAGCAGCGTAGTGAATTCACCCTCAAAATTACGATCGGCCATCAGGCCTTTGGCATCGCGCAGTTCCGCGTGGCGATCGACCGTGATGCCCAGCGTCTCGTCGTGGATTTTCTCCAGACGCCCCAGGCTACTGTCGTCGACCAGCACTTCCGCCAGCGAGGCGATAAACTCGTAGCCGGTGGTACCGGATACCGGCCAGTCAGTGGGGAGCTGTTCCCCTTTGGCGAGAATCTTTTCGACCGTAATGTAGCAGTCGGGCCCGGTGGCATGCCGCAGGCGCTGCAGATAGCCCAGCGGATCCGCCAGGCCGTCGACATGGTCAATGCGCAGACCATCCACCACGCCCGCGTGGACCAGCTCAAGGATCAGCCGGTGCGTGTCGTCGAAGACTGCATCATCTTCAACCCGGACGCCGACCAGCCCGGTGATCTCAAAGAAGCGCCGCCACGAGAGCTGCTTTGGCGCCTCCCGCCAGGACATCAGCCGCCAGCTTTGCGCGTTGTGCAGTTCTGCAATGCTCTTCTCCTCGCTGTACGTGCCGGGGTTGAGCGGATACTCCGCGTCGTAGTAGACCAGCGCGGCCTTTTTCGTGACAGGGTCACGTTTTAGCGTGATAGCTCCCTTCTCCAGCTCCGCCTCAAAGGTGTCGCCAAGAAACGGCAGCGTTAGCGGTCGCGACCCGTCGATATCGAAGTAGCGGAAATAGCGGCTCTGTTGGCCATATTCAATCACATCCCGCCACCAGAGGTTTTCCAGCGAGGTGGACATATGGTTCGGGACAATATCCAGAATCAATCCCATGCCGGCCTGTTTGAGCGCGGCGGCCATACGGTCAAACCCGTCTCGCCCGCCGATGGCGGGGTCGATTTCATTCGGGTTGGTCACGTCATAGCCGTGGGTAGACCCCGTCGTGGCAGTGAACACGGGCGATGCGTAAAGGTGGCTGATGCCGAGGTCCTTCATATACGGCACCAGCGCCACAACGCGGTCGAAGGTCATGCCGTTACGGAACTGAATTCGGTACGTGGCGGAAGGGATCATAACGATGCTTCTCCATCAGCAAAGCGAACGACAATACCGTTCGGGGGTAAAACGTCAGTGACCTCCGGCGAGGCAAAACGCGTCTCCCCCGCCAGAGCGGGCAGCGCGACAGGCTTAATGCCGATATTAAGCGCCAGTGAGAGCGTCCCCGACGGAAAGCGCCAGCATACCGCCACCATGCCGGGCGCGGTCTTGAGCACATGGCTCTCAACGGCGCCGCCCGGATGCAGAAGCGGAACGATATAGCGATGGCGCAGCGTCAGCAGATGGCGCGTATAGCGCAGCCACGTCTTGCCCTCGTCGGTGGCGACTTTATGCCAGTCGAGCTTTGAGCGGATAAACGTGTTCACGTCGTTCGGGTCCGGGACGGTTTCATCGTGCCCGGCATGGCCAGTAAACTCTTTCGCGCGCCCTTCCCGCACCGCCTTTGCCAGTTCGCCGTGAAAGTCGGTGAAGAACAGGAACGGGTGGGTTTCACCATACTCCTCGCCCATAAACAGCAGCGGGATATGGGGGGAGAGCAGCAGCGCGGCAAGCAGCACCCGCGTCTTGTCGGCACCCGCGAGGGAGATAAGCCGCTCGCCCTGGGCGCGATTGCCGGTCTGATCGTGGTTTTGAATAAAATCGACGAAGAACTGCGGCGGCTGCGTGCGACACTCCACCCCGCGGGATTCGCCGGTTTGCAGAGACACCTCGCCCTGGTAGACAAACCCTTCCGCCAGCGCCCGGGCGAACTTTTTCTCCGGCTCAAAGGCAAAATCCTGGTAGTAGGCGTGCGTCTCACCGGTGGCAAATACGTGGGCGGCGTTGTGGAAGTCATCGTTCCACTCGCCGGTAAACAACGGCGCGTTGCCCTGTTCATCGCGCGGATGCAGGAAAATCACGTTGCGGCTGTCTTCCGTGGTCAGGTGAACGTGACGATGCGGAATGGCCTCGCGAATTTTTGCGGCAATCTCCTCGAGAATATGCGTATCCGAGCCGTCTTTAATCTGGTCGATGGCATCAAACCGCAGGCCGTCCAGCCGGTATTCCGTCAGCCAGAAGAGCGGCGCGTCGGTCATGTACTGTCTCACCGGCTCGCGCTCGTAGGCGATGCCGTTGCCCCACGGCGTCATCCGCTGAGCATCGAAAAACGCGGGTGACAGCAAAGGCAGATAGTTCCCCTCCGGGCCGAAGTGGTTGAGCACGATATCCAGCACCACGGAAAGCCCCAGCCCGTGCGCGGCGTCGATAAACGCGTGGAAATCCTCCGGCGTACCGTAGGCAGAGTGAGGGGCATACAGCAGCACGCCGTCGTACCCCCAGCCGCGGGAACCGCCAAACTGAGAGACGGGCATCACTTCAAGCTGGGTAATCCCGAGTTCTGCCAGATACGGCAGCTTGTCGATGGCCGCCCGGAAGGTGCCCTCCGGGGTAAAGGTGCCGATGTGCAATTCGTAAATGATCGTCTCTTCCCACGGCCGCCCTGCCCAGTCGCGGTTGACCGGCTGGTAACGTCGGGGATCGATCACCACCGAGGGTCCGTTAACGTCGCCCTTTTGCGCCCGCGAGGCGGGATCGGGCACCGCCATGCCGTCCTGAAGAACAAACTGATATTCTGCACCGTGCGTGACGCCAGGGACGTCTGCCTGGAACCAGCCGCGGCCTGTTGCCGTCATCGGCACATCGGTGGCGGCAAGACGTAGCGTAAGTTCTTTCTGTCCTTCTGCCCAGACGCGAAAACGTACAACGTCATCGGAAATAAACTCAGCACCCCACTGCTTTTGAAATGTCCTGAATTCCATTCATTGTCCTCGAATGACCCACATTTTACGCGGAACGAAGTACAAGCTTAGTTCAGGATTAAAAGTGCGTGAGCTCAGCGGATTTAACCGCTTCGTCTATTCTTTATGAAATAACTCACTATCGGGAATACTATGCAGATTCGAAAAGGATTAAATACGGACCTCGTCCGTCTTGAATGTTGTGACTTTTCTTTCACCATTAGCCACATTGCGCGAGAGCCCTTTATCCATTGTGATTTGCATATTGAAGCCGTCGCCGAGCCGTGGATAAAAACCTACGAACTTGACATTCAAACGCTTGAAAACCATTGCGTTAATCCGGACGCCATATTTCTTGTGGCGGAAACGGATGACGGTGAATTAGCCGGATTTATTACCGCGTCGATCGGCTGGAATAAGTTTATTTCAGTGGATTATATTGCCGTTGATCGCACCAGACGCAGAACCGGCGCCGCGCAAAAATTAATGGCCGCCGCCCACGTCTGGGCCCGCAGCGTAAACGCGCCGGGATTACGGCTTGAAACACAAAATGTGAACGTCTCTGCCTGCCTGTTTTACCGTCACTACGGATTTACCCTGGGCGGATACGACCGTTATCTCTACAACGCCTTGCCGGAAAAAGACGAGGTCGCCCTGTTCTGGTATTACATGCTGGTCTAGCGGAAACACATTGCCACATCACGGTCATATTTCTGTCACTGAATTTCATTACGCTTTCGGGATTTTAACCAGGGTGTTGAGGAAAAAAGCGTGAATTCAATGGCTAAGGCATTACTGCTGGCATTACCTGTTCTGAGTGCGACGGCAACGGCCGCTGAGAGTAACCTGTGTGAACCGAAAGCGTACGAAATGGCGCTGCGCTATCAGCAGAAATCGGCAGAGATTATGGCCCTTCAGCTGCAAACCTATCGGTTTGCCACCGAGCGTTTCAACGAGAAGTTAAAAGATCTGAAAACGCCCGAAAACTACGCCGTGGTGATGGACCTCGACGAAACGGTGCTGGATAACACCCCTCTGCTGGTGCGCGACGCGGAGCAGTGTCACGACTATACACAATGGGACACCTGGAGCGACTGGGAGAAGCAGGGAAAACCCGGCTTAATCCCGGGTGCAAAAGCGTTTCTTGACCACGTGAATCAGAGCAAGGTCCGGATCTACTATGTCTCGGATCGTATGCAGGAAAATAAAGCCGACACGCTGAAAACGTTAAACGCTCTCGGCCTGCCGCAGGTGTCTGACGAAAGCGTGCTGCTGGATACGGTCAGCAAGGAAGAGCGCCGCCAGAGCATCCTCAAAAAGCAGCAGATCGTGATGCTGTTCGGCGACAGCCTGCCGGACTTCGCCGTGCAGTTTAAAAACAAAAAGCCGAGCGAGCAGCAGCGTGAGCTGGTTGAAGCCAGCGCCGAACACTTCGGCAACGACTGGATTGTGCTGCCTAATGCCGCTTATGGCGCCTGGTCCAAAGCCACGCTCGAGAGCTGGAACGCACCGCTGAAAAAATAAGGTCTTACGGGCCGGAAAAGCATTGCACGCCTTCCCGGCCTTTCGGTTGACTATCCATCCCGTTTATAGGTCCTATCATTTCTGGGCAGGTTCTTATAATTTTACGGAGCAGTAAGATGAGCACTTTCAAAGGAGACTCGTATGCTTACCGTGAAAAAACTTGCTCTTTCCACGCTGATTTCCAGTTCACTGCTTTTCTACCCTGCGCTCCAGGCCTCGGCAGAAACGCCCCAGCACGTCGTTAAACAACCGGCGGGCGGATATAGCGTTCAGGTTGGGGACGTTCTGGTCACCTCGTTTACCGACGGGACCGTCGCGCAGGATCTGCACAAGCTACTGCGCCGGACAACGCCGCAAAACATTGATGCGCTGCTCGCGAAAAATTTCCAGACCAACCCGGCTGAGGTCTCCATCAACGCGTTCCTGATTGCGATACCCGGACATAAAATCCTGGTGGATACCGGCTCTGGCCAACTCTTTGGTCCTGATACCGGCGGACGTCTGGTTGAAAGCCTCGCAACGCAGGGGATAAAACCCGAGGACATCACTGAAGTCCTGCTGACTCACGCTCACTCCGATCATGCCGGTGGTCTGGTGAAAGATGGCAAGGTGGTGTTCAGCAACGCGCGCGTTTTCGTTGGCAAACCGGATATCGACTTTTTCTTTAACGACGACAATCAGAAGAAAACCGGCTACGGCAAGAACTACTTTGACGTCGCGCAGAAGACCTTGAAGCCCTATCTTGACGCGGGGAAAGTGGTGCCGTTTAGCGGCACATCGGAAATTCTCCCGGGTCTGACCGGCACGGTTCATCCCGGCCATACGCCGGGTTCAGCCTTCTACACGCTAACGAGTAAAGGCGAGAAGATCACCTTTGTCGGCGACATCATTCATGCCGCGGCGGTTCAGTTCCCGCAGCCTGCGGTGACCATCACCTATGATGAAGATCAGAACAAAGCGGCAAGCGTACGCGAGCATGCGTTCGCTGACTTTGTGAAAAACAAGGACCTGGTTGCCGCCCCGCACCTGCCTTTCCCGGGCATCGGCTATGTGACGAAAGGCGAGAAAAGCGGTTATGCCTGGGTCCCTGTCACCTATACCAACCGGGACGCCAGCGGCGCGAAATAGAGCGATGACGCGGATATCTGACATGGACATAGCCCTGCTCCTGACGCTGGACGCCCTGCTTCAGGACAGGAACATCACCCATGCGGCCGCTCGGCTGGGCATCAGCCAGCCCGCGCTGTCTGCCCGTCTCGCCCGTCTGCGCACGCTGTTTGGCGAACCGCTGTTCATTCCCTCCCCGCATGGACGCGGGGTATTACCCACGCCGCGAGCGGAAGCGCTCAGGCCGCAGGTGGCGAACGTACTGCGCGGCATCAGCGCGATGTTTGCCCCCACGGCATTTGATGCGCAAACCAGCAGCCGGACCTTTGTTATCGCGCTGCATGAGAACCCGGCGCTGATGCTCGGCACCGAACTACTTAACCAGGTGGGAACCGACGCCCCCGGCATCCGCCTGCGCTTCGCCCTGCCAGCAATGGCTGACCTGCCGCAGCAGCTGGAAAACGGGGATGTGGACATCTACATCGGCGTGAGCGCGGGCGCCCATGACGGCTGGGTGAGGCGCAAACTCCTCGACGACGCGTTTGCCACCGCTCAGCGTAAAGGCCATGCGCGCGGAACAGGTCCGTTAGATCTGGAAAGCTACTGCGCGCTTTCCCATCTGGTGGTGTCGTCAGTGGGAGATCCGTTTACCGGCTTTGTCGACCAAACTCTTGCCGGGCTGGGCTATCAGCGACACGTCGCCATGTCCACCCAGAGCTACGCCATGGCGCCGCCGCTGGTTGCCGGTACCGACCTGGTCTGTACCCTGCCGGAACGGATGCTGCGACGGTTCGCCAGCACGCTGGATATTTTTCCACCACCGCTGCCGCTCCAGCCGATTATCATCAACATGTACTGGCACCCGAAAAACAGCCAGGATCCGGCGAATGCCTGGCTACGCGAGCAGCTGCTGCGGGCCGCCGGACGTCAGGTGTGATCGAGGGTAACCAGAAACTTTTTAAGCACTTCTGAGCGTATAATCCGGTGGCAAACCAGGGTGAGTTCGCTCTCCCGCAACCGGTCGAGGATGTCCACGTAGACGACGTTCTCGACGCTCACCGCCTTTGCCGACGCGGGCAGCAGCGCCAGACCAAACCCTGCCGATACCAGGCTTATCACCGTGGGCACGTCAGTCGCGTTTTGCACCACGTCCGGCTGAAAGCCCGCCCCGCTGCAGGCGTCATAGAAATACTGTTCCAGCCCCATACCCTCCGGGTCGCGCAGGGAGATCCATTTTTCGTCTTTCACCGAAGAAAGCGTCAGCGCGGCGGACCCGGCCAGCGGATGCTGACGATACAGCGCCAGCACCGTTTTCTCCGAGGCGAACGGCCGGCTTTGCAGATCGTCCGGTAGTGACGGCAGCGGCGCGCGGATGATGGCCACATCCAGCTGGTTGCTCTGCACGGCGGCATAGAGCGTCTGCACGTTTCCCGTCATCAGCGACATGGTAATGGCCGGCCAGCGGCTATGCATCTGGCGAAGCGCGGCGGGTAGCCTGCCGTCGAACATCGCGCTCGACACGCACCCGAGGTTTAACACGCCCTGCTCGCCCCTTGCCGTCTGTCTGGCGTCCAGCACCGCCTGCTCGGTTAACGAGATGGCAAGCCTGGCTTTTACCAGGAACGCTTCGCCCGCGGGCGTCAGGGTTAAGCGGCGATTCGCACGGCTGAAAAGCGTGACGCCTAAACGTTCTTCCAGCGCCTTTATCTGCTGGCTCAGCGCCGGTTGCGCCATGTTCAGACGCTCGGCGGCCCGGTGCATATGGAGCTCTTCGGCCACGACGATGAAGTGGCGCATCTGACGAAACTGCACGAGACGACTTCCTGAATTGATATGAATTTACTTATCAATTTAACAGTAATGATGCAATTGATGCTATTGGTCATTGCCATAAAAATGGAGGTATTCAACCGAGGGAGGAAAATATGGAACACAAGATTAACGATCTCCGCAGCGCCATCGCCTTACTGCAGCGCCACGAAGGGCAGTATATCGAAACCGATCATCCGGTCGATCCCAATGCGGAGCTGGCGGGCGTCTATCGCCATATCGGCGCGGGTGGCACGGTCAAACGTCCAACCCGTACGGGCCCGGCCATGATGTTCAACAGCATTAAGGGCTATCCGCACTCCCGCATCCTGGTGGGCATGCACGCCAGCCGCGAGCGCGCGGCGCTCCTTCTGGGCTGCGAGCCCTCTGAACTGGCAAAACACGTCGGCCAGGCAGTCAAAAAGCCGGTTGCGCCGGTTGTCGTCCCGGCCTCGCAGGCCCCCTGTCAGGAGCAGGTCTTCTACACTGACGATCCTGACTTCGACCTGCGCAAGCTGCTTCCGGCCCCAACCAACACGCCGATTGATGCGGGTCCGTTCTTCTGTCTGGGGCTGGTGCTGGCAAGCGATCCGGAAGACAGCTCGCTGACGGATGTCACCATTCACCGCCTCTGCGTGCAGGAGCGCGACGAGCTTTCCATGTTCCTTGCCGCCGGGCGCCATATCGAAGTGTTCCGCAAAAAGGCGGAAGATGCCGGAAAGCCGCTGCCGGTGACGATCAACATGGGTCTCGATCCCGCCATCTATATCGGCGCGTGCTTTGAGGCCCCAACCACGCCGTTTGGCTATAACGAGCTGGGCGTCGCCGGGGCGCTGCGCCAGCAGCCGGTTGAGCTGGTGCAGGGCGTGGCGGTCAAAGAGAAAGCCATCGCGCGGGCGGAAATCATCATCGAAGGTGAACTGCTTCCGGGCGTGCGCGTGAGAGAGGATCAGCACACCAACACCGGCCACGCGATGCCAGAGTTCCCGGGCTACTGCGGCGAGGCGAATCCCTCCCTGCCGGTGATCAAAGTGAAAGCCGTGACCATGCGAAACCACGCCATCCTGCAGACGCTGGTGGGACCGGGGGAAGAACATACCACGCTGGCCGGACTGCCGACCGAGGCCAGCATCCGCAATGCGGTTGAGGAGGCTATTCCGGGCTTCCTGCAAAACGTCTATGCCCATACCGCGGGCGGCGGTAAGTTCCTCGGGATACTGCAGGTGAAAAAACGCCAGCCGTCAGACGAAGGACGCCAGGGCCAGGCGGCGCTTATCGCCCTGGCCACTTATTCGGAGCTGAAAAACATTATTCTTGTCGACGAAGACGTGGATATTTTCGACAGCGACGACATCCTGTGGGCGATGACGACGCGCATGCAGGGCGATGTCAGCATCACCAATATTCCGGGGATCCGCGGCCATCAGCTGGATCCGTCCCAGTCGCCGGATTACAGCACCTCGATTCGCGGTAACGGCATCTCCTGCAAGACGATCTTCGACTGCACGGTGCCGTGGGCACTGAAGGACCGCTTCGAGCGCGCGCCGTTTATGGAGGTGGATCCGCGTCCATGGGCGCCGACGCTGTTTGCTGACAACACGAAATAAAATCATGCGCGTATGACCTGCGGGTCATACGCTGATTTTCTTCTCAAGTGTGGCGATATTTTCACCCGCCACGCGTTCCACAGTGAAACGATCGACGCTCAGCAAAATGAGCATCAGCCCCCTGCCGCTCTCCAGCAGCGGCGACATTTCGCAGAAGCGGTCTCGCCTGGCGGCCTCAAGCCGCTCCTGCGGGAACGCGTCACCCGCGTCGCTAAAAACAACGCAGACGTCATTGCCGCGGACATCGAACTGGACGCGAAAGACGCGCGAGTTATCCTCGTGAAGCGCGTAGCGGATGATGTTCGTCGCCACTTCACAGGCGGCGAGATCGAAGGCGAAACGCCACTCATCATCGACGGGAAGCGCGCTCAATCTGTCGCCAAGCCAGCCGGACAGCGGCGTCAGGGACGCGATCGCCGCCGGAAACTCAGCCTGTTCCGGCCTC
Source organism: Enterobacter quasiroggenkampii (assembly GCF_043972695.1). NCBI lineage: Bacteria > Pseudomonadati > Pseudomonadota > Gammaproteobacteria > Enterobacterales > Enterobacteriaceae > Enterobacter > Enterobacter quasiroggenkampii. The sequence goes on from NZ_CP143745.1 coordinate 3,015,055, forward strand.
TGCATCTACTGCCCCAGTTGCGCAAGCGCGCTATGTTTATCCGGATAGATGCGGAAGATGCGATCCATTCGGGTCAGGGTGAACATGTTCATGATCCCGGGGTTCAGGGCGCACAGCGCCATTTCGCCTTTTCCGTTCATCAGCTTGAACAACGACACCAGCATCCCCAGCCCGCTGCTGTCGATAAAATCCACTTTGCTAAAGTCGACGATTAAGGCTTTACGATCGCTGCCAATTTCCTCCGTCACGGACGCTTTAAACGTCGCGGCAACGGAGGCATCCAGCCGCCGGACCGCGGGCGTGAGAATGTTGGCATGCGGTAGTCGCTCGGTGTTAATAATCATTCTGTTCTCCCTGACGTTCAATCACGAGCAGTGACACGTCGTCGGTTAAGGCGATCGGTTCATCACGATTTGCATTGCGCCAGCCAGTCAGGTGGTCACCAAACCGCGGCAGGAGCTGGTCAACCGGGAGCCGGGCATGCTCATGAAGCCAGCGTTCGAGACGCTGCGGGCCAAACTGCTCGCCGCTGACGTTCTCGCACTCCGTAATACCGTCACTGAATAAGCATAAGCGATCCCCCGGATTGAGGGTAAACGCGACATCCTCCCAGCTCAGGTCTGGGATCAGGCCGACCGGCGGGCCGCCATCGCCCACGGACGTGACAGCGCTGTCTGCGTTCACAATGACGGGAGTAGGATGCCCTGCCTGGCACAACAATCCCTGCCCGCTTTCTGGATCGATCACGCCGTAAATGAGCGTGAAATAACTGGTGATGTCGCTCTCTTCACTGCAAAAGCGGCTGTTCAACATCCTGACAACCTCCGCGGGTGACTGAATGCCGCCCTCATCGGTAAACAGGAAGCGGTCCACCACCCGGCCATGTAAAAACTGGCGAGCCACCGCGAGGGACATCATCGCGGCCCCCACGCCGTGACCCGAGACATCAACGCAATAGAATCCCAGATGGGAATCCAGCGGAAAGATATTGAACACATCGCCCGAGACCCAGGCTGACGGCAAGAAAAGCCAGTCGGAGAAGTAGTCGCCGTAGCGTAAGCGGTGTGAAGGCAGCACCGAGTGCTGAACCCGTGCCGCCAGTTCAAGATCTTTTTCAATCTGATGCAAGGCTTCACTCAGGCGCTTGTTGTGCGCCGCGAGGGTCGCCTCCAGCGTCAAAATACGAACCCCGGCGTGAAGCCGCGCCCGGAGTTCAGCCTGTTCAACGGGCTTACTCAAAAAATCATCCGCCCCGGCATCAAACCCCTGCGTCACGTCCCCGGCATTCTCACGGGCCGTCAACAGGATCATATACACATAGCGGCCAAACTGACGGTTGCGGATGGTCTGACACAGCGTCAGCCCGTCCATTTCCGGCATTTCCCAGTCGCTTATCACCATGCTGACCGGCTGACTGGACAAGATTTCCAGCGCGGCAACACCATTTTCCGCCTCGCTCACGAGATACCCCCACTGGGTGAGCATCCGGGAGAGTAACCGACGATAAATCAGCGAATCTTCAACAATTAACACGTGCAGCGCCGACATGTATCCCTCCTATAGCGGTAAGAACCAGATGAGGCTCACGGTCCCTTCCCTGAATTTTGCGTTACCGTTGCCGTGCCCCGGATAGCGCGTCCCCGCATAGTTAGCATACTGAACAGAGAACGATCCCGGCGTATAGCCCGCGTAGCCAAAGCTGTAGCTGTAATCGCCGTTCCAGGGCTGCTGCTGGCTGCTGTCCGGGAACCAGAATGCCGTCGCACGAACGAAGAAATGTTGTTTAAAGGTGTAGCCGCAGCCGCCAAGCATGACGTTTTTATTTTTACGGATGTCATCGCTGCTGAGGTCGTAGTAGCGCGGCACCCAGCTGTACCCGACCTGGCAAATGATGGAATCCCCTTTATTAATCAGGAGCGTGTTTTCAACCGGTTTCGGTAGTGAAAACTTGTAGGCCAGCGTGAAGGCGCCCTGTTCGAAATAGGTATGTCTCCGGCTGCCTGACGTCCAGAAGTGGTTTTCACCGTAGTTACCGTAAACCAGGCTGAACGTATTGGCGTGCCAGTCGTCATAGCCGAAGCTGTAGCGAAAATCGGCGGTATAGCGGGTGGTATCTCTGACCGGCAACCGGGAGGTAATGTTGGCAAACCAGAAGCTGTACGGGGAATACTGCAGACTAAGGTTGAGCGTCTGGTTAATTTTTTTCTCCTGCGCGGCGCTGTCAGAGCTATTAGGCACGCTCACCAGCTGCTCTTTCAGCCCCGAACTGAAGCTCAGAGCGCCTGAAAATTTCTTGTCATTTCCCGAGAACAAACGCCCCCACCGGCTGGTAAAGACGCCTGCCTGAACGGGTTCACCGTTTTTATCGCGCAGGGTTTCTTTATCACTACTTTGTGCCGCCTCTGCGGCGGGGATCGCGGCGAGCAGCACGCCCGCCAGAAGCCATTTTTCGCGCATAACCGCCATCCTTAGTTAGGTATCCAGCGTGCGCCGACGTCGTATTTTGCCATCAGCCACAAAATACCCAGTGCCGCCGCATGCACTAACGTGTTCTCTATCCAGGCGTGACGCCATAAATCGAAGGTAATGAACTGGCTCACCAGCAGCACCACGTACACATGCAAAATAAAGGTATAGAGCGAGTGCTGGCCTAGCGGGATCAGGAACCATCCCAGCAGGCGGTTGAGCGGCGTCCAGCAAAACGTCAGCACCAGGTAGACGGTAACCATCAGGGCGATATCGTTTAGCACCCTCACCGGGCCCAGCCCGTTCTTCGCCGCCCAGGTGTGATAAAACGTATTGAAGCTGTCAGGCGGGATGACGTGCATAAGTAGCGCGGGCGGCATAAACGGGTTGGTATGGTTCTGGGCAACAAACCCCAGCACCAGCGACACCATGACCAGCGCCACTACCACCCCTTTCCCCGGAGGCGTCCGGGCGAAAGAGAGCAGTTCGGCTTTATACCAGCCGCTGGCCATCCCCAGCACAAAGATGAACTGCCAGGCCAGCAGCGGGAAGGCAAATTCGAACTCCGACGGCGTCAGCCGAAGCGGCCACCGCTGCCACAGGCTGTACACCAGCAGCGACAGCCCCAGCAGCCACCAGACTTTCCCTTTCTGCAGCATCCCCAAAAATAGCGGGCTGAGTAGCAGCAAGAAGATATACAGCCCCAGAATCTGCGTCTGATGGGGGCCGATCTGCAAATAGAGAATAATGTTGAACCAGGTCTCTTTAATTTGCGGCGTAACAGGATAAAGCGACCAGCTTTGACCCGAAAAACGGTCGGTAAAATGGGTGACCTCGAACACATTAATATGTGGGATATAGGCCAGGAGAATAAATGACACTATGATAATGATATTTACGCGATATATTTTCCACGCCCTGAGATAAAGCCCCCAGGAAACCGTGAGTAAAACCACTTTTTGCAGACGCGCGCGATTCAGCATGCCAAGCATAAACCCCGAGAGAATGACAAAGCCTTCTGCACCGGTTGTTAGCCCAAAACGTTCCCAGGAGAATATATTAAATACCGACATGACCTCCGTATGCGCCACGACCATCATGACGAGGGCTATGCCGCGCATAAAGTCAATTCTCAGGTCCCTGGCACCTGCTACGGCATAACGCCATGCTGTTGATTTAGCGTCATCTTCTTGCGCTACCGACGGCGCAACATGGCTCATAGGGTGTCCTTTGCCTGAAAACGAAAATTAAGGTCTAAATAAAGTAGATAGTCTAAAGGAATAGTAACCGCAATATATCGACGGCCGATGAAACATCATTAAGCAGAATTTAAGCTGAATTAACCACCGCTACATATTAATAAAAACGACGCTGGACACTTTTATTCGGCGTTCTACACTTATCTTAAATCTTGTTTAATCGCTATTTTCTTTCGCTTTTGGGCAACTGTCTGCGCAGCAGAATGGGTCTGCATTTTCACGGAATCAGGAACGCCGGAACTATGGATTTTTATTTTTCCCGTTTTGAACATCGTCGTCCTCCGGAGCCGTTAACAACACCGCGTTGGGTAATGATGACCTGGCAGGTGTTAGCGGTCGCGGCGCTTATTCTGGGTGCCAATTATATTTACTGGCGCTGGACCGCCTCCCTGAATACTGACGCATTATGGTATGCCATTCCGCTGGTCCTCGCCGAAACCATGGCGTGGATTGGCACCGTGCTGTTTACCATCAATTTGTGGAAAGAACAGGATCCTCCTCAGAGTCCGCCGCCCGGCGAAATTAACGAATGTCTGTCACCTGAGGAGGTCGTAGAACCTCGTCCTGTAAAAGTGGATTTGTTCATTGCCACCTACTCGGAAGACACCGAGCTGGTCAGGCTATCCATTCGCGATGCCCTGAAGATGGCGTACCCGTTCCCGATTGACTACCGCATCCACGTGCTTGATGACGGCCGCCGCCCGGAGATGAAAGCCGTCTGTGAAGAGGAAGGCGTTAACTATATTACTCGCCAGACCAACATCGGCTTTAAGGCCGGCAACCTGCGCAACGGCCTTGAGCAAACCGACGGCGATTTTATTGTTATCTGCGACGCCGATACCCGCGTATTTCCCACCCTGCTCAGCCATACGCTGGGTTATTTTCGCGATCCGGACGTGGCCTGGGTACAGACGCCGCAGTGGTTCTTCGATCTTCCGGAAGGAGAAAACCTGTCTCGCTGGGGCCAGCGAAAAGCCGGAAAAGTGGGCTACGGTCTGGGCTGGCTGATTCAAAAGTGTGTTGGCCCGGTCACGATAGGCCGCGACCCGTTTTTTAACGATCCGCGCATGTTCTATGACGTGATCCTGCGGCGGCGCAACTGGGCGAACGCGGCTTTCTGCTGCGGCGCGGCGTCCATTCACCGTCGCGAGGCGGTCATGCAGGCCGCGCTGAGAAGCTATGTCTGGTCCGTCGAAGAGGAGATCCATCGACATACCCGCGACATCCGCGATGACGAAACGCGGGACGCGCTGCAGAATGCAATGCGTCCGCACGTGGCGTTTGACACCGAGCTTACCCCCTACAAATTCCACGTCTCGGAAGATATTTACACCTCGGTGCTGCTGCACGGTGACGCCGCACGACGCTGGCGCTCGGTTATGCATCCGCGGGTGGAGTCGAAGATGCTCTCTCCGCAGGATATGCTGACCTGGATGATCCAGCGTTTTAAGTACGCCGCCGGTTCGCTGGATATTTTGTTTCATGACAACATCTTCAGCCGTCGCCGCTTCAGGCTTTCCCTCCCCCAGACGCTGATGTATGCCACCACCTTCTGGTCGTACATGGCCTGCGTGTGGAACACGGTGTTTTTGATTTCGCCCATTATCTATCTGTTTACCGGCATTCCGCCGGTGTCCGCCTGGTCGACGCCGTTCTATCTGCATTTTCTTCCGTTTTTTATTTTCTCCGAACTGGCCTTTATGTTCGGTACGTGGGGGATCTCGGCCTGGGACGGCAGGGCCTCTTACCTCTCCTTCTTTTCCATGAACCTGCGCGCGCTCAATACGGTGCTGCGCGGCGAGCAGATTAAATTTCACGTCACGCCAAAAGAGCGGCAGACGGGCCGTTTTCTCTACCTGGTGAAGCCGCAGATTGCCATCGTAGTGCTGACCCTCGCAGGGCTTATCTGGGGCGGTATCCAGGTGGCGCGTGGACAGGTGGACGACCCCTCCGGCTACGTCATCAATATTTTCTGGGGAGGGGTGAACATCGCCGCCATGCTGCCGCTGATTTTCGCGGCCATGTGGACGCCCGCTGAAGAGGATGAGGTCACCCAATGAGGATACGTGATGCCCTGCTGCCCGCGCGCAGCTACCTCACCATTTTGCTCGGCTTCCTGCTCGGCTTTGCCATTGTGGTCTGGGTGGAGAAACAGATGCCCACGCGCGTGGAAAGCAGCGGCGGCATCGCGCTCAGTAAAGACTTCCCGCCGCTGCCTGCGAAACGCGCGCTGACCTATGACGAAGCCATCTGGGCGCGCGTCGCCTGGCAATACTACGTGAATAATACCCAGCCAAACGGTCTGGCGAACGCCAGCGACGGCGAGCCGTGGCTGAGCCTCTGGAGCGTAGGGAGCTACCTGTTTGCGACCGCTGCCGCAGAGCAGCTCAACATTATTTCCGCCGATGAATTCGACGAGAGGGTCGGCACGGCCCTGTTCACGCTGGGGCAGTTGCCGCTCAACAAGCAAGGCCTCCCTGCCGCGTATTACCATGCGGACACCCTGAAGATCCTCGGCAAACCCGACGCCTCGGCAATTGGGCTGAGCCGCCTGCTGACGGCGCTTCAGACCCTCCTGTGGCGCTATCCTCAGCACGCGGCGGCTATCCACGATCTGTTTAGCCTCTGGAACACCGGCGCACTGATTGAAAATAACGTTCAAAGTCAGGCGGCCGTTCCACTCCATCACTGGACGCTGACTGATGACGAACAGCGGGACAGCTTTGGCTACCGTCTCTATGCCAGCCATACGCTGCGCCTGATTGACAGCGCGGCAGGCCTCGCGGTGACCAACCCCCCTGAAGGGCAAAAGATGATCGATCTGGATGGCGTGATGGTGCCCGATGAGGGACTACGCACGCCATGGGGCAAGCAAACCTCCCTGATCAGTCTCCCCTATCTGTTAACCGGTCTTGAGCTGGGCTTTGATGCGCAGAGCGCTGAAATCGCGTGGCGGATTATGCAAATCCAGCAGCGGCGCCATAGCCTGCGCAGCCCAAAACCGCCGGTCAGCACGGATTATGCCGAACCGGCGCCGGATTACGTTAACGATCTGCCGGACAGGCAGCCGGTTCAGGCGCGCAATCTGCGCGACGAGGTGCCAGAGAAAGTGGCGATTACCTCCACCCGCACCGCGTTTGCCTGGTATGCCCTGTTCCGCAACAGCTGGAGCGAAGCGCTGCGCCAGCAGGTTCTGGCCCTTCAGGTGCCGGGTAAAGGCTGGCAGCGCGGGTTAAATCTCAACAACAGCGTCAATGCCGTCGTGGACGCCGATACCAATGCCATTGTGCTGGAAAGTCTGTCTTACATCGCGCATGGTCAGATGCTCTGTCTGGCCTGCCTCTACACTTCCCCCTCAGCAGGAGCAACGCCATGAAGCCACGATCCCCGATCCTTTTTCACCTGCTCACGGGAATAACGATCTGCTGGCTGGCGTTATCGACCGTGCGTGCGGATACCGAGCTGCCTGCATCAGGTTACTCCCCGCGCAGCGGCGAGCTGACCGCCCGGGAGATGACCATCGCGAAAAACGCCTGGCAGTATTTCGTCTCCAACTATCAGCCCACGACGGGCCTGGTGAATGCGGTCAACAAATATCCCTCCACCACCATGTGGGACAGCGCCTCCTATCTGGCCGCCCTGACGGCGGCGCGCGAGCTGGGGATCATTGATAAAGCGGAATTTGACCGCCGGATGCTGAAATTCCTCGCCACGTTAAACACCCTGGTACTGTTCCGCAACGAGCTCCCCAATAAAGCCTATAACACCATCAGCGGTCAGAAAGTGGACTACACCAACAAGCCCGGCGAAATTGGCTTCTCGGCGCTGGATATCGGGCGAATGCTGGTCTGGCTGAAAATCATCAAAGAACGTTACCCGGAATACGGCAACAGTATTGATAACGTGGTGCTCGGCTGGGATTTCAGCCATGCGATCGACCCCTGCGGCACGCTGTATGGGGCCTATCTGGAGAACGGCCAGCCGAAATATGTTCAGGAAGGTCGGCTGGGCTATGAAGAGTACGGCGCGGCCGGTTTCCAGCTGTGGGGGTTTAATACCTGTAAAGCCAGCCGTCCGCAGCCTTACGAGCTGGCCGAAATCTACTGCGTGCTGGTCCCGTACGATACGCGCGATCCGCGCAACACGTCGCAGCATAACTACGTGGTGACGGAATCCTACCTGCTCTACGGGCTGGAGTTCGGCTTTGATAAACCGACCGACCGGGATAACGCCCCGCGCGACTACTCCCTGACGTGGATGAAAAACTTTGCTGACCGCGTTTATCAGGCTCAGGAGAACCGCTATACCATTACCGGCGTCCTCACCGCGCGCTCCGAGCACCAGCTCGATAAGGCGCCTTATTTCGTCTATGACACCGTCTTCAGCGACGGATACAACTGGAACACCATTACCGATAAGGGCCAGTTCGTCCCTAACGCTGCCGCGATTTCGCTGAAGGCGGCGCTGGGCATGTGGGTGCTGTGGAACTCCCCTTATACCGACCGCCTGCTGAATACCATTGAGAATGCCAACGAAGAGGGAAAAGGCTACTACGAAGGGCTGTATGAAAACGGTGACGGCCCGATCAAAGAGTTCACCGCGAACAATAACGGCATCATGCTGGAGGCCCTGTTGTTCAAAAAAGAGGGAAAACTGCTAGCCTTCAACACCGACAACCCGAAGAGCAAGGATTTTGCGCCGTCGCTGTGGGATCAAAAGCTGCTCGATCAGTTTGAAGAGAACAACGCGCTGCGCAGTCGCCCGTTCCTGACCAGCACACCGGCCGTAAAAAGCTGGTGCGACCGGACCGGCGTCACGCAGCGTACCAAACCCGCCTGTCAGGCCTGTCAGTGCGCGTCATGCAGCGCGGACGAGCCCGTTAAACTGCCTCCGGTGACTGCGCAATGCTTAAAACCTTAGCCAGAGGGCTCGCGGGATTACTCCTCGCAGGCGCGATCGTCTTTGCCCTGTTTGGCCATCAGGGCGCAGGCTGGCGCTGGCTCATCCATGGCGGATGGCACTCCAGCGCGCGTATTGCCGCCCTGACGCCGGAGGAGCAGACGTGGGCGGCGATCGCCTGGCGCTATTTCGTCAATAATACCCAGCCGCAAACGGGCCTGGTCAACGGGAGCGACAAACAGCCTCGCGTCACGCTCTGGCAAATGGGCGATACGCTTATTGCCCTGCTGGCGGCAAAAGAGCTGGGGCTAATTGATGATGCCGAGTATGACGCTCGCTTAACCCGTATCATGGGCACCCTTAACCGTCTGATGCTGACCGATGCCCGGACGCCGGGCCGACTCTATTCCAGCCAGACGGCGACGCCCGTCGATTTTAGCGGCAAGCCCAGCAAAAACGGCTGGTCCGCGCGCGATATGGCGCGTCTGATGCTCGCCCTGCGCCTTACCGCAGAGCGGGAACCGCAGTACAGCGAATACCTCGATAAAATCATCCTGCGCTGGAATTTCTGTCCGGTCATCGACGACGAAGGTGAACTGTGGTCATCTTCCCTGCAAAACGGCCAGCCGGTGGTGCGCGAGGAGCTGCGCCTGGGCGAGAGCGAATATGCCGCGACGGCGTTTCAGCTGTGGGGGTTTTCCCCGGAGAAAGCGTTTACGCCCCCGGCGCACCACGTCATCATCGCCCAGCGGCGTCTGGCCGTTGATGCCCGGGATCCGCGCACCACGTGGCAGCCCTCCCTGATTACCACCCTTCCCTATATGCTGCCGGGTCTGGAGTTTGGCTGGGAGCCCGAAGGCGTTGCGGCCGATCGGCAAAAGCACCTGCGCAAGCAGGCCGAAAACGTCTGGCTGAGCCAGAAGAGCCGCTGGGAGACCGATAAGATCCTGACGGCCAGAGCAGATTTCTCGCTCTCTCAGGCGCCCTGGCATATCCAGGATACGGTCTGGGGAAATGGCTATGCCTGGAACTCGGTCGGAGACGATGGCCGGGACTACACCCGTTTCGCGCAGGTATCGACCAAGGCGGTTTTTGCCCTGTGGGCCCTGTGGGACACTCCGTACACCGACGTGCTGATGACGGTCACAAAACACCTTAACGATCCGCAGAAAGGCTGGTACGAAGGCCGTCAGGAAGCCACGGGCGATACCAACGCTGCCTTAACCCTCTCAACCAATGCCACGGTTCTGGAAGCCCTTTTCTTTAAACACAACGCCGGGCCGCTGTTTGACGTTCGTCGGTCGAAGAAAGAGAGCTATTTTTCACGCCGTCTGGCAGAGGAATACACGCCTGTCGGCCACTGTCTGCCGGGCGAAAGCACCATAAGGAGGACGCCGTGAAGTTTTATCGCGATCTGTTTGAATCCAGCCTGAACCGCGTCTTTCCGAATAATGAAAAAACCGCGTTTTTTCAGACGTTCTATGACGCCTTCGTCCACATGTCACCCGAAACGGAAGCGCATTTTTCTCGTCTGCCGGATCGGGAGGGTCAGCAGACCCTGTTTAAAAGTTTCTTCGCCATGCTTGCGGTAGACGGCGCCCTGATTGTCCCTGATTTCCTCGAGCGCCTGGCGCGGGAGCAAAGCGACGACGGCCTCCACCTCCCCCCGCGATTCTTTGCCCTGTGGCGCGAAGCGATGTTGAACGCGGTGAGCGAGCGCGATCCGCAGTGCGACGATGAGATCCTGACGGCCTGGGCCATGGCGATCGCGCCCGGGCTGGAATATCTGCGCCGACAGGCAGAACTGCACTACCGCGCGTAGGGAGGATCACGATGAGTTCGTTCACGTACGATCTTAACGCACTGCCAGCCGCCGTCATGATTTATGACCGCGAGGAACGCCTTCAGGCCTGGAATCACAACGTGGCCCTGTTTTATCCGGTCATAACCCCGTGGCTGAAGGTGGGAACGACACTTGAGGCGCTGGCGGAACGCTTTATCGATGCCGTTTACAACGTCGACCCCGGCCTGCGCCAGACGCTGCGCGAGTCGATCGTGCGCAACTGTCGACAGAATAAACACTGCGAAGTGCGGCAGGCCGGCCAGCGGCGGATCTTCGTCCAGCATCAGCGGCTTGCGGACGGCGGCATTGTCAGCCTGCACAGCGATATCACGGAGCTGGATGAAGCGCAGCGGGCGCGCCACCAGCTGCATGACGACTTTCTGCTGACGGCGGAATCCATCCATATCGGGATCTGGGACTGGCAGGTTTCCGGCGACACGCTCCAGGTGAACGACACCCTGCTTGCCATGCTGGGCCAGTCGCGCACACAGTGGCGATATCCGGTGCGTTTTCTCCTCAATCAGGTCCACGAGGACGATCGCGCAGCGCTACGCAAGGCGCTGCACGCTTCGAAGCAGGATCACCGTCCGGTCTTTGAATGTGAAATTCGCGTACATCACCCTACCGAAGGTCTGCGCTGGATGCTGCTCTCCGGCCAGGTGGTCACCCTCTCCATTGAGGGAAACGCCGAGCGCGTGATTGGCACGCTGCAGGATATTACGCGGCGCAAAGAGGCTGAAATTCAGGCGTTCGCCTCGGCCATTGAGGCACAAAAAGCCAATGAGGCAAAAAGCGCGTTCCTGGCGAATATGAGCCATGAAATTCGCACCCCGATGAACGGCATTATTGGCATGACCCAGCTGTGCCTGGATACGTCTCTCAGTGCCGATCAGCGCGATTATCTGACCCTGGTGATGAGCTCTGCCCAGTCTCTGCTGCATATCATCAACGACATTCTCGATTTTTCCCGAATTGAAGCCGGCAAAGTGGAGCTGGAGGCGGACCCCGTGCCTGTGCGCACATTTATTCAGTCGCTTATTCGCCCACACATGCCGGGGGCGAGCGAAAAAGGCATTGAGCTGCTGGTTGATATTGCGCCCGACGTCCCCGACGTGCTGCTGGTCGACGGCGCGCGTCTGCGCCAGATCCTGACCAATCTGCTGGGTAACGCGTTGAAGTTTACCCATCAGGGAGAAGTGATCCTGGTTGTTGAGCCCGACGATAGCGCGGGCAGATGGCGTTTTCGCGTGCGCGACAGCGGCATTGGCATACCGGCAGATAAGCAGAAGGCTATTTTTGAAGCCTTCAGCCAGGCGGATAACTCAACCACCCGCCGCTACGGCGGTACGGGGCTCGGGCTAACCATCTCGGCAAGACTGGTTGCGGCGATGGGGGGCGAATTAACGGTCTCCAGCGAACCGGGAAAAGGCAGCGAATTTTCGTTCTCGCTGCCGCTGGCGGCGCAGCCCCTTGCGCCCGGAGAGCGCCCACATAGCCAGCGCTTTAACGGGGAACCCGTGCTGGTGGTTGATGATAACGCGACCAACCTACGGCTGCTGGCCGCGATGCTCAGCCAGATGGGGCTGAAACCCACCTGTGTTAACAACGCCAGCGAGGCCATCAACCGGGTTAAAACGGGAACGGCTTGGCCACTGATCCTGCTGGACGCGCAGATGCCGGATATGGACGGCGTGTCGCTGGCCCTTGAGCTTTCGGTTCTGCCGCAGGTTGCTGAGAGCCATATCATTATGCTGAGCTCCATGAGCCGACATTTTGATATCAATATGCTGAAGCGGATCGGGATCAAGACCTATCTGCATAAGCCTATCGCCCAGGATGAATTACATCAGGCGATTGCCGCCGCGTTTGAACGTTCGCCGGGGCCCGTGGGTGAAAACATCCCCGCGCCTGTCGCCTCGCCAGGGGCTACGGGACTGCGGATCCTGCTGGCTGAAGATAATCTGGTCAACCAGAAGGTCGCCGCGCGCCTGCTCGAGCGGCTCGGACACACCTGTCAGATCGTCGATAACGGCGTCACGCTGCTTGAACGCTGGCGCGAGGATACGTGGGACGTTTTGCTGATCGACCTTCAGATGCCAGAGATGGACGGAGAAACCGCCATTCGCCTGCTGCGTGAAGAAGAACGGTCCCGCCCCGGCCCGGCTCAGCCCACCGTCGCCATGACCGCACACGCCATGCAGGGGGACAAAGAGCGCTGTCTTAACATGGGTTTCGACGGCTACATTGCCAAACCCATCAGCCAGGAGCGTCTCGCTGAAGAGATTGCCCGCGTACTCCAGCACCACGAAGACACCTCCGCTTTTCCGGATGAAGCACGCCTGCTGAAGCAGTGCGCTGACGATCCCGCCCTGGTGCAGGAGCTGCTGGCCCTGTTTGGCGAAGGGCTAAATGAAGCAATCAAAACCATTACCCAGGCGATCGACAGCAACGACCGCGAGGCGCTGCGCCGCGCGGCCCACAAGCTGCGCGGAGAGGCCGTCACCCTGGACTTCAGCACGCTCGCACAGCAGCTGCAGGTGCTGGAAAGCGATGCGCATGCGCTGGATGGGCAACAGCTTGCGGCCCTGAATGACAACCTTCGCCAGGAATCGCTGCGCCTGATGGCGTGGCTCACCGCACGCGGGGTAAACGCATGATGACTCGCAACTGCGCACTGCTCTTTGCCCTGTTGACCACCCACACGGTGGCGAACTCCGTGCCGGTCAGCTGGTCTCTGGCAGGTGAATGGCAGGTTCAGGATGCCAATGACAGCGTACATCCTGCCGCATCAGGCTGGCGCCCGCTTCAGGTTCCTGCCAACTGGTACAGCGCCGGGTACGATCACCAGGGCGCGCTGTGGTATAAGCACGCGTTTTCCCTGCCCGTGCAGCCCCCCGACGTAATGAGTACTCTGGTGTTTGACGGCGTCGATTATCTTGCAGAGGTGACGCTGAACGGCCAGCCGCTGGGCAAGCATGAGGGCTATTTTCAGCGATTTTCGCTGGATGCCCGCTCAGCGTTACAACGTCACAACCAGCTCGTGGTCAGGGTCGACAGCCCTTACGAAGATCCCACTAAGGTCTGGCCGCTGCATAAAACGCTTATGAAGGGGATCCTTAACCAGCATGACACGCGTCCCGGTGGGGCCTGGTCGCCGCAAGGACAGGACGCTAACTCAGGCGGCATCTGGGCACCGGTCAGGCTGCATCTTAGCCGGGGCGCTACCCTTGATGAGACCATCCTGCGGCCCGACTGGACGCAGGGGCTGACTCGCCCGGCGTTAAAGGCGGAGATTCGCTATCGCGCGCTCGATCCGGGCCCGGCGACCGTACGGCTCACCGCCACGCCCGCCAATTTCAGCGGCAAGCGCTATCAGGCTGATTTTCCGGTTACCCTCGAAAGCGGCGCCCATTCCGTGCAGGTGACGCTGCCCATGCCGAAGGCAAAACTGTGGTGGCCCGTCGGCACGGGGAAACAGCACCTGTATACCATTCGCGTGGCATTACGCGATGAAAACGGCCTGATGGATACGGCGGTCACCCGCACCGGGCTGCGTAAGATCGTCGAGCAGCCCGACAATAAGGGCTGGCTCATTAACGACAAACGCCTTTTCATTAAGGGCAGTAATTACATCGGTTCCCCCTGGCTCAGCACCATGACGCGAGAAAAATACCGTCGCGATCTTCGTCTGGTGGAGGCCATGAACGCCAACGCCATACGCGTGCACGGACACGTTGCCGGACGTGCGTTGTATGACGTGGCCGATGAGATGGGCATGATGATCTGGCAGGATGTTCCGCTGCAGTGGGGCTACAACAACAGTGCGGCTTTCACGGAAAATGCGGTTCGCCAGACGCGGGAGATGATCGAACAGTTTGGCAATTCGCCCGCCATCATCGTCTGGGGCGGCCATAACGAACCGCCGTGGAATTCGCCGTGGATGGAAAAACGCTTCCCGGACTGGAATAAAGATCTGAATCGCGAGCTCACGCAGCAGGTAGCGGATACGCTTGCCGAAGATACTTCGCGCATCGTGCATCGCTTTTCCGCCGTCGAGGAGCATTACTGGGCGGGCTGGTACTTCGGCACCCTGCGCGACCTGCTTGCACCGGCTAAAACGGGGATCATTACCGAGTTCGGCGCGCAGGCGCTTCCCCGCTTATCGACGCTAAAAACCATCATCCCGGCGGCGTCGCTCTGGCCAAAAACGACCGCCGCTGACGATCCCGGCTGGACCGTCTGGAAATACCATAATTTTCAGCCCTTCCAGACCTTTAAGTTTGCCGGTATTCCGCGCGGGAAGAACATTCAGGCGATGATTCGCAATACTCAGGCGTACCAGTCTCAGCTGGTGGCCACGGCGGCAGAAAGCTATCGCCGACAGCGATACCAACCGGTGACGGCCCTGTTCCACTTCATGTTCGTGGAAACCTGGCCCTCCATCAACTGGGGCGTGGTGGACTACCTGCGTAAGCCTAAAGCCGGGTTTTACGCGTTACAACGTGCGTACCAGCCTGTTCTGCCGTCCATTGAGCCGGTCACCGCGCAGTGGCAATCCGGGGCGGTGGCGACCGTGCGTCTGTGGGCCATCAACGACACCTGGAAACCGTGCCGCGAATGCCGTCTGACCTGGCGTATCACCCAGCGCGATAAGGTGCTGGCAAAAGGCACGACGACGATGACGATCGCAGCAGACTCGGGAACGATGGTAAAAGCGGTCACGGCTACGCCCGCGGGCCAGGATGACGTGTCGATTCGGTTTACGATAAAAAACAGTGCGGGAAAAATTGTCGGCGAAAATCAGCGCACGGAGTCCGTCATAAAGTGAGCGAGGGGAAAAGGAAAATTGCCGCTTCCCCTGCTTTCTTGTACCCTTTCAGCGTTTACCCCAATCCCCTAAAAATCGAGATAACCGGACGCCTATGACTGCACATATTTCCAAAGATCCTTTGCATGGCGTAACGCTGGAGATGATGGTCAACGCCCTGGTGGCGAAATATGGCTGGAGCGAGTTGGGCGACCGCATCAAAATTAACTGTTTCAGAAAAGACCCCAGCGTTAAATCGAGCCTGAAATTTCTGCGCCGCACCCCATGGGCGCGTGCGGAAG
The DNA here is from genome assembly GCF_043972695.1 of Enterobacter quasiroggenkampii. Lineage (NCBI taxonomy): Bacteria > Pseudomonadati > Pseudomonadota > Gammaproteobacteria > Enterobacterales > Enterobacteriaceae > Enterobacter > Enterobacter quasiroggenkampii. The sequence goes on from NZ_CP143745.1 coordinate 3,030,631, forward strand.
TGGAAGCCCTGTATCTGGACTCTCTCAACGATGAGGGAAATACAGCGCAGGCGGCGCCCTCCTTTAATCCCTGGGCCAACAGTCGGATTATCAAGAGCTAATACGCAAATGACGCGACACGTAAAACGGATCGGTGCGCTGGCTGCCTGCGCGCTTTTACTTGTGAGCTGCTCCTCAAAACCACCGAAATCGCTGGTTACCCCTCTCCCCACCGTCAGCAAACCGACGCCGCAGGCAAACCAGCCGATGCGCGGCATCTGGCTGGCGACCGTCTCGCGTCTCGACTGGCCCCCGGTGGCCTCGGTGAATGGCCGCAGCGCGGACCAGCGCATCGCGATGCAAAAGCAGGCGCTGATCGCAAAGCTCGACAACCTTAAGCACCTCGGCATCAACACGGTCTTTTTCCAGGTGAAGCCGGACAGCACGGCCCTCTGGTCATCAAAGATTCTCCCGTGGTCGGATATGCTGACGGGCAACATCGGGGAATATCCGGGATACGACCCGCTGCAGTTTATGCTCGATGAAGCGCACAAGCGCGGCATGAAAGTCCATGCCTGGTTCAACCCCTATCGCGTGTCGACCAACACCAAACCGTCTACTATCACCGCCCTGAACCGGACCGCCTATCAGACCCCGTCCAGCGTCTATGTTCAGCATCCGGAGTGGGTGCGCATCTCAGGCGACCGCTTTGTGCTTGACCCTGGCATTCCCGAGGTGCGGGACTGGATAACCAAAGTGGTCACCGAAGTGGTGGCGAACTACCCGGTAGACGGCGTGCAGTTTGATGATTACTTCTATGCCGAATCGCCGGGCTCCGCGCTGAATGATTCACAGACCTGGCGGCAGTACGGCCAGGGTTTTGCCTCAAAAGCCGACTGGCGAAGGCACAACACGCAGCAGCTGATCGTCCAGGTCTCCCGCGCAATCAAGCAGACAAAGCCCGACGTTGAGTTTGGCGTCAGCCCGGCGGGGGTATGGCGTAACCGCTCCTTTGACCCGGCAGGCTCCGACACACGGGGCGCCGCGGCCTATGATGAATCCTTCGCCGATACGCGTCAGTGGGTGCAGCAGGGCCTGCTGGACTACATCGCGCCGCAGATTTACTGGCCCTTCGCGCGTGATGCCGCGCGCTACGACGTGCTGACCAGATGGTGGGCCGACGTCGTGAAGCCGACCCACACGCGCCTGTATATCGGCATTGCGTTCTACAAGGTAGGCGAGCCGTCGAGAAACGAGCCGGACTGGACGGTTCAGGGCGGCGTGCCGGAGTTGAAAAAGCAGCTCGATCTCAACGATTCGCTGCCCAACGTCAACGGCACCATCCTGTTCCGGGAAGATTACCTGAACCAGCCGCAGACCCAGCAGGCGGTAAACTACCTCCGTGGACGCTGGGGTAGCTAAGTAACGAGCAGGCAGAAACGCCCGTTTCTGCCTGTTTTTTTTACGGCTTCGGCCCGAACATCGCCTCGAGCTGCTGCGCATCCGGCATCCCCACCACCTGCTGCAGCTCGTTTTCCGCATTCAGATAATAAATAGCCGGCGTGGCGTTAGCGCCCAGGCTGTCCATCAACGCCTGATGTTTCTGTAGGATCTCAACCGTTTCGCGGGAAGCCTCGCCTTCAGGCTTGGGCAATTTTTTGCCGCCGGAGAGCTCGTATTCGCGCCAGGCCGCAACCGGATCTTTCGCATTCAGAATGGCGGCGGCGTTGCGTCCGCTGTTGGGGTTGAGGAACGCCACCAGCAGCGTATTGAGCTGCACCTTACCGGCCTTCACCCACGGCTGCGCCTCGGACCAGAACTGCTTGCAGTACGGACAGAACGGATCGGCAAAGACAAAGACCTTACGCGGGGCGTTATCCGCCCCTTCTTTCAGGGGATGCGCCACATTCAGGTTCTTCCACATTTCACGTCCCATTGGGGCGTAGATCTCTTTCTGGAAATAGCCCTCGCTGAGGTTCTTCCCTTTGTCATCATAAAGATAACCTGAGATCACGTGCTTGCCGTCCGGCGTAAGAAAGAGCGTCACGCCCATATCCTGATACTGCCCCAGCCAGGCTGGCGCGCCGCCCGGCGCATCCAGCTTCTTGATGATCTTGATGTTCTGCTGCTCGCTGAAGTGCTTCACCACATCCGGTATGGCTTCAGCCGCCTGTACCAGCCCTGACGTCGCCAGCGCCGAAAGTAACAGTAATTTTTTCATTTCCCTCTCCGGTTTGTCGGGGGCATTTCGCCCCCTTCAGGTTAGCGGTTTTTCAGTGCGTCACTGACCATTTCGTCGAATTGTTCGAACGGCACCCAGCCGGGAAGCAGCCCCTCGCCGATAAGCGTGGCGGGCGTGCCCTGGATCCCCATTTTTTCCGCCACAATGAGGCTGCGCCTGATCGTCAGAAAACTCTCCTCGTCCGGCGTCGTCACGCTCACGCCCGCCCGCTTTTGCGCCTCCTGAATGCTGGCGTCATCGTGGTACCCCTTTTTCGCCATCAGGGTGTGGTTCAGCTTCATAAACTGCTCAGGATGCGCACGCCAGACGGTTAACGCGTCTCGTGCGGCGGTCAGCGAACTTTCCGAGCGGAAAGGTAAAAACTTAAAGACCACCGCCACGTCCGGATGTTTTTCGACAATCTTCTCCAGGTACGGATCGAATTTTTTACAGTACGGGCAGTTGTAGTCGGTAAACACCACCAGGGTGAGCTTTGGGTTTTTTGCGCCGATGCGCGGGGAGTTTGGATCGTTAAACAGGAAATCAGCGATCATCTTCTGCGCGCGCTGCTCCTGGTCCGGCGTCAGCGGCTGGGCAGCAAACACCTGAACCGGGGGCAGCAGGAGCAGCAGCGTAATAAGGAATTTTTTCATGACACAGTTAGCCTTTTGCGTTGTTCAGGGTGGTGACCAGGGTGCGCTTGTCCAGCAGCGGCGAGAGGATTTCGCCATCAGGCAGGCCGGGGCCATACACCGCGTTAAACGGAATGGCGTAGCGGTTTCGCTTCGCCAGAAAATCCGCGATAAACGCGGACGGCTGGCTCCAGTCTCCGCGCAGGGCCACCACGTCCGGCTGGCGCAGCGCGGCAATCACGTCCGGCTGACTGAGTACGCGGTGCTCGTTAACTTTGCAGGTCACGCACCAGTCCGCCGAGATATCCACAAACACTCGCTTCCCCTGCGCCAGCGCCTGCTCAATGGCCTCTTCACTGAGCGGCTGCCACGGGACGGTTTGCGCAACGCTTTGTGCCGGAGCGTCAGACGGCGCGTTAAGCAGACCGCGCAGCTGATACCCGCCGAACGCCGACAGCGCGATGACCACCAGCCAGAACAAGAGCGAAGATTTTTGCCCCTTCAGCGCGAACAGCACCAGCGCAGCGGCAGTCAACGCCAGCATCACGATCTGGCTGACCGCCTCGCCCAGATGCGCGCTCAACAGCGTTGCCAGCCAGAGACTGGAGGCCAGCATCATCATGCCGAGGATGACCCTGAGCGTGTTCATCCAGCGGCCGGGTTTCGGCAGCAGCATGGCCGTTTTCGGTACCAGGGCAACGAACAGCCACGGCAGACTCATGCCCACACCGAGCATCAGGAAGATCAGCCACAGGGCGTGCAGCGGCGCGCCAAGGGCAAAGGCGACCGCGGTACCGAGGAACGGTGCGGAGCACGGCGTCGCCAGCAGCGTGGCGAACATTCCTTCGCAGAAGCTGCCGCCGATCCCCGATCCCCCTGCCGTCGCCAGCCGTCCTGCGGCAGAAGAAGGCAGCAGCATTTCAAACGTCCCAAACAGGTTCAGCGCAAACAGGAAGGTCACGGCGACCATCAGGCCGATAAACCACGGGTTCTGGAACTGAATGCCCCACCCCAGCGACGCTCCGGCCAGCTTCAGCGCGGTGACCATCACGGCCAGCAGCATAAAGGAGGTGAGGATCCCGGCGCTGGTGGCCAGAAAGCGCAGCCTGATGGCGCGGCTGTTCGATCCCGCCAGCAGGATGCTGTTAAGCTTCATGCCCATCACCGGCAATACGCAGGGCATCAGGTTCAGGATCAGCCCGCCCAGCAGGGCAAAGAGCACCATTTTTCCCGTCCCGTCCGGTACGGAGGTCTCTTCGGGCGTTGTCCCAACGGTCATGGTGGTTTGCTGCGCCCGATCGCCGTTGGTCAGCACAAACGACAGCCTTTTGCCTTCCAGCGAAGCGGGCTTATCGCCCCATTCGTCGGTCACGGGTACCGTCACCCGAAGCGTAGTGCCGTCATGTTTAATGACCGGCTCGCCGGGCAGAATATCGCCCTCCAGCGGGTCAAAGTAGATCCCCGGATTGTCCCACTTCCCGTCCGTCGTGCCGGTAATCACCAGCTTGTCGCCAGCGAGCCAGGCGGAGAGATCCGTGGATACGCCAGACGTGCCCGGCACGGCGCGCATCGCTTGCCCGAAGGCGCTACGGAAGCCCTCATCCACCGGCTGGGTAAAATCGAGGTGCAGCGGGTAGTCCGTCAGCAGGCAGACGTTGCTGCACGTAGAGAGCGTCAGCGTCCCGTCGAGCGTGTCGCCCTTCGCTCCGTCGAGCGTAATCGGGATCGTCACCTTATCGTGATAGCCCTGCGTGGTCATGCCGGAGATATCAAAGCGCGACGGCACCGGCCAGGACCAGCTGTCCGTTACGCCTTCCGGCCAGCTGATTTTCGGCGCCACGCCGCCCTCGCCCGGCGATCGCCAGTAGGTTTTCCAGCCGGGCTTTAGCTCAACGGTGAGCAGGCCTTTAACATGCGTTTGTTCCCTCTCCGCCTGAAAGCGGATGCGGGCGTGATCGTTTTGTGGGGAGACCAGCCAGCCGGTGTCTGCCGCATGGACAATGCCGATGCAGGACAGCCACAGGAAGACGAATCCCCTGAAGAGGTTAACCATGTTGTACTCCGTGAACAGTGAAAAATTATCGTGTGGTGACGATGTTTTTCATTCACGGAAAACGCAGTTTTTCAGGTGTATTCGGGGAGGCGGTGCCTGAATGGGCTGTTCCGCCGGAGCCAGTGCCCGCCCTTGCGTCAACAGCTGCAGCAGCGCGAAGAAGATAATAATGGCCGGTAATGCACCGTCGAAGAACAGCGGCTGGGCGCAAAGCAGCGAGTGCGCGCCGAGCTGACACGGCGACGGGCCGGGTTGTTCAGTGGTGCTGGTTTGAGCCGGGGCATCTGCACTCAGCGAAATCTGCGGATCCAGTCCCTGTAAAAAATGGTTAAGCATCACCGCACGCTGCACGAGGCAAAGCGCCATCGCGAGACAGGTGATAATCAAAAGCCATTTTCCGAGGAGCTGACGGTTGCGCATAACATTCCAGAGTGACAAGACGCCCCGATCATAAACGATAGTGATGAATCTACAAGTGCCGGAAGTGTAAGGTTTTGTCTGTCGCCGCTATTCGCCCGTCAGCGCGTCATAGACGTCCCGCAGCCGCGTGCGGAGAAACAGCACCGCCTTGTGCTTGCGGGATAACAGCGCCTGTTCGCTGGCGCCGGTCTCCTCTGCCAGCATCTTAATGCTGTAGCCGTGGAGCTCGGTCTTTTCAAACGCCTCCCGCTGCGGCTGTGGAAGTTCAGACAGCGCCTGCCCCAGCTCTTCCCACAGCAGCGTCTTGAGGTACTCCTCCTCCGGCGTGTGCGGTACGCCGAACAGGGTTTCGGCCAGCTCGTCTTCCGGATAACCGTCGTCATCTTCGCCCGTAAAATAGCTGGAGAGCGACACCTCGCGCTTTTTACGCGCCCGGTCGGTCATTTCGTTACGCGCCGCGCGGAACAGCCAGGCGGCGACGTTTTCGACCGGCTGCTCCACTTTCATCAGCTGATACGTCACTTCCTGCAAAATGTCGTCGGCATCATCGCGCACGGACGACCGTCCGCGAATGAAGGCTTTCAGCCGGGCGCGGCAGGCATTGAGCGCCGACATCAGCATGGATCCGCCCGCCTCCCCGGCTTTCATCTCGCTCACTCCGCGTCCGGCGCTTTTGGCGTGGCGTCATCGCGCTTATCGTCACGATGACCGTGCCAGCCGCAGTGGCCGCGTCCGTGGCGACCAAACCCTTCGCGACGCTGCTGAATAAACGCCTCACGCTGTTCGGGCGTCATGTTCATCCAGCGCTCGTGCATCCGGCGGTGCGCGCCAAACATTCCGGGGCGGAAACCTAACCCGCCAAACAGAATGCGGCTCAGCACCAGAATGCCCAGCGCCTGCCAGAATCCGATGGCCTTCACGCCCAGGATCGCCGGGAGCAAGGCGTTCCACAGGGACATCACCAGCAGGCCGAGCACGATGAAAATCACCGCGCCGATGACTAAGCCCTTGCCCATACGGTGGCGACCAAATCCACGCCCGTGACCTCTGCCGTGCAGTTCAAAATCTCTCATGGTGTTTACCTCGTTTATACTAACTGATTATGGCGTGTGATGAGGTAGACGGATGAGGGAGTGAAATATTGCTGGGGTGAAGGTATATTTCGTACTCGTAACCCAAAATAATCGTAAAAAATTTTCGCATACCAAGAAGATCGGTTCCGCTGTCCTTTATGGCCAGCATATCAACCAAGCCCCTGCGCACGTTTTCGTCGCGCCACGCCTATGTTTTTTAACGTAGCATCCTGCCATACTAACCACAGAGAGTAGACTTGAGTCTGTCCTACTGGTACTTGAATCCTCTATGATCATGAAAATTTAGCCTAGTGCGGATAGGGTTACGGACCACGAGTAAGATTTCGTTAAGTGTCTGTTCAAGATGAAAGATTGAAAAGATGCTCATTTATATGCAGTATGATAGGATGTGCTTGGTTTTATGAAATAGTTCAAACGTTCTATACATGAATAGTATTTCGTACCGCAGAATGGCGAGGGAAAGGTGAATCTTAAATCATTATTGCCTAGTTTTTCATCAGTAGCATTTGGTGCTGCCGGCTTCCTTTCTGCAATTGTTACTATGTTTATAAACACATCAAGTTCACTTTCAATTAAATGGTTCATTTTTTTAACTTGGGTGTTTGCAACTATTACAGTAGTGTTAATAAAAATAATTATTAACTCAGAAAGAGAATTCAACAAGAAGAGACCACTTCCTTTTGAACATCCAATTGGTCTTCCTGACGAAGAAGGAATATTATTAATAAGAAGAAATGAAGCCTTCGCTAATAACATAATAATAGGGGTTTATTTTGTAAATGAAGAGATGGAAAGACCAGCCTTTGCGGCCCACGTATTTCATGTGCAAGAAAAAATAATACAAATAAAAATCATCAAATCCTTTTTATCCGAGGAAAAAATGCAACTCCTACAACAAAAAGGGTTTTCTAGTCTTATTGTTAGACCAAATATCCCATATGACTTATTAACGAATGCAGGAGTTGATTTATGAGCACTGAATATATTGGCGTCATCGCTTTAGTTTATGATGACCATACGCAATTCGTTCTTAATAAAGGCTGGGCACATGGGGTACAAGAGCATCATAGATTTATAATTTTTGAATTAGGAAATGAAGTAATTGATCCTGAAACTGGGGAGAATTTGGGTACATTGGAAATAATAAAAGGGCGAGTTAGACCCCTGCATATACAAGAAAAAATAACAACCTTAATTTCAGAGGAAATTACAAAATCTCCTGTTACTGCAGAGTATATATATAGAAACAACTCAGGTAACCGATGGGCTTTTGGTCTAAACAATAACTTACCAGCAAGTAAAATTGTTTCGGAAGAAGCAAGAAAAATAAAACCCTTACGAAATGTTAAAATTGGCGACAAAGTTAAAATCAACAAATTATAATTACAGGGGCGTAAAATGCCCCTTTCTGTAAAGGATCGTGAATTAAGAGTAAGTTAAAAGAAAAAATGCGCGTTTACGGGTTACATTATGTAAATGATTGATGCAGTAAAGATTAGCACCAACGTAGAGACACTGTATATCGTGATGAGTAATCAGCAAGGACTCTGAGTTTCAGACACTTTATCGTTCCAAACTAGAAACAGGATGATATTAAGATTGCATCATTAAGTTAAATCACTTCGAATGATGATTTTAAATATTAATAAAATAAGCACAGTTAATTTCTTTCGATGCACACTGTTATGCATTTCTTGATGGTTGGTGATAACTCTAAGGATATGGGCTCGATGCTTATGCTTTATCCCATAAGCTAATTTTAAGTATATAAAATCTATATTTTGAAGTATTTCACAAAATTTCTTTTTGAGCATTGTGCTTTCCAATATGAAATAAGCATAATACTTGTTATTCAAAAGACCAACAAAGCGAAGGCAAAAAATGATAAATTTGATCATGGGAGGGACCCCAGGTTTTTATGATTACTGGATACCTTTCAACCAGAAAAGTGGCGACTTTTCTTTCCTCTTATCCCGACTGTTTGAAGGTACAACCGACGAAATACGCAAAAAATTGCAGCCTTTAAACAGTAAAGTATTTTCTTTCTTAGAACAATTACCTGTGGTTTTTATGACGGAAGCCTATCAACCAGATGGTTCATCCGAGTTGTATGTTGATATCCGCACGGGAAAAATATCTGACATCCGAATAAAAGGAAAAGAGATTTTATTTCACTTTGAAATAGAAAACGAATACAATCAAGTAATAATAATAAATAAAGAACTAATTGAAAAAGAATTAGATCTAGGTTCGTTTGGCTTACACAGAACTCATTGGGCAGTAAAAACCAAAGATATTGAAGATATAATAGAGCTATTCAATATCGAAACATCTCCTTACCAACATGTGGACTCTGTAGAATTCCCCACAGAAGAAAACGCAACCGCAAACATTAGTACTTTGAAAGACTTTATCGATAGAGTGCTTAATGTCCATTTTTTAGATCACGAAGAGGTTTTTTATCGCGGGCATTCTGACGCCTCATATGACTTAGCCCCATCGATCTTCAGGAAAAATGAAAATGGAAATTATAAATTCCTTCATTCAGAAGCAAGCTTAGTTCGAGAAGCATTAAGTGCAAGGCCATCGGAATTTATGGCTGATAGAACCATGCTGGATAAACTTGTTAGGATGCAACACTATGGATTACCAACCCGGTTACTTGATATAACATCTAACCCTTTGATGGCTCTTTACTTTGCTTGTAATGAAACTAAACTCGACAATGAAGGGAAAGAAATTGCCGGTCAAATAATAATATTCAAAACATTGAGAAAAGATATTAAATTCTTCGATTCCGATACAGTAAGTTGTATTTCCAATTTATCCATGCTTTCTCAGGAATTAAAAGATAAACTTGATTGCAATTTAGATAAAATCGATTTCAATAACTCCGAAGCATGCAGGAAATTAGTGCATTATATCAAAGATGAAAAGGCTTATTTCCAGAATGGAATTTCCCCAAACGATTTGGAAAAAATAATCTTTGTTAAAAGCCGCGTAAACAACGAAAGAATATCTTCTCAGTCTGGTGCTTTCTTATTATTTGGAAATAACGCTGTCTTTCCTGACATAGCACCAGATACACTACCTGACTCCCCTCACAACTTTAAAGTTGAGAGGATAAATATCAAAAACAAAAGTGGGATTTTAAAAGACTTAGCGACATTAAACATTACTGACGCGACAGTTTATCAGGGATTAGAAAGAACCATGAAATTAATTTCTGATAAATACGCATCATTCAACTGATATTTGTTAGTGATTAAATTCAGTGTATTTCCGCACATCCTTACCAGTTTTATTTTTTAGAACTGGCAAGGATATAACTAACAATACCTTGCATTCTTTCAAATTTAATGCCTCGGCAAACACCTTGTTAAAAAAAATAAAACCAACAACATTAGAAATTTTTATAAAAATAAAATGATATTTTTTTATTTAAATTATAACGCCTGCAGTTTTCATAGTTATGACAAATAAATTCAATTGCATGAAAATCATTAATATGCAAAATTTTGCACCACAACAAACTACTCTAACTCACACCAGAACTTAAACCCTAATTTTCTAACTTTTCATCATCATGAACATATTAGACACGCACTTTAGCGAAACATTTTCTTTTTGTTAGTAGCTAAATATGAAGTCTTGTGTAACCCATTTTTCTTGACATGCTAGCTACTATAAAGGCCCTCGCCAGGGGCCTCCCCTCATACCATCAAGCCTGCACCGGCAACCTAAAACTCGAAATACTCCGTGAAAGCTGCTGCGCCTGCTCTTCCAGCGAGGCCGCTGCCGCAGCGGACTGCTGCACCAGCGCGGCGTTCTGCTGGGTCACGCCGTCCATCTCGGTCACCGCCTGCCCGACCTGACTGATCCCGCGGCTCTGCTCTTCGGAGGCGACGGAGATCTGCTCCATCAGCGTATTTACTTTATTCACCGACGAAATGATCGAGTCAATCACCTCCCCCGAGCGGCTTACCAGCTCCGCACCGTTTTTCACGCTGGAAACCGACTGCGCGATCAGGCTTTCGATATCTTTCGCCGCCACCGCGCTTTTCTGCGCCAGAGTGCGCACTTCGCTGGCTACGACCGCAAAGCCGCGTCCCTGCGTACCGGCGCGCGCCGCTTCAACCGCCGCGTTCAGTGCCAGAATGTTGGTCTGGAAGGCGATGCTGTTAATCACGCTGGTGATGTCTTCAATGCGCTTCGAGTTCGCCGCGATGGTATTCATCGTGTCGATGACTTCGCGGGTTACCGCTTCACCGGTGTGGGCATTTTTCACCGCGTCCTGCACCAGCTTCCCGGCCTGATACACATTATCGGTATTGTTCGCCACCGTCGCGCTCAGCTCTTCCATGCTCGCTGCCGTCTGGGTCAACGCGGAAGCCTGCTGCTCGGTGCGTGACGCCAGGTCGATATTCCCGGAGGCAATCTCCTGGGCGGCGTGCGTCACGGTATGACTCGCATCGCGCACCTGGGCGATAGTCGCCAGTAGCGCCTGACGCATCTGCTCCATCGAGCCCATCAGATGGTCGATTTCGTTGCCTGTACTCCCCTTCACCGGCACCGGAATGTCCAGCTTGCCTGCCGCAATCTGACTGCAGTGCTCGCGCGCCAGGTTAACTGGCGCAAAGACAAAGCGCTTCATCAGCAGGCTGACGGCGACAATCACCACCACAAACAGGCTTGCGATAGCGGCAATGATCGCCAGGCCAGAGACGAAGTTACTGCTGGCATCTTCGTTCAGGCTTTTGGCGTATTTCTGGTGGACGGAAAGCACCTGGTCGAGAACGATCTCGTACTGGCGGTCGAGGCGGGAGACTTCCGGGATCAGCGCGTTGAATTTGGCAACATCGTGCGCCTCGGCGGCGTCGATCAGCGGCGCCAGCCCCTGGTTGCGGTAGTTTTGCCAGGCGTCCTGATAGGCAGTGACCAGCGGCGCTTCATCGCTCAGGCGCGGCGACGCCATAAAGGCCGCAAAGGCGTGATCCGCTTTGGTCAGCGCCTCTTTCACGGTGGTAAGCTTTGCAGCGCCGTCCGCCGCGTTGCCCGCTTCCACCATCTTCACATACTCCATCACCCGCACGCGCAGCGTACGGCTGTGGTTAATAGGGTCAATAATGGACAGCACAACCTGGATCTCTTTGTTGACGTTATCCAGCGAATTATTACTTTTAATGATGAGGCCAACGCTGGTGACGGTGCTGACAACAAAGAAGAAAAGCAGCGAGAACAGGACAATCAGGGACGACTTTTTCAACGACATAAACCAATACCTCAAGGAGAATTATTCCTTATGGTTATCGGCCATTCCAAAACTTAAATTAATTAAAGTTACTGAAGTATCGAACCGGGCTATTTCGCTGACTTATAGCGTCGCTGCAGGGTGGCATTGAGCTTGCGCTGCAACGGCTGCGGCGTCTCCCCTTCGATTAATTTGCTAATCAAATCAAAGCAGTGCCACGCCAGCTGGCGGTTGTCCTGGCGAATGGTATCCACCGGGATCGTCAGCGAATCATAGAGATAGTGATCGTCAAAACTGGCTAACCTGATATCGCTTTGCAGCAGGTTATGTTGGCCCATATAGCGCAGCACCCCTTCCAGCAGCCCGCAGGCGGCGGCGAAGAGCGCTTTCGGCGGACGCCCCAGGCGGGCGCAGAGTTCAGCAAACATCTCGTATCCGGAGCTCGGATGATAGTTGCCGTGAATGATCCACTCGGGCCGCAGCGCCACACCGGCCTCACGCAGCCCTTGCTTAAAGCCTTCCAGGCGGTCGCGCGTGGGCGACAGGCGGGGCTGGCCGCCGAGAAAGTAGAACTCATCAGGATGCTGGCGTGCAATGTCGGCCACCAGTTCGGTCGTCGGGGTAATGGAATCGGTGATCACCAGCGGCAGCGCGCTGTCGTTGATGTGGCGGTCAAACAGAACCACCGGCAGTTGCTCGCTCAGCTTATGGTAGTCCGCGTCGTTGAGCATGCTGGAGGCCACAATCAGCCCGTCCACCTGACGCGCCACCATGTTGTTCACCACCACCGTCTCCTGCCCCGGGTTTTCATCGCTGCAGGAGATCAGCAGCTGAACGCCCGCCTCGCGACACAGCGTTTCCAGCTCGTGAGAAAAGACGGCAAAACCGTAGTTGGTGATCTCAGGAACCACCAGACCAATGGTGTGGCTGCGGTTATCGCGCAGCGACCGGGCGTGAATGCTGGGCTGATAGTGGTGCTCTTTTGCAATTGCCAGCACGCGCTCGCGCGTCTCTTCCGCCACGCGAAGCTCTTTGCTGCGACCGTTCAGGACCAGGCTGGCGGTGGCTTTTGACACACCCGCCAGCTCCGCGATGTCTTTAATGGTGACGCGTTTTGTTTTTCTCACAACGACTTAGATCCGGCTGCCAAAACCCTCATTCTATCATGCAGGCGCGCAGCGACCAGTAGCGTAATGTGATATCGGACGCACCTTCGAATCGCACCCGGGCCGGATGGTCAGGGAAATAGCGGCTGCTCATCACCCCTTCACCGTGATTGATGAAAATTTCAACGCTGGAGCGGTCGCACAGAACGCGTAAATGACGGACGTCGCCCTGCCAGTAGCGGGTCAGCGTTTCACCGGTTTTCAGGCTCGCGCGTTCCAGGAGTATACCCTGCTCATCGAGCGTGAGACGAAGCGCGCCGCCAAAATCGACGTTCACCTGCGATGCGTCCAGCTCAAACTCCAGGCGCATCGCGTCCAGTTCGGGCGCGTCGCTGGCGCGCCCCTGCCAGTGCTGCTCATCTTCACGCAGCGCCGCTAGTTCGCGCGCCGGGGTCTGCCAGAGCCTGCCGTCGCGATAGCGTAGTTCGCGCGGGCAGGTCATCTGGTGCATCCAGCCGTGCGCCCGGGTGGGCTGAAGCATCTCTTCCCCGTCCGGTACGCCCATCCAGCCAATCAGGATGCGGCGTCCATCTTCCGCCAGCGTGGTTTGTGGGGCGTAAAACTCAAACCCCGCGTCCAGCTCGTGAAGCTCGCCGTGATCGAAAGCGGCGCTGGCGTAATCAAACGCCCCGCTCATCCAGGTAGCCGGATAGGTATTGAGATAGCGATGCGGCTCGCGCGCCAGCCCCTGCGGGCAGCAGATCAGGACATGTGTCCCGTCGAGGGCAAACAGGTCCGGACACTCCCACATATAACCCGCGTCCGTCAGGCCGTTAACCCCGTGACCGGCGATCTCCCCGCAGGATGTCCAGGCGTGCAAATCGGCTGATTTAAACAGCAGCACCTTGCCGCGCTTCTGCACATCCTGCGCGCCGAGCACCATGTACCACATCCCCTCGTGCTGCCACACCTTCGGGTCGCGCACGTGGCCGGTGTAGCCTTCCGGCAGCGCCAGCACCGGCCCCAGCTTCCTGAAGGTCCCGTCCGGCTGCTCCACGGCCAGGCACTGCCAGGCGGTGCGGCTGCCGTCATCGAACTTGACGTTGCCGGTGTAGCACAGGGTCAAAACGCCCTCGTTATCGACGGCGCTACCGGAGTAGCAGCCGTTGCGGTCATACGCTTCGTCAGGCATCAGCGCCAGCGGCTCATGCCGCCAGTGCACCAGGTCCGGAGAGCTCCAGTGCCCCCAGCACTTAAAGCGGTGCTCGCAGTCCAGGGGGTTCCACTGATAGAACAGGTGATAGCGGCCAGCGAACCAGATAAACCCGTTCGGGTCGTTCATCAGCCCCGTCACCGGCGCGGCGTGCCATTGCGGATAATGGCTGTCCGCCAGCGCCCGCGGCTGACCTGTCATAACGGCCTGCAGGATCGCAGGCCAGCGGGAAGGTAACGTCATTATTCAGAATCCGTTTTATATTTCAGCAGCAGTGAGACGGTAAACGCCACGCCGAAGGCAATCACCATGCCGATAATATAGTTGAGCAGCGAGCTGGCCTGCACGATGGCCATCCCCGGAATCGCGGTCAGCCCGACAGCGGTCATGTACACATGCACGGAGACCACCCAGGCCCCGCCCACCGCGCCGCCAATCAGCGCAGCGATAAACGGCTTAACGAATCGCAGGTTGATACCAAAAATGGCCGCTTCGGTGATACCCAGCATTGCAGAGAACGCCGACGGCAGGGTAATGGCTTTGATTTTGGCATCTTTGGTTTTGAACCACACCGCCAGACAGGCACCGCCCTGCGCCACGTTCGCCATGGCCCAGATCGGCAGCAGGAAGTTAACGCCAATCGACGGGTTGCCCAGCAGCCCGGCTTCAATCGCGTGGAAGCTGTGGTGAATACCGGTGATCACAATCACCGAATACAGTCCGCCGAACAGCAGCCCGGCGAGCCAGCCCGCGTGGGCGATCAGCGTGCTCAGAATAAAGGAGATACCGTCCCCCAGAGCGCGCCCCGCCGGGCCGATAATCAGCAAGGCGATAAAGCCGGAGATGACGACGGTGAGGAACGGCGTCAGGATCAGGTCTAACGCATCCGGGATCGCGCGGCGCAGGTTTTTCTCCACGATGCTCATAAACCAGACGGCCAGCAGCACCGGGAATACCGTGCCCTGATAGCCAATCATCGCGATCTCAAGACCGAAGAAGTTCATGGTGTGGAAGCCCGATGCCACGCCCCAGGCGTTGGTCAGCGCCGGGTGGGTCAGAATGCCGCCCAGCGTCGCGCCGAGATACGGGTTACCGCCAAATTCGCGCGCGGCGGTAAAGCCAATCAGAATAGGCAGAATGATAAACGCCGCCGAGCTGCACATGTCCAGCATGATATAGATGGCGTTATCCGCATTGACCCAGCCGTAGGTTTTCACCATACCGAGCAGGCCCATCAGCAGACCGGACGCCACAATCGCGGGGATGATCGGCACAAAGATGTTGGAGAGCAGACGGGCAATGCGCTGGAACGGGTTCAGCTTGCGCGCCGCCAGATCCGCAGCCTCAGATTTACTGGATTCGCTAATCCCCGCCGCCTGAATAAAGGCGGCGTACACCTTGTTGACCACGCCCGTGCCAAAAATCACCTGCATCTGCCCGGCGTTACGAAAGCAGCCTTTCACACCGTCGACCTTGCCGATAGCCTGCTGATCCGCCAGCGCGTCATCGACCAGCACCAGACGAAGACGCGTTGCGCAGTGCGCCGCGCTGGCGATATTTTCCTTGCCACCGAGCAGCGGAATAAGCTCGCGGGCGATTTGATTAAAATCCATAGATACCTCTGCCTGACTTCTTTTTATGATGTGCGAAACGCTCCCGCCAGGCGGGAGCGTGATGGGTTAAAACCAGGTTTCCATCTGGACCCCAAAGTTCCATTCCCCGCCGGCGTTGAAACCGCTGCTGCCAAAGGCATCATCGCTGGCGTAATGATCCAGTTTGCTGCTCCAGTCCATCCAGGTGGCAAACAGGCGCAGTTCGGGACGGCTGAAGAAATCGCCGATTTTGCTTGCTTTTAAGGTTGGCGCAAAGGTCAGCTTGTAGAAACTGCCGTTCACGGCGTTGCGATCCTTATAGCCTTCCGGGTTTAAATCCATGTACTGATAGCTGCCCTCAAAGGCCAGCGCGAAATTCTGGGTGACCTCTTTGATCAGGCGGGTGTTGAGTGTTACCCACTCATAGCTATCGCCCTTGACGTAGCGATCTTTACTGCTTTGTGCCAGAACGGCCGGCGCAACGCTCCAGCCACCGCCGATCGGCGTGACACCGTAACTTGCGAAGCGCCAGGTATCCGCGTCAGACAGCAGCGCGCCGTCGGAGCCGATGCTTTTCACCTCCGCACCCAGCCCGTGACCATACAGCAGCGCCGTTTTAGCGGTCCCTTCGCGCAGGCCGTAGAAGCTGTCATTATGCAAGCCCACCAGGGCATGAACGCCGTGATTGGCGGCATCCGTTTTAATCAGATCGCCGTTAGTGTCTTTACGGTCGTCGTTATCCTTCGCCCGCAGGCCGCTTACCATCAACTGGAACGGGCCGGCGAAGTGGTTCATGCTGAGGATATAGTTCTGAACGTTATTGTCGGTCTGCTCAACGCTGCCGAAGTTGCGGCCATAAATGGAGAAGTTGCTGCGCAGCGAATCGTTCCATTTCACGTCATAAACGCCGCCGCCGGTACCGGCCAGGAACACCACGTCGGAATCCAGCCAGTGGATGTCAAAGTTGTCGCGGTCGAAGCGTTTACCCGCCCAGAAGGTACTGCCCTTCAGCGCGCCGGTAAAATCAGGCAGGTTGCCCAGCTCTGCGAAGGCCTGGCGAATATTGAGGTCGCTGGTATCGGCTGACCAGTCGTTATAGGTTCTCTGACCATCGGCCAGCATCGCCTTGAAGCGCGTGGTCGCCCCGTTATCCAGGGTTTGCTTGTGCTCGAGGTTCAGCTCGACGTAGGTGTCGGCTTCGTTACCCAGACGCCCCACCGCACCGCCGGTTTCACCGGCTGGCGTCAGGTAAGGGCCGCTTTTGCTGCTGGAGGCCGCATCGTTCATCAGCAGGCCAGAGCGGGCATAGCCGTGGAACTCAAACCCGCCGGTCTGATCCGCCTTTTTCTCCAGCGCGGTGGTGCGCTGCGCCACCTCCTGGGTCGTCGTTTGCGCCTGCTGCTGAGCGGCAACCAGCTGCTGCGTTTTTTGTTCTGCTGCCGCGGCGCGTTTCTCAGCCACCTGCGCGCGCGTCTCCGCGTCCTGAAGGCGCTGCTCCATCGCGGCAAGGCGCGCTTCAATACTGGACATATCCGTCTGGGCAAAAACAGAGGTACTTCCGGCCAGCATGCCTATCATCACGGCAAGTCTGCGTTTTTTATACATTTTGTCGCATCCATAAAAGAAGTCATTAAACGTGCTAAATTGCTAAACCGGTTTAGGTTGCTGATACTAAACCTGTGAATTTTGGATCGGCAATCTTTTTTGCTAAACCGATTTAGTAAGTGTGATCGAGGCGACAATTCAGGCCGCCGGATGACGGCCAGGAGAGGAGAAATTACAGGTCGTGCTGCCAGGGCAACGCGGTCATCGCCCCTTTGGCGGTGGTAGCCAGTGCGCCGCAGCGCTGGGCGAGCGCGATAACTGGCGTCAGGTCCTGTCCGGCGGCCAGCCCGTAGAGCAGCCCCGCCACAAAGGCATCGCCCGCACCGGTCGTATCGACGCACTGCACAGGCGTTGCCGGGTAGTGGTTTATGGTACCTTCATGCCACGCGGTTACGCCCGCTTTTCCCTGGGTAACCAGCACCAGACGCGCCGGGCAGCGCTGCATCAGCACCTCCAGACCGCCGTTGACCTCCGCGCTGCCGGTGAAAAAGGCCAACTCTTCTACCGAGAGTTTCACTACATCAGCGCTTTGCAACGCCTGTTCAAGACAGCGGTGAAGTTCGTTCTCATCCGGCCAGAGATCCGGGCGAATATTGGGGTCGAAACTGACGTAACCGCCCGCTTCCCGGATGGCGGCCATCGCCTGAAAGGTCGCAGTACGGCTCGGCTCGGCGCTTAAGGCGATGGAGCAGACGTGCAGCCACTCCCCGGCGCTGAACGACGGCAGGTCGGCGGGTTCGAGAAACAGATCGGCGCTCGGGCGCACCATGAAGGTAAACGATCGCTCGCCGTGGTCGTCCAAATCGACCACCACCGTTGAGGTGCGGCGCGCCGGGTCAAGGCGCATCCACGTCACGTCAACCCGCTCGTCAGCGAGCGTTTTCGTCATAAAGCGCCCGAAAGGATCGTCGCCAACCCTGCCGATAAAGGCGCTCTGGCCGCCCAGCCTGGCAATACCGACCGCGACGTTCGCCGGCGCGCCACCGGGACACTGCAGTAATCGACCTTCTCCATCGGGCAGCAAATCCACTACCGCATCGCCAAGTACCCAGATTTTCTTCATGTGATCCTCGCAAGCTAAACTATGTTAAACCGTTTTAGCTATTTAAGCACAGGCCGGGCTAAGGGGAAATAACGGGAGGGAAATTTGACTTAACGCACCAGATGCGGCCAGTGGATATCGCCGACGCCATTCAGCTGCGGCCGGGCAAACAGGAATCCCTGAAAGCGTCGGATCCCGGCAGATTCGAGCCAGCACCACTCCTCAATTTTCTCGATGCCTTCCGCCACCAGGGTGATTTCAAGATCGGAGCAGCAGCTGATGATGGAGCGCACAATCGCCTGCTTCGGGCCGCTCAGGTGGATATTGCTGACAATTTCCCGGTCGATTTTAATTTTATCCGGCTGGAACCGGGTCAGCAGCGAAAGTCCGGCATAGCCCGAGCCAAAATCATCGATCGCCAGGCCAATCCCCTCACCGCGAAGCTGCTTGATGGCACTGTTAAACTGGTTGAACCCGGAGATCATCTCGTTTTCAGTGACTTCAATGACCACCTGCTCCGGCTGAAGGCCATGTTTTTTAATCTGATCGACCAGAAATTCCACTGCGCCATGGACATTCACCAGCGACATGGGCAGCAGGTTTACCGCGATTTTATGGCTGCCAATGCCCAGCTTTTCCGCCAGCGCAAAGGCATAGGCTTTTGTCTGGAGATCGACTTCGTAGACGTTGTCCGGGTTGACGGTGCTGAAGAAATGCTCCGGGCTGCCGCCGTCGTTGCCGCGGATAAGCGCCTCAAGGGAGCTGATCTTCCCTTCCGAGGGCTCGACAATAGGCTGCAGCGCGAACTGGCAGGTTTGCCCGGCAATCAGGCCCAGGTGTTCGCCAAAGGGTAGCGTTTCGGTCGAGAGCGTCCATTTGTCCGCGGTGTAGCGTGCCCCCGACGGGACCGGACGTTTACCGGTTATAAAGGTCTGAATAAATTTGAACACCCGATCGTCGGAGGTCAGATAGCTGTCCAGCTTGCTGTAGCGCAGCACCGACTGCAACACCTCTTTCGGCGACTGCGTTTGCAGATCGAACAGCAGCATGCCGACGTTTTCGAAGCGTCTGCGCGGACCATAGTCCCGCAGCAGTTCTACCACCCCGCTGTGCCGCTTGTCCTCACGGATGGTATGGAAAAGTTTGACCACACTCTCTTCCGACCCTTCGAGGATCTGCAGAACCTCATTCCCATTAGCCAGGAGGACGCCGGTAATAGCCAGTTTTGTGTTGCGGCCCCTGGCGCGCGCCACCAGCTCCCGCAGTTCAGTGGACGGGCGGGATAAATTCAACTGGCTTCGGTAGATCAGAGTCGTCAGCACAAAAAGGGGTTCCAATGAGAAAGAGAGGTGCCTTGAAGCTACTATGTAACATACTTAATCAATGCGACCTAACATATTCACGCTACAGGGGAACGTTACTTTTTCTCGTCCCCGATCCGGCTGTTAATCCTCTCCTGCATAAAGTCGTAAAACGGGTTCGAGGTGACCCGCATCAGCGCCTCTTTTCCGACGCTTAATACGGACGTTTCTCCCCAGAGCGCAATCGTCCCCAGGCTGATACCGTAGCGGTTTTTCACCCCAGGTTCGCGACCATAGAGATCGTCATCCGGCGGGAACGGCACCGCAACGTGCGACAGGGAATAGACATCCTGCGGCCAGGACTGGGCAAGCGGCACCACCGTCTCCTGCGTTCTGCCTGCCGGGGTTATTTTCGCCACCGTCGAGAAACTGTGCTCGCTGGCATTGGTGATAATCGTGACACCGTAACGTCTCTGCGCGACCGGTAGCAGCGCCGTGGTGGCCGTCCAGGACGACGGTTTGAAGAGCGGACGGAAGCTCGCCGCCTGGTTGATATCGAACATCACCAGCTCGCTGCCGTTTGCCGGAAGCTGGTCAAATAGGCCGCTGACCACCGCGCGGGTACTGACCGTGGAGTCCATCACCGACTGGAACGCCAGCACCGGCGGCAAATTCGCCAGCCTGTTTTCCCGCGCCGCGCGGCCAATCTGCTCCTGCAGGGCCTTCGTCAGCAGCCACGACTGGCGGGCGGCGTTCACCGGGAACGAATTGTATTTATACGGATTATATTCCGGGGAGATATTCAGCCAGGCCGCTTTGGCAAACGGCGGCAGCAGCGCCGGTAGCCCGGCGAAACCGGCGAACCGCGCAAAGGCCGTCACGCCAATCATCGGTGAGAGCAGGATCACCTGCTGTGGTTTACGCAGCGCTGGCGCGTCCAGCGCATCGAGGGCATATTTCATCGCCAGCGCCCCGCCGTTGGAGTAGCCCACCAGATGCAGAGGCACAGCCTCACCCGCCAGGCGCGTAGCTTCCCGTACGGCAAGGCGCGTGGCCGCCAGCCACATTTCCCAATCAACATCCGTCAGCGCGCCGGGCGCGGTGCCATGGCCGGGAAGACGCGGGACCACGGCCACAAAGCCGTGCTGCTGATAGTTCACGGCAAGGTGCCTGACGCTGTATGGCGAATCCGTCAGCCCGTGCAGCAGCACCACCGCGCCGCGGGGCTTGCCGGCTGGCATCAGCACAAAGGAGCGGTTGGCATCGGGGGCAAACTGACCCGGCCACACCAGGCTCTGGCGGTAATAGCGGTTTAACGGGGTTTGTTCCTCGCCCGCTGTTTTCGCCGTCACCGCGTTATCCAGATCGGTGAAAATCGCCTTTTCCCGGGCGAGGTACCCGGCAAAATCGGCGTTATCCAGCTCGCGAACGGACATCTCATCTGCCCGCCAGGTGTGCCACAGGTGCAGTTCCGGCCCCTGCTGCGAGAGATACACCCGCACCGCCAGCAGGACGACCAGGACGATCCCCACGACCATTCCTGTTTTCTTTGCAAGCGCGATCAGGCGCACGCTGACTCGCCAGGGCAAATTCGCCATGAGGGATCCCTTTTATGTTCTCAGTGCTTCTATCTTATCAAAAATGTGAACAGGCTGACGTATTCACCAAATTCATACCTGTCCGGTCAGCCAGTGCACCAAAAGTGAACTACGCTGCACAAATGTTGATCATTGATTAACCAAATATTGCATGAAGTTTACTGCGCAGCGGGTTTTCGCCCGCCTGTGAACATGGCACGCGTCATGCATTGTTAATCAGGTAACACAATTTCGGCCATTGACAGCCTGTTAACAGCGAGGCGGTATGACGACGAAACCTGAGATGTTGAGCCGTATCGAAGCGACGTTCAGCCAGCTGACCCCCAGCGAGAAGCGGGTCGGAAGCTGGCTGCTGGCGCACGCCGCGCAAATCCCGTTTGAAACGGCGGAGAGCGTCGGGCTGGCGAGCGGAACCAGCGGGATCACCGTCGGACGCTTTCTGCGCAAGCTGGGGTATCGCAACCTGGAGGATGCCAAAAAAAGCCTGCGCGATCCGTATCAGCCCTGGGGCATGAACGAGCGCCTCGACTCCTGGCAGCAGCAGCGCCCCCTGCCCAACCGCCTTCAGCACGCCCTGTCACTGGAAGTGGACGCCATCACGCAGGTGTATCAGCTGGCGCAAACGGACGCTTTTCGTCAGGTGGTGCACCATCTGGCCCACGCGGACGCGGTCTTTGTGTTGGGGATCCAGTCCACGCGCGGGATCGCCAACGCCTTCTTCAGCCACCTTGAATACCTCCGCCCGCGGGTGAGCTACTCCGAAGGGGCATCCGGCAGCTGGGTGGAATCCCTGAACTCCGGGTTTGCGCACCCTTATGTCGTGCTGACCGATACGCGTACCTACTCCACGATGGCCCGACAGTACTGCCGCGTCGCGAGCGAGAAAGGCATTCCGCTGGCCTTAATCACCGATATCTGGTGCCCGTGGGCGCGGGATTATCCGATTGATTTACTGCAGGTGAAAACCGATACCGGTCATTTCTGGGATTCACTTGCCCCCGTGAGCTGTCTGTTCAACCTGCTGCTGTCGGGTGTGGTGGAAGCGCTGGGTGATGCGCTTCCGGCGCGCCTGGCAGTAAACCGACAATTACAACAAGAGTTTGGTCAATTCGAACGCTAAAGGAGCGGAGCTATGCCCGTAGAGAGTGAACTGATTGATGTGGCGAAGACGTTCCCCACGCTGCATATCGATCTGAAGTACGCCACCGCCGACAATATTACCGGCCGCCCAATTTACCAGGAGGCGCTGTGCCTGCTGCATACCGACGCGGCCACCGCGCTGGCAAAAGCCATCAGCATTGCTACGCTGGCCGGACTGAAGCTGGTGGTCTACGACGCCTATCGGCCGCAGCAGGCGCAGGCCCAGCTGTGGGAGGCCTGCCCGAACCCGGAATATGTTGTCGACGTGGCGATTGGCTCCAACCACAGTCGCGGCACGGCCATCGACGTGACCTTGATGGACGAGCATAACGCCGTGCTGGATATGGGCGCCGGTTTTGACGAAATGCATGACCGCTCGCATCCGTATCACCCTTCCGTGCCGCCCCACGCCCAGCGCAACCGTCTGCTGTTGAACGCCATCATGTTCGGCGGCGGTTTTGTCGGGATCGGCAGCGAATGGTGGCACTTCGAACTGCCGAACGCCGCCAGCTACCCGCTGCTTGATGACCGTTTTGCCTGTTTTCCCCTGACGCACACCCCTCTTTAAACCTGGAGCACTGCCATGAAAACATCGCTTCTCTCGACCGTCATTGCCGCCACGCTGGCCCTTAGTGCACCGCTGGCGCTGGCTGCCGTCCCGAAAGACATGCTGGTCATCGGTAAAGCCGCCGACCCGCAAACGCTCGATCCGGCCATCACTATCGATAACAACGACTGGACCGTCACCTATCCGTCCTACCAGCGTCTGGTCAAGTACAAGCCAGGCTCAACCGAGGTGGAAGGCGATCTGTCGACGGGCTGGAAAGCCTCCGACGACCAGAAAGAGTGGACCTTCACCCTGGCGGATAACGCCAAATTCTCCGACGGCACGCCGGTCACCGCCGAGGCGGTCAAACTCTCCTTTGAACGCCTGCTGAAGCTCAGCCAGGGGCCGTCTGAAGCCTTTCCAAAAGATCTGAAAATTGATGCCGTTGATGACCATACGGTGAAATTCACCCTCAGCCAGCCGTTCGCGCCTTTCCTCTACACCCTGGCGAACGACGGCGCCTCCATCATTAACCCGACGGTGCTGAAGGCCAATGCCGCGGACGACGCGCGCGGGTATCTGGCGCAAAACACCGCCGGGTCCGGGCCGTTTATGCTGAAGAGCTGGCAGAAAGGCCAGCAGCTGGTGCTGGTGCCAAACCCGCACTGGTCGGGCGACAAGCCGCACTTCAAGCGCGTCTCGGTGAAAATTATCGGTGAGAGCGCGTCGCGTCGTCTGCAGCTTTCCCGCGGTGACCTGGACATTGCCGACTCCCTGCCGGTCGATCAGCTGGCGGCCCTGAAGCAGGAAGGGAAAGTCGCCGTCGCCGAATACCCGTCCCTGCGCGTGACCTATCTCTACCTCAACAACAGCAAAGCGCCGCTCAATCAGGTCGATTTACGCCGCGCGGTCTCGTGGGCGACGGACTATCAGGGGATGGTGAAAGGCATTCTGAGCGGCAACGGCAAGCAGATGCGCGGCCCGATCCCGGAAGGCATGTGGGGCTTTGATGCCACGGCCATGCAGTACAGCCTCGACGAGGCCAAAGCCAAAGCGTCCCTGGAGAAGGTTAAAGACAAGCCCGCCAGCCTGACCTTCCTCTACTCTGACAACGATCCGAACTGGGAGCCTATCGCGCTCTCAACGCAGGCCAGCCTTGGCAAGATCGGCATTAACGTCAAGCTGGAAAAACTGGCCAACGCCACCATGCGCGACCGCGTCGGCAAAGGCGATTACGACATCGCCATCGGCAACTGGAGTCCGGATTTTGCCGACCCGTACATGTTCATGAACTACTGGTTCGAATCGGACAAGAAAGGGCTGCCGGGCAACCGTTCGTTCTATGAGAACAAAGAGGTCGATTCCCTGCTGCAGGCCGCGCTGAAAACCACCGACCAGGCGGAACGCACTAAAGATTACCAGCAGGCGCAGAAAGTGGTTATCGACGAGGCGGCCTACGTTTATCTGTTCCAGAAGAACTACCAGCTGGCGATGAACAAAGAGGTCAAAGGCTTCACCTTTAATCCGATGCTCGAGCAGGTGTTTAACATCGCCACCATGAGTAAATAACGGTTCTCGCCGGGGGAAAGTGTATGACGTTCTGGAGCATCGTGCGCCAGCGCTGCTGGGGGTTACTCCTGGTGGTGGCCGGTGTCTGTATTATCACTTTTATTATTTCGCACCTGATCCCCGGCGATCCGGCCCGTCTGCTGGCCGGCGACCGCGCCAGCGACGATATCGTGCAGAACATTCGCCAGCAGTTGGGGCTGGATCAGCCGCTGTACGTTCAGTTTGGCCGCTACGTGGACGCCCTGGCCCATGGTGATTTAGGCACCTCCATCCGGACCGGCCGTCCGGTTGCGGAAGACCTGAAGGCTTTTTTCCCCGCCACGCTGGAGCTGGCCTTTTGTTCCTTGCTGCTGGCGCTGGTCATCGGCGTGCCGCTGGGAATTTTGTCGGCGGTATACCGCAACCGCTGGCTGGATCACCTGGTACGTTTAATGGCGATGACCGGGATCTCCACCCCGGCCTTCTGGCTCGGTCTGGGCGTCATTGTCCTGTTCTACGGGCACCTGCAGATCCTGCCGGGCGGCGGCAGGCTGGACGACTGGCTCGACCCACCTGCCCACGTCACCGGCTTTTACCTGCTGGATGCCCTGCTGGAAGGTAACGGAGAGGTCTTTTTCAATGCGCTGCAGCACCTGATTTTGCCCTCGCTGACGCTGGCGTTTGTGCATCTGGGCATCGTGGCGCGTCAGGTTCGCTCGGCGATGCTGGAGCAGCTTAGCGAAGACTACATTCGCACGGCCCGCGCCAGCGGCCTGCCCGGCTGGTATATCGTCCTGCGCTACGCCCTGCCGAATGCGATGATCCCGTCGATTACCGTGCTCGGGCTGGCGCTGGGCGACCTGCTGTACGGTGCCGTGCTGACTGAAACCGTCTTTGCCTGGCCGGGCATGGGGGCCTGGGTGGTGACATCCATTCAGGCGCTCGATTTCCCTGCCGTGATGGGCTTTGCCGTCGTTGTTTCGCTGGCCTACGTGCTGGTTAATCTGGTGGTCGATCTGCTTTACCTGTGGATTGACCCGCGAATTGGGCGCGGAGGTGCCGAATGATGTTAACGCAGGAAACGCCCGTCCCGGTTAAACCCGTCAGACAACGCATCAACTGGGCAAAGCTGTTCTGGATGCTGCGTCAAAGCCCGCTCACGATCGTTGGTGGCGTCATTATGCTTGTGATGCTTTTCATTATGGTGGCCGCACCGTGGATCGTGCCGCACGACCCGAACGCGCTGGATCTGACCGCGCGCCTGAAGGCGCCGTCTGCGCAGCACTGGTTTGGTACCGACGAGGTGGGCCGCGA
The DNA here is from genome assembly GCF_043972695.1 of Enterobacter quasiroggenkampii. NCBI lineage: Bacteria > Pseudomonadati > Pseudomonadota > Gammaproteobacteria > Enterobacterales > Enterobacteriaceae > Enterobacter > Enterobacter quasiroggenkampii. Next base: position 3,056,287 of record NZ_CP143745.1, read on the forward strand.
TCTGTTCAGCCGCGTGCTGGCGGGCAGCCAGCAGTCCATTACCGCCGGACTGGCGGTGGTGGTGATCGCGGGCGGCATCGGTTCGCTGCTGGGCTGTCTGTCCGGCGTGCTGGGCGGGCGCGGCGACGCCGTCATCATGCGGGTGATGGACATTATGCTCTCGATACCTTCCCTGGTGCTGACCATGGCGCTGGCCGCCGCGCTCGGGCCGAGCCTGTTTAACGCCATGCTGGCGATTGCGATTGTCCGCATTCCGTTTTACGTCCGCCTGGCACGCGGCCAAACCCTGGTGGTACGCCAGTTTACCTACGTGCAGGCCGCCCGCACCTTTGGCGCCTCCCGCTGGCATTTGATCCGCTGGCACATCCTGCGCAACGCCCTGCCGCCGCTGATCGTGCAGGCGTCGCTGGACATCGGCAGCGCCATCCTGATGGCCGCCACGCTGGGGTTTATTGGCCTGGGGGCGCAGCAGCCGACCGCCGAATGGGGCGCGATGGTGGCCGTCGGCCGTAACTACGTTCTGGACCAGTGGTGGTACTGCGCGTTTCCCGGTGCGGCGATTTTGATAACCGCCGTGGGCTTTAACCTGTTTGGCGACGGTATCCGCGATCTGCTGGATCCGAAATCGGGAGGTAAACAGTGATGACCGATCCGGTACTCAAGATTGAAGACCTGCATCTGAGCTTCCCGATTTTCCGCGGCGAGGTCCACGCGCTGAACCACGTCTCGCTGGAGATCGGCAGGGGTGAAATTGTCGGCGTGGTGGGCGAATCCGGTTCAGGTAAATCGGTGACCGCCATGCTCGCCATGCGGCTGCTGCCGGAAGGCAGCTACCGCATTCATCATGGTCAGGTGAAATTACTCGGCGAAAATGTCCTGGCGGCATCCGAGAAACAGCTTCGCCAGTGGCGCGGCGCAAAGGTCGCGATGATTTTTCAGGAGCCCATGACCGCCCTCAATCCGACGCGGCGGATTGGCAAACAGATGGTCGAGGTGATCCGCCAGCATCAGTCGCTTTCCCGGCATGAGGCGCAGCAGAAGGCGATTACCCTGCTGGAAGAGATGCAAATCCCGGATGCGAAAGCGGTCATGGCGCGCTATCCGTTTGAGCTGTCCGGCGGGATGCGCCAGCGGGTGATGATCGCCCTTGCCTTCTCCTGCGAGCCGGAGCTGATTATCGCCGACGAACCGACCACCGCGCTGGACGTCACCGTCCAGCTGCAGGTGCTGCGCCTGCTGAAGCACAAGGCACGGGCCAGCGGCACCTCGGTGCTGTTTATCAGCCACGATATGGCTGTGGTGTCCCAGCTCTGCGACAGAGTGTACGTGATGTATGCGGGCAGCGTGATCGAGAGCGGTGCCACGCAAACGCTGATCCACCAGCCTGTACATCCCTATTCCATTGGCCTGCTGCAGTGCGCGCCGGAAAACGGCCAGCCGCGCGCCCCGCTTCCCGCCATCCCCGGCACGGTCCCCAACCTCAGCCAGCTTCCGCAGGGATGCGCGTTCCGCGAGCGCTGCTTTGCCGCCGGGACGAAATGCAGCGAAACACCGCGCTTACAGCCCCATGGCGCAGAAGGCCAACAGGCTGCCTGCTGGTATCCACAACGGGAGAAAGCCCATGTCTGATGTACTGCTGGAACTGGATAGCGTGCACGTGAATTTTGCGGCACGTAAAAACTGGCTGGGCCGCGTGACGGAACAGGTCCACGCGCTCAACGGGCTCGACCTTAAAATCCGTCGGGGAGAGACGCTTGGCATTGTCGGGGAGTCCGGCTGCGGGAAAAGCACGCTGGCCCAACTGCTGATGGGCATGCTTAAACCCAGCATCGGCACCTGCCAGCGGGCGCACCATGCGGGCGGCATGCAGATGGTGTTTCAGGATCCGCTCTCTTCGCTCGACCCGCGCCTGCCGGTCTGGCGCATTATCACCGAGCCGGTGTGGGTACAAAAGCGCAGCAGCGAGCGCGAACGCCGTCAGCTGGCTGAAAACCTGGCGCTACAGGTGGGCATTCGCCCGGAGTATCTCGACCGGCTTCCGCACGCCTTCTCCGGCGGGCAGCGCCAGCGCATTGCCATCGCCCGGGCGCTCTCGTCCGATCCGGATATCATCGTGCTCGATGAACCCACCAGCGCACTGGATATCTCCGTGCAGGCGCAGATCCTCAACCTGCTGGTGACCCTGCAACAGCAGCGTAATCTGACCTACGTGTTGATCTCACATAACGTCTCGGTGGTCAGGCACATGAGCGACCGCGTGGCGGTGATGTACCTTGGGCAGATTGTGGAGCTGGGCAGCGCCGCTCAGGTGCTAGGGGAGCCGCGCCATCCTTACACTCGTCTGCTGCTCGATTCGGTTCCCCGCACCGGTGAACCGCTGGATGAGACGCTGGCCTTACGCAAAACGGAGCTTCCCGGCAACCGTCATCTGCCCGAAGGCTGTTTTTTCCGTGACCGATGCCCGATGGCCGCGCAGGGGTGCGAACGTCCTCAGCCGTTACAGCCCTCTCGCGAGGGCCGTGATGTCCGCTGCTGGCGCAGTCTGGGTTAAATTTGCGCCATCCCACCGTCCACGAACAGCTCGGTGGCGTTAATAAAGCTGGCCGCGTCGGAGGCCAGAAACGCCACCGCTTTACCCACCTCACCCGGCGCGCCTAAACGGCCGAGCGGCACCTGTGCGGCCAGCGCGTCGTACAGCCCCTGACGATGTTCTTCCGGCACCAGATCGCCGAGGCCAGGGGTTTTGATCGGCCCCGGGCTTACCACGTTGACGCGGATCCCACGGCCCTGCAAATCCAGCGCCCAGGAGCGGGCAAAGTTGCGCACGGCGGCCTTGCTGGCGCTGTAGACGCTAAAGTTTGCCGTCCCTTTAATGGACACCGTCGAGCCGGTCAGAATAATCGAGGATCCGGCGGACAGCAGCGGCAGCGCCTTCTGTACCGTAAACAGCACCCCGCGGACGTTGGTGCCGAAAATCCGGTCAAATTGCTCTTCGGTTATCGCGCCCAGCGGCAGCATATCGCCGCCACCCGCATTGGCGAACAGAATATCGAGGCGGCCTTCTTCTTTGGCTATCCGGGCATAGACCTCGTCCAGGTCCGCCAGTTTTGACACGTCAGCGCGAATGCCCACTGCCGTTGAAGCGATTTCAGCCACCGCCGCGTCCAGCTCGGCCTGACGTCGTCCGGTGACGTACACCTTCGCGCCCTGTGCAGCAAGCTCCTGCGCCGTGGCAAGACCGATGCCGGTGCTGCCGCCGGTGACCAGTGCGATTTTTCCTGAGAGAGTCGTGTTCATGTCATTTACCTTTTGTTGGGTTTGCGTTGGACAAACTTTAGCCCTTGCCGGATTAGTGAAAAACCGGCAAAAATGAAAATGACTATTCACACACAGAAATAATCAGGGGAGCCGAATGGACCAGCTAATGGCGATGCGCGCGTTTACCCGGGTGGTGGAAACCGGCAGCTTTACCCGCGCGGCGGACTCGCTGAACATGCCCATTGCCACCCTGAGCAAGCTGGTGAAAGCGCTTGAGTCGCATCTTGAGATACGTCTCCTGCACCGGACGACTCGCCGGGTGGTCGCGACGCCGGAAGGGGCGGATTACTATGAAAAAGCGCTCAGGGTCTTGATAGATATCGAAGATATCGACACCGCGTTTCGCGTTTCCCGCGCGACGCCCAAAGGGCATTTGCGGGTTGACGTGGGCGGCTCCACCGCTCGGGACGTGCTTATTCCCCTGCTGCCGGATTTTATGCAGCGTTATCCGGAAATCCGCATCGACCTTGGGGTAGCCGATCGTCCGGTGGATCTTATCAGCGGTAACGTAGACTGCGTCATCCGCGGCGGCCCGCTGAACGACTCGACCCTCATCGCCCGCCATATTGGCAACGCCGAAATGGTTACCTGCGCGACGCCGGGTTACCTGAAAAACCATGGCGTTCCGGCCTATCCGCAGGAGCTGTGCAACGGGCACAAGCTCATTAGCTACCTCTCGCCCGTCACCGGGCGGGCATTTCCGTTTCGCTTCAGAGAGAACGGCGAGACGCTGGAAATCAATATTCCGCATTATCTCGGCGTAAACGAAAGTAATGCCCATCTGGCGGCTGCCGCAGCGGGATTGGGGATCGTTCAGACGTTTGAGTATTCGGCAAATGCGTATTTACAGGCGGGTACGCTGACGGCGATCCTGAGCGACTGGCGCCCTGCCGCCTATCCGTTTCATGTGGTTTACCCTCAGAACCGGCATCTGACGCACCGTCTTAAGGTGTTTATTGCGTGGCTGGCGGAGGTGTTTCCCGCCGCACTGAAGGGATAGCCGGGCGCAAACCCGGCAGGGAGTTAATTTAGCGTGTAGTCCAGGGTAATCTCGGCTTTCAGGAGCTGCGAAACCGGGCAGCCCGCTTTCGCTTTCTGAATAATACCGTCAAACTGCTGAGGAGCGATGCCGGGAACGGTCACCTTGCTTTTCAGGGCAACCTTCGTAATCGCAAAGCCGCCGTCGGTTTTATCCAGAGAGACGTCCGCGGTGGTATCAATAGCGTCAGCGGTATAGCCCGCTTCCCCGAGCATCAGCGACAGCGCCATCGAAAAACAGGCCGCATGTGCCGCGCCGATCAGCTCTTCCGGGTTGGTCCCCTTTTCACCCTCAAAGCGGGTATTGAAACCATAAGGCTGCTGATTGAGAACGCCGCTCTCGGTGGAAACCGTCCCTTTACCGCGCTTAATGTCGCCAGACCAGTGTGCCGAACCGTGCTTATGAATAGTCATTCTTGCTCTCCTTTTGGCTTACAAAGGGTTAAGTATAGAAGACTGCTCGGATTTTGCGGGCAAGACAGACGAGTCTTAGTCACTGAGTAAATGGTGCGCCAGCGCGTCGAGGAACACCCGCAGCGCGGCAGGCTGGTATTCCCGGGACTGATAAATGCCATGGATGGCCAGCGGTTTCGGCTCCAGCGTCTCCAGTACCGGCACCAGTATTCCCTGCGCCAGCGCGGTTCGCGCCTCACGCTCCGGCAGCATGGCGATACCGCAGTGCTTAACAGCCGCGTCCATCAGCAGCGAAGAGATGCTGGCGCTCAGGTTGCCGCTGACGGCCACGCTCAGGCTTTCGCCTTCCGGCGTCAGGAAGTGCCAGGACTGCCCGGCAAAAAAGCTGTAGTGCAGGCAGTTATGCCGGGCTAATTCTTCGGGGCTGACGGGCGTGCCGTGCTGCGCCAGATACTCCGGCGAGGCGCAGAGCACCGAGCGACACTCCCCCAGCCGGCGGGCAATCATGCCGGGTTCGGGGTTGTCGGTAATGCGCACGGCGACATCAATGCGTTCTCCCACCAGGCTCACCGGATGGTTGTTCACATCCAGTTCGATGCGCAGCTGCGGGTAACGCGAGAGCAGACCGGGCAGCACCGGCGCAATCAGGTGCATCGCGGTAAAGTGCGCGCAGGCCACCCGCAGGGTACCTGACGGGAGATCTTTCTCTGACTGGCCTTCAATTTCCTGCGAGATCTGCGAGAGGGTCCGCGTTTTTTGCAGCACCTTTTCCCCTGCTGCAGTCAGCGTCAGCTTGCGCGTGGAGCGGTTTACCAGACGCGTACCCGCCCACTTTTCCATCTGTTCAAGGTAGCGGCTCACCATTGGTCGGGAAATACCCAGCGCGCGGGCCGCCGCGCTCAAACTTCCCAGCTCGCATATCCGGTTGTAAACCTGGGCGGCAATAACGCGATCCATATAAGCTCCATTTGCTCGATTTATGAAACTAAGCATGTCCTGTTTCAGGAATTCTGGCAAATGCGATTATCCGTACAATAGAGACATTCCTGAACAACAGAGACAACAGTATGAAATTCACTCACCTTGCCCTGCTTTCCACGCTTTTCACTCCGGCTGTTTTTGCCGCACCGTTGAGCATTGATACCTATAACCCTCAGGAGAAAGGCATTTTCGCGGTCTCCTCCACGCTGGTTTCCGGCCCGAAAGAAGCGGTGCTGTTTGACGCGCAGTTCAGCGTGAAGGATGGCGAAGCGCTGGTAGAGAAAATTCGTCAAAGCGGTAAAACCCTGAACAAGATTGTGATCACCTCCGGCGATCCGGATTTCTATTTTGGCCTGCAGCCGCTGGTCAAAGCCTTCCCGAACGCCAAAGTGGTGGCCACGCAGCATGTGGTTGACCACATCAAGGCTACCAAAGACGCCAAGCTCGCCTTCTGGGGTCCGCAGATGAAAGACGGCGCGCCAACCGAGCTGGTCGTCCCGCAGGTGCTCGCCTCCACCACGTTTATGGTGGACGGAGAAAAGATCGATATCGAACAGCCTGACAGCTACGCGGCCTATGTGTGGATCCCGTCAGCGAAAACCATCCTCGGCGGCACCGGGGTAGCCTGGGGAATTCACGTCTGGACGGCAGACACCCAGACAGCGGAAAGCCGTAAGCAGTGGCAGGAAACGCTGGTGAATATGGCGGCGCACAAACCCGAGCGCGTCATCCCGGGTCACTATCTGGGCACCCCACCAGCCGGGACGGGGGCGATTGATTTTACCCGTGACTATCTCCAGCGCTTTGAAAAGGCCTTATCCGTTCATAAAGATTCTGCAGGCGTCATCAGCACCCTGAAAAAACAGTATCCGAACCTGGCTGAAGAGAGCTCGCTGGAATTAAGCGCTAAGGTGAATACCGGCGAAATGAAGTGGTAATGTAAACTCTGCTCCTGCTATATTTTCGTGATAGCAGGAGCACCGTCATAATATTCTCTCAACGCCACGTCGATTTACCCCCACATTTCAAAACCACACAAAAGCATACACTTATGTCATTTTTATTTCTAAGATGAATCTGAGCCACAACCGGGAAAATATTTGCCATTCTGTTTATGAATTAATTTTTTTGCGAGCCGTACCATTAAACAGACAACGACACGGAGGCAGCATGTTTACTTATTACCCGGCAAATACCGCAGCAGCACAACCTGAACTCGTTAACGCGATTGCACAGGGTCTTCACGCCGAGCACGGTGCTGTGACTGAAGATGACATTTTGATGGAACTGACCAAGTGGGTGGAATCCACAGATAATGACATCCTCAGTGACATCTACCAGCAGACCATTAACTACGTCGTCAGCGGGCAAAACGCACCCTTGTAAAAACCTGCTAAGCTGGATCTGCAACCTAAGGGGTTACATTTCGTTTGCGTAAGCAAACTGGTCCTTAAAACTATCAACAGGATTGAGGAGTTAATATGAAATCGAACCGTCAGGCACGCCATATTCTGGGACTGAATTACAAGCTTTCTAATCAGCGCAAAGTGGTGATTGAAGGCGACCACGAAACGCAAGTCACTCACGCCACCGGCAGAAAACGCCACGCGGGCAAGTAAGTTCCAGACTGAGATCCAGAACACCATCGGCAATCCCGATGGTGTTTTTGTTTATGTGTTGCGGTAATTAATATTTAGCTCCTTTATAATACCGCCGGACCGCACCCCATCGCACAGGCCAGAAAGATGACAAACAGCAGTGTCAGGGACGGATCTTCATAAAAAGAGTGAGTGACATGGACAACAAACTGAAAAAACATCGTTCCTTATACATCCCATATGCCGGACCGGTTTTACTCGAATTCCCCCTGCTCAACAAAGGCAGCGCCTTCAGCATGGAAGAGCGCAGCAGCTTTAACCTGCTGGGTTTACTGCCTGAAGTGGTTGAAACCATTGAAGAACAGGCAGAGCGCGCGTGGATCCAGTACCAGGGTTTCAAAACTGAAATCGACAAACACATCTACCTGCGCAACATTCAGGACACCAACGAAACCCTCTTCTATCGCCTGGTACAAAACCATCTTGAAGAGATGATGCCGGTGATCTACACCCCGACGGTGGGTGCCGCCTGCGAGCGTTTCTCAGAGATCTACCGTCGCTCCCGCGGGGTATTCATCTCTTATCAGAACCGTCACAACATGGACGATATTCTGCAGAACGTGCCTAACCACAATATCAAAGTGATTGTGGTGACTGACGGCGAACGTATTCTCGGCCTCGGCGACCAGGGCATTGGCGGGATGGGGATCCCAATCGGTAAGCTCTCACTCTACACCGCCTGCGGCGGCATCAGCCCGGCGTATACCCTGCCGGTAGTGCTGGACGTCGGCACCAACAACCAGCAGCTGCTCAACGACCCGCTCTATATGGGCTGGCGTCATCCGCGTATTACCGACGACGAGTACTATCAGTTTGTCGACGACTTCATCCAGGCCGTGAAGCACCGCTGGCCGGACGTGCTGCTGCAGTTTGAAGACTTTGCGCAGAAAAACGCGATGCCGCTGCTGAACCGCTATCGCGATGAGATCTGCTCCTTTAACGACGATATCCAGGGCACCGCAGCCGTCACGGTGGGTACGCTTATCGCCGCCAGCCGTGCAGCGGGAAGCCAGCTGAGCTACCAGAAAATCGTCTTCCTTGGCGCAGGCTCCGCAGGCTGCGGTATTGCCGAGCAGATTATCGCCCAGACGCAGCGCGAAGGCTTAAGCGAAGAGCTGGCCCGCTCCCGCGTCTTTATGGTGGACCGTTTCGGCCTGCTGACCGACGGCATGCCGAACCTTCTGCCATTCCAGACGAAGCTGGTGCAGAAACGCGAAAACCTGAAAAACTGGGATACCGACAACGAAGTCCTTTCCCTGCTGGACGTCGTGCGCAACGTGAAGCCGGATATTCTGATCGGCGTTTCCGGGCAAACCGGTCTCTTCACTGAAGAGATTATTCGCGAGATGCACAAGCACTGCGAGCGCCCTATCGTGATGCCGCTGTCTAACCCGACTTCCCGCGTGGAGGCGACGCCGCAGGACATCATCGCCTGGACCGAAGGTAACGCGCTGGTTGCGACCGGCAGCCCGTTCGATCCGGTGGTGTGGAAGGATAAAACCTATCCGATTGCCCAGTGCAACAACTCCTATATCTTCCCGGGCATTGGTCTGGGGGTGATTGCCTCCGGCGCGTCCCGAATCACCGACGAAATGCTGATGTCGGCGAGCGAAACCCTGGCGGGCCACTCGCCGCTGGTCAACGACGGCGAAGGTCTGGTTCTGCCTGAGCTGAAGGATATTCACAAGGTGTCGCGCGCTATCGCGTTTGCGGTGGGTAAAATGGCGCAGCAGCAGGGCGTGGCGGTGAAAACCTCTGCCGACGCGCTGCAGCAGGCCATCGACGACAACTTCTGGAAGCCTGAATACCGCAGCTATCGCCGTACGTCGATTTAATCCGCTCCGCCCGGTGGCGCTTCGCTTACCGGGCCTACGGGCTGGCTGTTTTCCCTCTCCCTGTGGGAGAGGGTCAGGGTGAGGGCAACAAACCGCACCATCGAATACCCACTAGCCAAACCCCTTTTCCCCCGCTACACTCCTTTCATCCATTAACCCACTGAATATATAAGGAGGCCAATTATGCTGTATCGTGAAATTTTCAATGTTTCACATACATTTGGTGATCGCACCAGCTCAAGCGTTATCGGTATCGTGCTGCGATAACTTCTGCTTGAGCGAAGACACCAACCCCTGAAATCCCTTCTCTCGGGCTTACTGAGTTATCGTCAGCGATGTTTGACGAGGCATAAACATGCCTGTAACTCTTGGGTAAGCAACAATGAGCACTTTACTCACTGCACAATCTTTACGCGTTGATACGGCGTTTAGCACGCTCTTCGACTCACTCTCCTTTACGCTGAAAAAAGGCGATCGCATTGGCCTGCTGGGCGACAACGGCTGCGGTAAAAGTACGCTGCTGAAGGTGCTGGACGGCACTGACTCCCCCGCCGCCGGAACGGTCTCGCTGGCCGGGCACTGCCTGATGGCACGCGTGGAGCAACATCTCCCGGGCGCTATTTTTCCGCTGACCATGCTGGATGCCGTCCTGGCCCAGTTGCCCTCAACTGAACGGGAAAGCCTGCGCTGGAAAGCCGAAACGCTGCTGGCAAGCATGGGCTTCACGCCGCAGGATACGATGCTGCAATCCGCCACGCTGAGCGGCGGACAGCACACCCGCCTGCTGCTGGCCCGGGCACTGATTCACGAGCCGGACCTGCTCCTGCTGGATGAACCCAGCAACCACCTGGACCTGCCGACCATGCTCTGGCTGGAACACTTCCTACAGAACTGGTCGGGCAGCTTTGTGCTGGTCTCGCATGACAGACAGCTACTGGATGCCGTCACCAACGGCAGCTGGATCCTGCGCGATAAAACGCTGCACTACTTTGCCCTTCCCTGTACGGCAGCACGCAAGGCGCTTGAAGCAAAAGATGAGAGCGATGCGCAGCGCCACAAGGCGGAGCAAAAGGAGATCGACCGCGTGACCGCCAGCGCGAAGCGGCTGGCGACCTGGGGCAAGGTTTACGACAACGAAGACCTGGCCCGAAAAGCCAAACAGATGGAAAAGCAGGTCGAACGGCTCAGGGAGAGCCAGACGGAACTCACGGCAGGTAGCCCGTGGACGCTAACCCTTCGCGGCGACGCGCTGCGGGCCGACCGTTTACTGGAGATGGAAAACCTTGACGTGCCCCCTGCTCCGGGCCTGCCTGCGTTGTTCAGCGTCGACGTTGCGCGGTTAAAAAGCGGCGATCGCGTGGCGATTGTCGGTCGTAACGGCTGCGGTAAATCGTCGCTGATGAAGCTTATCTGGCGACAGTTTACCGATGAACTGACCCACGACGGGTTGAAGCTGCACCCGCGCGTGTCGCCGGGCTATTACGACCAGACGCTGAATCAGCTGCCCGACAACGCCACGCTGCTCGACGCGCTGGAGCCTTTCGCTCCGGATCCGCAGAACCGCAAAATGGCCCTGATAAGCGCCGGTTTCCCGTGGGCGCGTCACGGACAAACGGTCAGCACGCTCAGCGGAGGCGAACGCTCGCGCCTGCTGTTCGTTGGCCTGACGCTTGCCCGCTATAGCCTGCTGATGCTGGATGAGCCTACCAACCACCTGGACATGGAAGGCAAAGAGGCGCTGGCGCACACCCTTCAGCAGTTCGAAGGCGGCGTCCTGCTGGTCAGCCATGACCGTCAGTTAATTAGCCAAAGCTGCAACCGTTTCTGGCTGATTGAAGAGGGAAAACTGAGCGAGTGGCACGATGCAGAAGCGGTGTTTGAGCGGCTGCGTGATCGCGCGGGGCTGGTCACATCCACTGCGCCTGACATCGCGGCGCCGACGGATCGCCCCTCGCCGTATGACGATCTGCTTGAACGCCTGGTCGCGCTGGAAACGCTGCTGGAAAACGATCTGGCGCGTAAGCCGAAGCATCAAAAGCCGCAGCTGCAGGCGCAATGGCGTAAAGAGATAGAGGAGATAGAAGCCCAGCTGTAAGTCTGCGCCCGGCGAGCGCCTCGCCGGGCCAGAATTTTCCCCCTTAATTATTAGAGGAACGCCGTATTCTTAATCTGAAATCGAATCAAATGATGACATTATGTTGCTGCAGCCTTGCATTACCAGGCTAATGTATTAATCCTTAAGAGGTACTACACCTGCTATGCAGATTCTTATCATGAACAAGGAGATACACATGAAGGCTGCTGTTGTCACTCAGGATCACCAGGTCAACGTTACCGAAAAAACCTTACGCCCGCTAAAGCATGGGGAAGCCCTGCTGAAGATGGAGTGCTGTGGCGTATGCCATACCGACCTCCACGTGAAGAACGGTGATTTCGGCGATAAAACCGGGGTCATCCTGGGCCATGAAGGGATTGGTATCGTTAAAGAAGTCGGCCCTGGCGTGAAGTCGCTGAAAGTCGGCGACCGCGCAAGCGTGGCCTGGTTCTTTGAAGGCTGCGGGCACTGCGAATACTGTAATTCCGGCAACGAAACCCTGTGCCGTGACGTGAAAAACGCCGGTTACTCCGTTGACGGCGGCATGGCGGAAGAGTGCATCGTCACCGCGGATTACGCGGTAAAAGTGCCGGACGGTCTGGATTCGGCGGCGGCCAGCAGCATTACCTGCGCGGGTGTCACCACCTACAAAGCAGTGAAGGTATCGGGTATTAAACCGGGCCAGTGGATTGCGATTTACGGTCTCGGCGGGTTGGGTAACCTCGCGCTGCAGTACGCCAAAAACGTCTTTAACGCCAAAGTCATCGCCCTTGACGTTAACGACGAACAGCTGAAGCTGGCGGCCAGCATGGGTGCGGATCTCACCATCAACTCCCGCAGCGAAGATGCCGCTAAAATTGTGCAGGAAAAAACCGGCGGCGCGCATGCCGCAGTCGTCACTGCCGTCGCAAAAGCCGCCTTCAACTCGGCGGTGGATGCCGTGCGTGCCGGTGGCCGCGTGGTCGCCGTTGGTCTGCCGCCGGAAGCGATGAGCCTCGACATTCCTCGCCTGGTGCTGGACGGCATTCAGGTGGTGGGTTCGCTGGTCGGTACCCGTCAGGATCTGCAGGAAGCGTTCCAGTTCGCCGCTGAAGGTAAAGTCGTGCCGAAAGTCACGATGCGCCCGATCGAGGACATCAACGCCATCTTCAAAGAGATGGAACAGGGCCAGATCCGTGGCCGTATGGTGATTGACCTGCGTTCATAATCACCCACCGTTCAATTACCGCTCCTGACAGGGGCGGTTTTTTTATAGCCATTTTCCGGCAATCCTTATCTTAATTCCTTTGTTCCCTTGTTTTCCCCTGCGCCCGATGATGAATCCGACGCTAACAAGAAGATAACAAAGGAATTCACCATGCAAACCCCATTTCGTCTGCCGCTGTTGACGGCGCTGATTCTGACGACCACCGCCGCCTGGTCCGCGGATGCGCCTGTTAAAGGCGGCACGCTGATTTATCTGGAGCAACAGGCGCACACCAACCTCTATCCGCCTGCCGGCGGCTTCTACCCGAACGGGGGCATTCTGAACCAGATTACCGACAAACTGACGTGGCAGAACCCAAAGACGCTGCAGGTCGAACCGTGGGTGGCCGAAAGCTGGACCACCAACGCCGATAAAACCGAATACACCTTCAAAATTCGCCCGGGGATCACCTTCTCCGACGGCACGCCGCTGGATGCTAACGCCGTGGCGAAAAACTTTGATACCTACGGTTTGGGCAACAAGGCGCAGCGCCTGCCGGTGTCAGAAGTGATCAATAACTACGATCGCAGCGAAGTGGTCGACCCGCTGACCGTGAAGTTCTACTTCAAAAAACCGTCACCGGGATTCCTGCAGGGCACCGCCACCATCGGGTCGGGCCTGGTCTCGCTCAGCACGCTCGAGCGCAATTTTGAAGAGCTGGGTGACGCCCGGCATATCATTGGCTCAGGCCCGTTTGTGGTGAAGGACGAGAAGCTGGGTCGCGAAGTGACGCTGGAAGCACGTAAGGACTACCAGTGGGGGCCCAAAAATCTGGCGCAACAGGGGCCAGCCAATCTTGATGGCATCAAGTTTATCGTGACTCAGGAAGACAGCGTGCGCGTCGGCGCCCTGCTGGCTGGTCAGGCCGACTTTATTCGCCAGGTGCAGGCGTATGACGAAAAGCAGGCGACCGATCAGGGCTATAAAATCTACGCCGCCCCGACCCGCGGGGTGAACGACAGCATTAGCTTCCGTCCGGATAACCCGCTGGTCTCCGATATTCGCGTGCGCCAGGCGCTGCTGCATGCCACCAATGCAAAACAGGTGGTTGAGACCCTCTTCTCGGCTAACTATCCGCAGGCGAAGTCGGTAATTGCCGATTCCGCCGCTGGCTTTGTCGATCTCAGCGACAAATTGTCCTTTGACCCGGCAAAAGCCAACCAGCTGCTGGACGAGGCAGGCTGGAAAGCAGGCAGCGACGGGATCCGCACCAAGGATGGACAGCGGCTGGCGCTGACGGTGTATGAATCCCTGCCGCAGCCACAAAATAAAGAGGTGCTGCAGCTGGTTGCCCAGCAGTGGCGTCAGGTGGGCGTGGCGCTGAACGTGAAAGCCGGCGACGCAGGCAGCCGCACGCTGGATAACCTTGATCCGCTGAAAACCCCGTTAACCGTCTCCGAAGTGGGCCGCGCCGATCCGGACGTGGTGAAAAGCATGTTCTACCCCGCTAACCGCGACGCCCTGCTGCAAAAAGGCGGCTCCAGCGACAAGGTCAAAAGCTTCCGTGACGACAAGCTGAATGCGCTGCTGGTGAATATCTCCTCAGAGGTTGATCCACAAAAACGCCTGCAGCTGACCGGCGATGCCCAGCGTTACCTGCTGGATAACGCCTACGTCATTCCGATTTTCGAAGAGCCGCAGGTCTTTGCCGGTGCGCCGTGGCTGAAAGGCGTCAATTTTGAAGCAGTCGGCCGCCCGTCGTTCTACGGCGCGTGGATAGAGAAACACTGAGGAGCTGACGATGCGCCACGCACTTCTTCAACGTTTTGGGCACGGGCTGCTGGTCTTGTGGACCGCCTTTACCCTCTCGTTCGTGTTGCTCCAGGTGCTGCCGGGCGACGCGGTGCTGATTAAATTTCAGAACCCGGACCTGGGCTTAAGCCCGGCGCAAATCGAGGAGATGCGCGTGGCCTACGGCGCGGACAGCCCGCTTTGGCAGCAATACGGCCACACGCTGCTGGCGATGCTGCGCGGGGATTTCGGCTACTCGTTACAGGCCGGGGTGCCGGTCAGCGAGCTGATTGCCAGCAATCTGCCGGATACCCTGAGCCTCGCCCTGCCCGCTTTTTTACTCGCGGTCCTGCTGGCGTTTGCGCTGGCCTTTGCGTCGCGCCTGCCGGGTCTGCGCTGGCTAAGTAATACCCTCCAGTCTCTGCCGGTCCTGTTTATCTCCTTACCGACGTTCTGGCTGGGGATTGCCCTCATCCAGCTCTTTTCTTTCCAGCTGCGGCTGATCCCGGTGATTAACCCGACGCCGCTGCAGGGGCTGATCCTGCCGATCGTGACCGTCGCGATCCCGATCTCCGCCCCGCTGGCACAAATCCTGATGCGCAGCCTCGACCAGGTGGCGACGCAGCCGTTTGTCGCCGTGGCCAGGGCTAAAGGGCTGAGTGAAACCGCTGTGCTGTGGCGTCACGTCACCGGCAACGCCCTGCTGCCGGTCCTGAACATTGCCGGGCTGCTGCTGGGCGAGCTGATTGCCGGGGCGCTGATCACCGAAACCGTTTTTGGCCGCAGCGGGCTCGGGCAGCTGACCCAGCAGGCGGTGAACAACCAGGACATCGCCGTGCTTCAGGCGGTGGTCATGATATCCGCCCTCGGTTTTGTCCTGATCAATCTGCTGGTGGATCTGCTGATGCCGCTGCTGGATCCCCGTCTGCAAACCGTTACCGGAGGTGCATCATGAGCCTGGTTGATTACGCTGCCGCTGCGCGAAAACGCGTTCCGGGCTGGCAGGGCGTCGCGTGGCAGCCCGGACTGTGGCTGGCATGGGCGGTCATTATTATTGCGCTTTTTGCCGCCGTGGCGCCCGGCCTGTTAACCCACTACAGCCCGATTGAGGGCATCGCCGGAGCGCAACGTCTGGCGCCGCAGGCGGGCCACTGGCTCGGCACCGATCAGCTTGGCCGCGATGTTTACACCCGTATTGTGTATGGTGCGTCCCACTCCCTGAGCGCGGCGCTCGCTGCCGTCACGATGGGGCTGGTGGCAGGCACCGGCCTGGGGGTCATCGCCGGGGCGTTCGCCGGACGCGTCGAGTCTTTCCTGATGCGTTTTGTCGACGTGCTGTTGTCCATTCCGTCTCTGCTGCTCTCGCTGACGGTCATTATTCTGCTCGGGTTTGGCACCGTTAACGCCGCGATTGCCGTCGGCGTGGCCTCCATTGCCAGCTTCGCCCGCCTCGCGCGCGGTGAAGTGGTGCGCATCCGCCATACGGATTATGTCGAGGCAGCGTTCGGCAGCGGCGGGACGTTCCTGGCGGTGCTGTGGCGACACATACTGCCCAATGCCTTAACCGCCGTCCTCGCCTTTGCTACGCTGCAGTTTGGTCAGGCCATTCTGGCCCTCTCCACGCTGAGCTTTCTCGGCTACGGCACCCCGCCGCCCGTACCGGAATGGGGTTTATTGATCGCCGAAGGCCGTAACTATCTCTCTACCGCATGGTGGCTAACCACCTTCCCCGGCGTGGTCGTCATCGCCGTGGTGCTTGCCACCAACCGTATCAGCCAGCAGTTCAGCGGAGGCCTGAAATGACCGTACTCTCGGTAGAAAACCTGACCATCAGCTACCGTACCGCGCGCCAGTGGCGCGAGGTGGTACATAACGTCAGCTTTACCCTCAGGCGAGGGGAAATGCTGGCCTTTGTCGGCGAATCCGGATCCGGCAAAACGACCACGGCACAGGCAATCATTGGCCTGCTGGCGGATAACGCCCGGCGCGATGCGGGAAAAATCGTGCTCAACGGCGAGGAGATTAGCCGGTGGTCAGCGAAGCGTCTCGATACCCTTCGCGGGGCGCGAATCAGCCTGGTTCCGCAGGATCCGGGTAATTCCCTCAACCCGGTCAAGACGATCGGCGTGCAGGTCGGGGAAATTATTCAGTTGCACCAAAAGGTAACGGCTCTCCAGCGTGACGAGCAGGTGCTCGCCCTGCTGAGAAAGGTCGGCCTGAGCCACCCCGAACAGCGCATGACGCAGTATCCGCATCAGCTCTCTGGCGGGATGAAACAGCGCGTGCTGATTGCCATCGCCATTGCCCTGCGCCCGGACGTGATCATTGCCGATGAGCCCACCAGCGCGCTGGACGTGACGGTGCAAAAACGCATTCTCGATCTGCTGGATATCCTGCGTCGGGAATCGGGTACTGCGGTTCTGTTTGTGACCCACGATCTGGCCCTGGCTGCCCAGCGCGCGGACAGGCTGCTGGTGTTTCGCAACGGTGAGGTTCAGGAGCACGGCGACACCGCCGACATTGTCCGCACGCCGCAGCACGCCTATACCCGTCAGCTACTGAGCGATCTCCAGGGCCAGCGCCTGACCATCGCCCCGGTATCAGGTCTTCCGCTCTCGTCACCGGCCATTCGCGCCCGGGCCATCAGCAAACGGTTCTCGCTGGGTAAAGGTCATCAGCTTCAAGCGTTGGATCGGGTGACGTTTGACGTCAGACGCGGCAGCACCCATGCGCTGGTCGGTGAGTCCGGCTCCGGGAAGACCACCCTCGCCCGTATTTTGCTGGGTTTTGAACAGGCGGATAACGGACAGGTCATTATTGATGACATTGATGCCACCGCGCTCAGCCGCGAGGCCCGTCGTCAGCTGCGCCAGAAGATCCAGTTTGTCTACCAGAACCCGTTCGCCTCTCTCGACCCGCGTCAGACGCTGTTTGACATCATCGAAGAGCCCCTGAAGAACTTTTCTCGACTCGCTAAGGCGGAGCGAAAGGCCCGGGTAGAGACCGTGGCGCAGCGGGTTGCCCTGCCCGTCGAACTCCTGACCCGTACAGCCAGAGAGCTTTCAGGCGGGCAGCGCCAGCGCGTGGCCATCGCCCGGGCGCTGATCCTGGAGCCGACTATTCTGGTGCTGGACGAAGCCACCTCCGCGCTGGACGTCACCGTACAGGCGCAAATTCTGGCTCTGCTTCAGCAGCTGCAGCAACAGCTGGGATTAACCTATCTGTTCATCACGCACGATCTCTCCACCGTTCGCCGGATCGCCCACAGCGTCACGGTGCTGCGCAGCGGTCAGGTGGTCGAACACGGTGACGTCGAAACCTTATTCACGTCGCCACAGAACGACTATACCCGCGAACTGATTGCCGCCATTCCCCATTTTTCACCCGCTACGGAGGAGTTCGCATGACGCGAAAACGCCTGGGATTTTTCACCCGCCTGCTTGACGATGCCACGCCAAAAGAGCGCTATCGACTGGCTACAGAACAGATCCGCCACGCCGAACGCCACGGTTTTGACAGCGCCTGGATTGCGCAGCACCACTTCCATGAGAATGAAGGCGGCCTGCCGTCACCGCTGCTGTTTCTGGCCCACGTTGCGGCGCATACCGAAACCATTCGGCTGGGTACGGCCATCATTACCCTGCCGATGGAAAACCCGCTGCGTGTGGCGGAAGATGCCGCCGTGCTGGATTTACTCGCTGATGGCCGTCTCGAAGTCGGTTTTGGTTCGGGCGGCACACCGACCTCTTTCCTGCCGTTCGGACTGACGTTTGAACAGCGCGGCGCGGCCTTTGCCGATCATCTACATGTGATCCAGAGCGCCTGGCGCGGGGATTCGCTCACCCATCCGGATAACCACCTTTACCCGCCAGCGCCACAGCTGGCTGACCGGATCTGGATTGCCACCTTTTCCGTCGACGGTGCCGTTCGCGCCGCGCGGGCCGGACACGGTTTAATGCTCTCCCGCACGCAGCCGCGCCCGGCAGACCAGTTGGATTTAACGCTTGACGCGATCCAGAACCCAATTGTGGATGCCTACCTTGAGGCGCTGCCCGCCGGTACCGCACCGCGCATTCTGGCTTCTCGTACGGCATTCGTCGCCGACAGCGATGACTATGCGCTGAAAGTTGCAACGCCGGGTCTCACGAAACAGGCCCAGCAGCATCGCGCTGCCGGACACGTGGTTAAAGGTGACACTGTCACAGATTTTCGTCGCCAGTTCGACGCCCATATCGGTTCGCCTGAGACGGTGCTGCGTTCGCTGCAGGTCGATTCCGTTCTCAGGCGCGCCACTGACATCTCATTCCAGGTCCATTCGGTCGAGCCCACCCATCGCGACACGCTGCGCTCCATCGAACTGATCGCCGAACATATTGCCCCCCATATCCATTGAGGAGATACCTATGTCATTAAGTCACGACATTCTCGCCGAGCTGGCGGAAATTAAACCCGGTTCCCCTCTGGCAGAGGCGCGCGCCACGCGGGACGCCGCCACGCGCCACGCACAGGGCAGCTACGAAATCTTATTCACTCAGCAGAATAGCGATTTTGCGCTGGACGAGCGCTTCGCCGTCGCGGCAAAAGTTGCGAGGTGGCACAACGCGGAGGCGCTGGCCGCGCACTATGCGGGGTTTGGCCTGGCAGACCCGACCTCAGACCGTCTGACCCCGGCGCTCAATTTCGCGCGCCTGCTGACCTTCTCCCCCGTCGAAGCCACGCCGACATCGTTAAGGGCGCTGACCCAGGCGGGATGGAGCAAGGAAGGCATCGTGACTCTGGCGCAGCTTATCGCCTTTGTCAGCTTCCAGAGCCGACTGATTGCCGGGCTGCGGCTGCTGAACGACAGGCCTGTCGCCACAAGCGATGCGCCGGTGGCGGCAGGCGTCTGGCACACGACCGCCACCACGGCCACCGGAAAGGCGGCTCCCGTCGCCTTCACCCAGCAGGAACTGGGCTGGGAGCCGTGGATCGCCGCCAAACCGCTGGCGGATTTTCGTGATGACGAGGTTGCTGTACTGGCGAAGTTTGGCCACACCGATTCCGACTACTTCCGCCTGCTGGGACGCAACCTGCCGGTGCTTGAACAGCGCACGCTAACGGATAAAGGGATTTTTTATACGCCGGGGGGATTGCCGCGCGCCGAGCGCGAGCTGGCCGCAACGGTCGCCAGTAAAATTAACGGCTGCATCTACTGCGCATCTGTCCATGCGCGGAAAGCCAGCCAGCTGTCAAAGGATGACGCGGCGGTAGAGGCCCTGCTGGCCGTGCGTCCGGGACAATCCCTGAGCGAGGGGCAATCTGCGCGCTGGCAGGCGGAGATTAATTTTGCGGCAGCGCTGTCGGTAACCCCGCCTGCCGCCACGCCGCTGCACCTTGCCGCGCTGGAAAAAGAGGGGCTGGACACCTTAGCCCAGCTTGATCTGGTGCAGTCCGCCGCGTTCTTCGCCTGGGCCAACCGCCTGATGCTGACTCTGGGCGAGCCCTGGATTGCCTGACTTCAATCAGGCTAGCGCGCGAGCGTTAGCCTGAGCCTGTCTGGCCCGCAGATAACCGTAGATCAGTAATGCACTCATGGCCGAGAACGAGAGTAACGCCGCAGGCAGCGTGACGTAGCGCCAGCTAAAGCCGAGGGTAATCATCATCCCGCCAAAGTACGCCCCGATAGCACTGCCGAGATTAAACGCCATCTGCCCTCCGGCCGCCCCCAGCATCTCGCCGCCCTTCGCATTTTGCAGAAGGAGGATTTGCAGCGGCGCAGAGAGCGCGAACAGCCCGGCGCAGCAGATAAAGCCCGTGATTAGCGAGGCCGTTTTCAGTTCACCGCAGGCGAAAAGCAGCAACAGCGAGGCAACAATCACCATGTCGGTGGTGGCCGCAATGCGCAGCGGGCTAAAGCGTCCCGAGAGTTTGCCGCTCAACAGATTGCCCAACACCATGCCAAGGCCCATCAACATCATGATGATGGTCATCATGCCTTCGGAGAAGCCAGAAACGTTGACCATAAACGGTTTAACGAAGCTGAACCACGCGAATACACCAGCATTGCCAAACATCGTGGCGGCAAAAATCAGCCAGGGCTCCGGTTTCTTCAGGAACTGGAACTGCTCGGTCAGTTTAATTTCTGATTTGTCATGGATGTCCGGTACCCAGATCAGCACCGAGAGGATCACCAGCGCATCGAACAGGGCGATCAGGAAAAAGGTATAACGCCAGTTGAACTGGTGTCCCAGCCAGGTGCCGAGCGGGACGCCAACGAGATTGGCGACGGTCATCCCGGCGATCATCCCGGCCACCGCAGCCGTCACCTTCCCCGGCGGCGCAATTTTAGACAGAATAATCGCCCCGACGCCGAAAATCGCGCCGTGAGGAAAACCAGAAATCAGGCGCCCGGTCGCCAGCCAGAAATATGACGTAGAAAACGTAAACAGAGCGTTCCCGACCGCGCACAGGGCAACCAGAAACAGCAGCGTGGTTTTTAACGAGAACTTGCCTGAGAACAGCGCCACAATCGGGGCGCCAATCACCACGCCGAAGGCATAAAACGAGATCATATTCCCGGCGGAGGGAATCGAAATACCGGTGTCACGCGCCAGCTCGGTTAACACGCCCATAATGCCAAATTCAGCCATGCCCAGGCCAAATGTGCCAAGCGCCAACGAAAATATTGTCTTTTTCATACCTCAACCACGGGTTAATCACTCGCAACGGGCATTATTGAATAATCTTGTATGGTGAGCCAGTTCAAATCAGCTGGCTGACAGGTTAATCCATTGATTCAGGAGTTTTCTCCAACTGCTACGCGGTGGGAGTGGCAAACAAAAAGCCCCGGCAGGTGTCAGGGCTGGAAAGGGTTCAAGGTCTGGTTTTACAGTGCGCTCTCTGCCGCTGCTTTAGCGCGTGTAATAGCACCAGCATTGAAAATAGGATGCTCATGATTGTTCGTTATGTCACGAACGCGGTAGATTTTCCATGCATCATCTTCACGACGAAGAAATACCTCAAGATGGATGCTTCTCCCGTTACCCGCCCCTTCAATGACCTGGACTACTTCACCGTTTAAAAATTCCCTGGCGTTTTCCACTCGTAACGCAGGTATCCATTCACGAGAATAATCTTGGGTATACGTAAAATAGTCAGACTCAATTAACTCTTGTTCAGAAATTTCCTGAATGGTATTAATGCGAGCAATCGTATCAGCAGAAACATATTTACGTAGTTCGTCGGCAGGATAAGGCCTGGTTTCATCGCTGCCGAATACGGAAAGATAGGATTTATAAAATGATTCGGTAGCGTCTTGCGCGCTATGATGTTGATTGGTAGCCGAACTGCATCCCACCAGCAACAAAACGAATGATAAAAATATTCTTTTCATCAGTGCATCCTGTAAATTTTAAATGATGGTTGCATTTTGCGGTACCCAGGCCCCGGATACATGCTTTTTTGAATAAAATCAGAAATCCACTGCGTACCGTCATACATAGTCATATGACCTATGCCATTTCCACCAGGGTAGGGCTGTATAACAGCTACATCGCCAGAAATTAACGTTGAACCGGGCGGCAGCTCACTGAATCCTGCGCGTAATAATTCAACCCCATAATCTTTTGCATAATCTGTGTTCGCTACCTTAACACCGCCAGCCAGAATGGCCAGGCGGGTAAACTTAGCACATTCACTGTGAGAGCGCCCCAGAGCGTGTGAACGGAGATACGAAACTGCGGCTTCTTTATTCCAACTCATTCTTAGTTCCTTTAAGTAAATAAGAATGAAATTATCACATTAACCACACATAGCATGAGGAATTAAAAGTGCTAATTTTATTGCATCCGCGGCATTCTAATAGAGGAACAGGTGCTTAGCACCTTCGTGCATACCTCAGTATCTGAAAAAAGTGTCGTGACATTAATTACCTAAAAACAATACGCATAATATCAGGTGGATTACACTTCATAGTGCGGCCTCGCTTTTTCCGCACCGGACAACCTGAGGATGACAATCATGGGAAGCAAAAAGAAAACCCCTGTCGCTGTTGATGTCGTAACGAATGCACCGCTTAAGACCAAAGAGTATGAGAAAGAGCTCCGCCGCCTGCACGTCGAACTGGTTAAGCTCCAGCAATGGGTCGTCGCCAAAGGGTTAAAAGTGTGTATTGTTTTTGAAGGACGCGACGGTGCCGGCAAAGGCGGCACCATTAAAGCGATCACCGAGCGCGTCAGCCCGCGCGTGTTTCGCGTTGTTGCGCTCCCTGCGCCGACTGAAAAGGAAAAAAGCCAGCTCTACTTCCAGCGCTATGTGCCCCACCTGCCCTCAGCGGGTGAAATCGTGATCTTCGATCGCAGCTGGTATAACCGCGCGGGCGTGGAGCGGGTGATGGGGTTCTGCACGGAGGAACAGGCGGAGAAATTTTTGGACGGCGCGCCAGTCATGGAAAAAGCAATGGTCGATGCCGGGATTATCCTGCTGAAGTACTGGCTGGAGGTGACGCCGAAAGAGCAGGAGCGACGCCTGCGCGACCGTATTAACGATGGGCGTAAGATCTGGAAGCTGTCGCCGATGGATATTAAATCCTTTAACCTGTGGGACGAGTACACCCGCGCCCGCGACGCCATGTTTGAAGCCACCGATACCGCCTGGGCGCCGTGGTTTGTGGCGCGTTCAGAGGATAAAAAACGCGTGCGACTGAACATTATTTCGCATTTGCTTTCGCAGATCCCGTATAAAGAAATACATGTTGAGAAAGTGGATTTACCGAAACGCAAAATCGGCAAAGTCAAACCCACAAAATATCCGTTCCGGTATGTGGAGGAGCGGTTCTGATTTGAAGAGTAGGCCCGCGCAAGCGCAGCGCCGCCGGGCAAAGCCGACGGCGCAGGTCTTACTTCATCCCTTCCGTACTTTCCTGTTTTGCTTCCAGTCGCTCCACATCACGGTACCAGCGCGGGTGGTGTTTCTGCGCCCAGCGGCGGCTCACCTTCCCTTCAATCATCCCTTTGATTGACCCTTTCACCCAGAACGCCATATACATATGGATCAGGATGGCATGAATCAGGATGATGGCCGACGTCGCGTGGATAAGCAGCGCGTAACGCACCACCTGAATCGGGAAATAATGCGCAAAATACGGACGCCAGATCATCACGCCGGTCACCAGCAGCACAAAAATCATGCTCATGATGGTCCAGAACATCATCTTCTGCCCGGCGTTGTATTTCCCGACCTTCGCGACTTTGTGCTCGTTACCCTTCAGGACTTCGACAATCCCTTTCACCCACGGGATATCCTGCTTGTCAGGAATATTGTGATGGACGAAGCGCACGAACATAAACATCAGCACCACGAAAATCAGCACGCCGAAGAACGGGTGCAGAATGCGCCCCATCTGCGGCGTACCGAAGGTTTCGGTCAGCCACTGCAGCGTCGGGAAGAAGAACGAAATTCCCGATACCGCCACCAGGAAGAAGCAGATCACCACCGTCCAGTGACAGGCGCGATCGACAAATTTGGTGCGCACTATCATTTTCGACTTACTCATGATGCTCCTCCTCGTCGTCATCCACCTCTTTGTTTGGCCCGATACCGATGTAGTGATAGATCAGCCCGGCAAAGGTGGCGATAAAGCCGGCCGCTGAGAGCGGTTTAAGCGCCCCTTTCCACAGGTTGATGGAGGTGTCGATCGCCGGATCCTTCGGCAGGTTGTGGTACAGCTCCGGCTGGTCGCTATGGTGCAGCACATACATCACGTGCGTACCGCCCACGCCCTGCGGGTTGTAAATGCCCGCTTTGTTGTAGCCCCGCGCTTTGAGCTTATCGACGCGCTGCTGCGCCACCTCCAGCATCTCTTTTTTGGTGCCGAAGTGGATCGCCCCGGTGGGACAGGTCTTCACGCAGGCTGGTTCCTGACCGACGCTGACGCGGTCCACGCACAGGGTACATTTGTATACCCGGTTATCCTCTTTATTGAGGCGCGGAATATTAAACGGACAGCCCGCGATGCAGTAGCCGCAGCCGATGCAGTTGTCCTGCTGGAAATCAACGATCCCGTTGGCATACTGGATAATGGCCCCGGCAGACGGGCACGCCTTCAGACAGCCAGGATCTTCACAGTGCATGCAGCCGTCTTTGCGGATCAGCCACTCCAGCTTGCCGTTCTGGTCGGTTTCACTAAAACGCATCACCGTCCAGGATTTGGCGCTCAGATCCGCCGGATTATCGTAAACCCCTACGCAGTGCCCCACCTCGTCGCGAATGTCGTTCCACTCCGAACAGGCCACCTGGCAGGCCTTACAGCCCACGCAGGAAGAGACGTCGATAAGCTTGGCGACTTCTGCCTTGTAGTCCCGCGCGCGAGGCGCGGGGGTAATCGGGTTCGTCGCGGAGCGTTTAATAATGTCTTGTGTTTCCATCGCCATTTAATCGCTCCTTACGCTTTCTCGATGTTGACCAGAAACGCTTTGTACTCCGGCGTTTGCGAGTTAGAATCGCCGACGTTTGGCGTCAGGGTATTAGCGATGTAGCCTTTCTGCGCCACCCCTTCAAAGCCCCAGTGCAGCGGGATGCCGACGGTTTCCACCTGCTGGCCGTGCACGTTCAGCGACTGCAGGCGGCGGGTGACCACCGCCACCGCGCGAATAAACCCGCGCTTGCTGCTCACCTTCACGCGATCGCCGTTGGCAATGCCTTTCGCCTTCGCCAGCGTTTCGCTTATCTCCACAAACTGTTCCGGCTGCGCGATGGCGTTAAGCCGCGCGTGCTTGGTCCAGGTATGAAAATGCTCGGTCAGGCGGTAGGTCGTCCCCACGTACGGGAATTTGTCCTTTTTGCCCAGACGCAGCGCGTCGTCTTCGTAGATACGCACCACCGGACTGGAGACCACGTTCGGGTGCAGCGGGTTTGTCCCCAGCGGCGTTTCCATCGGCTCGTAGTGCTCCGGGAACGGCCCTTCCGCCAGCTTGTTGAGCGCAAACAGGCGCCCCAGCCCTTCCGGCTGCATGATAAACGGCCCGGTGTTGCTGCCCGGTGCGGCGGTGCTGTAGTCCGGGATATCGTTCCCCGTCCATTTTGCCCCGTTCCACTGGATCAGCATGCGCTTCGGATCCCACGGCTTACCGTTGATGTCCGCCGACGCGCGGTTGTACAGCACGCGACGGTTCAGCGGCCACGCCCATGCCCAGCCCAGGGTGTTGCCCAGACCTGACGGATCAGCGTTATCGCGGTTGGCCATCTGGTTACCCTGCTCGGTCCAGCTGCCGGTGTAGATCCAGCAGGAAGAGGCCGTGGAGCCGTCGTCGCGCAGCAGCGCGAAGCTGTTCAGCAACTGACCTTTCTTCGCCACCAGATTGCCGCTCGCGTCATACAGATCCGCCAGCGCCACGCCGTTGTTCTCTTTCGCGACTTCTTCAGACTCGGGACGATCCGGCTGCTTGTAGCGCCAGCTCATCTTCAGCAGCGGCTCCGCGCCTTTGCCGCCTTCGGTGCGGTACATTTCGCGCAGGCGGTGGTAAATCCCGGCCAGGATCTCGCCGTCGTTACGCGCTTCACCCGGTGCGTCCTGACCTTTCCAGTGCCACTGCAGCCAGCGGCCGGAGTTGGCAATGGAGCCATCCTCTTCCGCAAAACAGGTGGACGGCAGGCGGAACACTTCGGTCTGAATCGAGGCCGGATCGACATCGTTTGATTCCCCGTGGTTCTGCCAGAAGGTGGAGGTCTCGGTCACCAGCGGATCGATAACGACCATGTACTTCAGCTTGCTCAGGCTGCAAACGACTTTGTTCTTGTCCGGGAAGGAGGCCACCGGGTTGAAGCCCTGGCAGATATATCCCGTGACGTCGCCCTTATCCATCATGTTGAAATACTTGATGACGTCATAAGCCTGATCCCACTTCGGCAGCCACTCAAAGCCCCAGTCGTTCTCTTTCTGCGCCGCATCGCCGTAGAAGGATTTCATCAGGCTGACGTAGAACTTCGGATAGTTGCTCCAGTAGTTCACCTGGTCCGGCAGCGTCGCTTTTGGCGTGTTCTCCGCCAGATAGCTTTGCAGATCCGTCTGCTTTTCAGACGGCAGCGTCAGGTAGCCCGGCAGGCTGGTCGAGAGCAGTCCGAGGTCGGTCAGCCCCTGAATGTTGGAGTGCCCCCGCAGCGCGTTCACGCCGCCCCCGGCCATGCCCATGTTGCCGAGCAGCAACTGGATCATCGCCATGGTGCGGATGTTCTGCGCGCCGACGGTGTGCTGCGTCCAGCCCAGCGCGTACAGGAACGTGGTGGTTCTGTCGGCGGCGCTGGTGGAGGCCAGCACCTCACACACCTTCAGGAAGTCCGCTTTCGGCGTGCCGCAGATGTTTTCCACAACCTCCGGCGTGTAGCGGGAAACATGCTGTTTCAGCAGGTTCCACACGCAGCGCGGATGCGTCAGGGTTTCATCCCGCATCGCATAGCCGTTTTCATCGAACTGATAGTTCCAGGACGTTTTATCGTACTGGCGTTTTTCGGCGTCATAGCCGCTAAACAGTCCGTCATCGAAGGCAAAGTCATCCCGCACCAGCAGGTTGGCGTTGGTGTAGTGCTTAACGTATTCCGCGTTAATTTTGTTGTTTTCGATCAGGTACAGCAGCACACCGGACAGGAACGTGATGTCCGTACCGGAGCGAATTGGCGCATAGATATCGGCCACCGATGCCGTACGCGTAAAGCGCGGATCGACGACGATAAGCGTCGCATCATTGTTGTTTTTCGCTTCCATCGCCCAGCGGAACCCCACCGGATGGGCTTCAGCGGCGTTACCGCCCATCACCACCACGACGTTCGCGTTTTTGATATCAACCCAGTGGTTGGTCATCGCACCGCGACCAAATGTTGGAGCAAGACTTGCTACCGTTGGTCCGTGTCAGACGCGCGCCTGGTTGTCTACCGCCAGCATGCCGAGAGAGCGCACAAATTTTTGCGTCAGCATGCCGGTTTCATTACTGGCCGCCGAGGCACATAACATGCCGGTGGTCAGCCAGCGGTTGACCGTCACGCCCTGCGCGTTCTTTTCAATAAAGTTGGCGTCGCGGTCGGCTTTCATTAATTTTGCAATACGGGAGAAGGCCTCATCCCAGGAGATACGCTGCCATTTATCAGAACCCGGCGCGCGATATTCCGGGTAGCGCAGGCGGTTTTCGCTGTGAACGTAGTCCAGCAGCCCCGCCCCTTTCGGGCAAAGCGCTCCGCGGCTCACCGGATGATCCGGATCCCCTTCAATGTGGTAAATCGCTTCTCTGGCGTTCTTCGCGCCATCGCCCAGGCTATACATTAAAAGCCCACAACCCACGGAGCAGTATGTGCAGGTGTTACGGATCTCTTTCGCGCGCAGCAGCTTATAGTTGCGTGCCTGAGCCAGCGCCATTTTGGGAGCAAATCCCAGCATTGCGGCTGTTGTTCCGGCCATACCGCCCGCGCAGATTTTAAAAAATTGTCTGCGGCTGACGTCCATTGTTGTCCTCGTTATCTGAAAAGACTTCGCGCCGCAAACTAACAGCAAAGCCCCTGATTTTTTTGCGTCAAATCAAGGTCATCTGTCTTCCCCCCCTTAATAGTCACCCCCGTAATATTTCATTACCCCTTTTTGATTAACGGCTTAAGAGAATAATTCACGACAGCGACAGGCGTAATGCGATACATTTTTCCTTTGATTTTTATTGCGATGGCGAAGTAATGGACAGAAAGAGAGCAACGCTTATTGGGCTGGCGGCGATATTGTTATGGAGCACCATGGTCGGCCTTATTCGCAGCGTGAGTGAGGGACTGGGCCCGGTAGGCGGTGCGGCGATGATCTATACCCTCAGCGGATTGCTGTGCCTGGTGACGGTAGGATTTCCTGATATCAGACGGTTCTCGCCGCGGTATCTTATTGCGGGCAGCGTTTTATTTGTCAGCTACGAAATATGCCTGGCGCTGTCGCTGGGCTATGCCGCCACGCGCGCGCAGGCGATTGAAGTCGGTATGGTGAATTACCTCTGGCCGAGCCTGACGATCGTATTTGCGATTTTGTTCAACGGGCAAAAATCTACCCTGTGGGTGATCCCAGGCCTGGTCATTTCGCTGCTGGGCGTCTGCTGGGTATTGGGCGGCGAAGAAGGATTACACCTTGAAGAAATAACCCGCAATGTCGTTTCCAGCCCTCTCAGCTATGCGCTGGCGTTTGCCGGGGCCTTTATCTGGGCCGCCTACTGCACGGTCACCAGCAAATTTGCGAAAGGACAAAACGGCATCACCCTGTTTGTCTTGCTGACCGCGCTAAGTCTGTGGGTGAAATATGCCCTGAGCGATCAGCCCGACATGGTGTTTACCCTCCCGGTGGTGGTGAAGCTCGTTATGTGCGGCATTGCGCTTGGGTTTGGTTATGCCGCATGGAATATTGGTATCCTGCACGGTAACGTCACGGTGCTGGCTGCCGTGTCCTATTTTACCCCCGTCCTCTCTGCTGCGCTTGCTGCCGCAGTGTTAAGCTCCCCCCTTTCATTCTCGTTCTGGCAAGGCGCGCTGATGGTCTGCGCCGGGTCGTTGCTCTGCTGGTACGCAACGCGAAAATAAGGTTTTCTCCCGTGGCCGGGGGAATATCAACCCGGCAACATAATTAACATAAATTTAAAATGTGATCGCACTTCAGAATATTTATCCTGATAACAGACAGTCTGTTTAAATTCGGTTTATATTTGCTGTTATCTGTAAAGCCCCCTGAAAGGAATTGACATAAACTGACAACGACTTGAAATTACTCAACCATCAATATTAACGCCATGGATAGCCATGACTGCAATAATTCAGATCTGACACATTTGTGGAAATATGCGGAATAGCCGTCCAATACTCAGACCAACCCACTGCTTTTAAAGAAAAATAGTAATAGAAACCGCCTCAAAACCTCGAACATACCGAAATCTAACGCACGATACTAAAACCTTCAGAAATTATAGCGACAGCAATAATTCCACGCATTAAATACATATTAATCGTATAAATTCCGGTCATATTGTTTAAATATCACCCTTCCCACACGATCGAGATCACACTAATTGAAATTATCTCTAATATTTTGAAACTTATTATTGAAATAAGACTACGAGATTTTTAAGAATAGCATGCCATTGACGAACAGCCTCGTTTAGAAATCGTTCAAAGTGGTTCAGGAAATACCCAAAAAAATTATAAGGAACATTTAAGATGAAACTTAAATTAGTTGCAGTGGCAGTCACTTCCATGCTGGCAGCAGGCGTTGTTAACGCTGCCGAAATTTACAACAAAGACGGTAACAAGCTGGATCTGTACGGTAAAGTGACAGGTCTGCACTATTTCTCTGATGATACAAACAACGACGGCGACAAAACTTACGTTCGTCTGGGTTTCAAAGGCGAAACGCAGATTAACGACCAGATGACCGGTTACGGTCAGTGGGAATATGAGTTCAAGGGCAACCGCTCCGAAGCTCAGGGTTCTGACGGTAACAAAACGCGTCTGGCGTTTGCAGGTCTGAAATTCAACGAGTTCGGTTCTTTCGACTATGGTCGTAACTACGGTGTTGCTTACGACGTCGGCGCATGGACTGACGTTCTGCCAGAGTTCGGCGGCGATACCTGGACCCAGACCGATGGCTTTATGACTGGCCGCACCACTGGCGTTGCAACCTACCGTAACACCGACTTCTTTGGCCTGGTTGATGGTCTGAACTTTGCAGCACAGTACCAGGGTAAAAACGACCGTACCGATATCACCGAATCCAACGGTGACGGCTGGGGTCTGTCTTCCAGCTATGAGTTTGATGGATTTGCTGCAAGTGCAGCCTACGCGAAATCTGACCGTACTGACCGTCAGGTTCGTGCTGCAAGCAACCTGAATGCAGGTGGTGAGAACGCAGAAGTATGGGCTGCAGGTCTGAAGTACGATGCCAACAACATCTACCTGGCAACCACTTACTCTGAAACCCGCAACATGACGGCATTCGGTAACGGTCACGTGGCGAACAAAGCACAGAACTTCGAAGTTGTGGCTCAGTACCAGTTCGACTTCGGTCTGCGTCCATCCATCGCTTATCTGAAATCCAAAGGTAAAGACATCGGTTCTTACGGCGAACAGGATCTGGTTGAATACGTTGACGTTGGCGCGAGCTACTACTTCAACAAAAACATGTCTACCTACGTTGATTACAAAATCAACCTTGTTGATGACAGCAAGTTCACCAAAGATGCTAAAGTGGCTACCGACAACATCGTTGCTGTAGGTCTGACCTACCAGTTCTAAGATGTGTCAGGACAAAAGGCCGGCGATTATCGCTGGCCTTTTTTCTATTCAGGGCGTTTATTCATGGCCCGCCGCCCGACGCAGCCAGGTTTGCAGCAGCTTGCCGTCCTCGGTCATTTCTGTATCTGAACGCACGCAGAGGTAATAATCGCGCCCGTCATCAATCGGTAGGTCAAATATCTTCACCAGCTCACCGCTCTCAAGATACGGCGCAATCAGCGGCTCACGCATTAGCGCACAGCCCAGACCAGCCTGTACGCCCGCCAGCGTCAACAGTCCGTCTTCAAACAGCGGGCCGCTGCGCCGGAGAGGACGTTTTACCCCCTGCAACAAAAACCACTGCGTCCAGCTCGTGCGCTCTTCATCGTGCAGGAGCGGCATTTGCAGCAACTGCTCAGGCGTATCGATATGGCCATGAATGCGTAAAAACGCGCGGCTGCACACCGGCACCATCTGACCGGAAATCAGCTTTTCACTCTGATAGCCCGCCCACTGCCCGTTGCCAAAACGAATCGACATATCCGACGCGTCGCTCAGATAGTTACGGTGGTTGGCATACACCACGTTGATCTCGGTTTGGGGATTGGCGCGCATAAACGCAGGCAAACGTGGGATAAACCACCCCATACCAAACAGCGGGATCAGGCTGATGGTGACCTGACGCGTTTGCGCCTGCTCCGCCAGATGCTCCGTCGCCTGGCGCAGCACGTTAAACGCCGCACGGATCGAGCGGTAATATTCCCGCCCGTGCTGGCTCAGCACCAGCCTGCGCCCCTGACGTTCCGTGAGCGGCATTTGCAGGTATCCTTCGAGCACCTTGAGCTGATGGCTGACGGCCGACGGAGAGATATTCAGCTCCTGTGCGGCCAGCGTGACGCTGCCCAGCCGGGCGATGGCCTCAAAGGCACGTACGGCC
This sequence comes from Enterobacter quasiroggenkampii, assembly GCF_043972695.1. Lineage (NCBI taxonomy): Bacteria > Pseudomonadati > Pseudomonadota > Gammaproteobacteria > Enterobacterales > Enterobacteriaceae > Enterobacter > Enterobacter quasiroggenkampii. The sequence goes on from NZ_CP143745.1 coordinate 3,087,791, forward strand.
CGAAGCGGCGGATCGTTTGCCAGGCGGCTTTCTGCATACGCCGCCAGATTCGCCAATTGTTCTGTTTTATTCATATGTTGATTTCTTTAGGCTTTTCACCCAAAAGCAGGCATAAACTATTTTCATATAAATCATAAAGATAAAACAATATTTATTTATCATAAGAAATAATAGATGCGTATTTTACAATTTAATTCATTTATTGGATGGTAGCCGCAGAACGAGCACTTTGCGGGTACAGACGTTGGATACACTCATACAACAACTGATCAACGGTGTGATGCTGGGAAGCATCTACGCGCTGATCGCGCTGGGCTATACCATGGTGTATGGCATTTTGCGCATTATTAACTTTGCCCACGGCGATATTCTGATGGTCGGCGCGCTCACCACGCTCTCCGCCATGAACGCCCTGAACACCACCTTCCCGCATATGCCGCTGCTGTTGCAGCTTGGCATTGCCCTGATGATTGCCATGGCCGTTTGCGCCGTGCTGGCGATGGCCGTGGAACGCTTAGCCTATCGTCGACTGCGCAACGCCCCGCGGCTCGCGCCGCTGATCTCGGGTATCGGCGTCTCCGTCCTGCTGCAAACCGTGGCGATGATTATCTGGACACGCAACCCGCTGATGTTCCCGCAGATCCTGCCCATGGATCCGATTGCCGTGACGTCTGGAAGTGAAACGCACCCGCCCGCCATCGTGACCGTTACCGGCATTGTCACCGTGGCGCTGGCGCTGGCTGTGATGACCGGCCTGTGGCTGCTGGTGGAATACACCCGTCTGGGGCGCGGCATGCGCGCCGTGGCGGAAAACCCACGCGTGGCCACGCTGATGGGGGTTAACCCAAACGCCATCATCACCCTGACGTTTGCCATTGGCGGCGTGTTTGCCGCGCTGGCAGGCGTGATGATGGCCAGCAATTACGGTAACGCCAGCTTCTCGATGGGCTTTTTGCCCGGGATCAAGGCCTTTACCGCCGCCGTGCTGGGGGGCATTGGTAACATTCGTGGCGCCATGATTGGCGGCATCCTGCTCGGCATTATCGAAGCGCTGGGCGCAGGTTACCTCGGTGAACTGACCCATGGCGTATTTGGCAGCAACTATCAGGATGTCTTTGCCTTTATGGTGCTGATCCTGGTGTTGGTCTTCCGTCCGGCTGGCCTGCTGGGCGAGCGCGTGGCGCACAGGGCGTAAGGAATACCATGACAACACTTCAACTCCAGACCCCGGCGACGACACGCAAATTCTGGTCAGGCATGAGCCTGTTCTGCCTTGCGCTGCTGATTGCTCCCGTGGTGGCCACGCAGCTTGGCGGCAACTACTGGGTGCGCGTCATCGACTTCGCCCTGCTCTACATCATGCTGGCGCTGGGGCTAAACATTGTGGTGGGCTATACCGGCCTGCTGGACATGGGCTTTATCGCCTTTTACGCGGTCGGCGCCTATCTCGCTGCGCTGATGGCCTCCCCACACCTGCTGGAGGTGCTTCCAATCCTCGGCGTCTGGTTCCCGGACGGGCTGCACACCTCGTATCTGCTCATCATTCCGCTAGCGGCCCTCGTCGCGGCAGTTTGCGGGATTTTACTCGGTGCTCCTACGCTCAAGCTGCGCGGGGACTACCTGGCGATAGTGACCCTCGGCTTTGGCGAAATTATTCGCATCCTGATGCGTAACCTCGACCGTCCGGTAAACATTACCAACGGCGCAAAGGGCATTACCGGGGTGGATACGCTGAACCTGTTCGGCCTGAAGTTCAGTGGCGTATACTACTGGTTTGGTTTCAAAGTGCCTGCCCTGTGGCTGTGGTACTACCTGCTGATGCTGGTCATTGTGGCGATTATTTTTGTCTGCCTGCGCCTGCAGCATTCCCGCATTGGTCGCGCCTGGCACGCCATCCGCGAGGATGAAGATGTGGCGCGCGCGATGGGCATCAACGTGCGTAACTATAAATTGCTCGCCTTTGCGATGGGCGCCTCCTTTGGCGGCGTGGCGGGTGCGCTTTTCGGCGCGTTTCAGGGCTTTGTCTCCCCGGAATCCTTCACGTTACAGGAATCGATTGCCGTACTGGCGATGGTGGTGCTGGGCGGCATGGGGCACATTCCGGGCGTGATCCTGGGCGCGGTACTGCTTACCGCCCTGCCGGAACTGCTGCGCAGCCAGGCAGCGCCGGTTCAGCAGGCGCTGTTCGGTACGGTGCTGATTGACCCGGAAGTGCTGCGACAGCTGTTTTACGGTCTGGCACTGGTGCTGGTGATGCTGGTGCGCCCGTCCGGGATCTGGCCGGTTCGCCACAAGGAGGCGAAGGCATGAGCCTGTTAACCGTACGCAACATGACAAAACGCTTCGGCGGGCTGACTGCTGTAGATGACGTTTCGATAACCGTGAACAGAGGCGAGATCTACGGGCTGATCGGCCCCAACGGCGCGGGAAAAACCACCTGCTTTAACCTCATCACCGGCCTTTATCCGGCGGACAGCGGCGAGTTTTCGATAGCGGATAAGCCCTATTTCCCAAAACACATAGAGAAAGTGACCGCCGCCGGGATTGCGCGCACCTTCCAGAACGTGCGCCTCTTCAACGACATGTCGGTACTGGAAAACGTGATGGTGGGCCGCCACGTGCGCACCCGTAACGGCCTGTGGGCCGCGCTGAGCCGCCACAAACGCGCCCGTGAGGAAGAGAAACAGACCCGCGAACTGGCCTGGCACTGGCTGGACTATACCGGCATTGCGCAGTTCGCCCACTATCGCGCCTGCGATCTGGCCTATGGCCATCAGCGTCGCCTGGAAATCGCCCGCGCGCTGGCAACAGATCCGCTGCTGCTGGCGCTGGACGAGCCCGCCGCCGGGATGAACGCGGCGGAAAAAGTGGCGCTCGGCGAGCTGCTCATCCGCATCCGCGATGACGGCAAAACCCTGCTGATGATTGAACATGACGTCAAGCTGGTGATGGGCATCTGCGACCGCCTGACGGTCCTTGATTACGGCAAAACGCTTGCCAGCGGCACGCCGGAAAACGTGCGGCGCGATCCGGCAGTGATCGCCGCCTGGCTTGGAGGCAACGCCCATGTCTGAATTACTGAAGGTAGAACGTCTGGACGTGCATTACGGCGGCATTCAGGCCGTACGCGACGTCTCCTTTACCCTGCGCGAGGGCGAACAGGCTACGCTGATCGGCGCGAACGGCGCGGGGAAAAGCTCCACCGTACGCGCTATTACCGGGCTGGAAAGTTTTAGCGGCAGTATTGAATTCAGCGGTAAAGCGGTGCGTAAACAGAGCCCGGAGACCCTGCTTCGCGACGGACTGGTGATGGTTCCGGAGGGGCGCGGCATCTTCTCCCGCATGACGGTACTGGAAAACCTGCAGATGGGCGCCTGGCTAAGGCGTGACACTGTCACCGTTAAGCGCGAGATGAACGAGATATTCGAGCGCTTCCCGCGTCTGGGCGAACGCCAGCATCAGCTTGCCGGGCTGTTGTCCGGCGGTGAGCAACAGCTGCTGGCCCTTAACCGCGCCCTGCTCAGCCGCCCGCGTCTATTGATCCTCGACGAGCCTTCGATGGGCCTTGCCCCGAAGATGGTCGAGAACATTTTTGCCGTGATCGCCGGGCTGCGTGAGCGCGGTGTCGCCCTGCTGCTTATTGAACAAAACGCCCGGCTCGCGCTGGAAGTGACCGACAGCGCGTGGGTGATGGACAGCGGCAGCATTGTTCATCATGGCGAATCGACAGCGCTGCTTAACGACGACCAGATTGCACAGATTTATTTGGGCGAAATGCCCGTTTAACCACACCAGCCAACATCAGGGAAATACAATGAAAACAGTAAAAATCAGTGCGCTCAGCGCCGCTATTCTCCTCGGCAGCTTTGCCTCGACGGCCACGTGGGCCGCTGACAGCGAAACCGTGGTCATCGGTCTGGCAGGCCCGCTGACCGGCCCATCTGCCCGTATCGGGAAAGATCTGGAGAACGGCGCGCAGCTGGCCATTGACGACATTAACAAGCAGCACCCGACTATCGGCGGCAAAGCGGTCACCTTCAAACTGCAGTCCGAAGACGATCAGTCTGACCCGCGTACCGCCGTGGCCGTCGCGCAGCGTCTGGTGGACAGCGATGTGGCGGGCGTGGTCGGCCACTGGAACACCGGCACCAGCATTCCTGCGGCCCGCATTTATCACGATGCAGGCATCGCCCAGGTGGCCCCGGTCGCGACCGGTCACGCCTATACGCAACAAGGTTTTGATACCAGCTTCCGCGTGATGGGACACGACGATGACGGCGGCCAGCTCGCCGGTCAGTATGCGGTCAATACCCTGAAAGCCAAACGCATTGCGGTGATCGACGACCGCACCGCATTTGGTCAGGGGCTTGCAGACCAGTTTATTAAATCGCTGGAATCCCAGGGCGTGAAAATTGTCGATCGTCAGTACGTGGATGACAAAACGGTCGATTTCAGCGCCGTACTGACCGCTATCCGCAGTAAAAACGCCGATCTGATCTTCTTCGGCGGCGTCGACAGCCAGGCCGCACCGCTGGCCCGTCGCATCAAACAGCTGGGCATGAATGCCACGCTGATGGGCGCAGGCGGATTCGTCAGCCAGACGTTCCTCAAGCTGGCGCAGAAAGAAGGCGAAGGCGTTGTGGCGCTGGAGCCGGGTCTGCCCGTTGACCAGATGCCGGGTGGAAAGGCATTCGAACAGGCCTATCAGTCCCGCTACCACACCCATATCGAACTGCACGCCCCGTTCGCCTATGACGCCACCCGCGTGCTGGTTGCTGCAATGGAAAAAGCAGACTCCGTTGAGCCTTCCGCGTATCTGCCTGCCCTGCGCGCCATTAGCTATTCCGGCGTCACCGGGCAGATCGCGTTTGATAAAGAGGGCAACCTGAAATCGCCGTCGTTCACGGTCTACAAGGTTGTCGACGGCAAATGGCAGCCGCAGACCGTGCTGGGCGGCGCAAAAGCGAAGTAACGCAGCGAGGCAATGTGATGAGTGATAATAACGAGCTGGGCATTCTCGCCCGCCGCAAAATTGAAGCCGAAATTATTAAGCCAATTTATGAAATCCTGGTGCGCGAGATAGGGAAAGCCCGCGCCCAGGCGGTGATTGGCGAGGCCATTGAGCAGGCCGCGATTGACGCTGGCAAAGCGTTTGCCAGCAAAGAACCCAACGGCGCGAACATCAAGAGCTTTATCGCCCTGCAGTATCTGTGGGAGAAAGATAACGCCCTGGAGGTGAAGGTGATCGACGCCGACGACCAGCAGTACAACTATAACGTGACCCGCTGTCGCTACGCGGAGATGTACCACGAGATGGGGCTGGGCGAGATTGGCCACCTGCTCTCCTGCGCGCGCGATGAAAAATTCATCGTTGGCTATGCGCCGGACGTTGAGCTAACCCGCACCACTACCATTATGCAAGGCGGTGCGTGCTGTGATTTCCGCTACCGCAGCAGCAAGGACAAGCCATGATCCGCGTCAACGCCGAACGGTTGTGGTCAACGCTTGAGATGATGGCGCAGATCGGCGGCACGCCCGCCGGTGGCGTCACCCGTCTGGCATTAAGCGAGGAAGATCGTGTTGCGCGTAACCTGCTGCGCGACTGGGCGCTGGACGCCGGTTTTACCTGTGACGTCGACAGCATGGGCAATATGTTTATCCGCCGCGCGGGAAAAAACCCGCAGCTTGCCCCGGTCATGACCGGTTCACACGTGGATACCCAGCCGCTGGGGGGGAACTACGACGGGGTTTACGGCGTGCTGGCCGGGCTGGAGCTGCTGCGTACCCTCAATGACCATCACGCTGAGACGGAGCGTGACATCGTGCTGGTTAACTGGACCAATGAAGAAGGCGCGCGCTTCGCGCCAGCCATGCTCGCTTCAGGGGTCTGGACGGGGCAGTTTAGCGAAGCGTACGCTCATGCCCGCGCCGATCACGATGGCATCACTGTGGGTGAAGCGCTGGAGAGCATTGGCTATCGGGGTGAAGCCCCTGCCCGCGCGTTTCCGGTTCACGCCTGCTACGAGCTGCACATCGAACAGGGACCGATTCTGGAAGACGAAGCCCTGGATATCGGACTCGTCCGCGCGGCAATGGGCCAGCGCTGGTTTACCCTGACGCTGGAAGGATTTGCCGCCCACGCGGGCACCACGCCGATGCACAGCCGCCGCGACGCGCTGACGGCCTTCGCCGAGCTGGCGCTGAAGGTGGAAGAGATTGGCTATCGGCATGCACCGGACGGGCGTGCGACGATCGGTATGGCGCAGGTTACGCCAAACTCGCGCAACGTCGTGCCGTCTCGCGTGGTATGCAGCGTGGAGTTTCGCCATCCGGCGCAGGCGGCACTGGAAGCCATGGAGGCAGCGCTGCATAAGGTAGCGGAAAGCCTGAGCCTGCGCGGCGTGTCGGCTCTCGTTGAGCGCATTTTTGACTACGCGCCCATCGCGTTTGATGCCCAATGTCTGGCTCGCACGGAGAAGGCGGTGGCAGAACTGGGCTATTCGTCGAAATCGATGGTCTCGGGTGCGGGACATGACACCTGCTATGTCAGCAACATTGCCCCTGCCAGCATGATCTTTATCCCCTGCGTGAAAGGCATCAGCCATAACGAAGCGGAAAGGATCCTGCCGGAGTGGTCCGAGAAAGGGGCGAACGTGCTGTTGCACAGCGTCCTGTCCGCGGCCCAGGAGAGCTAGAACGGCGCGAAAGCAGCCCCTGCTTTCGCGCGACGCTAGACGGCAACGCGGCGGCTGATTTCAACCACTCGATCGCTGGGAAGGTGGTAGTGGTTGATGACGTGCGTGCAGTTGCGCTTCATGAAGGCAAAAATGTGTCGTTGCCAGGCCGCCATACCGGCCCCGCCTTCGCCTGCCACAATGGTTTCATGTCCGACATACCAGGTGGCGTCGTCCGTGGCAAAAATTGCGTTAATCTCGCTGACGCCCTGCAACAAACGCGGGATGTCCGGGTGTTCCATAAAGCCATATTGCGCCACGCCGTGCCAGTAGCCCGGCGCGCGCTGCTCCACCCTGATACGCTGCTCTTCTCCGACGTAGGGCACGTTAAGAATATCAATGGTCAGCGACAACACGTCCTGCTGTAGCGCCCGGTTTCGCGCGACATGCCAGCGCATTACCGGTGGGATATTGTTCTGCGTGCGGGTCAAAAAGACGGCAGAGCCCGTCACTCTGGGCACCGTTTTTTGCTGAAGCTGGGCAAAGAACGCATCCACGCTGACGCCCTTCTCGCCCACCGACGCGGATACCGCCTGCACGCCGCGATGCCAGATCAGCATCACCGTACAAATGGCGGCGGCCATTAGCAGCGGGATGTAGCCGCCCTCAAGGACCTTAATCAGATTGGCAAATAAGAAGGTGGCATCGATCGTCAGGAAACAGAGGGCGATGATCCCGCTGCTGAACAGGCTCCAGCGCCATACTTCCCGCATAGCGACAAACAGCAGTCCTGTCGTCATCAGCATGGTTAACGACACGGCAATGCCGTACGCCGCGGCAAGCTTATCGGAGGATTTAAAGAACACCACCAGGCCTATCGTCACCACCATCAGCAGCCAGTTTATTATCCCGATATAGATCTGACCGTAGCTTTCTGCCGCCGTCTGTTTGATGCGTAGCCGGGGTAACCAGCCGAGCTGAATCGCCTGACGCGTCATGGAAAAAGCGCCGGTAATAATCGCCTGACTGGCAATGATCGTCGCCAGCGCGGCAAGAATGATGAGCGGCACCTGAAGGGCTGGCGGACAGAGCGTATAGAATAGATTTTGTTTGCTGTCGGCACCGGCCAGAATCAACGCTGACTGACCAGCATAGTTGAGCAGCAGCGAAGGAAAGACGACGCCGTACCAGGCAAACCAGATGGGCTTTTTACCGAAATGCCCCATGTCGGCGTACAGCGCCTCGGCCCCCGTCACGCAGAGAAATACGCCCCCCAGGACCAGAAAACTGGTGTACCCGTTCGAAAACAAAAACGCGATGCCGTAAGCAGGATTAAGGGCCAACAGTACCGAGGGGTGCTGAACGATCCCCCGCACGCCCAGGGCCGCAATCGCCAGGAACCACAGCGCCATCACCGGGCCAAATATCTTCCCTATGCGGGCGGTACCAAAAGGCTGGATCAGGAACAGCGCCAGCAACACCGCAACCGTGAGGGGTAAGATGTACGGCTGGGACTCCGGAATGACCATCTCCAGCCCTTCCAGGGCGGAAAGCACGGAGATGGCCGGGGTTATCGCGCCGTCACCGTATATCAACGCGGCGCCGATGAGGGCGGCAAAAATGACCCAGCGACCGCCTTTGCCTTTTTCCACCAGAAGCGACATCAGGGCCATAATGCCCCCCTCGCCATGATTATCAATTCGCATGGCGAAGGCGGCATACTTGATGGAGGTCACCAGGATGAGCGTCCAGGTAATCAGGGAGAGCAGGCCCAGGATGACGTCGGGCGTCGGGTCATGCTCAGAGAGCGAAAGCACAGTCCGGAAGGTATAAAGCGGGCTGGTGCCGATATCACCAAAAACAACACCCAGCGCGCCCCCTGCAAGCAGGGTTAACCGGGAGAGAGGTTGGGACGGTTCACTGCTGTGGCGCGGGCTCATATTTTCCAGCAAGAGTCAGATAATCCTTTAAAAAACATAGCTCATCTGCCCCGCCCGCGCCAACCGCTGCCCCTGTTTTACCACGCGGTTTACTGCGGATTGACCTTCGCCAGGCTGAACCAGATCCCCACTGCCAGCAACAGCAGCATGCCGCCCGCACTGCCCAGCGCCACGCTGTGGGAGGTAATAAACGCACTTTTCGCCGCCTCAATCACCGGCTCCGCCAGGGACGGCGTCAGATCCTGCGCCACCTTCATCGCTTCCCCAATCGATGACGAGGCTTTATCGATGAGCGAGGCATTCAGCCCCTGCGGCAGGTCAATCGACGCCGAGAAGCTGCGGGTCAACAGCAGACCAAAAATGGCGATCCCCAGCCCAGCCCCCAGCTCATAGGACATGGTTTCAATCGCCCCTGCGGCGGCGGCTTTCTCCTTCGGCGCAGCAGCCATAATGGCGGAAGTCGAGGCCAGCAGCGCGCTGGCGGCACTGAAGCCGAGCAGCACCATCAGCCCCCACGCCTGCCACTGCTGCGTGCTGAAGTCGAGCGTCGACAGGCCGATAAAGCTGACGGCGCTGAGCCCCATGCCCCCCGCAGCGACAATGCGTAGCCCCAGACGGCCCACCAGCACACCGGCAATCGGTCCGCTGAACCCGCTAGCCACCATTACCGGGAGCATAAACATGCCCGCCTCGAACGGCGTAAAACCATGGACAAACTGCAGCTCCTGCGCCATCAGCAGCTCAAACCCGACCAGGGCAATCATGGCGGTCATCGCCATCACCACGCCGCTCAGAATAATGCGATGGCAGAAGAGACGCATATCGATCATCGGTACGCGGGCACGAAGCTGAATACGCACAAAGATAAACAACAGCACCGAGCCGGTAACCAGCGCGGCGGCCACCAGCCACGGCGACAGTACGCCCTTAAGCGCGGTTTTGGCGCTGTAGACCAGCAGCAAAATCGCCACAATCAGCATGATGGCATGGCTGATATTCAGCGGCTGCTCCGGGCGGCCCTGCTGACGGGGCACAAAACGCGCGGCCAGGGACACGACCACCAGCACGATCGGCACGTTGATTAAAAACACCGATCCCCAGTAAAAATGCTCCAGCAGCATACCGCCAATCAGCGGGCCAAACGCCGCCCCGCCGGAACCGACCGCCGCCCAGACGCCGAGCGCGATGTTGCGATCTTTCGCGTCGGTAAAAAGCGTGCGGATCCCTGCCAGGGTGGCCGGAATAATCATCGCCGCACCGATCGCCAGCGAGGCGCGCGCCGCGATCAGCCACCCTGCTGAGGGGGCAAACGCAGCCGCCAGCGATGACAGACCAAACAGCGTACTGCCGATCATCAACAGCCGTTTAAAACCGATGCGGTCACCCAGGGCGCCCATCGGCAGCACCATACCCGCCATCACCAGCGAGTAGATATCGATGATCCACAATAATTCGTTACCGCTGGCGCCCAGCGTCATGCTCAATGTTGGCGCCGCCACGTGCAGCACCGTCGCGTCAATCGCGACCGGGATATACACCAGCACGATAATCACTAACGCTAACCACTGACGAAACATAAATTTCCTTTTCATTTTAAACCTGGACACATGTCCAGATTGCGATCCTACGTAAAGTTGAACGCGTGTCCAGCTTTTTGTTACACTCGTTTCGTTCCCATTGAGAGTGAGTAACGATGCGATATCTGAGCAAGGATGAACGGCGCGAAGCCATCTTACAGGCCGCCATGCGCGTGGCGCTGGCCGAAGGACTGGCGGCAATGACGGTACGCCGCGTTGCGGCTGAAGCCGGCGTCGCGACCGGACAGGTTCACCATCATTTTACCTCCGGCGGGGAGTTAAAATCGCTGGCCTTCGTACGGTTAATCCGCGAACTGCTGGATGCGGATGTTGCGGGTGAACAGGCCGGATGGCGGGAACAGCTTCATGCCATGCTCGGCAGCGATGACGGCAGGTTCGAGCCTTATATTCGTCTCTGGCGTGAAGCGCAGATCCTGGCCAGCCGCGATGCCGACATTAAGGGCGCCTATGTGATGACCATGGAGATGTGGCATCAGGAAACGGTGACGTTGATCAACGCGGGAACGGAGGCCGGGGTATTTCGTCCCGGCGATCGGCCGGAAAATATCGCCTGGCGCTTGATTGGTCTGGTGTGTGGTCTTGACGGGATGTATATCTTAAACATGCCCGAAATGGATGAGGTCGCGTTCAACAGGCATCTCGATAAATTGATCGACCTTGAATTGAATTAATCCTCCTGAGTCGTTATTTAACCCATATATTAAGCGCCTGTTGCGTAGCACAGGTTCTTAATTTTCGCGCCCCCTTTCACACCCATTCATGCCATGAATATTTAACGCATTATCAGAAATAATGAGAGCCACCTCAAATTCCTTAACAAAAGAAACATATTGTACTAAATCACTCGCGTTCTCATATACACTTCATACTGCCCTTCCTATAAAAAGGACAATTTAGCCAAAAGTAAATAATACAATATTTGAGTAGATTTTCTCCATTACAAGCAAAGATAACTTTTTACTCAACGTGGGATTAAATCATGCCTTCATATGTTATGTCTGTTCGTAAAGCAACAAGAGGTAAATTTACCGCCGACATTGGTGGTACAAGCTATTTGGTTGTTCCTGATGGTGAGGACCCCAGCCCCGACCATGCCATTCCTGAGCAAAAATGGTTTGATCAGGTTATACAAGGTGCGCAGTGGAGAAACGAGAAAGGTGAAAAGCGCGGGGACTTACTGTTTTCTGTTCATGGTTACAACATGAGCGAGAGCGAAGTGATCGAGCGACACAGGCTTTTGGCAAACGGATTGTCTGATATTGGTTTTAAAGGAATAGTGGTTTCATTTGACTGGCCAAGTGATGATAAGGCACTGGCCTACTTACCTGACCGTCACAAGGCAAAACTTACCGCAATGCGCCTTATGACAGAAGGAATTTCCTACGTATCAGAAAAACAAAAACCCGACTGTCCCATCAATATTCATGTTCTGGGCCATTCAACTGGGGCTTATGTGCTCACTGAAGCATTTGATGATGCGGATGATACTAACCTGCCAAATAGTGCCTGGAAAGTGAGTCAGATCATTTTCGTCGCAGGCGATGTATCGAGCAGCGTAATGTCAAACCCTGACCCGCGAAGTGATTCGATTTACCGTCATGGCATTCGTCTCACTAATTATTCCAGCCGTCGCGACCAGGCTCTGGATATATCAAATGTCAAACGTGTCGGCGTAGCTCCTCGGGTTGGGCGTGTTGGTCTTCCTGAGAATGCACCTTCAAACGCAATAAATGTAGACTGCACGCAGTATTACGAAAAACTAGAAAGTGATTCTGCTATTCTCGAGCAGGATGAACCCGCAGGGATTAAAGGAATGCCATCCCATTCGTGGTATTTCGGAAATAAAATATTTACCCGAGATTTGTTTTGCACACTAATTGGCATTGATCGCTATGTTATTCCAACCCGATCGGTTGATGGCGAAGGAAAAACGATCCTTATTCGCTAAGCGGAATTTGTGACAGGTGCCGGGTGGCGGCTACGCCTTACCCGGCCTACAGTTTTAACCTTTCCTAGCCTGGTAAAGTGTAGCCGCCATCGGGCAATTAAGACTGCAACATGCCGTGTTGCAGCAGGAAAACCTACCACGGAATGCCAACGGGATAGAGAATCTTCAGTTCGCACTCACGCTGGACTGCGTGGCGGAAAAGGCCTGTATGAGCCGACGCAGTTTTACCCGGCGGTTTCAGCAAACGAACGGGGAGAGTTTTTCGAGCCGGCTGCTCAAGCAACGCATCACCGTCGCGCAACGTTACCTCGAAAAAACAGATCGGCCGGTTGACGATATTGCCGAGCGTGTCGGTTTTCCCTCGACAACGTCCTTGCGCCGTCACTTTAATAATCTGCTTAATACTTCGCGTTCCCGCTATCGACGCGAATTTCGTGGCTGATAGCAAGCGACGTTATTTCCCGTGACTTTCAAACCCGGCCATCACCGCCGTCAATTCTGCGAGTGAAAAACCGTGCTTAGGATCGTCAACGCCCAGCCCAAAGCGTTTCTGCATCAACTGGTAAAGCGCCTCAGCATCCGGCAAGTTGATCTGCTCCTCCACGTGACCGTTCTGCCAGTGGGTAAAGTTGAAGTTGGTCAGCGTCAGCTTGCCGCCGTCCGGCAGATGGCGGCACATCAGCAGATGATGGCGGAAGTGCGACTGCGGCCAGTGCGCCGACCAGAAATTCCCCATCACGTAATCACTGAAATACTGTGTCGTCAGGTCGAAATGGTACATCGACTGCCAGTGCTCGTGGTGACGGAACTGCAGCACCCAGTCGTTACCCTCGCTCAGCAGACGATACAGGCCGTGCGGCGTTTCCTGTTCCTCACCTGCGAGCAGACGAATTGGCGCCGTCAGCGTCTGGCCGCCAAACCCCACGTCCGCAATCCAGCGCTCGCCGTTAAGCTCAACCAGCAGCAGGCGGTGCGTGCGCGGCGGCATTTGCGGCGGGCTCGCTAATACCACGCGTCCCAGCACGCTGCGCACCGTGAAGCCGACTTCACGCAATACCCGCTCAAACAGGCCGTTTTGCTCAAAGCAATATCCTCCGCGACGGGCGGCGATCAGCTTGTCGACCAGGCACCGATCGTCAAGCTGGATTTCTCGCGGCAGCACGACGTCAATATTCTCAAAAGGGATCGCACAGTTATGGTGTAAATGCAGCGCTCGCAGGGTATCGATATCCACCCGTGTCGGTTGCGTCCAGCCGATGCGGGCGAAATAGGCGGTCAGGAATGGGGACATGAATCAGTTTCCTTTGATTGTGATGTTCTGTTTATAAACTAATTTTACGCACTCACTTTGATTTACGTGCTTTTTCGTCATACTCATCGTTACAGATGAGGAGATCCTATGAGCCACTTTCGCCCTGTTGAATTACGTCATGCCAGCCGTCTGCTGAACCACGGCCCTACCGTGCTGATCACCAGCCGCGATGAGAGCCTGGACAGACGTAACGTTATGGCCGCCGCATGGTCAATGCCCGTTGAGTTTGAACCGCCACGCATCGCGATAGTCGTGGACAAAAGTACCTGGTCACGCGAGCTGATCGAACGCAGCGGGAAATTTGGCATCGTTATCCCCGGCGTGGCGGCGGCCAACTGGACTTACGCGGTCGGCAGCGTCAGCGGGCGCGATGAGGACAAATTCAACTGCTATGGGATCCCGGTGGTGAATGGCCCAGAGCTCGGCCTGCCGGTCATTGAAGAGAAATGCCTGGCGTGGATGGAGTGCCGGTTATTACCCGTGACCTCCGCTGCAGAGAAATACGACACGCTGTTTGGCGAAGTGGTTTCAGCGGCAGCGGATGAACGGGCGTTTATCGCCGGACGCTGGCAGTTTGACGGGGATAAACTCAATACTCTGCATCATCTTGGAGCCGGGACGTTTGTGGCGAGCGGAAAGATGGTGAAGGCGCTGGATTGATTGTTTAAATCATATATGGCTGAATTATATTAAATTTCTATGGCATTTTATGTTTACTCTTGAGTTGTAAAACGGAGGATATTTCCGGAGTTGCAGCATTAGCACTCTCCCGTTAAGGAAATATCAATGTCATGGAATAAAGATGGCGCAATCTCCTATGCCAAATCACACGCCCAACCGAAGAGCACCGGTTATTGTGCTCGCTACGTCACCGAAGCGATCAGAACGGGGGGAAAATTAAAAATTCCCAATACGCGTCTGGCAAAAGATATGGGGCGTACATTGGTCAACGCTGGATTCCGCCTGGTATACGATCAACCTCATGCCGGAGACGTAGCCGTTATCCAAAATATAGTGGGTCACGATAGCGGGCACGTTTGCATTTATGATGGTCAGCAGTGGATAAGCGATTTTGTACAACGCACCCTGTATCCGGGACAGGCTTACCGAAACATACAGCCTCATTACGAACTGTTCAGGCACGACTAATGAAAATACTCTGCTTTTTCCTTTTTTCCCTGTCTCCCTTCGCGGTCGCAGATAGCCTATCTTCACCAGGCCAGGCTGCGCTTAAATTCAATCAATGGTATATCGCTCAGCTGAATCAGGACAAACCACCAGTGCTGAATCCAGACATTATGAATGAATACGTTGCCTCCGGGACAATTGATGCAATTAAGGAGATGTACTCAGGAGACAGTAACGAAAAAGACATGCCCGATGCTGATATGTTCATTAAAGCGCAGGACTGGGATGAGGACTGGGATCAGATAACCGTTCTGCATTCTGATTTTGATGCCGTTTGCACAAACGTTTATATCGCATTTGGTAAGAAACAAGATCACGTTGTAGCAGATTGTCTCGTTCAGGAAAAAGGGAAATGGAAAGTTCGATCGGCCACGCTGATCAAGTAATAAACGTCTATGAAAGCCCTCTGCTACAGCGGCAAAAGCACATGGTAGCCCAGCGACTACCATGTGCAATTCATTAACTACTTCGCACGCCGTGAAATAATCTCATCCGCAACATTCCGCGGGGCTTCCGCAAAATGGTGGAACTCCATCGTATACGTCGCGCGTCCCTGGGACATCGAACGCAATGTCGTGGCATAACCAAACATCTCTGCCAGCGGTACATCGGCGCGGATAATCTGGCTGCCGTACTGCTCTGCCATCCCCTGCACCATGCCGCGTCGGGATGAGAGATCGCCCATGATGTTACCGGCGTACTCTTCCGGTGTTTCCACCTCCACGTGCATGATCGGTTCAAGAATCACCGGATCCGCCCTGCGGGCCCCCTCTTTAAAGCCGAGGATCGCCGCCATGCGGAACGCCATCTCCGAGGAGTCGACGTCGTGATACGAGCCAAACGTCAGCGTCGCTTTGACATCGACGACCGGATAGCCCGCCAGCACGCCGCTGTTCATCGCTTCCCGCAGCCCTTTCTCAACGGACGGAATATACTCACGCGGCACCACGCCGCCCTTAGTGGCATCTTCAAATTTAAAGCCACTTCCGGGCTCCAGCGGCTCCAGGCTCAGCACCACATGGCCGTACTGGCCTTTACCGCCGGACTGTCGGACAAATTTGCCTTCGATATCCTTCACCGTTTTACGCAGGGTTTCACGGTAGGTCACCTGCGGACGACCGATATTTGCTTCGACGCCAAACTCACGCTTCATGCGGTCGACGATAATCTCAAGGTGTAACTCACCCATCCCGGAGATAATGGTCTGGCCGGACTCCTCGTCAGTGTGCAGGCGGAAAGACGGGTCTTCTGCCGCCAGACGCTGCAGCGCAATGCCCATTTTCTCCTGATCGCCTTTGGTTTTCGGCTCAATCGCCAGCGAAATCACCGGATCCGGGAACTCCATGCGCTCAAGCGTAATGACGGCGTTCGGATCGGTGAGCGTGTCACCGGTGGTCACGTCTTTCAGCCCGACGCAGGCCGCGATATCCCCGGCGCGCAGTTCGTCCACCTCGTGGCGATCGTTGGCATGCATCAGCACGATACGTCCGATGCGCTCTTTCTTCCCTTTCACCGGGTTATACACCGCGTCGCCTTTGCGCAGTACGCCAGAGTACACGCGGATAAAGGTCAGTTGTCCGACGTACGGGTCGCTCATCAACTTGAACGCCAGAGCCGAGAACGGCTCATCATCACTCGGGTGACGCTCCGCGTGCTGCCCTTTTTCATCCACGCCATCAATGGCCGGCACGTCCAGCGGCGACGGCATAAGCTCAATCACCGCATCGAGCATGCGCTGTACACCTTTGTTTTTGAACGCGCTGCCGCACAGCATCGGCTGGATTTCCCCCGAAATGGTGCGAATACGTAGCCCTTTGATAATTTCCGCTTCCGTCAGGTCGCCGGTTTCCAGGTATTTGTCCATCAATTCATCGCTGGCTTCCGCCGCCGCAGAGACCATTTTTTCCCGCCATTCCTGGGCGGTACTGACCAAATCGTCCGGCACGGGGGCATAGGTAAACACCATGCCCTGCGTCGCATCGTCCCACAGAATGGTGCGCATCTTGATCAAATCCACCACGCCGGTGAAGTGATCTTCGGCCCCCACCGGGATGACAATCGGCACCGGATTGGCCTTCAGGCGTTCCTGCATCATCCGCACGACGCGGAAGAAATCGGCACCCGGACGGTCCATTTTGTTGACGAAGGCCAGACGCGGAACGTGATATTTATTGGCCTGACGCCAGACGGTTTCCGACTGCGGCTGCACGCCGCCCACGGAGTCATACACCATCACGGCACCGTCGAGTACGCGCATGGAACGCTCCACCTCAATGGTGAAGTCCACGTGCCCCGGGGTGTCGATGATGTTGATCCGGTGCGGTTCATAGCCTCTGTCCATGCCTGGCCAGAAGCAGCTAACCGCCGCGGACGTAATGGTGATCCCGCGCTCTTGCTCCTGCGCCATCCAGTCAGTGGTTGCCGCGCCATCGTGTACTTCACCCAGCTTGTGGCTCATCCCGGTATAAAACAGGATGCGCTCAGTGGTGGTGGTTTTACCGGCATCGATATGCGCGGAGATACCGATGTTGCGATAACGTTCGAGAGGGATGGGTCGGGGCATGATATTTCCTTAGTCACTATGACATGTTTGTGACGACCAGGATGGTCGTGCATTCGTTCGTTTGCTATAATAGTCCTATTGTACGAGTATTATCGAACTATTTTTTAAGGGTTGACCTATTGTTGATATAGCTCAATCTGACGCCATACGCAGGAAAACGATGATCCCTAACCACCCTGAAACTGAACAAATACTGCTGGAAAATGTGCTCTTTGCCCTCGGCAACCCGCTCCGGCTATCGATTATTCGTCGGCTGGCCGATGGCAGCGAACTCAGCTGCAACGCGCTGCGCCCGGAAGATGTGGTGAAGTCCACGATGACCCATCACTGGCGCGTATTGCGCGACAGCGGGGTCATCTGGCAACGTCCGCAGGGACGCGAAAACATGATTTCATTGCGACGAGACGATCTGGATACCCGCTTTCCGGGGTTGATGGCGATCCTGCTGCAGGTTAAGTAACTTCTGTCCCTTCCAGGCGATAGACCGGGACCTGCCGGGTTGTTTTGGTAAGCGTATCGAACACCTCGGCGTTGGACGTCACGATCCGCATCCCTGTTTTGCGTAACCGTTGTACATCAGCCGCGATGCGCTGAATGCCAAACCAGAAAAGCCCGTCGAGCGCGGTCACAGACAGCCCGTTTTCCAGCGCCAGTTTGAGGCGCTCTTTTGGCGCTTTCACCTGCTGGGCAATTTGCCGGTAAGACGCTTCCGTCGCACCCGTGGCATCACTGCGCTGGATCCGCGTCTTCAGGTGATAGGTAAACTCGTCAGGTATGCCGTCCAGATCCCGTTTAAGGCTGTAGACGCAGCCAAAGCGCTTGCCATTGAACAGAACATTTTTCTGACTGAGCTGAAGCTCTTTTCTGACAGCATCAATCAACTGGGGCGCACGGGTGAGAAGCAGCCTGAAGGGCAGCTCGAAGCTGGTGACGTAATCCACATTAAGCAACGCGAGACGCAGACGATCCTCCGCACCGGACTGTTGCTCACGACACTCCTCCAGCACCTCCGCCCACTGGCGCGTCAGGCGCTCCGGTTCGGCGGCTTCGGTCAGGAGATATTTTTCAATCTGATAATCAACTCTTCCGGTCATCGTGTGGTATCCCGTCGCTGTGGCTGCGGTAATTCTATACAGCGCGGTGAGTTTTATAAAGGACTGAACCGCAGCGACACGCTGTAAATGTCGTTGCGATTCAGTATCCTGAGGTTTCGAATCAGTGCGCCATAACCCAGCCCATCAGCAGCGTGGCGAAAATGACCGTCGAGGCACCGCCGATACGCGTCGCAATCTGCGCGAACGGCATGAGCGACATGCGGTTGGAGGCGGACAGAATGGCCACATCTCCCGTACCGCCCAGCCCACTGTGGCAGCAGGTTACAATCGCCGCTTCCACCGGATACATATTCAGACGCGACGCAATCACGTAGCCGCTCAGCGCCATCGCAATCACCACCGATCCGCATACCACTACATAGCCCACCGAGAAGACCGACACCACGCTTTCAAGCGGCACGTATAGCATCCCGAGGCCGATCATCAGCGGCCAGACCAGCGCAGCCGAAACGAATTTATAGCAGCTGTGCGCCCCCTGCTCCATTGAGGCCGGGATCACCCTGAAGTATTTACACAGGACGGCAATCAGGATCATCAGCACCGGGCCGGGAATGTGGACCAGTTTTTCAAACAAGCCTCCGACGATGAAAAACGCGCACACCATCAGCAATCCGCCGCCCATCAGATGAAAATCTGTCTGCTGTGCGCCTGGCGCCCCGGCAAACAGGCTGGCGTCGTCTTTACTCCGCGTGAGCATGCCATTTCCTGAAAGCGCAGGACGTTTCGTCCCGAGACGCGCCAGCGAGCCCGCACAAATAATGGCGAAGATATTTCCGACGACCGCAGCGGGAGCCAGCTGCGCCACGTAGACGTCCGGCGTCTGCCCCAGTATGGCCGAATAGGCCAGAGACAGGGGCAAAATCCCCTCGCCAATTCCGCCGCCAATGATAGGGACAATGATAAAGAAGAAGGTGTGGTAAGGCGTATACCCAAACAGCGTTCCCACAATGAGGCCGCTCAGCACGGCCATCAATGTTCCCGCCACCAGCGGAACAAACATGCGCATCATGCCCTGGATCAGCAGCACCCGGTTCATCCCCAGAATACTGCCGACTACCAGGCAGGCGATGACGAAATAGAGCAGATTCGCCTCCTTCATCAGCAGATGCACCGTATCAAGGGTTTGTTTCCCGAATGCGCCAAAATAGACCAGCACGGAAGGCACCATCAGACACAGGATCGCCGGGCCGCCGATGTCCTTCAGCACGGGGATTTGACGCCCCACTTTGGCAAACGCAAAGCCAAGGGTCATGATGACTGCCAGTCCGCCTATCATATTTTTCGGCAGCAGCCCTGCCCAGGCGGACGTCGCCACAATCGCGGCAATCCCCACGAACAGCATCAACGGGACTGCGCCAACCTCAGTATTGTTGAGCCCAAAGGCGAAACGCGAGGTCGACAGCTCAGAAGTCGGTACAGGATTATCTTTCATATAATCACCTGAAATTTGTGTTCGGATATGCAGAGAACGGAATAAACGAAAACTATTCCTGATTCGAATAAATGTTCTTAAATAGAAAATAAAAACTTTGGTGGCCTTTTCTAAAAACAGGCTCAGCGTGAAATTAACATGCCCTCCCAAAGAGAAATGTGAACACAATAGCCCTTTCCTTTTAAATAATTTAATTCATTATTATGTAACTAAAGTTATTCATTACATTCAATGCAATTCTTTTGAAATTAATAAAACCAGAAAGAATGTGAACCTTGTCACTCCTGATCCGTTAGCTAAGCGCTAAATTAGCTCCCCAACAAAACACAGAAAACTCCGTGCCTTTATCATCCTTAAAGTCACTGTTTCTGCACGTCTTATTTCTGTTTCGTTTAAATATTCAGGAGTTGACCATGTCTCGTAAAGACGTTCTGTACACGCCCTATAATGGCGCCGTACTGCTGGAAAATCCGTTATTAAATAAAGGCCTCGCCTTTATTAAAGAAGAACGGGATAATTTTAATTTGCATGGATTATTGCCGCATAACGTTGAAACCATTGAAGAGCAAACCGAGCGCGCCTGGGTGCAGTTCTGCCATTTTAAAAGCGATATTTCCCGTCATGTTTATTTGCGCAATATACAGGACACCAATGAAACTCTCTTTTACAACCTCTTGCGTTCGCATCTGAAAGAGACGTTACCGATTATCTATACCCCGACGGTGGGTGAAGCCTGCGAGCATTTCTCCACGATTTATCGCCGCGCGCGCGGCTTGTTTATTTCATGGCCTAACCGCCATCGTATTGATGAGATGCTGCAAAGTTTCTCGCGCAACGACGTTCGGGTAATTGTGGTAACGGACGGAGAGCGCATTTTAGGGCTCGGCGACCAGGGTATCGGCGGTATGGGCATTCCGATTGGCAAGCTGTCGCTCTATACCGCCTGCGGAGGGATCCATCCGGCCTCCACCCTTCCGATTATGCTGGATGTCGGCACCAATAATCAGCAACACCTCGACGACCCGATGTACATGGGCTGGCGTCATCCGCGCATCAGCGACGATCAATACGCTGAATTTATGGATATGTTTATCAGCACGGTTAAAGCGCGCTGGCCCAACGTTCTCCTGCAATTTGAAGACTTTGCACAGAAAAATGCCACCCGGCTTCTTCAGCGCTACCGCGATCAGCTGTGCTGCTTCAATGATGATATCCAGGGCACGGCAGCCGTCACCGCAGGGACGCTGATCGCAGCGTCCCACGCGGCGGGCACGCGCATTCGCGATCAGCGCGTGGTCTTCCTCGGCAGCGGCTCTGCGGGATGCGGGATCGCTGAAAAAATTGTGGCGCTGATGGTCGATGACGGCCTGACCGAGTCCGAAGCCCGCAGCAGGATCTTCATGGTCGATCGCTTCGGCCTGCTGACCGACGACATGACCAACCTGCTCGATTTCCAGAAAAACCTGCTTACCGCGCGCGACGCCGTAAGCCGCTGGCAGGTAGACGCGAAGAATATTTCCCTGCTGGACGTGGTGAAGAACGCACATCCAACGGTGATGATCGGCGTTTCAGGTCAGCCGGGGCTGTTCAGTGAAGAGATCGTCAAAGAGATGCATCGCCACTGCCCACGCCCGATTATCATGCCGCTCTCGAACCCAACGTCGCGGGCGGAGGCCCAGCCTCAGGATCTTATCGCCTGGACCCAGGGGGCCGCGCTGGTGGCCACCGGCAGCCCGTTCGCGCCGGTATTCTGGGAGAATGCGCACTACGAGATTGCCCAGTGTAACAACGCCTATATCTTCCCGGGTCTTGGGCTTGGCGTTCTGGCCTGTAACGCGCGCCGGGTGACGGAAGAGATGCTGATGGCAGCAAGCCGCAGCCTGGCCGCCCAGTCTCCGCTCGTGACCACGGAAAGAGGAGGATTGCTGCCGCCGGTAGATCAAATTGAAACTGTCTCGCGCCAGATTGCCGTTGCCGTCGCCCGGGCCGCGATTGAACAAGGCGTGGCGCCATCGTTAGATGATGAAACCCTGCTGGCGCGTATCGAGAAGACCTGGTGGCAGGCGGACTATGCGCCGTACCGCCGATCCGCGTTGTAGCGCCGGTCATGCCCTCACCGCAGGGTGAGGGCATCGCTGTGGTGTCAGTGCTGTATGCCTGAGCGGTCAGAAAAATCGCTGGCGGAGAGATTATCACCCCGAGTTGCCGCCTGTTTCAGACGGGCATACCGATCAGGTACCCCTTCAGGACGCGTTTTGAAGCGACGGTGCAGCCACATATACTGCTCTGGGGCCATGCGTACGGCCTGCTCAATTGCCCTGTTCATCTGCGTCGCCACGGCTTCTTTATCGCCGCCCTGCAACGCCTCACTGATATCCTCCAGAATAATCAGCTCGTAACCGGTGCCATCCGCCCTGCGACGCGGCACAAAGGGGATGACGGCAGGCTTAGCGCTTTTGACCAGCATATAGCTGCCCGCCGTCGTTGCGGCATCCGGCACCGCAAAGAACGGCACAAACACGCTGTTGGTTTTGCCATAGTCGTGATCCGGGGCGTACCACAAAATTTCATTCTGCTTCAGCGAGCGGATCATTCCCTTTAAATCATGGCGATCGAGCATGGTTTTGTTGGAGCGCAGGCGCCCTCGCGTCTGAAGCCAGTCCAGCAGAGCATTGTTATTAGGGCGATACACCCCGATACCGGGGTTGAGCATGCCAAATATCCGCGCGCCCAGCTCAAGGGTCAGAAAATGCATCCCCACCAGCACCACGCCTTTTGCCTGCGCCCTCGCCTTTTCCATGTGCTCATACCCCTGCACGGTAAAGCATTTCTTCACCCGCCACGCAGGCCAGAACCATGCCATCCCAGTTTCAATCACCCCCATTCCTACCGATTCAAAATTACGCTGCAGCAATGACTCGCGTTCATCCTTTTTCATCTCCGGGAAACAAAGTTCCAGGTTGCGGCGGGCAATCTCGACGCGGCGAGGAAGTAAGCGCATCGCCAGTCGCCCCAGGCCATGACCGATTCTGAACAGAAGCGGATAAGGGAGCAGCATGATGAGCCACAGAGCCGCAATGCCGGCCCAGCTTAGCCAGTAACGGGGATGAAGAAAGGCGAATGAAAAACGGGGTAATTTTGTCATCAGAAAATTATCCTTTAACGTGTCTGTCCTTAATTGATTCTGTTGGAGATCTTTCCTAAGGATGAATAATATGCCAGTCAGAAACGTTAATTGTAGCGGATAAGACAAAACGCATTTTTATCGATTTTTGCGAAAACGGGAAAACAAGCCGGGGAGGATTTATTCGCTCCCCGGCAGAAGATCTTACATCGAATACCCGGGCTTCTTAATAAGCTCCTCCAGCTTCGGTCCAATTTCGGTATCCCAGACCTGCGCCTTCCAGTCTTCAGGCGCGATCTGCTTCAACGCCACCGACACGGAACTGTCTTTGCTGTTGAAATGGCGAATAATCACGTCGGCAATATCTGCCGCCAAGGCAGCTTTTTGTTCGTCGTTCAAATCACGGGGAAAACATTTGATATCTACGTGTGGCATGTACAGGCTTCAGGTTGTGAATGAGGGTTCCACGTTATCAGATAATATTGTTTGCCTTTAACACCTTGTGCAGTTCCGGTCGCTGACATACGGCGTCCGCAATCGCCGTGAATTTAGGGGTATTTTCGGCAAACCAGGCGTGACGGGGCCCCCAGGTGCGCGCCACCGCAATATACACATCCAGCAGCGTCAGCCGTTCCCCCAGCGCAAACGGGGCAGCCTTAAGCTGGCTTTCGAACCACAAATAAAGAGATTTCCGGTATTCGATGCAGTTTTTCTGCAGCTGTTCCGGCGCATCCGGCACCCAGCGTTCGGGATAGTCTGCATAGGTAAACGTGGGATAGACGTTGGCTACGAACCAGATGAGCAAACGCTGAAACTGCTGACGTTCAGCCTGCCCCACGGGCGGGGCGAGCTCGGGACACCGGTCGAGCACCATCAGGGCAATCGCCGCCGTTTCGGTCATGATGGCGCCATTTTCCAGCTCCAGCGTCGGCACCTGGCACAGCGGATTGAGCTTGTGCAGCAATTCACGCTGCGGACCGGGCTGGTCAAACCCGTCCACGTTGATAAATTGATAAGGGATATCAGCCAGGGTCAGCATCACCTCACTGATTGCCGAGCCCCAGCCGGGTACGCCATAAAGTTTAATCATGTTGCCCCCTCAGGAGTGAAATCCTAAGTGTAGAGCACCATTAGTATGTTATCCCAGGCGGGTTGACCTCCGATTGCGCCACCGCTTCGCCCTGCTCGCCCCAGCGCGCCAGCACCTTCTGGTACTCTCCGCGCTCAATCGCACCGTTCAGCGCGGCCTGCAAGGCATAAACCAGTTGATTGCCTTTTTTGGTCGTGGTGGCGACATAAGCTTTCTTCGGCCCTAAACCGACCACGCGGGTTTTGCCGGTGAGCGCCGCTTTGTAAGCTGAAACCGACTGGGGGCCAAAGAACACATCCGCCCTGCCGGACTGGATATAGAGATTGCCCGAGGCATCGTCGTGAAGATAGACCGGCAGCGCAGGCGCCCGCCCCGCCTTTTTATTTTCTTCGTTCCAGCCCAGCAGGATGCGCTCCTGATTGGTACCCGAGCCGACAATCACCCTTTTCCCGGCCAGATCTTCCGCGCTTTTGATTGACTGAATCTCGTTGGTGGATTTCACCGAAAATGCCAGCGAATCGACGCGGTAGGTCGCAAAATCAAACTTCTCTTTACGCTGTTCGGTCACCGCAATGTTCACCAGCGCCACGTCGTAGCGCCCGGAAGCGATTCCCAGCGGCCAGTCTTCCCACGCCGTCGGCACCAGCTTCAGCTTCAGCCCCAGGCTGCCCGCCAGCAGGCGGGCAATATCCGGGTCGCTGCCGATCCGCGTGCGGTTATCGCTGGCCAGTAGCGCCAGCGGCGGGGAGTTCAGCATCGAGACGGCGACCGTCAGCGTACCTGGCTCAACGAATTTATAACCGGCGGGGATCTTCGCCACGGCCTGCCGATCCACCGTCACCGGCAGCGGCTGCTCGTTGGCTTTCAGATCGATGCTGGCGTGGCTCGCCGTCGTAAAAAGCAGTCCTGCCAGAAGTCCATATTTCATCTGCGCTCCTTACAGCACTTTTGACAGGAACTGGCGCGTTCGCGCGTGCGACGGGCGGTTCAATACCGCGTCGCTGCTGCCCTGTTCCACGATTTTTCCGTCGACCATAAACACCACCTGATCCGCCACTTCCCGGGCAAAGCCGATCTCGTGAGTGACCACCACCAGCGTAGTGCCGGACCGGGCCAGTTTTTTGATTACGTCCAGCACTTCCCCTACCAGCTCCGGATCCAGCGCCGAGGTGGGTTCATCAAAGAGCATCACGCGGGGACGTAACGCCAGCGCGCGGGCAATCGCAATGCGCTGCTGCTGGCCGCCGGAGAGATGGCGGGACCAGGCATCGGCTTTATCCCGCAGCCCGACCACGTCCAGCAGGCTGTACGCTCTTTCCACCGCCTCTCTTTTGCTGAGCTTTTTATGCGCGATGGGCGCTTCAATCAGGTTTTCCAGCACCGTGAGATGGGGAAAGAGATTGAAGTTCTGAAACACATAGCCCACGTTGACGCGCTGTTTGAGGATCTCTTTCTCCTTCAGCTCGTAGAGCTTGTCGCCCTGGCGACGGTAGCCAATGTAGTCCCCGTCGATCTGAATAAAGCCTTCATCGACGCGTTCCAGGTGGTTAATGGTACGCAGCAGCGTCGATTTTCCCGACCCGGACGGCCCGAGGATGACCGTCACGGATCCCGGCGGGATCTCAAGCGACACGTTGTCGAGCGCCTTATGGCGTCCAAAATATTTGCTGACGCCAGTAATCGAGATATGTCCTTCAGGAGAGGCTTGCATGGATAGGCTCCTGTGCTGGCGTGGTGGTGACAGAACGGGTACGACGGGCGGCACGGTTCTGATTAACCGCAGAGCGGCGTTCGCTGCGGGCAAGTGCGCGTTCAACACCGTACTGGATAGCGGACAGGACGGTGGTGATCGCCAGGTACCAGGCGGCACCAACCATCAGCAGCGGAATCACCTCCTGCGTGCGGTTGTAGATCATCTGGATGGTATAAAACAGCTCCGGCATCGCCAGGACGTACACCATCGCCGTGCCCTTGGCGAGGCTGATGATTTCATTGAATCCCGACGGCAGAATGGTACGCAGCGCCTGAGGCAAAATGATGCGCACCGTGCGGCGCCAGGCCGGCAGACCGAGCGCGGCGGCGGCCTCATACTGCCCGTGATCGACCCCGAGGAAACCACCGCGAATGATCTCGGCGGTATAGGCGCTCTGCACCAGCGTTAGCCCCACCACGGCGGTAGAGAACTGCCCCAGCACGTTGATGGTTTCAAAACTGCCCCAGGTAATACCGGTAAACGGCACGCCGAGCGAGAGCGTGTCGTAGAGATAGGAAAAGTTGTACAGGATAATCAGCACGACGATCAGCGGCAGCGACCGAAACAGCCAGATGTACGCCCACGCCAGGCTGCTCAGCAGCCAGGATGACGAGAGTCTCGCCAGCGCCAGCATGCCGCCAAACACCACGCTCAGCGCGGTGCCGATCAGCGTCAGCAGCAGGGTCTGCCCGACACCTTCGAGGATCACCGGGTCGAAGAACCAGCGGGCGAACACCGCCCACTCCCAGCGCGGGTTAAAGGCTACGGACTGAATCACGACCGCCAGGACAAACAGCGCCACCGCGGCGCCGACGGCCCGCAGCGGATAACGCGCCGGGACCACCTTAATGGTTTCAACGTTGCTCATCGTCGTTCCTCATGCGGTTTTACTGAACGCTTCACGTACCAGCGTTTTGGTGAAACGCAGCCGACCGTCAAACGGCGGCTGGCTATACTCTTCCGGATCGCGGTTCAGATCGAACTGCGGCTGATAGCCCTGGCTAAGATAGAGCCTGACCGCTTCCGGCTGACGAAAGCCGGTTGTCAGGTAGATCTGACTGTACCCTGCCAGCACCGCCCTGCGCTCCAGCTCCTGCACCACGCGCCCGGCAAGCCCCTGCTGACGCAGGGTTTTGTCCGTCCAGATACGTTTGATTTCCGCGGTGCGTTCGTCGAACGGTTTGTACGCGCCGGTGGCAATAATCTTCCCGTCGCGCTCCAGGACGATAAACAGCCCCTGCGGCGCCAGATACCACTCGGTGAGCTCCACTTCAGCGTCTTTAGAGAAGTAGTCCCCGTAGCGGGCCGCATATTCCCCGAACAGCCCCTCGATAATGGGCTGAAGTTCGGCATCTTCCGGTGATACATCACGAAATCGTTCGCTCATTACGCCTCCTTAATCGCCCAGGCCAGCCGGGTTCACTTCGGACTGAGGAATGCGCTCAACCCCTTCTCCCCAGCGGTTCAGCACTTTGTCGTAATCGCCGTTTTTGATGACACCGTTCAGCGCGGTTTGCACCGGCTCAACCAGTCCGCTGCCTTTTTTCAGCGTCACCGCGATGTGTGCCGCCTTCGGCCAGCCGCCGTCGACGCTGCCCACCAGTTTGGTTTTCCCGTTCAGCGCCGCTTTCCAGGCGCCAATCACGTTCGGGCCAAAGTAGGCATCCGCGCGTCCGGACTGCAGCGCCAGGGTTTGGGCCGCATCGTCTTTGGTGTAGATCGGGGTAAAGGGCTTCAGCCCCTTCTTCAGGTTTTCGGCATTCCATGCCAGCAGGATGGCCTCCTGGTTGGTGCCGGAGCCGACGATAATCTTCAGCCCGGCGATGTCTTCCGCCTTCTGCAGCGATGTAATCGGGCTGGTGGATTTCACGTAAAAGCCGAGGGAATCCTTACGATAGGTGGCAAAATCAAACTTCTGTTTGCGCTCTTTAGTGACGGTGATGTTGCTGATGGCGGCATCGTATTTCCCGGACGCCACGCCCAGCGGCCAGTCCTCCCAGGAGGTGGGCACCACGTTGAGCTCCAGCCCGAGGCTGTCGGCGACCAGACGCGCGACGTCAACTTCGCTTCCCAGCAGCGTTTTGTTGTCGTCGGAGAAGACCGTCAGCGGCGGCTGGTTGAGTCCCGCCACCGCAACGGTAAATTTCCCGGGCACGGCAAAGCGATAGTCTTTCGGCAGCTGCGCTACCGCCTCGCTATTTTTCGCGGTGTTAATCGGGGTTTTATTGGCCTCGATGCTCACACCGGTGCCGTTAATATTGACGTTCTCTGCCCAGACGGCAGGGGTAAAGGCCAGCGCGAGCGCCAGAATAAGCGATGATTTCTGCATAGCGGGGTTCTCTTTTATTGTTGTGTGTACTGGTTTTTCGGTTGGTCTAAGCCAAGGCTTTCGCGCAGCGTGGTGCCCGGGTAGTCGGTACGGAACAGGCCGCGGGCCTGAAGAATGGGCACCACCTGATCAACAAAGCGCGGGAAGGTGTCCGGCGTGCCGCCCTGAATAATGAAGCCGTCTGCGGCATAGCCTTCAAACCAGGCCTGAAGACCGTCTGCCACCTCCTCCGGCGTGCCGAAAA
Organism: Enterobacter quasiroggenkampii; assembly: GCF_043972695.1. NCBI lineage: Bacteria > Pseudomonadati > Pseudomonadota > Gammaproteobacteria > Enterobacterales > Enterobacteriaceae > Enterobacter > Enterobacter quasiroggenkampii. The sequence continues at coordinate 3,116,101 of NZ_CP143745.1, forward strand.
AGCGCGGACGCGGCGAAGCGGCCTCCAGCGCCACCTGACGCAGGGTTAAGTTGCGTTCGCGGGCGTTACGCTTGATTTCATCGGTGGTGCTGCGGAAGCTATTTTTGCCTAAGTCGCCGATATCCGGGAACGGCTCGTCGAGCGGATACTGGCTGAAGTCGTGATGTTCAAAATAACGCCCAAGGTAATTGAGGGCGTCATTAATCGACACCAGCGCCGCCGTGGTCTGGTACTGGTTTTCCACATCATCGGCATCTTTCCCCACAATCACGCTGACGCCCTGGAAAATATGGAGATCCGACGCGCGACGGCCGTTTGTTTCCAGCTGCTGTTTTACGTCGCGGTAAAAGGCTTTTGCCTCGTCGAGCGTCTCGTGGTGGGTAAAAATGGCGTCGGCATGTTTCGCCGCCAGCTTTTTCCCGTCGTCCGATGCCCCGGCCTGAAAGACAATCGGGCGACCCTGCGGCGTGCGGCCAATATTCAGCGGACCGGCGACCTGGAAGAAGTCACCGTGGTGATCGAGCGTATGCAGTTTCGCCGGGTCAAAAAACTGGCCGCTCTCTTTGTTACGAATAAACGCGTCCCCTTCCCAGGAATCCCACAGCCCTTTCACCACGTCGAGATACTCATCCGCAATCCGGTAGCGCAGCGCATGCTCGGGGTGTTTTTCGCGGGAAAAGTTCTTGGCCGACCCTTCCAGCGGCGAGGTCACCACGTTCCAGCCCGCGCGGCCGTTGCTCAGGTGATCGAGGCTCGCGAACTGGCGCGCCGTGGTGAAGGGCTCGCTGTAGGAGGTGGATAAGGTTCCCACCAGCCCAAGACGCGAGGTGATGCTGGCCAGTGCGGAAAGCACGGTTAACGGTTCAAAACGATTCAGAAAATGGGGGATCGATTTCTCGTTAATATAGAGGCCATCGGCCACAAAGAGAAAATCGAGCTTCCCTTCCTCGGCCTTTAACGCCGTCGCTTTCACAAAGTCGAAATTAATACTGGCGTCGGCGATCGCTGCAGGATGGCGCCAGGCGGACATATTCCCGGATGCACCATGCAGAATGGTGCCCAGCCGCAGTTGTCGGGTTGCAGACATATTTATCTCTCCTGAATTAAACGTGTTGCAGGGCTTTTTCCGCAAGCTGTGCAAAATAGCGGGCGGCGGGCTCAATCAGTGCTTCATCCGGGTTAAAGGCCGGGTGATGTAAACCAAACGGACTGTTGCTGCCAATGCTGACAAACGCGCCGGGAACAGACTGCAAATAGACCGCAAAATCTTCCCCGCCCATATGCAGTTCCGCGTGCCGGGTTTCATATCCGGCCTCACGCGCGACCGAGGTGGCAAAATCAGCCCAGCGCTCGTCATTCACCAGCGCGGTAGGCCCGGCATACCAGGTGATATCAATCTGCGCGCTGAAGGCGCTGGCAAAACCGGCGGCGATTTCGCCCACGCGGGCTTTCACATTCTGCTGTACTTCCGTGCGATGGGTTCGCAACGTGCCTTCCAGCTCGACGCTTTCCGGCAGCACGTTCCAGGTGTTGCCGCCCGCAATACGTGTCACGCTCAGCACCACCGAATCCAGCGTGTTGACGTTGCGACTGGCGACGCTTTGCAGCGCCGTTACCAGCTGGCTCGCCAGCACAATGGCGTCGTTACCTTCATGAGGACGTGCGGCGTGCGCGCCTTTGCCGGTAATGCGGATCACGAAGCGGTCGACGTTGGCGTAGAACGGCCCGCCGCGGGTGGCGAACTCACCGACCGGCAGGCCGGGCTCGTTGTGCATACCGAAAATCGCGCTGACATCGCGCAGGGCACCGGCGCGCACCATGCTCTTCGCACCGCCAAAGTTCTCTTCAGCAGGCTGAAACAGGATGCGCACCCGGCCGTTAAGCGAGGCCTCCCGCTCTTTCAGCTTTAACGCGGCGCCGAGGATGACGCTGGTGTGAATATCGTGTCCGCAGGCGTGCATCACCCCTGCATGCTGTGAGCTAAACGGCACGCCGCTGCGCTCCTCGATCGGCAGCGCGTCAATGTCGGCGCGCAGCGCAACCAGCCTGCTGCCCGTTCCGATTTCCGCCACCAGCCCGGTCGACAGGTCGTAAGGCTGTGGGGTGATCCCGGCGTTGGTCAGCCACTGGCGCAGGCGCGCGGTGGTTTCGACCTCCTGGCCGGACAGCTCCGGGTTCTGGTGCAGTTCGCGGCGCCAGGCAATCAGTTGTTCGCCAAAACTCATACGGTAACCTCCTTGTTAAGACGCGCCCCGGCCAGCAGGCGCAGCGACGCAACGCGCGTAGCCCCCTCCGCTACCGGCGTGTCGATGATAAATTCGTCAATGCCCCACTGCTGATGCAGCGCGTTGAGCTGTTCCACTACCGACTCAGCGGTACCCGCCAGCAGCGACTGCGCCCGGCGTGCAATGCGCACCGGCTCACTGCCCGCCTGGCGTGCAAACGCGTAGGCCTGTTCTTCGCTGGCCACGGTGACACGCTGCCCGTTTGCCAGCTCAACGCCCCACACTTCGACCTTCTGCGCCAGCACGTCTGCCTCAGCCTGCGTCGGCGCGACAATCGCCTGCACCGCCACTATCACATCCCGCGCGCTGTTCTCACGCCAGGTCGATACCACCTCGCGCAGCAGTTCCGGGTCACCGTTCAGGTGTGCGGCAAACACAAAGTGCCAGTCGAGCCTGGCGGCGAGCAGCGCGCTTTCGGTACTCGCGCCCAGCAGAAAACCCTCAGCAGGCAACGGCGGCAGCGGCGTGGCGCGGACGGCCTCTTCATTAGCGTGATGCTCAGGACGGATCCAGCGGTCGAGCTGGGCCAGTTGTTCGGCAAAGCTGCCCTTTTCCTGTTGATTCAGGCCCTGCTGCAGCGCGCGGGTTGAGAGCGGTAATCCGCCGGGGGCTTTCCCGACGCCGAGATCGACGCGGCCAGGCGCCAGCGCGGCCAGCACGTTGAAGTTCTCGGCGACTTTATAGGGGCTGTAGTGCTGAAGCATTACGCCGCCGGACCCGACGCGAATGCGCGTGGTTTGCCCGAGGATCCAGGCAATCAGCAGCTCCGGCGAAGGGCTGGCAAGCTGTGGGGTGTTGTGGTGTTCGGCAATCCAGAAGCGGTGATAGCCCAGATTTTCTGCCTGCTGCGCCAGCGCCAGGGTACGCGCCAGTGCATCGGCAGCCGTTTCGTTTTCAGCGATGGGGCTTTTATCCAGAATGCTGATTCGCCATGACATGTTGCGTTCTCGTTTGACTTAACATGTCGACATTATTAAAGGCGCATTTCACCACTGAGAAACAATTAATTTACATTTAGTTTGCCGGAAAACAGATATATAAAACCCTGCTAAGAATAAGACTTTAAGGAGGCAATCAGAGATTCCACCTGCTCCCGACGGGTAATGCGGACGAAGCGAATATGGCTATATTGCGGGTTTTGCAGATCGGCTTCATAGCGCGTACGGTTATTACGCCAGGTTTTCATCGTCCAGATGATAATGGATTCTCTGCTGAAGAACGCGCGCCGGAAACTCTCTTTATTCCCCGTTCCCGGCCAGAGCTCGTGCTTATGCCAGGCCCGCTTCATTGCTCGCGTGACGGCCTGCCAGAGGGTGCGGGTAAACCCGTAATCCACCCACACCACCACATCGATATCGCGCCATTTCACAGGCCGCGTGCGGTTGTAGTTACCGTCCAGTACCCAGTCTGGCGAAGCCTGTAGCGCCTGCGCCAGCTTTGCCTGAAATTCGTCGTCCGGCGTGCCCTGCCAGTCAGAGCGCCAGTAGAGTCTGTCCATCTCGATACAGGGAATAGCCAGTTCGGTCGCAATCTGCTTCGCCAGCGTGCTTTTTCCACTCCCGCTGGTTCCTATGACGTTAATTTTCACCTCAGCCTCCCTGTATTCACGAAAATGAGACCAAATCATAGCGTTTTCATTCTGTTAACGAAACGCTATTTCAGCATGACAATTTTTCCAGGGAGGCGATCTCCCTCTTGCAGTTTGGCTTATGTCATTTATTTAAATCGATTCAAAATAACACCCACTAAAATATTTTCAATTTTATTACATTCGACAACATTAACATATTAAAAATAATGAATGCCGGGTATTTCGGAGGATCTCAATTTCAGCGAGAATATGCGCAGATCGTTATTAAAATAATCACTTTTATCTTGCCGGAGCGCTTTCCGGATTCTTTATTCTTGCACAACATCATGGAGTTACTCATGAGGCGTAACACCCCCGTTACACAAAACGAGTATTTACTTAACGCTGGTTCGACATTAATGTCCACCACCGATACAAAAAGTCATATAACTTATGCCAACTCCGCTTTTATAGAAGCCAGCGGATATAAAGAAGAGCATCTTCTGGGTGAGCCGCATAACCTCATCCGCCATCCCGACATGCCTGCCGAAGCGTTTGGCGACATGTGGTTTACCCTCCAGCAGGGTGAGACCTGGACAGGGCTGGTGAAGAATCGTCGTCATAATGGCGATCACTACTGGGTGCGTGCCAACGTGACGCCGGTCTGGCAGGGGGAATCCCTGACCGGCTATATTTCGGTGCGCAATATCCCCTCACGGGAGGAGATCGCGGCCAGTGAAAATCTGTATGCAAAAGTACGTAATAATGAATTAAAACAGTACCGTTTTTATAAAGGACTGTTCGTTCGGCGCGGTTTATTTTCCTTTTTATCGCTCTTTAAATGTCTCAGTACCGGAAAACGAATTCAGCTTGGTATTACTGCGACAGCGTTACTTTCCTGCCTGGCGGTATATTTATTCCGCGATCGTCTCGTTCAGGCCACCACTCTGGTGCTGCTTTTTTCTGCGCTGTCCTGTTATCTTCATGCGCAGATCGCCCGGCCGGTAAAATCCATTGTTCAACAGATGCAGCGCGTGGTTTCAGGACGTAAAACGGACTATTACCATTTTGACAGGATCGATGATATCGGGCTGATGATGCGCCTGGTGAATCAGTCTGGTTTAAACCTGAACTCGCTGGTTGATGATGTCGGGGCGCAAATCAGCGGTATTGGCACCATCAGCCAGCAGGTCGCGAAAGAAGGTGCGGCGCTGCAGACGCGCTCTGAGGAAACCGCAGATTTCTTGCAGCAAACCGCATCTGCGGTGGAAGAGATCGCCAGCGCCGTGAAGCAGACGGCCGAAACCGCGAACGAGGCGATTCAGATGGCGGATCGCACCCGCGACAGCGCCCACTGCGGTGAAGCGATGATGAAAGAGACCATCGGTATGATGCAGTCCGTTTCGCAGGATAACGGCCAGATCGTCGATATTATTAGCGTTATCGATCGTATTGCCTTCCAGACCAATATTCTTGCGCTGAATGCCGCCGTGGAAGCGGCGCGCGCGGGTGAAGCCGGCCGCGGCTTTGCCGTGGTCGCGGCTGAGGTGCGCAATCTTGCGCAGCACTCCGCGACGGCGGCGAAAGAGATCAAAGCGCTGATCGAGAAAAACGTCGCCAGCGTCAACGCTGGCGTGGAGAAGGTGGTACAAACCGAATCACAGCTGACGGTCATGATCGACCATGTTCTGCAGGTTTCCACCTTGATTAAGGAGATTGGCCTCGCCACGCAGGAGCAAACTCAGGCGCTGACGCTGATTAACGCCTCCCTCTCCCGTATCGGCGCAATGACCCAGAGCAATACGGGGATGGTGGATAACGTCACTCACGCCGCGAATCACCTGACGCAGCGGACGACGCGCCTGCAGCAGGCGATTGCCGTTTTTGGCGGTTAGCCGTTCGGGTACTGCTCGTCGGTCACTTTTTCCAGCCATGTTACCGGGCTGCCGTTTACCGCTTCGGCGATGGCAAGATGCGTCATCGCCGTTTGCGCACTTGCGCCGTGCCAGTGCTTCACGCCGGGTGGGATCCAGGCGATATCGCCCTGATTCAGGATTTCCGCCTCTTTGCCCCACTCCTGTAACCAGCCACGACCCTGCGTCACAATCAGCGTTTGTCCCAGGGGATGCGTATGCCAGGCCGTGCGCGCGCCCGGCTCAAAGGTTACGGTTGCCCCTCCGACGCTGGCAGGTTCGGTCGCCTGAAAGGGCGCGTCAATCCGAACAACCCCGGTAAACCAGGCTTCCGGTCCTCGTACTGAAGGTAATGAACCGCTGCGGATAATTTTCATCTTTTGCTCCTCGTTGACTGTTGCGTTAACAGTAGCGCAAAGCACTCCGCAGCATTAGGGTGCATAATCAGATAGGACACATGACTGAAACTCATAAATAGAACCGCGATGCTAAAAGATAATTTCAACGATCTGCTCTCCTTTATGGTGGTGGCCCGCGAGCGCAGCTTTACGCGCGCAGCGGCGCAGCTGGGCGTCTCGCAATCGGCACTGAGCCATGCGATGCGCAAGCTTGAGGCGCGATTAGACGTTCGCCTGTTAACCCGCACAACCCGCAGCGTGGTTCCTACACCCGCGGGTGAGCAGCTTTTTTCGCGCCTCAGCCCGCATCTGCTGGAGATCGAACAGGAACTCACGGCGCTTCGTAGCAGCCGCGACAAACCCGCAGGCGCTATCCGCATCGTCGTCGGCGAGCACGCGATGGACGCCGTGCTCTGGCCGGTACTGAAGCCTTTTATGCTGCAGTATCCTGACATTAACGTCGAAGTGACGGTCGACAATGGCCTGACAGATATCGTAGATGGCCGCTTCGACGCGGGGGTTCGCCTGGGTGAACAGGTGGCAAAAGACATGATTGCGGTGCGGATTGCGCCGGACATGCGCATGGCGGTCGTCGGCTCCCCGGATTACCTGGCTCGTTTTGGCGTGCCGCTCGTGCCGGAGCAGCTGGGTGAACACCGCTGTATCAATCTCCGCCTGCCCACCCGAGGGGGATTGTATGACTGGGAATTTGAGCGCGACGGGCGCGAGCTTCGCGTGCGGGTTGACGGACAGCTTACGCTGAATAACCTGTCGCAGCGCATCGACGCCGCGGAGAATGGTCTCGGATTAGCCTACGTGCCCGAGTCCTCGGTTCTGGACGCTCTGAATCAGGGACGGCTGGTCAGGGTCCTTGAATCGTGGTGCCCCACGTTTGAAGGATATCACCTCTATTATCCGAGCCGTCGGCAGCACACAACCGCGTTCAGGTTACTTCTCGATGCCCTGCAGCAGCAAAAATTTATACCATCTGGTAATAATTAAGAGAATCTGATGATTAAATAATCAACCCCACCATTGTTTTGACTAAAAACTCATCACGTTTCAGCGTGTTGTGATCCCCGTCTGCTCTGACCACACGATTTCCTTCGACGTGCATCACTTTCGGCACGGTTATATTTTGCGTCGCTTATGAATTGCAGGTAGGATGCCTCGCCATGTTTCGCCTTATCCATACGCAGAATGATTGGGGAGGCGACATGTGTTTGCGCAGAAGCAATCGTTTGTATTGCGCTCTGCCAGGCAGGACTATCACGATAATGGTTCAGACAGGCAAACAGGTAACTCAATGAAAACAAGCAATAAAAGCGCAGCCGATCATCATGCTGCTAAACGTCGCTGGTTGAACTCCCACGAAGAGGGCTATCACAAAGCGATGGGCAACCGTCAGGTTCAAATGATCGCCATCGGCGGCGCTATCGGAACGGGTCTGTTTTTAGGTGCTGGTGCACGCCTGCAGATGGCTGGCCCGGCTCTCGCCCTGGTCTATCTGGTGTGCGGGATCTTCTCTTTCTTCATTCTTCGTGCACTGGGCGAACTGGTACTGCATCGCCCTTCCAGCGGCAGCTTCGTCTCTTACGCACGTGAATTCCTCGGTGAAAAAGCCGCTTACGTCGCGGGCTGGATGTACTTCGTCAACTGGGCGATGACCGGTATCGTCGATATCACCGCCGTTGCGCTGTATATGCACTACTGGGGCGCGTTTGGCGATGTGCCGCAGTGGGTCTTTGCGCTTGGCGCGCTGGCGATTGTCGGCACCATGAACATGATCGGCGTGAAGTGGTTCGCGGAGATGGAGTTCTGGTTTGCGCTGGTTAAAGTGCTGGCCATCGTGGTGTTCCTGGTCGTGGGTACCGTCTTCCTCGGCAGCGGTAAGCCGCTGGATGGCAATGCCACCGGCTTCCACCTGATAACCGATAACGGCGGATTCTTCCCGCACGGTCTGCTGCCTGCGCTGGTTCTGGTTCAGGGCGTCGTGTTCGCCTTCGCCTCCATCGAGCTGGTGGGTACCGCTGCAGGTGAATGTAAAGATCCGCAGACGATGGTGCCAAAAGCCATCAACAGCGTGATCTGGCGTATCGGTCTCTTCTACGTCGGTTCCGTGGTGCTGCTGGTGCTGCTGCTGCCGTGGAACGCCTACCAGGCGGGCCAGAGTCCGTTCGTGACCTTCTTCTCTAAGCTGGGCGTGCCTTACGTGGGCAGCATCATGAACATCGTGGTGCTGACGGCTGCGCTCTCAAGCCTGAACTCCGGCCTCTACTCGACCGGTCGTATCCTGCGCTCCATGTCGATGGGCGGTTCTGCACCGAAGTTCATGTCCAGGATGAGCAAGCAGCACGTGCCGTACGCCGGTATTCTGGCGACGCTGGTGGTCTATGTCTTCGGCGTGTTCCTGAACTACCTCGTCCCGTCACAGGTGTTCGAAATCGTTCTGAACGTGGCTGCACTCGGGATTATCGCATCCTGGGGCTTTATCGTGGTCTGCCAGATGCGTCTGCGCAAGGCGATTAAAGAAGGCAAAGCCGCTGACGTCAGCTTCAAGCTGCCTGGCGCGCCGGTAACGTCCTGGCTCACCCTGCTCTTCCTGTTCAGCGTGCTGGTGCTGATGGCGTTCGACTACCCGAACGGCACCTACACCATCGCGACCATTCCGCTGCTGGCCGTGCTGCTGATTGCAGGCTGGTTCGGCGTGCGTAAACGCGTTCATGAAATTCACAGCACCGCGCCGGTTCATCCTGATGATGAAAAACACGACGCGCCGCTGGTGGAAGAAACCTCGCGTTAAGCATCCGGAAAGCATTAAAAAGGGAAGGCAAAAGCCTTCCCTTTTTTATCTTACAGCGCGATACGAATCACGTCGTCAGGCTGGGTGGCTTCCTGCTGGCGGGTGGATTTTTGTTTCACCGTCACGTACAGGGTTTTGCCATCCGCAGAGAGCGCCAGGCTGTTCGGGTAGACCGGCGTGTCGAACGTTTTAGTCACCTTATACGTTTTCCCATCAATCACGCTCACCTTGCCGGCTTCACGGTGCGTCACGTAGGCTTCATTGCGGGCCGGGTTAAACAGGACCGCCAGGGATTCCGGCGCGGCGATTTTCGCGATCACGCTGCCGTCTTTCAGGCTCACCACCAGCACTTCCGGCTGTTTTGAATCGGTCAGGAACGCACGCTGACCGGCTGTATCGAGGCTCAGGTTCAGGTAGAAGTGCTCTTTCCCGTCATCCTGCACTTTTTTACGGCTCAGGATTTTGTTCGTTGCCCTATCAATGGTTAACAGCTCGCCGTCCGCATTCGTGGTGTACAGACGTTTCGCCTGCGCATCCAGCGCCAGGCCGGTGCTGTAAGTACCGGTATTGGCAATGGTCTCTTTCAGCTTCAGCGTGGCGCCATCCACCACCCAAATCACGCTCTCTTTACCGACACCGGTGATGTAAATCGTGTTGCTTGCGTCATCCGCCACCAGCTGGCGCGGCTGCAGCGGTTTGACGGTTTCGCTGCGTTGACGCCCGTCCAGTACCAGTCGCCCTTTTACGTCCCCCGTTTTTGCATCAATCGCGGTTACCGCGCCGTTGATCGTATTACCGAACCACAGCGTTTGGGTCGCGTTGTCAAAGGTGGCACCAAAGGGTTTGAGATCGCTATGGATCGCCTGCGTCACGTCCAGCGTGACCGGATCAAGACGGTAAACAACCCCGCCCTTGTCGGTTTTACGGCTTTGCGAGGTCGCCACCCACAGCGCATTCTCCTGCTGGCTCACGGCCATTTCATACGCCCCTTTGCCCACCGCTTTACGCAGCACCTCTTCGGCGGCATGCACCTGGAACGTCCCGGCAAGCAGTAAAGTGGCAGACAGCAGTGACAGGCTCAGACGCGGCGAGCACAGATGACGTAAAGACATAACAATTCCTTTTCTGAAAAGTGGGGTTTGGGCTGACATCACTTCCGGCAGACAACGTCATGGCATTGCCTTTTGATAATGAGAATAATAATCATTAATCAGATGAATGTGGAGTTTTTCTTTCCCCTCTCGCCTTTCATTAACGCAATGTGCGGTTATAGTTTTCAAAACATTTACAAAACCTTTAACATGTATGGACATGTTCCATTTGGTTCGTTTACATACCACAACCGGTTTTATTCATGAAAATCATTTCTGCCCGTAAGGCTTCTCTCCCGCTGCTGCTGGTTCCTGTTATTTTTGCGCCGCTCACCGCCATGAGCGCAGAGGAACAGACCATGATCGTCAGCGCCACGCCGCAAACCGTATCGGAACTCGATACCCCGGCAGCGGTCAGCGTCGTCAATGGCGATGATATGCGCCAGGCTGCACCCCGCATCAACCTGTCTGAATCCCTTGGCAGCGTACCCGGGCTGCAAATTCAGAACCGTCAGAACTACGCCCAGGATCTCCAGCTGTCGATGCGCGGGTTTGGCGCTCGCTCAACCTTCGGGGTGCGCGGTATCCGTATGTACGTCGACGGTATTCCAGCCACCATGCCGGACGGACAGGGCCAGACCTCCAACATCGACCTCTCCAGCGTGGAGAGCGTTGAAGTGCTGCGCGGCCCCTTCTCAGCCCTGTACGGCAACGCCTCCGGCGGCGTGATTAACGTCAACACCCAGACCGGTCAGCAGCCACCGACTATTGAAGCGAGCAGCTATTACGGCAGCTACGGTACCTGGCGCTACGGTATGAAAGCCACCGGCGCGATGGGTGATGGCACCCACGCGGGCGATGTGGATTACACCGTTTCCACCACCCGTTTCACGACCAAAGGCTATCGCGACCACAGCGGCGCGCGTAAGAATCTTGCCAACGCGAAGCTGGGCGTGCGCATTGATGACGTCAGCAAGCTGACGCTGATCTTCAACAGCGTGGACATGAAGGCCAACGATCCGGGTGGACTGAATTATCAGGAGTGGCGGGACAACCCGCGCCAGTCGCCGCGCGGCGATCAGTTTAATACCCGTAAAACCATCAAACAGACCCAGGCCGGCCTGCGCTACGATCGCCAGCTCAGCGCTCAGGACGACCTCAGCGTGATGATGTACGCCGGCGAGCGTGAAATGACGCAGTATCAGTCGATTCAGGCGAAGTTTCAAAAACCTCCTACTCACTCCGGCGGCGTGATCGACATGCAACGCCACTATCAGGGCGTGGATACCCGCTGGACGCACCGCGGCGAGCTGCTGGTGCCGGTGACCTTTACCACCGGTCTGAACTACGAAAACCTGAGTGAAGATCGTCGCGGCTACGAGAACTTCGTGATGAGCAACGGCGTGCCGGACTACGGCGTCAAAGGCGATAAACGTCGCGATGAACGCAACCTGATGTGGAACGTCGATCCTTATCTGCAGAGCAGCTGGCAGCTGACGCAGAAACTCTCTGTCGATGCGGGTGTTCGCTACAGTTCGGTCTGGTTTGATTCCAATGACCATTACGTTACGCCGGGCAACGGCGATGACAGCGGTGACGCGAGCTATCACAAATGGCTCCCGGCGGGCGCCGTGAAGTATGCGGTGACTGACGGGTGGAACCTCTACGCTGCCGCAGGGCGTGGGTTTGAAACGCCAACCATCAACGAACTCTCCTATCGTGCCGATAATCAGGGCGGTCTGAATATTGGCCTGAAGCCATCCACGAATAACACGTATGAAGTGGGCAGCAAAACCCGAATCGGCAACGGTCTGCTGACGGCGGCGTTGTTCCGCACCGATACGGACGATGAGATCGTGGTGGACTCCAGCTCCGGCGGCCGCACAACCTATAAAAATGCCGGGAAAACCCGCCGTCAGGGTGTGGAAGTTTCCCTGGATCAGCAGTTCGCGGAGAACTGGAAGCTGAAGATGGCGTGGACGTATCTGGATGCCACCTACCGGACTAACGTCTGCAGCGACGCAGACTGTAACGGTAACCGTATGCCGGGGATTGCGCGCAACATGGGCTTCGCTTCGTTTGGCTGGCAGCCGGAGGAAGGCTGGTACGCGGGCACGGACGTGCGTTACATGAGCGATATCATGGCTGACGACGAAAACACCGCGAAAGCGCCGTCATATACGGTAGTCGGGCTGAATACCGGGTATAAGTTTAACTACGGCAACTGGGGAATGGACGTCTTTGGCCGCGTCGATAACCTGTTCGATAAAGAGTACGCGGGATCGGTTATTGTCAACGAGTCCAACGGTCGTTATTACGAGCCTGCACCAGGCCGTAACTATGGCGTCGGGCTGTCGGTCTCTTATCGCTTCGAGTAAGCAAAAAAGAAAAGTTTATTTTATAAATGAAATAACCCTCCTGATGGCAATAAGCCATCAGGAGTTATTCACCAGATAAATAATTAGCGGCGGTATATAGTCGCTCTGATAAATAATCTCTCAGTTAAAATATTGTCGCTGTAAAAGAGAATCCGCTTCATCAATCAACTTATCAATCGCCTTTTGGCTGGCCTCCACATCTCTCCGCTCAAGGGCTGAAAGAAGCTCGTCATAGTGATATGTTGCCGTTTTGATGTCGCTAAGCTCCTGGTGCAGATAGTTCATACAGGGGCCGATGCGGACCCATAGCTGTTCAATTAAGGCATTAAGCGTCGGCATTTCCGCATACTGATAAAGCGTAAACCTGAAGACACGATTCGCATGCAAGGCCTGCTGAACGTTTCCATTGCGCATGGCCTCATGGAAGGCCTCTGACATTTTGCGCAACGCCTCCAGCTTGCCGTCTGACATATTCAGGCATGCTGCGGCAACCGCCATTGGCTCAAGCTGTTTTCGGATAGCGTTAATCTCGTTATAACGCTCCAGCGTCACCTCAGGGACCAAAAAAGCCTGCGCTGGCGTGGCGTGAAGCGCGCCTGAGGAGACCAGACGCAGCAACGCTTCGCGGACCGGCGTAATACTGGTGCCTAATTTATCAGCAATCTCTTTCGTAATCAGTCGTGCTCCTGGTTTGAGGGAGCCTGTAATTAACGCCCCTTTCAAACTGTGTTCAACCTGCATGGTAAGGCTAACCCTTTGGGCTTTTTCTAAGTGATCCAAATCAAGCATGTGGAATTCCTGTAGCTAAAACTTAATGCTATTTTTAAACGCCAGTTTTAATAAAACGGCGCCGGTACGATATATCCTGTATCGTCATGCCTGGTGGTGGGAAGTACGTAAAACAGCAAAAAAAGCAAACATCATTTTTTTTTATCGTTTTCGGGCTCATCCGGGATGATGGCGCGAAAAACCGTGTCCAGTAATTAAAGACAATATATCGTATCTTCACAAATAAATATGGCGGGAAACCCCGCCATTGTGCGCTTTATTTATTGTCACTCGCGACGCGAATCACGACTTTGCCGAAGTTTCGTCCTTCCAGCAGGCCAATTAGCGCCTCGGGAGCGTTTTCCAGCCCGTCCGTCACCTGTTCGCGATAGTGGATTTTTCCCTCCTGCACCCAGCGCCCCATCTCTTCCTGGAACTCATGAATGCGGTGTCCATAATCCTGGCCGATAATAAAGCCCTGCATACGAATGCGTTTCTTGAGAAGGGTCGCCATCAGGAGCGGCAGGCGGTCCGGCCCGTCAGGCAGGCCCGTCGCGTTATAGCCGCTCACCAGGCCACACACCGGCACGCGCGCGGAGGTGTTCAGCAGGGGCAGCACGGCATCAAACACTTTCCCGCCGACGTTTTCATAATAGACATCAATACCGTTCGGACAGGCGTGTTTCAGCTGGTCGGCAAAATCCGCCGCATGGTGATCCAGACACAGGTCAAAGCCGAGAACCTCAACGGCATGGCGGCATTTCTCTGGGCCACCAGCTACGCCGACCACCCGGCAACCTTTGATTTTGCCGATCTGCCCTACTGTCGCGCCAACCGGGCCGGTCGCCGCAGCCACCACCAGCGTTTCACCCGCTTTCGGTTGCCCGATATCCAGCAGCCCCATATAGGCGGTAAAGCCCGGCATGCCCAGTACGCCCAGCGACCAGGAAGGATGAGACGGATTTTCGCCCAGCTTCACCAGGCCGCTGCCGTCCGAAAGTTCATACTCCTGCCAGCCGCTGTAGCCCAGCACCCATTCACCGGCTTTGAAGTCGGGATGGTTTGACTGCTCAACGCGGCTGACCGTTCCCCCCACCATCACCGCACCGATCTCAACCGGCGGAGAATAGGATGGCGCGTCGCTCATGCGACCCCGCATATAAGGATCCAGCGACAGCCAGACGGTACGAAGCAAAAGCTGCCCCGCACCCGGTTCCGGAACAAGCTGCGTTTCCAGACGAAAATTTTCCGCGACCGGTGCGCCCTGTGGACGAGAGGCCAGCACCCAGCGGCGGTTATGCGAAACAGAGTGATTCATCAGGATCTCCTTCTGGTACAAATGTCATTACAGCCTGGCTCACGTTCGGCGTTATCGCATTAGCATTACGAGCCAGACTGATTGAGGCGTACAACCAGATAGATGCAGGTTTCATTCGTCTCGTTGATGAACCGGCAGTCATTAGGCGGCCCCAGCTCAAGACAGTCTCCGGCGTGCATCTCGTGGCGGGTGTCGCCCTCCTGAAACACCAGCTCACCGGACTGCAGCCAGATAAGCTGACGCGCCAGCGCGTAAGAAGAGGCCGGCATCGGAACGTCGCTTCCCGCAGGCAGTTCCACCTGAACCAGGTCGATGGGCAGATCGGTACGGGGAGAAACATGGCGGCGGAGGTAGTGCGTCTGCGGATCGCGCCAGACGGGCTGGTTTGCCAGGCGCAGCAGCTTGCCCTCCTGCATTTCGGCCCGGGCAATCAGCGTTGACATGCTGATGCCAAACGCGCCCGACAGGCGGGCAAGCAAGGTGGCTGTCGGGCTACTGTCCCCGCGCTCTATCTTATGGATCATGGCGCGGGAGACCCCTGCCCGGTCCGCCAGCTCACTCAAGGACCATCCGCGAGACTCGCGTTCAAGGCGAATTCTTGCGCTAATCCGTTGATTCATTGTGTCTGTTATGGTGTTCATGACGTCATACTATAGTGTATGAACGGCATTTCAATGGGCTTTTGATAACAAAAAAATATGGCTTATGCCGTAGCGATCGGGCGATACAGTTGTGTAATATCGTAGCGATAACGTAATACTATAGTGAACAACACACAGAGGCTTCATCATGATCGTTCGTCATGCCTGCAAAGAAGACTGCGCTGCGATAGGCGAGATTTACAACCACGCGGTGCTGCACACTGCCGCGATCTGGAACGATAAAACCGTCGATACCGATAACCGAATCGCATGGTTTGAGGCGCGCTC
The DNA here is from genome assembly GCF_043972695.1 of Enterobacter quasiroggenkampii. Taxonomy (NCBI): domain Bacteria; kingdom Pseudomonadati; phylum Pseudomonadota; class Gammaproteobacteria; order Enterobacterales; family Enterobacteriaceae; genus Enterobacter; species Enterobacter quasiroggenkampii. The sequence goes on from NZ_CP143745.1 coordinate 3,131,554, forward strand.
GCTTGCGGGCTACCCGGTTCTGGTAAGTGAAGAGGACGGCGTAATCACCGGCTACGCCTCTTTCGGCGACTGGCGCGCCTTTGACGGCTTCCGTCATACGGTTGAGCACTCGGTCTATGTCCACCCGGCCCATCAGGGCAAAGGGATTGGCCGCACGCTGATGAAGGCGCTGATTAACGAGGCCCGCGCCATTGGGAAACACGTGATGGTGGCCGGCATTGAAGCGCAAAACCATGCCTCGATTCATCTCCATGAAACGCTCGGCTTTGTGACGACCGGACAAATGCCGCAGGTGGGAACCAAGTTTGGCCGCTGGCTGGACTTAACCTTTATGCAGCTGCAGCTGGACGAGCGCAGCGATCCGGACGCGATCCCATGAATCAGTCCCTGACCCTGGCGTTTCTGGTGGCGGCGGGCATCGGTCTGGTGGTGCAAAACACCCTGATGGTGCGTATCACCCAGTCCTCCTCCACCATTCTCATCGCGATGCTGCTGAATTCGCTGGTCGGCATCGTGCTGTTTGTCAGTATTCTGCTGCTGAAACAGGGCGTGGCCGGGTTCAGCGAGCTGGCCGCGACGGTGCGCTGGTGGACGCTTATCCCGGGGCTGCTGGGGTCGTTTTTCGTGTTTGCCAGCATCAGCGGCTATCAGAATGTTGGCGCGGCGACGACCATCGCCGTGCTGGTCGCAAGCCAGCTGATTGGCGGGCTGGTGCTGGACGTGCTGAGGAGCCATGGCATCCCGCTGCGCGCCCTGATCGGCCCGGTGTGCGGCGCGGTGATGCTGGTGGTCGGGGCCTGGCTGGTGGCGCGACGCCAGTTTTGATGGTTACAGTATGGTGCCGCCTTTCGTCAGCTGTTCCTCACGCGCGTCCATCTCCTCTTTATGCTGCTTACCATGGTGCGAAATCGCGGTGCGCAGACGCTGCTGCTGGGTGTAGCGATCTTCACGGCTGAGCTCTGCATCATCGCTTAATTCAATCAGCAGCTCGTTCATATGGGTAATCACGCTCTCTTCGATAGCGGCATCGACGCGGGCGATAACTTCGTTTAAATGTGACATTGTCACTCCTTGTTATGTGCCCGGTGGCGCTACGCTTACCGGGCCTACGGGTGCCAAATGTAAGCCGGGTAAGGCGTAGCCGCCACCCGGCTAAAAAGGCTTAGTTCAGCTTCGCTTTCGAGAAATCGCTGCCCATCAGGCTTACGCTGTACCCGGTCACATTGCTGCGGGTCGCGTAGAACGTTTTCCCGTTGGCCAGCGCGATCCACGGCGCCTGCTGGTAGAAGATCTCCTGCGCCTGGCCATAGAGCTTGGCGCGCTCAGCCGGGCTGCTGGTCAGCTTCGCTTTTTGTACCAGGGCATCATACCCCTTATCGCACCAGCGCGCGGCGTTTGAGCCGGTTTTAATGCTGTTGCAGCCGAGCAGCACATCGGCAAAGTTGTCCGGGTCGCCGTTGTCGGACATCCAGCCAAACAGCGCGGAGTCATGCTCGCCTTTACGCATTCCGGAGAGATATTCGCCCCACTCGTAGGAGACAATTTTGGCCTTCACGCCGACTTTTGCCCAGTCGCTCTGGATCATCTCCGCGATACGACGCGAGTTCGGGTTATACGGACGCTGAACCGGCATTGACCACAGCGTGACTTCCGCGCCCTTCTCCAGACCCGCCTGCTTCAGCAGGGCTTTCGCTTTTTCAGGATCGTAGCTGTAGTCCTTCAGGTCTTTATTGAAGCCCAGCATATTTGGCGGGATCGGCGATTTTGCCACCGTGCCCGATCCCATAAACACCGCATTAACGATGGCCTTCTTGTCAGTCGCGTAGTTGAGCGCCTGACGCACCAGCACGTTATCAAACGGTTTTTTCTCGGTATTAAACGCCAGATAACCAACGTTCAGCGCATCGACCGAGTGCAGCGTCAGGTCTTTGTTGTTTTTGATGGCGTCAAACTGAACCGGGGATGGCGCAGGAATAATCTGGCACTCGTTGGTCTGCAGCTTCGCCAGGCGGGTTTCCACGTTTGGCGTAATGGAGAAAATGAGATGCTTCGTCGGCACCTCGCCTTCCCAGTAGTTTGGGTTCGCGACGTAGCGGATCAGCGAATCCACTTTGTACTGCTGCAGCACGTAAGGCCCGGTGCCAATCGGCCAGGTGTCCACGTTCTCAGGCGTGCCTTTTTTCAGCATTGCGTCGGCGTATTCAGCGGAGAGAATCGAGGCGAAATCCATTCCCCAGTCGGCCAGAAACGCGGCGTTGGGTTCGCTGAGGGTGAACTGGACGTGATAATCATCGACCTTTTTAACGTCCTGGATCAGCTTATCGAGACCGACATCATTAAAGTACTCGTAGTTGCCCTGCGACACGTTGTGGTACGGGTGTTTAGGGTCTTTCTGACGCATGACCGAGAAAATAACGTCATCAGCATTAAAGTCGCGCGTCGGTTTGAAGTATTTGTTGCTGTTGAACTTCACCCCTTTACGCAGGGCAAATGTATAGGTCTTGCCGTCCGGCGAAATCGTCCAGGACTCCGCCAGCGACGGCACCGGGGTGTTTTTCACCGGGTCGAAATTGATCAGACGGTTATACAACACCTGAGAGCTGGCCACAAAAGACGGGCCAGAGCTGGCGATTTGTGGGTTGAAGGACTCGGGGGAGGCTTCTGAACAGTAAATAAGGGTGTCGTTATTTGCCGCCCATACGGCACCGGCTGGTAACAGCGCGCTCAGCGCAAGGGCGAGCAGTGTTTTCCCTGTAGACATGGTTATAACCCTGACAGTTTTATTATATAGGACAGTAATAACAGCACAGGCGTTTTGACCTGGCAAATAACGAAACACTATCAGGTTATTCTAAAGCCGCGTTTTTTGCTGTTTTAACCGCCAGCGCTCAAAAAGATGATTTGCCTTAAGTGCCATTATTCGTCAAGCACAACCGTCACTTTCTATGCCGCAAGAAATCGGCGCTTTTAGCGTCTCTTCCTCCGTTTGTTTGCTTCCTCGTTTCGTTAAAGTAATGGTGTGAAGAAGTATATGGGATCAAATCGTGGCAAAAACTCTTTTACGCAGCGGTAATCTGGATGATTTTCAGGCCGTTGGCGGCGGCGGACAAGCCGTTTTCGAATCAGCGTTGCAAATCCGGGAAGCGCTCCGTTTGCGCAAACAACAGGCCATCGTCGACTGTCTGGCGATTCCTCAGGTCAACGACAGCGGCGACCGCGTGGACTGGTATTCCCCGGTTGAAGGGAGCGTAATCAGCTGGAAAGCGGCCGATGAAGATGATCGCTATCGCGCCCTGCGCTATCTGGAAAACACGCTCGCCAGCGTCGAGTCATTAAGCAAGAAATGCCTGCAGTCGCCTAAAACCGCGCAACAGCTTTTTGGCTCTCTGCTGTCAAAGGCGTTTCAGTTTCCGGGCGAAAACTTCCTCTTCCTGGTGGACGGAAAGCCGGTCATTAGCTTCTGGGGGTTTGTAAACCTGAACGAGAACGCGCGCGACGATGTCCTCGACTGCCTGCGTGAATCGCTGATCCCTGAGCCAGCCCCCGTTGTGATTGACGATCCTGAACCCGAGCCTGAGCCAGAGCCGGTGATGACCTTTGAGCACGCTGACGAGCCGCTGATCGCCCCTTCCACGGTGGTGCGTATTACGCCGGAGGAGCTGTATGAGCCCGAACCGGCCCCCGCCTTTGCACAACCTGTTCAGGCGCCTGCTCCGGCGAACGTCGTGAAAAAGCGCCGCGTTCCCCTGTGGACCCTGCCGGTTGCCGCCGTGATCGTCGCTGCCATTGCCGCCCCGCTGCTGTGGCCAAAACAGGCACCTTCCGCCGAGCCCGCCCCGGCTCCCACACCTGAACCTGTGGAGATTGCGCCAAAACCGATCAAAGCGGTTGAGCCGCTGGCGATGAAGCTACCGCTGCATCAGGCGGAGGTCGTGGCCAGCAAAGAAAAAGAAGCCGCTCCGGCCGCTCCTGCGCCACAGCCCGCTCCGGTGGTGATTGTCGCCATCCCGAAAGACGCCATGGTGATGGAAGCGAATCAGGTAAAAGCGGGATCGACGCGCTTCCTGAACGGCACCTGGCGCGCCATCCTCGATGTGAAAGATCCGGTCACCGGCAAGCCGCCGTCGCTGCGCTATCAGATCCAGAACAATAAAGGTTTCGCCCGCGTTGTCCATGGCGACAACATTGTCTGCCGCGCGGAGGTCTTCTCCGGGCTGCACAGCAATGGCGAGCTGATGATTAAGAGTCGCGGCACTGCCCGCTGCACCGACGGTTCCCGCTACCCGATGCCGGAAATTGCCTGTAAAGCAGGCACCAGCGATATCGCAGAATGTCGCGCCCGTTATGATGCCAACACCGTCGTCCCACTGACGTTCAAGAAAGCAGGTGCCTGATCCTATGCTGGTAAATCTTTGCGACTATAAACAAAGCGTCACGCTTATTGCCAACAGCGGCGTGCAGTTCCTCGATTTCGGTCTGACGCCGCAGGACTCCGCCAGCAACGGGCGCTTCGTACGTAAAACCGCGAACGGCCCGCTATTGCGCCTCGATTTCGACCTGGTCAACGGTCGCTATACCCTGCCCGGCATGAACGGCGGGCAGCCTGAAGTGGTCAAACCGGAAACCACTATCCCGCTGCATCAGTCGCTGGCGGTACTGGATGGCGTCTGGCTTCCGGTTCCGTTCCTGCGCTTCAACCCGCCGCGGACCTTTGTTGAAGGGCCGGATAACTGGGCGCGCGTTCAGGTGCGCAAGCTTGACACCCCGGACACGGCAGGCAATACACACCGCGTCACCCTCGCGCTTGACAGCCAGATTGCCGATCATGCCACGTCCGCGCTCTCCCCGGTGGAGAACGATATTCTGAACGGCACCCGCTTCGCGCTGGCGTGGCGCGATAATGAGGTAGACAGTTTCCTCGATCAGACCTGGATTGACGGCTGGCTGCGCGAGGCGTTTACCCAGTATGCCGACGGCGTTGAGAACCGCTCTGAACGCGACCTGCAGCAGGCGATGCGCAGTTTTGAATATCAGGCCCACTGGCTTAACCTGCTGACCATGCTCGGTGAACAGCTCACCGTACCGGAAGTGAAATTTGTCACCCATACGCTCAGCACGCCTGCCATTCCGGTTGACCTGATCCTCGACGTGGGTAACACCCACACCTGTGGCGTCATTATTGAAGACCACGGCGATGCGAACGATGGGCTGCGTCAGACCGCCGAGCTGCAGGTTCGCTCGCTCAGCGAGCCGCAGTTCCTGAACGAGCCGCTGTTCACCAGCCGTCTCGAGTTTTCAGAAGCGCGCTTTGGCAAGCAGCACTTCTCGGTGGAAAGCGGTCGCGAAGACGCCTTTGTCTGGCCGTCGATTGTCCGCGTCGGCGATGAGGCCCGCAAGCTGGCGATGCAGCGTCTGGGAACCGAAGGCAACAGCGGTATTTCCAGCCCGCGTCGCTACCTGTGGGATGAAACCCCGGTCGTGCAGGACTGGCGCTTTAGCCAGATGAACAGCAAGACCCAGCGTGAACCGCTTGCCACCGCGTTCCCGCTGATGAACCTGATGAACGATGACGGCGAGCCGCTCTTCACGCTGCCGCAGGACGAGCGCCTGCCGGTCTTCTCGCCGCAATACAGCCGCAGCACCCTGATGACCCATATGCTGTGCGAGCTGCTGGCACAGGCGCTGGGGCAGATCAACAGCGTCGCCACGCGCCTGCGTCTGGGCTTCCCTGCCTCGCCGCGCCAGCTGCGCACGCTGATCCTGACGCTGCCCTCCGCCATGCCAAAGCAGGAGCGCGAGATCTTCCGTCGCCGCATGTTTGAAGCCATCGCGATTGTCTGGAAAGCGATGGGATGGCACCCGCAGGATGAGGATTTTGTCACCCGCAAACAGCAGGAAAAAAGCGTGGTGCCGGTACCTGAAATCCAGATGGAGTGGGATGAAGCCAGCTGCGGTCAGCTGGTCTGGCTGTATAACGAAGCCATCTCCCGCTTTGGCGGCCAGACCGAAGCCTTCTTCGCCTCCCTTGCCCGTCCGGACCGTGAACCTGAGCCGGGCAGCCAGCCGGGGCGCGCGCTGCGCGTCGCGTCCATCGACATCGGCGGCGGCACAACGGATATGGCGATCACCCATTATCAGCTGGATGACGGTTCCGGCAATAACGTCAAAATCACCCCGCAGCTGCTGTTCCGCGAAGGGTTTAAGGTCGCGGGCGACGATACGCTTCTGGACGTGATTCAGCGCTACGTGTTGCCCGCTCTGCAAACGCAGCTGCAGAAATCCGGTATCGCGGATGCCTCGCTGCTGATGGCCTCGCTGTTCGGTGACTCCGGGCGCATTGATACCCAGGCCGTGCTGCGCCAGCAAACGGCGCTGCAGCTCTTTATGCCGATTGGCCATGCCATTCTTGCCGGGTGGGAGTCCAGCGACGTTGACGATCCGCTGGCTGGTCTGCACGCCACCTTTGGCGATCTGCTGCCGCAGAAGCCGACCCGCAACGTGATGAACTATCTGCAGCAGGCGATCGACCATGCCCTGCCTGCGGGTTCTGACGCTTTTGACCTCTTCGCCGTGCCGCTGCACGTCAATTTCCGCGAAATGCAGGATGCGATGCTGGCCGGGCAGTTTACGCTGGCCTCCCCGCTCCATGCGGTGTGTGAGGCGATTTCCCATTACAGCTGCGACATTCTGCTGATCACCGGACGCCCGGGCTGCCTGCCTGGGGTTCAGGCGCTCATTCGTCACCTGCAGCCGGTACCGGTCAATCGCATCGTCTGGCTGGATAAATACCAGGTACATGAGTGGTATCCGTTCAGTCAGCAAGGGCGCATTGGCAACCCGAAATCGACCGCTGCCGTGGGGGCCATGCTCTGCAGCCTGGCGCTTGACTTGCGTCTGCCGCGCTTCAACTTTAAAGCCGCGGACATTGGCGCGTATTCCACCGTGCGCTATCTGGGCGTGCTGGATAACACCGTCAATACCCTGCGCGAGGAAAACGTCTGGTATCAGGATATCGATCTTGATAAACCCGGCGCGAAGCTTGATGCGCGTCTGCACTTCCCGCTGCGCGGTAACGTGACTCTCGGCTTCCGCCAGCTGGCAAACGCGCGCTGGCCGGCCACGCCACTCTACACGCTCAGCATTAACTCGGCCGAACTGGCAAAAGCGATTGCCGGCGACGGCGTGCTGAACGTGCGGCTCAAGCTCTGCGGCGGCAGCAAGCAGGAAGGTCCGGAGGCCTTCGAGCTGAGCGATGCCTGGCTGCAGGACGGCACGCCGGTGGCACCTGACGCATTAACTTTCAAACTGAATACCCTGGCCGATCGCCGACACAGCGGTAGCCACTACTGGATCGACAGCGGGAGCGTATACCTGAAATGACAGCGACCACGAACACCACTCAGGCCTTAATCGGGTGGATTAACGAGACGCGCCTGACCGCCCCTGTGCTGGATAACGATGCCGACGCCCTGCTTGCTCGCATCAACGCGGTGCAGGCGCGGGAGCAGGCCATTGAACGCGCCATGACCCGCCAGAGCAGCATTGGGCTTTACGGCCATTCGCAGAGCGCGAAAGCGCACCTGCTCTTATCGCTGTGCGGCAGCGGCAATGGTCGCCTGAACGTGACGCCAGGCCAGCGCACTTTTGACTATTTTTCGCATATCAATCCAGGACATGCCCTGACCAATATGGCCGTCCGCTTCACCCGGGAAATCCCGGAAGCGCTTGACGAGGCGTTTCCGCTGCGCCTGAGCCTGGTCACCGAGGCCGAGCTGGTACAGCTGTTTATTGCCCGCACGACGCAGCACCCGCAGATGCGCGCGGTGGATAAGGCGGTCATCGAGACACGTCTGGAAAAATGGCGCGGCCTGCGCCAGCCGCAGGGCGTGCCCGGCATCACCGCTCAGGAAGTGGGGGCAATTGCCCGCTTCTGGCAGAGCACGGTACCCGCAGCGAAACAGCAAATTGATGATGCCCTGTGGCATGAGTTTGCCCAACTGGTGCCTTCACTCGATCTCAGCACGCGAGCCAGCGTCTGGTCGCTGCTCTGGGGCGAACAGCAGGAACTGACCCAGCAGTGGTTAAACCTGGCCCATGTGCTGCACCAGACCAGCCATGCCAGCGAGCTTGCGGCCCCCCTTAGCCTGCTGGTGGACAGCTTTGGGCTGCCGGGTGAAGGGTTCCTGACGCACGACGGCTCGATAGCGCTTCAGCATGCACAGGAGACGCTTCTCCATCCGCTGAACAACGGTGAAATGCTTAACGCCATCAGCCTCCCGGTCGATGTGCTGGCCTTCCTGACCCGCGAACTGGTGCTGCCGGTTGAGAGCGGCGCGCTGGATAATGTTGATATCATTGATATCCCGGTGTTTGAAGAGCGCCATGCCGATCCGCTACGCCAGGCGAAATCCCAGTGGCTGCTTGAGCACTATCGCCAACAGCTCCAGCCGGATGTGCTGGTCATTTGCAACGCGACGGCGCAGCACGAACAGACGGCCAAAAAAGCAAAAGTGTTAATGAACTGGGTCAGGGAGACGCAGCCTGCCGAAGAATCTGCCCTGCCTGGGCTGGTGTGGGCGATCACCCCGCATGACGCCCGCTTTACCACCCGGCAGAACCTCGACGAAGCCGTACAGCATCTGCTCGGAAAGCCGGGCTTGCGCTGGGGCACCCTCCAGGCCCTGGACAGCCACAGCATGCAGCGCGTCATTGAGTGGCTGTCTCAGGCCACGTTGCCCGCGCAGCGACAGAAACGTCTCGGCACGCTGAAAAATGCGCTGCATCAGGAGCTCTCGGCGCTGATGCAAAGCTACCTGGCACCGCTGGTTGAGGAACCGGGTACCCGACGTGCTCAGGCAGAAAACATGGTGCGCATGCTGCAAAGCAGTGCCGCCCGCCACGGCGAGCTGCTTGAAGGCCTGCTGCCGCCGCTGAAGGCCTTTGAAACGCTGCTGGCCGTTCAGCAGCCGCGCGAGGAGCAGGTTAACGGGCTGTTTACGGATACCATTGACCTGTTTGCTGATAATGCCCAGGAAAGCGCAGGCCTGTTCCAGACCAAAGACAAAGCTCGTCTGGCGCACAGAGTATGGATAAATCATCTGCGCCAGTGGAGCCGCAACGAGGCGACCGCCGCCCGTCTTGGGCTGGATCCTGAGGTGTTACAGCAAATCGCGGATGTGCTGGTCGTCACCAGCTACCGGCTGAATCTGCCTCAACAGCTGCAGCGAATTGTCGAAGCAGATAAAAGTAGCGCTGCGCAACTGCATGCTGTGATGGGCAATTTCGTTGGCTGGCTGGGTTACGACCAGACGCCCGTGGCGACGCGTCCGGCAAGCCGCATCCGCAAGGGCCAGGCCATCTTCGTCACGCCGGTGGTCAGCAGCGCCGAACCTCGCCTGACGCGCCTGGGAGAACAGCCGGTCCATGCGGCTACCGCATATGTTTACGACTGGCTGGTCGCACTCTATAGCCGCGCGATAGAGAACATTGATTACCACCACCCGCATGATGTTCAGCCTGACGCACGTCAGGCACTACGTGCTTTAATAAAGTAGCCGCCCTTCTTGCCGGGTGGCGCTGCGCTTACCCGGCCTACATTTCGCAACGATGATACATTGCACAATAATCACTCCGTCATACATTCGGCTAAGGCCCGCGCCAGCGCAGAGGGGTTTTCCCAGGACATTGAGTGACCCGCCGCAGGAATAATTTTCACCTCAACGCCCTTCTGCTGGAGATTTTCCACATCGTCATCCGGCAGAGAGAGCTCGCCAAAAATCAACGTTACCGGGCAAGAGAGTGACAGGAACTGCGCTTCCCATTCCGGTTCAACGCCCGCGACCAGGCCAGATGCACCGCGCCAGACGGCATAAGCGGCATTGCTCTGCAGGCATCCCGCCCACGCTGTTTTTTCTGCGCTAAGCATGGCGTCATATCCGTGCTTCAGAAATTGTTGCTCTGATTGCGCCGCTATAGACCGGCTGAACATGCCCCCACCCGCGTGAAAATTGGGCTCTGACACCATCAGTCCCTTCACGCGCGTTGCCAGCAGCCCCGCCGTTTCGATAGCAATACTGCCGCCCATGCTGTGGCCATATAACCAGAAGGAATCCAGCTCAAGATGGTCAATCAGTTCCGCGACAACGTGCGCCTGGTCAGTGGTTTTATAGCTGTAGTGCTCAGGCTTATCGCTGTAGCCGCTGCCGGGCAAGTCGATGAGAATCGCTCTGCGCGCGCCAAAAAGCGGGTCACAAACGACGCGGGGATATTCATAGGAAGAGGCGCAGCCTAGCCCGTGAATGAACACCACGGGATCGCCGGTACCGGGCAAGTCGTGCCAGCGCACGGTGCAACCAGCCTGCTGCGAGTAAAAACTGTTCATAAGCACTCCTTTTATGATGCACTGTGTATTTATACAGTCATCAAGTCAGGAATGCTATGTTCATCTTTTAAAACTGGAAGCGTGCTTCAGAAAAGCGAGACCAGCAGCGCAACGGGAAAGCTCATTGGCCAGGTTGACCCCACCAGGAAAGCGCTGAGCAGGCGGATACGTTTGCGGTCTTTAGAGAGGAACCAGGTGATTAATGCGCAGATGGAAGCCATGATTGCGTAAAAAACCAACATCTTTTGATACAACGTCATTCTGTATACCAGAGCCGAAAAAATAACCGCACGCAATATGCGTCATATGTTGACACAGATCAAGTTTTTTCGTTACAGAATAACCACTTAAAAATTACGGCTAATAACAATTGAGTATCTTACGTAACACGTGTGGCGGGCAAGGAGAACGCCTGGCCGCGCAAGCGGCCAGGCTGAGCGGATCAGTGTTTGATCATCACATGCCTGACGACCGTATAATCCTCAAGCCCGTAGACCGACATATCTTTCCCGTAGCCCGATAATTTCATGCCGCCGTGTGGCATTTCGCTCACCAGCATAAAATGGGTATTCACCCAGGTGCAGCCGTACTGCAGGCGTGCGCTCAGGCGATGGGCGCGCCCCACGTCTTTGGTCCAGACCGATGACGCCAGGCCGTATTGCGAATCGTTCGCCCAGGCCAGCACCTGCGCCTCGTCATCAAATTCGGTGACGCTCACCACCGGGCCAAACACCTCGCGCTGAACGATGGCGTCGTCCTGTTTTGCTCCCGCCAGAAGCGTTGGCTGGAAGTAGTAGCCCGCCCCCTCTTTTTTGCTCCCGCCGGTGACAACCTGGATATGACCGAGCGCTTTCGCCTCATCGACGGCCTGGCAGACGCGTGAAAGATGGGCGGCCGAGCTGAGCGGTCCCAGTTCGGTCGAGGTGTCTTCCGGAGCACCCATTTTAAGACTGGCAACCGCGGCACCCAGCTTTTCCACCAGTTGGGCATAAATTCCCTTCTGGGCATAAATGCGGCAGGCCGCCGTACAGTCCTGCCCGGCATTGTAGAAGCCAAACGTTCGCACGCCTTCAACCACCGCATCCAGGTCGGCATCATCAAACACGATCACCGGCGCTTTGCCACCCAGCTCCATATGGGTGCGTTTAATCGAGGACGCCGTATGGCCGATGATATGTTCCCCGGTCGCAATCGAACCGGTCAGCGAGACCATACGGACCTTCTCGTGCCCGGTGAGCGGGTCGCCGACCGTTTTCCCACGACCAAACAGCACGTTCAGAACGCCCGCCGGGAAGATATCTTTTGCCAGCTCTGCCAGCTTCAGCGCGGTCAGGGGCGTGATCTCTGAGGGCTTAATCACCACGCAGTTCCCTGCTGCCAGCGCGGGGGCCAGCTTCCAGGCTGCCATCATCAGCGGGTAGTTCCACGGCGCGATAGAGGCCACCACGCCTACCGGATCGCGGCGAATCATTGACGTGTGGCCGTCAAGGTACTCGCCAGCGGCGAGGCCGTTCAGGCAGCGGGCGGCCCCGGCAAAGAAACGGAAAACATCGACCACCGCCGGAATTTCATCCCCCAGCGCGCAGTGTAGCGGCTTACCGCAGTTAAGGGACTCGAGCCGGGCTAACGCCTCGCCGTGCGCTTCAATCGCATCCGCCAGCCTCAGCAGGCACTCGGCGCGGGTTTTCGGTGTCGTTTGTCCCCACGCCGCAAAAGCACGATCAGCAGCCAGCACCGCCGCGTCGACCTGGGCCGCTGACGCCTCAGCAATTTCCAGCAATACCTCTCCGGTGGCCGGGTTATAAACTGGCTGTTTTTCACCTTCTCCGGCAACCAGCTCACCGTTTATCAGCAGATGTTTTTGCATAGCATTTTCCTGTTGAATTCACTGTTATTTCCCGCTACCGGCAATGTTTTCGCCGTCGCGGGTTAGCCACCAGGCTCCCAGAATGGGGATAGTTGTCACCAGCATCACCAGCAGAGCAACAACGTTGGTGACGGGCACGTCGCGCGGACGCCCGAGCTGGTTGAGCAACCACAGCGGTAACGTGCGCTCGTGTCCCGCCGTAAATGTTGTGACGATTATCTCGTCAAACGACAGGGCAAACGCCAGCATTCCCCCGGCCAGCAGCGCGGAACCCAGATTGGGCAGCACCACGTAGCGAAAGGTTTGCCACCCGTCAGCCCCGAGATCCATCGACGCTTCCACCAGGCTCCAGGAGGTGCGTCTGAACCGGGCAATCACGTTGTTAAACACCACCACCACGCAGAAGGTGGCGTGTCCGACGACGATGGTGAAAAACCCCGGCTCAAGATTGATCGTTTTGAAAGCCGTCAGCAGCGCCAGGCCGGTGATGATCCCCGGTAACGCAATCGGTAACAGCAGCAGCAGAGAGATCGCATTCTTGCCAAAAAACTCGCTTCGCCACAGCGCTGCTGCAGCAAGCGTGCCAAGCACAAGGGCAATGGCGGTGGAAAGCGCGGCAATTTGAAGTGACAACGTCACGGATTCGATAATGTCGCCGCGCCCCGCCGCCACGCTAAACCACTTCAGCGTCAGCCCCTGTGGCGGAAAGCTGAAGGCGGCGTCTTCGGTGTTGAAGGCATAGGTCGCGATAATCAGCAGCGGGAAGTGCAGGAAGATGACGCCTCCCCACGCTGCCACTTTCAGAAACAGCGGTGCGCGTTCAGAGTGCATCGAATGCTCCCAGACGTTTCACGAACGCCAGATAAAGAGAAATCAGCACGATGGGAACCAGCGTAAACGCGGCGGCCATCGGCATATTGCCGATAGCGCCCTGCTGGGAGTAGACCATGTTACCGATGAAATAGCCCGGCGGGCCGACCAGCTGAGGAACGATGAAGTCCCCCAACGTCAGGGAAAACGTGAAAATAGATCCCGCCGCAATGCCCGGAATGGCCAGCGGCAGAACGACATAGCGGAACGTCTGACGGGGACGTGCGCCGAGGTCGGCTGAGGCCTGCAGTAGCGAGGCCGGCAGGCGCTCCAGCGCCGCCTGGACGGGCAGGATCATAAACGGCAGCCAGATGTAGACGAAGACCAGAAACCGTCCCAGCCCGGAGGTGGACAAGGTGTTACCGCCCACTGCCGGGAGCGTCAGGATCGAGGTCAGAATCGGCTCCAGTCCGAGATGGCTGAGAAACCACTGCGCCACGCCGTCCTTCGCCAGCAGCAGCGTCCAGGCATAGGCTTTGACGATATAGCTCGCCCACATCGGCAGCATCACGGCGATATAGAAGAAAGCCTTCCACTTGCCGCTGGTGTATCGCGCCATGTACCAGGCCATCGGGAATGCGAGGATGGCGCTGGCAATGGTCACCGCAATCGCCATCGTTAACGTGCGCAGGATGATGTCGTAGTTTGCCGGGTTGAAGAGCGCCTGAATATTCGCCAGCGTCAGATCCGGCGTGACCGCCATGGTGAAATCGTCAAAGGTGTAAAACCCCTGCCACAGCAGCGTCAGCAACGATCCTAAATAGACGATGCCAAACCACATCAGCGGCGCAAGCAGAAGCAGGAACAGGCCGAGCGACGGTTTACGCCAGAACAGTGCGGTCATGCGACTTAAGCGGCCGCGCGGGGCGGGAGGATGCGCGACACTCATATCCATTTCACCTCTCCTCATGCAGGCGGATCATCGCGTCGCGTGACCATGACGCCATGACCGCCTGCCCTGGCACAATGCCGCTCAGCGGCGAGACGTCACTGAAGTTAGCCTGACTCACCAGCAGTTTGGCGCCATCGGCGAGTTTCAGCTCCAGACGCGTGGCCGCCCCCTGATACTGAACGGCCTGCACAACCCCCTGAACCTGAACGTCACCCTGTTCATTAAGGCGAATATGTTCAGGGCGCAGGGAAAAGGTGCCCTCCATCCCGCAAAGTGTCTGCGCAAGGCCCGCATCAAAAACGTTAGAGGTGCCAACAAAGCTGGCGACAAACGGCGTGCGCGGACGCATGTAAAGATCGCGCGGGGTATCCACCTGCTCGATTCGCCCGTTATTGAACACCGCCACCCGGTCCGACATGGAAAGGGCCTCGCCCTGATCGTGGGTGACAAAAATAAAGGTGATGCCGAGTTCTTGTTGAAGCTTCTTCAGCTCGAACTGCATCTGTTCCCGCAGCTTGAGATCGAGCGCCCCTAAAGGCTCGTCCAGCAGCAGGACGCGCGGTTCATTCACCAGCGCACGGGCGATGGCGACACGCTGACGCTGGCCGCCGGAAAGTTGCGAAGGTTTGCGGGCGATGGCAAAGCTCAGGCCCACTTTTTCCAGGGCATCACGGGCCTGGGCATGGCGTTTTTTCTTGTCGACGCCTTTGACCATCAGCCCGTAGGCAACGTTGTCGAGGATCGACATATGCGGGAACAGCGCGTAGTCCTGAAACACGGTGTTCACATCCCGCTCCCAGGGGGGCAGTTCGCTCGCCTCTTTGCCGAAGATAGAGATCGTGCCGCCTGACAGCTGTTCAAAACCGGCGATCAGACGCAGGCAGGTGGTTTTGCCGGAGCCCGAAGGCCCCAGCATGGAGAAAAACTCTCCGTCACGAATCGCAATGGTGACTCCATCCACCGCCCGGACGTCGCCGTACAGGCGGGAAACATTGTTAAACTCAACTGCGTACGTCATGTTCTGCTCCCGGGCAATTAACGACCGCCCATGATGGCGATGTAATCCTGCGTCCAGCGGCTGTAAGGGACAAATTTGCCGCCTTCTGCGATGGGGGTTTTCCAGAACATGATTTTGTCGAACTCGTTATAACCGTTTGTTTCGCAGCCTTTATCGCCCAGCAGCGTGCTGGCTTTACACCCTTCCGGAACCACAGGCAGGGAACCAAACCATGCAGCCAGATCGCCCTGCACTTTCGGCGTCAGCGACCAGTTCATCCATTTGTAGGCGCACATTGGGTGTTTAGCTTGTGCGTGCAGCATGGTGGTGTCCGCCCAGCCTGTCACCCCCTCTTTCGGGAAGACGGTGGCAATGGGCTGGTTCTCGGCCTTCAGCGCATTCGCCTGATACGGCCAGGCGCTGGAGGCCACGACACCTTCGTTTTTGAAGTCGCTCATCTGGACGGTGGTGTCGTGCCAGTAGCGGTGAATCAGGGCATGCTGGTCGCGAAGCACCTTAAGCACGGCGGCATACTGTGCTTCGGTGAGCTGGTACGGGTCTTTGATACCCAGCTGCGGCTGCGTGGCTTTGACGAACAGCGCGGCATCGGCGATGTAAATCGGGCCGTCATACGCCTGCACGCGTCCCTGATTGGTTTTACCGTCCGGCAGATCCTGTTTAGTAAAGACCACGCTCCAGCTGTCCGGCGGCGTCGGGAAGGTTTTGGTGTTGTACATCAGCAGGTTTGGCCCCCACTGGTATGGTGTGCCGTAGACCTTGCCCCCGACGTTAAACCATTCCCCTTTCACAATCCGTTCGTCGAGGGTTTTCCAGTTGGGGATAAGATCCGGGTTAATCGGCTGGACGCGTTTGCCCATGATCAGCCGCAGTGAGGCATCACCTGAGGCGGTCACCAGATCGTATCCCCCTTTCGCCATCAGGCTGACCATTTCATCCGACGTGGCTGCCGTTTTGACGTTGACCGCACACCCGGTCTCTTTTTCAAACTGGGTGACCCAGTCGTAGTTTTTATCCGTCTGTCCCCGCTCGATGTATCCCGGCCAGGCGATAATATCCAGTCGACCTTCCCCGTCGCCAATGGCCTTGGGGGGTTCTGCGGCTTGCGCTGTCATGATAGTCATGCCGAGCGCACACAGGCTGCTGCGGGCAAAATTTTTGCTCATAAGAGTTACTCCTGTCGCAATGAAATTTAGCGGCAGCCGTGCCGTAAAAATATCTCCCTTATTAAACGTAGACCGCGCAAATGCGCCGCACCGTACTGCTTCAGGAAATTTCATCAAGGTGTGACCGAGGGCGCATTCCCCGTTAACTGGATTATAGACAAGGAGTTAGGCGCGAGAGACGGTATGCAGATTTCCTATGACAGGTCACCGCGAAATATTCGCAGTGCCGTCATCAGGATAAGAATTGATTATTTAAATAACGGAGAAAGGATTATTCCAGCATCGTGCTAATTAATTTTCCTAACTGAATGACCGCCTGCTCTTCCCGCTCTCCCCAGGCCCAGGAAGTATTAAATCGAAAGAACGGCGTCCACGCGTCAGAGGTGGAAAACATCTTTCCCGGGGCAATGCTGATGTGGTGCGTTAAGGCCTTTTCGCTCAGCAGCCCCGCATCCAGCGGTGCCGGCAGTTCCAGCCATAAAAAGTAGCCGCTGTCGTTATGGTGAATTTTGACACCGGCAGGCATATGGCGCAGAAGTGACTGCCAGGCCTGCTGCTTCCGCTCGGCTAGCGTACGCCGCAGGCGGCGCAGGTGGGCGTCGTAGCGTTTGGTCGCCAGGTAATCCACCAGCGCCAGCTGCATGGGAGAACTGGTTGAGAGCGTGCTCATCAGCTGCAGCTGCTGAATGCGACGCGCGTGTTTTCCTGCCGCCACCCAGCCGATGCGAAAACCGGCCACCAGACATTTTGAAAAGGACGAGCAGTGAAGCGTCATGTCCTGACGATCCCACGCTTTCGCCGGGAGCGGCTTTTCGCGGCCAAAATAGAGCTCGCTGTAGACGTCATCTTCAATCAGCGGGACGTTGTGCTGCGTTAACAGCGCGACAAGCTGCGCTTTTTTCTCCGCGCTCAGCGTGAAGCCGAGCGGGTTTTGGCTGTTGGTCATGATCCAGCAGGCTTTAACCGGGTACTCATTCAGCGCCTGTTCAAGGGCGTTGAGATCGATCCCCTCGCGGACGTCTGTCGCAATCGACAACGCTTTAAGCTTCAGGCGTTCCAGCGCCTGCAGCGCGCCGTAGAAACAGGGGTTTTCGACAATCACCCAGTCACCCGGCTCGGTCACCGCCTGCAGGCTAAGATTCAGCGCCTCGAGCGCGCCTGCGGTGATCACGATCTCTTCCGGGGAGATGTTCATCCCCTGCTGCGCGTAACGACGGGCAATGGCGTGGCGAAGATCGACGTTACCCGGCGGCAGGTTCTCAATCACGCTCATCGCCGTCGCGGTTTTACTGACGTTAGCCAGCGAGCGGTTGAGCTGCTGAAGCGGGAAAAGCCGGGGATCGGGAAACGCGGAAGCAAAGGGAACTACGGAGGGGTCGCGGCTGGCCTGTAAGACGTCGAAGATATAGGTATTGATATCCACCGCTTCGTCACGCATCACCTGAGCGGGTGGCGCAGGCTGTTGTGCGGTCGGGCGCGAGGCAACGTAATAGCCCGACTGCGGTCTGGCGACGATGCGCCCCTGGCTTTCCAGCATCTGATACGCGTGGCCAACGGTCATAAAACTCATGCCGCTGCTTGCCACCTGCTCTCGCAGGGAAGGCAGCTTATCGCCCGGCAGCCATACGCCAAGCTCAATCTGCGAGATAATTTGTTGCGCCAGACGCTGGTATTTTTTCATCAGATTCTCCTTACGCCCGATAGTGTATATCAGCTGGAGAAAAAGAGAAGATTTAGCTAACTGTTATAGTCTGGAAGATGAGTTACTTACGGTATTCGGTCACATGGCTCTGAGCGGAATGCGCGGCGGCCAGGTGGTCGAGCGTGATCATCGGCGATTTGCAAAAAATGCATTTCGCGCCAAACGGGTTTTTCTCAGATACATCAAAGGCTGAGGTACGGTACTGCGAACCATGGCAGCATGGGCAGCGAAAATGGATATAAGAAGTCATAGGATTCTCCTGAAACGTTAAAACGTAAATTACTAATGGGCCGATTGGGCATAATGGTTTTAAACAAAACGAATCGGAATGTAGATAAAGACCCAAGAGAGGCTGCGGAGAGGCACAACGTGATGAGAACTGCTTTAAAAACTACGTCAGATATTTATTTGGACTCAAAACCAGAAGACCATTAACGCACGGCGCTGACGACAAAGCAAGCGGTTTAATGCGGAAAATTCATAAAAAGAATGTTTTTATTCCCTCATGCTCGTCCAGTTTTTTAAAAATTGATGTTTACAACTCTTGACCATAAATACATAACCCCATGAAATATAAATATAATATATAACATTTTTTGCCTACTCATCTCACCAACCACAGAGTATTAACAACAGGCTAATGAACACTCTGCTACTTGTCTTTCTCAAGCAGGAATTGCGCCCTTACCTTACAGAAAGGAATTATCAATGAGTTGGAATAAAGACGCGGCTGTTTCTTACCTCCGCTCGCATGCGCTTGGACACTCTCATAACGAATGCGCGAAGTTTACACGTCGTGCCATAATCGCTGGCGGCATTACGCTTGAACGCACACATGATGCGAAGGATTATGGACCAAAACTATTGCGTGCAGGTTTTAGGGAGGTTCCTCCCGGTTCGACGTTGCTTAGCGGAGATGTCGCTGTAATTCAGCCCTATCCAGGGGGAAATTCAAGCGGCCATATGACAATGTTCGACGGCACCCGGTGGATCTCAGATTTTACCCAGCTCAGTATGTACCCCGGGCCGGGTTACCGCCGCGCACAACCAACCTATAAGATTTACAGGATGAGTCGATGATGAGGGGGATTATAATTACTTTGCCGTTATTATTATCAGCTTGTACGTGCGTACCTCAGCAGAATGCTGCCGAACGGGCGGAAGAATTTTATTCCACATATCTGACGTTTTTTGCGGAAAGTGATGGTGAATACCCTCAGCTTAGAGAGTACGTTGCGGCAGATACACTATCCCGACTTAACGAGATAGAGTCTATTCCTGAGCAGGAAATCCTGGGGTCAGATTATTTCGCTTATATTCAGGATTATGATCCCTCCTGGGTGAAGGGGCTTGAGGTTGGTGTGGCGCATCAGTTCATCAATGGCGAAGTTCTTCCTGTCAGGATTGGTATTGAGAACGGCGGGTTTCTTAATCTTGAAGTCTATATGCGTCGTGAAGACGGAAAGTGGAAAATTTACCGCGTGAGTGACGTAACCGATCACTACGAGCACCCCATATTTAATGCTGGAGCAATTACTCGAGCAAAGTCATTAGCGGAAAGCGGACTTTAAGCACATCTATAAACAATACACTGGCAAACTGTTATAGGTAAATATGCCGGGTCTGTTTCTGCAACCCAGAGCTGGCGCGGCTTAGAATGGCATCGACATAATTACATCGCGGAGTTTTGCATGTTTGGTTTGGATGCTTTTCACCTTGCGCGGATACAGTTTGCCTTTACCGTATCCTTTCACATTATTTTCCCGGCCATCACCATTGGTCTCGCAAGCTACCTTGCCGTGCTCGAAGGGCTGTGGCTGAAAACAAAAAATCCGATCTGGCGCTCGCTGTACCATTTCTGGTCGAAGATTTTTGCCGTCAACTTTGGCATGGGCGTGGTCTCCGGGCTGGTGATGGCCTACCAGTTTGGCACCAACTGGAGCGGCTTTTCACAGTTTGCGGGCAGTATTACCGGCCCGCTTCTGACCTACGAAGTGCTTACCGCCTTCTTCCTCGAAGCCGGATTCCTCGGCGTAATGCTGTTCGGCTGGAACAAAGTCGGGCCTGGGCTGCACTTCTTCGCTACCTGCATGGTCGCGCTGGGGACCATCATCTCTACATTCTGGATCCTCTCTTCAAACAGTTGGATGCAGACCCCGCAGGGCTATGAGATCGTCAACGGTCAGGTGGTGCCGGTAGACTGGTTCGCGGTGGTGTTTAACCCCTCCTTCCCTTACCGCCTGCTGCACATGTCGATAGCCGCGTTCCTGAGCAGCGCCCTGTTTGTTGGCGCATCCGCGGCATGGCATCTGCTGCGCGGCAATAATACCCCCGCCATCCGGGCAATGTTTTCGATGGCGCTGTGGATGACGCTGATTGTCGCCCCCATCCAGGCCCTGGTTGGCGATATGCACGGGTTGAACACCTTAAAGCACCAACCCGCCAAGATCGCCGCCATTGAGGGCCACTGGGAAAACCCGCCGGGTGAGCCGACCCCGCTGCTGCTGTTTGGCTGGCCGGATATGGAGCAGGAGCGCACCCGCTTTGGACTGGAGATCCCCGCGCTCGGCAGCCTTATTCTGACGCACAGTCTGGATAAACAGGTTCCGGCGCTGAAAGAGTTTCCAAAGGAAGACCGCCCGAATTCCACCATCGTCTTCTGGTCGTTCCGCATTATGGCGGGCCTGGGCATGCTGATGTTGCTGCTTGGGGTAACGGCACTCTGGCTGCGCTATAAAAAGCGCGTTTATTCATCGCGCCCTTTCCTGTGGTTTGCGCTGCTGATGGGGCCATCCGGGCTGATTGCCATTCTGGCCGGGTGGATCACAACGGAAGTGGGCCGCCAGCCGTGGGTGGTCTATGGGCTTCAGCGAACGAAGGATGCGGTTTCTGCCCATGGTGATTTGCATATGAGCGTGAGCCTGCTGGCCTTCTTCATCGTTTACACATCGGTATTCGGCGTGGGTTACAGCTATATGGTGCGCCTCATCCGAAAAGGCCCGCAGCCGCATGAGTCTTTCGCCACCGAGTCCGATGGACGTCCGGCGCGCCCGCTTTCTGCCGTCACAACTGAACATAAGGAGCAGCCATAATGGGTATCGATCTTTCCATTATCTGGTTTGTGATCATCGTCTTTGCCACGCTGATGTATATCGTGATGGACGGTTTTGATCTGGGGATCGGCATTCTGTTCCCGGCCACGCAAAACGCCGACGATCGCGACGTGATGGTCAACAGCGTCGCGCCGGTCTGGGACGGGAATGAAACCTGGCTGGTGCTGGGCGGTGCCGCCCTGTTCGGCGCATTCCCGCTGGCCTATGCGGTCATCGTTGATGCCCTGACCATTCCGCTAACGTTAATGCTGATCGGACTTATTTTCCGCGGGGTGGCATTTGAGTTTCGCTTTAAAGCCACGCCTGCGCACCGTCCGTTCTGGGATAAGGCGTTTATAGGTGGTTCCATTCTGGCGACGTTTACCCAAGGCGTGACGGTGGGCGCCGTCATTAACGGCTTTACCGTCACCGGCCGGGCCTATACCGGCGGCCCCTTTGACTGGTTTACCGCGTTTAACCTGTTTTGCGGCGCGGGCCTAATGGTGGCCTACGCGCTGTTAGGCTCGACCTGGCTGGTGATGAAAAGCGAAAACGCGTTGCAACAGCGGATGCGTGAAGTATCGAAAACACTATTAATCGTGCTGCTGGCGTTTATTGCCGCCATTAGCCTCTGGACGCCGCTGGCGCAACCGGCCATCGCCGCGCGCTGGTTTACGCTGCCGAACCTGTTTTATCTGCTGCCCGTCCCGGCGCTGGTCTTGATGTTGAGTCTGTACCAGTGGCGCTGCCTGAATAATCCCGACAGCCATAGCCGTCCGTTTATTCTGACGCTGGGGCTAATCTTCCTCGGCTTTAGCGGGCTGGGGATCAGCATCTGGCCGCATATTATTCCACCGTCGATCACCCTGTGGCAGGCCGCCGCACCGACGCAAAGCCAGGGCTTTATGCTGGTCGGCGCGCTGTTGATCATTCCCGTAATTCTGGTCTACACCTTCTGGAGTTACTACGTTTTCCGCGGCAAAGTTCAGCATGGGGAGGGTTATCACTGATGCAACAACCGGTCTGGAAAAGATTGCTGTGGCTGGCCATTATCTGGGGCGGCAGCGTACTGGCGCTGGCTGCGGTCAGTATGCTCTTCCGTATGCTGATGACGGCAGCAGGGTTTAAATCGCATTAACTTCATCCCGGGCAACCGCAGCGTTGCCCGTCTCCTTCCCCCCGCACTTTCAGATAAACCCCATTAACGCACGGCAGAGTATCGTTACACTGGAAAAAGATTCACAATATTTATAGTTTGAGAAGAAAAATGAAAAAGCTCATTGCGTTAAGTGTTATCAGTCTTGTCCTTACCGGGTGCGTTAATCCGGGTAAAGCCTCCGTTCAGCCGGAGCAACTTCAGAACCACCGCTTTGTGCTGGAAAACGTGAACGGTAAGGCGGTTAAGACCGCGACAACGCAACCTGAGATCAGTTTTAGTGCCCTGCCTGATATCAGCCTGGTGAATAACATCAGCGTTTCTGGCCAGATGTGTAACCGCTTCAACGGACAGGGGAAATTGTCCGAAGGCGAGCTTAAAGTGAAAACGCTGGCCATGACGCGCAAGCTCTGTACTGAACCGCAGCTGAATGAGCTGGATCAGGCCATCGGCGACATGCTGCGCAAAGGGGCGCAGGTCGACCTGACGGAAGACCAGTTAACGCTGGCGACAGCCGATAAAACGCTGATGTTTAAGCGTGTAGAATAATCAGTAGTTACCGCAGCTTCCAACGGCAAGCGACTGTTCACTACAGCGTTTGCCGTTTGGCAAGGCGCACATCCCAATCGCAGAACCATCAAGCTGGCGGGCAACCGACAGCGAGCCGCCAATCATCGCGCAGTTAGCCTGACCCGAGCTGGACATCGCCGCCTTCATTCCCGGCGCCACGTGGGCTGCCGTTGCCTGCTGAACGGGTTCACTGCTACATGCCGACAACAATAATGCGGCACACCCTACCCAAAATGCTGAGCGCATGCTCTCTCCCCCATGAATAATGCGAAACCTATGCATAATAGGCATCCCATCCCGTGTCGTCGAGAGCGGAAGCGCGTATTTATGCGCTCCAGAAACAATTTCTCGCAATTTTTTCGCCAAAAGTTTGATCTACTCATTGATGGCGAGAATACCGAGGACACAAAAGCGAAAATCGTAAAATCCCCCGTTTGCTAGAATACACAGATAATATTCAGGGTTTGTCGTCGTAATACAGACCCCTATTTTTTGCGCAATGTAAGGGTGTTGTCCTATGCAAACTATTGACGGTAATGGTGCAGTTGCCTCAGTCGCGTTTCGCACCAGTGAAGTTATCGCCATCTACCCGATTACGCCAAGTTCTACCATGGCTGAGCAGGCAGACGCCTGGGCGGGTAACGGGTTAAAAAACGTCTGGGGCGATGTCCCGAGAGTGGTTGAGATGCAGTCTGAAGCCGGTGCGATTGCCACGGTGCACGGCGCGCTTCAGACCGGCGCGCTTTCCACGTCTTTCACCTCTTCTCAGGGATTGTTGTTAATGATCCCGACGCTGTACAAACTCGCCGGGCAACTGACCCCCTTCGTTCTGCACGTCGCGGCGCGGACCGTCGCCACCCACGCGCTCTCTATCTTTGGCGATCATTCAGACGTGATGGCCGTGCGCCAGACCGGCTGCGCGATGCTGTGCGCCAGCAGCGTTCAGGAAGCCCAGGACTTTGCCTTAATTTCGCATATCGCCACGCTCAAAAGCCGGGTGCCGTTTATTCATTTCTTTGACGGTTTCCGCACCTCTCACGAAATTAACAAAATCGTCCCGCTGGCTGACGAGACAATCCTGAATCTCCTCCCGCAGGCGGATATCGACGCGCATCGCGCCCGCGCCCTGAATCCGGAACACCCGGTGATTCGCGGCACGTCGGCGAACCCGGATACCTATTTCCAGTCCCGTGAGGCCACGAACCCGTGGTACAACGCGGTTTACGACCATGTTGAACAGGCGATGAATGACTTTGCCGCCGCGACCGGTCGGGAATACAAACCCTTTGAGTATTATGGCCATCCGCAGGCGGAACGGGTCATTGTGTTGATGGGCTCTGCCATTGGCACCTGCGAGGAAGTTGTTGACGAGCTGCTGACGCGCGGCGAAAAGGTTGGCGTGCTTAAAGTGCGTCTCTATCGGCCGTTCTCGGCGAAACATCTGATTTCGGCACTGCCGGAGAGCGCGCGTACCGTTGCGGTGCTCGATCGCACCAAAGAGCCGGGCGCCCAGGCGGAGCCGCTGTATCTGGATGTGATGACGGCCCTGGCCGAAGCCTTTAATCATGGCGAACGTGAAACACTGCCGCGCGTGATCGGAGGGCGGTATGGTTTGTCCTCCAAAGAGTTCGGACCGGACTGCGTGCTGGCGGTATTCAACGAGCTCAGCGAAGCGAAGCCCAAGCCGCGCTTTACCGTCGGCATTTATGATGATGTGACCAATCTGTCCCTGTCGTTGCCGGAAAACACCCTGCCCTCAACCGCCAAACTCGAGGCGCTGTTCTATGGTCTGGGCAGTGACGGCAGCGTCTCTGCGACCAAAAACAACATCAAAATCATCGGGAACTCCACGCCGTGGTACGCCCAGGGGTACTTCGTCTATGACTCCAAGAAAGCCGGCGGTCTGACTGTTTCCCATCTGCGGGTGAGCGAACAGCCCATCCGCTCTGCGTATCTTATTTCTCAGGCTGATTTTGTTGGCTGTCACCAGCTGCAGTTTATCGATAAATACCAGATGGCCGAGCGCCTGAAGCCTGGCGGTATTTTCCTCCTGAATACGCCATACAGCGCAGATGAGGTCTGGTCGCGCCTGCCGCAGGAAGTGCAGGCGGTGCTGAACCAGAAAAAAGCCCGTTTCTTTGTGGTGAACGCGGCGAAAATTGCCCGCGAATGTGGCCTTGCCGCGCGTATCAATACCGTTATGCAGATGGCCTTCTTCCATCTGACGAATATCCTGCCGGGCGACAGCGCGCTGGCGGAACTGCAGGGCGCGATTGCCAAAAGTTATAGCAGCAAGGGCCAGGAGCTGGTCGAACGTAACTGGCAGGCGCTGGCGCTGGCGCGCGAGTCGCTGTTCGAGGTGCCTCTGCAGCCGGTCAATGCCGCAAGCCCGAACCGCCCTCCAGTCGTGTCCGATGCGGCGCCTGATTTCGTGAAGACCGTGACGGCGGCGATGCTGGCCGGGCTGGGTGATGCCCTGCCCGTCTCTGCGCTGC
Source organism: Enterobacter quasiroggenkampii (assembly GCF_043972695.1). Lineage (NCBI taxonomy): Bacteria > Pseudomonadati > Pseudomonadota > Gammaproteobacteria > Enterobacterales > Enterobacteriaceae > Enterobacter > Enterobacter quasiroggenkampii. The sequence continues at coordinate 3,156,760 of NZ_CP143745.1, forward strand.
CGCCAGATGGCACCTGGCCGATGGGCACCACCCGCTGGGAAAAACGAAACATCGCCGAAGCGATCCCCATCTGGAAGGAAGAGCTGTGTACCCAGTGCAACCACTGCGTGGCAGCCTGCCCGCACTCTGCCATTCGCGCCAAAGTGGTGTCACCGGAAGAGATGGAGGCCGCGCCGGCCAGCCTGCATTCGCTGGATGTGAAATCGCGCGATATGCGCGGACAGAAATACGTTCTGCAGGTCGCGCCGGAAGATTGCACCGGCTGTAACCTGTGCGTCGAGGTCTGTCCGGCGAAAGACAGGCAGAACCCGGAGATCAAAGCCATCAATATGATGTCGCGTCTGGAGCATGTTGAAGAGGAGAAGGTCAATTATGACTTCTTCCTGAATCTGCCGGAAATCGATCGCAGCAAACTGGAACGCATTGATATTCGCACTTCACAGCTGATCACGCCGCTGTTTGAATACTCCGGCGCCTGCTCAGGCTGCGGTGAAACGCCGTATATCAAGCTGCTTACCCAGCTATACGGTGACAGGATGCTGATTGCCAACGCTACCGGCTGCTCATCTATCTATGGCGGTAACCTGCCCTCCACGCCGTACACCACTGACGCCAACGGTCGCGGTCCTGCGTGGGCAAACTCGCTGTTCGAGGACAACGCCGAATTTGGCCTGGGCTTCCGCCTGACCGTTGACCAGCACCGCGCACGCGTGATGCGCCTGCTGGAACAGTTTGCCGGGCAGATCCCCGCCGGGCTAAATGACGCGCTTCACGCGGACGCGACGCCAGAGGTACGTCGTGAGCAGGTTGCTGAGCTACGTCAGGCGCTTCAGGGCGTGGCGGGCGCTGAACAGCTGCTGACCGACGCGGACGCGCTGGTTGAAAAATCAATCTGGCTGATTGGCGGTGACGGCTGGGCTTACGATATCGGCTTCGGTGGACTGGATCACGTGTTGAGCCTGACCGAAAACGTCAATATCCTGGTTCTGGATACGCAGTGTTATTCCAACACCGGTGGCCAGGCGTCGAAAGCGACGCCGCTTGGCGCTGTGACGAAATTCGGTGAACACGGCAAACGCAAGGCACGTAAAGATCTCGGCGTGAGCATGATGATGTACGGTCACGTTTACGTCGCACAAATCTCGCTGGGTGCCCAGCTTAACCAGACGGTGAAGGCTATCCAGGAAGCGGAAGCGTATCCAGGCCCGTCGCTGATCATTGCCTACAGCCCGTGTGAAGAGCATGGTTACGACCTGGCACTCAGCCACGATCAAATGCGACAGCTGACCGCGACCGGCTTCTGGCCGCTGTACCGGTTCGACCCGCGCCGTGCGGACGAAGGTAAGTTACCACTGGCGCTGGATTCACGTCCGCCGTCAGATGCCCTGGCCGAGACGTTGATGCAGGAACAACGCTTCCGTCGCCTTAACGCGCAGCAACCGGAAGTGGCCGAACAGCTATGGAAAGACGCCGCGGCCGATCTGCAAAAACGGTATGATTTCCTGGCGCAGCTGGCGGGTAAAGCCGAAAAATCGACCAGCGACTAGTTTCTCAGCCCGGCGTGTCCGGGCTTTTTTTTGCCATAAAAAAACCCGGTGTGAATACACCGGGCGAATCCAGATAATCATTAAATATCTATTTAATTTCCTAAATAATATTTACGCGAATTATGGATAAATAATCTTAAAGGCATATAACGCCGCCAAGAATAGCTTACTTAACGCCTGATTAATAATTTTAATTTTATATACTTTGCATTAAGACATTCATCAAACCAATGACTATTACCGTTGATTTATTCGGTTTAGATTTTACTTAGTTCGTAACAATTATAATTTATTACTCTTACTCAGGAGTGATTTAGCATGAGACAACTTTCTCATTCAGGAAGTTCAACAGGTAATTAAATAAAAACAACCGCAAAGGAATATCATAATGCAAAGAAAAGTACTGGCCCTGATGATTCCGGCTCTGTTAATGGCTGGCGCAACTCATGCAGCAGAGATTTATAATAAAGACGGTAACAAATTAGATCTGTACGGAAAAGTAGATGGTCTGCACTATTTCTCCGACGATAAAGGCGCTGACGGGGATCAAACCTACATGCGTCTGGGCTTCAAAGGCGAAACCCAGATCAACGACATGATGACCGGCTACGCGCAGTGGGAGTACAACATTCAGGCTAATAACACCGAAGGGTCTGATAACCAGTCCTGGACGCGTCTGGCCTTCGCCGGTATCAAAGTGGGTGATTATGGCTCGTTTGATTATGGTCGTAACTACGGTGTTCTGTACGACGTGGAAGGCTGGACCGATATGCTGCCTGAGTTCGGCGGGGACTCCTACACCAAAGCCGATAACTTCATGACCGGCCGTGCCAACGGCGTGGCCACCTACCGTAACACCGACTTCTATGGTCTGGTGCAGGGTCTGAACTTTGCGCTGCAGTATCAGGGCAAAAATGAAGATGCCAGCAACAATCAGGAAGGCACCAACAACGGTCGCGACACGCGTCACGAGAACGGTGACGGCTTCGGTATTTCTACCACCTATGACTTCGGCATGGGGATTACCGCAGGTGCAGCCTATACCTCTTCTGACCGTACCAACGAGCAGGTGATGAATACCACTGCGGGCGGCGATAAAGCGGATGCCTGGACTGCGGGCCTGAAATATGACGCCAATAATATCTACCTGGCGGCAATGTACTCTGAAACCCGCAATATGACGCCTTACGGTGATAACACCGACGCCGTGGCCAACAAAACCCAGAACTTCGAAGTGACCGCACAGTACCAGTTCGACTTCGGCCTGCGCCCGTCCCTTTCCTACCTGCAGTCTAAAGGTAAGGACCTCGGCAACGGCCAGGGCGACCAGGATCTGGTTAAATACGCTGACATCGGCGCGACCTACTACTTCAACAAAAACATGTCCACCTACGTTGATTACAAAATCAACCTGCTGGATGAAGATGACAGCTTCTACAAAAACAACGGCATCGGCACGGATGATGTCGTGGCACTGGGCCTGGTTTACCAGTTCTGATTGCCAGAGCCCGCATGATGATGCGGGCTCCCCCCTTTTTGACGCTCGTCACAAAAAACAGGTTCAGGAATCGTGTGGTTGAGGGTAAGTTGAGGGAAAGCTGGTTAAACTCAGGTGATAACCTTTTCATCACCAGGGATAACAGCGTTGTTTGGTCGTGTATCCGTTGCCGTACTTACTCTTTTAGCGCTTATCTGGATAGCGTTAATTTTTGATTTTGCTGATATTGTCGGTCATCTGGGCGCGGTGTTGAACCACCTCGATGGCGTTTAATATTGCTCCCGCGGAAATAAAAAGCCACCAGCAGTGCCGGTGGCGGGTAAACGCGCAGTTCGCGTTATTTTTTCACGGGTTGAGGCTTTTTATCACCTGATTCAGGGGCCTCACGCGGATCGTCTTTTTCAACACAGAGCATAATTTCTCCTGTTTCAGATAACCACCCTCCACTATAGCCAGGCTGATTACAGAGTGGCCAGGCGGCAATTACGCCTCAACTGCCCCTTTCTTGCGAAAAGAGAGGTAGCCAAACACCCCACTGTCTCCATCCGAGGGATGGTTTACCCCGTCCATTACCGTCACTTCAGGGAAATCGAACGGTGAGACGTTTTCGAAGCAGGCAACGTTCACGCCGTATTCGTTTGGATTGGAACGCCGCTGATGGAACGTGTAGATCCCGCACACCGAGCAGAAGAAGTGCCGTGCCGTCCCCGTGTTAAAGCGATACTCCGTAAGCTTATCCTCACCTTTGGTCACGGTAATCCCTGACAGCGGCGCAGAGACGACGACCGCGCCCCGCATGCGACAAAAGGAACAGCTGCAGCGCCGCGCGGTATTCAGGCCATCCGTGAGCGCAACGGTAAAGGCCACCGCACCGCAATGGCACTGCGCATTACGACATTCAGCCATAGGCTATACCCCTTTTCTCACCAGCTCGGCGGCTTTGACGAAAACCTCGTCTTCTACACCATCGCCTTTTTGCCTGCCGAGCCTGACCAGTTCATCGACAATACTGTTGCGATGGATCGGTTTCTGCGCTGAAACCAGCCCAATGACGGCGGCCCCAATCGCCAGCCCCACTAAACCTGTTTGTTCGTCTTTGTTCATCATGCTCATGCTCCTGATACAACAGACAAGCGTAGCAGGAATCCGGTAAAACGGAATGAGGACACTCGCTTTGTGAATATAATTTACGTAGTTCAGACAGGTACGACTTCTAAAATCGACAGATACGAACGGGTGTCTATTATAGTGTTTAGCTTCAGACTGGTCTTTTCAAACAAGGTCTGATACTCAGACTCCGTTCTTGCCCGCCCTCCATCAAAGCTTGTTAAAAGAAGAAGGTCAATTTCAAATCGTCCCTGCTCATTATTTTCTTTTTTTATAAGTGGTTCAAAAATTAATAATCGGGAATTTTCTTTCATTGCATTTCTACACGATTGAAGTATCTGAACCGCTTTCTCATCAGGCCAGTCCATCAAAATATATTTAAGCAGGTAAATATCCGCTACAGGACAGGCTTCAAAAAAGTCACCCTCAACTGCCTTCCATCGACGATTGTCATTTAACAGGTACAGTCGATTCCGCTCAAGCACGTCTTTTTGATCGAACAGGATCCCTGTTAAGGTCGGATTTCGGCGTAAAACAGCCAGCAATAAATTACCCAGCCCACCGGCAATATCGGCAACGATAGCATTTTGAGGAAACGAATAGCTATCGGCTATGACTTCATTCTCTACGGATGACATAGAGGCCATACCCGCATGAAAAATGTTGCTGTCAGTCATCGTGTCATCATGCTGCCAGTAGTCGTAAAAAGGCTTGCCAAACAAATCATTAAAAACAGGTTTGCCTTGCAATATCTCATCCATTTTAGCCGCTGGCTGCCAGAATGTTGGGTCTGTCAGCATGAGCACCGCCGCACGCAATGAAAATTCATGCTCAGAACACAGGAACTGTGCTGAATGGCTAAGGCTGTATTCAGCTTCGGACAGTTCGTTGAATACTCCACGAGAGGATAATACGCGCATGATCCGATGAAGATAGTCGCCATCGACATTAAGCTCCTCCGCCAGTTGCGTAACGGATTTTTTTCCTTCAACCAGACGATCTGCAACGCCTAATACTGCGACAGCCCGAAGTGCTGCCTGCCAGACAAAACCCATGCTTTGCTCTAACAAACACATTCCTTCTTTACGGCTTAGCAAATCCAGACTATTAGGATGTGACATTTTCTACTCCTTACCAATAAAGATGTGCTGAACAACTAAAACGCCGTTAGCAAGCGTAAGTCTGGTAGCGAGCTTTATCCATAATGTCAGTAAGGATTATTTGTGCGGTTTCGTACCGTTTAGCATACAGTCCATTTCAATACGTAAAAAAACAGGGCCACTTACTCCATATTTTGATTAATAACACCATGACACTATTATTTCATAAATGATTACCATGATAGAAATAATACCTGTCGTGAGACAGACATTTCATCGTCAGAATCTCGGTGCCAGCCCGTATTTTGGCGTTTTGATATTTGCCGCCCAAATTTTGATATCGTTTTGCAGGAGAATAGTGAAATCAGATTTCAAATGCGTCACCATGCCATTGACGCTGTCCGCATCCACAACTGAAAAATGTTCAATTCTGTTCTTCCCTATCTGAACACAAGCATATTTGGCGGGAAGCACTGTACCATTCACATTGAGTGGCAGCTTATTCTCACCACAGCGCCCTTCCGTAATATATGACACCAGCAAATTAGCGGATTTCCTCCCGGGCTGGGATACGCTCACCATGACGGGATAACCTTCCGAGGTCTGCGTCATATCATAAAGCACCGCATTTTTCATATACCAGGTATTATATTCCCGCTCCTGAAAAGCGGACCAGGCAGGCGCAGAAAAAAGCGCCAGCACTGCCAGCATAATAGATACTATTTTCATGGGATGTTATCGTCCGTGGTGTTGCACGTATTATTCAGATTGTGCAAAAAACAGCAACAACTTAAGAATAGTCCTACTACTATTGGCAGTGATGGAGGATCAATTAACGACGCGCGACGCGGTCTGTTTCCTGTTGCTAACGTATCTTCGCTTTATTTATTCCGACTGGCCGTTCGGATCGCTTCCAGACCGACGCGCTGTCCGAATGACAGCTCTAACGTATTTCCATCGGGATCGGCAAAAAAGACATAGTATCCGACGGGGTCGCCTACATTCTCAGGCGCCTTCCTTAGCACACCTTCAGCGGTGGCCATCGCGGTTTTTCTGTCAATTTCTTCGCGGGTCGCGCAGGCAATTCCCAGATGCCCGAAACTGCCCAGCGGCGTATCGGTCACGGTATCGGCCTGTACAAGAACCAGTGCAAAAGGACGGGTATGGTCGCTAAGCCATGCGACTTTTCTTGCATCAGGCATGTCGGGTTCACGTAAATGAATGACCTCCATACCGGCATAGCGACGATAGAAGGCAATACTCTTTTCCAGGTCCCTGACCATAAACGCGACATGAGTGAAACCTACATCAATGTCTTTCATTTTAAGATGTTACTCCTTTATCAACGTAGTGCTGACATCTTAAAAGCTCAAGTTAACTTGATGTCAATACGCTCATAAAGAAGAAACAGGCGAGAAATGGTAAACCGCCGCCATCACGGCAATGCTAACGACAATGCTTAAGAAAAAGTAGGTTTTAAAGGGCTGCTTTTGCGTTTTATGGCGAAAGAGCTGCTGGCCCACAATCGCGCCAGGCCAGCCGCCGGTTACGCCAAATACCAGCAGCGTGGCTTCCGGTACCCTGCGCATACCCTTACGCGCTGCCTGTTTATCGGCGCCATACATAGCCATCGTCAGCACATTGATCAGCAGAAACCACATAGCCAAAGGGTTAGAGGCAAAAAGGCTGCCGATTGCAGCAAAGATCAGGAGTAAATAACAAAAGCGATTGAGGGTCATAGCACCAGCCACCGGGTTGTTTAGCAATTACGAAGCCGCATTATACCCCATCTTGCTGACGCATCTTCAAGCCAGGTTAATATGTAAGCATGACTGCATCGTCATTTCGCAGTCAGCATTTTTTTCTTAAAAAATTATCCGGAAACGCCTCACGTCCAAAACACACCGCCAGAGCAGTTGCTTAACAAGTTAAACATGATTGCATCTATTATTCAGCCGTGAAGTCGGTAATATTGACCAGGATCAACTTTAAAATTTCACCTTAGACACTTCATTCTTTTTTAGTATGTAATCTCTACAGCAAAGGTTGAAAACAATTAAATTGACCACAAAGCACTCAGATAACAAAATAGCACCGTAGTTAAAACAATAACGGTCTGCATTTTATTTGGGGGATGATGCCCCCCTTTTTTTCTTTATCGCAATTCCGGGGAAAACCTCACTCCACCCTCACTTTAACCTTTGGCTTCGACAAAAGGATTTTTATCAACTCCTTAAAAGGAACAGGTTTGTAGAAGAAGTAGCCCTGTAAAAACGTGATGTTATTGCGGATGAGATAATCAAGCTGTTGCTGGGTTTCAACCCCTTCCGCCACAATACGGATTGACAGTTTTTTTGCCAGTTCCAGTACCGAATCCAGGATCAGGGTGGAATCCTCATTGGCATTCACTCTGGCAACAAAGCTTTGGTCGATTTTGATGTAATCAATATGCAGGTCCTGCAGGTAGGACAGGCCAGAATAGCCCGTTCCAAAATCATCCAGCGCAATTGCAAATCCGTTGTTATGCAGCTCATTCAGGGTCTTAACGAGATGTTCATCTACGTGGAGGGGCTCGCGCTCGGTCACCTCAACGACAAGGTTAAGATCCTGTTGCACAAAGCTGCGCTTGTAATTTAGACACTCTTCAAAAAAGGTAGAGGCCACGATATGAGATGCACTGAAGTTAATTCCTACATGGAATCCTTCCGGCAGCAGTGTAGAAATTGAGTTCATCTGCATTGCAACCTGACGCATTAAGCTTTGGGTTAATGGAATAATTAACCCTGATTTTTCAGCAAGAGGAATAAACGACGAGGGAGAAATAAACCCTGATTGCGGATGCTTCCATCTGGCCAGCACCTCGACACCGCGCAAGGTGCCCTCTCTGCCGCTCACGACGGGTTGGTAATAGGGAATAATTTCATTTCTGTAGATGGCGGTGCGCAGCGAATCTTCAGGCGATATATCCTTAGAGAGATAGCGTTGCAGAAGATAAGCAGGAAGAGAGGAAATGAGCAGCAGAAATAACAGCACCCCACCGGCCTGGTCGAATAATCTCGTCAGGCTAAAAAGAGGCGGAGCGTTAAATTGAATCGCGAAGGGATAATCAGCGTCTTTTACCGTCAGTACATCTTTGTTTGCATGGGGTGCCGTCAATACATCGCCGGATGGGCCTAAACGACGATTGCCGACTTGCAGTGAATACGCCACGCCACGTAATGGCATATTCAGCGCATCCCGGATATGGCTGTCGCTGATGCTCACCATGATTCGGCTTCCGGCATGGTTTGTCTGGTATAAGAGAACCGGCAGGCCGTTGACCGTACTTTTCGATGGAACAAGGAGCAATGATGCCTGAGGCAGCGCTGAGCTGTTAACCAACAACACGCGATTTCCCGGTAAAGAGGAGCACCAGACCGCATCTTGTTTCAGAATAACGATCGTTCTCAGATGGGGTTGTAATGCCGCTTCAGTACCGAGCCGATACTGCCCTTCAGCATCACACTCATTCTCAGCAAGCTGCATTGCTATATGGGTCGCATGACGAGCTTCTTTAAGAATGACGTTCATGTTTCGCACGACATAGTGCGCCCCTGCAAGGCTGTCAGCCCGTGCAGAATACCAAACCTGTAAATTGATGATAAAAACGCCCAGCATAAAAATTGCCGTGGCTGCAGCTAAGGAGACAGGTGCATGGCGCATTCAGAGTTCTCGACTCGAGTGACGTTGCCGCTTCGGTGATGCTGAAGTGATTGAATTGTCTTCGTCTTAAGCATGGTTGATAAAGAAAGAAATACCATGTCATGCGTCAGAAATTTTCCCGCAAACCAGCCTCCATCGTTGCACCTTCTCAAATGGGGAAATAAAAAGGCCGCCGAACGGCAGCCCTGGTTGATACGTGCTTATTAGTACTGCTTTATTGTCTTGACCGGCGTTCTTTCTGACCAGTCAGGCCGCTCGCCTGCCATGATTGCGCGCTGTTGTGATGGCGTCACAGACTGCGTTATTTCAGGCATCGATTTGTATTCAGGTTGCTGAGGTGGGCTGAGAACCAGATCGGCGCTACAGCCTGACAGTAGCAACGCCACCAGTAGCGATGAATTAAGCTTGAACACGTTAACCCCTTCCAATGGGATAAAAGTTACAGAAAAAGCGTGGTGTCGGTTCTATCCCGGTGACTTTTCTTTGTTATACAACATCACGCGCCTGGCTACCGGCAACAGATTCACCACACAGATAACCCCACAAGGATATATTTACTCGTGCAATAAGCGCAACGCCTTGTTTTCCTGCCCACCAGTGAAAAAAGGTGTCAGTAAAGCAGAGTACGCTTCTGGTATCGACGATGTTTATGCTAAAACCGCTGGTATGTTTCTTTTGATAAAAGCTATGAGGGAAGTTGAATGGTGACGGTTGAGGAATTAAAAATGAAATACCCGGGCGCGCAGGCCTGGCAAATGGGTGACAGCCCGGAACTGGCGAACGAACTAGCGGACCTGATTAAAAAAGGGCTCAAAACGGCCACCTGCGGATCTTTTGCCTCGTACTTGCAGGATGTATCTGCTCCGCGGATGGGGAGCTATAACATCATTCTTGATGGCCAGAATGTCCCGGTCTGTGTGATCCGGCTGGTTTCCATGCGACTGGTGCGTTTTTGCGATGTTAATGAGGAATTCGCTCGTAAAGAGGGTGAAGGTGATTTAAGCCTTGGATACTGGCAGACGGAGCATCAGCGATTTTTCTTCCGCGAAGGCCATTTTTCTGAAGATATGGAACTGGTCGCAGAAGAATTTGAATTGGTTGAGGTGCTGTAAGCGGAGATAAAGTGGCAGAGGTGTATCTGTTACTTAGCTACCCTTTATCACGTATCGGCGCCAGATTTCACGCAGCAGTAAAACGTGCTGGCATTCGCCGCCGGAATCCGTACCATACGCGGCATACAATTTTTGCCCCTGCTGGCTCCGAAGGTAGTACTCAATGCAAGAGAATCAAGAGATTAACAAAAAAGAGCAATACAATCTTAACAAACTGCAAAAGCGACTGCGCCGTAACGTGGGCGAAGCCATTGCAGACTTCAACATGATTGAAGAAGGCGACCGCATCATGGTTTGCCTGTCAGGGGGTAAAGACAGCTACACCATGCTGGAGATCCTGCGTAATCTTCAGCAAAGTGCGCCGGTGAAATTTTCTCTGGTGGCGGTCAACCTTGACCAGAAACAGCCGGGTTTCCCGGAACACATTCTGCCGGAATACCTCGAGAAGCTGGGCGTTGAGTACAAAATCGTCGAAGAAAATACCTACGGTATTGTGAAAGAGAAGATCCCGGAAGGGAAAACCACCTGCTCTCTGTGCTCTCGTCTGCGCCGCGGCATTCTGTATCGTACCGCGACGGAGCTGGGCGCGACCAAAATTGCGCTGGGCCATCACCGCGACGATATCCTGCAAACGCTGTTCCTCAATATGTTCTACGGCGGCAAGATGAAAGGCATGCCGCCTAAGCTGATGAGCGATGACGGTAAACACATTGTGATCCGCCCGCTTGCCTACTGCCGTGAAAAAGACATTGAGCGTTTCTCTCAGGCGAAAGGGTTCCCGATCATTCCATGTAACCTCTGCGGCTCTCAGCCGAACCTGCAGCGTCAGGTGATTGGCGACATGCTGCGCGACTGGGATAAGCGCTATCCGGGTCGTATCGAAACCATGTTCAGCGCCATGCAGAACGTCGTCCCTTCCCATCTCGCGGATGTGGAGCTGTTCGACTTTAAAGGCATCAACCATGACTCAGACGTGGTGAATGGCGGCGATCTGGCGTTTGACCGGGAAGAGATCCCGATGCAGCCAGCAGGCTGGCAGCCGGAAGACGATGACAATCAGTTTGAAGAGTTGCGTCTGAACGTGCTTGAAGTGAAGTAAGCGGTTAGCGTCTCAGAAACACCTTCTGAGACGCTTCATGCTTTATTTCAGCAGGCGTACGCGGCAGGTTTTACCCTTAATTTTCCCGTTTTGCAGCTGCTTCCATGCCTTATGGGCAACCGCCTGGCGAACCGCCACATAGACATGCGCCGGATGGACAGCAATCTTACCGATATCCGCCCCGTCCAGCCCCACATCCCCGGTCAGTGCACCGAGTACATCACCAGGACGCATCTTGGCTTTTTTACCGCCATCAATGCACAGGGTCGCCATTTCGGCCTCCAGCGGCACAAGGCTGACGCCGGCTGGGGGATTCATCCAGTTCAGCTTAATCTGCAGCATTTCAGAGAGAATATTGGCGCGCTGCGCCTCTTCAGGTGCGCAGAAGCTGATCGCCAGACCGCTGTTTCCTGCGCGCGCGGTACGGCCAATACGGTGCACGTGTACTTCCGGATCCCACGCCAGCTCAAAGTTCACCACCAGCTCAAGCGATTTAATATCCAGACCGCGCGCAGCAACGTCGGTCGCAACCAGCACGCGGGCGCTGCCGTTCGCGAAACGGACCAGCGTCTGATCGCGATCGCGCTGTTCCAGATCGCCATGCAGCGACAGCGCGCTCTGCCCGGCGGCATTCAGGGCATCACAAACCGACTGACAGTCTTTTTTGGTATTACAGAACACCACGCAGGAGGCAGGCTGATGCTGGCTCAGCAATTTCTGCAGGAGCGGGATCTTCCCCTGCTGCGAGGTTTCAAAGAACTGCTGTTCGATCGCGGGCAGCGCATCTACGCTGTCAATTTCAATGGTAAGGGGATTTTTCTGCACGCGGCCGCTGATGGCGGCAATGGCTTCCGGCCAGGTTGCGGAGAACAGCAGCGTCTGGCGATCGGCCGGTGCGAAACGGATCACCTCGTCAATGGCATCGCTGAAACCCATGTCCAGCATGCGATCGGCCTCATCCATAACCAGCGTTTGTAGCGCATCCAGCGAGACGGTGCCCTTCTGCAGATGATCGAGAAGACGGCCAGGCGTCGCGACAATAATGTGCGGGGCATGCTGGAGCGAATCACGCTGGGCGCCGAACGGCTGCCCGCCGCAGAGGGTTAAGATCTTGGTATTGGGCAGGAAACGCGCCAGGCGACGCAGTTCACCCGCGACCTGGTCTGCCAGTTCGCGGGTCGGACACAGCACCAGAGACTGGGTCTGAAAAAGCGCCGCATCGATATGCTGCAACAGGCCAAGGCCGAATGCCGCCGTTTTTCCACTGCCCGTTTTCGCCTGTACGCGCACGTCACGGCCCTCGAGAATGGCAGGTAAGGCGGCCGCCTGAACAGGCGTCATCGTGAGGTATCCCAACTCGTTGAGGTTATCGAGTTGGGCGGCGGGCAGAACATTCAGGGTAGAAAAAGCGGTCACTGTAGTCTCTCGTGGTGATCTTTGCAGTCAGATGGCGCGTATCCTCGCAGATCTCGCGGTTCGATGCGACAATTTAATCGGTTCTTCATCGGGCGGCGGGTCCGGCATCGGCTGCGGACGCGGGATGGGATCGGGCATGGGTACCGGATCGCTGGGGATAGGATCGGACTGACGCGATTGTGGCAGTAGCAGAGCGTTAAGGATGCTCATCATTCCCTCCAGAATTTGCTGTCGTCCCTTTTAGGGTAGACGCTGAGAATCAGGAGGCAAAAAAAAGCCGACTATGAAGTCGGCGTCGTACGAATCAATTGTGCTATGCAGTAATTCAAAAAAGGAAGTAAGACAATATGGAGCGCAACGCCCATCGCTTGACGTTGCATTCACCTGCGGGAGTAATATTGCACCTTACGGGGTAGATGTTTATTGACTTCGCTCAATTAAAAGAGCGTTTTAATCCCGGAAGAAGACGAAAAAAGCGTAAATTTACAGCCATTTACTACGATGCAACCACCATGCAACACCCCCAATCAAAACAACTAACATCACGCAAAAGGCCGTAAAGCCGTAGCGATAAGCGCCCCCGGGAATTCCCCCCAGATTGACGCCAAACAGCCCGGTCAGAAACGTGCTGGGTAAAAACACCATCGCCATCAGGGACATCGTATAGGTTCTTCGCGCCAGCGACTCCTGCATCACCTGCGCGATTTCGTCCGCCATCACCGCCGTTCTGGCAATACAGGAATCAATTTCATCCAGCCCGCGGCCCAGCCTGTCGGCAATATCCTGCATTCTGCGTCGATGGTCGTCGTTCATCCAGGCGAGCCTTTCGCTGGCCAGCCGCGCATACACGTCGCGCTGCGGCGTCATGTAGCGGCGCATCACAATCAACTGCTTACGCAACAAGGCCAGAAAACCGCGCGGCGGGATCTGTTGATCGAGCAGGTTATCTTCCAGGTCGATGATTTTGTCGTGCAGTTCTTCAATAAACTCACTGGCGTGATCGGTAAGCGCGTCACAGACGTCCACCAGCCAGCTGCCGCAGTCAATCGGCCCGGTGCCCTCTTTCAGATCGTTGACGATGTCATCCAGCGCCAGAACCTTACGCTGTCGGGTGGAGACAATCAGCCCATCGTCCATATAGACCCGCATCGCAACCAGCTGATCCGGACGTTCATCCGTGCTGCCGTTAATACAGCGCAGGGTGATCAGCGTCCCGTCCCCCATTCGGCTCACGCGGGGGCGCAGGCTTTCACCCGCCAGCGCATCGCGTACGTTGTTAGGCAAGAGCGGGGTCGACGCCAGCCAGTCAGCGCTGTCCGGGTGGGTGTAGTTCAGATGCAGCCAGCAGGGATGCGCACTGTCGATCACATCATTGTCTTCCAGCGGCCGGGCACCGCCGCGACCGTCCAGCACCCACGCAAAAACTGCGTCTGGAACGTTTAGTTCAGATCCTTTAATGCTTTCCACAGCTCCTCCGCCTTTTAGCTCTTTCGGTGTCAGTCTAGCTTTCATCAGGGGTTAAGCAACAACTATGTATGCCATCGCGCTGAAATCGTTCATGAAATGTACATGCCATGCGTTTCGCCCGGCGGCACTACGCTTGCACGGGCCTACAGTGAAGGGTGTAATGTATTGATATTGTGGCAGCGTGTAGGCCGGGTAAGCGCAGCACCACCCGGCAAGAAATACGGCGAGAATGTTGCGGTTTTGTCAGAGAGAGTGCTCTGGCCGCGGGAGGAAGGATGGCGAGCCGCCAGGTAATGAGGACAACGATCCCTGATCAAGTCTGAAATTACGCGTGCGGGCCTGGAGCTCAATCACCTGATTGCGCAGGACATCAGAGGAGCCGTTGAGTTCCTCCGCCATCGCCACGTTGCTTTGCGTGACCCTCTCCAGCTCCGAAAGTGCCAGCGTGATCTGGGAGATGCCTTTCTCCTGCTCAGAGGTCGACGCGGAAATTTCATCCATCAAGCGGCTGACGTTCCCCGAGCCCGTCACAATTTCATGCATATTCTTCTCTGCCTGTGACACCACGGTCGCGCCCTGCGTGACGTTACTGCTGGTGACTTCAATCAGCGCTTTGATATTCTTCGCGGCCTCTGCGCTGCGGTGTGCCAGGTTTCTGACCTCCTCCGCAACGACAGAAAAGCCTTTTCCGTGGTCGCCTGCCCTTGCTGCCTCAACGGCCGCGTTGAGCGCCAGAATATTGGTCTGGAACGCAATGCCGTCAATCAATGAAATAATCTCCGTCATCTGCTGGGCGCATTCGGTAATGGACTGCATATTGTTGGCGACCTGCCCCATCAGCTCCCCGCCCTTGCGCGCCTGCAGCGTCGCCACATTCGCCTGTTCGCTCGCCAGGCGGGTGTTATCGGCATTGTTTTTGGTGCTCGCCGCCATTTGCTCCATGCTGGCTGCGGTTTGCACTAAAGACGCAGACTGCTGTTCGGTTTTTACCGAGAGCTGAGCGCTACGGGCCGAGAGCTGATCCGATAAGGTCATGGCGGTTTGCGACGACGCCCTGATCTCGCGCACCAGCGTCGCAATGTTGCCGGAAAGGCTATTGATCCCGGGAATTAGTCGACCCGCGCAGTTATTGCCAAACTCCGGGATAGAAACCCCAAGGTTGCCTGCTGTCACCTCTTCAATACTTCTCTTTACCGTATTGATCGGCGTCACAAGATAGCGGGTCATATAGACCCAAAGCAAAAATAGCGCAACGAGATTGATAACGTTAAGGGAAATAAAGAGAGAGGACTTGCTGGAAATTAGAACAACGACACCTGCGTTTACCAAAAATAGCGATAAAAGGAACCCGATAATAAAGGTCCTGACACTAATATTTCTTAGCATGATGATACCCACGTTTTATATTTTGGTCGGCATCTAGACTTATAGCATTGGCTCAGACGTTTTTCCTCGCAAACTTCACGGGATTGTTTTTTCGCCGTTAGCAACCTGGGATTTAGCTTAAGTCAGATAAAAAGAGCGTATTAGTGAAAATGTTCTTCGCAGCGTGCTGTGATACTGGTCTGCCG
The DNA here is from genome assembly GCF_043972695.1 of Enterobacter quasiroggenkampii. Taxonomy (NCBI): domain Bacteria; kingdom Pseudomonadati; phylum Pseudomonadota; class Gammaproteobacteria; order Enterobacterales; family Enterobacteriaceae; genus Enterobacter; species Enterobacter quasiroggenkampii. The sequence goes on from NZ_CP143745.1 coordinate 3,172,379, forward strand.
CCACGTTAAGCGATACCATCCGCTGCGGCGCACTGATACAATCGCCGTTATATTTAAGGAGCTTTGCTACTTTTATTCGCTCTTGTTTAGCAATGCTTAATACGTTAACAATGAGAATATATTTTATATTCTTAATGCGTTTTAGAGTATTAATATGACTGGTCATTTTACACGATAAAAAACTAATATTGTTTGAATGCGCATGTTCGTTGCCAGATAAAGATGTGCCCGGCAGGCGAAATCGGTAACCCTCTCAGGCGTGGGATTGCATAATGCTCAATATATCGTGGGACCCTGTGTTAATCGCTATCTCTTATCTGGTGGCGTTTATCGCCTCCTTTGTGGCGCTGGACAGTGCCGGAAAGATTCCCCTTTCCAGCCGAAAGGCTGCCCTGTTCTGGCGTATGGCCGGCGGCATCTCGCTCGGCATCGGCATCTGGTCGATGCACTTTATCGGCATGCTGTCGATGCAGATGCCCATGATGATGCGCTATGATCTCTGGTTAACCCTTGCATCCCTGGGCGTCGCGGTTATTGCGTCGACCACGGCCCTTGATATTGCAGTCGCGGGAAAAAAACGGTCTCTCTTTCGCCCCATCGTTGCCACCGCAATCCTGAGCGCAGGCGTGGTATCCATGCACTATATCGGTATGGCGGCCCTGATGCTGGATGGCAGCATCATCTGGGATCGCCGTATTGTGGGGTTGTCCGTGGTCATTGCCGTGGTGGCTTCCGGCACTGCGCTGTGGCTGGCTTTCCGCCTGCGAGACAAAGGGGTTTTTATTGAGCGCCTTCTCGCGGCCCTGGTCATGGCCGCCGCCATTTGTGCGATGCACTATACCGGCATGAGTGCCGCGCATTACCCGGAAATGTCGCATACCCTTCCCGGTGGGATCGGCGAGCTCGGGTTATCCATCTGGGTTTCGGTCACCACGCTCTGCCTGCTTGGCGTGATGTTAATTATTTCCCTTGTCGACTCTCACCGGCGTACCGGCCGGCTGACGGACAATCTGCGGCAGCTCAATCGGCAGCTTGAGCTGCAGGCGCGCTTTGATGCGCTCACCGGACTCGCGAATCGCCATCAGATGGACATCCGCATGCAGGACTGCCTGCGCAGCGCGTTGCTGAGTAACAGGCAATTTGCCGTCATTTTCCTGAACGTCGATCATTTCAAACGCGTCAACGATACCTGGGGTCACAGCGTCGGCGATGAGTTATTGATCACCGTTGCTCAGCGCATCACTTCCCGTCTCACGCGTGAGATGACCCTGGCAAGGCTGGGAGGTGACGCCTTTATTCTGCTGGTACCGGAATGCGACGACGACAAACTCAACGCCCTGCTCGCGTCGTTGCTTGAGGATGTGCGACGTCCTCTTTCGATCTGTGGTCATACGCTAAGCACGACAATCAGTGCGGGCGTCAGCCTCTATCCTCAGGATGGCGAAACGCTGCATGAGCTAAAGCTCAAGGCGGATGCAGCCCTGCATCACGTCAAAGACGACGGCCGGAACGGCTGGGCGCACTACCGCTCCGAGATGTCGACAGCAATCCCGGCAAAACCCGGTTTTCTGCAGGAACTCTCTCAGGCGCTTGAGCGCGATCAGTTTGAACTCTGGTACCAGCCAACCTGGTATGCACAAGAGAAGACTATCCATGGTTTTGAAGCCCTGCTGCGCTGGCGGCACCCTGAGCAAGGCGTTGTTCTGCCGGGCCTGTTTATCCCCTCGCTGGAACAAACCGGCTTAATTATTCCGGTGGGCAACTGGGCCATTGAAGCGGCATGTCGACAACTGCATTTCTGGACTGAACAAGGGTTCAGCCAGTGGACGCTGTCGCTCAACCTGTCCCCCGTCCAGTTCGAACAGCCGGACATTTTCCACATCGTATCGTCGATGCTGGAAAAATATAGCTTGTCCCCATCCAGGCTGATCCTTGAGGTTACGGAGAGCACCGCGCTGAAAAATCTCGACCGCAGCATTGAGTTACTCAACGCGTTTAATCATGCGGGGATCACCGTCTCGATTGATGATTTCGGTACGGGCTACTCGAACCTGCTGATGCTGAGCGTGCTGCCGGCAAAAGAGCTCAAGATCGACAAAAGCTTTGTAACGTCGATGCTGGAAAATGAAAAAAGCTACAAGCTGGTTGAAACCATCATGAGTATCGCCCGAACCATGGAGATGAACGTGGTGGCTGAAGGGATTGAAACCCAAGAGCAGCAGGAGGTTCTCACCCGTCTCGGCTGCGACTACCTGCAGGGTTATCTTTTCTCCCGTCCCTTACCTGCCGAACAGGTGCCGTGGCTGCTTCTGCAGATAAACTCCGACAGGCAAATTATACCCATTAATAAAATTCAAACGGACCCCGCATTTATTTCGCAAAAAAACCATGCCTGACGGGGTTGAGTAGAGTATGTTTCAAAGCAGTAGACACTCGTCACGTCTGTCATGATTGTCAGGCGCATTGAGCCGATGAACAGGAAATGCCTATGTCGCAAAACGGTTTTGAAGCGCTGAACGTCATTAAAACACCCGTGTGGCTGATTTCCCCCGCTTCGGAAACGATCGTTTTTGCGAATGTGACCGCAACGCAGCTCATGGGAGAGAAGACGCTGGACCAGCTGCGTAAAGGCCTCTATTCCGCGAATGCACAGCACCTCCTGTCGATGTATGTACCTGAACTGAAAACCGGGCAGGAGATCGTCGAAATCTGGACAATAAGCCGGGATGGACAGGATACGCCGCTAAGCTGTCGTCTCTCGCTTGCCCATTATGCCCCCTGGGGGGATGTGATTGTTTTCGAGGGGATCGCCCAGCACATTCTCTCTGGGCTAAAGGCCAGCCGCTCCGCAACCTACCGGCGGAAAAAACAGGGGTTTTACGCCCGTTTTTTTCAGACCAACAGCGCGCCGATGCTGTTAATCGATCCGGCCCGCGATGGCCAGATTGTTGATGCTAACCTGGCCGCGCTCTATTTTTACGGTTACTCACATGATGACATGTGCAGTAAACATACCTGGGAAATCAATACTCTCGGGCGAGACGTGTTGCCCATTATGACTGCGATTGCCGCGCTGCCCGGCGGCCATAAGCCGCTCAACTTTGTTCACCGCCTTGCCGACGGCTCTACCCGCCACGTTCAGACGTATGCCGGCCCCATTGAGATCTACGGTGACAAGCTGATGCTGTGCATCATCCACGATATCACCGAGCAAAAAAGACTGGAGCAAGAGCTGCAACATGCCGCGCTACGTGACTCCATGACCGGGTTACTCAACCGTCGCCAGTTCTACGCGATTACCGATCCCAAAAACCTGAATCATCTTCCTGCCCAACAGCAGTTTAGCCTGCTGCTGGTGGATACCGATCGCTTCAAAAACATCAACGACCTGTTTGGTCATTTGAAGGGCGATGAGGTGCTTATCGCCCTCTCCCGAACGCTGGAAGCCTGTAGCCGGGAGAATGACCTGGTATTCCGCTGGGGAGGCGAAGAGTTCGTTATCCTGCTGCCGCATACCCCTCTCGACATCGCGTTGCAGATTGCCGAGTCGATCCGTGCAGCCGTTGCCCGCATTACGATTCCGGGCTTACCGCGGTTTACCGTTAGCATTGGCGTGGCGCGACATAACCAGGGCGAGACGATTGATGAGCTGTTTAAGCGGGTAGACGACGCGCTGTATCGCGCTAAAAATGACGGACGCAATAAAGTCCTTGCAGCATGAAACTGGAGTATATGGGAAAGCCCCGCTACAATGCCTGCCTCGACTCAATTAACTTCAGGTGGGTATAATCTGCAATGGGAAAAACAGAAATAATACTCATCTTAATTATTTTGCTCCTTATTATATTTGGCTTATGGTTTATTTTTAGCGGTGAGATCTGGTACCTCGTCGAATTTCTCGAAAATAGTCTCTACCCGACCTTCGATGCACCATAACGCACGTTTAATATCGTGTTTCACCTACCGAATTTGTCAGGTATCTGCAAGCCTGACAGCCGCGTAAGATACGCGCCGTTATCCTCCAACTACGTTGATAACGAATCACTTATTCATTTGCTTATGTTGCCCGTGCTCTGACGGGCTTTTTTATTTCCGGCATTTCAGCCACGCCAGGCTATATCTTAATCATCTTTAATGACAAGGGAGAGGAATGATGAGCAAGAAGATCCTGATGCTGGTGGGCGATTATGCCGAAGATTACGAAACCATGGTGCCTTTTCAGGCTTTGCAGATGATTGGCCATCAGGTGGATGCAGTCTGCCCCGACAAACCAAAAGGCGACTACATCATGACGGCAATCCATGATTTCGACGGCGCCCAGACCTATAGCGAAAAACCCGGTCACCGCTTTACCCTCAACGCCGACTTTTCCGCCGTAAAGGAGCAGGACTACGACGCGCTGCTCATCCCCGGCGGCAGAGCGCCCGAGTATCTGCGGCTAAATGAGGATGTGTTAAAGCTGGTACAGGCATTTGACGCCGCGCGCAAACCGATTGCTGCAGTGTGCCATGGCCCGCAACTGCTCGCTGCCGCGGGCATCCTGAAAGGCCGTACCTGTAGCGCCTACCCGGCTTGTGCACCTGAGGTACGCCTCGCGGGTGGACACTACGCCACCATCGGCATCGATCAGGCCCATGTCGACGGCAACCTGGTGACGGCTCCCGCCTGGCCCGCCCATCCGCAGTGGCTGGCGAAGTTTAGTGCGTTATTAGCACAATAGCGCGCCGGTATCAGTCCGGGTGAATACCGTGCGGGTGGAGCGGAGCCATGTTTTCAGGACTGGCGCGAGAATGCGTCAGTTCTCGTTTTAACCGTTGGCACATCCCGCTTTCTCCCCGAAGAGCGCTGTGATATTAGCCCATCAACACCTGCAGGGCATCCTGCCGATTGGCCTTAATAGAAAAAATACGATCCATCCTGGTCAGCTTAAAGAGATCGTGTGTATTGCTGTTAAGCGAACACAGCACCAGCTCACCCTTGCCGTTTAAACTCTTGAGTATGGATACCAGCGCGCCGAGACAGCTGCTGTCAATAAAATCTACGTGGCTGAAATCCAGCAATATCTTTTTATTACTTTTTTCAATCACCTCCAGCACCTGCTGCTTAAAGGTCTGCTCGACAGAAGCATCCAGCCTGCGAACCAGCGGAACGACAATCTGTACGTCATTTTCACTCTGTATTTCAAAGTTCATAATCAGCCTCGCATCAGGGGCGTAACGTGTTCCCGAATGATGATCATAGTGCACCGATATCGCTCCCGGAAGGCAACCGGAAGCATGACCATCAGCAATTTATTCCCCAAATATCCCTTGCATAGCCCTGAATGGTTCTGTCACTCGAAAACTCTCCCATTCGGCTAATATTTAGCAACGCTTTTCGATGCCACTGGCGGGGATGTTCAAAATCAGCCATTGCCTGACGTTGGGTTTGACTGTAGCTGTCAAAATCCAGCAGATGACAATAATGATCGGCTGTTGTCAACATATGGTGTAGCGGTGCAAAAATTTCGCGATCGGCGCTAAATTCACCTGAAATAAGCGTATCCACTATACGCATCATTCGAGGATCGCTCTGACGATAGAAACGATTATTATCGCCATTTGAACGCATTTCATTGACTTCTTCAGCCGTCGCGCCGAAAAGATAGAAGTTTTCTGCCCCAACAGCATTAAGAATTTCAATGTTGGCACCATCATACGTACCCATTGTTAACGCACCATTCAGCGCGAACTTCATATTACTGGTTCCAGATGCCTCCGTACCTGCTGTGGATATTTGTTCAGACAGGTCTGTTGCCGGTATTATGCTTTCGGCTAAGGAGACTTTGTAATCCTCAAGAAAAATGACTTTCAGCTGTCCGGCAATACGCGCATCGCTGTTGATTTTATTCGCAACAGCATTAATTAACTGAATAATAAGCTTTGCCATTCGATAACCGGGTGCCGCTTTACCTGCAAAAAGATGCACCTTAGGCGCTATGGTTCTCCCATTCTCTTTAATATCAATATAGAGAGAAATGACGTGCAGAATATTCAGAAGCTGGCGCTTGTATTCGTGAATGCGTTTTACCTGGCAATCAAACATTGCCATCGGGTCCAACATAATCCCATAACGATGTGAAACAATCTGGCTCAGCGCGGATTTATTTTTGAATTTAATGCCGCGAATATGATCGATCACCCCCGTATCATCCGCATGCTTCTCCAGCTGTCGAAGCATATGTAAATCCGTCGGCCATCGGGTGCCCAATTGCTGATTCAGAAATGCGGCAAGATTTGGGTTAGCCTGCTGCAACCATCTGCGCGGCGTAATGCCGTTGGTCTGATTAATGAATTTATCTGGCGTAATAAAATAAAAATCGGGAACCAGGTGCGTTTTGATAAGCTCGGAATGGAGCATTGCCACCCCATTAACACAGTGACTCCCGACGATGGCCAGATTTGCCATCCTGATGCTTTTCTCGTTGTTCCCCGAAAACAGTGACAAGGAGGTCAATAAGTGCGGTTTGTCTGGCCATCGGGAGGCGACATCCGCAAGAAAACGGTGGTTAATCTCAAAAATAATCTGCAAGTGTCGCGGCAACAATTTTTCGAACAACGCCACTGGCCAGGTCTCCAGAGCCTCGGGCATCAACGTATGGTTGGTGTATGCACAGGTTCTTTGGGTGATATCCCAGGCCTGGTGCCAGGGAAGGCTGTATTCATCGACAAGTATTCGCATCAACTCGACAACAGCCAGCGCTGGATGCGTATCATTTAGCTGGATGGCGACATGCCGCGGCAGTAACGAAATGTCAGTTTCAATCTCAGCGTATTCGCGAAAAATATCTCGCAAGGTACATGCTACAAGAAAATACTCCTGAGTCAGTCGCAGCTCCTTGCCCGAGAGGATCTCATCAGAAGGATAGAGTATTTTTGAAATATTCTCGGAGGCGATTTTTTCACTGACCGCTTTGATGTAATCGCCATGGTTGAAAATATGAATATCAAAAGAGTTAGAGGCTACGGCACTGTATAAACGAAGCTTATTCGTGGTGCTACCTCTGTAGCCAGAAACGAAATAGTCATTTGGGATACCAACGATGGTATTCCACCCCAACCACATTGGATTATAATTCCCGTCAGCATCATCTGCATGCTCGATATATCCACCAATTGGGATCAGCATTGCCTGGCTATGATGTTCAACCAGCCAGGGGGAATGCATGGAATGCCAGTCGTCCGGATGTTCGATTTGCTGACCATTCTGAAAAGACTGCCTGAATAAACCATATTCGTATTTAATGCCATGACCTGAGGCAGCAATGTCTAACGTTGCCATTGAGTCAATAAAGCAGGCAGCTAACCGCCCAAGGCCACCATTTCCAAGCGCGGCATCGGGTTCTTCGTCAAGAATACCATCGAAATCAAACCCCAGGTCAGTGACAACCTGACGCATATCATCAAGCAAATTCAGGTTCATCAGGTTATTGCGTAATGACTGCCCAAGCAAAAATTCCATCGAGAGATAATAAACGCGTTTTTTCTTTTCCACGCGTTGCCGGGCCTGACTATCGAGAAAGCGATCTTGCTGAAAATACCGCACTGCCAGCGCCACAGCATTGAATATATCGCCGTTGGTAGCCTTGTCTATGCTAACGCATAATGTATATTTTAATTGTGTTTCGACAAGTTCACGCAACTCTCTGTTAGTGAAAGACATGTTGACCTCACTGGAGTTACTGCATGTTTTTAATATGCAGAACACAAGATATTATTTTGTTCAAGTGTAGACGGCGATATTCAACTCATGCAATTTTTACCCACCATTGCGTATGGTGTTGTTTTTGTATCGCCTGAGAAATATCAGCAGTAAGTATCGTCAGGAAAGTGCGACGTTCTGCTGTGGCGGGAGAGAATCAGAAGGAGCAACTGGCGCTAAGCTCCGCGCCAGTTCTGGATTTGGTAGCAGCGACCCCCTACTCGTCAGTGCTTCTCAATATACATCGTCCGGCTATACGCCACGTCTTCCGGGTTATTAATGGGGTACCCTTTCACCCAGGGTTTAATCAGTCGACCGTTGGTGTACTGGTAAATAGGCGCGATAGGTGCTTTCTCCATAAGGATTTTCTCCGCCAGGTTGTAGTCGGTGTTACGCGCTTTCGCCGTGGTTTCGAGCGTCGCCTGGTGGATAATTTTATCGTAAGCCGGGTCATTAAAACGCGAGATATTGCCGCTGTGGGTTGAGGTCAGCAGGGACAGGAAGGTCGAGGGCTCGTTGTAATCCCCCACCCATGACGCGCGGATCACGTCAAAATTGCCGGTATTGCGGCTGTCAATGTAGGTTTTCCACTCCTGGTTTTGCAGCTTAACATCCACACCGAGATTTTTCTTCCACATGGACGCCACCGCAATGGCGATTTTCTGGTGGTTTTCCGACGTGTTGTACAGCAGGTTCAGCTTCAGCGGACGCTGAGGGCCGTAGCCTGCGGCCTGGAGCAAGGTTTTGGCCTGAGCGTTCAGCTCCTGCTGGGACATCTGCTCGAACGGTGAAGGTTCAGGCGTGAAGCCCGCCGTCACGTCAGGGGTAAAATGCCAGGCCGGTTTTTCGCCGGTACCCAGTACCTTTTCCGCCATAATGCGGCGATCGATAGTCATACTCAGGGCAAGACGAACCCGGGCATCGGCCGTCGGCCCCTTTTGCGTATTAAACGCGTAGTAGTAGGTCCCGAGCTGAGGCGGCGTATACACCTGTCCCGGAATGTCCTTCAGGAGCTTCTGATACATGTTTTTCGGGAACGATTCGGTAATATCGATATCCCCTGCCAGATAGCGTTTCGTGGCGGACGATTCCTGGTTAATCGGAATAAAGGTCACTTTTTGCAGGACAGTTTTCGCATTGTCCCAATAGTGGGTGTTCGGCACGACAACCAGTTTTTCATTCACCACGCGGTCGTTCAGGACGTAGGCGCCATTACCGACCAGCGCTCCCGGACGCGTCCACTCTTTCCCGCTTTCAACGTTCGCTTTTTGCACCGGATAGAAGGCGAAGTTTGCCGTCAGGTTGCTAAACCACGGTAGCGGTTTATCCAGCTGGACGCGCAGCGTCCTGGCATCCACCGCCGTCACGCCCAGGGTATCAGGCGCTGCCTTACCGTCGATGATAGCCTGCGCATTGTTGATACCTGCCAGCGCTGCAAACCAGGCAAACGGAGAGGTCGTTTTTGGGTCAACCAGACGCTGCCAGCTGTAGACAAAATCCTGCGCGGTGACCGGCGTACCGTCAGACCATTTTGCGTTATCACGCAGGGTGAACGTCCAGGTACGGTTATCGTTACTCTGCCAGCGCGTCGCCACGCCCGGAGTCAGTACCCCTTTCTCATTCTGATTCACCAGCCCTTCGAAAAGATCGCGAATCACCTGAATCTCTGGCAACCCCACCGCTTTTGCCGGATCGAGCGAAGCCGGTTCATCTTTAATATGTCTGACCAGCTCCTGTTTTTGCGCCAGCACCGTGCCCTGTGGGACATCAGCAGCGTATGAGAGTGTAGAGAGCCCGCACAGGCACAGTGCGGTGAAAAGACGCGAAACAGGATGCTTCATAAGATCCCCTTTAAAAAATTCAGGTAACAAGCAGATGCGTAATTATTTGTTTCGACAATAAGAAATGCAAATAACTTACGCCTGAATAGTGATTTAAGGCAATTCTCAGCCGCTACGGAAACTATTTGATTAACAGCGGCTTTTGCACAACACTGCCAGTAGAGACTTCTTTATCAGGATTTCGTATGGCAACCACCCGACCCCGCGCGGAACGCGGCGCCTTCCCTCCGGGCGCTGAACAATATGGCCGCTCATTTTTAGGCGCATCGCTGATCTGGTTCCCGGCACCCGATGCCGATCGCGACAGCGGTTTGATTATTGCCGGCACGCACGGTGATGAAAACTCGTCTGTCGTCACGCTCTCGTGCGCGCTGCGGACATTGACCCCTTCATTACGACGTCATCACGTGATTCTTGCCGTCAATCCGGATGGCTGTCAGCTGGGATTGCGGGCGAATGCGCGGGGCGTCGACCTGAACCGTAATTTCCCGGCAGCAAACTGGCGCGCTGGCGAAACGGTTTATCGCTGGAACAGCTCCGCCGAGGAGCGAGACGTGGTGTTGCTGACGGGAGACAACCCTGGCTCAGAGCCGGAAACGCAGGCGCTGTGCCAGCTTATCCATAAGATCCACCCCGCCTGGGTTGTCTCCTTTCACGATCCGCTGGCCTGCATTGAAGATCCGCGCCACTCTGACCTGGGCGCGTGGCTGGCACGGGCGTTCGACCTGCCGCTCGTCACCAGCGTGGGTTATGAAACACCCGGATCATTCGGGAGCTGGTGCGCCGACTTAAGCTTGCCCTGCATCACCGCTGAGTTCCCGGCGATCTCCTCCGACGAAGCCAGCGAAAAATACTTAAAAGCCATGATGGAGCTTCTGCGCTGGCAACCTCAGAGATGAAGCACGCCGCTGGTAAATTTCAGGGCCGGTGAAACGTCAACCGCCAGCCACGTCGGGCCATCCAGATCGGCGAAACGGACCTGATTGACCAGCGGCAGCGCCGCACCGATCGCCCGGGAGGTGCAAAGCATGCATCCCAACATCAGGTCGAACCCCTGCGCCCTGGCGTCCGCCGCCAGAGCCAGGGCTTCAGTCAGTCCGCCTGCCTTGTCGAGCTTGATATTAACCATGTCATAGCGGCCCTTAAGCTCGCTCAAATTCTCGCGGGTGTGGCAGCTTTCATCCGCGCACACGGGCAACGGATGGATAAAATTCTTCAGCGCCGCATCCTCTTTTACCGGCAGAGGCTGCTCCAGCATCGCCACGCCCAGATCGGCCAGCAGCTGGCATCGCGCGGCCAGCCCTTCGGGATGCCACGACTCGTTGGCGTCCACAATCAGCGTGGCTGAGGGGACCGCCGAGCGAATGGCGACCATCCGCTCGCTGATCAGACGATCGTCTAGCTTCACTTTTAACAACGTGGCTCCGGCGTCATAGAGCGCTTTCGCACTGGCGGCCATCTGCTCCGGCTCACCAATCACGACCGTTTGCGCGGTCACGATCGATTCGGGCACGACCACGCCCAGCAATGACGTCAGCGATTTTTGCTGCTGAGCGGCTTCAAGGCTCCAGAGCGCACAGTCGATGGCGTTGCGCGCCGCCCCGGCGGGTAAACGCTGCTGTAATGCCTCGCGCGTGAGCCCTTTTTGCAGGTCTGGCACCAGGGTCATGATCTGCGCCATCACGGACGCAAGGCTTTCCCCATAGCGCGGATAAGGCGTACATTCCCCGACGCCTTTCACACCCTCTTCTTCAATTTCAACCACGACCACGCTGGCTTCACTTCGGCTGCCGCGGGAGATCACAAACGGGGTATGCAATGGCCAGGCTTCTTCATAGACCTTAACGCTTCTCATCACTGACTCCTTGCGGCCCGGAAAGGCGAAAAATTTGGTTTGCCGTGTTATCTGCTGATGGCATACACTAGCCACGACGTTAACTATATGTAAACAGGAAGATATCTATGTCACAACTCGTTCATTTCCAGGGCAACCCGGTTGCTGTAGCAGGTTCCATTCCGCAGGCTGGCAGCAAAGCGCAGGCATTTACTCTGGTGGCTAAAGATCTGTCTGACGTCACACTGGCTCAGTTTGCGGGCAAACGCAAAGTACTGAACATTTTCCCAAGCATTGATACCGGTGTTTGTGCCGCATCCGTGCGTAAATTCAACCAGCTGGCGACTGAAATGGACAACACCGTTGTGCTGTGCATTTCCGCTGACCTGCCGTTTGCCCAGTCCCGTTTCTGCGGTGCCGAAGGCCTGAGCAACGTTATCACCCTCTCCACCCTGCGCAGCGCAGATTTCCTCGAGAAATACGGCGTCAGCATTGCGGAAGGCCCACTGAAAGGTCTGGCAGCACGTGCTGTACTGGTTCTGGACGAAAACGACACTGTCGTCTTCAGCGAACTGGTTAACGAAATCACCACCGAGCCGGACTACACTGCCGCGCTGGACGTGCTGAAAGCATAATAAGTCCTTAGCATTCTATACAACTTATTCTCAACCTCGCTTCGGCGGGGTTTTTTATTATATCAAAGCTGAATCGTTAAATCATAAATACTCGTATGTCACATTAATCCTGCAATGATCAGAGCAATATGTAACATGACCGTGATCAACAACGCATAATAATCGTTAAAATCCCCTATTTTCATCCCGAGTGAAGCCCATCACATTTCCCTTTTTGTCTAAACATTAGATTTGCTTACGAAAGAAGATAATCGTTTCAGCAAAAAGGATAAAATATGAAGATCAAATTCGCTTTTACGCTTCTGGCGGTCCTGGTTTCTGGCCATGCCGCGGCTAAAACCTGGGTGCTGACAAGTGCTGAAAGCAGCGTAGAGAAAGGAAACTGGAAGATTTCCAGTGATGAGCTGAAAGTTAAAGATCAGACGTTCAGCATTGAGCAAAAAATCTTACACGGCGGCAAGCAGGAAGGCAGTAAAGTCATCATTATTAGCAGTAAAGATGGCCTGACGATTACCCTGAGCCCGACACGCGGCATGAACCTTCTGCACGTTGAAGGGTTTGGCACCCGACTGGGATGGAATTCACCCGTCAAAGAGGTCGTCAATCCTGCCTATATCAATCTTGAAAGCCGAAACGGTCTCGGCTGGCTGGATGGTTTCAACGAGATGATGGTGCGCTGTGGCTACGAGTGGACAGGTCATCCGGTCACCGCAGATGGGCAAATTTACACCCTTCACGGCAGGGCCGGAAATACACCGGTATCGCAGGTGGAAGTTGAGGTGGCGGATACCGCCCCGCATGAGATCCGCGTTCGGGGTTTGATCAAAGAGAGCACGTTCAAAAAAGCGGATCTGCAAACCATGACCGAACTGCGCTACGTTCCAGGGACCAACCAGTTCAGTCTGCATGATGTTCTGACCAACCATGCCGATTACCCTCATGATTATCAAATCATCTATCACAGCAACTTCGGGACGCCGATCCTCGAAGAAGGCGCTCGTTTCCTTGCGCCGGCCGTGAGCGTGAGCCCATTCAATGACTACGCCAAAGCGGGCGTAAACGACTGGCAAACCTACGCCGGGCCGACAAAAGGCTTTGATGAGATGGTCTTTAACATTCAGCCGCTCGCCGACAACAACCACGAAACGCTCGCGGCAGTGGTCAATAAAGCCGGCGATAAAGGCGCGTCAATCCAGTTTGATACGCGCCAGCTGCCCGTGCTGACCTTATGGAAAAACACAGACACGCTGAAGCAGGGTTATGTCACGGGCATTGAACCGGGCACCAGCTACGCCTACCCCGTCACGATTGAACGCGAACAGAAGCGGGTTAAGCAGCTGCAGCCTGGCGCCAGCGCGCAGTTTGATCTGACCTATACCCTGCTCCACAGCCCGCAGCAGGTAAAAGAGGTTGAAAGCAGGATTGCGTCGATTCAGGGTGAGACAAAAACAGACATCGTTAACACGCCGCTGGCGAAGGAATAAATCTAAAGAGAAAAGTAAAAAGCCTCTTTGCAGAGGCTTTTTTGTTATTCGTCACCTTTCTTATGATTCAAACCATATTCACGTAGCTTATTTGCGATCGCGGTGTGCGACACGCCAAGGCGTTTTGCCAGCTTACGGGTGCTGGGATAGCTGCGGTACAGCTGCGTCAGCACAGAGCGCTCAAAACGGCTGGTGATATCATCCAGCGACCCTTCCATCGCCTCTTCGCCTACGGATACCGTCCCGGCGTCGTAATCCGGCAACAGGATATCCTGCGGACGCAGCTCATACCCTTCAAGCTGGGTCAGCGCGCGATAAACGGCGTTTTTAAGCTGACGAATGTTGCCCGGCCAGCCGTAGCGCATGAGCACCGTGCCCAGATCGGCAGACAGCTTCGGACGCGGCACACCCTGCTCGTCGGCAAAGCGGGCGACGAACAGCTCCGTAAGCGGCATGATGTCCTGCGGGCAATCGCGCAGCGGCGGAATGTTCAGCGTCAGGACGTTAAGGCGGTAATAGAGATCCTCGCGGAAGATCCCCTTTTGCACCAGTTCCACCAGATTCTTCTGGGTGGCGCAAATGACGCGCACGTCCACATGTACTTCGTGATCCTCACCGACGCGGCGGAACGTGCCGTCATTCAGGAAACGCAGCAGCTTAGCCTGCATACGCGGCGACATTTCGCCGATCTCGTCCAGCAGCACCGAGCCGCCGTTAGCCTGCTCGAAGAACCCTTTCTTGCCCTCCGGCGCGTGACCAAACAGCTCGCTTTCAACGGCATCTTCCGGTATCGAGGCGCAGTTGAGTGCCAGATAAGGCTTGGCCGCACGCGGACTCGCCAGATGCACGGCGTGAGCCAGCAGGTCTTTCCCGGTGCCGGTATCCCCGGTAATCAACAGCGGCGCGGTCAGGCTTGCGAGCTTACGCGCCTGATCAACCACATGACGCATTTTCGGGCTGACGGCAATAATCTGGCTGAATGCGCCAACGTCCTGACTGGAGAGGTTTTGCAGCTGACGACCCATGCGCAGCGTCGAGCGCAGCATGATCACCGCCCCGGTCAACACGCGGGTATTCCCTTCCCCTTTCAGATAGACCGGCGTGATCTCCATCAGGAAATTCTGCCCGTTAATCACCACATGCTCGCTGTGCGTGTTCTGCGGATTGCTGTCCAGCCAGCGCTGGAAGTTAAAACCGGGGATCAGCTGCGCGGCGTGATGATTGCTCAGCTTCTCCTGACTCTGTGCGAAAAGCTGGCAGCTCGCGTGGTTAACGCGCTCAACTTTGCTTTTCAAATCCAGGGAGAGGAACGGCTCAGGCATGGCTTCCAGCAGCGCGCTCAGCGCCAGGTGCTCACGCTCGGACGGCATCCAGGGAATGGTGCGCACATCCGTAACGCCAGCGATACGGCGGATTTCCGCCATCAGGCTACTGAAGGTATTAAATTCAATTTCGGCAAAATTGAGGTAAATTCGCCCGACAGGATCGATCTCAATGCCACGTAAATCAATGCTACGTAAAACAAGAAGATCGAGTAATTCGCGGGTCAGACCGAGACGGTCTTCACAGAAGACTTCAAGACGCATGGGAAATTCACCGTTTTAAGCCAATAACAGTAAAATGATATGTCAGAACACGGTGATCCGGAAGATGGCTGTCAACAAATATTGACAGCCAGCACGATTAGTGAACAAAACCTCACGGCGCAGGTTTTTTATTGAGCGTCTCTTTGAGCTGGCCGATCAGTTCACGCCTGAAATCCCCCAGCCGGGGCTTATCGCCGTCAATCCAGGGCAGCGGACGGCAGACTTCCATCGCTTTAATCCCCAAACGCGCGGTTAATAATCCCGCACCGATGCCCTGAGCCGCACGGGCAGAGAGACGCGCCGCCAGATCCTGCGACATCCAGTCCATTCCCACTTCGCGCACCAGCTCACTCGCCCCGGCAAATGCGATATTGAGCAGGACCAGCTTAAACAGTCTGAGCCGACTGTAGTAACCCAGCTCTATACCGTAAAGGTTCGCAATACGGTTGATCAGGCGCAGGTTACGCCAGGCGATAAAGGCCATATCGACCAGCGCCAGCGGGCTGACGGCAATCATCAGGGTGGATTCCGCCGCAGACCGGCTGATTTCGCGCCGCGCCTGAGCATCCAGCACCGGCTGAACCATGTGGGAATAGAGTGTCACCACTTCCCGGTCATTCTGGGTCTCATGGATGGCGGCGTACCAGCGCTGAAGCGCCGGGTGCGACTGATCAATTCCGGCCTGACTGGCCAGCTTTTCACAGAATGCGCGGCCTTTCCCGGTGCCGTGGCTGTGGAGCAGATCCCGCGCTTCATCACGCTCGTGTGCGCGCTGGCGCAGACGCCAGAGTCGACGCCATTCGGTGGCAACCGACCCGACGCCCGCCCCCACAATCAGCGCGCCCGCGGCGCATCCGCCCAGCGCGACCCAGTCCTGAGTTTGCCAGGCATTCATCGTCCACTGCACGCCCTGCCCAACCACGCTTACGCCAAACAGCGCCAGACCGGCGATAACCATCCTGCGCCACAGGCTGCGTTTTGGACGCAGCGCGGCGTCCACGACCGCCTCCGCCGGACCGTCCTCAACAGCGGGCTCGTCCTGCAGCGCCGGGGCAAAGTTATCGGCCTGGGTTCCGCTGAACGTCTGCGCCGTTTTGAACGCCTCCTGGGCGTCCTGCTCAAGCGTTCCGGTAAAGTCAATGCGCGGTTTTAATGGTTCCGTCATCGCAATTTATCTCCAATCAAAAACTCCAGCGCCGCATCCAGACGGATGTGCGGTAATGGCCTGTCGACGCTCATTGCCTGCGGGCGGAAGGCTTCAAACTGGAAGCCCTGATTCTGCCAGAAGGCCTGACCCGGCAGCCGCGCAGGCACTTCGCCCGGATACACGGTAAGCGGTTCACCGTCGCTGAGTCGGTTCCCGCGTAATGCCGGTATTTTCTCGCCGTTAAGGTCAATCAGCCCGCTTTGCGTTGCCTGCACCGACGCGAGCCCAAGGCAATCCATGCTGATCCCTTCGAAGGCGGCGTTTTGCCAGGCGTCCTGCACCAGCTGCTGCAGCAGCGACACCATATTGGCATGCTGGTCAACCGTGACGTGATCGGCTTTTGTGGCCGCAAAGAGCAGTTTGTCGATCACCGGTGAGAACAGACGGCGGAACAGCGTTCGCTGTCCATAGTGAAAACTTTGCATCAGCTGCGTCAGGGCAAGGCGCATATCGTTGAATGCCTGTGGCCCGCTGTTGAGCGGCTGCAGACAATCCACCAGCACAATCTGACGGTCAAATCGTAAAAAGTGGTTCTTATAAAATCCCTTAACCACTTTTTCACAGTAGTAATGGTAACGCTCGCGCAGCATCCCGGCGTTAGTGTGCTTATCAGCCTGCGCCAGCGTCGACTCGCCAACCCCGTCCACATCTGGCCAGGGGAAAAACTGAAGCGCAGGCGCGCCTGCTAAATCACCCGGCAGAACAAAGCGCCCCGGCTGAATGAAGTGTAACCCTTCCTGTTTACACTGGTGTAAATACGCCGTCCAGGCGTCGGCAATGGCCGCCAGACGGTTTTCATCTGCTGGGGCAAGCGGATCCAGCCCTTCACACAGCTGGCGCCATTTGGCTGACCACCCGGCGCGCTGCCCCTGCAGCAATCCCGTCATCTGGCGTGACCAGCTGAGGTAATCCTGCGCCAGCATTGGCAGGTCGAGCAGCCATTCGCCGGGGTAATCGACGATTTCAAGGTATAGCGTGGAGGTATCCTTGAAATGGCGCATCAGGGATTCATTCGAGCGGAAACGCAACGCAAGACGAATTTCACTGACCCCTCGCGTCGGCGTCGGCCACGCGGGCGGATCGCCATACAGCTGCGCCAGCCCTTCGTCATAGGTAAAACGGGGAATACCAAAATCGCGCTGAGGGACGCGCTTAACGCCCAGCAAACGCTCTTCCCGCACCGCGCCAAGCAACGGCAGACGCGCCCCGGCGTGCAGGTTCAGGAGCTGGTTCACCATCGCGGTGATAAACGCCGTCTTACCGCTGCGGCTCAATCCTGTCACCGCCAGTCGCAGATGACGGTCAACGCCGCGGTTTACCAGTGAATTGATTTCGTTTTTAAGTCGCTTCATCGCCGTCCTTCGTTGCCTGGAAGCCTTGAATTCATGGCTTCAGAATACAATAAATGGGGGCAGATCGTTGATTATCAATTCTTATTTATTGCTATTGCCGTTTTTTCTCCAGTAAGATGAACGACATTGCTGTCAGTTCTGAGTGAGTAAGGTGTATGTCACCCACCATTTATGATATCGCACGGGTTGCGGGCGTATCGAAATCAACCGTTTCCCGCGTTCTGAATAAACAAACGAATATTTCTCCCGAAGCACGTGACAAAGTGCTGAAGGCGATTGATGAATTAAATTATCAGCCCAACAAACTGGCTCGCGCCCTGACCTCTTCAGGATTCGATGCCATTATGGTTATTTCGACCCGTTCAACCAAAACCACTGCCGGCAACCCTTTTTTCTCCGATGTTCTTCATGCCATTACGGCAAAAGCGGAAGAAGAAGGATTCGATGTTATTTTACAAACCTCAAAAAGCAGTGAAGACGATCTGCTGAAATGCGTGAGTAAAATAAAACAGAAGATGATCAAAGGGATCATCATGCTGAGTTCGCCCGCAAATGAATCCTTTTTCACCACGCTGGATGCGTATGGCGTACCGGTAGTGGTTATCGGTAAAGTGGAAGGCGAGTATCAGAATATTTACTCCGTCGACACGGATAATTTTCATGACAGCGCCACGCTGACGGAAACCTTTATTAAAAACGGCCGCAAGAAAATTGCCTGTCTGCATGCGCCGCTTGATTATCATGTTTCAATCGATCGCCTGGCGGGTTATAAAGCCAGTCTGGAAAAGCACCATATTGCGATGAACCCGGACTGGATCATGGACGGCGGTTATACCCATGAGAGTGCGCTTAAAGCGGCTCTGGAATTGCTCTCATCACCCACGCCGCCTGATGCCGTATTTGCTACCGACAGCATGAAATTACTCGGCCTTTATCGCGCGGCGGATGAGTTGAATCTGATGATTCCGGAACAGGTGGTGATAGCCGGATACAGCGACCCGATGCTGTCTCTCATTTTAACGCCCGCACCTGGCGGCTTTGATATCCCCACCCGAAAACTGGGGGAAGAGAGCTGCGATCTTCTCTTCAGGCGTATCGCGGGCCATCCCGCCCCGCAAAAAGTGCTTGTCGATACGCATTTTTTACTGGCGGCCTCGCTGCGCTAAAACCAGGGGCTTGTAGCCCCTGGAAGCCCCTCGGTCAGAACGCGTAATTTACCCCAACGCCCGCATAGTGGAAGCGGTCGTTGTCACCCTCGTCATGGTTTTCCCATTCATAGGCGTATTCAAGCGTCATGGATAAACCGTTGTTGAAGTCATAGGCGTACTGCATACCCAGGCGGTTGAAATTATGCCCTTCACGCTCAGGATCGTCCTGCCAGTCCCAGTTCGACCAACGATCGAGCCCCAGTCGCGTATAAGGCGTTAAGGTCGTCTGGCCCAACGAAATAGGGAGATAGGCGCGAATTTCCTGGGTGGAGAACTCGCCGTTATTACGTGAACTGTCCATATTGAAACCGCGCTCTAAATAGTAATTTACTTTAGCGGCAAAGGTTTCGTTAATGGTCCAGGTAAAGCCCGTTTCGGTTTCGACACGGCTGTCTGAATAGCCGGTTTTTTCCAGATCGTTGGCAAATTGATACATGGCAAACCAGCCGCCAAAACGCCAGTCGTCGGTTAATTTTATATCCCAGTCAGGCTGAATTTTGTAGCGCTGCATATTTGCGCTGCCGTCTCTGGCGCCGTGTTCATCCTTAAAGTGATAACCATAATTACGGAAGCCGCCGGTCAGACCGAACGTAAAATCATCGGTTCCGATAAAGCGATAGCGTAATTCAAATTCCGGGCGATCAAAATAGGTGCCACGGGTCATGCTGCTATAATCAACCGGCCCTTCCTGATACATTGCCAGCGAAATAGTCCAGGCATCCCAGGTTGCATTAAACCACACGGAAGGTTCATATAACCCGTCTTTATCCTCCCCCTGGCCTTCGACGTTTTCTATTTCATACATCGCGCCAATATTAAATTCCCACTGTTTAGCCGTTTCTGTTGCATGTGCACAGCTAACCCCTGCGCACAGCACGAGCGCAGCACTTTTTAGTAGAGTACTCATCAAATATTCCCTTTATAAGTAACAAACAAAAAAACCGGAAATGGATATTTCCGGCGAACACCTTTCTTATCTAATAGCCGCTTCGGTTTCAGCGTCGAAGAAATGGCACTTATTCATATCGAACTGGATGCCGATATTATCCCCAGCGGCATAATCATTCGCGGCTCCCGCGCGAACAACCAGTTCATGGCCACCAACGGTGGCGTAGAGCATGAACTCTGCACCGGTCAGTTCGGCCACGCTGACTTTTGCCGCGATGTTTTCACCGCTACTCTGCTGGGTGAGAATATCTTCCGGGCGGATCCCAAAGACCACGGCTTTACGCTCATACCCTGCGGCATGCAGTGACGCGAGTTTGTCTTCGGGGATCTCGAGACGCAGCGTTTCCGTGACGAAATAGCGGTCGTCGATGGCGCCACGAACAAAGTTCATGGCTGGCGAGCCAATGAACCCCGCAACAAACATGTTTGCCGGCTCGTTGTATACCTGCTTCGGTGCACCAACCTGCTGAATAATGCCGTCTTTTAAGATCACAATCCGGGTCGCCATCGTCATGGCTTCCGTCTGATCGTGGGTCACGTAAATCATCGTAGTATTGAGCTTCTGATGGAGCTTGCTGATTTCAGCCCGCATCTGCACGCGAAGCTTGGCATCGAGGTTGGAGAGCGGTTCATCCATCAGGAAGACGCCCGCTTCCCGAACTATCGCCCTGCCCAACGCCACGCGCTGACGCTGGCCACCGGACAGCGCGCCGGGTTTACGCTTGAGGTACTCCCGTAAGCCGAGGATCTGTGCCGCCCAGTTAACGCGCTCTTCGATAACCGCCGGGGCGATTTTCTGCATCTTCAGGCCAAAGGCCATGTTGTCGTAGACCGTCATATGCGGGTAAAGCGCATAGTTCTGGAACACCATGGCGATGTCGCGTGACTTGGCGGGCACGTCGTTCATGCAAACGCCGTCGATGACCAGTTCGCCGGCGGAGATTTCCTCCAGCCCGGCAATCATGCGCAGCGTTGTCGATTTACCACAGCCAGACGGACCGACAAAAACGATAAACTCCTTGTCCTCGATTTCGAGATTAAAATCCTTCACCACGTGGACCTGGTTATCGTAAATTTTCTGAATATGTTTCAGTGACAGTTGTGCCATTTTTAATTCCTTATCAATACGCTCGGGAGGCCCAGAAATCGGTCAGGCATTTCCAGGTCAGTTCCTGCGTTGAATGGAGCTGTAATCCCGCATGGGTCAGGCCTGAGCCAATCCCGACCGACAGCATGCCCGCCGCGTTGATCGCCGCCACGCCTGCTGGCGCATCTTCGACCCCGATGGCCGCACCAGGGCGGACGTTCAGGCCAGCACAGGCGGCGAGGAAGATCTCCGGATCCGGTTTTGAACAGACAATGCGGGAGGCATCAGCGCAAAAATCAAAGGCGTCATGAATACCCAGGGCATGCAGTATTCCAGGTGCATTGAGGGAAACGGAGGCGAGCCCAATTTTCACCTCTGCCGCTCGAATGTCCGCCAGCACCTCCCGGATACCCGGCAGCAGCGACGCCTCGGTCAATGACGACAGCGATGCGACGTAGAGCGCATTTTTCTTCCCCGCCAGCGCCAGACACTGTTTATCGTCAAACGCCCCCTCTTTCCCACCGTGTCGCAGGATCCGCTGCAGGGATTCCATGCGGCTAATTCCCTTCAGCTCCTCGTTAAACACCTCATCGATAATGATGCCGATCTCCTGCGCGACCGAACGCCAGGCGAGAAAGTGCAGATGTGCGGTATCGGTGATAACCCCATCAAGATCGAATACAACGGCTTCAGGCTTCATCGCTGGCCTCCGTGGTAGCGGTCCCATTAAAAGATGTAAGAAATTCCCTACGAGAGAATGCCTGCCGCTCCGATACGCAAACCGTTTTTCCCCACAGCGTTAACGTGACGGGCGCGGAGGTATCGATGGTTAAAACGTCATTTTCAAACGTGAAGCGCAGGCGTGCGTTCTGCCAGCGCAGCGGGAAGGCAAGTTTTCGCCAGTGAGCGGGTAGCTTCGGCGCAAGGTGCAGCTCGCCCTCAACAATCTGCATGCCGGCAAACCCCTGAATGACGCCGGACCAGATGGCACCCGTGGCCGCGGCATGAATGCCGTCATCGCTACTGTGCGGATCGTCGTCCAGATCGATAGCCACGCCAGCGCGCCAGAAGGCGTAAGCCCCTTCCGTATCGCCACAGCGGGCGGCCACAATGCCGTGAATAGCCTTGCTCAGTGAAGAGTCATGGATCGTCCGCGGCTCGTAAAACGCCAGGTTGGCCGCGCACTGGGCTGGGGTAAATTTCTCCGGCAACAGGTAGTTAAGCATCACCACGTCAGCCTGCTTGAGGATTTGCATCTCGTTAACTTCCGCGCGAGAGTAATCCAGCAGGATGGTCTGCTTACCCGCTTTGGCTTTATAGCGGCTTAAATCGATGGCGGGTTTCGCCATGAACGAATCGTCCTGCGGGATCACTCCCCCGGCGTCGGCTTCCGGCAGCCACAAGCGGGCCAGGAAGGTGGTCGCCTTCTCCATGAAGCAGGCCTCTTCACGCTCAAACATCGACATAAACCGGCATGCGCTGGCCACGTTGTGCCAGGCAAGATAGTTGGTGTAGGCGTTGTTATTCACATGCTCGGTGTATTCGTCCGGCCCAATCACATCATGAATTTCCAGGCGCCCGTTGACCTCCGTGGCGCGGCCCATCCAGAACGTTGCCGTCTCCACCAGCAGGGTCAGCCCTTCATTACGCATAAACGCGTCATCGCGCGTGGCCTGCCAGTAGGCCACAACGGCCCAGGCAATGTCCGCCACGATGTGGTGTTCGGCCAGGGCGGAGGCCACTTTCTGCCGCATGCCCGTACGGATGTTGATAGCCGCAAACTCCGGCGTCTCCTCTTTGCCGCTCGCGGCACTCTCCCACGGGAACAGCGCGCCCGGCCAGCCGTTGCGGCGGGCTTTTTCCCGGGCCCCGGCCAGGTTCAGCCAGCGATAGCGCAGCAGACTGCGGGCCACTTGCGGACGAGTGAAAAGATGGAAAGGCAGCAGGAATATTTCGGTGTCCCAGAAGACATGGCCTTTATACCCCTCGCCGGTCAAGCCCTTAGCGGCAATGCTGCTCCGCTCATCATGGGCTGGCGTCATGGTGGTCAGATGCCAGACGGCATAGTCCAGCGCCATCTGATCGTCAGGAGATGCAGAAGCCACTTCCACCCTGGCGTCACGCCAGACGTCTTCCCATGCGCAGGCTGAACTTTCCAGCAGCGAGGCATAACCCCTTGCCGCACAAACCTTGAGATCCGCCAGCGCGCCGCGCGCGAAAGATTCCTGCGACAGGGCTTTATCGCTGCGATGGACCACCCAGACAAACTTATCCAGCGTGACAGTGTCACCCTGCGGTATCGTCAGGGAATAGTGAGCAGAGAGCCGACGATTTTTAGCGGTAAAGCAGCTTTCGCTGTCGGCTGATAGCTGACAAAAGGCTGAGATGACAACATCAGCGGCCCGGTCCTGCGTTTCATACACACCCTGCATATAGTGCTGGTCGAACACCCTGACGGAAATTTCATCCAGATGCTGCCGGCCCGTATTGGTTTGTGTCGCATCAATGCCGGTTTTCATCACCACCTGCGAGGCATCATCCAGCGGGGTGATCGCAAGCTGCATGGCCACAAGCGGCAGCTGATCCAGAGAGACAAAACGACGACTCTCCAGGCGATAGCGCTTTCCGTTGGGCGAACGCCAGACGACGCGGCGATGCAGTTCGCCGTTGGCAAACGCCAGCTCGCGCTGCCACTCAAGAATGTCCCCGGCCAGAAGGGTGTAATTCACCCCGTCCAGCTCAACCTCGATACCGGTGATATCGGGCAAATTGATCAGCTCAGTGGTCTCGTTACGTCCCGCCTGATGATAGAGACCCGCAAGATACATTCCTCGGGTTTGCTGGGTGTAATCTTCTTCATGCGCAGCGCGAATGCCCATGTAGCCGTTACCGCATGCCATAATGGATGCGTACTTATTCAGACTGTGCGGACAAAAGCCCGGATCGGTTAATACAGACACGCTCAGCATAATGTTACGCTTTCCCCTGTTTCTGCCGACTGATAAAGCGCCGCGACAAGCTGCTGAATCACTAGCCCCTGTTCAGCATCTGCAATCATTACGGGCTCTCCCTGCACGTGGCGGACAAAGGCCTCCATGCTGCGTAAATGGCGCTGGTCGTCAGCCTCTTCACGCTGAACCAGGGTTTGTAACGTCCCGGCGTCATCCTGATAAACGTGGGCCGGGAAAAGCGTCGCCCCCGCCTTTTCACCGCAAAAGGCGACATTCATGATCGACTGCTCGCGGATATTCAGCGCGAACGAGGTGTCCAGACGCAAAATGCCGCCGTTGCAGAATTCGATAGTGCCAAACAGGGCATCTTCCACCGTAAACTGTGCGGGATCCCACGCGCCGAACTGGCCGCTGCTTTTTTGGGTTCCCAGCCTCTGGAAGCCGTGCGCCGTGACTCTTTTGACCGCCGGGAAACCCAGTACGTACATCGCGGCATCCAGCATGTGAATGCCAATGTCAATCAGCGGCCCACCGCCCTGCAGCGCTTTGTTAGTGAAGACGCCCCAGCCCGGCACGCCACAGCGCCGCAGCGCCTGCGCCGAGGTGAAGTAGATTTCGCCCAGCGTTCCGTTCATCACGGCCTCGCGCAGCAGCTGCGTGTCGAGCGCGAAACGGTGATGAAAATCATATGCCAGCACCTTCCCCGCCTTGCGTGCAGCTATCCGCATCTCATCGGCCTCTTGCGGCGTCATGGCGGGCGGTTTTTCGCACATCACATGACAGCCAGCCTCCAGCGCCGCCATCACATGCTCAAAATGAAATCGGTTTGGCGAACAAACGCTCACCACATCCGGCTTAACCGCCTCCAGCATGGCGCACGCGTCCTGCCACGCCGACGGTATGGCATGACGCTTCGCAAAAGCCTGTGCCTGTTCGAGGCGGCTGTCCATGACAGCCACCATCTGAACATCACTGCGCGTGGCGTAATACGAGGCATGCACTTTGTCCGCAACCTGCCCGGCGCCAATGATGGCGACGCGCAGTGGCGACGTTGTTGAAGCACTCATCACGCTCGTCATCCTTAGCATTCACGTAAATAAGTGAGGGAATCCCGATAAGCCTGAGCGGGATCTTCAGCACGTACGCGGCACTCGTAAACCACATAGCCCTGGTAATTATCCGCACGCAGCTGATCGAACAGGCTGGCAAAATCGAGGCTACCGCTTCCCGGCTGGTAACGGTGGTTATCAGCGATGTGCACGTGGCCCAGCAGATCGCGATGCTGATGCAGCGCCTCCGTCAGCGAATCTTCTTCAATGTTCATATGATAGAAATCACCGATGATCTGCACGTGCTTGAGGGCGTTCTCTTCGATATAGCGTCGTGCGTCAGCCAGGGTGTTGATCATGTGATCCTGATAGCGGTTCAGCGGCTCCAGATAGACGGTGGTTCCGGTGCGCGCTGCCACCTCATCCAGCCAGCGCAGCGAAGCACTTACCGCTTTGCGGTCGCCTTCGAGGCTGCGTGGTGAAGTCATTGGCGGTAAACGGAAGGTGAACATGCCCCAGGCTGCAGGTACGATAATGCCCTTGCCGCCCACTTCGGCCAGCGCTTCCAGAATGCGTTCAATCTGGGCTAAGCCGTTCAGACGACGCTCTTCGATAAAGTCACCAATCCAGCCATCGTATCCGCCGCAGGCGGTCGTGACCGGCAGGCCGGTGGCCTTAATCGCCGCTTTCACCTCGGCGAGGTTTTCCACCAGCAGCTTGCCGTCAATTTCATAGCCATCAAAACCCATCGCTTTGATGTACTCGAATTTCTCCAGGATATTGCCCGGGAAAAAGGCCTGATTTTGTGTTGCGATTTTCATGAGTTGCTTTCCTTAGCTTAAAAAGTGACGCCCATTTTGATGCTCAGTTCCGGATGCTGATCCACATATTTCATGTAGCTTTCAGCGCTGCTGGTGAAGGTCACGACCGGGTCGATCAGATCTTCACAATTCAGATAACCGTTCATCAGCAGTTCCCAGCAGGTCTCTTCAATACGCTTGCGGCTCCAGCGCGGGTAGTCCGGGTTTGGCTCACTGCAGGCGCGGGAGAAGACAATCTTCGCGTTGTTGAAGTGCGCTTCACGCCCCAGATTGAAGCCTGCAGCGAACGGTTTAGCGAACGCAACGTAGGAAATAGTGCCGCCGTAGGCGAGGCCGCGCAGTGCGGACTGCAGCGCATCGGCAAAGCCGCTGGTCTCGATGATCACATCTGCGCCCTGCTTTCCGGTCAGCTTTTTAATTTCCAGACCGACATCTGTGCCGATTGGGTTGAGGCAGTAGTCCGCGCCATGACGGCGGGCAATGTCGCAACGGTGTTCGATAGGATCCACGCCGATGACGACTGACGCGCCGGCTTTTTTCGCCAGTTGGATCGCAATCTGCCCAATCGCGCCGAGGCCTACAACCACGACAAAATCCCCGACCCGCACGTTGGCATCACGCACGCCGCTCATGGCAAACTGTGCCGGATCGTAGCAGACGGCGTTCTTCCAGGAGGCACCCTGCGGCATTTTGCGCAGCTTGTAGTTGTTGACGGCATTCACGATGACCGTCTCCTGGAGCGGCCCGTAACAGCAGACGCGATCGCCCGTCTGGTATTCCGTGACGTCAGCGCCGCATTCGATAATGTCGCCAACAATCATATTGCCCAACTGGAACTTACCGAATTCTATCCCGCGGGCCGCCCCCTCTTCGCGCGGGGTAAACATCTGCCACTCCGCATTGAACTCTTCATCGATAAACGGACTTGCCGCGCGGAAATCCACCACTTCGGTACCGTGTTTCGGTGCGCCAAAGCAGGCACGAATTTTCACTTCATGTCCCGCAACCGGGCGGTCTTCATACTCTACGAGCGCCGCCACGCGTGGCGCTGTCGCAACTAATTTTTTCATGATTGACTCCTTGTTAAAATTGGCCGCCTCAGCCCTTCACGCCACCGGCGGTCAAACCACTTTTAATAAAACGTTCAGACAGGGCGTACATGATGACCACCGGAAGTGCCGTCACCAGCGATGCCGCCATCATGCGACCCCAGATATAATCAGGTGTGCTAAAGAGCGTGTTCAGCCCGACCGGCAAGGTGAAGTTGCTGGCGCTGGACAGGAAAATGGACGCAAACAGATAGTCGTTCCACGCCACCATGAAGCAGTAGACAAACACCGATACGAGCCCGGATATCGCCAGCGGCACGGTAATACGGAAGATGATTTGCAGGCGGTTAAGGCCGTCCATCATTGCGGCTTCTTCTATTTCGTCCGGAATGGTGTCGAAGTAGCTGCGCAGCATGAACACCGCCGTCGGTAACGTCTGCGTCACCATGGTGATAATCAGCGCCAGCTCGGTGTCGTAGATCCCCAGCGCGGTGATGATTTTGAACAACGGCACCACCAGCAAGATGCCGGAGAACATGTAGACGGTGTAAAAACTCGCATTGATCGTCGTGCGGCCCTTAAAACGCAGCTTGGACAAGGCGTAAGCGCCCAGCGTACCGAGAAACACGGCAATCACCGATGAGGTCAGCGACACCACCATGCTGTTTCTGAAGTAATCCACAAACGGGAAGATCAGCGGGTTAAAGATGTCGATGTAATGCTGCAGCGTCCACGCCTGCGGCAGAATGGTCGGATGGAGCGAGATCGCCTCTTTGGCGCTCTTGAATGACGTCATCAGCATCACGAAGAACGGGAAAAGCGTGATGATCAGAAATACCGCCAGCCCCAGATAAAAACCAATACGGCTCAGTACGCGTTTATTTGTTGCCATTGAGGTTCACCCTTTTTCTGGTCAGCAGAATCACAGCGAAGATGATCACGAACAGCACCACAGAGATCGCCGCTGCTTTGCCCAAGTCGTTGAAAGCGAATGCGGTTTTGTAGAGATAGACGCCCAAAATATCGACCTTCGTGGTCAGCAGGTAGACGTCAGCAAACATGTAGAACATCCAGATGGTACGAAGCGTGACCACCGTGGCCAGCACCGGCATAATCGCGGGCAGCGTGACGATACGAAAACGCTGCCAGGCATTCGCGCCGTCCATTTCCGCCGCTTCATACAGGGATTTATCAATGGTCTGTAAAATCGCCAGGAATGAGATAAACGCGTACGGGAAGTAACGCCAGATCGCGAACAGCACCACCAGTACGAAGCTGCTGTTCGGGTTGTCAAACCACAGCGGCGCCTGGTCATACAGGTGCAACAGGTCTACACCCAGATAGTTCACGATGCCGTAGCCGTTGTTGAACATGTATTTCCAGGCAAACACCAGCGAAATAGACGGCGTGACGTAGGATAAAATCACCAGTGAACGTGCCGTCTTGCGCAGGCGAAACTCGCGATTGAAAAAGATGGCGACGGCAAGCCCCAGCACCGTGCTGCCAATCACTACCAGCGCCGTGTACCAGAAGGTCATCCACAGCGAGTGCCAGAAAGCGGCATCGCTGAGAATGCGAATGTAATTGTCCAGTCCGACAAACACGGCGCTAATGCGCGGATTGAGCGGCAAGCGTAAAAAACTGATTTCAATATTGGAAATCATTGGCCAGGCCACCAGGCCCCCCAGCAGTATCAGGCTGGGGGCCAACAGCAGCATGGCGAAAGGCATATCTGAACGACCAGAAAACAACGTCTTCATAATTTCCTTCCGCAGAGCGCTCCTATCGTTGTGTAATGAGATCAGTCAGTCGCTTCTGGCTGCTGCTTAACGTTGTGTTAAGGTCCTTCTGCCCCACCGTGACGTTATGCACCATGGAACTGATAATGCCGGAGCCCGTCACGTCGCCCATGCGGGTGAAGTTTTTATCCCCCACGGCGCCAAACACCTGCACGTTCGGGAACTGCGCAATCAGCTCATAAGGCAACTGCCCAAACGCTTTAATCACGTCGTTGTTTTTCCAGGTCTCCGTGCCCACCACCAGTTTGTTTACCGGCAGCGCCGCGCCCGGCGACATCATGACCCAGTCCGTCGCGTTTTGAGCCTGTTCCATCCAGGTAACAAACTTCTCGGCCGCTTTGGTCTCCGCTTCGGTTTGTCCGGTGGTGATCGTGAGCGAGGTGATCATGCCGTACACCGCCGATGACGTTTCAGTCGGTACAACGAAGCCCAGATTAGAAGGGTTTCCGTCCTTGTAGACGGCAGGCAGGATGTAGGTGGAGTAAACCGCCATCGGCGCAGAACCGTTCATGAAGGCGTCTTTGATCTCCATGACATCGTTCGAACCCGGCATGGTGGTCGCAGCCAGCGCTTTATAAAACGCCAGCGCTTTTGCCATTTCCGGGGTATCGATATCGACATTGCCTTTTGCATCAAACACGTTCGCGCCACCGGAAAGGGCAAACTGAGAGAATGACTGCTCGGTCATCACGCTTTCCGCCGTCGGCAGCGCGATGCCGTAATGCTTTTTAGCCGGGTCGTTCAGGCGCTGGCTGGCTTGCAGAAGCTGTTCCCAGTTATGCGGCTCCTCAATGCCCGCCGCGGCCAGCACATCTTTGTGATACCAGACGCCGGAAAGCCAGGCGCTGACCGGCACGCCCGTCCAGGCTGCGCCATCTTCCGTACGGACTACGCGTAAGATTCCGTCATAGAAGGTGTTTTCCCCCACCGCCTTAACGGCTTCCGCGATAGCGTCACGATCCAGAAGCTGTTCTTTATCCATCACTTTTGCGTAGTCATGGCTGACCTCAATCACTTCAGGCAGCGCGCCGGTTCTTGCCAGCGTAATCACCTTGGTGTTGTAGGCATCCTCTTCCACCGGTACCTGTTTTACCGTGATGTCAGGGTTCTCTTTCTCGAATTTTTCGATCAGTTTCGTAATAACGGCCTGACGCTCCTGCTCTACCGACGAGTGCATAAACTCAATGGTGACAGAGGACGCTTTGTCATCCTTACAGCCTGATAACAGGGCGCACGAAACCAGTGCTGATATCAGCACAATTCTGGGTGTTTTCATGTTTAAGGTCCTTTTTAGTTTTCTTTAATCCACAAAACCTGCCATGGATTTAGGGTCAGAGTCGTATCGGTAATATCTTCTCCGCTAATCAATTCCCTTCCGGCGTGAATATCAGCTCCAACCGTTTGAGGAGCATCACTGAAATTAAATAGCGCTGTTATTTTTTTACCACAATCCGCCACGCGAACAATTTTTAAAACATGCTCGCCTGACGTGCTAAAATAAGCCTGACTGTCAGGGTGAAATGCTTTTTCCGCACGACGCAGTACGATTAACTGGCTTAACGCACAATAGACCTGATAACGCAGACTATTTTTATCTTCAAGCGCACTATCAATTTTTCCTGCGGTATATTTTTCGCGATTTATCGCACGGTTATATCCCAGACGCTCTACCCCGTCATAATCATTACGGGAACCGAGAATACTCTGGATATAAATCGCAGGCACACCGGGGAAGCTTAAAAGGACGGCATGGGCCAGAATAAACCGGGCAATGCGATCGCTATCATGACTTTCTCGCGTACTTAATGCATCCAGATAGGTCACATTAATTTCATAAGGGCTTCGTGTGCCATCCGGGTTATTTTTCCAGTTAACCAACGCGCCTTCAGACTGCAGCTTCTCTACAAGCGAGAGGATCTCCGACTCAGGTAATATTCCGCGTAATGGGTTAAGACCAATGCCATCATGCGAGGCCAGGAAGTTGAACCAGGTGGTTTTGGTGGAAGGCAACGCCAGCGACGCCGCCCACTGGCTCAGCGTGCGCACATTCTGACAATGCACCGCATGCAGCACCAGCGGGGGCAACGAGAACTGATAAACCATCTGCGCTTCATTTTCGCCGTTACCGAAGTAAGAGACGTTATCTTTATGCGGAACATTCGTCTCGGTGATTATCACCGTGCCGGGGGCAACCGCCTCGGTAATGACGCGGAAAAGCTGGATGAGCTGGTGGGTTTGCTCAAGGTGAATGCAGCTCGTTCCCGGTATTTTCCACATGAACCCAACGGCATCCAGTCGAATATATCGCGCCCCTTCAATAAGGTAATGCAGCAGTACGTCGACCATCGCAATCAGCACCTGCGGAGAGGCGAAGTTGAGATCAACCTGGTCCTCACTGAAGGTGGTCCACAGGTGTCGTACGCTGCCATCATGAAGCGTGAAAGGGGTAAGAAGCGGTAAGGCACGCGGACGCGTCACCGCGGATAAATCTGTTTCAGGATCGACAGAAATAAAGAAATCATCATACCCTGGCATTTGCTTCAGGTAATTAGCAAACCAGGCACTTTTGGCCGACATATGATTGCAGACGAAATCAAACATCAGGCTGGCTGACTGTTTTAATTCAGCAACATCTCGCCATGTTCCGGTTTCAGGCGCAACTTCATGATAATCAATGACAGAAAAGCCGTCGTCCGAGGACCACGGATAAAAAGGCAAAAGATGGACATGAGAAAAAGAACGCGAAAGCCATTTGTTATAAAAACGTGTAAAAACAGGGAGTGTTTTCTCACCTTTCGCTGAAAACTGGTCGGCATAGGTTATCAGAACGACATCTTTTTCATCCCAGCCCATTTTACGCTTTTCTGTAATAACAGAGGCGGCCTTTTCAATATTTTCCAGCAACACATGAAGATGTGCTTCAGAAAACGTTTTTCCATAAACAAGATTAATGAGTGCTTTAATTTTTTCGTTCACTTGATTTTCCATGGTAGCGGTCCCACGGAGTGGCAATCTACTCCCATGAAAAATATCTGTCAACGGACCGGGCAGGAGAAAAACACGATTGCAAAGCAGCTCAGCACAATATTGTGAGCTGCCGCAAAGAAAGCAGGGTTAACGAGGAAGTGCGGTTAATCATCGCCAGCCCCTCTCCTGGAAGAGTAAGGGCTAACGCGTGAGGGAATTACTGGGACAAGTAGCGGCGCGACAGCCGTTTTGCCACTTTTTGCAACAGCGGTTCGAGCGCCACGGCCAGAACCATTCTGACTGGCTTGCGGGCAACAGATTTTATCGCCCACCCCGCCACGCCTGCCGGGCCGAAACGTAACGCGGTCAGCAGGACCAGTTTACCTGCGATTTTGAGGCCGGGTTTAACCTTCTGACCGGCCTGTTGCCAGTGTTGTTTCATCTCTTCTCTCTCTTAAAGCTGACGAAAACGACTTCTCAGCGTAAAAGTATCCGACGTGACATAGCGTTCCATTTCCCGTAACCGCTTCTCCCCGGCAGCGAGTTGTTCATCAACAGCATTAAGGAGATCGCTGCTGGTGGGGGCGCCTTCCGCCGCCAGTTCTCCTTCCGGCATCGGGTCAAGAACAAACGACAGCACGATGTACGCGACCAGGGTAATAAATGCCAGACCAAAGAAGATCGACAGCACCGTCACCACGCGTACCAGCTTAACCGGGACGTCAAGATAATGAGCCAGCCCGGCACAGACGCCGCGTACCATGCCCTGCTGTGGAATTCGCCACAGTTTTTTGTTCAGATTCAGTCCAGACATTAACGGTCCCTCCAGTTTGGATGTTCAGCATCCAGGATGGCTTCCAGCGCCTGAATGCGTTCGCGCATTTTGTTCGCCTCGTCGGAGAGCTGTACCAGACGCTGTTGTTCACTCTGGGAGAGTTCGCCCCGTGAGGAACGGTTGCTGTAGTGCAGCCATAGCCAAATCGGCAAAACGAACAGCACGAAAATAGTCAGGGGAATAGCCAGAAAAAGCGCGCTCATGTGTACTCCTTGTCTTACGATGCGGCACGTTCAGGTGCCGCACGAATTATTATTGGTTATCTTGCTTCATTTTGGCTTTCAGTGCCGCCAGCTGCTCGCTGATTTCATCATCGGCCTTGAGGTCAGCAAACTGCTGATCCAGCGACTTCTGCTTACCGATACCGTGACTTTCGGCTTCCGCTTCCATCTGGTCGATACGACGCTCAAACGACTCAAAACGGGCCATCGCTTCATCAAGCTTACCGCTGTCGAGCTGGCGACGCACGTCACGGGAAGAGCTTGCCGCCTGATGACGCAGGGTCAGCGCCTGCTGACGCGCGCGGGTTTCGCTCAGCTTGTTTTCCAGCTCGCCAATCTCTTTCTTCATGCGGGTGAGCGTGTCATCCACCAGCGTCACTTCATGCTCGAGCGTCGCGACCATGTCTGCCAGCTTCTGTTTTTCGATCAGCGCCGCACGGGCCAGATCCTCTTTGTCTTTGCGCAGCGCGAGTTCTGCTTTTTCCTGCCATTCGTTCAACTGAGCGGTGGCCTGTTCAATACGACGAGTAAGCTGTTTTTTCTCCGCCAGCGCGCGGGCGGAGGTAGAGCGGACTTCAACCAGCGTGTCTTCCATTTCCTGAATCATCAGACGCACCAGCTTCTGCGGATCTTCCGCTTTCTCCAGCAATGAGTTGATGTTGGCGTTCACGATGTCGGCAAAACGAGAAAAAATACCCATAATTGACTCCTCATAGTTCTGTTATCGGGCGATGCCCTGCTGCACAGATAATACAAATCTCATGCCAACTTTTTATCTTATTGATTTAACAGGTCATGGTTGATTTTCATGCAGTGAAGAACTATTCTTGCCTGGTGAATATCGCTAAGGAGTGGTTAATTTCATCATGCCTGGATACAAAGACAATTTACTCGGCGAAGCAAACAGTTTTCTGGAAGTGCTGGAACAGGTTTCTCGCCTGGCGCCGCTCAATAAACCGGTGCTGATTATCGGCGAGCGCGGTACGGGTAAGGAACTCATCGCCAACCGTCTCCACTACTTATCCGGGCGCTGGGACGGCCCCTTCATTTCCCTTAACTGCGCGGCGCTGAATGAAAACCTGCTCGACACCGAGCTCTTCGGCCATGAAGCGGGTGCGTTTACCGGTGCCCAGAAACGCCATCCCGGACGCTTTGAGCGCGCCGACGGCGGTACGCTGTTTCTTGATGAACTGGCCACCGCGCCCATGCTGGTGCAGGAGAAACTGCTGCGCGTGATTGAATACGGCGAGCTGGAGCGCGTCGGCGGTAGCCAGCCGCTGCAGGTGAACGTGCGCCTGGTGTGTGCCACTAACGCCAACCTGCCGGAGATGGTGGCACAGGAGAAATTCCGTGCCGACCTGCTCGACCGCCTGGCCTTTGACGTCGTGCAGCTTCCTCCGCTGCGCGAGCGAAGAAGCGACATTATGCTGCTGGCAGACCAGTTTGCGATTCAGATGTGCCGCGAGCTCGGACTGCCGCTGTTCCCCGGCTTCAGCGATTATGCACGGGAGACGCTGCTCTCGTACCACTGGCCGGGCAATATCCGCGAGCTGAAAAACGTCGTGGAGCGTTCCGTCTATCGCCACGGCAGCAGCGAGACGGAGCTGGACAACATCATTATCGATCCTTTTCAGCGCAGCGCCCCGACCTTGCCCGCACCAGCATCTCCAGGCGACGCCCCTGCTCTTCCCCTTGATCTGCGCCAGTTCCAGCACGACCAGGAGAAACAGCTGCTGGAGCAAAGCCTGAAGATGGCGAAATACAACCAGAAACGGGCGGCTGAACTGCTGGGTTTGACCTACCATCAGTTAAGGGCATTGCTCAAAAAGCATCAAATGCGATGACAGTGTCTATCACTTTAAAATTCACTTATTTTATGAAAAAAAAGCAATAGATGAATCAAGAAGAATAAGGATATTATTAAGATGGCTATTTTAGATTTTTTGATTTCTCTCGCATTCTGCTTAGTCGGTATTTTCTACATCTGGCATACAAGTAAAGCTCTGAGGACAGGAGTTTTTATTGGCTGGCTCAACGGAACCTATGAGAAGTATTATGTTCATTGCTCTAAACACCCCTGGAAATTCTATTTTAACCTTTTAACCATGGCGAGCGGTGGTTCGTTACTTTTAGCTGTCGGCATCATTTCACTTGATCAAAATAACTTTATTTTCAAGACACTAAGCTCACTATTCCAGTGATGCGCTTGCTTCTGGGCACTCTTATTATTCATTATGTAGCTATCTCAGGACACTCTTTTGAATTAGTGAATTGCCTCATGGCTTATTATTTTACCGCCGTGAGCATTGACTTTTTTGACCACACGAATAGAGTCTGTGTAGAAAAAAGACGAAGCGTCATCCCACTGGCAGAATTCAATTTCACGCTTTAAGAATTCGTCATAATAGACAACCCCAGCCTTGCAACGGCAATGTTTTCCGCATGAAGGTCCTGGGTAGTTCATCCTGAAAGGGTAAGTTCCGCTAACTGTTTGCGTTGCACTGGAAACGATGATTGCTTCAGTGCTTTCCCAGAGTGTGAAAGATACGACACCCACTACAAACACAAAACAAGCCAGGAAAAACTTAACGCGCTCCAGTTTACCCTCTTTGCTTTTGACGCGTGACGAAACGCGCCATGATGCAAAGGCACCTATAGCGACTGAAATCAAGATAATTGGACAATAAACAGAACCTGGTTCTATCAAGTACGCATCGCTTGTATAGATGTCAAGCCGACACATCCCGTAAAACCATAATCCCAGGCAAAAGTATGCAAACACTTCGCGTTTGGCGGGTAGTCTGAATGCCATAACTTGTTTTACTTTAGTAAAAAATCATAATATATCAGACACATATTAGAATTAAAATGATATCGCACCTGGAATGTACCCTGCATTCCTGTCATTTTACCCAGCGAAGACGTAACTATACCGACTGACTTTGCGAAACCCTGTCTGCCGGGTTAAATCCTTCGTTTATAGCGAGTCAGATACGCCACGAAAATGCTAAGATAGTCCATGAGGTATATTCAAAGTGGATTGCAGGTATGAACGTGCATCGGGTTGTGACGCTGAGTGACCGACTGCAAACGTTACTGCCCCCATTATGCCCTCAGGCTTAAACGATACTGGATAATGTCGTTTAAAATTAGTAGGATAGCCACTTCATATTTAATACCTTAAAAATTATGCGTCTGGTTTTATCGTCCTTTTTTGCACTTGGTCTGTTTAGCAGCCAGGCCTTTGCCGCGCCCGGGCAAACGCCGCAGCCTGACATTCGTGACAGCGGCTTCGTCTATTGCGTAAGCGGCCAGGTGGATACCTTCAACCCGCAAAAAGCGGGCAGCGGCCTGATTGTGGATACCCTTGCCGCGCAGCTTTACGATCGTCTGCTTGATGTTGACCCGTACACCTACCGTCTCGTGCCCGAGCTTGCGGAAAGCTGGGAAGTGCTGGATAACGGCGCAACCTACCGTTTTCACCTGCGCGATGATGTCGCGTTTCAGCGTACGCCGTGGTTTACCCCCTCGCGCAAGCTGAACGCGGATGACGTGGTCTTCACCTTCCAGCGTATCTTCAACCGCAACCATCCGTGGCATAACGTTAACGGAAGCAATTTCCCCTATTTCGACAGCCTGCAGTTTGCCGACACCGTGAAAAGCGTACGTAAGCTCGACAACCGCACGGTTGAATTCACGCTGACGCGCCCGGATGCCTCCTTCCTCTGGCACCTGGCAACGCACTATGCATCCGTCATGTCAGCCGAATACGCGGCTCAGCTGACGAAAAAAGATCGTCAGGAACTGCTCGATCGCCAGCCGGTTGGCACCGGTCCGTTCCAGTTGGCCGAATACCGCGCTGGTCAATATATTCGTCTGCAGCGCCATGAACACTTCTGGCGCGGTACGCCGCTGATGCCGCAGGTGGTGGTCGATCTCGGCTCTGGCGGAACGGGGCGGCTCTCGAAACTGCTCACCGGGGAATGTGACGTGCTTGCCTGGCCCGCGGCCAGCCAACTCACGATTTTGCGCGACGATCCGCGTCTGCGTCTGACGCTACGCCCGGGGATGAACATCGCGTATCTGGCCTTTAACACGGATAAACCGCCGTTGAACAACCCTGCCGTTCGACACGCCCTTGCGCTGGCCATTAACAACCAGCGTCTGATGCAGTCGATCTATTACGGCACGGCGGAAACCGCCGCCTCAATTTTACCGCGCGCCTCGTGGGCCTATGACGGTGAAGCTAAAATTACGGAATACAATCCGGCAAAAGCGCGTGAACAGCTGAAAGCGCTGGGGGCGGAAAACCTCACGCTGCAGCTTTGGGTGCCCACCAGTTCCCAGGCGTGGAACCCCAGCCCGCTCAAGACCGCCGAACTGCTGCAGGCAGATATGGCGCAGGTAGGCGTCAAAGTGATCATCGTACCGGTAGAGGGCCGTTTCCAGGAGGCGCGCCTGATGGATATGAATCATGATTTAACCCTCACCGGCTGGGCCACCGACAGCAACGACCCGGACAGCTTCTTCCGGCCGCTGCTGAGCTGTGCGGCGATAAACTCGCAGACCAACTACGCCCACTGGTGTAACCGGGAGTTTGACGGCGTGCTGCAAAAAGCGCTGGCTTCCCAACAGCTGGCCTCGCGCATCGACGCCTATGATGAAGCGCAGAAGATCCTTGCTCAGGAACTGCCGGTGCTGCCGCTGGCCTCTTCCCTGCGCCTTCAGGCGTATCGCTATGATATTAAAGGCCTGGTGCTGAGCCCGTTTGGCAACGCCTCGTTCGCCGGCGTGTCGCGTGAAAAAGAACAAGAGGTGAAAAAACCATGATTATTTTTACCTTGCGTCGGCTCCTTTTGCTGCTGGTGACGCTCTTTTTCCTGAACTTTGTCGGCTTTAGTCTGAGCTATTTCACACCCCACGCCCCGCTCCAGGGATCGTCGCTGTGGGATGCCTGGCTCTTCTGGTTTAACGGGCTGCTGCACTGGGATTTCGGCGTATCCAGCATTAACGGGCAGCTTATTTCCGATCAGTTGAAAGAGGTTTTCCCGGCCACGATGGAACTGTGCATTCTGGCCTTCGGTTTTGCCCTGATGGTCGGGATCCCCGTGGGCATGCTGGCCGGGATATATCGCAACAAATGGCAGGATAAGTTTATCAGCGCCCTCGCCCTGCTCGGCTTCTCCATCCCGGTCTTCTGGCTGGCGCTACTGCTGACGCTTTTCTTCTCGCTGACGATGGGCTGGCTACCGGTTTCTGGCCGTTTTGACCTGCTCTACACGGTTAAAACGGTGACGGGCTTTGCCATCATCGATGCGTGGCTGTCTGATTCGGTGTGGCGTCACGAGATGATCGTCAGCGCCCTGCGCCATATGGTATTGCCGGTGCTGACGCTGGCGGTTGCGCCAACAACCGAAGTGATCCGCCTGATGCGCCTGAGCACCATCGAGGTGTTTGACCAGAACTATGTCAAAGCCGCCGCCACGCGCGGACTGTCGCGCCTGACCATCCTGCGCCGCAACGTCCTGCACAACGCGCTGCCGCCGGTTATTCCGCGTCTGGGATTACAGTTTTCCACCATGCTCACGCTGGCCATGATCACCGAGATGGTCTTTAGCTGGCCTGGCCTGGGACGGTGGCTGATTAACGCTATCCGCCAGCAGGACTACGCCGCGATTTCCGCAGGCGTGATGGTGATTGGTTCGCTGGTGATTATTGTCAACGTGTTGTCCGATATTCTGGGTGCCATGGCCAACCCATTGAAGCATAAGGAATGGTATGCCTTACGATAGCGTATACAGTGAAAAGCGCACGCCCGGTGTGCTGCGTACCGTGTGGCGTAAATTCTATGGCGATACCACGGCAATGATCGGCCTTTATGGCTGTGCCGGTCTGGTGTTGCTGTGCGTCTTTGGCTCCTGGTTTGCGCCGTATGGCATTGACCAGCAGTTCCTTGGCTATCAGTTGCTGCCGCCGTCCTGGTCCCGCTACGGGGAAGTCTCCTTCTTCCTGGGGACGGACGACCTCGGACGTGACGTGTTGAGCCGCCTGCTGAGCGGTGCGGCCCCGACGGTGGGCGGCGCGTTTGTGGTGACGCTCGCGGCCACGATCTGCGGGCTGGCGCTGGGTATTTTTGCGGGATCCACGCATGGCCTGCGCTCGGCGGTGCTTAACCACATTCTGGATACGCTGCTGTCGATTCCGTCTCTGCTGCTGGCGATCATTGTGGTTGCCTTTGCCGGTCCGCACCTGTCTCATGCCATGTTCGCCGTCTGGCTGGCTATCCTGCCCCGCATCGTGCGCTCGGTTTACAGCATGGTGCATGACGAGCTGGAAAAAGAGTATGTCGTCGCTGCGCGTCTGGACGGCGCGACCACCTTCAACATCCTGTGGTTTGCCGTGCTGCCTAACATCGCGTCCGGGCTGGTCACCGAGATCACCCGCGCCCTGTCGATGGCGATTCTGGACATCGCGGCGCTCGGCTTCCTCGACCTCGGCGCGCAGCTGCCGTCGCCTGAATGGGGTGCGATGCTCGGTGACGCGCTGGAGTTAATTTACGTGGCGCCGTGGACGGTTATGCTGCCGGGTGCGGCCATTATGGTGAGCGTGCTGCTGATCAACCTGCTGGGCGACGGTATTCGCCGTGCAATTAACGCGGGGGTGCAATAATGCCGCTTCTTGATATTCGCAACCTCACCATTGAATTCAAAACCGGTGAAGGCTGGGTTAAAGCCGTCGATCGCATCAGTATTACCCTCGCGGAAGGTGAAATCCGCGGGCTGGTGGGGGAATCCGGCTCAGGCAAAAGCCTGATCGCCAAAGCCATCTGCGGCGTGGCGAAAGATAACTGGCGCGTGACCGCAGACCGTATGCGGTTTGATGACATCGACCTGCTGCGCCTCTCTCCCCGCGAGCGGCGTAAGCTGGTCGGGCATAACGTCTCGATGATTTTCCAGGAGCCGCAGTCCTGTCTCGACCCGTCCGAACGCGTGGGCAAACAGTTGATGCAGAACATCCCCGGCTGGACCTATAAAGGCCGCTGGTGGCAGCGCATTGGCTGGCGCAAGCGTCGTGCCATTGAGCTTTTACACCGCGTCGGGATCAAAGATCACAAAGATGCGATGCGCAGCTTCCCGTACGAGTTGACCGACGGTGAATGTCAGAAAGTGATGATTGCCATCGCGCTGGCTAATCAGCCGCGTTTGCTGATTGCTGATGAACCGACGAACGCGATGGAACCCACCACGCAGGCGCAAATCTTCCGCCTGCTGTCGCGTCTCAACCAGAACAACAACACCACCATTTTGCTGATCAGCCATGACCTGCAAATGCTCAGCAAATGGGCGGATAAAATTGACGTGATGTACTGCGGACAAACGGTCGAAACCGCGCCGAGTGAAGACCTGATCACCGCACCGCACCACCCGTATACGCAGGCGCTAATCCGCGCAATTCCCGATTTTGGCAGCGCCATGCCGCATAAGAGCCGCCTGAATACCCTGCCCGGGGCGATTCCGCTGCTGGAATCGTTGCCGATAGGCTGTCGTCTGGGGCCGCGTTGTCCGTATGCTCAGCGTAAATGTATCGAGACGCCACGCCTGACCGGGGCCAAAAATCATCTTTACGCCTGTCATTTCCCGCTGAACATGGAGAGAGAGTGAAATGGTCGAAACCTTGCTTGAAGTCCGCAACCTGAGTAAGACCTTTCGCTACCGCACGGGGCTGTTTCATCGTCAAACTGTCGACGCGGTAAAACCGCTCAGCTTTACCCTGCGTGAAAAACAGACCCTGGCGATCATCGGCGAGAACGGTTCCGGGAAATCGACCCTGGCGAAAATGCTTGCCGGCATGGTTGAACCCACGGCTGGCGAAGTATTGATTGACGATCACCCTCTGACGTTCGGGGATTACTCTTTCCGCAGCCAGCGCATCCGCATGATCTTCCAGGATCCATCGACCTCACTCAATCCGCGCCAGCGCATTTCGCAGATCCTCGATTTTCCGCTGCGTCTGAACACCGACCTGGAACCCGAGGCGCGCCGCAAGCGTATCTTCGAAACCCTGCGCATGGTTGGGCTGTTACCGGATCACGAAAGCTACTACCCACACATGCTGGCCCCCGGCCAGAAACAGCGTCTGGGTCTGGCGCGTGCGTTGATTTTGCGCCCGAAAGTGATCATTGCTGACGAAGCGCTTGCCTCGCTGGATATGTCGATGCGTTCGCAGCTGATTAACCTGATGCTGGAGCTGCAGGAAAAACAGGGCATCTCGTATATCTACGTCACCCAGCATCTGGGGATGATGAAACACATCAGCGATCAGGTGATGGTTATGCACCAGGGTGAAGTGGTCGAGCGCGGCAGCACGGCGGATGTGATGGCCTCCCCGCTTCACGAGCTGACAAAACGGCTGATAGCCGGTCATTTCGGTGAAGCACTCACAGCCGATGCGTGGCGCAAAGACCGGTAAACAAACGTTGCACCGCTTAATAAGGATTAAATAGCCTTAATACGCTGTTTAATCCTTAACTTTTTCATCTCCATTGCTGCTCCATACTCTCAGCAAAATACATCAACAGTTCTTCTCCAGAATATCCGGACATTACGGAGGAGAAGAAATGAACAACGCCACTTACATTCTCAAATATACCGAGTATCTCATCAGAAAATGTCGTTCATTTTTAATGACAGACCTGTACTTTCATACTGTGAGGCTCAAGAAAACATCGGGGAAGCATCCTGACATTAAATCCCCCACGACGTTGAGTGAAAAAATATGTCATCGTCTGGTTTATGACCACAATAACGTCTATACCCTGCTTGCCGATAAACTCGCCGTTCGGGAATACGTAATCTCCAGAACAACGCGAGTCAAAACGGTGCCATTACTCGGCGTCTACAGTAAGGTGTCCCAGATTGATTTTTCGACGCTCCCTGAAAAATTCGTCCTTAAGTGCAACCATGACAGTGGCAGCACAATAATATGTACAAACAAAGCGCAATTTAACGTCAGGGAAGCGTGTAAAAAACTCAGTCTCGCGTTAAAGAAAAATATGTACTACACCACGCGCGAATGGCAGTACAAAAACATTACGCCAAAAATACTTTGCGAACCGTATGTCGATCTCTTCGATGATGCAGACAGGAACACAGCGCCCGAAATGCTGAGGATCCATTGTTTTCATGGCGTTGCCCACTATGTTGAAGCGGATTTTACGGATGATAACGGCAAAGATTTCATCAACGTTTACGACAGGTACTGGAACTTACAACCCTTTCAGATGGAATATCCGAATACACCGTTGGCGCCAGGCGAACCGGCCTTGTTCCGACAAGCGTTGCTGGCATCCCAGGAACTGGCGGATGGCATTGACTACTGCCGCGTTGACCTCATGCTAAAAAATGATGAAATCTATTTCAGTGAAATAACCTTAAGCCCGAGACGCGGTAAACTGTCGATTACCCCGCAGGAATGGGATGCTAAGCTAG
This sequence comes from Enterobacter quasiroggenkampii, assembly GCF_043972695.1. Classification (NCBI taxonomy): domain Bacteria; kingdom Pseudomonadati; phylum Pseudomonadota; class Gammaproteobacteria; order Enterobacterales; family Enterobacteriaceae; genus Enterobacter; species Enterobacter quasiroggenkampii. Next base: position 3,214,481 of record NZ_CP143745.1, read on the forward strand.
GAAAAATATGGCATTTACCGCCGGCAGGCACATTTGACCTGCCGCTGACGCTCACGAGTCGGGCCAGGTGAGTTTAAATATTGAGTGGTTTTGCGTTGATAAGGTATAGGTAACATCGCCACCATGCGCCAGCATGATGGCTTTTACCACCGACAAGCCCAAACCACAGCCTTCCGGGTTCAACTGTCTGGCGCCGTTATCGCGCTGAAAGGGCTGAAACAGGAAGTCATGAAACTCCCTGGGAATACCCGGTCCCCCATCCTGAATCAGGATAAAATTGCCTTTATCCGAAACACCATTTTTTACCGTGAGCTTGCGCGAAGTTGAATAGTGTAAGGCATTGTCAAATAAAACGGTCAGACACTGATTGATGCGTAAGGGATCGAATACGCACTGCTGCTCCCTCAGTTCAGTATGGACGGTAAATGCCTTACGGTTGAACTCGGGCATGAAGGTATCGAGCGCGTCCTGTATTGTCCCTTTCAGATCCGTTCTGGCCTGGTATAACGTGTATCCTGCCCCGCCATCCGAACTGATAACCCGGAGGTCTTCAATCAGACGGGTTAATCCTTCCGTCTGTTTGAGGAGGTTAGTAAACAGCACCGGATCCGGGGTAAACACCCCGTCAACCAGCCCCTGAAGCCTTCCGCGTAAAATGGTGACCGGGGTTCTGAGTTCATGTGCAATCGCAGCATTCCAGGATTTCCGCTGGATATCGAGCGTTTGCAGCTTTTCTGCTATTTCATTGAAATCCGTAACCAGGTGATTGATCTCTCCCAGCCGGGAACTGGCACAGAATGCCCTGGCGTCCAGATCGCCTTGGGAAATTTTTTTCAGGCTGGACGCGACCGCGTTCAGCGGGGTGAGTATTCGCGATGAAAGTTTGACCGTAAAGAATACGGCAATGATCAGGCTGATCGTTGTCGCGGTCCCAATCCATACCCAGTCCCACATCGTCATCTGCTCGTCATCGCCCGCAGCAGGGCCGCCGGGAAGATGATCCAGAATAAAGGAGTAAAAAAACCAGGAGCCCAGTATGGCGATGGCAATTATCGTAAACGTCAGCAACAGCATATACGTTAAGATCTGACGACTCAGGACAGATTCTTTATTCATTTCTTTTCCCCAAGCCGGTAACCCATGCCCCTGATGCTCTCGGGAACGCCATAAAGACCGGCCTGCTCCAGTTTTTTTCGCAGCTTGCTCATATGGCTGTCGACAGTTCTGTCGAGCGTATCGCCTTCCGGCAAACACGCGTTGAGCAACTCTTCACGGGAACAGACCTTGCGCGGATACCGCACCAGGTAAGAAAGCAATTTAAATTCGGTCGTCGTTAAGACCGGGGAGATAACCTCGGGCCCCGCAGTAACCTCCACGTAGAAATCATCCGGATAGACCGTAATGAATGGCGTTCTGAGCGGCAGGGCCCCCGCCTGCTGAAGCGCAGGCTTTGTTCTACGCAGCACCGCCTCAACCCGTGCGACAACTTCCGAAGGGTTGAAGGGTTTGATGACGTAATCATCCGCGCCGAGCCTCAGACCCATAAGTTTATCGACGTCCTGATCGAGAGCGGAAACCATAATGACGGGGACAGCACTTTCATGGCGAAGCGTGGTAAGCACGCTCCAGCCGTCACACACGGGCAGGTGAATGTCCAGCAAGATGAGATCCGGTTTATGGAGGCGATTGAGCGTTATCGCCTGCTCGCCCTGCCTGGCCCTGAGCGTTTTCATTCCCGAACGCTCTAAGTAGCTCATCAGTATATCGGCGATTTCGTCTTCGTCTTCAACAACAAGGATCAGCGTATTTTTGTTCATATTATCTCCGCGGGTGAAATCCCTTTAAGCACGCTATCAGATATCTTGAGCACAATAAGACACAGCCTCCGGGAAAAAGTGCCGTAGTCACGAAAATTTCCCGGTTGATTTAAATGCCCGGTTATTTCTCCACACAGCCTACACATTCAGTCAATAAAGACTCGACAATGTCCGTTCAAAATCGCTAATGAGGCATAACGCGTTGTGCATTGCGCGCTGCAAATTACCACTGTTTCTTAAAGATTTTATGAAGTTGGCTGAAATAATGAACATGGAATTTTCCAAATATTTTTCTCCTAAAAAACTGGGTATATATTCCCTGTTTCTGCTGCTGTCGTGGGGATTACTTTATACCTGGCTGGTGCTGGTACACAGAATGGATGAGAAAGTCGCCTCGACGCTGCTCTCTTCACCCCTTATCTATGGCTGCATCGCATTGTCAGTGATTTTTCTGGTCATACAAAATAAAGCCGGCGCGTTCATTGAGCTACTTATCATCGCCTTCTGGCTGATGGTGATTTTTGTTTATCTCATTATTACGTTCACCGTGCTGTTAAACGCGATACCCGATATTGAGGATCTGATCTTTTACTATGAATGTTATTTGATCATTTTTTTTGGTGGAGCACCGCTGTACCTCATTATGAGAATGATCTGAGCCATTGCTCCACACGGCCTCCATAAACCGCCCACTTCCGCTAAACAGGTGCGCGGTAGAGTCTCTGCCTCACTCTTTTGCACAAAAATAACCCAATGCCTCATTTTTTTATCGAACGTCCCATTTTCGCCTGGGTTGTGGCGCTGTTTATCGTCCTGACGGGTCTCCTGTCTATTCCTCGTTTGCCGGTTGCGCAGTATCCGGCGGTGGCTCCGCCAGGCATCATTATTTCCGTCAGTTACCCGGGGGCCAGCCCCGATATCATGAATACGTCGGTGATTTCGTTAATCGAGCGCGAAATCTCTGGCGTAGATAATTTGCTCTATTTCGAATCATCCAGCGACACAACCGGTTCGGCATCGATTACCGTCACGTTTAAACCCGGCACGGACATCAAGCTGGCACAGATGGATCTGCAGAACCAGATAAAGATCGTCGAGCCTCGTCTTCCTCAGGCGGTAAGACAAAACGGCATTAACGTCGAGGCCGCTAACTCTGGATTTTTAATGATGGTGGGGCTGAAGTCCACCAGCGGTCAATTCGAGGAAGCCGACTTAAGCGACTATTTTGCCCGAAACGTCAGTGACGAGCTTCGTCGCGTGCCCGGCGTAGGGAAAGTTCAGCTGTTTGGCGGCGAAAAAGCGCTGCGTATCTGGCTGGATCCGATGAAGCTCCACAGCTACGGCCTTTCGGTGAGCGATGTGCTTACTGCTGTTGGCCAGCAAAATGCCCTGGTTTCACCCGGCAAAACGGGAGATGAGCCAGCATCTGCGGGACAAGGCGTAACATATCCCATCACCGTGAAGGGGCAACTCACTTCGGTAGAGGCGTTCAGAAACATTACCCTGAAATCAGATGCATCGGGCGCGAGGCTGAAACTGTCCGACGTCGCGCGCGTTGAGTCCGGCCTGCAAAGTTACGCTTTCGGTATCCGCGAAAATGGCGTGCCCGCAACGGCTGCGGCAATCCAGCTCTCGCCGGGTGCCAACGCAATGAGTACGGCTTCAGGCGTACGCGCGCGCATCGACGAGCTTTCCCAGGTATTACCGGAAGGAATGACGTTTACGGTTCCCTTCGATACCGCGCCGTTTGTGAAACTGTCTATCATGAAGGTGGTTCAGACCTTTGTAGAAGCGATGGTCCTGGTCTTCCTGGTGATGCTTCTGTTTCTGCATAAGATACGCTGTACGCTTATCCCGGCGATTGTTGCTCCCGTCGCACTTCTTGGCACCTTCACGGTGATGTTATTGAGCGGATACTCCATCAATATTCTGACGATGTTCGGCATGGTGCTGGCGATAGGGATTATCGTTGATGATGCCATTGTGGTTGTGGAGAACGTCGAACGACTGATGGCGGAAAAAAGCCTCTCGCCACGGGACGCTACCCGGCAGGCCATGCAGGAGATCACCCCGGCGATTATCGGGATCACGCTGGTGCTCACTGCCGTCTTTATCCCCATGGGGTTTGCTGAGGGTTCGGTCGGGATTATCTATCGACAATTTTGTATTTCTATGGCGGTCTCCATACTGTTGTCCGCGTTTCTGGCCCTGACACTGACGCCTGCCCTGTGCGCAACGTTACTCAAGCCGCACAAGGCAGGAAAGAGCGGAAGTGGAAGGTTCGCGGCCAGGTTTAACGCGCGCTTCCGTTTGCTCACCGTCTGTTACGAAGCCGGGCTGGGTGCCGTTCTGAAGCGAACCGGGCGTATGCTGCTCCTGTACGTTGCGCTTTGTACGGCGCTATTTGTTGGATTGTCTTCGTTACCGTCGTCTTTTCTGCCGGACGAAGATCAGGGCTACTTTATGTCCTCTATCCAGCTGCCTTCTGACGCCACGATGCAGCGCACCCTCAACGTGGTTAAAAAATTTGAAGCGGAAATTGCGGCCCGGCCGGACATAGAAAGCAACATTATGATCCTGGGGTTTGGCTTTTCAGGTTCAGGACCGAATTCGGCCATGGCCTTCACCACGCTGAAGGACTGGAAAAATCGGCAGGGCTCGACGGCTCAGGATGAAGCCGACCACATACAGGCCAGCATGACGAACGTCACTGATGCCGTCACAATGAGCCTGCTCCCGCCGGCCATTTCGGATATGGGCACCTCCTCGGGCTTCACCTGGTACGTTCAGGACAGAGCGGGAGCGGGCTATGAGGCTCTGAAGAGGGCCGCCGACGCGCTGGTTCTGCAGGCTAATCAACGCCCTGAACTCAGTGATGTCTATATAGACGGTCTGCCAGAAGGAACCAGCCTTGCGCTCCTGGTTGACCGGGAAAAGGCGGAAGCGATGGGCGTCTCATTCGATGAAATCAACCAGACGCTTTCCGTCACCCTGGGCTCAAATTACGTCAACGACTATACGAATAACGGCCGCGTTCAACAGGTGATTATGCAGGCCGATGCCCCCTACCGAATGCAGCCTGAACAGATACTGAAACTATCAGTGAAAAACCGGATGGGTGAGATGGTGCCGGTATCAACGTTTGCGACGATCTCCTGGAACGTTGCGCCGCAGCAGTTGACGCGCTACCAGGGTTATTCTGCTATACGGATTACCGGAAGTGCGGCGTCAGGCGTATCCAGCGGCACCGCAATGAAGATCATGGAGGGTTTGTCCAGGAGCCTGCCTCAGGGCATGGCGGGTGAATGGGCCGGGAGTTCGTTGCAGGAGAAAAAATCGGAATCGCAGCTTCCGGGCCTGATCGCCCTGTCGATACTGGTCGTGTTTATGGTGCTCGCCGCCCTGTATGAGAGCTGGTCTATTCCTTTTGCGGTCATGCTGGTTGTTCCACTGGGCCTTATCGGGGCGGTGATAGCGGTGTTTGTTGCCGGCATGACCAATGACGTGTTCTTTAAGGTCGGTCTGATTACGCTTATCGGCCTGTCGGCCAAGAACGCCATTCTGATTGTGGAGTTTGCCAGGCAGCTGCATCGCGAAGGGCAACCCCTGCTGGCGGCGACCATTCATGCCGCCAGTCAGCGCCTGCGCCCCATTCTGATGACATCGTTAGCCTTTACCTTAGGGGTTGTTCCTCTGATGCTGGCCAGTGGTGCAAGCGACAGTACGCAGCATGCCATCGGTACCGGCGTGTTTGGCGGCATGATTAGCGGTACGCTTCTCGCGATCTTCTTCGTACCGGTTTTCTTTATCGTTATTGCGCGCTTCATCGGCAACATCAGGAAAGCGTGAACACCCTTGCGGGATCGCGCCTCCTCGCTGGTTGGATGAGGCGAAGCTGTTGCCGGGTGATATACTGGACGAATGCTGAAATTTCGCGCCCCCGCGTGTCCGCGACGCATTCTTCGGGACATGCGACTTCGGAGAAGTGCGAGAAATATCGTGACACAAGGGGCTGTGAGTGGGCTATAATTTCGAGCTAATTTCGAATGATTTTGAAATACTGCCTGTAACGCTATGAATTACAAGGCAAAATAAGCAATGAATATAAGGATTAAAGCTATGGGTTTTCTTTCCGGTAAGCGCATTCTGGTGACTGGCGTTGCCAGCAAACTGTCCATCGCATACGGCATCGCACAGGCAATGCATCGCGAAGGCGCTGAGCTGGCGTTCACCTACCAGAACGACAAGCTGAAAGGCCGTGTTGAAGAGTTTGCCGCGCAGCTGGGTTCCAGCATTGTTCTGGAATGTGACGTTGCACAAGACGAAAGCATCGACGGCATGTTTGCTGAACTGGCAAAAGCATGGCCGAAATTCGACGGTTTCGTTCACTCCATCGGCTTCGCTCCTGGCGACCAGCTGGACGGCGACTACGTGAACGCGGTAACCCGTGATGGCTTCAAAATCGCGCACGACATCAGCTCCTACAGCTTCGTTGCGATGGCGAAATCCTGCCGCGCGATGCTGAACCCGGGCGCAGCCCTGCTGACCCTGTCCTACCTGGGCGCTGAACGTGCTATCCCTAACTACAACGTTATGGGTCTGGCTAAAGCGTCTCTGGAAGCCAACGTACGCTACATGGCGAACGCAATGGGTCCTGAAGGCGTGCGTGTTAACGCCATCTCTGCGGGTCCTATCCGCACCCTGGCCGCTTCCGGTATTAAAGATTTCCGTAAAATGCTGGCACACTGCGAAGCGGTTACCCCGATTCGTCGTACCGTTACGATTGAAGATGTGGGTAACTCTGCAGCATTCCTGTGCTCTGACCTTTCCGCAGGTATCTCCGGCGAAGTGGTTCACGTTGACGGCGGCTTCAACATCGCTGCAATGAACGAGCTGGAAATTAAATAAGCTGTGACTCTCTTCCCGCCCGGGAAGAGAGTATTTTCCCCCGCGTCACCCCTTCGTTATTCCGTTCTGCTATTTGTTATCACCTAACAATATTTTTCCCTTTATCTGCCTTACGCCAGGATATTGATCGCCATTTTGAGATCAAGGAACGCACATGGAACAACGCCGTTTTTCCGGCAAAGGCCACTGGTATCATGAAACCCAGTCAAACCACGCGCAGACGGATGTTCTGCCCCTGGTGCCCGAAGCCGCTAACGTCGACGATCGTTTTTTGCTCGATTTAGCCCTGCCTGATGAGATTGTCGCCGCCTGTTCTGGCTGGCTTACTCCTGCCAGAGCCTTATGCCACCAGCTGTTTCCACTCTCAATTCCCGTGAACCGACTGCATACGCTCAGCGCTTACGATCGGCTCAGTACCGCGTTAACGGTCGCTCAGGCCTGCGGCGTTCAGCGGCTCTGTAACCACTACGCCGCCCTCCTCGCCCCGCTTCCCGGCCCGGACTCCTCGCGCGAAAGCAACCGCCGCCTGGCGCAAATCACCCAGTATGCCCGCCAGCTCGCCAGCTCTCCTGATGTCATTGATGATAAAGCCCGGAACCAGCTTGATGAGGTGGGCCTGTCCACGTACGACATCGTGGTGATTAACCAGATTATCGGCTTTATCGGTTTTCAGGCGCGCGTGGTCGCGATTTTCCAGGCCCTGTTGGGACATCCTGTTCGCTGGTTGCCGGGGCACCATATTCAGCCGCACACGCTTCCCGCGAGCCACGATGCGTGGATGCCGCTTTTACCCGTCGTCGAGCTGCGCTACGCGAATGCGCATCAGCTGGAGTCCCTGTCCCGCTGGCAGGCCGAACCCGCGCTCGAGGCGTTGACGCCGGTGCTTTGTCATGAGCCGACGCTGCTCGACCTGACCGGAGAAATCCTGTTAAACAGCCGCGCGGAGATCCCGCAGACCTCCCCCGCACTTTCGGCAGCGGTCGAACTGCTGACCCGCTCTCCGGACCGCTTCAGCGCCGCGCAGTTTACCCCGCTCACGGATCAAGGACTCCAGGGCGAATATGCCATCACGCTGCTTACCCAAAGTGCGTTTGATGGCTGGCTCAATCGCCTGAAAGTGGCGTTTGGTAAAGAGGAATAACCACACTCATTACCCAAAGACCGCTTGCTGAGACAGTGAGAATCGCGTAAAACTGTCAGCCGCTCAATGGCTACGAAAATAGAACATTATGTTTCAGGACAACCCGCTGCTAGCGCAGCTTAAACAGCAACTGCATTCCCAGACGCCGCGTGCAGAAGGGGTCGTAAAAGCCACGGAAAAGGGCTTTGGCTTCCTTGAAGTTGACGCGCAGAAAAGCTACTTCATTCCGCCACCGCAGATGAAGAAAGTGATGCATGGCGATCGCGTCATGGCCGTCATTCATACCGAGAAGGATCGCGAGTCCGCCGAACCGGAAGAACTGATCGAACCGTTCCTGACCCGTTTTGTGGGTAAGGTGCAGCGAAAAGACGATCGTCTTTCTATCGTGCCGGATCATCCTCTGCTGAAAGATGCCATTCCCTGCCGCGCCGCCCGTGGTGTTGAGCATGATTTTAAAGAAGGTGACTGGGCCGTAGCAGAAATGCGCCGTCATCCTCTGAAAGGCGATCGCGGTTTTTATGCGGAATTGACCCAGTTCATTACTTTTGGCGCCGATCATTTCGTGCCATGGTGGGTCACGCTGGCACGCCACAATCTTGAAAAAGAAGCGCCGAACGGCGTGGCAACCGAGATGCAGGACGAAGGTCTGACGCGTCGCGATCTTACCGCGCTGGAGTTTGTCACCATCGACAGCGCCAGCACCGAAGATATGGACGATGCGCTCTACGCTGAAGAGAGTTCCGACGGCAAACTGCACCTGACCGTTGCCATTGCCGATCCCACCGCCTGGATTGTTGAAGGCAGCAAGCTTGACGAAACGGCGAAAATCCGTGCGTTCACGAACTACCTGCCGGGCTTCAACATCCCAATGCTGCCGCGCGAATTGTCAGACGATCTCTGCTCGCTGCGTCCGAATGAAGTGCGTCCGGTCCTTGCCTGCCGCATGACCATTGCTGCGGATGGCGCGATTGAAGACGATATCGAGTTCTTTGCCGCCACCATCGAGTCGAAAGCCAAGCTGGCCTACGATAACGTCTCCGACTGGCTGGAAAATACCGGTAGCTGGAAACCTGAATCAGACGCCATTGCCGCGCAGATCCGTCTGCTGCATCGCATCTGTCTGAACCGCGGCGAGTGGCGTCAAACCCATGCGCTGGTGTTCAAAGATCGCCCGGATTATCGCTTTGTTCTGGGTGAGAAAGGCGAAGTGCTGGATATCGTGGCCGAACCGCGACGCATTGCGAACCGCATCGTTGAAGAGGCGATGATCTCCGCCAACATCTGTGCCGCACGCGTGCTGCGCGACAAGCTGGGCTTTGGCATTTACAACGTCCATACCGGCTTTGATCCGGCGAATACCGAAGCGCTGGCAGCCCTGCTGAAGAATCACGACGTGCACGTCGATCCGGAAGAAGTGCTCACGCTGCCGGGCTTCTGCAAGCTTCGCCGCGAACTGGACGCGCAGCCATCGGGCTTCCTGGACAGCCGCATTCGTCGCTTCCAGTCCTTCGCAGAAATTAGCACCGAGCCTGGCCCGCACTTTGGTCTCGGCCTCGAAGCCTACGCGACCTGGACGTCACCGATCCGTAAGTATGGCGATATGGTTAACCACCGTTTGCTGAAAGCGATTATCAAAGGCGAAACCGTTGCCCGTCCTCAGGAGGACACCACGCTGCAGATGGCCGATCGCCGTCGTCTGAACCGCATGGCGGAACGTGATGTTGGCGACTGGCTGTACGCACGCTTCCTGCAGGATAAAGCCGGTACGGATACCCGTTTCGCCGCAGAAATCATCGATATCAGCCGCGGAGGGATGCGCGTCCGTCTGGTCGATAACGGTGCTGTCGCGTTTATTCCTGCGCCATTCCTGCATGCTGTGCGCGATGAAATGGTCTGTAGTCAGGAAAACGGTACGGTGCAAATTAAAGGTGAAACAGTTTACAAAGTCACCGACGTGATTGACGTCACCATTGCTGAAGTCCGTATGGAAACCCGCAGTATTATCGCGCGTCCTGTCGCCTGATAACCTCTTCAATTGTCGGTCATTTCCTTTCCGGAAGGGCCGACAATTTTTCTTTTTACCCCCGCCACAAAAGCATTATTTTTTCTTACTATTTTCAGTCTCCCTTCGCCCAAATTCGCCATAATTATCTACAGTAAAAGAGTGTTGTTATATTCGGTTACGTGAATTTTTATACGCCCAGTATCCTTTTTAACCTGACTCGTTTTATTATCAGAAATCAGGGAAAAACAATAAGTTCACTTCGGTTTTACCGCTGTTTCTCAACGGAAAAGTCGACTGCAAATGAATAATTTGTGCGCTAATGAACAGCTGCGGGAGAAAACATGATGGACGATCTGGAGCAGAATTTGCTGTTTCGCTACATGGGGACTCACAGTCCATGGTGGCGTTTGTCAGCTGACAGCAATGCTCTGCACCTTGCCGCCAGTGAAAATGCCGATGTCACTCAGGTGATTGCGCTGGACGACGATCAGGCCGATCTTATCCGTCACTTAACCGTGATTACCTCCAGCATTTCCATGACGCTCTCGTTATTCGGGGAAGACCTTCCGGTTCACCTTGTTGGGCGGAAAATTACGCGTAACGAGTGGGCCGGTACCGCTTCCGCCTGGCATGATACCCCCTCCGTGGCGCGCGACCTGGCTCAGGGACTCTCTTTCGCGGAACAGGTCGTTTCAGAGGCTAACTCCGTCATTGTTATCCTCGATCAGAACGGCAATATTCAGCGCTTTAACCGACTAAGCGAAGAGTATACCGGCCTGAAAGAGCAGGAAGTGATTGGCCAGAACGTGTTTAAGCTGTTTATGAGCCGCAGCGAAGCGGCAGCCTCAAAGCGCAATATTTCCGGTTTCTTCCGCAACGGCAGTTCCTACGAAGTCGAGCGCTGGATCAAAACGCGTAAAGGGCAACGACTGTTTCTGTTCAGAAACAAATTCGTTCACAGCGGCAGCGGTAAAAATGAAATTTTCCTTATCTGTTCCGGTACCGATATTACCGAGGAACGCCGCGCTCAGGAACGGCTGCGCGTGCTGGCCAATACCGATACCATCACTGGCTTGCCAAACCGCAATGCAATCCACGACCTGATTTCTGACGCCATCAGTCACCGCGGCGACACGCAGGTTGGCGTGGTGTATCTCGATCTGGACAACTTTAAAAAGGTCAACGACGCTTACGGGCATATGTTTGGCGATCAGCTGTTACAGGCTGTCGCGCTCGCCATTTTGAGCTGTCTGGATGAGGAACAGGTGCTGGCACGACTTGGCGGTGATGAGTTTATCGTCATGGCCACCAATACCTCTCAGGGCTCTCTGGAAGCGATGGCGTCGCGCATTTTAACCCGCCTGCGCCAGCCGTTCCGAATCGGTCTGATTGAAATTTACACCGGCTGTTCCCTGGGCATCGCCCTCGCCCCACAGCATGGCAACGACCGGGAAAGCGTCATTCGCAACGCCGATACCGCCATGTACACCGCCAAAGAGAACGGTCGGGGCAAGTTCTGCGTCTTCTCGCCCGAGATGAACCAACGCGTGTTTGAGTATCTCTGGCTGGATACCAACCTGCGTAAAGCGCTGGATAACGATCAGCTCCTGATTCACTATCAGCCAAAAATCACCTGGCGCGGCGAGGTCAGAAGCCTGGAAGCGCTGGTCCGCTGGCAATCACCCGAACGCGGTTTGATCCCACCGCTGGAGTTTATCTCTTATGCCGAGGAGTCGGGGTTGATCGTGCCGCTGGGCCGCTGGGTGATGCTCGATGTGGTTCGCCAGGTGGCAAAATGGCGCGATAAGGGAATAAACCTGCGCGTGGCCGTGAACGTCTCTGCGCGTCAGCTGGCCGACCAGACTATCTTTAGTGACTTAAAGCAGGCGCTGAAGGATCTGAACTTTGAATACTGCCCGGTGGACGTCGAATTAACCGAAAGCTGTCTTATCGAGAACGAAGAGCTGGCGCTCTCCGTGATTCAGCAGTTCAGCAGGCTGGGGGCGCAAATTCATCTCGACGATTTTGGTACCGGCTACTCCTCCCTTTCGCAGCTGGCCCGCTTCCCTATTGACGCCATAAAACTCGATCAATCGTTTGTCAGGGATATTCATAAGCAGTCCATCTCCCAGTCACTGGTGCGCGCCATCGTCGCGGTGGCGCAGGCGTTAAACCTGCAGGTGATTGCCGAAGGGGTCGAAAATGCAAAAGAAGACGCCTTTCTGACCAAGAACGGCGTCAACGAACGGCAGGGTTTTCTGTTTGCTAAGCCGATGCCCGCTGCCGCATTCGAGCGATGGCTAAAACGCTATCAGGTGCGAAAACAGCATTAACTGGCTTTACGCAAGCCCGCCGCGTGATGGCGGTTTTGCAGCATCACCAGACGCTCCATGTAGGCGATATCTTTCGGTTCAAGGCAGAAAGCCGCGTCTACCCAGTCCTCCGTGATGTCCATCAGTTCACTGCGCGGCAATTGCAGAACGCGCGTCCGGGCGCGCAGCATCGCCCTCACGCCATTCAGTTTTGGCCGTAGCGTGTCGATGAAGGTTCGGGTGGAGACATAGCTTTGTCCGGGTTCAAACAGGAGATCCACCAGGCCGTGCTGTTCGTACCATTCCGCTGTATGGGATTCCCCTTTGTAGATGAGCTCCTCTGCCAGCTTCATGCCTGAACGGCGTGCAACCAGGGAATATCCCCCCATGCCCGGAAACAGGTTAAAGGCAATTTCGGGGAAACCTAAGCGGGCGTCGCGCTGAGCCAGAACGAAATGGTGCGCAAGAGCGGCCTCAAACCCGCCCCCTAACGCGCTGCCTTCAACCATGGCCAGAGAGATGGCCCCCGTATCAAATCCCCGCGAGGCCGCATGCACGCAATCAACGCAGGCGCGCGCATAGGCCCGTAACGCTTCACGTCGACCGTGCTGAATGCACTCAACGAAGAACTGCAGGTCACCGCCCGCGTTATACATCTCGGGAACCAGCGATCCGGTCACCCAAAAATCAACCGCAAAACCAGACTGGCGGACGAGCCATGAAAAATTCATGATCTCCTCTATCAATGCATGGTTGAAGCAAGGCCGTGGCTGAGCCCGTAACATCATCCAGACGGTATGTCGCTCCGCCTCGTAATACCCTGACAGCTGGGTGAACCGTTCAGTATCGGTAAACAGTGTACAGGTAGGCTGATTGATAACTGTCATAGTCTACTTCCTCCTATAAAAAAGCGCGTTGCGCGCAGTTTTAGACTAATCCACTCAATAAGCCCGCTGTATGAGGGGGAATAATTTTATCACTTCCGTTTATGTAATTTAGTTATTGCATTTTTTCCCTTCTCTTTTGAACCCAATTTCTGCATCATTGAAAATATTAACTTTTCGCGCCTGGGGTGAGATTATGTCTACGATTGACGCACAAGCTGTAGCACAACGAATTGATACCGTGCTGGATATCCTGGTGGCGGGCGATTATCACTCTGCTATCCGTAATCTTGAGATCCTGAAGTCTGAACTTCTTGCTCAGCATGGCGCTGACGCTGCGCCCGAAAACAGACAGCCAAAAGCGCCGTGGGAAGTTTAACGCCCACCGTTTCCGACCTCGTTTCGCTTTATTAAATGGATGCTATGAATTCCCGACAACAACTCATTTTGCAGATGGTCATCGATCAGGGACGCGTAAGCGTAGTCGATCTCGCGAAAACCACTGGCGTTTCTGAAGTCACCATCCGTCAGGATCTTAATCTGCTGGAAAAACAGAGCTACCTGCGTCGCGCGCACGGCTATGCGGTCCCGCTGGACAGTGATGACGTTGAGACGCGCATGATGAACAACTACGCGCTCAAACGTGAACTGGCGGAATTTGCTGCCTCCCTGGTGAACAACGGTGAGACCGTCTTTATTGAAAACGGCAGCAGTAATGCCCTTCTGGCGCGAACACTTGCCGATCAAAAAGACGTTACCATCATTACCGTCAGCAGCTATATCGCGCATCTGCTTAAAGAGACGCGCTGCGAGGTGATTCTGCTGGGCGGTATTTATCAGAAAAAAAGCGAAAGCATGGTTGGCCCGCTGACCCGTCAGTACGTCCAGCAGGTTCATTTCAGTAAGGCCTTTATCGGGATTGACGGCTGGCAGCCGGAGACAGGTTTTACCGGCCGGGATATGATGCGCTCTGACGTGGTCAATGCCGTACTGGAAAAAGAGTGCGAAGCCATTGTGCTCACCGACAGCTCTAAATTTGGTGCCGTTCATCCTTACACGATGGGTCCCGCTTCACGCTTTAGCCGCGTGATTACCGATGACCGTTTGAGCGAAGCGCATCGCAATAAACTCGAAGAGAGCGGTCTGATCGTCAATATTATTGAAACCAGCGCATGATTTCCCTCCGCGCCCGAATTTCGGGCGCGCATGTTCTTTCTCTGAGATGATTCTTAACCCTGCTTTAAGAGTTTTTACCTGTATAACCTGCCCTAAAGTCGTAAAATTACTGTTAGCGATATAACAGGAAGTGACTATCACCTGCGTGATGAAGTAACGCCTGCGCGACCAGCTTTCACGGGGAAAAGAATTAAGTATTCGATTCGTCTATACTTAACGTGTACATCTTTCCGTGAATCGATAATTCAGGAGAAAGTATTATGACCTTAACCAGCAAAAAATTAGCCGCCGCTGTTCTGGCAATCACTGTAGCAATGTCCCTGAGCGCATGCTCTAACTGGTCTAAACGTGACCGTAACACCGCGATTGGTGCCGGTGCCGGTGCTCTCGGTGGTGCAGTATTAACGGATGGTAGTACGCTGGGTACATTAGGTGGCGCTGCTGTCGGTGGTATTATCGGTCACCAGGTTGGCAAATAATTATTATCTAAGCCTTCCTCGATATTGCGATATTTAAACGCATTTCAGGTCTGACATACGCACGTATACAACACGAGCCACGGCATTTGCCGTGGCTCATTTATTTTAGCCGCCTGCCAGTTTAACTTTCATGCCTTTGGCTTCCAGCAGTGATTTTATTAAATCACGTTTATCACCCTGGATTTCAATAATCCCGTCCTTTACGGCACCGCCGCAGCCACATTTCTTTTTCAGCTCGGCAGCCAGCTTAGTCAGTTCTGCATCATCCAGATCAATGCCGGAGATAAGGCAGACCCCTTTCCCCTTACGTCCGCTGGTTTGACGCTGAATCCGAACGATACCGTCTCCCTTTGGACGCTCCACTTTGGCTTTCGGTTCGTCTATCCGCCCGGAATCGGTTGAGTAGACCAGACGGCTGTTGGAATCGGTCATTACGCCCCCTTGTTCAGCGATGCATTGATAGCCTTAAGCGTCTCAGCCGGGTTTGCAGACTGCGTCACCGGACGCCCGATAACCATATAGTCTACGCCCGCCGCCAGCGCCTGCTCAGGCGTCATAATGCGGCGCTGATCGCCCACGTCGCTGCCCGCAGGGCGAATCCCTGGCGTGACGAGTTTAAAATCCTGGCCCAGTGCTGATTTGAAACGTACCGCTTCCTGCGCGGAGCAGACAACACCATCCAGGCCGCACTGCTGCGTCAAACGGGCGAGACGTTCAGCATGCTCCGCAGGTGACAACGTCACGCCAAGGTCGCGTAAATCACTTTCGTCCATACTGGTCAGCACGGTGACGGCGATCAGCAACGGCGCGTCCTTACCGAACGGCAGGAGCGCCTCACGGGCGGCGGTCATCATTCTTGCCCCACCCGACGCATGGACGTTGACCATCCATACACCCAGCTCTGCGGCTGCAGCAACGGCGTGGGCCGTGGTATTCGGAATATCATGGAATTTGAGGTCGAGGAAAACGTCAAAGCCGCGCTGTTGCAGATCGCGAACGATTTGCGGTCCAAACAGCGTGAACATCTCTTTGCCAACTTTCAGACGGCAGTCGCGAGGGTCGATACCGTCGACAAACGCCAATGCAGCGTCACGCTTATTGTAATCAAGCGCAACAACAACAGGAGAATCCGTAATTACGCGGGAAGTGGAGGATGTAACAGACGTCATGACCAGCCCTTTTCGTCTATGGGCGCGCAGCGGCGCGGAACAGATAAACGGCCAGCATTCTACCTGCCGCCGCCGCAAATTGACAGAAGCCATTTATGTCCCTGCCAGGCTGGCAAACCGCACGGTATTGAGAAAGTGCTAAAAGCCATCAGTATGTTGTAACTAAAATGAAGGCTTTTAAAAAATCACTGCCCGTCCAGGCCGCGGATTGGCTTGATGGTTGACCAGGCCCGGCATGAAGGACAATGCCAATAGAGGGTATAGGCGGTAAAACCACACTTCTGGCAACGGTAACGCGGCTTGCTGCGCACCTGTTCGCCAACCATGTCGCGCAGCACCATCAGGCTCTCTTTGGCGCGCCCTTCTTCCGCGTCGTTCAGGTGGTAATCCATCAGCTTATGGAAGACCCGCATCGTCGGATGACGCTGAAGCTGTCGGGTGAT
Organism: Enterobacter quasiroggenkampii; assembly: GCF_043972695.1. Lineage (NCBI taxonomy): Bacteria > Pseudomonadati > Pseudomonadota > Gammaproteobacteria > Enterobacterales > Enterobacteriaceae > Enterobacter > Enterobacter quasiroggenkampii. The sequence continues at coordinate 3,230,815 of NZ_CP143745.1, forward strand.
ATAGACTTGCGCGGTGTCGCCACCCTCATACTGCTCAACAACGTCAGCGAGCATCAGTTCCGCGGTTGCGCCGGTATTCTCTTCCACGCAGCGACGCAGGAACGCCACCCATTCTTCCTGCTTGTCCAGCTGTTGATAGCAGGTTTGCAGCATCTCCAGCGTTTCACTGACCAGCTCTTTGTCCTGATCGATAACCCGCAGCAGGCTTTCAACGGCTTTGGCGTAGTCGCCATTCGCCATAAAGACGCGCCCCATCATGATAGAGATACGGGCGCTGTTGCGGTCCGCGGCGGCACCTTTCTTCAGCAACGTCATGGCTTTATCCATGTCGTCGTTGCCCATCTGCTGAAGGGCAAGTTCACAGTAGAAATGGGCTATCTCAACGCGCTGCTTATCTTTACCCAGCTTCACCAGACGTTCGGCCGTATCAATGGCTTTTTGCCAGTCGCTGGTGGCCTGATAGATCTGCAGGAGCTGCTGCAACGCGCCGATGCGGAAATCTGTTTCATCCACCAGTTGAGCGAACATATCTTCAGCGCGATCGTACAACCCCGCGGCCATGTAATCTCGTCCCAGCTGTTGTACGGCCAGGAGTCGTTGATCGTAGGTCAGCGAGGCGCTTTCCATCAGGGTCTGGTGAATACGAATGGCGCGGTCAACCTCGCCGCGCGAGCGGAACAGGTTACCCAGGGTAAGATGCGCTTCAACGGTCCCCGTATCCTCTTTCAGCATGTCGAGGAACAGGTCCACCGCTTTGTCCTGCTGATTGCTCAGGAGGAAGTTGACCCCCGCAACGTAGTCGCGGGAGAGTCGGTTGGCCTCATCCTGTTTTGTTTGTTGCGCACTTCTGCGGCCCATATACCAGCCATAGGCTGCGGCGACAGGCAAAAGCAGAAACAACAACTCCAGCATCGTCGATTATTCCTTCACGACCGGCACGCCAGAGCTTTCCGGCATGTCGGACGCAGGCGCAATGTGATGTTCGAGTCGTTTGATTTTACGTTCTGCGCGCGCAAGCGAAACACGGACTTTTAACCAGAACAAACCGCAAACCAGCCAGCCAATGGCAAAGCCTGCAGCAAATAAGACCGCGAGCAGGCTCGACACACGGTATTCACCCTGAGCCAGCAGATAGTTAAACGTCACCTGCTGATCGTTTTGTGCACCCAATGTGACTGAAATGACAAAAATCGCCAATACCAGTAAGAAAATGAGTAAATATTTCACATTACTTCCCGTTATGTGGTTCAAGCGAATAAAGTGTGTTCAACTTAACGCAATCAGCCTTATAAACTACCATTTTAGTGACGGGCGCGAAACGGAAAAAGTGACGCGCACGTCATGGATCTATGGGCAAAATGCGGAATATCAACCGTCAGGCGTCCGTTTGGTCCCTTTCGGCTATTTCTTCTTTCTCTTCCGGCGGTGGCGTTAGCGGGCCGCAGAATCGTTCAGCCAGCCAGGTCGCCAGCATCACCAGCAGCCACGAGATGAGCGTGGCAACGACCAGATCCCGTGGCCAGTGCATCCCCAGCAGTAAGCGGCTGCCCATGACCGCCGTCGCCCAGACCAGTAGAATCACGATAGTGACCGTACGCCGTCTTGGCCAAAGCAGCCCAACCCCCAGCAGCGCCCAGCTGGCGGCAAACATGGTATGGCCAGAAGGAAACGCGAACCCGGTCTCTTTCTGCCAGTGTTTTCGCAAGAATTTCGGGATATCCTGCTGTTCCGCAAGCTGTTCTTTGACCAGCGCGCCGCGATCTTTACGCTTTAAAGTGTAGAACTCATCCACCGGAACATGGTGCGTTTTTTCCAGCCAGACGACAAAAGGACGCGGCTCCTGAACGCGATCTTTCACCCAGGATTTTACGCCCTGACCGATAAGGATAGCGCCACCGAGGATAGCAAAGAGCATCAGCGCCGCGCGCAGACGAAAGCGCAGGCACCACAGAAACCAGGCGCAGAGGAGAACGTGGGTAATAATTCCCCAGGGCTGGGTGACCGTTTCCGTAATCCAGTATAACGTTTTCAACCACGTGGCGTTCTGCCCGGGCTGCCACATCCACCCGGAAAGCCATACGGCCAAAGGCATAATCAGTAAAATGGCCGCACCTGCTGCCGTACGTCTGGCTATTGAATGCATGTCTTCTCCTTTTTCGCTAAGCGTCACAATCATAACTGAAATTTATTCACCTGGTGGAGATGTCGGATCGTGCGTTTAACGTTCATATAGCATGGTGCCCATTAGGCGAACATGCTGAGCTTGTGGCAAAATAAACTGATACAGAAAGCAAAACAGGGCACAGGCACGAAACGTGTCAGCCTACTCTGGAGAATCACATGCAGCTTAAACGTGTGGCAGAAGCCAAACTGCCAACCCCATGGGGCGATTTCCTGATGGTGGGTTTTGAAGAACTGGCAACCGGACAGGATCATGTCGCACTGGTGTATGGCGACATTTCAGGGCAGACACCGGTGCTGTCCCGCGTCCATTCAGAGTGTCTCACCGGCGATGCGTTGTTCAGCCTGCGCTGTGATTGCGGTTTCCAGCTGGAAGCAGCCCTTTCTCATATTGCTGAAGAAGGCCGCGGCGTGCTGCTTTATCACCGTCAGGAAGGACGTAATATTGGTTTGCTGAATAAAATTCGCGCCTACGCGCTTCAGGACCAGGGCTACGATACGGTTGAAGCGAACCATCAGCTCGGTTTTGCCGCCGACGAACGTGATTTCACCCTGTGCGCCGATATGTTCAAGCTGCTGGGCGTGGACGAAGTACGTCTGCTGACCAATAACCCGAAAAAAGTGGAGATCCTGACCGAAGCCGGGATCAACATCGTTGAACGCGTACCGCTGATTGTCGGCCGTAACCCGAAAAACGCCCACTACCTTGATACCAAAGCCGCCAAAATGGGCCATCTGCTGAAAGAGTGATATAAAAAGCCCGGCACGCGTGCCGGGCTCGTTCATCAATCCAGCATCTTACGAATCACGTAATGTAAAATGCCGTCGTTCTGGTAGTAGGTCAGCTCGGTTGCCGTATCAATACGGCACCGGCAATCCAGCACCTCGGTTTTCCCGTCTGCCCGCGTTAACGTTACCGGCACCGTTTTACCCGGCTGCAGGTTTTGCAGGCCGCTAATGTCAATCTGCTCTTCCCCGGTCAGGCCCAGCGTTTTACGCGTCACGCCCTGCGGGAACTCAAGCGGCAGGATCCCCATGCCAATCAGATTCGAACGGTGAATACGTTCGAACGATTCGGCGATGACCACCCGAACGCCAAGCAGGCGCGGCCCTTTCGCCGCCCAGTCGCGGCTGGAGCCGGAACCGTACTCTTTCCCGGCAATCACCGCCAGCGGCGTCCCTTCCTGTTGGTATTTAACGGCCGCATCATAGATCGACACAACTTCCGTTCCAGGCAGATGACGCGTCATGCCCCCTTCCACACCCGGCACCATTTCGTTACGAATGCGGATGTTGGCAAAGGTCCCGCGCATCATGACTTCATGGTTACCGCGGCGCGAGCCGTAAGAGTTAAAATCGCGGCGTTCGACACCCCGGCTTTGCAGGTAACGGCCTGCCGGGCTATCGGCTTTGATGCTCCCGGCCGGAGAGATATGGTCCGTCGTGACGGAATCCCCCAGCATGGCCAGGATGCGCGCGCCGTGGATATCCTTAAGCGGCGCGGGCTCGGCCTGCATCTCATCAAAGAACGGCGACAGACGAATATAGGTCGAGTCATCCTGCCAGCCATAGGTATCCGAACCTGCAACATTGATGGCTTTCCATTCCGGCGTGCCTTCAAAGACTTCCGCGTACTCTTTGCGGAACATCTCGGTAGAGACCTTCTCAACGGCCAGCGCGATTTCTCGCGAGGATGGCCAGATATCTTTCAGATAGACAGGGTCATTCTTGCGATCGTGACCAATCGGATCGGTCACCAGGTTGATATTCATGTTCCCTGCGAGAGCGTATGCCACGACCAGCGGCGGCGAAGCAAGCCAGTTGGTTTTTACCAGCGGGTGAATGCGCCCTTCAAAGTTTCGGTTACCGGAAAGAACGGCGCCTACCGTCAGGTCACCCTGCTTGATCGCCGTTTCGATGGGTTCAGGCAGTGGCCCGGAGTTACCAATACAGGTCGTACAGCCGTAGCCCACGAGGTTAAAGCCCAGCTCGTCCAGGTACGGCGTCAGTTTGGCCTGAGCCAGGTAGTCCGACACCACTTTGGATCCCGGGGCCAGCGAGGCCTTAACCCACGGCTGAGGTTTTAACCCAAGCTCGACCGCCTTTTTAGCCAGCAGACCGGCTGCCATCAATACGCTGGGGTTGGACGTGTTGGTGCAGGAGGTAATGGCGGCAATAACAACCGCGCCATCCGGAAGCTGATATTGATGCCCGTTCAGAACATAGTCGACGGGACGATGGTCTTTCTGCGCCACGTTTACTTCCAGGGCATTGCTGGCGGCAAACGCTTTCGGCACGTCAGACAACGCAACCCGATCCTGCGGACGTTTCGGCCCCGCGAGGCTCGCTTCGACGCTTCCCATATCAAGTTCAAGCGTGCTGGTGAAAACAGGCTCATCGCCCGGATTGCGCCACATGCCCTGCGCTTTGGTATACGCTTCCACCAGCGCGACCTGCTCTTCGCTGCGGCCGCTAAGGCGCATGTACTCCAGCGTGACGTCGTCAATGGGGAAAAAGCCGCAGGTGGCACCGTATTCCGGCGCCATATTGGCAATGGTGGCGCGGTCGGCCAGCGGCAGCGAATCCAGACCGTCACCGTAGAATTCAACAAACTTGCCCACCACGCCATGCTTACGCAGCATCTGGGTGACGGTCAGCACCAGATCGGTGGCGGTAATGCCTTCAGAAAGCTTTCCGGTCAGCTTGAAGCCCACCACATCCGGGATAAGCATGGATACCGGCTGGCCGAGCATGGCGGCTTCCGCTTCAATACCGCCGACGCCCCAGCCCAGCACGCCCAGACCGTTGATCATGGTGGTATGCGAATCCGTGCCCACCAGGGTGTCTGGATAAGCGACCCACTCTTTATCCTGCAATTCGCTCCAGACGGCTTTACCCAGATATTCAAGGTTCACCTGGTGACAAATGCCGGTGCCTGGCGGGACCACGCTAAACCGGCTGAACGCCTGCTGTCCCCACTTCAGAAATACGTAGCGCTCGTGGTTGCGCTCCATCTCCAGACGCACGTTTTCGCCAAAGGCGTCATCATCACCGAAGTGGTCAACGGTGACGGAGTGGTCAATGACGAGGTCAACCGGGGAAAGCGGGTTAACTTTTGCCGTATCCCCGCCGAGACGCTTAACGGCTTCGCGCATCGCGGCCAAATCAACCACGGCCGGAACACCGGTAAAGTCCTGCATCAGCACCCTTGCCGGGCGGTAGGCGATTTCTCTGTCGGCATGGGCCTTCTCAAGCCACCCTGCCAGCGCCTGGATATCATCGAGCGTGACAGAATCACCGTCCTGCCAGCGCAAGAGGTTTTCCAGTAAAACTTTCAATGACTTGGGTAAACGCGAAATGTCCCCAAGCGTTCTGGCAGCCAGCGGCAGGCTGTAGTAGTGCCAGGTTTTATTTTCTGCCTGTAATGTGTCCTTACTGGCTTCGCGTAGGGTTAACGACATAAGCTCCTCCTTAATCACAGAGATGCCCTGACAATCATCAGGGCCGTAATTAAAGATAACACAAAGATGTCGTAACGTTTTGATAACAACCCAAATTGATAAATTTAGGATTGGTCCAGCGCGGGGAAACAAAAACCCCGCCGTAGCGAGGTTTTACAATTTAGTGGAGCGCCAGCCAGATGAGCTGACTCCAGAACAGAATCGACACGGTAAAAACGCCGATCCACGACCAGTATTTGTGAGACGTCATGTTATTCATCATAGGGACACCAGGCATTATTTATAAAAATTCCGAGGTCGTTCCTCAGTGCTATATTGCTGATGTGTATTTATTAAAGAGTACAAAAGCGCAGAGTCGATATTCAGACTATTTGCATCATTACGCAATAAACTAAATTATTGTTTTTTGGGTTCGTCTTCTGCGAACACATCAATAAAAGCCTGCTGCTGCGGCGTCAGTTTCCAGGACGCGGGTACAACAGTCGCAGGTGCTTTACGCCCTCTGTGGCCGCTGTCACGATGCTGACACATCTGTTTTACCGAAGCTGTACGTACCGTCACTGACATATTTAACCCCAATATTTCCAGGCCAGGAGAGCAACCACCACCCAAAACAGGGTAGAGACGAGAAAGACCGCCAGCCAGGCTTTACGCTTGAGCGCAGGATCCCTTTGCGGTTCTTCACTTCCTGAAGGCATTGCTAACCTCATACAATCGACATCGCTTATCATTTAGGACCAAACAATTGGTACAATTAATCATCTGTTGAGATAAATCCTAAAGAAACTTTAGCCGAAAAGCCAGTGAATTTACGCACCGGGAGGTATGAAATATTCAATCTTTTGACCAGAAATAAATAATTGAAAAGAAAAATTTGCGAAGGCGTAAATTAGTTTCTACTTTTGTCGCCAATTCACGACATTATAACCTTACGTATTAAATGGATAATGACATTATATGGCAGGGGAATCGCAGATGATGATAATTCTAATTTAGCTTTGAGAGGTTATTTCGGTATCTTTCCCTGGGGGAAAGATACCGGGTGTGATTATTTTTCGGGAAGTTTGATGTCTTTAAACATCTCTTCAATATCTTCATTTGAGCGTAATGCCACGGCGGTATCAACCACATCACGCGTTAAATGAGGGGCAAAGCGCTGAATAAAATCATACATATAGCTGCGCAGGAAGGTGCTGCGGCGGAAACCAATTTTTGTGGTGCTATGGCTGAAAACATCATGCGCATCAAGACGCACCAGGTCAGGGTCTGACACCGGATCCACCGCCATGCTGGCAATGACGCCCACCCCCAATCCAAGCCGGACATAGGTCTTAATCACGTCGGCGTCCGTCGCGGTAAAGACAATGCGCGGCGTTAATCCTGCCCGGTTAAAGGCCGTATCAAGCTCAGAACGCCCGGTAAAGCCAAAGGTATACGTCACCAGAGGATACTGGGCCAGCTCTTCGATAGTGACCGACCCTTTACCCGCCAGGGGGTGATCGGGGGTCACCACAATAGAACGGTTCCAGTGGTAGCACGGGAGCATGACCAGATCGTCATAGAGGTGAAGCGCTTCGGTGGCGATGGCAAAGTCTGCATTCCCCTTGGAGACGGCTTCAGCGATTTGCGTTGGCGAGCCCTGGTGCATATGCAACGAGACGCGAGGATAACGCTCGATAAAGCCTTTGATCACGCCTGGCAGCGCATAGCGCGCCTGCGTATGCGTGGTGGCAATGTACAGCGAGCCTTTATCCGGCCAGGTATGCTCCCCTGCCACAGACTTAATCGCATCGACTTTGGAGAGGACTTCCCGCGCAATGCGGATGATTTCCTGCCCCGCCGGCGTCACCTGGGTAAGATGCTTACCGCTGCGGGCGAAAATCTGAATGCCTAACTCATCCTCCAGCATACGAACTTGTTTGCTGATGCCCGGTTGCGAGGTATATAACCCCTCGGCGGTAGAAGAGACGTTAAGGTTATGATTCACCACCTCAACGATATAACGAAGCTGCTGTAATTTCATGCCAGACCATCCGATTTAGCGCATGCGGTCAATCGCTTAAGACGATTTAATAATAAGAAACAGGTTAACTATAACCACTATATCATTTATAGCCTGACTGTATAGTACGGAACAAAAAATAATAACAAGGTAATAAAAAAGGGCCGGAAATCCGGCCCTTTCACAGGTAAGTTACGGTTAGGGAAGATTATTTCTTGCCTTCAACCCATTTGCCATCGACAAAGAAGGCTGACCATCCGGTCGCTTTACCCTCTTTCTCTGCCGCAACATACTGCTGCTTAGTTTTACGGCTAAACCGCACCACGGTTTTGTTGCCTTCCGGATCCTGCTGTGGCGCATCGGCCAGATAACGCAGTTTCTCCGGCAGACGATCGCGGAAGCGATGCAGCTCTTCCACCAGCGGCGCGCGGGTTTCACGCGATTTTGGGAAGGTGTTGGCGGCCAGGAAGACACCTGCCGCGCCGTCACGCAGCACGAAGTATGCGTCGGATTTCTCGCACGGCAACTCTGGCAGCGGAACCGGATCTTCCTTCGGCGGAGCCACTTCACCGTTACGCAGAATTTTGCGCGTGTTTTTGCATTCATCGTTGGTGCAGGCCATGTACTTACCGAAACGCCCCATTTTCAGGTGCATTTCAGAACCACACTTCTCGCACTCCACAATCGGGCCGTCATAGCCTTTAATGCGGAACTCGCCCTCTTCGATCTCATACCCGTCACACGTTGGGTTATTACCACACACGTGCAGCTTGCGTTTTGGATCGATCAGGTAGCTGTCCATTGCCGTGCCGCATTTTTTGCAGCGGCGCTTGGCACGCAGAGCGTTAGTTTCCGCATCGTCACCTTCCAGCACGTTGAGAACTTCATTCTCCGGCACCAGGTTGATGGTGGTTTTGCAGCGCTCTTTTGGCGACAGCGCATAGCCGGAGCAGCCCAGGAACACGCCCGTGGTGGCAGTACGGATCCCCATCTTGCGGCCACAGGTTGGGCAGTCGATGCTGGTCAGTACCATCTGGTTAGGCAGCATGCCGCCCTCTTCAGGGTCTTTCTCCGCTTTTTCAAGCTGGTCGGTGAAATCGCTGAAGAAGCTGTCGAGGACCTTTTTCCATTCTGCCTGGTGGCTGGCAACCTGGTCGAGACTGTCTTCCATTTGCGCGGTGAAATCGTAGTTCATCAGCTCGCGGAAGTTGGCTTCCAGACGATCGGTGACGATCTCACCCATTTTTTCCGCATAGAAACGACGGTTTTCAACACGGACGTAACCGCGATCCTGAATCGTCGAGATAATTGACGCGTAGGTCGACGGACGGCCAATACCGCGTTTTTCCAGCTCTTTTACCAGAGATGCTTCACTGAAGCGTGCAGGTGGCTTGGTGAAGTGCTGAGCCGGGATCAGCTCAACCAGAGACAGTTCATCACCTTTGTTCACCGCTGGCAGCGTTCGATCTTCATCACCTTTACGCAGCGCAGGCATCACTTTCGTCCAGCCGTCGAAACGCAGAATACGACCGCGCGCCTTGAGACGGAAATCACCCGCCCCGACGGTCAGCGTGGTGGAGTCGTACTGGGCCGGGGTCATCTGGCACGCAACAAACTGACGCCAGATCAGCTGATACAGCTTCTGCGCGTCGGCTTCCATATCTTTCAGCGATTCAGCGAGCACAGAGACATCAGAAGGACGAATCGCTTCGTGCGCTTCCTGAGAATTCTCTTTGCTGGCAAACTGGTTAGCGCTTTCCGGCAGGTATTTCTTACCGAAGTTGTCGCTAATGTAGCCACGCACCATGTTGACCGCGTCCTGACTCAGGTTGGTTGAGTCGGTACGCATGTAGGTGATGTAACCCGCTTCATACAAGCGCTGGGCCATCATCATGGTTTTCTTCACGCCGTAACCCAGACGGGTGCTTGCCGCCTGTTGCAGGGTGGAGGTGATAAACGGCGCACCAGGCTTGCTGCTGGTCGGTTTGTCTTCACGTTCCAGTACCTGATAGCGTGCCTTTTCCAGCAGCGCCACGGCGGCCATGGTCTGGTCGCGGTTTTCCGGACGGAAAGGCTTATCGTTCTGATGGCTTACCTGCAGCGGCAGAGCGTCACCGCCCGGCGTTGTCACATTGGCATCAACTTCCCAGAACTCTTCCGGCACGAAGGCTTTAATTTCGCGCTCACGCTCAACGACCAGACGCACGGCGACGGATTGCACGCGACCTGCGGACAGGCCACGGGCAATCTTCTTCCACAGCAGTGGAGAAACCATGTAACCCACGACGCGGTCCATAAAGCGACGCGCCTGCTGGGCGTTGACGCGGTCGATATTCAGCTCGCCCGGCTTCTCAAACGCCTGACGAATCGCATTCTTCGTAATTTCGTTAAACACTACGCGGCTGTAGCGTTTGTCATCACCCCCGATCACTTCCCGCAGGTGCCACGCAATGGCTTCCCCTTCGCGGTCAAGGTCGGTTGCGAGATAGATGTGGTCTGCTTTTTCAGCCAGCTGCTTCAGCTCGTTAACGACTTTTTCTTTCCCTGGAAGCACTTCATATTGTGCATCCCAGTTATGCCATGGGTTAACACCCATGCGGTTGACAAGCGCGCTACGTTCATCCTTTTTAGGCTTTTTAGCCCCTTTGGTGGAGGTAGAGTCTGCGCTCTTTTTGCTGGCTGAGCCACTGGTCGGCAAATCGCGGATATGACCCACGCTGGACTTAACCACGTAGTCATTACCCAGATACTTATTGATCGTTTTGGCTTTTGCCGGGGACTCAACGATGACGAGAGCTTTACCCATATTCACCTTTACCTAATTTAATTCTTCCAGGAATACGCCGCACGTTGATTTCCCTTCCGCTGACGACGAGCCAATGATATTGCGACTGCGTCAGGAGATATCAACCCCTTTGTCTTACCGGGCGTTAAAGAAAAGCCGCCCAGGTGATTGAGTTCTCGGGTATTTTTCTCACATCTCGTGTAATTCGTGACGAATTCCCGGTTGAATGTCAAGCAATTCTGTTGCCAGAATGACGAAAGCGCACACTCTACCTGATAAAATTCGTTACGCAACTTTATTAGCATGCAAAAGCAAATCCTGCCAGCCAGGCCCCTGCAGCTTATCCCCTCACATTACAGGGAAAATTTGCCCCCAAAGCGCCCTCGGCGTAGACTATTGTCACTGTTTAAGGAGTGGATTATGCAGAATACGACCCAACCTATTGACCGAGCCTCTCTGCTTATCGAAGCAAACAAGCTTATTCGTGACCATGAAGATACGCTGGCAGGCATTGAAGCCACCGGCGTAGAGCAGCGAAATGGCGTGCTGGTTTTCAGCGGCGAATACTTCCTTGATGAACAGGGCTTACCGACCCCGAAAAGCACCGCCGTGTTTAACATGTTTAAATACCTGGCGCACACGCTTTCCGAGAAATATCACCTGGTCGATTAACGCAAAACGCGAGGCATAAGCCTCGCGTTTTTGTTTACAGCAGCGGTTTTTGTCCGCGCTGTAGCCAGCGGAGCAGCAGGCGGTCCGCGCTTTCTGAGGCACTGTTGGTAAAGCGGTCAAGGAGTCGCTTGCGCTGGGCAAAGCGGACGCCTACCAGTTCCCGACCTTCCATCAGGTTGAGCAGCAGATCGTCACTGGTTCCGACTTCATCCACCAGCCCTTTCTCCTGCGCCTGAACGCCGTACCAGTGCTCACCCGTCGCGACCTGCTCAATGTCCAGCGTCGGGCGCATACGGTGCACAAAGTCTTTAAAGAGATGATGCGTTTCGTTGAGATCCTCACGGAATTTTTGGCGCCCTTCTTCCGTGTTTTCACCCAGCAGCGTCAGGGTGCGTTTGTACTGACCCGCCGTGTGAAGTTCGATATCAATCTCTTTATTTTTCAGGAAGCGGTTAAAGTTCGGGATCTGCGCGACCACGCCGATCGAGCCAATAATAGAAAACGGTGCGGCCACAATTTTGTCTGCCACGCAGGCCATCATGTAGCCACCGCTCGCCGCCACTTTATCTACGGCTACGGTCAGCGGGATCTGTTTTTCACGCAGGCGCTGTAGCTGAGACGCGGCCAGGCCGTAGCCATGCACGACACCTCCCGGGCTTTCAAGACGAACAACGACCTGATCCTGAGGCGTCGCCACGGCCAGAACGGCCGTCACTTCCTCCCGCAAAGAGGACACTTCATGCGCATCCATGCTGCCCTTGAAATCGAGCACGTAGACGCGGGGCGTGGCCTTATCCTGTGGCGTATTGAGCTTCGCCTTTGCCTTTGCCGCTTTGGCTTCCTGTTTATGCTTTTTCTTCTGCGCTTTGAGCCACAGTTTCTGTTGATGACTGTCAAGCAGCGCCAGAGACATCTCTTCCTGCATCTCTTTATACTGCTCGCTCAGGCGGGTGATGCGTAACTCCCCACGCTGACGCTTGCGCTGCGTCAGGTTGACAATCAGAACGGCAACCACCGCAATGGCAATCACCACCGTCGCGATTTTCGCCAAAAACAACCCATATTGAGAAAGTAATTCCACGCGTTCCACCTTGATTTAACCACGAATCTTTCACGGCAGTGTACATCAGCCCTGCCCATGCGTCTCGCTCGTGACATTACCTCTGCGAGGCGCCTTCAGGAATCCCCGGTCTGGCGTTTAAATATTTGCAAATTGTTAATTTTACAGCAATGCGTCCTGTAGACTGATTGAATTATCAGGCGAATTCGGGCATAAAGCCGAAAAGTCACAAAAGAAGGCGTCTTTGAGTCACCGTGCGCCGAGGAGTCACCTTGCATTATCAACCGCAAAAAAATCTGCTGCAGAACCGCATCATTCTTGTCACTGGGGGCAGCGACGGGATTGGCCGTGAAGCGGCGCTGACCTACGCTGAGTATGGCGCGAGCGTCATCCTGACCGGCCGCAACGAAGAAAAACTTAAAGGGGTGGCGCAGGAGATTGAAGCCGCAGGTGGGATTCCTGCTCGCTGGTACACGCTCGATCTGCTCACCTGCACGCCCGCGTCATGTCATGAGCTTGCTCACCGCATCAGCACCCATTACCCGCGCCTGGACGGCGTACTGCACAATGCCGGCTTGCTTGGCGAAGTTCGCCCGATGGATGAACAGGATCCCGAGATCTGGCAGGAGGTCATGCAGGTCAACGTCAACGGGACGTTTTTCCTGACCCAGGCACTGCTTCCTTTATTACTCAAATCGGATTCGGGTTCACTGGTGTTCACCTCCTCCAGCGTAGGCCGTGAGGGGCGTGCAAACTGGGGTGCCTATGCCGTATCAAAGTTCGCGACCGAAGGCATGATGCAGGTGCTGGCAGAGGAGTACCAAAGCCGCCATCTGCGCGTAAACTGCATTAACCCGGGCGGTACGCGCACCAAAATGCGCGCCAGCGCCTTCCCAACGGAAGATCCGCAGAAGCTGAAAACGCCGGCAGACATTATGCCGCTCTATCTCTGGCTAATGGGCGACGACAGCCGCCGCAAAACCGGGATGACCTTTGACGCCCAGCCAGGCCGTAAACCAGGAATATCGCAATGAGTGAAGAACGTCACCAGCAGCGCCAGCAGCGTCTGAAGGAACAGGTTGATGCGCGCGTCGCGGCCGCTCAGGATGAGCGCGGGATCGTCATCGTATTTACCGGCAACGGCAAAGGGAAAACCACGGCCGCATTCGGCACGGCGACACGCGCCGTCGGCCACGGACAGAAGGTCGGCGTAATCCAGTTTATTAAAGGTGAGTGGCCTAACGGCGAGCGTAATCTGCTTGAGCCCCACGGCGTTGAGTTCCAGGTGATGGCGACCGGATTTACGTGGGACACCCAGAACCGCGAAACCGATACCGCAGCCTGTCTGGCCGTCTGGGAGCACGCTAAAAGAATGCTGGCCGATCCTTCACTCAATATGGTTCTGCTGGATGAGATCACGTATATGGTCGCCTACGACTATTTGCCGCTGGAAGACGTGCTTAATGCACTGAAAGACCGTCCCGCCCATCAGACGGTTATCATCACGGGCCGCGGGTGCCATCGGGATATTCTGGAACTGGCAGATACCGTCAGCGAGCTGCGTCCGGTTAAACATGCGTTTGATGCGGGCATCAAAGCGCAAATAGGGATTGATTACTAAAGAAAAAAGCCCGGTGTCTTCACCGGGCTTTTACATTAACCGTTGTTATTACGGCTGCCAGAGCGGCGGTTGCTGCTCACCTGGCTGTGACGCTTCACCGCACGGCGAATCTGGTTCGCCTTCATGCGGCGACGATCTTTTTCCACCGCCACTTTAGAGGTGGTTTCCGGCGTCAGACCGACCAGCTCGCGCAGGTAGTTGGTCTGGGTCAGATCCAGTTCAGTATATCCCCCACGCGGCAGGCCTTTTGGCAGCAGGATGTCGCCGTAACGGACACGGATCAGGCGGCTAACCTGCACGCCTACCGCTTCCCAGAGACGACGCACCTCGCGGTTGCGGCCTTCGGTCAGGGTCACGTTGTACCACTGGTTGATGCCTTCCCCACCGGTAAATTTGATGGTTTTGAACGCCGCAGGACCGTCTTCCAGCTGAACGCCACGCGACAGGTCGCGCAGTTTATTCTCGTCAACCTGGCCGAACACACGCACGGCGTATTCACGTTCCACTTCACGGCTTGGGTGCATCAGACGGTTTGCCAGTTCACCATCGGTGGTAAACAGCAGCAGACCGCAGGTATTCACGTCCAGACGACCAACGGCAATCCAGCGAGCGCCACGCAGTTTAGGCAGACGGTCAAACACCGTCGGGCGACCTTCCGGGTCATTGCGGGTACACAGCTCGCCTTCCGGCTTGTAGTAAGCCAGCACGCGGCAGATTTGTTCAGCAGACTCTTTTACAGAGATAAGATGACCGTCGATACGGATCTTCAGCCCCGGTACGATTTCTACGCGGTCACCCAGCGTGGCGATTTTACCGTCCACACTCACGCGGCCCGCTTCAATAATGGCTTCGATTTCACGGCGTGAACCGTGGCCGGCACGCGCCAGCACTTTCTGTAACTTCTCGCTCATTGAGCTTCCTCAGGTGTCGCCTTCACAGGCGTCGAATCAGGTCAAAAGAGGGCTGAGCCCTGCTTTGATGGCCGCGTAGTATATCTGCTTATACCATTACAAGAAAGGCTTTACGTCACCCACGCCTTCTCGAATCACTTCCGGTGCATCTTCGGTTAAGTCGACCACGGTGGTCGGCTGCTGGCCGAGATAACCGCCGTGAATAATCAGCTCGACCACCTTCTCCAGACGATCTTTGATCTCTTCCGGATCGGACTCGGTAAACTCGCTGCCCGGCAGCATCAGCGAGGTAGAGAGCATCGGCTCGCCGAGGGTTTCCAGCAGCGCCTGCGCAATCGGGTTCGACGGCACGCGCATGCCGATAGTCTTACGCTTTTCCTGCAGTAGGCGGCGCGGCACCTCTTTCGTCCCTTTCAGGATGAAGGTGTAGTTGCCCGGCGTGTTGTTCTTGATCAGGCGAAACGCCACGTTATCCACATAAGCATAGGTGGAAAGCTCAGAGAGATCGCGGCACATCAGGGTAAAGTTATGGCCGTCCGGCAGCTGGCGAATACGGCAAATGCGTTCCATCGCCCCTTTATCTTCAATTTTGCAGCCCAGCGCGTAGCCTGAATCGGTCGGATAGACAATCACGCCGCCTTTGCGGACGATCTCCACGGCCTGGTTAATCAGACGTGGCTGCGGGTTGTCCGGATGGATATAGAAAAACTGACTCATACTTCCCTCTCTTCAATTTGCTGCGGCTGTTCCCAGAGCTGCCAGACCGGCTCAACGCCAGCAGGCAGCCAGAGCTTGCGCCCCAGTTCGATCCAGGCGCAGGGCTGATGGAAATCAGAACCCTGTGAGCCAAGCAGACCGTACTGTCGGGCATAGGTCGCGAGCTGCGCGCGCTCATTGGGCGCCTGCTGACACTGGGCGACTTCCATCGCCTCACCACCGTTTTCGGCAAAGTGCGCCAGCAGCCTTTTCAGCCATTTAGCAGAAAGATTATACCGCCCCGGATGGGCCAGCACGGCCTTACCGCCAGAATGATGAATCACATCAATAGCTTGTTTTATTGTACACCACTGTGTCGGAACGTATCCGGTTTTCCCGCGCGCCAGATACTTTTTAAAGACATCCGCCATCGTCGTGGCCTTACCCGCCTCTACCAGAAAACGGGCGAAATGACCGCGCGTGACCGCCCCGCCGTTCGCCAGCTTTTGGGCACCTTCCAGTGCGCCCGGAATATGCGCCTTTTCCAGACGTTCGCCGATCATCTCCGCGCGCTGGTTGCGGCGCGTTTTTTGTTCTTGCAAAAAAGCAATAAGTGCCGGATGGTCTATATCGATGTTCAGGCCAACGATATGAATCTCATGGTTTTCCCAGACGGTCGAAATTTCGACACCGGAGACCAGATTAAGCGCCAGCCCGCTGCGGGCGATCTCGGCGCGCGCCGCCGGAATGGCATCCGTCGTATCGTGATCGGTTATCGCCAGCGTACCGACGCGCATTTCAACGGCACGATGAACCAGGGCTTCGGGTGTCAGCAGGCCATCAGAGGCCTGAGTATGGCTGTGTAAATCATAAATAATAGCGTAGGTGGTATCGCTCAAAGCACTTCCCATAACAGGTTGGAGACATCCGAAACCATCATGATACCGACTTATATCGAAATTCTGAAATCAAGGGTTGACAACACGCCATCGAACTAGTTAACTAGTACGCAAGTTCACACGAGAAAGGTATCTGAAAATGACAGCACATTTCACTCTGCACGGTTGGTGGCGTACTTCCTGATCATCGGGCAGTGTCACGCGTCTGCAAAATGCAAACAGATACCCGCCCGCTACCCAGCGGGCTTTTTTTTGAACAGAATAAATGAGAACACCAACATGCAAACAGCCAAACCCCATCTCGAATTGCTGACCTGCGAGGCGGCCTATCGCCACAACCCGACCGCGCTGTTTCATCAGGTGTGCGGGGCTCGCCCGGCAACGCTGCTGCTGGAATCTGCGGACATTGACAGCAAGGACGATCTCAAGAGCCTGCTGCTGGTCGACAGCGCGCTGCGCATTACCGCTCTAGGTGACACTGTCACAATTAAGGCCTTATCAGACAACGGCGCATCGCTGCTGCCACTGCTGGATGCCGCCCTGCCTTCAGGCATCGAAAACGAACGTCATCCAGAAATGCGCATTCTGCATTTCCCGCCGGTTAGCCAGCTGCTGGATGAAGACGCGCGCCTGTGCTCCCTTTCCGTCTTTGATGCCTTCCGCCTGCTGCAGAACCTGGTCACCGTTCCGCACGATGAGCGTGAAGCGATGTTCTTTGGCGGGCTGTTTGCCTACGACCTGGTCGCCGGATTTGAAGATTTACCGGAAACCGAGCAGGGCAATCGCTGCCCGGACTATTGCTTCTATCTGGCCGAAACCCTGCTGGTGATCGACCATCAGAAACAGTACACCCGTATCCAGGCCAGCCTGTTCACGCCTTCGACCGCTGAGAAAAACCGTCTTGAGCACCGTATCGCGCAGCTTCAGCAGCAGATGACGGAAGCGCCACCTGCACTGCCGGTACAGCGCGTGGAAAAAATGACCTGCGATGTGAACCAGACCGACGATCAGTACGGTGCCGTGGTTCGCCAGATGCAAAAAGCGATTCGCGCCGGGGAAATTTTCCAGGTTGTACCGTCCCGTCGCTTCTCTCTGCCCTGCCCGTCTCCGCTGGCCGCTTACGACGTGCTGAAAAAGAGCAACCCAAGCCCGTACATGTTCTTTATGCAAGACAACGACTTCACGCTGTTCGGCGCCTCGCCGGAAAGCTCGCTGAAATATGACGCCGCCAGCCGCCAGATTGAGATCTACCCGATCGCCGGAACCCGTCCACGTGGACGTCGCGCAGACGGCTCGCTGGATCGCGATCTCGACAGCCGTATCGAGCTGGAAATGCGCACCGACCATAAAGAGCTCTCCGAGCATCTGATGCTGGTTGACCTGGCACGTAACGACCTGGCTCGTATTTGCACCCCAGGCAGCCGCTACGTGGCGGACCTGACTAAAGTCGACCGCTATTCGTTCGTGATGCACCTGGTCTCCCGCGTGGTCGGTGAGCTGCGCCAGGACCTCGACGTGCTGCACGCCTACCGCGCCTGCATGAACATGGGCACCCTGAGCGGTGCGCCGAAAGTGCGCGCTATGCAGCTGATTGCCGCCGCCGAAGGGCGTCGTCGCGGCAGCTACGGCGGCGCGGTGGGTTACTTCACCGCCCATGGTGACCTCGATACCTGCATCGTGATCCGCTCCGCCTATGTTGAAGACGGTATTGCCACCGTCCAGGCGGGTGCCGGGATTGTTCTTGATTCTGTTCCGCAGTCTGAAGCTGACGAAACGCGCAGCAAAGCCCGTGCGGTCCTTCGCGCCATTGCTACCGCACACCACGCACAGGAGATTTTCTGATGGCTGACATTCTGCTGCTCGATAATATCGACTCCTTTACCTACAACCTGGCAGATCAGCTGCGTGCGAATGGCCATAACGTCGTTATCTATCGTAACCATGTACCGGCGCAAACCCTGATTGACCGTCTGGCCACCATGCAAAACCCGGTGCTGATGCTCTCTCCGGGGCCAGGCGCGCCGAGCGAAGCGGGCTGTATGCCAGAGCTGCTGACCCGTATGCGCGGCAAGCTGCCGATTATCGGCATCTGCCTGGGCCATCAGGCGATTGTTGAAGCCTATGGCGGCTACGTTGGCCAGGCAGGTGAAATCCTCCACGGTAAAGCGTCCAGCATTGAACATGACGGCCAGGCGATGTTTGCCGGGCTGCCGAATCCGCTCCCGGTCGCGCGCTACCACTCGCTGGTCGGCAGCAACATTCCCGCCGGGCTGACGATCAACGCCTCGTTTGAAGGGATGGTGATGGCGGTACGTCACGACGCGGATCGCGTCTGCGGGATGCAGTTCCATCCGGAATCCATCCTGACCTCCCACGGTGCCCGCCTGCTGGAGCAGACACTCGACTGGGCGTTACAGAAGCTGGAGCAGACCAACACCCTGCAGCCGATTCTGGAAAAACTGTATCAGGCGCAAACCCTGAGCCAGCAGGAGAGCCACCAGCTCTTCTCCGCCGTGGTTCGCGGTGAGCTGAAGCCGGAACAGCTCGCAGCCGCACTGGTGAGCATGAAGGTCCGCGGTGAAAGCCCGCAGGAGATCGCCGGTGCCGCCACGGCCCTGCTGGAAAATGCCGCCCCGTTCCCGCGTCCGGACTATCCGTTTGCCGATATCGTCGGCACCGGCGGTGACGGCAGCAACAGTATCAATATTTCAACCGCCAGCGCCTTTGTGGCCGCAGCGTGTGGCCTGAAAGTGGCGAAGCACGGTAACCGCAGCGTGTCCAGCCGGTCAGGCTCGTCTGATTTACTCGCGGCATTCGGCATTAATCTCGATATGAACGCCGAACGTTCCCGTGAAGCGCTGGATGACCTGGGCGTCTGCTTCCTGTTTGCGCCGAAGTATCACACCGGTTTCCGCCACGCAATGCCGGTTCGTCAGCAGCTTAAAACCCGCACGCTGTTTAACGTGCTCGGCCCCCTGATCAACCCGGCCCATCCGCCGCTGGCGCTGATCGGTGTCTACAGTCCGGAACTGGTCCTGCCGATTGCCGAGACCTTGCGCGTGCTGGGTTACCAGCGTGCCGCCGTGGTGCACAGCGGCGGAATGGACGAAGTGTCACTGCATGCGCCGACGCTGGTAGCCGAACTGCGCGACGGTGAAATCCTGAGCTACCAGCTCGAAGCCGCTGACTTTGGTTTAACTCCGTATCACCAGGAAGCGCTGGCCGGCGGTACCCCGGAAGAAAACCGTGACATTCTGACGCGCTTATTACAAGGTAAGGGAGAGGTCGCCCATGAGGCCGCCGTTGCCGCCAACGTCGCCATGCTGATGCGTTTGCACGGCGAGGAAGACCTGAAGGCCAACGTTCAAAAAGTTCTGGATGTACTGCGCTCCGGTGCAGCTTACGATCGCGTTACCGCACTTGCGGCAAGAGGGTAAAGAATGCAGACCGTTTTAGCGAAAATCGTTGCCGATAAGGCCATCTGGGTGGAAGCCCGCAAGCAACAGCAGCCGCTTGCCAGTTTTCAGAATGACGTCGTCCCGAGCAGCCGTCGTTTCTATGACGCCCTGCAGGGTGCGCGCACCGCGTTTATTCTTGAGTGCAAAAAAGCGTCTCCGTCTAAAGGCGTTATCCGTGACGATTTCGACCCGGCGCGTATTGCCGGCATTTATAAGCATCATGCGTCAGCCATCTCCGTGCTGACGGATGAGAAATATTTTCAGGGCAGCTTCGATTTTCTGCCGATCGTCAGCGGCATCGCGCCGCAGCCGATCCTGTGCAAAGACTTTATCATTGACCCGTATCAGATCTGGCTGGCGCGCTTTTACCAGGCTGACGCCTGCCTGCTGATGCTCTCGGTGCTTGACGACGAGCAGTATCGCCAGCTCTCTGCCGTCGCGCACAGCCTGAAAATGGGCGTGCTGACCGAAGTGAGTAATGAAGAGGAGCTGGAGCGTGCGATTGCGCTGGAAGCCAAAGTGGTAGGCATTAATAACCGCGATCTGCGTGATCTGTCCATTGACCTGAACCGTACGCGCCAGCTGGCGCCGCGTCTGGGATCTGGCGTCACGGTGATCAGCGAATCCGGCATTAACAGCTACGCCCAGGTGCGCGAGCTGAGCCACTTCGCCAACGGTTTCCTGATTGGCTCCGCCATGATGGAACATGACGATCTCAATGCGGCAGTACGTCGCGTGCTGCTGGGTGAAAACAAAGTCTGCGGCTTAACCCGCGAACAGGACGCCCAGGCCGCGTATGAAGCCGGAGCGATTTACGGCGGGCTGATTTTTGTGGATTCCTCCCCTCGCGCGGTCAGCGAAGAGCAGGCGCGTAAGGTCATCGCCGCGGCTCCGCTCAGCTATGTTGGCGTGTTCCGCAATGCAGATATCGCAGAGGTGGTTGAAAAAGCCGACGCGTTATCCCTGAGCGCGGTGCAGCTTCACGGCGATGAAGATCAGGCCTATATCGATGCCCTGCGCGCCACGCTGGCACCGCAGGTACAGATCTGGAAAGCGCAACGCGTTGACGATACGTTGCCCCCGCGTAACCTGAACCACGTGGATAAATACGTCCTCGATAACGGCCAGGGCGGAACCGGCCAGCGTTTTGACTGGTCTCTGCTGAACGGTGAAAAGCTGGACAACGTCCTGCTGGCGGGCGGTTTAAGCCCGGACAACTGTGTAGAAGCCGCGAAAACCGGCTGCGCAGGCCTCGATTTCAATTCAGGCGTAGAGTCCCAGCCGGGTAGTAAAGATGCCAGCAAACTGGCCTCGGTTTTTAAAACTCTGCGTGCATATTAAGGAAGAGAAGATGACGACATTACTTAACCCGTATTTTGGTGAGTTCGGCGGGATGTACGTCCCGCAAATCCTGATGCCCGCGCTGCGCCAGCTGGAAGAAGCGTTTGTCAGCGCGCAGAAGGATCCGGCGTTTCAGGCCGAATTTACCGACCTGCTGAAAAACTATGCAGGCCGCCCAACGGCCCTGACCAAATGCCGCAATCTGACGGAAGGCACGAAAACCACGCTGTATCTTAAGCGTGAAGACCTGCTGCACGGCGGCGCACACAAGACTAACCAGGTGCTGGGCCAGGCGCTGCTTGCGAAGCGTATGGGCAAAACCGAAATCATCGCCGAAACCGGCGCAGGACAGCACGGCGTGGCCTCGGCGCTCGCCAGCGCCCTGCTCGGCCTGAAATGCCGCATCTATATGGGGGCGAAAGACGTTGAGCGTCAGTCTCCAAACGTTTTCCGTATGCGTCTGATGGGTGCGGAAGTGATCCCGGTGCACAGCGGCTCCGCGACGCTGAAGGATGCCTGTAACGAAGCGCTGCGCGACTGGTCTGGCAGCTACGAAACCGCGCACTATATGCTCGGTACCGCGGCGGGCCCGCACCCGTTCCCGACCATCGTGCGTGAATTCCAGCGCATGATCGGGGAAGAGACCAAAGCGCAGATCCTCGAAAAAGAGGGTCGTCTGCCGGATGCGGTCATCGCCTGCGTCGGCGGCGGATCTAACGCCATCGGTATGTTCGCAGACTTTATCGACGACACCAGCGTGGGTCTGATTGGCGTCGAGCCTGCGGGTCACGGCATTGAATCGGGTGAACACGGCGCGCCGCTGAAGCATGGCCGCGTGGGGATCTACTTCGGCATGAAATCCCCGATGATGCAGACCGATGAAGGCCAGATTGAAGAGTCTTACTCTATCTCTGCCGGCCTCGACTTCCCATCCGTCGGGCCGCAGCACGCCTATCTGAACAGCACCGGTCGTGCGGACTATGTCTCCATTACCGATGACGAAGCGCTGGAAGCGTTCAAAACGCTGTGCCGCAGCGAAGGGATCATCCCGGCGCTGGAGTCTTCGCACGCTCTGGCACATGCGCTGAAATTGATGAAAGACAATCCGGAAAAAGAACAACTGCTGGTGGTCAACCTTTCCGGACGCGGTGACAAAGATATCTTCACCGTTCACGATATTCTGAAAGCACGAGGGGAAATCTGATGGAACGCTACGATAACGTATTTGCAGAACTGAAATCCCGCCAGGAAGGCGCGTTCGTTCCCTTCGTCACCCTGGGCGATCCGGGCCCTGAACAGTCGTTGAAGATCATCGACACCCTGATTGAAGCCGGTGCCGATGCGCTGGAGCTGGGGATCCCGTTCTCTGACCCGCTGGCGGATGGCCCGACCATCCAGAATGCGACGCTGCGCGCGTTTGCCTCAGGCGTCACGCCGACCCAGTGCTTCGAAATGCTGGCGGCGATCCGTCAGAAGCACCCCACTATCCCGATTGGCCTGCTGATGTACGCCAATTTGGTGTTCAACCGCGGTATCGATGAGTTTTACGCCGAGTGCGCACGCGTGGGCGTCGACTCCGTTCTGGTCGCCGACGTGCCGGTTGAGGAGTCCGCGCCGTTCCGCCAGGCTGCGATGCGTCACAATGTCGCCCCTATTTTCATCTGCCCGCCAAACGCGGACGATGAGCTGCTGCGCCAGATTGCCTCTTACGGGCGCGGTTATACCTACCTGCTCTCCCGCGCAGGCGTGACCGGTGCCGAGAATAAGGCCGCATTGCCGCTGCATCATCTGGTGGAGAAGCTGGCCGAGTACCATGCCGCACCGCCGCTGCAGGGCTTCGGGATCTCCTCTCCGGATCAAGTCACCGCGGCGATTGACGCGAAGGCTGCGGGTGCCATTTCCGGCTCTGCGATTGTGAAGATCATCGAGAAGAACGTGGACAAGCCCGAGCAGATGCTGGCCGAGCTGAAGGCGTTTGTGACCGCCATGAAAGCGGCGACGCGTAAAGTCTGACCCCTCCACCGTCTGGCATCCGTGCCAGA
The DNA here is from genome assembly GCF_043972695.1 of Enterobacter quasiroggenkampii. Taxonomy (NCBI): domain Bacteria; kingdom Pseudomonadati; phylum Pseudomonadota; class Gammaproteobacteria; order Enterobacterales; family Enterobacteriaceae; genus Enterobacter; species Enterobacter quasiroggenkampii. The sequence continues at coordinate 3,253,944 of NZ_CP143745.1, forward strand.
CGGTTAGCCTTTATTCCCCGCCATCAACAAAGGATGACGTTAAAATTGATCCTTTCGATATTTTCGGTGTGAATGGCTTTTCAAACCGTCGTGTAAGCGTATGATCTGGACTCTTTTTTATCTTTAATCCTTCTGAGTTCAGAGGCTTATTCATGTCATGGCAATCCTTCAAACAGGCTTACCTGGTTAAGTTCTGGTCACCCGTTCCGGCCGTTATCGCGGCAGGCATTCTCTCTACTTATTATTTTGGCATTACCGGTACCTTCTGGGCCGTGACCGGCGAGTTTACCCGCTGGGGTGGACAGCTGCTGCAGCTCGCAGGGGTGCACGCCGAAGAGTGGGGATACTTTAAGCTCATCCACCTCGACGGTACGCCGCTCACCCGTATTGACGGGATGATGATCATCGGCATGTTCGGCGGCTGCTTCGCTGCCGCGCTGTGGGCAAACAACGTTAAGTTGCGTATGCCCAAAAGCCGGATCCGCATTTTGCAGGCGGTTGTCGGCGGCATGATTGCCGGATTCGGCGCGCGTCTGGCGATGGGGTGTAACCTTGCCGCCTTCTTTACCGGGATCCCGCAGTTTTCGCTTCACGCCTGGTTCTTTGCCGTCGCCACGGCCATCGGCTCTTACTTTGGCGCAAAATTCACCCTGCTGCCGCTGTTTCGTATTCCAGTGAAAATGACAAAAGTCAGCGCAGCATCTCCGTTAACCCAGAAGCCCTCTCAGGCCCGCCGCCGTTTCCGCCTCGGAATGCTGGTCTTTTTCGCCATGGTGGCATGGGCACTCTGCACCGCCCTGAACCAGCCTAAGCTCGGTCTGGCGATGCTGTTCGGCGTGGGTTTTGGTCTACTCATTGAACGCGCGCAGATCTGCTTCACCTCCGCGTTTCGCGATATGTGGATCACCGGGCGCACGATGATGGCGAAGGCGATTATCGCCGGGATGGCGGTCAGCGCCATCGGCATCTTCAGCTATGTTCAACTGGGCGTCGAACCAAAAATCATGTGGGCCGGTCCTAACGCGGTCATTGGCGGCCTTCTGTTCGGCTTCGGGATCGTGCTGGCTGGCGGGTGTGAAACCGGCTGGATGTATCGCGCCGTCGAAGGTCAGGTTCACTACTGGTGGGTGGGTCTGGGAAATGTGATTGGCTCGACGATCCTGGCGTACTACTGGGATGACGTGTCTCCCGTCCTGGCCACCAACTGGGACAAGGTCAACCTGCTGAATACCTTCGGGCCTCTCGGCGGCCTGCTCGCCACCTACGCCCTGCTGTTGGTCGCTTTTTTACTGGTCGTCGCACAGGAGAGACGTTTCTTCCGCCGTGCGAGCGTTAAAACAGAAACGCAGGAGAATGCAGCATGAAAGAGATTGTGCCTGATTATCGTCTGGATATGGTTGGCGAGCCCTGTCCATATCCGGCGGTGGCTACGCTTGAAGCGCTGCCGCAGCTTAAGAAAGGTGAAATTCTGGAGGTAGTCAGCGACTGCCCGCAGTCCATCAACAACATACCGCTGGACGCGAAAAACCACGGTTATACGGTGCTGGATATCCAGCAGGATGGCCCAACCATTCGCTATCTGATTCAAAAATGATCGTTAAGGGCCTCGTCAGGGGCCTTTATCGTATTGAATTATAAGACATCTTGATCCACGGCAAAAACGTGATTTTTGACTTAAGTAAAATCTCATTTCCCTTTTGAAGGAGGTTTTCGCGGTTTGATGTATTTACGAGCTTTACTGGTTTTCGCCTTATTGATTCCCTTCCATGCGCTGTCCCTGAATTTCTCTTCTACCTTCCTGCGCCTGAATTGTCCGCAACGAGGACTTGTCGAGGTCATTCTTCACGTTTATGACCATACCCAGGAACGGTGGCACGGTCATTTTGAAACCGGCGCGGGACATAAACGTGCGGGTGATACCGAAATTATCCCGTTTGCCAACGGCGATATTCTCTTCCATTCCCTGTCCAGCGACGCTTTCAGCTATTTATATGATGGGGAAACGATCCTGAGGCACTGCGTAAAGCTTGATGAGCGGCCGGTTTATCCGTCGTTTTGAAGTGAGCAAAGCAAACTGGCCACCCTGTGGCCAGTTTGACGGGGGATCAGAAACGATAACCCGCAGAGAACATAAACACCCACGGATCCAGGCGAGTATTGATACTTTGCTGCTGACCACCCGCCTTGAAGCGTACGTCCGTATCAATATCCATATACCAGACCGAGGCGTTGATCAGCCAGTCGCGGTTAATCAGGTAATCCAGACCGACCTGTCCCGCCATGCCCCACGAATCTTTCAGGCTGAGGTCCGTCAGGCCCGCCTCTTTACCGGTATCGTTAAATTTCTCATCAAAGAAGGTGGTGTAGTTCACACCGGCGCCAATATAAGGACGCACCTTACTGCTTGAGTCGCCAAAGTACCATTGCGCCATCAGCGTTGGCGGTAAATGGTGGACCGTGGCGATATCACCGGTTGGTCCTAAACCGACGCGATGACGGAACGGCGTTGCGGCCAGAAGCTCAACGCCCACGTTATCCGTCGCCATCCAGGTAAAGGTTAAACCTAACTGGGTGTTATTACTGACGTTAAAACCGCCCATTCCCAGCACGTTATCCGATCCTTCAGTTGGGCGAACCGTTGCCGAACCGGCACGAATAAAGAATTCGCCTGCTTCATGCGCATACGCGCCGCCAGAGAGACTGCTTAATACAAGGGCTGCCACCGCTAATTTTTTCATATCCGCTCCATCGTTGTGGTTTTAATCGCGGATGAGAATATACTCACAAAAGGGTAATAAGTGATCTGCCACAGATCACATTAAAACCAGTAACTTAACATTCATTGATCTGGATTAATTTTTTGTTACGCATCCAAAACCAATAAGTTGTTTCCATGTCAATTTTTGGCATTTCACGGTTACAAAATTTTCCCTTTTCCCCCTCTTGCTCTTCCTCTGGCGGCTGGATAATTTATCGCTCTCACAAGTTGATTTGATGCGTTCTTCTTTTGCAGGTGTGCCATGAGTGATATTAACCCGTGCATGACGTGCGGAGCCTGTTGTGCGTATTTTCGAGTCTCTTTCTACTGGGCCGAAGCCAGCGATGGCGGCGGTACCGTTCCGGTTCATCTTACCGAGCCGTTAACCCCCTTTCTGCGCTGCATGAGCGGCACTAACCAAAAGCAGGCCCGCTGTGTGGCGCTACAGGGTGAGCCTGGGGTCGCGACCCGCTGTTCCATCTATGAGGATCGCCCCAGCCCGTGCCGGGAATTTGCCATGTCGGGGGAAGATGGGCAGGTCAACGAAGCCTGTAACCGCGCCCGCGCCCGCGTTGGATTACCGCCGCTTTACAAAGATATGCTTTTCCATACAAGCCTTGATGCTGCCACAGCAGGTGCATCCGGTGTACAATTGCCGGCTAATTAACACCTGCAATACTCAAGGAGAGTGCATGTCTATCACGGCGAAGTCTGTCTACCGTGACACGGGAAACTTTTTCCGCAATCAGTTCATTACCTTTTTACTGATCGCGTTGCTTTGCGCCTTTATCACGGTGGTGCTGGGTCATGCGTTCTCACCGAGTGAAGAACAGATTGCCAGCCTGAGCCAGGGCGACCATCTTGCGGGTAGCGTGGGGTTGTTTGAGCTGGTGCAAAACATGACGCCGGAGCAGCAGCAAATTCTGCTGCGTGCTTCTGCCGCGTCCACGTTCTCAGGCCTGATTGGTAATGCGGTTCTGGCGGGCGGCGTTTTGCTGATGATTCAGCTGGTATCGGCGGGTCACCGGGTCAGCGCCTTACGGGCGATTGGTGCCAGCGCGCCTGTCTTACCGAAGCTGTTTATCCTGATCTTTTTGACCACCCTGCTGGTGCAGATGGGGATTATGCTGGTCGTGGTGCCGGGGGTATTACTGGCTATCGTGCTCTCATTTGCCCCGGTGATGGTCGTGCAGGATAAGATGGGTATTTTTACCGCGATGCGCAGCAGCATCAGACTGACATGGGCTAATATGCGTCTGGTGGCGCCCGCCGTGATCGGCTGGCTGCTGGCCAAAACGCTGCTGTTATTGTTTGCGCCGAATTTTGCGGTTTTAACGCCTAATGTTGGCGCCGTGGTGGCGAATACGCTGAGCAATCTCATTTCAGCGGTACTGCTCGTCTATCTGTTCCGCCTGTATATGTTAATTCGTCAGTAATCCCGAGGCGGGGGGCATCGCTGTCTCCCGCCCCGCCTAGAAGATGGAATCACAGAATGAAGCAGTTTCTTGATTTTTTACCGCTCGCGGTGTTTTTCGCTGTCTATAAGTTGTACGACATTTTTGCTGCAACAAAAGCATTAATCGTTGTGACCGCCGTTGTGCTGATCTATAGCTGGATTCGCTATCGCAAAGTCGAAAAAATGGCGCTTATTACGTTCATCCTAGTGGCGGTGTTCGGTGGATTGACCATTGCCTTGCATGATGTTGAATTTATTAAGTGGAAGGTGACTGTTATTTATGCATTGTTTGCAGCAGCATTACTGTTCAGCCAATGGTTCATGAAAAAGCCCCTTATCCAGAGCATGTTAGGTAAAGAACTCACGCTGCCGCAGGTAGTCTGGTCGCGTCTGAATACTGCCTGGGCAATCTTCTTTATTCTCTGCGGTCTCGCTAATATCTATATCGCCTTCTGGCTGCCGCAGGATATCTGGGTCAACTTTAAGGTCTTTGGCCTGACTGCGCTGACGCTTATCTTCACGCTGTTAAGCGGTGTATACATCTATCGTCATATGCCGCAGGACGACAACCACTGATTACTGACTGACCAGAACGTCAACGACGGGCGTTCTGGTCTATTCTCTCCGCACGCGAATCATAGTAGCATCCCGCCTGAAGTCTTCCGTTACGAGTTAAAACAATGACAACAACTAACGCCCCTCAGGGCGAACTGGTTTTACGCACACTGGCAATGCCCGCTGACACCAATGCCAATGGCGATATTTTTGGCGGCTGGCTGATGTCGCAGATGGATATGGGCGGCGCAATTCTGGCAAAAGAGATTGCCCACGGGCGCGTGGTCACCGTGAGAGTGGACGGCATGACCTTCCTGCGCCCGGTTGCGGTGGGTGATGTGGTTTGCTGCTACGCTCGCTGCGTGAAACGCGGTAATACCTCCATTTCCATCAACATCGAAGTCTGGGTGAAGAAAGTCTCTTCTGAGCCGATTGGGCAACGTTATAAGGCCACTGAAGCGCTGTTTATTTATGTCGCCGTGGACAGCGAGGGTAAACCTCGTCAACTTCCACAGGCCTGATCGACAGGCAAAAAAAAGCCTCCTTTCGGAGGCTTTTTTTATTCCATCTGCGCCCCGCCGTTCAGGCGGAAAACAATATTGACGATCAATCCGCTACCCGGCTTGCCTGGCTCATAGCGCCATCTGCGCATAGCAGATTTCACTTCGCGCTCAAACATATTAGAAGGTTGCGCAGATAAGATTTCCACGTTATCCACGCGGCCATCCGCAGTGACATCAAATTTCACCCGTACGCGGCCTTCAATACGCAAGGCCTGAGCTCGCGCCGGATACTGAGGCTGATTGCGGCTTACGGCTCGCGGGCCCGCTGGCGCGGTAACCGTTGGCTTTGACGTCGTTGCCGTATTGTTCATCACCGGACGTGAAGGCGCTGCATTTTCGACCGGCTGGGTCGCGCGCGGTTCAACCGGACGTTCCTCGCGTTTCGGACGCTCCTCAACCTTCTTCACCGGCTTTGGCTTCGGCTTAGGTTTTGGCTTCGGTTCAGGTTTGTGGATCACCACCGGGGCTTCCTTCGGTGGCTCCGGAACGGGTTCGGGTTCTGGCTCCGGTTCAGCCACCGGCTGTGGCGGCGGAGGGGCAACCTGCGGCGGTTCAAGATCCGCTGGCGATACCATCGTCACGGAAATCGGCTGCGCGGGCGCGGGCATTTCAATAACCTGATGAACCGAGGTATACAGCAGACCCGCCACAACGGCACCGTGAATCACGACAGAAAGCAGCGTCGGCCAGGGAAAGCGGCGAGGTAAATCAAGGGTCATCGAAGTCATAGTCATCAACGTTAAAAAACCGAACCCTGATTTTAAATGCAAATAGCAATCATATTCAATAAGACACTTTGCTCTGGCGCAACTTTAGCGCCTGAGAGGCCAAAAAAGGCGCATTCAGATCAGGGTATTAACATTGTTTTTATTTTACATTGCAGTCGATTGCCCTTTCACATAACGTAACTGACACTTTTACCGGTTAAGGAGCTTCGCCGTGTTTTACGTGATTTACTCTGAAGATGTTGCTGATTCGCTCGAAAAACGCCAGTCTGTGCGCCCTGCGCATCTGGCACGTTTGCAGTTGCTTCAGGATGAAGGCCGATTACTGACCGCTGGCCCCATGCCCGCAGTAGACAGCAACGATCCGGGTGCTGCCGGTTTTGCCGGCTCCACGGTTATTGCTGAATTTGAATCCCAGGAAGCCGCTCAGGCCTGGGCTGACGCAGACCCGTACGTTGCAGCGGGTGTGTATGCAAAAGTGACGGTCAGACCGTACAAGAAAGTGTTCTGATACCAAAGCGGCTCCGAAAGGAGCCTTTTTTATGGCGGCGATTAAACGCCTCTGTACCGGGTAAACTGCTGCTCTGTAATCAGGCTCCCCCACTGGTCGCCTTCCCACTCTTTTACCAGCGTAAACCCAAACGACTCGTACAGACGCCGGGCGGCGGTCAGCTTATTGAACGTCCAGAGGTGCACGGCAGAAAAACCGGCACTGTCGCAGAACCGCATCGCTTCATTCAGCAGTTTTTTCCCCACGCCGTGTCCCCGGCAGCCATCATCAAGAATAAACCAGCGAAGATGGGCTTCACCCGGCGCCAGATCCTCGCCATCGATTGCCACCGAGCCGACAATTTTGTTGTTGAGTACTGCCAACCAAATCTGGTTACAGGGCTTCTCCAGTCTTTCACTGAACTCGGCCAGCCCAGAAGCCACTTTGGCCTCGAAGAAGCGACCAAAGTTATGCTCCCGCGAATAATAGCTGCCATGCATCTCCGCGATACGGCCAATCATGCCGGGGATGTACCCCTGCACTATCTTCAGCTCGTCGGGCTGCATATCGCTGCCCGCTTCACGGCATGCCAGCAGCGCGTTGGCATAAAGGGAGAGCCCCTCAGAAATGGTCTGCTGCTGAGCAGGAGCAAGACGCTTTATTGCTGTGACCACCCGCTCATTGCTGAAGGCATTAATTTTGCTGACCGTCTCGTGACCTTTCGCGGTCAGCCTGAGGCTCTTTGCTCTCGCATCCTCAACAGAAATGACTTCCTCGAGTTCGCCTGCTGCAATCAGGCGAGCCAGCATCCGGCTGACGCTGGACTTTTCCAGGCCCAGCAGTTGCACCAGCTGGCTCGCCGTCATCTCTTTGCGTAGAGCAATTTCGACCAGAGTATGGACGGCCGAAGGCGAGTAATTCGTTGAGGCCAGGGTAGACCCCATAAAACCTAACTCTCGCACCATCAGGCGCGAGGAACGTCGAATAACACTGACTACCGGGGTTTCACTGTGCATGTTATGTCCTCACCATTTAGTTGTACTATACAACTAAATGGTGAGGGATTGTCAAACATAATAAAAAAGGCTCCCGCAGGAGCTTTTTTGAACGTTTTAACACAATGAAATAAAAGGATTTATTTCAGATCACGTCCGCATATTGACCACATCGATACGATAAGCCCCGCATATGCGGGGCTTTGACTTAAAAGAAACGGTAAACACTTGTATGCGAAGATCGCCATATAGTGGAAATCTGTGGTTACTCCTACCGAAAAAAAGTAGTTGATTAATTTATGTTAACAAATGTAAATTGACTCACCTTTTTATAAAAAGCGATACTAGTGAATCATGAAGAAATCTTATAGAAATCGTGGGAAGTTATTTTCCTCCAATCCCAAACTTTGCACAATCCACCTCACGCTGTCAAAAAAAAATAACACAGAAATAACAAAAGTTGGGTCTGCACATTCAAAGTTCATTACTATTGAACATGGTCGCTCATCATTAAACTTAAGGCAAATAACAAATGGAAAGTGGGCCATAGTTTCGGGTAAAAACATTAACATACTCGACAACGCCCCTAAGATGACTACCAGCACAGGTCCTAAACGTAATATTAAGAAGGTGCTGTAATGCTATTACAAAAAATACGACAATCTTACTACGACTCTAGTGGTACTTTATCAAGTATTACCAGACAATCATGTCTCGGTGGAATTGCTTTGATATGGTTATTCAAAGGGAGCATCAGTGAGAGTCCATTAAAAAACTCAACTGAGTTAATTTTAATTTTTCCAAATGGTTTATATTGGTCACTTTTTTTTCTTATTCTATCGTTGATTTCAGATTTTATGCAATATTTTTGCGCAACAATAATATGGGGTATATATGGACACATCACAGAAAAACGACTCAACAAGTGTAATTTAGATAAAGATGCTCATATTAACAAAGAACCTTCCGATTGGATCAATGCTCCTGCGTTATTATTTTTTTACGGGAAAATAATTTTTGCGTTTATTGGATTTTGGAAGTTAACACAATTTATGCTCACCATAACGATTGGTTATTAACAGTACAATGCCCTCACCCATATTTGTGGGTGAGGGCATTGTTACTTACATCCAGTTAATTTGTTGCTGTCCTGACGCTGTCGGATGTGGTGATGCTGGTACCACTACCCCCGGCGATACGATAAAACGTTCGACCGTCTCAGTGGTCACAAACGTCGCGCTGCAGTTGATGTTTGTGCACTGGTGATAACGCTCTTTGGTCGTATCAGTAAAATAGCGACTAGTGCGGGCGTGCGCGGCAAAATGGCATTTTGGACAGTGAAACATGGCGAGCACCTCATTTAATTTTCGATGCGGTAATCTTACTCAATTTATCCTTACATAACAAATAGTTAAAATACAAATCATTGCGTTAACTCTTCGCTTTCGTACTCCACATCCGACACCTTAACCTCAAGCTCTAAGCCCGTCGTGTAGCCGTTCCCGTTGAGGTTATGCACCACCCGGCTGATTATCCATGCCTGCTCGTCTATAACGCGCTTAAAGCCTTTCACCGCGATTGGCGTTTCAGGAAATAAATCTGCCCGGCCGATCGCCAGCGAGATTGAAAACTCCGCAACGCCGCGCTGCAGCTTGTCCCACTTCGCCTGAGCGGCGCGCATGGCCTGCGCCTTTGTCGCGTAGATGGTTGTAAGCTCCAGCATGTTGTCAGACTCACCGGCCATATACTCACCTTCACGCGCGTCCTGCTCTTCTTTGGCTTTGGCCTTTGCCGGGGCTTTGGTCGCTTTCGGGTGCTGCAGGGCGCGGAGGTGCTTCTCTTTTGGCTTACGCTTGAGCTTCACCTTTTGCTTTTGCGGCTTCGGGTCTTTGGTGTGCAGCCATTTTGCCGACACGCCGGTGTAGGCTTCCCGGTCAGCAATGGCAAACTGATGACGATCGCCGTCCCCGCGCTCAAGCGTCATCTGCGGAATGGGCTTCCCGCTGGCCGTCTTACCGCTCCCCGCTTTCAGGAATAATAGTTTCCCCGCTTTTACCGAAACCGACGCCCCGTTCCGTTCAGCCAGACGGGACAGAAACACAGCGTCGGATTCCTGCGACTGGTCAATGAGAGGTACGGCCACTACTTTCAGCGTGTCGGCCACGCTGGCCGTCAGTTTATTGCGTGCCGCAATCGTCTCCACAATTTGCCCGAGCGTGATGTCATGCCATGACTGTTCCCGGCGCGAGATCAGCGACCCGCGAAAATCGGCGCTGCGCCCCCTGATGGTCAGCGTATCAGGCGCGCCCCTGTGCTCGATTTCGTCTACAGTGAACGTCCCTTTTTTTATCAGCGCGGAATCCTGCCAGCCTAACCACAGCGTCAACGTTGCGCCGCGCGGTGGCAAAGCTATCTGACCGTCAGTGTCATCGAGCTCGATATCGAGCTGGTCGGCCTCGAATCCGCGATTGTCGGTCATGGTCAGACTAATAAGGCGGTCACTCAAATCCTGCGTGATATCGTCGTTATCCAGCTTGAGCATAAACGCCGGGGCTATCTTCGCCCCGGCCTGAATATTCATACCCGTCATCATCCCGTCAGCCCTCCCAGCCAGTCACCGGCAGACGTGACCAGATTGTCGGCCTGCGTTTTCAGGTCGCCATAAATGGCCGCCAGCGATTTATCGACCCGCTTAAGCGAAAGGCTAAACTCGATTTTTCTCGCCGCTTCGTCGCTGAATAGCTCGGTGTGCGTATGCGTCACTTTGTCGATCACATACATGCCGTGGATCATGCCCGTTCCGTCAATCAGCGGCCACGCGCGCCCCTCGTCTGCCATTAGCTCGATGGCGGTCAGTGACAGACGTCCGCCGGTAATTTCGGGATAGAGCACGCCCGACAGCGTGCGCGTGGTTTCCCCTTCCTCGAGATAATGATAAGCCGGTGGTTTGCCGATACGGTCGTTTGACGCCCAGCGGTAATCCTTCGAATACTGCATAGACTGATACGGCAGCGTGCGGCGCTCAAACACAAACAAACCTAAAACCATTAACATGCTTTAAGGTTGCGGATCGCGCGAGCGATTTCCTGCAGAGAATTTAGATTATTCATACGTAAAGAATGCCGTCTGGCAAGGCCAGCGACAATGGAACGGTGTTTTGTGGGCGTTGTCACAACCGTCATCAATCCCGAGTATTGAATTGAATAGTTCAAAGAAAACTTGCAACACCTTAACTTTTTAGGGTTAAAATCACTCTTCACTATGAGACACACCAATCAATACCTATCAATTTTTGAATAGATTATTGGTAATTCTGACTGATATTTGATTACATTGGGTTATAAGTAATTCATATTGAGGGTTAACATGGAAATTAAGGATTTCGTAAGTCAATATAAAACCACCCCGTCCTGTTTATCGGAACAGGCTTTAGTCTCCGCTACCTAGAAAACTCTTATAGTTGGGATGATTTATTAATGAAGGCCGCGGTAGACTTAACTGGAAACCCCGAATTTTACTACGATCTTAAAGCTGACAGCCTAGAAGGCGATGAATATCGATATGACATTTTAGCCACTAAACTTGAGGATATTTTCAATCAAACACTGGCTTCAGATCGCAATGGTAAATTTGAGACCATTAATGATATTTTCTATGAAAATATGAAGCAGGGTAAAAAGCTTAGCCGATTTAAAATCTATCTAACATCAATATTAAAAGAGCTTAAAATCAAAGACCATATGAAAGAGGAAGTTAATGCTCTTATTAAAACAAGAAAAAACATTGGCTCCGTAATCACAACAAATTATGACCAACTCATTGAGAACATTTTCGACTTCATCCCTTTAATTGGCAATAACATCCTACTAAGCAATCCTTATGGTTCAGTCTACAAAATTCATGGATGCGTTAGCGACCCCAACAATATAATCATCACCCTTGACGACTACAAAAACTTTGACAATAAATACGAGTTAATAAGAGCTCAATTACTTTCAATTTTCATACACAACCCAATAATATTCATCGGATATAGCATAAGTGATAAAAACATTAAATACCTTTTGCAAACTATTTTCTCTTATGTTGATCTCAATACTGATCTTGCCAAACGCATAAAAGATAATTTTCTCCTGGTTGAGTATGACGAAAATAATTTCTCCACGACAATATCCGAGCACGATATTAATATTGAAGGATTATCTATTATTAGAATCAACAAAATAAAAACAGATAACTACAAAGCTGTGTATGAGGCAATATCAAATTTAGTTCTACCTGTATCTGCAATGGACATCAGAAAAGTACAAAAAGTTTGGAATACGATAAAAAGTGGCGGAGAGATTAAAGTAAAAATCACCGAAAACCTTGACGAGTTAAGAAACGAGGAAATGGTTATCGCTGTTGGCTCTGAAAGGACAGTCCAATACGTATATCAAACGAAATCTGAAATGCTGCAAAATTATTTCAAGATAGTAGAAGAAGCCAATTCTCAACTTATCTCCCTACTTAATAAGCAAACAATAGGTAACCACGAGCACTTCCCATTTTATGCATTTAGCTCCATTTGCCCTGAGTTAGAAAACATTCCAGCAGCCAAAGATAGACAACTTGATAAAATTGTCAGCCAGATTGAAAGATCTCGTGCTGTTTGCCGCTCTGACTTTAAATCAATCGACGAAATCATAAGCCAAATACCCGCATGGAAAGTCGCAGGAACTATCACATGCTGTATTTTTGACGATAATATAGACATTGAACAACTAAAGAATTACTTACTTGCAAATTCACATAATGTTAACACTGGTTATCGTCAATTACTCTGCCTATACGACTTCCTAGCCAATTAAAAAAATGCGTTTAAGGCTAAGAACAAGCCTTAAACGCATAAGTATACTAGTCATATATATCAGTATTTTTTTTCAATAACTTGATTGCAGAATCAAGCAAATGGTCATGGAAAGAAACCTTTTGCAAAAAGGCTAAGAATGAATCCGTTTCAAAACGATTAAATGCGTTATCAAGACCATCAATCAACTCCGTCAATTGTTGTTGTGTTAATTGAGCTAGAAAAGCTCTAATTCTTATTTCAGGCACAGGTCTTTTCTCATGACAGGATCTACATAGCGCTCTAAATGCACTCAACGGATATTCCCACGGTTCAAAGCCTTCACGCATATTTGTATAATAGCAATGGTGTGTTTCCAAAACGCCTTTCACACCGCAGTCTTGGCAACGTTCCTGAGCTCTGCGCCTCACTAGAGTTGACTTATTCTTCCATCGAGTATCTTTTAACTTCTGAGTATAGCTACCTGACAACCTCGAATAATCATACCCTTCCAAAGGATAAAAACCCAGACTCCAAGCATAGCCCATTTCATAATAAAAACCGAACGATTCAACAAGATCCTCAAACTCCTCAGTATCACATCCATAATTAAGCAAGTGATATAACCCGCTAGAATCAATAGTTAAAACTAATAGAGCATCGTCATGCATATCCTCTCCACGTGAAAGCCATTCCGCTTGGGAGTAAAATGTTGCATCATGCAATAGATTATCTTTTATCGCCCATTCGGCTATCGCCTTTTTCATGCGTTCTAAATTAGCCAACATTAATTTATTCAACCCAACCCCCTCATGCGAACTTTAAAACTTCACATTGACTGAAATTAAGAAAAAAAGTGAGCGCTGCTGACCTGCTCGATGCGCACCGCGTGCCGTTCCAGCTCATGAGCGGCAAGCCTGAAAATATCGGCTCGATGGGCGATATCGAGAAGGTGGCGCGGGTATTTGTGCGTAACGAGTTGACGCCGCTGCAGGAGCGTTTCAAAGAGATAAACGACTGGCTCGGGATGGAGGTGATCCGCTTTAAGGATTATAACATCGATGCCGAGTAACCCCCGTTAAAATGCCGCCTCCGGGCGGCACTTCCTCAGAGCTCACCAGACGTTGCACACGCCACATAATCCTGCCACCACCTCACAATCCAGCCTCACCGCTCAGCGCGCCACCATGGCGCTCACAGACGCGCAAAATAAATCCTGCCACCACGTCTGGCGCGCAGTGCTATCCCCGCCTCGCCTGCCCGCTTAATGGGTCGCTTTCAATGCAGGTGCATCACAATCCCCAAGCCGCGCCAGCGCCAGCGCTGGCAGGCAAATCCTGAAATAAAAAACGAATGCAAACTCATGCACCTGATGCATGCATGGGCTAATTAGCCTCAAGCTGTATTTTATAATTTGTATAATCTGCTTTTGCTATCATTATTTCAATACCATTTTTTTTGGCGAAATTTTCAATGAAAACCCGCATATCTCCGACTAAACGTTCGCCAATAATTATCACATCAATGCAACAGCCTTGCAGGGGAACCTCAATACCACTCTGATGTTCGTAAACAGCATCACTGTCGAGGAAATACAAGCTTCTTACCTCTTCCTCCCGCTCCCAATCAGAATGTTTAGCAAGTGCAAAATCAAAATTTATAGATGCCATCTCACCACGAGTCATCTCAAGAAGATGTTTATAAAGATCCACTTTAGGAGCTTTAACGTCATATGTCACATCCGAAAGTTCAATACCAGAATTCTTCAATCTTTCTTTATTATACGCGAAGCATATTCCTTTCATTCCGTTGCCATAATACCCCCACATCAATCTGCTATTATAGTTCTTAGTAAAACTGGCAACGGCAACATTCTTTTGAAACTCCTTTAGAAAACCTTTAGCAAAACTATCTCCCCACACATCATCAATGCGTTGATAAATTTCGTTAAGTTCATTTCTATCTAGTAGTTCTCGAAGCCATTCCCCCTCACCTGTAATTGTATCCAACCGATCTACCAGAGTTGAAAGGTCCGATTTATCAAACTGTCTAAGAGACTCTTTATCAAAATGATAAAACATATCAAATGGGTCATTAAGAATACTATTTTTGGAATGCCAAATAGCATTATTAACAAGCTCATTTATTGTATTGATATTATCCCCTCTAAACCTGAAGATATGCGTTTCACTTGAAAGAATCATTCTGGCCCCTTTGAGTCAATAAAAAAAGAAAGACTCTAACGCCTCACCCTCTTGTTGTTCAACCCCGACAATCGGATCTCAGGAAAATTGAGCGTTTCGAAACGATGACCGGAAACCCGTGCGCTTTCCAGATCACCAAGAGCCTGATAACGCAATATTGTGCTCAACGTCGGGGGGAAGGTATTAAGCCAACTACCATCAACCGCGACCTGATCACGCTAGGTGGGATGTTCACAACCCTGATTGAGTCAGAACTGTATAACGGTGAGCATCCATTCAGGGGATTCAAAAAACTGAAAGAGCAGACAGCCGAAACGGGCTATCTCACTCTTGAGGAAATTGACGCCTTACTTGCTGCGCTCTCAGGTGATAATCGTAAAATTGCGGTTTTGTGTTTGAGTACCGGAGCAAGATGGGGAGAAGCTGCGCGATTGAAGGCGGAGAATGTGATTCATAACCGGGTGTCTTTCGTTAAGACGAAAACCAACACACCGCGCACGGTCCCGATCTCTGATGACGTTGCGGCTTACGTAGTCGGCAAAACACGAGTCTTTCTGTTTCCTGAGGCCAGTTATGCTGAATTCAGGCGAACCCTCAAAGTGTTAAGCCCGATTTACCGGCCGGACAAGCAACACATGCGCTACGACACTCTTTCGCCACGCACTTTATGATTAACGGAGGCAACATCATCACACTGCAGAGGATCTTAGGTCATACAAAAATTGCTCAGACAATGGTCTATGCGCACTTCGCTCCTCAGTACCTGCAGGACGCGATTTCGCTTAACCCGTTGAAGGGTGCTAATGGTGGTCAGAGTGTCCACAATGTGTCCACACCCTAGCCGCTTTTTATGGCTTTTGGCTGCTAGTAGTAAAACGTGAAGCCTTGTCTGGCACGGCTTTCCAGTTACGCCAGACATTAAAAAGGCTCCCGCAGGAGCCTTTCATCAATCAATGCAGCGACGCCAACCTCGCCGCAAACCCGACAAACAGCAGCCCTATCAGCCCGTTCCCCAGCTTTGCCAGTTTCTTTTTCGTTTTGAGATAACGCGTGACAAACGCACCGGAGAAGATCAGGAAACTCATGTACATGAAGCTGATTAACTCAAGCGTCGTCGCGAGGATCAGGAAAGAGGTGCCAGTGCTCTGTGCGTTCACGTCAATGAACTGAACGAAGAACGATACGTAGAACAGAATCGCTTTTGGATTCGTCAGGCTCAATACCAGCGAACGTTTCATGATCATACTGGCAGGTTCGGGGCCGCTCTCATGCGCGTTTTTCTGACGGTTCACCACCGACCAGAGCATTTTGCCGCCCAGCCACAGCAGATAGAAGGCGCCGAGATAGCGCACGATATTAAACAGTACCGGCGTGGTCTGGATTAATGCCGCGACGCCCGCCCAGGCCAGAAACATCAGTACCGCATCGCCGATAAATACGCCCGACGCGGCAAGATACCCTTTTTTAACGCCGTGTCCAATTCCGGTTTTAAGCACAAACAGGGTATTCGGCCCCGGTACGAGCACGATAAAAAACGCGCCAACAACATACGTCCAGAAATTCAGTACGCCAAACTCCGCAAACACTTCTTCTCCCTCCTTTTGCTCAATACAGCAGGAATAGCGCTGCAAATACGCTACTCCTAAAAATCAGACTCTATAAAATCAGCGGGCACCATTACGGTGCCCTCATGGTACTCAGATATCCTGGACGGCGAACAGCAACGCGTTGCGATGCCGGGTCATTCCACATTTTCTGATGGCGTGAATACGCATATTGCGGCGGGATTGTGCTTCCAGCCAACGAGCCTTGCGACGACTCACCTGTCGCAACATGCGCCAGCGCCCTACTTCTGTTCTACTGCGCTTCATGTCTACAACTCTTTCTCTAACAGAGGCGACATTATAAACCCATGCTGGCAGCAAACCAGCGCTTTTACCTGGCGTTTTTATTTGCCAGATGAATCCTGATGCGTACACTCATAACAATACGCTTTCAAAAGGATTTTTTTACCTATGACAACCTTCTACACCGTGGTGAGTTGGCTGGTCATTTTAGGATACTGGCTGTTAATCGCGGGTGTGACGTTACGCATCCTGATGAAGCGCAGAGCCGTACCCTCTGCCATGGCCTGGCTTCTGATCATCTACATCCTGCCGCTGGTGGGAATTATTGCCTATCTCTCTTTCGGTGAGCTTCATCTCGGCAAACGCCGCGCCGAGCGTGCCCGCGCCATGTGGCCCTCAACCGCAAAGTGGCTAAACGATCTGAAGGCCTGTAAGCATATCTTTGCCGAGGAGGACAGCAGCGTCGCCTCGTCACTGTTTAAGCTGTGCGAGCGCCGTCAGGGGATTGGTGGTGTTAAAGGCAATCAACTGCAGCTGCTGACCTCGTCCGACGACGTCATGCAGGCATTAATCCGCGATATCCAGCTGGCGCGTCATAATATCGAGATGGTTTTTTATATCTGGCAGCCTGGCGGGATGGCTGACCAGGTCGCTGAATCGCTGATGGCCGCGGCGCGACGCGGCATTCACTGCCGTCTGATGCTTGACTCCGCAGGCAGCGTGGCATTTTTCCGCAGTCCCTGGGCGGGCATGATGCGTAATGCCGGTATCGAGGTGGTTGAGGCGCTGAAGGTCAATCTCCTGCGCGTGTTTCTGCGCCGGATGGATCTCCGTCAGCATCGCAAAATGATCATGATCGATAACTATATTGCCTACACCGGCAGCATGAACATGGTTGATCCGCGCTTCTTCAAGCAGGACTCGGGCGTGGGCCAGTGGGTGGATTTGATGGCGCGAATGGAGGGGCCGATTGCCACCTCGATGGGCATCGTTTACTCCTGCGACTGGGAGATAGAAACCGGCAAACGCATTCTGCCGCCACCGCCGGACGGCAATATTATGCCGTTTGAAGAGGCCAGCGGTCACACCATTCATACCATTGCTTCCGGGCCGGGCTTCCCGGAGGATTTGATCCATCAGGCGCTGCTGACGGCGACGTACTCGGCGCGTGAATACCTGATCATGACGACGCCCTACTTTGTCCCCAGCGATGACCTCCTCCACGCGATCTGTACCGCGGCGCAGCGCGGTGTCGATGTGAGCATTATTTTGCCGCGCAAAAATGACTCCCTTCTGGTGGGCTGGGCCAGCCGGGCATTCTTTAGCGAACTGCTGGCTGCAGGGGTGAAGATCTATCAGTTCGAAGGCGGATTGCTCCACACCAAAAGCGTGCTTGTCGACGGCGAGTTAAGCCTGGTGGGGACAGTGAACCTGGATATGCGCAGCCTGTGGCTCAACTTTGAAATCACGCTGGTTATTGATGATGCCGGCTTTGGCGGCGATCTCGCGGCGGTGCAGGATGATTATATCTCCCGCTCGCGGCTGCTGGATGCCAGACTGTGGGTAAAACGTCCGCTGTGGCAGAGAATTGCCGAACGACTGTTTTACTTCTTTAGTCCGTTGCTGTAAAACGTGCCCAACGATGTTAAACAGGTAGTCATCATGGAAATGGATCTGAACAATCGCCTGACCGAAGACGAAACGCTCGAGCAGGCCTATGACATTTTTCTCGAACTGGCGGTTGATAACCTCGATCCCGCAGACGTGATCCTCTTTAATCTGCAGTTCGAAGAGCGCGGCGGTGCCGAACTGTTCGACCCTTCAGAAGACTGGGCTGAGCATGTGGATTTCGATCTGAATCCTGACTTCTTTGCCGAAGTGGTCATCGGGCTGGCCGATGAAGACGGTGGCGAGATTAACGATATTTTCGCCCGCGTCCTGCTCTGTCGAGAGAAAGACCACAAGCTGTGCCATATTCTCTGGCGCGAATAATAAAAAAGGCTGCGATTGCAGCCTTTTTTATTTACTCCGGCAACGCACTTCCGCAGCGGTTACAAAACCGCGCGTTAAGGTCATGTTCACCCTGGTGACATGCCGGACATTTGCGCTGCTGCTTGCGGCTCTGAAATGCGCTGCTCATGTGCGTGGTAATAAGCCCGGTCGGAATAGCAATGACCGAATAGCCAATCAAAATCAGCACTGAGGCCACAATGCGGCCCAGCGGCGTATGGGGCGTTATATCACCGTACCCGACGGTCGTCACGGTCACTATCGCCCAATAAACGGACGCATTGAGCGTCGTGAAACCATATTTCGGCCCCTCTATCAGATACATCAGCGCGCCAAAAACGATCATGACGATGGCAATAAACGAGTAGAAGAGAATAAGCTGATGCCGCGCGCTGACGATAGCGCTCCAGAACACGCGCAGTGAGGGCATAAAGCGCAGTAATTTCAGAATACGTAATACGCGAATAACGCGCATCGCTCGCCAGGCAAAGACATAGCTCAGGCTGATTTCCGGCCACAGCCACATGACGTAGAGCGGCAGAATGGTGGCTAAATCAATAAATCCCCAGAAGCTGAAAACATATCGGGCCGGGTTGGGCCAGGCAATTACTCTGAGCAGATATTCAGCGGTAAAAACAAGTGTTATCGCCAGCTCAAGCCAGACAAAGACATGCCATTCGTCAAACGTCAGGTGGTATTGCGTCCCGGCGCCTGACTCAATAAAGATGACCACCACGCTGAGGAGCGCAAATAAACCGCAAAGACCTTCGAAGCGTCGCCCGGATACCGTTTCAGGATCGAATAAAACATGATAAAGCCGCCGACGGGCTGACGTGAATAAACGCGACACAGTGACCTCGCAAAATATAAGGGCTGACATCATGTCAGCCCTTGCGATTATAACGGGTCTACTTTCAGGCAGGAAACCGCATGTCGGAAACTGCCTTCCAGAACCGGTCGCGTTTTCGCACATTCCGGCCCGGCCATTGGGCAGCGCGTGCGGAAGACACAGCCCGACGGCGGGTTAATCGGTGAAGGCAATTCCCCTTCCAGAAGCTGGATGGTCTTATTCTTTTCCAGATCGGGATCGGGGATCGGCACTGCCGACATCAGCGCTTTGGTGTAAGGGTGCAGCGGATTGTGGTACACCTCGTCATAGGTGCCCAGCTCCACGGCGTGACCCAGATACATCACCAGCACGCGGTCAGAGATGTGTTTCACCACGGCCAGGTCATGCGCGATGAAGATCAGCGACAGCCCCATTTCGCGCTGCAGCTTCTGCAGCAGGTTAACCACCTGCGCCTGAATGGAGACGTCGAGCGCGGAAACCGGCTCATCACAGATAATCAGCTTCGGTTCGAGGATCAGGGCGCGCGCAATACCAATACGCTGACACTGACCGCCGGAGAACTCGTGCGGATAGCGGTTGATGAGGTTAGGCAACAGCCCGACTTTTAGCATCATCGCCTTAACGCGATCGCGTACTTCCTGACGCGACATCTTCGGATGATAGGTCCGCAGCGGCTCGGCAATAATCTCACCGATGGTCATACGCGGGTTTAACGACGCCAGCGGATCCTGGAAAATCATCTGGATATCGCTGCGCACGTCGCGCCACTCGTCGGGTTTCATGCCCAGCAGATCTTTACCCAGCCAGGCCACTTTGCCGTCGGTGGCTTTCACCAGACCGATAATGGCGCGCGCAAAGGTCGATTTACCGCAGCCGGACTCGCCCACCACGCCCAGGGTCTCCCCTTCATACAGGCGCAGCGTGACGCCGTCCACCGCTTTCAGGGTCTTCGACGGCTGCCAGAACCACTGTTTGCCGTCTTTGATGTCGAAATGCACCTTAAGGTCAGCAATCTCGAGCAACACATTGCGTTTTTCATCTAATGCGTTCATACCAGCTCCTCCTGCGGCTTAAAGCAGGCGCGCAGGCGGCCTGGTGCAAACTCTTCCAGCGGCGGTGCGCTGTTGCAGATTTCCATCGCGTGCGGGCAGCGCGGCTGGAACGGACAGCCTTTCGGCAGGCGCAGCAGGTTTGGCGGGTTGCCCGGAATGGTGAGCAGGGATTCCCCTTCCGCATCGAGACGCGGTACCGCGTTCAGCAGGCCAATCGAGTAAGGATGAGCAGGCTGATAGAATACGTCACGCGCTTTGCCGTATTCCATGGTACGGCCGGCATACATCACCAGCACTTTGTCACAGATGCCCGCCACCACGCCCAGATCGTGGGTGATCATGATAATCGCCGTGTTGAACTCACGCTTCAGCTCGTTCAGCAGGGTCATGATTTGTGCCTGAACGGTAACGTCCAGCGCGGTGGTCGGTTCGTCGGCAATCAGCAATTTTGGCCGGCACAGCAGCGCCATCGCAATCATCACGCGCTGACGCATACCGCCAGAGAACTCGTGCGGGAACATTCGCATGCGCTTGCGCGCTTCCGGCATTTTCACCGCATCGAGCATTTTGACCGACTCTTCAAAGGCTTCGGCTTTGCCCAGACCTTTGTGCAGCATCAAGACTTCCATCAGCTGCTCACCGACGCGCATGTACGGGTTCAGCGAGGTCATCGGATCCTGGAAAATCATCGAGATCTGCTCGGCACGCAGCTTGTTCAGCTCGTGCTCCGGCAGATTGAGGATTTCGCGACCGTTGAATTTAGCGGAACCGCCAATCACACCGTTAGCGGCAAGCAGGCCCATTAGCGCAAAGGCGGTCTGGGATTTCCCGGATCCGGATTCACCCACGATGCCGAGCGTTTCGCCCGCGCGCAGGTTGAAGTTGAGATCGTTCACGGCGGTCACATCCCCGTCCGGGGTCTTAAAGGTGACGCGAAGATCTTTTACGTCCAGCAGAAGGTCGCTCCGCTGCTGCGCCTGTGGCGCGGTTGCCGTTTCAATCATTGTCATGACGGCGCTCCTTAACGGTCTTTCGGGTCGAGGGCATCACGCAGGCCATCGCCGATAAAGTTAAAACAAAACAGGGTAACGACCAGGAAACCCGCCGGGTATAACAGCAGCCACGGTGACACTTCCATTGAGTTTGCACCGTCACTCAGCAGCGCGCCCCAGCTGCTCAGCGGCTCTTGCGTACCCAGACCGAGGAAGCTCAGGAAGGATTCAAACAGGATCATGCTTGGCACCAGCAGTGAGGCATAGACCACCACCACGCCCAGCACGTTAGGAACGATATGGCGAACCACGATATTCCCGGTAGAGACACCGCCGACCTGCGCGGCTTCGATAAACTCTTTGCGTTTGAGGCTCAGCGTCTGGCCGCGAACAATACGCGCCATATCCAGCCAGGAAACCATCCCGATGGCCACGAAGATCAACAGGATATTCTGACCGAAGAAGGTCACCAGCAGGATGACGAAGAACATAAACGGGAAGGAGTTCAGGATTTCCAGCAGACGCATCATCACCGAGTCCACTTTACCGCCAAGGTAGCCGGACAGTGAGCCGTAGAGCGTCCCCACGATCACCGCCACCAGCGCGGCAGCAATCCCGACCATCAGCGAGATACGTCCCCCGATAGCAACACGCACCAGCAGATCGCGTCCGGAAGAGTCCGTGCCGAAATAGTGGCCAGACTCCATATCCGGCGCGCTGGACATCATGCCCCAGTCGGTGTCGAAATAGGTAAATTGCGACAGCATCGGCGCCAGGGTCACAAACAGCGCGATGATCACCAGAACCACCAGACTCGCCACCGCCGCGCGGTTGTGCATAAAGCGACGGCGCGCGTCCTGCCAGAGGCTACGACCTTCTACTTCCAGTTTTTCACTGAAGTTTTCCAGCGCCTCGCTGTTTTTCTTACTCAACATCATGGCGTGCTCCAGTTAGTAACGGATTTTCGGGTCGATGACGGCGTACAGAACATCGACGATTGCGTTAAAGAGAATGGTCAGCGCACCGACGAGAATGGTCAGGCTCAGCACCAGCGAATAGTCGCGGTTGAGCGCGCCGTTAACAAACAGCTGACCAATGCCCGGCAGGCCGTAGATTGTTTCGATAACCATCGAGCCAGTGATGATCCCGACGAATGCCGGTCCCATGTAGGAGAGCACGGGCAACAGCGCCGGTTTAAGCGCGTGGCGGAAGATAATCCGACGCATCGGCAGCCCTTTCGCGCGCGCGGTACGAATGAAGTTCGAGTGCAGCACTTCGATCATTGAACCACGGGTGATACGCGCGATACTGGCGATGTACGCCAGAGATAATGCCACCATCGGCAAAATCATGAACTTGAGTGCCCCGCCGTTCCAGCCGCCGCCAGGCAGCCACTTCAGCGTAATGGCAAATATCATCACCAGTAATGGCGCGACAACGAAGCTGGGTATGACTACCCCGGTCATCGCCACCCCCATTACGGCATAATCCCATTTGGTATTTTGTCTGAGCGCGGCGATGACGCCAGCGGTGACCCCGAAAACGATCGCCAGAATGAATGCCGCAGCACCCAATTTCGCCGACACCGGGAAGCTGGACGCCACCAGGTCGTTAACGGAATAGTCTTTATATTTAAATGACGGTCCAAAATCACCGTGCGCCAGCTGCTTCAGGTAGTTGAAGTACTGGGTAGAGATAGGATCGTTTAAGTGGTATTTCGCTTCGATATTCGCCATGACTTCTGGCGGCAGCGTACGCTCACCGGTAAATGGACTTCCCGGCGCAAGGCGCATCATGAAGAAGGAAATCGTGATGAGAATAAATAGCGTTGGAATCGCTTCCAGACAGCGACGTAGGATAAATTTCAACATTGCCCGTACCTTCTGGCGTGTGCCTATATAATGTGACGTTGGTTAGACACCGTGGGGCGAGCATGCCCGCCCCACTCATTGCCATTAATGCTTGATAATATACAAGTTTTTAACGTAGATATTATCCATCGGGTCTTTACCGGTATATCCACCTACCCACGGTTTCACCAGACGGGCGTTAACGTAGTAGTAAACCGGAACGATCGCGGAATCTTTATCCAGCTGCTGCTCAGCTTTAGAGTACAGTTCAGTACGCTGTGCTTCGTCAGTGGTTTTCAGCGTGTCGGCGATCAGCTTGTCAAACGCCGGGCTCTTATAGTGCGCGGTGTTGTTTGAGCTGTCACTCAGCATGGTGTTCAGGAAGGAGGTCGGTTCGTTATAGTCCGCACACCAGCCAGCACGCGCCACGTCAAAGGTGCCCTGATGACGGCTGTCGAGGAAGGTCTTCCACTCCTGATTCTCCAGCTTCACGTTCGCGCCCAGGTTCTTTTTCCAGATCGAGGCAACGGCGATAGCCAGTTTTTTGTGCAGATCGGAGGTGTTGTACAGCAGGCTAAAGGTCAGCGGCTTATCCGCGGTATAGCCCGCTTCGGCCAGCAGTTTCTTCGCTTCTGCGTTACGCTGTTCCTGGGTCTGTTTGAACCAGTCTGGCTCGGTCAGTTTTGCGCCATCGGTGTATGGAGGGGTATAGCTGTATGCCGGCAGATCGCCCTGGTTTTTCACTTTGTTCACGATGATATCGCGATCCAGTGCCAGCTTCAGCGCCGTACGAACGCGTACGTCGGTGAACGGTGCTTTCTGGTTGTTGATTTCATAGTAGTAGGTGCACAGGTACGGGTCGACGTGAACTTCTTTAGGGATCTCTTTCTTCAGTTTCTGGAACAGTTCAATCGGCATGTTGTTATAGGTCATGTCGATTTCGCCGCTGCGGTAGCGGTTAACGTCAGTCACTTCGGACGAAATTGGCAGGTAGGTAACCTGATTAATCACGGTTTTCGCGTTATCCCAGTATTGCGGGTTACGCTCAAGCACCATACGCTCGTTGACCACCCAGTCTTTCAGCTTGTAGGCACCGTTGGTCACGATATTGGCAGGCTGGGTCCATTTTTCACCAAATTTTTCCACCGCGGATTTTGGTACCGGGGAGACGGACGGGTGAACCAGCAGCTTATAGAAGTACGGAACAGGTTCGCTCAACGTGACTTCGAAGGTATTGGCATCGATCGCCTTAACGCCCAGATCGGTGATCGGTTTTTTGCCCGCGATGATGTCATCAATATTGGCAATATGGCCATATTGCAGGTAGCTCGCATACGGAGAGGCGGTCGTTGGATTCGCCAGACGCTGCCAGCTATAAACGAAATCTTCAGCCGTGACCGGCGTACCGTCGGACCATTTCGCATCTTTACGCAGATGGAAGGTCCAGACTTTGAAATCTTTGTTTTCCCATTTTTCTGCCACACCCGGTGCCGGGTGGCCGTCTACGTCCGTTACCAGCAGACCTTCGAACAGGTCGCGGTTGACGTTAGACTCAGGAACACCTTCAATTTTGTGCGGGTCGAGAGACTGAACTTCCGCACCGTTGTTACGCACCAGCGTTTGCTTCTCCGCCAGCTGAACACCTGCAGGAACGTCCGCAGCCATTGCAGCGTTTCCCGCGATTAGCGCAGTTAAAATCCCCGCCGCTACCAGATTTTTTTTTGTGATGATGGACATTGTGTTGGTACTCCACTCATTATAATGACTGGCCTTCGCCAGCTGTGTAATCCCCTGTTGGGGCCTGTACAGCGCAGGAGTTTTTTTTGCTGCTGTCAGGTTCTTCTTTTACTGCTTGCTATCACCGACTTTTTTATTACTGACCGCTCGTATGGCCGTCTTGCGTCGATTCTTTACAGGCCTCCCCTGTTTGAGGCCTGCGCTGGATATCTGAGAAGAGAACTATATGAAAATAATTCTCATCTGATTGTTTTATGCTGCAAAATATTAGGCCGGAAAGTATCAAATGGCGTAAACGTGCGCCAATACATTTTGCAAATTTGTTAAGCAATTCTCTTTTACGGTGAGTACCGTATCGTTGAGGGCAGCCCTGCCAGACATCGAATATCAGTAAAAGAACATGACATTCAACAGGATAGAGAAAATTTTCTCTACAAGCGCGTCGCTGCGCTATCATCGAGTGACTTTGTACAAAAATTTAACAACTGGTTATTATTTAGCACATTCGTCTAGGGGAATGTTGAAATTACTAATATCATTTCGGTTATCTCTCAGCAAGCCCAAGAGTATCATGTGAGTAAAATAACAGAGCGATCGAAGATTTTCTGTGCAGGCGGGTTGAGGCGGAATTAATAACCTATTGAAATACAAGCAATGAACATTATTAGTAGAATTTATTATGATATGTGAGCATTTCAACTTTAGTTATATGATTTGCTGATAATCACGTAAAAAAACGGAGCCGTCGCTCCGTCCTTTCATATGAAGTATTAATGCAATAAACCGGGGAAAATGCTTTTAATACCCGTGACGATGAATTCGATCCCTAACGCCATCAGCAACAGACCCATGATACGCGTAATGACGTTGATGCCCGTTTGACCCAGCAAGCGCACCAGCCAGGGTGCCATGCGGAACACACCCCAACAGCAGAGCGCAAAAATGGCAATAGCCACTGAAAAGCCAATCAGGTGCATCAGGCTATGGTAACGCGTCCCCCAAACGATGGTTGAACTGATGGCACCCGGACCGGCCATCAGCGGTAAGGCCAGCGGCACTACGCCAATGCTTTCGCGGATAGCGGTTTCTGACTTCTCTTGTTTATTCTGCTTATCCTCGCCCAGCTTACCGCTGATCATGGACATGGCGATGGTTACCACCAGGATCCCGCCGGCAATACGGAATGAATCAATGGAAATCCCGAACAGCTGAAGAATCGTGTCGCCGAGAAAAAGAGAGGTCAACAATATGATCGCTACCGACAGGTTAGCGGTGAGGTTGGTTTTGTTCCTGGCCGCCGCTGTCTGGTAACTCGTCATACTAATGAAGACAGGAATGATCCCCACCGGGTTGACCAGGGCAAACAGACCAATAAAAAATTTAAAATACGTTGGAAAATCAAAGAGCGTTTGGATCACGTTTTGCTCCGCTTATACACATGCCCTGGACTGACAATTTGTCGTGAGAAATCGCGCTGAAGATACCCTTTTTATCAGCATACTTCACTTGAAATCTGTACCAAAACGTTATCATTTCAGGATGTTAAACATATGTATAATCAATGATAGCGCCGCTTCCAATACTTACGTAATTATTTAACACTGGAAAAATCAGCACGAAATAACCCTGCTGAAAGGTATCAGCTTGGGGGAAAATTGACACAGATCATGATTTTCGTACTCAGAAGTGAGTAATCTTGGTTACACCCCCAGGGAGGTCACCTGACAAAAAGGGATGATGCTAAGGTAAGGCTCTTTTAGTAAATTAGTGTGCTGACGCAGAAAGTAACTCTTTGTTTTACTTTGTGTTACGCAAGTCGTATCGGCTCTGTCTATACTGTGTGACGTATCGAGCGCTGGTTTACTAAAAGAGTTTAAACATTATCAGGAGAGCATTATGGCTGTTACTAATATCGCTGAACTGAACGCCCTCGTCGAGCGCGTTAAAAAAGCCCAGCGTGAATATGCCAATTTCACCCAAGAACAGGTTGATAAAATCTTCCGCGCGGCCGCACTGGCTGCTGCAGATGCTCGAATCCCTCTCGCTAAAATGGCCGTTGCCGAATCCGGCATGGGTATCGTGGAAGATAAAGTGATTAAAAACCACTTCGCTTCCGAGTATATCTACAACGCCTATAAAGATGAGAAAACCTGTGGCGTGCTGTCCGAAGACGACACCTTCGGTACCATCACCATCGCTGAACCTATCGGCATCATCTGCGGTATTGTTCCGACCACTAACCCAACGTCTACTGCAATCTTCAAATCACTGATTAGCCTGAAGACCCGTAACGCAATCATCTTCTCTCCACACCCACGTGCGAAAGACGCGACTAACAAAGCTGCAGATATCGTCCTGCAAGCGGCTATCGCTGCGGGTGCACCAAAAGACCTGATCGGCTGGATCGACCAACCTTCTGTTGAGCTCTCCAACGCGCTGATGCATCACCCGGACATTAACCTGATTCTGGCGACCGGTGGTCCAGGCATGGTTAAAGCCGCATACAGCTCCGGTAAACCTGCTATCGGCGTGGGCGCGGGTAACACCCCTGTTGTTATCGATGAAACCGCTGATATCAAACGTGCTGTCGCGTCTGTGCTGATGTCTAAAACCTTCGATAACGGCGTGATCTGTGCATCTGAACAGTCTGTTGTGGTCGTGGATTCCGTATATGACGCGGTTCGCGAACGTTTCGCCAGCCACGGCGGCTACCTGCTGCAGGGCAAAGAGCTGAAAGCAGTTCAGGACATCATCCTGAAAAATGGCGCGCTGAACGCCGCTATCGTGGGTCAGCCAGCCTACAAAATTGCTGAACTCGCAGGCTTTACCGTTCCGGCAACAACCAAAATCCTGATCGGTGAAGTAAAAGTCGTTGACGAAAGCGAGCCGTTTGCTCACGAAAAACTGTCTCCTACGCTTGCCATGTACCGTGCGAAAGATTTCGAAGACGCGGTTGAGAAAGCAGAGAAGCTGGTTGCCATGGGCGGTATCGGTCACACCTCTTGTCTGTACACTGACCAGGACAACCAGCCAGAGCGTGTTGCTCACTTCGGTCAGATGATGAAAACTGCACGTATCCTGATCAACACCCCTGCTTCTCAGGGTGGTATCGGTGACCTGTACAACTTTAAACTCGCACCTTCCCTGACTCTGGGTTGTGGTTCCTGGGGTGGTAACTCCATCTCTGAAAACGTTGGTCCAAAACACCTGATCAACAAGAAAACCGTTGCTAAGCGAGCTGAAAACATGTTGTGGCACAAACTTCCGAAATCTATCTACTTCCGCCGTGGTTCTCTGCCAATCGCGCTGGATGAAGTGATTACTGATGGCCACAAACGTGCGCTCATCGTGACTGACCGTTTCCTGTTTAACAACGGCTACGCTGACCAGATCACCTCCGTGCTGAAAGCGGCTGGCGTCGAAACTGAAGTATTCTTCGAAGTTGAAGCTGACCCAACTCTGAGCGTTGTACGTAAAGGTGCTGAACTGGCTAACTCCTTCAAACCAGATGTGATTATCGCACTGGGTGGTGGTTCCCCAATGGACGCCGCGAAAATCATGTGGGTTATGTACGAGCATCCAGAAACGCACTTCGAAGAACTGGCACTGCGCTTTATGGACATCCGTAAACGTATCTACAAGTTCCCGAAAATGGGCGTAAAAGCGAAAATGATCGCGGTCACCACTACTTCCGGTACCGGTTCTGAAGTTACGCCATTCGCGGTAGTAACCGACGATGCAACAGGTCAGAAATACCCACTGGCTGACTATGCGCTGACGCCAGACATGGCTATCGTTGATGCGAACCTGGTCATGGAGATGCCGAAGTCACTGTGTGCGTTCGGTGGTCTGGATGCGGTGACTCACGCCCTGGAAGCTTACGTTTCTGTGCTGGCGTCTGAGTTCTCAGACGGTCAGGCCCTGCAGGCTCTGAAACTGCTGAAAGAAAACCTGCCAGCGTCTTACAACGAAGGCTCTAAAAACCCTGTAGCACGTGAACGTGTCCACAGTGCAGCAACCATCGCCGGTATCGCGTTTGCCAACGCCTTCCTGGGTGTTTGCCACTCAATGGCGCACAAACTGGGCTCACAGTTCCACATTCCTCACGGTCTTGCGAACGCCCTGTTGATCAGCAACGTTATCCGTTATAACGCTAACGACAACCCAACCAAGCAGACAGCTTTCAGCCAGTACGACCGTCCACAAGCCCGTCGTCGCTATGCTGAAATCGCTGACCACCTTGGTCTGAGCGCACCGGGCGACCGCACTGCTGCGAAGATTGAGAAACTGCTGGCATGGCTGGAAAGCCTGAAGGCTGAACTGGGTATTCCTAAATCAATCCGTGAAGCGGGCGTACAGGAAGCTGACTTCCTCGCTCACGTAGACAAGCTGTCTGAAGATGCATTCGATGACCAGTGTACCGGTGCTAACCCGCGCTACCCACTGATCTCCGAGCTGAAACAGATTCTGCTGGATACCTACTACGGTCGTGAGTTCAAAGAAGGTGACGTTGCCGCTGTGAAAACAGAAGCCCCAGTCATCAAAGCTGACAAGAAAGCGAAGAAAAGCGCTTAATTGACAGCAGCAGATGAAAAACCCGCCTTAATGGCGGGTTTTTTTATGTCTGAATAATAAGACTGACGTTATTTTCTGTTGTCGTGCTGAATCGCCGTCAGCGAGCCTACAGACAACGCTTCTTTATAATGCTTACGGCAGACCGAAACATAGCGTTCATTGCCGCCTATCACCACCTGCTCGCCATCTGCATAAGGTTTCCCGGACTGGTCGAGACGAAGCACCATACTCGCTTTACGACCGCAGAAGCAGATCGTTTTCAGTTCGACAAGTTTATCCGACCAGGCGAGCAAATACTGGCTCCCTTCAAAAAGCTCCCCGCGGAAATCCGTACGCAGGCCGTAACAGAGCACGGGGATATCAAGCTCATCGACCACCTCTGACAGGGCATGGACCTGTTCACGCGTCAGAAACTGGCTCTCATCGACCAGTACGCAGTGAATGGGCTGTGCCGCATGTTCTGCACGAATGTCTTCAAACAGATCGGTTTTCGGGTTAAACAGCCTGGCAGGCGACGAGAGCCCTATTCTGGAGCTCACCTTCCCTGCGCCAAAGCGATCGTCAATTTCAGCCGTATAAACAACGGTACGCATCCCGCGTTCCTGGTAATTGTACGAGGATTGCAGCAGCGCGGTGGATTTCCCGGCATTCATTGCCGAATAGTAGAAATAAAGTTGTGCCATTGGCCGTAAAACCCTAATCAATGTGTAATATTCCCGATGAGTCATTGTACCATATTTTGTCCGGTCATCAGCGATGCAGCGCACAGAGGATGCGGTTCAGTGCCGCGTTCAGCACCTTCTGTTTATGAAAATAACCCGTTAAAACATGAAGTAAACCCATTCAGCCACGCCAATATGTTATAAGTTAAGCCAAACATAACACTTCTTTTTATAGTGGAATCCCGACCCTTTAAAATTCACTATTTATTAACTATTTCAGGCTTAACACCAAGGGTGAGAACTAATACAAAAGGCTGATATTTCTCCGCCGCAACTATAATTCCTGCGGGAAATGTCACAAAAAAAAGACGCAATCGACCGGGTTAAGCAGGTTCCGGTGATAACAACCGAGACAGCGGAGTGGTGGAATTTAAGTTAGCGTAATTAATAATAGCGGCATTATTTAGTATTTTTTGAATTCCTTACATTCCTGGCTATTGCACATCTGAATTTATGGCTCTATTATTAGGTCAACAAACCACCCCCCCATTATAAGTTTGAGATTACTACAATGAGCGAAGCACTTAAAATTCTGAACAACATCCGTACTCTTCGTGCGCAGGCAAGAGAATGCACCCTCGAAACGCTTGAAGAAATGCTGGAAAAATTAGAAGTTGTAGTTAATGAACGTCGCGAAGAAGAAAGCGCTGCTGCGGCTGAAATCGAAGAACGTACTCGTAAACTGCAGCAATATCGTGAAATGCTGATTGCTGATGGTATCGATCCAAATGAATTGCTGAACAGCATGGCTGCCGCTAAAACCGGTACTAAAGCTAAGCGTGCTGCCCGTCCTGCTAAATATAGCTACGTTGATGAGAACGGCGAAACTAAAACCTGGACTGGCCAGGGTCGTACTCCTGCTGTTATCAAGAAAGCGATGGATGAGCAGGGTAAACAGCTGGACGACTTCCTGATCAAGGATTAATCGAGCCTCATTCAGAAAAATCCCGCATATTGCGGGATTTTTTTTAACCTAAATTTGTCACAAACATCCTCTTACACTCTGTCATAAAGCATTATTTAGCAATTTCATCGACTGTACTTTCAGACAGGTTTTCGGAAGTGTTATGGGCATAAAAAAACCGGTGGGCAACGCCTCACCGGTTTCGAACATTTACAACCGTGGCTTATTTCTTAATACCTACGCTCTCTTTGAGCCAGGTTTTAAATTCTTCGCCAAGGGTATTGTGACGGAGACCATATTCAACAAACGCCTGCATATAACCGAGCTTATTACCGCAGTCATGGCTCTTACCTTTCATATGGTAGGCCTCAACGGTCTCTTTCTCGATCAGCATATCGATGGCATCCGTCAGCTGGATCTCATCACCCGCTCCTGGAGGCGTTTTAGCCAGCAGAGGCCAGATTTCAGCACTCAGGACATAGCGACCTACAACAGCAAGGTTTGAAGGCGCGACATCGGCTTTAGGCTTCTCTACGACGCCCACCATTGGCACACTCTCACCCGGCTCCAGGTTAACGCCTTTGCAGTCAACCACACCGTATGCCGTTACGTCTTCAACAGGCTCAACCATAATCTGGCTGCTGCCGGTTTCGTCGAAACGTTTGATCATTTCAGCCAGGTTATCCTGAGAAAGATCGGATTCGTATTCATCCAGAATAACGTCAGGCAGAATTACCGCTACAGGCTCATCCCCCACGACAGGGTGCGCGCACATAACAGCGTGGCCCAGACCTTTAGCCAGCCCCTGACGAACCTGCATAATGGTGACGTGTGGAGGGCAAATAGACTGAACTTCTTCTAACAGCTGACGCTTAACACGTTTTTCCAGCATGGCTTCAAGTTCAAAGCTTGTATCGAAATGGTTTTCGATAGAGTTTTTAGATGAATGCGTAACCAGCACAATTTCAGTGATGCCGGCTGCGATACATTCATTCACGACATACTGGATTAATGGCTTATCAACCAGAGGCAGCATCTCTTTAGGAATCGCCTTAGTTGCTGGTAACATCCTGGTCCCCAATCCCGCTACCGGGATAACGGCCTTTCTGACTTTCGAATTTAGGGCAGCCATTCAAATTCTCCTGAGATGTTCAAGTTTTGAACTTTTATGCAATAAATAACGCGTTGAGTATATCAGTCTCGCCCCGCAGTCCGGGTCTGAAAAGAACGCGTTGCCGATCAATTAGGATAAATACGCATGAAACCGGGCAGCGATAGTAGCACTCCCCGTAAAACACAGGTAAAGCAATCTTAAAATGACGATCCAATTGCTTATTCCGTGGACAACATTAAGCGTAACCGTCCTCCGGCGCCCCAAATTTGGCACTGCCACGAGGAACAGCGGTGGCTAATTTGATTAAGATACGCCGTTCCCAACGTCCCAAGCGGTACACCGTTACTCACCTGAATATGGTGTTCACCGGTATTCAGTGATGCATTGAGACCGGCTGAAACGAGGATCAGATTTTTTAAACCGCTATGGTAATAGCCAACCAATAGCGGGAACTGTCCAGGCAGATTGGCCTGACGAAAAAGCTGGTTTACCTGTTTGAGTAAACTGCCTAACTCAGGCAACCGTTGTCCCTGATGGGATAACTGTTCCTGCAACAAACCATTAAATAGCGCACGAAGAAGTAACGCCGCTAATACACCGTTATCCCCCGCCCGGGTGACATCCAGAGAATAAAATGCAAGATCGGAATCTGACAGTGGCGCAATATCCAGCACCAGTCCTGGCTGGTCAGCGGCCACCAGCTGCCGATAATTTACGCGACAGTGTGAAATAGTTTGCTGGACGGGCGGCTGGAGTTCTTGCAACAGTTTCGCCGCGGCAGGCGGATTACTCACCAGAGCGTCCCAGTCCTGGAAAAGACGCTCCTCTTCCTCTACCCGGGAATTAAACATATTCGGATAAAGGCACGCCAGGACCGTTTCTCGCAGCCGATGCAAATCCTTAACCGGCTTAAGCAGAATATCCTGTACCCCAAGACGTAATGCTTTTGCGATGTCCGCCATGTTCTCGGTGGCAGAGATCACCAGAATCGGCGTCTGATTGCCTTCGTTACGCAGATGTTCAACCAGCTTCAGTCCATTCATGCGCGGCATCGCAATGTCGCAAATCATCAAATCGGGCGTAATGCTGATCATTTTTTCCAGGGCGTCGATGCCATCTTCAGCCAGCGACGTCATTGCGCCCAGCGAGGATAACCACGAATCCAGTAGCGATCGGAAAACGGGCTCGTCTTCAACAATCAAAATGTGTTTTCCGGCCAATGGCTGCGTCATGGTTCCTCCCCTGGCTGACAGTAACTAAATAGTGGCATGCGATCGGCACTATCGCCTGTCAGATTTTGCTGAAGTAGTCAAAAAAAGGTGCTTAACGTGCGGTCTGCACAAAAGGCAACAATTCGTCCATTTTCTTTTCGACGGCTAACGAGCCCGCTGCGATGGCGGCCTCAGCCCGATGGAAATCAAGGGTAGAGATTTGCGGACAGTACGGCTGAATAAGAATATCCGGAGGATCGCCTGCCATACGGTTACGTTTAAGGCGGTTCTCGAGAACCTGAATTGACGTGGTCATGATTTCTATCGCCGTCGGCGCGGCAACCGAACGACGCGCGGTCAGACGCCCGATTCTTCCGCGCAGGCGTTCATGCCAGGCCAGTTTCTCGCCCTCAGCATCTTCGCTCTGGAGATTGACCGGCATGAGATCCTGTTGCATCAGGTGGGCATCGTGCTGCAAGTCGACGGCAATCACAATGTCCGCCCCCATCGCACGCGTCAGAGAGATGGGAACCGGGTTAACGACGCCACCATCGACAAGCCAGTAACCGTTGTGTGGGACAGGCGCCATGAGTCCCGGCATACTGCAGGAGGCACGCACGGCAAGATGGATATCGCCTTCGGTGAGCCAGAGCTCGCGTCCTGTGCTGAGGTTTGTCGCGACGGCGCCGAAAGGCATCTGACAATCAGTGAAGTCTTCGAGAGGCATGACCTGGCGGAACTGGTTAAAGACGCGTTCGCCGCGCAGCAGTCCACCACGCTGCCAGGAGAGGTCCATCAGACGCAGCACGTCCCAGTAGCTGAAGGAGCGCACCCATGTCTCGAGCTCCGGAAGCTTCCCGCACGCGTAAGCGGAGCCGACAAGCGATCCGATTGAACACCCTGCAACAATATCGACGGTAATGCCCATCTGATTTAAGGCATTAATCACGCCGATGTGCGACCATCCCCGGGCGGCACCTGAACCCAGCGCCAGCCCAATTTTAACCTTTCTCATTAGTCCTGTTTTACTTCCCCTGGATTCCTGACATAGCGTCAACGCAACGCCTCAGTTAACATAGTGCTACCCGAAGCGTTTTACGCCTTTATATTTTGTTCCAGGAAGAGAATCGTGTCTCAACTCTGCCCTTGTGGTAGCGCTCTGGAGTATAGCCTATGTTGCCAGCGATATCTTTCTGGCGATCAGGTTGCACCAGACCCGTCACACCTTATGCGTTCACGGTACACTGCTTTTGTGATCAAAGACGCAGACTATCTGATTAAAACCTGGCATCCATCCTGCCGTGCAGCCGATTTCAAACAGGACATCGAAGCCGGGTTTGCGAACACGCAGTGGCTCGGCCTCACCGTCTATGAATCCTCTCCAGGCAGTCATGTGGATGAAGGTTACGTCAGCTTTGTTGCCCGTTTTACCGAGAATAATAAACCGGGTGCCATTATCGAGCGTTCCCGGTTCTTAAAGGAAAGCGGGCAATGGTATTATATTGACGGAACGCGCCCACAGTTTGGTCGTAACGATCCCTGCCCGTGTGGTTCAGGTAAAAAATTTAAAAAGTGTTGCGGGCAGTAATGCCTGACAACCCAGACTTCGCAAATACAAACAGGATTTCCCGGCGATGCAATCATTACAACGTAAAGTTCTGCGCACCATCTGTCCCGATCAAAAAGGGCTGATCGCACGAATTACCAACATTTGCTACAAACATGAACTGAATATCGTGCAGAACAACGAGTTCGTTGACCACCGTACCGGCCGCTTCTTCATGCGTACCGAACTGGAAGGTATTTTCAACGACACCACGCTGCTGGCCGATCTGGACAGCGCGCTTCCGGAAGGCTCCGTGCGCGAATTGACCCCTGCGGGCCGACGCCGCATCGTGATCCTGGTGACCAAAGAAGCACATTGCCTGGGTGACCTGCTGATGAAGGCCAACTACGGCGGTCTGGACGTTGAAATTGCTGCCGTGATTGGCAACCACGAGACGCTGCGTACGCTGGTCGAGCGCTTTGATATTCCGTTCGAGCTGGTCAGCCATGAAGGCCATACCCGCGAAGAGCACGACGATCTGATGGCGCAGGCCATTGAAGCGCATAACCCGGACTACGTGGTGCTGGCGAAATACATGCGCGTGTTAACGCCATCTTTCGTGGCGCGTTTCCCGAACAAGATCATCAACATCCACCACTCGTTCCTGCCGGCCTTTATTGGCGCGCGTCCATACCACCAGGCCTACGAGCGCGGCGTGAAGATCATCGGCGCGACAGCCCATTACGTGAATGACAACCTGGACGAAGGTCCCATCATCATGCAGGACGTGATTCATGTGGATCACACCTACACCGCTGAGGACATGATGCGCGCAGGTCGTGACGTTGAGAAGAATGTGTTAAGCCGCGCGCTGTATCAGGTGCTGGCTCAGCGAGTCTTCGTTTACGGTAACAGAACCATCATTCTTTAATCTTTCGGAAAATGAATTGATTAGCTTTGCGCCTTTACGGATAAAAAGCAGGCAAACAACTTCGTTTCCCTAAAGGAATGCTTTACAGGGGCGTCTCATTTGATATGATGCGCCCCGCTTCCAGCAGGAAGCAGGCCAGTAAAAAGCATTACCCCGTGGTGGGGTTCCCGAGCGGCCAAAGGGAGCAGACTGTAAATCTGCCGTCATCGACTTCGAAGGTTCGAATCCTTCCCCCACCACCATCTCTCAGCACGACCTCAAAATTTGAATTACCCCTGGTGGGGTTCCCGAGCGGCCAAAGGGAGCAGACTGTAAATCTGCCGTCATCGACTTCGAAGGTTCGAATCCTTCCCCCACCACCATCATTCCCCCAACATAAAAAAACCAAGTCCGCCTTTGTAGGCCGGGTAAGGCGCAGCCGCCACCCGGCGAAAAATGGCTACATCGGCGGCAAACGACGCCTGACCGGCGAACTCTTCACAATCGACGTATTACACTGAGCATGCTCTGCCAGACCGTCCAGCAGCGCATCCAGCTGCTCTATCGATCGCACCACCAGCCTAATCACAAAGCAATCTTCCCCGGTCACTTTGTCGCTCTCAATACACTCCGGCATCGCCTGAATGTACTTATCCACTTTATGCAACAGACCCGGTAAGGGGCGAACCCGTACCAGCGCCTGCAGCGTATACCCCAGCGCCGCCAGATTCACCCGTGCACCATAACCCTGGATCACACCGCGCTCTTCCAGCCTCTTCAGGCGTTCTGCCGTGCTGGGGGACGTCAGACCGATGCGGCCGCTGAGCACCTTCAACGACATGCGCGCATCCTCAACCAAACAGGCTAAAATTTGTCGGTCGATATCATCGATAAGGCATTCCATTCTTTTCACCTAATTTTAAAAAGTCATTTACCTTTTCAACCTTATATCACCCCTGTAAAACCCGACAGCGATTTTCGACAATAGCGTCATTAATCAGGAGGTGGATGATGCGTGATTTACATAAAGGCGTCTGGCAAATGAGCCTGGCGATGTTAATTTCCGGCTCTATCGGCGCGTTTGTTTTGCTCTCCGGTCTGCCGGTGACGGAAGTGGTGTTCTGGCGCTGTCTTATCGGGGCTATGGCGCTTTTTATTTTTATCCGGGTCAGTCAAAAGCCCTTTAGTCCCCTCACCCGCACCACGCTGCTGCTGGCTATTCTCGGCGGCGTGGCGCTCGTGGTGAACTGGCTGCTGCTCTTCGCAGCCTATGAGCGGATCTCGATTGGCCTTTCGACCGTGGTCTATAACACCCAGCCGTTTATGCTGGTCTTGATGGGGATGTTTTTAGGGGAACGCGTCAGCCTGGTGAAATGGGGCTGGCTGTTTCTCGCCTTTGGCGGCGTGGTGATACTGCTCTCCAGCGAGCTGACCGGCGCGCATGGCGGTGAATGGCTCGCCGGAATCGGTCTGGCCATGTCCGCGGCATTCTTCTACGCGCTAACGGCCATGATTGCCCGCAAGCTGAAGTCCATTGCACCGCAGCATATCGCCTTTATCCAGGTGCTGACGGGCGTCGTGATGCTTTTGCCGTTTGCAAGCCTGCCGTCATTATCCGGTGATTTCCCCTGGCCGATCCTGCTCACGCTCGGCATTGTCCATACCGGCATTATGTACCAGCTGCTCTACAGCGCGATTCAGAAGCTGCCGACGCCCATTACCGGCTCCCTGTCGTTTATCTATCCGGTGGTAGCAATTGTGGTTGATAATCTGCTGTTCGGACATGCGCTGAGCCTGACGCAGCTGGCGGGTGGCGCGCTTATCCTGTTTGCCGCCGCGGGTAACAACCTGGGCTGGGGCGAAAAAAAACCCCGCGAGTGCGGGGTTGGTATCAAAACGGCAAATTAGCGACGGGCGCGTACTATCTGGTATTTGCGCGTCAGGTACTCCACCGGCGCGCTCCAGATATGCACCAGGCGGGAGAACGGGAACAGCACAAACAGCGTCATCCCCAGCACCAGGTGAACACGGAAGATAAACGCTACGCCGTCCAGGTGCGCAGACGCTCCGCCGTGGAAGGTCACCACGGACTGCGCCCAGCCCACCAGCTTCATCATTTCACTGCCGTCCATATGCTGCGCCGAGAACGGAATGGTCAACAGACCCAGCGCGCACTGCACCATCAGCAGGGAGAGGATCAGGATGTCCGCAGCGGTCGTGGTAGCACGCACGCGTGGGCTGAACAGACGACGTTTCAGCAGCAGCAGGCCACCGACTAAGGTCATCACCCCGCAGGCACCGCCGGCGATCATCGCCATCTTCTGCTTCACCTCAATCGGTAGCCACGCTTCATACATCCAGTGCGGCGTCAGCATCCCGAGGAAGTGACCGGCAAAAATGCCCAGAATACCGATGTGGAACAGGTTAGAGCCCACATGCATCCCTTTGCGATCCAGCATCTGGCTGGAGGCGGCACGCCAGGTGTACTGGCCGTAGTCATAACGCAGCCAGCTTCCCACCAGGAACACGGTGCCCGCGATATACGGGTAAATGTCAAAGAAGAACATATTCAGGAAGTGCATTAGTGCCGTCCTCCGTTAGAGATATTCAAATATTGCGGGGCCACGGCACCGGCAAAACGACGCTGATGCGCTGAGATTTCTGATTCCCCGCAGTTCTGGTCAGCGAAGAATTTCACCTGCTCTTCTTCCCATACCGCATCCAGCGCCTGTGGCGTATCGTCACGGGCTTCATCGGCGATTTTCTCCGCCACTTTTTCACTGTCGACCGCGGCGTTGGCCAGCTTCACCAGCAGATCGAACAGCACCGCATAGCGGCTCTCACGCTGCTGAAGACGCGCGCCGAGCAGCGCCAGGATCGGCGCGATGTCCTGCAGACCACCCAACGCCTCCTCTTTCGGCAACTGCGCCAGATACTCCAGATAGAGCGGCAGATGGTCCGGCAGCTCGCGGCTGTCGAGCTGCAGGCCGTGCTGTTCGTACTGGGCCATCAGATCCACCATCGCCTGACCGCGGTCACGGGATTCACCGTGGACGTGTTCAAACAACAGCAGGGACGTTGCACGTCCACGGTCAAACAGCTGGCTGTAGTCCGCCTGCGCGTCCAGAAGGTCGCGCGCTAACAGGTCGCGGAGGAAAACGCCAAGCTTCTGGGCATCCTCTTTATCCAGGTTTTCTGAAGACGCGAGTGCATCAAAGAGTTCCTGCTGATGCTGCGCTAGCGCCGCATCCGGGTACTCAAGCAGTCGAGAAACAATGACAAGTTCAATCATGAGTGCGGCTCCGTTTTACTGGTCACATCCATGGCGTCGATGCGGCGGCTGTTGAACAGGTTGAATTTGCTGTCTGACCCGTGGCAACCATCGCCAAAGCTAAAGCCACAGCCATTTTTCTCCGGGAAGGCTTCGCGGGCCAGCTCACGGTGGCTGCTCGGCACCACGAAGCGGTCTTCGTAGTTGGCAATCGCCAGATAGCGGTACATCTCCTGCGCCTGCGCTTCGGTCAGACCAACCTCTTCCAGCGCGCGGGTATCGGTCACGCCGTCCACGGTTTCGGCACGCTTGAAGTGGCGCATCGCCAGCATACGTTTCAGCGCCAGCAGGACCGGTTGGGTATCCCCTGCGGTCAGCAGGTTTGCCAAGTACTGCACCGGAATGCGCAGGCTCTCTACGTCCGGCAGAATGCCGTTGCTGCCCAGCTCGCCCGCGTCAGCGGCAGACTGAATCGGCGACAGCGGTGGCACGTACCAGACCATCGGCAGCGTGCGGTATTCCGGATGCAGCGGCAGGGCCAGCTTCCAGTCCATCGCCATCTTGTACACCGGCGACTGCTGCGCGGCGTCAATCACGCTCTGCGGAATGCCGTCCTTCAGCGCCTGCTCAATGACCTTCGGATCGTTCGGATCGAGGAACACGTCCAGCTGACGCTGATACAGATCTTTCTCGTTCTCGGTGCTCGCTGCGTTTTCAATCGCGTCCGCGTCGTACAGCAGCACGCCGAGGTAGCGAATACGGCCTACGCAGCTTTCGGAACAGACGGTCGGCATACCGGCTTCAATACGCGGGTAGCAGAAGATGCACTTCTCAGACTTGCCGCTCTTCCAGTTGAAGTAGATCTTTTTGTACGGGCAGCCGGTGATGCACATACGCCAGCCGCGGCACTTGTCCTGGTCGATCAGCACGATGCCATCTTCTTCACGCTTGTAGATGGCGCCGCTCGGGCAGGTCGCCACGCACGCCGGGTTAAGGCAGTGCTCACACAGGCGCGGCAGATACATCATGAAGGTGTTTTCGAACTGGCCGTACATCGCCTTTTGCATGTTCTCGAAGTTCTGGTCTTTGGCGCGTTTCTCGAACTCGCCGCCCAGAATTTCTTCCCAGTTTGGACCGCTGGTAATTTTGTCCATGCGCTGACCGGTGATCAGCGAGCGAGGACGGGCGATCGGCTGGTGTTTGCCTTCCGGCGCGTTGTGCAGGTTCTGGTAGTCGTAATCAAACGGCTCGTAGTAATCATCGATGCCCGGCAGATGCGGGTTAGCGAAGATTTTTCCCAGCAACATCGCACGGTTACCCATGCGCGGCTGCAGCTTGCCGTTGATTTTGCGGATCCAGCCGCCCTTCCACTTCTCCTGGTTTTCCCAGTCGGTCGGGAAGCCGGTGCCCGGCTTGCTTTCCACGTTGTTGAACCAGGCGTATTCCATACCTTCACGGCTGGTCCAGACGTTTTTACAGGTGACCGAGCAGGTATGGCAGCCGATGCATTTATCCAGATTCAGCACCATGCCGACTTGTGAACGAATTTTCATTTTACGCTCTCCTGTACCTGGTCATTACCTTCGCCGTCTAACCAGTTAATATTCTTCATCTTACGTACCACCACGAACTCATCGCGGTTCGATCCTACGGTGCCGTAGTAGTTAAAGCCGTAGGCCAGCTGCGCATAGCCACCGATCATGTGGGTCGGCTTCGGCGTAATGCGGGTCACGGAGTTGTGGATCCCGCCGCGCTGCTCGGTGATCTCTGACCCCGGCAGGTTAACGATACGTTCCTGCGCGTGGTACATCATGGTCATCCCGGCCGGTACGCGCTGGCTCACCACCGCACGCGCCGTCAGGGCACCGTTGCTGTTGAACACTTCGATCCAGTCGTTATCTTCAATACCCAGATCTTTGGCATCCGTTTCGCTCATCCAGACAATCGGACCGCCGCGCGACAGGGTCAGCATCAGCAGGTTGTCGCTGTAGGTGGAGTGGATCCCCCACTTCTGGTGCGGCGTCAGGAAGTTCAGCGCCTTCTCCGGGTTACCGTTCGATTTCGCGCCCATCACCGCTTTCACGGAGCGGGTGTCGATTGGCGGACGGTACACCAGCAGGCTTTCACCGAAGTCGCGCATCCACTGGTGATCCTGATACAACGACTGGCGGCCGGACAGGGTGCGCCATGGGATCAGCTCGTGAACGTTGGTGTAGCCGGCGTTATAGGACACATGCTCGTCTTCCAGGCCTGACCAGGTCGGGCTGGAGATAATCTTGCGCGGCTGGGCCTGAATATCGCGGAAGCGGATTTTCTCTTCCTCTTTATTCGTCGCCAGGTGCGTATGGTCACGACCGGTGAACTCGCTCAGCGCTGCCCAGGCCTTCACCGCCACGTGGCCGTTGGTTTCCGGTGCCAGGGTCAGGATCATCTCTGCCGCATCAATTGCCGTGTTGAGCATTGGCTGGCCTTTCGCTGGACCGTCCGCTTTGGTGTAGTTGAGCTTGCGCAGCAGGTCCATTTCGCTCTGGGTGTTCCAGGCGATCCCTTTCCCGCCGTTACCGATTTTCTCCATCAGCGGGCCGATAGAGGTAAAGCGCTCGTACGTTGCCGGGTAGTCACGCTCAACCGGAATGATGTGCGGTGCGGTCACGCCCGGGATCAGATCGCATTCGCCTTTTTTCCAGTCCTTCACGTCCAGCGGCTGCGCCAGTTCGGCGGCAGAGTCGTGCTGGATGGGCAGCGTCACCACGTCGGTCTCTTTGCCGAGGTGCCCCACGCAGACTTCGGAGAATGTCTTCGCGATGTCTTTGTAGATCTCCCAGTCGCTTTTCGATTCCCACGCCGGGTCAACGGCCGCAGACAGCGGATGAATAAACGGATGCATATCCGAGGTATTCATGTCGTCTTTTTCATACCAGGTGGCGGTAGGCAGCACGATGTCGGAGTACAGGCAGGTACTGGACAGACGGAAGTCGAGAGTGACCACCAGATCCAGCTTGCCGTCGAGACCGTTGTCTTTCCACTCCACCTCTTCCGGCTTCACGCCGCCCTGCTTGCCGAGATCTTTCCCCTGGATACCGTTTTCGGTACCAAGCAGGTATTTCAGCATGTACTCGTGGCCTTTACCGGACGAGCCCAGCAGGTTGGAGCGCCAGATGAACAGGTTACGCGGGTGGTTTTTACCGTTCTCCGGCTGTTCCGCCGCGAAGCGGATTGAGCCATCCTTCAGCGATTTCACGGTGTAATCCACCGGTGACATGCCCGCCTGCTTTGCCGCTTCCGCGATGCGCAGCGGGTTAGTGCCCAGCTGCGGCGCAGACGGCAACCAGCCCATGCGCTCGGCGCGCACGTTGAAGTCAATCAGGTGGCCGCTGTAGCGGGATTTATCCGCCATCGGCGACAGCAGCTCCTGCGCGGTGACCGTCTCGTAGCGCCACTGGCTGGAGTGGTTATAGAAGTAGGAGGTGCTGTTCATGTGGCGTGCCGGACGCTGCCAGTCGAGGGCAAACGCCAGCGGCTGCCAACCGGTCTGTGGACGCAGTTTTTCCTGGCCCACATAGTGTGCCCAGCCGCCGCCGCTCTGACCAACGCAGCCGCAGAAGATCAGCATGTTGATCAGGCCACGGTAGTTCATATCGAGGTGATACCAGTGGTTCAGACCCGCACCGACGATGATCATTGAACGACCATGGGTTTTGTCGGCATTTTCCGCGAACTCGCGGGCGATACGCACGATCTGCGCGCGTGGAACGCCGGTGATCTGCTCTGCCCATGCCGGGGTGTAGGCTTTCACATCGTCATAGCCGGTGGCGCAGTTTTCATCGCCCAGACCACGTTCCAGGCCGTAGTTCGCCATGGTCAGGTCATAGACGGTGGTGACCAGCGCGGTAGACCCGTCGGCCAGCTGCAGGCGTTTTACCGGCAGCTTGTGCATCAGTACGTTTTTCAGTTCAACCTTGTTGAAGTGCTCGGAACCTTCACCGCCGAAGTACGGGAAGCCCACCTCGGCGATCTCGTCCTGGCTTCCCAGCATGCTCAGGCGCAGCTCCGTCTCTTCACCGGTCGTGCCGTTACGCTGCTCAAGGTTCCACTTGCCCTTCTCGCCCCAGCGGAAGCCGATAGAGCCGTTTGGCGCCACCAGCTCGCCGTTGCTGTTATAGGCAACGGTTTTCCACTCTGGGTTATTTTCCTGGCCCAGCGCGTCCACCAGATCGGCGGCGCGCAGCGTACGGCCTGCGGCATAGTACCCGTCACGCTCTTCCAGCATGACCAGCATCGGCATGTCGGTGTAGCGACGGACGTAGTCGGTGAAGTACTGGCTTGGTTTATCCAGGTGGAACTCGCGCAGCATGACGTGGCCCATCGCCATCGCCATCGCCGCATCGGTACCCTGCTTCGGTGCCAGCCACAGATCGCACAGCTTGGCGATTTCGGCGTAGTCCGGGGTCACCGCCACGGTTTTGGTGCCTTTGTAACGGACTTCGGTAAAGAAGTGTGCGTCCGGCGTACGGGTCTGCGGCACGTTAGAGCCCCAGGCGATGATGTAGCTGGAGTTGTACCAGTCCGCAGACTCCGGCACGTCGGTCTGCTCGCCCCAGGTCTGCGGAGACGCCGGTGGCAGGTCGCAGTACCAGTCGTAGAAGCTCAGGCAGGTACCGCCGATTAAGGAGAGATAGCGCGCGCCGGAAGCGTAAGAGACCATCGACATCGCCGGGATCGGCGAGAAGCCCGCCACGCGGTCAGGACCGTAGGTTTTCACGGTGTAGACGTTGGAGGCGGCAATCAACTCGTTCACCTCTTTCCAGGAGGAACGCACAAAGCCGCCGCGGCCGCGAGCCTGCTTGAAGCTTTTCGCTTTATCCGCGTCTTCAATGATAGAGGCCCAGGCATCCACTGGATCGCTGTGTTGCACTTTCGCTTCACGCCACATTTTCATCAGGCGCTTGCGCATCAGGGGGTATTTCAGACGGTTCGCGCTGTAGAGATACCAGGAGTAGCTGGCGCCACGCGGGCAGCCGCGCGGTTCGTGGTTCGGCATATCCGGGCGGGTGCGAGGATAGTCGGTCTGCTGCATTTCCCAGGTCACAAGACCGTTTTTAACGAAAATCTTCCAGCTACATGAGCCAGTGCAGTTCACGCCGTGGGTCGAACGGACGACTTTGTCATGCTGCCAGCGCTGGCGGTAACCGTCTTCCCAGTCCCGGTTGGTATCCAGAACCTGGCCGTGCCCATCGGCAAACGTTTCGCCCTTCTGCTTGAAGTAGCGAAACCGGTCCAAAAATTTGCTCATCGGGTATCTCCTGTATGGAGCCTGTGGCTCTCTAAATCGACATTGCTGATTTGCAGCGAAGGTAACGCCCTGAAAGAGGGGGAGAATTGATAACGATCAAGACGACGAGGGACTTTCAGGCGAGGGGTTACACCTAATACCACCAAAGCGGTATCATTTAAAATTTCATATCCATATGAAATATATCGTTATTTTTAATTTATCGTACAAACCGCCAGGCAAAATTTAACCTCGCAGGTATTAAGGGGTAGAGCGCCCTGTAAAGCGATGGCGATCACAATGCTGCCTGCGGATTTCCTCGGCATGGTAACCAGTATGTTGTAACTATTTTGACGCCAAAAAAAACGCGGCCCGAAGGCCGCGTAAACGGATAATCATACTTACTTATTTTTCTTGGTATTACGGCCATA
The DNA here is from genome assembly GCF_043972695.1 of Enterobacter quasiroggenkampii. Lineage (NCBI taxonomy): Bacteria > Pseudomonadati > Pseudomonadota > Gammaproteobacteria > Enterobacterales > Enterobacteriaceae > Enterobacter > Enterobacter quasiroggenkampii. The sequence goes on from NZ_CP143745.1 coordinate 3,298,812, forward strand.
TACCAGCCACGTAATCACGACGCAGGCGATATAGAAGACGAGGAAGACTTTCATGGCACCGGCCGGAGAGCCGGTCAGGTCCAGAGAGATACCGAACGCTTTCGGGATAAAGAAGCCGCCAATCGCGCCGATGGCGGAGATAAAGCCCAGCGCCGCAGCCGTATCCGTCGCCGCTTCGCGCATGGCCTGTTCTTCGCTTCCGCCCTGCGCTTTTACGCGGTCCATGGTCAGCTTACGGAAGATCACGGAGATCATCTGGAAGGTGGACGCGCTCCCCAGCCCGGCCGTCAGGAACAGCACCATAAACACGCCGAAGAAGGCGATGAAGTTACCGCCCTGTCCGTCGGCCGGCAGCGTGAGGAACAGCAACGCACAGAAGACCGCCATCACGACGAAGTTAACCAGCGTCACGCGGGTACCGCCCAGACGGTCAGACACCATGCCGCCCAGCGAGCGAGCAAGGGCGCCAATAAATGGGCCGAAGAAGGCGAATTGCAGGATCTGGACGTCCGGGAACTGCGTTTTCGACAGCATCGCGAAGCCCGCCGAGAAGCCGATAAACGAACCGAAGGTCGCCAGATACAGCAGCGCCATCACCCAGAGGTGTCCACGCTTCAGCACCGGCAGCTGTTCGCTCAGCGACGCCTTCGACGCGGACAGGTCATTCATAAAGAACCAGGCTGCGAGGGTGAAGACCACGAGGAACGGCACCCAGATCCAGGCTGCGTTTTGCAGATAGAGGGAAGAACCGTCCGCCTGCTCAACGCCACCGCCGCCAAAGGCTGCAAAAATCGAGACCGAGATCGCCAGGGGAGCGATCAGCTGCATCACGCTCACGCCCATATTGCCCAGACCGCCGTTAATCCCCAGCGCGCCGCCCTGCTTCGCTTTCGGGAAGAAGAAGCTGATGTTGGCCATGCTGGAGGCGAAGTTCGCCCCGGCAAAGCCGCACAGCAGGGAGATAATCACGAACACGCTGAACGGCGTGGAGGTATCCTGCACCGCGAAGCCCAGCCACACGCAGGGGACGATCATGATGCCCGTACTGAATGCCGTCCAGCGACGGCCGCCAAAGACCGGCACCATAAACGCGTAAGGGACGCGCAGCAACGCGCCTGACAGCGACGGCAGCGCGGTCAGCATAAACAGCTGATCGGTCGTGAACGTAAAGCCGACTTTAGGCAGGTTTACTGCCACCGCGCTAAACAACATCCATACGCAAAACGCTAATAACAAACACGGCACGGAAATCCACAGATTTCGGCTTGCTACACGATGGCCGCGCTGTTGCCAGAACGCCGGATCCTCTGGACGCCAGTCAGTAATAACGGCACCATTTTCCCTTTCGGGAGCGGATGAGTGACTCATAGACACCTCTGATTCTCGAATGATGCTGCAAACATTAGGGTTTTAGGGCGGCGGTAAGTTGATATAAATCAAAGGAAAAGTGGGAGGATTTGCGGCACAAAAAAAGGTGTTATCCTTAGTGAGTAGGCTAATTCGGTAAAAAAGACGTGGTTTTTCACGGCACTGACGATTCCCTGCAACGCCCACCTCTTGCCCCCTACTCCGTTGGCAATTTAGGGGTAATCCTTTATTGGTATGGGTATACTCCAGGGTATGCACCAGAATAGCGCCATTCCTGCAAGCAGGCCACGTCAGGAGCACGCCACCTCTATGTTAAAAAGATGTTTATCTCCGCTGACGCTCGTGAATCAGCTCGCTCTGATCGTTTTGCTGTCCACCGCCATCGGCGTGACCGGCATGGCGATCTCCGGCTGGCTGGTACAAGGGGTACAGGGTAATGCGCATGCCATCAACGAGGCAGGCTCACTACGCATGCAGAGTTATCGCCTGCTGGCGGCGGTTCCCCTGACGCAGGACGATCGGCCTTTAATCGATGAAATGGAGCGCACGGCGTTCAGCCCCGAGCTGGAAAACGCCGCCATTCGCGCCGGCCAGCAGTCCCAGTTGAAAGCCCTTCAGGGGTACTGGCACACCCAGCTGCAGCCCGGCCTGAAACAGGCGCGCAGTACAGAAGCTGTTGCCCAGGACGTGGCGGGGTTTGTCTCCCGCATTGACGCGCTGGTCTCCGCTTTTGACCAGACGACCGAATTACGCATCGACCGGGTGGTGATGGTACACCGGGCCATGGCCCTGTTTATGGGGCTGCTGCTGATCTTCACCATCGTGTGGCTCCGCGCGCGGCTGTTAAATCCCTGGAAACAGCTGCTGGCAATGGCCCGCGCGGTGACCGCACGCGATTTTACCCAGCGCACGCACATCAGCGGGCGCAACGAGATGGCCATGCTCGGCCAGGCTCTCAATACCATGTCGGCAGAGCTCTCCGAGAGCTACGCGGTGCTGGAACAGCGCGTTCAGGAAAAAACGGCCGGGCTGGAGCAGAAAAACGAGATCCTCTCCTTCCTCTGGCAGGCCAACCGTCGGCTGCACATGCAGGTGCCGTTGTGTGAACGTCTTTCGCCGGTGCTGAACGGCCTGCAAAATCTGACCCTGCTGCGCGACCTGGAGCTGCGGGTCTACGATGTGGAAGACGAAGAGAACCACCAGGAATTTACCTGTCAATCCGATATGTCCTGCGATGACAAAGGCTGCCATCTTTGCCCTCGCGGCCTGCCGCCGCTGACCTCCGGCGGCACGACCCTGAAGTGGCGCCTGACGGACAGCCACACCCAGTACGGCATTCTGCTGGCCACCCTACCAACCGGACGCCACCTGAGCCACGACCAGCAGCAGCTGGTGGATACGCTGGTTGAACAGCTGACGGCCACGCTGGCGCTCGACAGGCATCAGGAAAAACAGCAGCAGCTTATCGTCATGGAAGAGCGCGCGACCATCGCCCGCGAGCTGCACGATTCCATCGCCCAGTCGCTCTCTTGTATGAAAATGCAGGTGAGCTGCCTGCAGATGCAGGATGCGGAGATGCCCGAAAGCAACAAACAGCTGCTCAGCCAGATCCGCAACGAGCTGAACACCTCCTGGGTGCAGCTGCGCGAGCTGCTGACCACCTTCCGCCTGCAGTTGACCGAGCCGGGCCTGCGCCCGGCGCTGGAATCCAGCTGTCACGAATTTAGCGCCCGACTGGGGTTCCCGGTGAAGCTGGATTATCAGCTGCCGCCGCGGTTTGTCCCCTCCCATCAGGCCATCCATCTACTGCAGATCGCCCGCGAAGCGCTGAGCAACGTGCTTAAACACGCTGAAGCAACGGCGGTCACGGTCACCGTCAGCCAGCATGATAATCAGGTGAAACTGACGGTTCACGATAACGGCCGCGGCGTGCCGGAAAATGCCGAACGCACTAACCACTATGGTTTAATCATTATGCGAGACCGCGCTCAAAGCCTGCGCGGTGATTGCCAGGTTCGCCGGAGAGAAACGGGCGGCACGGAAGTTGTCGTCACCTTTATTCCCGAGAAACCGCTCACAACTGCTCAAGGAGAAACCCATGACTAATCAGGAACCGGCATCCATCCTGTTGATCGACGACCATCCGATGCTGCGTACTGGCGTGAAACAGCTGGTCAGCATGGCACCCGATATCACCGTGGTGGGCGAAGCCAGCAACGGTGAACAGGGCATTGAGCTTGCCGAATCCCTCGATCCCGATCTGATCCTGCTCGATCTGAATATGCCGGGCATGAACGGTCTGGAGACCCTCGACAAGCTGCGGGAAAAATCGCTTTCCGGCCGCATCGTCGTCTTTAGCGTGTCGAACCATGAAGAGGACGTGGTCACGGCGCTGAAGCGCGGTGCGGATGGCTATCTGCTGAAAGACATGGAGCCGGAAGATCTGCTTAAGGCGCTGCAGCAGGCGGCGGCGGGCGAGATGGTGCTCAGCGAAGCCTTAACGCCAGTGCTGGCCGCCAGCCTGCGCGCTAACCGCGCCACCTCTGACCGTGACGTCAGCCAGCTCACGCCGCGCGAGCGCGACATTCTCAAACTGATTGCCCAAGGGCTGCCGAACAAAATGATCGCCCGCCGTCTGGATATCACCGAAAGCACGGTCAAAGTGCACGTGAAGCATATGCTGAAGAAAATGAAGTTAAAATCTCGCGTTGAAGCCGCCGTGTGGGTGCATCAGGAACGCATCTTCTAAGGACTACTCCTCCGGCAGCAGATTCCAGCGCGGATCGTCGTCAGGCAGTGCGACCAGCGGCTGCACCACTGCCAGCGTGATCTCATTGGACGAGACGCGCTGGCCTTTCTCATCTTCTACCACCGCCGACAGGTGCCAGCGGTTTGTCGCCCCTTCCCGATCATCCCAGGCAGGGATAATCACGCTCCAGCCGTCGCTGCTGTTGCTTTTCGCCGGCGACGTCAGGCTCAGTGCCTGCGTATCGCCCTGCCAGTGGATCTGACGGATGCCGTGCGTGCTGCGAACCTGCAGCTTCAGCATCACGGTCTCACCCCCTTTCAGATCCCACGGCGGCGTGGCCAGCCAGACGGATAGCGTTTTACGCTGGCGGAACTCCATCACCGGCAGGCTGGTGCGCTCAGGTGAGTCGTAGCGGCTGCCGCGCAGGGATCGCGTGGCGGCGACCTCATCGGCGGATAGCTGCTTTGCCAGCGGCACGCCAAAGCGATAGTTGAGCTTCAGTCCGAGGTTATTCTGGCTCTCGCCGCTTTCGCCCTGCTTGTGCCCGGCGGTCAACGTCACCAGCGGAACGGGGGTATAGTTAAGCCCCAGATTGACCGCAACCGGGTTGTGGTACCCGGTGCCGCTGTTGAACAGGTCGACGTTATCGCCAAAGTACTGCTCAAAGCTGACGCTGGTGTTCAGGTGATGAAACCACGGCAGCCAGGCTTTAGCGGTCACGTCATATCCGCGCGCCATGCGCTGCTCCTGAACGTCAGATCGCGCGCGCCATCCGGCAAAGGGCTGATAATAGTTCGCTGACAGGCGCAGATTTTTCCCCCACGCTTCCGCCCCCAGCCCGGCACGCTGCAGGTTTTCATCCAGAAGATTATCGTAAAAGGTGTTGTAGCCCAGCAGCCACTTCCCGGCGACCCAGCGCTGACCGATTCCGGCATTGCTGACCAGGCCATCCGTCTGCTGCGTCAGGCCAAGCTGGCTCCAGCTCAGGTAGCGGTTAGTATCATTCCACGGGATAAACCAGCTCCCGCTGCTGCCGTTAAATTTGCCGTCGTTATCCACCAGCAGGTTCACGCTGGCGTTTCCCCAGGGCGACAGCCAGGACTCAATCTGCTGGTTCACTTCCCCGCTTACCGCGTCGCGCACCTGACCAAAGGCAAACTGACGCGCCTGCTCGCCGGTTGTCAGCCCGTTGTCGGTCATGCTGGCTTCACCGAAGGCTTTCACCATTTCGGCCAGATGTTTTTCCCCTTCGCCGGTGGGCGCCGCCATGCCGAGGTCGGGCAGACTGTCCCCGTTATTATCAAAGGGGTGCTGCGCCTGATGCATAAAGGAATTCGGCGCACCGTGAACGGCTCCGGCCGTAAGAAGGGGGAGTAAAAACAGCAAACGAATGCGGGACGATACAGCCATCAACGTCGTCAATAAGAACCTGTGTTTATGAATAAACTCTTATTATGTTAACGCGATAAGCCCTGAAATGCAGTCCTGGCGGACATTTCAGGATTATCCTGAAACAGCCCTTTCAGCTCCGGCACGCAGGAACCACAGTTCGTACCACAGCGCAGCTTAGCCCCCAGCGCGGTGACGGAATCACACCCTCCGGCAATCGCCTCCCGTATCGCCTCTTCCCCGACGCTGAAACAGCTACAGATAATGCGTCCCGGATCCGTCGCCCTCCCGACGCTCTGCCCGTTCAACAGGGCGTGGCGTTCTGCGGGCAGCACGGGTGGTGAATGAAAAGCGGCTTCAATCACCGTATGCGCCAGCGCCGGTAACGCGGTACCTTCCCAGAAACCCAGCATAAGCTGGCCTTCATACCAGGCCAGCACACTGCTGCGTTCACCGGCCTGAGCAACCTGCAGTTGCCAGCCCCGGCCGCTGGCGTATTCCATTACCCACGACAGCAGCGGTTTATCGCACGCCACCGTCAGGCGTGAAGCTTTACGCCACCAGTAAACCGGAGAGGGCATTTCCAGTCCTTCGCGGGCATAGAGTTCTCCCTGCCAGGCGGGCTGCCAGGGCTGGATTCTGACGGCGGTTTGTTTACTCTCCGGCTGCCCCGAAACCGGATCGCAGCGCCCTTCCACCAGTGCATTCACCTTTCCCTGGCGGGCAAACTCAGCGTTCCAGTGCATCGGGGCAAAAGCGTTCCCTTCACGCTGAGCGTCGCTGATGCGCACTCTTGCAACCATGACGCCGCGCGGCGAACTGATGCGCGCCAGCTGGCCGCCGCACAGGGAAAACCGAACGGCGTCTGCGGGGCAAACCTCAACAAAGGGTTCGGCGATATGCTGCATGAGTCTGGCCACATATCCTGTTCGCGTCATGGTATGCCACTGATCGCGGATGCGCCCGGAGTTGAGAATCAGCGGGTACAACGCGCTGACCGTCGCACCGTGCGACTGTGGGTCAACGGGAACAATGTTTCGGCACGGAAAATCCCCCCCAGGCCACTGCCAGGGCTCAAGCCGCTCCCACTCCTCACGGGTTAACGTAGCCAGGTCGTGAAGGTTTAAGGCCCGCGCGCCGTCATTTTCAAAGGCCGTCAGCGCCGCATGCTCGCAAAAAATCTCGTGGGGATGCTGCCAGGCAAAGGCGTCGCCGTGCCCCAGCCGTTTCGCCACCTGCGCGACGATCCACCAGTCCGGCTTTGCCTCACCGGGCGCGGGCAGAAACGCGCGCTGGCGCGAAATGCGTCGCTCGGAATTGGTTACCGTACCGTCCTTCTCTCCCCAGGCCAGCGCCGGAAAGCGAATATGGGCAAACCGGCTGGTGTCGGTATCGTTCATCACCTCAGAGACAATGACCAGCGGGCAGCGCCCCAGCGCCTGACACACCGCGTGGCTGTCCGGCAGCGAGACGGCAGGATTGGTGCCCATGATCCACACCGCCTTCACCTCGCCGCGGGCAATGGCGTCAAACAGCTCCACCGCCATCAAGCCCGGCGTCTGCGCAAGCCGTTCCGTTCCCCAGAAACGCGCCACCCGCGAGAGATCGTCCGGCTCAAAGTTCATGTGCGCCGCCAGCTGATTTGCCAGCCCGCCCACCTCTCTTCCGCCCATCGCGTTTGGCTGTCCGGTCAGCGAAAACGGGCCGCAGCCCGGACGGTTAAATTTCCCGCTGGCAAGGTGCACGTTAATGATGGCGCTGCATTTGTCGCTGCCGCTGGAGGACTGGTTGATTCCCATGGTGTAGAGCGTGATGGCCCTGGGCGCCGTCATAAACCAGTCGTAAAACGTACCAATATCCTGCGGCGAGAGGCCGCAAAACGCCGCCACGCGGGATATCGGCCACGCGTCCGTTCCCTGAATCACATTGAGCAGACCGACGAACAGCCCGGCGTCGCTGCCGGGAGTGAGCGCCAGATGCAGGTCAGCAATATCACAGGAGGCGGTTCTGCGCGGATCGATGACCACCGCTTTCATCTCCGGATTGTTGTGCTTTGCCTGTACCAGGCGCTGATACAGCACCGGATGCGTCCAGGCCGCGTTTGAGCCCACCAGCACCACCAGATCGCTGTTTTCCACATCCTCGTAGCTGCACGGCACGACATCTTCACCAAAGGCGCGCTTGTAGCCCACGACCGCCGATGACATGCAGAGCCGGGAGTTGGTATCAATGTTCGCCGCGCCGATAAACCCTTTCATCAGCTTATTGGCGGCGTAATAATCCTCGGTAAGCAATTGCCCGGACGCGTAAAACGCCACCGCCTGCGGCCCCCATTTGTCGATAATGTCCTGGAGGCGCTCGCCTGCCGCTCCCAGCGCCTGCGCCCAGGCCACCTCAGCACCGTCAACAACGGGGCGCAGCAATCGCCCCTGTGACCCCATTGTTTCCCCCAGGGCCGATCCTTTCACGCACAAGCGGCCAAAGTTCGCAGGATGGGTTTCATCCCCCCGAACGCTGACCGTTTCACCGTCCACGCGGGCGACCACGCCGCAGCCGACCCCGCAGTAGGGACACGTTGTCCGGGTTTCCGTCATGAGGCCTCCGCACGCATTACCAGGGCATCATTACCGACCCACACCTTGCCGTTCTCAATTTTGACCGGCCAGGCGCGCACCGCGGGTTCGCCGTTCTCCACCTGACAGCCGTCGCGCAGGCGAATACGCTGCTTGTAGAGCGGAGAGATCACCACCGGCTCCCCCGCCGCATCGCCAAGAATGCCTCGGGAAAGCACGTTCGCGCTGCTGCCAGGCTCCCGGTCGTCAAGGGCATAGACGGTTTTGCCAAATCGGAACAACGCAATCGGCTTACGCCCAAGCCGCGCGCCAATGCCCGCCTGCTCGGGGATATCGTCGATGCCACAGATTTCCTGCCAGCGTTTACCTTGATCCGCTGTGATGTCGTTCACCGTCGTGCGGAACAGCGCCAGACGGTTCGGATCGTTAAGCGTGGTTTGCCATTCGCACTGGTAGGTCTCCACCACCCGGGCCATCTCCTGCTCCAGCTCGTGGGCGATGCCCAGGCTATCGTTGAGGATCACCTCCCGAAGGTAGTCGAGACCGCCTTCCAGGTTGTCCATCCAGGTGCTGGTGCGCTGCAGGCGATCCGCCGTGCGGATGTAGAACATCAGGAATCGATCGACGGTGCGGATCAGCGTGTCATCATCGAGATCGCTGGCGAAGAGATCCGCATGGCGAGGCTTCATGCCGCCGTTGCCGCACAGGTAGAGGTTCCACCCCTTATCGGTGGCAATCACCCCCACGTCTTTACTCTGCGCCTCGGCGCATTCGCGGGTACACCCTGAGACCGCCATTTTGATTTTGTGCGGGGCGCGCAGGCCTTTGTAACGGTGCTCGAGCCTGACCGCGAGGCCGGTGGAGTCCTGCACGCCGTAGCGACACCAGGTCGACCCGACGCAGGATTTCACCGTTCGCAGGGATTTGCCGTAGGCGTGCCCGGTTTCGAATCCGGCTTCCACCAGCGCCTGCCAGATCTCCGGCAGCTGTTCCAGCGTGGCGCCAAACAGGTCGATACGCTGGCCGCCGGTGATTTTGCTGTACAGGCTGTAGCGTTTCGCAATCTGGCCGATGGCGATCAGCCCGTCGGCGGTCACTTCCCCCGCAGGCATGCGCGGCACGATGGAGTAAGTACCGTCCTTCTGGATATTGGCGAAGTAGCGGTCGTTGGTATCCTGCAGCGGCAGGTGTGACGGTTTCAGCAGATACTCGTTCCAGCAGGAGGCGAGCACTGACCCCACCAGTGGCTTACAAATTTCGCACCCGTGTCCCTGACCGTAGCGGCTAATGAGCTGGTCAAAGGTGCGGATATGGTTGACGCGCACGAGGTGGTAAATCTCCTGACGCGAGTACGGGAAGTGTTCGCAGATGTCCTTTTTCACCTCCACGCCCTGCGCCGCCAGCTGGAACTCCATCACCTGCTTCACCAGTGCGCTACATCCTCCGCAGCCGGTCGCCGCTTTGGTGCACTGCTTAATCGCGCCGATATCCGTTGCGCCCGCACTTACCGCCTGACAGATATCGCCTTTGCTGACGTTATGACACGAACAGATTTGTGCGCTTTCCGGCAGCGCTGCCACGCCGAGCGCTTTTGGCGCACTGCCTGACGACGCGGGTAATATCAGCGTTTCCGGCTCTTTTGGCAGGGCTATCCCGTTGAGCATCATCTGTACCAGCGTGGCGTATTCGCTGGCATCACCCACCAGCACGCCGCCGAGCAGCGTTTTGCCGTCGTGGCTGACCACGATTTTCTTGTAGATTTGCTGCGGGCCGTGCGTCCACTGGTAGCTCAGCGCCCCCGGCGTGCGGCCGTGAGCATCGCCGAACGAGGCCACGTCCACGCCCAGCAGCTTGAGTTTGGTGCTCATATCCGCGCCGGCGAAGGTTTTCTCCTCTCCCGCCAGCGCGGCGGCGGCCACCCGCGCCATCTGGTAGCCGGGCGCAACCAGCCCGAAGATTTTCCCTTCCCACAGGGCGCATTCACCAATGGCCAGCACGTCCGGATCGGAGGTCTGACAGCGGTCGTCAATGCCGATCCCGCCGCGTTCGCCGATAGCCAGCCCGCTGCTGCGCGCCAGCGCGTCCTGCGGACGAATGCCGGCAGAAAACACCACCATGTCTGTTTCAAGCTGTTCGCCATCGGCAAAGCGCAGCACCAGCCCGCCGTCCGCGGCGGCGATCTCCGTCGTTGCTTTACTGGTATGCACACCGACGCCAAGCGCCTCGATTTTCTTGCGCAGCATCGCCGCGCCGTCGTTGTCGAGCTGGACCGCCATCAGATTGGGCGCAAACTCCACCACGTGAGTTTCCAGCCCGAGCTGCTTCAGGGCATTCGCCGCCTCCAGCCCCAGCAGCCCGCCGCCAATCACGACACCGCGGCGTGAGCCCGCCGCATGCGCCGCAATCTTGTCCAAATCGTCAAGGGTGCGGTAGACAAAACAGCCCGGCAAATCGTGGCCCGGCACGGGCGGCACGAACGGGTATGAGCCGGTCGCCAGCACCAGCTTGTCCCAGTGGGTTTCGTGCCCGCTGGCGCTACGCACCACGCGCGCGTCGCGATCGATAGCGACAATCTGCTGCGACAGGCGCAGCTCAATGCCGTTGTCGGCAAAGAAATCCCCCTCCACCAGCGAAAGCGACGCCGCACTGCGGCCGCCAAAATATTCCGACAGATGCACGCGGTCGTAGGCGGCATAGCGCTCCTCGCCAAAGACAACGATCTGATACTGCTGATGCAGATTGCGGTTAACGCAGTCTTCGAGAAAATGATGGCCGACCATACCGTGCCCAACCACCACCAGAGTAGGTTTTGTCATAGCGTTCTGTCCTGCAACCTGCGGTTGCGTAGTGAAACGATCGAACAGCCAGTCCGCGTGCGCGGGCGCAGCCGTTGCCAGTAAATCGGTAAATGTTGCCGCGCTGCGGCAGTCCCCCATCAGCAGCACGCCAGCCAGCGCCCCCTGATGGATCAGTAAGCGACGATAGTGACGGGTCAGCGCATCCCATGCGCTCCAGACCACATCGCCCTCCTGCTCTGCCGCGCGACCGAGGCTGAACAGCTCCACGCCGGTCACCTTGAGGTGCATGCCGTTGTCGGTCAGGGCAAATGGCGCGGTGACGTCTCCGGCCAGCCGTGCGGCGAGGATATCCGCCTGCGCCAGACAGGGGGCGACCAGGCCAAACGTCTGGCCGTCAATTTCGCAGCATTCGCCAATGGCGTAGACGTCCGGCACGGAGGTTTGCATTTGGTGATCCACCACGATGCCGCGCGCGCAGCGAATGCCGCTGGCCTGCGCCAGTACGACGTTAGGCTGCACGCCCGTCGCCAGCACCACGCGCGCGGCGGTGACGCTGCGTCCGTTCAGCAGCGTCACGCTATTCCCGTCAATCGCCGCGATGCCAGAGGCGAGCTCACAGCGCACGCCCCGCGCCGCCAGCGCCTCTTCCAGCAGCACGCCCGCCTGCTCATCCAGTTGCTGCTCCATCAGCCACGGACCGCGATGAACAAGGATGACGTTGTCCCCTGAGCGCGCCAGCGCTGCCGCCGTCTCAACCCCGAGCACGCCGCCGCCCAGCACTACCACCGGACCGGCGATCGCCCCTATGGCCCGGATATCCTCAAGGGTACGGAACGTGAAGACATGCGGCGCATCGCAGCCGGGAATTGGCGGAACAAAGGGCGTTGATCCGGTGGCAAACACCAGCGCATCCCAGCCCAGCGTGCGGGCGGTGGTTTGCACTTCCCGCGTGTCCACATTCACGGCGAGCGCCTTTTCGCCCCGCAGCACCGTCACGCCCCGTTCCTGGTACCAGTCGTCATTCTGAAGACTGATGCCCGCCGCCGTTTTTTCACCGCCCAGCACCGGCGAAAGCTGGATGCGGTTATAGGCATGCTCCGGCTCGTCACCGATGACGGTAATTGCGAAACGATCGGCAGCACGCCCGGTGAGCGAGGCAATCAGCCGCGTGGCCGCCATGCCATTTCCGATAATGACCAGTCGCATCAAAGCCCCCTCGCTACGCCGCTTTCGGCTGCTTTTCATAGAGGAAATGCAGGATCTGCTGGCGCATGTGGTGATAGCGGCTGTCGTCAGCCAGCTGCACCCGGTTACGCGGGCGCGGCAGGTCAACGTGCAGGATCTCCCCGACGGTCGCCGCCGGGCCGTTGGTCATCATCAGCACGCGATCGGAGAGCAGCACCGCCTCGTCCACGTCGTGGGTAATCAGCACGATTGTGGTGTTCAGCGCCTGCTGGATCTGCATCACCGAGTCCTGCAGATGGGCGCGCGTCAGCGCATCCAGCGCGCCGAAGGGTTCATCCATCAGCAGGACTTTCGGCTTCATCGCCAGCGCGCGGGCAATCCCGACGCGCTGCTTCATGCCGCCGGAGATCTCCCCCGGGCGCTTGTGCAAGGCGTGCCCCATCTGTACGCGGTCGAGGTTGTGCTCAATCCACTCCCGGCGCTCCGCCTTGCTCATGCTGTGGCGAAACACGTGATCTACCGCCAGGGCCACGTTGTCGAAGCAGGTGAGCCACGGTAGCAGCGAATGGTTCTGGAATACCACCGCGCGCTCCGGACCCGGCCCGGCAATTTCGCGGTTGTCGCAAATCAGCCCGCCTTCCGTCGGCAGCGTGATCCCAGCGATAAGATTAAGCAGCGTCGATTTACCGCAGCCGGAGTGCCCAATCAGGCTGACGGTTTCGCCCTCATGGATATCAAAGGAGACGTTCTGCAGCGCCAGAAATTCGCCGCTGGCGGTGGAAAAACGCTGGCTCACGGCCTGGACCTGGATTAATGGTTTCATGTTCGCTCCTTATTTTTCCTGCCAGCTAAAGCGACGGGCGATCAGCATCAGCCCCTGCTCGAGCAGCAGCCCGACCACGCCAATGATGACGATGGCGATGAGAATGTTTTCGACGTTGAGATTGTTCCACTCGTTCCAGATCCAGAAACCGATCCCTAAACCGCCGGTCAGCATCTCGGCGGCGACAATCACCAGCCAGGCGATGCCAATAGAGAGGCGCACCCCGGTCAGCACCGCGGGCAGCACCGCCGGGAAGAGAATGCGGCGCATGATGGTCCACTCTGAAAGCTGCAGCACCCGGGCGACGTTAAGGTAGTCCTGCGGAATACACCGCACGCCTTCGGCGGTGTTGATCACCATCGGCCAGATGGAGCAGATAAAAATGGTCCAGCTCGACGCGGGCTCCGCTTTCTGGAACAGCAGCAGGCCGATGGGCAGCCAGGCCAGCGGGCTAACCGGGCGTAACAGCGCGATCAGCGGGCCGAACATGCGCGAAAAAAAGGTGAAGCGGCCAATCAGGAAACCAAGCGGGATCCCGGCGAACGCGGCCAGGCCAAACCCCACCGCCACGCGCTGTAATGAGGCGAGCACGTTCCAGCCGATGCCCATGTCGTTTGGCCCGTCGCGATAAAACGGATCGGCAAACAGGGTAATAGCGGAATCGAGCGTGCTGAGCGGCGTCGGGAAACCTTTGCTGTTAATCGCCGCCAGCTGCCAGAGCACCACCAGCAGTCCCAGCCCCAGAAAAGCCGGAATGATGCGCTGAAGGATCGCGTTAATACGACGCACAAACGTCGGCGTACGGCGGCGAACCTGCACCGGAGGCAGGAGAATCACCTCTCCACTCTCCGGCGTCTCGTGTGATTTTGTCTTTTGCAGATGCTGCATAATCAGGCCCCTTTACGGTGAATGGCGAAACGGCTGGCGTATCCTTCCGGGTCGGTACCGTTCCAGACGGTGCCGTCCATCAATGTGCTGCTGCGTAGTGGTGAAGTCGGTGTGGTAATGCCCCCCACCGCCGTGGCTGCATCCTGCCAGACCGCCGTCTGGTTAATGCGCTGTGCGATGCCCGTATAGTCCGGGGCGGCTTTGAGCAAGCCCCAGCGGCGGAACTGGGTTAAGAACCACATGCCGTCGGAGTGATACGGGTAGCTGACGGCCCCCTCGTTGAAGAAGCGGATCGGGTGCGCGTCCTGCCAGCGCTGGCCCAGGCCGTTGTCGTACTCGCCGAGCATGCGTCCGGTGAGATACTGCTCTTTGCAGTTGAGCCACGCCCGGCGGGAGAGGATCTGCGCGGTTTCGCGTTTGTTTTCCGGGGAGGCCTCAATCCAGCGCGCCGCCTCCAGCACTGCGCTCACCAGCGCCCGGGCGGTGTGCGGATTTTTCTCCACCCAGTCGCGACGCGTCCCGAGGATTTTTTCCGGATGGTCGGCCCAGATAGACTGCGACGTGGCGGCGGTAAAACCGATGCGGTCGTTGATGGCACGCGCGTTCCACGGCTCGCCGACGCAAAAGCCGACCATGTTGCCAATGCGCATGTTCATCACCATCTGCGGCGGCGGCACCACCACCGTACGCACGTCGTCAAAGGGGTGAATGCCCGCGCTGGCCAGCCAGTAGTAGAGCCACATGGCGTGCGTCCCGGTCGGGAAGGTGTGCGCGAAGGTATAGGTGCCAGGCGCCTGCTGCCCAATCAGCTTTTTCAGCCCGTCAAGGTCACGAACGCCCTTCTCTGCCAAATCGCTGGAGAGCGTAATCGCCTGGCCGTTCTGGTTGAGGGTCATCAGGTTAGCCATCTGCTGTGGCTTGCCAGCGATGCCTAGCTCCAGTCCGTACAGCAGGCCGTAAAGAATGTGCGCGGCATCGAGTTCGCCCGCCACCAGCTTGTCGCGCACCGCCGCCCAACTCGCCTCTTTGGTGGGCAGGATGGTAATACCGTATTTTTTATCAAACCCTTTCAGCGCAGCGATAACCACCGGGGCACAGTCGGTCAGCGGGATAAACCCGATGCGCACTGTTTCCTGCTCCGGTTTATCCGAGCCTGCCGCCCATGCGGCCTGCATGACACCCGGCAACAGAATTGCACCACTCGCCAGCATGCTGGCCTGCAAAAAACGCCGTCTCGACAAATCCGCCATGACCACTCCTGAAAAAAAACCAAAAAAAAGCGCCCACGGTGCCGAAGCACCAGTGGACGCCTTTATCCCGAAGACGGATGCACCGCCGTTGGCGCATCGTCAAAAATGGTTAATCTGATAATGCAAAGTGAATGCCAGGTTTTAACACACTGTTTCTTGCGGTGCTTACCGTTCTTCCCTCGCCTTTACGCACCGCAAACAGGCATAAAATGCCCACTGACCGTGCAGCTACTCCTTTGGTGTTACCTGCCATACATTCTTCACCATGAGCAGCGCGCGGGCGATATCCACCATCCTTTGGTTCTTGTCCATCGCCATTTTGCGCAGCGCCGTCCAGGCCTGTTCCTCACTCATATTCTGGTGGGTCATCAGCACGCTCTTCGCTTTATCAATGATTTTGCGCTCTTCAAGCGTATCGCGCAGCGACGCAAGCTGACGTGAGAGCTGCTCTATCTCGCGCGCCTGCTGGCGAACCAGGGTAAGCAACGGTTTTTCCGGATAGCGGATCGGCGGATCATCCTGTTCATCGCCGGGGAGCGCGTACTCATCGTCACGGTGAATGCATTCGTCCACCGCGACCATCAGATCGGCGATGATCGTCTCCTCCAGCGTGCGCAGATGCTCAAGGCGCGCGGTTTGCAGAGCAAACCAGGCCAGTGCGGTAAGGCCGTTATCGGCGGCAGGCTGGCGGGTACAGGCCACGCGCCGGAGTTGCTCCGTTTCACGATCGGGCTGACAGTGCATTGAAAAGGTGGTCTGAACGTCAGTGGAGCTGTGTGAGAGAAAGATCTCAAAGCAGGCCTGCTGCCCGTCAATGCGGTCAACCAGCCTCTGACGAGTCACATCATCGAAAAAACCCTGCGTGAAGCCAATCGCCCCCAGCGCCCGCTCCTGTCCTGCCAGCTCTTTTCCCTGCATCAGGCTATAAAGCGCGACAAAACGTCCTGCGATTTGCGGATCGTCAATGCTGTCATTAAGCTGCGGCACGATACTGAGCAGATGGCGAAGCATGCGGGAGTAGTGTTCCATCGCCTGGGGTGCCGTTACAGTCTGCTGAATCACACCGTCACGCAGCGCGGGAAGTGTATCCAGGCTCAGGAGCGCGCCGCCGATGCGTTCACAGACGGCACTTCCTGGGATCGGCGACTGTGTTTCAAGAATGCCGTAAAGGGCAGCGAGGTTTTCATCCACCAGCGCCCGGCTGGCTTTGCATTCGGGGGCGTACAGCTTGCCCTGTGAGCAGAGCCAGACGTTGGACGCCCCGCGCTCGCACTGTAACATGTGCACCAGTTGGCTAATGCCGTGCACAAGCACACCCAGCTGTGCCAGCTTGCTGAACTGCTCCTGGCGCATCATCTTTGCGCGCGTGAGCCATTCGGCAGCGCCTGGCGAAATGCCTGCCATTAATATCATGCTTACTCTCCCGGACAGCGAAACTCCGGGAAATTAAGCAATATTCGTGCCTTTATAAGAACAGGAGTCAACATGCAGAAGATTGTGATCGTCGCCAACGGTGCGGCCTACGGGAGTGAATCGCTTTTTAACAGCCTGCGCCTGGCCATTGCGCTGCGCGAAAAAGAGAGTGACCTCGCGTTACGCCTCTTTTTAATGTCGGACGCGGTCACCGCCGGGCTGAAGGGACAAAAACCGGCCGAGGGCTATAACATTCAGCAGATGCTGGAGATCCTGACCGCGCAAAACGTGCCGGTGAAGCTGTGCAAAACCTGCACCGACGGGCGCGGTATCACCGGGCTGCCGCTGATTGATGGCGTAGAAATTGGTACGCTGGTTGAGCTGGCCGAGTGGACGCTGTCCGCGGATAAAGTATTAACTTTTTAATAATAAACCCGTAAAAATATTATTTTCTTATGGACGCGGTTTCAGCATCAAGTTTACCTGCGGGGTTGCCGATAGGCATGGAAACAACACAGCAGGTATTTCACTTATGTTCAGATCGATTCGTGCACGCATCATCGCGGCGACGGCAGGCTGTCTGGTCGTCGCCCTTCTCCTCAATACCGTTATTAACTTCCAGGTCACACGCCAGGATAACCAGCAGTCACAGCGCGATATCCTGACCAGCACCAGCGCCAGCCATAACATGGCGATTGCCGACTGGGTCAAAAGCAAGATGACGGTGATTGCCTCTGCCCAGACCGTTGCGCTGAGTGACGATCCGGTTCCGGTGTTTAAACAGCTTGCGCAGGCGGGTGGATTCACCAACGTTTATGTCGGCTACGCCAGCAAAACGGCGAAATTCTCTGAGCCCGCGGGTGTCCCGGCGGATTATGACCCGACCATTCGCCCCTGGTATCAGCAGGTGGTCAGCACGGACGGCCCGGTCGTCACCGCGCCTTACGTTGATGCGGGTACCGGTAAACTGGTGGTGACTTTCGCCGTGCCGGTGAAAGAGAATGGCGCCCTGAAAGCGGTGGTGGCGGGCGATGTGGCCATGGACAGCGTGGTGGCGAACGTGCGCGGGATCCATCCAACTCCGTCCAGCAGCGGCTTGCTTCTGAACAGTGACGGCAGCGTGATAGCGGCTAACGATCCGGCGCTGACGCTTAAACCGTTTGCTGAGACCATCAAAGGCATCGATTTTGCTGCGCTGAAAAGCGGTAACCTTGTCGACGGTACGCTTAACGACGTCGAAAAAACCTTCGTGGCGACAGCCGTGCCGGGCACAAACTGGCTGCTGGTCGTCGCCCTCGACAACGGTGACGCCACCTCCGGTATGCGTTCCCTGCTTAAGGCATCGGCGATTTCGCTGGTGATCCTGGCGCTGCTGAGCGCGGCCATTGTTCACCTCCTGATTGCCCGTCTGCTGAAGCGCCTGTCTGACATTCGCGACGCGATGCACAACATTGCCAACGGGACTAACGATCTGTCGCAGCGTCTGCCGGACAGCGGCGAGGACGAGGTGGCGCAGATTGCCCAGGCCTTTAATGCCTTCAGCGATAAGCTGTCGGTGGTGATGGTGCAGCTCCGCGATGCCAGCGAGTCGGTGAAAAACGCCGCCCAGGAGATTGCGGCGGGTAACCAGGATCTCTCCGGACGTACCGAGCAGGCGGCATCCAGCCTGCGCGAGACGGCCAGCGCCGTGGAGCAGATCACCGCCTCCGTGACTCAGTCGAACGAGTCGGCGGCAGAAGCGAACGACCAGGCGAGCAAGGCCTCTGCGGCCGCTGCGCGCGGCGGCGAAGTGGTATCCCAGGCGATCAGTACCATGCAGTCCATCGAAGTCGCGTCGGCTAAAATTGGCGACATCACCAGCGTGATTGACGGTATCGCGTTCCAGACCAACATTCTGGCGCTGAACGCCTCCGTCGAGGCGGCCCGTGCCGGGGAGCAGGGGCGCGGGTTTGCCGTGGTAGCAGGCGAAGTGCGTAACCTGGCGAGCCGTAGCGCCCAGGCGGCGAAAGAGATCAAATCGCTGATCGATTCCACCACCGACAGCGTGGCCACCGGCTCCCGCTACGTGCATCTGGCCGGGGAAAGCATGGACGAGATCCGCTCCAGCATCGGTAGCGTCTCCGGCATCATGCGCGAAATCTCCATCGCCACCAGCGAGCAGATGAAGGGTATTCACGAGATCAACCACGCGGTGACCCATCTCGACCGCATGGTCCAGCAGAACGCCGAGCTGGTGGTGCAATCCGCCGCCGCTGCGGGCGCCCTGCAGAGCCAGGCGGGCGACCTTGCTGAAACCGCCGGCCATTTCCGCATTTAATTTTCTCGCGGCGCGCGTTTAGCGGGTAAAACGCGCGCCAGCGGAAATTTTGAGGAATTTTGTCATTTTTGTTTAATCGTTATGCCATTTTTTGATCAAAATCAGCATCCCACACCCTCCCCTTTGGTGTTATGCCATGAGTGAATTGTGAACAACATCACGCTCGGATATGGCAGCAGGGAGAGCGTTGTTTAGGACTACGGGGTAAAAAATGGCACTGGTAAAAACAAGTTTGAAGCTGTTTGGCGGGGATACGGTTGTGGTGCGTTGCTCAGAGCGCTGTCGTATTCATCTCATGAGTGCGAAAGCACAAAAACAATCCCAGGCGGATATTCTGACCGTGCAGGACGATAAGGCCTGGCTTACCGTGCCATATACCGGCACGTGGGATGTGCTGATCGACAGCCACAGCCAGTCACTGGAGCATTCTGTCAGTTACGTAGCAGCATAACGTCAAACGCCCGGCAATCCGGGCGTATTTTCAGGCAAAACCCGGTCGCAGCGTGCCGTTGAGCGGGTTCCCTTCCAGCAGCGCCTTCACCTTCGCCACCAGCTCATTCAGACACTCGTCCTGCATGCCGAGGCGGGTCAACTCCTGATCGAGGGAGAAGAGATACTGCGCGTTAGTTCCCAGCGGTCCGCTGGCGGCAGCAATCAACGGGGCGATGACCTGCGTGCGGGTGTCCGCTTCATACAGCGGATGGCGCGGGTCCATGATAAACACCAGCGCATTGACGGTGCGTCCGTCGTCCAGCTCCAGCTTACACCAGCTCGGCATATAGCAGCCGGTGATCATCTCACGCTTCCAGAGCAGCGTAAGCTCCTCTTCCAGGGTGGCATCCGGGAGGCGATACGCCACGCCCGTGGTGCGCCCGCCCTCTTTCAGTGCAAGCATACGTCCTGGCTGGCACGCGCTGCCGCGTCCGGCCGTCAGACGCAGGCAAAATGCGCGGTGCCAGCCAGGCAGCGTTCCCGTTGCCGATTCGACAAATTCCAGAGCCGGGTTCCACATCAGTGAACCGTAGCCAAAAATCCATACCGGGCCATCATCCGGGCGGCAAGCAAGCGTGGCAGCAAGTGACGCCGCACGTTGTTCCGCTGACCAGAGAAGCGATTCCTCAATAGCACCAAATGCCGTCTTACAATCTGCCTTCATTAAGAAATCACGCGTTAACACTTTCCACCTCCGCCACTGCATGCTTCCTTGCGACATCTGTAATTCGCCTTCCCGGCATTATGTGCTGGTCATTTTGCCAGCAGTTAAATAACGATAAGCAATTAGCGGACCAGTTGCAATACAACGGCAGTTCAACCGCCTGAAAAGTCAAAATGAAGGCAGCGAATTATTTCACGGCTATTTCTTTTTGTGCCATTTATCGTCGTCTCCTTTTTCATATTCATGTTTTACGGCGGCCCAGGCGACTTTGTGTGCCGTCTCTTCACGACTGGCATCATCCCGGCGATCCTCCTTATCTTTGTACTGATCCCAGGCACTGTTAAACGCCTCTTTGTAGATATCCTGCGCGTGAGCGGGCAGCACGTTTTGCACGTTATCGGGTAATTCGCGTTTCGTTTTATATGGCATCACTCACCTCTCTTTTGCTTAAAGAGATAAGTGTGGACGACGATATGCCAGCGTGCCACCCGGTCTTAATTTATGGATTCACATTATCTTTAATTAATTGTTATTTAATAAATATTATGTAAAAACCGTCAATTACAGGAGTCAGGCATTAAATTTATGACAAAGGGTAAAATTAAGTAAAAAATTAAGGGTGTTTAACAGAGATCTGTTAATTTAATGCCCTCAAAAATCTATCTATAATTACAAGCACCTGCATTGATGGAGAAGCACATGACAGCAACACACGAGGCGGTAAAGACCCGCCACAAGGAGACGTCTCTCATTTTCCCGGTTCTGGCACTGGCTGTGCTGCTCTTCTGGGGAAGCAGTCAGTCACTGCCAGTGGTGGTTGGTATCAATATTCTTGCCCTGGTCGGTATTTTAACCAGCGCCTTTAGCGTCGTTCGCCATGCGGACGTACTGGCCCACCGTCTGGGCGAGCCCTACGGATCGTTAATTCTCAGCCTTTCCGTCGTTATTCTCGAAGTCAGCCTGATTTCCGCGCTCATGGCGACCGGCGATGCCGCGCCGACGCTGATGCGCGACACCCTTTACTCGATCATCATGATTGTGACGGGCGGCCTGGTGGGCTTCTCTCTGCTGCTGGGCGGGCGTAAATTCGCGACCCAGTATATGAACCTGTTCGGCATTAAACAGTATCTGATTGCCCTCTTCCCGCTGGCGATTATCGTGCTGGTCTTCCCGATGGCGCTGCCGGGTGCAAACTTCTCCACCGGTCAGGCGCTGCTGGTCGCGCTGATTTCCGCAGCCATGTACGGCGTGTTCCTGTTGATTCAGACCAAAACGCACCAGAGCCTGTTTGTGTATGAGCATGAAGACGACAGCGACGACGATGACCCGCACCACGGTAAGCCGTCGGCCCACAGCAGCGCGTGGCATACGGTTTGGCTGATCGTGCATCTGATTGCGGTGATTGCCGTCACCAAGATGAACGCCAACCCGCTGGAAACGCTGTTAACCGAGCTGAACGCGCCGGTAGCCTTTACCGGCTTCCTGGTGGCGCTGCTGATCCTGTCTCCTGAAGGGCTGGGCGCGCTGAAAGCCGTCTTAAACAATCAGGTACAGCGCGCAATGAACCTGTTCTTCGGCTCCGTGCTGGCGACCATTTCACTCACCGTGCCGGTGGTGACGCTGATTGCCTTTATGACCGGTAACGAGTTGCAGTTTGCGCTGGGCGCGCCGGAGATGATTGTGATGGTAGCCTCGTTGCTGCTGTGCCAGATTTCGTTCTCAACCGGGCGCACCAACGTGCTTAACGGGGCAGCGCATATGGCGCTGTTTGCGGCTTACTTGATGACAATTTTTGCGTAGCCTTTTTGCCCAGCGGCGCTTCGCTTGCAGGGCCTACGGGTTTTGTAGGCCGGGTAAGCAAAGCGCCACCCGGCAATATGCCCCATAAAAAAACCCGCCGAAGCGGGTTTTTTATTATTTGCTGGTATCCAGCTCGTCGAAGCTCTTCACCAGATCGTCAATCGCTTTAATCTGTTTCAGGAACGGCTCCAGCTTATCCAGCGGCAGCGCGGATGGGCCGTCGCATTTTGCGTTATCCGGATCCGGGTGCGATTCAATGAACAGACCCGCCAGACCGGTTGCCATACCGGCACGCGCCAGTTCGGTCACCTGAGCACGACGGCCACCGGACGCGGCGCCAAACGGGTCGCGGCACTGCAGCGCGTGGGTCACGTCGAAAATCACCGGAGACTGTCCGGAGACATTTTTCATCACGCTGAAGCCCAGCATGTCCACCACCAGGTTGTCGTAACCGAAGTTAGCGCCACGGTCGCACAGGATCACCTGATCGTTACCGCCTTCGATAAACTTATCGACGATGTTGCCCATCTGACCCGGGCTCACGAACTGTGGTTTTTTCACGTTGATCACGGCACCGGTTTTCGCCATCGCGGCAACCAGGTCGGTCTGGCGAGCCAGGAATGCCGGGAGCTGAATCACGTCAACCACGTCTGCCACCGGCTGCGCCTGAGAGGCTTCATGCACGTCAGTGATCACTTTCACGCCAAAGGTCTGCTTCAGCTCCTGGAAAATCTTCATCCCCTCTTCCAGGCCCGGGCCACGGTAAGAGTTGATGGAGGAGCGGTTGGCTTTGTCAAAAGAGGCTTTAAACACGTACGGGATGCCCAGCTTCTGGGTCACGGTCACGTAGTGCTCGCAGATACGCATGGCGAGGTCGCGGGATTCCAGCACGTTCATGCCGCCAAACAGCACGAAAGGCAGGTCGTTTGCTACCTTGATATCACCAATGCTAACCACTTTTTGTTTCATAGGATCGCCTTATTCAGGTGTGAATCGGAATTAAGATTAATGCAGTGTAATTTGCTTGTGCGAGATCGCGTTGATCTGCGCACGAATCATTTCGCTAATGGGGTCTTCCGGACACTGCTCAACGAAATAGCTCAGATCGTTTAGCGCCACGTGCTCACAGTCGAGCTGGGCATAGATCAGCCCGCGGTCGCGAATTTCGTACGGGTCTTCCGGATTAAACTGCAGCAGCACTTCGCTGGCGCGCAGGGCCAGCTCCATCTGACGCTCTTCCATTAACGCTGACTTCAGCGTATCGAGCAGCTTGCGGATCACTTCTGCGTTATCCGCCTCGTCGAGATCTTCGTTGAAGAGCTCAGCCACCGGGCTGATGTTGCCTTTCAGCCACACGTCCAGCGTATGTTCATCCAGCGTGTCGCCGTTGAAGGGATTAATGAGCCACATCTCGCCGTCCAGCCACTCCGCACGCAGGATCATCTGCGTCGGGAAAATGACCGGCACCAGCGGAATATCCAGGCGGTGTGCGACCCACAGTAAAATAGAGCCCAGCGCAACGGCGCTGCCCTGACGATTTTTTAAGACCTGGTCCAGCCATAATGCGTCAGACAGGCGATACACGCCCCGCGTGTCGCAGAAACCCCATTCGCCGTAGAAAAGCTCAAGCAGCTTCTCTAATTGCCAGTCTTGCGGGCGCGCCTGATTAATCTCTTCACGCGCCAGGCTGACCAGATTCTCCAGCTCATCGTAGACAAACTGCGACGTAAAATCGTCGCGAATCATCTCAGAAATCAGGATCATGCCATCGCAAAGCGGCACTTTATTAAATTCGAAATCGGCTAAGGACCTCATGACTTACCCCAGTAACGACCGAGCGCACAGCGACGCCCGGACGAGATAAAACTCAAAACGATGTAGATGATAACGCCAAACCGCCTTTCAGTCAGCCTTACGCCTTTATCAGTAAATGGCAGATAGCCTGCACTCATAGCCACTGCCCCAGCGTCAGGCGTTCGTTGCCGCCATAGTCCCGGCAGGTTTTGACGTCGGCGTAGCCCGCCTGGGTAAACAATGCCCGCACGCTTTCTCCCTGCGTCCAGCCATGCTCCACGAGAAGCCAGCCGCCGGAAAGTAAATGTTGTCGTGACATTGTCACGATGTGATCGAGGTCGGCTAAACCTTCCCTGGCGGCGACCAGCGCCGTCAGGGGTTCGAAGCGCACATCACCCTGCGCAAGGTGCGGATCATGCTCGTCAATATAGGGTGGGTTACTGACAATGATGCCGAACGTCTGGTTCTCCAGCGCGCTAAACCAGCTGCTTTGCAGCACCGTTACGTTGGTCAGGCCAAGACGTTCCACGTTGCGCTGCGCCAACGCCACCGCGTCGGGCATCACATCTACCGCCGTCACAGCGCAGTCGGGTCTTTCACTGGCGAGCGCCAGCGCGATGGCCCCGGTGCCTGTGCCGAGATCGAGAATGCGGCAGGCCGCCGCCGGTAAACGCGCCAGCGCCTGCTCGACCAGACATTCGGTGTCGGGACGCGGGATCAGCGTCGCCGCCGAGACGTAAAGCGGTAACGACCAGAACTCGCGCTCACCGACAAGGTGCGCCACCGGCTCGCCGTGCTTACGGCGGGCAAGCAGCGTGGCGAGCCGTGCTTCCTGCTCAGCGGTCAGTTCGGTTTCACCGAAGGCCAGCAGGTACGTGCGGGCTTTGCCCGTCACATGCTCAAGTAAAATTTCGGCATCGCGTTTCGGGCTTTCGCTTTCGGAAAGCTCACCGGCAGCCTCACGTAACCAGCGCTGAAAATCCATTATTCCTGCTCGGACAGTGCCGCCAGCTGGTCGGCCTGGTATTCCTGCACGATAGGCTCAATCAGCATATCCAGCTTGCCTTCCATCACTTCATCCAGACGATACAGCGTCAGGTTGATGCGGTGGTCGGTCACGCGCCCCTGCGGGAAGTTGTAGGTACGGTTACGGTCGCTGCGATCGCCGCTCCCCAGCAGGTTACGACGCGTTGACGCTTCCGCCTGCTGGCGTTTCGCCATTTCGGCCGCGTGGATGCGCGCACCCAGCACGGACAGCGCTTTGGCCTTGTTTTTATGCTGGGAACGTTCGTCCTGACACTCCACCACGATACCGGTTGGAAGGTGGGTAATACGGATGGCGGAGTCGGTGGTGTTAACGTGCTGACCACCCGCCCCGGAGGAGCGGAAGGTATCAATACGCAGGTCCGCCGGGTTGATGTCCGGCAGCTCCGCTTCCGGCAGCTCCGGCATCACCGCCACCGTACAGGCGGAGGTGTGGATACGGCCCTGAGATTCGGTGGCCGGAACGCGCTGCACGCGGTGACCGCCGGATTCAAACTTGAGACGACCGTATACGCCGTCGCCGCTGATCTTGGCGATAACCTCTTTGTAGCCACCGTGTTCGCCTTCGTTGGCGCTCATGATCTCCACGCGCCAGCGACGTGACTCGGCGTAGCGGCTGTACATGCGGAACAGATCCCCGGCAAACAGTGCCGCTTCGTCACCGCCGGTCCCGGCGCGGACTTCCACGAACGCGTTACGCTCGTCGTCCGGATCTTTTGGCAGCAGAAGCACCTGAAGCTGCTGCTCCATCTCCTCAGAACGCGCTTTCGCATCCTGCAACTCTTCCTGCGCCATCTCGCGCATTTCAGGATCGTCGAGCATCATCTGCGCGGTTTCGATATCTTCCTGAACCTGTCGCCAGTCGGTAAAGCATTTAGAAACATCACTTAACTGCGCGTATTCACGTGAGAGCGCGCGAAAACGCTCCTGGTCCGCAATGGTCCCGGCATCGCCGAGCAGCGCCTGGACTTCTTCATGGCGCTCGTGCAGAGCTTCCAGTTTAGCGACGATAGAAGGCTTCATAGGCGTAAGTGCACCTTGTCTTAGAAAATGGGTATAGGGCGCTATTCCAGCCCGAGGCTGTTGCGCAGAATAGTCAGGCGTTCATCATCCCCGTCACGGGCAGCCTGCTGAAGAGATTTGGTTGGCGCATGGATCAGGCGGTTGGTCAGTTTCCACGCCAGATCCTGCATAATTGCATGTGCGTCGCCGCCCTGCTCCAGGGCCGCTAACGCTTTGGCAGTCAGGTCGTCACGCACCTGCTCCGCCTGTCCGCGATACTCGCGGATGGTCTCGCTGACGCTTTGCGCGCGCAGCCAGGCCATAAACTCACTGGTTTCCTGCTCAACAATGGTTTCCGCCTGCACCGCCGCCGCTTTACGCTGGGCGAGGTTGTGCGAAATGATGCTTTGCAGGTCATCCACGCTGTAGAGGTAGGCGTTAGGCAGTTTGCCCACTTCCGGCTCAACATCGCGCGGGACGGCAATATCCACCAGCAGCATCGGCTGATTACGACGGGACTTCAGCGCACGCTCCACCATCCCTTTGCCGATAATCGGCAGCGGACTGGCGGTCGAGCTGATAATAATGTCCGCCTCTTTCAGACGTTCATCGATGTCGCTCAGGGCAACCACCTCTGCGCCCACTTCATCCGCCAGCACCTGCGCGCGTTCGCGGGTGCGGTTAGCGATAATCATCTTTTTCACTTTATGCTCGCGCAGATGGCGCGCCACAAGTTCGATGGTTTCGCCCGCGCCCACCAGCATCACGGTGACGGTGGAGAGGGATTCAAAGATTTGGCGCGCAAGGGTGCAGGCCGCGAAAGCAACGGAAACCGCACTGGCACCAATGTCGGTTTCGGTTCGCACACGCTTCGCCACGGAGAATGACTTCTGGAACATGCGCTCCAGC
Organism: Enterobacter quasiroggenkampii; assembly: GCF_043972695.1. NCBI lineage: Bacteria > Pseudomonadati > Pseudomonadota > Gammaproteobacteria > Enterobacterales > Enterobacteriaceae > Enterobacter > Enterobacter quasiroggenkampii. Next base: position 3,325,270 of record NZ_CP143745.1, read on the forward strand.
TCGCTGGCCTTCAGATGCCCTTTTTGCGAATCCGCAAAGGCTTTTTTCACCTGACCCAGAATTTGCGGTTCGCCGAGCACCAGCGAATCCAGCCCGCTGGCCACGCGCATCAGATGGCTGACGGCATCGTTGTCCTGATGCCAGTACAGGCTGTTGCGCAGCTCGTCTTCATTGAGATTGTGGTAGTCGCATAACCAGCGGATCAGCGCTTCGTGCAGGTTATCCTGCTCTTCCACGCTTAAATAGAGCTCGGTACGGTTGCACGTCGAGAGCACCACGCCACCCTGCACCATAGGCTGTGCAAGCAGGCTGTCCAGCGCCAGGTCGAGCGTATCTGGCGAAAACGTTACGCGTTCTCGCAGCGAAACCGGGGCCGTTTTGTGGTTGATGCCGAGTGCTAATAGGGTCATGTTGAGCGGGAGTAGTACCAGCGTTAATAAGGTTAGCAGAACGCATCATACAGGATGCGCGAGATCAATAAAAGAGACAGCCCCCTTTCGGAGTAATAGGTTACACAACGCTTTGAGATAATTTGAACGTAGACGGTAGCCCCCTTCGACGCTAGCATTAACAGTTATAACTGCAACGTATCTCAAGGATTTGTCCTCATTATGACCCGACTGATTCGCCTGCTGCCCCTGGCGGCACTGGTTCTGACCGCCTGTACCGTCACTCAACCAAAAGGCCCGGGCAAAAGCCCTGACTCGCCACAGTGGCGTCAGCACCAGCAGGACGTCCGTAATTTGAACCAGTACCAGACCCGCGGCGCGTTTGCTTATCTCTCAGATGAGCAAAAAGTGTATGCACGCTTCTTCTGGCAACAAACGGGTCAGGACAACTATCGCCTGCTGCTGCTGAACCCGCTGGGCAGCACCGAGCTGGAGCTTATCGCGAAACCGGGCGAAGCGCAGATCACCGATAACAAAGGCCAGCACTACACCGCAACCGATGCCGAAGAGATGATTGGCAAGCTGACCGGAATGCCTATCCCGCTCAACAGCCTGCGCCAGTGGATCCTCGGCCTGCCGGGTGACGCCACCGACTATACCCTGGACGATCAATATCGTCTGAGCCAGGTGAACTACACCCAGAACGGCAAAACCTGGAAAGTGGTGTACAGCGACTATGACAGCAAGAGTAAACCGTCGCTGCCATCGAATATGGAACTGACCCAGGGCAGCCAGCGCATCAAGCTGAAAATGGACAACTGGATCGTTAAATGATGACCCACTGGCCCTCTCCGGCAAAACTGAATCTGTTTTTATACATTACCGGCCAGCGCGCTGACGGCTATCACACCCTGCAGACGCTGTTTCAGTTTATTGACTATGGCGACACGATCTCCATTGAACTGCGCCAGGACGGGCAGATTTGCCTCCTGACGCCAGTCGACGGCGTGGCGCATGAGGACAACCTGATTGTGCGCGCCGCGCGTCTGCTGATGAACGCCGCAGCGGAATCAGGTCGTCTGCCTGCGGGAAGCGGTGCGGATATTCGTATCGAGAAACGTCTGCCGATGGGCGGCGGTCTGGGCGGCGGCTCATCTAACGCCGCCACGGTGCTGGTTGCCCTGAACCACCTCTGGGGCTGCGGGCTGTCGCAGGACGAACTTGCCGCCCTGGGCTTGACGCTGGGCGCGGATGTTCCGGTGTTTGTTCGCGGTCATGCGGCCTTTGCCGAGGGCGTGGGGGAAATCCTCTCCCCGGTCAACCCGCCGGAAAAATGGTATCTGGTTGCTCACCCCGGCGTGAGCATTCCGACCCCGGTCATCTTTAAAGATCCTGACCTGAAAAGAAATACCCCGATTCGGTCAATAGAAACGTTATTAAATTGTGAATTCAGCAACGATTGCGAGGATATCGCAAGAAAACGTTTTCGCGAGGTTGATGCGGTGCTTTCCTGGCTGTTAGAATACGCGCCGTCGCGCCTGACTGGTACAGGGGCCTGTGTCTTTGCTGAATTTGACACCGAATCCGCCGCTCGTCAGGTGCTTGAGCAAGCGCCGGTTTGGCTGCATGGTTTTGTAGCGCGTGGGATGAACATTTCCCCCCTACAGCAGGCCATTCTGGCGCAGACTGAGTTTCGGTGACAACGTCACCCTGTTCCAGACGTTGCATCGCGCTCTTTAATACACCGCCTGGATAGCCTTTGCCTGGCCCGCACAGTTTACGGCGAACGCTATCCACCACTGGACGCATGCCTGAGGTTCTTCTCGTGCCTGATATGAAGCTTTTTGCTGGTAACGCCACCCCGGAACTAGCACAACGTATTGCCAACCGCCTGTACACTTCCCTCGGCGACGCCGCCGTAGGTCGCTTTAGCGACGGCGAAGTCAGCGTACAAATCAACGAAAATGTACGCGGTGGTGATATTTTCATCATCCAGTCCACCTGTGCTCCAACGAACGACAACCTGATGGAACTGGTTGTTATGGTCGACGCCCTGCGTCGCGCTTCCGCAGGCCGTATCACTGCTGTAATCCCTTACTTCGGCTATGCCCGCCAGGACCGTCGCGTCCGTTCCGCGCGTGTGCCAATTACCGCGAAAGTTGTCGCTGACTTCCTGTCCAGCGTTGGCGTTGACCGCGTACTGACCGTTGACCTGCACGCAGAGCAGATCCAGGGCTTCTTCGACGTCCCGGTTGATAACGTATTCGGCAGCCCAATCCTGCTGGAAGACATGCTGCAGCTGAACCTGGATAACCCAATCGTGGTTTCTCCGGACATCGGCGGCGTGGTACGTGCCCGTGCTATCGCTAAGCTGCTGAACGATACCGACATGGCGATCATCGACAAACGTCGTCCGCGCGCTAACGTTTCTCAGGTGATGCACATCATCGGTGACGTGGCTGGCCGCGACTGCGTGCTGGTTGACGACATGATCGATACCGGCGGTACGCTGTGTAAAGCGGCTGAAGCGCTGAAAGAGCGTGGTGCCAAGCGCGTATTCGCGTACGCGACCCACCCGATCTTCTCCGGCAATGCCGTAAACAACCTGCGCAACTCCGTGATTGACGAAGTTGTGGTATGCGATACCATCCCACTGAGCGACGAGATCAAGGCACTGCCAAACGTGCGTACCCTGACCCTGTCCGGGATGCTGGCAGAAGCGATTCGTCGTATCAGCAACGAAGAATCCATCTCTGCAATGTTCGAACACTGATCGAGCACGGCCAAAAAACCCGCTGCGGCGGGTTTTTTTGTCTCTGGGTTTTATTTGTATGATTAATGCCTCCTTCACCTGCCATTCATATGACAGATGATGCGCATACGGATGATAGATAATTGTGAAAAACGTAGCCTCCTCACATGTTCTGCCCTTTCGCGCCCTCATCGACGCCTGCTGGAAAGAGAAGTACACCTCCTCACGCTTTGTGCGTGACCTGATTGCCGGGATCACCGTCGGCATTATTGCCATCCCGCTGGCGATGGCGCTGGCGATTGGCAGCGGCGTTGCGCCGCAGTACGGCCTGTACACCTCAGCCGTGGCCGGGATCGTCATCGCTCTGACCGGTGGCTCGCGCTTCAGCGTCTCCGGCCCGACTGCCGCCTTTGTGGTGATCCTCTACCCCGTTTCACAGCAGTTTGGTCTGGCAGGCCTGCTGGTCGCCACCCTGATGTCCGGGGTCTTTTTAATTCTGTTTGGCCTGGCCCGTTTTGGGCGGCTGATTGAGTACATCCCCCTTTCCGTGACGCTGGGGTTCACCTCGGGGATTGGGATCACCATCGGAACCATGCAGATCAAGGATTTCCTCGGCCTGCAAATGGCTCACGTCCCTGAACACTATCTGCAAAAAGTGGGCGCGCTGTTTATGGCGCTGCCGACGGCCAACCTCGGCGACGCCGCCATCGGGATGGTGACGCTGGGCACGCTGATCGTCTGGCCTCGTCTGGGCATTCGACTGCCGGGCCATCTGCCCGCGCTGCTGTTGGGCTGCGCGGTGATGGCTATCGTGAATATGTTCGGTGGTCATGTCGCGACTATCGGCTCACAGTTCCACTATGTTCTGGCGGACGGTTCACAGGGCAGCGGCATTCCGCAACTGTTGCCGCAGCTGGTGCTGCCGTGGGATATGCCCGGCTCCAGCTTTACCTTAAGCTGGGATTCCCTGCGCGCCCTGCTTCCCGCCGCGTTCTCGATGGCGATGCTGGGGGCGATTGAATCCCTGCTCTGCGCCGTCGTTCTGGACGGGATGACCGGCACCAAGCACAAAGCTAACAGCGAACTGGTCGGTCAGGGATTGGGGAACCTCGTTGCGCCGTTCTTTGGCGGTATTACCGCAACGGCAGCCATCGCCCGTTCCGCGGCCAACGTGCGCGCGGGGGCAACGTCACCCGTTTCGGCAGTTATCCATTCCGTACTGGTGATCCTCGCACTGCTGATCCTCGCCCCGCTGCTCTCCTGGCTACCGCTTTCCGCCATGGCCGCCCTGCTACTGATGGTGGCCTGGAACATGAGTGAGGCGCACAAGGTGGTGAACCTGCTGCGTCGTGCGCCGAAAGACGACATCATTGTGATGCTGATCTGTATGTCGCTGACCGTGCTGTTCGATATGGTCATCGCCATCAGCGTCGGGATCGTGCTGGCGTCCCTGCTGTTTATGCGCCGTATCGCGCAGATGACGCGCCTCTCCCCGGTCAACGTAGAGGTGCCTGACGATGTGCTGGTTCTGCGCGTGATTGGCCCGCTGTTCTTCGCCGCGGCGGAAGGTTTGTTCAGCGATCTGGAGTCCCGCATCGCGGGCAAGCGGATTGTGGTGCTGAAATGGGATGCCGTACCGGTGCTGGATGCGGGCGGACTGGACGCCTTCCAGCGCTTTGTGAAACGTCTGCCGGAAGGCTGCGAGCTGCGGGTGAGTAACCTCGAATTCCAGCCCCTGCGCACCATGGCGCGGGCGGGCGTGCAGCCGATCCCTGGCCGCCTTGCCTTTTATCCTAACCGTGAAGCCGCGTTAGCGGATCTGTGAGCCGCCTGATGCAGAGGAACGTCTCTGCATCATCACCCCAATCGCCTGCTGAAGCCACCCAAGCACGGCAGGCGTCATCCATGTTCCCTTCATCAGATGCGGCTCCTGCTGCATGGCCGTGCGAAACTTTTGCTGGGTCTCCGGGCTGGTGCCTGCATACGACTGGAATAACGCCAGCCAGTTTTCAGCCAGCTTTTGCGCCTCCTCCGAGGCAGGATCGATATTCTCCCGCTGCGCCTGATGCAGTTTTGCCACCAGCGGCGGCCACTCCATCATGCGGTCAAAGTAGTGCTTCCGGGTAAAGGCCATCTCCTCGGCGCAAAGATATTTTTCCCAGATAATCAGCTTCGACTCGGCGAACGCTCGCGTAATGTAATCGGTCATTTCCGGCGTGATGCCGGTCTGCACTTGCATCTGTGGCTCCACGCTGTGCATCTCGTTCAGCCGGGTGAGAAACTCCGGCTTGCCCGCCGTGTCCTGCTCCAGGCGTTCCATCCAGCGCGTCGCCAGGGCCATCGCCCGCGGGTCCGTGACGGGTATGTGCTGTTTCAACAGCGTGTTTGCCTCCGCAACCAGCCCTGACCAGATGGCCGCCAGCGCATCCTTCTGCACCGCAAACGGCAGCTGCTGTAACTCTTCTTTGCTAAACCAGCGATCGTACATATTCATTAACTCCAGAGTCTGTAGCCAGGATTCCAGATCCGGCGTCGCATCGTTGAGCAGCCCGGTGCGCAGTTCGACCAGTCGGTCGCGCAGCGTATGTATGCTGCGCAGCTGTTTATCCAGCAGCGTGATTTGCGCATCGAGTAACTCAGTTAAGGACAGCGACTCCTGTTCCAGGAAATCCCTGATTTCAGCAAGTTCCAGCCCCGCCTTTGCCAGCGCCTGGATCATATGCAGACGCTGAACATCCGCCAGGTTGTAGAGCCGGTAACCTGCTGCGCTTCTGGCAGAAGGCAGCAACAACCCTGTTTGCTCATAGTGATGCAATGTGCGTACGGTGATCCCGGCCCGTTTCGCCAGCTCACCCACCTGAATCAACATAACTGCTCCTTTTACTTTGCCAGTGCCGCTACTCTGGAGCCTTACGTTACGTGAGGGTCAACCCTTGATGCAAAAAAAACGACTCCCTGAGGAGCCGTTTCGGTATTCTTTAACGTAGCGTCAGCTGTGCTTATGCTGATCGCGACGACAGCGTTTGTCGTAGTGACGCACCCACCAGTATTTGTCACACACTTCCTCATGGCCGCTCACGCGTGCTCCCGCCAGCCACAACACTGCACCAATGAAGATGCTCAATATCGCACCATGCGCAAAGTATTGCGGGAGATCAAGCTGCGGCAGTTGGTTTAAAATTGAATAACCCACGCCGGCTACCATCACGAACAGCCCCAACCCCATCAGCACGTTACCGAGTAACGAAGCGTTTTTGCGTTTCATGTGTCACCTCCGGAACTTTGGGTTGTCAGGGGAAAAGCCCCTAATCCTTGTGTGTAAAGTATAGACAACGCCCCTTTTATGAGTTGCGTGAATGATCACAATTACAGATAACTCCCAAACAAAAGTTTACAAATAACACGTTGAACAGCTTGAAATTCTAATTGTTCAGATAAGTAATTATTCGTATTTCGCTGCGACGATCGCAGAATTTTGTCAAGCGGCGCGCCAGACAGTAAACTACGCGCCAGATCTGGAACCCATTAGGAATTGAATCGTGACGATTAAACTGATTGTCGGCCTCGCCAACCCGGGCGCAGAATATGCGGCTACCCGCCACAATGCCGGGGCATGGTACGTCGATCTGCTGGCCGAGCGGTTACGTGCTCCCCTGCGTGAAGAACCTAAATTCTTCGGGTATACCTCACGTATCAACCTTGCTGGCGCGGACGTTCGCTTACTGGTGCCTACCACCTTTATGAATCTGAGCGGTAAAGCCGTGGCGGCGATGGCAACGTTTTATCGCATTAATCCGGATGAAATTCTGGTCGCCCACGATGAGCTGGATCTTCCCCCTGGCGTGGCAAAATTCAAGCTGGGCGGCGGGCACGGCGGCCACAACGGCCTAAAAGACATCATCAGCAAGCTGGGCAATAACCCGAATTTCCACCGTTTGCGCGTGGGAATCGGCCATCCGGGCGATAAAAACAAAGTTGTCGGTTTCGTGCTCGGTAAGCCACCGGTTTCTGAGCAGAAACTGATTGACGAGGCGGTAGACGAGGCGGCACGCTGCACGGAAATCTGGCTGAAAGACGGCTTAACCAAAGCGACAAACCGCTTACACGCTTTCAAAGCGCAATAATCCGCCCGATACGGCTTTTTTACCGCGCGTCATGCGGGTTACGTGTATAATAGGCGTAGTTATTTACTTTTCATCAATCGGTTATCGTTAACGGATTGATTATCAAGATATTAAGGTGATTTAGAAATGGGATTCAAATGCGGTATCGTCGGTCTGCCAAACGTGGGCAAATCCACCCTGTTTAACGCGCTTACCAAAGCGGGTATCGAAGCGGCGAACTTCCCGTTCTGTACCATCGAACCTAACACCGGCGTTGTGCCAATGCCTGATCCGCGTCTGGACCAGCTCGCGGAAATCGTGAAGCCGCAGCGCATTCTGCCAACCACCATGGAATTCGTGGACATCGCGGGCCTGGTAAAAGGCGCATCCAAAGGCGAAGGTCTGGGTAACCAGTTCCTGACCAACATTCGTGAAACCGAAGCGATCGGCCACGTTGTGCGCTGCTTCGAGAACGACAACATCATCCACGTTAACAACAAAGTGGATCCGGCTGACGACATCGACGTTATCAACACCGAGCTGGCGCTCTCTGACCTCGACACCTGCGAACGCGCGATTCACCGCGTGCAGAAGAAAGCCAAAGGTGGCGACAAGGACGCGAAAGCGGAACTGGCTGCGCTGGAAAAATGCCTGCCACAGCTTGAAAACGCCGGCATGCTGCGCGCGCTGAAAAACCTGACTGACGAAGACAAAGCGGCGATCAAATACCTGAGCTTCCTGACCCTGAAGCCAACCATGTACATCGCCAACGTTAACGAAGACGGTTTCGAGAACAACCCGTACCTGGACAAAGTGCGTGAAATCGCCGCGGCGGAAGGTTCTGTGGTTGTGGCGGTTTGCGCGGCCGTTGAATCCGACATCGCCGAGCTGGACGACGCCGACCGTGAAGAGTTCATGGCCGAGCTGGGTCTGGAAGAGCCGGGTCTGAACCGCGTGATCCGCGCGGGCTATGAGCTGCTGAACCTGCAAACCTACTTCACCGCTGGCGTGAAGGAAGTGCGTGCGTGGACCATCCCTGTGGGTGCGACTGCGCCTCAGGCTGCTGGTAAGATCCATACCGACTTCGAGAAAGGCTTTATTCGTGCGCAGACTATCGCGTTTGAAGACTTCATCACCTACAAGGGTGAGCAAGGCGCGAAAGAAGCAGGCAAGATGCGAGCAGAAGGGAAAGATTACATCGTTAAAGATGGCGATGTGATGAACTTCTTGTTTAACGTCTGATTTGTTTTGAATGAAAAAAATCCACGCTTTGGCGTGGATTTTTTTTAAGTTAACGAACTTAAGCCCTCTTGCGCAGATAGAACTCAAGGTATTTTTTAGGTCTATCCTGAAATGCTCGTTCTTTGCCGTAATTATAAGCATCGTTAAAATATTTATACGCTTCATCGAATTGATTAAGCTCGTAACAGACCATACCCAGGTCGATTAATGGTGCAGTGTCTATATCCGATCCACGTGTCCGTAATGTCGTCTCTCCCCATTTCTTTGCCTCAACGTAATCCGCGAGATCAAAATATGCGCTGTAAATGCATGCAGAGATCCAGTTAGCAAGTTCCGATTCGGACTTTGGCTCAGGAAGAGCTTGCCAGGCCTTTTGGTATTGTTCTAAAGCCTCGGCGTATTTTTGGTTGTCGTGAAACTCGTTTCCTTGTTCAACAAAGGAGTTAATTTCGGATTCAATTTTTGGGTCTTTAAGGTCATTCATGGAACAATGCTCCTTCATTGGAAATATTAGGATTTTTACTGTGGGCCAATAAAATCGGCGGAATCATTATATCTATCAGGTAGCAGAGTTCCCTGAGACCGGTTGTGGCCATAATATTCAAGCGACAGTAAAGACGTCCCTACGATGCAGTCTGCTGAGACAGTTATACTCGCTGCGGGTGCTCAGCCTCCATGGGGGCTTTCTCAGAGTGGAGTTGTTCGTCGCAAGTATGCTGACAGCTTAATGAGGCCAAGGGTGAGCAAGGTGCGAAAAAAAACAACCCAGATGCGTGCAGAAGGAAAAAAGAATATTGTCAAAAAAAGCTACGTACTAACCTAATTGTTTAATATTTGCTTTTTTGGATGAAAAAATCTAAGCCAAGGTGCATATTTTCATTCAGAGATAAATCCCCTCTTCTAAAGAGTTTTTAGTAAACGTTGCTTTAGTAAAGGAAATTAGAATATCTGAACCTTGCTTTTTATATTTAACTTCATAACTGCCAGGTTTTAAACTAATAAACTCACCTGATATAGCATCTGAGTCATCAGGCTCAAGATCTCCACCCGTGACATCCTCTCCCGCCCCAATAAAAACCTTTCCAGAAGGTACCTTTAGAAATAGCACCCCGGTATACTCATCAACATCATGTTTAATATGGACCTTATAGGCGCCATCATCTCCAAGATTGAGAAATAATACATTCCCTTTATTTATTTCTTCAAGTTCATCTTCTGGAAGACTCCACCAATCTACATCATCATTAATTCTATGCTTTAATGACATCAAATCATAAATAACTAATGCGGCAGTATCTGTTTGTATGCTTATGATTTTTCTCATTGCGTAAGCAAAAGGCCGGAAATATCTCCCCGGCCTAGTCCATTAGTTAACAAAGCTTTCTATAGATTTTATAACGCTTTTATAGAATTGAATCGACTCTTCACCGATTGGTATATTCTCAGTCGGTGAGTCAATTGCCACTCCATGCTGATCATATATTTTATTTCTGACAGGATTTTTAAAATAATGTTGTGGTAAAATATCCACTTCGCTCGTTTCGATAGTTTTAAACGTTACGAAATAACCGTTTTTCCAACATGAATTATCAGTAATAATTGGCGGTAATAGCAAATTATCTTTCGCCAATACAGCATCTTCTTGAAGTGAAGATGTAAAATAGTCATATATATATATAACTATAGCATTTTTGAATGGACCGATATCTATTTTACCCAGGGAGACCATACCATAGCCTAATCGACCATCATTTAACTGAAAGTAAAAAACATCGCCTTCTTTAGGCCACTTTTTTTGTTTTTCATTTCCTGACACTACTGTAAGTCTGTCGGCCATTTTACATTAATCCCATTGTTTTTAAGCCAATTTTCACCCCACAAAACAGCATCCGAGTATAACTTTCTTGTCGGACTTATGCTATTGATAGAATTCTCAAAATGGGGATTATTGTGAATAACTGCTTGTTCTATGCTCCGTGCATGACCGCGATTTAGCGGTTCTTCAGTGATTCTAACTAATTTGTCGAATCTTTCACCATGCTGTACAGCACGGATATCTACATCCTTACTGATACCTACATAGACAGGTTTACCATCTCTATATCCTAAATACACATGGGTATTATTCCCACCTTTTGCCTTTCTTTTAATCCAGTCAGCAAATGACATGTTCCTCACTGACCGTTTAGGGCTCCCATTTTTGCAAGCGGTTAAACCTATGGGATCCACCCACCCCAGCGCATTCGGCGCATACTGGTAAAGGTTTATCCCCCCCGCCAGCCCTATCGGGTCCTGCTGCGTAAACCTTCCGCAGTCCGGGTCATAATAACGGAACAAATTGTAGTGCAGCCCTGTCTCACGGTCCAGGTATTGCCCCTGCATGCGCAGGTTCTGAGAATATCCTGATACCTGCGTCTCGCTTTCCCGCAGCAGCTTGCCCCAGGCGCTGTTTACCCCTTCCCAGCGCACCTGCCCTTCGATATCTGTCATCCGCTCCGGCGTGCCGTTGGGCTGGCAGTGGAACCAGAAGATCTCCGGAGCATCAACGCCGTCAATACGCGCCAGCGGGTCGTAGCTGTCCTGATCGCTGTAGACGTAGGTCAACGGCACATCCCCGTGCACTTCCTGCAGCAGCCGGAACCCTTCCCAGACAAACCGCGTGGTGACCGGCTTGCCGGTTGACTGTCCGCCCAGCATCTGGCGGCGCGTTTTGCTGATGCGGCGACCGAGCGGATCGTAGCGGAAGCTGACCTGCGTCTGCGGTTTGTTGCGGTCCCGCGGCAGGCTGATGACTTCCGTCAGGCGATGTTCGCCGTCGTAGCGGTAGTGCCAGCGCGTCTGGCCGTTATCCTTCTCCACGGTGCGGCCGTGGATGTCATAACGCCAGCGAATGCCGTTCAGCTGCGTCAGGCGGTTGTGCGTGACCTTCTCAGCAGAACCTTCCAGCGGGTTACCGGCTGCATCCCAGCGCCACTGCTCCTGGCCAGGCAGCGTGCCGTCCTGAACGAGCAGGCGCCCGGCGCTGTCGTACTGCCAGCGGTACCAGCTGAACGGGTTATCGTCCCGCTCTTCTCGCATCAGGTTATTGCGGTAGTCGTAATCCCAGCGGCGGGACCAGCGGCGCGGCGACGGGCGCTGGGCATTGCCGGTAAAGACGTCCCGGCGGTGCAGTCGGCCGAGGCGGTCGTACTCGCTGCGGGTGGTCAACAGCCCCTGGGTGCGGCTGGTCTCACGGTGGAGTTCGTCGCGAGTAAAATCGGAGACCGACAGCTTGTCGAGAGCAATGCTGAGCAGATGCCCGCTACCGTAGTAGAACTGCTTCAGCTCGCGGCCATCGGGCAGCGTGACGGAGGTGCGGTTGCCCAGCGCGTCATACTCCCACGCCAGCTCACCGTGCTCGCCCGCTTCGCGCGTCACGCGACCGAGCGCGTCATACTCAAAGGCAAGCTCCTGCTCTGCCTCGGTGGTCCACACGTCGGCTGAAAGCGCAGGATGCAGACCAATCCGGCTTAATAGCCCGGACGGCGTGTAATGGTAGCGGGTCTGCCCTTCCGGCGTGGTGCGGGCGACCAGCTGGCCGCTCGCGCTCCAGGCGAAGGCGTGGGTGATAGCCTCCGGATGATCGGCGGCAAAGGTGCGCGCAATCGTGCGCCCGCAGGCATCATAGCGATACTGCGAGGCTACGCCATCGAGCCCCACCTCTTCCAGCAGCAGCGAGTCTGGCCCCCAGCGGAACTGATACGCTTCGCCGTTCTCGTTTTCCAGGGCAATCAGACGCCCGCGGCTGTCCCAGCGGCGGCGCACTTCTTCACCCTGCGTATTACGGGTGGCGGTTAAGCGCCCCGCCTCATCGTATCTGAACTCGCTTTCTTTCCCGTCAGCACCCCCATGCTTCACCGGCAGGCCACGTTCGTTCCATTTGAGCGATTCCGTCCAGCCTTCAGGGCGATCGAGCTGCACCGGACGCCCTGCGCCGTCGTAGCGGTAGCGCGTCTCTTCACCGTCGGCGCCAGTCTCAGCCACCAGCCAGCCCAGCGGATGATAGCGATAGCGGGTAATACGCCCGGAACAGTCCGTCGAACGGACAATCTGCCCGGCCTCATTGTACTCCTGGTAGCGGCTGTTGCCTGCGGCATCGACCTCTTCCACGACCTGGCCAAACTCGTCCCGGCGCAGCTGCGTCGTCTGCCCCATCGGGTCCACCACGCGCTTGAGCCCGTGGTGTTCGTCGTACCAGAACCGGGTGGCGCTGCCGTCGGCTTCGATAATGGCCGCGGGAAGCGCGCGGTGCTCCAGCCAGGTGGTGGTGCGGGTATTGCCGTCGGCATCGGTCTCCTGCACCCGGTTGCCCATCTCGTCGTAGACGAAGGTGACGGCGTTGCCGAGCGGATCGATGCGACGCGTCAGAAGCTCGTTATCATCCCACTCGTAGCGCCAGTTTTCACCGCGCTCGTCAACGTAGCGGACAATCAGATTCTGCGCGTTCCAGTAGTGGCGGCGCGTCTGACCATCGTAGTGTTCGACGGTCGTCAGCCCGGCGGCTAAATCATAGCTAAAGCGGCAGCCGTCGCCGGTGCTGGTGCGGTTTTCCACCACGCGCCAGTGGTCGAATTTTTGCCAGCGGTATTCGCTCTCCAGCCCGCCCGGCATCCGGTGCCAGACCATCAGGCCGTGGTCGTTGTAACGGTATTCACGCGTCACCACGCCGGAGGCGTCCGTCGCGCTCGCCAGCTGGCCGCGCGCATCGTAGCACCACTGCATCAGCGGCCAGGTTTGGTTGCCGTCGAAATGGCTGGCTGCGGTCACGCGCAGCGGGAAGCGCTCATCTTCATAGCGCAGGGTGACGTCTATCGCCCGCGGCTCGTCGTGAAGACCAACCAGCCTGCCGTGCTCGTCCCACGCCGTCAGCAGCGCATTGCCGTATTCGTCGCTGAGCGAGGCCAGACGCAGGATAGAAGGATTCATGCGGGTCGGTTTATACAGACGCCACACCGCGCCGTCATCGTCGGCAATCGCCACGTCGCCGTTCTCATTGCGGCGGATAATGATGCCTTCGCTGATGCTGTAAAACGCGCGGTCGATCGGCGGCAGTTCAAAGCTCAGCTCGCGCCCGGTTTCATCGAACCAGGTCGCATTGTTATCTTCCAGCGTGAGATAGCTGTCAAAGGTCGTTGCCCAGCCCAGGCCGAACAGCCCTTCGCGGGTGGTCAGGCTGTTGTAGCTGCGCTGCCAGCGAAGCGGGAAGCGCCCCGGCAGCGAGAAGTCGAGCTCATCGTCGTCGTTCAGCACCTTCACGCCAGTGGCAGCATGGACCGGGTGCGAGGAGCCAAACACGGCGTTGACCGCCATATCCGCCAGCATCCCGCCGCCGGCTGCGGCCAGCGCGCAGGGCATGTTTTTCAGGATCTTGCCCGGACGCCCGCGCAGCAGGGAGAGCGCAATCATCCCCAGCGCCAGACCCGGCGTTTTACCGCTTTTGATATCGCGGACCGTGAGCGTGTCCCCGCCGATGATCACGTTCGGGGAGACGTCGTCGGAAACGGTGCCTTCGCAGGTGGTGCGATCTTTCGCACGCACCGCGGGCTGCCCGTTGATAAAGACGCTTTTAGAGCCTTCCGCCAGATACTGCGGCCCGGAGTGCTTTTCACACGCCACCTTGTCCTCTTCCAGCGGCGAGGTCCCCGCGGCGGCAGAGGCCACGCTCGGCTGCCACATTTCGCTGCCGAACTGTCCGGCGGCGGAAAGCAACATGCCCGCGTAATCGGCAAAGCTGCCCGGTGACTGCGGCTCAGGGGACGGTGTATCGGCGGGCGTCAACGTCCCTGCCGCGCGGGCGGCGGGGATTGCGTTGGTCAGTACGTTGTTCGAACCGGTGGTAATTTTACCCGCAGGCGACGGCGGGAAAAGCGCATTGCCTAACCCTTCCGCAGCGTTGCTGATATCGTCGGTGATCCCCGCCACGTTCGCCAGCACGCCACCGATAATCCCGCTTAACAGACAGCTGGATCCAATCGCCGCCACGCCCGCTGCGGCCGCCCCGGCCCCCAGCAATGGCGCCGCTACGGTTGCTGCTGCGCCCACCGCCGCGCCGATCACCGCGTAGGCGGCACCTTCCGCTACGATGCTGGTGATGTCAGCAAAAATGCTGGAGTGAATAATCTCGTCGCCCTTACGGGCCGCGTTGTTATCGCTCATGCCTTACACATTCCGGTTGTCGTTTAGCGTCAGACTCTGCTTAAGCGCGCTCCAGCGCACCTCGTCCTCTTCGGTAAAAGCTCTTAATGCCGAGAGGGTAAAAATCATCAATACCGGTTTGCCCGGCGTCTGCACGGCCAGCTGTTTTTGCCACAGGCGTTGCCCGTTACGGTCAAACGTGGTCTCAACTTCCAGCCCGTTAATTTTTCCGTCAGGCCCGGCGTTTACGTTCCTAAATTCGCTCTGGGCAATCTCACCCATCTGAGGACGCAGCACATCCCACTGGCGGTGAAACTCTTGTTCGTAGTCGCTGCCATCGGGAATCACGCCGCGGCTGACCACCACGGACAGCCCGCTTTCGTCATCGCGAATGATGTTCATGCTGTTATCCTGCCAGGCAGCAGGAAAAAGGGAAAATGAACCTTCCTGGAGGGTGTATTTCATAAGTGAACTCGGGATGATTAATATTGAGAGAAACATGAAGGCCAATCCATGTTGGCCCTTTGGCTGGCTGTTTTATTATTTACGCCATTGACCTGATTGTTCGACTAAAACATGGCTGCCTTTGCTGACAAGCAATTTCACGGGTGCATACGTCACGGTATAAGCGATCTCGCCATTCTTGTACGTTGAGCCGATTATTTTACCAGTGGGGTCGTGTAACGTTTTTCCCTTTAAGGAGATCGTACTGTTATCGCTTTTGCGCACACCGAGATAAACCATCTGGTCACATTCACCCTCGAAACGCCCGCACTTGTTTATCAGAGAAATAGTGAACTTGTCGGTGTCCAGTTTTCTGGTTTCAGCGTGATGAACCGAAGCGGCTTTACGTAACGTATAACGCAGCGGAGTATAATCATTTCCTTTTTGTGGAGGTGTTACCAGACGCCATTCCATTTCACTCCCCTTTATTTCCAGAACAGCCCGTCCGCCTGCGCCGCCAAACGATGAGTTGAACTCTACGTTCGCACGGTTTTCCGCGATCGTACCGCTAAGATTTCGCTCATCTTCTTCCGGGCAGTCGATGCGATTCCCTCTCTGGGAGATATAGCAATAAGACCCGGTGATACGGTTGCCTGATTCAGCTAACTGCAGGGTTAACGTCGAGTCGTTGCCAACCCCGCCTGTCCAAACCCCGTCAAACGCAGGTCTCGATTGGCTGTTCGTTGCAAACTGCATCGTATGGAATCTGGCGGCCCATTGCTGGATATCAGCATTAATACCCGGGCTATTATCAGAGGATTGGTAATGGATTACGTCCGACTCCGGAACCACCCAGGCCGCAAAGATTTTGCCATCAGGATTGATGACCAGCGCTGACGCGTTCTCCAGATAAAGTTCTTTTAGCCAGCCTTCAACAAACAATCCTCCACCTGTGGTGGTATGCGGTTCGCCGAAGACGTCAAAGTTATCAATAAAGGTTTGGTAATGATTTCCCAACAGCGTCCTGAGATTGTCTGTCACTTCACTGTCGTTAAGGATGCGACTTACCGTATCGAGCTTATTGTATTGCGATAATTCAAGTGCCGATGACGTTTCAACGACGCCTGTCAATAAAGCCGTGAACAATACGATTGCCAGATATTTTTTGGTCATAAATTATTCTTGAGAATCATTGTTGTAATTCATCGTTATTTTTATAACGTTCCCGCCTTTTATCTCAAAAGAAAGCACTTTTTTATCCAATTCGTAGGTAATCCACTGCTCCCCCGCATCATTGTCGACCTGACCGGTACCGTATGCGCTGTTCAGTTCCTTTCTCGTTGAACCCACATGGACACCACGCGGCGTTGCGAAGTCTTCGGCAGTCAGCGTAATCTGCGACACGATATAATCATCAACGCTTCGTTCAGCTTTATCCCACCAGAGATTGGAACTGAATATTTCTAACCCAGCCCTTTGATGCTGGTAGAATTTATAGTTCGTTCCGTCAAAAGGAACCTCACCGACAAAGTTGCCTTCCAACGGCACATCAATTTTACCGGCACTATCAGGAGACCATCGGTCGCCCAATGCGACAGGCTGGTCTTTGATCTGCACAGAAAAATCCCGTTTTGTCAGAACGGAAGGCATTACCTGAGCCAAAACCACATTGCTGCCGAGACAGGTAAACATCAGGATGGAACAAAGAAATATCGGCGTGTGTTTTTTCACGTTAATCGTCATTTATTGAATGTGTATTGCAATTATCACCCTGAAGAAACCGCCAGGACATGAGTACAGTATTTCTTAGTCTGCGCTAATGACGACTGAACCCAGACAGTGAGGATTTTTCACGGTGAAACTGAAGCTCACCTTTTGTCCATTCATATCTTTTCGGGCTGTATGGCTGGTCACTTCGTTCTCCGAGCGGCCTCGTGGATAATCAGTTAACGTCAGCTGCGGATAATGCTTTTTAACGGTATCCAGCGTTATGCATTGACCTGAGGAGGGTGAAAAATTCAGTAAAGGCGCCATGCCGTCGTTATCTTTGCTTAAACGTAACTCAATTGCGGTTATGTTCGTTCCATCAGCGAGTTTGATATCGTCGGCATTGTAGAAATTGATATATTCATTTTGCCTGGTCATCTTAAACGGTAACGGCGCGTTACTGAGGGTTGTAACGGATAACGTCTTAAGCGATGCACTCATCCCGGATATAAACATCCAGAGATCCTTTTTCTGCGCGTCTCCTCCAGCCATTCCCGTCGTTAGTAACGCGATAAGCACCGCACCTGCTTTACTCATCTTTGGCCGTAAATTTCGCCTGCACCGCCGCATCAATATCCCCCTTATGCCCCGATCCCGGTGCCGTCGTGCCCGGCTTGGTTCCCGAGGTATTCAGATGCAGCTTACCGCCCGTGGTGATATACCCATCCCCTTCCACGAAGAAGTTAAACTCTTTGCCGATGAGGTTAATCTTGCCGTTAGCATTCAGCTCAATGGCACTCTCACCGGAGACCAGCCGCAGCTTCGTCCCGGAAGCAATGACGTACTGCTCCACCGCCGCATCCAGCTTGCCTTTCCCCGTCAGGATCTCTGTGCCGCCCTTCACCGCCTGAGTCTGATTCGCTTCCACGCGATGCAGTTCATTTTTCTTCACGTAATGGCTGCGCGCTCCGCCGACGCTGTGCGTTTCATCATTTTTAACGCTGGTGTCCATGTTGCGCTCGGCCTGGATCCATACCTGTTCTGCGCCCGCTTTATCCTCAAACCGCAGGGCATTGGCATTGTCCACGGAACCGTCTTTCGTGCGGCTCATAAAGCCCATCTGCGTCGCCGCTGCCGGCAGCGCCCACGGCGGCATGCTCGCGTCGTTGTACACCCGACCGGTAATGATCGGACGGTCCGGGTCGCCGTTGATAAAGTCCACCACCACCTCATCGCCGACGCGCGGGATCTGCACCCCGCCGTAGCCCTGGCCCGCCCACGCGCTCGACACGCGCACCCAGCAGGAGCTGGTGTCATCGCCCTTCGCCAGCCGGTCCCAGTGGAACTTCACCTTCACCCGACCGTATTTGTCCGTCCAGATACTTTCCCCGCTCGGCCCCACCACTTTCGCCGTCTGCGGGCCGTAGGTGCGCGGCCACGCCGTGGTCTGCGCCGGACGGTACACCACCGCCGACGGGATGACCGTGAAATCGGTGCGGTGTATGGTTTCTCCCTCGCCGCTGGCATAGCGGTTCTCTTCGAGGTGGTAACCCGCCGCCGTGACCAGATACTCACCGTTGTCGCTGAAGAACGGCGCGTTGGTTAAGGTGAAGGTGTGGCCTGGCGCAATCCCCGCCGCCGTCGCGGTGGCCTGAATCTGCTGATGCTCCACCTGCCAGCGCTCCTGACGGATACGGGCATAGAACTCCCCGTGCCCCTTGTCCACAAAGCGACCCGGCCAGTCGTACACGTCGATGCTGCCCGGCTTCGGCGACGCCGGGTTCTGCTGGGCCTGAAACAGCCACGCGTTCGGCTTGCGGAAGTCATAGTCGTCGAGGCTGTAAATCCCCGGCGTCACGCTGTCCTCCAGCGCCCACTGGCTGATGCCCTCTTCGTCCGTACTGCCGCCCGACGGCGTCTGGTGGTAAGGAATGACCTCATAGCCGCTGAACGGCTGGTACTGCGTGGCGGCGTCGGTGAGCACCAGGGTGTGCTTGTCCGCCTCATGGCGAAAGTGATACGCAATCCCCTCCAGCTCCATCAGGCGGCTGATGAAGTCCAGGCTCGACTCCTGATACTGCACGCAGTAGTCCCACACCCGGTAGCTGCCGGTGAGTTTGTCCTCAACGTTGACCTGATGCTCACCGAGCAGGGTTTTCACAATCTGCGGCACCGTCTGGCCCTGGAAGATACGCAGGTTACGGTCGCGCTTCATCGGCCACAGGTCCGGCTCCACCGTCAGCTGGTAGACCGCATAGCGGGTGCCCGTCAGCTCAACGGCGCTGACCGCCACGCGGGTAATCTTGCCGTTAATATAGCGGGACGTCAGCAGATTCTGCGTCGGGATGGTCACCGTGACCGGCTGGCCCAGCAGCTTACTGCGGTCAATGCGCGCGTCCGTGCCGAGCACGGTCAGCGTCAGCGCGAACGACTCGGACATCGCCTCGCGGCCCGTCAGTTTCCAGAACAGAAGCCCCTCCACCGGGAGCTGAACGGTAATTCGGTTGAGCATAATCTTTATTCCACTATGGACTAATCTCGGTGTTCATTGAGATATTTTTTAAATCGTGCTTATTTAAGCCATAAACCTGAAAACATAAGGACGCTCCCCAGGGAAACTACGCTTTTAGCAACGATAAGTAGGCAAGGCGCAACGACGCGTGTTATAGACGATATTGCTTCATAATTTTCAGCATTGTATTTTTTGTGCCCTCCTGTAATCCCGGAAAAGATCGTGCAGAGCAGCACAACGGTAACTTTTAGTCCCCATACGCACAGGAAAGACATGGAAAAGATAATCGAATAGTGTTTCGCCGTTGCGACGGAGAATAATGACATTGACTGAGCGAGCCATTTCAACGTAAAACCAATAACAACCGTAACCACTAGCACCAGAACGAACATCAACCCAGCAAGGAACCATTGTTTTTTACTGAATAAGTCTTTTCCATTCCAGATAAGCGCTAGTGTCCAAATCATAAAGAGAATAAAGAAAAGCCATTGAATCATAACGTACCACATTTATACATATTGTTCTCCAGGCATTGTCGTGTCGTCATCTCACTTCGCATCACACTCCTTTTCCAAACCAAATACCATAAAACAACAAGATACAGCTTAACGCGGCGATAGATTTTGCTACCAGGCGTAATATTGGCCCGAACCGCTGATTGACTATATCAGTGACGCCATTAATTCAACCCAACTCAATATAATTTTCTTTATCCACAAACCATGGTCACCACATCTTCTCTTCTCGAAGAATCTGTATTGTCCAATTTTTGAGACGCCGGGACGCTTTTAACTAACAAACCATTAGGGACAGACAAAGAAAGAGGCACGGTACAATACCCGTGCCATATGACTAATATAATTATAAGAAATTATCCTCTGGAGCTCTATCGAACAGTTCACCTGCCATTTTGGCGATACGTTCGTGCTGTACGAGTTTGTTTTTCCACTCCTGCGGAATACCGGAATAACCATATAATGCCCCCGCGATTTGTCCCGCCGTCGCTGCAACGCTGTCAGCATCATCGGCAAGGTTAGCTGCCAGTAAAATGGCATCACGGAAATTATTCGTATTCCATACCGACCACATCGCGGCCTCAAGCGTATCAATAACGTAACCACTTGAACGAATCTGGTCGCGAGTTTTTTGCTTATACTCACCCGCGTTTATGATCATTACACGCGCGCACAGTGGGAAAACATGAGGCGAAAAAGCTTCTTCTTTTTGATAACCGTTGATTAAATAGTGCAATACCAATCCGAGAAATTGGCATGCGTTAATTGATTCTACCGCGCCATGCGTTGCTCGACTCTGAGCCTGTGATTCGAAGTAAATCGCACGCAGCGATTTTCGACGAAAGATAGACACCGGTGCTTGACGAATAACCCCAGCATTACCAGCAGTGTGTTTCTCTGTATTACCATACCAGGAAGGTCCGACACGCATATACTGTTCAAGCGCGAACCGCGTCGTATTCCCGATATCGAAGCACCGACCATTACTGCTATTATCTCCGTCAAGATACCATTTCAGGAGATATTTTCTAAGCACATCGGTGTGCATTCTGTTTTCTGAAAGATAAGTCTCTGCCAGACATAATGCCATGGACGTATCATCTGTCCATTCACCAGGTTTTAATTGAAAAGGCCCGCCACCAATCATATCTGCTACATGTTCACTGTCTCTTTTCTTAAACTCAAGAGTGGTGCCGACGGCGTCCCCAACAGCCAATCCCACAAACGCCCCAAGCGCTTTATCACGTGAAACATCTTCAGTCGTAATTAAAGGTAAAGTTGCATCCCAGGCTTGTGAAGAACTCAAATTATCAATACTGTTGCTCCTTATTGCCTTACGGACATTAACTGGCATGTATGTATGATAGCGATCAGCATAATGATTGATTACTGAGTCTTCGGAATGAAGGTCGATCATGGTATTTCCTTTAATTCTATATTCGTTATCCCAAGTTCATCTGACCTGCTGATAACCTCAAACGATGTATTCGGCTTAAACAGCACTTCAGTCTCTGTTGCATTGAACTCTGAAAGGAAGTCAATTTTCCTACCGGAAAAACCTTCAATACGCATTTGGATAGGACCGCTGAAGCCTCGATTAACATCAGTACTAAGAAAGGCGGGATCGATAACTGTTTTTCCCGGAGTATATCCTTCCAATATGTGCGAAGGTAGGCTGTTCATCCCGCGGTATGTCTCGCCACTAAAAGTAGGAAGCTGGTCTAAGCCATCATTTATATGTTGAGTAAATGCTTCCATTTCTTTAGTCATTGGTTTCATACCTCGTAACGCTGGGTTTACCATTTGGTAGCCTGGATCGGTAGTATAACCATACAATGCACCTACTTGCTCATCACTGAGTAAAGCAGACAGAGCAGGATCTCGATTATCCGCCAATTCTCTGCCACGAGTAATCCATTTTTCGGCTCGTTGTTTCCCCACGGCTTCGCTTAAGCTCATCCTTGGCGAAGCTGAAGCTGTAACAGGTTCCGCACTAACGCGCGGCATTGATTTACCAGCCCGCCACGCATCAAACCGTGCCCCGCCTTTAATGCCAGCCCCGCCGCCGATAACGGAGCCGATCAGCATCCCCCATTTCTGACCGTCGCTACCTTCGCCACACAGCATTCCACCCGCGTAGCCACCAATAGTCCCACCGCCCATCGCACCGAGGGTACTCAGAAGTGCGATTGCCGGACTGGCCAGCACCGCCATGGCTCCGGCACCAACGGCGAGCATCGTCCAGTTCACCCATTCCGGGATTTCAGGACTTATTTCATCGGTCTGAACTTTGCTTCCACCGATAATAACATTACGCGATCCCTGACTAATCTCAGCGCTGCATGTCAATTTATCGCCTGTGCGAGAGGCGGGAAAGTTGTTGATGTAAACTTTTATCGAACCTTCCGCAACCCGTTGCAGGCTACCGCTGTGCTCATCACACTCTCCGGCTGACAGGTGAGCGCGGATCGCCTTTCGGCTGTTGATAAAAACATTGGGTGAACCTTCTTTTAGCGTACCGGTAGTATGGCGTGGAGCCCATGACATACTGCCGAGGAGCTCACCCAACCCACCCGCAGCGCATGCCCCAGCCGCAACGGCAGAAACAGCAACCAGCGCGGTCCCTCCGGTGACGACAACGGCAGCTGCGCCCAGAATGGCCCCGCCCACCAATCCTGCAATCATCCAGCCTTTTGAGGCTGTATGTGCAATCTCATCATCTACGCGAGCAGCCTGACATTCGGACATGGCTATTCGGCTCGCTGTGCCATCAGATACTTACGGATCCGGTCGGCTGTATCAAGCGGGTCAGAACCAGACACCTGGCGGCATACGGAAAGCTGTGAAAGTAGGTGATGTGATTTGTCTGCGAAAGTCGTCCACAGCGCGTAACGAAGGGGTTGGCTCCCCGGAACGGGTGCAATACTGAGTGGTTTGCCACGCTTTTCAAAAAGCAAATACTGCCCCTCTTTCGCCCGCTGAAGCGAAAGGTGTCCATACAGTTCCTGAATGTTTTCAAAGACACTGAGTACCTTACTCTCACTATCAAGCGCAAAAAATGGCCCCTGGCTGTCGGCAGCGAGCATTTCTTGGGTTTCAGTC
Organism: Enterobacter quasiroggenkampii; assembly: GCF_043972695.1. Classification (NCBI taxonomy): domain Bacteria; kingdom Pseudomonadati; phylum Pseudomonadota; class Gammaproteobacteria; order Enterobacterales; family Enterobacteriaceae; genus Enterobacter; species Enterobacter quasiroggenkampii. The sequence continues at coordinate 3,348,210 of NZ_CP143745.1, forward strand.
TGAGCGGGTTTGTGGAACTTAATACTGCGGATAATTTCCTGATATTGATTATGATAATAATCGCTAAACTCGCCCGGGCAAGTACCGATATAACACACCATCTTTTGGCCGCCAGGATTGTCACCGAGCAAAATAACGGTCTGTCTCTGGAAAATGATCGCATTATCATTTTTGAATTGATAAAAAAGCTCAACCGCCGGGAGACCATCAACAGAGGTCATCTGCGAGGATTCGAGACGAAAGTCGGGCACCGTAATTTCCAGTTCACGTACCAGCCGTGTTGCCGCATCATGGACTTTATCTTCGTTTTTAGCACTCGCACGAGAAACAACAAAAGTAAACTCGCTGGCTCCGTTATCACTCAGGGTAAATAAATTCATGGTTCTGTCTTTAAATACATCGGGTAAGGCAAGGGATGCTTCCTGAAGAATATATTCAGCCATTCGGGTTACTCTTATTTATTGCCATTAATAACAAAAAAACTATCCACTTCCTGCTGGATTTCACCCTGAAGGGATGCGCCAGGCGGATCGATGACATTTTGTCCATCATCAGGGTTCAAATGTAATTCGCCGGAAAGCGTATTAATTTGCGCGTTCTGTTTCGCAGTAAAGTTAAAGTTATTACCAATGATATGGACGCTGCCGTCTTTTGATAGCTCGATGGCGCTTTCACCACATTCCAGTCTCAGCGTATTTCCTGCGGAAAGTATAAAATTATTAACGACTTTATCGTTTCGACTGTTCCCCGTCAGGCATACCACATCGCCTTTAATCCCTGATTTCTGATTTTTCGCTACCCGTAAGGTTTCATCTTCGCCAACGAACTGGGTTCGATTTTTTTCAGTAGAATGTGTTTCGTCGTTTTTGACGTTAATATCCAGATTGCGCTCGGCCTGGATCCATACCTGTTCTGCGCCCGCTTTATCCTCAAACCGCAGGGCATTGGCATTGTCCACGGAACCGTCTTTCGTGCGGCTCATAAAGCCCATCTGCGTCGCCGCAGCCGGCAGCGCCCACGGCGGCATGCTCGCGTCGTTGTACACCCGACCGGTAATGATCGGACGGTCCGGGTCGCCGTTGATAAAGTCCACCACCACCTCATCGCCGACGCGCGGGATCTGCACCCCGCCGTAGCCCTGGCCCGCCCACGCGCTCGACACGCGCACCCAGCAGGAGCTGGTGTCATCGCCCTTCGCCAGACGGTCCCAGTGGAACTTCACCTTCACCCGGCCGTATTTGTCCGTCCAGATACTCTCGCCCTTCGGCCCCACCACTTTCGCCGTCTGCGGGCCGTAGGTGCGCGGCCACGCCGTGGACTGCGCCGGACGGTACACCACCGCCGACGGGATGACCGTAAAATCGGTGCGGTGAATGGTCTCCCCCTCGCCGCTGGCATAGCGGTTCTCTTCGAGGTGGTAACCCGCAGCAGTCACCAGATACTCGCCGTTGTCGCTGAAGAACGGCGCGTTGGTTAAGGTGAAGGTGTGCCCGGGCGCAATCCCCGCCGCCGTCGCGGTGGCCTGAATCTGCTGATGCTCCACCTGCCAGCGTTCCTGACGGATGCGGGCATAGAACTCCCCGTGCCCTTTGTCCACAAAGCGACCCGGCCAGTCGTACACGTCGATGCTGCCCGGCTTCGGCGATGCCGGGTTCTGCTGGGCCTGGAACAGCCACGCGTTCGGCTTGCGGAAGTCATAGTCGTCGAGGCTGTAAATCCCCGGCGTCACACTGTCCTCCAGCGCCCACTGGCTGATGCCCTCTTCATCCGTACTGCCGCCTGACGGCGTCTGGTGGTAAGGAATGACCTCATAGCCGCTGAACGGCTGGTACTGCGTGGCGGCGTCGGTGAGCACCAGGGTGTGCTTGTCCGCCTCATGGCGGAAGTGATACGCAATCCCCTCCAGCTCCATCAGGCGGCTAATAAAGTCCAGGCTCGACTCCTGATACTGCACGCAGTAGTCCCACACCCGGTAGCTGCCGGTGAGTTTGTCCTCAACGTTGACCTGATGCTCACCCAGCAGGGTTTTCACAATCTGCGGCACCGTCTGGCCCTGGAAGATACGCAGGTTACGGTCGCGCTTCATCGGCCACAGGTCCGGCTCCACCGTCAGCTGGTACACCGCATAACGGGTGCCCGTCAGCTCAACGGCGCTGACCGCCACGCGGGTAATCTTGCCGTTAATATAGCGGGACGTCAGCAGATTCTGCGTCGGGATAGCCACCGTGACCGGCTGGCCCAGCAGCTTACTGCGGTCAATGCGTGCGTCCGTGCCGAGCACGGTCAGCGTCAGCGCGAACGATTCGGACATCGCCTCGCGGCCCGTCAGTTTCCAGAACAGAAGCCCCTCCACCGGGAGCTGAACGGTAATTCGGTTGAGCATAATCTTTATTCCATCTAGCTTATGCGATGCAGAAAAGGGGTTCGCATCTGTGATAAAGCGTCATTCAAGAAAGGGGCTTTTCCCTCTTGATCATCCAAAAAACAAGAGAGTAGATTTTCAGTGACTCTGATGTGACAAATAAACCCACATTCAACCAGATGTTTGAAATATCAAACATACTTAATAAAAGAGGGAACAATGAGACCGAACATCTGAATGAAATCAAGCGAAATAATTCCTGAGCAAGGGCAAATTTAACCGCTCCAATCTTTCGCTTGAAGAATAACCAGGCCGAAGTAAACAAAGAGAGTAATAAAAGTAAGTCAAGCACAAAAAAAAGCATGACCAAAATGCTGAAACCATCACCTGCATAATAATGCAACGAATCACCAAACGCTTTTGCATCAGAAATGAATGGAATTCTGTCGTGGCGAACTGAATTCACGCAATAAAGTAACATTGCGAGAAGATCCATGCTTCCCCAGAAATACCATAGATTGCTATTTAAATGAGCGAGGTTGTTTTGTGTACGCCCGATATTATTATTTACAAAAATGGGGAGGCACATGTTGGCTTCAACTCAACTCTCCAGATTAGGGTTAAATTCAAAACGCATAAACAGGAGAGACAACCTTCTCACATTCCTTTGGATGTGAAGCCTCTGGCTTCGAAGATTGTACACTTCCATAGTATCTCCTGTTTATATTCCTACGGATTCACCAGCCAGGTGCCCGGCTTGGCAATATCCAGCGTCTGGCCACGCGTTCTTCCGTTGCCCTGCAGTTCAATCTTCGCCTCACCGGCCGGCAGCTTGAGCGATGCATAGCCGTTGGTTCCCGGGCGCAGCGCTTTTGGCTCGCCGTTTACTTTCAGCGTTTCGCCGTCGAGGATGCGGATATAGACCAACGCAACAGGGCTCGCGGCAGGCGGTGGGGTCTGCTGTGCTGTCGCCGGTTCGCTCACCTTCGCCGTTTCTGGCTTCACGTCTGGGGCGTTCGCGGCAGTTTCGGTTGGACGCGTCTCTGCCGGTGCCTGCGCAGCCTGCTCTGGCGCATCGTTACCGCCGCTGAAAATCATCGCCCCGGCGACAATACCCACCAGCACGCCCGCGGCAACCATGCCCGGGATCTTGTAGCGGCGCCAGTCGAGCAGCGAAGCCGGTTTCTCGTCTTCAACCGGAACCAGCATCGTGCCGGGCTTTTTCGCCGTCAGCACGTCGTTGATCCCGGCGACCGGCATCTCAATCAGCGCGGCGAACTCGTCGATGGACTGCGGACGATCCTCCATGTGCAGCGCCAGCGCGCGGTCAATGGCCTGCAGCAGCGGGATGGAATAGCCCTGCGGCATGATTTCTACCAGCGGTTTGCAGGTATCCTGAATAGAGCGCACCACGCTGACCGGCGGCGGAGAACCCACAATCAGGGTACGCAGCACGGCGCCGAGGGCGTAAATATCCGTCCACGGGCCCTGCTCGCTTTCGTTGTCGTCGGTGTACTGCTCAATCGGCGCAAAACCCGGGCGCAGCATGGTTTCCGTTTCGTCGGAGAGGTTACCGATGGTGCGGCGCGCGGAGCCGAAATCGAGCAGCACCGGCAGGCCGTTATCCTGGATCTGGATGTTATCCAGAGAGATGTCGCGGTGCAGGTAGCCTTCGTCGTGGATGGTCTTGATCGCACCGAAGAGCATCGGCAGCGTGCGGCGGATCCAGGCTTCGTTGATCAGCTCCGGCTTTTCTTCACGCAGGCGTGACAGCGTGGTGCCGCTGTAAAACAGCGTCCCCATGTAGGCCGTGTCGTTTTGCACCCAGAAGCGCAGGACGTGCAGCAGGTTCGGGTGGTTAAAGCGCGCCAGCAGACGCGCTTCCTGAATGAAGCTGTTCAGGCCCGCGGAGAACGCTTTGCCAAAGCGCTCGCTGCGCAGCACCAGGGTCATGTCGTCGCCGCGTACGGCGAGCGAGGAAGGCATAAATTCTTTGATAGCGATAGTGCGTTCGAGCTGGTGATCCCACGCGCGATAGACAATGCCAAAACCGCCGCCGCCGATCACCTCTTTGATTTCAAACTCGTTGAAGCGGTACCCGACCGGGAGCGCGTTTGGGACAGTCCGATTGTTATCATTATCCGTCATCTTTTACAGTTCTCTTGATGATTATTACGCGGCAAACTGACAGTGAAACTCGCCCTGCTCGCAGGTGACATGCAGACGTCGGTACTGTTCGTCGCTGCGGCTGGCGGTAAGTAAGATCTGGCTCATCTGGGGCAGCAGGGTGTTAGTCAGAATAGCATCCACCATGCGTCCACCCGACTCCACCTCGGTACAGCGCTGAACAATTTGCTCCACCACGCTGTCGTCAAACTCAGAAATAATGCTGTGATTCTCTTCCAGACGACGCTGAATGCGCCTGAGCTGCAGGCGAACAATCTGCCCCAGCATCTCGTCGCTGAGCGGGTAATACGGCACCACCAGCAGACGGCCCAGCAGCGCCGGTGGGAAGACCTCCAGCAGCGGCTGACGCAGGGCACCGCTTAACGCGTCCGGCTCCGGCACCAACTCCGGATCGGCGCACATAGCGCTAATCAGCTCGGTGCCGACGTTAGACGTCAGAATAATAATGGTGTTGCGGAAATCAATGTGGCGCCCCTCGCCGTCCTCCATCCAGCCTTTATCAAAGACCTGGAAGAAGATCTCGTGGACGTCCGGGTGCGCTTTCTCAATTTCGTCCAGCAGCACGACGCTGTATGGACGGCGGCGGACGGCCTCGGTTAATACCCCGCCTTCACCATACCCTACGTACCCTGGAGGCGCACCTTTTAAGGTGGAGACGGTGTGCGCTTCCTGGAACTCGCTCATGTTGATGGTGATGACGTTCTGCTCGCCGCCGTACAGAGATTCGGCGAGCGCCAGCGCGGTTTCGGTTTTACCAACGCCGGACGGGCCGCACAGCATAAAGACGCCCACCGGCTTGTTCGGGTCGTCCAGCTTCGCCCGCGAGGTTTTCACGCGGCGGGCAATCAGATCCAGACCGTGACGCTGGCCGATAACGCGCTGGTTCAGCGTGTCGGCAAGGTTCAGAACCGCGTCGATCTCGTTTTTCACCATCCGGCCCAGCGGGATCCCGGTCCAGTCAGAGACCACCGCGGCAACCACGTTTTCATCCACCGCGGCAAACAGCAGCGGCTCGTCACCCTGTAAGGCGTTCAGCGCCAGCTGCTGTTCCGCCAGCTGGCCGCGCAGCTCAGCGGTATCTTCCTCGCCCGCCGCGAACAGCGCGGCGCGCAGGCGGATAATCTCCTGCACCAGGCTGCGTTCTTCTTCCCAGCGCCCGGACAGGGCTGCGCGTTTTGTCTCATACGCGTCGCGTTCGGCGCGTAATGCCGTGACGCGATCGGCATCACCGGCCCCCACGCGCGCTTCGCGTTCGGCAATCTCAATTTCCACGTCCAGCGCGGCAAGATGGCGCAGGCAGTCTTCCAGCTGCGCAGGCGGTGCGCTCTGGCTGACCGCGACGCGGGCGCAGGCGGTATCGAGCAGCGCAACGGCTTTGTCCGGCAACTGACGCGCCGGAATGTAGCGATGCGACAGCTTTACCGCCGCGCTGACCGCTTCGTCGAGCAGCAACACCTGGTGATGCGTCTCCAACGGCGACACGGTGCTGCGCAGCATCAGAATGGCTTTCGCTTCGTCCGGCTCGTGTACCTGCACCGTCTGGAAACGACGGGTCAGCGCCGGATCTTTCTCAATGTACTTTTTGTATTCTGCCCAAGTGGTGGCCCCGATGGTGCGCAGCTGGCCGCGCGCCAGAGCTGGCTTCAGCAGGTTCGCCGCATCGCCGGTCCCCTGCTGGCCGCCTGCGCCAATCAGGGTGTGGATCTCATCGATAAACAGAATGATCGGCGTGGCGCTGGACTGGACTTCATTAATGAGCGCCTGCAGACGGGCTTCAAACTCGCCTTTCATGCCTGCACCGGCCTGCAGCATGCCGATATCCAGCAGCCACAGCTGAATGTTCTGCAGCGGCTCCGGCACGTCGCCGTCGGCGATACGCAGCGCCAGACCTTCCACCACCGCCGTTTTGCCGACCCCGGCTTCCCCGGTCAGCAGCGGGTTGTTCTGACGACGGCGCATCAGGATATCGACCATCTGGCGGATCTCCTCGTCGCGCCCGACAACCGGGTCAATCTTCCCGTCGCGGGCACGGGCGGTCAGGTCCTGACCGTACTGGGCCAGCGTCCCCTGCGCAGCCGGTACCGCACCCGCCGGTGCATCGACGGCGGCAGCGGCCTGCTGCGTCTCTTTACTGTTGGCGCAAATAGCGTCGAACTGCTCAATCAGCACCTCGACGTTAAGGCGGGTAAACTGCGACGAAATGCTTTTCAGCACGTTGGCCAGATTCCAGGTTTTCAGCATGCCGATCAGCAAATGGCCGCCGCGAATGCGGCTGACGCCAAACTTCAGCGAGCCGAAGACCCAGGCGCGCTCCACGGCGCTGTCGATATGCTCGGAGAGATCGGAAACGGAACTCGCCCCGCGCGGGAGCACATCCAGCGCGGCAACGATATCGCGCGTCAGCTGCTGTTCATCAAGGGCAAAGTGGCGGATGACCTGCTGCAGATCGCCATCCTGCTGCTGCATCAGCTGATGCAGCCAGTGCACCAGCTCAACATAGGGGTTGCCGCGCAGCTTGCAGAACGCAGTGGCGCTTTCCAGAGAGGTAAATAACAGCGTATCCAGTTTGCCGAAAAGCACGGCACGGCTAATTTCTGACATGTTAGTTTCCATTAACAATGATTCGGTATACGGAAGGATTACCGCTCTGCGCGATACACCAGATCGCCGCGCGGGACAGGCTGCGGCTGAAGGCCCAGCCAGGTGTTATAGCCTAATCGCGCATGACTGCCGAGCGTGGCGCCCTGCACCGCGTCTGCCCGCAGGATCACCCGCGTTTCCCACTCAAACTCCACTCCAGCGTACTGACGCACCCAGTCGCGCAGCTCGGTGACCCACGCTTCACCCGGCAGAAAGCGGTTGTACTCCTCCGCGCTCAGCGGGCCAATCTCGATGCGAAACTTATGCTGCACGTCGCGGACGGCGACGCCGAGAAAGGCGGATTCACCCATGCGCGGCATGCGGCGTCCTGCTCCCAGTTGCGCCTGCTCGCGCGTGGAGAGCGGCATCCACTGCGGCACGTTGCTGACCAGTTTGACCGGCGCCTTAAAATAGCTGCGCAGGATCTTCTCCAGCCCCTCCGGATCCCGCCCGTGACGGGTCAGGTGCCCGGCGTGGGTAAAGCGCGCGTGTGAGCTCAGGCTGCCGTTGTCCATCTGACCCGGCTGGCCCATACCAATCAGCGACGCCAGATAGCCCTCAAAGCGCTTGTTATCGGCGCGGTCCAGCGAGACGGTCGGCTGCGCATCCGCCCAGGCGCGGTAAAACAGCAGCGCCAGACGATGGTGGAACAGATCGGCAAACGCGCTCAGGCTGGTGTCCTGATGATGATAAATACGCTCGCGGGCGTACTCGGTCATGTGGACCGGCAGCGGACCGTTCGGGCCAAACAGGCCGAAGCTGAGGATAGACACCTCATGCAGCCCGCTCTCTTCCCGCTGACGCACCCTGGCCAGCGTCGACGGGGCAAAACTCATCGACGGCTGCTGGCCGATGCGCAGCGGTTCAAATTTTGGCAGCGGCGCGCGGCCCAGCGGGTAGCGCTCGCCGCCCTGGGCATCAATGCGCCTTAACAGCTGAAACAGATCGTAGCGCCAGGGCGTCTCACGGACGCCGTGCCAGAACGCATCCGGCAGCTTCGTCAGGCGATGCACGCGCAGCGGTGCAGTGGCGGCGTCACTCATATCAGCGCCCTTTTACCCATGCGCGGCGCCCAGTAGCCAATCTCGCCGCGCTGCTGACTTTTAAGGGAGAACTCCGTAAAGCTGTTGATGGAGACCAGGCGGGCAAAAAGACGCTCCATCACGCTGCCGAAGAGCCACGGACTGGCCCCCGAAAAGGCTCGCTCATCCACCGTCAGGGTAATGCCGATCCCGCGGGCGAACACCACCGGGCCGGGTTCAGGCACGCGGCGGTGAACCGGCTCCAGCACGCAGTGACGAACGGCTTCCACCTGACGCGCCACGGGCGTTTCGGCCAGGTTAGCGTACAGTCCTAACAGCTGGCGCAGCGCGGCAGCCCCCTCCTCATTGTCACTGTCCATCAGGCTGAGGTAGTTCATCTGCAGCTGGCTGATAAGCCGCCAGGTGCTGAACCCTTCCGCCAGCGCCGGACGCGGTGGCGTCGGCCCTTTACGCAGCGTGAGGGATTTCACCGGCATGGAGTCCGCCATAATGAACTGCCCGAGCTCCTGCTGCAGCATCAGCGGCAGGTCGCGGCTGGTGCAGAGCACCTCGGCAGAGATATAGCGCAGGTTTTCCTGCCAGGGGGCGTGCTGTTCATCCACCAGCGAGACAAAGACCTCCGAGCCGATATAGCCGGTACGGGTGCCGTAGCGCAGGGCATGCTCGGACAGCACGCGCTGTTCACGGCGCAGGGAAAAATAGGCTCCGTAGTTGCCCGCATCACCGCTCCAGGTACTCCAGAACGGGCGAAACGTCTGGTCATCGCGCTGACCATCCGCGCTGCCATAGATTTTTTTGACCGCGTAAATCTCATAATCCAGCGGACGGATGTTATCGACCACCAGATGGTATTCATGTTGGCCTTCATTCAGCTTCTGACGCGCCGCGACCTTTGGGAACAGGTTGATGACCGGGGTGCAGTGCAGCGCCAGGTGGCTGGCATCGACCACGCGCTCCAGTTGTTCATCCGACTTATCCAGCAGGATGAAGATGTCGAAGGCTTTTTCACCTTCACAGCGCTGGATCAGCGTGCTCAGGCCGCTGAGGCTAATGAAGCGGAAACGGGCCGGAAACGCGAAATACTCCTGCAGCAGGCGATAGCCGTCGAAGTTACGCAGATCGTCCGGAAGCAGCGCCTGGTCAGGCTCAAAGCCCTCCTGACGCAGCGCGTCCGACGCCAGCAGCTGTCGCTGCGGCTGCGGGCTGACCGTCTGACAGACGATCCCGGCGTGGTGCTCCATCACCAGCTCCAGCAGCTTCAGCGCCTCGATATCCGGACCGGCGAGGAAAAATTCCAGACGGTCGAAATCCAGGTGCCCGAGATTTTGCGGGCCGTCGCAGGCGATGCGGATCCGCAGGGCGCTGCCGATCCCCCGCTGGCTCAGACCCAGCTGTGCGAGCGGCAAATCGGCGGGGACACCGCCCAACTCGACCTTGTCGATTTTCAGCGGCAGCAGGTTGACTTCGTGCGCCGTGGTATAGCTGCAGGTCACGCCGGTTTTTTTCAGCGCCAGGCTGTCCATCATGGTACCGCGCGGCACAATGAAGCCCTTGCTCAGGTCGCCCCGGCTGCTGTCGGGCTGAATCTCCGCAATCGCCATCGACGGCGTGGGCGCAAGATAGTTCGGCGCAATCATCTCCAGCAGACGCTGGGAGAAGCGCGGAAACTCCGCGTCCATTTTCATCTGCACGCGGGAGGTCAGGAAGGCGAACCCTTCCATCAGGCGTTCAGTATACGGGTCCGCCACGTCGATGCCGCGCATGCCCAGCCGTCCGGCGACTTTTGGATAGCGTTCGGCAAACTCGGCTCCCATTTCGCGCAGGTAGGCCAGCTCACGGTTGTAGTATTCGAGCAGTTTACTTTCCATGATTACCCCGCATCTTTCAGTTCAAAATGGCCGTTTTCCAGATCGACATCGGTACGAAACAGAAACTCCAGCGGGTACGGCACACACCATAAACGCCCTTTTATCTCGATGGAGAGCACGTTGTGCAGATCCAGCGAGGAGGTATCCGACACGCAGCGGACCTGCAGCCCCTGAGGCAAAATGCGTGGTTCAAAATTGATGATGGCCTCGGTGAGCTTGCGCTGAATGTCGTGCCATTCGATGTCCGACATTCTTTTCCCGGCCAGCGGCGCGACGCCGAAGTTAACCACCGAGCGGCTCACGTGCGGTAACGCGCTCAAATCACCAGAGGCATCGTGGTTGATGGTATTAAACAGCCACTGCAGATCCCGCAGCACATTGCGACGCAGGGCGGCGTGGGTGATCAGATTGCTGTTGGCCGACTCGCGTTTTTTTTCCGGGTCGTTATCAGTGAGGCGATCGAGCAGCGAAGGCTGCATTTTGTCGCGCGCCCCCACCTTTTCCTGCTTGCTGCGGGCTTGCCAGCCGCTGCGCAGCAGATCGCCTTCGCCAGCGGGATTACTCATCGGCTCCATCCGTCGCGAACGTCACGAGGCTCAAGGACAGCAGCGGGCTTTCGCTTTGCTCGCTCAGCCAGGCCTTCTGGCCCTGGCCTTCATACAGCGTGCCGTCAGTATCGAGCGGGTGCCAGTCGGTGGTGCGGCCCAGTTTGACCGCATCAGAGGCATCGGCTGCAAACGGGTAACGCGCCGGGATCTGACACACCTGTTCCGTTCCGTCGGTCAGGCGCACCAGCGCGTGACGCCAGACCAGATCGGTGACGCTGGCAGGCGCCTGGAAACGGATCTCCGCGATAGCGTTAAACGGCAGCCAGAAATAGCGGCCGTTGACGATGGTTTCGCATACCGGGCCGAGACGGGCATCGCCGTCCATCAGCCACTCAAAGGCCTGCGTCTCCTCGTTTTCAAGGGTGACACTACCAGGGTTTGCCTGCGCCTGTTCAAGGGCTTCCAGACGCAGCGCCTGCGCGCGCTCGCGCTCCTCGCTCAGCGCCGCGGCAAGGGTGGTCAGCCACGGCCACTGGGTTTCAGGCATCGCCGGACGCGCCTGTCCCGCCATCACCTGCGCGCGTTGCAGCTCGCCCTGAATGGACTGCTCCAGCAGCGTGACGGTGGGCTTCGCCTGCGGCTTCAACGCCAGCCAGCTTTTCAGCTGGGTCAGGGCACGCGCCCAGTTGCCGCTCAGGGTTAAAAACTGCACGAACGCGGCGCGGAGGTCGGCATCTGCCGGACGGGCTTTGATTTCTGCTTCCAGACGCGCGAGCGCGTCGTTAAGCGACTCACCCGCCAGGTGTTGATAGAGCGTATTCATTGCCATTCCTTAATTTGCCGCGCGCCATGCGCCGACGGCCGGATCGCGCAGCTGAGGACGCAGGGTGTCAATCAGAACGATATTCAGCGGGGTGCCGGGTGCCACCCAGGCGCTCCAGGTTTTTTTCACCGCCGCGATACGCGCCTGCAGTTTTGCATCATCGCTGGCGGTTTCACGGGAAATCTCCACCGCGACCGTGCCGTTGCTCTTCCAGCTGTTCAGGGCGTTGTCGTAAGGCAGGATCATCCAGCTCTGGTCGCTGTTTGGAGTGCTGAATACCATGCGCTCTTTGTTGACGGAGGTGATCAGCGCGTTTTCCGGGTCGGCGCTTTGATTCAGCCCGGTGACCGGGAAGCCATGAATGTATGTTACCGCCATCTCTTTCTGCCCGCCGTTGCGGGACTGCGACACAACGGTGTGTCCGCTCAGCCAGCTGCCGTTCCCGCAGCGGGTGGTGTCAGAATCGGGAATAAAGAGCGCCGGTGCAGAAGCGCCCCCTTCCCAGAAGGTGCGCAGGTGGCAGCCGTCCTGAAGCGTAAACTCCTGCCACGGCGTACGGTCGGCGGCAACGGTGCGGGAAGCCACGTTCTGATCGGGCGGCAGTAACGCGCCGCTGGCTGGGGTGGCGGTGACGGTCGCGGCAGACGCGGCCTGCTCCTGTTTCACCACCAGCGCCCAGTCCTGCGCTTTGCCAGCCGTGCCCTGCGCCAGCGTGGTACCCGCCGGATCGTTGAGCGTCCAGCTGAGTTTATTCACTTTGCTGCACTGGTGTTCCAGCAGTGAGCCAAGACGCGGCACAAAGTTCTCCAGCACGGAGACGTCTTTCTTGCCGTTCGCCACAATACGCAGCGCCACCTCAGGCTTACACCAGCTCTGCGGCGTGTTGTCTTTGATGTTGTCGATCCAGATATCCAGCTTCTGCGCAGGAGACTGCACGATGCGGAAATTTTCAGCCTGCGCGGTGGAGGTCGCCGCCAGAAGTGCCAAACCCGATAGCCAAAGTTTCATATCGTTCCTTGTGTGTCTAATCAGTTCCGCAGGGAAGAAATTGTGCTGCGTCAGAGAGGGTGTGCAGCAAAGTGGTGTCCTGAGGGTTGCCCATCCATACCGCCAGGGCAGTATAGTTATCCTGAGCATTCCCCTCCTGCTCGCCATTCTTTTGAATGATTTGGTTCATTAAGGTCAGCCACTCCTGCGGCGTATTCACCATGTGCAGCGACTGCTTCATTTGCTCTTCGCTGACGCCGTGCCAGAATCCGTCGGTGCAGAGTAAGAATGCATCGCCGTCTTCAACCTGTACCACGTCGCTGTAGCTCGCTTCCGGCCCGCCGTTTTCAATCCCGAGCGCCAGATAGAGCAGATTACTGTTCAGGTTGTCGGTCTGGTGCCCGGCATCTTTCATCTGCTGCACCAGGCTGTGGTCAGTGGTCACATGCCACAGCCATCCGCGGCGGAACAGGTACAGGCGGCTGTCTCCGGCATGCGCCCAGTAGGCGAGCCCGTAATCACGGTCAATGAACAGGCTGACCAGCGTCGTGCCCATCCGGCGATAGTCCTGAACGGCCTGCTGTTCGCTGAGAATGGTGCGATTCGCCGTCTGCACGTAGTCGCGGATGTGCTGCGCATTAAGATGTTTGTCGCCATCGAAGCGGGAGATAATGCTATTGCGGGCCAGCGCTGCGGCCACCTCGCCGCCCGGCAGCCCCGCGATGCCGTCGCAGACGACAAAGCAGGCTGAACGTTCCCCTATGGTTTCTCCCGTCTGATCCTGGTTGCTGGCGCGCGTCCCCTGGCGGGAGAGAGAAGCCGTTGCGATATTCATTTGTCTTCCGATCCGCTCTGTGAGTCTTTGTACTGATTGACCTCCATGTCATAGGCATGAAGGAAGGCCTCGCCGAACAGGGTGTGGAAGTCGTCCTCAATCTCGCCCGCCGTCTCGCCATAGCTGCGAACAAAGTAGTCCCACAGGGCGGCTTTGCGGCTGCCCGGCAGCGCAAGACGCGAGGTCATACCGTTCTGCTTCGCCTGCTCTTCCAGCTGCTCCGGGTTAAAGGACTGCAGCATCGCGGCAATGATGGCGCGGATGCCGGAGATCATACCCAGCTGGTGCGCCTGCAGGTCGATCAGCGCATCGCGCACGGATTTGGTTGGTGGCATAAAGCCCGGCATCGGGGTGCCGAACATTTGGATTAATACGGTTTTGCCGGTCGGCAACAGCTTGAACGGGTTGTTGGCATCGTCCAGCACCATGGTCATGTCGGCTTTTACGCCGCGCTTGAGGATAGAGCGCGAGGAGAGCAGCGCCACGGTCCCCTGAGAGAACATACCGAGGATCTGCCCCAGCTGACGCATATTTTCACGGTCAAACTGCGGAACGGGCTGCATTTCACTGAGCCCCATCCCTTCCAGCAGCGCCTCCAGCAGCTCGCCCTGCAGCACTTCCCCCTTCTCACCGCTGTTTGCCGTGGCGGCTGGCGAGGCGGCGTTATTGACCGGGTCGATGCGCAGGCGGCCTTTCGGGGCCTGCGCGCTGCTGCGCGCAACGGCCTGCGGCGTAGGCATGGTGAAGCCTGCGTAATCCGGTCGCGCGGGTTCTTCTTCAGCACGCGGTTCTTCCTGCGGCTCAGGGGCGAACAGCGGGGAATCGGCCAGGACGTCCTCTTCCTGCTCAGGTTCCGGCACGGGGGCAGGCTTCTCGCTGATAATGTCATCCGGATGGGTTAACGGCGCACCGCCCATCAGCCCGAGCGGGTCGTCATTGCGCGCGGCTGGCGCGCTGGCTTTACCGCCAAACAGGGCCAGCGGATCGAGCTCATCCGTTGCCTCTTCTTCTGGCTTAACGGGGCTCGTCTCGCCCGGCGGCACCAGGGTTGACGGGGTGACGTCGTCAAAAATACTCTCTTTTTTGAACAACGCTTCATCGCTGAACAGCGTATCCGGATCAACATGCTTACGCTCGAGCGTCGGATCGCTGTCGTTGAACATCGCCAGCGGATCTTCAGCGTTGCGCTCCGGAGCCGCAGGCTGGGAGAACGGATCGTGCGATGCAGCAGACTGCGGCTTTGTGCGGTTACTGGAGATGCTGTCGGAGATGGAGAACTCCTGCATCAGGCTATCCCAGATCTCCGTTGGCACGGCGGTCGGTTCGGCTTTCCCACGCGGTGCGGCGCTCGCCGGTTTCGGCTGCTGCGCAGGCGCAGGGGCGACCGTCGGACGCGCCTGCTGGTGCAGGCTGGCCGCCATGCGGCTTACGGGCTGCGTATCGTGGATCAGTTCGGTCACTTCGATACGGTAGTCATCAATACCGAGAATATCGCCATCCTGCAGCTCAACCTGACGTCCCCGCTCCAGCGGAATGTCATTTAATACCACGCGGGTGACGCTGCCACGGTTAGTGACGCGGCATTCGCCCTGAGCGTCAACGTGAACAATGGCCTGCAGACGAGAGATGGTGCGGTCATTGTCCGGCAACACCAGATTGTTATCCGTACCGCGCCCAATGGTGCCGCCCGGGGCGTAAAAATCACAGCTGCTTTGCGGCGGCTGATGACCGGGTTTCGTAGAAATAATCGTGAATCGCATGGCGTATTCCTGCTGGTATGATTAGCGCTCAAACGCTGCCGCTCTCGGAGCGAGAACGGCGGCGTTTGGGGGCGATTCCATTGGTTCTATTTTGCGGTTTTGAGCGGACGAATCGCGTCGCTGTTGGCGATTAAGCTGCACTTTAAAACCTGATATTGACCCGGTTCGGTTCCGCCTACTTTCTCTTTCAGTAGAGAAACAATCACCTTGTCAGCTTTCTCAAAATTCTCAGCAGGGAGATTGCTTGCTTCCAGCCATGCGGCCGCACTGGCCTCTGCATCATCTTTAAGACTTTTACTGTCCGCAATCTTACTGATGCATCGATTTTGCACCCAGTTTTCAAAGATTTGTTGCTGAGAAAAAGCGCTAACATCAGGCAGGGTTTGGGCATAAACAGCAGGGGCATTTATAGCCAGGATCAGCAGTAACAAACGTTTCATTTCAGGCTCCAGAATGTTGCGTTGGTCGGAATAAATGAACCATTACCCGGTGAGCCCAGAAAATGGCAATCATCAGAGCAAATATTTCCATTCCAGAGTGTGACATGCCCGGTAGCGTCGCTCCAGCCGTGCCCGGTGAAGATGATAATGCCCTGTTTGCCTGCAAATTGCGCAGGAGTGGGAGAAGAGACAGACATATCGGCATTGCCCAGTACCGTGGGTAGAAATGCAATCATATCTTTAACGCGGAACATATAGCGCTTTTTGTCGTTTCCGGTCACTGTCGCATATTTACTGTTAGAAGGAATCGGAATGCCACAGTAATTTAAAACGTAGCTCATACGAATTGGGCAGGCATTTTTAAAAATGCCGGCGTCAATATTATGCTGAACTTTTCCACCCAACAATTTGCCAACCTGTTCTACGCTTACGTTCACTTCTCTGAATCTGTTCCAGGCGGCACCAAAAGCAGGACGCATTTGAGACATCTTGTTTCTCCTTGATAAGAAGCTCCGGATAAAGTGAGCCCTTTCGGGCCCACTATTATTACGCTTCTTTGTTCTCTTTGATGTTCCAGCCAGCGCTGCTTTCAGCACCTTTACCACCCGACGTGGTCTGCTCCCAGTACTGCTGTTTCACTTTCGCAGCCTGGAATGCGTAGGTCACACCAACGGTATCGCCGTTGTCTGCACCGGTGTACTGAACAGAGGTCACCAGCACATCTTCCAGCGTAATGCGGGAGTATTCCACCTGCTGGCCGCCCGCTTTACAGACGGACAGCTCAACTTTGGTCAGGTGTTTACCGCTGGCGCAGTGTTTCAGGATAGCGGTGGTGGATTTGTCGATCAGCGCGTTAACGTGCAGGTCGTTAAAGTTAACTTTACCGGCACCGCCGCCACCGCCAACGCTCATATTACCTGGCTGGGAAGCGCCCCAGGAGAAGGAGGTAATATCAGTCCAGCCGGTGTGGTTAGAATCTTTAGATTCGCCCGTAACACCCTCGACCTTCAGAAACATATCAATAGCCATAATATCTACTCTTCGTGGATGAACAATATTGCTTTCGAAAAAGCACTTATATGGCAAACAGGAAAGCATGGGGCTGAATAAAACCGTCCATATTTTACCTCTGCCTCATATCAAATGACCCGCGTCATTTGACAGTCTTACATTCCCCCGCAATAACGGAATGAATGTGAAGTCATTATTACCGTGCGTTATTCTGGAACTTGTTAAGGACGGCATTAACAACTTAGCCGTCTTTCTTGCCGGGTGGCGCTGTGCTTACCCGGCCTACATTGAGCAACAGTATCAATAAGTTGCACGTTTCATCGTAGGCCCGTGCAAGCATGGCGCCGCCGGGCGAAACTCACAAAACGCACGTTGCTCTTACGCGTCTTTCGTCTTCAGCGACGGCAGCTTAGAAACCAGACGCAGGGAAACGGTCAGACCTTCCAGCTGGTAGTGCGGGCGCAGGAAGAACTTCGCGGCGTAGTAGCCTGGGTTGTCCTCAATCTCCTGCACCTGCACTTCCGCAGCGGCCAGCGGTTTACGGGACTTGGTTTCCTGGGAGGAGTTCGCCGGGTCACCGTCGACGTAGTTCATGACCCAGTCGTTCAGCCAGCGTTCCATCTCTTCGCGTTCGCGGAAGGAGCCGATTTTGTCGCGCACGATGCACTTCAGGTAGTGAGCAAAACGGCAGCAGGCGAACAGGTACGGCAGGCGTGATGCCAGGCGCGCGTTAGCGGTCGCATCCGGGTCGTGGTACTCCGCCGGTTTCTGCAGGGACTGCGCGCCGATGAAGGCGGCAAAGTCGGAGTTTTTGCGGTGAACCAGCGGCATAAAGCCGTTTTTCGCCAGCTCGGCTTCACGACGATCGCTGATGGCAATCTCGGTCGGGCACTTCATGTCCACACCGCCGTCATCGCTCGGGAAGGTGTGGCACGGCAGGTTTTCCACCGCCCCGCCGGACTCCACGCCGCGAATCGAGGTGCACCAGCCGTACTCTTTGAAGGAGCGGTTGATGTTGGCGGCCATCGCGTACGCGGCGTTCGCCCACGAGTAGCTGTTGTGGTTCGCGCCGTCGGTCTGCTCTTCAAAGTCAAAGCTGTCGACCGGGTTGGTGCGAATACCGTACGGCAAGCGCGACAGGAAGCGCGGCATCACCAGGCCAAGATAGCGGGCATCTTCCGATTCACGCAGCGAACGCCAGGCGGCGTATTCGGTATTCTGGAAGATTTTGGTCAGGTCGCGCGGGTTGGCCAGCTCCTGCCAGGACTCCATCTGCATCACGCCCGGTGCGGTACCGGTAATGAACGGACAGTGCGCCGCAGAACCGATGCGCGCCATTTCCCCCAGCAACTCAACATCCTGCGGGCTGTGGTCGAAGTAGTAGTCGCCGACGATGCAGCCAAACGGCTCGCCGCCGAACTGACCGTACTCCTGCTCGTAGATTTTTTTGAAGATCGGACTCTGGTCCCAGCCCACGCCCTTGTAGCGTTTCAGGGTGCGGCCCAGCTCCTGCTTGGAGATGCTCATAAAGCGGATCTTCAGCATCTCGTCGGTTTCAGTGTTGTTCACCAGGTAGCTCAGACCGCGCCAGGCGCTCTCCAGCTTCTGAAACTCTTCGTGGTGAATGATCTGGTTCACCTGCTGCGACAGTTGCTCATCGATACCGGCAATCAGGTTCTGAATGGTGCGGTAGGTATCGTTCGAGAAGGTGACGGTATTTTCCAGCGCCTGCTGCGCCAGGGTTTTGACCGCGCTTTCTACCGCGGAGCGGGCCTGGTCGGTTTTCGGGCGGAACTCTTTGTTCAGCAGCGCGCTGAATTCATCCTGGCTGAACGCCTGACCCGCCTGCTGCTCGTGTTGTTGAGTCTGGTTGCTCATCGATTATTCCTCGCTACCTTTCGCACTTTCGTCATTTTTCGGCAACTGGCTCAGGGATTTGAGCAGCGTCGGATCCTGCAGAATTTTTGCGATCAGCTCTTCCGCACCGTTTTTACCGTCCATATAGGTCAGCAGGTTGGAGAGCTGGGTACGCGCTTCCAGCAGCTTGTTCAGCGGCTCAACCTTGCGGGCCACCGCGTCCGGCAGGAAGTCGTCCATGCTGTCGAAGGTCAGATCCACGTTGAGCTTACCTTCGCCCGTAAGGGTGTTATCCACCTGGAACGCCACACGCGGCTTCAGCGCCTTCATGCGTTCGTCAAAGTTGTCGATGTCAATTTCGAGGAATTTACGCTCGTCGACGGCCGGCAGGTTTTCCACCGGTTTGCCGACCAGATCGGCCATAACGCCCATCACAAACGGCAGCTGAATTTTACGTTCTGCACCGTAGATCTCTACGTCATACTCGATCTGCACGCGGGGGGCACGGTTACGTGCGATGAATTTCTGCCCACTGTTACTCATTGCCATGATGTTCTCCATCAAAGATGCGCGGTGAAGGTGAAACGCCAGGCTCCATGCCTGACGTCATAATGCCTGGACGCGCTATTCGCGGCGCCCAAAGATGTTTTCCAGTTGGTTAACGCCGTCTGGCGCCAGGTCGCGAATAATGTCCATAAAGTTAAGTTCTGACAGCCGCTGCACCCGTTCAATCATCAGCGGCGCGGGGTGGCTCGGTTCGTACTGTGCAAAATACTGCTTCGCTTTTTCCAGCATCAGCTGGGCATCGGCGCGGCTGGTGACCTGCACGCTGCGCCAGTCGGTGACCGGCTGAACGGGCTGCGTTGCCGTCGGCTGCTGCTCAGTCTGGGGTTCAGCCTGCGCCTCACGGTTCGGCAGCAGCTTGCTGATGTCGGTCACCTGACAGGCGCTGGCCACCAGCCCCACGGTTTTCAGCAGCTGCTCCATCTCGGGCACGCCGCTTTCACCGAGATGCCCGGTGAGCAGCTCGCGAATCGCCAGCAGACGTTCGTTGATGACGATAACCGCTGCGGTTCCCGGCTGGTCGCCGCGGGCCAGCTCGTCAATCAGCCGTGGACGGCCGCCGGGATAGTCGGGACACTCCGTCTTACTGCCGTCCAGCAGGGCCTGGGCATCCCTAAGCGAAATTTCATCGCCGTTTGAACGCAGCAGCGAGGCGTTACGCACGGCGACGGTGAGGTCAGACTTATCGCTCAGTCCTGCCAGGGCGTTAATGCGGTAGAACGGATCGGTTTCGCCATACTCTTCCAGCAGCGGATAGAGCGGCTCCCAGTAACGGGCGATCGCCTCCTGCACCAGCAGTAATCCGTCCGCGTAGCCCGCCAGCCCGCGACGGCGGGTCCAGGCATGGGTTAACGCCAGCAGGACGCGAAGATCTTTGGTGCGGGTCAGCAGGCTGGTGGCGTATTTTTCGACCGTGTTCCAGTCAGCAGGCTCCGCCGGGATAATGGTGTCGCCAAACTGCTGTTCCGCTTTCCCAAGGCTTGCCTGGTTCATCGCCTGGAAGTCAGCGTCGTACTCCAGGTTTTCGCCGCAGGGCTTGTCGGCGCTTATCGGCGCGATAAATTCTTCGATATTCATGTGATCCCTGCTTATTCAAACATAGGCGGATAGAGACCGTGACGGCCCGGACGGGCCCCACCTGCCGGATCGAACAGCAGGGTGAAAAGCTGCCCGGTGAAGTTACCGCTGTGAACGTGGGTGTACAGCGGGTAACCGTCGCAACGGTTGGTCCACCAGTAGCTGGTCTGACGCAGTGGATCAAAACACTCTGCCGCCTGCGGCCAGCCCAGCGTGCTCTGACCGTCCTCGTCATAGCCAATCACATCCAGGATGTCGGAGCGCTTTTGCGGCTCGACCGGCTGCGGCGCCGGAATGGTCATCAACATCTCATCCAGCTGCGAGGCGGAAAAACTGTTGCGCACCGCGTGCAGCCCCAGGCGCCCAATCTGCTGATACCAGCTTTCGGCCTGGCTCAGCAGGCTGGTCGACCATTCGGACGGCGCGAAGCTCAGCTGAAGGCAAACCGGATATTGTCGGCCAACGCTGTCGCGGCCGGGCAGCAGACAGCCCATCTGGATCATCTGGCTGCCCAGCATGGGCGGTACCACAAAATTCCAGACTGGCGCTTTCTGAAACGGGCGCTCGCCGCTGCGCTGCTCTTCCTGCTGCCAGGCCAGCAGACCGACCTGGAACCAGTGCGACCACTGGCGCTGTAAGGTGTCAGGAAAGCGACGCTGCAAAAAATCTCCGGCGCTGGGTAACTTGCCATACCAGCTGTAGCGGTTCATCGCAGGGGTATTCGTCATACGGCTGTCCTTGCGGTTATGGGCATGAGAAACGAGGAAGCTGGAACGGGTTACGAATGCTGTTCGGCGCAAACTCCAGCGTGACCTGATGTCCGTCGACGTTGAAGGTGGCCTGACGGCTCAGGCTACCCGTGCCCGGGCTGGTGCTCGCTTTATCGAAAAAGCGGTTCAGCGCCCAGGCGCCGTTGGTGACCAGCGTCGCCGTACTGCCGTTCGCCAGCCCCAGCTGCATACGGACCTGGTTGGTGCCACCCGGCCCCGGCCAGTTCATGATCTGCACGGCCTGCGGGCCGTGGCTGTAGCGCAGCAGCTGACCGTCAACGTCCAGGGTCAGGTTCAGAATGGTGTTATCCATTCGCACGGTGCGAACCGTCACCTTGAAAGACGGCGTGGTTGCGCCGTTAGCAAAGAAGGCGTCGCGAATCGACTGGGCCTGCTGGAACGGTCTCAGCAGCCCTTCACTTCCCGGCAGCGTTTTCCCGTCAATGCCCGGCATAAAGCGCCAGTTGGCCTGCGTGGTATCCACCTTGTTGGTCAGATTGTCGCGGAAGAAGGCGTCCATCAGCCCGGTTCCCGGCGCAAACATGCGCGCGAGATCGTCCGGCGTCACCTCGGTGCTGGCGCTGCGCACCAGCGGGTAGCGACCGGCAATTGCCTGACGGCAGAAACCACCCACTTCAACGTTAATGCGCTTACGTACGTTTTCCAGGTCACGGCGCTGGGTGTCACTGCTGGCGCCTACCGCCATGTTGCTGAACATGGTTTGCAGCCCGCCCGGCAGACGACCGGCGCTGGCCTGCAGACGGCTGATCGCCTCCCCGCCCGGCGCAGGCATGCCGCTGTTGGCCGCATCCTGAACGGCGGTCAGGTAGCGATAGAGTTCATCCACCTGCTTGAGAAAATCATCAAACACGATGGTCTTCCCGCCCTTCTCCAGCGGCTGCGCCAGCTCAATCATCGGCGCATAGTGGTCGGTCACCAGCTGTTCCGGTGCCTGCGTGACCACCGCGGCCTGCGTCGGTGCAGCGTCGTTGTTGCTGAACAGGGCTTCCAGCGTACGGGTGGCGCGGTTGCTTTGATCCTGCGCTTTACCCGCATCTTCCGGCGCTGGCGCATTGCGTGACAGCGTCAGGACCTGGCTCAGGTTCTGCACCAGACGGCGCAGCGGCGAGTTGGCGCCGGAGAGCAGGCGCGCGGTGTTGATGCGCTGGGAAAGGTCGGCGCTGTTATTGAGCTGGATATCGGCGAGGAAGCGATCCCAGTTGGCGATAAAGTCGCGCATATAGAGCTGGCGCACGGCGTTATCGATCTGCTGCTTATCTTCCTGCGCGGTGGCGGCCCCCAGCACCCAGGCGTCGTCCTCGTGCAGCGCCGTAGTGACGCTGTCAATCTGGCCGTTAAAGCTTTTCCAGTAGCCGTCCGGCGTATAGAGACCCGGTACGCCCTCGCTCACCGGCTTGCCGCTTTTGCGCGAAAACACCAGCTCGCTCTGCGGTCCGCCGAGGTCGGAAAGGGAGACCGGCTTCAGGTTGTCATCATGTTCCAGCAGGCGCTTGAGGCGGCCATAGACGCGCGTGGAAAGCGGCTGCTGGTTGATCATCGCTCTTTCGCGTGCGACCAGGGATTCGTCCTGCGCGTACGGCGAGGCCTGAATCTTCGGCTCCAGCAGCTGCGTCAGATGCCATTCAAGCTGCTGCAGCTGCGCCTTCGTGACGTTCTGCGGCAGGTTACGCTGCAGGTTGAGCATCACCCATGAATGCAGGAATTTGCCGTCATAGTGTTTCGGCTGATACAGCATCTGATAGGCTTTCAGCGCTTCATAGCTGTATTCCACATCGCTGCCGTTGTCGTTGCGCAGCCAGGTGGTGATGTGCATGGCGACGGCAGGCAGCAGCATCTGATCCAGCGCTTTCTGGTACAGGGACTGGGAGGCGTCGCTAACGTCATCCCCGCGATAAAGCCCCATGCGGCGGGAGATCGGCGGATCGTTGACATCAAAGGCGTCGCTTTTCGGCAGATCCACCAGGCTATTCAGCAGCGGCAGCAGTTCGAACAGGTCACGCTGAGTCTGGTTCTGTAAGGCTTTGCTCTGCTGGTCAAGTAGGGGCACCTTCGCATCCACCTCTTCCAGGTAGGCCTTGTTTTTGGCATAGCTGGTGAGCCACAGCCCGCCCAGGATCGCGAGCAGAGCCAGCAGCGCCGCATAGCCTGACCAGATCACCGCCCGGTTGCGCAGCTCCCACCAGCGGTTTTCCCCGGCGATCCCGGCTTCCTGGAAGATAACGTTTTGCAGCAGGTTCTTGATGAAGAAACTCTGGCCTTTTGCGCCCGGGATTGGCGCTTCTTTGCTGACCGAATCCCAGTTATCGCTCTCTGCCCCTTCCGGCAGCGACAGGGCGCGGTTCAGTTCGCCCATCACGCGGTCGAACGGCATGCCTTCCTGCGTCCCGCTGGCGAAGTAGATCCCGCGCGGAGAGAACTCGGTTTCGAAGTTCGAGCGGGCGAAGACCGTGCTCAGGTAGTCCGCCAGCAGCGGACGCAGCGCGGCGAACTCCTGCGGGAAGAGATACGCTTCTGCGCGGGTTTTCGCGTCATGCTCTTTGAGCATGGTTTCCGGCAGCCCGGCGTCGAGGCGCTGCTGCAGCAGAGAAAACTCCTGCTGGAAGTTGCCCATCAGGTCGTAATCGGCGTGTTTAGTTTGTTCCCACGGCAGCGTGAAGCCCCAGATCTGATCGCGCTGCGCTTTATCGTAGTCGGCAAACCAGGCGCGGAAGCCTTTAAGCAGGTCGGCCTTGGTCACCATCACGTAGACCGGGAAGCGGATACCCAGCTGTTCATGCAGCTCGGACAGACGCTGACGCAGGTTTACCGCCTGCTGGCGGGACGCCTCGGCTGACTGGGTGAGCAGGTCAGAAATGCTGATGGTAACAATAACGCCGTTGATCGGCTGGCGGCGGCGATACTTACGCAGTAACCCCATAAACTGCAGCCATTCCCCGGCGTCCTGCACCTGCTCGCTCTCCTGGGTGGTATAGCGACCCGCGGTGTCCAGCAGCACGGCCTCGTTGGTGAACCACCAGTCGCAGTTACGCGTGCCGCCAATACCCCGCAGGGCGGTCTTACCGAAACGGTCGGCCAGCGGGAACTGCAGCCCGGAGTTGACCAGCGCCGTGGTTTTACCGGATCCCGGCGCGCCGATAATGACGTACCACGGCAGCTGATAGAGGTACTGCGTGCTGAAGCGCTGCGTCCACTGGGCGCCCTGTCCCGCCTTGCTGAAGTGCGCTTTTTTCAGCATCTGCGCAGCTTCATCAAAACGGCTGGCGAGGATCTGCTCCTCGCTGTTCAGTCGCTTCTGCGGATCTGCCGCTTCCGGGCTGGCGGTATTCTCTTTGAGCTTGTCCATCAGCTTGCGGTTCAGCCAGGCGTTGTACAGGCGCGGCAGAATATGGCCCTGCGCCCAGAGCAGGTAGACCACCGCGATGCTGATGATGCGGTTCTGTTCCGATTCAAGCGGTCGGGTATCCACGATGGACAGTAGCGGTCCAATCATCCAGATCACCGCCGCCAGCGCCGTGACGCCGAGGAAGCTCCACAGAATGCGGTTAGTCAGTATGGAAAGAAGAGTCGTCAGCATTCCTTAGTTTCCTTGCGGCAATCCGTTCAGCTCGGCCTGGGTATTTTCAGGCGACACCAGCAGAGTAATTTCCACACGGCGGTTACGGGCGCGGTTTTCAGGCGTCGTGTTCGGCGCCACAGGGTTAATCTCGCCCCGCCCTTCCGCTTTCACGCGGCCAGGCTGAGAGAGGCTTCCCTGCAGCATTTTCTGTACCGAGCGAGCGCGTTCCAGGGAGAGTTCATAGTTAGAGGCAAAGCGCGCGCTGCGGATCGGCACGTTGTCGCTGTAGCCCACCACCAGAATTTTGCCGCTCACGTTATTCATCGCCTGCGCGATGCGGTGGATGACCGGTTCATAGCGATCACGCACGACGGTCGAGGCAGAGGCAAACAGCCCGTCGCCTTTCAGGATAACCACGCTGCGATCCGCTTCGTCTTTCACCGCAACGAGGCCAGCCTCGATTTCCGGTTTCAGGAAGCCGCGCAGGTTCAGCACCGCCGGAAGCTGACGCGCCGGCTGCTGAATAGTGGTTTCCGGCAGCTGGGACTGGTAAATCTTCGCCAGCACCGGGTTGGTGCTGTCGCCAAGACGCCAGTTAAGCACGATATAAAACAGGCAGGCGATAAAACCGGCCAGCGCCACGCAGGCCCAAAGGGGGACCATGGGCCGCCAGAGCTTGCGCAGCACCGGACGATCTTCCGGATGAGGAGAAAGCGGCGGCGGATAGCTGCCGCGTACGCCGCGGATCATCTGCCACAGCCGCTGCTTGATGGTCTCAAGCTGGGTGCGGCCATTGTCCAGCACCCGATAGCGCCCTTCGAAACCGAGCAGCAGACAGTAGTTGATCATCTCCAGCAGTAGAATGTGCTCGCGCGGGTTTTGCGACAGGCGCGCCAGAAGCTGGAAGAACTTCTCGCCGCCCCAGGTTTCGTTATGGAACGTCACCAGCAGGCCATTGCTTGACCAGACCCCGCTGCTGCCCCAGGGGGTGAGCGCGGCAGCCTCATCGAGCGCCGTACACAGGCAGTAGCGTGCCCCGACGATCACTTCGTAGGGCAGACCCGCCTGCTGACAGCGGACTTCGAAACGGCGAATTTCATCGATCAGGCGCTGGCGTAGCGCCACCTGATCGTCATGCGATACCGAATGACGGATCTGCGGAATCGCATTGAGCAGCGGATTGGCGGCCGCCACCAGCTGATTGTTGCTACTGGCCCCGGTGAACGCGGCATCGCTGCCGGTATCCTGTCGTTCCTGCATATTAAGCGCTCGCTTTATTATTCTGTCGGGCTACGGATGGCCCAAAACTCCATATCCAGCCCCGGGAACTCCCCTGCAAGGTGCAGGGCGAATGCGCCGGACTTATCCATCTCGTGCCACAGCTCGCTGCCCTTCTCGAGCTCGAAGTAGCTGTAGCCGGCATGCCACGGGATCTGCGGCGGTGCGACCGGCATGGCGCGCAGCATAATGCCCGGCAGCTGAAGCTGAACCAGATCGCGGATTTTCGACACCGGTGCGACCTTCATCTGCGCCGGGAAATGGGTTTGCAGGTGTTCGCCCGGCACATTGGCTTTGACCGCCAGCACGAAGCCGAACTCACGCACCATGCTGGTTTCAGGCACCGTGGCGATGTTGAGGCCGTGAGAGCGTTCGTTAAGCGGCAATTGAATCGCGTGGTCTTCCATCACCAGCGACAGCCCCTGACGCAGCATCAGCATCAGCTTGCTGAAGCAGTTTGCCAGATCGTCATGATCGTAAATCGGCAGCACGCTTTCAGCGGTTCGCTGCGATGTCCAGGTGGCAAGTTCGGTCGCGAACGGCAGCCAGCTACGCCAGAGCGTTTCCGGGTGCAGCAGCGGAAGGGTTTTTAAATGAGACACCTCGCCAAGGTGACGGTTAACCAGCGACAGCAGCGTGAACTCAATCAGTTCGGAGGTATTAAAGCGGCCGGGCTGGCGCAAACGGCCGCCAATTTGCTGGCTGCGCTGCACCAGCAAGCCGTGCAGATCGTTGATCATGCTGTAGATCTGCGGGCTGTTATTGGCATTCAGCATCGGCGGGATGTAGCTGTTGTCGAGCCGCACGTGGTTGTCGTTACGCTTCTCGGTCACAAACGCCACGCCGATGGCGGTCCACTCTGCCGTGAGGTCTTTTTCGAGCATCAGGGTCAGACGCAGGCGGCCAAACTGGACGGTGGCATCCCCCACCGACATGGCGTTATCGTCTTCCACCTCTTGCTCAAACGCGATAAAGCGCGCCAGCGAGGCTGGCTCTTCGCTGAAAATCACCTCTTCTCTCTCACCCCGACGAACCGGCAGTGCGAGCACCACTTTTTCGTTGGTGAGATTGTCAGGAATTTTCAACGGTACAGGACCGTTGCGCCCGTTACGGACCTGGAAAAAGGTGCCGTCCGGCAGCAGCCCACTGCAGTAGCTCAGGGCTATGCATCCCTGACGAAGCATCGCTTCATCCAGTTCTACGTCGAGAAAGCCCCAGAGATACGATCGCTGCAGCGCGCCCCATTCACGAACATGGTTGAGCAGATAGCTTTCAGTCCGCTGAAAATGGTGTGGACGCAGGAACATGCCTTCGGTCCAGACGACCTTTTCTGCTTTCGTCATGATGATGTGTTTCCTGTTTTGAAGCGCGTTACTGGCTGATGACCCGAATGCCGTTCACGTCGAGAAAAACGTTGGCCTGAAGTTCATCTGCGGACCATTTCCAGAACTGGTAGATATGATTTTCGCCAGGCACGGGCAGAGGGAGTGAAACGCGCCATTTTTTGCCATCCAGCACCTGATACTCCGCCATCACGCCGATATAGCGAGCCTCCGGCGAGCTTTGCCCGCTGAGGGTTTTCGACAGCTGTCCCGGCATCAGGAAGAACACATCGCTGTTCAGCAGATTCGCGCCAAGCGTAGCTGACGCGTTGTTCTGCAGGGAGTAGAAGTCGCTGGACATGAAATCCGCATCGGATTTCAGCAACAGTACCCGGACCTTAAGCGGCGCAGATTCATTGATTTGTGGATGAGCCTGAAACTGCAGATTGTAGCGGGAGGGGTCGCTGTGTGAAGACGACGTACAACCACTGACCAGCGCGAAAATCATCGCGTAAAAGGGTAACCACAGCTTATGAAAATTTTTATTATTCATAAAAATGCGCTCATGAAAGCCGTTTAGTTCAGGATCCAGGTACCGTTAGCGCTGTCTTTGCAGGCTTTGCTGTTACCGTCGACATCAACACAGGTCGCTTTTTTACGCACCTTTGGACGAATAGCCTGTTTACGCACGGTGGCTTCGTACTGGTCGGCCTTGATAACAGCGCGCATCGGAACGTAACCAATCAGCTGTTCGTTACCTTCATCGGCAAGCGCCATCCAGTAGTGTTCAACCTGCCCCAGCACCACGTACGTTTTTCCGGTCTCGAGAGTGCGGATAACTTTACCGCCAAAGTCAGGACGGCTCATCAGGGAGGCCGGATACATGGCACGATACGGCTCGTTAACCGGGTTGAACTCCGTCGGCGCCGTCACGGCGTGACGGTGGGTTAAGGTGACGCCGTTGACCTGGCTGGTCTCGATCGTATCGTCGTTGATCACAGGTTTCTGCGGTGCTTTACAGCCCGCCACCGCCATTACAAACAGAAGTGAAAACAGTACGCGCATTTTCATATGCTTTTCCGTAGCGATATTTCGATGATGGAGATAAGGGGATGAAGTTTGACTTAAGTGCTATTGTTAAAATAGCCAGGATATTTTCGGGGCGTTACTACTTTAAGGGCATAGCTACCGCACGAGCCTTTCAGAATAAGGCCCAGTGTCTTCCTGACATATTTTGACAAACGGTAAACAAGTTTACATGAGCTTCGTATCAATTCAATATTTACCGCCGCGTAACTGTTGGTAAATGAAGCAGTCGGAAAATTATAGGATTAATCCTATGATAAAAAACGATAGGGACTACCCTTTCTTATTCCCCCACCACAAAGCGACATAACTTTATGTTTTATATATTAAAAAACACAAAGGAGAACCACTTTCATTAACGCAATCACGCTATTATCGCCACTACCATAATTAGTAGAATTCGCGTTTTTTTGATGTCAAAGGAATATATCTCTGATGAATTATTTGTTGCACTAACAGGGTATCTTTAATATTGAAGACGCTTCATCGCCTGGGTGAGAATATTTCACTTATGCAGTAAGATGTTAATTTCATGCCGCAAAAAAAGCGTATATTTTCGGCCGT
The DNA here is from genome assembly GCF_043972695.1 of Enterobacter quasiroggenkampii. Lineage (NCBI taxonomy): Bacteria > Pseudomonadati > Pseudomonadota > Gammaproteobacteria > Enterobacterales > Enterobacteriaceae > Enterobacter > Enterobacter quasiroggenkampii. Next base: position 3,376,809 of record NZ_CP143745.1, read on the forward strand.
AATAATTCCACTGTCAGGTATACCTTATATCTATTATTCATTAAGCGTGAGTAAACCTTCCTGCCATTCTCTCAATTGAAAAATGCCTCCAGCAGCCCACCAGCCGCGAATCGCGGCGATATCTCCAGCGCATCAGCTTCATTCGAAGTTTTACTGGCGCTACATACTTTCCTGCTCACTGCCATCTATCTCGCCTACCGGACGATAGATAAGATTTATTATTAAAATGATAAAAATTCGTTATAATTTCTTTAAATATTTAAACACCAGACCAGATAAATTACTGTAATAAAAAGAGTTTGCGTTAAGGCACTTTTCCGTTCCGTATGTGCGTTGCCATTCGGTCGTCATTGCTTTCACCTATTGCTCTCGTCAGTGATTTTTTGAGCTCAGGCGTTGTGTGATCGAACAAACCAGGAGTGGGTATGAACAAGAAAAGACGCTCGGTGCCAGGCATCAGACACTATGACGGCCCTGCTGGCGGCTGGGGCGCATTGAAAGCAACGGCCATTGCGGTACGCACCCAAATGGATACCCTTGACGCCCCCGCGACGCTGCTGCGCACCAACCAACCTGACGGCTTCGACTGCCCGGGCTGCGCGTGGCCTGATAAAGAACACAAATCGACGTTCCAGTTCTGCGAGAACGGCGCCAAAGCGGTGACCTGGGAAGCGACCAGCAAACGCGTCACCCCCGCGTTTCTGGCTGAAAACAGCGTCTCCTCGCTGCTGGCAAAATCGGACTTTGAGCTGGAAGGCTACGGTCGACTCACGCACCCCCTGCGCTATGATCGGGCGAGTGACACCTTCCGCCCCGTCGACTGGGACGCGGCGTTTCAACGCATCGGCGAAGTATTGCGCGGGCTCGAGCCGGACCAGGTCGAGTTCTATACCTCCGGACGCGCCTCTAACGAAGCAGCTTATCTGTTCCAGCTGTTTGCTCGCGAATACGGCACCAACAACTTCCCCGACTGCTCGAATATGTGTCACGAGGCCACCAGCGTCGGTTTGCCCCGTTCGATCGGGATTGGGAAAGGGACCGTCTCGCTGGATGACTTTGATAAGACTGAACTGGTGATCTCCATCGGCCATAACCCCGGCACTAACCATCCGCGCATGATGGGGACCCTCCACGAGCTGGCCCGCCGCAACGTGCCGATTATCGTCTTTAACCCGCTGCGCGAGCGCGCCCTGGAACGTTTTGCGGATCCGCAGAGCGTGATTGAAATGGCGACCTACAGCTCCACGGATATCGCCTCGACCTATTTCCAGGTGAAGGCCGGAGGCGATGCCGCCGCGCTGAAAGGGATTGCCAAACACCTGCTGGAAATGGAGGCCGAACGCGGGGACGTGCTCGATCGCACGTTTATTGCCGAACACACCCAGGGCTTTGAGGACTTTGCCGACGATATCGCGCAAACCCGCTGGAACGACATTGAGCGCGAGTCGGGTCTGAGCCAGGCGGCACTCAAACAGGTGGCTGAGGCCTATGCGAAATCGAATGCCACCATCATTACCTACGGGATGGGCATTACCCAGCACAATAAAGGGACGGCCAACGTCCGCCTGATCGCTGACGTGCTGCTGATGCGCGGGAATATCGGCAAGCCCGGCGCGGGAATATGCCCGCTGCGCGGTCACTCAAACGTGCAGGGGAACCGTACCGTCGGGATTAGCGAGAAACCCACGCCGGCCTTCCTGAACAGTCTGAAGGATGTATTCGGCTTTGAGCCACCGTCTCACCACGGCCATGACGCGGTGCAGGCCACGCAGGCGATGATCGACGGCCGCGCAAAAGCGCTCATTTGCCTCGGCGGTAATTTTGCGGTGGCGATGCCCGATCATGAACGCGGCTTTCCGGCCATGGGCTCCCTCGATTTGAGCGTTCACGTCGGGACCAAGCTGAACCGTACCCATCTGCTGGTGGGCAAAGAGACCTTTATTTTCCCGTGTCTTGGCCGTACCGAGCTGGATATTCAGGCCACCGGCCGCCAGTCCATTACCGTCGAAGACTCGATGTCGATGGTCCATGCCTCATCCGGCAAGTTAAAACCCGCCTCGCCGTTGCTTCGGTCAGAACCCGCTATCGTCGCGGGCATGGCGAAAGCCACCCTGCCGGATACCCGCGTAGACTGGCTGACGCTGGTTGAGGATTACGACCGCATCCGCGACCTGATCGAGCAGACCATTCCGGGCTTTGAGAACTACAACGCGCGGATCCGCGTTCCCGGCGGCTTCCGTATGCCGCTGCCGCCAACGCAACGTCTCTGGCCAACGGCGACGGGAAAAGCGATGTTCTCGGTCTTCGACGGCGTACACGAGAACGCCAGCGGTGAAGGTGAGCACGTTCTGCGCCTGATCACGCTGCGCAGCCACGACCAGTACAACACCACCATTTACGCCCTGGATGACCGCTACCGTGGCGTGTTTGGCCGTCGCGACGTGCTGTTTATGAACGAAGACGATATGGCGCAGTCAGGGCTGGAACACGGCGACCGCGTGGATATCGAAACCGCCCTGCCCGGCAACGGACAGCGTCTGGAAGACATTACCGTGGTGGCGTACAACATCGCGCCGGGGACCGTCGGGGCCTATTATCCGGAAGCCAACGTGCTGGTACCGCTTGATTATCTGGATAAGGACAGCGGTACGCCGTCGTATAAATCCGTTCCGGTTCGCATCACCCTGCGCTCAAAAGAGATCCGCATGCTGTAAGGCTGTTCGCGCAGAGAAAAAGATGGATATTAAACAGTTAAAATATTTAATCGCGCTCGACGAGACCCGCCATTTTGGCAAGGCGGCCTCGCAGTGCAACATCACCCAGCCGACCCTCTCCATGCGCATCCGCAGCCTGGAAGAGGAGCTGGGGCTGGTGCTGATTGTGCGCGGGCAGCGCTTTGAAGGGTTTACGCCGGAGGGTGAACGCATCCTCGCATGGGCCCGCGCGCTGCTGGCCGCGCATGACGGGCTACAGGCGGAAGCCGCGCTGTGCAAAGGCCAGGTGGTGGGAGAACTCCGTCTGGGGATGGTGCCGCTGGCGAGTGTGGATCCGATGATCTTTATTCGCCTGCTGACGCAAAAATACCCGGAGCTGACCTATAGCCTCTATTCCATGTCCTCCGCGCAGATTGCCGACGGCGTCAGCCGCAATCAGCTTGAGCTGGGGATTTGCTATCTCAACAGCATCGACACCAGCCAGTTCGATATTATCCAGCTTCCCAAAACGAAGATGGGCCTGCTGCACGACGTCCGCCATTTCCAGCTCGGCCAGGACAGATTGACCTGGCGTGACCTGACGGATTTTCCGCTGGGGTTCCTGACCAAAGGGATGCATTACCGGGCGCATATGGAGGCCAGCTTTCAGTCTGCTGGCATTGAACCGAGGTCCGTTTTCGAGAGCGACTCCACGTTCCAGATCATTCAGGCGGTGCAAAGCGGCGTATGCTGCGCCGTGATGCCGCTGAACAACGGACTGGAAGATCTGAACAGCCATTTCAGGATTGTCCCCATCGCCGATGCGAACATTGAGGCCCCTGTCGGCCTGATTATGCGCAGGCAAAAACCGGTCTCCTCGCTGGCGCTGCGCTGCTTTACCGACGCGCAGGAGATTTATCACGCCAGCAATGAGGCGTAGGCCTGACGCGTCACGACGCTAAACCCCTCAATCAGTACCGCGTCGCAAACGGCCCGGTGTTCCGGCAAACTCACCAGCGCGTGGAGCGCATCGCGAAGGGCGTTCAGGGTGTCAGGCGAAGTGTGGGGCGAGGTAATGAGCGGCAGCCCTGGCGTCAGCGGGGTACGGTCAATGACCGCCAGCCCCGTCAGACTTTCCGGTTCGTGACGCTGCAGCAGTGCCCAGGTGACACAGTCGATGGCCGCGATATCCCCTGCTCCGCGTTTGACATCCTTCAGCGACTGGCGATGGCTGCCGCTAAAGGACGTTTGCGCGAAAAACGGACCGTCCGCCGCCAGAGGCGCTACTTTTTTTCGCAGCGCATTGTAGCCGGACTGCGAGTCCGCAGAGTTACAGACCGCTCGTCGGCCGCGAAAATCCGCCAGCGTGAGATGCCGATCCGCCTCGCGCACCACCAGAAAGCTGCGGTACTGGATCCCTTCGCAGCCCGGGGCCGCGTAGTGAAAACAGCCGACAACCTGCACGTCCGGAAGCTGCGTGACCAGCGGGTAACCGCAGGTCTGGCTGAGGATAAGCCCGGGCTGTTGCCAGTGCGTGAGCAGATCGGACTCCGGCCCGTCGGGGAGATCATCGACGGGCACACCGCGTGCGGCCAGCAGCCCCTTTACCGCCAGCCAGAGCGCGCGCGTGTCGGCGCGATCCACCGCATACATGGGAAACGCCAGCAGGTTACTCATACCCTTCTCCCTGTTGCTTTCCGGGGTGGACGGTGACGTCGACGGGACTGAACCAGAACCGGCGCAGCCATTCACCGTAGCCCCTGACCAGAAAACCGCGGTTTCGCTCCCGGTACGCCTCCCGGTTTTGCTGGTAGATCGCCTTCAGTCCGTACCACGGCACGCCCGGTAGATCATGATGTACTGAATGATAGTTGAGATTCAAAAACAGTATCCGCCAGAACAGCCCGGCCTCGTTAATGACGGAGCGCGCCAACGGATCGTCCGCCGCACGGTGTTCGAAAAACGATCGTACCTTGGTCAGCGCCAGCGCCGGATAACTGACCGCCAGCACAAACCAGACGGGTGAAAAACCAACGTCCGTCATCCAGGCGAAGAGTGCCGCCAGCAGCGTGATGTGAACCAGCCACATCGTCATCGCCCGCAGGTGAAGATGACGAAACGCCGTCACGGCGCTGCCCAGCGTCTGGACGATATCCAGCAGCGGCGCCAGCAGAAGCCGCCCGGCAAAGGTATTTCGGGCCCGGATCAGGCGCTTCTGCCAGGGAGAAAAGCGCGCCCAGCTCGCCTCGGTAAAATAGTACGACTCCGGGTCATCCACCGGATGGGTCAGGCTATCGTACCGATGGTGGGCCAGATGGGAATCCCGGTACAGGCCGTACGGGTACCAGACCGCCAGCGGGAGCGTGCCGAACAGCTGGTTAAGCCAGGCAAAACGGGTGGGATGCCCGTGGATCAGCTCATGCTGCAGGGACATATACCAGGCGGTAAACCCGATGAGCAGCAGCGTGGCGGGCAGCAGGCCGAGCGTTTGCCAGAACGCCAGCGTGGCAAACCAGCCCGCATAAATCGTGAACATTACCAGCCAGGTGGGCAGTTCGCTTCGCCACAAGAAACCCGACGCGAGGCGGTGGATTTGATTGCGTTGTTGTGGATGTAAATAGAGGGAGCTTCGTTTACCCATTCCTTCAGACGCCGTTTCGCCAGAGACAGAGCCCTGAAGATCGGGGATAACGCCTGAAATAACAAAGAACTTAAATCGCTTTGCTTTGCCAGAAACACAGAGCGCACGCGTCGCTTGACTTATTCTGTATTAAAGGTACTTTTCAGGACATGAAGAAGATCCTGATTATCGTTCCCGACGGCGGCATGCTGTTTGAAGCCGCCGGTATCGCCGACATTCTGATGCAGGCCAACCGGCTGCATCCGGAAGGGCTTGCGCAGCCCCGCTACCGGATTATCATCGCCACCACGCAGCCTCACCAGGTGATCCACGGCCAGTCCGGTCTGAACCTGCTGGCGGACTATCGGCTTCCGGAGCTGGATCCGCGCGAACCGCTGGACACCATTATCATCACCGGACGCGGTATGAACGAGCAGGAGAGCATAGCCGTAGTCGACTGGCTGCACCTCGCTGCGCCGCACGCCCGGCGGATCGCCTCTATCTGCGGCGGCGCGATGCTGCTGGCCCAGACCGGCTTGCTGGACGGTCGTCGCGCCACCACCCACTGGCGGCTGCTGGAGACCATGCAAGCCCAGTACCCGTCAATCCGGGTTGAAGGCGGCCCACTCTACATTCAGGACGGCCCCATCTGGACCTCCGGCGGCGTGAGTTCCGGGTTCGACCTGACCCTGGCGCTGGTGGAGGACGACTACGGATTTACCCTCGCCCGCGACGTGGCGCAGGATATGGTGATGTATCTGCGACGTCCCGGCGGACAGCTGCAGTTCAGCCGCTACAGCCTGCAGCAGCCCGGCACAGCAGGACCGATAGGCGAGGTGCAAAGCTGGATCCTGCAGAACCTCACCGCCGATCTGTGCGTGGAGAACCTGGCCGAGAAAGCGGCGATGAGCCCGCGTAACTTCACCCGCGTGTTTACCCGCGAGGCCGGGGTCTCGCCTGCCCGCTACGTGACCGAAGCGCGTCTGGCCGCCGCCCGCCAGCTGCTTGAACAGACCCGCGATCCCCTTGAGCGCGTTGCTGAGCAAAGCGGCTTTGGTACCAGCATTAACTTGCGCCGCATCTTTGAGAAACAGCTTCACCTCACGCCCGGCGAATACCGCCAGCGCTTTCACTGCCGCAAGATGGCGTAATCTGATCCTTTTTTGTCGTTTACGCCAACCGGCCCGACGCCTACAGTGACTCCAGACAACAGAAGATAAGGAGTGCACCATGGTTAAGGTCGGTATTAACGGTTTCGGCCGTATCGGACGTAATGTCCTGCGCGCGGCGCTGGGCAACCCGGCGCTTCAGATTGTGGCCATCAACGATCTGACAGACAGTAAAACCCTCGCCCATCTGCTGAAACATGATTCCCTTCTGGGCAAGCTGCCCGCGCCCGTTGAAGCGGCTGACGGCGCGCTGCAGGTAGACGGCCAGCGGATCGCCGTATTTAGCGAACGCGATCCGGCGAATATCCCGTGGCGTGATGCCGGGGTAGACGTGGTGATTGAAGCTACCGGCTTCTTCACTGAACGGGAGAAAGCGGCGGTGCATATCACCCACGGCGGCGCTAAGCGCGTCATCATTTCCGCTCCCGCGAAAAACGACGACCTGACGATTGTGATGGGCGTCAACCATGATCAGTACGATCCCGACCGGCACGCGGTGGTGAGCAACGGGAGTTGCACCACGAACGGTCTGGCACCGGCCGCTCAGGTGCTGCACCAGCAGTTCGGGATTGAGCATGGCCTGATGAACACGACGCACGCCTACACCAACAGCCAGGCGCTGCACGATCAGCCGGAAAAAGATCTGCGCGGTGCACGCGCGGCGGCGCTGTCGATTGTGCCCTACTCCAGCGGCGCGGCGAAAGCGCTCGGGAAAGTGATCCCCTCCCTGGACGGCAAGCTGACCGGGTACTCCCTGCGCGTGCCGGTGCCGGTGGTGTCGATTGTCGATTTAACCGTGACGCTGAGCCGCAACGTGACCGCCGAAGAGGTGAATGACGCGTTCCGCAACGCGGCCGCCAGCGGCCCCCTGAAAGATATCCTGGGCTACAGCGATGAACCGCTGGTGTCCAGCGATTACCAGGGCGACCCGCGATCGTCAATTATCGACGGGCTTTCCACGCTGGTGATTGGCGGGAATATGGTGAAGATCCTGGCGTGGTATGACAACGAATGGGGCTTCTCTAACCGCCTGGTGGATCTGGCGGTATTGATGGATAAGAAAGGGCTGTAAACCTGAGGCCGGGTGGCACGAACGCTCACCCGGCAAAAAATCACTCCGCTTTCACTTTCACACCCATAAACACAATCACCATCGCCGTTACCAGCAGGAAACCGCTGCCCGCGAACACGCCGCTGGCGCCATTAAGATCAAACACTGCCCCACCTCCGGCCGCACCGGCGCTTATCGCCAGCTGGATTGAGGCCACCAGCAGCCCCCCTGCACTTTCGGCTTCATCTGGAACAGTGGTCGCAAGCCAGGTGGACCAGCCCACCGGAACCAGGCCAAATGCAAAGCCCCACAGCGCAACCAGCAGCCCGTCCAGCATGGCCAGATGACCAAAGGCGACCATCATGAGCGCGAGAACGCCCATCGCAAACGGCACCAGCGCCAGCGTCAGGCGCAGATTACGTGCCAGCAGATGCCCGGCCACGGAGGTGCCCACAAAGTTGGCGATACCAAAGCCCAGCAGGATCAGGGAAATGGTCTCCACGCTCGCCTGGCCTACCGTCTCCAGGAACGGACGCAGATAGGTAAAGAAAGCGAAATGGCCGCTGAAGATCAGAATGGTCGCCAGCATGCCGCCGATCATCCCCGGACGGCGCAGCACGCGGAACAGCGTACTCAGGCTACCGCTGCTCTCCGGCTTCATGGACGGCAGCACCCAGAGCTGCCACAGCAGCGCCAGCATGCTCGGCAGAATGCAGAGCACAAAGACGTTGCGCCAGCCGATCAGGCTGCCCAGATAGCTGCCCAGCGGCGCCGCGACAACCGTGGCAATCGATACGCTGGAGAAGATCACCGCCAGCGCTTTCGGCACTTTATCTGCCGGAACCAGGCGCATCGTCGTGGCCGTCGACATCGCCCAGAATCCCCCGATCGCTATCCCCAGAAGCAGGCGCCCCATCAGCAGGACGTGCAGATTAGGCGCAAAGGCCACCAGCAGGCTGGAGATAATTTGCAGCACCGAGAAAAACATCAGAACCCAGCGGCGGTCGATACTCTTGGTTGCCGGGGTGATCAGCAGTCCGGTGACCAGCGCCACCAGCGCGGTGGCGGTGACAGCTTGTCCAGCCATCCCCTCAGTAACGCCCAGGCTCGCGGCCATGGGGGTTAACAAGCTGGCGGGCAGAAATTCGGCCGTAATCAAACCAAATACCCCCAGCCCCAGTGAATAGACGGCCCGCCAGGCGGGTTTTGCAGGCGCTACCGCCTCGCTCGCCGCGACACATGAACTCATCTGTTGATCTCCCGTTATAAAAATGTGACTAGTGTCGCAAAAGAATAGAAGGTTCACCCAGGACGATCTATGACATATAATCTCCACTTATTGATTATTCGTCCGGAGTTGCGCCATGACCGTACAGTCACCCGATTTGATCAGCGAACTTTTACGCGGCATGCGCCTGTCAGGCGTGAAATACCGGCGGATTGAAGCCAGTGCGCCATTTGGCGTCGCGTTTCATCAGGCTCCCGGCAGGGCGCAGTTTCATTTTGTGAGCCACGGTAGCGCCCTGTTGCGCATGGAGAGCGGTGCAACGTTCGAACTGAGCGGTGGCGACGCCCTCTTTATTCCCGGCGGAAATTCTCATGCCCTGCTCTCTGACGAACAGGCCACCCTTACCCCGGTCAACGCCTTTCCGAGCGAGCCTATCTGCAGCTCGGTCTGTGCTATCACCTGCGAGCCCTGCCCGGAGAGCGAGAACACCCTTATCTTTAGCGGATGCATGGATTTTGAGCTGGGCGGCATGCAGCCGCTGATCAAGGCGATGCCGGAAGTGATGATGGTCAGTCGGCTGATGTCCACCTGGCCGGAAATTCATCCGCTGCTGGCGGCAATGGAGCGGGAATCCGCGGCGCGTCAGGCTGGTTATGCCGGGATCCTTGCGCGGCTGGCCGATGTGGTGGCGGCGTTAATTGTGCGGGGCTGGGTTGAAGGCGGCTGCGGCAAAGCCACCGGCTGGGTGCAGGTGCTGCGCGACCCGCGCCTGAGCCGGGCCATTTACGCTATGCACCAACAGCCTGGCCTGAACTGGAGCGTCGCCGATCTGGCAAAAGAAGCCGGGACTTCCCGATCCGTTTTCGCGGAACGGTTTCTCGCGGCGACGGGAACGACACCGGCAAAATATCTCAGCGAGCTGAGAATGCGGCTGGCCATTCAGTATATTCGTCATGAAAACCAGCCGATCGAAACCGTCGCGCTGCGGCTGGGTTACGGATCGCTGGCGGCTTTTAGCCGGGCATTTAAGCGCATCATTGGCCATGCGCCGGGCACGCTGCGGGAAGCCAGCCAGACTCCGGAAGAAGCCTGACTGGCGTACGGCATCAGAAATAGTATTTAAAGCGTACGCGTCCGCCGTAGCGATCGTCGTTTTTATTGTCACCCTCTTTTGGAGAGGCGTTGACCCAGGACGCATACGCGCCCAGATAGATGTTGAAGTTTTTCATCTTCATGACGTTCGGAATGAGGTACGACGTATGGATGGTATGAATGTCGTACTCGCCCGGGTCGCTGATCCAGCAGTCGTTTTCACACTCGGCGTTAAAGGTTGAGGTATTAAACTCGTCGATTTCGTTATGAGCATAAATATAGCCCAGCTCAAAATTACGCCAAAGGGCATTGATGCCTGAGGTAAAGTCGGTTTCGCCCGTGGCGTCCAGGTAAGCCGTGTTGAAGTTCATGACCACCCCGTTCTCCGGATCGGTTTTAAGTCCGTCCCAGGTCATAGTAAACCCGTAGCCGGTCCGGTCTGACTGATCGACCCAGCGCCCAGCATCGTCACGATAGCCGTAAGCGTTGTTTACCAGGTTGGTCTCCATAGCGAACGCGGTTGAAAACGGTCCGCTCTGCCATGAGACAACCGGGCGCACGTAGGCGACGTTTTTATCGTTCTCAAGCTCCGCGCCGTGATAACGCTGGTCGACGTACAGATCGCTGCCGTCCTTAAACAGGGTATTCAGTTCGAAATACCAGTTGTCCAGCGTTTTGCTCACCAGGAAGTTACCGCCGCTGTCGGTTCGGCCACGCCCCTCTTTCAGCATATAGATATAGCCGTAGCCGTCGCTGTAAAGGTCGTCTGCCGTATTGCCCGAGTATTCCACAAAGGTATCCTGATTGAGCGGAAACATATCATACGCTTCGAAGCGACCAACCTTAATTTCCCAGTCTTTTTCAGAACCGAAGAAAAATACGGCGTCATCCAGATACATTTGCCCAGCAAGATCGCCGAGCGGCTGAACGGAGAATCCGGCATAATTTCCGTTATTCATTTTACGATAACCATCAAAACCCAGCAGAATACGGCCATTAATATCCCAGCGTTCTTTGTCCCCGGGTGCCCAGTCGTTATTAGCGCTTTGCTTAACAGACGTCAGGCTACCCGTTTTACTGGCGGCATCCATATTAAGCTCAACGTCACCATAAAATTTAATATCGCCAAAACCTGACAGCGTCAGTTTCGGCGGCGCCTCGTTGTTGACCGGCTCCTCTGACTGCACGGTGACCGTCGCTGCCTGCTGTACCGTCGCCTGTTGCTGCTTAAGCACTTCGATTTGCGCTTCCAGCTGCGCCAGCTTTTCCTCCACGCTTGCTGAGGACTGGGCGGCTAAAAGCGCCCCGGAATAGAGCGCACCTGTCAATATGACCATTTTCTTTAATTTCATAGATTCCGTCCTGATTAAAAAGGAAATACCCAATGATTGAGTTTCGCCATTTCGTACAAATACAGTCAGGAACGCTATTATGTTTTTTGATAACTGAATTACGAATTTTAACTTGTGTGAACCGGGCAGAATAATTCCTTTATTATTAACGAGAGAAACACAACCCGCCTCACATTATTATTTCATCGACTTGCCCGACGTTAATTATATAAAATACAAATATAATTATTTAAGATAATAATTAGACCGGTTTCATTCCCACAACAAATTATCAAACGTCCTGCAGCCTGCCTGAGAACGCGGTAATTTGTCTGGTTCTGCGCAAAATGGGATATTCAACACGCGAAGCGGGCAATATTCGTCTAAGGTTTTCAGGTGATTGACAACAGCGGTCACGCTGCCCGGTAAAGACAGGAGACGAAAAGATGATAAAACCTCGTACATTGCGCCCCGCTTGTTTACATCTCGCGCTGGGAGGCGCGCTGCTCGGTGTCGCAACGTTTGGCTATGCCAACGAACAGCCTGCGGCTCAGACAACCCCGCCCGATATTTTACTGGGGCCCCTCTTCAATGATGTGCAAAGCGCTAAACTGTTTCCCGATCAAAAAACCTTTGCGGATGCAGTCCCCAAAAGTGACCCGCTGATGATTCTGGCGGATTACAGGATGCAGCACTCGCAGTCCAGCTTTGACCTGCGCCATTTTGTCGAGATGAATTTCACCCTGCCCGAAGAGGGAGAAAAGTATGTTCCACCGGCGGGGCAATCGTTACGTGAGCACATTGACGATCTCTGGCCCGTACTGACGCGCACCACCGATAAAGCCAGCAACAAATGGGATTCCCTCCTGCCGTTACCGAAGCCTTACGTTGTGCCCGGCGGTCGTTTCCGCGAAGTCTACTACTGGGACAGCTATTTCACCATGCTGGGCCTGGCTGAGAGCGATCATTGGGACAAAATCAGCGACATGGTGGATAACTTTGCGTATGAGATCGACACCTTCGGCCACATTCCCAACGGCAACCGCAGCTATTACCTGAGCCGCTCCCAGCCGCCGTTTTTCTCACTGATGGTTGAACTGCTGGCGACCCATGACAGCGACGCGCTGAAGAAATATCGTCCGCAGATGGAGAAAGAGTATGCCTACTGGATGGACGGCGTCGATGCCCTGCAGCCGGGCCAGGCCAGCAAACGCGTGGTGAAACTGGATGACGGCGCGATCCTCAACCGCTACTGGGACGATCGCGACACCCCGCGCCCGGAGTCCTGGCTTGACGATGTGAATACCGCGAAAAGTAACCCTAACCGACCGGCAACCGAGATCTACCGTGATTTGCGTTCCGCCGCGGCCTCGGGATGGGACTTTAGCTCCCGCTGGATGGACGATCCGCAAAAACTCGGCACCATCCGGACCACCAGCATTGTGCCCGTGGACCTGAATGCTCTGATGTTCAAGATGGAAAAACTGCTGGCCCGGGCAAGCCAGGAAAGCGGCGATGCCGCCAGCGCAAACAAGTATGAGGCGCTGGCCACCGCGCGCCAGAAAGCCATCGAGAGCCACCTGTGGAATGATAAAGAGGGCTGGTACGCCGATTACGATCTGAAGAGTAAGAAGGTACGCAATCAGCTCACGGCTGCGGCCCTGTTCCCGCTTTACGTGAAGGCGGCGGCGCAGGATCGTGCCGATAAAGTCGCTGCGGCAACCTCCTCACGTCTGCTGCAGCCGGGCGGAATAGCGACCACCACCGTCAACAGCGGTCAGCAGTGGGATGCGCCAAACGGCTGGGCTCCGCTGCAATGGGTGGCGGCGGAAGGGTTGCAGAATTACGGGCAAGAGAAGGTCTCAATGGATGTGACCTGGCGCTTCCTGAAAAACGTTCAGCATACTTATGACCGGGAAAAGAAACTGGTCGAGAAATACGACGTGTCGACGACCGGTACGGGCGGCGGCGGCGGCGAGTATCCGCTGCAGGACGGCTTCGGCTGGAGCAACGGGGTGACGCTGAAGATGCTGGATCGGGTCTGCCCGAAAGAGAAACCGTGCGACAGCGTGCCGGAGAATCGGCCTGCCGCGAATGATGAGGTGGCGCCGGTGAAGGCGACGGCGCAGTAAGTGAGTATTGCCGGGTGGCGGCTACGCCTTACCCGGCCTACTTTTTAAACTTACAGGGCTTTGCTTAGAAACTGTAACTCGCCCCTAACTGATACGTTCTGTCGCGCCCAATCCAGCAGTTGGTCGCATCGTAGCAGGTCAGCGTCTCTTTGTTGGTGATGTTCTGCGCGCTGGCCTTAAGCGTCAGCCCTGCCAGCGAAGGCAGGATTTCGCCCATCCGATAGGATGCCGCCAGATCGTACTGGGTGGTACCGCCCAGCTTACCCGCATCGTTAGCGGGTGAGATTTCCATCGGGCCGGTATAGCGCGCCCCCGCCCCCAGCATCAGCCCTTTCAGCGGCGTGTTCTCAAAGGTGTAATCCCCCCAGAGATTGAAGGCATTCTCCGGCACCTGCGTTGGACGTTTCCCTTTGTACTTATCATCTTCCGTATTGATCGCGTGGGTGTAGGCATAGTTCGCAATCAGCGTCAGGTTGTCCGTCGGGCGGCTGATGGCAGACAGCTCAGCCCCTTTGGATTCCACCTCCCCGGTCTGACGATAGTTCAGGAAGCCCGGATCGGAGGTGACGACATTTTTCTGACGGATGTTGAACACCGAGGCGGTAAAGGTAGTGGCGTAGTCGGCCAGCAGATATTTCACGCCGCCCTCCACCTGCTTGCTGGTGGTCGGTTTGACGTCTTTCGCCGCGAGCGTTCCCTTCGGCGACACCGGTGCAAAGCCTTCGGAATAGCTGATAAACGGTGACAGACCATTATCAAAAGCGTAAAGCGCGCCCAGGCGTTTGGTGACGCGATCCTGAGAGACCCAGTCCTTATCACCGTTTTGCAGATAATTGGTGGTCACGGAGCGATAATCGTCGTAGCGCAGGCTGCCCAGCAGATTTAAGCCCCCCCACTCCACCTGATCCTGCAGGTAGTAGCCGTTCTGCTGATAGCTCAGACGGTTTTTCTGGGCGGTATACAGGCCCAGCGCGCTTTCGCCGATCTGCGAATAGTCAGGGTTGCGCATATCCATGCCCGGCGTGGCCGACGCGTAACGGTAGTGGAAATGGGAATTCAGCTTCTGATAGTCAAACCCGGCCAGCAGATGGTGTTGCCAGTCGCCCAGCGCCACGGTTTTCGTCACCTGGTTATCGATGTTAAAGCTCTGCAGATCTTCATCGGTGGTGTAGGCAAAGCGGTTGAGCTGATAGACCTCGCTTCCCGTGCCCGTCGCATAGACGCTGCGCTGATGCGTATCGACGTCGAAATAGCGCGCCTTCTGGTTAAAGCCCCAGCCGCTGTCGAACGCATGTTCAAAGCTGTAGCCCAGCATCCACTGGCGCTGCTTAAATCCGTTCCACTCATCACCGGCGTAGTCGCGCTTGCCCGCGTATTTCGAGCGCAGGTAGGCGAGCGGCAGCGGGTTCGACGGCGTCAGGCTCGGGGAGTTCTGCGCCAGCGCATCCAGAGTCAGGCGGGTTTTGCTGTCGGGTTGCCAGGTGACGGACGGGGCAACCAGGTAGTTTTCATACCGGGTGGTGTGCGGCTGATCGTCATTTTCCGTCGCTTTACCCAGCAGGCGATAGTTCCAGTCGCTATCGGCGATCTGCCCGGTTGAGTCGAGATAGCCCTCTTTCAGGTTGCGGTTACCGGTGTTAAATCCGAATTCGGTTCGCGCTTCTCGCTGCGGCTTTTTACTCTGGATATTCACCAGCCCGCCCGGCGAGCCGCCGCCGTAGAGAACCGATGAGGGGCCTTTCAGGATATCAACGCTGTCAATCAACAGCGGATCGATGCGGGCTTTGGTATTGCCGGTGACGTTATAGGGCAGCTGCAGCCCGTTGTAGAACTCCTGGTCGACGGTAAAGCCACGAATTTTATATTCGCTCATGTAGGAGGTATTTCCCCGCACCTCGGTTGAGACCCCTGGTGCATAGCGCAGGATTTCATTCACGGAATTCGCATGGCGCTTGTCAATTTCCGGTGCAGAAACGGTCGTGATGACCTGCGGCGTTTTACTTTCAGCAACGGCCGATTTCGTGGCGCTGTTCGTCCAGGCCGGCAGCGCGCTGCCCTGCTCTGCGCCGGTGACGACGATAGTGGATTCTTCGGCGAATGCCGGAACGTGCAGTGCGAGCGAGACGGCGCCTGCCAGGGCGCATAGCGTAAAACGTGAAGGAGTCATAATGTCGTCTTGTTGTTAGATGCAATACGGAACGACAATTATTATCATTTAGATTAACAAATCAATACGCAGGCAAAAAAACGGCCCTCCGCAGAGAGCCGTTTACGTCATGTTATGCTCGTCGCAGTAACCTGAATATGCCCAGCACCACAATGGCACCCACGACAGCGACCAGAAAACTGTGCAGGTCAAAACCACTTATGTTGCCTCCGAAGCCAAACATCGTCGCCAGCCAGCCGCCCACAACCGCACCAACGACCCCGAGTACACAGGTCAAAATAAAGCCGCCGCCATCGTTTCCCGGCATGATCAATTTCGCGATAGCGCCAGCAATAAGACCAAAGATAATCCAGGCGATGATACCCATAGCGATGCCCTCTTGCAGGTTTAACGCATGCGCAGAAAACCTTCTGCACAGCTAACATAAGTATAGGTCATCGCCGGAAAATCATTTTCTTCTCACCGACTTATCTTTGTCTAAACAGGCAAAAAAAACTCACCGGTTTGTATTAAGTTTCATCGCAGATTGCCGATAACGCTAAGACAGTCTGTCATCTATCAAGGAGCCATCCGGCGTGAGTCATTACAGTGAGCAGTTCCTCAAGCAAAATCCGCTGGCTGTATTAGGGGTATTACGCGACCTGCAAAAAGGTGAAGTGCCGCTGCGCATCAGCTGGTCGAATAATCAGTTCATCAGCAAGATCCTTGACGCCTCGCAGGAGCGGCTGGTGATTGATTTAGGCAGCCAGGAGTATGAAAACCGCGCGGCGCTGAAGGCGGAGAATATCGCCGTGATGGCCGAAACGCAGGGCGCCAAAGTGGAGTTTGTCCTGTCGCGACTGGAACTGAGCGAATATCAGGGGCTTCCGGCCTTTGTGACCCCCCTTCCTGGCAATCTCTGGTTTGTCCAGCGTCGCGAATATTTCCGCATCAACGCCCCGCTTCATCCCGCTTACTTCTGCAAGGCCAAAATGCCGGACAAAAAAGAGATCCGCTTCCGTCTCTTCGATCTGTCGCTGGGCGGCATGGGCGCGCTGATGGATACGCCGAAGCCTGACGGACTGGTAGAGGGCATGCGGTTCACGCAAATTGAACTGGATATGGGGGGCTGGGGGCGCTTTTATTTCGATGCACAGCTGATTGCCATCAGCGACCGCACCGTCGTGGACAGCAAAAATGAAACCATCACCACGCCGCGTCTGAGCTTCCGTTTCCTGAATGTCGGGCCCGGCGCAGAGCGCGAGCTGCAGCGCATTATCTACTCCCTGGAGCGCGAGGCGCGGGAACGCGCAAATAAAGTTCTGTAAGGAACATCGGGCAGCGTGACCGCCGCCCGTCTGCGGCATTACATGGCATCCATCGCTTTCTGTACTTTCCAGATATAACGAGGCGCCTGTGGTGCCGGGTGATTTTTCGCCACATGCTCAAAGAATTCGTCTTTGTCCATGCCGTTAATCTCTTCTATCGCCTCTTTGCGGTCAGAGGAGAAGGTTCTCAGCAACGCGCCGGCACCGTTAACGTAAGAGACCACCAGCGCGTACTGCATCACCTCCGGATCCTTAATGCCCTTCAGCACGCCGTGCTCCATGATGCTCAGATAGGCCGTGCCCATTGAAATGTTGCGTTCCGGATTCTTCAGCTCGCTGGTCGACGGCTGACCGCTCCAGCCCATATAGCGGTAAACTTCTTTCCCCGCCGTTGACGCTTTAAGCTGCATCAGCCCCACCGCGTTGGACTTGCTGACAAGCGTGGGGTTACCGCCGGACTCCACCGCAATGATCGCCGTGATGAGACGCGGACTGACGCCCCAGGCTTTCCCGGCTTGTTCACTGATCGGCATCCACTGCATCGCGCGCTTCACCGGCACTTCCGGGTTCCAGGGTGGGTTTTGATAATCATGTTTTGAACTACAGCCAGCGAGCAACACAATCAAAAAAGCAAACCATCTCAATTTCACGTCATCTATCCTTATAGCCGGTCATCGCGGTGCGCCGCTCTTGAAGCAGGCGGCGTATAAGCGGCATGATATAGACAATTAGTTTCTCATTCAGCAAGGAATTGCCATGTCTCAGTTTCATCTCATCGCGCCGTCGGGCTACTGCATTAACCAGGACGCGGCGCAGCGGGGCGTTCAGCGTTTGCTGGAGTCGGGCCACCGGGTAGAAAATCAGACGATTATCCCCCGCCGCCAGCAGCGTTTTGCCGGTACCGAAGCGCAGCGGCTGAATGATATCAACAGCCTGGTGAACCTGAAGGGTGAAAACAGCATAGTGCTGGCGGTGCGCGGCGGATATGGCGCGAGCAGGCTGCTGGAGAGCATTGACTGGCAGGGTCTGGCGCAGCGCCAGCAGCAGGATCCGCTGCTGATATGCGGCCACAGCGATTTCAGCGTCATCCAGCTTGGGCTGCTGGCGCTGCATAACGTTATCACCTTCAGCGGCCCGATGCTGGCCGGTAATTTCGGCGCCCCGGAGCTGAATGCGTTCACCGTGGAACACTTCTGGCGCGCGCTGCGCAATCCCACCTACAGCGTGGAGTGGCAGGGGAATGGACCGCACTGGGAATGTGAAGGCCAGCTCTGGGGCGGCAACCTGGCGATGCTGGTTTCGCTTATCGGTACGCCGTGGATGCCGCACATCGAGGACGGCATTCTGGTGCTGGAAGATATCAACGAACATCCGTTCCGCGTCGAGCGCATGCTGTTGCAGCTCTATCATGCCGGTATTCTTGAGCGCCAGTCCGCGATCGTGCTGGGCAGCTTCAGCGGCTCTGCCCCGAATGACTATGACGCGGGTTACTCCCTGGAAACCATGATTGAGTTCATTCGCTCGCGGCTGGATGTTCCGGTGATCGCCGGTCTGGATTTCGGCCATGAGCAGCGCACCGTCACCCTGGCGCTGGGGGCGCACGCCTCCCTGATCCATAATGATTCCGGCTCCCGGCTGACCATCAGCGGCCATCCTGTCATAAAGGCATAAAAAAGCCGTTATACCCCCTTAATAAAACGCTGTTGCCGTCGTTAATATGTTAGGGTTTTAGTAACAGCGTTAACATTGAGGTGGGAGTAAGAGAACATTGGATGCCGCAGCGATAATCAGCCTTTTCATTCTGGGTTCGGTCCTTGTAACCAGCAGTATTTTATTAAGTTCATTTTCATCGCGTCTCGGCATACCTATTCTTGTTATTTTCCTCGCCATCGGCATGCTGGCCGGCATTGATGGCATTGGCGGTATCCCATTCGATAACTATCCTTTCGCCTACATGGTGAGTAACCTGGCGCTGGCGGTGATCCTGCTGGACGGCGGCATGCGCACCCAGGCAAGCTCCTTCCGCGTGGCCTTAGGGCCCGCGCTGTCGCTCGCGACGGTTGGCGTGTTGATAACCTCCGGCCTCACCGGAATGATGGCCGCGTGGCTTTTCCATCTCAACATCATGGAAGGTTTGCTGATTGGCGCGATTGTCGGCTCAACCGATGCGGCAGCGGTGTTTTCTCTGCTTGGTGGAAAAGGGCTCAACGAACGTGTTGGCTCCACGCTTGAGATTGAATCCGGCAGTAACGACCCGATGGCGGTGTTTCTCACCATTACGCTTATCGAGATGATTCAGCAGCACGAAAGCGGGCTGAGCTGGACGTTTGCGTGGCATATCCTGCAGCAGTTTGGCCTGGGGATTGTCATCGGCCTGGCGGGCGGCTATCTGCTTCAGCAGACAATCAACCGCATATCGCTGCCGTTGGGGCTTTACCCGTTGCTGGCGCTGAGCGGCGGCATCCTCATTTTTGCCGTTACCACGGCGCTGGACGGCAGCGGCATTCTCGCCGTCTACCTCTGCGGGTTCCTGATGGGCAACCGCCCTATTCGCAACCGGCATGCCATTTTGCAGAACTTCGACGGTCTGGCCTGGCTGGCGCAGATCGGCATGTTCCTGGTGCTGGGGCTTCTGGTCACCCCCTCAGACCTGCTGCCCATCGCGGTTCCGGCGCTGCTGCTGTCCGCGTGGATGATCTTCTTCGCCCGTCCGCTGTCGGTATTTGCAGGTTTGCTGCCGTTTCGCGGCTTCAACCTGCGCGAGCGGATATTCATCAGTTGGGTGGGCCTGCGCGGCGCGGTGCCGATTATCCTTGCCGTCTTCCCGATGATGGCAGGTCTGGATAACGCCCGGCTGTTCTTTAACGTGGCGTTCTTCGTGGTGCTGATTTCGCTGCTGTTCCAGGGAACGTCCCTCGGGTGGGCGGCGAAAAAAGCCAAAGTGGTGGTGCCTCCCGTGGGCTGGCCGGTTTCCCGCGTGGGGCTCGACATTCATCCGGAAAACCCGTGGGAACAGTTCGTTTATCAGCTGAGCGCCGACAAATGGTGCGTGGGGGCTTCGCTGCGCGATTTGCACATGCCGGCCGAAACGCGCATTGCCGCCCTGTTCCGCGACAATGTTCTGCTGCACCCTACCGGCAGCACCCGCCTGCGCGAAGGGGATATTCTCTGCGTGATTGGCCGCGAGCGCGACCTGCCCGCGCTGGGCAAGCTGTTCAGCCAGTCGCCTCCGGTGGCGCTGGACCAGCGTTTCTTCGGCGATTTCATTCTGGAAGCCAGCGCCAGATTTGCCGATGTGGCGCTGATTTACGGCCTGGATGAAGGTGCTGAAGACGGAGATAGCCAGCAAACGCTGGGCGAAATCATCCAGCAGCGGCTTGGCGCTGCCCCGGTCGTGGGCGATCAGGTCGAGTTTGCCGGGATGATCTGGACGGTAGCAGAGAAAGAAGATAACGCTGTGAGGAAAGTCGGTTTGAGGCCGATGGAAGAGGAAGCGGAGTAGCGGTTTTTTTGCCGGGTGGCGCTAACGATTACCCGGCCTACACTCGAGGATTTTGTAGGTCGGGTAAGGCGAAGCCGCCACCCGACACAAACATTTGTTACACCGTCACAACAGGCACCCTTGGTGCCAGCGCGCACATCAGTTCATACCCTACCGTCCCTGCTGCGGCCGCCACGTCATCAATTTTGATTTCGTTACCCCACAGCTCAACCGGCGAACCGATACCCGCCTGCGGACATGGCGTCAGGTCAACGGCCAACATATCCATTGATACGGTGCCTACCGTCCCCGTGCGAACCCCATCGACCCACACAGGCGTGCCGGTCGGCGCAATCCGCGGGTAGCCGTCGGCATAGCCGCCCGCCACGATACCAATTCGCTGCTCGCCCTTTGCCCGATAGCGGCTACCGTAGCCCACCGTGTCGCCGGCCTTCAGGGTTTGCACACCAATGATTTCGCTGCGCAGGGTCATTACCGGCTTCAGGCCGCTGTTGGCGATATCCTGCCACTGGCCCGAGGGCGACGCGCCGTACAGAACGATCCCCGGACGCACCCAATTGTAGTGCGCCTCGGGATGCCAGAGCGTGGCCGCCGAGTTGGACAGCGAGCGCGGACAGTCCAGCCCTTCTGCCGCCTGCTCAATGCGGACCATGGCATCGGCAATGCCGTCCGGTTTTTCCGCGTCGGCAAAATGCGCCATCAGCGTCATTTCACCTACGTTCTTCAGCGCGCGCAGCTGCTGCCAGACCGTATGCACCCGCTCAGGCTGGAAGCCCAGGCGGTTCATGCCGCTGTTCACCTTGAGATAGATATCCAGCGGCGCGTGGAGCTTCGCATCCTGAATCGCTTTGATCTGCCAGTTGCTGTGAACGCTGGTGGTCAGCCGGTACTTATCCAGCAGCGGCAGATCGTCGGCGTGGAAGAAGCCCTCGAGCAGCAGTATGGGCCCTTTCCAGCCGCGCTCGCGCAGCAGAATAGCCTCTTCCAGATTAAGTAACGCAAAGCCATCGGTGGCGCTCAGCGCGCTCCAGATACGGTCAATGCCGTGGCCGTAGGCATTCGCTTTCACGACCGACCACACGCGTGCGCCAGGTGCCGCCCGGCGAACAATCTGCAGGTTATCCTTCAGGGCCTGCAGGTTCAGCTGAGCCAGAACAGGACGGGACATGACAACTCCTTAGTTATGCGCGCCGTGCAGGTGCTGTGGACGCGACGGCGTAAACCCCGATTGATAGCGCGCGGCGCTTAAATCGTCAAACGGAATGGCTGGCGTGCGTCCGGAAATCAGGTCACTCAGCAGTTGGCCGGAGCCACAGGCCATCGTCCAGCCAAGCGTGCCGTGTCCGGTATTGGTCCACAGGTTTTTGAACGGCGTGCGCCCCACAATCGGCGTACCGTCCGGCGTCATCGGACGCAGGCCGGTCCAGAACGTCGCCTGCTCGACAAAGCCACCGCGCGGGAAGAGATCTCCAACCACCATCTCCAGCGTTTCACGACGCGGTTTCAGCAGCTCGGTATTGAAGCCAACGATCTCCGCCATGCCGCCTACGCGGATGCGGTTATCGAAGCGGGTAATGGCAATTTTGTAGGTTTCATCCAGAATGGTAGAAACCGGTGCGCCGCTCTCCTCTTTTACCGGAATGGTCAGCGAGTAGCCTTTTAGCGGGTAGACCGGAATATCGAGAATGCCCTTCAGCATGGCGGTGGAGTACGAGCCAAACGCCATGACGTAAGCATCTGCTTTGATCACCTCTTCGCCACACTTCACGCCGTAAATTTTTTCCCCTTCCGACAGCAGCTTGTCGACAGCAGTGTTAAAGCGGAACTTCACCCCCGCCTGCTCGCACATCTGCGCCAGACGCTGCGTAAAGAGCTGGCAGTCGCCGGTTTCGTCGTTCGGCAGGCGCAGGCCGCCCGTCAGCTTATGCGCCACTTCCGCCAGCGCCGGTTCAACCTGACCAAGCTGGCTGGCTTCCAGCAGCTGGTACGGTACGCCAGCATCTTCCAGCACGGCGATATCGCGGGTGGCATTTTCGTACTGCTGCGCCGTGCGGAACAGCTGCAGCGTTCCGCCCTGACGGCCTTCGTACTCAATCCCCGTTGACGCGCGCAGCGCTTTCAGGCAGTCGCGGCTGTATTCCGCCAGGCGCACCATGCGCCCTTTATTCTCCATGTAGTGGCGGGTGTCGCAGTTACGCAGCATCTGCCACATCCACTTCAGCTGAAACTGCGTGCCGTCAAGGCTGATGGCCAGCGGCGCGTGGCGCTGGAACATCCATTTAATCGCTTTCAGCGGAACGCCCGGCGCTGCCCATGGTGCCGCATAGCCGGGAGAGATTTGCCCGGCGTTCGCCGCGCTGGTTTCCAGCGCAGGGCCTGACTCACGATCGATAACGGTGACGTCATGTCCCGCCTGACTTAAATACCAGGCGCTGGTTACCCCAACGACACCACTTCCCAGTATGACAACACGCATAGCCACTCCATTATGTGCAAAAGAACAATCTTCTAATTACAGATTGATAACCTAGTTGAAAATATTATTCAACATACGACTTTTTTATGGTGACTTACCTCACACATCCCCCAGCATCAGGGGATAGTGCTAATTTGGGATCTCCTGCTGCGCGTTATTTTTAACCAGCATAATATGCTGAGGGACGCCCTTTTTTTGCCGTATCAAAAACGCGAAATCGCAAAGAAAAAATTTCTGCCTCAGCACGCTTTTTAACACGTTGATCTATGCTTGAAAGGAGGCTCTCCAGACAGAGAGAGCACCCACAACGAGGGCGCGCTAATGGCTACTATTGATTCCCTGAACAAGGACAACACACGTCTGAGCGATGGACCCGACTGGACCTTCGAGCTGCTGGATGTTTACCTCGCCGAGATCGACCGGGTCGCAAAACTGTATCGCCTGGATACCTACCCCCATCAGATTGAAGTCATTACGTCCGAACAGATGATGGACGCCTACTCCAGCGTCGGGATGCCGATCAACTATCCGCACTGGTCGTTTGGTAAGAAATTTATTGAAACGGAGCGGCTGTATAAGCACGGCCAGCAGGGTCTGGCGTATGAAATCGTCATCAACTCCAATCCGTGTATCGCCTATTTAATGGAAGAGAACACCATTACCATGCAGGCGCTGGTGATGGCGCACGCCTGCTACGGGCATAACTCTTTTTTCAAGAATAACTATCTGTTCCGCAGCTGGACGGATGCCAGCTCCATCGTCGATTACCTGATCTTCGCCCGTAAATACATTACCGACTGCGAAGAGCGCTACGGCGTGGACGAAGTGGAAAAACTGCTCGACTCCTGCCACGCGCTGATGAACTACGGCGTTGATCGCTACAAACGTCCGCAGAAAATCTCCCTCCAGGAGGAGAAAGCGCGGCAGAAAAGCCGCGAAGAGTATCTCCAGAGCCAGGTGAACATGCTGTGGCGTACCCTGCCGAAGCGTGAGGAGGAAAAAACGATCGCCGAAGCGCGTCGCTATCCGTCCGAGCCGCAGGAAAACCTGCTCTATTTTATGGAGAAGAACGCCCCGCTGCTGGAGCCGTGGCAGCGTGAGATCCTGCGTATCGTGCGCAAGGTCAGCCAGTATTTCTATCCGCAAAAGCAGACGCAGGTGATGAACGAAGGCTGGGCGACATTCTGGCACTACACCATTCTCAACCACCTGTATGACGAGGGGAAAGTTACCGAGCGGTTCATGATGGAATTTCTCCACAGCCATACCAACGTGGTGTTCCAGCCGCCCTACAACAGCCCGTGGTACAGCGGCATTAACCCGTATGCGCTTGGTTTTGCCATGTTCCAGGATATCAAGCGTATCTGCCAGTCACCGACGGAAGAAGACAAGTACTGGTTCCCGGATATCGCCGGATCTGACTGGCTGGAAACGCTGCACTTTGCGATGCGCGACTTTAAGGATGAGAGCTTCATCAGCCAGTTTATGTCGCCGAAGATCATGCGTGACTTCCGCTTCTTCACCGTGCTGGACGATGACCGCAACAACTATCTGGAGATCTCCGCAATCCACAACGAGGAGGGATACCGTGAGATCCGCTCTCGCCTCTCTTCCCAGTACAACCTGAGCAACCTTGAACCGAATATTCAGGTCTGGAACGTGGATTTACGCGGTGACCGCTCCCTGACGCTGCGATATATCCCGCACAATCGCGCGCCGCTGGATAAAGGGCGTAAAGAGGTGCTTAAGCATGTGCATCGCCTGTGGGGCTTTGACGTGCAGCTGGAGCAGCAGAATGAAGACGGGAGCGTCGAGCTGCTGGAACGCTGCCCGGCGCGGTTGAATACGCTGTAGTGCAGCCTTTTTTGCCCGGTGGCGCTACGCTTACCGGGCCTACAAGACCCGTAGGTCGGGTAAGGCGTAGCCGCCACCCGACGAAAAAAAACCTCTCATACGAGAGGTTTTTTATTTCAGCGGCTCTGAATCGCCAAATCACCCGGCAGCGTTTTCTGCATACGGTGCCAGATTTCACCGGAATCGTGACCGTAGCGGCGCACCGTCTCATAAACCTGATCGTGCAGGCCTTCAGAGCACAGCTTGCTCAGCTTATGGTAGAAGCCCAGCGCCAGGCTGCGGGCTTCTGGATTGGCAAAGTAGTGGCGGCCAATGCGGGTGTAGAGCCCTTTCATGCCGTTGAGGATCAGACCGTACACCGGGTTGCCGGAGGCAAACGCCAGCCCACGGAAGACGTTGTAATCGAGGGTGGCGAACGCGTCGGCGTGATCTTCCACTTCGTTGGCACTGGCCAGTACCGCAAGCGCATCTTCCGGATGCTGACGGAAAGCCGTACGAATGAAGATCGTCGCGATGTTGGTGCGAACGGAGAGCAGATTATCAATGAGCTGTGGCACGCTTTCATGATCGAGACGCGCCAGCGTTTCAAGAATGTTCAGCCCGGAGGTTTCCCAGAAGTTGTTCACTTTTGTTGGCTTGCCGTGCTGGATCGTCAACCAGCCATCGCGCGCCAGTCGCTGAAGCACTTCACGCAGCGTGGTGCGAGTGACGCCAATCAGTTCAGAGAGTTCGCGTTCAGCCGGAAGAATGGACCCCGCAGGGAAACGATTATTCCAGATGCTTTCAATGATGTACTCTTCCGCGAAACCCGCCGGGCTCTGCGCCTTAATGACCATAGTGAGATTTCCATTACACAGCTTTAGCAAATTGGACTCATCATACCAGAGGCACGCAGTGGCAGGTAGCGCGGCAAAGAGAGAAAAGAGGGATCGCCGTTTCATTTTTGTGAAATTTACACTGCAGCGTTATCCGCCTCCGGCCCGCGATTTTTGCGTATACTGATGTTTTGTCTTACTTGACGGGGAAGGACGTCTGTCGTGGAAATTTCATTTGGGCGCGCGCTGTGGCGCAATTTTTTAGGCCAGTCTCCTGACTGGTACAAACTTATACTTCTGGTGTTCCTGGTCGTAAATCCCCTCCTCTTTAGCGTGAACCCGTTTATGGCCGGGTGGCTGCTGGTGGCGGAATTTATCTTCACCCTGGCAATGGCGCTGAAATGTTATCCCCTTCTGCCGGGCGGACTGCTGGCGTTTGAGGCCGTCGTCATCGGCATGACCCGCGCTGAGCACGTCAAGGCCGAGCTGGCAACCAATCTTGAAGTGCTTCTGCTGCTGATGTTTATGGTGGCGGGCATCTACTTTATGAAACAGCTGCTGCTGTTTATCTTCACGCGTCTGCTGCTCAGCATTCCGTCGAAAATGTTCCTCTCGCTGGCGTTTTGCCTTGCGGCTGCCTTCCTGTCGGCCTTCCTGGACGCGCTGACGGTCGTCGCGGTGGTGATAAGCGTAGCGGTGGGGTTTTACGGTATTTATCACCGCGTGGCCTCCTCTCGTCCGGGCGAGGATTTGCAGGATGATAGCCACGTCGATGCGCATAACCGTGAGGTACTGGAGCAGTTTCGTGCCTTCCTGCGCAGCCTGATGATGCATGCCGGCGTCGGTACCGCTCTGGGGGGCGTGATGACGATGGTGGGCGAGCCGCAAAACCTGATCATTGCCAAAGCGGCGGGCTGGCACTTCGGTGATTTCTTCCTGAGAATGGCGCCAGTGAGCGTGCCGGTGCTGATCTGCGGTCTGGCGACCTGTCTGCTGGTGGAGAAGTTTCGCCTCTTTGGGTACGGAGCACAACTTCCGGAGCCGGTGCGCCAGGAGCTGCATAAATTTGATCTGCAGAGTCGACGCCAGCGGACGCGCCAGGAGACGCTGCGCCTGATTGCTCAGGGGATCATCGGCGTCTGGCTGATCGCCGCGCTGGCGTTCCATCTGGCTGAAGTGGGGCTGATTGGCCTGTCGGTCATTATTCTCGCCACCACCTTTACCGGCGTAACGGATGAGCATGCCATCGGCAAAGCCTTTACCGAAGCCCTGCCGTTTACCGCCCTGCTGGCTGTGTTCTTTGCGGTCGTGGCGGTGATTATCGACCAGCATCTGTTCGCGCCGATTATTGCTTTTGTCTTAAAGGCGTCGCCGGATGCTCAACTGTCGCTGTTTTATCTGTTTAATGGCCTGCTCTCGTCGATCTCAGATAACGTCTTTGTCGGGACGGTCTACATCAACGAGGCCAAAGCGGCCATGGAGCAAGGCGTTATCAGCGCCGGACAGTTTGAGCTGCTGGCCGTGGCGATCAACACCGGTACCAACCTGCCGTCGGTGGCGACGCCAAACGGCCAGGCCGCCTTCCTGTTCCTGCTGACCTCCGCCCTCGCCCCCCTCATACGTCTTTCTTATGGCCGGATGGTGTGGATGGCGCTGCCCTACACGCTGGTGCTCACGATCGTGGGATTGCTTTGCGTCAAAATTACCCTCATTCCCTGTACGCAATGGTTGATACAAGCGGGTATACTTGCGGCGCAGTAAATACTGCAACTCGGGCAGTTCGCTGCCCGTTTGCCTTTTCGCACGATAAACATCCAATTACGTTTTATTTCGCCAGGTACAGGTGGCGCGAAAAACGAATTCGTTTACACTGCGATTTCTAAGCATGTTCCAGGGAAATGATTATGTTGAGATTTTTAAACCAGTGCTCCCGCGGTCGCGGAGCGTGGTTGTTAATGGCCCTGACCGCCTTTGCGCTGGAAATGGTGGCGCTATGGTTCCAGCACGTAATGGGACTGAAACCTTGCGTACTCTGTATTTACGAACGCTGCGCCCTGTTCGGCATTATGGGTGCGGGCCTGGTGGGCGCGATTGCCCCGAAATCGCCGCTTCGCTATGCCGCTATCGCGATCTGGCTGTACAGTGCCTGGAAAGGCATTGAACTCTCCTGGCAGCACACCATGATGCAGCTGCATCCGTCACCGTTTATGACCTGCGATTTTGCCGCCCGCTTCCCGAGCTGGCTGCCGCTGGACAAATGGCTGCCGCAGGTGTTTGTTGCATCCGGTGACTGCTCAGTTCGCCAGTGGGAATTCCTGACCCTCGAGATGCCGCAGTGGCTGGTGGGCATTTTTGCCGCCTACTTCGTCGTGGCGCTGCTGGTGCTGATCGCTCAGCCGTTCAAACCGAAGAAACGCGATTTATTCGGAAGGTAAAAGCAAAACGGCAACCTCGGTTGCCGTTTTTAGTGTTTGCGCCCTCTCCCGTGGGAGAGGGTTGGGGTGAGGGCATCAGGCCGCACAAACATAATAAAAAACCCGCCTCGGCGGGTTTTTTAATCTCAGCGCGTCGGGTGGTTCATGATGTGGTCTTCCCAGTCACGCACCTCAGACTCTTTCACCGCAATGTGACGCACGGAGATACGCTCGCCGTGCATCGCCGCTTTTGAACCGGTCAGCAGCGGATGCCAGGCCGGCAGGTCTTTCCCTTCCGCCAGCAGGCGATACGCGCAGGTATGCGGCAGCCATTCGAAGGTGGGCAGATTATCCCGGGTTAACTTGATGCAGTCCGGCTCGAACTCGAAGCGGCGCTCATAGTTGCGGCACTGGCAGGTCTTAATGTTGAGCTGCTTGCAGGCCACGTTGGTGAAGTAGATTTCGTCCGTGTCTTCATCCATCAGCTTGTGCAGGCAGCACTGACCGCAGCCGTCGCATAAGGATTCCCATTCCGCATCAGTCATGTCGTCGAGAGTTTTGCTTTGCCAGAAAGGGATGTCGTTCATCAGGATGTCCACACGTCAAAAGAAAGCGCACCTTATAACGAGTCTGGCACGTCGTTGCAAGTTTTGCCGCCCTTTTCAGGCGGCAAGAGGAAGTTACAGCACGCGGGTTTTCAGCGACAGGCCGTTAAAACCGACCTCAAGTTCATCACCGCTCACGAGCGGACCAACGCCTTCCGGCGTGCCGGTCAGGATCACATCACCCGGTTTCAGGGTAAAGAAGCGGCTCATGTAGGCGATCAGCGGCACAATCTTATGGATCATGTCTGCCGTGGTGCCCTGCTGGCGGATTTCACCGTTAACCTTCAGGCTGAGCGGGGTATCCTGCGGATCGCCGGTAAATTCGCTCACCGGCACAAACGCCGAAATCGGGCAGGAATTATCAAACCCTTTGGCTTTTTCCCACGGCTGTCCGGCTTTCTTCATTTTGCCCTGCACGTCGCGTAGCGTCAGATCCAGCGCCACGCCGTATCCGGCAATCGCTTTCTGAACATGCTCTTCGGAAGCCTGACGCAGCGTCGCGCCGATCAGTACGGCGAGTTCAACCTCGTGATGCACCGAGCCGAGCCCCTGCGGCAGGGCCAGCGGCTGGCGGATATCGCAAAGCGCCGTTTCAGGCTTAATAAACAGAACCGGCTCTTCTGGCGTCGCACTGCCCATCTCCTGAATATGTTTTGCATAGTTGCTGCCCACGCAAACCACTTTGCTGACGGGATAATCCAGTAATGCACCTTGCCAGTTATGATGTTGATACATGGTCGACCCCTAAACGGTTGATGTGTTGTGCTCAAAAACAGTTGAGACTATTTTTTTCCGTTCGCCTCAAGATGCTCTTTTAATAAATTCTCCGGAGGCGGCGGAAGCTGTAAATAATAGCCCTGCTCGGCTAATGCCGTTTTCACTTTCTCCAGATCGGCATTCACCAGTTTCTTGCGACCATCAAGCGGCAGCAGCATCGCCATCTGCGGTCGGCCAAAGCTCTTCATTAATTCTTCAGGCACGCGTGAAAAATCGTCTTTCTTTTCGACATAAAGATAGGTCTGGTCACGGGTTGTACTTCTGTAGATCACACAAAACATGTTTTTACTCTGAATTAATGGGTGGTTGCTTGCCTCAATATACTCCTGACTATAACATGCCTGATACTCTTCGGAATATCGCAGCGAGTGGTTGCGGTTAATAGCAAATTGAGTAAGGCCAGGATGTCAAACACGCCCATCGAGCTTAAAGGCAGTAGCTTCACCTTATCAGTGGTACATTTGCATGATGCAAAACCCGAGGTTATTCGTCAGGCGTTAGAAGACAAAATCGCCCAGGCTCCCGCCTTTCTGAAGCACGCCCCTGTTGTGATCAACGTCAGCGATCTTGAGGCGCCGGTTAACTGGAAACTTCTCCAGCAGGCCGTCTCCTCCACCGGACTGCGTATTGTCGGCATCAGCGGCTGCAAAGATACTGAACTGAAAGCGGAAATCGACCGTGCGGGGCTGCCGCTTCTGAATGAAGGCAAAGAAAAAGCCCCCCGTGCGGCCCCCGTTGCCGTCGAAACGCCCCCTCCTGCGGCGCAAAACGTTACACCCATCACAAAAACGCGAATGATTGATGTGCCGGTTCGTTCCGGTCAGCGCATTTATGCACCAAACTGTGATCTGATTGTTACAAGCCACGTCAGCGCTGGCGCTGAGCTGATTGCAGATGGCAATATTCACGTATACGGTATGATGCGTGGACGTGCGCTCGCGGGTGCAAGTGGCGATCGGGACGCGCAAATATTTTGTACTCACCTGACGGCGGAACTGGTGTCCATCGCAGGTGAATATTGGCTGAGCGACAAGATCCCAGCCGAATTTTATGGCAAAGCGGCTCGCCTGCTTCTGGCAGACGACGCGTTGACCGTTCAACCGTTGAATTGATCCCTTTTTAACAAGGAATTTCTATGGCACGCATTATTGTTGTTACTTCGGGTAAAGGAGGCGTTGGCAAGACCACCTCCAGCGCGGCCATCGCTACTGGTTTGGCCCAGAAGGGAAAGAAAACCGTCGTTATCGACTTCGATATCGGCCTGCGTAACCTCGACCTCATCATGGGATGTGAGCGTCGCGTCGTGTATGACTTCGTGAACGTCATTCAGGGCGATGCCACGCTGAACCAGGCGCTGATTAAAGACAAGCGCACCGAGAACCTCTACATTCTCCCGGCCTCTCAGACGCGTGACAAAGACGCCCTGACCCGTGAAGGGGTAGAAAAGGTGCTCGACGAGCTGAAAAAAATGGAGTTCGACTTCATCGTCTGTGACTCCCCTGCCGGCATCGAAACCGGTGCTCTGATGGCGCTCTACTTCGCTGATGAAGCGATCATCACCACCAACCCTGAAGTTTCATCCGTGCGTGACTCAGACCGTATTCTCGGGATCCTCGCCTCTAAATCCCGTCGTGCGGAAAATGGCGAAGACCCGATTAAAGAACACCTGCTGCTCACCCGCTACAACCCGGGCCGCGTGAACAAAGGTGACATGCTGAGCATGGAAGACGTGCTGGAGATCCTGCGCATTAAGCTGGTGGGCGTTATCCCGGAAGATCAGTCCGTGTTACGCGCCTCTAACCAGGGCGAGCCAGTGATCCTGGATACAATGGCAGATGCAGGTAAAGCTTACGCCGATACCGTTGACCGTCTGCTGGGAGAAGAACGTCCTTTCCGCTTCATTGAAGAAGAGAAGAAAGGTTTCCTCAAACGCCTGTTCGGAGGATAAGTTATGGCATTACTGGACTTTTTTCTCTCGCGGAAAAAGAACACCGCCAACATCGCAAAAGAACGTCTGCAAATTATCGTTGCGGAGCGTCGTCGTAGCGACGCCGAGCCTCACTACCTGCCGCAGCTGCGTAAGGACATCCTGGAAGTGATCTGTAAGTACGTGCAGATTGACCCGGAGATGGTGACGGTGCAGCTGGAACAAAAAGACGGGGATATTTCGATTCTGGAGCTGAACGTGACGCTCCCGGAAGCGGAAGAGTCGCGTCCGTAGATTTATGATTTCGTAGCCCCGGTAAGCGCAGCGCCACCGGGGGAATATGCCGGGTTATCACCCGGCATATTTTTTATCGCGGATAACCTTCCAGCAGCGTATTCAGGCGATCGGCCATCAATTCCCCGCGCCATCCCGCCATCATTTCCGGTACGCCATTCTGCGGCTTCAGCTTCCAGTGCCAGTTCAGCAGCTGATTAATCTGACGGCGTGAGGCGAGCAGTTCCGCGCTCAGCTTGCTTTCCGTTGCCACCGTCTGCACCAGCGCTTTGATATCTTTAAACGCTTTGCGATAGCCCGGCATATCCATCAGGTTCAGCAGCGGTTCCGGCAGCGCGTCGTCGGGTAATTCTTGCGCTTTTGCGACCAGCGCCAGCAGGGTTTTGCCGTGGAAACGGATCTCACTGCCCGAAAGCCCAATGCTGTCCAGCTCGCCAAGGCTGCCCGGCATATAGCGCGCCACCGCCCAGAGATGTTCTTCGCGGACGACAAAGTTAACGGCCAGATCGCGCTCGCGCGCTTTACGCAAGCGCCAGTCTGCCAGCAGCTGCAGGCATGCCAGCTGACGCGTGCGCAGCTGCCAGGCGTTGCTGATGTCGCGCCAGGCCTCTTTCGGATCCACCACTTCCTGACGACGCTGCTGGGTCATACGGCACTCATCCAGCGCTGCCGGGAGCCATCCGGAGGCTTCCGCCTCTTTCATCAGCTGTCCAGCGATCGGCAGCAGGTAAAACACGTCAGCCGCCGCATACTCCAGCTGGCGGGCGGTAAGCGGACGCGCCAGCCAGTCGGTACGGGATTCGCTTTTATCCAGGGTCAGGCCCGTATACTCCTCCACCATGGCGGCAAAGCCCCATGAGAGCGGGCGACCGCTGAACGCCGCGAGGATCTGCGTATCAATCAGCGGCTGAGGCATGATGCCAAAGGTATTCAGAAAGACTTCCAGATCTTCACTGCCTGCATGCAGGTATTTCGTGACGGCGGTATCGAGCAGCAGGTCGCGCATCGGCGTCCAGTCGGTAATGCCGAGAGGGTCGATCAGCGACACGTTTTTACCGTCGTACATCTGAATCAACCCCAGCTGCGGATAGTACGTCCGGGTACGGACAAACTCGGTATCCAGGGCAATGGCAGGAAAGTCGCGCGTCACTTCGCACAGCGAAGCCAGCTCGTCGTTGGTCGTGATCATCTGGTAATTCAAATCGGATTCTCTTTTGTTTGCGCCCATAAAAAACGCCGGCTTAACCGGCGTCTGGGCGATTAACGTGTAGCTCAGGCCTTATTGTCTACTTTGGCACGGGCTTCGTCACGTAATTCTCGTCGTAATATCTTCCCGACGTTGGATTTCGGCAGCTCATCGCGGAATTCCACCAGCTTCGGCACTTTATAGCCCGTCAGCTGACGACGACAAAACGTTACCAGCGCTTCCTCGGTGAGAGAAGGATCTTTCTTGACCACAAATATCTTCACCGCTTCACCGCTGCTGCCGGAAGGCACGCCGACCGCTGCCACTTCGAGTACGCCGCTGTGCTGCATGACTACGTCTTCGATCTCATTCGGATAGACGTTGAAGCCGGAGACCAGGATCATATCTTTCTTGCGATCGACAATGCGCAGGAAGCCCTCGTCATCCATCACCGCGATATCACCGGTATGCAGCCAGCCGTCTTTGATGATTTCGTCAGTCGCGTCGGGACGCTGCCAGTAGCCCAGCATCACCTGTGGACCTTTGACGCACAGCTCACCCGGCTCACCCGGCGCAACTTCATTATCGTTATCATCGACCAGTTTCGCTTCAGTGGAAGGAACGGGCAGACCAATGCTTCCGCTGTGGTAGTCGATGTCATGCGGGTTAACGCTGACCAGCGGCGCGCATTCCGTCAGGCCATAGCCCTCGAGCAGATACTGACCGGTGAGCTTCACCCAGCGCTCGGCCACCGCCTGCTGAACCGGCATACCGCCGCCCGCAGAGAGGTGCAGCGTGGAGAAGTCCAGCTGCTGGAACTCTTTGTTATTAAGCAGCGCGTTGAAAAGGGTATTTACCCCAGTCATGGCGGTGAACGGGTATTTTGCCAGCTCTTTCACCAGCCCCGGGATATCACGCGGGTTGGTAATCAGCACGTTTTGACCGCCCAGCTCAATAAACAGCAGGCAGTTCATGGTCAGTGCGAAAATGTGGTACAGCGGCAGCGCCGTGATGACCAGCTCTTTGCCGGGATGAAGCAGCGGCCCGTAGGTTGCGTTGACCTGCTCAAGGTTCGCCAGCATGTTGCGGTGGGTCAACATAGCGCCTTTCGCCACGCCGGTGGTGCCACCGGTATACTGCAGGAAGGCGAGATCTTCTGAGACCACTTCCGGCTTGACGTACTGCATCCGATAGCCCGCATGCAGCGCGCGGCGGAAGGAGATAGCGTCCGGCAGATGGTATTTTGGCACCAGACGTTTGACGTATTTGACGACAAAGTTAACCAGCGTGCCTTTGGCGGTAGAGAGCTGGTCCCCCATGCGCGTCAGGATGACGTGTTTCACCTGGGTTTTGTCGACCACTTTTTCCAGCGTATGGGCAAAGTTGGACACAATGACAATCGCAACCGCGCCGCTGTCGTTCAGCTGATGCTCCAGCTCGCGCGGGGTATACAGCGGGTTGACGTTGACGACGATCATCCCGGCACGCAGGATACCGAACAGCGCCACCGGGTATTGCAGCAGGTTCGGCATCATCAGCGCGACGCGATCCCCTTTTTGCAGCCCCAGCCCTTCCTGCAGATACGCCGCAAACGCCCGGCTGCGCTCCTCCAGCTTACGGAACGTCATCACCTCGCCCATATTCACAAATGCGGGCTGATCCGCGTAGCGCCTTACCGAGTGTTCAAATAATTCCACCAGGGATTGATAACGGTCAGGATTGATCTCAGCAGGAACATCTGCGGGATAACGGTTAAGCCAAACCTTCTTCAATGCATCACCTCTGAAATGAGTGTTCGTCGTCATCACAACCCCGATAATAAACAGTTTGTTAACATTATATTAACTCAGCGTACCAGTTTATTAATTGTTCAGATTTAAGGTTGCGAAGCGCGTCACTCTTTTTTTTCGTTTTATCCGTAAAAAAACAGAGACAGCGGCTGAGCCGCTGTCTCTTTTCTAACAATAACAGTAAGTTACTCAGTAACGATCGTCTGTACCTGTGCAGGTCCCGGGTTATACCAGCCCCAGCCCGGGTAGCCATAGCGATAGGGATGCGGACCCCACATCCACGGATCGATCGGCTGCGGCGGCATGATCACCTGCTGGGCCAGCCGCCAGCGCTTGTATCCGTTGACCTGCATGGTCATAAATTTATACGGCGTGTTGCCGATTTTGCCCTGTACGGCGCCGGTAATCGGCCCGACGACGGTCACCAGCTGTCCGCGAAAATCGACCGGATCGAGGAACCCGCTGACGTCCGCATAGATACGTCCCCGGGAGGCCTCGCCCAGTACAGGCCGCGCGCCGCTGTCCAGCGGAACGGTGGCGATCTCCAGGCGGGTTTTCCCCTGCTGGTTTTGTACGTCAATCACCTTACCGCCAAAGCGCGCTTCCTGGCCCACGTACAGCTCAGGCGCATTCATCACCCGAACCAGATCCTGCTGTGGCGTCGGGCTGCTGCCCTTAATCGCATCAGGAACGGAAACGCATCCGCTCAGTGCTATGGCAACCGCGCCTGCCATAATAAGGCGTACTACTTTAGTCTGAACCGCCATGATGCGACTCCTTTTTCTCAGTTCCTGTTACTGAGATTCACTCGCGGCCCGGAAGTTTCTTCCACGCGACGGTGTTTCGCAAATAAACCGGTTCCGCCTGTTCAACAGCCACGGTTTTGCCTGCTGCGAGCAACTGGCTGGCAATCGGAAGCATATCTTCCGCAGCCGGCAGAAGCATGTTGCCGTCCACCAGCGTCAACCCGGTGTCGTTCGCCATCTCAGGCCACGCTGGCCAGCCCGTGCCGACGGTCGCCCACTCGCCGGACAGCTGCTTCAGTCGTTCTGTCACCGCTTCTGGCTTAAGCACGGCCTCCGTCTCTTCACCGTGCCACACGCCCTGCTCGTCACGGGTGTATTCGGCCCAGTAGACTTCGCCCATGCGGGCATCAATCGCTGCCAGGACGCGCGTTGCCCCGGTCGTGCGCCATGCGCCCTGCGCCATGGTGGCGAGGGTAGAGACACCGATCATCGGCAGTTCGGCGCCCAGCGCCAGCCCCTGCGCAATGCCAATCCCGATACGTACGCCCGTAAAGCTGCCGGGGCCGCGGCCAAAGGCCAGCGCGTCGAGGTCGGTTAAGGAGGTGTTTCCCTGGGTTAAAATGGCTTTTACCAGGGGCAGAATGCGTTGGGTGTGTTCCCGTGGGCACTCTTCGAAATGGGCAGAAACAGCACCGTCGTTCAACAGGGCAACAGAGCAAGCCTCTGTCGCGGTATCAATAGCCAGAATTCGCATCGGTCGTCGCGCTCTCGCAAGGGTCAGTCACAAAATGGCGCGCATCTTAGCACACTCCGGGGTAAATTACTCCGCCGTTGGGTTTGCCAGGAAACGCACCGCGCGTTTTATGTCCCGCGTCCGCGGCGCGGGCGGCAGGCTTGCAAGGAAAGTCGCACCGTAAGGACGCATCACCAACCGGTTATCGCAGATGACCAGCACGCCGCGGTCTGTGACGTCACGGATTAGGCGCCCTACCCCTTGCTTAAGCGTAATGACCGCATCCGGCAGTTGAACCTCGTCAAACGGATCGCCGCCGCGCAGACGACAGTCATCCATCCGCGCCTTCAGCAGCGGATCGTCCGGGGAGGTAAACGGTAGCTTATCAATGATCACCAGCGAAAGCGTGTCGCCGCGCACGTCCACCCCCTCCCAGAAGCTGCTGGTTGCGACCAGCAGGGCATTACCGGCACTCACGAACTGCTGCAGAAGCTGGCCTTTGCTGGTTTCGCCCTGCAACAGCACCGGCAACGTCATCGTAGCGCGAAACTGCTCGGCGAGGTCGCGCATCATGGCGTGGGAGGTGCAGAGCATAAAGCAGCGGCCGTTATTGGCCTCGATCATTGGCTTCAGCATCGCCGCCAGCAGACGGGCCGCACCCGGCTGGTTGGGAAGCGGCAAATTGCGCGGCACGCAGAGCAGCGCCTGCTTTTCGTAATCGAACGGGCTGGGCAGAAGCAGCGATTCCGCCTGCTCAATGCCGAGGCGCTCGGTGAAGTGGTGCAGATCGTCATTCACCGACAGGGTTGCCGACGTAAAGATCCAGCTGCCCGGCTTCTGCGCCATCACCTCTTTAAATTTATCCGCCACCGTCAGCGGCGTCAGCGCCAGGGTAAAGTGGCGCGAAGTGCACTCGTACCAGTAGCTGTAACCCGGCTGGTTAATCTCTTTCAGCCGTTTGAGCCGCCCGCGATAGAGCGTGGCGCGCTCGAAGGCCGCATCCAGCAGCGCGGAGCGGCCGAGTGACAGTTTTGCCACGTCGTAGCAGAGCTCAAGGGCATCATCGAGCAGCAGCAGCGCACGCTGGATGTTTTTATCCGCCAGCAGCTCGCGCAGGTTACCGCGATAGCCCGGCTCGCCGAGCTGTAAACGGAAATCCTGCGCGCTCTGCGCCAGACGGTCGGCGCACTTCTGCAGCTGCTGGGTATCTTTGAGTTCGGTCCGGTAAGCAATGGTGAAATCTTTCGCCAGATCCTGCAGCTGACGGCTGGAGAGCGACTGACCAAAGTACTGGCTGGCGATGTCCGGCAGCTGGTGGGCTTCGTCGAAGATCATTACGTCCGCTTCCGGGATCAGCTCGCCGAAACCGCTATCCTTGACGACCATATCCGCAAGGAACAGATGGTGGTTCACCACCACCACATCCGCATCCATCGCCGTTTTGCGCGCTTTCACCACGAAGCAGTCTTTATACAGCGGGCAGTCGCTGCCGAGGCAGTTGTCGTTGGTGCTGGTCACCAGCGGCCAGGCGGGAGAGTCTTCCGGCACGCTCGCGCAGGTGCTGATATCGCCCTCTTCCGTCTGGTTCGCCCAGGCGCGAAGGATAATGACGTCGCTCAGGGTTTGCACCGGCAGGTCGCCGCCCGCCAGCGCCTGCTGCTCAAGGCGTTCCAGGCAGAGATAGTTGGATCGCCCCTTCAGCAGGGCCAGACGGCCTTTATATTTCAGCGCTTTTGCCACGGTGGGTAAATCGCGGCTGTAGAGCTGATCCTGCAGCGCCTTCGAACCGGTGGAAATAATCACCTTCTTTTTCGCCCGCAGCGCCGGCGCAAGGTAAGCATAGGTTTTACCCGTGCCGGTACCGGCTTCGACCACCAGCGGCTGAGCCTTATCGATGGCGCGTGCAACGGCGTGCGCCATCTGTCGCTGAGGCTCACGGGGTTTGAAGCCGGGGATAGCCTGCGCTAATTGACCTTCAGGGGAAAAATCGTCTGCCACGGTGCTCTCTCACTGTATTTTTGCACAGGGATTATGTCAGCCCATCCACTCATGTGCCACCCCAAATAGTGACGACAGATGAACAATATGGCAGTCTTGCCGCCTGACGACGAAAAATAACGAGGAAACGTTTATGACAATTGTGCGCATTGATGCCGAAGCCCGCTGGTCTGATGTGGTGATCCATAACCAGACGCTCTACTACACCGGCGTCCCGGCTAACCTGGACGCGGATGCGTTCGAGCAGACGGCCAATACCCTGGCGCAGATTGACGCGGTGCTGGAAAAACAGGGCAGCGACAAATCCCGCATTCTGGATGCGACGATTTTCCTGGCAAACAAAGATGACTTCGCGGCAATGAACAAAGCCTGGGACGCGTGGGTGGTGGCGGGTCACGCGCCTGTACGTTGCACCGTACAGGCCACGCTGATGAAGCCGGAATACAAGGTAGAGATTAAGATTATCGCGGCGGTTTAAGCCCGATCACTCTTCATCTTCATCCTCGAAACGCGCCACGATCCGCTCGCCGGTATGCGTGGCGCGCAGTTCTTCCGCCACCTGGGAAATCGCCTGTCCGCTGCTCATCCCCTGGGACATCAGTTCCTGAATTCGCTCAACCGCTTTCTGCTGCTGTTCATGGCTCAGAGAAGGTAAACCTGCAAACATCGTCAACTCCTGCTAAATTATTCGCGCTAATTATTTCACGCTGCCCGGTAGTATGCCACACATGAACATGCGCTTCCCCACTGTTATTACCCTGCCCTGGCGGACAGACGCCGCTGAATACTGGTTTGCCCGCCTGAGCCATCTTCCGTTTGCGATGCTGCTGCACTCCGGCCATGCGGACCATCCCTATAGCCGCTTTGATATTCTGGTCGCCGATCCGCTGAAGACGCTGACAACCGATGACCTGTCGCTGACGGACGATCCGCTGGTGCAGCTTCAGCACGACATTAACGCGCTGGGCTTATCTGCCACACCCAACCCGGATCTTCCTTTTCAGGGGGGCGCGCTGGGCCTGTTTGGCTACGATTTGGGTCGCCGTTTCGAAACGCTGCCCGAGCATGCGCAGGCTGATATCCCCCTGCCCGACATGGCCGTGGGGCTGTATGACTGGGCGTTAATTGTCGATCACCAGAAAAAAACGGTTTCCCTGCTGAGCCATCGTGACGTGCAGGCGCGTCTGGCCTGGCTTGAGGCGCAACAGGCTGCACCCGCAGAGACGTTCACGCTGACCTCCGGCTGGCGCTCCAACATGAGCGCCGCGGAGTATGGCGAAAAATTCGCGCGCGTTCAGGCGTATCTGCAAAGCGGCGACTGCTATCAGGTTAACCTCGCCCAGCGCTTCGAGGCGACCTATCGGGGAGATGAGTGGCAGGCGTTTACCCGTCTTAATGCCAGCAATAAGGCGCCGTTCAGCGCCTTTGTGCGTCTGGAACAGGGGGCGATCCTCAGCCTGTCGCCCGAGCGTTTTATTCATCTGGCCGAGGGCACGATTCAAACCCGCCCGATTAAGGGCACGCTTCCACGCCTTGCCGATCCCGACGCCGACCGTCAGCAGGCGGAAAAACTGGCCGCCTCGCCAAAAGACCGCGCCGAAAACCTGATGATTGTCGATCTGATGCGTAACGACATTGGCCGGGTGGCCGTGCCGGGCAGCGTCCGCGTGCCGGAACTGTTTGTCGTTGAGCCTTTCCCGGCGGTGCATCATCTGGTCAGCACCATTACCGCGCGGCTGCCTGACTCGCGCACGGCCTGCGATCTTCTGCGCGCCGCGTTCCCGGGCGGCTCCATCACCGGCGCGCCGAAGGTGCGGGCAATGGAGATCATTGATGAGCTGGAGCCCCACCGCCGCAATGCCTGGTGCGGTAGCATCGGCTATATCAGCCTGTGCGGCACGCTGGATACCAGCATTACCATTCGTACGCTGACCGCCTGCAACGGAAACCTTTACTGTTCGGCCGGGGGCGGCATTGTTGCCGACAGCCAGGTCGATGCGGAATATCAGGAAACCTTTGATAAAGTTAACCGTATTCTGAAACAACTGGAGTAAACACGGGTGGAAAAAGAGAATCTGACGCTGGATGACTTTTTATCTCGCTTTCAGCTACTAAGGCCGCAGGTCAACCGCGAAGCGCTGAATCAACGTCAGGCGGCCGTGCTGATCCCGGTCGTGCGTCGCGCGCAACCGGGCCTGCTGCTCACCCAGCGTTCCGCCCATTTACGCAAGCACGCGGGTCAGGTCGCTTTTCCGGGGGGCGCGGTAGACAGCTCCGACGCCTCGCTGATTGCCGCCGCGCTGCGCGAAGCGCAGGAAGAGGTTGCCATTCCGCCGGAGGCCGTTGAGGTCATCGGCGTGCTGCCGCCCGTCGACAGCGTCACCGGTTTTCAGGTCACGCCGGTGGTCGGCATTATCCCACCGGGCCTGCAGTATCACGCCAGCGTCGATGAAGTCTCCGCGGTGTTTGAAATGCCGCTGGATGAAGCCCTCCGACTGAGTCGTTATCACCCGCTGGATATTCAGCGTCGTGGGCATGACCATCGGGTCTGGTTGTCCTGGTATCAGCATTATTTTGTCTGGGGCATGACGGCGGGCATTATTCGTGAGCTGGCGTTGCAAATCGGCCTGAAGCCTTGACTATACTTTACATTCCGCCCTCTTCTGCCAGGTTTGCGATCTGCGTCGCGCTATTAGCAAAACCCATCGTTAACCATTAGTTTAATTCATGTGAATAGTTAAGCCGAGGTCGGTGTTCCCTCTTACACTATGCGCAGTTATAACATCGTTACTGGAACCCCGGTAACCCTGTCAGGAGTGTGAAAGTGATTAGTATATTCGACATGTTCAAAGTGGGAATTGGCCCTTCGTCTTCCCATACTGTTGGCCCGATGAAGGCCGGTAAACAGTTCGTCGATGATCTGGTCGAAAAAGGATTACTGGAAAGCGTTACCCGTGTCGCCGTGGATGTTTACGGCTCGCTGTCATTAACGGGTAAAGGCCACCACACCGATATCGCCATTATTATGGGTCTGGCAGGCAATATGCCAGATACCGTTGATATTGATGCCATCCCGGCATTCATCCGCGACGTGGAAACACGCGGCCGCCTGCTGCTGGCAAACGGCCAGCAGGAAGTCGATTTTCCGCAGGATGACGGCATGCGTTTCCGTAGCGACAACCTGCCGCTGCATGAAAACGGCATGACCATTCACGCTTATAGCGGTGAAAAAGAGATTTACAGCAAAACGTACTACTCCATCGGCGGTGGTTTCATCGTGGATGAAGAGCATTTTGGCAAAGACAGCGTCGGCGACGTCAGCGTACCGTACCCGTTCAAATCGGCGACCGAGATGCTGGGTTACTGCAAACAGACCGGTCTTTCCCTGTCCGGCATGGTGATGCAGAACGAACTGGCGCTGCACAGCAAACAAGAGATTGAAGACTATTTTGCCAACGTCTGGCAAACCATGCGCGCCTGTATCGATCGCGGGATGAACACTGAAGGGGTTCTGCCGGGTCCGCTGCGCGTGCCGCGTCGTGCCTCTGCTCTGCGCCGTATGCTGGTGACCACGGACAAATTCTCCAACGACCCGATGAACGTGGTCGACTGGGTGAATATGTTTGCACTTGCGGTTAACGAAGAGAACGCCGCCGGTGGCCGCGTCGTGACGGCGCCAACCAACGGCGCGTGCGGCATTGTTCCTGCGGTGCTGGCGTATTACGACCACTTTATTGAGCCCGTGACGCCGGACATCTATATCCGTTATTTCCTGGCAGCAGGTGCCATTGGCGCGCTGTACAAGATGAATGCCTCCATCTCCGGTGCGGAAGTGGGCTGTCAGGGTGAAGTCGGCGTGGCCTGCTCCATGGCGGCAGCAGGTC
Source organism: Enterobacter quasiroggenkampii (assembly GCF_043972695.1). Taxonomy (NCBI): domain Bacteria; kingdom Pseudomonadati; phylum Pseudomonadota; class Gammaproteobacteria; order Enterobacterales; family Enterobacteriaceae; genus Enterobacter; species Enterobacter quasiroggenkampii. Next base: position 3,418,600 of record NZ_CP143745.1, read on the forward strand.
TGGCAGAGCTGTTGGGTGCAAGCCCTGAGCAGGTCTGCGTGGCGGCTGAAATCGGTATGGAACATAACCTCGGTCTGACCTGCGATCCGGTCGCGGGCCAGGTGCAGGTGCCGTGCATTGAGCGTAACGCGATTGCCTCGGTGAAAGCCATCAACGCCTCACGTATGGCGATGCGCCGTACCAGCGAACCTCGCGTATCGCTGGATAAGGTGATTGAAACCATGTACGAAACGGGCAAAGACATGAACGCGAAATACCGCGAGACGTCCCGTGGTGGCCTGGCCATTAAGGTGCAGTGCGACTAATACTGCCTTTCGCCCATCTGCAACGGATGGGCGAATTTCCCTCTTCTTCCTCGTCTCCTTCTGCTTTCCCCACTACACTTTTACTGTTGCGTCCGGCTTTTGTGGCTGGTGGCTTATCAGGCGACCGTTCATGCAAACTGCACAAACGATCATTAAAAACTATCGCCGAAAACGCGTTATCGTCTGTGTGACGGTTGCGCTCCTCACGCTCATCCTGACGCTGGGCATTCGCTTTATTTCCCAGCGCAACGTTAACCAACAGCGGATCCTCGATTTTACCAGCCATACCGTTCGCGCCCTTGATAACGTTTTGCTTTCCCTGGAAAACCACCGCAACGTGCTGCAGCCGCTGGTGGGACAGCCCTGCCCGCAGGTGCAGCTGGCGCTGCGACAGCAGGCAGCCATTTTGCAGACGGTACGTTCTATCGCCCTGATTAAAGACGGAATCCTGTATTGTTCGAGTATTTTCGGCAGCCGCAGCGAGCCTGTCCGTGACTTCCTTCAGGAACTCCCCGCCAGCACGGCGAAGCTGATTTTATCGACCGACCAGTGGCTGCTTAAGGGCAGCCCTGTTTTGATCCAGTGGTATCCCGTCTCCCAGGACGGTGAAGAAGGCGTCGTCGAGATTATTAATATCGACCTGATCGCCAGAATGATCCTCGAGCCCCAGCGTCCGCTCATCAATGACGTGGTGCTGACAGTCGGCGATCGTTTTTTACGCTACGGTCAACGCGTCACCGACAGTCTGACGTTTGATGAAGAGAGCGCCCTTTTCCAGCAGTCATCAACCCGAAATCCTTTCACCATTACGGTCAGCGGACCTGGCCCCGGTGAGTTAGCCTTAAAAAGCCTGCCCGCCCAGCTGCCGCTGGGGCTGATGCTCAGCCTGCTGCTGGGCTATCTCGCCTGGCTGGCGACGGCAAACCGGATGAGCTTTACGTGGGAGATCGATATGGGCATTGCGGCGCGGGAATTTGAGCTTTTCTGCCAGCCGCTGGTGAATGCCCGCACCCAGGCGTGCACGGGCGTTGAGATCCTGCTGCGCTGGAATAACCCCCGTCAGGGTTGGATCACTCCGGAGGTGTTTATCCCTCTGGCAGAAGAACATAACCAGATTGTCCCCCTGACCCGCTATGTCATCGCCGAAACGGTGCGCCAGATAGGCTACTTCCCGTCCAGCGCCGGTTTCCACATCGGCATTAACGTTGCCGCCAGCCACTTCCGTCACGCTGTACTGGTACAGGACCTGAACCGTCTCTGGTTCAGCGCCAATCCGCGACAGCAGCTGGTGATTGAACTCACGGAACGGGATGCGCTGCTGGACGCGGATTATCGCATCGTGCGCGAACTGCATCGCAAAGGGGTGAAGCTCGCTATCGACGATTTTGGCACCGGGAACAGCTCCCTCTCCTGGCTTGAAAAGCTGCATCCGGACGTCCTGAAAATTGACCAGTCCTTTACCACCGCCATTGGCACGGATGCCGTGAATTCAACGGTGACGGACATGATCATTGCGCTTGGCCAGCGGTTGAATATCGAGCTGGTTGCGGAAGGGGTCGAAACGGAAGAGCAGGCGCGCTATTTACGCCGTCATGGCGTTCCAGTCCTGCAGGGCTTTTTCTATGCGCGGCCGATGCCGCTACGGGACTTTCCAGACTGGCTGGCGGGAAGTGCTCCCCCGCCAGCGCGTCATAACGGGCACATCGTACCCTTAATGCCGCTGCGTTAAGCAGACTTACTCATCTTCGTCGTGGGCAGATTGTTCTTTAACAATACGGACCATATCAACGCGATAGTCGTTGGCTTCGACAATGGTAATATGCAGCGGCGGCAGTTCTATCACATCGCCAACACGCGGGATCTGGCCATTTACGGCGATAACCAGACCGGCAACGGTCGCGATGTCTTCTTCATCGTTGACCACGTTTTCCAGCCCCAGCGTGTGCGAGAGCGCGTGCAGGTCGGTGGTACCTTTAACCAGCCAGCCTTCGCCATCGGCAACAATTTCCGGCGTTTCGTCTTCATCCGGGAATTCACCGGCGATCGCTTCCAGCACGTCCAGCGGCGTCACCAGCCCCTGCACCACGCCAAACTCGTTGGTGACAATAACAAAGCTACCGCGAGCGCGGCGCAGCACCCCGAGCAGGTTGATCGGATCCAGCGTTTCCGGCACCACAATCGCAGGCGATGCAGCAGCAACGGCTTCGACGTTAACGCCCTCTTCCAGGGCGACCAGCATCTCTTTCGCCCGCACCACGCCGATGATCTCATCCAGTTCACCACGACATACCGGGAACAGGCTGTGCGGTGAAGAGAGCAGCTGCTGGCGAATTTCATCAACGCTCAGGTTAGCATCGACCCAGCTGATCTCCCCGCGCGGCGTCATGATGCCGCGCAGCGAACGGGAGGCCAGAGAGAGCACGCCGTTAATCATGTAGCGTTCCTGTTCCACAAACGCCCCTTCCGGGACCGGAACCGGGTTGTGGTTTTCGGAATCAGACTGCACATTCACCTGACGACGACCGCCCATCAGGCGCAGAATGGCATCTGCGGTACGGGCGCGCAGCGGCTGATTTGACTGCTGCTTGATAAAGTTACGGCGCGCAATCTGGTTGAACAGCTCGATCAGGATCGAGAAGCCAATCGCGGCGTACAGGTAGCCTTTCGGAATATGGAAGCCAAAGCCTTCCGCCACCAGGCTCAGACCAATCATCAGCAGGAAGCTCAGACACAGTACCACCACCGTTGGATGCTGGTTCACGAAACGCGTCAGCGGTTTCGACGCCAGCAGCATGACCGCCATCGCAATAACCACCGCTGCCATCATGACCGGCAGATGGTTCACCATGCCGACCGCCGTGATCACCGCATCCAGCGAGAAGACCGCATCCAGCACCACGATCTGCAGCACCACCACCCAGAAACTGGCATAGCCTTTACCGTGCCCATCATCGTGCTGACGGTTTTCCAGCCGCTCATGAAGTTCTGTCGTCGCTTTGAAGAGCAGGAATATCCCCCCGATCAGCATGATTAAATCACGGCCGGAGAAGGTGTAATCCATGACGGAGAACAGCGGTTTGGTCAGCGTGACCATCCACGAGATGACGGAGAGCAGCCCCAGTCGCATGACCAGCGCCAGCGAGAGTCCAATCAGACGCGCTTTATCACGTTGTTTTGGCGGCAGCTTATCCGCAAGAATCGCGATAAACACCAGGTTATCAATGCCGAGAACGATCTCCAGCACCACCAGCGTGAGCAATCCCACCCAGATTGACGGGTCCATTAAGAATTCCATGACAAGCTCCTGCTAAAGGAATGACGAAACGGTGCCCCACTCAATGTGGGCAAAACAGAGGCAGACAGAGTCGATACGTGGCGAGGATCGCCGGTGAAAAAGGCGCGAAATGGCCTGGAAGATGACTGACGTCGGTGACGGTCCATATAGTGGGCTGGAGCCCTATACTCCTGAACAATTAAACGGAGGCTAAACATATCAGAGAGACTGTGTTTTTAGCAAAGATTTACGTTCCTTTGCAAAGTTCTGTAACACAGCGGCTTTACGCTACAGATAATTCTGTAACGCGTGGCTAAATTACGGATCTTCATCACATAAATTATTTTTTCACTATCTAAAATAATTCGCGGAAGTCTTAGTTTTTTGAACTCTAACCCTTATCTGAATCGATTCGGTTCGCCAATACGATTCTCAGTACGACTGCCTGGCAGGCGTATTAATGATAATAAAAGGAGGTAGCAAGTGACCATTGCTATTGTCATAGGCACACATGGTTGGGCTGCTGAGCAGCTACTCAAAACGGCAGAGATGCTGTTGGGCGAGCAGGAAAACGTCGGCTGGATCGATTTCGTTCCCGGTGAAAACGCCGAGACGCTGATAGAGAAGTACAACGCTCAGCTCGAGAAGCTGGATACCAGCAAAGGCGTGCTGTTTCTCGTTGATACATGGGGCGGCAGCCCGTTCAATGCTGCCAGCCGCATTGTCGTCGATAAAGAGCACTATGAAGTTGTCGCCGGGGTCAATATTCCCATGCTGGTGGAAACCCTTATGGCACGCGACGACAATCCGTCCTTCGATGAGCTGGTTGCACTGGCTGTTGAAACCGGCCGCGAAGGGGTTAAGGCCCTGAAGGCACAGCCGGTTGAAAAACCTGCCCCTGCGCCTGCAGCGGCACCGAAAGCGGCGGCACCGGCAAAACCGATGGGCCCGAATGATTACATGGTGATCGGCCTTGCGCGTATTGATGACCGCTTAATCCACGGTCAGGTAGCCACGCGCTGGACCAAAGAGACCAACGTTCGACGCATTATCGTGGTCAGCGACGAAGTGGCCGCTGATACCGTACGTAAAACCCTTCTGACTCAGGTTGCTCCTCCTGGCGTTACCGCGCACGTTGTGGATGTCGCCAAGATGATTCGCGTATACAACAACCCGAAATATGCGGGCGAACGCGTGATGCTCCTGTTCACTAACCCGACAGACGTTGAGCGCATTGTTGAAGGCGGCGTGAAAATCACCTCCGTTAACATTGGTGGTATGGCATTCCGTCAGGGCAAAACGCAGGTCAACAACGCCATTTCAGTCGATGCGAAAGATATCGAAGCATTCAACAAGCTGAATGCACGCGGTATTGAGCTGGAAGCCCGTAAGGTTTCCACGGACCAGAAACTGAAAATGATGGATTTGATCGGCAAAGTTGGGAAATAAGCCCGCGCCGGTTTTTCACATAATGCTTATGTAATAGGAGAAGTACAATGGAGATTACCACTCTTCAGATTGTGCTGGTGTTCGTGGTCGCATGTATTGCGGGTATGGAATCCGTACTTGATGAATTTCAGTTCCACCGTCCTCTGGTGGCCTGTACGCTGATTGGGGCCGTTCTGGGTGACATGAAAACCGGTATCATCATCGGTGGTACCCTGGAAATGATCGCCCTGGGCTGGATGAACATCGGTGCGGCGGTTGCGCCCGATGCCGCGCTGGCCTCTATCATTTCTACCGTTCTGGTTATTGCCGGTCACCAGAGTATTGGTGCAGGTATCGCCCTGGCAATCCCGCTGGCAGCCGCAGGCCAGGTTCTGACCATCATCGTTCGTACGATCACCGTTGCCTTCCAGCACGCGGCGGATAAGGCGGCCGACAATGGCAACCTCACGGCCCTGTCATGGATCCACGTTTCATCCCTGTTCCTGCAGGCGATGCGTATCGCAATCCCGGCGGTTATCGTCGCGATCTCTGTGGGTACCAGTGAAGTCCAGAGCATGCTGAACGCCATTCCTGAAGTGGTCACCGGCGGCCTGAACATCGCGGGCGGTATGATCGTGGTCGTTGGTTATGCGATGGTCATCAACATGATGCGCGCAGGCTACCTGATGCCGTTCTTCTACCTCGGCTTCGTGACCGCGGCCTTCACCAACTTCAATCTGGTTGCACTGGGTGTGATCGGTGCGGTGATGGCGATTCTCTACATCCAGCTCAGCCCGAAATATAACCGCGTCGCGGGTGCCCCAGCGCAGGCTGCTGGTAACAACGATCTCGATAACGAACTGGACTAACAGGTGAGCGAAATGGTTGATATGACAAAAACTACCACCGAGAAAAAACTCACTCCGGGTGATATTCGTGGCGTGTTCATCCGTTCTAACCTGTTTCAGGGTTCATGGAACTTCGAACGTATGCAGGCGCTGGGCTTCTGCTTCTCCATGGTACCGGCGATCAAACGCCTGTACCCGGAAAACAACGAAGCACGCCGTCAGGCCATCAAGCGTCACCTGGAATTCTTTAACACCCATCCTTACGTTGCTGCCCCTGTACTGGGCGTAACGCTGGCGATGGAAGAGCAGCGTGCAAACGGCGCAGAGATTGACGATGGTGCCATCAACGGTATCAAAGTCGGTCTGATGGGTCCGCTGGCCGGTGTCGGTGACCCTATCTTCTGGGGTACCGTGCGTCCGGTCTTCGCGGCACTGGGTGCCGGTATCGCGATGAGCGGCAGCCTGCTTGGCCCGTTGCTGTTCTTCATCCTGTTCAACGCCGTGCGTCTGCTGACCCGTTACTACGGCGTGGCCTACGGCTACCGTAAAGGGGTGGACATCGTTAAGGACATGGGCGGCGGCTTCCTGCAGAAACTGACTGAGGGGGCGTCAATCCTCGGCCTGTTTGTCATGGGCGCGCTGGTAAACAAATGGACGCACGTGAATATCCCGCTGGTGGTATCGACCATCACCGGACAGGATGGTCAGACCCGCGTCACCACCGTACAGACGATTCTGGATCAGCTGATGCCGGGCCTGGTCCCGCTGCTGTTGACCTTCGCCTGTATGTGGCTGCTGCGTAAGAAAGTGAACCCGCTGTGGATCATCGTTGGCTTCTTCGTCATCGGTATTGCGGGCTACGCCGTCGGCCTGCTGGGTCTGTAAGTATCAATGCTATAGGCCGGGGGCTTGCCCCCGGTTTTTTTTATCTGGAGGATGAATGACTGTCACGGACATCGTACTGGTTTTATTTGTTGTTGCCCTTCTGGCTTACGCGATCTATGACGAGTTCATTATGCCCCGCCGTCACGGCGAGACGCTGCTCTCCCTTCCCCTGCTACGACGCGGGCGCGTGGATGCCTTTATCTTCGTGGGTCTCATCGCCATTCTTATTTACAATAACGTCACCAGCCATGGTGCATTATTAACCACATGGTTATTATGTGCGCTGGCATTAATGGCGATTTATCTGTTCTGGATCCGCACGCCAAAAATCATTTTTAAATCCCACGGATTCTTCTTCGCCAATGTATGGATAGAATATAACCGTATTAAAGAGATGAATTTATCCGAAGACGGCGTGCTGGTGATGCAATTAGAACAACGCCGCCTGCTTATTCGGGTGAAGAATATTGATGACCTGGAAAAGATATACAAGTTACTCGTTAAAACTCAATGAGTTAGATATATAGCAACGGCTATATCCTGTGTTTATTTTGCGCAAGAAATATAGCCGAAGCTATATCCCCACCGCTAATTTGAACGCTATTTGTTAACGATATTTTCACGATAAAAGACAAATGAAAATCGTTATCAATAAACGTTTTAAATAATGCCTTTTCATTGTTGTTTTATATTCTCAAAATATGTTAAGGTTGCGCCCGTCGTTGGGGAGTAGCCGATTTCCTGTTCACAGGAAATGTACGTGTCAACATACTCGTTGAAAAACGTGGCACGTACGGATCGCTTACCGCACATCTTATGTGCATTGCGATCAGGCGAGACCATAGATACATCAACTGCTGTTTACTGGGGGCAGTGATGTGTCATATGGATATCCCCGGTCTGGACGCTGTTATGAATATCTCCGCTACGATCCTTCTCGCTTTTGGCATGTCCATGGACGCATTCGCTGCTTCCATCGGAAAAGGCGCCACGCTACACAAACCTAAATTCTCAGAAGCCCTGCGTACCGGCCTGATTTTTGGCGCTATCGAAACGCTAACCCCGCTTATCGGCTGGGGACTTGGCATGCTCGCCAGCCAGTTCGTGCTGGAGTGGAACCACTGGATTGCCTTCGTCCTGCTGGTGTTCCTCGGAGGCCGAATGGTCATTGAAGGTTTTCGCGGCGGTGATGATGAACACGAGGAGCCGCAGCATCGCCACGGCTTCTGGCTGCTGGTCACCACCGCCATTGCCACCAGCCTTGATGCGATGGCCGTTGGTGTGGGTCTGGCATTTCTGCAGGTCAATATTATCGCCACCGCGCTGGCTATTGGCTGTGCAACCCTGATTATGTCCACACTGGGCATGATGGTCGGACGGTTTATCGGCCCGCTGCTGGGTAAACGCGCCGAGATCCTCGGGGGAATAGTGCTGATTGGCATTGGCGCCCAGATCCTCTGGGCACACTTCGCCGGTTAATCTTCGCGCTGCCAGATGTGGATGCTGAAGTCCGTCTGGCAGCGAAATGTTGAATGTGCCGCCAGCGTTTCCCACACCTCCGGTTTTGCCCGCCACGCGAACGGCGTCATCTGCAATAACGCGACGGCCTCTTCCCCTTTCAGCGTCATTTCGTACGCCACTGATTCCGCTTGCTTCAGGGTAAAACCGCCCAGCTGCTCTGAATTCGGGGCATGCAGACGCACTTCGTCGTAGATCAGCCCTTTCAGCTCCATCAGATGACGCGGGCCTGGGGTCACGGTGACCACCCATCCGCCCGGCTTCACCACGCGCGCCAGCTCCTCTGCCTTACACGGCGCGTAGATGCGGATAACCGCGTCCATGCTGGCATCGTCAAACGGCAGCCGGTGGCTGGACGCCACGCAGAACGTCACGTCGGTATAACGCTTTGCCGCCGCGCGTATGGCCACTTTCGACACGTCCAGACCGAATGTCTGCGCGCCCTTCTCACGAGCAACCTCCGCAAACCGTGCGGTGTAGTATCCTTCCCCACAGCCGATATCGAGCATGGCGGTGGCTGAAGCAGACAGAATGTCATTGAGCATCTGCGTGACGGCCTCCCGCAGCGGCAGATAGTGTCCGGCATCGAGAAACGCGCGGCGCGCCCGCATCATCTCAGCACTGTCGCCAGGATCGCGGGAACGCTTATGCTGGACCGGCAGAAGATTCACGTAGCCTTCTTTTGCCCGGTCAAACTGATGCCCCTGCGGGCAGGTATACCGTTTATCTGAGTGCGTCAGGGGGGCGTGGCAAAGGGGACAGCTGAAGGACATGGCAACTCCGGAGCATAATCAAAGGGCGAAGTGTACCGCTATTCGCCCCTGTTATAAACGCCCGGTTAGCGCATGACGATAAGGTGATCGGACCCCGCCGGTAACCCGTCAGGTTTGATATTCTCCAGACGCAGCACGTTACCCATAATCTCACTGAAGACAGGGGCAGAGACGGCCCCGCCGTAGTAAGCCCCGTTTTGCGGATCGTTAATCACCACCACCAGGGCAAAACGCGGATTGCTGGCAGGGGCAACCCCCGCCGTGTAGGCGACGTATTTATCGACATACTTCCCGCTATCGTCAATTTTCTTCGCCGTACCGGTTTTCACCGCCACCCGGTAATCACGCACGGCAGCCTTAACGCCTCCGCCGCCCGGCAGCGCAACGCTCTCCATCATGTGCTCCACTTCATGGGCAATCTCTTCCGGCATGACGCGATGCCCGATAACGGGGGGATCGATGCGGGTGATCGAGAGCGGACGCTCAAGCCCGTACCCACCAATCGTGGCGTAGACGTGGGCCAGCTGGAGCGGCGTAACCATCAGCCCGTAGCCGAAGGCAAAGGTCGCGCGATCGAGCTGGCTCCAGTATTTACGCTGTGGCAACAGCCCCGAGCTTTCCCCCGTTAAGCCAAGCCCCGTATTGGTGCCAAAACCAAAGTTTCGATAGGTATCGATGAGATGCTGGACAGGCATCGCCAGCGAAAGTCGGGAAACGCCGGTGTCGCTCGATTTTTGCAGGATCCCGGTCATTGTCAGCTCAGGGTAAAAGCCCACGTCGCGAATGCGATGTCCGTCAAGGGTATACGGGTGGGTGTCAATCACACTGTCCGGCTGGACCAGCCCCTGCTGCAGAGCCGTCATCAGCACCAGCGGCTTGACGGTTGAACCGGGTTCGAACGTATCACTGATTGCGCGATTGCGAAAATCGTTTATCGTCGCCCCTTCACGATTATTGGGGTTAAAATCCGGGTAGCTCGCCATGGCGAGGATTTCCCCGGTTGGGATATTAATGAGCACCGACGCCCCCGACTCGGCCTTGTTCCAGGCCACGGCATTGTCGAGCGCATCTTCGGTGATGGTTTGCAGCCGCTCGTCAATACTTAACTGGATGTTATGCGCCGGTGCGGGCGCAATTTCGGTCAGGTTTTCAACCACGCGTCCATAGCGATCTTCCCTAACCTGACGCACACCCGGCTTGCCGGTGAGTTGCGCGTTGAAGCTCTTTTCCACACCTTCGATGCCCTGCCCGTCAATATTGGTGAAGCCAATCAGGTTCGCTGCCACATGGCCAGCAGGATAAAAACGGCGGGACTCATCGCGCAAATTGATGCCGGGCAGATTCAGTTTGTCGATCCACTTTGCCTGCGCAGGATCGACCTGACGGGCAAGGTAAATAAAACGGCCCTGTGGGTTGGCGTTGATGCGTGCCGAGAGTGTGCCGAGGGAGAGATGCAGCGCGCTGGCCAGCGCCTGCCAGCGCTCATCAAGGCCGACGCCCCCTTTTGCCAGCACCGTTTTAGGATCGGCCCAGACGGCCTGGACAGGCACGCTCACCGCCAGGGGGCGACCCTCACGATCCATTATCATACCGCGCGGCGCATCAATCGCCAGCTGACGGAGGGATCGCATATCCTCCTGCTTCACCAGATTGTCAGGCTTGATGATTTGCAGCCAGGCAACGCGCCCCAGCAGAAAAGCCAGACTACAAAAAATAGCTAAACAGAGCAGAGCAAAACGCGCCGGCGTGAAATTTCCAGTTGCTGTTATCAATGTCTTCTTCACCTGAACCCCAGGGCTGTAAAACAACGCCCTGATTTAACGGGAAAAGACGGCGAGAAGGTGGCGAAACAGTGCTACTAACCTCGCAGCTTTGCAACAAGTTACTAACAAGACCGCGGATGGTAATATTTTGAAAGATAAGGGACATAAAAAAGCCCCGCGACAGGCGAGGCTTTATGTCTGAGAGTGAAGTGCCGGGCACTTCAGTCAACAGCGGTTCGATCAGATAGCAGTTACGTTAACTGCAGCTGGGCCTTTCTGGCCGTCCTGAATTTCGAACTCAACGTTCTGGCCTTCAGCCAGAGTTTTGAAGCCGTTACCCTGGATTGCAGAGAAGTGTACGAACACGTCTTTGCTGCCGTCGGCAGGAGTAATGAAACCAAAACCTTTAGACTCGTTGAACCACTTAACTTGACCTTTAATCTTTGCCATTTTGCAAAATTCCTTAGAGTGTTTTCTTAGCCCGCAGGCATTAACTGAGATAAAACTGAGACATTACTGCATGAGGCACTAATATAAGGTTCGGCAGAGAAGCGGTATTCAACGACAACGTGTTTACTCAGGACTTCTTTACTGAAAATGCCACACATAAACAGAACTGTACCTCGTTTGACCCAAAACGTGTTATCACACACTATGTTTAATATGGCAAGCCATTTTTAAACATGTCTCGATCCGCCGCACAAATTCGAACAGTGCCTGTCAGGTTTTGCACAATTATGCGCATCACGTACAGACAGCCCTGCTGCGTAACAAAGACCCAGCGTTGCTTTCACACCCGCTGTAATCTAAGACTTTTTTAACATAGCTCAATCATTACGAACCGTCCAGCAAACGGGAAAAGAAATCTTACGTCTTGATTGAGTTAGAACAATTTGTGAAAACTTATGCTTAAATCATTGTAACGCGACCAAATTGTTTCAGAGAAAAAACAGTGTTAATAACCCGCGCCCAGCTGTATTAAAATGCAGCAGCGAATAAACAGCGTTATGCACCAAAATAATGAAATTTTTATGACTCTGCATCAAAAGAAGGCAAGCAAAACGTTTCGATAAAAATAAAACATTCCTGCGCGCGTTTACATCAACAATATATGCAACAATTTATCGCTTCGTTTATAAGGATAAATATTCACCAATTTTCAGTATCCTGAAAGAATGGTTAACTGGTGCTAAATTATCGAGTGCGTGAGTTAACTCCTGCACAGGTTCATCTAAGGCTTCATCTGCCAGTTCAAACACGCCCCAGTGAATGGGGAATGCCAACGGTGAGCCCAGCTGCTGCCACAATGCCACCGCAGATTGCGGATCCATATGATGGACAGCCATGAACCATCGTGGGGCATAGGCACCAATCGGTAACGCGGCGGCATCTATCTGGCCCAGGCGTTCAGGAATTAACAGCAGCTCAGGTGAATAACCGGTATCACCGCTAAACCAGAAACGGTGATGCCGTCCTTCCATCACCCAGCCGCACCATAAGGAACGATTGCGGTTCCATGGCGTGCGCATGCTCCAGTGCTGTGCCGGTACGGCGGTCAGCGTCATCCCCTGCCAGGTGAAACTCTGCCACCAGTCGAGTTCGACCACGCGTTTTGCTCCCCGGCGGCGAAACCAGTCGGCGAGGCCCAAAGGAACAAAAATACTGACGTCGGGAAAGCGTTTGAGGATTCGGCGAAGGGTTGCGTCATCAAGATGATCGTAATGATTATGGGAAATGACGACCGCATCCAGCTGATGAAGTTGCTCGACAGACAGTACGGGGGGTGTCTTACGCTGGGGTCCCAGGAAAGGCAGCGGAGAAGCGCGTCGAGAAAACACCGGATCGGTAAGGATGGTATTGCCGTCCAGCTGCAGCAACACGCTCGCGTGTCCGAGCCACCATACCCCATCTTCCTGAGGTTGCGTAAGCTCAACCGGTTGCCACCACTGGCGGATAAAGTCTTCATAACCCAGCGCGGGCGGCTTCGGTAATCCGGCCTCTTTACGCGCTTTACGCCAACGGTCAAGGTCGCCGGGTTGATGTCCGACAGGATCGGTATTACAAAAACCGTTTGGGGTGTGATGTTTCAGGGAGGGGTCATACCAGGGATTTTTCCAGACCACAGCCACCTCCCAGGACAAAAAGATTAACGCTCAGCCACCAGGCGGATAAAGTCGTCTTCGTCTTTGTTATCTTCAGCGACCGCGTCTTTCGGCGCGTCTTTCTCTTCCGGTTCGTTAGCCTCACACAGACGGCGTAGCAGCGCATTCTGACGTTTTTGCTGATCGAGCAGCGCTTCCAGCAGTTCGATCTGCTCGTTAGTACGGGAACTGGCGCGGTTCACGAAAAACCAGATGACCAGCCCCACAAGCAGTACCACCAAAGAAATCATCAGGGATGCTATATTCAGCAGCCCTGAATTCAGTAACTCACCCATTTCACCACCTCAATAAAAACGTCTATTTTACCACTGGCGCGAAGGAAGGAAATCACGTTGAGAAAAAATGTCTATTACCACGGAATAAACTTGTTTATTGCGCAAACGCCGCTAAAAAACTGTACATCCTGATCGCACATCACATTGATCGTCTGCGTCCATAACACCACGCACGCTATCAGCACGATAATCAGAATTACCCAGCGTATTTTTTTCACTCCACACTCCGTCTAAGGACCTGATGTAACGAGATTATCACGCTTATCTTAAACAAGGACTAACTGTGCCTCCATCGCGTTTTTTTTCAGAATCCTGCACTTGTTTCATCGCGTAAACGCTTTACGCTAGCATTACGATAACAACGATAAAAGAGGTAATGATGCGATTCATCATTCGAACAATTATTGCACTGGCCCTTGTCTGGATTGGCCTTCTGTTAACGGGCTATGGCGTGCTCGTGGGGAGCACCGAAAACGCAGCCGGGCTAGGCATTCAGTGTAAATATCTCACAGCACAGGGAATGAGCACTGCCCAATATCTGCATACTGACAGTGGGATCGTTGGCTTAACCCACTGCCCTGTACTGCGTAAAACATCCGTCGTGATTGATAATGGCTAATCAGCCTGGTGAATGACATACAAAAAACGCCGCATCAGATGCGGCGTTTTTTTCTACCAGCAGGGATTAAAACGGGTAGTCGTGATATCCCATCTGTTCAGAAATTTTCCGTGCCGCAGTGTGCAGAATAGCCACATACTCATGCAGACGCTCTTCGGAGAAGCGTAAGGTTGGGAAGGAGATACTCAAGCCCGCGATCACCACGCCAAAGCGGTCAAATACCGGAACGCCGATGCAGCGCAGCCCCTCTTCCTGCTCTTCGTTATCTTCGCCATATCCCTGCTCGCGCACGCGGTCGAGCACCGTCAGCAGCGCATCCGTGCTGGTAATGGTTCGTTCCGTGCTGCGTTTGTATTCCACGCCTTCGAGGATCTGTTTCACTTCCTCGCGATCGCGCCACGCCAGCAGAACTTTACCAATGGCGGTACTGTAGAGCGGGTTGCGGCGACCAATGCGCGAATACATGCGCAGATTGTACATGGAGTCGATTTTATGGATGTAAACGATGCTGTCTTCATCCAGGGCACCGAGATGAATGGTCTCTTTGGTCAGGCGAGAGATTTCACGCATCTGAATGTCAGCGCTGCGGATCAGGTCAACATTTTGTAGCGCACGCGCACCCAATTCAAACAGCTTAAGCGTCAGAGAATACTTTTCAGATTCGCCTTCCTGCGCAACGTAACCCAGTGACTTCATGGTTTGCAAAAAGCGATAAACGGTGCTTTTTGACATCATCACGCGCTGCGACAGCTCTGTAATACCTATTTCACGCTCTTCTCCAAGCGCCTGTAAGATGCCAAACACCTTCAGCACGGAAGAAACAGAATCTGGCTGTTTATCCAAATCCGCAATAGCCATTTACCACCTCATAGCGAGTGTTTTATAAAAATCAGAACCGGTTTTTATTATAAGTTCCCGTCATGTCACCTGCAATCAATCCGCGTTTACTTCGTTACAAATCTGCGACATATCGCGGCTGTAACAATGCTAAAATAGTTACCCTGAGAATAATTTCACGCTGAGCTTTTTACTCCTGATGGAAAAGAATCTTTCTGATGGCCTGCCATTACCCCAGCGGTATGGCGCAATAGCGACCATCATTATCGGTATCTCAATGGCCGTCCTTGACGGCGCGATTGCAAACGTTGCCCTGCCAACCATCGCCAGCGACCTGCATGCCTCACCCGCCAGTTCGATTTGGATTGTTAACGCCTACCAGATTGCGATTGTGGTGTCACTGCTCTCGTTCTCTTTCCTCGGCGATATGTTCGGCTACCGCCGGGTATATCAGTGCGGCCTGGTGGTTTTCACTTTTACCTCCCTGCTCTGTGCCCTTTCAGATTCACTGCATACCCTGACGCTTGCGCGTATTGCGCAGGGTTTTGGCGGCGCGGCGCTCATGAGCGTAAACACGGCGCTGATCCGCTTGATTTATCCGCAGCGTCATCTGGGGCGCGGAATGGGGATAAACTCGTTTATTGTCGCCGTCTCTTCTGCCGCCGGGCCAACAATTGCGGCGGCGATCCTCTCCGTTGCGTCATGGCAATGGCTGTTCGCCATTAACGTGCCACTGGGTATCGTCGCCATCTTTTTTGCTCTGCGCTTTCTTCCCGCTAACGGCTCCAAAAGCAGCATGCCGCGCTTCGACGTGGCAAGTGCGGTGATGAATGCTCTGACCTTCGGCCTGCTGATTACGGCGCTGAGCGGCTTTGCCCAGGGACAATCTCTGGTGCTTACCGCCGCGGAGCTCATCGCCCTGCTGGCGATCGGCTTCTTCTTTGTACGCCGCCAGCTCACCCTGCCAGTTCCTTTGCTGCCCGTTGACCTGCTGCGTATTCCCCTCTTTTCGCTCTCCATCTGCACGTCTGTCTGCTCGTTCTGCGCCCAGATGCTGGCTCTGGTCTCCCTGCCCTTCTTTCTGCAGAGCGTAGTTGGCCGCTCAGAAGTGGAAACCGGGCTGCTGCTCACCCCCTGGCCGCTGGCGACGATGGTGATGGCACCGCTGGCAGGTTATTTAATTGAACGTGTTCATGCCGGTTTATTGGGCGCTTTGGGGCTGGCGGTGATGGCGACAGGCCTTTTCGCGTTAGCATTGTTGCCCTCGTCGCCTTCGGATCTGGACATCATCTGGCGCATGATCCTCTGCGGCGCAGGGTTTGGCCTGTTCCAGTCCCCCAATAATCACACCATTATCACCTCAGCACCACGGCATCGCAGCGGTGGGGCAAGCGGTATGCTGGGAACCGCGCGTCTGCTGGGCCAAAGCAGCGGTGCGGCACTGGTCGCCCTGATGTTTAACCTTGCCGGACAAAACGGTAACCACCTTGCGCTCCTCACCGCAGGCGCCCTTGCCACCCTAGCGGCGGTCGTCAGTGGCCTGCGGGTGACCCAGCCCAGGGTTCAGGCATAAAAAAAGCCGGGCGGAGTGTTCTCCCGCCCGGCTTTTTGTGTTTTGTTGCGTTACTTCAGGTATTCCCCACTGCGCAGCGCTTCAATACGCTTATCCAGCGGCGGGTGAGACATAAACAGCTCGCTCAGCGATTTGGATTTACCGTTAATGCAGAAGGCCATCATGCTGTTCGCTTCCTGCGGCTCGTAGGAGGTTTTGAGACGCTGCAGCGCGGCAATCATCTTCTCACGACCAACCAGCTTCGCAGAGCCGGCATCCGCGTGGAATTCACGGTGACGGGAGAACCACATGGTGATGATGCTGGCCAGAATACCAAATACCAGTTCCAGAACCATCGACACGGCAAAATAGATCAGCGGGTTGCCGTTGCTCTCTTCGCCTTCGTCGCGGTTGCCGCCCATAAAGCCCGCGGCAATCTGCGCCAGAATACGGGAGATAAAGATCACGAAGGTGTTTACCACGCCCTGAATCAGGGTCATGGTCACCATGTCACCGTTGGCGATATGGCTGATTTCGTGGGCGATAACTGCTTCGGCTTCGTCACGGCTCATGTTCTGCAGCAGTCCGGTGCTGACAGCAACCAGTGACGCATCGCGACGGGCCCCCGTGGCGAACGCGTTGATATCCGGAGCATGGTAAATGGCCACCTGCGGCATGGCGATCCCGGCCTGACGGGACTGCTGAGCCACCGTATTCATCAGCCACTGTTCCATATCGTTACGGGGTTGCTCAATGACCTCACCCCCTACCGATTTCAGTGCCATCCACTTCGACATCAGCAGGGAGATGAACGAGCCACCAAAACCAAACAGCAGCGCCATAATCAACAGACCCTGAACGCTGCTCGACTGAATTCCTGTCAGGCTTAGCACGAGCCCGAAAACCACCATCACCGCCAGGTTGGTGAGCAGGAAGAGCGCGATTCGCATCATAATTTTCTTTTTACCTCAGTTTAACAAAACGCACTATGCGATTACCCACATCGTATGGGTATTGCGGCTATTTTCAAGCATCCGGCGGGCGTAAGTCACCAGAAAGACACAACTTTACACAATTGAAAATCTGGCTGACGGAAGGATAAAGTACAAAAAGAAACAGGCACAATGTCTTGTGCCTGTTGGGAGGTTATTTTGCCGGAGCGGGCTGTACGGCAGGTTTCTCTTTTTCCTGATTCGCCAGGTCGAGAGCGATATGCACCGTCTCGTCGAGATACGGATCCGGCTCCTGGTAATCTTTTGGCAGATCGTCCAGTTTCTTGAGCAGAGGTTTGCCTTCACGCTTGAAGCGATCGTTGATACGCGCCAGGCGGGTTGCATCGTCTTCGTTGTTCTCTTTTTCACGCTGAGCGTAGTTCAGAGAAACAATATTCCGCTTATCCTTCAGAGCATTGAATCGCGCAATGTCCTTCATGATGTACTGGAACTCCGGATCTTTCGCGATGCGGTCGTTATGCGCCTTCAGCAACTCAGGGCCAAACTGCGTCATATCACCCGCTTTCACGTAGGTCGCGGCATTGATGCTGTCCCACGGCAACGCGTTATCTTCAAACTTCTCGCCGGTTTCCGTCTCCTGGGTGCCAGTCGGCATGATGATGTCCGGCGTGACGCCCTTACGCTGCGTACTGCCGCCGTTTACGCGGTAGAATTTCTGAATGGTGTACTGAACCGAGCCCAGCGCAGGCCATTCCGGACGCAGCATCTGATCGTAAATACGATTCAGAGAGCGGTACTGCTGAACAGTGCCTTTCCCGAAGGTTGGCTCACCGACGATCAGCGCGCGGCCGTAGTCCTGCATGGCTGCGGCAAAGATCTCAGACGCGGAAGCGCTGAAGCGGTCAACGAGAACAACCAGCGGACCTTTGTAGTAGACCACACCGTCATTGTCCGCATCTTCGCGCACTTTACCGTTGTTATCGCGCACCTGAACCACCGGGCCAGATGGGATGAACAGGCCAGAGAGAGAAACCGCTTCCGTCAGCGCCCCGCCGCCGTTACTGCGCAGGTCGATGATGATGCTGCTGACGTTCTGCTTTTCAAGCTTCTGCAGCTGAACTTTCACATCGTCAGTCAGCCCGACGTAGAAGCCAGGAATATCCAGGACGCCCACCTTCTCTTTACCCACGGTTTTCACCGACATTTTCACCGCGCGGTCTTCCAGACGGATACGCTCACGGGTCAGGGTAACGATACGGGTTTTGGTGCCTTTTCCGGCTGGCAGAATTTCCAGACGAACCTTGCTGCCTTTCGGACCTTTGATCAGCGCAACCACGTCATCAAGACGCCAGCCGATCACGTCGACCATGTTCTGGCCGGTTTGTCCCACACCCACAATACGATCGCCTACGCTAATCGCTTTGCTTTTAGATGCCGGGCCACCCGCGACCATCGAATTGATCACCGTGTAATCATCGTCCATCTGCAGCACCGCGCCGATACCTTCCAGAGACAGGCTCATTTCGGTATTGAACTGTTCGGTGTTGCGTGGTGAGAGATAGTTGGTGTGCGGATCGATTTCGTGCGCAAAGGCCGTCATGGCCAGCGAGAAGACATCCTCACTGTTGGTCTGGGCCAGGCGACGAATGGCAAATTTGTAACGACGCGTCAGCGTGTCACGGATCTCTTTTTCGTCTTTGCCGGTGAGCTTAAGGCTCAGTTCGTCGTATTTAACTTTGCCGTCCCACAGCGCATTCAGCTCGGCTTCATCTTTTGGCCAGGGCGCTTTGCTGCGGTCCAGATTGAAGGTGTCGTTGCCGGTGAAGTCCATTGGACGTTCCAGCACTTTCAGCGCGTACTGATAGCGTTCGAAGCGGCGCTTTTGCGACAGGTTGTAGAGATCGTAGAACAGATCCAGCTTGCCTGAACGCAACTCGTCACCCACCTCGGATTTTCGCTTAGCGAACTGCTCGACATCGCTGGCGAGCAAAACGTTATGGCTGTAATCCAGCAAGTTCAGATAGCGGTCAAAGATTTTGGCCGAAAAGGCCTGATCGAGATCGAACTGACGATAGTGCGAACGGGTGAAACGTGAGGTCACGCGCTCGCTCACCGTCGCGTGCTGCGTCTCTTCCTTGAGTACCGGAATTTGATCAACACGCGTGATATCGTCCACTGCAAAAGCGTGACCTGTTATAGCAAACAGACCCGCCAGCGCGGTGAGCTTAAAAAAAGTGTTCATGCCAGGCTTGGCCTCCGTTTCAGAACAACAAGTGTTCTGCGCGTACAATCATTGACATACCAGAAGTCAGCTGTACACGAACGCCATCTTTGGTGATTTCCAGTACGGTGGCGTCCATAGCATTGTTACCCGCTTTTACCTTCAGTGCCTGACCGACGCTCAGGGCGTTAATGTCAGAAACCGGCGTATGGCGCGGCTCTTCACGAGGCGCACGCGGGGCTTTTGCTGCTGGTTTGTCTGCACGCGGTTTGCGATCGTTATTATCGTGACGACGCGGCGCAGGGCGTGGTTTACGCTCACGACGAGGCGCTTCTTCCTGGCCGTTTGCCGCGGCGGCTTCGCGTTTTTTCGCTTGCTGTTCCGCACGTTGTGCCTGAACGCGTGCTTTGGCTTCTTCCAGCTGCTTGCGCGCATGCTCAACGTGCTGCTCGTCCAGCTCACCGCAAGGGTTGCCGTCGAGATCCACGCGAGTCGCGCCAGGTTTGATACCGTACAGGTAACGCCAGCTCGAAGTATAAAGACGTAAGGCGGAACGCAGCTGAGTTTTGCTGAGGTTCATTTCCCCTTCAACACGTGCCACCAGATCCTGAAAAATACCGACTTTCAGGGGACGAGCTTCACCTTCCGCGCTGAAGCACTGCGGGAAACGCTCGGCCAGAAATGCGATAACTTCTTTACTGCTATTCAACTTAGGTTGATTTTCCATGAAATTTCCTGATTACAACGGACGTTGCCAACAAGCGCAGGCATGAACAGGCGTCATTATAATGACGCTATCAGTAAATGCTACGTTATCCGTTGATTATCCTGCGACGCTCGCAAAGAATTTTTGATAATCGGTTGCTGCGAGTACGTTTTCCAGATTCGCCACCAGCTCGCGCAGCCCCTGTTCGTCCTCGGTTGTAAAGCGACTGAAGACCGTACTGTCGATGTCCAGAACGCCAATAATCTGATTTTTGACCACCAGCGGCAGAACGATTTCAGAATTACTGGCAGCATCACAAGCAATGTGTCCGTCAAACGCATGAACGTCTTCCACACGCTGGACCTGATTCTCGGCCACCGCCGTGCCGCATACGCCACGCCCAACCGGGATACGCATGCAGGCCAGTTTGCCCTGGAACGGACCAAGCACCAGCGTTTCACCTTCCAGAAGGTAAAAGCCCGCCCAGTTTACGTCAGAGAGACGTTCAAACAGCAATGCGCTAGTATTTGCCAGAGTGGCTAAGAAGCTGGTCTCACCCGCCATCAATGCCTTAAAATCGCGGTTCAGATCCGCGTAGAATTCTGTTTTGTTCATTATTCAATCACTTAGTTGTCTTACAAAATTACCGCATAGCCTATTAAAATAAGCATTAAATGCGCTCATGCTCAAGATGAATCCGTTCATGAGTTATTATAACTTTCAACAATACTTATTTGTGCGCAGCTGATGGCCTTAAAAACAACCAAAATTACGCCGACGAGAAAGATAACTGTCCATACGGTAAGCGAAGCTTTGCCTCGTGCACATTATCAGCGTTGCCCCCAGTGCGATACGCTTTTTATGTTGCCGAAGATGAAATCGCACCAAAGTGCCTTCTGTCCCCGCTGCGACGCTAAAATTCGCGATGGCCGCGACTGGTCGTTGACCCGCCTCGCCGCCATGGCCGTCACTATGCTGCTGCTGATGCCCTTCGCCTGGAGCGAACCGCTGCTGAAGCTCTACCTGCTTGGCGTGCGCATTGATGCCAACGTGCTGCAGGGTATCTGGCAGATGACCCGTCAGGGCGATCCGATTACCGCCGCGATGGTGCTGTTCTGCACCGTTGGCGCACCGCTGGTGCTGGTTGCCGCCATTGCCTATCTCTGGTTTGGCAATATTCTTGGCATGAACCTTCGCCCGGTGCTGCTGATGCTGGATAAGCTCAAAGAGTGGGTCATGCTGGATATTTATCTGGTCGGCGTGGGCGTTGCGTCCATAAAAGTCCAGGACTACGCCTTTTTGCAGCCCGGCATTGGACTCTTTGCTTTCATCTGTCTGGTGTTGCTGAGCATCCTGACCCTGATCCACCTGAACGTTGAGCAGCTCTGGGAGCGTTTTTACCCTCAGCGCCCCGCCACGCGCCCCGATGAAAATCTGCGCGTCTGTCTGGGCTGCCACTATACCGGGTTGCCCGACCCGCGCGGACGCTGCCCGCGGTGCCACATTCCATTACGGCTGCGGCGCAACAACAGCCTGCAAAAATGCTGGGCCGCGCTGATCGCCTCCCTGGTGTTCCTGATCCCCGCAAATATGCTTCCGATTTCCATCATTTACGTGAATGGCGGACGCCAGGAGGATACTATCCTCTCCGGAATTATCTCCCTTGCGCACAGCAATGTCGGGGTGGCGGCGATCGTCTTTATTGCCAGTATCCTGGTTCCCTTTACCAAAGTGGTAGTGATGATTACCCTGCTCATCAGCATTCACTTAAAGTGTGAACAAGGTTTACGGACCCGCATTCTGCTTCTGCGATTCGTCACCTGGATTGGCCGCTGGTCAATGTTAGATTTGTTCGTGATTTCGCTGATGATGTCGCTCATCAATCGCGATCAGTTACTTGCTTTTACAATGGGACCCGCGGCTTTTTATTTCGGCTCTGCGGTGATATTGACTATTCTTGCTGTGGAATGGCTGGATAGCCGCTTACTTTGGGATGCACATGAGTCAGGAAACCCCCGCTTCGCCGACTGAAGCGAGAATTAAAACAAAACGCCGCATTTCGCCATTCTGGTTGCTGCCCGTCATCGCCCTGATGATTGCAGGCTGGCTTATCTGGACAAGCTATGAAGATCGCGGGAGTACGGTCACCATTGATTTCCAGACCGCCGACGGCATCGTCGCCGGACGAACGCCCGTTCGCTTCCAGGGGGTTGAGGTCGGTACGGTTCAGGATATCTCCCTTGGAAAAGGGCTGAATAAGATTCAGGTGCGGGTCAGTATCAAATCTGACATGCAGGATGCCCTGCGCAGCGAAACACAGTTCTGGCTGGTGACGCCAAAAGCCTCTCTGGCCGGTGTCTCCGGGCTGGATGCGCTCGTGGGCGGGAACTATATTGGCATGATGCCGGGCAAAGGCGAGCCGCAGGATCACTTTGTTGCGCTGGATACGCAGCCCAAATACCGTCTTAATAACGGCGATTTGATGATTCATCTCCAGGCGCCGGACCTCGGTTCCCTGAACAGTGGCTCCCTGGTCTATTTCCGTAAGATCCCGGTTGGCCGCGTGTACGATTACTCGATTAACCCGAACAAACAGGGCGTCACTATTGATGTGCTGATCGAGCGTCGCTTCACCAATCTGGTGAAAAAGGGCAGCCGCTTCTGGAACGTGTCCGGCGTGGATGCCGACCTCAGCCTGAGCGGCGCCAAAGTGAAGCTGGAAAGTCTGGCCGCCCTGGTGAACGGCGCCATTGCCTTTGACTCCCCGGAAAACTCGAGCCCTGCCACCGCTGATGACACGTTCGGATTGTACGCCGACCTGGCGCACAGCCAGCGCGGCGTGATCGTCAAACTTGCCCTGCCCGATGCTAAGGGGCTAAAAGCGGGTTCAACGCCGCTGATGTATCAGGGTCTGCAGGTCGGCCAGCTCACCAAAATGACGCTCAACCCGGGCGGGTCGGTCACCGGCGAAATGACGGTCGATCCGAGCGTGGTCGATCTCCTGCGCGAGAAAACGCGCATCGAAATGCGCAGTCCAAAGATCTCGCTGAACGATACCAGCCTCAGCACGCTGCTGACCGGCAATACCTTTGAGCTGATCCCGGGTGAAGGTCAGCCCAGCAACAGCTTCGTGATTGCTCCGGCGGATAAAGCTCTGTTGCAAAAACCGGGCGTGGTGACGGTTACCCTGAATGCGCCTGAAAGCTATGGGATTGAAGCCGGTCAGCCGTTGATTTTACACGGCGTGCAGGTGGGACAGGTGCTGGAGCGCAAGCTCTCCGCGGATGGGGTGCAATTCTCCGTCGCCATCGACCCGCAATACAGAGATCTGGTGCACGGTGACAGTAAATTCGTGGTGAACAGTCGCGTCGACGTGAAGGTGGGTCTGGACGGCGTGGAGTTTCTCGGCGCCAGCGCCAGCGAATGGGTCAACGGCGGTATCCGCATTTTACCGGGGGATAAAGGCCCCGTGCGCGACAGCTACCCGCTGTATGCCAACTTGGAGAAAGCGATTGAAAACAGCCTGAGCGATCTTCCTACCACCACGCTGACGTTAAGCGCTGAGACCCTGCCGGACGTTCAGGCGGGATCCGTGGTGCTGTATCGCAAGTTTGAAGTCGGGGAAGTGATTACCGTTCGCCCGCGTGCCGACGCCTTTGATATCGAACTGCACATCAAGCCGGAGTACCGCAAGCTGCTGACGCCGAACAGCGTCTTCTGGGCCGAAGGCGGCGCGAAAGTTCAGCTTAACGGTAACGGACTGACCGTGCAGGCCTCTCCGCTCTCACGCGCGTTGCGGGGGGCGATTAGCTTCGATAACCTCAGCGGTGCGGGCGCGAATCTGCGCAAGGGCGACAAACGTATTCTCTTTCCGTCCGAGACCGCCGCCCGCGCCGTGGGTGGGCAGATTACCCTGCACGCGTTTGACGCCGGTAAGCTGGCAGAAGGCATGCCCATCCGCTATCTGGGTATTGATATCGGGCAGATCCAGAAGCTGACGCTGATCACCTCGCGTAACGAGGTGCAGGCCACTGCCGTACTTTACCCGGAATATGTGCAGACCTTTGCCCGGACGGGTACGCGCTTCTCGGTGGTCACGCCGCAGATCTCGGCCGCAGGCGTTGAGCATCTCGATACCATTTTGCAGCCGTACATCAACGTGGAGCCAGGCCAGGGCAATGCCCGTCGTGATTTCGAGCTGCAGGAAGCCACGATCACCGACTCGCGCTACCTTGGCGGCCTGAGCATCGTGGTGGAAGTGCCGGAAGCGGGCTCGCTGAGCATCGGCACCCCTGTGCTGTTCCGCGGTATTGAAGTAGGTACTGTCACGGGCCTGACGCTCGGGACGCTCTCCGACCGCGTAATGGTGGCGTTGCGCATCAGTGAACGCTACCAGCACCTGGTACGTAATAACTCGGTATTCTGGCTGGCATCCGGCTATTCGCTGGACTTTGGCCTGACGGGAGGCGTGGTGAAAACCGGCACCTTCAACCAGTTCATTCGCGGTGGCATTGCTTTTGCCACGCCGCCGGGAACGCCGCTGGCACCGAAAGCGCAGCCGGGTAAACACTTCCTGCTGCTCGAAAGCGAACCGAAAGAGTGGCGCGAATGGGGAACCGCCCTGCCGCGTTAATCTGCAAGGCTCCGGTGTCAACGCACCGGAGCCTTTATGCTACACTGCGCACCTGAACTTTTCCCTGTGGTGTGCCCGTGGCTCAAAACTCCGTATTTCTTCCTGAACAATTCCTGGCGCAGATGCGCGAGGCGCTTCCTTCTCACCTGTCGTTAGACGATTTTATCGCCGCCTGCCAGCGTCCGTTACGCCGCAGTATTCGCGTCAACACGCTGAAAATCAGCGTCGAGGATTTTCTGGCACTGGTCGCCCCGTACCGCTGGCAGCTTACGCCGGTACCGTGGTGCGCTGAGGGGTTCTGGATCGAGCGCGATGACGAAGACGCCGTGCCGCTGGGAAGCACCGCTGAACATCTGAGCGGCCTGTTCTATATCCAGGAAGCCAGCTCGATGCTGCCGGTGGCAGCCCTGTTCGCCGATGGCAATTCGCCTGAACGCGTAATGGATGTGGCCGCGGCGCCTGGCTCAAAAACCACGCAGATTGCCGCCCGTATGGGTAATCGGGGCGCGATCCTCGCCAACGAGTTTTCCGCCAGCCGCGTGAAGGTATTGCATGCCAACATCAGCCGCTGCGGTATTCATAATGTTGCCCTGACGCACTTCGACGGACGCGTGTTTGGCGCCGCCTTGCCGGAAGCCTTCGACGCCATCCTGCTGGACGCCCCCTGCTCCGGCGAAGGGGTGGTGCGTAAAGACCCCGATGCGTTAAAGAACTGGTCCGTGGAAAGCAACCTTGAGATCGCCGCCACGCAGCGGGAGCTGATCGAGAGCGCATTCCATGCCCTGCGCCCTGGCGGCACGCTGGTCTATTCAACGTGCACCTTAAACCGCGATGAAAACGAAGACGTCTGTTTGTGGCTGAAAGCGCAATACCCGGATGCGGTCGAGTTCCTGCCACTCGACGATCTGTTTGCCTCAGCACAGGAGGCGGTCACCCCTGAGGGTTTCCTTCATGTGTTCCCACAGATTTACGACTGCGAAGGCTTCTTTGTGGCACGTCTGCGTAAAACACAGGCGGTTGCTCCCCTGCCAGCACCTAAATTCAAGGTCGGCAACTTCCCGTTTGCCCCCCTCAAAGGTCGCGATGCAGCACAGCTTGTCGCCGCCGCCGAAAAAATTGGCCTGGTCTGGGATGAGAGCCTGCGCCTCTGGATGCGAGATAAAGAGGTATGGCTGTTCCCGGCTGAGATCGAACCGCTCATCGGAAAGGTCCGTTTTTCCCGAATCGGGATCCGCCTGGCGGAAGTGCATAATAAAGGCTATCGCTGGCAGCATGAGGCCGTCATCGCCCTTGCCGGACGCGAGAATACCTTTGCCCTGACGCATCAGGAAGCCGAAGAGTGGTACCGTGGTCGCGATGTCTATCCTGACAGCACGCCATCAGGCGATGAAGTGATCGTGACGTATCAGGGATACCCGCTCGGGCTGGCAAAAAAAGTCGGTTCACGACTGAAAAACAGCTATCCGCGCGAGCTGGTTCGCGATGGACGGCTGTTTACCGGTAACGATCGCACGGCCTGAAAAAAAGCGCATTTTTTTACTGGCGATTTTGCTCTCCTTGTCTACGATCAAAAATGGGTGGCCGCACTGGTCATACCAGATTTTGACAACCGACCCGGAGAGCACTATGACGAAAACCAGCGTGCGTATTGGCGCTTTTGAAATCGACGACGCAGAGCTGCGCGGCGAAGCACAAGGCGATCGAACGTTAAGTATTCCCTGCAAATCCGACCCGGATTTGTGCATGCAGCTCGATGCATGGGATGCAGACACCAGCGTCCCGGCAATACTTGATGGCGAACACTCAGTCCTTTACCGTGAGCATTACGATAGTAAAACCGATGCCTGGGTCATGCGTCTTGCTTGACCTAAAGAGAACCCGCCCGAAGGCGGGTTATTTATTACTGCAGCTGCGCCAGCGTAAAGTAACCGTCAAATACGGCGCCCGTATCAATGTAGTGAAGATTGTCAAAATCATACCTTCTGTCGACAGGCGTATGTCCGAACCAGAAATGATCCGCACCGCTGATGCCCTGCCCTTTGCCCACCATAAACCCCATCAACCGATCGCGGTCCCATAAAACGCGATGGGCACTGACCGGTTTTTGCCAGCAGTATTCCGCTGCCGGATAATCCGCATGGGCAATCACGTTCAGACCGTTCGCACAGGTTATCTCAATGATATGCGGTAAATCGCGACAGGCCTCGAGCAACGACAGCGCAAGCTGTTGCTGGTCGCGTTCAAGTTGCGCAAACCACATTCCGCCATTCATCATCCAGAGAGAAAAATCGTTATTATCCAGACCGTCGAGCGCCATTTGCTCATGGTTGCCCCGGACGGCACGAAACCATTTTTCATGAATTAGCTGCAGGCATTTCACGCTATCAGGCCCACGATCGATCATATCCCCAACGGAAATAAGCAAATCCTCATACGGGTTAAAATGACGGCGTTTAAGCTCCTCCATAAGCCACTGATAACAGCCATGTATATCGCTGACAACCCAGACGTGGCGCCACATCCCACCTTCAATTCGCTGATACATAACCCCTCCTGTTAACAGTATAGCCGCCGCAGAAAATGCAACAGGCGGGCGTGGTCCTCACGAAGTGAAACAAACGGTAAACCAAACAGAAATAAAGATCCTCGCGCTATTAATCCCTTTTTCCTGGCTCTTTAGAATAAAGGGAGAAAAAAAGAGGGGTCTTCACGTGTCTAATACGCACCTGCATAACGATGTTTTCTATCCGCATCGCACAAATATTATTTCCGAGCTGGTGAACGGCAAACGCGTCCCGGGACCGATCTGGCGCAAACGCGAATATCGCCTGAAGTTCCTGTTACGTTCGCTGGTGTTCTGGTCTTCTACCCATCGAATGCTGGAGGCGCTTTCTGGTCGCGACGATTTCGACAAACTGCTGGCCTCTCAAATTACATTGCCAAGCAAAACCCACCGGCAGTACCTGATGCGCGGCCTGACGGCTAACGATCGCGCCGACGCGATCGTTAGTCATTATTACTGGATTGATAGCCTGAAAGAGAGCTGCCTCGCCCTGGCCCTGACCAGCCCGCAGGAGCAACCCGTTGCGCAGTTCCATGCAAAAGACGGTGTTATCTATACGGTCAATGCGTCCTCTGCGGGGAAAGCCGAGCGTGAAGGTGAAAGCACGCTGTGGCTTCGCGACAACGAGGATACGCTGCTGGCCAGCCTGACCTTTAGCGTCGCGCGCAGCAATGGTCAGCAAGTCATGGTCATTGGCGGGCTTCAGGGTCCCCGCCGCAGCGTAACGCGTGACGTGATTAAACAGGCCACCCGCGCCTGCCACGGCTTGTTCCCAAAGCGCGTGTTGATGGAAGTGCTTTTCCAGCTGGCTGCACAGTCCTCTGTCCGGGCGATTTTTGCCGTCAGCGATGAGGGCCACGTATTCCGCGCGTTGCGCTATCGCCTCAGCAAAGGCCGCCATTTCCACGCCAGCTACGATGAATTCTGGGCATCTCTGGACGGTAAAAAACTCTCCGCTTTCTGCTGGCAGCTGCCGCTGCAAATGGCACGCAAATCCCTTGAAGAGATCGCCAGTAAAAAACGCGCTGAATACCGCCGTCGCTTTGAGCTGCTTGATGAAATCGAGGCGTCGGTTAAGTCGCACTTTTAGACCCCGCACCCACTTTGTTGAATTGCTATAGAAAAATTAACAAGGCAGGCAAACGGGCTGAATTTAGCTATGTCGTGTTGTGAATTACAAAAAAGTTCTTAAGGGATGCTCTGTATCGTAAAGGTAGTGTTCGAAACGATTTCTTTTACGCCACAATTAACCTTCTACCATTCAAAGAGTTAAGCATTAAAAACCCGTCAAATACGGGTTTTAATGCTTACCAATACATCCATTCGGTCTGAATGTCGGTGTGCGCTGAGTTCCAAAATATTATCAAACTGAAGAACAAGCAGAGAGCTTTAATTCAGTTACATGCTTTTGCATAAAGTTCATTAAATGCTTTGATCTGAGATCGAACTTCATCGACCAGAAATTTATCATCAGTTGCGTAAGCTATCGGTCGTCGTGAATACTTGAAGCCCAGAACCAAATGATATGGTTCGGCAGCAATAAAACGAGCACCTATTTTTCGGCCTAGTTGAGTCTCACCAGAGAGAATACCGCAAACATAGGGATGCCCTTCAGAATGATGTAATGACATTTCCGTAAAAGAAACTGGCTTGGTTGTATCTAAGTCGCTGTCACAGAGACCAATCATCATTTTCCTTGTTTGCTTATCTTCAAAATTTCTTGCTAGCTGCTCTTTGAACACATTGCAACTATCAGAATTTCCTGCCCCGCGCTTAAAGAATTCAATCACTGCAGGTTTTACAGCTTCAAAATTGTATTGTTCTTGAGCATGACTGCCCTGGGCCACGGTTAAGAGTATAAACAGGAGTAAATTCTGTGTCTTCATGGACGCCATTCCCTAAAAATATCTCTTAACATATCGGCAGATTTTGGATTTACCCAACTTATTTTATCCAAATGTTCGAACCCCGCTCTGCGGAGAAAGAAAACCTGGACCGCTAACTCCTGACGGTCTTCCCCGGGCGTTCGAGAGATAAGGGATTCACCCGGGTTGAAATTCGGACCTTACTCGCCACCTTTCCATGAGAGCAGAAGCCTCGCGAACAGACCCTATGAAAAGGAGCGCGGAGAGGAGTTTGCTCAATGCTTGCTCGGCCACAAAAATTTAACAATGACCAAAAAATACCTGGACGTACGCGGTGCAGATTATGTTATGGTTTAGACAGGATATGGAATATTCGAGTAATTTTCTGGGCATTTCGGGTAAAGACCGAAAAACGCTTGAGAAACAAATAGATAAAAAGAGACCGAATACGATTCCTGTATTCGGTCCAGGGAAATGGCTCTTGGGAGAGAGCCGTGCGCTAAAAGTTGGCATTAATGCAGGCTAAGTCGCCTTGCCTTTTAAGAATAGATGACGACGCCAGGTTTTCCAGTCCACAGCTAAAGCGGTCGGAAAAAAAGCGCCAGAGCATCATAAAATGTGAAAAACCGCAGTGCTTTCGCAAGCATCTGCGGTTTTTTATTGGAAACCTGAACGTTAGCAGAGCTTGTCGGCGCGCTCGATAAACGGGGCCAGACTCATTTTCTGGCCCGGATTCGCCGGGTCATCGATCTGAATAATGCTAATCGGCTGGCCGCTGCTCTTTCCGCTGGCCACCTGCTGCTCGGCGGTTTCATTTAACGGGTATTGCACCAGCGTGCTCGGGTTGATGGCATACAGCGCATGGCCCGGACGGCAGGTCAGCATCACCTCTTCGCGGTTGAACGCCCATTTATCCTTGCCCACTTCAAAACGGCTGACGGTGATAACCTGCGGTGCGGCTAACGCGCTCCCCGTGCAGGCCAGCAATATGAGAGAAAGTACTGTCTTTTTCATATGATATTTAACCTTGTCAGAAGGGTTCCCAGGTGGCGAACAGACTGACCGTTGCCAGTACCAGCGCCCCCAGCACCACTT
Source organism: Enterobacter quasiroggenkampii (assembly GCF_043972695.1). Taxonomy (NCBI): domain Bacteria; kingdom Pseudomonadati; phylum Pseudomonadota; class Gammaproteobacteria; order Enterobacterales; family Enterobacteriaceae; genus Enterobacter; species Enterobacter quasiroggenkampii. Next base: position 3,448,875 of record NZ_CP143745.1, read on the forward strand.
CTGCCTGTGTCATCCTGATAAAAATCTGTTGTGCTCGCCCGGTCTCCGGACGAAACCGTGGCACCAGAAAATACCGATTTGCCAGCGCAATTACCACCATCAACGCCACCAGCGCACATTTGAACAACAAAAACTGCACGTAGTCAGCCTGCCATGGAATATGGACGCCCAGTATCATGAGCGCATTGATCGCTCCGCTGAGCAGCACGCCCGCGACCGCATAATGGCCCACGCGCGAGAAGCGCATCATGGTATAGATGGCGGCATTCTGCCAGCGCCCTTTCGCCAGACGCATACAGAACAGCAGGGGCAGTAATCCGCCAAGCCAGGTAGCAGCACAGATCAGGTGAAACGCGTGATTAAGGCGCTGCAACGCCCCCATCGGACCGTCGTTCATCGCCGCGTGCCCTACCCCCGCCAACAGAATAAGCTGGCCCATGGCGAGCAGCAGCAGCCGCGAACCTTTCAGCGGCGCGAGCCATGCTGCAGCGACCGTCATCACAGCAAGAATTATTTGCCACAGCCAGACGCCGCCAAACTGTGTCCTCATCACGCCGAACCAGACCTGCGGGGCAAACACATCTCCCCAGCCGTTACCCATCAGTCCGCCCTGAAGCATAAACATCAGGAGTGCAGCCGTCAGGCTCACTAAGGCCGCCACTTTCTGCTGCAGCTGAAAACGCCGGGACATCAGCCGCTGGAGAGAGGAAGGCGCAAACCAGACGCTGTAAAGCGCGTTGCCAAAAACCAGCATCAGCGCCCCGAAATGGATAAAGCGCAACCCGATATAACACAGCGCCAGCATGCTATTTCACGCTAAAGTGATAGCTGCCTTTGGTTTTATGACCGTCTACAGAGACGACATGCCAGTCTACCTGGTACGTCCCTGACGTCAGCGTTTGTTCCAGCGGAACGGTGAGTTGCGCCTTGTTCTTTTCGTCTCGCGTAGCGGTACCCGTTTTGATGACCTGCTTTTGTGCGTCCGTCACCACCACACCGCTAAATCCCGGTTCGATGCCTTCTGAAAAATGCAGCGTAAGTGCCTGTGGAGCGCTCACCACGCTGTCCGCTGCCGGGATCGGCTGCTTAAGATGCGCATGCGCCAGCGCGGAGGAGGTCATCATTGTAGAGGTCAGAAAAACCAGTGCGCATACCGCGCGGGAAGCGGAGAAACCCATCGCAATCATTCCTTTTTGTTATGTCTGTATGCTAAAGAATAACGCTGTATAATAAACGAGTCGAGGAACATCCTGCCTCCGCTTGTCATCGTCGTGCAATCGCGGTAACGTTGCCGCCGCAGAAAAAGGAGAAGGTAATGAAGATCAATCTGGCCGCCCTTCCACAGGACGAGATGGATAAAGTGAATGTCGATCTCGCTGCCGCTGGCGTCGCGTTCAAAGAGCGTTACAACATGCCTGTCGTGGCTGAAGTCGTTGAACGGGAACAGCCCGCCCATCTGCGCGACTGGTTTCGCGAAAGACTCATCGCCCACCGTCTCGCCTCGGTTAACCTCTCCCGTTTACCGTACGAACCTAAAGTTAAATAAGCTTAACGAGCCGTTACACTTCCTTACGCTGAATCTGGCAGGATAAGAAAACCCTGATAAATTTAGGTGTATTCTTAAATTTCTGCGACTCAGTGTATAAGGAAGTCACGATGTCACATTGGAATATAGCGGCAGCCCAGTATGGTGGGCAGCATCAGAGTGTCGATGACCATATCACGCACCACCTGCGCTTCATCGCCGAAGCAGCACGGCAGCGGTGCGATCTGCTGGTATTCCCTGAACTCTCATTAACAGGCTCGGGTACGACGACGCTACCTCCCCCACCCGATGACGCGCAGCTGGAACCGCTGCTGGACGCGGCGCATTTTTACCGGATTACCGTGATTGCCGGGCTCCCCCTGGAACGGAACGGTCAGCGCCAGAAAGGCCTCGCGCTCTTCACGCCCGCCCGTCACCGCATCCTGCGTTACCCGCAAGGTAGCGGTGCCAGCCTGGTGCCAGGGGAGAAACAGCTCAGCATTATTGATGCGCATGCCGATTCCCCCAATCTCGATCCCAGAGCGTCGCTGTTTACCAGCAGCCAGTCCGTGGAGGATCACCGCTGGCGGCAGTCCATCAGTACCCTGCAGCGCTTCGCGCATAAATATGCCATTGCGGTGCTGATGGCGAACGCCTGCGGCGGTAGCGCGCTGTGGGATGAAAAAGGTCAGTTGATCGTCCGCGCCGATCGGGGCGAGCTGCTGTTGACCGGCACGCTCGGCGGAGAGGGTTGGCAAGGCGATATCATTCCTTTAGGCTAGGCGTTTTAAGCTCAGGAGTGTTCAATGCTGCGCGTCATCGATACCGAAACTTGCGATCTTCAGGGCGGAATTGTGGAAGTGGCCTCTGTCGACGTGGTTGATGGTAAAATCGTCAACCCAATGAGCCATCTGGTGCGTCCCGACCGCCCCATCAGCCCTCAGGCGATGGCTATCCATCGCATTACCGAATCGATGGTGGCGGACAAGCCGTGGATCGAAGAGATCATTCCCCACTATTACGGTAGCCCCTGGTACGTCGCGCATAACGCCAGTTTTGACCGCCGGGTGCTTCCTGAGATGCCGGGGGAATGGATTTGTACCATGAAGCTGGCGCGTCGCCTCTGGCCGGGCATTAAATACAGCAATATGGCGCTGTACAAGTCCCGCAAGCTCAGCGTCCGCACGCCTGAAGGGCTTCACCATCACCGGGCCCTGTATGACTGCTATATCACCGCCGCGCTACTCATCGATATTATGAACACCTCGGGCTGGACGCCGGACGATATGGCAACGATTACCGGACGCCCCGCACTGCTGACCACGTTTACTTTTGGTAAATACCGGGGCAGAGCGGTGTCGGATATTGCGGATAAAGACCCGGGCTATTTGCGCTGGCTGTATAACAACCTCGACAAAATGAGCCCGGAACTGCGCCTGACGCTGAAACATTATCTGGGCGAAGCTTAACGCTCCGCACGGCCTGGCAGCGTCTCCTGCGCCAGGCCAATCAGGAAGGCATATTCCAGAGCAACCCCTTCGTAGGATTTAAATCGACCCGATTTCCCGCCGTGACCGGAGTCCATATCGGTACACAGCAGCAGCAGGTTGTCGTCGGTTTTCAGCTCCCGCAGTTTCGCCACCCATTTTGCCGGCTCCCAGTACTGCACCTGAGAATCATGCAGACCGGTGGTGACAAGCATGTGGGGATAGGCTTTCGCTTCCACGTTATCGTACGGGCTGTACGTTTTCATATAGCGGTAGTAAATCTCATCCTGCGGATTGCCCCACTCTTCGAACTCCCCTGTTGTAAGCGGGATGGATTCATCGAGCATGGTCGTCACCACATCGACAAACGGCACCTGCGCGACAATCCCCTTAAAGCGCTCGGGGCGCTGGTTGATCACCGCCCCCATCAGCATGCCTCCCGCGCTGCCGCCCATGCCAAAGCAGAGCTGCGGATCGCCATAGCCCTGCTCAATCAGCGCATCGCAGACGTCGAGGTAGTCATTGAAGGTGTTTTTCTTTTTCAGGAATTTCCCGTCCTCGTACCAGTGCTGCCCCAGCTCACCGCCGCCGCGAATATGGGCGATGGCGAAAACAAAGCCGCGGTCGAGCAGGCTTAATCGGCTGCTGCTGAAATCGGCATCCATGCTTGAGCCGTAGGAGCCGTACCCGTACACCAGGATCGGGTTTTTGCCTTTCTGGAAATGGGCTTTGTGATAGACGAGCGAGACGGGGACCTCGACGCCATCCCGGGCGGTGACCCACAGGTGCTCGCTGCGGTAGTTTTCAGACTCAAACCCTTTGACCTCGGTCTGTTTAATCACCTGGCGCTGCCCGGTATCCATGTCCAGCTCAAACAGGGTGTCCGGTGTGGTCATCGATGAGTAGCCGTAGCGCAGCCGCGAGGATTCAGGTTCCGGGTTGAAACCAATCCACGTCACATAGGCCGGGTCGTCGAACGCGATCCCCACCACTTCCCGCGTTTTACGGTTGATTTGCCGGATACTGGTCAGCCCGCGCTGACGCTCCTCCACCACCAGCCAGTCGGTGAACAGGGTGAACCCTTCCAGCATCACCTGATCCCGCGCGGGGATAAGCACCTCCCATTTGCGCTCATCACGCACTTTGGTTTTATAGAGACCAAAGTTTTTACCCTCGCGATTCGAACGCAGATAAAAGCTGTGCTGAAAGTGATCCAGGCTGTACTCATGATCCTTCCGGCGCGGCAGGAAACAGAGCGGCTGGGCGTCGGGCAGCTCGGCATCCAGCAGCAGGACTTCCGACGTCGTGGCGCTGGCCAGGAAGATAATCACATAATGGCGCGAGGAGGTTTTATGCAGGCTGACATAGAACGTTTCGTCTTTCTCTTCATAGACCAGCTCGTCGTCTGCAGAGTCCGTTCCCACGGTATGCCGCCATACCTGATAGGGCAGCAGCGTAGAGGCATGCTTTTTGACGTAGTAAACCGTCTCGGAATCATTCGCCCAGACAAAATCCGGGGAGACGTTTTCCAGCATTTCAGGATACCAGTTGCCGGTGTCCAGATTGCGAAAACGCAGGCCGTACTGGCGACGCGAGAGATAATCCTCCGCCAGCGCCATTACCGCGTTATCCGGTGAAATGGACATGCCGCCCAGAGTATAAAACTCGCTGTGGGCGGCGCGCTGGTTGGCATCCAGCAGAATATCCCACGCATCCCATTCGGCGCTCAGCACCGACTGACGCTGGTAGATGGGATACTCGTTGCCGGGCTCGTAAATATGGCGGTAGCGATAGCCGTTTTTGGTCCAGGGCGCCGAGATATCGCGCTGAGGAATGCGCTGCACCATCTCATTCAGCAGCTGGTCCTGAAGCGTCTGCTGGCTGGACATGACCTTGCGGCCGTAGTCATTTTCCTCGTGCAGATAGTCGAGCACCTCTGGCCGGGAGCGCGAATCGTCCCGTAGCCAGTAATAGTTGTCTATACGCGTATCGCCATGCGTGGTGATCGCATAAGGTATACGTCGGGCTTTCGGTGGCATGTCATCATTCTTTTTAGTTTTACACCCTATAAGGTTGGCAAAACCCACGCATGATGCAAGCGAAACCGGATCGCAACGGCGAGCACTATCCCTGTAACGCCTGTTTTTGTTCCCGGATATCCCGCTCAATGCCCTCACGCACGTCCTGGGGGATCTTCAGCGCGTCTCCAAGCGCATTCAGGTAGCTGCGTTCCATAAAGTGATCGATATCGATGGCGGCACAGCTGAGGAAATAGAGTTCAAGCGCCTCTTCCTCATTTTTCACGCTTTGCGCCAGACGCTGCGGCTCCAGAGGCTGTTCGATGGCCTGCGCCACCAGCGCTCTGCCCTTCTCTTCAACGCCAGCTTCACGCAGTTGCTGTTCGATCGCCAGTCGTTCCTTATCGTCAATATGCCCGTCACTTTTCGCGGCAAAAACCAGCGCCAGGATCAGCCGTTCAGTACGCAGATCCAGCGGCGAGGTATGCTCGCCATAATGCGGTTCGTCGCTGTGCGCGGTCCGGACCCTGTCCTTGTATTTATTCCACAGGACGGTGCCCGCAATGGCGCCCCCACCGGCCAGCAACGCGCCTGTCCCGTACTTTGCCAGCAGCTTGCGCGAGGATTTATTCGCGACCAGCAGGCCAGCCAAGCCGCCGAGCGCCCCGGGTACCAGCAGTTTACTGAGGTCCCGCTCGCCGGAAGACGATGTTTTCTGCCCTAACAGTGATTGCAATTGATTTAGCCAGCCAGACATGGTTTCCCTCACTTAACGGTGAATATGTTCCACAGCGTAAGCGAGCAGGCGTCAGGAAATGTCTGGCCGGGCTAAAGAAGCGCAAATTTCTTCCTCCCGCGCTTAGCAGTGCACAAGACAGACGCAAACGTTTTCGTTTATACTGCCCGCAACTTTTTCAGGGGGATTGTTATGATTCGTTTAGGAACCGCGCTGCGACCTGCGGCGACGCGAGTGATGCTGTTGGGATCGGGCGAGCTGGGAAAAGAGGTCGCCATTGAGTGCCAGCGTTTAGGTGTGGAAGTCATTGCCGTAGACCGTTACGCCGATGCGCCCGCCATGCACGTCGCCCATCGTTCTTATGTGATTAACATGCTGGATGGCGATGCCCTTCGCGAGCTGATTACGCGCGAGAAACCCGATTTCGTGGTACCGGAAATTGAAGCCATCGCCACCGATACGCTGATTGCGCTTGAGCAGGAAGGCCAGCGCGTGGTGCCCTGCGCGAAAGCCGCAAAGCTGACCATGAACCGCGAGGGCATTCGTCGCCTGGCGGCGGAAGAGCTGGAATTGCCCACCTCGAGCTATCGTTTTGCTGGCGATAAGGCCGCATTCCTGCAGGCCGTAGAGGAGATTGGTTACCCGTGCATCGTTAAGCCGGTGATGAGCTCCTCCGGTAAAGGACAGAGCTTCATTCGCGACAGCAGCACGCTCGATAAGGCGTGGGATTACGCCCAGCAGGGTGGCCGCGCCGGTGCCGGTCGCGTCATCGTCGAAGGCGTGGTGAAGTTTGATTTCGAGATCACCCTGCTGACCGTCAGCGCCGTTGACGGCGTCCATTTCTGCGACCCGATTGGCCACCGCCAGGAGGATGGCGATTACCGCGAATCCTGGCAGCCGCAGCAGATGAGTGCTCTGGCGCTGGAGCGTGCGCAGGCGATCGCCCGTAAAACCGTCCTGGCGCTGGGCGGCTATGGCCTGTTTGGCGTGGAGCTGTTTGTGTGCGGTGATGAGGTGATTTTCAGCGAGGTCTCCCCGCGCCCGCATGACACCGGCATGGTCACGCTCATTTCGCAGGATCTTTCCGAGTTCGCTCTGCACGTGCGCGCCTTCCTCGGCCTGCCCGTCGGCGGTATCCGTCAGTATGGCCCGGCCGCCTCGGCGGTGATCCTGCCGCAGTTAACCAGCCAGAACGTTACGTTTGATAACGTCGACGCGGCGGTGGGTGCCGGGTTGCAGGTACGTTTGTTCGGTAAGCCGGAGATCGACGGAACCCGCCGTCTCGGCGTGGCATTAGCCACCGGGGATAACGTTGACGACGCCGTGGCGAGAGCGAAAGCGGCCGCTGCGAGCGTCAAGGTTGCAGGATAAAAAAAACGGGCCGTAAGGCCCGTTTTTCATGCGGCGAATGACTTACTGCTTCGCACCTTCCACCGCTTCGCGAGCCAGTTTTGTGATGCGATCCCAGTCGCCCGCTTCCAGCGCATCCGCCGGAACCAGCCATGAGCCACCGATGCACAGCACGCTTTTCAGCGCCAGGTAGTCACGGTAGTTGGCAGGAGAAATACCGCCCGTCGGGCAGAAGCGTACCTGGGAGAAAGGACCGGCAATGGCCTGCAGCGCTTTGGTGCCGCCGTTCGCTTCCGCCGGGAAGAATTTAAACTCTTTCAGACCGTAGTCCATGCCCAGCATCAGTTCAGAGACGGTGCTGATACCCGGGATCAGCGGAATAGTGCCTTCGGTCGCGGCCTTCAGCAGCGACTCGGTCAGGCCCGGGCTGATGGCAAACTGTGCGCCCGCTTCGGTCACTTCAGCCAGCTGTTTTGCGTTCGTCACGGTACCCGCACCGATGATGGCGTCCGGCACTTCTTTAGCAATGGCGCGAATGGCGTCCATCGCGCAGGCGGTACGCAGGGTCACTTCCAGAACGCGAACGCCGCCCGCAACCAGCGCTTTCGCCATCGGTACAGCGTGCTCCAGCTTGTTTACCACGATAACCGGCACGACAGGGCCCGTGGTCAGGATTGCTTCTGCACTTGTTTTCCAGTTTTTCATCAGAGTTTTCTCTCGCCAGATCGTTAAAATCAAGTCGTCTTAAAACGTAATACAGGTTGCGCCCTGCTCAGCACCGGAGAGTTTCTCACGCAGCGCGCCAAACATTTCGCGTCCTGTTCCCACGCGCGACGCGCTCAGGTCAGGAATATGGGGCTGACGTGCCGCCAGTTCGGCATCATCCACCAGCAGGGTTAACTCGCCTGTCTGACCGTTAACGCGGATCATGTCACCGTCACGCACTTTCGCCAGCAGGCCACCGTCGTACGCTTCCGGCGTCACGTGGATGGCTGAAGGCACTTTACCTGAGGCGCCAGAGAGGCGTCCATCGGTCACCAGTGCAATTTTGAAACGGCGGTCCAATAATACACCAAGTGGTGGCATAAGTTTATGTAATTCTGGCATCCCGTTGGCTTTTGGCCCCTGATGACGCACCACTACCACGCAGTCTTTATCGAGCAGACCGGCGTCAAAGGCAGGTAATACGTCGTGCTGGCTTTCAAATACCACCGCCGGCGCTTCGATAATCTGGTTCTCTTCCGGTACGGCAGAGGTCTTCATCACCGCGCGACCGAGGTTACCGCTGAGCACTTTGGTGCCACCGTGAGGAGAGAACGGTTTGTCGATGGTGGCGATAACCTGCGCATCAAGAGACGCGCTCGCCCCTTCACGCCAGTCCAGCTCGCCGTTGTTCAGCCATGGCTCCTGGGTGTAGCGCTGCAGGCCAAAGCCCGCCACGGTGTTGACATCTTCATGCAGCAGACCGCCTTTCAGCAACTCGCGCATCAGCAGCGGTACGCCGCCCGCGGCCTGGAAGTGGTTGATGTCCGCCGGGCCATTCGGGTACAGGCGTGCCATCAACGGCACCACGGAAGAGATCTCGGAGAAGTCATCCCAGTTAATCAGAATGCCCGCAGCACGCGCCATGGCCACCAGGTGCATGGTGTGGTTGGTTGACCCACCGGTTGCCAGCAGCGCGACAATCCCGTTGACGATGACCTTTTCGTCGACCATTTTGCCCATCGGCATCCATTCGTTGCCGTTGCCGGTAAGACGCGTGACCTGACGGGCCGCAGCCTCGGTCAGCGCTTTGCGCAGCGGCGCGTCCGGCTGGATAAAGGATGAGCCCGGAAGCTGCATCCCCATAAACTCCACCACCATCTGGTTCGTGTTCGCGGTACCGTAGAACGTACAGGTGCCCGGCGCATGGTAGGACGCGGCTTCCGCCTCCAGCAGCGCCTGACGGTCTGCTTTCCCTTCCGCGTACAGCTGGCGAATGCGCACTTTTTCTTTGTTCGGCAGGCCGCTTGCCATTGGGCCCGAGGGCACGAAGATCGCAGGCAGATGACCAAACGACAGCGCGGCCATCACCAGGCCCGGAACAATCTTGTCGCACACGCCGAGATAGAGCGCGCCATCAAACATGTTGTGTGACAGACCCACCGCCGCGGACATGGCAATCACTTCGCGGCTCAGCAGGGAGAGCTCCATACCGTCCTGACCCTGTGTTACGCCGTCGCACATGGCGGGTACCCCACCCGCCACCTGGCCGACCGCATTCACGCTGTGCAGCGCTTTACGGATGATATCCGGATAAACCTCATAGGGCTGGTGCGCGGAGAGCATATCGTTATAGGCGGTAATGATGGCGATATTGTTACGCAACATGCTTTTCAGCGACGCTTTATCGTCAGGCTGGCAGGCGGCGAAGCCGTGCGCCAGGTTACCGCAGGCCAGTTGAGATCGGTGGACGGTGTTGCTCTTTGCCTGCTCAATCCGGGCGAGGTAGGCCGAACGGGTCTCTTTCGAGCGCTCAATAATGCGCTGTGTTACGCGTAACAATGTCGGATTCATAAAAGCTCCTCTCATTTATCTGTCCGGGCTCGGGAGTTTACAAAGTCGCTGGCAGTTGTTAACAACGCTGAAACGCTTGCTGTCCGGAGCTCAGGGGCAAAATCACTTCCGGCAGTGTAATAAAAAAAGCTCCGCGGGTGAATCCACGCGGAGCTTAAAAGTTGAAAATTGTGCCACGAGCTGTGTTAGATCATGTTACCGGTAAAATAACACTTTCGGGCTAGCGGATTATCTTACTCAAACTCATTCCAGGAGCGGCCATCGCGGGTGATCATCGCCACCGATGCGACAGGCCCCCAGGTACCCGCCTGATACGGTTTTGGCGCATCCTGATCGGCAGCCCAGGCTTCGGTGATGGAGTCGACCCATTTCCACGCCTCTTCCACTTCATCGCGACGCACGAACAACGCCTGAATACCGCGCATGGTTTCCAGCAGCAGACGCTCGTACGCATCGGCCAGGTGCGTCTGGTTGAAGGTTTCGGAGTAGCTCAGATCCAGCTTGGTGGTCTGCAGGTTGTGTTTATGATCCAGGCCCGGCACTTTGTTCAGGATCTGGATATCCACGCCCTCGTCCGGCTGCAGACGAATGGTCAGCTTGTTCTGCGGCAGCTCCTGCCAGGACTCTTTGAACAGGTTCAGTTCCGGGTTCTTAAAGTAGACAACCACTTCGGAACATTTCGCAGGCAGACGCTTACCGGTGCGCAGGTAGAACGGAACACCCGCCCAGCGCCAGTCGTCGATATCCACGCGGATCGCCACGAACGTCTCGGTGTTGCTGGACTTGTTCGCGCCCTCTTCTTCCAGGTAGCCCGGCACTTTTTTGCCCTGCGCAAACCCGGCGGTGTACTGGCCGCGAACGGTCTTCTCACGCACGTTGGAGCGGTCGATGCGGCGCAGCGATTTCAGCACTTTCACTTTTGCGTCACGGATGCTGTCCGCCGTCAGGTCAGACGGTGGAGACATGGCAATCATGCACAGAATCTGCAGCAGGTGGTTCTGGATCATGTCGCGCATCTGGCCGGCCTGGTCAAAGTAACCCCAGCGGCCTTCAATACCCACCTCTTCTGCCACGGTGATTTCCACGTGGTCGATAGTGCGGTTGTCCCAGTTATTCACAAACAGCGAGTTAGCGAAACGCAGGGCCAGCAGGTTCAGTACCGTCTCTTTACCGAGATAGTGGTCGATACGGTAGACCTGGCACTCTTCAAAGAACTCGCCCACCTGGTCGTTGATTTCACGCGAGGTTGCCAGCGACGTACCCAGCGGCTTCTCCATCACGACGCGCGCCGGTTTGGCATTCAGTTTGGCTTCGCCCAGGCCTTTGCAGATGGCGCCGAAGGTGCTTGGCGGCATGGCGAAATAGTTAATCGTGACACGGTTTTTCTGATCCAGCATCGCGCCTAAGCGGGTAAACGCGCTGACGTCATTAACGTCCAGGTTGCAGAAATCGAGACGTCCACTCAGGGTATCCCACAAACTTTCATCAATTTTTTCCTTCATGAAAGTTTCGAGCGCCTCGCGGACGACTTTGGTATAAGCGTCCTTGTCCCAGTCGGCGCGCCCTACACCCAGGATACGGGTATCCGGATGAATTTGGCCCGCTTTCTCCAGTTGATACAGGGAAGGCAGCAATTTTCGGCGTGCAAGATCGCCTTTCGCGCCGAAAATGACCAGGTCACATGCCTGGGCTGTTTGCGTTACCGCCATGTCATTCTCCTCAGTTAGATCACCTGGTACTTCTGCCAGGTATCGTTGTAATTTTATTACAATGCACTGTACTGCTTTTACGTCATTCCCGAAACCATTAGCGCTTATCGTCGCGTGCGATACCGCGATTTTTCACCCTTTGGATGATTTCGACGGCTTAATGACGCAACAACCGTCGTTTCTTTGCGCAACAGGGTCATAGCAAAACCCGACACCGATCAAGTAATGAAAAAAAACAACAACATTATCTTGTCGATTGTTACCCTTAATGGAAGCCACAAGGGTAATATCGGCTAAATCGAATCACGATTTCATCAATTTATGAAATCGTTTACACCCATGAGCATCCTGTTAACATGAACATGCTGGAAAAAATCCAGTTTCAACTGGAACACCTTAGCAAATCCGAGCGAAAAGTGGCCGAGGTCATTCTCGCCTCTCCCGCTCAGGCGATTCATTCAAGCATCGCCGCTCTGGCACAGGAAGCGGGTGTTAGCGAACCCACGGTCAATCGCTTTTGCCGCAGCCTGGAAACGCGCGGCTTTCCTGATTTTAAACTGCATCTGGCGCAAAGTCTGGCTAACGGCACCCCTTATGTTAATCGTAATGTGGATGAAGACGACAGCGTTGATGCCTATACCGCGAAAATTTTTGAGTCGGCCATGGCTTCGCTCGACCACGTCCGTCAGTCACTGGACATGAGCTCCGTGAATCGCGCGGTGGATTTACTCACCCAGGCCAAGCGAATTGCGTTCTTTGGGCTCGGGTCGTCGGCAGCCGTCGCGCATGACGCCATGAACAAATTTTTCCGCTTTAACGTCCCGGTGATTTATTCCGATGACATTGTCCTGCAACGCATGAGCTGTATGAATTGCAGTGAAGATGACGTCGTGGTACTGATTTCGCATACCGGCCGCACCAAGAGTCAGGTTGAGCTGGCGCAGCTGGCCCGTGAAAACGATGCCATGGTGATTGCGCTGACCACGGCAGGCACGCCGCTGGCGCGTGAGGCAACGCTGGCGATCACCCTCGACGTGCCGGAAGACACCGACATTTATATGCCGATGGTCTCCCGCCTGGCCCAGCTCACCGTGATTGACGTGCTCGCGACCGGTTTTACCTTACGTCGGGGGGCAAAATTCCGGGATAACTTGAAGCGGGTCAAGGAAGCGCTGAAGGAATCGCGTTTTGATAAAGAATTGCTTATAAAGAGCGATGTTCCCTGATAGTTGATAACGAATACGTCACGAATAATGACGATGTAACGATTTACGGCATTCGGTCCCCTCGCCGCTGCCTTGCAGCAGATGAAGGCCGATTCAATGTTCACGCAACACCAAAGTTGTTTCAGTCAACGGAGTATTACATGTCCAGAAGGCTTCGCAGAACCAAGATCGTAACCACCTTAGGCCCGGCCACCGATCGCGATAATAATCTCGAAAAAATTATCGCCGCCGGTGCCAACGTGGTGCGTATGAACTTCTCTCACGGTACGCCAGAAGACCATAAATTACGTGCCGATAAAGTGCGTGAAATCGCAGCTAAACTGGGCCGCCACGTTGCTATCCTCGGCGATTTGCAGGGTCCTAAAATTCGTGTCTCCACCTTTAAAGAGGGGAAAGTTTTCCTCAATATCGGCGACAAATTTCTGCTGGATGCCAACCTGGGCAAAGGCGAAGGCGATAAAGAAAAAGTCGGTATCGACTATAAAGGCCTCCCGGCTGACGTCGTACCTGGCGATATCCTGCTGCTTGATGACGGCCGCGTACAGCTGAAAGTGCTGGAAGTTCAGGGCATGAAAGTGTTCACCGAAGTTACCGTCGGCGGCCCGCTCTCCAACAATAAAGGCATCAACAAACTGGGCGGCGGCCTCTCTGCAGAAGCTCTCACCGATAAAGACAAAGCGGACATCGTGACGGCTGCGCTGATCGGCGTTGATTACCTGGCTGTCTCCTTCCCGCGCTGCGGCGAAGATCTGAACTATGCGCGTCGCCTGGCACGCGATGCAGGCTGCGATGCCAAAATCGTCGCCAAAGTTGAGCGTGCGGAAGCCGTTTGCGATCAGGACGCCATGGACGACGTGATCCTCGCGTCTGACGTGGTGATGGTTGCACGCGGCGACCTGGGTGTGGAAATCGGCGACCCTGAGCTGGTCGGTATTCAGAAAGCCCTGATTCGTCGCGCACGTCAGCTGAACCGCGCGGTGATCACCGCGACTCAGATGATGGAATCGATGATCACTAACCCGATGCCAACCCGTGCCGAAGTCATGGACGTGGCAAACGCCGTGCTGGACGGAACCGATGCGGTGATGCTCTCCGCAGAAACCGCAGCGGGCCAGTATCCGGCAGAAACCGTGGCCGCCATGGCGCGCGTCTGCCTGGGCGCTGAAAAGATCCCTAGCATCAACGTCTCTAAACACCGTCTGGACGTGCAGTTCGACAACGTGGAAGAAGCGATTGCGATGTCGGCAATGTATGCGGCAAACCATCTTAAGGGCGTTACCGCGATCATTACCATGACCGAATCTGGCCGCACCGCGCTGATGACCTCGCGTATCAGCTCGGGTCTGCCGATCTTCGCCATGTCCCGTCACGAACGTACGCTGAACCTGACGGCGCTGTACCGCGGCGTGACGCCGGTTCACTTCGACAGCACCAATGACGGCGTGGCCGCCGCGCACGATGCCGTAAACCTGCTGCGCGACAAAGGCTATCTGGTGTCCGGTGATATCGTCATTGTGACCCAGGGCGATGTGATGAGCACCATCGGCTCAACCAACACCACCCGCGTTATGACCGTCGAATAATAATGTCTCTGTTAAAAAGCCCTCTCCAGATGGAGAGGGCTTTTTTTATTTCGTTGGATACAGCTCTTTGCGTTTATACGGCTCTGTTTCACCCGGTTTGCGCGTTTTAAGCAGCTTCAAAATCCACGTGTACTGTTCCGCATGCGGTCCCACCAGAATCTCCACCTCTTCGTTCATCCGACGCGCAATGGTGTGGTCATCGGCGGTGAGCAGATCGTCCATCGGCGGACGAACCTCAATACTCAGGCGATGCGTTTTGCCGTCATAGACCGGGAACAGCGGGATCACCCGGGCACGACAAACTTTCATCAGGCGACCAATCGCGGGGAGCGTCGCTTTATAAGTCGCAAAGAAATCGACAAACTCGCTGTGCTCGGGGCCATGGTCCTGATCCGGCAGATAGTAGCCCCAGTACCCCTGGCGTACCGACTGAATGAAGGGCTTAATGCCATCGTTACGGGCATGCAGGCGTCCACCAAAACGACGACGCACCGTATTCCAGACAAAATCGAAAATCTTATTGCCCTGATTGTGGAACATTGCCGCCATCTTCTGGCCCTGAGAGGCCATCAGCATCGCCGGAATATCAACGCCCCAGCCGTGTGGGACAAGAAAAATGACTTTCTCGTCATTGCGACGCATCTCCTCGATGATTTCCAGCCCTTTCCAGTCAACGCGATCGACAATTTTATCCGGCCCTTTCAGCGCCAGCTCCGCCATCATCGCCATGGCCTGCGGTGCGGTGGTATACATCTCATCAATGATTGCCTCGCGCTCGGCATCACTCTTTTCCGGAAAACAGTAATAGAGGTTGATCTGCGCGCGACGGCGGGCACTCTTGCCAAAACGTCCGGCCAGACGGCCAATTTTACCCAGGACAGGATCGCGGACGGAAGCCGGCAGCATCGCTATCCCCGCAAAGGCATAAACGCCAAGCCAGGCGCCCCAGTTGCGCGGATGACGAAAGGATTTTTCAAACTCAGGAATGTATTCAATATTGTTTTTTTGGGTTTCCATGCTGGATCCAGGGTCTGATGACGCAAAAAATTATTCAGATAGTGTAGCGAGGCAGTCGTCCGCGCACAAAAGAAAAAGCCGGCGTCAGTGTGCGCCGGCTTTTTTAACAAAAACAGAGGGCTTAGTCTAAGCTCAGCTGCGGCAATACCTCTTTCACCTGCGCCAGATAATCAGTACGATCTTTACCTGTCAGGCCTTCGGTGCGCGGCAGTTTCGCCGTCAGCGGGTTCACAGCCTGTTGGTTAATCCACACTTCATAGTGCAGATGCGGGCCGGTAGAGCGTCCGGTATTACCAGAGATCGCAATACGATCGCCACGTTTCACCTTCTGGCCCGGTTTAACCAGCAGCTTACGCAGGTGCATGTAGCGGGTCGTATACGTACGGCCATGACGTACCGCGACGTAATACCCGGCTGCACCGCTACGTTTGGCCACCACCACTTCACCATCCCCTACCGCCAGAACCGGTGTCCCCTGCGGCATGGCAAAGTCAACGCCACGGTGTGGTGCGACACGCCCGGTTACCGGGTTCAGACGACGCGGGTTAAAGTTCGAGGAGACGCGGAACTGTTTAGCCGTCGGGAAGCGCAGGAAGCCTTTTGCAAGGCCCGTACCGCTGCGGTCGTAGAACTTACCGTCTTCGGCACGGATCGCGTAGTAATCTTTGCCCTCGGAGCGCAGACGCACGCCCAGCAGCTGGCTTTGCTCGCGCTTACCATCCAGCATTTCGCGGGACATCAGAACGGAGAACTCATCGCCCTTCTTCAGTTTGCGGAAATCCATCTGCCACTGCATGGCTTTGATCACCGAACTGATTTCAGCGCTGGTCAACCCTGCATCACGCGCGCTGGAAACAAAGCTTGCCCCCACGGTGCCTTTCAGAACGCTGTTAACCCAGTCGCCCTTCTGCATTTCGCTGGTCATTTTAAAGCCCGTCGCCGTGCGATCGTAGGTGCGGGTTTCGCGGCGGGACATTTCCCAGGTCAGACGCTGCAGATCGCCATCGGCCGTTAGCGTCCAGGAGAGCTGTTGCCCAATTTTCAGGTTGCGAAGATCTTTATCTGCCGCCGCCAGCTGGCTGATATTCCCCATGTCGATGCCGTACTGGTTCAGCACGCTGCTCAGCGTGTCCCCGGTAGAAACAACATATTCGTGAATACCCGCTTCGTTCTCGGTTTTATCGTCCAGTTCATCCTGTGGAATAGCTTCATCTTCCTGAGCCGACTGGTCGATAGGCTCGCTGGCTTCAGGCAGCAAAGAGCGGATTTCGCTCTTTTCAAGCTCGATGGTTTTGATGATAGGGGCAGAACTCGGGTGGTAAACATAGGGCCGCCAGACGGCGACCGCTAAGGTGAGTACTGTAAGCGACCCCAGCATGACGCGGTGGGGTCGGGGCAGATTGTTAAATGCCAGGGCGACAGAGCGGGCTATCTGTTGCACGTATTCACTTCCTCGTTAATCTCCTTTCAGGCAGCTCGCATACTGGTTCGCCAGTTGGCTGAGGAACTGCGAATAGCTCGCTTTGCTCAACTGGATATTCGTTCCTAGCGGGTCAAGGGTCCCCATGCGCACGGATGTCCCCCTGGCCACGGCTTCTACGACCGCTGGCCTGAACTGTGGCTCAGCAAAAACGCATGTCGCTTTTTGCTCAACCAGCTGTGTTCTGATTTCATGTAAACGCTGCGCACCAGGTTGAATTTCAGGGTTGACGGTAAAATGACCCAACGGGGTCAAACCGTAGTGTTTTTCGTAATAGCCGTAGGCGTCATGAAAAACGAAATACCCTTTTCCTTTCAACGGTGCGAGCTCATTACCAACCTGCTTATCGGTTGCGGCTAATTGTGCCTCAAAATCTTTCAGGTTGGCGTCTAGTTTGGCTCGACTTTGCGGCATAAGTTCCACTAATTTGTCATGGATTGCAACCGCTGAAAGCCGCGCTATCTCTGGGGATAACCAAAGATGCATGTTGTACTCGCCGTGATGGTGATCTCCATCACCTTTTTCACCGTCGGCAGCATGATGGTCATGTTCGTCGCCGTCGTCATCCGCCCCTTTCATGAGTAACGGTTTCACGCCGGGGAGGTCGGCAATCGCGACCTGTTTTTCACCCGCCACCTGTTTTGCTGACTTCTGCATAAACGCTTCCATTTCCGGACCGATCCAGACAACTAAGTCCGCGTTTTGTAAGCGTTTTACATCGGAAGGGCGCAGGGAATAATCATGCTCCGATGCACCATCCGGGAGCAGAACCTGGGTTTCTGTTACCCCGTCAGCAATGGCTGACGCGATGAACCCGAGTGGTTTAAGCGAAGCGACAACCGCAGCGTTAACATCTTGTGCGGTTGTACCCCAAAGGGCAGCGGATAATGCTGCGAAAAGAAGCGTATTTTTATGTAACATAATGCGACTAATCATCGTAGTGAATGCGTGGAATGTGATATTATAACATTAGTTGACTTCTTCAAGCTTAAAATGACATGACGACATTGGTTTCCCTTGAAAATATTTCGGTCTCATTTGGTCAGCGCCGCGTCCTCTCTGACGTGTCGCTCGATCTGAAGCCCGGCAAAATTCTGACGCTACTCGGCCCCAATGGCGCAGGCAAATCCACTCTGGTGCGCGTGGTGCTGGGTCTGGTCGCACCCGATGAAGGCGTGATCACGCGCGAGGAAAAATTGCGCATCGGCTATGTGCCGCAAAAACTGCACCTCGACGCCACACTGCCGCTGACGGTGAGCCGTTTCCTGCGCCTGCGTCCCGGCACGCGTAAAGCCGATATTCTCCCGGCGCTGAAGCGCGTGCAGGCGGGCCATCTAGTCGATGCGCCGCTGCAAAAACTGTCCGGCGGAGAAACGCAGCGCGTTTTACTTGCCCGCGCGTTGCTCAGCAGCCCGCAGCTGCTGGTACTGGATGAGCCGACGCAGGGTGTAGACGTCAACGGCCAGGTCGCGCTATACGACCTCATTGACCAGCTGCGCCGGGAACTGAACTGCGCGGTGCTGATGGTATCCCACGACCTGCATCTGGTGATGGCAAAGACTGACGAAGTGCTGTGTCTTAACCACCATATCTGCTGCTCCGGCACGCCAGAAGTGGTCTCCATGCACCCGGAATTTATCTCCATGTTCGGCCCTCGCGGCGCTGAACAGCTCGGCATCTATCGCCATCATCATAATCATCGCCATGATTTGCAGGGACGAATCGTTCTGCGTCGGGGAAATGGACATTCATGATTGAACTGTTACTGCCCGGCTGGCTGGCCGGGATTATGCTTGCCTGCGCCGCAGGCCCGCTCGGCTCGTTTGTGGTGTGGCGCAGAATGTCTTACTTCGGTGATACCCTGGCGCACGCGTCCCTGCTGGGCGTGGCTTTTGGCCTGCTGCTGAACGTCAACCCGTTCTACGCGGTGATTGTGGTCACGCTGCTGCTGGCGGCCGGTCTGGTCTGGCTGGAAAAGCGCCCTCACCTCGCCATCGATACCCTGCTTGGCATCATGGCGCACAGTGCCCTGTCGCTGGGCCTGGTGGTGGTCAGCCTGATGTCGAATATCCGCGTGGATCTGATGGCTTACCTGTTCGGTGACCTGCTGGCCGTCACGCCAGACGATCTCATCGCTATCGCGATTGGCGTTGTGGTGGTGCTCGGCATTTTGCTCTGGCAGTGGCGTAACCTGCTGGCCATGACCGTCAGCCCGGACCTGGCGTTTGTCGACGGCGTGAAGCTGCAGCGCGTTAAGCTGCTGCTGATGCTGGTAACAGCGTTAACCATTGGCGTGGCGATGAAGTTTGTCGGCGCGCTGATTATTACGTCACTGCTGATCATCCCTGCGGCTACGGCGCGTCGTTTTGCCCGTACGCCGGAGCAGATGGCCGGTGTGGCCGTGATTGTCGGAATGATTGCGGTAACGGGTGGACTCACCTTCTCGGCGTTCTATGACACGCCTGCCGGGCCGTCCGTGGTGCTGAGTGCGGCGGTGCTGTTTATCTTCAGTATGATGAAGAAGACCGCGCAGTAGTGGACATGTCCCCGGTGGCGCTTCGCTTACCGGGGCTACAAATTATCGCTGCTTACGGCATTGCCGGTGGCGTAATGCCGAAATGATTCCACGCCCGCACCGTCGCCATACGTCCACGCGGTGTGCGCTGCAGGAAGCCCTGCTGGATCAGATACGGTTCAAGCACATCCTCAATGGTTTCACGCTCTTCCCCGATTGCCGCCGCCAGGTTATCCAGCCCGACCGGGCCACCAAAGAACTTGTCCAGCACCGCCAGCAGCAGCTTGCGGTCCATGTAGTCAAAACCTTCGGCATCGACGTTCAGCATATCCAGCGCCTGCGCGGCGATCTCAGCGGAGATCGAACCGTTGTGCTTCACCTCAGCAAAGTCACGCACGCGGCGCAGCAGGCGGTTGGCGATACGCGGCGTACCACGGGACCGTTTCGCCACTTCAAACGCCCCCTCTTCGCTCATCTCCAGCCCCATATAGCGGGCGCTGCGGCCAACGATGTGCTGGAGGTCGGCCACCTGGTAAAACTCCAGACGCTGCACGATCCCGAAACGGTCGCGCAGTGGAGAGGTCAACGACCCGGCTCGCGTTGTTGCGCCAATCAGGGTAAACGGCGGCAGATCGATTTTGATGGAGCGTGCCGCCGGACCTTCACCAATCATGATATCCAGCTGATAATCTTCCATCGCCGGATAGAGCACCTCTTCCACCACCGGTGACAGACGGTGGATCTCATCGATAAACAGCACGTCATGCGGTTCGAGGTTGGTCAGCATGGCCGCCAAATCGCCCGCCTTCTCCAGCACCGGGCCGGAGGTGGTGCGCAGGTTTACGCCCATTTCATTAGCGACGATATTCGCGAGCGTGGTTTTGCCCAACCCCGGAGGGCCAAAAATCAGCAGGTGATCGAGCGCATCGCCGCGCAGTTTTGCCGCCTGGATAAAAATCTCCATCTGGGAACGAACCTGCGGCTGGCCAATGTACTCATCAAGCAGTTTTGGGCGAATCGCGCGATCCACCACATCCTCTGCCTGAACAGTGCCTGCCGAAACCAGGCGGTCTGCTTCAATCATCCTTTACCTCACAATGCAGCGCGCAGCGCTTCACGAATCAGGGTTTCACTGCTGGCATCCGGTTTGGCAATTTTACTTACCATGCGGCTGGCCTCCTGAGGTTTATAGCCCAGCGCCACCAGCGCGGCAACCGCTTCCTGCTCGGCGTCATCATCCGTCGCAGGCGCGCCTGGGGAGGTCAACACCAGATCGGTCGCCGGCGTGAAGAGATCGCCATGCAGGCCTTTGAAGCGGTCTTTCATCTCGACAATCAGGCGCTCTGCCGTTTTCTTACCAATGCCAGGAAGCTTAATCAGCGCCGCAGGATCTTCACGCTCAACGGCATTCACAAACTGTGGTGCTGACATGCCGGATAAGATCGCCAGCGCCAGCTTTGGCCCGACGCCGTTGGTTTTAATCAGCTCGCGGAACAGCGTGCGTTCTTGTTTGTTGTTGAAGCCGTACAGCAGTTGAGCATCTTCACGCACCACAAACTGAGTAAAGACGATCGCCTCTTTGCCCGCGTCCGGCAACTCGTAGAAGCAGGTCATCGGCATATGGACTTCATAGCCCACGCCACCCACTTCCAGCAGCACTAACGGGGGTTGTTTTTCAATGATGATGCCTCTGAGTCTGCCTATCACGTGACGCTCCTGCGTTCTGGAAGAAATTAACTGCCGACATAATAAAAAAAGGCTGGATAAACATCCAGCCTGATTTGTCATTATCGTAACCTGCCTCGCGCCAGATTGAGCCGCGACTCGCTCATTTGCATCGCGTTCTGGCTGACGTGACAGTGGGTAATCGCAATCGCCAGCGCATCCGCGGCGTCAGCCTGCGGGTTTGCAGGGAGCTTCAGCAGGGTACGCACCATGTGCTGCACCTGACTTTTCTCCGCGCTACCGATGCCCACCACCGTCTGCTTGACCTGACGTGCCGCGTATTCAAATACCGGCAAATCCTGGTTTACCGCAGCCACGATGGCCACTCCGCGCGCCTGACCGAGCTTTAGCGCCGAATCGGCGTTTTTCGCCATAAAGACCTGCTCGATGGCGAAATAGTCCGGCTGGAACTGGGTGATGATCTCCGACACGCCCGCATAAATGAGCTTCAGGCGCGAAGGCAGATCGTCCACTTTGGTGCGAATACAGCCGCTGCCGAGGTAGGTTAACTGGCGTCCCACCTGGCGGATAACGCCATACCCGGTGACGCGTGAGCCTGGGTCAATCCCGAGAATAATCGACATCACGCGTCTCCTGTAACGGATCTACACGCTCTCATTAGAGAGTCGCTGCAACCTCATCAGAGATTTCACCGTTGTGGTACACTTCCTGAACGTCGTCGCAGTCTTCGAGCATGTCGATCAGACGCAGCAGTTTTGGTGCAGTTTCCGCATCCATGTCCGCTTTGGTGGACGGGATCATGGAGACTTCAGCGTTGTCCGCTTTCAGGCCAGCCGCTTCCAGCGCATCGCGCACGGCACCCATCTCTTCCCACGCGGTGTAAACGTCGATAGCACCGTCGTCAAAGGTCACCACGTCTTCCGCACCGGCTTCCAGCGCCGCTTCCATGATCGCATCTTCGTCGCCTTTCTCGAAAGAGATGACGCCTTTTTTGCTGAACAGGTATGCAACGGAACCGTCAGTGCCCAGGTTGCCACCGGTTTTGGTGAACGCGTGGCGCACTTCCGCAACGGTACGGTTACGGTTGTCGGACAGGCACTCAACCATTACCGCCGTACCGCCAGGACCGTAACCTTCATAGATGATGGTTTCCATGTTCGCGTCTTCATCGCCACCCACGCCACGTGCGATAGCACGGTTTAGGGTGTCACGCGTCATGTTGTTGGACAGCGCTTTATCCACCGCCGCGCGCAGACGCGGGTTAGAAGCCGGGTCACCGCCGCCCAGACGCGCTGCCGTCACCAGCTCGCGAATGATTTTGGTAAAGATCTTACCGCGCTTGGCATCCTGTGCCGCTTTGCGGTGTTTGGTGTTGGCCCACTTACTATGACCTGCCATAAAAAGTTCTCCAAAAATCGCGCCTTTTCAGGCTGCGTTAATTACAAATTCTTCAATCGCCTGCCGGTTGCTCCACGACTTGGTCAGTGCGGCGGCATCCGCCGCATTCACCCAGCGGTAGGTCAGGTGTTCGGTAAACACGATCTCCCGTTCATGGGGGAGCGCGAGACAGAACCACGACTCCGTATTGCGCTCGGTACCCGGCGCGTAGCGATGACGTAAATGGCTAAAAATTTCAAACTCCACCGTGCGCTGACAGTCCTTCAGGGTCAGTTGCTCGCGGGCAACGTCAATGGCGACCTCTTCCTTTACTTCACGCGCGGCGGCCTGCGGCGCGGTTTCTCCCTCTTCCAGACTGCCGGTAACCGACTGCCAGAATTCAGGGTCATCGCGCCGCTGCAACATCAGCACCCGCTTCGTGTCTTCTGCATAAATGACCACCAGGACCGAAACGGGGAGCTTATATGTCATATCAGTTTTTCTCTTCCTTCTTCACCACCTCAATGCCCAGCTCAGCCAGTGCGGCCGGGTTGGCAAAGCTTGGCGCTTCGGTCATCAGACACGCGGCGGCAGTGGTTTTCGGGAAGGCGATCACATCACGGATGTTATCGGTGCCGGTCAGCAGCATGGTCAGACGGTCAAGACCGAAAGCCAGACCCGCGTGCGGAGGCGTACCGTATTTCAGCGCGTCCAGCAGGAAGCCGAATTTCTCACGCTGCTCCTGCTCGTTGATGCCCAGGATGCCGAACACGGTCTGCTGCATTTCACCGCTGTGAATACGCACGGAACCGCCGCCCACTTCGTAGCCGTTAATGACCATATCGTAGGCGTTCGCGACCGCCTCTTCCGGTGCCGCTTTCAGCTCTGCCGCCGTCATCTCTTTTGGCGAGGTGAACGGGTGGTGCATCGCGGTCAGGCCGCCTTCACCGTCGTCTTCAAACATTGGGAAGTCGATAACCCACAGCGGCGCCCATTTGCTCTCGTCGGTCAGGTTCAGGTCTTTGCCGAGCTTCAGACGCAGCGCGCCCATCGCATCCGCAACGACTTTCTTGTTGTCTGCACCGAAGAAGATCATGTCGCCGTCCTGCGCGCCGGTGCGCTCCAGGATCGCTTCCACGATGTCTGCGTTCAGGAATTTCGCGACCGGGCTGGTGATACCTTCAAGACCTTTCGCGCGCTCGGTCACTTTAATATAGGCCAGACCTTTCGCGCCGTAGATCTTGATGAAGTTACCGTAGTCGTCGATCTGCTTACGGCTCAGAGCCGCGCCGCCCGGTACACGCAGCGCTGCTACGCGGCCTTTGACGTCGTTAGCCGGGCCCGCGAATACCGCGAACTCCACGTTTTTAACCAGATCAGCTACGTCTACCAGCTCCATTGGGTTACGCAGGTCTGGTTTGTCAGAGCCATAGCGACGCTCGGCTTCCGCGAAGGTCATGATTGGGAAATCGCCCAGCTCAACGCCTTTCACGTCATTCCACAGGCTACGCACCAGAGCTTCCATCACTTCACGCACCTGCTCGGCGGTCATGAAGGAGGTTTCCACATCGATCTGGGTAAATTCAGGCTGGCGGTCAGCACGCAGGTCTTCGTCGCGGAAGCATTTCACGATCTGATAGTAGCGATCGAATCCGGACATCATCAGCAGCTGTTTGAACAGCTGCGGAGACTGCGGCAGCGCGTAGAACTTGCCTTTATGAACGCGGGATGGCACCAGGTAATCGCGCGCGCCTTCCGGCGTGGCTTTGGTCAGCATCGGGGTTTCGATATCCAGGAAACCATGGTCATCCATAAAGCGACGCACCAGGCTGGTGATTTTCGCGCGGGTTTTCAGGCGCTGAGCCATTTCCGGGCGACGCAGATCCAGGTAGCGGTATTTCAGACGCGCTTCTTCGGTGTTGACGTGGTTGGAGTCCAGCGGCAGCGCTTCAGCACGGTTGATGATAGTCAGATCGGACGCCAGCACTTCAATGGCACCCGTCGCCATGTCGGCGTTAACGTTTTTCTCGTCACGCGCACGTACGGTGCCGGTGACCTGAATGCAGAACTCATTACGCAGCTCAGAGGCCAGCTTCAACGCATCTGCGCGATCCGGATCGAAGAACACCTGAACGATACCTTCGCGGTCGCGCATATCGATGAAGATAAGGCTACCAAGATCACGACGACGATTGACCCAACCACACAGGGTGACCTGCTGTCCGACGTGGGACTGACGCAGCTGCCCGCAATATTCTGTACGCATGAGATATCCCTTAATTAGCCGCAGGCTAAATGTCGCCTGGTATGCAGGCTACTATGTCGCAGCTTTCTGTATGTCACAACTGGATGAAAAAAGGCGGCTATTATACTGGAAATTCCGCCGGACGATAAGAGCGAACCACGGCCAGGCGGTCGTTTGCTGCACTCTTATTGCGCATTCTCACAAAAATTAACAAAATTATGCGACCAATAACAGGCCATCACGTCGTATGGTGTCTGGAAGTGATTAATTTAACGGGAGTAACGATGTTAACCCTTGATGCCAGAAAAACCGCGCTTGTAGTCATTGATTTACAGGAAGGCATTTTGCCCTTCGCCGGTGGCCCGCATACCGCGGACGATGTAGTCAGCCGCACCGCCCGCCTGGCGGAAAAATGCCGCGCCAGCGGTGCCCCGGTTGTCATGGTGCGCGTCGGCTGGTCTGCGGATTACGCCGAAGCGTTAAAACAGCCCGTTGATGCGCAGGCACCCGCGCGAGCCCTGCCGGAAAACTGGTGGACGTACCCGGTCTCGCTTGGCAAACGCGACAGCGACATCGAAGTCACCAAACGCCAGTGGGGCGCATTTTACGGCACCGATCTAGAGCTGCAGCTCCGCCGTCGCGGCATTGACACCATTATCCTGTGCGGTATTTCCACCAACATCGGCGTGGAATCGACTGCCCGCAACGCGTGGGAGCTCGGCTTTAATCTGGTGATCGCCGAAGATGCCTGCAGCGCGGCCTCCGCGGAACAGCACCAGGGCAGCATGACCCACATCTTCCCGCGCATCGGCCGCGTGCGCAGCACGGATGAGATTGTCAGCGCGCTATGATGTATGTCGGTTTACCCCAGTGGTCGCACCCGAAATGGGTGCGCCTTGGCATCACCAGCCTTGAAGAGTATGCCCGACACTTCAACTGCGTCGAGGGTAACACTACCCTCTATGCGCTCCCGAAAGCCGAGATTGTTGCGCGCTGGCGGGAACAAACGACCGACGACTTCCGCTTCTGCTTCAAGTTTCCGGCGACCATTTCTCACCAGGCCGCGCTGCGAAACTGCGGTGAGTTGACCGACGAATTCTTTGCCCGGATGGCGCCTCTGGCAAACCGCATTGGCCAGTACTGGCTGCAGCTTCCGGCCGTCTTTGGCCCGCGCGACCTGCCCGCACTGTGGACGTTTCTGGACGCCCTGCCCCGGGAGTTTACCTACGGCGTGGAAGTTCGACACCAGGACTTCTTCGCGAAGGGCGAAGCAGAAAAAGCGCTCAACCGCGGCCTTCTCGAGCGTTCCGTTAACCGGGTGATCCTCGATAGCCGTCCGGTGCACAGCGCGATACCGCACAGTGAGGCCATCATTGAGGCGCAGCGTAAAAAGCCAAAAGTACCCGTTCATGCTGTGGTGACCGCGCAGAACCCCATGGTCAGGTTTATCGGCAGCGATAACATGCCGCAAAACCAGGCGCTGTTCGCCGTCTGGCTGGAAAAACTGGCCTCGTGGGAACACACCACCACGCCGTATCTCTTTTTGCACACGCCGGATATTGCTCAGGCCCCCGAACTGGTCGATGCTCTGTGGCAGGCCTTGCAGACTGCGGTGCCGTCCGTGGGCAGCGCCCCTTCCATCCCACAACAATCTTCTCTTTTCTGATATCACCCCCTATCATAGTGAAGTGCCATCTGCCAAAAACAGGGAGTTTGTATGGTCAGCGCGCTGTATGCGGTGTTAGGTGCATTACTGCTGATTAAATTTTCATTTGATGTTGTGCGCCTCAGAACGCTCTACCGCGTCTCCTACGGTGACGGAGGATTTTCCGAGCTGCAAAGCGCAATCCGCATTCACGGCAATGCGGTCGAATACATCCCCGCGGCCTTAATCCTGCTGCTGTTTATGGAGATGAATGGCGCAGAAACCTGGATGGTGCACATCTGTGGCCTGCTGCTTATCGCTGGCCGCCTGATGCACTATTACGGTTTTCACCACCGCTTAATCCGCTGGCGTCGTTCCGGCATGAGTGCGACCTGGTGTTCACTTTTGCTGATGGTGCTGGCTAACCTGTGGTATATGCCGTGGGAGTTGGTTTTCTCCCTCCATTAGCGCACAATACGCCACTTTATTTTTCCCGGATTTTTACGTTATGTCAGATCGCGACACGCTTTTTTCCGCGCCTATCGCCAGCCTGGGCGACTGGACCTTCGATGAACGGGTAGCCGAAGTCTTCCCGGATATGATCCAGCGCTCTGTTCCCGGTTATTCCAATATTATCTCTATGATCGGCATGCTGGCTGAGCGCTTCGTTCAACCCGGCACGCAGGTCTATGACCTGGGCTGCTCGCTCGGCGCGGCAACGCTGTCGGTTCGTCGTAACGTTCACCACGAAGGCTGCCGAATCATAGCCGTCGATAACTCCCCGGCGATGGTTGAACGCTGCCGTCGCCATATTGACGCCTACAAAGCCCCTGTGCCAGTGGACGTGGTGGAAGGCGATATCCGCGAGATTGAGATCACTAACGCGTCGATGGTCGTGCTGAATTTCACGCTGCAGTTCCTGGTGCCGGAAGACCGCCAGCTGCTGCTGGACAAAATTTATCAGGGGCTGAATCCTGGCGGCGCGCTGGTGCTCTCAGAGAAATTCAGTTTTGAAGATGCCGAGGTTGGCGAGCTGCTGTTCAATATGCATCACGATTTCAAGCGTGCGAACGGCTACAGCGAGCTGGAGATCAGCCAGAAGCGCAGCATGCTCGAAAACGTGATGCTGACGGACTCCGTAGAAACCCACAAGGCGCGCCTGCGTCAGGCCGGATTTGAGCATAGCGAACTGTGGTTCCAGTGCTTCAACTTTGGTTCGCTGGTGGCGCTGAAAGCGGGGAAACCGGCATGATCGAGTTCAGTAACTTCTATCAGCTGATTGCCAAAAATCAGCTCTCACACTGGCTGGAGACGCTGCCTGCGCAGATTGCCGCCTGGCAGCGCGATCAGCAGCACGGCCTGTTAAAGCAGTGGGCGAATGCGGTGGAGTTTCTGCCCGAGCTGACCCCGCATCGTCTGGATCTCCTGCACAGCGTCACCGCTGAGAGTGAAGAACCGCTTCCGCCAGGACAGATCAACCGCATCGAAACGCTGATGCGCAACCTGATGCCGTGGCGCAAAGGGCCGTTCTCGCTGTACGGCGTGAACATCAATACCGAATGGCGCTCAGACTGGAAATGGGATCGTGTTCTGCCCCACCTTTCCGACCTGACCGGGCGCACCATTCTGGACGTGGGCTGCGGCAGCGGTTACCACATGTGGCGTATGATTGGCGCGGGCGCGCATCTGGCGGTGGGTATTGACCCGATGCAGCTGTTCCTGTGCCAGTTTGAAGCGGTACGTAAGCTGCTGGGTAACGACCAGCGCGCACACCTGCTGCCGCTGGGTATTGAGCAACTGCCCGCTCTGAAAGCGTTTGATACCGTGTTCTCCATGGGCGTGCTGTACCACCGTCGTTCCCCGCTGGAGCACCTGTGGCAATTGAAAGATCAGCTGGTCAGCGGCGGCGAGCTGGTGCTGGAAACGCTGGTCATCGAAGGGGATGAACATGCCGTTCTGGTGCCGGGCGATCGCTACGCGCAGATGCGCAACGTTTACTTCATCCCTTCTGCGCTGGCGCTGAAGAACTGGCTGGAGAAATGCGGGTTTGTGGACGTGCGGATTGCCGATGTCAGCGTGACCTCAATCGAAGAGCAGCGCCGCACCGACTGGATGATCACCGAATCGCTGGAGCAGTTCCTCGACCCAACCGATCACAGCAAAACCATCGAAGGCTATCCGGCCCCGATGCGAGCGGTGCTGATAGCGACAAAACCGTAGCCTGTTAGCCGGGTGGCGGCTGCGCCTTACCCGTCCTACGCGTCGCACGTTTTCTCCAAAATAGTTCAAGTTGCAGCAAGGCGGCAACGCAGCGAATCCCCGGGAGCTTACATCAGTAAGTGACCGGGGTGAACGAGGCGGCCAACGCGGCTGCGGCTTGAAATATGAAGGAGAAAAAAAGGCCCCTGTGTAATTTGCAGGGGCCTGGTACAAGCAAGCATCATATTGGGCGACATGATGCGCGGTAAAAATCGGTACGTTGCTACACGTGATGGCGCTCAATCAGCGACTTCATTTCCGCAACCGACTCTCCCTCGACACCGTAGCGTGAATACTCATCCGCTTCAGCATCCGTCGACATAGACAATCCTGTATTGCGATAACGCATGGGTGACGGCATCCATTTGCCTGCCGAGCTGTGCAGCTCTTTTACCCCGGCGTTTAAAAACAGTTCCAGATTGCTGGCACGGACTCCCGCACCCGCCATTATTATTGGAACGCGGGAATGTGCGTTTAGTTCCGTAATTAATTGCATTCCTTTTTCTGCGGACGCCTGTTGACCCGAGGTCAGAACGCGCGCCACGCCAAGTTCTCCAAGCGTTTCAAAGGCCTGAAGCGGATCTTTACACATATCAAATGCGCGATGAAACGTGACGGCCAGCCCCTTCGCGGCGCTCATGACCTGACGCATGCGCGGGATATCAATATTGCCGTCCTCATCCAGCAGGCCAGTGACCAGCCCCGGGAACCCCAGGTCGCGAACGAGGGCGATGTCTTCAAGCATGGCACCGAACTCGCCCGCCGTGTAGCAAAAATCACCGCCGCGCGGACGAATAATCGGGTGAACGGGAATGGTGACGGCCTGACGGGCGGCCCTCAGCACACCGTAAGAAGGCGTCAGCCCGCCCTCTTTGGGTGCCGCACACAGTTCAATGCGGTCAGCCCCGTGTTTTTGCGCGGTGACGGCGCACTCCACGCTGTAACAGCAAATCTCCAGCAGCGCCATTTAATCCTCCTTTACTCCCACCAAACGAGTCATCATGACATGCCGTCCGCTTTCAGTCCCGGCGGGAACTCACATCTCTTGCGCTTCACTGGCAACGATCTGCTCAATGGTCCAGGGATGAAACTTCACCGTGACCTTCCCGTCCGTGACGGCCAGCGTCGGATTCGGTAATCGCTCGCGCTCACCTTTGGGTGAACTGGTCTTCACAAAAATCCCTGGCTGGCTTAAGCCTTCGTCAGCTAACAGGGCCAGCGCGCGCGCGTTTAATGTCTCCGGCTCACCCGGCAGGACAATTTCAATGTGCTCCCACCCTTCGTGCGGATAGCGCTTCTCGCCCGGCCACGGCAGTTCAACCACGGTGAATTGCCAGTGGGCCACGTTCACCGGCTCACGCAGCCTGAACAGGCAAATAGGCCGACCGTTAATGATGTTCTCGGAAAGTAACTCGCCGCACTGTTCGAACCCACGACGCCAGCGCTCTGCGGTAGCATTTTGATGGCAGCGCAAAGAGATGTGATCGGCCTCAAGCGGCGCAATTTCCAGACCCAGACGGGTGGCAAGTTCTGTGAACGCCTGGGTGAAGCGCGGTAAATCTGCGGAAATATCATGCAGTTCGTCAATGGATTGCCAGTTCGCCATAAGTCACTCTCTTTTCGTGTCGCAAAGCCGCTAATTTACTCTGTTGCCCTGTTTTGACCAACCGCAGAATCCGGCTTTTTATGACTGCATGTTTATGCACACCTTCTTAGCCTGGATTCTGAGCAATCTTCAGGCCCCGCGATGCTGACGGCAGAAGGCATTTGCAGTATACTCCCGCCCTAAATTCTCTAACTGGCGCGGGTGGTTGTGAGCCCGCATCAAAAAAGTAAGGTATCCAGGTGAATATTCAGGCTCTTCTCTCCGAAAAAGTCAGTCAGGCACTGATTGCCGCAGGTGCGCCTGCGGATTGCGAACCGCAGGTTCGTCAGTCAGCAAAAGTACAGTTTGGCGACTATCAGGCTAATGGCGTGATGGCAGTGGCTAAAAAACTGGGCATGCCGCCGCGACAGCTCGCTGAGCAGGCACTGACGCATCTGGATCTCGCCGGCATTGCCAGCAAAACCGAAATCGCCGGCCCGGGCTTTATCAACATCTTCCTTGAGCCTGCCTTCCTGGCAAGCCACGTTGACGCGGCACTGAAATCTGACCGTCTGGGTGTTTCCCAGCCGGAAGCGCAGACCGTCGTGATCGACTACTCTGCCCCGAACGTGGCGAAAGAGATGCACGTTGGCCACCTGCGCTCCACCATCATCGGTGATGCCGCGGTGCGTACGCTCGAGTTCCTCGGTCACAAGGTGATCCGCGCGAACCACGTGGGCGACTGGGGTACCCAGTTCGGGATGCTGATTGCTTACCTGGAAAAACAGCAGCAGGAAAACGCGGGCGAAATGGCGCTGGCGGACCTGGAAGGGTTCTATCGTGAAGCCAAAAAACACTACGACGAAGACGAAGCCTTTGCCGAGCGCGCGCGCAGCTACGTGGTAAAACTGCAGGGCGGCGATCAATACTTCCTCGAGATGTGGCGCAAGCTGGTTGACATCACTATGTCTCAGAACCAGCTGACCTATAACCGTCTGAACGTCACCCTGACCCGTGACGACGTGATGGGTGAAAGCCTGTATAACCCAATGCTGCCCGGCATTGTGGCTGACCTGAAAGCGAAAAACCTGGCGGTTGAGAGCGAAGGCGCAACGGTTGTGTTCCTTGATGAGTACAAAAACAAGGAAGGCGAACCGATGGGCGTGATCATCCAGAAAAAGGATGGCGGCTACCTCTACACCACGACCGACATCGCCTGTGCGAAATACCGTTACGAAACGCTGCATGCTGACCGCGTGCTGTACTACATCGACTCCCGCCAGCACCAGCACCTGATGCAGGCGTGGACGATCGTGCGTAAAGCCGGTTACGTGCCGGACAGCGTTCCGCTGGAACACCACATGTTCGGCATGATGCTGGGTAAAGACGGCAAGCCGTTCAAAACCCGTGCGGGCGGGACCGTGAAGCTGTCCGACCTGCTGGACGAAGCGCTGGAACGCGCCCGTCGTCTGGTGGCCGAGAAGAATCCGGACATGCCGGCCGACGAGCTGGAAAAACTGGCCAACGCCGTGGGTATCGGTGCGGTGAAATACGCTGACCTGTCCAAAAACCGTACCACCGACTATATCTTCGACTGGGATAACATGCTGGCGTTTGAAGGCAACACGGCGCCATACATGCAGTACGCCTATACCCGCGTGCTGTCGGTCTTCCGTAAAGCCAATATCGACGAAAGCGTGCTGGCGAATGCCACCGTGACCATCACGGAAGATCGTGAAGCACAGCTGGCAGCGCGTCTGCTGCAGTTCGAAGAGACGCTGACCGTGGTCGCACGTGATGGCACGCCGCACGTAATGTGTGCTTACCTGTACGACCTGGCGGGTCTGTTCTCCGGCTTCTACGAGCACTGCCCTATTCTCTCCGCGGAGAATGAATCGGTCCGCAACAGCCGCCTGAAGCTGGCGCAGCTGACGGCGAAGACCCTGAAGCTGGGTCTGGATACCCTGGGTATCGAAACCGTAGAACGTATGTAATGCAAAAAACCCGGCGCAAGCCGGGTTTTGTTTTGTAGCCCCGGTAAACGCAGCGCCACCGGGGATATCCACAGGTTCAGAAGTATTTTCGCAAATACTCCGTCAGACACAGTATCGCCATCGCCTGCCCATACGGCATTGAGGTCAGCGGGATCTGACGATAAAACTCAAGATCGCTCCCCATGCCCGTGCCGAACGACGTTTGCAACAGCTCGCCTTCCGGCGAGATATTCCTGACGATACCGCGAATCGCTTTTTCTGCCACCTCAGCATACTCCGCGCCAACATAGCGCTTGCGCACGGCTTTCAGAATGCCGTAGGCAAACCCTGCCGTGGCGGACGCCTCAAGATAAGAATGTGGATCGTCAAGCAGCGTGTGCCACAAACCACTCCCGTCCTGACACTTCGCCAGCGCGGCAATCTGCGCGTTCAATACCTGCACCAGGTAGCGGCGCACGGCGTTGTTTTCCGGCAGATCCACCAGTTCGAGGAAGTCCGGGATCACGATGGTGAGCCAGCTGTTGCCGCGCGCCCAGCGGGCACGGGCAAAGTTATGATTACCGTCATAGCTCCAGCCGTGGAACCACAGCCCGGTCTCCCGGTCCATCAGATTCTGCACGTGCAGCAGGAACTGATACACCGCCTCTTCAACGTATTCAGGTTTGTTGAGCAGCTTACCGATTTTCGCCAGCGGCAGCACCGTCATCATTAGCGTGTCGTCCCACATCTGCTGATGGTTCTCTTCCGCCAGGGTGATGTGCTGCATCCCGCCGTGTTCAGTGCGCGGCATCTCCGCCATCGCCCATTCCGCCCAGCTTTCCAGCCACGGCAACCAGGCCTGATTTTGGCTCTCTTCGTAACGATAAGCGAGCGTCAGGAACGGCGACATGGTATTCACGTTTTTGGTGGTTGCGCCTTCCGCAAAGCGGTCGGCAAACCAGCTGTCGATGATGTCGCGCATACCTTCGTCGCCGGTCTGGCAGTAATACTGCCAGATACCATACAGGCCGACGCCGTGCGTCCACTCCCATCCGGCCCAGCCTTTGGTGTCGATCACGCGCCCGTCGTCCAGCCGCAGCAAAAATTCACCCGTTTTGTCGCGGATATTGACCAGATTATGCGTCACCTTTTGAATCAGCGATTTCAGCTCGTCCCGGGCGATAAAGCGCTCTGGCTGACGTAATAACGGGCTATGTTTGACAGGCCAAACTTTCATCATCTTAACCTCTGTTGTATGTCGAATTCAGTACCGCGCGATCCTTGAGAGAAGGTGCCGCTGGCTTATTGCGATTCAGATAACCGATGTTGTTATTGCCCCACAGTGACTCATAAGGCATACCGGCCAGCATCTCGACGGTGGCGCGGGCGTGTGGCGTCGCTGACTCAGGCATCGCATGACCACTCTCACGCATTTTCGCGGTCTCCTCGCGCAGCGTGCTGTGGGTTTGCAAGTTGAGTTTGAAGCGCAGGGAAACAAGAAAGCCGCAGAACAGCACCAGGATGGTGCCCACGCTCAGGATCATCAAAATGGTGTGGCTCACTTCTGCAGGCTGCACTTTCTGACCACTGACAAAGCCGGACATCTGCATCACGATGCCCACCAGCATCACCGCACCGGCCTGCGACGCCTTGCGGGTCAGGGTCATGATGCCCGCGAAAATCCCTTCGCGGCGCTGGCCGGTGATCACTTCATCCACGTCAGCAATGTAGGTGTAGGTATTCCATGGGACGTAGTTGATACCGCCACGACCCAGCCCTGCGACCGCAGAGATCAGCAACAGCAGAGCGTAGACGTCGCTCAGGCCAGCATAATAGAGTACGGCGTATGAGAGAGACGCCAGGCCAAACAGCACCACAACCATGCGGTAGGACGGTGCAGGCCCGAAGCGGATACACAGCGGGATCATGGCGATAACCGCAATGAACTGGAAGATAGCCATCGTGCCCAGCAGACTGGACGCCATTGACGCTTCCTGCATCAGCACGAACACCACGTAGTAGGTGAATACCGCGTTAAACACGTCCTGCGCGATATAGCCGCCGAGGTACATGCCCAGGTGCTGACGGAAAATTTTGATGCGCAGCGTGGAGCTTAACTCAACGATCAGCCGGTTGAGGCTCTGCCCCAGCGTCAGTTTCTTCTTCTCTTCTTCAGCACGCAGCGCCGCTTCAGACCACTCTTCGCGCGGGCGCTCCCAGGTGAAGCACCAGACAAAGGTCAGCATCAGCGCGCAGAGCACAGAAAAGACCAGGCTTGCGTAGAAGAAGGAAACCGCGTTGTCTTTGCCGAAGTGGGTCAACAGGATCCCCGGCAGGAAGGAGGCGAGAATGGCGGACATCTGCGCCATAGAGATGCGCGCACCGGAGAACTTCGTTTTCTGTTTAAAGTCGTCAGTCATTTCCGGCACCAGCGTTTCGTACGGCACCAGAATCATGGTGTAGACAATATCAAACACCAGATAGGTCAGCAGGTAATACCAGAAGCTCATGTCCCCAACCCACATCAGCGAGTAGCTGAACACGCACGGAATACCCAGCAGGATAAAGAACTTACGACGGCCAAAGCGCTTACCGAGCCAGGTCGTACCAAAGTTATCGGTTAAAAAGCCCATTAACGGGCTAACTACGGCATCCAGCACCCTTGCCGCGGCAAAGATGAACGTTGCTTCGATCGGTGTGAGCCCGCAGAAGGTGGTATAAAAATATAAAAGCCAGGCCGCCGTCAGGGCGGTGGTACCCGCCCCAAGGAAATCGCCTGATCCGTACGCAAGATAATTCGCGAGTCCAATTTTACGTGTTTTCATTGCCGTCAACCCTAATCAGTTTTGGGAGACTCCCTGCAAGCAAGCCTCGTCCGGGAGCTTTAATACGGCTACAGTAATTGCATCGGCTTGTTGATACCTTTCTGTTTCTGCCATTGCAAAGAGGGGGAATGGCAAAAATACAAAGAGTATGGTTACGCGCGTCACTGATTTATAAAACAGCGTTTCTTTTTGATCAAAAGGCGAGGTCAGTTTTGAGAGCCAGCCATCAAAATTGCCTGATGGCTGGTGAAAAGGCAGGGTGTTAGCGGTAGTTCACGATGACAGAATTGCTCTGTACCTTCAGCGCCGGGATCAAACGTCCTCCGCCCGGCACTTCCCAGATGAAACGCAAAGGCTCAATAGCTGGCACGCCGTTGAACGCCTGCGTTGTTCCATTTTCGCCGTCGATTTCGGTACAGCGCGTCTGAGAGCAGAGGCGCACCCGCAAGCCCGCTGGCGTAGGGCCAATCAGCCGGTAGTTCCAGACCACAAGGCCCATCTGACCGGAAACCTCTTCCGAAGCCGACAGCGGGTTAGACGACATAGCAACACCGCGGTTGCTGAGGGTCACCCCCATGCTGCTCGCCTGCCAGGTACCTCCCCCGGCAGCCTGCGCTGCCAGTGGGAAGAGCACTATCCAAAGCCACTTACGCATTATTTTCCTCCAATCGTCGCGGTCATGCGGATATGACGGTTATCCGACAGCTCCAGATTCGACAGCACGACCAGCTGGTTCAGGCTGCGACGCAGGAAGCGCGACAGCAGCGGACGCAGCGCGTGGTTCACCAGCAGCACCGGCGGCGCCCCCAGCATCTCCTGACGCGCCAGCGCCTCCTGGGTTTGCGCCAGCAGACGGTCCGCCAGGCCCGGCTCCAGGCCGCCCCCGCCTTGCAGAGCCTGCAGCAGCAGACGCTCAAGCGGCGTATCGAGGCCGATGACCTGCACTTCTCCGGTTCCCGGGAACCACTGCTGGGTGATTGCCCGTCCCAGCGCCACGCGCACCACCGCCGTCAGCTCGTGCGGATCGCTTTGTATCGGCGCGTGCTCGGCAAGGGTTTCCAGAATGGTGCGCATATCGCGGATCGGCACCTTCTCGTCGAGCAGGTTTTGCAGCACCTTATGCAGCGTGGTTAAGGTCAGCACGCCGGGGACCAGATCTTCCGTCAGCTTCGGCATCTCCTGCGTGACGCGGTCAAGCAGCTGCTGCGCTTCCTGACGGCCAAACAGCTCCGACGAGAATTGCCCAATCAGGTGATTAAGATGGGTCGCCACCACGGTACTGGCTTCCACAACCGTATAACCCTGGATCTGCGCCTGCTCTTTCAGCGCGCTTTCAATCCAGATCGCGGCCAGACCAAAGGCCGGGTCGATAGTTTGCTCGCCCGGCAGCGTGCCTGCGGCGGTGCCGGGGTTAATCGCCAGCCAGCGGCCCGGATAGGCATCACCGCTGCCGATTTCAACGCCTTTCATCAGGATGCGGTAGCGCGCGGGTGGCAGGTCCATATTGTCGCGGATGTGAACGACCGGCGGCAGGAAGCCCATGTCCTGGGCGAATTTTTTACGGATACTGCGGATACGACCGAGCAGCTCGCCGTCCTGCTGGAAATCGACCATCGGGATCAGGCGATACCCGACTTCCATTCCCAGGGAATCTTCGAGCTGAACGTCGTTCCAGGTCGCTTCAACGGCCTGGTTATTCTCCGGCATTTTGACCGGCACAGGTTCCGCTGCCGGTTTGGTTTCACGGCCACGCATCCACCAGGCAAGGCCCAGCAGCGCCGCCGTAAACAGCAGGAAAACGAGGTTTGGCATACCCGGCACCAGACCGAGCAACCCGAGAACCGCCGCGGCCAGCAGCATCACGCGCGGGTTACTGAACAGCTGGCCCACCATCTGCTCGCCAACGTCCTGATCGGTGCTCACGCGGGTCACGATGACACCCGCCGCAGTGGAAATCACCAGCGCCGGGATCTGCGCGACCAGACCGTCACCGATGGTCAGCAGCGTATAGCTTTCCGCCGCGTGGCCCATGTCCATCCCATGCTGCAACACGCCCACCAGCAGGCCGCCGACCACGTTAATCACCATGATCAGAATGCCCGCGATGGCGTCACCGCGGACAAACTTACTCGCACCGTCCATGGAGCCGTAGAAGTCCGCCTCCTGCGTCACTTCCGCACGGCGCTTTTTGGCTTCATCTTCGGCGATAAGACCGGCGTTCAGGTCGGCGTCGATCGCCATCTGCTTGCCGGGCATCCCGTCGAGCACAAAGCGCGCGCCCACTTCCGCAATACGCCCTGCACCTTTGGTGATGACCATAAAGTTGATGATCACGAGGATGACGAACACCACGATACCGATAGCGAAATTACCGCCCACCAGGAAGTGGCCGAACGCTTCCACCACTTTACCTGCCGCTGCCGCCCCGGTGTGACCTTCCATCAGGATGATACGCGTGGACGCCACGTTCAGCGCCAGTCGCAGCAGAGTGGTAAACAGCAGGATGGTCGGGAACGCGGCGAACTCCAGGGTACGCTGGGTGAACATCGCCACCAGCAGCACCATAATGGACAGCGCGATATTGAAAGTGAAAAGCAGGTCGAGGATGAACGCCGGGAGCGGCAGTACCATCATCGACAGAATTAGCAGGATCAGAATCGGCCCGGCCAGGATCTGCCATTGGGTCGATTTCAGGTTGCCGGGCAGGCGCAACATTGCCACCAGATTAGCCATCAGTGTCCTTCTCGTTCATAAAATCCAGCGCGGCAGGCACCGGAAGGTTCTCAGGTTTCACAGGCCGTTGACCGCCGGCCAGACGCCAGCGCTTCAACTGCCATACCCAGGCCAGCACTTCCGCCACGGCGGCGTAGAGTTGTCCCGGGATCTGTTGTCCAATATCCGCATGGCGGTACAGGGCACGCGCCAGCGGAGGGGCTTCGAGGATCGGCACGCGGTGTTCGGTGCCAATTTCACGGATACGCAGCGCGATCAGCCCCGCCCCTTTCGCCACCACTTTCGGCGCGCTCATTTTGTTTTCGTCATAGCGCAGCGCAACGGAGTAGTGTGTCGGGTTGGTGACGATGACGTCGGCCTTGGGCACATCGTCCATCATGCGGCGACGGGCGGCGGCACGTTGCATCTGGCGGATACGCCCCTTCACGTGCGGGTCACCTTCCATCTGCTTATATTCGTCACGGATATCCTGACGTGACATCCGCAGTTTCTTGAAGTGGGTATAGAGCTGGAAGATCACGTCAAAACCCACCATCGGGATAATGCTGAGCACCACCAGCAGCGCGCAGAGTCCCACCAGATTCAGGGCATTGCTCATCGCGGTGAGAGGCGATTCGCTGATGAGACGCATCATTTCCGGCCAGTGGTACCAGAGGTAAAACCCCGCGGAGCTGCCCATCAACACCGATTTGAGAATAGCTTTGAGCAGCTCGGCCCCGGTCTGCGCAGAGAACATTTTCGCAATGCCCGGCAGCGGGTTCAGTTTGGAAAATTTCGGCTGCAGCGATTTGGCGCTGAAGACCAGACCGCCGAGCATCACCGGCGAGACCAGCGCGACCAGCACAACCCCGGTGATCAGGGGCAGTAGCGCAACCATGGCCCCTTTAATCAGCTGGATAATCTGGCTGAGGATCAGATTCGGATCGTTGACCATACTGTGGTCAAAACGTAAGCCGGTTGACAGCATGCCCGCCAGCTTGCGGGCGAGCGACTCCCCGCCCCACCAGATAATGCACACGCCTACGATAAGGATCAGCAGGGAGGTCAATTCTCGGGATCGGGGGATTTGCCCTTCCTCACGCGCCTTTTCTAGTCGGTGGGGTGTGGGGGCTTCCGTTTTGTCGTCGTTCTCTTCTGCCACTGTGCACGCTCAGCCCATTACGTCACGGGTATCATGCCAGCGCAGCGGAAATCCAATGGCGGGAAAAGCCCGTTTATTCGGGCTCTTTTCGGTGATTTTGTCGCAAACCGCCTCAGGGGGCATCCATCCCCTGAGGCGCAATGGACCATCAGAAGCCGAGGCTGTCCAGCAGGTCGTCTACCTGATCCTGGCTTGCCACCACGCCCGCCTTGCTGGCGTCGAGCTGTGGACCATTGAGCAGGCTTTCGTTCTCGCGTTTTGGACGGGCTGCCGGTTCCGGGATGTTCTCCAGCAGCACCATCAGCAGCTGGCGCTCAATCTCCTGGATCACATCCATCATGCGCTTGATAACCTGACCGGTCAGGTCCTGGAAATCCTGCGCCATCATGATGTCCAGCAGCTGGGCATTGGTGAAGCTGGTGTGACCCGGCACATCCCCCAGGAACTGGCGGGTATCGGTCACCAGCTCGCGGGCATCCGCCAGCTCGATAGGGTTCTCAAACCACTCGTCCCAGCGTTTGGTCAGCGCTTTCGCTCCCTTTTCCATCGCATCCTGGTGCGGCTGTGACGCTTCAACGCTGTTCAGCGCACGTTCAGCGGCCTGAGCGGTCATCTGCACGACGTAGTCCAGACGATCGCGGGCATCAGGAATCGCTTCCGCCGCTTCCGCAATCGCCTGATCCAGACCCAGCTCACGCAGGCTGTCACGCAGCATGCGCGTCAGGCTGCCGATGCGGACGATGATGTCGCTCGGCGAGTGTTCTTCAACGGGTTTCATAGCAGGTTGCATCATAACCAACACCTCACATGCCGAGTTTCTCGAAGATCTTACCGAGCTTCTCTTCCAGGGTCGCCGCGGTGAATGGCTTCACCACATAGCCGCTTGCGCCCGCCTGTGCAGCGGCAATGATGTTCTCTTTCTTCGCTTCTGCCGTGACCATCAGAACCGGCATGGACGCCATTCCCGCATCAGCACGAATGGTTTTTAACAGTTCCAGACCGTCCATGTTTGGCATGTTCCAGTCGGAGATCACAAAACCAAACCCGCCAGCCTGCAGTTTGTTCAGCGCATCAACGCCGTCTTCTGCTTCTTCAACGTTGTTGAAGCCCAGCTCTTTCAGCAGGTTGCGCACAATGCGACGCATGGTGGAAAAGTCATCCACAACCAAAAACTTAAGCTCTTTATCCGCCATAAAATAATACTCCTGAGTCAAATACGTATTGCCTGTCCGGCACTGATTTTCGCCAGCATCTGCTGGCTTACCTGGCTAAGATCGACCACTTCGCTCACGCCACCCATATTGATGGCCTCGCGCGGCATGCCGAACACCACACAACTTGCTTCATTCTGCGCAATCGTCCAGGCGCCAGCCTGGTGCATTGCAAGCATTCCGGCGGCACCGTCGTTGCCCATCCCCGTCAGGATCACCCCCACGGCGTTGCGCCCCGCATGTTTCGCCACCGAATGAAACAGCACATCCACCGACGGACGGTGCCGGTTGACCGGCGGTCCGTCATGAATTTTGATTTGATAGTTAGCGCCGCTGCGCGCCAGCTCCATATGCTTGTCGCCCGGCGCGATATAGGCATGCCCCGGGAGCACGCGCTCGCCGTCTTCCGCCTCTTTCACGCTGATCTGGCACAGCTTGTTCAGGCGTTCTGCGAACGAACGGGTAAAGCCTGGCGGCATATGCTGAGTGATCAGAATACCCGGACTTGAGAGCGGCAATGGCTGGAGTACATGACGAATAGCCTCTGTTCCTCCGGTTGACGCCCCAATGACCAGCAGTTTTTCCGAGCTGAGTAAGGGACCGGCCTTCAGGGTCGCCGGCGCGGCCATCGGCGTGTGGGCGGCAAGCTTCGCCCGCGACGCGGTGCGGATCTTCTCGGCGATCATCTCGCTGTACGCCAGCATCCCTTCACGGATGCCGAGCTGCGGCTTGGTGACAAAATCGACCGCCCCCAGCTCCAGCGCGCGCAGGGTGATTTCCGATCCTTTCCCGGTCAGGGAGGAGACCATCACCACTGGCATGGGCCGCAGCCGCATTAATTTTTCGAGGAAATCTATGCCATCCATGCGCGGCATCTCGACATCCAGCGTTAGCACGTCGGGGTTATATTTTTTAATTAAATCCCGCGCTACCAGCGGATCAGGCGCGGTTGCCACCATCTCCATGTCGCTGTGGCTATTGATAATTTCAGTCATGATCTGACGCATCAGCGCTGAATCATCGACAGACAATACCCTGATTTTACTCATGCTTTTTCCTTACTCAGCGCATATACCGTTTGCCCACGCAGGCTAAACTCACGCACGAGGTTGCTGAAGTTTTCCGAGTGCCCGGCAAACAGTAAACCGTCAGGCTTGAGCAACGGAACAAACCGACGCAAAATGTCCTGTTGCGTCGTTTTATCAAAATAGATCATGACGTTACGGCAAAAAATGGCGTCGAAAGGCCCCGGCACGTTGTACTGCTTATCCAGCAGGTTAACGGGCGCGAATTCGACGCAGTTCGCCAGCTCCTGGCGTACGCGTACCAGGCCTTCATGCGGGCCCGTCCCGCGCATGAAATAACGCTGCAGCTGCTGCGGCGACAGCGTTTTCAGTTCATCCTGGCGATAAACGCCGTTACGCGCCTTCTCCAGCACTTCGGTATCGATATCGCTGGCGTAGACCTTCCAGCGCCCGGGCGCCATCCCCAGCGTATCGGCAAGGGTGATCGCCAGCGAGTACGGCTCTTCACCCGTCGAGGCGGCCGCACTCCAGACGCGATACTCCCCGGTGCGACGGCGCGCATGCTCGGCCAGAACCGGGAAGTGGTGAGCCTCGCGGAAAAACGCCGTCAGGTTGGTGGTTAACGAGTTAATAAAAGCCTGCCACTCTGCGCTGTTCTGGTTCGCCTCGAGCATGCTCAGATAGCGGCCAAAATCATCCAGCCCCAGCGTACGCAAGCGCCGCACCAGACGGTTGTAGACCATGTCCCGCTTATGATCCGCAAGCACGATCCCCGCACGCTGGTAGATTAACTGACATATCCGACGAAAATGCGCGTCGGACAGCGCGAGGCGCTGTGTCATCTGCAACAATAATGACGTTTGCCCAGGGGGCATTGGTGATGTCATAGCGCCTTCTTAATTACATTCAGGATACAACTGGCACGGCCTGCGACCGCCCGACTTCTGTTACTGCTTCAACGTGCTCTTTCACATTAAATACCGCGACCAGCCCGGTCAGACGATCCGCCTGGCTGGCCAGCTGATCGGTTGCCGCTGCCGCTTCCTCAACCAACGAGGCGTTCTGTTGCGTCACCTGATCCATCTGGCTCACCGCCTGGGCAACCTGCTCAATGCCGCGACGCTGTTCATCCGACGCCGAGGCAATCTCGCCCATGATGTCGTTCACCCGCGTCACGGAGGTGACGATTTCGTGCATGGTTTTCGCCGCGGTATCCACAAGCGTTGAGCCCTGCTGAACGCGTGAGACCGACTCTTCGATCAGCACCTTAATTTCTTTCGCCGCGTTGGCGCTGCGGCTCGCCAGGTTACGCACTTCACCCGCCACCACCGCAAATCCCCGCCCCTGCTCCCCGGCACGCGCGGCTTCTACTGCGGCATTCAGCGCCAGAATATTGGTCTGGAACGCGATACCGTCGATCACGCTGATGATGTCACCAATTTTCTGTGAACTGGTGGCGATCTCCTGCATGGTGCTGGCGACGTGGGACGCCTGGTCGCCGCCCTTCTTCGCCGTCATCGCCGCCTGTTTTGACAAGTCAGA
Source organism: Enterobacter quasiroggenkampii (assembly GCF_043972695.1). Classification (NCBI taxonomy): domain Bacteria; kingdom Pseudomonadati; phylum Pseudomonadota; class Gammaproteobacteria; order Enterobacterales; family Enterobacteriaceae; genus Enterobacter; species Enterobacter quasiroggenkampii. Next base: position 3,491,324 of record NZ_CP143745.1, read on the forward strand.
CGCCTGACGCGCGTTATCGGCGTTCTGGCTTACCGTCGCGGTCAGCTGCTCCATACTGGCTGCCGTCTGCGCCAGCGAGGCCGCCTGCTGCTCGGTGCGGGACGAGAGATCGTTGTTACCCGCCGCAATCTCTGAGATCCCGGTGTGCATGGCATAACTGCCCTGACGCACGTCGGATACCGTTTCCCGCAGCGATCCCTGCATCGCCTTCAGGCTGGCAAAAATTGCCGAAATTTCGTTCTTGCCGAACACCGCCACCGGACGCGCCAGGTCGCCTTTCGCAATACTGTCGAAGTGGCTGCTGATAATGGACAGCGGCTGCACAATCATTCTGCGCGACCAGAGCAGCGCGGCACCGGTCAGCAACCCTGCCAGAATCACCACCACGGCAAAGATGACGCCCGACATGTGATAGCTTTGGCGGCTCTGTTCACCGGCACGCTGTACAGACTGGTTAATATCCTGCTGCCACGCGTTAAAGCTGCCGTCAAACGCGGCCTGCGAGGCCTGAACCGGCGCGGTCATAAAGTCCGAAAGCTGGTTGTTCTCAAGCCACGTTGCCTGATGGTCCAGATCGCTGTACCACTGTTCAAAATGGGTCTTCATGGCGGCCTTCAGCGCTTTCTCTTTCTCGCTACCGGTGGCCTGTGCCGTAAAGGCCTTAAACTGTGCGTCAGCCTGTTTCAGGCTGTCGCGCGCGGTGGCCATCAGCGCCTTAATGTCATCCGGCGGATAACTTAGCGCGGTTAAGGTTCCCGCCTTGTTCAGCGCAGTGCTTGCCTGCAACAGCACGGCACGGGTTTGTGCCAGTGCGGAGCGCTGCTGATTACTCGCCTCAACGTCCTGCAAATTCTGATAGCCATCGCGAAACGCCCAAAAAGACAACCCGTTACTGCCAACCTGCAACACACCGCAAAGGATCAGAATCAAAAACAGTGTGGTCGAGATACGAATACGATTTAACATCCACGCTCCCATCAAGCGGCAAGCAGCCGCGGTTTAATTGTCAGTCAAAATGTTTCCCAGTTTTCATCTTGTCCGGTCGTCGCGGTACGCGTACGGTTTGCAGCCGGTTCAGCGGCTGGCGCGCGGTACGTCGCCTGCGGGGTGACCGTGTTTCCAGCGAGTGAAGCGAGACGAAACGCCGAGACCGCCATCTTCAGACGGCTTGCCTGGTCTTCCAGCGCAGCGGCCGCCGCAGCGGACTCCTGCACCAGCGCGGCGTTTTGCTGTGTCACGCGATCCATTTCCGATACCGCCAGGGCAACCTGGTCGATACCACGACTCTGCTCATCAGACGCAGAGGCGATTTCACCCATGATGTCCGTCACGCGGGTGACGGCATTCACGATGTCATTCATGGTCTCCCCGGCGCTTTCCACCAGCACGGAGCCGGTATCCACGCGGGAGACGGAATCTTCAATCAGCGACTTGATCTCTTTTGCCGCGTTGGCGCTGCGGCTGGCCAGGTTGCGCACTTCCCCGGCCACCACGGCAAACCCGCGTCCCTGCTCGCCCGCACGCGCCGCTTCCACGGCGGCGTTCAGCGCCAGAATGTTGGTCTGGAAGGCAATGCCGTCGATGACGCTGATGATGTCGGCGATTTTCTTCGAGCTCTCGGCGATGTCGTGCATGGTTTTCACCACACCATCCACCACGCGGCCGCCACGCTGTGCCGTCTCGGAGGCGCTTTCCGCCAGCTGAGACGCCTGGCGGGCGTTATCGGCGTTCTGCTTCACGGTCGCGGTGAGCTGCTCCATGCTGGCCGCCGTCTCTTCCAGGGCGGACGCCTGCTGTTCGGTGCGCGAAGAGAGGTCGTTATTGCCCATCGCAATTTCGCTGGTGCCGGTATAGATGGCATCCGTGCCGCTACGCACGTTGGCGACGGTATCGATAAGCGAACGCTGCATATGGTCAACGCTGTTTGCCAGCTCGGTGATCTCATTGCGCCCGGACACGGTCAGCGTTTTGGTCAGGTCACCGCCGGCAATGTCACGAATGTGGGCAATGACGCGACCGAGAGGGTTCAGCAGGATATGGCGAATGCCGTACCAGACCGCGATCAGCACAATGACTAGCGCCAGCGCCAACACCGCCATCTGCCACTTCGCAAAGCGGTAGTCATTCTGGCTTTCAGCAAACGCGGAGTGATACAGATCGCCACTGACCTTCGCGTACTCCCCCAGCGCCGCGCCGAGGGCGTTTTGCATCCCCTGCGTCGGCTGCGCGAAATAGGCGTCCATGTTGCCGCTCTCAAGGAACTGAATCAGCTCTGCCAGACCGGCATGGTAGGCGTTGTATTTTTCATCAATGTTCTGGCTCACCTGCTCCATCGCAGGCTGCGGGGTAATCTTTTTGAAGGCGTCGTAATGTTTTGCGGCGTCAGCGAGGGTGGCACGGGCATTTTTCAACAGATCGGTTTTCGCGCTGCTCTGCTGATTGTTGGGATCCATCATCATGCGCGCGGACGAGCGGCTCAGGTTGATACGCGTTTGCAGCATCAGATCCCACGTTGAGGTGAGCTCACTCTGCTGCAGGCGGAGATCGTTCGAGGCCGCAAAGCTGTCCTGGTTCTGTTTTAATGACGAGAAAAAAAGCCCGCCGGAGATAAGCTGAAGTAGTGCGAAAATGACCAGCACCATCATGAGCATTGTGACAACGCGGATACGGTTCAACATACAACACCTTCTCATAGATTTATTAACGGTGTTATCGGCACAGCCAACAGGAACTTTACATTTGCGAAAGGGAAAAGCGCGGGGTTAGAAAGCCACGTCGACAATCAACGTATCGGTGTAGGTTCCGGCGGGTGGCGTGGCCTGATTGGTCAGCACTTTCGCGGTGTAGTTGTAGGTACGCAGGAGACCATCGGTACTGACCTGCGACGACGTCGCGCTGGTCCAGCGTTCGCTGCCGCTGCCGCCCCAGCGGTTACCCGTGGCTTCTTTATAGATGTCATAACTCAGGTAGTTACTGCCGCTTACCATCCGGCGCACGTTATTCAGCGCGTTAGCACCGTTGTTAATGCCGATGGTATACGTACTGCCTTTGGTACAGGTGACGGCAATCGCCTGCGAGACGGTAGGGAAACTTTGCACCAGCGGCGCGCTGTTGAAGTTGACGTCCGGCGTGGTCATGGCGCTGCAGTCGTTGGTCACGGTCAGGTTAAGGAGAATGGTGGTCGTCGCCGTGCCCGTCTGATTGATTGTGCAAATACCGAGCGCGCCCACGGAGCAGACGCTGTAGTTAACGCTGAAGGTTAACTGCACCTGATACGGCCCGGCAGAAACGTTCTGTCCGGCGACGGTACGGAAATAGAGCGGGATGTTGTACTGCTTTGACCCCAGCAGCCCCAGTAGCGTATTCCCGCTCCAGGTATACGATTTGCTTATCTGTACCTCGCTGCTGCTCGCGCAGCCCGCGAGTCCGCACAGCCGGGTGGGGATCACGTCCGTGATGGCCGCGTTGTCCGTGCGTTTCATGGTGGCCCGACTGCTGCCCGAGACCGATGCCGCGGTATAGGTCAGCGTCACCGAGTCGTTGGTCAACAGATTCAGTATGGCATCGCACGCCACCACCAGCGTGCCGGTGGTTTCCACCTCCCCGGTTCCGCTGAGCGCAAACGACGTGACGCTGCCAAACGAGGCGTTGACCGTACTGACGGTACACGCCGCCCAGCCGCCGCCGGAAAACAGCAGCAGTATCAACAGCAGCAGGCGCTTCATGGCACCTCCCGGCACACCAGCGGACCGTAGGTTTGCAGCTTGTGCTCCGGGTTGGCTCCCACGGTCAGGGTAGCCCTGCAGCGTTTTCCATCAGGCGCGATCACCTCCAGCGGGTTCACATCGCTAAGATTTTCCAGCCAGGTGATGCCGTCATACCCCACCACCGCATTGCTGCGCGAGGTGCGTCGGACCTGGCTTCCCACCGGTAGCGCCTGGCCGCGCGCATCGTGCAGAATGACGCTTGCCACCCGCTCTTGCTCCATTGGGAAATCAACCAGATAGCCGCTGTGACGCCGGATCGCGATCCGCCGCTCGGTCTCTTTCAGACGGGTATCCGCCGGCAGGTTCAGGGTATCAATGCGGTAGCTAGCCGGATAATACGCCGACACCCCGCTGACCAGCAGGTAACCGTTGTTATTCGTTTTACCGACGGGCTGATTCTCATAGCTGACGGGCACGTCCGGATGACCGTCGGTACTGATGACGACAAACGCATCGTTGATCTTATTCGCGGCAAACAGCTCGCCGTCCATCAGAACAATCGCGCCCATCGCCTCGCCCCACCAGGTCATCATGTCCCTTTCGCCGTAGCCGCCGCCCTGCAGTTCAATATTGTTATTACGCCAGCCCAGCGTGCCCTGTTGATAGTCACTGGATTTTGACTGGTTGGCCCAGGCCATGTTCCAGCTAAAGCCGCCGTCAGACGGCATGGCGTGGTTATAGTTAATGCGCTGGGTACTGCCGGCATCCGGGGTGTTTTCAACGGTGAACGCGGCGCTGTCGCGTGCCCCCAGCGGCACCTGCAGCGACAGCGCGACCGTCCAGTCTCCCCGCTGCTGGTCCCGGCTTCCGGCGAGGTAAATACTGCTCGCGCCCCACAAATTGCGGCTCCATGAGAGATTAAGCAGCTCGGTTTTTTGACTGTCAAAACTTTCCACGCCGATCCAGGCCGCGCCGATGTTGCCGTACTGTCCCAGGTTGAAGGTCAGAGAATACTGGTCCGTATTGCGGCTGAAGCTGGCGATGGGTTTATTGTTCTCGTCATACACTGTCGGCTGGTCGTAAAGGGCCAGATTGCCAAAACCGCGGTCGCGACGCGTGTGTTGAGTGGCGACGCTGAACTCGCTGGTGCTGTACTGGTAACCCCAGTTGATTTGCCCGCCCGTATCCCCCCGCATGCGGCTCTGCGAGTAAGCGGTATTCACCACGCCAAACTGGCCGAGTTTTATTACAGTCCCTGCCCCGCCCAGCGCCAGCTCCTGCGCCCCTTCCGCATGCCCTTCCAGGGTCAGCCAGTCCGTCACCCCGTAGCGATACGAGCCGCTGCCTGCCGCGGAGCCGTAGTCAAAATTCCTGATACCGTAATTACGCCGCAGGCTGCCCAGCGTCACGGCGCCGTCGCTCAGCCCTTTTTTTAGCAAGTCGCTGGTGACGTAAAACGGCAGCGTGGTGCTGACCTGTCGCCCCAGCGCATCCGTCGTGACCAGCACCGCATCCCCGGCGCCGTTGATATAGGGCAAATTGGTCAGGGTGAAGGGACCCGGCTGAAGCTGGGTTGAGCCGGAGCGATACCCGTTGATAAAAAGATCGACCGAGGTGGGTACCGCCGCTTCCCCGGCGAACTCGGGCAGCGGCCACGTCACCAGGTCAGGGCGCAGGGAGAAATCCCGCCCGACGCTGATCCCCCCCATCCGCACGCTGGAACTCCAGCTCAGGGCATCGCTGATCACGTCCCCGACGCTCCAGCTCATCGCGTCATCCTCATTGGTGAACAGCAGGGTTGTGTCATAGCGGACATATCCCTCCTGCTGCCCCTCGTTGCCGGTGAAATTTTCCCGGGCATAGCCGGTGGAGGAAAACGAACCGTTCTCGTTAAAGTAGCGGAACTCATGCCAGAGAGACGCCTGTCCGCCGATATGCTCCGTGTGGTTGGTGTAAAGATCGTAATTGAGCAGCGCGCCGCGTCCGAAGTGCGGTTTGGCCTGCGTCGCTTGCGCGCTGAACGGCGTCACACGGGACGCGACCCAGTCGCGGGGAACGGTCAGCAGCAGGCGCTGCGCGGCGCTGTCGTACTCGACCCTCACCTGAGAAAGCGAAGAGAGATTCACCTCTCCGGCAGGAACATGTTCCGGTGGCAGCCCCGCGCGCAGCAGGTCGGCGCTGGAGATAAAGAAAGCGCCTTTACGCTGCGTCACGGGCACGACCAGACCGGTGTCGTAGTGGTTAAGCACGAGGGCAAGCTGGAAGACCGCTTCATCATGTATCGCCTGTGCCTGGGGCGGCGGCGGCAGGCTGTCATCGCCGGGCTCAGCCCAGGTCGCGGAACTGACGCAAAGCAGTATCATCATCGCCGGCTTCAGTTGACGGGCGTCGACTGCCATTGTGCGTCCCTGGCATTAATCTGCGCGCTCATCCGCTCCGGCTGACGAACGCCCGCGGGTACCGGCCAGCTACGGGTGCTGCCGGGAAGTACGTAACCCAGCAATCCCTCCGCAACCGTGCGTTTCTGTCCTCCCTGCTCCAGCGCCACCTGGCTCAGCCTGACATGGACATCCCCCCGATTCCGGATCTCCAGTGCCGGCTGCCCATCCGTTCGCGTCACCCGCCAGCTCAGGTTCCGGGTCTCTACCAGCGCGTGATGCGCCCCCTCTTTTATGGTCGGGATCCCCTGACCATATACAAACAGCGGAATGGAGTAACGCATCTGCAATTTGAGGCCGATGGTGGGTTCTGCTTTGGCATCAGGCTGAGGAATTTCATCCACGATAATGCGGTAGGCTTGTTCAATGCCTGCGGGAACGGGAGCCTGCTTAATAAGGCGGATAAGCTGCTTGCTGCCTGTGCCAATCGTGACGATGGGCGGGCTGGCGACCACATCCTGCTGTGCGGTGTAGCGCTCGTGTCCGTCCTCCTGTTTCCAGCGCACAATGCGCACCTGCATCGTTGTGGCGCTGTTTCCCTGGTTCTGGATCCACAGTTCCGTGGCGTTGGCGTCTGCCGCAAGCCACGGGTCGATCGGCCAGAGCAGAATGGTGGCTGCCGCCTGCGCCTGACCGGTTGCCACAGCCATTCCCAACGCGCCCGCCAGACAAACAGGTCTGAAAATTGGCTTCATCAACACTCTCCCTTTATTACCATGACAAGGTCACGGTGAGCTGATCGGAATACGTTCCTGCCGGGCTAAATCCGGTCAGTAGCGCCACGCCAAAAAGCGGCAGCGCGATGTTATTGCTGTTGCTATAGGTCACCGGTATCGCCTGGTTGACGCCAATCTCGCTGTTCGCGGCCAGCGAGCTGCTGCTGTAAAGCCGATATCCCACCACGTCGGCGCCGTTCGAGCGTTTCATGCGGCGAACGGTTGAATAATTCTGGCCGCCATTAATGCTCATGCTCAGCGCCACGCCTGGCGTGCAGGCGATAGACAAAGCCCCGTTTGGCACAAAACTGGTGCTGACCGGTGCGCTCTCGACGCCGTTATGGGTGCCAAAATCCAGCGTCCCGAGAAGCCCTCCGCTGCCGGTGGTCACCACACATCCCGGGACGATGGTCGCGCTGACTTTAAAGGACTGTGATGTCACCGCATTCGCCGCGGGCGTCATCAGCAATCCGACGATCAGCGCGAAAAAAGGCTGCACGTGTCCCTCTGCGCATATGCGCAGACCTGTGAGAGTTGCCTTCATGGCGGTGCAGGACTAATAGGTGACGCTGACGTTAATCGTGTCTGTGTAGGTTCCGGGTACGACCGTCACGCTGTTACCGCCGCCGGTAATACGTCCGTAGAGGGTGTAACTGTCCACCCCTCCTGCCGTAGAGGCGATCGGCAACGCGGTGTTATTGGCAATCACGCTGTTAAACCCGCTATCACTGTACAGGCTGTACGCCACGCCCTGTGCCGCGTTGGCGGTGTTAACCAGATAGCGGGCAGGTGTTCCTGGGGTGCCAACAACGGTACCGGGAGCGGTGGAGTTGGTGTTGCCGGTGATCGCCACCGTATAGCTGGCGGTCGTACATTGAATGGTGAAGGTGTTTCCGCCGCTGGCGCCGGTGAGCTGGGTGGTCAGAGTGGAAAACGTTGCGGGATGGGTGCCGAAATCCAGTGTCCCGAAGTTAATGCCGTTTTGCGTGGGCGATCCATTTATCAGACAGCCGTTCGTGAGTGTCAGCGTCGCGCCGATGGTGCCGCTACTGGTCACGGCCAGCGCCTGATGGACCGTTGTCGCAGTCAGTAAGGTGCCTGCGCAGATCAAAAGGAGTTTTCTTTTCATTTACCACCCTCCAGAAGACGTCTCCGTTCCCTTGCCACATTTTATTTATTTCGTTCAAGATGTTAGCCCCGCTTAATCTTCCTCTGAGGGGGGTTATTGAGAATTTAGTTTACGGATATCGCTTCGACCACCTGCCCCTTAACGCATAAGCACTTTGTCTTATTGACTTCTTATTTCCTTAAATAACATGCAGTTAAAATCATTTTTTCCGCTTTTTTAATTTATTTTCTGAGAATATATCCATTAAAATGTGATGCAGATCACAATATATCGTCATGGCAATAACAACAAAATTAATAAAACTTAAAAAGGAGTTGTATCCCCCTACGCTTTGCGTCAATTTATGTGCCGAATAATTTCCCGCGTCGCAATAAAAAATTTATATGTATCGCCGCGGGCTACATCTGAAGCGCATAGAGGGTCTTTTTTCGTGGCAAGTGCAAACAAACTCACACTCTTCATCGTGATATTCATGCTGGCGGGTATTCTTTCAGGGGCAGCAATTCATGAATATGCATCTGCGGATGCCATCAAAGCCTGGTCGGATAATATTACCCTTCTGACCGATATTTTCCTCCGACTGATCAAAATGGTCATTGCCCCCCTGGTGTTCAGTACGCTCACCGTCGGCATTATGAAGCTGGGCGAAACCTCTACCATTGGCCGCGTGGGCGGCAAAGCGATGGTATGGTTTATCAGCTCATCCGTGCTCTCTATTCTGGTCGGCCTGTTTATCGTCACGCTGGAGCACCCGGGAAGCGGGCTGAACCTGACCGTCCCGACCGAGGCGGTGGATACCGGTCTGGCCGTTGGGGGCATGACGCTGAAAGCGTTCCTGTCACACACCATTCCAACCAGCATCGCGGGGGCGATGTCGAACAATGAGATCCTGCAGATTGTGGTGTTCTCCATGTTCTTCGGCATTGGCGGCGCGTCGCTGGGGCAGAAATTCAATGCCCCACTGGTGGCTGCGCTGGACGTGGTTTCCCATATCATGCTGAAGGTCACGGGTTATGTGATGTACGTTGCGCCGCTGGCCATTTTCGCGGCAATCTCCTCCGTTATCGCCACGCAGGGTCTGGGCATTCTGTTGAACTATGCCTCCTTTATTGGCGGCTACTATGTTGCCATTCTTCTCACCTGCATGGTGCTGCTGGCCGTGGGTTACATGGTGCTGAAAAAAGAGGTGTTCCGCCTGGTCAGCATGCTGAAAGATCCAGTTCTGGTGGCGTTTACCACCAGCAGTTCTGAAGCGGCCTACCCTAAAACGCTGGAGCAGCTGGAGCGTTTTGGCTGCTCGCGCAACATCGCCTCTTTCGTGCTGCCTATTGGCTACTCCTTCAACCTGGTGGGGTCGATGGTGTACTGCTCTTTCGCCTCAATGTTTATCGCTCAGGCTTACAACATTCACCTGAGCTTCTCTGAAGTGACGGTGCTGATGCTGACCCTGATGCTGGCCTCAAAAGGGATTGCGGGCGTACCGCGCTCCTCGCTGGTGGTGCTGGCCGCGACGATCCCAAGCTTCAACATTCCGGTCGCCGGTATTTTGCTGCTGATGGGGATCGACCACTTCCTGGACATGGGCCGTTCCGCGATTAACGTGTTGGGGAATGGTATTGCGACCGCGATGCTGTCGCAGAATGAAGGTGCGCGGGAAGCGGACGCTGAAGCTGAGCTGGTAAAGCAGGAAGCGTAATGGCATGAAAAAGCCGGGTGACGGCTTCGCCTTACCCGGCCTACAAATGGCTCGAACGCGTAGGCCGGGTAAGCGTCAGCGCCACCCGGCTTTGTTTTAGGCTACGTGACTCGCGGCGATATCCAGTGGCGAAGACGGCCCCGAGCATTAACGTATGGGTGGCCACGAAAGCTGAGCTGATGGAGCAGGATGTAAAAAAGCCGGGTGGCGGCTTCGCCTTACCCGGCCTACAAATGGCTCGAACACATAGGCCGGGTAAGCGTCAGCGCCACCCGGCTTTGTTTTAGGCTACATGGTTCGCCGCGATATCCAGCGGCGAAGACGGCCCCGAGCATTAACGTATGGGTGGCCACGAAAGCTGAGCTGGTGGAGCAGGATGTAAAAAAGCCGGGTGGCGGCTTCGCCTTACCCGGCCTACAAATGGCTCGAACACGTAGGCCGGGTAAGCGTCAGCGCCACCCGGCTTTGTTTTAGGCTACGTGACTCGCAGCGATATCCAGCAGCGCCATCTCATCGCTGTTCAGCAGCTTCTCAATGTTCACCAGAATCAGCATACGCTCGCCGAGCGCGCCCAGACCGGTCAGGTATTCGGTCGACAGCGTGACCGCAAACTCCGGCGCAGGACGAATCTGGTCAGAGGTCAGGGAAAGCACGTCAGACACGCCATCCACCACGATACCCACCACGCGCTGCCCCAGGTTCAGGACGATCACCACGGTGTTGTCGTTGTAATCAACGTCGCCCTGGCTGAACTTCACGCGCAGGTCCACGATGGGCACAATGACGCCACGCAGGTTGGTGACACCTTTAATAAACGCAGGCGTGTTAGCGATGCGGGTAACCTGGTCGTAACCACGGATTTCCTGCACTTTCAGGATATCGATGCCGTACTCTTCATCGCCTAAAGTGAATACCAGAAATTCCTGTCCTGATGGCTCGCCCGCCAGTTTCGTTACATTACTCATACCGGTCATGTTATTACCTTCTACTTAATCAGGCGGCTGTGTACGCCACACGTTGTTCACGATTTAATCCCTGAAGCGCCGACACATCGACGATCAGCGCCACGCTACCATCACCCAGAATGGTGGCGGCAGAAATACCCGGCACTTTGCGGTAGTTGCTTTCGAGGTTCTTCACCACCACCTGGTGCTGGCCAATCAGCTGATCGACCAGCAGCGCATAGCGGCGGCCCGCGCTTTGCAGGATCACCACGATACCCTGCGTGGCCTCGGTCTTCGCCCCGTCCACTTCGAACACTTTCCACAGTTCCACCAGCGGCAGGTACTCACCGCGAACCTCGAGCACGCGCTCGCCGCCCGCCAGCGGATGCAGATCTTCCTCACGCGGCTGCAGGGATTCCATCACCGCGTTCAGCGGCAGGATAAAGACTTCGTCCGCCACTTTGACGGACATGCCGTCGAGGATCGCCAGCGTCAGCGGAAGCAGGATGCGAATGGTGGTGCCGGAACCCTGTTTAGACTGGATTTCAACGTGGCCGCCCATCTCCTGGATGTTACGTTTCACCACGTCCATGCCCACGCCGCGCCCGGAGACGTCGGTCACCTGCTCTGCGGTAGAGAAGCCCGGCGCGAAGATCAGCATGCCCACTTCTTCGTCGGTCATGTTTTCATTGACCGCCATCCCCTGCGAAATCGCTTTTGCCAGGATGCGCTCGCGGTTCAGACCGGCGCCGTCATCGGTCACTTCGATACAAATGTTCCCGCCCTGGTGTTCCGCAGAGAGAATCAGGTTGCCGACCGGCGATTTCCCGGCGGCAATGCGGTTTTCCGGCAGTTCGATACCGTGGTCGAGGCTGTTACGCACCAGGTGCGTTAACGGGTCAATGATGCGCTCGATCAGGCTCTTATCCAGTTCGGTTGAGCTGCCCATCAGGGTCAGTTCAATCTGCTTGTTCAGCTTGCTGGCGAGATCGCGGACCAGACGCGGGAAGCGGCTGAAGACATATTCCATCGGCATCATACGGATGGACATGACCGATTCCTGCAGGTCGCGGGCGTTACGCTGCAGCTGGCCCATGCTGGTAATCAAATCCCCGTGGGTGACCGGGTCGAGTTCGTTTGAACGTTGCGCCAGCATCGACTGGGTGATCACCAGTTCGCCCACCAGGTTAATCAGCTGGTCAACCTTCTCAACGGCAACACGGATGCTGGTCGACTCGCTGGAGCGCGCGGCAGGTTTTTCACCACGGCCCGGTGCAGCAGCTTCTTTTGGCACCGCCTTCAGCGCCGGGGCCGCTGGGGCCACAGCCGGTGCGGCGGCCTGGGCGACAACAGCCACCTCTTCCGCAGCCACAGGGGCGTCAACTGCGACAGTTTCGGTTTCGAAGGCGATTTGATCGGCTTCAATCACAAAGCACAGCACCGCCACGATATCGTCCTGGCCAATACCGTCATCAAGCGTCGCGGCCAGGCTGTCTTTGCCTTTTACCACGTTGCTTAATTTCGCCAGGTTACCCAGCTCTTCTTCCAGCAGGTTAACTTCATTCTCTTTCAGGCGAGACAGCACAACGCGCAGTTTGCCTGCCGGTGCGTCGGCAGGGGCAGACTCCTGCGCGGCAACCGTATCCACAACGCTCAGTTTTGCGGCAGGAACCACGGCTGCGGCAACCTCACCTTTTGCTTCCAGCGCGAGCTGGCGCAGCGCATTGCAGATGTATTCAAAGCTGGCGGCATCAGGCTCTGCCGAACTTTTATAGGCGTCGAGCTGTTCCTGCATAATATCTTTGGTTTCCAAAAACAGGTTGATAATGTCGGTATTGAGCTGCATCTCACCGCGTCGTGCTTCATCAAGCAGGTTTTCCATTAAATGGGTCGTTTCCTGCAGGATGGTAAATCCAAACGTTCCGGCTCCGCCTTTAATGGAATGCGCCGCACGGAAGATGGCATTGAGCTGCTCGGAATCCGGTGCTTCGGGCACCAAATCGAGCAAGTGTTGCTCCATATCGGCCAACAATTCGTCGGCTTCATCAAAGAATGTCTGGTAAAAATCGCTAATATCCATGCTCACGCTATCACCTCGGATTGGCTGGTGGCGATGTTGGAACGGCAGCCGAAGGAACGGCCCCAGGCTGTTTTAAATCGTCCAGTGACTCATTCTGACTTTCGGCGTTTTCATGCAGGATGGCCTGCTCCGCCTGCTGGTTCAGCACTAAAAGACTGATACGACGGTTGATGGCATCATCCGGCCCGCGGTCGGAAACGCGCATGGTTGCGGCCATGCCGACTACGCGCAGTACCTTGCCATCATCAAGCCCACCTACCACCAGCTCGCGACGCGAGGCGTTGGCACGATCGGCAGAAAGTTCCCAGTTGCTGTATCCCTTCTCCCCACTGGCGTACGGGAAATCGTCCGTGTGTCCTGACAGGCTGATTCGGTTAGGAATGCCGTTCAGCACCGGTGCAATGGCGCGGAGAATATCGCGCATGTACGGTTCAACTTCCGCACTCCCGGTTTTAAACATCGGGCGGTTCTGGCTGTCGATGATCTGGATACGCAGCCCTTCCTGCACCAGATCAATCTTCAGATGCGGTCGCAGCGCGCGCAGCTTCGGATCCGCTTCAATCAGCTGGTCGAGATCGCCACGCAGTTTCTTCAGGCGTGCCTGTTCCATCTTTCTCTTCAGCTCGTCGATGTTCGGCTCTTTTTTCACCTCACCCTTCTGCTGGGTGTAATCATCGCCGCCGCCCGGGATCGGGCTTTCGCTGTTAGAGATACGCGGTCCGCCAGCCACCGCCGTTGCCAGCGGCGTGCGGAAATACTCGGCAATCTGGATCAGTTCTTTTGGGCTGGAGATGGAGATCAGCCACATCACCAGAAAGAACGCCATCATTGCGGTCATAAAATCGGCGTACGCGATTTTCCACGAGCCGTGCGCGCCATGCCCACCGCCCTTGTGCTTGCGTTTTTTTACGATGACGATCGGATGGGACTGGTTTTTCATGCGTCCTCAGTTGTCGTCTGTTGGTTTGGGTTTTTCACCGCACGCACGTGTTCTTCAAGCTCGATAAACGACGGACGCTCGCTGGAGTAAAGCGTTTTACGGCCAAACTCAACCGCGATCGGTGGCGCATAACCGTTGAGGTTAGAGAGCAGCGTGATCTTCACGCACTGCATCATTTTGGTGGTTTCCGCGCTCTTCTGGCGCAGTACGCTGGCCAGCGGAGAGATAAAACCATACGCCAGCAAAATACCGAGGAAGGTACCCACCATCGCATGGGCAATCAGCGCACCGAGCTCCGCTGCCGGACGGTCTGCTGAGGCCAGCGCGTGAACCACCCCCATGACCGCGGCAACGATACCGAATGCCGGAAGCGAGTCGCCGACCAGCGCCAGGCTGTTGGCCGGTACTTCAGATTCGCTTTCATGGGTTTCAATTTCTTCATCCATCAGCGCTTCGATTTCGAAGGTATTCATGTTGCCGCTGATGATCAGTCGCAGATAGTCGACGATGAAATCCAGCATCATGGCATCAGCAAGAATGCGCGGATAGCTGGCAAAAATTTCGCTCTCTTTCGGGTTTTCAATATCCCGCTCGAGCGAGAACATGCCCTGCTGACGCGACTTCGCCATCAGGCGATAGAGCAGTGCCAGCAGATCCATATACATGCTTTTGGTGTATTTCGAGCGACGGAACAGCAATGGAATTGCTTTCAGCGTGCCCTTGATCGATTTACCGTTGTTACCAACGATAAAAGCCCCTACCCCTGCGCCGCCGATGATAATAAGTTCAGCCGGTTGATAGAGTGCTCCAAGGTGCCCGCCGGTCATCATGTAACCGCCGAAAACTGTACCGAGAACTACCAGGTAACCTAATAAGATAAGCACGACATCATCCTTCCGCTAGTGACTATGGCAAGGACGTCCAGCTCGCAGCGTTGACCGTTTACGGGGTAAAAAAAAGCAGCGGTAATCGCTTACCGCTGCTGGAATCTTTCCCACACGTTCGGGTTAAACAGCTTGTTCGATCTGTTCATCCAGCAGTTGTGGAATAATATCGGCAGCATCCCGGGAAAGTTTACGTCTTTTTACTGCGCGGGATGGAGGCTGACATAAACTACAGGCGAAGCTGCCTGCAGGCTGATGAGCATGGGTAATAAAATTGCCGTTGCAGCAGTTGCAGCGCGACAGCTCAAGCATTCCGCTCTCAACAAAACGCACCAGCGTCCATGCGCGGGTCAGCGCCAGCAGAGGGCCTTCTTCCTGCTGTGGGCATTGTTCAAGGTAAAGTTTGTAGGCTTTGATCACGGCATCAACGCCGCTACACAAACCGGTTTTGAGAAGATACTGCCAGGCATTACAGAACATGGAAGCGTGAATATTCTGCTCCCACGTCATAAACCAGTCGGTAGAAAACGGCAGCATGCCTTTCGGCGGGGGACTACCACGTAACTCTTTGTACAGTTTGATCAGACGGCCACGGCTCAACTGCGTCTCGCTTTCCAGCATTTGTAAACGAGCACCCAGTGTAATCAGCTCCATGGCTAACTGTATGTCACGCGCTTCCTGAACAATGCTTTTCTCGCTCATTGCTAGGCCCTTTTCTTACGGGCTACGTCATCAGGCTGGCTGATTTCGTTAAGCAAGCGAGTGGAAAGAAGAATACCGGTATGGATCTGTTGAAGATCGTCTACACGGGACTCCTGCGTCAGACGCGTTATTGTCTGTGAATCATCGAAACGGAACTGGCAAACCAGTTGATTCGTTTCAGCCAGTTTAACCATCTGCGGGAGGGTTAAGCCGCCCAGCATGGTTGCCATTTCTTCGTTAATACCCAGACGAAACATCGCGGACGCCTTGTCCTGACTAATCAAACGCTGCGCGAGCAGTAAATACGACAAATTGATGTCATAGATATGTTTTAGCAACTCGGATGTATGCATTGTTCCCATCCCGAATAACCAACTATTATTTTTATGCGGAAAGACCGCACCCCGTGATGTCGCCGGGAAATCACCCGGTATAAAAAAGAAAAGGCTAAATGCATAGTTGAATTTAGGTTTGTATTCATCGAAACGCGTAAGAGAGGAAACGCGAATGCGTCTCTTACATGTTTTATCATTTCTTACAAATAACTAAGATTTTTCCTAATTCGACGCAAACTCTACTCGTCAGTTTTGACACATACAATCCAGCCATCCTCAAATTTAAAAAAAATGTGATCCACGTCACACAATTTAAGTGAATATGACCCATAAATCCATCAGTATGACTTGTAATTTGTTCACTTATTGACCAATCAGCACTGTTTTGTATTCTTAATTGACGAATACTCATGCAGAAGGGGGATCAGAACTGGCATGCAATGTGCTTTTCCATCGGGGAGCGTGGCGCGGAAACATTTACATCAAACACCCCTTCGGGAAACATTTTTCTTACCGTGAAAAAACATAGAGTTATGCAGGGAGCCTAAAAAAGATGTTTCAGTCCGTGATCATTCGAAATGATTTTGTAACGCGTAAGAACGATTCAACAGTCAAGGCATAAATTTGTGTGATTTACGTTAAGTTGTTAATTTTTTTCATTTAGGCCCATTTTTCAGTTATTCTTCTTATAAGAATAATTAATGAATAATTATGATAAGCTTCACACTAATGTCGTAATCAGCCCTTGCAGAACCCGGAAATTCGCGGTAAAGGTGATCAAACGCTGTCAGTCAGACACCCAAGGAGTGCGCCATGAGTTACTCCCATCTACTTGTTTCTGTTGCTGTTTCCCCAGAAAGCCATCAACTCGTCGCCCGGGCGGTGTCCATTGCCAGACCCCACAATGCCCGCATCAGCCTCATCACGCTTGCGGCCGAACCGGAGATGTATAACCAGCTGGCTGCCCCTATGCTGGAGGATATTCGTGAGGTACTTCAGGAGGAAACGCAGCAATTCCTGCGCGAGCTGGTAGAAAAGGCAGATTATCCCGTCTTTGAGACCGTTATTGCGACAGGAGAACTTAATGCCCATATTCTCGATATGTGTCGTAAACAGAATATTGATTTAGTGATATGCGGGAATCATAACCACAGCTTTTTATCGCGCGCAGCCTGCGCGGCGAAATCTATTGTCGCGTCAAGCCAGGTTGATGTGCTGTTAGTACCGCTTGGGGGGCGTTAACCCCCCAGGGAAATATCAGGCAAGTTTAGGGAAGGTTGCGATCTTTTTTTGTAAATCGCCTTCATGGCTTTGTGGGGCGATATCGCGGAGATCCTGAATAAAACGCGCCTGCCAGTGGTTAATATCGTTTTTCCGGATCGTCTCCATCATTTCAGCATGGCGGGAAATACGCTCCGTGAGCGGCATGGTCAGCGCGCGGTTCAGGGCGTTAGCCACGTCATCGCGATCGTAAGGGTTCACGATCAGCGCCGACGTGAGCTCATTTGCGGCCCCGGCAAACTGGGAGAGCACCAG
The DNA here is from genome assembly GCF_043972695.1 of Enterobacter quasiroggenkampii. Taxonomy (NCBI): domain Bacteria; kingdom Pseudomonadati; phylum Pseudomonadota; class Gammaproteobacteria; order Enterobacterales; family Enterobacteriaceae; genus Enterobacter; species Enterobacter quasiroggenkampii. The sequence goes on from NZ_CP143745.1 coordinate 3,508,431, forward strand.
CACACCCGGATCGGCGGGGTCCTGCGCCGCCACGTATTCTTTCGCAACCAGGTTCATCCCATCGCGCAGCGGCGTCACCAGGCCGACGTCCGCGTAGCGGAAGACCTTCATCAGGATCTTACGGTCAAAGTGCTGGTTCAGATAAAACAGCGGCGTCCAGCCCAGCTGCCCGTAGCGGCCATTAATCCGCCCTGCTTCTGTCTCCAGCTGATGGCGAATGTCCTGATAGGCCTGAACCTCACCGCGCGACGTCGGCGCAATCTGGGTATAACGGATTTTACCATGATGCTCCGGATATTTATCCAGCAGCGTTTCATATGCCAGGAAGCGCTCCGGCAGCCCTTTGGAATAATCAAGACGCTCGACTGAGAAGATATTTTTCACGTGCTTGAGTTCATTCTTAAGCTGCGCCAGCTTTGGCGGCAGCGGGCCAGCGGCCTGCTCCGCGATTTCGTCAGGTTCAATCCCTATTGGATACACTTCGGTGTGGAACGTTTTTCCCCACGCCGTATGGGTTTTCCCGCCTTTGGTCACCAGACGCGCTTTCCCTGACACGGAGTCAAGGAATGCCAGTCGGTCATTTTCCGTCTGGAAGCCCAGCAAATCGTAGTCACACAGCGCCTCCAGCAGCTCTTCATGCGGCGGCAGCGCGGTAAAAATTTCCGGCGTCGGGAACGGGATGTGCAGGAAGAAGCCAATCCGGTTATTCACTCCCCTCTTTCGCAGCTCTCTGGCGAACGGCAGCAGGTGATAATCGTGGATCCATAAAATATCGTCTTCTTCTATTAAAGGCAGCAGTTTATCCGCCAGCAGCGCATTCACGCGCGCGTAGCCTTCGAAGGATTCACGCTGGAATTTGACCAGGTCAAGACGATAGTGAAACGCCGGCCACAGGACGGCATTCGAGAACTGCGAGTAATACTCGTCGTAGTCTTTCTCTTTCAGTGCAAACGACGCCCACGTGATGTTCCCACGCGTCACTTTTTTGAGCGGTTTCTCTTCTTCACTGATTTCTCCGCTCCAGCCAAACCACAGCCCGCCAGCGGCTTTCAAGGCACCTAACACCCCTACCGCCAGGCCACCCGCACTGGCTTTTTTATCATCAGGCGGTGCGATTCGGTTAGAGACGACGACTAAGCGACCCATAATGGTTTCCCCCTTTGTTTTGCGCTATTTGTTGTTGTTGCTGGTTAGCGATATCAGATACCCACTGCCAGACGCTGGCGACATCCGCCAGCCGCCATTCGGCGACAGTGTCACCAGGCCCTACCTTAACGGCGATCCCTCCGGCCTGATTAACCACACGGAACCCGGCCTCGTCGGTCAGGTCATCCCCAAAGAAAACAGGCGTCCGGCCCTTAAAAGGTGCCTCCGCCATAAATGCGGCGATGGCTGCGCCTTTATTAATCCCCTTAGGCTTTACCTCCACCACGCATTTGCCCGGCTGCAGCGCCAGCTGTGGATGTTCATCCGCAACCGTCTGAGCAAGCGCAAGCACGGCAGCTTCATGCTGCGGCGCCTGGCGATAATGCAGGGCAAAGGCCATGCCTTTGGCTTCCAGCTCGGTGCCAGGCAGGTCTGCCAGCGCAGCAGAGAGCTGCTTCTGGAGCGTTTGCGTGAGTGCGTCGGGGAGTGAAACGATATGCGTTTGATCATGGATGTCGCGGCGCTCCGCTCCGTGTACACCGGCCAGCGGAAAGTGGTATGGACTGGCGAGCAGATCCAGCTCGGCCATTGAGCGCCCTGATATCAATGCCAGTGCTCCCTCATTCATGAGCGAGAGCTGATGCAAATCCTGTAACACCGCCTCCGGAATAGACACCTGATCGGGGTGCGGTTTTATCCCGGCGAGCGTGCCGTCGAGATCAAAAAAGAAAGCATAGTGTCCGGGCAGTACAGGCGGTGCGGTTAACAAGTCAGCCACCCTTTTCCTCCTTACGGTTGACCAGAGGCAAACGCCTTTACCTCTTTCATAGCCATGTAAGTATAGACAGTGTGACGTCGCTCGCCATTTGACAACCGCCCCGCCAGTAAAACTGGCGGGGCGGTTAAGGGGTCAACTATGGTTATAAGTTGAGCAATAAAAGAGGTGCAAAACGGTTACACGGTACGCTTCGCTTTTTGCTTGTAACGGTCGAAAATCACCGCTGCCAGCAGGATCAGACCACGCACCACGTACTGCGAGAACGGCGAAATATTCAGCAGGTTCATGGCGTTCTCTACCGTCCCTAAAATCAGGATACCGGCCACCACATATGAGATTTTTCCGATGCCGCCCTTGAGGGAAACGCCCCCTAACACGCAGGCTGAAATAACGATCAGCTCATAACCGATAGAGGTCATTGGCTGGCCGCTGGTCATACGCGACGCCAGAATAATCCCCGCCGCGGCAGAAACCAGTCCTGAAAGCACAAAGATAATAATCTTGGTGCGCACCACCGGCACCCCGGCCAGACGGGCGGCCTCTTCATTACCGCCAATCGCCAGCGTATTACGACCAAAGGTGGTCCGGTTAAGCAGGAAGCCGAACAGGATCAGGCAGGCCACCGTCAGCCAGATAGGCGCAGGCAGACCCAGCCAGTTAGCGTACCCCAGCGTGAAGAAACGTTCGTCTTCAATCCCCACCGCTTTACCGTCAGAGATGATATAGGCCAGCCCGCGGACAATTTGCATTGTCGCAAGCGTCGTGATCAGGGCGTTAATCTTCAGGCGCGCGATGACAAAACCGTTCACCAGACCGCTGATGACGCCGAGTAACAGACCGGCAAGGACGCCAATCCACAGGCTCTCCGTCATGTTGATCACCACGGCCGTCGTGACGCCTGCGCAGGCAATCACCGACGCCACCGACAGGTCAAAATCGCCGGAGGCCAGGCAGAACAGCATCCCGCAGGCCACCATCCCGGACATGGAGATGGCGAGACCCAGCCCCTTCATATTAATGAAGGTGGCAAAATTGGGAACAAAGATCGCGCAGGCGACGAACAGTGCGGCAAAGACCACCAGCATGCCGTACTGATCCCAGATACGCCCAACGCTCAACGCCGACTTCGACTTCGGCACTCCGGATGTAGTAACAGAGGACATCATTAACTCCTTACTCAGGCGACGGCCTGGCTAACTTTAGGCATGGCGAGGTTCAACGCCTGTTGTTCATTCGCCTGTTCATGAAGTAATTCGCCGGCAATTTCGCCTTCACGCATCACCACAATGCGGTCGGCCACGCCAAGCACCTCAGGCAGATCGCTGGAGGCGAAAAGCACCGCCACGCCGCGTTTTGCCAGCTCATAAATCACGTTATAAATCTCGTGTTTTGCCCCCACGTCGATACCGCGCGTCGGCTCATCCAGTAAGATGACCTTCATATCCTCTGACAGCCAGCGGCCCAGAATAGCCTTCTGCTGGTTTCCGCCTGACAGATTCATGATCAGCTGCTCCGGACCCGGCGTTTTGATATTCAGTGAACGAATATGGTGGTCGGCGTTACTCGACTCCCAGCTATCGTTTATCAGGCAACCGGCGCGAATAAACTTACGCCGGGCGGAAATATTGATGTTGTCGCGCACCGAGTGCACCGGAATAATGCCCTCCGCTTTCCGGTCTTCCGGACAGAGCATCATCCCCGCCCTGATCGCGTGGGCCGGTTTCTGAATATCTATCCGCTCGCCGTCAATGGAGACCTGCCCATCGGTAATACGGGTACCGCCGAACAGACCTTTCATCAACTCGCTACGCCCCGCGCCCACCAGACCAAACAGGCCGACGATTTCACCGCTGCGTACGGATAACGAAATCGGCGTTCTGACGCCCGGCGCTTTTACGCTATCCAGGCGCAGGCGTTCCGGGCCGTACTGGCGCGGCTGCCAGTGATAGATATCACCCAGATCGCGTCCGACCATCGCCTGGACCAGTTGGTCATGGTTCACCTGCGCCATGTCGGTAAAAGTGCGCACATAGCGTCCATCTTTAAACACGGTGATGGCATCGCTCAGGGCAAATATTTCTTCCATGCGGTGCGAAACGTACAGAATCGTCCGGCCTTCCTGACGCAATTCGCGGATCACGCGGAACAGATTTTCGATTTCCCGCTTTGAGAGCGAACTGGTGGGTTCATCGAAGGCAATAATTCTGGCGTTACGCGCCAGCGCCTTGGCAATTTCAACCATCTGCCACTGGCCGATGGAGAGATATTTCAGCGGCGTCTGGGGATCGACGTCCAGACCCAGGTGTTTAAGCTGCAGCCCCGCTTCATAATTAAGTAGCGAACGATTCACCACGCCGCCTTTGTGCGGGAGCTGTCCTAAATAGATATTTTCCGCCACGGTCATCTCAGGGATGAGGTGCAGCTCCTGATAGATAATGGCTACCCCGGCATTGAGCGCCGCCGTGGTATCGGCAAAAGCGACCTCTTCGCCGCGGATCGCCAGCGTGCCGGTCGTGGGCGAGTAGTTGCCGCTGAGGATTTTCAACAGCGTCGATTTTCCCGCACCGTTTTCCCCCATCAGGGCGTGAACCTGGCCGGCATAGCAGTCGAAGCTGATATCGGTCAGCGCGTTAACACCGGGGAAGGTTTTCCCGATGCCGCGAAAAGAGAGATACGGATCAGACTGTCGCATAACGTCTCCGTGATTCCTGTAGTGTGTACGTCAGGCCCCTCACGAAGGATGAGGGGCACAATCACCGCGTATTACTTCCCGCCCAGTCCTTTTTTCGCCAGCTCCTCTTTGAAGTTGTCGCGGGTGATCAGCACCACGTCGGTCACTTCGGTAAATTTCGGCGGTTCAGCCCCTTTGGTGACCCAGTTGTAGAGCATCTCGCTGGATTTGTAGCCGTGAACGTCCGGGCTTGGCAGCAGTGAACCGTAGAAGCCGGTTGCCTGCGCTTTGGACAGCTCGCTGACGGCGTCAACGCCGTTGATGCCAATCCCGATCACGTCAGGCGCTTTGAAGCCCTGACCTTCCGTCGCGCGCACCCCGCCCAGCACGGTGTTGTCGTTCATGCCGACCACCAGCCAGTGTTTGACTTCTGGATGCTGCACCAGCATGGAGTTCGCGGCGTCGAATGCGCCCGGGATATCGTTGGATTTGGTTGGGACTTTATAGATCTGTTTTTCCGGGAAGCCGGCTGCTTTCAGCGCGTCCATTGACCCGGTCGTACGACGACGTGCCGTGTCCAGCTCATCCGCAGTAATGGCCATCACCGCGGTCTCTTTGACATCCCAGCCGCGTTTTTGCATCTCTTTATAAAGTTCCTGGCCCTGACGCTCACCGATTTTGGTCGCCGCCATCATCACCAGCGGGACGCTGTCCATCGGTTTGCCTTTGGCGTTAACGAACTGATCGTCAACGGCGATAACCTTCATGTCATAGCCCCGGGCCTTGGCCGCGATGGCCGAGCCCAGCTTGGGATCCGGCGTGCAGATCACAAAACCTTTCGCGCCGCTGGCCGCCAGGCTGTCGATGGCGTTCAGGGTTTTCTCACCGTCAGGCACGGCGATTTTAATCACTTCAAAACCTAAGTCTTTCCCGGCCTTATCGGCGAATTTCCACTCCGTCTGGAACCAGGGCTCTTCAGGCTGTTTTACCAAAAAACCGAGTTTTAAATTCTCAGCAATAGCGGATTGTGACATAACGGCAGCCAGACCGATGGCCGCCAGCGCTTTAGTAAATTTGTGCATGGTAAACTCCAGCTTTAGCTTTCTTTTCTGTAGGGAATATTTGCGTGCTTCTTATTTAATCGGACTTAAAACAAGGCATTAGCGCTTACCTCGTCATAAGCGTTATTGCTGGTGATAGTTTTAGCGGGAAATTAATCCTCCATAAGAGAGCCCCATCACACCGCAGAATTACAGTAATTGCGTACATAAATTCAGCGAAAAATGACATAAAAAAGGCAGGATTTATCAGACAAATGAAACGAGGGTGAGCAGGATTATCCATAAGATTAGCTAAGATATCCCTGATGCCTTTTAACAGGCGTGAGGACCCAAGACGTCAGAACGCTGCAGCATGTTTTTCATCAAAAACGCAGCACGTCCGGAGCGTTATTTATTTCGTAGAATTTGATTTAGCGCAATTTTATTAATGCATCATATATTCGAAATAATTAATCCGTAATTCATTCTTTTACGGAGCATTATTCCGGCTTAATATCCCCAAAAGAGTAACAGTATATCTCTTCGGTAAAAGCCATTAATTATCAATGGATTAATGAGATAGAAATTGATGGCGAGCTAATTGTATTTCTGTACTATATTAAAGTTTGTAATGTATGGTAAACACAGCCTATTTAAGAGTTTTCTTAGACCACAGACAAGGGTATGCTTATTTATATCGAACACAGGAAGTGAATTTCGGTCGACTTCGTTTACTGCAGAAAACGTATTTCTGCTCTTTTTCTTCGTATTTGCCTGACGCTCAGGTTAAGCAACGGACATCACGTCCCACCGTCAATAAGGATATGAGTATGGCTACCCAAACGATGATGCAAAAACTTAACGCGCAGATGAACCTTGAGTTCTATGCCTCCAATCTGCACCTGCACTTAAGTGCGTGGTGCGCTGAGAACAGTCTCACGGGGTCTGCCACCTTCTTTCGCTCTCAGGCGCAAAGTAACGTCACCCATATGATGCGGGTCTTTAACTTCCTGAAGGCCTCAGGGGCGAATCCTGTCGTTAAAGCCCTTGATGGGATCAACGAGAGCTATTCTTGCCTGGAAGAACTGTTTCAGAAGACGCTTGAAGAGTATGAACAACGCTGCAGCACCCTCAACAAACTGGCTGATGAAGCCAAAGCGCAGCAGGATATTACGACGCTCAGATTCTTACGCGATATGGACAAAGAGCAGCAGCAGGATGGCCTGCTGCTGAAGACGCTGGCGGATGAGATCCATAATGCGCAGCAGGCAGGTTTATGTCCTGAGCAAACCGACCGTCACCTGCTCGACATTGTAGCGGTGCAGCATCACTGAGTTTTTGGCCTGCTTCCGTCCCGGGGAGCAGGTCCCCTTCCCCTCTCCAACCTTCTGCTTTTGCTGAAATTTAACAAATCAGATCTGGCTCCCAATGATTAACCACACAACGTGTGATGATTTATTTAATTACATAATCATTGACGAGGGAGCATCATGATCACCATTGAGTTTGTTGTCATTCTCCTCTGCCTGCTGACGGGTACGCGTTTCGGCGGGATGGGGCTTGGGTTAATCAGCGGTATTGGTCTTTTTATTTTATGTTTCGTCTTTGGTCTGCAGCCGGGTAAACCCCCGGTTGACGTCATGCTGACCATTCTCGCGGTGATTGGTTGTGCCGCTACCCTGCAAACGGCGGGGGGCCTCAACGTCATGATGCAGTTTGCGGAACGCCTGCTGCGCAAACACCCGCAGCACATCACCCTGCTCGCTCCGTTTACCACCTGGATGCTGACCTTTCTGTGCGGCACCGGCCATGTGGTCTACACCATGTTCCCCATCATTGCGGATATTGCGTTGAAAAAAGGGATCCGCCCGGAGCGCCCCATGGCCGTGGCATCGGTGGCATCGCAGATGGCGATTACGGCCTCCCCCGTTTCGGTTGCCGTCGTGTCGCTGGTCTCCATCCTGGCGGCCCAGCATGGGATCGGCCACGCGTGGGGAATTCTGGAAATTCTCGCCGTGTCGGTTCCCGCGTCACTTTTCGGGGTGGCCATTGCTGCGCTGTGGAGTTTACGCCGCGGGAAAGATTTGGCGGACGACATAGAGTTCCAGGAAAAGCTGAACGATCCTAAACAACGTGAATTTATCTATGGCGGAACGGAGACGTTAATGAATCAGCGTTTCCCAAAACAGGCCTACTGGTCCACGTGGATTTTCTTTGCCGGTATTGCCGTGGTCGTTCTGCTGGGGGCCTTCCCTGAGCTGCGCCCGGCCTTTGAACTGAAAGGCAAAATGACGGCCCTGTCGATGAACCTTGTCATTCAGATGATGATGTTAATTGCGGGTGCCGTGATGCTGATGGCCTGTAAGGTCAATGCCTCCGCGATTTCCAACGGCGCGGTCTTCAAGGCCGGTATGGTCGCGATCTTCTCGGTCTTTGGCGTGGCGTGGATGAGCGATACTTTTTTCCAGGCGCATCTCGACGAGTTAAAGCTGGCCCTGGAGGGCGTGGTGAAAAGCCACCCGTGGACATATGCGATTGTGCTGTTTCTGGTGTCAAAACTGGTCAACAGCCAGGCGGCGGCGCTGACGGCGGTTGCGCCGATGGGGCTGATGCTGGGCATCGATCCGAAAATGCTGATCGCCTTTTTCCCGGCGTCATACGGTTATTTTGTCCTGCCGACCTATCCCAGCGATTTGGCCTGCATCGGCTTTGACCGGTCAGGCACGACCCGCATCGGGAAATTTATCATCAACCACAGCTTCATTTTGCCGGGGCTGATTGGGGTGAGCTGCGCCTGTGCGGCGAGCTACCTGCTGGTTCAGACGTTCTTCTGATAGCATCAAAGGGCGACACATGCCGTCGCCCATTTCCCTGCTTTAGTGAGACTCACCCTGCGGCGTGAATCGCAGCTCGATCAGCGCGATGGCTTTCTGGATCGCACGCAGTGTAACCGGGTCAGCGGCAGCAGGATGGCTGGCGAAATCGATGTTTTTCAGCTGCGTAGACATCTTCTCGCGCACTTCAACCGGCGCAATCACGTCCAGAACATCAAGGATTTGTTTGATAACCAGCTGGCAGGCGACAACGTCAGAGACCAGTTCCTGATCGGCGCTCAGGTTTTGTGACATGGGGGCTTTCTCCTTATTTAAAGGCCGCCATAGTACCAAAACACGCCCCCTGACATCTTCCCTTCATCGGCTGCAGGTACAAAAAAACCCGCCGAAGCAGGTTTTTTTATCAGAACATGGCGCCCGGCGGCACGTCTTTGAAGGTGCGGCAGTAATTGGCCCACATACTTTTCAGGATTTTGCGCAGTTTCACGATGATGCTCCATTAACTTGTTATACAACTTTATCGTCAACCTGCTTATAATATGACCGCCATCACAAAAATCAATACTTTTGTGACAAACATCACAATTTAATCAGCCAGTGGCCTGATGGCGTTCACCTCTGACCCGTTGCGAAGAGTGAGGGCAGATTGTCCGGCTATTCCAGCCATTGCGGCGGGCATCTGCGGGTACGATAACGTATTTCCATCCACTCAGAGCGAACCATGAAAAGAGTCATTGTAGCCGGCACACTCCTGCTGCTCGCGGGGTGCAGTATTAACCGCCAGGCTGAAGTCAGCAGCCTCGACGCGCCAAACGGCATCGTCCGCCTCGATTACGGCCAGGCAGCCCTGCAAAATGCGTATTCCGATGAGTATGTGAACAACGGCACGGCGGTAAAAGCCTGTCAAAACATGGGGTATGCCACAGCCTCGGCCTATGGTCAGCCCATCAAAACCTGCACCCTCATTAGCGGTTCGTTGTGTCTGAACGAGAGCGTGACTATCCAGTATAAATGCCTGGGTTACGCCGTTAACCCTAAGTCAAATAATCCTTGGTATTAATCCAGACTGCCAGCCTGTGCTGGCAGTTTATTTCATTACGAACAAAAACAATTCTCATTAATAAATAATAAATCGGCAATGCGTTTTATTCCCATTCGTATTTTTAATAAATAAAATAAAGATTTTACGTTTTGCAAATAATTAAATAACAAATTATAGTGTCGCTCATTGTGAACCAGAAATAATAACCCGGAGCGTCACCATGCTGAAAACTGAAATGATCGACAAGCTCAACGCACAAATGAACCTTGAGCTGTTTTCGTCCCTGCTCTACCAGCAGATGAGCGCCTGGTGCAGCTACCACAGTTTCGAAGGCGCGGCCGCGTTTCTGCGTCGTCACGCTCAGGAAGAGATGACCCATATGCAGCGTCTGTTTGATTATCTGACGGATACCGGCAGCCTGCCGCGCATTGAAACCGTGGCTTCCCCTTTTGCTGAATATAAATCTCTCGATGAACTGTTCCGCGCCACCTACGAGCACGAGCAGCTGATCACGCAGAAAATTAACGAACTGGTTCATGCCGCGATGACCAGCCAGGATTATCCAACCTTTAATTTCCTGCAGTGGTATGTAGCCGAACAGCATGAAGAAGAGAAGCTGTTTAAATCCGTGCTGGATAAATTATCGCTGGTGGGTAAATCCGGTGAAGGTCTTTACTTTATTGATAAAGAACTTTCCACGCTTGATACGCAGAATTAATTTCAGCGCGGTGCCGGTTTCCGGTACCGCGTTAATTTACATACACCCGGCACAGCTGGTGCAGCGCCAGTCGTGGGGATTCACGGCCTGGTAAAAATGGCGGTAGCTGGACGTCTCCAGCGGAATCCCCCTCTCGTAGAACAAATCCGTCAACCAGTCGACATTCTCGATAATCCACTCATCTTCCTGTAAGCCTTGTGCAAAGGTCTCATCTTCAGGATCAATAACCGAATAGATCCCCCAGGTGCCCATATCCTTTTCGCGACGGGACTCGGGAAGATTCAGGGGCTGGTTCTGCCAGCTGATTATCCAGTGGCCATGGCACAACAGGTTGCCTCCCCGGCTCCATGCCGCGGTAAAAGGATTCTCCCCCGCCATAACACCCTCACTTTATTTGATAATTTATATTTATTGTTTACGTTACGCCGGAATGTCGTGCAGCAGTATTGCCCTTATGAGGTAGGCGCAGGCCTAAAAGGATCGGAGGGTCATTAATACGTAAACCATTTTTTACACCACTTGTAACGGTGATTTGACGAGTTACGGCTTTTCCCTTACTCTGCGCCGCAGATTTTGTCGCGGTTAAGAAGCGTTGTAGAGGAAAGCGTGAAAAACAGAACTCTGGGAAGTATTTTTATCGTCGCCGGAACGACAATTGGCGCAGGAATGCTGGCAATGCCTCTGGCGGCCGCGGGCGTGGGATTTGGCATGACCCTGCTGCTGCTGGGCACGCTCTGGGCGCTGATGTGTTACACCGCCCTGCTGCTGCTTGAGGTATACCAGCACGTACCCGCCGATACCGGTCTGGGTTCGCTTGCGGCGCGCTATCTGGGACGCTATGGCCAATGGATAACCGGCTTTAGCATGATGTTCCTGATGTACGCCCTGACCGCCGCCTATATCAGCGGCGCCGGGGAATTGATCGCCTCCAGCGTCAACGACTGGTTTGGCTCTGACATTACCCCTGCGACGGGTGCCATCTTCTTTGCGCTCATCGGCGGCGGCGTGGTCTGCGTCGGGACGTCGCTGGTCGATCTGTTTAACCGTTTTCTGTTCAGCGCCAAAATTCTTTTCCTGATTGTCATGCTGGTCCTGCTGGCGCCGCACGTGCATAAGGTCAACCTGCTGACGTTGCCGCTGGAAAAAGGGCTGGCGCTTTCCGCGATCCCGGTCATTTTCACCTCGTTTGGCTTCCACGGCAGCGTGCCGAGTATCGTCAGCTATATGAACGGCGATATTCGCAAGCTGCGCCGTGTCTTTGTGATTGGCAGCGCGATCCCGCTGATCGCCTATATTTTCTGGCAGCTGGTGACCCTGGGCAGCATCGACTCTTCAACCTTTATTGGGCTGATGGCGCAACACGCTGGACTGAACGGTTTTCTTCTGGCACTGCGTGAGGTTGTGACCTCGCCGCACGTGGAGCTGGCGGTACACCTGTTTGCCGACCTGGCGCTGGCAACCTCGTTCCTGGGCGTGGCGCTTGGCCTGTTTGATTATCTGGCCGACCTGTTCCAGCGTCGCAATACTGCCGCAGGACGGTTACAGACGGGGGCGATCACCTTCCTGCCGCCGCTGGCGTTCGCGCTGTTTTATCCGCGTGGGTTTGTGATGGCGCTGGGCTACGCGGGAGTGGCGCTCTCGATCCTTGCTCTGCTCCTCCCCTCCCTGCTGGCCTGGAAGAGCCGCCAGCAGCATCCGCAGCAGGGTTACCGCGTGGCGGGGGGAAAACCGCTGCTGTGCGTTGTGTTTGGCTGCGGGGTAGTGATTATTCTGGTGCAGGTGTTGATTGCAGCCGGGATGCTGCCGGAAGTGGGTTAAATAAAAAAGGGGCTGTCATCAGCCCCTTGAGATTGATGACAAACCCCATCATTTATATTGATACCGTCTTTCTTGCCGGGTGGCGCTGCGCTTACCCGGCCTACCTGCTGACTGGAGGTGAACGAAATAAATCCACCTAAGTTAATAAAAAATTGATCAGTGCAAACAACAGCTCTTAAACTTCTTCCCACTGCCGCAAGGACACGGATCGTTACGCCCGACCTTCGTGCCGTTCACAATCGGCTTCTTCGCTTCCGGCTGTTGCGGGTTGTTCGCCCAGTAGTTATACAGGCGCAGCGCCGCAGGCTGGATGCTCTCGATGCTGGCGATGTACTCCTCTTCGGACAGTTCATCCAGCTTTTCGCTGTTCTCTTCCGTCCCGTGCAGGGCAATCACCTCAAGATCGGCCTTCAGGGCTTCCGGCAAGGCTGACCAGTCCTTCAGCGCCACGCCGCGCATATAGCCGTAGCACCACTCTTCCACCACGGTATAACTCTCACCGTCCACGTCGTTATAGCCAAACATCGGTTCGAACTGATCCGGGTATTCGCTCAGGCGCTCGGCAATATCGTTCATGTGCTTAAAGCAGAGATCGATAAAACGGTTCATCTCACGATCGTTTTTCCAGCGCGGGATATATTTCTCGCCGCCCCACACCGCCACCAGCCAGGCATCTGGCTCAACGACAACAGGGCCGGAAAGCACTGCGGTAAGCATGCCGTCCAGTTCGGACACGTCAATCACGGACGCGTCATCATGACCGTAAGACATTAACGTCTCTTCAAGCCACGCCATCTCGCTTTCATTCAATGGGCCTTCAGTCATCGCTGACACTCCTGCAAAAAGGAAACGATCCTAACACATATCTCACGCCTCTCCGGGCTGAAGTTTAGGTCTTTATTGCTGCAAAAACGTGCAAACCGTGACCTTTGCACAACTTATGGGCTTTATTGTTAACGATATGTGATCTCCGCTGTAATTTCTTCTCCTCCCGCAAGGCGGCATAACGCGGCGCTCTATACTCAAACATGTCACAAGCCCGTCAATGGGTTAACCATTCTGGCAACGTTTTTGCTTAATGTTCTTCGCGCGACGCTGCGCAGGGATACCTCGCCGTATATGCAGGATGCCGTCTGTATCTTGTTCGTTTAGTGCATTTTGTTCTTGTTCGTGTTTCGGATTGGCTGCGCCGTCGGGCGTTCGGGTTTACGCCGTGGTGCAAAAACCTCTTTGCTAAGGAACATAATAATGTCGCTGAAATTTATCAGAACTCCTCTTTCTCTTGTGCTGGCCGGTTGTCTGGTGACGGCGTTTTCCGCCCGGGCAGATATTGTGATTGGCGTGGCCGGGCCGTTTACGGGTCCCAATGCGACCTATGGCGATCAATACTGGCACGGCGCAACGCAGGCTGCTGAAGACATTAATGCCGCCGGCGGCATTAATGGTGAGAAGATCAAACTGGTTCAGGGAGATGACGCCTGCGAGCCGAAGCAGGCCGTCGCCGTTGCCAACCGTTTAGTTGACCAGGATAAAGTCAACGCCGTGGTCGGCCATTTCTGCTCCTCTTCCACCATGCCCGCCTCCGAGGTGTATAGCGATGCGGGGATCATCGCCATTACCCCCGGTTCAACCAACCCGCTGATTACCGAACGCGGCATGAGCGATATGTTCCGCATGTGCGGCCGTGACGACCAGCAGGGTCAGGTTGCCAGCGACTTCATCATCGACAAGCTGAAAGCCAAACGCGTGGTGATCATTCACGACAAAGACACCTATGGTCAGGGTCTGGCTGACGCCACCAAAGCGGCGCTGGCGAAACGCGGGGTTCAGGATGTGATGTACGAGGGGTTATCCCGCGGTGAAAAAGACTTTAACGCGCTGGTCACCAAGATCGGTGCGCAAAAACCGGACGTCGTGTTCTTCGGTGGCTGTCACCCGGAAGCCGGTCCGCTGGTTCGCCAGATGCGTGAGCAGGGCGTACAGGCAAAATTCTTCTCCGGGGACTGCATCGTCAACGAGGAGATGGTGACCGCCGCGGGTGGCCCGCAATATACCAATGGCATTTACATGACCTTCGGTAAAGACCCGCGCCTGATCCCGGACGGCAAAGCGGTTATCGAGAAATTCCGCGCCGGTAAATTCGAGCCGGAAGGTTACACGCTTTACTCCTATGCCTCCGTACAGGCGATTGCCGCGGCCTTCAAGGCCACCGGCGGCAAGGATTCTGCCAAAGCCAGCGAGTGGCTGAAGGCCAATTCCGTCGACACGGTGATGGGCAAAAAAGCCTGGGACAGCAAAGGCGATCTGAAGGTCTCTGACTACGTGGTTTACCAGTGGGACGACAAAGGAAAGTATAAGGAAGTGCAGTAACGGGACGGAGTCACGCTCAACGCCGACGGGCTCTCCCGTCGGCGCGTAATAAACATCAGGCTGCGCGGCTCGCGCAGCCTATAAAACGAGCGCGCTAAGATGAATACATTCTTCCTGCAACAGTTAATCAATGGTTTAACGCTGGGTTCTGTCTACGGCCTGATCGCCATCGGCTACACCATGGTGTACGGCATTATCGGCATGATTAATTTCGCCCACGGCGAAGTGTATATGATTTCCGCTTATCTCTGCGCTATTGGCCTGGCGCTGCTCTCGTTCTTCGGCCTGCAGTCGTTCCCGCTGCTGATCCTCGGCACGCTGGTGTTCACCATTGTGGTTACCGGGGTGTACGGCTGGACTATCGAGCGTATCGCCTACAAACCGCTACGCAACTCCACGCGCCTGGCGCCGCTGATCTCCGCCATCGGGATGTCGCTTATCCTGCAAAACTACGCGCAGCTGAGCCAGGGCCCGCGCCAGCAAGGGGTACCGACCATGCTGGACGGCGTCATTCGCCTGCATCTGGGCGAAGGGTTCGTGCAGATAACCTACACCAAAGTGTTTATCCTGGTTGCCTCGTTTGCCGGCATGCTGGTGCTCACCTGGATAATCAACCGTACCCGGCTGGGGCGGATGTGCCGCGCGGTCCAGCAGGATCGCAAAATGGCCTCCATTCTGGGCATTAACACCGACCGAATTATTTCGCTGGTCTTTGTCATCGGCGCGGCGA
Organism: Enterobacter quasiroggenkampii; assembly: GCF_043972695.1. NCBI lineage: Bacteria > Pseudomonadati > Pseudomonadota > Gammaproteobacteria > Enterobacterales > Enterobacteriaceae > Enterobacter > Enterobacter quasiroggenkampii. The sequence goes on from NZ_CP143745.1 coordinate 3,523,578, forward strand.
TGGCGGGCCTGGCGGGGGTGCTGATCACCATGAACTACGGCACCTTTGATTTCTACGTCGGGTTTGTGATCGGTATTAAAGCCTTCACGGCGGCGGTACTTGGCGGCATCGGCTCCCTTCCCGGCGCCATGCTCGGTGGCCTTATCCTGGGCGTGGCGGAAGCGCAGTTCTCGGGCATGGTGAACTCGGACTATAAAGATGTCTTCTCGTTCGGCCTGCTGGTCATGATCCTTATTTTCCGTCCCCAGGGACTGCTCGGGCGCCCAATAGTGGCCAAAGTGTGAGGGAGAGAATGATGACATCACACGGTTTTTCACTTAAACGCTGCATTCTGGACGCGATTTTTTCCGGGCTGATTGCGCTGATTATCTTCGGCCCCATCGCGGGCGTGGTGCTGGACGGGTATAGCTTTACCTTCGCCGGGCAGCGCCTGGCCTGGATGGTGGGCATCGTCATGTTCGGGCGTTTTCTGTTGAGCGCTTTTTTAGGTACCGCTGCCGGGGCCCGTTTTCAGGCGCGCTTCGAGGCCGACAGCGCGGGCGTTTATGTCCGACCTCCGGATTACAAAAGCCGCATGCGCTGGATCATTCCCCTGGTGATTGCTCTTGCAGTTTGCTTCCCGTTTGTCGCCACCAAGTATGTGCTGACCGTCGCCATCCTCGGGCTGATCTACGTGCTTCTTGGCCTGGGACTGAACATCGTCGTGGGCCTGGCCGGTCTGCTGGATCTGGGGTATGTCGCGTTCTATGCGATTGGTGCGTACGGCCTGGCGCTGGGATACCAGTATCTCGGCTTAGGGTTCTGGAGCATGCTGCCGCTCGCGGCAATCATGGCCGCCGCCGCAGGCGCCCTGCTCGGCTTCCCGGTGCTGCGCATGCACGGTGACTATCTGGCCATCGTCACCCTCGGATTCGGGGAGATCATTCGCCTGATACTGAACAACTGGCTGACCTTCACCGGCGGACCCAACGGCGTGTCTGCCCCTCCCCCGACCTTTTTCGGTCTGGAATTTGGACGACGCGCGAAAGAAGGCGGCGTGCCCTTCCACGAGTTTTTCCACCTGACCTACAACCCGAACATGAAGTTTATCTTTATCTATGCGGTGCTCTTTCTGGTGGTGATGCTGGTGCTCTACATCAAGCACCGCCTGACGCGCATGCCGATTGGCCGGGCGTGGGAAGCTCTGCGTGAAGACGAAATTGCCTGCCGCTCAATGGGGTTGAACCATGTTCTGGTGAAGCTTTCCGCCTTTACGCTGGGTGCGTCGACCGCGGGCATTGCCGGGGTGTTCTTCGCCACCTATCAGGGGTTCGTGAATCCAACCTCCTTTACCTTCTTTGAATCGGCACTGATCCTCGCCATTGTGGTGCTGGGCGGTATGGGCTCGACGCTGGGCGTGGTGCTGGCCGCCTTCGTGCTCACGGTCACGCCGGAACTGCTGCGCAGTTTTGCCGAGTACCGCGTCCTGCTGTTTGGCATGTTGATGGTGGTCATGATGATCTGGCGTCCACGCGGTTTGATCCGCATTAACCGCAGCGGGTTTGCCGTGCGTAAGGGCGTCGCGCCATGAACGAAACAATATTACGCGTTGAGCATCTGATGATGCATTTTGGCGGGATTAAGGCCCTGAATGACGTCAACCTGGACGTGCAGCGCGGCTCCATTACCGCCCTGATTGGGCCAAACGGGGCGGGAAAAACCACCGTCTTTAACTGCCTGACAGGCTTCTACAGAGCCTCCGGCGGCAACATTTTATTTAATACCCGCCATAAAACGACCAACGTCATTCAGGTACTCGGGCAAAAATTCCAGCCCGGCGACTGGATTAACCCCGCGCAGCTCGGGCAGCGTCTGTTCTACAAAATGTTCGGCGGAACACACTTGGTCAACCGAGCCGGGCTGGCGCGCACGTTTCAAAATATCCGTCTTTTTCGCGAGATGTCGGTCGTGGAAAATCTGCTGGTGGCGCAGCATATGCGGGTGAACCGCAATCTGCTCGCCGGGATCCTGAATACGCCGTCCTACCGGCGGGCGGAAAGCGACGCCCTGGACAGAGCCTTTTACTGGCTTGAAGTGGTGGATCTGGTGGAGTGCGCCAATCGACTGGCGGGAGAAATGTCCTACGGCCAGCAGCGGCGACTGGAAATCGCCCGGGCAATGTGTACCGGGCCGGAAATGATCTGTCTGGATGAACCCGCCGCGGGGCTGAACCCGGTTGAAACGCACAAGCTGAGCGGGATTATTCGCTTTCTGCGGGATCATCATGACATCACGGTATTGCTGATTGAGCATGATATGGGGATGGTGATGGAAATTTCGGACGACATTATCGTGCTCGACCACGGCGATGTGATTGCCAGGGGGAAACCCGAGCAGATCCAGCATGATGAAAAGGTCATTGCCGCCTACCTGGGCACGGATGAAAGCGAGGTCTCCCTATGAGCGAACCGCTGCTGGCTTTTCGCGAAGTGGATGTGTTTTACGGCGTCATTCAGGCGCTGAAGCAGGTCTCTCTTGAGGTGAATAAGGGGGAAACCGTGGCGCTGATTGGCGCAAACGGCGCGGGTAAATCGACATTGCTGATGTCCATCTTTGGTCAACCCCGTATCCGCAGCGGGCAGATCCTGTTCTGTGGTGAAGACATCAGCCATCAATCCACCCACTACGTCGCGTCCGGCGGCATTGCGCAGGCACCGGAAGGCAGACGAATCTTCCCGGATATGACCGTTGAAGAGAATCTGCTGATGGGGACCATTCCCATCGGCAATCAGTTTGCAGCTGAAGATATGCAAACCATGTTTGACCTTTTCCCTCGCCTTAAAGAGCGACGTAAACAGCGCGCGATGACCATGTCCGGCGGAGAACAGCAGATGCTGGCGATCGCCAGGGCGCTGATGAGCCGTCCGAAGTTGCTGCTGCTGGATGAGCCCAGCCTGGGCTTAGCCCCGATTGTGGTGAAGCAGATCTTCCAGACGCTACGAGAGCTGGCCCGCAGCGGTATGACCATTTTTCTGGTGGAGCAGAATGCGCACCATGCGTTGAAGCTGTCTGACCGCGGGTATGTGATGGTGAACGGACAGATCCGGCTGAGCGGCAGCGGTGAGGAATTGCTGGGCAATCAGGACGTGAGGAAGGCGTATTTGGGCGGGGTGTGATTTGATATCTGACGAATGGGCTTATGCCGTGATGGATCATTTCGGCACATACGGGATAGCAGAACTGGAGGATACGTTAGTCGATATCGCCTCTATATTTGGATTGCTTCCGGCAATACTTACAGGTTTGTTAGTAAGAAAAGCAGTAAAAAGAAGGTGATTTATGAGCCTTCTGGTTTAGCCTCAAAGGCTTTTTTGACCCGGAAAAGCAAAGCCCCTAATCGCTGGATACCCAACTTTCGGGGTTATCTTCATTTCGGTGGTTACACGATAACGTCGTTAAATAAAACTGTCGTCGTCATTGCTGTAGTCGTCATCTACATCGTCGTTCAGCCAGGCGTCGTTATTACTGCCGAACGGATCGTTCTGGTTGAGGAAACGGGTGTCAGAGACGTTATTAACGTCGCCGTATTGATTACCGACAAACGGTTCACCACCGACGGGCATTGTCGGTTCTTCGATGATGTTCACGATCTCTTCCGGCCGCGACTGATGGAACATGCTGGTAAGCATCTCGGCAAGCGCGATGCCACCGGCCACGCCAGCGGCTGTCTGGAGCGCGCCAGCCATAAAACCACCGCCGCGAGTAGCCGGCGCTGGCGCCCGAGAGTAATCCTGCGCCGGCGGCTGTTGCGGCTGGGCATTCCAGCTGTTGTCAGGCTGCGGGTTACTTTTTCCGCCACCAAACAGGCCGCCGAGGAAACTGCCGCCCGTCGAAGGTTTGCTTTTTTGCGCGGCTAATTCGCTTTCAAGCTCCTGAACTCGGGCCTGCAGACGTTTCAGCGCCGCTTCCTGAATCAAAATCGACTGCGCCATATAGTAGGGGGCTGCAGGCTGCTGTCTGACAAATTCAGCGATCTGACGCTCCGCATCTGCATCCCGTTGGCTGTTTTGTTGTCCGGCCTGTTTAAGACGCTCGAAAAGGCCGTTGATAAGCTGCTGTTCTTCATATTGCATGACAATAACCTTCCGCTCTCCAGGGGGGATACCAACCAGTTTATCAGCGGCGGCAACCTGTGTCTGGCGAGTGAAATGTTTGTTTAAGATTGGTTGCAGGTTAGCTGAAAATCGCCCTGCTTTCCGGGCTTGATATTAGAGAGTTAGGCTTAACATTCTGGTATGGCAGCGAATATTAACATGGACAGTATTCAGGGTATTGCACAAAATTTTACCGGCGTAATGGCTGGTAAATTCATATTCGCTGAACTAACCGGAATAAAACTGGGTGCAGCCGTGTCGTCACGCATTATGACCTCGTTCGCCGCTGGCGTGGTCATCGGAAGCGCCCTCACGATTGGCGCAGAAACATCGAGAGCTATCTATACGGCCCGAAAGCTTGAAAACCAGAACCCTGCACTCTACTACCGACTTAAGGGTATGGGTGATTTGGATCTTCTGTATTTTCTAGTTGAAGAGAAATTGAAACCTTTTCTTGACGCCTGTAGCGTGGCAGATGTAAACAAGCACGAATTTAACGAAGTGTGTAAATACTTTTTTGGTGGATTATGAACACTCAGGACATTATCAAATTAATAGCATCTCGAATTTTGCGCGGGTTGGGGATGGGAATGGCTTCTGCGGGCCTATTGTTCTGTATTTATTTCTTTTCATTTTCAAAAGACGAATCCCGTTTTATCTGGGGTGCAGCGTCTGGTGCTCTCATTGTCCTTGGTTACTTTATATACCGAATCGCGATACTCAAGGTTTTTGACGAACGTTGAAGACCTCAATTGCTCATACTCCATCAAAAAGCCCACCGATTGGTGGGCTTGATGTTAAAGACTTAGTCTTAACGTCTTCCTGTCATAATAGAATGACGGAATGGCATCAAATAGGATGAAATCAACCGCAACTTTTCACGTGGTCTACATTTGAGTGGTGGTCGCTGGGCAGTAGTGCCCTCTTCTTGTGGCGAAGTTGAATGGCGAAAAACAGGCAATAAAAAAACCACCTTTCGGTGGTTTATACGACACTGCTTATTGCTTTGATTATTCTTTGTTTTCCCATGGTAGCCGGAGTGGGACTTGAACCCACACAGCGCGAACGCCGAGGGATTTTAAATCCCTTGTGTCTACCGATTCCACCATCCGGCCAGGGAAGAAAGTGGAGGCGCGTTCCGGAGTCGAACCGGACTAGACGGATTTGCAATCCGCTACATAACCGCTTTGCTAACGCGCCGTAAAACTTTTCAAACTGACACCCGCTACTGCGCATGTCTTTAATCTGGAGCGGGAAACGAGACTCGAACTCGCGACCCCGACCTTGGCAAGGTCGTGCTCTACCAACTGAGCTATTCCCGCATGTCATCAAGTAAATGTCTAACCACTTGATTTCATTATCGTCCGGCTGACTGTGCCGCCGTTCGATGCGTTGCATTCTACTGATATGACGTTATGAGTCAACGTTATTTTTTGCATCCCCGGATCGTTTGCTGAAAATTACGGCGAAACGATCACTGATCAAGCAAATCCCCGCGCGCAGCGTTCAAATATTGCAGCATTGACCACAATGTCAGCACTGCCGCCACCCACAGGAGGCCAATCCCCGCCCACTCAACCCAGGCGTTCGGACGCCAGAGCATCCAGACCAGCGCCGCCATCTGCGCCGTCGTTTTTACTTTCCCAATCCAGGAGACCGCCACGCTGCTGCGTTTCCCCAGTTCCGCCATCCATTCGCGCAGCGCAGAGATAATAATCTCACGGCCGATCATGGTTGCCGCAGGCAGCGTCACCCACCAGGTATGATAGTGCTCAGCCACCAGCACCATCGCAATCGCGACCATCACCTTATCCGCCACCGGATCGAGGAAGGCGCCGAAACGGGTGCTTTGATTCCAGCGGCGCGCCAGGTAGCCATCAAACCAGTCTGTGACCGCTGCAATAAGGAAGATCAATGCGCAGGCAAAGGGTGCCCAGACAACCGGCAGGTAAAACGCCAGCACGAAGAACGGAATGAGTACGACACGAAAAAGAGTGAGCAACGTAGGGATATTATATTGCATAGTGACGGTAACTATTTGTTGTCAGTAAAATTTAGCTCTATGTTGCTACAGAGCCCTCAATGTTTCAACGAGTAGTAGATCTTTTCTGCCAGCCCTTGCGAAATACCCGGCACTTTTGCAATTTCCTCCATGCTGGCGTTGAGTAATCCTTGCAATCCGCCCATATACTTCAGCAGCATCTGGCGACGTTTTGGCCCCACGCCTTCGATCGTCTCGAGTGAGCTGGTGTTTTTCACCTTCGCCCGTTTTTTGCGGTGACCGCTGATGGCGTGATCGTGCGATTCATCGCGAATATGCTGAATGACGTGCAGCGCCGGAGAGTCCGGCGGCAGGCTGAAGCCCTCACCTTCCGGCTCGAAGAACAGTGTCTCCAGACCGGCCTTACGATCGGCCCCTTTTGCGACGCCCAGCAGCAGCGGATGGTGTTTATCCCAGCTGACATCAAGCGATTCAAATACCGCTTTCGCCTGACCGAGCTGCCCTTTCCCGCCGTCAATCAGGATCACATCCGGGATCTTGCTCTCTTCTATGGCTTTACCATAGCGACGACGCAGCACCTGATTCATCGCCGCATAGTCATCGCCCGGCGTGATGCCGGTGATGTTATAGCGGCGATACTCGGCGCGCAGCGGACCGTTAGCATCAAACACCACGCAGGACGCGACCGTCTGTTCCCCCATCGTATGACTGATGTCGAAACACTCCATCCGTTTCACTTCCGGAAGCTTCAGCAGCGCCGCCAGGGCCGTTAAACGCTGGTGCACCGTCGACTGCTGCGACAGCTTCGTGCTCAGCGCCGTTGCCGCGTTGGTCCGCGCCAGCTTCAGATAGCGCGCACGATCGCCGCGCGGTTTGGTTTGTACATTGACCCGGCGCCCCGCCAGTTCAGAGAGCGAATCGGCCAGCAGGGTTTTATCATCAAGATTAAAATCGAGCAGGATCTCAGAAGGCAGCGTTCGCATCTGGCTCCCCTGGAGATAGAACTGGCCGACAAAGGTTTCCACCACTTCGCCCAGTTCGGTACCGCCAGGCACTTTCGGGAAATAGCTGCGGCTGCCGAGCACTTTGCCCTGGCGTATGAACAGCACATGCACGCAGGCCATCCCGGCGTCAAAGGCCACGCCGATCACGTCGAGATCGTCACCGGTATTTGAGACAAACTGTTTCTCCGTGACTCTGCGCACCGCCTGGATTTGATCGCGGATACGCGCGGCCTCTTCGAACTCGAGTGCGGCGCTGGCTTTTTCCATCCGCGCGATCAGTTGCGTTAACACCTGATCGTCTTTACCGGCCAGGAACAGGCGCACGTACTCCACCTGCTGGGCATACTCGTCTTCACTCACCAGCCCGGCCACGCACGGCCCCAGGCAGCGTCCTATCTGGTACTGCAGGCACGGGCGCGAGCGGTTACGGTAAACGCTGTTTTCGCACTGGCGGATCGGGAAGATTTTTTGCAGCAGCGCCAGCGTTTCACGTACGGCATAGCCATTGGGGAACGGCCCGAAATATTCTCCCTTCGCATGTTTTGCACCACGGTGCATGGCGAGGCGCGGATGGGTGTCACCGCTCAGAAAGATAAACGGATAGGATTTATCATCGCGCAACAGGACGTTATAGCGCGGCTGGTACAGCTTAATATAGTTGTGCTCAAGCAGCAGCGCTTCTGTCTCCGTGTGCGTGACGGTGACATCAATATTCTGGATGAGTGAGACAAGCGCTTCGGTCTTACGGGAGGCCAGGTTGCTGCGAAAATAGCTGGAAAGGCGTTTTTTAAGATCTTTTGCCTTCCCCACATAGATAACCGTACCGCCAGCGTCATACATGCGATAGACGCCAGGCTGGCTGGTTACGGTTTTCAGAAATGCTTTTGAATCGAACACATCACTCACTGACTTAACAACGTCTCCGCATTACACAAACCATGTCGGATGGCCAGATGCGTCAGTTCGACGTCACCATGAATGTTCAGTTTACTGAACATCCGATAACGATAGCTGTTTACCGTTTTCGGGCTGAGATTCAGCTGTTCCGAGATCTCATTCACCTTCTGACCTTTGGTGATCATCAGCATAATCTGCAATTCCCGCTCGGACAAACTGGCAAACGGTGATTCGGTTTTCTCGGGCTCGATCTGACTCAGCGCCATCTGCTGAGCGATGTCGGACGCAATGTAACGCTGTCCGGCAAACACGGAACGGATAGCATTGACGACTTCCTGCGGTGCAGCACCTTTACTCAGGTAACCCGCGGCCCCCGCCTGCATCACTTTCGCGGGCAGTGGATTTTCGGTATGCACGGTCAGCATGATGACTTTGGTGTCTACAAAGGTACGCGCGATTTTGCGTGTTGCCTCAAGACCACCGATACCGGGCATGTTCATATCCATCAGCACCACATCGGCGGAGTGAGTACGGCACCATTTTACCGCATCTTCACCACAGCATGCCTCACCGGCAACTTTAATACCTTTAATATCTTCAAGAATGCGTCGTATCCCTGCGCGCACCAGTTCGTGGTCATCAACAAGAAGGACGTTGATCAAAGGAAATGTCTCCAGAATAGGGATAACGCTACTGAGTGATAATTTGGTTTATATTAACGGTTTTCATGACAAGATTAAAACGTTAAAAAACCGGCTATTCGATTTTGCTCTCGTTTTTGGAAATTAGCCTGTACAGGCGGTGGAAAGAGAGCCCGTGTTTTTAGGGCTCTTGCGGCTTTTTTTAATCATCTGTATTCAAAAAGTTACAAAAAAACGTGCTGCCTTAACCTGCACAAAAACAGGGAACAACTTTTTGTAACAATAATTAACGGCAAGCGGACCCGACCTAAACAATTAATAGTCATTAACCTCGTTGAGTTTACCGGTACGTTCTGTTTACGCAATTAAACACCCGCGTAAAAGTACGAAAAACAACCGCTGCATTTTTTGCGTTAGCTTGTGGTATACTCCGCCGCCTTGACTTTCGTCGTCGCGCTCTAGCGCCGTTTAATAATGAGGAAAATAAATGAGCACACCTGAATTTGCCACTGCGGAGAATAACCAGGAACTGGCACAGGAAGTAAACTGCCTGAAGGCACTGCTGACGCTGATGCTGCAGGCGATGGGCCAGGCTGATGCCGGCCGTGTGATCATTAAAATGGAAAAACAAATCGCGGAGATGGAAGACCAGGCTGAATCAGCGGTATTTGCTAACACCGTTAAGCAAATCAAGCAAGCCTACCGCCAGTAACAAAAAACGGCTGGATGCAGTGCATTCAGCCGTTCGCTCGTCTGTCACGCAGAACGTTTTACGGAGTCAGATCAGTCCCGTTGCCGCCGCGTAGCACGCGATCTGAGTCTTATTGGGCGCGTTAAATTTCTTCTGCATATTCTTCTGATGGAAGTTAACGGTATTCTCTGAGATCGAGAGAATGATCGCTATTTCCGCTGACGTCTTCCCTTCCGCAGTCCATTTCAGAATTTCACGCTCGCGCTTGCTGAACTTCATTTCGGGCGGCATGACCATCTCATGGTCAAAACGCATCAGAGAGGTTAAGGCCATTTGCACCAGCATTTGCAACCGCAGCTCTATTTCCTCATGGGCTAATGGCCCTTCCTGTACGCGACTACGAGAAACAGACAGGAAGCCGAGCGCATGATTCGGCAGCATCAGGCACTGCGTTATTCCGGCGCGTAAACCGTGGTCCTGGGCGCTATGCCATAATTCCTGCGCCTCAGCGAATAATGCGTCTGTCCAGGGGAGATGCCCCTGAATGAAATTCTCCGGTTTTAAAACCGGATCGATCGCGAAATAGTTCGCGGATTGATATTGCGCCATCCACAGTTTTGGGTAAGTGGTATGCAGGGAGATCTTAGGGCGCGTAAATGGCACGGGATGGCGCACACAGAGCGCATAATAATCGAATTCCAGCGCCTGAGTTTGACGCTCCAGCTCCTGATATACCTCGGCGGCACAGGTCAATTCCTGAAACCGGAGGGAGCATTCCCGTCGCCAGGTGAAAAAGTCTAAATCCTTCATACTTACTAAATGAAGCCTCTGAACAGATAATCATTATTATGGTGAATATAAGCTAACACAGAAAACTTTTTTCTAACCACAAAATATCGGCAATAGCACAATTAACTTTACTATCGATAAGGTTTATCCGAGCCGGATAGAATAAAAAAACAGGGGACCTCATGCAGAGGGAGAATAATTTGCTCCAGAGTAAATTTCTGGAGCAAATGCGTGCAAAAATGCTACTGCATAAGGAATTTTTCAAGGAATTGACGGGTTCGCGGCTGTTGAGGGTTAGCGAACAGGCTTTTCGCTGGCCCCTGCTCCACAATCCGCCCCTGATCCATGAAGATGGCTCTGTCAGCGACATCGCGCGCAAAGCTCATTTCATGGGTCACGATCACCATCGTACGTTTCTCCTGTGCCAGCTGGCGAATCGTGTTCAGCACCTCGCCCACCAGTTCCGGATCGAGCGCAGAGGTCGGTTCATCAAACAGGATCACGTCCGGGCGCATCGCCAGCGCACGCGCTATCGCCACGCGCTGCTGTTGGCCGCCAGACAGGCGACGCGGATAGCTGGTCTCTTTTCCCGCCAGCCCAACTTTGGCGAGCAGTTCGCGAGCCCGCGCCGTCGCTTCCTCTTTGGGCTCACCTTTAACGATAACCGGCCCCTCAATGATGTTCTCCAGTACCGTACGATGTGGGAAAAGATTGAAGTTCTGGAAAACAAAGCCGACATGCTGGCGCAGGCGGCGAATCAACCCTTTCTGCTGACTGATGGATTTCCCGGTATCAATCGTTATCTCCCCGACCCGGATGGTGCCGCCTTCCGGCTGTTCAAGCAGGTTAATGCTGCGCAGCAGCGTCGTCTTTCCCGAACCGCTCGGTCCGATAATCGCCACCACTTCGCCCTGCTCGACCTCCAGATCGATCCCGTGGAGCACCGTTTGACCGTGGAATTTTTTCACCAGGTTTTTGACGTCAATTGCACTCATTTTGGATCACGCTCCTGGCGGTTAAGCTGGTTTTCGAAATAGTTTTGCAGAGCAGAGAGCACTGTCGCCATAACCCAGTAAATCAGCGAGGCGGCCAGATACATGGTAAAGACCTCGAGCGTACGGGAGGTGATGAGCTGTGCCTGACGGAAAAGCTCCGGAACCTGAATCGTTGCCGCCAGGGAGGTATCTTTCACCAGGCTGATAAAGCTGTTGCTGAGCGGCGGAAGCGCCACGCGCGCCGCCTGCGGCAGGATGGCGCGGCGCAGCGTCTGCCAGGGCGTCATCCCGATACTGGCCGCCGCTTCCCACTGTCCTTTGTCAATGGAGGAGATGGCCGCACGCAGGGTTTCGGAGGTGTACGCCGCGGTATTGAGCGATAGGCCAATCATCGCCGCCGGGATCGGATCCAGCTCGATACCAAACTGCGGTAAGCCGTAGTAAATCATAAAGAGCTGGGCGATAAGTGGCGTACCGCGAAACACGGAGATATAAAAGCGCGCCAGCCAGCGCACCGGCAGGATGGGCGACATGCGCATCAAGGCCAGCACAAATCCCAGAACCAGCCCAAAGAACATCCCGCCGATACTAAGCTGTAACGTAAATACCGCACCTTTCAGCAGATACGGCAGCGAATCAATAACCAGTTGAATACTTTCTTGCATTATTATTTTTCGACCTGATTTTTAGACATGAGGATGGTAGGCAAACAGCGCAGGCGCTCCGCCGGTATGGACAAATAAAATCGGCCCTTCATCCTTAAAGCGTTTTTGCGCAATGCCGTCGATCAGTCCGGCCATCGCTTTGCCGGTATAGACCGGATCGAGCAGTATGCCCTCGAGGCGCGCCAGCAGTTTCACCGCTTCCATTCCCTCTTCATTCGGCGTGCCGTAACCCGGCGCAAAATAGTCATCCCAGAGCAGAATATCGGCCTTTGCCTTAAGCTCCAGCTGCTCTGCAACCGCCTGCTGTAACGTAACCACTTTTGGCTTCTGATCCGCGACGCTGCGGGACACCGTCACGCCAATCAGTTCGACGTCCGGCAGCAGTTGCTCCAGCCCCACCGCCAGCCCGGCATGGGTGCCCGCACTGCCGGACGCGACCACCACGGAGGAAAGACTCACCGCGCCCTCGCACTGCTGCGCGATTTCCAGCGCGCTTTCCACATACCCCAGCGCACCCAGCGCATTCGACCCGCCGACGGGGATAACGTAGGGGCGGAACCCCTGCGCTTCCAGACGCGTCGCCAGCTCATCGAGCTGGGCGGTCGGATCGGTCAGCGCGTCAACCATCTCAACCTGCACGTTAAACAGATCCAGCAGCAGGCGGTTACCGTTGGTGAGATAGTTTTCAGCCCGCGTGCCAATCGGGTTTTCCATCAACGCCACGCAGTGAAGCCCAAGTTTCGCCGCTACGGCCGCCGTCTGGCGAACGTGGTTGGACTGGATGGCCCCGGCAGTAATGAGCGTATCCGCGCCTTCACGCAGGGCGTCCGCCGCCAGAAACTCCAGCTTGCGCAGCTTGTTGCCCCCCATCGCCATGGGCGTCACGTCATCACGCTTAATAAAAATATCGCGCCCTAAATAATCAGAAAATCGCGGCAGATACTCCAGCGGCGTCGGCGCGCCGATAAACTCCAGGCGAGGAAAGCGCGTTAAATTCTGTAGTGACATGGATGCTCCGGTAACTCTGACAAAATGTGATATTTTTCATTATGCACGCAGACGCGTAAGAAATAAAAAAGGCGCTTTTAAAAGCGCCTTTTTTTACGTCCGAAACTTATTTCGTGACGTCTGCCCCGAACCACTTCTCGGAAAGCGCTTTCAGGCTGCCGTCTTTTTGCATATCCGCAATCGCCGCGTCAATCGCTTTCACCAGGTCTTCGTTACCTTTACGAACAGCCACACCGGATTCCTGACGAGAGAACGCATCACCTGCGACCGCCAGGGTGTTGTTGGTTTTCTTCACCAGATCCAGCGCCGCCAGGCGGTCAACCAGAATGGCGTCGATACGGCCCACGCGCAGATCCTGGTACTTCGTCGGGTCATCATCATAGGTACGGATATCTACGCCCTGCACGTTCTGGCGCAACCACTCTTCGTAGTTGGTTCCCAGACCGACACCGACTTTCTTCCCTTTCAGGTCCGCGGCAGTTTTAATCCCACCTTCGTTGCCTTTCTTCACCAGCGCCTGAATACCGGATACGGTATACGGGGTGGAGAAGTCATACTTCTTCTTACGCTCGTCAGAAATGGTGACCTGGTTGATGACCACATCAATACGTTTCGAATCCAGCGACGCCAGCATACCGTCCCATTTGGTCGGTTTCAGGGACGCTTTCACGCCGAGGTGTTTCGCCAGCTCTTCAGCAAACTCCACTTCAAAACCGGTCAGCTTACCGTCATCGCCCTGGAAGCTGAACGGAGGATAGGTTCCTTCCAGCCCGACCAGCAGCGTACCGCGCTCTTTCACTTTATTCAGCAGGTTTTCTGCGGCGAACGTTTTCACGCTCATGCCTGCAACCAGCGCAACGGCCATAACACCCATCAGCGCCTGACGACCCAGAAGTGCAAATTTCATAAATACCCCGATATAGTGGAATTTTTACGTAGTGTAGAGAAATCGCCTGCAACGTCAAAGGCGACTGCGCTACATCTTATTCTTTTTTAATATATATCAGAAGTTGTTCCGGCGTGGGCTTTCTGCTTTATGGCACCCGGCATTTGTACCTTATATTGTGCATACTTGCGCAGCGCAATTCGGTAGTTGTTGGTGCTGGTCGCAGGCAGCCACGGCTCCAGGTTCTCGTCCAGATAACCGGTTTTCAGCAGATCGCGGGAAATGTTGTTCACGGTCAGATGCTGCCCGAGGCGGCGCAGGCGAACCACGTATTCGCGCACGGTGCCGTGGCTCATCTCCGTTTGTTCAAACAGGAATTGCTTGAAGCCGATAATGTCGAAGAAGTCGCTTTGCTCTTTGCAGTGGAGATCGCCACAGAAACGGCAAAGCGCCACCCACTCTTTTTGCTCTTCGAGCCATGCTGCTTCGTCCATCAACGTGTCGAGGCGCGAAATCGCGATCTTATTGACGATTTCGCCACGGCGAACCAGCGTGATACGATCGAGTAACTTGTTACAGTGGGCGCAATGCGTCTGGCTGTGTTTAAAGTCTTTCAGGTAGCGGCTTAAAGGCCGTCTTTTAGATTGCTGCACCGTCATGATAACTCCTGGTTGTCAATACGTTGTGCGGCATTTTTAAGGTGAATCAATCACCTATAACTTACCCAGCTTGGTTCGTAAGCGTTTAATGGCCTGGCTGTGCAGCTGGCTCACCCGCGACTCTCCCACCTCCAGAACAGCGCCAATCTCTTTGAGGTTAAGCTCTTCCTGGTAATAAAGGGTCAATACCAGCTGTTCGCGTTCAGGCAGAGCTTCAATAGCTTCCATGACGCGCTGGCGTAAATTCCCTTCCATTAAATGGTGTAACGGGTTTTCTTGCTGATGCTCATCCGTCACCAGCTCGATGCTATCGCCATGCTCTTCTCGCCACTCGTCATAAGAGAAGAGTTGGCTATTATTGGTATCGAGCAACATCTGACGATACTCTTCAACAGCAATGCCAAGACGATCCGCCACTTCAGTTTCCGTTGCGTTGCGTCCCAGTTCCTGTTCCAGCTGCCCCATCGCATGCGCCACTTCGCGTGCGTTGCGGCGAACACTGCGCGGTACCCAGTCACGGCTGCGCAGCTCGTCCAGCATCGCACCACGAATACGCTGAACTGCGTAAGTCGTAAATGCCGTTCCTTGCAGAGCGTCGTATCGGTCAACTGCATTCAATAACCCGATACCGCCCGCCTGTAGCAGATCGTCGAGTTCCACGCTCGCCGGCAAGCGCACCTGGAGGCGCAATGCTTCGTGACGCACCAGCGGGACATAACGCTGCCACAGCGAGTGTTTATCCATTACACCTTCAGCGGTATAGAGTGAATTCACGATAAACAGCCCTGCGTTAGTTGAGTTATCGGCATGATTATCCGATTCTGCAGGGCGTTCAATTGGATGAAAAAGGGGGATAAAGTGAGGTTATTCTGAGGTTGCCCTCAACCGGGGCAACTTTTCTGCCTAAATTAACAGTTGCAACAATGAAAGATCGTCGCCCAGTTTGACGCTATCTATATGTTGATGAAAGAGCTTTCCCGCTTCCTGATTATGCTGGCTAAGGGAGTGGAAGCTATAAATAACATCAATGATATTATCTTGTTCAATTTTCCCCGCCACGAGTGCCTGACCGGCAAGTAACGTTTTCAGGAAATAGTACTCGGCAACGATTAAATAAAGATTATTCAACATGCTGCGACCGTTGCTCTGCGGGAAGCCCTGCTCCCAGAGTTTGTATTTAAAAAAGTTCTTAAATAAGTGGTCATTGGTCGCCAGGTAACTACCCGCCACATCGCGCCAGACGGACTCGATGTTCTCCATGACCTTCTCTGCCGGTTCGGCATCACCGACAGATTCGAACTGTTGATAAAGCTGGGCAAAATAGTGGTTTAACACCGCACCGCCGCGGGCCGTCGCTTTCTTCGTAAAGTAACTCTGGATGAGCGAAATTAACGCGAATTTCAGGCTGTAGTTCTGATTAAATCCGCCCAGCTCCGTCTTGATTTTACCGCTCACCAGTTCGTTAACCAGCGAGAAATAAACCGTTTCGAGCGTGCCGATATTTTCTTCCAGGTTTTCGAGTTTTTCAGCCACCATGAGGAACTTCACCACGGCGTAAACCTGTTCTTCAACGCTAACGTCCTCAACGCTGAATATATTCTGGCAGAAGAGATTGATGACTTTTGCCTTTAAATCAATCATCGGCGCAGTATTGACGTCCTGCTGGACAATGACCGATTCCATCATCGACATAGACTCCCGATCGTTCAACAGAAGTCGGGTGACTTCCGGACACGAGAGATTCAATGATTTTTCGATTTCATTTTTATAGACCCGGTTTGTCCGTGGAAACGACGAACAGGTTGGGCTTAAGGCCTGCGCGCCCATGGCGCTGTGAATAGAACAGAGTTTTTCCGTATCCATAAACGGACAGTTTTTACTTTCCGTATGGAAAATCACTTCGCCCCAGTTGCCATACTGTTTTTTGGTAACTTTTATCGCCGTTTTCGCCGTGTGACGAATGGCGGCATTTTTACTGTTCAGATAGCGATTAACGGAGGATTTATCAAATGCGATGGTCCAGCCCTGACAACAATGTTCACGGCATTCCCCACCGACACATGAAAAATCTGCGACCAGCTTTGGTTGAGTGACACTGATTTGTTTCACAGGCGGATTCTCAAATAGCAGAGATAAAAAAACCCCGCCGAAGCGGGGTTTCGTGCGTAAAATTAACGCAGCAGAGACAGAACAGTCTGTGGAACCTGGTTTGCCTGAGACAGAACAGAAGTACCAGCCTGCTGCAGGATCTGCGCGCGAGACATGTTGGAAACTTCAGTTGCGTAGTCAGCGTCCTGGATACGGGACTGAGCAGCAGACAGGTTGTTAGAGGTGTTGTTCAGGTTGTTGATTGCAGAAGTGAAGCGGTTCTGCACAGCACCCAGGCCTGAACGTGCTTTATCAACGGTAGCGATAGCTTTGTCGATGGTGTCCAGATCGGTAGCACCCATAGCTTTCAGGTCGATAGCGTTCACGCCCAGAGTCGTGGTGTCAGCTTTAGCGCCGCTCAGGTCCAGATCGATGGTGTCGCCGTCGTTCACGCCAACCTGAATTTTAACTACGCCCGCAGTACCTGCAGTGCCGTCCAGCAGTTTGATGCCGTTGAAGTCAGTTTTGCCCGCAACACGGTTGATTTCAGCCAGACGAGCGGTAACTTCATCCTGCAGAGAAGCCAGGTCAGATGCGCTGTTGGTGCCGTTGCTTGCCTGAACAGCCAGTTCACGTACACGCTGCAGGTTGTTGTTGATTTCGTTCAGAGAACCTTCAGCAGTCTGCGCCATGGAGATACCGTCGTTGGCGTTACGTGCTGCCTGGGTCATCCCTTTGATCTGAGCGGTCATGCGGTTTGCAATCGCCTGGCCAGCAGCATCGTCTTTCGCGCTGTTAATACGCAGACCGGAAGACAGACGCTCGATAGCAGTGCCCAGAGAAGACTGAGATTTGTTCAGGTTGTTCTGAGTGGTCAGGGACAACAGGTTAGTATTGATAACTGCCATAATTTTCTTTCCTTCAAAAATTGGGTTTTAGGTCCGGTGCCTAACACTCACAGCGTCTCTCACCGTCAACAAGGTTATCGACGGGTCCCCAAAAGACTTTAGAATCAATTTTGAAAAAATTACAACCAACTGATTATTAACAGATTTATTTTTAAAAAATCAATTAAGGTCCGTCAACGCGTTATTATTTACGCTTTTTTAACGCGCAAAGAGATGACAAAAAAGGCACACACTTATTCGTGTTTTCAATGCGCGGATAATGATCCTAAAGTGCAATCCTTTCATTTACCCCGCCAGGACGTGCCTATTCTTTGGATTATTTTTTTCTCACCATCGTAAACTTTTACGTTAAGAGGCCGATAAGAGTCCTGAACTACTTTCGTATTTTAAGGAAAATATGCATGGCTACTATCAGTAACCTCGGGATAGGTTCTGCAGGACTCGGGGATTTATATAATCAGTTGGAAGCGGCAGAGAAAACCAAGCTGACGACGATTACTTCCCAGCAATCAACGTATAACGCACAGTTAAGCGCTTACGGCAAGCTGCAGAGCGCCATGACATCGCTGCAGACTGCCACCGCTGCACTGGGTAAAGCCACCACCTGGAACTCAACGTCCGTGAGCAGCACCAACACGGCCTTTACCGCCACGACGACAGCTGATGCGTCCGTGGGTTCCTTTGTGGTTAACGTCAACCAGGTTGCAAAAGCACAGGCGCTCACTACCGGCTCCTATGCAAACAACACGGATCTGCTCGGCGATACGACAGGGACGACGCGTAAAATCACCATCACCCAGCCGGGCACGAAAACGCCTTTAGAGGTCACGCTGGCCGATGGCGATACGTCTCTGGCCGGGATCGCGAGCGCCATTAATAAAGCGAACGGCAACGTTACCGCCAGCGTCATTAAAGCGAAAGACGGTGATTACCGCCTGATGCTGTCATCAAAAACCACCGGTACCGATGGTGCGATGACCGTCAGCGTCACTGGCGACGCCAAGCTGCAAAGCGCCATTGGCTACGACTCAACCACTAAAACGGGCGCGCTGACGGTGAACACCGACGCGCAGAACGCGATTGTGGTGGTGAACAACATCTCTATCGAGCGCCAGTCGAATACCATTACCGATGCGCTGCCTGGCGTCACCTTCTCGGTGAAGGCCGAAAGCAAAGCCGATGAAACCCTTGAGGTTTCGCGCGCAACGGATGCAAACCAGAAGGCGATTACGGACTGGGTCACGGCGTACAACTCGCTGCAGTCCACCATTAACAGCCTGACGAAATATGTGCCAGTCGATGCAGGCTCCGGCAGCCAGTCTACCAGCAATGGCGCGCTGGTCGGTGATGCGAACGTGCGCGGAGTTCAGTCTCAGCTGCGCGGTCTGCTGACCGAAGTGCAGGCCGGCTCGGTTCAGATCATGGCCCAACTGGGGATTACCCAGGACCCGGTTAAAGGCTCAGACGGCACCGTCGGTAACCTGAAGGTCGATACCGACAAGCTGAAAAAAGCGCTGACCGACAACCCGAACGCCGTGCAGCAGTACTTTGTCGGTGACGGAAAGAAAACCGGTATGGCCACGCAGATGAACAACACGCTGACCGCCATGCTCAGCACCAGTACCGGCAGCGCCGGGGTGATCCAGAACGCGAAAGATGGGATCAACAAAACGCTGAAAACCCTGGGCGAACGCTACGATGCCATGGATGCCCAAATTGAAGCCACCATGGCACGTTACAAAACCCAGTTCACCAGCCTGGACGTATTAGTCACCAAAATGACCAGTACAGCCAACTACCTGACCCAACAGTTCTCACAAAAATAGTCGTCGCATTGAGGAGTGGAAATGTATAAGACCTCTGGTGTTCAATCCTATCAGCAGATAGGAGTCGAAAGCGCAGTGATGAATGCCAGTCCACACCAGCTGATTGTCATGTTGTTCGACGGGGCGCATAGCGCCCTTGTTCGCGCGCGTTTGTTCCTGGAAGCCGGACAAATTCGTGAGAAAGGCGAAGCGTTATCCAAAGCCATCAACATCATCGATAACGGTTTAAAAGCAGGACTGAACATGGAGGTTGAGAGCGAGTTGTCCGGTAACCTTGCCTCCTTGTACGAATATATGGTTCGACGTTTGTTACTGGCAAATGTCAGTAATGACGTAGACGCAATTGTTGAAGTCGAGGGTTTATTAAACAACATTGCGGATGCGTGGAAGCAAATCGGCCCCAATGCGTCCTCTATTTCAGGATAATTTTGATGAATAATCCCAGCGCAGCGCTTAGCCACTGGCAGGCGTTACATGCTCAGAGCATTGCTATGCTAAATCTCGCACATTCTGGTCAATGGGATGCGCTTATCGAGCAGGAAATGCATTACGTACAACTGGTGGAAAGGATTTCTCAAACGCCCATCATGTCATGCCCTCCGGCTCAGGTTGAGCAAGCGCGTGCGCTGCTGGAAATGATCCTTGAAAATGAAAATGCGCTTAAGGCGCTGCTGAAAGTCCGCATGGACGAACTGCGCAGTCTGATCGATCAAACCGGCAAACAGCAATCCATCACGTCTACCTATGGAAAGCTGTCAGGGAATATTCTTTATCCAGAAAGTTTTACCCGCGACACACAACTATGATTTCTTCATCCATACTCCAGAAGTCTGCCAATGGCTTCTGGAGCAAGGATGATGAAAAACCCCACCCTGTTACAATGTTTTCACTGGTACTACCCTGCTGGCGGTGAATTGTGGCGAGAGGTCACGGCGTTAGCACCCAATCTTAACGAAATCGGCATTAACATGATCTGGCTACCGCCCGCCTATAAAGGCGCGTCAGGCGGGTATTCTGTCGGCTATGACTCCTATGACCTGTTCGATCTGGGCGAGTTTGACCAGAAAGGCAGTATCGCCACCAAATACGGTGACAAAGCGCAACTACTGGAGGCCATCGACGCCCTCAAGCGCAACGACATTGCCGTGCTGCTGGACGTGGTGGTAAACCACAAAATGGGCGCCGATGAAAAAGAGCCTGTGCGCGTTCAGCGCGTGAACGAGCAGGATCGCACGCAAATCGATGATGAGGTCATCGAGTGTGAAGCCTGGACCCGCTATACCTTCCCTGCCCGCGCCGGGCAATATTCCCAGTTCATCTGGGATTACAAATGCTTCAGCGGCGTCGACCACATTGAAAACCCCGATGAAGACGGCATCTTTAAAATCGTCAACGACTACACCGGCGAAGGCTGGAACGATCAGGTTGATGATGAGATGGGTAACTTCGACTATCTGATGGGCGAAAATATCGACTTTCGCAATCACGCCGTCACCGAGGAGATCAAATACTGGGCCCGCTGGGTCATGGAACAAACGGGCTGCGACGGTTTTCGTCTGGACGCCGTCAAGCATATACCCGCCTGGTTCTACAAAGAGTGGATTGAGCACGTCCAGGAAGTCACCGACCAGCCGCTGTTTATCGTGGCGGAATACTGGTCCCACGAGGTGGATAAGCTTCAGGCCTATATTAACCAGGTCGAAGGCAAAACTATGCTGTTTGATGCCCCCCTGCAGATGAAATTCCACGAGGCGTCACGTCAGGGTCGGGATTACGACATGAGCCAAATCTTCACCGGCACGCTGGTGGAAGCCGATCCGTTTCATGCGGTGACCCTCGTCGCGAACCATGACACCCAGCCTTTGCAGGCGCTGGAAGCTCCGGTCGAAGCCTGGTTTAAACCGCTGGCCTACGCGCTGATCCTGCTGCGGGAAAATGGCGTGCCGAGCGTCTTTTATCCGGACCTCTTTGGCGCCAGCTATGACGATACGGGTGGAGACGGAGAGACGTACCATATTGATATGCCGATCATTGAGCAGCTCCACGAGCTGATCCTCGCGCGCCAGCGTTTTGCCCACGGCGTGCAGACGCTGTTTTTTGACCATCCTAACTGCATCGCCTTCAGCCGCAGCGGTACGGAAGACGATCCCGGCTGCGTGGTGGTGATGTCAAACGGCGACGACGGGGAGAAGGTGATTTGCCTGGGGGAAAACTACGGCAACAAAACGTGGCGTGATTTTCTCGGCAATCGCGAAGAAACGGTCACCACGGCGGCAGATGGCGAAGGAACGTTTACCTGCAAAGGCGGAAGCGTCAGCGTGTGGGTGATTGAGGATGCGTTGTAGAAACAAAGCCGGGTGGCGCTGACGCTTACCCGGCCTACGGGACGGTACTTTTGTAGGCCGGGTCAGGCGAAGCCGCCACCCGGCAAAAAAACGGCTACGGTAGTTTACTCGCCAGCGGATTCTTGCTCAGGTAATCGGCACACTCAACCGTTGGGCGATCGACCTTCTGCAGCTCCAGCCCGTCGTACTCAAGCGTCGAGCCATCGCGCTCCAGCGGATAGATATCCAGCTTACGCGTCACGTTGTAATAACTGTCTGAACGCAGCATGATTTTACCCGGCACGGCAATCACGCGCTGCCACTGACGGCAGTCCAGCGTATCGCCCTCTTCCGTCACCACCAGCGTGGCAATCGCATTCGGGCTGACCATGTTGCTCTGCGGCCCTTTCGACTGCCAGTATCCCGCCAGATGCGCCGGGACAGGATGCTTGATCACGTCGTTATAATTATCGACCTGAACGCACCCGGTCAGTGCCAGCAGCGCGCCAGCAATTGCTATTTTTTTCATCATCTTTCCTGCATTCGAAGAAAAAAATATTGTGGCATTAAAGCGCTGCGGCTGCCAGCGAAGATCGACAGGTCTTAGACCTGCATCCCCATGACCTCTTGATAGGCCGACACCAGCTTGTTACGCACCTGGATCCCCATCTGCAGAGAAACCGAGGCTTTTTGCAAATCGGTCATCACATCATTCAGCGCCACGCCCGGCTCGCCGAGGGTGAACTTCTCAGCCTGAGTGCGCGCTGCGGTCTGGGTATCACTGATACGGTCAAGAGCGGCATGCAGTTGCCCTGCAAAGCTGATGCTCGGCTGCTGATCTGCCACATTCTGGTTACGGGCCGTCATCGCCGTTGCCTGCAACTGACTGATTACCCCTTCAATGCCCTGTATAGCCATGACTCTCCCCTGGATGGTTTTTTACGCGGTCAAGACTAACAGCTTGTCAATAAGATAATGGCGGTAAATAGCATGAAAAAACCAGGTTATTTGACGCATAGAAAATCACGAATCATCAAATAATGGCAGGGCCATCAATATGGAACTTTTGTCGTGTTTGCCGACCCGGGAGTCAGTTTTGTTTCTCTACACGAATAACGTAAACCACCAGGATTTAAGAGGTGCGCAATGAGTGCAACAGCATCGACAGCGCCGCAGAATAAATCACTCGAGTGGATGAACCGCCTTCGCGCGAATCCTAAAATCCCGTTGATCGTGGCAGGCGCTGCCGCAATTGCGATCCTTGTAGCGATGGTCCTGTGGGCGAAAAGCCCTGATTACCGGACGCTCTACAGTAACCTTTCCGATCAGGATGGCGGCGCCATCGTCACCCAGCTGACCCAGATGAACATCCCTTATCGCTTTGCCGATAATGGCGGTGCGCTGGAGGTCCCGGCAGATAAGGTGCACGAACTGCGTCTGCGCCTGGCCCAGCAGGGGCTGCCGAAAGGCGGCGCGGTGGGCTTTGAGCTGCTGGATCAGGAAAAATTCGGTATCAGCCAGTTCAGCGAGCAGGTGAACTACCAGCGTGCGCTGGAAGGTGAACTGGCCCGCACCATTGAAACATTAGGCCCGGTGAAGAGCGCCCGCGTGCACCTGGCGATGCCTAAACCTTCCTTATTTGTCCGCGAACAGAAATCACCTTCGGCTTCCGTGACCGTGAACCTTGAGCCTGGCCGCGCGCTGGACGAAGGGCAAATCAGCGCGGTGACGCATCTCGTCTCCAGCGCCGTCGCCGGTCTGCCGCCGGGTAACGTGACGCTGGTTGACCAGAGCGGTCACCTGCTGACGCAATCCAACACCGCCGGTCGCGATCTGAATGACGCGCAGCTGAAATATGCCGCCGATGTCGAAAGCCGTCTCCAGCGTCGTATCGAAGCGATCCTCGGCCCGGTAGTGGGCAACAGCAACGTGCACGCGCAGGTCACCGCGCAGATCGACTTCTCGAATAAAGAACAAACCGAAGAGCAGTACAGCCCGAACGGCGATGCGGCTCAGGCGGTCATGCGTTCGCGTCAAATCAACTCCAGCGAGCAGGTTGGCGGTGCCTACCCGGGCGGCGTGCCGGGCGCGCTGTCTAACCAGCCTGCCCCGGCAAACGCGGCGCCGATCTCTACGCCGCCGGCCAATCAGCAGAACGGTCAGCAAAATAATCAGCAGACCACCTCTACGGCGAATAACAGCGGCCCACGAAACACCAGCCGTAACGAAACCACGAACTACGAAGTGGATAGAACGATTCGTCACACTAAACTGAACGTGGGCGATATTCAGCGTCTCTCCGTTGCGGTAGTGGTGAACTACAAAACGCTGGCGGATGGTAAACCGTTGCCGTTGACCGCCGAGCAGATGAAGCAGATTGAAAACCTGACCCGCGAAGCGATGGGTTACTCCGAGAAGCGCGGCGATACCCTCAACGTGGTGAACTCACCGTTCAACTCGGTTGAAGAGACCGGCGGTGAACTGCCGTTCTGGCAACAGCAGGCGTTTATCGACCAGCTGATGTCCGCAGGGCGCTGGCTGCTGGTGCTGATTGTCGCGTGGCTGCTGTGGCGTAAGGGCGTTCGTCCACAGCTCCAGCGCCGTGCTGAAGCTGAAAAAGCGGCTCGCGAGCAGATGAATGCGCGTCAGGAAACGGAAGAAGCGGTTGAAGTTCGCCTCAGTAAAGATGAACAGATGCAGCAGCGCCGTGCTAACCAGCGCATGGGTGCCGAGGTGATGAGCCAGCGCATTCGCGAAATGTCAGATAACGATCCGCGCGTCGTGGCGCTGGTCATCCGCCAGTGGATGGGTAACGAACATGAGTAATACGCTTACGGGCACCGATAAAAGCGTCATCCTGCTGATGACCATTGGCGAAGATCGCGCGGCAGAGGTGTTTAAACACCTCTCCCAGCGAGAGGTACAGATTCTCAGTGCGGCCATGGCCAACGTGCGTCAAATCTCCAATAAACAGCTGACCGAAGTGCTGTCGGAGTTTGAGCAGGAAGCCGAACAGTTTGCCGCGCTGAACGTCAACGCCAACGACTACCTGCGTTCCGTGCTGGTCAAGGCGCTGGGCGAAGAGCGTGCCGCCAGCCTGCTGGAAGATATTCTGGAAACGCGCGATACCGCCAGCGGTATCGAAACGCTCAACTTTATGGAGCCGCAGAGTGCCGCCGACCTTATTCGCGACGAGCACCCGCAGATTATCGCCACCATCCTTGTCCACCTCAAACGTGGTCAGGCGGCCGATATTCTGGCGCTGTTCGAAGAGCGCCTGCGTCACGATGTGATGCTGCGTATCGCCACCTTCGGCGGCGTCCAGCCTGCCGCGCTGGCGGAGCTGACCGAGGTGCTGAACAACCTGCTCGACGGCCAGAACCTCAAGCGCAGCAAAATGGGCGGCGTGAGAACGGCGGCGGAAATCATCAACCTGATGAAAACGCAGCAGGAAGAGGCCGTCATTACGGCGGTTCGCGAATTCGACGGCGAGCTGGCACAGAAAATCATCGACGAGATGTTCCTGTTCGAAAACCTCGTCGAAGTGGACGACCGCAGCATCCAGCGCCTGCTCCAGGAAGTGGATTCCGAGTCGCTGCTTATCGCCCTCAAAGGCGCCGAGCAGCCGCTGCGCGAGAAGTTCCTGCGCAACATGTCTCAGCGTGCGGCCGATATCCTGCGCGACGACCTTGCCAACCGCGGCCCGGTTCGTCTGTCTCAGGTGGAAAACGAACAGAAAGCCATTCTGCTTATTGTTCGTCGTCTGGCGGAAACCGGCGAGATGGTGATTGGCAGCGGAGACGACACCTATGTCTAATGAGCTGCCGTGGAAGCGCTGGACGCCGGACGATCTGGCCCCTCCCCTCTCCGAGTTCACGCCAGCCGTGATCCCGACCGAGGAGCTTGACCCGGACGTCGAACAGCCTGAGCTAAGCGAAGAAGAGCAGCAAGCACAGATGCTGGCTCAGCTGCAAATGCAGGCGCACGAGCAGGGCTACAATGCCGGTCTGAACGAAGGCCGGCAGAAAGGCCACGAGCTGGGGTATCAGGAAGGCCTGTCAAAAGGGTTAGAGCACGGTATCGATCAGGCGCGCCAGCAGCAGGCGCCGATCCATGCCCGCATGCAGCAGCTGGTCAGCGAGTTTCAGCACACGCTGGACGCGCTGGACAGCGTGATTGCCTCGCGACTGATGCAGATGGCGCTGGAAGCCGCGCGTCAGGTGATCGGCCAGACGCCCGTCGTGGATAACACAGCGCTGATCAAACAAATTCAGGGCCTGCTGCAGCAGGAGCCGCTGTTCAGCGGTAAGCCGCAGCTGCGCGTCCATCCGGACGACCTGCAGCGCGTGGAAGAGAGCCTGGGCGCGACGCTAAACCTGCACGGCTGGCGTCTGCGCGGCGATCCGTCGTTACATCACGGCGGCTGTAAAGTCTCAGCCGATGAAGGCGATCTGGATGCCAGCGTCGCCACCCGCTGGCAGGAACTGTGCCGTCTGGCGGCACCGGGAGTCGTCTGATGACCGCACGCCTCACCCGCTGGCTCACCACGCTCGACAATTTTGAGACGAAGATGGCGCAACTGCCCTCTGTTCGTCGTTATGGGCGACTGACGCGCGCCACCGGTCTGGTACTGGAGGCCACCGGCCTGCAGCTACCGCTGGGCGCGACCTGCGTGATCGAGCGTCAGGACGGTCTGGAAACGCGTGAAGTGGAAAGCGAAGTGGTCGGGTTCAACGGCCAGCGCCTGTTCCTGATGCCGCTTGAAGAGGTGGAAGGCATTCTGCCCGGCGCGCGCGTGTATGCCAAAAACACCTCTGGCGATGGGCTGCAAAGCGGGAAACAGCTGCCACTTGGTCCTGCCCTGCTGGGGCGCGTGCTGGACGGCAGCGGGAAGCCGCTCGACGGGCTGCCCTCGCCGGACACCACCGAAACCGGCGCATTAATCACCCAGCCGTTTAACCCCCTGCAGCGAACCCCTATCGAGCATGTGCTCGATACCGGCGTACGCCCGATTAACGCCCTGCTGACCGTGGGACGTGGGCAACGTATGGGCCTGTTCGCCGGGTCAGGCGTGGGTAAATCCGTTCTGCTCGGCATGATGGCGCGCTATACCCAGGCGGACGTTATCGTAGTGGGCCTGATCGGCGAACGTGGTCGCGAAGTTAAAGATTTCATTGAAAACATTCTGGGTGCGGAAGGCCGTGCCCGCTCAGTGGTCATCGCCGCACCGGCGGACGTGTCGCCGTTACTGCGTATGCAGGGGGCAGCGTATGCCACCCGCATCGCCGAAGATTTTCGTGACCGCGGCAAGCACGTGCTGCTGATCATGGATTCGCTGACCCGCTACGCGATGGCGCAGCGTGAAATCGCGCTGGCTATCGGTGAGCCACCGGCGACCAAAGGCTACCCGCCTTCGGTCTTCGCCAAACTCCCTGCTCTGGTGGAACGTGCGGGGAACGGTATCAGCGGCGGCGGCTCCATCACCGCGTTCTATACGGTGCTGACCGAAGGCGATGACCAGCAGGATCCAATAGCCGACTCCGCGCGTGCGATCCTTGACGGCCATATTGTGCTGTCGCGTCGTCTCGCCGAAGCCGGACACTATCCGGCAATTGATATTGAAGCCTCTATCAGCCGCGCAATGACGGCGCTGATAACCGAGAAGCACTACGCCCGCGTGCGTAACTTTAAACAACTCCTCTCCAGCTTCCAGCGCAACCGCGATCTGGTCAGCGTGGGGGCGTATGCCAAAGGCAGCGACCCGATGCTCGACAAAGCGATTACCCTGTGGCCGCAGCTGGAGGCATTTTTACAACAAGGCATTTTTGAACGTGCCAACTGGGAAGATTCAATTCAGGCACTGGAGCTGATTTTCCCGCAGGTGTAACACAGGTGGAGGGCGAAGGTCATGGCGCAAAACAGCGCGTTATCAACGCTGAAAGATCTGGCTGAAAAAGAAGTTGATGATGCCGCATTGCAGCTTGGCGCAATGCGACGCGGGTGCCAGCAGGCTGAAGAACAGTTGAAGATGTTAATCGACTATCAGCATGAATATCGCACCAACCTCAATACCGATATGACACAGGGCATTGGAAGCCAGCGCTGGATTAACTATCAGCAGTTTATCCAGACGCTGGAGAAGGCGATAGATCAGCATCGCCAGCAGCTTCACCAGTGGACCCAGAAAGTCGATACCGCGCTGAATTTCTGGCGCGAGAAGAAGCAGCGACTGCAGGCCTGGCAGACCTTACAGGACCGACAGATTGCGGCAACGACCCTGGCGGAAAACCGTCTGGATCAGAAAAAAATGGATGAGTTTGCCCAGCGCGCATCAATGAGGAAACCGGAATGATCACACTGCAACAACTGCTGATGAGCGACAGCGACCTGTCAGGCGGTACGCAGACGGGGAAAGGCACCGACGGTGCACAGGACTTTCTCGCGCTGCTCGCGGGCGCCCTGTCGGACGCGACGGGCAAGGGCAAAGATGCGCCACTGACCCTGGCTGACCTGAAAGCCGCCGGCAGCAAGCTGTCCCACGTTGCTCAGGACGCCAAAGGGGATACCACCCTGCAGGCCAAAATTGCCGACCTGCTCTCGCGCCAAACCGCGCTGAATGGCGATGAAACGGCGCCCGTCACCTCGCTTGATACTCTGGTTTCCGCACTGGTGCCGCTGTCTAAAGGTGACGCACTGAAGACGATCAATGCCGCGAACAGCAAAGATGACGGTAAAAGCGAGCTGAGCGAAGAGGAGCTGGCCGGATTGAGCGCCCTGATGGCGATGCTGCCGCACCAGCAAACTACCGCCTCTCGTGTAGCTGGCAGTGACGGCGTTTCCGCCACCGCAACGCTGAGTACAGCGGCGCTTGCGCAAAACGGCGCGGGCCAACCGTCCCTGAACGCGCTTCCGGGAAGCCATGATAAAGCGCTGAGTGCTGCGCCTTATCAGAGCCAGGCGAAAAACAGCGACCCGGCCCTGTCGGGCAACGCGCCGGCCACGCCGGTCGTGGCTGCAACCGCAGAGAAGCAGGAGCTCGCCAGCGCCTCCTCTTCATCATCGCCGACAGCTACCCTGGCACCAATTATGTCCAGCCATGCAACCAGTCAGACGGCCGCCACCGTTGCTCCCGCGCCGGTGTTAAGCCAGCCTTTGGGCACGCATGAATGGCAGCAGTCCCTGAGCCAGCACATCACCCTGTTCACCAAACAGGGCCAGCAGACGGCCGAGCTGCGTCTGCACCCGGAAGATCTGGGTCAGGTACAAATTTCGCTTAAGCTGGATGATAACCAGGCGCAGTTGCAGATGATCTCTGCGCACAGCCATGTCCGTGCGGCGCTGGAAGCCGCGCTGCCGGTACTGCGAACCTCGCTGGCAGAAAACGGCATTCAGCTTGCGCAGAGCAGCGTCAGCAGCGAGAACTTTGCCGGGCAGCAGCAGTCCTCATCCCAGCAGCAGCACCAGGCTTCGCGTTCCGGCAACACCGGCGGTTTTAATGAAGAGAGCGATGAACTACTGCCCGTTCCTGCCGCCCTGCAATCCGCCGCGCGCGGTAACAGTGCCGTAGACATCTTCGCCTAAACGCCAGAGGTAGCGTGATTATCCCCGTCTTTTCCACGCTTTGACGACAGCAGGACACGGGATAATCACCTTATTAAGCTGTACCGAAACAGGAAGCTCGTATCAGATGACTGACTCCGCTATCACCAAAAAAAGTAAGCGTTCCATCTGGATCCCGCTGCTGGTGTTGATCACGCTCGCCGCCTGCGCTACCGCGGGCTATAGTTACTGGCGTATGCAGCAGGAACCTTCGACCGCTGCGGCCAAAGCCGAACCTGCACCGCCACCGGCGCCGGTATTTTTCCCTCTGGACACCTTCACCGTGAATCTCGGTGACGCGGATCGTGTGCTGTACGTCGGTATTACGCTGCGCCTGAAGGATGAAGCCACGCGCGCGCGTCTGAATGATTATCTTCCGGAGGTGCGTAGCCGCCTTCTGCTGCTGTTCTCTCGTCAGGACGCTTCGGCGCTGGCCACCGATGTGGGTAAGCAAAAACTGGTCGACGCCATTAAACAAACGCTGGCGACCCCGCTGGTAAACGGCCAACCTAAGCAGGAAGTCACTGACGTTCTGTATACAGCCTTCATTCTGCGGTAACGACATGGGCGACAGTATTCTTTCTCAGGCAGAAATCGATGCGCTGCTCAACGGCGACAGCGATAAAAGTGATGATCCGCAACCGGGTATCGGCGGCGATAGCGATATTCGTCCCTATGACCCGAATACCCAGCGTCGCGTGGTACGTGAACGTCTGCAGGCGCTGGAGATCATTAACGAACGTTTTGCACGTCAGTTCCGTATGGGGCTGTTTAACCTGCTGCGTCGCAGCCCGGATATCACGGTCGGTGCGATCCGCATTCAGCCGTATCATGAGTTTGCCCGCAACCTGCCGGTGCCAACCAACCTTAACCTGATTCATCTGAAGCCGCTGCGCGGCACCGGTCTGGTGGTGTTTTCCCCAAGCCTGGTGTTCATTGCGGTGGATAACCTGTTCGGCGGCGACGGGCGCTTCCCGACCAAAGTAGAAGGTCGTGAATTCACCCACACCGAACAGCGCGTCATTAACCGCATGCTGAAGCTGGCGCTGGAGTCTTACAGCGACGCGTGGAAAGCGATTAACCCGCTGGAAGTGGAGTACGTCCGTTCTGAGATGCAGGTGAAATTTACCAATATCACCACCTCCCCGAACGATATCGTTGTGAACACCCCGTTCCACGTGGAGATCGGTAACCTGACCGGCGAGTTCAACATCTGCCTGCCGTTCAGCATGATCGAACCGCTGCGCGAGCTGCTGGTTAACCCGCCGCTGGAGAACTCCCGCAACGAAGACCAGAACTGGCGTGAAAACCTGGTCCGCCAGGTCCAGCATTCGCAGCTTGAGCTGGTGGCGAGCTTCGCCGATATCCCGCTGCGGTTATCTCAGATCCTGAAATTACAACCCGGTGATGTTTTGCCGATAGAAAAACCCGACCGCATTATTGCCCATGTGGATGGTGTCCCCGTGCTGACAAGCCAGTACGGCACGATTAACGGTCAGTATGCGTTACGCGTTGAGCACTTGATCAACCCGATTTTGAATTCGCTGAATGAGGAACAGCCCAAATGAGTGACATGAACAATCCGTCCGATGAAAACAGCGGAGCACTGGACGATCTGTGGGCTGACGCGTTAAACGAGCAAAAAGCGACCCCGGCCAAAAGCGCAGCGGATGCCGTATTCCAGCAGCTCGGCGGCGGTGACGTCAGCGGCACGCTGCAGGACATCGACCTGATTATGGATATCCCGGTTAAGCTGACCGTTGAACTGGGACGCACCCGTATGACCATTAAAGAGCTGCTGCGCCTGACGCAGGGTTCCGTGGTGGCCCTTGACGGCCTGGCCGGCGAGCCGCTGGATATTCTGATCAACGGCTATCTGATTGCTCAGGGTGAAGTGGTGGTGGTAGCCGATAAATACGGCGTACGTATCACCGACATCATTACCCCGTCTGAACGTATGCGTCGTCTGAGCCGTTAAGCATGAAAACCCAGGCAACACTATCGCAACCTTCTGCCGTTCCCGGCTCACCTCTGCTCCAGGTGAGCGGGGCGTTGTTCGGTATTATTGCCTTTATTCTTATCGCCGCCTGGCTGGCGAAGCGCTTTGGCCTGGCGGGGAAAACCGCCGGCGCCCGCGGGCTGAAGGTCAGCGCCAGCACCACCCTGGGACCACGTGAACGCGTGGTCATCGTCGAGGTGGACGATGCGCGTCTGGTTCTGGGCGTCACGGCGTCAAACATCAGCGTATTACATAAGCTGCCGCCCGCCCCTGCTGTGGTGGACGAGCGTGCAGAGGCCCCTGCGGATTTCCAGTCCGTGATGAAGAGTTTGCTTAAGCGTTCCGGGAGATCCTGATGCGCCGTTTGTTATCCCTGACGCTTGCGGGCGTTGGCCTGTTTGCTCCCGCGGTCTATGCGCAACTGCCCGGTCTGGTGTCAACCCCTCTCGCAGGCGGCGGCCAAAGCTGGTCGCTTCCGGTGCAGACGCTGGTGTTCATCACCTCGCTGACGTTTATTCCGGCTATCCTGCTGATGATGACCAGCTTCACCCGCATCATCATCGTTTTTGGTCTTCTGCGAAACGCGCTGGGCACCCCTTCCGCTCCGCCAAACCAGGTTCTGCTCGGACTGGCGCTGTTTTTGACCTTTTTCATTATGTCGCCGGTGATCGATAAGATTTACACCGACGCCTACCAGCCGTTCAGCGAAGATAAAATCTCCATGCAGGAAGCGCTGGATAAAGGCGCGCAGCCGCTGCGGGAATTTATGCTGCGCCAGACGCGCGAAGCGGATTTGGCCCTCTTTGCCCGCCTGTCCAACACCGGCGAGCTGCAGGGACCGGAAGCGGTACCCATGCGTATTCTGCTGCCCGCCTATGTGACCAGCGAGCTGAAAACCGCGTTCCAGATCGGCTTTACCATCTTTATTCCGTTCCTGATTATCGACCTGGTGATCGCCAGCGTCCTGATGGCGCTCGGGATGATGATGGTGCCGCCAGCGACCATCGCCCTGCCCTTTAAGATCATGCTCTTTGTGCTGGTCGACGGCTGGCAGCTTTTGGTCAGCTCGCTGGCGCAGAGTTTCTACAGTTAAGGAACGGCAATGACACCCGAATCGGTCATGATGATGGGCACGGAGGCGATGAAAATCGCGATTGCCGTTGCCGCTCCGCTGCTGCTTGTCGCGCTGGTTACCGGTCTGGTTATCAGTATTCTGCAGGCCGCCACGCAGATTAACGAAATGACACTGTCGTTCATCCCGAAAATCATCGCCGTGTTCGTGGCGATTATCGTGGCCGGACCGTGGATGCTGAACCTGTTGCTGGACTACATGCGCAACCTGTTTACCAATCTGCCGTACATCATCGGCTGACCTGACGATGCTGCACTTCACCAGCGACCAGTGGGTTCAGTGGCTCGGCGTCTACTTCTGGCCGATGCTGCGCATCATGGCGCTGATCTCCACCGCCCCCATTCTCAGCGAGAAATCGATACCCAAGCGTGTCAAAGTGGGGCTGGGGATTATCATCTCCATTATCGTCGCACCGTCTCTCCCTCCCGTGGATATTCCGATCTTCTCGGCGAATGCGGTGTGGGTCGCCCTGCAGCAGGTGATGATTGGCGTTGCCGTCGGCTTTACCATGCAGCTCGCTTTTGCCGCCGTGCGTACCGCGGGGGAACTGATTGGCCTACAGATGGGGTTATCGTTCGCCACGTTTGTCGATCCCGGCAGTCATCTCAACATGCCCGTGCTGGCGCGCATTATCGATCTGCTCGCCATGCTGCTGTTCCTGTCGTTCAACGGCCATCTGTGGCTTATCTCCATGCTGGTGGACACGTTCCATACGCTGCCGATTGGCGAAAACCCGGTGAACAGCAACGCTTTCCTGGCGCTCACCCGCGCCGCGGGGCTGATCTTCCTGAATGGGCTGATGCTGGCGCTGCCGATCATCACCCTGCTGCTGACCGTCAACCTGGCATTAGGTTTACTGAACCGAATGGCGCCGCAGCTTTCGGTGTTTGTCATTGGTTTTCCGTTGACGCTGACGGTCGGAATTTTATTAATGTCATTACTGATGCCACTTATCGCTCCCTTCTGTGAACATTTATTCGGCGAGATATTCAACCTGTTAGCGGATATTGTCAGCGAACTGCCTCGTAAATAATAGACCGTACTGTTGCTACTGTCTTTCTGAGGATATTCCTAAAATAAAACGCGAAAAACATCTTCCAGGATATATCTGACGCGGTTTAATTGTTTCTAACCACCTCACAATACTTAATATTTACTTTACTTTAAGAAGATTCCTGGCAAATTATACGTAACTTTACGGGATAGTGAGTCCGCCTGAAAGTCTTTGTCATGCTCACAGGTTTATTATTTTTTTCCATCCCGTATGGCTGTTTTGAGCTCTCAGGCAGATGGTGAATTATCGTTACGCATTGAGTGAGGGTATGCCATGTCAACGATCATTATGGATTTATGCAGCTACACCCGGCTAGGGTTAACCGGGTACCTGGCAAGCAGAGGGGTAAGAAAGAGAGACATCAACGATGCACACACCGTTGACGAACTCGCAGCCGCTTGTGACGAACTAAAACCAGGCGTGGTGTTTATTAATGAGGACTGTTTCATTCACGATCCAGCCAACAGTCAGCACATTAAGCAAATCATTAATCAGCATCCAAAAACCCTGTTTATTGTTTTTATGGCGATCGCGAATATCCATTTCGATGAGTATTTGTTGGTCCGTAAAAATTTATTGATCAGTTCTAAATCGATTAAACCCGAGTCGCTGGATGACATTTTGGGTGATTATTTGAATAAAGAAGTTAAAAATGTAGGAGCGGTTAACTTACCCACCCTATCATTAAGCAGGACTGAATCAAGTATGCTGCGAATGTGGATGGCGGGACAAGGAACTATTCAGATCTCCGACCAGATGAATATTAAAGCGAAAACCGTTTCATCACACAAAGGAAATATTAAACGGAAAATTAAAACGCATAATAAGCAAGTGATCTACCACGTGGTACGCCTGACCGATAATGTGACGAACGGGATTTTCGTCAACATGCGTTAGTCGCTTAAGACCCTGTGCACCCTACCTTTGATCTCTGGCCTGGCCAGAGATTTTTGCTTCTGCAGAGGGTGTCGGGCACGCGATATGCTACCCGACGCCGTGTTAGTCTGCTTTCTCAACAAAAATACCGTCCGGATGCCCCAGTTCGTTAAAAAACCAAATGCCGAGCGGGTAGTCTTCCAGTGATACCAGGTACATTGTCCCTTCGCTAAACTCTTCAATTGCCAGCACCACACCCGGGCGGCGCGGCCCACCGTCCGTTTTAACCGTTACCCGATCGTTGACCTTCATACATTCCTCCTCTGGTTTTGAGCCAGTGTAGAACAAAACGCAAAATCGCACATCGCCGCTCGGTGTGAATGGCGTTTTTATCTACAGTCTATACTTAGCGATGGACCCGGCTGAATGAGGAACCCCGCAATGAAGACCGATAAAGAGTACAGCGACACCATCAAGCGCGAAGTCGAGGTGGATGTCGATGCCCTGCTGGCCGCCATCAATGAGATTAGCGAGTCAGAAGTCCGCAGGACGGACGACAATTCGGACCGCGTCATTGTTAACGGAAGGGATTATCACACCTATCGTGAGCTGGCGGAGGCCTTCGAGCTCGATATTCACGACTTTAGCGTGTCGGAAGCCAATCGTTAGGGCGAAAAAAATCCCGGTCATGGGGATGACCGGGATCAAAACTTGCTTATGCAAGAAGCACTTGAAAATTCGTTACACCAGGAAATCTGATGTACAAGCCACACTATCCCCAACGAATTTGTCTGACAAGCATATATTCTTATGATGAATATAATATTTTTAACATAATGCTTTTCGTTATGAGCACTAACTTACGCCGAATGCGGGTTTGCCAGGGATTGTTCCCATTTCATCTGTTAACAATTCGGTTATTTTTTAGGAATTTTCTTAGAACGAAACGCAACCGTCATCGGGAGTCACTATGCCTTCACTGCGGGATACCTTGCTGATTTTTTCTGACCTGGATGGCGCGTTGCTGGATATTCATACCTACGACTGGCAACCCGCAATGCCCTGGCTGGACAGGCTACAGGATAACCAGATTCCGATTATTCTCTGTAGCAGCAAAACCGCGGCAGAGATGCTCGATATTCAGCAGGATCTGGGGCTGGAAGGCCTGCCGTTTATTGCCGAGAACGGCGCGGTAATTCAGCCTGACGTGCGCTGGGACAAGGTCCAGCGTCAGATCCGGGGGATGACGCACCGGGATATTCGCCCGCGAATCGAGCAGATTCGTCTGCAAACGGGCTTTAAATTCACCACCTTTGACGATGTAGATGAGTACATTATCAGCGAGTGGACCGGACTGACGCGCTTCCGTTCGACGCTTGCCCGCAAGCATGAAGCCTCCGTCACGCTCATCTGGCGCGATACCGACGAGAAATTGGTCCAGTTTGAAGAGCAGCTGGCGCACATCGGCCTCAAGTGTGTGCAGGGGGCGCGCTTCTGGCATATTCTCGACGCCCGCTGCGGTAAAGACGTGGCGGTTAACTGGCTGATTGAACAGTATCGCGAGCAGGACGAGATCGAGCCCACCACGCTGGGGCTCGGCGATGGCCCTAACGATGCGCCGCTGCTCGACAGCATGGACTTCGCGGTGGTCATCAAGGGGATTAACCGCCAGGGCATCACGCTACGGGACGATAACCCCGAGCGGGTCTATCACACCCAACAGACCGGCCCGGCAGGCTGGCAGGAGGGGCTGGATCACTTCCTGTCCTGATCCCGCCACACGACCCGGTTACGCCCGCTCTGCTTAGCCTGATAGAGCCGGACGTCCGCCACGGACTGCAGCTGTTCAAAATCGTAGTTGCCCGTTTCATCCGCGCTGCTGACGCCCAGCGACGCGCTGATGCGCAGGGTGGTGCTCTTCTTCACCAGGATCTCCTTACTGGTGATTCGGTAACGAATGCGGTCAGCGACGCCCCTCGCCTCCTCCAGACCAATGCCGGGAAGGACCACACAAAACTCTTCTCCGCCGACGCGCCCGGCCACATCATTCTTGCGTAACGCGCTGGCAATCACGCCTGCCGTATGGGAAAGCACCTTATCACCTGCCTGATGGCCGAAACGGTCGTTAATGCTTTTAAAATGGTCGAGATCGATCTGAATCACCGAGAACGGCAGCGCCTGCTGGCGGCAGGTTTCCGCCAGCAATTTGGCGCGGTCGAACAGCGCGCCGCGATTATTGAGCCGTGTCAGCGGATCGTGCCAGGCCTGCCACTGGAGGGAGTGCTGAAGCGTGTACATGTTACTCACCATCCGACGGATCACCAGCCACGAGATCAACAGCATGGCGGTAAAGAGCGCCCACAGCAGCGCCAGCACGATACTGATACTGCCGAAATCATCCTGCACCCCTTCATGCAGGGTGTGGATCCGCAGGACGACGCCATCGAAGTGATCGAGCCGCTCCCAGGTGATAAACCGGCTCCCGAGGCGGATCGCGCCGCCGGTATCATGCTCAATCGCCTGGGCAATCTGCGCCGTTTCGCGTTCGTCAAAATGGTTAACCAGGGTTCCCGCGTGGGCAGAGGTGGCTATCATATTAAGCCGGGTATCGTACAGCTGATACTCCCCCTCCGTCCGGTCTTCCGTCGCGTCGGTCAGCAGACGCTGCATCGTGTCTAAGGTAAAGTCCATCGCCACGACGCCGTACCAGTAGTGATCGAAATAGATGGGGACGCTGGCGGTGATCGTTCGTTCATCCCCGGTCCAGGATGAAGGGGTAGAGATAAACCAGCGCACGGCGCGCGCGCGATTGTTACGTTCTGACTGCTGGGTAAACCAGGACTGCGTGACCAGATGATAATAGCGGGCGGTAATATCGCCCGCCTGGTCCGGCGTATCCGTGGAAAGGAAAAAACCGGCGCGAGAGACGTAGATCACCCGCGCTTCTGTTTGTGCTCTCGATGACGCCAGCCTGAGCAGATACCCCACTTCGAGTGCGGCAGAAATTTCATGACTGATGCGCTCAGCGTCCCGGTTCAGAAGGGTGGTTTTATCCACGAATGCATCCGAGACCCCATTAAGGGGAAGCGTGCGCTTTTTATCAACGGCAAGCTGCCAGGTGGGGAGCATGCGGACGGTATTAAAGCGTGACACCGCATCCTGTAAGACATCAAAGGCCAGCGGCGTCTCGATTGCATCATGCATGCCCTGGCGGAATAACAGCATCCTGTCGACGCTGTTCTGTAACTGCCTGTCCAGCGAACTGGCCACCGTATCCAGATGGTTGCGCTGGCTGGAGATGTACGCCTCTTCCAGCACCACCACCTCACGCCAGGTCAGGAGCGTGGAAAACACCAGAACGATCAGAAAACAGAGATTAACAATCCGCCCCGGATTGCTACGCTTATGCAGCCATTGCAAAAAAGTTTGTCTTACAACAAAGGTATCGCGCTGCACACACACTCCCTGATTACTGCTCTTTACCCGAAACCTGAGATAAAAACGCCCGGCAAAGCCGGGCGTTATGTGATTAAGCCTTGTCCCGCTGGTGCTGCCCGTCACCCGGCTGAAGCTCATCTTCACGGAATGCTTCCCGCTTGATGCTATAGCCATCGTGCCACCGACATTCCACCATTCCGCTGGAATACCCGGTGACGATCATACGTGGGCCGCCCTTCTTAGGCTTAACTTCATCACTGACCAAAAAGACCATACCTGCCTCCTGTATCAGGGTGAAACTGTTTCAATTTAGACGAGGAATGGTCTTTTTGCATCCTGCCGCGGGTAACAATTAGTGCGACGTGCCGCGAATTTTCTCAACCAGCTTCACCGCCGCGACGACGATAGCGCCAATGATAAAGCCCAGCACAAGATTCAGCAGCGTAGGCAGAATCGCCGCGATAACGGCCCCCTGCGTGGAGGAGAAATGTTCGATGGCATGGTGCAGCGGCGCAATGCCGTGAACCACAATTCCGCCACCCACGAGGAACATCGCCAGCGTGCCCACCACCGACAAACTCTTCATCAGCCACGGGGCCAGCACCAGCAGGCTTTTGCCGATGCCTCTTGCTACCGCGCTCGATTTTTCCTCCAGCCAGTAGCCAATATCGTCCAGCTTGACGATCAGCCCCACCAGACCGTACACGCCCACGGTGACCAGAATCGCGATGCCGGAGAGGATCAGGACCTGATTCAGGAGCGGCGCGTCAGAGACAATGCCCAGCGTAATCGCGACGATTTCCGCAGACAGGATAAAGTCGGTCCGAATAGCGCCTTTGACCTTATCGCGCTCGAAGGTTTTCGGATCCTGCGCGGCCAGCGCTTCAAGACGCTGCTGGCGCACCTCCGGCGTATCGCTCTGCTTGCGCGCGCTAAAGGAGTGCAGCACCTTCTCCACGCCCTCGAAGCAGAGAAATGCCCCGCCAATCATCAGTAACGGCGTGATGGCCCAGGGAATAAACGCGCTGATCAGCAGCGCCAGCGGCACCAGAATCACCTTGTTCAGGAAGGAGCCTTTCGCCACGCCCCACACCACCGGCAGTTCACGGTTTGCCCTCACCCCACTCACCTGCTGGGCGTTAAGCGATAAATCATCGCCCAGCACGCCTGCGGTTTTCTTCGCCGCCAGTTTCCCCATCACTGAAATGTCGTCCAGTAAGGTGGCAATATCATCCAGCAATGTTAATAAGCTACTTCCTGCCAAAATCTTAATCCTTCATTTTTTGGTAATTAAGTGAATAGTATGGAGCAAAAGCGCCAACCCGGAAACAGGCACCTTACGTCAACAAAAAATTCACATCTGCCACACAATTAAAGGGCTCGCCAGCGAGATAGTTTTCGCGTTTACTATCAGCGAACTTTTTATTTCGTCGTGAGGGATTATGCGTTTCCGGCAAATGCTACCGCTTATCGGGGCACTCTTTTCGCTGTACATCATCTGGGGGTCAACCTACTTTGTCATTCGCATCGGCGTGGAGAGCTGGCCGCCGCTGATGATGGCGGGCATTCGCTTCCTCTCGGCGGGCATCCTGCTGCTGGCCTTCCTGCTCCTGCGCGGGCATAAGCTTCCCCCGCTACGCCCGATGCTGAATGCCGCCCTGATCGGCCTGCTGCTGCTGGCGGTGGGTAACGGGTTTGTGACGATTGCCGAGCACCAGAACGTCCCGTCCGGGATCGCCGCCGTGGTCGTTGCCACCGTACCGCTGTTTACC
Organism: Enterobacter quasiroggenkampii; assembly: GCF_043972695.1. Taxonomy (NCBI): domain Bacteria; kingdom Pseudomonadati; phylum Pseudomonadota; class Gammaproteobacteria; order Enterobacterales; family Enterobacteriaceae; genus Enterobacter; species Enterobacter quasiroggenkampii. The sequence goes on from NZ_CP143745.1 coordinate 3,562,964, forward strand.
CTCTGCTTCAGCCGCCTTTTCGGCATCCGCACCCGCAAGCTGGAATGGCTTGGGATTGGGATTGGCCTGGCCGGCATTGTTCTGCTCAACAGCGGCGGCAACCTGAGCGGGAATCCGTGGGGCGCGGTGATTATCCTGATTGGCTCGATGAGCTGGGCGTTGGGTTCCGTCTACGGGTCGCGTATCGAACTGCCGACCGGCATGATGGCCGGTGCGATTGAGATGCTTGCCGCGGGGATTGTCCTGCTGCTGGCCTCGGCGCTGACGGGAGAAAAGCTGACCGCGCTGCCGGACCTGTCGGGCTTTCTCGCGGTAGGCTACCTGGCGCTGTTTGGCTCTATCATCGCCATTAACGCCTATATGTTCCTGATCCGCAACGTCTCTCCGGCTGTCGCCACCAGCTACGCCTACGTCAACCCGGTCGTGGCCGTGCTGCTCGGAACGGGACTGGGGGGAGAAACGCTCTCACCTGTGGAATGGATTGCTCTTGGCATCATCGTGTTTGCCGTCGTGCTGGTCACGCTGGGCAAATATCTGCTGCCGGCAAAACCGGTGGTCACGCCTTGCGAGGTGGAGAAACCGTAAGCAGGTGAATGCCCTGCGTGTCGATCTGCGCGGTCTGGCCGCCGCCGCAGATCCACTCTTCCAGCCGTTCGCTCAGATCGGCATCGTTCAGCTTTAATCTGCCTCTCAGCGCACACTCCCAGACGATCAGCACCCGCCAGCCCTGCGCCATCAGCGTGGCCAGATCCCGCCTGTCGCGCTCGACGTTCTTACCAATCTTATCCAGCCAGAAATCGGTGCGCGTCGCCGGGACTTTGAAGAGGTAGCAGTCGTGATGGTGCCAGAAACAGCCATGGGTAAAGATGATGCACTGCCAGGCGTCGATGACGAAATCCGGGCGTCCCGCCAGGGTGGGATCCTGCACGCGGAAGTCAAACCCCGCCTGCTTCAGCAGCGCGGCCAGGCGCTTTTCAATGGCGGTGTCACGCGTGCCGATGGCACGCATGTTTTTACTGCGCGTCGCCTTATCGTGAACATCCGTCATTGACGGCCTCACCCTGACGAAGTGCCACCGCCTGTCGGATGCGCGAGGCTAACAGCTTTGCGACAGCCGCGAACGCCGGGACCACCACCGAGTTACCAAACTGGCGGTACGCCTGGGTGTCCGACACCGGGATGCGGAAGCGATAACCCTGCGGCGTCTCAAAGCCCATCAGCCGGGCGCATTCGCGCGGCGTTAAGCGCCGTGGGCGATGGCGCTGGTTGTGCGGATCGTCGAAATCTTTTTCACCCAGCGCCTTGTCCCAGCCTCTGTCGATCAGGATTTCCGCGCCGTCTTTATAGTAGCGAGCAGACAGCGTACGGGTGACGCTGTGCGGATCGTTCGGGTTGACCATCCCAAAGCCGAAGCCGTTGCCTTTCGCCTGGTGCTTTTTGGCATAGCGGTAGAGGTATTTCCAAAGCACCGGGGTCAGGATAAATTTCGCGTCGACGACGGGTTCCAGCAGATCGGCCACGGTGGGGCGGCGCTCGGGATACAGAGAAGGAATATCCCGCAGAGTAAAATCGCCTTTCAGATTGAGATCGCGGCGGAAGCCCACCAGCACGATACGTTCGCGATGCTGGGGCAGGAAATGTTTCCCATCAATAATTTTAGGATCGTCCGCGCCCATGTCCTCTGAATCGGCCACGTCATAACCCAGCTCATCCAGCGTTTGCATGATAATGCGGAAGGTTTTCCCGCCGTCGTGGCTTTTTAAGTTTTTGACGTTTTCCAGTACGAAAATGGCCGGACGACGGGCGTCAATAATACGCGCCACGTCAAAAAACAACGTTCCCTGCGTATCGCAGGCAAAACCGTGGGCGCGTCCAAGGGCATTCTTTTTGGAGACGCCGGCCAGCGAGAAAGGCTGACACGGGAAGCCTGCCAGCAGCACGTCATGCGCCGGGATCGTCTGACGAATGTGCTCGGCGGCCTGTTCATCGCTCACGCCGCTTTTATGGCTCAGGGTCACATCGCGGATATCCGCGTTAAAATGATGCTCGTGCGGATCGCAGTACCAGTTTGCCTTGTAGGTGCGCACGGCGTGCTTATTCCACTCGCTGGTAAACACGCACTGTCCACCGATGGCTTCAAAACCGTGACGAATGCCGCCGATACCGGCAAACAGATCGATAAACCGGAAGGCATAGTTCGGGTGTGCGGCAGAAGGACGCGGAAGCAGGTTCTGCAGACAACGAAACTCGCCTTCACTCAGGCGACGCCCTGCTCGCTCGCTGGTCAGCAGACGTTTAAGGATCGCCGGGCTCCAGTGGCTCTCGCCGTGCGCCACCAGCAGGCTGGCCAGCGTTTTAGCATCATAGATATCCAACAGCTGGCGCAGTAAGGCCTGCACCGTTGCCGTTGATTTCTCAGCCTGCGCGGGCGCGGGCTCTGTCACTGATCGATTTTCCTGCATTCTTTTAACCGGAGAGTAAAGACTGGGAACAGATTACCACAGTTCAGTTGCGCAAACTGCGACGGAAGCGGCTCAGCACCTGGCTATCCAGCCCGAGGCAGTCGCCGCGTAATTCGGCGCTGAGTTTCGCCATAAACTGGATCAGGAAATCGGCATTGTGACGTGCCAGTTCGCGGCCCATGTCCGTTTGCATTGTATCAGGCAAACGCAGCAGCTTGGTCTGAAAATGGTCGAGGGCAAACGCGCGGTCGTCGAGGGGACGCGCATCGGCAAAGGGATCGTCCGCGTCAAATAGCGGCACGCCCAGTGCGCCCGAGACGGCAAAAACGCGCGCCAGGCCGATAGCGCCTAACGCTTCCAGCCGGTCAGCGTCCTGCACAATTTTGGCTTCTATACTTTGCGGCGCAATACCGGCGCTGAAGCTGTGCGCCTCAATCGCGTGCGCGACGGCGGCAATATGCTCGGGTGGAAAGTCCGGGAAGTCGCGGCGCAGTATATCGCTCGTCTTGCGAGCAGCGAGCCGTGACGACTGGCTGCGTTCAGGATGGTTCTTCGGGAGGCTGACAATATCGTGAAAATAGCAGGCGGCCAGAATCACCCGCGGCTCGGCCGTGTGGTGAACCATGATTTTTTGCGCCGTCATCCACACCCGACGAAAATGCGAAATATCATGTGCAGTATCGTCGTTCTGGTGATTTTCCTTGAGCCAGCGCTCAAAGCCATGCTGCCACCGGGCCAGTTCCATCATCATGTCCTGTTGTTTAAAAGAAGGTGAATTATAACATAGCCAAATTAAATGAATTTAAAAATAGCGCTGCGAAATATTTAATAATAATTACTCCTTATAAATCCACCCCAATAATTCACAAGAAAAATAAAGAGATTAATAGAAATAATTTGAAATATTTCATCGAATTTAATTACATTTATTTTTGAAACTAAATCACAAGCCATAGAATAGTATCGAGCCTGTAATTACGGAGGGTGATTACATATATTCATATAAATTATCTTTAAAGGGAATATATAATGAAAAGAAAAGTTCTGGCATTTCTGGTACCCGCGTTATTAATGTCAGGCGCAGCGAATGCGGCTGAAATGTATAACAAAAATGGCAACAAAGTTGACCTGTACGGTAAGGTTGACGCGCGTCATACCTTCTCTGACAACCCTGGTGATGATGGCGATGAAACCTATGTACAGGTTGGTTTCAAAGGCGAAACCCAGATTACTCGCGATCTGGTCGGTTACGGTCAGTGGGAATATAAAACGTTCGCTAACGATACCGAAGGCGCGGGTGACAAATCCTTTAACCGTCTAGCCTACGCTGGCCTGAAATATGGCGAATACGGTTCATTTGATTATGGCCGTAATTACGGCGTCGTGTACGACGTTGAAGCCTGGACCGATATGCTGCCGGTATTTGGCGGTGATTCTTACACCTGGACCGATAACTTTATGAATGGCCGTGCCAACGGTCTGGCAACCTACCGTAATAGCGATTTCTTCGGTCTGGTTGAAGGTCTGAATTTCGCGCTGCAGTATCAGGGTGCGAATGAAGGTGCTAACGCTGATGAAAATCAGGAAGGCACCAAAAACGGACATAACAGCGTTCGTTTCCAGAACGGTGACGGCTTCGGTATGTCTACCTCCTATGACTTCTCAGGCGATCTCTCCGGCCTGAGCCTGGGTGCGGCGTACTCTTCTTCTGATCGTACTAATGAGCAGGAAGCGGCAGGCCAATACAACGCGCATTATGCGAGCGGTAAAACAGCTGAAGCGTGGACCCTTGGCGCGAAATACGACGCCAACAACGTCTATCTGGCAATGATGTACGCTGAAACCCGCAACATGACGCCATACGGTGATTATGGTATCGCGGATCAGACTCAGAACTTCGAAGCGGTAGCACAGTACCAGTTCGACTTCGGCCTGCGTCCATCCCTGGCATGGGTTTACTCTAAGGGCAAGGACATGACCTATCCAGGCAACGCCAGCAACCCTCAGGGTCAGCATGGAGACATGGACCTGGTTAACTACATCGACCTGGGCATGACCTACAGCTTCAACAAGAACTTCTCCACCTATGTTGACTACAAAATCAACATGCTGGATAACGATGAAAGCTTCTACGAAGCCAACGGTATTTCCACCGACGACATCGTTGGCGTCGGCATGACCTACCAGTTCTAATCTTTAAAAATACCAAAGGCCGCATCTGCGGCCTTTTTTATTTCTTCGCGGTCTGTGTTATGGCGCTTCCTGCAGCGCCACGCGGATGAACCCGTTATTCTGCGCCAGCAGTTCATGGGCTTTCCACGCATCCAGCCCTGTCAGCGCCATCAATACCGCCGTTTTACAGTGATGGTTACAGCTCTCCAGCGCGGCTTTTGCCTCCGCCCGGGAGCATCCCCCTGCTTCCATCACAATGGCGATTTGGCGTTCGGCCCATTTGGTACTGCTTGCCTCGAGATCCACCCGCAGGTTGCTGTAAACGCGTCCGGTTCGAACGGCCAGCCCGGTAGCGATCATCGAGAGGATCATTTTCTGCGCAATCCCCGCTTTGGTGTTGAGATAGCCGGCCACCACATCGGCCCCCAGTTCGGGAGCAATAACCATACTCGCCAGCTGCGCGGCTTCACTTTGCGCATCACCGGTAATAACGGCGACCGGCGCCCCCAGCGACCATGCATGGCGCATTGCCCCCCACACCCACGGTGTTTTTCCGCTGACGGTCACGGCCAGCATCATATCGTGTTCACCAAACTTAATGGCCTGCAGATCGGCAACGCCGCGCTCGTAGCTCCCTTCCCCCTCTTCTGCCGTGACGGCCACCACAGGGGTTTTGCCCGGCGCATAGTCATCAGCAACCTGTTGCGCGACCCGACCAGACGGTCCCGCCCCGACAATCACCAGACGGCCACCGTGATTGAGGGTCGCGGCAGCGTTATCCACCGCGCGGGCAATCACAGGTAAGCAAGGGGTGAGCGCAGCAGAAATGAGTGCATCATCCTGGTGAATGACTTTCAGCATGTCCAGCGTGGACAATCGATCGATATTCATCGTGCTGGCGTGCCGTCTTTCCTTGACCGAACCGGTAAGCAGAATGCTCATAAACAGCCTCCTTATTATGAGTACCCACACACTATAAAGTGTTTTATATAGATGACCTGCGAGGAGGGTCACGAAAAGAGGACCAAATCCACGCCTTTACATGGCTTTAAGAAAAGCGCGTCATCGGCGATAATTACCCCCTTACTTAATCATCGCGGAGTATTGATGAGCGATTTGCAGCCTTTCCTTCCGACGCGCAAGCGCCCCATGAAACTCAATACGCTGGTCACGCTGATGGTATGCGCGATTATCGGTTCAGTGCTGCTGGTGGTCTTTGCGCTCTATTCGGTGCAAATCACCCGCGCCACACGCGATGATGTCAAAGACACCGCGCTCGGCATTGCCCGCACCCTCGCCGACAGCCCCGAGATACAGCGCGGCCTGATGCAGGCGCCGCAGGAGAATATTATTCAGCCCATCGCCCAGGCGGTGACGAAACGAAACGATCTGCTGTTCACCGTGGTCACCGATATGCGCGGGATCCGCTATTCTCACCCGAACGAGGCGCTGCTGGGGCTGCATTTTATCGGCGACGATTTAACGCCCGCGCTGGAAGGCAAAGAGAACGTATCGGTTAACCGGGGTGCGCTCGCCGAAGCGCTGCGCGTATTTACCCCCGTCTACGACGGCCAGCACGAGCAGATTGGCGTGGTGGTGGTCGGTATCTCCCTCAATAAGGTGGAAGAGCAGATTACCCGCGGGCGGCTAAACGCCGTCTGGACCATTTTGTTCAGCATTTTTATGAGTTCGATGGCGATTTGGGGTCTGGTGCGGGTCCTGAAACGCATCCTGTTCGGACTCGAACCCTATGAAATTTCCGCCCTGTTCGAACAGCGCCAGGCGATGCTGCAGTCGCTTCGTGAGGGGGTGCTGGCCGTTGATATTCACGGGCGCGTGACGATGATTAATCAGACCGCCAGAGAAATATTGCTTCTCCCGTCCGGCAAGCAGACCGAAAACACCAGCGCCCCCCTGCTGGCCAGCCTGCGTGACGTCTCGAAGACGGGCATCGCGCGCCAGGATCAGGAGATCAGCTGCAACGGCCGGCTATTGCTGTGCAACATGGTCCCGGTAAAAAGTCAGGATCGGGTGATCGGCGCCATCACCACCTTCCGTGATAAAACGGAAATCAGCCAGCTGATGCAGCGTATTGATGGCATGGTGAATTACGTCGATGCCCTGCGCGCCCATACACACGAGTTTATGAATAAACTGCATGTGATCCTGGGCCTGCTGCACATGAAGCGCTACGACAAGCTGGAAGAGTACATCCTGCAGACGGCACATCATTACCAGACGGATATCGGTACGATACAGAGCAAGGTAAAATCCCCGGTGGTAGCCGGGTTCCTGCTGGGTAAAATCAACCGGGCGAAAGAAGCGGGCGTCACCCTGACGCTGGCGGATGAAAGCCAGATACCGGATACCGCAAGTGAAGAGCAGGTCGCGGTGCTGATCACCGCGCTGGGCAACCTCATTGAAAACGCGCTCGACGCGATGGAAGGACAGCAGGAAGGTGAGATTGGCCTGCTGCTGCATTATCAAAATGGCTGGCTCAGCTGTGAAGTCAGCGACGATGGCCCCGGCATTGATCCCACTCAGCTGGAGTCTATTTTTACAAAGGGCTTCTCAACAAAAGGCGACAACCGCGGCGTTGGGCTGTTCCTTGCTCGCCAGCAGATTCAGAACCTTGGCGGCGATATCAGCGTCGAGTCTGAGCCCGGCGTATTTACCCAATTTTTTGTTCACATCCCCTGGGATAGCGAGAGGAATATCGCGTGATAAATGTATTAATTGTCGATGATGACGCCATGGTGGCCGACCTCAACCGTCTGTACGTCAACCGTGTTGAAGGCTTTACCTGCTGTGGCGTCGCCTCCACGCTAAACCAGGCCGAGGCCATCATTAATGACCCCAGCCATCCTGTCGATCTGGTGCTGCTGGATGTCTATATGCAGCAGGATAACGGGCTGGATCTGCTGCCCGTCATTCGAGCATCCGGCCGCCCAATCGATGTGATCATGATCACCTCGGCCGCCGACGCCGCCACGATCCAGACCTCCATCCATTATGGCGTGGTGGATTATCTGATAAAGCCGTTCCAGTTCCCGCGCTTTGAAGAGGCGCTGAACGGCTGGAAGGCAAAGCACAGCCTGATGGGGTCGCATCAGTATTACGAGCAGGCGGACGTCGACCGTCTGATCCACGGCGGGGCACCGGAACTGGCAGACAGCAAAAAGCTGCCGAAAGGGTTAACGCCGCAAACGCTGCGCACGATTTGCCAGTGGATTGACGCACACCCGGAGACGGAGTTTTCTACTGATGACCTGGCAAACGCGGTCAATATTTCCCGCGTGTCCTGCCGCAAATATCTGATTTGGCTGGCGCAAATCAATATTCTGTTCACCAGCATTCACTACGGCGCTACCGGGCGTCCGGTGTATCGCTACCGTCTCCAGCCGGAGCAGACGGGCCTGCTCAAGCAATACTGCCAGTAACGCGGTAGGTATCGTCCAGCAGGGTAAAGCGGAAGTGGTGTGCTGAAGAGAACACCACTTCTTTTGTTTTGGTCACAAAGATCGCTTCTATGTCTGGACGCGCACGCAGCGCGGCGCAGCCCTTCTCCACGCCCATGCCGTACATCAGCGTGGTCCAGATATCGCCATCGATGGAATCTTTTGAAATGATGGTCACGCTGTCCAGTTCGTTGTCCAGCGGATACCCGGTGCGCGGATCGAGAATGTGGTGATAGCGTTTGCCGTTGTGCTCAAAGTAGCGCTCGTACGTTCCCGACGTCACGACGGAGAGGTTCTCGACGACCATCGTGCCGATCAGCGCATCCCCGGCGAACGGTTTTTTCAGCCCAACGCTCCAGCCCCCTTCCGGGGAGCCTAAGGTCTGAATGTTTCCGCCAAGGTTAATCAGCCCCAGCTCAGCGCCCTCTTTACGCAGGTAATCCCGCACCCTGTCGGCGATATAGCCTTTGGCAATCGCCCCCAGATCGATCTCCATCCCCGCCCGGGTCAGAAACACGCTGCTGCTGGCCTCATCAAGGAGAACATCCTCTGGACGGGTAATTGCCAACAGCGACGTGATTTCATCGGCAGGCGGAACGCTGTCCCCCTGAAAACCAATCTTCCAGCGCTTCACCAGCGGACCGATTGCCAGATTAAAGGCGCTGTCCTTGAGGAGGCTTGCCGCTTTTGCACAGCGGATCAGATCAAACACTGGCCGACTGACGGTGACCGGATGCTGGCCGGCCGCATGGTTGATGTCCATCACCTGCGAGTGCGCGCGGTTGACAGTGAGCAGGTCTTCATACTGTTTGATCAGGCGAAACACGCGGGACGCGAGGGCTTCGTCATGGGAAAAGAGCTTCAGGAGGATGGGTGACCCCATCAGGACGGCGGAGTAACTGTAAACGCGATGGCTATCAGGCATGGCAGGAGTCCTCAGCTGTAGCCCCGGCTGGCACCGCGCCGCCGGGGAAAATGCCGGATAACGCTGCGCGTATCCGGCCTGGGAAGCAGGAGCCTTACCTCATTTTCGAACGCAGAGCCGCCTGATGTCCTGCAAGGGTACCAAAAATAATGATATCTGCCACCGCGTTACCGCCGATACGGTTAGCACCGTGGATCCCGCCGACCACTTCACCGGCTGCAAACGCGCCTGGCAGCACGTTGTGGTTGCTGTCCAGCACGCAGGTTTCGGTGTTGATGGTCACGCCGCCCATGGTGTGGTGCACGCCCGGCGCAATCTGAATGGCGTAGAATGGCCCTTCATTGATGGGCGCACGCAGCGCGGTGGTACGACCAAAGTCGTCATCATGCTGTTTTTCAACGAAACCGTTATAACGTTCCAGGGTCGCCAGGAAAGCGTGGTAATCCATGCCGAGCGCTTCCGCCAGGGCTTTCGGCGAGCTGGCGCTGGTCACGAAGCCTTTGGCAATGTACTCATCCGCGGCTTTGTTTTTGGCGCGTACATGCTCGTCAAAGACGATGTAAGCGTATTTCTCCGGCAGGGCGATGATTGACGCCGAGACTTTATCGCGGGTCGACATTTCGTTGTAGAAGCGTTCCCCTTTCTGATTGACCAGAATCGCCCCACCCCCGCGGATGGATTCGGAAATCAGGTACGAGGTTTTCTGCTCTACGGTCGGGTGAATTTGAATCTCGCCCATATCGACAGTGCCAGCCCCGATGCGCTCCAGCAGCGCGATACCGCCACCGGTCGCCCCTTTATGGTTGGTGGTGACGAAACCTTCCAGATCCGGACGGTATTTCACGACCATCTGGCTGTTAGCGCTGAAGCCGCCCGTTGCCACAATCACGCTTTTCGCTGCCACGGTGATGGTTTCATTCTCTTCGGTGGTCAGGCGCACGCCGGTGACTTCACCGTTTTCGAAGAGGATGTCGCTGACGGAAGTATCCAGCATCACCTCGATATTGCGTTTGTTGACGTTACGCACCAGGCCGCTAATCAGGTAACCGCCCACCGCAGAACCGTCTTTTGGACGGTGAGTACGGTCGATGCTCATCCCGCCGGTGGTGGTGATGTCGTTCAGCATGATGCCGCGGGTTGCCAGCCACTCAATTGCCTGCGGCGCGTTCTCGACGAAGCGGCGCAGCAGTTCAGGGTTGTTCTTGTTGCCGCCACCTTTCAGGCTTTCCTGGTAGAACAGCTCTTTGCTGTCCTGAATGCCCTTCACGCGCTGGAAGCGCGTTTCGGCGGCGTTCATCCCGGCAGAGGCTTTAATGGTGTTCCCGCCGATGGTTGGCATTTTCTCAACAATCAGCACGCTCGCGCCTTCGTCGTGAGCCTGAATCGCCGCCGCCAGACCGGCGCCGCCGCTGCCGACAACCACCACGTCCACGCTGCGGGTTTCGTTCGGGTCAACGCCCTCTTCCGCTGCCCGCGCTTTGCTGGATTTCAGCATCGCTTTAGAGACCGCTTTCTTCACCGCTTCACTCTGGCTGGTTGCACCGGTGATGGCATCCACGTGCGGGGTATTGGCATCCAGAATGCGGGTGCGGATCTCTTCAAAGCTGGTGACGAACTCAACGTCTTCGCTCGGGCCAGACGCCAGCTCGATGTCCGCAATGCGGTCAGTCTCCAGGCTGACGTTAATCACCAGTTCGTTCGCGTCGTCCTGCACCTTCTCGGTGAACATGCCCGGTTTGAATTTTGATTCGCCCATGCTCATGTCGCGGATCATCGCTTCCACCAGCGAGAAGCGCCACAGCGGTTCAGGAATGTTCAGCGCCTCGCGCTGAGTGCTGTCCATAAACAGCTCCAGCGTTTCCCCGGCCGCGATGCGGTCGGTCCAGTCCGGATAGGCGATGGTGGCACGGCCCACGGCAATCAGGTCGTAACCGTGTTCCAGCGCTTCATTGGCATCGGCGGCATTCACCACGCCACCCACGCCCATGACCGGAACCTGCGCCAGCGTTTCAGAACGCATCGCGCAGTATTTTTCGATAAGCGGCGTTGGGTCCTGGGTGTCGACAATGGAAGGACGCAGGGTCGCGCCGACGGAGAAGTGCAGGTAATCCACGCCGCGCGCCGCCAGTTTTTCCAGCAGGTACATGGTGTCTTCAAAGCGGATGCCCGGCACTTCCAGCTCTTCAGGGGAGAAGCGGTAGCCAATAATAAAGGCGTCGTCCGCGTACTGGCGCACCATTTTGTGGGTGATATCCAGAACCGCCAGCGGGAACTTCGCGCGATTATCGCGGCTGCCGCCCCACTCGTCGTCACGCTGGTTAGAGTTTGGCGAATAGAATTGCTGAATCAGATAGGTGTTTGCCCCGTGGATTTCCACGCCGTCGAAGCCGGCCTGGATGGCGCGGCGCACCGCTTCACCAAACTTGCCGATCATGCCTTCGACTTCTTCGCCAGTCAGTGCCACTGGCGTTGCTGCGCCCTCACGCGGCGCGGCAACGGCACTTGGGCCAACCGGCGTACGGCCACCGATCAGTTTCGGGTCAACCATGCGGCCGCCGTGGTAGATCTGCAGCAGAGCCTTAGAGCCTTTGGATTTAATCGCCTCCGCGATTTTCGCCAGCCCGGCAATTTTCTCATCATTATCAATCCCGATTGCGCCCGGGAAAGCCAGACCGAGATCGTCGACGAAGCAGCACTCCACAATGATGGTGCCGATACTGCCGGAACGGGCACGATAGTACTCCACCAGTTCACTGGTAACGGTGCCGTCGTAATAGCCGGTGCAGGTGGTCATAGGGGCCATTAACAAACGGTTTTTCAGTTCAGTGCCATTCGGTAATGTGAAGGGGCTAAGAATACGTTCGTTAGTGCTCATATTAGAAACTCCAAACTTTTAAAAAATTAAGAATTCGTTATCGGATTAGTTTTTAGTTCGTCGTTATTTGCCGATGTCATGATATTAATATAATGATTTTTTTAGTTTCTAAAGTTATTACGTTAGTTAAAAAACTATTTAATCCCTGCAATAACACAAATAACACATTGGTGTTAGCGAATGTAATTCAGTCATTCACAATAATTTAAAACTCGTTAAATAAAAATTGGTTAAACCAATTTCCATCACGCATGCAAAATCATTAAAAACAACAAGATAAAAGACAAAGAAAAAATAGATGTTACGAAAATGATAAAACAAACCAATAAAACAGGCAATACCCACATACGCCTGAGTGGTTATTAATAAAAGCATAAAAATAACGCTGCAATTCTGTTTTTTTGATCGCGATCAATAGTTATGGCATCCAAAAGCGCAATATAAAAACATCATCATTTTTTAATTTAACGCCACCATAAAAGCGTTGAATTGCTATTACTGAAAATACAAAACCGCACCTTTAATAACTAAAAAAAGCAAAAAAACTTAAGAAAGTGATTTTGTTTTTTCAGTACGACCGAATCTTTGACAACTTAAGACGTGAAACTATGAATACAAAAACTGCTGTAACGCCCCCTGTGGCGAACCAGGCATCAAATGGAAACGCAAAACGTCTGCTGATGATGGCACTGCCCGTCATCGTCGCCGTACTGCTGCTGTTTGTTCCGGTACCGGAAGGTCTGCCTCCTTACGCATGGCACTACTTCGCCATTTTCGTTGGCGTAATCGTGGGTTTGATCTTCGAACCGCTGCCGGGCGCGGTGATCGGTCTGACCGGCGTGGTCGCCATTGCCCTGTGCAGCCAGTGGGTGCTGTTCAGCCCTGAACAGCTGGCTGACCCGAAATTCAAGCTGGCAGGCGCCTCCTTTAAGTGGGCGGTGAGCGGGTTTGGTAACTCGACCGTCTGGCTGATTTTCGGTGCCTTCATGTTCGCCGCAGGCTATGACAAAACCCGCTTCGGCCGCCGTCTGGCGCTGATTCTGGTGAAATACCTCGGCCGTCGCAGCCTGACGCTCGGTTACGCGATTACGTTTGCTGACCTGCTGCTGGCACCGTTCACCCCGTCCAACACCGCGCGCAGCGGCGGGACCATCTACCCGATCATCGCTAACCTGCCGCCGCTGTACGGTTCTAAACCGAACGACCCAAGCGCGCGTAAAATTGGTTCGTACCTGATGTGGGTGGCGATCACCGCGGCCTGTATCACCAGTTCAATGTTCCTCTCCGCCCTCGCGCCGAACCTGCTGGCGCTGGCGCTGGTGAAAAGTACGGTTGGGATCGATATCTCCTGGGGCACCTGGTTCCTCGCCTTCCTGCCGCTGGGTATCCTGTTGATTCTGGCCATGCCGCTGCTGGCTTACTGGTTCTACCCACCAGAAGTGAAGGTGAACAACGAAGTGCCGCTGTGGGCGACCCGTGAGCTGGAAAAACTGGGCAAACTGTCCCGCAATGAAATCCTGCTGCTGGTGTTCGTGTGCTGTGCGCTGCTGATGTGGATCTTCGCCGCCGCGTGGATTGAACCCGCTATGGCTGCCCTGCTCATCGTCGGCCTGATGCTGTGGACCGGCGTGCTGGAGTGGAACGATATCACCGGTAACAAAGCGGCGTGGAACACCTTCGTCTGGTTCGCCACCCTGGTTGCGCTGGCGGACGGCCTCTCCTCTACCGGCTTTATCAGCTGGCTGGGTAAAGAAGGTGGTCTGTTAATGAGCGGTATCTCTCCGGGCGTGGCGACCATCGTCCTGCTGCTGGCGTTCTACCTGCTGCACTACCTGTTTGCCAGCACCACCGCGCACACCACGGCGCTGCTGCCAGCGATGCTGACCATCGCCTCCACCATTCCGGGCATGAATATGGAAGTGTTCGTTCTGCTGATGGTGACCTCGCTGGGCGTGATGGGGATCATCACCCCGTACGGTACTGGCCCAAGCCCGATCTACTACGGTAGCGGCTACCTGCCAACCAAAGACTACTGGCGCCTCGGCACCATCTTCGGTGCCATCTTCCTGGCGGCCCTGCTGCTGATTGGCTATCCGTGGATGTCCATGATGTTCTGATTTCTGACCGCCGGGGCCTTCCTCCGGCGGTTTTATTTTTGTGGAGCAAGCTATGTCAAACAAACCGTTTATCTACCAGAACCCCTTCCCTCTTGCGCATGACGACACCGAATACTACCTGCTGACCAAAGAGCACGTCTCCGTTGCCGAGTTCGAAGGCCAGGAAATCCTGAAAGTGGAGCCGGAAGCGCTGACCCTGCTGGCGCAGCAGGCCTTCCACGACGCCGCATTTATGCTGCGTCCTTCCCACCAGAAGCAGGTTGCCGCCATCCTCAACGACCCGGAAGCCAGCCAGAACGATAAGTACGTTGCCCTGCAGTTCCTGCGCAACTCCGAAATCGCGGCCAAAGGCGTGCTGCCGACCTGCCAGGATACCGGCACCGCGATCATCATGGGTAAAAAAGGCCAGCGCGTCTGGACCGGCGGGGGTGACGAAGCGGCCCTGAGCCAGGGCGTGTATAACACCTACATTGAAGACAACCTGCGCTACTCCCAGAATGCGGCACTGGATATGTATAAAGAGGTGAATACCGGTACCAACCTGCCCGCGCAGATCGATCTCTACAGCGTGGACGGCGATGAATACAAATTCCTGTGCATGGCGAAAGGCGGCGGCTCTGCCAACAAAACCTATCTCTACCAGGAAACCAAAGCGCTGATCACCCCGGCTAAGCTGAAAAATTACCTGGTTGAGAAGATGCGCACCCTCGGCACCGCGGCGTGCCCGCCGTACCATATCGCGTTTGTTATCGGCGGAACCTCGGCGGAAGCCACGCTGAAAACCGTGAAGCTGGCTTCCACGCGCTACTACGACGCGCTGCCAACGGAAGGCAACGAACACGGCCAGGCGTTCCGCGATGTTCAACTGGAACAGGAACTGCTCCAGGAAGCACAGAACCTCGGCCTCGGCGCGCAGTTTGGCGGTAAATACTTCGCCCACGACATCCGGGTGATCCGCCTGCCGCGCCACGGCGCGTCCTGCCCTATTGGCATGGGAGTTTCCTGCTCCGCGGACCGCAACATCAAAGCGAAAATCAACCGCGACGGGATCTGGATTGAGAAGCTGGAGCACAACCCGGGCCAGTACATTCCTGAATCGCTGCGCCAGCAGGGCGAAGGCGATGTGGTCAGCATCAACCTGAACAAGCCGATGAATGAGATCCTGGCGCAGCTTTCCGCGCACCCGGTCTCTACCCGCCTGTCGCTGAACGGAACCATCATCGTGGCGCGCGACATCGCCCACGCGAAGCTGAAAGAGCTGATCGACAACGGTGAAGAACTGCCGCAGTACGTCAAAGATCATCCGATTTACTACGCGGGCCCAGCCAAAACGCCGGAAGGCTACGCGTCTGGCTCACTCGGTCCAACCACCGCAGGGCGCATGGATTCGTATGTGGACTTACTGCAGTCCCACGGCGCGAGCATGATCATGCTGGCAAAAGGCAACCGCAGCCAGCAGGTGACGGACGCCTGCCATAAGCACGGCGGCTTCTACCTGGGCAGCATCGGCGGCCCGGCGGCGGTGCTGGCGCAAAACAGCATTAAGAGCCTGGAGTGCGTCGCGTATCCTGAGCTGGGCATGGAAGCCATCTGGAAAATTGAAGTCGAGAACTTCCCGGCGTTTATCCTGGTGGATGACAAAGGCAACGATTTCTTCCAGCAGATCCAGAACCAGCAGTGTAAAGGCTGTTCACAGCGCTGAGTGCTTCCATACGTCCGGCAAGAGCGACAGCGTTTCAGCGATCGTGCTGCGCTTGTCGCTTCCCGGCTTCCAGATGGTGACCATCGTCTGACCAATCCCCTGGCTGCCCACTTCGGTGTGCAGCCTTTTTACGTTTTGCCACTGCCCGGCGTGAAAATGCGTCGGTAAGAATCCCCAGCCGCAGCCGCGCTCCAGCAAACCGCGCAGCATCTCCGGTTCATTGGTAAAGAGGGTATGCCCGGAAATCTGCAGGCGGCGCGCCACCGGCTCGTCCGAGGCGGGGTGCATGACGACCTGGGGCACCAGGGAGAGATCGAGCAGCGACAGAGGCGAAGAACGGTCAGCAAACAGCCCGCTGGCGGCATAAAAATCCATATCGATGGCACCCAGGGCGCGCCACTCCATATCATTGCCCACGCTGCGGTTGCGTGCCTGGCAGATGGCGAGATCCGCGTCGTTGTTCGCCAGCAGCCGTTCCGATTCATCCCGCGAGGCGCAAATAAGGCTCAGGCGGATTTTTCGCACCGCCATTTCAGCAATCACCCCGTGCAGAAAGGCTCTGGGCGTAAAAGGATCGTAGACCAGCGTCAGGTCCTGCGTGGCACCGTGCGGCACCTCTCTGGCAAACGCCTCAAAGGCTTTTACCTGCCGCATCAGCAGGTGCGCCTGGCGCTGAAGCTGCTCCCCTTCGGGCGTGAGCCGCAGGGTGCGGCCGTCGCGAATAAACAGCGCGTAGCCTAACCCATCCTCAAGAAAATCAACCAGATCGCGAAGCGTCGTTCGGTCCTTCTTCAGCGCCACCGCGGCTTTACTCAGGCTCCCGTTCTCGGCCACGGCGGTAAATGCCTCGAGCTGTGCAAAAGAGTAAATCAATCCCGCCACGCTACGCTCCTTCTGTTTTTTGGGGGGATTTTCCCCCGCTACGCGTTTTTTATTATAGCCCCGGGGTTTTTAAACTGAAGCCGTTCCTAACCTGTAAGAGACGGATATGAAAAACAGAAAAGTAAACCATGCCCTGCTGGCGGGCCTTGTCTTCAGCACCCTGCTCTCCCCTGCGGCAGTGGCGGCCTGTAAAGGCACCGACCTCAGCGCCTGCCCAGCCCCCTTCGACACCACGCTGCCAGACCCCCATAAGATGCTCACCTGGAGCCAGGCCGATCGCGTGGTGGGCTTTCGCAATGACTACCGCAACTACGCCGGGGATCGTTTCCGCCACGGTAACGCCGTGCCGCTGCAAATGTCGGACAAGCCGCTCACGGACGCACACTATCAGGTCAACGGCAGGCGCTACGGCCTTCAGGAGTACCTCCAGCGCCAGAACGTCAGCGGCATGCTGGTGCTGAAGGACGGCAAAATCGCCTGGAAGTATCTTGGAGAGGGCAATACCGACTCGACGCTCTGGACCTCGCGCTCGGTTGGGAAATCGGTGGTATCGGCGCTGGTGGGCGTGGCCCTCAAAGAGGGAAAGATCCACTCGCTTGACGATCTGATCACGCGGTATGAACCCGACCTGAAAGGCACCGCGTGGGATGGCGTGACGCTCAAACAGCTGATCACCCATACCTCCGGCGTGGCCTGGAACGAGGATTATACCAACCCCCACTCCGACTTTGCGCAGCTCACCGAGTGCGAGGCGAAACCGGGTACCTATGACTGCGTGCGCAAGCTGGTGAAGGGGTTACGCAGAGCGCATCCGGCCGGAGAGAGCTGGTCTTACTCTTCGGGTGGCGCCTGGCTGCTGGGTGACGTGCTGGAGCGGGCCACCGGCATGACGCTCGCAGCCTATCTGGAGAAAAGCATCTGGCAGCCTTACGGCATGGCGAGCGACGGCGTGTGGCATGCCTACAGCAAAGGCCAGCACGACGTCGGCGCGCACGGCTTTAACGCCACGCTGGAGGACTGGGGACGCTTCGGGCAATTTATCCTGAACAACGGTACGCTGCCGAACGGTAAGACCATCCTGCCGGAAAACTGGATCCGGCAGTCGTCAGACTGGACGAAGGCCAAAGGCTCGGTATCAGACGCCCATCCCGAGGGGCTGTACGGCTATCAGTGGTGGAACAATGAAGTGCCCGCGAACGCCGCGGGCGTAGAGCCGACGGCACAGGATTCGCTAAAAGGTTCGCTCTGGGCGCTGGGCATTTTCGGGCAGATGATCGTGGTGAACCCGAAGGAAAATCTGGTCATCGTCCAGTGGTCTACCTGGCCGCAGGCGGAGCCGTCCTTCAGCGCCCAGCCGCTGGAAGCTTCTCTGATGTTTAGCGCGATCGCCAGGGCGCTGCGCTAAAATGCATCCGCCGGGTAATGAAGCGGTTACCCGGCGCATTCTGAAACGGGCCTCTGCGCCACATCACAAAATCGCAATATCAGAGACTTACAGAATATTGGTGAATAAAAAGCCAACGGTTTGTTAAGTTATTGTTGCCATTAATTGTATTTATCAGTCGAATTATATTCATGCAAAAAATGCATCAGTCGATGCGGCATTTGCGCTTATCTAATTCCTCATCCTGATCCAGTTTTCAGAAACAGACGCGTAAAACGTCAACAATAAACTGGAGATAACCATGTTTTCCTCAACCTCACCTGCAACCGTACGGTCGAAAGCGGGCGCGATACTTCGCGTCACGTCCGGCAACTTTCTTGAGCAATTCGATTTCATTCTGTTCGGCTTCTATGCCACCTACATCGCCCACACGTTCTTCCCGGCGAGCAGTGAATTTGCGTCGCTGATGATGACCTTCGCCGTATTCGGCGCGGGCTTTTTGATGCGTCCAATCGGGGCCATTGTGCTTGGCGCGTATATCGACAAGGTGGGGCGCAGAAAGGGGCTGATTGTCACGCTGTCCATCATGGCGGCGGGGACCTTCCTGATCGTGCTTATTCCGTCTTATCAAAGCATCGGTCTGTGGGCGCCGCTGCTGGTGCTGACGGGCCGTCTGCTGCAGGGTTTTTCCGCCGGCGCGGAGCTTGGGGGCGTGTCGGTCTATCTGGCTGAAATCGCCACGCCGGGCCGCAAGGGTTTTTACACCAGCTGGCAGTCCGGTAGCCAGCAGGTCGCCATTATGGTCGCCGCCGCAATGGGCTTTGCGCTGAACGCGATGCTGGAAGAGAGCGCTATCCGCGAATGGGGCTGGCGCATCCCGTTCCTGTTCGGCTGTTTAATCGTGCCGTTTATCTTCTTCCTGCGCCGCAAGCTGGAAGAGACGGAAGAGTTCAGCGCGCGTCGCCATCATCTGGAGATGCGTCAGGTCTTTAAAACGCTGCTCGCGAACTGGCAGGTGGTGGTCGCGGGCATGCTGATGGTGGCGATGACCACCACGGCCTTTTATCTGATCACCGTCTACGCCCCCACCTTTGGCAAAAAGGTGCTGATGCTGAGCGCGTCAGACAGCCTGCTGGTCACGCTGCTGGTGGCGATCTCTAACTTCATCTGGCTGCCGGTGGGCGGTGCCCTGTCGGATCGGTTCGGGCGCAAGCCGGTGCTGATTGCCATGACCCTGCTGGCGCTGGCGACCAGCTACCCGGCCCTCACGCTGCTGGCGAGCGCGCCCAGCTTCTCGATGATGCTGAGCGTGCTGCTGTGGCTCTCCTTCCTCTATGGCCTCTATAACGGCGCAATGATCCCGGCGCTGACGGAAATTATGCCGGCTGAAGTGCGCGTGGCGGGCTTCTCGCTGGCTTACAGCCTGGCAACGGCGGTCTTTGGCGGCTTTACCCCGGTCATGTCCACCGCGCTGATTGAATACACCGGCGACAAAGCCTCGCCGGGCTACTGGATGAGCTTCGCCGCGGTATGTGCCCTGCTGGCGACGCTCTACCTCTACCGCCGCCGCGCGGTATCGCTGCAAAACACCGTCAAGTCAGAGGGGGCAGTATGAAACGCACTTATCGCTATACCGCCAGCGCGCTGGTGCTGACGTTCCTGAGCGTCAATGCCTTTGCCCAGGACGTGAAGGTGATGATCTCAGGCGGTTTTAAAGCCGCCCTTGAAAAGCTGGCCCCGGAATATGAACACCGGACCGGGGATAAAATTGTGATCATCCCCGGCCCCTCAATGGGCAATACGCCGCAGGCGATCCCAAACCGACTGGCGCGCGGCGAGAAGGCCGACGTGGTGATTATGGTGGGCGATGCGCTGGAGAAGCTCGAAAAGGCCAGCCAGACCCAGCCGGGTTCGCGAACGGAACTCGCGGATTCTCCCGTTGGCATGGTGGTAAAAAAAGGAGCGAAAGTACCGGATATCAGCAGCGATGCGAAACTGCGTGAAACGCTGCTGCAGGCCAGCTCCATCGCCTACTCTGACAGCGCCAGCGGCAGGTACGTCAGCCAGGCGTTATTCAAAAAGCTGGGAATAGAAAAAGAGGTGGCGGGTAAAACGACAAAGGTCGAGCGTATTCCGGTCGCCTCAGAAGTGGCCAAAGGAAAATACACCCTCGGTTTCCAGCAGGTTAGCGAGCTGTTGCCGGTTCAGGGCGTCACCTTTGTCGGGAAAATCCCTGACAATTTGCAATACATCACGCGCTTCGCGGGCGCGGTTACCCGCCATGCAGAACATCCCGGGGAGGGGAAAGCGCTGTTGACCTATCTCGCCTCACCGCCCTCAAGGGCCGTCATTACGGAGACGGGGATGATCCCCGTTACGTCCGGCGATACTGCTCGGTGATCTGCTTTTCCAGTTCAGCCGCAATATAAGACTGGATGCGCCCCCGGCGCCGGATAAGCCCCACGGTGCGTTTCACTTCCGGCGCCATCAGCGGCAGATGCGTCAACAGCGTGTGCTCTGAGGTCGGCATTGACATGGCGGGAACGGCAGCGATGCCGATCCCCGCCTCAACCATACCGAGCATCGTGGTAACGTGACGTGTTTCGCAGACACTGGGCCGCTCGGGAACGATATCCCCCAGCATCCGGTCGAGCAGATTGCGGTTGCCTGACGTTTTATCGAGGGAGATATAATCCTGCTGGTAGAACGTCTTCCATGTCAGGTGACTCTTCTGCGCGAGGGGATGATCCTTTCTGCACGCCGCGACGTAGACATCCTCCACCAGCGGGAAAAATTCGATTTCAGACGGCAGGTTTCCTGCAAAGCAGATACCAAAATCCGCCTGGCTGCGGGCCACGGCGTCAATGACATTGCCCGCGCTGCTGTCGATGAGCTTAATGCGAACACGCGGATAGCGAGACTGAAAACGCCGGATCACGTCAGGCATAAAGTAACAGGCCGCGGAAGGTACCGTGGCAACCGTGATCAGCCCCGTCCGCTCTTCACTGGCCTTATCGACATCCGCGAGCATTGACTCAACGCTGTCGAGCAACTGTGCGGAGCGCTCAGCAAAGTTTTGTCCGTAGAGCGTCAGCGCCACGCGGCGGGTGGTGCGATCGAACAGCCTGTTTCCCAGCGCGGCTTCCAGCTTTTCAATCCTGCGGCTCAGCGCCGACTGGGATAAACAGATAGATTCAGCGGCGACACGGAAGTTACCGTATTCCACTAACGCTCTGAAAGCATAAAGATCGTTAAGGTCAAAATTCACGGGCATAGCGTCTGGATGTCCTGTCAGGGAATACGCAACAAAGTCAAAAATAATAGCGTCTTATTGACCTGCCGCAACCGCCCAGGCGTTGAAATACCGATCAGAGGTCGTTGAGATGCAGGCGGATGTACCCGGCGCGGTCTGCAATGGCCTGCCGATCCTCTTCCGTCATGTCCGCTAGCTGTTTAAAGACAATGCCCAGGCGGGGATTGTTACCGAGACGCGCCTTATTGCGCGCAAAGAAGTCCCAGTAAAGGGCATTGAAGGGGCACGCCTGTTCGCCGGTACGCTGGTTGTGTTGATACCGGCACCCCTGACAGTAATTACTCATTTTATGAATATATGACGCGCTCGAGACGTAGGGTTTACTCGCCAGTAACCCGCCATCGCCAAACTGGCTCATGCCGAGGGTGTTGGGCAGCTCCACCCACTCAAAGGCATCAATATAGACGCCCAGATACCATTCATGGACCGCCTGCGGCGACAGGCCGCTGAGCAGGCTAAAGTTTCCAATGACCATCAGGCGCTGGATATGGTGGGCGTAAGCCTCGGTGAGCGACTGCCCAACGGCATGCGCCAGGCAGCGCATCTGCGTCTTGCCCGTCCAGAACCAGTCCGGCAGCGGGGCGTGCTGGTCTAAGGCATTCAGCTCCCGATAGCCCGGCATCTGCGACCAGTAGATCCCGCGCACATACTCCCGCCAGCCGAGAATTTGTCGGATAAACCCTTCTACGGCAGGCAGCGGCGCGTGGCCCGAACGCCACGCCTGCTGGGCGGCCGCGACCACTTCCCGCGGATTAAGCATTTTAGCGTTCAGCGCGAATGAAATTAACGAGTGGAAAAGAAAAGGTTCCTCCGCGTGCATCGCGTCCTGCCAGTTTCCAAACTGCGGGAGCACGTGCGCGATAAAATCATCCAGCCTGGCTTTGGCTTCCGCACGGTTGAGCGGCCAGCGAAAATTGTCGGCCTGCGGTTCGCCGAAGGTCTTTACGCCGCAGCGTTGGATCTCCGCCCATAAGGCGGAACGATCGTGGCAGGGACGCGCGTCCACCGGCGCGGGAGGCTCGCCGGACCAGCGCTTGCGGTTTTCAGCATCGAAATTCCATTTCCCCCCTTCCGGCTCGCCTTCAGAGGTTAACAGGACGCCGTGCTGACGACGCATTTCCCGATAAAAGTACTCCATTCGCCAGCTTTTGCGTGACGCAAAGAACGCGCTGACCTGTTCCCGAGTGGTGAAAAAATGCTCGCTACTGACGCAGGCCGTTTCAACGGAGACCGTCTTCGCCCACGCCTGCAGCTGCGTATCAAGACGCCATTCGTCGGGCTCCTGCCATATCACCCTGTCCGCGCGGTAATGCGCGACAAGCGCGTTGAGATTGTCTTCCAGCGCGCCGCGGTTTGAGCCGTCGGAGAGTCGGACATACCTCACCCGATGCCCCTTCTCTTTTAATGCAGAGGCAAACGCGCGCATGGCGGCGAAGATAGCGATAACTTTCTGGGCGTGATGAAGCACGTAGGCGGTTTCTGCCCGGAGTTCCAGCATCACGTAAATGACGTTCGGACTGCAGGTATCAAACCAGCTGTGATGCGGATTAAGCTGATCGCCCAGGATCAGACGCAGCTCGGTCAACGGTGGCTCCTGCGGCAACGCTCAGAACAGTATTTAACCTCATTCCAGCATTTCGCCCATTTCTTGCGCCACGTCATGGGCCGCTGGCAGTGCACACACAGTCGACTGGGCAGGTCCTGCTTGTTACCTTTGAAATCGCTCATCTTTTCAATACCGCACTGATTAATTCACCCCACCTGCGGATAAAGGCCACGACAGACTTCACAAAATGAAGGTGATGCCCGCAAACCGCTACCCACCGCTACGTACGAAATGATAGTTTATTCAGGCTGGATTTGTCGCAGTGAGCGATTTTCTGGCATCTTAACCGAACCTGACTTTCCCATTTTTGTTCAAATGACGAGTTTGCGAGCAAAGCGATGATAAAGTGGCCCTGGAAAACGAATGAGGCTGGCCGGGATGTGGCGCTGCCATGGGATGACGCGCTGACGATCCCTGTTCTGGCTAATCTAACCCCGGATGAACAATCGAAGCTGGTTCAACTGGCGGATCGTTTTTTGCAGCAAAAACGCCTGGTACCACTGCAGGGGTTTGAACTCGATCCCCTGAAAAACGCCCGCATCGCCCTGCTGTTCTGTCTGCCGGTGCTTGCACTCGGCATTGAGTGGCTGGACGGTTTCCACGAAGTGCTTATCTATCCCGCGCCGTTCGTGGTGGATGACGAATGGCAGGACGACATCGGGCTGGTGCATAACCAGCGCGTGGTGCAGTCCGGACAAAGCTGGCAGCAAGGGCCGATAATCCTCAACTGGCTCGATATTCAGGACTCGTTCGACGCCTCCGGCTTTAATCTGATTATTCATGAGGTGGCGCACAAGCTGGATACCCGCAACGGCGATCGCGCCAGCGGCGTTCCGCTGATCCCGCTTCGCGAGGTCGCGGGCTGGGAGCACGACCTGCACGCGGCGATGGATAACATTCAGGATGAAATAGACCTTGTGGGCGAGAGCGCGGCCAGCATTGACGCCTATGCGGCAACCGACCCCGCTGAGTGCTTTGCGGTGCTCTCCGAGTATTTCTTCAGCGCGCCAGAGCTTTTCGCACCCCGTTTCCCGGCCCTGTGGCAACGTTTCTGCCAGTTTTATCAGCAGGATCCGCTCCAGCGCCTGCGGCAGAATGAGGGGTCTGGCGGGCATTCCTCCTCCCGCCAGGTCCATTAAGCTTTTTCAGCAGGGGTACGCTCGGTTGACCATACCCCTATGCTCAGGGCTAAAAACAGCAGCGCCATTCCCCATGCGGCCACCGTTAAAGCCTGCTCCCCGTAAAAGCGCGTCACGACCGGCACCAGCAGTGCGCTGACGCCGTAGCCTAACGTGTGGCTGGTGGCGATGACGCCCGCGCCTTTCCCCGTGGTCAGCCGATCGTTCAGCAGAAGCTGGTAGCCCGGCGTGGCCATCGCCGCCCCGAGTGACGTGATAACAATCCCCACGTAGAACAACATTAAACCGGCAACAGCCATCAGCCCAAGCCCTGCCACCATCAGCACCGCCGCGATACAGAGCAATGTCACCGGGCTGAAATGCTGCGGGCGGACCACCAGAAACTGTGCCGCGAGCGTGGCCAGCGCGGCCAGGCTCAGCAGGAGCGCGACATGATGGCTGATCTCCCGGGCGTTACCGTCCAGCAGCGGGCTAAGATGCGGTGACAGGCCAATCTGCATCAGGCTCACCAGCGCCGCTAGCAGCAGCGCCAGCAGCAGGAACGGCAGCATGGAGGCCTGCAGGCGGGTTGCCTGGTGGGCTACCGGTGGCAGCGGCGGGTCAGCGACTTCGCGAAGCACCAGCAACAGAGCGAGAAGCGGCGCAACCGCCATCAGCCAGAGCGGCGCCACCGGATTAACGCTGAGCATCAGCGCCGCCAGCGGTGGGCCGAGCAAACGCCCGCAGCTGAGGCCGGAGCTTATCGTCGCCAGCGCCGCCATTCTTTTCTCCAGTCCCGCACGCTGAATCGCCCACGTCTGGGCCGCAGGCACCAGCCCCGAGACCGTCAGTCCGTAGAGCAGGCGCGAGAATATAAGCCCCGCCAGCCCCCAGACCGTATCCAGCCTTCCGGCCGCCATCGCCCAGACCACCAGCGCCATCACAACAAAACTGGCCAGATAGCCGCTTAGTGAGGCCAGCATGACGGACTTACACCCCTTCCGCTCGCTCTGACGCCCCCACCAGGGCGATGCCGGTAAAAAGAGCATGGATCCAAACATCAACAGCCCGGCCCAGACCGAGAGTGACAGCCCGGTCAGGGTGACCAGCTGCGGGAGCATCACCAGCAAACCGTTTTGCCCGATGCCCAGTAAACCCGCAGATAGCGCCAGGGGCCAGTTAGCTTTTGAGGTGACGTTTTTCGTCAAGGTTTCAGAGTCAGCGCGCATGAGAATGTGAACATAGTGTCAATAAATGTGTGGAAATTATGAAGTTTATGAAAACAAATATTGCAAAAATGGTTGCGACTGTAAACAGAATGAATATCATAACGAGAATTATTATCAATCATGGAATGAGGTACATCTATGCGTGCTCTGCTCCGCGCCGCCGGTACAGACGTTGCAGCCCAGTGTTTTTTAAACGCCCTGTTGCGCGAAACGAAGGACTGGCGTTATCACTCCGCTACCGATGCGGATGCGCTATCTGAGATCCATATCCCGCTTTCCCAAACCCAGGCGCTTCGGGTGCCGGTACGGTATTTCTCTCCCACCCAGCATCATCAGTACCGCTTCCCGGCAACGCTTATTCAGAGCAACAGCGACCGCAGTGACGCTGTCACATTCTCTCAACTGGTTGATTTAATTCTTGAAAAACCGTCCGTAAAAGGCTCGCTGGATGCCGATACGCTGGCGCGTTTTAAGCAGCGCGTTCTCGAAAGCCATGTCCACACCTGGCAGGCGATTGATTTACGCCACGGCTGGGCAACCCTGCGCGATAAGCCGCTGACGTTTGCCGACGCGGAACAGGCGCTGCTGGTCGGCCATGCGTTTCACCCGGCACCGAAGTCGCACGAGCCGTTCAACGAAACCGAGGCGCGTCGCTACCTGCCTGATTTCGCCTCCCGCTTCCCGCTGCGCTGGTTTGCCGTTGAGAGCACACTCGTTGCCGGCGACAGCCTGAACGTCTCCCTGCGTGAACGTCTGCTGCGCTTTGCGGCCCAGAGCGCGCCCGAGCTGCTCGGCCACTTCACCGACACCCGTTGGCTGCTGCCGATGCACCCGTGGCAGGCCGACTATCTGCTGGAGCAGGACTGGTGCCAGCGTCTGGCGGAAGACGGTTCACTGCAGGATCTGGGTGAAGCGGGCGCACAGTGGCTGCCCACCAGCTCCTCCCGCTCGCTGTACAGCGAGACCAACAGCGACATGATTAAGTTCTCCCTCAGCGTGCGCCTGACCAACTCCGTGCGCACGCTGTCGGTGAAAGAGGTGAAGCGCGGCATGCGCCTGGCGCGTCTGGCAAAAACGGAACGCTGGCAGGAATTACAGGCGCGCTACCCGACCATGCGCGTGATGCAGGAAGACGGCTGGGCGGGCCTGCGCGATGACAGGGGCGTCATTCAGGAAGAGAGCCTGATGGCCCTGCGCGTTAATCTGCTGTTCGATACGCCAGACACCCAGACCAACGTGCTGGTGAGCCTGACGCAGGCCGCGCCGGACGGCGGTGACAGCCTGCTCGCTGCGGCGGTGCGCCGTCTGAGCGAGCGTCTTAATTTACCGCTCGCTCAGGCCGCCCGCTGCTGGCTGGACGCCTACTGCGACCGCGTATTGCTTCCGCTGTTCAGCGCCGAAGCGGACTACGGTCTGGTCCTGCTGGCGCACCAGCAAAATATCCTCGTTGAGATGCAGCAGGATTTCCCGGTCGGGCTGATCTATCGCGACTGCCAGGGCAGCGCGTGGACCGAAAGCGCCGACGCGTGGCTGAAAGAAGCTGGCGAAACTGAGGTGGAAAACCGCTTCGGCGAGAGCCAGCTGCTGCGCTACTTCCCTTACTACCTGCTGCTGAACTCTACCCTTGCCGTTACCGCCGCCCTTGCTGCCGCCGGTTTTGACAGCGAGGAGAGCCTGATGTCCCGGGTGCGCGACGCGCTGGCGGAACTGCGCCGCACGGCGAAGCAGACCCGCTGCCTCGACTACGTGCTCGACAGCCCGACCTGGAACTGCAAAGGCAACTTCTTCTGCTACCTGCACGATCGCAATGAAAACACCATCGCCGATCCGGCGGTGATCTATTTCGACTTTAGCAACCCGTTCTACAAGGAGAAGGCGTGATGGCTATCGCGAATATCGTCCATTCCGGCTACGGCTTTCACTGCACCGCAACGGATCGCACCCTGCCGCTGGCGTTGGGTCTCGACGGCAGCGCGGTGCTGGAGCGTCTGAAGGGGATCCCGGACGGCTGGTTGATGGAAGCTCTGGATCAGCTGTTTGTGGCCGCCCCCGCGCTGACCGGCATTACGTTACCGTGGGCGGACTGGCAGGATGAACCCCAGGCGCAGGCGCTGTTTGGCCTGGCCCATGGTGATTATCTGGCGCGCGATGCCTTCTGGCAGTTGCCGCTGTGGCTGAAAGGGGAACGGCATCAGGCGAGCGGCGGAATGCAGTTTGACGAGAGCCGTCAGCTGTATTTCCCGCTGCGCCCTCACCGCCCGCAGGGCGAAGTGTATCGCCGTTACGATCCGCAAATTAAGCGCACCCTCAGCTTCCGCGTGGCCGACGTGGCGCTGGACGGCGAGCGCTTTACCCAATGGATGAACAACCCGCGCGTGAACGCCTTCTGGGAGATGGCGGGCCCGCAGGCCGAGCAGGAAAACTACCTGCGCCGTCAGCTCGACTCGACCTACTGCTACCCGGTTATCGGCTGCTTCGACGACCAGCCGTTCGGCTATTTTGAACTCTACTGGGCGGCGGAAGACCGCATTGGCCGCCACTACCGCTGGCAGCCGTTTGACCGCGGGCTGCACATGCTGGTGGGCGAAGAGAACTGGCGCGGTGCGCAGTACATCCGCAGCTGGCTGCGCGGCCTGAGCCACTACCTGTATCTCGATGAACCGCGCACCACGCGGATTGTCGCCGAGCCACGCTTCGACAACCAGCGCCTGTTCCGCCATCTGGACTCTGCCGGTTTCGACACGGTGAAAGAGTTCGACTTCCCGCATAAACGCTCGCGCCTCATTATGAGCCAGCGTCACCGCTTCTTCAGCGAGGTGGGCCTGTGAACGCGCTCTGGGAAAAAGTGAACCGCGAGATGGTGGCGAAGATCCTCGCCGAACTGGAGTATGAACGCACCCTGCGCGCCGAGCCGCTTGCGTCTGACGCCTGGCGCATCACTATGGGCAACGAGTCCTGGCAGTTTTGCGCCACGCGCGGGATCTGGGGCTGGTTGCACATCGACCCGGACAGCCTGACCACCGCCAGCGGTGCCGCCGTGGAGGCGGAGAGCGCGCTGCTGCAGCTGGCGAAGGTGCTGGAGATGAGCGACGCGCAGACGGCGGAGCACATGGAAGATCTCTACGCCACGCTGCGTGGCGACATACAGCTGCTGCAGGCGCGTGACGCGCTGGACGCGGACGCGCTGATCCACCTCGACCCGGACGAATTACAGTGCCTGATGCGCGGTCACCCGAAGTTTATTTTCAACAAAGGCCGCCGCGGCTGGGGCCTGGACGCGCTGCGTCAGTACGCGCCTGAGTATCGCGGACGTTTTCGTCTGCACTGGGTTGCCGTTCAGCGGGAGCATCTGGTCTGGAGCAGCGACGCCGATTGCGATATCAGCGCCCTGCTGGCCAGCGCCATGTACAACGCCGAGCGCGCCCGCTTTGACGCCCGCTGGCAGGCGCTGGGTCTCGACGAGAGCTGGCTGCCGGTGCCGCTGCACCCGTGGCAGTGGCAGCAGAAGATCGCCATTCATTTCCTGGCGCAGCTGGCAAGGGGTGAGATGGTTGAACTGGGCGAGTTTGGCGATGAGTACCTGGCGCAGCAGTCCCTGCGCACGCTCACCAACGCCAGCCGTCGCGCGCCGTTTGATATCAAGCTCCCGCTGACAATCTACAACACCTCCTGCTATCGCGGTATTCCGGGCAAATACATTGCCGCCGGGCCGCTGGCCTCGCGCTGGCTGCAGCAGCAGTTCGCCAGCGACGCCACGCTTGCCCGCTCTGGCGCGCAGGTGCTGGGTGAGCCCGCTGCCGGGTATCTCTCGCATCCGGGTTATGCCGCATTGCCGAAAGCGCCCTATCGCTACCAGGAGATGCTGGGCGTGATCTGGCGCGAGAACCCGTCCTGCTATCTGCAGGACGGCGAACAGGCGGTGCTGCTAGCGGCGCTAATGGAAACAGACAACGCCGGGTGTGCGCTGATCGACGCGTGGATCAGCCGCTCCGGGTTAAGCGCCGACGCATGGCTGGAAAAACTGTTTGAGGCATCGGTGATCCCGTTCTATCACCTGCTCTGCCGCTACGGCGTGGCGCTGATCGCCCACGGGCAGAACGTGACGCTGGTGATGAAGGATTACGTCCCGCAGCGCATCCTGCTGAAAGATTTCCAGGGCGATATGCGCCTGGTGGATGAAGATTTCCCTCAGGCCCAGAGCCTGCCGGAACAGGTGAAGGCCGTCACGGCGCGCCTGAGCGCGGATTACATCATTCACGATCTGCAAACCGGCAACTTTGTGACGGTGCTGCGTTTTATCTCACGCCTCACGCTGCAAAGTGGCGTCAGCGAAACGCGTTTCTATCAGATCCTCGCCGGGGTTCTGCACCGCTATATGGCCGCGCACCCCGAGCTTGCCGACCGCTTCGCGAAGTTCGACCTGTTTAAGCCGCAAATTATTCGCGTGATCCTCAACCCGGTCAAACTGACCTTCTCCGAACACGACGGCGGCAGCCGCATGCTGCCGAACTACGTCACCGACCTTGATAACCCTCTTTTTCTGGCCTCCCGGGAGTCAGCGCAATGAAAACCTATGATTTCATCGGCATTGGTATCGGCCCGTTTAACCTCAGCATCGCCGCGCTGGCGGAAGGGCTGGACGGCTTTAGCTCGCTGTTTCTTGAGCGCAAACCGCACTTTTCCTGGCACCCGGGGATGATGGTGCCGGACTGCCACATGCAGACCAGCTTCCTGAAGGATCTGGTCAGCGCCGTGGAGCCGACCAACCGCCACAGCTTCCTGAACTACCTGGTGCAGCGTAAAAAGTTCTACCGCTTCCTGACCACCGAACAGCGCACCGTTTCGCGGGAAGAGTTTGCCGATTACCTGTGCTGGGCGGCGGACAACCTCACCAACCTGTCCTTTAGCCAGCAGGTGCAGCAGGTGAGCTTTGATGAGAAAAGCGGCCTGTTTGAGGTGGTGACCCAGCGCGACCGCTTCCTGGCGCGCCACGTCTGCGTAGGGATCGGTAAGCAGATCAACCTGCCGGACTGCGTCACCGTGCAGGACGATACCTGCTTCCACGCCAGCGAGATGATGCTGCGCACGCCGGATCTTACGGGCAAGCGCGTCACCGTCGTCGGCGGCGGCCAGAGCGGCGCCGACCTGTTCCTGAATATTTTCCGTGGCGAATGGGGCCAGCCGCTGAGCCTGAACTGGGTCTCGCGCCGCAACAACTACAACGCGCTGGATGAAGCCGCCTTTGCTAACGAGTATTTCACGCCGGAGTACGTGGACAGCTTCTCCACGCTCGGTGAAGAGGCACGTCGGCAGATGCTACACGAGCAGAAGATGACCTCCGACGGCATCACCACCGAGTCACTGCTGGCGATTTACCGCGCCATGTACCACCGCTTCGAAGTGCTGCGTGAAAAACCCTGGGCGCACCTGATGCCGTCCCGCTCGGTGACAGCCCTGACGCGCCTGGAAAACGGCCAGCGCCTGAGCATACAGCATCACCTCGACGGCGGCCGCGAGCAGCTGGAGAGCGACGTGACGATCTTTGCCACCGGCTATCGCGCCGTGCAGCCTGCGTTCCTGGCGCCGCTGTCTCACCGCCTGCATCTGGATACGGACGAAGCCTTCTGCATCAACAACGATTTCACCCTCGAATGGGACGGTCCGCAGAGCAACCGCCTGTTTGCCGTGAATGCCGGGATGCACCGTCTCGGCATTGCCGAACCCCAGCTCAGCCTGATGGCCTGGCGCGCGGCGCGCATTCTGAATCGCGCGCACGCTGACGAGCCGTTTGAGCTGGCCACCACCCCTGGCGTTATCCACTGGCGAAGCACCACCAGCCCGGAGAACAGTCAGGTTTTTAAATCATTAGCAAACACCACCGAGTACTGACACACACAATCAGGGTCAACATAACAATGAAACGTTCTCATCTTTGGGTTTTAAATCCTTGCTTGCTTGCAATGCTTTCTACCTCTGCGTGGGCGGAAGAACAAAAGGAAGAAAATATCGTGGTCTCCGCCAGCCGCGCGCACCGCAGCGTGGCGGAGATGGCGCAGACCACCTGGGTCATTGAGCGGGCTGAAATTGAGCAGCAGGTTCAGGGCGGGAAAGAGATTAAAGAAGTGCTGGCACAGCTGATCCCGGGTATGGACGTCAGCAGCCAAGGACGTACCAACTACGGCATGAACCTGCGCGGCCGCTCCATGATGGTGATGGTGGACGGCGTGCGCCTGAACTCGTCCCGCAGCGACAGCCGCCAGCTCGACTCTATCGATCCGTTCAACATTGACCGTATCGAAGTCATCTCCGGCGCCACGTCACTCTACGGCGGCGGCAGCACCGGTGGTCTGGTGAACATCGTTACCAAAAAGGGCCAGCCTGAGACTGAAGTCGAGTTCCAGACAGGTGCTAAAAGCGGGTTTAACAGCCACAACGACCATGATGAGAACGTATCGGCAGCGGTCAGCGGCGGCAACGATAACGCTTCCGGTCGTCTGTCGGTGTCGTATCAGCGCTACGGCGGCTGGTATGACGGCAACGGCGACGAGGTGATCATTGATAACACCCAGACCGGCTTACAGTATTCCGACCGTATCGATGTGATGGGCACAGGCACCCTCAATATTGACGATCACCAGCAGCTGCAACTGACCACTCAGTACTACAAGAGCGAGTCCGACGGAAAGCATGGTCTGTATCTCGGGAAGAACTTCTCGGCGGTTACGGGGGATGCGACCGCGTACAACAAAGGTAACCTCGATTCTGACCGCGTGCCGGGTACCGAGCGCCATCTGATCAACCTGCAGTACTCCAATACCGATTTCTGGGGCCAGGATCTGGTCGCGCAGATTTACTATCGCGACGAGAGCCTGACCTACTATCCGTTCCCGACCCTGACCAAAGGCGTGGTCAGCAGCATCGGCGCGTCGCAGCAGAAAACTGATTTCTACGGCGGCAAGCTGACGCTGAACAGCAAGCCGGTGGACGATTTAACGCTGACCTGGGGTATGGATGCCGACCACGAAACCTTCGACGCCAACCAGCAGTTCTTTAACCTGAGCAAAGCTGCAGCGAGCGGCGGCATGGAGCTGGATAACGCCTACAACGTGGGCCGCTACCCGGGCTACAGCATTACCAACCTCGCCCCGTTCCTGCAGGCCAGCTACGATATTGACGCCATCACCCTGAGCGGCGGCGTGCGCTACCAGTACACCGAGAACAAGGTAGACGATTTTGTCGGTTACACCCAGCAGCAGGCCATCGCTACCGGGAAAGCCACCTCCGCCGACGCGGTGCCGGGTGGGAAAACCGATTACAACAACTTCCTGTTTAACGCCGGGATCCTTGGTCGCCTGACCGAACAGCAGCAGGTGTGGTTTAACTTCTCCCAGGGCTTCGAAATTCCGGACCTGGCGAAGTACTACGGCTCCGGGACCTATCAGCTCAGCAACGGTCACTATCGCCTGCTGAACAGCGTCAACGTGAACGACTCGAAGCTGGACGGTATCAAGGTCAACGCTTATGAGCTGGGCTGGCGCTACACCGGGGATAACCTGCGCACGCAGGTTGCGGCGTACTACTCGCTCTCGGATAAAACCATCACCATCAACAAGACGGATATGACCATCAACCTGGAAGACGACAAGCGTCGTATCTACGGGGTGGAAGGTCAGGTGGACTATTTCTTCACCGACAGCGACTGGAGCACGGGCGCGAACTTTAACGCCATTAAGTCTGAAACCCGCGAAAACGGGAAATGGGAGAAGCTGACGGTCGACAGCGCCAGCCCGTCAAAAGCCAGCGCGTGGGTCAACTGGGCGCCGGGCGACTGGACCCTGCGCGTACAGAGCACGCAGACCTTTGACGTCTCTGACGCCGACGGCAAGAAGATCGATGGCTACAACACGGTCGACTTCCTGGGCAGCTACGCCCTGCCGGTGGGTAAAGTCAGCTTCAGCGTGGAAAACCTGCTGGACAAAGACTACACCACCGCCTGGGGCCAGCGCGCGCCGGGGCTGTATAGCCCAACCTACGGTGCACCGGGTCTGTATACCTACAAAGGCCGCGGACGGACGTTTGGTCTGAACTACTCCGTTCTGTTCTAATCCTGCGCGCCGCCTGCGGGCGGCGCAATTTGCTGTGTAATTTCGAAGCAAATTTACTATTAAATCAGCGATTTGCTGAAATTGTCGGCAAACGAACGAAAAGTGCGTTTTCACCCTTTGACAAGGTGTAGTGAGGTCGCTACTATGCGCCTCGTTCACACGATTCCTCTGTAGTTCAGTCGGTAGAACGGCGGACTGTTAATCCGTATGTCACTGGTTCGAGTCCAGTCAGAGGAGCCAAATTTGAAAAGCCTGCTTTTGAAGCAGGCTTTTTGCTTTTCTGCGTCGGGTAAAATTGTCGGGTGGCGGCTTCGCCTTACCCGACCTACGGGACCGTAGGCACGGTAAGCGCAGCGCCACCGGGCAATAAACCGCTGCTTTCATCATTTTTCCTCTGTCTTATTTTCGACTGGCGGAAAGCTCATAACGCTCAGGGCAGCCGGGCAATCACCTTTATCTCAAACTGGAATCCGTACAGCCACGTCACGCCGATCCCCGTCAACGTAGGGTAAGGCGCTTCCCCCCAATATTCTGGCAGGATACTCCAGATAGCGTCGAGGTTTGACTCGGGGTCGACGACAAAGAGGGTCACGTCAACCACGTTAGCGAATGTGCAGCCCGCAGCCGCGAGGACAGCATTAAGATTATCGAAAGCCAGCCTGACCTGCGCTTTCAGATCGGGCTCAGGCGAACCATCCTCGCGACTACCCACCTGCCCCGAAACGAACAAGAAACCGTTGGATTTGATGGCCGGTGAATAGCGATTACGCTCATAGAGCGCCTGCCGACCGGAGGGGAAAACTGCTTCGCGTGCTGTCATATTTATACCTTTGTAATGGGGCGAAATCTGCCCGGTGAACATACAGACACTTTACAGGCGCCAGATCGGGCGGATAAACAAGCGACTTTGTCCATCATTGTTTGTAATATCCAAACAATCGGTGAAAAGAGAGGATAAGGAATGGATCGTTTCGATGCGATGCGCGCCTTTGCTCGCGTGGTGGAGGCAGGAAGTTTCACAAAGGCTGCCCAAACGCTTCATATGAGCAAAACTACAGTGACGCAGCTCATTCAGCAGCTGGAAGCGCGCCTGCGCGTCAAATTGCTCCATCGCACCACCCGCAGGCTCGGCGTCACTCCCGATGGCGCGATCTACTACGAGCGCGTCATCCGCCTGCTGGCGGACATGGAAGATGCTGAAAACAGCCTTTCCAGTGCGACGATGCTCCCCAGGGGACGCCTGCGGATAGATGTGCCCACGCCTCTCGCCCGCCTGGTGCTGGTGCCCGCGCTGCCAGCTTTTCACGCACGCTATCCTGATATCCAGTTCGACATGGGCGTGAGTGACCGGGTGGTGGATCTGATCGGCGACAACGTGGATTGCGTTCTGCGCGGTGGCGAAATCAACGACCAGTCCCTGATCGCACGTCATGTCGGCGATTTGCAAATCGGTGTTTACGTCGCACCGAGCTATGTGGAACGCCTTGGCTCCCCTGCGCATCCGCGTGAGCTGGAAAACACCGACCATCGCATAGTGGGATTCTTGTCCTCACGCACCGGTAAGATTGATCCTCTGGTACTGCACAGAGAGAGTGAACATATTGAAATCAAGGGCAGCTACGTGCTTGCAGTGGATGATGGCAATGCTTACCTCGAAGCTGGGTTAGCCGGGATAGGCGTGATTGCGCTGCCGGTCTATATGGCAGAAGCGCATCAGGCTTGTGGTTCCTTGATTCGGCTGTTCGAACATTGGCGTATTAACCCAATGCCCCTGTACCTGGCATTTCCGCCTAACCGCCATGTCAACGCCAGGCTGCGCGTTTTTATTGATTGGATCGTTGAATTGATGCGGCAACATGTCCCCAACACCAATAGAAAGGGAAATGAGATTTAGCTTATTTATTCGCCCGTTACTGGCAAAGGCGCTCCCGGTCAGAGGAGCTAAATTTGAAAAAGCTGCTTTTGAAGCAGCTTTTGCCCTACAGCACAAACTCATAGTGCGAGCCATCCGGCAGCTCAACGTCAAGTTTAAGCTTTCCACCCGCTGCCTCAACGTAGCGCTTAAGTGAAGAGAGTTTCAGATCGCGCCCTGGCTTTTCCATAACCGCGACGGTGGGCTGCCTGATGCCCAGCGCCTGCGCCATTTCAACCTGCGTTTTTTGCACCTTTTCACGTAGCTCTGCCAGGTGAATGTTTAGCAAAATGTCGGCCGCCATTGCCTGAGCGCTGGCAACAACATCCGGTTTTTCATCCGCTATAAGCTGCTCAAGGTTTCTGCCCATCGCGCAACGTCCTCTCTTTTAATGTATTCAACCAGTGAGTGAATTCCCGGTCAGCCACCAGAAGCATCTCATCGTAAAATCGTCTTTCGTTGCCGGCCTTGTTGCCAGCACAAAGCACAATGCCTGTTCGATTTGGGTCAAACGCGAAAAATGC
This sequence comes from Enterobacter quasiroggenkampii, assembly GCF_043972695.1. Lineage (NCBI taxonomy): Bacteria > Pseudomonadati > Pseudomonadota > Gammaproteobacteria > Enterobacterales > Enterobacteriaceae > Enterobacter > Enterobacter quasiroggenkampii. The sequence continues at coordinate 3,598,748 of NZ_CP143745.1, forward strand.
CCGCAACGGATCGCCCTTACTCTGAATGCGCAGCTCTTTCATGTTACTGTGACGAGAGCCTTTAAGCGTATCGGCATAGGGTCTCGACAAAGCCGGCCCCTTTTCTCGCAAAACAAGCAGTGCTGCCAGCACGCAGGCCCGGTCAGTATCGTCAAGTGAACGAAACCAGCAATCAAACCTGTCCGTCGTGTTAATTGTCCACACACTTCCTCCATGAAATATAGATCAAAAGCTATATAGCAGTAAAGCTATAGCAGCAATTATCCTGAGAGAATGTGCATGATTCATGTGTTTTTACGCGAAAGCTGAAGACGTGCAGGAGTATTTCGATGAATCACCCGTCAGGCATTCACCGCATTGCGAGCAGTACCGTAAAAAAGAGTTCAGAACTCCGTGAGCTGAAGCCAGGCCGCCACTTCCTCATCCAGCCACTCGACAAAGAGAGCCACCTCCGGCTTCGCCTCCGTTAACTGCGATGTCACCAGCCAGTAAGGCCAGGGATACGGCGCAGTGAAAGGGGTACAAAATGTGTATGAGCACAACCTACGCCCGGAAGAAAAGCAGCACGGTGGCTGGGTCGATCGTCCAGCTGCTGGCGGCCTGCAGGGAATGGAATGCGCTGCTAAAGACGCGTCCGACCACCTACGCTCCCGATCGGGTTGCCGTCACCAGTACGGTTATCAGGACGTTTATTCAGTCAATGAGCCCGGTCAGCGCAGCGCCACCGGGCAAAACCGCACCTAAATCTGATAATCAATCGCCACTTCTTCCGGCTCCATGACCTGACGTTTAATCTCATCCACCGACAGCCCGGCGTTGCAGAGCTCGATAAAGCGCCACACATAGTTGCGCTGCAGCTGTCCACGCTTCAGGCCAAGCCATACGGTGTTGGCGTCAAACAGATGACGCGTGTCAAGACGCACCAGGTTCCCGTCTTCGCGTTCTCCGCTGGACTGTTCCGCCACCAGGCCAATGCCCAGCCCCAGCTCGACGTAGGTTTTGATCACGTCAGAATCCTGCGCGCTCAGCACGATGTCCGGCGTTATCCCTTTACGGTTGAAGGCTTCATCAATACGCGAGCGTCCGGTGATCCCCTGGCGGTAGGTAATGAGTGGCCATTTCGCAATGTCTTCCAGCGTCAGGGGAGAAACCTGATTCAGCGGATGATCGACCGGAAGTAATAAGCTGTGGTACCAGCGGAACCAGGGGAAAGCCACCAGCAGCGGATCGTTGCTCAGGCGTTCGCTGGCAATGCCGATATCCGCCCCACCGTTTTGCAGCAGCACTTCAATTTCCTGCGGCGTGCCCTGGATAAGCTCCAGACGGACGTCAGGGAAAAGTTCGCGGAACGCTTTAATCACCGGCGGCAGGCTGTAGCGCGCCTGGGTGTGGGTGGTGGCAATGGTGAGCACGCCCGAGGCGTCATTGGTGAAGAGATCCGCCAGGCGACGCACGTTGCTGGCCTCGTTGAGGATCCGCTCAGCGATGGTGAGCAAAGCCTTACCCGGCTCCGTCATGCCGAGCAGCCGCTTGCCGCGACGGATAAAGATCTCTATGCCCAGTTCCTCTTCCAGCTCGCGGATATGGCGGCTGACGCCGGACTGAGAGGTATAAAGCATATTGGCGACCTCGGTCAGGTTGTAGTCCCGCCTGGCCGCCTCACGGATAATTTTAAGTTGCTGGAAATTCACGATTCACTCCGGCGCATCTGACATAGCTCTATTGTTAGAGTCAGCCGAGCTGCAGAACAAATAATAAAAACCAGCATCTTATGCTTTTATGGAATATCAGCTCACGAGCTGGAGTTCACGGTTCTCAAGCGATGGCTTGCTGACCAGCGACATCAAAATCTCTTTTACCGCCTGCGCCTGTGGCGACAGCGAACCGCGTGCGGACATATTCAGCGACAGCGGCAGGCTCATGGAAGGCGTGGTGATCCGCGCCATCCAGCCGTTTGCCGCACTGCACAGCGAGCGTGCTGCGGATTCCGGCAGAACGGTCACCCCCATGCCGCTGGCAATGGCTGCGGTCAGCGTGGAGATCGAGTCGATTTCGCCGATGATTTTGGCCGTCAGGCGGCGCAGGGAAAATGCTTCGTCCACGCGCACGCGCACGGCGCTGTAGTCGCGCGGCAGATAGAGGTTCATTTCCGCCACGGCGGTAAGGTCGACGCTCTGGCCCGGGCAGTCGCGGGTGCCCACGAGGTAGAGATCTTCTTTCAGCAGCGGCTGGCTGGTGATCCCGGCAACCGGGGAGCGATCGTAAAGGACCGCCATGTCCAGCTGGCCACTGAGCAGTTTATCATTCAGGACAGAACCGCTGTTTTCGTGCAGATAGACCAGCACTTCAGGCAGCTCAGCGCGGACGGCCTGCAGCAGCGGCATGGTTATGGACGATGCCGCCGTTCCCGGCGCCAGCCCGATGGACACGTGCCCGCTCAGGGTCTGGCCCACGTTATTCACCGCCAGCTGCGCCTGTTCACACTGGCGAAGAATGGTGCGCGCATGGGTATACAGGATCTTACCGGCTTCCGTTGGCGTGACGCCGCGTTTGGTGCGGATCAACAGCTGCTGATCCATCTCGCCTTCCAGAGTAGCCACCTGCTGGCTCAGCGCAGGCTGCGCGATATGCAGCACTTCTGCCGCTTGAGTCAGGCTGCCGATATCGACGATTTTTACGAAGTATTTCAGTCGTCTTAAGTTCATTTTGCCCCCTGTTCGAAATGCTGTGCCGGAACCGGCTGTCGTTGTTGAACAGGTTTTGCAATATGAATGCCACTTTTACCAGGCGGTCTGAATTGGGCGCTAAACGCCTGAAAATAAGGAAACCTAATCATGGAGGGGGGTTTTATTACCGAAACAGCAGTTTATGATCTGCCCCATTAGAGGTATACCCGCACCAAAGCGGTGCATTCCGCTGTCAAAAACATCACTTTGCCGATTTTGTCAGCAAACGATCAAAAGGCGGCGATCCACCCTTTGACAAGGTGAACGCAGGTCGATAATATGCGCCCCGTTCACACGATTCCTCTGTAGTTCAGTCGGTAGAACGGCGGACTGTTAATCCGTATGTCACTGGTTCGAGTCCAGTCAGAGGAGCCAAATTTGAAAAGCCTGCTTTTAAAGCAGGCTTTTTGCTTTTCTGCGTCGGGTAAAATTGTCGGGTGGCGGCTTCGCCTTACCCGACCTACTGGACTGTAGGCCCGGTAAGCGCAGCGCCACCGGGCAACACAGCCTCAATAAGCAAGCTTCACCGGCATCCCTGACCGCCGGTCCAGTTCGGCTCCCGCCCCCTCGTTTATCAACTGCGTCCGCTGCGCGGCTGACATTGGCAGAGGCACTTTTCGGGTCGATTCAAACTCCGCGCGATTACGTGATAATGGCTCGTGAACCTCCACCCAGCGGCTGCCGTCCGGTTCCGTGGTGACTTTAACGGGCCGATCGATAAGCTGTACGCGGGTTCCAACGGGGACATTATCGAAAAGGTATTTGATGTCGTTATTGCGCAGACGAATACAGCCCTGGCTCACCCGCAGTCCGATGCCGAAATTCGAGTTTGTGCCGTGTATGGCATACAGCCTGCCAATATAGATCGCATACAGCCCCATCGGGTTATCCGGTCCGGCGGGCACGAAGGCAGGCAGCGTTTTTCCCTCTGCCGCATAGGCACGGCGCGTATTCGGCGTCGGAGACCAGGTTGGCCCCACCTGCTTACGTTCAACCGCCGTTACCCAGTTACGCGGGGTTTCGCGCCCGGCCTGACCGATGCCGATGGGCAGCACTTCAACGGTATTGCTGCCAGGTGGATAATAGTAAAGACGCATTTCCGCCACGTTAACGACAATCCCCTCGCGGACGGTGTCGGGCAAAATCAGCTGCTGGGGAATCACCAGCCGGGTGCCGGATTTGGGCAAGAAAGGATCCACCCCCGGATTCGCTTCCAGCATATTGCTTAGCCCCTGCCCGTACTGCGCGGCAAAGGCCTCAAGCGGTAACGTATTGCGCTCGGGAACGGTGATGATAATCGGGGCTCCCACCAGACGACTGCCTTCCGGTGGTAAGGTATAGGTTACGGCAAACGCGCCGGGTACAGCGGCACACAGCGTAAGGACGAACCAGGTAAATCGCATCATAATTTCCTGTGCTCAAAAAAGAGAAAGCCTCGACTCAGGCAGGCTTTCTCAGTTTACGCTATTACGCCTCGGTTTTGCGCCATCTGCGCGTCAGCACTTTTTCCGCCTCGACAATAAGGAACATCACAAAACCAATCAGGAAGGTGATGACCCAGTAGCGGAACGGCAGTGCTTCGGTGCCAAACAGCATCTGCATGAACGGTGCGTAAATGATAAGAAATTGTAGCGCCAGCAGTACACCGCTCACGATCCAAATCCCTTTATTCGCCAGCAGGCCTTTGCTCAGCGAGAAGCCGTCATTAACGCGGCAGTTAAGCATGTAAAACCACTGCGCGGTCACCAGGGTTTGCAGCAGCACGGTGCGGATAAATTCCGCTGAGTAACCGCGCGGCTGTAGCCAGGCTTCCAGCACGAAAGCGCTGATGGCAATCATCAGACCGACAAACACCACGCGCCAGATGGCATAGCCGTCCATCACATGCAGATTCGCCTTACGCGGTGGCCGGTTCATGATGTCCTTCTCACCCGCTTCAAACGCCAGGCCAAACGACAGCGTCGCCGACGTCGCCATGTTCATCCACAGGATCAGGACCGGCGTCAGAGGGATCAGGTTCCCCGCCAGCAGCGCGATGATGATTAGCAGGGCCTGCGCAATGTTGCTCGGGATAACGAAGAGAATCGTTTTTTTCAGGTTATCGTAAACACGACGCCCCTCGTGCACCGCACTGGCAATGGTGGCAAAGTTGTCATCCGTTAACACCATGTCGGCGGCTTCCTTGGTGACCTCTGTCCCCTTAATCCCCATGGCGATACCCACATCCGCCCGTTTGAGCGCCGGGGCATCATTTACGCCATCCCCGGTCATGCCCACCACTTCCTGTTTACTTTGCAGGGCCTGCACGAGGCGGAATTTATCCTCCGGGCTGGTTCGGGCGAAAATATCGTACTGCTGCGCGGCGTCGCTCAGCTGACGGTCGTCCATCGCCTCCAGCTCGCGTCCGGTGATAGCGCTTGCAGCGTTACCAATCCCCAGCATTTGCCCAATGCTCATGGCCGTTTGCGGGTGGTCGCCGGTGATCATTTTCACGCGAATCCCGGCCTGCAGACAGTCGGCAATCGCGGTAATGGCCTCCGGACGCGGCGGATCCATCATTCCCGCAATACCCAGCAGGATCACGCCATCACGCAGGTCCGGGTGATCCAGCTCGCGCTGTCCCTCGCGGGCAGGTTTCCAGGCCGCAGCCACCATACGCAACCCTTCCCGGGCATACTCTTCAATCTTGCCTTCCCAGTAAGGTTGGTCGAACGGCTGCAGTCCGTCATTCGTCTGCTGGTACTGACAGAGGCGGAACAGGACGTCCGGCGCGCCAGTGATTAAAATCACCTCTTCTTCACCCAGCCGGTACAGCGTGGACATGTATTTATACTGCGAATCAAACGGGATTTTACTGCGCATTTCGGTATCACGCGGTGGGAGCGGGATTTTTGCCGCCAGCACCTTCAGGGCGCCCTCGGTCGGCCCCCCGGTGATTTTCCACAGCCCCTGCTCGTCTTTGATCAGCTGGCTGTCATTACAAAGGTCAATGGTGCGCAGGTAGCGTTCCAGCAGGGAACCCTGCGTCACGCTGACGGGCGTCGGGTCATCTACGGGGTGAATATTCCCCACCGGTTCGTAGCTGTCGCCCTCAACGCGATAGGTCGTCTCAGCGGTAATCACCGCTTTGACCGTCATTTCATTCATCGTCAGGGTGCCGGTTTTATCCGAGCAGATGACTGTCATTGCGCCCAGGGTTTCCACCGTGGGCAACTTACGAATGATGGCCTTGCGACGCGCCATGGCCTGTACGCCAAGCGAAAGGATGATGGAAATGATGGCCGGCAGGCCTTCCGGCACGGCGGCAACGGCGAGGCTGATAAGCGACAGCACCAGTTCAGAAACCGGCATATCCCGGAACAAGAGGCTGAAAACAAACAGCGCCACCATCATGACCAGGATAGTAATGAAGATGGTTTTACCGAGCTTATCCATCTGCACCATCAGCGGCGTGCGGTGCTTTTCAATGTCGGACATCATCTGATTGATGTGGCCAAGCTCGGTCTCGCCCCCGGTTGCCACCACCACGCCTTTACCGCCGCCGGAGCTGACGGTGGTGCCTGAGTAAAGCAGGTTATACCGGTCACCTAAAGGCAGTTCCCCGCTTAACGCATCGCTGTTTTTTTCAACAACGGTGGATTCGCCGGTCAGGATGGCCTCCTCCACGCGAAGGTTATGCGCTTCAATCACACGCAGGTCCGCAGGAATACGATCCCCGGCGCGGATCACCACGATATCCCCCGGGACCAGCGACGTGGTGGGGATCGTTTCATGATTCCCCTGTCGTACCACCACGGCTTCGCTGGAGAGCATATTGCGAATACTCTGCAACGATTTTTCAGCATTGCTCTCCTGGATATGGCCAATCAGCGCGTTAATGATGGCAACCCCCAGGATCACGAACATGTCTACCCAGTGGCCCATAAAGAGCTTAAGCAACGCGGCCACCAGCAGAACGTAAATCAATACATCGTTAAAATGCGCCAGGAAGCGCAGCCAGGCGGGTTTGCCCTTTTTTTGCGGCAATGCATTCTCACCATGCTGCTGAAGTCGGGCTGATGCCTCAGTGCCGCTAAGTCCTTCCAGAGTGGAGTGGATATTCGACAGGGTTTCGTCAACGGTTTGTTGATAATATGGACGTTCAGATTTTCCTGTTTTCATCGTTCCTTCCTCAGGTTCTATTCAGAAATCACCTTGCTTTCATGTAATTAACGAATAACGAAAACAGGAACATGGGCGTAACGGACAATACTTGCCGCCTCCGATCCTAACAAATGGGTTTGAATATTTGGATTTCGAGAGCCGACAATAATCGCGCCAGCAGCAAGTTCATCCGCCAGCTTAATAACCTCATCACGAACATTTCCGCTACGAACATGGAGATGAACCCGCTCTTCTGGCAGATTCAATTTTTTGACCAGGTCAGACATTTTTTCTTTCGAATTATTAATCATATATTCATCCATCTTGCGCGCATCTGAAATAAAACCGCGCGTCAGTTCGGCTGAAAATTTGGGCATGACGTGCAGCAAATGAATGTCACCTGATGCGCTTTGCGCCAGAAACTGTGCATGTTGCAACGCTTTATCCGCCAGGCTTGTCTCGTAGACGTCCACCGGAACGAGAATGTTTTTATACATATCGAGCATCCTTTTTATAACCAACATGAGAGTGAATGAAGCATAAAAACGCATTAAATGCAGGGGGTTGCCCTTAATGCCAGTTACGGTAAAAAGAGATGAATAATATTAAACGTAGCACAGGAATATCAGGTTTAGCGCTTCCCCACTGCTAATGGTTATTTAACATTTATCTTTTCGCCGACTATGCTCATAGTTAGCCACCGCTTCCGGCTCATGGAGGAATGTATGTATGGTATAAGCCTGATCCGACTGGGTATGTTTATTGCGCTTGCCATTATCGCCAGCACGGCGATTGGTTTATTTACCTATATGGTCGTCACTGTTCTGGCAGAATAGTGTCACCCCTGTCCAGGTTATGGAATAAATAAAACAGTTATTTATTAGGGGAATACAGTGAACCGCTACCTCTCTCTTTTACCGTTCGTTTTGTTAACGCTCACAGCGTGCGACCCGAAACCCAAAGACGTCTCCCCCCTGCCCAGGATGGTAAAAGTAGCGGAGGTGACGGTTCCCGGTAACGCCCAGCAGCGCGTTTTTCCCGCCCGCATTGAATCGGGCGATGCCACAGACCTTTCCTTCAAGCGCGCAGGTCAAATTGAAGCGCTCGATGTGCGTCAGGGCGCAGTCATCAAGCAGGGTCAACAGCTTGCAAGATTGAATGCCCGTGAAGCCCAGCAGCGGGTTAATGACAGACAAACGGCGGCGACGCTGGCCCAGAGGCAATTCGATCGTTTCCAGACGCTGGCGGGCCGCCAGGCGGTTTCGAAAGCCGAAATGGACGTGCAGCGTGCGAACCGCGATTCGGCGAATGCGGCGCTACAGATCGCCCGAGAAGAGTTGAATCAAATGACGCTTGTCGCCCCCTTCAGCGGGACGGTGGCCAGCGTACATGTCCGAAACCATCAGGTGGTGTCTGCCGGTCAGCCCATCGCGACGTTAACCCGCACCGATCTGCTTGACGTGGTGTTCAGCATCCCTGAAAACCTGTTTAAGACCTTTGATATTCGCAACGCGCAGTATCGCCCGGTAGTGAGAATTAACGCCATTCCGGATCGGGAATTTACCGCCGTTTATAAAGAACACTCAGGCAGCAGCGACAGTAATACCCTCACCTGGCAGGTAATACTCACCATGCCGCGGCCAGATGATTTTCCCGCCGTCGGTGGCGTAAGCGGTACGGTTACCATTAATTTAACCAACCTCCCGGCTGGCGCGGGCACTCAGGCGCTGGTCGTACCGGTTGAGGCAGTCTTTAACCCGGACAACAGCCCGCGCAATGAGCCGCACGTCTGGGTTGTGGCGGGAGAAGGCGACACGCTCCATCTTGAAGACCGCAAGGTCAGCGTGGGGCAAGTGATTACCGAAGGCGTAGTGATCACCAGCGGGCTTAAGGCGGGCGAGCGCGTGGTAGCCGCAGGCGTTGGGGAGCTGCATGCTAACCAGCCGGTGCGTATCTGGACGCGTGAACGGGGACTGTAATGGATATCTCTCGTCAATTTATTAATAACCCTGTTCGCGTCTGGCTAACGATTCTGCTGCTGGGCATCGGGGGTATTTTCGCGCTGTTGAATATCGGCAGGCTGGAAGATCCCGCCTTTACCATCAAAACCGCAGTGGTTGTCACCCACTACCCCGGCGCATCCGCTCAGCAGGTCGAAGAAGAGGTGACGCTGCCGCTGGAGAATGCCCTTCAGCAGCTGCCTTATCTGGACAACGTGAGCTCCATCTCTTCAAACGGTTTGTCACAAATCACCGTTAACATCGCGTCACGCTATCACTCAAACGAACTGCCGCAGATTTGGGATGAACTGCGCCGCCGCGTGGGCGACGCCTCGCGTCAGTTCCCGCCCGGCGTCGTCACGCCCTTTGTGAATGACGATTTCGGCGACGTGTTCGGCTTCTTCTTCGCCATTTCCGGGGATGAATTCAGTAATCCTGAACTGGTGAGATACGCGGAGCAGCTGCGCCGCGAGTTGATTCTGGTCCCCGGGGTCGCGAAGGTTGCCATCGGTGGAGCGATTAGCCAACAGGTCAATATCGATATTTCCCTGACCAAAATGGCCGCGCGCGGCATTACCCTGAACCAGCTTTCCACCCTGCTCAGCAGGCTTAACGTCGTTTCCAGCGCCGGAGAAATCACCTCTGGCAGCGAATCCATTCGTCTGCACCCGACCGGTGAATTCGAGAATCTTGATGAACTGGCGGATCTCATCATCACGCCTTCCGGCACGGGGGCGGCGACGCGTCTGCGGGATATCGCCACGCTGTCGCGCGGGCTGAACGAATCGCCAGCCAGTATCTACCATGCCAACGGCAAAAAAGCCGTCACCATGGGCGTCTCGTTTATTCCCGGCGTGAACGTGATCGACGTGGGCCACGCGCTGGAGGCGAAGCTAAACCAGATGTCGGCGGAAAAACCGGCAGGCATACAGATAGATCTGTTTTACGATCAGGCAGCCGAAGTGGGCCACTCTGTTAACGGTTTTATTGTTAACTTCCTGATGGCGCTGGCGATTGTCATCGGCGTGCTGCTGATCTTTATGGGCGTACGCAGCGGGATCATCATCGCGTTTTCCCTCGCGCTTAACGTGCTGGGCACGCTGCTGATTATGTATCTCTGGGGCATTGAGCTACAGCGCATCTCGCTTGGGGCGCTGATTATCGCCCTTAGCATGCTGGTGGATAACGCCATCGTCATTGTCGAAGGGGTGTTGATTGCCCGACAGCAGGGCTCCCCGCTATTAACCGCCGTTAACACGATCATCCGTCGCTCCGCCCTGCCGCTGCTGGGGGCGACGGTGATCGCTATCCTTGCGTTTGCGCCTATCGGGCTGTCGCAGGATTCCACCGGGGAATACTGTAAATCCCTCTTCCAGGTGCTGCTGATTTCCCTGATGCTGAGCTGGTTCTCGGCGCTCACCCTCACCCCGGTGATGATTAAGTGGTGGTTGTTTAAAAACGACAGCGAGCCGGAGACCACTGACGAGTCAGATCCTTACGACAAACGTCTCTACCGCCTCTATCAGCGCCTGCTTAACACGCTGCTGCACCATAAGGCACCGACGCTGGTAGTGATGGCCGCCCTGCTGGCCGCGTCTGTCTGGGGGTTTGGCGCGGTGCGGCAAAACTTTTTTCCGTCATCCAATACGCCGATTTTCTTTGTCGACCTGTGGTTACCCTACGGGACCGATATCAAATGGACCGAGAAAATGACCGGTGATATTGAGAAAACCATCAAGGGCCAGCCCGGCGTGGAAACCACCGTCTCCACCATCGGTCAGGGGAGCATGCGGTTTATTCTGACCTACAGCGGACAGCGGCAGTACAGCAACTATGCGCAGATCATGGTGCGCATGGATGACCAGCGTAACATTTCCCCCTTGACCCGCCACGTTGACGAGTACATCGCGCGAAACTACCCGCAGGTGAACGCCAGCACGAAACGGGTGATGTTTGGCCCTTCCGGCGACAGCGCCATTGAAGTGCGCATTAAAGGCCCGGATCCTGACAGGCTGCGTCTGATTGCCAGCCAGGTGGACGATATTCTGGCGCGCGATCCGGCTACGGGGAGCGTCCGAAACGACTGGCAAAACCGCAGCAAAGTGATCCGCCCGCAGTACGTTGCCGCGCTGGGACGCGAGCTTGGCGTGGATAAACAGGACGTCGACAACGCACTGGAGATGAATTTCTCCGGCAGCCGGGCGGGGTTGTATCGGGAAGGCAGCGACCTGCTGCCCGTGGTGGTGAGGCCCCCGGAAAGCGAAAGGCTGGATGCCAGCCACCTGAACAACGTGCTGGTGTGGAGCCAGGCGCGGCAGCAGTATATCCCGCTGAGTAACGTCGTCAGTCGCTTCTCTCTGGAGTGGGAAGATCCGCTCATTCTTCGACGCGACCGCTCGCGGGTATTGACGGTTCAGACGGACCCGGACCCGCTGACCCAGCAAACCTCCGGCGATATTCTCGCCCGCGTGAAGCCGCAGGTAGATGCCCTTCCCCTGCCACACGGCTACAGCATCGAGTGGGGGGGCGATGCGGAAAACTCCAGTGAAGCGCAGCAAGGGCTGTTCACAACGCTGCCTCTCGGGTATCTGGTGATGTTTGTCATTACGGTGCTGATGTTCAGCTCGGTAAAAAATGCCGTCGCAATCTGGCTGACCGTACCGCTGGCGTTGATTGGCGTCACACCAGGATTTTTAATTACCGGCATTCCCTTTGGCTTTATGGCGCTGATTGGTCTGCTGAGCCTGAGCGGAATGCTCATCCGCAACGGCATCGTGCTGGTGGAAGAGATCGAACAGCAGAAAACGCAAAAGGATCAGCACAGCGCGATCGTTTATGCCGCCACCTCGCGCCTGCGCCCTATCCTGCTCACCGCGTTCACGACCGTACTTGGCCTGGCTCCGCTACTGCTGGATGTTTTCTTCCAGAGCATGGCCGTTGTGATTATGTTTGGACTGGGGTTTGCTACAATCCTGACGCTACTGGTACTCCCCGTGATCTATGCGTGTTTCCATCGTAAGGACGAAGCCAAACAACAATGAATGCGACAGGGCTGAACATTATCAAGACGCTGGGCTGCATGACGGCGGTGACCTTCTTCACCATCTACAATACCTGGGATCATTATGATTATGACTATCACTGGATCCTGGGGTTTTTAACCTTTATCTCGACGATCGCTACACCGTTGTTTTTTGTGGTGTCGGGCTATCTCGACGGACAATCCCGGCACGGCACGCGCTGGCAACTGGGTAAAATTAAAAGTCTTGTGATTGTTTTTCTGTTCTGGATAACGATCTACTACCTGTGGGAGCCTTATCAGCGCGGGTATTTAATCCAGCCCTGGTTCGTGTTCGCCTTTGTCGTGATTTACACCTTCCACCCGGCGGTAGAGTGGCTTAGCCAGCGGAGATCGCTGTTCTGCGGCGCGATTGCTGCCCTGCTGTTCTTTTCCTACGGATACGATCTGTTATCGGCGCTTTATCCTGAAACGCACGTCCTTTCTCTTTCACCGCAGTATCGGCTTTGGACGTGGCTGCTGTTTTATCTGACGGGGCAACTCTTCTGCGATCCTAAAATCGCCGAGTGGATAAGCCGCAAAAATGTAGTCCGTGCGGCGGTTATCGCCATTCCGTTTATCTATCTCTTCACCTGGTTTTACGAGCGCCACTTCTTTTTTGCCCTGTTTAAGGCCGACAGAAACGCCTTTATCCTCACCGGCTCGCAGATCTACATCCTGATTATTGCCCTGGTGATTGCGGCGAACGGCGTGCGCTTTCGCCGCAATGCTGAGTTTAAGGAGTCCATACTGGCCGCCATCAGCAAAACGATGACTGGCGTATATATTGTGCACTACTCGGTGTTTCATCTGCTGACGGCGCTGATACCGGTGACGTCGCTCGGTATGAAGCTGGCGTTGATTGTACTTACGTTCGTCACCTCTGTTCTCTTCTCCATGCTGGTATTGTCTAACGCCGTGGCAAAAAAGGTGATCACCCTTTAAAAGCCTAAGCGCAGCCAGGCAAAGAGCACGTTGCCGTTGTTATAAGTCCCGGGAATATAGGTGAACTGGACGGTAACGCGCTGATAGCTGGCCGAAAAAAGCGGGAAGATGAACGGTAGCGGGACATAGTTCGCAAAATCATCGCGCGCCGTGATGCCCGCGGCGGCACCGAGCCCAAGGCGGAAATCTCTGGCATTATCCAGATACCAGCCCTTCTCCCAGCCATAGCCCATCGCGGGCTGCCATTCGTTGTGCGAGTCCTTGAACATCATCGCGAAAAGCGCGCTCCAGTTACCCTCTTCGTTATAGCGGGAAACGCCCAGCCCACCTCCCCACGGCATTTCGTTGTACTTGTCGGTTTTTTCTTTGTCGTACATAAAGCGAGCGTGCCAGCTCAGAAACGGCAGGTACAGATCGTAACGCTGAGGCTGCGCCCAGGTTTGCGAAATGTCTTCCGTCAACGCATTCCACCAGCCGCTGATGCGTTGCTCGCCATAGACGTTGGGCTCCGCCTGAAGCGGTGCGACGAATAAAAACAGAATCATCCAGAATGCCGAAAAGGTGCGTTGCATCGTTATTCCCTCAGCTTAACTCACGCGGCGGTCACTATTACTGTAAACCATTCAGCACTTAACGAAGCCAGAAGAGGCAATTATCTCGCCGCAGGTGTGGATGAAATTTATTTATTCAGCACCTTCCGGAAAGATAAAAACGTTTTCTCAGGCGTTTTGTCGCGGTAGTCTCATAGGTTCCGTTTATATGACGGGCGCAATGTGAGTGACCTTTTCTTATACCAATAATTAAAAAATCAGTACGGACAGGACAACTATGGACTCCACCCTCATCTCCGATCGTCCCAACGAGGAGACACCTTCGCTCAATCGCGCCCGCCGCGCCGCACTCGGCAGCTTCGCGGGTGCCGTCGTCGACTGGTATGATTTTCTGCTTTACGGCATTACCGCCGCGCTGGTGTTTAACCGTGAATTCTTCCCCCAGATCAGCCCTGCGATGGGTACGCTCGCCGCGTTTGCCACCTTCGGCGTCGGCTTTCTGTTTCGCCCCCTGGGCGGGGTGATCTTCGGCCACTTCGGCGACCGCCTGGGCCGCAAGCGCATGCTGATGCTCACCGTCTGGATGATGGGGATCGCCACCGCGCTGATTGGCATTCTCCCGTCGTTTTCCGCCATTGGCTGGTGGGCCCCGGTATTGCTGGTGACATTACGCGCCATTCAGGGCTTCGCCGTGGGCGGCGAATGGGGCGGCGCGGCGCTGTTATCCGTTGAGAGCGCGCCAAAAAATAAGAAAGCGTTTTACAGCAGCGGCGTGCAGGTCGGGTACGGCGTAGGGCTGTTGCTTTCTACAGGGCTGGTGTCGTTAATCAGCCAGCTCACCACCGACGAGCAGTTCCTGAGCTGGGGCTGGCGCATTCCGTTCATCTTCAGCATCGTGCTGGTGATTGCCGCACTGTGGATCCGTAACGGCATGGAGGAGTCCGCTGAATTCGAACAGCAGCAGCAGGAAAAACCGGCCGTCAAAAAGCGGCTGCCGGTGATGGAAGCCCTGATTTGGCACCCTGGCGCTTTTCTGAAAATTATCGCCCTGCGCCTGTGCGAGCTGCTGACGATGTATATCGTCACCGCCTTTGCGCTGAACTACTCGACGCAGAATCTCGGCCTGCCCCGTGAATTGTTCCTGAATATCGGCCTGCTGGTCGGCGGGATCAGCTGTCTGACGATACCCTGCTTCGCCTGGCTGGCGGACCGGTTTGGCCGCCGTCGCGTCTACATCACCGGCGCGCTGATTGGGAGCCTCAGCGCCTGGCCATTCTTTATGGCGCTGGAGGCGCAGTCGATCTTCTGGATTGTCTTCTTTGCCATCATGCTCGCGAACATCGCTCACGATATGGTGGTCTGCGTGCAGCAGCCGATGTTTACCGAACTGTTCGGCGCCAGCTACCGCTACAGCGGCGCGGGCGTGGGCTACCAGGTCGCAAGCGTGGTCGGCGGCGGGTTTACGCCGTTTATTGCCGCCGCGCTGGTGACCTTCTCCGGCGGTAACTGGCACAGCGTGGCGGTTTATCTGCTGGCCGGTTGCCTGCTGTCGGCGGCAACGGCGCTATTGATGAAAGAGACGAGCCACCGCTGATCTCACTTTTGTTTCACAGGCGTGTGACATACTATCGGGTAGAGTCGCACACCTGTGGAACAAGGAGACAGAGATGAATAATAAGGGCTCCAGCCTGACCCCGGCTCAGGCGCTGGAAAAACTCGACGCGCTGTATGAACAGTCCGTCAACGCGCTGCGCAGCGCCATCAGCGAATATATCGAAACAGGGAAACTTCCCGACGAAAAGGCCAGAACCGAGGGCCTTTTTGTTTATCCATCGCTCTCTGTGACCTGGGACGGCAGCGCCAGCACAACACCGAAAACCCGTGCCTACGCCCGTTTTACCCACTCCGGCTGCTACAGCACCACCGTCACCCGCCCGGCCCTGTTCCGCCCGTACCTCGAAGAACAACTTACGCTGCTGTATCAGGATTACGGCGCGCACATTCACGTTGAGCCCTCGCAGCATGAAATTCCATACCCCTACGTGATTGACGGTTCGGCGTTAACCCTCGACCGTTCGATGAGCGCGGGGCTAACCCGCCACTTCCCGACGACGGAACTGTCGCAGATTGGCGATGAGACGGCCGATGGGATCTATCACCCGGCAGAATTTTCTCCCCTGTCGCACTTTGATGCCCGCCGGGTCGATTTCTCCCTGGCGCGTCTGCGCCACTACACCGGCACGCCCGTCGAACATTTCCAGCCGTTCGTCCTCTTTACCAACTACACCCGCTACGTTGACGAGTTTGTCCGCTGGGGCTGCAGCCAGATCCTCGACCCGGAAAGCCCGTATATCGCGCTCTCCTGTGCGGGAGGGATCTGGATCACTGCGGAGACCGAAGCGCCCGAGCAGGCCATTTCTGACCTGGCGTGGAAAAAACATCAGATGCCCGCCTGGCACCTGATCACCGCCGACGGTCAGGGCATTACGCTGATTAACATCGGCGTGGGCCCGTCAAATGCCAAGACCATCTGCGACCATCTGGCGGTGCTGCGTCCGGACGTGTGGCTGATGATCGGCCACTGCGGCGGCCTGCGTGAAAGCCAGCTGATTGGCGACTACGTGCTCGCCCACGCCTATCTGCGTGATGACCACGTGCTGGATGCGGTGCTGCCGCCGGATATCCCAATCCCGAGCATCGCCGAAGTGCAGCGTGCGCTGTATGACGCCACCAAAGAGGTTAGCGGCATGCCGGGTGAAGAAGTTAAGCAGCGCCTGCGCACCGGTACGGTCGTCACGACGGATGACCGCAACTGGGAGCTGCGTTACTCCGCCTCCGCGCTGCGGTTCAACCTGAGCCGCGCGGTGGCCATTGATATGGAGAGCGCCACCATCGCCGCGCAGGGGTATCGCTTCCGCGTCCCGTACGGCACGCTGCTGTGCGTCTCCGATAAGCCGCTGCACGGCGAAATTAAGCTGCCCGGCCAGGCCAACCGTTTCTATGAAGGGGCGATATCCGAACATCTGCAAATTGGCATTCGCGCCATTGACCTGCTGCGGGCAGAAGGTGACCGGCTCCATTCCCGCAAGCTGCGCACCTTCAACGAGCCGCCGTTCCGCTAATAACGATAAGGAATAATCATGTCCAGCACATCTCCGCTCTCTGCCCTGCGCCACTGGCTTGAGGCCAGCCATCTCGACGGGATGATCGTCCCGCGTGCGGATGCATGGCAGAGCGAATACTGCGCGCCCTGTGACGAAAAGCTGGCCTGGCTGACGGGCTTTGACGGCTCTGCTGGCGTCGCGCTTGTACTGAAGGATAAAGCGCTGCTGTTCGTTGACGGGCGCTATCAGGTGCAGGCCCGCGTTCAGGTCAATACGGATGAGGTTGAGATCCACCATCTGCACAACGAGCCGCTGGCAGACTGGCTGACGGCAAACGTCGAGGCGGGCACGCGCATCGGTTTTGACCAAATGCTGATGACCCATTCAGAGTTTGAGCAACTGTCTGCCACGCCTTGCGAACTGGTCCCGCTGAAAGCCTCGCCGTTTGACACCCTATGGACTGACCGCCCTGCCGCACCGGCGGGGCTTATCCGGGAAATGCCGGTTGAATACAGCGGTGAAAGCAGCGCTGATAAACGTCAGCGCGTCGCCGCCGTGCTGGCTGCAAGCAATGCCGATTATCTCGCCGTTACCCTGCCGGATAATATCGCCTGGCTGTTAAACGTCCGTGGCGCGGATATTCCTTACAGCCCGGTACCGCTCTCTTTTGCTCTTCTGCGCCGTGACGGCCACGTTGAGTGGTTTGTTAACGACAGCAAGCTCGGCGCCCTGCCGGAAGACGTGCGCAGTGCGTTTACCATTGCGCCGCAGGACGCCTTTGTCGAACGCTGCCAGCAGATTGCTGCAGGAAAACGGGTGATGATTGATGCCGATTCCGCGCCGGTCGCCCTGCGCTTTGCCATCGAACCCCGGGGAGAAATTGTCTGGCGGACCGACCCCATCACCCTGATGAAAGCCACCAAAAACCCGGTTGAGCTGGCCGGTTATCGCGCGTGTCATCACCAGGACGGCGCCGCCTGGGTCAACTTCCTGGCCTGGCTGAGCCGTGAAGTGCTGCTGCGCGAGGCGGCAGGAAATCCGCTCACCGAGCTGGAAGTTCAGGCGCAGCAGCTGGCGTTCCGTCAACAGCAGCCCGGGTTCATCGAGCAGAGTTTTGCGACCATCTCCGCCTCTTCGAGCAATGCGGCGATGTGCCACTATCATTCGAGCGAGGCCAGCAACAAGCCCATCGGTCATGACCATTTTTACCTGAACGATTCCGGCGGTCAGTACGTGAATGGCACCACCGACGCCACGCGCACGCTGGCATGGGGTAAGGTCGACCCGCAGCAGCGCCTGCACTACACCGCCGTGCTGAGAGGCTTCCTGTCGCTGATTACCCTGCAGTTCCCTTCCGGGACTCAGGGGCATCAGTTGGATGCATTTGCGCGTCGCCCGCTGTGGGAGATGGGGCTGGATTACGATCACGGCACGGGGCATGGCGTGGGTCATCAGCTTCTTATCCACGAAAACCCGCATCGCATTGCCAAAAAGGTCAACCCGTGGCCGCTGGTGGCGGGCAATATCATGACTATCGAGCCGGGCTACTATCTGGGCGATAGCCACGGTATTCGTATTGAAAACCAGGTGGAGATTGTGGAGAGCCGCCCGGGGTTCTGCAGGTTTGCCTCGCTGACGCTGATCCCGATCGACTTAAGCCAGGTTGAGTTGCATTTGCTGAGCGAGCAGGAAAAGCAGTGGCTGGATGCGTATCACCAGCAGGTACGCGAGGCGCTGTCACCGCGGGTGAACAGCGATGCGCGTTCGTGGCTGGTAGAGGCGACGGCGCCGGTTCGTGTGAACGGATAGTGCGGCTTTTGCCGGGTGGCGGCTTCGCCTTACCCGGCCTACGATTCGAGGTTTTTGTAGGTCGGGTAAGGCGAAGCCGCCACCCGACAATTTTACCCGACGCAGAAAAGCAAAAAGCCTGCTTTAAAAGCAGGCTTTTCAAATTTGGCTCCTCTGACTGGACTCGAACCAGTGACATACGGATTAACAGTCCGCCGTTCTACCGACTGAACTACAGAGGAATCGTGTGAACGGGGCGCATATTATCGATGCGCTCCCGGGATGTCAAAGGCAGAATGCATATTTCCGATCGTTTGACGATTTATTCTCCACTTCGCGCAATTGTCAGGCATTTTGTCGCGGATATTTCCATAGCCAGCGCCCGCTGACCATACGCCAGTAGAACAGCGCGCCCCGCACGGCCCAGTCCATGAACATCCCCAGCCAGACGCCGATCACACCCCATCCAAGCATTACCCCAAGCGTATACCCCGCCACGACGCGACATCCCCACATGCCAAGCATCGACACCCACATCGCAAAGCGGGCGTCGCGCGCCCCCTTCAGCCCGGCAGGCAGTACCCATGAGGCCGCCCAGATAGGCATAAAAGCCGCATTGAGCCAGATGAGGACTTTTA
The DNA here is from genome assembly GCF_043972695.1 of Enterobacter quasiroggenkampii. NCBI lineage: Bacteria > Pseudomonadati > Pseudomonadota > Gammaproteobacteria > Enterobacterales > Enterobacteriaceae > Enterobacter > Enterobacter quasiroggenkampii. Next base: position 3,617,701 of record NZ_CP143745.1, read on the forward strand.
CAACCTCTTTAACGTCGTCTTCATGGGTATAGAACGAGGCCATCAGCCCGGCAAACGGCGCGGTTCCCCAGGCAATCACGGTCAGTCCAATGGTCGACAGCCAGAAAACGTGGCGCAGCTGTCGCTCCGCCTGGCCGATTTGCCCTTTCCCGAGCCGTTTCCCGGTAATAATGGTCGATGCAGAGCCCAGCGCGTTACCCGGCAGGTTAATCAGCGAGGCGATGGAGAAGGCGATGAAGTTACCGGCGATCACGTCGGTGCCCATCCCGGCGACAAACATCTGCGTCAGTAATTTCCCGCCGTTAAACAGCACCGACTCAATGCTTGCGGGAATGCCGATCCCCATCACTTCCCAGATAATGGCGAAATTGAAGGGGCGGAAATAGCTCTTCAGCGTGAGGCGCAGCGAGGGGGTGATCCCCGCCATCAGCACGCCGATAATCGCCGCTGCACCGATATAGCGTGAAATGGTTAGTCCCAGTCCTGCACCGACAAAGCCCAGCCCGTCCCACGAGAACACGCCGTAGATCAGCACGCTGCTGATGATAATATTCAGGATATTCATTCCGCCGTTGATCAGCAGCGGGATTTTAGTGTTCCCTGCCCCGCGCAGCGCGCCGCTGCCAATCAGGGCGATGGCCGCCGCCGGATAGCTGATGACGGTCATCTCCAGATAGGTCAGCGCCAGGTCTTTAACCTCGTTCGTGGCCTCCCCGGCGACAAAATCGATGATCTCTTTGCCGAAATAGTGGATCACCGCCGCCAGAACGGCCGAAAACACAGTCATGATCATCAGCGACTGGCGTGCCGCCTCGCGCGCACGTTTGGGATCCAGCTTGCCGAGGCTAAAGGCCACCACCACCGTCGTCCCGAGGTCAATGGCGGCAAAGAACGAGATCACCACCATGTTAAAGCTGTCCGCCAGACCAACCCCCGCCATCGCCTCTTTTCCCAACCAGCTCACCAGGAAGGTGCTCAGCACCCCCATCAGCAGAACACAGGTATTTTCCAGGAAGATAGGCACGGCAAGAGGGGTGATTTCACGCCAGAAGAGAACCCGATAGCTTTTACGTTTTGCATACCATGGCGTGCGCGCGATCGCCTGGCGTAAGGAGGCAGTGACGTTCAAAATGGACCTTAGCGAGAAAAGTTGAAACTCCATTTCAAATAATGGGGGAGAAATGCTCATCCTGCAAAGTATTTTCCGGAAAAAGATGTGTGGATTTACAACAAACTGACGACAGAATCAGCAATCAATCGATTTTCCCTAAGATCAGGTTTGACAAAACTTTTTTCGCCGCTAAGATAAGCCTCCACAACGATTCCTCTGTAGTTCAGTCGGTAGAACGGCGGACTGTTAATCCGTATGTCACTGGTTCGAGTCCAGTCAGAGGAGCCAAATTTAAAAAGCCTGCTTTTAAAGCAGGCTTTTTGCTTTGCGGATGAGGGAAAATGAACGCTCTGTTTGTCTACGGCACGCTGCGTCCGGGCCATTCTAATGCGCATATCCTTGAAAACATTGGTGGCGAATGGCTGGCCGGTTTCGTCTCCGGTACGTTTTACGAACGCGGCTGGGGCGCTGCGGCGGACTTCCCGGGGATCGTGCTCCACCCCGATGGCCCCCGCGTCGAAGGCTATCTGTTTATCTCTGATCGCCTTGCCGCACACTGGTCAATGCTGGATGAGTTTGAAGACGGCTACGATCGGGTTGAGGTCACGGTGACCACCTCTGAAGGCAAGCAGGTTCAAGCCTGGATTTACCAGCTACAGCCGCGTTCTGAACCATAAAAAAAGGCTCTCTGTCACCAGAGAGCCTTTTTCACTATTCGCTGCGATTACTCGCTTTTTGCTTCGCCGTTTTTGATTTCGCCCATCACTTTCAGCTTTTTAGAGATGTCACGACGCTCTTTGGACAGCTCAGCATTTTTGATGATGTAGTCATCAACACGGTCTTCATAGTCGCTCTTCATGCTGGCGATGATGCCCTGAATAGCTTCAACGCTCATGCCTGGCTTGATGTAGTCGCTCAGGTTGTCGAGCAGCAGAACACGTTTCTGGTTGTCACGGATCTTCTTCTCAACGTCCTGGATTTCACGCTGCAGTTTGTTTTTGCGGCGGAACAGGCGGACGAATTCCAGAACATCCTGGAACGAAGGCTTGGTAGTTTCCATTTTTACACCCCTGATAATGTGAGATTCGGATTCGTTAAAGCAACCGTTGTAACAATAACCTTACTGACAGCGGCCGCGAATGACAATGAGTATATCGTTTAAAGCTATCATAACCCCAATTGCTGCTGAATCGAAGCAGCAGGCGTCACATACGCCTTTTATTTGCGCAGCGCCCGGCAAATCAGGTGCGATAACAGCTCAAGCTGCCGCGCCAGTTCCATGCTCAGCCAGACGTAGCCATGAATAGGCGTTTCCGCCACGTTATCGCTCTGGCGCTCATTGATTAACTGCTTCAGTTCCGCAACGATCTCATTCAGACGCTCGCTGTTGGCCAGGATCGGCTGCGGGTTACCTTCGTAGAGCGCATGGGCGATGGTCAACAGCGTTTGCTGCGTCATCTGCTGGGTCTCTTTGAGAGTCTGCGCGTTAAGCATCAACAGATGGCTGGGTCGCGTGGCCCAGTGTGCGTTGATTTGCAGTTCAAGCATGCAGACCAGATTGCGGCTCACCGTCTGAATAGCTTCGAAAATTGATTTCTGAATATGGGTTTCTTTGCTGGCTGGCGTGATCAAGCCGCGCATTTTGACCACGTCGTTAAGAATGGTTTGCAGGTGCTTTTCCAGGCGCGGGCGCTCAACCAGATTCGGGGAAAAACCGGCCTGATAGACGCGGTTAAACGCGGTGACGTAGCTAGCCATCTGAATACGCCAGTGCAGAAAAGCGCGCTGCGGCCAGATACCGGTGAAGAGCATCGCCAGCAGTGAACCCAGGATGACATCCCCGCTTCGCCACAGCGCCGTGGTCATATCCCCGGCGGGTGCACCGACCACCACCGCGAGAGTAATACCGATCAGCAGCGCCTGATAAGGCTTTTTACCCAACGCCAGCCAGCCGCACAGGAACATGGCGGCACCGCACCATGCCAGCATGACCGGGAACGAGATGAGCTCCAGCTTCAGGGCAATAAGCCCCAGGGCCGAACCTAACACGGTCCCGCCAATACGCTCCAGAGCGCGCGGGACGACGTTGCCCCAAAACGAGATGGGCCCCATCACCACCACCAGCGTGATCAGCGGCCACGTTCCTTCCGGAACCTCCAGCAAACGCACCAGGACAAACGTCAACACGAACGCCAGCGCGATGCGACACCCGTGCACCACGCGGTAGTGTTTGTACAACCGAATTTCAAAAGGCGTTAATGATTTGTCGGGACGCACACCCGCTCTCCAGCTACACGGCAAAGCACAATTGTACTGTGTTTTCAGCCGGGCGGATCGCTCCCGGCTTAAAAACCCTTCATTTAGCAGGCTTAAACCGTTTTGTGCTCGACGGCGATATACATTTCGATATCCCAGTAGCCGTCCGCATTGCCGTCATTGAGATAGCGCTCGAAGCAGGGTTTGAGCGCCATCTGGTACTTATTGTCCTGCAGCAGGGAATTGAAGAACTGATACCACGGCGTGGCGAAGTCGTAGTTTTCGACGCGCGCCGTCGCCACGGCATAATCCCCGGCCGCGATTTCCGTCATCATGACGCCTTCGCTGTTTTCCGGGATGACGAAATCATCCGGTACCGTCACGGCCGTATCACAGCGCAGTTTTTCTGCCGGGACTTCATCCGGGTTATCGTAATAGACTGCCACCCACTCCAGCGGCTCAATGTGACGCCCGTCGACCCACATGACCAGCTGTTCAAAGCCCTGTTTTACCGTGTGTTCCCACGGGCCGACCAAATGAAAACCGGCAATCTTACGTTTCTGTTGCTGCGTAATGCTGTAGTCCATACTGCCTCCGCTCATCACTGTATATTTATACACTATAAAACTGGATTATCATTATCAGCAAACGAGGAGTGTTTATTATGTGAGCAGACTCGCAACCCTGCCAGTCTACTCAGCAGCAGTTAAAGCGTGTGATGCAGATAATCGCTCAGACGAGAGAACAGGCCGCCTTTATCAACGGCTTCCAGCGTGACCAGCGGCCAGTGGGCTACCACCTTGTCGCGGTCATAGAGCTGAATCTCCCCGACCCGCTGATGCGCAGCAATCGGCGCTTCCAGCTCTTTTTTATCCAGCACGTACTTGGCTTTGATGTTGGGAACCTCCGCTTTCGGCAAGGCCAGCCAGAAGTCCTGATCGGTGCCCAGTTTCACCTGCTCCTTATCGCCGTACCAGATGCGCTCTGTCCCCACTTTTTTACCGCTATGCAGGATCTGCACCGTATCGAAATTCTGCTGCCCCCAGTGCAGCAGTTTCCGGGCCTGGTCTTCGCGCCCTTTCGGACTATCCGCCCCCATCACCACCGCGATTAACCGGCGCTGGCCGTCTACGGCAGACGCAATCAGGTTAAAACCGGCCCCTGAGGTATGCCCCGTTTTCAACCCGTCCACGTTCATGGTCTTATCCCAGAGCAGGCCGTTACGGTTTTGCTGGGTGATTCCGTTCCAGGTCAGGCTTTTTTCGCTGTACATATGATAAAACTCAGGCTCGCCGTGGATGATGGCCCGGGAGAGAACGGCCAGGTCATACGCCGAGCTGTGCTGGCCCGGCGCGTCCAGCCCATGGACGGTTTCAAAATGCGTATCGCGCAGGTTCAGCTTCTGCACGTAGTCGTTCATCATCTTCACAAACTGCGGCTGCCCGCCCGCCACGTGATCGGCCAGCGCCACGCAGGCGTCGTTGCCAGAATCGACAATCAGGCCGCGGCTCAGATCGCGCACGGAGACGCGATCGCCCTCTTTCAGGAACATCAGCGATGAACCGTCAAACACCGGGTTCCCTTTTGCCCAGGCATCACGTCCTACGGTGACGATGTCATCCGGGGTAATGCGGTGGCTATCAATGGCCCGATCCACTACATAGCCCGTCATCAGCTTGGTCAGGCTCGCCGGATTACGTTGTTGATGTTCGTTGCCCGCCGTTAAAATCTGACCAGTCGTGTAATCCATCAGCACCCAGGAGCCCGCCTGAATGGCCGGAGGCTGCGGCGAAAAATCCAGTGGTTCGGCCGCAAAAGCAGATGAGACACTCGAAGCGAGTAAAGAAACAGCAATAAACAGACGGCGTTTCAACGGTATATCCTCAGGTCATTAAAAATCGATGACCTTTTTACGGGAGTTCTGATGTCGTTACCTGGCTTAATTGCAAAAAAATGTGACAGAACGCAGATTTTTCTCTGAAGCTGGCGCGCAAATTTGCGACGCGGCGGTGCTTTTTATTCGGTCTGACCCGCACGATCGTTTACCATAGTGACGTCATTTTTTAACAGGATGGTATTACTGGTGTCTGACTCTGCCGCTCGCCCGACTTTTTTGTTCCACGATTACGAAACCTTTGGCACGCACCCGGCGCTGGACCGACCGGCGCAGTTTGCCGCCATCCGTACCGACGACGAATTCAACATCATTGGCGAGCCCGAGGTCTTTTACTGCAAGCCTGCGGATGACTACCTGCCGCAGCCCGGCGCGGTGATGGTCACCGGGATCACCCCTCAGGAAGCGCGGGAAAAAGGCGTTAACGAGGCAGAATTCGCCCGACGCATCCACGACTTGTTTACCGTCCCCAACACCTGCGTGGTCGGTTACAACAACATCCGCTTCGATGACGAAGTGACGCGCAACATCTTTTATCGTAACTTCTACGATCCCTATGCCTGGAGCTGGCAGAACCGCAATTCGCGCTGGGATTTGCTCGACATCATGCGCGCCTGCTACGCCCTGCGTCCTGAGGGCATTCACTGGCCGGAAAATGAGGAAGGGCTGACCAGCTTCCGGCTGGAACACCTGACGCGCGCCAACGGCATTGAGCACAGCAATGCCCACGACGCGATGGCGGACGTCTATGCCACCATTGCCATGGCGAAGCTGGTGAAAAGCGCGCAGCCACGACTGTTCGAGTATCTGCTCAGCCATCGCAGCAAGCAGAAGCTTATGACCCTTATCGACGTACCGCAGATGAAACCCCTGGTGCATATTTCCGGCATGTTTGGCGCATGGCGCGGCAATACCAGCTGGGTCGCGCCGCTGGCGTGGCATCCGGACAACCGTAATGCGGTCATCATGGTGGATTTGGCGGGCGATATTTCACCGCTGCTGGAGCTCGACAGCGATACCCTGCGTGAACGGCTGTACACGCCGAAGAATGAACTCGGCGATCTGCCTGCTGTGCCGGTCAAGCTGGTGCATATCAATAAATGTCCGGTACTGGCGCAGGCGAATACGCTGCGCCCGGAAGATGCGGACAGACTCGGCATTAACCGCCAGCACTGCCTCGATAATCTCAAAGTGCTGCGTGAAAATCCGCAGGTGCGCGAGAAAGTCGTGGCCATTTTTGCCGAAGCCGAGCCGTTCGTGCCGTCTGAAAACGTGGACGCCCAGCTCTATAATGGTTTCTTCAGCGATGCCGATCGCGCGGCCATGAATATCGTTCTGCAAACCGAGCCACGCAACTTACCGGCGCTGGATATCACCTTCGCTGATAGCCGTATCGAAAAGCTGATGTTTAATTACCGCGCGCGTAATTACCCGGGAACCCTGGATGAAGCAGAGCAGGAACGCTGGCTGCAGCACCGTCGTAACGTGTTTACGCCAGAATATCTGCACAGCTACGCCCAGGAGCTGGAAATGCTTTATGGCCAGTATGAAGGGAATGCTGAGAAACAGGCACTGCTGAAATCCCTGTACCAGTACGCGCAAGAGATAGTTTGATCGATGGGTATAAAAAAGCCGGAGGCGATGTCTCCGGCTTTTTTTTGCCCGGTGGCGCTGCGCTTACGCGGGCCTACGGGGTATGTAGGTCGGGTAAGGCGTAGCCGCCACCCGACACAGTCTTACGCGACGTCTTCGTACTGAGGAACCGGGTTACGGAAACTCTTCGTGACGCAGGCCAGGTAAACCAGGCCGATACCCGCCCAAATCAGGCCAAGCACCATCGAGCTCTCTTCCAGGTTAACCCACAGCGCGCCCACGGTCAGGGCACCACACATCGGCAGGAACAGATACTGGAAGTGATCTTTCAGCGTCTTGTTACGCTTTTCACGGATCCAGAACTGAGAGATAACCGACAGGTTAACAAAGGTGAACGCCACCAGCGCACCGAAGTTAATCAACGCCGTTGCCATCACCAGGTCAAAGTTAATCGCCAGAAGCGCGATCGCACCGACCAGGATAATGTTCATCGCCGGGGTACGCCATGTTGGATGCACGTAGCCGAAGAAGCTTTTCGGGAATACGCCATCGCGGCCCATTACGTACATCAGACGCGCAACGCCTGCATGCGCGGCCATACCGGACGCCAGTACGGTGATGGTGGAGAAGATCAGCGCGCCGACCTGGAACGCTTTACCCGCCACATACAGCATAATTTCCGGCTGAGACGCATCCGGATCCTTGAAGCGAGAGATATCCGGGAAGTACAGCTGCAGGAAATAGGTCGAGAAAATAAAGATCAGACCGCCAATCAGCGCCGTCAGGAAGATGGCACGCGGGATCACGCGCTCTGCATCTTTCGTTTCTTCAGACAGGTTGCTGATCCCGTCAAAACCGGTAAAGGAGAAGCACAGAATGGTTGCCCCGGTAATCATCGGGATCACATGCGCATCACCAGACCAGAACGGTTTGCTGCTCGCCAGGGTGCCCGCACCTTCGCCGTGGAATACGCCGTAAATAACCATGCCAAGAATCACCGCAATCAGCACAACCTGAAGCACAACGATAACAGAGTTAAAGTTGGCAACGGACTTGATGCTGCGCAGGTTAAAGGCCGTCATAAAGGCCACCAGCGCCACGACGAACATCCACGAGGGAATCGATGGCACCAGCGCTTCAAAATAGATTTTTGCCAGCAGAATGTTGATCATCGGCGCGAACAGATAGTCGAGCAGCGAAGACCAGCCCACCATAAAGCCAACCGTCGGGCTGATGGATTTCTGGGCATAGGTGTAGGCGGAACCCGCAGACGGATAGCGACGCACCAGTTTACCGTAGCTCAGCGCGGTAAAGAGGATCGCAATCAGCGCGAAGCCATAAGCCGTCGGCACATGACCGTCGGTGAGGCCCGATACGATACCGAATGTATCGAACAGCGTCATCGGTTGCATATAGGCCAGGCCCATCATAACAACCGGAATCAACGTAAGCGTTTTACGTAATTCCACGCGAGAGGTGTTTGGAGTTGCGTTATGCGACATAGTTAATCTCCTTTACGGTGATAACCGCCACGTAAGCGAAAAATTGCCCCATTTCTTTCTTCCTCAGCGACAACAACTGTCGGATTTTAGTAAATATCTATCCGGTACGAAGCCCGGCCTCTTGGTTTTTAGTTTCGTTTCGTACATGCAAAAAAAAATAACCGACGCCTTTTATATCGTCGATTATTCATTTGGTTGCAGCGGCCGCATTTTGCCCCACATCGGATACAAAAGGCAATACTTTGCAACGCAGCGGGTAATTTTCTTTTTTCTAACTGGCTGATTTCTCGGCAGTGCCCTGAGCATATACAGCAGCGATAGCACTATTTGCTAAAATTTCGTCCCGCCACCAGGCGCTGGCGAGCCCGGCGGTCTGTTCATTCCAGCCCACCCATACCGATTCATGGCTGTTTTGAGCAAGTACCTGTTTTTCAACAAGCGCACCGCTGTCAATGTACCGCTGTGCCAGATAGCGGGGCAAATAACCGCAGCCCAGACCGCTGATTTGCAGCTCCAGCTTGGTTTTAAAATCGAAAACGGTGATGGCCTCCTGCTCGTCGAGCAACTGCGAGGAAACCGCACATTCCGGGCGAGAGCTGTCCCCCACCACAATCGCGCGGTAGCCTTTAATCACGCGGCGGTTAAGCGGCTCAGTTTCCTGAGCCAGCGGATGATGGGGCGCTACGGCAAACACCTGCTCCAGCACGCCCAGACGCGCAAAGCCAAACTCACTCAACTGGGGAGGCTCGTGGAGTGCACCGACAAAAATATCCGCCCTGCCCTGGGTTAGGGCATCCCAGGAGCCCCCCAGCACGCCGTTGATAAAGATCAGCCGCGTCACGCTGTGGTGTTGATAGAAGGCCTCAATCAGCGGCGTCAGGAGAGAAAACGGGAAAGTGTCATCCACGCCAATCACCAGCTCGTTTTCCCATCCCTGGTGAAGTTTGACGGCCTGTTTTTCGAGTTCACGAACGGTATGGAGGACTTCACGGCCTTTTTCCAGCAGCATCTGTCCGGTGCGGGTAAAACGGGCGCGATGCCCGGAGCGATCGAGGATCTGGATATTGAGGTCGCTTTCCAGTTTTTGGACGGTATAGCTCAGGGCCGAAGGGGTTTTGTAGAGTTTTGCCGACGCAGCGGCAAAGCTCCCCTCTTTTTCCAGTGCATCCAGAATAATAAGAACATCCAGCAGCGGTTTCATGCTCGCCCCCTTTCGGTGTGCGACGGTCTCCGCTGCGGGATTTATTCCATGGGCATCACCAGCGGATCGGGATACTGATACTCAAACCCCAGCTCATGACAAATGCGATTGCCATCAACAATTTTGCCTTTACTGCCATCCTTTGCCTCACCAAAGACCGGCGGAGCCAGGCCCAGCTGACGTGCCATCAGCGGGTAAAACGTGCTGCGCGCCGGATGAGACGGTGCACATATATTATAGATGTGTCCGCCTTTCGGAGCCTGTAAGAGTAGCTCAATCGCGCCAACCACATCATCAAGATGCACAAGATTGACAACATGTTGGCCATCTGGCGCCGACTTCCCGGCAAAAAAGCGTCCCGGATGACGACCCGGGCCTACCAGCCCCGCCAGACGTACGATATCAACCTGGGTGCCGGGAAGATGATGCAGCCAGTCTTCCAGCTCTTTCAGAACCTGACCGCTCGCCGTAACGGGACGGCGCTCGGAAGTCTCTTTTACTACGCCCTCAACCTCACCATAGACCGACGTCGAGCTGGTAAAAATAATGCGCGGAACATGATGCGCCAGCGCGCTGTCGACAATCTCCTGCATCGCCTGCAGGTAAAATGATTCGCCCGGGCCGCTGCGCCGCGCGGGTAGCGTAATCACCAGCGCATCGACGTTCATCAGGGTGTCCAGATCGTCCGCATCACACACCAGTTCCGGCTCCAGACGCAGTTCAACGCCATCAATACCGCACATGCGCGCCGCTTCGACCCCATCTCGGGTGGTCTTACTCCCGGTCACCTGCCAGCCTTTCGCGGCTAATGACATCGCCAGCGGCATTCCCAGCCATCCTAAACCGACAATCGCGACCTTTTTCATGCGAATTCTCCTGACTCTTACTCGTCTTTCATAAGGCTACGCCAGCCCGGCAGAACACACAATTCATAGCATCAATATGAAATGAATTAATGATCAAAAAAAGCCCTTGCAATATGTCGCACAACTGGTTTAGGTTAAAAGACATCAAATGAATAAGCATTCATCGAGAATTTATATGACACGCGTTCAATTTAAACACCACCATCATCACCATCATCCTGACTAGTCTTTCAGGCGATGTGTGCTGGAAGACGTTTGGATCTTCCAGTGGTGCATGAACGCATGAAAAAGCCCCCGGAAGATCTTCTTCCGGGGGCTTTTTTTTGGACCGGGTTCAGACAGGTTAAAACAGGTTAACGAGGAATAAAGAATGTTAGATAACTCACGTTTACGCATAGCTATTCAAAAATCAGGCCGTTTGAGTGACGATTCACGCGAACTGCTGGCCCGCTGCGGGATTAAAATTAACCTGCACACCCAGCGCCTGATTGCTCTGGCTGAAAACATGCCCATCGACATTCTGCGCGTGCGTGATGACGATATTCCCGGCCTTGTCATGGATGGCGTCGTTGACCTCGGCATCATCGGCGAAAACGTACTGGAAGAAGAGCTGCTGACCCGCCGCGCGCAGGGCGAAGATCCACGTTACTTCACCCTGCGTCGTCTGGACTTCGGCGGCTGCCGCCTGTCGCTGGCAACGCCGGTTGATGAAGCGTGGGACGGCCCGGCCGCGCTGAACGGCAAACGTATCGCCACCTCCTACCCTCACCTGTTAAAGCGCTATCTGGATCAGAAAGGCGTGCAGTTTAAATCCTGTCTGCTGAACGGTTCTGTTGAAGTGGCGCCGCGTGCGGGTCTCGCGGACGCCATCTGTGACCTGGTCTCTACCGGCGCGACGCTGGAAGCGAACGGTCTGCGCGAAGTGGAGGTGATCTACCGCTCCAAAGCGTGCCTGATTCAGCGTGACGGCGAGATGGCCGACGCTAAGCAGCAGCTGATCGACAAACTGCTGACCCGTATTCAGGGCGTCATTCAGGCGCGTGAATCCAAATACATCATGATGCACGCCCCAACCGAGCGTCTGGATGAAGTCATTGCCCTGCTGCCGGGCGCCGAGCGCCCAACCATCCTGCCGCTGGCGGGCGATCAGCAGCGCGTGGCGATGCACATGGTGAGCAGCGAAACCCTGTTCTGGGAAACCATGGAAAAACTGAAGGCGCTGGGCGCAAGCTCCATCCTGGTGCTGCCGATTGAGAAGATGATGGAGTAATGGCCATGAGCTTTAACACAATCATCGACTGGAATACCTGTAGCGACGCACAGCAGCGCGAGCTGCTGATGCGCCCGGCGATTTCCGCCTCTGAAAGCATCTCGCGCACCGTGGCGGAGATCCTGGATAACGTCAAAGCCCGCGGCGATGACGCGCTGCGTGAATACAGTGCAAAGTTTGATAAGACGGAAGTTGGCGCATTACAGGTTACCGAGCAGGAAATGACTGATGCCAGCAATCGTCTGGGAGATGACATCAAGCAGGCGATGGCCGTTGCGGTGAAAAACATTGATACTTTCCACACCGCGCAAAAGCTGCAGACCGTAGATGTGGAAACCCTGCCCGGCGTGCGTTGCCAGCAGGTGACCCGCCCGGTTGCGTCGGTCGGCCTCTATATTCCTGGCGGCTCTGCCCCGCTTTTCTCCACCGTACTGATGCTGGCGACTCCCGCGCGCATTGCCGGGTGTCAGAAAGTGGTACTGTGCTCACCGCCACCGATTGCCGACGAGATTCTGTATGCGGCGAAGCTGTGCGGCGTGCAGGCGGTCTATAAAGTGGGCGGCGCGCAGGCGATTTCGGCCCTGGCGTTCGGCACGGAATCCATTCCCAAGGTCGACAAAATCTTTGGCCCGGGCAATGCGTATGTGACCGAGGCTAAGCGTCAGGTCAGCCAGCGTCTGGACGGCGCGGCCATCGATATGCCTGCCGGCCCGTCTGAAGTGCTGGTGATTGCCGACAGCGGCGCCACGCCGGATTTCGTGGCGTCTGACCTGCTTTCCCAGGCGGAACACGGCCCGGATTCGCAGGTCATCCTGCTGACACCGGATGCCGATATGGCGAAACGCGTGGGCGAAGCCGTGGAGCGTCAGCTTGCCGACCTGCCCCGCGCCGACACGGCACGCCAGGCGTTAGCGGCCAGCCGCCTGATTGTGGCACGCGATCTTGAGCAGTGCATTGCCATTTCTAACCAGTACGGCCCGGAGCACCTGATTATTCAGACCCGCAACGCGCGCGATCTGGTCGACAGCATTACCAGCGCGGGCTCGGTGTTCCTCGGCGACTGGTCCCCGGAGTCCGCAGGCGATTACGCCTCCGGCACCAACCACGTGCTGCCAACGTATGGCTATACCTCAACCTGTTCCAGCCTGGGACTGGCGGATTTCCAGAAACGCATGACCGTGCAGGAACTCTCCCGCGAAGGGTTTGCCTCACTGGCGTCCACCATTGAAACCCTGGCCGCCGCCGAGCGCCTGACCGCTCACAAAAATGCCGTTACGCTGCGCGTTGCAGCCCTGAAGGAGCAAGCATGAACATTGAAGAATTAGCCCGCGAAAATGTCCGTCGCCTGACGCCCTATCAGTCTGCGCGTCGTCTGGGCGGTAAAGGGGATGTCTGGCTGAACGCCAACGAATATCCAACGGCGGTGCAGTTTGAGCTGTCGCAGCAAACGCTGAACCGTTATCCGGAGTGTCAGCCGAAGGCGGTAATCGAAAACTACGCCCAGTACGCGGGCGTGAAGCCAGAGCAGGTGCTGGTCAGCCGCGGCGCGGATGAGGGCATTGAGCTGCTGATCCGCGCGTTCTGCGAGCCGGGCAAAGACGCCGTCATGTACTGCCAGCCGACCTACGGCATGTATAGCGTCAGCGCGGAAACCTTTGGGGTGGCGTGCCGCAACGTGCTCTCCCTGGAGAACTGGCAGCTGGATCTGCAGGGCATTGCCGACAATCTTGACGGCGTAAAAGTCGTCTTTGTCTGTAGCCCGAACAACCCGACCGGGCAGATTATTAACCCACAGGATATCCGAACCCTGCTGGAGATGACGCGCGGAAAAGCGCTGGTGGTGGCCGACGAAGCCTATATTGAGTTCTGCCCGCAGGCGACGCTGGCTGGCTGGCTTGAAGAATATCCGCACCTGGTCGTGCTGCGTACGCTGTCGAAGGCTTTCGCCCTCGCGGGTCTGCGCTGCGGATTCACCCTGGCGAATAAAGAGGTCATCGACCTGCTGCTGAAGGTGATCGCTCCGTACCCCCTCTCGACGCCGGTTGCCGATATTGCAGCACAGGCGCTGACGTCTCAGGGGATTAACGCGATGCGCGAGCGCGTGGCGCAAATCCTGGAGGAACGTCAGTACCTGGTGACCGCCCTGAAGGATATCCCGTGCGTGGAGCAGGTATTCGACTCGGAAACCAACTACATCCTGGTGCGCTTTACCGCCTCCAGCGCCGTATTTAAATCTTTGTGGGATCAGGGCATTATCTTACGAGACCAGAATAAACAACCTTCTCTGAGCGGATGCCTGCGCATTACCGTCGGCACCCGCGCAGAGAGCCAGCGCGTCATTGACGCCCTGAAAGCGGAGAAAGTATGACCCAGAAGATCCTTTTCATCGATCGTGACGGCACCCTTATTTCGGAGCCACCAGCTGATTTTCAGGTCGACCGATTCGACAAGCTGGCGTTTGAACCTGACGTGATCCCGGTGCTGCTCAAGCTGCAAAAAGCCGGATACAAGCTGGTGATGATCACCAACCAGGACGGTCTGGGTACCGACAGCTTCCCGCAGGCAGACTTTGACGGCCCGCATAATTTAATGATGCAGGTGCTGACCTCTCAGGGCGTGGTGTTTGATGAAGTGCTGATTTGCCCGCACATGCCAGCCGACGAGTGCGACTGCCGTAAGCCAAAGGTGAAGCTGGTCGAGCGCTATCTGGCAGAGGATGTGCTGGATAAGGCTAACAGCTATGTCATCGGCGATCGCATCACTGATATTACGCTCGCGGAAAACATGGGCATCGCGGGGCTTCGCTACGACCGCAACAACCTTAGCTGGGCGATGATTGGCGAACAGCTGACAAAACGTGACCGCTACTCGCACGTTGAACGTAACACCAAAGAGACGCAGATTGATGTGAAGGTCTGGCTGGATCGCGAAGGCGGCAGCAAGATCCACACCGGCGTGGGTTTCTTCGATCACATGCTGGACCAGATTGCCACCCACGGCGGTTTCCGCATGGAGATCACGGTAAAAGGCGATCTTTATATTGACGATCACCACACCGTGGAAGATACCGGCCTCGCGCTGGGTGAAGCCCTCAAGCTGGCGCTCGGTGATAAACGCGGCATCAACCGTTTTGGCTTTGTCCTGCCGATGGACGAGTGTCTGGCGCGCTGTGCGATGGATATCTCCGGTCGCCCGCACCTGGAATATAAAGCAGACTTCAATTACCAGCGCGTGGGCGATCTGAGCACCGAAATGGTGGAGCACTTCTTCCGTTCATTGTCCTACACCATGGGCCTGACGCTGCACCTGAAGACCAAAGGCAAGAACGACCACCACCGCGTAGAGAGTCTCTTCAAGGCCTTCGGCCGTACGCTGCGCCAGGCAATCCGCGTGGAAGGTGACGCCCTGCCCTCATCAAAAGGAGTCCTGTAATGAACGTGGTGATTCTGGATACCGGATGCGCCAACCTGAACTCCGTAAAGTCGGCGATTGCGCGCCACGGCTACGAGCCGGTGGTCAGCCGTGACCCGGACGTGGTGCTGCGTGCCGATAAGTTATTCCTGCCGGGCGTGGGCACTGCGCAGGCGGCGATGGATCAGATCCACGCGCGCGAGCTGGTCGATCTGATCAAGGCTTGTACCCAGCCGGTGCTGGGGATTTGCCTGGGCATGCAGATTCTAGGCCGCCGCAGCGAAGAGAATAACGGCGTTGACCTGCTGGGCATTATCGACGAAGACGTGCCGAAGATGACCGACCACGGTCTGCCTCTGCCGCATATGGGCTGGAACCGCGTGTACGCCAAAGCGGGCGACAGGCTTTTTCGCGGCATTGAAGACGGCGCGTATTTTTACTTCGTACACAGCTACGCCATGCCGGTGAACGCGAATACGATCGCCCAGTGCACTTACGGCGAGGCGTTTACCGCAGCCGTGCAGAAAGACAATTTCTTCGGCGTACAGTTTCACCCGGAGCGCTCTGGCGCCGCGGGCGCGCAGCTGCTGAAAAACTTCCTGGAGATGTGATGATTATTCCCGCGTTAGATTTAATTGACGGCACGGTTGTCCGTCTTCATCAGGGCGATTACGGGCAGCAGCGAGACTACGGAAACGATCCGCTGCCGCGTCTGCAGGATTATGCCGCCCAGGGGGCTCAGGTGCTGCATCTGGTCGATTTAACAGGTGCGAAAGACCCGGCAAAACGCCAGATCCCTCTGCTGAAAAATCTGGTTGCCGGTGTTGATGTGCCGGTACAGGTGGGCGGCGGCGTACGTACAGAAGATGACGTTGCGGCACTACTGGACGCGGGCGTAGCGCGCGTGGTGGTCGGTTCAACCGCGGTGAAAGAGCCTGAGATCGTAAAAGGCTGGTTCCGCCGCTTTGGCGCCGACGCGCTGGTACTGGCGCTGGACGTGCGCATTGATGAACAAGGTAATAAGCAGGTGGCGGTCAGCGGCTGGCAGGAAAACTCCGGCGTGACGCTGGAGGCGCTGGTCGAGATGTATCTCCCCGTTGGCCTGAAGCACGTGCTGTGCACGGATATCTCCCGTGACGGCACGCTGGCGGGCTCCAACGTCTCGCTGTATGAAGAGATCTGCGCGCGTTATCCGCAGGTGGCGTTCCAGTCTTCGGGCGGAATTGGTGATTTAAACGATATTGCCGCGCTGCGCGGAACGGGCGTACAGGGCGTGATTGTGGGCCGAGCCCTGCTGGAAGGTAAATTTACGGTGACGGAGGCGATTCAATGCTGGCAAAACGGATAATCCCTTGCCTGGACGTACGTGACGGCCAGGTCGTGAAAGGCGTGCAGTTCCGCAACCACGAGATCATTGGCGACATCGTTCCGCTGGCAAAACGCTATGCTGATGAAGGCGCAGACGAGCTGGTGTTCTACGATATTACCGCGTCCAGCGATGGCCGCGTGGTGGACAAAAGCTGGGTGGCGCGCGTGGCGGAAGTGATCGATATTCCGTTCTGCGTGGCGGGCGGGATTAAATCCGCTGACGATGCGGCCCAAATTCTCTCGTTTGGTGCCGACAAGATTTCCATCAACTCCCCTGCCCTGGCCGACCCGGAGTTGATTACTCGCCTCGCCGATCGTTTTGGCGTGCAGTGTATTGTGGTTGGGATCGACACCTGGTATGACGCCGCAACGGGCAAGTACCACGTCAATCAATATACGGGTGACGAAAGCCGCACGCGCGTAACGCATTGGGAAACGCTCGACTGGGTGCAGGAAGTGCAAAAGCGTGGCGCGGGAGAGATTGTCCTCAACATGATGAACCAGGATGGCGTGCGTAACGGGTATGACCTTGAGCAGCTGAAAAAAGTCCGTGCAGTCTGCCACGTTCCGCTGATTGCCTCCGGCGGCGCGGGCACCATGGAACATTTCCTCGAAGCCTTCCGCGATGCGAACGTGGACGGCGCGCTGGCCGCTTCCGTGTTCCACAAACAGATTATTAATATTGGTGAGTTAAAAACGTACCTGGCCGACCAGGGCGTGGAGATCAGGGTATGTTAACAGAGCAACAACAGGCGCAGCTGGACTGGGAAAAAACGGATGGATTACTGCCGGTGGTTGTCCAGCATGCCGTTTCAGGCGAAGTGCTGATGCTGGGCTATATGAACCAGGACGCGCTGGCGAAAACGATCGAAAGCGGCAAAGTGACGTTTTACTCCCGCACGAAACAGCGTCTGTGGACCAAAGGGGAAACCTCGGGTCATTTCCTGAACGTGGTCAGCATAACACCTGACTGCGATAACGATACCCTGCTGGTGCTGGCAAACCCAATCGGCCCGACCTGCCATAAGGGCACCAGCAGCTGCTTCGGCGAGGCGAGTCATCAGTGGCTGTTCCTGTATCAACTGGAGCAGCTGCTGGCAGAGCGTAAAACGGCAGATCCTGAGAGTTCTTATACCGCGAAGCTGTACGCCAGCGGCACCAAGCGAATTGCGCAGAAGGTGGGTGAAGAAGGCGTTGAGACTGCGCTGGCCGCGACCGTGCATGACCGCGAGGAGCTGACGAATGAAGCCTCTGATTTGGTGTATCACCTGCTGGTGCTCCTGCAGGATCAGGCGCTGGATTTGACGGCGGTGATTGAGAATTTACGTAAAAGGCATAAATAAACATCCTACCGGGGGAGCGCTCGCTCCCCTTTTCCTGTAATAAAGCAGTTATCATTCCTTCCGTGAGCGGGTATCATCAGCCGATAGTGTAAACGCACGATTTTATGCGTTAAGAGTTACTCATTTAACATTGAGGTTGAAGATGAAATTTCTGGTCACCGGCGCTGCCGGCTTTATCGGTTTCCACGTCAGCGAGCGCCTGCTGCAGGCAGGACATCAGGTTGTAGGAATTGATAACCTTAATGACTATTACGATGTCAATCTGAAGCAAGCGCGACTGGATCTACTTACGTCCGACAATTTCACTTTCCATAAGCTGGATCTGGCCGATCGCGAAGGGATGGCCTCGTTGTTTGCCGCTGAGAAGTTTGACCGCGTGATCCACCTCGCCGCGCAGGCTGGCGTACGTTACTCTCTGGAAAATCCGCACGCTTACGCGCAATCAAACCTTATCGGCCATCTCAACGTACTGGAAGGCTGCCGACACAACAAGGTGCAGCATTTACTGTATGCTTCTTCCAGCTCTGTTTACGGCCTGAACCGAAAGATGCCGTTCTCCACCGATGACTCGGTTGATCACCCGGTTTCCTTGTATGCCGCGACGAAAAAATCCAACGAACTGATATCGCATACCTACTCTCATCTTTACAATCTGCCGACGACCGGCCTGCGCTTTTTCACTGTGTATGGGCCATGGGGCCGTCCGGACATGGCGCTGTTTAAATTTACTAAGGCCATGATTGAAGGCAAAAGTATTGATGTTTACAACTATGGCAAGATGAAGCGCGACTTCACCTATATCGATGATATTGTTGAAGCGATTATTCGTCTGCAGGATGTTATCCCTCAGGCCGATGCGAACTGGACCGTTGAAACAGGGTCCCCGGCGTCCAGCTCTGCGCCGTACCGTATTTACAACATTGGCAACAGTGCGCCAGTAGAACTGATGGATTACATCACCGCGCTGGAAGAAGCGTTAGGCAAAGAAGCGGATAAAAATATGATGCCTGTTCAGCCAGGTGACGTGCTCGAAACAAGCGCGGATACCACGGCGCTCTATGACGTGATTGGGTTTAAGCCGAAAACGTCGGTGAAGGAAGGCGTGAAGAATTTTGTGGACTGGTATCGCAATTTCTACAAGGTCTAAAAAAACAAAACCCGGCGAATGCGCCGGGTTTTTTATGCGTTACGGGCAGTAATCAGTCGCTGCCGAACAGATCGCGGGTATACACTTTATCCGCAACGTCCGCCAGCTCTTCCGCCATGCGGTTAGAGATGATCACGTCCGCCTCTTTCTTGAATGCATCCAGATCACGCACCACGCGGGAATGGAAGAACTCATCTTCCTTCATTACCGGTTCATAAATAATGACCTGTACACCCTTGGCCTTAATGCGCTTCATGATGCCCTGGATGGAAGATGCACGGAAATTATCGGAGCCACTTTTCATAATCAGGCGATAGACGCCTACAACTTTCGGCTGACGGGAAAGTATTGAGTCAGCAACAAAATCTTTGCGGGTCCGGTTGGCATCAACAATCGCCGAGATGATGTTGTTAGGAACAGACTGATAGTTAGCCAGCAGCTGCTTAGTATCTTTCGGCAGGCAGTAACCGCCATAGCCAAACGACGGGTTGTTATAATGATTGCCGATACGTGGATCCAGACAAACGCCTTCGATAATTTGACGGCTATTCAACCCCAGGCTCTCTGCATAGCTGTCCAGCTCGTTAAAATATGCCACACGCATGGCAAGATACGTGTTAGCAAAAAGCTTGATGGCTTCCGCTTCGGTCGAATCGGTGAACAGCGTTGGAATATCTTTTTTGGTCGCCCCTTCCTGCAGCAGCGCGGCAAATCGCTCGGCGCGCTCTGAACGCTCGCCAATAACGATGCGTGATGGGTTCAGGTTGTCGTACAGCGCACGCCCTTCACGGAGAAATTCCGGGGAGAAGATGACATTATCAATGCCGTACTTTTCTTTAACGGACTGGGTAAAACCAACCGGGATGGTGGATTTAATGATCATCACCGCGTTCGGGTTGATTTCCGTAACATCGCGGATCACCGACTCAACGCTCGAGGTGTTGAAGTAGTTGGTTTTAGGATCATAGTCGGTCGGTGTGGCGATAATCACATAGTCCGCCCCACGGTAAGCATCCTGCTTGTCAGTGGTTGCGCGGAAGTTTAGCGGCTTCGTTGCCAGATACTCTTCAATCTCTTTATCTACAATCGGGGACTGCTTCTTGTTAAGCATGTCCACTTTAGCCTGCACGATATCCAGCGCAACCACTTCGTGGTTCTGAGCAATCAAGATACCGTTGGAGAGACCTACATAACCTGTACCGGAAATTGTTATTTTCATTCGCGAATAACTTCTGTAAGTGAGCTGTAGAGATGACCGCAGGGCCATCACGATAATCAATAACTGTAGGGCTTTTTACCTCCTGCCTTGTGGGAGTGTCAAGGCGAAGCCTCAGGAATAGCCCGTCCAGGTACAACATTCAGACTACTTCGAATATGTGGTTGTGATTTTGGTGAAAAAAAACCCGGAGAATATCTCCGGGTTTATATAACAACCTGAGGCTAAATCAGATTAGTCCAGCCATTCCGTGTGGAACACACCTTCTTTATCTGTACGCTTATAGGTATGCGCACCGAAATAATCACGCTGAGCCTGAATGAGGTTAGCCGGCAGTACCGCAGCACGATAGCTGTCGTAGTAGGCTACTGCAGCAGAGAAGGTCGGAACCGGGATACCGTTCTGCACCGCGTAGGCTACCACGTCACGCAGCGCCTGCTGGTATTCGTCAGCGATTTTCTTGAAGTACGGTGCCAGAAGCAGGTTGGCGATACCGGCGTTTTCAGCATAGGCATCGGTGATTTTCTGCAGGAACTGCGCACGAATGATGCAGCCCGCACGGAAAATCTTCGCGATCTCACCGTAGTTCAGATCCCAGTTGTTCTCGTCTGATGCCGCACGCAGCTGAGAGAAGCCTTGCGCGTAAGAAACGATTTTCCCCAGGTACAGTGCACGACGCACTTTCTCAACGAACTCCGCTTTATCACCTGCTGGTTTAGCCTGCGGGCCAGACAGCACTTTAGATGCCGCCACGCGCTGCTCTTTCAGAGAAGAGATGTAACGCGCAAAGACAGATTCGGTGATCAGAGACAGTGGTTCACCCAGATCCAGAGAGCTCTGGCTGGTCCATTTACCGGTGCCTTTGTTCGCTGCTTCATCCAGAATCACATCAACCAGGTATTTACCCTCTTCATCTTTCTTCGTGAAGATATCTTTGGTGATGTCGATCAGGTAGCTGTTCAGCTCGCCTTTGTTCCACTCGGTGAAGGTTTCAGCCAGCTCTTCATTGGAGAGGTTCAGGCCGCCTTTCAGCAGGGAGTATGCTTCCGCAATCAGCTGCATATCGCCGTATTCGATGCCGTTGTGCACCATTTTCACATAGTGACCGGCACCGTCAGGACCGATATAAGTCACACACGGCTCGCCATCTTCAGCAACCGCAGCAATTTTGGTCAGAATAGGCGCAACCAGCTCGTAAGCTTCTTTCTGTCCGCCCGGCATGATGGAAGGACCTTTAAGAGCCCCCTCTTCACCACCGGACACGCCGGTGCCGATAAAGTTGAAGCCTTCTGCAGACAGTTCACGATTGCGGCGAATGGTGTCCTGGAAGAAGGTATTACCGCCATCAATGATGATGTCGCCTTTTTCGAGGTAAGGCTTCAGGGAGTCGATAGCAGCATCGGTACCTGCACCTGCTTTCACCATTAACAGGATACGACGAGGGGTTTCCAGAGACTCAACGAATTCTTTAACCGTATAGAAAGGGACCAGTTTCTTGCCTGGGTTCTCGGCAATCACTTCTTCAGTTTTTTCACGGGAGCGGTTAAATACGGAAACGGTATAGCCACGGCTTTCAATGTTAAGCGCCAGGTTGCGCCCCATAACTGCCATACCGACAACGCCGATTTGTTGCTTGGACATTACATACTCCTGTCAGGTGTGAGCACCCGATAGCTTAGGTGCTATCGGGGTTAATAATCTGAGATGTTAACTCATAAAACCCAGCGTGGCATAGCAAGTGCATGCTCTTTTATGCTGTAAAAGTCATTTTATAGGTTAATAAGGGGCAAAAACTTTGATGCAAGCCAACATCACAATTACTGCTAAATAGTTAATAAACAATGACTTATCAAATATCTGTTTTGAAAATGTTCTATTCTTATACCATTCAATAATGATTCTCCTGCAAGGCAGTTCAATTAAACGGTGTAAAAACCATGCAGTTAGCAGTGATATAGACCAAAAAATTAACACTTGTTCAGTTACAGAAAGACCATTAAAAACAGATAAATTTTTCTGGAACCAGACAAGAACGCTCATATGGACCAGGTAAAGAGAAAAACTAATTTCACCCAGCAGAACAAAAAATTTAGCAGACAATATCTTATTAATTATTCCATTACCATAAGCAAAGATCAGAATAAGGAATGCAAAGGAAAAAACAGATCCGGCTTTTGATAGATAATAGCTGAGCACTACCCCGGTCTGCTCACCAATTCCTACGAAACCAGTAAATCTTGGCGAAAGCCACATTGTGAAAACTGCAATTATTATCGCCATAATTTCCGCAATGGAAAAAACAGCACTAGAGCGCGAGGTATTCCATGAATGATCGCGTGTCTTCATATATACATTACAGACAAGAACTCCAATGTAGAACTCAAAAATTCTTACCCATGGATTTATATAAAGCAGCCCCATTAAGCTAAACTGGCTATTACCTTCATCCGCAGAAACGTTCCATAACACACCGAAACACAGGTGCATAATAACAGCAATACTTAAAATGATTAATTTAAGCCATTTACCAGGTATCAGGCTTGTTATTAATAATGGAAACGCAATATAGAAAAACATCTCCGTGGAGATACTCCAGGAGACGCCGTTAAAGGTAAGAAATACATCTTTCAATGGCACCAGTGACTGAAGCAAGAAAGTATGCAGGAAAGCGGTGAACGCAATGGCCGCTCCCTGTAGCCCCCCTTGGTTAATACCACCCGTGAATATTACAAGTAAGAGCATCGCAAAAAGATGTGATGGCAGGATTCTTGCGAAGCGTGCAACATAGAATCCTTTTACTTCCGCGAAGGTTTTTAATTTAGGATAATTATAAGTGAGTATAAATCCTGACAAAACAAAAAAGAAAGATACACCCTGCGCTAAAGATAAAGTTGTTGCAATGCCTAGTGAACCAAATAAACCGTGACCATGCCCTAAAACGATCATTGCCGCAGCAAAGAACCTTAGAGAAGTAAGTGCGTCTAATTTTTTTATATTCTGCATAGTTTTTTTTCAGATTTGCTTGCTATAAAACTTAAGCATAATTCATTCATGCCTCGCCTCCCAAACATCATAGATATCATCAACATATTGGCATGATGTCTTTGGTCTTACTGAACCCTGACTTAGCCTTGTTAAATCTGCGTCTATTAAAGATTTTATTTTTTCATAAAGATCTTTATAATTGCCGGCTTCGAACAAAAGCCCATTAATATTATGGGTTATTACCGCAGAGATTCCCGGCAAATTTGACCCAATAACAGGACAATTCGCTGCCTGCGCAGAATAAATAACAAGCGGTGTGTTTTCGAACCAAACAGACGGAACCACCAGGACATCAAATTCATCTAAGACTGATAAGATTTTATTATTTGGAAATACCCCCTTAAAAGAAATATTTCCTTTTCCTGCTGCAAGACTATATAGTTCTTTAACGTAATCAGGAAATTCGTCTCCACTGCCAAAGATAGTCAATGACGCAAAATTATCTGGTAATAAATTAACAGCTTTTATTGCAACATCACAGCCTTTATGCGGTGCCAGTGTCCCAATGAAACCTATTCGTAATGGTCTATCTTTAGCCCATTTCTTATATTTAGCTTCAGTAAATCCTTCATTAAAATCAATACCAAAACTTTTTTCGTATATGATGGATGGACTGACGCCGTATTTGATGAAAAGCTCAGACATAAAACGATTGGGGGAAATAATACCCTGGATTCTATTCAGCGCACTAACAGTATTATCAATGCGATGTGCCATCGCCTTCACCTCATGGCTCATCGGATACTTGATGTTTTTATATCTCTTAGTAACGTCGGTGAGTTTGTCAAAAACAACACTGGGTATTATTTGAATGATATTTGCTGTAAATCTATTTACCCTATCCTGTGCAAAATGCTTTACGCAATTTCCAGAATACCTATCAGGACCATTACAGAAACATCCATTATTAAGCATTAATTGTGCCGTTGGGCATATCATCCAGAAATCAGTTGGAGTGAAATATTGTGCGATTCCAGCGTCGGCAAGATAGTTAATAATTCTCACCCCAAGCCTGTTTAGGTGAAAATGATGCACTAATTGAGGTTGGTAACTCTCGCATACCTCAGTGAAATAATGCTCAGCTAACTTATTATTATATCCTACATCAATCATTGATGTTTGATCGGCCACCGGCGAATAAGAGTGATGGAATCGATAAATATGGATGTTTTCGTATTCATATTCATCAAATCGTTCATCTTCAGCAAGTTCACTTTTCGCTGGATGGCCTGTAAAGACACGTACATCATGACCGCGTCTTATGAGCTCTTTTACTACCGACAATGTTAATACTTCAGTACCAGCTCTGTATTCTGGAAAAAACTGATGAACGGTAATTAATATTCGCATTAATGATTACTCAATATTAATTCCTGCTATTTATTATGTATTACTTGTTTCATCCACTCTGCAGTACGGACTAGACCGTCCTGCATAGTTACTTTTGGTTCCCAGCCTAATTCATTTCGAGCCTGTTGATTGCAAAGCACACTGATATCGATGTCGAATGAACGACCTGGTTTATAAATAACCTGGACCGGCTCTGTTACGATATTTTTCATCATATCAATTAATTCATTCAGGCTTGTTCCTGTTCCGGAACTTATATTAAAGCATTCTTTTTCACCTTCATAGGTGATAGCTTTTGCAAAGGCTTCAGCAACATCGCTTACATGAATATAATCTCGTTGCACATTACCATCACCCCAAATTTCAATGGGAGCCCCCTTCAGGATGTTGTGCATAAATATACCAATTGCACCCTGCGCGGTTTCCACGCGCTGTCTTTCACCATAGGGGTTAGCAACACGCAAAGTTACCGCTTTGATCCCATGCAACTTACTGAACATATGCAAATATTTTTCTATCGCTAACTTAGTAATACCATAAGATACTACTGGCTCTGTGGGATGCTTTTCATCGATAGGAATATACTGGGGGTTTCCATAAACAGTACCACCTGAAGATATAAATACAATACGCTTAACTTTGTGTTCGACCATAGCGTTAAGCATGTGCAAGCTTGGAATGATATTTGTTTGTACGTCATAAACAGGATCATCATTAGAGCTTTTAGGCAAAGTGGTTGAAACTAAATGAACGACCCCATCCATGCCTTCAACGGCATCTTTCAAATCATGGCTACTGCTAAAATCCCCGGTTGTCCATTCAACATTTTCTGTTTCTGCAAAATGGCGATAAGGCGGCACACGAGGTCGCTCAAATATACGTAATTGATGGCCTTCCTGTAACAATCTTTCACAAATTGCAGAGCCAATAAATCCACCACCACCAAAAACAACTAATTTCATTTTCCCTCCAGGGATATATCTATACTTAACCACGCAGAACGATCGGATAAGGTGCCGGCATAGTAATTAGTTCGGCTGGTAAAGACTTAATGTTTCTTTCGCCATAACTTCCGTAGTACGCAAATATTCAGTCGTTAATGAAAGTTTGCTCAGCAATCCTGGCGTTTGCAGAATGTATGATAGCTTCTCGGTAAGATCATTTACATCACCACGTTTGAAGCTATATCCATTCTTCCCTTCAGTTAGAAACTCGGTCATTCCTTCGACGTCAGAAACCAATACCGGAGTATGCGTCGCAAGGGAGTTTAATAAAACTAAAGGACTGTTTTCGTACCAACGGGAAGGTATAACGAAGAGATCCATCTCCTGGAAAATGTTAGCGGTTAGTGACTGCTCAAAGGTACCCATAAATGAGATACCATCCACGCCTTCACTTAATCTGTTCAGTTCTTCCATATAATTTACGGACTGATTGGTAGGCCCATAAATCTTAAGCACCGCACTATTTTTAGGAAGCCTTTTAAACGCTTCAATAATGAGGTCTGTACCTTTATGAGGCGCAATCTGACCAATATAACCAATGACCGGGATATGACCTTTACTACGCAGCGGTTTTGGCTGGCGATCGATATCCATGCCGAACCACAACTTAGTCATCGGTACGCTGATGCCATTTTTCTCATAGGCTTTCTTAAGAAAGGCAGTTGGCGCAACGGCGCCTTTATAATATGTATTATAAAGGTATGATAACGTATCAGGGCGTTGTGCAAGATCTTCGACTATGCCTTCCAGATGACTATTTTTCAGCAAGCCTATCTGTTTAGCGCCAACAAGGCCTTTTGAAATGACGTTAGCAGCAACAGGTGTGGCTGCTTTACTCAACCAACCACTGGCATAGCCATTTCGCGCAGCTTCTTTTAAATAACAGGCAATACAATTAGCTCTGGAAACTGAAGGACCGGCACATAAATCACCATTTGCTGCTTCAAGTTTATTATTAAAGCAAAACCCAAAGAAATCTGTGAACGTGGTATAAGTCGGTATATTTAATTTCCCCGTTACTTCAAGAAGAACAGAGGTATGGTTAATAAGATGCGTGATGTGAACAATATCTGGTTTAAGTTCAGCAAGAATACTTTCCAGCACGTCACGCATTTCAGGTTGATAATAAGTCTCTTTAATTCTTGAATGTGGAAGAACATTCTTATCTATTGATATCACTGGAATGCCTTCCCAGGAATAGCGGCTGACCAATTCTGCTTGTTTAGCCTCCCCTTGAAAGACTGCAGAAACTACTGTGACATCATGGCCCCAGGCACGATAATGTTTAGCTAAACCTAAGGTATACGTTTCAGTACCATAGAAATGGTCAGGAAAAAAACAATGTACGAAGAATACAATTTTCATAGTTTGCAATATTATTTTTTCGCCATTTCAGCATAAAGCCCAGCATAGGCTTCGATCATGGCCTGCACAGAAAAATTCTCTTCTGCACGCTGTTGATGTTCACGTCCCATTTTTGCTCGCAGCTCATCGTTATTGAGTAGTTCTACGGCAATGTCTGCCAGACTCTCTGCGTCGCCGCCTGGTGCCAGCATCTCTTTTGAGTTAACTATTTCACTAATTGCCCCAATATCATAACCGATTACCGGCACCCGCATATTCATGGCAAATGGGCTCACCTGTCCGAAACTCTCTTTCCAGACTGGCGCAACGAACAGAGACATACGGCGATAATAATCAGGCAGAGTATCGTAGTCGACGTATCCAGTGAATTCAAATTGTGCTTCTACACCGGCACTTTTTACTGCCTGCTGGAAAGGCGATAGCAGACTACCTCCACCTACAATCAGAATTTTCGTTTTTGGTCTTTTCTGAGCAATGAGGATAAACGGCTTAATCGAATCCTCATTTAACTTATCGCACTCAAGTCTATAGACCATGCCTACGCAATCTGAAGGAACAGCTTCGTGGTCTGCTCGCATGAAGTGCGAAAAATCAGAACCTGGATAAACAGTAACATGCGTTGCATCAGGACGACCAAAAACATGACGCACATAATCACTCACATAAACATATCGTTTAACCGCATCGGAAATGTGGGGTGCAATTGGTGTATTGATATTCTCAATAACCGGGATATCAAGGATTCTAGCGGCTTCTATTGCCTGCGCATACCAAGGTTCATCGACATCGCCCCAATAATGGACATGGACAAAGTCTGGCTGTCTACGCTTTAAATAATTAATAAATGGGGTTATATCGTGACTGTCACGTTGCTCCTCAATGTCCAGACCAATGTATGCAGGAGGATTTGGCGCATAGCTTGTCAAAACAAACTGTTCATAGTCATGTCCTAAATATTCGACTAAATCCACAACTAAACGCGATGAACCACCCGTCATAAAGTTTGCAATGATATGGGCAATCTTAGGTGCGCCCTGCTTAGTAATGGGCTTCTTGACCCGGTATCCAGTGGATATCAATGCGTTATCAACAGTTTCAACAGGATGAGGACGCCGCGAGAAGCGATTACGTAGCCAGCTTGTAACTGGCTGTAATTTGCTTCGTAATGAACGCGGAGTAACAAGTGATGCAGAAAGGTAAGCGGCATGCATGACTTTACGCGCTCCCCACGGCTGATAAAGCATGACGTTCCGTAACCGCATCAAACGGGTTTGCATAACCGCATTAAATTCATGGAGCCTGGCTGCCTGTTCAGCTATAACCGTATCTTTTAAATTAATGGTATTTACCAGTTCAGCCGATGACGAATTCTTTAACTGCACAGAGCTTGTCAGCTCTGCTAATTCCATATCTTTTATATGCATAGCACTTGTCAGCTCTGCTAATTCCATATCTTTTAAATGCAGAGATTGAGTCAGTTCAGCTAATTCTCTTTCTTTCATCTGAACGCTATGCGCTTGTTCAGACAATTGCGTTTTTTGGTGCTGTATAACATCACGCAGAGAGGCGGCGAAAGTATCGAGCGATAAAATTTGCGTCCTAAGGGAATCACACTGACTTTTTAGCGAAACAAACTGAGCATGAGGGCTTCTCTGCAGTTGCAGCCACCACCATGGCTTATCTTTAAAATCATCCAGGTTAGTTAACGCATAGGCACAATTGCTTGCAAAGTCGAGTATGGATGATAATTCAGGCAAGGCAAATTCTACTGGAGCGCTTAAATCACCCAGACTTAGTTGCCAGTCAGCAGTTACTGCACTTTGCGCAGCTGAAATACCTGCCTTCCATGCTTCACGAGCAGATGCTTCATCACCACTATTAAGAGAAAGTTTCCCGAGGTACAGATATGCTTCAACTGTCCTGTTTGCGAGCAGAGGGCTAAATTGTAAAGGATCAATCTCAACACACTTCTTGAAAGCAATACGAGCTTTATCGTGCATACCTGCTTGTAGCCATAATTTTGCAATTACAAAATGAAGCGAAATCATCCAGCGAATTGCGTGAGGCGTTTCAGGCTTACTGACAATATATTCTTCAACCCGTTCGACAAAATCATTTATAGTATCGATGGAGGTCATTTCTTGCTTATTTAGCAACTGATACCCTTTAACACAAAGCGCTGCCCCAGCATCAGCGCTGTTGTTGTGGTTAGTATCGATAACTTTTTCTGTAAGTTCAGCCAGCAGCGCTTTGTTTTTCTGCCGCCAGCCAATATCTACCATCCCACGAACCAACCACGGATTTTTATAATCACGTGCGAAAGCAGTTACATTCCACTTTGGCTGTGGGAAGGTTTTATGCTGTGTTTCATGATATACAGCATCTTCGGCGTTGAGAGGAGATTTCATGCCCACCGCGAGCCACCATTCCGATGGAGGTGCAATGGCTTCATCTATCTCAGTACTAATCTCGTATAATTCTCGTTTTGCAGGCACCCAGTTTTTACTTCCAGCAGATTCTTTGTAATGTGTGGCGGACTGGACTGTCACATTTTCCAGCTCAAATGACGCCTTAAGCTGGCTGCGAAGTTTATCAAGCGTATAAACATGCAGGTGGAAGGGGTTGGGATCTTCCCCTGTTTCATCGCTCCAGTCGTTAGGGACACTGACGATGACGCGCCCTGCTGGTGTCAAAACGCGATGGAATTCTTTAAGTACACTCTCAGGATCGGGGATATGCTCTAGCGTTTCAAAAGAGATGACAACATCCACACTATTATCCGCGATATTATTTAATGCTTCTGGCAACATTCCGGCAGAAAAGGAAAGGTTACGCACGTCTGGAGAAAAATTAATATTTGCGTAATCAATGGCGTAGTCGCTGCCATCAATTCCTATCGTTTTAGCCGCCATGGTATTGCATTGAAGAATATAGCTTCCATAGCCCAGACCACAAGCCGCATCAAGTACTGTATCACCAGGGCGAACAAAGGTTGCGGCCCATTGATAACGGGCGATGTGGGCATCGGAACGTTCACCTGCTTCACGGGTCATATCCATATGCAGATCGCGTTCCTCCTTGAGCGCCTCAAGGGGATAACGTTCACTCGCTGTATGGGAAATGCACTCTAATAAAATTACGGCTTCCCCGCTCTCACGGCCCAGCGCACTATAGTCATTGACTAAATAATAAGAAGGGTGCTTACGGAAATTCTCGTTAAAGAACAGACTCTCCCAACCATTGCGATCAAGAACGTTTTCATTTACGTCACTCTGCTGAGAATGCGCTGTTTTTACCCGTAAATAAACTGAACGACGCGTTACGCGTTTTAACTCTTTAATTGCTTGAACAAGGAGTTCACGATCAATATGCTCAAAATTATAAAGGATTACAGTGGTATCGAAGCTTTTATCTGCATACGGTAATTTTTGAGCATTACCTTGCATAAAACGCCCAGGCATCAAACTGTTTGCAGTAGCTACAGCTTCAAAAGACTCATCAACGCCATGCGCGTCTATACCGTTGGCAAGCAGTGTCTGTACTAATTGTCCATTACCCGATCCAATATGGAGGAATGTTTGACCTCCACATGTGTTTAATATCTCTCGTGCAATAGTATCAATATTTTCAATATTCGTCATTTATATAGCCTGTCTTTTCCAGGTATTAGAAGCAATTGTTCAGTAATTTAACAATAATTTTAAAGCAAATCACTTACCATGCGTAAATCTGCTACACCACCGAAATGATAAGATTGAGGTTCCGTATTCACGGTAAAGAAGGCAGCCTCATCAATCCAATGAATCATACGTTGTTCAGCATAATAAGGTTTACCCTCTTCCGTGATTGAAACCTGGATCTCGTATAGATTGGGACCCATACCGCATATAAACTCAAATTTAATACTAAATAGTTGATCCTGAGAAAAATTGCGCCGCCAGAATATGTCTCCCGGCATTGTTACTCCGTTTAGTATCGCCATATCCTGGTTCAGCGTTCCCCAGGAGTACATTTTCACGCCTTCTTTATTTCTGATGCGCAAACCAACATTTAAATGTGTTAGGTCCGTATGGGCTTTGCATTGAACAATAACGGTTACTTTATCGCGAGGATCAAAATTGGAACAAGGTTCTCCCTTTTCATTAAAGAGAGATACATCCAAAACCTCTGCATCCAGATCGCCAAAAGAAAATGCTTTGAGCCGCTCTGATAATGCAGGAGAATTAACATTATTTGCTAATGTGGAAGAATCACTCATATTCAGTGACTCAATTTTTCCCTGTTCTGCTTGCTGCTCCCCCGTTTGTTTAGCAGCTCTCATTTGACGCGCTTTTTCTTTAAGTTGTAAGGCTGCCTGGCTAAGCCTTTTCGACTCAATCTCATGCAAGGATTTTCTGTACTCAAGCAACGCATCCGCAGAAGTTCCAGTGAATTTGACGACGCCATGCTCAAGGAATATAGCCTTGTCCGTCATGGTACGGACGGATTCCTGATCATGCGAAACAAAAAGCAAAGTTGTCCCGTTGGTGCGTAACCGATCCATGCGCTCAAAGCATCTTTTCTGGAATAGTGCATCCCCTACTGCGAGGGCTTCATCCACAATCAGGATATCTGGCTCGATACATACTTGTACAGCAAACGCGAGGCGAACAAGCATACCACTTGAATAAGTTTTAGTCGGCTGATCGATAAACTCACCGATATCCGCAAACGCCAAAATCTCGTCAAAGCGTTCATTAATTTCGGCTTCCGTTAAACCAAGCACCGCACCGTTCATATAGACATTCTCGCGGCCAGAAAATTCAGGGTTGAAACCCGAACCCAGTTCCAACAGAGCCGCAACACGACCTTGAGTTTTTACAGAGCCTGACGTTGGGTTTAACGTGCCACAGATTAATTGCAGTAAAGTCGATTTACCTGAACCGTTTTGCCCGATGATACCTACTGATTCTCCTTTCGCTATTTCAAAGGAAACATCACGCAATGCCCAAAACTCACGGAATAACGGTTTTGGGTTTTTACCAACAAGGCGATGCAATCCTGAGTAAATGGACTGCTTCAGACGATCTGAAGGACGATCGTATATTTGATAACATTTACTCAGGTTTTTAACCTGGATTACAAAATCAGAGCACATCAGCAAAACCCTTCCGCGTTTTCTGGAACCATACAAAGCCTATCCAGGCGATAATAAAAGCAGAAACCCAGTAAATACCCAGTACGGTAAAATCAGGATGTTTCCCCCAATAAAGCGTATTACGGGTCTGCTCAATTACCGTAGTCAGAGGATTGAGGTACATTAACTGACGGAATTCTGGCGGCAAAATATCGGCTGAATAAAATACAGGGCTCAGAAACATTAAGGCAGTGGTAAAAAGCGTGATGAATTGATTAATGTCTCGCAAGAATACTCCCAAAGACGCAAGAATCCAGCTAATGCCAAGTGCTATAATCATTAATGGCATCAAAACCAATGGGAAGTAAAGTATGGTTAGATGAGGGATACCGAAAAATACACAATATGCAACAAGCCATACAAAAAGGCTAATCACCATATGAAAAAGCGCAGAGCCAAGCGATACAATTGGCAAAATCTCTAATGGATATACCACTTTTTTTACATAATTGACATTTGAGAGTATTAACTGTGGCGCTTTATTGAGACATTCGGAGAAAAGGTTAAATACAATCAGTCCTGCAAAAAGAACTAAAGCAAATTCACCTTTGGAAGCACTGCCCCCATGCCAACGAGCTTTAAAAATTTCGCTAAAGACAAAAGTATAAACAGTCAGCATGAAGAGTGGATTAATTAACGACCAAATAATGCCCATTGATGAACCACGATAGCGACCCTGAATTTCTCGTATCGTTGTTGTTTTAATGAGAAATCTGTTCCGCCAAATAGACGCCAGCATTTCACGCGGGCTTACAGGGAAATATTGCATTGAACACCTTTTCGAACATCTCGTAAACGTTTAATGTGACCTTGTGATACATTAGACTTTTTTCAATAATGCTGCGACAAATACAGCCAGAGTATCTATTTTAGTCTGCCTGTACATACCTAATTTGAAAAAATAATACAGTCTTTGAAATACATTTTTTGTATGAATTGCTTTGAAAAATGAAAATCTTTCCTGATTTTCCTCTGTCAATAAGAACTTTATTTTTTCAATCTCACGGATATGTGCTGCGTTCCAGGAGCGATATTGTCCTTGAATAATCTTTTTGAGGCGAAGCAAACGAGCCCTTAACCCCATATTTGTACCAATCAGATTTTCACCATGCTGTCGATATCCTAAACTGGGCTGTGGATCATAATTAATTTCCCCACCAGCGCCGGAAATCAAAATATAAATCCACCAATCATGACTGACGACATTAACAATGCCTGCCTGACAAACAATTTTGCGTGCTGCTTCATTCATCACCATCGTATTGCCACCACCAATGTTCTGTACCAGGGCATTGCAAAATGACGGTGAACGAGTGAAAAGAGGAGACAAGCCAAGGCTCTCTCCTTTTTCATTGATCAGATGAGTTCTTGTACAATACAGAGCAGGTTTGTCTGTTGGTATATTTTTAAGCCATTCTACCGCGTGGGAAATTTTGTTTTCATACCAGATATCATCCTGATCTGAAAAAGAATAATAACTTGCCGCCAAATCCTCACGTAACAATAATGATAAAAAATTACTCACAAAGCCCTGTCTTGGTCCAGCCACAACTTTCACTTTCGACACATTCTTTAAGGCAAAATCAGCTACTCTGGAAAGCGTGTTATCTGTTGAACCGTCATCTGAAATAATTAACTTCCAGTTAGTATATGTTTGACGCTCAAATGATGTAAGTTGTTCGCAAATATATCGCTCTCCTTGATACGTAGCCATTAATATTGCGACATCATCATTATTTGCAAGGGTCATTAAAAGTAATCTCATTAATGCAAAAAGTAAAATAAAGTAATAACCAGACTACCTATCCGGCCTTTATTTACGCGAATTTCAACTAATCATAAACTTGCGCTTCGGCAAAAAATTCGCCAGCTAAATCTTTCTGTGACAACTGAATATCGTTAATAGTTGGCCATTCAATATTTAGATCCGGATCATCCCACTTGATACAACGCTCTGTTTTTGGCGCATAATAATTAGTTGCTTTATACAAAAATTGCGCTCGCTCACTTAGCGTTAAGAAGCCATGAGCAAAACCTTCAGGGATCCAGAACTGACGTTTATTTTCTGCACTTAAAATAACGCCTTCCCATTGACCAAAAGTTGGCGATGATCTGCGAAGGTCAACTGCCACATCAAAAACCTCACCTGCTACACAGCGAACGAGTTTGCCCTGAGAAAAGGGGTCAAGCTGATAATGTAGACCACGAAGAACACCGCGTTGCGATTCGGAATGATTATCCTGTACAAACTCAACACTACGTCCTATGGCCTCATCAAATATTTTCTTATTATAACTCTCAAGAAAAAAGCCTCGAGAATCCCCAAAAACTTTGGGTTCAAATATAATAACTTCTGGTATCTTTGTTTTGACTATATTCATTTCAATGCCTGATTACTTTCCTAAAATCTCAGTAACGACACGCTCCACCCCAACCTTCCAGTGCGGTAAAACAACATCAAAAGTACTCTGAAACTTTTCATTAGAAAGTCGAGAGTTAGACGGGCGTTTTGCCGGTGTCGGATAGGATGAAGTCGTCACCCCTTCAACTTTATTAATTTTCAGTAATTCGCCTTTTTGGCTGGCAAGCTCAAAAACAAATTGCGCATATTCATGCCAGTTTGTTTCACCACTCGCGACCAGATGATAAGTACCGTAGAGCGATTTATTATGCATCGAGTTACGAATAGCAATCGCGGTGCAATCCGCTAACAATTCGGCACCTGTCGGCGCACCAAATTGGTCATTTATAATTGATAATTGTTCCTTCTCTTTGGCGAGACGTAACATTGTCTTGATGAAATTGGCTCCGCGAGTTGCATAAACCCAACTTGTTCGAAAAATAAAATGTTTCGGGTTATGCGCGGCAACTGCAATTTCACCAGCCAGTTTCGTTTCACCATAAACGTTTAACGGATTTGCTTGTTCATTCTCCTGGCGATAGTGAGTACCCTCACCATTGAAAACATAGTCTGTTGAATAATGAATCAATAATGCGCCAAGTTTTGCCGACTCTTTTGCGATAGTCTCAACACTTTCAGCGTTAAGTATTCTGGCAAGCTCTTTTTCACTTTCCGCTTTATCCACTGCTGTATGGGCCGCCGCATTGACTACCACGTCAGGCTGAACCGTTCGGATAGTCTCAGCTATGCCGTGCGTATCTGTTAAATCGCCGCACAGATCTTTATCATAAAAATCGACAGCAATCAGTTCCCCCAAAATCGAGAGAGACCGCTGTAGCTCCCAGCCAACCTGGCCATTTTTTCCAATCAGCAAAATTTTCATGGTGTTCTCATCAGCCAGATTAAATTATACTTTTTCGCCGATCAGCATTTGCAGATAGCGACCATAATCGGTCTTCGATAGTTTTTTTATCTGCTCCGCTACCTGCTCTGAGCTCAACCATCCCTTGCGGAACGCAATCTCTTCCAGGCAGGCCACCTTCATACCCTGACGCTTTTCAATGGTATGAATAAACTGTGACGCTTCCACCAGGCTGTCATGGGTGCCGGTATCCAGCCAGGCAAATCCGCGCCCTAATAGCTCAACCTGCAGATTCCCCTGCTCAAGATACATCTGGTTAAGCGTGGTAATTTCAAGCTCGCCGCGTGCTGATGGTTTTACCTGTTTTGCCATCTCTACGACATGCTTATCATAGAAATAGAGCCCGGTGACCGCCCAGTTTGATTTGGGTTTTAACGGTTTCTCTTCGATAGACAACGCTTTATAGTTCTCATCAAATTCCACGACGCCAAAGCGTTCTGGATCCTGCACCTGATAACCAAAGACCATCGCTCCGCTGGTCATTTGCGATGCCGCTTCCAGTTTCTTACCGAAGCTCTGACCGAAATAGATGTTATCTCCCAGCACCAGGGCACAAGGCTCATTGTTGATGAACTCTTCACCAATGATGAATGCCTGTGCCAGGCCATCTGGAGAGGGCTGAACGGCGTATGATAAGCTTATGCCAAACTGCGCCCCGTCACCCAACAAGCGTTTAAACGCGGGCATATCCTCGGGAGTGGTAATCACCAAAATCTCACGGATGCCAGCCAGCATCAGTACAGAAATGGGGTAAAAAATCATTGGCTTATCATAAACAGGAAGCAACTGCTTAGACACACCTTGCGTAATCGGATAGAGACGGGTTCCGGAACCACCAGCAAGTACAATACCTTTCATCATAATTTCCTTTTTATTCTGCCAGTCCCAGACGTTCGCCCGCATAGGAGCCATCCATTACACGCTTCCACCAGCTTTCGTTTTTCAAATACCACTCAACCGTTTTACGGATACCTGACTCAAAGGTTTCCTGAGGCACCCATCCCAGATCGTTTTTAATTTTGCTGGCATCAATGGCGTAGCGCAGGTCGTGTCCCGGGCGGTCGGTTACATAGGTAATCAGATCGGCGTAATGGGTAATGCCTGCCGGTTTATCGGCAATGATTTCGTCCAGAATGGCGCAGATTGTTTTCACGACGTCGATGTTTTTACGCTCGTTATGACCACCGATGTTATAGGTTTCGCCAATCGTTCCTTCAGTCACCACTTTGTAAAGCGCGCGAGCATGATCTTCAACGAACAACCAGTCGCGAATTTGCTCGCCATTGCCATACACCGGCAGTGGTTTACCTGCCAGAGCGTTAAGGATAATGAGCGGGATTAGTTTTTCCGGGAAATGATACGGGCCATAGTTATTTGAGCAGTTGGTCACCAGCGTCGGCAGGCCGTAGGTACGGCGCCACGCACGCACTAAATGATCGCTGGACGCTTTAGAAGAGGAGTAGGGGCTGCTTGGGGAATATGGCGTGGTCTCGGTGAAGAGCGGCAGATCGCTATCGGCCGGCAGTTCATCGGGATGCGGCAGATCGCCGTACACTTCATCCGTAGAAATATGATGGAAACGAAACGCCGACTTGCGCGCGTCGTCCAGTTGCGACCAGTACTGACGCGCCGCTTCGAGCAGAACATAGGTACCGATAATGTTGGTTTCGATAAAGGCCGCAGGCCCCGTGATGGAACGGTCAACATGGCTTTCAGCTGCAAGATGCATTACCGCATCCGGCTGATGTTGCGCGAAAATGCGCGCCATGGCGCTACCGTCACAGATGTCTGCTCGCTCAAAGGCATAACGGGGATTATTTTCGATTTCTGCCAGCGATTCCAGATTACCTGCGTAGGTTAATTTATCAACGTTAACCACTGAATCGTTGGTGTTATTAATAATATGACGTACAACAGCAGATCCAATAAAACCTGCACCACCAGTGACGAGTATTTTCACAAGACTATTCCGTATTGCTTCGCAATGTTAAATTTCAAACTTCACTTCTGAGGAGTCAGCAAAGGCATGCTGAATTCTGAACACGCTACCGCCCCTGGCTCTCCAGCTACCAGTGTACTGAAAACAATAACAATGTTAACTGTTCCAAGTGCGAGAACAGAGGCCTGATTTTACCGAGGTAGGCACAAAATGCTAATCCGCTATTCTCCCCTTAAACAGTCCTGAAAACAAGGAAAAATCTCTGTCAAAACCAGGAAGCAACAGTCCGGATAGCCTCATTTTACCTATTGATATTCTTACAAAAAAAAAGGTAGCAAGAGCGATTGCTTAAGCTGTAAACAGCCCACATACGCTCATTGCCACCCATTTATGTTAAACAATCTTGCGACTTATTCTGTCAGTAATTTCTCAATTCTCTTGCGGAACTTCGCCCCTTCCTTCAGGTTACGCAGTCCATAGTTCACGAACGCCTGCATATAGCCCATCTTCTTACCGCAGTCATAGCTCTCGCCGGTCATCAGCATCGCATCGACAGACTGCTTCTTCGCCAGCTCAGCAATCGCGTCGGTGAGCTGAATACGGTCCCAGGCGCCTGGCTCAGTTTTTTCCAGTTCGGCCCAGATATCCGCGTTCAGAACATAACGGCCCACCGCCATCAGGTCAGAATCCAGCGTCTGCGGCTGATCCGGTTTTTCGATGAACTCAACGATGCGGCTAACCTGCCCTTCCGTCTCCAGCGCTTCTTTCGTCTGAATTACGGAGTACTCGGAGAGATCACCTTTCATGCGCTTCGCCAGCACCTGGCTACGGCCCGTTTCGTTGAAACGTGCCACCATTGCCGCCAGGTTATAGCGCAGCGGATCGGCAGACGCGTTATCAATAATGATATCCGGCAGCACAACGATGAAGGGGTTGTCACCCACAACCGGACGGGCACAAAGAATAGAGTGTCCCAGACCCAGCGGCTGCGCCTGACGCACGTTCATGATTGTCACGCCCGGCGGACAAATAGACTGCACTTCCGCCAGCAGCTGACGCTTAACGCGCTGCTCAAGCAACGCTTCGAGTTCGTAAGAGGTGTCGAAGTGGTTTTCTACCGCATTCTTGGACGAGTGCGTAACCAGGACGATTTCTTTGATCCCTGCAGCAACAATTTCGTCGACAATGTACTGAATCATTGGCTTATCGACGATCGGCAGCATCTCTTTAGGAATGGCTTTTGTGGCTGGCAGCATATGCATGCCCAGGCCTGCTACCGGAATGACTGCTTTCAAATTGATCATTATTTCTTCCACCTTAAAATGGTTGACGAATTATAGCTCTTAAACCTGTTTTCGCCAGCATGATTTGCCGTAACCCTTAAGCAATGTTACGCCTTAGCATCACATATTTCTGTAGTTGTAATCTGATTCGATCGCGCTTTTATGCCAGGAATAGTCTCAAAACAGATTATTGTCGATTATCTGTGCGGAAGCGCAAAGTTCAGCCTTTCCACATTCACCACCTGCTGGTCGACACGGTCAATATCCACCGAGCTTTGCCCCTTCTCATTAACGGCTTTTATGTTCGCCAGCGACAACAGCGTCTCGTCTTTCGCCATGAATTTTCCTCGCACATCCTTGCGCAGGTCGAAGTTAATCTTCAGGGCGGGCCCCACGGCAGCTTCCTGCATGACATTGATATTGCGTAAAAAAAGATGCTGCGGCTTGTTGTGTAATTCAAGCGTAGCACGTTGCATTTCCACGTTGGTTATCGCCACAAACGAGGTCGCGTTACCGGATGAAATCTGTATTCCGCGCAATTTATACGCAAGCTGGCGGTTATCGAGGTGAATATTATTGAGCTTAAAGTTCTGCGGGATGGACAAATAATCGCCTTTTATCACCCCATAGCCGATTAACATTCCCGCACTGTTGACCATGTCGACATTATCAATAATGAAATTATCACAGCCATAAATGGCCACCGTGGCATTGTCTATTCCTGCCTTTTTACTGAAGTCAGGGGTGATATTTTTGGCCTTAATATTGCGGATAACAAAGTGTTTCCCGTTTTCCACGTGCACCAGCTGACGACAGTTGCTGCCGGTGATGTTGGCCACCACGAAGTTCTTAACAGTTTGCTTTTCCGGGTAGTCGTTGTCGTAGGTGCTGCCGGCGAGGCCAATGCCAATGCCCCAGTTGATCTTGCCGTTGGTGCAATTGATGTTATCGATGACATGGTCGGAAATCAGGATATTGCGATCGTTGATAGCGACGTTCCACTCGATCGCATCCCCCTGCAGATGGCTAAATTTGCTGTTGGTGATGCGAGCGCCGTCCACCTGGTTGTGGAAACCCTGGCGGAGGATAGCGTAGTTGGCCTGACTCACGCTGATGTTATCAATCAGCAAATTGCGCATCACACTGGGTTTCTTACCGCCGATGTAGATCTGCGTTACAGGACCAAAACCGCTCATGGCCAGCCCTTTAATTACGCAGTCGGAGCCACGTACATCGAGAGTAATATTCTCTGTCCGTCCCTCGCCTTCCCCTATCACTTTGCTGCCTTCCTGCAGAACAAAGCGGCCGCGGCCATTGCCGGTTAACGCCCCGCGGATCAGCAGCGTTTTACCGTCGGGAATGAAAATACCCGTGTTGATGTTTTCACAGGTCAGCCCGGCAGGGACAACGACGGTGTCCCCGTCATTAAACGCCTGCTTAAAGGCCGCGATCCAGTCGTTGTTATTGTACTGTTTAACAGAGACCGTTCTTCCGCTCGCCGCCCGCGCAATGCGGGACGACAGCAGTGGCGTGGCCGCCAGAACGGACAAAGACGAGACAAAGGTGCGTCGGGTAATCTTTTTCAGCATACATCCTCGGCGTTACAACGTTTGCAGCAGGCTGGCTAACTGACGGTTAATCACCTGCTGGTTAAAATCGGCTTCAACTTTTTGTCGGGCATTGTGCAGCACGGGCTCCAGCGCCTGTTGGTCGATATCGCTGAAGGCAGCTAACCGATCGGCGAGCGCCATGGCATTATTCTCCGGCACCAGCCAGCCGGAATGGTCAGACTTAATCAGCTCCGGGATCCCGCTGTGCAGGGTCGAGACCACCGGGATCCCCACGGCCATTGCCTCCATCAGCGCCACCGGAATGCCTTCCATATCGCCATCTGCCCCCGTGACGGAAGGCAGCAGAAATACATCTGCCTCATCAAGCATGGCCTTGACCTCGTGGCTCGGCTTGAAGCCCGGCATCTCTACGACATCTTCCAGCTGATACTGTTCGATCAGCGTGCGCAGACGACGCTCCCACGGCCCAATCCCGAGAATGCGGTAGTGGAAATCCACCCCACGCGCTTTCAGCTGGCGGCAGGCTTCAATCGCCACATGCAGCCCTTTCTTCTCGGTCAGACGCGCGACGGAGATGATCTGCAGCGGTTTACCCGGCACTTTCACCGGACGGCGGGTAAAGCGCGTTAAATCCACGCCCATACGTGAAACGGCAATTTTCTCTCCCGGGCAGCCCATGTTTTTCAGGCGTCCGGCCCACAGTTCGCTGATCGGCAGCATCATGTCGCCACGCCGGAAAAGCTGCTGGTATTCCGGCGTGTAGTGGTTCAGCACTTCGCGGCTGGAGATGTCGATACCGTGGAAGATAGTCGCAATTTTACCGTCAATTACGCCCAGTTCGCGCAGCTTCGCGGCGGTGACGCCTGCCGGGCCAAAGTGGGCAATAAACACGTCGGCACGATACGGCTGCGCCGTTTGCCCGCAGATGGCCGACAGGATCAGATTGCGTGATTCTGATCCATAGCGGGAGACATTCAGCGCCCGCCACGTCGACGCGCGATGGATCCCACGTAAGGTCTGGCTGGCGCGGTGGCGCAACTTACTCAGCTTCCCGGACGGCTCATCCTGCAGCCAGCGGGTTTTTGCCTCCAGCCCATACTGGGTATACGCCGCATGGGTATTTTGGGTATCGCCCTTTTGCAGGGCGATAATCTCCACGTCATATCCCATATCGATAAACGCGGTGATTTGGTTCAGAACAAACGTTTCGGACGACAGTGGAAATTTCAGTAAGAAGAAACCAACCTTCATTTCCCCTCCCGTACGCGATCGAGTACCGATTTCACCATTCCAATGCCCTTCTCGCGCTCGGCTTTCACCGCCACCGCCAGACGTTCATTGATAGCAGGCAGTTGGCCAAGCGTGTCCCCCACCATGGCGCCGAGCGATCCGTCCAGCAGGTGACGAATATCCACCGCCATTTCCGGCATACCGAGCTGCTGCATAATCCCGGCGGACTTGTGCTCATAGTTAATGGCAATGGCCGGCGTGCCAAAGTTCATGGAGATAATGGCCGAGTGCAGACGGGTGCCCACTGTCAGGTCGCAGGCGGAGAGCAGCTTGCCCATCTCCAGGTCGTTCAGTTCATCCATCACCACGTGATAACGTGATGGGTCATTGACCAGGTTGCGCAGGTTCAGCGCCACCATGCGGTCATCTTTGTTGTAGCTGTCGATACCGGTACAGGTGGACAGCGCCAGCACCTGGTACCCGCTGTCCAGCACGCGGTTCACCACGTCGGCGAACGCTTGCTCATACGCCGCCTGCGTCGTGCCTAAACGTTTATCGAAGGGCGCCAGCTCGCGCAGGGTAATGGCGACGGTTTTCTGTTTCGCCGCTACGTCGAGCCAGTGCTGCACCGCGTAGCTCGGCTGGAAGCTGTCGTCCTGGTGATCCACCAGCCAGGCGGTATCCACGCCGTGCTCAACTTTTGACGTATCAATCTCGCTGCGCTTCATCATCTCAAGGCTGACCGACTCGCGCAGGATCAGCGCGTCGCAGTGGCCGAAGACATAGTTTGCGAGCTGGTTAAACTGCGGATCCTGGAAAGGCCCCACGCTGTGGCCAATCATAAATAGCGGCTTTTTCGCCATGAACGTGCAGAGCGCATGCTCAAACTGCGGCACGCCGTAGAGATCGACGAAGAATGAACCGCCGACCTGGATAATGGCGTCATAGCCGGACAGCAGACGAACAAAGTCAGTGAAACCCTGCGCGATGGCGATGTTGCGCAGCTTGCCGGTATCGGTCACCCGGGAAAGCAGCACCTGATGCTGGTAGCGACGACGCAGCACTTTTTTCACGCGGCCCATCACGCCCGCGGCGTTGTTGTGCTGTTTCATCTGGCTGTAAAGCGGGTCGCCCATCACCGGGCGGTTCAGTAACCAGGATGAGCTAACCGGATAACGGCTCATCACGTCCACTTCGGTCTCAGGCTTAAGGGTGTTAATCGCATCCAGTAAACCGCGCAGGATGGCGCTGTCGCCACGGTTGCCGCAGGTATGGTTGCCAAGAATTAATAATTTCATAATGGCCTCTTAAAGAACTAGCCTGCGCGAAGCAGCGTTTTCATTTTTTCGTTACGGCAAAACTGGCGCTTCATCTCAACGACCAGCGCATTGCGAGAAAGTACGATCATCACGACGAAGGCCAGCGCCCCCGCGGCAACCTGCACCGCCAGCAGCGCGGCCAGCGGCAGATGGCCGCTGAGGATCGCGCCCAGACCGTAGCTCACCGCCAGGGTCGGCAATGAGAGATAGAACGGCAGCCACAGGCTCAGGATGTACTGACGGTAGCTGGAGCCCAGCACCGGTTTAATCATGATGAAGTAG
This sequence comes from Enterobacter quasiroggenkampii, assembly GCF_043972695.1. Lineage (NCBI taxonomy): Bacteria > Pseudomonadati > Pseudomonadota > Gammaproteobacteria > Enterobacterales > Enterobacteriaceae > Enterobacter > Enterobacter quasiroggenkampii. Next base: position 3,660,766 of record NZ_CP143745.1, read on the forward strand.
CTCAGGACGGTATTGACGATCTGCACCAGCAGGAAGCCCAGCGTCACGCCAATGGCGCCCGCCATGTGCCCGCCGACGATAATTGCCGGAATAAACAGGAAGGTTTTGAATACGTTGAATTTAAAGCTGATGTCCACGCGCGCTTTTGCCATCAGCAGGGACCCAATCGGGTTCCCCACGGAGCGCAGCAGCCCTACTACGCACAGCAGCTGAAGGATCGGGATAATACCGTTCCATTTCTCGCCAAACACCAGCGGCACGAAGTTGCTGGACACCACCATCAGCCCCAGCAGCACCGGGAAGTTGATAATCCCCACCACCGAAAGCAGCTTGTAAAAGTTAACGCGCAGCTTCTCGGTGTCGTCCTGAATCTTGGCAAACGCCGGGAACAGCACGCGGGTGATTATTGGGTTCAGCTTCATCGGCGGCACCACCGCGACGTTGTAGGCCAGGTTGTAGCCCCCCGCCACGCTGGCGCCGAGAATACGTGCCAGCACCAGCGTCGAGAGGTTGGTGTTCACGTAGTTGATAATGCTGTCCGCCGTCAGCCACGCGCCAAAACGCAGGTTGGACGAGACGGACGCAAGAGAGAAATGCAGTCCCGGACGGTAAATTTTACGCCCAAAGTAGCCAAACAGCAGCGTACGCACGGCAGAGTTCACCAGGTAACCGAGGATGGCGGTCATCGCCAGCGGCCAGAAATGGGCGCTCACGACTGTAAAGGTAAAGCCCGCCAGCACGGCGCTGGTCTCGATCATGCCGATCTTATTGAACTCCAGCTCTTTCTGCATCAGCGCACGGAACTGCTGCCCGTGGGGGATCACCACGAACGCAAACGACAGCGTGCGCATCAGCGGGGCGAGATCCGGGTTGTGCAGCACGCTGGCGATGGTGTCGCTCAGCAGGAACACCAGCACAAACACGAAAATCCCCAGCCCCACGTTCAGCCAGTAGAGCGTGGTCAGCTCAAGATGGCTGATCTCTTTGCGCTGGATAATCGAGTTGGCAATACCAAAGTCAGACAGCGTATCGGCCAGCGCGATGATCACCAGCGAGACGGTCAGCAGGCCGAACTGGTGATTATCGATAATGCGCGCCAGCACCGTCATCTGCACCAGGCCGAGGCCAATGATGACGATGGTCGCCATCGCTGACCACTTGGCGCCGCTGATGGTTTTTTCACGTAAGCTCATCTTAGTACGCCGCTTTGTTCACGAAACCTTTGAAGATAGTCAGAAAAACAATCTTGATATCGAACCAGAGGCTCCACTCGCGGATGTACTCCAGATCGAACTCGATGCGTTTTTCCATTTTTTCCAGCGTGTCGGTTTCGCCGCGCCAGCCGTTGATTTGCGCCCAGCCGGTGATGCCCGGCTTCACCTTATGGCGCAACATGTAGCCTTCAATCAGCGAGCGGTACTGCTCGTTATGCGCCACCGCGTGCGGACGCGGGCCAACAATCGACATCCCGCCGGTAAAGACGTTAATAAACTGTGGCAGTTCATCCAGCGAGGTGCGGCGCAGGAAGTTCCCGACGCGGGTGACGCGCGGATCGTTCTGCGTGGCCTGGGTCACGACATTGTCGTTCTCCATCACCTTCATGGAGCGGAATTTCCACACCATAATCGGCTTACCGTCCATGCCGTAGCGGGTCTGACGGAAGATAACCGGTCCAGGAGAGCTCAGCTTCACCGCGAGGGCAATGCAGCACAGCACCGGAGAGATGAGCAGAAGAATCAGCGAAGAGAGCACGATATCTTCCAGACGCTTCAGCACGCGGTTAATACCGGACAGCGGCGTGTCGTACAGCGGTACGACCGGCACGCCGTTCACCTCTTCAATACGCGAATGAAGGATGTTGAAGGTAAACACGTCCGGGATCAGGAGCACTGAACAGGTAGTATCCGCCAGCTCACGCATCAGCTGCTTAATGCGGGAGTCGTCTTTCATCTGCATGGCGATGTAGACGTTATGAATTTTGCCGGCCTTGGCATCGTCAATCAGTTGGTCGTAGTTGCCCGCCCAGTCGGCAGGCACGCCGCCCGGCTTCGCGTCGTGATAAATCCCGACCACTTCAAAGCCTAACCACGGCTCTTTGCGGAAGCTGTCGAGCAGCACCCTGCCGACAGGCAGATCGCCTGCTACCGCCACAAAGCGACGATTATAGCCACGGTTGCGCAGCCAGCCCGCGCCAAAGCGGATCAGGGAGCGGCACACTACCATGCCGACGCTGCTCAACAGATACCAGCAGAGATAGGTCACGAGGCGATTATCAAAATCATGGCTGAACGCCACCAGGCCTGCGCTGAAGATCAGGCTCAGGGTCCAGTTCTGCAGCAACAGCATCAGTTCGGTGGTCATTTTGACGCCGCGCCACGAGCGGTAGAAATCGGTCATTCCGCCGATCATCTGAAACACAACCAGCGCAATCAGGGCCATCAGAAGATGCATATATAAGAACGGCAGCCCGCTGATCCGACACACCGCCCACAATCCACCGACCATGATGGTGATATCAGAAAAACGCTGCACCATAGAGATTAACGATGCATTCGTTCTCGCTCGTTCGCGTTTTTTTAGATTCGTCATCGTTGTTCCTGTATTCGGTTCCCCCTCCCACCGGGAGGGGCAGTTATTACTGATTCAACAGCGCCAGAATGTCCTTCGTTCGGGCTTCCATCAGCGCGGTGTCCGCACGGGACTCCACGTTCAGGCGCACCACCGGCTCGGTGTTGGACGAGCGCAGGTTAAAGCGCCACTGCGGGAACGCCATGCTGATGCCGTCGGTACGATCAATTTCCAGCGCGTGAATCGCAAAGTGCTGCTCCACGCGGGCAATCGCCTCGGCCGGCTGCGCCAGCTTGCTGTTGATCTCCCCGCTCGCCGGGAACGCCGCCATACGGTCGCGCACCAGCTCGCCCAGAGTCTGCCCCTTCAGGCACAGCAGCTCGGTGACCAGCAGCCACGGGATCATTCCACTGTCGCAGTAGGCAAAGTCCCGGAAGTAGTGGTGGGCGCTCATCTCGCCGCCGTAGATGGCGTCTTCTTCGCGCATGCGCTCCTTGATGAAGGCGTGGCCGGTTTTGGACATCACCGGCGTGCCGCCTGCGGCAGACACCACGTCGACGGTGTTCCAGGACAGACGCGGGTCATGAATGATTTTCGCGCCCGGGTTTTTCTCAAGGAACGCTTCTGCCAGCAGGCCGACAATGTAGTAGCCCTCGATGAACTGCCCTTTCTCGTCGAACAGGAAGCAGCGGTCGAAATCACCGTCAAAGGCGATACCCATGTCCGCGCCGTGCTCAATCACCGCGTTACGCGTGTCGTCGCGGCACTCCGGCAGCAGCGGGTTAGGAATACCGTTCGGGAAGTTGCCGTCAGGGGTGTTATGCACTTTCACGAAGGTCACCGGCACGTTCAGTGCCTTAAAGCGCGCTTCAAGGGCATCGACAACCGGGCCGGCCGCACCGTTACCGGAGTTAATCACCAGCTTCAGCGGCTTCAGGTTCGCCACGTTGATGTAGCCCAGCAGGTGGTCGATGTACTCTTTCTGCAGGTTGATTTTTTTGTAGCTGCCGCGCTTCGCCTCGTTCACCGGCGGGAAATCGTTGGCTTCCGCCAGGCGCTGCACGTCGCGCAGGCCGGTGTCGCCGCTGATCGGGCGGGCGCCCTTGCGCACCAGCTTCATGCCGTTGTAGTCCATCGGGTTGTGGCTGGCCGTCACTTCAATACCCCCGTCCACGCCCAGGTGGAAGGTGGCAAAGTAAATTTCTTCGGTTCCGGAAAGACCGATGTCCAGCACGTCCACGCCCGCATCCTGCAGCCCTTTCGCCAGAGCCAGCTTCAGGGATTCGCTGGTCAGACGCACGTCGCCGCCCAGCACGATGGTCTGCGGTTTTAAGTATTCGCCGTACGCACGACCAATGCGCCACGCAATGTCTTCATTCAGCTCTTCGCCCAGCTTGCCGCGAATATCGTAGGCTTTAAAACAGGTTAATTTTTCCATGATGACCCCTTTTTCAGGCAACAGTCGGTCCTGACCACTCAATGGCCAAATTGATTTTTTTGTCATTCGTAGGCCCGGTAAGCGCAGCGCCACCGGGCATGATACTGAGGGCTACACCCGTCCGTAGCGGTCCTGGAATCGCACGATATCGTCCTCTTCCAGATACGAACCGGAGCGCACCTCAATTAAATCGAGAGGAATTTTCCCCGGGTTCTCCAGACAGTGCGTCGCCCCCAGCGGAATATAAATGGACTCGTTTTCACCCAGCAGTTTGACTTCACCGTCGATCGTGACTTTGGCGGTACCCGCGACCACCACCCAGTGCTCGGCGCGGTGATGGTGCATCTGCACCGACAGCCCCTCGCCCGGCTTCACGGTGATGCGTTTCACCTGATAACGGTCGCCTGCGTCAATGGAGTCATATTTCCCCCACGGACGGTAGACTTCGCGATGAATGTGGTGCTCGTGACGGCCATCCGCCTTGATCTTCTCCACCACTTTTTTAACGTCCTGCACGGCGTTACGGTCGGCAATCAGCACGGCGTCTTTGGTCTGGACCACCACCAGATCTTTCACCCCGACCGTGGTGACCAGGCCAGACTCGGCGTAGACGTAGCTGTTTTCCGTTTTGTGGCTAATGACATCACCGTGATGGACGTTACCCTCCGGGGTATGGGCGCTGATCTCCCACAGGGAGGACCAGGAGCCGACATCGCTCCAGCCCGCATCCATCGGCACCACAACGGCATCTGCCGTACGCTCCATCACCGCATAGTCAATGGACTCTTCCGGACAGGCGAGGAAGGCTTCTTCATCCACGCGGATAAAGTCGAGATCCGGGTCCACCACCGCCATCGCTTTCTCGCAGGCTTGCAGAATATCCGGACGATATTTGCTCAGCTCTTCCAGATAGCGTCCGGCGCGGAACAGGAACATCCCACTGTTCCAGTAATATTCCCCGCTGGCGACATACGCCTGCGCGGTTTCCAGATTCGGTTTTTCAACGAACTGCGCCACGTCAAACGCCACGCTGTCGCCTTCACCCGGCGTCACGTTGCCGCGACGGATGTAGCCGTAGCCGGTTTCCGGCAGATCCGGCACGATACCGAATGTCACCAGCTTGCCGCTCTCAGCGTAAGGAATGGCCGCACGCACCGCGTCGCGGAAGGCCTCTTCCTGCTGGATCACATGGTCTGCCGCCAGCACCAGCATCAACGGGTCACAGTCCGGGCTGCTGCGTTTTGCTGCCAGCGCCGCCAGGGCGATAGCCGGTGCGGTATTGCGTCCGGCAGGCTCCAGGATGATATTTTCTGTGAGTTTGTTCAGCTGGCGCAGCTGCTCGGCAACGATAAAGCGGTGCTGTTCGTTACAGATCACCACCGGGCTTTCACACTCCACGCCGTGGAGACGGTTTACCGTCGTCTGCAGCATGGTGAGATCCCCTTTCAGGCAGAGGAACTGTTTTGGATAGAGCACGCGGGACAGCGGCCACAACCGGCTACCAGAGCCACCAGCCATCACAACCGGATACAAAGTGGTTTGACTCATGATTTATCCCCGTATATCTGCAATAAATTGGCTCAGCACGTTCTCTTTCTCGAGCGTGCGTTCGGCATATTCACGTGCCACCGTGTTCATTTTTGACATGGCAAGTGCCTGTTCAATGCCGGTGACCAGCGCCGGGACCGATTCCGGCTCTACGCACACGGCAATCCCCGGATAACTGTCACACAGCTGGCCTAATTCAGTTTCGGCTTCGGCCGTAATCACCGCGTTACCGCCCACTGCCAGAATGTTGGTCAGCTTGGACGGCAGCACCGCATCCGCCGCGCCGCGTTTTTGCACCACCAGATGGCAGTCGCCCATCTTCAGCAGCGCAGGCAATGCCTCGTAAGACTGAAGCGGGAAGAATTTCACGTTGGTCAGGCCGCGTTCGCTGACCATTTTTTCCATCCGCGCTTTTCCACCACCCTGCCCGACAATCACAAACATCCATGGATGTTCTTTCAGCAGTTGAGCCGCCTCGATCACGCTCTCCAGCCCCTGCTTTTCGCCGATGTTGCCTGAGTAAAGAATGATTTTTTGATCTTCAGGCAAACCGAGCTGCGCGCGCAGCGCCTGAGCGTCTTGCTCAGTCACGTCGCGAAAACGCGCCACTTCGGACCAGTTCGGGAAGAAGATCACCTTCTCCGCCGGGACGCCTTTCTCTTGCGCCTTGTTCATCATCGAGCGCGAGATCGTTGAGACGTAATCCACGTTGTGTAAGCCACTGCGCTCAAACGCGCTGGCGAGCTTCGCCACCTTGCCGCCTTTGCTTTTGCCTGCCATCCCCAGGCCCAGCATGGCGTCAACTTCATAATCCTGAATGTGCAGCAGGGTGCGCGCGCCGGAGAGTTTGCCCAGCAGACGCATGCCCGGCGTGCAAAACAGCGTCGGCACCACGCCGATGATGCGATCCGGCTTCCAGCGACGCTGCGCCATCAGCGGGAAGAAACTACTCAGAGCAAAGCTGCCGAGATGAATCAACCGTTTAAGCGTTGAGGGCTGCTTAGGCACATACAGCGGGCAGCGCCAGACGGTCGCTGCACCCTCTTCGCGACGGTAGCGCCAGCTTGAGTAGCGCTCCCCCACTTTCCATTCCGGGTAGTACGGCGGCGCGGTAATGACCCGCACGTCATGTCCCTGGCTCGCCATCCACTCGACCATCTCGCCGGTGTATTTCCCGATACCGGTTAGCTCCGGCGAGTAGTTGATTCCGTATACGAGGATCTTCATAAGCCCGGCACCCCGGACTGACGTTCAGCGAGGAAATAGGCGCGACTGTTGTCATGCACATTGTCGCTCGCCAGCAGCGCCTCTGGCGTCTGCCAGCGGTAGTCGTCGTGCTGAGAATCAGGCAGACGCAGGTCTGCCTCACTCACCTTCAGGCGGAACCCCAGCACGATGTAGTGCGTGGTGAACCCGGTGCCTGAAAAGTTATCGTCATAGAAGTGCTGCCAGACCCCGTAAAACTGGCCCGCTGCCATCGGCAGCTGCAGACCCAGTTCCGCCAGAGTGAGACGCTCAAACGCATCGGTAAGCGTCTCATCCTTTTGCACGCGCCCACCGGGCACGAACCAGAAGCCCTGCGCAGGACGGTTGGTTCGTTTCCCCAGCAAGAACTCGCCGCGTTCGTTCTCCACGATCAAATCAATCGAGATGAGCGGAGTGGAACGCACCACCGTGGCAAAATCTTCCTGACTTAAAAACATCATTACCCCCGGAAGCGGTGCTGGTTTTCCAGGAACCACTGATAGGTACTTGCCAGCCCCTGCTCCAGTGACACCTCGTGATACCAACCCAGCTGATGCAGACGGGTCACGTCCAGCAGTTTGCGCGGCGTGCCGTCCGGTTTCGTGGCATCAAATACCACGCGGCCTTTGTAGCCCACCACCTGCGCGATGGTCTGCGCCAGCTCGCGAATGGTGCAGTCCACGCCGGTGCCCACGTTGATGTGCGACAGCATCGGCTCGGTGTTCTCCTGCCACACTTCGCGATCCAGCTCCATCACGTGAATGCTGGCCGCAGCCATGTCGTCCACGTGCAGGAATTCACGCATCGGCGTACCGCTGCCCCACACCACCACATCCGGCGCGTTCTCGGCGGTTGCCTCGTGGAAACGACGCAGCAGCGCCGGGATCACGTGCGAGTTGCTCGGATGGAAGTTGTCGTGCGGTCCGTACAGGTTGGTCGGCATCACCGAGCGATAGTCGCGGTTGTACTGACGGTTGTAGGACTCGCACAGCTTAATCCCGGCAATCTTGGCAATGGCGTACGGCTCGTTGGTCGCTTCCAGTGTGCCCTGCAGCAGCTCGCTTTCGGCGATCGGCTGTTTCGCCATTTTCGGGTAAATACAGGATGAGCCGAGGAACAGCAGCTTGTTCACGTTGTGCAGATGCGCCGCGTGAATGATGTTGCTCTCAATCATCATGTTTTCGTAGATGAAATCCGCCGGGTAGGTGTTGTTGGCAACAATGCCGCCCACCTTCGCCGCCGCCAGATACACCTGGTCAATGCGTTCGTTAGCAAAGAAGTCCTGTACCGCACGGCTGTCGAGCAGGTTAAGCTCGTCGCGCGTGCGGACAACCACTTCGACGTCACCGCGCTGTTCGAGCTGGCGAACAATCGCGGAACCCACCATTCCGCGATGACCGGCGACAAAAATACGTTGTTTTGTCATTCTCAGGACTCCAGGGCGATGGCAACCTCGTAGCCATGAGACTTGAGCAGGGAGTGTTTTTTCGCTGCTTCAAGATCTTTGGCTACCATCTCGGAAACCATCTCCTGCAGAGTGGTTTCTGGTTTCCAGCCCAGCTTCTCGTGCGCTTTGGTTGGGTCGCCCAGCAGGGTTTCCACTTCAGCAGGACGGAAGTAGCGCGGGTCAACCTGCACAATCACGTCGCCCGGCTTCACGCCCGGTGCGTCATGGCCGGTCACGGAAACCACGATGCCCTTCTCTTCCACGCCGGTGCCTTCGAAGCGCAGCTTGATGCCCAGCTGTGCAGCAGCCATTTCAACGAACTGACGAACGGAGTACTGCACGCCAGTGGCGATCACGAAGTCTTCTGGCTGTTCCTGCTGCAGCATCATCCACTGCATTTTCACGTAGTCTTTGGCATGGCCCCAGTCACGCAGGGAGTCCATGTTGCCGAGGTGCAGGCACGATTCCAGACCCTGCGCGATGTTGGCGATAGCGCGGGTGATTTTGCGGGTCACGAAGGTTTCACCGCGACGTGGAGATTCGTGGTTGAACAGAATGCCGTTACAGGCGTACATGCCGTAGGATTCACGGTAGTTCACGGTGATCCAGTAAGCGTACAGTTTCGCTACCGCGTACGGAGAGCGCGGATAGAATGGCGTGGTCTCTTTCTGTGGAATTTCCTGCACCAGACCGTACAGCTCAGAGGTGGATGCCTGGTAGAAACGGGTTTTCTTCTCAAGGCCGAGGAAGCGAATTGCTTCCAGCAGACGCAGCGTACCCATGGCGTCCACGTCAGCGGTGTATTCCGGAGACTCGAAGGAGACCGCAACGTGGCTCATCGCGCCCAGGTTGTAGACTTCATCCGGCTGCACTTCCTGCAGGATACGGGTCAGGTTGGAGGTATCGGTCAGGTCGCCGTAGTGCAGGTGGAATTTCGGGTTCGCCGCGTGAGGATCCTGATAAATATGATCGACACGTTCGGTGTTGAAAGAAGACGCACGACGTTTAATACCGTGTACTTCATAACCTTTTTCCAGCAGTAACTCTGCCAGGTAAGAACCATCCTGCCCGGTAACGCCGGTGATGAGAGCGACTTTAGACATGTTTATATTCCTCTACTTATGAATTTAATCAGTTTCAACGCGTTCGCGTATCACCACTGCGGGGTTGCCACGGCAAATCTTATTTGCCGGTAGCGATTTAAAAACGCTGCTGCGGGCACCAACGACCGTGCCATCGCCAACAGAAACACCCGGTGCAACAAAAACATCCGTTGCCAGCCAGCATTTTTCGCCAATCACAATAGGCGAAGCGGTAATATCAAAATGCTGACTCATAAAGTCATGGCTGCCGGTGCACAAATAACATTTCTGTGAAACCACCGAATTTGCGCCAATCGTAATCTCGCCCAGGGTATATAACACCGCGTCATCCCCTACCCAGGCGTAATCCCCAAGCGTTAATTTCCAGGGGTAGGTAATTTTCACCGAAGGCCGAATGACTACGTTTTTTCCTATTTTTGCGCCAAACAGACGCAATAAAAATGCTCGCCAGCGGTACAGTATTTGTGGTGACCAGGCAAATAAGGTGGCCTGAACGGCCCACCATAGCTGCACTTTAATACCGCCCGCCCCCCGAAAACCTTTCGGTACGGAGAAACCGTTCAGATCCTGCATTACGTTTCCTTATATTCAGGCTTTGTTATATAAGGCTTTCGTTTTACTCGTGGTGCGCACGCGTAAAAAATAAGATAATTCCGCCCAGAACCCCGGCACGCGTAATATTTTACGCTGCACGTTTTTGGCATCCTGGCACAATTCCAGATTATTCGAGGTTGACACGCCACCCATTGAAAATTCAGATACCAGCCCTTTAATTCGGCGGAACGGGTAACCTGACTTATAGAGACTGGCGGCCAGCGCATAATCGGAAGACACTTTATACTGCAAATCGTAAGGCTGTTTTTTCAGACCTTTTACCGGAAAGAAAATAGCCTGATGGCTGGCGGGTAAACTGTGATAGATATACCAGCCCGGCTTCGCGCTGCGGCACACTTTATGTCCGTCGCCAAAATCGAGCAGCGCATCGCCAATATACATGGCGTCCTCTTTCTGCCGCGCCAGCTGACGGGCAAAAAGCGCCACGTCATCATGGAAAATATCACCCGAATTCAGAAAGATGGCATAACGGCCCTGCGCCATATTGATGCCTTTGTTCATCGCATCGTAGATGCCTTTATCTTTCTCGCTGATGTAACGTAAGTTGAACTCACCGTTGAGTTTTTCCAGAAACTCCGCCGTGCCATCGTTCGAGCCGCCGTCGACCACAATCCACTCAAAGGTGAGGCTTGGATCGCGCGCCAGGTTGCGCAGCGAGCGCCAGGTTTTTACCACCCCTTCGTAATTACGAAAAGCGACAGTAATGACGCTAAGAAACATAAATCACCTCATTTCGTCATACGTTCGTAATATTAAGCGCTTTGCGCAGAATAAACGGACAGACAATCAAGAAAGCATATTCCGGACTAAATATTGACCCGGTAAAAAACAGCGACACCGGCGTAAACAGATAAAGCTGCACGCGAAAGTTCTGGTTATCCCCGAACGCGTTAATCATCATTTTGAAAACTTTAAACAGATACCACAGCGTCAACAGTACGGCGAACCACGAAAAATAAATAATTAACAGATACAGACCATTGTCTATGGTTTTACCGACATCCGCACCGTTAAAGATTCCGAATGATGCAACATATTCGTAAAGTGAGCCGAATCTTACTACACCATCTATATGGGTTAAGGAATAACCCACCATCACCAGCGGTCCAATGATGCGATAATAGGACGATGAGCCTTCCGTTCCCAAATCACCCAGTCGTTCTGAGATGTATGGGAAGGCAAATATCACGCCCACCATAAATACCGTCAGGGAGATAATCGCCAGCGGCAGTTTTTTCTTAATCGCATCTTTGTTCAGGTACTGAAACGCCCATTCCAGCAGGTAAAACAGGATAAATGTCATTACCCCTGAGAACGATCCAGACAGAACGATTCCTGCAAGAATCATAGCATCGGTCTTAGGCGTTTTGATACCAAACTGTTTGATGCTGAGCCAAATTGAGATTAACGCCAAAGCGAAAAACGCCGGTTCAAAATAGAGGGCCGTGGTACGCTTCCCGCCGAACTTGATGAAGTTCAAAACATAGCTGTTGCTGTAAATGAGATATTTCGAAATTATCTCCATCAGGCTACTGCCACCGGTAAGAATAATTTGCGCCATCTCCATGGCAGCAAGCATAACAATTAACGCAACGGCAATATAAAAGAACCTGAGGATTTTCCGATAATTGTGCGGAGAAATCGTTTTGAAGCGAATACTCCAGACCATTCCGATAATAATAACGATATAAACAAACAGCATGGTCGAGGTGACGTATTTACTGGCATCCAGCGACTGGCCAAAGATGTAGTTAAACAACGTCAGGCCCGTGCCCAACCCTAAGGCAATCATCAGCTTCTTCAGGTTGATTTTATCGACATACAGCAGAAGCAGAACGGGCAAGAAGGTGACGATGGTTATCGGAAAGCTTTCGCCGAGCTGGGCAATTTTGACGTTGACCAGCAGATAGATCAGCGGCAGCAGCAGATAACTACAGATTCTGATAGAACGAGACATACTCCTCCAGCATCTGTTGTCCACTGTAGGCCTTGCGGCTGCGGTTGCGGAACGATTCCAGGTCAGTCCCAAAAACAGCCTGAGCGATCTGCGCCTTCGGCAGTTGCACCAGCGGCAGGACCTCCTGCTCGGCAAAAGTTTTCCCACCCGATTTTTCCAGCACTTCGCGTGCCGCATCGCTGTGGGTGGCAATCACCGGCACGCCGATGGAGAGCGCTTCACAGAGGATCAGCGGGTAGTTATCCACGCGGGAGCTGAATACCAGCGCATCCATTTCATTCAGCGCGCTCATCAGCTTGCGCTTATCAGTTTCAAACCCGTGGTTCACCACGTTAGCCCCTTCGAACGGTGAAAATTTGCCGAAGGTATGAAGCTCAATTTTGTCACCCAGCGCCATCATGTCGCGCACCAGCTGCTGGTTGGTTTTCCCGTCGTAACGCAGGTCATGCGCAACGATAGCGATCTTCGGTTTGCCCGCGGTTTCTGCCACCGGCGTCAGTTCGGCGAGAATGGCTTCCGTCGCCACGTCGATGCCGTTGTTAATAATCTGGCAGCGCCCTGCCCCGTACAGGCTGTTGAAGGCATCGGCCACGTGCTGGCTCGGTGAGATAAACGTGCAGCCGAGCGAGAGCATGTCGCGGAAAAGCTGGCGCTTGCCGGCCACCAGCGTGTGCGCGCGATCCACCTTCACCGGCGGATAGTTGCTCAGCGTCGGGCATTTCTGGCAGTTGTTTTTCCAGCCTTCGCAGCCGTCGGTAAACGCGCAACGGCCGGTTACGCTCCAGTGATCGTGCAGCGTCCAGACGAAGCGGGTGTCGGGCTTGTGGGCCTGCACCTTCTGACAGAACGCCACCACCTCTTCCAGATTTAGCCAGTAGCTGTGCAACACGTGAAAATGCAGCACAACCGGGCCGGTAGTGCGGGTCACCGTGCGATAAAGCGTATTCAGGTTGCCAAACAGATCGCGGTTAAACAGACGGAACAACGCGATATTGGCAATCGAGGTCAGGCGCGGCGTGTGCTTGTGCACCTGCGGGAAGTTATCGTGACTGACGCTTTTCTTGCCGCCCTTGCCATACCCATAAATAAAACGAGACTGAAGTCCTTTTTGCAGCGCGCGCTGGTGCAGATCCAGCGCCACCCCTGCCGCTCCGCCTTCTGCGAGGCGTACGTTAAATTGCAAAATATTCATTTAATCACCTTCACGCGGGCTTTTTCTCCCACCACCAGCGCGTTATCCGGAATGGTGTCCAGCACCACGCTGCCCGCACCAATCGTGACGTTGTTACCAATCGTAATGTCACCAATGATCACCACGTTCGCGCCCAGCTCGACGTTATTGCCAATGACCGGGCAGGCCAGACTGTCTGGCCCTCGGTTGCCAATGGTCACCCCATGGCGGATGGTGAAATCATCCCCGGCGACCACGAACTTGTTGATCACCACCGCATAGCCGTGATGGATGGTAAAGCGGCGGCCAATGGTGGCCGCGGCCTGAATTTCATAGCCAAAAAAGCATTCGGTGATGATGCGATACAGCACCAGCACGGGTGCCGCCCAGATGTTGTTCAGGACATTTTTCTTACGCCACACCGAGCAAAAGTGCGCGATGCGGTACGCCAGAACCATGCAGCACGGACGCAGGCTCCAGCTGTTAGCGCGGCAATCTTCCAGAAACATTATTTCCCCCGAAGTCCATCAGCCAGGCGCTTGCCGTTACGAACGGACAACAGCGTCAGCAGCGTGCGCCAGTTCATGCGCTTATTGCGGATCTGATAGAGGGTAAAGAGCTGATATTTACGGCTGGCACGGTCAAACTTGTCCTTGTGCTTGCGGTAAAAATGGAAGTAGCCCGAGAATTTTTTCGGCGAGGAGGTAATTTGCATCTCCCCGTGATTGATGTGCAGGATCTGCGTGGCCTCTTCGACCTTCCACGGCTCGCCGTATTCCACCACCATGCGCAGAAAGATATCGTAATCCTGCGCAGCCTTCAGTTCGGTATCGAACAGGCACTCTTTGAAGCGCCACGCCCAGGTAAAGACCTGGTTACCAATGATGTTGCGCTTGTAGAACAGGCGGCGAGAATACGGTGATTTCGGATAGAGCGGCAGGCTGGCAGGCTGCGAGTACACCTCGCCCTGACAGACATAGTCGTTGGCATACAGGAACGCGTGCGTGACCAGCTGCTCTTTATGCGACAGGAAGACAGACAGGCGGTTCGGCGTCCATTCGTCGTCGTCGTCGATGCCGGTCAGATACTGCCCTTTGGCCTGCATAATCGCCTGGTTACGCACAGCACAGGCGCCGGAGTTAATGGCGTTATGTGTATAAACCACCCGCGGGTCGTTGAGGTCAGTCACAAATTTTTGCAGCTGTTCATACGAGGAAGAGCAGTCATCCACGATGATCAGCTCCCAGTTATCGTAATCCTGACGTAACACCGACTTGATTGCGCGGATCGCCAGCTGCTGACGATTCCATGTCGGCATATAGATAGAAATCAAAGGGCGTTGTGTGGTCATTTTTTCCTCCTACCCCTCACCCCGCCCCTCTCCCCTGAGGGGAGAGGGTGAAAGGCGGCACCGGACAGTTCCCTCTCCCCTCAGGGGAGAGGGTTAGGGTGAGGGGGGGTGTTTTGTTATTTACTGTCAGACTTATATTCGTACTCGTAATAGCCATAATCCTGATAGCCGGTCGCGCGACGGAAGATGGAGTTCAGGATCACCCCTTTAACCTCAATCCCGTTCTGCTCGAAGCGGCTCAGGCTGGTTTCCACCTCTTTCAGGGTGTTCACCGCGTAACGCGCCACCATCAACGTGGTACCCGCATGGCGGCCAACAACGGCCGCGTCGGTCACGGCCAGAATCGGCGGCGTATCGATCAGCACCAGGTCGTAGTTTTTGCTCGCCCACGCCACCAGTTCGCTAAAGCGCTCGCTCATCAGCAGCTCGGACGGGTTAGGCGGCACCTGCCCACGAGGGATCAGGTCAAATTTCGGCACCGTCGTGGGCTTCGCGCTCTGGCTGATATCACCTTTGCCAAGCAGGATTTCCGACAGACCGTTAACGTTATTGGTACCCAGCAGTTCGTGGGTGTAGCCCTTACGCATATCGCAGTCGATCAGCAGCACACGCTTGTTGGTCTGGCTGACCACCGCCGCCAGGTTGGCGCAGACAAAGGTTTTACCGATTGACGGGCTGACGCCGGTTAACATCAGGACGTTATTTTTAGCCTGCATCATGGCGAAGTGCAGACTGGTGCGCAGGCTGCGGATCGCTTCGATAGCGAGGTCGGTTGGATTACCCACCGCCAGCAGCTGGCTCTGTTTGTAACGCTTAACGCCTTTGATGGTTTTGACGCTATCACGGGATTTTTGCCACTCAGACAGCGGAATGCTGGCATAGACGTTGATACCGTTTTCTTCCAGCACCTGCGGGCTTTCGATACCGCGGTTGAACAGCGAACGCAGCAGCACGCCAACGATGGAGAGCATCAGGCCGAGAATAATGCTGCCGAGAATGATCAGCGCTTTCTTCGGCTTCAGCACGCCAGGCTGGGTAATGGCCGGGTCGACGATGCGCACGTCACCCACGGTGCTTGCCTCGGTGATTTTCAGCTCCTGCTGCTTGTTCAGCAGCTGCATATAGACCTGCTGTCCGGACTCCACGTCGCGGGTCAGACGCACGATCTCCTGCTGAGTTTTCGGCATCGCGGTCACGCGGTCATTGAGCTTCGCCTTCTCCTCTTCCAGCGTGCGGCGTTTTTCCAGCAGGGTGCGGTAGGCCGGGTGGCGTTTGGTGTAAAGCTTGGAAATCTCCGCCTCTTTGAAGGTCAGCTCGTTAAGCTGCGCATCAATATTGACCATCGAATCGAGGACAGACTTTGCCTCCAGCGGCAGGTCAACGGAGTCTTTATCCTGACGGTAGGCGTTCAGCTTGTTCTCGGCATCATCCAGACGGCCGCGTACTTCCGGGAGCTGTTTCGCGAGGAAGGCCAGGCTTTTCGCCGCTTCAGCCGACTTACGCTCGACGTTCTGCTCAAGATAGTTGCGGGTAATGCTGTTCAGGATGTCGCGGATCTGATCCTTATCTTCACCGGTAAAGGTCATGCTCAGCACACCGGTATCCTTACCGTTTTCGGTGACGGTCAGGTTGTTCTGCAGATTGTTGATCATCCCCAGCGTGGAGAATTTCGTGACGGTGAATTTACCGCCCTCCTGGGCATTGATCGCGCTGACCATCATGCTGACGCCATCTTTGGTGAGCATCTGCCCCACTTCACCGCGCGCGCTAAAGCCCGCGTCGCTGGTCAGCTGGTACTGTTTCGGGCCAAGCACCGTCAGGGTAAAGGTCTGATCGGCGGCCCCTTTTGGCAGCACAAAGTCAGTGACCTTGACCGTGTCGTTGTTTCTGCCCATCAACCGATCCCAGCCCGCACCAAAGATCGGGAAGGTATTTTTGGTGACGGAGATATCAAGCCCAAGGTCGTGGACCGTTTTACCCAGCACCAGACGTGACTGGATGAGCTGAATTTCAGCATCGGAGGCCGGCGGCTTGTTCGCCAGCGCAGAGCCAATGTCCTGCACCAGCGAGTTACCGGTATTCTGCTCGATCTGCACCAGCGCATCGGCGCTGTAGATAGGGGTGGCAAACAG
Organism: Enterobacter quasiroggenkampii; assembly: GCF_043972695.1. Classification (NCBI taxonomy): domain Bacteria; kingdom Pseudomonadati; phylum Pseudomonadota; class Gammaproteobacteria; order Enterobacterales; family Enterobacteriaceae; genus Enterobacter; species Enterobacter quasiroggenkampii. The sequence continues at coordinate 3,677,341 of NZ_CP143745.1, forward strand.
CGTGTAGACGACGGCCGCAGCGGCAAACACGGCGGTAATGCCCAGCACCCACCACTTTGCCTCGACAACAGTGCCGACCAGGCGTCCAATATCAATTTCATCACTGCCCGAAGTCGGGGCGGCAGAAGGTCTTGTTTTTTCGGTCATTGTTATCCCTGCTGAGCTTTCAGTGCCTGCGCCCACTGTTGGGCAGACTGGTCAAGTAAGGTGTAAACCGCCTCAAAGGCCTCATGGCTTTTGCGGTAGGGATCGGGGATTTCACGTTCATTGTCCCAGTGTCCAAACAGCATCACCTTACCGCGCATCTCCGGAGCGATATCGCACAGCGCATGAATATGGCGTTTTTCCATCGCCAGAATCAGGTCATACTCGCGGCACATGCGGCCAGTGACCTGGCGGGCAACATGCCCGTCGAGAGAGAGGTGATGATCCCGCGCCACGATCGTTGCGCGCTCATCGGCACCTTTACCGACCAGTGCACCCAGCCCTGCCGAATCAACGGTCAGTTCGGGCTGGTAGTGTTTCAACAACCGTTCAGCCGTAGGGGAACGGCAAATGTTCCCCACGCATACCACCAGAATTTTGTTAAACATCGCGGATTACCAGGTATGAATGTCGCGCGCCGTATCCGTCATGTAGCGAACGCCACTGATGGTTGGCAGCAACTGGTTGATCAGACGGTTCCAGCGGGCAACCGGTGCGGTAGTGACATACACCACATCGTATGGCTGGAGACGGAACTCCGTCGCCATCACCAGAGAGGTCGCATCGGACATATCCAGCTGGTAGATGTTGGCAATCTTGCCTTTCGCGCTGCCCTCACCTTTCAGCGGACGGATCACGAAGATGCCGGTCGCGTTAGAGGTCGTCAGATCGATACCCTCAGCATTGCCCAGCGCTTCGGTCAGCGTCATACCGCTGAAGTCCATCTTGAGGGTGCTTTGTTTCTTCACTTCACCCATCACGAAGACTTTGAGATCGTCATTGCGTGGTACATAGAGGATGTCGCCCGGGTAAAGCAGGCGGTTCTGGGTCAGATCGCCGTTTTGCATCAGCGCCTGAAGCGAAATGCGCTGCTCCTTCCCGTTGTGGGTCAGTACCACGTTGCGCCAGTCGGCGCCGTCGGTTAACCCGCCCGCGGCGTTAATGGCATCCAGCACGGTCAGAGGAACGTTGGTGATAGCCTGCTGACCGGATTTGTTCACCTGGCCGGAGATGTAGGCTTTTTGCGAGCGGAATGCGGCGATATTAACGTCCACCTGCGGGTCGGCGATGTACTGCGCTAAGCGGCCGGTAATATCACTACGGATCTCGGCAAGCGTTTTCCCTGCCACATGGACTTTACCAATGTAGGGATAGAACATGGTGCCATCTGACTGCACCCAGTTACCGGTGTCGCTTGAGCTACGGTACTGGCCCGCTGGCGTGGTCAGTTCGGGGTGGTCCCAGACGGTCACGTTAATGACGTCTCCTGGCCCTACGCGATACTGGTAGGACGCGATTTCCTGGTCCAGTGACATATTCGGCTGGGCAACGTTTGGACGTGGGCGTAATTGTTCGACCAGACGAGGCGTAAGTGGATAAACATTCACCATTTTGTCGAGATCAAAATCGGCATCCTGTTGCTTGATCACATCCTTGCCCATTGTTGACATATTGCTGCCGGGAAAGACAGTGCAACCGCTCATCAAGGTCACAGACACCAATAATGGCATCAATTTCATTTTGGAGTTCATCATTGATTATTTATCACTTTGGCAGAGTAATTATCCTGTGCAATTTAAATACGTGTGAATCTAAAATGCATTAAGAATGTAGCTAATTAAATAAAAATATAACTAGCATCATTCCTAAAAAAAACGTTATTTGGCCAGTCACTGTTGACAACGGAATCATGGCTCATCCACACACATCCAGGCACGCTACCGCCCTTGGCTTCCAGCTACCAATACGCTATAACACGATGAATTGCATGCAAAAAATCGCCAGATTTTTTGCATTTGAAATAAATGGAGCATTCATAATACGCAGGCACTATTTCGTTAGTCGCTCAAAAAAAAACAACAACCAGTAACAGAAGATATCCTTTTTCAGGCTATTAATCTTGTAACAGCTAATCTCAAAACAGGCAAGAAAACGGGTTCCGAACACCAAATTTTAAGAATTTGTTTAGAAAAGCAGTTTATTTTTAAGAATTTCTTTATATTGACAGCGTTATCATTGAACATCTTTTAATGCGATATTTCTTAATTTTGTTATTTCAGATAAATACAGACTTTCTTGATGAATAAGACTTATTATTCCCGGTATTATTAATTTAATGATTATTGAGAGAAATCTCATACTGACATTGCAATTTCCCCCAGCTTTATCCATGATCGAATTGTGTCATTCGTCATGTTACAGAAGGTATTGCTACTACTATGGAATGGATTGCCGATCCCTCAATCTGGGCCGGGCTGGTTACGCTGGTCGTCATCGAGCTGGTGCTCGGGATTGATAATCTGGTTTTTATCGCCATCCTCGCTGAAAAACTGCCCCCTTCCCAGCGCGATCGCGCGCGCGTAACGGGGTTGCTGCTGGCGATGGTCATGCGGTTACTGCTGCTGGCCTCTATTTCCTGGCTGGTCACGCTCACTCAGCCTCTGTTCTCCATCCACGGTCTGAGCTTTAGCGCCCGCGATCTGATCATGCTTTTCGGCGGCCTGTTCCTGCTGTTCAAAGCCACCGTGGAGCTCAACGAGCGGCTGGAAGGCAAAGACAGTGAGAACCCGACCCAGCGCCGCGGAGCAAAATTCTGGCCGGTGGTCGCGCAAATCGTGGTGCTGGATGCGGTCTTCTCCCTGGACTCGGTGATCACCGCCGTCGGGATGGTGGACCATCTTGTGGTGATGATGGCCGCGGTCATTATTGCCATCACGCTGATGGTTATGGCCAGCAAGGCACTGACCCGTTTTGTGAACAGTCACCCCACCATAGTGATCCTCTGTCTGAGCTTCCTGCTGATGATTGGCTTTAGCCTGGTGGCCGACGGTTTTGGCTTCCATATTCCGAAAGGCTACCTGTATGCCGCCATCGGGTTCTCCGTCATGATTGAAGCGCTTAACCAGCTTGCGATATTCAACCGCCGCCGCTTCCTTTCCGCAAATCAGACGCTGCGTCAGCGTACGGCCGACACGGTCATGCGCCTGTTAAGCGGTAAGAAAGAGGATGCGGAGCTGGACGCCGAATCCTCCGCCATGCTGGCCGACCACAGTGACGGGCAGATCTTTGACCCGCAGGAACGACGAATGATTGAGCGGGTGCTCAATCTTAACCAGCGTACGGTCAGCAGCATTATGACGTCGCGGCATGATATAGAGCACATTGACCTGACGGCCCCGGAAGCGCACGTTCGCGCCCTGCTGGATAAAAACCAGCACACACGCGTGGTGGTGACCGGCGGGGAAGCGGAAGAAGAGCTGCTGGGCGTGGTGCACGTTATTGATCTGCTCCAGCAGCAGCTTCACGGCGAGCCGCTCAATCTCCGCGTCCTGGTTCGCCAGCCGCTGGTCTTCCCGGAGGGGCTGCCGTTGCTTTCCGCCCTTGAGCAGTTCCGTAACGCGCGGACCCACTTTGCCTTTGTGGTGGATGAGTTTGGTTCGGTGGAAGGACTGGTCACGCTCAGCGACGTGATGGAAACCATTGCCGGTAATCTGCCAAACGAGGTGGATGAGATTGATGCCCGCCACGACATTCAGAAAAACGCCGATGGCTCGTGGACGGCAAACGGCCATATGCCGCTGGAAGATCTGGTGCAATATGTCCCGCTGCCGCTGGATGAAAAGCGAGAATATCACACCATTGCCGGTCTGCTGATGGAGTATCTGCAGCGTATCCCGCAGCCGGGGGAAGAGGTTCAGGTAGGCGACTATCGGCTTAAAACGCTACAAATTGAAAACCATCGCGTGCAGAAGGTTCAGCTGATACCGCTGCGGGATGAGGAAGAGCTGGATTTTGAGGTGTAAAAAAGCCGGGTGTCGCAACGCGTCAGGCTTTTGTAGGCCGGGTAAGGCGAAGCCGCCACCCGGCGCAACAGGCATCACAGCTTATCCAGCAGCTTCTTCACATCCTTGCCGTCCTGCGAATCTTTATTACGATCCGCCCAGCCGCTCAGCCGACGTTTCGCTTCATCCTGCAGATGCTTGCGCAGGATCTGATCCACCTGGAGGCTATAATTCAGAGCCTGCCATTTGCCGTATACGCTCAATGGGACCGGCGTCTCTTTCAGGAAGTCGATGAGCTTACTTTCTCCCTGCCAGCCGGAAAGTACCCGCACGTTAAAGCGCGTGTCCGCCGTCTCTTTGACCAGATCCAGCTTACCTTCGCCCGTCAATGATAAGAGTGAAGAGGTACCCTGCATTCCGTCGAGAGAGAGTTGTCCGTTGTCCAGCGTCAGGTCCGTGGTGAAGCTGTCGAGTCGCGTGGCGCTGTCGTAGTTCTCCTGGGCTTTCACATCGCTGCTGCGCTCTACCGCCTGCTGCACCAGCTGCTGGAAATTGAGCCCTTCCATACGGGAGTTTTTCAGATCAAGATGCGCCTGTCCCTGCCACTCGCGGCGGAACGCCTCGGCATCAATTTTCGTGCCGGAGAAGTCCCCCGCCAGCGTCAACTGCCCCGTCAGGGATATCGGGTAGTTAAACGCGTTCAGGATGGTCCCTATCTCAACGTTATCGAGACGCGGCTGGAATTCGGCGCTGGCAACGTCTTTACGGACATCCAGCGTGCCGGGCAGCGAGAGGTGCCCTGCGCCCATCTTGCCACTCAGTTCGGAGATCACCAGCAAACCGTTATGGTTAAACATCTGGCTGCTCACGTCGGTAAAGTCCATGCCGCGCCAGCGCAGGCTATTGGCTTTCAGCAGAATATCCGCCGTGAATCCGCGCAGGGCGTTATAGTCAGGCTGATCGAGATTCGACGAAATAACCGGGCGTGATACCGCTGCCTGGCTTTGCCCCGTCTGCGCCGCATTGCTGTCCGTGGCGCTGGCTGGCAGAGGCGGCAACAGATTTTCCAGGTTGAGCTTGCCAAACTGCAGATTCAGCACCCACTTCGGCTTTTCTTCGAGCGTGACGCTGGCCTGCCCTTTCAGACTACTGTCATTTGCCTGCAGGTTGAGGTTATCCAGCTCCAGCTGTTTTTGTTCCTCGCGCCACACGGCCTGCAGCGTCCCCTGCCCGGCGATCCCCTGGGTGGGAAGATCGGCCCCCGTCAGTTGCCAGCCCAGCTGCTGAATGTCGGCGGTGAGCTGGTGCGGATAGTCTGACGCGTTAACGCTGGCACTCAGCGACAAGGTCAGATCGCGCTGATCGCGGTTCACGCGCCCGCTGAATTCCACCGACGCAATATGGTGTGCATCCTGTTCCATCTGCAAGTTAATGTTGCGAACGGTGACCTGCTCTTCGTGCTCATGCTGGAAAACCAGTACGCTATCGGCCACTTTCAGTTTGCCAATATCGAAGGACCAGCCTGTATCAGACGACTCATCAGGCAGGGTGTTTTCGCGCGGTGCCACCGGCGCGTTAGCATCACGCACGGCCTCGGTTTGCGGGGTGAGCTGAATCACCGCGCCTTTCAGCATCACCTGATTCACCTGCAGCTGATGGGAAATGAGCGGGATCAGCGCCACATCAAGGCGCATGTTGTCTGCGGAAACCAGCGGCTGGGATGCCCCCGGCGCCGTGAGCGACATGCGGCCAGAGAGAATACTGAGCTGCGGCCAGACGTGCCAGCGCAGCGGCCCATCAAGCTTCAGTTGATAACCACTGCGTGCCTCGACCTGCCGCACCATGTAAGCGCGGAAGTCATTGGGGTTAACCAGCAGAACCAACGCCGAAAGGCCAGCCACCAGCACCACCAGCAAAATTATCAGCGTTGTCAGAACTCTTCTCATGGCATCCTCAATGGACTAACGATCAGTCTTTATCAATACGGCTGGCAACCGCACCCTGCTGGTCGCGATATTTTGCGTCCTGGCGGCGGTTATACGGCCTGTCTGCCGGGCCTGACAGCGGTTCAAAACTCAACGCGCCGATCATCATGCCCGGACGAAGCGCCAGCGGCAATTTACCGGCATTGAAGAATTCCAGCACGATACGTCCTGACCAGCCTGGATCGATACGGTGCGCGGTCACGTGTACCATCAGCCCCAGTCGCGCCAGCGAAGAGCGGCCATCAAGCCAGCCGACGAGGTCCGCAGGCAGGGTGACGGATTCAAATGTGACCGCCAGCGCCAGTTCACCCGGATGCAGATAAAAGGCTTCGCCGTCGTCGATAACGATTTCATCACTCATCACGCGATCGAGCGCGGCGCTGACTTCGTCCTTCGGACCGCTGAGGTCGATGAACGGTGCGGTATGGCCGCTAAAGGTGCGGAATTTATTCCCCAAACGGACATCAACGGTCACCCCATTGATACGCTCAACAGGTGGACGCGGGGTAATAGACAAACGGCCTTCATCCAGCCAGGCTTCTATATCGCGATCACAAAGACGCACGCCTCTTTCTCCTTTCATGCAACGTACCCTGAGTCGGTAAGCGCTCAGGGTAAAACCAGGTTATCTCTGAACGGTACACAATTCACGCGGCTTATTCAAAAAACTGGCTGATTTTCGCTTTTAAGATATCAATCGCAATGCGGTTTTTACCCCCGCGCGGCACGATAATATCGGCGTATTGTTTGGAGGGTTCAATAAACTGCAGGAACATTGGGCGAACCGTTTTCTGGTATTGCGCCATCACGGAGTCCATTGAACGGCCGCGTTCATTAACGTCACGCTTGATGCGGCGCATCAGGCAGATATCCAGCGGAGTATCGACGAAAATGGAGAAGTTCATGGATTCACGCAGGCGGGCATCGGTCAGCAGCAGAATGCCTTCAAGGATAATGACCTTTTTCGGCTCGATGCGGATCGTTTCCTGGGTGCGGGTATGTTCGACATAACTGTAAACGGGCAGTTCAATCGCCTGGCCGCTCTTAAGCGCTTCTAAATGCTGGAACAACAGGCTGTGATCCATTGCATTTGGGTGGTCATAGTTCGTTTTAACGCGCTCTTCCATCGACAGATGGGATTGATCTTTGTAATAGCTGTCTTCGGGAATGACGCCGATATGCTCATCACCTACTTGTTCACGCAGTTCGCGATAAAGCGTACTGGCAATTAGACTTTTACCTGAAGCCGATGCGCCGGCGATGCCTATAATGACGCACTGATGAGACTTATCAGTCATAAATTTAGCGACCTGATTAACCTGGATGTTAAGGAAGGACGACGCCGGAGCGTCAAACGCGGCAATTATAGGGATTTCGCGGGCGTGATACCAGTCGAATGCACAGGTTCTGCGAGACTGGCCGAAAAGTGACAACTTATTCCCTGAATGAAATTTAAATGACCATTTTTTCACCGTTTCACCGTTTTTTTTAACGGAGTAAGTATTTAATAAGTCTGTGGTGTCAAATTCTGAGCGGTCACCATATGAATTGTAAATTGTTTGTACTAGCATAAACCAAATTATCAAATTCACGCGTTCGGACATCTTCCCTGACGGCATGGCGTCTCTGGATAAAGCGGTAATGAATAAACAATACCAGCGGGTTTTGGTGACTACCCCACATCCTTTAACACGACTTGTCTGTCTGGGCCTGGTCACCTTTATCTTTACCTTATTTTCGCTGGAACTCACCCGTTTCGGCACCCTGCTGGCTCCGCTCTGGTTCCCCACCGCCATTATGATGGTGGCGTTTTACCGCCATGCCGGAAAAATGTGGCCGGGCATTGCCCTGGCCTGCTCGTTCGGTAATGTTCTGGCCTCGTGGATGCTGTTCTCCTGGGGATCGGTCAGCCTCATCTATCCTTCGATCAACATCATTGAGGCCGCTATCGGTGCGCTGTTTCTGCGCAAATGGCTCCCATGGTACAACCCGCTGCAGAATCTGAACGACTGGATCCGCGTGGCCATCGGCAGCGCGCTGGTGCCGCCGCTGGTGGGCGGTATTCTGGTGACCCTGCTGGCCCCCGGCCCAGAGCCCCTGCGTAATTTCTTCGTCTGGGTATTGTCAGAAGCGATTGGCGCGCTGGCGCTGGTGCCGCTAGGGCTGTTGTTTAAGCCGCATTATCTGCTGCGCCACCGCGATCCGCGGTTGCTTCTGGAAACGCTGACCACGCTGGCCGTGACGTTAGCCCTCAGCTGGGCAGCCATCACCTGGCTGCCGTGGCCCTTCACCTGCGTGATCGTTCTGCTGATGTGGAGCGCTGTGCGCCTGCCGAGGATGGAAGCGTTCATGGTGTTTCTGGTCACCGTGATGGTGGTGTCGCTGATGATTGCCCGCAACCCTCTGGCGCTGACCACCCAGCACGCCGGGCCGATGCTGAACGCCCCCTGGCTGCCGTTCCTGATGCTGCTCCTGCCCGCTAACGTTATGACCATGGTGATGTACGCCTTCCGCGCCGAGCGCAAACACATCACCGAAAGCGAAGAGCGTTTTCGTAACGCAATGGAATATTCTGCCATCGGTATGGCGCTGGTCAGCATCGAAGGAAAATGGCTTCAGGCGAACAAGGCGCTGTGCAATTTCCTCGGCTACAGCCAGACGGAACTCCAGTCGCTGACCTTCCAGCAGCTCACCTGGCCGGAAGATCTGAATACCGACCTGGAGCAGCTCGAACAGCTCATTAACGGCGACATCAATACCTATACCCTCGAGAAGCGCTATTACACGCGCGATGGAGAAGTGGTCTGGGCGCTTCTTGCCGTCTCCGTGGTGCGCCATGCCGACGGCTCGCCGCTCTATTTTATCGCCCAGATTGAAGACATTAACGACCTGAAGCAGACCGAGTGGGTCAATAAACGCCTGATGGAGCGCATCACCCTGGCAAACGAAGCAGGGGGCATCGGCATCTGGGAGTGGGATCTGGAACCCGACGTTATCAGCTGGGATAAGCGGATGTTTGAACTGTATGAAATTCCGCCGCACATCAAGCCCACCTGGCAGCTCTGGCACGACACGATGCTGCCGGAAGATCGCGCCCACGCAGAGAAGGTGCTGCGGGACTCTCTGATTTCCCGTCTGCCGTTTAAGCTGGAATTCCGCATTCGCGTGAAGGAAGGCGTGCGTCATATTCGCTCCCTGGCGAACCGGGTGCTCAATAAGCAGGGGGAAGTCGAACGGTTGCTCGGTATCAACATGGACATGACCGAGGTTAAGCAGCTTAACGAGGCGCTTTTCCAGGAAAAAGAGCGTCTGCACATTACCCTCGACTCCATCGGTGAAGCAGTGCTGTGCACCGATATCAACATGAACGTCACCTTTATGAACCCGGTCGCCGAGAAAATGAGCGGCTGGCTGCAGACCGAAGCTATTGGTCAGCCGATCCTGAAGGTGTTACACATCACCTTTGGTGAAAAAGGGCCGCTGATGGAGAATATTCACAGCGGCGATATGTCCCGTTCCGATATCGATCAGGACGTGGTGTTGAACTGCCGTACCGGCGGCAATTTTGATATCCACTACAGCATTACGCCGCTCAGCACGCTGGATGGACAGAATATCGGCTCGGTGATCGTGATTCAGGACGTGACCGAGTCGCGTAAAATGCTGCGCCAGTTGAGCTACAGCGCCTCCCACGATGCCCTGACCCATCTGGCTAACCGGGTTAGCTTCGAAAACCATCTCAAACGGCTCCTGCAGACCGTTCGCGAAACGCGTCAGCGTCATGCCCTGGTGTTTATCGACCTCGATCGCTTCAAAGCCGTCAATGACACGGCTGGCCACGCGGCGGGCGATGCCCTGCTGCGGGAACTGGCTTCCCTGATGTTGACCATGCTCCGCTCCAGCGACGTGCTGGCGCGCCTGGGCGGGGACGAATTCGGGTTACTGTTACCGGACTGCAACCTGGAAAGCGCGCGCTATATCGCCGGTCGCCTGATTCATGCCATCAACGACTATCACTTTATGTGGGAAGGCCGCCTGCACCGGATCGGCGCCAGCGCCGGCATCACGCTGATTGATGAAAATAACCATCAGGCGTCGGAGATCATGTCGCAGGCGGACATTGCCTGTTACGCCTCAAAAAACAGCGGACGTGGCATGGTGACGGTGTATGAACCCCAGCAGGAGCGGGATCACCACACGCGAAGCATGATGTCGCTTGATGAACAGTGGCACATGATTAAAGACAATCATCTGATGATGATTGCCCGCAGCGTCGCCTCACCGCGCATCCCTGAGAGCAGTAATTTCTGGCTGCTGTCGTTACGCCTGTGGACCAGCCAGGGCGAAGTTCAGGAAGAGCATGCCTTCCGCTCGGGCCTGGCGGAGCCAGAGCTTCTGCACGCCCTCGACAGGCGGATCTTTAGCGAGTTTTTCCGCACCTCAGCCGCCCAGATCGCCAGTAAAGGCATGGGTGTGGCGCTGCCGCTCTCGGAGGCCGGTTTAGCCAGCGTGACGCTGGTCGATGAACTGCTCGACCTGCTGGATAAAAGCCCGATGCCGGGCCGTCTGCTGCATCTGGTTATCTCTGCCGATGTGGTGTGCAATCCGGATAAGAACCTGCATCGGGGTCTGCAAAAGCTCCGTCAGGCGGGTTGCCGCGTGATCTTCAGCCAGGTGGGACGCGATATGAACGTCTTTACCCACCTGACCGCGAACATGGCCGACTATCTGATGCTGGATGCGGAGGTGGTAACCAACGTGTACGGCAATCTGATGGATGAGATGATGGTGACCATTGTTCAGGGCCACGCCCAGCGTCTGGGAATGAAAACCATCGCAGGCCCCTGTAACCAGCCCATCATGATGGATACGCTCTCCGGTATCGGCATCGATTTTATCTTTGGTGACACCATCGCCGAGCCGCAGCCATTAGATCTTCTTCTCAACACCAGTTATTTCGCGATCAACTGACGGTGCCCAGCCGTCGGTATACCAGATATGCAGCAGCGCATAGGAGCGCCACGGCTTCCAGCGTTCGGCATAGCGACGAATTTGCGCGGGCGTCATTCCGGCGAAGCGTTGTTTAATCAGGTAATCATCCGGCAGAAACACATCTTTCGCCTGCCAGCCGCGCAGGGCCAGATAATTTGCCGTCCAGCGCCCTATCCCCGGCCGCTGCTGTAGCGCCTTCATCCCCTCTTCTATATTCGCGGGCGGGAAAAGCGGAAATGTTCCGTCGATAACCGACTGCGCCAGATGAATCAGCGACTCCGCGCGCTTTACCGGCATGCCCAACGCTTTCAGCGCCAGCGGGTCCGCTGCCGCCAGCGCTTCCGGCGTGGGGAAGCAGAGATAGCCTGGACAATCCGCCACGGGTTCACCGCATAACGCCACCACGCGTGACGCCAGCTTCGCCGCCATCGCCACGCTCACCAGCTGTCCGAGAATCGCCCGGACGCCCTGCTCATACGCATCCATCGCTCCCGGCAAACGTAAGCCCGGCCTTGCAGCACCGAGATCGCCCAGCGTCTCCGCGATGTGCTGCGGATTGCAGGCAAGATCGAACAGGCGTTCGATGCGCTCAAGGCACGGCTGCGCAACCGGAATTAACCCCGGGCTGAGGGTCACGGTTAGCGTGTGTGTTGCGATATCCGGCGTCACGCGGAAGATCCCCTGATGTCCCTCGCAGGCAAAACTGCGCTCGTAGTAGTCGGGCGTGACGGTTTCAATGCCCGTCACCGCACGCGCGCCAAGAAAGCCAAACATCCACTGCCAGTCGTAAGGGGGAAGCCAGTTCAGGGTGTACATCATCTCTCCTTTTGGGTTCTTCACAGCATAAACGGAAAGGTCCTGTTTCGCCTTGCTTTCATATTCCTGTTGTCGCCATGCGGACATTTCGTTAAAGTCTCGCCCCTTCTCACCGGCATGGGGATTCATCGTGTTTATTGGATTTGACTACGGAACGGCAAACTGCTCGGTTGCGATTATGCAAAACGGGCAGCCACGGCTCCTGAAAATGGAAAAAGAGAGCACGCTGCTGCCGTCAATGCTCTGCGCACCGACGCGTGAAGCGGTGAGCGAATGGCTGTTCCGCCACCATCAGGTTCCGGCTTCGGCGGCGGAAACCCAGGCGCTGTTACGCCGTGCGGTCAGCTTCAACCGCGAGGAAGATATCGACGTTACGCCGTCCAGCGTGCAGTTCGGCCTCTCCTCGCTCGGACACTACATTGAAGACCCCGAAGAGGTCTATTTCGTTAAGTCGCCAAAATCCTTCCTCGGCGCCAGCGGCCTGAAGCCGCAGCAGGTCGCGCTGTTCGAAGACCTGGTGTGTGCGATGATGCTGCACATCCGCAACCAGGCGCAGACGCAGGTCTCCGACGCGATTACCCAGGCGGTGATTGGCCGACCAATTAACTTCCAGGGGCTGGGCGGCGACGAGGCCAACCAGCAGGCGCAGGGGATCCTGGAACGCGCGGCGCACCGCGCAGGCTTCCGCGACGTGGTATTCCAGTATGAACCCGTTGCCGCAGGGCTGGACTTCGAAGCCACGCTGACGGAAGAGAAGCGCGTATTGGTCGTGGACATCGGCGGGGGCACCACCGACTGCTCGCTGCTGCTGATGGGCCCCCAGTGGCATAACCGGCGCGACCGCGAAAACAGCTTGCTGGGGCACAGCGGCTGCCGCGTAGGCGGGAACGATCTTGACATCGCCCTGGCATTCAAGAGCCTGATGCCGCTGCTCGGCATGGGGGGACAAACGGAAAAAGGCATCGCGCTGCCGATCCTGCCGTGGTGGAACGCGATTGCCATCAACGACGTGCCGGCACAGAGTGATTTTTACAGCACCGCCAACGGCCGCTTCCTTAACGATCTGGTGCGCGATGCTCAGGATGGCGAGAAAGTCGCCCTGCTCTATAAAGTGTGGCGTCAGCGTCTGAGCTACCGCGTGGTGCGTACGGCTGAAGAGAGCAAAATCGCCCTTTCCGACCGTGCTGAACATGCGGTCTCCCTGCCGTTTATCAGTGACGAACTGGCCACCGCCATTTCGCAGGACGGGCTGGAGACGGCGCTTGCCCAGCCGCTACAGCGCATTCTGGAACAGGTGCAGCTCGCGCTGGAGAACGGCAAAGAGAAGCCGGACGTGATTTACCTGACCGGGGGAAGTGCCCGTTCACCTCTGATCAAGAAAGCGCTGGCCGAACAGCTGCCGGGTATTCCGATTGCAGGTGGCGATGACTTTGGTTCCGTTACCGCTGGTCTGGCACGCTGGGCGCAGGTGATGTTTAGCTAGTGCAGTTGTGCCGGGTGACGGCTTCGCCTTACCCGGCCTACAAAACGTGTGTTGTTGTGGTGCGGTCTGGTCCTCTCCCACAAAACACCAAAAACGGCAACTTCCGTTGCCGTTCGCATTTACCTTGTAGGCCGGGTAAGCGAAGCGTCACCCGGCAACACTCAGACAATTCCCGACAGTCTTCCATATTTCCTCCATTTTTCCGCTGTGTTGCCTGACTAAACTAGTATCATTCCCCGAAGTATTCAGGATGAGAACGTATAACGATGAAAGGCAGTAACAAATCCCGCTGGGCAATCGCCGCTGGCATCATTGTGGTGGCCCTTGCCGCCGCCTGGTACTGGCACAGCCAATCCGCGAACTCCGCCGCACCTGCCGGTGCCACCAGCCAGGCTCAGCGCCCCACGGGCGGAGGGCGTCATGGAATGCGCGGCGGCGCCCTGGCGCCGGTTCAGGCGGCGACGGCGGTGAATAAAGCCGTTCCTCGCTATCTCACAGGTCTCGGGACCATTACCGCCGCCAACACCGCCACGGTGCGCAGCCGCGTCGACGGCCAGCTCATTGCGATCCACTTCCAGGAAGGTCAGCAGGTTAAGGCTGGTGACCTGCTGGCGGAAATCGACCCGAGCCAGTTTAAGGTCGCCCTCGCCCAGGCGCAGGGACAGCTCGCGAAAGACAACGCGACCCTCGCCAACGCCCGGCGCGATTTAGCCCGCTACCAGCAGCTGGTGAAAACAAACCTGGTGTCCCGTCAGGAGCTGGATACCCAGCAGTCGCTGGTCAGTGAAACGCAGGGCACGATCAAAGCGGACGAAGCCGCCGTGGCCAGCGCCCAGCTGCAGCTGGACTGGAGCCGCATCACCGCGCCGATTGACGGACGCGTCGGCCTGAAGCAGGTCGATATCGGCAACCAAATCTCCAGTGGCGACACCACGGGCATCGTGGTGATCACCCAGACCCATCCGATTGATTTAGTCTTTACCCTGCCGGAAAGCGATATCGCGACCGTCATGCAGGCGCAAAAAGCCGGTAAAGGCCTGGTAGTGGAAGCCTGGGACCGCACCAACAAGCAGAAACTGAGTGAAGGGTCCCTGCTCAGTCTGGATAACCAGATCGACACCACCACCGGCACCATCAAGCTGAAGGCGCGCTTTAATAACCAGGATGATGCCCTCTTTCCGAACCAGTTCGTCAATGCACGCATGCTGGTCGCGACCGAAGAGAACGCGGTGGTGATCCCCACCGCTGCGCTGCAGATGGGTAATGAAGGTAACTTTGTCTGGGTGCTTAACAGCGACAATAAAGTCAGCAAGCATCTCGTAAAAACCGGAATTCAGGACAGCCAGACGGTGGTCATCAGCGCCGGGCTTTCCGCAGGCGACCGCGTGGTCACCGATGGCATTGACCGCCTGACCGAAGGGGCCAAAGTGGAAGTGGTTGAACCTGCGAAACAGGGAGCGACCTCCTGATGCAGGTGCTGCCGCCGGGCTCTACAGGTGGGCCGTCACGCCTGTTTATCCTCCGTCCTGTCGCCACCACGCTGCTGATGGTGGCGATCCTGCTCGCCGGGATTATCGGCTATCGCTTCCTGCCCGTCTCGGCGCTGCCGGAGGTGGATTACCCAACCATTCAGGTTGTCACTCTCTATCCCGGGGCCAGCCCGGACGTGGTGACGTCCGCCATTACCGCCCCGCTGGAGCGCCAGTTCGGCCAGATGTCGGGGCTAAAACAGATGTCCTCCCAGAGTTCTGGCGGGGCATCCGTGGTGACGCTGCAGTTCCAGCTGACGCTGTCGCTGGACGTCGCCGAGCAGGAGGTGCAGGCCGCCATCAACGCCGCTACCAACCTGCTGCCGTCAGACCTGCCTAACCCACCGGTCTACAGCAAGGTGAACCCGGCGGATCCGCCGATCATGACGCTTGCCGTCACCTCCTCCGCCATCCCGATGACCCAGGTCGAAGACATGGTCGAAACGCGCGTGGCGCAGAAAATTTCTCAGGTGTCCGGCGTTGGCCTCGTCACCCTCGCGGGCGGCCAGCGCCCGGCGGTGCGCGTCAAGCTGAACGCGCAGGCCATTGCCGCGCTGGGGCTCACCAGCGAAACCATCCGCAGCGCCATCAGCAACGCGAACGTCAACTCGGCGAAGGGCTCGCTGGACGGCCCAACCCGCGCCGTGACGCTCTCCGCCAACGACCAGATGCAGTCCGCCGACGAATATCGTCAGCTGATTATCGCCTACCAGAACGGCGCGCCAGTGCGTCTGGGCGACGTGGCGACCGTAGAACAAGGCGCGGAGAACAGCTGGCTGGGAGCCTGGGCCAACAAACAGCAGGCGATCGTGATGAACGTGCAGCGCCAGCCGGGTGCCAACATTATCGAAACCGCCGACAGCATCCGCACCATGCTGCCGCAGCTGATCGAAAGCCTGCCGAAATCGGTCAGCGTGAAGGTGCTATCCGACCGTACCACCAACATTCGCGCGTCGGTCACCGACACCCAGTTCGAGCTGATGCTGGCGATTGCGCTGGTGGTGATGATCATTTATCTGTTCCTGCGCAACGTTCCGGCGACCATCATCCCCGCCGTCGCCGTGCCGCTCTCGCTGGTCGGCACCTTTGCGGTGATGGTGTTCCTCGATTTTTCGATCAACAACCTGACGCTGATGGCGCTCACCATCGCCACCGGGTTCGTGGTGGATGACGCTATCGTCGTCATCGAGAACATCTCGCGCTATATCGAGAAAGGCGAAAAGCCGCTGGCCGCGGCGCTGAAAGGCGCGGGCGAGATCGGCTTTACCATTATCTCGCTGACCTTCTCGCTGATTGCGGTGCTGATCCCGCTGCTGTTTATGGGCGATATCGTCGGGCGGCTGTTCCGCGAGTTTGCCGTGACGCTGGCGGTCGCCATTCTGATCTCCGCCGTGGTGTCGCTGACCCTGACACCGATGATGTGCGCCCGCATGCTAAGCCACGAGTCCCTGCGCAAACAAAACCGCTTCTCCCGCGCCTCCGAGCGCATGTTCGAGCGCATTATTGCCGCCTACGGTCGCGTGCTGGCGAAAGTCCTCAACCACCCGTGGACCACGCTGGGCGTAGCGCTGGGAACCCTGGCACTCAGCGTGATGCTGTGGATTTTCATTCCGAAAGGCTTCTTCCCCATCCAGGACAACGGCATTATTCAGGGCACGCTTCAGGCCCCGCAGTCGGTCTCCTTCGCCAATATGGCGCAGCGCCAGCAGCAGGTGTCTGAGATTGTTATGAAAGATCCGGCGGTCGAGAGCCTGACCTCCTACGTGGGCGTCGACGGCACCAACCCGTCGCTCAATAGCGCGCGCCTGCAGATCAACCTCAAGCCGCTGAATGAGCGCAACGATCGCGTCAACGCCGTCATTGAGCGGCTGCAAAACGCCGTCGCGCGCGTGCCGGGCGTTGAGCTTTACCTGCAGCCGATTCAGGATTTGACCATCG
This sequence comes from Enterobacter quasiroggenkampii, assembly GCF_043972695.1. Classification (NCBI taxonomy): domain Bacteria; kingdom Pseudomonadati; phylum Pseudomonadota; class Gammaproteobacteria; order Enterobacterales; family Enterobacteriaceae; genus Enterobacter; species Enterobacter quasiroggenkampii. Next base: position 3,694,070 of record NZ_CP143745.1, read on the forward strand.
ATACCCAGGTCAGCCGCACGCAGTACCAGTTCACGCTGCAGGCCACCTCGCTGGATGCCCTCAGTACCTGGGTGCCGCAGCTGGTGGATAAACTCAAAACCCTGCCGCAGCTCTCGGACGTCAGCAGCGACTGGCAGGACAAAGGGCTGGCGGCGTATGTGAACGTCAACCGCGACGCCGCCAGCCGTCTGGGTATTACCATGGCGGACGTGGATAATGCCCTGTACAACGCCTTCGGTCAGCGCCTGATCTCCACCATCTACACCCAGGCGAACCAGTACCGCGTGGTGCTGGAGCACAACACCGAAAATACGCCGGGCCTGGCGGGGCTGGACTCGGTGCGCCTGACCAGCAAAGACGGCGGCATTGTGCCGCTGAGCGCTATCGCCACGGTGGAAGAACGCTATACCCCCCTGTCGATTAACCATCTGGATCAGTTCCCGTCCACCACCATTTCCTTTAACGTGCCGGACAATTACTCTCTGGGTGAAGCGGTGGAGGCCATTCAGGCGGCTGAGAAAGATCTCAGCTTCCCGTCCGACATTCAGACTCAGTTCCAGGGCAGCACCCTGGCGTTCCAGGCTGCGCTGGGCAACACCATCTGGCTGATCGTGGCGGCGGTCGTGGCGATGTACATCGTGCTCGGCGTGCTGTACGAAAGCTTTATCCACCCGATCACCATCCTCTCTACCCTGCCGACAGCGGGCGTAGGGGCACTGCTGGCATTAATGCTGGCGGGCAGCGAGCTGGACGTGATTGCCATCATCGGCATTATCCTGCTCATCGGGATCGTGAAGAAAAACGCCATCATGATGATCGACTTTGCCCTGGCCGCCGAGCGCGAGCAGGGCATGTCGCCGCGCGATGCGATTTTCCAGGCCTGCCTGCTGCGTTTTCGTCCCATTCTGATGACCACGCTGGCCGCCCTGCTGGGTGCGCTACCGCTGATGCTGAGCACTGGCGTCGGCGCGGAGCTGCGCCGTCCGCTGGGTATCGGCATGGTCGGCGGTCTGCTGGTGAGCCAAGTGCTGACGCTGTTCACCACGCCGGTGATCTACCTGCTGTTTGACCGCCTGGCGCTGTGGACCAAAAGCCGCTTCCCGAAACGTGAAGAGGAGGCATAAGTGAAGTTTTTCGCCCTCTTCATTTATCGCCCGGTGGCGACGATATTAATCTCGCTCGCCATTACCCTCTGCGGCGTACTGGGCTTCCGGCTGCTGCCGGTAGCGCCCCTGCCGCAGGTGGATTTCCCGGTGATCATGGTCAGCGCCTCGCTGCCGGGTGCCTCGCCGGAAACCATGGCCTCGTCCGTTGCCACGCCGCTGGAGCGTTCACTCGGGCGGATTGCGGGGGTCAACGAGATGACATCCAGCAGCTCGCTTGGCAGTACACGCATCATTCTGGAGTTCAGCTTCGACCGGGATATCAACGGCGCGGCGCGCGACGTACAGGCGGCCATTAACGCCGCACAGAGCCTGCTGCCGAGCGGGATGCCGAGCCGTCCGACCTACCGAAAGGCCAACCCGTCCGACGCGCCGATCATGATCCTGACGCTGACCTCGGATACGTACTCGCAGGGGCAGCTGTACGACTTTGCGTCTACCCAGCTGGCGCAGACAATCTCACAAATTAACGGCGTCGGCGACGTGAGCGTCGGTGGGAGTTCCCTGCCCGCCGTGCGCGTGGGGTTAAACCCGCAGGCGCTGTTTAACCAGGGCGTGTCGCTGGATGACGTGCGCTCCGCCATCAGCAACGCCAACGTGCGTAAACCGCAGGGGGCGATTGAGGATAACAGCCACCGCTGGCAGATCCATACCAACGACGAGCTGAAAACCGCGGCGGAATATCAACCGCTCATCATCCACTATAATAACGGCGCGGCGGTGCGATTAAGCGACGTGGCCAGCGTCACCGACTCGGTGCAGGACGTGCGCAACGCCGGGATGACCAACGCCAAATCGGCGATTTTGCTGATGATCCGCAAGCTGCCGGAGGCCAACATTATTGAGACGGTGAACAGCATTCGCGCCCGTCTTCCGGACCTGCAGGAGACCATCCCGGCAGCAATCGATCTGCAAATTGCCCAGGATCGCTCCCCGACCATTCGCGCCTCGCTGGAAGAGGTCGAGCAAACGCTGGTGATCTCCGTCGCGCTGGTGATCCTGGTGGTCTTCCTGTTCCTGCGCTCTGGCCGCGCGACGCTGATCCCGGCGGTGGCCGTGCCGGTCTCGCTGATCGGTACCTTTGCCGCCATGTATCTGTGCGGGTTTAGCCTCAACAACCTGTCGCTGATGGCCCTGACGATTGCGACGGGCTTCGTGGTGGATGACGCCATCGTGGTGCTGGAGAACATCTCCCGCCATCTGGAAGCGGGCGTGAAGCCGCTGCAGGCTGCGTTGCAGGGCACGCGCGAGGTGGGGTTTACGGTGCTCTCCATGAGCCTGTCGCTGGTGGCGGTGTTCCTGCCGCTGCTGCTGATGGGCGGGCTGCCGGGCCGGTTGCTGCGCGAGTTTGCCGTCACCCTCTCCGTCGCGATCGGCATTTCGCTGGCGATCTCCCTAACGCTGACGCCAATGATGTGCGGCTGGATGCTCAAGCGCAGCAAACCGCACTCGCAGCCGCGCCGCAAAGGCTTTGGCCGTTTCCTGATGGCAATGCAGGAAGGCTACGGTAAATCGCTGAAGTGGGTGCTGAACCATACGCGTCTGGTCGGCCTGGTGCTGATAGGCACCATCGTGCTCAACGTGTGGATGTATATCACCATCCCGAAAACTTTCTTCCCGGAGCAGGACACCGGCGTGCTGATGGGCGGCATTCAGGCGGACCAGAGCATTTCGTTCCAGGCCATGCGCGGCAAGCTGCAGGACTTTATGAAGATCATTCGTGAAGACAAAGCCGTGGATAACGTGACCGGCTTTACCGGCGGGTCGCGCGTCAACAGCGGGATGATGTTTATTACCCTGAAACCGCGCGGCGAGCGCAACGAAACCGCCCAGCAGGTGATTGACCGCCTGCGGGTGAAGCTCGCCAAAGAGCCGGGGGCAAACCTGTTTTTGATGGCCGTTCAGGATATCCGCGTCGGCGGGCGACAGGCGAACGCCAGCTATCAGTACACATTACTCTCGGACGATTTGGCCGCCCTGCGCGAGTGGGAGCCGAAGATCCGCAAGGCGCTGGCCGCCCTTCCCCAACTGGCGGACGTAAACTCCGATCAGCAGGACAACGGCGCCGAGATGGCCCTGACCTACGACCGTGAAACCATGTCACGGCTGGGCATCAACGTTGAAGCCGCCAACAGCCTGCTGAACAACGCCTTCGGCCAGCGCGAGATCTCCACCATCTACCAGCCGATGAACCAGTATAAGGTGGTGATGGAAGTTGACCCGCGCTACACCCAGGACATCAGCGCCCTGGATAAAATGTTTGTGATTAACAACGACGGCAAGGCGATTCCGCTCTCGTACTTTGCCAGCTGGCAGCCTGCCAACGCGCCGCTGTCGGTGAACCATCAGGGGCTGTCGGCGGCATCGACCATCTCCTTTAACCTACCCGCCGGTTCGTCACTGTCTGAGGCCAGCGATGCAATCAACCGCGCGATGACCCAGCTTGGCGTGCCGTCTACCGTCCGCGGCAGCTTCGCCGGGACCGCGCAGGTATTCCAGGAGACAATGAACTCGCAGGTGATTTTGATTCTGGCCGCCATCGCCACGGTCTATATTGTGCTGGGCGTGCTGTATGAGAGCTACGTGCACCCGCTGACCATCCTCTCGACGCTGCCGTCGGCGGGCGTGGGGGCGCTGCTGGCTCTGGAGCTGTTCGGCGCGCCGTTCAGCCTTATCGCGCTCATCGGGATCATGCTGCTGATCGGCATCGTGAAGAAAAACGCCATCATGATGGTGGACTTCGCGCTGGACGCCCAGCGCAACGGCAACCTCTCGCCGGAAGAGGCCATCTTCCAGGCCTGCCTGCTGCGCTTCCGTCCGATCATGATGACCACCCTGGCGGCGCTGTTTGGCGCGCTGCCGCTGGTGATCTCGGGCGGCGACGGCTCAGAGCTGCGCCAGCCGCTGGGGATCACCATCGTCGGCGGCCTGGTGATGAGCCAGCTGCTGACGCTGTACACCACGCCGGTGGTCTATCTGTTCTTCGACCGCCTGCGGCTGCGCTTTTCGCGTAAAAACAGAACCACGGTGACTGAGTAGATGACAGACCTCCCCGCTAACGTTCGCTGGCAATTATGGATAGTCGCCTTCGGCTTTTTTATGCAGTCGCTGGATACGACCATCGTCAACACCGCCCTCCCCTCCATGGCGAAAAGTCTGGGGGAGAGCCCGCTGCATATGCACATGGTGATTGTCTCCTACGTGCTGACGGTTGCCGTGATGCTGCCCGCCAGCGGCTGGCTGGCCGATAAGGTCGGCGTGCGGAATATCTTTTTTACCGCCATCGTGCTGTTTACCACCGGCTCGCTGTTTTGCGCGCAGGCCAATACCCTCGACCAGCTGGTCATGGCGCGCGTGCTGCAGGGCATCGGCGGGGCGATGATGGTGCCCGTCGGGCGGTTAACGGTGATGAAGATTGTGCCGCGCGAGCAGTACATGGCGGCGATGACCTTTGTCACCCTGCCCGGTCAGGTGGGGCCGCTGCTGGGCCCGGCGCTGGGCGGCATGCTGGTGGAGTACGCCTCCTGGCACTGGATCTTCTTAATCAACCTCCCGGTAGGCATCATCGGCGCGATGGCCACCCTGACGCTGATGCCGAACTACAAAATGCAGACCCGGCGCTTTGATTTCTTAGGTTTTATCCTGTTGGCGGCGGGTATGGCCACGCTTACCCTGGCGCTCGACGGGCAAAAAGGACTGGGGATTTCGCCCCTGACGCTCGGGCTCCTGATCGCGCTCGGTGTTACCGCCATACTGTGGTATCTGTGGCACGCCAGAGGAAACGACAAGGCGCTGTTCAGCCTTGCGTTGTTTAAAAACCCCACTTACCGTCTGGGCCTGTCTGGCAGCTTCGCCGGACGCATCGGCAGCGGGATGCTGCCGTTTATGACGCCCGTTTTTCTGCAAATTGGCATGGGTTTTTCGCCATTCCACGCGGGCCTGATGATGATCCCGATGGTGCTCGGCAGCATGGGAATGAAGCGCATTGTGGTGCAGGTGGTGAACCGCTTTGGCTATCGACACGTGCTGGTGGCCGCCACGCTGGGGCTGGCGCTGGTCAGCCTGCTGTTTATGGCCGTGGCGCTGATGGGCTGGTACTACCTCCTGCCGCTGGTGCTGTTCTGCCAGGGGATCATCAACTCCATGCGCTTCTCGTCGATGAATACCCTGACCCTGAAAGACCTGCCGGACGATCTGGCGAGCAGCGGCAACAGCCTGCTGTCGATGGTGATGCAGCTCTCCATGAGCGTGGGTGTCACGATTGCCGGCCTGCTGCTCGGCATGTACGGTCAGCACCACCTCAGCGTCGACACGCCGGTGGCGCATCAGGTCTTTATGTATACCTACCTCAGCATGGCGATCATTATCGCCCTGCCCGCTTTCATCTTCGCCCGGGTGCCGGATGATACCAGCAAGAACGTCGTCATCAGGCGCGGCAAAAGGAGTGGCTCATGAAATTCTGGCGTCCGGGTATTACCGGCAAGCTCTTTGTAGCGATCTTCGCCACCTGTATCGTCCTGCTGATCACCATGCACTGGGCGGTGCGGGTCAGCTTCGAGCGCGGCTTTATTGATTACATCAAGCATGGCAATGAGCAGCGTTTGCAGGGCTTAAGTGATGCTCTGAGTGAACAGTACGCCCAGCACGGCAACTGGCGTTTTCTGCGCAACAATGATCGCTTTATTTTCCAGATCCTGCGCTCGCTGGAGCACGATACCGGCGACGATCGTCCGGGCCCGGGCATGCCGCCGCACGGCTGGCGCACCCAGTTCTGGGTAATCGACCAGGATATGCGCCCCCTGGTTGGCCCGCGCGCGCCGATACCGCCGGACGGCACCCGGCGGGCGATTAAAGTCAATAATGCCACCGTTGGCTGGGTGATCGCCTCCCCGGTGGAGCGCCTGACGCGCAACACCGACATCAACTTTGACCGCCAGCAGCGTCGCACAAGCTGGCTGATTGTCGCGCTCTCCACGCTGCTCGCCGCGCTCGCCACCTTCCCGCTGGCGCGCGGTCTGCTCGCCCCGGTGAAACGCCTGGTGGAAGGCACGCACAAGCTCGCCGCCGGGGATTTCACCACCCGCGTCGATACCCGCAGCCAGGACGAACTGGGCAAGCTGGCGCAGGACTTTAACCAGCTCGCCAGCACGCTTGAGAAAAACCAGCAGATGCGCCGCGACTTTATGGCCGATATTTCACACGAGCTGCGTACGCCGCTGGCGGTGCTGCGCGGCGAGCTCGAGGCCATTCAGGACGGCGTGCGCCAGTTTACGCCCGAATCGGTGGCTTCCCTCCAGGCGGAGGTGGGCACGCTCACCAAGCTGGTGGACGATCTCCACCAGCTCTCCATGTCCGACGAAGGCGCACTGGCCTACCAGAAGGCGCCCGTAGACGTCATTAACGTGCTGGAGGTGGCGAGCGGCGCCTTCCGCGAACGCTTTGCCAGCCGCAACCTGAAAATCGACCTCTCCCTGCCGGACAGCGCGGTGGTGTTTGGCGACAAAGATCGGCTGATGCAGCTGTTCAACAACCTGCTGGAAAACAGCCTGCGCTATACCGACAGCGGCGGCGGGCTGCTGATTTCCGGCAGACAGGAAAACGGGCGCTTTGCCCTTACCTTCGCGGATTCCGCACCCGGCGTGCAGGACGCGCAGCTGGAAAAACTGTTTGAACGTTTTTACCGTACCGAAGGCTCCCGCAATCGCGCCAGTGGCGGATCCGGTCTGGGGCTGGCGATTTGCGTTAACATCGTCGAGGCGCATAATGGCACGATCCGCGCCGCCCATTCGCCTTTTGGCGGGGTTAGCATTACAGTAGAGTTACCTCTGGAACGGGATTTATCGAGAGAAGTATGACCGAGTTACCGATTGACGAAAACACGCCGCGCATTTTGATCGTCGAAGACGAACCCAAGCTGGGACAGCTGCTGATCGACTATTTACGCGCGGCCAGCTATGCCCCGTCACTGATAAGCCACGGCGACCAGGTGCTGCCTTACGTGCGCCAGACCCCGCCGGACCTGATCCTGCTGGATCTGATGCTTCCCGGGACCGATGGCCTGACCCTGTGCCGGGAAATTCGCCGCTTCTCCGACGTGCCGATCGTCATGGTCACCGCCAAAATTGAAGAGATTGACCGCCTGCTGGGGCTCGAAATCGGTGCGGACGACTATATCTGCAAGCCCTACAGTCCGCGCGAGGTAGTCGCCCGCGTGAAAACCATTCTGCGCCGCTGCAGGCCGCAGCGCGAGCTTCAGGTGCTGGACGCCGAAAGCCCGCTGATTGTCGACGAAAGCCGCTTTCAGGCGAGCTGGCGCAGCAAGCTGCTGGACCTGACGCCTGCGGAGTTCCGCCTGCTGAAAACCCTCTCCCACGAGCCGGGAAAAGTCTTCTCCCGCGAACAGCTGCTGAACCACCTGTACGACGATTACCGCGTGGTGACCGACCGCACCATCGACAGCCACATTAAAAACCTGCGCCGCAAGCTGGAGGCGCTGGACGCCGAGCAGTCGTTTATCCGCGCGGTGTATGGCGTGGGGTATCGCTGGGAAGCGGATGCGTGCAGGATAGCCTAGCCAGCAGAGGGTCAATCCAGGCCGGGTAAGGCGAAGCCGCCGCCCGGCACAATAACTTTACCTCCCTGCCCCGCAGCGCTACAATGCCCGCCCTTAAAGTGGGGGATCTCCCCTTACCGCTGCACCTGGTGCACGCGGATCTGACCTGTCATCAGAACGAGAACAAACATGTTTAAACCGGAACTCCTTTCCCCGGCGGGAACGCTGCAAAATATGCGTTACGCTTTCGCCTATGGCGCCGACGCCGTGTATGCGGGCCAGCCGCGCTACTCGCTGCGCGTACGTAATAACGAATTCAACCACGAGAACCTGCAGCTCGGCATCAACGAGGCGCACGCTCTGGGTAAAAAATTCTACGTGGTGGTCAACATCGCGCCGCACAACGCCAAGCTGAAAACGTTCATCCGTGACCTGAAGCCGGTGGTGGATATGGGGCCGGACGCGCTGATCATGTCGGACCCGGGTTTAATCATGCTGGTTCGGGAGAACTTCCCGGAGATGGATATCCACCTCTCCGTACAGGCTAACGCCGTCAACTGGGCAACGGTGAAGTTCTGGAAGCAGATGGGGCTGACCCGCGTCATCCTGTCTCGCGAGCTTTCGCTGGAAGAGATCGAAGAGATCCGCACCCAGGTGCCGGATATGGAAATCGAAATCTTCGTTCACGGCGCGCTGTGCATGGCCTACTCCGGCCGTTGCCTGCTTTCTGGCTACATCAACAAGCGCGACCCGAACCAGGGCACCTGCACCAACGCCTGCCGCTGGGAATATAACGTTCAGGAAGGCAAAGAGGATGACATCGGCAACATCGTCCACAAGCATGAGCCGATCCCGGTAACCAACGTTGAGCCAACGCTGGGCATCGGCGCGCCAACCGACAGCGTGTTTATGATTGAAGAAGCCAAACGTCCGGGCGAGTACATGACCGCCTTTGAAGACGAGCACGGCACCTACATCATGAACTCGAAAGATCTGCGTGCCATCGCCCACGTCGAGCGCCTGACCCAGATGGGCGTGCACTCCCTGAAGATTGAAGGCCGCACCAAATCCTATTACTACTGCGCGCGTACCGCGCAGGTATACCGCAAAGCCATCGACGATGCGGCCGCCGGTAAACCGTTCGATACCAGCCTGCTGGAAACTCTGGAAGGCCTGGCGCATCGCGGCTATACCGAAGGCTTCCTGCGCCGTCATACCCACGACGACTACCAGAACTACGAGCACGGCTACTCCGTTTCCGAGCGCCAGCAGTTTGTCGGTGACTTCACCGGCGAGCGTAAAGGCGCGCTGGCGGCCGTCGCGGTGAAAAACAAGTTCACCAAAGGCGACAGCCTGGAGCTGATGACCCCGCAGGGCAACATGAACTTCACGCTGGAGCATCTGGAAAATGGCAAAGGCGAAGCGATTGAGGTGGCGCCGGGTGACGGGCATACCGTCTGGCTGCCGGTTCCGGAAGAGGTGGAGCTGAAGTTCGCGCTGCTGATGCGTAACTTCAACGGTGAAAGCACCCGTAACCCACACGGCAAATAGTCAATCAGGGAAATTTTTTCGCGCTGGGATAATTCTTAGAATCGGATCACATACCGCTTCGTTCAATACGGGTATTATCCCCCCGCTGAAAAACATAACCCATAAATGCTAGCTGTACCAGGAACCACCTCCTTAGCCTGCGTAATCTCCCTTACGCGGGCTTATTTTTTGCCTTCTCTCTCCTCAATCCAGGCAATGAGTTCGTCGATTTGCTTCTCTGAGAACACGGCGATCCCATGCTCTGCGAGCAACGATGCCGCAACCCCCTTCCCCGCTTGATGTATGCCGCGAAACGATCCGTCATAAATAAACTCACTGCCGCACGTTGGGCTGCCATCGGTTAATAATGCAGCGCTACACCCCGACTCCTGAGCAGCGCGTAGCGCAAGCCAGGCTGCAAGCTGATAATGTGCGGTCACGTCCTGCCCGGTATTTTCAATAATTCTGGCTTGCCCGCGCATTACGTCTTTGCCATCAGCGGACATAATCTCTGCCGGAGGACGCGGTACAGGCAGCCCGGCAGCCAGTTCAGGGCAGTGGATAACCAGACGTTGTTCCTGTTGCCAGCGAGCGAGTTGCGCGTTCATTCTCGCTTTTTCACTTCCGTTATAACGAACCCTGAAGCCCATCAGGCACGCGCTTACCAAAATTTTATTCATCATCACTTTCCTGTGATTACGTTAATATCATCGCTGGAGTGTAACGCGCTTTCGGGCTTATTTTGTTCCTTTCATCCTGTTCTTACCCGCTTTTTTCCTCTCTGCTATACACTCTTACTAACGCTAAAAAAGGGAGCAGCGCGGATGGCAACCTATCCAGACAGTTTATTGATTCTCAATGGCAAAAGTGCGGGCAACGATCTCCTGCGTCAGGCAATTCAGGATTTGCGTGACGACGGCGCGCGCATCCACGTCAGGGTAACCTGGGAAAAAGGCGACGCGGCACGCTATATCAATGAAGCCCTCGGGCTTGGCGTCAACACCATCATTTCCGGCGGCGGCGATGGCACCATCAATGAGATCGCGTCAGCGCTGATCGACCTGCCCCCGGCAAACCGCCCGGTGATGGGCATTTTACCGCTCGGCACCGCCAATGATTTTGCCACCAGCGCAGGGATCCCGGAGGCGTTAGAAAAAGCGCTCCAGCTGGCGATCCTCGGTAAAGCCACCGCGGTAGATATTGCGCAGGTGAATGACAAAACCTGCTTTATCAATATGGCCACCGGCGGGTTCGGCACGCGCATCACCAGCGAAACGCCGGAAAAACTGAAGGCGGCGCTGGGCGGCGTGTCGTATCTGATCCACGGTCTGATGCGCATGGATACCCTCAAGCCTGACCGCTGCGAAATTCGCGGCGAGGATTTTCAGTGGCAGGGTGACGCGCTGGTCATTGGCATTGGCAATGGTCGACAGGCTGGCGGAGGTCAGCAGCTGTGCCCGGAGGCGCTGATCAATGACGGTCAGCTACAGCTGCGGATTTTCACGGGCGACGGCCTTCTGCCCGCGCTGTTTACCACGCTGACGCAGCCGGAAGAGAGTCCGAATATCATTGATGGGAAATCCGCATGGTTTGAGGTCAATGCCCCGCACGGGATGACGTTTAACCTCGACGGAGAGCCGCTAAGCGGAACACAGTTCCGCATTGAGGTGTTGCCCGGCGCGCTGCAGTGTCGGTTGCCGCCGGACTGTGTGCTTTTGCGCTGATGGTATTGCCGGGTGGCGGCTTCGCCTTACCCGGCCTACGCTTCGCCCTCAGGTCAGGCAATCGTGACTTTGCTGTCCAGATAGACGTCCTGCACCGCATTGATCAGCTTCACGCCATCGGCCATCGATTTCTTAAACGCCTTACGACCCAGGATCAGCCCCATGCCGCCCGCGCGTTTGTTAATAACCGCCGTACGTACCGCGTCTGACAGGTCAGTATCGCCGCCCGCCGCGCCGCCGGAGTTAATCAGCCCTGCACGTCCCATATAGCAGTTCGCCAGCTGGTAGCGCACCAGATCGATCGGATTATCGCTGGTCAGCTTGCTGTAAACGCGGTCATCGGTGTAACCAAAGTTCACCGCTTTATAGCCGCCGTTATTCTCGGCCATTTTCTGCTTCACGATGTCTGCGCCAATGGTCGCCGCCAGATGGTTCGCCTGGCCGGTAAGATCGGCCGACACGTGGTAATCCACGCCGTCTTTTTTGAATGCCGAGTTACGCAGGTACGCCCACAGCACGGTGACCATACCCAATTCGTGTGCGCGCTCAAACGCCGCAGAGATCTCTTCAATCTGACGACGGGACTGTTCAGAGCCAAAGTAAATCGTCGCCCCAACGGCAACCGCCCCCATATTGAACGCCTGCTCGACGCTGGCGTAGAGCGTCTGGTCATATTCGGTGGGATAGCTCAGGGTTTCATTGTGGTTCAGCTTCACGAGGAACGGAATGCGGTGGGCATAGCGACGCGAGACGGAGGCCAGCACGCCGTAGGTGGAGGCCACGCAGTTACAGCCCGCTTCAATCGCCAGCTCAACAATGTTCTTCGGATCGAAATAGAGCGGATTCGCCGCGAAGGAGGCGCCAGCCGAGTGCTCAACGCCCTGGTCTACCGGCAGAATGGAGAGATATCCGGTGCCACCGAGCCGCCCGGTGTTGTAGAGCGTCTGCATGTTTCGCAGAACCGCAGGCGGACGGTTGTTATCGACCATCACGCGGTCGACGTAGTCATGACCCGGCAGATAGAGCTGGTCGGCTGGAATGGTCATACAACGATGCTGTAAAAGGCTGTCGGCGTCTTTGCCAAGCAACTGCGCAATATCAGTCATGTGATACTCCCGTAAGTCCGACGTCGTGTCGGTGTGTGTTTATCCAGTCCCATTATTTATGGGCAGACTAAGCCTGGTACCGACTTAACAGATTTTCCACCTTTTGCATTTTTTTTCAGCACAATCTGCTGGCTCGATTCGTGTACAACAAAACTGTTACATTGATCAAACAATCACCACAAAGGTATTTAAAAGGTATTATAGAATGGTATGTTAAAGGCGTACCCTCTCTGACATGCAGGATTAAAAAATGAAAACGAAAGTCCAACTGTCATTCATGATGTTTGTTGAATGGTTTATCTGGGGCGCGTGGTTTGTGCCGCTGTGGCTGTGGCTGAGCAAAAGCGGTTTTACCGCCGGGGAAATCGGCTGGTCTTATGCCTGTACCGCCATTGCCGCAATCCTCTCCCCAATTCTGGTCGGATCGCTGACGGACCGCTTCTTCGCCGCGCAGAAAGTACTGGCGGTGCTGATGTTTGCCGGCGCGATTTTGATGTACTTCGCCGCACAACAAACCCAGTTCAGCACCTTCTTCCCGCTGCTGCTGGTTTACTCCCTGACCTATATGCCCACCATCGCGCTGACCAACAGTATTGCCTTCGCGAACGTGGATGACGTCGAGGCCGATTTCCCGCGTATCCGCGTAATGGGCACTATCGGCTGGATCGCCTCCGGGCTGGCGTGCGGCTTCCTGCCGCAGATGCTGGGCTATAGCGATATTTCCGATACCAATATTCCTCTGCTGATGACGGCAGCCAGCTCCGCCCTGCTCGGCGTGTTTGCCCTCTTCCTGCCGAACACGCCGCCGAAAAGTACCGGCAAGCTGGACTTCAAAGTGATGCTGGGGCTGGACGCGCTGATCCTGCTGCGCGACAAAAACTTCCTCGTGTTCTTCTTCTGCTCGTTTCTGTTCGCCATGCCGCTGGCCTTCTATTACATCTTCGCCAACGGCTATCTCACCGAAGTGGGAATGAAAAACGCCACCGGCTGGATGACGCTCGGCCAGTTCTCTGAAATCTTCTTTATGCTGGCGCTGCCGTTCTTTACCAAACGCTTTGGTATTAAGAAGGTCTTACTGCTGGGTCTGATCACGGCCGCCATCCGCTACGGGTTCTTCGTTTACGGCGGTGCGGAACAGTACTTCACCTACGCCCTGCTGTTCCTCGGCATTCTGCTGCACGGCGTGAGCTACGACTTCTACTACGTTACCGCGTACATCTACGTGGATAAAAAAGCGCCGGTGCACATGCGTACCGCCGCGCAAGGCCTGATTACGCTGTGCTGCCAGGGCTTTGGTAGCCTGCTGGGTTACCGCCTGGGCGGCGTGATGATGGAAAAAATGTTCGCATATAAAGAGCCGGTGAATGGGCTGACCTTCAACTGGGCCGGAATGTGGGCATTTGGCGCAATCATGATTGCCGTGATTGCCGTGCTGTTTATGCTGTTTTTCCGCGAATCGGACAAAGAGATCACTGCTATTGAGGTGGTTGATGGCGATACCGCGCTGACACAAGGGGAAGTTAAATGAAACAAGAACGTGTTCTCGGTGCCCTTTACGGGCAGGCGTTAGGGGATGCGATGGGCATGCCGTCGGAGCTGTGGCCGAGAAAGCGCGTCAAAGCGCACTTCGGCTGGATCGACCGCTTTTTACCCGGCCCGGCAGAAAATAACGCGGCCTGCTATTTCGGGCAGGCAGAGTTCACCGACGATACCTCAATGGCGCTGTGCCTCGCCGATGCGATCATTGAGTGCGACGGGGAGATTAACGCAGACGTTATCGGCAAGCATATCCTGAACTGGGCGCTGGATTTCGACGCGTTCAACAAGAATGTGCTCGGCCCGACCTCAAAAATCGCGCTTAATGCGATTCGTGACGGGAAGCCGGTGAGCGAACTGGAAAACAACGGCGTGACGAACGGGGCGGCGATGCGCGCCTCCCCGCTGGGCTGCCTGCTCCCGGCGACGCGGCTGGAACACTTTGTTGAACAGGTGGCGCTAGCCTCCAGCCCGACCCATAAATCGGACCTCGCCATTGCCGGCGCGGTGGTGATTGCCTGGGCGGTATCCCGCGCCATCGACGGCGAAAGCTGGCAGAACATCGTTAATGCCCTGCCGGGGATCGCCCGCTATGCGCAGGAGATGAAAACCACCACTTTCAGCGCGTCGCTGGCGGCGCGTATTGAGCTGGCGCTTAAGACCGTGCGGGAAGCCCACGGTATTGATTCCGCCAGCGAGCAGGTTTATCAGCTGATTGGCGCGGGAACCAGCACCATTGAGTCCGTTCCGGCGGCCATTGCGATGGTGGAACTGGCGGGAACCGACCCGAACCGCTGCGCCATTTTATGTGCCAATCTGGGCGGTGATACGGACACCATTGGCGCCATGGCGACGGCCATCTGCGGTGCGCTCCACGGTGTGCAGGCGATTGACCCGGCGCTCAAAGCCGAACTCGATGCCGTCAACCAGCTCAACTTCGGCCATTATTGCGAGAAACTGCTGCACTTCAGGGAGCAAAGGGAGGGCGTATGAATGCATTTGCCCAACGTCTCGAAAATCTGCACGCCACGCGCCCGGTGACGGTGCTGGGCGCAGCGGTGATTGACGTCATCGCCGACGCCTACGCCCTGCCCTGGCGCGGGTGCGATATCGAACTTAAGCAGCAGGGCGTGAATATTGGCGGCTGCGCGCTGAATATCGCCATTGCCCTGAAGCGACTCGGCATTACGGCGCAAAACGCTCTGCCCGTCGGGCACGGCGTGTGGGCGGATATTATCCGCAACGCCATGGCGAAGCAGGATCTGCACAGCGCTGTGGAGGCCGAGACGGGCGATAACGGCTGGTGCCTGGCGCTGGTTGAGCCTGACGGCGAACGCACCTTTATGTCCTTTAGCGGCGTGGAGAACCAATGGCAGCAGCGCTGGCTGGATGCGCTTCACGTCCCGCAAAACAGCCTGGTGTATTTGTCCGGCTATCAGTTGGCCTCACCGTGCGGTGAACTGCTGACAGGCTGGCTGGAGGGATTACAGGACGTGACGGCCTTCATCGATTTCGGCCCACGCATCGCGGATGTTCCTGATGCGCTGATGGAGAGAATCATGGCCTGCAGGCCAATCGTGTCGCTCAATCGTCAGGAAGCGGAACTCGCGGCTGAAAGACTGGGCGTAGAGGCTGAAAACCTGGGTGAAGTGTGGCAGCAGCGCTTTGGCGCCGCGCTGATTGTGCGCCATGATAAAGATGGTGCTACGTGGTATGACGGTGACGCCTCAGGCGTTGTTCCGGCGTTTCCGGCTACGGTTGTGGATACCATTGGTGCAGGCGACAGCCACGCGGGCGGCACGCTTGCCGGGCTGGCTGCGGGATGGTCACTGGCAGATGCCGTTTTGCTGGGGAATGCCGTGGCGTCATGGGTTGTCAGCCACCGCGGCGGCGATTGCGCCCCGACGCGCAAGGAATTACTCCTCGCACACAAAGACGTATAGGTCGCTGCGACAGTAGCTGATGCTGTACTCAATCGGCCGGTGCTGCTGGTCAAGCGCGACCTGCTTGATCACCAGCACCGGTATTTTTTCATCCATCTTAATGTGCGCCTGAAACTCGCTGTCCGGCATGCGGGCGCTCACCCTTGAGCGGGTGCGCTGCGGGAAGATATTCTGGCTGCGGAAGTAGTCGTAGAGAGAAATACCAATCGCATCCGGGTCGGGAATTAACCCGACCGGGACCCAGGACTCTTCAATCGACACCGCATCGTCATCCACATAGCGAATGCGCTTGAGCAAAAAGACCTCGCTGTCCGGGGAGATCGACAGGTGGTTCGCCACCTCTTCCGGGCATTTCACCACCCGCTTGTTAACCCAGAGCGTATTTGGCGTTTGGCCGCGCAGCACCACCTGCTGTGAGAAGCCGCGCGCCTCTTTCAGCGAATATTCGAAGATATTGTTGATTTGCGTCCCGTAGCCACGGGCGCGCGTCACCACCCCCTCTTCCTCCAGCGCCTGCATCGCTTTACGCACGGTGATGCGCGACACCCCGGTCAACTGGCTCAGATCGCGCTCACCAGGCAAAATATTCCCGTGCTCCAGCACCCCGCTGCGCACCGCATTTTTTACCGTTTCGGCAAACTTCAGGTACAGCGGCGTGTTATCGGGCGCGGCGATCCGTTCATTCAGTTGAGCGATTAACCGGGTATGCGCTTGTTCCATCTCTGTTTTCTCAGGCGTGGTGTTTCCTGCCAGTATACTGGCTTACCACCATGCATGAAAATGATGAACCGGCCCAATACCGTGACCGACTTCCAGAGTATCGGCTTTTGCCAGCGCCGCCGAGAGCCAGGCTTTCGCTTCGCGCACCGTTTCGGCCCAGCCTTCATGCCGGGGACGCAGCGCCGCCAGCGCGGCCGAGAGCGTACAGCCCGTGCCGTGGGTATTTTTGGTCTGCACGCGTGGCGCGGTAAAGCGCACTTCGCCGTCGCGGGTGAAGAGCCAGTCCGGGCTTTCCGCGTCATCCAGATGCCCACCCTTCATCAGCACCGCCCCGCAGCCCATCGCCAGCAGCGCGTTGCCCTGCGCTTTCATCTCGCGTTCCGTTTGCGCGTGCGATGTGCCCAACAGCGCGGCGGCTTCCGGCAGATTGGGCGTGATGAGCGCCACCTGTGGCAGCAGCTTTTTGCGCAGCGTTTCCACGGCAGAGGCGGAGAGCAGCGGATCGCCGCTTTTCGCCAGCATCACCGTATCCAGCACCACGTTTTGCACCTGATAGCGTTTAAGCCGCTCGGCCACCGCTTCAACGATATCCGTTTCGGCCAGCATGCCGATTTTGGTGGTATCGATGCGCACGTCGCTGAACACAGAATCCAGCTGCGCGGCAACAAAATCCGGCTCGATACGGTAGACCGACTGTACGCCGCGCGTGTTTTGCGCCACCAGCGCGGTAATGACCGAGCAGCCGTACGCGCCAAGGGCCGAGAAGGTTTTCAGGTCTGCCTGGATACCCGCGCCGCCGCTGGGATCGGTGCCGGCAATGGTCAGGGCGTTAATTCGCTTCATGCCTGCTCCTCCAGCGTGTAGAGCGCATCCAGAAACGCGCTGGCAAAACTGCCTGGGCCACGCGACTGCGCAACGGCGACCGTTCCGGCTCGTTTCATCCATCCGCAGGCGGCAGCGATGTTATCCAGCCGGTCACCCGGCAGCGAGCAGCTCGCCGCCACAACGGCAGAAAGCGCGCACCCGGTGCCCACCACGCGCGTCATCAGCGGGTCACCGCCGGTAACCGTTCGGGTACGTTGCCCGTCCGTGATGTAGTCCACCTCGCCGGTGACCACCACAATCGTATTGATCTGCCGGGCCAGCGCCTGGGCAGCAGGCACCGCGCTGGCGGCGGTATCGGTCGTATCGACGCCGCGCCCGCCGGCGCTCATCCCGGCAAGAGCAAGGATTTCGGAGGCATTGCCGCGAATGGCCGCCGGTTTCAGGGCAAGAATTTGATGGCAAAAGCGGGTGCGGAACGCCAGGGCGCCCACGGCAACCGGGTCCAGCGTCCAGGGCTTGCCTGCCGCCACCGCGCTTTCAATTGCCCGACGCATCGACTGGGCGCGCGGCGCGGTCAGCGTGCCAACGTTAACCAGCAGCGCATCGGCTATCGCGGCAAACTGCTCGGCCTCTTCGGCCTCGATCACCATCGCCGGGGATGCGCCAAGCGCCAGCAAAACGTTGGCCGTAAAGGTCTGTACGACGTCATTGGTCATACAATGGGTCAGCGGAGAACGGGTGCGGAAGTGATGTAAAACGTGTAAATCGAGCAGGTCAGGCTGCATGGGTTCGCTCCTGCCTTGCGTGAAGAAGCGATGACCGGGAAGGCATCTGACTTCCCTACGCTGGCATTATCCAGATCAGGTAATACGGGTATTTCTCAGCCTTCACAAAGAAGGGCACCCCGAGTCATTTGGTAAGCATTAGCTTACTTTTTGCCAGATTAGGGGAAGTTGCTGGCTCAAGCAAGCCCACTCTTTCGGATAATGATTCTTCACGCAAGGCAGGAGCGAAAGACTTCGAGTGCTCAGAAAGAACAACGACATTCTATTACTCACTGTCTTTTTAGTTAAACAACTAAAAGGTCCTTCACAGATAAGAAAATAATTAACATTGTAAGAGATGGTATTGAGCAGTAGCTAATGAATTTCCTTCTCTTTCCCTTATATAACTCACTGGTATGCGACTGTCTCAATGTATAGCCTGCACACATAACTTTTATCATTTAGCCAACAGCACTTTGATTTTAAGTTCTTTTTCATAAAAACAGCTTCCCCTTTGTACTTGCACGCAGTACGATTAATCAACATGTTACCTGAAACTAAAGGGTTACTGATGGATACAGTAGAAGAATTAAATGGAACATATTTCTATCGTGGCGTATGCAATATCACTGCAGGAGAGTTATTTTTTTGGATTTTACTGGATAGAGTTAACGATCAATTTGGCGGAATTAAAGATGTTATATTAATGAGCTGTATTATTCTGGGTCTGCCATTATTAAAAACAAGAGGTAAACCTTACGGAACCACAGCGGGTACGTCAATAGCATCAAAATACCTTCGCCAACTTCTTAACACTGAATTACCTGTAAGACTTCCAACCCTTACAGAAGCGAGCATAACAACACTTAGGCCTAAATATGTTACTAACCTGGGCGCTTTTGTAGGGCGTGGATTACCTGTTGTTGGTTGGGCTATAGTAGCGAGCGATATTAGTCAAATCGTTTATAAAACCGTTCGTGACTACAACACAATCGCACACGAGAAAGATCGCATATGGTAACAGATCAGGAAGTTTTAGAGCTATTCCGTAAAGAGTTACCTGTGTCAGGTACATTCACAGGAAAGCTGATACCGTTAGAGCTTGATGATATTCTTCAAGATTATGCAGACGATGATGATTTAATTTATTGCATTAATAAATACGACAGTTTTTTTAATATTGACATGTCAGCAATGAATTATCAGAAATATTATCCGTGGTTTAGAACGTGGTTCTTTAGAAGATGGTTTACTGATAAACCAGTAAAGCAAATCTCAAAACCTCTTACTGTAAGGATGTTTGCAGAATCGGCTAAAGCAGGAAGATGGTTATACGACTAACAGCAAGGAGCGTTAAAAATGGCTGTACCAGTACATTTGATTTTAAAAGATGATGGTGGATCTCAGATCATGGGATCTTGTGACGTTCATGGACGTGATGGAAGCATAGAACTACGTAGCTTACAGCATAGCGTGATCATTCCTACAGACAATTTAACAGGTAAAGTGACAGGAAGCCGACAACATTGCTCATTCAACTTCACTAAAGAGATTGACAGTTCATCACCCTATCTGTTTAAAGCTGTTGCAACGGGGCAGACTCTTAAAAGCGCTGAGTTTAATTTCTATCGTATCAACTACAGCGGGCAAGAGGAAATTTACTACACCATTACATTAGAACGTGTGAAAGTAGTTAGCTTTAGCCCTGTGATGCACGATACCCGAACGGCTACGGGTACAGGCCATATGGAAGATATTTCTTTAGCCTACGAGAAAATCACTCACCTTTATAAAGATGGCAATATCTTGCACTCCGATGCGTGGAACGAAAAGAAACAAGCATAGCAAAAAAAGCTTTAAACATGGGGCTACCCTGCCCCTCCTTCAGACTCTCCATTTTGTATAACAATTCTGTTACTAAGTCATATAAATTTATATCCAGATACATTTCGCTTGAGTTTTCAACAACAATATTTTTAGCAAAAAACTGCAGGATTACTGTTAGGCTCAACATTGCTTTCATTCAAAACTAAAGAAGGATTCAATAATAAAACAGAGAGAGAGATCCATTAACTGACATTAACTATTCCGCCTATTTTTCATCTTTCCTCGCCAAGAAACTTAAAAAATATTAATGCATTTTTATTTCATACACATCATAAAATCAAACCAACTAAAAACTTATATCATTGATATTTAACAGGTAATACCTTTTCTATTACAACGAACTAAATTAGCTATTAATGCGATTTATGATTTAGATCAATAATCATAATTACACATTCATAGATAGTTGCTGCACGTTACGAAATAAGTTATCAAACCAAAATTTTCAACGTTAATCGTGAATTAATACAGATATAACAAGACGTTATATCTTCCCGCCAGGATAGCGCCCTAATTTTTTTCTTGTATCGATGATGAGAGCTTTAATATGAAATGTTTAAATACATCAGCTACCGCTGTTTTTGTATTTGGTATTGTGTTTTCTGGTACAACA
The DNA here is from genome assembly GCF_043972695.1 of Enterobacter quasiroggenkampii. Taxonomy (NCBI): domain Bacteria; kingdom Pseudomonadati; phylum Pseudomonadota; class Gammaproteobacteria; order Enterobacterales; family Enterobacteriaceae; genus Enterobacter; species Enterobacter quasiroggenkampii. Next base: position 3,714,434 of record NZ_CP143745.1, read on the forward strand.
TTCGCGGCAACGATCAGCACTGATGATGTTGTAGATTCTTTGGGCTGGACTCAAACCCAAATCAATCAACAAAATGCAGATCGTGAAGAGGCAAATCGTGTTGATATTGGTACAAATCGCACTGATATTATCAACATGCGAGATGAAAATTTATTGCGTGATGATGCGATTAAAAGCGCAACTGATAAAGCTGACGCAGCTTTACAAGGCGTTATGACTAACGGACAAGCAATCATTGATACAAACACGAGAGTAGATAAAGCTGAATCTGATGCTGTGCTTGCTGGTGCAAAAGCTGATACAGCGCTTACTGATGCTACTGGCGCTAAAGCCGCTGCTGATCATGCCGAAATCACCGCCATTAATGCGACCAACAAAGCAGATGCTAATACACAAGCGCTGGCAAGTAAGGTAGATAAAAGCATTTTCAACGCCGATCAGAATAGACAAGATCAAGCCCTTCAGGATGCCTCTGACAAAGCGACTCAGGCATTTAATACGGGCACTTATGCGCAATCTTTAGCTGTAGATGCACAAACGGTAGCCGCAGCGAATAAAGCTGCTATTGCTAACGTTCAGTCACGCCAGCAAACGCAGGAAGCGACGATTCAGAATCACAGCGCACAATTAGCGAATCATGAATCACGTATTACTGCGTTAGAAAGTCAAAATAACGCTAAGTTCTCTTCTCTGGAGAATCAGCAGAATGAGGATCGCAAGGAATATCGTGCTGGTATCGCTGGCGCTGCTTCTCTTGCTGGTTTGCATTACGTTGATACAGATAACGCGGTTGCCGTCGGTGCTGCCAACTTCAAAGATGCGCAAGGTTATGCGATCGGCTACCGTCATAAGTTCGCTGAGAATGTAGCCGCTACCCTCTCTACATCAGGTACATCCAACGGTGATGAAATTGTTGCGGCGTCCGCATCTTACGGATGGTGATGCTAGAGTATTAAAATAAAATGCCAGTAAGCTAAAAAACTCGCCCATGCGTTTTAATCAGCTGGCTATAACTCAATACATTGCTGCTCGCAAAGAAAATGACAAAGTACATTTTTATCTCCGCTGTTTTGTATCTCACTTTTATTTTATTAGGGATATGGATCGGCTTGATGTTAGGCACGTATATTTATAATTGTAATTACTGAGGCAATAATGAAAAAGTTAATGATGGTAGCGGCTATATTATCTCTTGCTGCGTGTTCCTCACCCGCTCAACGGATGGCTGATTGTCAAAGCAAAGGAGTGAGTAAAGATGCTTGTTATATTGCAGAGCAAAACCGCACTACAGCCATTAACGCTGCTGCTGAAAAACAGGCTTTAGAGAATGCTGCTCAACTTGCACAGTCAGCGCACAGGCATCTTCCTGAAGGCTGCACTCAGGTAATGGAAGCTGCGGGTCGTTGTGATAGCAAGCCGGCCAAAGTAAGCGGTGATTTAAAAAAGTTCTCAGGTGAAGCGGATCACGTTATGAATAAGCCAATCTCTGAAGCTGCTGAATATCTGCTTTCGAAAGGCTGGAAGCCAAATAAGGGTTCATGGCACAAGGGTGGCTATATTATGCAGCTGGTTGTCGAAAAAGAGAGAGTTGTAAACGCACAATTATCAAAAATGTGATCTTAGCATTACGCTCCCATCTCATAAGATTTACATAGCCCCATTTGTATGGGGCTTTATTTTAGCTCGTGACTAAATACACATTTACTCTAACTGCCACGCCCCGCCATGAATAAGCGACGCTCCTCCCGTCCAGGCAAATAACGCCAGCTCGCGGCAGCCTGCATCAGGATAGATACGGCTGCTGAGGCACGCCTCACCGTCGTTAACAAACACTTCCACAGACGAGCTATCAAAGAACAGGCGCAGGCTGAGCGCGTCGTTCAGGTTAAGCGCAACGCTTCGGGTCCCGCACAGGCCATACTGTGGATAGTGTCGCTCCAGCACCAGGCGCTGCATCTGCGCATCAACATAGAGGCGTAGTCCGTCGCCGAGACGAATGCCATATTGCTCCGCGCTGCTGTTCGCGCAATCCCATTGCAGAATGACCTCCATCGCATCGCAGTGTTCCACCAGCGTCATCTGCTGGTTATTAAGCGTACTTATCGGCCAGGGGAACCACGCCCCGCGCAGGGTTTCAACTTCTCTGGCCGGCCGCATTTGCAGATGGTTATCCGCACTCAGCGTCAGCTCGCGCGGTAAAGAAAGCATACCCGCCCAGCCATCCTCCTGTTCCGGCAGAGGTGATTCCCACATGTCCAGCCAGCCGATGACGATGCGTCGGCCATCCGGCGTCAGGAAACTTTGCGGCGCATAGAAATCATGCCCGTAATCCATCTCCACAAATTCACCTTCACGCACAAAGGGCTGACCGGGCTGCCATTCACCTACCAGATAGCCGCTCTGGAAAAGATTGCGATGTTTAAATCCGTCTGCGGTGAGTCCCTGAGGCGAAAACATCAGCACGCGTTTCCCACCGAGAGTGAAGAAGTCCGGGCATTCCCACATATAACCCATCTCTTTTTCAGCCACCGCGAGCACGCCCCTGTCCTGCCACTCGCGCAAATCGGCAGACCGGTACGCACGCACCTGGCCCGTATCACCCTCCCGCGCGCCAACGACCATGTACCACCACTCCCCTTCACGCCATACTTTCGGATCGCGGAAGTGATGCAGTCCAGGTGGTGTGTCAATGACGGTCCCGTGCCGTACAAAGTGGATGCCGTCACGACTGGTTGCCAGGCACTGAACCTGGTAGAGATTAGCCTCATCGCCGGGATCGCCGTGGAACTTGTGGCCGGTGTAGATCAGCGCCAGCGTGTCGCCATCCACCACCGCTGAGCCGGAAAAACAGCCGTCCTTGTCGTCTGGTCCTTCCGGTGCCAGCGCAACCGGGAGGTGCTCCCAGTGAACTAAATCTTTGCTGCGCGCATGGCCCCAGTGCATCGGACCCCATTGGGTCGAATACGGATGGTGCTGATAAAAGGCGTGATACCAGCCGTCAAACCAGACCAGGCCATTCGGGTCGTTCATCCAGCCAGCACGCGCAGCGAGGTGGTAACGGGGATACCAGCGCAGGTTGAGCCCTTCGCGTCTGGACTGAATTTCCTGTTCTGCTTTCGTAATGGAATACGTCATTTCTCTACTCTTTGATCAGATGGTGGAAGGTTGCGGCATGAGCGGGTCAGAAGAGGACTTACCCGAGCGCAACAGGAAGATGGAGATAAACGTGGTGCTGAAGACCAGTAGCCCCATGATGAGATAGGACTGGGCAAAGCCGTATTTCTCATAGCTGTAACCTGCCAGCGGCGACAGCACCGAGGCAATCACCGAGCTTGTACAGGCAAAGCCCACCAGATAGAGGGTGGAAGAGAGTCGCTTATCAAAATGCAGGCTGTTGTATTTGAAGATAGAGACCAGCAAAACGGGAAGCTCAACCGCGTGCAATAGCTTGGTAATGGAGATCAATACCGGACCCTCAACCAGACCCGATGCCACCATACGCATCGCCATCACCATTCCGGCGAAAATCAGGCCGTTTTTCGCCCCGAGGCGATTCACCAGCCACGGGGCGCAAAACATGCCCGCCGCCTCCAGGAAAACCTGGAAGGAGTTGAGATAGCCATACATGGCGTTTCCTTCCTGCAGCGTCGGGAACTGTGAGGAGAAATAGACCGGGAACTGCTGGTCATAGACGCCATAAATACAGGTGCCGATAACAAAAAATACCAGCGCCCAGAAGCGCGGCAGCGTCAGCAGGCGCAATGCATCCTCCAGCGTGACCTTACCGCCGGATACCGCCTCCTGCATGGCGTGCGGCGCGGAAGAGACCCGGAGGCGTGCCAGCAACACAAAAAACACCAGCCCGGCGCAGCTCGCTACCGCGAAGTTCAGCTTCGGATTAATGTTGAACAGGAGTCCTGCAAAAAAAGTTGCCACCGCCCAGCCCAGCGATCCCCACATCCTCGCCCTGCCAAACTCAAACTGGCTCTGGCGGGCCACGCGCTCGGTATAGGACTCCAGGACCCCTATTCCACCGTTAAACGTCAGCCCGATATAAACCCCGCCGAAAATACTGCCGAGTAACACGTTAATTTGCAGCAGATAACCAAACAGCAGGAAGGCCGGACCGGAAAGAATGAGCAGGCTGGTCAGAAACCAGAGCAGGTTTTTTCGCAGGCCGAGCTTGTCCTGAATGAAGCCGTAGCAGATTTGCGCGCACAGCGCGGAGACGGACAGCACGGCATAGATGACGCCCGTATCCCCTGCCTTTAACCCCACCTCCTGATGGAGCCAGATAGAGAGCAACGAGCCGGAAGATGACCATGTGACAAAAAAGAAAAAGAGTAGTGCGCTTAATAAAGGGTAGCTGTGAGAGTGATGCGTTTTCATCATGACATTCTCATGTTGGAGTAATGACGCAATGGTAACGTTAACATTTATTCTTTCTCATGCTGTTTGGTAAAAATTTAAGATGTTAATCACGAAAGTTAACGTTAACATTAAGAGAGTGAGATCGCGATCAAATATTCACCACTGAGGTAAGCCTGACCTGGCCTGTGCATCAGCCTTCCTTTTACATCAGCGACTTAGTTGTATACCCTTTCACAAAGAGCATTAACGGAGTAAGAAAATGGCTTCCCTGAAGGACGTCGCAAAGCTGGCTAACGTATCGCTGATGACGGTCTCCCGTGCGCTGAACAGCCCGGAGCGCCTTAAGCCGGAAACGCTGGCGCGCGTTCAGCTGGCTATCGAGCAAACCAGCTACGTGCCCGATCTTTCCGCCAAGAAAATTCGCGGCGCGCATGCCTCGCCTAAAACCATAGGCGTACTGGCGCTCGATACGGTGACGACGCCTTTCTCGGTGGAGATCACGCTGTCGATTGAAGAGACGGCCAGAATGCACGGCTGGAACAGCTTCGTGATGAATATGTTTACCGATGACAACCCGGACGCCATTGTCGACCTTCTCCTTTCTCATCGGCCTGACGGAATTATCTACACCACCATGGGGTTACGTCAGGTTCCTCTCCCGCCCAAATTACTCACCCTTCCCTGCGTGCTGGCTAACTGCGAAAGTGACGGCGAAAAGGTTGCCAGCTATATTCCCGATGATGAACAGGGGCAATATACCGCCGTGCGGGCGTTACTCGCGGAGGGTTATCGACGCCCTCTCTGCCTGCATTTGCCTGAGGGGCATCTGGCCACAACCCGACGTCGTCAGGGGCTGGAACGAGCATGCCGTGAAGCGGGGCTCGATCCGGACGGCCTGGCGCACAGCTATATGGCACTCGGCGATGAGCACTATCGTGACATTGCGTCAGTATTGCTGGCGCACATGCAGAATGGTATTCCCCGGTTCGACGCGGTTATCTGCGGCAACGATCGTATCGCGTTTATGGTCTATCAGACGCTACTGGCGCAAGGGCTTCGCATACCGGAAGATATCGCCGTTATCGGCTATGACAATATGGTGGGTATTGGGGAGTTGTTCCTACCGCCTCTCTCGACGGTTCAACTGCCGCACTATGAAATTGGTCGCCTGAGCGCCCTGCATATTATTAATGGTGAAGAACATCAGGAAACCACGCGCGTAGAAAGTCCTTTTTTACCGCGTGATTCCGTTGCGCATGCAACGTAACCGCCGTTTTTTGCCCAGGACGAAGAAACAGGAAGCGTCACCCTCCTTTTATGCCGTTCGATGGCACGATTTGTCACACTCTTTTCTGTGACTTTACACACCGGGTAAATGGCCTGTAACGCGCTGTTTTTATTTGGCATAAAATGCAATTTTCATTTTAAAAATGGGGATATTTCCTCGTTACAGCCCCGTGTCACAAAACAGTAAACAAATTAACCATTGAGCCCCGTGGCAAAAGGCTCTATATTGGCGGCGTTTTTTTCAGGCCCCCATCTGTTTTTTAACTTTTTATTCAATCGTGGCTCATAACGAAGCGGCGGTTGTAGGAGTGATATGATGACGGATAAAGTCCGTATTGACACCGTAGATGCCCACAAAAGCAACGAAACCTATCTGGCCCGTCAGGCCGAGTTTGAATCTAACGTCAGGAGTTATCCGCGCAAACTGCCTTTAGCCATCACTAAAGCAGAAGGCGTGTGGATCACCGATGCAGATAATAAAGAATACCTTGACTGTTTAGCAGGCGCAGGGACCCTTGCGCTTGGCCATAACCATCCTGATGTGCTGAAAAGCATCCAAAATGTCATTACCAGCGGCTTGCCGTTACATACTCTGGATCTGACGACGCCTCTGAAAGACGCGTTTTCCGAATACCTGCTCTCTCTGCTGCCTGGTCAGGGCAAAGAGTACTGCCTGCAGTTCACCGGCCCATCCGGCGCTGACGCCGTTGAAGCAGCGCTGAAGCTGGCGAAAAAAGTGACCGGCCGTAGCGGTATCATCAGCTTCTCTGGTGGTTACCACGGCATGACCCACGGCGCACTGTCCGTGACCGGCAACCTGTCTCCGAAAGAAGCGGTTGACGGTATGATGCCAGAAGTCCAGTTCATGCCTTACCCGCACGAATACCGCTGCCCGCTGGGTATCGGTGGTGAAGCGGGCGTGAAAGCGCTGACGTACTACTTCGATAACCTGATCAACGACGTTGAAAGCGGCGTGCGTAAGCCTGCTGCGGTGATCCTGGAAGCGGTTCAGGGCGAAGGCGGCGTGAACCCGGCTCCGGCTGAGTGGCTGCAGCGCATCCGTAAAGTCACTCAGGAACACGGCATTCTGCTGATCCTCGACGAAGTTCAGGCTGGCTTTGCCCGTACCGGTAAATTCTTCGCCTTCGAACACGCTGGCATTGAGCCAGACATCATCGTGATGTCTAAAGCCGTCGGTGGCGGTCTGCCGCTGGCCGTGCTCGGTATCAAAAAACAGTTCGATGCGTGGGCGCCAGGTCATCACACCGGTACCTTCCGCGGCAACCAGCTGGCGATGGCCACCGGTCTGACGACGCTGAAAATCCTGAAAGATCAGAACATCGCAGGCAAAGTGGCTGCACAGGGCGAATGGCTGAAAGGCCAGCTGAAAGAGATGGCGAAACGTTATCCGGTCATCGGCCACGTGCGCGGTCTGGGCATGATGATCGGTATTGAGATCGTTAAGCCACACGAAGCCGCTGACCACATGGGCTGCTTCCCGGGCGACGGCGAGCTGTCTGCACTGATTCAGAAGAAGTGCTTCGAAGCCGGTCTGATTCTGGAGCGCGGTGGTCGTAACGGTATCGTTCTGCGTCTGCTGCCTTCTCTGCTGATCAGCGATGAAGAGCTGAAGATCTTCCTGGATAAATTCGAGCAGGCACTGCTTGCTGCGGGCGTTCGCCCGGCGTAACCGGAGTTGTTGATTACGATGTCTGATTCAAACCCAATTTTGTTCTCCTCTGCGCAGAGCATTGAAGCTTACCAGCAGGCGATTGAACAAAGCACTCAGGCTGTGATGCAGTGGCTGAAACAGCCTGAGATGTACCAGGGCAAAACGGTCGCGGAACTGCGCGACCGTATTAAGCTGGATTTCAACCCGAAAGGGCTGGGCAACGAAGCGGCGATTGAACGCGCCGTCGAGTTCTTCCTGAAAGACAGCCTGTCCGTTCATCACCCGCAGTGTGTGGCGCACCTGCACTGCCCAAGCCTGGTCGTAAGCCAGGCGGCGGAAGTGCTGATCAACGCCACTAACCAGAGTATGGACTCCTGGGATCAAAGCCCGTCCGCAACCATCATTGAGATCAAACTGATCGAGTGGCTGCGTACCCGCGTGGGTTATCAGGCTGGCGACGCCGGTGTCTTCACCAGCGGCGGAACCCAGAGCAACCTGATGGGCCTGATGCTGGCGCGCGATGCGTTCTTTGCGCGTCAGAGTCACTCCGTTCAGCAGGACGGCCTTGTAGGCGATCTGCGTAAGATCCGCGTACTGTGCTCCGAAAACGCGCACTTCTCCGTGCAGAAAAACATGGCGCTGATGGGCCTGGGCTACCAGTCCGTAGTGCAGGTGAAAACGGACGAATTCTCCCGCATGGATCTGACCGATCTGGCGGCGAAAATTGAGCAGTGCAATGCGAACGGCGAGCAGATTCTGGCGATCGTCGCGACGGCAGGTACCACCGATGCCGGTGCTATCGACCCGCTGCGTGCGATTGCAGAGCTGGCGGCGAAGCAGAACATCTGGGTACACGTTGATGCAGCCTGGGGCGGCGCGCTGCTGATGTCTGAGCAGTATCGTCACTACCTGGACGGCATTGAGCTGGTGGATTCCGTGACCCTGGACTTCCACAAGCAGTTCTTCCAGACCATCAGCTGCGGCGCGTTCCTGCTGAAAGAAGCGCGCCACTATGAGCTGATGCGCTACCAGGCGGCTTACCTGAACTCTGAGTTCGACGAAGAAGCAGGCGTGCCTAACCTGGTCTCCAAATCTCTGCAGACCACCCGTCGTTTCGACGCGCTGAAGCTGTGGATGAGCCTGGAAGCGCTGGGTCAGGAGCAATACGCGGCGATCATCGATCACGGCGTGACCCTGGCACAGCAGGTTGCGGCCTACGTGAAATCGCAGCCTGCGCTGGAACTGGTTATGCAGCCGCAGCTGGCAAGCGTGCTGTTCCGCTTCCGCGGACAGGTGCAGGCGGATGACGCAGGTATCGCCCTGCTGAACCAGAAAATTGGTGACGCACTGCTGGAATCCGGCCGTGCAAACGTCGGTGTGACCGAGCATAACGGCGTGACCTGCCTGAAGCTGACGCTGCTGAACCCAACCGTGACGCTGGAAGATATTAAAATCCTGCTGTCTCTGGTTGAGCGTACCGCGCAGGAAGTTCTGGCTAAGTAATACAAAACCCCTCTTCCGCCGGGAGAGGGGTTATTTTTATACGCCTGCCCACCACATCCTTAATTTTAATCCCCAGTAGCTCGTCCAGCCCGTTGTGGTACTGACCACGTTCCCCTTCGACACAACCACCAGCGTTGGCGTGACGCTCACCTGCCACTGCTGCGACAAAGCACCGTTTGCATCGTTAATGACCGGCATTTTCAGCTGTTTCTTATCAACCCAGCGCTCAAGCTTTGCGTTGTCACCAGAGCGCATGGCGATACTCACCACGTTCCCGCCCTCTTCTGCCAGTTGATTAACCGCAGGCGTCGTGTAGCGGCAAATGCTGCACCAGGTCGCCCAGACGTAGATCAGCAGCGGACGATCCTGGCTGAGCGCCGCAATATCGTGAACATTGCCGTCGATACTCGTCATCGGCGTTGCACTAAAACTGGCGGGGAGTGTCGGTTTTCGGTATTGATCCACACCCCACACCACGGCCAGCGTCAGCAGAACGAGTATTATCCCTTCCCGCGCCCAGCGGCGCAGTCGATTGATTTTGCGGTTATCCATTGTGACCTCATGTTTTAATGGAGGTCATCTTAACGGGCAATACGCCATCACGCTGTAAAGAAGTGTCGCACCAGGGTTACTCCGGGCTATAGCCGTAATCGTAATAGCTGTACCCCGAGTTGTAATAGAGCGCGGCAGATTTCACTATGTCATTGAGGATCGTGCCACTCACCTGCACGCCCATCCGTTCCATACGCTTAAGGCTGGTCTCAATCTCTTTAACGCTGGTTTTACCAAAGCGGGCGACCAGCAGCGTGGTGGCGGCTGCTCTGGCTATCAGCAAAGCATCCGTGACGGCAAGCACAGGCGGAGTGTCGATAATCACCATGTCATATCGCTTTTCAATCTGCGACATTATCCCCTGAAGGCTTTCACTCATGAGCAGATCGACGGGATGGGCAGGTTGAGGTCCGCAGGTCAGTACATCAAAACCGCCTTTTTCGAAGCGTTGAACCGCCTCCTGCCACTCGACCGTTCCGTCGAGCACGCTGGACAACCCCCGCTGATTATTCAGCCTGAACACGTTGTGGACATAACCCTTGCGCATATCCGCATCAATAAACAGCACCCGCTGTCCGGCCTGCGCCAGAATCGACGCCAGCGAAGAACTGACCAGCGTCTTTCCGCAGTCCTGCGTGGGGCCAGACACCACGACAATCCGGTTTGTGGCATCCATCATGGTAAAATGCAAACTGGTGCGCAGCCCGCGTATCGCCTCGACAAACGAATCAGCCGGACGATCGATGGGCAGAAAAGGCACGTTGGCTATCTTGTGCTTCCAGTGGGAAGTAAACAGGTTTCTCCTGCGCAGGTGCGTTTTTTTCCATAACCATGCCGAGCGCGGAAGCGTCACCAGCAGCGGCATTCCGAGCTCATCCAGTTGTTCTGAGGACGTAATGCCCCGCTTAAAGGCTGAACGCACTAAAACCGTTCCGGCAGAAAGTATCAACCCCATCAGCATACCAAACACGATAATGAGTGCTTTGCGCGGTTCAACCGGAGCAGGCTGCGTCATGGCCGGGTCAATGATACGCACGTTCCCGATCGCGCTGGAGCGCGAGATGCTCAGCTCTTGCTGACGCGTCAGCAACTGCATGTATACGGTACGCCCGGATTCAACGTCACGACTCAGACGTAATATTTCCTGCTGCGTGGAAGGCATGGATGACACGCGGCTATTCAGGCGTGCGCGCTCCCGTTCAAGGGTTTGTTTCTTCTCCCGTAAAGCACGGTAGGTCGGATGATCTTTTTTGAACAGCTGAGAGACTTCTGCTTCGCGAAATATAAGCTCGTTAAGCTGATTTTCCACGTTAACCACCTGATCAAGCACCGATTTTGCCTCAAGAGATAAATCGACCGAATCGCGCTGCTCTCGGTAAGCATTCAGTCGTGCCTCGGCTTCATTCAGTTCGAGACTGATTTTAGGTAACTGATCCTGTAAGAACGCGAGGCTGCGGGAATCTTTAGCCTCCTGGCGCGCAATGTTCTGGCTGAGAAAATGTTCAGCAATCGAATTAAGTATCGTGGCGGTCTTGTCGGGATCGTCGCCCGTTAGCGTTAAGGCGATCATACCGCTCTGTTTCGCCGACTCGGCAATCGTAAGTCTGCTCTGAAGGGCGTTGATCGCGTTAAGCCTGGTCACGGTGTTGAGGGTAAATTGCGTTCCCGGTACCGCACTGAGGGATGTCACCAGAAGCGATACGCCCTCTTTAACCAGCGCTTTCCCGACAACGCCCTCTGCCTCAAGCGTTTTCCCCTCAAGATGATATCGCCCCTGCTCCTGAACGGTGAGTAAAAGCGTTTGTGGCTCACCTTCCACAAGGGGAATATTCAGCGAGCCAATCGTGATTTCCGCCGGTTTGCGGCCCTGCACGTGCTGCCAAAGCGCCCCGATAACGGGGAACATGCGCTGGCTAACCTCGTAGGTCAGCCCTAATTGATCAACGGTCTCGCCGAGGACCATCCGTGACTTGAGGAGTAAAAGTTCTGGGGCGACATCGGGTGAAAGATCGGGCCTGAACGACGTCAGGTTCTTGAGCAGCGCGTTGCCCTGCTTCGCTTCGACCTGCACCAGGGCATCAGCCTGATAAACTGGCGTGGCGCTGAATGCGTAGATCCCCGCAAACACCGTAAACAGAAGTGTCACACACGCGATCGTTACCCGGTGATCGAACATCTCAGCAAGCAGCTGAATAAGATCCATTTCGTTATTCTGCGGCGTCGCAGCACGATATTTGTCTGATTGAGAAGACGACATTACGGCTTCATTCCTTGTTAACTTAAACGGCAGGCCCATTCCTGACGGGCTTTTCCTGATTGCCCGAAAATGGCCGCTCACCAATCGGTGAGCGGCACATATTGCCGGTGCAGACCACTAAGATTGAAGGGAACATTACTGCGGCCACGCTCTGATGTTACGAACGGTTTCGGTCAGGTCATGTACGCCGCTGATGGTGGGTACCAGCTGGGAGATCACGCGATTCCAGCGTGATAGCGGTGCCGTGGTGACATAGACAATGTCATACGGCTCAAGCTGAAATTCCGTACCCAGCACCATGGCTGACGCATCTTCCGCATTCAGCTGATAGATATTGGCGATTTTGTCGGTGTCGCCTTTTTTCGATACCTGCCGAATAACAAAAATGCCGGTTGCATCGGCCATATTTTGGTTAAGCCCCCCGGCATTCCCCAGGGCCTCGGCCAGCGTCATGCCGCTACGATCCATCTTAAGCGTGCTCTGTTTAATCACTTCCCCCATCACGAACACCTTCAGCGCGTCGTTCCGGGGCACAAACAGGATATCGCCAGGATAAAGCAGCTTATTTTGGGTCAAATCGCCATGCTGCATCAGGGCATAGAGGGAAAGGTGCGCGTCCTGTCCATTATGTGTGAGCACGACGTTCCGCCAGTCGGCATCCGCCGAGAGTCCACCCGCAGCGTTAACCGCGTCCATTACCGTCAGCGGAATATTGGTTATCGGTTGTTGCCCTGATTTTTCAACCTCACCGGTGACGTAGGCTTTTTGTGAACGGAAGGCGGCAACGCTGACGTCCACCTGCGGGCTCTCAATAACGTTATCCAGTCGAGCCGTAATCTCGTCGCGTACCTGTGAAACCGTTTTTCCTGCTACCCGCAGTTTACCGACATAGGGATAAAAGAGCGTGCCGTCGGCGTTAACCCAGTTGCCGGCATCGCTCGCGCTACGATATTGTCCTGCCGGCGTCGTTAATTCAGGGTGATCCCAGACGGTGACCGTCAGGATGTCACCCGTACCAATACGGTATTCCCAGCGTTTGATCTGCGCATCCAGATTAGGATTTGCCTGAGATTTCGACACGGGCGGACGCAGTTTTTCAATCAGTTCCGGCGTCAGGGGAAATATTTCCACGCGCTTTTCGAGCTGATAATTTGCCTCTTCCGGCGAAATAACGTTCTTCCCGGACACAGTTAAGTCCAGGCCTGGTGAAAACATACACCCCGTTAACTGACTCATACTCAGAAATAAGAGCGAAAATGCAGTTGTACTTTTCATTAATATAAATATTTCTTTTCAACGTTCCGTTTATCGTCAAGCCTGTAAAAAGACTTAAGCTAACATCATGAAATTTAATTGATTACTCTTTCCCGGAGTGAAATTACTGGCATTATAAAACGCACTTCACCCGCTTTCTAAAAAGCAGAGCCTTTGCCTGGTCTTGTTAAAAAAATGGCGGTAAGCACGCTGCACTCGAAGGCGATATTAAATGCTCTTCAGGCGGAAAGCATTCGCATCGCTTTCTAACTTTGATATGAAAAGTTATTTTCAGAATTAATAAATGAAATGATAAATATTAAAAATATAAGACGCTGGCAATATTCCCGACACTGATAAACATCATGCAATTGGGCTACACAAAACCGTCCACTTTTGTTACATTTTTTTTCAAACATACCCTGCGTTGATACTTAAAATGGACTGTCTGCTTCGCTTTGCACGACCCGCAGACGAAAAGTATCTGTAACGATATCACTGGAGAAAAAATGGCTAAGCGTAAACTGCTGCTTCTGGGTGTATTACTGTCTCTGGCGGGATCTGCATTCTCTGCCCCGCAAACGGCCGCTGCACCCTCCGGCATCAAGGCCTATGAAGAACAAGAGTTCATCGCTGACTTCACGAAATTCAAGATTGGCGACACGGCGCCGGCGCAGTATCAAACGCCGGAGTACACCATCAAACAGTACCAGTTGCGTAACCTGCCGGCGCCGGATGCCGGAACCCACTGGACCTACATGGGCGAGAATTACGTGCTGATTGGCGATGCGGATGGCAAAATCTACAAAGCCTATAATGGAGATATTTTCTATCACCGCTAATACCATCCTGATCCGCCCCTGGCAGGAAAGCGATCGCCCTTTCCTGCGCACGCTCTTCCTCCACGCCCGGCGTGAAGCCTGGCCATGGCTGGACAGTTCAGACTGGCAGCTTGAAGACTTTGACGCGGCCACCCGTGACGAAGTGATTTGGGTTGCCACGCAGAACGGCCATCGACTGGGTTTTGCTTCCGTCTGGACGAACGATAATTTTCTGCACAACCTCTTTGTTGACCCGCAGTATCAAAGCCACGGCGTCGGGAAAATGCTCCTGGAACAGGTGCAGAAGACGTTTACCAGTACGGGTTCGCTTAAGTGTCTGGTGAAGAATGCGCGGGCTGTCGCGTTTTACCAGCGGCACGGCTGGCACATTGAGACGACGGGGGATTCTCCGGAGGGAGAGTATTATTTGATGCACTATCGGTTGGGTTAAAGTCGGGTGGCGGCTTCGCCTTACCCGACCTAGGTGATAGTGCCAGTTGTAGGCCGGGTAAGCGAAGCGCCACCCGGCAATTCAACGCGAAGGCGTTACACCGCGCGAAACGCGATTTCGCCCGGGATCACTTCGCCCTGCCAGTAAAGCTGCGCCGCAACGCGACCCGCCAGCTGACGATACATGTCTGCAAATTCGCTGTCCGGACGGCTGACCACCGTCGGCTTGCCGCTATCCAGATCTTCGCGCAGGGTAATGTGCAGCGGCATCTGTCCCAGCAGTTGGGTGTGATACTTCGCGGCCAGTTTTTCTGCGCCCCCCGTACCGAAGATAGGTTCGTGGTGACCGCAGTTGCTGCAGATGTGCATGCTCATGTTCTCCACGATACCGAGCACCGGCACTTCCACCTTCTCGAACATCACGATGCCTTTTTTGGCGTCGATCAGCGCGATATCCTGCGGCGTGGTCACCACAACGGCTCCCGTCACCGGAATGTTTTGCGCCAGCGTGAGCTGTATATCACCGGTGCCCGGCGGCATGTCCAGAACCAGATAATCCAGATCCGGCCACATCGTCTCCTGCAGCATCTGCAGCAGCGCTTTGCTGGCCATCGGGCCGCGCCAGACCATGGCGTTATCGTCAGTCACCAGGTAACCGATGGAGTTGGTCGCCAGACCGTGCGCCATGATCGGTGCCATGTGGGTGCCGTCCGGTGAGGTTGGACGCTGGTTTTCCGCGCCCAGCATATTTGGAATAGACGGACCGTAGATGTCGGCATCCAGAATACCGACCTTTGCCCCTTCCGCTGCCAGCGCCAGCGCCAGGTTTACGGCGGTAGAAGATTTCCCCACCCCGCCCTTGCCCGAGCTGACGGCAATGATGTTTTTCACGCCGTTCACGCCAGGCTGGTTTTTCACGCGTTTCAGCGTGGCAATACTGTGGCTCAGCTTCCAGTCGATCGCCTTCGCGCCGGTCATGCGCAGCAGCTCAGAGCTGGTCTGCTCTTTCAGCGCGTCAAAGGCGCTGGTCCAGACGAACGGCATCTGCAGCTCAATGTGCAGCGTATCGTCCAACCAGGCAACGTGGTGTAACGCTTTCAGCGTAGTGAGATTATGCTTCAGGGTTGGATGCTGAAAGTTAGCCAGCGTCCCGGCGACCATTGCGCGTAAGGCTTCCGGTGATTTGGCCTGGGATTGAGAACTCATCCCGACTCCTTTGTTCTTGTGAATAAGACCTTAGATGAACAAGTTTACCTGAAAGGCCGTGGTTTGTGCTTACTTAATAATGCCCCTTTTGGTAATATCAAAAACCCTTTTCACAGTTAAAAGAAGTAATGCCTACTATGACTCAAGTCGCGAAGAAAATTCTGGTAACGTGCGCACTGCCGTACGCCAACGGCTCAATCCACCTCGGCCACATGCTGGAGCATATCCAGGCTGATGTCTGGGTCCGTTACCAGCGAATGCGCGGCCACGAGGTTAACTTCATCTGTGCGGACGATGCCCACGGCACGCCGATCATGCTGAAAGCGCAGCAGCTGGGGATCTCCCCGGAGCAGATGATTGCCGAAATGAGTCAGGAGCATCAGACCGATTTTGCTGGCTTTGACATCAGCTATGACAACTATCACTCCACGCACAGCGACGAAAACCGCGAGCTGTCGGAGCTGATCTACACCCGTCTGAAAGAGAACGGTTTTATTAAAAACCGCACCATCTCTCAGCTGTACGATCCGGAAAAAGGCATGTTCCTGCCGGACCGCTTCGTCAAAGGCACCTGTCCGAAATGTAAATCCCCGGATCAGTACGGCGATAACTGCGAAGTGTGCGGCGCAACCTACAGCCCGACCGAGCTTATCGAGCCGAAATCCGTGGTTTCCGGCGCCACGCCTGTGATGCGTGACTCCGAGCACTTCTTCTTCGACCTGCCGTCCTTCAGCGAAATGCTGCAGGCGTGGACCCGCAGCGGCGCGCTGCAGGAGCAGGTGGCGAACAAGATGCAGGAGTGGTTCGAATCCGGCCTGCAGCAGTGGGATATCTCCCGCGATGCGCCGTACTTCGGCTTCGAAATCCCGAACGCACCGGGCAAATACTTCTACGTCTGGCTGGACGCGCCAATCGGCTACATGGGCTCCTTTAAGAACCTGTGCGACAAGCGTGGCGACACCGTAAGCTTCGACGAATACTGGAAGAAAGATTCCACGGCAGAGCTGTACCACTTCATCGGTAAAGACATTGTTTACTTCCACAGCCTGTTCTGGCCGGCCATGCTGGAAGGCAGCAACTTCCGCAAGCCAACCAACCTGTTTGTTCACGGCTACGTGACGGTGAACGGCGCCAAGATGTCCAAGTCCCGCGGGACGTTCATCAAGGCCAGCACCTGGCTGAACCACTTCGACGCGGACAGCCTGCGCTACTACTACACCGCGAAGCTCTCTTCCCGCATCGACGATATCGACCTGAACCTGGAAGATTTCGTGCAGCGCGTGAACGCGGACATCGTCAACAAGGTGGTGAACCTGGCGTCACGTAACGCGGGCTTCATCGCCAAGCGTTTTGATGGCGTGCTTTCTGCCGAACTGGCCGATCCTGAGCTGTATAAAACCTTCACCGATGCCGCCGCTGCGGTTGGCGAAGCCTGGGAAAGCCGTGAATTCGGTAAAGCGATTCGCGAAATCATGGCGCTGGCCGATGTTGCCAACCGCTATGTGGACGAGCAGGCCCCGTGGGTGGTCGCGAAACAGGAAGGCCGTGACGCCGACCTGCAGGCGATCTGCACCATGGGTCTGAACATGTTCCGCGTGCTGATGACCTGGCTGAAGCCGGTTCTGCCACAGCTGGCAGCCCGTGCTGAAGCGTTCCTGAACACCGAACTGACCTGGGATGCTATCCAGCAGCCGCTGCTCGGCCACAAGGTCAACACCTTCAAAGCGCTGTACAACCGCATCGAGATGAAGCAGGTTGAAGCCCTGGTGGAAGCCTCTAAAGAAGAGGTGAAGGCAGCAGCGGCACCGGTCACCGGCCCGCTGGCAGACGACCCGATTCAGGAAACCATTACCTTTGATGATTTCGCCAAAGTCGACCTGCGCGTGGCGCTGATCGAAAACGCGGAGTTCGTGGAAGGCTCTGACAAGCTGCTGCGCCTGACGCTGGATCTGGGCGGCGAGAAGCGTAACGTCTTCTCCGGGATCCGCTCTGCTTACCCTGATCCGCAGGAGCTGATCGGCCGTCAGACCGTGATGGTGGCGAACCTGGCGCCGCGTAAAATGCGCTTCGGCATCTCTGAGGGGATGGTGATGGCTGCAGGCCCTGGCGGGAAAGATATCTTCCTGTTAAGCCCTGACGAAGGCGCGAAGCCGGGTCAGCAGGTGAAATAACAAAAAAGCCGGAGATTATCTCCGGCTTTTTTTTGCCCGGCGGCGCTACGCTTGCACGGGCCTACGGGTTTTGTAGGCCGGGTAAGGCGAAGCCGCCACCCGGCTAAACATCACGCCTTCGGGTGATGCACCCGGTGGGTCAGCCCGCGCAGGAAATTACGCAGAAACTGGTCGCCGCATTCGCGGTAGTTTTTATGATCCGGCGCGCGCATCATGGCGGTCACTTCCGGCACGGATACGCGAAATTTTTGCTCGGTCATGATCGCCACGATATCGTCCGTTTTCAGCGAGAACGCGATACGCAGCTTTTTCAGCACCGTGTTGTTGTTCACCCGACGCTCCAGCGCCAGCTCTGGTGCGGCCGGATCTTTGCCACGCTTATCGTAAATCAGGCCGTTCAGGAAACCCGACAGAATGATGTCAGGGCAGCGGACAAAGCCCTCTTCGTCTTCTTTGGTCATCCACGTGTCAAAACTCGCAGACGTGGATTCCATATCGGACAGCGCAAGAATGCGCACCATGTCGTTATTGTTCGCTTTCAGGGTGTAGCGCAGGCTACGGAGAATATCGTTACTTAGCATAGAGCCTTCGAATGTCGATGATGCAATGGCGCGCAGTGTACCAGCTTTACAGCCCAATCGCCTCTTTCAAACTCTTCAGGTAGCGACGGCTGACGGGTACCGTTTGTCCGGCACGCAGCACCAGCTCGGCCTGGCCGTTATCTTCCAGGCGGATCTCCTTCAGATGCGCCATATTCACCAGGTACTGACGGTGACAGCGAATCAGCGGCGTGCGGCTCTCCAGCGTGCGCAGGGTCAGCTCGGTAAACCCTTCGTTCCCTTCCGCGCTGGTGACAAACACCCCACTCAGACGGCTGCTGACAAACGCCACATCATCCATCTGCAGAAGATAAATCCGGCTGTGCCCGGTGCAGGGGATAAACTTCAGCGGCTGCTGGTTTTCCGGCAGCAGCGTGACGTCCTGGACCGTGCGCTCCTGGCGTAAACGGGTGAGCGTTTTTTCAAGGCGCTTCTCTTCAATCGGCTTGAGCAGATAGTCAAACGCGTGCTCCTCAAAAGCCTTCACAGCATATTCATCAAACGCCGTCAGAAACACGATGTAGGGACGATGTTCCGGATCGAGCATGCCCACCATCTCCAGCCCGCTGATGCGGGGCATCTGAATATCGAGGAACAGCACGTCCGGACGCAGTTTGTGCACCGCGCCGATGGCCTCAATGGCGTTCGCGCACTCCCCCACAATCTCAATATCCGGCTGCTCCTGCAGCAGAACGCGCAGGTTTTCCCGTGCCAGCGGCTCGTCATCCACAATCAGCACTCTTAACATGCGTTTTCCTCCAGCGGCAGTCGTACGGTAATACGGGTAAATCGGTCGGGCTCGCAGGCGACGGTAATGCCACAGTCATCGCCAAAATGGGCACGCAGGCGTTTATCCACCAGGCTCATCCCTAAACCGCCGGAGGCGGAAGGCTGATAAAGCCCGGCATTATCTTCAATATCCAGCACCAGGTGATGGTTGAATCGGCTGGCGGCAATGGTTATCTCCCCCGTTCCCAGCAGCTGTGACGTACCGTGTTTGATTGCGTTTTCCACAATCGGCTGCAGGGTAAAGGCCGGAAGATGCTGATACGCGAGCTCATCCGGTACGGAGAGCGACACCTGCAAACGAGACTGGAAACGCGCCTGTTCAATCTGCAGATAGGCATTCACGTGCTCAATCTCATCGGCGAGGGTGACGATCTCAGACGGACGTTTCAGATTTTTACGGAAAAAGGTCGACAGAAACTGCACCAGTTGGGCGGCCTGATCGCTGTCGCGGCGGATCACCGCCTTAAGCGTATTGAGGGCGTTGAACAGGAAATGCGGATTGACCTGGGCATGCAGCAGTTTGATCTCAGACTGCGTCAGCAGGGCTTTCTGCCGCTCATACTGTCCGGCGAGGATTTGCGCGGACAGCAGCTGGGCGATCCCCTCCCCCAGCGTGCGGTTGATCGAGCTGAACAGACGGTTTTTCGCCTCATACAGCTTGATGGTGCCCATCACCCGCTGATTCTCGCCGCGCAGCGGAATCACCAGCGTGGAGCCCAGCTTGCACTGCGGATGCAGCGAACAGCGGTAAGGCACTTCGTTTCCGTCGGCATACACCACCTCGCCGGTTTCAATGGCGCGCAGCGTATAGGCTGAGGAGATGGGTTTACCCGGCAGATGGTGATCGTCCCCGGTGCCGGTAAAGGCCAGCAGCCGCTCGCGGTCGGTGATGGCCACCGCGCCGATATCCAGCTCCTTGTAGAGCACCTGCGCCACCTTCATGCTGTTCTCTTCGTTAAACCCCTGGCGCAGGATCCCTTCGGTCGAGGCGGCAACCTTCAGCGCCGTGGCGGAAAAGGCCGAGGTGTACTTCTCAAACATGGCGCGCTTGTCGAGCAGAATGCGCATAAACAGCGCCGCGCCCACGGTGTTGGTCACCATCATCGGAGCGGCAATGCTGCTGACCAGGTGCAACGCATCCTCAAACGGACGGGCAATCAGCAGGATGATCGCCATCTGCGCCATTTCGGCCACAAAGGTGATGGCTCCGGCGGTGAGCGGGCTGAAGACTTTATCCGGGCGGCCGCGTTTAATCATGTAGCTGTGAACCAGGCCGCCAAGCAGACCTTCCACAATCGTGGAGATCATACAGCTCAGGGCCGTCATCCCGCCCATGGAATAGCGATGCAGCCCCCCGGTTAAACCGACAAGGCCACCGACGACGGGACCGCCCAGCAGCCCGCCCATCACCGCGCCAATCGCGCGCGTGTTGGCAATAGAGTCTTCGATATGGAGACCAAAATAAGTCCCCATGATGCAGAAAATAGAGAAGGTGACGTAACAGAGCAGCTTATGCGGCAGACGTACGGTGACCTGCATCAGCGGAATAAACAGGCGCGTTTTACTCATCAGCCAGGCAATGACAAGAAACACGCACATCTGCTGAAGCAACAGCAGCACCAGATTAAACTCGTACATACTCAAAACCGCACACGCTAAAAACGCGTAACATACACGGATGCGGCTTAACTTTCTTTGAAGCATCCCATAAAAGCGCAAAATCGTGTCCGTTATCACACCTTTTTCTGAATATCGCGCATGCTTCGCATTGTTTGTTCAAAAATCAATCAATCCTTCCTGGTTCGGAAAAGTGGGTCTACAGTTAAGCTGGGGACGCGTAAGCCAGGGGGCGAATATGGCGCTTTACACGATAGGTGAAGTGGCACTCCTTTGTGATATCAATCCCGTTACCCTACGGGCGTGGCAGCGACGGTATGGATTACTCAAACCGCAGAGAACGGACGGTGGTCATCGCCTTTTCAATGAGGCCGATATCGACCGCATCCGCGAGATTAAGAGCTGGATCGACAACGGCGTGCAGGTCGGCAAAGTGAAGTCCCTTCTGAGCCACGACGACCCGGATACGCTGCATCTCTGGCGCGAACAACAGGAAACCCTGCTGCGGCTCCTGCAGGCGGGCAACCTGCAGCGCCTGCGCGCGTGGATAAAAGAGCAGGGCCGCGATTACCCGGCACAGACGCTGATCTCCCATCTTTTCATTCCGCTCCGTCGACGCCTGCAGTGCCAGCAGTCTACCCTGCAGGCGCTGCTCAGCATGCTCGACGGGGTGCTGATCAACTACATTGCCGTCTGCCTTGCCTCGGCGAAGAACAAAGCCGGCAAAGATGCCCTGGTGGTGGGCTGGAACGTGCACGATACCACCCGCCTGTGGCTGGAAGCGTGGATTGCCACCCAGAAGGGCTGGCGCGTGGATGTCCTGGCGCACTCGCTGGCGCAGCTCAGACCTGAGTTTTTCGACGGCCAGACCCTGCTGGTCTGGTGTGGTGAAGTGCCGTCCGCCACGCAGCAACAGCTGCTGACGGAATGGCGTGAGAATGGTTACCCGGTTTATTCCCTTGGCCCGGATGAGCCATAACGGCATTTAATGGTTCATTAACAGCTGCGCTTCACCGTATAATTGTTCCGTTAACAACAGGAGCACATGATGAAGGCAACCAAACTGGCCATTATTACCCTTTTTGTCCTGATGGCCGTAAGCGGCATCGGCGGCGTAATGCTGGCAGGGTACTCGTTTATTGTTCGCGGCGGTGTCGGCTGAGGTACAGCGCCAGCCGCTCAAAAGCGCGATCGACGACGATTGCTGCCAGCGCGACCAGCACCGCTCCCTGCACAATATAAGCCGTATTAAACCCGCTTAAGCCGATAATGATCGGCGTTCCCAGCGTATTAGCACCGACCGTCGACGCAATGGTCGCCGTCCCGATGTTAATGATGACCGACGTGCGGATCCCGGCAATGATAACCGGTGCCGCAAGCGGCAGTTCAACCTTAC
This sequence comes from Enterobacter quasiroggenkampii, assembly GCF_043972695.1. Classification (NCBI taxonomy): domain Bacteria; kingdom Pseudomonadati; phylum Pseudomonadota; class Gammaproteobacteria; order Enterobacterales; family Enterobacteriaceae; genus Enterobacter; species Enterobacter quasiroggenkampii. The sequence continues at coordinate 3,736,379 of NZ_CP143745.1, forward strand.
GCAGCCGCTGGCCGCGACTCATCCCCACCCCTTCCGCCACGCTCAGCACGGACGCAGGTACCGCCGCGATGCCCGCCAGCGTGCCCTGCAGAACCGGTAATACGCCGTATAATATCAGCGCAATGATCGCAGGCTGTTGGCCAAAGCCCATCACCGGAACCGCTATCGCCAGCACCGCTACGGGCGGAAACGTCTGTCCGATGGCCGCAATCGTCTCCACCAGCGGACGAAACTCCCGGCCCGCCGGCCGCGTGACCGCGATGCCCGCCCCCACGCCCAGCACAACCGCGATGGCGCTTGAGAGCGCCACCAGCCAGAGATGCGCCAGGGCGAGATTAATGAAGCTCTCCTGCTGATACACCGGCCGCGGCAGTCCGGGAAAGAGGCTGTTAAACAGCGCCGCGCTGTGGGGCATCAGAAACAGCAAAGCGACAAAGAGCGCTACCAGCCAGAGGAGCGGATCACGCAGTGCCTTCACGCGTCACCTCCCCGGCCAGCAGATCGCGAAAATGTAAGGTTCCGCACGGCGCGCCCCGGGCATCCGCAACGGGCAATACCTCGCACTGGCGCGCGACAAACGCGGAGAGCGCATCCCGCAGGCTCATCTGCGCCTGCAGCGGTTCGCCGCTCACCGGCACCGCCTCCCGGCGTATATAGTCGCTGACCGTTCGCAGGGAGAGCAGCCTGACGCCCAATTCGCTGCGGCCAAAAAACTCGCGCACAAAGTCGTTCTTCGGCCAGGTTAATAGCTCAAGCGGCGAGCCCTGCTGCACCACTTCGCCATGATCCATCAGCACCAGATGGTCAGCCAGGCGCAGGGCTTCATCAATATCGTGCGTCACGAGTACGATCGTGCGTCCGAGAATGCGGTGAATACGGGTCATCTCCGCCTGCAGCGCCCCGCGCGTAACCGGATCCAGCGCGCCAAAGGGTTCGTCCATCAGCAACACCTGCGGGTTGGCCGCCAGCGCGCGCGCCACGCCCACGCGCTGCTGCTGCCCGCCGGAAAGCTGGTGCGGATAGCGATCGCGCAGCGCGGGCTCTAACCCCAGCAGAGACATCAGCTCATCAACACGATCGGCGATTTTCGCCCGCGACCATTTTTCCAGCTGCAGCACGGTGGCGATGTTCTGCGCCACCGTCCAGTGCGGAAACAGGCCGATAGACTGTATGGCATAGCCCATCCGACGGCGCAGCTCCAGCACCGGCAGGCTGCGGATCTCTTCCCCGGCAAAGCGAATCAGCCCGCTGTCATGCTCAACCAGCCGGTTGATCATCTTCAGCGTGGTGGACTTGCCCGACCCCGAGGTGCCTATCAGCACGGAAAACGCTCCCTCGGCAAAGTTCAGGTTCAGGTGGCTCGCCGCCGGGCGACCGGCAAAGGTTTTACTGACATCATGAAATTCAATCATTGGCTCTTCTCCCGAGCAGCGCGAGCCATAAGGCAAACAGTGCGTCGACGACCACCGCCAGCGCAATCGTGGGCACCACGCCCAATAACACCAGATCCAGAGCACTGCTCAACAGCCCCTGGAACACCAGCGCGCCAAAGCCACCCGCGCCAATCAGCGCCGCAATCACCGCCATGCCAACGGTCTGGACCGCCACCACCCGCAGGCTACGCAGCAGCAGGGGCAGCGCCAGCGGGAGCTGAATTTTCCAGAAACACTGCCGCGCGCTCATTCCCATCGCATGGGCGCTTTCCAGCACGTCAGGTGCGACCTGGCCTAAACCTGCGACCACGCCGCGCACCAGCGGCAGCAGGGCATACAGCACCAGCGCGATAAGGGCGGGCGTTAGCCCCGTCCCGGCAACACCGAGCGTTCCGAGCACCGGGAATGACTTCACCAGCCCGGCCAGCGGCGCAATCAGCAGGCCAAACAGCGCAACGGAAGGAATGGTCTGGATAACGTTGAGCACGGCAAAAACCCCGCCCTGGCGTGAAGGATGGCGATAGCACCACATGCCAAGGGGGATCCCAACCAGCAGCGCCGGAACGAGCGTACCGAAGAGGATCGTCAGGTGCTGCGCGAGGGCATCATCAAACACCTCCTGACGGTTGGCGTACTCTTTTAACAGCGAGAGGTTGTTCAATTCCCCGCTGAACAGCAGGAGTAAAGGAATACACCATATCTGCGCATTGAGCACCCAGCGCCAGACGGCACTGGCGATGAGTCGACGAATGGCATCGCTGCAGGCCAGCAGACACAGCGCCAGCCACAGCCACAGGCCGCTGCCGATAGTGGTTCTCGCCAGCGGACTTTCCGCCGAGGCCATATGCGTCGCCGCCAGCCCGGCGCTCCAGAACAGGAGGATAAACAGCCCTTCAGAGAGGAACAGCGTCAGCCACTGCGCCGGGCGTCCCTGCCAGAGCGACAGGATCACCCACGCGCCCAGCGACGCCACAAGCCACCCCGGCGTAAACGACCAGACCTGCCAGAGCGCTTTGCCCTCCCCCGACATCAGGCGGTTTGGGGCAACGTTGACAAACGGTAACGCGACCGCTGCGATGGCCACACAGGCCAGCAGCAGCAGGACGCGGTTATGACATTTTATTGGCACAGCCTTTTCCCGTTACTTCACAAGCCCTTGTTGCTTCAGGAAGTCGGCGGCCACTTTTTTGGCATCCAGTCCCTCGACGGCAATGCTGGCATTCAGCTGCTGCAGCGTTTTTTCATCCAGCTTTTCGAAAACCGGTTTGAGCCATTCTGCAATGTCCGGGTACGCTTTTAGCACCGCCTCGCGCACCACGGGGGTCGGCGCGTAAATCGGCTGTACGCCTTTTGGATCGGTCAGGGTTTGCAGGCCAAGCGCCGCCACCGGGCCGTCTGTGCCGTAGGCCATTGCCGCGTTAACGCCGGAGGTTTGCTGTGCCGCCGCTTTGATGGTCACCGCGGTATCCCCGCCCGCCAGCGAGAGCAGCTGAGCCTGGTCGAGCTTGAAGTCGTACGCTTTTTCGAACGCCGGGAGCGCATCAGGACGCTCGATAAACTCCGCGGACGCCGCCAGCTTAAAGTCGCCCTTCTCTTTCAGGTAGCGGCTGAGATCCGCCAGGGTGGTCAGCTTCCCTTTCTCCGCCACGTCCTTGCGCACGGCGATAGTCCAGGTATTGTTGGCCGGCGCCGGGGTCAGCCAGACCAGTTTGTTCTGTTCCGCGTCGAGTTTTTTGACTTTCTCATACCCGGCTTTGGCGTTTTTCCAGGCCGGATCGTTTTCATCTTTGAAGAAGAATGCGCCGTTGCCGGTGTATTCCGGGTAGATATCCAGCTCGCCGGAGGTAATTGCGCCGCGCACAACAGGCGTGGTGCCGAGCTGGACTTTATTGACCGTTTTCACGCCGTGACTTTCCAGCACCTGCAAAATAATATTGCCGAGCAGCGCGCCTTCGGTATCGATCTTTGAGCCCACCTTTACCGGCTCCGCCGCCTGTAACGGCAGGCTCAGCGCCGCCAGTAACACCGCAGATCCCAACATCCCCTTTGCAATCGTCATTCCGCTATCCTCATTTTTTTGCTGCCTTTTTCAGAGGCTTGAGAGAAAAGCGTAGCTTAAAACGGCGGAATTAACCGTCAAAATGCCTTTTTAGCATAAGGTAAGACGCCTCCCCCGCAGGACGGGGGGAGGCAAAGGAGGGAAAGGTTACAGCAGCTCGAACTCGCCTTTATTCACGCGGGCGGAGTCCACGCCGATAAAGACGTTAAATTTGCCCGGTTCCGCATCATATTTCATCTGCTGGTTCCAGAACTTCAGCGCATCCACGTCGATCGGGAAGCTGATGGTTTTGGTTTCCCCCGGCTTCAGGTTGACCTTCTCAAAACCGCGCAGCTGTTTCACCGGACGGCTCATCGACGCGGTGACATCCTGAACGTACATCTGAATCACCGTTGCCCCCTCGCGCTTGCCGGTGTTGGTTACCTCAACGCTGGCGGTGACGTTGCCGTCACGCTTCAGGCTCGGCGACGACATTTTGACGTCAGAAACCTTGAAGGTGGTGTAGCTCAGGCCGTAACCAAACGGATACAGCGGGCCGTTAGCTTCGTCGAAGTAACGAGACGTGTATTTGTTCGGCTTGTCGGCGTTGTACGGGCGACCGGTATTCAGGTGGCTGTAGTAGACCGGGATCTGCCCGACGGAGCGCGGGAAGGACATCGGCAGCTTGCCTGACGGGTTGTAATCGCCAAACAGCACGTCGGCGATGGCGTTACCGCCTTCGGTACCGGCGAACCAGGTTTCCAGGATGGCGTCAGCCTGCTGGTCTTCTTTCACCACCGCCAGCGGACGACCGTTCATCAGCACCAGCACCAGCGGCTTGCCGGTGGCTTTCAGGGCGGCGATCAGATCGCGCTGGCTCTGTGGAATGGTGATATCGGTCCGGCTGGAGGCCTCGTGCGCCATACCCTGCGCTTCCCCCATGACCGCGACAACGACGTCAGACTGCTTCGCGGCGTTCACCGCCTCGTCAATCATCTCCTTCGGCGTGCGCGGATCGACCTTGACCGCTTCCTCATACTGGTTGAGGAAGGTCACGATGTCTTTATCGTTGGTGACGTTCGCCCCTTTGGCGTAAACCACTTTGGCGTTTTCACCGACGGCACTCTTGATACCGGTCAGCACGGTCACGGACTGGTCAGCCACGCCCGCGGCAGACCAGCTGCCCATCACGTCGCGCTTGCTGTCGGCCAGCGGCCCCACCACGGCAATGGTGCCGGATTTTTTCAGTGGCAGCGTGTCGAGGCGGTTTTTCAGCAGCACCAGGCTTTCGCGCGCCACGTCACGCGCTTCTTTGCGGTGCAGGCGGCTTTCAGCATTGGTATCTGCCGGGTCAGACTCTTTCGGACCCAGGTGGCTGTACGGATCGTTAAACAGCCCCATGTCGTATTTCACGTTCAGCACGTGACGGGTAGCATCGTCCAGCTCCGCCATCGTCACCTTGCCGCTCTTCACCAGCCCCGGCAGGTATTTGCTGTAATACTCGTCGCTCATGCTCATGTTGATGCCGGACTTGAGCGCGACGCGCACCGCGTCTTCCGGGTCGGAGGCGGTACCGTGTTTGATCAGCTCTTTAATCGCGCCGTGGTCGGAAACGGTGATGCCCTTAAAGCCCCACTGGTCGCGCAGCACGTCTTTCAGCAGCCAGGAATCAGAGGTCGCAGGCGTGCCGTTCAGCGAGTTCAGCGCCACCATCACCGCGCCGCTGCCCGCATCCAGACCGGCCTTGTACGGCGGCATATAGTCGTTGAACAGGCGCTGCGGGCTCATGTCGACGGTGTTGTACTCTTTACCGCCCTCCACCGCGCCGTAGGCCGCAAAGTGCTTGACGCTGGTCATCACCGAGTAGCGGTCCGCCGGGCTTTTGCCCTGCATCGCTTCCACCATGGTTTTACCCATCGTGGAGGTTAAATACGTATCTTCACCAAAGCCTTCCGAGCCGCGGCCCCAGCGCGGATCGCGCGAGACGTCCACCATAGGCGCCCAGGTCATGTTCAGGCCGTCGTCCGCCGCTTCATAAGCCGACACGCGCCCGACGGTTTTCACCGCGTCGAGGTTAAAGGAGGAGGCTAAGCCGAGGCTGATGGGGAAGACGGTACGCTGGCCGTGCACCACGTCATAGGCAAAAAACAGCGGAATTTTCAGGCGGCTGAGATCCATCACCTGGTCCTGCATCTTGCGGATATCCTGGCGGGTGACGGTATTAAAGATGGCCCCTACCTGCCCGTCTTTGATCATCTCGCGGATGGCCTCTTTCGGGTTATCCGGGCCGACGCTGATCAGACGCAGCTGGCCGATTTTCTCATCGACCGTCATTTTCTTGAGCAATTCCGTGACAAACGCATCCCGCGCTTCAGGCGTGAGCGGGTGATTGCCAAACAAATCCTCTGCCAGCGCAGGTTGCAGCGCCAGGCTGACGGCGACACCTACAGAACATAGCCATTTCATGTCGTTTTACTCTCTCATCAATAACCGCCGGACGATCTCGGCCATACCGTGCGAAAAGCGCAGTGTGCCACAAACCCTCCGATCGTTGCAGGGTTATTCTCTGATTTTTCTCGTGAATACTCGACCGCTTAACAGTTAATCGCGCTATGCTTTACAGCGAGAAATTTGCCCCACCACAAGGAGTGGAAGATGTCTTCTGTTCGAACTGACGATAACAAAACATTTATTAACGAACTGTCGCGCCTGGTTGGCTCCTCTCACCTGCTTACCGACCCGGCTAAAACCGCCCGCTACCGCAAGGGCTTCCGCTCCGGTCAGGGCGAGGCGCTGGCGGTGGTTTTCCCCGGCACGCTGCTGGAACTGTGGCGCGTGCTGAGCGCCTGCGTCGCCGCCGACAAGATTATTTTAATGCAGGCGGCCAACACCGGCCTGACCGAAGGCTCTACGCCGAACGGCAATGATTACGATCGTGACATCGTGATTATCAGCACCCTGCGCCTCGACAAGCTGCGCCTGCTGGATAAAGGCGAGCAGGTGCTCGCGTTCCCCGGCACGACGCTCTACTCCCTCGAGAAAGCGCTTAAGCCGCTGGGCCGCGAACCACACTCGGTGATCGGTTCCTCCTGCATTGGCGCCTCGGTGGTCGGCGGGATCTGCAATAACTCCGGCGGCTCGCTGGTGCAGCGCGGCCCAGCCTACACCGAGATGTCGCTGTTTGCCCGTATTGACGAAAACGGCAAGCTGACGCTGGTGAACCATCTGGGAATCGATCTCGGTGTGACGCCGGAGCAGATCCTCAGCAAGCTCGACGACGATCGCGTGAAGGACGAAGACGTTCAGCACGACGGTCGCCATGCGCACGACCATGACTACGTGACCCGGGTGCGGGATATCAACGCTGACACTCCTGCGCGCTATAACGCCGACCCGGATCGCCTGTTTGAATCCTCCGGCTGCGCGGGCAAGCTGGCCGTTTTTGCGGTGCGTCTCGACACGTTCCCGGCAGAGAAAAAGCAGCAGGTATTTTACATCGGCACCAACCAGCCTGAGGTTCTGACGGAGATCCGTCGTCATATTCTGGGCGAATTCACTCATCTGCCGGTGGCGGGCGAGTACATGCACCGGGACATTTACGACATCGCCGAGCGCTACGGAAAAGACACGTTCCTGATGATCGACAAGCTCGGCACCGACAAAATGCCGTTCTTCTTCACCATGAAGGGCCGTACCGACGCGATGCTGGAGAAAGTGTCGCTGTTCAAACCCCACTTCACCGACCGCTTTATGCAGAAGCTGGGCAACGTTTTCCCGGCGCATTTACCGGAGAGAATGAAAACCTGGCGCGACAAGTACGAACATCACCTGCTGCTGAAAATGGCCGGAGACGGGATCGCCGAAGCGCAGGCCTGGCTGACCGAGTTCTTCAAAACCGCCGAAGGGGATTTCTTTGCCTGTACGCCTGAAGAGGGCAGCAAAGCGTTCCTGCACCGCTTTGCCGCCGCTGGTGCCGCCATCCGATATCAGGCGGTGCATTCCGAAGAGGTGGAAGACATTCTGGCGCTGGATATCGCCCTGCGGCGTAACGACACCGAGTGGTTCGAGCACCTGCCGCCGGAAATCGACAGCAAGCTGGTGCATAAGCTCTATTACGGCCACTTTATGTGCTATGTCTTCCATCAGGATTACATCGTCAAAAAAGGGGTCGATGCACACGAACTGAAGGAGCAGATGCTCGCCCTTTTGCGTGAACGTGGCGCACAATATCCTGCGGAACACAACGTCGGACATCTTTATAAAGCCCCGGACGCACTTAAGCAGTTTTATCGCGAGAATGACCCTACAAACAGCATGAACCCCGGCATCGGTAAAACAACGCGGAAGAAATACTGGAAAGAGAGCGAAGACGCGGAGCAGCGCATAACGCAAGCGTCTGATTAATTCCTACAGCCAAATTTGAGAGATTGTTAAGCGCTCCTTAATCGTAATAGAGTAACTGCTCATCGCCGGAGAAACGTTTCTCCGGCATTCGATAACGAGGAGCAGGCACATCATGTCGGCTATTGATGTTTTATCCGAGACCGAGCTGGAAGTGCGCGATGCCCTTCCCGATGATGTGCATGCCATTGCCGCGATCTATGCCTGGCATGTACTTCACGGGCGCGCGTCATTTGAAGAAGTCCCCCCGACCATTGACGAAATGCGCCAACGGATGAAAAGCGTGACTGAGAACGGTTTACCGTGGCTTATCGCGCTGTACCGCGGCATTGTGGTGGGCTACTGCTATGCCACCCCTTACCGACCGCGACACGCCTACCGCTATACCCTGGAAGAGTCGATTTACGTGGATGCCAGCATCACCGGGCGCGGTTTTGGCACGGCACTGATGGATGCGCTGATTGAACGCTGCGAGCAAGGGCCGTGGCGGCAGATGATTGCCGTAGTGGGAGATGGCAATAACAACGCCGGTTCGTTACGCCTGCATAAAAAACATGGTTTCGTGATTGTCGGTCAGTTGCGCAGCGTAGGCTATAAGAAAGGAGACTGGCGGGATACGGTGATTATGCAGCGCCCGCTCAACGACGGTGACTGGACGCTGCCGGAATAAACGCAGTGCGGTCTGGTGCCCTCACCCCGGCCCTCTCCCACAGGGAGAGGGAGAAAACATAAAAAACGGTAACATGCGTTACCGTTTTGCTTTTACCTAATCGTTCTGCGCCGTCGCCATCTGCTCGGCTTTCTGCTTTTTATACGTCAATGCCGCGGCCGGGACAGGCTGAACTTTTCCTGTTTCAATCCAGGTACGCAGGCGGCTCGCATCCGCGAAGTGCGTGTATTTGCCGAAGGCATCCATCACCACCAGCGCCACCGGCTTACCGTTAAACACGGTGCGCATCACCAGACAGTGTCCAGCCGCGTTGGTAAAGCCGGTTTTGGTTAGCTGAATATTCCAGTTATCCCGGTAAACCAGATGGTTAGTATTGCGGAACGGCAGCGTATAGGCTGGGTTCGCAAAGGTCGCCATCTCTTCACGGGTGGTACTGAGCTGACCAATCAGCGGGTACTGTTTGCTGGCAATCAGCAGTTTCGTCAGATCGCGCGCCGTGGAGACGTTGTTGATCGACAGACCCGTCGGTTCCACATAGTGCGTATTGTTCATCCCCAGTGCTTTGGCTTTGGCGTTCATCGCGCGGATAAAGGCGTCGTAGCCGCCCGGATAGTGGTGCGCCAGGCTCGCCGCCGCGCGGTTTTCAGACGACATCAGCGCCAGCAGCAGCATATTCTTACGGCTGATCTCACTGTTCAGGCGCACGCGGGAGTAGATCCCCTTCATCTCCGGCGTGTGGCTGATATCCACCTTCAGTTTTTCGTCCAGCGGCAGATGGGCATCAAGCACCACCATCGCGGTCATTAATTTGGTAATTGAGGCGATCGGTCGCACCAGATCCGGATGGCTGGCGTAAATCACCTTATTGGTGTTGAGATCGACAATCATCGCGCTGCCGGAAGCAATTTGCGGCTGAGCGGCGGTAGCAGTCACCGCGGGCGTTTTGGCGACGGCCGGCACGGCAGCGGACGCACCCAGCAACAGCGCCAGGCTAAGTAAAGAGACTCGGAATTTCAGCATGGTGAGACTTCTGATAATTATTCACGCACGTCATAACGTACACCGCCTGGGTCGACGGATAAACTCAGGCTGGCTTCGGCATCATAGCCGTCAGCGGGCGTTGTCGCCAGAGGATAATCGTGAACAGATGCTGCATTGCTGGCATTTACGCCAGCAATGCAGTGCGTTTAGAAGAGACGGTATCCATAACCCCAAAGAATCACCGTCAGCGCCAGTAGCGCCTCCAGCACCAGCACCCCGATGGCAAGCGTTGAACTGGAGAAGCTCAGGCCCTCTTCTTTATTGATATTCAGGAAGGTTGGAACCCCCAGATACAGCAGATAACCGGTGTAAAAGAGGGCAATAGTACCGATCAGCGCGCACAGCCAGACCAGTGGATAGAGCGCAACAATACCGCTTAAGAACAGCGGAGTCGCGACATACCCGGCAAAGACCATACAGTGCGCCAGCGATGGACGTTGCGGATAGTTACGCGCCATCCAGTGAATGACACGCCCCATGACCGCCACACCCGCCAGCATCAGGCCATAAAAGACGATGGCCAGATAGAGTCCGGTAAACCAGGAAAGCTGAACCACGGTGCCGTCACCGAAGTTCCAGCCGATTTGTGTCGTTCCGATAAAAGCGCATATTACCGGCACCGCAGCCATCAGCAGCACGTGGTGCGTGTAATGATGCGAGACCGTTTCGTTCTCACTTTTAATGACATGCATTTCACGATCGGGATGGGAGAAAAGTCCCCAGACATGGTTCATAGCGCCCCCTTGTTGTCGGCCCGTCAGCGATACCTTAAGTATAATGCAGGCTTTAGATTATTTTATGTACAGTGGGAAATTTCCGTTGATTTCCCCGCTGTTGATTCATGGGGTATATGATTAAACGAGGCACGCAGAGGGAGATAACAGTTACGTAATGGATATTAACGCACTCATTGAGCAATATGGATATGCCGCGCTGGTGATCGGTAGCGTGGCAGAAGGTGAAACCATCACGCTGTTAGGGGGCGTCGCCGCGCATCAGGGGTTACTGAAATTCCCGCTGGTCGTCGCCGCGGTCGCGCTGGGCGGGATGATAGGCGATCAGCTGCTCTACTTTCTGGGGCTGCGCTTTGGGCCAACGCTGCTTAAGCGTTTCGCAAAGCATCAGAAGAAAATCCGCCGCGCTCAGCGGCTCATTCAACGTCATCCCTATCTGTTCGTCATTGGCACCCGCTTTATGTATGGCTTTCGCATTATCGGGCCGATACTGATTGGCGCCAGCCATCTGCCGCCCAAAATTTTTCTGCCGCTCAATATTGTGGGCGCGATTGCCTGGGCGCTGATCTTTACGACGCTCGGTTATGTAGGGGGCGAAGTGATTGCGCCCTGGCTGCATAATCTCGACCAGCACCTGAAGCACTGGGCGTGGTTGATTCTGGTGGTCGTGGCGGTGATTGCGGTTCGACTGTGGCTGAAGCATCGGGAAAAGACGCGGAATGAGGAGTAGCCTGGTTCAGCCTGATGCCCTCACCCACAGGGCTGAGGCTTCCCCAGTAATTTTTTTACCTGAAGCGATGAACACTGCTTCAGGTAAATTAATGGTTTACAGCGACGCCCTGGTCCGGCTGTAAATCGCCGAAGCGTTTCCGTAAGGCCGGGGCGAGGCGCAGGGATGCGCCGAGAGGGCGTGGCCTGCAGGGATGCAGGCTCATGCCCGACCCGATAGCCTGAAGGAATAAGCTGAGGGTACCGCGAAGCGGCGATTTACCGCCGGGAGCCCGGGTCGCCAGGGCGGCGGCGATTGAGCCGCCCTGGCACGTTCACAGGTCATGCTGCTACAGAGTAGCAAAGAACATGAAGTGAACGGAATGACCACTACAGCCGTATGTTCCCCCTCACCCCAGCCCTCTCCCTCAAGGGTGAGGGCGAAAGGAAACTACCCCTCCGGCTTAAACTGCGGGTTCGCCAGCATAAAGCCCCCGTCGACGATAAACGATTGCCCTGTTGTATAGCTGGCGTCGCTGTCACACAGCCACGCCACCAGGCTGGCAATCTCTTTCGTGTGGCCCGGTCTTGCCAGCGGGATTTCCGGCATTGAGCCTTCCTTCACTTCGCTGTCGTCCATGTCATTCATTGGCGTGGCAATGGCACCCGGCGCGACGGCGTTCACCAGAATGTTGTGCTTCACCAGCTCCATCGCCATGGATTTGGTTAACCCGCCGAGCGCGTGTTTCGCCGCCGTGTAGGCGCTGGCCTCCGGCAGGGGCGTGTGTTCATGTACCGAGGTGATGTTCACAATCCGCCCCCCTTCCCCCTGCTTCACCATCTGCCTTGCGGCTATCTGTGAACAAAGAAACGCCCCGTCCACGTCGACGGTGAAAATGTTCCGCCAGTCGTCGAACGGCATCTCGAGGAACGGCGCTTTGGTCATCGCCCCTGCATTATTGACCAGCACGTCCAGCCGGCCAAAACGCGCAATCAGCGTTTCAATGGCCTCAGCGCCTTCCGGCAGCGTGCTTAAATCAAGATGGATAGCCTCCGCACGCTGTCCCTGCGCTTCGACTTCGCGGCAGGTTTCCAGCGCCCCTTTCTCATCCGAGTGCCAGGTGACGCCAATATCAAACCCGCGCTCAGCCAGCATCAGGGCCGTGGTTTTCCCAATCCCGGAATCCGATGCGGTAACAATCGCTACTCTGGTCATACTCACCTCCTGAAAAACTGCAAAGAGGTAAGTATAGATAATGGCCTTTTTTAGCCATGATGATAGCCGCCGCCCAGCGCCGAGGTCAGCTGCAGGGTAGCGTCGACATATTGCCCCTTCAGCAGCACGCCTTCGAGGTGCTCTTTGAGGGCCGGTATTCTGGCTTCACTGACCCGGGAGCCCGCAATAATCCCCGCGCTGAAACGCGCCTGAGCCAGCGCCACGACCCGTGCCGCATCTTTTTCAACCTGCTGCTGATGGCTGTTCTTCGCCATTAGCGTTTCGACTTCGCTGGCCGTGCGTGCCACCTGATTGACGGCCTCCACTACCGCTTTGTTGTAGTTGGCAACCGAGAGATTGTTCTGCGCCTGGGCGATATCCAGGCTGGCGTTCAGCCTGCCGCTGTCAAAAATTGGCAGCGTCAACCCGGCGGTCACGCCCATCTGCTGCGCGGATGAACGGAACAGATCGCTCAGGTGGAGGGCATCCTGCTGTAAGAACGCCATCAGGTTCACGTCAGGATAGAACGCTGCTCTGGCGGCTTCCACCTCGCTCATGGAGGCGTCGATATACCAGTGCGCCTCCTGAAGATCCGGGCGGCGTGCCAGCAGTTCATAGCCGAGCGTCGACGGTAACGAGGCTTCCACCGTCGGCAAGGCGTGCCGCGTCAGCTTCACGGAGGGGGCGTTGGTCAGCGCGACCAGGCGCGCCACTATGGCTTTCATCTTCCCGTTGACCCCGGCCAGCTGCTCTTCGGTTTTGCTGGCGTTGATGTCCGTTTCGACGCCCTCCACGGAGGAGGTGATGCCGTGTTGATACAGCTCGCGGTCGGCGCCGATAATATTGTCCTGCTCATGTTTGATCTGCGCGAGGACCTCCCCCACGGCGGCCTGCGTTTGCCATTCCCAGTAAAGCCGCGCTACGCTGCTGGCCAGCAGCTGACGGGTCTGCTCCAGCTCCGCTTTTTGCGCATTCACTTTGCCTATCCGGGCTTCGACCTGCGCGCGATTTTTTCCCCAGAGATCGAGATCCCAGCCAGCAGTCAGGCCAAAGGTGCCGTTGGTGTACCACGGCCCGGTTGTCCCTGCCGCCGGGTCGGTAATGGCAAAGGGCCCCATCAACCCTTCGGCGGACATTTTCTGGCGTTCAGCATCCGCTGAAAAATCGATCTGCGGACCGTCGGCAGCCATAACCGCTTTGGCCTGGGCTTCAGCGAGCGTAATGCGCTGACGGGCAATCTGCATATCCGGCGCATCGCTTAATGCTTTCGCAATCAGCGAATTAAGTTCGGGATCGTTATATGCTTTCCACCACTCATTTTTCGGCCAGTCCTGATGAGCCAGAACCGTCTTTACCGACGCCGCCGTGGTTTGCGTTTTAATGGGAGATACCGTGGCATGTTCAGGCGCGCAGGCAGCCAGAATAAATGCAAAGGGAACACTCAGAGATAAAATAAAAGAACGTTTCATTACGCCATATACTCAAAAAATAAAGGCGCAAATTACGCTTGATTCTGTTTGTTTTTTTAGTAATGCGTGGCAAAGCGTAAATTGTCATAGATTTAAATATACGGAAAAGTATTCACCGAAATTATTATTTAAATTTAATTATGCAAATAAAAAATAATCAACCCGACAGCGTGAACGTCCCCTGTCAGGTTGATCGCGTTATTAAACTTTCAGCGACGCGCCTTTCGTCGCAATAACCTCTTTATACCAGTAGAAGCTTTTCTTGCGGCTGCGCGCCAGCGTACCTTTTCCGCTGTCATCGCGATCGACGTAAATAAAGCCGTAGCGCTTAGAGAGTTCAGCTTTTGATGCGCTCACCAGGTCGATTGGGCCCCAGCTGGTATAGCCCATCACCTCAACGCCGTCTTCGATCGCTTCACGCACCTGCACCAGATGGTCGTTAAGGTAGCTGATGCGGTAGTCATCCTGCACCGTGCCGTCCGCGTCCGGTTTATCCTTTGCTCCCAGACCATTTTCCACGATAAACAGCGGCTTCTGATAGCGATCCCAGAGCACGTTTAGCAGGGTACGCAGGCCGATGGGGTCAATCTGCCAGCCCCATTCGGAACTGGCCAGATGCGGGTTTGGCACCATGCTCAGGATGTTGCCGCGCGCCTGCTGATTGAGGGCGTCGTCCGCGGTGACACAGCCCGTCATGTAGTAGCTGAAGGAGATAAAATCGACGGTCGATTTCAGCGCCTCGCGGTCGGCGTCCGTGACCTCAAGCTGAATACCGTTGTCGCGGAAGAAGCGCTGCATATACCCCGGGTAGGCACCGCGACACTGTACGTCACCAAAGAATTGCCAGGCGCGGTTTTCCTGCAGTGTTTCCAGAACATCTTCCGGCTTGCAGGTCAGCGGATACATCAGACCGCCCAGCAGCATATTGCCAATTCTGCCATCAGGAACGATCTCATGGCAGGCCTTCACCGCCAGCGCGCTGGCCACCAGCTGATGATGGATCGCCTGATACACTTCGCCTTTGCTGCTGGTTTCCGGCAGGCCCACGCCGGTCATCGGCGCGTGCAGAGACATATTGATCTCGTTGAAGGTCAGCCAGAGCTTGACCTTTTCTTTGTAGCGCGCAAACACGGTACGGGCGTAGCGCTCGAAGAACCCAATAGTCTGGCGGCTGCCCCATCCGCCGTACTGCTTCACCAGCCCCCACGGCATTTCGTAATGCGACAGCGTCACCAGCGGGGTAATGTTGTGCGCAGCCAGCTCGTCAAACAGCCGGTCGTAAAACGCCAGCCCCGCCTCGTTCGGCTGCTGCTCGTCGCCGTTCGGAAAAATGCGGGTCCAGGCAATAGAGACGCGCAGGCAGCTAAAGCCCATCTCCGCGAACAGTTTGATGTCTTCCGGATAGCGATGATAGAAGTCGATGGCAACATCCTTGATGCCGCTGTCGCCCGCCACGCGCTCAACCACCGGGCCGAAGACCCCCTGCGGCTGAACGTCAGAGGTGGACAGCCCTTTCCCCTCCTCCAGATACGCGCCCTCTACCTGATTCGCGGCAACCGCGCCGCCCCATAAAAAATCGTCCGGGAAAGTTATCATCACGTTCTCCTGTTATTGATGGCTTACGCTGAGTAACGGCGCACCAGCATTGACGGACGTTGCCGCCACGGTCACCACGTCGCGATACTCATCGCTGTTACTGATAATAATCGGGGTCGCCAGGTCGTATCCGGCATCGATAATCGCCTGTCGGTCAAACTCCAGCAGCAGATCGCCGGGCTGCACCGTGTCACCGACCTTCACATGGGCGGTAAACGGCTTGCCGTCGAGCTTCACGGTGTCGATACCCACATGGATCAACACTTCGATTCCACTGTTACTGAGCAGGCCGATGGCGTGTTTGGTCTGGAACAGCGAGGCCACCACGCCAGCAAACGGGGCAACCACTTTGTTATCGGAGGGAATAATCGCGGCGCCGCTGCCCAGCAGACCGCTGGCAAAGGTGGTATCCGGCACCTGGTCGAGCGCAAGAACGGTACCGGTCATCGGTGATAGCACATCGTTTTCGCCCGCGGTGACCACCCCTTCTGGCGCGGTGTTTCCTGGCATACCGGCGACCAGCGTCAGGCCGCAGCTCAGCACCAGCGCCACCACCGTACCGATAATGCCGCCCCACAGCGTGGCGTCCACGCCGCCCGGCGGGATCATCTGGGCGACAGTAAAGATATTGGCGAAGCCGAAAGAGTAAACGTGGGTGTCACTAAAACCGACAATCGCTCCGCCGATAGCGCCTGCCACGCAGCCAAAAATAAACGGACGACGCAGCGGCAGGTTTACGCCATACACTGCGGGTTCGGTGATACCGAAAAACCCTGCCGTCACGGATGAACCGGCCAGCATTTTCTGACGCGCATCGCGGGTACGCAGGAAAATGCCCAGCGCCGCCCCCACCTGGCCGAACACCGCAGGCAAGAGCATGGGCAGCATGGAGTCATGCCCCAGCACCGCCAGGTTGTTGATCATCAGCGGCACCAGTCCCCAGTGCAGGCCAAAAATGACGCAGACCTGCCACAGCGCGCCCATCGCTGCGCCCGCCAGCCACGGTGCCAGAACGTAAATACTCTGATAGCCGTTCGCCAGCATCTGGCTCAGCCAGGTCGCCAGCGGCCCGATAACGAGGAAAGTCAGCGGCACGGTCACGGCAAGACAGATCAGCGGCGCGAAGAAGTTTTTCATCGAGGAAGGCAGCAGCCTGGTGCTCTGCTTTTCCAGCCAGCAGCTCACCCACGCGGCGAGAATAATCGGGATCACCGACGAGCTGTAGTTGAACCAGGTGACGGGAATGCCCAAAAAGGCTTCCGACACCGCGCCCGGCTGCTGGCTGGCGTTGAACGCCGCAATCATCACTGGATGGGTGAGCGCCCCGCCGATCACCATGGTAATGAATGGGTTGCCGCCGAACTTTTTCCCGGCGGTATAGCCCAGCACCAGCGGGAAGAAGAAGAACAGCGCGTCGCTGGCAGCAAACCAGATTTTATACGTGCCGCTCTCGGTCGTGAGCCAGCCGCACACCACGGCCAGCGCCAGCAGCCCCTTCAGAATACCGGACGCGGCCAGAATGCCGATAAACGGGGTAAAGATGCCGGAGACGATATCAATCAGACGGCCCAACAGGTTACCCTTTTCACCCTTCTCTTCCACGACAGGGGCGTCATCGGTAAGACCTGCTTCATTGCGGACAGCCTGCCAGACGTCGTGAACGTGGTTGCCAATCACCACCTGAAACTGGCCGCCGCTTTCGACCACCATGATCACGCCCGGATTTTTCTTGAGCCCTTCCGCATCCGCCCGTTGATTGTCTTTCAGTTTGAAGCGAAGCCGGGTCGCGCAGTGCACAAGACTGACGATGTTCTCTTTTCCGCCAACGTGGCCGAGAATATCCTTCGCTAAAGCCTGGTATTCCATCTCGATTTCCTTACATCCGATGCCCGCAGGCACCTGTTGACTGAGTACAAAAAATAAAAAAACCCGAGAACGGCCTTCTGACGAAGGCCGCGCTCAGGTTTTGCCTGCGTAGTGCAGTAACAATCCTGTTTGAGGCTTAACGCCCCTCTTTTCTCACCCGCTCGATATGAATGGCGAGAAACATAATTTCTTCGGTTGTTAGCTCACGCTGATAGCTTTTGTTCAGGTGCTGTGCGATTTTCTCGGCGCATTTCCACGCCTTCGCGTAGTTGTCTTTGACTGCCGTATGCAGCGAGACATCGTCATCTTCCACCACGGTGCGGGTGAGCATCCGCTGGGCAAAAAATTTCAGGTGGGTGACAAAACGCTGATAGCTGAGCGACTCTTCGTCATACTCAAGCTGCAGCTGATACTTCACCAGCTGCAGGATCTCCTGCATCACCCGCGTCACGTGCATCACCTCCGGCATTTCGCTGTTCAACTGCGCGGTGACCAGATGCAGGGCGATAAAACCGGCCTCATCCTCCTCCAGTTCGACGTTCAGGCGTCTGGCGATAATGGCCCGCGCCTCCTGCCCTAACTCGAACTCCTTCGGATACAACCGTTTAATATCCCACAGCAGCACGTTTTTGATGGCCAACCCGCTCTTCTGCCGCTCAATCGCAAAGTAGCAGTGATCGGTAAGGGTGATATACAAGCTCTCCTGCAGCTTGCCCAGCCGCTGCGCCGCCAGCCCGATGATGCGGTCGCAGGTGGTCATCACCTCCAGCGGAATTTGACTCAGCAGTTCTCCAAGCCGACGCACCAGTTCATCGCTTTGTAACGCAAACACCTTTTCAACCAACGCGGTATCCAGCGCTTCACCGACGCGCTTCTGAAAGGCCAGCCCACGGCCCATCACCACCTGTTCGCGCCCGCGCTCATCCTGAACAACCACCACGTTATTATTGAGTATCTTGGCGATTTTCATCTGAACCCCAGAAACAAAAAAACCTGACCTCCGGCAGATGCCAGAAAATCAGGTTTTGCCTGCCTAAGCAGTAACAATCCAGTTCTGGCACTCTAACAGTTTCATTCGTAGCCTCAATGCGTCACGCGTCAGAAACGTGACGCGGATCGAACTTGCTACGGTGATATCAGAAGGTCACCACCGTTTTCAGCTCGGTGACCCAGGCATCCTGGGTGCGGCTGACCCCGCCGGGATGGTGCCAGTACTGCATGCCCGGCTGCAGTTCAAGCCATGACACCGGACGAAAACGGTAGTAAAACTCGCCGTTCAGGGAATGGCCCGGCACCGGGTGATATGCCGGATTGTCATAATCGCTTACGCCGCTCAGGCTGTTCAGGTAACGCTGGTTGCGGGCGTACTGGCTGCTCATATCAATCCAGGTTAAGCCAAAGCCAATCCAGTCTTCCGGTCGCGCATCAAACAGCCCGCGGTAGCGCAGCGAGGCGGCGTAAACCTGGTGCATGTAGTTACTGCTCTGATCCGCAAGGCTCATGCTGAACGAGGTACTCAACCCGCGATTCGGATCATCCTGATGCTGCGTTAGCTGCTGGTTCAGTCCGGCGTACATAAACCAGGTCCGGCTGTGCGTATCGAATCCGTCCGGGTCCGTCGCCCCCGCCCCACCCGATTTGCCGCGATAGAGATCGGTTTGCGGCGCGTTGGTAAACACCACACCCAGGTTGTATGCGCCCGGCAGGCCGTTAATCAGCGGACGCGCTTCGATTTCAACCGGCAGTAAGATCCCTTTGCTGCCCTTCGTCGACCAACTCCAGGCATGGCTGCGGCTGGCGGCCTGCGGATTCTGCTCCATCACGCCGCCCTTCAGGGTTAGCGTCGGCGTGAGTTTATACGCAAGCGTGGTGCCCCAGGTGTGCACGTTCCAGTTGTTCCAGGTCAGCGAGTTGGCTGACTTACCGCCGCACTGGGACAGCAGCTGGAAATCACAGGGGATAATTTGATCGAAGGTTTGTACCTTGTTCATCATCCCGATGCGCCAGGTCAGACGCCGGTCGTCAAAGCTGCGGGCAAAGGTCAGCCAGCCCAGACGGGTAATCGACTGCCCGCCCCAGCTCTCCTGGGTCAGATCGTTGAAGTTGACACGCGGGTCCTGCACGCGTTTGGTGGTGAGGTCATCATTGTGGTTACGGTTGACGATGTTCCCCTCGATACGCGCGTCCGGGATACCGGTCCAGCGCTCCAGATCCTGGTTGAAGGTCAGCGCGAACTGGTCAATATAGGCCACGTGGGAGTCGTGGTTATATCCACCACCGCCGTTCCAGCCAATTTCATTCAGGTATCCGAGGTTATAGGTAAAACCGTTATCGTTAAGGATTTTACGTATGCCGAGCATTTCGCCGAGAACAGGCTCCGGCGGAGCTTCAAACCCTAATACCGTACCGTTCCAGTCTTGCGCCATCGACAGCGGGGATATCGCCAATAAGGCGAGCGCATAGAGTTTATTTTTATATGCCATAATAACAACCTGTGATTGAATATTGAGTGCGTAACCGGCCGCAGGAAATTTTTCTATTTCCTGTCGATATTTCTTTTTTTAAAAATCAGTAAAAAGCGCTAAGCCAAATGTCTCTCCTGCGTAAATGACAGGCAAAAAAAAACCTAAGCACTCCACAGCGAAAATGCTGTGAAACGCTTAGGTTTTGCCTGTTAACCAGTAACAATCCTGCGTTGAAAACAGTGGCACCTTAACACCGTCGCGCCACGTTGAAAACCGGAACTGTTTTCTGTTTTAAAAAAGTGTGAGCAATTTAACGCTTATTATTTGGACTGAATCACCCGCGCAATATCAGCCGACGTCTGTAAAGTACGAATCTCCTGAAATAACCCCAGCGCTTCATCGTACTCTTTGCGTAAATAACTCAGCCACTGCTTAATTCGCGCGACGTGATACAAACCGGTGTCGCCCTGCTTTTCCAGACGGCTGTATTTTTGCAGCAGCGTGACGACGTCTGCCCACGGCATCCGCGGTTCGTTATATTTCACCACCCGGCTGAGGTTAGGCACGTTCAGCGCGCCGCGGCCGATCATTACCGCATCGCAGCCGGTGGCCTGCAGACAGGCCTGCGCGCTCTCGTAGTCCCAGATTTCGCCGTTAGCGATCACCGGAATGGTGAGGCGTTTGCGGATCTCACCGATCGCCTGCCAGTTAATGCGATCGGCTTTGTAGCCATCTTCTTTGGTACGGCCATGCACCACCAGCTCGGTGGCGCCGGCCTGCTGCACCGCATCGGCGATTTCAAACTGCCGCGCATCGCTGTCCCACCCCAGGCGAACCTTAACCGTCACCGGCAAATGCGCGGGTACCGCCTCGCGCATAGCTTTCGCGCCGCGGTAAATCAGTTCAGGATCTTTCAGCAACGTCGCTCCGCCGCCGCTGCCGTTCACCAGCTTAGACGGACAGCCGCAGTTGAGATCTACCCCGTAAGAGCCCAGCTCAACCGCGCGGGCTGCGTTTTCCGCCAGCCATTCCGGATACTGGCCGAGCAGTTGAATACGCACCAGCGTGCCGGAAGAGGTCCGGCTCTGGTTGTGCAGCTCGGGGCAAAGCCGGAAGAAGGATTTTACCGGCAACAGCATATCGACCACGCGCAGGAACTCCGTCACGCAGAGATCGTAGTCGTTCACCTCGGTCAGAAGCTCGCGCACGAGGGAGTCGAGCACGCCTTCCATTGGGGCCAGTAAAACACGCATAGCAGTACCTGTGAAAAAAGACGCGCTATAGTAGCCGCTCTCTATATCGCTGGGAAGCGCTTCTGTTCAGGCAGAAAGTTACCCGGCGTTGCCCCAACAATGGCGCGAAACGCCGCCGCAAATGCCGCCGGGCCGGAAAAGCCCAGCATCCAGGCCACCTGCTTAACCGGGTATCCGTTGGCGAGCAGATCCAGCGAGGCACAAATCCTGGCACGCTGTCGCCAGGCCCGGAAGCTAAAGCCGGTATCGTTGATAAACGCGCGTGAAAACGTGCGTTCAGACATCGCGGCCCGTTCCGCCAGCCTTTCCAGAGAAAGATCCCAGAGATTGTTGGCAATGATGTCACAGGCAATGCGATGTAAGCGCTCATCCACGGGCATCGGTAATTCGGCCGAGATTTGCTGAGCTTCACTGAGGATATCGAGCAGCAAAACGGCCATGCTGCGCTGACTGGCTGGCCGGTATTCCGCGCTGAACAGCCCGGCAATCAGCTCTTTGAACAACGCTGTGGCCATAATCACGTGAACCTCGTCTTTCCGCTTAAAAGGCTCGCATTGCGCTATCAGCGCCGGGCTAAACCAGACCGCGCGCAGCTCCGTTGTGGATAACACGCTGTAGGTATGCTCCTGAAAGGGAGGGATCCACAGCGCGCGCTGTGGCGGTATGACCCAGCGTTTGCTGCCGGTTTCGACCAGCATGACCCCTTGGATGGCAAACAAAAGTTGTCCCTGCGAATGCTGGTGAGGCGGATCGACTTCGCCGCGCGTATAACGAATTGCCCCTCTTGACCATCCGATAGCATCGTCGTGAATTGGCGTTTTATCGATAACGGTTGGCATTTCACATTTCCCCCTTCCTCTTATGATGCTGCTTGTACACGTAACCAGAGAGAGACGCAATGCACATCCATTTTATTATTCATGAACATTTCGAGGCACCTGGCGCCTATGAAATCTGGGGGAAAAGTCGCGGCTGCAGTCTGAGCTACACCAGAGTGTATCAGGGCGATTCGTTACCTGAGGAACTGGAGAACATAGACCTGCTTATCATCATGGGAGGCCCGCAGTCCCCCGCCACCACGCGTGAGGAATGCCCCTGGTTTGATGCGCAGGCGGAAAAGGCACTCATCAGCCGCGCGATAGAGGCAGGTAAAACGGTGATAGGCGTTTGTCTGGGCTCGCAGCTTATCGGTGAAGCGCTGGGCGCAGCGTTTTGCCACAGCCCGGAAAAAGAGATCGGCAAATTTCCCGTCAGGCTCACAGATGCAGGCAAGGCGAACCCGCTGTTTAAGGACTTTGGCAGCGTGCTGAACGTCGGTCACTGGCATAACGATATGCCTGGGTTGACGCCGCAGGCTAAGGTTCTGGCGTACAGCGAGGGCTGTCCCCGCCAGATCGTGCAATACAGCGAACGGGTTTACGGTTTCCAGTGCCATATGGAGCTGACGCCGGAGGTGGTAGAGTTGCTGATTGAGCATTCGCAGAGTGACCTCCGCCGCGCGGGTGAATTCCGTTTTGTCGAAACGGCGGAAAAACTCCGCTCGCATGATTATCGCGAAATGAACCAGGTGCTGTTTTCTTTTCTCGATAAACTGACCGCCTGTCGCTGATACCTTCTCTGGCACGCCGTTTCGCCAGCGCAATCCCTTTCCTCTAAACTGTAGCCTGCACCGGTAAGGTGATACCGGACGTTCCATTCCGGAATGTCTGGTATGCTCAAAATTCATGATGTGATCCATGGCACATTTTTAGGTTTAATTGTATGATGAATGCGTTTCAGCAAGGACTATCACCATGAGCAAATCATTGAACATTATCTGGCAATATCTGCGCGCATTCGCCCTGATTTACGCCTGCCTGTATGCCGGGATTTTCATCGCGTCGCTGCTGCCCATCACCATCCCCGGCAGCATTATCGGCATGCTGATCCTCTTCGTGTTGCTGGCGCTGCAAATCCTGCCCGCAAAGTGGGTCAACCCCGGCTGCTTCGTCCTCATTCGCTATATGGCGCTGCTTTTCGTGCCTATCGGCGTGGGCGTCATGCAGTATTTTGATTTGCTCAAAGCCCAGTTCGGCCCGATTGTGGTCTCCTGCGCGGTCAGTACGCTGGTGGTTTTCCTGGTGGTGAGCTGGAGTTCACATCTGGTGCATGGCGAACGTAACGTGATTGGGGAGAAAACAAAAAAATGATGGACAATATCTGGTGGTCTCTGCCGCTCACCCTGGCAGTGTTCTTCGCCGCACGTAAGCTTGCCGCGCGTTTCAAAATGCCCTTGCTGAATCCCCTGCTGGTGGCGATGGTGGTGATTATTCCATTCCTGCTGCTCACCGGCATTCCTTACGAACGCTACTTTGCTGGCAGCAAAATCTTAAACGACCTGCTGCAACCCGCCGTCGTGGCGCTCGCCTTTCCTTTATACGAGCAGTTGCACCAGATCCGCGCCCGCTGGAAATCCATCATTACCATCTGTTTTGTGGGTAGCCTGGTGGCGATGATCACCGGTACGTCGGTGGCGCTGTTGATGGGAGCCTCGCCGCAAATTGCCGCCTCTATTCTGCCTAAATCGGTGACCACACCTATCGCGATGGCGGTTGGGGGCAGTCTCGGCGGTATTCCGGCCATCAGCGCGATGTGCGTCATTTTCGTCGGTATTCTCGGCGCGGTGTTTGGCCACACCCTACTGAACGCGATGCGTATTCATACTAAGGCGGCTCGGGGGCTGTCGATGGGCACCGCCTCGCACGCGCTGGGCACTGCCCGCTGCGCGGAGCTGGATTATCAGGAAGGGGCATTTAGCTCCCTGGCGCTGGTGATCTGCGGGATTATCACCTCCCTGCTGGCCCCGTTCATTTTCCCGCTTATTCTGGTGGTGATGGGCTAAAATTTGCGATGCGTCGCGCAAATTTCATTTTGATTTCATAAGTTGCATACATAATGAGAAGTGGATCACATATAAAGCCCTGACGGCTCCGTAAACTACCGATCCATTAACCTTTATGAGGCAAACGCCATGCACCCACGTTTTCAAGCTGCTTTCGCCCAGCTTGCAGAGAATTTGCAGTCAGCCCTTGCTCCCGTTCTGGCAGATGCGCACTTCCCCGCCCTGCTGACCGCGGAGCAGGTCACGATGCTGAAACAGGCAACGGGACTGGACGAAGACGCGCTGGCTTTCGCACTGCTTCCTCTGGCTGCCGCCTGCGCGCGGGCCGATCTCTCCCACTTCAACGTCGGGGCCATTGCGCGCGGCGTCAGCGGCACCTGGTACTTCGGCGGCAACATGGAGTTCCTGGGCGCAACCATGCAGCAAACCGTGCACGCCGAGCAGAGCGCAATCAGTCACGCCTGGCTGCGCGGTGAAAAAGCGCTGAGCGCGATTACCGTTAATTACACTCCGTGCGGCCACTGCCGTCAGTTTATGAACGAGCTGAACAGCGGGCTGCAGCTGCGCATCAATCTGCCAGGCCGCGCGCCGCACACGCTGGCGGATTACTTGCCTGACGCGTTTGGCCCGAAAGATCTGGAGATCAAAACCCTGCTGATGGACGAGCAGAACCACGGTTTCGCCCTGTCCGGCGATGACCTGAGCCAGGCGGCGATTGCCGCCGCCAACAAGAGCCACACGCCGTACAGCAAGTCCCCAAGCGGCGTGGCGCTGCAGTGCCGCGATGGCCGAATCTTCACTGGCAGCTATGCGGAAAACGCCGCGTTTAACCCAACGCTGCCGCCGCTGCAGGGCGCACTCAACCTGCTGAGCCTGAACGGCTATGATTATCCTGACATTCAGCGCGCCATTCTGGCTGAAATTGCCGATGCGCCGCTGATTCAGTGGGATGCCACTGCCGCAACGCTTAAAGCGCTGGGCTGTACGACGATTGACCGCGTACTGCTGGCGTAATCCTTCCGGCGGGCAGAAATGCCCGCCTGTTTGCTGAAAAACCCCTCAGTTGAGTCGCTGTTTCTTGCGCTAACCAGGCGGGTAAAGTAGCCTGAGTTAAATTTCACCTTCGGTACGAGCCATCTGCATGTTAAAGCGCGTTTTTTACAGCCTGTCTGTCCTGGTCGGCATACTGCTGTTGATCGTGCTCGGTCTCGACCGCTGGATGAGCTGGAAAACCGCCCCCTACATCTTTGATGACCTGCAGGACCTGCCCTATCGTCAGGTTGGCGTGGTGCTCGGCACCGCCAAGTATTACCGCACCGGCGTCATCAACCAGTATTACCGTTACCGCATCCAGGGCGCGCTGAATGCCTACAACAGCGGCAAGGTGAACTATCTGCTGCTGAGCGGCGATAACGCGCTGCAAAGCTACAATGAACCGGTGACGATGCGTAAGGACCTGATTGCCGCAGGCGTGGATCCAGCCGATATCGTGCTCGACTACGCCGGGTTCCGCACCCTGGACTCCATCGTGCGCACGCGCAAGGTCTTCGACACCAACGACTTCATCATCATCACCCAGCGCTTCCACTGCGAGCGTGCGCTGTTTATTGCCCTGCATATGGGTATTCAGGCGCAGTGCTATGCGGTGCCGTCGCCAAAAGATATGCTGAGCGTGCGCGTGCGCGAGTTCGGCGCCCGCTTTGGTGCCCTGGCCGATCTGTATATCTTTAAGCGCGAACCACGCTTTTTAGGCCCGCTGGTGCCGATTCCGGCGATGCACGAAGTGCCGGAAGACGCGCAAGGTTACCCGGCCGTCACGCCTGAGCAACTGCTCGATATGCAGAAAAAAGAGAAATAGCGGGACCGCCTTTATACTTTCTTTACGCCGGGCCTGACGCTTTTTATCTCCCCTTTACGTCGGCTCTTTTAAGCTGAGTTCATTGCCGCTACGGCTTCATTGAAGAATGACTATGAACTCGATAATGAATGCGTTTTTCCTCAAAAGTCTCCGTCCGTACTTTAACTTTCCCGGCTTATCACTCCCTGGCGCACTCCATTCTGGTCTCTGGCTGGATGAAAAAATTGACGCCCTGCAGCACAACGTTGCCGTGGAAGTGGCCGATTATCTGGAACGTTACCCGCAAACGAAACATGTTGACGTTTACCTGAACGATATCAACGGCACGATGCGCGGCAAGCGCCTCTCGGTGGAGAGCATGCTGAGTCTGGAAAAAGGCTGTTATTTTCCGCTTTCCGTCTACTCAATGGATCAGAAGGGAAACATCGCCGCCCCGCTTTATGATGAACCCGATCGGCTGTGCGTCCCGGTCGCCGGCTCTTTGCGTCCCTGTCCGCAGGATCCGGAGCACACCGCGCAGATCCTGCTGACGATGAAAGACAGCGACGGTAACCCCTGCCCGCTTGAGCCGCGCGCGATACTGCAGAACGTCGTGGCCCGCTTCCACCAGCACGGCCTTTTCCCGGTCATTGCCCCGGAAATTGAGTTTTACCTGACGGGACAGGGCGAACGCGATCCGCAAAATCAGGGCTGTTTTCATATGGATACCTCGTCAGCGCATGCGGCGCTGTTTGACGAGCTGGAACAGCTGGCGCACCTGCAGCGCATCCCGCTGTCAGGGGTCGTAGCGGAAGCCGAGTCCGGACAGTACGAATTAAACCTGAAGCACAGCCAGCGCGT
Organism: Enterobacter quasiroggenkampii; assembly: GCF_043972695.1. Lineage (NCBI taxonomy): Bacteria > Pseudomonadati > Pseudomonadota > Gammaproteobacteria > Enterobacterales > Enterobacteriaceae > Enterobacter > Enterobacter quasiroggenkampii. The sequence goes on from NZ_CP143745.1 coordinate 3,762,848, forward strand.
CGTTGAGGTCTGTGATAACGTGCTGGCCCTGCGCCGCCTGACCCGCTATGTCGCTGAAAAGCACGGTCTTCAGGCCAACTTTATGGCTAAGCCTTTCAGCCAGCTGTCCGGCAGCGGTTTGCACATCCATTTCAGCCTGAACAACAGCCGTGGCGAAAACGTTTTTGCCTCGCCGGTGAACGCGCTGAGCAGCATGATGCGTTTGTGCATCGCGGGCCAGCTGGCGCTGATGCCCGCCTCCGTCGCCATTCTTGCGCCGGGGGTCAACGCGTTTCGTCGCCTGCGTAAAAACCTGACGGAACCCGTCTTTAACTCCTGGGGCTATAACACCCGCTCCGCCGCCTTGCGTATTCCCTGCTCGGATGACAGCAATCGTCGCATTGAGTACCGGCTGGCCGGGGCCGATGCGAATCCGTATCTGGTGGCGGCCACTATTCTGACTGGCATGCTGTACGGGCTGGAACATATCGACGAAGGGGACCTCCCTGAGCCGCAGCACGACCAACCCGAACTGCCGCTGTTCCAGCAGGAGGCGATTGAGGCCTTTGCTCGCTGTCAGTATCTCACCGACAGCCTGGGCGACGCCTTTTCCGAACAGTGGGTCGCCTGCAAGCTTTCTGAACTCGACTGGTTTGAGCGCATTGTGACGCAGGAGGAGTCCCATCTGGCTTAGGGCATAAAAAAGCCCGCTCGGTGAGCGGGCCGGGTATGGCGAGTGACGATTACTTCTTACGGGCGTACTTCAGTGAATCCAGCGCAACCGCGAAGATAATGATGGCGCCCTTGATGATGTACTGCCAGTACGGGTTCACGCCGATGTAGGTCAACCCGTAGTTGATGACGGTGAAGATGATCACACCGGTCACCACGCCGAGCACCGTCCCCACGCCGCCGCTGAAGGAGACGCCGCCCACCACGCAGGCTGCAATCGCATCCAGTTCGTACATGAAGCCAAGGTTGTTCGTTGCAGAGCCGATACGGCCCGCTTCCAGCATCCCGCCGAAGGCGTAGAACACCCCGGACAGGGCATAGATGATGAGCAGGTTCAGAGCAACGTTTACGCCGGAGACTTTCGCCGCTTCCGGGTTACCGCCGATAGCGAAGATGTTTTTGCCAAAGCGCGTTTTGTTCCACAGGATCCAGACGAAAGCGACCGCAATCAGCGCATAGAAGGTGATATACGACAGGCGGAAGCTACCGAGCGCGATAAACCCTTGTGTAAAGGTCGAGAAGCCGCTGTCAAAGCCCGAGATGGGCGAAGCACCGACGAAGTCGTAGTACAGGGAGTTGATACCGTAAACGATGATCATCGTACCCAGGGTGGTGATGAATGGCGTCACGTTCAGGTAGGCGATGATAATACCGTTGATCAGACCAATCACCGCACCGATGGCGCAGACAATCAGGATCACCACGAAAATCGGCATGGTGGCCATTTCGGGGAAGACCTTGTTGGCGTTTTCCATCGACTGCAGCAGGGTTGCCGCGATAACCGCCGCCAGACCTACCTGACGACCGGCAGAAAGGTCCGTCCCCTGGGTCACGATCAGGCCCGCCACGCCCAGCGCAATGATAATACGCACGGAGGACTGGGTCAGAATGTTACTCAGGTTCAGCAGGCTTAAGAACGTAGGGTCCTGGAAAATGATGATTGCCAGCAAGACTAAAAGAACAACGTAAATACCGCCTTCTTTCAGGTAAGTGAGAAAACTTTTTTTATTTAACGCACTCATGAGGAGCCCCTGATCTTAAAGGTGCAAAGACGCAAGACGCAAAATTTCATTTTGCGTTGTCGTTTTGGTGTCAACAATACCGGCGACGAGACCATTGCTCATAACCAGAATACGGTCCGTGATCCCTAACAATTCCGGCATTTCGGAAGAAATAATAATGATCCCTTTATTCTTTTTCGCCAGCTCGGCAATCAGCTGATAAATTTCAAACTTCGCGCCGACGTCAATACCGCGGGTCGGCTCATCCAGCATCAGAATTTCTGGCTGCGTTAATAACCAACGGCCAATAATCACTTTCTGCTGGTTACCGCCTGACAGCGAACCAATCTGGGTGCGGTGGCCTGGCGTTTTTACGCGCATGGAGTCAATCACCCATTGGGTATCGCTCTTCATGCGGGAGTTATCCAGCAGCCCGACTTTGTTTTTGTAATTGCGAATGTTAGAAATTAACGAGTTAAAGTTAATATCCAGATAAGCATAAATACCGGTCGAACGACGCTCTTCCGTCACCAGCGCAAAACCATTATTAATGGCTTCGTTGGCGTTGTGGTTATTGATTTTCTTACCGTGCAGCGTAATGGTGCCTTCGGCTTTCTCACGAATGCCAAACAGGGTTTCCACGATATCGGTACGCTTTGCCCCCACCAGTCCGGCAATCCCCAGGATTTCACCCTTGTGCAGGTCGAAGGAGACATCGCGGATAGACGGCTGACGCAATGAGGTCAGATTGCGCACTTCCAGAATCACTTCACCCGGCTTGTTTTCTTTGTCCGGGAAGCGCTGGTTCAGGGAACGGCCGACCATCATGGCGATGATCTTGTCCATGTCCAGCCCTTCCAGCGGCTGCGTGGCAATCCACTGGCCGTCGCGCAGGATGGTGATCTCATCGCACAGCTGGAAGATCTCTTCCATTTTGTGGGAGATGTACACAATGCCGCAGCCGCGATCTTTCAGCTTACGAATAATGGTAAAAAGGTGGTTAACCTCTTTTTCCGTTAATGACGATGTCGGTTCGTCCATGATGACGATTTTCGCATCATAGGAGAACGCTTTGGCAATTTCGATCATCTGCATCTGGGAGACGGATAATGTTCCCACGCGGGCGCGCGGATCGATATCAATATCCAGCTCGTCGAAAATCGCCTTGGTGTCGCGATACATTTTATCCTGATCGACAAAGACACCTTTGGTGGGATAACGCCCCAACCACATGTTATCCATGACTGAGCGCTGCAGCACCAGGTTTAATTCCTGGTGAACCATCGAGATACCGTTTTCCAGTGCTTCTTTCGCTGAATGGAAATCGATCTCTTTCCCCTGAAAAAGAATGCTGCCAGAATCTTTTTGATAGATCCCAAAAAGGCATTTTAATAATGTTGATTTACCCGCACCGTTCTCCCCCATTAAGGCATGAATAGAGTGAGGACGCACTTTTAAATTAACATTATCGAGTGCCTTAACGCCGGGAAATGACTTGTTGATACCGCTCATTTCCAACAGGTATTCACCGGATGACTGAGTTGTTGTGCTGACCATAATTATACCTTGTTGGCCTCGCATATCGCGTTATAAAAGGGCGCAACGAATTGCGCCCAGTGGAGACAAGTTAACTCTTTTATTTACCGATAAACTCAGCCAGGTTGGACTGGTCTACGCCCACGTAAGGTACGCGAACGATTTTGTTGTCAATTTTCCAGTTGGTGCCATCTGCCGCACCTTTGCCATCGGCCAGGTTTTTCGCCAGATCGAAGGTCGCTTTCGCCTGGTTGTTGGCATCGTTCAGCACGGTACCGGCCATCGCACCGGATTTAACCAGCGCCAGCGCTTCTGGCAGCGCATCCACACCGAATACCGGGATAGAGGATTTGTTGTGTGCTTTCAGCGCTTCTACCGCACCCATTGCCATCGCATCGTTGTTGGCGATAACCACTTCGATTTTGTTGGCGTTAGGGCCGGACAGCCACGCGTCCATCTTATCTTTCGCCTGAGCGGTATCCCACATCGCGGTATCTAACGCCAGCTGCTGGGTTTTCAGGCCCTTGTCGTTCAGCTCTTTGATAACGTAGGTGGTACGCGCTTCAGCATCCGGGTGACCAGGTTCGCCTTTCAGCAGCACGAACTGAATCTGACCGTCTTTGTTCAGGTCCCAGTTCGGGTTCGCCGCCCAGTGTTTCGCGATCAGATCGCCCTGAATAATACCGGACTCTTTGGAGTCGGTACCGACGTAATACGCTTTATCGTAGCTATCCAGCGCCTTACGGGAAGGTTCTTTGTTGAAGAAGACGATCGGCACGTTCTGGCCGCGCGCTTTTTCAATAACCGTGCCTGCTGCAGCCGGGTCAACCAGGTTGATGGCCAGGGCTTTCACGCCTTTCGCCAGCAGAACGTCGATCTGGTCGTTCTGTTTGGACTGGTCATTCTGGGAGTCGTTCATCAGCAGCTGAACGTCTGGCGCTGCTTTCGCATCTTTCTCAATCGCTTTACGCACAACAGACATGAAGTTGTCGTCGTATTTATAGATGGTCACACCAATACGGGTATCCGCAGCGTGGGCTGCTGCACCAAAAAGCATGCTTGCCATTACAGCAGACAGGGTCAACACCTTCTTATTCATGGTATCTCCGGTTTTTTTTATGCAGGGTAGTTCTTGTGAATAACGAGCGGCGGGCAGATGTTAATAAAACGTTACTGACAGCCGAGGTTCACTTATAAAATTTCTCTCTTCCGTGTTCGGTAACGCTCCAGAAATGCGTTTTATTCGTTGTTTGCGGCACATTGGCTATAGTGAAAGTGAATAATCACTGTTACATAGCGTTTCAGCCCCTAAAACGCTGACATCATAGTCAGCGCCTTGTTAAGATACTGTGAATTTACTCACAGATTGAAAACGGTTACATCACCACATGTAATCAGTTAGTGATCGGAACCACAGTTTGCCGGGCCGCGACGGAGTGACGACGCACTAAAGTCGGCATGAAACAGTGTGTTGCCCCCGGATCCAGCACGCCAGCAGCCCCCTGTAACGCCAGCTCAGTCGCCAGTTTTGCCATAGAGGCAATGGGGTAACGCACGGTTGTCAGCTGCGGGTCGGTGTAACGGGCAATCGGGATATCATCGAAACCAATGAGTGATAAATGCTGTGGCACCGCAATGCCGTTATCCTTCAGCGCCGTCAGGGCGCCTGCCGCCATGCTGTCGTTATAGGCAAACACCGCAGACAGCTGCAGATTGCGGCCCAGCAGCTCTACCATCGCCGCTTCACCGCCCTGCATGTCCGGCGTGCCGGTCCCCACCCAGCTTTCGGATGGCGTAATGCCGTGCTCTTTCAGGGCATTTTGCCACCCCTCGCGCCGCAGTTCGTCATCTTCAATCTGATGGCTGGAGGCCAGATAACCGATCCGCTGATGTCCGTTGTTGATGAGCATTTTCGTGGCCATCATGGCGCCGCTGACGTTATCCAGCCCGACGCAGCGGTGGGCATAGCCGGGGACGATGCGGTTGATCAGCACCATGCCCGGGATCTGCTCCATCAATCCGGTTAGCTCTTCATCGCTTAAGGCTTTTGAATGGACAATCAAGGCGTTACAGCGCTGGCGGATCAGCACTTCAATGGCATGACGTTCTTTTTCCGCCTCATGATAGCTATTGCCGATCAGGACATATTTCTGATGCTGCTGGGCGACCATATCGACCGCTTTCACCAGTGCGCCAAAAAAGGCATCTGACACATCCATCACCACCACGCCGATGGTGTCGCTAACCTGCGTCGCTAGCGCCTGGGCATTGGCATTTGGCCGGTACCCGAGCTGGGTCACGGCCTTCATTACGGTTTCACGGGTTTCAGGGCTGACCAGCGCGCTATTGTTGAGCACGCGTGAGACGGTAGCCACAGAAACACCCGCCTGACGGGCGACGTCACGAATGGTGATCATATTCACCATCCTTCAAAGGATTGCAGCAACTCACAGACACCCCCTGTGTTTAGCAAGGTGGCTATTTTGGCAGCGAGAGAAAGGGGACTACGTGAAGAAGCTCACAGTCATGAAAACGCTTACATCCGTTTTGTTAATGATTGTGATCCAGATCGTTATCTGGATGTATTTTTCAATGATATCCCTGAAGCACGTGCGGTTAACTGACGCCATACCCACTCCAGCGGTCCCTGGCGGAAATAGCGTAGCCAGAGCACAGAAAACGCCAGGTTTACTGCCCAGACCGGAATAACAAACGCCAGCAGCGTAAGGCGGTCGAATTTCATAAACAGACCAAAGCGATAGAAAAGCGTGGTGCAGATCAGCGTTTGCAGGAGGTAATTGCTCAACGCCATGCGGCCCACGCAGGCGATAGCGCTGACCATCCACAGACGAGAAAGCGAGGGCCAGAAGCCGTAGATCAGCGCCGCGTAGCCGATGGTCTGAAACGGCGCGCTCAGTTCACGCGGCACCTGGAGCAGGAACGCGCACCAGCGGTAATCCCAGTGGATATGCCACTGCATCATCACCGCCGGGAGATTAATCAGCACGCCGAGCAGCACCAGACCGGCGCCGGTGCGACGATAGTGACGCAGGCTGAATTCCCCTTTCAGCCAGCCGGTGCGCATCAGTGACGCGCCCATCAGCATCATGCCCGCCAGCTGCCAGCCGTATTGCGCGCCCAGCGCAAGGAGGTTGTCCCCCAGCATATCCGCGCGGTTGCTTATCGCTTCCGTACCGCCCTTCAGCTTCCAGAACTGCTCGTACTGCAGGTTAGCGGCATCCGGGATCCAGGCACGGTTTGTCGTCTCGCCGGAGATCATCCCCAGCAGCAACAGCACTCCAAGCCCCATGACATAGAGCATCACCCCGGTGTTGAACAGGCTTTTAACGCTGTGCGCATCGCGAATGAGGCGCCAGCAGATGAGCCCGACTAACCCATAGGCAAGAAGAATATCGCCGTCCCAGAAGAACAGGCCATGGATAAAGCCGAGGATAACCAGCAGCGTCAGGCGCGACTGGATCCAGCGTGTGCCGCGTTTGAGGAGAAGCTGCAGGCCTGCGCCAAACAGCAGGGCAAAGAGCGTGAGGAATTTGACCTGCGCAAAGAGATCGAGGATTGCCCAAGTCCAGGCATCACTGCGGGTAATGTCGCCATACCACGCGGGATTGAGATACGCCGCCTTCGGCAAACCGAAGGCGGTGATATTAAGCAGCAGGATACCGAGAATGGCGACGCCGCGAACAAAATCGAGCGTGACGTTTCGCTCCATGGTCCCTGCCCTGTAAGACTTAGTTGTGGTGACGTACGGCGCGCAGGAACTCCTGGCGGGTATTCTGGCTCGATTTAAACAGACCGCCCAGCGAGGTTGTAGTGGTCGCACTGGTGGCATCGCGCACGCCGCGCGCTTTCACGCAGTAGTGAACCGCGTCGATAGAGACGGCCACGTTATTGGTGCCCAGCAGCGTTTGCAGCGCGGTCAGGATCTGCTGGGTCAGACGCTCCTGCACCTGCGGACGCTGAGCGAAGAACTGCACGATGCGGTTGATCTTCGACAGGCCAATCACCGTGTCTTTAGGGATATACGCCACGGTCGCTTTACCGTCAATGGTCACGAAATGGTGTTCGCAGGTGCTGGTCAGCGTGATATCGCGAACCGTGACCATCTCGTCCACTTTCATCTTGTTTTCAATGACGGTGATTTTCGGGAAGTTGGCGTAATCCAGGCCGGAGAAAATTTCGTCGACGTACATTTTCGCGATGCGGTGCGGCGTCTCCATCAGACTGTCGTCACTCAGATCGAGATTCAGCAGCTCCATGATGTCGGTCATATGACCGGCAATCAGACGCTTGCGGGTTTCATTGTCCAAGTCCTGTACGGGCGGACGCAGTGGCGTTTCAAGACCGCGCGCAACCAGGGCTTCGTGGACCAGGGCAGCTTCTTTACTGAGTGATGACATTTTGTTCTCCTGCAGGTGTGGCGTCTTTTGCCCTCGTTGTGGCAAAAGTATGCGTTCATTGTGCGTGAGGCGGCGCACATAATCCAGTATTCACGACGATAATTATTGCAATTGCTGTTGCCTTTCAGCGTGACGATTCCAGACCAGGGCTCCGCCAACGAACAGCGCCAAGCCCGCCAGCCCCAGCGCCGGCTCCAGCCGGTGGGTAAGCCAGGTTGATAACGCCGAAGTGACGGGGCCAATCAACTGCCCAATCGCATACCCGGTGGTGAGCAGGCCCGCCATATAGCGCGTGTGGTTTGGCGCCAGCTCGCGACCGTATAAAAGAGAGAGCTGCACGGCACACAAAAAGCCGCCGCCCACCAGCAGCCCGCCTGTCAGTAACCCGCCAATCCCCGGCAGCAGCCAGGCCGCCAGCACGCCCGCCCCCTGTAACCACAGTACGATAGCCAGTCTGCGGTTAGCCGTTGAGGTATGGCGTAACAGAATACTGAGCGCAATCCCCACCACGGCGGCGAGACCAAAAATCGGCCAGACAAACTGGGCAAACAGGCTGCCGGGAAAACGCACGGCCGCCATTTGCGACAGGAAGGTAGCCGGGAGGATATAGCCAAACCCGGCCAGGCTGTAGCTCCAGACCAGACGCGTTAAATCTGCCGTCAGCACCAGCGGCTCCGGCGCGGTGCCGGGTCGATGGAGCTGCCCGGATCGCGGCAGGTAGCGCGCCACCAGGGCAATCAGCACTAGCGCCAGCACGCCGTAGATTTGCCATGCCGCCCCGGCCGACAGGGACTTCGCCTGAATATAGACGGCGAGCAGGCCGCTCAGCGCAATGCCTGCCCCCGGCCCGGCAAATACGGCAGCGCTCAGGCCCGGTTTACCCAGCTGTCCCAGCCGTTCGTTAGTCCAGGCGGCAATGAGTACCATCGACCAGCCGCTCATGCAGCCGATGACAAAACGCAGCAGGCCGTGCACGACGGCATTATCCGCCGCCGCGGAGAGCAGCGTCAGCGCCACCGCGCCGGTGATGCCAAGCCAGAGGCGCGTTTCAACGAAGCGGTGCGCACGCATCGCATCCCACGCACCCACCAGATAGCCCAGATAGTTCATCGCCGCCACCAGACCCGCGCTGGTCAGCGTAAGCTGTCCGGCAGCAATCATCAGCGGCACCTGGGGCGTAAAGGCAAAACGCCCTATCCCCATCGCCACCACCAGCACGACAAACCCACTGAGCGCAATACGCAGCGCCATGACCGCTCCAATTGTTAAAGAAAAGTAAATTTATGATGCAGCATCTCGCCGTCTGGCGAAAGTGAAAGTTACTCACAGGTCAATGAAAAGGCTGTATTATGGGTTTTATGAATACGCATTCTCATTAAGGATCCCTGCATGGAACTGCTCGAAGAGCACCGTTGTTTTGAAGGTCGACAGCAGCGCTGGCGGCACGACTCCACCACCCTGAACTGTGCAATGACGTTCAGCATTTTCCTGCCGCCGACGGAAAATCCACCGGTTCTGTTCTGGCTTTCCGGCCTGACCTGCAACGACGAAAACTTCACCACCAAAGCGGGCGCGCAGCGTATTGCCGCCGAGCTGGGCATTGCGCTGGTGATGCCTGACACCAGCCCGCGTGGCGACGATGTGGCCGACGATGCCGGATACGACCTGGGCAAAGGTGCCGGGTTTTATCTCAATGCGACCGAGCAACCCTGGGCGCGCCACTACCGCATGTATGATTACCTTCGCGATGAACTTCCTGCGCTGGTGCAGTCGCAATTTGCGGTCGGTGAGCGCTGCGCAATCAGCGGCCACTCAATGGGCGGACACGGGGCGCTCATCATGGCGCTGAAAAATCCGGGGAAATACGTCAGCGTGTCGGCATTTGCACCGATTGTGAACCCAACACAGGTGCCGTGGGGGCAGAAAGCCTTCACACACTATCTGGGTGAGGATGCGGAAAAATGGCAGGCATGGGACAGCTGCGCGCTGATGCTGGCCAGCAAAGCTGAAGAGGCCATTCCCACCCTTATCGATCAGGGTGATGCGGACCAGTTCCTCGCCGGACAGCTACAGCCTGCGGTGCTGGCAGAAGCGGCACGCCAGAAGGACTGGCCGCTGACGCTGCGCATTCAGCCGGGATACGATCACAGCTATTACTTCATTGCGTCCTTCATTGAGGATCATCTCCGCTTCCATGCGGAGCATTTGTTCGGGTAAGTGCGGCCGATTGCCGGGTGGCGGCTTTGCCTTACCCGGCCTACATTCGTGGGTTTTGTAGGCCCGGTAAGCGAAGCGCCACCGGGCATAAAGGTTACATCAGAACTTATAATCCACACCGACAAAGTAGCGACGGCCATCTTCCGTGTAGCTGTAATCGTCGCGGCTCAGATCTTTGTCCAGCAGGTTCTGCACGCCCGCACGCAGCTTCACGCTTTTCGTCGCCTGCCACGCGGCGCCGGTATTCCAGATAACATAGCCACCCGGCGTTGGGTCGCTGCTGGTCAGCGCGCGTTTCTCACCGGTGTAGTTGCCCTGAACATAGAACGACCAGTCCTGCGTCGCCTTCCAGTCAACGGTCCCGTTGGCGGTATGGAACGGCAGATCGGACAGCGGCTTGTTGCCACCGTTGCTGATATCACGACCGTCGTTGTAGGTGTAGTTCAGCGTCACTTTCCAGTCGTCCGCCAGCGGGAATTTCAGCTCGGTCTCCACCCCGCGGATGCGCGCCTTGTTGACGTTGTAGTAGCGGAATATCGGTTCACCGTCCGCATTCAGGCCAACGTAGTTAGGGTAGCTCTGCGCCTGCTTCGCATTGGCCGTACGGCTGATGCTGATGCGGTCATCGACGTTATTCTGGAAGGTGGTCACGCTGGCCTGCACGCCCTCTAACCAGCCCTCTTCCCCGCTGTAGTACAGACCGAACTCGAAGCTCTCGCTGGTCTCCGGTTTCAGATCCGGGTTACCGACAATCTCACAGGCACCGCGGCACGAGCCGGTGACCCAGTCCGGGCTCAGCTGCAGCAGTGACGGCGCTTTAAACGCGGTCGCCCAGCCCCCTTTCACCGTTACGGTATCGGTCGCGTTGTAGACCAGATAGGCGCGCGGGCTCCAGTGGTCGCCGTAGGTATCATGGTCATCCATACGGATGCCGGTGGTCAGCGCCAGAGGTTCAAAGATACGCCACTCGTCCTCCAGGAACAGGGCATACTGGCTTGTCGACGTACTGCTGCTTGAATCGCCCGTCAGGTTGACCGGATCCTTCAGCTTATCGTGACGCCATTCGCCGCCGAAGGTCATCAGCTGGTTGATGTCGCCCAGCGGCAGCACGTATTTCCCGTCCACCGCGTTGCTCTCGGAGGTGATCGGATTGCTGTTGCCCGGGTTTTTGTTATCCACCTTCTCGCCGTACACCTTCAGCTCGCTGTTGCCGACGCCCCAGCGGCCGTTGTGGCTGAGAGAGTAGTTCTGACGCTCAAGGCGGTTTTTGTCGAGAGAATCCGAGTCACGATCCTGACGGTCGAAACCGTAGCCCGCCGTAAAGTCATGATTTTCAGACGGCGTCCAGGCGAACTCCACATTCGCATCGCGGCTGGTGAAGCCTTCAATGCGCGGTGTTTCACCGCTCGCCGTGGTAGAGGACTTCTGCTGCCCGTCTTTCTCACGCTTTGCGAGGCTACCGTAGGCTTTCAGCCCCAGCAGACCGTCCACCAGCGGACCGCTGGTATAGAATTGACCGTTGTAGGTGTCTCCACGGTCGCGATGTTCCTGAATTGTGGAATCGGCGCTCAGGGTACCCGTCCATTTCTGGCCGATTTTTTTGGTGATAATGTTTACCACGCCGCCCAGCGCATCGGAGCCGTAAAGAGAAGACATCGGTCCGCGCACAACTTCAATTCGTTCGATGGCGTCAACCGGCACCCAGTTGAGGTCGAAATCATTATGGCGGAACACCGCGTTACGGGAATTGACGCGCTTGCCGTCAATCAGGATCAGCGTGTAGCTGCTGTCCAGTCCGCGAATACTTACCCCTTTACGGTTGTCCCCTTCGCTCGTGAGCTGCACGCCCGGCACATCCCGTAACACATCTTTCAGATTCTGAACGGGTTTGCGCTGCAAATCTTCCTGGGTGATGACGCTGATGCTTGCCGGTGCGTCTTTCAGGTTTTGCTCGGTCGCGGAGGCCGTGACAACCATTGTGTCGCCGGATTCCGCTGCGATAACAGGCAGGGCCAGGGACATTGCGGACGCGCAAAGTCCTCCCCTGACGAAGGGATTCAACCTAAACATTCCATATCTCCATGAGGTAAATACAACTCAATCAAATCATCATTGCTCACAGCGTCTTCCTGGCCGCCCACATCTCCGGTGGGTCGGTGACACGCTTATTTTTGATAACGATAAAGCAAACGATAATTATTATCAATTAAATTGTTAAGAAATATATCTTTGTTTCAGGGGGCGGGAATAAAAAAGCCCGCTCAAACGAGCGGGCTAACAGAGAGGAAGTGCGGTTATTGTTTAAATCGTTCCGGGAATTCCATTTCACTGTAGCGAACGAAGTGTGTTCCTTTCGTCAGCTTGTAACCAAACCAGATGACGAGGAACAGCGGAATGCCAATGTAGGTTGCCGTGACGGCGCCCCAGTCAATGGTGTCCGCCAGGAACGCTTCATAGTTCTGTCCCAGCGTAATGATCAGGCACAGAATGAAGGCGAAAATGGGACCCAGCGGGAAGAAGCCGGAGCGATACGGCAGCTGGTTAACGTCATAACCCTGTTTGACGTAGCCACGGCGGAAACGATAGTGGCTAATGGCAATCCCCAGCCAGGCAATAAAGCCCGTCATCCCGGAGGTGTTAAGCAGCCACAGGTACACCGTCTGGTTGCCAAACATAGAGGTCAGGAAGCACAGACCGGCGATCACCGTAGTGGCGTACAGCGCGTTACGCGGTACGCCGCCACGGGACAGCTTCGCGAAAATACGCGGTGCTTTACCGTCGCATGCCAGCGTGTAGAGCATACGGGTGGACGCGTACATCCCGGAGTTACCGGCTGACAGTACAGCGGTCAGGATAACGGCGTTCATCACTGCCGCGGCAGAAAGCAGACCGGCGTGCTGGAAGACCAGCGTGAACGGGCTAACGCTAATGTCTTTAACGTCATTACGCAGCAGGCTTGGATCGGTGTACGGAATGATCAGGCTGATAATCAGGATCGCGAACACATAGAACAGCAGGATACGCCAGAAGACCTGACGAACCGCGCGCGGAATATTCTTCTCCGGGTTCTCTGACTCACCGGCAGCAATGCCAATCAGCTCGGTTCCCTGGAAGGAGAAGCCGACAATCATTGCCACGCCAATCATTGCCGACAGTCCACCGGCAAACGGCGCATCGCCTATTGTCCAGTTACTCCAGCCCGCAGGTTCTGCGCCTTTGAAAATACCAACGATCATCGCCACACCGACGACGATAAAGATGATGACGGTTGCCACTTTGATCAAAGAGAACCAGTATTCCGCTTCGCCGAAACCGCGCACGGAGATGTAGTTCAGCAGGAAGATGACGGCCAGGAACAGGGCGCTCCAGATCCAGCCCGGCGTATCCGGGAACCACCAGTTCATCACCAGCTGTGCGGCGACAAGGTCAACGGCGATGGTGACCGCCCAGTTGTACCAGTAGTTCCAGCCCAGCGCGAAGCCGAAGCCTTCTTCAACGTATTTTTGACCGTAGGTCGAGAACGAACCGGATACCGGCATGTACGCGGCCAGTTCGCCGAGACTGGTCATCAGGAAGTACACCATCAGGCCAATCAGGATATAAGAGAAAAGTGCCCCACCCGGGCCGGCTGCCGAAATCGTTGCGCCAGAGGCAACGAAAAGACCTGTACCGATTGAGCCGCCAATGGCGATCATCGTCAGGTGACGCGCCTTGAGTTCACGACGTAGCGTGGGCGCTTCTGTGGTTTTAATTTCTGAAACCATATGAAAATGCTGTCCATTTAATAAATGAGGCGCGATTGTAGCAGACGATCCGCGTTCCTTCCGGCAGAAATACTCAGTTATAAGAGAGCTTCATGACGCGACCAGGATTATAAGTAAAGCATAATTTTTCCCTCTCCCCTTTGGGGTGAGGGATGCTGTCAGATTTCGCAATAGCGCAGAAAACGCTGCAGGGAGCTGGAAAGGTGTTTCTGACGATGATGAATGCACCACAGCGTGCGCACCAGCTTCGGCAGCGGGATGGGGATTTCAACCAGCGATCCGGTTTCAAGCTGTTCGGCAATAACGCGCCGGGAAAGGCAGCTGATGCCCAGCCCGTGGCGCACCGCGTGCTTGATGGCCTCAGAGTTCCCAAGCTCCATCCCTAACTGGAAATGCGGCAGATGTGAAAGCAGCAGATAATCGACAATTTCACGCGTGCCGGAGCCCTGCTCGCGCAGGATCCACTGCGCCTGCGCCAGCCGTTCCAGCGTCACCTCTCCCTGCAATAACGACGAGGCCGGGGACGCAAACACCACCAGCTCGTCTTCCAGCCAGGGCTCGGCAATGATATCGACGTTATGGCAGGGACCTTCGATGAGGCCGATATCCACGCGGAAATCGATCACTGCGTTGATGACGTCCTGGCTATTGCCCACGCTCATCTCCAGCGGCAGGCTCGGGAAATCCCGGCGGTAGCGGGCAATCACTTCCGGCAGAATGTAGTTCCCGATGGTGCTGCTGGCGTAAACGCGGATCGCACCGTTGTCTTCGCGGAACAGCTGCTCGATTTCGATTGCCTGCTCGAGCAGCGCCAGCGCGCGCGGATAAAGAAGACGACCGTGCTCGTTGACCACCAGACGCTTCCCTACCCTGTCAAAAAGCTGAACGCCCAGTTGTCCTTCAAGATCGGTCAACGCCGCGCTGACCGCAGACTGTGAGAGCGCCAGCATTTGTGACGCCTGGGTCGTTGAGCCGCTTTTCAGCACCTCGGCAAAGACTTCCAGCTGACGCAGAGTAATGTGCATGGTTGCTTACCACTTATATAGATTGATTATAAGTATATAATCAATTTTATTTTTAAGCCAGAGCGCCGTAACCTTTAGCCAGACAAAGGAGAAGGTTATGTCAGAAATCACCTTACAACATCATCGTACAGTGTGGCACTTCGTGCCGGGTCTTGCGCTCAGCGCTGCAGTCACCGCCGTAGCGCTATGGGGCGGCAGCATCCCGGCCATCGCAGGCGCAGGTTTCAGCGCGCTGACGCTCGCCATTTTGCTCGGCATGGTCGTGGGTAACACCGTTTACCCGCATATCTGGAAATCCTGCGACGGCGGCGTAATCTTTGCCAAGCAGCATCTGCTGCGTCTTGGGATCATTCTTTACGGCTTCCGTCTTACCTTTTCGCAGATTGCGGATGTGGGTGCGAGCGGGATCGCCATCGACGTTCTGACCCTGACCAGCACCTTTTTACTGGCCTGCTTTATCGGTCAGAAAGTGTTTGGCCTGGACAGGCAAACCAGCTGGCTGATCGGTGCCGGGAGCAGTATCTGTGGCGCAGCGGCGGTGCTGGCCACAGAACCCGTCGTGAAAGCCGAAGCCAGCAAGGTAACGGTGGCGGTAGCGACGGTGGTGATCTTCGGTACGCTGGCGATTTTCCTCTACCCGGCCATGTATCCGCTGGTTGCCCACTGGTTCAGCCCGGAAACCTACGGCATCTATATCGGTTCGACCATGCACGAAGTGGCCCAGGTGGTCGCAGCAGGACACGCCATTAACCCGGACGCCGAAAACGCAGCGGTGATTGCCAAAATGCTGCGCGTGATGATGCTGGCCCCGTTCCTGATTTTCCTGGCCGCACGGGTTAAACAACTGGCTCCGGCGGGCGGCAGCGAGAAAAGTAAAATCACCATTCCGTGGTTTGCGATCCTGTTCATCGTGGTCGCTATCTTTAACTCCTTCCATCTGCTGCCGAAAGCGGTGGTGGATATGCTGGTGACGCTGGATACCGTACTGCTGGCAATGGCCATGGCGGCCCTGGGGGTGACCACGCACGTCAGCGCGCTGAAAAAAGCCGGTGCGAAACCGCTGCTGATGGCGCTGGTGCTCTTCATCTGGCTGATTGTTGGCGGCGGCGCGATTAACCTCGCGGTCCATAGCCTGATGGCATAAACCACTACATCCTTCTCCTGTTAACCCGCTATCATAAGCATTTCGGGTTAACAGGAGTCCCTTTATGAAATATGTTGGAGCGCACGTCAGCGCTGCAGGTGGCCTTGCGAATGCCGCCATTCGTGCCGCCGAAATTGAGGCGACCGCTTTCGCCCTGTTCACCAAAAATCAGCGCCAGTGGCGCGCCGCACCGCTCACCGCTGAGGTGATTGATGATTTCAAAGCCGCCTGTGAGAAATACCGCTACGGGCCCGGCCAGATCCTCCCCCACGACAGCTACCTGATCAACCTCGGTCACCCGGTTGAAGAGGCGCTGGAAAAATCCCGCGAGGCATTTCTTGATGAAGTGCAGCGCTGCGAACAGCTGGGGCTGACGCTGCTGAACTTCCATCCGGGTAGCCATCTGATGCAGATCGACGAAGATGCCTGCCTGGCGCGCATTGCCGAATCCATCAACATCACCCTGGACAAGACCAAAGGCGTCACCGCGGTGATTGAGAATACCGCCGGTCAGGGCAGCAACCTCGGCTTTAAGTTCGAACATCTGGCAGCGATTATCGACGGCGTGGAGGATAAATCCCGCGTGGGCGTGTGCATTGATACCTGCCACGCGTTTGCCGCCGGTTATGACCTGCGCACCACCGAGGCAACGAAAAACACGTTTGATGAGTTCGAGCGCATTGTGGGCTTTAAGTACCTGCGCGGAATGCACTTAAACGATGCGAAAAGCGCCTTTGGTAGCCGCGTTGACCGCCACCACAGTCTGGGCGAAGGCAACATTGGCCACGATGCGTTTCGCTTTATTATGCAGGACGCCCGCTTCGACGGTATTCCGATGGTGCTGGAAACCATTAATCCGGACATCTGGGCAGAAGAGATTGCCTGGCTGAAGGCTCAGCAACCCGCTGAACAGGCGGCATAAAAAAAGCCGGGTGCGTAATGCAACCCGGCTTTTTTGTTGTTTATCGCTTACGCTGCTTTTGCCACAACTTCCGCTTCCGGACGTTTCAGCACCGCGTAAGAGAGACCCGCCACCAGCGTACCGGCAACAATCGCCAGCAGGTAACCCAGTACCGGGGTGATCGCGCCTGGGATCAGCAGCACGAACAGACCGCCGTGTGGTGCCATCAGCTTCGCACCGACAGCCATAGAGATCGCCCCCGTTACCGCACCGCCAACGATACAGCACGGCAGCACACGCATTGGGTCACGCGCCGCGAACGGAATCGCCCCTTCGGTGATGAAGCACAGACCCAGCACCAGCGCGGCTTTACCGCCTTCCTGCTGCGCTTTATCGAACTTACGACGGGCAATAATCGTCGCCAGACCGAGCGCCAGCGGAGGCACCATACCTGCCGCCATGATCGCCGCCATTGGCGCGTAGGTCTGGGTACTCAGCAGGCCCACACCAAAGGCGTACGCCGCTTTGTTCACCGGCCCCCCCATGTCGGTACACATCATGCCGCCGAGGATTGCACCCAGAAGAACCGCGTTCGCGGTACCCATGGTTTGCAGCCAGTGGGTCAGACCCGCCAGGATGCCCGCAACCGGCTTACCAATCAGGTAAATCATCGCCAGGCCGACCACCAGGCTGGAAATCAGCGGGATGATCAGGATCGGCTTCAGCGCTTCCATACTCTGCGGGAGCTTCAGCTTTGAGCTAATCAGCTTCGCGACGTAACCGGCGAGGAAGCCCGCGATGATACCGCCGATAAAACCGGAACCGGTGCTCACGGCCAGCATACCGCCGATAAGCCCCGGGGTCAGACCCGGGCGGTCAGCAATGGAGAAGGCAATAAAGCCCGCCAGAACCGGCACCATCAGGGCGAAGGCTGAGCCGCCGCCGATCTGCATCAGCGCAGCCGCCAGCGTACCTTGTTCTTTAAACGCGGTGATACCAAACGCGAACGAGAGCGCGATACACAGACCGCCCGCGACCACCATCGGCAGCATGTAAGACACACCGGTCAGCAGGTGGCGATAGGCGCCTGCGGACTCTTTCTTCCCTTCCGTCGCGGTCTGACGCGCGCCGGTTGCCTGATACGGCTTCGCTTCTACCAGCGCTTTATCAAACTCCTGCGCGGTCTTTTTCAGCGCCAGGCCGGTGGAGGTACGGTACATTGGCTTACCGGCAAATTTCGCCAGGTCCACTTCGATATCCGCCGCCACAATCACCAGATCGGCCTCCGCCACTTCTTCAGGGGTGATCGCGTTGCCGGCACCGACGGAGCCGCGTGTTTCAACTTTTACCCACCAGCCGCGTTTTTTCGCTTCGGTTTCAATGGCTTCAGCCGCCATAAAGGTGTGAGCTACCCCCGTCGGGCAGGCCGTCACCGCCACAATGCGTTTCGGGCCCGTGGCCGTAGCCGGTGCCGTCGCGACAGGCGCGCTGTAGACAGACGCATGACCTTTCGCTTCGCTCAGGAACAGTTCCGGGTGTGCCACCGCGCGATTAATATCGCCCAGCCACACTTTTTTACCGTTCAGCGCACTGTCAGCCGGGATTTTGTCGCCCAGGACAATGGCCAGTTCTGCATCGCCTGGATTATCGATAATCTCCAGATGTGCTTTTTGTGCCGCCGCGCCCAGCAAGGTCTTCGCCATATAGGCGCGAGCCTGTCCGAGACCGGAGTCAATGATCAGCAGCGTTTTCATTATTCCTCTCCTGCTGTTAGTTAAAAGGTTTTAAGTCAACGCGCGCCATCATCGCGGCTAACTGGGTACGATCGGTAATACCGACATTGCTCTGGCTGACGGCCAGGGCAGCAACGGCAGTGGCAAGACGTAAGGTATGTTCACTGGATTCCCGCATCAGCAGACCATAAATCAGGCCGCCAACCATGGAATCCCCTGCGCCAACGGTACTCACAACTTCCATTGACGGCGGTTTGGCGATCCATTCGCCAGACGCGTTAACCCACAACGCGCCTTCTGCACCAAGCGAGATCACTACGTGAGCGATACCCTGCTCGCGCAGCGCATGGGCAGCGTCAATCACATCTTTTAATTCTGGCAGCTTACGACCCGCCCAGATCTCCAGCTCGCGGCGATTCGGCTTCACCAGCCACGGTGAGGCTTTCAGGCCCGCAACCAGCGCGTCACGGCTGCTGTCAAAAATGATGCATGGGCACTGGCTGCGCAGGCGCGTCATCCAGTCAGTAAAGGCTTCCGGGCTCACGCCGGACGGCAGGCTGCCGCTGACGCAGACCATGTCGAACTGGCCTAGCCAGGTCAGCGAGTCGTTGACAAAGCGTTCCCAGTCTGACGGCGTCACTTCGAAGCCTGAGAAGTTCAGATCGGTTACTTCACCGTCTTTCTCCGTCAGCTTAACGTTGATACGGGTACGGCCCTGAACAACCTGAAAACGGTTGGCAATGCCCAGCTCGCTGAACAACTGCTGGAACCCATCCTGGTTGTCTTTACCGAGGAATCCGCCCACGGTGACATCAATACCGAGATCCTTGAGCACTTTCGCGACGTTAATCCCTTTGCCCGCAGCATGCAGGCCGGTGGTACGCACGAGGTTGACTTCGCCGCGCTCAATTTCCGGGCAAAATCCTACCAGGTCATAAGCCGGGTTTAGCGTAATAGTCGCAACACGTCTGCTCATTATGCGCCCTCCCCCAGACCTGCCGCGATGGCATCGCCAATCGCTTTCAGCGCCTGTTCAGCATCGGCACCCTGCGCGGTGAAACGCAGACGGTGGCCTTTCTTCACGCCCAGCGCGACCACTTTCATCAGACTACGGCCGTTGGCCGGTTTGCCCGTGCCGTCAAGATTCGCCACGGTAATCTCACTCTCGAATTGTTTAATGGTATTCACCAGCATGGTGCCCGGGCGGGCATGCAGGCCGTGTTCGTTCCGCACCACGGACTCCGCGGTTTGCACGTCATCCGTCAGCGCATCATCACTGGTCAGCAGTGCCAGCACGGTGGAGGCATCAGCGTTCAGCAGCTTTTCAGCTTTGTTGTTCAGCAGCAGGTCGCCCAGACGCTTCAGCACGGAAACCGGCTGTTCATCAGCCATCGCCACGGTCACCAGCATGGCCGCGCGTTCGCCTTCTACGTCAAATGCATTGGCCGCACGGCTCACGGCAATCGCACTGCGCAGGTTGCCTTCAGCACTGTCGTTCAGCCAGATACCCTGACCCAGATTCAACGGCTTATCGTTAATCACGCGCGTCACAAAGGTGGCATCCGCCGCGCCGGCTTCTTTCAGGCGGCCCGCGTTCAGCGCCTGCAGCGTCACCAGATCGGAAGCAACTACATCCAGCGTCAGCGTTTCATTATCCAGTTTCAGCGCTTCACTCTGTTTTTCGCCCATCAGCAAGGCGCGCAGCTCTTCCGCGGTGGTGGCGGATTTAAGCTGTTCAGCCACCGCGTCATCGCTCAGGACATGCGTCAGCTGACGCAGCAGACCTAAGTGTTCGTCGCTGCTGGCCGCGATACCGATGGCCACATAGGCTACCTGACCGTCTCCCCAGAGTACGCCCTGCGGGAACTGGTAAACCTTAACGCCGGTTTTCAACACCTGATCGCGGGTGTCGGTGGTGCCGTGCGGAATGGCGATCCCATTGCCGAGGAAGGTTGAGGTCTGCTGCTCGCGCGCCAGCATGCCGTTGACATAGCCGTCCGCGACGTTACCCGCCTGCACAAGCGCAGCGGCAACCTGGCGAATAGCCTCTTCTTTATCCCCGGCCTGAGCGCCCGGGTGGATATCCTGAACAGATAACTGGAACATGGTTCTCCACTCCTGCTGAACTTGAATCGTTTCAGCTTTAATGAGAAAAAATGCGCTAGCCTGCTCCGTTTGTTAAAACAAGATAGCGCTGAAACGTTTCAAAAAGTCTTGCGCTTTCTGCAATGCCTTGCAAGAAAACTCGTATTTCAGATTGCAGAATTTAGAGATACAGCACATTTCTTCTTCGTTCAGCTGAATTTTGCTGAAGTTCAGCAAGTCAGTTTCAGCTAAGGTCAGCCGATGTGGATGCAAGATGAAATGCCATTTTGATTTTTCGTGGCATCATTGACCGCACCCACTGTTTATTTTTTAGCTGACGGCGTACACTCCGCCCCTCCCTGCTACTCGCTAATTATAAAACATGCATAACATCCCTGCGGCTGCCTCGCCGAAGCCCTTTGATTTGACCTCAGCGGCCTTCCTGATTGTTGCCTTCTTCACGGGCATTGCCGGTGCGTTACAGACGCCGACGCTGAGCTTATTTTTGACCAATGAGGTTCATGTTCGTCCGGCGCTGGTTGGCTTCTTTTTTACCGGAAGCGCCATCATCGGCATCCTGGTCAGTCAGTTCCTGGCGGGGCGGTCCGACAGAAAAGGCGATCGTAAAAGCCTGATCGTTTTCTGCTGCCTGCTGGGGGTTTTGGCCTGCGTTCTGTTTGCCTGGAACCGCAACTACTTCATTCTGCTTTTCGTCGGGGTATTCCTGAGCAGCTTTGGTTCGACGGCGAACCCACAGCTGTTCGCGCTTGCCCGCGAACACGCCGACCATACCGGACGTGAAGCGGTGATGTTCAGCTCTGTTCTGCGTGCACAGGTGTCGCTGGCGTGGGTGATTGGCCCGCCGCTGGCTTACGCGCTGGCGATGGGTTTTGGCTTTACGGTGATGTACCTGAGCGCGGCGGTCGCGTTTGTGGCGTGCGGCGCGCTGGTGTGGTTCTTCCTGCCGTCCATGCGCAAAGAGCCCAAAGTGGCAACGGGCGTGCTGGAAGCGCCACGCCGTAACCGCCGCGATGCCCTGCTCCTGTTCGCGATCTGCACGCTGATGTGGGGCACCAATAGCCTCTATATCATCAATATGCCGCTGTTTATTATTAATGAACTGCACCTGTCGGAGAAGCTGGCGGGCATCATGATGGGCACCGCGGCCGGGCTTGAGATCCCGACCATGCTTATCGCAGGCTATTACGCAAAGCGCTTCGGGAAACGTTTTTTAATGCGCATCGCCGCCGTCGCCGGTCTGCTGTTCTATCTCGGCATGCTGACGGTACATACGCCTGAGCTATTGCTGGCGTTACAGCTGCTGAACGCCATCTATATTGGCATTCTCGCCGGGATAGGCATGCTCTATTTCCAGGACCTGATGCCGGGCCAGGCAGGCTCTGCCACCACCCTTTATACTAATACCACCCGCGTGGGCTGGATTATTGCCGGCTCAATGGCCGGTGTTGTGGCCGAAATCTGGAACTATCACACGGTGTTCTGGATTGCGCTGGTGATGTGTACGCTGACGATAGGCTGTCTGGCGAAGATTAAAGACGTTTAAGGTGCGGTGAGCGATTCAAGCTCAAGAAGGTACGTCATCGCCTGCTCGCGCGTGCTGCCACACATTTCGGCCGTGGGCTGAAGCCCGGAGCAGACCTTCGGACGCAGCGGTGAGCCAAAGATCATGCACAGGTTGGTTTCCGAGAGCTGAACGCAGCGGGTATTGGCAGGCTTGCCCTCGGGCATTCCTGGAATGGGGCTTGAAATGGACGGTGCAGTACAGCACGCGCCACAATCGGGACGGCAATCCATAAATGCTCTCTTTCGCTGGCGGATGCCCGTACAGTCGGGCATCGCGCGCACAGTAACACCTTTTGCGTATTGATAGCAAAAGCCACGAATTCCTCTTGCCTGAAAGGCCGCGCGCGAGTAATTTGGCGCGATATTTTTTACCTCCCGTAAACAGGATTACTGCAATGCCAAGAGCGAACGAAATTAAGAAAGGTATGGTACTGAATTACAACGGCAAACTGCTGATTGTGAAAGATATCGATATTCAGGCACCAAGCGCCCGTGGTGCAGCTACGCTGTACAAAATGCGTTTCGCCGATGTGCGTACCGGCCTGAAGGTGGAAGAGCGCTTTAAAGGTGACGATATCGTTGATACCGTGACCCTGACCCGTCGCTATGTTGATTTCTCCTACATCGACGGCAACGAATATGTGTTCATGGACAAAGAAGATTACACCCCGTACATCTTCACCAAAGATCAGATTGAAGAAGAGCTGCTGTTCATCCCGGAAGGCGGTATGCCAGACATGCAGGTTCTGACCTGGGACGGCGTGCTGCTGGCGCTGGAACTGCCTCAGACGGTCGATCTGGAAATCGTTGAAACGGCACCTGGCATCAAAGGCGCATCCGCAAGTGCCCGCAACAAACCGGCGACCCTGACAACCGGCCTGGTTGTGCAGGTACCGGAATACCTCTCTGCTGGCGAGAAGATCCGCATCCATATTGAAGAAAAACGCTATATGGGTCGCGCTGACTGATTGCGGCATTTGTCGGGTGGCGCTACGCTTACCCGACCTACGAAAAAACCGGCCCTGAAGCCGGTTTTTGTGTTTTTGTAGGCCGGGTAAGACGAAGCCGCCACCCGGCAATTCCGGTTACAGCAGCTCCGGATACTTCGTCATCTTCAGCGCCAGCTCAACGCCGCGCACTTCCGCCATCCCTTTAAGACGGCCAATCGCCGAATAACCCGGGTTAGTTTTTTTGCGCAGATCGTCCAGCATCTGATGGCCGTGGTCAGGACGGAACGGAATAGGACGCACATCGCCAGTCTGCTTGCGACGCGCCTCTTCCGCCAGAATGGCGTCTACCACCGCCACCATATTCACATCACCGCCCAGGTGCGCCGCCTCGTGGAAGGTTTTTGGGTTCTCTTCGCGGCAGGTCGCGCGCAGATGCGTGAAGTGGATACGATCGCCGAAGGTTTCAATCATCCGCACCAGGTCGTTATCCGCCCGCACACCGTAGGAGCCGGTACACATGGTGAAGCCGTTATAGATGCTGTCGACCGTCTCTTTCAGCCACTGCATATCTTCAATCGTGGATACGATACGCGGCAGGCCGAGGATTGGACGCGGTGGATCGTCCGGATGTACGGCCAGGCGAACCCCTACCTCTTCCGCAACCGGCACGATAGCGCGCAGGAAATACGCCATGTTTTCACGCAGCTGCTGCTTATCAATATCGCCGTATTCCGCCAGGCGGGCGCGGAACTGATCCAGCGTATACCCTTCTTCAGCCCCCGGCAGGCCCGCAATAATATTACGGGTCAGCTTTTCGATATCTGCGTCACTGGCGGCGTTAAACCACGCGAGCGCCTGCTGCTGCTCTTCCGCGGTGTAATCCGCGTCGGCGCCAGGGCGTTTCAGAATGTGCAGTTCGAATGCCGCAAAGGCAATCTGATCGAAACGCAGCGCTTTCGAGCCGTCCGGCATCTGATATTCAAGATCGGTTCGCGTCCAGTCCAGGATAGGCATGAAGTTGTAGCAAACCGTATCAATGCCGCAGGCCGCAAGGTTACGGATGCTCTGCTGGTAGTTAGCAATCCAGGTCTGGTACTCCCCTGAATGGGTTTTGATATCTTCATGAACCGGAATGCTTTCTACCACAGACCAGGTTAATCCCTTCTCCGCCAGCAGCGCCTGACGCGTCTGTATTTCCTCTACCGGCCAGACCTGACCGTTAGGAATATGATGCAGCGCCGTGACGACACCCGTTGCGCCAGCCTGACGCACATCATCAAGAGAAACCGGATCGTTCGGCCCGTACCAACGCCAGGTTTGTTCCATTGCCTCACCCTCTTAAGTTGTTATACCAATATGTGCTACTGCAATGACGACTACCATACATGTTTGCCGTGAAGGGTCAATACACCGCCACACATTGATTGATCAAACTCACATAACGGGGATATTTACGGCTCACCAATTTTATTTGCTGTCATATAACTTTACACTGGCATTGTTAATTAATGGTTAATCAGGTGTGTATCTCATGAAGACAATTGCCTCCACCGCCCTTCCTGCCCGGGTTCAGCAACCTCGCTACGATCGCCAGTCATTACGCTCCCGCATCGTCCACTTTGGCTTTGGCGCGTTTCACCGTGCGCACCAGGCATTGTTAACAAACCGGGTGCTGAATGAAAAAGGCGGCGACTGGGGGATTTGTGAGATTAGCCTTTTCAGCGGCGATGTGCTGATGAGCCAGCTGCGCGCGCAGGATCATCTGTTCACCGTGCTGGAAAAAGGGGCTGAAGGAAATGAGGCCATTATCGTCGGTGCTGTCCATGAATGCCTGAACGCAAAGCTGGACTCTCTGCCCGCCATTATTGAGAAATTTTGCGAGCCTCAGGTTGCGATTGTCTCGCTCACCATCACGGAAAAAGGCTATTGCATCGATCCCGCGACCGGAAAACTCGATCTGAATAACCCCCGGATCGTCCACGACCTTGAAAACCCCTCCGAGCCACATTCGGCCCCTGGCATCCTGGTCGAAGCCCTCCACCGCCGCCGCGAGCGCGGCTTGCCTGCGTTTACCGTGCTGTCCTGCGACAATATCCCTGACAACGGGCACGTGGTGAAAAACGCGGTGCTGGGCATGGCGCAAAAACGTTCCGCAGGGTTATCTGAATGGATTGATAGCCACGTGAGTTTCCCGGGGACGATGGTCGACAGGATTGTGCCCGCCGCAACGGAGGCCTCGCTGGCGGAAATCACCGACGCGCTCGGCGTGGAAGATCCGTGCGCCATCAGCTGCGAGCCGTTCATTCAGTGGGTCGTGGAAGATAATTTTGTCGCCGGGCGTCCCGAGTGGGAAGTGGCGGGTGTCCAGATGGTGCAGGATGTGCTGCCTTGGGAGCAGATGAAATTACGCATGCTCAACGGCAGCCACTCTTTCCTGGCGTATCTGGGGTACCTCGCGGGCTACGCTCATATAAATGAATGTATGGAGGACGCGGCGTTCCGCGAAGCCGCCCGTCGGCTGATGCTGGACGAGCAGGCCCCCACGTTGCGCATCAAGGATGTCGACCTCACGGCATACGCCGATAGTCTGATCGAACGCTTTGCCAACCCGGCCCTCCAGCATCGGACCTGGCAAATCGCGATGGACGGTAGCCAGAAGCTGCCCCAGAGAATGCTGGACGGGATCCGCGTTCATCTTGAGCGAAATACGCCGTGGTCGCTGCTGGCCCTGGGCGTGGCCGGCTGGATACGCTACGTCAGCGGTACCGACGAACGCGGAAACGCAATTGATGTTCGCGATCCCCTCAGCGATAAAATCCGCGCCATCGTCGACGCCAGCAGCGACGCCAACCGCGTCCACGCGCTGCTGGGGCTGAGTGAGGTCTTCGGGCACGATCTTGCGCATAATCGCGTTTTTGTGGAGGCTGTCAGCCAGGCCTATGAGCGCATTACCCGCCACGGCGCGCGTCAGGCTGTTATCGAAACGTTAAATCTTTAACGATTATTGCGCTTAATGCGAACGGATGAGGCCTCCGTTCGCCCTTCCCCTTCTCACGGGGCCCGTTTTTCGCCAGGATAGAGAACAGTGTTATAGCATCACAATTCTCATCCGGAGCGCACGTGACCAAAACCAACCTCATCACCGGTTTTCTCGGCAGCGGTAAAACCACCTCAATTCTCCACCTGCTGGCGAATAAAGATCCGGCCGAGAAGTGGGCCGTGCTGGTCAATGAATTTGGCGAGGTGGGCGTTGACGGCGCGTTGCTGTCATCCAGCGGCGCGATGATTAAAGAGATCCCCGGCGGATGCATGTGCTGCGTTAATGGCCTGCCGATGCAGGTCGGGCTCAATACCCTACTGCGTCAGGGCAAACCTGACCGCCTGCTGATTGAACCCACCGGGCTGGGTCACCCGAAGCAGATCCTCGATTTGCTGACAGCCCCGGTTTACGAGCCGTGGATCGATCTGCGCGCCACCCTGTGCCTGCTCGATCCGCGCCAGCTTCTGGATGACAAGGCGGTGGCCAACGAGAACTTCCGCGATCAGCTTGCCTCGGCGGATGTGATCGTCGCCAACAAGGAAGATCGCGCCACGCCAGAAAGCCAGGCCGCGCTGGAGGCGTGGTGGCACCATTTTGGCGGCAATCGCACGCGGGTGCAGGCCACCCAGGGGAATATTGATAGCGCCCTGCTTGACCTGCCTCGTCTGAACCTCACCGCGTTGCCCGCCAGCGCGGAGCATGCGCACAGTCACCCGGTTAAGCAGGGTCTGGCAGCCCTGAGTCTGCCGGAGCACCAGCGCTGGCGTCGTAATCTGAACAGCGGTCAGGGATATCAGGCCTGCGGATGGATTTTTGATGCTGAAACCGTTTTTGACACCATTGGGATCCTGGAGTGGGCCCGCCTTGCGCCCGTCGATCGCGTGAAAGGGATCATGCGCACGCCGGACGGACTGGTGCGGATCAACCGGCAGGGCGACGATTTCTTTATTGAAACGCAAAACGTGGCGCCGCCCGACAGCCGAATAGAGTTAATTAGTGCGGTTAACGCCGACTGGAATGCCCTCCAGTCCAGCCTGTTGAGGATTCGTTTAAGTTCGGGCGGCTAACGTTGCCCCAGTTTTCACTCTATGCAGAACGTTATGACAACTCGATTTCCCCTGATATTACTGCTTAATGTCGCCGGTCTGGCGCTTTTCTTCTCCTGGTATATCCCGGTGAATCATGGTTTCTGGTTCCCACTGGATTCTGCCCTCTTCCACTTCTTCAACCAGGAGCTGGTGAAGAGCAAGGCGTTTCTGTGGCTGGTGGCCATCACCAACAACCGTGCCTTTGACGGCTTCTCGCTGCTGGCGATGGGCTGCCTGATGCTCTCTTTCTGGCTGAAAGAAGATAAAGCAGGACGCCGACGTATTCTGATTATCGGTCTGGTGATGCTGCTGTTTGCTGTCATCATTAACCAGCTGGCCACCGCGATTATTCCGGTTAAGCGTTCCAGCCCAACGCTCTTTTTCACCGATATTTATCGCGTCAGTGAGCTGCTGCATATTCCAACAAAAGATGCGTCGAAGGACAGTTTCCCTGGCGATCACGGCATGATGCTGCTTATTTTTTCCGCAATTATGCTTCGCTATTTCGGCAGAAAAGCGTTTGCCATAGCCCTGATTATTTTTGTGGTTTTTGCCTTCCCGCGCGTAATGATTGGCGCTCACTGGTTCACCGATATTGCCGTCGGTTCGCTTTCCGTTGCGCTGATTGCGCTGCCGTGGTGTTTGATGACCCCACTGAGCGACAGGATAATAGCGCTGTTCGATCGCTACCTTCCCGGTAAAGCGCAACAATAATTGAACAAAAAACTAACTTAAATTAACGTGAGCTATCAGGGATCGACATGATCCCCGATAGCCTTCCCGCCACGATCTTTTCCCAGTGTCATATTCTTGTCATCACATTCATGATAAAAATGAAGCAATTGCGCGATAAAGCCTCGGATCTGACCGCATTTTAAGCAATTACGGATTTTTACTTTCTGTATCACATTTTCTTATAAAAAAAAGGCTTTTTTTACTCGCAATACCCCTGGCAATCGGTTAATCTCGAACTCGTTTTGCCCCATAGGGATAATTATTTCGATGGTGAATAATTTTGTGCGCTACGCCACAAATGTGACCAGAAAGAATTGTCTCAATGTGAACAGATAATTAGTCTCGTCACGTTTGGCATTTTTATAACGATATTTGTCGTTAAGGACTTCAAGGGATAATAAACAAAATGGTCAAATCTCAACCGTTTCTGAGATATATCTTACGGGGGATCCCGGCGATAGCAGTCGCGGTACTGTTATCTGCATGTAGTACATCGAACACCGCAAAGAATATGCATCCTGAGACGC
Source organism: Enterobacter quasiroggenkampii (assembly GCF_043972695.1). Taxonomy (NCBI): domain Bacteria; kingdom Pseudomonadati; phylum Pseudomonadota; class Gammaproteobacteria; order Enterobacterales; family Enterobacteriaceae; genus Enterobacter; species Enterobacter quasiroggenkampii. Next base: position 3,791,307 of record NZ_CP143745.1, read on the forward strand.
GTGTTGTGGGAATGGAAGATTCCTCTTCACTGCAAGCCTCTCAGGATGAATTTGAAAATATGGTACGTAATCTGGACGTGAAGTCCCGAATTATGGACCAGTATGCTGACTGGAAAGGCGTGCGTTATCGTCTTGGCGGCAGCACGAAAACAGGTATTGATTGTTCCGGTTTTGTACAGCGTACGTTCCGCGAGCAATTTGGGTTAGATCTTCCGCGTTCGACCTATGAACAGCAGGAGATGGGCAAGTCGATTTCACGTACCAAACTGCGCACCGGTGATTTAGTTCTGTTCCGTGCCGGTTCGACAGGTCGACATGTTGGCATCTACATTGGTAATGACCAGTTTGTACATGCTTCCACCAGCAGCGGTGTGACCATTTCCAGCATGAACGAACCGTACTGGAAGAAGCGTTATAACGAAGCGCGCCGCGTACTGACCCGCAGTTAATATCGCTATTGTATCGTTGGTTATCCCTTGGCTGGCGATATGATGAAAAAAAGCACTGCTTCGGCAGTGTTTTTTTTTGCCCGTTACACTGAATACATCCAGCGGCTTTTCAGGAATCACGACGTCTATGCTTACCCGCTACTTCTCCAGTAATCGCAAGATACTGATCCTCAGTATTATCACTGGTCTCATTACCGCCCTGCTCCTGGGTTCCCTGCAATTTTCCTGGAGTTACCACAAGCGAGAAGTCAAATTCGACACCCTGGTGAATGATGTGAGCGCCTACATGGGGAGCTATTTCGACGATTTAAAAAAAGCGGTCAATGTTCTCCAGCCCCTCACGCTAAATACCTGCCACGACGTCAATCAGGAACTCACCTCACGCGCGGCCTTCAGCATTAACGTTCGCGCCTTCCTGCTGGTCAGGGACAAGATGGCGTTCTGCTCTTCCGCGACAGGCCCGATGAATGTCCCGATGAAGACGCTGATACCTGAGCTGAACATCGATAAACAGATCGATATGGCCCTGCTTCCGGGTACCCCCATGCTGCCTGATGAGCCTGCGATTGCGATCTGGTACCGCAACCCATTAGTAAAAGATGGCGGCGTGTTCACCTCAGTGAATATTAATCTGACGCCTTACCTGCTCTACACGGAGCGCCAGGACGAGTTCGCGGGTATCGCCATCATCATCGGCGATAACGCGCTGTCGACGCGGTCCAGCACCCTGGTTCATGCACACGAACTGCATGACATCCCGGTCCGCACGGCGACACTGAAAGACGTCCCCCTGACCATCAACCTGTATGCGGACGCATGGACAGGCGATGAAATCCTCTATGCGCTGTTTTTCGGGCTGGTATGCGGTATTTGTGCCGGATCGCTTAACTACTACATCCTCAGCATTCGGCTCAATCCGGGTAAAGAAATTTTAAGCGCCATCAAGCGCGGTCAGTTTTATGTGGTCTATCAACCCGTCGTCGATGCCAAATCGCTCAGGATGACCGGGCTTGAGGTCCTGATGCGCTGGAAACACCCGACAATGGGAGAAATTCCGCCGGACGCGTTTATTAATTTTGCCGAAGCGCAGAAGCTGATTGTCCCGCTGACGCTGCATCTCTTTGATCTTATCATTCACGACGCTCCCGTATTACAAACGCTGTTACCTCCGGGCGCCAAGGTGGGCATTAACATTGCGCCGGGGCATCTGCATGCGGAAAGCTTCAAGGACGATATGCGCACCTTCAAAGCGTTACTGCCGCCGGATTATTTCCAGATCGTGCTGGAAATTACCGAGCGCGATATGCTTAACCATCGGGAAGCCAACAGCCTCTTCGAATGGCTGCATAACGAAGGGTTTGAAATCGCCATTGATGATTTTGGAACCGGCCACAGCGCGCTGATTTACCTGGAGCATTTCACCATGGACTACCTCAAAATAGACCGTGGTTTTGTTAATGCGATCGGTACTGAGACCGTGACGTCGCCGGTGCTGGATGCCGTTCTGACGCTGGCAAGACGACTGAATATGTCGACCGTCGCCGAAGGGGTAGAGACGCCGGAACAGGCGGCCTGGCTACGCGAACACGGCGTTAACTTCCTGCAGGGATACTGGATTAGCCGTCCCATGCCGCTGGCGCAGTTCCGCGAATGGCGTCCTGATATTTCGCCCGAGGGCGATTAATTTCACATTGTCCGCGACGTCACTTATTATTCAGCTTAACCGAGCCGGTCTGTAAAAGAGGGAGCTGCCGCGAGATGCTTATGCGCTTTATGTTGCTGATGTTGGCATTCACGAGCCTGTCCAGCCAGGCGCAAGCCATCAAAGAAAATATCGCCTTCGCGGTGATTGGCGAGCCGAAATACGCGGTCAATTTTACGCACTTTGATTACGTCAACCCTGCCGCGCCTAAGGGCGGTAAGGTCACGCTTTCCGCCACGGGAACCTTCGACAACTTCAACCGCTACGCCCTGCGCGGCGTGGCGGCCGCGCGGACGGAATCCCTTTACGATACGCTCTTTGTCACCTCCGATGACGAGCCCGGTAGCTATTATCCGCTGATTGCCGAGAACGTGCGCTACGCCGATAACTTCGCCTGGGCGGAAATCTCGCTGAACCCGCGAGCACGTTTTCACGATGGCACGCCGGTTAAGGCCAGCGACGTCGCCTTCACCTTCCATAAATTCATGACCGAAGGCGTGCCCCAGTTCCGCATCGTATATAAAGGCGCGTCGGTCAGAGCCATTGCGCCGCTCACCGTGCGCATCGAACTGAGCGACCCCAACAAAGAGAACATGCTGAGCCTGTTCTCGCTGCCGGTGATGCCGGAATCGTTCTGGAAAGATCATAAGCTGAGCGACCCGCTCTCCACGCCACCACTGGCTGGCGGCCCCTACCGCATTACCGACTGGCGCATGGGGCAATATGTCGTCTATTCCCGCGTCAAAGACTACTGGGCGGCCAATCTGCCGGTAAACCGCGGGCGCTGGAACTTCGACACCCTTCGTTATGATTACTACCTCGACGATAACGTGGCGTTTGAGGCGTTCAAAGCCGGGGCCTTCGATTTGCGCGTCGAGAGCAGCGCCAAAAACTGGGCGACCCGCTATATCGGCAAAAATTTTGCTAAAGGCTATATCGTCAAAGACGAGCACAAAAATGCGTCTGCGCAAGACACGCGCTGGCTGGCGTTTAATATTCAACGTCCGGTATTTAGCGATCGCCGGGTGCGGGAAGCCATCTCCCTGGCCTTTGATTTTGAGTGGATGAACAAAGCGCTGTTTTACGGTGCCTACAGCCGCGCCAACAGCTATTTTCAGAATACCGAATACGCCGCGCGCGATTATCCGAAAGCCGACGAGCTGGTCCTGCTGGCGCCGCTGAAAGCGGAACTGCCACCGCAGGTTTTCACCACCGTGTTTCAGCCGCCCGCATCGAAGGGTGATGGTTACGACCGCGACAACCTGCTGAAGGCCAGCAAGCTGCTGGATGAGGCGGGCTGGCACCTGAAGAATCAAAAACGTGTTGATGCCAAAACGGGCAAGCCGCTCAGCTTTGAGCTGCTGCTCTCGTCCGGGGGCAACGATCAGTGGGTGCTGCCGTTTAAGCACAACCTTGAGCGGCTGGGCGTGACCATGAACATTCGCCAGGTGGATAACGCGCAGATCACCAGCCGCATGCGCAGCCGTGATTACGACATGATGCAGCGCCTGTGGCCCGCCCAACCGTGGCCCAGCTCGGACCTGCAAATCTCCTGGGCCTCCAGCTACATCGACTCCTCGTACAACGCGCCGGGGGTTAAAAGCCCGGCGATTGATGCGCTGATTGCGAAAATCGTGGCGGCGCAGGGGGATAAAGAAAAGCTCCTCCCGCTCGGGCGCGCCCTCGACAGGGTCTTAACCTGGAACTACTACATGCTGCCGATGTGGTATATGGGCGAAGATCGCCTTGCGCGCTGGGATAAGTTCTCCGTGCCTGCCGTGCGCCCTGTCTACTCCCTGGGCTTTGATACCTGGTGGTATGACGTTAACAAAGCCGCCAGACTTCCCGCTGAGCGGCGATAAGGAATTATCATGGGTGCCTATCTTCTCCGCCGTCTGCTGCTGGTCATCCCCACCCTGTGGGCCATCATCACGATTAACTTTTTTATCGTGCAAATCGCCCCCGGTGGGCCGGTCGATCAGGCCATTGCCGCCATTGAATTTGGCAACAGCGGCGGCATGCCCGGCGGCGGCGGTGAAGGGATGGGCGCCAGCCATGCGCGAACCGGCGTAGGGAATATCAGTGAAAGCCACTACCGCGGGGGACGCGGGCTGGATCCGGAAGTGATCGCCGAGATCACCCACCGCTACGGCTTTGACAAACCGATTCACGAGCGCTATTTCAAGATGCTCTGGGATTACATCCGCTTTGATTTTGGCGATAGCCTGTTTCGCAGTGCGTCAGTGCTGACGCTGATCAAGCAAAGCCTGCCGGTTTCGATCACGCTGGGGCTGTGGGGTACGCTTATCATCTATCTGGTCTCTATTCCGCTCGGGATCCGCAAAGCGGTGTACAACGGCAGCCGGTTCGATATCTGGAGCAGCACGTTCATCATTATCGGCTATGCCATCCCGGCGTTTCTGTTTGCTGTCCTGCTGATCGTCTTTTTTGCCGGGGGAAGTTATTTCGACCTCTTCCCGCTGCGAGGGCTCGTCTCCGCCGATTTCAACTCCCTGACCTGGTACCAGAAAATTACCGACTATCTCTGGCATATCACACTGCCGGTTCTGGCAACGGTCATTGGCGGGTTTGCGGCCCTGACCATGTTGACCAAAAACGCCTTTCTCGATGAAATTCGTAAACAGTACGTCGTCACGGCCCGCGCCAAAGGCGTGAGCGAGAAGCAGATCATGTGGAAACACGTGTTCCGCAACGCCATGCTGCTGGTGATCGCCGGGTTTCCGGCCACGTTCATCAGTATGTTTTTTACCGGCTCGCTGCTGATAGAGGTGATGTTCTCGCTCAACGGTCTGGGGCTGCTGGGCTATGAGGCCACCGTGTCGCGCGATTATCCGGTAATGTTTGGCACACTCTATATATTTACCCTGATTGGCCTGCTGCTGAATATCATCAGCGATATCAGCTATACGCTGGTCGATCCCCGAATCGATTTTGAGGGCCGATGATGCCGCGTTTAAGCCCCGTCAATCAGGCCCGCTGGGCCCGCTTTCGCCATAACCGCCGCGGCTACTGGTCGCTGTGTATTTTTGCCGTGCTGTTTGTCTTGAGCCTGTTTTCAGAACTGATCGCCAACGACAAACCGCTGCTGGTGCATTTTAACGATCGCTGGTACGTGCCGGTCATCGCCAATTACAGCGAAAGCGACTTTGGCGGCCCGTTTGCGACACCAGCGGAGTATCAGGATCCATGGCTTCGCCAGCAGATTGAGCAGCACGGCTGGGCGCTCTGGGCGCCGGTACGTTTTGGCGCTAACAGCATTAACTTCGCCACCACAAGCCCCTTCCCTTCCCCGCCCTCCGCGCAAAACTGGCTGGGAACGGATGCTAACGGCGGCGACGTGCTGGCACGCATCCTGTACGGTACACGAATCTCGCTTCTCTTTGGACTGATGCTGACGCTCTTCTCCAGCGTGATGGGCGTCGTGGCGGGTGCCGTTCAGGGTTACTACGGCGGGAAGATTGACCTGTGGTGTCAGCGGATTATTGAAGTCTGGTCAGGCATGCCGACGCTGTTTCTGATCATCCTGCTTTCCAGCGTCGTACAGCCCAACTTCTGGTGGCTATTAGGCATCACCGTCCTGTTCGGCTGGATGGCGCTGGTCGGTGTGGTAAGGGCCGAGTTTCTGCGCACCCGTAATTTCGACTATATTCGCGCCGCGCAGGCGCTTGGCGTGAGCGATCGCGGGATCATTTTCCGCCATATGTTGCCCAACGCCGTGGTGGCAACGCTCACCTTCCTGCCGTTTATTCTGTGTAGCTCCATCACCACCCTCACCTCACTGGATTTTCTCGGTTTCGGGTTACCGTTGGGTTCCCCATCGCTTGGCGAACTGCTGCTGCAGGGCAAGAACAACCTGCAGGCACCGTGGTTAGGCATCGCCGCCTTTCTTTCCGTGGCCGTACTGCTGTCGCTGCTGATTTTTATTGGCGAAGCCGTGCGCGATGCCTTTGATCCGAACAAGGCGGTATAAGATGACCCAGCCCCTGCTCAGTATTGATAACCTGTCGATTGCCTTTTCAAAACAGGACGAGACGCGTACCGTGGTCAGCGACCTGACGCTGCAGATCCAGCGCGGTGAAACGCTGGCCCTGGTGGGTGAATCGGGTTCAGGCAAGAGCGTTTCGGCGCTCTCCATCCTGCGGCTGCTGCCCTCTCCGCCGGTGAGCTACCCGCAAGGGGATATTTTCTTTCACGGCCGTTCGCTGCTGCAGGCCGACGAACAGACCCTGCGCGGCATTCGCGGCAACAAAATCGCGATGATTTTCCAGGAGCCGATGGTGTCGCTTAACCCGCTGCACAGTCTGGAAAAACAGCTCTATGAAGTGCTCTCCCTGCACCGTGGGATGCGCAAAGAGGCCGCGCGGGGAGAAATTCTGGATTGTCTTGAACGCACAGGCATACGCAATGCGCCCAAACGACTGAATGATTTTCCGCATCAGCTCTCCGGCGGCGAACGCCAGCGCGTGATGATCGCCATGGCCCTACTCACGCGCCCCGAACTGCTGATAGCCGACGAGCCCACAACGGCGCTGGACGTGACGGTACAGGCCCAAATACTGACGCTGCTGCGGGAACTGCGTGACGAGCTGAACATGAGCCTGCTGTTTATCACGCACAACCTGAGCATTGTCAGAAAGCTGGCCGACAGCGTGGCGGTGATGCAGAACGGGCGCTGTGTTGAACAGAATACGGCGTCAACGCTGCTGAGCGCACCGCAGCACCCCTATACGCAGCGGTTGCTCGACAGCGAACCCTCCGGCGACCCGGTTCCTCTCGATGCGGACAGCACGCCGCTGCTGCGCGTTGAGGATCTGTCCGTCTCGTTCCCGATCCGCAAAGGTATTCTGCGACGCATTGTCGATCGCAACCCGGTGCTGAAAAACCTCCGCTTCTCGCTGCGCCCGGGGGAATCCCTGGGGCTGGTGGGCGAATCCGGCTCGGGTAAAAGCACCACCGGTCTGGCGCTGCTGCGCTTAATTGCCTCCCAGGGCGAGATCCTGTTTGACGATATGCCGCTGCACCGCTGGAACCGCCGCCAGATGCTGCCCGTGCGTCCCCGCATGCAGGTGGTGTTTCAGGATCCCAACTCCTCGCTTAACCCACGGCTCAGCGTGTTACAGATTATCGAAGAGGGTCTGCGCGTCCATCAGCCCGGCCTGAGCGCGCAGCAACGCGAGCAGGAGGTCATGCGGGTCATGACCGAAGTGGGTCTAGATCCCGAGACGCGCCACCGCTACCCTGCGGAATTTTCCGGTGGGCAGCGCCAGCGTATCGCCATTGCCCGCGCGCTGATCCTGAAACCGGAGCTGATTATTCTGGATGAACCCACGTCGTCGCTGGACAGGACCGTTCAGGCGCAGATCCTGGCGCTGCTGAAAGGGTTACAGGAAAAGCACCGGCTGGCCTATATCTTTATCAGCCATGATTTACAGGTGGTGCGGGCGCTATGCCATCAGGTGATTGTGTTGCGTCAGGGAGAGGTGGTCGAGCAGGGCGATTGCCAGCGCGTATTTAGCGCGCCAACGCAGCGCTACACGCGCCAGCTGTTGTCGTCAGACTAGCGCTCAGAACGGGTACTGGCCGGAGAAAGGCTCGGCAATGGCAACGCCAAAATTTTTCAGACGGCAGGTGGCAGCAAACTCGTCCTGGCTTTTCACAAACAGGCACGGCTCACCTTCGCACTCCAGTACGGAGCTGTCCACTTCGATATCCGTCAGGGCCTGACTGAGGCGCTCCATCACCCGCCAGGCATTTTCGTCACTCGGGCTTAACAGCTTGAGCGCCACCAGGCAGTTTTCACAGCCCGCGACGTTTTGCGGAATCGGTTCAACTTTCGAACCAGCAAATCCCGCCGACCAGCGATAGCTCTGGGGCAAGCGATGGACAATAGAAAGTTGTAATGTATTCACGTTCGTTCCCCGGAAGCAAAATTTACTTCACAATTTATTTACATTTATAGTAACACATCATCGTCAGCCTGCACTATTCAGCACTTTTTTATCGGTATTCAGGCTCGCGTCGGCGCTATATGTACCCGTTTCTGCGATCTAACTCAACCTTTTTGAATACAATGATGTGACTTTTTACACAAATAGATTTTACATAAAATAAACAAACACAGCATAAACGAACGGGGTTTGGTTGATATGCATCAACAAAAAAGGCCCTGCCGGGCCTTCTCTGTGTTTTAGTGGACCGCTTTTCGCGGTCGGCTGGCGTAAAGATAGAAGAGTATCGAGCTGGTTGCGCAAAAAGCCATCGCCCACAGCATGGGCCATGCCGTCGTAAAGGTGGCCATCGAAAGCAACGCGCCGACGATAGCGCCGATGCCGAAGCGGAATGTCCCGGCCAGGGAAGATGCGGTTCCTGCCATGTGCGGGAACTCATCCAGAATCACCGCCATCGCATTGGATGACACCATCGACACGCAGCCGACAAAGGCCGCCACGCCGACCACCAGCGCCCAGAAGCCCACACCCAGAAACGCGCTCACCACCAGCCAGATCGCCATCACAAACTGGATCCACAGCCCGGCGCGGAACATGTTCAGCGCCCCCACCCGTCGGACAAAGCGGCTGTTAATGATGGTCATAATGAACAGGAAGACGATGTTAAGCGCAAAGTAATAGCCGAAGTGCTGCGGCGAAACGTGGTTCAGCTCGATGTAGACAAACGGCCCGGCGCTCAGGAAGGAGAACATTCCGGCGAAGCTGAACCCGCTCGCCAGCATATAGCTGAGCACGCGCTTGTGGCGAAACAGCGAGGCAAAGTTACCAATTGTGGTTCGGATGTGAAACTTCTGGCGGCGCTCGACGGGAAGCGTTTCATCAATAAAGAAGAAGATCATTGCGGAGGCCAGCAGCGCGGCCAGGGCCAGGATCCAGAAAATCACATGCCAGCTGAACCACACCAGCACCGCACCACCGGCCATCGGGGCCACCAGCGGCGCAATCGTCGTCACCAGCATGACAAACGACATCATGCGGGAGAACTCTTCTTTCGGGTAGATATCGCGCATCAGGGCGTTAATCACCACGCTTGCCGCTGCCGCCGCCAGACCGTGGAAGAAACGCATGATAATCAGATGATCGATAGTCTGCGCCAGCGCGCAGGCAACCGCTGCGGCCGCAAAGACCAGCGTCCCGCCCAGAATGACCGGCTTGCGTCCAAGGCTGTCGGCCATCGGGCCATAAAACAGCTGGCCGAGGGCAAAGCCAAGAATATAGGTGCTGAGCGTCATCTGCGCGCTGCCCGCCGGAACGCCAAACTGCGCGGAAATGACCGGCAGCGCGGGCAGGTACATATCAATAGACAGCGGCATCAGCATGGCCAGCAGGCCAAGAATGAAGACGATTTTGAACGACGAGTGTGGCCTGGTGGTCACAGAGTTCTCCTGAAATTAGTGCGAAGGCAGACCGACGCTGGCGATCTCTTCTTCCGTTAACGGGCGATATTCGCCAGGCGCCAGGTCGGGATCGAGTTCAATCGCACCAATCCGTTCGCGATGCAGGCCAACAACGTGGTTCCCCACCGCGGCAAACATACGTTTCACCTGATGATAGCGCCCTTCGCTGATGGTCAGGCGGACCTCGGTCGGGGTGATGACTTCGAGCACCGCCGGTTTGGTCAGATCTTTTTCATTATGCAGCTGAACGCCTTTCGCGAAGTGCTCTGCCGTGTCATCCGACACCGGTGACTCCAGCGTCACGAGATAGGTTTTCTCGCAGTGGTGGCGTGGAGAGGTGATGCGGTGTGACCACTGACCGTCGTCGGTCATCAGCACCAGCCCGGTGGTGTCGATATCGAGTCGACCTGCGGCGTGCAGCTTGTGCGCCACCGGCTCGTCGAGGAAATAGAGCACCGTCGGGTGATCCGGATCGTCCGTTGAGCAGACGTAGCCTTCCGGCTTATTGAGCATGAAGTAGCGCGGACCGTGCTGCTGGGTCAGCGGATTGCCGTCATACTCCACCTGATGGTCAGGTTGCAGTTTGAACGCGCTGTCTCTCACAATGTCGCCGTCCACGGTAACGCGGCTGGCGCGAATTTCGCGCCCGGCAATAGCGCGGCTTACGCCGAGTTGCTGAGCGATAAACTTATCAAGTCGCATGAAATCTTTTTAGCCTTAATGGTGCAGGAAGTCGGACAACAGGTCCGAAAAAAGAAGCAGTCTGGAACGGTTCAGTATAATGGTCTGGTTGCGCCACTCAAGGGAAAAAGTTTCGTGGCATACTATCTATACCCTAAATAATTCGAGTTGCATGAAGGCGGCAAAGGAGTGAATCCCCGGGAGCTTACATAAGTAAGTGACCGGGGTGAACGAGTGCAGCCAACGCACAGGCAACTTGAAGTATGACGGGTATATGTGCGGAATAACGAAACCGAGACCCTATGACTTTTACACTTCGTCCCTATCAGCAGGAAGCCGTTGACGCCACCCTCGCCTGGTTCCGCAAACATCGCGAGCCGGCGGCGATTGTGCTCCCGACCGGTGCAGGCAAAAGCCTGGTCATTGCCGAACTGGCGCGTCTTGCCCGCGGCCGCGTGCTGGTGCTGGCGCACGTTAAAGAGCTCGTCGCGCAAAACCATGCCAAGTATTGTGCGCTTGGACTGGAAGCCGACATTTTCGCCGCCGGGCTAAAGCGTAAAGAGAGCCACGGCAAAGTGGTGTTTGGCAGCGTGCAGTCGGTGGCCCGCAATCTGGATCTGTTTCGCAGCGAATTTTCGCTGCTGATTGTCGACGAATGTCACCGCATCAGCGATGACGACGACAGCCAGTATCAGCAAATCCTGTCCCACCTGAAAGAGGTGAATCCTCACCTGCGCCTGCTGGGCCTGACGGCGACCCCGTTTCGTCTGGGGAAAGGCTGGATCTATCGCTACCATTATCACGGCATGGTGCGCGGCGATGACAAGGCCCTGTTTAGCGACTGCATCTACGAGCTTCCGCTGCGCTACATGATTAAACATGGCTACCTGACGCCGCCTGAACGGCTGGATATGCCGGTGGTGCAGTACGATTTCAGCCGCCTGCAGGCGCAGAGCAACGGGTTATTCAGCGAAGCGGATCTTAACCAGGAGCTGAAAAAGCAAAAGCGCATTACGCCGCATATCATCAGCCAGATTGAGGAGTTCGCCGCGACGCGCAAAGGGGTGATGATCTTTGCCGCCACCGTTGAGCACGCGCGAGAAATCACCGGGTTACTGCCCTCCGGCGACGCGGCGCTCATCACCGGCGAGACGCCCGGCCCCGAGCGCGACCGCCTGATTGAGGCCTTTAAAGCCCAGCAGTTCCGCTATCTGGTTAACGTGTCGGTGTTGACCACCGGCTTTGACGCCCCGCACGTCGACCTGATCGCTATCTTGCGCCCGACCGAATCGGTCAGTCTGTATCAGCAAATTGTTGGCCGCGGCCTGCGTCTGGCACCGGGGAAAACCGACTGCCTGATTCTGGATTATGCCGGTAACCCGCACGATCTCTATACGCCTGAGGTCGGCGCGCCAAAAGGGAAAAGCGACAACGTGCCCGTTCAGGTCTTTTGCCCTGCCTGCGGGTTTGCCAACACCTTCTGGGGCAAAACCACCGCCGACGGCACGCTGATCGAACATTTTGGCCGCCGCTGTCAGGGCTGGTTTGAAGATGATGATGGGCATCGCGAGCAGTGCGATTTTCGTTTCCGCTTTAAAAACTGCCCGCAGTGCAACGCCGAAAATGACATTGCCGCTCGCCGCTGTCGGGAGTGCGACACGGTGCTGGTTGACCCGGACGACATGCTGAAAGCGGCATTAAAGCTGAAAGATGCGCTGGTGCTGCGCTGTTCCGGCATGGCGTTGCAGCCCGGTGCCGATGAAAAAGGCGAATGGCTGAAAATCACCTATTACGATGAAGACGGGGCGGACGTCAGCGAGCGCTTCCGGCTTCAGACGCCAGCTCAGCGAACGGCCTTCGAACAGCTGTTTATCCGCCCGCACACCCGCACTCCGGGCGTGCCCCTGCGCTGGATCACCGTGGCCGATATCGTGCGCCAGCAGGTGCTATTGCGCCATCCGGATTTTGTGGTCGCCCGCAAAAAAGGCCAGTTCTGGCAGGTGCGCGAAAAACTCTTCGACTACGAAGGTCGCTTCCGTCGCGCCAACGAATTGCGCGGGTAGCGGGACTTTTCATTGATGTGAGGGGCATTTGAGTATAAAATGCCGCCCGCTTCACATCCGTGAGGCAGAACACTCACCTGCTGCTGGGTCGCCTGTAGTAGGGTTTTAAATACAGAGAGAAATCAATGTTTACTATCGAAGCAGAAGTACGTAACGTGCAGGGTAAGGGTGCGAGCCGCCGCCTGCGTACCGCTAACAAGTTCCCGGCTATCGTTTACGGTGGCGAAGCTGCTCCAGTTGCAATCGAACTGGATCACGACAAACTGTGGAACCTGCAGACCAAAGCTGAATTCTACAGCGAAGTTCTGACCATCGTTGTTGGCGGTAAAGAAGAAAAAGTGAAAGTTCAGGCTGTTCAGCGTCACGCGTTCAAGCCAAAACTGACTCACATCGACTTCGTTCGCGCGTAATCGCAAACCTGTCGAAAAAAACCCCGCTTCTGCGGGGTTTTTTGTGCCTGCTATTTACCGCCCGAGGTGCGGCGCTGAAGCTGATCGCGCAGATTCGGCGGCGTCCCCTTAATGGTCAGCGTATCGGTGGCCGGATCCCAGAAGATACGTTCCCCCAGCAGCATCGCATCAAAGTTGATGGTTAACCCGCCGCCGCTGCCGGCAAACTTGGTTAACTGACGCAGCGTGCTGCGATCCGCCGGGAAGCTCTCTTCAAGCTCATAGCCCTTCTCTGCGGTAAATTCCTGGAAGCTGACTTCGCTGACGCCCGCCAACTCTTTTGACAGCGACTCCAGTTCAATCTCTTCCCCAGCCTGCAGCTGTTCGTTGCAGTAGCTGTAAACCTGCTGGCGCACCGTCTGGCGCTCAGATTTATCAAGCTGCGCTTCGGCTGTGAAATCGTCCACCGCCTGGAGCAGCCCTTTGTTCTGCGCTTTGGCGTTAAGCCCTTCACTGGCACCGAGGAAGTCCATGAAGAAATCCGCCACTTTGCGACCCACGCGTCCCTTCAGGAAAGTCAGGTAGCGGGTCGATTCCGGGTTGGTTTCCCACTCGGTCAAATCAATACGCGCCACGATATCCGCATGGTTAATGTCCAGATAGTGCGTCGAGCTGATATCCAGCTGCTCGTTCACGCGCATGCTGCTTAAGTTATTCAGCACGGTAACCAGCAGATACTCGACCGCCAGGTAGCGGTAGTGGCAGAACAGCACGATCCCACCGTCGGCGAACGGATATTTCGCCAGCTCGTCGCGCAGACGCCCGGTTGCCGCACGGCTAAACGCCAGGAAATCCTCTTCACCCTGGCGCTGCAGGCGCAGGCTATCGGCCAGTTCACTCTCTTCGCTGAACAGCCCATAGGCTTTATTTTTGGCGCTGTAGACACGATGCAGCTCTGCCATCATCTCCACAACGGTCGCCGTAGGTTCCAGTAACGAATCGCGTAGCACCACTTCAAGGGTTTGCTCATCGCGCTTGATAAGCTGGTGCAAGGCAATCTGGTTGATTTCCAGACTCATGATAAACTCTCCTTTTAGACCGGGCGGTATTCAACCACCACCAGGACATGTGTGCAACAACAGATAAAAAAGGGGAAAAAAAGCTGTTGCTACGGTAATATGTTGCCCTTTCATCAACAAACTGATTTTGATTTATGCCACAACATTCCCGCTACAGTGATGAACACGTTGAACAACTGCTCAGTGAGCTGGTCAACGTACTGGAAAAACATAAAACGCCGACCGATCTCTCCCTGATGGTTTTGGGAAATATGGTCACCAACCTGATTAACACCAGCGTTGCTCCGGCTCAGCGTCAGGCGATCGCAAAATCTTTCGCCCAGGCTTTACAGTCGTCCGTCAGCAACGACCCGGCCCATTAAGGGATACGAACAACAGTTTATGGTGACGAATCGTCAGCGCTACCGTGAAAAAGTCTCCCAGATGGTCAGCTGGGGGCACTGGTTTGCCCTGTTCAACATTCTGTTGGCGACGGTCATTGGCTGTCGTTATCTGTTTGTCGCAGACTGGCCTACAACGCTCACCGGGCGTATCTACTCCTGGATAAGCGTTGTCGGTCACTTTAGCTTTTTGGTTTTCGCCACCTATCTGCTGATCCTGTTCCCCTTGACGTTTATCGTCATGTCGCAGCGTCTGATGCGATTCTTGTCCGCAATCCTTGCGACGGTGGGGATGACGCTGCTGCTTATCGACAGTGAAGTGTTCACCCGCTTCCACCTGCATCTCAACCCCATCGTCTGGGAACTGGTGATTAACCCCGACCAGAACGAAACGGCCCGTGACTGGCAGCTGATGTTTATCAGCGTCCCGGTGATCCTGCTGATTGAGATGCTATTTGCCACCTGGAGCTGGCAAAAACTACGCAGCCTGACCCGCCGACGCCACTACGCGAAGCCCGTCGCCGCGCTCTTCTTCGTCTCCTTTATCAGTTCGCACATCATGTATATCTGGGCGGATGCGAACTTCTATCGCCCGATTACCATGCAGCGCGCGAACCTGCCGCTCTCGTACCCGATGACGGCACGTCGCTTCCTCGAAAAACATGGCCTGCTTGATGCGCAGGAGTACCAGCGACGTCTTATCGAGCAGGGTAACCCGGAAGCCGTCAGCGTGCAGTATCCGCTGAGCGACCTGCGCTATCGCGATATGGGCCGCGGGCAAAACGTCCTGCTGATCACCGTCGATGGCCTGAACTATTCCCGTTACGAGAAGCAGATGCCTGCGCTGGCCAATTTCGCGAGTCAAAACGTCACGTTTACTCAGCATATGAGCTCCGGTAACACAACCGACGCAGGCATCTTTGGCCTCTTCTATGGCATTTCAGCCGGATACATGGACGGCGTACTCTCTACCCGCACACCTGCGGCGCTGATCACCGGGCTGAATCAGCAGGGCTATCAGTTAGGGTTGTTCTCATCCGATGGCTTTAACAGCCCGCTCTACCGCCAGGCGCTGCTGTCTGATTTCTCACTGCCAGCGGCACAAAATCAGTCCGATGCGCAGACCGCCAGCCAATGGATAAACTGGCTCCAGCGCTATGCCCAGGAAGATAACCGCTGGTTCTCATGGGTTTCCTTTAACGGCACTACGCTTGCCAACAGCAATAAGAGTGATTTCGCGCGCCGCTACGGCCGCGCGGCGGGTGATGTTGATGCGCAGATTGGCCGCGTGCTTGACGCGCTACGTGAGTCCGGCAAGCTGGATAACACCGTAGTGATCGTGACCGCAGGCCATGGCGTCCCGTTAGGTGACGAGACGAAGAGCATGAGCTGGTCACGCCCGAACCTGCAGGTTCCGCTGGTCATCCACTGGCCGGGTACGCCGGCGCAGCGCATCAATATGCTTACCGAGCATAAAGATGTGATGACCACCCTGATGCAACGCCTGTTGCACGTCAGCACGCCTGCCAATGAGTATTCCCAGGGGCAGGATCTCTTCAGCGCCGCGCGCCGCCATAACTGGGTCACGGCTGCGGGGAATAATACGCTGGTGGTGACCACGCCGAAGCTGACGCTGGTGCTGAACAACAATGGGAATTATCAGACGTATAACCTGCAGGGTGAACGGCTTAAAGACCAGAAACCGCAGCTGAGCCTGCTGCTACAGGTCCTGACGGATGAGAAACGCTTCGTCGCTAACTGATTAATAATAAACCAGTTAGCGACGGATTCCCTTGCATTCGAAACGGAATCGAGTAGTATTCTTTCTATGCGTCGGCACGTAGCGCAGCCTGGTAGCGCACCGTCATGGGGTGTCGGGGGTCGGAGGTTCAAATCCTCTCGTGCCGACCAAAAACACATTGAAAACCAGCCTTTTATGGCTGGTTTTTTTATTTCGCCTCGTCCGGCGTTTTGCGCAGGTACACCAGCGTAACCAGGCAAATCACCGCTCCGGCATAGAACGTATATTCCGCGCCAAACGTTTCCCAGATGACCCCGGCGCCCAGGCTGGCGACTAACAATCCCACGCCGCTGACCAGGCTAAAAATGCCGTAGGCGGTACCGCGCAGATCCGCAGGCGCGGTTTTCGCAATCATTGCCGCCAGCAGCCCCTGCGTCATCCCCATATGCACTCCCCAAAGCGCAACGCCCAGAAGCATTCCAGCCCAGTGGGTGCTCAGCGCCAACACAACATCTGCCCCAATCAGCATCACCAGACCCCACTGCAGTAATCGGGTGTGGTTCATCCCGTCCGATAACTTGCCAAACGGATAGGCAGAGAGGAAATAGAGCAGATTCATGGCCACCATCACCAGCGGGATCAGCGCCAGCGGCACCCCCGACTGCTGTGCGCGCAGCACAAGAAAGGCTTCACTGAAACGTGCGAGCGTGAAGATGGCCCCCAGGCCAATGACCCACCAGCAGCCTTTCCCGAGACGTCTGAGGTTCTCTTTTTTGATGGGGTTCGTGCGTTTATGTTCGACGGGCGTTTTCGGCTCATGCAGGCCGAAGAAAAGCAGCGCCACGGCGAGCACGCCGGGGATCACCGCGATCCAGAAAATCGTGCGGAAATCATCGTTCCACAGCAGCATTAATCCTACGGCCAGCAGCGGCCCGAGAAATGCGCCGACGGTGTCCATCGACTGACGCAGCCCAAAGGCCGCGCCGCGAAGGTCCGGCGGCGTAACGTCAGCAACCAGCGCATCGCGTGGCGCTCCCCGTATCCCCTTCCCGACCCGGTCAATTAAGCGCGCCCCAAGGATCATGCCGGAAGAAGAGGCGATAGCGAACAACGGTTTACTCAATGCGCCAAGACCGTAGCCCAGAACCGCCAGTCCTTTACGCTTGCCCAGATAGTCACTGATGGCGCCGGAAAACACCTTGATAAACAGCGCTGTGGCTTCGGCCAGACCTTCAATCAAACCAATGAAAATAACGCTGGCGCCCAGCGTCGTCACCATAAACAGCGGCAGCAGGCTGTGAATAATCTCCGAGGAGATATCCATTAACATACTGACGCCGCCCACCACCCAGACTCCTTTCGGGATCCGGCTGAGCGTTGCAAACCGGGATAACATTGCGCATCTCCTGCTTCATGTTGAACTGTCTTGTTCGAAACAGAATATCCTAGAAATGCGAATAAAAATTATTAGACATAAAAAAAGCCACCCCGCAGGATGGCTTCGATATCGCAAATCGGCGTCTAGTGTTTATCACGTCCGCCCAGGAAGAAAATGCCCAGCGGGATGGCCAGCAGAACGGTGAACACCAGGCTGTAGACAAAGATCATCGCCGATTGCAGGACATACATGCTGGTTGTCCAGGCAGAGAGAGGAATATTGTACTGTTCGATGACGCCAACAATGGTGGCCCGCCCCACGCACGCGGCAGCAATCATAAACACAACCAGCAGCGCCAGGAGGAACTTGCGGCCTTCAGGCGTTTTCAGTTTTGCACGAACCATCTCTCTTCCCTTTTACAGATGAATAACATTATAGAGGGTCTAAAATAACACAAACGCCTGCTGGACTCCATGCCAGTACAAATCTCTACTTAAATGGTAAATATGTGGTTTATTACGCTATTCATATTGAAAATGTAAGTAAATAACACCAATCATTCATAGTTGATATGTTAACCTGTGCAGGATCGTTTTGACATAAAGGAATGACAATGAAAAACGCACCTAAATTTGCCATCGCACTCATCGCCGCCGCGTGTGTCAGCACCAGTGCTTTCGCCAGCGAACCCCCTAAAGAGCAGCCGCTGGAAAAAGTCGCCCCGTATCCGAAAGCGGATAAAGGGATGAAGCGTCAGGTGATCCAGCTGCCGGCACAGCAGGATGAAGCGAATTTCAAAGTAGAGTTGTTAATTGGCAAGACGCTGGAAGTGGATTGCAACCAGCATCGCCTGGGTGGTCAGCTGGAAAGCAAAACGCTGGAAGGCTGGGGTTACGACTACTACGTCTTTGATAAAGTGACCTCGCCGGTCTCCACCATGATGGCCTGCCCGGATGGCAAGAAAGAGAAGAAATTTGTGACAGCGTATCTGGGCGACAATAGCCTGCTGCGCTACAACAGCAAGTTGCCGATCGTGGTTTATACGCCTGAAAACGTGGAAGTGAAGTATCGCGTGTGGAAGGCTGAAGAGAAGATTGAGCAGGCTGTCGTACGTTGAAATTAAGTCGGGTGGCGGCTTCGCCTTACCCGACCTACAAAACAACACCGAACATAGGCCGGGTAGGCGTCAGCGCCACCCGGCTTTTTTACCTTACAGCGCGATATCCGCAACCGGTTTGTTTTCCGGCTGAGGCTTCAGCTCCGCTTTTGGGGCAGCATCCGCAGCCTGCGGTTTAATGTACTGCAACTGCAGTACGCGGCTGGTGTATTCCAGCTCCTGCTCCGTCGCGCTCACGTTACCGTTCAGCTTCGTGCCGTAGGATGGAATAATGGTCTTCAGCTTCGCCTGCCATTCCGGACTGGCGACTTTATCTTTAAACACTTTTTCCATCAGGTGCAGCATGATTGGCGCAGCGGTAGACGCACCCGGTGACGCACCCAGCAGCGCGGCGATGGTGCCATCCTTATCGCTCACCACTTCGGTGCCCAGACGCAGCACGCCGCCCTCTTTCGGATCGCGCTTGATGATCTGTACGCGCTGACCCGCCTGCCACAAGCGCCAGTCTTCTTTCTTCGCCTGCGGATAGTACTCTTTCAGCGCCTCGAAACGGTCGTCGTCGGAGAGCATCACCTGGCTAATCAGGTATTTCACCAGATCGAAGTTATCCAGCCCCACGTCCATCATCGGCTTGACGTTAGAGGTGGTGGTTGCGCTCAGCAGATCCCACAGGGAGCCGTTTTTCAGGAACTTCGTGGAGAAGGTCGCGAACGGTCCAAACAGCACCACGCGTTTGCCGTCAAGCATACGGGTGTCAATGTGCGGAACAGACATTGGCGGCGCGCCCACGGAAGCCTGACCGTACACTTTTGCCAGATGACGGTTCACCACTTCCGGGTTATCGGACACCAGGAACTGACCGCCGACCGGGAAGCCCGCGTAGTCGTCCGCTTCCGGAATGCCGGACTCCTGCAGCAGCTTCAGCGCCGCGCCACCCGCACCGATAAAGACAAACTTCGCCTTGATGACGTGCTCGGCTTCATTGTTTTTCAGATCGGCAACGGTCACGCTCCAGCTGTTATCCGCGTTGCGCTTGAAACCGCGCACTTCGGTGCTGAGCTGCAGGTTGAAGTTCTCTTTTTTCTTCAGAGACGTCACCAGCTGACGGGTAATTTCACCGTAGTTGACGTCGGTACCAATTTCGGTACGGGTCGCCGCCACTTTCTGGTTCGGATCACGACCTTCCATGACCAGCGGAGCCCACTCTTTAATCTGCGCGTGATCTTCAGAGTATTTCATCCCGCGGAACAGCGTGCTCTGCTGCAGTGCGGCGTAGCGCGCGCGCAGGAAGTTGACGTTCTGCTCGCCCCACACAAAGCTCATGTGCGGTACGGTATTGATAAAGGAGTGCGGGTCGTGCAGCACGCCGCTGTTGACCTGGTGAGACCAGAACTGACGAGAAACCTGGAACGCCTCGTTGATCTCTACCGCTTTCTCGATACTAATGGAACCGTCCTTTTTCTGCGGCGTATAGTTCAGTTCCATGAGTGCCGAATGACCGGTACCGGCGTTGTTCCAGCCGTTCGAACTCTCCTGCGCCACGCCATCAAGGCGCTCGACCATGGTCATTGACCAGTCCGGCTGCAGTTCTTGCAGATAGGTTCCCAGCGTGGCGCTCATGATACCGCCACCGATTAAAAGGACGTCCGTTTCCTGCTCTTTTGGTGCGTCAGCTTTCGCCGCCATGGAGACGGTGTTAAGCCCCACGGCCAGAGAAAAGAGCATGGCAGTCATTTTTTTCATAATTTATGCCTTAGTGTAAAAGTGCTTGATGCGTGGAAATTGCAGGTGAAAAAAGCTGCGGGGGCACGGTAACAACTTTTAAATATTGTTTAAAGGTTACGAAATTATTGTAATTGTGAAATTTAATGATGGATTGTTTGTGAGGAATTATCGAAGCGTCTGGTAAAGGGCGGTTTAACGGGCTAGTATGTTGCGTTTTGTGATCGCGCGCACGGAAGCCTGCCCTAACCAGCGAAACGTTATGTCCCTACCCCATTCTCCTTTATCTCCCGAAAACCGTGTCGCCAGCGTGCTGCGTTCCCCTAAGCAGCTGACGCGTGAAACGCTGGCGGGCGTGATTACCGCCCTGGCGCTGATCCCCGAGGTCATCTCATTTTCCGTGGTGGCGGGCGTTGACCCGAAGGTCAGCCTGATCGCTTCCGTGGTGCTCTGTCTTGCCCTGTCCGTACTGGGCGGTCGCCCGGCGATGGTCACGGCCGCGGCCGGTTCCGTGGCGCTGGTTATTGGGCCCATGGTGCATCAGCACGGCGTACAGTACATTCTTCCCTCCGTGCTCATGGCTGGCGTGATTCAGATTCTGTTTGGCGTGCTGGGCATGGCAAGGCTGATGCGCTTTATTCCCCAGTCGGTCATGACCGGGTTTGTTAACGCCCTCGGGATATTGATTTTCTTTGCGCAGGTTCCCCATTTCTGGAGCCGAAGCCCGCTGATTGTGGGCCTGTTCGTGCTGACGGTACTGATCGTGCTGTGGGTGCCGCGCTATATCAAAAGCATCCCTTCCCCACTGATTGCGATTGTGCTGTTAACCTTGTTTACCGTTTCAACCGGGCAAAGCCTGCCGACCGTGGGCGATGAAGGCGCCATGAGCGGCGGCTTGCCGGGTCTTAGTGAACTTCTGGTCCCTCTCAATCTCCAGACGCTGAGCATAATCTGGCCGTGCGCGTTGAGCATCGCGTTTGTCGGCCTGCTGGAATCCCTGCTGACCGCAAAGCTGGTGGATGAGCTGACCGCGACGCCGTCAAGTAAACGCCGCGAAAGCATTGGATTAGGCGTCGGCAATATCCTGGCCGGATTTTACGGTGGTATTGCGGGCTGCGCGATGATCGGACAAACCATCGTTAACGTGGAGATGGGAAAAGGCCGAAGCCGCATTTCAACCTTCGCTGCGGGCATCGTGCTGCTGATCCTGGTGACGGCGCTCAGCGACGTGATGGCCAACATCCCGATGGCGGTGCTGGCGGGCATTATGGCGATCGTCGCCGTCAAAACCTTCAGCTGGCACAGCCTTCAGCCCGCCACGCTGAAAACGGCCCCGATTGCAGAAACGGTCGTCATGCTGGTGACCGTTGCCGCCACGGTATCAACCGGCAATCTGGCGATTGGCGTGCTGGGCGGGATTATCGTCATGGTGCTGCTTCCCGCCCGCATTAAGCGTCGGCTTAAAGCAGAAAAATCGTCGCCAGCCCAAGAAAAATAAAGAAACCGCCGGTATCGGTGATGGCGGTGATCATCACGCTCGACCCCACCGCGGGGTCGCGACCCAGTTTGGTCATGGTCAACGGGATAATAACGCCCATCATCGATGCCACCAGCAGGTTCAGCACCATCGCCAGCATCATCACCCCACCCAGCGCCATATCGTCATACAACCACCAGGTGATGCCCCCCATAATCCCGCCCCAGACCAGGCCGTTGATCAACGCCACACCCATCTCTCTGAAGATCAGAAAGGCGAAGTTGCCGGGCTGAATATTCTCCAGCGCCAGCGCGCGAACGATCATCGTGATAGTCTGATTGCCAGTATTCCCGCCTATTCCGGCCACAATCGGCATCAGCGAGGCCAGCGCCACCAGCTGCGAAATGGTGTGTTCGAAACCGTCAATCACGCGGGAGGCGATAAACGCGGTACACAGGTTAATGGCCAGCCACGCCCAGCGCGTTTTCACCGCCTTGCCGACGGAGGCATGGACGTCATCTCCCGCACTGATCCCCCCCAGCGCACGCAGGTCGTTGTCGGTTTCTTCATAAACGACGTCAACGATCTCGTCGATGGTCAGACGCCCCATCAGTTTGCCAACGGAGTCCACGACGGCGGCACTGACGAGGTCGTCACGTTCGAAGGTACGCGCCGCTTTCTCGGCATCGTCCTCCGGGGAGAAGACCATCGGCTCGTTTTCCATCACCTCGCTCACCTTCCGCTGGGTGCTGTTGAGCAGGATGGTTTTCAGCTCCAGCTCGCCGAGCAGGGTTTTATCCCGGGAGGTGACAAACAGCTTATCGGTGTTATCCGGCATTTTGCCCAGGCGACGCAGATAGCGCTGCACGGTGCCGAGCGTCACGTCCGGACGCACCGTGATAACGCCGAACTCCATGATCGCGCCGACGCTGTTTTTCTCGTAGTGCATCACCTGGCGCACGCGCGCGCGTTCATCGGCAGGCAGTGACGCCAGCAGACGGCCGGTCAGGTTTCGCGGCAGGTGCTGAACCAGGTAAATCTGCTCGTCGATATCCAGGGTTTGCAGAGCGTCGAGAATATCCCGGTCGCTCATCTCGTCGATCAGGTCGTCCCAGACGTTTTCTGAGGCCTCAAGCAGCACCTGTCCGCGCTCGTGATCCTGCACCAGCCGCCACAGGGCGTGACGTTCTTCCGAGGGAAGCGCTTCCAGGGTATCCGCCAGATCCGGCGGGGGTAAGTGAGCAACCAGCGCACCTACCTCAGCAATATCGTCGGCTAAAGTGCCGACATCATATTGCTCAGCCAGGGTCAGTTTGCCTAATAGCGTAGAGGTGACCGCTTTATCGGTCGTGAGAAGCCAGATCAGTCGCGCACGTTCCTGGTCACGCTGTCTGGCGCTGTTTTTCTTTAATACCGACATCAATCATAAATCCATGAAATAAGTTGGTATTAAGCATAGCGCGAGGATATGTAAATAAGAATAAACAACGGGGCGGGATGGAGAAAAAATCGGCATTACGGCTACGATCTATCCCCTCTCCCTGTGGGAGAGGGTTAGGGTGAGGGCATCAGGCCGTGCGCGCCACCGCGTCACGCGAGGCTGCATCGCGCTCTTCACCGGTCAGCTCGCTCAGCCTGCCGTCGCGCATCTCCAGCAGGCGGTCGGCATGAATAAAGTAATGATCGTCGTGGCTGATGGCGAAAATGGTTTTACCCATCTGCTGCATCAGCGGCAGCAGCACCTGATAAAACTCGCGGCGGAAGTGCGGGTCCTGATCCGCCGCCCACTCATCCAGCAGAATGATGTCACGCTCTTCCGCCAGCGCCAGCAGCAGCGCCACGCGCTTTTTCTGCCCTTTGGAAAGCTTCAGATTGAGAATTTTACCGTCCTGAAGTTCCAGCTTGTGGGACATCTGCAGCTGCGCCAGCCATTTTTCCACCAGCGCAGGATTGGCCTGCTGCCCTTCCGGGCCCAGCAGTTGCTCAAACAGCCAGACGTCGGTGAACACCGCCGAGAATAACTTGCGGTAATCCTCGGGCTTCTCCGCGCTCAGCGCTCTGCCATCCAGTAAAATCTCGCCCGACTGCGGCTGATAAAGCCCGGTGAGCAGCATCGCCAGCGTCGATTTACCGCTGCCGTTGCCGCCAATCAGGAACAGCAGCTCGCCGCGGCGGATCGTCAGGTTGACCGGCCCCACGGAGAAGGCGCTGTCCTGATAGCGGAACGTGACGTTACGCAGCTCCAGCGTCTGCCAGTCAGGGAAGGCCTGCGGGCGCGGGAATTCGGCTTTAAACGGCGCGAGATCGAATTTGTTGAGCTTATTAAATGCCACCTGCGCACTCAGTAAGGTGGGCAACGCGCCGACCGCAGAGAGCAGCGGCGTGCGCAAAAACAGCAGCGTCAGCGAGTAGGTTGCCGCGACGTTGGTGTCCGCCCAGCCCAGGCTGTTCGCCATCCAGAATACCAGGCCAATGGCGCCCAGCATCATAATGTTTGACCAGTTCACCGCGCTCAGGTGGAAGGTATCAGCGCGAATGATGTGATGCCGGTACTCGCGTGCGTCCGGAATATAGAGATGGTTAAAGATATACTCGGCGCGCTCGCGGTTCAGGGTGAGTTCTTTGCGCCCTTCCAGCACCGTCTGGTAGTCGTTATAGAGCTTATCTTCGGTTTCGCGCAGCACCGCCATGTGTTTATAGACGCGTGACACCAGGACAAAACCGCCCCAGATGGTGATGGCGATCCACAGCGCAGTCACCGCCAGCATTTTGCTGGAGAGCCAGGCGAGATAGGCCGCCGAGCCAAAGGTCAGAATGATCCCCTGCACCAGCTCCGGCAAACGAACGAACGCGATGGTAATGGCGCGTACGTCGCTGGTAAGCCCCGCCAGCAGGGAGGCGCTACCGAGCTGCTCAACGCGCTCGACCTGGGTGTCCAGGATCCGCTTGATAAACTCACTGCGCAAACGAAAAACGAAATGGTGGCCGAGCGCGGTCAGCGCCAGCTGGGAGCCAAGCGTAACCGCCATCAGCAGCAGCAGCAGACCAAGAAACTCCGGCAATACGGAGAGCGAGGTGTCGACCATTTCAATTAACCGCACGTTAATAAACGCGATCAGGCCAATACCCAGAGCGGCGCTGGCCAGGCTTAACGCCATAACGGCGATGAAGGGCCAGCGGTACTGACGCCAGACGAGGAGAAGTAGTTGCATGCAGGCAATCCGGACAATAAAAATCAGCGAGCAGTGTAAACTGCCCTGCGCGGACATCAAGAATAATTCTTATTTTAGTTTACGCATCCCCGCCTGACGGAAGGTCAGATTAAAGCGGTACTCGCCCGTGAGGGGGTGAACGCCGGGTTTCAGGGGCTGAATGCCGTGATAATAAAGCCGCGATTCCCTGCCCCACACCACCACATCGCCATGTTCCAGCATAATGCGTTTGAGCGGATCGTTGCGGCGTAATCCCCCAAACTGAAAGACGGCGGGCAGACCTAACGATACCGAAACGATAGGCGCGCGCAGATCGGGCTCATCCTTGTCCTGATGCAGCGAGAGCTTCGCACCGACGGCGTAGCGGTTAATCAGACAAGCATCAGGACGAAAATCCGGATAATCCGCTGCCACGGCAGCCTCGTGACAAAGTGCCTGAAAAACCGCAGGTATGGGAGGCCACGGCCGGC
The DNA here is from genome assembly GCF_043972695.1 of Enterobacter quasiroggenkampii. Lineage (NCBI taxonomy): Bacteria > Pseudomonadati > Pseudomonadota > Gammaproteobacteria > Enterobacterales > Enterobacteriaceae > Enterobacter > Enterobacter quasiroggenkampii. The sequence continues at coordinate 3,816,593 of NZ_CP143745.1, forward strand.
CGGTCGTGGGATCGTTTGGAGCATACACATACCCACGTTCGTTTGTCGCCCAGCCCAGTTCGCCGCAGTTGGCCATGGCCACCGACATGGTGTAGCCGCCCGGCGTCACCATATGGCGAAACGGTGAAACCGCCGTGACCTCTTCAATACCGGCAAGCAACGCCGCCGCACGGAAGAGAGCAAAGCGGCGCAGGATCACCGCCCCTGGCGCAAGCGGTTCTTGCCAGGGTTCAGCATCCGCAAAAAGATCGAGCATTATTCCTCCCGGCGTTTCGCCTCACGTTTCAGTAACAGCGCTTTTCGCGCCGTCCCCCAGCGATAGCCCGACAGCGCACCGTCGTTGCGAACCACCCGATGACAGGGGATCACAATTGCCAGCGTGTTTGCCGCACAGGCGCCTGCTACGGCGCGTACCGCACTGGGTTGGCCAATCGCCTGCGCCACCTGCTGGTAGCTTGCCGTTTCGCCGCAGGGAATAGTGCGAAGGGCCTGCCAGACGCGCTGCTGGAACGCGGTACCGCGAATATCCAGCGGCAGCGCAAGCGGTACGTCGCGGTTATCAATACTGGCAATGACCTGGTGGATCCGCTGCACAAAGGCGTCGTCCAGCGGCGCGTGCGTAGCTTTTGGAAATTGCGTGGCAAGCTCTGCGGTGACTTCCGCATCGGTGTCACCCAGCAGAATCGCGCAGATCCCCCGCTCGCTTTCGGCAACCAGACAGCGTCCTAACGAACAGTCATGGATGGCATACCGCACGGCCACCTCTCCTTTACGGTACTGCTTCGCCGTCATGCCCAACGCATCGTTGGCTTTACGATAATAGCTGCTGCTGTCGGGAAATCCCGCCGCCAGCACGGCATCGGTAATTTTGTCTCCCTGCGTAAGCGCGGTGCGCAGACGCTGACCCCGCGCCGCCTGCTGCCAGGCTTTGGGCGTCATGCCGGTCACCGACTTAAACAGGCGGTGGAAATGGAAAGGACTCATGGCAACCTGCTCCGCCAGTCTCTCCAGGGTTAACGCGGGATCCTGCTCCAGAAGCCGGCAGGCATGTTCCACTTTTGCCAGCTTCTGCGCCTGCGGATCGCGTTTGTCCGGCATGCAGCGCTTGCACGGACGAAAGCCCGCCTGAGCGGCGTGCCAGGCATCGGGATAAAAGCGGACATTTTTACGCAGCGCGTGGCGGGCACGGCATGACGGGCGGCAGAAAATACCCGTCGTCTGCACGGCGAAGACAAACTGATCGTCTGCGAGCGGATCGCGGGCCAGCACGGCCTGCCAGCGATCCTCATCGGTCATTAAGGTTGGGTTTTTCATGATCGGCTCCTTGTATAAGCATACATAGAGCGTGCCTGAGCGCCACCGATAAAAAACCCGCAACCTTGCTTTTTAATTTTTGTCGCTGACCAGGAAACTGTTGAACTGCGGCGAGCTCCAGGTTTTGAACCCGTCGCCCTCTTTGGTGATCATATAAACCGCCAGCCCTTCCTGACGGACCACCTCTTTGGCTTTTTCCGGGCCGAGAACCATTAATCCGGTATCCCAGGCATCCGCTTCCAGCGCGGTGGGGGCAATGACCGTTACCGAGACCAGGTTATGCGTGATGGGGCGTCCGGTCTGCGGATCAATCACGTGCGAAATACGCTTCCCGTCAAGCTCGTAATAGTTGCGATAGCTTCCGGAGGTACTGATGCCATGTCCGTTGATATCCACTATCGCCTGCACGGCATTTTGCCGATCGGTTGGTTTTTGAATCGCTACGCGCCACGGTTTATCGCTGGCGTTCATACCCCGACTGACCAACGCGCCGCCCACCGAGACCAGATATCGGGAAATTCCTTCCTGCGCCATCAGTGCAGCAAGATGATCCGCCGCATAGCCTTCCCCGACCGTCGACAGATCGACAAACAGATCGGGGATATCTTTTTGCAGGTACTGCTGCCCGTACTGGTTGATCACGGTCAGATGCTGTAGCCCTGTCCGGGCGCGGGCGTCATCAATGGCCGCCTGTTCGGGCGTCTTCACCGGCTGTTTATTGGGGCCAAATCCCCAGAGGTTCACCAGAGGACCGACGGTCACATCCATCGCCCCGTTGGTTTTATAACCCACGCGCATTGCCTCGGTCACGATATCGGCCATCGCCTCGCTCACCGGCCACAGAGAAGTGCTGGTCGAGAGGTTAAAGCGCATCAGCGCCGAGTCATTTTTATAGGTCGACAGCAGCTGATCGTCGGCGTCCAGCTGCGACTGGATTTTGCCGCGAAGTTCATCCGTGCGTGTTTTATCGAGGTTCATCACGCTGACGCGCCAGAAGGTGCCCATCGTTTTACCTTCGAGCACCGTCGCGGCAGGTGCATCGGTTTTCGCCACGGTCGCGGGATCGTTACACGCGGTCAGGAAAAAAAGCATAGCCAGAAAGCTGGCGCGTAAAAAAGTCATGTCCATTCATTATTATCCTCATGCCAGGGCGGCAAGAGTACACCAAAAAAGGGGGGTTGTGAGAATCCAGCAAGCACAAAAAAGGGGGCCATCAGGCCCCCTTACGTCACACGTTAACGCGATTAGAACTGGTAAACCAGGCCCAGCGCGACGATATCGTCAGTACCGATACCCGCCTGACGGGTGAAGTCATTTTCATCAACCAGGTTGATTTTGTAATCCACGTAGGTGGACATGTTTTTGTTGAAGTAGTAAGTCGCACCCACATCAACATATTTCAGCAGATCCTGATCGCCGTAACCTTCGATGTCTTTGCCTTTAGACTGCAGGTAAGCCACGGATGGACGCAGGCCGAAGTCGAACTGGTACTGAGCAACCACTTCAAAGTTCTGCGCTTTGTTGGCCCAACCCAGATCGCCTGCGCGAGTCGCGTTGTAGGTCTGAGTATACTGAGCAGCCAGGTAGATGTTGTTCGCGTCGTATTTCAGACCGCCGGTATAGGTTTCAGCACGGTCGCCAGTACCGAAGCCCAGGTCGTTCTGGGAACTGGTGCGCTTAGAGCTGGACACGGCAGTACCAATACCGAAGCCTTCGCCCAGGTTATAAGTGATAGAACCGCCAACGCCATCACCGTTCTGACGCAGTGCTTCACGACCGTTGTTGGTCTGGTCCTCACCGCTTACGCTACCGTTTTTACCTTGATACTGAACAGCAAAGTTCAGGCCATCAACAAGGCCGAAGAAATCGCTGTTACGATAGGTCGCAAAGCCGTTACCACGCTGCTGCATGAAGTTGTCAGAACCGTAGGTGTCACCGCCGAATTCTGGCAGAACGTCGGTCCAGGAAGTTACATCGTAAACTACGCCGTAGTTACGACCGTAGTCGAAAGAACCCGCGTCACCAAATTTCAGACCGGCAAACGCCACACGGGTCCAGGCGTTGTTTTCATTCTCACCTGAGTTACCCTGAATCTGGTATTCCCACTGGCCGTAACCGGTCAGCTGATCGTTAACCTGGGTTTCGCCTTTGAAGCCAAGACGCATGTAGGTCTGGTCGCCATCAGCGCTGTCGTCATCGGAGAAATAGTGCAGACCATCAACTTTACCGTACAGATCTAATTTGTTGCCATCTTTGTTATAAATTTCGGCCGCATTTGCTGCGCCTGCCACCAGGAGTGCTGGTACCAGGAGGGACAGTACTTTAACTTTCATTTTATTAACCCTCTGTTATATGCCTTATAATTGCCACTGCTTACTGGTTAACCCTCATTAACCAGTCGGCAATTTCATTCTCCGCAAAATTACAGAATAATCCAACGCGAATATGATACGAAAACTTTGAAGATGTTTCATTTATCCATCAACATGTTTCAAAATGTAAATACCAAGGAACTTTTACAAAGCACAAATAGCTTAGAAATTTAGCACTTATAATCAAAAGAAAAAACATAGCCATAACAATCAATAAGTTATAATAAAAAACGTTACAGCACTGAATGACAAAACAAGATCTCACCTAATCTCTAAAATATCTCTCGCTATCATCATTAACTTTATTTATTACCGTCATTCAGTTTTGAATGTCTGTTTATCCCTAATTGAGCCGGATGCTTCGCATTCGGTTTTTTTTTACCTTTCTTTACGTAACTTCTCGTTTTTTGTGCTACCGCACCGAAATTGTAACGACTATTAACTAAATTCTCATCGGCCAACCTTCGCGAACACACAATTGATGTAAAACTTAATTTCTTGTTAATTCGTGCTATTTGCTGGCTAAGCGCACTTATTATTTGTACGCGCACGGCGTGTTTGTACATGTTTACTGCGCCGCCCGCCGCCGATATTGTCCGTTGAAAAAGTCGCCTTTTCCCGGACAGTGGCGCTGGAAATTCAGTTATTACCCTTTATACTGCCCTATCGCCACAGAGCATGACCATGACGGGTTAAAGATATCAATGAGTCAGACTGAAACCACCGCCCCGAGCAAATTCTCCCTCCTCCCCGGGAGCATCACCCGTTTCTTTCTTCTTTTGATCGTTGTGCTGTTAGTGACCATGGGGGTGATGGTACAAAGCGCGGTTAATGCCTGGCTGAAGGACAAGAGCTATCAGGTCGTCGATATCACCCACGCCGTGCATAAGCGCATCGATACCTGGCGCTACGCCACCTGGCAGATTTACGACAATATTGCAGCTGCACCGGCCTCCTCATCCGGAGATGGACTTCAGGAGACACGGCTTAAGCAGGATGTCTATTACCTCGAAAAACCGCAGCGTAAGACTGAGGCGCTTATTTTTGGCTCTCACGACAGCGCGACGCTTGAGATGACGCAGCGTATTTCGACCTATCTGGATACCCTCTGGGGCGCCGAAACGGTGCCATGGTCGATGTACTATCTGAACGGTCAGGACAACAGCATGATCCTGATCTCAACGCTGCCGTTAAAAGATCTCTCTTCCGGGTTTAAAGAGACCACCGTGGGCAGCATCGTCGATTCCCGCCGGGCAGAGATGCTGCAGCAGGCGAACGCCCTTGATGAACGTGAAAGCTTCTCTTCCCTGCGCCGCCTGGCCTGGCAAAACGGTCATTATTTTACTCTGCGCACTACCTTCAACCAGCCAGGGCATCTGGCGACGGTGGTCGCCTTCGATTTACCCATTAATGATTTAATCCCGCCGGATATGCCGCTCGATAGCTTCCGTCTGGAGCCCGACAGCAGCACCCAGAACATGCGTGCGGCGTCTGACAAAGAGGCCGCAGAGAGCGTATCGATCTCCTTTAACGGTTCAAAAATCGAAATTGCCTCATCCCTGAACTCGACCGGTATGCGTCTGGTGTGGCAGGTGCCGTTTGGTACGCTGTTGCTCGACACGCTGCAAAATATCCTGCTGCCTCTGCTGCTGAATATCGGTCTGCTGGCGCTGGCGCTGTTTGGCTACAGCACCTTCCGCTTCCAGTCGGGGCGTCAGAGCGACGCCGCGGCGGTCCCGGCCGGTACCAGCAATGAGCTGCGCGTATTACGCGCGCTGAATGAAGAGATTGTTTCCGTGCTGCCGCTTGGGGTCTTAGTTCACGATCAGGAAGCAAATCGTACGGTAATGAGCAATAAAATTGCCGACCATCTGCTGCCGCATCTTAACCTGCAGAACATCACCACCATGGCGGATCAGCACCAGGGGGTGATTCAGGCCACCATCAACAATGAACTGTACGAGATCCGCCAGTTCCGCAGCCAGGTGGCTCCCCGCACGCAAATCTTCATCATCCGCGATCAGGATCGCGAAGTGCTGGTGAATAAAAAGCTCAAGCAGGCGCAAAGACTGTATGAGAAAAACCAGCAGGGGCGCGCCGCATTTATGCAGAACATTGGCGATGCCTTCAAGCAGCCGTTAAAAACGCTGGCGACCCAGGCGGCGGCGTTAAATACGTCAGAAAGCCACCAGCTTGCCTGTCAGGCCGACTCGCTGGTCAGAATGGTTGATGAGATCCAGCTGGCGAACATGCTGGAGAATGATTTCTGGAAGGGAACCCCCACCCTCTTCTCCATTCAGGATCTGATCGATGAAGTGGTTCCGGAAGTCCTGCCCGTGATTAAGCGCAAAGGGCTGCAGCTGCTGATCAATAACAATCTTCCGGCAAATGACGAGCGCCACGGCGATCGTGAAGCGCTGCGCCGTATACTGTTGATGATTATTCAGTACGCGGTAACCACCACGCAGATCGGCAAGATCACCCTCGAAGTCAGTACGGAGGAGTCGGCAGAAGACCGCCTGACGTTCCGCATCCTGGACACCGGGGAAGGCGTCACCACGAGTGAAATTGATAATCTGCACTTCCCGTTCCTGAATGACACGCAAAGCGATCGTTACGGCAAGGCAAATGCCCTAACCTTCTGGCTGTGCGATCAGCTGGCGCGTAAGCTCGGTGGCCATCTCAATATCAAGGCCCGTGAATCTCTCGGCACCCGCTATTCTCTGCACGTGAAAATGGCGGCCAATCCGCAGGAAGAAGATGAAGAACGTCTGCTGGATGATGTCGTGGTGATGGTCGATGTTACGTCGAACGAGATCCGCAATATCGTCGTTCGTCAGTTAGAAAACTGGGGTGCGGCCTGCATCACGCCGGATGAAAGACTTGCAAGTCAAGAATTTGATCTGTTTTTAACTGATAATCCGTCTAATCTTACTGCCTCCGGCTTGCTTTTAAGCGATGATGAGTCAGGCGTGCGGAAAATCGGCCCTGGCCAGCTGCGCGTCAACTTTAATATAAGCAATGCGATGCAGGAAGCTGTACTACAACTAATAGAAGAGCAGCTGGCGCAGGAAGAGATAGCGGAATCACCGTTAGGCGGTAATGAAAATGCCGAGCTTCACGCCAGCGGATACTATTCACTCTTTGTTGATACAGTACCAGATGATGTTAAGCGGTTGTATACTGAGTCCGCTGCGAATGATTTTGCAGCGCTGGCACAGACAGCACACCGGCTTAAAGGGGTGTTTGCCATGCTTAATCTGGTTCCCGGCAAGCAGTTATGTGAAACGCTGGAACATCTAATTCGTGAGAAAGATGCCTCTGGCATTGAAAAATACATCAGCGACATTGACGCCTACGTCAAAAGCTTGCTGTAGCAAGGTAGCCTTATACATGAACAATATGAACGTAATTATTGCCGATGACCATCCGATTGTACTGTTCGGTATTCGCAAATCACTTGAACAGATCGAGTGGGTGAATGTAGTCGGTGAATTTGAAGACTCTACAGCACTGATCAATAACCTCCCAAAGCTTGATGCACACGTGCTCATTACCGATCTCTCCATGCCTGGAGACAAATACGGTGATGGGATCACGCTCATCAAATATATTAAACGTCACTTCCCGGATATCTCGATCATTGTTCTGACCATGAACAACAACCCGGCGATCCTGAGCGCGGTACTGGATCTGGACATCGAAGGGATTGTGCTGAAACAAGGTGCACCGACCGATCTGCCTAAAGCGCTTGCGGCGCTGCAGAAAGGCAAGAAGTTCACGCCTGAAAGCGTTTCTCGTCTGCTGGAAAAAATCAGCGCGGGTGGCTACGGTGACAAACGCCTGTCGCCGAAAGAGAGTGAAGTTCTGCGCCTGTTCGCAGAAGGTTTCCTGGTGACCGAGATTGCCAAGAAGCTGAACCGCAGTATTAAAACCATCAGCAGCCAGAAGAAATCAGCGATGATGAAGCTGGGCGTGGATAACGATATTGCTCTGCTGAACTATCTCTCCTCCGTCACGCTGAGCGCAACCGACAAGGATTGATCTCCGCTGTTTATGCCGGGTGGCGCTCGCGCTTACCCGGCCTACAGAACCCGCAGGCCCGCGCAAGCGCAGTACCGCCGGGCAATTAAAAAAGGCCCTTCCGGGCCTTTTTTATATCCGTGTTTTTCTCACACGCTCCGCGTAAATCGACAATGTCTGCTTCAGCACGTCCAGCGTCACCGGTTTCGACAGACAGCTGTCCATGCCTGACTCCAGACAGCGCTGCTTCTCTTCCGCCAGCGCGTTCGCCGTTACGCCCACCACCGGCAGCGTCAGGCCAAGCTGTCGGATGCGCTGCGTCAGACGGTAGCCGTCCATGTTAGGCATGTTGACGTCGCTCAGCACGATATCTATATGATTCTTACTCAGCACGTTTAGCGCATCCACGCCGTCATTGGCGGTTTTGCACTGGTAGCCCAGCGATCCAAGCTGGTCAGCCAGCAGGCGACGGTTAATCGGATGGTCATCCACCACCAGAATCATCATATCGTCATTCACCGACGCCAGAGACTCCGGTGACGGCAGTCCGCCCGCGCCGTCGCTCTCTTCCAGTTCCACTTTGTAGATGCGCGCCAGCAGACTCAACAGCTCGTGCGGGGTGGCGACACTGTGTACCCATTCCCCTGGCGCACGCTCAACCGGGATACCGATGTGGCGACGGCAGAAGAGCACTGACCCTCTCCCCTGCCACGGCTGTTCCGGCATCTCGTCGGCGATCAGCACATCGTCCACGTCCGGTGTTTGACCTTCATAGCGGCACACCCTCACGCCGCTGTGGGTAAGCAGCGCCGTCAGATAGTCATTCAGCGAGGCGTTATGCACCGCCAGCCAGCAGCGCTTATCGCTCAGCCCGTCTACCGTGGCTTTTGCCGGATACTGCGCCGAATAGAGCGGAATGCGGATGGTGAACTGGCTGCCCATGCCGGGCTCGGTATCCACGGAGATATCACCGTCCATCATGCTGACGAGCTTCTCACAAATCGCCAGCCCCAGTCCGGTACCCTGGAAGTTACGCTGCACGCCGGTACCGACCTGGAAGAACGGATCGAACAGACGAACCACCTCCTTCGCCGGGATGCCGACGCCCGTGTCGCGCACGCGAATGCTCAGGTAATCCCCCGCCCGGCAGACGTGCAGCACAATACAGCCGGTATCGGTGAATTTAATGGCGTTGCTGAGCAGGTTAGAGATGACCTGCTGCAGGCGCATCGGATCGCCGTGCAGCGTCAGCGGCACGTCCGGCTCAATAAAGCAGTAGAGCCCCAGCTGTTTACGCACCACCAGCGGGAGATAGTTGGCGCTGATATGGTTCATCACCTCGCGCGGCGAAAACTCGCGCGGCTCGATTTTCAACTGCTCGGACTCGATTTTAGAGAAGTCGAGAATATCGCTGATGATCTTCAGCAACAGGCTGGAGGAGTTGTTCATCGCCGTCACCAGCCGGTCGACGCCTTTCGGCAATTCCTTGGTCTGAAGCAGATCAAGGTTACCGATAATCCCGTACAGCGGCGTACGCAGCTCGTGGCTGACGGTGGCAAGGAACATGGACTTCGACTGGCTGGCCTGCTCTGCCGCCTGCGCCATCTCCTGCAACGACTCTTCCATCTTCACGCGCGCGGAGACATCCACCAGCACGCAAATCGCTACGTTTTCATTGCGATAGCGGGAATGCACAAAGCTGATCTGCAGGTTGGTGTGCGTACTGGTCAACACGTCGACAAAGTTAACCTGCTGACCGCAGATAATTTGCGTCAGCCTCTGCCGGTCTTCGTGCGTCAGCATGTTCAGGTAGTTATGTGCCAGTTCGTTACTCAGGATATTGGTCCCGTCCTGGGTACGCAGGATACAGATCCCCACCGGCGCCGAGGCAACAATCTTGCGGTTAAACTGCTCGTGTTCCTCCAGTCGCTGGGCGTCGCTTTCGGCAGGAATAAAGATTTTCCGCTCATACATGCGCGCCAGCGTAAACAGCGCGCCCCCGGCCAGCAGGTTGAGCAGAATCGCATTCATGATAAGAATGCGTATCCGCTCAAGCACCATATCCACCGGCAGCGAATAGACGATACTGAGCGACGAAGGCGGCAGGCTCTTCTTCAGCACCAGCTCGCGGAAACCTGAGGTATAGCCAAACCACGACCGCTCCTGCATCCAGTGCGGTTCGACGTTTAGACGGTTATCAGGCCCGGCAAGCGAGATCAACTGATGACCGTTTTCATCCAGAATGGTCACGCCCATGGGCAGGCTGCCCGGGGTGAAGAAGTTTTCCATGCGAATGGTCTGCTCAATCCCCAGCAGCGCCTGCAGGCGATTGCCCAGATAAACCGGCGTCAGGGCGTAGAAATAGCCCACGCCCGGACGCGGGCCCTGGCTCACCCAGAAGATGTTATTGCCGCGCTCGTCCTGCGGTGCATTGCGGTATTTGACAATACGTTCATGCAGGCTTTTCAGCGCATCGTCACGTTCAACGGGCACGTCGCGCAGGCCAAAGTCAGCCATGCAGAGATTCTCGCTGCCAATCAGGAAGACGCGGTTCAGGTCGTAGGCGGCGGAGAAATTGTCGCGCCAGTAGCGCATAAACCAGGCGAGCGATTCCAGAGAGCCGCGCCAGGTATTGCTCATGGTGGAGCAATCGGAATCCGGGAACAGCGGCTGGAAGTCCGGGACTTCGGTTTTGTCATCACGCCCGCGAAGCGCAAGGATGCCGTTTTCCGCCGTCAGACGATTTTCGGCAATATACTTCAGCTCCTTCATCACGTCAGACGTTCGCTGAATGTAGCGCTGGGCCTGGTCGGAGCTTAAGTTAAACTCCTGGCGGATCTCCGCTTCTTTCTGGTGCAGGGCGTTAACGATGTAAAACACCGAGAACAGGGCTACCAGCAGCCAAAGCAGGAGCGCCAGCGCCCGAAACAGATAGCGAGAGACTTTCAGCGTAGTACGAAAGGAGACGAGGTATTTCAAGGGGGCGAGGCTCCGCCGTCGGGGTCAAAAGAATGTGGTTAAGGTAGCGGTAAACGCGCCAGGTCGCAACGTTGACTTATCTGCTTGTGCAAAAGAAAAGGGCCGGAATCCGGCCCTTTTTTGCATCAGGAGACATTACTCGTCAGCGTCATCCGCTACGTCATCGTCGGTGTCGGCTTCCGGCGCGATATCCTCATCGCCTTCCGCGACGCTACCGTCGATGGAGTCGAGCTCTTCGTCATCCACCGGCTCAGCAACGCGCTGCAGACCCACCACGTTTTCATCTTCCGCTGTACGGATGAGGATCACGCCCTGGGTGTTACGACCCACCACGCTGATCTCAGACACGCGGGTACGCACCAGCGTACCGGCATCGGTGATCATCATGATCTGGTCCGCATCGTCCACCTGCACCGCGCCGACAACGGAACCGTTGCGCTCGGTCACCTTGATGGAGATGACGCCCTGCGTGCCGCGAGACTTGGTTGGGTATTCCCCTTCCGCCGTACGTTTACCGTAACCATTCTGCGTCACGGTCAGGATAGCCCCTTCACCGCGCGGAATAATCAGAGAAACAACGCTGTCTTCGCCAGCCAGCTTGATACCACGCACGCCCGTCGCGGTACGACCCATCGCACGAACGGCGTCTTCTTTGAAGCGCACCACTTTACCGGCCGCAGAGAAGAGCATCACTTCATCGGAACCGGAGGTCAGATCCACGCCAATCAGCTCGTCGCCTTCGTTCAGGTTCACGGCGATAATACCGGCAGAACGCGGACGGCTGAATTCGGTCAGCGCGGTTTTCTTCACGGTACCGCTGGCGGTCGCCATAAAGACGTTCACGCCCTCTTCGTACTCGCGTACCGGCAGGATAGCGGTGATACGTTCGTTCGCTTCCAGCGGCAGCAGGTTAACGATTGGACGACCACGCGCGCCACGGCTTGCTTCCGGCAGCTGATAGACTTTCATCCAGTACAGACGACCGCGGCTGGAGAAGCAGAGGATCGTGTCATGGGTGTTCGCCACCAGCAGGCGGTCAATGAAGTCTTCTTCTTTAATACGTGCTGCAGACTTGCCTTTACCGCCACGACGCTGTGCTTCGTAATCAGTTAACGGCTGATACTTCACGTAGCCCTGGTGAGACAGGGTCACAACAACGTCTTCCTGGTTGATCAGGTCTTCGATGTTGATGTCCGCGCTGTTGGCGGTGATTTCGGTGCGGCGCTCGTCGCCGAACTGATCGCGGACCAGCTCCAGCTCTTCATGGATCACTTCCATCAGGCGCTCTGCGCTGCCCAGAATGTGCAGCAGCTCAGCAATCTGTTCCAGCAACTCTTTGTATTCGTCGAGCAGTTTTTCATGCTCAAGGCCGGTCAGTTTCTGCAGACGCAGATCCAGAATCGCCTGGGCCTGCTGTTCAGTCAGGTAGTACTGACCGTCACGCACGCCGAATTCAGGTTCCAGCCACTCAGGACGCGCCGCGTCATCGCCCGCACGTTCCAGCATCGCGGCGACGTTGCCCAGATCCCACGGACGGGAAATCAGCGCAGTTTTCGCTTCCGCCGGGGTTGGTGCACGACGGATCAGTTCGATGATCGGGTCGATGTTGGCCAGCGCAACCGCCAGCGCTTCAAGGATGTGCGCACGGTCGCGCGCTTTGCGCAGTTCGAAGATAGTACGACGGGTCACCACTTCACGGCGGTGACGGACGAACGCGCTCAGGATCTCTTTCAGGTTCATGATCTTCGGCTGACCATGGTGCAGTGCAACCATGTTGATACCGAAGGAGACCTGAAGCTGCGTCTGGGAGTACAGGTTGTTCAGGACAACCTCACCCACCGCGTCGCGTTTGATCTCAATCACGATGCGCATACCGTCTTTGTCAGACTCGTCACGCAGCGCGCTGATGCCTTCAACACGTTTTTCTTTTACCAGCTCGGCGATTTTTTCAATCAGACGCGCTTTGTTCACCTGATACGGGATCTCGTGAACAATGATGGTTTCACGGCCGGTTTTGGCGTCCGCTTCCACTTCGGCACGGGCACGGATGTAAATCTTGCCGCGGCCGGTACGGTACGCTTCTTCAATACCGCGACGACCGTTGATGATCGCCGCCGTTGGGAAGTCCGGGCCCGGAATGTGTGTCATCAGCCCTTCAATGCTGATGTCTTCATCATCGATATAGGCCAGACAGCCGTTGATCACCTCGGTGATATTGTGCGGCGGAATGTTGGTTGCCATACCGACCGCGATGCCGGACGAACCGTTCACTAACAGGTTCGGGATCTTGGTGGGCATCACATCTGGGATGCGCTCGGTGCCGTCGTAGTTATCGACGAAATCAACGGTCTCTTTTTCCAGGTCGGCCATCAGCTCATGAGCGATTTTCGACATACGGATTTCCGTATAACGCATCGCTGCAGCGGAGTCGCCGTCGACTGAACCAAAGTTACCCTGGCCATCTACCAGCATGTAGCGCAAGGAGAATGGCTGCGCCATACGAACGATGGTGTCATAAACGGCGGTATCACCATGCGGGTGATATTTACCGATGACGTCACCGACGACGCGGGCAGATTTTTTATAGGCTTTATTCCAGTCATTGCCCAATACGTTCATGGCGTATAGTACGCGACGGTGTACCGGCTTCAGGCCATCGCGGACGTCCGGCAGCGCACGGCCAACAATGACCGACATCGCATAGTCCAGATAGGAGCTCTTCAGCTCTTCCTCGATGTTAACCGGTGTAATTTCTCTCGCAAGGTCGCTCATCTAACCGCTATCCCTCTACTGTATCCCGGATTCAAAGGTCGCAAATTATAACACAGCCGAGGTGATTGAGGTAAACCTATACGCTTTATTCACAGGGATTGCCTGATATACTCATTCGTCTTGCTAAATAAGGAGTAAAAGCGCCCATGAATGCCGAAAAATCCCCGGTGGCTCACAACGTTGACCACGAAGAGATTGCCAAATTTGAAGCGGTGGCGTCCCGCTGGTGGGATCTCGAAGGTGAGTTCAAACCGCTGCACCGTATTAACCCGCTGCGTCTGGGCTATATCGCGGAGCGTTCTGGCGGTCTGTTCGGTAAAAAAGTGCTCGATGTCGGCTGCGGCGGCGGTATCCTGGCGGAAAGCATGGCGCGCGAAGGGGCGAACGTCACGGGCCTGGATATGGGTTTTGAACCGCTGCAGGTTGCCCGTCTTCACGCGCTGGAGTCTGGCATACAGGTAGACTACGTGCAGGAAACCGTGGAAGAACACGCGGCAAAACATGCCCATCAGTACGATGTGGTGACCTGCATGGAGATGCTGGAGCACGTTCCCGATCCACAGTCCGTAGTGCACGCCTGTGCAAAACTGGTGAAACCGGGCGGCCAGGTCTTCTTCTCAACCCTCAACCGCAATGCTAAAGCCTGGTTGATGGCCGTCGTCGGCGCGGAGTATGTGCTGCGCATGGTGCCGAAAGGCACGCACGACGTGAAGAAATTCATCAAGCCGGCGGAGCTGTTAAGCTGGGTTGACCAGACGTGGCTCAAGGAGCAGCACATCACCGGCCTGCACTACAATCCGCTGACCAATAAATTCAAACTCGCACCGGGCGTTGATGTTAACTATATGTTGCACACAACCGCCAAAAACGACTAACGTCATTCGTTATTCTTATAAAGATTGCGCGACATCATGTTGCGCAATTCTGACCTCCCGTTGAAGAAATCAGCACTCGATCAAATTTTGATTTTTTTTTCTTAATTATTGACATGTCTTCCAGGCCTTACGGTACGAGGACTTAGCCTTTTTTACCCTTTCACAACCTCAATTTAACGTCAAAATCAACCCTTGTGCTGAAAAGATTCGATACTAGAATACTCACCATATAGCGTTTTTCTTATCGCAAACCCCCTATATGTAGTATTTATCCACAGAGTTAGTCACAAGACGGTTCTGTGGATAAGCGGGGGATATTTTTTATTTCACGGACAGGTAAAACCCACATGAATCAGAGTCTGCTGGTGACAAAGCGCGACGGTACTACCGAGCGTATCAATCTGGACAAAATCCATCGAGTTCTCGACTGGGCAGCAGAAGGACTGAACAACGTATCTATCTCCCAGGTTGAACTGCGTTCTCATATTCAGTTCTACGACGGCATCAAAACGTCTGATATCCACGAAACCATCATCAAAGCGGCGGCGGACCTGATCTCCCGCGAAGCACCGGATTATCAGTACCTGGCTGCACGTCTGGCGATTTTCCACCTGCGTAAAAAAGCCTACGGCCAGTTTGAGCCGCCGAAGCTTTACGATCACGTGGTGAAAATGGTTGAGCTGGGCAAATACGACACGCATCTGCTGGAAGACTATACGGAAGAAGAGTTCGAGCAGATGAACGGGTTTATCGATCACTGGCGCGACATGAACTTCTCCTACGCGGCGGTGAAGCAGCTCGAAGGCAAATACCTGGTTCAGAACCGTGTAACCGGTGAGATCTACGAAAGCGCCCAGTTCCTCTACATTCTGGTGGCCGCCTGCCTGTTCTCAAACTACCCGCGTGATACCCGTCTGGATTACGTGAAGCGTTTCTACGATGCGGTATCGACGTTCAAGATTTCTCTGCCCACGCCAATCATGTCTGGCGTGCGCACCCCTACCCGTCAGTTCAGCTCCTGCGTGCTGATCGAGTGTGGTGACAGCCTGGACTCCATCAACGCCACCTCCAGCGCCATTGTGAAATACGTTTCCCAGCGCGCCGGTATCGGCATCAACGCCGGCCGCATCCGTGCGCTGGGCAGCCCGATTCGCGGCGGTGAAGCGTTCCACACCGGCTGTATCCCGTTCTATAAGCACTTCCAGACGGCAGTAAAATCCTGCTCTCAGGGCGGCGTACGCGGCGGTGCTGCGACCCTGTTCTACCCAATGTGGCACCTGGAAGTGGAAAGCCTGCTGGTTCTGAAAAACAACCGTGGTGTCGAAGGCAACCGCGTGCGTCACATGGACTACGGCGTGCAGATCAACAAGCTGATGTACACCCGTCTGCTGAAGGGCGAAGACATTACCCTGTTCAGCCCGTCCGACGTCCCGGGCCTGTACGACGCGTTCTTCGCCGATCAGGACGAGTTCGAGCGTCTTTACACCAAATACGAAAAAGACGACAGCATCCGCAAGCAGCGCGTGAAGGCAGTTGAGCTGTTCTCCCTGATGATGCAGGAACGTGCCTCTACCGGCCGTATCTACATCCAGAACGTTGACCACTGCAACACCCACAGCCCGTTTGATCCGGTCGTTGCGCCAGTGCGCCAGTCTAACCTGTGCCTGGAGATCGCCCTGCCGACCAAACCGCTGGAAGATGTGAACGACGAAAACGGTGAAATTGCGCTGTGTACGCTGTCCGCATTTAACCTGGGCGCAATTAAGAGCCTGGACGAGCTGGAAGAGCTGGCCGTGCTGGCAGTTCGTGCCCTTGACGCTCTGCTGGACTACCAGGATTACCCAATCCCGGCAGCGAAACGCGGTGCGATGGGCCGTCGTACCCTGGGTATCGGCGTGATCAACTTCGCCTACTGGCTGGCGAAAAACGGCAAGCGTTACTCCGACGGCAGCGCTAACAACCTGACGCACCAGACGTTTGAAGCCATTCAGTACTACCTGATGAAAGCGTCCAACGAGCTGGCGAAAGAGCAAGGCGCGTGCCCGTGGTTCAACGAAACCACCTACGCGAAAGGCATTCTGCCGATCGACACCTACAAGAAAGACCTGGATGCGATCGTCAGCGAGCCGCTGCATCTCGACTGGGAAGGCCTGCGCGAGTCCATTAAAACGCACGGCCTGCGTAACTCTACGCTGTCTGCCCTGATGCCGTCTGAGACCTCTTCGCAGATCTCTAACGCCACCAACGGCATTGAGCCACCGCGCGGCCACGTCAGCATCAAAGCCTCGAAAGACGGCGTGCTGCGTCAGGTGGTGCCGGATTACGAGACGCTGGGTGACAACTACGAGCTGCTGTGGGAAATGCCAAACAACGACGGCTACCTGCAGCTGGTGGGTATCATGCAGAAGTTTATCGACCAGTCGATCTCTGCCAATACCAACTATGACCCGACGCGCTTCCCGTCCGGCAAGGTTCCGATGCAGCAACTGCTGAAAGACCTGCTCACCGCCTACAAATTTGGCGTGAAAACCCTGTACTATCACAACACCCGTGATGGTGCAGAAGACGCGCAGGACGACCTGGTTCCGTCAATTCAGGACGATGGCTGCGAAAGCGGCGCATGTAAGATCTAAGCACTTCGCCGGGTGGCGCTACGCTTACCCGGCCTACGGTTTTGTAGGCCCGGCAAACGCAGTGCCGCCGGGCAATAAAATCTCAACAGGACTCACCGCAATGGCATATACCACCTTTTCACAGACGAAAAACGACCAGCTCAAAGAGCCGATGTTCTTCGGCCAGCCGGTCAACGTGGCACGCTACGATCAGCAAAAATATGACATCTTCGAAAAGCTGATTGAAAAGCAACTCTCCTTCTTCTGGCGTCCGGAAGAAGTGGACGTCTCCCGCGACCGTATTGACTACCAGTCTCTGCCGGATCACGAAAAACATATCTTCATCAGCAACCTGAAGTACCAGACGCTGCTGGACTCCATTCAGGGCCGTAGCCCGAACGTGGCGCTGCTGCCGCTGATCTCGATTCCAGAGCTGGAAACTTGGGTGGAAACCTGGGCGTTCTCCGAGACGATCCACTCCCGCTCTTATACCCACATTATCCGCAACATCGTGAACGATCCGGCGGTGGTGTTTGACGATATCGTCACCAACGAACAGATCCAGAAGCGCGCGGAAGGCATTGCTCATTACTACGACGAGCTGATCGAGATGACCAGCTACTGGCATCTGCTGGGTGAAGGCACCCACCACGTGGATGGCAAAACCATCACCGTAAACCTGCGTGCGCTGAAAAAGCAGCTGTACCTGTGCCTGATGAGCGTCAACGCGCTGGAAGCGATCCGCTTCTACGTGAGCTTCGCCTGCTCCTTCGCCTTTGCCGAGCGCAAGCTGATGGAAGGCAACGCCAAGATCATCCGTCTGATTGCCCGTGATGAAGCCCTGCACCTGACCGGTACCCAGCACATGCTGAACCTGCTGCGCAGCGGCACGGACGATCCTGAGATGGCGGCAATCGCCGAAGAGTGCAAGCAGGAGTGCTACGACCTGTTCGTGCTGGCGGCCCAGCAGGAGAAAGAGTGGGCAGACTACCTGTTCCGTGACGGCTCCATGATTGGCCTGAACAAAGACATCCTGTGCCAGTACGTGGAGTACATCACCAACATCCGCATGCAGGCTGTCGGTCTCGACCTGCCGTTCCAGACGCGCTCTAACCCTATCCCGTGGATCAACACCTGGCTGGTGTCCGATAACGTGCAGGTCGCGCCGCAGGAAGTGGAAGTGAGTTCTTATCTGGTCGGTCAGATTGATTCTGAAGTCAACACCGACGACCTGAGCGACTTCCAGCTCTGATGACGCGCGTCACGCTGAGCCTTTCGGGTACAGAAGTGCTGTGCCAGGAAGAGCACCCTTCCCTGCTGGTGGCGCTTGAAGCGCATCAGGTGGAGGTCGAGTACCAGTGTCGTGAAGGCTATTGCGGCTCGTGCCGCTGCCGTCTGGTCGCCGGCCAGGTGGACTGGCTGACCGAACCGCTGGCCTTTATCAATGAAGGGGAAATTTTGCCCTGCTGCTGCCGGGCAAAAGGCGATATCGAAATCGAGATGTGAATGTGTCGGGTGGCGCTTTGCTTACCCGACCTACAAAACCGCAGTTCGTAGGCCGGGTAAGGCGCAGCCGCCACCCGGCAATTTCAGCGTTAATCCTTCAAAAAGCTCACCGCTTTATCCGGGAAATCCGTGAACAGTCCGTCCACGCCCGCCTGCTTATACAACACCTCATAAAGCTGATTCACATCCGTGGCATACGGCGGAAGCTGGTCTGCACGCACGGTGTACGGATGCACCTGCATCTTGCTGGCATGCGCCTCTTTCACCATCGCCGTCAGCTTCACGTGGCCCGGCGTTGAGCCTTCCGCCACCAGCATATGGTAATCAGGCCCAATGCCGTCGGCGTACTGCGCAATCTGCTTCATCGCGCCCGGCTTAAACATCCAGTCGTAGTTGTAGTTCACCCACGTCCCGTCCGGCTGCTTCTCCTGGGTTTCATTCCAGTCAGTGTAGGCAATCAGCTGCACCAGGTTGAGGTTCATGCCCATCTTCGGCTCCAGCTCGGTTTTGATGCGCTTCAGCTCGGCGGCATCAAAACACTGCAGGTAGACCTTGTCCTTCTTGCTGGTGTAGCCGTACTGTTTCAGCACCTCCAGCGTCTTCGCGGCAATGTCCTTCCCTTCCTGATGGTGGAACCACGGCGCTTTAATTTCCGGATAGATGCCGATGTTTTTACCGGTTGAGTGGTTCAGCCCCTGAACAAACTCAATCTCTTCCTGGAAGGTATGGATCCGGAAGTCAGATTTGCCCATCGGGAAACGTCCCGGATAGACCTGCACCTTCTTGCCGTTTTCAATCTCGAAGCCTTCGGTAAACTTCAGAGAGCGGATCTCCGCCAGCGTGAAGTCAATGGCGTAGAAGCGGCCATCTTTGCGGGCGCGGTCCGGGAAGCGCTCCGCCACGTCCGTCACGCGGTCAAGATAGTGATCGTGCAGGACGACCAGCTGGTCGTCCTTCGTCATCACCAGATCCTGCTCCAGGTAATCCGCACCCTGCGCATAGGCCATCGCTTTCGCCGGCAGCGTATGCTCCGGCAGATAGCCGCTCGCGCCGCGGTGGGCAATAACGATTTTATCCGCCGCCAGCGCGGACCCGGTCATCAGGCCCGCCAGCAGCAGGCCTGTCGCTAACTGAGTTAATTTCATCGCAAAGCTCCTTATTGACGACGTGCCAGCACTTCAGCGTGGTGACGTTTTTCCCCGATCATCACAACAATCAGCAGCAGCACCGCCAGCACGCTACCGCCGATCATCACCATAAAGCCGCCGTCCCAGCCGAAGAAGTCAACGGTGTAGCCCACAATGGCGCTCGCCGCGACCGAACCGCCGAGGTAGCCGAACAGGCCGGTAAAGCCCGCCGCCGTGCCCGCCGCTTTTTTCGGCGCCAGCTCCAGGGCATGCAGACCGATCAGCATCACCGGACCGTAAATCAGGAAACCGATGACGATCATGCAGGCCATATCTACTGATGGGTTGCCCGGCGGGTTAAGCCAGTAAACGACCGTCGCGATGGTCACCAGCGTCATAAAGAACACGCCCGTCGCACCGCGGTTACCTTTAAACACTTTGTCCGACATCCAGCCGCAAAGCAGCGTGCCCGGGATCCCGGCATATTCATACAGGAAATAGGCCCAGGAGGATTTATCCAGCGCGAAGTGCTTCACCTCTTTCAGGTAGGTTGGCGACCAGTCGAGGATGCCGTAGCGCAGCAGGTAAACAAACACGTTCGCGACCGCGATGTACCACAGCAGCTTGTTCGGCAGCACGTACTTCATGAAGATCTGTTTTGCGGTCAGCTCTTCTTCATGCTCCTTGCTGTAATCATCCGGATAGTCGTTTTTGTACTCTTCAATCGGCGGCAGGCCGCAGGACTGCGGGGTATCGCGCATCAGGGCGAAGGCAATAATCGCCACCAGAATGGCGCCAAAGGCAGGCATGTAGAGCGCCGCGTGCCAGTCGTTGAACCAAGCCATCCCCAGCAGGAACAGCAGCGGCGGAATACCGCCGCCCACGTTATGGGCGCAGTTCCACACCGACACGATGCCGCCGCGCTCTTTCTGCGACCACCAGTGCACCATGGTGCGTCCGCACGGCGGCCACCCCATTCCCTGGAACCAGCCGCAGAGGAACAGCAGCACGAACATGATGGCAATGCTGGAGGTTGCCCATGGCACAAAGCCCATAAACAGCATCACCGCTGCCGCCAGGATCAGACCGGCGGGCAGGAACACGCGCGGATTCGAGCGATCCGACACGGAGCCCATGATGAATTTGGAAAAACCGTAGGCGATAGAGATCCCCGACAGCGCGAACCCCAGATCGCCGCGAGAAAAGCCCTGCTCCACCAGATACGGCATGGCGAGCGCGAAGTTTTTACGTACAAGGTAGTACGCCGCGTACCCGAAGAAGATCCCCAGGAAGATTTGCCAACGCAGGCGGCGATAGAGCGGATCTATTTCTGCCTCTGGCAGACGCGCCCTGTGGGGCGCAGGTTTGAAGATACTGAGCATAACAGCCTCCGTGGCCTTGAAATGAATGAGCAGGTGGCTCGCACCTGAATTCCAGAGGCGGGGATGTTAAGAAATCACGGTGATTGTTACTGTGAATCAACGCACAGATTGTTACAGAAATATGACGGAATGCGCAAAAAAGCGCATGAAATCACGTTTCACTTTCGAATTCCGCGCGTTTATGTTCGAAATCAAACAAACCACAAAATTAATATGGCTAAATGATAGAAAACGAACATAGAGGGTAAACAATGACCAGTCACGATCCTCGTTATAGCGATGTGATAATCATTGGTGGTGGCGCAACCGGCGCCGGGATCGCGCGCGATTGCGCCCTTCGCGGCTTAAGCGTCACGCTTCTGGAACGCCATGATATCGCCACGGGCGCAACCGGGCGTAACCACGGCCTGCTGCACAGCGGCGCCCGGTATGCGGTCACCGACGCGGAATCCGCACGCGAATGTATTGCTGAAAACCAGATCCTCAAGCGTATCGCCCGACAATGCATTGAACCGACCGACGGCCTCTTTATTACCCTTCCTGAAGATGACCTCGCCTTTCAGGACACCTTTATTACCGCCTGCGGCGCCGCGGGCATTCAGGCTGAAGCCATGGATCCGGCGCTGGCGCGGCGGCTGGAACCGTCGGTTAACCCGGCGCTTATCGGCGCGGTGAAAGTCCCTGACGGCACCGTCGATCCGTTCCGCCTGACCGCCGCCAACATGCTGGACGCCAGGGAGCATGGCGCACATATCCTCACCGGGCACGAAGTGACCGGCCTTATCCGCGAAGGCCATCGCATCTGCGGCGTGCGGCTTTTTAATGCGCAATACAATGAACACAGCGAGCTGTATGCCACCGTGGTGGTCAACGCGGCGGGGATCTGGGGGCAACGGATTGCGGAATACGCTGACCTGTCGGTGCGCATGTTCCCGGCGAAAGGCTCGCTGCTGATCCTCGACCACCGCATTAATAACCACGTGATCAACCGCTGCCGCAAACCGTCTGACGCCGATATCCTCGTGCCGGGAGATACCATTTCGTTAATCGGGACGACCTCAACCCACGTGGACTACAGCGAAATTGACTACAACCGCGTCACCGCTGAAGAGGTGGATATCCTGCTGCGCGAAGGGGAAAAACTGGCGCCGGTGATGGCGCAGACGCGCATTCTGCGCGCCTACGCGGGCGTGCGTCCGCTGGTCGCCAGCGACAACGATCCGAGCGGACGTAACGTCAGCCGGGGCATCGTGCTGCTCGATCACGCTACGCGCGACGGCATGGACGGGTTTATCACCATCACCGGCGGCAAGCTGATGACCTATCGCCTGATGGCCGAGTGGGCAACCGATGCCGTCTGCCGCAAGCTGGGGAATACCAGGCCGTGCGTGACGGCAGAACAGCCGCTGCCGGGATCGCGGCAGTCCACCGAAAAAACGTTGCAAAAAATCATCTCTTTGCCTGCGCCGCTGCGCGGGTCCGCGGTGTACCGCCACGGCGACAGAACGCCACCGTGGCTCGGTGAAGGACGAGTAAGCCGCAGCCTCGTGTGCGAGTGCGAAGCCGTCACCGCCGGTGAGGTGCAGTACGCGGTGGAGAACCTGACGGTCACCAGCCTGCTCGATCTTCGTCGCCGCACCCGCGTCGGAATGGGCACCTGCCAGGGCGAGCTGTGCGCCTGTCGCGCCGCCGGGCTGTTGCAGCGCTTTCACACCACCACCGCTACCCAGTCGCTCGATCAGCTCAGCGCGTTTTTAAACGAGCGCTGGAAAGGTATTCAGCCTGTCGCCTGGGGCGATGCCCTGCGTGAAAGTGAATTTACCCGCTGGGTCTACCAGGGGCTTTGCGGTCTTGAGAAGGAGCAACACGATGAAATTTGATACCGTGATTGTCGGCGGCGGGCTGGCGGGCCTGCTCTGCGGCATTAAGCTCACGAAGCAGGGGCTGCGCTGCGCGATTATCACCCGGGGGCAGAGCGCCCTGCACTTCTCGTCGGGCTCGCTGGATCTGGTGGACGAAGCGTACCGCGATAAGCTGCCACCCGAGCATCCGTATCACCTGATTGGCGCGCAGCATATTGACCGCTTTGCGCTGGAGACCGAAGCGCTGCTGGCGGAGTGCGGCGCACGTCTGCAGGGCAGCGCCCGGCTCAATCACCAGCGCGTCACGCCGCTCGGCACCCTGCGTTCCGCGTGGCTCAGCCCGGAGGAGGTGCCCGTTGCCCCCATTCGCGCGGAACGCGTGCGGGTGGTAGGGATTAGCGGCTTTCTGGATTTCCAGCCCCATCTCGCGGCGGCGTCGCTCTGTCGCCAGGGCGTTAACGCCGAAACGGCAGAGATAGAACTGCCTGAGCTTGATGTCCTGCGCGATAACCCGAGCGAGTTTCGCGCGGTGAATATCGCCCGTTTTCTGGATAACGAAGAGAAATGGCCGCTGCTGTATGACGCCCTCAGGCCGCTTAGCGACAACTGTGACGCCCTGCTGATGCCCGCCTGCTTCGGTTTACGCGACAACCGGCTCTGGCGCTGGCTCTCGGATCGTCTGCCCTGCTCGCTCGGCCTGCTGCCAACGCTGCCCCCGTCTGTACCCGGCATCCGCCTGCACACCCAGCTCCAGCGCCAGTTTGTTGCCCAGGGCGGCGTGTGGATGGCGGGGGATGAGGTGAAGAAAATTACCCTGGTGGACGGCGCGGTAAGCGAAATCTGGACGCGAAACCACGAGGATATTCCGCTTCGCGCCCGCTATACGGTGCTGGCAAGCGGCAGTTTCTTCAGCAACGGGCTGCTGAGCAGCCGGGAAGGCATTCGGGAAGCCATTATGGGGCTGGATGTTCGCCAGCTAGCCTCCCGCGCGGACTGGTATCAGAGTGATTTCTTCTCGCCGCAGCCCTGGCAGCAGTTCGGCGTGATTGTCGATAACCACCTGCATCCGCAGCTTTCCGGTAAGCCCATCAATACTCTTTTTGCCATCGGTTCGCTGCTGGGCGGATACGATCCCATCGCCCAGGGATGCGGTGGCGGCGTCTGCGCCGTCACCGCGCTGTATGTGGCAGAGCAGATTAGCCAGCGCACGGAGGCTGAACAATGAACGACACCCGTTTTGAAAGCTGCATCAAATGCACGGTGTGTACCACCGTCTGCCCGGTCAGCGGCGTGAACCCACGCTATCCCGGGCCTAAACAGGCCGGGCCGGACGGCGAGCGCCTGCGCCTGAAGGACGGCAAGCTGTACGATGAAGCCCTGAAATACTGCATCAACTGCAAACGCTGCGAAGTCGCCTGCCCGTCGGATGTGAAAATCGGCGATATTATCCAGCGCGCCCGGGCGCGCTACAGTACGCAAAAGCCGTCGCTGCGGGACGCGATTCTGAGCCACACCGATCTGATGGGCAGCGTCTCTACGCCGTTTGCCCCGCTGGTGAATGCCGCGACCTCTCTCAAACCGGTGCGCCAGCTGCTGGATGCCACGCTGAAAATAGACCATCACCGCAGCCTGCCGAAATATTCTCACGGCACCTTCCGCCGCTGGTATAAATCCGTGGCGGCGGAGCAGGCGCAGTACGCCGAGCAGGTGGCCTTTTTCCACGGCTGCTATGTGAATTACAACCATCCGCAGCTGGGTAAAGATCTGCTGAAAGTGCTGAACGCCATGGGAACCGGCGTACAGCTGCTTAGCAAGGAGAAGTGCTGCGGCGTGCCGCTGATTGCTAACGGGTTTACCGATAAAGCGCGCAGGCAGGCTCAAAGCAATGTCACCTTCCTGCGTGAAGCCATCGTCGACAAAGGCATACCGGTGCTGGCGACCTCGTCCACCTGTACCTTCACCCTGCGCGATGAGTATCCGCATCTGCTGGACGTGGACAACACCGGCCTGCGAGAGCACATCGAGCTGGCAACGCGCTTCCTGTGGCGCAAGCTGGACAGCGGGCAGACGTTGCCGCTGGGGAAATTGCCGCTGAAAGTGGTGTACCACACGCCGTGTCATATGGAGAAGATGGGCTGGTCGCTCTATACGCTGGAGCTGCTGCGGTTAATCCCGGGGCTGGAGCTGACGGTGCTGGACTCGCGCTGCTGCGGGATTGCGGGAACCTACGGCTTTAAGCGTGAAAACTACGAAACGTCGCAGGCGATCGGCGCTCCGCTGTTCCGTCAAATTGAGGAGAGCGGCGCGGATATCGTGGTGACGGACTGCGAAACCTGCAAGTGGCAGATTGAGATGTCCACCAGCAAGCGCTGCGAGCATCCGATTACGCTGCTGGCAAAGGCGCTCGGGTGAACATGGCCGGGGCGAAAGGCCCCGGCACAGGCGTTACTCCACGAACAGAGACTCAACCACGTTAATCCAGCCGTGCTCGCTGGCCACCTCTTTGCCATTCAGCCAGCGGCGCAGCATGTTCAGCGCCATCATAGCGCACACCTCCTGACGCACCGCCAGGCTGTGGCGGGTAATGCTCATTTTTACCCGCAGGGCGTGGGTGCCCTCGGGCGTCGCCAGCGCGAAGTTGAGATGTTCTTCATCCAGCCCGCCGACAAACAGTGCCAGACCGGCAAAATGCTTCACCCTTCTCTCGGACGCCCAGCGGGCGGTCTGCGCCAGGGTCTCCTGCTGGAACGGCACCACTTCGCTCGCCAGCAGCGGCGCGTTGACGCGCGACAACTGAAGTGCCAGCAGGCCACCGGTGAACTGCTCGCTTAAGGTCACGCTCAGCTGACGCGCCTGCAGCTGCTTCGCAATCTGCGCGGGCAACCCTTCCGTACCTTCAAAGATCAGGCTTTCGCCCGCCACGCGCTGCACCTCGGGCCACAACGCCAGCATCGCCTCTTTCTGTTCGGCCGGGCCTGTCAGCTTAAGTTCAATGATCGGCATGGAGGAGCGATAGCCCATGGACACGCCCGGCGGCAGCGGAAGGTGATCGAGGCTCTGGGCCAGATCGCTTTCCGAGCGGCCAAAGGTGGTCAGACGCAGGCACAGCGGCGGTTCCGGCAGGGTAAAACGATCGCGAAGGCGCGGCAGGATCTGCTGCTCGACCATCACTTTAAATTCTGACGGCACGCCCGGTGTGAAGAACATCAGGCAGCGGTTAAGTTGCATGGCAAACCCACACGCGGTACCGACCGGGTTATCGACCAGTTCAGCACTGGCGGGAATTTCAGCCTGTTTGCGGTTGCTGGGGGCCATGACGCGGCCACGTTCAGAGAAAAAACGCGCCATCTGCGAGAGCCACGCCTCATGCAGCACCAGCCCTTCGCCTTTTGCGGTCGCGGCGGCCAGGGCACTGAGATCGTCACTGGTGGGACCGAGCCCGCCGTTCACAATCAGCACGTCGCACTGTTCACTGCGCTCGCGCAGAACTGCGACCAGTGACTCAAGATTGTCGCCCACCGTATTGCGGCGCGTTAACGGTAATCCTTGCTCAAAGAAAAGATCGGCCAGCCAGGCAGCATTGGTATCAATAATTTGTCCATGCAGCACTTCGTCGCCGGTGGATAACATCTCCACGTTAATCATTGTGTTCTCCCGCTTATTTGGTCAAAACACTATAGCGCAAACGCGGGGTGGAGCAGAGAGAAACTGGCGCGACAGCATGCCGCGCCGGAGAGATTAGAAGCCTGCGCTGACGCCCACGTACGGGCCGTCGGCCAGCGCGTTATCGCGGTTACCGTCTTTGCCGGCCAGGTTCAGATAGCGATAGCCTGCTTCGATGGTGATTGGACGCATGATGGTCCAGCGTGCGCCAGCGTTGGCCTCTTCATAGCTGTCGATACCGCTTGAGAGGGAGTCTGGAGAGTAGTAGTACTCACCAAACAGGCCAAAGCTGTCGCCAATTTTCCACTGCAGACCGCCGCCCACTGCCGCCGCATATCCTTCGTCACCGTCATTTGGGTTGGTATAGATACCTTTACCGCCGACGGTCGCCAGGAACGGGCCCAGAGGAATGTTGAGGCCCAGGCCGAGGCTTGCCGCGTCGCCGTCGTCATCGTTATGCGTCCAGCCGCCGGTCATCGCCAGACCGGATGTCTCGGTACCCATGCCGAAGCCCAGGTGGGTATAATCCTGACCCGCCGAGCCGTTAATGCTAATGGCGTTCGCCGCCGCAGATACAACCATCAGGCCGAAGCCCAGTAATGCCACTTTTTTCATTGTCGTGATCCCGCACAATTTTTATAGAGAAGTCCCAAAACCGCGAGATTTTAACCTGGGTCTTCCGGGGATCAAGCACTCTGCGTGCGGCCGGTCAGTAGATTGTAACTATTTGAAACGGCTATTATCCCTTCAGCGTTGCGTTAACCCACTCCTGCAGCGCGCGGCGCGAAACTTTAATGCCGCCATTTTTGAGTTCAGTCGGCAGCAGCAGCCAGCGGACGGGTTGCTCAAAACGCGCCACCTTGTCCCTGACCCAGTTGGGTAAGCAGGTGATATCCGTTCCCGGCTCGCACTCCACGACCGCCACCGGGCGTTGCCCGAATTCAGCGTCGTCCAGCGGAACGACAAACACCTGGTTAACCTGCGGGTGCGTGGCGATAACGCGCTCCAGCGATTCCGGCTGGATCCCTTCTCCGCCGCTAAAAAAGAGGTTGTCCATGCGGCCAAGGATCGTCAGACGGCCGTCATGCCATTCGCCGCGATCGCGTGTGGCGAACCATCCCTGCGCGTTGGTCAGCGGAATCAGTTCGCCATCCCGCCAGTAGCCAGAGGCCATGCTTTGCGCCCTGATCCAGACTTCACCGTTAACGACCTGCACCTCTCTGCCCGGCAGCGCACAGCCCACGTCCGGCTCGCCGTCCGCCTCTTTCGCACAGACGGTAGAGGCGAACTCGGTCAGACCGTAGCCGCAGAAGGTGCGTATATCCTGCTCTCGCGCCTGTTCGGTCAATTCAACAGGGATGGCCGCCCCACCCAGCAGCACCGCTTTCAGTGCGACAGGCTGGTGGGCATTCAGCAAGCGCCAGAGCTGGGTTGGCACCAGTGAGGCGTGGGTGCAGCCGCACAGCGCCTGCTCCAGAGGCTGTTTCTCGCGTACGGTTAACCGCGCGCCAGCCTGCAGCCAGCGCCATAAGATCCCCTGGCCGGAAACGTGAAACAGCGGCAGCGAAAGCAGCCAGTCGTCGTCTTCACCGTAGGGCATCAGCGCCAAAACGCCGCGCGCGCTGGCAAGGTGGGCCTCGCAGGTATGGACCGCCGCTTTCGGCAGCCCGGTGGAGCCGGAGGTCAGCGTCATGGAGGCCAGCCGCGCCGGTTGCCACGCAGCGCAATACGCATCGGCTGTCTCGCGCATGCACAGGGCAGGAAGAGCGTCGTAGCTGCCGTCCAGCACCAGCGCAAAGCGCAGCGTCATCTGCGGGAGCAGCACGTCCAGTAGCGGGCGCGGTAGCTGCGGATTAACGGGAAGAATACGCGCCCCGCACTGGAGCAGCGCCAGCCACGCCAGCAGGGTTTGCGGATGATTATGGGCCTGCAGCAGCACGCCGCAGCCCTCCTCCACGCCCTGCCGGTGAAAGCCCGCCGCAAGGCTGTCGATGCGCGCGCACAGCTGTTGCCAGCTGAGCACCTCGTCATTCAGCCTCAGGGCCGGTTTATCGGCAAACAGCGCGCACCAGTGTCGCCACGGCCAGTCGGTAAAACTCATCGCAACGGCTCCAGCGCCTCGGAGCCCAGGCACGGCAGCGCGCTGTCCGGCCACGGGCGGAGAAGCTGAGCCTGCATCAGGTTCAGCGTGTCGAGGCCAGGAACCGTATCCGGCGTTAGCCAGGCGGCCACGCGCGCCAGCTGGGTTAGCCCAAGGCTGGACTCAATCGACGAGCTGATCACCGCCGTCAGCCCTAAGGCGTGCGCCGCCGCGACCTGCTCGCGCACTTTCGCCAGGCTGCCGGTCAGCGTCGGTTTAATCACTACCGCGCTGACGCCGGGCTCTGCAGCAAATTCAAAATCGGCCTCGCGCAGGCTTTCATCCCAGGCGATGGCAATCCCCGTTTCGCGGGCAAACGCGCGCGAATCCTCGCGGGTTTTGCACGGCTCTTCCAGGAAGGCAATGCGGCTGCGGTAGGCCGGGTTGACGTACTTTGCAAACTGCTGCGCCTTGAGCGGCGTCCAGGCGCGGTTGGCGTCCAGACGCAGATGCAGATCGGGGATCGCCTCCAGCAGCAGGTTGGCGACCATGCCGTCACGCACCGCTTCATACAGCCCGACTTTGATTTTCGCGACCTTCTCGCCCGGCATGGCGGAGAGCAGCGCGAACAGCTCGTCCGGATCGCCCGTGCAGAGCGGCGCCGCGCGGTAATTCCCCGCTTCCGGCAGGCTGCCGTCCAGCTCCGCCAGCGCGCAGCTGATACCAAAGGCCGCGGAAGGCACCTCCGGCAGCGCCGGATTTGCACCCTCGCGCCACGCGTCCGCCCACGCCAGCAAGGCCGCCCGCGCGTCATCCAGCGACTCGAGGCTAAACCCCGGCAGAGGCGAAATCTCGCCCCAGCCTTCCCGCTCGCCCTGCTGCAGATGCACAAAGAAGCCGTCACGGGTTTTTAACCGCCGTTCACGCAGCACCACGCCCGCGTCCATCGGTATCTGCCAGCGGTAAACCTGCGCGCGACGCATTACGGATTCCGTTTGTATTTGCTGAAGTCTGGCTGGCGTTTTTCGTTAAACGCGTTGCGCCCTTCCTGACCCTCTTCGGTCATGTAGAACAGCATGGTGGCGTTGCCCGCCAGCTCCTGCAGACCCGCCTGACCGTCACAGTCGGCGTTGAGTGCCGCTTTCAGGCAGCGCAGCGCCATCGGGCTGTTTTGCAGCATTTCACGGCACCAGCGCACGGTCTCTTTTTCGAGATCGGCAAGCGGCACCACGGTGTTCACCAGGCCCATATCCAGCGCTTCCTGCGCGTTGTACTGACGGCACAGGAACCAGATTTCGCGGGCTTTTTTCTGACCGACGATGCGCGCCATGTAGGAGGCCCCCCAGCCGCCATCGAAAGATCCCACTTTCGGGCCCGTCTGGCCAAAGATGGCGTTCTCGGCGGCAATGGTCAGGTCGCACATCATGTGCAGCACGTGGCCACCGCCGATAGAGTAGCCCGCCACCATCGCCACCACCGGTTTTGGACAGGTGCGGATCTGACGCTGGAAATCGAGGACGTTCAGGTGATGCGTACCCGCGTCGTCCTGGTATCCGCCGTAGTCACCGCGCACTTTCTGATCGCCACCGGAGCAGAACGCTTTCTCGCCTTCGCCGGTCAGGACAATCACGCCGATGTTGTCGTCGTAGCGCGCATCCGCCAGGGCCTGAATCATCTCTTTCACGGTCAGCGGACGGAAGGCGTTACGCACCTGCGGGCGGTTGATGGTGATTTTGGCAATGCCGTCGGTGGATTTGTGGTAACGAATGTCGGTGTAGCCTTCGGAGCAGTCCTGCCATTCAACCGGAGCGTAAAGCATGTGTTCATCAGGGTAGATCATAGAGTGTCCTTTATTCGAAGACGCAGTATCTGAGCCAGACTTGCCGCAACCGCATCGGGGTTTTCCCGGTGGGCGTTGTGTCCGGCGTTGGGAATTGCATGGCGAACAGCGTTCAGCTCCGCGGCAAGGGCCGCAAACTTCTCATCACGTTCGCCATAGAGATAATCAAAAGAGAAATGGCGCGCGCTCAGGGCAGCACGCAGGTCGGGCTGCACGGCCAGCGATGTCGCCTCGAGC
This sequence comes from Enterobacter quasiroggenkampii, assembly GCF_043972695.1. Classification (NCBI taxonomy): domain Bacteria; kingdom Pseudomonadati; phylum Pseudomonadota; class Gammaproteobacteria; order Enterobacterales; family Enterobacteriaceae; genus Enterobacter; species Enterobacter quasiroggenkampii. Next base: position 3,847,237 of record NZ_CP143745.1, read on the forward strand.
ATCATCGCCAGCGCCGCGCCGCGGTTCTGGCTGCGCAGGGTGATCAGCGCGTCGCGCTGGACGTCCGTCAGGGAGGCAAACACGGGCTGTTGGTACCAGTCAGCGAACACCTTATCCAGCGGTTCGTTGCGAAAACGTGCTGCCCAGCGGCGGTCGGATGCCAGCCGCGCCTGTCGCGCATCGACATCCTGCAGGCCCGGATGTCCCCCTTCTACCGTCAGGCCCAACAGCCCCTTTGGCTGCTGGCAGGCATGGAACATCGCAATGCGGCCGCCGAGGGAGTACCCGACGAGCCAGAATTTCAGTATGTTGTAACTAATCAGAGTTCGGGTGAGCAACGCGCTCATCTCGTCGAAGCCCTCGACGCCCAGGTGCCGGGATCCACCATGACCCGGCAGATCCAGATACAGCCGGGGGTAGTCACGGAGTCGCTCCCCAATACCCTGCCACTCGCGGCAATCGCCGGAAAAACCGTGCAAAAAGACCAGCCAGGGATAGCCTGGTTTTCCGGCCTGCTGCACGCCCGAGAGGATCACAGCTGGCTCACCTGCGCTAGCAGGCTTTGCAGGGTCTGCGCACCGTCAGCCTCGTTCACCACCAGCTCAATCAGCGTCGCGCCGGGCTGTTTCCAGGCTGTACCGAGCGCGGCACCCAGCTGTTCCCAGCTTTCCGGGCGATGATATTTCAGGCTAAACATCGCCGCGGCGTGTTCGAACTGCACGTTCTGCGGCATCAGATAGAAGCGCTCGCGCTCGCTCTGCGGCGTAGGCAGCAGGGAGAAAATCTGCCCGCCGTTGTTGTTGACCACAATCAGCACGAACGGGGCTGACACCTGACGCAGCAGCGCCAGCGCGTTGAGATCGTAGAGCGCGGAGAGATCCCCCACGATGGCCAGCGTCGATTTCGCGCTGGCGCGCTGCACGCCCGCCGCCGTGGAGATCAGCCCGTCGATGCCGCTGGCGCCACGGTTGCTGTACACCGGGTAACCTGCTGGCAGCTGCGAAAAGGCGTCTATCAGCCGCACGACCAGGCTGTTGCCGACAAACAGCTGCCCCTGCTCGGGCAGGTACTGGCGAATACGGTGCGCCAGCCCGGCCTCGCTGAACGCTTCACAGCGCGCATGGGTCAGTTCCCACGCCTGCCGCGACAGGTCCGGAAGGGTAACCGCCCAGGGTTTGCGTTTTTCAGCCGGATGGAGCGCCAGCCAGGCGTCGATACGGCTGACCAGACGACGACCGCGATGGTGCGCCGGGTCAAGACGCCCTTCCAGCGCGTCCACCAGCCAGTACTCGTCCGGTGTGCAGGTGGCCTGCCACTGCAGTAACCGTTTACCGGTTAAACTCGATCCAAGCTGGACCACAATCTGCGCCTGCGACAGCTCGGTGACCGCTTTGGCATTACCCAGCCAGAGATCCGCGCACGGCAGCGGCTGCCCGGTCTGGGAAAGCACGTCGCCTATTAGCGGCCAGCCCAGGGTTTGCGCCCACTCGGCGACCAGCTTGCCTTCGGCGGCGCTCATGCGCCCGGCGATAACCACGCCGCGCTTCTGCCGCCAGAAGAACCAGTCGCGCTGTTTCGCGCTCTCAAGGTGCGTCTGCTCGCGCAGCCACGGTTTCTCACTCTGCCACCAGTCGCCGAGGGTCTGCTGCCAGTCAAGACCCGTATCGTCCAGCTCGCCGTACAGCGGCTCGGCAAACGGGCAGTTAATATGCAGCGCCCCGCTGCGCAGCGTCTCCATGGCATGATCGACGGTGGAGACCAGCCAGCTTGCCGGAATATCCTGGGTGGGACGGGGCAGCGAAATCGTCTGCGAAGGATGCGAAGAAAAGAGTCCCGGCTGACGGATGGCCTGATTGGCGCCGCAGTCGATAAGCTCAGGGGGACGATCGGCCGTCAGCAGAATCAGCTTTTCACCGGTTAACCCGGCTTCAATCATAGCCGGATAGAGGTTCGCCACGGCAGTACCGGAAGTAACAATCACCGCCACGGGTTCTTTGCTGACCTTTGCCAGACCCAGCGCGAGATGCCCGAGGCCACGCTCATCAAAGTGGGTGTGGTGAATCAACGCCCGGTTTTCGGCGGCCGCCAGCGTCAGCGGCGTTGAGCGAGAACCCGGTGCAATACACACGTGCCTGACGCCGTGGCGCGTCAGGGCTTCAAGGATCACCGCCGCCCAGCGTCGGTTAAAAGAACTTACTGACATGAGATTGTCCGGTATCAAGAATGCGACACAGTATAAATAATAGAAAAAATTGGAATTTTGATATGAATCGGGATTGCGCGAATCAGTATTAATCCCTAAGGAGCAGAGAGCGCAATCCGGCCGCTTTGTTTTCGATCTCCTGCCACTCCTGTTCCGGGTCAGACCCGCTGACAATGCCGGCCCCGGCGTAGAGCCGCAGGGAGTCATCCTGGACGCGGGCGGAGCGCAACGCCACGCAAAATTCACTCTGGTCAGGCGATAAATACCCGGCAGAACCGGCGTACCACTCGCGGTTAAAGGGCTCAACCTTCTGAATAAATTCGCGCGCAGGCTGTCGCGGCAAACCGGCAACGGCCGCCGTCGGCTGTAGCATATGCAGGCACTGCTCGTCGTCGGCCTGTTTGAGTTCGGTCCAGATACAGCGGCGCAAATGCTGCACTTTACGCAGGCGCACCACCTGGGGGGGCAGTACCTCAAGCGTCTGCGTGTAGTGCTGAAGACGCTGGCAAATATCTTCCACGACCAGCATATTTTCGCGCTGGTTTTTATCGTCGTTCAGCAGCCACTCGCCGAGACGCTGCGCCTGGCCATCATCGGCATGGCTGGCGACGGTGCCCGCCAGCGCTTCTGTACGCAGCAGCGTGCCGCGCCGCCGCCAGAGACGCTCGGGGGTCGAGCCAAGAAACGCGTTGCTGGCGTCGAAAATCATGCAGAAATGGTAGCAATGTAAATTCAGGGCGCGGCTGGCCGCCATCAGCGCGACAGGGTTAACGCGCTGTGTAAACTGAATATCGGTTGCCCGGGCGAGAACCACCTTTTCAAAATCACCGCGCGCGATGGTCTCTGTCGCTCTGCGGATAAGCGTCAGCCATTCGGCCTGTTGCGGCTGATGGGTTTCGTGCTCAACCTGAACGGATAGCGGACGGATAGATCTCGCAGGACGGAGTTGCTGTAAAAAATCCCGCGCGGCGAGGGCATCTTCCTGAAGTGAATAATCACTCCACAGCTGCAGACGCAGCGTAGCGGTGCCGGCGGTGCGTCGCCAGAGTAGTCGCGGTAAAAAGAGGCTGCCCTGCTCCGGAGTAAAAGCGTTCAGGCCACAGATACGGGTATCACCTGCCGCGTTTTGCTCGCGCAAAAACTGCGTGGCTAACGCCAGAGAGGAAAAGGGGATCACCGCCCCCAGCGCAGCCAGTTCTTCATCGCCGTTACGCTGCTGCCAGTAAAACTGCGGATAGCACTGCTGCGCCCCAAGCCAGGCGAGAGGGTCGAAAGCGTCGTTTAACGGGAAAGAGACGTCGAAATGACATATGCCGGGTGTTGCGGGTAACGCTTGCGAAAGCTGGGTACGCAATTGCTCCAGCGCGAGGAAAATCGAATTCACGCGAACCTCTCCCTGTTAAAACCTCGTATTATACGGGGTACTGGCAATAAATAGCAGTACCCACGTATAGGGAGTGGTTAAGCGGCTTAACGACGGGCTAAGAGCAGCCCCAGTACCAGCCCGACGGCAGCACCGACTCCAATACCCTGCCACGGTTTTTCATGCACGTAATCATCGGCACGGTACACCGCTTTTTTGGCGCGGTAGTAGTAGGTATCAGACGCATGGCTGACGCGGTTTTTCACTTCATGCAGCGCCTGCTCGGCGCGGGCTTTTAGCTCAATATATTTCTGATCGGCAGGGTCGCCCGAGGAACGTAACACCTCTTCCAGCGTTTCGCTCAGTAAGGCCAGGTCGTCGTCGATACGGGTATCCCAGGATTGAAATGACATATTTTTCTCCATGTTAGTACACCAGTCCGCTAACTATAGCCAACGACTCGCCATTACGCCTGCTTCGCTTCCCGCGCCATGCCGATGTGGGGAATGCCGTCTTCATCGTACACCTCGGTGACCGGCACGAAACCAAAGTGGCCGTAGAAGGACTGCAGGTGCGCCTGCGCGCCCAGGTATAACGCCTTGTTCGGCCACTGTTTCTGGCATGCCTCCAGCGTTTTATCCATCAGTTGATAGCCCAGTTTTTCACCGCGAGCTTTGCCGCTGATGATGACGCGGCCAATGACGACAGGCTCAGAATCGTCTTCGCTTTTCAGAATCCTCGCATACGCCACCAGCTCGTTATTCCGCCAGCCGAGGATATGGCGGTTCTCGCCGACGAGATCGTCGCCGTCGATGTCCTGATACGGGCAGGTCTGTTCAACCACGAACACTTCGCAGCGCAGTTTCAGCAGGGCGTAAAGTGAATGAACGGTGAGGTCACTATGGTGTAAATCTTGCCACTGGATCATGTCAGTCTCCTTCCTGGGGTTCATCACGTTATACTAAACCCCTCCCCGTTCGGCAAAGGGCTGATTGCGTTATGGAACTGATTTTTCTGGGTACGTCCGCGGGCGTACCAACCCGCTCACGAAATGTGACGGCGATATTGCTGGATCTTAAACACCCCACCCGCGGCGGGCTGTGGCTGTTTGACTGTGGTGAAGGGACGCAGCATCAGCTGTTACACACCGCTTATCACCCCGGCAAGCTGGATAAAATTTTTATCACCCATCTGCATGGCGACCATCTGTTTGGCCTTCCCGGCCTGCTGTGCAGCCGCTCGATGGCCGGTAACGCCAACCCGCTGACGATTTATGGGCCTGCGGGTATTCGTGAGTTTGTTGAAACCACACTGCGCCTGAGCGGGTCGTGGACGGATTATCCGCTGGAGGTCGTTGAGATTAGCGAAGGCCTGATTTTCGATGACGGCGATTATAAGGTGAGCGCTCAGCCGCTCAATCACCCTGTCGAGTGCTATGGCTATCGCATTGACGCGCATGACAAACCCGGCGCGCTGGACGCCGCCGCGCTGATGGCCGATGGCGTAAAACCCGGACCGCTGTTCCAGCGCCTGAAGCACGGTGAGACCGTCACGATGGAGGACGGGCGCGTCATTAACGGTCAGGATTATCTCGCCGCACCGCAGCCCGGCAAGAAGCTGGCAATTTTTGGCGACACGGCCCCGTGCCGGGCGGCGCTCACGCTGGCCCAGGGCGTGGACGTAATGGTGCATGAAGCGACCCTCGAAACGGCGATGGAAGAGAAAGCCAACAGCCGGGGCCACAGCTCCACGCGTCAGGCGGCGCAGTTGGCCCGTGATGCGGGTGTAGGGAGGCTTATCGTCACCCACGTCAGCTCGCGCTACGACGCGCGGGGCTGTGAAAAGCTGCTGGCAGAGTGTCGCGCGCTGTTCCCGGAATGTGAGCTGGCCGAAGATTTCGCTCAGGTCAGCGTTTAGTCCTTCATTTTTCCCTCAGGATGCCGATAACGATTAAAAGGTCAGCATTTCTCTCGAGGGTAGAATGGATAATTTCCAGAAAGATATTGATGACAGGGCGAATCTGACCCTGTCGAACCGTTTTGAACTGTTGCTGTTCCGTCTTGGCACCTCTCTTAACGAAAATAAATCTGAGCTGTTTGGCATTAACGTCTTTAAGCTGCGTGAAATTGTGCCGATGCCGGAGTTCACGAAACCCGCCGGGATGAAATCACCGCTGATGGGAATGGTGAATATTCGCGATCAGGTGATCCCGGTGATCGACCTGGCCGCCGTGGCGGGCTGTAAGCCCACCACCGGGCTGAATATCCTGCTGATCACCGAATACGCGCGCAGCGTGCAGGCGTTTGCCGTGGAGTCGGTTGAGAACATCATGCGCCTGGACTGGAAGCAGGTGCACGCGGCGGAAACTGCCGTCAGCGGTCGCTACATCACCAGCATTGCGTGTCTTGACGAGAAGAGCGATACCAACGATCTGGCGATGGTGCTGGACGTTGAGCAGATCCTGTACGACATCACCCCGGCCAACCACGATCTGCACGCCACCAATCTGAAAACCACCAAATTCCATATCAAGCCGGGTGCGGTCGCCATCGTCGCGGAAGACTCCAAAGTGGCGCGCTCAATGCTGGAGAAAGGTCTGCAGGCGATGGAGATCCCGGCGCAGCTGCATATCACCGGCAAAGAGGCGTGGGAGAAAATTGGGGTTCTGGCCGCACAGGCGCAGGCTGAGGGTGTTCCCATCACCGATAAGATCGCGCTGGTGTTGACCGACCTCGAAATGCCGGAGATGGACGGTTTTACGCTGACGCGCAAAATCAAAACCGATCCGGTATTGAAAGATATTCCGGTCGTGATCCACTCTTCCCTTTCCGGCAACGCCAACGAAGACCATATTCGTAAGGTGAAAGCGGATGGCTACGTCGCGAAGTTTGAGCTGAACGAGCTGTCGTCAGTGATTGAGGAAGTGCTGGACCGCTCGATGAAGAAGATTGACGGGCCGTTGATTAGCCGCAAACAGCTGGCTTAAGCATGGTGCGGGCTGGTGCCCTCACCCCGGCCCTCTCCCACAGGGAGAGGGAGAAAACCATAAAAAAACCCGCCGAGGCGGGTTTTTTGTTTTTACATTAATGGCATCGCGCGCTGCACGATATCAATCAGCGGCTGCGGATAGATACCGAAGATCAGCACCAGCAGCGCGGAGATGAGAACCACAATACCGCCAGCGCTGTACTGCCAGTTGGTTGGGGCATCACGGTTGAGCTGCTGAGGCGCGCTCAGGTACAGGCTCACGGCCACGCGCAGGTAGTAGTAGAGACCAATCGCGGAGCCGATCACCACGCCCGCAGTCAGCCACCACAGGTGCGCCTGCACACCGACGGCCAGCACGTAGAACTTACCGATAAAGCCGAGCGTCATCGGAATACCTGCCAGAGAGAGCATCATCACCGTCATCACCGCGGACAGGATCGGACGGTGCCAGAACAGACCACGGTAGGAGAACAGTGAATCGGCATCCGGACCACGGTACGGGCTGGACATCAGGCTCACCACGCCGAAGGCGCCGAGGCTGCTGAACAGGTAACCGGCCAGATAGACGCCCACGGCTTCCATTGACATCTCACCGCTCTGCAGCGCAATCAGCGCCACCATCAGGTAGCCCAGATGAGAGATAGACGAGTAGCCCAGCAGACGTTTGATGTTGGTCTGGCTCAGCGCCATCAGGTTACCGAAGATGATGGAGACGAACGCAATAATGCCCAGCACTACGCGAACCGCTTCGCTGTCACCCACCGGTGCGTACAGGAACAGACGCATAACCACCCCGAAGATGGCGATTTTGCTCGCCGTCGCCAGGAAGGTCGACACCGGCGCTGGCGCGCCCTGGTAAACGTCTGGCGTCCACAGGTGGAACGGCACCAGAGAGAGTTTGAAGCCAAGGCCAACAATCATCATGCCCAGACCCGCCAGCAGCAGCGGCTCATGCAGCATGCCGTCACCGAGGCTCTTGCCGAGCGCCATAAAGGAGAGGTTACCGGACTGTGCGTACACCAGCGCAATACCAAACAGCAGGAACGAGGACGCCGCCGCAGACAGGATGGTGTACTTGATGCTTGCTTCCAGGGAGCGCTTCTGGCGGAAGGCGTAACCAATCAGACCGAACAGAGGCAGAGAGATCAGCTCAATGCCGAGGAACAGCGCGGCCAGGTGGTTCGCATTCGCCAGCAGAATGCCGCCCAGCGCGGCAATCAGAACCAGCAGGTAAAACTCTTCTTTGTTGTCGTTGTAGCCTTCGAGCCACGGGTACGCAAAGGTACAGGTTGCCAGGCTCGCCAGCAGCACCAGACCGGTATACAGCATGGCGTAACCGTCAACGCGCATCAGCGGGGTGACGTCCATCGCCCCACCCTGGCCAACAAACCAGAGAGAGACTAACGCGGCGTTCAGGCCGATGACCGACAGCGTGGCATTCAGGAAGTGATTGCGTCGCCACGCAATGGAGAGCATCACAACCACCACCGTCAATCCGACGATCAGCAGCGGTAGCAGCGCGATCAGTTGTTGTGGAGTTATTGTCATGGCGAATTACGGCCTTGTAGTAGAAACAGAATTAACAAACCACTGCTGGATATTGCCCATCGCGCTGTGCGAGGTATCCAGAATCGGCTGCGGGAAGAAGCCCAGCAGCACCAGCAGTACGACCAGCAGCAGGATGATGAACAGCTCACGCAGCGACATCCCCGGCAGTTCTTGTGCAGCAATTTCGCTCTTCGCTTTACCGAAGTAAGCGCGGTGCAGCATCGCCAGCGAGTAGACGGAAGCGAACACCAGACCAAAGGTGGAGATCACGGTAATCACCGGTACCACTTTGAAGCTGCCGAACAGAATCATAAATTCGCCGACGAAGTTACCGGTGCCCGGCATCCCCAGAGTCGCCACCGCGAAGAACATGGAGAGCGCTGGCAGCCACTTAATTTTGCTCCACAGGCCGCCCATCATACGCATGTCGCGAGTGTGCAGACGTTCATACAGCTGGCCACACAGGATGAAGAGACCGGCTGCGGACAGACCGTGCGCAATCATCTGGATCACCGCCCCCTGGTACGCCAGCTGGCTGCCGGTGTAGATAGCAATCAGCACGAAGCCCATGTGGGAAACGGAGGTATAAGCAATCAGACGCTTGATGTCGTACTGGGTGAAGGCCATCCAGGCACCGTAGAAGATACCGATCACACCCAGCCACATGGCAATCGGTGCGAATTCTGCGGAGGCGTTCGGGAACAGCGGCAGAGCGAAACGCAGCAGACCGTAGGCCGCCGTTTTCAGCAAGATGCCCGCCAGGTCAACGGAACCCGCCGTTGGTGCCTGAGAGTGCGCGTCTGGCAGCCAGCCGTGCAGCGGAACCACCGGCATTTTCACCGCGAACGCGATGAAGAAGCCCAGCATCAGCAGATATTCCACGCCGTGCGACATTGGGGTCTTCAGCAGGTCTTCGTAGTTGAAGGTCCAGGTGCCGGTCGCGTTGTGGTGAACAAACACCAGCGCCAGAATGGCAATCAACATCACCAGACCACTCGCCTGGGTATAGATGAAGAACTTGGTTGCCGCCGTGATACGCGTTTTACCGTCGGACGCCTTGTGGCCCCACAGCGCGATCAGGAAGTACATCGGCACCAGCATCATCTCCCAGAAGAAGAAGAACAGGAACATGTCGATGGCAAGGAACACGCCGATTACGCCGCCCAGGATCCACATCAGGTTCAGGTGGAAGAAGCCCTGGTATTTTTCGATTTCACGCCAGGAGCAGAGTACCGCCAGAACGCCGAGCAGACCGGTCAGCACCACCATCAGCAGTGAGAGACCGTCAATCGCCAGGTGGATCGTAATGCCGAAACGTGGGATCCACGGCAGGATGAACTCAGACTGCCACTGCGGAATACCCGCAGACTGGGTCAGTGAGTAACCGCCCTGCAACCACAGTTGCAGGCCAAGCGCGAGCGTCAATCCCATGGTGATCAGCGCGATCCAGCGCGGCATCTTCACGCCAAAGCGTTCAGTCTGCCAGCACAGGAAGCCGCCGATGAAGGGAATTAATATTAGCCAGGGTAGTAACATGGCGATTTACATTCCTTTTTAAGGCCCCCAGCAGGGGCCTGATTTTCAACGAATTCGAATAAAATTCACTTAACGATCAACGCAACACCATCAGCAGCGCCAGCACGACAACCGCACCGATGCTCATGGACGCCACATACCAGCGCAGGTAACCGTTCTCGCTGTACAGCAGGCCTTTGCCTGCAAAGCGGGAAAGGATCGCCGGGATATTCATCAGGCTGTTCAGCGGGTCGCGCTTCAGCAGCCACGCGATGCCCAGGAACGGCTTAACGAAGATCATGTCGTACAGCCAGTCGAAGCCCCACGCGTTGTACCACCAGGTGCCCAGCAGGCGGCCCGGCGCACTGTTGGCCACGGCAGTGACCAGCGTACGTTTGCCCAGCCACAGCCATGCTGCGATCAGGATGCCCGCGATAGCGACCACACCGGAGGTGATTTCAAGCGTCAGAACGCGACCGTGCTCAAGCTCGGTGGTGTCTGGCAGTACGCCCTGCAGCGGAGGCACAATCATCGCGCCAACGAAGGTGGACAGTACCAGCAGCACAATCAGCGGCAGGTGATGGGTAATCCCCTTCCCTGCGTGAGCATGAATTTGTTCTTTACCGTGGAATACGATGAAAATCATACGGAAGGTATACAGGGAGGTCATGAATGCACCGACCAGACCCGCAACCATCAGATTGATATGACCATTCGCCATGGCACCCGCAAGGATTTCGTCCTTACTGAAGAAGCCCGCGGTGATCAGCGGCAGTGCCGCCAGCGCCGCGCCGCCCACCAGGAAGCAGACATAGACCAGCGGGATAGACTTACGCAGTCCGCCCATTTTGAAGATGTTCTGCTCGTGATGGCAGGCCAGAATCACCGAACCGGATGAGAGGAACAGCAGCGCTTTAAAGAACGCGTGCGTCATCAGGTGGAAAATGGCCGCGTCCCACGCCTGAACGCCCAGCGCGAGGAACATGTAACCAATCTGGCTCATGGTTGAGTACGCGAGAACGCGCTTGATGTCGGTCTGCACCAGCGCGGCAAAGCCTGCCAGCACCAGCGTGACCGCACCGACGATACCCACCAGATGCAGAATTTCCGGGGTCATCAGGAACAGGCCATGGGTACGCGCAATCAGGTAGACACCGGCGGTGACCATGGTCGCAGCGTGGATCAGCGCGGAGACAGGGGTAGGACCCGCCATCGCGTCGGCCAGCCATGTCTGCAACGGCAGCTGTGCGGATTTACCCACGGCACCACCCAGCAGCATCAGCGTTGCCCACCACAGCATGTTATTGCCTGCGGCGAAGTGCGCTGGCGCCAGTTCCACCATTTCGCGGAAGTTCAGCGTGCCCAGTTCGTTGTAAAGAATGAACAGCGCGAAAGCGAGGAAGACGTCACCCACGCGGGTCACGACGAACGCTTTCATGGCCGCTGCGCCATTCTTCGGATCGGCATAGTAGAAACCGATCAGCAGGTAAGAACACAGACCCACGCCTTCCCAGCCCAGATACATCAGCAGCAGGTTATCGGCCAGGACCAGAACCACCATGCTGGCGATAAACAGGTTGGTGTAGGCGAAGAAGCGGGAGTAACCCTCTTCACCGCGCATATACCAGGAGGCGAACATGTGGATCAGGAAGCCGACGCCGGTGACCACGGAGAGCATGGTCAGGGAGAGACCATCCAGCACCAGGTTGAAACCGATGTTGAAATCACCGACTGACATCCAGGTCCACAGCGGCACGCTGAAAGGCTGACGCCCGTTGTTAAAGAAGTCGATACCCGCATACGCTGTCACCAGCGCGGCCAGGCCAACAGAGCCCATGCCGACGGTTGCAGACAGATTCTCAGACCAGCGGCCGCGAGAAAACGCCAGCAGCACGAAGCCAATCAGCGGAAAAATAATGGTTAAGGCAAGCATGTTCATCCACGCAACTCACTTACTGAATCGATGTTCAGATTCTGGCGGCGACGATGGAGCTGCAGCAACAGCGCCAGGCCAATACTCGCTTCGGCAGCCGCGAGGCTGATGGCGAGAATGTACATCACCTGACCATCGGTCTGGCCCCAGTAGCTTCCGGCGACCACGAAGGCCAGCGCGGAGGCGTTAATCATGATTTCCAGCCCGATCAGCATAAACAGCAGATTGCGGCGGATAACCAGACCGGTCAGACCCAGAACGAATAAAATCGCAGCGAGGATCAGTCCATGTGTTAAGGGGATCATGCGCGCTCCTCCGTTTTTCTTTTCGCGCGGTCGTCAGTGCGGTTGCTCAGCACCTCGCCAGCACGCTCTTCGCGGCCAACGTGGAAAGCCACAACCAGACCTGCCAGCAGCAGCATTGAGGCCAGTTCCACTGCCAGAACGTATGGGCCAAAGAGCGTGATACCCACCTCTTTCGCGCCAATCGGCGTGCCGTCGATGCCCTGATCGTTAACACCCAGAATGGCGTAAACGATCACCACCAGCATGATGGCCGACAAAATTGCCGGGCCGATCCACACCTGCGGTTTTAACCACTGACGTTCCTGCTCAATTTCAGAGCCGCCCAGGTTCAGCATCATCACTACGAACACGAACAGCACCATGATGGCCCCGGCGTAGACGATGATTTCCAGCGCACCGGCGAAGTGCGCGCCCAGTGCGAAGAACACCCCGGAAATGGCCAGCAGCGAGATGATTAAGTACAGCAGCGCATGCACCGGATTGGTGTGCGTGATCACTCGCAGCGTAGCCAGGATGGCGATAAGGCCACAGATATAAAAAGCGAATTCCATTGCCCTCTCCTTACGGTAACAGGCTCTTGACGTCGATAGGCTTAGCTTCGTTCTCTGCTTCGCCCTTATCTTTGCCGTCGATTGCCATACCCGCCATCCGGTAGAAGTTATATTCCGGGTATTTGCCCGGACCGGAAATCAGCAGATCCTCTTTCTCGTACACCAGGTCCTGACGCTTGTACTCACCCAGCTCGAAGTCTGGAGTCAGCTGAATCGCCGTGGTTGGGCACGCTTCTTCACACAGACCGCAGAAGATGCAGCGTGAGAAGTTGATGCGGAAGAACTCAGGGTACCAGCGGCCGTCTACCGTCTCGGCTTTCTGCAGAGAGATACAGCCGACCGGGCACGCTACCGCACACAGGTTACAGGCAACGCAGCGCTCGGAACCGTCCGGGTCGCGCGTCAGCACGATACGGCCACGGTAGCGCGGCGGCAGATATACCGGCTCTTCCGGGTACATCCGGGTTTCGCGTTTGGCAAACGCATGCAGGCCGATCATCCAGATACTGCGTACCTGGGTACCGAAGCCTACCAGTAATTCTTTTAAGGTCATGGTCTATTGCCCCTTATGGCTGCTGCCAGAGAATGACAGCGGCCGTTACCAACAAGTTGACGAGCGTCAGCGGCAGGCACACTTTCCAGCCGAAGGACATTACCTGGTCATAACGCGGACGCGGTAACGCTGCGCGAATCAAAATGAACATCATCATGAAGAACGCGGTTTTCAGCGCGAACCAGATGAACGGCGGTAAGAACGGGCCATGCCAGCCACCAAAGAACAGCGTTACCATCAACGCGGAAATGGTGACAATACCGATGTACTCGCCCACGAAGAACAGACCGAATTTCATACCGGAATATTCGATGTGGTAACCGTCGGCCAGTTCCTGTTCGGCTTCTGGCTGGTCAAACGGGTGACGGTGACACACTGCCACGCCCGCGATGGCAAAGGTAATAAACCCAAAGAACTGCGGAATAACGTTCCAGATGTCGGCCTGATTGTTGACGATGTCGGTCATGTTGAATGAACCGGCCTGCGCCACTACGCCCATCAGGGAGAGACCCAGGAACACTTCGTAGCTCAGGGTCTGCGCGGAAGCACGCATCGCACCCAGCAGCGAGTATTTGTTGTTACTGGACCAGCCTGCGAACAGGACCGCGTAAACCGCGAGGCCTGCCATCATCAGGAAGAACAGAATGCCGATGTTCAGGTCAGCGACCACCCAGGTCGGGCTGACCGGCACGATAGCAAACGCCAGCAGCAGCGAGGTGAAGGCGATCATCGGTGCCAGAGTAAAGATCACGCGATCCGAGAAGCGCGGGATCCAGTCCTCTTTAAAGAACATCTTGATCATATCCGCGACCAGCTGGAGTGAACCACCCCAGCCCACGCGGTTCGGTCCGTAACGGTTCTGGAACAGACCGAGCAGACGACGTTCACCAAAGCTCATGAACGCGCCGCAGGTGACCACCACCAGCAGGATAACAATCGCTTTCAGAATGCTCAGCAGGATGTCGATAAGATCCGGCGTTAACCAACTCATGCTTTTGCCTCCTGCAGATTATCAAGACGCGCACCCGCCAGAACCGGCGCGATGCCAGGCATACCCATCGGCAGACCGACCTGCCCTGCTGTCAGACTTTCAGAAATAATCAGCGGCAGGCTGATGGTCTGGCCGTCATAGCTAAAGGCGATGTTCGCACCCGCGTTAACGCCAAGCTTCGCGGCATCCGCCGGGTTAAGCTTGATGTACGGCTGCGGCATACGGGTCTGGAAGACCGGTGAACGCTGGGACAGCTCGTCGCTACCGAACAGGTGGTAGTACGGCGCAATACGCCAGCTACCGTCCTGCGCCTGGAAGCTCGCCGGTACGGTGGTGAAGAAGTCCAGACCGGTTTCGGAAGCTTCAATCAGACGCACGCCCGGATCGCCGTGGCGCAGGGAGCCGCCCACTTCAGCCTGGAACTTGTTCCATGCCTGCGGGGAGTTCCAGCCCGGTGCCCATGCGAACGGGATTTGCGAACGCGGCGCAGACGGCTGGTTGTTCCCTTCCATGGAGAAGGCGAACATGGTGTCTTTATCCTGCGGCTGGCGCGGTTCGTGCACGCTGATATTGGCGCGCATTGCGGTACGGCCACTGTAACGGTGCGGTTCACGCGCCAGTTTCTGGCCGCGAATGCGGAAGCTCGCTTCAGGCGCGGCATCTTTAATGCCTGCCAGCTGAGGCAGTTTTTCCACCACCGCGTCGATAACGTGGTCGAGCTGCGTCCAATCCACTTCACGGCTCTGCACGGTGCTGTGCAGGGAGTGCAGCCAGCGCCAGCTTTCCAGCATCACGGTGTTGCTGTCGTAGTAAGACGGGTCATAAACCTGGAAGAAACGCTGCGCGCGGCCTTCGTTGTTGATAACGGTACCGTCGCTTTCTGCGAAGCTTGCCGCAGAGAGCACCAGGTGCGCTTTGTCCATAATCGCGGTGCGCTGATGGTCAATCACCATCACCAGCGGCGCTTTGGAGAGCGCGGCGTCAACGCGAGCGGCAGAAGCATGACGATGCAGGTCGTTTTCCAGCACCACCACGGCGTCAGCGGCACCGGATTCCAGTTCGCTTAACGCAGCTTCCAGCGAGCCGCCGCCAATCATGCCCAGACCAATGCTGTTCACCGCACGGGCAATCATGGTCACACCGACGTCAGCACCGCGGCCTTTCAGGGCTTTGGCCACGTTGGCTGCGGCCTGAATGATCTCTGCGCTACCGGCGTTGGTACCGGAAATAATCAGCGGTTTCTTCGCACCGGCCAGGGCCTGAACAATCACGTCAACCTTGTTTTGCAGGTCGCGATCCAGCTCAACGGCCGGTGAGTTGTTGTCCAGCGCGTGGGCAATCGCAAAGCCAAGACGCGCCTGATCTTCAACCGGTGCGCAGTAGGTCCACGCCGCGATATCGTCCAGACGGGTATTGTCGACGTTGGTCACAAACAGAGGATGCTTCGCGCGCTGACCGATGTTCAGGATCGCCGCAATCTGCCAGTCAGCCACTTTTTGCGCCGCTGCCATTTCACGTGCTTTACCCTTCACCGCCTGACGGACCGCCAGAGCTGCGCGGGCGCCGGTCTGGGTCAGGTCTTCACCCAGCACCAGGACCGCATCATAGGATTCGATTTCGCGCAGCGCAGGGGTATGGATACCGCCTTCACGCAGCACTTTCAGTACCAGCTGCAGACGTTCCTGCTCGCCCTGGGCGATGCCGGTATAGAAGTTTTCCGCCCCGACCAGCTCGCGCAGCGCGAAGTTGCTTTCGATGCTGGCACGCGGGGAGCCGATACCGATCACTTTCTTCGACTGGCGCAGAATATCTGCCGCGCCCTGCATCGCCTGTTCTGCATTCAGGGTAATGAAATCGTCGCCACGGCGCTGAACCGGCTGACGCGGACGGTCTTTCAGGTTCACATAGCCATAGCCGAAACGACCGCGGTCGCACAGGAAGTAGTGGTTAACGGTACCGTTGTAGCGGTTTTCGATACGACGCAGTTCGCCGTAGCGCTCACCCGGGCTGGTGTTACAGCCGAGGGAACACTGCTGGCAGATGCTTGGCGCAAACTGCATGTCCCATTTACGGTTGTAACGCTCGGAGTGAGTTTTATCCGTGAAGACGCCGGTCGGGCAGATTTCTACCAGGTTACCGGAGAATTCGCTCTCCAGCACGCCGTCTTCCGGACGACCGAAGTAGACGTTGTCATGCGCGCCATACACGCCCAGATCCTGACCGTCTGCATAGTCTTTGTAGTAACGCACGCAGCGATAGCAGGCGATGCAGCGGTTCATTTCGTGAGAGATGAACGGCCCCAGATCCTGGTTACGGTGGGTACGCTTGGTAAAGCGATAGCGACGGAAGCTGTGACCGGTCATCACGGTCATATCCTGAAGGTGGCAGTTACCGCCCTCTTCACAAACCGGACAGTCGTGCGGATGGTTGGTCATCAACCACTCCACCACGCTTTCGCGGAACTGTTTGGCTTCTTCGTCATCAATCGAAATAAAGGTGCCTTCGGTGGCTGGCGTCATACAGGACATCACCAGGCGACCACGCGTGTCTTCCGCGTTTTGATATTGCTTCACCGCACACTGGCGGCAAGCACCGACGCTGCCCAGCGCCGGATGCCAGCAAAAGTACGGAATATCGAGGCCAAGAGACAGACAAGCTTCCAGCAGGTTGTCCGCCCCGTTGACTTCGTATTCTTTGCCGTCTACATGAATCGTAGCCATTAGCATGCTTCCAGTTGGCTCGGTCGAAACCGAGCGTTAATCAAAATTCTTGTCGTTACCAGCGCGCTTTAAGCAGGTTCGGCTGAATCCCATTGATCGCATGGGTATTGCTGAACGGCTGCTTGATGCCTGCTTCGAACTCGTCGCGGAAATATTTGATCGCGCTCTGCAGAGGTTCGACGGCACCCGGTGCGTGGGCACAGAAGGTTTTACCCGGGCCTAAGAATCGACACAGTTGCTCAAGTGTTTCGATATCGCCAGGCTGGCCTTCGCCACGTTCGATTGCACGCAGGATCTTCACGCTCCACGGCAGACCATCACGGCACGGTGTACACCAGCCGCAGGACTCACGGGCGAAGAACTCTTCCAGGTTACGCACCAGCGAGACCATGCCGATCTCGTGGTCGACGGCCATCGCCAGCGCCGTACCCAGACGGCTGCCTGCTTTACCAATGCTTTCGAATTCCATCGGCAGGTCAAGGTGGGCTTCGGTCAGGAAGTCTGTCCCTGCCCCACCCGGCTGCCAGGCTTTAAATTTCAGGCCATCGCGCATGCCGCCGGCGTAGTCTTCAAGAATTTCGCGCGCGGTAGTACCGAACGGCAGTTCCCAGACGCCAGGATTTTTCACGCGACCGGAGAAGCCCATCAGCTTGGTACCGGCATCTTTGCTTGAGGAGATACCCTGATACCACTCCACGCCGTTCGCGAGGATAGCCGGAACGTTACACAGGGTTTCGACGTTGTTTACGCAGGTCGGTTTCCCCCACACGCCGGAGCTGGCCGGGAACGGTGGCTTGGAACGCGGGTTCGCGCGGCGGCCTTCCAGGGAGTTAATCAGCGCAGTCTCTTCACCGCAGATGTAACGCCCGGCACCGGTGTGCACGAACAGTTCGAAGTCAAACCCGGTACCCAGGATGTTTTTGCCCAGCAGGCCCGCTTCGGTGGCTTCGGCAATCGCGCGACGCAGGTTTTCCGCTGCTTCGATGTACTCACCGCGCAGGAAGATGTAACCACGGTACGCTTTCAGCGCAAACGCGGAGATCAGCATGCCTTCCACCAGCAGGTGCGGTAGCTGCTCCATCAGCAGGCGGTCTTTATAGGTGCCCGGCTCCATTTCATCGGCGTTACACAGCAGGTAACGGATGTTCATGGATTCGTCTTTTGGCATCAGGCTCCACTTCAGACCGGTGGAGAAGCCCGCGCCGCCGCGGCCTTTCAGTCCAGACTCTTTTACCGCGTTAACGATGTCGTCCGGCGCCATGCCGCCAAGGGCTTTACGCGCACCGGCATAGCCGTTTTTGCTCTGATATTCGTCGAGCCATACCGGCTGTTTGTCATCACGCAGACGCCAGGTCAGCGGATGCGTCTCAGCAGTACGAATTACAGTTTTCATTTGTACTGCTCCAGCAGGTCAGGAATCGCTTCCGGCGTCAGATGACTGTGAGTGTCCTCATCAATCATCATGGTCGGCCCCTTGTCGCAGTTACCCAGGCAGCAGGTTGGCAGCAGAGTAAAGCGACCATCGAACGTGGTCTGGCCCGGCTTGATATTGAGCTTCTTCTCAATCGCAGCCTGAATGCCCTGATAACCGGTGATGTGGCAGACCACGCTGTCACAGTAGCGGATCACATGGCGGCCTACCGGCTGACGGAAGATCTGGCTGTAGAACGTGGCTACGCCTTCTACGTCACTTGCCGGAATACCCAGCACTTTCGCGATCGCATAGATCGCCCCATCCGGCACCCAACCACGCTGTTTCTGTACGATTTTCAGCGCTTCAATGGACGCCGCACGCGGGTCTTCGTAGTGGTGCATCTCGTGCTCAATGGCGGCACGTTCTGCTTCACTCAGCTCAAAAGCCTCGGTTTGTGGTTGTTGATTCTCGTGCATAATTAGCGGTCCACATCTGACATAACAAAATCGATACTACCCAGATACACAATCAGGTCGGAGACCAGACTGCCGCGGATGGCGGACGGGATCTGCTGCAGGTGCGCAAAGCTCGGCGTACGCACGCGGGTACGGTAGCTCATGGTGCTGCCGTCACTGGTCAGGTAGTAACTGTTAATACCCTTGGTCGCTTCAATCATCTGGAAGGATTCTTGCGCCGGCATGACCGGACCCCAGGAAACCTGCAGGAAGTGGGTGATCAGGGTTTCGATATGTTGCAGCGTGCGCTCTTTCGGCGGCGGCGTCGTCAGCGGGTGATCCGCCTTGAACGGGCCTTCCGGCATGTTGTTGAGGCACTGCTCAAGGATGCGCAGACTCTGGCGCAGCTCTTCCACTTTCAGCATCACGCGGGTGTAGCAGTCGGACACGCCGCCGCCCACCGGGACTTCAAAGTCGAAGTTCTCGTAGCCAGAGTAAGGACGGGCTTTACGCACGTCGAAATCAATACCGGTCGCACGCAGACCTGCCCCTGTCGTCCCCCACTCCAGCGCCTCTTTCGCGCCGTAGGCAGCAACGCCCTGGGAACGGCCTTTCAGGATGGTGTTGCGCAGCGCGGCTTTCTCGTAAGACGCCAGACGTTTCGGCATCCAGTCGAGGAACTCACGCAGCAGACGGTCCCAGCCGCGCGGCAGATCGTGTGCCACACCGCCGATACGGAACCAGGCTGGGTGCATACGGAAACCGGTAATGGCTTCTACCAGATCGTAGATTTTCTGACGGTCGGTAAAGGCGAAGAAGACCGGGGTCATCGCGCCGACGTCCTGAATGAACGTGGAGATGTACAGCAGGTGGCTGTTGATACGGAACAGTTCTGACAGCATGACGCGAATCACGTTAACGCGATCCGGCGTAACAATACCCGCCAGTTTCTCAACGGCCAGCACGTATGGCATTTCGTTGACGCAGCCGCCGAGGTACTCGATACGGTCGGTATACGGAATGTAGCTGTGCCAGGACTGACGCTCGCCCATCTTCTCAGCACCACGGTGGTGGTAACCGATGTCAGGCACGCAGTCGACAATCTCTTCACCGTCGAGCTGAAGAATAATACGGAATGCACCGTGCGCAGACGGGTGGTTTGGACCGAGGTTGAGGAACATGAAGTCCTCGTTGTCGGTACCGCGCTTCATGCCCCAGTCTTCCGGTTTGAAGGTCAGCGCTTCCATCTCCAGATCCTGCTTGGCTTTGGTCAGCTCAAACGGATCGAATTCGGTAGCACGTGCCGGGTAGTCTTTACGCAGCGGGTGGCCGGTCCAGGTCTGCGGCATCATGATGCGCGTCAGGTGCGGGTGGCCGTCAAAGGTCATGCCGAACATTTCCCAGGTTTCACGCTCGTACCAGTTGGCGTTCGGGAAAAGTTTGGTGATCGTCGGCAGATGCATGTCGTTTTCAGACAATGCCACCTTGAGCATGATATCCGTATTACGGTCTATTGAGATCAGGTGGTAGAAAACGGAAAAATCCGCAGCAGGGAGACCCTGGCGGTGCGTTCTGAGACGTTCATCCATGCCGTGTAAGTCAAACAGCATGACGTACGGTTTTGGCAATTTCTTGAGGAAATCGACAACTTCCAGCAATTGTTCACGCTTCACCCAAACAACGGGTACCCCGGTGCGGGTAGCCTGAACAGTAAAGGCATCCGGCCCAAAACGGTTGCGCAGTTCGCCAATGACTGGGTCATCCAGATGATCCCGGGTCTGCCAGGCGGCTTCTTGCGCGGTTAAGTCGGTCATATTGTTCACCATTGCAAATGGTCCGTGGTGACTGTTGAGCCTGGCTTCGCGCTATTTGAGTAGTGATATGCGAAGGTGTTCTCCAGGCCTACAGGCGCAAATTAAATTTCGTCAGGCGTACGCAGATTGGTGACGGCAATACGTTCACCACGTTTACGCTCGCGCTCAGACTGCATGTTCGCGCGATACACACCCTGATCGCCAACGACCCACGACAGTGGGCGACGTTCTTTACCGATAGACTCCTGCAGCAGCATCAGCGCCTGCATGTAGGCTTCCGGACGAGGCGGACAACCCGGGATATACACATCCACTGGGATAAATTTATCTACGCCCTGTACGACGGAATAGATGTCGTACATACCGCCAGAGTTAGCACATGCGCCCATGGAGATAACCCATTTTGGCTCCAGCATCTGGTCATAAAGACGCTGAATAACAGGTGCCATCTTGGTAAAGCAGGTACCGGCTACCACCATCAGGTCAGCCTGACGTGGGGAAGCACGCAGTACCTCTGCCCCAAAACGCGCAACGTCATGCACCGCAGTGAATGACGTCACCATTTCAACGTAGCAGCAAGAAAGGCCAAAGTTGTAAGGCCAGATGGAGTTCTTACGACCCCAGTTGACCATATCGTGCATGGCATGTTCGAGTTTGCCCATGTACACGCTTTTATTGACTTCTTGCTCCAGGGGGTCGGTTACGATCTCCTGTTTTTGCAGGGGGTAACGGTCATTCTCACCGTTAGGATCTATGCGGGTGAGCGTATAATCCATCTTATTGCCTCGCTGTTACTGCTGACGATTAGAGATACTGTTTTCCGGGTTGATGTGTTCACGACGTGAACGCGCAGGCGTCCAGTCAAGCGCGCCAATACGCACCAGATAAACCAGACCGGCCAGTAGCACTAAAATGAAAATTGCGGCCTCGACAAAGCCCACCCAACCACTTTCGCGAATGGAGGTCGACCATGCGAAAAGGTAAAGCGCTTCCACGTCGAAGATGACGAAGAACATGGCTACCAGGTAAAACTTGGCAGACAGGCGTAAGCGAGCGGTACCTACTGAATCAATACCTGATTCGAAAGGTGTGTTTTTGTGCCTTGCACGGGCGCGACCGCCCAGGAACCAGCCGCCGACTAACATCAGGCAGCACAGGCCAATGGCTACAATAAGAAAGATTGCGAATGCCCAGTGATGAGCGATGACTTCTGTGGATGTTGACATACTCATTGCTTACTCATCAAAAGTGATACCAACGACACTGCTCTTGCTGGCAGATGGGCATCACATCGATTCATGGGGAGGAACAAATAACCTTACACTAACTGTCAGAAATGAGACGTAGACAGCAAAATGATGGGGTTTTTTACTCCTTTCTATAACCTATTGTCAACTTTAACAAAGGTTTCTTCACATTAAATTACATCGAGCGATTCTCATTAACATTTGGTGCCCTTTAACCCTGGTGGGTACATGACTTTCCGTCAAATGTATGTTGTTGAATCGTGTCCGTTTCGGAAGTAAAAAAAATAACCCTCCTATTTTGACAGGATTTGCCAACGATTCCTCCCCCCAAATAGGAGTATTTTCTTGATCTGCGACACGCTTTTGTTAATTCAACCTGGAAAACGGCAACATATTTCCTGTTTTTTTAACATAGGAGGGATGTGGATGAAGTTAGAACGGAAAGCGGACAAGTTTTAGACAAAAGCATTTAGTTCATTGATAAATATAGAATATCCTTAAAAACCACGCACCATAAGCGGATATTTTTGCTAAAAAAAAGCCACTGCATGTGAAAATCACACGAGTGGCTTTTTTTTACACTTACATTTTGTTACCAGAATTCTGAGCTGGCGATCACTCAAAATCCCCTTCAACGATCAGAGAGTCATCCCCCCCTTCGGAGGTAACGCGCTCGAACTGCCATGGGTTATGGTAGTTTTCCATCGCCTCGAACACCACCTTCGCCAGTTCGTTATGACTGGACGAATTGTGGCAGAGCAGATACTCCGTATCCGGCAGTGCAGGAAGGCCATCGGATTTGCCCAGAACGCGCAGATCGGGGCTCATCATTTCTACCGGACGGGCGGTGACACCCAGACCGGCTTTCACGGCGGCACGCACCGCTGGCAGCGTGGATGCCACATACGCCAGACGCCACGGAATATTGGCCTCATTCAGCGCCGTCAGTACCATATCGCGGAACGGGCTCGGGTCATCCAGCAACACCAGCGGCACCGGCTCCCCTTTTTGCAGCACGTATTCGGCCGCGCAATACCAGTGCGTAGGCGATGTACGCAGCGTCAGGCAGTCAAACTGCCCGGGACGATGCGTGGTGACCACCAGGTCGACTTTATTCTCATTTAACATCTCAACCATAAAAGCATTGCGCTTTACGCTCACGTCCAGCGCAAGCTTCGGATAAACCGAACTAATACGATTGAGAAGAAACGGCAATATAGTATCCGCCGACTCATCAGATGCACCTAACGTTAGCACGCCCTGAAGGTTGCTAAACATTAATGACATACATGCTTCATCATTAAAGCGAAGAATTTTCCTGGCATAACCCAGAAGCTGAATACCGTGTTCCGTTAAGAGCTTATTACGCCCGTGACGGGCAAAAAGCTCTTTACCAACCAGTTGCTCCAGCCGCTGCATTTGCTGGCTGACGGCGGACTGAGTTCGGCAAACGGCGGCAGCAGCTGCTGCAAAAGTGTTGAGATCGGCGACCGCAACAAACGTTCTCAGCAGATCGAGGTCGAGATTCATTATCGGACGATTTGCATTTATCATATCTATTCACTTTCAGGTTGCTCGTGCGGAGCTGCCCGGGTTGAAGCTGTGTGTGTACAGTTAAGCAATTCCCTCTGAAGATTTTCCCTCGCATCCCGGCCCGGCAGACTGCCTGACAGATAGTTATTGTGCTGCTTTATATCAACAGTCAGAAAGCACGTTTCATGACGATATTTTTATTCTCTTAAACGTTCAGGATATTTAGATGTTCGCAGGTTTATGTAAATTACATTAAAGGTATAACACCTTTTCTGCCATCTGTATCGCAGCGCTGTCAACGTAGCAGGAGATGTGCGACACATTCCAGCCAGAGATAACTCTAACAATAACAATCAATTAATTCGGAAAACCAGGGTCAGATATACAAAAAACGTGCATCTGCCCTCTGCTTTCCTGGAAGACATCTTAACCCAAATCCACTTTATTTATAAGTCTTATTGCAATATTAAGGATTAAAGAAGAATGTTAAGCTTCTAAACTAATTTTATTAAAATTAACTAAAGTTGCATTTTATAGGTTAATAATAAATAAATTTTAATTTAGATTAAGACCATTCATTAATGGCACTTAACATTAATTTCACATGGGTAACTTTTATCCACAGTATGCTATTACAGAAACAGGTATCAAGCATTCAGGTTTTACGAAAAGTCACTCAGGGTGACTGCCACCGCTGTCCAGCTCACCACTTATTTTTAACAGCACATTATACAGTATTTTGGTAAATGAATAGCACATTTAACCTAAGCTCTCGCTATGCGCACAACTTTAAGACAGTGAAAAAGCATACCCGCAGCGAAAAAGATTCATCAAAAATTTGTACCCCGCACAAAATCTTCTACTGCACACCCTTCAAAACGAAGCGAGGGGGGAGTACATTATTCCGTGCTGACTTCCACGGCAGGGAGCGGCAATAATAGCGAAAAGGTTAAAGGTTCATGTCCCCTATCGAAAAATCCAGCAAGCTAGATAACGTCTGTTATGACATCCGCGGCCCGGTTCTGAAAGAGGCAAAACGTCTTGAAGAAGAGGGCAACAAGGTTCTGAAACTCAACATTGGTAACCCTGCGCCATTTGGTTTTGAAGCGCCGGATGAAATTCTGGTTGATGTGATCCGCAACCTTCCCACTGCACAAGGCTATTGCGATTCAAAAGGACTTTACTCCGCACGTAAAGCCATCATGCAGCACTACCAGGCACGTGGTATGCGCGATGTTACCGTTGAAGATATCTATATCGGCAACGGCGTCTCCGAACTGATTGTGCAAGCCATGCAGGCCCTGCTGAACAGCGGGGACGAAATGCTGGTCCCTGCGCCAGACTATCCGCTGTGGACGGCTGCCGTGTCGCTGTCCAGCGGTAAAGCGGTGCACTATCTGTGCGACGAATCCTCTGACTGGTTCCCGGACCTGGACGATATTCGCGCAAAAATTACGCCCCGCACGCGCGGTATCGTCATTATTAACCCGAACAACCCGACGGGCGCGGTCTACTCAAAAGAGCTGCTGATGGAGATCGTCGAGCTGGCGCGTCAGCACAACCTGATCATCTTCGCCGACGAAATTTACGACAAGATCCTGTACGACGCGGCGCAGCACCACTCCATCGCCGCGCTGGCCCCGGACCTGCTGACCGTCACCTTCAACGGCCTGTCCAAAACCTACCGCGTGGCCGGTTTCCGTCAGGGCTGGATGGTGTTAAACGGTCCGAAAAAACACGCCAAAGGCTATATTGAAGGGCTGGAGATGCTGGCCTCCATGCGTTTATGCGCCAACGTTCCGGCACAGCACGCGATCCAGACCGCGCTCGGCGGCTATCAGAGCATTAGCGAGTTTATCGTGCCCGGTGGTCGCCTGTACGAACAGCGTAACCGCGCGTGGGAACTGATTAACGATATCCCGGGCGTCTCCTGCGTGAAGCCGAACGGGGCGCTCTATATGTTCCCGAAAATTGACGCGAAGCGCTTCAATATTCACGACGACCAGAAAATGGTGCTCGATTTCCTGCTGCAGGAAAAAGTGCTGCTGGTTCAGGGCACGGCGTTTAACTGGCCGTGGCCGGATCACGTGCGTATCGTGACGCTGCCGCGCGAAGATGACCTGGAAATGGCCATCAGCCGCTTCGGGCGCTTCCTCTCCGGATACCATCAGTAACATTGCCTTTCGGCCGGGTGGCGCTTCGCTTACCCGGCCTACAAAATCCGCAAATTTGCATCTTGCCTCCCCTCCCCGCACAATGAACGCCTGTCGCAGTGAAGACAAAAGGTAACCTATGAGTCAGAGTCATTTCTTTGCCCACCTCTCCCGCCTGAAACTCATCAACCGCTGGCCGCTGATGCGCAATGTCCGCACGGAAAATGTGTCAGAGCACAGCCTGCAGGTTGCGATGGTCGCTCACGCGCTGGCCGCCATTAAAAACCGCAAATTCAACGGTCAGGTCAATCCAGAGCGCATAGCCCTGCTGGCGATGTACCACGATGCGTCAGAAGTGCTGACTGGGGATCTGCCTACGCCGGTGAAATATTTCAACTCGCAAATTGCGCAGGAATATAAGGCCATTGAGAAAATTGCCCAGCAGAAGCTGATTGAGATGGTGCCCGAAGAACTGCGTGATATCTTCGAGCCGCTTATCAACGAGCATCAGTATACGGAAGATGAAAAGTCGCTGGTCAAACAGGCCGACGCGCTGTGTGCCTATCTGAAGTGTCTCGAAGAGTTGTCCGCAGGGAATAACGAATTCTTGCTGGCGAAAACGCGCCTGGAAAAAACGCTGGAATCCCGCCGCAGCGAAGAGATGGATTACTTTATGCAGGTGTTTGTACCGAGCTTCCATTTATCGCTGGATGAGATCAGCCAGGATTCGCCACTCTGATTTTCGCCCAGCGGCGCTGCGCTTGCAGGGCCTACGGGGTTGTAGGCCGGGCAAGGCGTAGCCGCCACCCGGCAAAATGCTCAGAACGGAAACAGGACCGGTATCAGTACCACGCACACCACCATCACCAGCACGGTGAACGGCACGCCCAGCTTCACGAAATCGCTGAATCGATAGTTCCCCGGTCCCAGCACCAGCGTATTCACCGGTGAAGAGACCGGCGTCATAAATGCCGCGGAAGCGGCCATCGCTACCATCATCGCAAACGGGTACGGCGACACGCCCATGGACTTCGCCATCGCCAGTGCGATAGGTGCCATCAGTACCGCCGTCGCGGTGTTCGAGATAAACAGGCCGATGGTGGCGCACATGATAAACAGGCAGACCATCATCATGTACGGCCCATACCCGCCGCCCACGTCCATTAAGCCTTTAACGATCAGATCCACCCCGCCGGTTTTTTGCAGCGCCAGGGCGAAGGGCATCATCCCAACAATGAGAATGATGCTCG
Source organism: Enterobacter quasiroggenkampii (assembly GCF_043972695.1). Lineage (NCBI taxonomy): Bacteria > Pseudomonadati > Pseudomonadota > Gammaproteobacteria > Enterobacterales > Enterobacteriaceae > Enterobacter > Enterobacter quasiroggenkampii. The sequence continues at coordinate 3,873,773 of NZ_CP143745.1, forward strand.
GCCAGTGAATGGCTTTATAGGCGCTTTCGGCGTCAATGCAGCGGAATTTGCCCATCAACAGGCAGGCGATGATTGCGGCGACCGGATTGGGGATCTCATCGGTCAGCATCAGCGCCACCATCAGCACCAGACAAAAAATCGCGTGTGGCGCCTGGCTGTGCGCTGGCGATGCGTCGCTCTCCTCGACAGGCATGTTGAGCACCACAAAATCGCGCCCTTTTTGTCCGAGCTGGCTAATGAGCTTCCAGTTACCGACAACGAGAAAGATATCGCCCAGCAGGATCGGCTCATCCACCACCGCCCCTTCCATCGCTACACCATCGCGCTTCAGCCCCACGACGTTCAGGCCATAGCGGGTACGGAACCCCATCTCCCGCACGGTTTTACCCAACAGTTCCGACTCCGGGATCAGCGACACCTCGGCCATGCCGACATCCAGCGCCTGATCGGAGAAATACTCCCCGCGCAGCACCATCGGCTCCAGCAGCTGTTCGCTGCAAAACTCGCGCAGGTCCACATCCGCGGTGGACATATCAATCAGCAGGACGTCACGCGCGCGGAATTCCGACACCCCGTTGACGTTGACGATCACCCGACGAAACCGCCGCCAGCGCTCTACGCCGATCACGTTCGCGCCATAGCGCTCACGCAGCTTCAGGTCATCCAGCCGCTGTCCCACCATCGGCGAGCCGGGGCGAATAGCCAGACGGCGCGCGCGCCCGGTAAGGCGGTACTCTTTAATCAAATCGCGGAAGGTACGTCGCTTCCATCCTTCTTTGTTTTTGTCCTGTTTTTCACCCTTCAGGGCGAACCGGGTCAGCAGCATGTAGACCACGCCCATGACCAGAATGACCAGCCCAAGCGGGGTGACGCTGAAAAAGCTGAAGCCCTCAAATCCTTCCCGGATCAGTTCGCTGTTAACAACCAGGTTCGGCGGCGTTGCCACCAGCGTCATCATCCCGCTGATCAAACCGGCAAAACTCAGGGGCATCATCAGGCGCGACGGCGAGCTCTGCATCCGCATGGAAACGCTCAACACCACCGGGATAAAGATGGCGACCACGCCCGTGGAGCTCATAAACGCCCCCAGTCCGGCGACGGTCACCATCAGGTAGATAAGCATCTTGGTTTCGCTGCTGCCCGCCACCTTCACCAGCCACGACCCCATGATGGTCGCCACGCCGGTGCGCACCAACCCATCACCGATGATAAACAGGGCGGCAATCAGGATAACGTTGGGATCGCTAAATCCGGAGAAGGCTTCCGGTAGCGTCAGTGTTCCGCTCAGCACAAACGCGACGATGACAAACAGGGCGACGGCGTCCATGCGTACCTTGCCCGTGGCAAAAAGAATCATGGCGATTAAAAGCAGGCTCAGGACCCAAATCAGTTCACCGTTCACAACCTATCCTTGTCAGTGGAAGATGAGGAATTTTGCCATAAAAAAGCCCCAGCAATGTGGGGCCATATCATGGGATTACACTTTTAGCGAGACGGTTACAACTCCGTCAGAGGCTTTTGAAACAGACAGTGCCGTCAGGGAATCCAGCACCAAATCCGCCTCCTCCAGGCGGGGAGAACCGGCCGGAACGTTAACGGCGATGACGTGGCTTCCTGCGTTCAACCCGGCCAGTACGCCAGCCGCCGCATCTTCCACCACCACGCACTCTGCAGGATCGAGGCCCAGCAGTTCAGCGCCCAGTAAAAATGCGTCAGGCTCCGGTTTACCCCGCTTCACGCGCTCCGCCGTGATAAACACGTCCGGCGTCGGCAACCCTGCCGCCTTGTGTCGGGCGTGGGCAACCGGCACGGAACCGGAGGTGACGATAGCCCACGGGATCTGCGCCTCGTTCAGATGCTCAAGCAGTTCGCGCGCGCCCGGTAACGCGGTGATGCCGTCCGTATCGGTGGCTTCAATGTGTTCCAGGTATTTGAACTCCGCCTGAATGTCGTCCTCAGAGCGTCCGGCCAGGAAGTGCCGTAGCGAGGTGATGGCCTGTTTGCCATGGATAAAATTCAGCACGTCCTGATGATCGATGCCATGTCTGTCAGCCCAATGGCACCAGGAACGTTCCACAACCGGCAGCGAATCCACCAGCGTACCGTCCAGATCAAACAGAAAACCTCTACACTGCACACGCACCTCCGTCAGGCATTAATGATTTGTTGAATTTCGTTGCTGCTTAAATGGTACTGACGCGGGCAGGCATGCCACGCGCTCAGCATGCGCTGATATTTATCCCACATCGGGGTCTGCGCGTTGAAGCCGTGGGTACCCGCGTCAAAGTGGGTATAACGCCCTTCCGTATTCACCATAAAGCGAACATAGCTCAGATAACGCGCTTCCGTTGCGGCATCAAAGCCTAAGAAAGTGACGCGGCGCTCGTCAATGGACTGTTGATCTTTGAGATTCGTCCAGGAGACGTGCAGGGCGTGATACATCTCCATAATGTCGATCACGATGCGACAGGTTTCTTCTTTCAGCTCGCCAAACTCGCGGTCCAGTTCGCGCATTTGCAGACCAAAGCCGCGTTCGACGATGGTTTGCAGGCGGCTGTAGCGCGCAGCGTTATCGGGATCAAGCATAGTCATCATCTTGTACTGGTTGGACAAAATCAGACGTTGAGCATGGGTCATTTCCATCTTTCGACTCCTGTAGCGCATTGCACTTAAAAAAAAGACACGGTAACTGATTGTTACTGTGCCCTCTTTTCGTCGTCGTTTCGATGATCAATCACAAATCATCGAGGAATGTTTTATCCAGTTGCTTAAAAGCACGCTTTAACGTGTCCGCCAGCGCCTGGTAATCCGGCTTGCCTTCCACCGGGGCGAGCGCCTGACCGGCCTCTTCCAGCTTACCGCGCACTTCATAAAACCAGTGTAAAATAGAAGGAGGAAGTGGCGTAATGGACCGTTTACCTAGCCACCACAGGCCCTGCATCGGCAGGCTTAATGCGAAGAGCGCCGTGGCAACGGCAGGTCCAAGCTGCCCACCCAGCGCAATCTGCCAGCACAGCGTAAAGATAGCGACAGGCGGCATAAAGCGAATCGCATAGCGCGTGGCGCGGATGGTGCGATTCTCAATAAACATCGGCGCAAGGCGCTTTTCCATTGGCCACGTCTTTGCGTAATGCTGTCCCCGACGAAACAGACTGAAGAAATTTACGGACGGGTTCTCTGGTGTCGACATGGCTGTACCTCAACTTCACATATAAAAATTAAAATTTTCGTGCAAAACCACAACAAGCTATGACAACGTTCAAAATATTTTGTCATCTCTACCCCGTATCGGGTATCCTGTGCCAGCCTGATAGGGCCATAGACGAGAATCATTAGCTCGTCAAATTATTGCATATTATGCCATTGGCTGAAAATTGTGCAAAATGGCATAAAATCATAGTTATTTCTTCCATCATGCCACAATGTTCGTTTGGCATGATGTTAATCATAAATGTCCGAGTCATCATGCGTTACGCTGTTAGACTCACTGACGTTTTTTTAGCCACGTATCAATAATAGGTACTTCCATGTCGAGTAAGTTAGTACTGGTTCTGAACTGCGGTAGCTCCTCACTGAAATTCGCCATCATCGATGCGCTCAACGGTGACGAATACCTCTCTGGTTTGGCCGAATGTTTCCATCTGCCTGAAGCACGTATCAAGTGGAAGATGGACGGCAGCAAACAAGAAGCGGCTTTAGGTGCAGGCGCCGCTCACAGTGAAGCGCTGAACTTTATCGTTAACACTATTCTGGCACAAAAACCAGAACTGTCTGCTCAGCTGACTGCGATTGGTCACCGTATCGTCCACGGCGGCGAAAAATACACCAGCTCCGTCGTGATCGACGACTCTGTGATCCAGGGCATCAAAGACTCTGCCTCTTTCGCACCGCTGCACAACCCGGCTCACCTGATCGGTATCGCTGAAGCGCTGAAATCCTTCCCGAATCTGAAAGACAAAAACGTGGCCGTATTCGACACCGCGTTCCATCAGACCATGCCGGAAGAGTCTTACCTCTATGCCCTGCCATACAGCCTGTACAAAGAGCACGGCGTACGTCGTTACGGCGCGCACGGCACCAGCCACTTCTATGTGACTCAGGAAGCGGCAAAAGTGCTGAACAAGCCGGTTGAAGAGCTGAACATCATCACCTGCCACCTGGGCAACGGTGGTTCTGTTTCGGCTATCCGCAATGGTAAATGTGTTGATACGTCCATGGGTCTGACCCCGCTGGAAGGTCTGGTGATGGGTACCCGTTCCGGTGACATCGACCCGGCGATCATCTTCCACCTGCACGACACCCTGGGCATGAGCGTTGACCAGATCAACAAAATGCTGACCAAAGAGTCTGGCCTGCTGGGTCTGACCGAAGTCACCAGCGACTGCCGTTACGTTGAAGACAACTACGCAGAGAAAGAAGACGCTAAACGTGCAATGGACGTTTATTGCCACCGTCTGGCGAAATACATCGGCTCTTACACTGCGCTGATGGAAGGCCGTCTGGACGCGGTTATCTTCACCGGTGGTATCGGTGAGAACGCGGCAATGGTTCGTGAACTGTCCCTGGGCAAACTGGGCGTTCTGGGCTTCGAAGTTGATCACGAGCGTAACCTGGCTGCCCGCTTCGGCAAGTCTGGCTTCATCAACAAAGAAGGCACCCGCCCTGCTCTCGTTATCCCAACTAACGAAGAACTGGTCATCGCGCAAGACGCGCACCGCCTGACTGCCTGATTCCACACCGCCAGCAATGCTGGCGGTGCTGTTTTGTAACCCGCCCCATTTGGGCGGTAACGAAAGAGGATAAACCGTGTCCCGTACTATTATGCTGATCCCTACCGGAACCAGCGTCGGCCTGACCAGCGTCAGCCTTGGCGTGATCCGTGCTATGGAACGCAAAGGCGTTCGTCTGAGCGTCTTTAAGCCAATCGCCCAGCCACGTGCCGGTGGCGATGCGCCAGACCAGACCACCACCATCGTTCGCAAGAACTCCAATCTGCCGGCGGCCGAACCGCTGAAGATGAGCCACGTTGAATCTCTGCTGTCCAGCAACCAGAAAGACGTGCTGATGGAAGAGATCATCGCCAACTACCATGCTAACGCGCAAGACGCGGAAGTGGTGCTGGTTGAAGGTCTGGTGCCAACCCGCAAACACCAGTTTGCCCAGTCTCTGAACTTCGAAATCGCGAAAACCCTGAACGCAGAGATCGTTTTCGTGATGTCTCAGGGCACTGATACCCCAGAGCAGCTGAACGAGCGTATCGAACTGACGCGCAGCAGCTTCGGCGGCGCGAAAAATACCAACATCACCGGCGTGATCGTCAACAAGCTGAACGCGCCAGTGGATGAGCAGGGCCGTACTCGCCCTGACCTGTCCGAGATCTTCGACGACTCGTCCAAAGCGAAAGTCATCAAAGTTGACCCGGCTAAGCTGCAGGAATCCAGCCCGCTTCCGGTTCTGGGCGCGGTGCCATGGAGCTTCGATCTGATTGCCACCCGTGCAATCGACATGGCGCGTCACCTGAACGCGACCGTGATTAACGAAGGCGACATCAACACCCGTCGTGTGAAGTCCGTGACCTTCTGTGCGCGTAGCATTCCCCACATGCTGGAACACTTCCGCGCAGGTTCCCTGCTGGTGACTTCCGCAGACCGTCCTGACGTTCTGGTTGCAGCCTGTCTGGCCGCAATGAACGGCGTGGAAATCGGTGCGATCCTGCTGACCGGTGCCTACGAGATGGACCCACGCGTCAGCAAGCTGTGCGAACGCGCGTTCGCTACCGGCCTGCCGGTCTTCATGGTGAACACCAACACCTGGCAGACCTCCCTGAGCCTGCAGAGCTTCAACCTGGAAGTGCCGGTTGATGACCACGAGCGTATCGAGAAAGTTCAGGAATACGTTGCAGGCTACATCAACGCAGACTGGATCGAATCCCTGACCGCGACCTCCGAGCGCAGCCGCCGTCTGTCTCCTCCAGCATTCCGTTACCAGCTGACCGAGCTGGCGCGTAAAGCGGGCAAACGCGTTGTTCTGCCAGAAGGTGACGAACCACGTACCGTTAAAGCGGCTGCTATCTGTGCAGAGCGCGGCATCGCGACCTGTGTGCTGCTGGGTAACCCGGATGAGATCAACCGCGTAGCGGCCTCTCAGGGCGTTGAGCTGGGCGCAGGCATCGAAATCGTTGACCCTGAAGTAGTTCGCGAAAGCTACGTTGCCCGTCTGGTTGAGCTGCGTAAGAGCAAGGGCATGACCGAAGCCGTTGCGCGCGAGCAGCTGGAAGACAACGTGGTGCTGGGCACGCTGATGCTGGAGCAGGACGAAGTTGACGGTCTGGTTTCCGGTGCGGTTCACACCACGGCGAACACCATCCGTCCACCGCTGCAGTTGATCAAAACCGCGCCTGGCAGCTCTCTGGTGTCTTCCGTGTTCTTCATGCTGCTGCCTGAACAGGTTTACGTTTACGGCGACTGCGCGATCAACCCGGATCCAACCGCAGAACAGCTGGCTGAGATCGCGATCCAGTCCGCAGACTCCGCGACCGCTTTCGGTATCGAGCCGCGTGTGGCGATGCTCTCCTACTCCACCGGCACCTCAGGTGCAGGTAGCGACGTAGAGAAAGTGCGTGAAGCGACCCGTATTGCGCAGGAAAAACGTCCTGATCTGATGATCGACGGCCCGCTGCAGTACGACGCCGCGGTCATGGCTGACGTTGCGAAATCCAAAGCGCCGAACTCACCGGTTGCTGGTCGCGCTACCGTGTTCATCTTCCCGGATCTGAACACCGGTAACACCACCTACAAAGCGGTACAGCGTTCTGCCGACCTGATCTCCATCGGGCCAATGCTGCAGGGCATGCGCAAACCTGTGAACGACCTGTCTCGTGGCGCACTGGTAGACGATATCGTCTACACCATCGCGCTGACGGCGATCCAGTCTTCGCAGCAGCAGTAATGTATTGCCGGATGGCGCTTCGCTTATCCGGCCTACAAAACCGTAGGCCCGGTAAGCGCTAGCGCCACCGGGCAACAAAAAGGCGACCACTTAACCGGTCGCCTTTTTTATTTACAGCAGCTCGCGTGCCGCCGATACAATGTCATGAGCCGTCAGGCCATACTCTTTCTGCAGGAAATCCTGCGTTCCCACCTGGCCGTAACGCTCCTTGACGCCCACCCGCCGCATCGGCACCGGGCAGGTTTCCACCAGCACTTCCGCCACCGCCGACCCCAGCCCGTTGTGAATGCTGTGGTTTTCACAGGTCACGATGCGCCCGGTTTTCTCGGCGTAGTTTTTCACCAGCATCCGGTCGATAGGTTTCAGGGTAAACATGTCGATGACCGCCGCTCTGACACCCTCCTGCTCAAGCTGGCGCGCGGCTTCCAGCGCTTCCGACACCATGATGCCGTTGGCAATCAGGGTGATATCGCTCCCCTCGCGCAGCACGTTCCCTTTTCCGATGTTGAAGGTGGAGCCCGGGGCATACACGCTCGGCGCCTGCTTACGGATGGTTCGCACCCAGTAGAAGCCGTCAAGATCGATAAGCTGGCGCAGCACGTCCTCAAACATCACCGCATCGGTGACTTCGAGCACCACCGAGTGCGCCAGACCGCGTACGATGCCCATATCCTCAAACGACATATGCGTTCCGCCGTTGTGGCAGGCCGTCACGCCCGCGTCTGAGGCAATTACCTTCACGTTGTTGCGCTGATAGTCCAGGGACATAAACAGCTGGTCAAAACAGCGGCGGCTGGCAAAGGCGGTGAAGGTGTGAACGAACGGCTTGCGTCCGGTAAGCGACAGCCCGGCGGCCGTGCCGATGACGTTAGCTTCCATAATGCCGCAGTTAATCACGTGCTGCGGATAATCACGCGCCACGCCGTCCATTGCCATCGAGCTCATCAGGTCTGCTTCGAGCGCAATGATGTCACTTCCGGCCTCAATCTGTTTTGCCACGAAACCAGCGTAAACTTTACGCATCTCAACGGCGTCTTTCTGTCCTGCCGGTGCAACCTTAATCATGTGAAGCCTCCAGTTGGCGAATCGTCTCGTTGAGGGCCGCTTTGCTCTCCGCGGTCAATCGCAGATGGTGTGAGTTGCTGAGCTGCTCCAGATACGGCACCCCCTGGCCTTTAATGCTGTCGAGGATGACGACTAACGGACGCGCATCGGCTGCCGGGATGCGCGATGTTACTGCCAGCAGACCCGGAATGTCGTCCCCCTTCACCGTCACCACGTCAAAGCCAAAGGCGCGGAATTTTCCCTCCAGGTCAAACGCGCTGATGATCTCGTCCAGCTCGCCGTCGAGCTGCTGTTTGTTCCAGTCGACAAATACCGTCAGGTTGTTCAGGCGATGGTGGGCAATAAACTGGAACGCCTCCCAGCACTGCCCTTCGTTCAGCTCGCCGTCGCCGACGATGCAGAAGACCCGATTCGGCCGCCCGGCCAGCCTGTGCGACAGCGCCATGCCGCCTGCGATGGAAATCCCCTGCCCCAGCGAACCGGTGGTGGCATCCACGCCGCGCGTTTTCAGGCGGTCCGGGTGGCTGGGCAGGCGCGTGCCGTTCTGGTTGAGGGTACTCAGCTCTTCTGTCGGGAAGTAGCCCTTGATCGCCAGGGTACTGTAGAGCGCCGGGCCCGCATGGCCTTTCGACAGGACAAAGTAGTCTCGCTCCGGCCAGTCCGGATCCGCCGGGTCGATTTTCATCACTGCGCCGTACAGCACGGCCAGAGTTTCTACCACCGACATGCTACCCCCGTAGTGGCCAAAGCCCAGCTGCGTCAGGGATTTCAGCGTCTCAAGACGAATCTGACGCGCGAGTTCGGTTATCTCTTTCTCATTCATGATTTGGCTCCGGTGTTTTCCTGCGCGTTACCGCCCGCAGGTTTGTTTTTCGCGAAGACGTTGTACGCCACCAGCAGCGCGAACAGCGCCACGACCAGCCCGGTGATGGCAAGCGGCGACAGGAAGCGCGCCAGGTTGCCGAGGACAATCCCGACCGCGCCGAAGTCGGCGTCAGAGAAGGTGGTGTTCGCAAAACCAATGGCGCCGAGTACCGGCAGCAGCAGGACCGGCAGGAAGGTAATCAGCAGGCCGTTGGCAAAGGCGCCAATCATTGCACCACGACGTCCGCCGGTGGCGTTACCGAACACGCCCGCCGTTGCGCCGGTAAAGAAGTGCGGCACCACGCCCGGGAGGATCAGCACCCAGCTAAACTGACCGCAGATGAACAGCCCCACAATCCCGCCGAGGAAGCTGAACAGGAAGCCAATCAGCACCGCGTTAGGCGCATAGGGATAGACCACCGGGCAGTCGAGCGCAGGACGCGCGTTCGGCACCAGTTTTTCCGAGAAGCCGGTAAAGGCCGGAACGATTTCCGCCAGTATCAGGCGTACGCCCTGCAGAATGATGAACACCCCCGCCGCGAAGGTGATCGCCATGATGATGGCGTAGACGAGGTAGTTCTGGCCGGCGCTGAAGGTGGCCTCGACGTACTCGCGCCCGGCGCTCACCGCCATGATCAGGTAGATAATCATCATGGTCAGGGAGATGGAGATCGAGCTGTCGCGCAGGAAGCTCAGGTTCTTCGGCAGGTTCATCTCTTCCGTTGAGCGGGATCCTTTGCCGACCTTGCTGCCAATCCAGCCGGACAGCACGTAGCCCAGCGTGCCAAAGTGGCCGAAGGCAATCTCATCGTTGCCGGTAATGCGCTTCATGTAGCGCTGCGCTATCGCCGGGAAGAAAGCCATGATCAGGCCAAGGATCAGCGACCCGGTAAAGACCAGCCCCACGCCCTCAAAGCCCGCCACCGTCAGGATCACGCCAATCATGCACGCCATATAAAACGTGTGGTGTCCGGTCAGGAAGATATACTTCAGGCGGGTAAAGCGGGCGACGATAATATTCGCCACCATCCCGAAGGCCATAATCAGCGCGGTCGCCGCACCGTATTTTTCCAGTGCAATGGACACGATCGCTTCATTGTTTGGAATAATCCCCTGGATAGTAAAGGCGTGTTCAAACATACCGCCTAAGGGATTTAATGACCCGACCAACACCGTGGCACCGCCGCCCAGTACAATAAAGCCCAGGATGGTTTTAATGGTCCCTTTCACCACGTCGGAAAATGCTTTTTTCTGCGCAACCAGACCGATTAACGCAATTAAACCCACCAGCACCGAAGGGACTTTTAAAATATCAACAACGAAATTCAGCGTTTCAAGGATAAACATATCCACCTCGCCTTATCAGGGTTATTGTCTTTCGAACCAGCCGCGCAGCTGCGCTTCAAGTTCGTTGATGTCGATGATGTTGTTGATCACCACCAGCTGGCTTTCCGGCACGCTGGCGCTGGCGGCAATGTCTTTTGCCATCACGAACAGATCGGCCGCGCCCGGCGTGGCTGAGGAGAGATCGGAGTGTTCAACCTCAGCTTCAATCTCCAGCTTTTTGAGCACCTTTTTAATATTCATTTCGACCATAAAACTACTGCCCAGGCCAGAACCGCAAATAGCCATGATTTTCATTGTTGTCCCCTTATTTTGAGTAGAGTACGCCCCATCACGCTGACGCGTAATGTTGTGAAAAACCGGATTAAAGAATTAAATCAGAAGCGGTTAATAATCGTTTTAATTTCCTCCAGGGTATTCACCTGATGCAGTTCGGCCATATCAGTATCGCTGGAAAATAACTCTGCCAGCGACGAGATCATCTCGATATGGCTATTTTTGTCGGGTGCCGCGAGCATAATAATGACGTCGACAGGGTCAAACTCACCGGCACCAAACGAGACGCCCTGTTTTAGTTTTAATAACGACAATCCCAGTCCTTTGGCGCCTTCCTCCGGCCGCGCATGCGGCATCGCCAGCCCTGGTGCCAGCACATAATAAGGTCCTAACGTGTGGTGCTGCTGGATGATGGCCGTGACGTATTCAGGCTCAATCACCTGCAAATCCAGCAGCGGCTTCGCGCACAGCTCCAGCGCCTGCGGCCAGTCTTCCACGCTCTCCTGCAGCGTGATGGTTGTATCATATATCCATTTTTTGAGCACTTTTCACTCCCGCGACACGCTTAAGATGAGCAAACTTTATTCAACGCATCACTGATTGACTGCGATCGCGATCACAAAGATAGCGCTACCAATGGTTATCATGCAGAAATGTGATAGCGCTATCAAATTGCAATCACGTTGCTAAATCACAGCAAAAAAAGGGATTTAAGGCGTATACTGCCTGTCACGTGAAACGAAGGAAAATAAGAACGCGTCTGGTCAGCAGGAAGGTGTATGTCTCTAACCCGAAAACGGCGCAGTACTGGTAAAGTGACACTCGCCGATGTCGCACAGCTTGCCGGTGTGGGCACGATGACCGTGTCCCGTGCGCTTCGCACGCCCGAACAGGTTTCCGATAAACTACGAGAAAAAATTGAAGCTGCCGTGCAGGAGCTGGGTTATATGCCTAATCTTGCCGCCAGTGCCCTGGCCTCGGCGTCGTCATGGACGATAGCCATGGTGGTGCCCAACCTCTCCGAAGCAGGCTGCTCGGAGATGTTCGCCGGGCTACAGCAGGTGCTGCAACCTGCCGGGTATCAGATCATGCTGGCTGAGTCCCAGCATCGTCTTGAGCAGGAGGAGAAACTGCTGGAGACGCTGCTGGCGTCGAACATTGCCGCCGCTATCCTGCTCAGCGTTGAACATACCGACACCGTTCGCCACTGGCTGAAAAACGCCTCAATTCCGGTGATGGAGATGGGCGCCATGCGCGCCGATCCGATTGATATGAATATCGGGATTGATAACGTGGCGGCCATGTATGAGCTCACGGAGATGGTCATTAAGCGCGGCTATCAAAATATTGGCCTGCTGTGTGCCAACCAGGAGCAGTGGATTTTCCAGCAGCATCTGCAGGGCTGGTACAAAGCCATGCTTCGCCACCATATGTCGCCGAACCGGGTCATTAACGCGGCGATGCCGCCGAGCTTCTCGACCGGCGCGGCGCAGCTGCCCGAGTTCCTGCTGGCCTGGCCGGAGCTGGATGCGCTGGTGTGCGTCTCTGACGAGCTGGCCTGTGGCGCGCTGTACGAGTGCCAGCGCAGGCGAATCAAAGTGCCGGACGATCTGGCGGTGGTAGGCTTTGGCGATAGCGACGTGAGCCGCGTCTGTCAGCCGCCGCTGACGACCATGGCGGTGCCGCATCGTAAGATTGGAATTGAAGCCGGGAAAGCGTTACTGGAGCGCCTGAATGGCGGAGACTGGCGCGATCAAAAGCCCATCGCGTCCAGTCTGTGTCTGAGAGAGAGTTGCTGAAGCTTACTCAGCCTCTTCCTCTTTCTCTGATTTGGTCGATTCGTTATTGGCGTTGCGGCTCATCCAGAGCGCCAGCGCTTTTAACGAATCCGGCGTGAACTCGTCGCAGCGCGCGGTAATCTCCTCCGGCGTCATCCAGTTCACTTCGCTGACTTCTTCTTCCTGCAGGGCGAACGGGCCGTGAGAGACGCAGCTAAACAGCCCGCCCCAGACACGACAGTGTTCATCCTCGAAGTAGAACTGCCCGTGCTCGGCAAACGGCACACCGGCAATGCCTAACTCTTCTTCCGCTTCACGACGCGCGGAATCCAGCAGCACTTCATCCGCCTGGACGACGCCACCTGCAGTAGCATCCAGCATACCCGGGAGAAAATCTTTCGTGTCCGTGCGGCGCTGAACCAGAATTTTACCCATACCGTCATGCACAACGATATATGTCGCACGGTGACGCAGGCGCTCCGCACGCATTTGCTCGCGGCTGGCCTGCGCGATCACTTCATTCTCTTCGTTGACAATGTCAACCCACTCTGTACTTGCCAAATGACTCTGCTCCACCATCGGGAAACCTTCTCTTCTAAGCGCTCTTTCGGCGCGTTTGCAGTTGAGGTGTAACTTACGGATTAATCACTACCTGCGCAATAACTTGCTGATCATTAAGTGCGATAACGCTCAGGGTATTTCCTTCCAGCATGCCGTAGCTCGCAGGATACCCGCCTTTTGGGATGCTGACCGAGCCCGGATTAAAGTGATAAATCTCACCGCGTTTTTCCGCAACCGGAATATGAGTATGACCGTAAACCAGGACATCGCCAGCCGCGAGGGCCGGAAGATTATCCGGGCTGAAAAGATGCCCGTGGGTCAGGAACAGGCGGTGTTGTTCAAGCAGCACCTGTTGCCACGGTGCGGTAAGAGGGAAATGCAGCAGCATCTGGTCCACTTCGCTGTCGCAGTTGCCGCGAACGGCAATGATGCGCGAGGCGAACTGGTTGAGTTTTTCCGCGACCTGCGCAGGGGCATAGCCCTCCGGCAGCGCATTGCGCGGGCCGTGATTCAACAAGTCGCCCAAAATAATCAGCCACTGCGCACCGCTTTGTGCAAACAGGGAAAGGACACGCTCGGTAGCGGGCAGCGATCCATGGATATCCGACGCAAACATCAGTTTCATCAGTCACTCCTCGGGAAAACAGACTGCCCCCATGATACCTGAAGCGGCAAGGCTTATCAGCCCGCGCGCTTAGCCGAGAGTGCCACATAGCGCTGCACGGAGGCACGCTGCCACTGGAACGCGGCATAATCCACCAGCAGCTGCGGCACCTCATCACCGTTGAGGATCAGGCGGTTTAACATCAACGCCAGATCGGCATCGGCAATGCACCACTCGCCGAACAGGTTTGGGTTGCCATGGGCGAGCAGCGAGGTGGCGGTTTCAATCAGCTTCTGCGCGCTTTCTGCACCTTCTGCGCTGAGAGCTGGCTTTTTCACCCCGGCAAACACAACGTCCGTGGAGCGTTCGACGCGAATCGGCACCAGATCGCTTCGCAGCCACGCCTGGATCTGCCGCGCCCGGGCGCGCTTTTGCAGATCGTGAGGATAGATACGTTCCCACTCCGGGGGGGCGAACCGATCTTCCAGATACTCATCGATCGCCGACGATTCGCTCAGGGCAAATCCATCAATCTCCAGCACCGGCACGCGTCGGGTCAGATCGTAGCCCTGCCACTGCGGTTTAAGATGTTCGCCACCGTCAAGATCAACGGTCTTCAGCGTAAAGGTGAGCCCTTTTTCGGCCAGCGCAACGTATACGCTCATAACATAGGGAGAAAAGAAGTTCGCATCGGACCACAACGTGATGACGGGCTGGTTCATAACATCCTCATAGGCTGATCGGTTTTTACTCAACATATAATCTCTTTGCCTCGCTGTCACTTGATGAAAACTCACGATTTACAACAACCACCTATACTCATTTGTCATGGCACCACTCTTCGCATGGACAGGAGTTGAGAATGATCGACCTTTATTACGCCCCTACCCCAAACGGCCATAAGATCACCCTCTTTCTTGAAGAAGCCGAGCTGGATTACAGGATCATTCGTGTGGATATCAGCAAAGGCGAACAGTTCAGCCCTCTTTTTCTGGCTATCTCGCCGAACAATAAAATCCCGGCCATTATTGATAACCAGCCAGCGGACGGGGGCAGACCGTTGAGCCTGTTTGAATCCGGTGAAATTTTGCTCTATCTGGCAGAGAAAACCGGCAAGCTGCTGAGCGGCGAGCTGCGTGAGCGTCACCATACCCTGCAGTGGCTTTTCTGGCAGGCGAGCGGGCTGGGCCCCATGCTGGGTCAAAATCATCACTTTACCGCTTACGCCCCGCAGCCCATTCCTTACGCGATAGAACGCTATCAGGTCGAGACGCAGCGGCTCTATGACGTTCTGAACCGTCGGCTGAAGAAAACGCCGTGGCTCGGAGGCGATCATTACAGTATTGCGGATATCGCCTGCTGGCCATGGGTGAATACGCATGAAAAACACCGAATTGACCTGGCCTCTTACCCGGCGGTAAACAACTGGTTCGAGCGCATCCGGACCCGCCCGGCGACCGAGCGGGCGATGCAAAAAATCCAGCAAATTTAACCCGGTATGAGGCTGGGTGCCTGTGAGGCACTCATGTATTATGGGCAGGAAATACTGACACGGAGAAGACCTGCAATGTCACAGCCAGACGCCATTATTCGTATAAAAAATTTACGCCTGCGTACCTTTATCGGTATCAAAGAGGAAGAGATCGCCAACCGTCAGGATATTGTCATTAACGTGGTGATTCACTATCCCGCAGACAAAGCGCGCGCCAGCGAAGATATTAATGACGCGCTGAACTACCGCACAATCACCAAGAACATTATCCAGTTTGTGGAGAATAACCGCTTCTCTCTGCTGGAAAAATTAACTCAGGATGTGCTCGATATCGCACGCGAACATCACTGGGTCACTTATGCTGAAGTTGAGATCGATAAACTTCACGCCCTGCGCTACGCCGATTCCGTCTCCATGACGTTAAGCTGGCGGCGCCAGGCGTAAACCTGGAGGTTGTATGAAGATTTTGCTGACCGGCGGTACAGGCCTGATTGGTCGTCACCTCATTGCGCGTCTGCAGGCCTTGCATCACGACATTACCGTCGTCACGCGCAGCCCGGAGAAAGCGCGTCAGGTGCTGGGGGCGGGTGTCGATATCTGGAAAAATCTGGCCGATCAGCAAAATCTGGACGGCTTCGACGCCGTCATTAACCTCGCGGGTGAACCCATCGCCGATAAGCGCTGGACGGAAGAGCAAAAACAGCTGTTATGCAGCAGCCGGTGGAACATCACCGAAAAGCTGGTCGAGCTGATCCGCAACAGCCACACGCCGCCTTCCGTGCTGATTTCGGGTTCCGCAGTGGGCTACTACGGCGATCTTGGCGAGGTGGTGGTGACCGAGGAAGAGCCGCCCCATAACGAGTTTACCCACAAACTCTGTGCCCAGTGGGAGCGTATCGCCAGTGCGGCGCAAAGCGATCGAACCCGCGTCTGCCTGCTGCGGACCGGTGTCGTTCTGGCACCGAAAGGCGGCATCCTGGCGAAGATGCTTCCCCCTTTCAGGCTCGGACTCGGCGGCCCCATTGGTAATGGCCGTCAGTATATGGCCTGGATCCATATCGACGATATGGTCAACGGGATTCTCTGGTTGCTGGATAACGATCTGCGCGGGCCGTTCAATATGGTTGCGCCGTATCCGGTGCGTAATGAACAGTTTGCTCACGCGCTGGGGCATGCCCTGCACCGTCCGGCAATTTTGCGCGTGCCTGCCACGGTCATTCGTCTGCTGATGGGTGAAGCGTCTGTTCTGGTATTAGGCGGACAGAGAGCGCTGCCAAAACGACTGGAAGCGGCCGGGTTTGCGTTCCGCTGGTATGAATTAGAAGAGGCGCTGGGGGATGTGGTGCGGTGAATATGGTACAGTGACAGGCCATTTTCCGAAGATATGGCGTCACAATGGCAACCATCACCACACCCCGGCTTCACCTCACCCCTTTCGAACCCACTGACTGGGCCTTCTTCCGCTCGCTACGTGAAGATCGCCGCATCATGCGCTATATGGCCGCCATCGCCCCGGAAAAAGAGACCCGACGCGTGTTTGCCGCGCGACTCGCTGCTGCTCATGTGTTTGTTATTCGCGCCCGGGATGATGATACGCCACTGGGCGATATCGGCCTGCAAATCAGCGCAGAGAATCGTGAAGAGGCGGATATCGGCTATACGGTTGTGCCTGCCGCGCAAGGGAAAGGTATCGCCAGCGAGGCGCTGCGCGCGGTGTGTGATTATGCGTTCAACCAGACCGGCGTGAAGGCGATTAACGCGTATGTGCTGGCGGACAACGGCGGGTCGGTGCGGGTGCTGGAGAAAGCCGGGTTTGTGCGTATGCAGGTGCTGGAAAAGGCGTATGAGATTGACGGCGTGCGCTATGACGACTGGGTGTACCGGCTGGAGTGTAGTGCGGCCTGAATGCCGGGCGGCACTGCGTTTGCCCGGCCTACGGTTTTGTAGGCCCGGTAAGCGAAGCGCCACCGGGCAACTGTGCTGCACTGCGGTCTGATGCCCTCTTACTTCAGGGAGCCTTTCAGGAATTGCTGCAAACGCGGACTTTGCGGGTTCGCCAGCACCTCATCCGGATGCCCCTGCTCTTCAATTTTCCCCTGATGCAGGAAAATCACGTGGTTCGAGACGTTACGGGCAAAGCCCATCTCGTGCGTCACCACCACCATCGTTTTGCCCTCTTCAGCCAGCTTCTGCATGATGCGCAACACTTCGCCAACGAGTTCCGGGTCGAGCGCGGAGGTCGGTTCGTCGAACAGCAGCACCTCGGGCTCCATCGCCAGCGCGCGGGCGATAGAGACACGCTGCTGCTGACCGCCGGAGAGATGCACCGGGTATTTCATCTGCTGGCGCTCGTCGATGCCCACTTTTGCCAGGTATTTCACCGCGCGCTCGCGGGCTTCATGTTTGCTCAGGCCAAGCACCTGAACCGGCGCTTCCATCACGTTCTCCAGCACCGTCATGTGGCTCCAGAGGTTAAAATGCTGGAACACCATCGTCAGACGCGTACGCAGCAGACGCAGTTGGTGCTTATCGGCCACCTTCAGCTGGCCGTCTTTGTCACGCACCAGGTTGATGTTCTGCCCGCTCACCACAATCGAGCCTTCGCTCGGCTTTTCCAGGAAGTTAATGCAGCGCAGGAAGGTACTTTTACCCGAGCCGGATGAGCCGATGATACTGATCACGTCGCCCGCGTTAGCCTGCAGCGACACCCCTTTCAGCACTTCATGTTCGCCGTAGCGTTTGTGCAAATCAATAACGTTTAATTTGTTCTCAGCCATCATCTTTCTCAGTGCGTCGAAGAAGGTTTTATATGCTGCAACCAGCGTTTTTCAGCCTTACGGAACAGGCTAATCAGAACATAAGAGATAATTAAATAGAGCACCGCCGCAATGCCAAATGCGGTAAACGGCTGATAGGTCGCGGAGTTAATATCGCGCGCGATTTTAAGCAGATCCGGCACCGTCGCGGTAAAGGCAAGCGCGGTCGAGTGCAGCATCAAAATCACTTCGTTACTGTACGCCGGTAACGCGATACGCAAGGCCGACGGCAGTATGATGCAGCGGTACAGTTTCACCGACGAGAAGCCGTAGGCCCGCGCGGCTTCAATCTCACCGTAAGGGACAGAGCGAATAGCCCCCGCGAAAATCTCGGTGGTGTAGGCGCAGGTGTTGAGCGTCAACGCCAGCACAGTACAATTCAGGCCGCTGCGGAAGAACGCATTCAGCATCTCAGTGCCTTTTACGATCTCAAGCGTATACATTCCCGAGTAGAACACCAGCAACTGCACGTACAGCGGCGTACCGCGAAACACGTAGGTGAAGAGCCAGATCGGGAACTGGATAAATTTATTGTTCGACACGCGGCCAATGGCGAGAAACACCGCCAGAATACCGCCCATCACTACGGAGGAGATCAGCAGCCAGAGCGTAATCGCCACGCCGGTAAAGCGGTAGCCATCCGTCCACAGCAGCGATTTCCAGTATTCCTGAATAATCTCAATCACAGGTCAGCCCTCTTCACACCCACGGAGTAGCGACGCTCGAGCAGAAGCAGCACACCATTGGAGACGGTCGTAAAGACCAGATAAATCACGCCACAGACCACCGCAAAGTAGAACGGCTCCCAGGTACTCTTGCCCGCCAGTTGAGTCGCTTTCACGACGTCTTCCAGACCGAGCAGCGAGACCAGCGCTGTCGCTTTGAGGATAACCTGCCAGTTGTTCCCGATGCCCGGGAGCGCATAGCGCATCATGGCCGGGAACATAATCCGACGAAACGTTTGTGATGAGGTAAAACCAAATGCGGTTGCCGCCTCAATGTGACCTTTCGGCACGGCCATGTAAGCACCGCGGAAGGTTTCGGTGAAGTAGGCGCCATAGATAAAACCGAGGGTAATAATACCGGCCACCATTGGGTCGATATCAATTTGTCCCATGCCCATCGCGTCCGTCACGCTGTTCAGCGCAATCTGCAGACCGTAAAAGATAAGCAGCATCAGCACCAGATCGGGAACGCCGCGAATAAGCGTGGTGTAGCCTTCAAAGATCAGCGCCAGCGGTTTGTTAGCCGAAAGCTTCGCCCCTGCGCCTGCCAGACCTATCAGCACCGCCAGCACCACGGAGCTGATAGCCAGCTCAAGGGTGACAAGCGCGCCCTGTAAAATAACGCCAGAAAATCCGTACAGCATACCGCGAGCCCTGTCGTATCGTGAGTGGTGGAACCGTGTCTTTTCCCCTCCCGCCGTGGGAGGGGCCGCACGTTATATGACGGGGCGATTAGCCGCCGTAAACATTAAAATCAAAGTACTTTTTCGCCAGCTTGTCGTAGGTGCCGTCAGCGCGCATTTCAGCGAACGCTTTGTTCAGCGCCTCACGCAGCTCATTGTCTTCTTTGCGCAGGCCCATACCGGTGCCCACACCAAACAGCTTAACGTCCTTAATGGACGGGCCGCCAAACTTGTAATCTTTACCGACCGGCGTTTTCAGGAAGCCTTCGCTAGCCGCGACTTCATCCTGGAATGCGGCATCAATTCGGCCTGCCGTCAGGTCAGCGTAGATATTTTCCTGGCCCTGATAGGAGACAATTTCAATCCCCTTCGGTGCCCAGTGTTCGTTACCGTAGGTTTCCTGGGTAGTGCCCTGCAGCACGCCCACGCGTTTACCCTTCAGCGACTCCAGCGTTGGCTGAATGTCAGACGATTTCGCCACCACCAGACGTGAATCGGCCGCGTAGAGTTTGTC
The DNA here is from genome assembly GCF_043972695.1 of Enterobacter quasiroggenkampii. Lineage (NCBI taxonomy): Bacteria > Pseudomonadati > Pseudomonadota > Gammaproteobacteria > Enterobacterales > Enterobacteriaceae > Enterobacter > Enterobacter quasiroggenkampii. The sequence continues at coordinate 3,893,443 of NZ_CP143745.1, forward strand.
GGTGAAGGCAATCTCCTGCTGGCGTTTTTCGGTGATGGAGAGGGAGGACATGATCACGTCGATTTTTTTCGCTTTCAGGGAGGGGATCAGCGCATCCAGCGGGTTCTCAACGTAGGTACACTGTGCTTTGATGCGTTTGCACAGCTCATTGGCCAGATCGATGTCAAAACCGACCAGTTCACCCTTTGAATTCTTCGATTCGAACGGCGCATAGGTTGGATCGGTACCAATGCGAATTTTCTGCGGAATAGCTGCGAATGCCGCGGTGGCGCTGGAAAAGGCCAGTACCAGTGATAATGACAACACGAGTTTTTTCATATTTGTCCTCAACAAACTGTCTTCATACGGGATTTTTACGACGACGGGGTGGTGCTAATGTGCCATTAATCCCCTCAGTCAGGCAAAGATTAATGCCTTTCAGGCGGGAATTTTTGCATTATAAATGCGTAAGTATGCACAAAGCGATCCAATACGGTGCAACACATGCACCGTATTGGGTCAACCGCTCCCGTAACGCACCGTTACGGTGCGTTACCGCCAGGTGTTATTCACCGTATACGTTGAAGTCGAAGTATTTCTTCGCCAGTTTGTCGTAAGTACCGTCTTTACGCAGCTCCGCAAAGGCTTTGTCAAAGGCGGCTTTCAGCTCGGTATCATCCTTGCGCAGGCCAATCCCGGTGCCGTCACCAAAGTACTTTTTGTCTTTCACCGACGGGCCTGCAAACGCGAATTCTTTGCCCGCAGGCTGCTTCAGGAAGCCTTCGCTCGCGGCGACTTCATCCTGGAATGCCGCATCCAGACGGCCTGCCGCCAGGTCAGAGTAAATCAGATCCTGGTTCTGATAAGCCACCACGTCTACGCCCTTCTCACGCCAGTTAGCATTGGCATAGCCTTCCTGCGTCGAACCCTGAAGCACGCCGACGTGTTTGCCTTTCAGCGAGTCGATGGTGGGCTTAATCGGGGAGCCTTTAGGGGCAATCAGGCGAGAATCCGCAGCGTAGAGCTTGTCAGAGAAGGCAATCTCCTGCTGGCGTTTTTCGGTGATGGAGAGAGAAGAGATAATGGCGTCGATTTTCTTGGCTTTCAGCGACGGGATTAACGCGTCAAAGTCGCTGCCCACCCATGTGCATTTCACCGCAATACGCTTGCACATTTCATTACCCAGATCGATATCAAACCCCACGAAATCGCCTTTCGCATCCTTGGAAGAGAATGGCGCGTAGGTTGCGTCTGTACCGATACGTACTGTCTGTGGAAGCGCTGCGTAGCTACCTGCTGCCGCACTTAACCCCACGAGTAAAGACAGAGCCAGAACCGTCTTCTTCATACATTTACCCTCAAGTACCGTGATTTTATTATGTATTGTGTTGTGTGTTGTGTTGCAGGCTTCATCTTGCAGGTCTTATGCCACATTGCCGTCTGGTCAAAACTTCGACGTTAAATATGTTAATAAAACGTTGCGATATTGCCTTAATGGTGAAAGATAGCAGGTCTGCCGAACGAACCGGAGAGAGAAAAAGGGAAAAAACGAATTAAATGTCGAGGATATGATCGCCGTTGCATAATTGCCCTGAAACAGGGCAACTTGTCTTTTCATGCACCTGGTTTGTGCACAGATTCAGGCACCCTGCCAGCGGGTGAAGAGATCGTCGGGCAGGTCGATGTCAAACTGATCGAGCACCCGGTTAACCGTCTGGTTGATGACGTCGTCCAGCGTTTGCGGGCGATGGTAGAACGCGGGTACCGGTGGCATGATGACCGCGCCCAGCTCCGCAGCCTGCGTCATTAAGCGCAGATGGCCCAGGTGCAGCGGCGTTTCCCGCACGCACAGCACCAGAGGACGCCGCTCCTTCAGCACCACATCCGCCGCACGCGTCACCAGGGTGTCCGTATAGCTATTCACAATGCCGGAGAGCGTTTTAATTGAACAGGGCAGGATAACCATGCCGGCTGTTTTAAACGAGCCTGAGGAGATGCTGGCAGCGATATCACGGGCATCGTGAACGACATCCGCCAGCGCCTGAACATCGCGCAGGGAGAGATCGGTTTCCAGTGAGAGGGTCTGCCGCGCCGCCTGGCTCATCACCAGATGGGTTTCGACGTCCGCCACGTTACGCAGAACCTGTAACAAACGTACGCCGTAAATCGCGCCGCTGGCGCCGCTGAGCCCAACTATGAGTCGTTTCATGATTTTCGCCCTTACTGATTTCAGGGCAGACTGTGCAGGATTTTCCGGGGAGTTGCAAGTGAGGGCATACGCCCTCACCTGCCAGAGTATCAACCTTCGTTGTGCATCTCTAAGCTTTCAAGATCGTTCTGCAGCTGGACGGCTTTGGCGTCGTCGTTGCGCAGTGAATCAAGATAGTCGAGATACTGCTGGTCAACGTCCTTGGTCACGTAAATACCGTTGAACACGGAGCATTCAAACTGCTGAATTTCTGGGTTCTCGGCACGTACCGCGTCGATGAGATCGTTCAGGTCCTGGAAAATCAGGCCATCAGCGCCGATGATCTGGCGAATTTCATCCACTTCACGGCCGTGAGCGATCAGCTCGTTGGCGGTTGGCATATCAATACCGTACACGTTCGGGAAGCGAATCTCCGGCGCAGCAGAGGCCAGGTAGACTTTCTTCGCACCCGCTTCGCGGGCCATCTCGATAATCTGCTCAGAGGTGGTGCCACGAACAATGGAGTCATCCACCAGCAGAACGTTCTTATCGCGGAATTCCGCGCGGTTGGCGTTCAGCTTGCGACGCACGGACTTACGGCGCAGATGCTGCCCTGGCATGATAAACGTGCGGCCAACGTAGCGGTTCTTCACGAAGCCCTGACGGTATGGCTTATCCAGAATGCGGGCAATCTCCAGCGCGATATCGCAGGAGGTTTCCGGGATAGGAATCACCACGTCGATGTCCAGATCGTCCCACTCGCGGGCAATCTTCTCGCCGAGCTTCGTGCCCATGTTGACGCGCGCGCTGTAGACGGAAATCTTGTCGATGAAGGAATCCGGACGGGCAAAGTAAACGTATTCAAACAGGCACGGGTTGCTGACCGGGTTGTCGGCACACTGGCGGGTGAACAGCTGGCCCTTCTCGGTGATATACACCGCTTCGCCCGGCGCCACGTCGCGCAGGAATTCGAAGCCCAGGGTGTCCAGCGCCACGCTTTCAGAGGCAACCATATATTCAGTACGGCCATCGCCGAGGTCGCGCTTACCGAGCACCAGCGGACGAATGCCGTTTGGATCGCGGAAGGCGACCATACCGTGACCGATGATCATCGCAACGCAGGCGTACGCGCCGCGGATCTGACGGTTTGTCGCGGCAATCGCGGCAAAAATGTTGTCTGCTTCCAGCGGATAGTGACGGAAGTTATCCAGCTCGCTGGCGAACACATTGAGCAGGATTTCAGAATCAGAGGTGGTGTTAATGTGGCGACGTTTCTCTTCGAACAGCTTTTTACGCAGTTCATGCGCGTTGGTCAGGTTGCCGTTATGAGCAAGGGTGATGCCATACGGTGAGTTGACGTAGAAAGGCTGTGCCTCAGAGGCGCTGGAACTGCCAGCAGTAGGATAACGAACGTGACCGATCCCCATATTACCTTGCAGACGCTGCATATGGCGGGCTTCAAACACATCGTTTACCAGGCCATTCGCCTTGCGTAAACGGAAGCAGTTGTTTGCATCAATGGTGATGATACCCGCAGCATCCTGCCCACGGTGCTGAAGCACCGTTAACGCGTCATAAATCGACTGGTTTACCGGCATGAAACCGGCGATACCGACAATACCGCACATTCGTCTTTTCCTCGTTAAGCCACATCTCAGGGTTTATGCCCTGGGCAAAAAACTCGACGAGCTTTGCAGATAGTCAAAGAACCATCTGATGATGAAGCTGAACTCTGGAATGAGCTGCGATTTCTGCCAGTCTTCACTTTTGGAGAACCCGGTGAAGGTATCCAGGAAGAACAGGATCGCGGCCACAATCAGCACGCCTCGTAATGCCCCGAAACAGATCCCGAGCACCCTGTCCGTTCCTGACAGACCGGTTTTCTCGACCAGCTGACCTATCACGTAATTCACGATAGCGCCGACAATCAGCGTTGCGATAAACAGCACCGCGATAGCGATTCCATTTCGGACCAGTTCATCTTCAAAGCCCGTGAACCAGACAGACAGGTAAGTGTAGTAATGACTGGCGACAAAGAAAGCACAACCCCAGGTCACCAGCGATAACGCTTCACGAACAAAGCCACGGATCAGGCTAACCAGACAGGAAAAACCAATCACCGCAATGATGGCGTAATCAATCCAGACCATATGTGTCCCACGATTTAACGCCCTGTCATCCAGTTCGGGGCGAATTCTAACAGAAAAAGAAAACGTTTGCGTAGGGATTTCCTTCCCGCGCGTAAATAAAAAAGGCGCTGAAAAAATGTTCAACGCCGTGGCTTATCGCCTCTCTCTTAAAGGAGCAGGTCGTACTTAGTTTGCGCTGTAGCCCATCACCACACCGCTCAGGCCGGAGATCTGCTTCAATTCACCCAGCGACCCTTTCAGTTTGTCTTTAGACGCTTCTGGCCCCACGAGGATACGCGTAATTTTACCCTGCACCGGCGTGGAAGGTGAAGTGTAAACACGATATCCCGCACTGCGCAGTTTGCTTACGACCTCGTTGACTTTATCGGCATTTTTCAGCGCACCGAGCTGCACCACATAGGCTTTACCCGTTGGGGCAGCAGCGTCCTGCTGCGTCGGTTTTGCTGGCGGAGGCGTCTCTGACGCCGCGGCGAGCTGTTCTGCCGCTTTATCACGCTGCGGTTTCGGCTGCGGCTTCTCAACCGGCTTCGGTTTTTCAACCGGTTTAGGCTGCTCGACCGGCACAGGATCGATATCGCTGTTGCTCGTGGCCGCCAGGCGAGACGGGTCGAGCGACGGTGCGGCGGCATCACCCGCGCGCACCTCTTCCGCCGCGCCTTCCGGTGGCTGAGCAGGCAGCGCCTGCGTCGCCGCGGGCAGCATATCCGGCTCATCGCGGTCACCCGGTTTCGGCACCAGCGGAATCGCGGCAAACTCATCCTGATAATGCTTTTTCTGCCCGTCGAGCAGCCCGGGAAGAATAATCACCCCGAGCGCGACCAGCACAATGGTTCCTGTTAAACGGTTCTGAAACTTACTCGCCACCGGTTCTCCCCGCGTCCATCACTTCCATGACATGTGCCACCGTGTGGAATGAACCACACACCAGCACGGTATCTTCTGGTTTAGCATCCGCCATCGCGGCATGCCAGGCCTGCGCCACGCTACTGTAGATTGCGCCTTTGCCGAGATGTTCCATCAGCTGCTCAGCCGTCGCGCCGCGCGGCCCCTCCAGAGGAGCACAATACCAGCTATCGACCACACTCTCCATGCAGGCCAGCGTCCCGCCGATATCTTTATCATGAAGCATACCGATAACCGCCAGCACGCGCCCGGTTTTTGGTAACGATTTGAGACGTCCCGCGAGATACGCCGCAGCATGGGGGTTGTGCGCCACATCCAGGATCAGGCGCGGTGACTCGCTCACAATCTGGAAACGTCCGGGCAGAATCGCGTTTTGTATGCCCTCGCGGATCGCCTGTTCGCTGACCACGAGGCCGCTGGCGCGCAGTGCCGCCAGCGCGGTGGCTGCGTTTGGCTGCGGCACCTGGGGCAGCGGCAGGTTGTCGAGCGCGCCCTGCGCATCGCTAAAGCGCCAGCCGTTGTCCTGAACCTCATACTGCCAGTCAACACCGCGGCGCAGCAGCTGCGCGCCCTTCTCCTTCGCCACGTCAGCAATGGTATGCGGCATATCCGGCTCGCCAACCACCGCGGGCTTATTTGCCCGGAAAATACCGGCCTTCTCACGGCCGATACTTTCACGATCGGGCCCCAGCCAGTCGACATGATCCAGCGCGATGGAAGTCACCACCGCCACGTCCGCATCCACGATATTGGTCGCATCAAGACGTCCGCCGAGACCGACCTCAAGGATCACCACATCCAGCTGCGCCTGTTTAAACAGCCACAGGGCCGACAGGGTACCGTATTCAAAATAGGTTAATGAGATCTCTCCGCGCGCGGCTTCAATTTCAGCAAACGACGCCGTATGCGCGGATTCCGGCAGCTCGTGGTTCTGTACGCGAACCCGCTCGGTGTAGCGTACCAGGTGTGGAGAGCTGTAAACGCCAACCCTGTAACCCGCCGCCATCAGGACGGATTCCAGCGTACGGCAGGTCGTGCCTTTACCGTTGGTTCCCGCGACGGTGAACACGAAAGGCGCCGGTTTGAGCACGTCAAGACGCGCCGCAACCTGGCTTACGCGTTCAAGCCCCATATCGATGGTTTTACTGTGCAGGTTTTCCAGATAAGAAAGCCACGCGGCCAGGGGCGACGTGGCTTGGGGAATGCTTTTATTTTCCATAATGCCCGGTTGTCATTAACAGATTAGAAAGCAAAAGGGCAGCGCCAACCGGCCCTGCCCTTTTCAGTTATCAGGCCTCGGGTTCCTGATCCGGTACCAACACGCCTTCGCGCGGTTCATCCGGGTTCGGCGCTGGCAGATTCATCAGCTTCGCCAGGATGCTCGCCAGCTTCAGGCGCATTTCCGGACGGCGGACGATCATGTCGATGGCGCCTTTCTCGATGAGGAACTCACTGCGCTGGAAGCCCGGCGGCAGTTTTTCACGAACGGTCTGCTCGATAACGCGAGGACCCGCAAAGCCGATCAGCGCTTTTGGCTCAGCGATGTTCAGATCGCCCAGCATCGCGAAGCTCGCGGAGACGCCGCCCATGGTTGGGTCGGTCAGCACGGAGATATACGGCAGACCGCGCTCCTGCATCTTCGCCAGCGCTGCAGAGGTTTTTGCCATCTGCATCAGCGACATCAGCGCTTCCTGCATGCGCGCACCGCCGGAAGCAGAGAAGCAGATCAGCGGACAGTTGTCTTCCAGCGCCTGCTCAACGGCACGCACGAAGCGCGCACCGACCACGGAGCCCATTGAGCCGCCCATAAAGGAGAACTCAAACGCAGCGGCAACAGCCGGCATCCCGTGCAGGGTGCCTTTCATGACGACCAGCGCGTCTTTCTCGCCGGTCTCTTTCTGTGCAGAGGCCAGACGATCTTTATATTTTTTGGAATCGCGGAACTTCAGCACGTCTTTTGGCTCAAGCTCGCTGCCCAGTTCTACCAGAGAACCTTCGTCCAGCAGGCTATGCAGGCGGTTGCGCGCCGACATACGCATATGGTGGTCACACTTCGGACACACCTCAAGGTTGCGCTCCAGCTCTGCGCGATACAGAACCTGGCCGCAGCTATCACACTTCGTCCATACCCCTTCAGGAATGCTCGCTTTACGCGTTGGGGTAATGTTGCTTTTAATTCGTTCAATCCAGCTCATTGATAACCTTTCTGCCTGAACCTGGTCGTATGCCAGTTTTGCTATAAGAGGCGAATAATGCCATTTTTGCCTCCAACAGACCATGAATGTTGCACATTAAAACATAACAGCCCGAAACTTTGGATAAAAAAGTGGTCGAACCGCCAGTGTGCATTTACTTCGCTTGCTTTGCCGCCGCACGTTTGTGACGAATGATTTCGATAACGCCAGGCAGTACGGAAAGCACAATAATCGCTACAATCAGTAACTTAAGATTTTCCTGAACCACCGGGAGATCGCCAAACAGGTAGCCTGCATAGGTAAACAGCAGTACCCACAACAGCGCCCCCACGACGTTATACATGGCAAAATGACGATAGGACATATGCCCCATTCCCGCCACAAACGGTGCAAATGTGCGCACAATAGGCACAAAGCGCGCAAGGATAATGGTTTTTCCGCCATGGCGTTCATAAAACGCATGGGTTTTGTCTAAATAGCTGCGACGGAAAATTTTTGAATCCGGATTACTGAACAGCCGCTCACCGAATACGCGTCCAATCGTGTAGTTGACCGCATCACCGACGATGGCGGCAATCACCATCAGCACCACCATAAGATGCACGTTCAGATCGTTGGTGGGCAGCGCCGATAACGCCCCGGCAACGAACAGCAGGGAATCCCCCGGCAGGAACGGCGTGACAACCAGCCCGGTTTCACAGAACAGAATGAGGAACAGAATAGCGTAAACCCAGACGCCATACTGCGCGACCAGCTCCGCCAGGTGAACATCAATATGCAGGATGAAATCAATTAAAAAACGAATTACGTCCATATTGTCTAAGCCCTAATTGCACCTTTGTTTAGTCCGCTAAAAACAGCGGACCCATTGGCGGTTTCGGCAGGTCAAACCGATCCGGATAGTCTACCGAGACCAGATACAACCCTTCCGCTTTCGCCGTGGCTGCCGCAAGCGTTCTGTCCTTCGCTGCCAGCAGGTCTGCAATCCAGCTCTCCGGCTGGTGTCCGGCACCCACTTCCATCAGGCTGCCCACAATATTCCGCACCATATGATGTACAAAGGCATTGGCTTTGATATCCACCACCACATACGCGCCAAAACGGCTGACGTTGATGTGCATGACGTTACGCCACGGCGTGCGGGACTGACACTGCACCGCACGAAACGAGGTAAAGTCATTCTCCCCAATCAGACACTGCGCCGCGCGATGCATACGTTCCGCATCGAGCGGTTCATAAAAATGCGTCACGCCCTGGCTTAACACCGCCGGACGCAGACGCTGATTGTAGATGACGTAGCGGTAACGGCGCGCCGTGGCGCTGAAACGCGCGTGAAAATCATCCGGCACAGCTTTCACCCAGCGCACCGCAATGTCACCAGGCAAATTCGCATTTACCCCCAGCGTCCAGGCGGCATCCTTGCGCATGGCGGTGGTTTCAAAGTGAACCACCTGCCCCGTGCCGTGAACGCCTGCATCCGTTCGGCCTGCGCACAGGACGTTAATCGGCTCGTTTGCCACCTGAGAGAGCGCTTTCTCCAGCTTCTCCTGGACGCTGCGCACCTCATTCTGACGCTGCCAGCCATAATATTTACTGCCATCGTACTCAATACCGAGGGCAATTTTATGAACCGGCTTTTGTTCCACGTCTGACATCAGTACAGGTACTCCTGCACCAGTTTTTCAGCGATCTTGACCGCCATCAGCGCGCCGCCGAAACGAACGTTGTCGGCAACGGACCAGAACTGGACTTGCTCCGGCATACCGTAGTCGTTACGCACGCAGCCAACGGAAAGATGCGCGCTGCCGGTGGCATCGCCCACCTGGGTCGGGAACTCGCTCTCTTCAGAAAGGACGATATCTTCCCCGCGGCCAAACGCATCGCGCGCCTCTTCTGCCGCCAGCGGACGCAGCGCTTCAAAGCCGACCATCTGCGCGTGGCCGTAGAAGACCGGGGACTGCACGACGCTTGCGGAGATCATCAGGCCATCGTCCTGCAGAATTTTACGTACCTCATCAACGATACGACGCTCTTCGCGCACGGAACCCTCGCGGTCCGGCAGCAGCGGCAGCATGTTGAACGCCAGCTGGCGGCCAAAGAAATCATCTTCGTCAATCGGAATGCCGTTCAGCAGCTTCGCGCTCTGCCCGGCCAGCGCGTCAACGGCCTTTTTGCCGTTTGCGGACGCGGACAGCAGGCTGGTGACGGTAATGCGCGACAGGCCGCCGTCGTCGATCAGCGGTTTCAGGGCGGTCAGCAGCTGGCTGGTCAGGCTGTTCGGTACCGCAATGACGTTACGGTTGCGGTAATCAGCCAGCACAAACGGGTTCACGTCCGGCACCACCAGCGGCACATCCGGCTCCATGGAGAACAGGCCGCTCAGGTCGATGACCAGGCAGCCTGCGTTGGTCGCCTCTTCAACGTACGCCGCAGTGGCTTCAGCGCCTGCGGCGAAAAACGCCAGCTGCGCCTGCGTCCAGTCGAACGCCGCCGCATCCTGAACCATGACGGATTTACTGTTAAAACGCAGATGCTCACCCGCGCTATCCGTTCGCGCCAGCGCATAGATATCGCCCACCGGGAACTGACGCTCAGCAAGCGTTTCGAGCAGGGCTTCGCCCACGGCACCCGTGGCACCTAAAATGGCAATGTTCCAGCCTTCAGACATGGTGGTTTACTCCAGAAATAAAAAAGCGTCCCTGTCGGAGTATCCGACAGGGAGCATTAAGAAGACATTAATGCGCCGGATGATGAACGGCGTTAAACCCCAGCTTATGCAGCAGCGTCGCCGCCGAGGCGTCGTCGCACATCACATACAGGGAAGACCACTCGCGGCGCTCAACGTAGTGCTTGCGCAGCTTATCAAACTCACCCGGGATCCCCGCCACTTTACGCAGCAGCGCATCATCGCGGCGCACATCATACACTAAATGCACCAGCCTTTTCAGCGTTGCCTGATCGAGCGGGCCGTGAAGGGTAATGCGGCCAAATTCAGGCGCGGGAAGTAAGGTATCCAGCGCCACCTGCTGCGGGTGACCGATAAAGGCGCTGTAGGCCTCGAAGACCTGCGTCGTGCCGCGGGCTTTCCCTTCGAGGGTATAACCGGCGATATGTGCGGTGCCAACGTCCACCTTGTTAAGCAGCTCAACGTTGAGGTCCGGCTCCGGCTCCCAGACGTCCAGCACCACGCTGAGGTCTTGTCCTTCGTTCAGACACGTCAGCAGCGCGGCGTTATCGACTACCGGACCACGACAGGCATTTATCAGAATAGTGCCAGCCTTCAGACGGCGAATGAGCGCCTCATCGGCAAGATGCAGCGACTTATACGGCCCCTCTTTAAACAGCGGCGTGTGGAACGTCAGCACGTCACACTGTTCAACCAGCTCGTCCAGCGAGCGGAAATCCCCGTCATCGCCATTGTCTTTGCGCGGCGGATCGCACAGCAGCGTACGGATCCCTAACGCTTCCAGGCGCTTTTGCAGGCGTCCGCCGACGTTACCCACGCCGACAATCCCCACGGTGCGGTCCTTCAGTGCAAAACCGTCGCGCTCGGCCAGCATCAGCAGCGAGGAGAAAACGTATTCCACGACGGCAATCGCGTTACAGCCCGGCGCGGCGGAGAAACCGATTCCGGCCTGCTTCAGCCATTTATCATCCACATGATCGGTCCCTGCCGTTGCGGTCCCAACGAACTTAACCGCCTTACCGGCGAGCAACGCCTCATTTACTTTGGTCACCGAGCGCACCATCAGGGCGTCGGCGTCGTCCAGTTCGTTGACCGGGATCGGGCGACCAGGAACAGCCTTAACGTTACCCAGGCGGCTAAACAGCTCACGGGCGTAAGGCATATTTTCATCAACGAGGATTTTCACGTCTGAGTACCTGTTTGAGAGGAAGAAAACCTGCCAAGTGTGCCATAATCTGGCCGCCAGGCATATACGTCTGCCAGGTTTACGCTGAGTTTTGACTTTAAGGATTTTTGACGATGCAGCCCATTTCAGGTACGCCGCCACGCCCTCCGGGTGAAGGCCCTGTCACGCCAAACGTTGCCGGTGAACAACCGCTATCCACGCAACAGCGCACCGTGCTGGAGCGACTGATCACGCGCCTGATTGCGCTGACTTCGCAGCAAAACGCGGAAGTCTGGGCCGGGGTGAAGCATGATTTAGGCGTGAGGAACGACGCACCGCTGCAGTCGCGTCATTTCCCCGCTGCCGAGCAAAATCTGAACCAGCGTATTACGACCGCGCAGCAGAACCACACCACGCGCCAGATTGTTTCTCAGCTGACGGAGCTGCTGGGCCAGGGAAATAACCGCCAGGCGGTGAGTGATTTTATTCGCCAGCAGTATGGTCAGACCGCGCTGGGCCAGCTGACGCCCGATCAGCTCAAAACCGTGCTGACGCTGCTGCAGAACAATGAGCTGTCGATTCCGCAGCCGCAGGTACGCCCGGCGACCGAGCGTCCGCTGCTGCCCGCCGAGCACAATACGCTCAAGCAGATGGTGACCAAGCTGGCCGCGGCCACCGGCGAGCCGACGAAGCTCATCTGGCAATCCATGCTGGAGCTGTCCGGCGTGAAAGCGGGCGAGCTGATCCCGGCCAAACAGTTTACCCATCTGGTGACCTGGCTCCAGGCACGCCAGACGCTCAGCACCCAGAGCGCCCCGACTCTGCATACTGTCCAGGCCGCACTGAAACAGCCGCTTGAGCCGCACGAGTTCGAGGTGATTCGGGATTATGCCCAGCAAAACTGGCAGGCCACGCCGCAGACGGTACTGACTACCGCGCAGGTGCAGGACCTGCTCAACCAGATCTTCGTTCGCCGCGCCGAGCGCGAAGGCGGCGTGCCGGAGGTGAGAAATGTTCAGCCGATTTACAGCCCGCTGTTTGCGCCGGTCGTGGAGACCTTCAGAACCCTTTCTGCGCGTCCGGGATTGATGTTTATTGCACTGCTGATTGCGCTGGCGATTTTCTGGCTGGTTGCCTGATATTTTGCCCGGTGGCGCTGCGCTTACCGGGCCTACAACGGCTCGAACCGCAGGCCGGGTAAGGCGCAGCCGCCACCCGGCAACAAAGACTCACGTTCTGCGAAACGCCACCAGCGTCACCACGATCCCCACCACCGCGGAAACCGCACCGGCCAGGAAGACGGACGGATAGCCAAACGAGGTCGCTAACAGCCCGGCCAGCGGCCCGGTAACGCCGTATGAGATATCCTGAAACGCCGCATAGCCGCCCAGCGCCGTCCCGCGCACCTGAGGGGCCACGCGCTTCACCACTTCAACGCCCAGCGCCGGGAAGATCAGAGAACAGCCGCAGCCGGTCAGCGCCGCCCCCAGAAGCGCCACGGATGCCACGGGTGCGTTCCATAACAGCAGAAGACCGATGGTTTCAATGACCAGCGACGCCACCGCTACCTTCACGCCGCCGAAGCGATCCGGCATCCAGCCAAAAAGTACGCGCATCAGAACAAACGCGCCGCCAAACGCGGTAAGCGTAAAACCGGCCATCGCCCAGCCGCGGCTCATAAAATAGAGCGAGACGAACGTCCCTATTACCGCAAAACCCACGCCCTGCAGCGCCAGGCCCAGGCCCGGCTGCCAGATTTGGCCGACCACACTCCACAGGGAAGGACGCTCGCCTTTGTGCGCGGGCACCTTACGCACCGAGCCGTTAAACGCCCATGCCACCAGCGGCAGCGCCATGGTGGTGGCAGCCAGCGCCGCAAAACCAAACTGGCTGTTGATCAGCAGGCCAAGCGGTGCACCGGCGGCCAGCGCGCCGTAGATGGCCATGCCGTTCCAGGACATCACCTTGCCGGAACGTGCTGGCCCCACCAGTCCCATTCCCCAGGTCAGGGTGCCGGTCAGCAGCTGGCTTTCACCAAAGCCCAGGATTAAACGGCCCAGCACCAGCAGCGCAAATTTATACGCCGCATCGACCGGCAGAAGTGCCGCCAGCAGCCAGGCGCCGCCCGCCAGCCCGCAGGCAAACATCCCCTGCAGCGCCGAGCGTTTTGCACCGTGCTGATCCGCCAGTCGTCCGGCATATCCGCGGGTTAATACCGTGGCTAAAAACTGAATGCCCACGGCAATGCCGACCATGGTGTTGCCATAGCCCAGCTCCTGATGAACGAACAGCGGGATCACCGGCAGCGGCAGACCAACGGTCATATAGGTCAGGAATACCGCAAAGGCGATACGGAACAGCGAGACGTTCGCTGAAGGGGTTGTTTCTGTTTGAGTTACTGCAGTCATGCTTTACTCCGAGATGAAGAGTAAGGCGGGGAAATGCCACGCCCCCTCTACCTGATTATCAGGATTAAGGTGCGTTGGTTGACGTTAAACGCTTACGCATTATCGTGAGGATAATGTTGAGTGGTGAAGTTTGCCTGTGAGATCAGCTGCTTGTCAATGCATAAAAAAAGGGAGCCTTATGGCTCCCCTTCTGAATCAAACATAAAACTTATGCTTTCAGCTTACGCATGACCAGCGTGGCGTTGGTGCCGCCGAAACCGAAGCTGTTAGACATGACGGTAGTCAGCGTCGCTTCCGTTGGTTTGGTCACGATGTTCAGGCCAGCAGCCTGCTCGTCCATCTCTTCGATATTGATGCTTGGGGCGATAAAGCCGTTTTCCAGCATCAGCAGAGAGTAAATCGCTTCCTGAACGCCAGCCGCACCCAGAGAGTGACCGGTCATGGCTTTGGTCGCAGAGATCGCCGGGCTGTTGTCGCCGAAGACTTCGCGGATCGCACCCAGCTCTTTCACGTCGCCTACCGGCGTAGAGGTACCGTGAGAGTTCAGGTAGTCGATTGGGGTGTCAACGCCGTGCATCGCCATCTTCATGCAGCGCACCGCGCCTTCACCGGATGGCGCAACCATGTCGGCGCCGTCAGACGTTGCACCGTAGCCCACGATCTCAGCATAGATGTGCGCACCACGTGCCAGGGCGTGTTCCAGCTCTTCAACCACAACCATACCGCCGCCGCCCGCGATAACGAAACCGTCACGGTGCGCATCGTAGGTACGGGAAGCTTTGTCCGGAGTCTCATTGTACTTGGTGGACAGTGCGCCCATCGCGTCGAATTCGCAGGCCATTTCCCAGCCCAGCTCTTCGCCGCCGCCAGCAAATACGATGTCCTGTTTACCCAGTTGGATCTGCTCAACAGCATTACCGATGCAGTGCGCGGAAGTCGCACACGCAGAGCTGATGGAGTAGTTCACACCGTGGATTTTGAACGGGGTCGCCAGGCATGCGGAAACCGCAGAACCCATGGCTTTAGTCACCACGTACGGACCTACCGCTTTCAGACCACGCGGGCTACGCATTGCGTCAGCACCGAATACCTGCGCTTTAGATGAACCGCCGGAACCGGCGATCAGACCCACGCGCGGGTTGTTCTGATAAACCTCTTCGCTCAGGCCGGAATCTTTGATCGCTTCCTGCATGGAGAGATAAGCATAAATAGAGGCATCGTTCATGAAACGAACCACTTTGCGGTCAATCAAACCGGTGGTGTCCAGTTTGACGTTACCCCATACGTGGCTACGCATACCTGAATCTTTAAACTCTTCAGAGAAAGTGATCCCGGAGCGTCCTTCACGCAGAGATGCCAGGACTTCCTGCTGGTTATTACCGATGCTGGAAACAATGCCCAGGCCAGTAATCACTGCACGTTTCATTCAATACCTCTGTAAGTCGCACTATAGTAAGTTTCGAGTCGCACAATAGCGTACACTTGTACGCCGAACAAGTCCGATCAGACATTTTCTGCGGAAATTTGCACCGATGGACTCACATCGTTAAGATCGTGCCACTGCCTGTCAGACGAGTAACTTACGTGAAACAAAACGCTATACAACCCGCCAACCTCGAATTCAACGCTGAGGGTACACCTGTTTCCCGAGATTTTGATGATGTCTATTTTTCTAATGATAACGGACTCGAAGAAACTCGCTATGTTTTCCTCGACGGAAACCAGCTCAGCACCCGCTTCCCGGCGCACCCGCGGAGCCTGTTTGTGGTCGCGGAAAGTGGATTCGGCACCGGGCTGAATTTTTTAACCCTCTGGCAGGCGTTTAACCAGTTCCACGCTGCTCACCCCGAGGCTACGCTACAAAGATTACATTTCATCAGTTTCGAAAAATTCCCGCTCACCGCGCACGATCTGCGGCTTGCCCACCAGCACTGGCCGGAGCTTGCGCCCCGGGCAGAGCAGCTTCAGGCGCAGTGGCCGCCCCACATCGGCGGCTGTCACCGTCTGATGCTGGACGGCGGACGCGTCACGCTGGATTTATGGCTCGGCGACATCAACGACCTGACCGACAGGCTCGATGATTCGATGAATCAGAAGGTCGACGCGTGGTTCCTGGACGGTTTTGCCCCTGCCAAAAACCCGGACATGTGGAGCCAGCATCTGTTTAACGCGATGGCGCGGCTGGCGCGCCCTGGTGCGACGCTTGCCACCTTCACCTCGGCGGGCTTTGTCCGCCGTGGGTTGCAGGAGGCGGGCTTTACCATGCAGAAGACCAAAGGCTTTGGCCGCAAACGCGACATGCTGGTCGGCAGGATGGAGCAGACGCTGGACATCCCCGCTCAGACGCCCTGGTTTGCGCGCCGCGCCAGCGCATCGCGCGACGTGGCGATCGTTGGCGGCGGGATCGCCAGCGCCCTGCTCTCGCTCGCGCTTCTCCAGCGCGGCTGGCAGGTCACGCTCTACTGTGCTGACGATGCGCCCGCCAGCGGCGCGTCCGGCAACCGTCAGGGGGCGCTCTATCCGCTTTTAAGCGCACACGACCCGGCCCTGTTCCAGTTTTTCCCGGCAGCGTTTACCTTCGCCCGTCGCCTGTATGACGCGCTTCCGGTGGCGTTCGACCATGACTGGTGCGGCGTCACGCAGCTTGGCTGGGATGAAAAGAGCCAGCAGAAGATCGCGCAGATGCTCTCTCTGGGCCTGCCCGAAGAGATTGCCCGCGCGGTGAGCGCGCAAGAGGTAAAAGACACCGCTGGCGTGGAAACCGGGTGTGGGGGCATTCAGTATCCGCTCGGCGGCTGGCTGTGCCCGGCCGAACTGACCGCAGCGGTCATTGCCCTGGCGCAGTCGCGCGGGCTGATGGTGCAGTATGGCCACAAGGTGGCATCGCTCACCCGGACAGAACGCTGGGATCTGCGTTTCGCTGATGGCAGGGAGGCGAGCCATGCCAGCGTTGTGCTGGCCAACGGGCATCACATCAGCCAGTTTATTCAGACAGCGACGTTGCCGGTTTATCCGGTCGGCGGCCAGGTGAGCCATATCCCGACCGCGCCTGCGCTCGGCAAACTGCTTCAGGTGCTGTGCTATGACGGCTATCTGACGCCGCAAAATCCCTCTAACGGCCATCACTGCATCGGGGCCAGCTATCATCGTGGCGAAACGGAGATGCACTACAGCGAGGCGGATCAGTTGCAAAACCGCCAGCGCCTGATTGACTGTTTCCCGGATGCGGCGTGGGCGAAAGAGGTCGACGTTAGCGAGGGTGACGCGCGCTGCGGCGTGCGTTGCGCCACCCGCGACCATCTGCCGATGGCGGGCAACGTGCCGGACTACGAGGCGACGCTTGCGGCCTATGAGGATCTGGCTGAACACCAGGAAACGGCGGTGACTTCACCGGTCTATCCAGAGCTGTTTATGCTGGGCGGACTGGGTTCCCGCGGGCTGTGCTCTGCCCCGCTGCTGGCTGAAGTGTTAGCCACGCAGATGAGCGACGAGCCGATTCCGCTGGACAGGGTTACGCTTGCGGGCCTGAACCCGAATCGATTATGGGTACGGAAACTGCTGAAGGGGAAGAAGGTTAAGTAAGGTGCGGCCTGGTACCCTCACCCTAACCCTCTCCCACAGGGAGAGGGAAGAGAAGGCGGCGGCTTAGCGTTTAGCCTGCTGGAATAAATTGTCCCACATGCCCAGCACCAGAGACTGGTCGCGCGGAGAAAGTTCCCCGGCCTGAATGGCTTTCTCCAGACTGCGGGTCACTTCCTCATGAACAGCATCAGCAGAGTGATCGTCACCTGCTTCCAGCTCAGCTACCGCGAGCGTCAGGTGACCACGCAGATAACCGCTGGCGAACAGCTCATCATCGCTGGCGTGTTCCACCATGTCATCAATTAACGCCAGAATGCGTGATTCAAATTCTGCGATCATCTTCTTTCCTCTGTTAAAGATCTTCCGGCCAAGGGAAGCATTCCGCCGTGATCACCGGCGTGTGGTAATAATTCTGTAAGGCCTCAATCAGGCGCGCCGGACGTTCCGGGATGCCTTTCTCAAGATAGTCCATCACCTGCGCATGCACGCGGCGCTGGAAGACGATACGGTCTGGCTCGAAGTCGCCTTCGAGGTTGTCACAGCTCACGTTGAACGGGAAACCCGCCGCGACGCAGAATAGCCATTCCAGCGCCTGCGGCTTCACTTCCACATCCTCAAACTGCCCCTGCGTTGCGGCGTCACGCCCGTCCGGGCAGTACCAGTAACCAAAGTCCACCAGCTCGCGACGCGCTTTTCCGGCGATGCACCAGTGCGAAATTTCGTGCAAACCGCTGGCGTAAAAGCCGTGCGCAAAGACGATGCGGTTATACGGAACCTCTGCATCAGCAGGAAGATAGATCGGTTCGTCGTCGCCTTTAATCAGACGGGTATTAAAATCGTCAGCAAAACAGCCGTCAAAAATCTCAATCAGCTGTTCGTATTTATGCGTACTGTTCATTAATGCATCCCCAACCAGGTGAGGATCTCCTGTCCATGGCTGTCATAAAGAAGTTTGGCGCTCATTACGGCCGAGACGATGACGATCATCGGTCGAATCAACTTTTGTCCTTTGCTTAATACCAGACGCGAACCCGCGCGCGCGCCCAGGAACTGCCCTGCCATCATGACGAATCCGGTTGCCCAGATGACCTTGCCGCCAATGATAAACAGCAGCAGGCCGCCGAGGTTCGACGTCGCGTTGAGCACTTTGGCATGAGCGGTCGACTTGGCGAGGTTAAACCCGGCCAGCGTCACGAACGCCAGCGCGTAAAACGAGCCCGCCCCCGGGCCGAAGAAACCGTCGTAAAAGCCGACGCAGCCCCCGGCAATCAGGGCAAACGGCAGACCGTGCAGACGACGCTGGCGGTCTTCCTCGCCGAGCTTCGGCATCAGCAGGAAATAAAGCCCGATGCAGATGACCAGAACCGGCAGGATCTGGCGCAAAATATCCGACTGCACGTGCTGAACCAGCAGCGCGCCCGACGTGGAACCAATAAAGGTCATCAGGATATTGAGCTTCTGGTCGGCCAGGCTCACCACCTTGCGGCGGATAAAATAGAGCGACGCTGAGAGCGAGCCGCCGCAGGCCTGCAGCTTGTTGGTGGCAAGCGCCTGCGCCGGGCTCATGCCCGCCGCCAGCAGCGCGGGTACGGTTAATAACCCACCGCCGCCCGCAAGGGCATCAATAAAACCGGCCAGCATGGCCACGAAGAACAGCACCACCAGCAGCAGCGGTGACACCATAAACAGATCGACGAAATTATCCATTAAAGTACATGCTCATCCAGTAGCGCCTGGCAGGAAGGCGGCAACGGAGGCGGTGTCTTCTTCTCAGGCTTAGAGGTTCCAGGTTTTGCCGGTTCAAACCAGCTTTGCAGTTCCGCACCGCAGCCATCGCCTGGCGGCGGGAGCGGCTGATCTTCACATTCCAGGCTGTTCGCCGGGCAGCGCAGGCGAACGTGCATGTGCGCGCGATGCTGGAACCACGGGCGCACTTTGCGCAGCCAGTCGCGGTCCGTTCCGGCATCCAGGCAGAGCTGCTGCTTGATGGCCGGGTTGACGAAAATCCGCGTGACGTCGTTATCTTCTGCCGCCAGCTTGATCATGCTGGAGACCTCCCGCGTCCACAGGGACGGCACAACGCGCTTGCCGTCGCTCGCCACCAGATCCAGCGCCTGCGGCTTCAGCAGCTGCGCTGAACTCCAGCGCGCTTTCGGCAGCTGCAGGAAGATATCGACATCCAGTCCGGTCTGGTGACTGGCGTGTCCCCCATTAAAACGCCCGCCGGCAGGCATCCCCATATCACCGATCAGCATCGTGCCCAGCCCCAGGTTATGCACCTGGTTGCCAAGACGCTGAATAAACAGCACCAGATCCGGGTGGCCAAAATAGCGACGCTGGTCGGTACGCATCACCTGATAGGTGTCTGATTGCAGTGGAAGTTCCTGCGCGCCGACGATACAGCCGTTGGAAAAGGCGCCGATGGACTGCGCGCTCCCCGCCACCGGGTGGGTGATTTTTTGCCATGGCGTCGCGGCCAGACTGGCTCCACTGGCCAGCAGCGCCAGCAGAGCAATTGCGGTTTTTTTCATGTTTACCAGCGTGGAATGGTGGTCGTCACATCCGCATTCTGCGCGCGCTGGCGCAGGAAGTGATCCATCAGCACGATCGCCAGCATCGCCTCTGCGATCGGCACCGCGCGGATCCCCACGCACGGATCGTGACGTCCTTTGGTGATCATCTCAACTTCTTCGCCATCGCGGTTAATCGTGTGGCCCGGCACGGTAATGCTGGAGGTTGGCTTCAGCGCGATGTTGGCAATAATCTGCTGCCCGCTGCTGATACCGCCCAGAATGCCGCCCGCGTGGTTGCTCTGGAAGCCCGCTTTCGTGATCTCGTCGCGATTCTGGCTGCCGCGCAGGGATACCACGTCAAAACCGTCGCCAATCTCAACGCCCTTCACCGCGTTGATGCTCATCAGCGCGTGGGCGATGTCGGCGTCGAGACGGTCAAATACCGGCTCGCCCCAGCCTGGCGGGACGCCGTCGGCCACCACGGTCACTTTCGCCCCGATGGAGTCGCCCTCTTTTTTCAGGCCCCGCATCAGTTCGTCCAGCGCATCCAGCTTGTCGGCATCGGCACAGAAGAACGGGTTTTGCTCGACCAGATCCCAGTCTTTGATCGCCAGCGGAATGTCGCCCATCTGGGTCAGACAGCCGCGGATAACGATGCCAAATTTCTGCTGCAGGTATTTTTTGGCAATGGCGCCAGCCGCCACGCGCATCGCGGTTTCACGCGCGGAAGAACGTCCGCCGCCGCGATAGTCGCGGAAGCCGTACTTTTGTTCGTAGGTATAGTCGGCATGGCCCGGACGGAACACGTCTTTGATGGCGCCGTAGTCCTGGGAGCGCTGATCGGTGTTTTCAATCAGCAGACCAATGCTGGTGCCTGTAGTGCGTCCTTCAAAGACGCCGGAGAGAATTTTGACCTGGTCCGGCTCGCGACGCTGCGTGGTGTAGCGAGAGGTGCCCGGACGACGACGGTCGAGGTCGTGCTGTAAATCAGCTTCGGTCAGTTCGATGCCTGGCGGTACGCCATCAACGATACAGCCCAGCGCCAGCCCGTGCGACTCGCCAAAGGTGGTCACGCGGAATACCTGTCCAATACTGTTTCCTGCCATCACGGCTCCGATGTTGTTGTTTGTGTTTGAGCGTTGTGAAACGGGCCGAAGCCCGCTGGATTAATCTTTATAGATGCTGAAGTGTTCGCGCGCGTCGAGCAGCTGCGCTTTGGTCAGCATAAAGACGCCGTCACCGCCGTTGTCGAACTCAAGCCAGGTGAACGGCACATCCGGGTACTGCTCTATCAGATGTACCATGCTGTTGCCCACTTCACAAATCAGAACGCCGTCGTCGGTCAGATAATCCGGCGCGCAGGCCAGAATGCGGCGGGTCAGCTTCAGGCCGTCAGATCCTGATGCCAGACCCAGCTCCGGCTCGTGACGGTATTCGTTCGGCAGATCGGACATGTCTTCCGCATCGACGTACGGCGGGTTAGTGACGATCAGATCGTACTGCAGCGTCGGCAGATCGCGGAACAGATCGGAGCGAATTGGCGTGACGTGATGGATCAGGCCGTGCTCTTCAATGTTGTGCTCGGTCACGGCCAGCGCATCGGTGGAGATATCGACGGCATCGACTTCCGCTTCCGGGAAGGCGTAAGCGCAGGCAATGGCGATACAGCCGCTGCCGGTACACATATCCAGGATGTGCTGCGGCTGATGGCCGATCAGGCCTTCAAAGTGGTTGTTAATCAGCTCACCAATCGGCGAGCGCGGCACCAGCACGCGTTCATCGACATAGAACTCGTGACCGCAGAACCAGGCTTTGTTGGTCAGGTAGGCGACCGGGATGCGTTCGTTGACGCGACGGATCACGCGCTCAACGATGCGGTGTTTTTCGCTGGAGGTCAGGCGCGCGGTGCGCATGTCTTCCGGAATATCCAGCGGCAGATAGAGTGACGGCAGCACCAGCTGTACGGCCTCATCCCACGGGTTGTCGGTACCGTGTCCGTACCAGATATTGGCGGCGCTGAAGCGGCTAACCGACCAGCGCAACATGTCCTGTATGGTATGCAGCTCGTTTACTGCTTCATCGACAAATATTTTATCCACTCTTTCCTCCAGGGCATGCTCGCATAATTTTCGGCGGCTAGTTTGCCATGAAGACGGCGATAAATCAGCAATGACGCGTACCGCTTGAGGTTAAAAAATGCGTTTAGTCGGGTACACTATCGGAAATACGAGATGAGAATGACGAATGAAAAAGAAAACATCGCTCAGCGAGGAGGATCAGGCGCTCTTCCGCCAGCTAATGACCGGGACGCGGAAAATCGCGCAGGACACGATTGTTCATCGCCCGCAGCGTAAAAAAATCAGTGAAGTCCCGGTCAAACGGCTGCTGCAGGAGCAGGCGGATAACAGCCACTATTTTTCAGATGAATTTCAGCCGCTGCTCAATACGCAAGGTGCGGTGAAGTACGTGCGCGAAGACGTCAGCCATTTTGAACTGAAAAAGTTACGTCGCGGAGATTATTCGCCGGAGCTGTTTCTCGATCTGCATGGTTTAACGCAGATGCAGGCAAAACAGGAGCTGGGGGCCTTGATCGCCGCCTGTCGCCGCGAACATGTTTTTTGCGCCTGCGTGATGCACGGCCACGGTAAGCATATCCTCAAGCAGCAGACGCCGCTGTGGCTGGCTCAGCATCCACACGTGATGGCGTTTCATCAGGCACCCAAAGAGTACGGCGGAGATGCCGCATTGCTGGTGTTGATTGAAGTGGAAGAGTGGCAGCCGCCAGAATTACCCTGACAGGACGGCGGGAGGCCTGTTTTGCGCCCCCGCACAATCACACGTCACGTCAGATGGCTTTTGCCATCCTCAGGT
The DNA here is from genome assembly GCF_043972695.1 of Enterobacter quasiroggenkampii. NCBI lineage: Bacteria > Pseudomonadati > Pseudomonadota > Gammaproteobacteria > Enterobacterales > Enterobacteriaceae > Enterobacter > Enterobacter quasiroggenkampii. Next base: position 3,916,083 of record NZ_CP143745.1, read on the forward strand.
TGCACGGACTCATTTGCCAGTTAAAGACACCTTTACCCGTTTCGTCCAGAGACACATTGGCAATGGCGGATGTCGTGAACATCGGCGGCGTTTCGCCCGGGCACAGCTCAGATACCAGATAGCCAACCAGTGGCAGGTGGGAAATGACCAGCGCGGACGCAACACCTTCATTGCACAGCGCCTGAAGATAGGCACTGACAAGGCCTACATCGCCACAGGGGGTGAGTTCAGGAAGAACATCCACGCTGGACGGCAGGTTCATACACTCCCCTACCACATCCAGCGTCTGTTCTGCACGCAGGAACGGACTCACAAGAACGCGTTCAATGTCCACTTTTTGACCTTTAAGCCAGGTTGCCATCAGACGGGATTCGTCGCAGCCACAGACGGTTAAAGGACGTACTGAGTCACTGGCGGCATCGAGTGCCGCGTCGCCGTGACGCATGATGAAAACTTGCATATTGCACCGCTTTTGTTAACCAGAATCACCGGCGTTAACTACCCGCGATAAATGCTAAGAGGTAGAAAACCCGATGGCCGGGCATTGTGCCTGATCCATTCGATGAATGAAACGCTGTTTTTTACCTCAATGGCGTAAGTATAGTCAATCTCTGTTTACAAAATCGCCAGAACAGGTTCATTCACCTCAGGATTTACCCTTCTTTGACTTCAGTTTACGAAATCAGTTTCCCGTGCAGGCCAAAATGTCTGGCCCCGTTCCGCCATCTGCAATAATTCGTCACACGGTGTAAACCGTGGGCCATATTGCGAGGCCAGACGTTGCAAAATGGCAACCACTTCACCCGCGCCGAGTGTATCCATGTAGCGGAACGGGCCGCCAAGGAACGGCGGAAAACCAATACTAAATACCGCGCCGATGTCGCCATCGCGTGCGCTCTTGATCACCTGCTCACCAAAGCAGCGCGCCGCTTCATTGAGCATCATCATCACGCAACGTTCAGCGCACTGAACGGCAGACAGTTTTCCCTGACCGGTGGTCGAAATAAGCCCATAAACCGAAGGGTCGACCTGTTTCTTGCTTTTACGCCCTTTCGCGCCGTAAAGATAGAAACCGCGTTCATTTTTTCTGCCTTTGCGATCGTCCTTCAAAATTGCAGAAACAATGTTTGCAGGCGGGCTAAAACGATCGCCATAAGCTGCCTCCAGCACAGGTATAATTTTAGTGCCGGTGTCTATTCCCACCTCATCCAAAAGTTGGATTGGGCCAACGGGGAAACCAAACTTTACCAGCGCCTCGTCGACGTGTTCGATCTTCTCGCCTTCCGTCAGCAGCCGCATGGCTTCATTAATATAGGGCGCCAGAATACGGTTGACGTAGAAGCCGGCTTTATCTGCGACCACGATCGGCGTTTTACCCTGCTTCTTCGCAAGTTTGACTACCGTGGCGATGGTTTGCGGACTGGTGGTCGCGTGTGGAATAACTTCCACCAGCGGCATTTTTTCTACCGGGCTAAAGAAGTGCAGCCCGATCACCTGCTCCGGACGCGCGGCTTTCGCCGCGATATCGCCAATCGGTAATGACGACGTGTTGGAGGCAAAAATGGTATGCGGGGCGCAATGTTGCTCAACGTCTGCCACCATCTGCTGCTTAAGGGCCAGATCCTCAAACACGGCTTCAATCACCAGATCGCGGTGCGCAAAACCGCTGTAATCCGTCGTACCGGAGATCGTCGCCAGGGTTTTATCACGCTCGCTTGCCTTGATATGGCGGCGTTTGACCTTTTGATCAAGGTTCTGCCAGCTGTACTGCAGCGCGTGGTTGATTCCCTTAGGGTTAATGTCTTTGATGCGTACCGGCAATTTGCCTTTGCTGGCGGTAACAAAAGCGATACCGCCGCCCATGAGCCCCCCACCCAGTACGCCAATGGCACGCAGAGGCGCAGGCGATGCCTCGCTTCCCGGGTCTTTTTTCACCTCAGTGCTGGCGAAGAAGATGCTGCGCAATGCCTGTGACTGCGGCGTCATCGCCAGTTCACCAAAGGCTTTGGCCTCCGCGGCATAGCCGCTGCTGCTGCCCTGCGACAGCCCGGTTTCGATCACGTCGAGGATCCGCTTTGCCGCCGGGTAATTGCCTTTGGTTTTTTGTTCGGTCTTTTTGTCCACCATATTGAACAGGAGCGTTCTCCCCAGCGGACCGGCCAGCACGCGCTCGCGAACCGGCAGAGGACGTCTTGCCTGACGCCCTTTCAGCGCAAGCTCAACGGCGGCCTCCAGCAAAATGGACTGCGGCACGACGTCATCGACCAGACCGGCTTTCAGCGCCTGACGGGCACGCAGCTGTTTACCGGTTAAGATCATCTCCAGCGCCGTGCTGACGCCCACCAGCCGCGGCAGACGCTGCGTTCCGCCAGAACCTGGCAGCAGGCCCAGCTGCACTTCCGGCAGGCCCAGAATGGTTTTCGCATCGTCAGTACAGATGCGGCTGTGGCAGGCCAGCGCCAGCTCCAGCCCACCGCCCAGACACGCACCGTGGATCGCTGCGATGACCGGGATTGGGAGACTGTTGATCTCCGACATCACCTGCTGGCCCTGACGCGCCAGCTCTTCGGCTTCCAGCGCGCTTTGCGCCCGGGCAATCATGTTGATATCCGCCCCGGCAATAAAGTTGTCGGGTTTGGCAGAGATAAACACCAGGCCGCGAATGGCTTTGTTCTCGCGGATCTGCTTTAGCATCGCGCGCACCTGAACGCCAAATTCGGCCTTCAGGGTATTCATCTTTTCATCAGGCACATCAATAGTGATAACGGCCACGTTATCGAGGCGAACCGTCAGATTAAATGCAGATGGCATATCCATTATTCAGCCTCCAGAACCATTGCTGCGCCAAGGCCGCCCGCCGCACAGGCGGTAACAAGGCCAAACCCACCGCCACGGCGACGGAGTTCATGTAATGTTTGCGTGATCATCCTCGCCCCTGTAGCGGCAAACGGATGACCGTAGGCGATAGAGCCACCCAGCACGTTGAATTTACTCTGATCCACTTCACCCGTGGCATGCGCGCGGCCCAGCACATCACGTGCGAAACGCTCGCTTGCCAGCAGCTGGACGTTTGCCAGGGTTTGCGCGGCAAACGCTTCGTGCATATCAATCAGGGTTAAATCAGCCAGCGTCAGCCCCGCGCGATCCAGCGCCAGCGGCGTGGACCATGCCGGACCCAACAGCATGTCCTGCCAGACGTCAATGGCGGTGAAGGCGTAGCTGCGTAAATAGCCCAGGGGAGTAATGCCCAGCTCTTTTGCACGGGATTCGGTCATCAGGATCACGGCGGCAGCCCCGTCCGTCAGCGGAGTACTGTTCGCCGCCGTCACGGTGCCGTGCTTGCGGTCAAACGCCGGGCGCAGTTTGGCGTAATCCGCCAGCGTTGACGTGCCACGAATATTGTTATCTTCCGCAAGCGGTTCGCGATAGGGCGGAATATAGGCGGTCATGACCTCATCGGTCAGCTTGCCTTCCGACCAGGCTTTTGCCGCAAGCTGATGTGAACGATGCGCCAGCGCATCCTGCTGTTCACGCGTAATGCCGTAGGTTTTGGCCATCTGCTCGGCGGTGTCGCCCATGCGCAGGCCGGTGGAATATTCCGCTACGGCAGGGGGAACAGGCATCAGATCGCGCAGACGTAAACGCGAGAAGAGTTTGAGCTTCTGACCCGTCGTGCGGGCTTTGTTGGCATCGACCAGGATACGCGCCAGCTTTTTACTGACCCCAATCGGCAGTACCGAAGAGGAGTCCGCTCCCCCCGCTATCCCGGCGCGAATGGTACCCGCCATCAGACTTTCGGCGACGTTCGCCACGGCCTGGAAGCTGGTTGCGCAGGCGCGGCTGACGCTGTAGGCGTCGGTATGAACATTCATCCCGGTACCGAGGACGATTTCCCGCGCGATGTTGGGGGCTTCAGGCATCTGCACGACCTGGCCAAAAACCAGCTGTTCGATGACCTCCGGCGGAATTTCGCTGCGAGCCAGCATCTCCCCCACTACCATTTTCCCCAGGTCGACGGCCGGTATGCCATGAAACGCCGTTGCCTGACGCGCAAATGGCGTGCGCAATCCACTGACGATGGCAATGCGATCGCCCTGACGGGTAATAAGCGGTAATGCCTGACTCATAACACTCCCCTGTAAAAAAATTTTCGCAAACGCAAAGTGGTCTGACCTGATAATAGTCTTAACCATTTTTTTACATTCAGCCAATCGGGGAAACGAAAAAATGCGAGCTAAAACACAGAGAAGAAAAAGAAAATGCCCCTGCATGGCAGGGGCATTTGTGCGGTATGTTGTCGGGTGCGCAAGGTAAAAGCAAAACGGTAACCCGTAGGTTACCGTTTTTAATGTTTGCGCCCTCTCCCGTGGGAGAGGGTCGGGGTGAGGGCATCAGGCCGCAGAAATTAACGCAGACCCAGCTGGAAAATCAGCGTTTCTGCTTCGCAAGCGAAAACAAAGTCGATGTCCAGCTTCACGCCGCCTTCCACTTCGGTAAAGGTCGACTTGATTTCACACGGATCGGATTCAACATCACGCGCACGCTTGCTCAGCGCGGCCAGGGTCTCTTCCGCTTCGGCGCGGTTGGTGAACACACGGCTGTAAGACGCGGTGCAATCGGTGTTGTCCATGATGGTCCCAACATCCATACAGCAGCAAACCGGGGTTTCATCAGCACTGCATTTACTCATAGCTCAATTTCCTCTGTATTCGCGCAACGCGCGAGATAAACACGATGCTGCTATTTTACGCCCCGGCTCGGGCTCTCTCCAGCCGTTAATGGCGCAAAATCGGATAAGTGACCAATATCACACTAAAAAATGATCTAAAACAAAAACCACCCTTTTGGGTGAGTCGCGATGGTCACAATTTTGCCAACCAGATCTCGTTTCACGAAACATGTTTGAAAATATTAATAAACAAACTTGCAACATTCAGGCTGGTCGGACCTATACTCTGGCCACTGGTCTGATTTGTCTGTCATACCTCAGACCCTACACTTCGCGCTCCTGTTACGGTATGTAACAATTATTGAATAAAAATAACTCAATGAGGTTATGGTCATGAGCCAGAAAACCCTGTTCAACAAGACTGCGCTGGCAGTCGCAGTGGCACTCGTCTCCACTTCCGCATGGTCAGCGGGCTTTCAGTTAAACGAATTTTCTTCCTCTGGCCTTGGCCGCGCGTATTCGGGGGAAGGTGCGATTGCGGATGATGCGGGTAACGCGAGTCGTAACCCTGCATTGATCATGATGTTTGATCGTCCGACCTTCTCTGCTGGTGCGGTTTATATCGATCCTGATGTCAACATTTCAGGCAAGTCACCATTCACTGGTGCGAGCCTTAAAGCGGACAATATTGCCCCAACAGCATGGGTCCCTAACCTGCACTTCGTTGCACCTATCAATGAACAGTTTGGCTGGGGAGCATCCGTAACCTCTAACTACGGCCTTGCTACCGAGTTCAATAGCAACTATCCGGCTGGTGAATACGGCGGTAAAACGGACCTTACTACGCTGAACCTGAACCTGAGCGGTGCTTATCGCCTGAACGATAACTGGAGCTTTGGTCTGGGCTTTGATGCCGTCTACGCCGATGCCAAAATTGAACGTTACTCCGGAGAGCAAACTGCTCGCCTGCCAAAAAACAGCAATAAAATTGCCAGTCTTGAAGGTGATGAGTGGGGCTATGGCTGGAACGCCGGTATCCTGTACGAGCTGGACAAAAACAACCGTTGGGGCCTGACCTATCGTTCCGAAGTGAAAATTGACTTCGACGGCGATTACAAGAGCGGCATCCTGAAGCCGGTGAACAACCTGGTTCCTGGTGCGGGTACCACCATTCCTTGGGGAACGTCAAACCAGACCGTTCCAGGTTCACTGTCACTGCATTTGCCAGAAATGTGGGAAGTGTCCGGTTACAACCGCGTTGCACCTCAATGGGCGATCCACTATAGCCTGGCCTATACCAGCTGGAGCCAGTTCCAGGAGCTGAAAGCGACCGGAACCAATGGTCAAACGCTGTTCTATAAGGACGAAAGCTTCCACGACGCCTATCGTATTGCGTTGGGTACCACCTACTACTACGATAAAAACTGGACTTTCCGCTCCGGTATCGCATTTGACGACAGCCCGGTTCCGGCAGACAAGCGTTCTATTTCCATTCCGGATCAGGACCGCTTCTGGTTAAGTGCTGGCGCGACATATGCGTTCAACGAGAATGCATCCATCGATGCGGGCGTTTCTTATATGCACGGTCAGAAAGTCACGTTCCAGGAAGGCCCTTACGAGTTTACCTCTGAAGGTAAAGCCTGGCTGTTCGGTACGAACTTCAACTACGCGTTCTAATCGTACTGGAATCAAAAAAGGTGAGCATTGCTCACCTTTTTTATTTACTCGGAATCGATATCTTTTAGTTCGTTTTCGATAGCCTTCGCGTTTGGATTCTCTTCCGGCTTCAGCTTACCGCCGTTGGCAATAAAGTCATGATTCTGGAAGTACGCTTCACGCACCATAATGTACGGGTCAGAAGACTGGCGCAGCAGACCGTCAGAGTCGAGCAGTTGCGCACGGGTTTCAATCCCTTCCACCGTCCATTTACCTACCGACAGCGGCCAGGTCAGCCACGACAGAACCGGATACAGCGTATCGACCATATCACCGCCATCATCACGCACAGTGAAGCTGCCATAGAACGGCAGATGAACGTAAGGGCCGTAGCCGACGCCATAATGCCCCAGCGTACTACCAAAACGGTGCGGCTGTTCACGCTGCAGTTTCGGGTTCGCCATGCCAGCGACGTCAATAAAGCCGCCCATCCCCAGAATGGAGTTCAGGAAGAAGCGGGTAAAGTGCACCATCCCCTGATACGGGTCGCCCTGTAGGAAGTAGTTCACCATTACCGCAGGCTCTTCGAGGTTACTGGTAAAGTTACTTAACCCGTTACGCGCGGGTTGTGGAACATAATCGCGCCATGCCACTGCCACCGGGCGAACCACATACGGGTCCAGCACGTTGTAGTTGAAGCTATACATGGAGCGGTTAAATCCTTCGAGAGGATCGGAGCGTCCCGTTTGCTCCCCGGAGCTGGCGCAGCCCACAAGCATCGTCGCGCCCAGCGCAAGCGCCGACAGCCGAAGTTTCATAAATATCTCCCTGTTCAGTATGGCTATCGTTGATTGCCATCCGTAACGGAGCCGTTGACGCTCCGTCTGTAAACGTGCAAGCGATTGTAACAGCACGTTTACCGATGTCTATGAGCACAATTACGGGCAGTAACCACCGTGACTCTGATCTCAGCATAGCCTGGCTTTTGGAATTCGTTTCGCTGGCAATTTTATAATGTCTTTGAAAGAGATGTATCACCTTTGTTGTCATTGTCGCCAATTTAAGAGCATCCCCACAGGCATCCCGACAAAAGCCGCTACGCTTAACAGAAAGATCAACCTCCGGGAGCAGATATGAAAGAAGTGGGCGAAGAAAAGATTGGCGAGAGCAATGAGGAAATTGAAATTGAAAGCGAGGAGAAAGCGCGCGGCGAGAAAATAGAAATTGATGAAGATCGCCTGCCTTCCCGCGCGATGGCCATCCACGAGCATATCCGCCAGGACGGTGAAAAAGAGATGGAGCGCGATGCCATGGCCCTCTTCTGGTCAGCTATCGCCGCTGGGCTCTCAATGGGCGCATCTCTGCTCGCCAAAGGGATATTTCATGTTCAGCTGGAAGGTGTGCCCGGCGGATTTTTACTCGAGAATCTCGGCTATACCTTCGGCTTTGTGATTGTCATCATGGCCCGCCAGCAGCTGTTTACCGAGAACACGGTGACCGCCGTTCTGCCGGTAATGCAAAACCCTACCCTCGGCAACTTCGGTTTATTGATGCGTCTGTGGAGCGTCGTCCTGCTGGGTAATATCATCGGCACAGGCATCGCGGCCTGGGCGTTTGAATACATGCCGATCTTTGATGAACCCACCCGGGACGCGTTTGTAAAAATCGGCATGGATGTGATGAAAAACACGCCGGTGGAGATGTTCTCGAATGCCATCATCTCCGGCTGGATCATCGCCACAATGGTCTGGATGTTTCCTTCAGCAGGGAGCGCCAAAATTGTGGTGATTATATTGATGACCTGGCTGATTGCGCTGGCTGATACCACGCATATCGTGGTCGGTACCGTTGAAATACTGTATCTGGTCTTTAACGGTACGCTTCACTGGAGCGATTTTTTCTGGCCGTTCGCCCTACCGACACTGGCGGGTAACATCTGCGGCGGAACGTTTATCTTCGCACTGTTAAGCCATGCCCAAATCCGTAACGACATGTCGAACAAACGCAAAGCTGAGCTTAAGGCACGGGAAAATGATGATAAATCGACAAAAAAATCGTCCTGAATGGTGACTCTTTGAGCAGTCAGGCGGCGATGCGCTTAACGCATAGTGTAAATAAGGCTATACTCGTGCCGCCTCGTCCCCTTAGTTAAATGGATATAACGAGCCCCTCCTAAGGGCTAGTTGCAGGTTCGATTCCTGCAGGGGACACTTTGACCTCTACGCGTTGTTGAACACATTCGCCTGTCCACCGCAGAATTCACTGCGAAGAAGAATCCCGTTTTATTTGAGCGTAACGCGTTGCCAGCTGTTTAAGACGCAACTCCAGCTGGGTCTTTTCAGCTTCAGGAAGCACACCTCCTGCGGGATGCTGTGACAGGCGTCTGAGTTGTTCTTCAGCCGGTATTGTTTGGTTAAATGACTGTATAGTCGAAAAAACCACCGATTTAAGCTCACTCACCGTGATATATTTTCCCTTCTGCTCATCCAGACTACTCAGCCGATGGCTCAGTTGCTGTAGCTTCATCATTCCCTGATACCAGCTGTTCATGGCCTCAGCAGGCAACGCTGCCGCGTTAAATTTTTGCTGCCACTGCACGGCAAGCGGCTTTGCCTCCTCTGGCCGCACCGTCTGGAGTTGCGCTAACAGCTCAAGGCTGTAGGAAATATTCCAGTCAGGGGGCAGCTTATCCAGTCGGGCAAGCTGCTGCTGCGTTTCTGTAATAAACGTGGGCGGTAAAGTGCCTCGCTGTGCTAATGCCTCTTGCTGAGCAGGTGTAAGCGCTTCAGGTAACGGCGCCAGCGAGGCAACAGCCTGAGTCGTTAAGGGATCGGGTCTGGACAGAAAGCCCCCTCCCCACGCCACGGCGACGCAGACCACCAGCATAGAACACATCCCGGCGACAAAGGGCTTCCATGGTCTGACCGCCCCGTGCGCTGTCGTAAGCCCGTCTGCATCAGGCTGATTCTCCGGCTGCACAACATAGACCCATTTCACGTCGTCAACCGGCTCTGCCCTTTCCTGAGGTATTTCGCAACCGGGCATCATGCATGCATTCCGATCGAATGCGTCATTACTGCTTTCCAGCCGTTCAGCATTCGAACGTATCATTGTTCGTAACGTATCGAACTGGCTTAGGTGTTTCAGTTCAAGGCGCTGGAGCACCGAACTCAGCCGGGTAAGCAACGCTTCAGCACTGTAAAGCTCACTTAGATGGCTGTTGTTGAGTGGAAGCATACGCATGCGCTGCTGCAGGCGCTGGCTCAGGCCGGTAAGGATTTCCAGACGAGTATGTAGCGTCTTCGGCCAGAACACGTCCCACTGATGGCTAATCAGGGCCTCCAGAATCGCCAGCCCTTCGTTCAGGCCAGCCAATCCAGACAGGTGAGTCCGGGCAAGGGTGTACCAGGCCGCAGTCTGCAACTCCACACCGTTTTGTTCAAACAGAGAGAGACAGCGTTTTTCGACATATTGCCAGTTTACATCCGGGCGAGCAGGATGCGTCAGCTTGCTGAGTTCATCGCGGAGGGCGGCGTAATCTGGCAGCGTGCGCGGGTCGCCGCCGGTTTTTAACGTTATATGTGTGGTCATCCTGGAGGGCCTGCATATCCGTGTGGTTAATTTCGTCAGTTGATGTGAGGGGCTATTTTGCGTTTAAAAGTGCAATGACTCAGAAATATCGCTATGGCAGCAGCGCTAAAATCAGACCGAAAAACACACCTTCATCCCATCGTTTTCCGGACCGGGATGAGGTATCAGGGGGAGTAAAGATCCAGCCATTTGCGTTCCCCACCCGCATGAACAGGCGTCCTTGAGAAATCACCTTGTCCCCGGAACAGAAAGTCACCTCGACACAACCGGCGACGCCCTGTCCATACAGAAAGATCGGCATAAATTTGACTGCCCGGCTGTCATAGCGCAAAACGATACCGGAAATCTCAAAAGCCCCGCCCTCCACCAGCAGATCCGGAACGGATACGGTCAGTGGCTCCACATTCAGTCCCGTATCCGTCAGCCACGCGTCCATTTGCTCCTGAAGCTGGGCCATTCGCTGGCGAAACTCTGCAATATCAGCCTGACTCTTGCTGATGGCAGGAACAGGTGCAGGTTGGCGTGCCTGCAACTTCTTCAGGAACTGTAATTTTACAGACATGATGTTATCGGACCTTATATATGAAGAGTGGTGTCGAGATACTGCTGTTGCCTGAGATGCCTTAACAGGACCCGTCCTTCGGGCATAAATTCAGTCCCGTAGCGCACCAGGCCAATCCCTTTAAGTTCAGCGTCAATGGCATAACGCAGTTCGCCGGGGACGTTCTGTTCCAGCAGGACAACGGTTATTTTTTTCAGGCGGGGTTCATATTTGAGCAGGACGGCAGACAAAGTGCCCATCAGTTCATGGGCCGTTCCCGGCATGCCCTGCAGGATTTTGGTCATATCCGGCAGGCCGTAGTCAGGCAGATGCGCCAGCGTGCCGGCACGACAGTTGAGGATACGCTGCATGTTATCCAGTACCGAGAGGATGACCTGATTTTCCTCACTGACCTGGTTGAGATTGAGGCCACCTGTAAAATTTCCCGTTAACATTTCATACAGCGAAGGCGTGTTATGTCCGTAGGGCATCAGTCGTCCTTAAGCGGTTGCAGCGTCAGAGAGTTATCACCTGCTTCCAGGATACGTGGTTTATCCGGATCCAGGTCACTGCGTTTGATAACCTGCTTCCAGGCGTTGTTGTCCATATCCGGATGGCGGAACAGCCCTACCACCGCGACAAACTGCGCCTTTTCTTCCATTGGCATATCAAGGTTTGCATCGCCACCCGGTTTCACCACGACATCACGACTGGCCAGCATGTCGTCTTTCAGAATGGTGCTATCATCCTGAAGCAACTGCTGATACACCGTCTTATCAAAGGTTTTGCGGTCTTTAAGCTGGTAAACCCTTATCACCACCGGCTGAGACAGCGAGTTACTTTCACGGGAGTCGGTGTTCAGCGCTTCACGTGCGGTAAAATCCAGATGCAGGATTTTAATTTTTTTATAGAACACAGAATTGAACGCCGATCTGGTACCGTCGGTGACGCTCTGCGTTACCCCACAGCCCGTCAGAGTGAGTGCTATCAGCGGCATCAGCCAACGCGTAGTCTTAATTAAACTTGTACGTAACACGTCTGTTTCCTTGTTGTGTTTTTGCAGGCTCCAGGCCACTGTAATAACCCAGCTCTGTCGTAAAGGTCTCAGGAATATCATCCGGAAGGCTATCATCATCAGCGCCCAGCACGCCGTTCAGCCCCAACCAGAAAGGATTTTCTCCCAGCGGTGGAACGGCCAGCAGACGTACGGAAGTGGTCAGGGTAATTCTGGCTTTAAACCGCCAGCCCAGATATACCCGTAGCATTACCAGGAAATCCAGGTACAACTGGCCATCCGGTTTCCAGCCCTGCGCTTCCTGTTCGTTGTCCGTTGCGAGAGCAACCAGCAGTTGGCTGCCGGCATCCATCGCTTCGTCACCCAGAGGCGTATTGCCATCAAGAAGAAACTCTTCGTCACCGTAAAAACCCAGCGGCCTGTCAATCTCTACAGGCCGGAGACAATACGGACTCACCTGCACCGTCGTATCGGGCGCCAGCAGGCGCACCAGTGCCTGCATCCCTTCCTGAGTTTTGCCCGGCTGCTGCAGCACACCCAGTAGCGCCAGAAAGCGGGACACTGGCGTGGCTATATGATTCGCAGTGCCCGGTATTCCCAGACCAACCAGACCCAATAACGACTGCGAAATGCTGTCGGTACCGCCGGGCTCAAACGTGGCCGGATACGAGTATTTACGCCAGACGCGGTAAAACTGCGTCAGGATGCGATGACTGAAAATATCCAGAAACCCCTGCAGCGCCTCATGTCCTTCCCGGCGCTGGGAAATGTCATCGAGATAGGCAGTCGGTAGAGGCGAATCAACACCGTACATCCCCATAAAGGTCGTGCGGATAATCGGTGGCCTGCTGTCATCATTCTCGTCATACTCGACAGCCTTCAGTTCACTGGCCGGGAATCCCATTCCAGGGTGCGGCGCAAAGCGTACCGGGTCATCCGCCGGATGGCTGGTAGAGCCCATCAGCGGCCAGTCCGGATGGCGCTTCTCCAGTAGCTGGCATAAACGATAAAAGTTGATGCGGTGAAGATCGGCCTCCAGCCGCGGGGTCAGCCGGGAATGCGGCGGTTGTGCTTCTCTTCCCATTCCAGGCGCTCTCCGGTCGGTTGCAGGATAATAATCAGGCGGTTAAACAGATAGATATCGGTGTACAGTGCAAAGAAGCGGCTCAGCATCTCGCCGAACAGACAGATATCGCCGCGCCCGGCAAAGCCGTTGCTCTCAAGCGTCACCTCAATCTGCACCCCGCGCACCAAATATCCCTGCTCAAAGCGTTCCGTTTCACTGTGCTTCACATCGATAATCGCCTCCAGACGACGGCGGTTCATCTCGCTGTCAGTCCACTCGTAAAGCGCCAGCGTGCCGCGCAGCACGTCGGCATTGTCCATCATCGACAGGAAACCGCTGCCGAGATGGCTCAGCACACGCCAGTGAAAGCGATCCTGTGCCGGGGGATAACAAGGCAGCGTCGGCGCACACAGGTTGCGCACGGCGATACTGGCTGAAGTGGTTTTCATCACTGTATCGAGCACGGTACTTTGCAACGCTCTGCGAGGTAGTTGGCCATTGGTGCCGGTTAGCGTCAGCGACAGGCTTTCATCCTCCGGCACCGTGTGGTTATCAAACGCTTCCCCGCCGAGGATAAGCCAGGTGTTATGCAATCCCGACGGGCCACGGCGCACGCGGGTGTGGTAGTAATATTCCGGGGCTTCATGACGCATCATTCCGCCCTTGTGGCGGAAGCTTGAAAATGGCACGTAGGTATGCTGGCTTGATGACATCACCGAATCCACCGCGTATATCTCGGTATGGCCATCCTGCACGCGCATCGGGCGCAGCATATATTCGGTCTGCAGGGAATTGAGCGTCAGCGGATCGGATTCCAGCGGGAACAGGTTAATCACCGGCACACAGTTCAGGCGCAGATGCTTTTCGGTAAAGCTGAAATCATGCTCCCAGCGTTCTGCCAGCACCACGTCGATTTCAAACCAGGGGAGCTCAGCCGGAAAGGCCACGGTCTCGAGCCCACGCAGCCCCGTGAACATGAATTTCTCACGGAAGGTGAAGTACTCGAGCAGCAGCTGATAGCCGCTGAAGCTGCTGCTTCCCTTCGGCCACAGGACGTCATCATCGCCAAAGCCCAGCGCGGTGAAATACCCGTCGAGCGGTCTTCTGTCCATGTCGCCCGGCATCCGCAGCCAGAGGCGCGCTGTATTCATGGTAAAGGCTTCATGCATGGCGCAGGCCAGCGGTGCATCAGCGTTGAAGTAGAGCGGGATCTGGCTGAGATCGATACGACTCCAGTCGGCAAGATGGCTGCAGTTAAAGCGCAGGCTGATAACCGAACGCCCGTCAGGATCAGTCGACAGGCGGGCTTGCTCCAGCGACAACGGCAGGAGCGTGATCTCTTTGGTTGTGGTGTACCGACAACGCGTGGCCTTCTCGCCGATCGGCCGCGAGTTCACTTCGAAACCTTTGGCGATGCGCATCTGCTCTTTCATCTCGCGCCAGTCAGGGGTGAACTCCACCACCGACATCGACGGTATGGTGCGCAGATAATGCGGCCACAGCAGGCTGACCAGCCCTTCGGTCAGTTCAGGCAGGTCGTCATCGAGCTTTTCGCGCAGCCGGCCCATCAGGAAGGCAAAGCCCTCGAAAAGCCGCTCCACGTAAGGGTCGCGCGCGCCCGCTTTATCGAGATTGAGCATTGCTGCCTGCTCGGGGTGAGCACGGGCAAACTCTTCGCCGGCTTCCAGTAGATAGCGCATTTCAGCGTCGTAGTAACGCAGGGTTAAGTCGTCCATAAAAAACCTGAATATAGGAATGTTAAAGGTAGCCAGGCGTTTTTATCCGCAAAGCACCGCACTACTTGCCGGGTCGAGCGCAATCAGACCGGCAAGAAGCTGGTCCATCTCAGGCTGAAGACGTGATTTATCGGTTTCACTGCGTGTAGCTTTCATGCGTAGCAGTCTGAGGCGACGGGATTTCACTTCAAATAACAGCGCCGGTGTCCACTGCGTGAGGGTGATTGACCGTGCGGCGCTATCGAGTTCACCCAGCAGATGCAGGGCCAGCTCATTTTTACCCTTTTGCTCGGCTATGCGGGCCATCAGCAGGCGCAGCAGCCATTTGTCTTTTGTAGAGTCGCAACCTGGACGGGTCTGGAGCCAGTGAAGTGTGGCATCCAGACCGTCAGTGTCCGCTTTATCCAGCGCTTCCGGCTCGAGGAGCAGGATATCGTTATCTGTCTCACCAGCAGCACTGACCGGCTCATCCCGCCAGTTGGACAAATCGCCCAGCACGCTCTGATTTATCCAGTTGAGCGTGACCTCATCGGCAAACGGCGTTCCGTCATTAAAGGCCAGCGTTTCAAGTCCTTTGAGACGGCTCAGCAGCCCTTTCAGATCGGCGATGATGATATCGGCCAGCACATCGTGCCCCAATTTCACCAGAGCCTGGTGGATATACCACTGCAAATCCAGCCAGAGGTGATTAGCGCCACGCGAGAAGGTGCTGTCCGCCTGCTCCAATATCTCCAGCCAGCTCTGTTGCAGGTACAACCGTTTAAGCATGGCCCGCTGGTCAGCCCGCGGTGGTTCGATACGTGTTTTCCCTTCGGCATCCGGTGCAGGGATCGCTCTCAGCGTGTCATGGCGCAAGCTTTTCATCAGCCGGTGTGCGGCTAGCCAGCCATCAGGCTGCTCGCGCAGATATCCCGTCAGGGTACGGGCCTGGGCCAGCAAATCCTGACCGGAGGTGATGCGGTTCAGAACCGGCGCATCTGACTCGGTCGCATGCGTAAAGGGCTGTGACTGCGCCTTATTCCCTGCGTTCTGCGGTACCACGGCATCCACACCCCCGGCCTTCATCAGGCGAGACTCCAGCCCGCTGTACAGGGCATTCAGCTCTGGCCGCGATGCTTCCGGCTCGGTCTCCAGACGGGTACTGATGAGCAGCAAGGCCCCGGCGGTACGCTGTGCATCCTCGCGGATGACCTCCGGAAACAGTGACAGACTGTCCAGGACACGGCTACCGGCAAGCCATTCCAGTGCAGCCTTGCGGCTTCGGTCCCGCTGCGGGTGAAGCTGCATGCCGTAGCGCTGCAATAATCCGGCAAGCAGTTCAAGCCCTTCGGCAAAGCCGGCTTCGCCATCCTGGTGCAGTCGCGCCCAGCAGTAGTAGGTCGCAATCCGGATGTCTTTGGCCGTGGTGGTCAGTAACTTTTCAGCAAGCGTGCATATCAGTTCAGTATCAATCCCGGAGAGCTTATTAACCTCTTCGCGGATACGCTGAAAATCATCGTCATATCCCGGGTCTTCCCCCGTCGGACTGGCTACGCTTACCGGAGCAAGCCAGGGCTGCCAGTTATCCGTGCGCGTCTGCGCCTGTTCACGCAGCTGAGCATCGTCAGCCTGACAGGCGGTAACCAAATTCTGCAATGTGCTCATTATTCGACACCTTCCATGTCATTGTTTTCCGTATTAGCCATCAGCGCCTGAGCGGTGGCCACGCTGTCGACACTGAATATGTGATCCGGCAGCGTGAAACCACGCAGATCCAACAGCGCCAGCGGGCCTTTTCCAAGTTGTGAGCGCAGCACCCACTGCAGGGTGCGACCATCCGGTGCGGTAAAGCTCATCATCCACTGGCTGCGGTCCAGCTGCTGACGCTTGCTCAAGTCCAGCCAGCGGATAAAGCCCCAGGTCCCGCTGTAATCCCCAAACAGGCGCGCACCGGCGTTGACCGTGGTCCATGTCAGCATCGTTCCCGGCTTGTAAGTCTCTCCCGGCCAGCGGAAGCTTTGCCAGTCGGCCATCTGGTTGAAGTAGTGCAGCTTTTGTCCATCAATGGTTAGCTGCGTCTCCACCACCTGTGGCACAGGACGCGCCTGCAGCTCAAAGCTGATGCCCTGACTGCCATCGGTGAACAGGATGTCTGACAGCTGGCTCAGCTGGTTAATGGCCCGCAGGAAGGCCGGATTAAAGTTCAGTCCCTGGCTGTTGACCTTATCCGGTACCCACTGGCTGCCCTCTTTGTGCAGCACACCGTTGAGCTCTGTCGACAAGAAGCGCTCTATTCGTCCACTGTCCTTACGCACAAATTCAGCCAGCATCGGTAAAGAGGCATCGCTTTTGCTGGCAGCAAACGGGAAACGACCGTCAAAGGCAGTTTGCCAGTTCGCGACAACCGAGCGGCTCCATTTGTCATTCAGACTGGCTGCCGACGGCTGAAGTACGGTCTCCCAGGCCTGAGTCAGCGGCTGCACAAACATTGTGCTGCCAAATCCGCTCCACTCCTCGCCAAGACTTGCCGAAATCAGGCTGCCGTATTGCTGAGTGTCGGTGAGGTCCACGCTTTTGCCCTGGAATACGGTCTGCGCCAGAGTCTGCATCATTGCCTGCGGGTCAGAAGCGCTGGCCACCTGCTGCAGTCGCAGACGCACGCGGGTGATACGGGTCAGATACGTCTGCAGACTCAGGGAGTTGTCCGCCGACATGACATTACCACCTTTGTTTTTACCCAGAAGCTGTAGCAGCGGGCCAAAGGTATCGTCCAGCGGCCCCTGCGGCCCTGACGCAGACTGATCAATGGCAGGTTTATCTTTTCCACCGACGAGATCTTTAGCCGATTTGATGAGGGAGTCCGAAAGACCTTCGCTTTGCTGGCCTGTCTGTCCCTGCCAGGCGAGGGTATTCATCAGGGCAATCAGTGGCGACTGGCGGACATCGCTCATCAGCGTAAGCTGGTCGGTAACGTCCGCAATATTGTTTGCCGGGTTCCAGTGCAGGCTGTTAAGGAAATTCAACCAACTGCCTGCAAAGTCAATGAAATAACGCTCTGTCAGGCGTGCTTTGAGCGCTTCCGGCGACAGATCCGCCGATACGGCTTTACGGGAATCACTCAGCACCCAGTCAATTTCATCCCGGCGGGAATTTGCAGCCTTTTCGATAGCCTGCTGAATGCCACCTTCCCAGGCCTGGCGGGTGAACATGCCCGGCACGACCTCCTCAGTAGTAAAAAGTCGACGCGCATCGGTACCGCTGGTCATGTCCTCCAGGGAGACATCGGCGAAGTTACGACGCACTGACTTGAGCATATTTTCATACAGTGTGCTTTCAGCGTTACGACGCCCAATTTGCTGCAGCAGCAACTGGCGACTCTGGCTGACAAGCTGCGCATCCGGTGTGATTTTCCACTGTGGCTGCTTAGGCAGTTCGGTGATGTAGAAGGCCCACAAATCCGGCGCCAGGCTTTGCCACAGACCGGTAGAAATACCCATTCGTGTCGGCTGCACGGTTTTCAGGGTCTGCGCATAAAACGCGCCGTCGACTTTATCCGGACGGGCCATCATCAGCCAGGCTTTAAGCTGGTCATAACCTGGCTTCGCCAGCTGTGCACGCTGGTCGCTGTTGGGGGCAGAGTTTGCCAATGCGCTGAGTTTTTGTGTCAGCGCCTGATTCGCCGGGTCGCGTATCAGGCGGTTGTTTGCCACGCCGTACCAGGGCAGCAACGCATCGAGCAGCTGCTGGTTATGGTCCAGACCGAAGCGCTGGTACCAGGGCGCTCCTTCCTGAATACGGTGCTGCAGGCGGCCAGCGTCATTACGCAGGGTATGCAGAGCCGTGAGCTGGTAATCCGATACGGAAGGATGCTCCACCAGCGCATGCGCCTGCTCGGCAACAGAAACTATCTGCATGCGGTTGACCGCGAATGACAGCAGTGTACCCGCTCCCCAGATACCG
The DNA here is from genome assembly GCF_043972695.1 of Enterobacter quasiroggenkampii. Lineage (NCBI taxonomy): Bacteria > Pseudomonadati > Pseudomonadota > Gammaproteobacteria > Enterobacterales > Enterobacteriaceae > Enterobacter > Enterobacter quasiroggenkampii. The sequence goes on from NZ_CP143745.1 coordinate 3,934,296, forward strand.
ATGATGGTCATCAGCGTCCAGGCCAGCGTCTGTTCCCAGGCCATACCAACACGGCGGCCACGAACTCGGGTGCAGTCTTCAATAATACCCTGCCAGGTTACGGGCAGAGTAAAGGCATGACGCTGTACAGACGCGATAGAGGACTCTGCGTCAGTAGATTTTTTGTCCGGCAGGCAGCTAAATATCAGGCCACGCAGCGGAACACGCTGCTGAGAGATAAAGAGCCATGGCGTCAGTTGCTGAGCCCAACGGGCAATGCCGCCGTCTTTGAGATGCTGGCCCAGACGTAGCAGGAAATCGTGACGGTTGTTCTCAGCGGCCTGGTTCACCCCCTGCGTCCGCAATGCCGGCAGCATCAGTTCAAGCTGACCGATAATGTCGCTTTCTTTAGCGCGCAGCGGGAAATGAGCCCCCACCACCTGCTCAATACGCTTAGCCTGCGACCATTTACTGTCGCGCAGTTGCCATAACCATACCGGTGCGGAATAACGCAGCAGTTCGCTGATTTTTTCCAGCCCGCGTAAATCGTTGTCACTCATCTGTGGTGTCAGGTTAAATGCTGGAGGTATGACCCGGATAACCCCGTCCAGTGGACGTCCCCGGCGAAGTTTACGCAGCGCGGTGTATTTTTCGCGATCGGGCTCAGAAGCCAGACTGCCGCCATAAATCAGTACAGTACGATTGCCTTCAAGCCACTGGTTTTCCTGCAGACCAGGAACCAGCTGTTCGATTGCCGTCTCATCACCGGTAACCAGCAGCAGGCGGACGTTACGGCGCCAGAAAAGGGTGTAGCGCTTGCGCAAAGAACCCGCGATTTCGGCTTTTAATCCCTGCTGTTTTACTTTTTGCTTTCTGTGGTTTTCTCTCTCTCCTCTCGTCGAGAGCGTCTTGACATGCCATATTTGCCACAACTGAACGCCGAGAAAACCCAGCACAATCAGGCAAACTAACGCAATCCAGGCAATGCCGCAGATAATAAGCAGGGGCCGAACCGATTCCCAGCCCAGCGAGACATCAACAGCGAAATACCAGTAGAGGAGGCCTCCAAAAAGTATCACCAAAGTGACAACAGCAAGGGTGATAGTCACCGTTACGGCAGTCGAGATACTTGTGTCTGGTTTAAGGGCGTTTTCCTTTTCCATGTGGCTTTACTATTCCAAGAGCGAGGGTATGTTGAGGATCGGTACTAATCCAGCCGCAAGGCTGTGCTTCGTTTTGGGCAAAAAGAGCGGCAAGAGAAATAACAATAAGAGGTTCCATGCTTCCCGGCATTCCCCAATAGCTGTCCTGCAGGTTATGGGTGGTATTCCAGCCACACTCGTCAATCTGGGGAATTTGAGGATGCGAAAACAAAATGCAGGCGGCCGGATCTTCCTTAAGTTCACATTGAGTAACTGCGCGTTCGCTGACGATGTTCAATTTGTCTGAAGCAGAGGCGTCATAATATTCCCCCCGAGGCATCACCACTGGTGCGTCAGTGCCTATCAGCCACAGTACTGCAGACTCCCCTGCGGGCAGCAGGCTATCAGGTGAAGCGGGGCATGAAACGCATCCAACCACAAGATACTGACTTTTCGCATCCTCACGAAGCAGGGCCGTCAATCTCGCAAGCGTCGCCTCTCCCTCCCAGCGTTCAGGCTGGTCTGGCAATGCGATCCCTGGAAAAGAGTCCTTCATTTGTGCATAAAAAGCTGACCATACGAGGGCATCTCCCAGAAAAAAGCACTGCGAGATCGACCGCGGCATATCGCGTGGGCTCGTCTTCCACTGCATCACCAGCGCGCGAACCAGCTGCTGCTCCCGTTCCTGACTCTCTGCGGAGAAGGTTCGGGCAATGCGCAGTGTTTTCCCACCAGACTCGAGACGTTCAGCAGGGGCGCGCTGAATACGGCGAAGCACCCTTTGCCAGTCCACCGTTTCCGCACCTGCCGGGCCAAGCAGCAGGACGTCTTGTAGCCCAAGCAGACTTTGATGTTCTTCCCACCACAGGCTCTGCTCGTGCCTGACGTTGCGTTGCCAGGCCATTGCATGGTGCAAAGAGAAGCGGTAATAAAGTAGTCGGCAAAGCCAGAGAAAACTGATGGAGACCAGGGCAAAGCCCATTACCGCAAAAGCCGCAGCGCTGCGGTTTTCCTCGCCAGTCAACGCCCCAGCGCCTCCGGCAAGTAAAATAATAAATGCCCCTGCCTGCAGCCAGCGACGGGTTATGGGTGCTCTGGCTGTTTCCCAGACAGGATACTCCGGCACGCTCCTCACTGTTCGATACCAAAATCAGGGAAGGAACTCACCAGCGTGCAGCCGCACGCGCAGCGATGTCCATGCAGGGCGACAGGCTGACCATCGACCTCTGAGAGTGAACTGCCTTCCGCAATGATCGTCATACCGTGCTTGTTGCATTTAACCGCATCCCCTTTAGCGGCTATCCCTTTACCAAAACAGAGATAGTGTCCCCCCAGAACCTTACCGCCATACTCCTTCAGGGTATCTCCCTCACGAATGACCTGTTTCATTCACTGCCTCCTGCTCAGGTAGTCACCAGCGATTGTGCTTTTTCCAGCCATCCGGACTGAATAATTGATTTCGCCATTTCCAGGCGCTTTTCACCTATTGCTGCGGTCTGTTGCGCCGTGACCACGCCAGGCTCTGTGGTAAAGGCTTTTAACGCATCAGCGTTGTCGACCATTGGGATAGCCAGTCCGGTCAGGTAATCCACTGCCTGAGATTCCAGCGTGAATAGCCCGGCCGTTGCGGCAAGGCCAGCCAGTTTTGCCGACGTGCCTTTCTGCCTGAAGCTGAAGATCACCCCACCCACCACCGTGGCGGCTCCAACGACATCACCGGCAATGGTCAACGGAGAGAGCGATTTATTGCAGTTATCACCGAAGTAGATCATCCGGTAGAGGAAGTAGCTCCCCCAGGGCTCACGCGTTCCCAGCGCGTAATGCATAAACCACGCACGGGAATCATGTACCTGATCGTCAAAAAGCGCTCTGACCAGCCCGGCCGGGGTGTCAGCGTTTGAGGCCTCTCCGAGCGGCGGGAACAATGTCGCAACCTTCGTGTCGGCTGAGGCTTTGATCAGGGCATATTCTCGCGGCCTGTCATCGATATTAAGCAGGAATATGGTGTTGTGCGGGATGGCCGCCAGCACCAGTTGCCCAATGCTGGTCGGGCTGCGGAGCTGTTGTCGATAGTCTTCGCCAAACTCCACCGCGGCCTGCTTCAGCTGGGTTTGAGCGATATCCGGGTCAAAGTCCTTTATCCCGGCTTCCAGCACTAACTCATCCATTTTATCTGCAGGCTGGCTGGCGATTTTCTCTCTCCGTCGGGCCTCAACCGCCCCCTGCTTCAGGTCCCGTTTAACTTTGGACGTTTCCAGCGCTCCCGGGTTGCCATCTTTGTCCGATGCCCGCAGGTAAAACGGCGTAGTAAGCATGGTGCCTTTGGCATAGCGGTCGATTCGCCACGCGGTGATCCAGGCTATCTGATTTTCGAAGGCTTTTTCGAGACTGACTGTCGCCCGAGGAGGATCATATTCTGCAGCCTGTTCGTCAGTTATTTTCTTCCCTGAGGGGGGGAGATTAAGTGTGAGTTCTCGCCAGGCGTTGAAGCGGTTAATTAACGATGGGTGGAGTGAATACTCCTTAAGGACATCAAGAGGAAGAGTTCGCCATCTATCATTTTTTAAATCATCAGGTATAGCATTAATCGCAACCTTTAATGGAGCTCCAGCACTAAAAGCGTTGCAGTACATATCATGTAACGCGATTTGGGAAAGTATCTGACTATCGCTTACATCTATATAATTTGCTTTCCCTTGATCACCTGGTGGGTACCCGCCGCCAATATCTGAATGCATACCCGGATAAACTATTTCCTTGCTGTTTGCCGGATATTGACCGTCAGCTCGACGAATAGAGTCCAGCGGGAAACAAAGACGCTGCTCGTGGGAGGACACCAGATGCACGCAATTCTTAATCAGTCCGCCGTAAGTTTTTTCATTTGGCAACTCCTGGGTGTTGTCGGCCCAGGACATATGCCCTTCCGCCACCGGGGCTACATGCGCAACCCCCACGGACGCCACGGTATCCAGCAGCCCAAGAAATTCCACGCTGACGGGAATTTTCAATTCATCAACCATCAGGCACTGCTCGGGCTTTTCGTCTTTGCCTGTTGGTACGGGCAGCAGCTCGCTCAGCCAGTTGACAAAGGCACGCGCTGCGGCCGCCCCGCGAGAGAAGCCGTACACATACAGCTTAATCGCCAACAGCTTTGGCTGCGTGGGGCTCGGCTGCTGCAACGCAGGACCCAGCAAAGGCTTCAGCTTTTTTAGCTCATCGGTAAACGTTTCGTAACGATTATGGCTCCCGGTTAAACCAAAGGTGGCCCAGCTCGTACCCATTCGATCCAGTGCTTTTCGGCTTTCAGCATTACTCATCCATTTCTGAGTCAGCGTAAATTTCAGAGCATCAATAATGCGCAGGAGCCCCCAGTTAATTCTCTCCTCTCCCATCGCCGCTGTAGCCAGCCCCCAACCGGTATAGTCAAGATCGTTAATTTCAGGAAAAGGGGTGCCCACGCCCGGAATATAATATTTAAAATACCGCCCGGAAACGGCTTCATTGCTGTCAAAAAGAGCATCAGACTGACCAATACCCCCTGCATACCCGCTGCCGATAGAGGCACGAAACAGACGAGCAATATTTGTCGGGTGTTTTTGCTCAGAGAGATAAAGGTCGTTATTAATATTATTACCGGTGCCATCAAAGAACAGACTAATATGCAGTGTTTTGCAGCAAGGCATATCTACCAGCTTGTTTTTAGCCTGGCAGAGTTCATTGCGGTAAGCTCGCTCCCGGCTTTCCTGCTGCCTGCAATTTTTCCCCACCAGTGTCGCCTGCGAAGGCAAACGTCCTTGCGCAGGAAATTCAGGCGGGTACCAGACCAAATCCGTGGTTACTTCGGACATACTTTCGGCTCCTTCATTTCCAGCGGAAGTTTGATTGGATAATTAGCATTAGCAGGTGACCAGCAGCTGGTTGTTACCTTTACGTCATCACAGGGTAAAAAATGTACCGTAATACCGCAGGTTTCCTGTCCTGTATAATCGGGAAGCGGTACTATTTTGCTATGTTCTCTGTTATTTGCACTCATTTTCTTTTCCCAGGCCTTATATTTTTCATAGTCAGCAAATCCCGGGAATCCCTCTGTGGAAGCCTCACCGCTTTCCCAGTCTATACGTACTGTCATTCCGGGTTTCCAGACTGTCGGTACACCATAGCAACACCCACCGCCACCGCCGTCAAAAGGCCCGATAGCATCTATGCCCGACTGACCGTTTACGCTGAAATGATTGATGGCCCATTTGGTATGGTTAATCGCTTTTATTGTTCCCGTACCACCGCTTTGCGTTTGTGCCTCAGCCTTTGGCTGACTGCATCCGGCCAGTAAGAAAACACCCAGTAATACGCCTGAAATTGTTATCTTCATCCTTATTTTCCTTGTATTGCGTCGTCCACTCTTACAGGTAAAATCATTTAGTTGTGCCGCCGGCTGACATAATTAAATCATTTCTGTTCAGGGATAAATTTCTGTTCAGGTTATGGTCGACAGGCTTTAAGCCTGCGGCCCCGAGCAGGAAACTCAGGTGGGTACCAGACCAGATCCGTGGTTACTTCGGACATACTTTCGGCTCCTTCATTTCCAGCGGTAGTTTGATCGGGTAGGACGGACTACCGTAGGTGAAACAACTGGTCGTTACCTTTACGTCATCGCAGGGTAAAAAATGCACCGTAATACCGCAGGTCTCCTGTCCTGTATAATCTGGCAGTGGTACTGTTTTGCTAAGTTCCTTGTTATTGGCCTTCTTTATTTTTAACCACGCCTTATACTTCTCTCTATCAGCAAAACCAGGGAAACCCTCTGTTGAAGCCTCTCCTCGCTCCCAGTCTATACGTACCGTCATTCCTGGTTTCCAGACTGCCGGCACGCCGTAGCAGCAACCACCTCCGCCACCGTCAAAAGGCCCGATAGCATCTATGCCCGACTGACCGTTTACACTGAAATGATTAATGGCCCATTTGGTATGGTTAATCGCTTCTATTGTTCCTGCACCACCGCTTTGCGTTTGTGCCTCAGCCTTTGGCTGGCTGCATCCGGCCAGTAAGAAAACGCCCAGTAATACGCCTGATATTGTTATCTTCATCCTTATTTTCCTTGTATTGCGTCGTCCACTCTTACAGGTAAAATCATTTAGTTGTGCCGTCGGCTGACATAATTAAATCATTTCCGGCCCGGGATAACTTTCTGTTCAGGTTATGACAGGCAGGCTGTAAGCCTGCTGCCACGAGCAGGAAATTCAGGCGGGTACCAGACCAGAACCGTGGTTACTTCGGACATACTTTCGGCTCCTTCATTTCCAGCGGTAGTTTGATTGGATAATTAGCATTAGCAGGTGACCAGCAGCTGGTTGTTACCTTTACGTCATCACACGGTAAAAAATGTACCGTAATACCGCAGGTTTCCTGTCCTGTATAATCGGGCAGTGGTACTGTTTTGCTGTGCTGGCGTTTAAATGAGTCCATTTTTTTCTGCCATTTTAAGTATTCATCCCAATGGTCATAACCAGGAAAACCTTCTGTTCCTCCAACTCCCGTTTCCCAGTCAATTTTGACTGTCATTCCCGGTTTCCAGGCTGCAGGTACACCGTAACAGCATCCCCCGCCGCCCCCCTGAAATGGACCAATAATATCAATACCCGACTGACCGTTTACGCTGAAATGATTGATGGCCCATTTGGTATGGTTGATGGCTTTTATTGTTCCCGTACCACCGCTTTGCGTTTGCGCCTCAGCCTTTGGCTGACTGCATCCGGCCAGTAAGAAAACGCCCAGTAATACGCCTGATATTGTTATCTTCATCCTTATTTTTCTTGTATTGCGTCGTCCACTCTTACAGGTAAAATCATTTAGTTGTGCCGTTGTCTGACATAATTAAATCATTTCCGGCCCGGGATAACTTTCTGTTCAGGTTATGACAGGCAGGCTGTAAGCCTGCTGCCCCGAGCAGGAAATTCAGACAGGTACCAGACCAAATCCGTGGTTACTTCGGACATACTTTCGGCTCCTTCATTTCCAGCGGAAGTTTGATTGGATAATTAGCATTAGCAGGTGACCAGCAGCTGGTTGTTACCTTTACGTCATCACACGGTAAGAAATGTACCGTAATACCGCAGGTCTCCTGTCCTGTATAATCGGGCAGAGGTATTATTTTGCTGTGTTGGCGATTTTGTGCCGTAATTTCTCTTTCCCAGGCTTTATACTTTTCACGATCAGCGAACCCGGGGAAACCTTCAGAAGTTCCAACGCCAGTTTGCCAGTCTATGCGAACAGTCATTCCCGGTTTCCAGACTGCCGGTACGCTATAGCAACACCCACCGCCGCCGCCATCAAAAGGCCCGATAATATCAATGCCCGACTGACCGTTTACGCTGAAATGATTGATGGCCCATTTGGTATGGTTGATGGCTTTTATTGTTCCCGTACCACCGCTTTGCGTTTGCGCCTCAGCCTTTGGCTGACTGCATCCGGCCAGTAAGAAAACACCCAGTAATACGCCTGATATTGTTATCTTCATCCTTATTTTCCTTGTATTGCGTCGTCCACTCTTACACCTGCTGGACCTGAGCCGGAAATTCAGGCCGGTACCAGATCCGTGGTTACTTAGGACATACTTTCAGCACCTTCATTATCAAATTCCGGCATGCAATCGGGTCAAATAGTCGATCACCCAGGCATCACGTTTATCGTCGAACAATACGCCGGCCTGGGTAGCGCTCACCATTCCCTCAAAGCACGCCCTGAATTCAGCTTCCTTTGAGGCAAACATCGTTGTCATTAGTAACTTCTGGTCAATAAAACGTTTTGCATCACATAAGCACATAAGTTTTTCATATTGCTTATCGCTGAAATCTACTTGCTCAGCGCACTCGTCGCGCTTCGGGATTTTCCCGCTTCCTGTAAGCCATACCGACTGTCCATCACGATCCTGCCATCCCCAGCCTATTACGGGTCTTTTAAGTTGCGCCTGCTGTTCAGCGCTCAGAATATCCGTAAAAAGATAAGAAAAAATACGAGTATCCCAGAACCGAAAAACACCTTCTCTGCCTTCCTGGCGGGCATTAACGATTTCAGTAAGCCATTTACCCAATCCAGACAATGTCCATGGCGAACATATAATCAGTAAAGGTGCCGTTGAGGACATTTCTTTTGCAAGCGCCTGAAGCCAGTTCCATTGTTGCAGATCGTCAAACATAACCCGCACCAGCAGAGGCGCATCTTCGGGATAAATCTCTTCCGGTAAACCCTTATACAGCGACTGCCATTTTATCTCCGGAGAAAAGCCGGATAACGCCGGAATGATTGAATAATCCACACTACACTGATCAACAATGACATCGATATAGGTGTGTCCAATCTGCTGGCAAAGCCGTCGAGCGCTCTCCAGCATGTTTTCAGAATATTCATTCAGCACTTATTAACTCTCCCTCGGCACAAACCCTTTAGCCATTTCCTGTGCCCGTTTCAGACACTCCTTGCAGACCGAGGAAGGAAGTTCCGGTAGCGGAAAATCTTCACTCTGCGGCCCCAGCATCTTGTGCTGACCTTTCAGACTCAGAAGCCCTGGCCCGTGAATATGAATCTCTCCCTGCGGCGAAAGCCGTATATATGCGCCACCACAACCAATAGTGATACCCTTTTTCGCCGTAATCTGCAGGTGCCCCTGCGTTGACTGCACGGTAATGTCCTTCAGCGAGGTCAGCGATAAGGTGTCAGCGTGGGATTCAAGGGTCATCGGGCCCTTTCCAGAAACCAGCCGCATTCCCTCCTGCTGTGCCAGCATAGAAATCGCTTTTTCGGCGTTGACCGAATGACGTTGTGCTGTTGCTATATTGACCTCACCCAGGCTCTGCAGGTAAAGACCGTTCCCGCTGTGCATGAGCGTGGTTTCAGGCGTAACGGCTGCTATACCATTCGGGGCAGACATCAGCAGCGCGGGATCTTTAAGCCCCTCAGCTCCGTTAACGAACTCTCTCAGTGAATCGGTATCAGGCGAAAAGTTGTGATGAGTCTGCGTGATGCTTCCCCATTCCGTGACCTGGTTGAGCGCCCCTTTCAGGAGGCTGATTGCTGGTGCCATATCCAGCACCTGGCCCTGCGCCTTCGCCTGACCGTCAGCGCTGATAAACATCCCTTTCTGCGCGCGGATGGCTCCCCAGCTATCAGTCCTGAGTTCAAAGCCCTCACCGCGCTTCTGCTTCTCAGCATCCACTAAATGTCCGAGATTCAGCTGGCTCTTGCCGCCGTACTCCGTGCTGACCTTGATGTGCTCTTTTCCGCGCTCGTCATCGAGGCGGATTTTGTTGTTCGCCGGGGTACGCAGGACGTTGCGTTTGTAGTTGCGGATGGTGACGTGGTCGCCGTGCGCCGAGTCGTGCAGCACGCCGGCAATGTACGGCCGGTCCGGGTTACCGTCCTCAAAGCCAATCGCCACTTCGGTGCCCGCCAGCAGCGGCAGGTGCAGGCCGTAAGTGTCCCCTGCATACGGACGGGACTGGCGCACCCACAGGCTCTCGAACCCGGTTTCCCAGTTATCACGGTCAAACAGCATGCTGACGCGATAGCGACCGTCTTTATCGATATGCCCGTAGGTGTCATTTTCGGTGGTGCTGGTGACGCGGGCCGGTAAGGTGCCAGCCATCACCGGGCGTGAGCCAGGTTCCGGGCGGAAACCAAAATCGGTGCTGTCCGGGATGCCGTCAAAACCAACCGCAAAGTCCTTATCACGGCGGGCATATGTGTGCATCGCCGTGATGACCACGCCCTGCGCAAACACGTCGGCCACTTCATACCCGCCGGTGACTTTCAGTACCTGACCCGGCGAGAGGGTCGGACAGCTGGTGATGCCCTGCGCCCGGGTCTGACCATTCAGGTAGCGTTCGTGACGAAGGCGGGCATAAAACGCCCCGGACTCCGGGGCCGGATTACGGTCATAGGTGCTGCCCGGCGTCAGGTAGTTATCCGCCCAGTGATAGGCATCACCGTATGTGGTGACATCCCCGCGGGTCGCATCCACCAGGGTGTTCATGTCCTGCGTGGCCTGACGGTAGTTGTAGTCCCGGGTGCTGACCTGCTTCTGCACCACGTTGTGATGGCATTCCATTCCCCAGACCGAATCCACGCCTTTTGAATGCTGGCCCGATGGCGGTACCGACGGCAGCGTCAGACCTTTTTCATACCCCTGCTGGCTGTCGTAAAACTCCACCACGTCAATGTTGAGGCGCGTGTCGGTGGTGAAGCGAAACCAGATACCGACCTCACCCAGCAGGCGGATGATAAAGTGCAGGTCGTCCTCACCGTACTGCATCACCTGTTCACGGCGCGGGTATTCTTTTGACAGCGAGAACAGAAAATCCTGACCGCGCATACCGTGGCGCTCGCGCAGGATTTTTTCCACGATTTGCGGAACCGACATGTCCTGGTAAATGGCGTTCTGGTGCGAGCGGTCGAGCAGCGCCAGACGTGGCCGGAGCGTCAGGGCGTAGCGGGTTTCATCTTTTGACGTGCTGAGGCGTTCAAAACCGGTCACCACACCCTGAAGGGTGCGCACCGGTTGCTGCACTTTAATGCCGTAACCCTGGTCTACCGGGGCCTGCAGCGTCAGCGAACCGGGCTTCATCAGCATCGCCTCTCTGGCGATAGCGTGGTCACTGCTGGTGAATTCAATACGGTAGCGGAACGGCGTGCTAAGAGCCTCATCACCTTCGAAAGACAGCACGTCGAGCGCGGACTCACAGCCTTTCACCGCCAGCAGGTGGTGGCTATGGCTGTATCTTAATGGAGGATTATTACTCATGCGTCCACTCCCTGTTTCACATCAAATTCCAGCCCGATCCCCTCTTCCTCACTCCAGCTAAAGCGTAATGACTGTGGTTTCAGTTTTGCGGCCATATGGGTCAACAGTTGCTGACTGAGCACCGGCAGAATTTGCTGATTGAGCAGGCTGTCGACGTTACGCGCACCGGTATCTGGCAGCAGGCAGGCTGAAGTCAGCGCATCATAAAGACTTTCATCAATGTGCGTGCTCAGGCCGTAGTGTCGATGCAGGCGCTTGCTGACCTGTGAGAGTTTCATTTCCACGATGGTACGCATGGCTGCTTCCGAGAGGGGGCGGTAAATCACGGTCTGGAAGCGGGCCAGCAACGCCGGCTGGAAGTGATCGCGCAGTATCGGACGCAGCAGCTCGTGAAAATCGCCTTCGCTGGCCTCCGGCTGTTCGTCAAGCAGCTGCATCAGGTGGTCGCTGCCGAGATTCGAGGTCATCAGAATGACGGTGTTGCGGAAGTCGATTTCACGTCCTTCGCCGTCGCGCATAAAGCCGCGGTCAAAGACCTGATAGAACAGGTTCATCACGTCGCGGTGGGCTTTTTCGACTTCATCGAGCAAAACCACACTATACGGGCGTTTGCGCACGGCTTCGGTCAGGATCCCTCCCTGGCCATAACCGACGTAACCCGGAGGTGAGCCCTTCAGCTGGGAAACCGTATGCGGCTCCTGGTATTCGGAGAGGTTAATCGTAATGAGTGACTTTTCACCGCCGTACATGACATCGGCCAGCGCAAGCGCGGTTTCGGTTTTCCCCACCCCGCTCGGCCCCACCAGCAGAAACACGCCCTGCGGGCCATTCTCGGATGTGAGACCCGTTTTTGCCGCACGCAGACGCTGGGCGATGGCCTCGAGCGCAACATCCTGCCCGACGACACGTTTACCCATTTCATTTTCGAGGGTCAGCAGTTCGGTCTGCTCATCTTTCATCAGCGATGACAGCGGAACGCCTGTCCAGTCAGCAATCACGTTGGCAACGGTGCGTACGTCAACATCCAGAGAGAGCAGCGGATTGCTGTGCTGCATGCCGTTCAGTTCCTGCTGCAGCGTGCGCGTCTCGCTTTGACGGGAGATGTCCTGGCGGCTTTCCAGCAGTTGTTCGGTGAGTTTCAGTTCCTGCCCGTACTGCGTTTCAAGCTCGTCGAGAGCAACGATAAGAGCGTTCTCTTCCTGCTCAATGACGGTCAGGCGTTCACCATGGCTCTGATTGCCGACAGCAATATCTTCCAGCAGCGCCTGCTTCTCCATTTCAAGAGAGGTAATCTGCGAGCGAATGCAGGTCAGCTGTTCCGGTACCGTGTCGAGGCTCATTCGGACGCGCGCTGCGGCGGTGTCGAGCAGATCAACCGCCTTATCCGGCAACTGGCGGCCCGTGAGGTAGCGGCGGGAAAGCGTAACAGCAGCGCGCACCGCATCGTCGGTAATGTGCACGTTATGGTGCTCGGCGTAACGGGATTTCAAACCACGGAGCATCAGGCAGGCGGTGTCATCGTCAGGCTCATCGACTTTTACCATCTGGAAACGACGCTCCAGGGCCGCGTCGCGTTCGAAGTACTGCTTGTACTCGCTCCAGGTTGTGGCCGCAATCGTACGCAGTTCGCCACGCGCCAGCGCCGGTTTTAGCAGGTTCGCTGCATCGGCGCCTCCCGCCTGGTTGCCCGCGCCGATGATGGTATGCGCTTCATCAATAAATAGCAGGACCGGGGACGGGGATTGCTGCACCGCATCGATGACGTTTTTCAGCCGCTGTTCGAACTCGCCTTTCACGCCTGCACCGGCCTGCAGCAGGCCCAGGTCAAGGGTACGCAGAGTGACCGTTTTCAGTGATTCAGGCACATTACCCTCGGCAATACGCAATGCCAGACCTTCAACCAGTGCGGTTTTCCCCACGCCCGGCTCGCCGACCAGAATCGGATTGTTTTTGCGGCGACGAGAGAGGATATCCACCATCTGACGGATTTCTGTGTCACGGCCAAACACCGGATCGATCTTCCCTTCCTTCGCTTTGGCGGTGACATCGAGGGTGAATTTATCCAGCATGTTCTGCAGCGCAGGGCTCAGTTCCCCCTCTTTCATTTCCACACCAGCCGGACGCCCGACAAACTCCACCTCACCACCGTGGTTCTGTGCCAGCTCGGCTTCGCGCTGCATTTCCGGACGCTCATCCGATTGCGCATCCAGCAACGGTCGCAGGCGCTCCAGCTGGCTCTGAGCAAGCGTTAACAACGGCCAAAGGCCGTCACAACGTGCCAGTTTTGGTTTTTCCACCAGGGCCATCAGCAGATGGATGCTGCGAATGTGCTCTTCGCCATTGAGTGAGGCAAGTAGCCAGGCTTGCTGCATCAGAGTCTGGATGTCATCAGAGAGCTGGGGCCGATGGCGCACGGAGCGAGGTTGTCTGTCGAGCCAGCCAAGTAAATCCTGCCAAATGCCATCCATATCCCATTCATAGCGACGCGCCAACACCGTCAGGTCACCTTCCCCTTGCTCCAGCAGCTTCAGCAGCCAGTGCTCCGGCAGAATTTCGGCATGGGCACGGGTCTGACAGAGCGAAGCTGCGCCTTCCATCGCTCGGGCACAGTAAGGGTTCAGACGACGTAACAGGATGGCTGGATTTTCCATGAGATTCTCTCTTTGTCGGTTCCTGGACACGCTACCGCCCCTCGCTGTTCACCAAAGCGCATAAGGTCAGGCAGGCAGATTGTTTTTTCTTTGCTGAGTGCCCGCATCTCAGGCACTCAGCAAAAAACTGCGGACAGGAAAACCTGCCCGCATCAGGATTACGCCGTGGCGCGTTCGTTCCAGGAATCGGAATGAATGATGTTGCCGTCTTTGTAGGTCCAGGTGATTTTTTCGTAACGCAGTTCAACGCGCTCAAGGTGGTTGTGCTTCTCTTTAGAAGGATCCTTGATGTCATACATTTCAGGATTCACTTTCACTACCTTCACGTTTTCCAGTTTGGTGTTGAAGTACTCCACTTCCTGGCCCGCGTCGTTGATTTTGTACCACTTGAATTCAGCGGATTTCAGGGTCTGACCGGTTGTCACCGCCTTGTACAGATACGGGCTGGAGGAATCGATTTCCTTCGTGAACAGGAACGGCGTGTGGATACGGGTGCCGGTCAGCTTGCCGGTGTTGTTGTCGGTTGGGATGTACAGGTTATGCTCCTGTGCAACCACTTCGATGCTGCCTTCACGATCCTGAACGTCAACAGACCCTTTGATGTCCGCGCCGCCGTCGTCCTTCAGCCAAAGATAAACAGGAATTGCCATGGAATTACTCTCCATTGTGTAGTGAAGCGCCATCATCCTGCGATGGCGCCGGGTGTTTGCCGGGTATCTGACAGGCATTCGCCTGCGGTACCAGACTGATTTCGACACGGCGGTTGAGCGCACGCCCTTCCAGGGTGTCGTTGGTTGCGACAGGACGGCTTTCGCCATAGCCCTGCACCGCAAAACAGCTTTCGGGCACGTCGCCCGTGTCCCGCATCCAGTTGCGCACCGCTTCGGCGCGTTTCAGAGACAGCGTCTGGTTCAGCTGCGGATTGCCAGTGTTATCGGTATGCCCAGACACGACAATCAGCCAGCCCGGTTTCGCTTTGATGCCAACCAGTGAATTCACCAGCATCCTGGTGGAACCCGCTTTCAGCACGGACTTGCCGGAATCGAACAGCGACATGCTGTCGAGCCTCACTATTTTCGGTGCTGGTTTTGGGGTTGGCTGCGGTTTAGGAGGCGGCGGCATATACGAGCGGATCGCTTCCAGTAGGGATATCCGTAGACGTTCCCCTTGATAAAGCCCCAGGCCCAGCCGGACCGGTACGCCGTTACGTGCATAGTCATCCAGCAACGCAGAATTCTCACGAAGGGCCGCAACGGCGCTAGCTTTCGGGCCGTAGTCATCCGTGGAGAGACTGTCGTAACGGGCTATATCGAAGCTCACGCGATGCAGCAACTGGCGATTGTTCCAGCCACTGCTGAGCAGCGCGGCGATGGCCGCCAGGGTGAAAAGACCAAGGGCACAGCGCCAGGTGCGGGCGCGGGGAGTAAGTCCACTTCCTTCCGGTAGCAGCGGCAGGATGAAATCCGGTAAGGGTGAGATCACCGTGCTGTCCGTCCCTATCGGTTGCCAGCCGGCTACCTGCTGCATGGCAGTATGACGCGATAACCATGCCGTCCAGGCAGAGGACGCAAGGCTTCCGGCAAGAATCGGTCCCATTCCCCACAGCTGCGCTGCAGGTGCAATGACCGGAATATCAGGATTCTCATCGATGAATACCGCCTGGACATGCTGATGGAACCAGCTCATCAGGCTGTTCATCAGCACCTGCTGCTGCATCACAGGCGCACCGCCAGTGGTGACCCACGCGGCGATCGAACAAGGCGCATTCGACTCACGCCAGACAGTCCACCCTTCACCCGGAATAGCGGCCTGCCAGAGCATGTCATCCGTCATCGCGCTGCCAATCTGACCATTCAGAATGAGTGGCACAGACTGTCCCGTTTCTTTACGCAACTGGCTGATTTGCCAGCGCAGAGCCAGCAGACGACTTGTCAGGGCTTCGCTGTCGACATGTTTCTGCGGGCAGACACTGACCATCACCGACAGCTGACGCCCCCAGTCCGGGCGCTGCCACAGAATCTGACGGGCAACCTGCTCCAGATCCTGATGGTCCTCAACGCGGATCCAGCATCCCTGCGTGACGATCAGTACTGGTGACTGCTGCGGCCAGGTCAGAGGCATATCGCCACAAACCAACACCACAGGTTGACGGTAAGTGGTTTCAGGAAGGTCATCCAGACGCAGGTTGACGTCATGCTCCGCACGAGGTCTGGCGATATACCAGAACGCGACTATGACCCCGATCATCGCCAGCAGAACGAGCACTGAAGCCAGCCGGGATAACGGCAGAAAAGCCAGGCAGACCACAGCACTCAGCAGGGCAGCCCACAGCGCAAGCCCGCGCTGTTGTACAGGACTCATTTTACGACTCCCGGCAACAGGGTCAGCAGCATCTGATCGAGCCAGCGATCCAGTCCCCACCAGAGTGCGGCAAGAACAATCACGCTCAGGCCGATACGCGCGGGCCATGACGCCAGCCAGCCTCCCGCTCCCCGTCCGCTGCGGCTCTCTGCCAGAACTGGATGGGTCTGCGGGTAGCTGAACGGTGTAACGCGCTCATTGAGGGCGCTGACCAGCTTCTGGCGTTCCGGATCGTTTAGCGCACGAAAATCTCCCAGAAATCCGAGCATCATTACCCGCTGGAAGCAGGTCAGTACGGCATTATCTGGTGCAGGTTCACGCAGCACATCGCGCATCCTGTCACACAAAGTGTCACCCGCGTCCATTGTGCCGAGGAAGTGTCCCTGCAGAGGAATGTCATACCACTGCACACAGGCATCATCCTCTACACCGCGCCCTTTGACTGCCTCATCAAGCAATGCACATTGTGCAGTGAGGATATGCTTACAGCTGGCTTCATCAAGTTCACTCGCTTTCAGTTCACGCTGAACGCGTTCCACATCAGCGATACAGCGTTCCCACAAGACCCGACCTTCTCCTTCCTGAAACTGCGGGCCATAGCGAAGGCTGATGACCTGAAGCCAGGTATCCTGCAGCAGTGCGTCAATATCAACAGACACGACAGCGCCGTGTTTACGTTCACTCATGTTCTCAATACCGCAAAGAGTTCAAGTTCAGGCTCGCCGAGCATGCCCGGGACGTAAAACATACATGTCCCACTCTGGAGCATTTCAGTCGCCAGAGGATGGGAGAGATCGAGACTGAAATACTGATTTTCCAGGCGCAGTGGAATGGCGGCTGGCACATGGCGCAGCGGCGTCAGCGGCACGCCCACGCGGGAAGAGTTGACGATCCCGCGCACATGGTCAGGGCTGCCCACCTTACACTGGCGCGGAAACTGCTCCTGCAGTTGCGCCACCGGAATCGGTGAGCGCACAGAAAGATAGTAATCAGCCCCTTCGCGCAGACGCGGGTCATGCAGGCGAGCCTGCCAGAAGTGCAGCCGTGGGTCATAGTCGAGTGCCAGGGCCACCACGCGTGACGGCAGGCTGGCTTCAAGCAGATCGCCAAGCAAATCAAACAGCGGTGGAAATACCGCATTGAGTTGCTCGTGATGCCAGGCCGGTATGGCGCTCACCTGATGTTCCAGGGAAAAGGTCAGCAGGCTCCCTGCAAGGCGAGAAAGTTCCGGATACAGACGTTCCGGTGGGCTTTGAAGATTACGCTGGAACTGACCCAGCACGGGCTCGGCACTGTTCAGCGCGTTGAGCAGCCAGAACAGTGATACATCTGCCACGGCGAAATCAGCCATGCGCTCATTGCTTTCACGCCGCATTGCCATCAGACGGCACAGTCGCGCACGCAGTTGTGTCAGTAGTTGTTCCAGTTGGGTAACCAGCCAACGGCTCCCCTGGAGGGTCAACAGCGGAGGAAGAAATGTTTCATCCAATAGCCATGTACCCTGCGAGTCTTGCTGCAGGCGGGCGACCGGACAAGTCAGATAATCGCTGTTGTTCTGATGGGCAAAACGCAGCGTCAGTTCAGGCTGCATCACGGCAATCTGACGAGTGTCTTCCCCAAAGGTATTGCGTACATCCCGCCAGCGCTGACGATATCGCACCGGACGCTCGGCCACCTCATCGGGTTTCAGGCAGTTGCCGCCGTTCGCCCGCAGTAGCGGGAGCGCCAGCACCACCGTCAGCTCCTGCGATTCGCTTTCAAGCGACAGTACCGGAGGCAGCGAATCAGCATTGTCTGTATCAATCAGCGTACCGTCCTGAAAACGGACATGCAGATGACGGGCCTGAAGACGTCCAAGCCTGAGAGCTTCCGGCTCGAAGGTAGCATTTATCACCCCCCACGGGCAGGAGAGGCCCAGCCGGGCAATACACTCGGCAGACCAGGCCGCATACGCGACCTGTTGCTGAAAATGCTGGGGAGCGACCATAATGCCCCTACCCCATAACGGTTGTTCCGTTTTCATCGGCTTCCTGCCTGTTATTACGATTTCGCTTTCGGCATCTGGGAAACCAGCGACAGGTTGACGTCCATCCCTTCCACCTGGAAGTGCGGAATCGCATACAATTTCACGCGGAAGAAGCCCGGGTTATCCTCAATATCTTCCACCACCACTTTTGCATCACGCAATGGATGAGATGCCTGAAGTTCGTCGCCCGGATCGGTCATTTCGGTCACCAGACTGCGGACCCAGGTGTTCAGCTCAAGCTCCAGCAGTCGGCGATCCTTGGTGGTACCGATGTTCTCGCGCTGAATCAGCTTCAGGTAGTGGGCAATACGCGACAGCAGGAAGATGTACGGCAGACGTGCGTTGATGCGGCTGTTGGCCGTTGCATCTGCGGTGTCATACAGCGCCGGTTTCTGGGCGGAGTTGGCTGAGAAGAAGCAGGCATAGTCGCGGTTTTTATAGTAGGACAAAGGAATAAAGCCCAGATTCGCGAACTCGAATTCACGCGTTTCAGGGATCATGACCTCAGACGGGATTTTTACCTGATTGCCGGTACCCAGGTCATACAGATGGATAGGCAGATCCTGAACCGCCCCCCCGGCCTGCGGGCCACGGATTTGTACACACCAGCCATTATTGATGAAGCTACGCACCATGTTGGACGCGAAGGCAAACGACGCATTCGTCCACAGATATTTGTCGTGATCCGGACCTTTGACTTCTTCAACATAGTTAAAGCTGCGAACCGGAACGGTATCCGGGCCATACGGTAAACGTCCCAGTACGCGGGGCATCACCAGACCGATGTAGCGAGCGTCGTCCGTATCGCGGAACGATTTCCACTTGATGTACTCCGCGCGGTCAAAATAGTTACCAATATCTTTAATCGCCGCGACGTCTTCCATGGACTCCTTGAGGAAGAATTTCGGGCCTGCCGAGCCGATAAATGGCATATGTGCAGCCGCAGATACTTTAGAGATGTTGCGCAGCAGAGCGACATCCTGCGCTGAAGCATCGAACTCATAAGCGGAAATCAGCGCCGCAATCGGCTCGCCGCCCGGGGTATCGTATTCATCAATGTAGGCGTGTTTATAGAGACCACTCTGGATGATTTCCGGGCTGTCTTCAAAGTCCTGGCGCAGGTCTTCTTTAGACATGCTCAGAAGCTCAATTTTCACGTTCTGGCGAAAATCCGTTTTATCAACCAGCGACTTCACGCCGCGCCACAGGCTCTCAACCGCCTGAAACTCTTCATGGTGCATAACGGCGTCGAGCTGGCGGCTTATCTGGTAATCGAGCTCAGCGATGTGGTGATCGATCAGGCTTTTATCCAGTTTTTCGACCTTCGAGCCTGCCTTGGTCAGGCATTCCAGAAAGACCTGCATACCTGCAGTGAGACGCTCGTCAGCGGTCGCATCCGACATCGCCTGCGCATCTTGCCAGATATCCAGCGCGCTCAGTTCGGAGACTGGGTTCAGATTGATTTTCTCAAACAGTGAAGCGTATACCCCACCCACAGCAGGGCGTTCCAGCACCACGCTTTCCCCGCCAGCAGTATTATTTTGTACAGACATGAGCATTCCTTGATTAATCCGTTAAAACAGCATGATGGTTAAGGTTTTTTTGAAGCCAGTGCGGATAGTTCATTTCGCAACTCAGCACTAAGTGACTGGTCAAGAACGATTTTTTCCAGCTCTTTTCGGAAAGTCTGGTTATCCAGCAGGTTGGCTTTCAGATCGCGGAGCAAGTTGCGCATTGCCAGCATCGCCTTCAGCTGTGGAATTTGGGCAGCCACCTGCTCTGGCGTGAAATCTTTCATGCTCTGGAAAGTCAGCTGAATGTTGTCCTCACCACCATCGTCAGACAGCGTATTTTTAACGGCCAGGTTAACTTTTGGGGAATATTCGGAAAGAACGCTGTCAAAATTATTTTTGGTGATGTTAATCTTTTCGCGCTCAGATATTGTCGCAGATTCCTGCCCATTACTGAAATCACCCGCAACAAGCAATTTCAAGGGTAATTCCATTTTCTTGCTTGCTCCGCCAGTATGCAGGTCAAGCTTCAGGTTAATACGTGCCTTAGGCACCTCATTCTGAAAACTGTCAGCCATCTAATCATCCCTCTTTGTTTTGCTATGCCAACTTCACGGTATCGTTCTTGATGCGCAATAATAGAATAATGATCGGAACAAAATCAAATACACAGATCATTAATCCGATACAAGAATTTTCTTAAGAATTTTCCTCTAAGACATTATCGTAAATAGGACAACCAAATCAGGAAAAGAAACTGCTCTTTTCGCACAAAGCGAATATTTGTATCGCAGAAGGGGTTGTAGCCAGAGAGATGTTTATAAAAACATCATGTTTTGATTTGCATCACAGCATAACGTCAAAAAGCGCGAAAGAACGACAATATCTTATTGCGGCACGATTAAAAGAAGACAGAAATGGATGAAAGCAGATGGCTATTCCATTGATGGTATGAATAACACTTAAGAATTTTCACGAAGAAATTTCTTATTTATTATGCGGAGGAATAAATAAAGGCGTAAATGTTTAATTTGGCGCAAATCAACAATACCGTTTTTTTTCTTTACGCCTTCCCTATGAGCGCTAACGCTTTTGCCTTCCGCTCAGGCAGGAAAGGCGCTTTCATGCGACTGCCTATAAAATCTGTAAAATCAATCACCTTCCGAACTGTCGCTTTTTTAATCAAAAACGAGTAATAGCACATATCGTATAACGGTGCTACATTACGCCGCCCGCCCAAATCAGCAGTGGCCAGGCAACGCCGTAAAGTTCGGTAAAGCCTGCAACCATCACCTTGAAGAACGGTCTTATCGGCACGTCGTATCGCAAACTCTGCGCTACCTTTACAGGCTTCACATAGGTTTCACTATTTTGTCTCAATCCAAATTTCAACGCGCGTTTTTACACCCGCGTTACTGGTTTACATGGTTTGGTCTTGGCATTCTCTGGCTGCTGGTTCAACTTCCGTACCCTGTACTGCGTTTGCTGGGGTCGAAACTGGGCAGCGCTTCCCGCGTCTTCCTGAAACGTCGCGAATCTATCGCACGGAAAAATATTGAGCTTTGCTTTCCGCAGTACAATGCCGAAGAGCGCGAGAAGCTCATCGCTGAAAACTTTAAGTCTATCGGCATGGCGCTGCTTGAAACCGGCATGGCCTGGTTCTGGCCGGATGAGCGTGTCCGTAAGTGGTTTGATGTAGAAGGACTGGATAACCTGCAACGCGCGCAGATGCAAAAACGCGGCGTGATGGTCGTCGGCGTTCACTTTATGTCGCTGGAACTGGGTGGCCGCGTGATGGGCCTGTGCCAGCCAATGATGGCGACCTATCGACCACACAACAGTGCGCTGATGGAGTGGGTCCAGACGCGTGGCCGCATGCGTTCCAATAAGGCGATGATCAGCCGTAACAATCTGCGCGGTATGGTCGGTGCCCTGAAGAAAGGTGAAGCCGTCTGGTTTGCACCCGATCAGGATTATGGACGTAAAGGCAGCAGCTTTGCGCCTTTCTTTGCGGTTAAAGAGGTTGCGACGACTAACGGCACCTTTGTCATTTCTCGTTTGTCAGGCGCCTCAATGCTGACCGTAACGATGGTGAGAAAAGCCGATAAATCAGGCTATCGTCTGCACATCTCTCCTGAAATGGCTAACTATCCGGAAAACGAGTGCGAAGCCGCGGCGTTTATCAATAAAGTCATCGAAACTGAAATCATGCGTGCGCCAGAGCAGTATCTGTGGATGCATCGTCGTTTCAAAACCCGCCCTCTTGGCGAAGCCTCGCTCTATATTTAAGCCTTTCATTAAGGTTAGTTTCGCTAAGAAACTAACCTTTTCAATCACCTGTCATCCCGTTGAGAAATCGTCTTTCATTGCGTCGCCCAAAGTGAATTTATTGCGATGCGAAATCAAACTGTCGCCGTTCCACGACACTCGTAAGTAACGGAAATTATTTAAAAAAATCCCTC
Organism: Enterobacter quasiroggenkampii; assembly: GCF_043972695.1. Taxonomy (NCBI): domain Bacteria; kingdom Pseudomonadati; phylum Pseudomonadota; class Gammaproteobacteria; order Enterobacterales; family Enterobacteriaceae; genus Enterobacter; species Enterobacter quasiroggenkampii. Next base: position 3,956,221 of record NZ_CP143745.1, read on the forward strand.
TTGTCACCCCTCATTTTTAGGCGTACATTAGCGCCGTCTGGCAACAGGAAAGCACAGAATTCTGAGCTGGAGTGAGCGGCGTAACGGGAAAATTCTCATTTCCGTTTTGACCGGATTTCAGTTCTCTATAATCAGGTGGACTCTGTTTTTAAATGCGTACCACAAGATACGCGGAGCGATGAAACGTGAAATATTTCTTTATGGGCATTTCGGTGATTGTTTTAGTCTGGGCCGGAACCTTTGCCCTGATGATCTAGTGAAGAACATGCAGTCAAAAAAACAGGAGCCATAGGCTCCTGTTTTTTTATGTCATGTCGACGCGGGATGTTCAGCCACGCTCTTCGACGAAAGAAGGCCGTCCGCCCGGAACATACTCTTGATGCCCCTCACCGCCTGACGAATGCGGTCGCTGTTTTCAATCAGGGCAAATCGCACATGGGTGTCACCATAATCACCAAAGCCAATGCCCGGTGATACGCACACCTTCGCATCCTGCAGCAGTTTTTTGGCAAACTCCAGCGATCCCATCGCCGCGTACGGCTCCGGAATTTTTGCCCAGACGTACATAGACGCCTTCGGCATTTCCACCATCCAGCCCGCTTCATGCAAGCCCTTTACCAGCACGTCACGGCGGCGCTTATACTGGGCGGCAATCTCGTGAACACACTGCTGGTCGCCCTCCAGGGCAGCAATAGCCGCGACCTGTAGCGGCGTGAAGGTACCATAGTCGTGGTAACTCTTAATGCGCGCCAGTGCGCTCACCAGCGTTTTGTTACCCACCATAAAACCTATACGCCAGCCTGCCATGTTGTAGCTTTTTGACAGCGTAAAGAACTCGACCGCCACGTCACGCGCGCCCGGAACCTGCATGATTGAAGGCGCTTTCCAGCCGTCATAAACAATGTCAGCGTAGGCTAAATCATGAACCACCAGCACGTCATACCGCTTGGCCAGGGCGACGACTTTCTCGAAGAAATCGAGCTCCACGCACTGGGCGGTTGGGTTTGACGGGAAACCGAGGATCATCATCTTCGGTTTCGGATAACTTTCGCGAATCGCACGCTCAAGTTCGTTAAAGAAATCGACACCTTCCACCAGCGGAACGGAACGGACCTGCGCCCCGGCAATCACCGCGCCGTAGATGTGGATCGGGTAGCTTGGATTAGGCACCAGCACCGTATCGCCATGATCCAGCGTGGCCAACATCAGATGTGCCAGCCCCTCTTTCGAGCCGATGGTGACAATCGCTTCACTTTCCGGATCGATATCAACCTGATAGCGATCCTGATACCAACGCGAGATCGCGCGACGTAATCTGGGAATACCGCGAGAGGTCGAGTAGCCGTGCGTATCCGGACGCTGGGCAACCGTGCAGAGCTTTTCAACGATATGCGGCGGCGTTGGGCCGTCAGGGTTACCCATGCTGAAATCAATAATATCTTCGCCGCGCCGACGCGCAGCCATTTTCAGTTCAGCAGTGATATTGAAAACATAAGGGGGGAGACGATCGATACGCGTAAAACGGCGTTCAGGACTGAATTCAGCCATAGATTCCTCAGATTAACGTTAGCGCCCGGACCGTCCGAGCGACGCTGCCACCGATGTGGCATGCTTAGAAAATAACCTGAAAAAAATCATGCTGTCGAGAGGGAAATGAAAAAAAAGCGATCGCCTGAAAACCGGAACCCGGCAGTGCCAAAAAGCGGAAGCCCCTGTTTCAGGGTTGGCTTTCCGATAGCCGTTATTTAACAGGATGATATCAAAACAGTTACCTGACGATACGCTGGCTATAAAAAATCAGGCCGTGTCCGTGACCGCCGGACAATCCCCTTTAAGAATTATGGTTTTTCCTCATTTGATAAACCTGACGGATAGCTGGTCAATACGCGTCAGGTTTTTTATCATGGTTCTTTCCCGTTTTCCCAGGTCTACTCGTGCACGAAATATTCACTATGCTGCTGGCGGTTTTTGACCGTGCGGCATTAATGCTGATTTGCCTGTTCTTCCTCATCCGCATTCGCCTGTTTCGCGAGCTGTTGCACAAATCCGCCCACTCGCCAAAAGAGCTGCTGGCCGTTACCGCCATCTTTTCGCTGTTCGCCCTGTTCAGCACCTGGTCAGGCGTGCCGGTAGAGGGGTCGCTGGTTAACGTGCGCATTATCGCCGTGATGTCCGGCGGAATATTGTTTGGCCCGTGGGTGGGCGTTATCACCGGCGTGATTGCCGGAACCCATCGCTACCTGATTGATATCGGCGGCGTCACGGCGGTGCCCTGCTTTATTACCAGCATTATCGCCGGGGTGCTCTCCGGCTGGATCAGCCGCAAAATCCCGAAAAAACAGCGCTGGCGCGCCGGGATCGTCGCAGGCATGGTATGCGAAACGCTGACCATGATCCTGGTCGTCGTCTGGGCCCCGACCACCGCGCTGGGGCTGGATATCGTCTCGAAAATCGGGATTCCGATGATCCTGGGCAGCGTCTGCATCGGTTTTATCGTGCTGCTGGTGCAAAGCGTTGAAGGGGAAAAAGAGGCCAGCGCCGCCCGTCAGGCCAAGCTGGCGCTGGATATCGCCAACAAAACGCTACCGCTATTTCGCCACGTTAACGCGGAGTCGTTGCGTCAGGTCTGCGAGATTATCCGCCATGACATCCACGCAGACGCCGTCGCCATCACCAACATTGACCACGTGCTGGCCTACGTTGGCGTCGGGGAACACAACTATCGCGACAACGATGACACCATCAGCCCAACCACCAGACAGGCGATCAACTACGGTAAAATCATCATTAAAAACAATGATGAAGCCCACCGAACGCCGGAAATCCACTCGATGCTGGTGATCCCGCTGTGGGAGAAAGGCGTCGTGACGGGCACCCTGAAAATTTATTACTGTCACGCGCATCAGATCACCTCCTCGCTCCAGGAGATGGCGATTGGCCTGTCGCAGATTATCTCCACCCAGCTGGAAGTCTCCCGTGCAGAACAGTTGCGTGAGATGGCAAATAAGGCAGAGCTGCGCGCGCTGCAGAGCAAAATCAATCCCCATTTCCTGTTTAACGCGCTGAACGCGATCTCCTCGTCCATACGTCTTAATCCGGACACCGCGCGACAGCTGATTTTTAACCTGTCCCGCTATCTGCGCTACAACATCGAGTTGAAAGATGACGAGCAGATCGACATCAAAAAAGAGCTGTATCAGATCAAAGACTACATCGCGATTGAGCAGGCGCGCTTTGGCGACAAACTCACGGTCATTTACGATATTGATGAAGAGGTCAACTGCGTGATCCCGAGCCTGCTTATCCAGCCGCTGGTCGAAAACGCGATTGTTCACGGCATTCAGCCGTGTAAAGGCAAAGGCGTCGTCACCATCAGCGTCACCGAAAGCGGCAACCGCGTGCGTATTGCGGTGCGCGATACCGGACACGGCATTGATCCAAAAGTTATTGAGCGCGTGGAGTCTAACGAAATGCCCGGAAATAAAATCGGCCTGCTGAACGTGCATCACCGGGTCAAGCTGCTTTACGGCGATGGGCTGCACATTCAGCGTCTTGAACCGGGCACCGAAATTGCTTTTTACGTCCCGAACGAGCGCTCTCCCGTTCATTCAACAACATCACTGTTGCCCCAGGTGGAGTAACCCATGAAAGTCATCATCGTAGAAGATGAAATCCTGGCTCAACAGGAGCTAACCTGGCTTATCAACACCCACAGCCAGATGGAGATTGTGGGCACCTTTGATGACGGTCTGGACGTGCTGAAGTTTTTGCAGCATAACCGGGTCGACGCCATCTTCCTGGATATCAACATTCCGTCGCTGGATGGCGTATTGCTAGCGCAAAACATCAATCAGTTTGCCCATAAGCCGTTTATTGTGTTCGTTACCGCATGGAAAGAGCACGCGGTAGAGGCCTTCGAGCTGGAAGCGTTTGACTATATCCTTAAGCCTTACCAGGAGTCGCGGATTGTCAGCATGCTGCAAAAGCTGGAGGCCGCATGGCAGCAGCAGACCGCCCCTGCAAGCGCCAGCCCAACGGTACGGGAAAACGACACCATTAATCTGGTCAAAGATGAGCGCATCATCGTGACGCCGGTCAATGATATCTACTATGCCGAAGCCCATGAAAAGATGACGTTTGTTTATACGCGGCGGGAATCTTACGTGATGGCGATGAACATCACCGAGTTTTGCAGCAAGCTGCCTGCGTCGCACTTTTTCCGCTGCCACCGCTCGTTCTGCGTGAATTTAAACAAGATCCGCGAGATCGAACCGTGGTTTAACAACACCTATATCTTGCGCCTGAAGGATCTGGATTTTCAGGTGCCGGTGAGCCGCAGCAAGGTGAAAGAGTTCCGCCAGCTTATGCACCTGTAACGAAAAAGCCCTCTCCCGCGGGAGAGGGCCAGGCATCAGAGAATCTGACCGAGAACCTGACGCAGGTGGGCACCCGACCCCAGCAGCCCTGGGTTATCATGCACAATCAGATAAACCGGGATGTCCTGCACGTAGCTTCTGAAGCGCCCTTTATCCTCAAACCCGCCGCGGAAGCCGGAGGCTTTAAAGAAGTCGAGGAAGCGCGGCACAATGCCGCCCGCGATATAAACGCCCCCGAAGGTGCCCAGCGTCAGCGCCAGGTTGCCGCCGAAGCGTCCCATAATCACGCAGAACAGCGACAGGGCACGACGGCAGTCAATGCAGCTGTCCGCCAGCGCGCGTTCGGTGACGTCTTTCGGCTGCAGGTTTTCCGGCAGACGACCGTCTGACTTCACAATCGCCCGGTACAGGTTCACCAGCCCCGGCCCTGACAGCACGCGTTCGGCGGAGACGTGGCCGATCTCCGCGCGTAATTCTTCGAGGATAATGCCCTCTTCTTCGCTGTTTGGCGCAAAGTCAACGTGACCGCCTTCACCCGGCAGGCTCACCCAACGCTGAGCAACATGCACCAGATGTGAAACGCCCAGACCGGTACCGGCCCCGTAAACCGCAATCGGCTTACCTTCGACCGGCTCAGCGCCACCGAACTGGATCAGATGCTCAGGCTTCAGCATCGGGATCGCCATGGACACCGCGGTGAAGTCATTGATGATTTCAAGATGCGCAAAGCCGAGGTTTTTTTTCATCTCGGCGATGGAGAATGCCCAGGTATGGTTGGTCATGGCGACCCAGTCGCCGGTTATCGGACAGGCAATGGCGATGCAGCCATCTTCGACGCTTACCTGATGCTCGTCCAGATAGACGCGGACAACGGCCTCAAGACTTGGATAATCCAGCCCGGAATAGGTTTTCGCCCGGGAAATTTCACCGCTACTTACATCGCATAATGCGAGGCGCGCGTTCGTGCCGCCCACATCACCTACCAAAGCATACTTTGTCATTCTTCTACTGCTCCGCTAAAGTCAGAATAAATCTTTGGGACACTGTAAATTCAAGGCGTGATAACAACAACGACCGGAAGGTGAATGCCCATGGATTATCGATCTTCGTCACAGAATAACTTTACCGTTTCAGCACCTTTTGCACTATTGCCATAAGGCTTAATGTGCAAAGTAACGTCATACCGTTTTGTACAAGGAAATCATCATGCTCCACCCGCGAGCCAGAACCATGCTGTTGCTGGCCATTCCGGCGCTCATCATTGGCGTGGTTTCAAGTCTGGTGCTCATCGTCGTGATGAAAGTCGCGTCGGTGCTGCAAACACTATTATGGAACGCGCTTCCTGCAGGACTGGGCGTCACCGCTGACTCTCCTGCCTGGATCGTTGGGATGCTGACGTTAACCGGTATCGCGGTGGGCCTGGTGATCCGTTTCAGTCCCGGCCATGCTGGACCAGACCCGGCGCAGGAACCGCTGATTGGTGCCCCGGTTTCCCCTTCGGCACTGCCGGGGCTGATTATCGCGTTGATTCTCGGTCTGGCCGGCGGCGTCAGCCTGGGGCCAGAGCATCCGATTATGGCCGTGAATATTGGCCTGGCAGTTTTTCTCGGTTCACGCATTTTGCCCCGCGTCGGCGCGCTGGACTGGACCATTCTCGCCTCAGCAGGCACCATCGGGGCGCTTTTCGGCACGCCCGTGGCGGCAGCACTGATCTTTTCGCAGACGCTCAGTAGCAATAACGATGTCCCGCTCTGGGATAAACTGTTTGCTCCGCTGATGGCCGCCGCCGCCGGGGCGTTGACCACCAGCCTGTTTTTCCATCCCCATTTTTCACTCTCCTTGCCCCACTACGGCCAGATGCAAATCGCCGATATCTTCAGCGGCGCCATCGTCGTCGCCATCGCCATTGCGCTGGGCATGGTGGCAGTATGGTGTCTTCCACGTCTGCACCGGCTGATGCATCGACTCAAACACCCGGTGTTAATTCTGGGAGCTGGCGGTTTGATCCTCGGTATTTTAGGCGCAATCGGCGGGCCGGTGACGCTGTTTAAAGGGCTGGACGAGATGCAGCAGCTGGCTTTCAGCCAGATATTTAGCGTCTCCGACTATCTGCTGTTTGCCGTGATCAAGCTGGCAGCGCTGGTGGTGGCGGCCGCCTGCGGTTTCCGTGGTGGACGCATCTTCCCGGCGGTCTTTGTCGGCGTCGCGCTGGGGCTGATGCTGCACGAGCATGTCGATGCGGTCCCGGCGGCGATTACCGTCTCTTGTTCTATTCTGGGGTTGGTTCTGGTGGTCACGCGAGACGCGTGGCTAAGCCTGTTTATGGCGGCGGTCGTCGTACCGGATTCGACGCTTTTCCCTCTGCTTTGTATCGTGATGTTGCCCGCCTGGCTCCTGCTGGCGGGCAAACCGATGATGATGGCCTGGCGAAACGACAAATAATCAGGCGCTATTGCGCGCTTCCAGCGCTTTGGTGATCGCCCCCAGCAGCGGTGGGATATCGGCTTTCGGCAGCATCACCTCAATCAGCGAGAGCCGCTCGTGATGCGCCACTTTTTCAAGGACGTCCGCCAGCTGCTCCGCTTCACTGACCCGCCAGCACTGGGCCTGAGGATCAAGGCTCAGTGCCTGCGGGATTTGCGTCCAGTTCCATAGCGCAATGTCGTTATACCGCTGCTCAGGCCCATGGATCGCTCTTTCCACCGTATACCCTTCGTTGTTAAGGACCAGAATGATGGGGTGTTGTTTATCCCGCAGCATCGAGCCGAGCTCCTGGATGGTGAGCTGCGCCGCGCCATCCCCCGTCAGAACAATCACGCGCCGGTTCGGGCAGGCCGTTTGTGCGCCAAATGCCGCCGCCAGCGTATAGCCAATCGATCCCCACAGCGGCTGGACGATAAAATTCACATCAGCCGGCAGACGAAGGTCGATCGCGCCGAAGGCCGAGGTGCCCTGATCCGCAAGAATAATGTCTCCCGGACGAATAAACGTCTGCAGCGTTTGCCAGAAATTCGCCTGCGTCAGCGAGCCATCCGGCTGCGGGTAGGCCATCGCGCTTTGAGAGGACGGCACGGGCGTCTCGTGCACGTGCTGTTTGCACAGCTCCACCAGCGTTTCGATTGCCTGAAGCATGGGGATGCCGGTAAACCAGATATCACCAACGCGTGAGGCATGAGGCTGAACTTCTATCGTCTGCGCCGGGGTGAGCTGATGCGTGAAGCCGGCGGTCAGGGTATCGGTAAATCGCGTGCCGATGCACAGTACGGTATCCGCCCCTTCAATCGCCTCTTTTACCGCGCCAGCGCTCGCCGAACCGCTGTAGGTGCCGTAAAAACCAGCGTGACGCTCGTCGAATATCCCTTTGCCCATCAGCAAGGTGGCGTGTGCCATCGGCACGTCTTTGACCCATTTCTGTAGCGCATGCTTCAGGCCATGGCGCAGGACAAGGAAATCGGCCAGCAGCGCAGTACGCTTGCTCCTGGCAAGCCTGTTTTCTGCAGCATCCCGGAATGCTTTCAGGCAGGCGCTATCGGCATGCGTATGCCGGAGCGTGAGAGCGTTTACAGGAGGGGTGGCGGCTTTTTTTGCCACGTCGGCAGGCAGCATCAGATAGCCGGGGCGACGCTCCCGGAGCATGGTCGTTAACACCCGGTCGATTTCATAACAGGCGTTTTGTTCGGTCAGGATCGCCTGCGCAGCGGTGATCGGCTCGCTCATATGATAAAAGTGACGAAACTCACCGTCACCCAGCGTATGGTGCAGCAGCTCACCTCTTTGCTGTGATGCCATCCCCGGCGCACCCACAATATGCAAGACCGGAACGTGCTCGGCGTAGCTGCCCGCAATGCCGTTCATGGCGCTTAACTCTCCTACGCCAAATGTCGTCAGCAGCGCGGCGAAGCCCTTACATCGTGCATATCCGTCAGCGGCGTAAGAGGCGTTTAATTCGTTGGCACAGCCCACCCAACAGATATCCGGGCTGTCTATTACATGGTCGAGAAACTGCAGGTTATAGTCGCCCGGCACGCCAAACAGATGATCGGCTCCACAATCTGTAAGACGGTCCAGCAGGTAATCGGCGACGCAGTATGGGGTACGCATAAACAGGTATCCTTCTAATGTTTTGACCTCACCTTGAGTATTAAATAAGCGTGATGGGTGTCCAGAATTGGCGATAAGAAGGACATGGAAAGAATGCTTTACAAAAAAGGCTGCGCTATGCTGCTTTTTTTCACGTAAATGTAAACGCATACACTGATTTTTCACTTCAGCGCCAGAGGTTACGAAAATGGGTTATCAGCCGGACAAAAATCGTTACGGGACAATGGAGTATCGCCGCTGCGGACGAAGCGGGCTCAGGTTGCCCGCCATCTCGCTTGGGCTGTGGCATAACTTTGGTGACGCCACCCTTATCGAAAACAGCCGTCAACTTTTACAGCGTGCGTTCGATCTGGGCATTACGCATTTCGACCTTGCCAACAACTATGGCCCGCCTCCCGGATCCGCCGAACGTAATTTCGGCCGTCTTTTGCAGGAGGATTTCCTGCCCTGGCGCGACGAGCTGATCGTCTCCACCAAAGCGGGTTATACCATGTGGGAGGGTCCGTACGGCGACTGGGGATCGCGCAAATATCTGCTGGCAAGCCTCGATCAAAGCCTGAAGCGCATGGGGCTGGAGTATGTGGATATCTTCTATCATCACCGGCCAGATCCGGAAACGCCGCTACAGGAAACCATGAAAGCGCTTGACCATGTGGTGCGTCAGGGGAAGGCTCTGTATGTCGGATTATCCAACTACCCGGCGGTTCTGGCTCGCCAGGCGATTGATATCCTTAATGACCTCGGGACACCCTGCCTGATCCACCAGCCGAAATACTCCCTCTTTGAACGTGCGCCGGAAGCGGGACTGCTGGACGTGTTGCAGGAAAAAGGGGTCGGCTGTATTCCCTTCTCGCCGCTGGCTGGCGGGCAACTGACCAATCGCTATCTGCACGGCATTCCTGCAGACTCACGCGCGGCAAGCGGCAGTCAGTTCCTTAAACCCGATCAGCTCACCGAAGAGAAGCTGGAAAAAGTCAGGAAGCTGAATGCCCTGGCAGAAAGTCGCGGCCAGAAGCTGTCCCAGATGGCGCTGGCCTGGGTATTACGCCATGAGGCAGTGACCTCGGTGCTGATTGGGGCAAGTAAAGCGGCTCAGATTGATGACGCCGTGGGGATGCTGGCAAACCGCCATTTCTCAGAGGAAGAATTGGCCCGCATAGACGCGATCCTCAGCAGCTCAAAATAACACCGCTTTTAGCAAAAAGTGCTCTAACCCAGGAATTCGGAGTTGAGGCGATGATACGAAGGTTTACCAACTCGTAAAATTGCGTTAACAGGCCCAACAAAGGCCCCGATCGTGAAGGAGAAAGAGTATGTTCAGGTCACTGATTCTTGCAGCGGTATTACTGGCTTCGGCGCCGCTGATCGCCACTGCGGGCGAAATCACCCTGTTGCCATCAGTAAAATTACAAATTGGCGATCGTGACGACTACGGCAGATACTGGGACGGCGGCTACTGGCGCGACCGTGATTACTGGCATCGTCACTATGAGTGGCGCGGCGACCGCTGGTGGAAACATGATAACGGCAGACACCGCGGCTGGTATAAAGACAGCGCCTATGAACGCGGTTACCGTGAAGGCTGGCGGGATCGTGACGACCGTCGCGGCGGCTGGGGTCGCGGCAAAGGTCACGGACATGGTCACCACGGCCACGACTAACAGCAAAAAGGAGCCTCATGGCTCCTTTTTCTTTTACAGCCCCAACGCTGTGCCTATCAGCAACCACAGGTTCAGCGCCACCACCACCACCACGATGGCCCACCCGGTCCGTTTCACCAGCGTCGAGTTGACCAGCTCACCCATCAGGGTTTTATCGCTGGTAAAGATCAGCAGCGGGACCAGCGCCAGCGCAATACCAAAGCTCAGCAGCACCTGGCTCATGACCAGAATTCGCGTGGGGTCGAGCCCCATCAAAATCACCACAAATGACGGCAGCATGGTGACGGAGCGGCGCACCCACAGCGGAATATGGAACCGGACAAACCCCTGCATCACCACCTGGCCTGCCAGCGTACCCACCACTGTAGAAGAGAGACCAGCAGCCACCAGGCTAAGGCCAAATATCGTGGCGGCAGCATGGCTCAGCAGCGGCTCCAGCGTGAGATACGCCTGGTCGAGATCGGCAATACCGGTATGACCGTTAAAGTGGAAAGCGGCGGCTGCCGTTGCCATCATCGCCAGATTGACAAACCCCGCGATGGTCATGGCGATCGCGACGTCCCACTTGGTGGCGGAGTAACGCTCTTTACGCGTCCCACCGTGGAGATGCTGCGTCAGCGAGGAGTGCAGATAAATCACGTGCGGCATGATGGTCGCTCCCAGCACGCCGGCGGCCAGGAACACCGCTTCCGAGGTTGGCAGGCTTGGGATCGCCATCCCTTTAGCGAGCTGCGCCAGATTCGGCTGTGAGAAAATCAGTTCGACAATATAGGCCGCCGCCACAAACAGCAGCAGACCGCCAATGACCTTCTCCAGCGGCTTTTGACCCCGACGCTGTAGCATCAAGATCAGGAACGTGGCAATCCCGGTCAGTACCGCCCCCTGCAACAGCGACACGCCCAGAATCAGCTTAAAGCCGATTGCTGCGCCGATAAATTCAGCGAGGTCAGTAGCCATGGCGATGATTTCAGCCTGAACCCAGTAGAGCCAGACGGCGGGACGCGGATAATGGTCGCGGATTTGCTCCGCCAGGTTTTTACCCGTCGCAATCCCCAGCTTTGCGGAGAGCATCTGAATCAGCATCGCCATGAGGTTAGCCCAGACGACCACCCAGAGCAGCTTATAGCCGAAGCTGGCCCCGGCCTGAATATTGGTCGCAAAGTTACCTGGATCGATATAACCAATGGCAGCGATGAACGCAGGTCCCATTAATGCGAACCGCAACTTGCGCGCTGCTCTGCCACTGCTACCCTCTACGCGACTGTTTGTCATTTCTGCCTCTGAAATATAGCCTTTGCTATGTTTAATGCTATCAAAATGAGAATGATTATCAAGATCATTTATAAAGTTTGCAGTGATTTCTCTGATAGCTTTGAACGATAGATGGGCGGGTAAGCTGGGCGATCTAACAGAAACTCAAATCGCGGACTCTTTTGTGAAGACTAGCACACAAACTTAACTTTTCACTCATTTACCTAACATAACAAAAATGTATTGTGGATCACTATTTTTGAGACTCGTCACAGGATGTAACTATAGTGTGTCCTCGATCTCGTTTTCTTTTCTCTTGTTACATAGAATGTGCACGAAAATTAAACCTGCCTCATATTTGGAGCAAATATGGACCGCGTCCTTCATTTTGTCCTGGCACTTGTTGTCGTTACTGCACTCGCATTGCTGGTCAGCACAGACCGCAAAAAAATTCGTATTCGTTATGTTGTCCAACTGCTGGTCATTGAAGTTTTACTTGCGTGGTTCTTCCTGAACTCCAACGTAGGCCTCGGCTTCGTGAAAGGCTTCTCCGAAATGTTCGAAAAACTGCTCGGATTTGCCAACGAAGGGACCAACTTTGTCTTCGGTAAAATGAACGACGAAGGTCTGGCGTTCTTCTTCCTGAAGGTTCTCTGCCCTATCGTCTTCATCTCCGCGCTGATCGGTATTCTGCAGCACATCCGCGTTCTGCCGTTCGTGATCCGTGGAATTGGCTTCCTGTTATCCAAAGTGAACGGCATGGGTAAGCTGGAATCTTTCAACGCCGTCAGTTCCCTGATCCTCGGTCAGTCTGAGAACTTCATCGCGTATAAAGATATTCTCGGCAAAATGTCCCGCAACCGCATGTACACCATGGCGGCAACCGCAATGTCTACCGTTTCCATGTCTATCGTGGGCGCGTATATGACCATGCTGGAACCAAAATACGTGGTGGCTGCGCTGGTTCTGAACATGTTCAGCACCTTTATCGTTCTGTCGCTGATCAACCCGTACCGCGTTGACGCCAGTGAAGAGAATATCCAGATGTCAAACCTGCACGAAGGCCAGAGCTTCTTCGAAATGCTGGGTGAATACATCCTGGCCGGTTTCAAAGTCGCGATTATCGTTGCCGCCATGCTGATCGGTTTCATTGCGCTGATTTCTGGCCTGAACGCCCTGTTCGCCGCGGTGCTGGGTATCTCCTTCCAGGGCATTCTGGGCTACATCTTCTACCCGGTTGCATGGGTGATGGGTGTTCCGGCTCACGAAGCGCTGCAGGTGGGCAGTATCATGGCAACCAAGCTGGTTTCTAACGAATTCGTTGCGATGATGGATCTGCAGAAAATTGCCAGCACGCTTTCTCCGCGCGCGGAAGGTATTCTCTCCGTGTTCCTGGTCTCTTTCGCGAACTTCTCGTCCATCGGGATTATCGCGGGTGCGATTAAAGGCCTGAACGAAGAGCAGGGTAACGTGGTTTCTCGCTTTGGCCTGAAGCTGGTTTATGGCTCTACGCTGGTGAGCGTCCTGTCCGCGTCCATTGCGGCACTGGTTCTGTAACGTTTATCGCTAAAGAAAAACCGGGAGCCTGGCTCCCGGTTTTTTTATGCCCGTAATTCTTCCAGCGGTTTGGGTTTACCTATCAGGTACCCCTGCAGGTAATCCACACCGAAGCGGAGCAGCATCTCCCGCTGTGCCGGTGTTTCCACATATTCCGCGACGACGCAGAGCGATTTCGTCTTTGCCAGATTACACATCGACTGCACGATCATTGCATCCATGTCGTCTGTACAAATGTCTTTCACAAAGCAGCCGTCGATTTTAATGATGTCCGCCTGCAGGCGTCTGAGACGCTCATAGTTAGCGTAGCCAGTACCAAAATCATCAATGGCGATCCGGAAACCGTAATCCCGCAGTTGCTGAATATTGTTGATACTCGAGCCTGAATTAGAGAATGCCTGCTCTTCGGTAATCTCGATCACGACGGCCTGCGGTGCCACGCCGTACCGTTCAAACAGCGCGCAAATCTCGGTCGCCACCTCTTTTTGCATCAGCGTCAGGGGCATCAGGTTGACGGAAAAACGGGCGCCAGCATGCGTTGCAGGGTTATCGCGCAGCCACACCAGTAATTTTTCCATGACGCACATATCAAACCGGTGGCTGAGATTGAACTGCGCAATCAGCGGAATAAAGCGGTCAGGGGTAATAATCTCCCCCTCGCTCTCCATTCGCGTCAGGATTTCATAGTACCCACTTCCGTCCGCCTTCTGGATCGGCTGCGCATACAAATGGAACTGCCCCGCCTCCAGGGCATGCTTAATCCGCGCCAGCATCAGGACACGCTCTGTCGTCTGTCCTGAGGCCGCCTCAAGGCTATTCGTGAGCGCGAGTACGTTTTGCTCTCCGCAGGCCTGTTCTGCCAGCCAGCTCAGTTGCCCCAGCGTGTGATGCAGCTTTTCGCCATTTTCGACCATTCCCCAGGACGCGCCAAACTCAATATCCAGCCCGGTGTTGTTCCAGAAAATCTTATTGCTGTTGAGCCGATCGACCATATGCTGGAGACGTTCAGCAATTTCCGGCCCGAGCAAGACCAGCACCAGCTCGCTTCCGGGCAGCTGGAACAGCAGCTCATCTTTTTGCAGGAGCGGCTGAAGGGACGTGGCGATCGTTCGTTTGCAATGGACCCGCATAATAATGCCGTAGTGGCGGCTCAAAAACTCCAGATTGTCCATGCGCAGAATGCACACTTTGGCATCCGGATGGATTTCAAGGTAATCCTCCAGCGCACGAATATTGGGCAAACCGGTAAGAGGATCGGTCAGCGCCCTGTCCTGCCAGCCCCGCTTCAGCCACTCGCTGCGCTGGTAAATTCGCGACATGTAAAGCAAGCAGATGGCGAAAGAGATCAGCACGGAGAGGATAAAGGAGAGCGAATGGCCCGATTCCACCCCGTTAAGGAAGTTGTAGTTGTAGGTCAACAGCAGGAGCGCTGAGATGGCCCACAGCAGAGAAATCAACGCATAGGTCAGGCGGCTTATTGCTAAGGTAAAAAGAATAAAAATCAGCGGCATCAAATAACCCGCAATGACCGGTGATTCAAAAGGACCACATAAAATGACGAGAATGAAGCCTAAAAGCATCAGCCAGACAAAAATATATAATGGATTCTTGTGATAAAACACGGGCTTCACGCTTCGCCGCCAGAAGGCGATGGCATAACGAGGATTAATTATCATTCTTAATGGGTAATAGAACATCATGGTAAAAATCAGCCCCGCGCATATCAGGCTTTGAATATCCACAACGTTATAAATTACCGTTCCTTCGCCAAAATAGGTTGAAATAGTCACCGGAAAATCAAACAAATAGCCTGCCATATACATCGACAGCTTAATACCTAACGGCACCATAAAACCGAGCCAGAATATACGTAGCCCAATGTGCTTGTTAGGAATGCTGTGGCGCCAGCGCTTGCCCAGCATAAGGCGCAGCAGGCCGCACGCCGCAAACAGCGCAAAGGTCTGACAGAAAAGCAAAACTGAATATTGTAGCGGTGCTAAATTAACATAAAATAAATTAGTGACAGTAAAACCTAACACAATGGGAAGAATTGCCCGGCGCCCAAATATCAAAATTACCGCCAGCATCACGCTGAGTGGTAACCATGCTAAATAAACGTCATGACCATTAACAATTGCACGCGGAGAGAGATAACGGGAGACAGGTACCGCAATCAGGCAAAGTGCCAGGGCAATCATAAATATCTTTACATTATTATACGTTTTTCTATTCATTAAATTGGGGAATATATTATCCGTTCGAATCATTGACCGGATGGATAATAGGTTTATTAATTGCACGAATCAAGTTCAAGTCTATTTATAGACTGGTTTATTGTTGTCGATTGAGGAGAGGTACAGGAATACCTTCTTTTTGATAACAAAATGCAGTAATGGACGTTACAAACAGATAAAAAAAACCCTCGTCATATGACGAGGGTTTACAATTTTGGTGGAGCTAAGCGGGATCGAACCGCTGACCTCTTGCATGCCATGCAAGCGCTCTCCCAGCTGAGCTATAGCCCCACATGTGACTTTACTGACCGCACTCTGTTGGGTTCAGAGTTTGGTGGAGCTAAGCGGGATCGAACCGCTGACCTCTTGCATGCCATGCAAGCGCTCTCCCAGCTGAGCTATAGCCCCATCGTAAAGCTGTCATGTTGACGGGCGGCATAATATGAATTCCGCTGCGGAGTGTCAACGGCAAAATCAATGACCGCCGTTCGATCGCCGAAAAATCATGCAAATGAATCACTTTGCGAGCGTGCTCGTAATCAGGAGTTAAGCCTGTCACGTTTTCACGTAAAACGGTGCTATAAAATGAGCCGTTAATTAACCCCACAGATATTCAGGAAATTGTATGATCAAGGAACGAATGACGCCAGAAGAGTTAGCCCTGCTCACTGGCTATAGCCGCCAGACCATCAATAAATGGGTACGCAAAGAGGGTTGGATTACGTCACCAAAACCAGGCGTCCAGGGCGGAAAAGCGCGCCTGGTACATGTGAACGAAAAAGTCCGTGACTTTATCCGCAGCGCACGTCGGGCAAGCGAAACGTCCGAACTGCCAGAAGGCACCAGCCATGATCGTTCGCTTCATACCCTCCTCCTGACGCTGGCTAATGAAATGACGCCGGAAGAGCAGAAGCAGATGACATCGCTGTTATTACGGGAAGGGATCACCGGATTGTTGCAACGTTTAGGGATACGCGATCGGGACTGATATGAAAAGATTACGGAGCAAAATGACCACGGAAGAGCTGGCGGAAAGTTTGGGCGTCGCCAGAC
The DNA here is from genome assembly GCF_043972695.1 of Enterobacter quasiroggenkampii. Lineage (NCBI taxonomy): Bacteria > Pseudomonadati > Pseudomonadota > Gammaproteobacteria > Enterobacterales > Enterobacteriaceae > Enterobacter > Enterobacter quasiroggenkampii. Next base: position 3,972,454 of record NZ_CP143745.1, read on the forward strand.
AAACGGTCAATCGCTGGATACGTCAGCAGGGGTGGAAAACCGAAGGGCTCAACGGCGTGAAAGGCGGTCGCGCGCGGCTCATTCATGTCGATGCACGCGTGAAGGAACATATTATGAGTCTCCCGGCGATCCGCAACCGTCAGGCGGTTTACCATCTCGCGGAGGCTACGTCTGCCTATAATGGCCCCTCTTCAAACCTGTCTCCGGGCATTATAGAGACGCTGGAGAGTATGACGCCGTCAGAACAGAAGCGTCTGGACGCCCTTTTGAAACGCGAAGGCATTCACGGTTTTCTTATACGTCTGGGTATCGCGGAAAAAGAGGCATAAAAAAAACGGCAGGTTACCCTGCCGTTTTTTTCTTAGACGTGATTACTGCTGATTTTCACGTTCAGCGATGAAGTCCAGCGCCTTGTTAATGCGCGCCACGCTGCGTGATTTGCCGATGGCATGAACCGTTACGTCCAGCGCCGGAGACTGACCTGCACCGGTCACCGCAACGCGCAGTGGCATACCGACTTTACCCATACCTACTTCCAGCTCGTCCGCCGTCGCCTGAATGGCGTGATGCACATTCTCAGCGGTCCACTCGGTGAGGGCAGCCAGCTTGTCACGCACCACTTCCAGCGGCTGACGCGCAACCGGGCGGAGGTGTTTCTTCGCGGCGTCCGCATCGAACGCATCAAACTCTTCATAGAAGTAGCGGCAGCTTTCAGCAATCTCTTTCAGCGTTTTGCAGCGCTCGCCGAGCAGTTTCACCAGATCCGCCAGCTCAGGGCCCGTGCGAGTATCAATATTTGCCTGCTCAATGTGCCACTGCAGATACGTCGCCACATATTCTGGCGGCATGGTATTGATGTAGTGATGGTTCAGCCACAGCAGCTTGTCAGTGTTAAACGCGCTGGCGGATTTGCTGACAGAGCTCAAAGAGAAGAGTTCGATCATCTCTTCGCGGCTGAAGATCTCCTGGTCACCGTGGGCCCAGCCCAGACGCACCAGATAGTTCAGGAGCGCTTCTGGCAGATAGCCGTCGTCGCGATACTGCATGACGCTCACCGCACCGTGGCGTTTAGACAGTTTTTTGCCGTCATCACCGTTGATCATGGAGACGTGCGCATAGACAGGCACCGGCGCGTTCAGCGCCTTCAGAATGTTGATCTGACGTGGCGTGTTGTTGATGTGGTCTTCACCGCGCACAACGTGGGTAATTTCCATATCCCAGTCGTCAACCACCACGCAGAAGTTGTAGGTTGGGGAGCCATCGGTACGACGGATGATCAGGTCGTCAAGCTCCTGGTTGCTGAATTCGATCGGGCCACGGATCTGGTCGTCAAAGATCACAGACCCCTCTTGCGGGTTAGCAAAACGCACGACGCAAGGCTCATCAGCAGCATGCTCGCTGTGGTCATGGCGGCAGCGGCCGTCATAACGCGGCTTTTCACCGTTCGCCATCTGCTCTTCGCGCAGCGCATCCAGACGCTCTTTGGAGCAGTAGCACTTATACGCCGTGCCCGCGACCAGCATCTCATCAATGACGGCGTTATAGCGGTCAAAGCGTTTGGTCTGGAAATAGGGACCTTCGTCCCATTCCAGGTTCAGCCAGTTCATCCCATCCATAATGGCTTCAATTGCTTCTGGCGTGGAGCGCTCAAGATCGGTGTCTTCAATACGCAGCACGAACTCACCTTTGTTGTGGCGTGCGAAAAGCCAGGAATAGAGAGCGGTACGTGCACCACCGACGTGCAGATAGCCTGTCGGGCTCGGCGCGAAGCGAGTTTTGATTTTCATGAAATGGCCTTACGTTATAAAGATGCCGGCAATCGGCAAATCCTGGGGAAAAAACGATGGGCAATATTCTATCACTGTGCGGCGATTCCTCAATGTTGTTCCCTGAATCGGGCCCGAGTTTGCGATTTTTGTTTAGAAATCATGCGCCACTGCCCGTTTCGCGATCGTTTTGCTTAATTTTACGACGAACGAATAAAAACTTTAGAAAATGCGTTGACTCATTTTCAACTCTCCCTATAATGCGACTCCACACAGCGGGGGTGATTAGCTCAGTTGGTAGAGCATCTCCTTTACACGGAGGGGGTCGGCGGTTCGAGCCCGTCATCACCCACCATCTACTTCGGTAGGCTCGCAGTGTAGATAAGAATTGAGATTGGGCGATTAGCTCAGTTGGTAGAGCATCTCCTTTACACGGAGGGGGTCGGCGGTTCGAGCCCGTCATCGCCCACCATTCTCACCTTATCGCAGCAGTTCCGAAATGGGCGATTAGCTCAGTTGGTAGAGCATCTCCTTTACACGGAGGGGGTCGGCGGTTCGAGCCCGTCATCGCCCACCATTTCGGGTCGTTAGCTCAGTTGGTAGAGCAGTTGACTTTTAATCAATTGGTCGCAGGTTCGAATCCTGCACGACCCACCAATGTAAAAAAGCGCCCTAAAGGCGCTTTTTTGCTATCTGCGATCTGGATGATTCGAACCTGCAGCAGGTTCGAGCCGAACGCAGTGAGGCACCGGAGCCGTTTACGGCGACGGCCCGAAGGGCGAGCGAAGCGAGTCATCCTGCACGACCCACCAATGTAAAAAAGCGCCCTAAAGGCGCTTTTTTGCTATCTGCAGTACTGAGCATAAAAAACATAGCCTGATGGCGCTACGCTTATCAGGCCTACGAAACCATCACACTACTGTTAACGTTTCAATTAGCGTCTTCACCGCTGGCGTCGCCTGCTTCTCGTCATACACCACATACAAATCTGCCGGTATACGCTCTTTAAGCGGGCGGAACACCACGCCCGGCCACTGCATTTGCGCGTAACTGTCCGCGGCAAGCGTAATCCCCATGCCCATGCTGATCATCGCCAGTACCGTTTGCGGCTCAACGGCTTCACGCACAATCATCGGCGAAAACCCGGCCTGCTGGCAGACGCGATGTAAAAATGCCCAGTCAGAATGCGCTGAAGGCATCGTGACAAAATACTCGTCCTGCAACTCTGCGAGCGCAATCGATGATTCGCTCACCAGCCGGTGATCTTCCGGCATCGCCACCAGAAAAGCGGCCTCACGTAACCGTACGCTGGTAAACCCAGCGGTGGGCTCGGTTGCCATTCGCCAGATGCCCACATCCAGCTCCCGGCGCTCAAGCAGCGCCATCTGCATGACCGGGGATTTCTCGCGGAATACGACATCGACATTCGGGTGCGATTTCAAAAAAGCGCGCATCACCGTGCGCACCTCACTCCACATGGCGGTACCGACAATACCCAGCTCAATGCGCCCTGCCTCCCCCCGGCCAATCTGCTCGACGCGAGCCAGCGCCTGGTTTGCACCGGCAAGCAAACGACGGGACTCTTCCATCAGCACCTTACCGGCATGCGTCAACGCAACGCTCCGTGAGTGTCGAATAAACAGTAACGTCCCCAGCTGGCTTTCCAGCTCTTTAATATGCAGGCTCAACGGCGGCTGAGACATATTGAGACGGGCCGCAGCCCGTCCAAAATGCAGCTCCTCCGCCACGGCCAGAAAATAGCGCAGCAGCTTGAGATCGGTCCGATAGGCGCGTTCCATCAAAACATATCCTGGTGACAACACTTATGTGCCTACCTTAAAGCCTTTCATCGTCCAGAGGGGAAATTTAGTGCGCAACTGTGCGCATCTCGCTGTTTTTGCAGATATGGCGATAGTTAAAGCTGAAATAAAACACCACCGCGAGTGCCAGGGCATAGGCCGCGAATACCAGCCAGATCGTCTGCCAGTCCTTCACTCCGTCCACCGAGAAATAATCGACGGCCATACCGCTCAATACCGATCCGAACCAGGCCCCGATACCGTTAACGGTTGTCATAAACAGCCCCTGTGCGCTGGCGCGGATATCGGCGCTCACCTCCTGTTCGACAAACACCGAGCCGGAAATATTGAAAAAGTCGAACGCGCAGCCGTAGACAATCATTGAGAGCATGAGCAGCACAAAGCCTGTTGCAGACGGATCGCCAAAGGCAAACAGCCCAAACCGCAGCATCCAGGCCACCATGCTCATCATCATGACCGTTTTAATACCAAAGCGTCCGAGGAAGTACGGAATGGTCAGAATGAAGAACACTTCAGAGATTTGCGAAACGGAGAGCAGGATGGAGGGATATTTAACGATAAAGCTATCGGCATACACCGGATTACGCGCAAAATCATGCAGGAAGGGGCTGCCAAACGTGTTAGTTATCTGCAGCACGGCTCCCAGCAGCATCGCGAATAAAAAGAACACCGCCATGCGGGGCTGTTTAAACAGGACAAACGCATTGAGGCCCAGCTTGCTGGCCAGCGACGGAGACGTTTTTGTTTTCGCCACCGGAATGGCTGGCAATGTCAGAGAATAGAGCGCCAGCAGCACGGACGCGGCAGCCGCCATATAGAGCTGCAGGTTGCTCAGCTCTGCCCCCATCAGGCTTATGGTCCACATCGCGGCAATAAAGCCCACGGTGCCATACACCCGCACTCGTGGGAAATGGCTCACCGTATCCAGCCCTGCCTGTTCAAGACAGGAGTAAGAAATCGTATTCGACAGCGCAATCGTGGGCATAAAGGCCATCGCATTCACTAGCATGACCCAGAACATCAGGCCCGGCTCATTGACCTGTGCGGCATAGCAGAGCGCGACGGCGCAAACGAGATGACAAATCACGTAGGCGCGGTCTGCCCGCAGCCATTTGTCGGCAATAATTCCCACCAGCGAGGGCATAACAATCGCGGCAAGTCCTTTGGAGCTGTACACCATGCCCACGTCGGAGCCGGTAAAGTGTAGGGTGTTAATCATGTAAGCGCCGAGGGTAACCAGCCAGCTCCCCCAGATAAAATATTGCATAAAGGACATCATCTTTAAGCGAGTCGTGATGCTCATAACCCATTCCTTATAGCAGTGTGGCCCTCACGGGCCACTTTATTGTTTTACTCAGGCAATATGGCGAAGAAAACCGCAGATAAGATTGATAAAGTTCTGGCGGGAAAGCTCAGCGGCAGCGAGGGTTTGTTCATGCGAGAGTTTGATATCGCCCAGCCCTTCCGCGAGATTGGTAATCGCAGAAACGGCCACGACCTTCAGGCCGCAGTGACGCGCGGAAATCACTTCCGGCACTACGGACATGCCCACCACATCGCCGCCGATAATTTGCATCATGCGGATCTCGGCCGCCGTCTCGAAGTTCGGACCGGGATAAGACACAAACACCCCTTCATGGAGCGGGAAGCCGGCTTTCGTCGCCACGGTTTGCAGAATGGCGCGGTAATCCGCGTCGTAAGCATTGGCCAGCGAGAAGAAACGCTCGCCAAAGCGCTCATCGTTCAGCCCCACCATCGGCGTGCCCGGCATGGTGTTAATATGGTCGCTCAGAGCAACCAGACTGCCTGGCTGAACGTCCGGGCGCAACGAGCCCGCCGCATTGGTGCTAAACAGCAGTTCGCATCCCAGCTGCTTAAAGGTACGGATCGCATCGGTCATGATGGCCATCCCTCGCCCCTCATAGAAATGGCCGCGCCCCTTCATGCAGGCAACTGGCACCCCGGCAAGATGCCCGAGCACCAGCTCCCCGGCATGGCCATGCACGGTGCTCACCGGGAAGCCAGGCAGCGTTTCGTAGCTCAGAGAAACGGCGTCATCAATCTGGTCGGCAAGGGCGCCCAGGCCAGAGCCGAGAATAAATGCCACGCGAGGCGTGAAGTTTGGCTTAGCGGCGCGAATGATGTCGGCGCAGTACCACGGATTATTCGAGAGGGTCATAGAGGCTCCTTAAGGATGAAGATCGCGATGCGGGGATCGCATGACTTACGTCTTATATCCGCAGCCTGCCGGTGACCTCCAATACACTTTCACCGCACCATCAATACTGATTGTGTATCGATGCAACTCCCTGCCAGATATGGCAGTTTTGCTCAAGCTAATCCCGCCGGTGCCGATACCTCTGTTTTATAACGCGAGGAAAAAGTATGACGACCATTCAGGCTTCAACCCAACAGATACAAACCAGCGGCGCGAGTGGCACTTCGAGCAGTAACGATATCTCTGCGCAAATCACCCGCATTCTCGACAAGATCAAAAAGCTGACCCAGCAGTTAAAAGAGCTGTCGAACAGCCCCATCAGCACCGATGAGAAGAAAAAACAGCAGGAACTGATTCAGACCCAGATCAAAGTGCTGCAGGCGCAGCTCGCCGCGCTGCAGCGCCAGCAGGCCGAAGAGGCCCAGAAGAAGCAGGAACAAAAATTGGGCAAAGTGGAAGGCGTGAATAGCCCGTCAGATACTAATCAGATTGATATCTACATTTAATCTTCTGATGCGTTAAACAGTGGATCGCGTATGCGGGCCTCGGTTAATCGCTGTGCCTGGATACGCACCACTTCCCAGATAGCCTGCGCCGCCCCCGAGAGTGAACGATTTTTTCGCCGCACCAGCATTAGCTTTCGCTCGACAACGGGCGTCAACCGCTTCACGGCCAGTCGACTTCCCTGCGGCAGGGGAAGCGCCAGGGCGGGCAATACGCTGATGCCAATGCCGGCTTCCACCATGGGAAACAGCGTTGCCGGGTGACCAATCTCCTGCACGATTGCAGCCTTGACCCTCTGATCCACCAGTGCGGAATCAATCAGCGGACGGCTGCCCGAGGCATAATCCTGTAAAACTAGGTTCGCGCCCTGCAGTGACTGCCACCTGACCTCCGGTAACGCGGCCAGCGGATCGTCGTCACGGCAGAGCAGCAAAAAGGGCTCTGAGAGTACGCTTTCGCACTCCAGATCGCTCACCTGGCCGGGATCGATAACAATACCAAAATCGACATCTCCCTGGCGGATGCTCTCCAGCACCCACTGTTGCGGTCTGTCATGCAGCACAAAATCAATGTCCGGGTAGAGATGGCTTCCCTCGGCAATACACTGCGGGATAAGGTGCGCAGAGATCGTCTGGCTGGCCGCAACCCGCACGGTACCCGAAAGTTGCTGGCCCAGCCTTCCTACGTCTCTGAGCGTGCTGTTCAGCTCATCCAGCAGCCGTTCAAGGCGCAGAGCCAGCTGCTGCCCGGCTTCGGTCAACACCACTTCGCGCGTGGTACGATCGAGTAATCTTACCCCCGTCTGATTCTCCAGCTCTTTCACGCTGTGGCTGACCGCCGACTGGCTCAGGCCAATCATCTCCCCTGCCCGGCTAAAGCTGCGGGCATGGGCGACGGTGACGAAAATGCGAAGCTGGCGTAAGGAATAATTCATCTGTTTAATTCATGAATGGATGCAATAAATCAATTTTATTTCTCAAATGGAAAAAAGCACAATAGCGACATCTGTTTTCAGGAGTCATTATGAAACTATTTCGTATTGTTGATCCGTTTACGCTCACCCTGGTGGTTACCGTTTTACTGGCCTCGTTCTTTCCCGCTCGCGGCGGGTTCGTCCCGTTCTTTGAAGGGCTGACGACGGCCGCCATCGCGCTGCTGTTCTTTATGCACGGCGCAAAACTCTCCCGTGAAGCCATCATCGCGGGCGGTAGCCACTGGCGACTGCATCTCTGGGTGATGTGCAGCACGTTTATTCTGTTCCCGATCCTCGGGGTGCTGTTTGCCTGGTGGGCGCCGGTTAACGTCGACCCGGCGCTCTACACCGGCTTCCTGTATCTCTGTATTCTTCCGGCCACGGTGCAGTCCGCCATTGCCTTTACCTCTCTCGCGGGAGGGAACGTGGCGGCCGCGGTCTGCTCGGCATCAGCCTCCAGCCTGCTGGGGATTTTCGTCTCGCCGCTGCTGGTGGGCCTGCTGATGAACATGCACGGTGCGGAAGGTAACCTTGAGCAGGTGGGCAAAATCTGTCTGCAGCTTCTGCTGCCGTTTGTCCTGGGTCATCTCTCCCGTCCGTGGACCGGCGCATTTGTGGCGAAGCATAAAAAATGGATTTCAAAAACCGACCAGACCTCGATTCTGCTGGTGGTTTACTCCGCCTTCAGCGAAGCGGTCGTGAACGGGATCTGGCACAAGGTGGGGGCAGGCTCGCTGCTGTTTATCGTGGTGGTCAGCATTGTCCTGCTGGCGATTGTAATAGCAGTAAACGTCTTTGTGGCACGCAAGTGCGGCTTCAACAAAGCGGATGAAATTACGATTGTGTTCTGCGGTTCGAAGAAGAGCCTGGCGAACGGCATCCCGATGGCCAACATTCTGTTCCCGACCTCGGTGATTGGGATGATGGTGCTGCCGCTGATGATTTTCCATCAGATCCAGCTGATGGTCTGCGCGGTGCTGGCGCGTCGCTACAAGCGCCAGACCGAAAAGCTGGCGCAGGAAGCGACCCGCGCCGCGAAGGCTTAAGGACGTTTCAGGGGCTGCACCAGTTGGGTCAGCCCCTCGGTTTTGATCAGTAACGTTATCGCCATCAGCTCGCCCAGTCGCCCTGCCGGAAATTCATCCTTACGGGCAAACCACAGCAGATACTCCTCCGGCAAATCAATCAGCCTGCGGCCCTTGTATTTACCAAACGGCATCTCGGTATTGGCGATCTCAACGAGCTGCTCTTTCTCCACGTTACTCTCCTAACAGACGCATCATTTCCGCTTCGTCGATAACCTCAATGCCGAGCTCCTGGGCTTTCGCCAGCTTCGAACCCGCCGCTTCTCCGGCAATCACCAGGTCGGTTTTCTTCGACACGCTGCCCGCCACTTTTGCCCCCAGCGCCACCAGACGGGCTTTGGCGTCGTCGCGTGAAAGCTGGCTCAGGCTGCCGGTCAGCACCACCGTTTTACCGGCGAACGGGCTGTCGATCTCTTCTGCGTTGACCACCACCGGCGCGGGCCATTTAATGCCCTCTTCCAGCAGTTCGCCGATGACGTTACGGTTGCTCTCTTCGGCAAAGAAGTTAAAGACGTGCGTGGCGACGACGATGCCGACATCCGGGACTTTCTGCAGCTCCTCGATGCTCGCCTTTTCCAGCGCCTCCAGCGTACCAAAATACGCCGCCAGCCCCGCAGCCGTGGCTTCACCCACTTCACGAATGCCCAGCGCGTACAGGAAGCGGGCAAAGGTGGTCTCTTTGGCGGCTTCCAGCGCGTTAACCACGTTCTGGGCTGACTTTGGCCCCATGCGGTCCAGACCGGTCAGTTTACCTGCGGTCAGCCTGAAGAGGTCCGCTGGCGTGTGGACATACTCTTTTTCAACCAGCTGATCGATAATCTTGTCGCCCATGCCGTCCACGTCCATTGCGCGACGGGAAACAAAGTGCTTCAGTGACTCTTTACGCTGTGCGCCACAGATTAAGCCCCCCGTACAGCGCGCCACGGCTTCACCTTCCACACGCTCAACGTCCGAGCCACACACCGGGCAATGGGTTGGGAAGACAACCTCGCGCGTATCGTCAGGACGTTCTGACTCCACAACGTTAACCACCTGCGGGATCACGTCCCCCGCGCGGCGAATCACCACTTTGTCACCAATACGCAGGCCCAGGCGGTCGATTTCATCGGCGTTATGCAGCGTGGCGTTACTCACCAGCACACCCGCCACCTGCACCGGCTCCAGACGGGCGACCGGGGTAATGGCCCCCGTACGTCCCACCTGGAACTCCACGTCGCGGACGAAGGTCATCTGCTCCTGAGCCGGGAACTTAAACGCCACCGCCCAGCGCGGCGCGCGCGCCACGAAGCCCAGCTGCTCCTGCAGCGCCAGTGAATTCACCTTGATGACCACGCCATCAATATCAAAGCCGAGCGTCGGACGATCCTCTTCCACCTTGTGGTAGAACGCCAGTACCGCTTCCGGAGAGTCGCAGAGCTGAACGCGGTTGCTCACCGGCAGTCCCCACGCCTTAAACTGCAGCAGACGCCCGAGATGGGTATCCGGCAGCTCGCCGCCCTCCAGAATACCGACACCGTAGCAGAAGAAAGTAAGCGGTCGCTTCGCAGTGATGCGCGGGTCAAGCTGACGCAGCGAGCCCGCCGCCGCGTTACGCGGGTTAGCAAACACTTTCCCGCCGGTGCGACGCGCCTCTTCGTTAATTTTCTCGAAACCCGCCTGCGGCAGGAACACCTCGCCGCGCACTTCCAGACGCGCAGGAATGTTGTCACCCTGAAGCTTCAGCGGGATCGCGCGGATGGTACGCACGTTAGTGGTGATGTCTTCACCCGTCGTGCCGTCGCCACGCGTCGCGGCACGCACCAGCACGCCGTTTTCATAGAGAAGGCTGACGGCCAGGCCATCCAGCTTCAGCTCGCAGCACCAGGTGAGCGCGTCGCTGCTTTTCAGGCGATCCTGCACGCGCTTGTTAAACGCGAGGAAGCTTTCTTCATCGAAGACGTTATCCAGCGACAGCATTGGCACTTCATGCCGCACCTGGCTGAAGGCCCCCAGCGGCTCTGCGCCGACGCGCTGGGTGGGGGAATCCGGCGTGATGAGTTCTGGATGCTGCGCCTCTAATTCCCGCAGCTCGCGCATCAGGCGGTCATACTCCGCATCCGGGACTTCCGGTGCGTCCATAACATGATAGAGATATTCATGATGGCGAAGCGTGGTTCGCAGTTCAGTGAGTTGTTGTTCGATTGAGTCCATATCACACCATCAATGAGAAAAAACCCCCGACATGCGGGGGTTGAGGAGGAGTTGAAGTCAACGCGGCGATTACGCGTTAGCTTCCTTAACTTCGCGGATGCGGTCCTGATACTCGCGCAGTTTCTGCGGGGTCATCATTCGACGCTGATCGTCGAGCACCACACCACCGACTTCGTCAGCGATATGCTGAGCGGACTGCAGCATCAGCTTAAAGTTTTGCAGTTCGTCGCCGTAAGACGGCACCTGCATAAAGATAGTGACGCCAGGCGTAACGAAATCACCGGTCATGTCCGGATCAAAGGTACCTGGGTTAACCATGTTGGCCAGGCTGAATAGCGCCGGGCCGCTACCGTCAGGACTCAGGTGACGATGGAAAATGTTCATATCGCCAAACTTGAAGCCTGCCTGTTGAATACTGTTAAGCAGAACGTCACCGTTGAGATGGCTACCGTGATGCGCGGCCACGTTCATGATGATCACCGCTTCTTTACGCTGCGGTTTTTCAACAACCGGTTCTGGCTCTGCAACGGGCTCAGGCTCAACGTGCGGGGCTGGCGCGGGCTGCGGCGCAGGTTGAACATGAACAGGCTGCTGCGGTTGTGGTACCGGCTGTGCAGGCTGCTGTTGCACGGGCTGCTGCACCGGTTGCTGTTGAACCGGCTGTGGCGCAGCAGGCTGCTGATAGACAGGCTGTTGCGGCGGCTGGCGCACCGGTTCTTCCACAGGCTGCGGCAATGGCTGGCGCGGCTGTGCAGAAGCATACGGCGGTTGATACTGGTGCTGCGAAGGACGAGGCGCTTCATGCTCCCCATGGCCTACGCCGGGCGCAGTATTGACCCGATGAACACGAACTTCACCCACGCCGTCGTCGTCGCTTCCATCGATGTCATCTTCACTGTCATCGTCGTCACGACTGGACTTCATGCGCTTCAGTGGGCGATCGCGAAACATCGAGGAACGCTCTTTACGGCTGGTCCAGAAACCATGTACCAGTAAAGCGATTATGGCGATCGCGCCAACAATGATTAATATCAGACGCAAATCCTGCATCATTATATTCTCTGTTGTTCTAACACCTTGCCACCACGGCAAACATTTACTCACTAAGAGTATTTGCCGTTTACGTCAAGTGCAAGTGTGTGCAGAGCATTCACAGCATAAAGATGAAGGAAATCGTGCTTTTTGCTGGTTTTTCGAACATTTCCGAACTGGTCATTGGTTCGTAAGTGGATAATATAGGCGGGCAATTCCACTGGTTGTGTAAAAAGGAGTACAGCCTGGCTATGGTTTCAACATCTTCTTCCCCCCCGCGCAGCGGCGTCTGGTATTTTTCTCAGGGCTGGAAACTGGTCTCCCTGCCGGGTATTCGACGCTTCGTCATCCTGCCGCTGTTGATCAACATAATTCTGATGGGCGGCGCGTTCTGGTGGCTGTTCACAAAGCTGGAGAGCTGGATCCCGTCGCTGATGAGCCATGTGCCAAACTGGCTGCAGTGGCTTAACTACCTGCTCTGGCCGGTGGCGGTGATCTCCGTGCTGCTGGTGTTTGGCTACTTCTTCTCGACGATTGCCAACTGGATAGCCGCGCCGTTTAACGGTTTGCTGGCGGAACAGCTGGAAGCGCGCCTTACCGGCGCAACACCGCCGGACACGGGCATATGGGGGATCATGAAAGACCTCCCTCGCATTATGAAGCGTGAATGGCAGAAGTTTGCCTGGTACCTGCCCCGCGCGATTGTGCTGCTTATCCTCTATTTTGTGCCCGGCATTGGCCAGACGGTGGCTCCGGTGCTGTGGTTCCTGTTCAGCGCCTGGATGCTGGCCATCCAGTACTGCGACTATCCGTTCGACAACCACAAGGTACCGTTTAAAGAGATGCGCACTGCCCTGCGCAGCCAGAAGGTTGCCAATATGCAGTTTGGTGCGCTGACCAGCCTGTTTACCATGATCCCATTCCTGAATCTGTTCATCATGCCGGTTGCCGTCTGCGGCGCGACGGCAATGTGGGTGGACTGCTACCGTGCTAAGCACGCGTTATGGAAATAATGCAAAAATGTGTAAAGCAGGGGTGGCTTATGCCGCCCCTTATTCCATACTGATCCCCATTATTTCCTTGCAGTATATAGATATGCGAATTCCTTACTTCCCCCTACCTGCTTAGCAGGTATGCTGGGTCGGTATCCCAATTTCATACAGTTAAGGACAGGCCATGAGTAAGATTTATGAAGACAACTCGCTGACTATCGGTCATACGCCCCTGGTTCGACTGAACCGTATCGGTAATGGACGCATCCTGGCGAAGGTCGAATCACGTAACCCGAGCTTCAGCGTAAAATGCCGCATCGGTGCAAACATGATTTGGGATGCTGAAAAACGTGGCGTACTGAAGCCTGGCGTTGAGCTGGTGGAACCGACCAGCGGCAATACCGGGATCGCTCTGGCCTATGTTGCTGCCGCGCGCGGCTACAAGCTGACGCTGACCATGCCTGAAACCATGAGCATCGAGCGTCGTAAGCTGCTGAAAGCGCTGGGCGCGAACCTGGTGCTGACCGAAGGCGCGAAGGGCATGAAAGGTGCCATTCAGAAAGCCGAAGAGATTGTGGCCAGCGATCCGGCGAAATACCTGCTGCTGCAGCAGTTCAGCAACCCGGCAAACCCGGAAATTCACGAGAAGACCACCGGCCCGGAAATCTGGGAAGATACTGACGGCCAGGTTGACGTCTTTATCTCCGGCGTGGGTACCGGCGGTACGCTGACCGGCGTGTCACGCTATATTAAAGGCACGAAGGGTAAAAAAGATCTGATTACCGTTGCCGTTGAGCCGACTGACTCACCGGTTATCACCCAGGCGCTGGCGGGGGAAGAGCTCAAACCCGGCCCGCACAAAATTCAGGGTATTGGCGCAGGCTTCATTCCGGGCAACCTGGATCTGAAGCTGATCGATAAAGTGATCACCATTACGAACGAAGAAGCCATCTCTACCGCGCGTCGCCTGATGGATGAAGAAGGTATTCTGGCGGGTATCTCTTCCGGTGCGGCCGTTGCGGCAGCGCTCAAGCTTCAGGAAGATGAAGCCTTTACCAATAAGAATATTGTGGTTATCCTTCCTTCCTCGGGTGAGCGTTACTTGAGCACCGCGCTGTTTGCCGATCTCTTCACTGAAAAAGAGCTGCAACAGTAGTGCCAGCATGTTAATAACGCGTAAAAAAGCACCTTTTCAGGTGCTTTTTTGTGGTCTGCTTCAAACTTTTACCCCTCCTGGCATTGCTTCACCCCGAAGGGTCTGGTATTTAAACCAGCAATTATTTTGATGCGTGAAATTAATCAGCGAACGAAATAGCCTTGCTGAATCGATTTTATGATTTGGTTCAAGTCTTGCTTTCGCTGCATAATGTTTAATGACGATCGAAACGTCAGCGCTAACAATACAGGCTAAAGTTCAGTCGCCAGGCTAGACTTTAGTTCCACAACACTAAACCTATAAGTTGGGGAAATACAATGTTCCAGCAAGAAGTTACCATTACCGCTCCGAACGGTCTGCACACCCGCCCTGCTGCTCAGTTTGTTAAAGAAGCAAAAGGCTTTTCTTCTGAAATCACTGTGACTTCCAACGGCAAAAGCGCGAGCGCAAAAAGCCTGTTCAAACTGCAGACTCTGGGCCTGACTCAGGGCACCGTAGTCACCATCTCTGCGGAAGGTGAAGACGAGCAGAAAGCAGTTGAGCATCTGGTAAAACTGATGGCTGAGCTCGAGTAAGTTTCCGGGTTCTTTTAAATATCAGTCACAAGTAAGGTAGGGTTATGATTTCAGGCATTTTAGCATCCCCGGGTATCGCTTTCGGCAAAGCACTGCTGCTGAAAGAAGACGAGATCGTCATCGACCGGAAAAAAATTTCTGCCGACAAGGTTGATCAGGAAGTTGAACGTTTTCTGAGCGGTCGTGCCAAGGCATCTGCGCAACTGGAAGCAATCAAAACTAAAGCTGGCGAAACTTTCGGTGAAGAAAAAGAAGCCATCTTCGAAGGGCACATCATGCTGCTCGAAGATGAGGAGCTGGAGCAGGAAATCATAGCCCTGATTAAAGATAAAGGCATGACGGCCGACGCGGCTGCGCATGAAGTTATCGAAGGTCAGGCAACTGCCCTGGAAGAACTGGATGATGAATACCTGAAAGAGCGTGCGGCTGACGTACGTGACATCGGTAAGCGCCTGCTGCGCAACATCCTGGGTCTGGCCATTATCGACCTGAGCGCAATTCAGGATGAAGTGATCCTGGTTGCTGCTGACCTCACCCCGTCTGAAACCGCACAGCTGAACCTGAAAAAGGTCCTCGGTTTCATCACCGACGCGGGTGGCCGTACCTCCCACACCTCTATCATGGCGCGTTCACTGGAACTGCCTGCCATCGTGGGTACCGGTAGCGTCACCTCTCAGGTGAAAAACGGCGACTATCTGATTCTAGATGCCGTAAACAATCTGGTTTACGTTAACCCAACCAATGAAGAGATCGATAAACTGCGCGCGGTTCAGGAGCAGGTTGCGACTGAAAAAGCGGAACTCGCTAAGCTGAAAGACCTGCCAGCCATCACCCTGGACGGCCATCAGGTTGAAGTGTGCGCAAACATCGGTACCGTCCGCGACGTTGATGGCGCTGAGCGCAACGGTGCGGAAGGCGTCGGTCTCTATCGTACTGAATTCCTGTTCATGGACCGCGACGCGCTGCCTACAGAAGAAGAGCAGTTTGCCGCGTATAAAGCCGTGGCTGAAGCGTGTGGCTCTCAGGCGGTTATCGTCCGTACCATGGACATCGGTGGCGACAAAGAGCTGCCGTACATGAACTTCCCGAAAGAAGAGAACCCGTTCCTGGGCTGGCGTGCAATCCGTATCGCAATGGATCGTAAAGAGATCCTGCGTGACCAGGTTCGCGCGATCCTGCGTGCCTCTGCGTTCGGTAAGCTGCGCATCATGTTCCCGATGATCATCTCTGTTGAAGAAGTGCGTGCACTGAAGAAAGAGATCGAAATCTACAAACAGGAACTGCGTGACGAAGGTAAAGCGTTTGACGAGTCAATCGAGATCGGCGTGATGGTGGAAACACCAGCGGCGGCGACCATTGCGCGTCATTTAGCCAAAGAAGTTGATTTCTTTAGTATCGGTACCAATGATTTAACGCAGTACACCCTGGCAGTTGACCGTGGTAATGATATGATTTCACATCTCTACCAGCCAATGTCACCGTCCGTACTGAACTTGATCAAGCAAGTTATTGATGCTTCTCATGCAGAAGGTAAATGGACTGGCATGTGTGGTGAGCTTGCAGGCGACGAACGTGCTACACTTCTGTTGCTGGGTATGGGTCTGGACGAATTCTCTATGAGCGCCATTTCCATCCCGCGCATTAAGAAGATTATCCGTAACACGAACTTCGAAGATGCGAAGGTGTTAGCAGAGCAGGCTCTTGCTCAACCGACAACGGACGAGTTAATGACGCTGGTTAACAAGTTCATTGAAGAAAAAACAATCTGCTAATCCACGAGATGCGGCCCAAATTACTGCTTAGGAGAAGATCATGGGTTTGTTCGATAAACTGAAATCTCTGGTTTCTGATGATAAGAAAGACTCCGGAACTATTGAGATTGTTGCTCCGCTCTCCGGCGAGATCGTCAACATCGAAGACGTGCCGGATGTAGTGTTTGCTGAGAAAATCGTTGGTGATGGCATTGCTATCAAACCAACTGGCAACAAAATGGTTGCTCCAGTTGACGGCACCATCGGTAAAATTTTTGAAACCAACCATGCGTTCTCTATCGAATCTGATAGCGGTATCGAACTGTTCGTTCACTTCGGTATCGACACCGTTGAACTGAAAGGCGAAGGCTTCAAACGTATCGCGGAAGAAGGCCAGCGTGTTAAAGTTGGCGACCCGGTGATTGAATTCGATCTGCCACTGCTGGAAGAAAAAGCCAAGTCTACCCTGACTCCGGTTGTTATCTCCAACATGGACGAAATCAAAGAACTGATCAAACTGTCTGGCAGCGTCACCGTGGGTGAAACCCCGGTTATCCGCATCAAGAAGTAATTCTTGCCGCACAGTAAAATGGCGCCTTCGGGCGCCATTTTTGTTTATGCCGGCAGGATAAGCTCGTCGTAGCCTTTCGACTGGGTATAGAGCATCACGTCCGTCACCCGATCGCCAGCCATGCGAATGGCATCGGCAACGGTTTTCCCCTCAACAATGCCGCTCACCAGCTCTGAACAGAACAGATCACCCGTCCCTTTCAGATCGGTTTCTACCCGCGGATGCGCGCTAACGGTAACGCCCTCTCGGGTGACCAGCACCACGTGGATGTTTTGCGGGTCGTCAGCGACAGGCGCACTGGTGATCGCCACCCATTTCAGGCTCTCAGAGAGCAGTCCCTGTGCCGCCGCGATGGCGCTTTCCGGCGTGCGGCACGGTTTGCCGCTTAGCACTTCCAGCTCATAGACGTTTGGCGTAATCCCCTGCGCCAGCGGCAGCAGGTGCTCCCGATACGCTTCGGGGATCTCGGGCTTCACGTACATCCCGCTGTCGATATCGCCGATCACCGGGTCGACCAGCACCAGCAGGTCAGGATGCTGCGCTTTGACCGCCTTCAGCCACTGCGCCAGCAGGACGATCTGGCTGGCATTTCCCATATAGCCGGTAGTGACCGCCTTAAGCTCGCGCAGGATCTCGCGCTCTTCCAGCGCCTTCAGGTAGCCGCTGAACCACTCGTCGGGGATCACGCCGCCGTAGAACGTGTCATAGTGTGGCGTGTTACTGAACAGTACCGTTGGCACGGCGGTGACGTTCAGCCTGTGGGTTCGAATATTCGGCACCGCGATGCTGTTTCCCACGCTGCCGTACACCACCTGCGACTGCACCGCGACAATATCGGTTTGCTGCGCCCGGGTATTATCCCGGAATAGAATCATCTCCATGACGCTTAAATTCCCGCCCCCTGCGAATAACTCTCTTCACCAAAGACGCCGGTAGACAGATAGCGATCGCCGCGATCGCAAATAATCGCCACCACCACCGCGTCCGGGTTTGCCTTCGCTACCCGAATCGCGCCCGCTACCGCGCCGCCCGAGCTGACGCCGCAGAAGATGCCTTCGCGTACGGCCAGCTCACGCATGGTATTTTCCGCCTCGCGCTGGTGAAGATCCAGCACCTGGTCCACAAGCTGCGCATTAAAGATGCCGGGCATATACTCCGCCGGCCAGCGGCGAATGCCCGGAATGCTGCTCCCCTCTTCCGGCTGCAGGCCGACAATGGTGACGGCTTTATCCTGCTCGCGCAGAAAACGCGATACCCCGGTAATGGTGCCGGTGGTGCCCATGCTGGAGACAAAATGGGTGATTCGCCCGTCGGTTTGCTGCCAGATTTCCGGGCCGGTGGTGGTGTAGTGCGCGTACGGGTTGTCCGGGTTATTAAACTGATCGAGCAGTTTACCTTCACCGCGCTCGGCCATTTCTAACGCCAGGTCGCGCGCGCCTTCCATCCCCTGCTCTTTGGTCACCAGAATCAGCTCGGCTCCGTAGGCACGCATCGCGGCGCGGCGCTCCTGGCTCATGTTATCCGGCATCAGCAGCTTCATGCGGTAACCTTTCAGCGCCGCAATCATCGCCAGGGCGATACCGGTGTTGCCGCTGGTGGCTTCAATCAGCACGTCGCCCGGCTTGATTTCACCACGCTTTTCGGCCTGGACAATCATCGACAGCGCGGCGCGGTCTTTCACCGACCCCGCCGGATTATTGCCTTCGAGTTTGACCCAGATTTCGCTGCCGTTGTCTGGCCCCATGCGCTGAAGCTTGACCAGAGGCGTGTTGCCGATGGTATGTTCGAGTGTATTCACGATTTTTACTCAATAAAAAAGCCGGGTTGCGCGCAGCGATCCCGGCCTACAAGACACAGTTTTAGCTGTAGGCCCGGTCAGCGCAGCGCCACCGGGCGATAAACATCCTAATAACCTATCAGGCTGACTCCGCCAGAGCAATATCCTCGCGCGTCTCGATGCGTTCCTTGCCGTGATAAATACGGGCATGCTGCAGACCGACAAACAGGCGTTCTCCCCGATGCGGCGGGACGTCGTCGCGCATGACCACCGTCAGCGGCTCGGTATACCAGCCCAGCGGCTGTACCACCAGTTGGGTATAGTGCCCTTTAGGGCTCGCTTCCAGCACCTGCACCGGCAGCGGTGAATCCAGGCTGGTTCGACGGCTCACGTCCACTTCCCACGGACGCAGGAACAGATCGACCGGTCCCTGGTGCGCGGAGGTATAGCCCAGCGGCCAGCGGTGCGCGCCCACGTGGAACTGCCCACCGCGAATGGTGCCCTGCAGACGGTTCACCTCGCCCATAAACTCCAGCACGAAGCGGGTCGCCGGTTCACGCCAGAGCTGTTCCGGCTCGTCAACCTGCTCAATGTTGCCCTGACTCATGACCACCACGCGATCCGCGACTTCCATCGCCTCTTCCTGGTCGTGGGTCACAAAGACGCTGGTGAATTTCAGCTCTTCATGGAGCTGACGCAGCCAGCGGCGCAGCTCTTTACGCACCTGCGCATCCAGCGCGCCAAAGGGTTCATCCAGCAGCAGAATTTGCGGCTCAACGGCCAGCGCGCGTGCCAGCGCCACGCGCTGTTTCTGCCCGCCGGACAGCTGGGCCGGGAAACGGTCCGCCAGGTGAGCCAGCTGCACCATCTCCAGCAGTTTGGTCACTTTCGCCTTAATGGTTGCCGCATCCGGGCGTTCGCGACGCGGCAGCACGGTGAGGCCAAACGCAATGTTGTCAAACACGGTCATGTGGCGGAACAGCGCGTAGTGCTGGAACACAAAGCCCACTTTACGATCGCGGGCGTGCAGGCGGCTCACGTCGGTACCGTGGAAGCGGATGTGCCCGCTGGTCTGATGCTCAAGCCCGGCGATAATACGCAGCAGCGTGGTTTTGCCGGAGCCAGACGGTCCCAGCAGCGCCACCATTTGTCCGGAAGGGATATCCAGCGAGATATCATTCAGCACCTGGGTGCGACCAAAAGACTTCTTAATATTGGCAATCTCAATGCTCATGATTTCCCTCCTGATGCAGACGTTTTTCCTGATTTTCTAAACGCCACTGCACCACACTCTTCAAAAACAGGGTCAAAATGGCCATCAGCGTCAGCAACGCTGCGGCAGTAAAGGCACCGATGGTGTTGTAGTCCTGCTGCAGCAGTTCAATCTGGAGCGGCAGCGACAGGGTTTCACCGCGAATGGATCCGGAAACAACGGAAACAGCACCGAACTCGCCAATCGCGCGGGCGTTGGTCAGCACCACGCCGTAAAGCAGCGCCCAGCGAATGTTCGGCAGCGTCACGCGGCGGAACATTTGCCAGCCTGAAGCCCCCAGCAGCACCGCCGCTTCGTCTTCGTTGCTCCCCTGGCTTAACATCACCGGCACCAGCTCACGCACCACGAACGGACAGGTCACGAAGATGGTAACCAGCACCATGCCTGGCCAGGCGAACATGATCTGCAGGTTATTCGCATCCAGCCAGCCGCCCAGCGGGCCGTTGGAGCCGTAAAAGAGCAGGTATACCAGGCCCGCCACCACCGGCGACACGGCAAACGGAATATCCAGCAGGGTCAGCAGCAGCTGACGTCCCGGGAAGTTAAAGCGCGTCACCAGCCACGCCAGCAGGGTACCAAACACCAGGTTCACCGGAACGGTAATCAGGGCAATCAGCACGGTCAGCCAGATGGCGTGCAGCATATCCGGGTTCGCCAGGTTTTCCAGCGCGGGCATCAGGCCCTTGCTGAACGCCTGAACGAAGATATAAATCGTCGGCACGACGAGAATGAGGGCGGACACCAGCACGCCCGCCCCAATCAGAAACCATTTACCCCAGTTGATGCGGGGCGCATCGTATCGCTTCAATTGCGTAACTTCCGCCATCAGTGACCTACCACACGTCGACCAAAGCGACTTTGCAGAGTGTTAATCGAGTACAGCAGCAGCAGCGAGGCCGCGAGGATCACCGAAGCAATCGCGCTCGCCGCCGGATAATCAAACTCCTGCAGGCGAATGAAAATCATCAGCGAGGTCACTTCCGTTTTCCAGGCGATGTTCCCGGCGATAAAAATCACCGCGCCGAACTCGCCGAGGCTGCGGGTAAACGACAGCGCGACGCCCGCCATCAGCGCCGGAGACAGCTCCGGCAGCACCACCTTGCGGAAGCTCTGCCAGCGCGTGGCGCCCAGCGTTTCCGCCGCTTCTTCGTATTCCGGACCTAACTCTTCCAGCACCGGCTGCACGGTACGCACCACAAACGGGATGCTGGTAAAGGCCATCGCCACCGCGATACCGAGCCAGGTATAGGTCACCTTGATGTCAAATTTCGCCAGCCACTCGCCGTACAGCCCGTTCACGGAGAAGAGAGACGCGAGGGTTAAGCCTGCGACCGCCGTCGGCAGCGCAAACGGCAGATCCATCAGGGCGTCAAGCAGCGTGCGGCCCGGGAAGCGATAGCGGGTTAAAATCCATGCCATCAGCAGGCCGAACACACCGTTAAAAATGGAGGCGACAAACGCCGACAGCAGCGTCACCTTATAAGCCGCCACCACCTGCGGGTTAGTGACCACGTCCCAGTACTGCGCCCAGCTCATCTGCGCAAGCTGCATCACCAGCGCGCTGAGCGGCAACAGCAGGATCAGGCAAACGAACAGCAGGCTGGTCCCGAGGCTTAAGGTAAAGCCCGGCAGCACGCGTTTAGTCGATACTGCAAACATTACTTATGCCCCGCCGCCAGCAGTTTGTCTAACTCACCGCCGCTGGCAAAATGCGTTTTCATCACGTCTGGCCAGGAGCCAAAATGATCTTCCACGCGGAACAGCGCGGTCTGCGGGAATTTATCTTTCAGCTTGTTCATCACGTCCGGGTTGTTCACGCGGTAGTAGTAATCGGTAATGATGGTCTGCGCCTGAGGGCTGTACAGGTAGTTGAGATAGGCTTTTGCCGCTTTCTCGGTACCGTTAGCCTGCACGTTTTTATCCACCCATGCGACCGGGAATTCGGCCAGAATGTTGGTTTTCGGGATAACCACCTCAAAGCCCTGCGCTTCATACTGTTTGCGAATATTGTTCACTTCCGACTCGAAGCTGATCAGCACATCGCCCAGACCGCGCTCTGCGAAAGTCGTGGTCGCCCCGCGGCCGCCGGTATCAAACACTTCGACGTTTTTCAGGAACTGAGTCATGAACTGCTCGGTTTTGGCTTTATCGTTACCGTCAGCCTTGTCCGCCGCACCCCACGCCGCTAAATAAGTGTAACGCGCGTTACCGGAGGTTTTTGGGTTCGGGAAAATCAGTTTCACGTCGGAACGCACCAGGTCGCTCCAGTCGTGGATATTTTTCGGATTGCCCTTGCGCACCAGGAAACCCATGGTGGAGTAGAACGGCGAGCTGTTGTTCGGCAGACGGCTCTGCCAGTCCGCCGGGATGAGCTTGCCTTTGTCATGTAGGATCTGCACGTCAGTGACCTGGTTGTAGGTCACCACATCCGCTTTCAGCCCCTGGAGAATGGCCAGCGCCTGCTTGGACGAACCGGCGTGGGACTGCTTGATGGTCAGCTTATCGCCGTTATTGTCTTTCGCCCACTGCTGTTCGAACGGGGGGTTAAGGGCGGCAAACAGCTCGCGGGAGACGTCATACGAACTGTTCAACAGTTCAGTCGCCTGCGCCTGTGCCACCAGCAGTAAACCTGCCAGCGCCAGAGTTCCTTTTTTCAGTACAGTAACGGCCATTGCGCACCCTTATAAATGTGATGACTATCTTATAGTCATAATATTTATAACGGGGATGAAAGGAGTAACGGTTTTATATACCGTTTGGTGATTTAGAAGCAGAAAAGGGAATAAGGGGCAGGGAAAATTGCCGGGTGGCGCTAACGCTTACCCGGCCTACGTATGGAGAGCGGTTTTACAGCGCCAGCAGACGCTCAACGGACGGCGCGAAGTAGTAGCCGCCGGTCACCGGTTTGGTGAAGCGCAGCATGGCGTCGCGCTTGCCGTCGGTATCGCCGAACATGCTCAGCAGCTGCTGTTCAATATTATACAGGCGCGCGCAGTAGGCGCAGAAGTAGAGGCCGTGCGTGCCGCTTGCCGTGCCGTACGGCAGGCTCTGGCGGACAATCTTCAGTCCTTTACCGTCTTCCTTGAGGTCAACGCGGGTCAGGTGCGAGGTGACCGGACGGTCATCACCGTCGATCTCTTCGTTGGCCTCTTTCGTACGGCCAATCATCATCTCCTGGTCGTGCACGCTCATGCGGTTAAGCTGCTTGAGGTTATGCTCCCAGCGCTGCACGAACACGTAGCTGCCGCCCGCGTCCACGCCGTCTTTGATTACCGCGACTTCACGACGCGTCTCTTCCCCTGCCGGGTTTTCCGTTCCGTCGACGAAGCCGCTCAGATCGCGCTCTTCGACCCAGCGGAAACCGTGAACCTCTTCCTGCACCTCAATGCTGTCGCCAAAGGCCGCCACCGCCGCCTGGGCAACGGAGAAGTTCACGTCGTGACGCAGAGAAAGAATGTGGATCAGCACGTCGTACTGGGTCGCCGGAGCCAGGCCTTTGCCGTAAGGGATGAAGTCTTTCAGCTCTTCTGCCCCTTCACCGCCGCTCAGCTGACGCCAGACGTTATTGCCAAACGCAACAACGGCGCCGAGGTGGGCTTCCGGGAATTTGGCCTGGAAGGTCGCCAGTTTATCAATAAACGCTTTGCTGGCCGCACGCAGGGCATCCACGTCCCCTTTGACATTGGCTTCAATCCAAATCGCCGCGCGGCAATGTTCTGGCAAAATGCCACTCTGAACCTGAGACATCGCTCCTCCTGAAATAAAGATGCCACGTCAGCGTGGCATTGATGGCGGCTATTATACCCTGATTTCAGCGAGGCGGTTTGTTCAGACGCAAATTACTGCTTCCAGAGTATTTTGCTCACTTTCCAGCTCTTCAGCGTGTCGTCAGACGGCATCAACCCTTCCGGACCGCTCCAGGTGCCGGTAAAAACATAGCTGATGTGCTGGCTGCCTTCCGCCTTACACTCCACCGCCACTTCATCGTCGGACGGCGCGCTGGAGCAGTTGCCAAAGGCCTGCTTATAAAGATCGCTAAACGGGGTCCCGACCTTCACGCCGCTGGCGGTCGGAATATCTTCATCCATGACGGCAATTCGGTTTACCGTGCCTTTGTCACCGTTGATCACCAGTGCCAGCTTGTCGCCCTTCAGCGCTTCGTAATAGCGAACAATATTGCCATTCTCTGTTTTCATGCCGCTGCGCAGGCGGTAATCGCTGCTGAGCGCATCCTGAATAGCATTCTGATCCAGCGCCGTCGCGGCGGTAATTTTCCCCACGCCCTGCTCGGTCACTTCCGTTGATGAGCCAAACCAGTTCCACGGATACGCAGCGGACCAGTTAATGGAGGAGAGTGTCGAACAGCCGGTCAATGCCAGCGGGAGAGCGCATAAGAGTAAACGCAGCGATTTCATTGAAACGTCCTTACGTGTTAAATCAACGCTTGTTGGAGTGCGACATCGGCAAAAAGTGCCGGATTAATCATCCTGCGGCGCAAAACAGGCGCGAAGGCGCGGGTTGGTCAGCAGCCACAGCAGCGCCACAATATCGGCAACCACCAGCGCAACGCCGATGCCCGTCAGCGGTTCACCGTACCACCAGAGTACCGGCTGCCAGAAGAGCAGCGCAATCTGGGCAAGGATCAGCAGCCCGCGAAGCGCGCGCCACAAACGCGGGATCGCATGCCGTCGGCCGCTGCATAAGAAAGCCACCACCGCCGGTACGCCCGGCAGCAAGCCGAGCCAGAAGGCATCGTGATCGGGATAAAAGAGCGTCAGCAGCGTGTCGCCCTGCCCGCGCGACGCGGCGGCCATCACGAACAGCACCCAGGTCCGGGCCTGGAGCAGCAGAACGCACCAGAATAAAAAGGGCAGCCTGACGCGCCCCTGCGCGTCATAGTCTGCCGGATGGATCTCAGTACTCTTCATCTTCGATGAGACGCTTTCCTAAATTCAGCACGTCAGCGTGTACGTAGCCCAGGCGTTCATACATGCCCAGCACCACGTCGTTATCTTCCCGCACCATGATCTGGATTTTCGGACAGCCGCGGGCGATCAGCTTCTTCTCGAGCCGGTTGAGCAGCGCATTGGCGATGCCACGACCACGGTATTCCGGGTGCACGCCCAGATAATAGGCCGAGCCGCGATGGCCGTCGTAACCGCCCATGACCGTCCCCACGACCTCGCCATTGACTTCCGCGACCAGAAACAGACTGACGTCGTGATTCACCTTACGTTCGATATCCATTTCCGGATCGTTCCACGGACGCAGCAGATCGCAGCGCTCCCAAAGGGTGATCACCTCTTCGAAATCTTCCTGGCGAAAAACGCGTATCTCCATGGTATTAACCGCCTTTTCGGGTTTAAAAACAGTGATTATGGCGCGAACCACGCCTTTAGCCAATAACCGGGGAAAATCTCGCCAAAATTTGGCATAATGTCACTTTGTCACGTATTGAAATGAAAAGTAAAACAATTCTCACTATGGACTGTCGTAACGCTAAACGCGATACGATATAACACCAGGACCCCATTTTTTAGTATTCAGGCCGCATGAGCACATTCAAACCATTAAAAGCACTCACATCGCGTCGTCAGGTTCTCAAAGCGGGGCTGGCGGCCTTAACGTTAACGGGCATCGCAAAGCAGGCTCAGGCGAAAGACGAGAGCACGCTCAAAACCAGTAACGGACACAGCAAACCGAAAACGAAAAAGCCGGGCGCGAAGCGTCTGGTAATGCTCGACCCAGGCCACGGCGGTATTGATACCGGCGCCATCGGCAAAAACGGGTCGAAAGAAAAACATGTCGTGCTGGCGATTGCAAAAAATGTGCGGGCGATTTTACGCAGCAACGGCATTGACGCCCGCCTGACGCGCTCTGGCGACACCTTTATTCCGCTGTATGACCGCGTAGAGATCGCCCACCAGCACGGGGCGGATCTGTTTATGTCGATTCACGCCGACGGCTTTACCAACCCGTCAGCCGCCGGCGCCTCGGTGTTTGCGCTTTCCAACCGCGGCGCCAGTAGCGCCATGGCGAAATACCTCTCCGATCGCGAAAACCGGGCGGATGAAGTCGCCGGGAAGAAAGCCACGGACAAGGACCACCTGCTACAGCAGGTGCTGTTCGACCTCGTACAGACGGATACGATCAAAAACAGCCTGACGCTCGGCTCGCATATTCTGAAAAAGATTAAGCCAGTGCATCGACTGCACAGTAAAGGCACCGAGCAGGCGGCGTTCGTGGTGCTGAAATCACCATCCATCCCGTCCGTACTGGTGGAAACCTCGTTCATTACCAACCCGGAAGAGGAGCGACTCCTCGGCACCGCGGCATTTCGTCAGAAGATCGCCAACGCCATCGCTTCCGGCATTATCAGTTACTTCAACTGGTTCGATAACCAAAAAGCGCACTCCAGGAAACGTTGATGAAACCCAATGCTCAACTGGTCAAAACATTCCTGCTGCAGCTGCAGGATGAGATTTGCCAGAAACTGGCCGCCGCAGACGGCGGAGAATTTCAGGAAGATACCTGGCAGCGCGAGGCCGGTGGTGGCGGACGCAGCCGCGTGCTGCGTAACGGCGGCATCTTCGAACAGGCCGGGGTGAATTTTTCCCACGTTCATGGCGACGCCATGCCCGCGTCTGCGACGGCACATCGTCCTGAGCTTGCAGGCCGCAGCTTCGAAGCGATGGGCGTTTCGCTGGTGGTGCATCCGCACAACCCGTTTGTGCCGACCAGCCACGCCAACGTGCGCTTTTTCATTGCCGAAAAGCCGGGAGCCGATCCGGTCTGGTGGTTTGGCGGCGGTTTCGACATGACGCCCTACTACGGCTTCGAAGAGGATGCCGTGCACTGGCACACCACCGCGCGGGACCTTTGTCTGCCGTTTGGCGAAGACGTTTACCCGAAATATAAAAAGTGGTGCGACGACTACTTTTACCTGAAGCACCGCGACGAGCAACGCGGCATCGGCGGGCTGTTCTTTGACGACCTCAACACGCCTGATTTTGATACCGCGTTCAGCTTTATGCGCGCGGTAGGTGAAGGCTATACCGACGCCTATCTGCCCATCGTCGAACGCCGTAAAAACACCGACTACGGCGTGCGCGAACGTGAGTTCCAGCTCTACCGCCGCGGGCGCTACGTGGAGTTCAACCTGGTGTGGGATCGCGGGACGCTGTTCGGCCTGCAGACCGGCGGGCGCACGGAGTCGATTCTGATGTCGATGCCGCCGCTGGTGCGCTGGGAGTACTGCTACGAGCCAAAAGAAGGCAGCCCGGAGGCTGCCTTAAAAGAGTTTATTCAGGTGCGGGATTGGGTGTAACTCCCCTCACCCCGGCCCTCTCCCCATAGGGGAGAGGGTGAACGACGGCTCGGTGCAGTTCCCTCTCCCCTATGGGGAGAGGGTTAGGGTGAGGGGTTTACAGCGGCTGCGTCTGCGCCTCAACCACCGCCAGCGCCACCATATTCACGATACGGCGCACGGAGGCAATCGGCGTTAACACGTGCACCGGTTTTGCCACGCCCATCAGCACTGGTCCTACGGTTACCCCTTCAGAGCTGGAGACGCGCAGCAGGTTATAGCTGATACGCGCCGCTTCCACGTTCGGCATAATCAGGATATTTGCCGAACCCTTCAGCGGGCTGTCCGGCATACGTTCGTTACGGATACTCTCCACCAGCGCCGCATCGCCATGCATTTCCCCGTCAATCATCAGCTCCGGCGCGCGCTCGCGCACCAGCGCCAGCGTCTCACGCATTTTGCAGGCCGCCGCGGATTTAGACGAACCAAAGTTAGAGTGCGACAGCAGCGCCACCTTCGGTTCGATACCAAAGCGACGCACGGTCTCGGCGGCCATCACGGTGATCTCCGCCAGCTCGTCCGGGGTGGGATCGTCGTTAACGTAGGTATCGGCAATAAAGGTGTTGCCGCTTGGCAGCAGCAGGGCGTTCATCGCCCCGGCGGTGTGCACGCCGTCGCGATAGCCGAAGATCTCCTGCACCACGCTAAAGTGCTCGTGGTAATCGCCGATGGTGCCGCAGATCAGCGCATCCGCCTCGCCGCGATGGACCATGATCGCGCCGATCACCGTCGTGTTGCTGATGACGGCTTTCTGCGCCTGCTCCTGGGTGATCCCCCGACGTTTCATGATCGCGTAGTATTCGCTCCAGTACTCTTTGAAGCGCGGATCGGATTCGTTGTTAACGATCTCGAAGTCGACGCCCGGCTTAATCTGCAGGCCCAGCTTCTGGATACGCATTTCGATCACGCTCGGACGACCAATCAGAATCGGCTTCGCCAGGCCTAAGGTGATCAGCTCCTGAGTGGCGTGCAGCACGCGCGCCTCTTCCCCTTCCGCCAGCACCACGCGCTTCGCGTCGGCGCGCGCCTGAGAGAAGATCGGCTTCATGAACAGGTTCGTTTTATAGACAAACTCGGTGAGTTTATCGACGTAAGCGTCGAAATCCTCAATCGGACGCGTCGCCACGCCGGAATCCATCGCCGCTTTGGCCACCGCAGGGGCAATTTTGACAATCAGACGCGGGTCGAACGGTTTTGGAATGATGTAGTCAGGGCCAAAGCTCAGATCCTGATCGCCATAGGCTGAGGCAACCACTTCGCTCTGCTCGGCGTGGGCCAGCTCCGCGATGGCGTGCACGGCGGCCAGCTTCATCTCTTCGTTGATTGCCGTCGCGCCGACGTCCAGCGCTCCGCGGAAGATGAACGGGAAGCAGAGCACGTTGTTGACCTGGTTCGGGTAGTCGGAACGCCCGGTACAGATAATGGCGTCTTCACGCACCGCTTTCGCCAGCGGCGGCAGAATTTCCGGTTCCGGGTTGGCCAGGGCCAGGATCATCGGCGCGCGCGCCATCTTCTTCACCATCTCCTGGGTCAGCACCTTCGGACCCGAGCAGCCGAGGAAGATATCCGCGCCGTCGATCACGTCCTCAAGCGTGCGTTTACCGTCGTCTTCTACCGCATACGCCGCTTTGGTTTCCGCCATGTTCGGCTCGCGATCTTTGTAAATCACGCCCTTGGAGTCACAGACCACAATGTTGTGTTTCTGCATACCCAGCGCTACCAGCAGGTTCATACAGGCAATCGCCGCGGCGCCTGCGCCCGACACCACCATGCGCACGTCGGAGAGATTTTTCTCCACCACGCGCAGGCCGTTGAGAATGGCGGCGGTGCTGATAATGGCCGTACCGTGCTGGTCGTCATGGAACACGGGAATGTTCATACGCTCGCGCAGCTTCTGCTCGATATAGAAACATTCCGGCGCTTTAATGTCTTCCAGGTTGATCCCCCCGAAGGTCGGCTCCAGCGCGGCCACCACGTTGATGAATTTGTCAGGATCGAGCTCGTCCACCTCGATATCAAACACGTCGATACCGGCGAATTTCTTGAACAGCACCCCCTTGCCTTCCATCACCGGCTTACCGGCCAGCGCGCCGATGTTACCGAGACCCAGTACCGCCGTGCCGTTAGAGATCACGGCAACAAGGTTGCCACGCGCGGTATATTTGTAGGCCGCCAGCGGATCTTTTTCGATTTCCAGACACGGGGCCGCTACGCCCGGCGAATAGGCCAGCGCCAGATCGCGCTGGGTTGCCAGCGGTTTGGTTGGGGAGACCTGAATTTTGCCCGGGACAGGGAACTCGTGAAAATCGAGGGCACTCTGTTTCAACTGCTCATCCATCTTATTTATCCTTTCACGTATCGGTCAAAAGGGTGACGAAAGCGATCCGGTTGCACACCCTGGTGTGCCGCCTAGTATCGCCTCAGACTGCCTCCTAAACTTTGAAGGCTGCCAAACTCTCACCATCACACATTAAAAATTGTTATCAATTTATAACAGCCATGTTACCCGTCTCAAAAGCAATGCCTCCCCCGTCTGCTATGCTTTTTTGTTAAGTCCATCATGATTTTTCCAGAAGTGTGAACTAACGCACTCATCTAACTCTTTTATTTCCAAGGAGTAATCATTTATGAACCAGCTAGACGGCATCAAACAATTCACCACCGTGGTAGCCGACAGCGGCGATATCGAGTCGATTCGTCACTACCAGCCGGAGGATGCGACCACTAACCCTTCGCTACTGCTCAAGGCAGCCGGGCTCGCCCATTTTAGTCATCTGATTGATGACGCGATTGCCTACGGTAAGCAGCGCGGGAAAACGCAGGAGCAGCAGGTCGCCGAAGCCAGCGACAAGCTGGCGGTTAATTTTGGTGCGGAAATTCTTAAAAGCATTCCGGGGCGCGTCTCGACCGAAGTCGACGCCCGCCTCTCGTTCGATAAAGAAAAGAGCATTAATAAAGCGCGTCGTCTGGTGGAACTCTACCAGGAGCAGGGGATCGATAAATCACGCATTCTGATCAAGCTGGCGTCGACCTGGGAAGGCATCCGCGCCGCAGAGGTACTGGAAAAAGAGGGGATTCACTGCAACCTGACGCTGCTGTTCTCCTTTGCCCAGGCGCGCGCCTGTGCCGAAGCGGGCGTGTTTCTGGTGTCACCGTTTGTAGGCCGCATCTACGACTGGTACCAGGCGAAACAGCCGATGGATCCGTACGTGGTGGATGAGGACCCGGGGGTGAAATCGGTGCGCAATATTTACGACTACTACAAACAGCATCGCTACGAGACCATCGTGATGGGGGCCAGCTTCCGCCGTACCGAGCAGATCCTTGCCCTGGCAGGCTGCGACCGCCTGACCATCTCCCCTAACCTGCTCAAAGAACTACAGGACAAAGAAGAGACGGTGATCCGCAAGCTGGTGCCAACCTCTACCGTTCTGCCAAAACCGAAAGCCATGACCGAAGCGGAGTTCCGCTGGGAGCACAATCAGGACGCAATGGCCGTGGAAAAACTGGCGGAAGGTATCCGTCTGTTCGCCGTCGACCAGCGCAAACTTGAAGATCTTCTCGCTGCCAAACTTTAACCTTGCCACGGAGTGAACTATGTCCCGTAAAGAGCTCGCCAATGCCATCCGCGCCCTCAGCATGGATGCCGTGCAGAAAGCCAATTCCGGCCACCCCGGCGCACCGATGGGCATGGCCGATATTGCCGAAGTGCTGTGGAACGACTTCCTGAAGCACAACCCCAACGATCCCACCTGGTACGACCGTGACCGCTTTATTCTCTCCAACGGCCACGCCTCGATGCTGCTCTACAGCCTGCTGCACCTGTCCGGTTACGATCTGCCCCTTGAGGAGCTGAAAAATTTCCGCCAGCTGCACTCCAAAACCCCGGGACACCCGGAGATCGGCTATACGCCGGGCGTGGAGACCACCACCGGGCCGCTCGGTCAGGGGCTGGCAAATGCGGTCGGGCTGGCGATTGCCGAGCGTACCCTGGCGGCACAGTTCAACCAGCCGGATCACGAGATTGTCGATCACTACACCTACGTGTTTATGGGTGACGGCTGTCTGATGGAGGGGATCTCCCACGAGGTCTGCTCCCTGGCGGGCACCCTGGGGCTGGGCAAGCTGATCGGGTTCTACGATCACAACGGCATCTCCATCGACGGGGAAACCGAAGGCTGGTTCACTGACGACACGGCAAAACGCTTCGAGGCCTACCACTGGCACGTGGTGCATGAGATCGACGGCCACGATCCTGAGGCGGTGAAAAAAGCGATTCAGGAAGCGCAGAGCGTGAAGGACAAACCGTCCCTGATTATCTGCCGCACGGTTATAGGCTTCGGCTCACCAAACAAGGCGGGCAAAGAAGAGGCGCACGGCGCGGCGCTGGGTGACGAAGAAGTGGCGCTGACCCGCCAGAAGCTGGGCTGGAAATACCCGCCATTTGAAATCCCGAAAGAGATCTACAGAGCCTGGGATGCCCGTGAAGCGGGTGAAAAAGCCCAGCACGCCTGGAACGAGAAGTTTGCCGCATACAAAAAAGCGCACCCGGATCTGGCCGCCGAGTTTTCCCGCCGCATGAGCGGCGGTCTGCCGGAGGACTGGGATGATAAAACTCAGGCGCTGATTGAAAACCTGCAGTCCAACCCGGCAAAAATCGCCACCCGTAAGGCGTCGCAAAACACCCTGAATGCGATTGGCCCTCTTCTCCCTGAGCTGCTGGGCGGCTCGGCGGACCTGGCACCGAGTAACCTGACCATCTGGTCGGGCTCGAAATCGCTGAAAGAGGACATTGCCGGGAACTATATCCACTACGGCGTGCGCGAGTTCGGGATGACCGCGATCGCCAACGGCATCGCTCACCACGGCGGCTTCGTGCCCTACACCGCCACCTTCCTGATGTTCGTCGAGTACGCCCGTAACGCGGCGCGCATGGCAGCGCTGATGAAGGCGCGGCAGATTATGGTCTATACCCACGACTCTATCGGTCTGGGAGAAGACGGCCCCACCCACCAGGCGGTTGAACAGCTGGCGAGCCTGCGCCTGACGCCAAACTTCAGCACCTGGCGTCCCTGCGATCAGGTCGAAGCGGCGGTGGGCTGGAAGCTGGCGGTAGAACGCCATAACGGCCCGACGGCACTGATTCTGTCACGCCAGAACCTGGCGCAGATAGAGCGCACGCCGGAGCAGGTGAAAAACATCGCTCGCGGCGGCTATATCCTGAAAGACAGCGGCGGCAAGCCGGACGTGATCCTGATTGCGACCGGTTCAGAGGTGGAAATCACGGTGAAAGCGGCGGAGAAACTGACCGCCGAGGGCCACGCGGTGCGGGTCGTCTCCCTGCCTTCCACGGATATCTTTGACGCCCAGGACGAGGCGTACCGGGAATCGGTCCTGCCGTCCAGCGTCACGGCGCGCGTGGCGGTGGAGGCCGGTATTGCCGACTACTGGTACAAGTATGTCGGGCTCAAAGGAGCGATCGTGGGCATGCGGGGCTACGGTGAGTCCGCCCCTGCCGATAAGCTGTTCCCGTACTTCGGCTTCACGGTTGAGAACGTGGTGGAGAAGGCGCTGAGCGTGCTGTAGTGCGGCCTGCGTTGCCGGGTGGCGCTGTCGCTTACCCGGCCTACGGCTCGGTTTTTTGTAGGCCGGGTAAGGCGAAGCCACCACCCGGTACATTGCCACAGACCGCAAGATTCTTAGGCCGGGTAAGGCGAAGCCGCCACCCGGCACATTGCCACAGACCGCAAGATTCGTAGGCCGGGTAAGGCGAAGCCGCCACCCGGCACATTGCCACAGACCACATGATTCGTAGGCCGGGTAAGGCGAAGCCGCCACCCGGCACATTGCCACAGACCACATGATTCGTAGGCCGGGTAAGGCGAAACCACCACCCGGTACATTGTCACGGACCGCAAGATTCGTAGGCCGGGTAAGGCGAAGCCGCCACCCGGCTAAAAGCTACCGCGTGATCCACAGCGTGGGCCAGGCGTCTGGCCCGTTCCAGTTATCGCAGCTGGGTTCCTCAGCATAACGCACCAGGCGGAAACGCTGGCCGTCAAACCGCCAGCGCGTCTGGAACCCACAATCGCCCATACCGCGCCCCAGCGAGAGCGTGGTCAGCTCGCGCGTCTTCTCATCAAAGCTGGCGTTCATCAACTCTATTTCGCTGCTGTCGCTTGACGGCGTAAACGGCAGACGCAGCCTGACGCTGCGGGCAGAGAACGGTTTCTTACGTGACACCAGCCACGCCAGATCGACGGTGTTATAGGCCCCCGCCTCGCAGCTGACGATCAGCAGCGCCTTGTCATCGGTCAACGCGGTGACGCGCACTTCCCGGCGGTTAGGATCCAGCGAGCACTGGCTGCTGTTCATCCTGCCGGTGCCATAATCCAGCAGGTCGTTCAGTTCGGCATGGGAAAGCGGTGTTGGGGTAGGATTAACGGTCGCCACCTTTTTCAGGGCGGGTGCGGGCGGTACGCTTAACGGCGGATCGTCACCTTTTCTGATCCACGCGGTTTCACTGCCCACGCGCTTTTGCTGCGCATCAATGAACAGCAGCGCGGCTTTCAGACCGCTCAGAGAAATCACCTGCTTACCGCCGCGAAGGGTCAGGGCCTTCCCTTCCTGGATATTTTTCAGAAAGGCGGTGATGGTGGCCGCATCGTCCGTTTTCAGATGCCAGGGCGTGAGCTGCCAGCGCTGTTTGTCCAGCTTCAGGGGAATATTATCCAGCAGCAGCCGGGGGGCAATCTCAGGCTCTTTCACGGAAGGCGTATCAAGCCCGCCGAAATCGATACGCAGCGTGGCATCCGTTTTCGCCCCGGCGCTTCGGGTGAGCGTCATGACCAGACCACGGTGTTCGCCCGTGTTGCGGGCAAGGCAAAAGTTCTGGTTATTGCAGGTCACCTGCCAGTCAGAAAAGGCTTGCTGCGCGGGTGCAGCCCGCACCAGCGGCGCGAGGAGCACACAAAACAGGGAAAATAAAAAGACGCTGTAGCGCATGAATGGCACAATCCCGGAACGAAAACGCGTAACTGGGCAGTATCTTCGTGTTCCCGCCGGGGTTGCTCAATCGGATTTATCAGATATACCCGAAAAACAGGCTATATCCGTTCGAAAGGGGTATTCATCAGCCCGGTAGTCTGTAAATACTGCAGTAATATCACCGCCTTACCATCCCTGATTTCGCCTGAACGCACCATCTCCAGCGCCCGGGCAAAAGGAAGCTCCAGCACTTCGATATCTTCATCCTCTACGCCACCGCCCCGGTGAGTGCGCTGCGCGTCGCTGTATTCCGCGATGAAGAAATGGACGATTTCCGTCACGCCGCCCGGCGACATAAACAGCTCGAAGACCTTTTTGACCTCGCCCACTTCGAAGCCGGTCTCTTCGACGGCCTCTTTGCGGATGCAGACTTCTGGCTCATCGTCATCGAGCAGGCCCGCGCAGGTTTCAATCAGACGTCCGTCCGGGTTGCCATTGACCCACGTTGCCACCCTGAACTGGCGGATCAGCACCACGCTCTGCTTTTCACGATTATAGAGCAGGATAGTTGCCCCGTTGCCGCGGTCGTAGACCTCGCGCCTGTGGCGGATCACTTCACCGTTGTTACGCGTCAGATCGTAGGTGATGTTACGCAGGACAAAGTAGTTTTCAGAGAGAATTTTGTCTTTGATAACGTCTATTTTCAGGGTCATACGGGCTCCACGACACAATGAGTCGTCCTATACTACGCCGTGAATCCCGCTTTGTCGCCCGCCGGATTAATGATGCTGTGGCGCATTACCTCCCAGCCAGTCGAGTATCCCTTGCGCGGCATGACGTCCTTCCGCCATCGCGGTCACCACCAGATCCGCGCCGCGTACCGCATCGCCCCCGGCGAAGATCTGCGGGTTGGTCGTCTGGTAACGGTAGCGGCTCTCGACCGAGGCCACGATCCGTCCCCAGTCGTCCGTTTCAACCCCCTGCGCCTGCAGCCAGGGCATCGCGTGAGGATTAAAACCAAACGCCATGATGACCGCATCCGCGGCCATCACAAACTCGCTGCCCGCCACCGGAACGGGCCGACGCCGTCCCTGCGCATCCGGTTCACCGAGCACGGTTCGCAGCATCCGGATACCGTTGACCTTACCGTTCGGATCCAGCGTCAGCTCAACCGGCTGAACGTTAAACTCAAACGCGGCCCCCTCTTCTCTGGCGTTCTTCACCTCTTTCTTCGAGCCTGGCATGTTGGCCTCATCCCGACGATAGGCGCAGGTGACGTTTGCCGCCCCGTGGCGTAACGCAGTACGGACGCAGTCCATCGCGGTGTCGCCTCCGCCCAGCACCACCACGTTCAGGCCACGGGTGTCGATGAACGGTTCGCTGGCCGTCGCCTCCAGCCCCATAACATGCCGCGTGTTGCCCACCAGGAAAGGCAGCGCGTCGTAGACCCCTGGCGCGTCCTCGTTCGGGATACCCGCCTTCATCGAACGATAGGTTCCCACCCCAATAAACAGGGCGTCGTAATCGTGCTTTAGCTGTGACATCGACACGTCCTGGCCTACCTCGCAGTTCAGCTCGAAGCGGATCCCCATCGCGGTAAATATCTCTCTGCGCCGCGCGAGCAGCGATTTGTCGAGCTTAAATGCCGGGATGCCAAAGGTCAGCAAACCGCCGATCTCCGGATGCCGGTCATAGACCGTCACGCTCACGCCGTGGCGCGCCAGCACGTCGGCGCACGCCAGCCCGGCGGGCCCCGCGCCGACAATCGCGACACGTTTACCTGACGGCGTGACGGAGGACATATCCGGCCGCCAGCCCATCGCCAGCGCCCGATCGGCGATATAACGCTCAATGTTGCCGATGGTCACGCCGCCCGCCGCTTCACGCAGCGTGCAGGCCCCCTCGCATAGCCGGTCCTGCGGACAGACGCGGCCGGTAATTTCAGGTAAACAGTTGGTCTGATGAGAAAGCTCAGCCGCGCCGGTGATATCCCCCGCGTTGAGGCGCTCAATCCACTGCGGAATGTGGTTGTGCAGCGGGCAGGTCCATTCGCAAATGCTGTGCTCGCCGCACTTCAGGCAGCGCGACGCCTCGCGGGCGGCCTGTTCGGCCCGGAACGGCAGGTAAATTTCGCTAAAATGGCTCACGCGTTCGGCGGCAGCCAGCTTATCGGGCTCGCCGCGGGGCGCCGTCGCCTGCATCTGCTGCAGTTTGGTACGCGGCGCGTCCACGCTGACGGCCTCCGCATCATGCCAGGGTTGCGCCTCCAGGCAGGCCGTGCGCTGTCGGCGCGATTTCGCCAGATTATCCAGCACGGCAGGCGTCGCCAGGGAGAGGACATCTGCGGGGCAATTTTCGATACAGGCCGGGCCGTGTGGACGCGTCAGGCAGAGATCGCATTTATTCGCCGAGGCCTTCACGCTGCCCTTGTCGAGCGGGGTGACGATAATCTCCATCGTGCCAAACGGGCAGGCCACCACGCAGGCCTTACAGCCGATGCATTTTTGTTGATTCACCTGTACGCTGTCATCGCATTTGCTGATAGCGCCGTTCGGGCAGCTTTGCGCGCAGGGTGCATTTTCGCAATGATGGCAGGTCACCGGGCGGCTCTTCTCGCCGGATCTCAGGACCGTGATACGGGGATGAAAATGGCGTTCACTCAGGACATGCTGCTCATCGTTGTGCGCCATCACGCAGGCCACTTCGCAGGCGCGACACCCAATGCACTGCTGGCTGTTAGCCATAATAAAACGATTCATAACCACACCTGTTTTTGGTTCAATAACCTTTCTCTTTATAAGAGTATGGTATTTACGCATCACGGTGCGATCGGGCAATGTTCAAATGCCCGGAACGCCCAATTATTTCCAGTGAACCTGTGGCAGATCAATTTTATTCAGAGAGCCGTTCTGTGACCGTTAAACGACCCGTTTCCGGAAGCCTTGCCTGGGCTTTCTTTTCGATCATTGCCCTATCCGTGCTCAGCAGCACCGTCGCGCTGCTGACGCTGGCCAGCAGCCAGCGCGATGCCGAAGCCATTAATATCGCCGGTTCGCTGCGCATGCAGAGCTATCGTCTGGGCTACGAGATGCAGCGCAACAGCCCTTCCCTTGCGGCACATCGCGAGAGCTGGCAACAGACGCTCGGCGCGCCTGCCCTGCAGAAGCTGAACCGCTGGTACGTCCCGGACAATGTGAAAGCACGCTATCAGCAGCTGCATGTGGCCTGGCAGGAGATGGATGCGCGCATCGCCCGCGGCGACAGCGCGTGGTATCAACGCAATATTGAAGATTTTGTCGGCCGCATTGATGCCTTTGTGCTCGCCCTCCAGCACTACACCGAACATAAAATTCAGACGGTCACCCTGCTCTCGCTGGCTGGCGCACTCGGGATCCTGCTGCTGACGCTGTTTACCCTGCGACGCATCCGTCGTCAGGTGGTGCTGCCGCTGAATAACCTGGTGGCGGCCAGCGAACGCATTGAGCGCGGCGAATTTGCCACTCCTGCGCCGGATAGCGCCCTGCCGAACGAGCTGGGCCAGCTTTCACGCGCCTTTAACCACATGTCAGCCGAGCTCGATACGCTCTACCGTTCGCTCGAAGCCTCGGTTGCGGAAAAGACGCGGCACCTGCACGAAGCCCACCAGCAGCTCGACATGCTGTTCAAGTGCTCGCAGGCGCTCAATACCGGCCAGATAGACAGCCACTGTTTCCGGCATATCCTGCAGATTGTCCATGACTATACGCAGATGAATTATCTGGAACTGCGCACCAGCGACGACTGGCGGCTGTGTGAAGGGACGGAGGTTGAGGGTATCCCTCTGCAAAACCTGCCGGTACTGATGCAGGACACGCTCTACGGCGAGCTGCGCTGGCAAAGCGAGGCGGACAGCGTCCCCCTTCCGCTGATGAGAAGCGTGGCGACCATGCTCGGGCGCGGACTGTACTTTAACCAGGCGCAAAAGCATTACCAGCAGCTGCTGCTGATGGAAGAGCGCGCCACCATTGCCCGCGAGCTGCACGATTCGCTGGCGCAGGTGCTGTCGTATCTGCGCATTCAGCTTGCGCTGCTCAAACGCGCCGTGCCGGAAGAAAATACCCAAGCGCAGGCCATTATCACCGACTTCTCCCGCGAGCTGAACAATGCCTGGCAGCAGCTTCGCGAGCTGCTGACCACCTTCCGCCTGACGCTGAACCATGCGAATTTACCCGCGGCGCTGCAGGAGTCACTCGACGGGCTGCAGAGCCAGACGCAGGCGAAACTGCATCTTGACTGCCGCCTCTCCTCGCTGGCGCTCGACGCGCAAAAGCAGGTGCA
The DNA here is from genome assembly GCF_043972695.1 of Enterobacter quasiroggenkampii. Lineage (NCBI taxonomy): Bacteria > Pseudomonadati > Pseudomonadota > Gammaproteobacteria > Enterobacterales > Enterobacteriaceae > Enterobacter > Enterobacter quasiroggenkampii. Next base: position 4,010,807 of record NZ_CP143745.1, read on the forward strand.
TTTGCTGCAGATCGTGCGTGAGGCGGTGTTGAACGCCATTAAGCACGCGCAGGCAAGCGAAATCACCGTCAGCTGCGTGACCGCAGTGGACGGTACGCACAGCGTCAGCATTCGCGACAACGGCATCGGGATTGGCGAAGCCAGCGAGCCGCCGGGACATTACGGGCTGAACATTATGCGCGAACGCGCGCAACGGCTTGGAGGCATGCTGCACTTCTCGCAACCGCAAAACGGCGGCACGCTGGTCAGCGTGACGTTCCCGGCGCCCACGCCGTTTACGGGTAAATAACGGTAAAGAGGGAAGCGCAGGGAAAAGCGCATGATAATTTACACTATCTCCTTTATTTCTCCACGTTTGACCTGGGCCTTACCGCTAAAGTTATGCGGGCAATAAACAATAATGACGTGCAGCAAAACGAGGTCACACTTTCATGGCGAATTTTTTCATCGATCGCCCCATTTTTGCCTGGGTGCTTGCCATCCTGTTGTGTCTGACAGGCGTCCTGGCGATTACTTCACTTCCCGTTGAGCAATACCCCGACCTGGCACCGCCGAACGTGCGCGTCACCGCAAACTATCCCGGCGCGTCGGCACAAACGCTGGAAAATACCGTGACGCAGGTTATCGAGCAGAACATGACGGGTCTGGATAACCTGATGTACATGTCCTCGCAAAGCAGCGCCACGGGACAGGCGACGGTCACCCTGAGCTTTAAGGCGGGCACCGACCCGGACGAAGCGGTGCAGCAGGTCCAAAACCAGCTGCAGTCGGCCATGCGCAAGCTGCCCCAGGCGGTGCAAAACCAGGGCGTGACCGTGCGTAAAACTGGCGATACCAACATATTGACCATCGCGTTTGTCTCGACAGATGGCTCGATGGATAAACAGGACATCGCGGACTACGTCGCCAGTAATATTCAGGATCCCATCAGCCGGATCAACGGCGTCGGGGATATCGACGCCTACGGCTCACAATATTCCATGCGTATCTGGCTCGATCCCAACAAGCTGAACAGCTACCAGATGACGGCAACCGACGTGACGGATGCCATTAAAGCCCAGAACGCCCAGATTGCCGTAGGGCAACTGGGGGGAACGCCTTCCGTTGATAAGCAAGCCCTGAACGCCACCATTAATTCGCAATCCCTGCTGCAGACGCCGGACCAGTTCCGCAATATCACCCTGCGCGTGAATCAGGACGGGTCGGAAGTGCGTCTCGGCGATGTCGCCACGGTGGAGATGGGGGCGGAGAAATACGACTACCTGAGCCGCTTTAACGGCAATCAGGCCTCCGGTCTGGGGATTAAACTGGCCTCCGGCGCGAACGAAATGGCGACGGCAAAACTGGTGTTAGACCGTCTGGACGAACTGTCGCAGTATTTCCCGCACGGGCTGGAGTACAAAGTCGCCTATGAAACCACCTCCTTCGTAAAAGCCTCCATTGAGGACGTGGTGAAGACTCTGCTCGAAGCCATCGCGCTGGTGTTCCTGGTCATGTACCTGTTCCTGCAAAACTTCCGCGCGACGCTGATCCCCACCATTGCCGTCCCGGTGGTGCTGCTGGGGACCTTTGCGGTGCTCTACGCCTTCGGGTACAGCATTAATACCCTGACGATGTTTGCGATGGTGCTGGCAATCGGCCTTCTGGTGGATGATGCCATCGTGGTGGTTGAAAACGTCGAGCGCATCATGAGCGAAGAAGGGCTCTCTCCGCGCCAGGCGACGCGCAAGTCTATGGGGCAAATTCAGGGGGCGCTGGTCGGGATTGCGATGGTGCTGTCGGCCGTCTTTATCCCGATGGCCTTCTTTGGCGGCACCACCGGGGCGATTTACCGCCAGTTCTCGATCACCATCGTCTCGGCGATGGTGCTCTCCGTGCTGGTCGCGCTGATCCTCACCCCCGCGCTGTGCGCCACCATTCTGAAACCGCTGCACAAAGGAGAGCATCACGGGCAGAAAGGGTTCTTCGGCTGGTTTAACCGCATGTTCAACCGCAACGCCGCGCGGTATGAATCTGCCGTCGGTCGCGTATTGCACCGCAGCCTGCGCTGGATGATGATTTACGTTGTGCTACTGGGCGGCATGGTCTGGCTGTTCCTGCACCTGCCCACCTCGTTCCTGCCGATGGAAGACCGGGGGATGTTCACCACCTCGGTGCAGCTTCCGAGCGGCGCAACGCAGCAGCAGACGCTGAAAGTGGTGCAGAAAGTGGAACAGTACTTCTTCACCAAAGAGAAAGATAACGTTGTGTCGGTCTTCTCCACCGTCGGCTCCGGCCCGGGTGGAAACGGGCAGAACGTCGCCCGCATGTTTGTCCGCCTGAAGGACTGGGACGAGCGCGATACCCGGACGGGCACCTCGTTTGCCATCATTGAACGTGCGACAAAAGCCTTTGCGCACATCAAAGAGGCGCGCGTCTTTGCCAGCAGTCCGCCGGCGATAAGCGGGCTGGGCAGTTCCGCCGGATTCGATATGGAGCTGCAGGATCACGCCGGTGCGGGCCATACGGCGCTGATGGCGGCACGCGATAAGCTGTTAGCGCTGGCAGGCAACGATCCTGGCCTGACCCGCGTTCGCCATAACGGCCTCGACGACAGCCCGCAGCTTCAGGTGGATATCGACCAGCGTAAGGCGCAGGCGCTGGGCGTCTCGATCAACGATATCAACGACACCCTGCAAACGGCGTGGGGGTCGAGCTATGTGAATGACTTTATGGATCGCGGCCGCGTGAAAAAAGTGTATGTCCAGTCCGCCGCGCCGTTCCGCATGCTGCCGGATGATATTAACCGCTGGTTTGTCAGAAATAATGCTGGCGGCATGGTGCCGTTCTCCGCCTTTGCCAGTTCGCACTGGGAGAGCGGATCGCCACGCCTGGAACGCTATAACGGCTATTCTGCGGTTGAAATCGTCGGAGAAGCCGCGCCGGGCGTCAGCACCGGTACCGCCATGGACACCATGGAAAAACTGGTGCAACAGCTGCCCGCCGGTTTTGGTCTCGAGTGGACGGCCATGTCTTACCAGGAGCGTCTCTCAGGGGCGCAGGCCCCGGCCCTTTACGCGCTCTCGCTGCTGGTGGTCTTCCTCTGCCTTGCCGCATTGTATGAGAGCTGGTCGGTCCCGTTCTCGGTCATGCTGGTCGTGCCCCTTGGGGTTATCGGTGCGCTGCTCGCGACCTGGATGCGCGGCCTGGAGAACGATGTTTACTTCCAGGTGGGCCTGCTCACCGTCATTGGGCTATCGGCGAAAAACGCCATTCTGATCGTTGAGTTTGCCAACGAGATGAATGCCAAAGGCCACGAACTGATGGCCGCCACGCTGCACGCCTGCCGTCAGCGCCTGCGTCCGATCCTGATGACATCGCTGGCGTTTATTTTTGGTGTACTGCCGATGGCGACCAGCACCGGCGCAGGCTCCAGCAGCCAGCATGCCGTCGGCACGGGGGTGATGGGCGGCATGATTTCGGCCACCATCCTGGCCATTTACTTCGTTCCGCTGTTCTTTGTGCTGGTGCGTCGCCGCTTCCCGCTAAAGGAACGTCCTGAGTAAGTGGTTGAAATAAAAAAAGGCGGCTTTATCGGCCGCCTTTTTACTGTGTGATTAATTCACACTATGGTTATTTTACTTATTTTAGTGCTCTTGCAATTCTTACTGAATGTCATTTACGAAGCATGCCTTCGATAAAATCTTTCCAGTTCCCCAGTTCACGTTCAATCATAACAACCTCTCTTATTATTATGCGCATTCTACAAAAACGTACCATCATTGTGAAGACTATTTAACCAATTGCTGTGATTGTACCCCACGTCCTGCGGGGATTTATGATAAATATGAACGGAGAGCCCTCAATTTTTTGTGACGGCCAGCAATATTTTGAAATAACCCTACGAACGGGTGAGTTTTATTTTATTGGCTGAGTTTATTGGTTTTTTAAAGTTTATGGACATCTATGCTTAAATGATGAAAGAATATTCAGCGTACAGTTGTGAGTCGAATTAAGCAGGCGCATTAATCCAGACAATTCCTGAATGTGTTATATTCCACTTAAGGATATATCTTCGAATTTACTGAACATTTAATTATCAGAACATCAAAAGGATTCACCATGGTTGTGATGTACGGCATTAAAAATTGCGACACCATCAAAAAAGCCCGCCGCTGGCTGGACGCTAACAGCGTGGAGTACCGCTTCCACGATTACCGTGCCGATGGACTTGATGCAGAATTTCTGCATAGCGCTATTCGCGAACTGGGCTGGGAAGCCCTGCTGAACACCCGCGGTACCACCTGGCGTAAACTGGACGACTCTCTGCGCGCCAGCATCAAAGATGCCGACAGCGCGGCAAAACTGATGCTCGAGATGCCGGCAATTATCAAACGCCCATTGCTCTGCGCGCCAGGGCAGCCTATGCTGCTGGGTTTCAGTGAAACCCTTTATTCCGACTTTTTTCGTTGAGGTGTAGTTTATGTCATGCCCGGTCATTGAGCTGACTCAGCAGCTTATTCGCCGTCCTTCCCTTAGCCCGGACGACGCAGGTTGTCAGGCTCTTATGATTGAACGCCTGCGTGCCATCGGTTTTACCGTTGAACGCATGGATTTTGGCGATACCCAGAACTTCTGGGCGTGGCGCGGACAGGGCGAAACGCTGGCCTTCGCCGGGCATACTGACGTCGTTCCCGCCGGTGACGCGGATCGCTGGATTAACCCGCCGTTTGAGCCGACCATTCGGGATGGCATGCTGTTTGGTCGCGGCGCGGCAGACATGAAAGGCTCTCTGGCGGCGATGGTCGTGGCGGCAGAGCGCTTTGTGGCGCAGCATCCGAACCACAAAAACCGTCTCGCGTTTTTGATCACCTCCGACGAAGAAGCCAGCGCGCACAACGGTACCGTGAAGGTCGTTGAAGCGCTGATGGCACGCAACGAGCGTCTCGACTACTGTCTGGTTGGTGAGCCGTCCAGCACCGAAGTGGTGGGTGACGTCGTCAAAAACGGACGCCGTGGCTCGCTGACCTGTAACCTGACCATTCACGGCGTTCAGGGCCACGTCGCTTATCCGCATCTCGCCGATAACCCGGTTCACCGCGCCGCGCCAATGCTGAGCGAGCTGGTGGCGATTGAGTGGGATAAGGGCAACGAGTTCTTCCCGCCGACCAGCATGCAGATAGCAAACGTCAAGGCCGGGACCGGCAGCAATAACGTGATCCCGGGGGATTACTTCGTCCAGTTCAACTTCCGCTTCAGCACGGAACTGACCGATGAGATGATCAAGGCGCGCGTTATCGCCCTGCTGGAAAAATATCAACTGCGCTACACCGTGGAGTGGTGGCTTTCCGGCCAGCCGTTCCTGACGCAGCGTGGCAAACTGGTGGATGCGGTGGTGAACGCCATCGAGCACTATAATGAAATTAAGCCACAGCTGCTGACAACGGGTGGTACCTCAGACGGACGCTTTATCGCCCGTATGGGTGCTCAGGTTGTCGAACTGGGGCCAGTGAACGCAACCATTCATAAAATAAATGAGTGTGTCAATGCGGCAGATTTACAACTGCTGGCCCGTATGTATCAACGTATTATGGAGCAAATCGTCGCCTGACGAACGCTCTGAGAGGAATAGCGAATGGATTGGCTTTCAAAGTACTGGTGGGTTCTGGTGTTGGTTTTTCTGGTCGGCGTACTGCTTAACGTGATTAAAGACCTTAAGCGCGTGGACCATAAAAAATTTCTCGCCAACAAACCGGATCTTCCCCCGCACCGTGATTTCAACGACAAGTGGGACGATGACGACGACTGGCCGAAGAAAGACCAGAAGAAGTAACCGGTCTGTATCCCCTCTCCTGTGGAGAGGGGATAACCTCACATAAACTCAACAATATCATCGTTATCCGGCTTACCGCCGCTGAGCGCTTCATCAAAGTAGTGCTTCGGTACGGTATAGCGCAAACGATCGAGCGCAAACTGCATGCTGCGGTCGTCAATGGCGTGGCCCAGATCGTCAACGATATCCAGCGTCACATCCCCACCTTCCCGAATCAGCGCTTCCTGGGCAGCAACCGCATGCGAGAGTTCAATCACCCGGTCTTCACCGCCGTGAATTAAGTGGATCGTGGTCTGCGTGGTTGCGCTTGTCGGTAACGTCGCAAAACGGCCGTTAAACGCGATCACCCGTGACACCAGACCTGGCTGCGCCTTTACGCTTTCCAACGACATGATTGACCCCTGCGAGAAGCCAATCAGCGCGGTGGCATCGGCTCCTACGCCGCTCTGCTGCTGCCAGTAGCGGACGACCTCGATAAAGGTCGGCATGATGGCATCAATGCGCGCCTGACGGTTCTCTTCCGTCACGCCCTGAACCGAGAACCACTGGCGCCCGTTCGGGCCGCATGGCTCTACGCCACCAATGCTTACAATCAGCGCGTCGGGGAAAACGGGCGCAAACCAGCTGCCAATCTGACCCATATTGACGGCATTATCGCCAACCCCATGAAACAGAAGCAGTAACTGTTTAGCCGGTTTGTCAGGGCTTTGAACAACAAAATGGTCATGTTTCATGGTGGTCTCCTTAATAGATGACCTGGATTCTACGCCTCCCGGCGGGAATGACCATGCCACTTTACTGAAGAAGTCATTGAAAAAATTGCCATTGCAAAATGTCTTCCTTCAACTGCTGGCAGCGGGGATAATCAAGGCTTTCAAGCGCTTGCGCGGTTTCACTGCGCAGCTTGGCCAGCAACGCTTTTCGCCCGGCCTCATCCGTTTTCCCTGCCATTTTCCCCCGCAGGGCCGGAAGCGGCATATCAACGGTGAGCAACAACCGCGTCAGCGCAGCAACCGAGGTTGAAAACGCGCGATGGGCAAAAGCAAACCCCGCCAGCTCCCGCCAGTCATCACTATTAAGGGTAGCTTCCCAGCCGTCGTCCACCGGGATCTTTTCACCGTTCCAGGCCGACAGGACGCGCATATCCCGGCACAAACGGTGATGTTCCTGCGCGCATAGCCGACGCCCTGCCTCGCTCAGCGGCAGCAGCGCCATCGCCGTGTAGCAGCCGCTGCTGGCTTCCCGATGGCTCCCCATCCGCACCAGCACAAACCCGCACCGCTGCCAGAAACGCCACAGTTCGTCGGTGTAGCCAAAACTCACCGACAGATAATCTTCCCCGCGGGCGCTACGGATAAGCCGTTGCCCGATGCCTTCCCGCTGGCGCAGGGGGTGAACCGCAATGCGGCTAACCCGTCGCCCTTTCAGCGTTGCCGCGAGTGGCGATCCGCCGTGTGCCGCCAGAGACTGCGCCACGAGATTCCCGCGTGGACGCCGGTATCCCGCCCACACGGCGCGGCTAAGCTCAGGGGACAACCCGCCCTCTTCCACCAGCCAGAGCGCGCCTGCAATCTCTGCCTCCGTCCCGGCAACAGCAAAGTGTTGGCCGGGCGCGTCCATCATCCGGCGTAAATCGAGCGGTGACGTGCGGTAGTGTGCCGCACACAGCAGTTCATAAACGCTTGCCACACGTGCCGGGTCGCTCTCCCACATCCGCGGCGCCAGCGGCGTTATACGCACGTCGCCTTCCGGTTTGCGGTCGATAAGCGCATCATCAAATAACAGAGCATTCGCCACGAACCGCTCAAGCGGACATCCGGCAGCCCAGCGAATGGGGGTCGATAAGGCATAATGCCGCAGTCTGCTAAAACGGGCGCAAAACTTCAGCAGGAAACCCCTGCCCGTCCCTTCATAGCCCTGCACCGTGGTGGTTAACACTACGCGCGGAAAGCGCGTGACCAGCTTCTCCAGCAGCGGGCCCGGGATGGCAGCCGCTTCATCGACAATCAGCCAGTCGGCCTGCAGCGCGGAGGCCAGCAGCGCATCCGGGGCCATAAAGTGAAAATGCTGGCCCGCGAAGCGCGCAATGACATCCGTTGCCCCTTTAGCCGGTGCCGTGACCACCGCACGCCCCTGAATGCTACTGAGCAGCATCCCCGCCAGCGCTGACTTTCCGCGCCCGCGCGGTGCCGTTACGGCTGCGATGCCCGCAGGCATGGTCAGAAGCGCGTCGAGGATCTCCGCCTGCTCGCGCTGCGGTGCGCCGCTGGCAGGCTGCCAGGCGGGTAAATCCGGCGCAACGGGAACGGACAAGGGACGATGCTGTTGCCAGACAATCGCATCCGAATCGGCGGCAAGCGTCCGGCAGAAGTGGTGCACAAAGTGTGGAGTGGCGATCGGCTCCGCGCTGTCGCTCCAGCGCAAAGAATCGCTGTCTGGCCTGTCGGCCCAGTCAGCAAGCGGAGGAACCAGCAGCACAAGGAGGCTTCCGGCGCGCAGCGTTCCGCTGAGCGCGGCGAACGCTGAGACGTCAAACCCGGCGCGCGCGTCAAAGACAGCATGCCGATATTCGCGTCCCAACAGTCCGCTGAGGGCTTTAGAGGGATTATCATCCAGCCGCAGCCAGTCTCCCGGCAGGGTATTACGCAAGTCAGTCGCCTGACTCAACGTCCACTGCGCCTCGCCGCTGAGCACCACCAGCCGACGATGGCCGGTGCGCTCAAGCTCACGTATCAGCTGATCAAACGCCAGCATTACATCGCTTTGCCGAAGGTATTACACTGCGCCGGGTCGCCGCTGTCGAAACCGCGTTTAAACCAGCTGTAGCGCTGCTGTGAGGTACCGTGGGTGAAGCTGTCCGGCACGACGCGCCCCTGGCTCTGCTGCTGAAGACGGTCGTCACCGATCGCCTGAGCGGCATTCAGCGCCTCCTCAAGATCGCCGGATTCCAGCACGCCCTGCTGCTGCATACTGTGGCCCCAGACGCCCGCGAAGCAGTCCGCCTGCAGCTCCATTTTGACGGACAGGCGGTTCACTTCCGCCTGAGACGCATTTTGCTGGAGCTGGCGCACTTTTGGCTCAATCCCCAGCAGCTTTTGCACGTGATGGCCGACTTCATGCGCGATCACGTAGCCCTGGGCAAAATCACCGTCAGCGCCAAGCTTGCGTTTCATGTCATCGTAAAAGGAGAGATCGATATAGACGGTGCCGTCCGCCGGGCAGTAGAACGGCCCCATCACGGACTGTCCTGTACCGCATCCGGTGCGGGTGGCGCCCCGGTACATCACCAGCTTTGGCTGCTGGTAGGTACGCCCCATCTTCTCAAACAGCTGACCCCACGTATCTTCCGTTGTGGCGAGGATCACGGAGGTAAATTTGGCCGCTTCATCTTCATTCGGGCTGATGGAGCGCTGAGAATGCTGCTGCTGTTGCAGCGGCTGACCGGTCATTAACCCGGTGAGATCGACGCCGTAATACCCCGCGACCAGCACCACTATCAGCAGAATGATACCGCCCTTGCCGCTGGGTAAGCGGAAGCCGGGTCCCCCCATGGAAGGACCGCCGCCGCCATCACTGCGTCTGTCTTCTACATTGTCACTTTCACGACGCCCTTGCCAGCGCATAACCACCTCGAACTATTCCATTTATAATAGCTATGATCGTAGGCGGTTAACGGCAAGATTACCATAGGAAACAAAGGTAAGACGCCAAAGGATGCGAACATCCTTTGGCAAGTGAGGGAGTTAGTCGAGCTTAACGCCTAAACGGTGAGCAACCGCTTCGTAGGCTTCAATCAGGCCACCCAGGCTCTGACGGAAACGGTCTTTGTCCATTTTATCCAGGGTTTCTTTGTCCCACAGGCGGCTGCCGTCCGGAGAGAACTCATCGCCCAGCACCACTTCGCCTTTGAACAGACCAAACTCCAGCTTGAAGTCAACGAGGATCAGGCCCGCGTCATCAAACAATTTTTTCAGCACGTCGTTGGCTTTGTAGGTCAGCTCTTTCATGCGCGCCAGGTTCTCTTTGTTCACCCAGCCGAAGGTTTCGCAGTAGGAATCATTGACCATCGGGTCGTGCATGGCGTCGTTTTTCAGGAACAGATCGAACAGCGGTGGATTCAGTTCGATACCTTCTTCAATGCCCAGACGCTTCACCAGGGAGCCCGCCGCACGGTTACGAATAACGCACTCAACCGGAACCATATCCAGTTTTTTCACCAGACATTCCGTATCGGACAGCAACGCTTCCATCTGAGTCGGGATACCCGCTTCGGCCAGTTTGGTCATAATGAAGTGGTTGAACTTGTTGTTCACCATGCCTTTACGATCGAACTGCTCAATGCGTGCGCCATCCCCTGCTGACGTATCATTGCGGAACTCGAGCACCAACAGATCCGGGTTTTCCGTGCTGTATACGGTCTTCGCTTTGCCACGATACAACTCAGCTTGCTTCTGCATCTTCATTACTCCTGGTGTGATGATTTGTGTTCAAAACTGGGGATATTATGCCACGCACACGTTTGCGTAGCACGAAAATAAAAAGGGCTGGATTCACCAGCCCTCGTATTTATTTGCTGAATGCTGCCTGGAAGACAGCGACCAGCGCATCGTTCTGCGACTGGGTCAGCGTGTGACCTTTCGGATCGATAAACTGCAGGCTACTGCGGTTATCAAGGTCACCGACCTGAATTTTGTAGTCACCGGAGGCAAGCTGAGGATCTTTCGCACCCAGTTCCTGCCACGCGCTGTCGGAGAGCGGCTTATAGGTTGCCGTTATGCTGCCGGTTGAGCGGGTGCTGTCAGTGACTTTCATGCCCACTTTTTCCAGCGTCGCTGGCAGACGCTGCCAGGTCTGGTTAAACGGCGCGCGCACCACCAGCATTGGCAGGCCGGTATCATCCGCGCCGCTCTGGACATCGAAGGTTACACCGTTGCGGCTCTGCGCGGCGTTGGCGGCATCGGTCGCGGTTTTATCCAGACCTGCGGCAATCACGTTCAGCATTTCGGTGCTGTAACGCTGCAGGGACGAGGCATCCGCAACCGGTTTACCCGCCTGCTCCAGGTTCAACAGCTTAACGTTGACCGCCTGCTGGTAACCCTGTGGTTTTACGGAGACTTGATAGCGACCGCGGTACTGCTGATCTTCATCCAGACGGTTCCATTCGATCCAGTCGGTGGTTAACGTCTGGCTGGCGTCATCACGTTTATCGATGGTGTAGTTCTTCGACTGAATGACACTGACAACCTGTGGCCACAGCGTGCTACCGCGCGCGCTCTCAACCATCAGAGACGCGGTATCACCGGTGAACTGGGTACGCGCTCCGTTAACCAGCGCCAGAGGCTGTGCTGGTGGACGAATATCAAGCGCTTTACCGACCAGGCCGCTGCCGTTGGTCACGGGAATATTATAATCGCCGTTCTGAATCGGCAGGATCATACCAGCCGGTGCGTGAAGTTCAGCAAGCGGGGTCGCATCCAGATAGGATTCATCACCGCTCACCTGGCGCTTGTAGCGCGAGTCTGAACTACAGGCAGCGAGCAGCATAACAAGCGAAACACTCGCAACCTTCGCCAGGCGCGACTTCTGTACTGAATAAGCCATCAAATCTCCCTAAACTCTACAGCAAACCGGCATGCTTCAGCGCTGCCCTGACGATATCACGACCGTGGTCGGTAATCGGTGTCATTGGCAAACGCAGCGTGTCGGTTGCTACAAGCCCCAACTCCTTACATGCCCATTTCACTGGGATCGGATTGGGTTCGACAAATAATTTATTGTGCAGCGGCATCAGACGCTGATTGATGACACGCGCTTCATCAAAGTGACCGGCCGCGGCCAGTTTGCACATTTCAGCCATGTCGCGCGCCGCAACGTTTGCCGTTACGGAGATCACGCCATGACCACCGAGCTGCATAAAGTCCAGCGCGGTCGCATCATCACCGCTCAACAGGATAAAGTCGTCTGAAACCAGCTCTTTGATCTGATGAACGCGGCTTAAGTTCCCTGTCGCCTCTTTAATACCAATAATATTTTTTACTTCTGAGAGACGGCCAACGGTTTCCGGCAGCATATCGCAACCAGTACGGGACGGCACATTATACAGAATTTGTGGCAAGTCAGTATGTTCAGCGATGGCTTTGAAGTGCTGGAACAAGCCTTCCTGAGTGGGACGGTTGTAGTAAGGGGTCACCGTCAGACAGCCGACAATGCCGCTGTCGTTAAAACGTTTAGTCAGGCTGATCGCTTCTGCGGTGGCATTCGCGCCTGTGCCCGCGATGACCGGAATACGTCCGTCAGCCAGTTCCAGGGTCAGCATAACCACATCGCCGTGCTCGTCGTGGCTCAGCGTTGCAGATTCACCGGTAGTCCCTACCGAAACGATCGCCGAGGTTCCATTGGCGACATGGTAATCAATCAGCTTCTTCATGCTAGACCGGCAGACGTTACCTTTTTCATCCATCGGTGTTACAAGCGCGACAATACTTCCCGTGAACATGAGCCATCCTCTGTGCGAACAAGAGTCTCAATGGTACGTTTGGAACTGTAATAAAAGCAAGCGACCTGAGGCCCTCAGGCGGTTGTATGCATGTTTTTTTTATGCTTTCCTTAGGAAGACTTAACCATGCAAAGGAAGAACAGGTTTGACAACCTCATCACAACATTACCTGGTTATCACTGCGCTGGGTGCCGACAGGCCGGGTATCGTGAACACCATCACCCGCCACGTAAGCAGCTGCGGCTGTAATATCGAAGACAGCCGTCTGGCCATGCTCGGCGAAGAGTTCACATTCATTATGTTGCTTTCCGGGACATGGAACGCCATCACGTTGATTGAATCGACCCTGCCGCTGAAAGGCGCCGAGCTGGACTTGCTGATCGTCATGAAGCGCACCACCGCGCGACCGCGTCCGGCTATGCCTTCTACCGTCTGGGTGCAGGTTGAAGTGCCTGATTCTCCGCATCTGATTGAGCGTTTCACCGCGCTGTTTGACAGCCATCAGATGAACATCGCCGAGCTCGTTTCCCGCACACAGCCGGGGGACGCAAGCACGGTTCCCACGCTCTTTATTCAAATTACCGCGCACAGTCCTGCATCACAGGATGCGTCAAATATCGAGCAAGCGTTCAAAGCCCTCTGTACAGAATTAAACGCGCAGGGCAGTATAAGCGTCGTCAATTATTCGCAGCACGAACAGGATGGAGTTGAGTAATGAATCCACTGAAAGCCGGTGACATCGCACCGAAATTTAGCTTACCGGATCAAGACGGCGAGCAAGTAAATTTGACCGACTTCCAGGGACAGCGTGTTCTGGTCTATTTCTACCCGAAAGCCATGACCCCCGGCTGCACCGTACAGGCCTGCGGCTTACGCGACAACATGGATGAGTTGAAGAAAGTCGGCGTGGAAGTGCTGGGTATCAGCACCGATAAACCAGAAAAGCTGTCACGATTTGCTGAAAAAGAGCTGCTGAACTTCACGCTGCTTTCTGATGAAGATCATCAGGTTTGCGAGCAGTTCGGCGTCTGGGGCGAGAAGACGTTTATGGGTAAAACCTACGACGGCATTCACCGCATCAGCTTCCTGATTGACGCTGACGGTAAAGTTGAACACGTGTTTGACGACTTCAAAACCAGCAACCACCACGACGTGGTGTTGAACTGGCTGAAAGAAAGTGCCTGAAAGTGAGTGTCGGGTGGCGGCTTCGCCTTACCCGACCTACAAGGATAAGTCGGCCGGGTAAGCGCAACGCCACCCGGCAAAACTTACTGCTCTTCTACCGCCGGCACATCCGGCCACGCGTGGACGACCGCTTTAATCAGCGTTGCCAGCGGAATGGCGAAGAACACGCCCCAGAATCCCCACAGCCCGCCGAAAATCACCACCGATAAGATAATCACCAGCGGATGCAGGTTTACCGCTTCGGAGAACAGCACCGGTACCAGCAGGTTACCGTCCAGCCCCTGAATAATCAGGTACACCGCGAAACAACTCCAGAACTCGGTCCCCAGCCCAAACTGGAACAACGCCACGCCAACCACCGGAATGGTCACCACAAACGCGCCGATATACGGGATCAGGACCGATAACCCCACCAGCACCGCCAGCAGCAGCGAGTAGTTCAGGCCGAAAATCAGGAAGCCAATCCAGGTGGCGACCCCCACGACAATCATCTCCAGCACCTTGCCGCGAATGTAGTTGGTGATCTGCTGGTTCATCTCTTCCCAGACCTGCCCCGCCAGCCCGCGGTTGCGTGGCAGAATACGGCGCACGGCGTTAAGCATCTGGTCTTTATCTTTCACCAGGAAGAAGACCATCAGCGGCACCAGCACAAGGTAGACCGCCAGTGTCAGCAGTCCGACCAGGGACGCCAGAGAGTACTTCACCACCGAATCGCCCATCGTCATGATGCGGGCGCGCATGTTTTCGGCCATCGCGTCGATAATCCCGGCATCCATCAGCGCAGGATAACGGCGCGGTAGCGTGGCGGCGAAATCAGACAGTTTGTTCAACATGCCGGGCATATCGCGGATCAGGTTGATTCCCTGTTGCCAGGCAACCGGCATCACCACAAAGGCCATCAGCAGCAGGATGCCAACAAACAGCACCAGCACGATGCTGGTCGCCCAGCGGCGGGAACAGCCGATATGTTCCAGGCGCGCCGTGGGCCACTCCAGCAGGTACGCCAGCACAATCGCCACCAGCAGAGGGGCGAGCAGACCGCTAAAGAAGAACAGGATACCGAACCCGGCAACCAGAATAACCAACAAAGCAATGGCTTCCGGGTCGCTGAAGCGACGCCGGTACCACTGCATTAACATTTCGAGCATACAACCCTTCCCTGAATCGAATGGCGGGAGTGAGACGGTGAATTGTATCTAACTGTCACAAAAAAGACTTTCGCTTTTTGTATCCCGATCGCAATCCGCAAAAGCCTGATGAATGGGATTTTCTTCATGCTACAACACGGCTACACTCGCAGGGCAGCAGAGATGAACGATATGCCGGTTCATCGGTCAAATTAGCACATCCAACATACAGGACAGTGGTTATGTTCAGGCAATTGAGAAAAACACTGGTTGCAACACTGATTGCCGCGGTGACGGTCGGTCAGGTGTTGCCCGCTTTTGCTGACTCGTCCGATACATTGCCGGACATGGGCACCACAGCAGGAAGCACGCTCTCTATTGGGCAAGAGATGCAAATGGGGGATTACTATGTTCGCCAGCTGCGCGGCAGCGCCCCGCTGATTAACGACCCTTTGCTGGTACAGTACATAAACGGGTTGGGAATGCGTCTGGTGGCGCACGCCGATTCGGTCAGAACCCCCTTCCATTTCTATTTAATTAATAACGACGAAATCAACGCCTTCGCCTTCTTTGGCGGTAACGTGGTGCTGCATTCGGCGTTATTCCGTTACTCAGACAACGAAAGCCAGCTGGCCTCGGTGATGGCGCACGAAATTTCGCACGTCACGCAGCGTCACCTGGCGCGTGCGATGGAAGACCAGAAACGTAACGCTCCCCTTACCTGGGTAGGCGCACTGGGATCGATTCTGCTGGCGATGGCCAGCCCGCAGGCCGGGATGGCAGCGCTGACCGGTACGCTGGCAGGAACGCGCCAGGGGATGATCAGCTTTACCCAGCAGAACGAGCAGGAAGCAGACCGCATCGGCATTCAGGTGTTACAGCGTTCAGGCTTTGACCCGCAGGCCATGCCGAGCTTCCTCGAAAAACTGCTCGATCAAGCGCGTTATTCTTCCCGTCCACCGGAAATTTTGCTCACGCACCCGCTGCCTGAAAGCCGTCTGTCGGACGCGCGTAACCGTGCCAACCAGATGCGCCCGGTCGTGGTCCAGTCTTCGCAGGATTTCTACATGGCGAAGGTGAGAACGCTGGGGATGTACAATTCCGGGCGTAACCAGCTCACCAGCGACCTGCTGGATACCCTGGCGAAAGGCAACGTGCGCGAGAAGAACGCCGCGCAGTATGGTCAGGCGCTCCAGGCGATGGAAGCCAGTAAATACGACGAGGCACGTAAGGCGCTGCAGCCGCTTCTGGCTGCCGACCCAAACAACCCGTGGTACCTCGATCTGTCGACGGATATCGATCTGGGGCAGAAGAAGCCTGCCGATGCGATTAACCGCCTGAAAGGGGCGAAAGACGTCCGTACCAACCCGGTGCTGCAGCTTAACCTGGCGAATGCTTACTTGCAGGGCGGCCAGCCGGGTGAAGCGGCGACCATTCTGAACCGCTACACCTTTAATAATAAAGACGATCAAAACGGCTGGGATCTGCTCGCTCAGGCGGAAGCCCAGCTCGGCAACCGCGATCAGGAGCTGGCGGCACGCGCAGAAGGCTTTGCCCTGGTGGGGCGCCTCGATCAGGCCATTTCCGCACTCAGTAGCGCCAGCTCGCAGGTCAAACTCGGCAGCCTCCAGCAGGCCCGATACGACGCGCGTATCGATCAGCTTCGCGGCCTGCAGCAGCGCTTCAAGCCGTACGAGAAGATGTAATCAAGGAGAATTCACGTCATGACAGACGCCGTAAAAATTTACCACAACCCGCGCTGCTCCAAGAGCCGCGATACCCTGAGCCTGCTGAAGTCTAACGGCGTGGAGCCGGAGGTGGTGCTGTACCTCGACACCCCACCGGACGCGCAGACCCTCCGCCAGCTGCTGCATATGCTGGGCATGGGCAGTGCGCGAGATCTGATGCGCAAGAAAGAAGATCTGTATACGTCGCTTAACCTGGATGACAGCCGTCTCTCCGAGGCTCAGCTGATACAGGCGATGGTTGAAAATCCAAAGCTGATTGAGCGCCCGATTGTCGTGGCGAACGGCCAGGCGCGCATTGGACGCCCGCCGGAAGACGTGCTCGAGATCCTCTGATGGTTTCGCCCGGTGGCGCTGCGCTTACCGGGCCTACGGATGCCATATGTAGGCCGGGTAAGGCGCAGCCGCCACCCGGCACAACTATAGCTTCAGAATATCTTTCACAAACGGAATGGTCAGCTTGCGCTGGGCGGTAATGGAGGCGCGATCGAGCTGATCCAGCGTGTCAAACAGCGTACGCATTTCGCGATCCAGCCGCTTCAGCAGGAAACGGCCCACGTCTTCCGGCAGCTCAAAGCCGCGCTGCTTTGCGCGCAGCTGTAGCGCCTGAAGCTTATCTTCATCCGACAGCGGCTGAAGCTTATAGATTTGGCCCCAGTCCAGCCGAGACGCCAGATCCGGCAGTCCCAGATTCAGCTGGCGAGGCGGACGATCGCCGGTGATCAGCAGCCGGGTTTTGCCCGATTCCAGAATGCGGTTGTAGAGGTTAAAGATCGCCATTTCCCACGGCTCATCCCCCGCCACGCATTCGATGTTATCGATGCAGACCAGGGAGAGATGTTCCATCCCCTCCAGCACGTCAGGGACAAACCAGGTTCGTTTATCCAGCGGCACATAGCCTACCGCATCACCGCGCGCAGAGAGCTCCGCGCAGGCGGCATGCAGCAGATGGCTGCGCCCCGCGCCTTCGCGTGACCAGATATAGATGTATCCGCTGTGTTCCTGACGCAGCACGTTTTGCAGTGCAGCCAGTAAAGAGGGGTTATCACCCGGCCAGAAACTCGCAAACGTTTCGTCGTCAGGGAGATAGAGTGGCAGAGAGAGCTGTGCCGGTCCGTTCAGAAGTACCTCAACCAGATCTGACATAAAATCGGCATGGAGTTTAACACGGAACCTGCAAGGAGAGAACCGGGCGGATCGTCCGCCCGGTTATAGGATCAGTGTGACGCTTTTTCGTTTTCGTCAGCGTCCAGCACCACCTCTTCCGGACGGATCACGGAGATCAGCTTGAAAATCAGGCTCAGGCCCACGCCGACGATGGTTGCCAGCGCCATGCCTTTCAGCTCGGCCGCGCCGATGTGCACCTTCGCCCCGCTCACGCCGATAATCAGGATCACCGATGTCAGGATCAGGTTCTGCGCTTTGCTGTAATCCACTTTAGATTCAATCAGCACGCGAATACCGGAGGCACCAATTACTCCGTACAGCAGCAGAGACACGCCGCCCATCACCGGAACCGGGATGATCTGAATCGCTGCCGCCAGCTTGCCGACGCAGGAGAGCAGAATGGCGATGATCGCCGCGCCGCCGATAACCCAGGTGCTGTAAACGCGGGTAATCGCCATCACGCCGATGTTTTCACCGTAGGTGGTGTTTGGGGTAGACCCAAAGAAACCGGAGATGATGGTGGAGAAACCGTTCGCAAACATGGAGCGGTGCAGGCCCGGATCGCGGATTAAATCGCGCTTAACGATGTTCGCCGTTACCACCAGGTGGCCGACGTGCTCCGCAATCACCACCAGCGCCGCAGGCAGAATGGTGAAGATCGCAAACCATTCGAAGCGCGGCGTGTAGAAGGTTGGCAGCGCGAACCAGTGCGCCTCGGCAATCGGGGTGGTATCCACCACGCCCATCACGAAGGAGAGCGCATAGCCCGCCAGCACGCCGATCAGGATCGGGATAATCGCCATAAAGCCGCGGAACAGCACGGAGCCAAACACCGTTACGCCCAGGGTCACCAGCGAGATGATAATGGTTTTGGAATCCGGTGACTGGCCGTCAGCAGGCAGCAGACCGGCCATATTCGCCGCCACGCCCGCCAGTTCGAGACCGATGACGGCCACGATGGCACCCATCGCCGCAGGTGGGAACATCACGTCCAGCCAGCCGGTCCCGGCTTTCTTCACGATGAAGGAGACCAGGCAGAACAGCACGCCACACATGATAAAGCCGCCCAGCGCGACCTCATAACCCAGCGGCAGCAACAATAACACCGGAGAGATAAAGGCAAAGCTCGACCCGAGATACGCCGGGATTTTGCCTTTACAGATGAAGAGGTACAGCAGCGTACCGATGCCGTTGAACAGCAGCACGGTAGCCGGGTTAATGTGGAACAGGATTGGCACCAGCACGGTTGCGCCAAACATGGCGAACAGGTGCTGCAAACTAAGCGGGATAGTCTGTAAAAGCGGCGGTCTTTCACTCACCCCGATAGCACGGCGCGTCATAGTGTTTTCCTCTGAGTAGTATCGTTGTTGGTGTTTTATTCAAAAAAAAGCCGACTATCAAAGTCGGCTTATTTATCGTTATTCGATTATTTCGTACCAAAGATCTTATCGCCGGCATCGCCGAGCCCCGGGATGATGTACCCGTGCTCGTTCAGACCCTGGTCGATAGAGGCGGTATACAGCTCAACGTCCGGGTGCGCTTTTTCCAGCGCCGCGATCCCTTCCGGTGCCGCAACCAGCACCAGCACTTTAATGCTGCTGCAGCCCGCTTTTTTCAGCAGGTCGATAGTGGCAATCATTGAACCGCCGGTTGCCAGCATCGGGTCAACCACCAGCGCCATACGCTCGTCGATGTTGGACACCAGCTTCTGGAAATAAGGAACCGGCTCGAGGGTTTCTTCGTTACGGTAGATCCCCACCACGCTGATGCGCGCGCTTGGCACGTGCTCCAGCACGCCTTCCATCATGCCGAGACCGGCACGCAGGATAGGCACGACGGTAATTTTCTTACCTTTGATCTGCTCAACCTGTACCGGACCGTTCCAGCCTTCGATGGTGACTTTTTCCGTTTCCAGATCAGAGGTCGCTTCGTAGGTCAGCAGGCTGCCGACTTCAGAGGCCAGTTCGCGAAAACGCTTCGTGCTGATGTCATGCTCACGCATCAGGCCCAACTTGTGTTTAACGAGTGGGTGTTTCACTTCCACAATCTTCATTCTCTTTCTCCTCTGAATGGCATCCGCAAAAAAATCGCGGGATTATACCGCTTTTTTCGGATTAGGCCATACCCATGTTGCTTGATGTACATCAATCAAAAACAAAAAAGCCAGAGGCTGGGCTCCGGCTTGGGTGCGGGGTTCTGCCGGGTGGCGCTAACGCTTACCCGGCCTACACATCCCGTAGGCCCGGTAAGCGCAGCGCCACCGGGCAATTATAGCTGCTCCCCGTTGCTCGCGATCACCTGCTTATACCAGTCGAACGACTTCTTCTTGCTGCGGTTCAGCGTGCCGTTTCCTTCATTGTCTTTATCGACAAAGATAAAGCCGTAGCGTTTTTTCATTTCACCGGTACCGGCAGACACCAGGTCGATACAGCCCCACGGGGTATAGCCCATCAGGTCTACGCCATCCTCCACCACCGCTTTTTTCATCTCGCGGATGTGGGCGGCCAGGTAGTCAATGCGGTACTGGTCGTTCACCGTGCCGTCGCTCTCCTGCACGTCGATTGCGCCAAAACCGTTTTCAACGATAAACAGCGGCAGCTGGTAGTGATCCCAGAACCAGTTGAGGGAGTAGCGCAGCCCCACCGGGTCAATCTGCCAGCCCCAGTCGGATTTCTGCACGTACGGGTTGGAGACCAGGCTCTTGCTTTCGTCATAGTCCAACTGCGGGTTGTCCGCCGTCGCCTTGGTGGCGAAGGACATATAATAGCTAAACCCGATGTAATCCACGCAGCCCTGCGTCAGCGCGGCTTTATCTTCTTCGGTGATATCGAGCGTGAAGCCGCGACGCGCAAAGTAGTTGAGCAGATGCTGCGGGTACTTGCCGCGCACGTGCACGTCGGTGAACCAGTAGCGGCGGTGCATGGCGTTCATCGCCATCATCATGTCGTCCGGCGCGCAGGTCAGCGGGTAGATTGGGCACATGGCAATCATGCAGCCGATCTGCAGGGACGGGTTAATCTCGCGCCCCGCCTTCACCGCCAGCGCGCTGGCCACCAGCTCATAGTGCGCGGCCTGGAACATCACCGGCTCACGGTCTTCGCCCGGCGCGTACTTCAGCCCGGAGTTGGTGAACGGCGCAAAGTCTTCATGGAAGTTGGCCTGGTTGTTGATCTCGTTAAAGGTCATCCAGTACTTCACTTTATGCTGATAGCGCTGGAAAACCACTTTTGCAAAACGAACGAAGAAGTCGATCAGCTTACGGTTGCGCCAGCCGCCGTATTCGGTGACCAGGTGGAAAGGCATCTCGAAGTGAGAGAGGGTAATAACCGGTTCGATGCCGTACTTCAGGCACTCGTCGAACAGGTCGTCATAGAATTTCAGGCCAGCCTCGTTCGGCTCACGCTCGTCCCCTTTCGGGAAAATGCGCGTCCAGGCGATAGAGGTGCGGAAGCATTTGAACCCCATCTCGGCAAAGAGTTTGATGTCTTCTTTATAGCGGTGGTAGAAATCGATGGCGTCATGGTTAGGGTAATTTTTCCCCGGCAGCACGCCGTTGGTGATTTCACGCGGCACGCCGTGCGCGCCTGCAGTCATGACGTCGGCTACGCTTACGCCTTTACCCCCTTCTTGCCAGCCGCCTTCCAGCTGGTGCGCCGCAACCGCACCGCCCCACAGAAAATCTGCTTTAAATCCTGACATTCGCTTTCCCTCATTCTGCGTTATTTTCTGCAAAAACAATTACAGAAACCGGTTTCAGTTGAATGATGTGCAAAGCCGTTTCGGGTTGCAAGGAGAATACCGAAACCGGTTTCATTTTCGTGAACAGACGCAAGTTTGGGCGCACTGGCAGGCTGCGCGTAAAAAAAGATCCTCTCGCCGAGAATAGGCTCGCAAACGTTTGCCTGGACTGTTAGAATTGCGCCGATTTTTCTTACTAGCTATGCAATCGCGTGGGGATTTAAGCCGTGACCAACAAAACTTCTCTCAGCTACAAAGATGCCGGTGTTGATATTGACGCAGGTAATGCGCTGGTTGACCGAATCAAAGGTGTGGTGAAAAAAACCCGCCGCCCGGAAGTGATGGGTGGTCTGGGTGGATTCGGCGCACTGTGCGCGCTGCCGCAAAAATATCGTGAACCTGTTCTGGTCTCGGGAACTGACGGTGTAGGCACCAAACTGCGCCTGGCGATGGATTTAAAACGTCACGACACGATCGGTATCGATCTGGTCGCGATGTGCGTGAATGACCTGGTGGTTCAGGGCGCAGAGCCGCTGTTCTTCCTCGATTACTACGCGACCGGCAAACTGGACGTGGATACCGCGGCAAGCGTGATCAACGGTATCGCCGAAGGGTGTCTGCAGTCTGGCTGTGCGCTGGTCGGCGGTGAAACCGCGGAAATGCCGGGCATGTATCACGGCGAAGATTATGACGTCGCAGGCTTCTGCGTCGGCGTAGTAGAAAAATCAGAAATTATTGACGGCAGCAAAGTGGCGGATGGCGATGTGCTGATCGCGCTGGCCTCCAGCGGCCCGCACTCCAACGGCTACTCCCTGGTGCGTAAAATCCTTGAGGTGAGCGGTTGCGACCCACAGACGACCGAGCTTGAAGGGAAACCGCTGGCTGACCATCTGCTGGCCCCAACCCGCATCTACGTGAAGAACGTGCTGGAACTGATCGAGAACGTTGACGTGCACGCTATTGCCCACCTGACCGGTGGTGGCTTCTGGGAAAACATCCCGCGCGTGCTGCCGGACAACACCCAGGCGGTGATCGACGAGTCCTCATGGCAGTGGCCAGCGGTCTTTAACTGGCTGCAGACCGCAGGCAACGTGAGCTCTCACGAAATGTACCGCACCTTTAACTGCGGCGTGGGCATGGTTATCGCACTGCCGGCAAGCGAAGCGGATAAAGCGGTCAAGCTGCTGACCGAGAAAGGTGAAAACGCGTGGAAAATCGGTACGATTAAAGCCTCCGATTCCGAACAGCGTGTGGTCATTGAATGAAAAACATCGTGGTGCTCATTTCCGGCAACGGAAGTAATTTGCAGGCCATCATAGACGCCTGCAAGCAGAACAAAATCAACGGCACCATTCGGGCAGTATTCAGCAACAAGGCCGACGCGTTCGGCCTTGAGCGCGCGCGGGAAGCAAACATACCCGCGCACGCGCTGGAAGCCAGCCAGTTCGCCGGGCGTGAAGCCTTTGACCGCGAGCTGGTTCATGAGATTGATGCCTACGCGCCGGACGTCGTGGTGCTGGCGGGCTATATGCGCATTCTGAGCCCGGCCTTTGTCGCGCACTACGCCGGACGTTTGCTGAATATTCACCCTTCTCTTCTGCCGAAATATCCCGGCCTGCATACCCATCGTCAGGTTCTGGAAAACGGCGATGAGGAGCACGGCACCTCCGTGCATTTCGTGACCGACGAGCTGGACGGCGGTCCGGTGATCCTGCAGGCCAAAGTCCCGGTCTTTGATGGCGACAGCGAAGAAGACGTGACCGAACGCGTGCAGACCCAGGAGCATGCCATTTACCCACTGGTGGTAAGCTGGTTTGTTGACGGGCGTCTCGAAATGCGCGACGGCGCAGCCTGGCTGGATGGCGTGAAGTTACCCCCGCAGGGTCATGCTGCCGAAGAGTAGTCTCTTTGAATTGCCCGGCGGCGCTTCGCTTGTACGGGCCTACGGTCCCGTAGGTCGTGATAAGCGCAGCGCCCCCCTCCCCCAACCCTCTAAATTCCCCAACAAAAAAAATAACTGTCATACTTTTCTGGCACTGTTGGACATATCGTGGAAATGCTCGCCATAATAAGGACGAGACGGATTTACCACGTCCTGTGATTGAACTGGAGTGTGAGCTGTAATGGGTCAGGAAAAGTTATATATCGAGAAAGAGCTAAGCTGGTTAGCATTTAACGAACGTGTACTCCAGGAAGCGGCTGACAAAAGTAACCCGCTGATCGAACGCATGCGTTTTTTGGGCATCTATTCCAACAACCTGGATGAGTTCTACAAGGTTCGCTTTGCCGAGCTGAAGAGACGCATCATCATCAGCGAAGAACAGGGCCTAAACTCGCACTCGCGGCACCTGCTGGGCAAAATCCAGTCCCGCGTGTTGAAAGCCGATCAGGAATTTGACGGCCTGTATAACGAACTGCTGCTGGAGATGGCGCGTAATCAAATCTTCCTGATTAACGAACGTCAGCTTTCCGTTAACCAACAAAACTGGCTGCGCCACTATTTTAAACAGTACCTGCGCCAGCACATTACCCCGATTCTCATCAACCGCGAAACCGATCTGGTGCAGTTCCTGAAAGATGACTACACCTATCTGGCCGTAGAAATTATCCGCGGTGAATCCATCCGTTACGCGCTGCTGGAGATCCCGTCCGACAAGGTCCCGCGCTTCGTGAACCTGCCGCCGGAAACCCCGCGTAGACGCAAGCCAATGATCCTGCTAGATAACATCCTGCGCTACTGTCTGGACGACATCTTCAAAGGCTTCTTCGATTACGATGCGTTAAACGCCTACTCGATGAAGATGACCCGTGACGCCGAATATGACCTGGTGCACGAGATGGAAGCCAGCCTGATGGAGCTGATGTCGTCCAGCCTGAAACAGCGCCTGACGGCCGAGCCGGTACGCTTTGTCTATCAGCGCGATATGCCGGACGCCATGGTGGAGATGCTGCGCGAGAAGCTGACCATTTCGCGCTATGACTCCATCGTGCCGGGTGGCCGTTACCACAACTTTAAAGACTTTATTGGTTTCCCGAACGTCGGCAAAGCCAATCTGGTGAACAAGCCGCTGCCGCGCCTGCGCCATCTCTGGTTCGATAAATTCCGCAACGGTTTTGACGCCATCCGCGAACGCGATGTCCTGCTCTACTATCCGTATCACACCTTTGAACACGTGCTGGAACTGCTGCGTCAGGCCTCGTTCGACCCGAGCGTGCTGGCGATCAAAATTAACATCTACCGCGTGGCAAAAGATTCCCGCATCATCGATGCGATGATCCACGCGGCGCACAACGCCAAAAAAGTGACCGTGGTGGTGGAGCTGCAGGCGCGCTTCGACGAAGAGGCGAACATTCACTGGGCGCGTCGTCTGACGGAAGCCGGTGTACACGTCATCTTCTCCGCGCCGGGGCTGAAAATTCACGCCAAGCTGTTCCTGATCTCCCGTAAAGAGGGCGACGAGGTGGTGCGCTACGCCCACATCGGTACCGGGAACTTTAACGAGAAAACGGCACGAATCTATACCGACTACTCGCTGCTGACCGCCGATGCCCGCATCACCAACGAGGTGCGCCGGGTCTTTAACTTTATTGAGAACCCGTACCGTCCGGTAAGCTTCGACTATCTGCTGGTCTCGCCGCAGAACTCGCGCCGTCTGCTGTACGATATGATCGATAAAGAGATCGCCAATGCCCAGAAAGGGCTATCGTCCGGCATCACGCTGAAGCTCAACAACCTGGTGGACAAAGGGCTGGTAGACAGGCTGTACGCCGCGTCCAGCTCCGGCGTGCCGGTTAACCTGCTGATCCGCGGCATGTGCTCGCTGATCCCGGAACTGGAAGGCATCAGCGACAATATTCGCGTGATCAGCATTGTTGACCGCTACCTGGAACACGATCGGGTCTATATTTTCGATAATGCGGGTGATAAACAGGTCTATCTCTCTTCGGCAGACTGGATGACGCGCAATATTGACTACCGAATTGAAGTCGCGGCACCGCTGCTGGATCCGCGCCTGAAGCAGCAGATCCTCGACATCATCGAGATTCTGTTCAGCGATACCGTGAAAGCACGCTATATCGACAAAGAACTCAGTAACCGCTATGTACCGCGCGGCAACCGCCGCAAAGTGCGGTCGCAACTGGCGATTTACGACTATATCAAATCACTCGAGCAACCCGATTAACCTATGCCGATAAATGATAAGACCCCACGCCCGCAGGAATTCGCCGCGGTCGATCTAGGCTCTAACAGTTTCCATATGGTCATCGCCCGTGAGGTGGATGGCGCGCTGCAGATCATCGGTCGTCTGAAGCAGCGCGTGCACCTGGCGGATGGCCTTGATGAACGCAGCATGCTCAGCGAAGAGGCAATGGAGCGTGGGTTAAACTGCCTGTCGCTGTTTGCTGAACGCCTGCAGGGCTTCTCGCCCTCCAGCGTCTGCATCGTGGGCACCCACACCCTGCGCCAGGCGCTGAACGCGCCAGAGTTTCTCAAGCGGGCCGAAAAGGTGATCCCCTACCCGATTGAGATCATCTCCGGTAACGAGGAAGCGCGTCTGATTTTCATGGGCGTCGAACACACCCAGCCGGAAAAAGGGCGCAAGCTGGTGATCGACATCGGCGGCGGTTCTACGGAGCTGGTGATCGGCGAAGACTTTGAGCCTCGCCTGGTGGAAAGCCGCCGTATGGGCTGCGTCAGCTTCGCGCAGATGTATTTCCCGGGCGGCACCATCACCCGCGAGAACTTCCAGCGTGCGCGTATGGCAGCTGTCCAGAAACTGGAAAACCTGGCCTGGCAGTACCGTATTCAGGGCTGGAACGTGGCGCTGGGCGCGTCAGGCACCATCAAAGCGGCGCATGAGGTGCTGCTGGCAATGGGTGAAAAAGACGGGTTCATCACGCCCGAACGCCTGACGCTGCTGACCGACGAAGTGCTGAAGCATAAAAGTTTTGACGCCCTCAGCCTGCCGGGTCTTTCCGACGAGCGTAAGGCGGTCTTCGTGCCGGGGCTGGCCATCCTCTGCGGCGTGTTTGACGCTCTCGCCATTAAAGAGTTGCGCCTTTCCGACGGCGCGCTGCGCGAAGGCGTGCTGTACGAAATGGAAGGCCGTTTCCGCCATCAGGATATTCGCAGCCGCACCGCGCAAAGCCTGGCTAACCAGTACAACATCGACCGCGAGCAGGCGAAGCGCGTGCTGGACACCACGGTGCAGATGTACGAGCAGTGGGAAGAGCAGAATCCGAAGCTCGCGCACCCGCAGCTTGCCGCGCTGTTAAAATGGGCCGCGATGCTCCATGAGGTGGGTCTGAACATCAACCATAGCGGCATGCACCGCCATTCGGCCTATATTCTGCAAAACAGCGATCTGCCGGGCTTCAACCAGGAGCAGCAAACCATGATGGCGACCCTGGTGCGGTATCACCGCAAAGCCATCAAGCTCGACGACCTGCCGCGCTTCACGCTGTTCAAGAAAAAGCAGTTCCTGCCGCTCATTCAGCTGCTGCGTCTTGGCGTGCTGCTCAATAACCAGCGTCAGGCGACCACCACGCCGCCCACGCTGAAGCTTAAAACCGACGACCATCACTGGACGCTGAGCTTCCCGCACGACTGGTTCAGCCAGAATGCGCTGGTCCTGCTGGACCTGGAAAAAGAACAACAGTACTGGGAAGCGGTCACCGGCTGGCTGCTCAAAATTGAAGAAGAGAGCGCTGACGTCGCCGCGTAACGGTTCAGGCGTCCGCGCAGGACGCCTCTGTTTCCAGCAGTGATTCCAGCGGCGCTGGCCTGCCAATCAGATAGCCCTGCACATAATCGATGCCTAGCGCGTGAACCGCGCTACGTATCTCCTCGGTCTCGACATACTCTGCCACCACCAGCATCTTCTTCATGCGCGCCAGATGGCAGATAGACGCCACGATCTGATAATCCAGGCTGTTGTTGACGATATTGCGGATAAAGCTGCCGTCGATCTTGAGAATGTCGGCATCCACGCTTTTCAGCCGCGCATAGCTTGCATAGCCGGTCCCGAAATCATCAATTGCAATGCGTACCCCCATTTTCTGCAACTGCTGGAGGATGTGTAGCGCCTGCTCCCCGCTGCCGAAGGTGCTGCACTCCGTCACCTCAAAAATCAGCTGCCACGGCTCAATGGCGTATTTCGCCAGCAGGCGACTCACCTCAAGCGGGAACGGCACCCGGCATACGGTTGAGGGGGCCAGATTAATGGCAAAACGCTGGCCGGGCAGGCTCTCGCGATGCGCGGCCAGGAAGCGCAGCGTATGCTCAAGCACCCACAGGTCCACCCGGGAGGACAAACCAAACTCCTGAGCGACAGGCAGGAACTGGTCGGGAGAGATCAATAGCCCGTTTATATCCGGCATCCGCAGCAGGACTTCGTGATAGCGATCGCCACGCAGGCCGCGAACGGGTTGAACCAGCAGGGTGAATTCGTCGTTATCGAGCGCCTTTTGCAGGCGGCTCATCATCGCGACTTTATCCTTCAGGCTGCGCTGCAAATGGACGGCACCACGCTGCTGAAGATTTTCCGGATGGTTTGAGGAGAGTGACAGATCGGCCACCACCCCCAGCTCACCCAGCACCAGATAAAGATGGTTAACCGGGGACCGGACATAGCAGTAGCTTACACCCACCTGCGGCTGCAGCGGCATGCCGTCCCAGACAAAGCGGAACTGCTTGATATGCTCGTCCAGGGTTTCAATTCGCTGCTGGTGCGATTCCGCGTTGAGCCGCACCGCCATGTCATACCCGGTGAGGTGATACACCTGCTCGTTGGGCTGGAGGGTACCGTTTACCCACTGCGCCAGCTGCTGTTTGTACAAAATACGCAGCAGCACGCCGTAATTTCGGCCCAGAATTTCCAGCTCCGGAATGCGCAGCAGGCAGAGCGCCGACCACGGATTCTTCGCCAGATCGCGCGACAGCGCCCGCAGGTTAGGCATATGGACGACCGGGTCGAGCAGCGCCAGCCTGCGGGAGCGTTTATTCACGGCGCGCTGGCGAGTCGCCAGCATCGACATATAAATCACCACAAACGAGAAGACCAGGTAACTGGACGAGGTGATCGCCAGCTGAATGTCATACCCCTGGTTCAGCGGGATATAGTGATAATAGTAGTGAATTGACACCAGCAGCACCGGCGTCCAGATCAGCGATATCAGCTTATAGCCGAAACGCATCGCGCCCCAGAGCATCACCGGCATCAGCAGCGACAGGGTATAGTTTGTGGTGAATATGGAGCTGTTTTCATTCATCGGGAGCAGCAGCAGCGTAAGCAGCCCGCCTAGCGCAATCGCCCACAGCACAAACTCAGCGACCGTCACCTTTTTGTCTATCTGGGCACGGATCTGCGAGAGAAGACTTTTGATATAGCGCGGATGACGAATCAGGCGGATCAGCAGATAGCTCAGCGGCACGCCCGTCAGCCCGCTGACCAGCAGCGCCTGGTAGTTGATGAGCGTACGAATGTTAAGAGGGTTCAACCCCGCAAGGCTCTGGCGGCTCTCATACACGCCCAGATACACGGCAAACTGAAACAGCACCAGAAACAGCGTCGCGGGGCAGAAGGCCTGCCAGAAGATGCGCTGCGCCATCAAGCGGATGTCGCCGTATGCCGTCATATTGCGTCTGGGCGCAAACACCCGGTAGCCGCCCCAACTGAGCACTAAAGGGACGATAAAATGGAGCACACCGGCAACCGTTTCAAACATCCCGACCGACGGGTAATAGCGGATAAACAGGGATAATACGATCCCGGGCAGCGCTTCCAGGCCAAAGAACATCATCAGCGAAAGCAAAAATGAGAGCGGTAAATAATAGAGTGCCACAATGCCGTCGCCCAGCTGCGTAAACGTATTCGCGACGCTCATCGCGGGAAGTAAAAATACAGGTAAAATAAGCGGCAATGCCCACCAGCGGTTTGCATTGTTTTTCAGGAAAGCGAGAATAGTCATAGATGCCCGGTTAAACCCCTATCGCTCCAGAGGGAAATAAAGACAGGCATCCAACCTGACGTACGCGCCGCCCGGCAGCATGTCGGGCGAACAGTGTGGAGGAAGGATTTTAAATATCAGGGCCGGGAATCCGTTGACATAAATCAAACTACTTTACGCAAATAACACTTTGTGGCGTTTTTTCGACATCTTTTTCTTCATATTATCAATATGGTAAATGCGTTGATTAATTTCAATAACATTAATTAATGTAAACATTGACGGTTATTTACACATCACAGAATTGACCCCATCTTCCCGCTGTGCCTTAATATCCTTATCGCCCGGAAGGGCTTATCCAGGAAAAACAGAGTGAGTCAGGTCACGCGTATGCGCAAACGACATCGATTTAACACCCGAATGACCCGCATCATACTGCTCATCAGCTTCCTGTTTTTCTTTGGCCGCTTCGTTTACTCTTCGATTGGCGCCTGGTACCACCATCAGGATAAAACCCAGTCGCAGCAATCCAGCCTGACCGTCGACACCGCTGACCGCTAAACCGCCGAAGGCTGTTGCACGAGCCGAATAAGGGCCGCGATCCCTTTGCTGAGGATTTTATCCTGCCGCATGACTACCGCCAGCTGCCGCTGCAGCATGGGCATCAGCGACATCACGCATAGCCCTTCGCGATCGACCTCCTGTTCCACCGCCATGCGCGGCACGATGCTGTAGCCCAGCCCTGCACGAACCATGCGTTTGATCGCCTCGATGCTGCCAAGCTGCATCACCGGCGCGATCGCTAAACCCTGGGCGGCAAACCAGCCGTCGATCAGCGCCCGGGTCCCACTACCTGATTCAAAGGCTATCAGCGGATGAACGTGCAGCGCGGCTGGGGTGAAGTCCCTGAATGCAGCCTGCTGTTCCCTTGAGGCAATAAAGACAAACTCTTCGTCCATCACCGGCATCACGTCCAGCGCTCTGCCACTCACCGGCAGCGTGACCAGCCCCATATCGAGACGGTTCTCTTCGATAGCTCTGACGATGTCGAGGGTGTTGCCCGTCGTGACCCCCACGCTCAGGAGCGGATAGTCGCGACGTAGCTGCTCCAGCAGCGGCGGCAGAAGATGGATGCAGGCCGTTGCCCCCGTGCCAAGCGTAATGGTGCCGCTTACGTCGTGGCTAAACGCATTCACGGCCCGGATGGCGTCATCCACCACCTGCTGAATACGCTCCCCGTGCGCCAGCAAGGTTTCTCCGGCAGCCGTCGCCTTAATCCCTCGCCCGGTACGCTCCACCAGCCGCGTTTGCAGAAACTGCTCCAGCTGGCGTATTTGCAGGCTGACGGCGGGCTGGGAGAGGCCCAGCACGTCCGCTGCCGCTGAAAAACTGCCGCGCTGGATCACCAGACGGAAGGTGGCGAGATAGCCCAGATTAAGCGTCGTCATTCAAAGTTTCTCTTATACCGCGCATAAGGTTGCGGCCCTGCCAGCACAATACCGCGCCCGTTATGCTCAGGACAACTGCATAGCGGAATGAACACTCATGGAAATACCTGCCCTGCCACACCGCCTCGCCCTCACAGCCGGGTGCAATCAGCTCATCAACTGGGGGATCTCGTTTTATATGCCCGGCACCTTTGCGCTGGCCATTTCAGCCGACCGGGGATGGTCATCACCGCAGATTTACCTCGGCCTGACGCTGGCGATGCTGGTGATGGCGGTAGTATCCCCTTTTGTCGCCCGCCTGCTGGCACGCTTTGGCGGTCAGAAGGTGGTGATGGGCGGAACGCTGCTGATCGCCGCAAGCTGTGCCTGTATGGCGTATACCCGGACGCTTTATGGCTGGTACGGCGCCTGGCTGGTCACAGGCGTGGGAATGCGCCTGTCGCTGTACGATGCGCTCTTCGCCGCGCTGGTCAACCTCTACGGACAGCAGGCGCGAAGAACAATCTCGCGCGTCACGCTGGCGGGCGGGCTGGCCTCCGTCGTCTTCTGGCCGCTGGGCGATGCGCTGCTTCACGTGATGCGCTGGCAGGACGCATTACGCATTTATGCCCTGCTTGGCCTGCTGAGCGCGTTGCTGATCCGCACGCTTCCCCGGCAGCGGCTGACGGTGACGACGGAAATCGCCGCACCGCCGCTGAACAACGAGCGCCGAAACGGCTGGCTTTATGCCGCCTTCATTGCCCTCATCACCTTTGTCTCTAACGGCACCTCCACCCATCTGCCGGAGTTTATTGCCCACTACGGTCTGCCGGTCGCTATCGGCATGCTGTGGGGAATCGGCCAGACGGGCGCGCGCTCGCTGGAAGTGCTGGCGGGGGCTCGCTTAACGCCCTTCACGTTAACGCTTTTTACCGCTCTCGCCATGCCGCTCTGTTTTCTTGTTGGGTTGAGCAGCGCCCTGTTTGTCTGGTGTGCGGCCGGTTTTGTGCTGGGCTATGGGGCCATCAACGGGCTGGTTACCCTTGTCAAAGCCACCCTGCCGCTGGAACTGTTTAGCGCGGAAAGCTATGCCCGCCGCACGGGCTTACTGCTTATCCCCGGTCAGCTTATGGCCGCAGCCTCACCGTATGCCTATGCGTGGCTAAATAAAACGCTGGGGATCGCGGGTGCAATGGGGGTATCGACGGGCCTGACGCTGCTGATTGCCGGGCTGGCGATAGCCATTGTGCGCCGTCCCGGGAGGCAAACTGTATCGCACTGTATCCCGCGGGCCACGGTGACAAACGGGTACAAAACGCCCCCTCCGGCAAATATCTCCGATACATAAAAATGGTTTTCTTTCCCTGTCGCCATTGAGAACTGATGAGGAGAGAGAGCAATGATTCGTCGCTACGTAATTTTCCCCCTGCTTGTCCTGACATCCGTCGCAGGTGCCCAGGCCACTCCCCTGGACAATCTGAGCGCCGCGGACGTTAACGGCCCCGCCGCCGTTGCCCCGCTGGCGCAGCCGCAGCCGCCTGCAAAACTGATCGTCGATCCGCCGCTTGCCGGGCCGCTGAGCAAAGGCGCGGTGTTTATCCAGTACCGCGCCGAAAACCTTCGCATCGAGCCGGTATTCGGGCCCGACGCGCTCAAGGTCACCCCGCGCATCGGGCACATTCACGTGGTGGTGGATGACGCGCCGTGGCACTGGGCTGACACCAGCGGAGAGCCGGTGATCCTGGTGGGGCTGCCCGCCGGTAAACACAAGGTGACGATAATTCTGGCCGACCCGACGCACAAGCCGCTCGACCACAAAACCGTTGAATTCACCGTCCCGCCCCACGCGGCGGTCCACCATTTTTAAGGAGTCTGAAGATGAAAGCACTGTCTGTAGTCACGGCAGGCCTGCTGGCGCTTTCCGCCAGCGCCTTTGCGCAGAGTAAAACCAGCGCCGTGTTGGTCCACGGCGCGTTTGCGGACGGCAGCAGCTGGAATAAGGTCATTACCCTGTTGCAGAAACAGCACGCAGAGGTCATTGCCGTCCAACTGCCGCTCACGTCGCTAAAAGATGACGTTGCCGCCACAAAGCGGGCCATCGCCCGCGCGCAGGGTGACGTAGTGCTGGTGGGTCACTCCTGGGGCGGCACCGTGATTAGCGAAGCGGGCAACGATGCGCGGGTAAAATCGCTGGTGTATGTGGCGGCTTTCGCGCCAAACTCCGGCCAGTCGACGGCGGACCTGGCAGGAAGCTACCCTGCACCGCCGGGCAGCGCGGGCATTGCCAAAACGGCGGACGGCTATTTATACCTGCCGACGGAAGCCGTCAGGCAGGACTTCGCGCCTGACGTGAAGCCAGCCATTCAAGATACGATTGCAGCCACGCAGGGGCCAATTAAGGCCGAGGCGTTTGGTGAAAAGGTCGCCCACGCGGCGTGGCACGATAAGCCGAGCTGGTATGTGGTGAGTCAGAATGACCGGATGATTAACCCGGCGCTTGAACGCGCGATGGCGAAGACGATCCACGCGAAAACCACCGAGGTGGCGGCGAGCCACGTGTCAATGGTGAGCCAGCCGCAGATCGTTGCCCGGACGATTGAGCAGGCGATTGACGCAGAGTAATTTTTTGCGAATTGTAGGCCGGGTAAGCGCAGCGCCACCCGGCAAAAAACAGCCTCAGCGCCCGCCATCCGCGGGATAATCCCGATTAATCCACGCGTGGTCCTCTTCCCAGGTGAACATCCACTTGCGCACCGGCCCGGCCATCACGTTGAGATAATAGCTGTCATACCCGGCCATCGTCGCCACCGGGTGGTAGCCCTTCGGCACCATGACCACGTCACGGTTGTAGACCGCCATGCACTCATCCAGCGCTCTGTCGTCGGTGTAAACCCGCTGCATGCAGAACCCCTGCTCCGGGTTGAGGCGATGGTAGTAGGTCTCCTCCAGATACGTCTCCTGGGGCGGGTTATCCGTGTCGTGCTTGTGGCTCGGGTACGAGCTGGTGCAGCCCTCGTTGGTCCACACCTCCACCACCAGCAGGCTGTCGGCGGGCTTGTCTTCCGGCAGAATGTTGTGCACATAGCGCTGGTTGTGGCCCTTGCCGCGCGCCTCACCGTCGATATCCTGCGGCGCAATCAGCCGCGTCGGATAGGTGCCCTTGCCCGGCGCAGCGCAGACCGCCAGCTCCAGCGTCGTCAGCGCCTTCACCTGCACCGTCTCCTGCGGAGTGACGTACACCGCCCACGGCTTGATGCGCTCGAACGGGCTCATCCGCTCGCCGATGTCGTTAAACTGCGCGGAAGGCGTGCTGATGGAGGCGCGTCCTGCCACCAGCACCAGGCAGCGCTCTTCGCGGACGGCGGGCAGCGTCAGCGTCTGCCCCTCCTGTAGCTCATACGCCTCAAAGCCGACGTACCCCCACCCTGCGCTTTCCGGCGTGACGGACTGGGTGCGCCCCTCCGCGTTCGGCTGTTGCCAGCGTGATAACAGACGTGACATGTCACCTCCTCAAATCAGTCCGGCGTCGCGCGCCAGACGGCTCAGATTGTTATACCCCAGACGGGCGTAGGTCAGCGGATGGGCAATGGCCGGATCCTGCTCCGCCTCCACCACCAGCCAGCCGTGATAGTCCTGCGCCTTCAGCAGCTGCATAATCGGCGGATAATCCACGCAGCCGTCGCCCGGCACCGTAAACACGCCGCTCAGTACCGCATCAAGGAAGCTGGTTTTACGGTTTTTCACATCCGCCAGCACGTCGGCACGCACGTCTTTGCAGTGAACGTGGTTGATACGCGACGCCCAGCGCTGCGCCACCGCCAGCGGATCGGCCCCGGCAAAGGTCAGATGACCGGTATCGAGCAGTAGCCCCACCGCGTCGCCGGTGTGGGTCATCAGATTGTCCACGTCGTCGGCGGACTCAATCACCGTGCCCATATGGTGATGGTAGGCAATCTGCACGCCCTGCTGCTGGGTGTAGCGCGCAAATTCGGTAAGCTTCTCGCCGTACTCCTTCCAGCGCGACTGCGGGAAGCGCGGGCGCAGATGCACCGGGGTCTGCTGCTCGCCGTGAATGCAGCCGCTCACTTCCGCAAAGACCAGCACCTTCGCCCCCAGCTCGCGCAGGAGCGTCAGGTGGGACTGCACGGCGGCGATCTCCTCCTCCACGCTGCGCTCCAGCAGGCGGCCGGAATACCAGCCGGAGACCAGTTGCAGGTCGTGGCGCTGAAGGATGGGGCCGAGCAGGCGCGCTTCGCGCGGGAACTTATTGCCCAGCTCGAAACCGGCGAAACCGGCCTCTTTACCTTCGCTCAGGCAGGTCTCCAGCGGCGTCTCTGCGCCCAGAGAAGGCAGATCGTCGTTCGTCCACGTCAGCGGGTTAATGCCCAGTTGTACACTCATTGTCGTCTCCATTATGCGTGTCCGCGCTCGCGCCACCAGGCGATAAGCTGCAGGTAGTTGTCCCGGATGCGCGCCACCAGCTGCGCATCGTCAATATCGTGCTTCAGCCACGCGCGGGAGGCATCGCCGAACAGCGTGCGCCCTACGGCGAAGCCTTTTACTACCGTCTGCCCCGCTGCGGCCCTGAAGTCGGCGCGCAGCTGTTCTGCCGGAGCGTCCAGGCCGAGGATCACCACCCCGCGGCAGTGCGGGTCCCGGCGCTCGATAATCTCGCTCAGCGCCGTCCAGCCCTCCGCTGAGAGCGGCGGCAGCTTCCACCAGTCGGGGTAAATGCCGAGGTTGTAGAAGCGGGAGATGGCGCGCAGGTAGAGCTCGTCGCTGCGCGGCATGGTCGCAGGCAGGATCACCTCCAGCAGCAGCTCGTGCCCGGACCGGCAGCAGGCGTGATACACCTCGGCAATTTTCTGCTCCTGCTCCAGGCGCAGGCCGTGAGCGTCTTCCGGATGGAAAAAGACCAGACACTTCACCACGTGCTCCTGCGGCCAGCTGATGAGCTGGGTGCCGATGTTGCCATGCTCCATCTCCAGCGGACGCGAGCCCGGCAGCTCAATGGGGCGACCAATCCACCACCCCTCGCCGGTGATGGCGTTCAGCGCGTCCTGACCAAAGGTGCCGTCGCACAGCAGGCCAGCTTTGCCCTCCAGCCCGGCACGGCTCGCCGCCTCGCGGCTGGCCTGCAGGATCAGCTGCTTCAGCGCCGGAATGCGCCCGATCGACGCGCCGCACTGCAGCGCCATATCCTCAAGCTGGCTGCGGTGGTCGAAGGCCATCACGCACAGCTCCGGCCACTCGCGACGGCGGGTGGTCACCCGGTGGAGGTGGTTCAGACGCGGGTCGAGGTCCGGGCGCGGCACATCCGCAGCGCGGGAGAGATAGTCATCCAGCTCGATTTTGCTCGGCATCGCCGGGGCGCAGCCGTGGCGCGAGACCACCAGCGCGCCGCAGGCGTTGGCATAGCGGCACGCCTGCTCCCAGCCCTCGTCGTTCAGGTAGCCGCGCAGCAGGCCGGACATAAACGCGTCCCCCGCGCCGAGAACATTAAGCACCTCCACGCGCACGCCGGTCACCGTCAGGCCGTCGTCCAGCCGGGGCGGAATGGCGTCGGTATAGACCGAGCAGCCGAGCGAACCGCGTTTGCAGACCAGCGTTGCGTCACTCACGACACGCACCTGCCCCAGCGCCTGCAGGGTCTCCGTGCTGCCGCCCGCAATGTGAAACTCCTCCTCGGTGCCGACAATGACGTCGAAGAGGTGCAGCACCTCCTGCAGCTCGCGGGTGACCTTATCGGCGGCGATAAAGCGCGTTTCACCGTCGCCTAAGGAGGTCAGCCCCCACAGCACCGGACGGTAGTCGATGTCCAGCACCGTGCGCACGCCGTGACGGCGGGCATAGCCCAGCGCCGTCAGCACCGCCTCGCGGGTCTGAGGATGAGAAAGGTGAGTCCCGGTGATGGCAAGACAACGTGCGGAGGCAATGTAGCTTTCGTCCACATCGCTGGCCGTAATGGCCATATCCGCGCAGTTATCGCGATAAAAAATCAGAGGAAAGGTGTCCCGGTCTTTAATGCCGAGTAGCACCAGCGCCGTGAGGCGGTCTTTATCGGTGATCAGATGGCTGGTATCACAGCCCACCTGGTTAAGCTCTTCCCGCAGGAAGCGGCCCATATGTTCATCGCCGACGCGCGCCAGCATCGACGAGCGCAGGCCCTGGCGCGCGGTGCCGTACGCCACGTTGCCGGACGAGCCGCCGAGGTATTTGGCAAAGCTCGACACATCCTCCAGACGGGCACCAATCTGCTGACTGTAGAGGTCTACCGCCACGCGGCCCATGCATATCACATCAAACTGCTTTTCCACGTTGATACCTCATCAGACAATATCGTTCACGTTCAGCCAGCGGCCTTCCCGGTGCGAGAGCGCGATCGCGTCCAGCACGCGCGACACCTTCCAGCCCTCTTCAAAGTCCGGCCACATCGGCACGTCGGCGGCAATCCCGTCCACCAGGTCGCGCACCTCCACCGTTTTTTGATCGTTAAAGCCTATCCCGTGGCCTGCGCCCATGCAGAACGCGGCGTAGTCGGGGTGTGCAGGGCCGACGAGTAAGGTGCGGAATCCCTGACGGTTAACCGGATCGTCATGCAGATAGAGCTTCAGCTCCGCCATGCGCTCCTGGGTGAAGCTGATGGCGCCTTTCGTCCCGGTAATGACGTACGACAGCCCCATCTTGCGGCCGCAGGCGACGCGGGAGGTTTCAATCACGCCCTGCGCCCCGCCCGCGAAGCGCACCATCGCGTGGGCCTGATCCTCGTTTTCGACGGCAACCATGTCCGACGAGCCGGCCTTCGCCGGGCGTTCCGGGACCACGATCTTCAGGTCGCCGCAAACCTGCTCAATCTCCCCGACCAGGTACTGGGCCATGTTGACGATATGCGCCGCGAGGTCGCCCAGCGCTCCCAGCCCGGCGGTCTCTTTAAAGCAGTGCCAGTGAATGGGCGAGCGCGGGTCGGCCATATAGTCTTCGTTGTGGGTGCCGTAGAAGTGGATCACCTCGCCAATCTCGCCGCGGGCGATAATCTCCTTCGCCAGCTGCGCCGTCGGGTTTTTCATGTAGTTGAACCCCACCAGCGTTTTCACCCCGGCCCGCTTCGCGGCGTCGACCATCTCCCGTGCGTCGTGGGCGTTCAGCGCCAGCGGCTTCTCCGAATAGACGTGCTTGCCGTGGCGGATCGCCTCCAGCGCCATCTCTTTATGCAGATGGTTGGGTGAGCAAATATCCACCACGTCAATCGCCGGGTCGGCCACCAGCGCCCGCCAGTCGCCGGTGGAGCGGTTGAAGCCAAACGCCTGCGCGCGCGTTGCCGCCAGCTCCGGCGTGACTTCCGCCACCATCTCGCGCACCAGCCTGCCACGCAGGTTGAACACCGTCGGGGCCTGGGCATAGGCGATAGCGTGCGCCTTGCCGATATACCCGGTGCCAATCAATCCAATACGAACCTCTTTCATCGTGATCCTCACAGTGCGCCGCGACGGCTCTTGGCGTAGGTATCAAACGCCACCGCCAGAACGATAATTAATCCGGTGATAATCTGCTGGTAGTAGGCCGAGACGTTCATCAGCACCAGGCCGTTAATCAGAATCCCCATGATGATGGAGCCAATAATGGTTCCGCCGATGCGCCCGTAGCCGCCCATCAGCGAGGTGCCGCCAATCACCACCGAGGCGATGACGCGCAGCTCAAAGGAGATCCCGGCCACCGCCTCGGCGCTCCCCAGACGCGCGCTCAGAATGAAGCCCGCCAGCCCCGCCAGGCAGCCAATCAGCACGTAGACGCTGACCAGCACGCGCTTGACGTTCACCCCCGCCAGGCGCGCCGCCTCCGGGTTACCGCCGATGGCGTAGACGAAGCGGCCCCAGCGGGTTTTATGCAGCGCCAGATAGCCGCCGAGGGCGACGATGGCGAAGATCCAGATCGGAATGGAGATGCCGAGCAGCTCCCCGCGCCCCCACCAGCGGTAGCCCTGATCGAAACCGGCAATCGGCGCGCCGTCGTTGATCACCAGCGTCAGGCCGCGCCAGATGGTCATCCCACCGAGGGTCACGATGAACGGAGGCAGGCGCAGGCGGGTCACGCCCAGACCGTGCAGGAAGCCAATCGCCGTGCCCATCGCCAGGCAAATCCCCAGCCCAATCAGCCAGCTCATACCGCCCCAGGCGTTCGGGTCGACGGTGGTGAAGTTGTCGCCCTTGATCACGTACGCCGCGGTCATGGCGCAGACCGCCAGAATGGAGCCCACGGAGAGGTCAATCCCGGCAGTCAGGATGACGAAGGTCATCCCCACGGCCATGATCCCGTAGATAGAGACTTCGGTCAGGATGTTGAAAATATTGCGTTCAGAGAAAAAATTACTGTTCTGCGACTGGAAGAAGATCAGCAGCAGGATCATGAAAATCAGGACCCCGAAGCGCTCGAAGAAGGCGATGGGATCGATGCGTCCGGCGCGTTTGACCGGGGCCTGCGTTTTAGAAATCATCTGCGTCATGAGAAACTCCGTTATGCCGCGTTCAGGGCGTTGTGGTTGATGGCCATCATCGTCATCAGCCGTTCTTCGTTAGCGTCGTCACCGTGGATCTCGCCGGTCACCCGGCCTTCGCTGAGGGTGATGATCCGGTCTGACACCGCCATCACTTCAGGCAGATCGGAGGAAATCACGATCACCGCCACGCCCTTTTTCGCCATGTCAAACAGCACCTGGTGCACTTCCGATTTGGTCCCCACGTCGATGCCGCGCGTCGGCTCATCGACGATCAGCACCCGCGGGTTGAGCGCCATGCAGCGCGCGAGGATCACCTTTTGCTGGTTACCGCCGGAGAGCTTGCGCACCTCCTGCGCGCTGTTGACCATTTTGATCTGCAGCGCCTTGCGGTAGGACTCGATCAGATCGTCCTCTTTGCGGGTGTTCACGAACCAGCGCCACTGCAGCAGCGAGGAGAGGCAGGAGAGCGACAGGTTGTCGCGAATCGACAGTCCCAGCACCGCCCCCTCTTTTTTGCGGTCTTCCGGTACCAGCGCCACGCCCTGGTCGAGGGCATAGAGCGGGTCGCGCGGCTGGTACGGTACGCCGTCCAGCTCAAAGCTCCCGGCGGTAAACGCGTCTGCGCCAAACAGGCAGCGCGCCACCTCGGTGCGTCCCGCGCCCACCAGTCCGGCAATGCCTAAGACCTCCCCGGCGTGAACGTGGAAGCTGATGTCATGCAGGGCGATGCCGTGCGGATCCAGCGGCGGCTTTTCGCGGCTCAGCCCCTTCACCGCCAGACGGACGGGTTTGTCCTCATGATGGGTTTCGCTGGCGGGACGGCGATTAAAGGCCACGTCGCGCCCGACCATCAGGCGGATCAGTTGTTCGACGTTGGTCTCCGCCACCGCGCCGGTGCCGGTGAAACGGCCGTCCTGGAAAACGGTGAAGCGGTCGCAGAGCTGGAAAACTTCGTGCAGGCGGTGGGTGACATAGATAATGCTCACGCCACGGTTTTTAAGCTCGCGCACCACGCGGTGCAGGCTTTCCACCTCGCTGTCGCTCAGCGCGGCGGAGGGTTCGTCCATAATGATTAGCCTGGCGTTGAGGGTCAGCGCCCGGGCGATCTCCACCATCTGCTGCTGGGCAACGCTCAGGCGGGCGACCGGGGTGGTCGGTGCAACGTTCAGCTGCAGATAGTCGAGAATGACCTGCGCCTCCTGATTGACCGCCTTTTCGTCGACGATCAGGTTACGTTTACGTGGCTCGCGCCCGAGAAACATGTTTTCCGCGACGGTCATGTTGGGCAGCAGGTTGAATTCCTGATAGATGGTGATAATGCCCTTGTTCTGCCGTTCCACCGGGGAGTCGTCCACCGGCAGCGTTTCGCCGTTGAACCAGATCTCCCCGCGGGTTTGCGGCTGCGCCCCCGCGAGCGCCTTCAGCAGCGTGGATTTACCCGCCCCGTTTTCCCCCAGCAGGGCGTGGATCTCGCCCGCGCCGACGGTCAGCTGGGCGCTGCTTAACGCCCAAACGCCGGAAAAGCTTTTTGCCAGGTCGGTCACTTTCAGTAAGGGTTGCGACATCGGTCTGCTCCTCCTTTAGAGTGAGCCGCCGCGCCAGCGGCGGCTGCGGATAAATCAGTTACCGGCCTCACCGATACGCTCGGCCTGCTGCAGGTTATCTTTGGTGATCAGCGTCGGCGGGTAGTCGGCCCCGGTGATGGCTTTTTTCTCGCGCACGTTGGCCACCAGCTGGCTCATCGCCGTCTGCACCGCAAAGCCCGGACGTTGATCCGCCGTCACCGCCAGCCAGCCGTCGCGCACGCGGGCCAGCGCTTCCGGTACCGCATCAAAGCCGGTGACCAGAATTTCGCCCGGCTTCACGCCCTGGCTCTGCAGGGCTTCAATCGCCCCCAGCGCCATGTCGTCGTTGGCAGAGAGGATCACCTGAGGACGCTTTGGCAGCGAGGGCAGCACGCTTTCCACGATGCGCATCCCTTCAGAACGCATCCAGTTGCCGGTCTGATCGGCGACGATCTTGTACTTATCCCCGCCAGCCTTCAGGCTGTCGCGGATCCCTTTGGTGCGTTCGATGTTGGAGGAGGAGCCCGGCTGGCCGGTCAGCAGAATGATCTCCGCCCCGTCGGGGAATTTGGTTTTGACGAAGTCGCCAATCGCCTGGCCGCCTTTGTAGTTGTTGGCGCCAAAGTGCGGCACTTTCTTCTGGCTGTCGACGGAGCGGTCAAGGGTGACTACCGGCAGCTTCGCATCCTGAATTTCATCCACCGCGCTGGAGACCGCGTTCACGTCGTTCGGGGAGACGATAAAGCCCTGCGCCCCGCGGGTGATGGCGTTTTCCAGGTCAGCCACCTGCTTCGGTGAACTGCCCTGCCCGTCCAGCACCTGAAGCTTCACGCCCATCTCTTTTGCGGCTTTTACCGCCGTGCGCTGCATGTGAACTTCAAACGGCATGGCCAGGTTTGGCGTACTGAAAACAATTTGCTCGTTTTCGGCGAGGGCGGCCCCGGACGTCATGGCGATGAGGGCGGCTACGATCAGTTTTTTCATTATTATGTCTCTCTGTGTAGGGTTGTGGTGTTTAGAGGACGATCTCGCGCTGGCTGCGCAGTGACTCCAGCGCTTTATCCGCAAGGTACAGCGCACGTTCACCATCATCGCCGCTGCAGTCAGGCACCGCTTCGCCGCGCAGGACCGCGACAAAGTGTTCCCATTCCGCGGCGTAAGCGGATTTGTAGCGCTGCAGGAAGAAGTGTTCCGGCAGCGCGCTGGTGCAGCCCTGTTTGCCGTAGTGCTGCACCTGGTTTTCCAGAATGTTGCCCGCGCACAGCAGCCCTTCGGAGCCGTGCAGCTCCAGGCGCTGGTCGTAGCCATACGAGGAGCGGCGGCTGTTGACGATGGTCGCCATCGCGCCGGAAGCGTATTTCAGGACGATAAACGCGGTATCGATGTCGCCTGCCTCGCCAATCGCCGGATCCACCAGGTTGCTGCCCTGGGCATACACCGACACCGGCTCTTCGCCCATGATGTAGCGGGCCATGTCAAAATCGTGAATGGTCATATCGCGGAACATGCCGCCGGAGACGCGCACGTACTCCGCAGGTGGTGGAGACGGATCGCGGGAGATGATCAGCAGCGATTCCGGCTTGCCGATGCGCCCGGCC
Source organism: Enterobacter quasiroggenkampii (assembly GCF_043972695.1). Classification (NCBI taxonomy): domain Bacteria; kingdom Pseudomonadati; phylum Pseudomonadota; class Gammaproteobacteria; order Enterobacterales; family Enterobacteriaceae; genus Enterobacter; species Enterobacter quasiroggenkampii. The sequence continues at coordinate 4,053,111 of NZ_CP143745.1, forward strand.
TGCACGTCGGTTTTCACGCGGCGGAACTGCGGGTCAAAGCGGCGGTTAAAGCCGATAAACAGCGGCACGTCGTACTCTTTGACCACCTTCAGGCAGTCGCGCACGCGGGCAAGGTCGAGGTGGACCGGCTTTTCGCAGAAGATGGCCTTGCCGTGGCGGGCGGCCATTTCAATCAGGTCCGCGTGGGTATCGGTCGCGGAGGCGATCAGCACGGCGTGAACGTTAGGGTCGGTCATCGCTTCATCCAGGCTCTGCTGGCGGGCCTGATACTGCGTGGCGAGGCGGGTGGCAAATTCCTGATTCGGGTCAACCACGGACCAGAGCGTGGTCGCGCCGTGGCTGGCGATGTTAGCTGCATGTACCTGGCCAATTCGGCCAGCGCCCAGTAAAGCAATGTTAAACATAACGGCTCCCGGTGTTGGTGAATGCTGTGAACTAACGACCCTATAAATAAAACATTTATTTCATTTTTATAAATAGTGAAAATTATGTTTTTGAGTACAGGTTAACACTTTTGAGATGAATGAGATAAATTTTGTTATCAATCTCACAACATGGGAGGACATACAGCAGCTCCCCTCACCCCGGCCCTCTCCCCAAAGGGGCAAGGGAGAAAAGAGTGCACCACACCATCCCCTCTCCCCTTTGGGGAGAGGGTTAGGGTGAGGGGAAAATGAAATGAAAATTTCGTTACGACGGAAAAACTTAATACTGACGGGCTTTTTTCACCTGCGCCTGCGTTTGCTCCGCGGCTTCACGCACGGCAGACGATTCCGCCACCTGCGCATCACCGGTTCGCCACCAGGAGGCGTAGTCGTGGGTCATTGTCTTCGGCAGCACCTTGATGTCCAGCAGCGTGGGGCCAGGATGCGCGCGGGACGCCTCCAGCGCCGCCAGCAGGGTTTGCTCGTCGTGCACCCGCCACGCGCGACAGCCGTAGCTCTGCGCATTTTGCGCGAAGTCGACCTTCACCAGCGGACCGTCAAGCCGTCCGGTTTCCGGATTGCGATGGCGGTTTTCCGTGCCAAAGCTGCCCATACCGTGCCCCATCTGCAGGTTGTTAATGCAGCCGAAGCTGGCGTTATCAAACAGCAGAACGGTGACCTTAATGCCCTCCTGAACGGCGGTTTGCAGCTCGGAGTGCAGCATCATGTAGGAGCCATCCCCCACCATGGCGTATACCGGCTGCCCGGGTCGGGCAAGCTTCGCGCCGAGGGCTGCCGCAATCTCATAGCCCATGCAGGAGTAGCCGTACTCCAGGTGATAGCTGTCCGGCGTTTTGACCTGCCAGAGGCGCTGTAAATCGCCCGGCAGCGAACCGGCCGCGCCCACCACGATGGCGTTATCTTCAATATGCTGGTTGATCAGCCCCAGCACCCGCGTCTGGGTCAGCCGGGTATTGAGCGTCTCACCGTACTCCGCCAGCTGCGCGTCCAGGTGCCCCGCCACTTCGGGCGCGTCGTCCGGACGCCACTGGCGATCCCACAGGCGACGGCACTCGTCGCGCCAGGCGGATTTCGCCTCAGCGATCGCCTCTCCCCAGCCGCTGCGGTAATCACCAAGCGCGTGGGTCAATGCCTCGAGCCCGGTTTGAGCGTCGGCAATCAGCGCCGTGGCGTCCAGCTTCAGGGCGTCAAACTCGGCCACGTTCAGCAGCAGAAATTCGACATCCGGATGGGAAAAGAGCGCCTTGGAGCCGGTGGTAAAGTCGGTCAGGCGCGTGCCGATGCCAATCACCAGATCAGCCTGCGGCGCGAGCTGGTTGGCCGCCATTCCGCCCGTCACCCCTACGCCACCGAGGTTAAGTGGGTGGTCACTTACCAGCGCCCCCTTTCCGGCCTGGGTTTCGGCAAACGGCAGCTGCAGCGTCTCGACAAAGTCGCGAAACGCCTCATGTGCGCCGGAATAGCGCACGCCGCCGCCGCACACCACCAGCGGACGACGCTTGCGGGCGATCAGCGCCCGCGCCTGCGCAAGACGCTGCGGATCGGGCGGACGACGCTCGATGTGGTGCACGCGACGCGCGAAGAAGCTCAGCGGGTAATCCCACGCTTCCCCCTGCACGTCCTGCGGCAGGCAAATCGTCACCGCACCGGTATCTGCCGGGTCAGTAAGCGTTCGCATCGCGCTGAGCATCGCGCTCATCAGCTGTTCGGGGCGGTTAATGCGGTCCCAGTAGCGGGAGACCGGACGGAAGCAGTCGTTGGTGCTGATGCTGAGGTCGTGATACTGCTCAATCTGCTGCAGCACCGGGTCCGGCTGGCGGCTGGCGTAGATATCGCCCGGGAGCAGCAGCAGCGGGATGCGGTTCGCCGTGGCGGTTGCCGCCGCCGTGATCATATTGGCGGCGCCCGGCCCGACAGAGGAGGTGACGGCAAAGATGCGCTGACGACGGTGCTGTTTGGCAAATCCCGTCGCCATATGGGCGATGCCCTGCTCGTTGCAGCCCTGCATCACCTGCAGATGGCCGGGATCCTGCTCCAGCGCCTGGCCGATACCCAGCACGTTGCCGTGCCCAAAGATGGTGGCGACGCCCTCCACGAAGGGCGTTTCGTGACCATCCACGCTAACGTACTGTTGATTAAGGAACCGGACCAGCGCCTGAGCCATGGTCATACGTTCGGTTTGCATAACGCCTCCTGTCAGCCCAGCGTCGGCATGGAGAACGCAGCGCCTGTCTCCTGCTGCATTTCCGGCCAGCGCGCGGTGATGGTTTTCATTCGGGTGTAGAAACGCACGCCGTCGTTGCCGTGGACGTTGAGCGCACCGAAGATGGAGCGCTTCCAACCGCCGAAACTGTGGAATGCCATCGGCACCGGGATTGGGACGTTGACCCCCACCATGCCCGCCTGCACTTCTTCGCAGAAGCGACGCGCGCAGCCACCGTCGCGGGTGAAGATTGCCGAGCCATTACCATATTCATGGCGGTTAATCAGGTCCACCGCGCTGGCGTAATCTGCTACGCGCACCACAGAAAGCACCGGACCAAAAATTTCTTCTTTATAGATGGTCATCTCCGGGGTGACGTTATCGAACAGCGTCGGCCCGACAAAATAGCCCTGCTCGTGGCCCTTCACGCTAAAGCCGCGGCCGTCCACGCGCAGTTTCGCCCCCTGCGCTTCCCCGCTGTCGATGTAGCCCAGCACCTTGCTGCGGTGCGCGGAGGAGATGAGCGGCCCCATTTCGTTTTCCGGCGACTGGTCCAGGCCCGGTCCGACGCGCAGCGCGGCAATCTGTTTTTCGAGCCGGGCGCAGAGGTCATCGGCGGTGTTATCCCCCACTGCCAGCACCACCGAGAGCGCCATGCAGCGCTCGCCCGCCGCACCGTAGGCCGCGCCCATGATGGCGTTGGTCGCCATCTCCATGTCGGCATCCGGCATTAAAATGCAGTGGTTTTTCGCACCGCCCAGCGCCTGGCAGCGCTTACCGTGGGCGGACGCGGTCTGGTAAATGTATTCCGCAATCGGCGTGGAGCCGACAAAGCTCACCGCCTGCACGCGCGGGTCGGTCAGGAGCACGTCAACGGACTCTTTATCGCCCTGCACCACGTTGAAGACGCCGTCCGGCAGGCCGGCCTCTTTCAGCAGCTGCGCCAGCGCGAGCGCCAGAGAAGGGTCTTTTTCCGACGGTTTCAGCACGAAGGTATTCCCGGTCGCCAGCGCAATCGGGAACATCCACATCGGCACCATCGCCGGGAAGTTAAACGGCGTGATCCCGGCGCAGACGCCGAGCGGCTGCATCAGCGAGTGGCTGTCGACGCCGGTCCCGACGTTCGCCGAGTGTTCGCCCTTTTGCAGATGCGGAATACCGCAGGCAAACTCCACCACTTCCAGGCCGCGGGTCAGTTCGCCCACCGCGTCGGAGAAGACCTTGCCGTGCTCTTCGCTGATGAGGCGGGCCAGGCGATCCATGTTCTCTTCCAGCAGCGCTTTGAAGCGGAACATCACGCGTGCGCGCTTAAGCGGAGCATGACGTGCCCACGCCGGAAACGCCTGCTGCGCGGCGGCAATCGCCTGCTCCGTTTCCTGTGCCGTACTCATCACCACCTGGCGGATCTGCTCGCCGGTGGCCGGGTTGAAGATCGCCTGAACGCGCTGGCCTGAACCGGTGACACATTCGCCGTGAATAAAATTCGCTACCGTCTCCATCCTTAACCTCTCGCTGTTGATACGTGACTGTGACCTGAACACTGTGTACTGACCACTATATATGAAACAAATATTCCATTTTAAGTTGAAATAAAATAAATGATGATTATTGTGATCAAGGATGGATTTTTATGTTAACAGCCAGCACCACTGACGCCGCGTGCGCTATTAAGGGATTTCGGGCGAGGAAATGACTGAAGTTTCTGTTTCATTTTTGCTGCCAGATGGATGGCCGACATTTAAAAGACGCGGTTTTGCGTTTAGAATCATATGACTGTATTGGGGGAAAAGATGACGACAGCAACCAGCCTGAACGAACTGCAGCAGCAAATCCGCGATCGCTACGATAGCCTGAGCAAGAGGCTGCAGCAGGTCTCCCGCTACGTGCTGGACAATACCAACAGCGTGGCCTTCGATACGGTTGCCGTCATCGCCGAGCGCGCCGACGTGCCGCCCTCGACGCTGATCCGCTTTGCCAACGCCTTTGACTTCACCGGCTTCAACGAAATGAAACAGCTGTTTCGCATGAACCTGGTGGAGGAGACCGCCAGCTACAGCGACCGCGCCCGTCTGTTCCGCGAGATGGAGAGCGAGGCCGTGCCGGAAACGCCGCTCGATATCCTGCAGGAGTTTGCCCGTTCAAACGCGCAGGCGCTGCAGCAGCTGGCCGCCCGCGCCGAGCCGGAGATGCTGGAGCGCGCGGTACAGCTGCTGGCCGACGCCGATACCATCTACATCGCCGGACTGCGCCGCTCCTTTAGCGTCGCGGCCTACCTCACCTATGCCCTGAGCCATCTGGAGTGCCGCCCTATCCTGCTCGACGGCATGGGCGGGATGCTGCGCGAGCAAATCAGCCGCATTAAGGCGCGCGACATTGTGGTGTCGATCAGCTTCTCGCCGTACGCGGAAGAGACGGTGATGGTCAGCGAAACCGCCGCCAGCGTTGGCGCGCGGCAGATTGTGATCACGGACAGCCAGATAAGCCCCCTGGCGACGTTCAGCGATCTCTGCTTTGTAGTGAAAGAGGCGCAGGTGGACGCGTTTCGGTCTCAGTCGGCGACGCTGTGCCTGGTGCAGTCGCTGGTGGTGGCGCTGGCGTATCGGTTGGGTGGCGGGGATAAATAGCCCACGGTACCGCTCAACAGGCCGGGTAACATAAACACGCTACCCGGCATAATCGCCGTTTCCGGTGTACATCCGCCCGATCTTAGCGGTTTTCGATCTCAGGACACTCAGGATAGCTGACCGAAGCGAGGGCATTTAGACGCTGCCCCGTAATCTGTAACACGCGCAGCAAAAGCATGATGCCGCGGCGGGTATCAGGGTCGTTGAGCATAGTAAACACCTGCCGAAGTGAGATATCCCCTTCCCGGTTAATTTGCTCCCCCCATGCCATGCGTAACGCGGTTCCCCCTTCCCAGCCGACGGTCACGACATCGTCAAAAACGCCAGCCAGTTTTTCGACCATCGCGTTATCGGCCATTTCCAGCAGGTCTGCGACGACGGCAAGCAGATCAACCAGATTATTCAGACGATTGCCCGCCATAAGCGGGGCAAGGCTTTTTAGTAACTGTTCCTGGTCACTCATCAGAACATCCCCCTCACGACGCCCCAATACAGTCCACGGTTAAAACCGTTTCGCAGCATGCCGCCGAGTTTTGTCGCCGGCATGGGGGTCACGTCATTGCGATAGTCATATACCAACGGCATGCCGGCCCAGAGCCCCATCTGCGCGACGGCCTGAACCCGTCCATCATAATGATTACCGCTTCCGGGCGGTCTGCCGTAGAGCTCCGCCACAATGTTATCCGCGATGATGGGCGCCTGGTTGTGGCACGATCCTCCCGCTTTACTGATCGGCAGATCGACGGTATCGCCGATCACATATACGCCTTCCAGACCGTAGACGCCCAGCGTCTGGTGATCCGTCGGCAGCCAGCCTTCACCGTTCTGAACCTCGCTAAGCCCGGTATCACGCACCGCGTCGACTGCCCGGATGGGAGGCGTTGCCATCAGGATGTCGAAATTCTGTGAATCGCCCTCGGCGGAATAGGCAATTTTGCTGTCAGGATCGACATGGCTTAAGGTAAAACCACGCTGATGCTGTATTCCTTTGGCGGCAAAAATATCGCCAAGCGCCTCCCCCACCGGACGTTGCAGGAACAGGCAGTTTCGCAGCAGCTGCGCGACGGTCGGATAGGTATAAACAATCTCAACCTGATTACGCACCCCACGCTGGCGCAGATAATCGTCAACCATCAGCGTGGTTTCAATAGGGGCGATGCCGCACTGGTGGGGCACATTCGGCGTTTCCGGGAAAGAGACGGTAATAAATATTCGCCCCTTTTTAATGGTGGAGAGCTTATGCGCTAATTGTCTGGCCGCCGCGTATTGATAAAAATGATCGCCCGCGTCGGCAAGGCCAGGGATTTTTTGTGTAAAAGGTGTGCAGCCGGTGGCAATAACCAGCAGATCCCAGTCGTAATGTCGCTTACTGGCTCCGTACAGTCGACGCTGCTTAAAATCGAAAGATTCAATCCTGTCGGTAATAAATTGAATTTCCGGACTCAGTAATTGCCGTTCAGGCCGGGCCAGTTCATGGTGATGGAAGAGGTTAAAGGCGACATACATAAAAGCGGGTTTGTAGTAGTGCACTGGTGATTCGGAAATCAGTACCAGCTCTACCTGACCGGCAGCAATTTCACGTCGTAATTTCCTGGCCAGCAGGTTGGCAACAATGGTTCCTCCCGTGCCGCCGCCGACAATCATTATGCGGTTTTTCATTCCTTTATTCGCTCATGGTAGTGAATGGGAATTCACGTAACCAGACCGCTTCACTGTTACGCTCAGCTAAAGCGTAGTGACAGAGTAATATTCCGCAACATAACCAATAACAAGAAATTTAATTTTGACAACCCGATCAGCATTTATAATATACACTACAAAATATAATTTATATCTCTATAACGTAGCCTTTCACTGTGGTCTCTTTTCATCACCATTATTCGCCAAAGAGCAGCGTTGTGTACTTTTTAGACACCGCCCCGGAGCGCTGTCCGTTCGCGCCATAATAGCGATCTTCACGGCACAGTCGCTCCTTCACATCGCAGAAAATACCGTTGGCAAAGGTGAATTCAGTCAGATCGACATTGCTCGACGTGAACACCTCGTTTGCAGCAGCCTTCTTACCGAGATAGGTCTCTGTCAACGCGCGGGATAATCCCTTGTCATTGGCGCATACATATCGGTCGCAGAGCACGCCCGATACTGGCGACTTGAGCCTGGCGGGGGTCCTGGCCTGGGCGGACATGGCGGACACGACCAGCAGCGCGGCCACAGAGCATGCGAGTATTGATTTGTTCAAGATGATAATCTCCGTTGGTTAATGAGTGTCGGCTTTACGCCGGGCGCGGTGGTACCATCATGAGGGTGAAAAACCCTGGAGGGTTTTAAGCTTCAGCAGGGAACGCCCCGTATGGCTTTTTGTCGACCGAAACGTCGTCGAAAGTTCAGCTCGTAGGCAATTGTAAGGGCCCTATCCCGGTGAGTCATGCGATTTTAAAGAGCTGAACTAATATGCTGTATACGGAGTGGGTTTGTGGGGCGGGTTAGGTCCGCTCTGAGCGAGAAGCGGAAGTAATCAAAATTTAAATATGAATCACTATAAAAAAAGCCCCTACGTCAGCATGTAGGGGCAAAAGGAATGAATAAATCATTTTTATTATGAGGGTTACAACAAGGGTCTTTTTCTGCTGGCGCTTCTCTTCAACATAATGTGCACCAGAAGAATACATTAACGTTCTACGTTGCTCTCCACGTCTACGTCTGGTAGACGGGGCTATGAACGCTGCCAGCCAGAACCGTAGCGGGTGTATTGCGCCGGTACAGGAAGCGTAACGTTCAGATCATCGGCAGCGGTACGCGCCCAGAGCGGATCTTTCAGCATATCACGGCCTACCAGCACTATATCCGCAGGACCATTTTGCAATATTTCTTCTGCCTGGCACCCAGTTTCGATCAGGCCTACCGCGCCTGTTTTAATACCCAGTTCCTGACGCAGCATTTCGGCCGCTGGCACCTGATAGTTCGGGTAGGTGTTTACCGGCACCATGGCAATACCACCTGTTGAACAGTCAATCAAATCAATACCGTGTTCTTTCATCCATTTGCCTTAAACAAGGAAGTCTTCCGGGCGGTTATCCGGTACAAAATTGCAATTGCAAGGGCGATGCCTGATATTAACGGCAATATGATCTAAAATAGGACTGAGCAGATGGATAATGAAGATGAGATGATCGAGCACATCGGCGCTTTTATGGCGCTCTGCTCCACAATCACCACGAATGGCGCCAGCAAGCCAGACAGCTATAAAGCTGAGTATCAGTCGCTGAGACGTATTTTAATGGAGACTGAAGGCCTTCGTTTACCGATATGGATCCGAAGTTCATCCACGCCCGCTAATGTTCTGGCCCATGTAAAAATGGAAAAAGGCAGTGGTAGCGGTACATGGGCGCTACGACGTGACTATTTTCATCAGGAAAAAATGAAGCTTCTGGAATCTCTTCCGGCCACCGGGACTACCATCGCAGCCCCTAAAGCAGATAGTCCCCTTATTCAAAGAAAAACTGCCGCAGAGGTGGGCACATTCTCACAGCGAACAGTCTCATCAGCATCTTCGGTAGCCTTCCGGACTGACAAAAAAAAGGTATTTATTGTCCATGGGCATGATGGAGAACTTAAATATCAAGTCGCTAGACTGGTTGATGAACTTGGATTCGAATCTATTATTTTCCATGAGCAACCCAATCATGGCCGGAGCATTTTTCAGAAACTGACAGAGCTGACGGCGGCCGTTGACTATGCTGTGGTCCTGTACACCGCGTGCGACATCGGAAAAGTTGCGGGGACTTCGCTGGAAAAACCCCGGGCACGGCAGAACGTTGTGTTTGAGCACGGGTATCTACTGGCCAGGCTGGGAGCGGGTAAGGTGACTGCAATCAGGGAAGCGGAAGTGGAAAAACCCAGCGATCTGGATGGGGTGCTTTATATATCTGTTGATGATAACTGGATGTATCAGCTTTCAAGGGAGCTGAAGTCACTGGGATAATCCCGGATGATGATGCATCTTGTTCTTAGAGAGTAAATCAAAACCCTGTTAACGGCTGCACTTTGAGAAACGACAATTAGTTCTGTTCTCACTAAAGATATAACGAGCCTTGTCACATCCGGAAAAATGAACATGACTGATAAGCTGTATGTTGGACTGACCCCAGCCCGGAAGACGATCCTGCCCTACAGTATGTAGCATAGGAGGAACGTATGGGCACACCACGATTTACAGCTGAATTTAAGGAAGAAGCCGTCCGTCAGAGGATTAGAGCTATTAGGAATAGCTCTCTGATTCGTGTTTTTGAACGTCATTTTATTGATACGACCATGAAGTCGCCTGGACGCAAGAATGTACATCCACCTGTAAAGCTTGCCGATAATGAGGGTGATTTGGTTGATGACTTCTGACAAAATGATCAGCATATAGGGATAGTGCGTAGCCTTCAGGGCTTCGCGCTGACAGTGCATCTAACCAGAGTGTGAAACGGGTAAGAAAAACGGGCAAAATGGTGTGTAATCAATCCACCACTGTTGTAGTATTTTTTCATGTTTCATGCCGGAAAGCTTATAGCGAAGCAACAAGAGAATAAGAGGCTTTCCGGAGGATTTAAGGGATAACAATTCATAAATGAAAAATAAATTTAATCGTTCTGTTGAGCATCTTATTCGTGACAACTCATCGGAAAAAATTATTGAGTCCATTCAGGCAGTATCAGAGCTTTTTACAGAGGAGTGGCTGAAAAAAAATGACGGGCACCGACTGCAGATATTATGGGCGAGGCGAGACCATTTATCTACCACTGAGCTTTATTGCTTAGGTCAATCAATTTTAAATCTCAGTCAGGATAATCGCAGATGGCTGAAGTCTACGGCAAAAGAGATTAAGAAAAACGCTGACAGTTCACACGGTTTAATAACTGAGATTATTACTATAGGTTCATTGTCTACAGATGGTGGGGTAATAAAACCATGCGCGACATCTAATCCAGTCTTTGACTATGAAATTTCATTCGATACAGGTTATAAATATAAGGTTTCTGTCAAGAATTTCGACATATCACTTCATGAAAAAGCGTTCAGGGAGAAATGCGAAACGATTCGCAAGTCATTTAAGAAACTTCTTGAAAGAACCGGTTCATCAGGAAAGCTTTTCGTCCTGCTGGAGCATGACATACTGACTGACGAGATATTGAATAACATCTGTTTGAATATCGCATTCAAATTCGATAAACATGGACTTTATGAGTTTGAAAATGGACGATACAGTATCGCATTTCACCCAATAAATGAATATAAAGCAGAGGTGCTTAATGCCGGATCTGATATGGTTCAGGTCATGGCCAGGCAACATTACAATGAAATCAGGAATATCACTGATAAAATTGATGAGGCAAACAGAAAGTTATTATCGGCGCCCCAGGATGACAAATCGATAAAGCAGCTCGTTATTAGATTAGGTGCCACCACTGACTTTGATAAAATTTGTAGTCATATTAATAAAATTTCTAAGGAATATGAAAATCGAGGTTTTGATTTTATACAGGTATTTCAACCGCAGGTGGTTGGGGATTTAGCAACCAAAAAAACATCCATTTGTACATCATTGTATATTGGCGAAGAGATGTTCTTCCCAGCGGCATCAAATCTTGAAGATAAAATTAAAAACTTTAAAATGGTAAAAATGCAATTCCCGGTGGGGTCGGTAAGTATGGAATCAATACCTCAGTCATTCATAAATGAAGGAGTGCAAACTGAGATTGATATAAGACCATTCTATAGTTATCAGCAGGGTGACTTTTACCTCAAGTTGAAAAAGAAAAATAACAGGTACGAAGGTAATCTTTCAAGTTTTTACCCTGGAGTGTTGACCCATCTTGTTTTTGAAAATATGACAGTCTCCCCTGTCCTGTTCGCACAGGAAGACAGGTTGTTAATTGTCTGAATTAAATGCTTAAATACCGGGCCGGTAGGAAACTCAGATGATGACCCGCCTGGGTATTCTAATTGGCAGTTTGTTTCGGTCGGTGTTTTCCAGTATCTGCACCGGGGTATAAGCCTGGTGGGCTGGGTGAATGGCTGGGTTTGACGAAGGGTCAGATGTGCCATTCACATTTCTGGCAGAGAAAGGTCCTGTAGAGGGAGCCATCTAAGGGTATTGGTCGTTATTCAAGCTGGCAGGCTATCAAGAACAGAACAAGCTTATTGATTAATAAGGCCTTCAGAGGCAAACTGTGGCCCCCCTGAAAAGGATTTTATAAATGATTAACACTACAAAATTAATCCTTTATCGCATGATGAAAGCGGACGCGAATAATTGTCCAGTGCTACCAACCGCCAGTACATCTCGCGACTGCCTCGGCGTACGTTACAAGCATGTTGACAAGAGAGATGAACCCAAACCTAAAGTTGATGTCTATATCGATGATGATGGGATGGTTGTTATCCTTGAAAAGCAAATGGGCATGTCGCTGACAATCCCGCCGCAGGAGAATATTCCTGAATTTATGCTGGATCCGGTACGGAAACTCGTCAGATATGTCATTTCCAGGTCGCATTTCGATCAGCATGAACACTTAATGTACATTGAGGATGGGGCAAAACATGCTATGCTTGTGCCTAGACATGCTATGCACATTGATGAATTGAACCAGTATCTGGCAGACACCGCACCGCTCTGGGAGGTGGATGATGATGACGATAAAGAATAAAGCTGATTTCGAAAGAAAAATCCAGACAATACTCCTCAACAGTGAGAACCCTTACCAGGTCTATGCCCTTTGCAACGATCTTGTGAACGCCTATGGTCGTGAGGGTGGGACGCTTGCATATACCCTGATGAATGAGGCATTCAAACGCGGACTGCCGGATGAGGCAGAGAATGCGGTTCTCGATGTGCTGGAAGCGTTAACAGGTTATTGCGCTGATCCTATTGGCACAGCGGATTACCATCTGACAAATCATGCAGCTTAATCCTCCTTTACTTTTAAGTAAGCGACTATTGTACTGCTGCTGTCATTAAATACTTATCTTCTATCCCCTAAACCTTAATGCTCTCGGGTTTGGGGAATGAGGACTGAAAGGCCCCATCGGGGCCCTGACTCTGTACCGAAACTCTCGTTCAGCTTCAGACTCATGGTGCCAGCAGCCATTGTGGTACGGCATTTCAGTCCTCTTGGTCGCTATTTTCCGGTACGCTCCTGATGCAGACGTAACACCTCATCTCTCACTTTGTTAAGTTGAGCTCGAAGCGGATCAAGTGAGGTTTTTAACTTGTTGCTTCCGTTAAAAATTGCTTGATTGATGCGTACGTTAACCAGCTTATCTCCATTTTTATCTGGAGTAATTCGTACCCCTACACAAGTGAAAATTTCATCTCGGTAGTGCTGCTGCCGTGATTCCGTACTGAGTTCTACGTATATCCCACCGAGAGTTTCTTTCTCATGTTCACTGTTGTTTGGCAGTATAACTACCTTCAGCCCCTGCTTTTCCAGCGCTTGAGGTAACTCTGTTTCGTACAAATTGCCGTCTGATTTGATGGAGGTCAGAATCACGACATCGGGCCGGTCCTTAAGCTCCTTATCAATCACGTTGGCATGGAGGTCTCTTTCATCAAAAAGCAGGTTAATCAGCGTATTCATTTCATCGTTTAGGATATACAGAGGGTCACGTCGTATGTCCCCGGTGCGATCTTCCCTGATGAGACCCCAGTTGGTGAAGGTAAAGATGGCTCTCTGCGTCATTCCATTTTTCGTACTGGTTAACTCCAGTTCAGCATCCTCTCTGGTGTTATACCCTCTGAGTTCAAGAGTCTTACGAAGATATAATTCACGAGCAAACATAATCTGTTTGAAGGTCAGATTGTAAGTCAAATGAATAAGATGAAAGCGGGTGTCTCGATCAAGTGTCCCGGTGCCCAGTTTTACCAGTAGCCGTACATAAAACCAGATTTTGGATTTTTCATCATCCTGCAGGACCTTGCGCAGGACGGCAAGAAAGTCCTCTGCGGAAATATCAGCTTGGTCCGGTAGTGTCTTGGCAATTCCCGTTACAAAATCTTCGACACGGGCATGACGCTGCTTTTGCTCCATGTCCATAACAGCTTGGTACCCTTCATCCAGCAGTGTTAGTACCGTCCCAACTCCCGGCATTTTTTTTAATCCCGATTTGACAACCTTGCCCAATATTTCCCTGATGCCTTTATCATTGTAGATATCCGCGACTTCATTCTGTATCCGACGGGGAATTTTGGACTTATTTATTACTAATGTTGACTCGCCGTTTTTGGCTTCGTTTACATTGTTATTTTGTGGTTTCATGTGGTTATATATTGTACTGTTTTATGTTATTAATATTATGGCTCAGGAGGTAAGTGGCTATTTACTTATAATTAATTCACGTGTTATGGTTCATGAAAATATAACCTTTTGTTGTGAGTATTGGCTCTATACCCAGCCTTGTGATCATATTTTCAGGGCCGATATTGTTCTCTAAATCATAGGTATCATCCAGTTCGGTAATGATTTGCTTACCAGACAGGGCATCGATCTCCCTGCAGGTACTGGCCACTATATTTGTTATATTATATACTGCGACATATAAATCATACCCCCCTGAATAGTAATGACCTTCATGCAGGAATTGTGGGTCATTTGCGAAACCATCAAGGTTATCCACGACATAACACAATCCCGGGCTAAAGCTGACGATGGCTGCGATTTCCTCTTTTTTCCAGGGTTTTGGTTTTCCTTCTAGGAAGGATCGAATGGCCTTGGCAATTACACATATGGGTATAATGAGTAGTTCGCTATGACTCAGTAAAACGTTCTGCTGGCTGAAGAACAGTCTTGTCTCATGAACATCCCCTTCATGCTGAAAGTAATTCCTAAGCAATCTCAGTAGCTTGAATTCAGCATGATGACTGAAGTCAACATCAAAACTTTTTTTACATCGGTCATTAACCGACTGGAGATTATTCAGGAAAGACAATAATGTGTTTATGTCCCGAGATCCTGAATATCTGAAGTCCATCAGTTCAAAACTGCTTTCAAAAAACCGATCAATAAAAGTATTTTCTTCCATAAAACTCCTCATCTCAGTAACAATGATTCATCTATAAAATTCTAATTCGATGATATCCTTCCGGTCGGTGTAATGATAACAGTTCATTTATCCCTCCCGGAACGTCCGTTCCGGTCTGCGACGCGGCTTAAAGAAAGGATAATAACTTTCTAGCTGCTAACCTGTTCTCTGCTATGGACTGTTCCCGCTCCACCCATTCAGGATCTGCCTTCAGGATTGCATCAGTGCGTTCCCGTAACCACACGTAAATGCCCTGCATACGATCGAGGTTAATCCGGCGGGTCTCTATTTCCCCTTCATACTGAGGGATTTTTCTCAGCAGCGTGCCAAGCACACCGCCGGTTTCGACGGGTTCAGCCGGGATGTAGTCTGTATATTCATCAAACTGATCCAGCGTCAGGTCAATGTACTCTCCGTTAAGTATCACAATGACATGGGCATGAACGGTGGAATTTTCAGCGTCATGGAATGATGGAGTGCCATACATAAACACAATGCCGGGTTCCCCTTTTTCTTTGCAGTCCTTCAGGTACTGTGCAAGGCAATTGCTGGCCAGAGCGCAGCTGCCACGCGGGAAGTTTTTCAGTTCACACCAGCGTGAACTTATCTTGTGCTCCTCCGGCAGCTCCCGGGCAGCTTCCTCCAGTGCCTGACGAAACGCCTTCACCCGGAACGCGGTTTCCTCCCTCATTTTCTCACCTTCCCGTCACCGCGGGCCAGGGTCAGCAGCTGCGCCTGCTCGGCGCGCTGCTCACGCCGACTGGCGCGGAACGTGCGCATCACCGGGGAGATATGCGACAGGGAGCCACCCCCGAGGTGCTGGCGGACCTGCTCGTTGGTCGGGTTCGGGGTGCCAGTGGTGATGAGGGCGGCGGCGTCCTCGATACGGCGGACGGTTTCGGGGGACAGTGTGCTCATGACGGGCTCCGGGGTGGATAAAGGGTCAGTGACCGGATTTTACGCGCCTGGGAAAAAATACATAAGGTACATAAAATACAAATAATACATATAGTACATTTCGTAAAATCATATCTCTAGTACATACACGCCGTACTCGTTTCCGCCGATGGATCCGAAAAAAGGTAAAGTCGGATGTGGATTGAAAAACCGTATGGAAGGGTGATGGAAATACGGCAAGAGGGAGTCAAAGCAAAAGGCAGGTAGGTACGGAAGGTTCACTTTGAGCGAACAGCGGACAATGCTAACCGCATTCTGTGTGAGTCAACGGGGAGCAGGTCACATCCAGTAAGCCTCTCCATACGCCTACAATTCGAAAGTGGATGTCAGCATATTTAGGCATCATGTGATAGATTGCTTTTTTGATCGCGTAAATAGGGAACAATAAGTGACCTCTGAGTCAAATCGAATTTCCGCCGCAAGCACCGCCTATATCGATGCAGTTTGTCGTGCTTGGGGGTGGTCATGGCAAGAGGTAGGACAGGCCGATGATGACGGTTTTGATGGGCTAGTGTACTTGCGAAGCAAAAGGATCAATAAAGACCGTCCAAATGATCGCCGATCATGGAGACATGAATTTACTGGGGGCCTAATCCAAGTCCAGGTTAAGAGTGGGGCAAGCTACGTGGACTACACGTGTGAAGACTTTCTCGAACTTAGAATTCCAAATCTTGAGGTAAAGCGGGATCTTTGGAACAAATCACCGCTGCCTGTTGCGCTGGTTTATGTAAAGGAAGCATCACCGGGAAAACTTGTAAGCCAAGCTTGGTGGGCCGATCTAAAGCGAGCAGACTCGTATACTGGACGGGGCACTGTGATCGTCCAGCTAAAAAACAGATTTCAATCAGGCCTGGAGTGCATTCGACCATTTTCACGACTTGCTACCGGTCAGCATCGAGCGCAGGGGCTCGTGGAAATTGATATGACGCAGCAGAGTAGTTTACCTGCACGTATTAATTCGTTTTCTAAACCAATCAAGTTTGCAGCCTGGGATTTTTATAAATTGTGGAAGGACGCAGGTGCCACGCATCCCACACTTGGTAATGTCATAGTGAATAGAACGGGCTGGTCTCACATTACGCGTGTAAAACGACCACTTGCACGAATCTCTGCAAGCTTTGAGTTGTTACCTACCGCCGCACGTATTATTGAGACAGTCGATACATGGCATAGGCTTCGAAGAGGTCTAAAGACTCGAAAGTTTCCAGATGGTTCATGGGCGGAATACGACTACTTGGGGGTCTCTGCGTTAGTAAAGTGGCCTGCGCGGGAAGCATCTGAGGTAGTCGTGATACTTAAGCGTGAGACTACCCTAAGTGAAGATCTTATAGCCAAAGACTCTAGCGCAAAGAGCGGTATTAGAGTTATGGAAATAAAAACTTGGTTCTATTCCGTGTACGAGCCCGGTAGGCGTAAAGGAAAAATTTGATCGGTGCGTCACTCTCAGACTGTTCCAGACGTACTAGGAAACCCAATACCGGCAGGCTAGGTAAGAGTTAGCCGCTCTCTATCGTGTGCGCACCGACCCGAGAGCAAGGTACCATAATCACGAGTTAGAGGTCTATACCCAGTAGAACAGGCAGCGCTATAAGCTCACGGCACACATAGCATTCGCTGAACTGAAAATCTTGAATGTCTGCTTCTGGCACGGAGCGGACACTGGGTTTACCCTTTCGGTAAAACTTAACTGGAAGATTTCGATACGACTCCAGACCCGCTAAACAACATGCGGACACCGAGGCCTATCATGACAACACCTGTAAATCGTTCTTGCCATTTGATAAAGCCCGGGTGTTTACTTAGCCAGTTTCCAAATGTCCCTGATGCCATCGCGACTGACCCCAGGGAAATAATTCCTGCCAGCTTCTGGATACTACCCAGAACAAGCAATTGCAGCCAGACAGGACCCGCGGCAGGATCAACAAACTGAGGAAGAAAAGCAAACATGAACAGCAGGGATTTTGGGTTAGTCAGGCTGTTCAGGGCGCCTTCCTTAACGGCACTCCAGTCAGAAATTTTGGCCGTTTTTCGCAGCCGCGTATCTGAGCCTGAAGTCGCAATCATTTTTATGCCCAGCCACATCAGATAAGCCGCACCAGCCCACCTTAACAGATCTAGTGCAACCGGCCAGGCATGAACAACGGCTACCAGCCCCAGGACAAGAAAAGAAACTTGCACAAAACCCGCTACAAATACATTACCCAGTACCGTAAACAGTGCAATACGTCTTCCCTGACCGACGCCTCTGGCGATAGTTAGCATCATGTCTGGCCCCGGAGAAATCTCCAGAAGCGTCAGCGCGAGAAGAAAAGTGATAAACGTTTCGATGGAAGGCATCTTGGTTGAGTCCGGATAAATATTTCTGCTACGTTACCTCAGTCCGATTCGAGCCGAAAGTGGAATATACTGCTCTGTCTGCTGCAGGCACAGAGCAGACAGAGCAGATAAAGAATCATAATGTCCACTGTGAGCGAGGTGCGAACGCTGACCTTTCAGCTTTGTACGATTTACACTCTGGCCTGATCTGACGTTTGTATCATAGATACAGGAACTCACTAGCATGATCGGAGATTGCATATGCTGATATATAACGTTTTTGGACGGCATATTGGCGTTCAACGTAAGCATGATCGGTGGCTGGTATTTCGTGCTGACCTGACGGAGAGAAAGTTTTCTCGACTCTATGACATCGCTATTCCTGACGATATGACTGAAGGCGAGATTGCCGGCTGGCTGGGTGACATTTTCCATGAATCCGCAACCGATCGTCATCCAAATGTGGAACGCATCGAATAAGGATTTAATGGATAGCCTTACGTTGCGCCCGCTCCTGGCACTCACCTGACATGGTATTGCCAGCCATGGCCCAAAAAAAGCCCGCAATCCGCGGGCTTAGAGATAATTTAGAACCTGTTAGTACCAGACGTATCCGGTTGGGAAATCATTCCCACTCAATCGTAGCCGGTGGCTTACCGCTGATGTCATACACCACGCGGGAAATGCCGTTCACTTCGTTGATGATGCGGTTAGACACGCGGCCCAGGAAGTCATACGGCAGGTGCGCCCAGTGCGCGGTCATGAAGTCGATGGTTTCCACCGCACGCAGGGAGACAACCCAGTCGTACTTACGGCCATCGCCCATTACGCCGACAGAGCGAACCGGCAGGAACACGGTGAATGCCTGGCTTACTTTGTTGTACAGGTCAGCTTTGTGCAGCTCTTCGATGAAGATCGCGTCCGCACGACGCAGCAGGTCGCAGTACTCTTTCTTCACTTCGCCCAGCACGCGCACGCCCAGACCCGGGCCCGGGAACGGGTGACGGTAGAGCATGTCGTACGGCAGACCCAGTTCCAGACCGATCTTACGCACTTCGTCTTTGAACAGCTCGCGCAGCGGTTCAACCAGACCCATCTTCATCTCTTTCGGCAGGCCGCCCACGTTGTGGTGAGATTTGATGACGTGCGCTTTGCCGGTGGCGGATGCCGCAGACTCGATCACGTCAGGGTAGATGGTGCCCTGCGCCAGCCATTTGACGTCGTCCAGCTTCAGCGCTTCTTCGTCGAACACTTCCACGAACACACGGCCGATGATCTTACGTTTTGCTTCCGGATCGTTCTCGCCTTTCAGCGCGTCCAGGAAGCGCTGCTCGCCTTCCACGTGAACGATATTCAGACCGAAGTGGTCGCCGAACATGTCCATAACCTGCTGGGCTTCGTTCAGGCGCAGCAGGCCGTTGTCCACGAAGACGCAGGTCAGGTTTTTGCCGATAGCGCGGTGCAGCAGCATCGCGGTCACGGAGGAGTCCACGCCGCCGGAGAGGCCGAGGATCACTTTGTCATCGCCAACCTGCTGGCGGATACGCTCAACGGCGTCGTCGATAATTTTTGCCGGGGTCCACAGGGCTTCACACTGGCAGATGTCGCGCACGAAGCGCTCCAGCATGCGCATACCCTGACGGGTGTGGGTTACTTCCGGGTGGAACTGCACGCCGTAGAAGCGTTTTTCTTCGTTCGCCATGATGGCAAACGGGCAGCTCTCTGTGCTGGCAACGGTCACGAAGTCAGACGGGATAGCGGTGACTTTGTCGCCGTGGCTCATCCACACGTCCAGCAGCGGTTTGCCGTCTGCGGTCAGGGAGTCTTCGATACCGCGCACCAGCGCGCTGTCGTTAACCACTTCAACCTGCGCATAGCCGAACTCGCGCTCGCTGGAGCCTTCTACGTGGCCACCCAGCTGCATGGCCATGGTCTGCATACCGTAGCAAACGCCGAATACCGGCACGCCAGCTTCGAACACGTACTGCGGCGCGCGCGGGCTGTTCTCTTCGGTGGTGCTTTCCGGGCCGCCGGACAGGATGATGCCGCTTGGATTGAATTCGCGAATCTGTGCTTCCGTGATATCCCACGCCCACAGTTCACAGTAAACGCCCAGTTCACGTACGCGACGCGCCACCAGCTGAGTGTACTGCGAACCGAAGTCCAGGATGAGAATGCGATGTTTATGAATGTTTTCCGTCATTGACGCTAATTCCGAGGCAAGTGAAACAGATGAAATAAATCGCCCGACACGAGGTCGGGCGAAGAAAAATCAGGAGCCCAGACGGTAGTTCGGGGACTCTTTGGTGATCGTCACGTCGTGAACGTGGCTCTCCTGGATACCCGCACCGCTGATGCGTACGAATTCCGCTTTAGTACGCAGCAGGTCAATGGTACCACAGCCGGTCAGACCCATACAGGAGCGCAGGCCGCCCATCTGCTGGTGGATGATCTCTTTCAGACGGCCTTTATAGGCAACGCGACCTTCGATACCTTCCGGCACCAGTTTGTCTGCGGCATTATCGGTCTGGAAGTAACGGTCAGAGGATCCTTTGGACATCGCGCCCAGGGAGCCCATGCCGCGGTAGGATTTGTAAGAACGGCCCTGGTAGAGTTCGATTTCACCCGGGGATTCTTCGGTACCGGCCAGCATGGAGCCTACCATCACAGCAGCGGCGCCAGCGGCGATCGCTTTTGCGATGTCGCCAGAGAAGCGGATACCGCCATCAGCGATAACCGGAATACCGGTTCCTTCCAGCGCTTCAACCGCGTCAGACACGGCGGTGATCTGTGGAACGCCCACGCCGGTCACGATACGCGTAGTACAGATAGAGCCAGGACCGATACCCACTTTGACCGCGCTGCAGCCAGCGTCAGCCAGCGCGCGAGCGCCTGCGCCAGTGGCCACGTTACCGCCGATGATCTGCAGGTCAGGGTATTTGGCACGGGTGTCGCGAATACGCTGCAGAACGCCTTCGGAGTGGCCGTGAGAGGAGTCAATCAGCAGGACGTCAACGCCCGCAGCAACCAGCGCGTCAACGCGCTCTTCGTTACCAGCACCTGCGCCTACCGCAGCGCCAACGCGCAGACGGCCATGCTCGTCTTTACAGGCGTTAGGCTTACGTTCTGCTTTCTGGAAATCTTTAACGGTGATCATGCCGCGCAGGTGGAAGTTGCTGTCAACAACCAGCGCTTTTTCAACGCGTTTTTCGTGCATTTTTGCCAGCACCACGTCGCGGGTTTCACCTTCGCGAACGGTGACCAGACGCTCTTTTGGCGTCATGTACACGCTGACAGGCTGGTTCAGGTCAGTCACGAAACGCACGTCACGACCGGTAATAATACCGACCAGCTCGTTCTCTTCGGTCACCACCGGGTAACCGGCGAAGCCGTTACGCTCGGTCAGGGCCTTCACTTCGTGCAGGGTGGTAGTTGGCAGAACGGTCTGTGGATCGGACACGATGCCGGATTCATGTTTCTTCACGCGGCGAACTTCTTCCGCCTGACGTTCGATAGACATGTTTTTGTGAATAAAGCCAATGCCACCTTCCTGTGCCAGGGCAATAGCCAGGCGCGCTTCAGTCACGGTGTCCATTGCCGCAGAGAGCATAGGAATGTTCAGGCGAATGGTTTTCGTC
Source organism: Enterobacter quasiroggenkampii (assembly GCF_043972695.1). Taxonomy (NCBI): domain Bacteria; kingdom Pseudomonadati; phylum Pseudomonadota; class Gammaproteobacteria; order Enterobacterales; family Enterobacteriaceae; genus Enterobacter; species Enterobacter quasiroggenkampii. The sequence goes on from NZ_CP143745.1 coordinate 4,074,358, forward strand.
AACTGCGTGCTGAGATCGGCAGTATTCGGCAGAACAGTGGAGTGAGCGGGAACGAGGAGGACGTCGTCAAACGTCAGTGCTTCTTTAGCGATACGTAGCATGGGCAATATCTCTGACCTGGGTGGTTAAATATTGCCGTGGCATTATACAGAGCGTAACCGATTGCATCCACACTTTTTTAAAAAAAATGCTTGCGCTCACCTCTCAGCAGGTTACTATCGACTGAATAACTTGCTGATTTAGAATTTGATCCCGCTCACATGTTATCCTCTCAATCCCCCTCAATTTATACCGTCAGCCGCCTGAATCAGACGGTGCGTTTGCTGCTTGAGCAGGAAATGGGGCAGGTCTGGATCAGCGGTGAAATCTCTAACTTCACGCAGCCCTCCTCCGGCCACTGGTACTTTACGCTAAAAGACGATACCGCCCAGGTGCGCTGCGCGATGTTCCGCAACAGCAACCGCCGCGTGACGTTCCGTCCTCAGCACGGCCAGCAGGTTCTGGTACGCGCCAATATCACCCTGTATGAGCCGCGCGGTGATTATCAAATTATCGTCGAGAGCATGCAGCCTGCGGGCGAAGGCCTGCTGCAGCAAAAGTACGAACAGTTAAAGGCTAAGCTCTCGGAAGAGGGACTTTTCGACCAGCAGTTCAAAAAGCCGCTGCCCTCGCCTGCCCACTGCGTGGGGGTCATCACCTCGAAAACCGGTGCGGCACTGCACGATATTTTACACGTTCTGAAGCGTCGCGACCCTTCCCTGCCCGTGATCATCTACCCGACCGCTGTTCAGGGTGACGATGCGCCGGGCCAAATTGTGCGCGCCATAGAGCTGGCGAACGCGCGTCAGGAGTGCGACGTCTTAATCGTCGGACGCGGCGGCGGCTCGCTGGAAGATCTGTGGAGCTTTAACGACGAGCGCGTGGCGCGGGCAATCTTTGCAAGTCAGATCCCCGTGGTGAGCGCCGTCGGCCACGAAACGGACGTGACGATCGCCGATTTTGTCGCGGATCTCCGCGCGCCGACGCCGTCCGCGGCGGCAGAGGTGGTCAGCCGCAACCAGCTGGAGCTGCTGCGTCAGATCCAGAGCGGCCAGCAACGTCTTGAGATGGCGATGGACTACTACCTCGCCAACCGGACCCGTCGCTTTACCCAGCTTCATCACCGTCTTCAGCAGCAACACCCGCAGCTGCGTCTGGCGCGTCAGCAAACCGTGCTGGAGCGTCTGCGCCAGCGCATGAACGTGGCGATGGACACGCAGATCAAGCGCGCGGTGTCGCGCCAGCAGCGCGTGACGCAGCGTCTGAACCAGCAGAACCCGCAGCCGAAAATTTATCGCGCGCAAACGCGGATTCAGCAGCTGGAGTACCGTCTGGCGGAAACTCTCCGCGCGCGACTGAGCACCACCCGCGAACGCTTTGGCAATGCGGTGACCCACCTTGAAGCGGTCAGCCCCCTCTCCACGCTGGCGCGCGGCTATAGCGTGACGACGGCGACGGACGGCAAGGTGCTCAAGCAAACCAAACAGGTGAGTACCGGTGATGTGCTGACGACGCGTCTGTCAGACGGCTGGGTAGAAAGCGAAGTGAAATCAATTAAACCGGTGAAAAAGACGCGTCAGCGTAAAACCGGATAATTCTTCGCCGGTTACTTACTATACTGCTGCTATTCCCTTTTTTAATAAGGAGAGCAGCATGTCCGATCTTTATAGCGTGATTCCCCCGTATATTCTTCGTCGTATTATCGAAAGCGGTTCCGAACCGCAGCAGCGCTGTGCCCGCCAGACCTTAACCCACGTCCAGACGCTGATGGCCCATATGCCTGGCAAACCTGCCGCGCCGCACGTGAATAAAGCCGGACAGCTGGAGCGGGATATCTACGACGCGAAACAAACTCAGGAGCTACCGGGTACGCAGGTTCGTTATGAAGGTCAGCCGTCGAACGGCGATGTGGCAGTAGACGAAGCCTACGAATATTTGGGTATTACCCATGATTTCTTCTGGAAGGAATATCAGCGCGATTCGCTCGATAATAAAGGGCTTATTTTAACCGGTACCGTTCACTATGGCCGGGAATATCAGAACGCCTTCTGGAACGGTCAGCAGATGGTATTTGGCGACGGCGACGGGGAAATATTTAACCGCTTCACCATCGCCATAGACGTTGTGGCGCATGAGCTGAGTCACGGCGTGACCGAGACCGAAGCCGGGCTTATCTACTTTGAGCAGTCCGGCGCGCTGAACGAGTCGCTGTCGGACGTGTTTGGCTCACTGGTGAAGCAGTACCATCTGAAGCAAACCGCCGATAAAGCGGACTGGCTGATTGGTGAGGGATTACTGGCGAAAGGCATCAATGGCAAAGGGCTGCGCTCGATGTCTGAACCGGGCACCGCCTACAACGATCCGCTGCTCGGCAAAGACCCGCAGCCTGCACACATGAAGGATTTCATCAAAACGCGTGAGGATAACGGCGGCGTACATCTGAACTCCGGCATCCCCAACCGGGCATTTTATCTGGCCGCGACGGCGATCGGCGGCTACGCCTGGGAAAAAGCGGGTTATGCCTGGTACGACACGGTTTGCGATCGCAATCTGGCGCAGGATGCAGATTTTGAGGCCTTCGCAAAACTGACGATCGCGCACGGAGAGAAACGCTCCGGCGGCGACGTTGGGGCGGCCATTAAACAAGCCTGGGAACAGGTGGGAGTGTTGTAAATGCAGGTTCCGGAACTGACGGATGACGCCGTGGTTGAGCTGGCCCGGGAAGGCGGCGTCGCCTATATTCCCAAGCTGAGCGGCCAGCGCACCATCGCGCTCTCCTCGCTCAATGAGGCCCAGCGCCAGCGCCTGGTAAGCATCCTGGAGCAGGCCTTTCCGCGCGGCCAGCCGCCGGGACAGGCCTCGTCCCCCGGCAGCGGCGACCAGCGCTATTTCCGCATCCAGATTATCTGGACCGGGCAAAATCAGGCGCACTACGCCGATATCATCGTGCTGGTACCGGAGCAGGAAGCGCCCGAGTCGCTGGTCGAGCTGTGGAAGAAAGGCGAAGGCTGCGTGTGCGATTAACCTTCGGCCCGAACAAACTCCACGCGTTTTTTAGAGATAAGACCGTGGCCGTTCTGGCAGAAGTAGTCCACCGCCCCGCAGGCTTTTAAGACCTGGAGTGGCTGATGGCACTCCGGGCAGCGGGCTTCAAGCGCAATATCCTTATTACAGCTCTCGCAGTGTGCCACCCCGTTCAGGGGCTCAAGCGGTGCCTGGCAATCCGGGCAGGTAATCGTCATGGTGACTCCTTAAAGCATTCTGGTCTGCAATAATTTTACCACGTTGCGTTCAGTGCGGGCCACGCAGCTGTTGCTGCAAGGTCAGCAGCAGCTCAACTTCCTCGATTCGGCGGCGCGTTGTGCGGCTCACCTCGTACGGATCCCGTTCAAACAGGCTGTTCGTGCCCAGAATGTGTCCGGTAAGACAGTGCTCGTAGATTGTCCCGGGGATATGCCAGCGCTGAATGTTCTGACCCTCAATCAGCTCCAGCACATCCTCCGCACCGCGCCGGTCGTAGCTAATGATGCGCCCGTCGCGCAACCAGATCCGTAAGCCTTTTTGCCCGCCCGCGGGTCCCACATATTTATTAAGCCAGATATCCACCGGCATGCCGCTGATGCGGCCCTGCAGATGCGCCTCGCCCTCCGCCGTGGTCAGGTCGCCTTTTGCAATAGCGCGCCCCAGGCGGTCTTTAGCCGTCACCACCTGCAACGTCATCTCATCATTCCCGCCCAGATAACGCACCGTTTCGCGCAGCATCGCCAGCACGTGCGTACCGATATCCAGAATCACGCCGTCCGGGTGACGAAGCGTACGGGTGTCCGGTTCGCCGGTAGCAAAGTTAAGCGCGATGGGCTCCCCTGCAGCGTTAAATCCGCTCGGCTCCTGCAAAAAGCCGTCGATTTTGACGATGTCAGAAACAGTGCCCACCAGCGACCGCTTCACCGTTTCGAGGCGCGCCATCCAGTGATCGAGCGCCAGCACGCGGGGTGCAACGCCGGGGTTTGCCAGCAGCGCGTTGAGCTTTTCGATTTGGGCAAGCGTGGCAACGATCGGTTTTTCAACCACGATGCGGGAAACCGATGAGGCGAGAGCGTGTTCAAGCACCTCAAGATGGTGCAGCGACGCCGTGGTAATAAACAGGGTATCAAGCGGCCGGGAGAGGAGTTCAGCCAGTGTGGCACAGCGCGTTACCCCCTCCGGCTGTTTTACGGGCTGGATATCAAAGCCTAAACAGTGAGGGAGATTATCAAAGCATTTTCGTATTGCGGGCAGGTAAGCTGTTTCAACGACTGCGCCAAGACCAACAAACCCTAACAGCATGTTCTTACCTCGTTGAGTAAATTGCCGGGGCATAACGCCGCCCCGGCAAGCCCGAGGTTTATGAGGCGTTAGCTGCCGGTTTAGTCTGCGCATTTTCCAGCATGCGGCGTACCGGAACAATGAGGACGATCAGTACCGCGGCACAAATCAGCAGCGCGACAGAGCAGCGCGCAAAGAGATCCGGCAGCATATCCAGCTGGTCGGCCTTCACATGGCCGCCAATCAGACCCGCCGCCAGGTTACCCAGCGCGCTGGCACAGAACCACAGCCCCATCATCTGACCGCGCATTCTCTCCGGCGCCAGCAGCGTCATGGTCGCCAGGCCAATCGGGCTCAGACACAGTTCGCCGAGCGTCAGCATCAGGATGCTACCTACCAGCCAGAACGGCGATACGCCCGCCCCACCGCTGCTCAGCACGTTCTGTGCCGCCAGCATCATCAGGCCAAAGCCCGCTGCGGCACACAGAATACCGATAACAAACTTGGTGATGCTGCTCGGACGAATGTTCATGCTCGCCAGCTTCGGCCACGCCCAGCTGAACACCGGTGCCAGCAGGATGATGAACAGGGCGTTGATTGACTGGAACCACACCGCCGGGATTTCGAAATCGCCGATCATGCGGTTAGTGTAGTCGTTGGCAAACAGGTTGAACGAGGTTGGCTTCTGTTCAAACGCGGACCAGAAGAACGCCGCGGAGATCAGCAGAATAAAGCAGACCAGCAGTCTGGCGCGCTCTTTACGGTTCAGGCCAGCAAAGACAAACAGATAGATAAAGTAGAGGGCAACGGATGCCGCAATCACGTAGACCAGCATGCTGGCTACCGCGACCGGGTTAATTACAATCACGCCCTGCGCAATCAGCGTCACGAGCGTTGCCACGCCTGCCGCCAGCGCCAGCAGCCAAACGCCCACGCCGTTACGCTTCACCACCGGGCTGTTCCAGGTGGAGTCGAGGCCGACTTCGCCGTCATAGCGTTTCATGGCCGGAACGGCAAACACGCGGAAGATAATCAGCGCCACCAGCATCCCGATACCGCCAATACCAAAGCCCCAGTGCCAGCCGTGGGTTTTAATCAGCCAGCCGGAAATCAGCGGCGCGATGAACGAGCCCATGTTGATACCCATATAGAATAGCGAGAAACCGCCGTCGCGACGCGCGTCGCCTTTTTTATACAGGGTACCGACCATGACTGAAATACAGGTCTTGAACAGCCCGGAGCCGAGCACGATGAACATCAGGCCGATAAAGAACAGGTTGTTCCCCATCACCGCCGAGAGCGCAATCGACAGGTGACCGAGCGCAATCAGGATCGAACCGTACCAGACGGCTCTCTGCTGACCGAGCCAGTTATCCGCCAGCCAGCCGCCCGGCAGCGCAGCCAGGTACATGGTACCGGCAAAGATACCGACAATCGCCGAGGCGTTTTCACGCGCCAGACCCATCCCGCCGTCATAGACGGTGGCGGCCATAAACAGGATCAGTAACGGACGAATGCCGTAAAACGAGAAACGCTCCCACATCTCGGTGAAGAACAGCGAACCGAGCGGATACGGGTGGCCGAAGAACGTTCGGCTCTCTTTTTGATTAACAGTGGATTGCATAATTCTCCCGAAAGGTATGTCGTCGTGCTTGTAAACACCAGCAGGTACGCCGGCCAGTTACGTATCTGGCCGATTTTTTACATGCGGCGAAAGGTTAGTTAACCATTTGATAACCAGGCGCTAGTTTTGTCTAGTACCGGACCCTGGACTTTAAGATGAAAATTCGACGATTGTCTACTTTCTTAGATTTAAACATGGTTAAAAGTGAATAGTGATTGACTTCACACAGGGAAAACCGGCGGTATGATTGGGCAAAAAAAAGCCCGCGATCACCGCGGGCTTTCGTAAGAGCAGCAAAGCTTATTTGCTTTTCTTAATGTGCTTAATCAGGCGCTTACGCTTACGCATCTGGTTTGGCGTCAGGGTGTTGCGCTTGTTGGCAAACGGGTTTTCCCCTTCCTTGAACTGGATACGGATAGGCGTGCCCATCACGTCCAGCGATTTACGGAAGTAGTTCATCAGGTAGCGCTTGTAGGAATCCGGCAGGTCTTTCACCTGGTTGCCGTGAATCACCACGATTGGTGGGTTATAACCACCGGCGTGGGCGTATTTCAGCTTCACGCGACGACCGCGCACAAGCGGCGGCTGATGGTCTTCCGCAGCCATATTCATAATACGAGTCAGCATGGCGGTGCTCTGACGACGGGTGGAGCTGTCGTAAGCTTCGCGCACGGATTCGAACAGGTTACCCACGCCGCTGCCGTGTAGCGCAGAGATGAAGTGTACGCGAGCAAAGTCGATAAAGCCCAGACGGAAGTCGAGGGTCTCTTTCACCTGCTCACGAACCTCGTTGCTCAGGCCATCCCATTTGTTGACCACGATAACCAGTGAGCGCCCACTATTGAGGATAAAGCCGAGCAGAGAGAGGTCCTGATCGGAGATCCCTTCGCGTGCGTCGATAACCAGCAGCACGACGTTGGCATCTTCGATCGCCTGCAGGGTTTTGATAACGGAGAATTTTTCCACCACATCGGTGATTTTCCCGCGCTTACGTACCCCGGCGGTATCGATGAGGACATACTCACGCTCATCGCGCTGCATCGGGATGTAGATACTGTCGCGGGTGGTGCCCGGCATGTCGTAAACGACCACGCGCTCTTCACCCAGAATACGGTTAGTAAGTGTAGACTTACCTACGTTTGGACGGCCCACGATAGCCAGCTTGATCGGCAGATCCTGCGGGTTGAAGTCGTCTTCAGGCTCTTCTTCTTCGCCCTCTTCTCCGTCTTCAAACTGCGCCCAGTATTCAGCGTCTTCGTCCACCTCTTCCGGCGGGTTCACTTCGTCAACCCACGGCAGCAGAACGGTTTCCAGCAGGCTGGTAACGCCACGACCATGCGATGCCGCGATAGGATAGATGTCGCCCAGGCCCAGAGACCAGAAATCCGCGATGGCCTGATCGGCATCGATGCCGTCGGTTTTGTTCGCCACCAGGAAGGTTGGTTTTTCGCGTGAACGCAGGTGTTTAGCGATAGCGGAGTCCGCTGGCATCAGGCCAGCGCGTGCATCCACCATGAACAGCACCACGTCCGCCTCTTCAATCGCCAGCAGCGACTGTTCCGCCATGCGGGTTTCCACGCCGTCTTCTGTGCCGTCAATACCACCGGTATCAATACAGATGAACTCGCGTCCTTCCACCTCTGCACGACCGTACTTACGGTCACGCGTCAGCCCCGGGAAATCCGCAACCAGCGCATCACGGGTGCGTGTTAAACGGTTAAAAAGAGTGGATTTTCCAACGTTAGGGCGCCCGACAAGCGCGACCACAGGTACCATGTTTGAAGCCTCATAAAATTCAAAATAACGTCGCTTTCGCGGCGTTTTTAAAAATGTCAAAACGGCTCCTGAGTGAACAGGAGCCGTTTAGTATACTACAACCGCCGGGTAATTAACGCGTGATCGCGTACAGCGTGCCGTCTTTTGCCTGAATCAGCAGTTTGCCGTCGGCCACAACCGGGTCGGTCAGGAAACCGGAGCTGTCGACTTTTTGCTGCGCAACAAAGCGGCCGTTATCCGGATCGATCCAGTGCATATACCCTTCGCTGTCGCCCACAACCAGGCTACCGTTGTACAGCGCTGGCGCAGTCAGCAGACGGTGCAGCAGGTCGCTTTGCGTCCACAGCGTCACACCGCCTTCGGTACTCAGGGCCAGCAGACGGTCGTTCTGGTCAACCATATAGATGCGGTTACCCTCAACGATGAAATCATTTACCGAGCCCAGCTCACGTTTCCACATGATCTGGCCGCTGCGCAGATCCAGCGCGGTCAGGTTGCCGTTGTAGGCCAGCGCGTAAACCACACCGTTAACGATGACCGGCGTTGTGTCCACGTCGCTCAGACGGTCAATTTCCGTTGAGCCTGTGGCCTGAGAGATACGCTGCTGCCAGATCATCTGGCCCTGCTGCATCAGCACGGCGCTCACGCGACCGTTGTCACCGCCCACAATAGCAGCACCAAATGCGGTAGCCGGGGCAGATTCGCCACGCAGAGAGAGCGCAGGCATATCCAGGTTAACGGTCCATTTCACCAGACCGTCCGCTTCGTTCAGCGCCTGCAGCTGGCCGTTGCTGGTATGAATCAGCACCAGGCCGTCGCTCACTACCGGACGCGACAGGGATTCCCCCGCCACGGTTGTTTGCCAGGCAATGGAGCCGTCGCTGCTGTTCAGGGCATAAACCTGCGCTTTTTCGCTGCCCACGTAGACGTGGCCACCGGCAACGGTCAGGCCGCCAGACAGCAGTGCCGGCTTACGGGAGAACCAGCCGTCTTTTTCCGCCAGGTTAACGGACCACACTTCTTTTCCGTCATCCGCGTTCACCGCTTTCACGGTACCTTTGCGGTCAGCCGCATAGACAACGCTGTCTGCATACGCTGGATGAAGGTTGGAATAGAAATCACCAATCCCATTGCCCACGGAGACATCCCACGCGGTGGATGGGGTAAACTGGTTTTCAACCGTCGGCAGTGGGGACATTTTCACAACGTCTTCTTCGCCACTGAACAGTGAACAACCACTCAATAACGTAACAGAAAGCAGTCCTGGCAGAAGTAATTTACGCAATTGCATCGGGTCCCTCTCAGACGGACAAATTATTTATTTTCATCTGCATCATTTCGCTCAGCGCAGGTGAAGCATTGCTCTCTACGCCAGCTTGCCACGCTTTACGCGCGCCCGCTTTGTCACCTTTGCTCAGCAGTGCTTCACCGCGGAGATCGGCAACGATGGCAGCAAAACCTTCGCCTTTGATGGTATCGAGCGTTTTCAGCGCATCGTCAGCTTTCTTCTGCTGAACCTGAATACGTGCCAGGCGCAGATTGATCACCGCTTTCAGGTTTTCATCACTGGCGGCAGCAAGACCCTGAGACAGCTGTGCTACGGCTTTATCCAGTTCGTTCTTATCAACGTACTGCTGAGCCACTTCCAGCGCAGCCAGTGCACCGTAGGTGTTTTTGTTGTCAGCCGCAAATTTTTCTGCCGCCGTCAGCGTTTGCGGCTGATCGGCACGAATTGCGCTCACGGTATTTTCATAGGACAGGGACGCGCCGCGCGCGGAATCCGCCTGATGATTGTTCCAGTAACGCCAGCCTACCAGCGCACCGACACCTAAAATAACCCCAACAACCAGCGCTTTGCCGTTTTCAGCAAAGAAGCGTTTAATCGCGTCGACCTGATCGTGTTCGTTCTCGTAAATTTCCACGCAGTCCTTCTCCTTAGCCCAATAGAGTGCGCAAGTGCGCCGCAACGCCGTCCTGCGTTACCGTTGTCTGCTCACCAGAGCGCAGGTCTTTCACCACCACTTCGCCGTTGGCCACTTCGGACTCACCCAGCACCAGTGCGATACTTGCGCCCCACTTATCGGCACGAGCAAACTGTTTTTTGAAGTTGCCGCCGCCATGGTTGGTCATCAGCTTAACGCCCGGCAGCGCATCGCGCACGCGTTCGGCAAGCTGCATTGCCGCAGACTGCGTTTCCGCGCCTGAGGCCACCAGGTATATATCGACAACGGAATCTGCTTTAAATTCCGGATTAACTGCCTGAACCAGCAAAACAAGTCGCTCAAGACCCATCGCGAAGCCTACAGCAGGTGCTGCGCGACCGCCAAGTTGCTCAACCAGACCGTCATAACGACCGCCCGCGCACACGGTGCCCTGAGAGCCGAGGCTCGTGGTCACCCACTCAAACACGGTACGGTTGTAGTAGTCCAGACCGCGTACCAGGCGCTGGTTTACGGTGTAGGCGATGCCAGCCGCTTCAAGCAGCTTGCACAGGCCCGCGAAGTGTTCGCGAGATTCTTCATCCAGATAATCACCCAGCGCAGGCGCATCGTTCAGCAGTGCCTGAACATCTGCGTTTTTGGAATCCAGAACGCGCAGCGGGTTGCTGTACATGCGACGTTTGCAGTCTTCGTCCAGCTTCTCTTTATGCTGTTCCAGGAACGCCACCAGTGCATCGCGGTAGTTAGCGCGCGCTTCCAGAGAACCGATAGAGTTCAGCTCGAGGGAAACGTGATCGGCGATACCGAGCGCACGCCACCAGCGGGCGGTCAGCATAATCAGTTCAGCGTCGATGTCAGGGCCCTGCAGGCCAAAGACTTCCACACCCAGCTGATTGAACTGGCGATAACGCCCTTTCTGAGGACGTTCGTGGCGGAACATCGGGCCGATATACCACAGGCGCTGCTCCTGATTGTACAGAAGACCATGTTCGATGCCGGCGCGTACGCAGCCCGCCGTCCCTTCCGGACGCAGGGTCAGGCTGTCGCCGTTGCGGTCCTCAAAGGTGTACATCTCTTTTTCAACCACGTCGGTGACTTCACCAATCGCGCGTTTGAATAACGGGGTCTGCTCTACAATCGGCAAACGGATTTCGCTGTAACCGTAGCTGCCGAGCACCTGCTTCAGCGTGCCTTCAATGCGCTGCCAGATGGCGGTTTCGCCAGGCAGATAATCGTTCATGCCGCGGATGGCTTGAATGTTTTTTGCCACGTTTATTCTCTTTCTATATACAAAAAAAACCCAAAGAATGGGTTCAATCATACATGGGAAGCTCGCGGCTTCCCATCACGTTATTTTTCAACCTGCTGAACGTTAATACGCTGTGTCTCGTCCATCATGGCGGCTTTCGCACGGATGCGGGCTTCAAGCTGGTCGATCATGTCGCTATTATCCAGACGATCTTTACGAACGCCATCTTCATAGAGACCACTTTTCTTGTTACCGCCGGTCACGCCCAGGGTTGACACCAGTGCTTCACCCGGACCGTTCACCACGCAGCCGATGATAGAGACGTCCATCGGGGTGATAATGTCTTCCAGACGTTGTTCCAGGGCATTCACCGTCCCGATCACATCAAACTCCTGACGCGAACAGGTTGGGCAGGCAATGAAGTTGATCCCACGCGCGCGAATACGCAGCGACTTCAGGATATCGAAACCGACCTTGATCTCTTCGACCGGATCGGCCGCCAGCGAGACGCGCAGGGTGTCACCGATCCCTTCAGAGAGCAGCAGCCCCAGACCGATCGCGGATTTTACCGAGCCGCTGCGCAGGCCGCCCGCTTCGGTGATCCCGAGGTGCAGAGGCTGGTCGATCTGCTTTGCCAGCAGGCGGTAAGATTCTACGGCAAGGAACACGTCGGAGGCTTTTACGCTGACTTTGAACTGATCGAAGTTGAGACGATCGAGATGATCGACGTGACGCATCGCGGATTCGAGCAGCGCCTGTGGCGTCGGCTCACCGTATTTTTCCTGCAGATCTTTTTCCAGCGAACCGGCGTTAACGCCGATACGGATAGGAATATTTTTATCGCGGGCGCAGTCCACGACCATGCGGATACGCTCTTCGTTACCGATGTTGCCCGGGTTAATACGCAGACAATCGACGCCGTATTCGGCCACTTTCAGTGCGATGCGGTAGTCGAAGTGAATATCCGCCACCAGCGGAACGCTGACCTGCTGTTTGATCAGTTTGAACGCCTCAGCGGCATCCATGGTCGGGACGGAGACGCGAACAATGTCCGCGCCTACACGTTCTAATGCTTTGATTTGATTGACCGTCGCTTCCACATCGGTGGTGCGCGTGTTGGTCATCGACTGAACGGCGATAGGTGCCCCATCGCCGATTGGCACATTCCCAACGTAAATCCGTTTCGATTTTCTACGTTGAATCGGAGCCTGGTTATGCATGAAAAATCTCCCGCGTTGCCCGTCTGTTACTGTGCTGCTGATTGTTCGGCATTAACGGTAAGACGTGCAACCTGGTTAGTTCTGATAAAGCGGCTCAGGTCGACAGGTTTTCCTTGATACTGGATCTGTACCGCTGCCGGAGCTCCGATTTTAAGTTTATAGGGAGCCTGGCCTGTTAGGTTTAACGTGCCATCTTTACGCTGCAGGCCGCTGAACAGTTTTTTACCTGTCGCGTCAGTCACTTCCAGCCAGCAGTCAGCGCTGAAGTTCATTACCAGCGCGTTAGGATCGGCTACTGTTGTCGCCGTACCCGCCGGGCTGGTTGGCAGAGACGCTGCGGTATTGTCTGCAGGCTGAGTAGCTGCAGGCGCGTTCGCCGCCGTATCAACATTTGCCTGAGAAGGGGCAACCACCGCGTTTTGATCCTGAGCCTGCGGCGCAGCGGTGTTAGCCGTTGCTGCCGGGGCCTGTGCTGCACCAGTCGCCGATGCGTCTGGCGCTGCGGTCTGTGGCTCGCTGGAGGACGCCGCACCGTCGGTATTCAGCGGCACGCTCTGGGCGTTATCATTTCCGGCCTGGTTGAGTTCGGCGGAGGATTGATCGGCCATGGTGGTGATCTCTTCCTGCTGCGCCTTGTGGTTTTGCCACCACCATGCACCGGTCAGACCGACCACCACAAACAGCACCAGCCAGGTAAAGCTCATCAGCCAGCCATCACGTTTTTTACGACGTTTCCCCAGGGAGAAGGTCTGCATCGGCGCAACTTTTGCTGCACGGACCGGCGCCTGCTTCTCCATCATTGGCAGTAATTCGTTTTCGGGGATGTGCACCAGTTTTGCGTAAGAGCGGATATAACCGCGCAAGAACGTTGAAGCCAGATCGGCAGGCGCCTTATCTTCTTCAATATCGCGAACCGTGGAAACCTTCAGGCACAAGCGTTCCGCAACGGCTTGCTGGCTGAGTCCGAGTTGTTCACGGGCGTTGCGAAGACGAACGCCAGTGGAGAGTGCTTCATGTTGGTCGTGAGTGGCTTCAGTATTCATTCGCTACAACTACTGGTACGTGAAAAATAAGGGTTCAGGCGCCGGTGAGTCACAATGCCACCCGCACCGCGAAACTTCTGGTCAGTTAACCTTGAACAGAGAGTATAAGACTGTCAGCCCGGAGATGACAGTACAGCCCTGCCCGTACGGCTAAACTGTTGTTACGTCGTTACATACTGCCCGAAAGTCGGATGAAACGCACCGTAATTATTGATCAGTCTTCACGAATCTGACTGATTATTCAGTAAGGTTATGTCTCACGGCGCAGATAATGCGCCGCGAGTGCATAATAATCAAACAGCTTTAACCGCTATCGTCTCGCCCTGCATGCGTTTACGCAGGGTACGCTTGGTACGGTCAATAACATCACCAGCCAGCTGTCCACATGCGGCATCAATATCATCACCACGCGTTTTACGCACGATGGTGGTGAAACCATACTCCATCAGCACCTTGGAGAAACGGTCGATACGGCTGTTCGAGCTACGGCCATACGGCGCGCCCGGGAACGGGTTCCATGGGATCAGGTTGATTTTGCACGGCGTATCTTTCAGCAGTTCAGCCAGCTGATGCGCATGTTCGGTGCCGTCGTTGACGTGGTCCAGCATCACATACTCGATGGTCACGCGGCCCTGGTTGGCGTTGGATTTCTCCAGGTAGCGACGTACGGCAGCGAGGAAGGTTTCGATATTGTACTTTTTGTTGATCGGCACAATTTCGTCACGAATTTCATCGTTTGGTGCGTGCAGGGAGATCGCCAGCGCGACGTCAATCATGTCGCCGAGCTTGTCCAGCGCAGGCACAACGCCTGAGGTCGACAGCGTGACGCGACGCTTGGACAGGCCAAAGCCAAAGTCATCCAGCATGATTTCCATCGCCGGAACGACGTTGGTCAGGTTCAGCAGCGGTTCACCCATCCCCATCATTACCACGTTGGTGATAGGGCGCGTACCGGTGACTTTTGCCGCGCCCACGATTTTCGCGGCACGCCAGACCTGGCCGATAATTTCTGAAACACGCAGGTTACGGTTAAAGCCTTGCTGCGCGGTTGAGCAGAATTTGCACTCCAGCGCACAGCCAACCTGGGAGGAGACGCACAGCGTCGCGCGGTCTTCTTCCGGGATGTAGACGGTTTCAACACGCTGATCGCCGACCGCAATCGCCCATTTGATGGTGCCATCCGCGGAGCGCTGCTCTTCCACCACTTCCGGTGCACGGATTTCAGCCACTTCTTTGAGCTTATTGCGCAGGACCTTGTTGATGTCAGTCATGTCATCAAAATTGTCGCTGCAGTAATGGTACATCCACTTCATGACCTGATCGGCACGAAACGGCTTTTCGCCCATCTCTTTGAAGAACTCGCGCATCTGCTGACGGTTCAGATCCAGCAGGTTGATTTTTCCATTTTTATTGGGAACCGCAGGAATGGCGACTTCGGAGGTATTCACTAATTCAGACATAATATTTACCGGCCTCGTTGTTACACGTTATGGCCCATGGAGGGTTGAATAGAAACGCCCCGGAAAGCGGTCTGCTCGTCCGGGGCGTTGCATTGTACAAAGTCTGGCGCAGGGATGCCACGTCTGGACGCGGCATTTACGAAAATAATGTGTAAACGAAACCGTTAAATTAACGGGTACGTGGACACACTTCGCCTTCTGCGAAGAAGAAAGCGATTTCGCGTGCAGCAGATTCAACAGAGTCAGAACCGTGGGTGCCGTTCTCGGTGAAGCTGTCAGCGTAGTCAGCGCGCAGAGTTCCTGCCAGCGCGTTGTCCGGGTTGGTTGCACCCAGCAGATCGCGGTGACGCTGTACGGCGTTTTCGCCTTCCAGTACGGATACCACGATTGGACCGGAGGTCATGAACTCCACCAGGCCGTCAAAGAATGGGCGACCTTCGTGCTCAGCGTAGAAGCCGCGCGCCTGCTCAACGGTCAGGTGCAGCATTTTGGTGCCAACAATTTTGAACCCTGCAGATTCAAAGCGAGCGAAGATGCTGCCAATAACGTTTTTTGCCACCGCGTTTGGTTTGATGATGGAAAAAGTACGTTCAATAGCCATGATAACCTCTGTCAATGTTCTGTTGTTTTGCATACCTGAGTATGGTGTGGCGCGGATTATAATGAGCAATGGCGCCATTGCCTATGGATTCAGGTAACATTTTTTTAAAATAAGACGAGTTTTAGCAACAGCTCACATCAGAAAGCTGTTTTCAGGTCACTGAAGCGTAAAATTCACCGTCGCGACCTGCCCGGTCTCATCCATAACGAGTAACTGATAATCCCCCGACTTATCAAGCTGTAATGTGTAAACGCTTCCTTTCACATTCAGCGGTTCACCGTTCAAAAACCACCAGCGCTCACCGCTGTTGCCGGTCGCCTGAAGCGGCAGCGAAACGCGGGATTCCCCCGGCAGACGTTTAATAACGGCCCCTTCACGCACGCCGGTCAGAATGAGTGGCGCAGATGCGTCCTGCAAGAGTGGAGGACAAATTCTTGATGAAGGCGGAATCCGTACCGCACGACGCTCGGTTGCAGGCAGCCACGGCTCCAGCGGCAGCGGCCAGACATCCAGGACTTTTTCAGTAGCATCCGGGCAATCTGCGGCCACGCGTTTGCCGGTTTTATCCAGCCAGACCGGGAAACGGATCCCGAGTATGCCCTCCTGTTCGGGCAGGAGCAGCGTAGGCGGTTCACTCCCTTCCAGCAGCCAGGTCGACAGGCGACGTCGACAGTTTTCGCTGCCTTCCGGTAGCGACTGGCCGCCCGGCCAGCAGATCACGCCCCGCCCGACGCTTGCCGGACGCGGATCGCGCGGCAGACGGGCTTCGTCTACCGTTGAGCGCGACTGAAGCAGGTTATTGACCTGGTTTAACAGCGGAACCGCGCTGGCAAACCCGAACTGTCCCGCCACGGGCGTGCCGTCCGGTCGTCCGGTCCAGATGCCTATCACATAACGGGCATTCAGACCGATGGCCCAGGCATCACGGTAGCCGTAGCTGGTACCGGTTTTCCACGCCAGCGGCGCAACCTGCGGTAGCGCATTATCCGGCAGCGGCTGCGCTTCATTGGCCAGAATACGGCGAATAATCCACGCCGAGCCCGGTGATAACAGCGGACGTTCAGTCAGCGGATCGCCCGGCTGCAGGCGCAGCCTACCCGTCTTACCGTGTCGGGCAAAAGCACTGTAGGCCGCGGCGATATCTGCCAGCCGCGCGCCTGCCCCGCCGAGGATCAGAGACAGATTCGGCTGCGCCCCCGCAGGCAGGATCAGCGGCAGGCCTGCGTTGCTCAGCATCCCGGCAAATCGTTTTGGTCCGTAGGCTTCCAGCACCTGAACGGCAGGCAGGTTGAGGGAGCGTACCAGCGCTTCACTCATGCTGACCGGTCCATGAAACCCGCTGTCAAAATTCCCGGGCCGATAATCACCGGTTTTTCTGGGAACGTCCTGAAGCAGCGAGGCGGGATGGATCAGGCCATCGTCCAGCGCCATGCCGTAGATAAAGGGTTTTAACACCGATCCCGGCGATCGGATCGCATTGACCATATCCACATGGCTAAAACGCGTGTCATCGTTAATATCCACCGATCCCACCCAGCCGCGCACTTTCATATCGGTATGATCGACCACGATCATCGCCAGCGAGCTACGTGCCGGCAGGCGGGATTTCCAGTTCATCGCCAGCTCTTCCAGCTGCCGCTGCAGTCCGGCATCCAGCGTGGTGACAATTTTCGTGTCGCGACTTTTGCCGAGCATCATCCGAGCAAAAAGCGGCGCCAGCTGCGGCATCTGCCGGGGCGCCAGCCATACTGATTCTTCACGGGACTCTTTGACCTGCTTTGCGGACCAGACGCCCTGCGTCGCCATGCGGTCGAGCACTTTATTGCGCGCCGCTTCGGCCCGTTCAGGCCAGCGATCCGGGCGTAAACGACTCGGTGCCTGCGGCAGCACCGCCAGCAGCGCCGCGTCGGAATAGCTGAGCTGCGACGACGGCTTGCCCAGATACGTCCAGCTTGCCGCTCCCACGCCCTGCAGCGTACCGCCAAACGGCGCGCGGTTGAGATAGAGCGTGAGGATTTCGCGTTTGGAAAGATGCCACTCCAGCTGCATGGCACGCCAGAGCTGGCGAATTTTACCGCCGAAGGTGCGCGGATGCGGGTCCAGCAGTCGCGCGACCTGCATGGTGAGCGTGCTTCCGCCAGAGATGACTTTCCCGGAACTGAGATCCTGCCAGGCGGCGCGCAGGACAGAAAGCGGGTTTACGCCGGGGTGATCCCAGAACCAGCGATCTTCGTACTGGATCAGCGCCTCAAGATAACGGGGAGAGACCTCTTCGATCGTCACCGGATAGCGCCAGATCCCGTCGCTATCGGCAAAACGCCAGAGCGGCGTGCCCTTCTCATCCACCACCACCCGGGCAGGGTTAACCTCTTTCAGCGGCAACGGCCACAGGCGGTCGGCGGCGACAATCAGCCCCCATAAAACGAGAAGCGCTCCCGCCAGCCACAGCCAGCGGGAGCGTGTCAAACGTGCCATTCGCATATTACGGAACAACAATCAGCGGGCCACTGGCCGCACCCGTTGCCCGCCACTGCGGCACATACATAGACTCGACCATCGGAACCGGCACCTGGTAGGTTCCCGGCGTCACGGCGCGCGCCAGATAAACCAGCGTAACCGGCTGACCTTCATTTACTGGCACGGCCGCCACAAAGCGGTCGTCGCGGAATTCCATATGCTGAATGTCCGCCTGCTGCATCTGGCTGAGCAGGTTCTGCACTTCGCTACCGCTGTCCTGCAGGCTGGCGCTGCTGCTTGCCAGGTTCTGGTTTTCCAGCTCCAGACCCGCAGGGAGGAGATCCACCACCAGCGCGTCCGGCACGTTCTGGCTGGCTTTGACTTCCAGCCATACCAGCACCAGCTCACCGCTCTTCAGCGAAGAGAGCGATTTCGTGCTGCCGTCCGTTGCCAGAATATGGCGTTCAACCTGCAGCACGTTCGAGCTCGGCTGAGGAGCATAGTCAGGATAACCGGTGCTATCAAGGCGTACCCACAGCGGTGAAGTACCGGTATTGGTCACCTGCAGCGCGCCAAGCTGGTCGCCGCTCACGTTTTGTACCTGCGCTTTATCGCCACCTGATGCGGAATCTGACAGGGAGGTTTTCGCCTGCCACGCACCCGACAAGGTTTGCAGCGAACGACCGGCCAGGAACAGCGCATTGCTCTCCTGAGTGGACAACCAGCGCTGGCTGAAGGCCTGCTCAGACAGGGCATTCAGCAGCGTATTTTGCGCATCCGGCAGCAGCTTGTACTCCTCCAGAAGAGAGAGCATCAGCGCGTTATCGCGAAGCTGGCTGCCGTAATCGGCCATCCAGGTTTTGCTGTCGTTGCGCGGCGTTTTGAGCGCCAGATCCAGCGCCTGCTGGCTGCGCGGGGCATCGCCCATCAGCTTGAGCGCCATGCCCAGCTGCATCAGCGGCAGGCCGGACGCCGCCTGAGCGTGACGATCCCAGATTTCACGCAGCGCGCCCAGCGGCGCTTTTTGCTGACGTGCCAGCACCAGCGCGGCATAGGCCTGCACGGCGAACTTGCTGGCCTGCGTATCGTCGCTGTAGCGAATAGACATCATGCCCGGGTCCTGCAGGTAGCGCAGCAACCGGCTATTGGCATTATTCACCGCATCGGCGGGCACGCTGTAGCCCTGCTCGCCCGCACGGACCAGGAAGTCGGTCACGTAGGCCGTCAGCCAGTACTCTTCCGGACCGTTTTTATCCCACAGCGCGAACCCGCCGTCTTCACGCTGCATCTGCAGCAGACGGGAAATACCGATATCAATGGCGGCACGGCGTTTATCGTCCGTATCACCTTTGATGCCAAGCGCCGTAAGCTGCGCCGCGTTGGTGTAGAGCGACGGGAACAGACCGCTGGTGGTCTGCTCCAGACAGCCATACGGATAGGCCTGCAGTTCGCGAATATAGCGCGCCAGGTTGAGCGGTGGTTTGCCGCTCAGCAGCAGTTGCCCCTGCAGGGTGGCAGGAGAGAAACCGTTGCTGTGCTGCGCCGGTGCGGTCCACGATTCGCCAGGGTTCAGCATGGCACCGGTATTGACCGTCTGCGCCGGGAACGCCGGACGCACGCCGATTTTCCAGCTCTTCTGCTGCGGGGCGAAGGTCTCGCCCGGAAGCTGCAGGCCGGTCACCTGCGCGGTCACTTCACCGTCACCATAACCGTCCAGCGCGCGTACCGGAATAAACAGCGTGCTACGCGCCCCCGGTGGCAGCTGAACCGGCTGAGGCTGCGCGCCTTCCAGCGCCAGTTTGCCTGTCGCGTTCAGGGCGATATTCAGCGTTTGCGGCTGGTCGGTCAGGTTAGTGATATCCAGCGTCAGCCGCGAGGTATCTCCGCTTGCCAGGAAGCGCGGGGTATTCAGCTCGGTAATGACCGGCGCGGCCACAATAATCTTGCTTTCGCTGCTGCCGAAATCCTCTTCCGTCCAGGCCTGCGCCATCAGACGCAGCTCACCGTTGAAGTCTCCAATCGGCAATGTAATTGTGCCTTCCCCGTTGGCATCCAGCGTGACCGGCTGTGCCTGCTGGGCAATGATGGTGACGTGGTTCACCGGCGGTTTGCCGCCACGCTTCAGTTCATCCCCATCGCCACCAAAGCGCAGCGCGGCCAGACGGCCCTGCCCTTCAATAACCTGGCCGTAAATATCGTAGATATCCGCGCCGTAACGCTTCTGACCAAAGAAAGCCTGCCACGGATCCGGCGTGACGTAATCGGTAATATTCAGCACGCCGCTGTCCACCGCCGATACCAGGACGTTCACCTTCTGCGGCACGGCCCCCTCTTTCACGCTGGCTTTCACCTTCACCGAGAGCGTCTGGTTTGGACGCATTTTCTGCGGGTTATCGAGCGCAATATTCAGGCGGCGATTTTCGTCACCCATCGGCAGATGCAGCAGGCCGACCGCGCGTTTCGGCGTGGCGGATTTGGATTTATCTCCGGGACGTACCACCAGTGTACTCAGGTAGAGGTCGTGACGCTTCCAGGCCTTGTCGACCGGGATAGCGAGATCCAGTCCGTTTGCCGGTACGTCGATCTCTTTCCACCACAGCGGCCCTTCACTGGACTCGATCATCGCATAGCCCTTGCCTGCGGCTGGCGCGGCAATGTGCAGGTTGATGGTGTCGCCTGGCTGATAGGCTGGCTTATCCAGTTTCAAGGTCACGCGGTCAGGGCGTGCAGCGCCGGTGCCGTCGCTGTTATCCTGCCAACTGTACCCCGCCCAGAAGCGCACGCTGCTGACCATCTCATCAGGCGCTTTCACCTCCAGACGATAAGAGCCCCATTCCACCGGGAAGGTGACTTTACCCGTTTCATCGGCCTTAAGCGTCAGCTCCTGCTCACCTTCGACCAGATCTTTCTGATCGAACTGAGACTGCCAGCCTTCGCTCTCAGACCAGTTCCAGAAGTAGTCCCGACGCTCGCGAATCAGACGAACCTGTAACCCGGAAACGGCCTTTTTCGCGCCGCTGGCATCGGCATACACGATGTCGAAGCTGGCATTGCCGTTCTCATCAACAATCGGTTGGTTGACGGTCGAATCGGTGCGGTAGTCATAAACCGCCTTGCTGGCGAACTGAGGACGGATACCCGGCAATTCCGCTGCGGGCCAGATAGCCTGCTCAGCACGACGCGTCACCGGACGACCGCCCGACTCCAGCAGGCTGGCCTGCAGGATCAGTTGCAGCGGAGAGTGCACCTCTTTCCACTGGCTTTCGGTAGAAACCTGCCCACGTCCCTGCTCGTCCAGCGTAAGCTGCACTTCATCCAGGCTGCGGCTCAGGTTCTCTTCAGCGATATCACCAAACTGGAAGCCCGGCAGCGCTGCCACCGCGTCACGCAGCGGACGCAGGAAGAGCTGGCCCTGCAGAGAGTTACCGTTGGCCGGAGCGCCATACAGGTAATAGCCGACCACGTTAAAGTCCACGTTATCCTGCGGTGAAACCGGCGTTTTTTGTCCGCTCAGGTTGAGCGCCATACGCTCTGGCATGAAGTCTTCAACGTGGAAGTCCCACAGACGCTGCAGGTTATCGCCCGTGTTGGCGCGGATATGCCACATGCCGGTCTGCGCCCCGCTGTCCAGCGGATAGTTGAAGCGATAGAGTCCGTTCTCCGGCTTGACGACGATGGTACGCGCGACCTGTCCATCCGGACGCAGCACGTCAAGCTTCACGGGCTGATCGGGAAGTGGCTTACCGTCACTGTCGCGCAGCAGGCCGTTGAGGATCACCGTTTCGCCCGGGCGGTAGAGATCGCGTGGGCCAAACATAAAGAACTGCTTGCTGTAGCCCGGACTCCCTGCGATATCAAACTCCGCCAGATCAAGAGCCGGCAGCTTGAGGTCAAGCAGCGTGGTCTGGCCGTCTTTACTGGCCAGGATCAGCGCGGCCTCTTTGTCGGTCTCAAGCTTTGCGTGGCCATCGCCGTCGCTTTTCGCTTCGGCAAGCGTCTGCCCTTTATCGTTCAACAGGGTGACGGTGACGCCAGACTGCGCCGCACCGTTCTCCAGACTCTGGGTGAAGATGTCCAGACGATTATGATAACGGTGAGCGGACAGTCCAATATCGCTTAAGGTAAAGAGTGTCGCGGCGTTGCTGTAGTTGTAGTGCCCGGCCTGGTTCATGACCGCGATATAAACGCCAGACTGCTGGAGCGGTTTAATATCCTTCAGGGGCAACAGTAATTTTTCGCGCGTGTTGCGCGCCGGATTAAGATCGAATCGACCGGTGTAAACCAGCTCCGCCATCTTCAGCAGGTTGTCGGATTCCCAGTTGGTCAGCGAGTTACGGTACTCCCACTGGCTGACAAGGGAAGCCAGCGATTCCGGCTTCACGCGGTAGAAGTTGACGTCAACATTGTTGACGTTGAGCGCCATTACCGGCAACCCTTCCACCACCTTACCGGGCAGCAGCGAGCCGCGGCTGGCAAAACCAACGGTGGGTTCAACGTCCCGGGTGGTCAGGGCTTTCTCATAATCAATGCCGAACGTCGCCTTGTTCAGCGCCTGCAGGCCCCGTTCAACGGTGACGACCAGGTTGCGGTTGGGCTCCAGATGGCGCAGGCGAAGCTCTTTCAGGTTAGGCGCAAGTTCCCACGCCCCGTCAACTTTGCCGCTTTTTTTGTCCACGACATGCACGGTTTTCGCGAAATCCTGATCGGGATTCAGCGGAACCGAGAATGTCAGCACCAGCGTGGCGGCACCGTCGAGCTGAACTTCAGAGGCATCCAGCAGGGTCAGCGCTTTTCCCTGACTCTGGGCGGCGAGCTTAGCCAGCGTTTCAGCATTTGGCTTTTCCGCGGCTTTCGGTGTGGATGCGGTGGATGCCGCGGGAGCCGCAGCCTGAGATTTATCGTCGCTGTTATCACAGCCGACAAGCGTAAACGTGGTAAGCAGCGCAAGAGAGAGCGCGGCTAAGCGAAACGGTTTCATCCTTTGTCCCTGGCCCTGAGGGGGCCTGTTGGTCGTCGTCCGGATAAGTATTATCCGCAAGTTTCATTAATTCAAAAAGTCCAATTTTAGAATCTGGAAAGCGCCTCGCAGAATGGCAACACGCCGCTACGCCGTGATGGAACCGCGATCACAGCCCCAAACGTCACATGTTACCTTTCACGTCATTTGTTTTTAAAACAAGAGGATAGCTGGATAAGCGTCCCTGAAGGCTGCTAGTTTTATAACCATGACGCACCCCGAGTGCGCGGTTCAATAAGAGAGAAAGCCATGAAACGAGCCGTGAACGCCCTACAAAATTTCGGAAAATCATTGTACGGACCGGTGCTTATCTTACCGATCGTCGGTCTGTTTATCGCCTTTGGTAACGTGCTGGGTAACGGTAATCTCGCTGAATACCTGCCCTTTCTTGGCCATCCGCTGATTCAGCATCTTGGTCAGCTTATCGCGAAATCGGCCGTGTCGGTGCTGGTGAACCTGGCGCTGGTGTTTGCCGTTGGTATTCCGATTGGTCTGGCGACGCGCGATAAAGGCTATGCCGCGCTGATTGGGCTGGTCACCTTTGTCGTATTCATCAACGCCATGAACGTCACGCTGCAGCTGCAGGGCGCGCTGGCGCCTGCAGCCGAAATGAAGGCGGCCGGGCAGACCATGGTGCTGGGCGTCCAGGTGCTGGAGATGGGCGTTTTCGCCGGGATCCTGACCGGGGCGCTGTCGGGATACCTGTACAATAAATATTCCGGCGTACAGTTTAACGGCGCGATGGCGATATACTCCGGCCACTGTTTTGTCGCCATTGTAATGCTTCCAGTCTCCATGCTGCTCGGCGTGGTGATGAGCGAACTGTGGCCGTTTGCCCAACACGGCATTAGCGCCCTGGCGCTGGCCATCAAAGGCTCCGGACCATTTGGCGTGGCCATCTATGGCTTCCTGGAACGCATTCTGGTCCCCACTGGCCTGCACCATCTGGTCTATACCCCGTTCCTCTATACCGAACTCGGGGGCACGCAGGAGGTCTGCGGCACGGTGTATCAGGGCGCGCGCAATATCTACTTCGCCGAAATGGCCTGCCCGCAGGTGAAGCAGCTCAGCAGCACGGTGGTGTGGGACGCCCGCGGCATCAGCAAGATGTTTGGCCTGCCCGCCGCGGCGCTGGCGATGTATATGACCGCCAGGCCAGAGCGTAAAGCGGCGGCGAAAGCGATTCTGATCCCGGCGGCGCTGACCTCGCTGCTGGTCGGCGTCACCGAGCCGATTGAGTTCTCCTTCCTGTTCGTCGCCCCGCTGCTGTTCGTGGTGCATGCGGTGCTGACCGGCATTGGCATGATGCTGTTCTCCCTGCTGGGCGTTCACGCCATCGGCGCCAACGGGATTATCGACTTCATCCTCTACAACCTGCCGCTCGGCACGGCCAAGTCCAACTGGCCGATGTACATCCTGGTCGGGCTGATCATGTTCGCCCTCTACTTCGTGGTGTTCCGCTTCCTGATCCTGCGCTTCAACATGAAAACGCCGGGCCGTGAAGATGAGGACCAGGAGACGCGCCTCTACAGCAAGCAGGAGTACCAGGCGAAGGGCAATAACGACGGTCTGGGCGAGTCCATCGTGGTGGGGCTGGGCGGCCGGGAAAATATTGAAGTGGTGGATAACTGCTACACCCGCTTACGCGTCACGGTAAAGGACGTCGCCATTATCGACGAGCCGCGTCTGAAGGCGACCGGCGCGAAAGGGATTATCAAACAAGGTAACAACGTTCAGGTGGTCTACGGGCTGCATGTCAAAAAAATGCGAGAAGCCGTTGAGACGTTTCTCTGAAAGGAGCTAAAGATGTTTACACCCCCATTTATTCTGTCGATTGCCGGCGGCGGCAGCACCTACACGCCGGGCATTGTGAAAAGCCTGATGGTGCGCCTGCAGGATTTCCCGCTGGCCGAAATTCGCCTGTACGATATCGACGAGGCGCGTCAGAACACCATTGCGCCGGTCGTCGAGAAGGTCATTCGCGACCACAGTCAGCATATCAAATTTACCGTCACCAGCGACCCGGAAGTGGCCTTCAGCTGCGCCCATTTCGTCTTTGCCCAGATGCGCGTCGGTCAGTATAAGATGCGCGAACAGGATGAGAAGATCCCGCTGCGTCACGGCGTGGTGGGCCAGGAAACGTGCGGCCCCGGCGGGCTGGCGTACGGACTGCGCACGATCCTGCCGATGGTGGAGCTTATCGATCTGGTGGATCGCTACGCGCATGAAAAAGCCTGGATCGTGAACTACTCCAACCCGGCGGCGATCGTCGCGGAGGGCGTGCGCCGTCTGCGGCCAAATGCGCGGGTGCTGAACATCTGCGATATGCCGGTGGCCGCTATGCGCAATATGGGGGCGATTCTGGGTGTCGATCGCCGCAAGCTGGAAGTGGACTACTTCGGTCTGAACCACTTCGGCTGGTTTACCCGCGTGCTGGTGGACGGCGAAGACAAGCTCCCGGCGCTGCGTAAGCATATCGCTAAGTTTGGCCTGCTGACGGAAGATGCGGCTAAAACCGATCCGCAGCATTCCGACCCCTCCTGGGTGAAAACCTGGCGCAACATCAAGCCGATCATGGACAATTTCCCCGAGTATCTGCCGAACCCGTATCTGCAGTATTACCTGATGCCGAACCAGATTGTGGCGCACCAGAGCCCGGACTATACCCGCGCAAATGAAGTGATGGACGGGCGCGAGAAAAAGCTGTTCGCCGCCGCCGAAGAATATCAACGCACCGGAATTTTACCGGATGCCTTTCACGTGGGCGTCCACGGCGAGTTTATCGTCGATGTGGCCTGCTCGCTGGCCTTTAACCTGAGAAGCCGCCATCTGGTGATGGTGGAAAACCGCGGGGCGATTACCAACCTGCCGTACGATGCGGTGGTGGAAGTTCCCGCTTATATCACCTCCGAGGGCCCAGAACCGATCCGTATTGGTCAGGTGCCGCTGTTCCATCAGACGCTTTTGCAACAGCAGCTCGCATCTGAACAGCTGCTGGTGGAGGCGACTATCGAAGGCAGCTATGAGAAAGCCTTGCAGGCGTTTACCCTCAACCGCACCGTGCCGACCATGGAACATGCAAAAGCCATTCTGGATGAGATGATTGAGGCCAACCGCGACTACTGGCCAGCGCTGCAAAAAGCCTGGCAGGACGGCGAACCGGTGAAAAAATAGGGGCTTGCTCGCGAGTTGAACGTGGTTTGCTTGTCGGTGTCAGAAAAAACACCGACAATCCTTTTTTACGGAAAAGAATGGAGGCAAACCATGTCCACCTCATATTTTGTCGCTGCCGACTGGCTGATTGAGCACGGCGACGATCCGGAAGTTCAGATTATCGACGCGCGTATGGCCCCTCCGGGACAAGAGCATCGTGACGTGCCCGGTGAATACCGTGCCGGGCATCTGCCGGGTGCGGTATTTTTTGATATTGAAGCCCTCTCCGATCACACCTCTCCCCTGCCGCACATGCTGCCGCGCCCGGAAGCGTTTTCCGTGGCGATGCGCGAGCTGGGCATCAGCAAAGACAAACACCTCGTTGTCTATGATGAAGGTAACCTCTTCTCCGCGCCGCGCGCGTGGTGGATGCTGAAAAACTTCGGCGTGGAAAAAGTCTCGATTCTTGCCGGCGGGCTGGCGGGGTGGAAGCGCGACGAGCTGCCGCTTCAGCAGGGTGACGTCACGCTGCCGGAAGGTGAATTCGACGCAACCTTTGACACGCACGTGGTAAAACGCCTGACCGACGTGCTGGTCGTGAGCCATGAAAAAACGGCGCAAATCGTCGATGCCCGTCCTGCTCCGCGCTTCAATGCCGAAGCGGATGAACCGCGTCCGGGGCTGAAGCGCGGACATATTCCGGGCGCGCTGAACGTGCCGTGGGGCGATCTGGTATTTGAGGGCGAGCTGAAAACTACCGACGAACTGCGCGCCATTTTTGACCGGGCAGGGGTTGATTTGCATCGTCCAGTGATTGCCAGCTGCGGTTCCGGCGTAACGGCCTGCGTGGTCATTCTGGCGCTCGCCACGCTCGGCGTAAGCGACGTCACGCTCTACGACGGCGCCTGGAGCGAATGGGGTGCGCGAGACGATCTGCCTGTCGAACCCGCGAAATAATGGATAGCCGCCTGGCCACGCTGTTAACGCGCGGAGCGTCATTGACCCGCGCGGAGTATCGCGTCCTCGCCCACCTTACGGAGCATCCGCTGCTGGTGGGCAATATTACGGTTCGCGAGCTGGCACAGGCGACGTTCGTTTCTACCGCCACCATTATGCGGCTGTGCCAGAAGCTGGGGTTCAGCGGCTTTAGCGAGTTTATCTGGCACTGCAAGCAGCTGCTCACCGACACGCCGCACATTGCCGTTCAGGGGCAATCGCCCCCTGAGCTCCCGGCGCTGTTTAATCAGTTTATCGCCAACTATCAGCACACCTTTCAGTGGGTCACCCAGGACAAACGCCAGCAGTTTGCTAACCTGCTGCGCCAGAAAGAGAGTTTCTTTCTCTACGGGGCCGGGTTCTCTTATCTGTTTGCGGAGTACCTGACCAAGAAGCTGCAGGTGCTGGGTAAAACGGCGTTTATCTCGGGACCGGGCGACAGCCGGAACATTTTTCTCAGCAATGCCGCCCGCTATCAGGTGTTTATTGCCGTCTCGCGCAGCGGCGAAACGGAACAGGTGCTGGATAAAGCACGGATAGCCAAAAACGTCGGCATGACCATCGTTGCGTTTACCCGCGCCTCGGCCAACACGCTGGCGGAGATGGCCGACGTTCACTTTGCGCTCTATGACGAAGCGGTACACTACGCCGCCGAAGCCGCAGGGGTGACGTCGTTTGAGTCGAATCTGGTGCTGCTGATGGATTTACTGCTGCTGGAAGCAACGGGGTGACATTCACCCCGCTGAAATCAGATGATGCGGTTGGTTTTGAGATCGCGCAGGAAGCCGCCCCAGCGACGCTCATAGAACGGCGTGATGTGCTCGGTAATAAAGTGGCTGATGCCCTTCTCACCGTTTTTCACCTGACAGATATCAATTGGTTCATCGCCCGGTAGCGTGTCGGTCGCCACGCTGCCCGCCGCCTGAACGATCTCGTCGAAATCGCCATCGGCTTCAATACCGATCAACAGCACCGGCTTTTCGTCCGCACGCTCTTTGATGGAGCAGAGAAACGCGCGCCTGACGGGCTTGAGCGTTTTGAACAGCGTCGTCAGGGAATCAATCATCTGCGCGGGCGGCTCGACCACTTCAGACAGCAGCAGCGTTTCACCCCCTTCCAGCACTTCCTGCGTGCTGAGCGGGTTGCCCTCTTCGCCAATCAGGTGGCTGATTTCACGCGGCGTAAACTCTTTCCCGGTCGGCAGCTTGGCGTTGAGGAACAGCGTCTGGCCGAGCGTCATTTCAAACAGGGTACGCACCGGCATCACCACGAACGCCTGTTCGTCTTCAACCGCTTCCTGCAGCGCTTCCAGCGAGGTGAAGAACGGAATCACCGACGTGCCGTCGTCTTTCTCCCAGTGCAGCAGATCCAGCGCGCTGTCTTCTACGACCTGCTCACCTTCCGCAGCGGTGCCCGGCACCCAGACGGTGGACTCCAGCAGCGTGCGGAAAAATGCCGGACGGTGGGCGGGCTCGGTCGCCGCCTGCTCCAGCAGGGTCTCTAATTCGTTTTTGGTATCTGACATAGTTTGGCTACTTCAAAAAACGCCGGGTGGCGCTTCGCTTACCCGGCCTACAAAACCGTAGGTCCGTGCAAGCGCAGCGCCGCCGGGCAATATGATGACTCCGAAGGCGCGCGTAAGCGTAGCGCCACCCGGCTAAAAAGATTACTCAGCCGTCAGCAGGTTCGCTACGGTACGCACGCCCAGACCGGTCGCGCCCGCGGACCACTGCTCAACCGCCGCTTTGCGGTACGTTGCGGAGCAGTCAATGTGCAGCCAGCCTTCATGGTAGTTCTCAACAAAGTGAGACAGGAAGCCTGCTGCGGTGCTTGCACCCGCCGGGTACGCCGCGCTGGCGGTATTGTTCAGTTCGGCAAAGTTGGACGGCAGCTGGCTACGGTGGAACTCGGCCAGCGGCAGACGCCAGAACGGTTCGTTTTCCGCCGCAGCGCTGGCCAGCAGGCGTGCGGCCAGCTTGTCGTCAAAGCTGAACAGCGCGTGGTAGTCGTTACCCAGCGCGGTTTTCGCCGCCCCGGTCAGGGTTGCCATGTCGATGATCAGCTCAGGCTTCTGGGCAGAAGCGTCGATCAGGCCATCGGCCAGCACCAGACGGCCTTCGGCGTCAGTGTTCATCACCTCAACGTTTTTGCCGTTACGGTAGCGAATGATGTCGCCCAGCTTGAAGGCGTTACCGCTGACCATGTTGTCCGCGCAGCACAGGTACAGCTTCACGCGCTTTTTCAGACCGCGGGTGATGGCAAACGCCAGCGCACCGGTGATGGTGGCCGCGCCGCCCATGTCGGACTTCATTGAGTCCATGAACGCGCTCTGCTTCAGGCTGTAGCCGCCGGTGTCGAAGGTGATGCCTTTACCTACCAGGCAGGCAAAGACAGGGGCGTCTTTATCGCCGGTTGGGTTGTAGTCCAGCGCCAGCAGCACCGGTGGACGCTCAGAACCACGACCCACGGTGTGGATACCCATGTAATTCTGCTCGCGCAGGTCTTCACCCTTGGTGATGCGGTAGGACATCTTGTCGCCCGCCACGCCGCACAGCAGGTCAACGGCGCGCTGCGCCAGCTGCTCAGGGCCTAACTCTTCCGCCGGAGCGTTAATGGTGTCGCGTACCCAGTCGATGATTTGCAGACGGCTTTCCAGCTCTTTCTGACCGGCTTCGTCGAGGTTCGCCCACTCAATTTTGCGGGTGCCTTTCGGCCCTTTGTAACCCGCCCAGAACGCCCAGCTGCGGTCGGTGTCCCAGCCTTCGCCTTCCAGCGAGACATGCTTGATGCCCAGACCGTCAATTTTACGCGCGGCGCGCTGGATCAGGCCCAAATCATCGTTGCCCGTCAGGTGCAGGGTAATACCGTCGTTGTTGATGCTGTAGCTGGCTTTCTCGCCCCAGCGTGCGTCAGCAGGCTGGGTAGAGAGCGTAATCTTCATCGCTTCGGTCATTTTATTTTTCCTTATTAGCAACTAGCAAACGGGCCGCCTGAAGGCAGCCCGTTTTGTTATTTATTCTGCTTCATCTAACCAGACTAACAGAATCGCCTCCAGAATTTTTTCATTGGATGCGTTTGGATCGTCGTCGAAATCTTCCAGATCGCAGATCCACTGATGCATATCGGTGAATCGTACGGTCTTCGGATCGAGATCCGGGTTCGCGTCGTAGAGCGCTTCGCCGATTTCACGGCTGTCTGTCCACTTCAGTCCCATATTAATGCTCGCGTGCGTGGTTGATGGTGTAGCGTGGGAACTCCACGACCAGATCTTCATCGGTCACCGCAGCCTGGCAGCTTAAGCGGCTGTCTGGCTCCAGACCCCATGCTTTATCCAGCATGTCGTCTTCGTCTTCGGTGCTCTCGGCGAGAGAGTCAAAACCTTCACGCACGATGCAGTGGCAGGTGGTGCAGGCACAGGATTTTTCACAGGCGTGTTCCACTTCGATACCTGCACGCAGGGCAACATCGAGAATGGTTTCACCGGTCTTCGCTTCCAGAACAGCGCCATCCGGACAGAGGTCCGCATGAGGCAAAATTACAATCTTTGGCATATTAAACCTCGTCCACGGACTGGCCTTTCAGCGCGACGCGGACAGATTTGTCCATGCGGCGAGCAGCAAAGTCCTGGGTTTGTTTATCAACGTTTTTAATGGCTTCTTCTATTGCGTCAGCGTCATTGCCTTCGGCCACGGCGCTTAAGCGCGCGGCGGCTTCGTCAATCACCTGGCGCTCAGCGGCGCTTAACAGCGCGGCATCGGCAGCGAGCGCGCCGTTCAGGCTCTCCAGCACGCGTGCGGCTTCCACTTTTTGTTCCGCCAGCATACGCGCCTTCACATCCTGCTCGGCGTAGCTCATTGAGTCCTGAATCATGGAGGCGATTTCGCCATCGGTCAGGCCGTAGGACGGCTTCACCTGGATGGACGATTCCACGCCGGTGGATTTTTCCATCGCCGTGACGCTCAGCAGGCCGTCGGCATCCACCTGGAAGGTGACGCGAATATGCGCCCCGCCCGCAGGCAGCGCCGGGATACCGCGCAGCGCAAAGCGCGCCAGAGAACGGCAGTCCTGCACCAGCTCGCGTTCGCCCTGCATCACGTGGATGGACATCGCGGTCTGGCCGTCTTTAAAGGTGGTGAACTCCTGCGCGCGCGCCACCGGAATGGTGGTGTTACGCGGGATCACTTTCTCCACCAGGCCGCCCATGGTTTCTAAGCCCAGCGACAGCGGGATGACGTCCAGCAGCAGCATTTCGCTGTCCGGCTTGTTGCCAACCAGAATATCGGCCTGGATTGCGGCACCTACGGCAACCACTTTGTCCGGGTCGATGGAGGTCAGCGGCGTGCGGCCAAAGAATTCGCCCACGCGCTCGCGCACCAGCGGCACGCGGGTCGAACCGCCCACCATGACCACTTCCAGCACTTCGTTCGCCTCAACGCCCGCATCTTTCAATGCGCGACGGCAGGCCAGTAAGGTGCGTTTCACCAGTGGGGCGATCAGATCGCTGAACTGGTCGCGGGTGATGTCACCCTGCCAGCCCGCAACATTGACGGTAACCGTCTGCGCATCGCTCAGGGCGATTTTGGCGTCGATGGCCGCATCCAGCAGTTCACGCTGTACGCGCGCATCGCTGCGATCGCTGATGCCCGCCTGCTCGCGGATGTAGTCCGCCAGCAGATGGTCGAAGTCATCACCGCCCAGCGCGGAATCCCCGCCGGTCGCCAGCACTTCAAACACCCCGCGGCTCAGGCGCAGGATAGAGATATCAAACGTCCCGCCGCCGAGATCGTAAACCGCGATCACCCCTTCCTGACCGGAATC
This sequence comes from Enterobacter quasiroggenkampii, assembly GCF_043972695.1. Taxonomy (NCBI): domain Bacteria; kingdom Pseudomonadati; phylum Pseudomonadota; class Gammaproteobacteria; order Enterobacterales; family Enterobacteriaceae; genus Enterobacter; species Enterobacter quasiroggenkampii. Next base: position 4,106,056 of record NZ_CP143745.1, read on the forward strand.
GAGGCCGTAGGCAATCGCCGCCGCCGTCGGTTCGTTCAGCAGACGCAGCACGTGCAGACCCGCCAGACGCGCGGCGTCTTTGGTGCCCTGACGCTGTGCATCGTCAAAGTAGGCAGGAACGGTGATCACCACGCCGTCCAGATCGCCACCGAGCGTTGCCGTAGCGCGCTCAGCCAGCGCTTTGAGGATGTCAGCAGAAACACGAATCGGGTTCAGCAGACCGGCCGCGGTCGCGATCATCGGCAGGCCGTTTTCACTGGCCTGCAGCTGATACGGCAGATGCGGGTAGCGGGTCTGAATATCGGCCAGCGAGCGGCCCATCATGCGCTTGACGGAGCTGATGGTATTCGCCGGATCGCGCGCGGCATTAGCGCGGGCGTCATAGCCTACCGCGTGACCCTGCTGCTGGTAGTGGACCACGGAAGGCAGCAGATGGCGCCCCTGCTCATCAGCCAGCGTTTCCGCCTGGCCGCTGCGCACGGTCGCCACGAGGGAATTGGTGGTGCCCAGATCAATACCCACCGCCAGACGACGCTGGTGCGGTGCGGCACTTAAGCCAGGCTCACTAATTTGTAATAAGGCCATAATTGCTTCCGAAATTAAAAATCGAGCAGCTTTTCTTCGAGTTGTTCAGCACTGCTTCGCAGTTTATCGAGAAAACGGAGTTTGCGCACAGTATCTGCCGCCACGTCCCAGGTCTCGTTGTTCAGTTGCTCCACCATCTGCTGATGGCGGGTATCGAACATGCCCTTTACGCGCGTAATAAAGCTTTCCAGACGCGCTTCGTCTTTGGCCTGTTCAATCTCATCGAGCTCTTCGCGAAGCTCCAGCTGCTCCATCAGAAACGCCGTGTCACGCACGGTATGCTGTTCGCTCGCCAGATCAAAACCGTGGAGCGAGAGCAGATATTCAGCGCGCGCCAGCGGATGGCGCAGTGTCTGCCAGGCCTGGTTAATGGTGGCAGAGTGGGAAACCGCAGCCAGCTGCTCTGCCTGAGTACCGCTCGCGAATTTGTCCGGATGGTACTGACGCTGCAGATCCTGAAAACGGATCGTCAACGCCTGGAGATCAATCGGGTATTGAGCGGGTAGTCCGAAGAGAGTGAAGTAATCCATAACAATCTCAGGGGTAGCCTGTTAAAACAAACCCCACGCGTAGCGGGTAACGCCACGGTGGGGTTTCGGATGACGCGCGGTTAAACGTGGAAGCTTTCGCCGCAACCACACTCGTCTTTGACGTTCGGGTTCGTGAATTTGAACCCTTCGTTCAGGCCTTCTTTAACGAAGTCCAGCTGAGTGCCGTTGAGGAATTGCAGGCTTTTGCCATCGACCACCACCTTCACGCCCTTGTCTTCAAACACGGTGTCGTCAGACGCCGGTTCGTCAACAAACTCCAGTACGTAAGCCATACCAGAACAGCCGGAGGTACGTACGCCCAGTCGCAGGCCAAAGCCTTTACCACGGTTCGCCAGAAAAGAGCTTACTCGCGCGGCAGCGCTGTCGCTAAGGGTAATCGACATACTCAAACCTCAATTATTTTGCTTCACGTTTGCTTTTGTAATCCGCAATGGCGGCTTTGATCGCGTCTTCTGCCAGAATTGAGCAGTGAATTTTCACCGGTGGCAGTTCGAGTTCTTCAGCAATATCCGTGTTCTTGATTGCCTGTGCTTCGTCCAGAGACTTGCCCTTCACCCATTCGGTGACCAGGGAGCTGGACGCGATAGCAGAACCGCAGCCGTAGGTCTTGAAGCGCGCGTCTTCAATGATACCTTCATTGTTGACTTTAATCTGCAACTTCATCACGTCGCCACACGCTGGCGCACCGACCATGCCGCTACCAACAGATTCATCGCTGTTGTCAAAAGAGCCAACGTTGCGTGGGTTTTCGTAATGATCGATGACTTTTTCGCTGTATGCCATGATTGAATTCTCCTTATGTACCGATTAGTGATGTGACCATTCAATGCTGTTCAGATCCACGCCCTGCTTGAACATTTCCCACAGTGGAGAAAGGTCGCGCAGACGGCCAATGGAGTTGCGAACCAGCTTGATGGTGTAGTCAATCTCTTCTTCGGTAGTGAAACGACCTAAAGAGAAACGGATAGAGCTGTGTGCCAGCTCGTCAGTCATACCCAGCGCACGCAGCACGTAGGATGGCTCAAGGCTTGCAGACGTACAGGCAGAACCGGAAGAAACCGCCAGGTCTTTCAGCGCCATGATCAACGACTCGCCTTCAACATAGTTGAAGCTGACGTTGAGGATGTTCGGAGCACCCTGCTCGAGATCGCCGTTCAGATACACTTCTTCCATATCTTTCACGCCGTCCCACAGACGGTTACGCAGCGTGCGCAGGCGTGCCATCTCGGTTTCCATCTCTTCTTTTGCAATGCGGTAGGCTTCGCCCATGCCCACGATCTGGTGAACAGGCAGCGTACCGGAACGCATGCCGCGCTCGTGACCGCCACCGTGCATCTGCGCTTCGATGCGGATACGTGGTTTACGACGAACGTACAGCGCGCCAATCCCTTTCGGGCCATAGATTTTGTGGCCAGAGAAGGACATCAGGTCCACTTTCAGCTGGCTCAGGTCGATAGGCAGTTTGCCCACGCTCTGGGTCGCGTCCACGTGGTAGATGATACCGCGCGCGCGGCACATTTCGCCGATGGTCGCGATGTCTTGTACCACGCCGATTTCGTTGTTGACGTGCATGATGGAGACCAGAATGGTGTCATCACGCATGGCCGCTTCGAGCTCTTTCAGATCGATAATGCCGTTGCTCTGTGGCGCCAGGTAGGTGACTTCATACCCTTCACGCTCCAGCTGACGGCAGGTGTCCAGCACGGCTTTGTGTTCGGTTTTGCTGGTGATGATGTGCTTGCCTTTTTTCTGATAAAAGTTGGCTGCACCTTTGATCGCCAGGTTGTCGGATTCGGTCGCACCGGAGGTGAAAACAATCTCACGCGGGTCGGCACCCACCAGGTCAGCAATCTGATTACGGGCGATATCAACCGCCTCTTCAGCATGCCAGCCAAAACGGTGTGAACGGGAAGCTGGGTTACCAAAGTTTCCGTCCAGGGTCAGACACTGCATCATTTTCTCGGCAACACGCGGGTCCACCGGCGTGGTTGCGGAGTAGTCGAGATAAATCGGTAATTTCATTGCTCTATAAACTCCGTACATCGCTTCAATGCAAGGAATCAGGCAACCGGCTGGATGTACGACCGAGTACACGGGGCGAGTCTTCGCCCCGGCCTGATTCTGAAATACTTATCGTTTTATTACGCGCGTAATTTGACGTCGATAGCGTCCTGCGCGCGGGTGCTGCGTTGGGAATCATGGCCGTGCTGACGGCCCGATACGTCCAGAACTTCCTGGTTGTTCACCAGCTCACCGAGGGTGATGTTGTTCAGGAAGCCGGTCAGACGGTCGCTCAGATCGCGCCACAGCGCGTGGGTCAGGCACTTATCGCCGCCCTGGCAGCCGCCTTTACCCTGGCAACGGGTCGCGTCAACGGATTCGTCAACTGCGCTGATCACTTCGCCAACTGCAATACTGCCCGCGTCTTTACCCAGCAGATAACCGCCGCCTGGGCCACGAACGCTGGAAACCAGTCCATTTTTACGCAGTCTGGAGAACAGCTGTTCCAGATAAGAGAGGGAGATCCCTTGTCGTTCAGAAATATCAGCCAACGGAACCGGGCCCGCTTCGGAGTTGAGCGCAACGTCCAGCATCGCGGTCACGGCATAACGCCCTTTAGATGTCAGTCTCATGTCTTACTTAACCTCAAACTCGCCCCTGCCCGGGGTTTTTTATTGTAAAATGGGGTATTGCATAGCAGGGCCAAGTCTGACATTCCTGACTAAAATGGTCAACTATTTACTTGACTGTTTTAGTCAGGTATTTAACCTTCCGTGCCGTTTTTTGTCGGGTGACGCTTCGCGTACCCGACCGACGGTTTTGTAGGCCGGGTAAGCGAAGCGCCACCCGGCGAACAGACGACACTACTCTTTATTCTTCTGCTCAATCGACGCCAGGATCCCGCGCAGGATGTTCAGCTCCTGGCTTTCCGGACGCGCGCGGGTGAACAGACGGCGCAGCTTATTCATCACCTGACCCGGGTGGCCTTCGCGGATAAAGCCGGTCGAGAGCAGCGTCTGCTCCAGGTGACCGTAGAAACGCTCAAGGTCGTCCACCAGCGGGTAAGCCGTCTCTTCTTTAGGCTCAACCTCTTTTTCCTGCGTTGCCAGCCACGCCATACGCACTTCATAGGCGATAACCTGCACCGCCATCGCCAGGTTCAGCGAGCTGTACTCCGGGTTTGCCGCAATCGCGACGTGATAATGACACTTCTGCAGTTCATCGTTGGTCAGGCCAACGCGCTCGCGGCCAAATACCAGCGCAACCGGTGCCTGTTCTGCTTCCGAGACACTTTTCAGGCCGCATTCACGCGGATCGAGCATTGGCCACGGCAGCGTGCGCGAACGCGCGCTGGTACCGACAACGAGGCTGCAGCCAGCCAGCGCTTCGTCAAGGGTATCGACGATCTGGGCATTGCCGATCACGTCGCTGGCCCCGGCCGCCAGCGCAATAGCCTGCGAGTCAGGTTTCACCAGCGGGTTAACCAGCCACAGGTTCGTTAAGCCCATGGTTTTCATAGCGCGGGCAACGGAGCCCATGTTGCCGGTATGCGATGTTTCGACCAGCACAATTCGAATGTTTTGCAGCATAATTTTTAATGTCTGAATTCAGTGTCTGAAGAATATTCGGGCATATTATCATAAACGGGAGACATAATCCGATCCCGCTGCTATACTCTGCGCCGATTTTCCTGTTCTTTAACATCCAGTGAGAGAGACCGATGCATCCGATGCTGACCATCGCCGTGCGCGCAGCGCGCAAGGCGGGTAATGTAATTGCCAAACACTACGAAACGCCAGACTCCGTAGAAACCAGCCAGAAAGGCAGCAATGATTTCGTGACAAACGTCGATAAAGCCGCAGAAGCGATTATTATCGAAACGATCCGCAAATCTTACCCGCAGCACACCATCATCACCGAAGAAAGCGGTGAACATGAAGGTACCGATCAGGATGTTCAATGGGTTATCGATCCACTGGATGGCACCACCAACTTCGTCAAACGCCTGCCACACTTCTCTGTGTCTATCGCAGTACGCATTAAAGGCCGTACTGAAGTCGCCGTTGTGTACGATCCAATGCGTAACGAACTGTTCACCGCGACCCGCGGTCAGGGCGCGCAGCTGAACGGCTACCGTCTGCGCTGCAGCAACGCACGCGATCTGGACGGCACCATCCTGGCGACCGGTTTCCCGTTCAAGGCGAAACAGCACGCGACCACCTATATGAATATCCTGGGCAAACTGTTCACCGAATGCGCGGACTTCCGTCGCACCGGTTCTGCTGCGCTGGATCTGGCCTACGTGGCAACCGGCCGCGTTGACGGTTACTTCGAACTCTCACTGAAGCCATGGGATTTTGCTGCGGGCGAGCTGATCGCGCGTGAAGCAGGCGCCATTGTTTGCGACTTCACCGGCGGCCATAACTATATGTCTACCGGCAACATCGTTGCGGGTAACCCACGCGTTGTTAAAGCCATGCTGGCCAACATGCGTGATGAACTGAGCGATGCGCTGAAGCGTTAATCCAGTTTGTTAAGCCCGGTGGCGCTACGCTTACCGGGCCTACAAAATCCCTCAGTACGCTAGAAAGGCCGCAACCCCCTTCCCATCGGTACCGCACTCATCCACATCGTCACCGCAGCCACCAGCAGAATCACCCCACCCGCCAGCGCAAGCGTGGTCCACCCTATCTGTCGCCACAGCACCGGCGTTTTATTGCCGCTGAGTTTGACCGCCAGCTGACGGAAGCTGTGTACCAGCAGCGCTAAAGACGAAATGGTAAGAGAGGTTCCAGCCGCCATCGCCAGCGCGGACAGCATGCCCCAGCCGAACACGCCGATGACCTTACTGAACAGCAGCACCATGATGGCACCCGAGCACGGGCGCATCCCCATCGAGAGAACAATCATTAGCCGCGCGCGCCAGTCGTCGCCGTTCTGTAATTGTTCCTGCGTGGGCAAATGCTGATGTCCGCAGCCGCAGTGTTCATCATGAACGTGATGCGGCGTAAAGGATTTGAACATGGGCTTTTTCAGCAGCGCGCGCAGTTTTTTCAGCGCCCGCCAGCACAGGATCAGCCCCAGCACGCCCACCAGCGCATAGCTCCCTTTCTCCAGCCAGAAGCTGCTCATGTGCAGCTGGCGCGCCGGAAGCTGCAAAAGTGAAAGCACAACAACGACCAGCGCAATCGCCACGCCGCCCTGTAGCAGCGAGGAAGCCAGCGTCAGGCCGATGCTCGATTTCAGCTTTGACGGATGGGTGGCGAGCCAGGTCGTAATCACGATTTTGCCGTGCCCCGGCCCTAGCGCGTGCAGAACGCCATAGACAAAACTGAACGCCAGCAGGGATCCGCCCGCTTTGGTCGGGTTCTCCGCCACCGCCTTCAGCAGTCCGCTCATCTGCTGGTTGACCTCACGCTGCCAGATAATGCTTTTCATCATGACCTGCGGCCAGGCCTGCCACAGCCACAGCGCGCCGCAAACCGCTAACAGCAAAAAGAGCGCCAGCGGCCAGAGATGCAGCCAGCGGCGAGGTTTCCGAACCGGAGAGGAGATCACTGACATTGTAACGTCACCTCCTGTGCGAACTGTTTACCCAATTCCATATCCTCGGGTGGGGCATCGTCCTTGTCGAGTGAGACCGCAAAGTTCAACATCTCTTCGCTGGGCTTCGGGGTATGAACGCCAATTTTGCAGCTTTTTTGCAGCGCGTCCGGCAGTCGTACGTCGCTGTCTTTGTCATAGCGCATATCAACATAGTAGGTGGGATCAAAAGTGGAAAACGTGTACGTTTGCCCGGCCAGCGGCTGAGGATGCGCCAGCGGAAGCACGAACGTCAGCACCGCCTGGTGCCCTTCACGCGTCATCCCGTATTCCGTTGGTCGGTTCAGAAATTTGACCTTTTGGCCGTTATGCCAGAACTCGGTGAAGTAATGCTGGCCGAGCACGTTGGCCATTACTTCCGCTGCCAACTTTTTCCAGATCTCGTCGCCGGGCTTCGCGTTTCCCGCGTCATAGAGCAGGTCAGCCGAGGTGATTTCATCCATCGTCCAGCGCATTTTCAGGCCACTCAATTGCGTGCCGTCGGTGACCAGCTCGGTTTTAAGGTCAATAAAGCTGTGAGGGTGTGCGCTGGCAGTTAAGCTGATAACCGCCAAAAATAACGCTATCGCACATTGTTTAACTGTTTGCATCAATTCCTCACGTCAAAAATTCTGTGATGTTCCCCAGCAATCCTGAATGAAAGGCCTGCCGGCGCGCTTTTCAGCGCTCATCCTTTAGCTATTCTTATCAAACATTCACACTGGATACCCGACAGATGATGACGACGCTTGAAATTCCATCTGTGCTTTCCAGTTCGCAGCGCCGCTGCCAGGTGCTTTTGATGCTTTACCTGCCCGATGCTGCCGTCACCGCACAGAGCATAATCGCTGCCAACGGCGTGGACGACGCGATGGCACGGCAAGATATAGCCGAGACGCGCGATGAAATCCAGCGCTATCACCGGCTGGATATCGTTACGCACCACGACGGCTGCTACCGGATTGAAGGCACAGCCCTGAATCAGCGTTTATGCCTGCTGCACTGGCTGCGCCGGGCGCTACGGCTTTGCCCGCAGTTCGTCTCGCACCAGTTTACCCCCGCATTAAAAACCGCGCTTAAACAACACGGCATCGCGCGCCCGCTTTACGACGATGCGAACCTGCGGGCGCTGATCGGTTTCTGCTCACGCAAGCTCCAGCGCCAGTTTGAATGCCGCGACGTCCAGTTTTTACAGCTCTATCTGCAATACTGCCTTATTCAGCACCAGCTCGGGAATACGCCGCAGTTTTCCCATGTTCAGCGCAGCTGGACCCAGTCGAGAGGGGAGTATTTTACGGCGCAGGAGATCGTGCGCCACTGGAGACGACGCGTCCCGCAGGGTGCCCACGGGGATGAACAGCTGTTTCTGGCGCTGCTGTTTATGATGCTCCGCACCCCCGATCCGGTGCTTGATAAGCACCAGCAGGATCAGCGTCTGCGCCGGGCCATCGTGCGCATGGTGGCCCGCTTTCGTTCGCAGACCGGGATGAACTTCAGCGATGAACAAGGGCTGACCGATCAGCTGTATATCCATCTGGCTCAGGCGCTTGACCGTTCGCTGTTTGAGATCGGCATCGACAATAGCCTGCCGGAGGAGATCCACCGCCTTTATCCCCGACTGTTACGCACGACGAAAGAGGCGCTGTTTGAGCTGGAGGCGGAATTTGGGCTACGTTTTTCCGATGAAGAGATGAGCCTCGTGGCGGTGATTTTTGGGGCCTGGCTGATGCAGGAGACTGACCTGCATGAAAAACAGGTGATCCTGCTGACGGGAGACGATAAAGCCAGTGAGGAGCAGATCGAACAGCAGCTTCGCGAGCTGACGCTGCTGCCGCTCAACATTCGCTATCTGACGCTGCAGGCTTTTCAGAAAGAGGGAGCGCCGCGCGAAGCTGCGCTGGTTATCACCCCCTACCCTACGGCCCTGCCGCTGTTCTCGCCGCCGTTGATTCATGCCGTTGAGACATTGAACGCGCAGCAGCAAGAACATATTCGCGCCATGCTGGAATCATAGTTACGCGCGTGCGGCCACTTTCGGTCGAACAAACATTGCCGGTAGCGCCACCAGAGCCATTACCCAGAACACGCCATGCCCCAGATGCTGGTAGAGGAACCCTGCAAAGACCGTCATGATCGCGATACTGCCCCCCATTGCCACTGCCGAATAGACGGCCTGCAGGCGAATCACGTCCCCGCCCTCGCGCGCAGCGATATAGCGCATGGCCGCCAGATGGCACACGGTAAAGGTGCCGCAGTGAAGAATTTGCGCCACAATCAGCCACGGCAGATCGGTCGTCCAGCCCATAATCCCCCAGCGCGCCACCCCGCACACGGCGGAAAGGAGCAGCAGGTCACGCGCGCCAAAGCGGCGGAACAGTTTTTTGCTCAGGGCAAAGATAATGACTTCGGCCACCACGCCCAGCGACCACAGATAGCCCACGGCGGAAGCAGAATATCCCGCCCCCTGCCAGTAGATGGCGCTGAAACCATAGTACGCCGCATGTGCCCCCTGAAGGAGGCACACGCACGCCAGAAAACGCCAGCTCTGTGCGACCAGGCTCCGCCATGCGGGCCAGCCAGCACTCTCCTGATGGCGGCTTTCCCCTTGCGGCATCACCGATGGTCGCAGCAGCATGCCCAGCAGCATCGAGGCAATACCGATGCTCAACAGGGCAAGAATGGCGCGGTAATCGTACAGGCTGACCAGTTTGCCCACCAGCGCCGAGCCAATCACAAAGGCGATAGAGCCCCACAGGCGCACGCGACCGTAATCCATGGTGATCTGCTTTTGCCAGGTGTTCGCCAGGGCATCCGTTAAAGGCACCAGCGGTGAGAAGAACAGGTTAAAGCCGACCATCACCACCATCAGCCAGGCAAACTGGTGGCTGACCCAGAAGCAGGCCACAAAGACCAGGGTCAACAGAGCAAGAATACGCACAGCCTTGATCAGTAAGGAGGGATCGCTGACGCGCGGGGCGATCAGCAGGCTGCCGAGAAAACGCGCCACCAGCCCGGCTCCCAGCAGGACGCCGATGGTCTCGGGCGTCAGGCCGATACCCTTAAGCCAAACGCTCCAGAAAGGCAGAAAAATGCCGTAGCTAAAGAAATAGGTGAAATAACTGAGCGCCAGCCAGCGCGTGGAATGCAAGACCATGAATCCCTCCCGAAATCGAGGCCATAGTCTGGCGAGAATATAAAAATTAAGCAAGTAGATAGCCTGCTATAAATTAACGAAAATTTAACATCTTGCGCAATCGTCTGGCTTATGGCAGGGAATGAAAATATGTATTACGTTTAAATTACTCCACTTGCAGAGGTTTTTCTGCCATGAACTCACTACGTTATCTCGATTTCGGCCAGTCACGTCACCTGCTGCTGCTCATTGGCCGCATCGCACTTGTCGTGCTGTTTATTATCTTTGGTTATCCAAAACTGACGGGGTTTAGCGGCACCGTACAATACATGACCTCGCTGGGCACGCCGATGCCCATGCTGGCGGCCATTATTGCGGTAGTCATGGAAGTGCCTGCCGCTATTCTGATCGTACTGGGGTTTTTCACCCGTCCTCTCGCGGTACTGTTTGTGTTCTACACTCTCGGAACGGCGGTGATTGGGCATCATTACTGGGATATGACCGGTGATGCGGTCGTACCGAATATGATTAACTTCTACAAGAATATCAGTATTGCTGGCGCCTTTATTTTGCTGGCGATTGTCGGACCTGGCGCCATCTCCCTGGACCGGCGTTAAGCCATAAAAAAAGGCCGCATGCGCGGCCTTTTTTTATTTCTGCAAAGCAGAGGAATTATGCGTAAACCGGGAAGCGTGCGCAGATATCCAGAACTTTACCTTTGACGCGCTCGATGACGGCTTCGTCATTGATGTTGTCCAGAACGTCACACATCCAGCCAGCCAGCTCTTTCACTTCCGCTTCTTTGAAGCCGCGGCGAGTCACGGCCGGGGAACCGATACGGATACCGGACGTCACGAACGGGCTCTTCGGATCGTTTGGCACGCTGTTTTTGTTCACGGTGATGTTGGCGCGGCCCAGGGCTGCGTCAGCTTCTTTACCGGTCAGGTTCTTATCAACCAGATCCAGCAGTAACAGGTGGTTTTCAGTCCCGCCGGATACCACTTTGTAGCCACGGTTCAGGAACACTTCCACCATCGCTTTGGCGTTCTTAGCAACCTGCTGCTGGTAAACCTTGAACTCTGGCTCCATCGCTTCTTTCAGCGCGACCGCTTTTGCCGCAATAACGTGCATCAGTGGGCCGCCCTGCGCGCTTGGGAACACCGCGGAGTTCAGTTTTTTGTACAGCTCTTCGTCACCGCCTTTCGCCAGGATCAGGCCACCGCGTGGACCCGCCAGGGTTTTGTGGGTGGTGGTGGTCACAACGTGAGCGTGTGGAACCGGGTTCGGGTAAACGCCTGCAGCGATCAGACCCGCAACGTGCGCCATGTCAACGAACAGGTAAGCACCGATGCTGTCTGCGATTTCGCGCATTTTTGCCCAGTCAACGATACCGGAGTAAGCAGAGAAGCCACCGATGATCATCTTCGGTTTGTGCTCTTTAGCCTGCTTCGCCATGTCTTCGTAGTCAATTTTACCGGACTCATCAATACCGTAAGGGATGATGTTGTACAGTTTGCCGGAGAAGTTAACCGGGGAGCCGTGAGTCAGGTGGCCGCCCTGTGCCAGGTTCATACCCAGAACGGTATCGCCCGGCTGCAGCAGCGCGGTGTAGACCGCGAAGTTAGCCTGAGAGCCAGAGTGCGGCTGGACGTTTGCATAGTCAGCGCCAAAAAGTTCTTTCGCACGATCGATAGCCAGCTGCTCAACGATATCAACGTACTCGCAACCGCCGTAATAGCGTTTGCCCGGGTAACCTTCAGCGTATTTGTTGGTCAGCTGAGAACCCTGCGCCTGCATAACGCGCGGGCTGGTGTAGTTTTCGGAGGCGATCAGTTCGATGTGCTCTTCCTGACGTACTTTTTCCTGCTCCATAGCCTGCCACAGTTCGGCATCATAATCGGCAATGTTCATTTCACGCTTTAACATCCGCATCTCCTGACTCAGCTAACAAGTAAATTTTGGCCTGAAAAGGCAGTCCTGTTGGACGACGGGCAACAGTATAACTGATTAGTTGTGTGATAACAGGTCTTGACAAACGATTTTACGCAAACGTTTTCCTTCCCGCCACGCAAGGGTTTGAGGAATAAAGCGCTCGCCCTTTCCAGCGGATTTCTTTTCAGGTTTGTGATGCATATTTTTCATCTTGCAAAGAACCATTTACAACGCAGGGGTATTTTTTATAAGATGCATTTAAAATACATCATTAAAGTGACATCAAAAGGACGCGCTCATGCTCGACGCTCAAACCATCGCTACCGTAAAAGCCACCATTCCCCTGCTGGTGCAAACCGGCCCTAAACTCACCGCCCATTTCTACGATCGCATGTTCACGCACAACCCGGAGCTCAAAGAGATTTTCAACATGAGCAACCAGCGTAACGGCGATCAGCGTGAAGCGCTGTTCAACGCCATCGCGGCGTACGCCAGTAATATTGAAAACCTGCCAGCGTTGCTGCCTGCGGTGGAAAAAATCGCGCAGAAACATACCAGCTTCCAGATCCAACCCGAGCAGTACGACATCGTGGGTGGTCACCTGCTGGCAACCCTCGACGAAATGTTCAGCCCGGGCCAGGAGGTGCTGGACGCGTGGGGTAAAGCCTACGGAGTGCTGGCAAACGTGTTTATCAACCGTGAAGCGCAGATCTACAGCGAAAACGCCAGTAAGAACGGCGGCTGGGAAGGCACGCGCGCGTTCCGCATCGTTGAGAAAACGCCGCGCAGTGCGTTAATCACCAGCTTCGAGTTTGAGCCGGTGGACGGTCAACCGGTGGCCGATTACCAGCCAGGGCAGTATCTGGGCGTGTGGCTGAAGCCTGAAGGTTTCCCGCATCAGGAGATCCGTCAGTATTCTCTTACCCGCAAGCCAAACGGTAAAGGCTACCGCATTGCGGTGAAGCGTGAGGACGGCGGTCAGGTTTCCAGCTGGCTGCACAACGAAGCGAACGTGGGCGACGTGGTCCATCTGGCCGCGCCAGCGGGCGACTTCTTTATGACCGTTGAAGCCCATACGCCGGTCACGCTGATCTCTGCGGGCGTCGGCCAGACGCCGATGCTGGCGATGCTTGATACGCTGGCAAAATCACACCACGGTGCACAGGTTAACTGGTTCCATGCCGCCGAAAACGGCGACGTGCACGCTTTTGCGGATGAGGTGAAAACGCTCGGGGCCTCCCTGCCGCGTTTCACCGCGCACACCTGGTATCGCCTGCCGACGGATGCAGATCGCGCAGCCGCACGGTTTGACAGCGAAGGTCTGATGAATTTAAGCCAGATGGAAGGGGCGTTTAGCGCGCCGGACATGCAGTTCTACGTCTGTGGACCGGTGGCGTTTATGCAGTATGCCGCGCAGCAGCTGGTGGGGCTGGGTGTGAACAAAGACAGCATTCATTACGAGTGCTTCGGCCCGCATAAGGTGCTGTAATCGCCCGGCGGCGCTTCGCTTGCGCGGGCCTACGAAGAGTTTTGTAGGCCGGGTAAGCGCAGCGCCACCCGGCAAGAACGTTAAATCGCGGCGTCGTCTTCTTCGCCGGTACGGATACGGATGACGCGCGCCACGTCAAAGACGAAGATTTTACCGTCGCCAATTTTGCCGGTTTGCGCCGTGCGGATAATGGTGTCCACGCAGGTGTCCACGATATCGTCGCTGACCACGATTTCAATTTTCACTTTCGGCAGAAAGTCGACCATGTATTCTGCGCCACGGTAAAGCTCGGTGTGACCTTTCTGACGACCAAAACCTTTCACTTCCGTCACGGTCATCCCGGTGATGCCGACTTCCGCCAGCGCTTCACGCACATCATCCAGTTTGAAAGGTTTAATAATCGCATCAATCTTTTTCATGGTGGGTCCTTAAACTCTTGCCTGTAAGCTGCCTCGTAATCGATTGCTCACAGTACCATATTCAGGCGAATTTTGCGGTACTACTCTTTAAAATCGTTCGCTTCCAGCTCGTGACGCGAGAGCAGCTTGTAAAACTCGGTGCGGTTGCGCCCGGCCATCCGCGCCGCGTGGGTCACGTTGCCTTTGGTGATCTGCAGCAGCTTGCGCAGATAGTTCAGCTCAAACTGGTTACGCGCTTCGGCAAACGTCGGCAGCGCCGTGTTTTCCCCTTCCAGCGCCTGCTCCACCAGCGCGTCGCTGATGACCGGTGAGGAGGTCAGCGCCACGCACTGCTCAATCACGTTGACCAGCTGACGCACGTTACCCGGCCAGCTTGCGGCCATCAGCCGCTTCATCGCATCGGTGGAAAACGCGCGCACGAACGGTTTATGACGATCGGCCGCCTGACGCAAAAGATGGTTCGCCAGCAGCGGGATGTCTTCCGCACGTTCGGCCAGCGCCGGGATCTTCAGGTTGACCACGTTCAGACGGTAGTAGAGATCTTCGCGAAACTCGTTGCGGGCCATCACTTTTGGCAGATCGCGGTGGGTAGCGGAGATAATTCGCACGTTAATATCGATATCGCGGTTGCTGCCCAGCGGGCGCACTTTGCGCTCCTGCAGCACGCGCAGCAGCTTGACCTGCAGCGGCGCGGGCATGTCGCCAATCTCGTCCAGGAACAGCGTGCCGCCTTCCGCCGCCTGGAACAGCCCTTCACGGCTGCTTACCGCGCCGGTGAATGCGCCGCGGGCATGACCAAACAGTTCGGATTCAAGCAGCTGCTCCGGGAGCGCGCCGCAGTTAATCGCAATAAAGGCGTTCTTGCTGCGCGGGCTGGCGTTATGAATCGCCTGCGCGAGGATCTCTTTTCCGGTTCCGCTCTGGCCGTTGATGAGCACGCTGACGTCAGACTGCGCCACCATCCTCGCCTGTTCAAGCAGGCGCAGCATCACGGGACTGCGGGTGACGATAGGCTCCCGCCACGCTTCATCCCCCGCCGGAGCGGCATGTTCCAGCGCGCTGTCGATAGCCTTATACATCGCGTCTTTGTCCACCGGCTTGGTCAGGAAACTGAATACCCCCTGCTGCGTCGCGGCAACCGCATCCGGGATCGACCCGTGCGCGGTCAGGATAATCACGGGCATCCCCGGCTGCTGCTTCTGGATCTCCGCAAACAGCTGCAGGCCGTCCATTTCATCCATCCGCAGGTCGCTTATCACCAGATCGATTTTCTCGCGGCTGAGAATTTTCAGCCCCTCCAGCCCGCTTTCCGCGGTCACGACGCTGTAGCCTTCACTCACCAGACGCATCCCCAGCAGCTTTAACAGACCGGGATCGTCATCCACCAGTAAGAGATGGGCTGGTTTACGGCTCGTCATGCTTCACATCCTCTTGTTTCGGCGTATCGCTGTCCGGCGCAGCGGATGAACTCCCCGGCTGATATTTACGCGACGAGAGCTGTCTTTCGATATCGGTCAGGTTCTCCAGCTTACGCGTTGTGGTATCCAGCTGCGTACGTAAATGTTGCTGCTGTTGGCGCAGCGTATCAAGCTCGCTATCGGTTGACTGTTGCAGCTTGCTGTAGCGGGAGCGCTCTTCAGAAAGCTGAAGCTGTAGCGTCTGTCCCTCGCGCCAGAGCTGGTATACCGGGCGGATCTGTACCGGAAGATTGACTACAAACGTGTCCAGTCGGGTCACGTTGGCGCGGCGTTCGACGGGAGTGATTTTCGCATCCGCCAGCAAAATCCCACGCTTGAACGCGTCCTGCCAGGTATCATCATCCAGCATCGCCGCTTTCGCGCGGGCATCAACCGGCGCCAGACGCTGGGAGCAGTCTATCCCGCGCAGCCAGAACAGCGGGTTACTTTCGACGTCATGCCCTGAGAGGTTCCAGATGTCGTCACAGCGGGTTGAGAGGAAATCGGCCAGCTGGTTATCGGGCCATTTATCTTCTTGTTTATCGCTAATCGCACTTTGCGGCACATGGGAAACACACCCAGCCAGAAATAAACAGGGCAGGCTCAGGCGAAGCGTGCTGCGGGAAAACACCGCGCGTACGGCGCGGGAAAAGACGTGTGACATACTCACCAGACATAGATTCATTTTATTGATTTTTCCGGCTCAGGGGCAGTTCAATACGGAAGCAAACATCCGAACGTTCGTCCGTGGCAATGTTTAGCTCACCCTGCATGCGTCGTATGCAGTCCCGGGCGATGCTTAAGCCCAGACCACTGCCTTTCACCGCACCTTTCCGCTGATGACTCCCCTGGAAAAAGGGCTCGAAGATCATGGTTTTTTCGTCATCGGGGATCGGGGTGCCGGTGTTAGCGACGTCTATAAACACCCGGAAACCCTTCGTATAGCTTCGGATATAAATGTTACCGGATTCAGTACCATAGTGCACCGCATTGGAATAAAGATTATCCAGCACGCTCATTAGCAGCATGGGTTCAGCGAGACAGGTCGGCGCATTCAGCTCTACACCGGTATGCATCATTTTAGCTCTTGCTGGCAAGCTATGGGCGGAGATCACCATATCCACCAGCGGTTCAATGTCGACGTTTTCCAGTACAACCGCCCCGTCAGCCAGCTTGCGGTTGTAATCCAGCAGTTGCTCAATCAGCTTCTGCAGATTGCGGCTGCTGTTATCCAGGATCTCGACAATTTCTTTCTGTTCGGGCGTAAGCGGCCCTGCCACTTCGTCCGCCAGCAGTTCCGTCCCTTCGCGCATGCTGGCGAGCGGCGTTTTAAGCTCATGGGAGATATGGCGCAGGAACTGATGACGCTGTGATTCAAGCCACGCCAGGCGCTCGGACAGCCAGATAATGCGCTGGCCTACGGATCGCAGCTCGCGGGGACCTTTAAAGGCGACCGTATCTCCGAGTGATTTCCCCTCCCCCAGGCGGTTGATCATCCGCTGAATGCCCTTCACCGGGCCGATGATCATGCGGGTAAAGAGCAGAACCAGCCCGAGGCTCACGAGGAACAGCACCAGCGCCTGCCAGCCGAAGAACTGGCCGCGCTCGGCGATCTCCTGCTGAAGCTGCTGGCCGCGCGAGAAAATCACCGTGCGCGTTGACTGCACCATCTCGGTGTTCGCGTTGGCGAAGGCTTCCAGGCGCGCGGCGGCGGCGGCATCGGGTCCACTATTTTGGCACTGCAGCTGTGCGAGATCGTTCAGATCCTGACGTAACGCCTGATACAGCTTGTCGTCAGGCAATACGCCGGCGTGGGCATCCAGCATTTCGCTGTAGCGCTTGCGCTGACTCTGGTACACCTTTTCCAGCGTGCGATCGTCAAGCACGCAGTACTGACGATAGCTGCGCTCCATCTCCAGGGCGGCGTTGGTCATGGCCTCACTGCGCCGGGCGTCAATGAGCGTCGTGCGGTTGGTTAATGCCGCCTGCGCGCTCAGCGCGTTCAGGCTTTGCCACGCCTGCCAGGCAAGGATCAGCAACGGCAGCAGGATCAGCAGAAAGGCCATCATGACGAGCTGTCGCAGGGAGCGGGGAAAAACGGGCCAGCGTTTCAACGCATTACTCTCTTAATGGGGTTTACGCAGAGCGTAACTGAGTCTGCCCTTCAGATACAACAAAGCCGGGTAAAAACCCGGCTTTGTCATGGAATGAGGCGGTGCCTAACTCGACGTTTCGCCCTGGCCTGATAAAGCATCGCTATGATCAGTAGTTGGACGGCAGGCACCTTTTTGTGCGTCATTCGAAGTTTATGTAGCACGTCCCGAAGGGGCTGACATAAGAAGGTGAATGAGCCACTGGTTAATATTATGCAACACTCGTGCCAGAATGCAAAACAAAAAATTAACACCTTGAAATATATGATTTTTACTCGTTTAACCCGTTCGTTATCGGTTGAATGATTTTCAGGCTAAGTGTCGCTGTTTAGCAACACCTTAGCGGAAACCTTTCCTGCTGCATATAAATCAATAAGTTAAATGTCTCCTTTTGGAGACACCCAAACTAAAGTGTTGTCGCGATTTTGCGACAGAGACAAAAAAGCCCGGTGGCGCTCGCGCTTACCGGGCCTACAGTCAGGACGCTAAAACTTAACCCAGCTGCTTACGCGCGTTGCGGAAGATACGCATCCACGGGCTGTCCTCGCCCCAGTTTTCCGGGTGCCAGGAGTTGCTCACGGTGCGGAACACGCGTTCCGGGTGCGGCATCATGATGGTTGCACGACCGCTTTCGCTGGTTACCGCGGTAATACCGTTCACCGAACCGTTCGGGTTGGCCGGGTAGGTTTCCGTGACCTTGCCGAAGTTATCGACAAAGCGCAGCGCTACCAGACCTTTGCTCTCCAGCTGAGCCAGATGCGCGGCATCACGCACTTCGACCTGACCTTCGCCGTGGGACACCGCGATTGGCATCTGTGAACCGACCATTCCCTGCAGCAGCAGAGACGGGCTCTGGGTCACTTCCACCAGGCTGAAGCGCGCTTCAAAGCGGTCAGACTGGTTACGCACAAAGCGCGGCCAGGCTTCGCTGCCCGGGATCAGCTCGCGCAGGTTAGACATCATCTGGCAGCCGTTACACACGCCCAGCGCCAGGGTCTGCGGACGATGGAAGAAGGTTTCGAACTCGTCGCGCACGAGGCTGTTGAAGAGGATAGATTTCGCCCAGCCCTCGCCCGCACCCAGCACGTCACCGTAGGAGAAACCACCGCACGCCACCAGCGCCTGGAAATCTTTCAGACCGGTACGTCCGGCCAGCAGGTCGCTCATGTGAACGTCGATAGCGTCAAAGCCCGCGCGGTGGAAGGCGGCAGCCATCTCAACGTGGGAGTTAACGCCCTGCTCGCGCAGCACGGCCACTTTCGGACGCGCACCGGTCGCAATGTACGGCGCGGCGATGTCTTCGTTGATGTCGAAGGAGAGCTTCACGTTCAGGCCTGGATCCTGGTCATTGGCCTTCGCGTTGTGCTCCTGATCGGCACATTCCGGGTTATCACGCAGGCGCTGCATCTGCCAGGTGGTTTCCGCCCACCACATGCGCAGCGTGGTGCGGCTTTCGCTGAACACGGCGTGACCGTCAGCTTCAATGACGAAGCGATCGCCCTGAACGGCTTTACCCAGATAGTGCACGCAGTCTGCCAGACCGTGCTGCGCCAGAATCGCTTCAACCGCGTCGCGATCTGCCGCACGCACCTGAATCACGGCGCCCAGCTCTTCGTTAAACAGCGCCGCCAGACGATCTTCACCCAGCGTAGCGATGTTGGCTTCAACCCCGCAGTGGCCGGTGAAGGCCATCTCTGCCAGGGTTACCAGCAGGCCGCCGTCGGAACGGTCGTGGTAGGCCAGCAGCTTACGCTGCGCCACCAGCGCCTGGATGGCGTCGTAGAAGCCTTTCAGCTGCGCCACGTCGCGCACGTCGGCTGGCTTATCGCCAAGCTGACGGTAAACCTGCGCCAGCGCGGTGGCGCCCAGCGCGTTGTGGCCTTTACCCAGGTCAATCAACAGCAGGGCGTTATCTTCGGTCGCCAGCTGTGGCGTAACGGTGTGACGCACGTCTTCCACGCGGGCAAACGCGGTGATCACCAGCGACAGCGGGGAGGTCATCTCGCGCTGCTCGTTACCTTCCTGCCAGCGGGTTTTCATCGACATGGAGTCTTTGCCCACCGGAATGGTCAGGCCCAGCGCAGGACACAGCTCTTCGCCCACCGCCTTCACGGCTTCATACAGGCCCGCGTCTTCGCCAGGGTGACCGGCAGCGGCCATCCAGTTTGCGGAGAGCTTGATACGTTTGATGTCGCCAATCTGCGTGGCGGCGATGTTGGTCAGCGCTTCACCGACCGCCAGACGGGCAGAGGCCGCGAAGTCCAGCAGCGCGACCGGGGTGCGTTCGCCCAGCGCCATCGCTTCGCCGTAATAGCTGTCGAGGCTCGCGGTGGTCACGGCGCAGTTTGCCACCGGGATCTGCCACGGGCCAACCATCTGATCGCGGGATACCATACCGGTCACGGTACGGTCGCCGATGGTCACCAGGAAGGTTTTCTCCGCGACAGCTGGCAGGTGCAGCACGCGATTAACGGCTTCAGCTACGGTAATGCCCTGGCGATCCAGCGCTTTGCCCGCCGCTTTACGGGTCTGCACGTCGCGGGTCATCTTCGGCGTTTTACCGAGCAGAACGTCGAGCGGCAGATCGATCGGCTGGTTGTCGAAATGGGTGTCGCTCAGAGTCAGGTGCTGCTCTTCGGTCGCTTCACCGATGACGGCATACGGCGCGCGCTCGCGGCGGCACAGCTCGTCAAACAGCGGCAGCTGATCCGCCGCAACGGCCAGCACGTAGCGCTCCTGGGATTCGTTACACCAGATTTCCAGTGGGCTCATGCCCGGCTCATCGCTCAGGATATCGCGCAGGTTGAAACGGCCACCGCGACCGCCGTCGCTCACCAGCTCCGGCATGGCGTTGGACAGACCGCCCGCGCCCACGTCGTGGATAAAGAGGATCGGGTTAGCATCGCCCAGCTGCCAGCAGCGGTCGATCACTTCCTGGCAGCGACGCTCCATCTCAGGGTTGTCACGCTGCACGGACGCGAAGTCGAGATCCGCATCAGACTGGCCGGAGGCCATCGAAGAGGCCGCACCGCCGCCCAGACCGATGTTCATCGCCGGGCCGCCGAGCACGATCAGCTTCGCGCCGACGACGATCTCGCCTTTCTGCACGTGATCGGCACGGATGTTGCCGATCCCGCCCGCCAGCATGATCGGTTTGTGGTAGCCGCGCAGCTCTTCGCCGTTGTGGCTGTCCACTTTCTCTTCATAAGTACGGAAGTAACCGTTCAGCGCCGGACGACCAAATTCGTTGTTAAACGCCGCGCCGCCCAGCGGGCCTTCGGTCATGATATCCAGCGCGGTCACAATGCGCTCTGGCTTGCCGAAATCTTCTTCCCACGGCTGTTCAAAGCCCGGGATACGCAGGTTGGAGACGGAGAAACCGACCAGACCCGCTTTGGGTTTTGCACCACGACCGGTCGCCCCTTCGTCACGGATTTCACCGCCGGAGCCGGTCGCCGCACCCGGCCACGGGGAGATCGCGGTCGGGTGGTTGTGGGTTTCAACCTTCATCAGGATATGCGCGGGCTCCTGATGGAAGTCATAGCGCCCTGCTTCGCGATCGGCGAAGAAGCGGCCCACCTCGGAACCTTCCATCACCGCGGCGTTGTCTTTATAGGCAGACAGCACGTGGTCAGGGGTTTGCTCCATGGTGTTTTTGATCATTTTGAACAGCGACTTTGGCTGCTGTTCGCCGTCAATAATCCAGTCGGCATTGAAAATCTTGTGACGGCAGTGCTCAGAGTTCGCCTGCGCGAACATATAGAGTTCGATGTCGTTCGGGTTACGGTTGAGCTTAACGAACGCATCTTGCAGGTAGTCGATTTCGTCTTCTGCCAGCGCCAGGCCGAGACGCAGGTTGGCGTCAATCAGTGCCTGACGGCCCTGCCCCAGCAGGTCCACGCTCTGTACCGGCGCAGGCTGATGGTGGGAGAAAAGCTTCTGCGCGTCATCGAGAGAGGCAAACACGCTCTCCATCATGCGGTCGTGCAGTTCAGCCGCAACCGCCTGCCACTGCGCGTCGCTCAGGGTAGAGGCTTCCACGTAGTACGCCACGCCGCGCTCCAGACGGTTAATCTGGCTCAGGCCACAGTTGTGGGCGATGTCGGTGGCTTTGGAAGACCAGGGGGAGATGGTGCCCGGACGCGGCGTCGCAAGGATCAGTTTGCCGGTTGGCGTATGGCTGCTGAGGCTTGGGCCATACTTGAGCAGGCGTTCCAGCTGTACGCGCTCCTCTGCATTCAGGGGGGCATTCAGGTCAGCAAAATGGACATACTCAGCGTAAATATTGCTTACCGGAAGGTCGGCCGCCTGAAAACGTGCCAGCAGTTTGGTAATACGGAAGGCAGACAGTGCAGGCGAACCACGCAGAATTTCCATCATAAGTCTCTCGTCTTCGAAGCGCCGGGGCGCTTACAGTGTGCGCAAGGGGGGAAAACGGGCGTCATTATAGAGAATCCTGAGCGCCGACGAAACCGTTTGCGTCGAAATAAAATTGACGAAGAGATTTAACAATAGATGTGACCTGTCTCTCTAATTGGTTGCCAAGTGGCGCAAGTTTACGCAAAATGCCGCTCATTCAATGGCAAACCTTATTGTTAACATGGCTACAGCAGACTGAGGCAACCGGCGTCGCAGAGAATTAACTAATTGAAAAAATTAAAGATTAATTATCTGCTCATCGGCATTGTAACGTTGCTGCTGGCAGTGGCCCTCTGGCCTTCCCTCCCCTGGATCGGCAAAGCCGAAAACCGTATCGCCGCCATTCAGGAGCGGGGGGAATTGCGCGTCAGTACCCTTAACTCTCCGCTGATTTACAGCGACATCAACGGCAAAATCATTGGTCTGGATTATGAACTGGCACAACAGTTCGCCGATTATCTTGGCGTGAAGCTAAAAATCACCGTCCGTCAGAATATCAACCAGCTGTTTGATGACCTCGATAACGACGATGCCGATATGCTTGCCGCCGGGCTGGTGTATAACAGCGAGCGCAGCAAAAACTACCAGCCAGGCCCGACCTACTACTCCGTTTCGCAGCAGCTGGTTTATCGCGTCGGGAGCCTGCGCCCGCGCTCGCTGGCCTCGATTAACGATCGGCAGCTGACGATTGCCCCCGGTCACGTGGTAATTGACGATCTGCGTGAGCTCAAGGAGAAGAAATATCCGGACCTGAGCTGGACAGTGGATGCGAAACTCGGCACGACGGAGCTGCTGGAGCAGGTAAAAGATCAGAAAGTCCCCTACACCATCGCCGATTCGGTCGCGATCAGCCTGTTCCAGCGGGTGCATCCTGAAATCGCCGTGGCGCTGGACGTCACCGACGAGCAGCCTGTGACCTGGTTTACTCAGCTCGATGACGATCAGACCCTCTCTGCCGCGATGCTCGATTTCTTCAACACCATGAATGAAGACGGTACGCTGGCGCGCCTGGAGGAGAAGTACCTCGGGCATGGTGATGACTTTGACTACGTTGACACCCGCAGCTTCCTGCGTGCGGTAGACAGCGTCCTGCCAGACCTGCAGCCGCTGTTCGAAAAATACGCCCAGGAAATTGACTGGAAACTGCTGGCGGCTATTTCGTATCAGGAATCCCACTGGGATACCCAGGCAACGTCTCCGACTGGCGTACGTGGTTTGATGATGTTAACCAAAAATACCGCGCTGAGCCTGGGCGTCAATGACCGTACCGATGCGGAACAGAGCATCAGCGGCGGCGCGCGCTACCTGCAGGATATGATGGCCAAAGTCCCGGAAACGGTGCCGGAAGAGGAGCGGGTCTGGTTCGCGCTGGCGGCCTACAATATGGGCTATGCGCATATGCTGGATGCGCGAGCGCTGACGGCAAAAACAAAAGGCAACCCGGACAGCTGGTCAGACGTAAAGCAGCGGCTGCCGCTGCTGAGCCAGAAGCCATGGTATAACAAGCTGACGTACGGCTACGCGCGCGGGCATGAAGCCTACGCCTACGTGGAAAATATCCGTAAATATCAGATTAGCCTGGTCGGGTATCTGCTGGAGAAAGAGAAAGAGGCGACAGAGGCCAAACAGCTGGCCCAAAGCTACCCTGTCGTGGCGCCGGACGAGCTTAATCGTCCGACGGCTTCAATTCTGCCTTTTGCTGCTTTTTCTGCTGACGGCGCATTCGAAAGAAATCGCTTAATAGCCCCGAACACTCTGGTGCAAGCACCCCGCCGATAGTCTTCACCTGGTGGTTCATCCCCGGGTGACCCAGCACGTCCATCAGTGAACCGGCCGCGCCGGTTTTTTCATCCCGCGCCCCAAAGACCAGAGTCCCGATCCGGCTGTGCACCATCGCCCCGGAACACATCACGCATGGCTCAAGCGTCACATACAGCGTGGTATCAAGCAGGCGATAGTTTTGCAGCACCAGACCGCCCTGACGAAGCGCCATGATTTCGGCGTGCGCGGTAGGATCGTGGCGACCAATGGGGCGGTTCCATCCTTCACCAATCACCTGGTTATTGTGGACCAGCACGGCGCCCACGGGCACTTCGCCCTCGTCCCAGGCACGCTGAGCCAGCGTCAGCGCATGGCGCATCCAGTATTCATGGTCGAGTTCAGGGTTGGACAACGGTTGATACTCCAGTCGAAAAGCGGGGCGCATTATACACGCCGATTATGGATAAGACTATTCGAGTTGCTGGAGTTCACCTGATGGCGTAACGCGCCAGCGGTGCTGGCAAAAATAGAGCAGCGGGTTGTCCTGTTTACTGTCGCTGTAGCCGCTGTACAGGCGCAGCGGCGTACCGATGCGTTTCTCCAGCTGGACCACTTTTTCATGCCCCAGGCAGCGCATCGTCAGCACCCAACCGCCGTAGCCGCGGGCAATTTGCGTGGCAATAAGATTCACGCGCGGAAGCCAGGGGGTATCAAAATAAACTTGCTCCACCAGCGTCTGCGGGGAGCCGGTAATCAGCCAGATGTCCGCATCATTCGCATCGAGATAGCCGGTCAGGCGCGCCTGCACCACCGGAAAGGCGGCGACGTGGCCGCGAAACCAGTGCGCAAAATCCTGCTCCAGCTGTTTAAGCCGCGCTTCGCTGTGCCCAAACGTACATCCCCACAGCAGCAGGCTCATCGGCCATCGCGCCGCACGGCCTTTCACCAGCAGCGCGATACCGATCGCCGGTAAGAGCGGTAGCACGAGCAGCGCATTCAGAGGTAGACGCCGCAGCAGGTAACGCATAAACGTACCAAACATATCCTGCTGATGCAGCGTGCCATCCAGGTCGAAAAAGACAACGCGACGCGCGTGATTTGCCAAACCTTACTCCTCTGGGTCGTTGAATCCTAATAGCCAGGTAAACAGGAACCCGGCGATCACCGCTACTAAATAGCCTAACAGATAGAGCATCACTTTTCCGGTCACGATGGTTAATGCCAGCGGTAAACCCGAAATGCCAAAGGTAATAACGGTTGCGACCTTCCAGTAGCTGATCAGCGCCCCGCCTACCGCGCCGCCCAGACAGGCCGCGAGGAACGGTTTACCCAGCGGCAGTGTGACGCCAAAAATCAGCGGCTCGCCAATACCGAGCAGGCCGACCGGGAGTGCGCCTTTAATCACCTTTTTCAGACGCGCGTTGCGGGTTTTCATCAGTACCGCAATTGCCGCGCCGACCTGCCCTACCCCCGCCATCGACAGGATAGGCAGCAGCGCATTATAGCCATGCGCCTGCACCAGCTCGACGTGGATCGGTACCAGCCCCTGATGCAGGCCGGTCAGCACCAGCGGCAGGAAAGTACCCGACAGCACCGCGCCCACTAACAGGCCGCCACGGTCAATCGCCAGCGACGCACCGTGGGCGATGGCTTCAGAGATCCACCCGCCTAACGGCTGGAGGGCGACAATCGCTACGCTACCGGTAATCAGCGTAGTCAGCAGCGGGTTGAGAATCAGCTCAATCGAGCCTGGCAGAACCGCGCGCAGCCTTTTCTCAATCCAGCACATCAGGATGACCACCAGCAGCACCGCAATCACCCCGCCGCGGCCGGGCTGGAGCGCCTCACCAAACAGCGTGATCTGCGCCAGCTGCGGGCTGGACAAGATGCCCGCCATCACGCCGCCCATCGCCAGCGATCCGCCAAACACCTTCGCAGTATTGACCCCGACCAGAATGTTCATGATGGCGAACACCGCGCTGCCGAAGATCCCGAGAATCCCCAGCAGGTTCGGATACTGCGTGGCGAAATCCCCCACAATATCCGGTCGCTTGAGGATATTGATGATCCCGGTGATCAGGCCCGAAGCAATAAACGCCGGGATCAGCGGAATGAAGACGTTAGCCAGCTGTCGCAGCGCGTCGCTCATCGGGGCTTTATATTTGGCCTTCACCTGCGCTTTGGTGCGCTCAGCATCGTCAATCGACACGCTCGCGCTAACGCCCATCAGCGCCCGCATGGCATCGACAACCTGCGCCGCTTTCCCCGGGCCGACGATCAGCTGATGCTGCTGACCCTGTTTCACGTAGCCGCTGACGCCGGAAAGTTGCTTCAGACGTGGCACGTCAAGCTGGTCGTCGTTATGCACCTCGACGCGTACCCGCGTCATGCAGTTTTCGAGACGCTGAATATTTTTTTCCCCACCGATCCCCTGCAGGATACCGCTGGCGAGCGCTGCTGTTTTGTCCATACACGCCTCTGTTAGTTTTCTAATGCCGCCCGTAAGAAGCCGTTATGCGCATCGAGTTTGGCTCTCGCGCTCGCCGCATCCAGCCCGCTTAAGATCATCAGAATGGCAGGCTTAACATCGTGATCGGTCTGTTTGAGCACCGCTTCCGCCTCTTCACGGCCTGCGCCCGTCGCCTCCATCACCATGCGGCAGGCTCTGTCCACCAGCTTGACGTTGGTGGCCTGCATATCCACCATCAGGTTCTGATACACCTTGCCGAACTTCACCATCGCGCCGGTGGAGATCATATTGAGCACCAGCTTTTGCGCGGTCCCGGATTTCAGGCGCGTGGAGCCTGTGAGCGCTTCCGGCCCAACCACCGGAGAGATAGCGATAGCGGCCACCTGTGCAATCGGTGAGCCTGGGTTACAGGAGATGGCAACCGTCGTGCAGCCGGTCTGGTTAGCGTATTCCAGCCCGCCAATCACGTACGGCGTGCGCCCGGATGCCGCCAGCCCGACCACCAGATCCTTCGCCGTCAAATTCAGCGCCTTCAGGTCATCCTCGCCCAGCTGTTTGTTATCTTCCGCCCCTTCAACGGCTTTCAGCAGCGCACCGGGTCCACCGGCAATCAGCCCAACCACCAGACCATGCGGCACCCCAAAGGTTGGCGGACATTCTGACGCGTCAAGGACCCCAAGACGCCCGCTGGTCCCCGCCCCCATGTAAATAATGCGTCCACCGGCCTTGAGGGCTTCCGCCGCCGCATCCACCGCTTTCGCCACCTCAGGTAATGTCTCTTTCACTGCCTGCGCGACCAGCGTATCCTGTTGATTAAAGCGGTTAACCAGCTCCAGGGTGGAGAGCGCATCCAGATCCATGGTTTGCGGGTTACGCGTTTCAGAAACAAGTGAGCCAAGATTCATTTTTGTACCTCAAGAATTTTTAATTCATAATAATCACACTATAATGGAATATAAAATTCATTCAGGCGAGCAAAATCCGTATTTGCGCAGATAATCACATTTTCGCCAGGAGACCGTATGAACTGTTTAATTCGCATTCGCCAGCGCTACGCAGGCTTTGCCCAAAGCGACAAGAAGCTGGCGGATTTTCTGCTTTCTCAACCCGATCACGCGCGCCATCTCAGTTCGCAGCAGTTGGCGAGTGAAGCCGGCGTGAGCCAGTCCAGCGTGGTGAAATTTGCGCAGAAGATTGGCTTTAAGGGATTCCCCGCCCTCAAGCTGGCGATCAGTGAAGCGCTGGTCAGTAACCCCAATCCGCAGTCCATGCCGGTGCATAATCAGATCCGCGGAGACGATCCGATGCGGCTGGTCGGCGAAAAGCTGATCAAAGAGAACGTGGCGGCCATGCATGCGACGCTTGATGTGAATACGGAAGAGAAGCTGCTGGAGAGCGTGGCGATGCTGCGCGGCGCGCGGCGAATCATTCTGACCGGCATCGGCGCGTCCGGACTTGTGGCGCGTAACTTTGGCTGGAAGCTGACAAAAATTGGCCTTAACGCCATCGTCGAGCAGGATATGCACGCCCTGCTGGCGACCGTACAGGCGATGGATCCTGACGATCTGCTGCTGGCGATCTCCTATTCCGGCGAGCGCCGCGAGATCAACATGGCCACCGATGAAGTGCTGCGCGTCGGCGGTAAAATTCTGGCGATCACCGGTTTTACGCCGAATGCCCTGCAGCAGCGAGCCACGCGCTGTTTATATACCATTGCCGAGGAGCAGGCCACGCGCAGCGCGGCTATCTCGTCCACCAGCGCACAAATGATGCTGACGGACCTGCTGTTTATGGCGCTGGTGCAGCAGGATCTGGAGCGTGCGCCCGAGCGCATTCGCCACAGCGAAGAACTGGTAAAGAAACTGGTTTGACGCGTATAATGCCCGCCCAGTTTGTGTTGTTTCTGAGAATTTCCTGATGGCGCTGTTAATTACCAAAAAATGCATTAATTGCGATATGTGCGAGCCCGAATGCCCGAACCAGGCCATTTCTATGGGCGACAGCATTTATGAGATTAACAGCGACCGCTGCACCGAATGCATCGGCCACTATGAAACGCCGACCTGTCAGAAAGTGTGCCCGATCCCCAATACCATCCTGAAGGATCCGGCACACGTCGAGAGCGAAGAGCAGCTATGGGATAAGTTTGTCCTGATGCACCACGCGGACAAACTTTAACTTTCGATGATCACCGTTGCGCTGGCATAGTGGCGCTCATCGGCGATCGTCACGTGCACGTGATTCACGCCCAGCTTCTCGGCCAGCTTTTGCGCCTCGCCCCATAAGCGCAGGCTTGGCTTACCCAGCTCATCGTTAAACACTTCAAACTGGTTGAACGCCAGACCGTTACGAATGCCGGTTCCGAAAGCTTTGGCGGCCGCCTCTTTTACCGCAAAGCGCTTCGCCAGGAAACGCACAGGCTGCTGATGCGCTTCCCAGATGGCCCATTCGTTATCGCTCAGCACGCGTCTTGCGAGGCGATCGCCGCTGCGGGCGATCACCGCTTCAATGCGGGCTATTTCAACGATATCAGTGCCTAAGCCCAGAATGGCCATTACTGACGCGCTTCCTGCATCAGGCGTTTCATTTCTGAGACGGCCTCTTTCAGGCCGCTCATCACCGCACGGCCAATGATCGCGTGACCGATGTTCAGCTCGTGCATTTCCGGGATGGCGGCAATGGGCTTCACGTTATGGTAGGTCAGGCCGTGACCGGCATTGACCTTCAGACCCAGGCTCGCCGCGTAGGTGGCCGCTTTAGCAATACGCTCCAGCTCTTTCGCCTGCTCTTCATCATTTTTGGCATCGGCATAGCAGCCGGTGTGAATTTCGATATACGGCGCGCCCACGTCGGCTGCCGCTTTAATCTGGGTGAAATCGGCATCAATAAACAGCGAAACCAGGATACCGGCATCCGCCAGGCGCTTGCAGGCATCGCGCATTTTGTCGAGCTGACCGGCCACATCCAGACCGCCTTCGGTCGTCACTTCCTGGCGTTTTTCCGGCACCAGGCAGCAGAAGTGCGGCTGAGTCTCACAGGCAATCGCCAGCATCTCTTCGGTGACCGCCATCTCCAGATTCATACGGGTATCCAGCGTCTGGCGCAGAATGCGCACGTCGCGGTCGGTGATGTGGCGACGGTCTTCACGCAGATGAACGGTAATGCCGTCGGCGCCAGCCTGTTCAGCGATAAACGCCGCCTGAACCGGATCGGGATACGCCGTGCCGCGCGCATTACGCAGCGTGGCGATGTGATCGATGTTGACGCCTAACAGTAATTCAGCCATGACAATCCTCGGTTTTCTTTTCGATTCTGTAGTCTAACGTTTCGGCACAAACTGCCTGAATAATTCGCGGCTCTTTAAGGGCTTGCCGCCAAGATACGGCTTGAGGGCAATCCGGGTAAAGCGTTTTGCTGCGCGCAGGGTATCCTGATCGGGAAACTCGCGCTCATACAGCGCCCGGAGCTGGCGCCCGGTAAAGGTGCTATTGTCGATCACGATGCTGGCAATAAAGCCCTTTTCTTCGCGGTAGCGGTAGGTCATGGTGTCTTCCACTTCGTCACCGCTGCCCGCACAGTGCAGAAAATCGACCCCGTACCCAAGGTGGCCCAGCAGCGCCAGTTCAAAACGCCGCAGCGCAGGCTCGGGCGTGCCGGTTGCGCCAGCCAGCGCCTGGATACAGTGCAGATAATCAAAGAAAAGTTCAGAGAAGCGCGTCTCATGTTCAAGAACGCGTGAGATGAGTTCATTGACATACAGGCCGCTGTAGAGCGTGATGCCCGAGAGAGGAAGCGCCAGGGAGACGGCTTCGGCGCTGCGCAGGGTTTTAACTTCCCCTCGCCCACCAAAACGTACCAGCAGCGGCGTGAAAGGCTGTAAGGCACCTTTCAGGTTAGAACGTTTGGAACGTGCGCCTTTCGCAACAAGGCGCACGCGGCCCGACTCTTCCGTGAAGACGTCCAGCATCAGGCTGGTTTCGCTCCAGGGACGACTATGCAGGACAAAGGCGCGCTGCCATCCATCCATATGCTCGTCGTCTTGAGTTACTGGTCTTCGCCGTAACCGAGGCTGCGCAGAGCACGCTCATCATCGGCCCAGCCAGATTTCACTTTCACCCACAGTTCGAGGTGAACCGGCGCTTCGAACATCTCCTGCATGTCCTTACGGGCTTCAATGCCGATGGTTTTGATCTTGGCGCCTTTGTTGCCGATCACCATCTTCTTCTGCCCTTCACGCTCAACGAGGATCAGGCCGTTGATGTCGTAGCCGCCACGCTCGTTGCTCTGGAAACGCTCGATCTCCACCGTCACAGAGTACGGCAGTTCAGCACCCAGGAAACGCATCAGCTTTTCACGGATGATTTCAGACGCCATAAAGCGCTGAGAACGATCGGTGATGTACTCTTCTGGGAAGTGGTGAATCGCTTCCGGGAGGTGCTTACGCACGATGCCCGCGATGGTGTCCACGTTCAGCCCCGTCTCCGCAGACAGCGGGACGATATCAAGGAAGTTCATCTGGCTACCGAGCCACTGCAGATGCGGCAGCAGATCGGCCTTTTCCTGCACGTTGTCAACTTTGTTGACGGCGAGGATGACCGGCGTTTTGCCGTCGCGCAGCTTGTTCAGCACCATCTCGTCGTCCGGCGTCCAGCGGGTGCCTTCCACAACGAAAATCACCAGCTCCACGTCGCCAATCGAGCTGCTCGCCGCCTTGTTCATCAGACGGTTGATGGCACGCTTCTCTTCCATGTGCAGGCCCGGGGTATCGACGTAGATCGCCTGATACGCGCCTTCAGTATGGATACCGACGATGCGGTGACGCGTGGTCTGCGCCTTACGCGAGGTAATAGAAATTTTCTGCCCAAGCAGATTATTCAGCAGAGTAGATTTGCCAACGTTCGGACGTCCGACGATGGCAATAAATCCGCAATAGGTCTTATCTTCGCTCATTCCAGCTCCAGCATTTTTAACGCCTGTTCGGCGGCAGCCTGTTCAGCCTTACGACGGCTTGAACCTGTGCCCACCACCGGTTCACTCAGGCCACTGACCTGGCAATGGATGGTAAATTCCTGATCGTGCGCTTCGCCACGAACCTGCACCACCAGATAAGATGGCAGCGGCAGATGACGACCCTGCAAATATTCCTGCAGACGCGTTTTGGGATCTTTCTGTTTATCGCCCGGGCTGATTTCGTCCAGACGCGTCTGATACCAGTTCAGGATCAGCTTTTCGACGGTCTGGATATCGCTGTCCAGGAACACACCACCAATTAATGCTTCGACCGTATCGGCAAGAATAGATTCACGACGGAAGCCGCCGCTTTTCAGTTCACCCGGCCCAAGACGCAGACATTCGCCCAGTTCAAATTCGCGCGCGATTTCCGCAAGGGTATTACCCCGAACCAGCGTGGCACGCATGCGGCTCATATCCCCTTCATCCACACGCGGGAAACGATGATAAAGCGCATTCGCAATCACGAAACTTAAAATAGAGTCGCCTAAAAACTCGAGACGCTCATTATGTTTGCTGCTGGCACTGCGGTGGGTTAATGCCTGTTGCAACAACTCCTGATGATGAAAAGTGTAGCCCAGCTTCCGTTGAAGCCGATTAATTACGATGGGGTTCATGCGATACCAATAAATGAATGCGTCAAAAATGCAGCACACGAAACCGACCTGAGAAAACCAACGCGGTTTCGTGTGCCGTGGCACCCTTGCAGGGCCAACCTTAAACTTCGGGGGAATATTCTATACACAACGACAGGGGATGTCGTTAGTTCGAAGAGATTTATCGGTGAAATAATTCGTGTAGCCGCTTTAATTAGCGGCTACACGTTCATTTAGTGAGAATTAATGGATTCCGCCAATACGATTCAGGCGTACGCCGGTCGGCCATTCGCCTTCCTGCTTCTCAAAACTCATCCAGATCGCGGTCGCTTTACCCACCAGATTCGCTTCCGGCACAAAGCCCCAGTAACGGCTGTCCGCAGAATTATCGCGGTTGTCACCCATCATGAAGTAATGGCCCGGCGGTACAATCCAGCTTGCCAGCTGCTGACCCGGCTGACGATAGTACATACCCAGCTGATCCTGCGCGATTGGCACGGTGAGGATCCGGTGCGTCACGTCGCCCAGCGTCTCTTTGCGCTCAACCAGACGGATACCGTTATCTTTGGTTTCGCCTTTCGGTACCTGGAAGAATCCGCTGGTCGCTTCACCGCCGTTATGACGGGCAAAGGTCTGCACAAAATCACTTGGCTCGACGTTTGAGTAGGTGATTGGCAGCGCGTTTTCACATGCGGTACCGGAACTGCAGCCTGGCTGAACGGTGACTTCTTTCGCAACCGGATCGTAAGTCACTTTGTCACCCGGCAGACCTACCGCACGCTTGATGTAGTCCAGGCGCGGATCTTCCGGATATTTGAACACCACGATGTCGCCACGTTTCGGATGACCGGTTTCGATCAGCGTTTTCTGGTAGATCGGATCTTTAATGCCGTAGGCAAACTTCTCTACCAGAATAAAATCACCAATCAGCAGCGTTGGCATCATTGAACCTGATGGGATCTGGAACGGTTCGTAAATAAACGAACGTACCACCAGCACAATCGCCAGCACCGGAAACACCGAGGCGCCCGTTTCCAGCCAGCCCGGTTTCGGACCGACTTTCTTCAGGGTTTTCGCGTCAATACCATCGCCAGTGGCTGCCTGTGCGGCAGCCTGACGTTCACGACGTTTTGGGGCGAAGATAAACTTATCCAGACACCACAGCAGACCTGTCACCAGGGTAGCAATGACCAGGATCAGGGCAAACATGTTCGCCATGCCAACTCCTTAGGGTTATTTGCCGTCTTTACCAACATGAAGGATGGCAAGGAATGCTTCCTGCGGCAGCTCGACGTTACCGACCTGCTTCATACGCTTCTTACCTTCTTTCTGCTTCTGGAGCAGCTTTTTCTTACGGCTGACGTCACCGCCATAGCACTTCGCCAGAACGTTTTTACGCAGCTGTTTCACGGTGGAACGCGCGATAATGTGGTTGCCGATGGCCGCCTGAATCGCGATATCGAACTGCTGACGCGGGATCAGATCTTTCATCTTCTCAACCAGCTCGCGACCACGGTATGGCGCATTGTCGTTGTGGGTGATCAGCGCCAGCGCATCCACACGCTCGCCGTTGATCAGCACGTCCACACGCACCATGTTGGAGGCCTGGAAGCGTTTGAAGTTGTAATCCAGTGACGCATAGCCACGGGAGGTGGACTTCAGACGGTCGAAGAAGTCGAGTACCACTTCCGCCATCGGGATTTCGTAGGTCAGCGCGACCTGGTTACCGTGGTAAACCATGTTGGTCTGCACGCCGCGCTTCTCAATACACAGCGTAATGACGTTACCGAGGAATTCCTGCGGCAGCAGCATGTGACATTCGGCAATAGGCTCACGCAGCTCGTGAATATTGTTCAGCGGCGGCAGCTTGGACGGGCTGTCGACGTAGATCACTTCTTTCGAGGTGGTTTCAACTTCATACACTACCGTCGGCGCGGTGGTGATCAGGTCCAGATCGTATTCACGCTCCAGACGCTCCTGAATGATCTCCATGTGCAGCAGACCGAGGAAGCCACAGCGGAAGCCGAAGCCCAGCGCCGTTGAGCTTTCTGGCTCGTAGAACAGGGAGGCATCGTTCAGGCTCAGCTTGCCAAGCGCATCACGGAAGTTTTCATAGTCGTCAGAGCTGACCGGGAACAGGCCCGCGTAAACCTGCGGCTTCACCTTTTTAAAGCCTGGCAGCGCTTTTTCTGCCGGGTTACGCGCACCGGTCAGGGTATCGCCCACCGGCGCACCGAGGATGTCTTTGATAGCGCATACCAGCCAGCCTACCTCGCCGCATGTCAGCTCGGTACGGTCAACCTGTTTTGGCGTGAAGATACCCAGACGGTCAGCATTGTAGACCTGTCCGGTACTCATAACCTTGATTTTGTCGCCTTTGCGCATGGTGCCGTTTTTAATACGCACCAGGGAGACAACGCCCAGATAGTTATCGAACCAGGAGTCGATAATCAGCGCCTGCAGCGGGGCATCCGGATCACCTTCCGGGGCCGGAATATCACGCACCAGACGTTCCAGCACGTCGGTCACGCCGACACCGGTTTTAGCTGAGCAGCGCACGGCATCGGTCGCGTCAATGCCGACAATATCTTCAATCTCTTCCGCGACGCGCTCAGGATCGGCGGCTGGCAGGTCAATCTTGTTCAGAACCGGCACAACTTCGAGGTCCATTTCCATCGCGGTGTAGCAGTTTGCCAGGGTCTGGGCTTCTACGCCCTGCCCGGCATCGACTACCAGCAGCGCGCCTTCACAGGCCGCGAGCGAGCGTGAAACCTCATAGGAGAAGTCAACGTGGCCTGGGGTGTCGATAAAGTTCAGCTGATAGGTTTCGCCATCAGCCGCCTTGTAATCCAGCGTGACGCTCTGCGCTTTGATGGTGATACCGCGTTCGCGTTCCAGGTCCA
The DNA here is from genome assembly GCF_043972695.1 of Enterobacter quasiroggenkampii. Classification (NCBI taxonomy): domain Bacteria; kingdom Pseudomonadati; phylum Pseudomonadota; class Gammaproteobacteria; order Enterobacterales; family Enterobacteriaceae; genus Enterobacter; species Enterobacter quasiroggenkampii. Next base: position 4,140,517 of record NZ_CP143745.1, read on the forward strand.
TGGAGTCCAGAACCTGGGCTTCCATTTCACGATCAGACAGGCCACCGCAAATCTGGATAATACGGTCAGACAGCGTCGACTTACCGTGGTCAATGTGAGCAATGATCGAAAAGTTACGTATGTTCTTCATATAGTTAAATAATTATGCCTTACGAATTCCTGGAGGCCGCTGTTCTTAGCCTGACGTTTTTCAGTGCGAAAACGCAGCATTCTACACTACATCTCCGCTACCTGGAAATGGACTTAGCGCCGGGTATAGCGTGAAGAAAGGACGTTTTCTGTTTTAAGACGTAAAAATGATAAAGCCCGATGAATCACCGGGCCTCAGAAGAGAGCGTCTCGACGCGAAGCTGGTCTGGCGCCAGCCCAACGCTGAGAATAACAGGCTGCCACTCCTCGCGCGCGGCAAGCGTCGGGGAGAGGCCTTTGGCAAGCCAGAATCCCCCCAGACCACCTAATGCGGCACCGCACATGGCGGCTCCGTCGGTGCCAAACAGCATCTGGAAAACGCCGCCCATAATAAACAGCCCGATCAGCGGAGAGAGATAGACCAGCATGGCGGAGCTGAGCAGACTGCCTTCCGCGATGCCCAGTTCAACCTTCTGCCCGGCCATCAGCGGCTGTTCGCTTGGCACAGAAATCGTGTGCGATGTTTGCGGCCCGAGCTTATTCAGCACGCGGCTGCCGCAACCGGCTCGGGATGCGCAGCTATTGCATGAGGCTTTTACGTCGCAGCTCACCAGCGCAATGCCGTTTTGCCACGAGACTACCGTCGCCCACTCTTTGATCATTGTGCGGCCCTGAATTTAATGCTGTCGGAGATGCGCTTCGCCGTTTGCGGAGGAAGTTCACCCACAATGGTGATCTCTGCGTTATCGCGTACCGTTGTGCTCACCGTACGGCGCCCGGTACGCAGCATTTGTTCGGCGCTGTTTGCCGTTGCGCGATTGATATTCACCGAGAAGCTGAACAAACCATCGGAATAGAGGCGCGATTCCACTGGCGTTTCAATCGTTGGCAACTGACGACGGCTGCTGGACACTTCGCTAAACCCTTGTGGGATCCAGGCAGGTACCCAGTTGAAATTAACGGAATCGCCTGCCGGAACGGAAAGCAGCGGCGGCAGGCTGGCCTTAGCCAGATTCTGCATGCTGTTGCCAACCTGATTGTTCACGCTGAAGGAGATAACGCGGAACTGTTCCAGCGTTTCACCGTCACGGTCAAGCAGATCTACACGCATGGGGAGTTTGGTTTCCGCGTCGATCCAGACAATATAGCTGTAGCGCGTTCCATCCCGGGCGACAACGCGGATCACCTCACACAGTCTGTCCGCAATACGCGTACGCCCTACCGAGATAAAATCGTAGTAAGGGGCCAGCCGTTTGAAGTCGGTGTAAATGAGTGACGGCAGAGAATCAACGATATAGTCGCCATTCAGCGTGAAAGGCTCCAGGCCGGGCTCGAAATAGCTGATTTCGTTACCACGCTGGACAACTTCCCGACGCGGACCATCCATCTGTAAAAGCTGGGCGAGCGGCTGATTATCAAGACGGGCATGGCGATAGCGTAACGACTCGACGCCCTGCTTATTGATGCTGATAAATGCCAACTCGTAATTGAGTGACTGGCTGGCCAGATTCATTTGCTGCAACAACGCCCCGGATGATACATCAGCCGAGGCGTTGGCAGAGAAGAACAGGCTACCCGCCATCAGAGACATGGCGAACCAAAGTTGCTTCATTACTGCGATTGCGTTCCTAAAGTTTGGTTTCCGGGCACCTGCACAGCAGCTTGCTGTGTCTGCGCCTGCTCAAACTGAAGCTGTTCAGAGTGCAGACGACGCTGCAACTCGTAATCCTGCAACATCGCATTAATGCGACGGCGCTGCTCCTGAACCTGCTGTTGCTGACCGCCGCTGGCGGAAGCATCAGCCGGTACGCCCAGGCTTACCGGGCTGGCTTTGCCCATCATCGGCAGTGTGTTAAACACTGGCGCTTCTGGCTGCTGATTAGTTTCAGACTGAGTATTATAGTGCTGGACGCCAACGATAACTGCAAGCGATACGCATGCAGCCACACCCATTTGGGTAAGCTGGCTGGCCCACGGACGCACCTTTTGCCAGAATGGCATTTTCTGCCACTGGTGAGGCGCGGGTTGAGCTTCAGGAATCAGCGGAGTGGTCTGATGAACAGGCTCATTCTCAATCGCCGCCATGACGCGGGCTGAGATATCGAAATGGAGAACCTCGCCGGTGTCACCGCGAAGGGTGTCACGGATGAGATGGTAACTCTCCCAGGTCTCTTGCATTTCGGGAGAATGAGACAGCTCGTTGAGCAGCTCACTATCCACCGTTTCACCATCCATTAAAGCGGAAAGTTTTTCTTTCTGCATGCCTAATACCTTTTCCAGTATCCCGCTATCGTCAACGCCTGATAAGCGGTTGAACTTTATTATCAATAGCTTCTCGCGCACGGAAAATTCGTGAACGTACCGTGCCGACCGGACAATCCATGATAGCGGCTATCTCTTCATAGCTCAGACCATCCAGCTCCCGTAACGTAATTGCCATGCGTAAATCTTCCGGGAGCGACTCGATCGTGCGAAAAACGATTTGTCTCAGTTCTTCTGACAACATTAAGTTCTCAGGGTTCGAAATTTCTTTCAATGCGCCGCCACTTTCGAAGTTTTCGGCGTCGATTGCGTCCACATCACTAGAAGGCGGACGACGGCCCTGAGCGACCAGATAATTCTTTGCCGTATTGACCGCAATACGGTACAGCCAGGTATAAAAAGCACTATCTCCCCGGAACGAATCCAGCGCGCGATAGGCCTTAATAAAAGACTCTTGCACCACATCAGGCACATCGCCTGACGGTACATAGCGGGAAACCAGGCTCGCCACCTTATGCTGGTAGCGCACCACCAGTAAGTTAAAGGCTTTCTGATCTCCCTTCTGGACCCGTTCAACCAGGACCTGGTCCGTTAACTGCTCGCTCATCCGAGGTAATGTCTCCCCAAACCTAAATTCCACGCGTTATCGAAACGCCACTCTAAAAATACCGCACTTTGAGCAAGCACCGAATTAGAGTGTCTGATCTTCAATAAGTTCCGTAACGCCTTTGTTTTTGTTCATCGCGCCGCAGACTGTTCATTTTCTCTCATTATAAGTCTGTTCACGATACGCACCACTTTCTGACAAGAAACATCTTTTTCCCGCCAGAAGAGTAACGCAACCCAGTCTTTATTTCATCACAAAATCTGACGCTAACGATCTGCTTCGCAAAATAATTTCACTCATTTACCCTCCGTTTACCTCTGCTTACGCGTTTAGTCATTGCAACAGCCATCAAAAAAAACGTGCGATAAATCGCATTCAGGTGCTATTCTGGCCTAACACTGTTTAGTAAATTAAACAACAATCATGAACACAACACCTGAACTCCATTGTGATGTACTGATCATCGGCAGCGGCGCTGCCGGTCTCTCTCTGGCGCTACGCCTGGCCGAGCATCAAAACGTTATCGTTCTGAGTAAAGGGCCGATAAGCGAGGGTTCCACGTTTTATGCCCAGGGCGGAATTGCCGCCGTGTTTGATGAGACAGACAGCATTGCCTCCCACGTCGACGATACGCTGATTGCCGGGGCCGGGATCGTGGATGCGCACGCCGCAGAGTTTGTCGCCAGCAATGCCCGCCATTGCGTGCAGTGGCTCATCGACCAGGGCGTCTTATTCGATACGCAGGTTCAACCCAACGGTGAAGAGAGCTACCACCTGACGCGTGAAGGCGGCCATAGCCACCGCCGCATCCTGCACGCAGCAGATGCCACCGGGAAAGAAGTGGAGACCACGCTGGTCGGCAAGGCGCTGAGCCATCCTAATATTCGGGTGCTTGAACGAAGTAACGCCGTTGACCTGATTATCTCCGACAAGATTGGCCTGCCGGGCACGCGTCGCGTGGTGGGCGCCTGGGTCTGGAACCGCAATAAAGAGAAGGTGGAAACTTGCCAGGCGAAAGCTGTAGTGCTGGCCACGGGCGGTGCCTCTAAAGTGTATCAGTACACCACGAACCCGGACATTGCTTCCGGAGACGGTATCGCGATGGCCTGGCGCGCCGGCTGCCGGGTGGCGAACCTTGAGTTCAATCAGTTTCACCCAACCGCCCTGTTCCATCCTCAGGCGCGCAACTTCCTGCTGACGGAAGCCCTGCGCGGCGAAGGCGCCTATCTGAAACGCCCTGACGGCACCCGCTTTATGCTGGACTTTGACGCCCGTGGCGAACTGGCCCCGCGCGATATCGTTGCCCGCGCCATCGACCATGAAATGAAGCGTCTTGGCGTGGATTGCATGTATCTTGATATCAGCCACAAGCCTGCAGAGTTTATTCGCCAGCACTTCCCGATGATTTACGAAAAGCTGCTCAACCTTGGCATCGATTTAACGCGCGATCCGGTGCCAATTGTGCCAGCCGCCCACTATACCTGCGGTGGGGTGATGGTTGACGATCATGGGCGTACCGATGTCGATGGCCTGTATGCTATCGGTGAGGTCAGCTATACCGGGCTTCATGGCGCGAACCGTATGGCGTCTAACTCGCTGCTTGAGTGCCTGGTCTACGGCTGGTCGGCCGCAGAAGACATCACCAAACGCATGCCCTACGCCCGCGAGACAGAGCGCCTGCCTGCCTGGGATGAAAGCCGCGTGGAAAATCCGGACGAGCTGGTCGTGATCCAGCATAACTGGCATGAGCTACGGCTATTTATGTGGGATTACGTCGGGATTGTGCGCACCACGAAACGTCTTGAGCGCGCGCTGCGCCGCATCACGATGCTGCAGCAGGAAATTGATGAGTATTATGCCAATTTCCGCGTATCGAATAATCTGCTGGAGCTGCGCAATCTGGTGCAGGTTGCCGAGCTGATCGTTCGCTGCGCGATGATGCGTAAAGAGAGCCGCGGGTTGCACTATACGCTGGACTATCCGGATCAGCTTGCGGAATCCGGCCCGTCGATCCTCGCCCCGCAGGTTTACATAAACAGATAAAACGCCTGGGTCAGGGCAGTGTAATCTTCGGAATAACGCTGGTCTGGCCCACGGATCACCATTCGATCGTTAAAGCATTCACCCTCTTTCGGCGAGAGCGCCAGCAGCACGCGGTGTGGCAGTCGGCCTTCCGTATCAGAAATATCGGTACGCAGACGTAACGTCCAGCCAATCTCCTGCGCGATACCGATGAACGTGTTGCCGGTACTCTCTGGCAGGACCACGCAGAAAAATCCTTCTTCGGAGATGAGTTCGGCCGCACTGGTGAGCAACGCTTTATGATCGAGGGAACGGGTATAACGCGCCTGTTCGCGCTCGGGTGTCCCGCACTCAACGCCGGGCGCGTAGTAGGGAGGGTTGCTGACGATCAGATCGTAACGCGCGGTTTGTTCAGGCGCCCAGGCGAGCACATCGGCGCAGTCCACTTTCATGCGGGCAGCCCAGGGGGATTCGGCCACGTTTTCACTTGCCTGCTCTGCCGCCTGCGCATCCAGTTCGACGGCATCGATGGTGACATGTTCTTCCGTGCGCTGCGCCAGCATTAACGCCACCAGCCCGCTGCCGGTACCGATATCAAGAATACGCTTAACCCCTGCGACAGGCGCCCACGCGCCCAGTAAAATACCGTCCGTACCGACCTTCATGGCACAGCGATCGTGAGCGACAAAAAATTGTTTAAACGTAAAACCATCGCGGCGCAGTTGCGCTTTGAGTTGAGACATGTCGGAGCAACCTTCTAAGTGAAACTGGAGTAGCATAGGGGAAAGCGAAGTGGCCGAAAAGCGATATCCATACAAACAGATGAAGATTACAGCCGTAACGTCTATAATCAGCGCCCCACACAGAGGTAGAACATGACTGTAACGACTTTTTCCGAACTTGAACTCGATGAAAGCCTGCTCAATGCACTTGAGAGCAAAGGCTTTACACGCCCGACCGCCATTCAGGCAGCGGCCATTCCGCCTGCGCTTGAGGGCCGCGATGTGCTCGGTTCTGCGCCAACCGGCACGGGGAAGACAGCAGCCTATTTGCTGCCTGTGTTGCAGCATCTGCTCGATTTTCCACGTAAAAAATCTGGCCCGCCGCGTATTTTAATCCTGACGCCGACGCGCGAACTGGCCATGCAGGTGGCCGATCACGCGCGTGAACTTGCGGCAAATACCCATCTGGATATCGCGACCATCACCGGCGGCGTTGCGTATATGAACCACGCCGAAGTATTCAGCGAAAACCAGGACATCGTCGTTGCGACGACGGGCCGCCTGCTGCAGTACATTAAAGAAGAGAACTTCGACTGCCGTGCGGTTGAAACGCTGATCCTCGACGAAGCCGACCGTATGCTGGACATGGGCTTCGCACAGGATATCGAGCATATTGCGGGTGAAACGCGCTGGCGTAACCAGACGATGCTGTTCTCTGCCACCCTCGAAGGGGAAGCGATTAAAGACTTCGCAGAGCGTCTGCTGGAAGATCCGGTAGAAGTGTCGGCGACGCCGTCCACCCGTGAGCGTAAGAAGATCCACCAGTGGTACTACCGCGCGGACAACCTTGAGCACAAGGTCGAATTGCTCAAACACCTGCTGAAGCAGGAAGATGCGCTGCGCACAATCGTGTTTGTCCGTAAGCGCGAGCGCGTGCACGAGCTGGCAGAAATGCTGCGTAACGCCGGGATCAACAACTGCTATCTTGAAGGCGAGATGGCGCAGATCAAGCGTACCGAAGGCATTAAGCGCCTGACCGATGGCCGCGTTAACGTGCTGGTTGCCACAGACGTTGCCGCTCGCGGGATCGACATCCCTGACGTCAGCCACGTCATTAACTTCGATATGCCGCGCAGCGGCGATACCTATCTGCACCGTATTGGCCGTACCGGCCGCGCGGGCCGCAAAGGGATTGCTATCTCATTGGTCGAAGCGCATGACTACCTGCTGCTGCAGAAAATTGGCCGCTATGTTGACGAGCCGCTGAAAGCGCGGGTTATTGATGGCTTGCGCCCAACCACACGTGCGCCGAGTGAAAAAATGACGGGTAAACCGTCCAAGAAAGCGCTCGCGAAACGTGCTGAGAGAAAAGAGAAAGAAAAAGAGAAACCACGCGTGAAGCAGCGCCACCGCGACACCAAAAATATTGGTAAGCGCCGTAAGCCAAGCTCTGCCGCGCCAGAGACAAAAACGGAAGAGTAAAAAAAGCCGGGGAAAACCCCGGCTTTTTTATTCCCCCCGTAGCTGAAGCCTTACAGGCTTTCAGTAAAGGTACGCGCGATAACGTCGCGCTGCTGTTCTGGGGTCAGAGAGTTGAAGCGTACCGCATAGCCGGACACGCGAATGGTCAGCTGTGGGTATTTTTCTGGGTGCTCAACCGCGTCCATCAGCGTTTCGCGACGCAGTACGTTTACGTTCAGGTGCTGACCACCTTCCACGCGCACTTCCGGTTTCACTTCCATTGGAATTTCACGGTATTCGATTTCGCCCAGTTTGCTCACCGGCACGATTTCATCTTCAGCAAAACCCGCTTTCGCGACGACACAGCGCGCTTCGTTTTTCTCGCTGTCCAGCAGCCAGAAAGAGTTGAGCAGATCGTCATTTGCAGCTTTAGTAATCTGGATACCTGTAATCATGTGTTGCCTCCCTTAGGCTACATTAACTGATGTCGGCCTCTCGCGGCCAATTGGTAAAACCATTGTTTCTTGTGTGTATATATATCATTCACACCCCGGTGATTTATTGATTTAAATCAACAAAAACACCAACCACATAAAGAGTGTGGTTTGAATTTATTGCTTTAGATCAATTTCATGACCTTACCAATTCAATTTAACCTGCACATTTTCAACATAAATTTAGCCACTTAGCGCGCATTTCAGTGTGCTATTTTGCTCACCGGGCTTTAACAGGTAAGCTAGTCAGAGATTGAAATTCGCAGGAGAGCGAGATGACGACACCTTTAACCTGGCATGACGTGCTGGCAGAAGAAAAGCAGCAGCCCTATTTTATCAATACGCTCAGCACCGTTGCGGCTGAGCGCCAGTCCGGACAGACGATTTACCCGCCGCAGAAAGATGTGTTCAACGCCTTTCGCTACACCGAACTGAGCGATGTGAAAGTGGTCATTCTGGGCCAGGATCCCTATCACGGCCCGGGTCAGGCGCATGGGCTGGCGTTTTCCGTACGTCCCGGCGTGGCGATCCCCCCTTCTCTGCTCAACATGTATAAAGAGCTTGAGGGAACTGTGCCCGGGTTTACCCGGCCAAACCATGGCTACCTGGAAAGCTGGGCGCGTCAGGGCGTGCTGTTATTGAACACGGTACTCACCGTTCGGGCCGGCCAGGCGCACTCGCACGCCAGCCTGGGCTGGGAGACGTTCACCGATAAAGTCATCAGCCTGATCAACGAACACCGTGAAGGGGTCGTGTTTTTACTCTGGGGATCGCACGCGCAGAAGAAAGGGGCGATTATTGACCGTCAGCGTCATCACGTGTTGAAAGCGCCGCACCCGTCACCGCTGTCTGCACATCGCGGTTTCTTTGGCAGTAATCATTTTGTTCTGGCGAACGAATGGCTGGAAAAACGTGGCGAAACGCCCATTGACTGGATGCCTGTGTTACCGGCAGAGAGCGAATAGTATTTGAATGTGCCGGGTCGGCCCCGGCACATGAAGAGGCTTATGCCTTATTCTGACGCCACCACTCGGCCAGCAGTACACCGGTCGCAACGGATACGTTCAGACTTTCCACATTGCCTGTCCCATCAATAGAGACGCTCAGATCCGCACTGGAGAGCGCCGCATCAGACAGACCATCGCGTTCCTGACCCAGCACCAGCACCATTTTGCGTGGCAGCGTCGCTTTAAACAGCGGCGTACCGGCATGGCTCGAGGTGGTCACGATGGAATAACCCGCTTTACGGAACTGCTCAAGGGCATCCAGCACGCTGTCGCCGGTGATCGGCTGTACGTGTTCGGCTCCGCCTTCCGCAGTACGGATCGCGGCACCGGATTCCAGCAGCGCGGCATCCTGCAACAGCACGCCTTTCACGCCAAAGTGCGCGCAGCTGCGCATCATTGCGCCCAGGTTATGCGGGTTGCCCACGTCTTCCAGCGCCAGCACGCAGTCATCGGCATCCGCCTGACTGACCCATTGCTGAACGGTCGTACCGTTACGTTTTTTGATCAGGAAGCAGACGCCGCCGTGGTGTTCAGTACCGGATGCTTTGGTCAGCTCGGCATCATCAACCACGTGGTAGGCTTTGCGGTTTGCCGCCATCCAGCGCAGCGCTTCTTTAAAGCGCGGGGTTACGCTCTGAATAAACCAGGCGCGGACGATACATTCAGGACGGCTCTGGAACAGCGCCTGGCAGGCGTTCTCACCATACACGCGAGTCTCTTCCGCACGCTGACGGCGCAGCACTTCCGGGTCGATAAAGCTTTTACCGCTAATACCGCCGTGATCGGCCTTTTCTGGCGTTTCGTCGCCAGGGGCACGAGAAACGGTGCGCCACGGGGAGGCGTTATCACGTGAGAAGTCATCCCGCGGACGGTCATCGCGTTTGCGATCGTCACGCTTGCGGTCATCACGTTTGCGGTCATCACCGCGGTTGTTTCTGTCATCGCGGGCGGGGCGACGGCCACCGTCTGCACGAGAAGACGCCGGACGCCCGCCACCTTTTCCGGTACGCGGATTTTGGGTGCGTTTATCAGAGTCATCATCACTGCGGACATACATCACTTTGACCTTGCCGCTTTTATTTTTCATTTCGTCGTTCATGCTTTTCTCCACCAGCGCTGCGCGAAGCGCGCAGATTACCCGATGTGCCAACGCATAGCCATAATTTCGTACAAAAGCCTGTGACTATTGTTCTCATTGAATAAAACGCATTGTTGTTTCAAACAGGCTCATTGATAATATGTAACATATTAGAAACATTATCGGCATTTTGCCGCTGTCCCACGGCTCTATCAGAGGTTAGTTATGAATACCGTATGTGCCAACTGTCAGGCTCTTAACCGCATTCCGGACGATCGGATTGAAGATGGTGCGAAATGCGGACGCTGCGGCCATGAATTGTTTGATGGCGAGGTCATTAACGCGACGGGTGCTACGCTGGACAAACTCCTCAAGGACGATCTTCCTGTTGTGGTTGATTTCTGGGCGCCCTGGTGCGGCCCATGCCGTAGCTTCGCGCCGATCTTCGAAGACGTGGCCGAAGAGCGCAGCGGAAAAATACGTTTCGTTAAGGTCAATACTGAAGCTGAACCTGAACTGAGCGCCCGTTTTCGCATTCGCAGCATCCCGACCATTATGATTTTCAAAAATGGTGAAGTGCTCGATATGCTCAACGGTGCGGTGCCTAAAGCGCCTTTTGAAAGCTGGTTAAACGAGTCGCTGTAACATTCTCGGGGCACATCTTGTGCCCCGTTCTCGCCTCTGCGAAAATAGGGTTTTTCCTGCATTTCGCCCATGACTGATAACGCTGTTCTTCAATTACGCGCCGAACGCCTTGCGCGCGCTACCCGCCCCTTCCTCGCGCGCGGAAACCGTATTCGCCGCTGTCAGCGCTGCCTGCTGCCGCTGAAGGTTTGCCTGTGCGAGACGCTGGCGCCGAGTACGGCCCAGAGCCGTTTTTGTCTGGTCATGTTTGATACCGAGCCGATGAAGCCCAGCAATACAGGTCGCCTCATTGCCGATATTCTGCCGGATACCGCGGCATTTCAGTGGTCCCGTACTGAGCCCCCTCAGGCGCTGCTCGACTTAGTGGCAAGCCCGGACTATCAGCCGATGGTCGTTTTCCCTGCGTCATATGCAGGTGTCGATCGCCAGGTGCTTTCGACGCCGCCATCCGGTAAACCGCCGTTGTTTATTATGCTGGACGGCACCTGGACCGAAGCGCGAAAAATGTTTCGTAAAAGCCCGTATCTCGACGCACTGCCGGTGATTTCTGTCGATCTGTCCCGCGTCTCCGCCTATCGCCTGCGTGAAGCGCATGCTGACGGGCAATACTGCACCGCCGAAGTGGCCATTGCGCTTCTGGACCTGGCGGGTGATACCGCTGCGGCTCACGCCCTGGGCAACCATTTCTCCTGTTTCCGGGAACGCTATCTGGCGGGAAAAACCGTTCATAAGGGCAGCGTCACAGCAGCCGAGACGGAAAGCGTTTAAAATCATCAGGTCGCTTGCATTCACAGGAGGCCTGCATGAGCCAGCGAGGGTTAGAAGCGCTACTTCGTCCTAAATCCATTGCCGTCATCGGCGCATCAATGAAACCGGATCGTGCTGGCTATCTGATGATGCGCAACCTGCTGGCCGGGGGATTTAATGGTCCCGTCATGCCCGTCACACCGGCGTATAAGGCGGTTCAGGGAGTGCTTGCATGGCCTGATGTACAGAGCCTGCCTTTCGTACCGGATCTTGCCGTACTGTGTACAAACGCAAAACGGAATCCGGAACTGCTGGAATCGCTCGGCAAGAAAGGCTGTAAAACCTGCATTATTCTCTCGTCTCCGCCTGAACAGAAAGCCGAGCTTCTGGCCTGCGCCAGCCGCTATCAAATGCGCATTCTTGGGCCAAACAGTCTGGGCCTGCTCGCCCCCTGGCAGGGGCTGAATGCCAGCTTCTCTCCGGTTCCAATCCGCAAAGGCAAGCTCGCGTTTATCTCACAGTCGGCTGCAGTATCGAACACCATTCTCGACTGGGCGCAGCAGCGTGAAATGGGATTCTCCTACTTCATTGCGCTCGGCGACAGTCTGGATATCGACGTTGATGAGCTACTGGATTTTCTGGCGCGCGACGGTAAAACCAGTGCGATCCTGCTTTATCTTGAGCACCTCAGCGACGCGCGTCGTTTTGTCTCGGCTTCGCGAAGCGCGTCGCGCAATAAGCCTATCCTGGTGATCAAAAGCGGACGCAGCCCTGCGGCACAGCGTCTGCTGCATTCGCATTCCGGCATGGATCCTGCCTGGGACGCCGCCATTCAGCGCGCGGGTTTGCTGCGGGTACAGGATACGCACGAGCTTTTTTCCGCCGTTGAGACGTTAAGCCATATGCGCCCGTTACGCGGTGAGAAGTTAATGATTGTCAGTAACGGTGCCGCCCCTGCCGCACTCGCCCTGGATGAGCTGTGGCGGCGCTTCGGCAAGCTGGCCACGCTGAGTGAAGAGACGCTGCAGCGCCTGAAAGATGCGCTTCCAACCAGCGTGACGCCCGGCAATCCGCTTGATTTGCGCGATGACGCCAGCAGTGACCGCTATATCAGGGCAATTTCCATTTTGCTGGATAGCCAGGATTTCGATGCGCTGATGATTATCCACTCCCCCAGCGCGGTCGCGCCGGGCAGCGAAAGCGCGCGCGCGCTCATTGAGGCCGTGCGCAATCATCCGCGAGGCAAATATGTCACCCTGCTGACCAACTGGTGCGGAGAGTTTTCTTCGCAGGAGGCTCGGCGCCTGTTCAGCGAAGCCGGACTGCCAACCTACCGAACGCCGGAAGGCACCATTACCGCGTTCATGCACATGGTGGAATATCGCCGCAACCAGAAACAGCTCCGCGAGACGCCGGCGTTGCCCGGTAATCTGACGGCCAATACCGTCGACGTTCACCGGCTGTTGCAGCAGGCAATCGAAGAAGGTGCAACGTCACTGGATACGCATGAAGTCCAGCCCATTCTGGGCAGCTACGGGATGCAGACCCTGCCGACCTGGATCGCCAGCGACAGCGCTGAGGCCGTGCATATTGCCGAGCAGATTGGCTATCCGGTTGCCCTGAAGCTGCGCTCCCCGGATATTCCGCATAAGTCTGACGTTCAGGGGGTGATGCTCTACCTGCGAACGGCGACTGAGGTGCAGCAGGCCGCAGATGCCATTTTTGACCGGGTCAAAATGGCCTGGCCACAGGCCAGGATCCACGGCTTGCTGGTGCAAAGCATGGCTAACCGCGCAGGCGCTCAGGAGTTACGGGTGGTGGTCGAACACGATCCCGTCTTCGGCCCGCTCATCATGCTGGGTGAAGGCGGCGTGGAGTGGCGCCCGGAGGAACAGGCCGTGGTGGCGTTACCGCCGCTGAACATGAACCTGGCACGTTATCTGATTATCCAGGCGATCAAAAGCAAAAAGATCCGCGGCCGGAGCGCGCTGCGTCCGCTTGATATTGCCGGGCTAAGTCAGTTCCTGGTACAGGTCTCTAACCTGATTGTGGATTGTGCCGAGATCCAGCGGCTGGACATTCATCCGCTGCTTGCCTCCGGCAATGAGTTTACGGCGCTGGACGTGACCCTGGATATCGCGCCATTCGAAGGAGACAGAGAGAGTCGTCTCGCGATCCGCCCGTATCCCCTGCAGCTGGAGGAGTGGGTTGAGATGAAAAATGGGGAACGCGCCTTGTTCCGCCCTATTCTGCCGGAAGATGAGCCCCAGTTGCGGGCCTTTATCTCTCAGGTTACGAAAGAGGATCTTTATTATCGCTATTTTAGCGAAATCAACGAATTTACCCACGATGATTTAGCCAATATGACCCAGATCGACTACGATCGAGAAATGGCGTTTGTTGCCGTTCGTCGCGCCGATAAGGGTGATGAGATCCTCGGCGTCACGCGTGCGATTTCTGACCCGGATAACGTCGATGCGGAGTTTGCCGTGCTGGTACGCTCCGATCTTAAAGGTCTGGGCCTGGGAAGACGACTGCTGGAAAAACTCATCAGTTATACGCGAGATCACGGATTGTTACGCCTTAATGGCATTACTATGCCTAACAATCGCGGTATGGTGACCCTGGCGCGAAAACTTGGATTTGACGTTGATATTCAGCTGGACGAAGGTATTGTAGCCTTGTCCCTCAGTCTGACATCAGCAGACAAACGCGAGTAAGCTACTGGAAATGTTACCCACTTTGGACGGGACTGGTGGTATCATTGTCCGCTTATGTTGTTTGCATAGTACAGACAACCCTTCAATGAACAGAGAAGAAACGCACTGTGATGTTGTCAAAATTTAAGCGTAATAAACATCAACAACACCTTGCTCAACTACCGAAGATTTCTCAGTCAGTTGATGATGTAGAGTTCTTTTACGCTCCCGCTCATTTTCGGGAGACGCTTCTGGAAAAGATTGCCAGCGCCACGCGACGCATTTGCATTGTGGCACTGTATCTTGAACAGGATGAAGGCGGGCGCGCGATCCTGAACGCGCTCTATGAAGCCAAACGTCAGCGTCCGGAACTGGATGTACGCGTGCTGGTAGACTGGCATCGCGCCCAGCGTGGCCGTATTGGCGCTGCCGCGTCAAACACCAATGCTGACTGGTATTGCCGCACGGCGCAGGAAAATCCTGGCGTTGATGTGCCTGTTTATGGCGTCCCGGTGAATACCCGTGAAGCACTCGGCGTTCTTCATTTCAAGGGGTTCATTATTGATGACAGCGTGCTTTACAGCGGCGCCAGTCTCAATGATGTCTACCTTCATCAGCTCGATAAATATCGCTACGACCGCTACCATCTGATCCGTAATCCGCAGATGGCCGATATCATGTTCAACTGGGTTGATAAAAATCTGGTTCATGGCCGTGGTGTTAATCGTCTTGACGATCCCGAGCGCCCTAAAAGCCCGGAAATCAAAAATGATGTTCGCGCCTTCCGCCAGGAGCTGCGCGATGCGGTCTATCATTTTCAGGGCGATGCGAACAACGAAGAGTTATCCGTTACCCCGCTGGTAGGGCTCGGCAAATCAAGCCTGCTGAACAAAACGATTTTCCATCTGATGCCGTGCGCGGAGCAGAAACTCACTATCTGCACGCCGTATTTCAACCTTCCTGCCGTGCTGGTGCGTAATATCATTCAGCTGCTGCGCGAGGGTAAAAAAGTGGAAATCATCGTGGGTGATAAAACGGCAAACGACTTCTTTATTCCCGAAGATCAGCCGTTCAAAATCATCGGTGCATTGCCTTATCTCTATGAGATTAACCTTCGCCGTTTCCTGAGCCGCTTACAGTATTACGTCAACACTGACCAGCTGGTTGTGCGTCTCTGGAAAGATGAAGACAATAGCTACCATCTGAAAGGCATGTGGGTCGACGATGAGTGGATGCTGCTGACCGGTAACAACCTGAACCCGCGCGCGTGGCGACTGGATCTGGAAAACGCTATCCTGATCCATGACCCGCAACATGAGTTAGCCGCCCAACGTGAGCGCGAGCTGGAGCTGATTCGCACCCATACAACCGTGGTGAATCACTACCGCGAACTGCAGAGCATTGCTGATTATCCGGTGAAAGTTCGCAAGCTTATTCGCCGCTTACGTCGTATCCGTATCGACCGACTTATCAGCCGTATTCTGTAATGTCCAGGCCCTGTCACCCGCAGGGCTTTTTTATGGGGCCCGTTGATGCGTATTCCTCTGTTACTGAGCGTCATTTTCCTGAGTGGCTGTAGCCATATGGCCAACGATAGCTGGTCCGGACAGGATAAAGCACAGCATTTTCTCGCTTCCGCGATGTTGTCCGCAGCCGGTAATGAATATGCCCAGCATCAGGGATACAGCCGGGATCGTAGCGCGGCGATCGGGCTGATGTTCTCAGTAAGTCTTGGGGCATCAAAAGAACTGTGGGATAGCCGCCCCGCAGGGAGCGGCTGGAGCTGGAAAGATTTCGCCTGGGATGTCGCCGGCGCAACGACCGGCTATGCCGTATGGCAGATGGCGCGGTATTAAAGTCGAATGCCTTTCCCTTTGCGATGCAGCATCAGGGAGACAACAAACGCCAATGCCCCCATTCCCGTTACGTACCAGAAGAATGTCGTTTCGCTTCCCCATGATTTAAGCGACAGCGCTACGTACTCCGCCGATCCGCCAAACACCGCGTTGGCGACTGCATAAGAGAGCCCGACCCCTAACGCACGGACCTGCGCCGGGAACATCTCGGCTTTCAGTATCCCGCTGATGGAGGTGTAGAAACTGACAATCACCATCGCCACCATCACCAGCGCAAAGGCAGCATACGGTGAAGAGACATGCTGAAGCGCAGTCAGAATGGGGACGGTACATAATGCCGACAATCCGCCAAAAATGAGCATCGACGTACGTCGGCCAATTTTATCCGAGAGCGCGCCGACGATCGGCTGTATGAGCATAAAGACAAACAGTGCCACGGTCATGACCACGCTGGCGACGTTTGCGTGCATGCCGGTGGTATTTACCAGGTATTTTTGCATATAGGTGGTGAACGTATAAAAACTGAGAGAGCCGCCCGCGGTGAAGCCCAGCACCATCAGGAAAGCTTTACGGTTACGCCATAACCCTTTGAATGTTCCCGCCTCCTTCAGCATCCTGACCTCTTTCTGAGAGGTTTCATCTAGCTGACGGCGTAGCCAAAGTGCAACGACCGCCAGTACAGCGCCCATTGCGAAAGGGATCCGCCATCCCCAGGCGTGAAGTTGTTCGTCCGTCAGAATTTGCTGCAGGATCACCACCACAAGAATGGCCAGCAGTTGACCGCCAATCAGCGTGACGTACTGGAATGAGGCGTAAAAACCTTTACGGCCTTCCAGTGCAATTTCACTCATGTAGGTTGCACTGGTACCGTATTCACCGCCCACCGATAATCCCTGGAATAAACGGGCCAGCAAAAGTAGTGCCGGTGCCCAGGTACCAATCGATGCATATCCCGGTAAGCAGGCGATCACCAGCGAGCCAAAGCACATCATGCACACCGAGATCAGCATAGAGGCCTTACGCCCGCGACGATCCGCAATACGGCCGAACAGCCATCCCCCGATGGGTCGCATCAAGAAGCCTGCGGCGAAGACTCCTGCCGTTTGTAGCAGCTGCGTGGTGGTGTTGCCGGAGGGGAAGAAAATATGTGCAAAGTAGAGTGAACAGAATGAGTAGACGTAAAAGTCGAACCATTCAACCAGATTCCCTGAAGAGGCGCTGATGATTGCCCATACCCTTCTTCGGGTATCACTGTGAGCCAGCGTCCCGTTTGATGTCATGCTTTCTGTCATTGTGATTATGCTCCTGCCATAAACTGCGGCGTATTGAGCCTGGAGACTCAATAACCTCGTAAATGAAATGTTATAATTTTGTTATAAATCACATTGAGACAGAGATCACACATTCCATTAGCAGGATAAGGGATTAAGACAAAAGCCAGAGTGGGAAAACAAAAGCAAAAAACCCCGCACCTTACGGTACGGGGTTCTTCTTAATTGATGCCTGGCAGTTCCCTACTCTCACATGGGGAGACCCCACACTACCATCGGCGCTACGGCGTTTCACTTCTGAGTTCGGCATGGGGTCAGGTGGGACCACCGCGCTAAAGCCGCCAGGCAAATTCTGTTAATCTGTATCAAGGCTGAATTTTGATTGTTCGTCTCTTCGCCAAAACATCTTCGGCGTTGTAAGGTTAAGCCTCACGGTTCATTAGTATCGGTTAGCTCAACGCATCGCTGCGCTTACACACCCGACCTATCAACGTCGTCGTCTTCAACGTTCCTTCAGGAGACTTAAAGTCTCAGGGAGAACTCATCTCGGGGCAAGTTTCGTGCTTAGATGCTTTCAGCACTTATCTTTTCCGCATTTAGCTACCGGGCAGTGCCATTGGCATGACAACCCGAACACCAGTGATGCGTCCACTCCGGTCCTCTCGTACTAGGAGCAGCCCCCCTCAATTCTCCAGCGCCCACGGCAGATAGGGACCGAACTGTCTCACGACGTTCTAAACCCAGCTCGCGTACCACTTTAAATGGCGAACAGCCATACCCTTGGGACCTACTTCAGCCCCAGGATGTGATGAGCCGACATCGAGGTGCCAAACACCGCCGTCGATATGAACTCTTGGGCGGTATCAGCCTGTTATCCCCGGAGTACCTTTTATCCGTTGAGCGATGGCCCTTCCATTCAGAACCACCGGATCACTATGACCTGCTTTCGCACCTGCTCGAGCCGTCACTCTCGCAGTCAAGCTAGCTTATGCCATTGCACTAACCTCCTGATGTCCGACCAGGATTAGCTAACCTTCGTGCTCCTCCGTTACTCTTTGGGAGGAGACCGCCCCAGTCAAACTACCCACCAGACACTGTCCGCAACCCGGATTACGGGTCTACGTTAGAACACCAGCCATTAAAGGGTGGTATTTCAAGGACGGCTCCACGCAGACTGGCGTCCACGCTTCAAAGCCTCCCACCTATCCTACACATCAAGGACCAGTGTTCAGTGTCAAGCTATAGTAAAGGTTCACGGGGTCTTTCCGTCTTGCCGCGGGTACACTGCATCTTCACAGCGAGTTCAATTTCACTGAGTCTCGGGTGGAGACAGCCTGGCCATCATTACGCCATTCGTGCAGGTCGGAACTTACCCGACAAGGAATTTCGCTACCTTAGGACCGTTATAGTTACGGCCGCCGTTTACCGGGGCTTCGATCAAGAGCTTCGCGTTGCCGCTAACCCCATCAATTAACCTTCCGGCACCGGGCAGGCGTCACACCGTATACGTCCACTTTCGTGTTTGCACAGTGCTGTGTTTTTAATAAACAGTTGCAGCCAGCTGGTATCTTCGACTGATTTCAGCTCCACCCGCAGGGGCTTCACCTACATATCAGCGTGCCTTCTCCCGAAGTTACGGCACCATTTTGCCTAGTTCCTTCACCCGAGTTCTCTCAAGCGCCTTGGTATTCTCTACCTGACCACCTGTGTCGGTTTGGGGTACGATTTCGTGTTACCTGATGCTTAGAGGCTTTTCCTGGAAGCAGGGCATTTGTTACTTCAGCACCGTAGTGCCTCGTCATCACACCTCAGCGTTAAAAGGTACCGGATTTACCTGGAACCTCCGCCTACATGCTTAAACCGGGACAACCGTCGCCCGGCTAACATAGCCTTCTCCGTCCCCCCTTCGCAGTAACACCAAGTACAGGAATATTAACCTGTTTCCCATCGACTACGCCTTTCGGCCTCGCCTTAGGGGTCGACTCACCCTGCCCCGATTAACGTTGGACAGGAACCCTTGGTCTTCCGGCGAGCGGGCTTTTCACCCGCTTTATCGTTACTTATGTCAGCATTCGCACTTCTGATACCTCCAGCATGCCTCACAGCACACCTTCAACGGCTTACAGAACGCTCCCCTACCCAACAACACATAGTGTCGCTGCCGCAGCTTCGGTGCATGGTTTAGCCCCGTTACATCTTCCGCGCAGGCCGACTCGACCAGTGAGCTATTACGCTTTCTTTAAATGATGGCTGCTTCTAAGCCAACATCCTGGCTGTCTGTGCCTTCCCACATCGTTTCCCACTTAACCATGACTTTGGGACCTTAGCTGGCGGTCTGGGTTGTTTCCCTCTTCACGACGGACGTTAGCACCCGCCGTGTGTCTCCCGTGATAACATTCTTCGGTATTCGTAGTTTGCATCGGGTTGGTAAGCCGGGATGGCCCCCTAGCCGAAACAGTGCTCTACCCCCGAAGATGAGTTCACGAGGCGCTACCTAAATAGCTTTCGGGGAGAACCAGCTATCTCCCGGTTTGATTGGCCTTTCACCCCCAGCCACAAGTCATCCGCTAATTTTTCAACATTAGTCGGTTCGGTCCTCCAGTTAGTGTTACCCAACCTTCAACCTGCCCATGGCTAGATCACCGGGTTTCGGGTCTATACCCTGCAACTTAACGCCCAGTTAAGACTCGGTTTCCCTTCGGCTCCCCTATACGGTTAACCTTGCTACAGAATATAAGTCGCTGACCCATTATACAAAAGGTACGCAGTCACACCACGAAGGTGCTCCCACTGCTTGTACGTACACGGTTTCAGGTTCTTTTTCACTCCCCTCGCCGGGGTTCTTTTCGCCTTTCCCTCACGGTACTGGTTCACTATCGGTCAGTCAGGAGTATTTAGCCTTGGAGGATGGTCCCCCCATATTCAGACAGGATACCACGTGTCCCGCCCTACTCTTCGAGTTCACAACCTGTGTGTTTTCGTGTACGGGACTGTCACCCTGTACCGTGCGACTTTCCAGACGCTTCCACTAACACACAAGCTGATTCAGACTCTGGGCTGCTCCCCGTTCGCTCGCCGCTACTGGGGGAATCTCGGTTGATTTCTTTTCCTCGGGGTACTTAGATGTTTCAGTTCCCCCGGTTCGCCTCGTTAACCTATGTATTCAGTTAACGATAGTGCAACGAATTGCACTGGGTTTCCCCATTCGGACATCGCCGGGTCAAAGGTTCATATCACCTCGCCGGCGCTTTTCGCAGATTAGCACGTCCTTCATCGCCTCTGACTGCCAGGGCATCCACCGTGTACGCTTAGTCGCTTAACCTCACAACCCGAAGATGTTTCACTTCTGATTGCGAAAATTTGAGAGACTCGAACACACCATTAAGATGTGTCGTTTCAATTTTCAGCTTGATCCAGATTTTTAAAGAGCAAATATCTCAAACATGACTCGCAAGTCAGTTTTGAGATATGACGGCAGGTGACTTTCACTCACGAACCAGCAAGTGGCGTCCCCTAGGGGATTCGAACCCCTGTTACCGCCGTGAAAGGGCGGTGTCCTGGGCCTCTAGACGAAGGGGACACTGAAGTCTCAATCGCAAGACGCCTTGCTATTTACTTTTCATCAGACAATCTGTGTGAGCACTGCAAAGGCAGGTTCTTTAAGGTAAGGAGGTGATCCAACCGCAGGTTCCCCTACGGTTACCTTGTTACGACTTCACCCCAGTCATGAATCACAAAGTGGTAAGCGCCCTCCCGAAGGTTAAGCTACCTACTTCTTTTGCAACCCACTCCCATGGTGTGACGGGCGGTGTGTACAAGGCCCGGGAACGTATTCACCGTAGCATTCTGATCTACGATTACTAGCGATTCCGACTTCATGGAGTCGAGTTGCAGACTCCAATCCGGACTACGACGCACTTTATGAGGTCCGCTTGCTCTCGCGAGGTCGCTTCTCTTTGTATGCGCCATTGTAGCACGTGTGTAGCCCTACTCGTAAGGGCCATGATGACTTGACGTCATCCCCACCTTCCTCCAGTTTATCACTGGCAGTCTCCTTTGAGTTCCCGGCCTAACCGCTGGCAACAAAGGATAAGGGTTGCGCTCGTTGCGGGACTTAACCCAACATTTCACAACACGAGCTGACGACAGCCATGCAGCACCTGTCTCAGAGTTCCCGAAGGCACCAATCCATCTCTGGAAAGTTCTCTGGATGTCAAGAGTAGGTAAGGTTCTTCGCGTTGCATCGAATTAAACCACATGCTCCACCGCTTGTGCGGGCCCCCGTCAATTCATTTGAGTTTTAACCTTGCGGCCGTACTCCCCAGGCGGTCGACTTAACGCGTTAGCTCCGGAAGCCACGCCTCAAGGGCACAACCTCCAAGTCGACATCGTTTACGGCGTGGACTACCAGGGTATCTAATCCTGTTTGCTCCCCACGCTTTCGCACCTGAGCGTCAGTCTTTGTCCAGGGGGCCGCCTTCGCCACCGGTATTCCTCCAGATCTCTACGCATTTCACCGCTACACCTGGAATTCTACCCCCCTCTACAAGACTCTAGCCTGCCAGTTTCGAATGCAGTTCCCAGGTTGAGCCCGGGGATTTCACATCCGACTTGACAGACCGCCTGCGTGCGCTTTACGCCCAGTAATTCCGATTAACGCTTGCACCCTCCGTATTACCGCGGCTGCTGGCACGGAGTTAGCCGGTGCTTCTTCTGCGGGTAACGTCAATTGCTGAGGTTATTAACCTCAACACCTTCCTCCCCGCTGAAAGTACTTTACAACCCGAAGGCCTTCTTCATACACGCGGCATGGCTGCATCAGGCTTGCGCCCATTGTGCAATATTCCCCACTGCTGCCTCCCGTAGGAGTCTGGACCGTGTCTCAGTTCCAGTGTGGCTGGTCATCCTCTCAGACCAGCTAGGGATCGTCGCCTAGGTGAGCCGTTACCCCACCTACTAGCTAATCCCATCTGGGCACATCTGATGGCAAGAGGCCCGAAGGTCCCCCTCTTTGGTCTTGCGACGTTATGCGGTATTAGCTACCGTTTCCAGTAGTTATCCCCCTCCATCAGGCAGTTTCCCAGACATTACTCACCCGTCCGCCGCTCGCCGGCAAAGTAGCAAGCTACTTTCCGCTGCCGCTCGACTTGCATGTGTTAGGCCTGCCGCCAGCGTTCAATCTGAGCCATGATCAAACTCTTCAATTTAAGTTTGATGCTCGTGAATTAAACTTCGTAATGAATTACGCATGTTCACTCAGAGACTTGGTATTCATTTATTGTCCGAAGACATTAAGAATCCATGTCACTTTGAGTGCCCACACAGATTGTCTGATAAATTGTTAAAGAGCAGTGCCGCTTCGTTTTCGCTGCGGCGCGGGGTGTGCATATTACGCCTTCCCGCTTCAGAGTCAAGCGTTTATTTTCGCTTTTCTCTGCTGACCCGGCGGCGTGTGTGCCGTTGTTCCGTGTCAGTGGAGGCGCATTATAGGGAGTAATTCTGAACCTGCAAGGATAAAGTGAAATTTATTTACCGACCGCTCACTTTCCAGGCAAAACCGACTTCAGACCTCAATTTTCGCCTGGTTTTTAAACAAAAACGAGCCGCAAGCGGCTCGTTTTTGCGTTTTGTGACTTACTGCACTGCCACAATGCGATCGTCGTTGGCTTCCAGACGGATAACTTTGCCTGGAACCAGCTCCCCGGAGAGGATCTGCTGCGCCAGCGGGTTTTCGATCTGCTGCTGGATAGCACGTTTCAATGGACGCGCACCGTACACCGGATCGTAACCATTCTTACTCAGCAGCTTCAGCGCATCGTCGGAGATGTGAATTTCATATCCACGCTCTTCCAGACGTTTGTACAGACGCTGCAGCTGGATCTGCGCAATCGACGCGATGTGTTTCTCACCCAGAGGATGGAATACCACCACTTCATCAATACGGTTGATGAACTCCGGACGGAAGTTATGGCTTACCACACCCAGCACCAAATCCTTCATATGGCTGTAGTCCAGTTCACCGAAACGTTCCTGAATCAAATCGGAACCCAGGTTCGAGGTCATAATGACAACCGTATTACGGAAGTCGACCGTTCTCCCCTGCCCGTCGGTCAGACGACCATCGTCCAGCACCTGAAGCAGGATGTTGAACACATCCGGATGCGCTTTTTCCACCTCATCCAGCAGGATGACGGAATAAGGACGACGACGCACCGCTTCTGTCAGGTACCCACCTTCTTCATAACCCACATATCCTGGAGGCGCACCGACCAGACGCGAGACGGAGTGTTTCTCCATAAACTCGGACATGTCGATACGCACCATCGCATCGTCGCTGTCGAACATAAAGTTAGCCAGCGCTTTGCACAGCTCGGTTTTACCGACACCGGTCGGCCCAAGGAACAGGAACGAACCAATCGGGCGGTTTGGATCGGACAGCCCTGCACGGCTACGACGAATAGCATTCGATACCGCTTCAACCGCTTCATTTTGACCAATCACACGATTGTGGAGATCGTTCTCCATGCGCAGCAGTTTTTCACGCTCGCCTTCCAGCATGCGCGCCACGGGAATACCGGTCCAGCGCGCCAGGACTTCCGCGATCTCGGCATCCGTCACTTTATTACGCAACAGACGCATCGTTTTACCTTCTGACTGCGTCGCGATCTCAAGCTGTTTTTCCAGCTCAGGAATTTTGCCGTACTGCAGCTCAGACATTCGCGCCAGGTCACCCACGCGTCGCGCCTGCTCAATGGCAATTTTTGCCTGTTCGAGTTCAGCTTTGATGGTCTGCGTACCAGAAAGGGAAGCTTTCTCGGCTTTCCACTCTTCTTCCAGCTCAGAATACTGGCGCTCTTTATCGTCCAGTTCTTCATTGAGCATATCGAGACGTTTCTTACTGGCTTCATCAGACTCTTTCTTCAGCGCCTGCTGTTCCAGCTTGAGCTGAATGATGCGTCGGTCGAGTCGGTCCAGCTCTTCCGGCTTCGAGTCAATCTGCATACGAATGCTCGACGCCGCTTCATCAATCAGGTCGATCGCTTTATCCGGCAGCTGACGGTCAGCAATATAACGATGCGAAAGCGTCGCCGCCGCAACGATGGCCGGGTCAGTGATCTGCACATGGTGGTGCAGTTCATAGCGCTCTTTCAGACCACGCAGGATCGCGATGGTATCTTCAACGCTTGGCTCGGCAACAAACACTTTCTGGAAACGACGTTCCAGCGCAGCATCTTTTTCAATGTACTGACGGTACTCATCCAGCGTAGTGGCACCGACGCAGTGAAGTTCACCGCGCGCCAGCGCAGGTTTCAGCATGTTCCCGGCATCCATCGCGCCGTCTGCCTTACCGGCACCGACCATGGTGTGCAGCTCATCGATAAACAGGATAACGTTGCCTTCCTGCTTCGCCAGGTCATTAAGCACGCCTTTCAGACGCTCTTCGAACTCGCCGCGGTATTTCGCACCGGCCACCAGCGCGCCCATGTCCAGCGCCAGTACGCGGCGGCCCTTCAGACCTTCCGGCACTTCACCGTTCACAATACGCTGCGCCAGCCCTTCAACGATGGCGGTTTTACCGACCCCCGGTTCACCTATCAGTACCGGGTTGTTCTTGGTACGACGCTGCAGCACCTGAATGGTACGGCGGATTTCTTCATCACGGCCGATTACTGGGTCAAGTTTGCCCTGTTCAGCACGCTCGGTCAGATCGACCGTAAATTTCTTCAAAGCCTGACGTTGGTCTTCGGCTCCCTGATCGTTCACGCTTTCACCTCCGCGCATGTTCTCAATCGCCTGAGTCACATTGGCGGTGGTCGCACCGGCGGATTTCAGCAGGTCGGTCAAGGTACCGCGTGATTCAAGCGCCGCCAGAACAAACAGCTCTGACGAAATAAAATTGTCCCCACGTTTTTGCGCCAGCTTGTCGCAAAGGTTCAGGACGCGCACCAGATCCTGCGACGGCTGAACGTCGCCGCCGGTCCCTTCGACCTGCGGTAAACGGCTCAGCGCCTGATCGATAGCGGTGCGTAACTGGCCAGCATTAATGCCAGCGGACGTTAATAAAGGACGTACCGATCCCCCTTTCTGATTCAGCAAGGCGCTCATTAAATGAAGAGGTTCGATAAATTGGTTGTCGTGCCCCAGTGCGAGGGACTGGGCATCGGCGAGAGCAAGCTGGAATTTATTAGTAAGACGATCCAGACGCATAACTCCTCCCATAACAGGTCAAATTTGCTACTGGAGATTAAATGAGGTCATCCCTCAATTATTCAAGGTTAATGACCTGAATTATGTGAAAAGAAAACGGCACGTGCCGGATCGTCTTGATTCTTTAGGTTATATCAGCCAAATGAAACTTGCCATACGCCCCGTCGTCTTGTCGCGGCGATAAGAGAAAAAATCACCCTTTTCGGTGAATGTACAGCGATCGCCGCCGAAGATCTGCGTTATGCCGACGCTGTTCAGGCGCTGACGAGCAAGCTGATAAATATCGGCCAGATATTTATCTCCAGAAGGCAGGAAGGCGTCCACCGCTTGCGGATCTTTATCCATAAAGGCTTCGCGAACCTCCGGCCCCACTTCAAAAGCGCGAGGACCAATGGCCGGGCCAAGCCAGGCCATAATATTGGCGGGCTCATCCTTAAAGCAGGCGACGGTTTCTTCCAGCACGCCTTCACACAGTCCACGCCAGCCCGCGTGAGCTGCAGCCACCTCGGTGCCTGCACGGTTGCAGAACAGCACTGGCAGACAATCGGCGGTCATTACGGCACAAACGGTTCCCTGAGTATTGCTGTAAGAGGCATCAGCACGTTTAGAAGCATAGGGTTCTCCCGTCAACTTCAGCACCGCCTTGCCATGAACCTGTTCCAGCCAGACCGGATTTGAAGGCAGGTTCCCCGCAGCAAACAGACGCCTGCGGTTCTCTTCCACGTGTTCCAGGTTATCGCCACAGTGTGCGCCGAGGTTCAACGACTCCCACGCGCCCTGGCTAACACCGCCAATACGGGTTGAACTGCAGGCAGCCACGCCGGCAGGCAATGGCCACTCCGGGACAATCAGTTTGGTCATAACCAGTCCACTTGATCCTTATGTTCTTCGAAATCGGCACGCATGGCGTCAATAAGGTCCACCATATCCTGCGGGATAGGCGCATGCCACTCCATCTGAATGCCGGTGATAGGATGGTAAAGACGCAGCATGGTCGCGTGCAGCGCCTGACGGTCGAATTTACGCAATACGCTGATGAACTCATCCGATGCGCCTTTAGGCGGGCGAGGACGACCACCGTAGACCTGATCCCCCACCAGCGGATGGGTAATGTGGGCCATATGCACGCGGATCTGGTGGGTACGTCCGGTCTCCAGACGCAGACGCAGACGCGTATGGATACGGAAATGCTCCATAATGCGATAGTGCGTCACCGCCGGTTTACCCATCGGATGCACCGACATATGGGTTCGCTTGGTCGGGTGACGGCTGATAGGCTCTTCTACCGTCCCGCCAGAGGTCATATGCCCAATGGCTACCGCCTCATACTCACGGGTGATTTCGCGCAGCTGCAGCGACTCCACCAGACGTGTCTGAGCAGGAACGGTCTTCGCCACCACCATCAGACCGGTAGTGTCTTTATCCAGACGGTGCACGATGCCCGCGCGCGGAACATCCGCGATCGGCGGATAATAATGGAGAAGTGCGTTAAGTACCGTACCGTCAGGGTTTCCCGCACCCGGGTGAACAACCAGGTCGCGCGGCTTGTTGATCACCAGAATGTCATCATCTTCATAGACAATGTCCAGTGGGATATCCTGCGGCTCGAAGCGGATTTCCTCTTCGATTTCAGCATTGATGGCGACAGCTTCCCCACCTAACACTTTCTCTTTTGGTTTGTCCCAGATCTTGCCGTTTACCATCACGCGCTGGTCAAGGATCCATTCTTTTATGCGTGAACGCGAATAATCAGGGAACAATTCGGCCAAAGCCTGATCTAAGCGTTGACCGAGCTGATTTTCGGAGACTGTTGCGGTGAGTTCTACTCGTTGTGCCATAAACTGCTTCTTCGTTTAACGTTGGGTTTTACGGCTTTGCCGTTTAATATAGTGTGCTATTGTAGCTGGTCTTAATCGGGAGCAGGAACAGAGTTTCTCCCGGACAAACATTTGAGGAAAGTCAAAACGTCATGACGCGCATGAAATATCTGGTGGCAGCGGCCACGTTGAGCCTGGCTTTGGTGGGCTGCTCCGGTTCAAATGAACAGGTCCCTGACAATCCGCCGAATGAAATCTATGCGACTGCACAACAAAAGTTGCAGGACGGTAACTGGAAACAGGCGATAACGCAACTGGAAGCGTTGGATAATCGCTATCCATTTGGTCCGTATTCGCAGCAGGTACAGTTAGATCTCATCTACGCATACTATAAAAATGCCGATCTGCCGCTGGCTCAGGCAACCATCGATCGTTTCATGCGTCTGAACCCGACTCATCCTAACATCGACTACGTAATGTACATGCGCGGCCTCACCAACATGGCGCTGGACGACAGTGCGCTGCAGGGCTTCTTCGGCGTGGATCGTTCTGACCGTGACCCGCAGCATGCGCGTGATGCCTTCAATGACTTCTCCAAGCTGGTGCGCGGCTATCCGAACAGCCAGTACGTGACCGACGCAACCAAACGTCTGGTGTTCCTTAAAGATCGTCTGGCGAAATATGAATACTCCGTGGCGGAATATTATACCCGCCGTGGCGCATGGGTTGCCGTGGTTAACCGCGTAGAAGGTATGCTGCGTGATTACCCGGATACTCAGGCAACGCGCGACGGCCTGAAGCTGATGGAAAATGCTTACCGTCAGATGCAGATGACCGGTCAGGCTGAAAAAGTGGCGAAAATCATCGCCGCGAACAGCAGCAACACCTGATTTTGCCTCAATGCAAAACGGCAGCCCGAAGGCTGCCGTTTTTTTATTCGTTTCTGAGCGTCGCTGAAGCGCGTTAGCCTCAACACATCCTGTCAACTATGGCCCCAATTTATGCCTTCTACAAGGTAAATCTCACCTCTTCCTGCCCTGCCTCACAAAAAAGATTCCCTGACAAAAACCGACAAAATAACGTGATCTAAATCACACATTTTGACATTAGGTCGGGTATGCTGGAATCACCAAGACGGAAAGACAAGAGGTAAAATTTATGACAATGAACATTACCAGTAAACAAATGGAAATTACTCCGGCAATTCGCCAGCACGTCGCAGACCGTCTCGCCAAACTGGATAAATGGCAAACACATTTGATTAATCCACATATCATCCTGTCCAAGGAGCCGCAGGGTTTCATCGCTGACGCAACTATCAATACTCCAAACGGCCATCTGGTCGCCAGCGCAAAACATGAGGATATGTACACCGCTATTAACGATTTGATCAACAAGCTGGAACGGCAGCTCAATAAAGTGCAACACAAAGGTGAAGCCCGTCGCGCCACAACGTCGGTGAAAGACGCCAGCTTCGCGGAAGAAGTTGAAGAAGAGTAATCCTTTAAATTGAGTGTACCGCCAACGCGCCTTCGGGCGCGTTTTTTGTTTTTTATTGACAGGGTGAAAACAGTACGGGTACTTTAACGGTATCACTCACAGGATGACTTTATGAAACTTACGCCGTTCTTCTTCGCATTCTTTTTTACCTTCCCCTGAACGGGAGGCGTTTCGTCGTGTGATAAAGAATGCGAAGACGAACAACAAGGCCTCCCACACCGGGGGGCCTTTTTTATTGATAACGATAAGATGAGACAGGCAACACTATGACACCGGAAAACCCGTTACTGGATCTGCGAGTAAAAATCAGCGCGCTGGATGAGAAACTGCTGGCGCTGCTGGCCGAACGCCGCGCCCTTGCCGTTGAAGTGGGTAAAGCCAAGCTGGACTCCCATCGTCCGGTCCGTGATATCGACCGCGAGCGGGATCTGCTGGAACGGCTCATTCAGCTCGGCAAAGCGCATCACCTCGATGCCCACTACATCACCCGGTTGTTCCAGCTCATCATCGAAGATTCCGTTCTGACCCAGCAAGCGCTACTGCAGCAGCATCTCAATAAAACCAATCCGCACTCTGCGCGTATCGCTTTCCTCGGGCCAAAGGGCTCCTATTCTCACCTGGCCGCACGTCAGTATGCCGCTCGTCATTTCGAAGAATTTATTGAAAGCGGCTGCGCGAAGTTTGCCGACATTTTTAACCAGGTCGAGACCGGCCAGGCGGATTACGCCGTGGTGCCGATTGAAAACACCAGCTCCGGCGCCATCAACGACGTCTACGACTTGCTGCAGCACACCAGCCTGTCGCTGGTCGGCGAGCTGACGATCCCTATCGATCACTGCGTGCTGGTCTCCGGTTCAACGGACCTGAACACGATCGAAACCGTCTACAGCCACCCGCAGCCGTTCCAGCAGTGCAGCCAGTTCCTGAACCGCTATCCGAACTGGAAAATTGAGTACACCGAAAGCACCTCGGCGGCGATGGAAAAAGTCGCCCAGGCGAACTCTCCCACCGTCGCGGCGCTCGGCAGCGAAGCGGGTGGCGCGCTGTATGGTTTACAGGTGCTGGAACGCAACCTGGCAAACCAGACGCAAAACATTACCCGCTTCGTGGTGCTGGCCCGCAAGGCAATCAATGTCTCTGACCAGGTACCGGCCAAAACCACGCTGCTGATGGCCACCGGCCAACAGGCCGGTGCGCTGGTTGAAGCCCTGCTGGTACTGCGTAATCACAACCTGATCATGACCCGGCTGGAATCGCGCCCAATCCACGGTAATCCATGGGAAGAGATGTTCTACCTCGATATCCAGGCCAACCTGGAGTCTGCTTCCATGCAGAAAGCCCTGCGCGAGCTGGGCGAGATCACGCGTTCCATGAAGGTGCTGGGCTGCTACCCGAGCGAAAACGTCGTCCCGGTCGATCCGATCTAACGTTCGATAAAACGGCTTTTCTTCATCCCTGCCACGCTCACCGGCAGGGTGAAGATGGCCCCGGAGAGCGGATATTTCGTCACCTCCTCCGCATCCATATTTTCCCGCGTGGTGGTAATAAACAGCGTTTTCATATCATCGCCGCCAAAGCAGACCATCGTCGGGCAACGTACCGGCATGCGATACTCTTCCAGCTGCTCCCCTTGCGGTGAAAAACGCGCGATGCGCCAGCCGTCAAACAGCGCGCTCCAGTAGCAACCTTCCACATCCATCGCCGCGCCGTCCGGTATCCCCTCGCCCTCTTTAAACTGACGAAACACCTCTCGCTTACCCGGTTCGCCCTGCTCATCAAGCGGGGTACGGTAAATCACACCGTTTGGCGTGTCTGAGGTAAACATCCACTGCTTATCCGGGCTAAACGCTAAGCCGTTGTGCCCGTGGATATCGCACTGGATCACCTTCGGCGTCAGGTCGTTGTCGATGCGCATCAGCAGGGCGCCGTTGTAATCTCCGGGTCCCCAGAACGTGCCCGCATAGAACCGGCCCTGATGGTCGGTACCCCCATCGTTAAAACGCGCCAGCTGCGGGTTAGAGGGGTTGTCGCACACCTTGCGCTGCAGAAGGCCATGCTTATCGGCAAGCCAGATGCCATTGCGCATGGCGACAATAAACCCGCCGCGCTCGCGCAGCGCGAAACAGCCCACCTCCTCGTGGAAAGAAAGCACGGTGTGTTCTGCCGTCGGCAGATGGTAGCGGTGGATCTCTCCTTCCAGAATATCGGCCCAGTAGAGCGCGTGCTCGTCGGCGCTCCACGTCGGGCATTCAGGCAAATGCCCGGTGTAATTCAACAGCAGCTGCGGTTCGGCCATGACAGTTCCCCAAAATGAAAAAAGCCAGCAATGCTGGCTTTCAGTATATACATCATCGCATTACTGGCGACTGTCATTTGCCTGGCGCAACAACGTCCGGCTCTCATTCTGGAAACGCTGCGCGTAATCGCCAAACCAGTGCTCGACCTTGCGGAAGCTGTCGATAAACGCCTGCTTGTCTCCGTGCTCCAGCAGCGTAATGGCTTCACCAAAGCGCTGATAGTAGCGCTTGATCAGCGCCAGGTTATTTTCCGAGGACATAATAATATCCGCGTACAGCTGCGGATCCTGCGCGAACAGACGCCCGACCATCGCCAGCTCCAGACGATAGATAGGTGAAGAGAGCGCCAGCAGCTGTTCAAGCTGTACGTTCTCTTCCGCCAGATGCAGGCCGTAGGCAAACGTGGCAAAATGGCGCAACGCCTGAATGAACGCCATGTTCTGATCGTGCTCGACCGCGCTGATGCGGTGCAGCCGTGCGCCCCATACCTGAATCTGTTCCAGGAACCACTGATAGGCTTCCGGCTGACGACCGTCGCAGTAAACCACCACCTGCTTAGCCAGGCTGCCGCTGTCCGGGCCAAACATTGGGTGCAGACCCAGCACTGGCCCCGTATGCGCCGCCAGCATAGCCTGTAGCGGACCATTTTTGACGGAGGCCAGATCCACCAGGATGCAATCTTTCGGTAAAGGAGGCAGCTTCCCGACGATTTGCTCCGTCACGTGGATCGGCACGCTGACGATAACCATTCCGGCATCTTTCATGAGTTCCGGCGCCTGGGCCCAGTCCTCTTTTTCCAGAATGCGCACCTGATAACCAGAAAGGGTCAGCATTTTTTCAAACAGGCGCCCCATCTGTCCTGCACCGCCGACAATCACCACCGGACGCAGGGTCGGACAAAGGGTTTTGAAGCCCTTGTCGTTTTCACTGGAATAGGACTCCCGCATCACGCGACGCAGAACATCCTCAATCAAATCCGGCGAAACGCCCAGCGCCTGCGCCTCTTTGCGACGGGAGGCCAGCATGGAGGCCTCGCGCTCCGGGACGTAGATCGGCAGGCCGTATTTGCTTTTCACCTCACCGACTTCGGCAACCAGGGCCATGCGGCGCGCCAGCAGATCCAGCAGCGCCTTATCCACTTCATCAATTTGATCGCGCAGTGCGGTCAATTCAGCAACCATAACTACCCTCTTAAGCCAGACGCGTCGCCAGATGGCCGTTTAAATCTTTATGGATCTCACGCAGCAGCGCATCGGTGGTCTCCCAGCTGATGCAGGCATCCGTCACGGAGACGCCGTGCTTCATGGCGCTGCGCGGTTGTTCAGATGATTGATTGCCTTCATGAATATTGCTCTCAATCATCAGACCGATAATCGAACGATTGCCATCTTTGATCTGTGCGACCACGGATTCCGCAACCGCAGGCTGGCGACGGTAATCTTTATTCGAATTACCATGACTGCAATCTACCATCAGTGCCGGGCGCAGTCCCGCCTGCTCCATCTCTTTTTCACACTGCGCCACGTCCGCCGGGCTGTAGTTCGGGGCTTTCCCGCCGCGCAGGATCACGTGACCGTCCGGGTTGCCCTGCGTTTGCAGGAGGCAAACCTGGCCCGCCTGGTTGATACCGACGAAACGGTGCGGCATGGCGGCAGCGCGCATGGCGTTGATCGCCGTCGCCAGACTGCCATCGGTACCGTTTTTAAAACCAACCGGCATCGACAGACCAGACGCCATCTCGCGGTGGGTTTGCGATTCCGTGGTACGCGCGCCAATCGCGGACCAGCTGAACAGATCGCCAAGGTATTGCGGGCTGTTCGGATCCAGCGCTTCGGTTGCCAGAGGCAGCCCCATGCTGACCAGCTCCACCAGCAGGCGACGCGCAATCTTCAGACCTGCTTCCACATCAAACGAGCCATCCATGTGCGGATCGTTAATCAACCCTTTCCAGCCGACAGTGGTACGTGGCTTCTCAAAATAGACGCGCATCACCAGATAGAGGCTATCGCTGACCTCCTCCGCTAATGCTTTAAATCGACGAGCGTACTCAATGGCGGTTTCAGGATCGTGAATGGAGCAAGGACCACACACCACCAGCAGGCGCGGATCGCGGCCGGCGATGATATTTGAAATGGTCTGACGCGAGTGCTCAATCTGAGCCTCCTGCGCGACGCTCAGCGGAAATTCCGCTTTCAGTTGATCCGGAGTAATTAAAACCTGTTCGTCAGTGATATGTACGTTGTTCAGCGCGTCTTTTTGCATGATGGCGATCCTGTAAAGCTCGTTTGCGATAGTTGTTTTCCTCGGTGAGGTGAGACCACGATACCATAAAAAGTAAACATTTCAATCCAAAATACGTACACATTAGTTTACAGAAGCCAATTTATTGCAAAAATCAGCCGATAAAAACGTAAAGTTTAAATTACAGACATATTTTCTTAAGCCAGGCTATGCTGAAGAAAAAAGGAGAATGGCTATGCGTTCAATTGCTCTCACGCTGTTGTCGCTGTTTTTAACGGGCTGCCAGATCAATCCTTACACCTTCCAGCCCGACTGGACCAGTCCATCCTGGTTTGATGCCGGTAAAGAAGACGCCATGAATGGCCTGCCGGTTAAAGATAACCAGACCCTGGCCGATAGTTTTAACGACACCCACGTTGATCGTAGTGAATATCTTCGCGGCTATGCCGATGGTCAGAAGAGAGTCTGCGAAGAAGGGTTTATTCACGCCTGGGGATTAGCGGGCAAATCTTTCCCTGCCAGTTGCGATACTGTCGAAAACGCGACAAAACTGCGTGCGTCATGGCAAAAAGGAATGGATGAAGGTATGCGTTCCAGCAGACTCAATTAAGTCTGCTTTTAACCAACGGAAAATAAACAACAGTAGGATTTAGCTTAGGTTGGCCTGAGGCTATTTCTGACATAATGACGGCTCTGATAAACAATGGTATTCTGCCCGAAACTCTTAAGGACATCTATTTCCGGAGCGATGTGGCGGATTCTGGTGAGAAATTTATTCTTGATCTCTTTTTTCCGACTCACTCTGGTGTTAATGCTGTTCCTTATGGTGGGCCCAGCGACGGCAGGCACGCTTACGGAAACGGATAAATCGGTACGTTCGATTGTCTCAGGCATTGTGAGCTATACGCGATGGCCGTCACTATCCGGGCAGCCCAGACTTTGCGTCTATGCCACTTCTCACTATACACACGCGCTCAGCGGCGACGAAGGGCACAACGAGTTACCCTATACTCCCGTTATTGTACGTAACGATCGGGAAGCCCTGGCCGCGACGTGCGATGCGATATATTTCGGGTCTGAATCACCGGCAAAACAACTTGAATTAATAAGTCAATATCAGGGCAGAGCATTGCTATTAATCTCAGAGCAAAATCCGGAATGTGTAATTGGCAGTGCTTTTTGCCTGATGATCGATCGCGGCCAGGTACGGTTTTCCGTCAACCTGGATGCATTGACGCGCAGTGGCGTAAGAGTCAATCCGGATGTATTAATGCTGGCACGGAATAAGCAGCATGGATAAAGATTTCACATCAACGCCACGTCCGACGTTTAAAAGAACGTTGAGGCGAAACAGCATGATAAGCGTCATTATTACCATGACGTTAATATGGCTGTTGCTCTGTTTTGCTTCCGTCGTGACGTTAAAACAATACGCGCAAAAGAATCTCGAATTAACCGGCGCCACAATGAGCCACAGCCTGGAAGCCTCGCTGGTTTTCAACGACTCGCTGGCGGCCAACGAAACGCTTGCCGCCCTGGGCAAACAGGGGCAGTTTGCCGCGGCGGAGGTGATTAACGCGCATAAAAAGCGGTTCGCCTACTGGTCCTGGAACCCGGAGGATAACAACGACACGCTGGGCGCGCTGGTCAGTCGCTGGCTTTTCCCCGTACCGGTTGCGCAGCCCATCATGCATAACGGCTTAACGATCGGCGAAATCCGCCTTACCGCACGCGACAGTTTGATCAGCCATTTCATCTGGACGTCGTTTGCCGTACTGACCGGCTGCATTCTCTTTGCCGCCGTCGTCGCGCTCATCATAACCCAGTCTTTGCATCGTGGAATGGTCACGGCCCTGCAGAACATTACCGACGTCGTGCATGACGTACGCACGAACCGCAACTTCTCCCGCCGGGTGAAAGACGGCCGTATCGAAGAATTTCACCAGTTTGGCGAGGACTTCAACAGTCTTCTGGATGAAATGGAAGAGTGGCAACTGAAGCTTCAGGCGAAGAACGCTCAGCTGTTGCGGACCGCCATGCACGACCCGCTTACCGGTCTTGCCAACCGCGCGGCGTTTCGTAACAGCATTGCGGCATTAATGAACGACCCTTCAGCCAGAACAAACTCGGCTCTGCTCTTCCTCGACGGTGATAATTTTAAGTTTATTAACGACACCTGGGGACACGCGGCAGGAGACTGTGTGCTCATCGAAGTCGCCAGCAGGATGATGGAGTTTGGCGACAAACGTCATCAGTCTTACCGTCTTGGCGGAGACGAATTTGCCATGGTGCTGTACGGCGTTCACTCTGAGCTTGAGGTTCAACACATTTGTGCTGCGCTTTCGCAGCAGTTTATCCGTCCGTTTGATCTTCATAACGGACAAAAAGCATCGATGTCACTCAGCATTGGCTTTGCTCTGGCGTGGGAAAATGCTTCCGTGGAAGCATTACTGGAGAGGGCTGACCGCAATATGTACCAGGTTAAAAACCAGCGTACGAAAACAATAAGTTAGAAAGGATACACTATGTTAAAACGTTACTTCGCGCCGTTAGTACTGGCCTCACTGGTTCTGGCAGGCTGTCAGTCGCCGCCGGAAGGCAAATTCACTCCTGAGCAAATTGCGGCGATGAAGTCTTACGGTTTTAACGAACTGAACGGTGACTGGTCGCTTGGCATGTCGGACACCATCCTGTTTGATAAAAATGACGCCCGACTGCGCCCGGAAAGTGAAACGCAGATCCAGTCCATGGCCTCTCGCCTGGCCGAAACCGGCCTGAACCACGCGCGAATGGACGGTCACACGGATAACTACGGGGAAGAAAGCTACAACGAAGCGCTGTCGTTAAAACGCGCCAACGCCGTGGCCGATGCCTGGGCGAAGGGGGCAAATATCCCGCGCAGCAATCTCACCACGCGGGGATTAGGTCAAAAATACCCTGTTGCGAGCAACAGTACCCCGCAAGGGCGCGCTGAAAACCGCCGCGTCGCAGTGGTGATCAGCACGCCATAGGGTTATTTAGCGGATGATTCGGCGAGCGTCAGCCTGGTTGCCGCTCGCCAGCGCAGCCAGTCCACCAGAACAAACAGCGCCAGACTCACGCCCATAACGGGCAAGCACAGCCCCAGTAGCAGGCTAACCATTGCCGTAACGCCTCTTCCCCATCCTGACAGCGCCAGCCAGCTCTGACAAAGCGTCTGTACCGGACTCACTGCCGATTGCGCAGGACGACATATCCACCACATCCGGTATCCCCAGATAATGAGCACGCACAGGGCGAGGCCGAACGCCACGAGCAGCAGCTGATTTGCCAGGCCGAATAAGATCCCCATATGGAAATCCACGCCCCAGCGGGTCAGTTTGGCCATTAACGGAAAATCCTCGAATCGGGTTCTGTCCAGGATCTGCATCGTATGGGGATCAACCGCCACGGCGTCCACCTGGGTCGGCCAGCTGCGATCGATTTCCGTCACGGTCCAGGCACGATCCCTCGTTTTCGCCGGGCGGATCTCCAGCTTGCTGGCATCAATTCCCGCGTGACGCGCCGCGCTTAACACCCCGTCAAACAGCGTCAAATCCATCGCCATTTCCGGCATCATCATCCCACCGTGATGACCACGGTGTTCGGCATGTTCATCCATAACCTCATGTTGGCCGGATAGCGTCGTGTTCACCTGCGGGGTGAGCCAGTTCATCTCTGCACGCAGCTTATCCACGTTCCCGCCAGCCCACTGGGACCAGGTCAGGCCGGTTGCGGAGAACAGCAGCATTCCACCCAGCAGAACCCAGCCCAGCGTCACGTGCACCCGACGCCGGTTCTGGAAGCGATTGTTGATCCGTCGTTTGGGTCGGGTATAAAACCACAGGGCAATACCGCCCAGCGCGGCAACCCACATCCACGAGGCCGCAAGCTCGCTGTAGAGGCGCCCAATGTCGCCCAGCATCAGGGACGTATGCAGGTAATCAATAGTCTGACGCAGGGGTAAAATCCCGCTGGTGCCGTATACCGTCAGATCTCCCAGCACCGCCAGGCTCACCGGATCGATAAAGATAGCCCGGTTCTCCGATGGCCCAAGTTTCGGGTCAGTGAACATCACGCGGGTGGTTTCCCCTTCCGCCAGCCCCGGACGAACGGCGTGCAAACGTAAATCTGATCCAACGGTTTTTTCCGCCACGGCGATTTGTTCCGCCAGAGGCTGCGGCTCGCCCACGGAATCCGCGTGGAGCGCGTGCCGGTAGAGTGCGTTTTCCAGCTGTGGGGTCGCCACATACAGCGTCCCGGTCAGCGCGGCAAAGAAGATAAACGGGCCGACAAACAGCCCAACGTAGAAATGAAGGCGACGCAGCAGGTTTCCCCATGCCGCGCGCGAGGTGCAGGTAGTCATACTTTTCCTTTTAATGCAAAAAGTTATCGATATTTTTTTATTGGGAAAAAGCAGACTGCCGCGGCGGCGCGCGGGTATCAGGGTAAAGCCAGGGGAAGAAGTGCCAGTGGTTGACCGCCTGACGCGGCGGCTTAATGCTCAGCCTCTGCAGCACCACGCTGAGCAGGACGATGAGCGCCAGCATCACGCCAGGGACATGCGCTAACAGCACGCAGTAGCCGCACGCTTCCGCATGGTCGACAGGCATCGTGTGCGGCATATCGCCGTGATGCTCGTCCATCGACATCATGCTCATGTCATGATGCATGCCCGGCATAGCGCTCATGGGATCTTTCTGCAACGAGACGGAGATAAGGGGTGCTACCACGATCAGCAGGATCGCGAACAGCGCGGTCAAAGCCGCTGCGCGTTTCCGGTCAGGCTGATGCAGTACGTTATCCACGTCCCCTCCATTCAAGAGGCAAGCATTGTAAATGATTTATGACGAAAGGGTTAACGCGAGAGGTGCGATGGGATAAAAAAAGGGCCAGCCTTTCGGCCAGCCCTTTCTAACAGGATGTCGCTTAAGCGAATCTTAGTTCAGACGCTCTTTAATACGAGCAGACTTACCAGTACGCTCACGCAGGTAGTACAGTTTAGCTTTACGTACAGCACCACGACGTTTAACAGCAATGCTGTCAACTACCGGAGAGTGAGTCTGGAAGACACGCTCAACGCCTTCGCCGTTGGAAATTTTACGAACAGTGAATGCAGAGTGCAGACCGCGGTTACGAATAGCGATAACCACGCCCTCGAATGCCTGCAGACGTTTTTTGGAACCTTCAACAACCCATACTTTCACTTCCACGGTGTCACCTGGACGGAAGGAAGGTACGTCCTGCTTCATCTGCTCTTGTTCAAGTTGCTTAATAATGTTGCTCATAATTTAATCTCTTATCCTGGGTAAACTGATATTCGGGAGCGTATTACGCATTCCCATCATGTTCATGCTGCTGTTGCGCGTGTTCAGTTTTGAACTCGGCCAGCAACTTTGCTTGCTCTTCAGTCAGAGCCAGGTTTTCCAGAAGTTCAGGTCTTCTAAGCCAGGTTCGGCCCAGCGACTGCTTCAAACGCCAGCGACGTATCTCGGCATGGTTTCCAGACAGTAACACTGCCGGGACCTCCATCCCTTCTAACACTTCAGGACGAGTATAGTGTGGGCAGTCCAGCAATCCATCGGCAAAGGAATCTTCCGTTGCCGAAGCTTCATGGCCCAGAACACCCGGAATAAACCGGGCGACGGAGTCAATCAGCGTCATTGCCGGTAACTCACCACCGCTGAGAACGTAATCGCCGATAGACCATTCTTCGTCAATCTCGGTTTGAATTACGCGCTCATCTATCCCTTCGTAGCGCCCACAGACCAGAATCAGCTTTTGATTCGTCGCCAGTTCGCTCACGCCCGCTTGATCAAGCTTGCGTCCCTGAGGTGACAGATAAATCACCTTTGCGCCTTCACCTGCCGCGGCTTTTGCTGTGTGAATGGCGTCCCGTAAGGGTTGCACCATCATTAGCATCCCCGGTCCGCCGCCGTAAGGACGATCGTCCACGGTACGGTGCCGGTCATGAGTAAAGTCACGAGGACTCCAGCTCTGGATGCTCAGCAGGCCATTCTTTACTGCCCGGCCAGTTACCCCGTAATCGGTAATCGCGCGGAACATTTCAGGAAACAGGCTAATTATGCCAATCCACATAGCGCCGTCTTTTACCGTTTATCCGGAGAATTTAAAAACCAGGATCCCAATCTACTTCAATGGTTTGAGTAGTGAGATCGACTTTCTTGATAACCTGTCCATCGAGGAACGGGACCAACCGCTCCTTGATGCCAAATGCATCTTTCAGGTTTGCCTTAATGACGAGAACGTCATTCGACCCGGTTTCCATCATATCGATGACTTTCCCCAGGCTGTAGCCTTCGGTAGTGACTACCTGGCAACCCATAAGGTCTTTCCAGTAGTAGTCGCCCTCTTCCAGCTGTGGCAACTGCGACGAATCCACGACAATTTCACAATTAGTCAGCGCATTCGCGGCATCACGATCGTCAATGCCTTTCAGCTTGATGATGATGTCCTGATTGTGGTGACGCCAGCTTTCCAGCTCGACCTCTTCCCACTTACCGCCTTTCTGGATAAACCAGGGCTGGTAATCAAAAATGCTATCAGCGTCTTCAGTGGAGGAAAACACTCTGAGCCAACCACGGATACCGTAGCAAGAACCCATTTTTCCCAATACGATCGGTTCAACAGGTGCTTTATTGCTCATCATGACCACCGTGACAGATTAAGCTGCTTTGTTTGCTGCTTTGATCAGCGTAGCAACGCGATCGGAAACAGTAGCGCCCTGGCCAACCCAGTGAGCGATACGATCCAGATCCAGACGAGTTTCTTCTTCTGCGCCAGCGGCCAGTGGGTTGAAGAAACCAACGCGCTCAATGAAGCGACCGTTGCGTGCATTACGGCTGTCAGTCACAACAACCTGGTAGAACGGACGCTTTTTAGCGCCGTGACGTGCTAAACGAATAGTTACCATAACATCCTCTTGTGTGAATAAAACAACCGGGCCCCATCGAGGAACGGAGCCCGGGTGTCATATTAAAAGCCCGAAAATTTTACTCATTTTCGGGCAAAAAGCAATCTCAAAAGCGATTAACGCCCTGGAAAACCGGGA
The DNA here is from genome assembly GCF_043972695.1 of Enterobacter quasiroggenkampii. NCBI lineage: Bacteria > Pseudomonadati > Pseudomonadota > Gammaproteobacteria > Enterobacterales > Enterobacteriaceae > Enterobacter > Enterobacter quasiroggenkampii. The sequence goes on from NZ_CP143745.1 coordinate 4,180,670, forward strand.
GGCATCATCCCTTTCATGCCGCGCATCATCTTCGCCATGCCGCCTTTCTTCATTTTCTTCATCATGCGCTGCATGTCGTCGAACTGTTTCAGAAGGCGGTTAACGTCCTGCACCTGCATGCCGCAACCGGCTGCAATACGGCGTTTACGGGAACCTTTGATGATGTCCGGGTTAGCGCGTTCTTTCAGCGTCATCGAGTTGATGATCGCCTCCATACGCACCAGCACCTTGTCATCCATCTGCGCTTTCACGTTGTCAGGGATCTGGCCCATGCCCGGCAGTTTGCCCATCAGGCTGGCCATGCCGCCCATGTTTTTCATCTGACGCAGCTGCTCAAGGAAGTCGGTGAGATCGAAACCGTCGCCTTTTTTCAGCTTGCTGGCCAGCTTCTCGGCCTGCGCGCGGTCAACCTTGCTCTCGATATCCTCGATCAGCGACAGCACGTCGCCCATGCCGAGAATACGAGAGGCAATACGATCCGGGTGGAACGGCTCCAGCGCTTCGGTTTTCTCGCCCACGCCGAGGAATTTGATCGGCTTACCGGTGATGTGACGAATGGAGAGGGCCGCACCGCCGCGGGCGTCACCGTCCACCTTGGTCAGCACCACGCCGGTTAACGGCAGCGCTTCGTTAAACGCTTTCGCGGTATTCGCCGCATCCTGACCGGTCATGGCGTCGACAACAAACAGGGTCTCTACCGGGTTGATAGAGGCATGCACCTGCTTGATCTCGTCCATCATCGCTTCGTCAACGTGCAGACGACCGGCGGTATCCACCAGCAGCACGTCGTAGAATTTCAGCTTCGCCTCTTTCAGCGCGGCGTTAACGATGTCGACAGGCTTCTGCGCCACGTCGGACGGGAAGAAATCCACGCCAACCTGCTCTGCCAGGGTTTCCAGCTGCTTGATCGCCGCCGGGCGATAGACGTCAGCAGAGACCACCAGCACTTTCTTTTTGTGCTTTTCGCGCAGGAATTTACCCAGCTTACCGACGCTGGTGGTTTTACCCGCACCCTGCAGGCCCGCCATCAGCACCACGGCCGGTGGCTGAGCGGCCAGGTTAAGCACCTGGTTCTCTTCGCCCATCGCCGAAACCAGTTCATTACGAACGATTTTGACGAACTCCTGACCCGGGGTCAGGCTCTTGTTAACTTCATGACCAACCGCCTTCTCTTTTACGCGGTTGATAAAATCACGAACAACCGGCAACGCGACGTCTGCTTCCAGCAGCGCCATGCGCACTTCGCGCAGCGTTTCCTTGATGTTCTCTTCAGTAAGGCGTCCGCGGCCGCTGATGTTGCGCAGCGTGCGCGACAAACGATCGGTTAAATTATCAAACATTGTCTCTCGCCTGAGTAGAAACGTTGGGCCGCCATGAGCGACACATACACAGAATTTTGCCGGAGTATAACATGAAGGCGCCTTTGTTGTTATGCAACGGTTGGAGCAGGCGTCACGTAACGTTATACTGCTTCTCTTTCTTATTAAGACAACTGTCGATGCCTATATGCCTGTTTTCGCACTGATCGCCCTTGTTGCCTACTCTGTCAGCCTCGCGCTGATCGTTCCCGGACTGCTGCAAAAAAACAGCGGCTGGCGGCGCATGGCTATTCTTTCTGCGGTCATCGCACTGATTAGCCACGCCTTTGCGCTGGAATCACGCATCATCCCCGGCGACGGCAGCGTGCAAAACCTGAGCGTCCTCAACGTCGGCTCGCTGGTCAGCCTGATGATCTGTACGGTAATGACCATCGTCGCGTCTAAAAATCGCGGCTGGCTGCTGCTGCCGATTGTCTACACCTTCGCGCTGATCAATCTGGCCCTCGCCACCTTTATGCCTAATGAGTTCATTACGCATCTGGAGGCGACGCCGGGGATGCTGGTGCATATCGGCCTGTCGCTCTTTGCCTACGCGACGCTGATTATCGCCGCGCTTTACGCCATGCAGCTCGCCTGGATTGACTACCAGCTGAAAAACAAAAAGCTGGCCTTTAACCATGAAATGCCGCCGCTGATGGTCATTGAGCGTAAGATGTTCCATATCACCCAGGTGGGGGTGGTGCTACTGACGCTCACGCTCTGCACGGGCCTGTTTTACATGAAGAACCTGTTCAGCGTGGAGAATATCGATAAAGCAGTGCTCTCCATCATCGCGTGGTTTGTCTATATTGTCCTGTTATGGGGCCATTATCATGAAGGCTGGCGCGGTCGTCGCGTGGTCTGGTTCAACGTCGCGGGTGCGGGCATTCTCACCCTTGCCTATTTTGGCAGCCGCTTCATACAGCAATTTGCTGGCTAAGAAACAAAGGAGTTCCCCCTGGAACACATCTCTACCACCACGCTGATCGTTACGCTGATCGTCATGGTGGTCATCTCCGCCTATTTCTCCGGCTCGGAAACCGGCATGATGACCTTAAACCGCTACCGGTTACGTCATCGTGCCAAACAGGGTAACCGTGCCGCCCGTCGCGTTGAAAAACTGCTCCGCAAGCCGGATCGCCTGATTAGCCTGGTGCTTATCGGCAACAACCTCGTCAACATTCTGGCCTCCGCCCTCGGCACCATCGTCGGGATGCGCCTGTACGGTAACGCCGGGGTGGCGATTGCCACCGGCGTGCTGACGTTCGTGGTGCTGGTGTTTGCCGAAGTGCTGCCGAAAACCATCGCCGCACTTTACCCGGAGAAGGTCGCCTACCCGAGCAGCTTCCTGCTGGCACCGCTGCAGATCCTGATGATGCCGCTGGTCTGGCTGCTGAACATGGTGACGCGCGTCCTGATGCGGATGGTGGGAATCAAAGCCGACGTCACCATCAGCAGCGCACTCAGCAAAGAGGAATTGCGCACTATCGTGAATGAATCCCGCTCGCAGATCTCCCGGCGCAATCAGGACATGCTCCTGTCGGTGCTGGATCTGGAAAAGGTGAGCGTGAACGACATCATGGTGCCGCGTAACGAAATCGTCGGTATCGACATCAATGACGACTGGAAAGCCATCGTCCGACAGCTGACGCACTCCCCGCACGGGCGCATTGTGCTGTACCGCGACTCGCTGGATGACGCCATCAGCATGCTGCGCGTGCGCGAAGCCTACCGTCTGATGACCGAGAAAAAAGAGTTCACCAAAGAGGTGATGCTGCGCGCCGCCGACGAAATTTACTACGTGCCGGAAGGAACGCCGCTCAGCACGCAGTTGGTGAAATTCCAGCGCAACAAGAAGAAGGTCGGCCTGGTGGTCAACGAGTACGGCGATATCCAGGGGCTGGTGACGGTCGAAGATATTCTGGAAGAGATTGTCGGGGACTTTACCACCTCAATGTCGCCTTCCCTTGCGGAAGAGGTCACCCCGCAAAACGATGGCTCGGTGCTGATTGACGGAAGCGCAAACATTCGTGAACTCAACAAAGCCTTTAACTGGCATTTGCCGGAAGATGAGGCTCGCACCATTAACGGGATGATTCTGGAAGCGCTGGAAGAGATCCCGGCCGCGGGCACGCGGGTGCGCATTGAGCAGTACGATATTGATATCCTGGACGTGCAGGACAATATGATCAAGCAGGTGAAAGTCCTGCCCGTTAAACCCCTGCGCGAAAGTATCGCGGAGTAAGGTTGTAGGCCGGGTAAGGCGAACGCCGCTACCCGGCACTACGGATAGCGAATTACGCTTTCGCTTTCGCCACGGTCACCATCGCCGCGCGAATGGTACGGCCGTTCAGGGTGTAACCTTTCTGCATTACGCCCAGCACTTTACCGGCTTCAATCTCTTCAGATTCAACCATCGCAATCGCCTGGTGAACGTTTGGATCCAGCGGAACGTCGGTATCGGCAATCACTTCCACGCCAAACTTACGCACCACGTCGAGCATGGATTTCAGCGTCAGTTCGATACCTTCGATCATTGCGGCGTTGTCCGGATTCGCTTTGTCAGCCACTTCCAGCGCACGATCGAGGCTATCGATCACCGGCAGCAGTTCGTTGACGAATTTCTCCAGCGCAAATTTATGCGCCTTCTCAACGTCCTGCTCGGTACGGCGACGCAGGTTTTCCATCTCCGCCTTGATGCGCAGAACACTGTCGCGTTCGCGATTCTGTGCTTCTACCAGCTGGGCTTCCAGATTCGCAATTTTTTCATCGCGCGGGTCCACCTGCTCAGCAGATGCGTCTGGCTCTACAGCCTCAACTTCATCGTGCTGTTCCGTGATAATTTCTTCAGGGGCTTGCCCCTCAGGCGTTTTCTGTTCTTTACTACTCATGAATTTCTCCGCGTTTTTCTGCATTCATCTCGCTAACTTCGCTTATTATGGGGATCAGTTTCCGGGATTCAAGGGAACAAGACAGATTGTCATCATTCATCAGGCACAAGGACCTCCAGAAAATGAATAATCATTTCAGGTGTATTGGGATCGTCGGGCATCCGCGTCACCCTACCGCACTAACGACACATGAAATGTTGTATCGCTGGTTGTGTAGCAAAGGCTATGAAGTGATGGTCGAGCAGCAGATTGCCCAGGAGCTGCAGCTGAAGAGCGTCAAAACCGGCACGCTGGCGGAAATTGGCCAACAGGCCGATCTCGCCGTGGTGGTGGGCGGCGACGGCAACATGCTCGGCGCGGCCCGCACGCTGGCGCGTTATGATATCAAGGTCATCGGCATCAACCGTGGCAATCTCGGTTTTTTAACCGACCTCGACCCGGACAATGCGCAGCAGCAGCTGGCAGACGTGCTGGAAGGCCACTATATCAGCGAAAAACGCTTTTTACTGGAAGCGCAGGTGTGCCAGCAGGACTGCCAGAAGCGCATCAGCACCGCGATTAACGAGGTAGTTCTTCACCCCGGAAAAGTGGCGCACATGATCGAATTCGAAGTCTATATCGACGAAATCTTTGCCTTCTCCCAGCGTTCTGACGGGCTGATTATCTCGACACCGACCGGTTCAACCGCCTACTCGCTGTCTGCCGGCGGCCCGATTCTAACGCCCTCATTGGATGCCATTACCCTGGTGCCGATGTTCCCGCACACGCTCTCCGCCCGCCCGCTGGTGATCAACGGCGACAGCACGATCCGTCTGCGCTTCTCGCACCGCCGTAACGACCTGGAGATCAGCTGCGACAGCCAGATTGCGCTGCCGATCCAGGAAGGTGAAGATGTGCTTATTCGCCGGTGTGATTACCACCTGAATTTGATTCACCCGAAAGATTACAGCTATTTCAACACATTAAGCTCGAAGCTTGGCTGGTCAAAAAAATTGTTCTGATTTTGCATCCAGGACTTTACTGTATATAAAACCAGTTTATACTGTATGAAAACACAGTTATGGTTTTTCATACAGGAAAACAATTATGCTGGCACAACTGACCATCAGCAACTTTGCCATTGTTCGTGAGCTTGAGATCGATTTCCACAGCGGCATGACGGCGATCACCGGGGAAACCGGTGCGGGTAAATCCATTGCCATTGATGCCCTCGGCTTGTGCCTTGGCGGCCGCGCCGAGGGCGACATGGTGCGCATGGGCGCAAACCGTGCCGACCTGTGCGCCCGCTTCTCCCTGAAAGACACCCCTGCAGCTCAGCGCTGGCTGGAGCAGAATCAGCTTGAAGATGGACGTGAGTGTTTACTTCGCCGCGTGATCAGCAGCGACGGCCGCTCACGCGGCTTTATCAACGGCACGGCAGTCCCGCTCTCCCAGCTTCGTGAACTCGGTCAGTTGCTTATCCAGATCCACGGTCAGCACGCGCATCAGCAACTCGTTAAACCCGAACAGCAGAAAGCGCTGCTGGATGGCTATGCGGGTGAGTACGCGCTTACTCAGCTTATGGCGGAGCACTATCGCCAGTGGCATCAGAGCTGCCGCGAGCTTGCTCAGCACCAACAGCAAAGCCAGGAGCGCGCCGCCCGTGCGGAGCTGCTGGAATACCAGCTCAAAGAGCTGAACGAATTTAACCCGCAGGCGGGTGAGTTTGAGCAAATCGACGAAGAGTACAAGCGCCTGGCGAACAGCGGACATCTGCTCTCAACCAGCCAGAATGCGCTCAACCTGCTCGCGGATGGCGAAGACGTGAACCTGCAGAGCCAGCTGTATAACGTCCGTCAGCTGCTTACCGAACTGGTCGGCATGGACAGCAAACTGTCTGGCGTGCTGGATATGCTGGAAGAGGCGGCCATTCAGATTTCTGAAGCCGGTGACGAACTGCGTCACTATTGTGAGCGTCTGGATCTCGACCCGAACCGTCTGTTTGAGCTGGAACAGCGTATCTCCCGTCAGATCTCGCTGGCGCGCAAGCACCACGTTACGCCGGAAGAGCTGCCGGGCTACTATCAGTCTCTGCTGGACGAGCAGCAGCAGCTTGATGATCAGGCTGACTCGCTGGAAACCCTCTCTCTGGCGGTGAGCCTGCATCATGAACAGGCGCTGGCGACGGCGCAAAAGCTGCATGAAATTCGTCAGCACTATGCTCAGGAGTTAAGCCAGCACATTACCGACAGCATGCACACGCTGGCGATGCCGCATGGCGTCTTCACCATTGACGTTCGCTTTGAAGAGAATCACCTGACGGCGGAAGGTGCGGATCGCATCGAATTCCGCGTCACCACCAACCCGGGGCAGCCGCTGCAGGCAATCTCCAAAGTGGCCTCCGGCGGTGAACTGTCACGTATTGCGCTGGCGATTCAGGTGATCACCGCGCGTAAAATGGACACCCCGGCGCTGATTTTCGATGAAGTGGATGTCGGCATCAGCGGCCCGACGGCGGCGGTAGTGGGTAAACTGCTGCGCCAGCTCGGCGAATCCACGCAGGTGATGTGTGTCACCCACCTGCCGCAGGTCGCGGGCTGCGGTCATCATCACTTTATCGTCAGCAAAGAAACCGACGGTGAAATGACCGAAACGCACATGAAGCCGCTGGATAAACGTGCGCGTCTACAGGAGCTGGCACGCCTGCTCGGCGGCAGCGAAGTCACACGTAACACGCTCGCGAACGCGAAAGAACTGCTGGCGGCATAAACTTTTTCGGGATCTCAGGGTCATACAGAACAACAAAAACGCCGCCAGACCGGTTTCAAAGTGGGGCAAGGTCTATTATCATCGGCATATTACATATGAGCCGCGTTCTGCTCGGGCCCGAAAAGGAATCAAATCACTATGCGTTGTAAAATGCTGACCGCTGCCGCAGCGGTTCTTCTGATGTTGACCGCAGGCTGTTCCACTCTGGAGAAAGTGGTTTACCGTCCTGACATCAACCAGGGGAACTACCTTACCCCTAACGATGTGTCCAAAATCCGCGTGGGGATGACACAACAGCAGGTCGCTTATGCACTGGGAACCCCGATGATGTCCGATCCGTTCGGCACTAACACCTGGTTCTATGTATTCCGTCAGAAGCCGGGCCATGAAGATGCGACCCAGCAGACCCTGACGCTGACCTTCAGCAGCGCCGGTGTGTTGACCAACATCGACAACAAGCCTGCCCTGACCAAATAATCCGGTGTCAGAAATGCAAAAAGGTGCTCATTGAGCACCTTTTTTGTTTTGTGTTGATCCCCTCGCCCCTTTGGGGAGAGGGTCAGGGTGAGGGGAAGAAAGCGCTACTTACTGGCCTTCTCCGCGCGCTGACGACGCAACTCTTTCGGGTCGGCAATCAGCGGACGATAAATCTCCACCCGGTCGCCCTCTTTCAGCACATCACCCAGCTTCACCGGACGGCTGTAAATCCCGACCTTATTCTTCGCCAGGTCGATATCGCTGCGAAGCTCAAGTATGCCGGAAGCACGGATGGCCGCCTCAACGGTCGCCCCCTCTTCCAGCGTCACGCGCTGCAGATACTGCTTCTCCGGCAGCGCGTACACCACTTCTACAGCAATCTTATGCGACACTGTAAACCTCTTTGGCGCGGGTGGTGAACGCCTGAACCATATTCGAAGCCAGCTCTTTAAAGATGCGGCCAAACGCCAGCTCAATCAGCTTATTGGTGAACTCGAAGTCCAGATGGAACTCAATGCGGCAGGCGTCAGCGCTCAGCGGCGTAAACTTCCAGCCCCCCATCAGGGTCTTAAAGGGACCATCCACCAGATGCATCAATATACTCTGATTGCTCGTCAGCGTATTACGGGTGGTGAACGTCTTGCTGATCCCCGCTTTGGAGACATCCACCGCCGCGGTCATCTGCGTCGGGCCGGACTCCAGAACGCGGCTCCCGGTGCATCCCGGAATAAATTCTGGATAAGACTGAACATCGTTCACTAACTGATACATTTGTTCCGCGCTGTAAGGCACAAGCGCAGTACGGCTAATCTGAGGCATAGCATTTCCCATGGTCACACAACGGACAAATAATAACATTTATCACCTGTTAAAAAAACGCTAAGCCTCATCTCGTGCTAAGATAGCGCGTTAGACCTCACAGGACGCAATGAGGTGACTTTTTGAAATCAGATTACCGACGGCTTTACGACACTTATGACGAAGAAAAAAGCACATAAACCAGGCTCGGCGACCATTGCGCTCAACAAGCGTGCTCGCCACGAGTATTTCATTGAAGAAGAATTCGAAGCTGGCCTTGCGTTGCAGGGCTGGGAAGTAAAATCGCTGCGCGCCGGGAAAGCCAACATCGGCGATAGCTACGTGATCCTGAAAGATGGCGAAGCCTTCCTGTTCGGCGCGAATTTTACGCCGCTGACCGTCGCCTCTTCACACTACGTGTGTGATCCAACGCGCACGCGCAAATTGCTGCTGAACAAGCGTGAGCTGGAATCCCTCTACGGACGCATCAACCGCGAAGGTTTCACCGTGGTCGCCCTGTCGCTGTATTGGAAAAACGCCTGGTGCAAAGTGAAAATTGGCGTCGCGAAGGGTAAAAAACAGCACGACAAACGTACTGACCTGAAAGAGCGTGAATGGCAGCTCGACAAAGCGCGCATCATGAAAAACGCAGGACGTTGATTCTGCACACTTATTGTACTATTCAATAAGTTAGCGTTCCGGGCTGGTATCCAGGAAGTGAAATCTGGTATACTTAGTTCAACACTATTGGGGCTGATTCTGGATTCGACGGGATTTGCGAAACCCAAGGTGCATGCCGAGGGGCGGTTTGCCTCGTTAAAAGCCGCAAAAAAATAGTCGCAAACGACGAAAACTACGCTTTAGCAGCTTAATAACCTGCTCTGAGCCCTCTCTCCCTAGCTTCCGCTCTTAAGACGGGGATCAAAGAGAGGTCAAACCCAAAAGAGATCGCGTGGAAGCCCTGCCTGGGGTTGAAGCGTTAAAACTAATCAGGCTAGTTCGTTAGTGGCGTGTCTGTCCGCAGCTGGCGTGCGAATGTAAAGACAAACTAAGCATGTAGTACCGAGGATGTAGAAATTTCGGACGCGGGTTCAACTCCCGCCAGCTCCACCAAAATTCTCCATCGGCGATCACCAGAGTCGACTGATGAAGTCCTGAAAGCCCGCACGGCGCAAGCCCTGCGGGCTTTTTTGTATCCTCAACATGTCCCGCGAAGTCCGTAAAATTTCCCGGCGACACAGCAACTCCACGCCATTAAACATTGTTTTTCTCATGCTCAATAAGCCATTCTTTGCGTGAAATCCCCCCTCCATAACCTGTCATCGCCCCATCTTTTCCAATTATCCTGTGACAGGGGATCACAATCGCAATCCGGTTGGCACCGTTAGCGGCAGCGACGGCGCGCACAGCATTTGGCTTATTAAGCCGTAGTGAAATGGCCTGATAGTGTGAGGTCTGTCCATAGGGAACCGCACGCAACGCATGCCAGACGGATTGTTGAAAATCACTGCCCGGAGCATCTAAAGCCAGATCAAACTGTCGGCGCGTTCCGGCAAAATACTCACCGATCTCTTTTACTGTCTGCCGGGTATGGCTGTTTTCGCCGGTGACGATTCTGGCGTTAAATAAACGCTGAATATCGCGGAATTCTGTTTCTAACATCCGGCGATCGGTAAACTCCAGCAGACAGACTCCCCGCTCTGTCGCGCAGACAAACATCGGTCCAAGCGTCGTGGTAAACCGGTGAATGACTATCACCTGGGTTGCCTGAGTCGGCGCTGCGCCAGTAAGACGCTTGTAGGTATAACCAAAGCCGCTCAGCGATTCATAGCCATTGTCCAGCGCAACGTCAGTCGCCGCTCGTCCGCTTTTCAGCTCCTGCAAGGCAACATTCACCCGCTGCATTCGCTGGAAAGCCTGAAAAGTGATGCCGTGATGTTGCAGGAACCAGCGCCTTACCCGCTCCGGGCTGATGCCATGCTGACGAAGCTCCGCGTCTGCTACACGGGATTTAATATCGCGCCTGACAAGCGCAAGCGCCTGCTCAACGAATAATGGCGCGCTGTGCGCATTTTCCGCAGGTCTGCAGACTTTACAGGGACGAAAGCCGTCCGCCAGGGCAGATTTGGCATCTTTATAAAATTCGACATTTTCGCGCTTGGGCTTTCGCGCCCGGCATACCGAAATGCAGAATACGCCAGTGGTTTTGACGCCAACAAAAAACACGCCAGTGTAATCTGAAGCACGTTCAAGTAATGCCTGATACCAGATATCACACAGATTTTTATCGGTTATTTTCATCACCAAAAAGTCCTTCAAACGTCTGACGAGATCGGATCGCATGCATGACATCAGTCAGCGTTGACTGCATCGCTGAATGAACAAAATTGCCCATTGAAATACGGCTTACCCCTGCCCGTTTCAGCCTGTCGAATGACGGAAGATCGGGCATACACATGACATTCAAAGGCAACCCCGTTGCCTCTACAATGAGGCTGATGTCTTTCTCTGACGTCAGGCAGGGAACAAAAAGGCCGTCAGCACCTGCAGCTTTGTAGCGTTGACCCCGTAATATCGTCTCCTGCAACGCGTCTTCATGCCCGAGCAGGTAAGTGTCAGTCCGGATGTTCAGAAACAGGCTGTAATTTTCGCTTCTCAGCGTATCGCATACTGTTCTCAGGTTACGGGAAAAATCAGAGGCATCCTCAAGCTGACGAACCCCGTTTATGACTCGGCTGTCTTCGAGGTTAACGCCTGCGACGCCTGTCTGAGCAAGGCGCCGCAGATTGTCTGCTATCTCTTCGGCTGAATCACCATACCCTGCTTCCATGTCAACGCTCAATGGCAGGCTGCTGGCAGCCCGGATCCGGGTGACCATATAAAATAACTCATCAAACGGCACTCCCTGCCCGTCGTCATATCCCAGTGTGGACGCTATAGCTGCACTGGACGTTCCCAGAACCTGGTAGCCTGCTTTTTGCGCTGCGACAGCACTGGCGGCATCCCAGACGTTGGCGATAAGAAGAGGCTCATGCTGATAGTGGCGCTCTGCAAAGTTCATATTCATATCCTCTCGATAGATTGAAAATGAATCTAAGCACTCAGGAAGAACCTCACAACCGAAATTCAGACGACCATTTTTTAGCAAACGTCGTCTGAACATGGGTGCGGAACAGATCAAACCTTTTAAGGTCAGGTTCTGGCTTCGAGCATGGCAATAACCGCCCAACGTGCCGCATCGTCTGCGATATTTTCCGGCAGCGAATCAGCCCGCAGAGTGATATAAGCATCAACAGCCTTTCTGATGGCCATGCTAACGGAATCACGATCGTGCGTTGCCAGCGTCGAAGTCAGCAGGGCATCAGGATCAATGCTGAGGAATTCGATGCGGCGAACCCCACGTTGCGGTAGATTTGCTCGACGGTATAGCATCGGCCCCAGCACTTGCTCCCGGAAGAATGCCAGCATGCCTATCGCTTCAAAGAGTTCTCCCCTTTCCAGCTTCACGACCGCGTAATGAAGCCAGATCCAGGCTCGGGACTCAAACCACTCCGGCGTCATGTTGGGCCAGTGAGCGCTAAATTTTGCCAGCTGGCGCTCCAGAGCCAGGTTATCACGGGTAAATAACACCGCTGGCTCCTCAACGCGTTGAGTGAGCATTTCGAGGGTGACAAATTTCAGATCGACATGAAGAAGTTCGGGGCCATACAGGCAGATAAGCAGACGAGGCTCTCCCACATGTTCCCCGGTGAAAGCATGGAGCAGGTGACCCAATGTTCCGGCGAACACAATACGCTGAGCCATGATTTCGTCATAATAGAGAGGGTCTACCACAACGACAAAATCGAGATCGGAGTATTTATCGAACCCGCCATGAACAAGCGAGCCGCCAGCGAGAAGGGAGTGAATCCGCGAATCAGCCTGAAATTTAAGCTTGAGTTGCTCTGCAAAACTTCTGTGTAAATCGGGTAACGTACTAAGCATACTTTTTCCTATTCACAAAAAAGACAAAGCATTACAGAGTATCGCGCTGTTTATAGGCAGGCCAGATATTTTTTGCAGGAACAATAATGTCCTGAGAGGGTTCTCCCGATGCGTTATATTGCCCTGTAAACTCGGAGAAATTTCTTACCATCGTCGATTACTCGGATATCTGACTAACATAGTCGTACCAGTAAAGGTAACAAAGCAGTCCTTATGAGATTATGACACGGTCCTCTGCGTAGCCCTTGCTCTGCAAGAACATATGCAAACGAGTAAACATTGTTATATGCTTTTGGCCGGTGCTGGCATAACGCGTTCATGAGGATATATATGGACATTTCACTGCTTACAGGACAACAGACAAACGCATGGTCAGCGACCATGATTAATCTGGAAGCACGTAAACTCATTAATACCGCAAATAGGGTAGCTGCTGACCATCTCAAAGATGGGCTCACCAGAATTCAGTTTATGGAAGACATTAAGTCTTTTATCACTGAGCAATTTTCTCTTGCCCGCAGAGCGACATCCGACGAAGAAGGGATTTCCTATATAAAAAATCTCAGGGCAGAGAACGAAAATCTTCTTGAACAAGATCGCCTGCTCAGAACGAAAGCAGCGCAGCTTTATGCAAGGGTTGAGTTCATTAAGGAAAACAATAAAATTGTTGGCTATGTCATTTCCGCTGTACAGGTTGTTTTTGCTGGGTTACAAGCCGCAGGTGGATTACTCCTTGCGAGCTCGATGACGCCTGTCGGTGTGTTGTTAGGTGCCACACTGGTGATTGATGCGGCTAATACCGTATCCAGAGAAGTGAATAATCAATTACTGAACAAACCTGATTCGCAGGGATTTGTTGCTGACACAGCAATGTCGGTTGCAGAGTTTATGGGATTTCGCGGTGAGACTGGTCTGGCTGCGTATAAAACGGTAAGCCTTGCTGCAAATGCGTACAGCGTATTCGGCTTACTTCGCAAACCGGGTTCCTGGCGTCTTTTTTATTTTATGCGCTCAGATTTTTACAGAAAAATGGACTCTATGAGTCGGCCAAAACTCACCATGAAAATCATCGGATATGGCATAAACGCAAAAATTGTTTTTGACTTGCTGTCTATTGATAATAATCCTGCTTAAAACGCCAGGCTTTATACGTTAATTTGAGGGGAGTCATCCAACAGAAGATACCAAAGATAAACACTACAGCAATGCCTGATGAGATGATATTTTCTCGGGAAGCAAAGCATACCGCCAGGATGAACAGAACCGTAAGTCCGACGGAAAGAATGATTGTCCCTTTAAACCGATTTGAAAGCGCAGGAAGCAAAATATCCAGCGTCGAATGCTGAGTATCCACATAACGTTTAAGCTTTTGCAGCTCTTCTTTTGTGAAACCCGACCTAAGCAACGCTTCTTCTGTTATCGCCATGACATTCCTCTCCTTCTAATCAGAGCAAGTATACCGTGATCTTTGCAAAAAAAAACCGACCTACGGGCCAGTAGTTGATATTGTTAACCCCATGACATTGACAAATATCAACACCCTCTTCCTCCCTCCTGTGCAAAATTACCCACACCACCCCGCGCTACGGAATAGCCGCTTAACCCGGAAGGAACGCCACCATGTACAGACCCATAACCGTCATCATATTCATTCTTCTGACGCTCGACGCCCTCGCGGAAATAGGCGTTTTATCCTTTGGATAATCCTCAGGCTAAATACCTCTCATCAGGGCATGTTGATCTCATTACAGTTTTTTCCTAAAGCCATCCCGTTTCGCCTGTGCCATGCTGAATCACGCTCATAACCGATAACGTTAAATGAGGATATTATGAAAAAAACAATTATCGCATTATCTGCCGTTCTGCTGGCTTCCCCAGTATTTGCTGCGACCACACATGCAACTGACGATACCGTCGCGGCGGCGAACGCAAACGCCAACGAGGCGAAGCAAAAACTGCACGAAGAGCAGAACAAAGGTGAAGAGCTGAAGCTGAAACAGAAGCATGCTGCGGAAGGCAAGAGCGAGAGCCTGGGCAGCAAGGTCAGCGAAGATTCCCAGAAAGCCTGGCATAAAACCAAAGAAGGCACCGAGAAAGGGTGGGATGCCACCAAAGAAGGCGCTGAGAAAGGCTGGAACAAAACCAAAGAAGGTGCCAGCGAGCTGGAAAAGAAAGTCACTGAGTAATTAGTTATACTCACGAAAAGGTCGCGCTTGCGGCCTTTTTTATTTCTTCGAATATAATTAGCACCTCAGGCGTTTACGCAGTGCGCACTTATCGGAGAAACCACTATGTACCGCCTTTTGGCCTTTCTGACCGTTCTGCTGTTGTGCCCTTCCCTGCATGCTGCCCCGAAAAGCTACCTTATCGACTCTGATAACACCGCCATTCGGCTCTCGTGGCATGCCTTCGGCGGCATCCTCTCCTGGGCAACGTTCAGCGGCGTAACGGGTGCCGTGACGCTCAATCCGGATAACGACGTTGACGACCACATCCACGTCACCATTCCTGTGGCAACCCTGGTGGCCTCAAACAAGCTGCTCACCTGGCAATTAAAAAGCGACATGTTTTTTGATGCGGAGCACTACCCGACCATCGAGTTCATCAGCTCTCGCGTGGTCGCCCAGGGCGCCGGACGGTTCAGGGTGTTCGGCACGCTGACCGTACGAAACATTGCCCGGCCGGTGATCCTGGAGGCCGTGCTGAAAGACCCGCATGCGCAGGCCCCCACGCTGGACGCCACCACGGCGATCTCGCGCGCGTCCTATGGGATGGATAAGTTTGCCCTGGTCGTGGACGATCGTATTGCCATCGCCATTGCGATTCAGACGAACCAGGTGCCATCACCCTGAGATCAGGCGCTGTAGCTGCTCCGCGTGTTGCCGCAGATAGGACGGCGGGTTGCGGCCAATCAGGACAAACTGGTAGCCCGCTTCCAGCCACCACGCCAGGTTCATGCTGTGCCGCTGCTCCTGTTGGAGCGAGGCCGTCGTCTTCTCATCAACAGGCGAAATACAGAGGGCCATCGGGCCGTAGTCGGGGTTGATCCAGGCAATCTGCGCGATAGACGTCGTTTCATAGCGCAGCATGCGCACCATTTTAAGCTCTGCCCCCTGCAGGGTAAGCTGCGACAGGTTTAGCCTCATGCCGATGTCCTGCGCGGCCCGTTCCAGCCCGCGCTGCAGGACCGGCGTTGCGCTGTCCATATCCAGCAGCGTCTCGACGCTGTACAGGGACATATATTGCGCTTCGAGGTCGCGGATATGGGCGTTCTCATCCTCTGGGCCAGCAGCAGGCCGCAGCAGGTAGCCCAGCCCGGAGCCGACCAGCAAGAAACTGACCGAGGCGGCGATCAGCGCCCGTCGGCTGACGCCAGTCGGCGTGGCGGACTGCGGGTCGGGAAGTGCCGCAAGACGCGCCTGCATCGTCTCAAGAGGCGCGTCATCCAGCAGGGAAGCAAACGCCCCGGCGTAATCCTGGCTGCTTTTCATCAGTTCATCGGTTCGTCCGGCGAGGCGTTCGTCACGCTTTAACTGTTCTTCAAACTGCTGCGCGTCGGCGCGGCACATCTCGCCATCTATCCAGGCCACGATGGCGTCGTCGTTATAGGGCGGTGTAAAACGGTGCGCGTTCAAGAGCGGTTCTCCTTTACCGGAGGGAGTGCGTCAGCGGATCTGGCAAGCCGAGCCCGCGCCGTCGCCAGCCGGCTCATCACGGTACCGATCGGCACCGCCAGGGTCTCCGCCGCCTCCTGGTAGGTAAAGCCTTCGACATAAACCAAAAATACCGCGTTGCGCTGGGCTTCAGGCAGCGCGTTAACGCGCTGCATTACCTGAAGGTAATGCAGGCGCGTCTCATTCTGTTCGTGGGTGTCCGGCGCCAGCAGCTCGTCGCTGGGAACAAATCCCTGCCCCTGTCGAACGTGTCGTGCCCGAAGCTCAGAGATCCAGATGGAGTGCAGGATCGTGAACAGCCACCTGTCGATGCGCGTGCCCGGCGTATACTGGCTGCTTCTTTCAAGCGCACGCACGCAGGTGGACTGAACCAGCTCTTCGGCGATATCCCTGTTTCGCGACAGCACCAGCCCATAGCGCCAGAGACGCGGCAGGAGTGCGGCGAGCTGTTGACGAACCTCACGGGTTGCGATGGGTTTTCCCTCCACGAGATAATCAGGATTCCGGGTGTCCATTGATGGCGGCCTGCAGGTCACGGTACTCCTCGCAGGACTGGCCACAGATACCGGCAATCACCTTCAGCTGTTCTTTCGCGAGGTCCGGGCGTCCTTTCACCATCCATGCTTCACCGAGATACTCCCGGGCTTTGGCATAATCCGGCGCGATAGCCAGCGCGCGCTGGTAGTAACCAATCCCTTCGTCCGTGCGGCCCAATTTGCGCGTGGCGAACCCGCGATAGTTCCACGCTTCAGCCGTATTGCCATTTTTCAGCGAATCAAGCAGATTCAGCGCCGCCTGGTACTCCCCTTTCTTCGCGAGATGGTACGCGTAGTTGGTTTTGTCCTGGTCGCTGAGGCTGCTGCTCTTGTCCGGCACGCATTTCTGCGTGGCGCTGTCATACACCTGTCCGGAAGGACAATCAGGCGTTTTGCTCTCGGTACTATTATTGCCCATGGCCAGCGCCAGTGGAGACAGCAGGGAAAAAATCAGCACCGGGATCAAACGAAACGAGGTCGTGTTCATACAAAACTCCAGGGTAAATGGGGAGTGACGTCAGTAAACGTCCGGCTGACGATTTTTATTCATTCTTCGGTGAATTTTTTTTCTGTCCTGAAGTCCTGCCCGCGCCTCAGTCGGAAAGAAAATAAATCAGCTTATTTTCTCTTTGCTTACCCGTTATTATTGCTTACGCGTGATAGCAGAGTTTTAACCCTGTACAAGAATATATTTCATTACCTCAATGACATAATATATCTTACATCAAAAACGTTACCCTAACTTAAACACACGTTAAGCCCGCTTAAACAATAACGCTTAACATGTTATTTAAAATGCTCCCTACCAATTATCATACTGGGTCGTAAACGTTAAATAACAGCGCCATCACAATAAATAAAAAGCATGTAAAAACAAAAAGATAACAAATATGAATTATAAAACACATCAATAGATTAATGCCCCCTTCATTGTTTCCACCTTTATTTACGAAAGCTTAATTTGCACAACACGCATTTTCTGTCTATATCATTTTTATATTCCAGAAACCAATTCCTCTATTAATTACAGGGTTTTATAAAATACAAAACACCCATTAAAACGTTTTTTCATAAGTCATTAGATTCGCTCTGATGTTGCCACTCTGACGCATGGCGGGCATCGTGCGCGCTGAATTTTACGGTGAGAGCTGCTTTATAACAGCAACTGCGCCGGGGCGCCCTTTACCTTCAGCAGAGATGGCTCGTCTTGCTCGCCGTTCATGACACTTCTGCTGGAGTAATAACAAAATGAGCCAAATCTCTGTTATTTCAAAACTTACTGGCGTAGAAACGACCCTGGAAGGTACACAGGTTACGCTGAACCATTCCTCTGTCGTTGAGCTTCACGTCGAGCGAGCGAGCGTCTCCCACTTCGCGCGAAGCGGTAACGACCTGCTGGTGACACTGCACTCCGGCGAAGTGATCACCCTTAAAAATTTCTACGTCGCGGATGCGCAGGGCGTGAGCCAGCTGGTTCTGCAGGACAGCAACGGCGCGTTATGGTGGATTGAAGATCCGGCTGGTGCCGCCACGTACGAATCTATCGCGTCCACGGACGTGCTGCTTGCGGCATCAGGAAGTGATGCCGGTGGCGCCGCCATCTGGCCGTGGGCTCTGGGCGGTATTGCGGCTGCGGGCGGCATCGCGGCCGCGGCAAGTACTGGCGGAGGAGGTGGTGGTGGCGATGACGGTAATAACAACAGCACCAACCCCAACACCCCTGTCGACCCCGCCGATCCGGATACGACACCGCCGAATGCGCCATCCAGCCTTCGTTTCTCCTCAGACGGTAAAACCGTCACCGGTTCCGCCGAACCCGGCAGCACCATCACGCTGAAAGACGCGAACGGCAACGTCATTGGTACAGGAAAAACGGGCAGCGACGGCAACTTTAGCGTCTCCCTCGGAACACCGTTGACCAACGGCGAGCAGGTAACTGCCACCGCAACGGATAGCGCCGGGAATACCAGCCAGGGTTCAAGCGTCACCGCACCGGATCTCACCGCACCCGATGCACCAACGATTGGCAGCGTAATCGACGATATCGCCCCTCAGACGGGGACGGTGACCAACGGCGGCAGCACCAACGATCAGCGGCCGCAGCTCTCCGGCACCGCCGAAGCGGGCTCCACCGTGACGATTTATGACGGCGGAATAGCCATTGGCACCGCGGTCGTCGCCAGCAATGGCACATGGACATTCACCCCGTCCGTCGACCTGAATGAAAGCACCCACCAGATTACCGTACGGGCAACCGACGCCGCCGGCAACACCGGACCAGCCTCACCGGTATTCACCCTCACCGTCGATCTCACCCCTCCGACAGCACCCACCGCGATTGTGCTGCTCGACGATACGGGCATTATCCGAGGAACAATCACGTCGGGCGTGCCTACCGATGCCTCGCAGCCGATTCTGGCGGGAACAGGCGAGCCCGGTGGAACCATCACTATTTACGATAACGGTGTGGCAATTGGCACAACGACGGTGCTGCCTAACGGTACCTGGAGCGTTACCCCAGGGGGCCCGCTTCCGGACGGTACGCATTCGATCACCGTCACTGAAACCGATGCCGCCGGAAACCAGAGTACGGCCTCTGAACCTATCACCTTTACCGTGGACACCACGCCGCCGTCTGCCCCAGGAAACCTCGTGGTGTCAAATGATGGCGGTACCATCAGCGGTATCGGAGAAGCAGGCAGCACGGTGACCATCCGTGAAGGCGATTTCACCCTTGGCACAGTGGTTGTTGATAGCCAGGGGAACTTCAGCCTGACGCTGAGCCCGCCGAGGATCAACGGCGAAATCCTGACCGCTGACGCCACCGACACGGCGGGCAACACCAGTCCAACCACCTCCGCGGCGGCACCGGACATTACACCGCCGCAGACCCCGGTCATCCTGTCGGTGATTGATGACGTGCAGGCCACCACCGGCCCCGTGGCCCAGAATGGGCTGACCAACGACCGGGCACCGACCCTGAACGGCACGGGCGAGGCAGGCTCGACCATCACGATTTATAACGGCAGCGATGCTCTCGGTACGGTGGTTGTTCCCTCCTCCGGCCAGTGGAGCTTTACGCCGCCCACACCTCTCACCGACGGCACCTGGGTGCTGACCGCGAAGGCGACGGATCCCGCCGGTAACCCGAGCGGGATATCAAATGCGTGGACAATTAACGTTGACGGGACGGCGCCAACCGCCCCGGTGATTTTACAGGCTGTAAACGATATCCCAGGGCAGACCGGCGCGATCGACTTGAACGGGACCACCAACGACGCCACCCCGACGCTCAGCGGTACCGCTGAAGCAAACGCGACGATCAGCCTGCGCGTGGACGGTGTTGAAATTGGTACAACCGTTGCCAATGGCCTCGGCGTATGGAGCTTTACCCCTTCCTCCTCAATCGGTGAAGGCTCCCACGCCCTGACCGCCGTCGCAACCGATGCGGCAGGCAACCCCAGCCCCATCTCCAACACCTGGACCCTGACGGTTGACAGCGTCGCGCCTGCGGCGCCGGTCATTACCCAGGTGCTGGATGATGTGCCGGAGCGCCTCGGCGCGCTCAACCCCAACGACAGCACCAACGACACCACGCCAACGCTCAACGGCACGGCTGAACCGGGCTCAACCGTTACCATCCGCCTGGATGGTGCCGATCTTATTACGATCCCGGTCGACGGCAGCGGCACCTGGACCTATACCCTTACCACGCCGCTTGACGAAGGTCCTCATACCTTTAGCGTCGTCGCCACCGACGCGGCGGGTAACACCAGCCAGCCGTCAGAAGACTTCACCCTGAACGTCGATATCACTGCGCCAGCGGCGGCCACCATCGCCACCGTGATCGACGATGTCGGCGGCGTACAGGGTTCGCTCAACAGCGGCGATACCACGGATGACACTCGCCCCCTGCTGCAGGGCACTGCCCCTGCAGACACGGTGATCACCGTCTATGACGGCACGACTCTGCTTGGCACCGCCATCCTCAACGGCAGCGGCGGCTGGAGCTTCACGCCCGTGACCCCGCTCACCGACGGTCCGCATTCCCTGACGGTGCACGCCACAGATGCCGCGGGCAATACCACCATCTCAACGCCATTTGAACTGACGGTGGATACCGTTGCGCCTGCCACGCCGGATATCCCGGCCATTACCGTCAATCCTGACGGCACAGCAACGCCGCTGAACCCGGGCGAAATCACCCGCGACACCACGCCGACCCTGAGCGGTACCGGCAATCCGGGTGATACCGTGACGATCTACAACAACGGCGTCAAAATCGGCGACGCTGTCGTGGACAATACCGGCAACTGGAGCTGGACGCCGCCATCCCCCCTGGCTGGCGGCACCTATGACATCACCCTGACCGTCACTAACGTCGACGGCACGGGCAACGAAAGCGCCCCGTCGCAGCCGGTCACCATCACCATTGATACCGAGGCGCCGGCTACGCCTGCGGCACCGATCGTCACCGACAGCGTCACCCAGATCACCGGCCCCGTTCCCAATGGCGGCACCACCAACGATCCGCGCCCGGTGCTGAGCGGCACCGGTACGCCGAACGACGTTATCAACATCACTGACACGGTCAACGGCGGCACGCCAACTATCGTTGGTACCGTCACGGTAGACAGCAACGGCAACTGGAGCTGGCGCCCTGACAGTAATATTGCGGAGGGCAGCCACGTCTATACCGCCACCGCCACCGATGAAGCGGGCAACGTCTCTGACGCTTCCCCGGCGATCGCGATCACCGTGGATACCGTGGCACCGGCTACGCCAGCGATCAGCGCCGTGGGCGGTGAACCGAACGGGGGCTACATCACGGATACCACGCCGATAGTGGGCGGAACCGGCGTTAACGGTGAGACGGTGATCGTCTACAACAACGGCGTCGAGCTGGGCCGTGTCGCGGTGGTGAACGGAGAATGGAGCCTGACGCTTCCAGCGCAAACGGACGGCCCGCTGAACATTACCGTGGCGGGCGTGGACACAGCGGGCAACGTCAGCGCGCCGAGTTCGGTCTTTACCGTCACGCTCGATACCGTTGCGCCAGGGATCCCGCAGATCAGTGCCGTCTCAGACAGCCAGCTCACCAACAACGTGCTCTACACCCGCGACGGCACGCCGACCCTTACCGGGACAAGCGAACCCGGCACCACCGTGATTGTCTCCGTCGACGGTATCCCGTCAGGGGTGCCGGTCACGATCCAGTCGGACGGTAGCTGGAGCTGGACCGCAGGCACAACACTCCAGGATGGTTCGCATACCTTTACTGTCTCGTCAGTCGATCAGGCTGGCAATCCGTCAAACGGTTCAGCGTCACTGAGCGTGACGGTGGATACCCAGGACCCAACCGCCCCGGGCAATCTTAGCCTTGCTCCAGAAGGTACACCGCTGACCGGTACCGCCGAAGCAGGCGCACTCATCACCGTTAAGGATAGTGGCGGTAACGTCATTGGTACCGGGGTGGCGACCGGCGGCAGTTTCTCCATTGCGGTCAGCCCGGCCCCGCAGGATGGCGCGACACTGACCGTGACCGCGACCGATGCTTCCGGACGTATCAGCGTTGATGCAACTTATAACGTCACCGGTACGCTTCCGAATCTTCCTGATGTACCCGTCATCACGGCGATCAACGATGACGTCGACCCAATCATTGGCGACGTGAAAGGCAAAACCACCAACGACACCACCCCGACCCTCACCGGTACGGCTCAGGCGGGGAGCCAGATCGCTATCTATCAGGACGGTAGCGCGACGCCATTGACGACGGTCACCGCTGACGGCAGCGGCAACTGGAGCTATACGCCAGCCGCGCTTGGCGAAGGGCTGCACACCTTTGAGGTGACCGCCACCCTCAACGGTCAGACCAGCGGTCGCTCTCCGGCGGCCAGCGTCACCGTTGACCTTACCGCGCCGGGCACGCCGACCATCGGCGCCGTGATTGACGACGTTGGGCCGGGCACCGGCCCGCTGACCAGCGGCCAGATCACCAATGACAACCAGCCGACCCTCACCGGCACTGGTGCGGTGGGTGATATCATCTCCATCTACAACAACGGCGTGCTGCTGGGGACCGCAGAGGTCGGCATCACCGGCACCTGGAGCTATACCACGCCTGTCCTGGCAGAGGGCAATCACGTCCTGACCATCCGCGAGACCGATCCGGCAGGGAACCAGAGCGGTCCTTCGGCGGGCTTCACCGTCGTGGTGGATTCCGTTTCCGCCACGCCAGTCATCACCAACGTCACGGATAATGTGGGCAATGCCGCCACCACGGTGGTCAGCGGTGGTCTCACCAACGACGCCACGCCAACCCTTTCGGGGACAGCGGACGCAAACAGCGTGGTGACCCTTTTCGACGGCGGCACGCAGATTGCCGTAGTGACGGCTGACAGTACCGGCGCATGGACGTTTACCCCTGATACCGCCCTCGGCGAAGGCTCGCACAGCTTCACCGTCCAGGCGACCGACCCGCAGGGCAACCTCAGCGCGGTCTCCGCACCCTGGAGCGTGGTGATTGACCTGACGGCACCGACGGTTCCAACGCTGGATACGGTAAATGACAACGTCCCAGGCGGCGTCCAGGGCAACCTCACCAGCGGGCAGGTGACCAACGACAACACCCCTACAATTAGCGGCACCGGACAGGCAGGCAGCACTGTTCACATCATGAACAACGGGACGCAGATTGGTACTGCAACCGTTGACGGAAGCGGGAACTGGTCCTTTACCCCGACCACACCGCTGGGCGACGGCAGCTACGCTCTTCGCGTCTATGCAACGGATGCGGCAGGCAATGCCTCGGCTAACTCATCGGTCTTCGCCTTTACCGTGGATACCGCAGCCCCTGGTGTACCGGTAGTCACCAGCGTGGTTGACGATGTCGGTCCGGTCACCGGGACGCTCACGTCGGGCAACAGCACTAACGACGCGCGTCCGACCTTCAACGGCACGGGCGACGTCGGTGCCACAGTGCACGTGATTGTCGACGGGAGCGAAATAGGTACGGCGGTGGTGAATGCCCAGGGCAACTGGACCTTCACCCCGGGCACCGATCTGGGCGACGGGTCCCATACGATCACCTTCAACGCTACCGATGCGGCAGGCAACACCGGCACCACAACGGCACCGTTTAACCTGACGGTGGATACGGGCGTGCCGTCGGCACCGGTCATCTCGACCGCGGGTGACAACGTGGGCAGTATTCAAACCCCGCTCTCCTCCGGGCAGAGCACCGACGACACCACGCCGACACTGAACGGCACCGCCAGCGCCAACGCCACGGTCACCGTATATGAAAACGGACAGCCGGTCGGCACCGTGCTGGCGGACGGCAGCGGCAACTGGAGCTTTACGCCGTCAACGCCGCTGTCCAGCGGCAGCCACACCTGGACCGCCACGGTCACCGATGCAGCGGGCAACATCAGCCCGGCGTCGCCAAACTTTACCCTGATTGTCGATACCACGGCACCGAATGCGCCGGTTATCAGCCAGGCAATCGACGACGTGGGCAGCCTCACCGGACCGCTCACGTCCGGGCAGACGACCGACGACACCGTACCGCGGCTTGTTGGAACCAGCGAGCCGTTTGCCACCGTGAAGATCTATGAGGGAACCACCCTGGTCGGAACGGGCACCGCGGACAGCAGCGGGAGCTGGAGTATCTTGCTCACCACCACGCTGGCGAGTGGCCCGCACAGCTTCACCGCGCAGGCCACGGATGCGGCAGGCAACACCAGCGTGTCGTCGGCCAGCTTCAGCCTCACCGTCGATACCACGCCGCCAGCGCTGCCGGTGCTGACCAGTATTCTGGATGATGTGGGCAACGCGGCGACGCCGGTTGCCAACGGTGGGTTCACCAACGACGCGCAGCCGACGCTCAGCGGTACGGCGGAAGCGGGAGCCACGGTGAAAATCTTTGATAACGGGGTCCAGATCGGCAGCGTGACGGCGACCGGTGGGGCGTGGAGCTTTACGCCATCTCCGGCGCTGAGCAACGGCGCGCACACGTTGACCTTTACCGCCACCGATGCGGTGGGCAACGCCAGCGCGCCCACCGCCGGGTATGTGATTAACGTCGATACCCTCCCGCCAGCCGCGCCGGTCATCAGTTCGGTCATTGATGATGTCGGCAGCGTCACCGGCCCCGTGACCGGTACGAACCCGACTAACGACACCCGCCCAACGCTGAGCGGGACCGCCGAAGCGAATGCCACGGTTCGGATCTACGACGGCATCACGCTGGTGGGTACGGTCACCGCCGATGGCAGCGGCAACTGGACCCTGCCACAAACT
This sequence comes from Enterobacter quasiroggenkampii, assembly GCF_043972695.1. Classification (NCBI taxonomy): domain Bacteria; kingdom Pseudomonadati; phylum Pseudomonadota; class Gammaproteobacteria; order Enterobacterales; family Enterobacteriaceae; genus Enterobacter; species Enterobacter quasiroggenkampii. The sequence continues at coordinate 4,205,440 of NZ_CP143745.1, forward strand.
ACCACCACGCTGACGCAGGGCACGCATAACTTCACCGCCACGGCCACCGATGCGGCGGGCAACACCAGCGTGGCGTCAGCCGTGACGACGATTATCGTCGATACGACCGCGCCAACGGCACCGACCGGCACCTTCAACGCCGACGGTAGCGTCCTGACCGGGAGCGCGGAGGCGGGCAGCACCGTCACAATCCGCCTTGCGGACGGTTCAACGGTGACCGCCATTGCGGGTAGCAACGGCACCTACAGCTACACCTTCACGAACAAGCAGATCGAAGGCCAGACGCTGCAGATCACCGCTACCGACGTCGCGGGCAACACCTCTCTGCCGGGCTCCGCCCTTGCGCCGGTGGTGCCGCTCTCTGCCAGCAACAACGTTGAAGAGCTGAACCTCAGCACCACCGCCACCGTGACCAACAGCCAGTACAGCGACTACGGCTTCCTGCTGGTCGGCGCCGTGGGCAACGTCCTGACGCTGATCGGTAATGACACCGCGCAGGTGAACTTCACGGTGGGCAACGGCGGCAGCGCGGATATTGTGGTCAATGCCAACGCCACAGGGGCGGTGCTCTCTCTGCTCAATACCCTTGAGCTGGTGGTGCAGCACTACGTCAACGGTGTCTGGACAACCGTGGTGGATACCGGCCAGCCGCAGTTTGCCGATCTCCTGACCCTCGGCGCTACCGGCGTCTCGCTGAACCTGACCGGGCTGGCCGACGGCAACTACCGCGTACTCAGCTATAACACCAACCTGCTGGCGACCGGCTCCTACACCAGCCTCGACGTGGCGGTGAAAGAGACCGGTCCGGGTACGGTCACGGGCGATACCAGCCTCAACGGCAACGTGATCCTCGATACGGACCCGACCGCCGGCAGCGACAATGCCCCGGCCGGAACCACCATTTCCACGGTTACTAACGCGCAGGGCGTGACCACCAGCGTGAACGCCGACGGCACGGTGATCCAGGGCAAATACGGTACGCTGACCATCAACCGCGACGGCAGCTACACCTACAACCTGACCGACACCAGTGCCGCCGTCATTGGCCGGACGGAGAGCTTCACCTACACCATCACCCATAACGGCGTCAGCGCGTCGGCGAACCTGGTGCTGTCTCTGGGTGCCGGTACGGTACTCAACGGCATTGTGGCGGTGGACGATACGGCCTCGCTGACCTTTGACACCACCGTAAGTGAGATTAATAACGGCGCCTCGTCTCAGGGTGGCTTTACCGTGGTGGGCATTAATCTCGGCAGCACGCTGGGGCTTAACCTGCTGGACGACATGACCAACCCGATCATCTACAACGTGGAGGAAGGCACGACCCGTACCATGACTATCCAGGCCTCCGTAGGCGGCGTGGCGCTGGCGTCGGTGTTCGATCTGTACGTCTATAAGTTCAACAACGCGACCCAGACCTTCGAGCAGGTCCGCGTCGAGTCGGGCTGGCTGCGCGCGCCGCTGCTGGGGGGAACGTCACCACAGCTGACGCTGAACCTGCCTGCCGGGGAGTACCTGTTCCTGCTGAATACCGCGTCCGGGATCGCTGTACTGACGGGTTACACGCTGAGCGTCCTGCAGGATCATGTCTACAGCGTGGCAAGCATCAGCGAAACGACCACGGGCGACGTGCTGGCGAATGATCCGGTTCCGGCGGGCACGCTGGTCACCGAAGTGAACGGCGTGGCGGTCAACAGCAGCGGCACCACCACCATTCAGGGGGAATACGGCACGCTGACCATCAATGCGTCCGGTCAGTACACCTATACCCTGAGGAGCGGCGTGGGCGCGGACCATATCAGCACGCCGGATACGTTCGTCTATACCGTTACCGCACCTGACGGCTCGAAGGATACGGCATCGCTCAACATCACACCAACCGCGCAGGCAATGAATGCGGTCAACGATGTCAGTGCCACGATGGACCTCACCTCGGTGCACCACACGTCGGCGTACTCGGATACCACCGTGGGCACCGCCAGCTGGACGACAGCGGTGCTTTCATCAACCCAAGGCAGCGGCAGCGGAACCTTCGTTGTCGACCCGAATACCGCGCTGCACAACGCGTCGCTGCACTTTAACGTGGCCTCGCTGCTGTCCCTGGGCGGGCTGACGGTGAACTGGACGATTAGCGATGCCAACGGCGCGATCCGCAGCGGCTCCTTCAGCGGCGCCTCGCTGCTGGGCGGCAGTATCGACGTCCCGCTGACCGGGCTGGATCTCAACGCCGGGACCTATACGCTGAGCTTTACCGGTAGCGTACCGGGGCTCAGCGTCGGGACCATCACCATCACGCCAAGCGTAAACGGCACCACCTACTCGCTGAGTAATTTCGACGTCACCGGCAGCCACACCGTCAACGGCAATATCTTTGACGGCACCGACTCTGGCGGCGTGCTGGATCAGCTCCACTCGGTGGATACCCGTCTGAGCGTGACCGGCTACAACGGCGTAACCACCACGCTGGATCCGTACACCGGCAGCGCAACGGTGAACATTGTCGGCCACTACGGCACGCTGGCGATCGGCGCAGACGGCCATTACACCTATACCCTCAACAGCGGGGTGTCGCTCTCAACCATGACCTCGAAGGAGACCTTCAACTACACCCTGACCGACTCTGCCGGAAGAACGGATACCGCCACGCTGACCATCAATATGGCACCGAAGTTCATCAGCTCGGAACATAACGACGCCATCACCGGTACGGCCTACGGCGATACGCTGATTTACCAGGTGCTGAACAGTACGGTGGGAAATGCCACGGCGGGTAACACCAGCAGCGCCGGAGGCGATCACTGGACCGGGTTCTCGCTGGCGCAGGGGGACAAGATCGACATCGGCGATCTGCTGGTGGGCTGGGACGGAAATACCGCCTCGTTGGGGAATTATATCCATGTCACACAAAGCGGTAGCAACACTGTGATCTCCATCGACCGTGATGGTGCAGGGTCCACCTACACTAATACTGCACTCGTTACGCTTGATAACGTTCAGACCACGTACGACGAGCTCGTTAACCAGCAACACATCATTACCTGATAGCACCTGCAAGAGATGACCCGGGCGCACAGCGCCCGGGCATTAATAATAAAGCTGTACTTTTTTATTAGGGACATGACATGGGAATGAAGATGCCTTACTGGTGGCTCTCGTGCTGCCTGATATCTGTGCCCGCTTTCTGCGCAAATCCGGCGGCAACCATCAATACCGGACAGCTTCGCGAAACGCAGGAACTCCCCTCACTCAACGGCCGCGTGGCCCCGGTAGCTGGCAATGCCGCTCCCGGTTCATTACAGCTTGGCGAAGCCGTTAACCGTGCCGTCACGTGGCACCCGGCCATCAGCGAAGCCGTGGGCAAACTCTACCAGCAGAGCGAAGAGGTGGACGTCGCGAAGTCAAAATACTATCCGCAGATTAATGCCGGCGTGGACAACGGGTATTCCCACGACGGCGACCAGAACGGCTTTACGCCGTCGCTGGTGCTTTCTCTCTCTCAAATGCTCTACGACTTCGGCAAAGTGGCCAGCCAGGTGCGCGCCGAGAGCGCTGGCGTAGCCCAGCAGCAGGCCAACGTGCTGGTGAGTATCGACACCATCGCCCACGATACCGCCGTCGCCATGGTACAGGTGCAGACCTGGCAGCAGATGGTCGACACCGCCAAAGAGCAGCTTGAGGCTCTTTCCTCCATCGGCACGCTGACCCGCCAGCGTAACGACGAGGGCGCCACGTCGCTCTCTGACGTGGTGCAGACCGATGCCCGTATTGAAGGCGCGCGCGCCCAGCTGATGCAGTACCAGGCCAGCCTGGAGAGCGCCCGCGCGACGCTGATGAGCTTTCTCGGCTGGAACAGCCTGAACGCGATCAGCAACGACTTTCCGCAAAAGCTGGCCCGCAGCTGCGATGTCGCCGAGCCGGACGACCGCCTGGTTCCTGCGGTGCTCGCCGCCTGGGCGCAGGCTAACGTCGCCCAGGCTAACCTCGACTACGCCGACGCGCAGATGACGCCAACCGTCTCGCTGGAGCCGGAGGTGCGCCACTACATGAACGATCGCTACGCGGGCAGCGACACGCGGGATCGCACCCAGTATTCCGCATGGGTGAAAGTGCAGATGCCGCTCTATCAGGGTGGCGGCCTCACCGCCCGGCGTAACGCCGCCGGACACGCGGTGGAAGCGGCACAGTCCACCATTCAGCGCACGCGCCTGGATGTCCGCCAGAAACTGCTGGAAGCCCGCAGTCAGGTGATGAGCCTGCAAAGCACGCTGCAAATTCAGGGCCGCCAGGAGGCGCTCAGCGCCCGCACCCGCGAACTGTACCAGCAGCAGTATCTTGACCTCGGCTCGCGCCCGCTGCTCGACGTGCTCAACGCCGAACAGGAGGTTTATCAGGCGCGCTTCACCCAGCAGCAGACCCTCGGTCAGCTGCACCAGCTGCAGCTCAACTGCCTGTATAACACCGGGCAATTGCGTCATGCGTTCGACCTTGATAACCGCACCATCCAGACCGTGGAGATCCAGCCATGAAGCAGCGTGATATCCCGCAAGGTGAAAACATGACGGATGAGGCGCTGGCCCAGTGGGCGCAGGCCTTTGGCTTTATTGCCACGCGCTACCGCGTCGCCTGCTCGCCCGGCGCGCTGATCGCAGGCGCACCGTGGCTGAAAGGCAAACCGATGGTGCCCGCCCTCACCCAGCTGGCGCGTGAGGCGGGGCTGTCGTTTCAACTGCTCACCGCTGACCAGCAGTCGATCAACAGTTGGCGTCTGCCGGTGGTGGTGGCGCTGAATGACGGCCGGGTCGGCGCGATCGAGCACTTCGACGGCGACGACACGCTGGAAGTCAGCTTCTTCGACGACCAGACCTACACTAACCGGCTGTCGATGACGGCCATGCTGCCCGCCATCCGCCACGTCATTGCCCTGCGGCCACTCGCCGCGCTGAAGGACAGCCGCGTGGATGCCTATATCTCAAAATATCGCCCGGACTGGCTCTACCGGCTGGTGATGCGCGATCTCCGCCCCTACAGCTGGGTAATGCTCGCCGCGCTGTTTATCAACGTGCTGTCGCTTTCCGGGATCGTCTTTTCCATGCAGGTGTATGACCGGGTGATCCCCGCCCAGTCCTACCCAACTCTGTACGTCCTGACCATCGGGGTGCTGATCGCCACCCTGTTTGGCTTCGTGCTGCGCGTGGCGCGCGGACACATTATGGATCTGCTGGGCAAGCGCTCGGATATGCGCGTCTCGGATCGCGTCTTCGGCCACGCGCTGCGGCTGCGCAACAGCGCGATTCCCCGCTCCACCGGCAGCTTTATCTCACAGCTGCGCGAGCTGGAGCAGATCCGCGAGATGGTCACCTCGTCCACCATCTCGACGATTGTCGACCTGCCCTTCTTTTTACTGTTCGTGGTGGTGCTGGCGATCATCGCCCCACAGCTGGCGTGGATCGCCCCGGTCGCGGCGGTGATCATGGTCCTGCCCGGCCTGCTGCTGCAGAAAAAGCTGGCGGAGCTGGCAAAGCAGTCGGCGCATGAATCAACCCTGCGCAACGCGGTACTGGTGGAGAGCGTGCAGGGGCTGGAGGACATCAAGCTGATGCAGGCGGAAAACCGCTTTTTGCAGCAGTGGAACAGCTATATCCAGATCACCGCCGAATCCGGCCTGCGCACCCGCGAGCTGACGCAGAACCTGATCAGCTGGGGGATGACCATTCAGAGTCTGGTTTACGCCGCCGTGATTGTGATCGGCGCGCCGATGGTGATCGACGGCACCCTGACCACCGGCTCGGTGGTCGCCGCCTCGATGCTGGCCTCCCGCATGATCGCCCCGATGGCGACGCTGTGCGGCGTGCTGGCCCGCTGGCAGCAGGTTAAAGCGGCAAAAGAGGGGCTGGACAGCATCATGCAGCTCCCCACCGAAAACCAGCGCGAGGAGACGCCGATCCGCCAGGACGTGCTGCGCGGTCACTACCTCTTTGAACAGGCGCAGTTCCGCTATCAGCCGGACGATCCGCGCATGGCGCTGCGCATTAACCGCCTGGAGATTGGGCCGGGTGAGAAAGTGGCGATCCTCGGGCGCAACGGCGCGGGCAAATCGACCCTGCTGCAGGCGATGGCGGGGGGGATGGATCTGGCGGCGGGCGAGCTGCGGCTCGACGGCTTCAGCCTGCCGCATCTCGACGTGGCGGACGTGCGGCGCAACGTCGGCTTTATGACCCAGAACGCGCGGCTGTTTTACGGCACCCTGCGCGAGAACATCACCCTTGGCATGCCGCGCGCCACCGACGAAGAGATCTTCGAGGCGCTGGAACTGACCGGCGCGGCAAGTTTCGTTCAGAAGCTGCCCAAGGGGCTGGACTACCCGATCATGGAAAACGGCGTGGGGCTCTCCGGCGGGCAGCGTCAGTCGATTTTGCTGGCGCGGATGCTGCTGCGCGATCCGAATATCGTGCTGATGGATGAACCCACCGCCTCGCTGGACGAGCACACCGAGCGGGAATTTATCCAGCGGCTGGGCGACTGGCTCGGGCACCGCACCCTGATCGTCGCCACCCATCGCGTACCGGTGCTGGAGCTGGTGGAGCGCGTGGTCGTGTTGAAAGATGGGATGCTGGTGATGGACGCGCCAAAAGCCCAGGCGCTGAGCAACAGCCGTATGCAGCAGCAACAGCAGCAGGCAGCAACCGGACGGGAGTGGAAAAATGAAAATCAGTCAGCGTGACGTGGCGGCAATGGACGATCTGGATAACGCCCTCGACTCCGAAAGCGGCTACACCGGCGCGCGTCGGATCGTGATCTTCTCGCTGCTGATGTTTGTGGTGCTGGGCGTCTGGGCGTGGTTTGGCGTGCTGGATGAGGTGTCAACCGGATCGGGGAAAGTGATCCCCAGCTCGCGTGAGCAAGTTTTACAGTCGCTGGACGGGGGGATCCTCACCGAGCTGAACGTCCACGAGGGCGATCAGGTGCAGGCCGGACAGGTGCTGGCGCGGCTTGACCCTACCCGTTCCGAATCAAACGTCGGCGAAAGCGCGGCGCGCTACCGCGCGTCTCTGGCCTCCAGCGCCCGCCTGTATGCCGAGGTGAACGATCTGCCGCTGAAGTTCCCTCCTTCACTGGCGAAATGGCCGGATCTGATTGCCGACGAAACGCGGCTGTACAACTCGCGCCGCGCGCAGCTGGAGGATACCCAGCGGGAGCTTCGCGCCGCGTTAGATCTGGCGAATAAAGAGCTGGCCATTACCCAGCGGCTGGTGAAAACCGGGGCCGCCAGCCACGTGGAGGTGCTGCGCCTGCAGCGGCAGAAAAGCGATCTGGAACTGAAGCTCACCGACGTGCGTTCGCAGTATTACGTCCAGGCCCGCGAGGCGCTCTCCAAGGCCAACGCGGAGGTGGATATGGTTTCGGCGATCCTCAAGGGCCGTCAGGATTCCGTCACCCGTCTGACGGTAAAATCCCCGGTGCGCGGGATCGTCAAAAACATCAAGGTCACCACCATCGGCGGCGTGATCCCGCCCAACGGCGAGCTGATGGAGATTGTGCCGGTTGACGATCATCTGCTGATTGAAACCCGCCTGTCGCCGCGTGATATCGCCTTTATCCACCCGAATCAGGAGGCGCTGGTGAAGATCACCGCCTACGATTACGCCATTTACGGCGGGCTGCACGGGGTCGTGGAGACGATTTCGCCGGACACTATTCAGGATGAGGCCAAGCCAGAGGTGTTTTACTACCGGGTATTTATCCGCACCAGCCAGGATTACCTGGTCAATAAGGCGGGCAGGCATTTCTCGATTGTGCCGGGGATGATTGCCACGGTGGACATTAAGACCGGCGAGAAAACGGTGCTGGATTATCTGATCAAGCCGTTTAACCGGGCGAAAGAGGCGCTGAGGGAGCGGTAGTCAATCGCCGGGTGGCGGCTTCGCCTTACCCGGCCTACATTGTAAAGCTCAGCGGGACGTGGGGAGGGCATCAGACCGCAACATCGCCCACTGCCCCGGTGTTTTACCGGTCCATGCTCTGAAAACCTCAATAAATGCGCTGACGCTGCTGTAGCCGCAGGACAGCGCAATCCACCCTACCGGCTTCCCCGCCGCCAGCCACTCCATTGCCTGCATGACGCGCGCCAGCTGCCGCCAGTTAACAAAGTTCATTCCGGTCTGGGCACTAAACCGACGGTTGAACGTACGCACGCTCATCCCAGCATGAATAGCATGACTCTCGACCGTCTGGTTATCATCGACAAACTGCAGCAAATGGCTGACCACGTTCTTCAGACGCGGATCCGTCGGCACGGGCAGAGAAAAGTGAACCTGGGGCGTCAGGGCAAGCTCATCCAGCAGCAAAGTCAGCTTTCGCGGATCGTACTCGTTCTCTGCACCACATAAACGGGAAAACAGTGCATGAGTGAGATCGTCGGGCTCGAACAGCGCGGGTGCATCGGGAAGCCCTGCACAGCAGGCGGGGTCAAGATAGATGGCGCAGCCTTCTATTGCGCTTTCAGAAAAGGCGGCATGCTGCTGACCTGGCGGGATCCAGCCGATGTGTTTTGCCGGTACGACCGAGCGCGCCTGCTGCGTCTCAATGACCAGCAGACCCGTTGCAATGCGCCACAGCTGGCCGGTGCGATGACTGTGCCACGGTGTTCGATACCCGCCGGGATGACGGAGCGTTTCAAAACTGACCATCTCATTTTGACCGAAAATCGTTATTCATCGACCTATTACAGAAACCACGTCTTCGGCTGTCAAGGATAATGGGGACTCAACCACATAAGGAGCCCGTATGAGCATTATCACCTCTCTGGTAGCCCAGCCAGACAACGCCGCGCAGCGCGAAAAAATGGCGTGCCTGTTAACCCGCTTATTCAACGGCGATATCGATCCGGCAGAGGTATTTACGCCCGATTACCAACAGGTTACGGACGGTCACGCCCTTGACTACCGGGGTTTTATTCAGCACCTGAACCACGTCCGCTCGCAGATCCGCACGATCGCCTTTAGCGTGGCGGAGATAGCCTGTCATGACGAACTTCTGGCTGACCGGCATATCGTGACGGTCACGTATCCTGATGGTCGTCAGGCAGAGATAGAGGTTTACCTGTTTGCCGCACTGCGTGAAGGGAAAATCTGGCGGATCCATGAAGTCACGCGAGCCCTCAGCGGCGATGTTTCAGATCGCACCCTGGCACACGCGACAGAATAACGTCACTCCGCCGGGCGCGGCGTGGTACGGCTAAACACCTCAACATACCGCGTAAACTTGCCGAGAAACACCCCGGCAAACAGCCCGCCAGAGGCAATCGCAAGGGCGCTGATGGCGGGCTGCTGCAGCGTCTGCGGCGCGATGGCGCTCATTACCCCCAGCACGTATTTCACCGCGAACGCCAGCATCATAAACGGCAGCGCGGTGTAGTCAGCCTGGCGGCAAAGGGTGCGCGGCGCGGCGGCGCGAGTTACCGCCGTCGGGCGAATCAATGCGTAACCCAGCGCAGCGCCAGCCAGAATGCCCGCAAACCACATAGACAGCATCGCGACGCTGAGGGTGCGGTACATCACCAGATCGTAAATATCCCATAGCAGAAAAATGGCCGGGATTATCGCCAGTTTTTCCAGCGTGACCGTGGCGGGCCGGCGGGCCCGGAGCCCACGAGAAACCAGAAACACAAACAGCACCCAGACCCAGATGGGGGTGTGCGTCAGAATACCAGTCAGTTGTTCGAACATAGCTGTTTACCGTGGGTATCACGCGGCCGTTATCGCGCGGGATAAGTATTACGCAAAATAGCCCGCGCGCAATCCCCACTTTTGTTACTTGAACGTCACGGTAAAGGTGGCTGTCGCACTGTAATCCCCAAGCTTCGGCGTCGTGGTCGTCCATATAAACCCTGCGTGATAATCATGCGTGAGCCGGTCTCCACCGATCGTTCCTATCTCCTGCGGCGTGTTCAGCGCAATGCGCGGCTCCATCAGGCTGCTGGCGGAAATGATAAACCCAAAGCCGCTGTCTGCCGCGGGCATGATGATTGCTCCGTCTTTGACCGTATTCGTCGAGCTTAACGTCATCAGCAACGTCTCCCCCGTGCAGGTTTTACCGCTGGCTTCACGCGTCAAATCGACCTGTAGCGTAAAGGGTTTTGTTTTTTCAATCTTACCGGGCGTCGCCCAGCTGCCGTTGATGACGCCAAAGTCGAGGGTATCGGGTACCAGCAGCACTTTTGGCGTGCAGGCCAGAAAGGTGATTTTATCCAGCCCGGTAATGGTCAGGTTAAAGTTACCGTCCTGAGTCACCGTGCCGCCTCGCAGACCGCCGACGCCATCTACCTGGAAGAGCGACAGGCTGACATCCCCCATCACTTTGCCATTGGTGGCCGCCGGAAGGCCGGTGGTTTTGATGTAAACCTGATAGGTGAGCGTGAACGTCTGCGGGGCCGCCGGGGAGAGACAGCCTTTGTTGCCGTTAGGGCGGCACACGGTACCGGGACCAATTTCTATTTTATCGCCTTTCTTCAGCTTGTAATCGACGTTCCTGAAGGTGATGCCAATCTCCAGAGAGTTGTGCACGTTTTTCACCGCATCTTTCGGATCGAGCCATAAATAGGCGCTCTCGCCGTTTGGATAGGCGTCCGTGTCAGAGCAGGTAAACGTCGCCGTGATTGGTGACGATACCCATATTTTGGTGTTGGTGCCGAAGTCACCGATCGACGCTTTGATGATGCTGTTAATGGCAACGTACTGGCTCACCGAGCCCTGGGCTTTACAGGTCAGCGCCATAACGGTGGAAGAAAACAGGCCGAAGCAAAAAATCACCGCGGCGTACAGCATATGTCGTCCCTGAAATTGCATTGTCCTCTCCTTTATCGACAAATTGCGCTGATCTCGCGATAGCCCGCGGTATCCTGTTCTCGCCGTTCCTCATCCGGAAGCTGGATGCGACACTGTTCGTCATCCCCCTCCCCCCAGCGAATGGCGATCGCTTCGCCCGGCAGCACGCCTGAAACAAAAATATCCCCGTCAGGCCCGACAATGCCGTTGTTACGCTCGCCCCGGCTGTAGGCCTGCGCGCCAACCGGCGGCACGCTGTTGTCGGGTCGTTTGCTGTGAATCAGCACGCTGTCGCCCCGATATGTTTCAAACGTCACGCGCGTAATCGCGCCGCGGGTAGGGACGTTATTCTGGGTGGCAACAGGCACGTCCAGCCCCTCCGGGAAGTCCTGGGTGTTTAACGACCAGGTATTGTTGCGATAAGGAATCGCATGCGGGGCAACGGCATAGCCCGCAGCGTCGATCCGCACTCCGGCCTGATTCTCTACCCTCACCCCCTGCGCATCCTGAGCCTCAATCAGGGTAAAGGTACTGCCCGGTGGCTGGGACAGCGTCACGCCGCCAGCGTGAGCAAGAATGCCGCCGCTGAGGTTCATGCTGCTTTGCTGCACATCTTCCGCTCTGGAATAGCCCAGCCACAGATTTCCGGCGCCCCCCTTGTAGCCCATGCTCAGATCGCCCGCCGTCCCCTCAGCATCGTTTTGCTGCACCTGCATGGCGTAGCTAAGGCGGTTATCCTCAAGCAAGGAGCCACTCAGCCCCGCGGAGGAGGACACGTTTCCGGCACGATCGGCGTGAAGGTCTGTCGTCGCCGTCGCCGGGTGGCTGCCAAAACTGAGCGGCAGGGACAGGCGCAGGTTAATGCTGCTGTCATGTGCAATGTAGTGGTTGCGCGTATTCTGGTAGTACAGACTCCAGGTCACATTGCCCAGCCGTGAGGTAAAGCCAGACTGAACCGTGGTATCGGAACCGGCATCCTGCCAGTAGCTTTGCTTGCTGAAGGTGAGATAAAGCTGGCTGATCTCACCTATCTGCTGGCTCATTGAGATATCCAGCCGCGCTTTTTTGGTTGCGTAGCGGCTGTCGTAATGGATTTCAGGCTTTGACGCGACCCAGTCAGGGTTATCCTGATCGGCGTCATCCCAGTAATAGGTTTTATATCGGCCATTATCCCAGCGGCGACGTTCCTGAACCGACTCCTGGAAATCGTAATAACCGGACGAGGAGTAACGATAGCCCGCCACCTGGAAATCGGTGCGGGAATCGAGAAAGGATTTCGCGTACAGGAAGCGAGCGCTCCCCCCTTGCTCATCGTCGCCCCGCGCAAGCCGCGTGTCGGATAACGCCAGATCGACGGACACCGCGCCAAAATGCCCCATGTTTTTGCCCACGCCCATCGCCGCGCTGCGGTAGTGTTCCGCCGAAAGCAGGCCGCCCGACAGGGTCACCGTATCGCTCATCCCTCTGGCGAGCTGGCTTTCAACAAACGCAGGGGCATAGCCGTCGGCACCGTCATGATATTTTGCGGCCGTGATTTCATAGTTCCACTGCCCCTTGCGAACCAGTCCCGGGAGCACGGTATAGGGGATCACCAGATTGGTTTTCCGTCCGTCGGTTTCAATGATGGTGACAAACAGATCCCCGCTCTGACTGACCGGCACAATGTCATCAAACGCGAACGGTCCCGGCGGCACGTTGGTGGAGTAGATCAGATACTTATTCTGTCGAACCTCCACGCGGGCATTGCTTTCCGCCACGCCTCTGACGACAGGGGCATAGCGCGACTGGCTGTCTGCACGCATCATGGGCTCCGAGGCCAGCTGCACCCCACGAAACGGAATACTGTCGTAGAGGGTTGTTCCGGTACTCCCTTGTCCCAGCAGCAGACGACTCCTGAGTGACGGAAGCGCCCTTTCAGCCCACGACGAGACGTTTTTCCAGTGGCCCGTGTCCCCATCCCGCTTTGTCAGGTTCGCCATCTGGCGCAAGCGCCACGCCCCTATATTGATACCGTTATTCAGGTAAAGGTAGGCGTACTGGCTGTTTTGCCCGTAGCTTCTGATGGTGTTCGCCGCCAGGTTGTAATTCACAAAAGCGGCATTGATGCCCTCGTCGTAACGCGTGGCGGGTACCGTTCCGCGCGGTTGCGTCAGCATATTGAGCTGGGGAACCTGAATATCCAGCCGGTGCTCGGTCATCGTAACGCTCATGGACGCACCCGCAATCCGGCGCTTGAGGGGATAGCACGACTCGTCATCGTCAGCGGGAAGAGCGACGGACCACGCACGCAGCCGATCGGCGCTAATGCACGGGTGCAGCGCGCTGTCGGGCTTATCGCGGACGATCTCAACGTCACGCTGTTCTACGAGCTTTCGGTTAACGTAAACGTCGAGGGAATAGGTTCCGGGAATAATGCCGGAATCAGGGTCGATCAAATTAATGAACGATTGCTCGCCCGCTCCATGAAAAAATGCGGTGTTATATTCACTTTGCGCCAGACATTCGCTGCCGGAAACCAGTAAAGAGGTGAGCGCGCACAGGGGGATCCATGTTCGTTGCATAATGATTCATCCATGACATTATTTAATAATCTGCAACCGTGGGCTTAGTGCATTTTCACGTCGGCAACGCCGCCGTAATCGTTAATGTACGTTAAGCCAACCACCCGCGAGCCTTTGGGAAAAGGAATCGTTTCGCTGCCAAAGGGAGCGATCATCGGGGCCGTTATTTTTTGTTCTTTTCCCTGCGGGGTTTTAATCATTAACTGACTCAGGCTAATATGCAGAGGCCCAGGATTGCTGACGACCAATGCATCGCTATTTTTCGTCAGCGTTAACTGACCTATCTGCTCGTCCAGTTTTGCCTTCATCCCAACCGGGCGATAAAAAAGCTTAAGGCGCGTTCGAATCGCCAGCTGCATCACATTAGGCTCGCTGGCCCGGGGCGGTATTTCCTGAACGTTAATCCAGTAAACGCTTTCTCTGTCGATCGGTAATCCTTTACCGGAATAGATAAAACGTAACACGGCGGATTGATCGGGTTTCACCTTCATAATTGGCGGCGTCACCACCATCTCTTTTCCGGGTTTGTCTGAATCTTCGTCCAGCCAGGTCTGGATAATATAATTTTTTTGCGACGCGTTATGCAGCGTTAACGAAGCCGATTTATTCTCACCGGAATAAATCACCCGTGAACTTTCAATCTGAATAGCTGAAATAGCCGATGCGGAGTACAGCGCGAATAGCGCAATAATAAGTGACTTCATCATACCACCTTAAAAGCAGGCCCGAAGGCCTGCTCCTGTTATTGTTGAACAATGGTGAAGGTGGCCGTTGCGTTTGCTTCCCCGGTGGTGACCGCATCTTTGTTATAGGCGTAATAGTTCGCTTTCAGGAAGAACGTCCCGCTGCCCGAGGTGTCGCCTTCAGCAATAGTGATGCTGGCATCGGATTTATCAAGGGTTTTGGATAAGGTAATGTTCTGGTCGGAGATATCTTTAATCTGAATCCCCACCCCTTTTGCTGTGGTGCTGGCGGTCGCGTTATCCAGGTCCAGCACGTTCGGCTGACCGGACGGGCTGACGCCGTCAAGAACCAGATAATAGGTGCCCGGCTGACAGCCCGTCAGGTTAATGGCAAAGCCCACCTCCGGACCATTAGCATCTTGTTTTAAGGTTTCCATCGGAATAGTTCCCATCGGAACCGTAATTTCGGCAGTGCTTTCCCCGGAGAGCTTGCAGGATGATGAGCCAATTTGCCCTACAAATTTTAACTTACCGTCTGCCGCATGGGCAAAAGAGGTAAAAAGCCCCAGGGCAACCATCGCCGCGCAAAGAGATTTCAATTTCATATACAGCTCCTTCTGTTTATACAACATATTATGAATAACAGTGCATCGTTTCTGCCTGAATACTACACCCGCATAAAACGCTTCATTTCCCGGCGAACGTTATGTAACCTTTATATCCGTTGTCAGGTAATGATAAAGCCCGGTAAGACTCTCAACCTGGAGTTTGGAATAAATGTTACGCCGGTGAATACTGACCATTTTCTCACTAATATCGACCTGACGGGAGATCTCTTTATTACCTTTCCCTGTAATAAAAAATGGCATCAGGTCTAATTCCCGGTGGGTGAGATTTGAATTTTTCTTAATCATCGCCCAGGTTTTATTGGTCACGGATTTTGAAATAATCTGGCCAGCCTTATCTTTGACCATAAAAGTGCTGAGTTTATCAAATGATTCGCTGTTATCAATTAAGATATCAGCAACCGAGTCCAGCAAAATATTTTCAGTCACTTCCACAATTCGCGCATTAGTCGTAATAATAAGTATATTGTCAAAAACATTCTGGCGCTTCATCTTTAACAGTAACAACAGTAAACCGTGGTCAGCAATATAATAGTCAATGATTATCGTGACCGGTGATCTCATTACCATCGTGCTCAGCGTTACGCTGGCTTTTTCAAATGCTAAAAACTTCAGTTCCTGCTTATCTCTCTGGCAATTTTGTATGATTTCACTCAACCCAATTCTGAACCAGACATTATCAGATACACAAATAATCATCATCCGTAACCTTATACTGATCCATGTATAACATTCCGGGAATAGAGCCTGTGAAGTGATTTAACCCTGAGCGAACGCTAAAAAATCATCCAACGACTGCGCTTATTCCATGAGACATTATTCAGATCAAAATGAATGAGATGCAAATAAGAATATGGGCAACAAGTGTAAGAGCAATCCGAAAAAGGATAATACAAAAAATGCTTTTCTTAGAAAAAAAGCATTAATAATTAATGAGTTAGTTAATGTTAATTTTGGTATTACTTTTCGAATACAATCCAAAAACATGGCCCGGGTATGATCCTGCGCAAGTTAACGTGAAGTTCCTGATCTGCATTTTCAGTTTCACCGCTTAAATAACGTCCAGAATCATACCCCGCCATTCTGTTATAAAGAGGCTTTCAGGCGTCGAACGGCCTCTTTCAGCTCTTCATCCGTTGGCGTGACAAACGACATGCGCAGCGTCGCTGGGTCTGGCTCATTGCAGTAGAAAAATTCGCCCGGCACAAATACCACGCCGTTACTTAACGTTTTTTCCAGCCAGCGGGTGGTGTTCATGCCGTTGTTCATTTTCGCCCACAGGAACATGCCGCCCTTCGGCTTGTGGAACGACATCACGTCGCCCAGCTCGGCTTCCAGTTCCGTGGCGAACGTCTGGTATTTCTGGCGATAGGCTTCGCGGATCGTTTTAATCTGATCGGCCAGACGGCCGGTCTTCAGGTACTCATACGTCATCAGCTGCGACAGCGTGCTGGTGTGCAGATCGGTGGTTTGCTTCAGGTTCACCACCGCGCGCTTCAACCATTCCGGCACCACCACCCAGCCTACGCGCGTGCCCGGCGCAAGGATTTTAGAGAAGGTGGAGGTATACACCACGTTCTCTTCATTGCCGATATCTTTGGCATGGGCAATTAACGGGCGGAAGACTTCATCGGTATAGTTAATTTCGCTGTACGGATCGTCTTCGATGATTACGAAGTCATAGCGCTTCGAGAGCTCCACCAGCTGTTTACGACGCGCCTCAGAAAGCGTCACGCCGCCAGGGTTACCAAAGGTTGGAACGATATAGACCGCTTTAATGGCTTTTTTGGCCACCAGCGCTTCTAGCTCATCCACCTTCATGCCGTCGCCGTCGGTGCCAACGGATTCAAAATTCGCCTGCGCCAGGCCGAATACCTGCAGCGCGGCAAGATAGGTTGGACGCTCGACGACGACGATATCGCCCGGGTTAATTAACGCGCGCGCCAGCACGTCGAGGGACTGCTGTGAACCGGAGGTTACGACCACGTCATCCGCCTTACAGCGAATGCCTCGCCCCTCGCAAATGCGCTGAATCTCTTCCCGCAGTCCCGGTACGCCTTCGGTCAGGCCATACTGAAACGCCTCGCCAAAATGCTGAGATAATACGGCATCAGCAGCGATTTTCAGCCCTTCGCGATCGAACAGATCGGGATTAGGAATACCCCCGCCCAGCGAAATGACGCCGGCCATTTTGCTGTGTTTTAATAATTCACGGATGGCAGATGATTGCAGGCCCTGCGCGCTGCTGGCGAGTTTACTCACGGACATTCTTTGCTTACCTTCTGTTTTTATAGTGTGCTCAATCTTAGCAGAATATGGGCGATAAATTCCGTCAGCTTAGGCAGTGGCCGCAAATCCTGGCGCCACAGTAGATGCACAGGCCTTGGCGCGGGCGTGAACGGTTCCATTACCCGCACCAGTCTGCCGCTTGCCAGTTCTTCCGCCACCAGCACTTCCGGTTGCAGCAACAGCCCCGCCCCGGCTCGCGCCGCCATGCGTAAGCCGTAGCCGTCGTTGCACCGTAATACGGCATCCCGTTTCCAGCGCACCTCCCCTTCCACGCCCGGCAGCCGCCACTCGTTGCGTGCCGTCCACACCGTGTGCGAAAGACAGAGATGATCCACCAGATCGTCAGGCGTTTGCGGCGTGCCGTGTCGTGCTAAATAATCCGGTGCGGCGCAGATCACCATGTTGTAGGGGCACAGGTATTTCGCCACCAGATCGTCGTTGCGAACGTCGCCAATGCGAATGGCCAGATCGACGCCCTCCTCCACCAGATCGACCATTCGGTTGGTGAGATCCAACTCGATGCGTACCTCCGGGTAGCGCTGTAAAAAGGTGGCCGTCAGCGGGGCGATCACGCAGCCGCCAAACGACGTGGGCGCCGTGACGCGCAACGTTCCGGCAGGTGCAGCACGGAGCCGCTCGACTGCATTCTCAGCAATGGAGACCTGCTCCAGCACCCGCTTCGCCTCGTCGAAATAGACCCGTCCGGCATCCGTCAGGCTCTGGCGGCGCGTGTTACGCTCCAGCAGGCGAGTGCCAAGCTGTGATTCCAGCAGCGCAACGTACTTCCCCACCATTACCGCCGACATCTCCAGCCGCGCCGCCGCACCGGTGAAGCTGCCGCTTTCCACCACGGCAATAAACGTCTCCATGCTGCGGAGCTTATCCATATTCCAAACCTCTGGTTAGCAATCTTCTAACTTTAGCCCAGTTTATCCGCATTTTAATTTATTAAAGAATGAAGGCTCACAACAGAAGGAGTCAGCTATGAAAATCGTCATTATTGGTGCCAGCGGTACGGTCGGTCGTGCGGTAACGGAAGAGCTGAGTCGTCGCCACGAGGTCATCCGCGTCGGTCGCACCCAGGGCGACGAGCAGGTGGATATCACCTCGCAGTCAAGCGTTCAGGCGCTGTTCGAGAAAATCGGCCAGGTGGATGCGATTGTGTCCGCCAGCGGTGGCCTCTACTTCGGCCCGCTCGCGACCATGAAAGACAGCGACTTTAACCAGGGGCTGCAGGATAAGCTGCTGGGGCAGGTGCGCCTGGCGCTGACCGGCCAGCACTACCTGAATGAAGGCGGCTCGATTACGTTGATAAGCGGGATCGTGGCACACGAGCCGATTGCGCAGGGCGTGAACGCCACCACGGTGAATGCCGCGCTGGAAGGGTTTGTTCGCGCGGCAGCCTGCGAACTGCCGCGCGGGATCCGCATCAACCTGATCAGCCCGACGGTGCTTACCGAATCGGTCGACACGTACGATGGCTTCTTCCCGGGCTTCGAAAGCGTGCCTGCCGCCACGGTGGCGCAAGCCTATCGTCGCAGCGTGGAAGGCGTGCAGACCGGGCGCGTATACAAGGTCGGCTACTGATCCTTGCGGGCGGCGATCAGCACCAGCATCGGGCGCTCCGCCTCCTCGGCCAGCGCGGGCCAGGCGTCAATCTGCGCCTGCGTTGGTCCCCACTCGTTGACGTTGCTTATCGTTAATCCGGCCTTGATCAGCGCGTTAAGCGTGGTGCCCAGCGTGCGGTGGTATTTGATCACCCCGTCCGCCAGCCAGTTGCTGACGCGCTGGCCTTCGTCCTGATAATGATTCACGCCCCAGAACCTCTCGCCGTTATCGTCGGTCAGCCAGCCCTGACGCGAGGCGCAGGTATATATCGGGTGCTCCATCGAAAAGACCAGGCTGCCGCCGGGCTTAAGCGCGCGCTGAGCCTCGGCAAATACCGTGTCCAGTTCCGGCAGATAGTGCAGCGCCAGCGAGCTGTAGACCAGATCGACGCTGTTTTCGTCGAGGCTGAGAGAGTCCAGATCGCTACGCTGATAGTGAATCAGTGGGTCCGCGGTAAGCTCCGCTGCGCGGGCGAGCATCTTTTCTGAGATATCGATCCCCGTGACGTGAGCAGCACCCAACTCGCGCGCGGCGCGGCAGAACCAGCCGTAGCCGCAGCCGAGATCGACAACCGATTTGCCGGTTAAATCGGGCAGCAGGCTTTTCAGCGCGGGCCACTCCGGCGCGCCGTCCAGCCCCTGCACCGAACGCGGAAGCTGGGCGTAGCCTTCAAAAAACGCCGGGTTGTCGTAGATGTTTTGTGCCATGGCAGATCCCTCTTTAAGAATGTGCACAGCAGTATACTGCATTGTCGGGTGGCGGCTTCGCCTTACCCGACCTACAAAATCTCCGAACCGTAGGCCGGGTAAGCGCAGCGCCACCCGGCAACCCATTAGCCCACCGTACCCCAGACCAGATTTCCTTTATGGAACGTTGCGGTACGCGGGGAAATGCGCGCCACGGCTTCGGCAGAACAGGAGGCGTCTACCAGCACAAAGCTGGCGTCATCCTGCACTTTCGGCCACACGCGTTCGCCTTTGTCGTTCAGCGGCAGCACGTCGCCGGTCGCAATCCCCAGCGCACGGGAGAGCGTTTGCTCGTTCGGGCGAATATAGAGCTGGGCATAGAGATTGGCTTTCTCCAGCATGTCCCCCAGACCGTACGGCGACCAGTGGTCGATCACGCTGTCGGTGCCGGTCATCACAAACACGCCCTTGTCCCGCAGCTGCTTCAGCGGCATATGCAGGGTGCCAATCGGCACGGTGGAGGCGATGGTTACCTGCTGCGCCGCCATGCGGGTGGCAATCTCATCCACCTGCTGTTCGTTGAGCGTCGCCAGCGCGAAGGCGTGGCTGATGGTGAGTTTCCCCTTCAACGCCGGCGTTTTCTCCACGGTTTCGACCATGTAGTTCACCGCCGCCACGCCCGCCGGGCTGGTTTCGTGCAGGTGAATGTCCACCCCTTTGTCGTAGTCCAGCGCAATCTGGAACATCAGATCGAGAGATTTCTCCATCGCGCCGTCGACGTTGGTCGGGTCCAGCCCGCCAACGTAGTGCGCCCCGGCCTGCATCGCCTCGCGCATCAGCTTTTCAGAATTCGACAGCAGCAGCCCGTGCTGCGGGAAGGCGACGATTTCGCAGTCAAAACCAGGTTTGCGGCGCGCCAGGACCGCCTGCAAATTTTCCAGGTTTTTCAGGCCGGAAACCGGCTCAATGTTGCAGTGGCTGCGGGCGATGGTGGAGCCTTTCGACTGGATCAGGTCGATCAGCTTTTCCGCACGCTCCTGGGTGTAGGGCTGCAGCTCAGGCAACAGCTTTTGTTCCAGGCGGATCATATCCTGAATCGTGGTGCCCGCCGGGCGGTTGAGCGATCGCCACGGGCCACCGTAGAAGGTTTTATCCAGGTGGATGTGCATGTCGCGCATTGCCGGGAGCATCAGCTTGTTGCCCGCATCGTAGTGCGGCAGCGTGGCGTCGGCGTGGCGCTTGTTGTCGCGCAGGGCGACGATCTTCCCGTCCTTGATCTCCAGCGTTTTCAGCTCGGTACGGGTGCTCGTCGCCACGCCGCCGTCGAAGTTAAACCCGGCTTCGAGCAGCACGTTGTCCAGATAGTAATGTTTCGCGGTGATATTCATAGGCTTACCGGTCTCGCAGAGTGGCTTTGCGGAGTCAGCAGCATACGCGACGGATCCGGTCGCGCCAAACAGCGCGCAGGCGGTCACCATTTTGCCGCTCTGGCTGATAAATTCACGGCGGCTTTTGTTTTCACTCATCTCATCTTCCTTCATTCACAATATGGGTACCGGTTTCCCCGCGCAGCGCGGCGGGCAGGCAGTCTGGCGAGGTGATGATCACCCGCTTGCCGCCGTGGTGTAAAAATTCCAGCGAGGCGACGATTTTGGGCAGCATGCTGCCCTCCGGGAAGTGACCTTCTTCCCTGTAGCGCGTCATCTCCGCTACGTTGACGGTGTCCAGCGCCTGCTGGTTTGGCTTGCCGAAGTTGACGCACACCTTCTCCACGCCGGTGGTAATCACCAGCACGTCGGCGCGGATCTCGCGCGCCAGCATCGCGGTGGAGAGATCTTTATCAATCACCGCGTCGACGCTCTGGTAATCGCCCTGCTCAGTGCGCACCACCGGAATACCGCCTCCGCCCGCGCCAATCACCACAAAGCCTTTTTGCGTCAGTGTCTTGATCGCATCGGCCTCGACAATGCGCAGCGGCTGCGGCGAGGCCACCACGCGACGATATCCCCGACCCGAGTCCTCAACAAAGTGCCAGTCCGGGTGCGCGCGCTGCAGTTCGTCGCGCTGCGCCTCGCTGAAGAACGCGCCGATCGGTTTCGTCGGGTGCGTAAAGCCGGGATCGTTTTTATCCACTTCCACCTGCGTGACGACCGTAACCGCTTTTTGCTCCCCGCGCGCGGCCAGGCGGTTGTTCAGCGCCTGCTGGATCAGGTAGCCAATGCCGCCCTGGGTGTCCGCCACGCAGTTTGCCAGCGGCGTGAGGGGAAGCCCCTCCCGCTCGTGGGCAATTTCAGCGCGGCGCAGATCCAGCCCCACCTGAGGGCCGTTGCCGTGGGTAAGCACGATGTCATAGTCGGAGGCCAGCATTTCGAGCACCGACTCTGCCACCGCTTTAACCGCCTGCGCCTGATGTTCAATCGACTGGCTGGCGTTGTCTTTGATAATGCTGTTGCCGCCAATGGCGACGACCATAAGCTCTTTCATACGTGCTCCTTCGCAACAGTACCCGGCTCAGCGCTCGCCGCTTCACGACTATCCAGCATATGCTTCACCACAAACATGCCGCCCATCATCAGATACGCGGTGACGAACATCAGCGAACGGCCTTCGGCAAAGCCCACGACCGGAGCGTGGATCACCCCGAACAGCGCCAGCAACGCCCCGCCCGCCGCAGCCACGGCCCCGCGCAGCGGTTTGTTGATGATGGCGAAAATGGCGATACAGCCCCACAGCATGCTGGCGAGCGGTGCCCCGTTCCCCAGATGGACTAATCCTTCGTAGTAGATCCCTTTGCTGTGCAGCACGTCGGTACCGATTTTGGCGGCATTCGTGCCCGCCGCGCCCAACACGCTGTTCATCATGGTCAGCGCCCAGTTGGCGATCCACGGGAACAGGCAGATGAAGATCACGGGCACTTCCACCTTCGGCGTTTCCCTCACCACCTGGTTGGCGGTGACCACGCCGATAAACACCAGAATCGGCACGATGGCGGTCATCGGAATGATGGCGAGCATAAACGCCCCCAGTCCGAACAGCGGCACGATGAACATGGTCACGCCGGAGGCCAGCGTGTAGCCGATGCTCGCGCCCATCGCTTTCCAGCCGGGATGGCCGACGTAGACCGTCACCGGGAACGGGTTGCCCATCAGGCAGCCGAGCATGGAGGCCAGACCGTTCGCCAGCATGACTTTACGCGTCGGGTATTCATCCCCCGCCGCGTGGGCGCTTTCGATGTTCTCCAGGTCAAAGATGTAGTTCGCCAGACCCAGCGGTACGGCAGAGGCGAGATACGGCAGCGCGTGCGGCAGCCCCTGCAGGAAGCCCTCCACGTGCACCTGCGGCGGGTTAAAGCCGAAGGATGACATGGAAGCTTTAATCGCCTCCGGGCTCTGCAGGCCGGAGATCCACGCCAGGGCCGTGCCGGCAATCAGCAGCAGCAATCCGGTCGGGATGCGGGCGAAAATGGGCTTTTTACCGAACCAGTTGATGAAAATCAGCAGCAGCACGATAAACGACACGGTCGGCGCCTCGAACGCCTGCAGCATCGGGTTCATCGCCAGCAGCAGCAGACCCAAACCGGACAGGCACGACAGCAGCACGGTGCGCGGGATCATCTTGCGGATGGTCTCCCCTAAAAACGAGCCGCCCGCCAGGATCATCGCCTCCACGAAGCACCACACCAGGCCAATCTGGATGGCGAACTCCGCATCACCGGTCTGCTGATAGACCGGCATCAGCACCAGGAAGGTCACGGTAAAAATCGACGGCGCGCTGGGGCCGGACGGCAGCGCGGTGACGTCCGTGCGCCCGGTCTGGCGCGCCATCTGCATGCCAAACCAGGCGTAGCAAATACTCGCGGTCAGCACCGCCAGCCCGAAGGCTGGCGCAATGCGTCCATAAACAATCTCCTTCGGGATGCCGACGACAAAAATGAGCAACCCCATCATGGTCAGCAAATTGGTCAGGTTGTTGGTCATCAACCCGAAATACGCCGCCCAGTCACCTCTTTTCCACTCCAGTTTCATGTTTTTCATGGATGCATACCTTATAAAAAGTAGCGATCGCGGAAGGTCAACAGCGCCTTTTCAAAACAGCTAAACGGCGGGTGAACGATGCCCGCCCCAATCATGCCGATGCCCGCATCTTTATGCGCAATAGCGGTGTTAATTACCGGCAGAATGCCGCTGCCGGCGACTCTGGTGATGTCGATGGCGGTCGGGATCCCCATAAACGAGAGCAACGGAATAGTGACGTTCGGGTTTTCGCCGAGGGTGATTTCGCGCATCTGACGGGAGAAGTCGATAGCTTCCTCCACCGTGCCGCCCACCAGCGCAACGATCGCCGGGGCCGTCGCCATCGCAAAGCCGCCGATGCCGTAGGTTTCGGTGATCGCGCTGTCGCCGATATCCAGCCCGGAATCTTCCGGCCGGTAGCCCGCAAACATCGGGCCAATCACCTGCTGCGCCGGGCCGGTGAACCACTGCCCCGGCAGGCCGGAAACGCGCAGGCCGAACTCGTAGCCGTTGCGCGCCATGGTGGTAACCACGGTGCTGTATTCAATGCCGTGGGCGGCGTCCAGGGCGGCTTTACACATCGCCATCCACGTCGGGCCGGAGAAGTAGTCGCTGCTGGCGACAAACTCAAATACCTCGCGCTGCTGCTCAACCGGATAGCCCGCCTGGATCAGCCCCGGGGTCAGCGCCTGGATCAGCAGCGTGGTGCCCGCATTGTTGCGGTTGTGGCACTCATCGCCCATGTGCAGCGCCTGGGCCAGCATCAGGCGCAGGTCGATTTCGCCGATAATCTTCATCGCGTCGCGCAGCATCGGGCCGAGCACGTCCCGCATCCAGTTCAGGCGGTCGATGACGCTCTGGTCGTTGGCGCCCATGCGCAGGATCTTCGCCATCTGCTCGCTGAGGTTGGTGAAGGCGCGGTTGCCGTAGGTTTTGTTCTCAACAATGTGCATAAACATCGACGCAGAGGTAACGCCCGCCATGGAGCCCACGCAGTCATGCTCGTGGCACGGCGAGAAGGTGATCTCCCCTGAGGCGGCAAGCCGTGCCGCGTCGTCCAGATCTTTCGCCAGCCCTTCAAACACCAGCGCACCGGTGACCGCGCCTTTCATCGCGCCACACATGTTTTCCCAGGAGACAGGCGGACCAGCGTGCAGAATGGTGGTGCGGGTCATCCCCGGCACGACGTTAATCGCCTGGTCATAGCCCACCAGCACCGGATGGGACTGGATAATGCGCTCAAGCGCGATTTGGTTGGCGGCGGCGATCTTCTCCGCCAGCGGTTTTTCCGCCAGCTGATCCAGCGCCTCAACGACCTGCATATTGCCCTGCCCCGGCGGCGTCCAGTCGAGCTGGGTGACGGGTACGTGCTGCTTTTTAAGATCGTCGCTGAACATCGCGATACCCACGTTAATGACGTTCAGCGGCTGGTTAAATAAGGTGGTCATTATGCGTTCTCCCCTTTGCAGACAAATTCGCGTGCCAGTAATCCGGTATTGGTGCTGCTGCTGGCCCAGATGACGCCTGCGTCGGTCAGCATCTGGCACTGCTGTGCCAGCGACTGCGGATCCTGATCGGTGCCGAGCACGTATCCGAGGATCTCAAGCGGACGGTTATCGGCCTTCGCGATGGCCTGCGCCTCTTTGATCGCCTCGATCATCACCCCCGCCGGATCCTCGTGCGCGCCGAAGCCCAGCACAAAGTCCATCACGATGACGCCCACTTCCGGATCGCGCGCCTCCTGCAGCAGGCGGCTGATGCGGTTGGTCGGGTCGATCATCGGATGCGGCTTGCCGTTGGTGAAATCGTCGTCGCCAAAGTCGAGGAAGGTGTGGGCTTTACTGACGCTGACGTCCGGCAGGCGTTTAGCGGGATCCGGCTGGATATTGCTGTACACGTCGTCGAACTTCTCCAGCGCGGCAAACATCGCTTCGTCGCACAGGGTGCCGCCGCAGAACAGGCCGCGAATGTACTTCTGCTGCGGGGTCAGGCGGGCGCGCACCTCTTCAATCAATGGCCAGTTGAGCGGGTGCAGATCAAGGGACTCTTTTTTGATGCCGGTAAGCAGAACGGCCTTCAGCGCCGCCTCTTTGGTGCCGCGCGCAAACTGCAGTCCGTCCTCATCGGCGGGCGGTTCATTGCGCCCGAGGAAGCAAACAACTACCGGCTTGCGGCAGGCTCTGGCGCGGGCCAGCACCTTTTCTGCCACGACAGGAGCCGCTGGTTTGGAGATCAGCGCGATAACCTGGGTGCCCTCGTCGGCTTCCAGCATGTCGATGGCGTCGAGCATCATCAGGCCGCCGATCTTCTCGCTAAGATCGCGCCCGCCGGTGCCAATCAGCTGCGACACGCCGCCGCCGAATTCATGGATGCGCACGCTCAGCTCCTGGCTGCCGGTGCCGGATGCGCCGACGATGCCAATCGGTCCGCGACGCACCGCGTTGGCGAAGCACAGTCCCGCGCCGTTGATGATGGCGGTGCCGCAGTCCGGCCCCATCATCAGCAGTCCTTTCTGGTGCGCCAGCTGCTTCAGCGCCAGCTCGTCGTCGAGCGAGACGTTATCGGAGAAGAGCATTACGTTGAGATCGTTTTCCAGCGCCTGACGCGCCTCGCGGGCGGCGAAGGTGCCGTTGACGGAAATCACCGCGAGGTTGCTCTCCGGGCGATGGGTTTTAGCGCTGGCAATCGTCGCGTAGCGCGCTTCATGAGAGCTGGCGCTCTCTTTACGCGTGAACAGCGCTTCAATAGCGGCCAGCGTTTCATCATTCGCCGCGTCACCTTTAATGACGATCATCAGGTCGCCGTTTTTCGCCTCATTTAATTCCGGCGTTAACAGCCCGAGGTTTTTTAATACGCCCTTATTCATTTCCGTTGCCATGGCGACAAAGGCCTGTTCAACGCCCGACAATTTATTGGCTTTAGTGGAAACGGACATTAATGACACGGAGTCAAAATAGGTGTTCTTTTTTATGACAATTTTCGTTGGCATTATTTTCTCCTGAAAGCGGATAAAAGGGGGCCGCCGTCGTGCACAATGCACGTCGGTAAAAAATGCTTTATTTAATTAGCGGCCAGCCGGGACGGGCTGACCGATTGTTTTACGCGCCCGCCGCCAGCAGCAGGTCGGCAATCTCAGTGAAGCCTTTCTCCCGCGCCAGTTCGAGCGGGGTTTTGCCGTATTTGTCGGTCATATGCGGGTTCGCGCCGTGATCCAGCAGCAGCTTCACGATCGCCTGCTGCTTTTCGCCGCCGTCGTTTAACACGATGGCTTCCAGCAGCGGCGTCCAGCCGACAAAGTTGGTGTGGTTAACGTTGATATCGGTTTTTTCCAGCAGCTCGCGCACGATCTCCACGTGCCCTTTTTCACTGGCAGGCGTAATGCCCACGCCGCCAAAACGCGTCAGGCGGTCGAGATTCGGATTCGCGGGTAATACCAGCCGCAGGAGGGTTAAATCATTGGTCAGGCAGCTAATGAGGAAAGGGTTAAAGCAGGTCTGATCCTGTTTATCAATATCTGCCCCGGCGGCAATTAAAAATTCTACGCAGGAATAGTGTTTTTTCAGGCTGGCAATCGTAACGGCGGTTCTTTTCTGGCGATTAGTGGCGTTAATATCCACGCCTTTCTCCAGACAGGCTTTTAGCGCATCGCTATTGCCCTCTTCTGCCGCCAGCAGAAATTCCGTAACCAGTTCAGTTGCAGACATATTCAGACTCCCGATGTTTTTCTTTCTGTTGACCTGAGAATAGCAACAGCCTGGTCATAAAAGAATCCGCTTAAAAATGATTCATCGACAGTCAATTCATTGTTGAGTTAAATTCAACAGTTCGGTCAAAACGTGCGTCTGTGCAACCTTTTTCTTATGTTTAACCGCTTTTTAGCGCATCAAAACGCATTATGCTTATATCTGATAAAGCCTTATGCACCAGGGCTTTCGGCAAAGCGTCAGAACTGTGATCGGCTTCAAATACGTTGTAACAGCGTTGTTAAAATATGTTCAAAACTGATGTCTGAGGGAGCCGTGATATGAATTCCATCTTTACCGAAGAGAACCTGCTGGCCTTCACCACCGCCGCCCGCTTTGGCAGCTTCAGCAAAGCCGCCGCCGAACTGGGCGTCACCACCTCCGCCATCAGCTACACCATTAAGCGCATGGAGACCGGGCTGGACGTGGTGCTGTTCGTGCGTAACACGCGCAGCATTGAGCTGACCGAGTCCGGCTTTTACTTTTACCGCAAAGCCACCGACCTGCTTAACGACTTTCACGCCATCAAGCGCGGGATTGATACCATCTCACAGGGCATCGAGGCGCGGGTACGCATCTGTATCAACCAGCTGTTGTATACGCCGCGCCATACCGCGCGGCTGCTGCAGGTGCTGAAAAAGCAGTTTCCCACCTGCCAGATCACCGTCACCACCGAGGTCTATAACGGCGTGTGGGACTCCATCATCAACAACCAGGCCAATATCGCCATTGGCGCACCGGACACGCTGCTCGACGGCGGCGGAATTGACTACACCGAGATCGGCGCCATTCGCTGGGTGTTTGCCATCGCGCCGGCGCACCCGCTGGCGTTCGTTCCGGAACCGATAGCGGAAAGCCAGCTGCGCCTGTACCCCAACATCATGGTGGAAGATACCGCGCACACCATTAACAAGAAGGTGGGCTGGCTGCTACACGGACAGGAGGCGATTCTGGTGCCGGACTTTAATACCAAATGCCAGTGTCAGATTCTGGGCGAAGGGATAGGTTTTTTACCGGAGTATATGGCGCGGGAAGCGGTGGAAGACGGGCTGCTGGTGACGCGGCGTATCAATAACCCGCGTCAGGATTCGCGCATGCTGCTCGCCACGCAGCATGCCGCGACCGGCCAGGTCACGCGCTGGATCAAACAGCAGTTTGGCCCCCAGGGCGTGCTGACCGAGATCTACAGCGACTTACTCTGGCGTGCTTAGCTCTTACTCTGAACCCAGAAAGCGTGGATAAGACCCGGGATGTAGCCCAGCAGCGTCAGAATAATGTTGATAATAAACGCCCAGCCGAAACCTTTGCCCAACAGCACGCCCAGCGGCGGCAACAGGATGGTAAAAACAATACGCCAAAAACCCATATCAAAACTCCGTGCAAGCTAATCCATTGAAAATAATAAAGAGAACTATCTCTAAGCATAGCCAGTTTACCTGTCTGCGCCAGTTCTCTCCCCTGCGTTTACCCTCTTTTACGCTTTTGACGCTGGCGTAATGCGCACAATTACTTTAGTATTAACTTAATTAAGCAAATACTAAACTATCATGACCGAACTCGAACAGCTTCAGGCCAGCGCAGAGCAGGCCGCAAACCTTTTAAAAGCGATGAGCAATCCGCGTCGCCTGCTGATCCTCTGCACGCTGTGCGGCGCCCCCGGCACCAGCGCGGGGGAACTGGCCCGCGCGACGGGGCTGAGCCCTTCCGCCACGTCGCAACATCTGGCGCGCATGCGTGAGGAAGGTCTGATTGACAGTACCCGCGAGGCGCAGCGCATTCGCTATTTCATTAAAAACGATGCGGTGCATCAGCTCATCAGCACCCTGAAAACCCTTTATTGCCCGTAAGGAGCCGCCATGTCACTTCCCCTTATTTCGCCGCGCGAGGCCAGCGCCCGCATCGCTGAAGGTGCAAAGCTGATTGATATTCGTGATGCCGACGAGTACGCCCGCGAGCATATTCCCGCCGCGCAGTCCATGCCGCTGGATACCTTACCCGGTGGACTTAAAACGCACGCGGGCGAAACGGTGATTTTTCACTGCCAGTCTGGCGCCCGCACCTCAGGCAATGCCGATCGCCTTGCGCAGGCCGCCGCCCCCGCTCAGGCACTGGTGGTCGAAGGGGGCATTCAGGGCTGGAAGCAGGCGGGTCTGCAGACGGTCGAAGACAAAACCCAGCCGCTGCCGCTGATGCGTCAGGTACAAATTGCCGCCGGGCTGCTCATTCTCTGCGGCGTGGTGCTGGGCTATAGCGTCTCCGGCGGCTTTTTCCTGCTCAGCGGCTTCGTAGGAGCCGGGCTGCTGTTCGCCGGTGTGACCGGTTTTTGCGGCATGGCGAGGCTGCTCAAGGTGATGCCCTGGAACCGTCGTACCTCATAAGCAGTAATCGCTGAAATACGCTGTACCCGCCGTCATACGTGGGCTAATGTGAAGATCGCTAAAACGATGAGGAGGTAATATGTTTTCTGTCGGTGATTATGTTCAACCGCGTAAAGGCGGCCCGAAGCTGAAAGTGCTTGAAGTGAATGGTGACAGCGTTGTGGCGGTACAGGCCAGCAATGAGCAAGGCGAGAAATATACCCTGAAAGCGGCCGATCTGGCGCCGTATACTGAAGACGGTGATTTCGGCGTCTGCTGAAAAAATGCCGGGCGGCGTGTTCCGCCCGGTTTACCTGTTTAGATCAGAAAATCTTCCAGTGATTTGCCGTTTGCCAGCGCGCTGGCAATAGGCTTCGGCGTGCGGCCCTGGCCGGTCCACGTTTTCTCTTCACCGTTCTGGTCAATAAAGCGATATTTGGCATCACGCGGCTTGCGCTTTTTCACTGGCTTACCCGCCTGCCCCAGTTCAGAGCCCAGCAGATCGGTCGGTGAAATACCATCGGCTTTCATTCGTTCCAGCAGGGCATTAATTTTCTCCTGCTGTTCAGCCCGCTGCTGCTCTAATTCCGCCAGCTCACTACGTTTTTCTTCAGCAACGACCCTGACCTTTTCCAGCATTTCCTCAAGAACGTCCAGGGATAATTCGCGTGCCATGGCGCGCAGAGTTCGGATATTATTAAGATTCTGTAACGTCAAAGACATATTATTTGAAAACCTTCTCTTTAGGGTAAATAGATAAATCACCGACAGAATAATTCATTTCCGTTGAAATATCTACCCGCGGGGCGACCCTGCCAATAGCGTAAATATGTTTTACTGCCACCGTTAATATTATCTTATAACGCCTGTGGGATACGCATGGATTCATTCATCACATCAATATAAATGGTCATCTTTAATCAAAATTTCAGCATCCTGCGCTGTCCAGAAGCGGGTTGAGGCCCTCGTCAGTGAGACTAGACACAACTAACTGATTTACATTAAAAAATCATCACACGAGACACATTATAACGAAGCGAACAAAAAACCATCAATTTTAGAGAATTTTGTGGACAAAACGCGTTTAAATAAAAATTAATCACTAGTTGTTAGTTCAAACATAGAGATATACGCTATACATGCCAAACAAACCAACCTAAAGCACTAATCGCTTAGGGAAAATCGTTTCTTTTGTGTTCTTCTCAAGGAGTTCAGACATGTTCTCACCGCAATCACGCCTTCGCCATGCCGTGGCGGATACTTTCGCGATGGTTGTCTACTGTTCCGTTGTGAACATGCTGATCGAAATATTCCTCTCCGGAATGACCTTCGAGCAGTCACTTTCTTCTCGTCTGGTGGCGATCCCGGTCAATATTATTATTGCATGGCCTTACGGCTTATACCGCGATGCCGTCATGCGTTTCGCACGTCGTATCAGCCCCGCAGGCTGGGTGAAAAACCTGGCGGACGTTCTGGCCTATGTGACGTTCCAGTCGCCGGTTTACGTGGCTATTCTGCTGACGGTGGGCGCGGACTGGCACCAGATCGCTGCGGCGGTCAGTTCGAATATTGTGATTTCAATGCTGATGGGGGCGGTATATGGCTATTTCCTCGACTACTGTCGCCGCCTGTTTAAGGTCAGCCAGTACAGCCAGGCAAAAGCGTGATATGAAGCGACTGGCACACGCCAGTCGCAAATTTACTGTACGTCGCCAAACAGTCCCTTCAAAAACCGTTCCAGCGCCATACGCGAGCTGAAACCATGCGGAATACCATAATGCTCATGCGTCTCTCCGCCTAAATAGAGCGGAAATTGCTGATAGTGATCGCAGGTTTTAATATCCGAGGCAGGCTCAGCAAATGACAGACTTCTGTCTTTCAGCGTCGGGTGAATAATGAGAGCGGTACGTCCCATTCTTGCTTCACGATTAACGTAAACATAATTCTCGCCACGGCGATATCCATACGCTTTTGGTGTCACCTCATCCATGGTGAATCCCTCTTTTTCAAGAACGCGCGCCACCTCATCAGGTCGTAAATACATATCTTTTCCTCGTTATCTTTTCCTGCCCGGCAACCTTACAGTATTCAGCATTAGCAGGGCTTTCAGAATAGTCCATAAACTGCCGGATAACGCGTGATGCGCTTCAGATATTAAATTTCTGAACTAAACTGAACGGGAACGCAAAATTACGGAGGATCGTATGTTTAACAGACCGAACCGAAACGATATTAATGACGATGCGCAGGATATTCGTAATGATGTCAGCCAATTAGCGGACACGCTGGAAGAGGTGCTGAAATCCTGGGGAAGTGACGCGAAGGACGAAGCGGATGCCGCAAAACGTAAGGCTCAGTCTCTGCTCCGTGAAACCCGCGCGCGCTTAAACGGCCGCACGCGTACGACACAGGCTGCCTGCGATGCGGTCAGTTGCGCAACGACCTTCGTGCGCGAGAAGCCGCTCTGTACGCTCGGAACGGTAGCGGCAGTCGGTATCTTTGTGGGCGCTCTGCTTAGCCTGCGTAAATAACCCGCTCACGCACCGTTATCTGCCCCGGTGGTCAGTGGCTGCCGGGGCTTTTCTTTGCCTTCTCGCCTGTGAAACCCGTATAGCCTGCCCTGCCCCGCTGAGCTCATCATCGTGACAACATCAATCTGAATTTCCCATATCTTGTATGGTTGAAACTTAAGACAACTACATCTAGTATTCCTTTTAGCAAGACACACACAACCTGACGCGATGATTCGCGCCGTTCTCTCATTTTAAATGGAAATACGAATCATGAGCATTATTATTTACACTCGTAACGATTGTGTTCAGTGCCACGCGACCAAACGGGCGATGGAAAGCCGCGGCGTGGCGTTTGAGATGGTGAATATTGACCAGCAGCCCGAGGCCGCCGATACCCTTCGCGCGCAGGGTTTCCGTCAGCTTCCAGTGGTGGTGGCCGGGGAGACCAGCTGGTCTGGCTTCCGCCCGGACATGATCAACCGCATCGCCGCGCAGGCCACACGGGCATGAGCAGACTGGTGTTCTTCTCCAGCAGCTCGGAAAACACGCTCCGTTTTATTGAGCGCGTCGGGCTGCCTGCGGTGCGCATTCCGCTTAACGAGCGGGAGCGGATCCGGGTAGAGGAACCTTACATTCTGGTGGTGCCCAGCTATGGCGGAGGCGGCACGGCGGGCGCAGTGCCTCGCCAGGTGATCCGCTTTCTGAACGATCCTCATAACCGGGAGCTGATCCGCGGCGTCATTGCGGCGGGGAATCGCAATTTCGGCGACGCCTTTGGCCGCGCCGGAGATGTCATCTCTCAAAAATGCGGCGTGCCGTATCTCTATCGCTTTGAGCTGATGGGGACGCAGCAGGACGTTGAAAACGTGCGTAAAGGAGTGAACGAATTTTGGCAACGACAACCGCAGAACGGGTAATGCAGGCGACGCCGGATTACCACGCATTAAACGCGATGCTTAACCTCTATGACCGGGAGGGACGCATTCAGTTTGATAAAGACCGTGAGGCGGTGGACGCCTTTTTTGCCGCCCACGTGCGGCCCAACAGCGTGACCTTTACGAGCCAGGATGAACGTCTCGACCACCTGGTTAACGAGGGTTACTACGATGCGCGCGTCCTCACCCGCTACGAACGCGCCTTCGTCGTGAAGCTGTTTGAACGCGCCCACGCCAGCGGCTTTCGTTTCCAGACGTTCCTTGGCGCGTGGAAGTTCTACACCAGCTACACCCTGAAAACCTTTGACGGTAAGCGCTACTTAGAAAGCTTTGAAGATCGCGTGGTGATGGTCGCGCTGACCCTGGCGCAGGGCGATGTAGCGCTGGCGCAACAGCTCACCGACGAGATCCTCTCCGGCCGCTTCCAGCCCGCCACGCCCACCTTTCTCAACTGCGGCAAAGCCCAGCGCGGTGAGCTGGTCTCGTGCTTCCTGCTGCGTATCGAAGATAATATGGAGTCGATTGGTCGCGCGGTGAACTCGGCGCTGCAGCTTTCCAAACGCGGCGGCGGCGTGGCATTTTTGCTCTCTAACCTGCGCGAAGCGGGCGCGCCGATCAAGCGCATCGAAAACCAGTCCTCCGGCGTGATCCCGGTGATGAAGATGCTGGAGGATGCGTTCTCCTATGCTAACCAGCTTGGCGCGCGCCAGGGCGCGGGAGCGGTCTACCTGCACGCGCACCATCCGGACATTCTGCGTTTTCTCGATACCAAGCGCGAAAACGCCGACGAAAAAATCCGTATCAAAACCCTGTCGCTTGGCGTGGTGATCCCGGATATCACCTTTAAACTGGCCAAAGAGAATGCCGAGATGGCGCTCTTCTCGCCGTATGACGTTGAGCGAATCTATGGCAAAGCCTTTGGCGACGTGGCCATCAGCGAACTTTATGACGTGCTGGTAGCCGACGAGCGCATTCGCAAAAAATATATCAACGCCCGCGATTTCTTCCAGACGCTTGCCGAAATTCAGTTTGAGTCCGGCTATCCGTACATCATGTACGAAGATACGGTAAACCGCGCGAACCCGATTGCCGGGCGCATCAACATGAGCAACCTGTGCTCGGAGATTTTGCAGGTCAACAGCGCGTCCGGCTATGACGAGAATCTGGACTATGCGGAGATCGGCAAAGACATCTCCTGCAACCTCGGGTCGCTGAATATCGCCCACACCATGGATTCACCCGACTTTGGCCGCACGATAGAAACCGCCATTCGCGGGCTGACGGCGGTGTCGGACATGAGCCACATCCGCAGCGTGCCGTCCATTGAGGCGGGCAACGCTGCGTCGCACGCTATCGGGCTTGGGCAGATGAACCTCCACGGCTATCTGGCGCGGGAGGGCATCGCCTACGGCAGTCCGGAAGGGCTGGACTTCACCAACCTCTATTTTTACACCGTCACATGGCACGCGCTGCATACCTCGATGATGCTGGCGCGCGAACGCAACCAGCATTTTACGGGCTTTGAGCAGTCCCGCTACGCCAGCGGAGCGTATTTTAGCCCGTATCTTGAAGGCGACTGGCAACCGAAAACCGAAAAAGTACGCGAACTGTTTGCTCGTGCCGGGATCGTGTTGCCGACGCGTGCGATGTGGCAGCAGTTGCGTGATGATGTGATGCGCTACGGCATCTACAACCAGAACCTGCAGGCCGTACCGCCAACCGGTTCGATCTCCTACATCAATCACGCCACGTCGAGCATTCACCCGATCGTGTCGAAAATTGAAATTCGCAAAGAAGGCAAAACCGGACGCGTTTACTACCCTGCCCCGTTTATGACCAATGAAAACCTGGCTTTGTACCAGGACGCGTATGAGATCGGCCCGGAAAAAATCATCGATACCTACGCCGAGGCGACGAAACACGTGGATCAGGGACTCTCGCTGACGCTGTTCTTCCCGGATACCGCCACCACGCGGGACATCAACAAAGCACAGATCTACGCCTGGAAGAAAGGCATCAAAACGCTCTACTACATTCGCCTGCGCCAGCTTGCGCTGGAAGGCACCGAAATTG
The DNA here is from genome assembly GCF_043972695.1 of Enterobacter quasiroggenkampii. Taxonomy (NCBI): domain Bacteria; kingdom Pseudomonadati; phylum Pseudomonadota; class Gammaproteobacteria; order Enterobacterales; family Enterobacteriaceae; genus Enterobacter; species Enterobacter quasiroggenkampii. The sequence continues at coordinate 4,240,350 of NZ_CP143745.1, forward strand.
AAGGCTGCGTGTCCTGCGCGCTGTAAGGAGAAAGGATGAAACTGTCACGCGTGAGTGCCGTTAACTGGAACAAAATCCAGGACGATAAAGACCTGGAGGTATGGAACCGCCTGACCAGCAACTTCTGGCTGCCAGAAAAGGTCCCGCTCTCCAACGATATTCCGGCCTGGCAAACCCTGAGCCACGCCGAGCAGCAGCTGACGATCCGCGTCTTTACCGGCCTGACGCTGCTCGACACCATTCAAAATACCGTCGGCGCACCGGCTCTGATGAGTGACGCGATGACGCCGCACGAAGAGGCGGTGATGTCGAACATCAGCTTTATGGAGGCGGTGCACGCCCGCTCCTACAGCTCGATTTTCTCCACGCTGTGCCAGACCAAAGACGTGGACGCGGCCTACGCATGGAGTGAAGCAAGCGAGTCACTACAGAGAAAGGCGGAGCTGGTGCTGACGTATTATCGGGACGACGAGCCGCTGAAGAAGAAGATCGCCAGCGTGTTTCTGGAATCCTTCCTCTTCTATTCCGGCTTCTGGCTGCCCATGTACTGGTCGAGCCGGGGCAAGCTCACCAACACCGCCGATTTGATTCGCCTCATCATTCGGGATGAAGCGGTGCACGGGTATTACATCGGCTATAAGTATCAGAAAATGCTGGAAAAAGTCAGCAAGGCCAGGCGCGAGGAGCTTAAGGGATTTGCGCTCGATTTGCTGATGGATCTGTACGACAACGAGCTGAGCTATACCGAAGAGCTCTACGCTGGTACCGGCTGGGAGGAAGACGTGAAGGCCTTCCTCTGCTACAACGCCAACAAGGCGCTGATGAACCTGGGTTACGAGGCGCTGTTCCCACCGGAGATGGCGGAGGTGAACCCGGCGATTCTGTCCGCGCTGTCGCCCAACGCCGACGAAAACCACGATTTCTTCTCCGGGTCGGGTTCATCGTACGTGATGGGCAAAGCGGTGGAAACTGAGGATGAAGACTGGGATTTTTAATGAACGTTAACGTTCGTTAATTTAATATAAACCCAACAATTTCCTCTCTAATATTTACAAAGCAACTACACTGTCATTTCTGCGTCATATTCGCCTGAATCACCCGATTCAGGCGAAATTCTCCTGCGCCACAGCAAAAAATTGAGAAAAATTCAGATCACGCTCAGCCCTTTACTCATGGGAAATACAGCCGTTTCGCTTCCCTGAAAATTCACGTCATAAGCAAACCCAGGGTTGTCTCAGATTCTCAGTATGTTAGGGTTATGCCCGTTAACAATTTACCATGGTAATCATATCGACATAAACAAATAACAGGACACTCTCTATTGCATGGCAATTAAATTAGAAGTGAAAAATCTTTATAAAGTATTTGGCGAGCATCCGCAGCGCGCATTCAAATATATTGAGAAAGGCCTTTCGAAAGAGCAAATTCTGGAAAAAACCGGGCTATCGCTTGGCGTTAAAGACGCCAGTCTGGCCATTGAAGAAGGCGAGATTTTTGTCATCATGGGATTATCCGGTTCGGGTAAATCCACTATGGTTCGCCTTCTCAATCGCCTGATTGAACCCACCCGCGGACAGGTACTGATTGACGGCGTGGATATCGCCAGAATATCAGACGCCGAGCTTCGCGAGGTGCGCAGAAAGAAGATTGCGATGGTATTCCAGTCATTCGCGCTGATGCCGCACATGACGGTACTGGATAATACCGCCTTCGGCATGGAATTAGCCGGCACGCCTGCGCAGGAACGTCAGGAAAAAGCCCTTGATGCCCTGCGTCAGGTAGGGCTGGAAAATTATGCGCATGCGTACCCGGATGAACTTTCCGGCGGTATGCGTCAGCGCGTGGGATTAGCCCGCGCATTAGCCATTAATCCAGACATTTTATTAATGGACGAAGCTTTCTCCGCCCTCGATCCGTTAATTCGCACCGAGATGCAGGATGAGCTGGTAAAATTACAGGCGAAACATCAGCGAACCATTGTCTTTATTTCCCACGATTTGGATGAAGCCATGCGTATTGGCGACCGTATTGCCATTATGCAAAACGGTGAAGTGGTGCAGGTCGGCACGCCGGATGAAATACTCAATAATCCGGCGAATGATTATGTCCGCACCTTCTTCCGTGGCGTGGATATTAGCCAGGTCTTTAGCGCCAAAGATATTGCCCGTCGAACGCCAAACGGCATTATTCGTAAAACCCCAGGCTTCGGCCCGCGCTCGGCGCTTAAGCTGCTGCAGGACGAAGACCGTGAATACGGTTATCTGGTTGAACGCGGCAATAAATTTGTCGGCGTTGTCTCCATCGACTCTCTGAAAACCGCGCTCAGCGAAAACCAGGGGATCGATGCGGCGTTGATTGACGCTCCGCTTGCCGTGGACGCCGAAACGCCGCTCAGCGAGTTGCTCTCTCACGTAGGGCAGGCGCCGTGCGCCGTGCCGGTCGTGGGTGAGGAACAACAGTACGTCGGCATCATCTCAAAACGGATGCTGCTGCAGGCTTTAGATCGCGAGGGGGCAAACAATGGCTGACCAAACTAACCCGTGGGGTACCACTGAAGCGGCGGATAACGCTGCACAATCCGCCGACGCGTGGGGTTCCACGCCAGCCCCCGCCGACGGCGGCGGCGCGGCAGACTGGCTGAACAGCGCCCCCGCGCCTGCGCCAGAACACTTCAACATCATGGACCCGTTCCATAAAACGCTGATCCCGCTGGACAGCTGGGTCACGGAGGGGATCGACTGGGTGGTGACGCACTTCCGCCCGGTGTTCCAGGGGATCCGCATCCCGGTGGATTACATCCTGAACGGCTTCCAGCAGCTGATGCTGGGCATGCCGGCACCGGTGGCGATTATCCTGTTCTCCCTGATCGCCTGGCAGTTTGGCAGCGCCGGCATGGGTGTCGCCACGCTGATTTCGCTGATTGCCATCGGCGCGATTGGGGCCTGGTCGCAGGCGATGATCACCCTGGCACTGGTGCTGACCGCCCTGCTCTTTTGCATTGTCATCGGCCTGCCGATGGGGATCTGGCTGGCGCGCAGCCCGCGGGCAGCGAAGATTATCCGTCCGCTGCTGGATGCAATGCAGACCACCCCGGCCTTCGTCTATCTGGTGCCGATTGTGATGCTGTTCGGCATCGGCAACGTGCCGGGCGTGGTGGTCACCATTATCTTTGCCCTGCCGCCGATTATTCGTCTGACCATTCTCGGGATCAACCAGGTGCCTGCGGACCTGATCGAAGCGTCACGCTCGTTCGGTGCCAGCCCGCGCCAGATGCTGTTTAAGGTTCAGCTCCCGCTGGCCATGCCAACCATCATGGCGGGCGTTAACCAGACGCTGATGCTGGCCCTGTCGATGGTGGTGATTGCCTCGATGATCGCCGTTGGCGGTCTCGGCCAGATGGTGCTGCGCGGCATTGGCCGTCTCGACATGGGGCTGGCCACCGTCGGCGGCGTCGGGATCGTGATCCTCGCCATTATTCTTGACCGCCTGACCCAGGCCGTCGGTCGCGATTCACGCAGTCGCGGCAACCGTCGCTGGTATTCCACCGGCCCTGTCGGGTTACTCACCCGCCCCTTTAGAAAATAAGGAACAACGATGCGACATAACGTCCTTTTTGCCACAGCGTTTGCCACCCTTGTCTCCACCAGCACGTTCGCGGCTGATCTGCCGGGCAAAGGCATTACCGTGCAGCCGGTGCAGAGCACCATTTCGGAAGAGAGCTTCCAGACCCTGATCGTCAGCCGCGCGCTGGAAAAACTCGGCTACACGGTTAACACGCCGAGCGAAGTGGATTACAACGTGGGCTATACCTCGATTGCCTCCGGTGACGCCACCTTCACCGCCGTGAACTGGCAGCCGCTGCACGACGACATGTATGCCGCCGCCGGTGGCGACAAGAAATTCTACCGTGAAGGCACATTTGTCACCGGCGCGGCGCAGGGATATCTGATCGACAAGAAAACCGCCGACCAGTACCACATCACCAATATCGAACAGCTGAAGGATCCGAAGATCGCCAAACTGTTCGACACCAACGGTGACGGCAAGGCCGACATGATGGGCTGCTCGCCGGGCTGGGGCTGCGAAGCGGTGATTAACCACCAAAACAAGGCGTTCGATCTGGCGAAAACGGTCGACGTGAGCCACGGCAATTATTCAGCGATGATGGCCGACACCATTGCCCGCTTCAAAGAGGGTAAACCGGTGATTTACTACACCTGGACGCCATACTGGGTGAGCGACGTGCTGAAGCCGGGGAAAGACGTGGTGTGGCTGCAGGTGCCGTTCTCCTCCCTCCCGGGCGAGCAGAAAGATATCGACACCAAACTGCCGAACGGCATGAACTACGGCTTCCCGGTGAACACCATGCATATCGTGGCGAACAAAGCCTGGGCCGAGAAAAACCCGGCCGCGGCGAAGCTGTTCTCGGTGATGAAGCTGCCGCTGGCGGACATCAACGCCCAGAACGCGATGATGCACGCGGGTAAATCGTCTGAGGCAGATGTCAAAGGCCACGTCGACGGCTGGATCAAAGCCCACCAGCAGCAGTTTGACGGCTGGGTGAAAGAGGCGCTTGAGGCGCAGAAGTAAAAAACAAAACCCTACCCCTCATCCTCTCCCCAAAGGGGAGAGGATGAGGGGATAACCGCACAAACACACACATAACAATCCCCCAACATTCACAATCATTCGCTATTATGGTTTCCGGAAAAATAATCACTTAACTAACGATTCCTGAAACCAATGACAAAAACAGCTCAAGGGCTTAGCCCCGCACTCATTCTTTTAATGTCCGTGGCCACGGGTCTGGCCGTCGCCAGCAACTATTACGCGCAACCTCTTCTCGACACCATCGCCCGCGCGTTTGACCTTTCCGCCAGTTCAGCAGGCTTTATTGTCACCGCAGCCCAGCTCGGTTATGCCGCCGGGCTGCTGTTCCTGGTGCCGCTCGGCGATATGTTTGAACGCCGAATGCTGATCGTCTCCATGACCCTGCTGGCCGCCGGTGGGATGCTGATCACCGCCAGCAGCCAGTCGCTGACGATGATGATTATCGGTACCGCGCTGACGGGGTTGTTCTCCGTAGTGGCGCAAATTCTGGTCCCGCTCGCAGCGACCCTCGCCTCCCCGGAAAAACGCGGCAAGGTGGTGGGCACCATCATGAGCGGCCTGCTGCTGGGGATTTTGCTGGCGCGTACCGTTGCCGGGCTGCTGGCAAGCCTCGGCGGCTGGCGCACCGTATACTGGGTGGCGAGCGTGCTGATGGTCGTCATGGCGCTGGCACTGTGGCGCGGGCTGCCAAAAGTGAAGCAGGAAAATCACCTGAACTACCCGCAGCTGCTGGCCTCCGTTTTCAGCCTGTTCACTCAGGATAAACTTCTGCGCACCCGCGCTCTGCTGGGCTGCTTCACCTTCGCCAACTTCAGCATTCTGTGGACGTCGATGGCGTTTCTGCTGGCCGCGCCGCCGTTCAATTATTCCGAAGGGGTGATTGGCCTGTTCGGTCTGGCCGGTGCCGCAGGCGCACTGGGCGCGCGTCCCGCAGGCGGGCTGGCCGACAAGGGCAAATCCCATCTGACCACCTCAGCGGGGCTGATATTACTTCTGCTCTCCTGGGCGGCAATCTGGTATGGGCACGTCTCGGTGCTGGCGCTGATCGTCGGAATCCTGGTGCTCGATCTCACCGTGCAGGGCGTTCACATCACCAATCAGACCGTCATCTATCGCGTGAAGCCAGAGGCGCGTAACCGCCTGACGGCCGGGTACATGACCAGCTACTTCATTGGCGGCGCGGCGGGCTCGCTCATTTCCGCCTCGGCATGGCAGCATGCCGGCTGGTCAGGGGTATGTGCGATCGGCGCCATCGTCGCCACGCTTAACCTGCTAGTATGGTGGCGCGGCTACCATCGTCAGGATGCAATTCATTAAGTTTTACATTGCGTTGGCCTCTTAGGGTGTTAAGAGGCCCTTCACTCTGTTAATGTAAACGTAATCATTTATCCCAGAAATTTTAATGTGGGTGACATATTTACAATTGACATGAATAGTTCAGACCCCCGTCCTCACATCCTCTCTTCAGCGGGTTCACACCCTACGCTTTCTGTGCTCACCGGGTCACGGACTTACCCGGCGCTTTCTGATGGTGACATTAATTTGGCGGATATAACCGCACAAATAATTCATTTACATTATTTGTCACTATCGTTACTATATCGGCTGTAATTAATGAGGTTATGCCCAAATGGATAGTTCGTTTACGCCCATTGAACAAATGCTTAAATTTCGCGCCAGTCGCCATGAGGACTTCCCGTACCAGGAAATCCTGCTGACTCGCCTGTGCATGCACATGCAGGGTAAGCTACTGGAAAACCGTAATAAAATGCTGAAAGCTCAAGGGATTAACGAGACATTGTTTATGGCGTTGATCACGCTGGAGTCTCAGGAAAACCACAGCATTCAGCCTTCCGAGCTGAGCTGCGCGCTGGGCTCCTCCCGTACCAATGCGACCCGAATTGCCGATGAGCTCGAAAAGCGTGGCTGGATTGAGCGCCGTGAAAGCGACAACGATCGCCGCTGCCTGCATCTGCAACTGACCGATAAAGGTCACCAGTTCCTGCGCGAGGTGCTGCCACCTCAGCACAATTGCCTGCACAAACTCTGGTCCGCCCTCAGCACCGCCGAGCGTGACCAGCTTGAGCACATCACTCGCAAGCTGCTCACCCGTCTGGACCAGATGGATGAAGACGGCGCCGTTCTTGAGGCGCTGCGCTAACGCGACGACACGCTCACCATTCCAGATTCATAAGAAAACCGACAGGCCAGCACGTCACACTGCTGGCCTTTCTGACAACAGGTCGGCTCAGCCGATGTGAAAATAAGAAGATCGTGGAGAACAACAATGAGCGCAAATGCGGAGAGCACTACCCCGCAGCAACCGGCCAACAAGAAAGGCAAACGTAAGAGCGCCCTTCTTCTGTTGACCTTGCTCTTTATCATTATTGCCGTGGCATATGGGATCTATTGGTTTTTAGTACTGCGTCATGCTGAAGAGACTGACGACGCGTACGTGGCAGGGAACCAGGTACAAATTATGGCGCAGGTGTCGGGCAGCGTGACGAAAGTCTGGGCTGACAATACCGACTTTGTGCAAAAAGGCGATGTGTTGGTGACTCTCGATCCAACCGACGCCCAGCAGGCGTTTGAAAAAGCACAGACCGCGCTGGCCTCCAGCGTCCGTCAGACCCGCCAGCTGATGATCAACAGCAAGCAGCTGCAGGCCAACATCGACGTGCAGAAAACCGCACTCGCACAGGCGCAGAGCGATCTGAACCGCCGCGTGCCGCTCGGCACCGCCAACCTGATTGGCCGTGAAGAACTGCAGCACGCCCGCGACGCCGTCGCCAGCGCTCAGGCACAGCTGGATGTGGCCATTCAACAGTACAACGCCAACCAGGCGATGGTGCTGGGCACCAGCCTGGAAAACCAGCCTGCCGTTCAGCAGGCAGCGACTGAAGTCCGCAACGCGTGGCTTGCCCTGCAGCGTACTAAAATCGTCAGCCCGATGACCGGCTATGTCTCCCGTCGTTCCGTTCAGCCTGGGGCGCAGATTAGCCCGACCACGCCGCTGATGGCGGTCGTACCGGCAGACAACCTGTGGGTCGACGCCAACTTTAAAGAGACGCAGCTTGCGCATATGCGTATCGGCCAGACCGCGACGGTTGTCAGCGACATCTATGGCGATGACGTGAAGTACACCGGGAAAGTGGTGGGTCTGGATATGGGGACCGGCAGCGCCTTCTCCCTGCTGCCTGCGCAGAACGCCACCGGTAACTGGATCAAAGTCGTACAGCGTCTGCCCGTGCGTATCGAACTGGATGCTAAGCAGCTGGCGGATCATCCGCTGCGTATCGGCCTCTCCACGCTGGTGACGGTTGACACCGCCAACCGCGACGGTCAGATCCTGGCAAGCCAGGTGCGTAGCAGTCCGGCTTATGAAAGTAACGCCCGTGAAATTAGCCTCGATCCGGTCAACAAGCTGATCGATGACATCGTGAAGGCAAACGCCGGTTAATCCGAAGGTGAGCGTTATGCAACAGCAAAAGCCGCAAAAACCGCTGGAAGGCGCGCAGCTGGTCATTATGACCATTGCGCTGTCGCTGGCGACATTCATGCAGGTGCTGGACTCCACCATCGCAAACGTGGCGATCCCAACCATCGCCGGTAACCTTGGCTCGTCGCTGAGCCAGGGAACCTGGGTCATTACCTCGTTTGGGGTGGCAAACGCCATCTCCATTCCGATCACCGGCTGGCTGGCAAAGCGCGTCGGTGAGGTGAAGCTGTTCCTCTGGTCCACGGTGGCGTTTGTACTGGCCTCGTGGGCGTGCGGCATGTCCAGCAGCCTGACGATGCTGATTTTCTTCCGCGTCATTCAGGGGATTGTCGCGGGGCCGCTGATCCCGCTTTCCCAGAGTTTGCTGCTGAGCAACTACCCTCCCGCAAAACGTTCCGTCGCGCTGGCGCTCTGGTCGATGACCGTTATCGTCGCGCCTATCTGCGGACCGATTCTGGGCGGGTACATCAGCGATAACTACCACTGGGGCTGGATCTTCTTCATCAACGTACCGATTGGCGCTGTCGTGGTATTGATGACGCTGCAGTCGCTGCGGGGACGAGAGACGCGCACCGAACAACGGCGTATCGACAGCATCGGGCTGGCGCTGCTGATCCTGGGTATCGGCAGTCTGCAGATTATGCTCGACCGCGGTAAAGAGCTCGACTGGTTCAACTCGCAGGAAATTATCATCCTGACCATTGTCGCGGTGGTGTCGATCAGCTTCCTGATCGTCTGGGAGCTGACGGACGACAACCCGATAGTCGATCTCTCGCTGTTTAAGTCGCGAAACTTCACCATCGGCTGCCTGTGTATCAGCCTCGCCTATATGCTCTACTTCGGCGCGATTGTGCTGCTGCCGCAGCTGTTGCAGGAGGTGTATGGCTATACCGCCACCTGGGCGGGTCTGGCGTCGGCGCCCGTTGGGGTGATCCCGGTCCTGCTGTCGCCGATAATTGGCCGCTTCGCCCATAAGCTCGACATGCGTCGGCTGGTGACGTTCAGCTTCATCATGTATGCGGTGTGCTTCTACTGGCGTGCGTATACCTTTGAGCCGGGAATGGACTTTGGCGCCTCGGCGTGGCCGCAGTTCATTCAGGGCTTTGCGGTGGCGTGCTTCTTTATGCCGCTGACCACCATCACGCTCTCTGGCTTACCGCCCGAGCGTCTGGCGGCCGCCTCGAGCCTGTCGAACTTCACCCGTACGCTGGCGGGCTCCATCGGTACGTCGATCACCACCACCCTGTGGACGAACCGCGAATCGATGCACCACGCGCAGCTGACCGAAGCGGTGAACCCGTACAACCCGAATGCTCAGCAGATGTATAGCCAGCTTCAGGGGATGGGAATGACGGAGCAGCAGGCGTCCGGCTGGATTGCCCAGCAGATCACCAACCAGGGGCTGATTATCTCGGCCAACGAGATTTTCTGGATATCGGCAGGGATCTTTATCGTCCTGCTGGGGCTGGTGTGGTTTGCCAGACCGCCGTTTGGTGCCGGTGGCGGCGGTGGCGGCGCGCACTAGTTCTGTGCGACGGTTGCCCGGTGGCGCTACGCTTACCGGGCCTACGAACGTAGGCCGGATAAGGCGGAGCCGCCATCCGGCAAAAAACCGCACTGTGTCCAGAACGCGACAGCCATTGTCAGTTCCGATAAAGCAGCGCGCCTGAAATCGATTCACGATAGTGAAAAGACAACAGGAGCGCATCATGCTGAACACACCCGCCAACAAGTACCAACCTTATCCCACCCTTTCCCTGCCCGACCGTCGCTGGCCGGAACAACGCATCACCCGCGCGCCGCGCTGGCTCTCGACCGACCTGCGCGACGGCAACCAGGCCCTTGCCGAGCCGATGGACAGCGCCCGCAAATTGCAGTTCTGGGCACTGCTGCTGGGCTGCGGATTCAAAGAGATCGAGGTTGCCTTTCCTTCCGCCTCACAGACGGATTTCAACTTCGTTCGCCAGCTGATTGAAGAGAACCGCATCCCGGATGACGTGACGATTCAGGTGCTCACTCAGGCACGGGAAGATCTCATCCATCGTACTTTTGAATCCCTGCGCGGCGCGAAGCAGGCTACCGTGCATCTGTATAACGCCACCGCTCCGCTTTTCCGCCGCCTGGTCTTCGGCATGGAGAAAGCGCAAATCGTTGAGCTGGCGACGCGCTCGACGCGGCTTATTCGCCAGCTGTGTGAGGAAAATCCCGACACCCGCTGGCAATATGAATACTCCCCGGAAACCTTCTGCTTTACCGAGCCGGAGTTTGCGCTGGAGATTTGTGAAGCCGTGGCGGAAATCTGGCAGCCGTGCGACGAGCGGCCTATGGTGATCAACTTACCTGCCACCGTCGAAGTGAGCACGCCGAACGTCTATGCCGACCAGATCGAGTATTTCTGCCGCCACTTCAGCCGCCGCCGCGATGTCTGCATCAGCGTGCATCCGCATAACGACCGCGGTACCGGCGTTGCCTGCGCGGAGCTGGCCGTAATGGCGGGAGCTGACCGCGTGGAGGGCTGTCTTTTCGGTAACGGGGAACGTACGGGTAACGTCTGCCTGGTAACGCTGGCGATGAACCTCTACAGCCAGGGGGTTAGCCCGAATCTGGACTTTAGCGATATGAATCGGGTGGTGGAAGTGGTGGAAACCTGCAATCAGCTGCCGGTCCACCCGCGCCATCCGTGGGCAGGACGGCTGGCCTATACCGCCTTCTCCGGCTCGCACCAGGACGCGATTAAAAAAGGCTTTGATGCCCGCAGGCCAGGCGATCGCTGGGAGATGCCTTACCTGCCCGTCGATCCCCAGGATATTGGCTGTACCTACGAAGCGGTGATCCGCGTAAACAGCCAGTCAGGAAAAAGCGGTAGCGCGTGGCTGATTGAGCAAAACCATGGGCTGAAACTGCCTCGCGCCCTGCAGCAGGATTTCAGCCAGCACGTGCAGCAGGAAACCGATCGTCACGGAAAAGAGATGACGCAAAATGCGCTGTGGCAGCTGTTCCGCACCCGCTACGGCCTGGTGGCAACGCCGCACTATGCGCTGCAATCCTACCGCAGCGATAGCCAGCAGGACGGCCAGCTGCGTTTGACGGCCAGCGTCGTCACACAGGGAGGAACGCGCCAGCTGGAAGGTCAGGGAAACGGTCTGCTCTCCGCTGCCGCTCACGGCCTGAGCCGCTGGGTCAACGCCCCGTTCGTGATTAAGGATTATCACGAGCATACGTTAGGCGAACGCAGCGACAGCCGCTCGGTGGCCTACATCCGCTGTCTGTTCCAGGACGGCAGCAGTCGCTGGGGCGTGGGCATTGATAGCGACGTGGCGCGCGCGTCGCTTCAGGCGCTCTTTAACGCCGTCAGTCGTTCTTAAAGTAATCGCTGGGAGAGACGCCCATCACCCGACGGAACATGGCCGTAAAGGCGCTGTGACTGCCGTACCCCAGATCCAGCGCCACGCGTAATACCGGCTGGCCCTGCGCCAGCCGGACTAAGGCTTCCAGCAGGCGCGCCCTTCTCACCCACTCTCCGCAGCTTAATCCCGTCTGCTGCTGAAAATGGCGGTTCAGCGTGCGCTCGCTCATGTTCATCATGCTCGAAGCCTGCGCGCTGCTCCAGCTTTCACCCGGGTGTTGCCGGATTTGCAGACACAGGCGACGTAGCGCCTCACTTTCCGGCTCCGGCAGGTGAAACGGCAGCACCGGCATAGTGCGGATTTCATCGAGAATGAGCTCATAGACGCGCTCATCCCGGCTTCCGGGTGAGTACGATTCAGGTAAAGCAAGGCAGACGAGGATCAGCTCGCGCAGCAGCGGCGTGATCTGCACGATCTGGCAGGTGGCCGGGAGATCGGCCCGCGCCAGCGGATCGATAAACAACGTTCGCGCCGCCACGTTGCCGGTAATGCGCAAGGAATGCTGCGTGCCCGCAGGCAGCCAGACGCCGCGACCGGGAGGAACAACCCAACAGCCTGATGCGGTATCCACCCGTACCACGCCGCTCAGGGTGTGCAGCAGCTGCGCGCAGTCGTGCTTGTGCCAGGGTTCGCTGTCACCATGAACGTAATCATGGGCAAACGGAACGAGGGGACGGTGGGTAAAGGAGAAGGTTAAGGTTGTGGTCAAAGGAGGCACCAACACAATGTAGGCCCGGTAAGCGAAGCGCCACCGGGCATCCACAGGCACAATACTAGATGTGCAGTTCCTGCAGTTTTTCTTTCGGCAGGGCCAGCTCTTCGTTGCTGTTCACGCGCACATCACGCTCGATGATATGACGCGCGATTTCCTGCGCTTCTTCCAGAGAGTGCATCTGGTAGGTGCCGCACTGGTAAACGTTAAGCTCAGGGATCTGGTTCTGCTCTTTCACCTTCAGCACGTCCTGCATGGCCGCTTTCCAGGCATCTGCCACACGTTTCTCTTCAGGCTGACCAATCAGGCTCATGTAGAAACCGGTACGGCAGCCCATCGGAGAGATATCGATGATCTCAACGCCGTTGCCGTTCAGGTGGTCACGCATGAAGCCAGCGAACAGGTGTTCCAGCGTATGAATGCCTTTCTCCGGCATCACTTCTTTGTTTGGCACGCAGAAACGCAGATCGAAGACGGTGATCGTGTCGCCGTGCGGGGTGTGCATGGTCTTCGCCACGCGGACTGCAGGTGCTTCCATACGGGTATGGTCGACAGTAAAGCTATCTAATAACGGCATACGTCACCTCCGATAGTGATTTTTTTTAAAATAAACTGAACTCTTCTACAGAATGCGCGTCTGAGTATATGAAAGACGCGCATTTGTTATCATCATCCCTGAATTCAGAGATGTATATTTTGGCCACAGCGATGTGGCCTTTTTCTTTTCTGCTTAAGCCTGCTTCGCCAGAAACGCCTCAAACGACTCGGTATCCGCCGCTTCAACCTCTTTCTGACGCACAACGGACGCTTCGCGTTCCGCGACAAAATCTGCTTCGCTCAGGATTTCTAACGGCTCCTGGATCAGCATCTCACGGTACTCCGCCGAGAGTGAACGCCCCGTACCACCAATGCCCTGATCAATCATAGAACGCAGAATGCGTGCTGAGAACGTCAGTTCCGGGTTATCAAAGCATTCCACCAGCTGGTCGCAAATCTGTTGATACGCATCCCCGCCGTCGATGCTGTCCATCGTCCGGGCAACACGCTTCAGATCGCGGAACAGATCTTTGCCGACTTTCGTCAGCGGGAACTGTGCCGTTTCGCAGCCGATACCCAGCGTCAGACCTGGCTTACGCCCTTCCAGAATCACGCGGTTCCAGTTTGTACGGGTACAGAGCAGTTCGTCTGAACTCATTTCCGGCGCATCCGCCAGCACGCACCAGACCATAAACAGATCCAGGAAGCGAATCTGCTGTTCATCAACGCCAATCGGTGAAAACGGGTTGATATCCAGCGAGCGCACTTCAATGTATTCGATCCCGCCGCGCTGCAGCGCATCCGACGGGGTTTCGCCGCTGCGCGTCACGCGCTTAGGACGAATAGGCGCATACAACTCGTTTTCAATCTGCAGGACATTGCTGTTGATCTGCAGACGCTTGCCGTCTTTTTCGAGGCCGATTTTCTCGTACTCTTCCGACGGGGTTTTGATCGCCCGCTTCAATCCTGCCACATATTCGTGCAATTCGTTAAACGTAATACCGAGATTGCTTTGCGATTTATTGGTATAGCCGAGATCGCTCAGGCGCAGAGAGGTGGCGTACGGAAGATAGTACATTCCGCAATCAGTCTTCTCGAACGGCAGCGTCGTCGGTTTTCCCTGCAGGAAAGATGAGCAAATAGCAGGCGATGCGCCGAACAGATACGGGATCACCCAGCCGAAACGGTAATAGTTTCGGATCAGGCGGAAGTAGCCTGCTGAGATGGCATCTTTATCCGTTTCACCGCATTTCGCTTCCCAGAATGCCATTGGCAACGAGAAGTTGTAGTGCACGCCAGAGATGGTCTGCATCAACGCGCCGTAGCGGTTTTTCAGCCCCTCACGGTAAAGCGTTTTCAGCCGGCCGATATTTGACGTGCCGTACTGTGCCAGCTCAATCTCCTGGCCCTGCTCGATATAGCACGGCATGCTGAGGGGCCACATGCGCTCGTCGCCCAGGTTGCGCGCGGTGTAGCGATGGATATCGCGCATGATCGTCAGCATATGATCAATATCACCCTCTACTGGGGTGATGAACTCAAGCAGCGCTTCAGCGAAATCGGTTGTGATCCATTTATGTGTCAGCGCCGAGCCTAACGCCTTCGGGTGACCCGTTGTCGCTAAACTGCCGTCCGCGTTAACGCGCAGCGTTTCACGCTCGAGACCACGCTGAATACCCTTCAATGCCTGAGGGTGGTTTTCCAGCCAGGCCAGCGCCTGAGATACGTCCGGGATCAAATTGACCTCCCGCCTGTCAAAGTAATGTTACTCAGCATAATTGTAATGGTTGACGATTGAAGGTCGCGTATTCATTCCACCAATTAGTGCCACCACGTCATACCCTGCAGCGTTGCCCATGCCACGAGGACATAACGCAACGCCTTGCCAAGGCACAAAAAAAAGAGCACCGGTCCCCAGGAGATGCGCATCCATCCCGCCAGCAGACACAGTAAATCGCCTATTACAGGCATCCAGCTTAATAACAGCGTGGCAGCGCCATAGCGTTTTAGCCAGCCGACTGCCTTTTCCTGCCAGCGCGATTTTTCACGCAGCGGAAAGAAACGCCCAAGAATAACGTTAGTCAGCCCTCCAAGGCTATTACCCATTGTTGCTATTACTACAAGCAGCCAGGGCTGACTCACGCCAGACAACAGCATCGCCACCAGCACCACTTCCGAATTGCCCGGTAACAGCGTGGCGCTGAGAAAACTGCTGGCGAATAATGAGGCAAGTGACAGCGCGTCACTCACAGTAAGCGCACATCCACCGCATCCATTCCGGCATCACGCGCGGCCTGGATGCCGAAATCGGCGTCTTCAAACACGACGCATTTTGCCGCCGGGACGCCCATTAATTCTGCGCAGAGCAGGAAGGTGTCCGGTGCAGGCTTGTGATGTTTAACATGATCGGCGGCAACCACGGCAGAGAAATAGTGGCGCAGGCCAAGATGATTGAGTAATGCCTCTGCAATCGCGCTTTCGCTGCCCGTCCCCACCGACATCGGGCGACGCCCGTGCCACTCTTTTACCACATCAATCAGCGGCAAAGGACGTACGGTATCTAAAAGCATGGCTTTTACCGCATCGGTTTTTTCGCGTGCGAGCAGGTGCGGGTCGAGATCGGCCTGATTCAGTTCAATCACGGCCTGTGCAATACGCCAGGTTGGGGAGCCGTTGAGGGCGATCATCGCCTGAAGGTCGAAACGCATACCGTAGCGGCCCAGGACGTCGGTCCAGGCTTGACGATGCGTGGGTTCGGTATCCAGAAGGGTACCATCCATATCGAAGATCAAACCGTCATACTGTGCGTACATCGTGCTCTCGCTAACCGATTAACAAAGCATTACTTTATCGTAAATGGTGGTTTTTGTCGCTGACAGAGAGTGTGATTGCTGACGGAACGTCGAAGGAATAAACAAAGAAGGAGAAGATGGTGCATCCGGGAGGATTACTCGGCTTACGCCTCGCCCTGCGGGCCGTTGCTAAAGCAACGTTATCCTCCCTGGTGCTTGCGATTAACTCGCTGACCTTAAAACAACAGCATCGCTGTTATCCAGGAGAATATGGTGCATCCGGGAGGATTCGAACCTCCGACCGCTCGGTTCGTAGCCGAGTACTCTATCCAGCTGAGCTACGGATGCATCGGGAAATGCTTTTAGAAACAGTAATGGTGCATCCGGGAGGATTCGAACCTCCGACCGCTCGGTTCGTAGCCGAGTACTCTATCCAGCTGAGCTACGGATGCATCAGGGTACTGCTTTCAGAAATAGTAAATGGTGCATCCGGGAGGATTCGAACCTCCGACCGCTCGGTTCGTAGCCGAGTACTCTATCCAGCTGAGCTACGGATGCATCGGGATTTACTACTGTACTGCTCGATATTCATATCACTTCTAAAGCAATATGAAGTAATAGATGGTGCATCCGGGAGGATTCGAACCTCCGACCGCTCGGTTCGTAGCCGAGTACTCTATCCAGCTGAGCTACGGATGCAAAATGGCGGTGAGGCGGGGATTCGAACCCCGGATGCAGCTTTTGACCGCATACTCCCTTAGCAGGGGAGCGCCTTCAGCCTCTCGGCCACCTCACCACACAACGCCTCTTTCGAGTGCTTCGAGCAACTCGTTAAGAGCTTCTCGTCGCTGCGTGGCGCATATATTACTTTCTGGGACTTATAAGTCAAACAATTTTCCAAAAGCTTTTATCGTTTGCACAAATCACACGCAATTCGCATGTAAAAGCCGCAAAGAGGGTGTTTTATAAGCGGATTTTGCAGGCATCTTCACAGAAAACTGATGCAGAAAGGACGGTGTTGGGACGAGATAAGGGTAACGGAGTGGTTAAAAAGAGAGCGATTGAAATTAAACGGTAACTTTGAGCAGGAAAAATAGCGGGAGGGTTGCGTCTCGCCCGACAGCGAGACGCGACAATATCAGTAACTGGACTGCTGGGATTTTTCAGCCTGGATACGCTGGTAGATCTCTTCACGGTGGACAGATACTTCTTTAGGAGCGTTAACACCAATACGTACCTGGTTACCCTTTACCCCTAAAACTGTCACGGTGACCTCATCCCCAATCATGAGGGTCTCACCAACTCGACGAGTCAGAATCAGCATTCTTTGCTCCTTGAAAGATTAAAAGAGTCGGGTCTCTTGTATCCCGGCATTATCCATCATATAACGCCAAAAAGTAAGCGATGACAAACACGTAAAGTGTAAGCAGTCACGGCATCACATTCTGTTAAACGTAAGTTTAGCCGATATACACAAACTCAACCTGACTTTATCGTTATCGATAGCACAGTGAACAAGACGCCATAACGTTACCGCTATGGCGTCTGCTTGTGCTTTGTAGTTATTACAGTTTCGCGCTTACCCAGCTTTCAACGCTGGCTAATGCCGCAGGAAGTGCCGCCGCATCCGTACCACCGGCTTGCGCCATGTCCGGACGACCGCCACCCTTGCCGCCCACCTGCTGAGCGACCATACCAATCAGTTCCCCTGCTTTTACGCGGTCAGTCACATCCTTAGAGACGCCCGCAATCAGAGAAACCTTACCTTCTGCCACTGTCGCCAGCACGATAACGGTCGAACCAAGCTGGTTCTTGAGATCGTCGACCATAGTACGCAGCATCTTAGGCTCAACGCCCGCCAGATCGCTGACCAGCAGTTTGACGCCCTTAATGTCTACAGCCTTGCTGGAGAGGTTTGCACTCTCCTGCGCCGCAGCCTGCTCTTTCAGCTGCTGCAGCTCTTTTTCCAGCTGACGCGTGCGATCCAGCGCAACGCGCACTTTCTCGCCCAGGTTCTGGCTATCGCCTTTCAGCAGCTGCGCGATGTCGTGCAGCTGATCGCTCTGCGCATGCAGGCTGGCAATCGCACCTTCACCGGTCACTGCTTCAATACGACGCACACCTGCCGCCGTTCCCGACTCGGAAACAATGCGGAACAGGCCGATATCACCGGTGCGCGAGGCGTGCGTACCGCCGCACAGCTCGGTAGAGAAGTCGCCCATGCTCAGCACGCGAACGCGCTCGTCGTATTTCTCGCCAAACAGCGCCATCGCACCTTTTTTCTTCGCGTCCTCGAGATCCATGATATGGGTCTCGATTGGCAGGTTACGACGGATCTGCGCGTTCACCAGATCTTCCACCGCACGGATTTCAGACGGCTTCATCGCTTCAAAATGCGAGAAGTCGAAGCGCAGCACTTTGTCGTTAACCAGAGAACCTTTCTGTGCAACATGGGTACCGAGTACGTCGCGCAAGGCAGCGTGCATCAGGTGGGTTGCCGAGTGGTTCAGACGAATGCGCGCGCGGCGAGCTTCATCAACGTTAGCCTGGACGCCCTCGCCCACTTTCAGAGAACCGGAAACCAGTTTGCCCTGGTGACCAATCGCCTGACCGTATTTTTGGGTGTCGGTCACGCTGAAGCTAAAGCCATTGCCTTTCAGTTCGCCTTTATCGCCAACCTGGCCGCCTGATTCGGCGTAGAACGGCGTTTTGTCCAGAATAACTACGGCTTCCTGACCCGCGCTGATGCTGTCTACGGCTTTACCGTCAACAAACAGAGCGGTCACTTTACCGGTCAGTTCCAGCGCCTCATAGCCTTTGAATTCAGACGCGCTGTCAACGCGGATCATCGCGTTGTAGTCTGCACCGAAGCCGCTGGACTCGCGCGCACGACGGCGCTGCTCTTCCATCGCGGCTTCGAAGCCCGCTTCGTCAACTTTGATGTTACGCTCGCGGCAAACGTCCGCCGTCAGGTCAACCGGGAAGCCGTAGGTGTCGTACAGGCGGAAAGCGGTTTCGCCATCCAGCGTGTCGCCCTTAAGTTTCGCCAGCTCTTCGTCCAGCAGCGCCAGACCGCGCTCCAGCGTACGTGCAAACTGCTCTTCTTCGGTTTTCAGAACCTGCTCTACCTGCGCCTGCTGGCGTTTCAGCTCGTCACCGGCTGACCCCATCACGCCAATCAGTGGCCCAACGAGTTTATAGAAGAAGGTGTCCTTAGCGCCCAGCATGTTGCCGTGACGGATGGCACGACGAATGATACGACGCAGCACGTAGCCACGGTTTTCATTCGACGGGATAACGCCGTCGGCAATCAGGAACGCGCAGGAACGAATGTGGTCCGCGATAACGCGCAGCGATTTGTTGTTCAGATCGGTCGCGCCGGTCACTTCCGCAACGGCTTTGATCAGGGTGCTGAACAGGTCAATCTCATAGTTGGAGTTAACGTGCTGCAGTACCGCGGCAATACGCTCCAGACCCATACCGGTATCAACGGACGGCTTCGGCAGCGGCTCCATCGTACCGTCGGCCTGACGGTTAAACTGCATGAAGACGATGTTCCAGATCTCAATGTAGCGATCGCCGTCTTCTTCCGGGCTGCCTGGAGGGCCGCCCCAGATGTGGTCGCCGTGATCGTAGAAGATCTCGGTGCACGGACCGCAAGGGCCGGTGTCACCCATCTGCCAGAAGTTATCGGACGCGTAAGGCGCGCCTTTGTTATCGCCGATGCGAATAATACGCTCGCGCGGGATCCCGACTTCTTTTTCCCAGATTTCGTAGGCTTCGTCATCGGTTTCATAGACGGTAACCCACAGACGCTCTTTCGGCAGGTTGAACCAGTTTTCACCGGTCAGCAGTTCCCACGCATATTGAATAGCATCGTGTTTAAAGTAGTCGCCGAAGCTGAAGTTACCCAGCATTTCGAAGAAGGTGTGGTGACGCGCGGTGTAACCGACGTTTTCCAGGTCGTTGTGTTTACCGCCCGCACGCACGCAACGCTGTGAGGTTGTGGCGCGGGAATAATTACGCTTGTCGAGACCAAGGAACACATCCTTGAACTGGTTCATCCCGGCGTTGGTAAACAGCAGAGTCGGATCGTTGTTCGGTACCAGGGAGCTGCTGGCAACAACCTGGTGTCCCTTACTATGGAAAAAATCGAGAAACGCCTGACGGATCTCAGCGGTGCTCTTGCTCATAATTATCCTGAAATCAAGCTAACGAAATGTCGTAGCCAGCCTGTATCGGTAAACCGTTGGACAGACCAGCTACTGGAAAAAGTGGGAATAAGATAAGTTTTCTTTGGTGGGAAGTAAAATCCCGCATGCGTTCAATCGGCAAAATTACGCCAGATATCCTGAATATCTTCCATCAGAAAGCCGCGGTAGAGCAAAAAGCGCTGGATTTTGACTTTTTCTGAAAATTCACGCGGCAGCGGTTCGCCGTACTTACGAATAGCCTGCTCTTTTGCCAGCTCGCACCAGTCAATGTCGCATTCGCGCATCGCTTTTTCGATGGACTCCCGGGCCACCCCTTTCTGGTTTAGCTCCTGCCGGATGCGCGCGGGCCCGTACCCCTTGCGGCCACGGCTGGCGAGAAATCGCGAGGCAAAACGCTCGTCATCAAGATAGCGATGCTCATAGCACCATGCGATGACGCGGTCATAATCTTCCGCGGTGGCATCAATCTCTTCCGGGCCGTTTTTACTCATCACCGGTGCCGACAGTTTTCGCCGCAGCTCCTGTTCACTGTGGTCACGAACGGCCAGGATGCGCACCGCGCGATCCAGTAGGCGTGCATACGCGGGTCGACGTGTTGTCGGTTCACTCATAAAAAAACCTGCTGATTCAGAAATGCAAAAAGGGCCGCATCAGCAGCCCTTCATTGTTAAACGAAAGAATTAAAAGTCTTCGTTAGTTTCTTCAGCATCCGCGCTATCAACCGCGAAATCTGGCGTGGAGTCCTGGTTGTTCAGCAGCAGCTCACGCACTTTCTTCTCGATCTCTTTCGCCGCAGCCGGGTTCTCTTTCAGCCAGGAGATGGCATTCGCTTTACCCTGACCAATCTTGTCACCGTTGTAGCTATACCAGGCGCCCGCTTTTTCAATCAGCTTCTCTTTCACGCCCAGGTCAACCAGCTCACCGAAGAAGTTAATACCTTCGCCGTAGAGGATTTGGAACTCAGCCTGCTTGAACGGCGCAGCGATTTTGTTCTTCACAACCTTGACGCGGGTTTCGCTACCGACGACGTTCTCACCCTCTTTCACCGCGCCAATACGGCGGATATCCAGACGGACAGAAGCGTAGAATTTCAGGGCGTTACCCCCGGTCGTGGTTTCCGGGTTACCGAACATCACGCCGATTTTCATACGGATCTGGTTGATGAAGATCAGCAGCGTGTTGGACTGCTTCAGGTTACCCGCCAGCTTACGCATCGCCTGGCTCATCATACGTGCCGCGAGGCCCATGTGAGAGTCGCCGATTTCACCTTCGATTTCCGCTTTTGGCGTCAGTGCAGCAACGGAGTCGACCACGATAACGTCAACAGCACCAGAACGCGCCAGCGCGTCACAAATTTCCAGCGCCTGCTCACCGGTGTCCGGCTGAGAACACAGCAGGTTGTCGATATCGACGCCCAGCTTACGGGCATACACAGGGTCCAGCGCGTGCTCGGCATCGATAAACGCACAGGTTTTACCTTCGCGCTGTGCTGCGGCAATGACCTGCAGCGTCAGGGTGGTTTTACCGGAGGACTCTGGCCCGTAGATCTCTACGATACGGCCCATAGGCAGACCGCCAGCGCCCAGCGCGATATCCAGAGAAAGCGAACCGGTGGAGATGGTTTCCACATCCATGGAACGGTCTTCACCCAGGCGCATGATGGAGCCTTTACCGAATTGCTTTTCGATCTGGCCCAGTGCTGCCGCCAACGCTTTCTGTTTGTTTTCGTCGATAGCCATTATTACTCCTGTCATGCCGGGAGAAGCGACTGTGCTTCACCGTGGATTTCTGTTCTGTTGGTGCAATTATACTGTATGGTCATACAGTATCAAGTGTTTTGTAGAAATTGTTGCCAGAGCGTTTTTAACGCATAAACGGTTGCCTGACGACGCACGCTTTCGCGATCGCCGCTAAAGCACTCCCGGCGGGTGATCCCTTCACCTTTCGCGGTGGCAAAACCAAACCAGACGGTGCCGACAGGCTTCACGTCGCTGCCGCCGTCCGGCCCCGCGATGCCGCTAATGGAAATGGCGAAATCAGCACGCGCCGCTTTGAGCGCGCCAATCGCCATCTCGATGACCACCGGTTCGCTGACCGCGCCGTGCTGTTCCAGCGTGGATTCGCGCACGCCAATCATCTGTGCTTTAGCTTCGTTACTGTAGGTCACAAATCCGCGTTCAAACCAGGCGGAACTGCCGGCAATATCGGTAATCGCTTTCGCCACCCAGCCGCCGGTGCAGGACTCAGCGGTGGTAAGGGTCGCCCCACGTTGCTTAAGCGCAAGGCCAACTATCTCGCTAAGCTGCATCAATTCATGGTCAGTCATTCTCGCTCCAGGCATCAGAAAAACGTGCTGCACAAGATAGCACTTTCTCGTCAGATGTGGGGATGCGCTTCGGGTTTTACGAGGGTGCTTCAGAAAAAAGCCGGTGCGGGCGCACCGGCCGTGGAAAAGTTATTTCATGCTGTTGGCGAGCGTATTCACATTGTGGCGAAACGCCTTAACGTAGGTGTCTGCCACCCCGCCTTTGGCCGACAGCGCTTCGGGGTAAAGCTCGCCCCCCGGCTGCGCGCCCGTCGCTGATGCAATTTGCTTCACCAGACGCGGATCGAGCTGATTTTCCATAAACCAGGTTTTTACGCCGTCGGCTTTGATCTGATTGATAATCTCAGCAACCTGCGCCGCGCTGGCCTCGCTCTCGGAGGACAGTCCCTGCGGCGCCATAAACCTCACGCCGTAGGCACGGCTGAAATAGCCGAACGCGTCATGGCTGGTCAACACGTTACGCTTCGCCTGCGGGATCTGGCTAAAGCGCGTTTTGGCCCAGCTATCCAGCTGGTTAAGCTGCGTGATATAGGGTTTACCGGAGGCTTCCAGCGCGGCTTTGTCCTGCGGATCGGCTTTCACCAGCCCGTTCAGAATATTTTGTGCATACAGCGCCCCGTTCGCCGCGCTGTTCCAGGCGTGCGGATCGGTCACGGTCTTTCCATCTTCCTCAAGCGTGTGGGTTTTCACCCCGGTTGAGGCAACGACCAGTTGTCCTTTGAACCCGGAGGCTTTCACCAGACGGTCAAGCCAGCCCTCCAGCCCCAGGCCGTTCACCACCACCACATCGGCCTTGCTCAGCGCCGCGCTGTCTTTCGGCGACGGCTCGAAGGTATGCGGATCGCCGTCCGGCCCCACCAGCGTCGTCACCTTCACATGGTCACCGCCCACCTCCTGGGTGATATCCCCCAGTATCGAAAAGCTGGTGACCACATTCAGCGTTTTCGCCATCACGCCGTGCGACATCATCCCCAGCGCGAGCGCCACTGCTAATCCTGTACGTTTCATCGTTTCCCCTTGCGTTAAAAATACGCCCGCAGACTGCCAGCGAGCCTGCTTCGCGTACCCAATAAAATGGAAATAAAGAACAGCGCGCTGGCGGTGAGCACGATGGATGGCCCGGCCGGAAGACTCATCGCCCAGGAGAGGCTCAACCCCAGCCATGCGCAGAAAATACCGCTGATGCCCGTCATCAGAAGTAACGCCGGTAGCGTGCGTACCCAGCAGCGAGCTGCCACAGCCGGCAGCATCATCAGACCAACGGCCATCAGCGTGCCGAGCACCTGAAAACCGGCCACCAGGTTAAGGACCAGCAGCGCCAGAAACAGTCCGTGCAGCAGGCCGGGCAGCCAGCGGGCGTTCACCTGTAGCCAGCCGGTGTCAAACGCTTCGGTAACCAGCCCGCGATAGAACATCGCCAGCACAATAAGGGTGAACATGCACACGCCCGTGACAAACAGCGCGGCGTCGTTGTCCACGGCGAGGATGGAGCCAAACAGCAAATGCAGCAGATCGACATTCGACCCACGAAGCGACACCAGCGTAACCCCCAACGCCAGTGAGCCAAGATAAAACCCGGCAAAGCTGGCATCTTCCTTAAGCGGCGTGCGTCGGCTGACCAGACCGGCCAGCAGCGCCACGGTAATGCCCGCGATAAAACCGCCGATACTCATCGCCAGCAGCGACATGCCGCTGAGCAAGTATCCCACGGCGACGCCCGGTAAAATGGCGTGAGAAAGGGCATCGCCCATCAGGCTCATTCTGCGCAGCTGAAGAAACACGCCAAGCGCGGTGGTGCTGACCGAGAGCGCCAGGCAAACCACCAGCGCGCGACGCATAAAGCCGTACTCGATAAACGGCTGAAAAAAGAGATGCCAGATCATGCCACCCTCACCCGCCCGGTTTTCCATTGAGGAACGTCAGCATCCAGCCGTAACGTCTGCGGGAAGTGGCGCGACACCCGCTCACTGTCGTGCAGTACCGCGAGCAGCGTTTGCCCCTGCATATACATCTCCAACATCACATCCATCAGCACGTTGCAGGTGGCCTCATCGACCCCGGTAAAGGGCTCATCCAGCATCACCAGCGGCGCCTGCTGCACCAGGACGCGGGCGAACAGCATGCGCTGGAACTGGCCGCCGGAGAGCTCATCGATGGTGGATAACGCCATGGATTCCAGCCCGACGCGCTCAAGCGCGCTGGCAATGCGCAGCCGCGTTTCGCGGCGAAACCCGGAAAACAGCGAAATGCCCGGCCAGCAGCCCATGCTTACCACGTCCCGAACGGTTAGCGGAAACTGCGCCTCCAGCGCGTGGCGCTGTGCCAGCCAGCCGATTACCGGACGCTTTCCCTGCCAGCGAAAACTGCCGCTTACGGGCGGGATAAACCCGGCGAGCGTTTTCAGTAAGGTAGATTTCCCGCAGCCGTTAGCGCCGACAATCGCAGTCATACTTCCACGCGCAATCGTGCCCGAGAGGGGCCGCGTAACGGGCTGGCGTTCATAACCCGCGACCAGTTCATTCATCACAATCATGGCAACGCCACCGCCCAGCGCACGGCCAGCCCGAGAAAGACAATAAGCACCAGCGCCAGCAAAAGCCGAACCGGAGCAGACAGAGAAAAAAGGAACGTTGACATCTCGACACCATCTTAAATGTTATAACATAACAATAATGAAAGGTGGTTAAGATGTAAATGGCAGGTTTGAAAAGGGAGTGTGGCGAAATGTTTCTGCAAAACGCCCTCTCCCATGGGAGAGGGCATCAGGCCGCACCGTGTGCGCAGCCATGCCGGGTGGCGGCGTTGCCTTACCCGGCCTACCCGCCGGGATAACTTACTGACTAAACGGTGACGCCGCCGGCACGCGGGCCTGCGATACCGCCAGCCCCAGCTGCCATACGGCCATCGCATAGTGGGTGCTGTGGTTATAGCGGGTGATAGTGTAGAAGTTCGGCAGTCCGTACCAGTACTGATAGCCCGTTCCGACATCCAGACGCAGCAGGCTCGCCTGCTGTGCATTGCCCAGCGGCTGCGTTGGCGTTAAGCCTGCCGCGGTCAGCTGCGAAATGCTGTAGTTAGTTTTGAAGCCGTTTTCCAGCCCCGGCGCCTGACCGTTCGCCTGCACCGCCACCTGGCCGCCCGGCACCCAGCCGTGCGCTTTGAAGTAGTTCGCCACGCTGCCGATGGCATCCACCGGATCCCACAGGTTGATATGGCCATCTCCGTTAAAGTCGACGGCATACTGTTTATAGGACGACGGCATAAACTGGCCGTAACCCATCGCGCCGGCAAACGACCCTTTCAGATCGAGCGGATCGTCCTGTTCGTTACGCGCCATCAGCAGGAAGGTTTCCAGCTCGGAAGAGAAATACTCCGCGCGGCGCGGATAGTTAAAGGAGAGGGTCGCCAGCGCGTCAAGGATGCGGGTTTTGCCCATCACGCGGCCCCAGCGGGTTTCCACGCCGATAATCCCGACGATGATTTCAGGCGGTACGCCGTACACCTGCCACGCGCGGTTGAGCGCCTCTTCATACTGATTCCAGAACGCCACGCCGTTTTGCACGTTGTCCGGGGTAATGAACTGTTTGCGATAGCGCAGCCACGCCCCGTTTGGCCCGCTCGGCACCTGGGCCGTCGGCGCCTGTCTGTCCATCAGGCGCAGCACGTAGTCCAGACGCTTGGCCTGAGACAAAATTTCGTGCAGCTGCTGTCTGTCAAAGCCGTGTTTGCTCACCATTTTATCGATGAACTGCTCGGCCTCCGGGTTATTCGCGAAGTCGCCGCCCATCTGCATCATATTGTGCTGCGGCTCCAGCAGGAATCCTCCGGAAGGCGCGCCCGCCGTTTGCTGAACGGCTTCGGTCTTAGGTTTGCTACTACAGGCAGACAGCAGAATAAGCGCAGGCAACAGCGCTGCATAACGACGCTTGAACATGAGACATCCATTTAACGGGTTCGATAAGAACCCAGTATGGTAAAGCATCCGCAACACCTCAAGGAAGCGGTACGCACCTCCCCAACGCAAATCCGTGCTTTTTTCCCCCGAAAATCATTCACCACGTCAATTAACTTTCAAAATAATACATTTTTCTTTCATTGTGAGATCTAACTAACACTTTAAAACCTTTCAAAGTGATTATTATTAGCCGCAGATAGACAAAAACAAACGCCCTACAGGAGAGAAGAATGATAGAAACCATCACCCATGGCGCCGAGTGGTTCATCGGGCTGTTTCAGAAAGGCGGAGAAGTGTTCACCGGCATGGTGACCGGGATCCTGCCCCTGCTGATCAGCCTGCTGGTTATCATGAACGCGCTGATTAACTTTATCGGGCAACAGCGTATTGAACGCTTCGCCCAGCGCTGCGCCGGAAACCCGCTGTCCCGCTACCTGATACTGCCCTTTATCGGCACCTTCGTGTTCTGCAACCCGATGACCTTAAGCCTCGGCCGCTTTATGCCAGAGAAGTACAAGCCGAGCTATTACGCCGCCGCCTCCTACAGCTGCCATTCGATGAACGGCCTGTTCCCGCACATCAACCCCGGCGAGCTGTTCGTTTATCTCGGGATCGCCAGCGGCCTTACCACGCTTGGCCTGCCGCTCGGCCCGCTGGCGGTGAGCTACCTGCTGGTCGGTCTGGTCACCAACTTCTTCCGCGGCTGGGTGACCGACCTCACCACCGCTATTTTCGAGAAAAAAATGGGCATCCAGCTTGAACAGAAGGTCCATCTTTCAGGAGCCACAGCATGAACCGGATCCGCATTGAGAAAGGCACGGGCGGCTGGGGCGGCCCGCTGGAGTTCGACGCCACCGAAGGCAAAAAGATTGTTTACATCACCGCGGGTACCCGCCCGGCGATCGTCGACAGGCTGCGCGAGTTGACGGGCTGGGAAGCGGTCGACGGCTTCAAGGAAGGAGAACCACCGGAGGCGGAAATCGGCGTGGCGGTGATCGACTGCGGCGGCACGCTGCGCTGCGGCATCTATCCGAAGCGCCGCATTCCGACGGTAAATATTCACTCCACCGGGAAATCCGGCCCGCTGGCGCAGTACATCCTCGAAGACATTTATGTCTCGGGCGTCAAGGAAGACAACATCACCCTGGTGAAGGGGACGTCTGCACCGCAAAAAGCGGCTCCGCGCGAGTACGACACCAGCAAGAAAATTACCGAGCAGAGCGATGGCCTGCTGGCGAAAGTCGGGATGGGCATGGGTTCCGCCGTGGCGGTGCTGTTCCAGTCCGGGCGCGACACCATCGACACGGTGCTGAAGACCATTCTGCCATTTATGGCGTTCGTCTCGGCGCTGATCGGCATCATCATGGCCTCCGGCCTGGGCGACTGGATTGCACATGGCCTTGCCCCGCTCGCCAGCCACCCGCTTGGGCTGGTGACGCTGGCGCTGATCTGCTCCTTCCCGCTGCTGTCGCCGTTCCTCGGCCCGGGCGCGGTGATTGCTCAGGTCATCGGCGTGCTGATTGGCGTGCAGATTGGTCTGGGGAACATTCCCCCGCACCTCGCCCTACCCGCCCTGTTTGCCATTAACGCCCAGGCGGCGTGCGACTTTATCCCGGTGGGGCTGTCGCTGGCCGAAGCGCGCCAGGACACCGTGCGCGTGGGCGTGCCGTCCGTGCTGGTCAGCCGCTTCCTGACGGGCGCGCCAACGGTGCTGATTGCCTGGTTTGTTTCCGGCTTTATTTATCAATAAGAGGTACCTGCCATGACCGTGATTTACCAGACCACCATTACCCGTATCGGCCAGAGCGCCGCCGACGCGCTGAGCGACCAGATGCTGATCACCTTTCGCGAAGGGGCGCCTGCTGATATCGAAGAGTTTTGCTTCATTCACTGCCACGGCGAGCTGAATGGTGAGCTGAAGGCCGGGAGCCAGCTGGAGCTGGGCGAGGTGCGCTATGCCGTGACCGCCGTCGGCGACGTCGCAGAACAAAACCTGCGCGAGCTGGGCCACATCACCCTGCGTTTCGACGGCCAGCCGCAGGCGGAATATCCCGGCACGGTTCACGTAACGGGTCCGGTTCCGCAGGCTGTCACCCCAGGCTGCACGTTAAAATTTGTTGCGTAATTAAGGAGATAGACATGAGTCAGGTTGCCGTTGTCATTGGTGGGGGACAAACCTTAGGCGAGTTCCTCTGCCGTGGGCTTGCCGCAGAGGGTTACCGCGTGGCGGTAGTGGACATCCAGAGTGAAAAAGCCGCCCGCGTGGCGGACACCATCAATACCGAGTTTGGTGAAGGAATGGCGTACGGGTTTGGCGCCGACGCCACCAGCGAGCAGAGCGTGATGGCGCTGGCCCGCGGCGTGGACGAGATTTTTGGCCGTACCGACCTGCTGGTCTACAGCGCGGGAATTGCGAAAGCGGCCTTTATCAGCGATTTCGAGCTGGGGGATTTTGACCGCTCGCTGCAGGTCAATCTGGTGGGCTATTTCCTCTGTGCCCGCGAGTTTTCCCGTCTGATGATCCGCGACGGCATTCAGGGGCGCATCATTCAGATCAACTCTAAATCGGGGAAAGTGGGCAGCAAGCATAACTCCGGCTACAGCGCGGCGAAGTTTGGCGGCGTGGGGCTGACCCAGTCTCTGGCGCTGGATCTGGCCGAATACGGCATTACCGTTCACTCGCTGATGCTGGGCAACCTGCTGAAATCGCCGATGTTCCAGTCCCTGCTGCCGCAGTACGCCACCAAGCTCGGCATCAAAGCGGAAGAAGTGGAGCAGTACTACATCGATAAAGTGCCGCTCAAGCGCGGGTGCGATTACCAGGACGTGCTGAACATGCTGCTGTTTTACGCCAGCCCGAAAGCCTCGTACTGCACCGGACAGTCGATTAACGTCACTGGCGGGCAGGTGATGTTCTGAGTTCATTCCCCGGTGGCGCTGCGCTTACCGGGGCTACCATCCCCGCAGGCCGGGTAAGGCGCAGCCGCCACCCGGCCATTAAAGGAGCAGATATGGTTACCACACTCATCACCGTCGCCGCCCTCGCCTGGCTCTGCCAGATGGCGTTCGGCGGCTGGCAAATCCACCAGTTTAACCGCGCGTTTGACGCCCTGTGCCAGAAAGGCCGCGTGGGCGTCGGACGTTCCGGCGGACGCTTTAAACCACGCGTCGTCGTGGCTATTGCGCTGGATGAAAACAATAACGTCTGCGATTCCCTCATCATGCGCGGCATGACCGTCTTTGCCCGTCCGGTGAAAATCCAGGCAATCAACGGCATTTCGCTGCAGGAATTACAGCCTGATGTGATCTTTCCCCATGATCCACTCTGTCAGAATGCACTATCATTAGCGCTTAATCTGAAACATGGATAATTTCGTTGTGAAAGCTATAGACTTGCGAAATTATCATTTCGCAACCTAAGGAACGAAGCGCCTATGAAACCTCGTCAGCGGCAGGCGGCCATTCTCGAACATCTGCAAAAGCAGGGAAAATGCTCGGTAGAGGATCTGGCCCACTACTTTGACACCACCGGCACGACGATACGCAAGGACCTCGTATTGCTCGAAAACTCTGGCGCCGTCATTCGAACCTACGGCGGCGTGGTGCTCAATAAAGACGAAGCGGACCCGCCTATCGACCACAAAACGCTGATCAACACCCACCAGAAAGCGCTGATTGCCGAAGCGGCGGTGAAATTTATCCACGATGGCGACTCCATTATCCTTGACGCCGGCAGCACCGTCCTGCAGATGATCCCGCTGCTCAGCCGCTTTAACAACATCACGGTGATGACCAACAGCCTGCATATCGTCAACGCCCTGTCGGAGTTCGACAGCGAGCAGACCATCCTGATGCCCGGCGGGACCTTCCGCAAAAAATCCGCCTCATTTCACGGACAGCTGGCGGAGAACGCCTTCGACCACTTCAGCTTTGATAAACTGTTCATGGGCACCGACGGCATCGATCTGAACGCGGGCGTCACGACGTTCAACGAAGTGTTCAGCGTGAGTAAAGCCATGTGCAACGCCGCGCGGGAAGTGATTTTGATGGCAGACTCGTCGAAGTTTGGCCGCAAAAGCCCCAACATTGTCTGTAGCCTGGAAAGCGTCGACAAGCTGATTACCGACGCGGGTATCGATCCGGCGTTCAGGAAAGCGCTGGAAGAGAAAGGCATCGACGTGATCGTAACCGGAGAGAGAGATGAGTGATTTTCTGTTAGAAACGGGCCGCCAGACGCTGATGCTGGAGCTGCAGGAAGCCAGCCGCCTGCCGGAACGTCTGGGCGAGGATTTTGTCCGCGCCGCCAACACCATTATCCACTGCGAAGGCAAAGTGATCGTGGCGGGCATCGGTAAATCCGGCCACATCGGCAAAAAGATTGCCGCGACGCTGGCCAGCACCGGCACCCCGGCCTTCTTCGTGCATCCTGCAGAAGCGCTGCACGGCGATCTGGGAATGATTGAGAGCCGCGACGTGATGCTGTTTATCTCCTACTCCGGTTCGGCCAAAGAGCTGGATCTCATTATTCCGCGTCTGCAGGAAAAATCGGTTGCCCTGCTGGCGATGACCGGGAAATCCCGCTCGCCGCTGGCGCTGGCCGCCAAAGCGACGCTGGATATTTCCGTTGAGCGTGAAGCCTGTCCGATGCACCTCGCCCCGACCTCCAGCACCGTGAATACCCTGATGATGGGCGACGCGCTGGCGATGGCGGTGATGCAGGCGCGTGGGTTTAACGAAGAAGATTTCGCCCGCTCGCATCCGGCGGGGGCGCTCGGGGCACGCCTGCTCAACAAGGTTCACCACCTGATGCGCACTGACGATGCGATTCCGCAGGTCAAACTCGATACCAGCGTCATGGACGCGATGCTGGAGCTCAGCCGCACCGGTCTGGGGCTGGTTGCGGTGTGCGATGACGACGGGTACGTCAAAGGCGTATTCACTGACGGCGACCTGCGCCGCTGGCTGGTGGGCGGTGGCAAGCTGGAAACCAAAGTGTCGGACGCCATGACCCAGGGCGGGCTGACGCTGAACGCCGAGAGCCGCGCCATTGAAGCCAAAGAGGTGCTAATGAAGCGCAAAATCACCGCCGCACCGGTGGTGGATGACACCGGCAGGCTGTGCGGCGCCATCAACCTGCAGGATTTCTATCAGGCCGGGATTATCTAACCCTTCAGCCCGAGACGCTTCGCCAGCCGGTGCAGGTT
Source organism: Enterobacter quasiroggenkampii (assembly GCF_043972695.1). NCBI lineage: Bacteria > Pseudomonadati > Pseudomonadota > Gammaproteobacteria > Enterobacterales > Enterobacteriaceae > Enterobacter > Enterobacter quasiroggenkampii. The sequence goes on from NZ_CP143745.1 coordinate 4,271,607, forward strand.
GGCGACGTCCATCTCCAGCACCCGGGCGCACGCCGCCCAGTTGCGGTTGTTCTGATCCAGCGCGCGGATAATCATCTGACGCTGAAACGCCTCTGTCGCGTCACGCAGGTTTTCGCTCGTTATCTCCGGAGCTGCATGGGCAATCGTGGGTGCGGTTTCATCATGCTGCGCAAAATGCCGGGCATGTATAACCACTTCATCACCCGAACGCGTCGCTCGCGCCAGCACCACCGCGCGGTGAATCGCGTGTTCCAGCTCGCGCACGTTGCCCGGCCAGCCGTAGCTCAGCAGATGCGCCCTCGCCCCCGGGCTTAACACCACGCGGGAAAGCCCCATCCTGAGACGGCACTGTTCGCAGAAATAGCCCGCCAGTAACACCACGTCGTCCCCGCGCTCGCGCAGCGGCGGCACGGTAAGCGGGAACACGCTCAGGCGGTGGAACAGGTCGGCGCGGAACTGCCCGGCCAGCACCGCCTCACGCAGGTCGCGGTTGGTCGCCGCCAGCACGCGCACATCCACTCTTAAGCTGCGGTCCTCCCCCACGCGCTGAATATCGCCGTACTGCAATACGCGCAGAAGTTTGGCCTGTAGCGACAGGGAAAGCTCGCCTATTTCATCCAGAAACAGCGTACCGTTATCGGCCATTTCGAACTTGCCGCTGCGGTTGCTGATGGCGCCGGTAAACGCCCCTTTGACGTGACCAAACAATTCGCTTTCCGCCACGCTTTCCGGCAGCGCGGCGCAGTTGAGGTACACCAGCGGATTGACCGCGCGCGGCGACGCTTCATGAATCGACTTCGCCACCAGCTCCTTGCCGGTGCCGGTCTCCCCGAAGATCAGCACGTTCAAATCGGACGCGGCAACAATCTCAATCTCTTTTTTGAGCTGCGCCATGCCCGGCGAGAGGCCAATCATCTCCGTGTGCGCCACCTGCTCAAACGCCGCCGGGCTGCCGGGAAGGATATTCTGGCTCTCCAGCTGTCCAATCAGCAGCGCGTTGTTAAGCGCCCCAGCAGCCAGCGCCGCAATGAGGCGCAACTCTTCATCGCTGAAAGTATCGAACTGGTCCGGCGACATGCCGTCGAGGGTTAACGCGCCAATCAGGTTTTGCCCGGCAAACAGCGGCAGGCCAATACAGGCGTGCACCTTCAGGCTCTCCTGGCCTGGAATCAGCCCGTCGTACGGGTCGGGCAGATCGCTGTCCGCTGGGAAACGCACCACGTCACCCGCGCGGGCAATGGTCTCCAGACGTGGATGGCCTTCAAGGGTAAAGCGCCGCCCGAGCACGTCCTTCGCCAGGCCGTCGATTGCCAGGGGGATAAACTGCCGCCCTTCGTAGCGCAGCAGCGCCGAGGCGTCGCACGCCAGCACGTGGCGCAGCGTGGAGATCAACCGCTGAAAGCGGTCCTGATGGCCGATACCGGTTTGCAGCTCAATGGCGATCTTCGCCAGCACGTCTACGGAAAAGCTCATGTCTGCCTCGCTGTCATTTTGACAATGCATATTGTCATAATGACACTACTTTTGATAGTCAAAATGACTACCCATTACGGATCATAAAAATTTTAATTTATAAAAATCAATAAATTAAAAGTTGGCACGCAGCTTGATATAAGCAAACCATCCTATTTGAAAAACGCGATATTACGCTGAGGTTTGCTATGTCTATTCTGGTTAAAAATAACATTCATTGGGTGGGTCAACGTGACTGGGAAGTGCGCGATTTCCACGGGACGGAATATAAAACGCTGCGCGGCAGCAGCTACAACAGCTATCTCATCCGCGAAGGAAAAAACGTGCTGATCGATACCGTCGATCACAAGTTCAGCCGCGAGTTCGTGCAGAACCTGCGCGGTGAAATCGACCTGAATGCCATCGACTACATCATCATCAACCATGCGGAGGAGGATCATGCCGGTGCCCTGACCGAGCTGATGTCGTATATTCCGGACACTCCGATCTACTGCACCACCAACGCCATCGACTCGATCAACGGTCACCACCACCATCCGGAGTGGAACTTCCACACCGTGAAAACGGGCGACGCGCTGGATATCGGCAACGGCAAGCAGCTGATCTTCGTGGAAACGCCCATGCTGCACTGGCCGGACAGCATGATGACCTACATGACCGGCGACGCGGTGCTGTTCAGCAACGACGCCTTCGGCCAGCACTACTGCGACGAACGCCTGTTTAATGACGAAGTGGATCAGACCGAGCTGTTCGAACAGTGCCAGCGTTACTACGCCAACATCCTTACCCCGTTCAGCCGCCTGGTGACGCCAAAAATCACCGAGATCCTCGGCTTTAACCTGCCGGTGGAGATGATTGCCACCTCTCACGGCGTGGTGTGGCGTGAAAACCCAACCCAAATCGTCGAGCTGTACCTGAAATGGGCGGCGGATTATCAGGAAGACCGCATCACGATCTTCTACGACACCATGTCCAACAATACCCGCATGATGGCGGACGCCATTGCCCAGGGCATCAACGAAGTGGACCCGAACGTGGCGGTGAAAATCTTCAACGTGGCGCGCAGTGATAAAAACGAGGTATTAACCAACGTTTTCCGCTCTAAGGGCGTGCTGGTGGGCACCTCCACCATGAACAACGTGATGATGCCGAAGATTGCCGGTCTGGTCGAAGAGATGACTGGCCTGCGTTTTCGCAACAAGCGCGCCAGCGCCTTTGGCTCCCACGGCTGGAGCGGCGGCGCGGTCGACCGCCTTTCCACCCGTTTACAGGATGCAGGGTTTGAGATGTCGATGAGCCTGAAAGCGAAATGGCGGCCGGATATCGACGCCCTGGAAATCTGCCGCCAGCACGGCCGCGACATCGCCCTTCACTGGGCGCTCGCACCGCTGCCGGAAATCGCCCCTGCCGCGGCGGTTGCGCCGGAAGCCATAGCTGAAGCCGCCGCTGCCGACCTCGGTCCTTGCATGCAGTGCAGCGTATGCCAGTGGATTTACGACCCGGAACGGGGCGAGCCGCTGCAGGATGTCGCCCCGGGCACGCCGTGGAGTGAGGTGCCGGACAACTTCCTTTGCCCGGAATGTTCCCTCGGGAAAGACGTCTTTGATGAACTGGCAACGGAGGCAAAATGAGCCACGGTATCGTCATTATCGGCTCGGGCTTTGCCGCCCGTCAGCTGGTGAAAAATATCCGCAAACAGGATGCTAACGTGCCGCTGACGGTGATCGCCGCCGACAGCATGGACGAGTACAACAAGCCTGATTTAAGCCACGTCATGAGCCAGAATCAGCGCGCCGACGATCTCACCCGCCAGACGGCGGGGGCGTTCGCAGAACAGTTTAACCTGCGTCTGTTTCCGTACACCTGGGTCACCGATATCGACGCCGACGCCCGTCTGGTGAAAGCGAAAGATAAAACCTGGCAGTACGACAAGCTGGTGCTGGCCACGGGTGCCTCTGCGTTTGTGCCGCCGGTTGAGGGCCGCGAGCTGATGGTCACGCTCAACAGCCAGCAGGCGTATCAGGCCAGTGAAACGGAGCTTCGCGACGCCACGCGGGTGATGATTGTCGGCGGCGGGCTGATCGGCACCGAACTGGCGATGGATTTCTGCCGTGCGGGTAAATCCGTCACCCTGGTCGACCACGCGGCGAGCATTCTGTCGGCGCTGATGCCCGCTGAAGTGAGCAGTCGCTTACAGCATCATCTGACCTACATGGGCGTCCATCTGCTGCTGAAATCGCAGCTGCAGAGCCTGAGCAAAACCGGCAGCGGCATACGTGTAACGCTCGACCGCAACCGCAGCGTGGAAGTGGATGTGGTGATTGCAGCGACAGGGTTGCGCCCGGAAACGGCGCTGGCGCACCGCGCAGGCGCCGAAATTAACCGCGGCGTGAAGGTAGACTGCTACCTGCAAACCACTCAGCCGGACATTTATGCCCTGGGCGACTGCGCGGAAATTAACGGCCAGGTGCTGCCCTTTTTACAGCCGATTCAATTAAGCGCGCTGTCTCTGGCGAAAAACCTGCTCGGCGGCACTACGCCGGTGAAATTACCCGCCATGCTGGTCAAAGTGAAAACGCCGGAATTACCGCTGCATCTCGCCGGCGAAACGCAGCGTCAGGATCTGGACTGGCAGATTGCCCTTTCGCCGCAGGGCATGGTGGCGCGCGGTACGGATAATGACGGTCAGATGCGCGCCTTTGTCGTCAGTGAAGACAGGATGAAAGAGGCCTTCGCCCTGCTGAAATCGCTCCCTGCTTAACCCTCGTATTGCCGGGTGGCGCTGCGCTTACCCGGCCTACATGCAGACCCGTGCAAGCGTAGCGCCACCGGGCTGGGGCGTTCAGGAACGTACCACCAGCGCGTCGTAGCCGCGCCAGCGGTAATTCGCCATGGAAATCAGCCAGCAGGCGACAAACAGACCCACGACGACAAACCCGGCGTTGCCCAGATTGTCGTTCACCGCGCCAATCAGATCCCAGAGGCCGCCGCTGAGGGCAAATTTATCCATCAGCAGACCCAGCGCTTCCAGCCCGCCGATAAACAGCGCCACCACCACGGAGGTGCCGGTGATGGTCATGTTGTAGTAGAGCTTGCGCTGCGGCTTGTTAAACGCCCAGCCGTAGGCGCCGACCATCAGCAGGTTGTCGAGGGTATCCACCAGCGCCATGCCGCTGGCGAAGAGTGCCGGAAAGATCATGATTGACCACACCGACATCCCGCTGGACGCGCTGGCGGCAGAGATCCCCAGCACGCCGATCTCGGTGGCCGTATCAAAGCCGAGACCAAACAGGAAGCCAACCAGGTACATCTGCCAGCTTTTATTGACGAGGCGGAAGGTCTTGCCAAACAACCAGTTCATTACCCCGCCCTGAGCAGGTAGCGTGATATTGTCCTGCACGGGCCTGCCGTGTTTCAGCGCCTGAAAACTGCGCCAGACGCCGCGCAGGATCACCATATTCACCAGCGCCATCGCCAGCAGGAAGGTCGCGGAAACGGCGGTACCAATCAGGCTGCCGGTTTCGTGGAACCACGCCATGTTCTTCTGAAACGCCGTGGCGGTAGCGGCGATGGCAATGGAGGCCAGCACCACGATGGTGGAGTGGCCCAGCGAGAACCACGCCCCCACGCCGGACGGGCGTTTGCCCTGCTGCATCATCTTACGCGTCACGGTATCTATGGCTGCAATGTGGTCAGCGTCCACCGCATGACGCAGTCCGTAGCACCACGCCAGCAGGCTTGCCGCCATCAGCGCCGTGCTGCCGCTAAAGGTGTGCCATGCCCATCCCCAGGCCAGCAGGTTTGCCATTACCAGAGCCAGCAGCAGAAGCGCGGCGCGAGGTTCATTGCGTAACAGTCGTAACATTTTTAGTCCTTTGTAAACATGACCGGGCAGCGGCGACCACCGCCTGCCCGAAGGAGATCGCTCCGTCACCTGCGGGCAGGCGCGAAGGAAAAAGAAGCGTAAAGTCAGAAAGATAATGACGCAGACGCGCGCGCAGCAGACGGTTGTGTAATACCCCGCCGCTGAGACAGATTGTCGAAAGCGACAGGCGCCGGGCATGAAACGCGGCGAGCTCCGCCAGCCCTTTTGCCAGCGCATCGTGAAACGCCCAGGCGCGCGCGCAGGGTTCCGCCTGCCAGCTCAGCCACTGCTGCCAGAAAAGCGCGAGGTTATCCACTTCCAGCGTCACCGGATGGTCGACACCCGTGCACTGCGATGCCAGGGCTTCCAGCCGACAGGCCGCTTCCCCTTCGTAACGCTGCGTGTCGATGCCGAGCGCACAGGCAATCGCGTCAAACAGGCGACCACAGGAAGAAGCTCGCGGCGCGTTGATGCCACGCTGGATCGCCGTCGCCAGCAACGGCCAGTTCTGGCGCTGAACCGCATGGGTTTCCGGGTACTGCTGCCAGTCGGGTACAAACGCCAGACAGTGGGCGAGCAGATTACGCCACGGCTGCATGGCCGCCAGATCGCCGCCCGGCAGCGCAACAGCAGGCAGACCACCCAAATGCGCATAGTCGAGATAGCTGACCCGCAGGCACTCTCCGCCCCACAACGCGCCGTTTTCCCCCATGCCGATCCCGTCCAGCGTCAGGGCGATAACGTCTCCTCCATCGCGCGGCCAGCCGTTTTCGGCCAGGCACGCCGCGGCGTGGGCGTGATGGTGGTGTACCTCTTCAAGGGGCAACGCCTGCGCCTGCGCCCACTGACGAGCGCGATATCCCGGATGGGCATCGCACACCACGCGCGCCGGCTGGAAGGCGTAAATGTCCTGCATCACCGACAGCGCGGAACGCCACTGCGCTTCCACCCCCTCGTCACGGAGATCGCCAAAATGCTGGCTCAGCACCGCCTGATTCCCACGCACCAGGCAGAAGGTGTTTTTCATCTCCGCCCCGGTGCACAGCATGGCGGGGATATTGTCGAACCCGGCAGGCAGCGTGATGGCATCGGGCACAAAACCGCGCGCGCGGCGCAGCATCGCACCGTCCCGATCCATCACCGAATCGTCCATCCGCTGCAGAATATCGCGGTTATGCAGCAGGAAACCGTCCGCGATGCCGCTGAGCTCATCCAGCGCCTGCCGGTTGGTGATGGCAGGCGGTCTGCCGCTGAGGTTGCCGGAGGTCATCACCAGCGGGCGCTGGCAGTCCATCATCAGAAGGTGCTGCAGCGGGTTCGCAGGAAGCATGATGCCCACGGAATCCAGACCGGGTGCGATACCTTCCGGGAACGCGGGCAGCCAGGCTTTTGGCGTGAGCACAATGGGTGCGGCGGGTGAGCGTAGCAGCGTCTGAACCGTCTCCGGCAGGTCATCCGCATGCGGGATCATCACTGCCAGCGGCTTCGCGGGCCGCTGCTTGCGTGACCGAAGCGTCGCGACCGCCTGCGGGTTCCGCGCGTCGCAGACGAGGTGAAAGCCCCCCAGCCCTTTGACGGCGACAATACCGCCGCTTTTCAGCATCGCCACCGCCGCGCGCAGCGCAGCGTCGCGCTCAGCTGTCATGTCGCCCGCACGCCACATAAGCGCGGGCCCGCAGTCCGGGCAGGCGACCGGCTGGGCGTGAAAACGGCGGTCGGCAGGATTGCGGTACTCGGCTTCACACGGCCCGCAGAGCGGGAACGGCGCCATTGCCGTGGCCGGGCGGTCGTAGGGCATGGCGCGGATAATGGTAAACCGCGGCCCGCAGTGGGTGCAGTTGATAAACGGATAGCGATAACGGCGTTCGCGTGGGTCGCCCATCTCAGCCAGACACGCCGGGCAGGTCGCCGCATCGGGGACAATCTGGGTGTCCATCGTCCCGGCCGCGCTGTGGCGGATGGTAAAGACCTCCGGCACGCGCGCCCAGGTAAACGGCTGCGCTTCCACGCGGTCAATGCGTGCCAGCGGCGGGCAGTCCTGATGCAGCCTCGCGGTAAAGGCCCCCCCATTACCCGCGAGGCGCACCAGCACGCCCTCTCCGTCATTGCAGACGTCACCGGTCAACTGAAGCGCCTGCGCCAGCTGCCAGACGAAGGGACGAAACCCGACGCCCTGCACTTTGCCGCGCACCCGCAGCTGAACGCCGTTGCTGCTCATACGGTTCAGAACAGCAGTGATGACGAGGTGTCGAACGCCGCGCGACGGCGCTTTTCGGCGCTCATCTGCTCAAGCTTGTCGCGATCCACGCAGACCAGCGCGTGCGTCGGGCAGGCTTCCATACAGGCCGGGCCGGCGTCGCGGTGGTAGCACAGGTCACATTTGTTGGCTTCGGCTTTGTCCGCGCGCACGCTCAGCCCCATACCGCTGTTGCGCACTACCGGACGGACCACCACCTCCATCGCGCCATACGGGCAGGCGACCACGCAGGTTTTGCAGCCAATGCAGCGCTCCTGCATCACGTGCACAAAGCCTTTCTCGCGTTTAATCGCCCCGTTCGGGCAGACGTTCGCGCACGGTGCGTCTTCGCACTGGCGACAGATGGCGGCGGTGGAAATATTCACGCCTTTGATGACGTGGATGCGCGGCAGGAAGGTGTCAGGGGTAAGCGACGCGCAGTCCTGCTCCGCCTGATGGGAAACCACGCACGCCACTTCACAGGTACGGCAACCAATACACTTACTGGCATCGGCCATAATAAAACGGTTCATCTGCTTCTCCAGCATTACAGTTATGCGCGGAGATATTCATAAACCGTGCCAATAATTAACTTATTGATTTTATTTAATTTTAAAAATTAAAGCGGTGCCGTCATCGTCACTTATGACGATGACGGCTGTCGACATCAGCGGTGCGGGCCGTCAATAACCGAGTCGCGCAGGACAAGCTCGCCGGAGAAAATTTGCTGATATTTAAACTCACCGCCGTCGAGCATAAAGATCAGGCGGCTGATGGTCTCTTTGATCATCTCCGTTACCGGGATGCGGACGCTGGAGAGCGACGGCACAATGTAAGGCGCGATGGCCACATCGTCGAAACCGATCACCGACACTGCGTCCGGCGTGGCCACGCCGCTGTCGTGCAGTTGCTTCATGGCACCGATGGCCATATCGTCATTGCTCGCCACCAGCGCCGTAAAGCGCTCACCCCGAGCAAGCAGTTCGGACACCGCCGCCGCGCCGCTGGCGGGGTTCCACTTCCCCTGCGCAATCAGCCCCTCGCGCAGCGGAATACCGTGCTGCGCCAGCGCGTCCTTATAGCCGGAGAGACGCTCAACCCCGGTGGGAGAATCCAGCGAGCCGGTGATAAAGGCGATCTCACGATGCCCTTTCGCAATCAGCTGTGACACCGCGTCCTGGCTGGAGGCTTTATGATCGGACCACACGCTGTGGCTGCTGTTTTTCCGCAGGCGGCGGTTGAGCACCATAATGGGCTGCTCGCACTTCTCGACGATCGCATCCATCTCTTCCACGCTCAGAAAACGCGGATAGATGATCACCGCGTCGCAGCGCATATCGAGCAGATACTGGATCGCCTCGCGCTCTTCATCGGCGCTGTGCTTGCCGTCCGCGAGGATCAACTGCCGCCCTTTCTCCTCCGTCATGCGCGCGGCGTGAAACAGCAGTTCGCTAAAGTAGACGCCGTGATAAAGGGTGTTGGTCACCACCAGGCCCAGCGTCTGGGTGCGTTTGGTCGCCAGGTTGCGCGCCAGCAAATTTGGGCGATAGCCACTCTCTTCAATGGCCTGAAACACCCGATCTTTGGTCTCCTGGCTGACATAGCCATTGCCCGATAGCACCCGGGATACCGTCGCTTTCGAAACGCCTGCCCGCTTCGCCACTTCAAGCATCGTGGTCATGTTGTTATTCCGTCTGAATCTGATGGTGCGCAGTGTACTGCACTGCAGAAAAATTGTCGCAGCGGCGACATCACGCTTTGGGTTCCTGCTGGTGATCGGCGTCACGAAATAAAAAAATGGTCAAAAAGCGATCTTGTTTCATTCATAAAAACTCATGATGATTATGTGGAACCGGTTTCCTACATTTCACACAACGATAACAGGATCACATCCGATGGCCAAAAATTACGCTGCGCTGGCGAACGACGTTATCAGCGCGCTGGGCGGCAAAGAGAACATCGTCGCCGTCACCCACTGCATGACGCGACTGCGTTTCGTTCTGAAAGACGAAACCCTCACCGACGCCGCGCGCCTGAAAAGCATCAGCGGCGTGCTCGGCGTGGTGCGCAACGACAACCAGTGCCAGGTGATTATTGGCAATACCGTCTCCCAGGCGTACCGCGAGGTGGTAAGCCTGCTGCCCGCTGACCTGCAGCCCGTGGTGCCGGAAGGCCCGCAAAAGCTGACGCTGCGCCGCATTGGCGCCGGGATCCTCGACGCGCTGATTGGCACCATGTCCCCGCTGATCCCGGCGATCATCGGCGGCTCGATGGTCAAGCTGCTGGCGATGATCCTTGAGATGACCGGCGTGCTGCCCAAAGGCGCGCCGACGCTCACCATTTTGACCGTCATCGGCGACGGCGCGTTCTTCTTCCTGCCGCTGATGGTGGCGGCCTCGGCGGCGGTGAAATTCAAAACCAACATGTCGCTGGCGATAGCCATTGCGGGCGTGCTGGTGCACCCGAGCTTTATCGAGCTGATGGCGAAAGCCGCGCAGGGCGAGCACGTTGAGTTCGCGTTTATCCCGGTGACGGCGGTGAAATACACCTACACCGTCATCCCCGCGCTGGTGATGACCTGGTGCCTGTCGTACATCGAGCGCTGGGTGGATCGCATTACCCCGGCGGTGACGAAAAACTTCCTCAAGCCGATGCTGATCGTGCTGATTGCCGCCCCGCTCGCCATCGTGCTGATTGGCCCGCTGGGCATCTGGATCGGTAGTGCGATTTCCGCGCTGGTCTACACCATTCACGGCTATCTGGGCTGGCTCTCCGTGGCCATCATGGGCGCGCTGTGGCCGCTGCTGGTCATGACCGGCATGCACCGCGTGTTTACGCCAACCATCATTCAAACCATTGCCGAGACGGGCAAGGAAGGGATGGTGATGCCGTCGGAAATTGGCGCCAACCTGTCGCTCGGCGGTTCGTCGCTGGCGGTGGCGTGGAAAACCAAAAACCCGGAGCTGCGCCAGACGGCGCTGGCGGCGGCGGCCTCCGCCATCATGGCGGGGATCTCTGAACCGGCCCTGTACGGCGTCGCAATACGTCTGAAACGCCCGCTGATTGCTAGCCTGATCAGCGGCTTTATCTGCGGCGCGGTTGCCGGTATCGCGGGTCTTGCCAGCCACTCGATGGCGGCACCGGGGCTGTTTACCAGCGTACAGTTCTTCGACCCGGCGAACCCGATGACCATCGTCTGGGTGTTTGGCGTGATGGGTCTGGCAGTGGTGCTGTCGTTTGTTCTGACCCTGATACTGGGCTTTGAGGATATTCCGGTCGAAGACGACGCCGAAAAAGCGCGCGCCCTGCAGACCGCACCGGTACAGAACAACGCAGCAAAAGCATAAATTGAAAGCGAGGTAAGAATGTCTGTTTTTCCACAAGGATTTTTATGGGGCGGCGCGCTTGCCGCCAACCAGAGTGAAGGCGCTTACCGTGAGGGCGGCAAAGGGCTGACGACGGTCGATATGATCCCCCACGGCGCGAACCGCCTTGCGGTGAAGCTTGGTAAGGAAAAGCGTTTTTCGCTGCGTGACGACGAATTCTACCCGAGCCACGAGGCGATTGATTTTTACCATCGCTACAAAGAGGACATAGCCCTGATGGCGGAGATGGGCTTTACGGTGTTCCGCACCTCGATCGCCTGGAGCCGCCTCTATCCGAACGGCGACGAGCCGCTGCCGAACAAAGAGGGCATTGCCTTCTACCGCGCGGTGTTCGAGGAGTGCAAAAAGTACAACATCGAGCCGCTGGTAACCCTCTGCCACTTCGACGTGCCGATGCACCTGGTGACGGAGTACGGCTCCTGGCGCAACCGCAAAATGGTGGATTTCTTTGCCCGCTACGCCCGCACCTGCTTCGAGGAGTTTAACGGGCTGGTGAAATACTGGCTGACCTTCAACGAAATCAACATCATGCTGCACAGCCCGTTCTCCGGCGCGGGGCTGGTGTTTGAGGAAGGCGAAAACGAAGACCAGGTGAAATACCAGGCCGCGCACCACGAACTGGTGGCGAGCGCGCTGGCGACCAAAATCGCTCACGAGGTGAACCCGGAAAACCAGGTCGGCTGCATGCTGGCGGGCGGTAACTTCTACCCCTACTCCTGCAAGCCGGAAGACGTGTGGATGGCGCTGGAGAAAGACCGCGAGAACCTGTTCTTTATCGACGTGCAGGCGCGCGGCAGCTATCCGGCCTATTCTGCCCGCGTGTTCCGCGAGAAAGGCGTCGTGATTGTTAAAGACCCGGGCGATGACGAACTGCTGAAAAATACCGTCGATTTTGTCTCGTTCAGCTATTACGCCTCGCGCTGTGCCTCGGCGGATATGAACGCAAACAACACCAATGCGGCGAACATCGTCAAATCTCTGCGCAACCCGCACATTCAGGTGAGCGAATGGGGCTGGGGCATCGACCCGCTCGGACTGCGCATCACCATGAACATGATGTACGACCGCTACCAGAAGCCGCTGTTCCTGGTGGAAAACGGCCTGGGGGCGAAAGATGTCGTTGATGAAAACGGCGAGATTAACGACGACTACCGCATCAGCTATCTGCGCGAGCATATCCGCGCGATGGGCGATGCGATTGAGGACGGCGTGCCGCTGATGGGTTACACCACCTGGGGCTGCATTGACCTTGTCTCGGCCTCAACCGGTGAGATGAGCAAGCGTTACGGGTTTGTGTACGTCGATCGCGACGACGCCGGGAACGGCACACTGGAGCGGAAACGCAAGAAATCGTTCGGATGGTATAAGAAGGTGATTGCGAGTAACGGGGGGGATCTCGAGTAGCCTGTTGCCCTCACCCCAGCCCTCTCCCACAGGGAGAGGGAGATGGGTTTGGTAGGCCGGGTAAGGCGAAGCCGCCACCCGGCACTGCTCAGAGCTGAGAAAACCCTCCGTCTCCACCCCACCCGGCTAGTCGTGAATACACCACCTCCACCGCCTCCTTCACCGGCTGCGTCATCGGGTAATAAAACCCGACAATGTCCGGCTGAATCCCCAAAAAGAGCACCTCGCCCACGTCACCTTTGATCTGATCCACCAGGTAGTTCAGCGGCATATTGTGGGTGGTCATCATAAACATCTCGGCGATGTCGTCCGGGTCAATCAGGCGGATCTCGCCGGGGTTGAGTCCCATATCGGTGGCATCGACGATTAACAGCCTGTCCGGACGCAGCTCGCGGATGGCGACCACGTCGTTTTCCGGCGCGCTGCCGCCGTCAATCACCACCCAGTTGCCCTGCGGGTTCGCGGCGCACATCTCCGCCAGCAGCGGACCCGCGCCGTCGTCGCCCATCATGCTGTTGCCGACACACAGTAAAACGTCAGTCACGTAATCTCCTCACCATCAGGTAGATGGCACTCTCCTGATGAATATCATGCAGCATACCGAGCAGCGTTTTGCTCCACGCCTGCTGCTCCGGGGTTTGTCTGCCGAGCGCCGCGTCAAAGGCGTTGGCGAGCATCGCAATGTGGTTCGCATCGATCACGATCTCACCGTACTTCGGCACGCCTTCCATTTTGCGCCGCGCCGTACTGCCCTCCTCCAGCGTGGCAATCCACGCAAGGTATTCCGGCCACGGACAGCTCAGTGCGGCCTCCAGGCAGTCAATCACTCCGAGATGATGCCCAATCGCCAGGCTGTAATAGACCACCTGCTGCGCCGCATCCGGCGTGGCATCGTTCTCATCAATAAACTTACGGCTCAGCTGGCTGAACACCACCGTTTCACTCATCGGATACGCGCCTCATCGACGATGCTGTTCAGGTTCGCCACAATCTCATTGAGGCGCGGATCGTTTTCCGCCTCCAGCCAGCGTGCGACCTGATGCTCGCCCTGGCTCAGCAGGCGCAGATAGTCGTCGGCAATCTGACGGCCGTAGCGATAGCCCGCCAGCCTGCGCGCCGTGCGATCGACCTTCACCCGCAGCGGCTGTACCATGTCCGGGTGCAGAATGGCGGCCGGCTGGTTGTCGAGTTCGCCCGGCTCGCGGGCGTGGATTTTCTGCTCCAGCAGGCCGAGCGCCATCGCGAAGCCGTACAGCGTGGCGGCGGGCGTCGGCGGACAGCCCGGAATGTAGACGTCCACCGGCACGATTTTGTCGGTGCCGCCCCAGACGCAGTAGAGGTCATGGAAGATGCCGCCGCTGTTGCCGCAGGCGCCGTACGAGATGCAGATTTTCGGGTCCGGCGCGGACTGCCAGGCGCGTAGCGCGGGCGAGCGCATGGCGCGGGTGACGGCCCCGGTGAACAGCAGGATGTCCGCATGACGCGGGGACGGCACCACTTTGATGCCGAAGCGCTCGGCGTCAAACAGCGGCGACAGCGTAGCGAAGATCTCAATCTCGCAGCCGTTGCAGCCCCCGCAATCCACGCGGTAGACGTAGGCCGAGCGTTTGATTTTTTTCAGCAGCGACGCCTTCATGCTGGCGATGGATTCGTCCACCGTCATCGGCACCGGAATGCCGTTAGCGTCGCGTGGCCCAAGTAAATTTTCCATCAGCTGGCCTCTCTCATGTGGCGGGTGATATCAATGCGGTCGGACGGCAGCAGGCACTTCTGTCGCTTGCACGCCGGGCAGGTTTCAAAGCTTTCACGGTGATGCTCCGCGCGGGCGTCGCCATTGTGCTGCAGCAGCGCGATGGCGTAGTCGATCTCTTTTTGCACGGCGAACGGGCGCTGGCAGACGCGGCAGTGGCACAGGTCAAAGCGCGACTGCTGCAGGAAATCCTCTTTCTTCCACACCGCCAACTCGTACTCCTGCGACAGGCGGATGGCGACCGTCGGGCAGACCTCTTCGCAGCGGCCGCAGAAGATGCAGCGCCCGAGGTTAAACTGCCAGGCCAGCTCGCCGGTTTTGAGATCCGTTTCCACCGTTAAGGCGTTCGACGGACAGGCGTTGACGCAGGCCGCGCAGCCGATGCACTGCTGCGGGTTGTGTTCCGGCTTGCCGCGAAAGTTTTTGTCGACCGGCATCGGCTCCAGCGGATAGCGGCTGGTCTGCGTGCCGGTTTTGATCACTTTTTTGATAAAGGTAAACATGACGAATCCTTATTTCAGCGGCGAGTTCTTACGCTCGATGCTGTAGCGCTCAAGCTCTTTGTACGGCACCACCTGGCTTTTCTTCTTGCGCACGTCCACGACGGTCATGCGGTCGGTGCAGGAGTAGCACGGGTCGAGGCTGCCGATGATCAGCGGCGCATCAGACACGGTGTTACCGCGCAGCATGTAGCGCAAGGTTGGCCAGTTGGCGTAGGTCGCCGCACGGCAGCGCCAGCGGTAGAGCTTCTGGTTGTCGCCGGTCATGCTCCAGTGAATATCGTCCCCGCGCGGCGCTTCGGCAAACCCGAGGGCAAAGCGGTTTGGAATGTAGGTGAAGCCCTCCACCATCAGCGGGCCACCCGGCAGGTTGTCCAGACCAAAGTCGATCATATTCAGCGCGGTGAACACCTCGTTGATGCGCACCTTCAGGCGGGAGATGACGTCGCAGCCCTGCTCGCTGTGCACGGTCATCGGCAGCAGGCCGTAGCCGACGAACGGGTGATCGGCACGCGTGTCGCGGGCGTGCCCGCTGGCGCGCACCATCGGGCCGACGTTACTGAAATCGCGGGCGATCTCCGGATCGAGGCGGCCAATGCCGACGGTGCGCTGCTCGATGTTGGGCGTGCTGAGCAGCATGTCCACCAGCTCCTGCACGTCGCGGCGCATCTGCTGCGCCAGCTGGCGGGTCTGGATCATGTCATCCTTCAGCAGGTCGCGGCGGATCCCGCCGATCAGGTTCAGACCGTAGGTTTTGCGCGCCCCTGTGAGGATCTCCGCCATCTTCATCGACGCTTCACGCACGCGGAAGAACTGCATAAACCCGGAGTCAAACCCGACGAAGTGGCAGGCCAGCCCGAGGTTCAGCAGGTGCGAGTGCAGGCGCTCCACCTCCAGCAGAATGGCGCGGATCATCTGCGCGCGTTCCGGCACCACGATCCCCATGCCGTTCTCCACCGAGGTGGTGTAGGCGGTGCTGTGGGCGAAGCCGCAGATGCCGCAGACGCGGTCAGAAAGAAACGTGACTTCGTTGTAGCCCATGCGGGTTTCCGCCAGCTTTTCCATGCCGCGGTGGACGTAGAACAGGCGGTAGTCGGCGTCGATAATGTTTTCGCCGTCGACGAACAGGCGGAAGTGGCCCGGCTCGTCGGAAGTGACGTGCAGCGGGCCGATCGGCACCACGTTATTCTTCTTGCTGCCCAGCTCGTTGATGAATTCGTAGGTTTCACTGTCGGTGGTCGGGGCCGGACGCTGGCGGTAGTCCATGCTGTCTTTGCGCAGCGGATAGAGTTCGTCCGGCCAGTCGTCCGGCAGCACCAGACGGCGTTCATCCGGCAGGCCAACCGGCACCAGGCCATACATGTCGCGCACTTCACGCTCGCCCCAGACGGCAGCGGGCACGCGCGGCGTGACGGACGGGTATTCCGGTTTATTCGGGTCGACCTCGACGCGCACGGTGATCCAGCACTTCTCGCCCTGCTCCATCGACATCACGTAGTACACCGCGTAATTGCCGCACAGCTGGCGCTCGTCGTTACCGAACAGCACCGACAGCCAGCCGCCCTGCCGGTAGTAGAGAAACTCCACCACTTCTGGCAGATAGTTCACCTTTACGGTGACGGTGATCTGGTCTTTGGTTTGCCAGGACTCCTCCAGCACCACGCAGGGGAAAGCCTGATGCAATGCGGCGAGATACTGCTGACCTTTCTTTTCTTCAGACATAAACACTCTCTTTAATCACGCCACCAGCAAGGAGACGAACGCTAAAAATGCAAAACCAAAACCGGCCCAGGTAATGCGTGACGTTTCCACAAAACGCAGACGCGCCATGCTGTTTTCGAACAGGGCAATGACCAGCACGCCGACCAGCAGCTTGAGGGCGGCAACCACGACGGCCAGCAGCAGACCGCCCGCGGAGAAGTGCGTCATCTGCCCCCACGGGAAGAAGACGCCGACAAACATCTGCAGCACCACCAGCTGTTTAAGGCTGATGCCCCACTTCAGCACCGCAAAGCCGTAGCCGCTGTACTCGGTGAGCGGTCCTTCCTGCAGTTCCTGCTCGGCTTCGGCCAGATCGAACGGCAGTTTGCCCATCTCGATAAAGGTGGCAAACGCGCAGGCGCACAGCGCCAGCACCAGCGGAAGGGAGCGGGCAACCGGCCAGTGGTACACGGTGTGGGTGATAAAGCTGATGTGCGTGGAACCCGCAACCTGCGCGGCGACCCACAGCCCCAGCAGCAGGATCGGCTCAACCAGCACGCCGAGCATCGCCTCGCGACTGGCGCCGATGCCGGTAAACGGGCTCCCGGTGTCGAGACCCGCAATCGCAAAGAAGAAGCGGGCGATGGCAAACAGGTAGATCAGCGTAATCAGATCCCCGAGCGCCGGCAGCGGCGAAGCCACCGTCACCACCGGCAGCGCGGTGGCGATGGTGAGCATCACGCCCACCATCACGAACGGCGTCAGGCGGAAGACCCAGCCTGCGGCATCCGGCGCCACGCTCTGGCGAGAAAGCAGCTTGAAGAGATCGCGATACTCCTGGAGTACGCCAGGCCCGCGACGGTTGTGCATCCGGGCGCGCGCCACGCGCGTGATGCCCGACAGCAGCGGCGCGGCGGCAAACAGCACCAGCGCCTGAAGAATTGCCAGTAACAGACTCATGTCAGGCTCCTCGTGAAATCACAACGATCACCAGCACCGCCAGCTCGATAACTGCCAGACGGCGAAACAGCGCGGGTGCGGCAGCGCTCTGCCAGCCGGGTACCCAGCGCACCGGATTCAGCCAGTGGCGCAGCTTCAGCACGGCGGCAAAGTTCTCTTTCACCGGCATAGCGAAACCGTGGGCGGTGATGACCATCGACTGTTCGTGTTCGTAGCCGCAGGCCCATGCTGCACCGCGCGAGCGGGAGGTGAGCCGGTCGCGTTTGAAGAACAGCATCAGCACCAGCGGCAGCAGCGGTGCGCCTATCAGCAGCAGCGCGATCATGGGCTGGGAAACGGTGGTGTTCGCCGCGGTCAGCGGCAGCGGAATGGCATTGCCCAGCAGTGGCAGCAGCCACGGTGCGGCGACGCCGCCCGCGATGCAGCACAGCGCCAGCGCGACCACGCTTACGCCCATCAGTAGCGGTGCGCAGCAGGCGTTCTCAGCCTCACGCGTACGCGGTGCGCCGAGGAAGGTCACGCCATAAACTTTCGCCATGCACATCACCGCCAGCGCCCCGGTAATCGCCAGACCGACCGCCAGCAGCGGCCCCAGCAGACGGGCGATAAACGCCTCGCTCTGACCGAGGGCGAAGAAGGACTGATAGATCACCCACTCCCCGGCAAAGCCGTTCAGCGGCGGCAGCGCGGCCATCGCCATCAGCCCGACCAGCATCGCCAGTGAAATCACCGGCATCTTTTTGCCAATCCCACCGAGCTTTTCGATATCCCGATGGCCGGTGCGGAACCAGACGCTGCCCGCCCCGAGGAACAGGGTGCTTTTAAACAGGCTGTGGTTGATCAGGTGATAAAGACCGCCGATAAAACCAGCCGCAATCAGCGCCGGTTGATTCAGCGCCAGCCCGGTCACGCCCGCGCCAATGCCGAGCAGAATGATGCCGATATTCTCCAGCGTGTGGTACGCCAGAAGACGCTGGATATTGTGCTCCATCAGCGCGTACAGGCCACCGACGAAGGCGGTGATCATGCCCGCAATCAACAGCACCACGCCCCACCACAGCGGCGGTTGTCCGCCGGTCAGCGTAATCGCCAGGATCCCAAACAGACCGACCTTCATCACCACCACAGAAAACAGCGCGGCGGCGGGCGCGGAAGCATTCGCATGCGCCTGCGGCACCCAGCCGTGCAGCGGGATGATGCCGGCGAGCAGGCCAAAGCCGAGCACGCCCAGCAGCCAGACGTCATTCCCCAGCGGATGCCCGTTAAGCGCAGCGAAGTCCAGCGTGCCGAAGCGCTGCCACACCAGCCAGCAGGCCAGCGCCAGCAGCAGCGTCCCGAGGCGTCCCAGCGCAAACCATAATTTCCCGGAGGCGCTACAGCCCGTCAGGAACACGCCGCAGAGCGCCATGATCTCCGCCATCACCACCAGCGCGCCGAGGTTGCTGGCGGTAACGGTACAGACCGCCGTCGCCATCAGCAGGTTCACCAGCAGGCCGTTGGCTTTAGCGTGCGGGTGGCGATGCCACTCGATATTGAACAGGCTGATAAACAGCCCGCACAGGCCAAACGTCACCAGCCAGAGGGCGTTCAGCGGCGTAATCTCAACGGTGTGGCGAACCAGCGGTATGAGGGTGTCAACGGATTGTCCGCCGAGCAGAACAACGCCGCCTGCCGCCAGCGTCAACAGGCTACCTGCCGCCCCGCCGATCCCGGCAACTCCGCCGCTCAGGGTTTTATGGAAGGAGAAGATCGGCGCCAGAATAGCTGCGGCAATAAAACAGGCTACCGCGCCGGTAATCATCATGGCCGCGTTCATTTCGCCCCCTCGTTAAGCGCCTGTAGCAGAGAAAGGTCGCCAAAATCACTGTTGATGGTCAGCTCGCGCTTGCGCTTGCTGGTACGGGCGATGTCGCGAATGTTAACCAGAATCAGCGCTTTCGTCGGACAGGTCCGTACGCAGGCCGGGCCCTGTTCATCGAAGCTGCACAGGTCGCACTTCACCGCCACGGCACGGATGCCGGGCACCCAGTCCAGCAGCGTGCTGACGCGTGCAGGCGCCGGCGGCGCGGGCGGGGCTTTAGGCGAGTTGGCATTGGCCGGAATATGCAGCGGGCGGCTGCCGGAAAATTCAATCGCGCCGAACGGGCAGGCAATGCCGCACAGCTTGCAGCTTACGCACAGGCTTTCGTTCAACTGGACTGCGCCATCCACGCGGGTGATGGCATTTACAGGACAGACACCCGCGCACGGGGCATCTTCACAGTGATGGCAGAGCTGCGGGGCAGACTCTTTTTCATTACGCATGACGTGCAGGCGCGGCATGGACTGCAGCCCATGCAGGCGATGCGTTTCCGAACACGCCGCCTCACAGGTTCGACAGCCAATGCAGACCGTCGAGTCAGCAATTACAAAACGGTTCACCGGGTTATCCTCTGGTGATAGTCATTTTTGTCGAAAAGCTGTCTTGTCGACACTTCTCGACACGCATGGGTCAGGCCACGTTCGCTGAGGCATTTCCGTCCATCAGCTGCTTCAGGTTGACCGGAAGATCGTGCTCAACGGCGGCGTACAGGCCGTTATAAACCGGCGCGATTTTTTCCAGATAGTGCTCCAGCACCTGCTGGCGATCGCGGTTGCTGACGTGGCCGTCCACCATGCCGTCGGCCATCAGCTGCGCCTTCGCAATACACTGTTTTTCACCGTCTTTTGTCTCGAGGTAGTACTCAATGGTGTGGCTGTTGAAGTTATCCGCCAGGGTCACGTTGATGGTGAAATGGCCGAAGAGGACAAAGCGCATATCCCCCTGCGCCGCGCAGCTCATCGCGTGGTGAAGACGCGCTTTCGACAAGGTAATGCCCTGAACCAGCGAGTTGCAGTAAAGGTGCCACTGGTCCTGTAACTGTTGATGACGCTGCGCGATGTAATCTGCTTTTTCGCTGATTTCCCAAATAGTCATAGAAGGTATCCGTTTAATGGAGATAGCGGCTGTTAAGCAGATTCCATGCCAGTTTTTATTTTTCTGATTTTAAAGGGATTAAACTGAAAAACCGCTGTCAACACCGCGGTGTCGACGTGTCATTTCGACAGCGTTGACATCGTCACGCCTTAACAAAAATCAAGCTGGCACTGTTATTGCATTACCGGGGCAATTCATTGAGGAGGCGTCATGCACGAAATCACCCTCTGCCAGCGGGCTCTGGAACTTATCGAACAGCAGGCAGTGCAAAACCACGCGAAGCGCGTCACCGGCGTCTGGCTGAAGGTCGGAGCGTTTTCCTGCGTCGAGACCAGCGCCCTGACCTTCTGTTTTGAGCTGGTCTGCCGCGGCACGCTGGCGGAAGGCTGCGAACTGCATATTGAAGAACAGCAGGCGGAGTGCTGGTGCGAGCAGTGTCAGCAGTACGTCACCCTGCTGTCATCGAAGGTACAGCGCTGCCCGCAGTGTCAGAGCAGCGGTCTGCGCATCGTGGCGGATGACGGCATGCAGATCCAACGCCTCGAAATCGAGAAGGAGTAAAGTATGTGTAGTACCTGCGGTTGCGCCGAAGGCAACCTGTATATAGAAGGGGATGAACACCGCCCCCACTCCGCGTTTCGCTCCGCGCCCTTTTCACCCGCCCCACGCCCTGCGGCAGCCCTGACCGGCATTACCTTTGCGCCGCAACGCTCCGATGCGGGCGACCTGCATTACGGCCACGGCGAAGCGGGCACCCACGCGCCGGGCATGAGCCAGCGCCAGATGCTGGAGGTGGAAATCAACGTGCTGGACAAAAATAACCAGCTCGCCGCCCGCAACCGCGCCCGCTTTGCCACCCGCAAACAGCTGGTGCTGAACCTGGTCTCCAGCCCTGGTTCCGGTAAAACCACGCTGCTGACCGAAACGCTCAAGCGCCTGAACGGGCGCGTCTCCTGTGCGGTGATCGAAGGCGACCAGCAAACCGTTAACGACGCGGCGCGCATTCGCGAAACCGGCACCCCGGCGATTCAGGTCAACACCGGCAAAGGCTGCCACCTGGATGCGCAGATGATTGCCGACGCCGCCCCGCGCCTGCCGCTGGCAGATAACGGCATCCTGTTTATTGAAAACGTTGGCAACCTCGTCTGCCCGGCGAGCTTCGACCTCGGCGAACGACACAAGGTGGCGGTGCTTTCAGTGACCGAAGGCGAAGACAAGCCGCTGAAGTACCCGCACATGTTTGCTGCCGCGTCCATCATGCTGCTGAACAAAGTCGACCTGCTGCCGTACCTGAATTTCGACGTGGATAAGTGCCTGGCGTATGCCCGCGAGGTGAACCCGGAGATTGAGATCCTGCTGGTCTCCGCCACGCGCGGCGACGGCATGGACGGCTGGCTACACTGGCTGGAGAGCGAACGATGTGCATAGGCGTACCGGGACAAATTCACGCCATCGACGGTAATCAGGCCAAAGTCGAGGTTTGCGGCATCCTGCGCGACGTCGACCTGACGCTGGTGGGCAGCACCGATGAAAGCGGCGCTTCGCGTCTCGGACAGTGGGTGCTGGTCCACGTGGGGTTTGCCATGAGCGTGATTAACGAAGCGGAAGCCCGCGACACGCTCGACGCCCTGCAAAATATGTTCGACGTAGAGCCTGACGTGGGCGCGCTGCTGTACGGCGAGGAGCGGTAATCATGCGTTACGTTGATGAATACCGAGCGCCGGAGCAGGTGCTGCAGCTTATCGGCCTCCTGAAAACGCGCGCAGCGCGGCTGGACTACACGAAAGAAAGGCCGCTGCGGATCATGGAGGTGTGCGGCGGGCACACGCACGCGATCTTCAAATTTGGCCTCGACCAGCTGCTGCCGGAGAACATTGAGTTTATCCACGGCCCCGGCTGCCCGGTCTGCGTGCTGCCGATGGGGCGCATCGACAGCTGTATTGAAATTGCCAGCCAGCCCGACGTCATTTTCTGCACCTTTGGCGACGCGATGCGCGTGCCGGGGAAAAATGGTTCGCTGCTGCAGGCGAAAGCGCGCGGCGCAGACATCCGGATCGTCTATTCGCCGATGGATGCCCTGACGCTGGCAGCGGATAACCCCGCGCGCAAGGTGGTGTTTTTTGGCCTGGGGTTTGAAACCACCATGCCCGCCACCGCCATCACGTTGCAGCAGGCGAAAGCGCGCGGCGTCGATAACTTTTTCTTCTTCTGCCAGCACATTACGCTCATCCCCACCCTGCGCAGCCTGCTGGAAGAGCCAGGCAACGGCATTGACGCCTTTCTGGCACCGGGCCACGTCAGCATGGTGATTGGCACAGACGCCTACGGTTTTATCGCTGAACAGTACAATCGTCCGTTAGTGGTGGCTGGTTTCGAACCACTTGATCTACTGCAAGGTGTCACCATGCTGGTTGAGCAGAAAATAGCGGCCCTGAGTACCGTGGAAAATCAGTACCGCCGCGTGGTGCCGGATGCGGGAAATGAACGAGCGCAGCAGGCGATAGCCGACGTGTTTAGCGTTGAGGGCGACAGCGAATGGCGAGGCCTGGGGCTGATTGCTGAATCCGGCGTGCGCCTGGCGCCAGCCTATCGCGCGTTCGACGCCGAAGCGCATTTCCGCCCGCAGCCGCAGCAGGTTTGCGACGATCCCCGGGCACGCTGTGGCGAGGTGCTCACCGGCAAATGCAAACCG
This sequence comes from Enterobacter quasiroggenkampii, assembly GCF_043972695.1. Classification (NCBI taxonomy): domain Bacteria; kingdom Pseudomonadati; phylum Pseudomonadota; class Gammaproteobacteria; order Enterobacterales; family Enterobacteriaceae; genus Enterobacter; species Enterobacter quasiroggenkampii. The sequence continues at coordinate 4,294,530 of NZ_CP143745.1, forward strand.
CATCAGTGTCCGTTATTTGGCAATACCTGTAATCCGCAAACGGCGTTTGGGGCGCTGATGGTCTCCTCCGAAGGGGCGTGTGCCGCGTGGTATCAGTATCGCAACCAGGAGAGTGAAGCATGAATACGGTTGAAATGGCGCACGGCAGCGGCGGACAGGCGATGCAGCAGCTGATTAACCGGCTGTTTATGGAGGCTTTTAACAACCCCTGGCTCGCCGAACAGGAAGACCAGGCGCGCATTGACCTCGCCACCCTCACCGCCCAGGGCGACAGGCTGGCCTTCTCCACCGACAGCTACGTCATTGATCCGCTGTTCTTCCCGGGCGGCGATATCGGCAAGCTCGCCGTCTGCGGCACGGCGAACGACGTCGCCGTCAGCGGCGCCCTCCCGCGCTACCTCTCCTGCGGGTTTATCCTTGAAGAGGGATTACCGATGGAGACGCTCACGGCCGTAGTCAACAGCATGGCGCAGACCGCGCGCGAGGCGGGGATAGCTATCGTCACCGGCGACACAAAAGTGGTGCAGCGCGGCGCGGCCGACAAGCTGTTTATCAACACCGCCGGCATGGGGGCGATCCCCGCCGATATTCACTGGGGTGCGCAGCGCCTCAGCGCGGGCGACGTGCTGATCGTGACCGGCACGCTGGGCTGCCACGGGGCGACCATCCTGAACCTGCGCGAAGGCCTGGGGCTGGACGGCGAACTGCGCAGCGACTGCGCGGTACTCACCCCGCTGATTCAGACGCTGCGCGGTTTTCCCGGCGTGAAGGCCCTGCGGGATGCCACGCGAGGCGGTGTCAACGCCGTGGTCCATGAGCTTGCGGCAAGCTGCGGATGCGGGATTGAACTCACCGAGCGCAGCCTGCCCGTTAAGCCCGCCGTTCGTGGGCTTTGCGAACTGCTGGGGCTGGACCCGCTCAACTTTGCAAACGAAGGCAAGCTGGTGATTGGCGTTGAACGGGCCGCGGCACAAGCCGTTCTTGAACAGCTGCAGGCTCATCCGTCAGGAAAAGAGGCGGCAATAATTGGTGAAGTGGTTGAGCGCAAAGGGGTGCGCCTGACCGGACTTTATGGCGTGAAGCGCACGCTGGATCTGCCGCACGCTGAACCCTTACCCCGTATTTGCTAGGCCGCGCCACAAGCGACCAGCATGGATTTTTTGCTCGTTTCTACTGGAAAGCACTATGCCGTATACACCGATGAGCGATCTTGGACAGCAGGGCCTGTTTGACATTACGCGCACACTTTTACAGCAGCCCGATCTCGGTGCGCTGAGCGATGCCCTGACGCGGCTGGTCAGGCAGTCGGCGCTGGCCGACAGCGCCGCGATTGTACTGTGGCATAGCGGAACGCACCGCGCGAGCTACTACTCAACGCGTGACAATGGCAAAACGTTTGAATACGAAGACGAAACGTATCTCGCGCATGGCCCGGTGCGCCGCATTCTCTCCCGACCTGAAGTGCTGCACTGTAACTTTAAGGAGTTCCGGCAGGCGTGGCCGCGGCTCGCGGAGAGTAACCTCTATCAGCCGTTCGGGCATTACTGCATGCTGCCGCTGGCAGCAGAGGGTCAGATTTTTGGCGGCTGTGAGTTTATCCGCACGACCGACCAGCCGTGGCGGGAGGCGGAATACGAGCGCCTGCATACCTTTACCCAGATTGTGGCCGTCGTCGCGGAGCAGATCCAAAGCCGCGTGACCAATAATGTGGATTACGACCTGCTGAGCCGCGAACGCGACAACTTCCGCATTCTGGTCGCCATCACCAACGCCGTACTGTCACGGCTCGATATGGACGAGCTGGTCAGCGAAGTGTCGAAAGAGATCCATCACTATTTCAAAATCGATGCCATCAGCATCGCGCTTCGCGGCCATCGCAAGGGCAAGCTGAACATCTACTCTACGCATTATCTCGATGAAGCCAACCCGGCACACGAGCAGAGTGAAGTGGATGAAGCGGGGACCCTTTCGGAACGGGTCTTCAAAAGCAAAGAGATCCTCCTGATCAACCTCAACGAACAGGATCCGGTGGCACCGTACGAGCGGATGCTGTTTAACACCTGGGGCAATAAAATTCAGACCCTGTGCCTGCTGCCGCTGATGTCCGGCAACACCATGCTGGGCGTGCTTAAGCTGGCGCAGTGCGAGGAAGGCGTCTTTACCACCGCCAACCTGAAGCTGCTGCGACAGATCGCCGAGCGTATTTCCATCGCCCTGGATAACGCCCTCGCCTATCAGGAAATTCATCGTCTGAAGGAGCGGCTGGTGGATGAGAACCTGGCCCTGACCGAACAGCTCAACAACGTGGACAGCGAGTTTGGTGAAATCATCGGACGTAGCGACGCCATGTACAACGTGCTCAAGCAGGTTGAGATGGTGGCGCAAAGCGACAGCACGGTACTGATTCTGGGCGAAACCGGTACGGGTAAAGAGCTGATTGCCCGCGCCATCCACAACCTGAGTAACCGCAACAGCCGTCGGATGGTGAAGATGAACTGCGCCGCGATGCCCGCAGGGCTTCTGGAAAGCGACCTGTTCGGCCACGAACGAGGTGCCTTTACCGGGGCAAGCAGCCAGCGGCTGGGCCGGTTTGAGCTGGCGGACAAAAGCTCGCTGTTCCTCGACGAAGTGGGCGATATGCCGCTGGAGCTACAGCCGAAACTGCTGCGCGTCCTGCAGGAGCAAGAGTTTGAACGTCTTGGCAGCAACAAGCTTATCCAGACTGACGTGCGGCTGATTGCCGCGACCAACCGCGACCTGAAAAAGATGGTCGCCGACCGCGAGTTTCGCAGCGATCTCTACTATCGCCTGAACGTGTTCCCGATCTTCCTGCCGCCATTGCGCGAGCGCCCGGAAGATATTCCCCTGCTGGTCAAAGCGTTTACCGCCAAGATCGCGCGTCGGATGGGTAGAAATATCGACAGCATTCCTGCCGAGACGTTACGTACCCTTTCCTCGATGGAGTGGCCCGGCAACGTGCGCGAGCTGGAAAACGTCATCGAGCGTGCGGTGCTGCTGACGCGCGGAAATGTCCTGCAGCTCTCACTGCCTGAAGTGACGCTACCTGACGTGAGCGTGCCCGCCGCCGAGACAGCGAAAGAGGGAGAAGATGAATATCAGCTCATTATGCGCGTACTCAAAGAGACCAACGGCGTGGTCGCCGGGCCGAAAGGTGCCGCCCAGCGTTTAGGGTTAAAACGTACTACCCTGCTGTCGCGCATGAAACGTCTCGGGATCGATAAAGAGAGCCTGGTTTAAGCCCCCCAATCCGGCGGTGTTGCTCTGACACCGCCTTTCGTTACCCTGCGCAATTGTCCCTCATTGACACAAAATCGTTTCCTCTGTATAAAATTCCGCCTTAATAATGAGTTTCATTTGCATCAATAATAATATTAATCAAGGGTAGCGTTTCATGAAGAAGGTCATCTGCGCGTTAGGCCTGGCGGTTGCGTCGGTCAGTTCTGCTCTGGCAACCACATATCCTCTGACCATTGAAAACTGTGGCTATAAAGAGACATTCACCAAAGCGCCGGAACGCGTCGTGGCCCTGGGTCAGAATACCGTCGAAATCTTGCTCCTGCTGGGGCTGGAAGATAAGGTGAAGGCCAGCGCCTTCTGGCCGACGAAAGTGTTGCCGCAGCTCGCGGAACAGAACGCAAAAATCAAAACCCTGACGGTTGAAATCCCTACCCTTGAATCCGTGCTTGCGCAAAATCCCGACTTTGTCCCCGCCCAAACGCCGCTGTTGCTGGGGCCGGAAAGCAAGGTCGCAAAACGCGACGATCTGATGACCCTGGGCGTGAACAGCTACGTGTCCCCGGGCATGTGCGCGACCAAAAAAGCCACGGGCGATATGTACGGCAGCCGCCAGAAACTGTGGGATATGACGTATCTCTATCAGGAGATTGAGGATTTCGCCAAAATCTTTAACGTTGAAGACCGCGGTCAGGCCGTGATTGCCGATTTCAAAAAACGTGAGGCCGACCTGCGTAAGGAATTCGGCAAGAACAAAAAAGACCTCTCGTTTGTCTTCTGGTTCTCCAGCTCATCCCCCTCTGCGGACGCCTACGTAGGCGGTAAAAATAGCCCCTCCGGGTTTATTGCGAGCCTGATGGGCGGGCATAACGCCATCACCTCCGAGACCGAATGGCCAACCGTGGGCTGGGAGAGCATTATTGCCGCCAATCCGGATGTGATTGTGGTCTCCAGCCTGGACCGCAACCGCTGGGCGCTGGATAACGCGGAAGAAAAAATCAAATTCCTGAAGAGCGATCCGGCCGTCAGCCAGCTGGACGCCGTGAAAAAAGGCCACATCGTGGTGATGGACGGCCAGGCCATGAACCCGACGATTCGCACGATTTACGGGGCTGAGCAGGTCGGCGAACAGCTCAGAAAGCTGGGGCTGAACTGATGACAATCGCCGTTCTTCAGGCCCGGCAGAGCCTGGTTCTGACGACCTCGGCTTTGCTCGCCCTGGTACTGCTATTTCTGGTGATCGCCCTGAGCGTCAGCGTCGGCGAGCTGTCCATCCCGCTGGATAACGTGTTTTACGCCATCAGCAATAAAATGGGGCTCACCGAGGTTCCGCTCACTCGCATCTATGAAAGCGTCATCTGGGACTTTCGCCTGAGCCGCGCGCTGGTGGCGGCCTGCTGCGGCGCGGGGCTGGCCATCTGCGGTGCCGTATTGCAGAGTTTGCTGAAGAACGCGCTGGCGGAACCCTACGTGCTCGGCGTGTCCGCGGGCGCGTCGACCGGGGCGGTTTCTGTTGTCGTATTGGGGATCGGCACCGGTGCGGTCTCCCTTTCTGCCGGGGCATTCGCCGGGGCATTCGCCGCGTTTGCGTTTGTCGCGTTTCTGACGAACGGCGCGCGCGGCGGGAATGAACGTACTATTCTGGCAGGCGTCGCCGCCTCGCAGCTTTTCAACGCCATTACCGCCTACACCATCAGCACCTCCGCCAGCGCCCAGCAGGCGCGCGACGTGATGTTCTGGCTGCTGGGCAGCTTCAGCGGCGTACGCTGGCCTGAATTCCAGCTGGCACTGGTCGTGGTGCTGATTGGGTTAGCCATTTGCCTCTACTATTCCCGGGCGCTGGATGCCTTTACGTTCGGTGACGACGCCGCCGCGTCGCTGGGCATTGCCGTTCCCTGGGTGCGCCTGGCGCTCTTTACCACCACCGCGCTGATTACCGCAACCATCGTCAGCATGGCGGGGTCAATCGGCTTTGTCGGGCTGGTGGTGCCGCACGTGATGCGTTTCCTGTTCGGGCCGCTGCACCGCACGCTGCTTATTGCCAGCGCGCTGGCAGGCGCGATCCTGATGGTGCTGGCAGACATTGCCTCACGCATGCTGATAGCACCGCAAAGCCTGCCTGTCGGCGTGGTCACCGCGCTGGTTGGCGTCCCCTTCTTTGCCGTGATTATCTACCGTTCAAGGAATAAGTGATGAGCATCTGTGCGGAAAATATTACCTGGAAGGTCGGCAAGAAAGTCATCGTTAATGACGTCTCGCTGAAGGTGTCACGGGGCGAAACGGTAGGACTGCTTGGCCCTAACGGCTGCGGTAAATCGTCTCTTTTACGTATCCTCGCGGGGCTGCGTCGCCCGGATGCTGGCTGCGTCACCCTGGACGGACAGGACATTACCCGCATCGCCAAAAAACAGCTTGCCCGCCGGGTCGCCTTCGTGGAACAGCACGGCATGACTGACGCCAATATGCGCGTGCGCGACGTGGTGAAACTTGGACGTATTCCGCACCACTCCGCCTTTTCCAACTGGAGCACGCACGATGACGAGACCGTCACCGCCGCTCTACAGCGCGTGGATATGCTGGATAAAAGCGACCAGGGCTGGCTGAGCCTCTCCGGCGGCGAGCGTCAGCGCGTCCACATTGCCCGCGCGCTGGCCCAGACCCCGACGGAAATCCTGCTGGATGAACCGACCAACCACCTGGACATTCATCATCAGATGCAACTGATGCAGTTGGTCAGTGAATTACCGGTCACCAGCATTGTCGCCATCCACGATCTCAACCACGCTTCGATGTTCTGCGACTCGCTGATTGTGATGCAGAAAGGGCACATTGTGGCGACGGGAACACCGCAGGACATCCTGTCCGAGTCGCTGCTCTGGGACGTCTTCCGGGTCAAAACCAAAATTGAGATCTCACCGTTCCATGGCAAAAAGCACATTCACTTTATCGTTTAGGGGCGAGTGAACAACGATGCCCCTTCGCCCTGCCACCACGCTCTGGCCGCCCGTCTTACTGGGTAGCCAGTTTGTTTTTAACATTGGCTTTTACGCCGTTGTTCCCTTCCTGGCGATATTCCTGCGCGACGACATGCTGCTCTCCGGCGGGCTGATCGGGCTGATCCTCGGCCTGCGCACCTTCTCTCAGCAGGGGATGTTTATCGTCGGCGGTGCGCTCTCGGACAGGTTTGGCGCGAAAGTTGTTATCCTGAGCGGCTGTATTGTTCGCGTTGCGGGGTATCTGCTGCTGGCGTTCGGAGGATCGCTGTGGCCGATTATTCTGGGCGCGTGTCTGACAGGCGTGGGCGGCGCGCTGTTTTCTCCGTCGATTGAAGCATTGCTGGCGAAAGCGGGCACGCACAGCGAGGCGAAAGGTAAACGAAGCCGGGCGGAGTGGTTCGCGCTCTTTGCGGTCTGCGGGGAACTCGGTGCGGTACTGGGCCCGGTTGCCGGCGCCCTGCTCACCGGCCTGGGCTTTCGCCAGGTAGCGCTGGCGGGAGCAGGGGTCTTTATCGTTGCGCTGGTGGTGCTCTACTTTTGCCTGCCCGCGTCACGCCACGCCTCGCGGACGCTGAAGCTCGTTCCCTGGTGGACGACGTTCCGCCAGCCCCGCTTTGTCGCCTTTATTATTGCCTATAGCTCGTGGCTTTTGAGCTATAACCAACTCTATCTGGCGCTGCCGGTAGAGATCCAGCGTTCCGGCGGTAACGAGAAAGATCTCGGCCCGCTTTTTATGCTGGCCTCTGTCCTGATCGTGGCGTTACAGCTGCCGCTGGCGCGTTTCGCCCGCCGCGTGGGCGCGGTGAGGATCCTGCCGGTGGGCTTTTTGCTGCTCTCCGCCGCCTTTGCAAGTGTGGCAATGTTTGCGTCGACGGCACCGCCAGAGGGCTGGCTGCGCCTGCTGCCGTCGGTCTGTTTCGTGACGCTGTTGACGCTGGGGCAGATGCTGCTGGTACCCTCGGCAAAGGATCTGATCCCAAGGTTTGCCGAAGAGTCCACGCTGGGGGCGCACTATGGCGCACTCGCCACCGCTGGCGGAGTCGCGGTCCTGACGGGGAATTTGCTGTTTGGCAGTCTGTTGGATCGCGCCCTGGTGCCCTCCACGCAGGCGATGCTCCCCTGGCTGCTGCTGGCCCTCTTTCCGCTCTGCAGCGCGCTGGCCATGAACCTGATTTGCCGCCCGCTCAGAAGCTGAACCGGTCACTTTTTCGGACGATACTTTTCCGGCAGTTCCGGTACGGGACGACGATCATCCATCAGATGACGGACGGTCAGAATGGGGTGACGCCAGAGCATTCGCGGGCCTGCCCAGCGCATAATTTGCTTCATCTCTTCGCGTTTGGCAGGCTGGTAGCAGTGGACCGGACACTGTTTACAGGCGGGCTTTTCCTCCCCGAAAACGCATTTATCCAGGCGCTTATCGGCATAGGCATTTAGCGCCTGATAGTGCCCCTCTTCCGCAGAGGCCTGAGGACACTGCTTCTGATACAGCGCGATCATTTTCGCGATGGTCTCTTTTTCGCGTGAAATTCGTTTACCGGACATAGCGACTTACCGAACAATAAAGTGCAAAAATAATACACCTTTCAATGCAGAATTTCAGTTTTTGCATGCGGTTTTCTGAAGCCTGATTCCAGTTTTAGCCCTGCACCGCCCGACAATCACTGGTATTTTATACAGGCATCAGTAATGACTTTTATCCGTGTTATCGGGAGACCCTATGCAAGAACTTGCTATCAACAAACCCTATCGCCATTTAACAGTGGGATATTTCAGAAAGCGCCATGAAGACCGCAATACCAAGATACCGAAGCGCTACAGCGTGCATGCGGCGCTGAGCTTAAAAGGAGACTGGCTTGAACAGGCAGGGTTTACCACCCACTCCCGGGTTCGCGTGGGCGTTGAGCATGGAAAAATAGTCATTGAGTTAATGTCGGAAGATGCCTCGTAAAGCGACGACATTTTTCTGCGCCGTACCTTTTTTTCATGCGACAATAGAAGGAACAAACGGCCACTGAGCCGCTCAAAACGGTTTATATTCAAAGAAATGGACATCATAACTCCATGAGCACACTCGACAATTTCGACGCACATACGCCGATGATGCAGCAGTATCTGAAGCTGAAGGCACAGCATCCGGAAATCCTGCTGTTTTACCGTATGGGCGATTTTTACGAGCTGTTTTATGACGATGCTAAGCGTGCATCGCAGCTGCTCGACATCTCGCTGACCAAACGTGGCGCATCAGCAGGTGAGCCCATCCCGATGGCAGGCATTCCGCACCATGCGGTAGAAAACTACCTGGCGAAACTGGTGAATCAGGGTGAATCTGTCGCCATCTGCGAACAGATCGGCGACCCCGCGACCTCAAAAGGTCCGGTGGAACGCAAAGTCGTGCGCATCGTCACGCCAGGCACCATCAGTGATGAAGCCCTGCTTCAGGAGCGCCAGGATAACCTGCTGGCCGCGCTCTGGCAGGACGGCAAAGGGTTTGGCTACGCGACGCTGGACATCAGCTCCGGGCGTTTTCGTCTGAGTGAACCGGCCGATCGTGAAACGATGGCAGCCGAACTGCAGCGCACCAACCCGGCAGAATTGCTCTACGCCGAAGATTTCGCCGAAATGGCGCTGATTGAAGGTCGTCGCGGGTTGCGCCGCCGTCCGCTGTGGGAATTCGAAATTGATACCGCGCGCCAGCAGCTGAATCTGCAGTTTGGCACCCGCGATCTGATTGGCTTTGGCGTTGAAAATGCCCCGCGCGGTCTGTGCGCGGCCGGTTGCCTCCTGCAGTACGTGAAAGATACCCAGCGCACTGCCCTGCCGCACATTCGCTCTATCACCATGGAGCGCCAGCAGGACAGCATCATCATGGATGCCGCCACGCGCCGTAACCTGGAGATCACGCAGAACCTGGCGGGAGGTGTAGAAAATACGCTTGCGTCGGTCCTGGACAGTACGGTCACGCCAATGGGCAGCCGTATGCTGAAACGCTGGCTGCATATGCCGATTCGCGATACCGCAACGCTGGTTTGCCGTCAGCAGACGATTGCCGCCCTGCAGGATCGGTATACCGAGCTGCAGCCTGTCCTGCGCCAGGTGGGGGATCTGGAACGTATCCTGGCCCGTCTGGCGCTGCGCACGGCGCGACCCCGCGACCTCGCGCGGATGCGTCATGCTTTCCAGCAGTTACCGGAACTCCGTGCGCAGCTGAGCGACGTTGACAGCGCGCCGGTACAGAAACTCCGCGAAACCATGGGTGAATTTACCGAACTCCGCGAGCTGCTTGAACGCGCCATTATTGATGCGCCTCCGGTTCTCGTGCGTGATGGCGGCGTGATTGCTCCGGGCTACAACGAGGAACTGGACGAATGGCGCGCGCTGGCCGACGGCGCGACAGACTACCTTGATAAGCTGGAGATCCGCGAGCGCGAGCGTCTTGGGCTCGACACCCTGAAAGTGGGTTATAACGCGGTTCACGGTTACTACATTCAAATCAGCCGCGGGCAGAGCCACCTGGCGCCGATTCACTACGTGCGCCGCCAGACGTTGAAAAACGCTGAACGCTATATCATTCCCGAGCTGAAAGAGTACGAAGACAAAGTCCTCACCTCGAAAGGGAAAGCGCTGGCGCTGGAAAAACAGCTCTATGAAGAGCTGTTCGACATGCTGATGCCGCACCTGGCCGACCTGCAGCTGAGCGCCAGCGCGCTGGCGGAACTGGACGTGCTGGTGAACCTGGCAGAGCGCGCGGAAACGCTGAACTACACCTGCCCGACCTTTACCGACAAGCCCGGCATTCGTATTACCGAAGGCCGTCATCCGGTGGTCGAGCAGGTGCTAAACGAACCGTTCATCGCCAACCCGCTGAGCCTGTCGCCGCAGCGAAGAATGCTGATCATTACCGGTCCGAACATGGGCGGTAAGAGTACCTATATGCGTCAGACGGCGCTGATTGCCCTGCTTGCCTATATCGGCAGCTACGTTCCGGCGCAAAACGTGGAGATTGGCCCCATCGACCGTATCTTTACCCGTGTTGGAGCTGCGGACGATCTGGCGAGTGGTCGCTCAACCTTCATGGTCGAAATGACTGAAACGGCTAACATTCTGCATAACGCGACGGAGCACAGCCTGGTGCTGATGGACGAAGTCGGACGCGGAACGTCAACCTATGACGGTTTGTCGCTGGCATGGGCCTGTGCGGAAAGCCTCGCGAATAAAATCAAGGCCATGACGCTGTTCGCCACCCACTACTTCGAGCTGACGCAACTGCCGGAGAAAATGGAAGGGGTGGCTAACGTCCACCTTGATGCGCTGGAGCACGGCGACACCATCGCCTTCATGCACACGGTGCAGGATGGCGCGGCAAGCAAGAGCTATGGTCTGGCCGTTGCGGCGCTGGCTGGTGTACCGAAAGAGGTGATCAAACGCGCGCGTCAGAAACTGCGTGAACTGGAAAGCCTGTCACCGAATGCGGCGGCGACGCAGATTGACGGAACGCAGATGTCGCTGCTGGTACCGGCGGAAGGGACATCGCCTGCCGTGGAAGCGCTGGAAAACCTCGATCCGGATTCGCTGACGCCACGTCAGGCGCTGGAGTGGATTTATCGCCTGAAGAGTCTGGTTTAGTTTTCTGCGATCTTTGCCCGGTGGCGCTGCGCTTATCGGGCCTACGGTTTTTGTAGGCCGGGTAAGGCGAAGCCGCCACCCGGCAAAACAGACCGCACGATGTTATCGCCCGGTAAGCGCAACGCCACCGGGCTTTTTTACAGCAGCGGCGGGATTGTCGGCACCTGCGGCGCCTCATCGATATCCTTCTGCGTCATGCGGAACGCTTCCGGGTAATGTTCGCGGCTGGTACGACGCAACGGTTCGGTATCGCGCCAGGTATACAGACAATGCTGGCACTGATAAACGGTCCAGACCCCTTTCACCGGTGACGTCGCCATCACTTCAATATGCTCATCGGCACAACGTGGACAAATCATCTTTTCCTCCTTATTGGCGTGCAGCCAGCATCGCGGTCAGTTTTTCAGCCCAGGCTTTGGTTTCGGGGAGATCCTGTACCGGCTGGCTATAGTGGCCCCGGGTATCCGGTGCGACAGGCGTGGTCGCATCGATAATCAGTTTGTCGGTAATACCCGCAGGACTGGATCCAGGATCCAGTTCCAGCACCGACATATTCGGCAACTGCACCAGATCGCCTGCCGGGTTAACCTTCGACGACAGTGCCCACATCACCTGCGGGAGGTTGAACGGGTCGACATCCTCATCCACCATGATCACCATCTTCACGTAGCCCAGGCCGTGTGGTGTGGTCATGGCGCGCAAGCCGACCGCGCGGGCAAAACCGCCGTAACGCTTTTTGGTGGAGATAATCGCCAGCAGGCCGTGGGTGTACATCGCGTTCACCGCCTGCACTTCCGGGAACTCCGCTTTCAGCTGCTGGTAGAGCGGCACGCAGGTGGCTGGCCCCATCAGATAATCAATCTCGGTCCACGGCATACCGAGATAAAGGGATTCGAAAATCGGTTTGGTGCGGTAAGAAACTTTGTCGATACGCACAACCGTCATGTTACGGCCACCGGAGTAGTGCCCGGTAAACTCGCCAAACGGACCTTCAATTTCGCGCTTACGGCCTTCAATCACCCCTTCCAGGATCACTTCAGAACCCCAAGGCACGTCGAAGCCGGTCAGCGGCGCGGTAGCAATCGGATATGGGCTTTCACGCAGCGCGCCGGCCATTTCATACTCTGACTGGTCGTATTTCAGCGGCGTCGCGCCCATCAGGGTAATGATCGGATCGTTGCCGAGGGTAATAGCAATCGGCAGGTCTTCGCCGCGCTCTTCGGCTTTGTGCAGATGCAGAGCGATATCGTGCATCGGTACCGGCTGCAGGCCGAGCTTGCGCTTGCCCTTCACTTCCATGCGGTAGATGCCGACGTTCTGCTTGCCGAAGTGATCCGGGTCAAGCGGATCGCGCGAGACGACGCACGCTTTATCGAGATAGAAACCCCCGTCGCCGTCGTTCAGACGGAACAGCGGCAGAATATCGAACAGGTTAATGTCTTCACCGTCCACCGTATTCTGCGCCCAGGCCGGATTGGCGCGGCGCTCTGGCGCAATCGGGAATTTATCCCAGCGGCGAATAAACTCGTCGATCTGCTTTTTCACCGGCGTGTTCGCAGGCAGCCCCATCGAGATGGCATGGTTCTGCCAGGAGCCGATAGTGTTCATCACCACGCGGGCATCGGTAAACCCGCGAATGTTGTCGAACCACAGCGCGGGCGCGCCGTCACCGATGCGACCGGTCGCGTTGGCTGCCGCCGCCAGATCCGGCTCGGCGTTTACCTCTTCCTCAATTTTCAGCAGTTGCCCTTGCTCATCGAGCGCCTGCAGGAAGCTTCTCAAATCATCAAATGCCATCTTTATTCTCCTGTGAAAAATGTTTCGCCTCCCGCAACCCGTTCCAGCGGCGCGCCTTTTTATGCTCCAGACCAAACTGGTCAAGCACGCGAGTCACAATATGCTGGGTAATGTCATCGGCGGTTTGCGGGTGGTTGTAATACGCAGGCATAGGCGGCACCATCGCCACGCCCATGCGGGAGAGCGCAAGCATATTCTCCAGATGAATGGTGCTGAGCGGCGTTTCACGGGGCACCAGCACCAGTTTGCGCCCCTCTTTCAGCACCACATCCGCCGCACGGCCCACCAGCCCTTCGGCATAGCCCGCGCGGATCCCGGCCAGCGTTTTCATGCTGCAGGGAATGACGATCATGCCGTCGGTACGAAATGAACCGGAGGAGATGGTGGCGGCCTGGTCAGCCGGGCTGTGGACGACGTCAGCCAGCGCAGCAACGTCCTGCGCGGTGTAAGGGGTTTCCAGTTCAATGGTGGTTTTTGCCCACTTCGACATCACCAGATGCGTCTCTACTTCCGGCATTTCCCGCAGCGCCTGCAGCAGCGCCACGCCCAGCGGAGCACCCGTTGCTCCCGTCATTCCCACGATTAATCTCATTCAGCACCTCAATTAATTTGTTCGTACACGAACATTATGAGTAAACTACTCCCGGATCGATTTCCTGACAAGATTGTTCGTATACGATCACACGAATTGCTAAAAAATGCCGCGTTAAAATCTAAAGCAAGAGCGGCTATCATAGAGGGAGATTTTTTCCGTCGGAGTGTTCATGGAACTAAGACAAGAGGCGTTCCACCTGTTACGTCAGCTTTTTCAACAGCATACCGCCCAGTGGCAACATGCATTACCGGAGCTGACCAAGCCGCAGTATGCGGTGATGCGCTCTATTGCCGAGCATCCAGGCATCGAACAGGTGGCATTAACTGAAGTCGCGGTCAGCACGAAAGCGACCCTGGCGGAAATGCTCAGCCGCATGGAGGCGCGCGGGCTGGTCAAACGCGAGCACGACCCTGCGGATAAGCGCCGTCGCTTTGTCTTCCTCACGCCAGAAGGTGAGGCCCTGCTTGCAGACTGTAAGCCGGTAGGCAATGAGGTTGATGAGGCCTTTTTAGGCCGTCTAAACAAGGCCGAGCGGGAGCAGTTCTCGGCTCTCATCAAAAAGATGATGCACGATTAATTCACGCTGGTGCGCATAAAATCGATAAAGGTGCGCACTTTCGCTGACACATGCCGGGCATCAGGATAGACCGCATAGATGCCCTGCCGCGCAAAACTATACCCCGGTAAAACCGTCACCAGCGTTCCCGCATCAAGCGCATCGCGCACCAGCCATTCCGGCAGTAACGCCACGCCACCGCCTGCGAGCGCAAAAGCCATTAGCGACTGAGCGCTGTCGGCAAACAAACGCGGCGCTTTTTTTATCTCCAGCATGTCAGGCACACCACGGGCATCTTTCATCTGCCAGCGCAGCGGCGAGGCCAGGCGCTCGTGGATGATCCAGTCGGCTTGCGACAGCTGCGCAAGCGATTCGATCGGGTTTCGCGCAAGCCACTCGGGCGTTGCGACGGGGAGAATAGAAAAGTGAGAAATCAGTGCGGCGTGGTTGCGTGAATCGACAAGCGTGCCAAGTCGGATGGCCACGTCAAAACGCTCCGAGATAAGATCAGCATGCAGTGACGACGAAGCATGTCGTACGCGAAGATCCGGGTGCTGCTGGCTAAATCTGGCCAGCAGCGGCACCACGACCCGGGCGCCATATTCAGGCGTGGTCGTGATCCGCAGTTCGCCGGTGAGCCCCGCATGGTTCGCGCGGACATCATCCTGCAGCCGTTCGGCGTCCTTCAGAAGCGCCACGCTGCGCTGATGAAACAGCGCGCCCGCCTCGGTTAACGTCAGTCGACGGGTGGAGCGCAGCAGCAGCGTAACGCCCAGCTCATCTTCAAGCTGGCGAATATTGAAGCTGATGACCGCTTTTGTCAGCCCCATCGCCTCGGCAGCCGCCGTAAAACTGCCAGTGTCGGCCACTGCGATAAACATCTGCGTCCGCTGTAGGTTAATCATCATCTCGCCCGACACTGTCAAAATATTTTTGACAGTATATCGCGCTTTGTCAGGTTTATCCGTGATTCCCAAGCCGATACGATACGCCACCTCACCGGAGGAGCCACCATGACGTATCGCAGCAAAATTGCCGTTGTCTATCTGCTGGGCTTTTTTCTTGATTTGATCAACATGTTTATTGCCAGCGTCGCCTTTCCGGCAATGGCTCACGCCTTTACTGCCACGCCTTCTGCGCTTGCCTGGGTCAGTAACGGGTATATTGCCGGTCTGACGCTGGTGATCCCGTTCAGCAGCGTGCTCACGCGCCGCATCGGGCCAAAGCGCGTCATCCTGTTTTCGCTTTTTCTGTTCAGTGCCGCCTCTGCTGCGGCAGGCACGTCGGCAACGCTTGAGAGTCTGATCGCCTGGCGAGTGCTTCAGGGCGCAGGAGGAGGCTTACTGATCCCGGTCGGACAGGCGCTGACCTGGCAACAGTTCAGGCCGCACGAGCGGGCCCGACTCTCCTCAGCGGTGATGCTGGTTGCGTTGCTTGCCCCGGCCTGCTCCCCGGCTGTCGGCGGCGTGCTGGTGCAGACGCTGGGCTGGCGATGGATCTTTTTCGCCACGCTCCCGGTGGCTATTGTGACCTTTGTTCTGGCCTGTCTGTGGCTTAAGCACGAAAAACCCACGATGAACGCGGCCAAACTGCTAAACCTGACCTTGCTCGCGGACCCGCTTTTGCGATTTTCCATGCTTGTCTATTTATGCGTCCCCGGCATATTTATTGGGGTGAACGTCACGGGCATGTTTTATCTTCAGCACGAGGCGAACATGAGCCCTGCCGTAACGGGAATGCTCATGCTGCCGTGGTCTGTGGCATCGTTTCTCGCCATCACGGCGACGGGACGTTATTTTAACCGTATCGGCCCCCGGCCGCTGATCGTCATCGGCTGCCTGTTGCAGGCGGCGGGTATTCTGCTTTTGATTGACGTCAGCTCGTCAACACTGTTGCCTGCCGTCGCGTTTACCCTGATGGGCGCGGGAGGAAGCCTGTGCAGCAGTACGGCTCAGAGCAGCGCGTTTCTGACAATGCGCCGGGACGAGATGCCGGATGCCAGCGCGCTGTGGAATCTCAATCGTCAGCTGAGCTTTTTTGCCGGTGCCCTGCTGCTTGCGCAGGTGCTGAACCTGGCGCAGGCGTGGCTGACACCTCACGCCGCCTGGCACGGGATGTTTATTTTTGCTGCAGGCATGACCTTGCTGCCTGTACTGTACGTTTTTCGTCTTAACAATACGCAGATGCTAAACCCGCTGCGACAGGAGAATTCATGACGCCTTTCGAACACGACATTATCGACCTCCACATTGCGCTTGAAGACTGGTTAGGCAAAGGTGAAGGCGATCCCGACGCTCTGCTCGCCCGTTTCCGTCCCGATTTTTTGATGATCCCGCCGGGCGGTGTGCAGATCGACTATCGCGGCCTGGCCAGTTTTCTGGAAAAACAGCGTGGAAGCCGTCCCGGGCTGAAAATTGTCATTGACGAATTAACCACGGTCCAGAGCGGCGAACGGGGTGCAGTGCTTCACTACCGGGAGACGCAAACCCGGCCAGACCTGCCCGTCAACGTGCGTTGGTCGACCGCGGTGCTCAGTCAGGAAGGCGACAAAATAACGTGGCGTCTGCTGCACGAAACGGCGGCACAGCCGTAACACAAAAGAAAAAGGCCCGTCTCACGACGGGCCTTTTTTGACGAAAGGTTGCTTATTCGCGGAACAGCGCTTCGATATTCAGACCTTGCCCCTGCAGGATTTCACGCAGGCGGCGCAGACCTTCAACCTGAATCTGACGAACACGTTCACGGGTCAGGCCAATTTCGCGGCCGACGTCTTCCAGTGTCGCAGCTTCATACCCCAGTAAACCGAAACGACGTGCCAGCACTTCACGCTGTTTGGCGTTCAGTTCGAACAGCCATTTGACGATGCTCTGTTTCATGTCATCGTCCTGCGTGGTGTCTTCCGGACCGTTATCTTTTTCATCGGCCAGGATGTCCAGCAGCGCTTTTTCGGAGTCGCCACCCAGCGGGGTGTCAACGGAGGTAATGCGCTCGTTGAGACGCAGCATACGGCTTACGTCATCAACCGGTTTATCGAGTTGTTCGGCAATTTCTTCTGCGCTTGGCTCGTGGTCCAGCTTATGGGACAACTCGCGTGCGGTGCGCAGATAGACGTTCAACTCTTTGACAATGTGGATCGGCAGGCGGATCGTACGGGTCTGGTTCATAATAGCCCGTTCGATGGTCTGACGAATCCACCAGGTCGCGTAGGTTGAGAAACGGAACCCGCGTTCCGGGTCAAACTTCTCAACTGCACGGATGAGACCTAAGTTGCCCTCTTCAATCAGATCCAGCAGAGCCAGACCACGATTGCCGTAACGGCGGGCAATTTTCACGACCAGTCGCAGGTTACTTTCAATCATGCGACGACGCGAGGCAACATCACCACGCAAAGCACGACGTGCGAAATAGACTTCTTCTTCGGCCGTTAGCAGTGGGGAGTAACCAATCTCCCCAAGGTAAAGCTGAGTCGCGTCCAGTACACGCTGTGTGGCACCCTGCGATAACAGCTCTTCTTCAGCCAAATCGTTATCACTGGGTTCCTCTTCTACTAAGGCTTTTTCGTCAAAAGCCTCTACTCCGTTCTCATCAAATTCCGCGTCTTCATTTAAATCATGAACTTTCAGCGTATTCTGACTCATAAGGTGGCTCCTACCCGTGATCCCTGAACGAGACACCCTGGCTGGCATGCCCCGTCAAATTATCGCTGCGGCAAATACTGCAGCGGGTTTACGGATTTCCCCTTGTAACGAATTTCAAAATGCAAGCGTGTAGAACTGGTTCCGGTGCTACCCATGGTAGCGATTTTTTGCCCCGCCTTAACTTCTTGTTGTTCCCGGACCAGCATTGTGTCGTTATGGGCGTAGGCACTCAGGTAATCATCGTTATGTTTGATGATAATAAGATTACCGTAACCGCGCAGAGCGTTACCGGCATACACAACGCGTCCATCTGCGGTCGCGATGATAGCCTGTCCTTTACTCCCTGCGATATCGATCCCTTTATTTCCCCCTTCGGAGGAAGAGAAGTTTTCGATAACCTTGCCGTCAGTCGGCCAGCGCCATGCAGAAATCGGCGAACTGGAGGTCATACTGCTGGCAGTCGGTTCAGTAGAGCTAACCACAGGTGCCGTAACCGGTGCTGTGACAGCAGTCGCAGTCCCTTTATTATTCGGCAACATTTTGTTAGCAGTCTGATCACCTGAATCCTCAGAATACGTAATTACAGGTTGTGAAGCAACCACCGTGGTGGATTTTTGTGCAGGCTTAACGCTGTTATTTTGAGCCGTCACATCGGCCGCTGAAACCGTGTTGCCAGGCGTAAGCGGCGTACCCGTCGCGTTGCCCACCTGGAGCGTTTGCCCGACTTCCAGACCATATGGGGCCTGGACGTTGTTGCGCTGCGCGAGGTCACGGAAATCGTTCCCGGTGATCCACGCAATGTAGAACAGCGTATCACCGCGTTTCACGGTATAGGTGCTGCCACCGGTGTAGCTACCTTTCGGAATGTTCCCATACTGGCGATTATAGACTATGCGGCCATTTTGGGTCTGAACAGGTTGTTCAACTGGCTGAACCTGCATTGGCTGTGTAACAGGATGTTGCACAGGCTGAATTTGTGGCGTTTGCTGCGGTGCAGCCGTCCCCATTTTAGGTGGCGGCGTGATTAACATTCCGCTGGACGTGTTACCGGAGCCGCTGTTTCCGCCGACGGAACTGACGGGCGCAGGCGCGTTGTTAGAACTTGTACAGCCTGCCAGCCAGAGCGAAACCAGTGATAATGCCGCAACACGGCTGATGGTGAATTTAGGGCTTCCCGCGCTCATTTATCCCCCAGGAATGTGTTAACTACCAGTGACTTAAAATTTACCGTGATGGCACGAATCTTTCGCGCCACACCATACGCTGAATTTGCCTCAATAACCCTGGATAATTCCGAGTCTCAGGCCAACTCCCCCTTCACCAGAGGCACAAAGCGCACGGCTTCCACGGTGTCGATAATAAACTCGCCGCCGCGCCGACGAACGCGCTTCAACAGCTGCTGCTCGTCCCCGACAGGCAGAACCAGAATGCCTCCCTCGTCCAGCTGCGACAACAGGGCTGCTGGAATTTCAGGCGGGGCCGCCGTCACGATGATCGCGTCAAACGGGGCACGAGCCTTCCAACCCTGCCATCCATCACCGTGTCGTGTCGAAACATTATGTAAATCAAGTTGTTTCAGGCGACGACGCGCCTGCCACTGTAAACCTTTAATCCGCTCAACGGAGCAAACATGATGCACCAGATGCGCCAGGATCGCGGTCTGATACCCCGACCCGGTGCCAATCTCCAGCACGCGGGAGTCGGGCGTCAGCTCCAGCAGCTCCGTCATGCGAGCCACCATGTAAGGCTGCGAAATCGTCTGGCCCTGCCCGATGGGCAGCGCCACGTTTTCCCACGCTTTGTGTTCAAACGCCTCGTCTACAAATTTCTCACGCGGAACCAGGGCGAGCGCTTCAAGCACGTGCTCGTCGCGGATCCCCTGCGCGCGTAGTTGTTCCAGAAGAGTTTGTACACGTTTGTTTACCATTGCGCGTTCACTCCTGCGCGATCCAGCCAGCCCGACACCACATCATGCGCGCTATACGCGGTTAAATCTACGTGCAGCGGGGTAACCGAAACATAGCCTTCCTCCACGGCGGCAAAGTCGGTATCCGGACCCGCATCGCACTTATCGCCGGGAGGGCCGATCCAGTAAAGCGTGTTGCCGCGCGGATCCTGCTGCGGGATCACCTGATCGGCAGGATGTCGACTCCCGCAACGGGTGACGCGGATGCCTTTAATTTCATCAAGAGGAAGATCCGGCACGTTGATGTTGAGGATGCGTCCGGTACGCAACGGCTCACGGCCGAGCGCCCGCAGGATCGAACAGGTCACCGCGGCGGCGGTGTCGTAGTGCGTGTAGCCGTTCAACGAGACCGCCAGCGCCGGGAACCCCAGGTGACGTCCTTCCATTGCGGCCGCCACGGTGCCGGAGTAAATCACGTCATCGCCGAGGTTAGGCCCGGCGTTAATGCCGGAGACGACGATATCCGGACGCGGCCGCATCAGCGCGTTCACGCCCAGAAAAACACAGTCGGTTGGCGTGCCCATCTGTACGGCAATATCGCCATTTTCAAAGGTAAAGGTGCGAAGCGACGACTCCAGCGTCAGCGAGTTAGACGCTCCACTGCGGTTACGATCGGGTGCCACAACCTGCACATCCGCAAACTCGCGGAGGTGTTTCGCCAGGGTCTGAATGCCTGGCGCGTGGATCCCGTCATCGTTACTCAGCAATATTCGCATAATCACCCGAGGTGTTGATAAGTTCCCTGACAACACTGGTGGCAAAGCTGCCTGCCGGCAGCCAGAAGCGTAACTCGACGGTCACGTCATCCCACCAGTTCCAGCTTAACTGCTGCGGATAGAGCAGCATCGCTCGGCGTGCCGCGTCGACTTTTTCCCGCACCAGCAAGGACTGCAATTCTGGCGCATCCGCCACGGCTGACTGCTCGGCGGCCAGGGCCTCCCCTTGGGTTCCCCAGTCGCCCGTGCCAGGCAACGCGGCGGTGATCAGCAGCCCTTTTGCGTCCACGCGCGACTGGACATCGGCCATCTCTTCGGCCGTTGCCACAAACCAGCTTCCGCGTCCCGCTAATTGTAGCGCATCGCCAACAACAACTTGATTCGCGTCCGGTTTTTTCAGCCTTTCGCTCACAATCTGATTAAACAACGCACTGCGGGCCGCCGACAACCAAAAACTGCGTTTATTCCTGTCCCGCACCGGCGCGTCGCTTTGCGCCCAGCGCAGTGCGCCCTGCAGGTTGCTGCCGCCAATGCCGAAACGTTGCGCGCCAAAGTAGTTCGGTACGCCGCGGTCACTGATGGCGTTCAGACGTTTTTCAACGTCTTCACGATCAGTCACTTCGCGCAGCACCAGCGTAAACGCGTTGCCTTTCAACGCCCCCAGACGCAGTTTGCGCTTGTGGCGGGCATATTCCAGTACCTTACAGCCCTCAAGCTCAAATTTGCTTAAATCAGGCATCGTATTGCCGGGAACGCGCGCGCAGAGCCACTGTTCGGTGACGGCGTGTTTATCTTTCTGCCCGGCAAAGCTCACCTCGCGGGCATGAATTTTGAGAAATTTTGCCAGCGCGTCGGCCACAAAGCGGGTATTGCAGCCATTTTTCAGAATACGCACCAGGATATGTTCGCCTTCGCCATCCGGCTCAAAGCCCAGATCCTCGACCACGAGGAAATCTTCAGGGCTGGCTTTCAGCACCCCGTTCCCCTGCGGTTTGCCATGCAGATATGTCAGGTTGTCGAAGTCTGTCATTTGCTCGCCTTCACCAGCAGCGCCACGGCTTCACAGGCAATCCCTTCGCCACGACCGGTGAAACCCAGCTTCTCGGTCGTCGTCGCTTTGACGTTCACGTCGTCCATATGGCAACCCAGATCTTCTGCGATAAACACGCGCATCTGCGGAATGTGCGGCAGCATTTTCGGGGCCTGGGCGATAATCGTCACGTCGACGTTGCCAAGGGTGTAGCCTTTCGCCTGGATGCGGCGCCACGCTTCGCGCAGCAGTTCACGGCTGTCTGCCCCTTTAAACGCCGGATCGGTGTCCGGGAACAGCTTGCCGATATCACCCAGTGCGGCCGCGCCCAACAGCGCGTCGGTCAGCGCATGCAGCGCCACGTCGCCATCAGAATGCGCCAGCAGCCCTTTTTCATAAGGAATGCGCACGCCGCCAATGATAATTGGGCCTTCACCGCCAAAGGCGTGTACATCAAAACCGTGTCCAATTCGCATTATGCCTTCTCCTGATGGGTCAAACGGGTAAGATAAAATTCCGCGAGCTGTAAATCTTCCGGACGCGTCACTTTAATATTATCAGCACGTCCTTCAACAAGCGTTGGGTGGAAACCGCAGTACTCCAGCGCAGAGGCTTCGTCCGTAATGGTCGCACCTTCGTTAAGCGCGCGCGTTAAGCAGTCGTGGAGTAATTCGCGGGGGAAAAATTGCGGCGTCAGCGCGTGCCATAGATCGACGCGATCGACGGTGTGGGCGATAGCCCGTTTGCCCGGCTCGGCACGCTTCATGGTGTCGCGCACGGGGGCGGCCAGAATGCCACCCACTTTGCTGGTTTCGCTCAACGCCAGCAGGCGAGCGAGATCGTCCTGATGCAGGCACGGACGCGCCGCGTCATGCACCAGTACCCACGGCGCGTTACCGGCAGCCTGAATGCCTGCCAGCACGGAATCGGCGCGCTCGGCACCGCCATCGACAACGGTAATCTGTGGATGATTTGCCAGCGGTAGCTGCGCGAAGCGCGCATCGCCCGGGCTGATAGCGATGATCACCCGCGTCACCCGCGGGTGCGCCAGCAGCGCCGCCACGGCGTGCTCAAGGATCGTTTTATCGCCAATAGAGAGGTATTGCTTGGGACATTCTGTCTGCATGCGCCGGCCAAAACCTGCGGCCGGCACCACGGCGCATACGTCCGAAAAAGTTACTGCCATGTCGTAATCCTGGGCCTGATTATCGATTGTTTTGTGCTGAGCCCTGATTGCGTTTAGACGCATCCGGAACCAGACGATAAAAGGTTTCGCCCGGCTTAGTCATACTGAGTTCATTGCGTGCGCGTTCCTCAATCGCCTCTTGCCCGCCATTGAGGTCATCAATTTCAGCGAAGAGTTGATCGTTTCGCGCCTTAAGTTTGGCGTTTGTTGCCTGCTGAGCCGCGACGTCATCGCTCACCCGGCTATAGTCGTGCAGTCCGTTCTTACCGAACCACAGCGAATATTGCAGCCAGATTAGCAAAGCCAGCAACAGCAGCGTTAGTTTACCCATCCTGCCCCCTGAAAAACGGCATCATCATCCCAAGACTTCCCCAGAGCACTACGCCGGGGTAACAGAGATGCCGCAACATCGCGGGCAAATGTACCACATTTTTTCCGCAGAATCGTCCTGCTCAATATCGTTACACAGTTGGTTACGGTTTGAATTATGGCTGAAGTTAGCCCATGAGCCACAAAAATAACAGACCAAACATCAGAACCACCGTCACAATCGTGACCACGGTACTGTAGAGCAGCTTGCCATTGAGCAGCGAGTGCAGCGCAATGCCGACGACAACCGCCACGGGCATCAGCGCCAGAAAGAAAGGCCAGGTGTAGAGAAAGAAGAACAGCGTGTTGCCGCCGTAGATAAGAAACGGGATACCCAGCGCCAGCAACCATGAGACGAAGCCAATGATGGCCCCAGGAAATGACCAGGTCGTTTCGTCGTCGGTCGCAAGCGGCTCCGACCCGGTGGTGGTAATGTAATGTTCACTGTTGCGCATAGCTAGTCCTGTGACCGTGACTCATCGTTCGGGAAGACAGCTCCCGAACGATACCGTCTCAGGATCTGATAATATCGTCCCGTCTGAGCAGGTCTAATAATTGGCTTACTAAATTTGTTACCAATTGTTGACCCTCCAGGTGAATTTCAGGCGATTCAGGCGCTTCGTAGACCGCGTCAATTCCGGTGAAGTTGCGCAGTTCTCCGGCACGCGCTTTTTTGTACAGCCCTTTCGGGTCGCGCGCTTCGCAAACCTCCAGCGGCGTATCCACAAACACTTCAATAAAGCGATCCTGACCGACGCGTTCGCGCACCATCTGGCGCTCGGCGCGGTGCGGAGAGATAAACGCGGTCAGCACCACCAGCCCGGCATCGGCCATCAGGCTGGCGACTTCCCCGACCCGGCGGATGTTCTCTTTGCGGTCGTCGTCGCTGAACCCTAAATCGCTGCACAGGCCATGGCGCACGTTGTCGCCATCCAGCAGGTACGTGCTTACGCCCTGCTGATGCAATGCCTCTTCCAGCGCGCCCGCCACCGTCGATTTACCCGAGCCGGACAGCCCGGTAAACCACAGCACAACCCCACGGTGACCGTGGAGCTGTTCGCGCTGGGCGACGGTGACCGGATGAGGATGCCAGACGACGTTCTCATCATGGGCGGCCATTACTTGCCTCCCAGCAGATCGCGCGCGCCCCAGTGCGGGAAGTGTTTACGCACCAGCGCGTTCAGTTCCAGCTCAAAGGCGCTGAATTCAGAGGCCACGGCAGCCTGTTTAATCGGTTCGCGTACCATACCGGCCCCGACGGTAACGTTGGTCAGCCTGTCGATAAAGATAAGCCCGCCCGTCACCGGGTTCTGCTGATACGGATCCAGCACCAGCGGTTCGTCGAAGGTCAGATCGACCAGACCAATACCGTTCAGCGGCAGCTCGGTAACCTCGCGCTGGGTCAGATTGTTGATGTCCACCTGGAACTGAATACCGTCCACGCGGGCGCGGGTCTTCTTGCCGGCAATTTTGATGTCGTAGCTCTGGCCCGGCGTCAGCGGTTGCTCCGCCATCCACACCACATCCACGGAAGCCCCCTGTACGGCGGCCAGGGTTTCCTGCGCGTCCACCAGCAGATCGCCCCGGCTGATATCAATCTCGTCTTTCAGCACCAGCGTAACCGCTTCACCGGCGCCCGCCTCCTGCAGATCACCGTCGAAGGTGACGATACGGGCGATGGTCGATTCCACGCCGGATGGCAGCACCTTGACGCGCTGACCGACCTTCACGGAGCCTGACGCAAGGGTGCCGGAGAAACCGCGGAAGTCGAGGTTTGGACGGTTGACGTACTGCACCGGGAAGCGCATCGGCTGGGTGTCGACCACGCGCTGGATTTCAACCGTTTCCAGCACTTCCAGCAGCGTCGGGCCGCTGTACCACGGCATGTTCGCGCTCTGGGAGGCGACGTTATCCCCTTCCAGCGCCGAGAGCGGCACAAAGCGGATATCCAGGTTGCCCGGCAGCTGTTCAGCAAAGGTCAGATAGCTCTGGCGGATCTCCTCGAACTTCTCTTCGCTGAAGTTCACCAGATCCATCTTGTTGACCGCCACCACCAGGTGTTTGATCCCCAGCAGCGTGGAGATAAAGCTGTGGCGACGGGTCTGATCCAGCACGCTTTTACGCGCGTCGATCAGCAGGATCGCCAGGTCACAGGTCGACGCGCCGGTCGCCATATTGCGGGTGTACTGTTCGTGCCCCGGGGTGTCGGCGATAATAAATTTGCGCTTCTCGGTAGAGAAATAGCGGTAGGCCACGTCGATAGTGATGCCCTGCTCGCGCTCCGCCTGCAGGCCATCCACCAGCAGCGCCAGATCCAGCTTTTCACCCTGGGTACCGTGACGCTTACTGTCATTATGCAGGGAAGAGAGCTGATCTTCATAAATCTGGCGCGTATCGTGCAGCAGGCGGCCAATCAGGGTACTTTTCCCGTCATCCACGCTGCCGCAGGTCAGAAAACGCAGCAGGCTTTTATGTTGTTGCGCATGCAGATACGCTTCCACACCGCCTTCTTTGGCAATTTGTTGAGCAATAGTGGTGTTCATGGCGGCTCCTTAGAAATAACCCTGACGTTTCTTCAGCTCCATGGAGCCTGCCTGGTCGCGGTCAATCACGCGCCCCTGTCGCTCGCTGGTGGTCGACACCAGCATCTCTTCGATGATCTCCGGCAGCGTCTGCGCACTGGACTCCACCGCGCCGGTCAGCGGCCAGCAGCCGAGGGTGCGGAAACGGACCATCTGTTTTTTGATCACTTCGCCCGGCTGCAGGTCGATGCGATCGTCATCGATCATCATCAGCATGCCGTCGCGCTCCAGCACCGGGCGCTCGGCGGCCAGGTACAGCGGAACGATTTCGATGTTTTCCAGATAGATGTACTGCCAGATATCCAGCTCGGTCCAGTTGGAGAGCGGGAAGACGCGGATGCTTTCGCCCTTGTTAATCTGGCCGTTGTAGTTGTGCCACAGCTCCGGACGCTGGTTTTTGGGGTCCCAGCGGTGGAAGCGATCGCGGAAGGAGTAGATACGCTCTTTAGCGCGTGATTTCTCTTCGTCACGACGCGCGCCGCCGAAGGCCGCATCAAAACCGTATTTGTTCAGCGCCTGCTTCAACCCTTCGGTTTTCATGATATCGGTGTGTTTGGCGCTGCCGTGCACGAACGGGTTAATGCCCATCGCCACCCCTTCCGGGTTTTTATGCACCAGCAGTTCGCAGCCGTAGGCTTTCGCGGTACGATCGCGGAACTCGTACATCTCGCGGAATTTCCAGCCGGTATCCACGTGCAGCAGCGGGAACGGCAGCGTACCTGGATAAAACGCTTTACGCGCCAGATGCAGCATGACGCTGGAATCTTTACCGATGGAGTACATCATCACCGGGTTAGAAAACTCGGCGGCCACTTCGCGGATAATATGGATACTTTCCGCTTCGAGCTGCCGCAGGTGTGTAAGACGTTTTTGGTCCATAACCGTTCCTTAAGCCAAATTTACAACAGAAGAACCAAAGCCTTCTGTATCGGTTGTGTGCTGAAACCAGGCGAGCGTGCTGTGCAGCTGCACCACTTCCCCTACCACGATCAGGGCGGGCATAGGGGCGTCTTTCGCCAGGGTTGCAAGATGTTCCAGGGTGCCCGTCGCAACGTGCTGATCGACGCGCGTGCCGCGAGAAATGACGGCAACGGGCGTCGTCGCCTCGCGACCGTGCTGAATTAGCTGTTCGCTGATGTCCGCCGCCTTCATCGTGCCCATGTATATCGCCAGCGTCTGGCGGCTCTGGGCGAGATGCGACCAGTCAAACGGCGTGCTGTCCGCCTTATAGTGGCCGGTCACAAAGGTGACGCTCTGGGCGTAATCGCGGTGGGTCAACGGGATACCGGCGTAAGCCGTCACCGCAGAGGCCGCCGTGATGCCGGGCACCACCTGGAACGGTATGCCCGCCTCGGCCGCCGCCTGCAGCTCTTCGCCGCCGCGACCGAAGATAAACGGATCGCCCCCCTTCAGGCGCACCACGGTTTTGCCCGCTTTGGCGGCGTCAACCAGCATCTGGTTGGTGTCGTGCTGCGGCACAGAGTGCTCGCCAGCCCGTTTGCCCACGCAGATTTGCTCCGCGTCACGACGGATCAGCTCGCGCACGCCGTCGGTGACCAGATGGTCGTAGAACACCACGTCCGCGTCCTGCAGCACCTGCAGGCCGCGCAGCGTCAGAAGCCCGGCATCGCCCGGCCCCGCGCCCACCAGGATGATCTCCCCGCCGGTGCTGCCGGGGTTATCCAGTTCGTCTTCAAGAATTTTCTGCGCCGCTGTCTCATTACCGGCATGCATCAGGCTGGCAAAGCGGCCGCGAAACACGCGCTCCCAGAAGCGACGGCGTTCCGTCACGCTGGTCAGGCGGGTTTTCAGATGGTTGCGCCAGTAGCTGGCTTTCTCCGCCATCCGCCCGAGGCTGGTCGGCAGCAGCGCTTCGATTTTTTCCCGCAGCACGCGTGCCAGCACCGGCGCGGTCCCGCCGGAGGAGATCGCCACCAGCAGCGGCGAGCGGTCAACGATCGACGGGAAAATAAACGAGCATAAAGGCTGGTCGTCCACCACGTTCACCAGGCGGTAACGGGCCTGAGCGGCGTCGGAGATCCGCCGGTTGAGGTCACGATCTTCGGTCGCCGCAATCACCAGCACGACGCTGTCGATTTGTGACTCGTGAAAATCTGCCTCTGCAACGACCTGCACCTGCGCCCCTGCACGCTGCAGAAACGCAATTTTGCGATCGGCGATTTCACCCGTGCCAACAACCAGCACCGGTTTCTCTTTAATCGCAGCAAATAAGGGCAGATAGTCCACAAGCAACAACTCACTAACAACGAGGAATAGAGGGACTATAGGGGGCGGCTTAGACCGAATGAAATTACGAATTGGAATGAGTAGTTACTCAATGGAATAACGCGATGAAAATGCTAATACCAAAAAGTGCTTAACACGCGATATTTCGGGCATTTAAGAGCAATTCAAATTGTGTATGGGCGATCACAGTTTCATACTAGGCGGGTGACTATTTTGCTCTGTTTTTAAGGACTCACTATGTTTTCCGCAACGCGCCACCGTATTGCTGCCCTGGCGCTCGGCGTTTGCTTTATTCTTCCCGCTCAGGCAAAAAACCAACCTTATGGTGAAATCGCCAATATGCAGGCGCGGCATATTGCCACCGTTTTCCCCGGTCGCATGACCGGATCGCCTGCGGAAATGCTCTCTGCAGACTATCTTCGCCAGCAGTTTGCCGACATGGGTTATCAGAGCGATATCCGGTCGTTTCACAGCCGCTACGTCTATACCTCACGAAATAAAACGAAAAACTGGCATAACGTGACCGGCAGTACGGTGATTGCGGCCCACGAAGGCACCGCAAAAGAGCAAATTATTATTATGGCGCACCTTGATACCTACGCCCCGATGAGTGACGCCGATACGGATAATAATCTTGGCGGGCTGACGCTGCAGGGCATGGACGACAATGCCGCAGGCCTCGGCGTGATGCTCGAACTGGCCGAGCGGATGAAAGATATTCCCACCCAATATGGCATTCGTTTTGTTGCCACCAGCGGTGAAGAAGAGGGCAAACTCGGCGCTGAGAATCTCCTTAAGCGCATGAGCGCTGAGGAGAAGAAAAATACGCTGCTGGTGATTAACCTCGACAACCTGATCGTCGGCGACAAGCTCTATTTCAACAGCGGGCAGAGTACGCCGGGTACCGTGCGGAAACTGACGCGCGACCGGGCCCTGGCGATAGCCCGCAGCCATGGTGTTTATGCCACCAGCAACCCTGGCGGTAACCCGGATTATCCGCGAGGCACAGGCTGCTGCAACGACGGGGAAGTGTTCGATAAGGCGGACATTCCGGTGCTGTACGTGGAAGCGACAAACTGGGCGCTGGGCAAAAAAGATGGCTACCAGCAGCGGGCTAAATCGAAGGCCTTCCCGGATGGGACGAGCTGGCACAACGTGATGCTGGACAATCAGCAGCACATCGATCGCGCGCTGCCGCAGCGGATTGAGCACCGCAGTCGTGATGTGGTGAAGGTGATGCTGCCGCTGGTGAAGGAACTGGCGAAAGCGGGGAAAGCCTGAGGCCGTTAAGCCCGGTGGCGGCTACGCCTTACCGGGCCTACATCTGGAACGAGCCTTTGTAGGCCCGGTAAGCGCAGCGCCACCGGGCAAAAAGGTTATCACCCTTCGTGCAACCCGCACTCGCGCTTCAGCCCGAAGAATCGCGTCTCTTCTTCCGCCATTCCCGGTTCCCACTTACGCGTGGTGTGGGTATCGCCCACCGACAGATAGCCCTGGTCCCACAGCGGATGGTATTTCAGCCCGTGCTTTTGCAGGTACTGATACACCGTCCGGTTATCCCAGTCGATAATCGGCAGCACTTTAAAGACCCCGCGCTGGACCGCCAGCACCGGTAAGGTTGCCCGGCTGCCGGACTGCTCGCGGCGCAGACCCGCAAACCACGTCTGCGCATTAAGCTCTTTCAGCGCCCGGTTCATCGGCTCAACTTTGTTAATCTCATTGTATTTCTCAATGCCCTCAACGCCCTGCTCCCACAGCTTGCCGTAGCGCGCCTCCTGCCAGGCCGCGCTCTCCGTCGCGCGGTAAACTTTGAGGTTCAGTCCGAGCTTGTCCGTCAGCTCGTCAATGAACTGGTAGGTTTCCGGGAACAGGTAGCCGGTGTCGGTGAGGATCACCGGAATGTCCGGACGGATCTGATTCACCAGATGCAGGCTGACCGCCGCCTGAATACCAAAGCTCGACGAGAGCACATACTCTCCCGGCAGGTTTTCCAGCGCCCACGCCACGCGCCCTTCGGCGTCCAGCTTTTCAAGATGGGCATTGGTTTCTGCCAGCGCCAGAATGCGTTCGACTTTTGGCAGGTCATTAAGGGCGTTTAGATCGAGTACGGACATAATTACCTCTCGTGTTTACTCCCAGAAATCCCTGGCGGGATCGAGCACCGGGCGAATGATGCCCGCACGCACCGTAAAGTCGCCGAAGCCTTCACCCGCTTCGCGCTCTTTCGCCCAGCGCCCGACAAGCTCGTCGATGGAATCAAGAATTTCCGGCTCGGTGATGTTCTCGCGGAACATACGCGGGATGCGCGTACCGATTCGGTTACCGCCCAGGTGCAGGTTGTAACGACCCGGCGCTTTCCCCACCAGTCCGAGCTCGGCCAGCATCGCGCGACCGCAGCCGTTCGGACACCCGGTGACGCGCATAACAATATGCTCGTCCGGAATGCCGTGTTTTTCCAGAATCGCTTCCACTTTATCGGTAAACGACGGCAGGAAACGTTCCGCTTCCGCCATCGCCAGCGGGCAGGTCGGGAACGACACGCAGGCCATTGAGTTTTCGCGCTGCGGCTTCACCGCATCCATCAACCCATGTTCGCGCGCCAGCTTCTCGATCTTCGCCTTCTGGCTTTCCGGCACGCCGGCAATGATCAGGTTCTGGTTAGCAGTAATGCGGAACTCGCCCTTATGGATCTTCGCAATTTCCAGCAGACCGGTTTTCAGCGGACGCCCCGGATAATCCAGAATACGGCCGTTTTCGATAAACAGCGTCAGGTGCCATTTATTGTCGATACCCTTCACCCAGCCAATGCGATCGCCGCGACCGGTGAATTCGTAAGGGCGGATCGGCTCAAACTTGATGCCCGCGCGACGCTCCACTTCCGCTTTGAACGTCTCCACGCTCACGCGCTCCAGGGTGTATTTGGTTTTCGCGTTTTTACGGTCGGTACGGTTACCCCAGTCGCGCTGGGTCGTCACCACCGCTTCCGCCACGGCCAGCGTATGCTCCAGCGGCAGGAAGCCGAACTCGCTGGCGGTACGGGCGTAGGTTTTCTTGTTACCGTGTTCGATGGACAGGCCGCCGCCGACCAGCAGGTTAAAGCCCACCAGCTTGCCGTTTTCGGCAATCGCCACGAAGTTCATGTCGTTGGCGTGCAGGTCGATATCGTTCTGCGGCGGGATCACCACCGTAGTTTTAAACTTACGCGGCAGGTAGGTCTGACCGAGGATCGGCTCTTCGTCGGTGGTCGCGACTTTTTCTTGATCGAGCCAGATCTCTGCATAGGCGCGCGTGCGCGGCAGGAGGTGCTCGGAGATCTTCTTCGCCCACTCGTACGCTTCGGCGTGCAGCTCGGACTCATACGGATTCGAGGTGCAGAGCACGTTACGGTTCATGTCGTTGGCGGTCGCCAGCGCGTCCAGCCCAACGGAGTGCAGCATCTGGTGCACCGGCTTGACGTTCTTCTTCAGAATGCCGTGGAACTGGAAGGTCTGACGGTTAGTCAGACGGATGCTGCCGTAGATCGTGTTTTCACCGGCAAACTTGTCGATCGCCTGCCACTGTTTGGTGGTAATCACCCCACCCGGCAGACGGCAGCGCAGCAGCATCGCGTGACGCGGCTCCAGCTTCTGCTCTGCACGCTCGGCGCGGATGTCGCGGTCGTCCTGCTGGTACATGCCGTGGAAACGGATCAGCAGGAAGTTGTCGCCTTTGAAACCGCCGGTGAGACCGTCATTCAGATCTTCAGCAATGGTGCCACGCAGATAGTTGCTTTCCAGCTTCATGCGCTCGGCGTCTGTCAGTTTACCTTCGACCACCAGTGGCCCTGGATGTTTTTCGCTCATTAGTAGACATCTCGCTGATAACGGCGCTCAACGCGCAGCTCACTTAAAAATTCGTCCGCCGCTTCGGCATCCATACCGCCGAATTCGGCAATCACTTCCAGCAAAGTCTGCTCAACGTCTTTCGCCATGCGATTGGCGTCGCCGCAGACATAAATGTGGGCACCGTCATTGATCCAGCGCCACAACTCTGCGCCCTGTTCGCGCAGTTTGTCTTGTACGTATACTTTTTCTTTCTGGTCGCGAGACCAGGCCAGATCGATGCGGGTCAGTACGCCTTCTTTCACATAGCGCTGCCACTCGACCTGGTAGAGGAAATCTTCGGTAAAGTGCGGATTGCCAAAGAACAGCCAGTTTTTACCCGGCGCGCCGTCTGCCGCGCGCTGCTGCATGAAGGCACGGAACGGCGCAATGCCGGTGCCCGGGCCAATCATAATGACCGGCGTTTCCGGGTTTGCCGGCAGGCGGAAGTTATCGTTGTGCTCGATAAAGACGCGCACTTCGCCCTCTTCGTCCACGCGATCCGCCAGGAAGCCTGATGCCCCACCCGTGCGGGTGCGGCCTTCGATATCGTAACGCACCACGCCGACGGTAATATGCACTTCACTCTCTACCTCGGCCTGGGAAGAGGCGATGGAGTATAGGCGCGGAGTGAGCGGACGCAGCAGGCCGATCAGCGCATCGGCGTCCAGCTGAGCCGGAGAGAAGCGCACCATATCGACAATCGGCGTCGTCGCGGCGTAATGCTGCAGCTTCGCCTTGTCGCCCACCAGCGGCAGCAGGGATTCGCTGCGCGTCAAGGTGGCATAATTTTCGACGATATTCGGGGTGTTCACCGTCAGCTCAAAATGCCACTGCAACGCTTCAGAAAGCGGCTGCGTTTTACCGTCAACGGTGACAGGCTCGTCGCCTTTCAGCCACAGCAGCTCAACCAGCTCTTTCACCAGCGCCGGATCGTTCTGATACCAGACGCCCAGCGCATCGCCAGGCTGATAGCGCAGGCCCGAGTCGCCCAGATCGATTTCGATATGGCGCACATCTTTTTCTGAATCGCGGCCGGTAATTTTCTGGTTCACCGACAGGCTCGCCGTCAGCGGCGCCTCTTTGGTGTACGGGCTGGTGTGGATGTCGTTAACAGCACCCGTCGCGGTGAACGCGGCCTGCGCCGACGTCTCTTTCGGCACGCGCGCTTTTAGCACCTCAACGATGCGGGCGCGCCATTCGGCGGCGGCGGCCTGGTATTCGACATCCGCGTCAACGCGGTCCAGCAGGCGCTCCGCGCCCAGCTCCGCCAGCTTGCTGTCGAAGTCTTTGCCGGACTGGCAGAAGAATTCATAGGAGGTATCGCCCAGGCCAAAGACGGCAAACGCCGTGCCATCCAGCTTCGGCGCTTTTTTCG
Source organism: Enterobacter quasiroggenkampii (assembly GCF_043972695.1). Lineage (NCBI taxonomy): Bacteria > Pseudomonadati > Pseudomonadota > Gammaproteobacteria > Enterobacterales > Enterobacteriaceae > Enterobacter > Enterobacter quasiroggenkampii. Next base: position 4,327,327 of record NZ_CP143745.1, read on the forward strand.
AGAACAGGAACTTATGCAGCGCCACCGCTTCTTCAGCGGGTTCACCTTCACCCTGCGTAGAGGCAACCACCACCAGCAGTTTTTCCGACGCGATTTGCTTAAATTTGTAATCTCCGGCGTTGACTAGGTTCACATTCAGTTTCGCGGCCAGCAGGTCGTCGCGCAGCGCTTCGGCCACGCGGCGGGCATTGCCCGTCTGCGAGGCGGAAATCAGGGTAATGGCCGGAATTTCAACGGCCGTGGCCGGAGCACCCGCCACAGCGCCAGGCTGTTGATTGAGCATTCCCCAGAAATAACCGGAGACCCAGGCAAGCTGAGTGGGAGAAAAATCAGAGGTGGCAGCCTGAAGGCGCGCCAGTTGCTCCGGGTTCAGGGGAAGCAAATTTGAAGGTGGGGCCTGTGTTGTCATGCGTCGTTATGTTCCAGTAGCCAAGCGGACTTTAAGCGAATAAATCCAAACTGAAGATAAGGTTAACGGCGAGGATAATAACAATTAAAGAAGGGATGGAAATAATAAATAACCAAATGGACTAACCTGTTTTGGTTGTCATGCTTAGCGATAAAACCGATTAAATAACCTTATGAAATAAAAGAACAAATAGCAATAAACACCCTGAATACGAGGCGGTTGCCGCTCAGAGCCGTTTTAGTTAATGCTAAAAATTGTGCTTTCCGGTACTATGCGGCGGTTTTTTCCGCATTACTGAGAGCGATCATGTCCACCACACTGTTTAAAGATTTCACCTTCGAAGCCGCCCACCACCTTCCGCATGTCCCTGAAGGGCATAAATGTGGCCGTCTGCACGGGCATTCGTTCATGGTGCGTCTTGAGATCACCGGTGAAGTTGATCCGCATACCGGTTGGATCATGGATTTTGCCGAGCTGAAGGCGGCGTTTAAGCCGACCTACGATCGTCTGGATCACTACTACCTGAATGAGATCCCGGGCCTCGAAAACCCAACCAGCGAAGTGCTGGCAAAATGGATTTGGGATCAGATGAAACCGCAGGTACCGCTGCTGAGCGCGGTGATGATCAAAGAGACCTGCACCGCGGGCTGCATCTATCGCGGGGAGTGATCGTCCTCATCCTCGCAGGCGTTTAACGGCGTGAGTTCATAAAGAACGAGCGCGTTACTTTCCAGCGACTCCGTGATTTGCCAGCCGTCATAAAGCCGTTCATCGTGTACGGAAAGCGTTGGACGCGCTTTATGCGCAATCCAGTTCCACATCTCTTCGTCAGGCCCGCTTTCGCTTCGAACGCCTTCCAGCAGCGGGTAAAGCGCGCCGTTATGACGATCGAACAGATGGCGCTTGATGCGCCATCTCCCGCACGCTCCCTGCAGCTGCAGGTGGTGGTGGTGCTGAAAACGCTGAATAAAGGCCTCTTCACTCGACAACAGCGGATTGAATACCACCACGTTGCGCAGCAGCAGTTGGTAGCCACCTTCATGACGCAGCAGTAGCACGCTCTTGTCGTTAACGAGCACCTCTCCCCGCAGACGCTGCCACAGCCAGAGTACCCAATAGATGGGCCGTGGAAGGCCGTGATTATATTGAAGCGCAAGGCTCGATGTATCGAGGGTGTTGTTCGCCCTCGCTTCTCCCTGTAAACCAGAATTCAGCCAGAATCCCGCCAGCCAGACCTGTTCTGAAAGCCCGAGCAGGTTTTGCATCAGCAGCGCGCCGCGGAAAAACCAGCCGTTGGTCGCCCGCGTGTTGCCGGTAAGGGTATTCCATGAGAGTAACCATACCGGCAGCGTCCGCTGCCGCTGGCGAAGGGTGGCGAGGATCTGGCGGACCTTTAGCACAGGGTAATTTTCAGACGAGGAAAGATGCGCGGGATCCAGCTGCGCCAGATCGAGCAGCTCATTGGCATCGGCCGGACACGCGAGGAAATCAGCCTGGTTCAGGATAGCTGACTGGAACAGCGCGTCACCGCCAGGCCCGGTTCCCGCGGGTAAGAAACGATGCCATACGCCAAACTTCGCCTGCGGAAGGTACGACTTGAGCACCGCTCGCTGCGTGTGCCAGGCGTGCTCCTGCGTTTCCGCGTTGGCCTGAGAAGACCAGTGCATCACCGCGTGCCAGCCTGCGGTGACGTCGGGCGAAAAACGGTTAACCGATAGCTGCAAAAAACGCGTCAGCAGATCGCATCGGGTGGTGACGCCCGTGTGCAGCAGCACTGTCCAGCCCTTTTTGGCCACCCAGCTGAACACCTGCTGCAGATTGTACCAGCAGGCGTAGCCGGCCATCTCGGGATCGTCCCACCCCGTGGCGAACAGACGGCTGCTGAGAAAAGGTTCCGCGATATCAATACCCTCAATGGGGATCGCTTCATGAAGCGCCTCCAGATGCTGGCGAACATCCTCCCGCAGCAAATCGTCGAGCTCACGCAGGGTCACGACAAGCCGCGTGCGGCGCAGCGAAGCCGAGATCGGGTGAAGCTGCGCCAGATTCAGGATCCGCTCCTGACGCGGCGCGTGGGCGAGCGGAGGGGGTTCCCAGCCGTGCGCCTCAGCGCCGTTAAGCAGGCCGAAAAGCGTATCCACCGCAACGGGAAAGCGCTGCTCGTCCGCGCTCGCCCGCAGGCGGGACGCCTCTGGGCGATGGCGCCCGGCCTTGCGAAACTCGCCCGGAGACATGTTGTGATACCGCCGGAAGCGATCGGTCATTATGCGCGTGCTGGCAAACCCGTGCTCCAGCGCAATCTGATGCAGAGGACGGCTGGTGAGACGCAGGGCGTCAGCCGCTTTTTCCAGCCGCAGGGCGGTGATGTACTGCATAAAACTGACTCCCGTCTCTTTTCGAAAGAGACGGGAGAGCCACGCTTCTGAGACGAACTCACTCTCTGCGATTTCGGCCAGCGTAATGCGGCGGGTGTAGCTGGCGTCGATCCGCTCCAGGACACGGGCGATGCGCTTGCTTACGTTCGCGTGCTGGTGCCGGGGTTTCTGGCGGGTGGGCTGCTGAAAGCGACCGGTTAGCAGCAACAGGATCTCGCTCAGCCAGCGATTCGCCTCCAGCCGATAGCGGCGCGGATCGTTCACCAGCGTCACCACCAGAAGCTGGCGCAGCAGGTGCCGAAGCGCGTCGCACTGCGGCAAGCTCGCGCCGGGCTCCGCCGGAATCGCATAGTCATGGGCAAAAAAGTCTTCGTACAGCTGGATGACCCAGCCCCCGGAGAGGGTGACACGCAGGGTGACGTTAGCGCTCCGGCTGCTGAACCGCCAGCGCTGATGGCGGTTTATTATCGCAAGATCGTTTGTCTGCATCGTTTCTGGCCCCGCGTCGGCGTGCAACTCCCCCTCACCCTCCAGCACCCAGAGTATCGTCAGCGAATCACCTTCATCCTGCGCATAGCGTCGGATGTCCTCAACGGTTACCGCAAACTCACTTTTACGCTGCTTCATTTGCTGCTCCTGCCAGGACAAATAATGACATCCTCTTTTTTGTCATAACTGAATCGTATGAAAAACAATCAGAAAAAAGGCGTCGATTCACAACAAAAAAGGGCGTTTTCCGGCAATGCGATCGACATAAACTCGAAACTAACACCATTTGGCAGGAAAAGGATAACAAAAATGACACATCCAATTGTTGAAGCGCTGCGAGGCTCCGAGGCTCAGTTCACTGAATTACGACGCGAGTTTCACCGGCATCCCGAAATCGGCTTCGAGGAGCATAAAACCAGCGACCGCGTCGCGGCACTCCTGAAGCAATGGGGCTATGAGGTCCATCGGGGAATGGCCAAAACCGGCGTGGTCGGCACCCTGAAGGTGGGCAACGGCAGCAAACGTCTGGGCCTGCGCGCCGACATGGACGCACTGCCGATGCAGGAAAATAGCGGCAAAGCGTGGAGCAGCACGGTTGAAGGTAAATTTCACGGCTGCGGACACGATGGGCACACCACTACCCTGCTTTATGCCGCAGAGTATCTGGCCCGTACCCGCAACTTTAGCGGCACGCTGCATCTGATTTTTCAGCCAGCCGAAGAACTGCTGTATGGCGGGCGCGTCATGGTTGAAGACGGCCTGTTTGAACAATTCCCCTGCGACCATATTTTTGGCCTGCATAACATGCCCTCCCAGCCGCTTGGGAAAATTGGCCTGCGCGATGGCGCCATGATGGCCTCCTCTGACACCATTCATATTGAAGTGAACGGCGTAGGGGGACACGGCGCCGTTCCGGAACACACCGTTGATGCTACGCTGGTTGCCTGTCACATCACCCTCGCCCTGCAGTCGATTGTGTCGAGGAATATCACTCCATTCCAGCCGGTCGTCGTGACCGTGGGCAGCATCCAGGCGGGACATGCCCCGAATATTATCAACGATAAGGTATTAATGAAGCTGACCGTGCGCACGCTGGATGAAGCGGTGCGTCAAACCGTCCTGCAGCGGATCCACGACATTGCCGTGGCGCAGGCTGAGAGCTTCAACGCCACGGCCACGATTCGTCACGTGAATGGCAGCCCGGTGCTGCGCAATAGCCCGCAGGCCAATGACATGGTGCGCACGGTGGCGACTGACCTGTTCGGTCAGGATGCCGTTGCATCGGTCAATGCGTTTATGGGAAGCGAGGATTTTGCGTTCATGCTCGAAAAAAATCCTCAAGGCTGCTACTTCACTCTCGGTGCCGGAGATGAGCCGGATCGCTGTATGGTGCATAACCCAGGCTACGACTTTAACGACAAGCTCCTGCTGACCGGGGCGGCGCTCTGGACTGCGTTAACCGAACACTATCTGCGCTGATTCGCGCCAATCTGAGGGCTGCACGATGAGTACCGTTCCACTGACAGACACAACGTCCTACGCAGGTAACGATCGGCTGCTGGCCGGTATTGTGATGAGCGTCCTGACATTCTGGTTATTTGCGCAGTCTGTGATTAACGTTGTGCCGGCAATGAAAAACAGCCTCGCAATCTCTCTTGAAACCCTTACGCTGGCGGTCAGCCTCAGTGCGCTATTCAGCGGCTGTTTTGTCGTTGCCTGCGGGGGATTTGCCGATAAGTTTGGCCGCGTGCGCATGACGTACATTGGCCTGATGCTGAGCATCATCGGCAGTGCCTTACTCTTCGTATCGTGGGAGCCCGTTCTGTTTTTGCTGGGGAGAGCGATACAAGGTCTGTCAGCGGCCTGCATCATGCCCGCCACGCTGGCGCTGATTAAAACCTGGTATCAAGGCAACGCTCGCCAGCGGGCAATCAGCTTTTGGGTCATCGGCTCATGGGGCGGCAGCGGCCTGAGCTCATTTGTCGGCGGTGCCATCGCCACCACGCTCGGCTGGCGCTGGATCTTTATTTTTTCCATGCTGGTGGCGGCGGTGGCACTCCTGCTGATTCGCGGTACCCCGGAAAGCCGAAGCGACGGCGCACGTCGCCATAAGCTGGATACTAGCGGCCTGGTGAGTTTTGTCCTTATGCTGGTGCTGCTGAATCTGTTTATCAGCAAAGGACACGGTTGGGGCTGGAGCAGCGGCCTGTCATTGCTGGTTCTGGGTAGCGCCGCGCTGGCAGCGGCCTGTTTCGTGCTCACCGGGCGACGCAAGGGTGATGCGGCGCTGATTGATTTTGCCCTGTTTAAAAACCGAGCCTACAGCGCCTCGGTATTCTCTAACTTTTTGCTCAACGGCTGCATTGGTACCATGATGATTGCCAGCATCTGGCTGCAACAAGGCCACCGTCTGTCACCACTGCAAACCGGCATGATGACGTTGGGGTATCTGATTACCGTGCTGGCGATGATCCGGGTGGGGGAAAAGCTGCTTCAGCGCTACGGCGCGCGCCTGCCGATGATGACCGGGCCGCTGCTGACCGCAACGGGCATCACGCTTATCTCCTGCACGTTTTTAAGCAAGGAGATCTACATCATCACCGTCTTTCTCAGTAACATTTTATTTGGGCTGGGGCTGGGATGTTACGCTACGCCGTCAACGGATACGGCGGTTATGAACGCGCCAGAAAACAAAGTCGGGGTGGCCTCTGGAGTGTACAAAATGGGCAGTTCGCTGGGGGGAGCGATGGGGATCGCGGTTACCGCGTCGCTCTATGCGCTGCTGCTGCCGCTGGGCATGGCCAGCGCCGCACAGTATGCGCTTCTTTTTAACAGCGCGATGTGTCTCGCTTCGGTGGGAGTGACCTGGGCGTTACTCCCTTCAGGTCGGGCCCCACGATAGGCGGGGCCACGAAAGGGTCAGGCAATATTCAGATATTTGTGCGTCTGCATCGACAGGCGCCAGTTGCGCGCAATACAGGTTTCAATGCACAGGCGCGTTGCATCGTCTTTCTGGCTGATAGGCTGCAGGGCAATCACCCGCTGCTTTTCATCCGTCAGGGTGGCCAGCAGTTCATCCAGCGCTTCGATATCACGCACGCGCCCTACCGGGTGCTTAATCTCATCCGCGCGCTCCAGCGCCTGAGACAGCACGTCGTACCCGCCGCGCATATTCACTTTTGGCGATACCGTCACCCAGGTGGTGTGCGAGCAACGCACTTCATGGGTGCCGCTGGTTTCGATCTGGCAGCTGTAGCCGTTCTTTTCGAGCAGCTCGGTCAGCGGGGTCAGATCGTGGATGCAGGGTTCACCGCCGGTGATCACGACGTGACGGGCCGTCCAGCCCTGACGGCCAATAATGGCCAGCAGATCTTCGGCACTGCCCGCGCCCCACTTATCGCTCTCTTTGGTTTTCGCCAGAATGCTAAACAGCGACACTTCCCGATCTGCGAGCTTATCCCACGTATGTTTGGTGTCACACCAGGCACAGCCAACCGGGCATCCCTGTAAACGAATGAAAATAGCGGGAACGCCGGTAAAGTAACCCTCGCCTTGCAGGGTCTGGAACATCTCGTTAATCGGGTACTGCATAGTCATCTCAGTAAAGGGGATAAACGATAAGTATCGCAGATCCCCGCCGGATGGTCATGCTCCATCGGTGCTTTACGCGCCAATCGCCGCCATAAACCGTTCCGTGATTTGCTGTGGACGGGTGATCGCGCCGCCGACCACCACCGTATGCGCGCCCAGCGCCAGACACCTGGCCGCACGTTCAGGCGTATCCACGTTGCCTTCGGCAACCACGGGCACCGTCACGGCCGCCAGCACCGCTTTCAGGAACGCGCAGTCGTTGTCAGGCAATACATGGCCCGCGGTTTCCGCCGTGTAGCCGTAAAGCGTGGTGCCGACGCAGTCGAAGCCCAGCGCCTGCGCCGTCACGGCTTCCTCCACGGAGGAGATATCCGCCATCAGCAGCACCGCGGGATAGCGTGAGCGGATGCGCGAGACCAGCGTTTCCAGGGATTCTCCGCCGGGACGTTCCCGCGCCGTCGCATCAAGCGCAATGATGTCCGGCGAGACGCTCATGAGCTCATCCACCTCTTTCATTGTCGCGGTGATAAACACCTCACTTTCAGGATAATCCCGTTTGATGATGCCGATGACCGGCAAAGACACCTGCTGCTTTATGGCCTCAATATCCGCCACGCTGTTGGCGCGAATAGCCGCGGCCCCGCCCTGTGCCGCCGCCAGCGCCATTCTCGACATAATAAACGGGCTGTGCAGCGGTTCATTTTCCAGCGCCTGACAGGAGACGACCAGTTTTCCCTTCAGGGTATCCAGTACAGTTTTCATTACGATAAGATCTCTTCCACTTCGTTTTTGATAATCGTGACGTGCGGGCCATAGATGACCTGAACGCCGTTGCCGCGCACGATAACGCCGCGCGCCCCGGTGGCTTTCAGCGCCGCGTCATTCACTTTGCTGCCGTCTTTAACCGTGACGCGAAGACGCGTGGCGCAGCAGTCCACCTCGTCCAGATTGTCTTTTCCGCCTAATCCGGCGATCACCGCAGCAGCGCGTTCGTTTTGCGGCAGACTGACTTCGTCAGCCATCGCCTCCTTTTCCCGACCCGGCGTCGCGAAATCAAAGCGGTTAATCAGATAGCGGAAGGTAAAGTAGTAAAGGAAGAACCACGGTACGCCGACCAGCGGAACGAACATCCAGTTGGTTTTGGCCTCTCCCTGCAAAATGCCGAACAGCACGAAGTCGATGAAACCGCCGGAGAAGGTTTGCCCGATGGTGATATGCAGCATGTGCGCGAGCATGAATGCCAGCCCGTCAAACAGCGCATGGATGACGTAGAGTACCGGCGCAATAAACAGGAACGAGAATTCGATAGGCTCGGTGATCCCCGTCAGGAACGAGGTTAACGCCGCAGAAAGCAGCAGTCCGGCAACGCGTTTTTTGTTCTCGGGTTTTGCCGTGTGGTACATCGCCAGGCACGCCCCGAGCAGGCCAAACATCATCGTGATAAAACGCCCGGACATGAAGCGTGACGTGCCCTCATAGAAATGTTGCGTGTTCGGGTCAGCCAGTTGAGCGAAGAAGATCCGCTGCGTGCCTTCCACGAGGTGTCCGTTGACGATTTCACTCCCGCCAAGCGCGGTGGTCCAGAAAGGCAGATAGAAGATGTGGTGCAGACCGAACGGGCCCAGCATGCGGAGAATAAAGCCGTACAGCAGGGTGCCCAGATAGCCGGTCGCATCCACCAGCCCGCCCAGACCAAAAATCAGCTTCTGGAAATGCGGCCAGACCACGGTCATGAGCGCACCGACGAGTATCGCCGCCAGCGAACTGATAATAGGAACAAAGCGCGAGCCGCCAAAAAAGCCCAGGAACTGCGGAAGCGCAATTTTATTAAACCGATGATGGAGCGCGCAGGTCACCAGCCCAATCACCACGCCGCCAAACACGCCGGTTTCCAGCGTCTGAATACCCAGCGTCATGCCCTGCCCCACGGCCCCCGGGTTCTCATGCGCCAGTTTGCCGGTGAGGATCAGCAGCGCGTTGATGGTGGCATTCATCACCAGAAACGCGAGTAACGCCGCCAGACCCGCCGTGCCCTTATCGCTTTTTGCCAGCCCGACGGCCACCCCAACGGCAAACAACACCGAGAGGTTCGCAAACACGATGGAGCCTGCGCTGCTCATGATGGTGAAAATGGCCTGCAGCCAGCTCACGTCTAAAAACGGATAGGCTGCCAGCGTGTTGGGATTCGATAGCGCGCCGCCTATCCCCAGCAGCAGACCCGCCGCAGGCAACACGGCAATCGGCAACATAAAGGATTTGCCAAAGCGCTGCGCTTTTTCAAACCATCCTCCTGAAGAAGCCCCACTGAATATTTGCATCATTTTTTCATCCCCTTATTAAGCGATGAAAATTTTTACCATATAAATATTTAATAGTGAAAATTATCATCAAAAACCAGGACGACGATCATACTTTTTCAAAATGACTGGCATCTTTCCCCCGCTTTCCGCCACACTAGTCGCAGAGAAACGCATTAAGGATCGAGCATGTCAGACCATGAAAACCTGCTGCTGAAGCTACGCCAGGAGGCTTCCGGGTACAGCCCAACACAACAAAAACTCGGTGAGTTTGTCCTCAGCGATCCAGCCCGGGTGCTCTACCTGACGATCACCGAGCTGGCGCGCGAGAGCCACACCAGCGAGGCCAGCGTCACGCGTCTTTGCCGGACGCTGGGCTGCAAGGGCTATAACGAATTTAAAATGGCGCTTGCGCTGGATATTCAGCAGGGTCAGCCCGCGCGTCAGGCGGGGGATGAGATTGATAACGTGGTGGATGAGTCGGTGCAGGCATTGCAGGATACCGCCAGGCTTCTTGACCGCGCGCTGCTTGAAAAAGCCGCGCTGGCGCTGCATCAGGCGCAGTCGGTGCAGATTTATGGCGTTGCGGCCAGCGCGATCCTCGGGGAGTATCTCCATTACAAGCTGTTGCGTCTGGGGAAACCCGCACAGCTGTTTAGCGATATGCACCGCGCGGCCATGAATGCGACAACGCTTTCAAAAGAGACCCTGGTGGTGGCTATCTCCAGCTCGGGTTCAACGCGGGATTTACTCCACGTGGTGAAGCTTGCCCGCAAACGTGGCGTTAAGGTACTGGCTCTCAGCAATACGCCCCGCAGCCCGCTGGCGTCCCTGAGCGACATGCAGCTGGTGGCCGCCAAGCCAGAGGGGCCGCTTAGCGCGGGCGCGCTCAATGCTAAGGTTGGGGTCATGCTGCTGGTCGAGCTGCTGACTACGTCCCTGATTGCGCTGGATGGTCATTACGGCGACGTTAGCCAGCAAACAGCCAGCGCCACGCTTCCCCTTTTGCTCTGAAAATCATTCGCAGGCTAAATAAAACAGCCTGCGTCTTGTGTCGTCTGATTTACGTTAAGGGGGGGTTAAATCATTTATCCGGTAAATGTTTGGTGTAACAAAGTATTATATTTATTACATTTTGAATTAAGCTAACCACCTGGTGGCCAAGTCATAAAAAACACTAAAATCAACAGATTAAAATATTAATTTTAATAAATTGAATTTTTACCCAACCTGTAATGTCCAATATCTCCACCTGATTTTCTTTCCTTAAAATAAGCTTAAGACGCCATTGATTTCGGCGTTTTATTATTTAAATGCCGTTTACTTTTGCCCGCCTACAATCCGCCTCATCAATCATAATGAGACGGTATTAATGAAGATGTTATTGATTACAGGCGTGACCGGATTTCTGGGCGGTGCAGTACTGGAAAAAATACTCACCAGCGATCAACCCGTAAAACTGCTTTTGCTCGCGCGTGCCAGCGATCCGCAGAGCGGGCTGGAGCGCGTGCTGGAGAACATGCGCAAGTTCAACGTTCCTGAGGACAAACTGGCCTCTCTGAATGTGGATAATATCCTGATTGGCGACCTCAGCCAGCCTGAAGACTTCCTGAACGATCCCCGTCTGGATCGGGTCACGCATGTCGTGAACTGTGCGGCTGTCGCCTCATTTGGTAACAACCCGCTCATCTGGAAGGTCAACGTTGAAGGGACGCTGGCGCTGGCGCGCCGTATGGAGCAAGTCTCAGGACTGCAGCGTTTCCTCCACGTGGGTACGGCAATGTCATGCACGCCGGAGCAGGATTCCCTGGTCGCCGAAAGCGCCGAATTCAGAGAGAATGCTGAACACCTGGTGGAATACACTTATTCGAAGTCAACCATCGAACAGCTGATGCGCCAGAAGTGTCCGAACCTGCCGCTGCTCATCGCCCGTCCGTCCATCGTTGTCGGCCATACCCGCCACGGCTGCACGCCGTCGAGCAGCATTTTCTGGGTCTTTAGCATGGGCCTGATGCTGCAGAAGTTTATGTGCTCCATGGAAGACAGGATCGACGTTGTTCCGGTGGATTATTGCGCCGACGCGCTGTTAATGCTGCTGAACAGCAACGCGCGTCCGGGGGAAGTGGTACACATTTCTGCCGGTGAAGAGAATAGCGTTCGCTTTGCGGATATCGATCAGGCGATGGCGCAGGCGCTGGAGAAAGCCCCCGTCGGGGATAAATATGCGCAGGTTAGCTACGAAACGCTGGTCAGAATGCGCCGCGAGTTGAAAACGATTTTTGGCCCGTGCAACGAACGTCTGATGCTAAAAGCCATGCGGTTATACGGTGCGTTTGCCACGCTTAACGTGCGCTTCAGCAACGATAAGCTGCTGAGCATGGGGATGCCGAAGCCACCCCGGTTTACGGATTATATCGCCCGCTGCGTGCAAACCACCCAGGGGCTGACGATCCCGGAGCAAATGGCGGTCGATTTTAAATAGCCAAAAAAAAATGCCAGTCATTCGACTGGCATTTTCATTTTAAGGCGTAGGCAATTATGCCTGACCTTTGATCTCTTTACGACCGTTGTATGGTGCTTTTTCGCCCAGCGCTTCTTCGATACGAATCAGCTGGTTGTATTTAGCAACACGGTCAGAACGGCTCATAGAACCAGTTTTGATCTGGCCTGCAGCGGTACCCACAGCCAGGTCGGCAATGGTAGCGTCTTCAGTTTCGCCAGAACGGTGAGAGATAACCGCGGTGTAGCCAGCGTCTTTCGCCATTTTGATCGCAGCCAGCGTTTCGGTCAGAGAACCGATCTGGTTGAATTTGATCAGGATGGAGTTAACGATGCCTTTCTCGATGCCTTCTTTCAGGATCTTGGTGTTGGTTACGAACAGGTCGTCACCCACCAGCTGGATTTTGTCGCCCAGTACTTTAGTCTGGTATGCGAAGCCAGCCCAGTCAGACTCGTCCAGACCGTCTTCGATAGACACGATTGGGTACTGTTTGGTCAGGTCTTCCAGGAAGTGAGTGAACTCTTCGGAGGTGAACGCTTTGTTGCCTTCGCCAGCCAGAACGTATTTACCGTCTTTGTAGAATTCAGATGCTGCACAGTCCATCGCCAGGGTGATGTCTTTGCCCAGCTCGTAGCCTGCAGCTTTTACTGCTTCTGCGATAACAGCCAGTGCTTCTGCGTTAGAACCCAGGTTTGGCGCATAGCCACCTTCGTCACCAACAGCCGTGTTCATGCCTTTAGCTTTCAGAACTTTAGCCAGGTTGTGGAACACTTCAGAACCCATACGTACCGCTTCTTTCAGGGATTTCGCGCCAACTGGCTGAATCATGAATTCCTGAATATCAACGTTGTTGTCTGCGTGCTCACCACCGTTGATGATGTTCATCATTGGTACAGGCATGGAGTATTTGCCTGGGGTGCCGTTCAGTTCAGCGATGTGCTCGAACAGTGGCATACCTTTCGCAGCCGCAGCCGCTTTGGCGTTTGCCAGAGAAACAGCCAGGATTGCGTTCGCACCGAAGTTAGATTTGTTTTCAGTACCGTCCAGATCGATCATGATCTTGTCGATGCCAGCCTGGTCTTTGGCGTCTTTGCCAATGATTGCCTGAGCAATAGGACCGTTTACAGCGCCAACCGCTTTCAGTACGCCTTTACCCAGGAAGCGAGATTTGTCGCCATCGCGCAGTTCCAGCGCTTCGCGGGAACCGGTAGAAGCACCTGATGGAGCAGCAGCCATACCAACGAAACCACCTTCCAGGTGAACTTCGGCTTCAACGGTCGGGTTACCACGGGAGTCGATGATTTCACGACCGATGACTTTAACGATTTTGGACATTAGATTTTCCTCAGTACAAGTTAAACTAAAACTCCAGACAAACAACGCGTACCAAAGGTACGCGTTGCCGTTCTAACTTTTTTTACTTCGCCTGACGCTTCTGGTAGTCGCTGGCGGCCTTCACAAAGCCTGCAAACAGCGGATGCCCGTCACGTGGCGTTGAAGTAAATTCCGGGTGGAACTGGCAGGCGACAAACCACGGATGGTTTGGCACTTCAATGATCTCGACTAACTGATCATCCCCGGAGCGTCCCGCAACACGCAGGCCCGCGGCTTCAATAGGTTTCAATAACATGTTGTTGACTTCATAGCGGTGACGATGGCGCTCGGTGATGACCGGCTCGCCATACAGCTTGCGAACCACGCTATCGTCAGTCAGCTGGCAGGCCTGTGCGCCAAGACGCATGGTGCCACCCAGATCGCTCTTCTCGGTACGGACTTCGACGTTACCTTCTTCGTCACGCCATTCGGTGATAAGCGCCACAACAGGGTACTTACAGTCTGGCACAAATTCCGTAGAGTTCGCGTTTTCCATTCCCGCTACGTTGCGCGCAAATTCGATCAGCGCAACCTGCATACCCAGACAGATGCCGAGGTATGGAATATTGTTTTCACGCGCATAGCGCGCGGTGGCGATCTTGCCTTCTACACCACGGTAGCCGAAACCGCCAGGGATAAGAATAGCATCCAGATCTTTCAGGATTTCAACGCCACGCGTTTCAACATCCTGCGAATCAATCAGCTTGATGTTCACGGAGACACGGTTCTTCAGACCACCGTGTTTCAGCGCTTCGATCACGGACTTATAGGCATCCGGCAGCTCGATGTACTTGCCGACCATACCGATAGTCACTTCGCCTGCCGGGTTGGCTTCTTCGTAAATAACCTGTTCCCATTCAGACAGGTTGGCTTCCGGACAGTTCAAGCTGAATCGTTTACAAATATAATCGTCCAGGCCCTGAGATTTCAACAGGCCCGGGATTTTATAAATGGAATCGACATCTTTCATTGAAATAACGGCTTTTTCAGGCACGTTACAGAACAATGCAATTTTCGCACGTTCGTTCGCCGGCACCGCACGATCGGAACGGCAAACCAGGATGTCTGGCTGAATACCAATGGAGAGCAGCTCTTTAACAGAGTGCTGAGTCGGTTTGGTTTTCACTTCACCTGCAGCGGCCATGTACGGCACCAGCGTCAGGTGCATGAACAGCGCGTGTTCACGGCCAATGTCTACCGCCAGCTGACGAATCGCTTCCAGGAATGGCAGGGATTCGATATCACCCACGGTACCGCCGATTTCAACCAGCACCACGTCGTGGCCTTCGCCACCCGCAACAATGCGTTCTTTGATGGCGTTAGTGATGTGCGGGATAACCTGAACGGTTGCACCCAGATAATCACCACGGCGCTCTTTACGCAGAACGTCGGAGTAAATGCGGCCGGTCGTGAAGTTGTTACGACGGGTCATTTTGGTGCGGATGAAACGCTCGTAGTGGCCAAGATCCAGATCGGTTTCAGCGCCGTCTTCAGTAACGAACACTTCCCCGTGTTGGATTGGGCTCATGGTGCCCGGATCGACGTTGATGTACGGATCCAGTTTCATCATGGTCACATTGAGGCCACGGGCTTCAAGAATGGCTGCGAGGGAGGCTGCGGCAATGCCTTTACCCAGAGAGGATACGACCCCGCCGGTCACAAAAATATAGTTCGTTGTCATGCTGAACCTGAGAAGTTAGGGTGAAACGATGGAATAACCAGGACGGGAAAGTAGTATACCCGAACACGGCGAGCGCCACAAACTTTCATTCTCCGTCTCCATTCCAGGCCATGACAAACTTAAGGAGTGAGAAAATAGCCCCTTTTGGGTAAATGTTTTTGACGCAAATCAAGCGCTTGTCATTTAAAAAATCACACAAATTGCGCTTGATCGCAAAATTTCGTTAGAGATCAGATTCCTGGCGCTTTACTTCCTGCCAGACTTCTTCCATCGCGTCGAGGTCAATACCGGTCATTTCCAGGCCTCGTGAGGCGACAATCCGCTCTACTTCGCGAAAGCGGCGTTCGAATTTCAGGTTGGCTTTTTGCAGTGCCGTTTCCGCTTTTACACCCAGGTGGCGAGAAAGGTTGACGGTCGCAAACAGCAGATCGCCCATCTCTTCCTCAAGCTTTGCTTCATCCACCACCGCCTGCTGCGCTTCGTGCATGACCTCATCTATCTCTTCGTGCACTTTATCCAACACCGGGCCGAGGGAGGTCCAGTCAAACCCCACCGCGGAGCAGCGTTTCTGGATTTTGTGCGCGCGCATCAGCGCGGGCAGGCTCAGCGGGATATCATCCAGCGCGGAGTGCTGGGATTTTTCTGCCCGCTCTGCACTTTTGATCTGCTCCCAGCGGGCCAGCACTTCGGTGCTGTTTTCTGCGGTGGCGTCACCAAAAATATGGGGATGACGGCGCTCAAGCTTGTCGCTGATGGCAGCGCAAATATCGTCAAAGTTAAAGCGCCCTTCTTCCTGCGCCATCTGCGCGTAGAAGACCACCTGGAACAGCAGATCGCCCAGCTCGCCGCGCAGGTCGTCAAAATCTTCACGGGAAATGGCGTCCAGCACCTCGTAGGTCTCTTCAAGGGTGTACGGGGCGATGGTGGCGAAAGTCTGCTCTTTGTCCCACGGGCAGCCGTTTTCCGGGTCGCGCAGGCGCTTCATGATGCCGAGCAGGCGGTCGATTTGAGTCATAGTTCTGTCCTGATGAAAAAATGCCGGGGGGCGGCGTTGCCTTACCCGGCCTACGGAAGAGGATGTTTAGCCGCCGTGCAGACGACGCGCGTCAATCACATCCGGCACCTGGTTCAGCTTGCCAAGCACGCGGCCCAGCACCTGCAGGTTGTAGATTTCGATGGTCATATCGATGGTGGCAAGCTGCTCGCGGGTATCGCTGCGGCTGGCGACGCCCAGCACGTTGACCTTCTCGTTGGCGAGAATGGTCGTAATGTCGCGCAGCAGGCCGCTGCGGTCGTTGGCGGTAACGCGCACCACCAGCGAATAGCCAGCAGAATAGCTTTCCCCCCAGACCGCTTCCACGATGCGCTCCGGCGCATGGGACTGAAGCTCGGCAAGCTGGTCGCAGTCGGAACGGTGAATCGAAATTCCGCGCCCCTGGGTGATAAAGCCGACGATATCATCCCCTGGGATTGGCTGGCAGCAGCGAGCAATGTGGTGCATCAGGTTACCGACACCTTCGACCACCACACGGCCGTTGTCCTTGCTGCGCTGCTGCGGCGCGTAGGTTTTCTGCTGCAACTGCTTCAGCGCCGCCGCGTCCTGCTCTTCCGCGCTTGGCTTATTGAACTGCGCCTGCAGGAAGTTCACCATCTGATTCAGACGAATATCACCGCCGCCAATGGCCGCTAACAGCTCATCAAGCTCGTTGAAGTTGTAGCGCGGCAGCAGGAATTTCTCCGCCTCTTTCAGGCTGATTCCGATATGCTCCAGCTCGTCGTCGAGGATCTGACGACCGGCAAGGATATTCTTGTCACGATCCTGTTTACGGAACCAGGCGTGAATTTTCGAGCGTCCGCGGCTGGTGGTGACATACCCCAGGTTCGGGTTAAGCCAGTCCCGGCTCGGGTTCGGCTGCTTCTGGGTAATGATTTCAATCTGGTCACCCATCTGCAGCTGATAGGTGAACGGTACGATACGCCCGCCAATTTTCGCCCCGATGCAGCGGTGCCCCACATCGCTATGGATGTGGTAGGCAAAATCGAGCGGCGTAGAGCCGGCCGGCAGGTCAACAACGTCCCCTTTCGGCGTAAAGACATACACCCGATCGTCAAAGACCTGGCTGCGCACTTCGTCGAGCATCTCGCCGGAATCGGCCATCTCTTCCTGCCACGCAATCAGCTTACGCAGCCAGGCAATGCGGTCTTCGTGGCCTGAACGCGCCCCGCCGGACGTGCCTTCTTTGTATTTCCAGTGCGCGGCAACGCCCAGTTCGGCATCTTCATGCATCTGTTTGGTGCGGATCTGAATCTCGACCGTTTTACCGCCCGGGCCAAGCACCACGGTATGGATAGACTGATAGCCGTTCGGTTTGGGGTTGGCGACATAGTCATCGAACTCATCGGGCAGATGACGGAAGTGCGTGTGCACTATCCCCAGCGCGGCGTAGCAGTCCTGCAAACGCTCCGCCACGATACGCACGGCGCGCACGTCAAACAGCTCGTCAAAGGCGAGGTGTTTCTTCTGCATTTTGCGCCAGATGCTGTAGATGTGTTTTGGTCGACCGTAGACTTCGGCGCGCACGTTCTCTTCTTTCATCGCCTGACGCAGGCCACCGACAAACTCCTCGATATAGTGCTCGCGATCGATACGGCGCTCGTGCAGGAGTTTGGCAATCCGTTTATATTCCGCCGGGTGTAAATAGCGGAAGCAGTAATCTTCCAGCTCCCATTTCAGCTGACCAATCCCTAAGCGGTTCGCCAGCGGCGCATAGATGTTTGTACACTCTTTGGCGGCCAGCACGCGCTCGTCTTCTGGCGCATCCTTCACCTCTCGCAGGTGGGCAATACGCTCGGCCAGCTTGATGACCACGCAGCGGAAATCATCCACCATGGCCAGCAGCATCCGGCGAACGTTATCGACCTGCTCTGAGGAGACGGAATCGGTGTGCGCGGCTTTAAGCTGGCGGATAGCCGCCATATCGCGTACGCCGTGGATCAGCGCGACGACGGATTTCCCGACGCTGTCGCGCAGCACGTCTTCGCTGACCACGTCCGCATCCGCGAGGGGGAAGAGCAGCGCGGCCTGCAACGTTTCGATGTCCATGTTCAGCATGGACAGGATTTCAACCATCTCCACGCCGCGCCACAGGAGAAGATCGGCGTCGGGATGCCCCTGCGTGGTGCGCAGACAATAGGCCCAGGTTTCGGTTAAGCGTTCACACGACTGCTGGCTGGAAATTCCCAGACTTGCGATCCATTTTTGTGGGTCAAACTCCCCAGCTTTATTGAGATGTGCACTTCTTACCGCAACCATTGTCCTCTCCTTTAGGGACCAGGGCCTGTCGAAGTCGACAAGCCAAACAAATTAGATGTGCTCGAACAACACCATCGATTCCAGATGCCCAGTGTGCGGGAACATGTCCAGCATTGCCAGACGCTGAATCTGGTAACCCGCGCTGAGTAATGCCTCGCTGTCCCGGGCAAGCGTTGCCGGGTTACAGGAAACATAGACCACACGCTTCGGCGCGAGTTTAATAATATGTGCCATCACGCCCGGGGCACCGGCACGTGCCGGGTCGAGCAAAATTTTATCGAAGCCCTGCTTTGCCCACGGCTGTTGGGTGACATCTTCCTCAAGATTTTGATGAAAGAATGTCACATTTTGCAAGCCGTTCTGCCGCGCGTTCTCCTGCCCTTTCGCCACCAGCGCCTCAACGCCTTCCACGCCCACGACGCTGGCCGCTTCTCGCGCCAGCGGCAGTGTGAAGTTGCCCATTCCGCAGAACAGATCGAGCACCCGGTCGCTTTTCTGAACATCCAGCCACGCCAGCGCTTTCGCCACCATCTGCTGGTTAACGCCATCATTGACCTGAATAAAATCCCGCGGACTGAACGTTAAGCGTAGCCCGTTTGACGCATACCAGGGCGCCTCACCGGTAACCTGTTCAAGTATCTCGCTTTGTGGTGCAAGGAAAAGCGCCAGGTCGTGGGAATGCGAAAAGCGTTCCAGTTTTTCGCGATCTTTTTTCGACAACGGCGCGGTATGGCGCAGCACCATCAGCGGGCCATTGTTTGCCATGACCAGTTCGACATGCCCAAGATGGCGAACGCCGTCCAGCCCGGAGAGGCAGATGCGCACTTCCGGAAGCAATGCCTCAAGATGGGGCACCAAAATGGGGCACTGCTTCACGTCAACGATGTCGCTGGAGCCGGCCTTGCGAAACCCCATCTCCAGCCGCTCCGTTTTTGGCTGATAGCTGAGGCTCAGGCGTGCGCGACGACGATAGCCCCAGGGCGCATCGGCAAGAATTTCGTTAACGTCATGTTTAAGCAGACGCGACAGCGCGCGGCTTTTGCTTTTTTGCTGTAATTCTGTGCTCGCGTGCTGTTGCTGGCAGCCGCCGCACACGCCAAAATGAGGACAGCGGGGCGCCACACGCTCCGGGCTATCGTTGAGGCGACGCTTAACCAGCCCGCGCGCAAACTGGCGTTTATCTTCCGTCAGCGTAATTTCTGCTCGTTCTGCTGGCAGTAAACCTGTTATAAACAGAGCCTTACCATTGTGGCGTGCCACTCCCTGACCAAACGGATCAAGGTCCGTGGCCTCAACAGTGATGATTTGACGCGTCGTCACGCGTCGCTTTGCAGAGTAGAATTGCGCCATCGCCGAGATTTTTCTCACATAAACATAATTATCTTAATTGTCCCATAACGGAACGCCATGACCAACTACAGCCTGCGCGCGCGCATGATGATTTTGATCCTCGCCCCCACCGTTCTCATCGGTTTGCTGCTGAGTATCTTCTTTGTGGTGCACCGCTATAACGATTTGCAGCGACAGCTGGAGGATGCAGGCGCCAGCATTATCGAACCGCTTGCCGTCTCCAGCGAGTACGGCATGAACCTGCAAAACCGCGAATCCATTGGGCAGTTAATCAGCGTACTCCACCGCCGCCACTCGGACATCGTACGCGCCATTTCCGTTTACGACGAACATAACCGCCTGTTTGTCACCTCGAACTTTCATCTCGATCCGGCAGCCCTGAAGATCCCGGACGGTACGCCGTTCCCGCGTCACCTCACCGTACTGCGGCGCGGCGATATCATGATCCTGCGCACGCCGATCGTGTCGGAGAGTTATTCCCCCGATGAGTCTGCGCAATCCGACGCCAAATCCAGCAATAATATGCTGGGATATGTGGCGCTGGAGCTGGATCTCAAGTCGGTCCGGCTACAGCAGTACAAAGAGATTTTCATCTCCGGCGTGATGATGCTGTTCTGCATCGGCATTGCGCTGATCTTCGGCTGGCGCCTGATGCGCGACGTGACGGGTCCCATCCGCAACATGGTTAACACGGTTGACCGCATCCGCCGGGGACAGCTCGACAGCCGTGTGGAAGGGTTTATGCTGGGCGAGCTGGATATGCTGAAAAACGGCATCAACTCGATGGCGATGTCGCTGGCGGCCTATCACGAAGAGATGCAGCACAACGTTGACCAGGCGACGTCCGACCTGCGCGAAACGCTGGAGCAGATGGAGATCCAGAACGTTGAGCTGGATCTGGCGAAAAAGCGCGCTCAGGAAGCGGCGCGTATTAAATCGGAATTCCTTGCCAATATGTCGCACGAGCTGCGCACGCCGCTCAATGGCGTGATCGGCTTTACCCGTCTGACCCTGAAAAGCGAGCTGAATCCTACTCAGCGCGATCACCTGCACACCATTGAACGCTCAGCCAACAACCTGCTGGCGATCATCAACGACGTGCTGGACTTCTCCAAGCTGGAAGCGGGCAAGCTGATCCTCGAGAGTATTCCCTTCCCGCTGCGCAGCACGCTCGATGAAGTGGTGACGCTGCTCGCGCACTCGTCGCACGACAAAGGCCTTGAGCTGACGCTTAACATTAAAAACGACGTGCCGGATAACGTCATTGGCGATCCGCTGCGCCTGCAGCAGGTCATTACCAACCTTGTCGGGAACGCCATTAAATTCACCGAAAGCGGTAATATCGACGTCCTGGTAGAGAAACGCTCGATCAGCAGCAATAAGGTCCAGATTGAAGTCCAGATCCGCGATACCGGCATCGGCATTCCGGAGCGCGACCAGTCGCGTCTGTTCCAGGCGTTCCGTCAGGCGGATGCCAGTATCTCCCGCCGTCATGGCGGCACCGGTCTGGGGCTGGTGATCACCCAGCGTCTGGTGAACGAGATGGGCGGCGATATCTCTTTCCACAGCCAGCCAAATCGCGGTTCAACTTTCTGGTTCCACATTAATCTGGACCTCAATCCGAACGTGCTGACCGATGGCCCAGTGACGGACTGCCTGAAAGGCAAGCGTCTGGCCTACGTTGAACCTAACGCTGCAGCGGCGCAGTGTGCGCTCGACATCTTAAGCACCACGCCGCTGGAGGTGGTCTACAGCCCAACCTTCTCCGCTCTGGCCGTTGAGCATTATGACATCCTGCTGATGGGGATCCCGGTCACCTTCACCGGCGAGCTGACCATGCAGCAGGAGCGGCTGGCGAAAGCCGCGTCGATGACCGACTACCTGCTGCTGGCGCTGCCTTGCCACGCGCAGTTGAATGCAGAAGAGTTGAAAAATGACGGGGCCGCCGCCTGCTTGCTTAAACCGCTCACCGCGACCCGCCTGCTGCCCGCGCTCACGGAATATTGCCGTCTTAGCCAGCATGCCCTTCCGCTGATTAACGATGAGCAAAAATTGCCGATGAGCGTGATGGCGGTGGATGATAATCCGGCCAACCTGAAGCTCATTGGCGCATTGCTTGAAGACCAGGTTCAGCATGTTGAACTGTGCACCAGCGGCGCGCAGGCGGTTGAACAGGCTAAGCAGATGCAGTTCGATTTAATCCTGATGGATATTCAGATGCCGGGCATGGACGGCATCCGGGCCTGCGAGCTGATCCACCAGCTGCCGCATCAGCAGCAAACGCCGGTTATTGCTGTCACCGCGCACGCGATGGCGGGCCAGAAGGAGAAGCTGCTGAGCGCCGGGATGAATGACTATCTGGCAAAGCCCATCGATGAAGAGAAACTTCATAGCCTGCTGTTGCGCTACAAGCCGGGTCATATTGGCGGAACGTACACGGTTTCCAGCGAGCAGGCTGAGATAAGCGTTAATCAGAACGCCACCTTTGACTGGCAGCTTGCGCTGCGCCAGGCGGCAGGTAAACCCGATCTCGCCCGCGACATGCTGCAAATGCTGGTCGCGTTTCTGCCGGAAATTCGCAATAAGGTGGAAGAGCAGCTGGTGGGTGAAAACCCGGAAGATCTGCTGGACGCAATCCACAAGCTGCACGGCAGCTGCGGTTACAGCGGCGTACCGCGGCTGAAAAACCTCTGTCAGTTGCTGGAGCAGCAGCTGCGTGCGGGCACGCCGGAATCGGAGCTTGAACCGGAGTTCCTGGAGCTGCTGGATGAAATGGATAACGTGACGCGCGAAGCGATGAAGGTGTTGGGGAGCTGAGGTAAAAGCCCGGTGGCGCTCCGCTTACCGGGCCTACAGGTGCACTAGCGTAGGCCGGGTAAGGCGAAGCCGCCACCCGGCAATCACAGCTAAAATGCCTGCCCCACTTTCAGCACCGCCGCGATATTTCTTGCGGCCATCCTGACGTTCTCGCCGGCATTTTCCAGCGCGTCTTCCAGCGAGCAGATGGTGTAGATCACGCTAAACACCGCATCAATGCCGTGATCATGTACCACGCCAACGTCCGACGTCAGGCTGCCCGCAATGCCGATAACGGGTTTGTTAAAGCGTTTCGCCACCTTCGCCACCCCTACCGGGACTTTGCCGTGGATCGTCTGGCTGTCAATACGGCCTTCACCGGTGATCACCAAATCCGCATCGGCCACCTGGTCGGCCAGGTGTAGCGCATCGGTCACGATCTCAATGCCCTGACGCAGTTGCGCGCCGCAAAAGGCGTAGAGCGCCGCGCCCATGCCCCCCGCCGCGCCGCCGCCAGCAAGGTTTAGCACATCAATATCCAGGTCCCGGGCAATCACGCTCGCATAGTGCGCAAGCGCGTGGTCCAGGGTGACGATCATCTCGGGTGTGGCACCCTTCTGCGGGCCGAATACCGCTGACGCCCCGTCCTTCCCGGTAAGCGGATTGGTGACATCGCAGGCCACCTCAATCCGGCATTCCGCCAGGCGCTTGTCCAGCCCGCTCAGGTCGATACGCGCGAGTTTTCCCAGCTCGCCCCCGCCCAGCCCAAGAGGCTGTTCATTGTCATCCAGCAGCTTCGCCCCCAGCGCCTGCACCATGCCTGCGCCGCCGTCATTGGTGGCGCTGCCGCCAATGCCAATAATGATATGCTTAACGCCCGCATCCAGCGCGTGACGAATCAGTTCGCCCGTGCCCCAGGAGGTGGTTTTCAGCGGATTACGCAGCGAAGGTGCAACCAACTCCAGGCCGCTTGCCGCCGCCATTTCAATAAAGGCGCTCTGCTTATCTCCGGACAAGCCATAGAACCCCTCCACGCGCTCGCCCAGCGGGCCGGTCACCGGAACATGCACAATGCTTCCCTGCGTTGCTGCGATCATCGCCTCAACCGTCCCTTCGCCACCGTCCGCGACCGGCAGTTTCACATAAACCGCCTCGGGAAAGATCTCGCGAAAACCACGTTCTATCGCTGTCGCAACCTCAAGCGCACTCAAACTTTCCTTATACGAGTCCGGTGCGATAACAATTTTCATAAGCCATCCTTACGCATAGTCGTTACGTTAAGCATACACCACGTAAAAGACCGCTCATGGGAGCGGTCCCAATGCGTTTATCGTACCATGCACGGACGTTTATTGTCGAATGTCCAGTCCGGGATCAAATACTGCATCGCCATCGCATCGTCGCGCGCGCCCAGACCGTGTTTCTGATACAACTCATGGGCCTTCATGACCTGATCCATATCCAGCTCAACCCCCAACCCCGGCGTGGAAGGCACCTGCACCATGCCGCCTTTGATCTCAAACGGCTGCTTAGTCAGACGCTGATTACCTTCCTGCCAGATCCAGTGGGTGTCGATAGCCGTGATGGTGCCCGGCGCGGCGGCGGCGACGTGCGTGAACATCGCCAGAGAGATATCAAAGTGGTTGTTGGAGTGCGAACCCCAGGTCAGGCCAAACTCATGGCACATCTGCGCCACGCGCACCGAGCCCTGCATCGTCCAGAAGTGCGGGTCAGCCAGCGGAATGTCGACTGACTGGAGGGATAAGGTATGCCCCATCTGACGCCAGTCGGTAGCAATCATATTGGTCGCGGTTGGCAGCCCTGTAGCGCGACGGAATTCCGCCATCACTTCACGGCCAGAGAAGCCTTGTTCAGCGCCGCATGGATCTTCCGCATACGCCAGCACGCCTTTCAGCTGCTTGCCGATCGCGATCGCTTCATCAAGCGACCAGGCACCGTTCGGATCCAGCGTCACGCGCGCCTGCGGGAAGCGTTTTGCCAGCGCGGTGATGGCTTCCGCCTCTTCTTCCCCGGCCAGCACGCCGCCCTTCAGTTTAAAATCGTTGAAGCCATATTTCTCGTAAGCGGCTTCCGCCAGGCGCACCACCGCATCAGGGGTCATTGCCTCGTCGTGGCGAAGCCGGTACCAGTCGCACTGTTCTTCGGGCTGGCTCTGGTACGGCAGTGGCGTCAGCTTGCGGTCGCCGACAAAGAACAGATAGCCCAGCATTTCCACTTCGCTGCGCTGCTGCCCCTCGCCCAGCAGCGACGCAACGTTAACGCCCAGATGCTGGCCCAGCAGATCCAGCATCGCGGCTTCAATTCCGGTCACCACGTGGATAGTGGTGCGCAGATCGAAGGTCTGCAGGCCCCGGCCCCCGGCATCGCGATCGGCAAAGGTATTGCGCACGGTGTTGAGGACATTTTTATACGCCCCCAGCGTTTTGCCCACCACCAGCGGAATGGCCTCTTCCAGGGTTTTGCGGATCTTCTCCCCGCCCGGAATTTCGCCCACGCCGGTATGGCCAGCATTGTCTTTGATAATGACAATGTTACGGGTAAAGAACGGCGCGTGCGCGCCGCTCAGGTTCATCAACATGCTGTCATGGCCCGCAACCGGAACGATCTGCATGGCGGTGACGACAGGGGTAGAAAAAGTACTCATCATTCAATCCTTTTATCAGTGACGTCCGAAAACAGGGCGCTTACGGTCAAATGTCCAGCCGGGAATAAGGTACTGCATCGGGCCCGCGTCGTTACGCGCGCCGCCCGGCAATTTTTTATACGCCTCATGGGCTTTCTGGATCCGATCCCAGTCCAGCTCCACGCCCAGGCCCGGCGCATCCGGTACGGCAATTTTGCCCTCTGTGATTTCCAGCGGATTTTTCGTCAGGCGGGCTTCCCCTTCCTGCCAAATCCAGTGGGTGTCGATGGCGGTCGGGTTACCCGGCGCTGCGGCGCCAACGTGGGTAAACATCGCCAGCGAAATATCAAAGTGATTGTTCGAGTGACAGCCCCAGGTGAGCCCCCAGTCATCGCACAGCTGGGCCACGCGCACTGCGCCGGAGAGCGTCCAGAAGTGCGGGTCCGCCAGCGGTATGTCGACGGCGTTCAGCATCACCGCGTGCCCCATTTCGCGCCAGTTCGTGGCAATCATATTGGTCGCCACCGGCAGCCCGGTGGCACGACGGAACTCGGCCATCACTTCGCGGCCCGAGAAGCCCTGCTCCGCGCCGCAGGGGTCTTCCGCATAGGTCAGGACATCCCCCAGCCCTTTGCACAGGCTAATGGCTTCATCCAGCAGCCATGCGCCGTTCGGATCGACGGTGATCCGTGCATCCGGGAAGCGCCGTTTCAGCGCCCGGGCCGTTTCAATCTCCTGCTCGCCGGGCAGCACGCCGCCCTTGAGCTTGAAATCCTTAAAGCCGTAGCGATCCTGCGCCGCCTCGGCCAGCCGCACCACCGCGTCGCTGGAGAGCGCTTCCTGGTGGCGCAACTGATACCAGTCGTGGTCGCCCGCGGTTCGGGCCAGATAGGGGAGGTCGGTTTTATTGCGATCGCCAACGTAGAACAGATAGCCCAGCACGGTGACTGCATCGCGCTGTTTGCCGGGCCCCAGCAGTTCGCAGACCGGGACATTGAGCGCCTTCCCCAGTAAATCAAGCAGAGCCGCTTCCAGGGCGGCAACCGCGTTGACGCGCAGTTCAAACGTCCAGGCACCTTTTCCGAACGTCTCAAAGTCTGCCGACTGATTGCCCTTATGCACCCGCTGAACCACCTTGTTCAGGCGGGCAATCTCCTGCCCCACGACCTGCGGAATGGCATCGACCAGCGTCTGGTAAATCACCTCTCCGCCTGGCGCCTCGCCCACGCCGGTATTTCCTGCGCTGTCTTTCAGCACGACGATATTACGGGTAAACCAGGCGTTATGCGCACCGCCAATATTGAGCAGCATGCTGTCCTGCCCGGCCACCGGGATGACCTTCATCTCAGTGATGGTTGGGCTCGATTGCGTTGTCATCAGCCACGCTCCGCAACAGGTTTAAGTTCGACGCGTTTGATATCCCCCACCAGCACCAGGTAACTCAGGACCGCCACCAGCGCGTGCACACCCACGTAGATTAGCGCACCGTTGAACGATCCGGTGGTGCCGACGATGTAGCCGATAGCGATGGGTGTAACAATCCCGGAGATATTGCCGAACATGTTGAACAGACCGCCGCTCAGGCCGCTGATCTCTTTCGGGGCCGTATCCGCCATCACCGCCCAGCCCAGCGCGCCAATGCCTTTGCCGAAGAAGGCCATCGCCATAAAGCCGATAATCATCCACTCGGCATTGACGTAGTTACAGAACACCATGGTCATGGAGAGCAGCATGCCGAGCACGATAGGCGTTTTACGCGCAATGTTCAGGGAACCGGTGCGGCGCATCAGCCAGTCGGAAATGACCCCGCCGAGCACGCCTCCCACGAAGCCGCAGATGGCCGGAACCGAGGCGACAAACCCCGCTTTCAGAATCGACATGCCGCGTGCCTGCACCAGGTAAACCGGGAACCAGGTGATGAAAAAGTAGGTCAAGGCGTTGATACAGTACTGGCCCAGATAGATCCCGATCATCATGCGCGAACCGACGAGCTGCCTGATCTGCGCCCATTTCTGGCTGAACGGGACTTTCGCCGTCGAGGATTTCTGATCCATGTTGATCAGCGCACCGCCTTCTGCAATGTACTCCAGCTCTTTTTTGTTTACGCCAGGGTGCTGGTTGGGTTCGTGGATCACTTTCAGCCAGATAAAGCTGATGACGATCCCGAGTCCGCCCATAAAGAAGAACACGTGCGACCAGCCCACCTCATGGGTCAGCCAGCCCATAATGGGCGCAAAGATCACCGTCGCGAAGTACTGTGCAGAGTTAAAAATCGCTACCGCCGTTCCCCTCTCCTGCGCCGGGAACCAGGCCGCCACAATGCGGCTGTTGCCCGGGAAGGAAGGCGCTTCCGCTAACCCCACCAGGAAGCGCAGCGTGAAGAGCGCCACGATAATGCCGAAGCCGCTGAAGATATCGACGAAGCCCTGCAGCAGGGTAAAGGCAGACCAGATGAAGATGGACCAGAAATAGACCCGTTTAGAGCCAAAGCGGTCCAGCAGCCAGCCGCCAGGAATTTGCCCGATGACGTAGGCCCACGAGAAGGCGGAGAAAACGTAACCCATGCCCACGGGATCGAGGCCGATATCTTTTGCCATTTCCGAGCCGGCAATCGACAGCGTGGCGCGGTCACCATAGTTAAAGGACGTGACGATAAACAGCATCACCACTATCCAGTAGCGGGCATTGGTGCGCTTTTCTGCGCTGCTCGCTGCGTGGCTTAATGAACTCATTGTTGCACTCCTGAAACATAGCTTTCGCCTGGTTCATTCTGTACAGCACCGGTAGGGTAAGCAGAATGAGATTGATTTTGTCGTTTTGGTACGGCCTGAAGCCGTTTTATCGTGACCGGAAAAGTATATGAAGGAGTGCCTCTTCACCTCACCGTGCAAAAACACAGTATTAAAGGGTGTGAGGGAGGTTGTTTAGGGCATAAGCCCAGAGGAGTGGAAGGTGGTTCACGGAAATGGCGTTTGGGGCGGGGAGTAATGCCGGGTGGCGGCTACGCCTGACCCGGCCTGGAAAACCCGTAGGCTCGCGCAAGTGAAGCGCCGCCGGGCAGAGTGTTATTTGAGAAGTGAGGCCCAGTTCTCCACCCACGGATTTGATTCGCTTTCTGGCTCCGGGTGCTCACCCGCATCAATCAGCAGCATCTCGCCCACGCGCTGGGCGCTCTGCTCCTGCAGGAGCGCATCGAACTGCTTGCCGCCGCCGCAGAAGTTAGCGTAAGAGCTGTCGCCGAGGGCGATGATGCCGTAGTGAACATCAGGCTGATAGCCAAGCTGGTCTTTAATGCCCTGGAACAGCGGCATGATGCTGTCCGGCAGATCGCCCTGCCCGGTGGTGGAGGTCACCACCAGAATGTATTTATCTTTATACTTTTCCCAGTCCGCCAGCTCAGGATCTTCATAGACCGTGGCTTTATGGCCCTGGCTTGCCAGAATCGCCTCCGCCTCTTCCGCGACCAGCAGCGAGTTGCCGTACATTGTGCCGACAAAAATGCCTACTTCAGCCATGCTATTTTCCCATATTGAATGCGCTTACTCTTCATCCTGAACGTTGCCCGATACAAACTCAACCCTTTCATTTTCGGGGAGTTGTCCGAGCCAGCCAAACTGTGACAGCGCCTGCATCCAGACGTCGTCCAGCCCCGCACGGATAGTCAGAGGCTCGCCGGTAAACGGGTGCGTCAGGCTGAGCTCGCTTGCGTGTAACATCAGACGATGGCACCCAAAGTGCTCGGCAGCGCTGCGGTTCTGGCGCAAATCACCGTGTTTGCTGTCGCCAATAATCGGGTGACGCAGATGCGCAAGATGGCGTCGCAGCTGGTGCTTACGCCCGGTTTTGGGCAGAAGCTCAACCAGGCTGTAGCGTGTGGTCGGAAATTTGCTGGTGGCCACCGGCATTTCCGTCGTCGCCATGCCGCGATAATCCGTCACGGCGGGCTGCGGGCCTTTGTCATCCCGGGCAAATTTATCGGCGATTTTGTCCAGTTCCTCCACCAGCGGATAGTCCAGGGTGGCGGACTCGGTCAGCCAGCCACGCACGACCGCGTGATAGCGCTTCTGGATCTGGTGCTGTTCGAACTGCTGCGCCAGCAGACGGCCAGCTTCGCTGGAAAGCCCCATCAGCAGCACGCCGGAGGTCGGCCGGTCGAGGCGATGGGCGGTAAATACATGCTGACCAATCTGGTCGCGAACGGTCTGCATCACCACCACTTTCTCGTCGCGATCCAGCCAGCTGCGGTGCACCAGCCAGCCTGACGGTTTATTCACCGCCACCAGCCACTCGTCCTGATAGAGGATCTCAAGCGTCATGCATCTTCACCGGCAAACAGGGCATCCAGTTTTTCCAGTTCGACCAGCATGACGTCGCGCGCAGGGTGCGTCGCTTCGAGCGCCATTTCATAATAGGGAGAGACAGCAAACGCCTGCGGCAAGGGGTGCCCCCCCTCAAGCAGGGCGTGCATGCGCGGAATTAAAACCCACTGCAGCCACTCAAACGGGGCCAGCGTATCCAGGCAAAAGGGCTGGGTGCTGGCGAACGCTTCTGGCTGCGGCGCGGTCTCCTGCCACAGCTGATGTTGGCGCAAAAGGGCTTCGATGGCGTGCAACTGAGCACGAACGCTATCGTGTTGCGTCATAGTAACCTCAACTGAAAATGTGAACGGCGCGCAGCATAGCATTGCGAAAGGCAGAAATAAAAAAAGGGAGCACTGTAAAAACAGTGCTCCCGGTTCGTTCCGCAGCATTCCAGCTACAATTCGTGCTCCCTGCTCATCCGTGACAACTTTTCCTGAAGCCCGAAGGCCTGGTCATCCGTCTACCTTTCGCATCCTGCACACATCTTCCTGACGTGTTTGTTTCATCCTGAAACGTCCTGGCCTTCCTGACCCACCGACCATCCTGACCGGCTCTCGTTCTCCTTCCTGGAGGTGTCCCTTACGCATCCTGCGTTATCCACTTTGCTTCATCCTGAAGCCTTCCTGCAGCGCCATCCTGACGAGTCCTGTGTGAGAAACGCCATCATCCTGATGTTCGTTTCTCGTGTCGGCTTCCTGTCGACGGAGATAGAATCCGCTATTCCGCTTCGTCTTACAACCCACTCAGCCAGCGTTGTAAGACGCCGGGACTCCCTAAAAATAATAGGATGAACAACTAATGCATTGAAAAATAGAGTGATATTAATCTGAATTTAATGAGGTAATACTGAATGTTCCAGCGATCTCTCACAAACCTTGTAAGAGATCTCTCACACGCGCTGTAGCAGCATGGATTACAGAAGGGGCTCAAGTCGGGTGAGGAAATCCGCAAGAGAGGGGGCGAGAGTCTCGCGATTGCGGGTACCGATAGTCTCTTTAATCACTTCACCTGACAGGTTACAGACGGAGATAACGTCCAGCTCGCTGTCCAGCGTGGCGATAAAGAGCGTCGGAGAAAGCTTAAGGCGTTTTTGCGTGACCAGATGACCGATCAGGTTTTCCTGAACACGCTGCAGATCGTCTTCGCTCCAGGTCTGCAACAGCGTCAGCGTCATGTCCGCAAAGCGCGCAGGCATATCCCCTGCAAACTGCGTGGCATAAAACGCATGAACCGCTGGTTGTACCACAATGTCCATTGCCCGTTCAACCGCATTTACATTCTGCTCGCCGGTATTCGGCTTCGGCTGCCAGATCACGTAATCATCAAGCGAAGAGATAATGCATGGCGAAGGGACGCCATATAAATCAGCACTTTGCGGCCACGTGCCCTGCTTTTCATGCCATGCATCGCAGTAGCGGGTCGTAAAGGTAGTGAGGGCATTTGCAGTTTCGATGTCCACCGATTTCTCTCTTCTTGTCAGACAGGATAAACTCAGGCCATAAGTGTACCTGTAAAGTGGCTATGAAACATGTCTTACGAAAATCATCAGGCGTTAACCGGCTTAACGCTGGGTAAATCGACCGATTACCGCGATACCTACGATGCAAGCCTGCTGCAGGGCGTGCCGCGTAGCCTGAACCGCGATCCTCTGGGACTGCACGCGGACGCCCTGCCGTTCGTGGGGGGCGATATCTGGACGCTGTACGAACTCTCGTGGCTCAACGCGCGCGGCCTGCCGCAGGTGGCGGTGGGCCACGTTGAGCTGGACTACGCCAGCGTGAATCTCGTCGAGTCGAAAAGCTTTAAGCTCTATCTCAACAGCTTTAACCAGACCAAATTCAACAGCTGGGACGACGTTCAGCACACCCTGGAACGTGATTTAAGCGCCTGCGCGCAGGGAAAGGTGAGCGTCTCACTCTATCGCCTGCACGAGCTGGAAGGCCAGCCGGTCGCCCACTTCAACGGAACCTGCATCGACGATCAGGACATCGAGGTGGAGAATTATGAATTCAGCGCGGACTACCTCGAAAACGCGGCGAGCGGCAAGGTGGTCGAAGAGACGCTGGTCAGCCATCTGCTGAAATCCAACTGCCTGATCACGCATCAGCCGGACTGGGGCTCGGTGCAGATCCAGTACCGCGGCCCGAAAATTGACCGGGAAAAGCTGCTGCGCTACCTGGTGTCGTTCCGCCATCACAATGAATTCCACGAGCAGTGCGTGGAGCGCATCTTTAGCGATATTCAGCGCTTCTGCCAGCCAGAAAAATTGAGCGTTTACGCGCGCTACACCCGCCGCGGCGGTCTGGACATTAACCCGTGGCGCACCAATACCGATTTTGTGCCGGCGACGGGCCGGCTGGTGCGTCAGTAATATAAATATTTTCACAATATGCGCGGTATCTTCCGCGCTTTAGGTTGTGAAACGTCACGCGCCAGGGCTATTGTAATCAACAGGGAAAGACGATAATCGTCCCGTAAGGAGCTCACTTGATTACACATATTAGCCCGCTTGGCTCAATGGATATGTTGTCGCAGCTGGAAGTGGACATGCTTAAACGCACGGCCAGCAGCGATCTTTATCAACTGTTTCGTAACTGTTCACTTGCCGTTCTGAACTCCGGAAGCCTGACAGATAACAGTAAAGAACTGCTGTCCCGCTTCGAAAGCTTTGATATCAACGTGCTGCGCCGCGAGCGTGGCGTGAAGCTTGAAGTCATCAACCCGCCGGAAGAGGCGTTTGTCGACGGACGCATCATCCGTTCACTTCAGGCTAACCTGTTTGCCGTGCTGCGTGACATCCTGTTTGTTAACGGGCAGATCCACAACGCAGGCCGTTTCCAGCATCTCGATCTGGAAAGCTCGGTCCATATCACCAACCTGGTGTTCTCCATTTTGCGCAACGCCCGTGCCCTGCACGTGGGTGAAGCGCCGAACATGGTCGTCTGCTGGGGCGGTCACTCCATTAACGAAACCGAATACCTTTATGCGCGTCGGGTGGGTACCCAGCTTGGCCTGCGCGAGCTGAATATCTGTACCGGCTGTGGTCCGGGTGCGATGGAAGCGCCAATGAAAGGTGCCGCAGTGGGTCACGCGCAGCAGCGCTACAAAGAGGGACGGTTTATCGGTATGACCGAGCCATCCATCATCGCCGCAGAGCCACCTAACCCGCTGGTTA
This sequence comes from Enterobacter quasiroggenkampii, assembly GCF_043972695.1. Lineage (NCBI taxonomy): Bacteria > Pseudomonadati > Pseudomonadota > Gammaproteobacteria > Enterobacterales > Enterobacteriaceae > Enterobacter > Enterobacter quasiroggenkampii. The sequence goes on from NZ_CP143745.1 coordinate 4,359,682, forward strand.
ATGAACTGATTATCATGCCGGATATCGAGAAACGTCTTGAAGCGTTTGTCCGTATCGCCCACGGCATCATCATCTTCCCGGGCGGGGTGGGGACAGCGGAAGAGCTGCTCTATCTGCTGGGTATTCTGATGAACCCGGCCAACAAAGATCAGGTTCTGCCGCTGATCCTGACCGGGCCAAAAGAGAGCGCCGACTACTTCCGCGTGCTGGACGAGTTTATCGTGCACACGCTGGGCGAAGCCGCGCGTCGTCACTATCGCATCATCATCGACGATGCTGCGGAAGTGGCGCGTCAGATGAAAAAAGCGATGCCGCTGGTGAAAGAGAACCGTCGCGATACCGGGGATGCCTACAGCTTTAACTGGTCAATCCGCATTGCACCGGATCTGCAGATCCCGTTCGAGCCTTCGCACGAGAACATGGCGAACCTGAAACTTTACCCGGATCAGCCGGTGGAAGTCCTGGCCGCCGATCTGCGTCGCGCCTTCTCCGGGATTGTGGCGGGCAACGTCAAAGAGGTCGGTATCCGCGCCATTGAGCAGTACGGTCCGTACAAGATCCACGGCGATCCGGAGATGATGCGCCGTATGGATGACATGCTTCAGGGCTTTGTCGCCCAGCACCGCATGAAGCTGCCGGGCTCTGCCTATATTCCTTGCTACGAAATCTGCACCTAGCGCTTAGCGATATCTCATCAAAGCCGGGTCGCCCTGTTGCGCGTCCCGGCTTTTTTTATTCCTGATGTAATTCATAGGCATCACTTATATCTTTTACAAAGTTGTCACATACGCAAACGATTACCTGCAATTTGCAACCGTAAATTATCAGCCTTAATCCAAATTACCTGCCAGAAAATACTAAAAACCCATTTCTTTACAGCGAAAGACACCTATATCACGGGGCGGTCTTTCAGCGCACATGTCGTTGGTGGTAGCCTTCGCGCCCGTAAATTCTCTTTGATGTTTTTTTAACAGATAAATGGTCTAAAGATGCCCACATCATAAGTGGATTATTGCATTTGGGATCACGATCACTGATAGATTCATAACTAGAATGTATCTTTCCGCCCGCCAATAGTTACGGGCAAAAATTATTAAAAAACCGTCACTGAACGAATTTCATATTACCGTCAGGCACTTTTTCATCGGATTTGACTAAAAACCTGACAATTCGCTTCCTCCAGGAGATACAGATGGAAACCACTCAAACCAGCACCGTTGCTTCGATTGAATCCCGAAGTGGTTGGCGCAAAACGGATACCATGTGGATGCTTGGCCTTTACGGCACGGCAATCGGCGCTGGTGTACTGTTCCTTCCTATCAACGCAGGCGTCGGCGGTCTGATCCCGCTGATCATTATGGCTATCATTGCTTTCCCGATGACCTTCTTTGCACACCGCGGTCTGACCCGCTTCGTGCTGTCCGGTAAAAACCCGGGTGAAGACATCACTGAAGTGGTTGAAGAGCATTTCGGCGTGGGCGCAGGTAAACTGATTACCCTGCTCTACTTCTTCGCGATTTACCCTATCCTGCTGGTTTACAGCGTGGCGATCACCAACACCGTTGAAAGCTTCATGCTGCACCAGCTGCACATGACGCCGCCACCGCGTGCCATCCTGTCTCTGATCCTGATTGTCGGCATGATGACCATCGTGCGCTTCGGCGAGCAGATGATTGTGAAAGCGATGAGCGTACTGGTGTTCCCGTTTGTGGCCGCACTGATGCTGCTGGCCTGCTACCTGATCCCACAGTGGAACGGTGCAGCGCTGGAAACCCTGTCCCTGAGCAGCGCGTCTGCGACCGGTAACGGCCTGCTGATGACCCTGTGGCTGGCGATCCCGGTAATGGTCTTCTCCTTCAACCACTCTCCTATCATCTCCTCTTTCGCCGTGGCGAAACGTGAAGAGTACGGTGATGGCGCAGAGAAGAAGTGCTCCAGCATTCTGGCACGCGCTCACGTCATGATGGTGCTGACCGTTATGTTCTTCGTCTTCAGCTGCGTACTGAGCCTCTCCCCGGCGGACCTGGCGGCAGCGAAAGAGCAGAACATCTCTATTCTGTCTTACCTGGCGAACCACTTTAACGCACCGCTGATTGCGTGGATGGCACCGATCATCGCGATGATCGCCATCACCAAATCCTTCCTGGGCCACTACCTCGGCGCACGTGAAGGCTTCAACGGTATGGTGATTAAATCTCTGCGCGGTAAAGGCAAGAGCATTGAAATCAACAAGCTGAACAAAATCACTGCACTGTTCATGCTGCTCACCACCTGGGCGGTAGCGACGCTGAACCCAAGCATCCTGGGCATGATTGAAACCCTGGGCGGCCCGGTCATCGCGATGATTCTGTTCCTGATGCCGATGTACGCGATTCAGAAAGTCCCGGCTATGCGTAAGTACAGCGGTCATATCAGCAACGTCTTTGTGGTTATCATGGGGCTTATCGCTATCTCTGCGATCTTCTACTCCCTGTACACCATGTTCTGATTCTCACCCGCGCCGTCCCCGGACGGCGCACTCCCTCCTCTCTGACTGAAAGCAATGGACGCATCATGATTAGCGTATTCGATATTTTCAAAATCGGTATTGGTCCTTCCAGCTCTCACACCGTCGGACCGATGAAAGCCGGTAAGCAGTTCACGGATGACTTGATTGCACGCGGCATCTTGCACGACATCACCCGCGTGGTTGTCGATGTATACGGCTCGCTTTCCCTGACCGGGAAAGGCCACCACACCGATATCGCCATTATCATGGGCCTGGCGGGAAACCTGCCGGATACCGTTGATATTGATGCGATCCCTGGCTTTATCCAGGACGTGAACACCCACGGGCGCCTGCTGCTGGCGAACGGCGAGCATGAGGTTGAATTCCCGGTTGACCATTGCATGAATTTCCATGCGGACAACCTGTCGCTGCACGAAAACGGCATGCGCATCACCGCGCTGGCCGGCGATAAAGCGGTATACAGCCAGACTTATTACTCTATCGGCGGCGGTTTTATCGTCGACGAAGACCACTTTGGTCAAACCAGTACTTCCTCTGTCGAGGTGCCGTATCCGTACAAAACGGCGGCAGACCTCCAGCGCCACTGCCAGGAGACGGGCCTTTCCCTCTCCGGTCTGATGATGAAAAACGAGCTGGCGCTGCACAGCAAAGAGGAGCTGGAACAGCACTTCGCTAACGTCTGGGATGTGATGCGCGGCGGTATTGAGCGCGGCATCACCACCGAAGGCGTTCTGCCGGGCAAGCTTCGCGTACCGCGTCGTGCGGCAGCGCTGCGCCGTATGCTGGTGAGCACCGACAAAACGACAACGGACCCGATGGCCGTGGTGGACTGGATCAACATGTTCGCCCTGGCGGTAAACGAAGAAAACGCCGCAGGGGGCCGTGTGGTCACCGCGCCGACCAACGGTGCCTGCGGTATCGTTCCGGCGGTACTGGCGTACTACGACAAGTTTATCCGTGAAGTGAATGCGAACTCGCTGGCGCGCTACCTGCTGGTGGCCAGTGCGATTGGTTCTCTGTATAAGATGAACGCCTCCATTTCCGGTGCGGAAGTGGGCTGTCAGGGTGAAGTCGGCGTGGCGTGCTCCATGGCGGCAGCCGGTCTGGCGGAGCTCTTGGGCGCAAGCCCGGCGCAGGTGTGCATTGCTGCGGAAATCGGCATGGAACACAACCTGGGGCTGACCTGTGACCCGGTTGCCGGCCAGGTACAGGTTCCGTGTATCGAGCGTAACGCGATTGCCTCCGTGAAGGCGGTGAACGCGGCGCGTATGGCGCTGCGCCGCACCAGCGAACCGCGCGTCTGTCTCGATAAGGTTATCGAGACCATGTACGAAACCGGTAAAGATATGAACGCCAAATACCGCGAAACCTCTCGCGGCGGCCTGGCGATGAAGATCGTAACCTGCGATTAAGCCTCTCAGGAAGCCTCGTTTTGCGAGGCTTCTTCCTGTTTTCCCCACCATTCATAGTTTCATGCTGCTGACAGTGTTACCCTTCATGCATTAGATAGAAGGGAGATTATCTGTGGCCGTTCATTTACTTATCGTCGATGCACTTAACCTGATTCGCCGTATCCATGCGGTACAGGGGACGCCTTGTAAAGACACCTGCCTGCACGCGCTGGAACAGCTTATCCGCCACAGTGAACCCACCCATGCGGTCGCGGTATTTGATGACGAAGCCCGCAATGCGGGCTGGCGGCACCAGCGTCTGCCCGACTACAAAGCCGGACGCGCACCGATGCCGGACGATCTTCACGCCGAATTGCCCATGCTGCGCGCCGCATTTGAACAGCGGGGCGTCCCCTGCTGGGGCGCACAGGGAAATGAAGCCGACGATCTCGCGGCCACCCTGGCCGTAAAGGTGGCGAGTGCCGGGCATCAGGCCACTATCGTTTCTACGGACAAAGGCTACTGCCAGCTGCTCTCCCCCACTATCCGCATTCGCGACTATTTTCAAAAACGCTGGCTGGACGCGCCGTTCATCGCCAGCGAGTTTGGCGTATCGCCAGAGCAACTGCCGGATTACTGGGGCCTGGCTGGCATCAGCAGTTCTAAAGTTCCGGGAGTGGCCGGGATTGGGCCGAAGAGCGCCGCGCAGTTGCTGACCGATTTTCAGAGTCTGGAAGGCATTTACGCCCGTCTGGACGAGGTGCCAGAAAAATGGCGCAAGAAGCTGGAGGCGCATAAAGAGATGGCGTTTATCTGCCGGGAAATCGCAACGCTCCAGACGGATTTACAGCTGGACGGGAATTTACAGCAGTTAAGGTTAGAACGTTAAAGCGACGACACGGTTTTGAAAGCCCGGTAAGCGCAGCGCCACCGGGCAAAACAAAGCACGTATTAGCGCTCGTCGCGACGCCCGCCTACGGCTGCCCACCAGCGACGAATATGCACCGTCACCTCTTCGCGGTCGTGATACAGCTGACGCGCCTGGATCTCCACGTTAATCCCATGCTCGTCCATCTGCTCCTGAATGTAGGCCAGGTTCTGCGACACCTCCTCATAGCGCTTTTTCATCGGCAGCTTGAGGTTGAAAATGGTCTCGCGGCACCAGCCGTTTACCAGCCAGGAGGCCATCAGCGCGGCCACTTTCGCCGGTTTCTCAACCATGTCGCACACCATCCATGAGATGTTGTTACGGTTCGGGCGATAGCGGAAGCCGTCTTCACGCAGCCAGGTGACCTGCCCGGTATCCATCAGGCTTTGCGCCATTGGGCCGTTATCAACGGACGATACCCACATGTTGCGTTTCACCAGCTGATAGGTCCAGCCGCCCGGGCACGCGCCGAGATCGACGGCGTACATGCCGTTTGCCAGACGCTCATCCCACTCATCCGCCGGGATAAAGACGTGGAACGCCTCTTCCAGCTTGAGCGTGGAACGGCTTGGCGCATCGGCCGGGAAGCGCAGACGCGGGATGCCCATAAAGAAAGGAGAGTTGTTGGTGGTGTACGAATAGCCCGTATAGCAGCAGCCCGGTGCGATAAAGAAGATATGCACCACCGGACGCTTCGGCGTTTCGTAGTTCGTCAGCACGCCCGCATCACGCAACGCCGCACGCAGCGGAACGGTGAACTTACGGCAGAATTTCATCAACTCTTTACTTTCGTTGGTATCCGCCACTTCAACGCGCAGATCGCCGCCCTTCTCCACCACGCCCTGCAGCATGCCGACAATGGGGGTGATGCGGTCTTCCGGGGGAAGATCCTTCAGCAACTCACCCGCGACAAACATCTGGCGCGCAAAGATCAGCGAGCTGAACGGCAGCTCGCGTGCCAGCTTATCCGCATCTTCAGGCTGATAGCATTCAAAAACCACGTAACCCGCGTTTTCTTTTACGCGAGCAAAGCCGAAGATTTCGCGCTTCGCCGCTTTATCGGTAATTTCCGCGGCGCATTCTTTCTCAAACCCCGGGCGACAATATAAAACAACCTTATTCATGAACAACGCCCTTGCGTTTCAGACGGATAGCTCCGATAAACATTAATACCCAACCCGCCAGGAAGCTGACGCCGCCGACAGGTGTAACAAACGCCCACAGGCGTAAATGCGAAAGTGCCAGACAGTAGAGGCTGCCGCTAAAAAGCACCGTGCCCAGCGCCAGGAAGACGCTGCTCCAGTAAAACCAGATGCTGATACGGCGCTGCATCGCCACCGCCAGCCCAAAGATCGCCAGCGTATGGAACGCCTGATATTCAAGGCCGGTCTGGATCCAGCCCATCTCTACAGCGCCCAACGACTTGCTTAAGACATGTGCGCCGAAGGCGCCCAGTGCAACAAAAATAAAGCCACTCACCGCGGCAAAAATCAGCATGAATCGGCTGGTCATGTTTAAGTCCTGAATTAATGCGTGCCCGGCACACAAACGTTATTGTTCATACCTGAAGCGGAATTTTTCTTGCTCGCTTGCCGCTTTCGCCAGTATCCACTGCCGGAAGGCGGCTATTTTACCCAGTTCTGCCTGACTGTCATGACAAACCAGATAAAACGCATTCTTGCTGACCAGTACATCATTAAAAGGGCAGACCAGGCGACCTGCCTCAATTTCGGACTGCGCCATGACGTTGTTCGCCAACGCCACGCCCTGCCCGTGAATGGCAGCCTGTAACACCATCGCACTGTGGCTAAAGATGGGTCCCTGCTGCACGTTTATATGAGTAAGACCTAATTGACGGGTATAAGTTTGCCAGTCGCGTCGAGAGGCATCATGTAAAAGCGTATGCTGCGCCAGGTCAGCGGGGGACTTCAGCGCCTTGTCGCCCGTTAACAGCAGGGGAGAACAGACCGGCAGGAGATATTCTGCGTATAATTTCTCAACGCGCAAGCCCGGCCAGTTACCGCGACCATAAAAAATCGCGACGTCCACGTCATCGGCCAGCTTGTCTTCCTGACGATCCACGGCCTGGATTCGAACGTCTATCCCCGGATAAGCTGAGTTAAAGCTTGAGAGTCTTGGCACCAGCCACTGAATGGCAAAACTGGGCAATAAACTGACAGTCAGGGCACCTTTTGCACTGCGGGCCTGTAGCTTACGCGTGGCTTCAGTGAGCTGCGAAAAAATCTCTTTAATATCCTGAAAATAGCTCTGCCCCTCTTCGGTCAACAGCAACGAGCGGTTGCGTCGACGAAACAGCTTAAGGCCCAGAAAATCCTCCAGAGACTTGATTTGGTGACTTACTGCGGCCTGTGTCACAAAAAGCTCATCGGCTGCGCGGGTGAAGCTCAGGTGACGTGCTGCTGCATCAAAAACACGTAATGCGTTGAGGGGGGGCAATCGCTTTGACATGGTTATCTGGCTTAGATGTTAACGGAATTTAACAAATAGGAAACAACGTTTAACCTATTAGTTTTTTTTATCTGAGCCATTATAATTTGTCCGTTGAGGAACTACCAGCAAATACCTATAGTGGCGGCACTTCCTGAGCCGGAACGAAGAGCTTTTTTCGGAATGCGTGTTCTGAAGGGCTTTTGGCTTACGGTTGTGATGTTGTGTTGTTGTGTTTGCAATTGGTCTGCGATTCAGACCACGGTAGCAACGCTACCAATTTTTCACTTCCTGTACATTTACCCTGTCTGTCCATAGTGATTAATGTAGCACCGCCAATTTGCGGTGCTTTTTTTTCGCCTGCGATCGGTTAATGCTCGATCTCTTTCATCTCTTTCACGTCCGTGCGGTTGATCTGCTGCTTGTTCCCGTTAGCATCTTTGTACGAAATCATCCCGGTATCGTTATCGGTTGTCGGTTTCCCTTCCGAAACGATGGAACGACCATCGTTGGTGTGCATTACGTAGTTGTTACCGGAACAGGCGCTCAGGGCAAAAGTAAACGCACAGGCAGAGATGATTGCAGCTGTCTTATTCATGATTATTCTCCTTTAGCAATTAATGCTATTCAAACCTCGATTTATAACAGGCTAAAACATCCGCCTAACACTATTTAGCATAACCTGCTTTTTTGGGGTCATCAGGATAAGCAGACAATTCCGATAGATATCAACCTCCTTGCCCTGCCGCTGAAATTGCGCGACGATCGTGATATTGAAATGAGGAATCCCATGAACGCTTTCAGTCCTGCGCAGTTCCGCGCACAGTTTCCGGCGCTGGCCGATGCCGGTATTTATCTGGACAGTGCCGCCACCGCCCTCAAGCCACAGGCGGTCATTGACGCCACGCAGCAGTTCTACAGCCTGAGCGCCGGGAACGTGCATCGCAGCCAGTTTGCCGAAGCGCAGCGATTAACCGCGCGCTATGAAGCGGCGCGCGATCGGGTTGCGCACCTGATCAATGCCGAAAGCGGGAAGAACATCGTCTGGACGCGCGGCACCACCGAGGCCATTAATATGGTGGCCCAGTGCTACGCGCGCCCGCTACTTCAGCCGGGCGATGAGATCGTCGTCAGCGAGGCGGAACATCACGCCAACCTGGTGCCGTGGCTGATGGTGGCCGAACAAACGGGTGCACGCGTGGTGAAGCTTCCGCTTGGCGCAGACCTTCTGCCCGATGTGGCCCGTCTCCCCGAGTTGATTACCCCCCGCAGCCGCATTCTGGCGCTCGGGCAGATGTCCAACGTTACCGGTGGTTGCCCGGACCTGGCTCAGGCTATTCGGATAGCCCATGCCAGCGGGATGGTGGTGATGGTCGACGGCGCGCAGGGCGTGGTGCACTTCCCCGCCGACGTGCAGGCGCTGGATATCGACTTCTATGCCTTCTCAGGGCACAAGCTCTACGGACCAACCGGTATAGGGGCGTTGTACGGCAAGCCGGAACTGCTGGCAAAAATGACGCCATGGCTCGGGGGCGGCAAGATGATCACCGAAGTGACTTTTGACGGTTTCAAAACGCAGGATGTGCCTTACCGCCTGGAAGCCGGTACGCCGAACGTGGCGGGTGTCATTGGCCTAAGCGCGGCGCTGGAGTGGCTGGCACAAACAGACGTTGTTCAGGCTGAAAGCTGGAGCCGGGGACTGGCGACGCTGGCAGAGGAAGAACTGAAGAAGCGCCCGGGTTTCCGCTCGTTCCGCGTTCAGGACTCAAGCCTGCTCGCCTTTGATTTTACGGGTGTGCATCACAGCGACATGGTGACGCTGCTGGCCGGGTATGGCATCGCCCTGCGCGCCGGGCAGCACTGCGCGCAGCCGCTGCTGGCGGCGCTCGGCGTGAGCGGTACGCTGCGTGCCTCGTTCGCGCCCTATAACACACAAAGCGATGTTGACGCGCTGGTCGCTGCCGTTGACCGCGCGCTTGAAATACTGGTGGATTAATGACTCACGCTGCTTTAGCCGGACATCCGTTTGGCACCGTCATCACTGAAGAGACGTTAAAACAGATCTTTGCCCCGCTTTCACAATGGGAAGATAAATATCGCCAGCTGATTCTTCTTGGTAAGCAATTACCGACCCTCTCTGACGATCTCAAGGCGCAGGCGAAAGAGATCGCTGGCTGCGAAAACCGCGTCTGGCTGGGCGTAAGCGTGTCCGGCGAGAAACTGCACTTCTTCGGCGACAGCGAAGGCCGCATCGTTCGGGGCCTGCTGGCCGTATTGTTGACGGCAGTGGAAGGGAAAAGCGCGGCGGAACTGCTGGCGAACTCGCCGCTGGCGTTATTTGATGAGCTGGGGCTGCGCGCGCAGCTCAGCGCCTCGCGCGGTCAGGGGTTGATCGCGCTCAGCGACGCGGTACTGGACGCCGCCCGTCAGGCTCAGGCCTGACGTTCCGCCTTCGCCATCATCTTCTTCAGGGCGTGAGACACCGCCACAAAGCCGAAGGAAGCGGTCACCATGGTGGCCGCGCCAAAGCCTGAGGCACAATCCATTCTTTTTGGCCCTTCCGCCGTGCTTTTCATCGCACACACGGAGCCATCCGCCTGCGGGTAGACCAGCGCTTCGGTCGAGAACACGCAGTCAACGCCCAGCTTGCCCTTGCTGTTCTTCACCACGTTAAAGTCGCTTTTCAGGCGTTCACGCAACTTGGCGGCAAGAGGATCCTGAATGGTTTTCGCCAGATCGGCCACCTGGATCTGCGTCGGATCGATTTGCCCGCCCGCGCCGCCGGTCGTCACCAGTGGGACCTTGTAACGACGACAGTAGGCGATCAGCGCGGCTTTTGGACGCACGCTGTCGATGGCGTCAATCACATAGCTGTAGCCTTTGCTCATGTACTCCGCGACGTTATCTGCCGTCACAAAGTCGTCGATCACCGTCACGCGGCACTCCGGGTTGATCAAACGGATGCGCTCCGCCATGACCTCAGATTTTGCCAGGCCGACGTTATCACGCAGGGCGTGGATTTGACGGTTGGTGTTGGTGACGCACACGTCATCCATATCAATCAGCGTGATTGCGCCAATACCGGTTCTCGCCAGCGCTTCTGCGGCCCACGACCCCACACCACCAATGCCCACGACGCAGACATGCGCATCCGCAAACAGCTGCAGGGCTTTTTCACCATAGAGACGTGCCGTGCCGCCAAAACGCTGGCGCCAGGCATCGCTGATTACCACAGACATAACACCTCAGATGTAAAAAGGGTGAGGTTCTCCTCACCCTGAACAGTAATCCGTATTGCGCTCAGAATACCACAATCAGCCGCTGAATACGTTTCCGGCACCCGGTGCGGCCTTCAGTACCCACACGCGTCCGTAGTGGTTATACCAGCCTGCACGGTGGCCTGCATCCGGGCCAATGCCCTGATAGATATCGAAGTGCTGACCTTTGATCGCGCCGCCGACGTCCAGCGCCACCATCAGACGCAGCTCATACTGGCCGTTGAACTTGCCGTTGTTGTCCAGCAGCGGGACCTCTGCCAGCAGCGTGGTGCCCGCAGGAATAATCGAACGATCCGATGCCACCGACGCACGGCCAATCAGCGGTACCGCGCTCGCCCCTTTCACCGGCGCGAAGTTTTGCGGTTTAAAGAAGACGAACGACGGGTTCTGCTCCAGCAGCTCACGCACCTCGGCCTCGCTGTGCTTTTCGCCCCACTCGCGGATCGCCTGCATCGACATGTCTTCTTTCTTCACTTCGCCTCGGTCGATCAGCACCTTGCCAATACTGCGATAGGCGTGGCCGTTTTTACCGGAATAGCTGAAGAAGTTAAGCGGTGAACCGTCGCCAAAATCAATATAGCCGCTGCCCTGAACGTCCATGATGAAGTTGTCCATCAGGGAGTTGCTGTAAGCAAGAACGTAGTTTTCGCTCAGCGCACCGGCGTAGATCTCGGCGCGCGACGGCAGACGGCCGCGTTTTGGCGGCATACGGTAGATAGGGTACTGGAACTCGCCCTGACGCGTGTGTCGTGCCTGAATAACCGGGGTGTAATAGCCGGTGAACTGGACGTTGCCGTAGTTATCGGCCCCTTCCATCTGCCAGGCGTCGATACCAAACTGGCGCATGTTGCGCGTATCGCCGCCCGCGCGCAGCCAGTCCTGCACCGCGCTATAAACGTTATTCTGTGCGCTATATAAACGCGGTGACGCGTTGCGGATCTGGTAGACCTGCTCGGAGAAATCTCCGGCATTGATCGGTGCGCCGACCGCATCAGGCTGATTAACTAAAGAGAAAGGCTGGGATAACTTCCCGTCTTTATACTGTTGACCGCGATCGGTCGGTTTGGAAGAACAGGCCGCAAGAATCGCTACCATTGCGCCCGCCATCAGATACTTCGCCCAACGTCCTTTCATTCTGTCTCGTCTTTAAGTTGCCCATTTCCGCGTGATGAAGATAACAAACCGCCAGGGCTAATGAAATGCGATCGCGTGCCCTTTGGCAAATTTTGCGCAAAAAATAGTCCAAACAGCGCCATGTCGTTCAATTTGCATACAAAATCATGATAAATGTGAAAAAGGGGTTGCATCACAAACCTATCCGAGTATAGTGCGCATCCACGGACGCGGGGTGGAGCAGCCTGGTAGCTCGTCGGGCTCATAACCCGAAGGTCGTCGGTTCAAATCCGGCCCCCGCAACCAATTAAAATTTGATGAAGTATCTTCTACGACAGTAGATAGACGGACGCGGGGTGGAGCAGCCTGGTAGCTCGTCGGGCTCATAACCCGAAGGTCGTCGGTTCAAATCCGGCCCCCGCAACCAATTAAATTTGAAGAAGTAAGCTTCTACAAGAGTAGAAAGACGGACGCGGGGTGGAGCAGCCTGGTAGCTCGTCGGGCTCATAACCCGAAGGTCGTCGGTTCAAATCCGGCCCCCGCAACCAACACTTCTAAAATAATAAACACCCTTAAGGGTGTTTTTTTGTATCTGTCGTTTGTGAATTTGCCGGGCGTAAACCCGGCCAAAAGATCTACCCGCGCCGCGCCAGCGTCGCCCCGTCAGAGAAATACGCACGAATCCCTGCCAGAATCGACTCCGCCACTTCCTGCTGGAATTTTGCCGTCTTGAGCTTACGCTCCTCTTCCACGTTACTGATAAAGGCGGTTTCAACCAGGATGGACGGAATGTCCGGCGCCTTGAGTACCGCAAATCCGGCCTGTTCAACGCTGTTCTTATGCAGCTTATTGATGTTGCCCAGCTTGCCCAGCACCGCTTTACCAAACTTCAGGCTGTCGTTAATGGTCAACGACTGCACCATATCGAACATGGTGTGGTCAACGTAGCGATCGCCGCTTTTGCTCACGCCACCGATCAGGTCCGAGGCGTTCTGGGTGTCCGCCAGGTATCGCGCAGCGGTACTGGTCGCGCCTTTGGTTGAGAGCGCAAACACCGACGAGCCGCTTGGCTGACGGCTGGTAAACGCATCCGCATGGATCGAGACGAACAAATCTGCGCGCTGCTTCTGCGCTTTCGCCACCCGGACCTTCAGCGGAATAAAGACGTCTTCATTGCGCGTCATATAGGCGCGCATGTTGCCTTCTTTATCAATCAGCGCCTTCAGACGACGGGCAATTTGCAGGACCACGTCTTTTTCACGCGTGCGGTATTTCCCCACCGCACCGGAGTCTTCGCCGCCATGGCCTGGATCGAGCATGATCACAATCGGACGATCGCGCCCTGCTTTCCCCGGCTGCGGACCGCTTTGCGCCGGCGGAACCTGACGCTGCAGATCGCCCTTGTTGTAGTCCTCCAGCAGAGCGAGAAGCGGATCCTGAATATCCGTCGCATTGGCCGGGTAGAGATCCATCACCAGGCGCTCTTTGAACGTCGCGACAGGCGCCAGGGCAAACAGCTGCGGCTTCACGTTCTGCTTCAGTTCAAACACCATGCGCACGGTTTGCGGATCGAACTGCCCGACGCGCGCCGATTTAATAAACGGATCGTCGCCGCGGATCTGCGCCGCCATCCCTTTCAGCACGGAGTTGAGATTAACGCCTTCGAGATCCACCACCACACGTTCCGGGTTGCTGAGGGCAAATTGCTTATATTTCAGCACGCGATTGGATTCGACCGTCACGCGCGTATAGGTCGACGATGGCCAGACGCGCACCGCCACGACCTGACTGGTGGCGGCAAGACCGACCTGACTGACGCTAAGCAACCACATTGCCCCGGCCCCTTTTAACAAACGGCGGCGGCTTATTGCTGAATTGGATCCCGACATGCTTCTCCCGAGCAAGAACACTGACTGATATACAAAATGTCCAGATTGACCGAAAACTTTAACGAATGACGCATAAACTGTCATCTATAAAAGGGTAAACAATCATACGCTAACGCACGGATTACTTATCATTTTCTGTGGGTCGCGGAAAATTTGCGCTTGCACACGCGACCACAATCGAATAAAAATACATAAATTGCGAATAAACATTCATTAAGGGTTGTGCCATGGTGAAGGAACGTAGAACCGAACTGGTCCAGGGATTCCGCCATTCTGTTCCCTATATCAACGCCCATCGGGGAAAAACGTTTGTCATCATGCTTGGCGGCGAAGCCATTGAGCATGAAAATTTTTCCAGCATCGTCAATGACATTGGCCTGCTGCACAGCCTGGGGATCCGCCTGGTGGTGGTCTATGGCGCCCGCCCGCAGATCGACGCCAACCTGGCCGCTCACCACCACGAGCCGATTTACCACAAACATACCCGCGTCACGGATGCCAAAACCCTTGAGCTGGTGAAGCAGGCGGCAGGTCTGCTGCAGCTGGATATTACCGCTCGCCTGTCCATGAGCCTGAACAACACGCCGCTGCAGGGCGCGCATATCAACGTCGTGAGCGGCAACTTCATCATTGCCCAGCCGCTCGGCGTGGACGATGGCGTGGATTACTGCCACAGCGGCCGCATTCGTCGTATTGATGAAGAAGCCATACACCGCCAGCTGGACAGCGGAGCCATAGTCCTGATGGGCCCGGTCGCCGTTTCGGTGACCGGCGAAAGCTTTAACCTCACCTCAGAAGAGATCGCCACGCAGCTGGCGATCAAGCTGAAGGCGGAAAAAATGATTGGGTTCTGCTCCTCCCAGGGGGTCGTGAACGATGAAGGAACGATCGTGCCGGAACTCTTCCCGAATGAAGCCCAGGCCCGCGTGGAGGCGCTGGAAGCCGAAGGCGATTACTACTCCGGCACCGTCCGCTTCCTGCGTGGTGCCGTGAAGGCCTGCCGCAGCGGCGTGCGCCGTAGCCACCTGATCAGCTATCAGGAAGATGGCGCCCTGCTGCAGGAGTTGTTCTCCCGCGACGGTATTGGTACGCAGATTGTCATGGAGAGCGCGGAGCAGATACGCCGCGCCACCATCAACGATATCGGCGGTATTCTGGAACTGATCCGCCCGCTGGAACAGCAGGGTATTCTGGTGCGTCGTTCACGCGAGCAGCTGGAGATGGAGATCGACAAATTCACCATTATTCAGCGCGATAACCTGACCATCGCCTGCGCCGCGCTCTATCCGTTCCCGGAAGAGAAGATCGGTGAAATGGCCTGCGTGGCGGTGCATCCTGATTACCGCAGCTCTTCACGCGGTGAAATGCTGCTTGAGCGCGTGGCGGCACAGGCGCGCCAGATGGGGCTGAGCAAGCTGTTCGTCCTGACGACGCGCAGTATTCACTGGTTCCAGGAGCGCGGCTTCACGCCGGTGGATATTGATTCCCTGCCGGAAACGAAGAAAGAGATGTACAACTATCAGCGCCGTTCAAAAGTGCTGATGGCGGACCTGGGATGATACGACGCCCTCACCGTCCGGCGAGGGCGTTCGTTCAGAGGGACTCAAATATCGCGCCCAGCCCGCTTCGGCGTTCCGTGCGGGTGGCAATCGCCTGCACCAGCACGCGTTCATCGGTATACAGCGACAGGCGCTGACGCGCGCGCGTAATGGCGGTATAGATCAGCTCGCGGGTAATGACGGGGGAAAGCTGCGTGGGCAGGACCAGCGCCGCGTGGTTAAACTCGGAGCCCTGGGATTTATGCACCGTCATCGCCCAGGCGGTTTCATGCTCGGGCAAACGGCTGGGCTGGAAAGACTTCACGCTGCCGTCCGGCATCTGGAACCAGACGCGCAGGCCCTGGCCGCAGTCGAGCGCAATCCCGATATCCCCGTTAAACAACCCCAGCGCGCTGTCGTTACGGGAGATCATCACCGGTCGCCCTTCATACCAGCGCGAGTGCGGGGTACGGTTAATTTTGCGTTTTTGCGCCAGCAACTGTTCCAGCCTGTCGTTAAGACCCCGGACACCAAAGGGACCTTCCCTCAGTGCACAGAGCAGCTGATATTCACCAAATGCGGCAATGACCTGCTCCGGCGGACGCTGCTGTTGTACCCCCGTCAGAAAGTGCTGATACCCCTGCAGGGCATCATACAGCATCGCCTGATACGCCTCCCCGCTTTCCAGCGATTTTTTCTCAATATCCGTAAAGGTTCCGGCAAACACCGCGGAGGTGGCGTGCCTGTCTCCCCGGTTTACGGCCGCCGCAAGCTGGCCGATACCGGAATCGCTGCCGAAACGGTAGCTTTTCTGCAGCAGACACAGGCTGTCGCGCAGCGCGCCCGCAAGCGAGTGGCTTTCAGAGGTGAGCGTACATCCGGTGAGACGGGCGAGCTCCTGGGCGCGTTCAGCGGTATACCCCAGGCTGGCATAGTTGCAGATATCGCCCAGTACGGCCCCCGCCTCCACGGAGGCAAGCTGGTCACGATCGCCGAGAAAAATGACGCGCGCGTGCGGCGGTAGCGCATCAATCAAACGCGACATCATCGTCAGGTCAATCATCGACGCTTCATCCACCACCAGCACGTCAAGGTGCAGCGGATTACCGGCATGATAGCGCAGACGCTGGCTACCCGGCTGAGCGCCAAGCAAACGGTGTAGCGTGCTGGCTTCGTTGGGGAAAAGCGCAAGCTGCTCCCGGGTAAGCGGCAGCTTTTGCAGCGCGCCGCCTAACGACTCCGTCAGACGCGCCGCCGCTTTACCGGTGGGGGCCGCCAGGCGAATACGGCACTTTTGCTCGCCCGATAACTGAATCAGCGCGGCAAGCAGTTTTGCCACGGTGGTCGTTTTCCCGGTGCCCGGACCGCCAGAAATCACCGAGATCCGACGCGTTAAGGCCACTGCAGCCGCCACTTTTTGCCAGTCTGTCGCGTCGTCAGAGGTAAACAGCGCATCCAGCGTTTGCCGGAGCCGCGTTTCATCGCAGGGAAGCGGCGCGTTGGTCTCGCTGAAGAAGCGCGCCACCGTCAGTTCGTTACGCCACAGCCGGTTAAGATACAAACGCTCGCCGACCAGAATCATTGGCGTCCCGGTATCGGCTCCGCTCACGGCAGGCGAACGGCGTAATATCGCCTGCCAGTCCACGGCGTCACCCAGCAGCGCGAAACACGCCTGTAAAGCCGGAGGCATTTTCTCATCCACCGCCAGACGCGACAGCGGCAGACATACGTGCCCCTCCCCCGCGTCTTTGCTCAGAATGGCGGCGGCAAGCATGACGGCAGGCTCCTCGCCTGCCACCATCATGGCAAACTGCACGTCCAGGTGGCGCAGTAATCGTTGTTCAACCGCGTCCAGCAGTAGCGCCTGCATCGTCATGCCACCTCCTCCGTGCCTGCAGCAAACAGGTTATCCATTTTTTCAATCAGTTCCACAGCCGGACGCGTGCTAAAGACGCCGGAACGCGGGTCGTTGGCATCCACGCCGCGCAAGAACAGGTAAATCACGCCGCCAAAATGCGCGTCGTAACGGTAATCGGCAATACGATGGCGCAGGTAACGGTGCAGCGCCAGGGTATAAAGCTGGTACTGCAGATCGTAGCGATGCATTTGCATAGCCGACGCCATCGCCTGTTGGGTATAGGCTGTGCTGTCTTCGCCCAGCCAGTTCGATTTGTAATCCAGCAGGTAGTAGCGCCCGTCGTGGCGGAAAACGAGGTCGATAAAGCCTTTTAGCATCCCCTGCACCTGGCGGAAGTTCAGCGGCGGGCATCCGGCGGATAACGGATCGTACTCGCGGATCAACGCATCAAGCGCCTCGGCCCTGAGCGGGCTGGCGATGGGGAGGTAAAACTCCATCTCCACCTGCTTATCTTTGGCGGTCAACTGTCTAAGCGAGATCCCCTGCGCGGTGAGCGGAGCATGCAGAACCGCGCGGATCCAGTCGGTGAGAACCGGCTGCCATTGCGCGTCGTAACCACCGCTCTGTAACATCTTTAGCACCCACTCTTCGGAAACCGGCTGGGTAAAATCCAGTTCTTCAAACAGGCTGTGCAAAAACGTGCCCGGCGAGGCGCCGCGCGGGAACTGGTGCGGCGTCAGCACCGGCTCAACGGGTACGCTACCGGCGCCTGCGGCATCCACGTCCAGTTTTGGCATCAGATCCTGCGCAATACTCTGCCCGTGCTGTTGTAAGCCGGAGTAGCTGGTCACGCGCCAGTCGTCGGCAATCGTGCGTACCACCCGACGGGCATGGAGATCTGACTCGTGCGGCTCCGGCATGTGCCAGCGGCTGTTGTCGGGCAGCGAAGGAATATGCAGGGCAACATGCTCAGAACAAAGGGATTCGATGCACTGGCGCAGGCCCGCCGCGTCTTTGGGTTCACCCTGCTGAATAAGCCGCCCCAGCGCGCTCAGATGAAAATCGCTCTCCCCGCTCTTTTCGCCCCGACGCCGGAACAGCGGCGCAACGCCCAGGCTGCAGTGCCAGACCGAGCGGGTTAGCGCCACGTAGAGCAGGCGTAAATCTTCCGCCAGACGTTCGGCCTCTGCCAGCTCAACGCTGGACTCCGCGTTGCTGAGATCGAGCACCGCCTCAAAAGACTCGCGATCGTGGTAAAAAGCCTGATCCTGCACACGGTAATTGGCGATAAACGGCAGCCAGACCAGCGGATATTCCAGGCCTTTCGACTTGTGGATGGTGACGATCTGCACCAGATGTTTATCACTCTCGAGGCGCATCTGCTGGCTGGAGGAATTGCTGTTCGGATCGGCAATCTGCTGCGCCAGCCAGCGCACCAGGGCGTGCTCGCTCTCCAGCTGCGTACCCGCTTCCTGCAAGAGTTCGCTGATGTGTAAAATATCGGTCAAACGCCGCTCGCCACCTGCGGTAGCCAGCATATTCTCCGCAATGTGGCGCTGAGCCATGAGCTCGCGCACCATCGCCATCACGCCGCGCTTCTGCCATCTTTCCCGGTAGTGGACAAATTCCTCCACCACAGCATCCCACGCGGCTTCGTCATTGTTGAGGGTATCAATATCGCGCGCGTTCAGTCCGAGCATCGCGCTGGCTAATGCGCTGCGCAGCGTGCTTTCTCGCTCCGGGGCCAGCACGGCCTGCAGCAGCCATAACATCTCCTGCGCCTCAAGCGTTTCAAAGACGCTGTCACGGTTCGAGAGGTAGACGGAGGGGATATTCAGTAACGTCAGGGCGTCGCGGATGAATGCGGCCTCCTGACGGCTGCGCACCAGAACCGTAATATCCGATGCCTTTACCGGGGTGGGGTTATCCCCCTTCCACAGCAGCGCCTCGCCCCGCGCCCCGGCACTGAGCCAGTCACGGATTTGCGCGGCACAGTGCTGGGCCATGGCATTTTGATAGTCGGCAACGCCGCAGCCTTCCCCCTCCAGCAGCCAGAAGTTCATGGCAGGCTGCGTCACGCCGTTAAACTCGAAGCGCAACGAGGCATTTTTCGGGGCAAATTTTACCGGCTGAAACGGGATCTCCCGGAACATAAACGCCGTATCCATACGGCTAAACAGCGCGTTGACGCTTTCCACCATGCCGGGAGAGGAGCGCCAGTTAGTATCGAGCGTGTAATGCGCGTCAACCTCGCTGCGAGCTTTCATATAGGTGAAAATATCCGCGCCGCGGAAGGCGTAGATGGCCTGTTTCGGATCGCCGATTAACAGCAGCGCGGTGTCGGGCTGCTGGCGCCAGATACGGCGGAAAATGCGGTACTGCTGAGGGTCGGTGTCCTGAAATTCATCAATCATCGCGACCGGGAAGCGGGTGCGAATCGCGGCGGCAAGCGCTTCGCCATTCTCACTGCACAGCGCCGCATCCAGGCGGCTCAGCATATCGTCGAAACCCAGTTCACCCCGGCGGCGTTTCTCGCGCGCCACGGCTTCACGAATTTCGGTCATGGCGCGGGTGATCATCAGATCGTTGAGCGTGAGGGGCTCCGCCAGCAGGGTTTCGATCGCCACAAACAGGGGATGCTCAGGCACAATGCCGTCGGCTTTGGTCCGCTCAGCCAGGAAACGTTGGGAGAATTTCTCCAGCGCGTCCGGGAGCTGATAGCTCCGCGTCTCTTCCTGCGCCCAGGCGCTGATCTTATCGATCCATTTTCCCTGATTGCCGCGGTTGAACTTGCGACGGTCAATCCCGGAATTTTCGATAATGGCGTCAATCTCGCCGACTGACTCCATCCATTTTTGCTTGATATCCGCAATTTTCGCGATGATTTTTTCATGCCGCGAGGCCAGGGTTTCATCTGCCGGCGGTGGGGATTTGATGACCGGCGCTTCCCCCTGCAGATAACGATCGATCGCGCGCAGCAGCGCTTCCGGGCCTTTCCAGAGTGCATGTACCGCTTCGGCAATATCACGCTGTAAGGGGTAGCAGTGGCGACGCCAGAAATCCGCGCAGGCCTGATAGCGAAGCACGGACTCATCTTCAATGAGCTGCTGTTCGAACAGCATACCGGACTCGAACGCATTCAGGCTCAGCATGCGCTGGCAAAAACCGTGAATGGTAAAGACGGACGCTTCATCCATCTGCCGTTCAGCGAGCAGCAGCCACTGGGCGGCCTGTTGCTTATCGGCAATCTCTTCCAGAAGGCTGGCGTAGAGGGGGTTATCCGTGCTCTGACGCAGACAGGCAATGCGCAGCTCGTGGATATTGGTACGAATACGGCCCCGCAGCTCCGCGGTAGCGGCCTCGGTGAAGGTGACCACCAGCAGCTCTTCCACGCTCAAAGGACGTGGAAAAGCAGCGTTGCCGCCAAGACCTAACAGCAGGCGCAGATAGAGGGCGGCAATGGTGAAGGTTTTTCCCGTTCCCGCTGAGGCTTCAATCAATCGTTCACCCTGCAGAGGTAAACGTAAGGGATCAAGGGACTCAGCGGTATCGGTCATTCTTTCTTACTCCAGGGCATAGATTGCTGCAGCGCGCTGACGCTCTTCCAGACTTTCCAGCCTTTCGGGTTTACGTACTCCGTTTTCCCGTACTGGCTACCGGAAACCTGAGACAGGATGGTGATACCCTGCGGCTTAATGGCCGCCTGATGGAAGAAGTCGGCAACCTTCTGCGGCGTCAGCTGTTTTATCTCGGCCACTACTTTATCACGCGAATCAAATTTCAGATTACCGCGATCGAAATCTTTGCTCAGCTGCGAGGCTTCTTCACCCAGCGTCTGCGGCGGCTGCATCACCTGCGCGATAACGGCCTGCTGGATCTGGGCAAACTCTTCCGGCTTCATGGCGCGCAGTTTTGCTTCCACCTGCGGGAAGAAGGCCTGGTAACGCTGCCAGAGATACGCCGGTTGTTTATCGCTGCTTTGCAGCAGGAAACCCAGCCCCCACTGACGACCGACGTTCATGGAGAAGGCAAACACCGCGTAGCCAAGCTGCTCCTCTGTGCGTAACTGGTTATAGAACCAAGGCTGAATAATCTGTCCCAGCACGGCGCTCTGCGCTGAACTGGCGAATTCATCATAGCCCGTTGGCACAAAGACCGCGGCCAGCGCGGAATCCGTGCTGTTGCCCGCCTTTTCAAAAATCACATTCTGTTTTTTCTCAACCAGCACGTCCTGGTTGCGGCACCACTCGTCGCCTTTAGAGCCGAGCTGAGTGCGAACATTCTCCGCCAGGGTTTTGGCCTGCTCCTCACTCATGTTGCCGACGATCAGGAACTCCGGACGCGTGTTGCTTTTCAGCGCATCGCGGTACGCGAGCACGTCTTTTAAGGAGATGGAAGGCAGCAGCGCGCGGCGATCCTCACGCTGGAAATAAGGAACCTGTGACAGCATTTGCGCCGGCATAAGCGCCAGATCGTAAGCCTTGCCCTTCTCGGCAGAATCCATCATCTGGGCATACCAGGATTTAGCCTGCTCAAGCTGCTCTTCCGTCGGCGTGTAGCTGAAGTAGCCCTCCAGCAGGGCCTGGAACAGCTGAGGCAAGCGCTGGGTATAGCCGTTTGCATTAAGCATCAAACCGTTATTGGCGTTGGTGGAGAAGCTGATCCCGCCCACGGCGGCCTGGTTGCTGAGCTGATCGAGCGCGATACCGGCGAGATAGTCATTGAGCGCGAACATCACCTGATTTTTGGCGCTGTTCATGGCTTTCGGGTTACGCAGCACCACGCTGACATCGGCTTTAGGCTCACTGGCGAAATAGCGGCTTGGGGTATACACGACGCGCAGCGTTGGCTCATCAATGATGAGTTCCGGGTGCGGGTAATCTTTCGTTGTTTTGATCAGCGAGAAGTCATCCGGAATATAGGGGTTCAGCTCCGGCAGCTTCAACGCAATCTCCCCGGCCTTTTTCTGCCAGTCGGCGAAGGTCTGAGCGCTGATTTTATCCACCTGATAAGGGGCATCGACAAAATACGCCGTCTTGTTATGCGGTTCGTTCGGACTGATGTACCAGATGCGGGCATTCTCCGGCGTCATCATCGCCAGGCGAGCTTTTACCGCCCCGGCATCGTACCGGTCGGCAATATTCACCGCGTCGAGAGTATGTTCCACCGGCACGCGGATCATGGTATCCGCCAGCCACTCCACATAGTCCATGTCGCGGGTGATGGACGGGTAGCGGAAATCAAGATCCAGCACGTGCGCGAGTTCATCAAAATAGCGCTTATCGACGCCTTTTTCGCGCAGTAAAGCGAGGTAGCTAAAGATAGCAGCCACGACTTCATCGCGGTTGGCCTGTCCTTTGTCGGTCAGGGTCGCGGAGATCGCCAGCACGCCGCTATTGCCGTTCACAACCGGATCGGAGTCGGCGCGAATGCCTTCCGCCAGCCCCTGCTTTTGCAGCCAGTCAGACAGCGTACCCGGGCTACGGTTACCAATCAGGTAGGTGACCAGCTCATCGGTTTTACTGCGAAACTGCGCCGTATTGTTATCAATGCGGAATTCCACGCGCAGCACTTTACGCGGCATAGCAGGAACGTAGTGGATCACGATACCTTTTTGCGCATCCGTGACCACCGGAACGGTGATTTGCGGCAGGTCGATATTTTTATTCGGCACCCGGCCAAAGGTTTTGGCCGCCATGGCTGCCAGCTCTGGCAACGGTTTATTGCTGTAGATGACCGCCTTCATCAGGTTGGCGGAGTAGTATTTATCGCGAAACGCGTGCAGGGCATCCAGCACCGGGCTGTTCGGTTTGTCGCTCAAGGTTTCCAGGTTACCGCCGGAGAAGCGCGAGCCCGGGTGCGCAGGGTTGATGGTTTCGGCACTGACCTGCGCCATGCGCATACCGTCTCGGGTGCGGGCCATGGTCAACTCGGCATTCACCGCGTTGCGTTCACGCTCGGCGTATTTTTTATCCAGCAACGGCGCGGCGATGGAATCAGCGAGGCGATCGACCGCCCCTTCCAGCGCATCATTTTCAACTTCGAGATAAAAGGCGGTGCGGTACGGTGCCGTACTGGCATTGTGGCTGCCGCCATGCATCTTCAGAAATTCGGACAGGCTATCTGGCTGCGGGTATTTTTTTGACCCCATCAGCGTCATATGTTCCAGATAGTGCGCAAGACCAGGATGAGCGTCAGGATCTTCCAGCGACCCAACCGGCACCACTAATGCCGACAGGGATTTCACCGCCTGCGGGTCGGAAACCAGCAGCACGGTCATCCCGTTATCAAGGCGAATAGCCTGATATTGACGGGTATCTTTTTCGCTCTTACGGATAGTTTCCTGAACGGGTTGCCAACCGGAGTCTGCGTGAGTGACGGGCGCCCAAAGGGCAATAAACAAAACAAACGCTTTAAACAAGGTGCTGCCTGGCATTACGACCTCTTTATCACGGCTACATCATTAACAAACTGCGTGCTGGACACGCCAACATCTCTTTCTTTGGGTACATCAGTCCGTGATAAGAAATGCATCATAAATGAACACCCTTATCTGCGCAATTTTTATACAGCGCTCAGGACTGATTAAATTTAAACAACGGCAGCAGGTAGCGCTGCGCCTCTTCCGTGATAGCCTCCAGGTATTCTGGCTCGAGCGTTCGCCACAAACGCTGATACCAGACATCATCCCCTTCGCCCCGCACCATCATGTTTCCTTCGTAGGCCTGCATAAATTTGCTGCGTGCTTTCTGCAGCGAAGCCTCATCCGTTAACATCGCATCATTCTGCGCGTCATAACAGGCTTTTATCCAGGCGCCGCCACTTTCCGGCAGTAACAGGAGCGGTTTGTTCATTCCCTGTCGGTAGCCCTCAATGTACAAAGAGAGATACCCTAACGCCTGCTCGGCTTCCATCGGCGGGAAGCGCCACTCGCCCTCTTTGCGCACGAAAATCCGGCTTTCGCCTTTATACCCACCCGCACTGTAGACAAGATGTTCGAGCCAGAGTTGCAAACCCTGGGAAACGCTGAGCATAGAGGGTCGCCAGCGCAGCAGCCCATCCGGCTGAACCTGGGTTAACCAGCCCGTGAGCTGTACCCCGTTGCAGTTGAGATCGATTTCAATACTTTTCCCTGGCTGTCGGCACGCTCGTACGCGCTCTGCCAGGGCGGTCATCTCCTGACACTGCGCCTCCCAGACGATCTCCCCAAACGCTCCGTAGGGCAGCTGACCTGCAGCACGGTAGCGGCGGTAAAGTTTGTCGGCATCTTCCTCTTCAACCAGCGCGTTCAGCAGCTGCAGATTTAACTGATAGCGCTCCAGACCTTCCAGCGTAAACGGCTCTGCCTCAGGAATTTCGCTCTCTTCAGAGCGGAAGTTGACCTGCAGTCGTTGCTGGAAAAAGGCGCGCACCGGATGCGCCCAAAACCGCTGAAGCTGCTCGAAGGTCAGAGTGTCGATAGGGCGCGGGGCAAGTTCCTGAATGAAATCGGTATGCGCATTCCCTTCCTTTTTCGCCGCCGGCAACCACTCAAGGGCGTAGCTCTGGCGCTCGCTGGCAATATAGTTCACCGGGTCAAACGGCATGCGGCTGTGGAAACAGGTGATATGGGCTTTCACCCTCTGCTCGCTCTCATCACAGTTGCGCTCCTCATCTCCCGGCAGGTAGTGGCTCTGGCCGATATAGTCCACCAGCTCCTGCACCAGTACGGAGGGGAAACGCTCGCTGTTGTCCTGAATGGAACGACCGATATAGCTGATATAGAGCTTACTCTGCGCGGAAATGAGCGCTTCCAGGAAGAGATAGCGGTCATCATCACGGCGGCTACGATCGCCCCGTTTTGGGTTTGCGCTCATCAAATCGAACCCCAGCGGCGGCAGCGCGCGCGGATACACACCGTCGTTCATGCCAAGCAGGCAGACCACCCTGAACGGGATAGAACGCATGGGCATCAGAGTACAGATATTGACAGGACCCGCCAGGAAACGCTGGCTGATTCGCTCCTGGTCAAGCCGCTGCGTCAGCTCATCCCGCAATAGCGACAGCGGGATGGCCTCGTGGTAGTAGGAATTCACGCCTTCGTCGATGATAGCCTGCCACTGGGTTTCAATGAGCGCCATCGCCGCTTCGGTGTCATTGTCCGGCAGGAAGAAATCATTGAGTAGCGCCCTGCAGACAGGGAGCCATTCTTCAAGTGGACGCGGCTGCAACAGCGCATATCGCCAGCGGTTAAGCTGCATTAATAGCGATGCTAAATGCCCCACCAGTTCAGCAATTAACCCGCTGGACTCATCGTAAGGCAGCACCTCATTCCACTCGCCCTGGCTGCTTTCCATGGCATAGCCCAACAGCATACGCGTCAGGCCAAATCGCCAGGTGTGCTGCCCGGTAGGGGGAAGCTCGAATTCCTGAACGTTATCGTCATCGATCCCCCAGCGTACGCCAGACTCGTTAACCCACTGACGAAGGTAACGCAGCCCCTCTTCATTGATGTTGAAGCGTGCGGCCAGCACGGGAACATCCAGCAACGCCAGGACATCTTCGGAGATAAACCGGCTATCCGGCAGTGACAGGAGAGTGATAAACGCCTGCAATACCGGATGCGACTGGCGGGCACGACGGTCAGATATCGCGTAAGGCAGGTATCGCTCGCCCGTCGCGCTGCCAAAGACGGCCTGAATAAAGGGACTGTAGCTGTCGATATCCGCCACCATCACTACGATATCGCGTGGCGTCAGGTCGGGATCTTCCTGCAGCATCGCCAGCAGCTGGTCGTGAAGCACTTCGACCTCACGCTGCGGGCTGTGGCAAACGTGGATCGTGATGCTGCGATCGTCAGGATCCAGTTTTCGCTTATTGTCGCTGCGTTCGAACTCGTTCGCCGTCACACCCATGACGGCACGGTTTTCCAGATCCAGAATATCTAACTGGATATTATGCAGCAGGCTGTCCGGGGCGATCTCAACAAAGGCATCCACGTCACCTTCCCCTGAGGAAGTGATGTCTGAAAGCATGTGAATGTAGTCACGCCCCAGCTTTCCCCATGAGGCAAGCAGCGGATTGGGCAGGTTCTGAATACCGTCTTCATCGAAAAGCTGCCCGGCCGTCGAGCCGTCTTTAAACAGCGGGATGGATCGTTCTTCAAAAAGGCGTTTTCGTTGGCGGGTCACCAGCCGTGCCAGCCAGCGTTCGTCGAGGATATCCCCCCAGTACTGTCGGCAAGGGTTGGTAAACAAAATATGGATATCAATATGTTTACCCAGCGCATTCAACGCTTTCAGATAGACAGGGGGTAATGCGGATATTCCGCAGATAAATACGCGTGACGGCAGTCGGGCCGGGCGCTCCGACGCATTTTCAAGTATCGAGATAAACCGATCGTAGAGATTGGCACGGTGCCACTTAGGCTGGCCCAGTTTCTCCGTATGCTCTACCAGGGCTTTCCACAGCGGGGCCTGCCATATTTGCGCCTCCGGCAGGCCTTCAACCAACTCGCCCGCTTCCCAACGAATTAACCAGTCAGAGCGATAAACAAGGTATTGGTCGTAGAGATCGGCGGTGCGCGACGCCAGCTGGAACAGCTTGCGCTTGTCGGTATCGTCATTGAGGTAGTGACGCAGCATGGCAAATTCATCGTGCTGCAGCATTTCCGGCAGCAGCGCCATCAGCTTCCAGCTCATGGCCTGCTTGTTGAACGCGCTCTGCTCCGGGATATCCGGCAACACGCGGACAAACATCTCCCAGATGAAGCTCGCCGGCAGCGGAAAATCAATATTCGCGGCAATACCAAACTTGCGGGAAAGCGACATTTGCAGCCACTGTGCCATACCGGTGCTCTGCACCAGCACCATTTCAGGCTCAAAAGGATCGTCAAGCCGCTCGCGCTCAACGATAAACTCCATCAGTGCTTCCAGCACATCCAGACGATTTGAGTGGTAGACCCTTAACATAGACGCTCCCGACTACTGGCTAACCGGGCAATGCAGACGCGTTAACTCACCACGCCGCCCCAGAGGAGAAATAAGTGTAACCGTGATGCTGACACATCCTGCGAGCGTTGTCTGCCCCCGACGGGCCTGCCAGCCTGCAGGAAGAACATTTGTTGAGAGCTGAGACTGGTTCCAGGCATGGTGCCAGAGCTGGCGATACTGGTTAAATGCGGTGAACCGCGCCGCCAGCGCCCGGTGATACCCCGACAGTGCGGTCACGACCACCACCAGCAGCATCATCGCCAGCAGGACCTCAACCATGCTAAACCCTTTTTCTCTGCTCACGGCAGCTGACATAACGCGCTCTCCTTAAGAGGACAAAAATCGCTCCAGCCGTGAGGCGAAAAGCGCACATTCCCGTCGACGATCTCTCCTGCACGCCAGAGCAGCAGGTCGTTGCCGCTGGCTATCAGTAGTACACGCGCCTCACTCAGTTGACGCAAACACACTCGCCATGTCGATGTCGTTTTGCACTGGATTTGTAGCTCTGGCGCCCAGCGCTGAACACGTCCCCACTCAAGCGCGGACTGCGCCGTCGCCTGCTGCTGAAGCGAGCGGCTCTCACCGCCAACGAGCGCACTGAACGTTGTGACCTGCTGGTTTAGCCCCGTCAGGATCAGGGGACCGAGCACCAGTAAAAGCAGAACCATCGCCAGCGAAGACATCCCGCGTTGACGGCTCACAGGTTATACCCCGTGACCGTATACAACGCCTGCCAGGGTTCTCCTTTATCGCCTTTACGTCTCGCGGCCAGTTCGATATTTACCTCTGGCGCAAAACCGGCATGTTCCACTTTCCTCACGACAAAATGTGCGATCGCAAGCCTGTCCGGGTCCGTGAGCTTTTCCCACCCTTTTCCTTCACACGACGTCGCGCCACGCAGGGTTTCCAGCGCCCCCGATTCCAGACGAAAACCGGTGCTGTCATTTTCTGATGCGCTGCTATCCCAGCGACCGTTACTGTTGGCATCCCATCGCACAATGATGCAGCTCCCCTGCCTGCCGATCGCCAGCGCCTGTCCCTGGCAATTTCCCGCGCAGTATCCCGCACGCTGAAGCTGCTTGCCGAGGGCGAACAGGTCTTGCCAGACCTCTTCTTCCAGCTCTCGCTGGCCAGATTGCAGTAATACGGCCCGCTGTAGCCCGGGTAAAAAACGCGATGCGCTTATCAGCAAAAGGCTGCTCATCGCCGTGGCAATCAACACTTCTGTCAGTGAGAAACCGCACTGCCTCATCAACATGAACCTCCCTCAGAGACCTGACACATCCTGATGCGTCCTCCATTTGAGACAATAATCAACCATTCTCCAGCACGGCTTTGAACGCTTATCCGCCCCGCCCATGCCGTATCCCGTAATCCGTAGAACCCGAGGGACGGCGTGACCTCACCGATCGTGACCTCAGGCCAGAGTGGAATCAGCACAAAGGGACTGTCCTTTTCACAGCCTTGCACGGCAGAGCTCGCCAGACAGTCCCGGTCCCCCATCCGCTGACGGGTAATTTGATGGTCGCGGTTGTGGCGGTTGGCATGGTTGCGCAGAAACAGCAGGTAATCTCGCACCTGGCTGGCGGTTTGCCACAGCCGCTGCTGCCGTTGCCAGCTGTCCCAGCCGTACAGACCGGAGGCGCTAAGGATGACGACAAGCGAAACGGCGACCAGCGTTTCGATAAGCGTAAAACCGTTCTCTTTTTTCATACCGGGAGTGTGGCGAAGCGCCGTGGACATGACGAGCATCGGATCCTCGTTTTACGAGACGTCATCCGGAGAAGTGGGAGAGTTGCAGCGCGTTGCACGCTTTCTGGATAGCGCTTCGGGAAACGGGAGAAAGGCGAAAAAAAACCGGCGCTAAACAGCACCGGTTGTGTCAGGCTTTATCGCATCAGATCGCGACGGGCGCTTTGATGCCCGGGTGCGGGTCGTAGCCCTCAATCTCGAAATCATCAAAGCGATAGTCGAAGATTGATGCCGGTTTGCGTTTGATAATTAGCTTCGGCAGCGCACGCGGTTCGCGGGTCAGCTGGAGATGCGTCTGTTCCATATGGTTGCTGTAGAGATGGGTATCCCCACCGGTCCAGACGAAATCGCCCACTTCCAGGTCGCACTGCTGCGCCATCATGTGAACTAACAGCGCATAGCTGGCAATGTTAAACGGCAGGCCGAGGAACACGTCACAGGAGCGCTGATAGAGCTGGCAGGAGAGCTTTCCATCCGCCACATAGAACTGGAAGAACGCGTGGCACGGTGCCAGCGCCATTTTATCCAGCTCGCCGACGTTCCAGGCGGAAACGATGATGCGGCGCGAGTCCGGATCGTTTTTCAGCTGGTTCATCACGGTGGTGATCTGGTCAATATGGCGGCCATCAGGCGTGGGCCATGCGCGCCACTGCTTGCCGTATACCGGGCCCAGATTGCCGTTTTCATCTGCCCATTCGTCCCAGATCGAGACGTTATTTTCGTGCAGATACGCAACGTTGGTATCGCCTTGCAGGAACCAGAGCAGTTCATGAATGATCGAGCGCAGATGGCAGCGCTTTGTCGTCACCAGCGGGAAGCCTTCCTGCAGATTGAAGCGCATCTGGTGGCCAAAAATGGAGAGCGTACCGGTGCCGGTGCGGTCGTTTTTCGGCGTGCCCTCATCGAGCACTTTTTTCATCAGTTCAAGATACTGTTTCATGGTTCCTCAGGAAATCTGTTGCTGTGGACGACGACGATACGCCCAAATCATCATAATGGCACCCGCGACAATCATCGGAATGGAGAGGATCTGCCCCATGCTGATGTACTGTACCCACTCGCCGGTAAACTGTGCGTCCGGCTGGCGGAAGAATTCGACGATGATGCGGAATGCACCGTAGCCAATCAGGAACAGGCCGGAGACAGCCCCCATCGGGCGCGGTTTGCGGATAAACAGGTTGAGGATGATAAACAGCACCACGCCTTCCAGCGCCAGCTCGTACAGCTGAGACATATGGCGCGGCAGCACGCCGTAGGTATCGAAAATGGACTGCCACTCAGGATGCGACGGCAGCAGCGCCATGTCT
Source organism: Enterobacter quasiroggenkampii (assembly GCF_043972695.1). Classification (NCBI taxonomy): domain Bacteria; kingdom Pseudomonadati; phylum Pseudomonadota; class Gammaproteobacteria; order Enterobacterales; family Enterobacteriaceae; genus Enterobacter; species Enterobacter quasiroggenkampii. The sequence continues at coordinate 4,389,664 of NZ_CP143745.1, forward strand.
TCCGCGCGCGAGCCCGGGAACAGCATGGTAAAGGAAACGCTCGGGTCGACGCGGCCCCACAGCTCACCGTTGATGAAGTTGCCCAGACGGCCCGCCCCGAGACCAAACGGGATCAGCGGCGCGATAAAATCGGACACCTGGAAGAAGTTGCGTTTGGTGCGTTTGGCAAAAATCACCATCACCAGGATCACCCCAATCAGGCCGCCGTGGAAGGACATGCCGCCGTCCCAGACGCGGAACAGATAGAGCGGATCGTTCAGGAATACCGGGAAGTTATAGAACAATACGTACCCAATACGGCCACCGAGGAACACGCCGAGGAAGCCCGCATACAGCAGGTTTTCAACTTCGTTTTTAGTCCAGCCGCTGCCAGGACGGCTGGCGCGACGACCCGCGAGCCACATGGCAAAAATGAAGCCCACCAGGTACATCAGACCGTACCAGTGAAGCGAAACAGGTCCTACTGAGAAAATGACCGGATCAAACTCCGGAAAATGCAGATAACCACTGTTCATCTGTCACCACAAGATGTTGTTATTCCGCTGAAAGTGGACAGCGGTAGAAATGCGATTCTGCCGTAAGCAGAGGCTCCAAAGTTGCGAATCATAGCACAAGGCGGGCGCGGAGGATGCGCCAGAGATGTAAAAGATGTGTATAGGGTTTTATGTACGCTGGTGCCCTCACCTCGCCCCTCTCCCTGTGGGAGAGGGAGAAAGGCTTTAGCGGCCGCCGCGGATCAGACCGCCCATACCGCGTCGTTCCATAAACGCCGCGACCTGATGACGGACCTCCGCTGCCAGCTGCGCCTCAAGGCTGCGTTCTGCCAGCTCGCGGGCATCATCGATGTCGATATGCCGCAACAGGTATTTCACGCGAGCAACAGCGCGACCGTTCATCGACAGATGGCGGTATCCCAGACCAATCAGGATCGCAACGCACATGGAATCCCCGGCCATTTCACCGCACAGGCGTAAATCAATGCCGTACTGCTCCGCTTCTCGGGCAATCATCGCTAAGGCGCGAATAATCGCCGGATGCAGGCTATCGTAGATACTGGCGACGCGGGTATTGTTACGGTCGACGGCCAGAATATATTGCGTCAGGTCATTGGTGCCGACAGAGATAAAATCAACGCGGTTTGCCAGCTGCGGCAGCATAAAGACCATGGAGGGCACTTCAAGCATGACCCCAATCCGCGGTTTCGGGATCGCATAGCCGATCATCTCTTCCACTTCACGGCCAGCACGTTCGATCAGCCGCCGGGACTCGTCGATCTCATCAATGCTGGTGACCATCGGCAGTAAGATGCTGAGATTGCCCGTCGCCGCGTTGGCGCGCAGCATCGCGCGCACCTGGATCAGGAAGATCTCCGGCTGATCGAGCGTAATGCGGATCCCACGCCAGCCCAGGCACGGGTTTTCTTCGCTGATCGGCATATAGGGGAGCTGTTTATCCGCCCCGACGTCCAGGGTTCGCAGGGTGACAGGTTTGTCGTTAAACATCTGCAGCATACCCTGATACTGCGCCACCTGCTCCTCTTCAGAGGGGAAACCGCTCTGCAGCATGAACGGGATTTCTGTTCGGTACAGGCCAATGCCGTCGATGCGGCTGCCCAACTTCTCTTCGTGCTCGGGGCTTAAACCGGCATTGAGCATGACTTTGATCCGCTCACCGCTCTTAAGCTGGGCGGGCAGGTTAACGTCATCTTCCGCCAGCTTGCTTAATTCATTCTCTTCGCTGATAAGACGCTGGTATTCCTGGAGCAGAACCGGCTCAGGATCGACCAGCAGCTCACCGCGATAGCCGTCGACCACCAGCGTACGTCGGTGCAGCACCGACGGCTGAATGTCCGCCCCCATAACGGTAGGGATGCCCAGCGCGCGCACCATAATAGCGGCGTGTGAGTTGGCGGCACCATCGCGCACCACCACACCGGCCAGCCTGTCCTGCGGCAGTTCAGCCAGCGTCGTTGCCGAGAGTTCGTCGGCGACCAGAACAAACCGTTTTGGCCAGGCATTCGGGCCCTGAATGGTGTCATCAAGATGGAACAGCAGGCGCTGCCCCAGAGCGCGCAGATCCCCTGCCCGCTCTTTCAGGTAACCGTCGGTCAGTGCCGCAAACTGGTCGGCAAATTTTTCGATGACCTTCTTAACCGCCCACTCTGCGACCGAGCCTTTATCCACTTCCGCAAAAAGCTCACGGCGCAGGCGCGCATCGGAGAGCAGGTGCGAATAGAGGTCGAAGATGGCCGCCGTCTCTTTTTGCGCGCCTGCGGCAAAACGCTTGCTGTAACGACGAAATTCATTCGCTGCCTCTTCCAGCGCGGCGGTGAGACGCTCGCGCTCAAGCGCTTCATCAAGCGTTGAGGCTTCGTAAACCTGCTCCATTAACGGCAGCGTGGCGTCCATCCAGCCTTCAGCAATCGCTACACCTGGCGATGCCGGAAGGGCACGAATGCGCGTATGGCGATACTGACCAAAGAGCGCGGCAAGCTGAGACTGAGAGAGGATCGCCGCCATCTGCGTGGCCAGCGTGACGAGGAAAGACTCCTCGCTTTCGTCGTACTGACGTAGCTCACGCTGCTGGACAACCAGCACGCCGAGCAACTGGCGACGCTGGATAATCGGCACGCCAAGGAAAGCGCGGAAGCGCTCTTCTTTTACGGAGGGGATGTATTTAAAGCTGGGGTGTTTTTGCGCGTCAGCAAGGTTAATGGGTTCAGCCAGTCGCCCAACCAGACCCACGATACCTTCATCAAATGCGAGCGTAACGGTGCGTCCACGTGGTTTTTTCAAACCACGGGTCGCCATCAGGTAATAGCAGCGCCGATCGTGGTCGGCCAGATACACCGAACAGACCTCGGTCTCCATCGCAAGACAGATGTCGGTGACCAGAATATTCAACGCCTCGTTCAGACGCGGCGCGCTGGCCACCTTCTCGACTATTTCTCGCAAGCGGGTGAGCATGATTTGCGTAGCTTAACCTCTTTTACGTCGCCAGGCAGGTGCGCTCTGCGGCTTAGGCGGGATCTCCTGAAGCTGCATCACCACACTTGCAAACTCTTTCATCACCCTACGGTAAACATCGCGCTTAAATGACACGACCTGACGAACAGGATACCAATAGCTCACCCAGCGCCAGCCATCAAACTCCGGCGTACTGCTGGTTTGCATATTGATGTCTGAATCGTTGCCCACCAACTGCAACAGAAACCACTTCTGTTTCTGGCCGATACAAACCGGCTTTGTGTCCCAACGCACCAAACGTTTCGGTAACTTGTAACGCAACCAGTTGCGGGTCGAAGCCAGGATGCGAACATCTTTTCGGCTCAAACCGACCTCTTCAAAAAGCTCCCGGTACATCGCTTGTTCTGGGGACTCTCCCGGATTGATCCCGCCTTGCGGGAACTGCCAGGAGTGTTGACCATATCGACGGGCCCACATCACCTGGCCCTGACGATTACAAATTACTATTCCTACGTTCGGGCGGTAGCCATCGTCATCAATCACCGGACTACCCCAAACTAAACCTTATATATGAATGATTGTTTCACACTACAGGGAGGCGGTAAACCACTCTCTTACAGGCCTGCAACCTAATAACAATTGAATAACTCACAAATAAGTGCTGAGTTATAAACAGATGAGCGACAGTGAAGGGAATTTTATTCACCTTTTCTGTGGATATAGTTGTGAAGAAGTGTCTGATTACCGATGAACAACCTCAACGACCGCCGCACACCCTCTTTTGCTCGCATTCATTAACATGATTATATTCATAGAGTTAGATGCATTTACGTAAACAAAAAACTGAATAGCGTGACGATCGTCACACCAGGGTTCGTCGTGCTGATGAAAGATCGAACAGCGTCGGTTTTATCCACAGATTGTGCCAATAAGTTAGTCACAATTTGTGTGAAAATTCGATTTTCATCGCACGTCAAGGCTGTAAATGGAAACAGTAGTCAGGGTTATGCCCAGTTATCCCATTTTTCTGTGGATAACATGGTGTAAGATCCTGTTCATTGTCAGTGACCAGATTTGAACAACCGCTTTTTCCACCCAGGCGAAACGATTTCAGACCGATAAAAAAACCTATAAATCATAGAGATGTCATATTGGTACAGAAAAAGTTAAACTCTATCCACAGGGGACAATTTCTTCGTTTATTTTTTAATCAAAAGGTTACCGTCATGCATCCGCTTACACCCTTGGGCTCACCACCGTCCAGTGAGAGCCAGTTGCTACTGCAGGCACAGCGTCTGGCCGGTTTTTCGCTTGGCGAGCTGGCAGCAATGGCCGGGCTGCCGATCCCGAAGGATCTGAAACGGGATAAAGGCTGGATCGGCATGCTGCTGGAGCTGTGGCTGGGTGCCAGCGCAGGGAGCAAACCTGAGCAAGATTTTGCAGCCCTTGGCGTGGAGCTAAAAACCATTCCTGTAGACCGCCAGGGCAAGCCGCTTGAGACCACCTTTGTCTGCGTTGCGCCATTAACCGGCAATACCGGCGTAACGTGGGAAACCAGCCACGTTCGTCACAAGCTGAAGCGCGTATTGTGGGTACCGGTTGAGGGTGAACGTCAGATTCCCCTGGCCGACCGTCGCGTTGGCGCGCCGCTGCTCTGGAGCCCGGACGAGGATGAGGAGCATCAGCTGCGTCTGGACTGGGAAGAGCTGATGGACATGATTGTTCTTGGGCAGGTTGAGCGCATCACCGCCCGACACGGAGAGGTATTACAGCTGCGCCCAAAAGCAGCCAACAGTAAAGCCCTTACCGAGGCAATCGGCGCGCAGGGTGAGCCGATACTGACGTTGCCGCGCGGTTTTTATCTCAAAAAGAATTTCACCGGCGCACTACTCGCACGTCATTTCCTGTTGAAAACATAGTTTTTTACTTATTTTGAGAGCTCTCAAACATAATCGACTGCTTTTTAAGATTTTACCGCTTCCTCAACTCGCCATATCGGGTTAATACTAGATTATGATTTGATACAAGCCAGATGAGGACGATAACGATGAAAAAATGGGCAGTATTAGTGTCAGCAGTCGGTTTAGCGTTTGCCGTATCGGGCTGTAGTAGCGATTACGTCATGGCGACAAAAGATGGTCGAATGATCCTGACCGACGGTAAACCCGAAGTCGACGATGATACTGGTCTGGTCAGCTACCGCGACCAGGAAGGCAATAAAATGCAGATCAATCGCGACGAAGTATCGCAAATTATCGAGCGATAATCAGAGAGAGGTCAGTCGCTTGCTGGCCTTTTTGATTTTTTTCTTCCCCTTTTGCTTCCCCTCTGCCATGTTTATATTCCTTTGTCGGGTACGCCCTGACGCGGTTTATATGTCTACTGAGGAAGCCGGCTATGCATTATCACCGTATCCCCCACAGCGCTCTGGAAATTAGCCAACTGGGGTTGGGCACGATGACATTTGGTGAACAAAACAGCGAAGCCGATGCCCATGCACAACTCGATTATGCCGTCAGCCAGGGCATTAACCTGATTGATGTCGCAGAGATGTACCCTGTTCCGCCACGTCCTGAGACGCAGGGACTGACCGAAACCTACGTCGGTAACTGGCTGGCAAAACGCGGCAACCGTGAAAAGCTGGTGATTGCCTCCAAAGTCAGCGGCCCCGCGCGCAACAACGATACCGGGATCCGCCCGAACCAGATCCTCGATCGCAAAAATATCCGCGCCGCGCTGGACGCCAGCCTCAAGCGCCTGCAAACCGACTATCTCGACCTGTACCAGGTACACTGGCCGCAGCGGCCAACCAACTGCTTTGGCAAGCTCGGGTACAGCTGGAATGAGAGCGCCCCCGCGGTGACGCTGCTGGAAACGCTGGAAGCGCTGACCGAATGCCAGCGTGCGGGAAAAATCCGCTACATTGGCGTGTCTAACGAAACGGCCTTTGGGGTCATGCGCTATCTGCACCTGGCGGATAAGCACGATCTGCCGCGTATTGTGACTATTCAGAACCCGTACAGCCTGCTTAACCGCAGCTATGAAGTGGGTCTGGCCGAAGTGACGCAGTATGAAGAAGTGGAACTGCTTGCTTACTCCTGTCTCGGCTTCGGCACCCTGACGGGGAAATACCTGAACGGCGCGAAACCGGCCGGGGCGCGTAACACCCTCTTTAGCCGCTTCACCCGCTACAGCGGCGAGCAGACGCAGAAAGCCGTTGCCGCTTATGTGGATATCGCGAAGCGTCACGGCCTTGACCCTGCGCAGATGGCGCTGGCCTTCGTGCGTCGTCAGCCGTTTGTTGCCAGTACCCTGCTGGGCGCAACCACGATGGAACAGCTGAAAACCAATATTGAGAGTTTCCACCTGAACCTGAGTGAAGAGGTGTTAGCGGAGATTGAAGCAGTGCATCAGGTTTATACTTATCCTGCACCATAGCCTGACGCTTTTGCCCGCTGGCGCTACGCTTACCGGGCCTACAGGTGCTCAAACCCAGGCCGGGTAAGGCGAAGCCGCCACCCGGCCAGATATCAACGGCGACGTTGCCACATCCACAAACCCGCAATCGCAATCGCAAACAGCCCGCCAAACCCGACGCCAATCCCCACCACCGGCACACCCACTTTTACCGCCAGCGAGTAGAGCCCCAGCATGAACAGCATTGCCAGGTTTTCACCCAGGTTTTGTACCGCAATGGCATTGCCTGCCCCGACGGTCTGCTTGCCCCGCTCCTGCAGTAACGCATTCAGCGGCACTACGAAGAAGCCCCCCAGAATACCAATCAGGATGAGGAGGGCATACGCGGGCAATAACGCATGCTGCAGCGAGAAGATAAGCACCACGACGCCAATCAGGATCCCGGCGGGCATGCAGCGTGCGACCGTCTCCAGCGTGACCAACTTCGCCGCCGCGCCCGCCCCAACCACAATCCCGATAGCCACCATCGCATTAAGATAGGTTGGCGTCGCGTTGTCCGTAATGCCCAGCGCCACCGGCACCCACAGAACCAGCAGGAAGCGCAGGGTGACGCCCGCGCCCCAGAACATGCTGGTCCCCATCAGGGAGAAACGCGTTTCACCGTTACGCCACAGCACGCGGCAGGCGGTAAAGAAACTGCCGGTCATCGGTTTAAATCGCCAGGATTGACCCGGGCGAGCCGCAGGCAGCTTCGGAATAAACAGGTTCGCCACGACCGCCCCGCCATACACCACCGCACACACGCCCAGTGCCGCCAGAACATGCCAGTCGGCCAGCACGCCGCCCGCAACGGAGCCAATCAGGATAGCGGCAATAGTAGATGACTCCATCAGACCATTGGCTTTCACCAGCTTATCCCCGGTGGTCAACTCGCCGAGAATGCCGTACTTCGCCGGGGAGTAGGCGGCGGCTCCAATGCCCACCAGCGTGTAGCCAATAAACGGATTGAAGCCAAAGCAAATGCTGGCCGCCCCCAGCAGCTTGAGACCGTTGGCAAACATCATCACCCGGCCTTTCGGGAAACTGTCCGCCACCTGCCCCACAAATGGAGCAAAAATAATGTAAGCGCCCACAAACACCATCTGCAGGATCGGCTGACTCCAGTCGGGGTAAAACTCGGCTTTCAGCAGCGCCAGCGTGGCAAACAGCAGCGCGTTATCGCCGAACGCAGAGAGAAACTGCGCGGCAATGACGGCCATCATGCCTTTCGACCTGAGGGATGTGTTAGTGTGTACTGACTCACGCATTTTGCTGTTCCGCCTCTTCAACCATGCCTTTCAGGGTCACGAAATCTGGCTTCCCGCTGCCCAGTACCGGGAGCTGTTTCAGGTAGCGAATATCGCGCGGCACGGCCAGTTCAGGAATACCGTGTTCACGCGCATAGCTCAGTAACCTGTCGCGCTTAAGCTCACCGTCGGTCGTAAACAGCACCAGCGCCTCGCCTTTGCTGGCATCGCTCTTCACCACCGTGGCGTGCATCTTCTCGGCGGACACTGCCGTCGCCAGTTGCTCCACCATTTCCAGAGAGACCATTTCGCCGGCAATTTTGGCGAAGCGTTTCGCGCGTCCCTGAATCTGTACAAAGCCCTGTTCATCGAAACGGACGATATCCCCGGTGTCGTACCAGCCGGTTTCAACCTCGCCGTTGACGTTTTCCGCCGTCGGCGCTTCCAGCACGCCCGGGTTTTCCACGCGCAGATACCCGTTCATCACGTTTGGCCCTTTGAGCTGCAGGCGGCCACCGTCCTCAATGCCCGGCACCGCCAGCAGACGCGCGTCCATCCCCGGCAGAATTCGGCCAACCGTACCCGGTTTCGCCGCCATCGGCACGTTAATCGAGACCACGGGCGCACACTCGGTAACGCCATAGCCTTCGAGAATGCGCAGGCCAAACTTGTCCTGCCAGATCTGGCGCGTGCTCTCCTGCAGTTTTTCCGCACCAGCCACCACATACCGCACGCGATAAAAATCATACGGATTGGCGAAACGCGCATAGTTCCCCAGGAAGGTTGAGGTCCCGAACAGAACGGTACAGTTACGGTCATACACCAGCTCCGGCACAATGCGGTAATGCAGCGGGCTCGGGTAGAGGAACACTTCTGCGCCGGTCAGGAGCGGCGTGAACAGCCCCACCGTCAGGCCAAAGGAGTGGAACAGCGGCAGCGCCGACATAAAGCGGTCGTTCGCGGTAAAGTCGGCGATACTTTTAATCTGCTCAACGTTCGCCAGAATGCTCTTGTGGCTGTGGACGACGCCTTTCGGGTTGCCCTCTGAGCCTGACGTGAAGAGGATAATGGCGTCATCTTCCGGCTGCTGTTTGACCTGCGCCAGACGCGGCACCAGCAGATGCGCAAAAATCCACAGCTTGTCGCCGGTGGTCACGTCCGCTTTCAGATCCTCCAGGAAGACCCAGCGCACCTGGGTGAGCTGCTCGGGAAGATGCCAGAGCTTGCCTTTGTCCAGAAACTGACGGGAGGTAAAGACGGTATTAATCTGAGCGGCAGTAATGGCGCTAGTCAGCCCCTTCACGCCCGCCGTGTAGTTCATCATCGCCGGGATCCGGCCCCGGGAAACCGCGCCGAAAATCACCGCCGCGCTGATGCCCGCGTTAGGCAGCATCAGGCCAATCTTTTCGCCCTTTTTGCTGTACTTCTCCAGAATACGGCCCACAAACAGGGTCTTGGTCAGCAGTTTGCGATAGGTATCCGGGGTAAAGTTGATGTCTTCGATGCAGTTTTTCTTCGCGCCATAGCGGTACTGCGCGGAAAGCAGGGATTCGTAGAGCGTTTCGCGCGGGCGCACGGCCATACGCGCTTCCATCATAATCTGATGCAGCATTTCCCCGGCGATTTTACGGCGATCGCGGGCACGCGGCGCGTCGGGCATCGGTAACGACGTTGGCGGCAGGATATGCAACGTGATTTTGGGGAACAGACGCTGCTTCACCAGCCCCTTGAGACGGCTGAAATGGGTCAGCTCCGCGCCTTCAATACGCAGCGGCACCACGGTTGCTTTTGACTTCGCCGCGACAAACCCCGCGCCGTCGTAGATTTTCATCAACGAACCGGTCACGGAGATACGCCCTTCCGGGAAAATGACCACCGGGCGCCCCTGCTCGACCAGGCGTACCAGATGTTTAATCATCATCGGTTTTGTCGGGTCGAGCGGGACAAAATCAATCAACGGCGTGAGCCAGCGCATGTACCACTGCTGGCTGATGGAGGTATACACCGCAAACACCGGGCGCACGGGCAAAAACAGCGCCAGCAGAATGCCGTCTATAAAGGAAACATGGTTTGGTGTGATGAGAACGCGTTCGCCGCGAAGCGCCCGGGCATCGCCGGTGATGCGGATGCGAAACAGAATACGGAAAAGCGTACGGAAGAACCCAAATAGCATCTCAACTCCCTTTGCCAGCCAGTGTGGAGGGTCGATAGTAAATGGTGGCAGATTACACGAGAAGTGGTAAGGGAGCGACAGCAAAAGTGGAGGCGAAAAAAAACCTGCGCATCCGCGCAGGTTGGTGCAAGAGATGAGTACGAAACCGTACTAAGAATTCTCACCAATCAATACCTCTGGGATCTCAACTGTATCAACCTCTTTAACACCCTTGCTATCGGACAATCGCAACAGCCTGAGGCAAAGTGTAACTAAAGGTTCAGATTCACATTCTTCAGACATGACTGGGCGTGTAACGATTACACCGCCAGGGGTGTGCTGCGTCACGTTTGTGGAGCGCGAAAATCCGCTCCCCTTGAATGCACGCCGCTTTTCCGCAACACTATTTGGTGTGTAAACGCTTACCCCCAATAAGAAGGTAATGAATGGCGACAATAAAGGATGTGGCCCGTCTGGCAGGCGTGTCGGTGGCAACCGTCTCGCGCGTAATTAATGATTCACCAAAAGCCAGTGACGCATCACGTCAGGCGGTACAAAGCGCCATGGAATCCCTGAATTATCATCCCAATGCCAATGCCCGCGCGCTCGCCCAGCAGTCTACAGAAACCATCGGGCTGGTGGTGGGGGATGTTTCCGATCCCTTTTTCGGCGCCATGGTGAAAGCGGTTGAACAGGTGTCTTATCAGACAGGCAATTTTTTGCTGATCGGCAATGGCTATCATAACGAACAAAAGGAACGCCAGGCCATTGAACAGCTGATCCGCCACCGCTGTGCGGCGCTGGTGGTTCACGCCAAAATGATCCCGGATGCCGAACTGATTCATCTGATGAAGCAGATGCCGGGCATGGTGATTATCAACCGCATTATTCCCGGCTTTGAGAAACGCTGTGTGGCCCTCGACGACCGCTACGGCGCCTGGCTTGCCACGCGGCATCTGATTCAGCAGGGCCATACCCGAATTGGCTATCTCTGTTCCAATCACCCGATTTCCGATGCGGAGGATCGCCTGCAGGGCTACTACGACGCCCTGCGTGAAAACGGGCTGCCGTGTAATGACCGTCTGGTGGCCTACGGTGAACCGGACGAGAGCGGCGGTGAACAGGCCATGACCGAGCTGCTGGGTCGCGGACGGAATTTCACGGCGGTTGCCAGCTATAACGACTCTATGGCCGCAGGAGCGATGGGGGTGTTGAATGACAACGGGATTGAGGTACCGGCCGAAATTTCGCTGATTGGCTTCGATGACGTGCTGGTCTCCCGCTACGTTCGCCCGCGTCTGACCACCGTGCGCTACCCAATCATCACCATGGCAACGCAGGCCGCCGAGCTGGCACTCGCGCTGGCTGAACAGCGTCAGCCGCCGGAAATAACGCATCTGTTTAGCCCGACGCTGGTCCGTCGTCACTCCGTTGCGTCGCCTGCAGAAGCGCAGAGCGAATAACGGTAGAGGTGAACCCGCGTGTTGGGGTATTCCAGCCCATCACCGATATACTGCCAGCCGTAACGTTCGTAGAAGTCGCGGCAGGCAGACCAGAGATGGAGTTCCTCATACCCGGACTGCGCGGCGTAAGCGATAACATGCCGCTGAAGTTCTCCCGCCAGCCCCTTGCCTCGCGCCGCGTCGTCAACGTACAGTGCCGCCAGCCACGGAAAGAGATCCTGACGGGTGATCAAATCGCAGCGCCAGAGCCCCACCGAACCAAGAAGCTTTTCGTCCTCAACGGCAATAAACGTCAGCGGTAATGCCCCCGGCGTCTGGCTGTGCTCAACAATACTGTGGAAAAATTCCCGGGGAAGCCCTTCGCCAAAGGCCTGCCAGATCCAGTCGGTAACCTGCTCAGCATACTGCGGTGCATCGTAAAGCGGGAGGATAACTGTCTTTTTCACGTTTCACCTGCGTATTCTCATTAATGGGCTGGCCTGACGTCTCCAGCTCGATTGGCGATCATTTTACCAGAGTCAGACTATTTAGTTTGACTTCAGGCAGGCCTGACGAATCGTTACCAAAAAGCGTGATCGTGGCGGAATTTTTGCGCTTCCCGCATCGCTTATACGGCGTAAGCTCTGTGTTAAACTGCAGATCATTACGTGGAAGCAGGAATGTAGAATGGCAACAATGCTGGATGTCTCACTGCGCGCGGGCGTGTCGAAGGCCACGGTATCGCGCGTGCTGAACGGCACGGGTCAGGTTAAAGAGAGTACGCGTCAGCAGGTGTTTGCTGCGATGGAAGAGCTGGGCTATCGGCCGAACTTTCTCGCACGCTCGCTGGCTAACCAGACCAGCAACAGCATTGGTCTGGTCGTCTCGACCTTCGACGGCTTTTACTTTGGCCGCCTTCTCCAGCAGGCGTCGCGGCAGACTGAAACCCACGGGAAACAGCTGATCGTCACCGACGGTCACGACGCGCCGGAACAGGAAGAACAGGCGGTGCAGATGCTGGCCGATCGCCAGTGCGATGCCATCGTGCTTTATACGCGCTATATGAGCGAAAAAGCGATCATCAAACTGATGAACTCGGTAAAAACACCGCTGGTGGTCATTAACCGTGAAGTGAGCCAGGCGCCGGATCGCTGCGTGTTCTTCGAACAGCAGGATGCCGCATTTAAGGCTGTGGATTATCTGATCGAACAGGGGCATCGGGAGATCGCCTGTATCACCGTCCCGATCCATACCCCAACCGGGAAAGCGAGGCTGATGGGCTATCGCAAGGCGCTGGAAAAGCACGGCATCCGTCTGGACGAGCGTCGGATAAAGTACGGCGATGCGGGAATGACCGGGGGATATGAGCTTTGCAAGGAATTGATTGCCGACGGTGTATCGTTTAGCGCCCTGTTTGCCTGTAACGACGACATGGCGCTGGGCGCGTCCAAAGCGTTGCACCAGGCGGGGCTTAAAATCCCGCAGGATATTTCACTGTTCGGCTTTGACGATGCCCCTAGCGCGAAATGGCTGGAGCCTGCGCTCTCATCGGTTTATTTGCCCATCGACAATATGATTGTCACCGCCATCGATCAGGCGATCCGGCTGGCAAGAAACCAGCCGGTCGATGCCATCCCGCCGTTTACCGGCACGCTGGTCTTACGCGATTCGGTCACCACCGGGCCCTACTTTACTCAGATGAGTTCTAAAGCCAGCAGTTCCTGAATGGTCTGGCGACGGCGGATCAGCCGCGCCTTGCCGTTATCAAACAGCACTTCCGGCAGCAGCGGGCGGCTATTGTAGTTAGAGGACATTGACGCCCCGTACGCGCCGGTGTCGTGCAGCACAAGGTAATCACCCGGCTTGACCTCTGGCAGCGCGCGGGTTTCTACTTTGCCGCCTTCCTGCTGGGTAAACACGTCACCCGATTCGCACAGCGGCCCCGCAACGACCGTCTCAACGCGCGGCGCCTGCGTTAAATCGCGGCCGTCGGCAGCCAGGGCGGTAATGTGGTGATAGCTGCCGTACATGGACGGACGCATCAGGTCGTTAAAGCCCGCGTCAATCAGTACGAAGTGGCGAGACCCCATCTCCTTCACGCTGCGCACCTGCGAAACCAGCACACCGGCTTCTGCCACCAGGAAACGGCCCGGCTCAATTTCCAGTTTTACCGCGTGGCCAAGATGCGCGGCGATTTGATCGCGCGCGGCGCTCCACAGACCGTAATAGTGATCGGTATCGATCGCCTCTTCCCCTTCGCGATAAGGAATGGAGAGACCGCCGCCCGCAGAGATCGCCTCCAGATCCTGACCGAAGTCGACAACCTGACGCACCATCGCGCCGCACACCTGCTCCAGGTGGCCGTAATCCACCCCTGAGCCAATGTGCATATGAATCCCCACCAGCTTCAGGCTGTAGCGTTGTAATACCTCCAGCGCGGCAGGCATATCGGCATACCAGATCCCGTGCTTGCTGTTTTCGCCGCCGGTATTGGTTTTTTGGCTGTGGCCATGACCAAAGCCCGGGTTCACGCGCAGCCAGACGCGATGGCCGGGAGAAACCTGACCCAACTGCTCCAGCATATCCACAGAACCGGCATTCACCGGGATCTGCAGCTCGTGAACGCGCGCCAGCGTCGCATCGTCGATCACATCGGCGGTAAAGACGATCGCGTCGCTGTCGGCTTTCGTATCGTATCCGGCCGCCAGCGCGCGCTCGATTTCGCCGAGTGAAACGGAGTCCACCTTCACGCCCTGCTCGCGCATCAGGCGCAGAATATGAATATTGGAGCAGGCCTTCTGGGCAAAACGCACCACGTCGAACTGATGCAGGGCGGCGATCTTCTCGCGGACGATCTGCGCGTCGTAGACCCACACCGGGCAGCCAAACTCGGCAGGCAGGCGCAGCAGGTTGTCGGCGTTCAAATCGGTATCAGTCTGGTTCAGCGGGCGTGGCATGGTCTTCTCCGGATAAATGCGTTTTGATGATTACGCCACAGCGCAAAGAGAATAAAAAATATCGTTTTATCGCGAGTCTATGCAAAAATGATATGGACAGTTCTTTGCTTTCAGGTGCCCTATGCCCGCCGTCAATTTACGCCATATCGAGATTTTCCACGCCGTGATGACCACCGGCAATCTCACCGAAGCCGCACAGATGCTGCATACCTCGCAGCCGACGGTAAGCCGCGAGCTGGCCCGCTTCGAGAAAGTGCTGGGGCTGAAGCTGTTCGAACGCACCCGGGGCAGGCTTCACCCGACGGTACAGGGGTTACGTCTGTTTGAGGAAGTCCAGCGCTCCTGGTACGGGCTGGACAGAATAGTGAGTGCCGCGGAAAGCCTGCGCGAGTTTCGCCAGGGCGAGCTGTCGATTGTCTGCCTGCCCGTCTTCTCGCAATCCTTTTTGCCGATGCTGCTCCAGCCCTTTCTGGCCCGCTATCCGGAGGTCAGCCTCACCATCGTGCCGCAGGAGTCTCCCCTGCTTGAAGAGTGGCTTTCGGCTCAGCGTCATGATTTAGGGATAACCGAGACCCTCTCCTCCCCAGCGGGCACGGCGCGCACGGAGTTGCTCTCATTAGATGAAGTGTGCGTTCTGCCCGCCGGACATCGGCTTGCCGGTAAGGCGGTACTCACGCCGGAAGATTTCCATGGGGAAAACTATATTAGCCTGTCGCAGACCGACAGTTATCGACAGCTGCTGGATACCCTGTTTGCCGAGCATCAGGTAAAACGGCGAATGGTGGTAGAAACGCACAGCGCGGCCTCGATTTGTGCGATGGTGCGCGCAGGCGTCGGCGTCGCGGTGGTGAATCCGCTTACGGCGCTGGACTATGCGGAAAGTGGAATTATTGTGCGTCGGTTTAGCGTCTCGGTTCCTTTTACCGTGAGCCTAATCCGCCCATTGCATCGCCCGGCGTCGGCGCTGGTGGAGGCGTTCAGTGAGCATCTGCAAGGAGGGCTAAGTATGTTGACCGACCGGCTGAATAAGATGTTGAATCAGACGCCCCACTAAACAGCGGGCGCCTGAACACTCAGTTAAAACGTTTCGCAATAGCCGCTACACGCTCGCCGAATTTCACCGCGGTTTGCAGATCGCCGCTGGCAATGGCGCCAGCATCAGCATCTGAAGGAGACTGCACCAGTAAACCAACAGAACCGCCCAGATTATTAATGTCCTGACGGGTAGCGGCAAGCGTATTTGACGGCGGTAGCCCCAGGCTCACCCAAATCCCACCGTGTTGAGAGGCCAGCGTTTGCAGGTATTGTAACGACACCTGCTTATCACCGTTCAGGCTTGCGCTGTTGCTGAAGCCCGCGAACACTTTGTCCTGCCAGCTACGCACAAACCAGGCTTTAGAGGTCGCATCAGCGAATTTCTTAAACTGCCACGGTACGCTTCCCATGTAGGTTGGCGCGCCAAAAATAATCGCTTTAGCATCGTTGAGTTTTTGCCAGTCGCTTTCCTGAATATCGCCATTGCTGTCAATAGCGATCAGCTCAGCCTGCGCGCCCTCGGCGACTGTTTCTGCAACGCGTTTAGTATGACCGTAGCCAGAATAATAGATAACTACAACGCTCATGATTTATCTCCTGATGCAATATTGCCTTGTGAGTCAAACGATTAAGACGATTTTAAAATTGCTCTGCGAGCCCGTTGCCATTTTCGGTTCCCTGGTATCAAATAGAAACCTTACGTCGTTTTATACACGCAAATATTCACGGGCGTAAGAAGGCACTTTTATCTCACCTGGTTACCTCGAGGGAACCACCATGACCCCTACAGCAGTATTGAAAAAGGAGATGCCTCCTTACAACGTGTTCGATGAGCGCTGCCCGACACGCGGCGTGCTGACGCGTATCGCCGATAAGTGGGCACTGTTAATCCTTGCGCGCCTTGAGAATGGACCGATGCGCTTTAATCATCTTCAACGCGATATTCAGCGAATCACCAAAAAGGTGCTGACCCAGTCTTTACGCAAGCTGGAACGAGATGGGCTGGTGTCGCGAAAGATATTCGCCACGGTACCTGTCACAGTCGAGTACAGCCTGACGCCGCTTGGCCAGACGTTAACTGAAACGGTCACGGTGCTGGCGCACTGGGTGGAAAATAATATTGATGCTATTGTGGCGGCGCAATCCGCTTATGACGCCGCCAACACATAAACCAGAACCGGATGCTCAGGACAGCATAAACGCCACGGCATCCGCAGCATGGATAGCGGTGGTATCAAATACCGGGAGAGGGCTTCGCTCAACGGGTACCATTAAACCAATCTCCGTGCAGCCAAAGATCACCCCTTCGGCCCCCTGAAGCGCGAGTTTCTCGATGACGCTAACGTAGAAGGCGCGGGAGGTTTCGCTGAAGGTGCCGAGACAGAGCTCGTCAAAGATAATCTGATTGATGCGCGCCCGGTCTTCTTCTTCCGGGATCAGACTTTCGATCCCAAACTCGCTGTGTAAGCGCCCGCGATAGAAATCCTGCTCCATGGTGTAGCGTGTGCCCAGCAGCGCTACGCGGCGCATCCCGGATGCCGCAATTGCGCGCCCGGTCGCATCAGCAATATGCAGGAACGGCAGCGAGCAGCGGTTCTCAATATGTGATGCCACCTTGTGCATGGTATTGGTACACAGCACTATCCCCTCGGCGCCGGCCCGCTCAAGCCCGAGCGCCGCCAGGGCCAGGATCTCCCCGGCTTTATCCCACTCGCCGCTCGACTGGCAGGCTTCGATTTCATGGAAATCCACGCTGTGCAGGAGCAGGCTCGCGGAGTGCAGACCACCCAGACGCTGCTTCACCCCTTCGTTAATCAGGCGATAATAAGGGATTGTCGATTCCCAGCTCATTCCACCTAACAGGCCGATCGTTTTCATCATCCCTCCTTTCCGTTGATTTCTTCTTTTAACATAACCGATGCCAATAAAAAAAGGCGCTCTGTTCAGCGCCTTGTTAAACCAATATCGGTTATCGCCTGCATACGCTGGAATACGTAGACTGGCAATACGATCACACGCCGATGTTTCGCAGCTTCTCCCCGGCCATCAGCTTGCGCTCGATGTGTTCCAGCGTCACGCCTTTAGTCTCCGGGATCAGCCAGAACGTGATGCCAATAAACGCCACGTTCAGCACCGTATAGAGCCAGAACGTTCCCGCTGCGCCAATCGCGTCCAGCAGCGTCAGGAACGTCGCGCCGATGATCATGTTCGACACCCAGTTGGTGGTCGTGGAGCAGGTGATGCCAAAGTCACGGCATTTTAGCGGCTGGATTTCGGAGCACAGGATCCACACTACGGGCGCGGCGCTCATCGCGTAGCCTGCGATACACATCATGGTCATCCCGACAGAAAGCCAGGAAAGTCCGCTGGAGGCCGTGCCGTTATCAAACTGCATCAGGCAGTAGCCGAGGATCAGCGTGCCGAGCGCCATCACGCTGAAGCCAATTTTCAGCGCCGGCTTGCGGCCCGCCTTGTCCACGGTGAATACGGCAATAAAGGTGGCGAACATGAAGGTCAGCCCGACCACCAGGGTGGCGATCATCTGCTGTTCCGTGGTGGTGAACCCGGCCATTTTGAAAATGCGCGGCGCGTAGTACATGATGATGTTCATGCCGGTGAACTGCTGCATCGCCTGCAGCAGCATGCCGAGGAAGACCGCCCGGCGCACGTTGCGGTTGGTTTTAAACAGCGCCCAGCCCCCCTGCTTGAGCTTCAGGCTTTCGCGGATCTCGTTCAGTTCTTCGCGGGCTTTTTCGGAGGTATCGCGCAGCATGCGCAGCACCTCTTCTGCCTCCACGTGGCGCCCTTTTTGCGCCAGCCAGCGCGGGCTGTTCGGCAGGAAAATCACTAAGACAATCAACACCACCGCTGGCAGCGCCAGCACGCCGAGCATTGCGCGCCAGTTGCCGCTGTAGCTGAAGTACGTGTCAGACAGGAACGCCAGCACAATACCCAGCGTGACCATCAGCTGGTACATGCTGATCATCTTCCCGCGCACGTTCTCACTCGCCATTTCGGAGAGATAAAGCGGTGCCGTATAGGAGGCAATCCCCACCGCCACGCCCAGCAGCACGCGGGAAAGCAGCAGAACCTCAACGTTTGCGGCAAACGCGGAGCCAATGGAGCCGGCGACAAACAGAATCGCCCCGGCCATCAGGCTGTATTTGCGCCCCAGACGAAACGAGAGCCAGCCGTTGAACAGCGCGCCGATGGCCGCGCCCAGCATCATGCTGCTCACCACCCACTCCTGCAGGCGGCTGCTCAGGGTAAAGTGATCGGTAATAAACGGTAATGCACCGGCAATGACGCCAATATCCAGTCCAAATAACAGGCCCGCCACGGCAGCGGCAATGGAGACAAACTGATTCATGCGCCGGGTATCGCGCAGCGCAGCGGGCATTAGGGTAGAGTCATTTATAGATGTCATATTTTTCCTGCCTCAACAGCAAAATTCGTTAAATGAAATTACGAGATAGTGAAGAAAAGTGTCAGGCGGGAATTCGTGAAGATATGGATTATTTCGCTATGGCATCACGATCTGTGATGGACATTACAATTTCAACTAATGCTGAAATCGCACCGTTTTTTATTAATTACCTAATATTTAAGCGATAAAACTGTGATACGCGTCATTTATGAATTTTCAGTATGGATTTTTCATCTTATGTCATATGGATAATGGCAATTTTTAGCCAAAAAAAACCTCCACCCGAGGGCAGAGGTTCGTCATGCAGGTGGAATTAACGTGCCAGCCAGCCGCCATCAACCGCCACGGTGTAGCCGTTGATATAGTCCGATGCCGACGAGGCCAGAAAGACCACCGGCCCCATCAGATCGCGCGGAAGACCCCAGCGCCCCGCAGGAATACGGTCGAGGATTTCCGCGCTACGCTGCTCGTCTGCGCGCAGCTGCTGGGTGTTATTGGTCGCCATGTAACCCGGCGCAATCGCATTCACATTGATGTTGTGTTTCGCCCACTCGTTTGCCAGCAGGCGGGTTACGCCCATTACGGCGCTTTTGGACGCGGTGTAAGACGGCACGCGGATACCGCCCTGGAACGAGAGCATGGAGGCAATATTCACGATCTTGCCGCCGTTCCCCTGCGCGATAAAGTGCTTTGCCGCCGCCTGAGACATGAAAAATACGCTCTTGATGTTCAAATCCATCACGTCATCCCAGTCGCGTTCGCTGAAGTTGATCGCATCTTCACGGCGAATCAGCCCGGCGTTGTTGACCAGAATGTCGATATGGCCGAATTCCGCCACCGCGCGATCCAGCAGTTCAGGAATGGCATCGATTTTACGCAGGTCGGCGGTCAGGCTCAGGAAACGGCGACCCAGCGCCGTCACGCGTTCGATGGTTTCCGTCGGTTCAACGATATTAATCCCGACGATATCGCAGCCCGCTTCCGCCAGGCCTAACGCCATCCCCTGACCCAGCCCGGTATCACATCCGGAAACCACCGCCACTTTCCCCTGCAGAGAGAATGCATCCAGAATCATGTTTATTCCTTACTCTTTCAGAGCCTGTCACTCACAGGCAGGTTTATGCTTCACTGCCCGCGACTAGCGCAGATCGCTGACCGCAACATGGTCCATATCATCAAAGACCTGGTTTTCGCCCACCATTCCCCAGATAAAGGTGTAGGCTTTTGTCCCAACGCCGGAGTGAATAGACCAGCTCGGCGAAATCACCGCCTGCTCGTTGTGCATCACGATATGGCGCGTTTCCTGCGGCTGTCCCATCATGTGGAACACGCAGGCGTCCTCATCCATGTTGAAGTAGAAGTAGACTTCCATCCGGCGCTCGTGGGTATGGCACGGCATGGTGTTCCACAGATTCCCTGGCGCAAGCTCGGTCAACCCCATGCTGAGCTGACAGGTCTCCAGCACGTCCGGCACGAAGTATTTATTGATGGTGCGGCGGTTGCTGGTGAGGTTGTCGCCCAGCGTCACGGGCGCGACGTCTGCCGTGGTCACTTTTTTGGTTGGACAGGTGGTGTGAGCCGGCGCGCAGTTGTAGTAAAACTTCGCAGGCTTGCTGGCGTCGATGCTGGCAAAGACCACGTCTTTCGCCCCTTTACCTACGTACAGTGCCTCGCGATGGCCAATCTCATAGCACTGTCCGTCTACGGTGATGGTGCCCGGCCCGCCGATGTTGATCACCCCCAGCTCGCGACGCTCGAGGAAATAATTCACGCCCAGCTGTTTACCGACCTCGCCGCCCACGGAGACGGTTTTCGTGACGGGCATAATGCCGCCCACAATAATGCGGTCGATATGGCTGTAAACCATGGTGTACCTGTCGGCCTCGAATATCTGCTCGACTAAAAATGCCTTGCGCAGCCCCTGAGTATCCAGCGTTTTGGCGTGCGCGCTGTGGATGCTTTCTCTGACGTCCACGGTAACCTCCAGATGTGGTCATGCCCGAAGGCGGGAAGTAAAACGAAACAGCGTTCCGTTTTTCATAATAAGCACATACTATCGGCATAAAGTGAGCTTTTCAATTACATTTAAAACAACGTTTCATTTTTTATTTTTGTTTATAACGGAAATGATGTTCGGATCACAATTAAACCGACGGGAGAAAAAGGGCACAAAAAAACCTCCCGGAGGAGGTCTTTTCAATGAGGAAAGGTTAGCGTTCGATGGCCAACGCCACCCCTTGCCCGCCGCCGATACAGAGCGTGGCAATCCCTTTGCGGGCATTGCGCTTTTTCATTTCGTGGACCAGCGAAACCAGGATCCGGCAGCCTGACGCCCCAATCGGGTGCCCCAGCGCGATCGCCCCACCGTTCACGTTAACCCGCAGCGGATCCCACTCCAGCATTTTTCCGACGGAGATCGCCTGTGCGGCATAGGCTTCGTTCACTTCGATCAGATCCACATCAGAAAGCTGCCACCCCGCACGCTCCAGACAGCGACGGGTGGCGTAGACCGGCGCGATCCCCATTAGCGCAGGATCAACCCCCACGCTGGCGAATGCCTTAATGCGGGCAAGCACGGGTAGATCGAGTTCGAGGGCTTTGCTTTCGCTCATCATCATGACGGCGGCAGCGCCGTCGTTAATGGAAGAGGCGTTTCCCGCCGTCACCGAGCCCTGCATTTCAAAAGCAGGATTCAGCCTGGCCAGCCCTTCAGCGCTGGCGTCGGTGCGCGGCTGTTCATCGGTATCCACAACCATCACCTCGCCGTTCTGACGCAGCGCGCTGACCGGGACAATTTCGTCGCGAAAACGACCGGAATCAATCGCCGCACGCGCTTTTTGCTGCGAGCTCAGCGCATAGGCGTCCTGCACCTCACGGCTGATACCGTACTCGCGCGCCAGATTTTCCGCCGTCACACCCATATGATAGTCATTGAAGGCATCCCACAGGCCGTCATGCACCAGGCTGTCGAGCAGCTGACTGTTGCCCAGCTGTGCGCCAGTGCGGCTGTCGGTCAACACGTGCGGCGCGCGGCTCATATTCTCCTGCCCGCCCGCAATGATCACGTCCGCCTCACCACACTGAATGGCCTGCGTCGCGAGATGCAGCGCTTTTAATCCTGAACCACAGACGTCGTTGATGGTGATGGCGGAGACGGTATTGGGCAGCCCGCCCTTCAGCGCCGCCTGACGCGCAGGGTTTTGCCCGGCACCGGCCGTGAGGACCTGTCCCAGAATCACCTCGTCAACTTCATGTGCTGCGATCCCGCTACGTTCCACCAGCGCTTTCACCACCACGCTCCCCAGGTCAACCGCCGAGTGACGCGCAAGCGCTCCCTGAAAACAGCCGATAGCTGTACGCAACGCACCCACTATTACGACATCTTTCATCACGACCTCTGTGTTAAATGACATGACGATAGTAGAGGATTGTTACTGGCAATTATCTTAATTGTTTAAAAATAGTGAGTTTAATCACAAGGATCAGCGTGCATCCTGCAGATACTGCCGCAGCCAGCTTCCGGCAACGCCGGGAGGGGATCGTTTATTCCACAGTAGATCGATGCCGATCGCCCGCGGCCAGCCGGGAACATTGAGCTGTACCAGGGATTTCGCGGCGGCAAACTCATCCACCAGCGCGCACGGCAAGACGCACCAGCCAAATCCCTGTACCGCCATACTCAAGAGTAACAGGTAATTCGGGGCTGACCAGACGGGCCCGCGCGCGATCTCCGCCTCGCGCTCAAGATAGGTGCTCAGCCGCAACTCTCGCCAGCCGTGCAGCTCGTCACGCTGAACGTCATGTTGTCCGGCGAGCGGATGCGTGGTCGCGACATAGATCGCCATGCGGGTCTGCATCGGCAGCCGGATAGCGCCGATATCCGTAGGATAACCGTCTCGCGCTTCGGTGAGGCCAATCTGCGCGCGCTCCTTTTGCAGCAGATCGATCACGTCCTCCTCCTCGCCAATCAGACATTCGAATTCCGTATGGGGAAAGCGCGCGTCAAACTGTTTCATCATCTCTTCCAGCACGTCCGGGTTGAGGGTATCGGAAAGGACAAACGTCAGACGCGCCTCCGTTTGCGCCGATAGCGACACCGCCAGCTCATCCAGCCGCGTGCTGGCGGCGAGAATAGCCTGCACATAGCCCAGCACCTGTTCCCCCTGGGCCGTTAACACCGGCTGGCGTGCCGAGCGGTCAAACAGCTCGAAGCCCAGATCGGCTTCAAGGTTGGCAATGGACGTGCTGACCGTCGACTGGCTTTTACGCAGCCGGCGTGCGGCCGCAGAGAAAGAGCCTGCCGCAACGGTCTCGACAAACGCGGTAAGGGCTTCGGGTGAATAGCGCATAACCTATCTACTTTAGCGATGGATACTATCTTTAATATATCAGCTTTAGCGATGAAAATAGGCCACATCAACGCCCATACCGGCGAATTAACGAGGTCTATCGCTATGCAACATCAGGATGCACTCCAACGTAAACTGCCGGAGCGGATCTTTCATGCTGTCTGTTTTGAAGGGATCGCGACGGCGATCCTCGCCCCTACGGCGGCGTGGCTCATGCAGCGTTCCGTGGTGGAAATGGGTGGGTTGACCATTATTCTGGCGACCACCGCCATGCTGTGGAACATTATTTATAACTTCGGCTTCGACCGTTTCTGGCCCGTTCAGCGCGTCAAACGTACGGCAAAAGTGCGTGCGTTGCATGCGCTGGGGTTCGAATGCGGGTTTATTGTGATTGGCGTGTCGATTGTCGCCGCCGTGCTGGGCGTCACCCTGCTGCAGGCATTCACACTGGAAATAGGTTTCTTCCTGTTCTTCCTGCCGTACACCATGTTCTATAACTGGGCGTACGATTGCCTCCGCGAGAAATTTCTTAAGCGCCGCCAGCAACGACGCGCCCTGGCAGGCTAAACGCCTTCTGGCCGGACGTCCGTTCCGGCCAAACGCCTTCGAAGCAACTGCGCTCTCCGTGCATAACTATGGTAAATTGCACTCCATTCTGATGGTTTGATAGTTGATACGTTGCTCTAATGTCGAAAATTTGGTCAAAAGATGAGACTCTCTGGAGTTTCGCTCTCTACGGCACGGCCGTGGGCGCAGGAACGCTCTTCCTGCCCATTCAGCTGGGCTCCGCAGGCGCAATCGTCCTGTTTATTACCGCCCTCGTGGCCTATCCCTTAACCTACTGGCCGCACAAAGCGCTGGCGCAATTTATCCTCTCGTCAAAAACGAAAGGCAACGAAGGGATCACCGGCGCCGTTTCGCACTATTACGGCCGGAAGATCGGCAACCTGATCACCACGCTCTATTTCATCGCCTTCTTTGTGGTGGTGCAGATTTATGCGGTGGCCATCACCAACTCGTTAACCGAGCAGTTGGGAAAACACCTGACGGTAGATACCGCCGTTCGCGTGCTGGTCAGCCTGGGCGTGGTGCTGGTCCTGAATCTGATCTTCCTGATGGGACGGCATATCACGATAAAAGTGATGGGCTTCCTGGTGTTTCCGCTGATTGCCTATTTCCTGTTTGTCTCGCTCTATCTGATCGGCAGCTGGCAGCCCTCGCTGCTGACCAGCCAGATGGCCGTCGATCGCCACACGCTGCACCAGGTCTGGATTTCGATTCCGGTGATGGTGTTTGCGTTCAGCCATACGCCGATTATCTCCACGTTTGCCGTTGATCGTCGCGAGAAATTTGGCGACGGCGCCATGGATAAATGCAAGAAAATCATGAAGGTGGCGTACCTGATTATCTGCCTGAGCGTGCTGTTCTTTGTCTTCAGCTGCCTGCTCTCTATTCCGCCGTCGTACATTGTGGCCGCCAAAGAGGAAGGGGTGACGATCCTGTCCGCGTTGTCGATGATGCCTTCTTCACCGGCGTGGCTGGGAATTTCCGGGATTGTCGTGGCGATAATTGCGATGTCGAAATCGTTCCTCGGCACCTATTTTGGGGTGATTGAAGGGGCGACGGAGATCGTGAAGTCGTCGCTGAATCAGGTGGGCGTGAAAAAGAGCCGCGCCTTTAACCGCGCGATTTCCATTATGGGGGTGTCGTTAATCACCTTTGCCGTCTGCTGCATTAACCCTAACGCCATTTCGATGATTTACGCCATCAGCGGTCCGCTTATCGCCATGATCCTGTTTATCATGCCGACGCTGTCGACGTATCTCATCCCCTCCCTGAAACCGTACCGCTCCATTGGCAACCTGCTGACGCTGATCGTCGGGGTGCTGTGCGTGTCGGTAATGTTCGTCGGCTAACCCCTCTTTGATGCCCGGCGCTCTGTCGGGCATGTCATTCAGTCTCGTCCCGTAACGTCCAGCGGAAAAGGTCTGTCCTGCACCACCGTTTTCATGACAAGCGTTGAGCGAAGATGCTGCACGCCAGGCATGGCGGAAAGCTTCTCGTCATAGAGCTTCTGGAAAGCGGAGAGGTCGCGGGTCACAACGTGCATCAGATAATCGGGATCGCCAAAGAGACGCTGCGCCAGCACGATCTGCGGGATCTCCTCCACCGCCTCTTCAAACGCGCTAACCGCCTTTCGGTCCCCTTCTTTCAGCGTCGCAAAGACGATCGCCAGGAAGTTAAACCCCATTTTGGCGGGATCCAGGCTGGCACGGTATCCCGTTATGGCCCCGCTTTGCTCCAGCGCCCGCACGCGACGATGGCAGGGTGAGAGGCTCAGATTAACCCGCTCAGCCAGCTCGGTAAGCGACAGGCGTCCATCAGACTGGAGCGCTGCAAGAATTTTTCGATCGATGCTGTCCATTTGGAAGATTTTCTCAATTTCACCGTGTTATGAGCATAACATTGAAAGCCTATTTCGCAGGGTTAACGATATTCTTTTTCGCAACGTTTAACGCACTGCGGGAGTTTTCAGAACGATGGAAATGAGTATTGTGGCCGGCTTTTGGGTGGTTTCGTTTCTGCTCATCATGACGCCAGGCGCCGACTGGGCCTACGCCATTAGCGCCGGGATTAACGGGCGACGCGTGGTACCGGCGGTGCTGGGGCTGATGTCAGGGCATCTGTTAGCCACGCTCATTGTCGTGGCTGGCGTGGGGGTCGTGATTGCTCAACATCCGCTGGCGTTAACCGGGCTGACCCTCGCGGGGGCCGCGTATCTCCTGTGGCTCGGCATCGGACTGTTGCGTCACCCTGCCGCCCCGGAAAAGGCGAGCCACCACGCGGGAAACTGGCGACAGTGGGCGGTGAAAGGGCTCTGTATTAGCGGCCTAAACCCGAAAGTGTTTTTGCTGTTCCTGGCCCTGCTCCCGCAGTTTACAGACCCGACCGGGAGCTGGTCGTTAGCAATGCAGATGTCCACGCTTGGGATGATGCACCTTATCACCTGTACGCTGGTCTATCTGCTGGTGGGGTATGGTTCGAAAGCGGTGCTGGCGACCCGGCCACAGGCGGCGCGGCGCGTGAGCATGGCATCTGGAGGGATAATGGTGCTAATCGCGATGGTATTGCTGCTTGAGCAGGTAAGATAAAAAAACACCGGCCATCGCCGGTGTTATTTACGCCCGAATATCGTCATATTCCCGCGTTTTATCAAACTCATGTTTCGCGAACGGACACAGCGGAATAATTTTGCGGTTCTCACCGCGCATCTTCTCCACCACTTTCGCCACCAGCTGTTTACCGACGCCCTGCCCTTTCAGGCTCTCATCCACATCGGTGTGCTCGATAATGCTCAGGTGCTCGCCGGTCGGCACGAAGACAATCTCCGCGACCTGGTTGCCGTTCGCATCATTCACGTAAAACTTGTTATGGCCTTCCAGAATATCCATGGTTCCTCGCTTATTTTTGGCGATACTTCAGCGCACCGCTCGGGCAGGTATCAATCACGCGGACAACCGTTTCAACGTCCACTTCATCGGGAATAATCCACGGTTTACGTTTCAGATTAAACAGCTTTGCGCTGCCACGCACGCAGTTACCGGAGTGTTTGCAGATCCCGGTGTTGAAGTAAACGTCAATTTTCTCGCCGGTATAGGCCCGGTAACCTGCATCCAGTAGCTCTTTATCCATGACATTGCCTCTGTAATTATTATCGTGCTGAATGAAGAATAGCCTGACGGGATCCTGATGGCTATAACGCCGAAAACGAAAAGCCAGGTCACAACTCTTTTCTTGCCAGATTGCGTCCGCTATTTGCCCATGTCAGGCTCGGCAAATGTCACTTTTACATAACATCCGCAGGTTGAATGAAACGCAGACTCTCTTTTCAGGTAAAGCTGTTTTTAGCGCTGGTGTGCTTCTCCTGCCTGCTGTTAGTTCTGCTGGGAACGATCCTGTTTCATTTTATTGACCGGCAGCTCCATCACGATCTCGGCCAGCGTGCCCGGGTTCAGGCCAGCCAGATCGCGCTGATGCCGGGTCTGGCGGCCATGGTTGCGGCCAGAGATATCCCCGGCATTGCCCGGTTAATCCAGCCGCTGCGCGCCGAAAGCGATGCCAGCTACATTGTGATTGGCGATACCGAGGAACAGCACCTCTATCATTCGGAATCCCCGGAGCGGATTAATTTACCGATGATCGGCGGAGATAATGCGGAGGTATTAAAGGGCAAAACCATTATTTCCGTGCGCCAGGGCGGGATTGGGGTTTCACTGCGCAGCAAAGCGCCGATCTTTAACGCGCAGCACCAGGTGATTGGTATTGTCTCGGTCGGCTATCTGACCTCCTATATTGCCAATATTAACGCCCGCATTCTCTGGCAGTCCGGGCTGTACGGCGCGGCTCTTCTGCTGCTGCTGTTTATGTTCTCCTGGCTGTTTACCCGCAATCTCAAAAAACAGATGTTCCGACTGGAGCCGAAAGATATCGCTCAGCTGGTTTTGCAGCAGCGCGCGCTATTAGAAGCCATGTATGAAGGGGTATTTGCCGTCAATGAAGAGAAGCAGCTGATTTTAATTAACCGCGCCGCACGAGAAATGCTGGATATCCGGCAAAGTGAGAAAGAGCTTATCGGCAAACCGCTGGAAGACGTTCTGCAGACGTCGCCGGGCTTTTTATCCCAGCGCTACGCCTCGGTGAGCAGTGGCAGCCACGACCAGATTGCCGTGCTGAACCAGCGGGAGGTAATCGTCAACCGGGTGGCGATTGAGGTCGAACCCGGCGTTGAAAGCGGCTGGGTCTACAGCTTTCGCGACAAAAATGACATCAACACCCTCAGCAGCCAGCTCAGTCAGATCAAGCGCTATGCCGATAACCTGCGCATTATGCGCCACGAGCAACTGAACTGGACCGCCACGCTGGTGGGCTTGCTGCAGATGAAACACTATGACGAGGCGATTCGTTACATCCAGGTGCAGTCCGAAGGCGCGCAGCGGGTGCTGGACTTTGTCTCCGCCCGTTTTTCCTCTCCCGCGCTGTGTGGTCTGCTGTTAGGAAAATACGTCAGCGCGCGCGAAAAAGGCATCGAATTGCTGTTTGACCCCGCCTGCCAGCTCACCCGCATGCCCGCCACGCTCAACGAAACGGAGCTGATGTCCATTATTGGTAACCTGCTGGATAACGCGGTGGACGCGACCCTTAAGGCTCCGGTCCCCGCGCCGGTGGAACTCTACATTTCTGACCGTAACCAGGAGCTGCTGATCGAGGTGGCCGACCGGGGCTGCGGGGTGGAGGATGCGATGAAGCCGCATATTTTCCGCCAGGGATTCAGCAGCAAACCGGAACGTGAAAACGACATTGTGGGCACCGAGCACGGTATTGGCCTGTATCTGGTGGCAGGATATATCGATAAGGCTGGCGGCAGCATTGAGATTGCCGACAACACGCCACAAGGGACTATTTTTTCTGTGTTTATTCCGAATGGGCTAAAGCATGACCCGAGCACTTGATGTTGTGATCGTTGAAGATGAGCCGCACCTGGCGGAGCTGCATCGCGAGTATATCGAGCAGAATTTTCATTTACGCGTGGTGGGCATCGCCGCGTCGATTGAGCAGGCATGTCGCCTGATTCGTCAGCACCAGCCGCGGCTAATCCTGCTGGACAACTATCTTCCGGACGGTAAAGGCGTGGAGCTCATCGATAACCCGCTGCTGAAAAGCTATGAGTGTTCGGTGATCTTCATCACCGCCGCCAGCGATATGCAGACCTGCAGCCACGCCATGCGCAGCGGCGCGTTTGACTACCTCATCAAGCCCGTCTTTTTCCAGCGACTGCACGCTTCGCTGGAGCGGTTTATGCGCTTCATCCACACCGTGCAGCAGGTGAAGGTGGTCGACCAGCATGCGCTGGATCGCCTGTTTCATCTGCCTGCCGCGGAAGCCTCCGTTACGCCGTCCACAAAGGGCATTGAGCCCCAGACGCTGGAGCGGATTAAACGCCTGTTCGCCGAGCATCCCGATAGTGCGATGTCGGTTGAGGAGGTGGTGGAAAACGTGGGGATCAGCAAAACCACGGGGCGCCGCTATCTTGAATACTGCGTGGAGAGCGGGTTAATCAGCGTTGAAATGCTGTACGGCAATATTGGTCATCCTCGCCGGTTATACCGCAAAGCCCCCGATAAACCGTGATCCGCAACCGTTCGTTGGCTAACGTTCGCGGATTTTATGGTGTTAATTGCTGAAACGACGGCGACAATCACACTTCGGAATCATTGCCCTCGCCTCCCTATTGTCGGAGGCGCGCTTTACGCTATGTTGACAATTAGTTCCTCAAATGTAACTAAAAGGTTAACTATAATGTCGAACACGTTCCGAATTTCTCTGCTTACCGCTACCGTCCTGTTCTCTGCTTCTGCACTCTCTGCCCTGCCGCAGGGTTATCCTGCTGAGTATCAAAAAGTGGTTGATGCCGCCACGAAAGAGGGCAAGGTTGTCATCTATTCCACCACCGACATCAAAGCTGCCGGTCCGCTGATCCAGGGCTTCGAAAAAACCTACCCGGGCATTAAAGTCGAATACAACGACATGAACAGCACCGAGTTGTACAACCGTTTCATCAGCGAACAGGCTTCCGGCGGCGTGAGCGGCGACGTGGTCTGGAGCTCCTCGATGGACACCGGCCTGAAGCTCGCCACCGACTACGCCATGGAGTACAAATCTCCGGAGCAAAGCCAGCTGCCGAAATGGGCGGTCTGGAAAGATAAGGCCTACGGCACCACCTATGAGCCGGTGGTCTTTATCTACAACAAGCGTCTGATCCCGGCTGGTGACGTGCCGGATTCTCACGCCGCGCTGGCGAAGCTGATTGCCAGCCAGACGGACAAATTCAAGAACAAAGTCACCACCTACGATATCGAAAAATCGGGTCTGGGCTTTATGCTCTCGGTGCAGGATCACAACGCCGATCCGAACTACTTTAAGACCCTGGCCGACGTCGCCAAAGGGGGCCTGTCGGTGCAGTCGTCTACCGGCACCATGATGGAGCGCGTCTCCTCCGGTGAAAACCTGATCGGCTTCAACATCCTCGGTTCCTATGCGGAAGCGCGTGCGAAGAACGATCCGTCACTCGGCATTGCCTATCCGAAAGATTACACCCTGGTGCTGTCGCGCGTGTCGTTCATCAGCCAGCAATCGCAAAACAGCAATGCCGCGAAGCTGTGGCTGGACTATGTGCTGTCTGAACAAGGGCAAAACATTCTGGCCAATCAGGCGGACATCCCCTCCATTCGTAACGATATCGAAGGCAAGAACGATATCGACGGCCTGACCAAAATCCTCGGCAACGCGCTGAAGCCGATCCCGGTTGATGAAACGCTGCTGGAATACCTGCAGCCGAAAAAACGCCTCGAGTACATCAAAGAGTGGCGTACCGCCGCCGGTAAATAAGCGTCTGAGCGCGGCGCTGGCCGCCGCGCTCCCTTATCGACTGAGTTCGTTTTTCTGGGCTGCAATACCAGGGATACCCCATGAATACATTACGCAGAAAGTGGCAAAGCCTGCCGCGAGGCATCGTCGTGCTGATAACCGCCCTGGTTATCTACACGCCGCTGTCGTTTATCGTGATCCAGAGCTTCCTGTCCGCGCCGTTCTTTTCGCCGTCAAAAGAGTGGAGCTTTGAATCATTTGATTTTATTTTCACCGACCCCGATTTTTATAAAGCCCTGAAAAGCGGCTTTATTCTGGCTTTCGGGCTGGTCTTTATCTCTATCCCGCTGGGTGGCGTGCTGGCGTTTCTGATGGTGCGTACCGACCTGCCCGGTCGCCGGCTGATTGAGCCGCTGATCCTGGTCCCGATTTTCGTTTCACCGATGGTGCTGGGCTTCGGCTACGTGGTGGCCGCCGGTCCGGTGGGTTTTCTCTCCCAGTGGGCTGAGGCGCTGATTGGCTTTGTGCCGTGGAACATCTACGACATGTCGAGCATTGTGGTCATTGCCGGCCTGACGCACGTCCCGCACGCCTATCTGTATATCTCGTCAGCGCTGCGCAGCGTGGGCTCCGACGTGGAAGAAGCCGCGCGCACCGCGGGCGCGTCGCCATGGCAGGTGATGACCTCCGTCAGCCTGCCGATGGTGCGCCCGTCCATTCTGTACGCCACCGTGCTGCTGTTCTTCCTCGGGCTGGAGGTGTTCGGCCTGATGCTGGTCCTCGGCGACCCGGAAGGCAACATGGTGCTGGCGACCTATCTCTATAAGCTGACGAACAAGATGGGTACCCCATCCTATAACCTGATGGCGGCGGTTGCCGTGGTGCTGATCTGTATCACCATCCCGCTGGTGATGCTCCAGCGTCGCCTGATGCGCACCGCCAACCGCTTCGTCACCATGAAGGGCAAGGCCTCGCAGGCCCGCGCGCTACCGCTGGGTAAATGGCGCTGGGTGGCTGGCGGGGTGATTGCCTTCTGGCTCACCGTCACCATCGGCGTTCCGCTGCTCGGCGTGGTGCTGCGCGCCTTTATCTCCAACTGGGGCGTGGGCGTTTCGCTGTGGGACGAGCTTTCTCTGAATACCTTCCGCACCATCTGGGCGCAGCCCAACCTGCTGCGCGCCATCGTCAACTCCATGGCGATTGGCGTCATTGGCGGCGCGCTGGCCGTGGTGTGCTACCTGTTTGTCGGTATTGCCATGCACCGTAAGCCGGACAACACCACGCGTTTCCTGGACTACAGCGTGCTGGTGCCGCGCGCCGTGCCTGGCCTGCTGGCGGGTCTGGCCTTCCTGTGGGTGTTCCTGTTCCTGCCGATGTGGCTGGATAACTCGCTGAAATCCGGCTGGCTTTCCGGGTTTGCCTGGACCGACTGGATGCGTGAAAACGTCATCGTCTGGCTGCGTTCGCTGCGCAGCACCATTTTCAGCGTCTGGCTGGCCTATACCGTGGTGTGGATGGCTTACGGGCTGAGGCTCATCTCTTCCACGCTGCTGCAGGTAGGGCCAGAGCTTGAAGAGGCGGCGCGCAGTACCGGGGCGACGCGCGGACAGATCACCCGCCACGTCACCATTCCGCTCTCCCGCTACGGTCTGATCGGTTCGTGGCTGCTGATGTTCCTGATCTTTGAACGCGAATATTCAACGGGTGTGTACCTGCTTTCGCCCGGCACGGAGACCATCGGCTCGATGCTGGTTTCCCTCTGGGCCGCGGGTGCCATTGATATCGTGGCGGCGCTCTCTTTCATTAACATCCTGCTTGTCGTGGTAGGTCTGGGCATTGCCCTTCGTTTCGGAGTGAAAATACATGATTGAATTAGCGGTTGACGATCTGCACTTAACCTACGGCGACAATCCTGTTTTAAAAGGTGTCTCCATGAACCTGAAGCGCGGCGAAGTGGTCTCCCTGTTAGGCCCCTCCGGCAGCGGCAAAACCACCCTGCTCCGCGCCGTCGCGGGTCTGGAAAAACCGACTCAGGGCTCGATTGTGATTGGCAACAGTAAAGTTTACGACGGCACGCCGCGCAGTGAGGTCCCGGCGGAAGAGCGTAACCTGGGGCTGGTATTCCAGTCCTACGCCCTGTGGCCGCACAAAACCGTGTTTGAGAACGTGGCCTATCCGCTCAAGCTGCGCAAAGTCCCGGCCAAAGAGATCCAGCAGCGCGTGCAAGACGTGCTGGACCAGCTTGGCCTGGGCCATCTTGGCAAACGTCACCCGCACCAGCTCTCCGGTGGGCAGCAGCAGCGCGTGGCGATTGGCCGTGCGCTGGTGTACAACCCGCCGGTGATTTTGCTGGACGAGCCGCTCTCTAACCTCGACGCCAAGCTGCGCGAAGAGGCCCGCGTGTTCCTGCGCGAGCTGATTATCAAGCTCGGGTTATCCGCGCTGATGGTGACGCACGACCAGAACGAAGCGATGTCCATATCCGACCGCATCCTGCTGCTTAACAACGGCAAAATTGAGCAACAGGGCACGCCGCAGGAGATGTACGGCTCGCCGAAAACGCTGTTTACCGCTGAGTTTATGGGCAGCAACAACCGCCTGCACGGCAAGGTCACCGAAGTGCGCGACGGCAGAGCGCGCATCGAGGGGAAAGGCTGGGTGCTGTGGGGCCAGGCCGGTGAAGGGGTGCAGAGCGGTAAAGAAGCCACGGCGGTGATCCGCGTCGAGCGCGTGGCGGTGGTCGAGGGGCCAGGGGAAAATCAGCTTGAGCTGCCGCTGCTCACCAGCATGTACCTCGGCGACCGCTGGGAATACCTGTTCCGCACGGTGGGGGATGATTTTGTGATCCGTGCGTATGGGCATGAGGTTCGGGATCCGCAGCACTGCCATCTTTCGCTGCCGGAGAAGCATGTTTGGGTGTTCCCGAAAGGGTGATGAGTCAATAATTAATCTGCCATGGCCCGGTAGCGATTCGCTTACCGGGTCTACAAAACAAAGAAATGGGCAGATGCCAGGATAGATGGCGCTAGCCATTATTGTTAAGGCATTCTGACTAAAATAGCCAACTGACACTTCTTTCCGTCCGTACGTATAACGGGTTAAGACTCCATATCAAAATGTTATCACAGAGCATATAAAGAAAATTTATGCGTCATATCCAGCATTTTTGAAAACTGATTGAACATGCTCCGTCAGTCCAACAAGATCTTCATAGGCGATTGGGCCAAAATCAGGATAATGGTTTTCAATATACTCGTTAACATCTTCCATACCTTCACTGACTCTGAGATTCTTAACAAATGTAGGCAAAATACGATGATTAACACCAGTACCATACTCTTTCGGATGATGGGTCATACACCACTCAACTTTACCTTTATATGATTGAATCGCATCTTCCAGTAAGGCGATAACTTCTGGAACCTCTTTTTCAAAACGAAAACTGGTATAAGGAGGATACTTAGAGCGATCAATTTT
The DNA here is from genome assembly GCF_043972695.1 of Enterobacter quasiroggenkampii. Classification (NCBI taxonomy): domain Bacteria; kingdom Pseudomonadati; phylum Pseudomonadota; class Gammaproteobacteria; order Enterobacterales; family Enterobacteriaceae; genus Enterobacter; species Enterobacter quasiroggenkampii. The sequence continues at coordinate 4,423,597 of NZ_CP143745.1, forward strand.
TTCAAAATGGTCATTTATCCATTCATCTTCAATACGGCTCTGATAATGTAACCACTCCAGTTTTCCAAGAGAACCAATGAAGTCCAACAAGATTGTTTCTTTCTTACCTATCGGAAACATTATTTTACCCCTGTAATTTATCAGAGATCGTAACACTTCCCTGATTTATAGATTTGATATGTTTTTCCCAATCTCCTTTAGGAATTGGTTTTAAGGACACTCTTGGATCGTAAACATACTGACCATCGGTATAAACCTGATGGAATGCTTGTTCATGTACAATTTTTCCATTTTCATACACATTTAAGTTGTACTGAGTCGTCGGCCTTGCTTCAATAATTTTCCCGTGCCCGCCAGCTGCATTGAGAAGTTTAGGTGCGATATCTGAGCAATCCGTACAATCTGTATTGCCTATCCAGGCAATAAACTTAGGTTCGTTCATTTTTTCAATAACACTCTGATTGGCTGGATAACCGGGATTTTCAGGGCGAACATTTTCAAGACCGGGGATCTTCTCGTTCTGATAGAAAAGATCATCCAGTGAAGGAGAATCCGGAACCGGCGTAGTTGTCGTCCAGCCATTATTGTTTGACGCTCCATCACCGTTGGTGTTACCAGTATGATTTATCCCTCCGGTTGCTACGCTATTATTCCCTGTGTTGGAGGGCACGTTTCCAGTTACAGTCTGGTCGCCACCAGTGTTTGATGGTCCCGGTTTGATGACCTGCGTACCACCAGTACTGGTGATCGTCTTACCTGTCAGGGACTCATAGGCCGCTTTCTGAGCATTATTTAACTGACTGAGCTGGGAAGGATCATTGAGCGAGGCCACATAGATCAGATGCAACTGCTCATCTTATGACAATGTATCCATTGCTGATGTGGATGCACCAATGCCCAGTAAAGCACCCAGACCACTAGCAACCAGGCGATCACGGCAAGCAGAAATTTTCAGACATCCCTGTGCAGCCAGTTTACCGCCCTGTATAACGACACCCAGCGAGTTATTCTCAACCTCCACCTTCGCCGTTTCCGACGCCGTCGCCGCCATGGAGACACTGCCATCCGTCACAGCAGCGCCCGCCAGACCACCTGCAATACTCACGAGGCTACTGACCAGCCGTTTCTCCTCTGCTGTCAGGTCACTGGATTTTTTATCTCCATACAGCGCGCTGACCAGATGGTCAGTCATCGCCGAGGCCGTAATGGCTCCTATGGCACCAGCCTTCAGGCCATCAGCACTGCTCCCGCCACTCAGCTGCGTCAGCGCCGCAGCCACAATACCGTGCAGCGCGGCACGGGCTGTCGGGTCTTTCTGCTCCTTGACCAGGGTCGCCAGAAGAGGAGCCGCCCCCGCTGCCGCGCCTGCCTTCAGGTTACCGCCAAGCGCACCTGCCAGTAATCCCGCCGCTGCGCTACCCTTCGTCCAGAAGGCACTCTCCGGACCGTACTCGGTATTCTCATATCCGGGCTGCGTCTTCAGGAACGCTTCCTGCTCCTGCGGCGTATCGCCCTGCAGTTTTCCTTCAGATGCCAGTTTCGCGCCCAGCGTCGCATTGGATTCACGCGCTTTCTGCTCCGCATACTTGCCATAAGCATCCAGCGCAGAAGTGGCCAGCGCCGCGCCTTCGCTCTGAACCGCCAGGTTATCCCTGACCTTCTGCACATCACCGTTCACGTCCACGCCGTGGTGGGCGTCAGCCGTATCACGGCTCAGGTCAGCAATATCCTGTTTCTGTCCCGCCGGGTTGCGAATGACAATGCTACCGCCACTCACCGCTGATGAGGTCGTGCCGGTGTGGCTCCCTTTTGCCTGGCCGTACCGATGGCCGGTGCCAGGTTGCGGTTTTCACCGTTTCCGCTGCCACCCGCGCTGCCGGAAAGCGCCACCGTGTAGCCGTTGCCGCTGGTCTGGCTCTCGTTATGGAGATTACTGAAACCCAGCGTACCGGTGTCGAGGCTATTTTTATCTGCAGACGCCGTGGATGCAATCACCGCGCCGTCAAGCTGGGTATGATTTCCGGTGGTGACGGCAAAGCCGCCCTTGCCTGCGAATATCCCGCTCTGTTCAGCGACGCTCTTACCATTCTGGGTGATATTCTCACCGATGCACTGACGCTACCGGAAGAAGCACCATAACACAGTGGCGGTATGCACAGACTGAGGGACGCGCCTGACGAAGACTGCTTGCTGTCATAACTGGCTGTATCCTGCACGCTGCTGATGGTGAGATCGCGTCCGGTATTCACCACCACACCGTTACCTTCGAGCTCCGCACCTTTCAGGATGGTGTCGCGTCCGCTGTTCACCGTAAGCTGTTCATCAGCATGGACAACGCTGTTCGTATTGCGCTGTGACTGGCTGTTTTCCTTCCCCTTATGCTGTGACGCTCCCAGCTCCACCGAGATGCCGTTTTGTGCACCAATCAGGCTCACACCGACACCAACGCTGAACTGGCTACCGCTGTTTTTACTCTCAGAGAGGGTTGTGTTCTGGGAGGCAGACAACAGAATATCGCGCCCCGCATCCAGCGCCACGTGTTTACCCGCGATCTGTACCCCAATACCGGCAATGTCATTTCCGGCACGAACAGAGACATTCTCGCCGGCATTAATGGTGGTGCCCTGCGTGTCGGTACTGTGGTAACGACTGTCCTGAGAGGACGTCCCCGCCGTTAAAGACACTTTAGCCTTGATGAGCGACGAGTCCGACATAGCGCCCTGCGCCGCGGGCAGCCGTCTCTGCGGCTTTAGCAGCCTCAACAGCCCAGCCGCCAGCAGATGCCGTCACACCATTCTGGGCGCTGCTGCTGTGGTTTTCACCGTCGCGGGTATCCCGGCTCACCCCCATGAGGACATTTTCGCCACTGAGTGAGACCGATTTACCGGCACGGATATCCGTACCTGACAGGGAGAGATCGTTACCGGCCTGCGCGACAAGGGTCTGCCGGGTTTTTGGGGAGATTAAGGTCGCACCGGAAAGGGTAATGGTATGAATGGTGAAACAGGGTCCGGAGCCGGTAACCGGCAGCGGTCTGGCGGGCGCAGCGCGAGGAATACTCCGCTCCAGCTCTTCACGCTGTTGCTGGTTCTTTAATAACAGTTCCTCCTGCTGCTGACGCACTGTGTCCCGGTCAGCAGGAGTAAGGGGGCTGCATGGCTCAGAGAGCAAAAAATAACGAGCAAAAAAAACGGTTTTGCTGTAATAGCGCATATTAAAGGATAATAGTTTTTGTTTTCCTCAGTATGCCAGCTCTGGCGCAATAGGGAATAGTCTCAAAAAGAGGGCTACTATAATTGGTAGTAATATTTGCGTTACGTTTCAAAAAACCGTTATGACGAAGTGCGTCATATCGGAATTTTTTATTATTGCCTGATTGTTTCTTCTTTCAAAAAATTTTAACCACCCCTTCCAATAGTTAGATATAAACATCAGCTAGCAGCGCAGATTAAATTATCCGTTGCATTCATCGTGCTGCAAATTCTGATGACACCTGATAACTCAGTGCTGAATATGGAGGCATGCGTGATAACTTCGTTGAAGCGATCAAACAACAGCATGACGATACCTGGATGGAAAAGGATAGGCTGGTTAAAAAATAGACAGAGGAGGATAACATCAAGAAAATCTGGAGCGGGCGAAGGGAATCGAACCCTCGTATAGAGCTTGGGAAGCTCTCGTTCTACCATTGAACTACGCCCGCTTTGAGGTGCGTAAGGCATTATAGACTTTACGCACCTTCATACAAGCCTCTTCACAACTAACCGGCGATTAAATAATCACTTAGCACTTCGGTTTGCTGCCGGGCGCAGGAAGATAGCGCTGCGGATCGATGGCCGTCGCCTTATAGCGAATCTGGAAATGCAGCTTCACTGAATCCGTACCGGTGCTGCCCATGGTGGCAATCTTCTGCCCGGCTTTGACGTTCTGCCCGTTGTTGACCAGCATCGTGTCGTTGTGCGCATAGGCCGTGATGTAGTCTTCGCCATGCTTAATCATGATCAGGTTACCGTAGCCGCGCAGCTGGTTACCCACATAAACCACCTTCCCGGCACCGGAGGCATAAACCGGCGTACCGCGCGCAGCGGCGATATCAATACCCTTGTTGCCACCTTCAGAGAGTGAGTAAGGGGCGACCACTTTACCGCTGGCAGGCCAAATCCAGCAGCGCTGTCCAACCGGCGGCCATGACGATTGTGGCACCTGATAGGACGGCGTCACTTTGGCGGTTTTGCCTTTCGAAGAGGATTTTTTACCGGAGGACGATCCGCCGCTAACCTTCAGCTGCTGCCCCACCTCGATGGTGTAGGGCGGAGAAAGGTTATTCAGACGCGCCAGATCCTTCACGCTGGTTCCCGTTGCGCGCGAAATCCGGTACAGGGTGTCCCCGCGTTTGACGGTGTAGACCGAACCGGAATAGCTTCCCGTATCCGAAGATTTGCTCCCTGAACAGCCCGCCAGTAATAGCGTCAGCGTCAGGCAAAAAATAGCGGTAAGGGGTTTTCTCGTCAGGCTTCCTGCAAACAAAACAGATCCTCGGTCAGCGTGAATGGCGCACTATGATAACAGCCAAAACGAACAGGGGTCATGCCCTTTTCCGCTCTACGAGCCAAACCGTTCGTATAAGAATGCAGTATAATGCTTCGGCTGATGGTGCTGAACCACTCGGCATTTTGGCACTGGAGCATCAATGAGTATTCAAGAACACGTTATTTTGGTAAACGACCAGGGAATGGTGATTGGCACTCAGGAAAAATATGCCGCGCACACGTTACATACCCCGCTGCATCTGGCGTTCTCTTCCTGGCTTTTTAACACAAAAGGCGAATGTCTGATCACCCGACGCGCCTTAAGCAAAAAAGCCTGGCCCGGCGTCTGGACCAACTCCGTGTGCGGCCACCCGCAGTCGGGTGAAGAGACAGTCCAGGCGATAATCCGCCGCTGCCGCTTTGAAGTGGGCGCGGAGCTGACCGATATCACCGCCGTCGCCCCTGAATTTCGCTATCGGGAAACCGACCCGTCCGGGATCGTGGAAAACGAAATTTGCCCGGTGTTCGCCGCCCGCATCACCAATGACGTGACGATAAACGAAGATGAAGTGATGGACTATCAGTGGGTTGAGCTTGATGCGCTATTCCGTGCGCTGGACGCGACGCCCTGGGCCTTTAGCCCGTGGATGGTCATGGAAGCGACGACCGCCCGCGAAAAACTTAAAGCCTTCGCGGCGCAATAAAAAAGCCCCTTTCGGGGCTTTTTTTACATCTTAACGTCTTACTTCACCGGGCGCATCGCCGGGAACAGGATCACGTCGCGGATGGTGTGGCTGTTGGTGAACAGCATCACCATACGGTCGATACCAATCCCCAGACCTGCCGTTGGTGGCAGGCCGTGCTCCAGCGCGGTCACGTAGTCTTCGTCGAAGAACATCGCTTCGTCGTCGCCTGCCGCTTTCGCATCAACCTGATCCTGGAAGCGCTGAGCCTGGTCTTCCGCATCGTTCAGCTCGCTAAAGCCGTTGCCGATTTCACGGCCGCCGATGAAGAATTCGAAGCGGTCAGTGATTTCAGGGTTCTGGTCATTACGACGCGCCAGCGGAGAGACTTCAGCCGGGTACTCGGTAATGAAGGTCGGCTGAATCAGGTGCGCTTCGGCCACTTCTTCGAAGATCTCGGTCACGATACGGCCCAGACCCCAGCTCTTCTCAACCTTGATACCGATGCTTTCGGCGATCGCTTTCGCAGAATCGAAGTTATCCAGATCGGCCATGTTGGTTTCCGGACGGTACTTCTTGATCGCTTCGCGCATGGTCAGTTTTTCGAACGGCTTGCCGAAGTCGAAGACTTCTTCACCGTAAGGAACCTGCGTGGTGCCCAGAATATCCTGCGCCAGCGTGCGGAACAGGGATTCGGTCAGCTCGATCAGATCTTTGTAATCCGCATACGCCATATAGAGTTCCATCATGGTGAACTCTGGGTTATGACGAACGGAGATCCCTTCATTACGGAAGTTACGGTTGATCTCGAACACGCGGTCAAAACCACCAACCACCAGACGCTTCAGGTACAGTTCCGGCGCGATACGCAGGTACATGTCCAGGTCCAGGGCGTTGTGATGGGTGATGAACGGACGCGCAGACGCGCCGCCAGGGATCACCTGCATCATCGGGGTTTCCACTTCCATAAAGTCGCGGTTGACCATGAACTGGCGGATACCGGCCATGATCTGGGAGCGAATTTTGAAGGTCTTGCGGGATTCATCGTTAGAGATGAGATCCAGGTAGCGCTGACGATAGCGCGCTTCCTGATCCTGCAGGCCGTGGAATTTGTCCGGCAGCGGGCGCAGGGCTTTGGTCAGCAGACGCAGCTCGGTGCAGTGGATAGACAGTTCACCGGTTTTGGTTTTGAACAGTTTACCTTTTGCGCCCAAGATATCGCCCAGGTCCCACTTCTTGAACTGCTCGTTGTAGATGCCTTCCGGCAGATCGTCACGGGAAACGTACAGCTGGATACGGCCGCCAACGTCCTGCAGGGTCACGAAGGAGGCTTTACCCATGATACGACGGGTCATCATGCGGCCCGCAACGGCCACTTCAACGTTCAGCGCTTCCAGCTCTTCGTTCTCTTTCGCGTCGAAGTCAGCGTGCAGTTGGTCTGAGGTGTGGTCACGACGAAAATCGTTCGGGAACGGCACGCCCTGCTCGCGCAGCGCTGCCAGCTTCTCGCGGCGGGTTTTCAGTTCGTTGTTAAGATCGACTACCGCGTCAGCGCCCTGTGCTTGTTGTTCAGACATGTTGGTTCCTCATAACCCTGCTTTCAAACTTGCTTCGATAAATTGGTCCAGGCTGCCGTCCAGCACCGCCTGCGTGTTGCGGGTTTCAACCCCGGTACGCAGGTCTTTGATGCGGGAGTCATCAAGGACGTAAGAACGGATCTGGCTGCCCCAGCCGATGTCAGACTTGTTGTCTTCCATCGCCTGTTTCTCAGCATTTTTCTTCTGCATCTCCAGCTCATAAAGCTTCGCTTTCATCTGCTTCATGGCCTGGTCTTTGTTCTTATGCTGGGAACGGTCGTTCTGGCATTGCGTTACCAGCCCGGTTGGAATGTGGGTAATACGCACCGCCGATTCCGTACGGTTAACGTGCTGGCCGCCCGCGCCGGATGCGCGATAAACGTCGATACGCAGGTCCGCCGGGTTAATTTCGATATCGATATCTTCATCAACTTCCGGGTAAACAAACGCGGAGCTGAAGGAGGTATGACGACGGCCGCCGGAGTCGAACGGGCTCTTACGCACCAGGCGGTGAACGCCGGTTTCAGTACGCAGCCAGCCGTAGGCGTAATCACCGATGATCTTGATGGTGACGGATTTAATACCGGCCACTTCACCTTCAGACTCTTCGATAATTTCAGTTTTGAAGCCGCGCGCTTCTGCCCAACGCAGGTACATGCGCATCAGCATGCTGGCCCAGTCCTGCGCTTCGGTACCGCCAGAACCTGCCTGAATATCGAGATAGCAGTCAGCGCTGTCGTATTCGCCGGAGAACATGCGACGGAATTCAAGCTGCGCCAGCTTCTCTTCCAGCACATCGAGTTCTGCTACGGCTTCGTTAAAGGTTTCTTCGTCGTCGGCTTCGACGGCCAGCTCCAGCAAACCGGAAACATCTTCCAGCCCCTGGGCCATTTGATCCAGCGTATCTACGATAGCTTCGAGAGAGGAACGCTCTTTACCCAGCGCCTGTGCGCGTTCAGGTTCGTTCCAGACGTCCGGCTGTTCCAGCTCGGCGTTTACTTCTTCAAGACGCTCTTTCTTGGCATCGTAGTCAAAGATACCCCCTAAGAACGTCAGAGCGCTCCGTGAGGTCCTGAATACGGTTTTTTACCGGATTAATTTCAAACATGGTCTGTTTTCTTTTATGGACTTGTCAAAATGCGGTGATAAGAGCGGGATTGTACCGAATCCACGCCCTTTTTTATAGAGATTACTGCCGCTAAATTGGCCAGATATTGTCGATGATGATCTGAAGGGTGCGGTTACCGCGAAACTCGTTGATGTCCAGTTTGTACGCCAGCTCGACCTCGCGCACGCCGTTGTCCGGCCATACCGCCGTGTCAACGTTAAAGGCAATGCCGTCCAGCAGCGGGCCGCCGCCGACCGGTTCAACCATCACCTTCAGATGACGCTCGCCGACGATGCGCTGCTGCAGCAGGCGGAAACGGCCGTCGAACAGCGGCTCCGGGAACATCTGCCCCCATGGACCGGCATCGCGGAGCATTTGCGCCACGTCCATCGTCATCTCAAGCGGTGAAAGCTCGCCATCGGACACCACTTCACCCTGCAGCAGGGCCGGGTCAATCCAGTCGGTAACCAGCTCGCCGAAGAGGCGCTGAAACTCGTCGAACTTCGCCTCTTCCAGCGACAGGCCTGCCGCCATCGCATGGCCGCCGAACTTGATCATCAGGCCCGGATACAGCGTATCGAGACGCTCCAGTGCGTCGCGCATATGCAGGCCCTGAATCGAGCGGCCAGAGCCTTTCAGCGTGCCGTCGCCCGCGGGGGCGAAGGCGATCACCGGGCGGTGGAAGCGCTCTTTGATGCGCGACGCCAGAATGCCGACCACGCCCTGATGCCACTCGGGATGGTACATCGCCAGGCCGCCCGGCAGCGTATCGCCGCTGCGTTCAAGCTTTTCGCACAGGGTCAGCGCTTCGGCCTGCATCCCCTGCTCAATCTCTTTACGTGTCTGGTTCAGGGCGTCCAGCTCGTTGGCCAGCACGCGCGCTTCACCGATGTTGTCACACAGCAGCAGCGCGACGCCAACGGACATATCGTCCAGTCTTCCGGCCGCGTTCAGGCGCGGCCCAAGGGCAAAGCCCAAATCGCTTGCCGCCAGCTTGAGCGGGTCGCGGTTGGCGATTTCCAGGAGCGCCTTGATCCCCGGGCGGCACTTGCCTGCCCGGATACGGCTTAAGCCCTGCCAGGTCAAAATACGGTTATTGGTATCGAGCGGGACCACGTCAGCGACGGTACCCAGTGCCACCAGATCGAGATATTCGGCCAGGTTCGGTACGGCAATACCGCGGGATTCGAACCAGCCCTTGTCGCGTAACAGGGTACGCAACGCCAGCATCAGATAAAACGCCACGCCTACGCCCGCAAGGGATTTCGACGGAAAATCACAGTCGCGCAGGTTGGGGTTAATAATCGCCTCGGCGGCAGGGAGCGTTTCACCGGGGAGATGGTGATCGGTAACCAGCACCGGGATCCCCAGCGCGTGGGCATGATCAACCCCCGCATGGGAAGAGATCCCGTTATCGACGGTCATGATCATCTGAGCACCGCGGGCGTGGGCCTGATCGACCACTTCCGGGCTGAGTCCGTAGCCGTCTTCAAAACGGTTCGGCACCAGATACGTGACGTTATCGCAGCCCAGCGCGCGCAGGCTGAGCACGCTCAGCGCGGTGCTGGTTGCGCCGTCGGCGTCGAAATCCCCTACTACCACAATACGCGTGTTCTCACGCAGCGCGTTGTAGAGCATTTCAGTGGCTTTTTCGATGCCGTTCAGCTGCTGCCAGGGCAGCATCCCTTTCACGCTGCGTTCAAGATCTTCAGCGCGACGCACGCCGCGGCTGGCGTAGAGGCGCTTCAGCAGCGGCGGGAGATCGTCCGGTAAATCAACCGGTTCAACCGCCTCGCGGCGGCGCAATTTTATCGGGGCTTTCACGCGGATTATTTACCACTAACCTGTTTCTGGTGCGCGTCGAGGAACTCTTTCATCTCTTTTGGTCCCTGATAGCCCGGAACGACATACCCGTTGCTCAGGACAATCGCTGGCGTACCGCTCACGCCAAACTGCACGCCCAGCGCGTAGTGGTTAGCAATGTCGATATCGCAGGAGGCTGGCTTAACCTCTTTTCCGCTCATCGCATCATCAAAGGCTTTGTTGCGGTCTTTCGCACACCAGATGGCCTTCATGTCCTGCTCTGGCTGGCTCTGTACGCCCGCGCGCGGGAAGGCCAGATAGCGCACGGTAATACCCAGCGCGTTGTAATCTTTCATCTCTTCATGCAGCTTGTGGCAGTAGCCGCAGGTGATGTCGGTGAAGACGGTAATGACGTGTTTTTCCTGCGCCGCCTTATAGACGATCATCTCTTTTTCGAGCGCGTTCAGGTTTTTCATTAGCAGCTGGTTGGTCACGTTGACCGGCTGCGCGCCGCTCACGTCGTACATTGGCCCCTGAATAATGTGTTTTCCGTCTTCGGTGACGTACAGCACGCCGCTGTTGGTCAGTACCGTTTTCATTCCGGCGACCGGTGCTGGCTGAATATCGCTGCCGGTGACGCCAAGCTTAGCGAGCGACTGTTTGATAGCGGCGTCGTCAGCATGGGCGAAACCGGTAAAGGAGGCTGCCAGCAGGGTGAACAGCGCGAAACTCTTTTTCATAGTTGATCCTGTTACAATTCGTCGGCACTCACGCACGAGGGTGGTGCTGTTGGTGTAGCTGCCGCAGGCGTTCCGTCGCGACATGGGTGTAAATTTGCGTCGTGGAAAGATCGCTATGTCCCAGCAGCATCTGCACCACGCGTAAATCCGCGCCGTGGTTGAGCAGATGCGTCGCGAAGGCATGACGCAATACGTGCGGCGAAAGCTTTTCACTGTCGATACCGGCCAGTGTGGCGTAATGCTTGATGCGATGCCAGAACGTTTGCCGCGTCATCTGCTGTGCGCGCTGGCTCGGAAACAGAACGTCGATAGATGCGCCGTTGAGCAGCCACGGGCGACCGTGCTCCAGATACGTTTCCAGCCAGTAAACCGCCTCTTCGCCCAGCGGAACCAGCCTTTCCTTGTTTCCTTTACCGATGACGCGCACCACGCCCTGACGCAGGCTGATGTCGCTCATCGTCAGGCCAACCAGTTCCGAAACGCGCAGGCCGGTAGCATACAATAGCTCAAGCATGGCTTTATCGCGTAACTCCAGCGGCAGGTCAACTGCCGGTGACTGTAATAATCTCTCAACTTGTGCTTCGCTCAGATCTTTCGGCAGCCGCTGCGGAAGTTTTGGGGATGCCAGCAGCGCGCTGGGATCGTCCTCGCGGATCTTCTCACGGTAGAGATGCTGGAACAGCCGACGCATGGCGCTGAGCAAGCGCGCAGAACTGGTCGCTTTGTAGCCCCCTTCGACACGTTCACCGAGCAGTGCCTGCAGGTCGTCGCTTTGCGCGCTCGCCAGCGAGAGCTGCCGACGGGCCAGCCACTCCACCAGCATGGTAAGATCGCGCCGATAGGCGCTGAGCGTATTCTCGGCCAGATTTTTTTCCAGCCACAGCGCGTCGAGAAACTGTTCAACGAGTGCGAGATCCTTTTCCACATCAGCCCCTTTGATTCTGCAGTCAGGTCATTATGCCTGATTGTGACCGGTTTCTGGTACACTACGCGCAAAGTCAACGCAAGAATTGAGATTGTTACGCGATGAATATTGGTCTGTTCTATGGTTCCAGCACCTGCTACACCGAAATGGCGGCAGAGAAAATTCGCGACATCATTGGCCCGGAACTGGTGACGTTGCATAACCTGAAAGATGACGCGGTCGCGCTGATGGAACAGTACGATGTGCTGATCCTCGGCATCCCAACCTGGGACTTTGGTGAGATACAGGAAGACTGGGAAGCCATCTGGGAGCAACTCGATTCAGTCAATCTCGACGGCAAGATTGTTGCCATGTACGGGATGGGAGATCAGCTGGGTTACGGGGAGTGGTTCCTGGACGCGCTCGGCATGCTGCACGACAAGCTGGCACCGAAAGGGGTGTCGTTCATCGGCTACTGGCCAACCGAAGGTTACGAGTTCACCAGTAAAAAGCCGATTATTGCCGACGGCGAGCTGTTTGTTGGGCTCGCGCTGGATGAAACCAACCAGTACGATCTTAGCGATGAACGCCTGCAAAACTGGTGCGAGCAGATTCTGGGCGAAATGGCAGAAAAGTTTAGCTAACGCCTATTACCCCTGCGTCGTCTGTTGCAACAGCATCCGGCGCAGGTCTCGCCACTCGGCAGCATCCATACTGTCAGCCGCCAGCCAAAGATGCTGGCAACGCCCGCCGTCCACCTTGCGTAACCGTAACATCATGCCGCAGTTGAGCATCCAGGGCATACCGAGAATATCCCACTCTTTTCCCTGCCAGCGCAGGCGGGAATCCATCAGTAGCTTGATCTCTCCCTGACGGGCATTAATGCGACGCTGGCTGCGTACGCTGTCAAACACGACAAACGAGAGTAACAGCAGCCACAGCGGCGTATAGCTCAGCGGCCACGGCATCAGTAACACAAAGGCCGCAACCAGGCCGTGGAGCAACAAAGACATCCACTGCGAGCGCCACGAGACGCGAAGATCAGATTGCCACAGGACCACGTTCCCGATTCCGTGTTTGAATTAATTGCACCATCCGTTGCAACTCGGTGTCGGCGGGTTTGCCGTGGTTCATCAGCCAGTTGAATAAATCCGGATCGTCAGACTCAAGCAGGCGAACAAACAGACGCTTATCATCGTCGCTTAAGGTGTCATACTCATATTCGAAGAAAGGCATGATGGAAATATCAAGTTCACGCATGCCGCGACGGCACGCCCAGTGAATACGGGCCTTGTTGTTAATATCCATGTTCAGTTTCCTGCATTACGTTTGGCACAGTCGGTACCCCATTCAGTGTTCTTTATTTCTCTACGGGGACACCAGCTAGTGTAACGTGTTTTTGAGCGTTTCATTACTGGAATATTGCGATCGACGAGCAGGCTTCCAGAATAATCCCTACAAAGACAGCGGATTACATTATTTTGCGTGGTGTTACGCACAACCGGTTTATGGCACAAATGGCCTGTTGAAAGCGCTTGCATTGCCTGCAGGCTCTTTTACCATTAGGCATTATCAAAGCGTTAAGCAATTCAGGATATCGTTATGGCCTTTACACCATTTTCTCCTCGCCAGCCCGCCGCCTCTGCGCGTCTGCCGCTGACGCTTATTTCTCTTGATGACTGGGCGCTGGCGACGCTCACCGGTGCCGACGCCGAAAAATATCTGCAGGGCCAGGTGACCGCCGACGTCAGTCAGATGACCGAACACCAGCACCTGCTGGCCGCCCATTGCGACCCAAAAGGTAAAATGTGGAGCAACCTGCGTCTGTTCCGCCGTCAGGACGGTTTTGCCTTTATTGAGCGCCGCAGCCTGCGTGACGCCCAGCTCAAAGAGCTGAAAAAATACGCGGTCTTCTCCAAAGTCACTATCGCCCCGGACGACGAACATGTCCTGCTGGGTGTGGCCGGCTTCCAGGCGCGTGCGGCGCTGAAAAATCTCTTCAGCGAACTGCCGGATGCGGAAAAGCAGCTCGTCAGCGAAGGCGCGACCTCCATCCTGTGGTTTGAACACCCGGCAGAGCGTTTTCTGTTAGTCACCGATGCTGAAACCGCCGAGCGCGTCACCGAGGCGCTGCGCGGCGAAGCGCAGCTTAACAACAGTCAGCAGTGGCTGGCGCTGAATATCGAAGCGGGTCTGCCGATCATTGACGCCGCAAACAGCGCGCAGTTTATTCCTCAGGCAACGAACCTGCAGGCGCTGGGCGGCATCAGCTTTAAAAAAGGCTGCTATACCGGCCAGGAGATGGTCGCACGAGCAAAATTCCGCGGGGCAAACAAACGCGCGTTATGGACACTCGCGGGCCATGCCAGCCGCGTACCTGAAGCAGGGGAAGATTTAGAGCTGAAGATGGGTGAAAACTGGCGCCGTACCGGCACCGTATTAGCCGCCGTACAGCTGGATGATGGACGTCTTCTGGTGCAGGCCGTTATGAACAACGACATGGAAGCGGACAGCGTGTTCCGCGTGCGTGACGATGTGAACACACTGAGCATCGAGCCTCTGCCCTATTCACTGGAAGAGTGATGCTGTATCGCCCGGTGGCCCTGCGCTTACCGGGCCTACAAATCCCGTAGGTCGGGTAAGGCGAAGCCGCCACCCGACAAAAAACTACGCCTGCCCCACATACAAATAAATCGCCAAAAAGTGGCACACGCTGCCGCCCAGCACAAAGCCGTGCCAGATGGCATGGTTGTACGGAATACGCTTGCAGACGTAGAAAATGACGCCGAGCGAATACACCACGCCGCCTAAGGCCAGAAGCGTGACGCCCCCTATCGACAGTTTGATTGCCAGCTGGTACACCACGATCAGCGACAGCCAGCCCATGGTCAGATAGGTGACCAGCGACAGCACTTTAAACCGGTGCGCAATGGTGAGCTTAAACAGGATCCCGAGCAGCGCCAGGCTCCAGATAACAATCATCAGGCCGCGCGACAGCGGTGAGTTGAGCCCCACCAGCAGAAACGGCGTGTAGGTGCCTGCAATAAGAAGGTAGATAGCGCAGTGGTCAAACTTCTTGAGCCACATCTTGGCCCGCTGATGCGGGATCGCGTGATACAGCGTCGAGGCCAGAAATAGCAGGATCATGCTTCCGCCATACAGGCTGTAGCTGGTAATAGCCATTGCGCTGGCATTGGCATCGACCGCCTGCACCAGCAATAACACTAAACCGACAATCCCAAACACCAGGCCAATGCCGTGGCTGATGCTGTTGGCTATTTCCTCAGCCAGCGAATATCCCTGTGCGATTAATGGTCTACTCACCATACAAAACTCCGGGAAAACAAAAGATGATTATTCATCGCATCACTATGCTAACTGAGAATGATTCCAGTGAACACCTGTTAGCTAAAATAATTTCACTTCAGGATTTATACCTTAAAATCATAGGCATAAATGAATTTTTCACCTAACATTTGTTCACATTAAAATTTAACCATTAAGAATCAAGAGCATAAAAATGGATCCTGCCGTCTGGCCGCATGTTATGATGGATACATGAGGTCTGAATAAGAGTTATGCCATTGTGAGTATCTTTACCCACTCCGCCATTGCCAGTCTCAATAACCTGGAGATGATGGTCTACAATTATGTCATTAAAAACCGTGACAAAGTCATGTACATGACCATCCGCGAGCTGGCGGATGCGGCGGGTGTCTCGACGACCACTATCCTGCGCTTTTGCCGCAAGCTTAACTGCGAAGGCTACTCGGAGTTTCGCGTACGCTTTAAGCTTTATCTTGAACAAAACGAGCCCCAGCAGGCGAATTTCGGCGCCAGCGAAATTATCAGCTTCTTTAAAAGCGTAAATAATGAAGAGTTCGACGCGTTATTAGATAGTGCGGTCGATATTATTTTATCGTCGGAACGCATTATATTTGTCGGCGCAGGAACGTCAGGCTCGCTGGCAAAATATGGCGCACGTTTCTTTTCTAATATCGGAAAATTCAGTAACCATATTGATGACCCTTATTTCCCGGTCACCAATGACATGGCGAAAAATGCGCTGGCGATTGTGCTCTCCGTCTCGGGTGAGACCGAGGAGATCCTGCGCTTCGCCAGCCAGTTTAGCCTGCATCATTGCAAGGTGCTCTCCATTACCAGCCACGAGCACTCGCGTCTCGCAAAACTGGCGGACTTTAATCTCTCCTGGCACGTTCCCCAGACGCGTATTGCGGGCGTCTACGATATCACCACGCAAATTCCCGTCATCTATATTCTGGAATCTCTCGGCCGTAAGCTGGCGAAGAAACTTGCAGAATAAAACATCCTGTTTTTTTGATGTAACAAATCACATTATGCCCAATTTGTTATATCGTGACATTTAATTTCGCTTTGCTAGACTCGATGCCAATAAGCCATTTATTGAGAATAGCAGCGATGAAAAAATTGACCTTACCAAAAGATTTTTTATGGGGTGGCGCGGTTGCCGCTCACCAGGTTGAAGGCGGCTGGAACAAAGGCGGCAAAGGGCCAAGCATTTGCGACGTATTAACCGGCGGCGCACACGGCGTACCGCGCGAAATCACGCAGGACGTGGTGCCGGGGAAATATTATCCCAATCATGAGGCGATTGATTTCCACGGCCATTACAAAGAAGACATTAAGCTTTTTGCCGAGATGGGCTTCAAGTGTTTCCGCACCTCGATTGCCTGGACGCGTATCTTCCCGAACGGTGACGAAACGCAGCCAAACGAAGAAGGGCTGAAGTTTTACGACGACATGTTCGATGAGTTGCTGAAATACAACATCGAACCGGTGATCACCCTCTCCCACTTCGAAATGCCGCTGCACCTGGTGAAGGAGTACGGTAGCTGGACCAACCGTAAAGTGGTCGATTTCTTTGTGCGCTTCGCGGAAGTGGTCTTCGAGCGCTACAAAAACAAGGTCAAATACTGGATGACCTTCAACGAAATCAACAACCAGCGTAACTGGCGCGCGCCGCTCTTCGGCTACTGCTGCTCGGGCGTGGTCTATACCGAACATGAAAATCCGGAAGAGACCATGTATCAGGTCCTGCACCACCAGTTTGTGGCCAGTGCCCTGGCGGTGAAGGCCGCGCGCCGCATCAACCCGGAGATGAAAGTCGGATGCATGCTGGCGATGGTGGCGCTCTATCCGTTCTCCTGCAAACCGGAAGACGTGATGTTCGCCCAGGAATCAATGCGCGAGCGCTACGTCTTTACCGACGTCCAGCTGCGGGGTTACTACCCATCTTACGTCCTGAATGAGTGGGAACGCCGTGGCTTCTCCATCAAAATGGAAGCGGGCGACGAGCAGATCCTGCGTGAAGGCACCTGCGACTACTTAGGCTTCAGCTACTACATGACCAACGCAGTGAAGGCGGAAGGCGGTACCGGCGATGCCATTTCCGGTTTCGAAGGCAGCGTACCGAACCCGCACGTGAAGGCCTCCGACTGGGGCTGGCAGATTGACCCGGTAGGCCTGCGCTATTCCCTGTGCGAACTGTACGAGCGTTACCAGAAACCGCTGTTTATCGTGGAAAACGGCTTCGGCGCCTACGACAAGGTAGAAGAAGACGGCAGCATCAACGATGACTATCGCATCGACTACCTGCGTGCCCACGTGGAAGAGATGATCAAAGCCGTTACCCACGATGGCGTGGATCTGATGGGCTATACGCCATGGGGCTGTATCGACTGCGTGTCGTTTACCACCGGCCAGTACAGCAAGCGCTACGGCTTTATCTACGTGAACAAGCACGACGACGGCACGGGCGACATGTCGCGTTCCCGTAAGAAGAGCTTCGAGTGGTATAAGGGCGTGATTGCCAGCAACGGCGAGGCGCTGTGATTTTTTGCCCGGTGGCGCTGCGCTTACCGGGCCTACACGAACAGTAGGCCGGGTAAGGCGAAGCCGCCACCCGGCTTTTATTTCCCGCCCGCCAGCTCTATAAAACTCCCCGTCACATACGACGCCTTTTCGCTCAGCAGCCAGACAATCGCCTGGGCGACCTCTTCCGGCTGGCCGCCGCGCTGCATCGGCAGTAACGATTTTACGCGATCCACTCGCCCCGGCTCTCCGCCGGAAGCATGGATATCGGTATAGATCAGACCGGGACGGACGCAGTTAACGCGAATGCCCTGCGCCGCGACCTCCAGCGATAAACCCGTTGTCAGCGAATCCACCGCCCCCTTGGACGCGGCGTAATCCACATATTCACCCGGCGCGCCCAGACGGGACGCTGCGGAAGAGACATTCACTATCGCCCCGCCCTTGCCGCCATGTTTGAAGGACATGCGTTTTACCGCTTCCCGACAGCAGAGGAAATAGCCCGTGACGTTGGTCGCCAGGACACGGTTAATGCGCTCGGCGGAGAGATTCTCGATGGTGGACTGCTCAAACAGGATCCCCGCATTATTGACCAGCGCGGTCAACGGCTCGCCTTCGCGATCGAGGCTGTTAAACATCGCCAGCACCTGAGCTTCATCGCTGATGTCTGCACGTACAGCAAAGGCTTGACCACCCGCATCCACAATCTGCCTGATGACGTCCTGCGCGGCGTTAATGTTGTGATGATAGTTCACCGCCACGGTGTAGCCTTCGCGAGCCAGCTGCAGCGCGGTGGCTTTCCCGATGCCGCGGCTGGCGCCGGTGACCAGTGCAATTGCCATTATCTTCTCCCAATAAAAAAGCCGGGTGGCGGCTTCGCCTTACCCGGCCTACGTTACTACATCAGCAATGTTACTGGTATTCGCTCATCGGCACGCAGGAGCAGAACAGGTTACGGTCGCCGTAGACGTCATCGAGACGCTTCACGGTCGGCCAGTATTTGTTCGCCACACCTGCCGGGAAGACCGCCAGCTCGCGGGAATAACCGTGGTTCCACTCCGCCACCATCTCGTGCTGGGTGTGCGGGGCGTTAACCAACGGGTTATCTTCCAGCGTCCACTCACCGTCCTGCACGCGATCGATCTCCATGCGGATGGCCAGCATCGCGTCGATAAAGCGGTCCAGCTCGGCTTTGCTTTCGGACTCCGTTGGCTCCACCATCAGCGTGCCCGCAACCGGGAACGACATGGTAGGCGCGTGGAAGCCGTAGTCGATCAGACGCTTGGCGATGTCCAGCTCGCTAATGCCAGTCTGCTCTTTCAGCGGACGAATATCGAGGATGCACTCATGCGCCACGCGACCGTCGCGGCCGGTATAGAGCACCGGGAAGGCAGACTTCAGGCGCGTCGCAATATAGTTGGCGTTCAGAATGGCCACCTGGCTCGCCTGCTTCAGCCCTTCCGCGCCCATCATGCGGATATACATCCAGCTGATTGGCAGGATAGAGGCGCTACCGAACGGTGCCGCAGAGACCGCGCCCTGACGGGTCAGCATGCCTTCAATCTGAACCACGCTGTGGCCCGGCACAAACGGCGCCAGGTGCGCTTTCACGCCGATTGGCCCCATGCCCGGGCCGCCACCGCCGTGCGGAATACAGAAGGTTTTGTGCAGGTTGAGGTGCGATACGTCCGCACCGATAAAGCCCGGCGAGGTAATGCCCACCTGCGCGTTCATGTTTGCGCCGTCGAGGTATACCTGACCGCCGAACTGGTGCACCACGTCGCACACTTCACGGATGGTCTCTTCATACACGCCGTGGGTGGACGGATAGGTCACCATGATGCAGGAGAGTCGGTCGCCCGCCTGCTCGGCTTTCGCGCGCAGGTCAGCCAGGTCGATGTTGCCGTTTTTATCGCACGCCACAACCACCACTTCCATGCCCGCCATCTGGGCAGAGGCCGGGTTGGTGCCGTGGGCGGAGCTTGGGATCAGGCAGATATCGCGATGGCCTTCGTTGCGGCTTTCGTGATAGTGACGGATTGCCAGCAGGCCCGCATATTCACCCTGCGCGCCGGAGTTCGGCTGCATGCAGAGCGCGTCGTAACCGGTCAGCTTCACCAGCCAGTCGGAAAGCTGGTTGATCATCACGTGATAACCTTCCGCCTGCTCTGGCGGGCAGAACGGGTGCAGCTCGGAGAATTCAGGCCAGGTGATTGGGATCATCTCTGCCGCGGCGTTCAGCTTCATGGTGCAGGATCCCAACGGGATCATCGCCTGGTTCAGCGCCAGATCCTTGCGCTCCAGAGAGTGCATGTAACGCATCATCTCGGTTTCGCTGTGGTAGCGATTAAAGACCGGGTGCGTCAGGATGGCGTCGTTACGCAGCATGCTGTCCTGAATGGAGCGGCTGTCGAGCGCAACTTCTTTGTCGAGCGCATCAATGTCCAGACCGTGCGCGTCACCCAGCAGCACGCTGAACAGGTTCAGGATATCGTCGCGGGTGGTGCTTTCATCCAGCGTAATGCCGACGGCGTTGTGGATGTCGCTGCGCAGGTTGATCTTTGCCGCGTCCGCGCGGGCCAGCACGGCGGCCTTGTCCGCCACGTCCACGCACAGGGTGTCGAAGTAGTGGGCATGGCGCAGCTTAAGACCTTTTTGCTGCAGGCCGCAGGCCAGGATATCGGCCAGGCGGTGAATGCGGCTGGCAATGCGTTTCAGGCCAGCCGGGCCGTGGAACACGGCGTACAGGCTGGCGATGTTAGCCAGCAGCACCTGTGAGGTACAGATGTTGGAGTTCGCTTTCTCGCGGCGGATATGCTGCTCGCGGGTCTGCATCGCCATGCGCAGCGCGGTATTACCGGCAGCATCTTTGGAGACGCCGATAATACGGCCAGGCATGGAACGTTTGAATTCATCTTTCGCGCCGAAGAACGCCGCGTGCGGGCCGCCGTAGCCCATCGGTACGCCGAAGCGCTGTGCTGAGCCGAATACGATATCCGCGCCCTGTTTGCCCGGCGCCGTCAGCAGCATCAGCGCCATAAAATCGGCGGCAACGCTCACAACCACCTTGCGGGATTTCAGCTCGGCAATCAGCGCGCCGTAGTCGTGAACTTCACCGGTGGTGCCCACCTGCTGCAGCAGCACGCCAAAGACATCCTGATGATCCAGCACTTTGTCAGCGTCGTCGACAATCACGTCAAAGCCGAAGGTTTCCGCACGGGTGCGCACGACGTCCAGCGTCTGAGGATGCACGTCCGCCGCCACGAAGAAGCGGTTAGCGTTTTTCAGCTTGCTCACGCGCTTAGCCATCGCCATCGCTTCGGCGGCAGCTGTCGCTTCATCCAGCAGAGAAGCGGAGGCGATATCCATGCCGGTCAGGTCCAGCGTCACCTGCTGGAAGTTCAGCAGCGCTTCCAGACGGCCCTGGGAGACTTCTGGCTGATACGGCGTATAGGCGGTGTACCAGCCCGGGTTTTCCAGCATGTTGCGCAGGATCACCGGCGGTAACTGCACGTTGGTGTAGCCCATGCCAATGTAAGACTTATAGCGCTTGTTCAGGCCGGCGATGGCCTTCAGCTCCGCCAGCGCGGCGAATTCCGTAGTGGCTTCCCCCACCTGAGGCGGCGTGGCAAGCTGGATGTCTTTTGGCACAATCTGGCCGATCAGTGCGTTTAATGAATCCGCGCCAACTGTCTTTAGCATCTCCTGCTGTTGCTGAGCATCCGGCCCAATGTGACGTTCGATGAAGGCGCCACGGTTTTCAAGCTGGCTTAAAGTCTGTGTCATGAGCGATGGTTCCTGAAACGTGCAGTGAATCGTAGTTATCTGTAACGCTGTTGCCCGGTGGCGCTAACGCTTACCGGGCCTACGTTGATCTCCAGGCCGGATAAGCGCAGCGCCATCCGGCACAACGTTATTCGTCTTCCAGTAGTGCTTCGTATGCGGTCGCATCCAGCAGCGCGGCAACCTGGGATTCGTCGCTGGCTTTGATCTTGAAGATCCAGCCGCCTTCATAAGGCTCGCTGTTGACCAGCTCTGGCGAATCGCTCAGCGCGTCGTTGACGGCAACAATTTCACCGCTTACCGGCGCGTAGATATCGGATGCTGCTTTTACGGACTCCGCCACGGCGCAGTCGTCGCCCGCGCTCACGGTCGTGCCCACGTCAGGCAGGTCAACAAACACCATGTCGCCCAGCAGCTCTTGCGCGTGCTCGGTGATCCCTACGGTGTAAGTGCCGTCCGCCTCTTTGCGCAGCCACTCGTGTTCTTTGCTGTATTTCAGTTCTGCTGGCACATTGCTCATTGAAGTTCTCCTGATAAAAATGATTAGGCGACCGGCTTACCGGCGCGAACAAAAATCGGTTTGGTCACGTTGACCGGCATTTCGCGGTTGCGGATTTGCACCACCGCCGTTTCGCCAATCCCCGCCGGCACGCGTGCCAGTGCAATACTGTAGCCCAGCGTCGGAGAGAAGGTTCCGCTGGTGATCACGCCTTCGCGAGGATTGCCGTCAGCATCGGTAAAGCGCACCGGCAGTTCGCCGCGCAGCACGCCCTTCTCGGTCATTACCAGGCCCACCAGTTGTTCAGTGCCCTTCTCGCGCTGCATCTCCAGCGCTTCACGGCCGATAAAGTCACGGTCAGCCGGTTCCCACGCGATGGTCCAGCCCATATTGGCGGCCAGCGGAGAGACACCTTCATCCATCTCCTGACCGTAGAGGTTCATGCCCGCTTCCAGACGAAGCGTATCGCGCGCGCCCAGACCCGCAGGCTTCACGCCCGCTTCCACCAGCGCACGCCAGAAATCAGCGGCCTTCTCGTTTGGCATCGCAATTTCGTAGCCCGCTTCACCGGTGTAGCCGGTGGTGGCGATAAACAGATCGCCCGCCTGCACGCCAAAGAACGGCTTCATGCCAGCGGTGGCGTTGCGCTGCTCGTCGTTAAACAGAGAGGCGGCTTTCGCCTGCGCGTTTGGTCCCTGCACGGCGATCAGCGACAGATCGTCACGGACGGTGATGTCGATGGCATAAGGTTCGGCGTGTTGGGTGATCCAGGAGAGGTCTTTTTCGCGGGTGGCGGAGTTTACAACGAGGCGGAAGAAATCTTCAGTGAAGTAATAGACGATAAGGTCATCAATCACGCCGCCCGAGGCATTCAGCATGCCGGTATAGAGCGCTTTACCCGGCGTCTTCAGTTTGGCGACGTCGTTTGCCAGCAGATAACGCAAAAACTCCCGGGTGCGGCTACCGCGCAGATCGACAATTGTCATGTGGGACACGTCGAACATACCGGCATCGGTGCGCACCGCGTGGTGCTCATCAATCTGCGAGCCGTAGTGCAGCGGCATCATCCAGCCATGGAAGTCCACCATGCGGGCGCCGCATAACACGTGTTGTTCGTACAAAGGAGTCTGTTGAGCCATCTTGTCCTCGTTGAAAAATTCACCGTGAAACCCGGTATCGGCCCCGCGTTCGGGCACCGACGCAAACGTTCTCTTTTACCTGAACTTACCACCGAAACCGGCGGTTAACCATAAGGCAAAATGGGTCATCACATTAGCTTATGACAAAAAATCGCTAAAAAGCCTACAGAGTTATTCACTGGAAAAATGCGATTAACCCCGCACAAAATTAACAATGATCTAACAGGATTTAGCACATGGTGATATTTCGTGCGGAAAATCGGGCCGAATTTCCGTAACGAGAAAAATGCGACATTAGATTATCTAATGCGAAAAATGACGTGAAATTAGAATATTTCAAACGAGGGAATTTCCCCGGCGCAGAGGCCGGGAAAATAAAGTGTGACGGGGATCTAAGTTAGCGCAGCCAGTCAGGGAGATCGTTAAGACCCATCGCCTGACGGAGAAGTTGAGGTTTGACGCCAGGAAGCGTATCGGCCAGTTTAAGACCGATATCGCGCAGCAGTTTTTTCGCCGGATTTGCCCCGGCAAACAGCTCGCGGAAGCCCTGCATGCCCGCCAGCATCATCGCCGCACTGTGCTTGCGGCTGCGCTCGTAGCGACGCAGATAGAGATGCTGGCCGATGTCTTTTCCTTCGCGATGCAGGCGACGCAGCTCCTCGACCAGCTCCGCCGCGTCCATAAAGCCAAGGTTAACGCCCTGCCCGGCCAGCGGATGAATGGTATGCGCCGCATCCCCCACCAGCGCCAGACGGTGCGCCGCAAACTGACGCGCGTAGCGGCCGGTTAGCGGGAACACCTGACGTTCGCTTTCAAGAGAGCACAGGCCAAGGCGGTTATCAAAGGCCACGCACAGCGCCTGGTTAAAGGCCTCCGGCGTCGCCTCATGCATCTGCCGGGCTTTGTCCGGCACCAGGGACCAGACGATCGAGCACAGGTGCGGATCGGCAAGCGGCAGGAACGCCAGTATGCCGTCGTTGTGGAAAATCTGGCGCGCCACGCCGCCGTGCGGCTCTTCGGTGCGGATCGTCGCGACCAGAGCGTGATGACGATAGTCCCAGAAGGTCAGCGGGATATCGGCTTTATTACGCAGCCAGGAGTTGGCACCGTCAGCACCGACCACCAGGCGCGCGGTCAGCATGTCGCCGCTCTGCAGGGTGATAAACGCCTCGTTTTCGCCCCACGCCACCTGCTGGATCTGCGCAGGCGCAATCAGCGTCACGTCGCTGCACTGCTGTGCTTTTTGCCACAGCGCGTGGTGGATCACCGCGTTTTCAACGATGTGGCCCAGATGGCTATAGCCCATGCTTTCATCATCAAAAGCAATATGACCAAAGCTGTCCTTATCCCACACCTCCATGCCGTGATAGCAGCTGGCGCGGTTCGCCACAATATCTGACCAGACGCCAAGGTGCGTCAGAAGCTTTTCGCTGGCCGCATTAATGGCCGAGACGCGGAGTTCCGGCGGCGCATCCGGGGCAACGGGCTGGGGCTGTTTTTGCTCCAGCACCGCCACGCGCAGGCCGCTGCCCTGTAATCCACAGGCCAATACCAGTCCGACCATTCCGCCGCCAACGATGGCGACATCAACATTTTGCACGGTGATAACTCCTTAACGCGCAACCCAACCCAGGGTCCGCTGCGCCAGCACGTCACGTGCCGGAATGAATAGTTCCATCGCCATCAGCCCGAGATTGCGACCCGCAACCAGCGGTGCCCAGCGATTGGCAAAAAGATGGACCAGGCCATCGGTCACACCGATGGTGGCCTCTTTATCCGCCTGACGGCGCTTCTGGTAATGACTCAGCACCGAATACGCCCCGCAGTCTTTTTGCTCGCCCCATGCCTGCGCCAGTGATTCGGCCAGGCTCATGACGTCGCGTAAGCCAAGGTTAAAGCCTTGCCCCGCGATGGGATGCAGCGTTTGCGCGGCGTTACCGACAAGCGCCAGACGATGGGAGATGGACTGAGATGCCGTGGTCAGCGAAAGCGGATAGACCGTCCGCTTGCCGGCATGGGTAATACGCCCCAGCCGCCAGCCAAAGGCTTTCTGCAGCTCGGTACAAAAACGTTCGTCGGACCAGGCCTTCACCTCTTCAGCCTTATCCTGCGGATGACACCAGACCAGGGAACAGCGCCCGTCCGACATCGGCAGCATCGCCAGTGGGCCATGCTGCGTAAAGCGCTCAAACGCCCTGCCGTTGTGGTCAGATGCGGTAGCGACGTTCGCAATGACCGCCACCTGGCCGTAAGGCTGCTGGCGCCACTCCACGCCGCACTGGGTGCCGAGCGACGAGCGCGAACCGTCCGCAGCAACCAGAAGCTGGCCTTCAAGAACAGAGCCGTTTTCCAGCGTCACGCTGACCGACGCTTCACTTCGGCTCACGCTGGCCACGCGCGCGGGGCAATGCAGCGTGACGCCCGGCGCGTCCTGGAGCAGGCGGAACAGACGCAATCCGACGTCGTGTAGCTCAACAACCTGACCCAGGGCATCAATCCGGTAATCCTGCGCGTCCAGCGTGACAAATCCCGCATGGCCGCGATCGCTGACGTGAACGGTCCCGATCGCCGTAGCTCGGTCGGCAATTGCCTGCCAGATACCAATGCGCGAAAGCTGCTGGCAGGTGCCCTGCGCCAGCGCGATGGCGCGGGCATCAAACCCGGGGTGGTTGGACGCCTCTGGCGCAACGGCTTCCACCAGGTGCACCGGAAGCTGCCCCTGCGTCAAATGCGAAATGGCCAGCGCCAGCGTGGCCCCGGTCATGCCGCCGCCAACGATAATCACGCTCATGCGCGCGCCGCTGCCATCAGCGCCTCGATATCGTCAGCGTTTTTCACGACGCTGGCGGTCAGGTTTTCGTTACCGGTCTCGGTAATCACGATGTCATCTTCAATACGAATACCAATCCCGCGGTACGCTTCAGGCACGTCGGCATCCGGCGCGATATAGAGACCCGGCTCCACGGTTAACACCATGCCCGGCTCCAGCACGCGCGAACGGTCGGTGCCGTAGGCGCCAACGTCATGAACGTCCAGCCCCAGCCAGTGGCTCAGGCCGTGCATAAAGTACGGTCGATGCGCATTTTCAGCAATCAGGGTATCTACGTCCCCTTTCAGGATACCGAGCCTGACCAGACCGGTAATCATGATGCGCACCACTTCACCGGTCACTTCCTGGATGGAGGTACCCGGACGATACTGCCTGAGCGCCGTCTCAAGGGATTCGAGAACAATGTCGTAAATCGCGCGCTGTGCCGGCGAGAATTTACCGTTCACCGGGAAGGTCCGGGTGATGTCCCCCGCATAGCCCTGATATTCGCAACCGGCGTCAATCAGCACCAGATCGCCGTCGCGCAGCGCGCTTTCGTTTTCGGTGTAGTGCAGAATGCAGCCGTTTTCCCCGCCGCCAACAATGGTGTTGTAGGAGGGATAGCGCGCGCCGTGGCGGTTAAATTCGTGGTGAATTTCGCCTTCCAGCTGGTATTCGAACATCCCGGGACGGCATTTCTCCATCGCGCGGGTATGCGCCAGCGCGCTGATTTCGCCCGCGCGGCGCATCACGTTCAGCTCTTCTTCAGACTTGAACAGGCGCATCTCATGCACCACCGGACGCCAGTCCGTCAGCGTGGCCGGTGCGGACAGGTTCTGCCGCGAGCCTTTTCGCAGCTTATCCAGCGCGGTGAAGACAATCTCATCGGCGTAAGCATATTCGCCCTGCGCGTGATAGAGCACGTCGAGGCCGTTAAGCAGCTGGTAGAGCTGCTGGTTGATTTCGCTAAACGCCAGCGCACGGTCGACGCCCAGCTTTTCCGGTGCGGCCTCTTGCCCTAAGCGGCGACCAAACCAGATTTCGGCCGTCAGATCGCGCACGCGGTTGAAAATCACGCTGTGGTTGTGGGTGTCATCGCTCTTAATCAACACCAGTACCGCTTCCGGCTCGTTAAAGCCGGTGAAGTACCAGAAGTCGCTGCTCTGGCGATAGGGATATTCGCTGTCGGCGCTGCGCGTCACTTCAGGCGCGGCAAAAATCAGCGCGGCGCTGCCCGGCTGCATTTTTGCCAGCAGCGCCTGACGGCGGCGCGAATACTCTTGACTCGAGATAACCATGACACCCTCCTGTGCGTTATTTTTCTTAATGTAAGGTTGGCTTGCGGACTTCCGGCGCAGTCGGCTGTGAGCGCGTAAAGTTGTCGTGGCACAGCAGTGCCGCCACGCGCACGTACTCGATGATCTCTTCGAGAGACATTTCCAGCTCTTCCTGGTCTTCGTCTTCATCGTAGCCAAGCTGGGCGATGTTGCGCAGATCGTCGATCGCTTCACCCGCTTCGCCGGTGACTTTATCCAGTTTAGGCTGCGTGACGCCCAGACCCAGCAGATAGTGATTTACCCACCCCGCCAGCGCATCGGCGCGATCGAACACGCTGACGTCGTCGCCTTCAGGCAGATAAAGCTGAAAAAGGAAGCCATCGTCTTCCAGCGAATCACTGATGGCGGCATGCATTTTACGCAGCGCTTCCGCCAGCTCGTGACCAAACGCCAGCCCTTCATTCGTGAGGTCGTGGATCAGCGGCTGCCATGAGCTGTCGCTGTTTCCGCCGCACAGCATGCCACTGATCAGACCGTGCATTTCGGCAGGGGTTAAACCGACTCCCTGCTGGTTCAGTAACTGGTTTAAATCCTTGTAACCAGGCATTTCGTTCTGTATAGACATGCGCATTCGTCATCATTGGGGGGAAGTTTCATGATATGCTACCACTTTGGACCCTGGTGATACCAGAAAAGGGCTTGTATCTTCACATCAGGGTAGCTATAGTGTCGCCCCTTCGCAGCCCCCGGGGCATCAGGCGAAGGCAGCGCAGTCAATCAGCAGGAAGGTGGCATGTCTGCACAACCCGTCGATCTCCAGATTTTTGGCCGTTCACTGCGAGTGAATTGTCCGCCTGAACAAAGGGATGCTTTGAATCAGGCTGCGGACGATTTGAATCAGCGGTTGCAAGATCTAAAAGAACGCACTAGAGTCACAAATACTGAGCAGCTGGTTTTCATCGCCGCGTTGAACATCAGCTATGAACTGACTCAGGAAAAAGCGAAGACCCGCGACTACGCGGCAAGCATGGAGCAGCGCATTAAAATGCTCCAGCAGACCATAGAACAGGCATTGCTTGATCAAGGTCGCAATCCCGAAAGACCGGGACCCAAGTTTGAATAACACTTCTCAGTTGACTATGGTAGAGTAACTGTGAAGACAAAATTTCTCTGAGATGTTCGCAAGCGGGCCAGTCCCCTGAGCCGATATTTCATACCACAAGAATGTGGCGCTCCATGGTTGGTGAGCATGCTCGGTCCGTCCGAGAAGCCTTAAAACTATGACGACACATTCACCTTGAACCAAGGGTTCAAGGGTTACAGCCTGCGGCGGCATCTCGGAGATTCCCTCTCTTTTCTTCTACCGACTACCATGACTCAATTCCCTGAAGTTTCGGCTTCACGCCAGGACATTCGTCAGCTCATTCGTCAACGCCGTCGTGCGTTAACCCCCGTTCAGCAAGCGCATTTTGCCCAGCAGGCCGCCGCCCGTATGATGGCGTATCCCCCTGTCGTGATGGCGCGCACGGTTGCCCTGTTTCTGTCATTTGATGGAGAACTGGATACCCAACCGCTGATAGAGCAACTCTGGCGCGCCGGGAAGAAGGTATACCTGCCGGTGCTACACCCGTTCAGTGAAGGCAATCTGCTGTTTTTGCACTATCACCCGCACAGCGAGCTGGTGGTGAATCGTCTGAAAATCACCGAACCGAAACTCGACGTGCGCGACGTGCTGCCTCTGTCACAGCTGGATGTGCTGATTACGCCGTTGGTCGCGTTTGATGAGCAGGGACAGCGCCTGGGAATGGGCGGTGGTTTTTACGACCGGACACTGCAAAACTGGCAGCAGTATGGATTGCAGCCGGTGGGCTACGCGCATGATTGCCAGGGCGTGGAGGCGTTGCCGGTAGAAAAATGGGATGTGCCGTTACCGGCGGTGGTGACGCCCAGTAAAACGTGGCTTTGGTAGAATAAAGCCGGGTGGCGGCTACGCCTTACCCGGCCTACATAAATCCTCGAACATTGTAGGTCGGGTAAGCGTAAGCGCCACCCGACACCACAGACCGCACCATCAGTACAGCAGACGCGCGCGAATCGTCCCCGGAATGGCCTTCATGCTCAGCAGCGCTTTCTCGGCCACATCGTCATCCGCTTCGATATCAATAACCACATAGCCCATCTGCGAGTTGGTCTGCAGATACTGCGCGGCAATGTTTACGCCCTGCTCGGCAAAGATCTGGTTAATCGCGGTCAGCACGCCTGGACGGTTTTCGTGGATGTGCAGCAGACGACGGCCACCGTGCAGCGGCAGAGACACTTCCGGGAAGTTCACCGCAGAGAGCGTAGAACCGTTGTCGGAGTATTTACTCAGCTTACCCGCCACTTCAAGACCGATATTCTCCTGCGCTTCCTGGGTAGAACCGCCGATGTGTGGCGTCAGGATCACGTTGTCGAACTCGCACAGCGGAGAGGTAAACGGATCGCTGTTGGTCGCAGGCTCCGTCGGGAAGACGTCGATGGCGGCGCCCGCCAGGTGCTTACGCTTCAGCGCATCGCACAGCGCAGGGATATCGACAACCGTGCCACGCGCGGCGTTAATCAGCAGTGAGCCCGGCTTCATCAACGCCAGCTCTTCCGCACCCATCATGTTTTTGGTGGACGCATTTTCCGGCACGTGCAGGCTCACCACGTCACTCATGTTCAGCAGGTCAGACAGGTGTTGAACCTGGGTGGCATTGCCCAGCGGCAGCTTGCTTTCGATATCGTAAAAATAGACATGCATACCGAGAGATTCCGCCAGAATCCCCAGCTGGGTACCGATGTGACCATAGCCGATGATACCCAGTTTTTTTCCACGGGCTTCGTAGGAACCCGCAGCCAGTTTGTTCCAGACGCCGCGGTGTGCTTTGGCGTTAGCCTCCGGAATGCCGCGCAGAAGCAGCAGCAGTTCGCCAATGACCAGCTCCGCCACGGAACGGGTGTTGGAGAACGGGGCGTTGAAGACAGGAATACCGCGTTTCGCGGCAGCATTCAGGTCAACCTGGTTGGTACCGATGCAGAAGCAGCCGATAGCCACCAGCTTTTCCGCCGCGGCAATCACATCTTCAGTCAGGTGAGTACGGGATCGCAGGCCAATGAAGTGGGCATCACGGATGGACGCTTTCAGCTCTTCGGTATCGAGCGCGCCTTTGTGAAATTCGATGTTGGTGTAACCTGCCGCACGAAGGCTATCGATTGCTTTTTGATGCACGCCCTCGACCAGCAGGAATTTAATCTTGTCTTTCTCCAGTGATACCTTTGCCATTTACCCGACCCTGTTTTTGTCTGAACTGATGTTGTGCTGGATATAAATCCGCTGTAGCCAACATATCAAAAAAAACTATTGCAGCAATATGAACGTTTGCGTCGGCACGCTGAAGGAAAGTCATACAGCGCAAAATGGCAGAGGAAAATGCTATGGAAATTTACAAACGCGGAAGGATCGGCAAAAGAGGCATAAAAACGTGACACAAGTCACCGAATTTAGCGTATCAAAAATTTTTTAGCGGGGGGAGGACTCCCCCCGTCAGATCATTTTACGATGGTTTTCACACCGTCAGCGGTGCCGATCAGCGCCACATCCGCGCCACGGTTGGCGAATAGCCCTACGGTCACGACGCCAGGAATGGCGTTGATGGCATTTTCCAGCGCAATCGCGTCGAGAATTTCCAGACCGTGAACGTCGAGGATCACGTTACCGTTGTCGGTCACTACGCCCTGACGATATTCCGGGCGACCGCCCAGCTTCACCAGCTGACGGGCAACCGCGCTGCGGGCCATCGGGATCACTTCAACCGGCAGCGGGAAATTCCCCAGAATGTCTACCTGCTTGGAGGCGTCGGCGATGCAGATAAACTTGTCCGCAACGGAGGCGATGATTTTTTCACGCGTCAGCGCCGCGCCGCCGCCTTTGATCATCTGCATGTGGCCGTTGATTTCATCCGCACCATCAACGTAAATCCCCAGACGATCCACTTCGTTGAGATCGAAAACGGTAATGCCGAGGCTTTTCAGCTTTTCCGTGGAAGCATCAGAGCTGGAAACCGCGCCCTCGATCTGCCCCTTCATCGTGCCCAGCGCATCGATAAAGTGTGCCGCGGTTGATCCCGTACCGACACCGACAATGGTACCCGGCTGTACGTACTGGAGAGCGGCCCATCCTACTGCTTTTTTCAGTTCATCCTGCGTCATGATCGTTTTGCCTGTGGTGTGAAAACTCAGGGCGCATTATAGAACACGTCGAATGGAATTCGTCTGCCACAAAGGGAAAATTGTGTCATAGTGCAGAATAAGCAAAATTAAGGAGCCAGCCAGAGCAATGAAACGTCCGGACTACAGAACACTACAGGCACTTGATGCAGTTATTCGTGAACGAGGTTTTGAGCGCGCGGCGCAAAAGCTTTGCATCACGCAGTCCGCCGTCTCTCAGCGTATCAAACAGCTTGAAAATATGTTCGGCCAGCCGCTGCTGGTGCGTACCGTGCCGCCACGTCCAACCGAGCAAGGACAAAAGCTCCTCGCCCTGCTGCGCCAGGTTGAACTGCTGGAAGACGAGTGGCTGGGTGACGAGCAAACGGGCTCTACGCCGCTGCTGCTCTCTCTGGCGGTCAACGCCGACAGTCTGGCAACCTGGCTGCTGCCGGCCCTGGCGCCGGTCCTCGCGGACTCCCCTATCCGCCTGAATTTGCAGGTTGAAGACGAAACCCGCACCCAGGAGCGCCTGCGTCGCGGTGAGGTAGTTGGGGCGGTCAGTATCCAGCCTCAGGCGCTGCCAAGCTGTCTTGTCGATCAGTTAGGCGCCCTGGATTACCTGTTTGTGGGTTCAAAAGCCTTTGCGGAACGCTACTTCCCCAACGGCGTCACCCGCGCGGCGCTGCTGAAAGCCCCTGCCGTGGCGTTCGACCATCTGGACGATATGCATCAGGCGTTCCTGCAGCAAAACTTCGACCTGCCGCCGGGCAGCGTGCCGTGTCATATCGTTAACTCGTCTGAAGCCTTCGTGCAGCTTGCGCGCCAGGGCACGACCTGCTGCATGATCCCGCACCTGCAGATTGAGAAAGAGTTGAAAAGCGGTGAGCTGATTGACCTGACGCCAGGGCTGTATCAGCGCCGGATGCTCTACTGGCACCGTTTTGCGCCGGAAAGCCGGATGATGCGCAACGTCACCGACGCGCTGCTGGCGTACGGGCATAAAGTATTGAGACAGGATTAAAAAGAAAAGCCGGGTGGCGGCTACGCCTTACCCGGCCTACAGATTACTGAGCCGGTTTCGGCTGTGCTGCAACGGGTTCCAGCTGGAAGACCACATCCACCTGATCGTCGAACTGAATGGTTGGCTGCTCGTAAGTTTCCTGAGCGGACACCGGGGCGGCATCAGCCTTCATCATACGAACCATCGGGCTTGGCTGGTAGTTAGAGACGTGGTAACGCACGCTGTAAACCGGACCGAGCTTGCTCTTAAAGCCAGAAGCCAGCTGTTCCGCCTGGTGAATGGCATCATCAATCGCCGCTTTACGCGCTTCGTCTTTGTATTTCTCCGGTTGCGCAACGCCCAGCGACACGGAACGGATCTCGTTCAGGCCCGCCTTCAGCGCACCGTCCAGCAGCGAGTTAAGCTTATCCAGCTGACGCACGGTCACTTCAACGGTACGCACGGCACGGTAGCCTTTCAGGATGCTTTTGCCATTCTGGTAGTCGTAATCGGGTTGAGTACGCAGGTTCGCAGAGTTGATATCTTTTTTACCGACACCGTTCTGCTCGAGGAAAGAGAGGTATTGCGCAACGCGATCGTCAGCCTGCTTCTTGGCCGTCGCCGCATCTTTCGCCGCCACATTCACCTCAATTGCCAGGGTTGCAACATCGGGTACCGCGTCCACGCTTGCGGTGCCTGACGTGACGATGTGCGGGCCATCCGGCAATTCGCTTGCCTGCACCGACACCGCACCGAAACTTACTAATGCCGCCAGGGCCATCACTTTAAACTTCACTGTCATTCCTCCATGTTGCGAAGAGTGCCCATTAACAGGGCGCATGCCAGCAAGCTTAGCGGGTCTTGTTCAGTTGTCCATAAGACAAGGATTAGTTGAACAATTCCTGGACATGATGAATCCCCTCTTTCGCCAGCTGGAAAGCGATAAACCACATCACCAGGCCGACCAGGGTATTAATGATGCGCTGGGCTTTGGCCGTACGCAGGCGGGGCGCCAGCCATGCCGCCAGAATGGCGAGACCGAAGAACCACAGGAAAGAGGCGCTGACCGTGCCGAGCGCAAACCAGCGTTTCGGTTCAACGTCCAGTTGACCGCCCAGGCTGCCCAGCACGACGAAGGTGTCGAGATAGACATGAGGGTTTAGCCAGGTCACTGCCAGCATGGTGACGATAATCTTCCAGCGGCCCTGCTTCATGACCTCCGCGCTCGCCAGCTCGAGGTTGCTGCTCATCGCCGTTTTTAGGGCGCCGAATCCGTACCAGAGCAGAAACGCCACGCCGCCCCAGGTGACCAGCGCCAGCAGCCACGGAGACTGCATCAGCAGCGCGCTGCCGCCAAAAATCCCGGCGCAGATCAGCAGTAAATCGCTTACCGCGCACAGCAGGGCAATCATCAGATGGTACTGGCGGCGGATGCCCTGATTCATCACGAACGCATTTTGCGGGCCGAGGGGAAGGATCATGGCTGCACCTAAGGCAAGCCCTTGAAAATAATAAGATAGCATGACGATTTTCTCGCAGTGTTGTTCTGGAAGCCGACTATACTGCGCGAATTACATAAGAGGAAATGGATAATATTAATTGGGTATTAGCGGAGCTTATAAAAATAAAGCCCGGTGGCGCTAGCGCTTACCGGGCCTACGGGTGACGTTATTCTGCTTCTTTGACTTTTTTGACGTTTACGTCCATCTGCGGGTACGGGAAGCTGATGCCGTTGGCGTCGAAGTCGCGCTTAATGCGCTCCAGCACGTCCCAGTACACGTTTTGCAGATCGCTGCTTTTGCTCCAGATACGCACCACAAAGTTAATGGAGGAAGCGCCGAGTTCATTCAGGCGAACCGTCTGCTCTTTGTCTTTCAGGATACGGTCGTCTGAAGCAATGATGTTGGTAATCAGCGACTTCACCTGATCGATATCGGAGTCGTATGCCACGCTAATAATCAGTTCGTTACGACGCACCGGCTCACGGGAGAAGTTGATGATGTTGCCCGCGATAATTTTCCCGTTCGGCACGACCACGATGCGGCCATCGACGGTGCGCATGGTCGTTGAGAAAATTTGTACCTGCAGCACGGTTCCGGCAATGCCGCCAAGGTCAACGTACTCGCCGGAGCGGAACGGACGGAAGGTCACCAGCAGAACGCCTGCCGCCAGGTTTGAAAGCGAGCCCTGCAGCGCCAGACCAATAGCCAGACCGGCGGCACCGAGAACGGCGATGACAGAGGCGGTTTGCACCCCAACACGGCCCAGCGCCGCAATCAGCGTAAAGGCGATAATGCCGTAACGCACCAGTGCGGAGAGGAAGTCAGCCACCGTGGCGTCAATGTGACGGGCCAGCATCACGCGGTTAACCGTATTCGAGACAATACGCGCCACGATCATCCCGACGATGATGATGGCAATCGCCGCGACGATGTTCACGGCATAGCTCAGCAGCAGGGCCTGGTTGCGCACCAGCCAGTTACCGGCGTTATTGATGCTGTCTACAACATCGAGTTGTTCCATTTATTCTTCCTTTTGTTAAACCAAAACACAAAATCCATCCCCCATGGAGACAGGCAGGTCTGTAAAGGGTAAACAAAAAGCACTGGTTTTGCCAAACAGATCACAAAAGCAGGTCTGGCAGGGTATTGAAAAAGCATAAAAAAAGGCCCGCATTTGCGGGCCTTCTGATGCTGTTAGCAGCTCAAATTACAGAACGTCGATCGCGTTCAGTTCTTTGAAAGCCTGCTCCAGACGGGTCACCATGGACGTCTGCGCTGCGCGCAGCCATACGCGTGGATCGTAGTATTTCTTGTTTGGCTGGTCTTCGCCTTTCGGGTTGCCCAGCTGGCCCTGCAGGTAAGCTTCGTTCGCTTTGTAGTACTGCAGGATACCGTCCCAGGTTGCCCACTGGGTGTCGGTATCGATGTTCATTTTCACAACGCCGTAGCTTACGGAGTCTTTGATTTCCTGAGCAGAAGAACCGGAACCGCCGTGGAAGACGAAGTTCAGGCTGTTGTGCGGCAGGTTGTGTTTCTTGGAAACGTATTCCTGAGAATCACGCAGGATGGTTGGGGTCAGAACCACGTTACCTGGTTTGTAAACGCCGTGTACGTTACCGAAGGACGCTGCGATGGTGAAGCGTGGGCTGATTTTGCTCAGCTCGGTGTAAGCGTAATCAACGTCTTCTGGCTGGGTGTACAGTGCAGAAGCGTCCATGTGGCTGTTGTCCACGCCGTCTTCTTCACCGCCGGTGCAACCCAGTTCGATTTCCAGGGTCATGTCCATTTTGGCCATGCGCGCCAGGTACTTAGAGCAGATTTCGATGTTTTCGTGCAGTGACTCTTCAGACAGGTCGATCATGTGAGAAGAGAACAGTGGCTTACCGGTTGCCGCGAAGTGTTTTTCACCCGCGTCCAGCAGACCGTCGATCCACGGCAGCAGTTTCTTCGCGCAGTGGTCAGTGTGCAGGATAACTGGAACACCGTAGTGCTCAGCCATCTGGTGAACGTGGTGCGCACCAGAGATAGCGCCCAGGATTGCAGCACCCTGAGGAATGTCAGTTTTCACGCCTTTACCTGCGATGAACGCAGCGCCGCCGTTAGAGAACTGAACGATAACCGGTGCTTTAACTTTTGCAGCGGTTTCCAGTACGGCGTTGATGGAGTCGGTACCCACGCAGTTAACTGCTGGCAGAGCGAAGTTGTTTTCTTTAGCTACCTGGAACACTTTCTGTACGTCATCACCAGTGATAACGCCAGGTTTTACGAAATCAAAAATTTTAGACATGTTGCTTAGTCCTGTATCTTCGGCCGTTAGAAAAGGTGCGAGCTCTTAAAAGCGCGCTGAAAATTGGGCAGGTTTCCCTGCCCTTGAATGGCTTACTTCTTAGCGCGCTCTTCGAGCATTGCTACTGCTGGCAGTACTTTGCCTTCCACGAATTCGAGGAATGCGCCGCCACCAGTGGAGATGTAGGAGATCTTGTCAGCGATACCGAACAGGTCGATTGCTGCCAGGGTGTCACCACCGCCTGCGATAGAGAACGCTTCGCTGTCTGCGATAGCGTTAGCAACGATTTCAGTCCCTTTGCGGAAGTTCGGGAATTCGAACACGCCAACCGGACCGTTCCACAGGATAGTTTTTGCGTTTTTGAGGATTTCAGCCAGTTTCTGTGCAGAAACGTCGCCCAGATCCAGAATCTGCTCTTCGTCTTTGATGTCGTTTACAGACTTCAGAGTCGCGGTTGCGGTTTCGGAGAACTCGGTCGCGACGCGAACGTCAGTTGGAACCGGGATATCACAGGTACCCAGCAGGCGTTTGGCTTCGTCAACCAGGTCTGCTTCGTACAGGGATTTACCCACGTTGTGGCCCTGAGCGGCAACGAAGGTGTTCGCGATACCACCACCAACGATCAGCTGGTCAGCGATTTTAGACAGGGAATCCAGAACGGTCAGTTTGGTAGAAACTTTAGAACCACCAACGATAGCGACCATCGGACGAGCAGGTTCTTTCAGCGCTTTACCCAGCGCTTCCAGTTCGTCAGCCAGCAGAGGACCGGCACACGCAACGTCTGCGAATTTACCGATACCGTGGGTAGACGCCTGAGCACGGTGCGCCGTACCGAAGGCATCCATCACGAACACGTCGCACAGTGCAGCGTATTTTTTGGAAAGGGTTTCGTCGTCTTTCTTCTCGCCTTTGTTGAAGCGAACGTTTTCCAGAACAACCAGTTCACCGGCTGCAACGTCAACGCCGTCCAGGTAATCTTTCACCAGGCGAACCGGGTTGGACAGTTTGTCTTTCAGGTAATTAACCACTGGCAGCAGAGAGAACTCTTCGTTGTACTCGCCTTCAGTTGGACGACCCAGGTGGGAGGTGACCATCACTTTAGCGCCCTGCTTCAGAGCCAGCTCGATGGTTGGCAGAGATGCACGGATACGCGCGTCGCTGGTCACTTTGCCATCTTTAACCGGTACGTTCAGATCGGCACGGATGAAAACGCGTTTACCAGCCAGATCCAGATCGGTCATCTTAATTACAGACATGGTGAATCCTCTCGTTGATTCTTAAAGTTTTGCAGACGCACGATGCGTCTTACCTGAAACCTTGAGCAGCCATTGCTAACGTGGTGTCGAGCATTCGGTTAGCAAAGCCCCATTCGTTATCACACCAGACCAGCGTCTTGATAAGGTGTGCGCCACTAACCCTCGTTTGCGTGCCATCGACGATGGCGCTGTGCGGGTCGTGGTTAAAATCTACTGAGACCAACGGTAATTCCGTATAGTCAACTATACCATGAAATGCCCCCTGTGCCGCTTTTTGCAGCAACAGGTTGACTTCACAGGCTTTTACCGGTTTTTTCACCGTTACGCTAAGGTCGATTGCGGTGACGTTGATTGTTGGGACGCGCACGGCAATCGCTTCAAAACGGTCATTGAACTGCGGAAAAATTCGGGTGATCCCTGCCGCCAGTTTCGTATCCACCGGAATGATTGACTGGCTCGCTGCACGCGTGCGCCGTAAATCCGGGTGGTAAGCGTCAATGACCTGCTGATCGTGCATGGCGGAGTGAATCGTGGTCACGGTGCCGGACTCAATGCCATACGCATCGTCTAACAATTTGATGACCGGAATAATGCAGTTGGTGGTACAGGAGGCGTTGGAAACAATGCGGTGTTCGGCCTGCAGCTCATGCTGGTTGACGCCAAACACGACCGTCGCGTCGAGGTCGTTACTGCCGGGATGAGAAAACAGAACTTTTTTCGCGCCGGCTGTCAGATGCGCTTCGCCATGTTCGCGATTGCCATACACACCGGTACAGTCAAGTACGACATCCACACCCAGTTCACGCCAGGGTAGCCCGGAGATGCTGTTCTCATGCAGCACACGAATCGCGTCATCACCCACAAAAAGCTGATCTCTTTCCTGGCGCACATCCCAGGCAAAGCGTCCGTGGCTGGTGTCATACTTCAATAAATGCGCCATGCCCGCAGCATCCGCCAGTTCATTGATTGCCACCACGGTTATTTCCGCCCGACGTCCGGATTCATACAAAGCACGAACCACATTACGCCCGATGCGACCGAAGCCATTAATCGCTACGCGTACGGTCATAGATCTCCTGCAAAGCAATCCCTGAGTGTGAGGTGGCTGAAAGAGTAATCCAGCTACGCCCGAAGGGGAATCCTTGCTGTCACAAACTGCGATTGATTGGTCAATTGTCGAACATTTAATCGACTGAAACGCTTCAGCAAGAATAAGCGAATCGGGGAATAAAAGGAATGTCTGTCCAGATGAATAAGCGAGCTATATGACTTGCGTCACATTTTCGGTGGAATAATGACGCAAAAAAAGCCGGGTGGCGCGCTAGCGCTTACCCGGCCTACTTTCGAGCCATTTGTAGACCCGGTAAGCGTAGCGCCACCGGGCAAAACGGCGATTACAGCAGTTCTTTCGCTTTCGCGATAACGTTCTCAACGGTGAAGCCGAACTCTTCGAACAGCTGCTCTGCCGGAGCAGACTCACCGAAGGTGGTCATGCCGACGATAGCGCCGTTCAGGCCCACGTATTTGAACCAGTAGTCAGCGATACCCGCTTCCACTGCCACGCGAGCGGAAACCGCTTTAGGCAGTACGGATTCACGGTAAGCGGCATCCTGCTTATCGAACGCGTCGGTAGACGGCATGGAGACCACGCGCGCCTTCACGCCTTCGGCAGTCAGTTTTTCCCATGCGGCAACAGCCAGTTCGACTTCAGAACCGGTAGCGATGAAGATCAGCTCTGGCTGGCCCGCGCAATCTTTCAGCACGTAACCACCGCGAGCGATGTTCGCCAGCTGCTCTGGCGTACGCTCCTGCTGTGCCAGGTTCTGACGGGAGAGGATCAGCGCGGTAGGACCGTCCTGACGCTCAACGCCGTATTTCCACGCTACCGCGGATTCAACCTGGTCACATGGACGCCATGTGCTCATGTTCGGGGTCACGCGCAGAGAAGCCACCTGCTCTACCGGCTGGTGAGTTGGACCGTCTTCGCCCAGACCGATGGAGTCGTGGGTGTAAACCATCACCTGACGCTGTTTCATCAGCGCCGCCATACGCACGGCGTTACGCGCATATTCAACGAACATCAGGAAGGTAGAGGTGTACGGCAGGAAACCACCGTGCAGGGAGATACCGTTGGCAATCGCAGTCATACCGAATTCACGTACACCGTAATGGATGTAGTTAC
Source organism: Enterobacter quasiroggenkampii (assembly GCF_043972695.1). Taxonomy (NCBI): domain Bacteria; kingdom Pseudomonadati; phylum Pseudomonadota; class Gammaproteobacteria; order Enterobacterales; family Enterobacteriaceae; genus Enterobacter; species Enterobacter quasiroggenkampii. The sequence continues at coordinate 4,462,758 of NZ_CP143745.1, forward strand.
CGGCAGTGTCTTCGTTGATTGGCTTAGAACCGGACCACAGGGTCAGGTTAGATGGCGCCAGATCAGCGGAGCCGCCGAGGAATTCAGGCAGCAGAGGACCGAACGCTTCAATGGCATTCTGAGACGCTTTACGGCTCGCGATTTTAGACGGGTTCGCCTGCAGCTTAGCGATGAACTCGTTCGCTTTCGCGTCGAAGTCAGACGGCATTTCACCTTTCATACGACGGGTGAATTCAGCCGCTTCCTGTGGGAAGGCTTTCGCGTAAGCCGCGAACTTCTCGTTCCACGCCGCTTCTTTCGCCTGGCCTACTTCTTTTGCATCCCACTGAGCATAGATCTCAGATGGGATTTCGAATGCAGGGTATTTCCAGCCCAGCGCTTCGCGGGTCAGTGCGATTTCCGCGTCGCCCAGCGGCGCGCCGTGGGAGTCGTGCGTACCCGCTTTGTTCGGAGAACCGAAGCCGATGATGGTTTTGCACATCAGCAGGGACGGTTTGTCCGTCACAGCGCGCGCTTCTTCTACTGCACGTTTAATCGAGTCAGCATCGTGGCCATCAACGCCACGCACAACGTGCCAGCCGTAAGCTTCGAAACGTTTAGCGGTGTCGTCAGTGAACCAGCCTTCAACGTGACCGTCGATGGAGATACCGTTGTCGTCATAGAACGCAACCAGTTTACCCAGCTTCAGGGTACCTGCCAGGGAGCACACTTCGTGAGAAATGCCTTCCATCATGCAGCCATCGCCCATGAACGCGTAGGTGAAGTGGTCAACGATGTCGTGGCCAGGACGGTTGAACTGCGCCGCCAGGGTCTTCTCAGCGATCGCCATACCCACAGCGTTAGCAATACCCTGACCCAGCGGGCCGGTGGTGGTTTCTACGCCAGCGGTGTAGCCCACTTCCGGGTGACCTGGAGTTTTGGAGTGCAGCTGACGGAAGTTTTTCAGCTCTTCGATAGGCAGATCGTAGCCGGTGAGGTGCAGCAGGCTATAGATCAGCATAGAGCCGTGGCCGTTAGACAGTACGAAACGGTCGCGGTCAGCCCATGACGGGTTCTGCGGGTTGTGGTTCAGGAAATCGCGCCACAGGACTTCGGCGATATCAGCCATACCCATAGGGGCCCCAGGGTGGCCGGATTTGGCTTTCTGTACTGCGTCCATGCTCAGCGCACGAATAGCATTAGCAAGCTCTTTACGTGAGGACATTTTAACTCCAGATCGGACTGTTAAAGGCCATGCCCTTGACGACAGCGCGTTTTGGGCTACGCCGGAAAAAAGTGCCAACAATGTAACCCAAGCGGCATGCCATGTACATGGACCATTCTTTTGCAGCTTAAGAAATCTCTGGATCATGCTCGCATGTTGCGCAATCTACTCGCCCGGCCCTGTAGATATTCCTTATACTTAGCGCGACACCGGCTTCGCTGACGGTGCACTTTTCGGATTTTATTCAGATTAACGAGTACGGAAGCAACCTCATGAAAATGCGTGCAATAGTGCTGGCCCTGGGTACAACGCTCCTGCTGAGCGGCTGTCAGAATATGGATTCTAACGGCCTGATGACCTCAGGCGCAGAGGCCTTTCAGGCCTATTCCCTGAGCGATGCGCAGGTAAAAGCGCTGAGCGACCAGGCCTGTAAAGATATGGACGGAAAAGCCACGCTTGCGCCGGCTAACAGTACCTACACGCAGCGTCTGAATAAGATTGCTTCCGCGCTGGGCGATAACATCAACGGCCAGCCGGTGAACTACAAGGTTTACATGGCGAAAGACGTCAACGCCTTCGCGATGGCGAACGGCTGTATCCGCGTTTACAGCGGCCTGATGGATATGATGACCGACAACGAAGTGGAAGCGGTCATCGGCCATGAAATGGGCCACGTTGCGCTGGGCCACGTGAAGAAAGGGATGCAGGTTGCCTTAGGCACCAATGCCATCCGCGCAGCGGCGGCCTCAGCAGGCGGTATCGTTGGCAGCCTGTCCCAGTCACAGCTTGGCGACGTGGGTGAAAAACTGGTGAACTCCCAGTTCTCCCAGCGTCAGGAGTCCGAAGCGGATGACTACTCCTACGATCTGTTGCGCAAACGCGGCATTAATCCATCCGGTTTAGCCACCAGCTTTGAAAAACTGGCCAAACTGGAAGCAGGACGTCAAAGCTCTATGTTTGACGATCACCCTGCCTCAGAAGAGCGCGCACAGCATATTCGCGACCGTATGGCCGCAGACGGAATTAAATAATTTCAGAAGGAGGCAGTTTTGCCTCCTTTTTATTTCGCATGAATTGTTAACTTAACAGCACGTATCGATAACACCCCTGAAAGCCCCGCCAAATCTACCCTGTTACATTGAAACGTCTGGTCACATAATTATTGCAAAGGTCACTTTTTCCGGTAATTATCCCCCCTGCAGTTATTCAATTAATATATCCAGACAGAGACGTTCCCTCCGTGAAAAAAGAATTATCATTAATTGCTTTAAGTTTATTTTCCGCATTACCTGCCGCTGCAAGCCAGCAATCCGACAGCCAGGGTTTTATTGACGACAGCCATCTGGACCTGTTTTTACGCAATGCGTATATCAGCCGTGATTATCATCAGGGCCAGCAGGATAAAGCCGAATGGGGTCAGGGGATCATCGCCACGTTTGCATCCGGCTATACCGAAGGGCTGGTGGGCTTTGGTGTGGACGGTATTGCTCAATACGGCGTGCGCCTGGACGGCGGTCGCGGCAAGAGCGGCGCAGGCGGCATCGACTTCTTTAAGCAGGAAGACGACGGCCGGGCAAAATCCGATCTGGCAAAGTTTGGCGCAACCGCCAAAATGCGCATCTCGAATACCGTACTGAGCTACGGGAATCAGCGTCCTGAGCTGCCCATCGTCAATGCCGACAGCTCTCGCCTGCTCTTTGAAAGCTACACCGGCACCATGCTGACCTCAAAAGAGATCGACGGTCTGGAAATCAACGCCGGTTATTTCACCGACGAGCAGCGTAAAAGTGACGACCGCCACGACAGCGGGCTGAAGAGCCTCTCCTTCGGCGGCGCGAGCTACCAGTTCAACGATCAGTTCAGCGGCGCGTTTTACGCCTCTCACAATGAAGAGGTGATGAACAAGCAGTATCTGGGCCTGAACTTCAAACAGCCGTTCAGCACCGGGCAGCAGCTGGTGCTCGACTTCAACGGCTATAACTCCCGTCTCGATCAGAGTTACGCGGACAGCCTCGATACGGGCCGCAGCAACGCTATCTGGAGCCTGGCGGCGAGCTACATCTGGGATATTCACACGTTCAAAGTGGCGTACCAGCAGAGCAGCGGCAGCACCGGCTACAACTACGGCGGCTACCGCGACCAGGGCGGCGTAGGTGATGGCGGTAACACCATCTGGCTGGCAAACTCCTACTGGTCTGATTTTAACGGCGAAGATGAACGTTCCTGGCAGGCATCCTACGGTCTGGACTTTGGCGGCCTTGGCCTGCCGGGTCTGAGCTGGACCACCGCCTACGTGCGCGGGGACAACATCAAAACCGCGGAAACCAGCAACGGCAAAGAGCACGAGTGGTTTAACCAGATCCAGTACCAGGTGCAGGATGGCCCGGCGAAGGATCTGAAACTGAAACTGCGCTATTCCGTGCTGCGCGTCTCCAGCAACGCCAGCGACTATAACGTGGGCGGGGACGAGATCCGCGCTTACGTGGAATACCCGTTTAACGTGTTCTAAAGGCAATAAAAAACCTCTCCAGGGAGAGGTTTTTTACGCCAGAAGAGGCTTATTCGCCTTTTTTGGCTGCCTGGATGTAGAGCATTTCCAGTGCCAGGGTCGCTGCGGCCAGCGCAGTGATCTCGGACTGGTCATACGCAGGCGCCACTTCCACCACGTCCATCCCGACAATGTTGAGATCCTTCAGGCCGCGCACCAGCTTGATGGCGCGGTCTGAGGTCAGGCCGCCGATTACCGGGGTACCGGTACCCGGTGCAAATGCCGGATCGAGGCAGTCGATGTCGAAGGTCAGATACACGGGCATATCACCCACGATCTGCTTCACCTGCGCGAGGATGTCATCCACGCCGCGGTCGTTAACCTGACCCGCATCCAGCACGGTGAAGCCGTTATCTTTGTCGAACTCAGTGCGAATACCGATCTGCACGGAGTGGTTCGGGTCGATCAGACCTTCGTTCGGCGCGGTAAAGAACATGGTGCCGTGGTCAAACTCACAGCCGTTGGCGTAGGTGTCGGTATGCGCATCAAAGTGTACCAGCGCCATTTTACCGAAGTGCTTCGCGTGGGCGCGCAGCAGCGGCAGGGTCACGAAGTGGTCGCCGCCGAAGGAGAGCATGCGCTTACCGGCAGCCAGCAACTTCTCGGCGTGGGCCTGCAGCTTTTCGCTCATCTCACGCGCATCACCAAAGGCATACACCAGGTCACCGCAGTCCACCACGTTCAGGCGCTCGCGCATGTCGAAGTTCCACGGGAAACGGTTGTGCTCCCAGGCCAGGTTAGTGGAAACCTGACGGATCGCTGCCGGGCCATGACGCCCACCCGCACGGCCTGACGTTGCCATGTCGAACGGCACGCCAGTGATCACCCAGTCCGCGTCACTGTCGTACGGCTGGAAGTTCATCGGAAGGCGTAAAAAACCAAACGCGTTAGATACCAGAGAGTTATCGTACTGATGACCTAAAGTGCTCATGTCCTGTCCTCGTATCATAGATAGACGATCGTTGCTAAAGGTGAAAAAAAATCCCTTCCGCGTCGTTAAGCCCGACGAGGAAGGGATCTTTTCATATCGTAATGCTGTATGGCGCTAAGAATAGCGCCTGACTCCATTAAATTCAAGCGACTCATAAATACAAATTATATAGCCAACCCTTACCATTCATCGAATAAAACAATAGCCATAAAAATATTATAATCTTTACATTCTTAATATTTCCCCAATGAATATTTAAATGCTCCCATTACGGGCTCACCCTTTATAATTCAAGAGTAAAGCCTTTCCATAACACATTCATACATACATAAACAGCATGAGATAGTCCGAATTCGGATTTTATTTAGTTATAGCGTGTAGTTTTCTCTTTTTTTACTCCCTACAATCCCGCCGCTTTATTAAAATTTATTTCTAAATGGAATTACTTATGAACAAATATTTAAAAATTGGTCTTTTTACCATTCTGGCGGGAGCGGGTTCTGCAGCAGCGGCAGAAGATGGCACGATTACCTTTGACGGTACTATCAGTGACGCAACCTGTGCTATTACAGGCGGTGATGCACAGGGTGAATCTACCTCTCCTGATTTCACCGTGCATCTGCCAAGCGTCAGCACCACCGCGCTGGCAACAGCTGGTCAACGCGCGGGTGACACGCCATTCTTCATTAAACTGAGCGGTGCAAATTGCACCAACAACAAAGTCGCCAGCGTCTTCTTCGAACTGGCACAGAGCACCAATATCAACGCCACCACCGGTAACCTGAGAAACACCGTCACGACGGGCGGTGCCGATAAAGTTGAAATCGGTCTGTTAGATTCCAGCAAAGCGGTTATGAACCTGAACACCGCAAACAACAGCCCGAAAACAGCGACCATTACAGGTAATACCGCTCGCTTCGACTACTGGGCGCAATACGTTGCCACCGGCGGTGCGGCGACGGCCGGTAAAGTCACTACTGACGTCGTTTATTCCATTAAGTACCAGTAATACCTCTAAGCAGTGGGATTTATCCCACTGCTTTCCCTGCCACATTTAGGAACGTTGAGCCTGATGGTCAGTAATATTTTCAAAGTGATGTTAATGGTGACATTGACGTGGTTCCCCTGCGCCAACGCCACTATACAAATTTTAACGACTCGCGTGGCATTCAATGCAAACGAGAGTGAACAAACCGTTCGCGTGAATAACCTCAGCAAAAACCCGGAGCTGGTGCAGGTATGGCTTTCCAGCACCGATAAAACCGATGGAACAGAGAAGGAAAACCTTCCGTTCTTTATCAACCCTCCCGCTGCGCGCGTTAACGGTCAAAAAGGGAAAGTTTTCCGTATCTTCCAGACAGCGGAAGCCGCAGGAAAATACCCGAAAGATCGCGAAACGCTGCTCTGGCTAAACGTGCTGGATATTCCACCAGAACTGCCTGAAGAGGCGGATCAGAACCAGATAAAAATGGCGTTCCGCACAATGATCAAATTTTTCTATCGCCCAGCGGGCCTGAAGGGCAATCCCATGCAGGCGGGCGACGATCTGAAGTGGGAATTGCGTAAAGCGGCAAAAGGCTACGACGTGGTGGGAACCAATAACTCACCTTTCCACGTGAGCATGACCAGCGTCTGGCTGACGAATGCCGACAATAAAGACATCGAGATCCCGGGTGACATGATTGTCCCTTATGGAACGCTGGTTTATCACTTTCCGCAGGTCAGCGCAGTGAGCGGACGCGGCATATTTAAATACAACTATATCACTGATTTAGGCGCATATATTAAGCGCACTTATAACTTTTAATATTTTATACGTTCTACCTTTGGGAAGGTTAAATGTCAGCACGCCATAATAAATACAGGCTTCTCAAAAAAGCGAAAAGTACCCTTGGCCAGATCATTATTCTGGCATTGTGCGTTTCAGGCCAGGCTAACGCCGAAGCAGAGAAAAAAGCGGTAAACTTTTCTCGCGGCTTTATGAATTTCTATAACAGTGGGTTAGACCTTAGCCAGTTCGACGGGGTAGATAAAATCCAGCCCGGAGATTACAAACTGGAAGTATTTAGTAACCTGCGGAAATTAGGCACCTGGCCCATTTCATTTATTCCGGCAAAAAATAAGCAGGGCGTAAATGCCTGCATGACGCCGGAAATGATTATCCGCTTTGACGTCGACACCCGCAAACTGCCGGAAAACTGGAAGACGGGCGGCTGCCTGATCCTTGAAACGCTTGTGCCCGGCGCAACCGTGACCTACAACCAGGATGATGAGCGTCTGGACGTCACCGTCCCGCAGGCGATGCTGCTTAATACGCCGGAGGGATACATCAGCCCTGAGCTATGGGACGACGGTGAACCTACCCTCATGGCCTCCTATGCGCTGAGTGGTTCAAGCACGCGCAACCGTGAGTTGGGCGAAACCAGCAACTATCTCTTTGGTAACCTGCAAACGGCGATGACCCTCGGGGCGTGGCGTTTTGTGACCTATGACACTCTGAACCTCGGCAATGATATTGACGATGAGGGGGTCGATCATCTGCAGGCATTTGCCAGCCGGGGGATTGCAGCATTGCAGTCTGAAGTGGTGCTGGGCGATCTCAACACCAGCGGGGAGATGTTTGATACAACGGCCATTCGCGGCGCAAGGCTTGCCACCGACGATCGCATGCTGCCGGACTCCGTGCGCTACTACGCGCCTGTTGTACGGGGTTTTGCCAACAGCAACGCCACAGTCACCATCAAGCAGTCCGGCAGCACCCTCTACGAAAAAGTGGTGCCGCCGGGTGAGTTTGCCATCAGCGATCTCTATGCAACAGGCTACAACGGCGATCTGGAGGTCACCGTCAAAGAGACGGATGGCACCATCAACACCTTTACGGTCCCCTACTCCAGCGTTCCGCAGCTGCTGCGCGAAGGTTACTTCCGCTATTCGCTCTCGTCGGGGGAAATGCGTAATACGTATCTTGCCGATGCGCCATGGATGACCGAGGGCACGCTTCAGTACGGTCTGCTGAATAATCTGACGGGGTACGTAGGTGCGCAAACCGCGTTTGATGGCGATTACAACGCCCTGCTGGGTGGTGTGGCCATCAATACCCCGCTCGGGGCATTAGGTCTGGACGTTACCCGCTCTTATACGAACTTTAACACAGGTATGGGGAGCGATGACTGCGGTTCACTGTGTGACATGTCCCTGCGAATCAGTCTTGCTAAAAACCTTTCAGAAACCGGTACAAACTTCAGCCTGGTAGGTTACCGCTACTCCAGTAAAGATTACTACTCGCTGGCGGATGCCGTCAGCGTGAAGCAGGCGCTGGAGCACGGTAACGACCGATATTTACCCGAGCGCTACCGTGAACGCCTGGAAGCAAACATCAACCAGATGCTGCCTGCGGGCTGGGGAAGTTTTTACGTCAGTGGTTTCATCGGCAACGTCTGGAACGATGAACTGGGCCGCACGGAAAAATCCAACTACGCGCTGGGATACAACAACCGGTTTGGCACGTCGACCTGGGGTATTTCACTTGGCCGAACCAATAATGAAGACGGTGGTCATGACGATACGATCTACCTGAGCGTATCCATGCCGCTTGGCCATCGTTATGAAAAACAAGCCCGCCTGGGGGCGAACTTTAGCTACAACAGCGATGAGGCCACCATCCGCACCTCGCTCAGCGGCTCGGCTGGCGAGCGCTCACAGTATGGCTTCAGCGGCTACTTCAGCGAGTCCAGCAGGCCGGAAACCAACTTCGGTACCAACCTTTCTTACGTGGGCGATAGCGCTTCCGGCGGCGTCGCGTTCAGCCAGTCCCTCCACAGCTTCATGGGCGGTCTGAATATGAACGGTGGCGTGGTTGTGCACCGTGGCGGCATCAATTTGACCCCAACGTTAGGCGACACCATTGGCGTAATCGAGGCCAAAGGCGCTGAAGGGGCAAGAGTTTACCCTGATTCAAATGCGGTCATTAAAGATAACGGCTATGGCATTGTCGGCTATCTGACGCCTTACCGATACAACGATGTCTTCATTGATCCAAAAGGTACATCAATGAGCGTCGACGTCGAGGATACGCGTAAGAGCATTGTGCCCACCGCGGGTGCCGCCGTGCATATCAAAATGGAAACGCAGCAGAAGCAACAGACCTTTGTGCGCTTCACACATGCCTCCGGGCAGAAGATCCCCTTCGGTGCATCCATTACCGACGGTAGCGACGCCACGCTCGGTATGGTCGGCCAGGGTGGCCTGGCAATGTTGACCTTGCCTGAATCTGGCAAGCCGATCGTTATTAAATGGAATAGCAATAAGGTGATGAATACGTGCTCAGCAGAGGTCAATCACCTTTCTGATAACAGAAAAAACCGCAATATGAGTAAAGCCACCTCCTTTGATGCAATAGATATTATCTGCAAAGGCCTTTAAGAGAAAATGAATAAATACATTACGACTCTGCTTTATCTCCTTATATTATCACTGTTATGGATATTTAGCCTTGAAGTAAAAGCCTCAGCGTGCAGAATCGACGGTGTGGAAAAGGTGTTAAATATCACAGACAACATTACGCTGAACCCTGCGGATAAAGGCTCCGCAGGAACGGTATTATGGTCTAAAACCTATACCGCACCTAACATCAAATATAGCTGTGATGAATCAACGCAAACGCAGTGGCACACTGCATACAGCCGAAATTATCTCTCTTCATCGATAGATAAAGTCTATGCAACCGAAATTCCGGGCATTGGTATTCGGATGAAATGGCCAGCCAATACCGGAAACGCCTGGGTGCCGGGTAACTCCGGCTCTCCTGTGACCTGTAGTCCGAGCTGTTCAATCGATAACAGCACGGTGCTACTGGAGTTTGTTCAGACCGGCACCATTAATCAGGGTGAAACCGAGATCCCTGCCGGTGAAATGGTTAACGTAAAAGTCAAACCTTTGCTCACGCCAGAGGATGAGCTTCGTATTCTTACTATCAATTTATCAGTACCGATTAAAGTGAATACGCGTTCATGCTCCATTTATCCCTCGTCGACAAACGTCAATTTAGGGACCTACAGTATTGCCTCATTCCAGAACACACCAAATTACCAGGGCGATAAAAAAGACTTTTCTATTACCATCACGTGCCCGGAAGCGGAACAAGTTGGCTTAACTATCTCTTCTATGCTCAGGACAAAATTCGCAGAATCGAGCGGTATTCTGGGGGTGGAGACCGGCGAAGGCTACGCCCAAAACTTCGCGATTATGGTTTACGAAAAATCGAGCACGTATGTTTCAACGCCCCTTATTCTTGAGAAACTCATTGTTTTCCCGGTTTCATCCCGAGTAACGAAAAACTATCAGGCTCAGATTTACGTTCCTACAGAAGTTAATCGCGCAAATTCATTAAGTGCTGGCAGGGTGGTCGGCGCAATTCAATACACCATGGCTATACAATAATTTTCAAGGAGAGATTCGTGCTTCAGCGTTTTTCAAAATATGCGCTTTTATTAGTGCCGCTCATTCCTGCGGCTCACGCTACGGCGGCACTTCCCGGCCAGCAAAATAAACAGGAACTGGATCGTCTCGAAAGACAAACCAGCCAGGCATTAATAGAAGAAGCCAAGCGGAACGAACGGTTAATCCAGCAACAAAAAAAATTGCGTGAAGCCGGAGAAGAAACCCTGACCAGCAGCGACTCGAGCTGGCGCTTTCAGATCAATCATATCGTTATTCTTGATGATGTCCTGTTTGACGGTTCGCCACTGCGTCAGGCGATTATCGATCGCTATGAAGGCAAAATGCTCGGCAGAACAGAAATATTTGAACTGGTTAAAGAGCTGACCGATTTTTATATTTCCCGCGGTTATGCCACAACGCTTATTGGTATTGAGCCAGGGAATATCAAAACGGGTACGCTCTCTCTACGGGTGCTGTGGGGGAAAATAAACAATCTTAAGGTTAACGGGCATGAACCGTCTCTCCGTGAACGCACGCGCCTGTTCACTGCCTACCCCTTTGCGAAAGACAAGATTCTGAACATGCAGGATATCGATCAGATGGTCGAAAACCTGCTGCGCGTTTATCCCAAAGACAATATTGATATTCAGCCGTCGATTGTAAACAGCTATTCCGATCTTAATCTGCTGCACAAGCCTGAGTTCCCCCTTTCCGTTGCCGCGGGCCTTAACAACTCTGGCATTAAGGCTGACGGCTGGCAGCAGTATTATGGCAGCGTAACCGCTAAAAACATTGCCGGTATCAATGATATTTTCAACGTATATTATTCATGGAATAACCTGAAAAATAACCAGGATAATCAGGATGCGTGGTCAACGAGTTACAGCATCCCGCTGGGTTACTGGTCATTCGACGCGCTTTATTACAAATCCAGCTACGATAAAACCCTTGCCGGCAATAACGCCAGTTACGCGTCTGACGGAGATTCAGACCGCGCTTCACTGCGTATCAGCCGCATGCTGGGCCGTAACGCCACGGGTAAAACCAGCTGGTGGGCAAAAGTCGAAAGACGTAACAGCGACAACAGCATTGAAAACCACCGTATAGACGTCAGCTCTAAAACCTATACCGCGATTTCGTCAGGCGCAACGTGGGTCGGTGCCCTGATGAACGGCTGGTTCTATGGCGATGTGGGCGTGACGGCGGCGGTTCCCTGGTTCGGTTCTGCCTGGAAAAACGATGCCGATCTCAAAGGTTTTGACCTTGATTACGTCAAGTACAACGGCATTGCCAGCTGGACGCGTCCGCTTTTTCAGGCTGGCCGTCTGGGTGGCGTCTATGAACTCAACGCCGGGTTCCAGTACACCCCGCACGTCCTGGTCAGCGATGCAAAATTAACGCTGGGCGATGAATTCACCGTGCGCGGATTTAAGGACGATAGCCTGCTGGTTGATAGCGGCGGCTGGATCGCCAATACGCTGCAGTTTCCTTTTGATATTGGCATCGGCGGTATTTATCAGCTTATTCCCTATTTAGGTTATGACCTGGGGTTTGCCAAAGATAATTGCCCTAAAGGTGTCAACGTATGTGACAGCCAATTCATGATGGGTGGCTCGGTCGGAATTAAAGCTACCGGTAGCCATTTCTCAACATATGTCCTCGCGGGCTGGCCTATAAAAAAACCAGATTCACTGGAAGAGAATACCGTCGATAACACGGTCGTTTATTACAAGATGGAAGTAACTTTCTAATTTAAGGAATTTTTATGAGCAATAATAAAACTTCAAAAACGAAGCTAACCGCTGGGAATTTACATAAACACCTTTGTCCCCTTTTTATTTCGATAGCGGGTATCCTCGCCGCTAATGCCGAAGCCGCGACGGTGCCGGATGCCAGCCAGAGCAAAGGGCCAACCATGGGCCAGGCGGCTAACGGCACGCCAGTCGTGAATATCACCGATCCGAATGCGAAAGGTGTTTCACTGAATAAATTTGACCAGTTTAACGTTGATAAAAATGGTCTGATCTTTAACAACAGCATGCAGGATGGCGTGTCTAAGATCGGGGGCTATACGGTTAAAAACGCCCAGCTTGAGCATGAAGCAAAAGCCATTATCAGTGAAGTGACGGGTGCCCAGGCCTCCTATATTAACGGAACGATGGAAGTCTTTGGCAGAAAAGCGGACGTGATCGTTGCCAACGAAAACGGCATTAGCGTTAACGGCGCCACCACCATTAATGCCAACAGCCTGACGCTGAGTACCGGTAAGGTACAGATGAAAGAGGACGGCAACTATAAACTTGCGGTTGAGAAAGGTAACGTTTCTGTCACGGGACAAGGTATTTCTACCGAAGGGCTGACTTACTTCGACATCGTTAGCCGCAGCGCTCAACTGGAAGGTGAAATTGCGGGTCAGGCCGATATCAAGGTTGTTGCGGGCCAGAACGATTACGACCTCTCCAGCCGCGTGCATAGCGTTCGCAATGCGGGTGACGGACACGCACCGGATGTCGCGATTGATGGTCGGGCAATGGGGTCGATGTACGGCGGTAAAATTCAGCTTATCAGTACCGAGTCCGGCGCGGGCGTCCGTCACCAGGGCAGTATCATAGCCACGGATGATATTGAGATCAGCGCTAACGGCGACGTGACGCTGACGGGCATACGCAGCGACAAAAACGTCACCGTCAGCGGCAACAATATTGCCCTCAATAAAAACAGCAGCGGCGCCGGGAGCACCGAAGCGCAGAATAATATTATTCTGCATGCCCTCTCCGGCCTGACGGTGAATAACGACCTGATCTCCCGTACCGGTACCATCCGCATTGATGCGTCTACCCTGCTGCAAAACACGGCGGCGATCCTCGCGCAAAACAATGCGACGACAGCGGTTCCCGCGATTCAGATTAATGTTGCCGGGCAGTACACCCTTTCCGGCAAACTCAAGGCGCTGGATGCTAACGGAGCCGTCATTTCCGGTGGCGTCGTTACGTTAAAAAATGGCGATTTTGTCGTCATTCAGAATGGCCAGCAGGTGCCATTCAGCACTCTCGTCTCCGACGCGGAGGTCGTGAGCAACAGTGGTGATATCAACATCACTGCGGGCAGCATGACCAACAATGAAGGCGTTATTCTCGCGAAGAAAGGAACGCTTCAGTTCAACCTCACCGGCGCGTTTGAAAACAAGGGTTCCGTCAGCGCCACAGGGGATATCCGGATTGCATCAGGTTCGATGAAGAACAATGGCATTCTCTATGCCAGCAACGCCCAGACGCTGTCTGTCGGTCATCTTGACAATGCAGGCCGCCTTTATGCGGATAACAATCTGGTCATGACCGCCAGCGCCCTTAACAACAGTGGTCATATCGGTGCGGATAGCGGTGAGGTGCGCATTAACGTCAACGGTGATGTGTCAAACAGCGGTACCCTGAGCGGTAACGATGCGCTGATCTTTATTGATGCCGACGGTAATATCGTCAACGACGGCACCATTGCCAGCAACAAGCATGATGTGACGCTGACATCCGGCGGTGACACCCTCAGCAATACCGGACGTATTGCAGGTCGTAATGTCTCCGCCAGTACCCGTAAGGCCGGTGCAACCGTCAGTAACCGCGGCAACGTCAGCGCGAGCGAGAAGTTGACCATCGCCACCGAGAATCTGAAAAACCAGGGCGGCACGCTGAGTGCGGGCACAGACATGCAGCTTGATGTCAAAAAAGCGCTGCTGAATAGTCAAAAAGGCAGCATTGTTGCCGGAAAGAATCTGACCCTAAATGGCGACGGCGCACTGGCTGTAAACAATAACGATGGGCTGATCCAGGGCGAAAATGTCCATGCCAGCGGAATTTCCACCCTCGCAAACACGCATGACGCACTGATCGCGGCAAGAGAAAACCTCTCCGTTTCAGCAGCATCGTTGCTTAACGACGCCTCAACGATTCAGGCCGGTAGCCTGACGCTCGATCGCGTTAGCGCCATCGATAACCTGAACGCCGCCACGCTGTATGCCAGCAAGACGCTGCAACTGACCCATCTCAACACGCTCAATAACACCGGCAGCTTTGTGATTTCTGACGGCACGCTGTCATTGTCCGATGTGAACACCCTCAATAACACTGAAGGTGCAACCCTGTTCGGCGCAGAAAACACCACGCTGAGAAACGTAGGTACCCTGAATAACAGCGGCGCCTCGATGATTAAATCGGATGCCGCTCTCTCCATCGCGGGAGCAACCACGCTTAACAACAGCAGCGATGCGGTGATTGCCTCTGCTGGCGATCTGAATATCAGCGGCGTGAAGACGTTGAACAACCGCGCCGTGATGATCGGCAACGGGACCATTGCGATCGACGACGTTGACGACCTGAATAACGAAGGTGTGGTTCAGGCGGGCCTGGATCTGATCATTCGCAACGTTAAAAACCTGACCAACAAAGGCGAAGATCATGTGTTGGTTGCGCTACGTAATCTGACGATTGAAGACGTTGAGTCCCTCGTCAACAGCGACAGCGCGGTGATCTCCGCCAATATGAAAACGGTCCTGAACGCCATTGGCGTTGTGACAAACCGCACGGCGGGCATCATCCAGGCCGTTAATGGACCGCTGGAGATTGTTGCCGACACGCTGAGCAATCTCGGCAGCATCACCGCTGATGATGGACAGCAGTCAGTGTCCACTATCGTGGCGGGCGGCGACATCACGATTAACGCGCAAAACCTGGCCAACACCGAACAGGCGGTGATTGTGTCGACGCAAAGCGACGTGTCTCTTAACGTCGCTCACAATGTGATCAACTCTGACGCGGCAGTGATCTCTGGGGCAAATAACACCACCCTTAATGTGGCCGGAGGAACGATCACCAACGAAAGAAATGGTCTGATCGCCGGTAATAACGTCACGATCAACGCGTCGAAACTGAATAATCATGAATCTGGCGTAACGGTCGCCAGAAACGACATGAATCTCAACCTTGACACGCTAAATAACACCAGCGGCATCCTCGAAGCGGGTCATGATTTAATGCTCAGGGTGAAAGATTCCCTCACCCTGGATGACATGACCCGTAATATCCGCGCGGGTCATGATATGACGCTGAGCACCGAAGGCTCCCTGTTCAATAACACCATGATGGAAGTGATTGGCAACCTGACGCTGCAGGCAGACGGTAAATTTGTCAACAGCAAGTCTGTCGTGACGGGCGGGGATATGCACATCCATGCCGGTGGGATGACGAACAACAGTAACAGCCTGCTTTGGTCGCTGGGGCAGATGGATATCGATGTCCGCAATGGCACCTTTGTTAACGATTTTACGGGCAACATTCTGAGCATGGGCGACATGTCGCTCATCGCGAAAAGCCTGATTAACTACGCCGGGATCATTCGTTCCGAGCAAAATATTAATATTGATGCAGCCTATCTGGAAAACCAAAGCACCTATACGGGCGGCACGATTTCGCAAACCCAAACGCAGGACGCAGTGGGCCAGTGGTCCGGTGTAGATAACGTGATGACGCAGGTCAGCATCACCACGGTGCTGCACATTCCGGTATTGAGCTCCGATATCGCCATGGACAAACTTGGCGAAATCAGCGCGGGCAAAGATATCAATATCAACCAGCGCGATATCTTCGCGGACAAAGAGATCAAAAATACCGGCGGCCTGATCCAGGCGGGACGTGATATCACCATTACCGGTAATCTTCTGAACTCGCCAAAATATACGTCGGAATCGATGTATGATTATCTGCACCTCACGCTCAATGAACCGATCGTGCTGACCGACTTCTGGAAGGTGGCATCGGAGCACTACACGACGCTGACCTTCAGCTCGCTGTATCAATACCTCGATTTCGTCTTTGGCGACGGCGAGCCCGAGACCAAAAGCGGCAGCGAGGATCCGAACAGAGATCGTAGCTATAAATCCCTGATCGACGCCGCAAATACCTCAACCCAGCTCAGCTATGTCATGAGCAAAGTGTTTGGCGAAACGTGGAACGCGCAGGAGTACGGTACCCTGAGCGCAGCATGGCACAGTCTCAACGACGGTGATGCCAGCACTAACTCACTGAAGAAGAATATGATCTACTTTGTGCCGTCTGAAAAAGGCGAAATCACGGCGGGTCGTAACTTCACGCACAATGGCGGCACCCTGGATAACGGCCTGGCGAACGCGGGTACGATCAGAGAGAACGCCACTGTTCAGAATATCGACGTGGGTGACTACAGCGTAGATACGGTCATTGCGGGCTATGATGTTGCCGTCAATACCAAAACGCTGGAAGAGCTGGCCATGGGGATTAGCCCGCTGCCGACCATAAAGGATTTGGTCTCCCTGCCGGGGATGTTTGAAGTCACTGACGAATTCAAAAAAGCCTCCGCGGCGGCGAAAAACGGTACCGAATACAGCGGCCCGGCCAACCACATCATTCCAATTTTCGAAACGCGCCCGGAAATGATCGACCAGAGCAAGTACAGCGGCTCTGACTACTATTTCGACAAGGTGGATTACACCACCACCGAGACCGTTAACGTCATTGGGGATAACTACTTCATCTCCGAATTGATTCGTCGAGAGATCAGCCGCTCCGTGGGCAGCATGTTTGCGATACGAGACGGTCTCGAAGGCGATGCGCTGGTGCAGAATCTGATGGATAACGCCGGGATTGCGGCGAAAAACAGCGATCTGAATCTGGTGGTGGGCCAACCCCTGAGCGAAGAGCAGCGCAATGGGCTGACCCAAGATATCGTCTGGTTCGTGAGCCAGAACATCAAAGGGACGGAAGTGCTGGTACCGGTAGTCTACCTTTGCCCTGAAACCCTTCGCCAGCTGGCTTCCGGTGATATCAGCAATGGCACAGCGTCCATCGCTGCCGGGAATAGCCTGTCTGTTGATGCCACCGCCATCAACAACGTGAACGGTACCCTCTCCTCCCGGGGTGACGTTACGCTGGTGGCCGAGGGTGATATCAAAAATATCAGCAACGCGACGAATGCCGGCATCTCTGCGGGTAATAACGTCTCAATGACGTCGGAAAAGGGCAGCATTGCCTCTAACGGTGCGGCAGTGAACGCCGGTGGCGACATTGACATGAAGGCTGAACAAGGCGACATCACTCTGACCGCGTCTGTCGGCCACGGCGAAGACGGCAAGCAGATGATTCATGCGCACGATGACGGCGTCACCGCTGGCGGCAGTATCAATATGCAAGCGAAAACTATCACCTCCAACGCGGCGGATATTACGGCAGGTCAGGACGTGACCATGAAGGCAAGCGAAGGTGACGTCACCTTCAACGACCTGCATCAGATTGATTCTACCCGTACCATCGATACCGAGATCACCGGTCTGTCCAGCTATACCACCACCGACACCAAAACGGTCAGCGGGGAAGCTATCGGCTCAACCGTTAAGGCTGGCGGTAACGTTCAGATTGATGCCGGCAAGAATGTGGTCATGGAAGGCGGCAGCATTAACGCCAACGGCGGCGCCATCAATGCGGCAGAAAACGTTGAGATAAAAACCTCTGAAAACGTGTCCGTTCAGGAACAAACCACGCAGTCTCGTCAGTTTATTGCTGATGCCTCAATCAGCGGCGGCGGTAAATCCGCCTCAGTGTCCTACGGCAAAAACGAGGGCACCACAAAAAATACCACCTCTGGCGACTACTCCAGCGCGGGCGGTAGCTCTGAAACCTCCGCGGTTGGCGACAAACCGGGCCGCGCGCCGATCACCGATACGGCAGGTTTCAGGGTGGGTATGGAAGACACGACCGATACCGTGTCGACCCAGAGCAAGCAGAACACCAACGCGTCCATTAATTTTGCCGATTCCGGTTCCGTGAATGCAGGAAAAACGGCGGATATTGGCGGCGCTGACCTTTCAGCCGGCGATAAGCTCAGCATTAACGCGCAGGATGTCGCCAGCACCAAATACGAGGATGAAACCAAAACCACCACCACCCACAAAGACCGCTTTGTCGGTATTTCAGGTGAGGCCCACAGTGCCGTAGCTGACGCGATCGACAAAACCGGTAATCTGATTGATAAATCGCAGAAAGGTCAGTCAATTAACGGCGGAACCACGACGGCGGAAGTGCTGGGCGATGTGTCCAACATCCTGTTGAACGATCTTGCTGGCGCCTCCGTCACTTTCGGCGGTAACACGACGAAAACGAAAGAAACGAGCACCGCAACGGCGGAGAACATCACCAATATCAATGCTAAAAACGTCAGCATTAATTCGACCAACGATACCACGCTCAACGGCGTGAACGTGAACTCGCAGAATACGGAGATCAATGCGGGTGGCGATGTGGACATCAACGCGGCGAAATCAACAACCTCTTACACCAGTGAAACCGACAAACACAAAGGCGGTATTACCGCAGGCGTAGGCGTGGATATTACCGGCATAAGCGGCGGCGTTTCGGTCGATTACAACGGCAGTACGGAGCACGGTTCCGGCAGCTCGACGTCGTACCAGAACAGTACCCTCACCGGCGAAAATGTGACGGTGAACGCGGGCGGTGATATGCACATAAAGGGCGCTAACATTGATGCTGCGAAGGCCGATGTGAATGTCGCGGGCGACATGACTGTCACCTCCGTGCAGGATACCGAGCACACCGAAAGCAGCCGCGGTAACTGGGGCGCCTCGGTGGGCATATCGGGCACGTCGACAGGCGTTATCCCTAACGTATCCGTAAACGGGGGCGGAGGCTCCGAGAGTTACGATTCGGCTAAAACAGCGAAGCAATCCGGTATCAATACCACGGGCGAACTGAATGTCAAAACCGGCGGCGACCTGAACATGACCGGGGCCAACCTGGTGTCTCAGGACGGTACGGGCTCGGTGAACGTTGCAGGCGATATCAATGCGAAAACGCTGGAAGACCACGTTGAGCAGGATGGTTTGTACGGCGGCGGCGGTATCGGCCTGAGCGTGAAGGACAAAAAGGCCGTCGTGCCGTCTGCGAACATCTACGTCGATACCGTGGATGAAATTCACTACAACGAAACGCAGAAATCCACCATCGCAGTGGGTGACACGACCAGCGCGGCGGTAAACGGTGAACTCAACGCCGATAAAGAGGCAATGTCGACCGTGACGCGTGATGAGAAAGAAGCAGGAAATAACATCTCCTACACGCTCGCCGATCCGGGCATCCGCAAGAAGAAGAAAAACGGCGCTGATGCAGACAGCGATACGCCAGCGGTGCCGGACGACAGCCATACGGGCGGTGGCGGCTGTCCACACAAGTGTACGCCGACTAAGCCGGGCTCAGCGCAGCAGACCACGACAACGACGACGCGCACCACGTCCGATTCTCAGCACATGACGGTTGAGAAAACGACGGCGTCAACGACCTCCACGTCCGCCTCTTCGGTGGTGCATAAAGAGGCCGTCGCGTCTGAAACAGCACACAGTGAAGCCGTGCCGAAAGTCGTGCCGTCAGCGTCTCAGCCGTTGACGCCAAAAGCAAAACCAGAGGCCGCAACGGTTACGCCAGTGAAGAAATGGGCCGTACCGGAAACTTACTATCCGGTGCTTTCTCCGGGCTCCGCGACGGCTAAAACCGGTAAAGACATGCCGAAAACACCGGACCACAGGAAGTGGAATGGCGACATGACCAACGGCGTTGCGCCGTCCAGCAACACCAAAGGCGATGACGTCAAGCTCTCTCCGGGGTCGTCCACCGGTCAAACCGGGATGGATATGCCGAAAACGCCGGAGCACAAGCAGTGGAATGGCGACATGACCAATGGCGTTGCGCCGTCCAGCAACACCAAAGGCGATGACGTTAAGCTCTCTCCGGGATCGTCCACCGGTCAAACCGGGATGGATATGCCGAAAACGCCGGAACACAAGCAGTGGAACGGCGACATGAGCAAAGGTGCGATGAACGCGCGTCCCCAGTGGAAGGCGTTGCAAATCGATCGACCGATTAATATCTATGCCCCGGTGACCATCACCTTCACCGACCAGCAGTACAGCTAAAACAAAAGGGTCTGACTTTCGTCAGACCCTTTTTTTAACGCCCCATTCGTGCGTTATTCGTCTTCCAGATACGTATATCCGTACAGACCCGCTTCAAACTCTTCCAGGAACTGCTGCTGCAGCGCATCGTCCAGCCCGGTGTTTTTCACCTGGTCGCGGAACTGCGTCAGCAGGGTTTTCGGATCCAGCTGAACGTATTCCAGCATGTCCGCCACAGTATCCCCTTCGTCAGACAGCTCAACTTCCACGCTGCCGTCAGGGAAGACAAACACGTCAACCGCCTCGGTATCACCGAACAGGTTGTGCATGTTGCCGAGGATCTCCTGATACGCGCCGACCATAAAGAAGCCCAGCATTGGCGGGTTCTCCGGGTCGTATTCCGGCATTGGCATCGTCGTGGCGATACCGTCGCCATCAACGTAGTGGTCGATTGCGCCGTCAGAGTCACAGGTGATGTCCAGCAGCACCGCGCGACGTTCCGGGGCGTGGTTCAGCCCTTCCAGCGGCAGAACCGGGAACAGCTGATCGATACCCCAGGCATCCGGCATCGACTGGAACAGCGAGAAGTTGACGTAGATCTTATCCGCCATTCGCTCCTGCAGCTCGTCGATAATCGGACGGTGCGCACGGTTGCTCGGGTCGAGCTGTTTCTGCACTTCATGGCACATGTTCAGATAGAGCTGCTCCGCCCACGCGCGCTCCTGCAGGCTGAAGGTGCCTGAGGAATACCCCACGTGGATGTCGTGCAGGTCCATCTGGCTGTCGTGCAGCCATTCGCGCAGGGAACGACGCGTGCCCGGCTCGTGCATCTCCTGCCAGGTTTCCCACATGCTCTGCAGGGAACGCGGCGCATCGTCTGCCGGCGGCGTCGCTTCGGTGGTTTCGCTGCGCTCAACGCCGATGATGTTCGAGACCAGCACCGTATGGTGCGCGGTGACCGCGCGACCGGATTCGGTGATCACCGTCGGGTGCGGCAGGCCGTTCTCTTCACAGGCATCGCCGATCGCCCAGATAATGTTGTTCGCGTATTCGTTCAGGCCGTAGTTCACGGAGCAGTCAGACTGCGAGCGGGTCCCTTCGTAGTCCACGCCCAGGCCGCCGCCCACGTCGAAGCACTGAATATTCACGCCAAGCTTGTGCAGCTCAACGTAGAAACGCGCTGACTCACGCACGCCGGTCGCGATGTCGCGAATGTTGGCCATCTGCGAGCCGAGGTGGAAGTGCAGCAGCTGAATGCTGTCCAGACGACCACGCTCGCGCAGAATTTCTACCAGCTGCAGCACCTGGTTCGCCGCCAGGCCGAACTTGGATTTTTCGCCGCCGGAGGACTGCCATTTGCCGGAACCCTGTGACGCCAGACGCGCACGCACGCCAAGGCGTGGCACGACGTTCAGACGCTCGGCCTCTTCCAGCACGATGGCGATTTCAGTCATCTTCTCGATAACCAGATAGACCTTGTGGCCCATCTTCTCGCCAATCAGCGCCAGACGAATGTATTCACGGTCTTTATAGCCGTTACAGACGATCACTGAACGGGTCATGCCCGCATGGGCCAGAACCGCCATCAGCTCCGCTTTGGAGCCGGCTTCCAGACCCAGCGGCTCGCCGGAGTGGATCAGAGATTCGATCACGCGGCGGTGCTGGTTAACCTTGATGGGGTAAACCAGGAAGTAGTCGCCTTTATAGCCGTAGGATTCACGCGCGCGCTTGAACGCGGCGTTAATCGAACGCAGGCGATGTTGCAGGATCTGCGGGAAGCAGAACAGTGCAGGCAAACGCTGGCCCTGAGCTTCACGGGCTTTCACCAGTTTGGCGAGATCCACGCGCGCTTCAGGGACGTCCGGATCCGGGCAGACGCTGATGTGGCCCAGTTCGTTGACGTCGTAGTAGTTATTGCCCCACCAGGCAATATTGTAAGTGCGCAGCATCTTGCTGGCTTCCTCGGAGCTCATCGCAACCTCCTGCATAGAACGTAGTACACCCTGTTCGCCCGCTGACGAAGGCGAAAAAGAAGACATGTCGTCAGACATAGCGAACCTCAACTCTTTGTATTAAGTGTAAAACAGTTGACTACTATCGCAGCGTTATACGGCGATAACAACCCATAAACGGCTCCGTTTCCCAGCAGAGTATGCTGAAATCCAGACCGTGCGACCGGTTTCTTATTCATATCATTGTAAAACACGTATCCGAACTCTGTATGACAAGGTTCGGCGAAACCACGAGAAAACTCTTGTATTAACAAGAGCGCCCTTGTTCAGTTTTCACAAAGCGTGACCGGCCCTGGAATCCTGAGAAGCGCCGAGATGGGTATAACATCGGCAGGTTTGCAGACTAGAAATGCGGGTTGCGGGAATCAAATGCGCGCCAGAACGGCTGCGCTGAATTAGCGGAAAACGATGGTTCATTATCTCGTATCACCTCCACGGCCGCCTCTGCTGAAACGGACCCCAAGCCAAAGCTAAAAGTTCACTGCTTTACCCGGCTGGAAGTGGCGACACGATGAGTTCATCGAGCGCTTATTTTATATGAGCCGCGCGCCGCGTTTTATACCGAGAAGGGGGCTAAAAAGCAAAACAAAAATGCGCGTGTTGCCAGCACCGTCAGGAATTTTTGCCAGCAGCAATTTCAACTGAGTGAGAGATGAGTCAAAAAAAACTGGAAATCGGGTGAAGAAGTGACCTAAAATAGCCATCCAGATGTTAATCCATCTATACTGATTAACACTCATACTGCCAGTGTCAAAAACCTGCAGGCCTTGGTAGAATTATCTCCTTTGGCTATTCCACACAGCAGCTTGAGCTAACCAAATTCCTCTTAGGTGAAATAAAACATGGCAAAACACCTGTTTACGTCCGAGTCCGTATCAGAAGGACATCCTGATAAAATTGCTGACCAAATTTCCGATGCGGTGCTGGATGCGATCCTCGCGCAGGATCCAAAAGCGCGCGTCGCGTGTGAAACCTATGTCAAAACCGGCATGGTTCTGGTTGGCGGTGAGATCACCACCAGCGCATGGGTTGATATCGAAGAGATCACCCGTAACACGGTGCGTGAGATCGGTTATGTGCATTCTGATATGGGCTTTGATGCCAACTCCTGCGCGGTACTGAGCGCGATTGGCAAACAGTCTCCAGACATCAACCAGGGCGTTGACCGTGCCGATCCGCTGGAACAGGGCGCGGGCGACCAGGGCCTGATGTTCGGCTATGCAACCAACGAAACCGACGTGCTGATGCCAGCACCGGTCACCTACGCACACCGTCTGGTGCAGCGTCAGGCTGAAGTGCGTAAGAACGGCACCCTGCCGTGGTTGCGTCCGGATGCAAAAAGCCAGGTCACCTTCCAGTACGACGACGGTAAAATTGTCGGTATTGATGCGGTCGTTCTGTCCACCCAGCATTCCGAAGAGATCGATCAGAAATCCCTGCAGGAAGCAGTGATGGAAGAGATCATCAAGCCGGTTCTGCCAACCGAATGGCTGAGCAGCGCCACTAAATTCTTCATCAACCCAACCGGACGCTTTGTGATCGGCGGCCCAATGGGTGACTGCGGCCTGACCGGTCGTAAAATTATCGTTGATACCTACGGCGGCATGGCGCGTCACGGTGGCGGTGCATTCTCCGGTAAAGATCCATCAAAAGTGGACCGTTCTGCAGCGTACGCAGCACGTTATGTAGCGAAAAACATCGTGGCTGCCGGCCTGGCTGACCGCTGTGAGATTCAGGTTTCCTATGCTATCGGCGTGGCTGAACCCACCTCCATCATGGTTGAAACCTTCGGTACTGAGAAAGTGCCTGCAGAACAGCTGACCCTGCTGGTGCGCGAGTTCTTCGACCTGCGTCCATACGGCCTGATTCAGATGCTGGATCTGCTGCACCCAATCTACAAAGAAACCGCTGCATACGGTCACTTTGGTCGCGAACATTTCCCATGGGAAAAAACCGACAAAGCCGCGCTGCTGCGTGAAGCTGCCGGTCTGAAGTAATCGACTGACATCGCTTTTAAAAGGCCAGCCTTCGGGCTGGCCTTTTTTTTTGTCGGGTGGCGGCTACGCCTTACCCGACCTACGGGGTACGGAGCTTCTGTAGGCCGGGTAAGGCGCAGCCGCCACCCGGCTGAAAGGCGCACCGTTTGGAACCGATTACACCGCAGCGGATGTCTTCCGCTTTCAGAATATTCTCTTTGCGTGATCGCCTTTCTTCTGCTGTTACATTCCCTTTCAGTTAAGTCTGAAATGTGTCCTTTCGCGATGCGCATCACCTCATTTACCTCTATATTTTCAAAGCCTTAATTTTATTTACGGTTACACACGAGTGTAACCGATTACACCAATGTGATTAATCTCACATATTTTTACGGGTCGCTCACCTACCCTTAACATCAATAAAACTGATAACCCAACTGGAGGGCATAATGCCTGACAATAAAAAACAGGGGCGTACGTCCAACAAGGCGATGACATTCTTCGTCTGTTTCCTCGCCGCCCTGGCAGGATTACTTTTTGGCCTGGATATCGGCGTGATTGCCGGTGCATTACCTTTCATCACTGACGAGTTCCAGATCAGCGCTCACACTCAGGAGTGGGTGGTGAGCTCCATGATGTTTGGCGCGGCCGTCGGGGCCGTCGGCAGCGGCTGGCTCTCCTTCAAGCTCGGACGTAAAAAGAGCCTGATGATCGGCGCGATCCTGTTCGTTGCCGGCTCACTCTTCTCTGCCGCAGCGCCTAACGTTGAGGTCCTGCTGGTTTCCCGCGTACTGCTCGGTCTGGCCGTGGGCGTGGCGTCCTATACCGCCCCGCTTTACCTGTCTGAAATTGCGCCGGAGAAAATCCGCGGCAGTATGATTTCGATGTACCAGCTGATGATCACCATCGGTATCCTGGGCGCGTACCTTTCCGATACGGCGTTTAGCTACAGCGGCGCATGGCGCTGGATGCTCGGCGTGATCATCATCCCTGCAGTTCTGCTGCTGATTGGCGTCTTCTTCCTGCCGGACAGCCCGCGCTGGTTTGCTGCAAAACGTCGCTTCCACGATGCCGAACGCGTGCTGATGCGCCTGCGCGATACCAGCGCAGAAGCGAAAAACGAGCTGGAAGAGATCCGCGAAAGCCTGAAGGTCAAACAGTCCGGCTGGGCGCTGTTTAAAGAGAACAGCAACTTCCGTCGCGCCGTTTTCCTCGGCGTACTGCTGCAGGTGATGCAGCAGTTCACGGGGATGAACGTCATCATGTACTACGCGCCAAAAATCTTTGAGCTGGCGGGTTATACCAACACCACCGAGCAGATGTGGGGGACCGTCATCGTGGGTCTGACCAACGTGCTGGCGACCTTTATCGCCATCGGTCTGGTGGACCGCTGGGGACGTAAGCCAACCCTGACGCTGGGCTTCCTGGTGATGGCGGCCGGTATGGGCGTCCTCGGTACCATGATGCATGTGGGCATTCACTCCCCAACCGCCCAGTACTTTGCGGTAGGCATGCTGCTGATGTTTATCGTCGGGTTTGCGATGAGCGCCGGTCCGCTGATCTGGGTGCTGTGCTCTGAGATCCAGCCGCTGAAAGGGCGTGATTTTGGTATCACCTGCTCTACCGCAACCAACTGGGTTGCGAACATGATCGTCGGCGCAACGTTCCTGACCATGCTCAATACCCTGGGCAATGCCAACACCTTCTGGGTCTACGCCGGTCTGAACATCTTCTTTATTGTGCTGACCATCTGGCTGGTTCCAGAAACCAAACACGTGTCTCTGGAACATATTGAACGTAACCTGATGAAAGGTCGTCCTCTGCGCGAAATCGGCGCCCACGACTGATCCTCTTACGGGAGGCGCCTCTTGCGCCTCCCCGCTTCGCGCTTTATGCTCTGCCCCTATGAAAGCACCCCGTCTCCCCATCGCCATTCAGCAGGCCGTTATGCGCAGCCTGCGGGAAAAACTCGCCCAGGCGAACCTGAAGCTCGGTCGCAACTACCCTGAACCCAAACTCGTCTACCAGCAGCGTGGCACCTCGGCCGGTACTGCCTGGCTTGAGTCGTATGAGATCCGCCTTAACCCGGTGCTGATGATGGAAAACCAGCAGGCGTTTATCGATGAAGTGGTGCCGCACGAGCTGGCGCATCTGCTGGTGTGGAAACACTTTGGCCGCGTCGCGCCGCATGGAAAAGAGTGGAAGTGGATGATGGAGGCGGTGCTCGGCGTTCCGGCCCGCCGCACGCATCAGTTCGAGCTGGAATCGGTACGCCGCAATACCTTCCCCTACCGCTGTCAGTGCCAGCAGCACCAGCTTACCGTCCGCCGCCATAATCGCGTGGTGCGCGGCGAGGCGACCTACCGCTGCGTCAAATGTGGCGAGCCGCTGGTGGCGGAATAATTATCTGAACTTTCAGGAACTTTCCTGATCTGACTGATTGCATACAGGAACAACATTCGCTACGTTGCGGGCTCGTTTTGACACGGAGTGTAAGATGTCCCGTAATTTTTCTCTTGCGGTCGCCTTTTTGACGACAGCGCTCTCAGGCCACGCCCTGGCCGACGGTATCAACAGTTTCTCTCAGGCCAAAGCGGCCGGTGTTAAGGTCAACGCCGACGTGCCGGGCGATTTCTACTGCGGCTGTAAAATTAACTGGCAGGGTAAAAAAGGGGTCGTTGACCTTGAATCCTGCGGCTACAAGGTGCGTAAAAACGAAAACCGCGCCAGCCGTATTGAATGGGAACATGTCGTTCCGGCCTGGCAGTTTGGCCACCAGCGCCAGTGCTGGCAGGATGGCGGACGAAAAAACTGTGCCAAAGACCCGGTTTACCGCCAGATGGAAAGCGATATGCATAACCTGCAGCCTGCGGTGGGCGAAGTGAACGGCGACCGGGGTAACTTCATGTACAGCCAGTGGAACGGTGGCGAAGGCCAGTACGGCCAGTGCGGTATGAAGATTGATTTTAAAGAGAAAGTCGCCGAGCCCCCTGCCCGCGCGCGCGGCAGCATTGCCCGCACCTACTTCTATATGCGCGACCGTTACGATCTCAACCTGTCCCGCCAGCAGACGCAGCTGTTCAACGCCTGGGACAAGCAGTACCCGGTGACGGAGTGGGAATGCCAGCGCGACGAACGTATCGCCAGAGTCCAGGGGAATCACAACCCTTATGTCCAGCGGGCTTGCCAGGCGCAAAAGAGCTAACCTACACTAGCGGCAATTCGCTTACATCGTATGAGACACGGAATTTCTGACTATGCGCATTCCCCGCATTTACCATCCTGAACTGATTACCGCAGGCCGCGAAATCGCCCTGTCTGATGACGCCGCCAACCACGTTGGCCGCGTGCTGCGCATGGGCGCCGGTCAGGCAATACAGCTGTTCGACGGCTCGAACCAGGTTTTCGACGCCGAAATTACGCGGGCAGATAAAAAAAGCGTACACGTGAACGTCCTGCGCGGTGAAGTGGATGACCGGGAATCACCGCTGCACATCCATCTGGGCCAGGTGATGTCGCGCGGCGAGAAAATGGAGTTCACGATCCAGAAATCCATTGAACTGGGTGTAAGCCTCATTACGCCACTTTTTTCTGAGCGCTGTGGCGTTAAACTGGATGCGGAACGTCTGAACAAAAAGATCCAGCAGTGGCAGAAAATTGCCATCGCGGCTTGTGAACAGAGTGGCCGCAACCGGATTCCAGAGATCCGCCCGGCGATGGACCTGGAGGAGTGGTGTGCTGAAGAGGACAGTGGGCTGAAGCTCAATCTTCATCCGCGCGCCAGCGCCAGCATCAATACGCTGCCCCTGCCCGTTGAGCGCGTTCGCCTGCTGATTGGCCCCGAAGGCGGCCTGTCGGCGGACGAAATTGCGATGACGGCACGTTACCAGTTTACTGATATTCTGTTGGGACCACGCGTTCTGCGCACTGAGACAACGGCACTCACGGCCATTACCGCGCTACAGGTACGGTTTGGCGATCTGGGTTGACGCATTATTGGAGAGAAAGATGATCAAGCTCGGCATCGTGATGGACCCCATCGCAAACATCAACATCAAGAAAGATTCCAGCTTCGCCATGCTGCTGGAAGCGCAGCGTCGCGGCTATGAACTCCACTATATGGAGATGAACGATCTTTACCTGATCAACGGTGAAGCCCGCGCCCGCACCCGCATCGTTAACGTCGAGCAGAACTACGACAAATGGTATGAGTTCGGCACCGAGCAGGACATTGCGCTGGCCGATCTCAACGTCATTCTGATGCGTAAAGATCCGCCGTTCGACACCGAGTACATCTACTGCACCTATATTCTCGAACGTGCCGAAGAGAAGGGAACGCTGATCGTCAACAAGCCGCAGAGCCTGCGCGACTGTAACGAGAAGCTCTATACCGCCTGGTTCTCTGACCTGACGCCGGAAACCCTGGTGACCCGCAGCAAAGCCCAGCTAAAAGCATTCTGGCAGAAGCACGGCGACATCATCATGAAGCCGCTGGACGGCATGGGCGGCGCGTCGATTTTCCGCGTGAAAGAGAGCGATCCGAACATTGGCGTGATTGCCGAAACGCTGACCGAACTGGGAACGCGTTACTGCATGGCGCAGAACTATATTCCGGCGATCAAAGACGGCGACAAACGCGTTCTGGTGGTGGATGGCGAACCGGTCCCTTACTGCCTGGCGCGTATCCCGCAGGGTGGCGAAACCCGTGGTAACCTGGCGGCCGGTGGCCGTGGTGAGCCGCGTCCGTTGACCGAAAGCGACTGGGAAATTGCCCGCCGCGTTGGCCCTACGCTGAAAGCCAAAGGCCTGATCTTCGTCGGTCTGGATATCATCGGCGATCGTCTGACCGAAGTGAACGTCACCAGCCCGACCTGCATTCGTGAAATTGAGGCGGAATTCCCTGTCTCAATCACCGGCATGCTGATGGACGCTATCGAAAAACGTTTACAAAAATAACCTAACAATACTATTAGTGACAGCGCCTGAGTTTGTCCCCATACTGGGCGCTGTCGCTTTTTAAACCAGGAAACAGTACCTCTGACAATGAATTTACAGCATCACTTTCTTATTGCCATGCCTGCTCTCCAGGACCCGATTTTTCGCCGCGCCGTGGTTTATATTTGTGAATACAATGAAGACGGCGCGATGGGCATTATCATTAATAAACCGCTGGAAAATCTTCAGGTTGAAGGGATTCTGGACAAGCTGAAAATCCCGGCTGAAGCGCGACTGCCGGAAATCCGGCTTGATAAGCCCGTGATGCTGGGTGGACCTCTTGCAGAAGATCGCGGTTTTATCCTGCATACGCCGCCGGTATTCTCTTCAAGCATTCGCATCTCCGACAACACCGTTATCACGACCTCGCGTGACGTGCTCGAAACCCTGGGCACCGCAGAGCAGCCTTCTGAAGTGCTGGTGGCGCTGGGCTATTCGTCGTGGGAGAAAGGCCAGCTTGAGCAGGAGATCCTCGATAACGCCTGGCTCACCGCGCCTGCGGACATGAATATCCTGTTTAAAACGCCGATAGCCGATCGCTGGCGCGACGCGGCGAAACTGATTGGTATTGATATTCTGACCATGCCTGGCGTAGCGGGGCACGCCTGATGAGCGGAACGCTTCTGGCCTTCGATTTTGGTACCAAAAGCATCGGCGTCGCCGTGGGGCAGCGCATCACCGGTACCGCGCGCCCGCTTACGGCCCTGAAGGCCAACGACGGTACGCCGGACTGGAACCTCATTGAGCGCCTGCTCAAGGAGTGGCAGCCGGATGACGTGATTGTTGGGCTGCCGCTGAACATGGACGGTACCGAACAGCCGCTGACCGCCCGGGCGCGTAAGTTCGCCAATAAAATCCATGGCCGCTTTGGCGTCTCCGTGAAGCTGCACGACGAGCGTCTGAGTACCGTCGAAGCGCGCGCGGGTCTGTTTGAGCACGGCGGCTTCCGGGCGCTGAACAAAGGCAGCGTCGACTCCGCTTCTGCCGTCATCATCCTCGAAAGCTATTTCGAGCAGGGCTTTTAAGCACAGGGGCCTACAGCCGCCCCTGCGCCCGTCTCTCGGCCAGGCTCTGGTCAAAGTTCTGCATGCCTGCCTGCTGACCGGTTTGAATGATGCCGGGCAGCTGCCACGTTTTTCCTTCACGTATCAGATTCGCCGCCGCGGCGGTATTCACCAGCAGCTCATACAGCGCGACGCGCCCGCCCTGAAGATCGGGAAGCAGTTTCTGCGCCAGCACCGCCCGCAGGCTGCCGGCCAGCTGGTTACGCACCGGATCTTTCTCCTGCGCCGGGAACGTATCGACCAGCCGCTCAATCGCCTGCGATGCCCCGCGCGTATGCAGGGTCGCCAGCACCAGATGCCCGGTCTCTGCTGCCGTCAGCGCCAGGCGGATCGTTTCGCTGTCGCGCAACTCCCCGAGCAAAATCACGTCAGGATCCTGGCGTAAGGCGCTGCGCAGCGCGTCGGCAAATGACGGGCTGTGCTGACCAATCTCCCGCTGCTGGATCAGGCAACGCTCGCTCTGGTAGATAAATTCCACCGGATCTTCGAGCGTGAGGATATGGCCGTCAGTATGGTGGTTGAGAAAATCAACCATCGCCGCCAGCGTCGTAGATTTACCGCTGCCGGTCGCCCCCGTCACCAGAATCAACCCGGACTCATTGGTTAACAGTTCCGGGATGGCCCTCGGCGCACCCAGTGAAGCGAGCTGCGGACAGGTACGCGGCAATAGCCGCAGCGTCACAGAGACACCGCGCATCTGCTTAAAGGCACTGCCGCGCAGGCGCTGGCCTCCCGCCACCGTCGCGGCAAAATCCACCTGCCCGTTGGCCCACCATATGCCCTGCTGCTCATCGTTGAGCCACGCTTTTAACAACGCCCCGACGTCAGGAGGAGGAAACGGTGCAGGCTCAAGGCGGCCCGTTCTGCGCCAGCGGGGTGGCGAATCACTGCACAGGTGTAGATCGGAGACGTTATGCTTTACACTAAGGGCCACAATTTCTTCCACATCCATAGACTACTCCTCGGAAAATGAACGACATTGCGCATAACCTGGCACAGGTCCGGGACAAAATCTCAGCCGCCGCAGCGCGTTGCGGCCGGGCTTCAGAAGAAATTACGCTGCTTGCAGTCAGCAAAACCAAGCCTGCGAGCGCCATCGCAGAAGCCATTGACGCAGGCCAGCGGGCGTTTGGTGAAAACTACGTGCAGGAAGGCGTGGATAAAATTCGCTACTTCCAGGAACAGGGGAAGACGGATCTGCAGTGGCACTTTATTGGCCCACTGCAGTCGAACAAAAGCCGTCTGGTGGCAGAGCACTTCGACTGGTGTCACACCATTGACCGCCTGCGTATTGCGGCGCGTCTGAACGACCAGCGTCCGGCAGAGATGCCAGCGCTTAACGTGCTGATTCAGGTCAACATCAGTGACGAAAACAGCAAGTCCGGCATTGCGCTGAGCGAGCTGGATGCGCTGGCAGCCGAAGTGGCCGAACTGCCGCGCTTAGCCCTGCGCGGTTTGATGGCAATCCCGGCGCCTGAGTCAAGTTATGAAAGGCAGTTTGCCGTGGCACAGCAAATGGCTGTAGCATTTGAGGCGCTTAAAGCGCGCTATCACACGGTAGACACGCTTTCTCTGGGCATGTCGGATGATATGGAAGCCGCCATTGCGGCAGGCAGCACGATGGTGCGCATCGGCACGGCAATTTTCGGTGCGCGCGACTACTCAAAATAATAAGGAAACCTGAGGAACGCCATGAAGACGTTGACTTTCCTGCTCTCAACGGTCATTGAGCTGTACACGATGGCGCTTTTGCTGCGCGTCTGGATGCAGTGGGCCCGCTGTGATTTTTACAATCCGTTCTCGCAGTTTGTCGTGAAAATCACGCAACCTGTTGTCGGACCGCTGCGCCGTATTATCCCGGCCATGGGTCCCATCGACAGCTCGTCTCTGCTGGTGGCGTTTATTCTGAGCGTTATCAAAGCGATCGTGCTGTTTATGGTCATCACCTTCCAGCCGATTATCTGGATTGCCGCCGTTCTGATTCTGATCAAAACCGTCGGCCTGCTGATTTTCTGGGTGCTGCTGGTTATGGCGATCATGAGCTGGGTCAGCCAGGGCCGTAGCCCGGTAGAGTATGCCTTGATTCAGCTGGCCGAGCCGCTGCTGCGTCCAATCCGTAACCTGCTTCCGTCTATGGGCGGCATCGATTTTTCGCCGATGATCCTGGTTCTGCTGCTCTATGTGATCAACATGGGGATCGCTGAACTGCTGCAGTCCACGGGCGATATGCTGCTGCCGGGGCTGTGGATGGCGCTATGAGTGCAGTAAGCACCTGCGCTGACGGGCTGGTTTTACGGCTGTATATTCAGCCGAAAGCCAGCCGTGACAATATTGTTGGACTGCATGGCGACGAGTTAAAAGTCGCCATCACCGCCCCGCCGGTTGACGGCCAGGCGAACGCGCATCTGACCAAATATCTGGCAAAACAGTTTCGCGTCGCCAAAAGCCAGGTCATCATTGAAAAAGGCGAACTGGGGCGACATAAACAGGTAAAAATCCTTAATCCGCAATCTATCCCGACGGAAGTCGCGGCTCTGACAGAACAGGACTAAACCATGCAGAAAGTTGTTCTCGCGACCGGCAACGCCGGTAAAGTGCGCGAGCTGGCCTCGCTATTAAATGATTTTGGTCTGGACGTGGTCGCCCAGACCGATCTTGACGTGGATTCCGCCGAAGAGACGGGGCTGACGTTTATCGAAAATGCGATCCTCAAAGCCCGCCATGCCGCGCAGATTACGGGCCTGCCCGCGATTGCCGACGACTCCGGCCTGGCCGTAGACGCCCTCGGCGGCGCGCCGGGGATCTACTCCGCGCGCTATTCCGGCGTTGACGCTACCGACCAGCAGAATCTGGAAAAGCTGCTTGTCGCCCTGAAAGACGTTCCGGACGAGCAGCGCACCGCGCAGTTCCACTGCGTGCTGGTCTATCTGCGTCACGCGGAGGACCCGACGCCGATCGTCTGCCACGGCAGCTGGCCGGGGGTGATTACCCGTGAAGCGGCTGGCAACGGCGGCTTTGGTTACGACCCGATTTTCTTTGTCCCTTCCGAGGGCAAAACCGCTGCGGAACTGACCCGCGAAGAGAAAAGCGCGATTTCCCACCGTGGACGCGCGCTGAAACTGTTACTGGAAGCACTGCGTAATGGCTAATTTGCCACCTCTGAGTCTTTATATTCACATCCCGTGGTGCGTGCAGAAATGCCCGTACTGCGATTTCAACTCGCACGCGCTGAAGGGCGAAGTGCCGCACGATGACTACGTTGCGCATCTGCTGGCCGACCTGGACGCCGATGTACCTTACGCACAGGGACGTGAAGTTAAGACCATTTTCATTGGTGGCGGTACGCCGAGCCTGCTGTCAGGCCCGGCGATGCAAACGCTGCTGGACGGCGTGCGTGCGCGCCTGAACCTGGCAGCGGATGCTGAAATTACGATGGAAGCCAACCCCGGCACCGTTGAGGCCGACCGTTTTGTCGACTATCAGCGCGCTGGCGTTAACCGCATCTCCATCGGCGTGCAGAGCTTTAGCGAGCCGAAACTGAAGCGCCTAGGGCGTATTCACGGCCCGGAAGAGGCGAAGCGTGCGGCAAACCTGGCGACCGGGCTTAATCTTCGCAGCTTTAATCTCGATTTGATGCACGGCCTGCCGGATCAGTCGCTGGACGAGGCGCTGGACGACCTGCGTCAGGCTATTGCGCTGAACCCGCCACACCTGTCGTGGTACCAGCTCACCATCGAGCCCAACACCCTGTTTGGCTCGCGTCCGCCGGTGCTGCCGGACGACGACGCGCTGTGGGATATCTTCGAGCAGGGCCACCAGCTGTTAACGGCTGCGGGCTATCAGCAGTACGAAACGTCGGCGTATGCGAAGCCGGGCTACCAGTGTCAGCACAACCTGAACTACTGGCGTTTTGGTGACTATCTCGGGATTGGCTGCGGCGCGCATGGTAAGGTGACTTTCCCGGACGGGCGCATTCTGCGCACCGCCAAAACCCGTCACCCGCGCGGGTATATGGAAGGCCGCTACCTGGAGCGTCAGCACGACGTCGAGGCGGCGGATAAACCGTTTGAGTTCTTTATGAACCGCTTCCGCCTGCTGGAAGCCGCGCCGCGCGCGGAGTTTGCGCTGTACACCGGGCTGCCGGAATCGGTGATTCGCCCGCAGATCGACGAGGCGCTGGCCCAGGGATATCTTAAGGAATGTGATGATTACTGGCAGATCACCGAGCACGGCAAACTGTTCCTCAATTCCCTTCTTGAGCTGTTCCTCGCCGAAGATTCCTGAAGGCTGATTCAGGATTTTGCATCCCGTTCTGCCGGCTGAGGGAAAGGCTGGCAGAGTGTGGGGATGGACAAATCAAAACAACTCCGCAAACAAATGACGCCCGAAGAGTTACGCCTCTGGTATTTACTCAGGGGACGCCGCTTCTTTGGCTATAAGTTTCGCCGCCAGATGCCGATTGGTGCGTATATCGTGGATTTTGCCTGTTTTAAGGCAAAGCTGATTATCGAGCTGGACGGTGGACAACATCAGAACAACGAAATGTATGATTCACGTCGTGCTGAATTTTTGAATGTAAACGGCTGGGAAATACTACGGTTCTGGAATAATGAATTCAGGACATACGAGGAGGAGGTGTTGATGACTATTTTGCAACGACTGCACTGCCTGATGCCCTCACCCTAACCCTCTCCCACAGGGAGAGGGAACGATTACACCCTCTCCCCTGGGGAGAGGGATGGGGTGAGGGGCCCAGCGCGCAGAAACCTTACTTCAGCGTCCCCACCAGCGCCTTCCGGCTGTCTTCCAGCGACACCACGCGTTTACACACGTCTTTGCCGAACTGCTGGAAATCATCTTCCTGGTTTTTCCACTCGTTCTGAATGGAGGTTTGCAGGCCGCCCAGACTGCCCAGCACGCCCTGCAGCGGGTTACCGCCGCCTTTCAGCACCGCTTTGGCACCCATCTCGTTGATGCTGTCCTGCAGGATGCCGCCCATCGCCTGGTTCACCAGCTGCTGCCCGTCGGCACGGACCTGATCAATCGCCTTGTAGTGGAACGTCAGGCCGTCGGAGCGCGTCTCGATAATCCGGTTCATCTGTTCTTTAAGCTGCTTGTCCAGCTTCGTCAGGCGGGTGCGCATGTTGCTGCTCTCCCCCACCTCTTTAGTGATGATCTTATCCAGCGCCACGCGGCTCTTTTCGACGCGCGTCAGGGCACCTTCATTAATCCACGGCAGCGCGGTACGCAATTCGGACTGGTAGTCTTTCGCCTGCTCGCGCTGTGCGGCAGTCAGGTTGTACTGCTTGCCGTTATAGGTGACGTTCCCTTCTGGCGTAATCACCAGATTGCCGTTCTCGCCTTTGACCTGCACGGTTTGCGGGCTTAACACCACGTCATCACGCGGGGTTACGCTACATTGATAATCCGCATGGGCGGTGAATCCGGTTGCCATTAAAGCAACTGCCAGCAACGTTTTGCGCATCTTAAACACTCCCTCAGACAAAACGGGCCAGCTAATGCTGGCCCCTTACTGCTTAATTAGTCCCACCAAACGTCGAAAAGTTCGCTGACGCGGACATCTTCGAGCTTGTGGTCTTCAAGCCATTTACGGACCAGAGCCTGATGTTCTTCGGTGCATTTACCCACTTCCTGGGTGCAGATCAGACCTTCCCAGGCCAGATAGCCGCTACCGTCGAAGGCCAGTTTGTTTGGCTCGATCACCTCGTTGATGAATGCATCCACGTCCTGATCGATCTGCTCAACGCTGGTGCCTTCCGGGAAACGCCACGCAACGGAGAAGCCCACTTCCTGGAATTCTTCGATGTGCATCTTTTTACGCAGACGACGGCTACGATTCTTTGCCATTATTTCACCCTCTCGAACATTAAGTCCCATACACCGTGACCAAGACGATGGCCACGCTGTTCAAATTTCGTTACCGGACGCGATTCCGGACGCGGTACATAGTCGTTGCTCGCAGACTGGTTTTTGTAACCGTCCAGCGACGACATCACTTCCAGCATATGTTCCGCATACGGTTCCCAGTCGGTCGCCATATGGAAGACACCGCCCAGCTTCAGCTTGCTTTTAACCAGCTCGGCAAACGGCGCCTGAACGATACGGCGTTTATTATGACGCGCTTTGTGCCACGGGTCAGGGAAAAAGAGCTGAACCATGGTTAAAGAATTGTCAGGAATCATTTTGTGCAGCACTTCCACCGCGTCGTGACACATCACGCGCAGGTTCTCAACGCCCTCTTCATGGGCCGTTGCCAGACACGCACCGACACCCGGGGAGTGGACTTCGATACCGAGGAAGTTCTGCTCCGGGCGCGCTTTCGCCATGGTCACCAGCGAGGCGCCCATACCGAAGCCAATTTCCAGCGTGACCGGCGCGTCGCGACCAAACAGCTCGCTGAAATCCAGAGGCTGCTCGCTGAACTCAACGCCCATCACCGGCCAGTAGTTGTCCAGCGCGTGTTGCTGACCTTTTGTCAGGCGGCCCTGACGACGGACAAAGCTGCGAATACGGCGCAGCGGGCGACCGTTTTCATCAAATTCCGGTGAAATGACGTCGTTTTTCATAAAAGAGTTGTCTGCTTGTGAGAATGTTCGGGAAACGGGCATTATCCAAAGTTAAGGCTTCTATGCAAGCATGGGAAAGATCCGGTTTACAGCAGATTGACGCTGTGCTGCAATCTGCGTCCCTGATTATGCGAATCGATGACCATGCAAGCCTCTCAATTTTCAGCCCAGGTGCTGGACTGGTACGACAAATACGGGCGTAAAACCCTGCCCTGGCAAATTGAAAAAACGCCTTACAAAGTATGGCTCTCCGAGGTGATGTTGCAACAAACGCAGGTCGCCACGGTAATCCCTTACTTCGAGCGTTTTATGGCGCGCTTCCCGACGGTGACCGATCTGGCCAACGCCCCGCTGGACGAGGTGCTGCACCTGTGGACCGGTCTTGGCTATTACGCCCGCGCGCGTAACCTTCACAAGGCCGCTCAGCAGGTTGCGACGCGCCACAACGGGAAATTCCCGGAAACCTTCGACGAGGTGGCCGATCTCCCCGGCGTCGGACGCTCAACCGCAGGCGCTATTCTCTCTCTGTCTTTAGGCAAGCATTTCCCGATCCTCGACGGCAACGTAAAGCGCGTGCTGGCACGCTGCTATGCCGTTGACGGCTGGCCGGGGAAGAAGGACGTTGAAAAACGCCTGTGGGAAATCAGTGAAGCGGTCACTCCGGCGAAAGGGGTAGAGCGTTTTAACCAGGCGATGATGGATCTTGGCGCCATGGTCTGCACGCGCTCAAAACCCAAATGCGAACTCTGCCCGGTGAGTAACCTCTGCGTGGCGTATGCCAACCATTCCTGGGCGAAGTATCCGGGCAAGAAACCCAAACAGACGCTGCCGGAGCGCACCGGCTATATGCTGCTGATGCAGCACGGCGATGAGGTCTTCCTGGCCCAGCGTCCGCCGAGCGGTCTGTGGGGTGGTCTATACTGCTTCCCACAGTTTGAAGATGAAGACTTGCTGCGTGAATGGCTTAAACAGCGCGGGATTGCTGCCGATAACCTGACGCAGCTGACCGCGTTTCGCCACACCTTCAGCCATTTCCATCTGGATATTGTGCCGATGTGGCTTCCCGTGTCCTCCTTCGCCTCGTGCATGGATGAAGGCACCGCTCTCTGGTATAACTTAGCGCAACCGCCATCAGTCGGGCTGGCGGCTCCCGTGGAGCGCCTGTTACAGCAATTACGTGCCGGTGCAATGGTTTAGCATCGGTCAAAAAAGAGGAATGAGTATGGCCAGAACGATTTTTTGTACTTTCCTGCAGCGTGACGCTGAAGGCCAGGATTTCCAGCTTTATCCGGGCGAGCTGGGTAAACGCATCTACAATGAAATCTCCAAAGAAGCCTGGGGACAGTGGCAGAAAAAGCAGACCATGCTGATCAACGAGAAGAAACTCAGCATGATGAACCCGGAACACCGCAAGCTGCTGGAGCAGGAGATGGTGAGCTTCCTGTTCGAAGGTAAAGACGTGCACATCGAAGGCTATACGCCACCGGAAAAATAATATCGAGCGGCTGTTGCCGGGTGACGCTACGCTTACCCGGCCTACAAAACCGTAGGCCCGTGCAAGCATAGCGCCGCCGGGCAACAGCAACGACCAGGCAAACACAACACGCACTCCCGGAATGATGAAAAAACTTTTAGCGCTAGCCCTTGTTGCGCCGTTGCTGGTCTCGTGTTCGTCAAAAAAAGGCGATGATTACAACGAGGCCTGGATCAAGGACACCAACGGTTTTGACATTTTGATGGGGCAGTTTGCCCATAACATCGAGAATATATGGGGATTTAACGAAGTTCTTATTGCCGGACCTAAGGACTACGTTAAGTACACCGACGCCTATCTGACCCGTAGCCACATCAACTTTGATGAGGGGACGATCACGATTGAGACCATCGCAGGCACGGACCCTGCGGCACGACTCCGTCAGGCGATTATTAAAACCCTGCTGATGGGTGACGATCCGGGCTCTATCGATCTCTATTCCGATGCCGACGATATTACCATCTCGAAAGAGCCGTTCCTGTACGGTCAGGTTGTCGATCAGACCGGTCAGCCGATCCGCTGGGAAGGTCGCGCCACGAAATTTGCCGACTACCTGCTGCAGACGCGCCTGAAGAGCCGCTCTAACGGTCTGAAGATTATCTACAGCGTCACCATCAACCTCGTCCCGAACCACCTCGACAAGCGTGCGCATAAGTATCTGGGCATGGTGCGTCAGGCCTCGCGTAAGTACGGCGTGGATGAGTCGCTGATCCTGGCGATTATGCAGACCGAATCCTCGTTTAACCCGTATGCGGTAAGCCGTTCCGACGCCCTGGGGCTGATGCAGGTGGTGCAGCACAGCGCCGGGAAAGACGTCTTCCGCGCGCAGGGGAAATCCGGCACGCCGAGCCGCAGCTATCTGTTCGACCCGCAGAGCAACATTGATACCGGTACCGCCTATCTGGCGATGCTGAACAATGTGTACCTCGGCGGTATCGATAACCCAACGTCGCGTCGCTATGCGGTGATCACCGCCTATAACGGCGGCGCGGGCAGCGTGCTGCGCGTCTTCTCGAATGACAAAGTGCAGGCCGCGAACATCATCAACAGCATGGCGCCGGGGGATGTCTACTCCACCCTCACCACCCGCCACCCGTCTGCGGAATCCCGCCGGTACCTGTATAAGGTGAATACGGCGCAGAAAAACTATCGTCGTCGATAATCAACACACCTTCTCCTGCAAGGAGAAGGTGTTCTGCTTCCCCCCACCCATACGAAAATGTTATTTGCATCACAATCCAAACTGCAAATTAATGTGGATTGCATTTTTTTGCGGGAGGTAACAAAACATATCGTTGCCAACTGATAGAATTGCATCAAATAACAACCCTGAATGTTCCTATAACAACATATCTCCCGCTCACTTGTGAGGAAAGTAACATGAACCTTAAGCTGCAGCTTAAAATATTGTCGTTTCTGCAGTTCTGCCTGTGGGGTAGCTGGCTGA
This sequence comes from Enterobacter quasiroggenkampii, assembly GCF_043972695.1. Lineage (NCBI taxonomy): Bacteria > Pseudomonadati > Pseudomonadota > Gammaproteobacteria > Enterobacterales > Enterobacteriaceae > Enterobacter > Enterobacter quasiroggenkampii. The sequence continues at coordinate 4,502,477 of NZ_CP143745.1, forward strand.
CTACACTCGGCTCCTATATGTTTGTGACGCTCAAGTTCGATGGTGCGTCAATCGGTGCCGTATACAGCTCGCTCGGTATTGCGGCGGTCTTCATGCCGACGCTGCTGGGGATCGTGGCGGATAAATGGCTAAGCGCCAAATGGCTGTACATGCTTTGCCATCTGGTGGGCGCGGGGACGCTGTTTATGGCAGCCCAGGTGACCACGCCGGGGGCAATGTTCATGGTGATCCTGCTTAACTCGCTGGCCTATATGCCAACGCTTGGGCTGATCAACACCATCTCCTACTACCGCCTGAAATCCGCGGATATGGATATCGTGACCGATTTCCCGCCAATCCGTATCTGGGGCACCATCGGCTTTATCATGGCGATGTGGGGCGTGAGCTTCGCGGGCTTCGAACTGAGCCATATGCAGCTCTATATCGGTGCGGCGCTCTCCGTGCTGCTGGCGATCTTCACCCTGACGCTGCCAACCATTCCGGTGTCTAACCAGCAGAAAAACCAGAGCTGGAGCACCATGCTCGGCCTGGATGCCTTCGCGCTGTTCAAAAACAAACGCATGGCGATCTTCTTCATCTTCTCCATGCTGCTGGGCGCGGAGCTGCAGATCACCAACATGTTCGGCAACACCTTCCTGCACAGCTTCGATAACAACCCGCTGTTCTCCGGCAGCTTTATCGTTGAACATGCGTCGGTGATGATGTCCATCTCTCAGATCTCTGAGACGCTGTTCATCCTGACCATCCCGTTCTTCCTGAGCCGCTACGGCATCAAGAACGTCATGCTGATCAGTATCGCGGCGTGGATGTTGCGCTTCGGTCTGTTCGCCTACGGCGACCCAAGCCCGTTCGGTACCGTGCTGCTGGTGCTGTCGATGATTGTTTACGGCTGCGCCTTCGACTTCTTCAACATCTCCGGTTCGGTGTTTGTGGAAAAAGAAGTGAAGCCTGAAATCCGCGCCAGCGCGCAGGGTATGTTCCTGATGATGACCAACGGCTTCGGCTGTATTCTGGGCGGCGTGGTGAGCGGTAAAGTGGTTGAGATGTACACCACCAACGGCATCACCAACTGGCAGCCAGTGTGGCTGATCTTCGCGGCGTACTCGCTGGTGCTGTTCTTCGCGTTCATCGCGCTGTTCAAGTACAAGCACGTACGTGAACCGCACGGTGCGCAGCCGATCGCGCATTGATTGTTGTGCCCGGTGGCGCTAACGCTTACCGGGCCTACAAAACCAGACCGTAGGCCGGGTAAGGCGAAGCCGCCACCCGGCTATTTTATTCCAGACAGCACCCACCCCACCGACAGTAAATCCGCGCTGCCGCCCGGGCTCAGGTTCCGTTCAATCAGTGCGTTATCCATTCTGATCAACGCCTCGCGGTCCCAACCGTTAGCCAGCAGTTCCCGCGCGTAGCCCTGAACGTAGCGCAGCCCTTCCATGCCGCCGCGAGATACCAGATTGCTGTCCTGATTGACGGCCATCAGGCGTAACAGCAGGCCGTGAAGTGAATGTCCATTCCACTGCGCCAGCGCCTTACGCACCGTCGCAAAGCCGCTCTCCGCCTCACCGCGCGCGCCGGTTAAGCCGTACTGATGGAACTGTCGCTCGCCCGCCGTCGCCTGTCCGCTGCGTGCGGCCAGCTCCCGCGATACCAGCCCGCGGCAGATGTTACTCACCTCACAGCAGAGGCTGTCTGCGGAGATATTTTTCACACGCCCGGCGGCGAAGCACAGTAAACCCAGGGCAAAAATCCCGCCCTTGTGAGTGTTCACCCCGTTCGTCGCGGCATACATCGCCTGCTCGCAGGCTAGCCCCATAGGGCGGAGAAGCCGTAGCTGTTCGCCAGCGGGTTTATCCGCATGCGCGCTGCCCAGCTCGGCAAAGCGCGAAAACCACGGCGTAATTGCCACGATGCTGCGGACAAACAGCGCGTGGTCCATATCGCGATGGGAACCGTTGTTGAGCGTGTCCACCAGCCCTGGCTTGGGCGTCAGCTCCAGCTCCTGCCACAGCGCCGCTTCGGCAAGCGCGGGCACGTCAGCCGGGCGTGGTTTAGTCGCGAGCAAACCAGTCATCGATCGTCTTCTCCACGCGGGAAACCACCTGCTCAACGGGGTGGTTGCGCGAACGGGAACAGGCGTGGGCGGGCGCGTCGCAGATCAGGCAGCGCCTGAGATTCGCCCCCAGCGACTGACGCCCGACGTGGCCGTGCTGAGGACAGATCACGTCCATATCCCACAGCCTGCCGAGCGGGTGCGTCTGCTCCAGATCCGCACAGTGCGCTTTGATTTCTACCGCCGGATGGGCCACGCACCAGAGGGCTTCAGGTCCGGTCGGGAGCCACAGCACCTGACGGTCCAGCACCTGCCAGCGGTTTTCCCACAGCAGCTGGTCGCACATCTGCAGCGCTACGCCCATGGTATTGCGATAGCGCAGGCTGTCCTTGATTTCCCCTGGCGTGACCAGCGTGAGGGAAATCACCGGTTGTTGATAGTGCTCAAGCATGTCAGCCTGGCGCGCTGCGCGGCGCTCTTTCGCCGCCAGCAGTTCGTCAAGGCTGACACCCGCCCGCACGGGTGTCGCTAAAGTCATACTTCCTCCTTCACCTGTCGGACGGTGTCGATCACGCTGCCGTCGCGGTAGCGGATCACCCCGACGATTTTGTCGGTAAACTCAATCGGTTTCGGGACGCCGGTCAGGGAGATCGCCCGCTCGTACAGCGCGTTGATATCCACCACCTTCAGCCCGGCTTCCAGCAGCCGCTCGCGGATTTCAGGGCGCGCCGGGTTGACCGCGATGCCGTGATCGGTAACCAGCACGTCGATGCTTTCGCCCGGCGTGAGGCGCGTGGTAACCCGCTTCACGACAGTCGGAATGCGGCTGCGCAGCAGAGGGGCAACGACGATGGTCAGGTTCGCCGCGGCGGCCACGTCGCAGTGCCCGCCGGACGCGCCGCGCATCACGCCGTCGGAGCCGGTGATGACGTTGACGTTGAACTCGACGTCGATTTCCAGCGCGCTGAGGATCACCACGTCGAGCTGGTCGCAGCTTGCCGCCTTGCTGCCGGGGTTGGCGTAAACGTTAGTGGAGATCTCCACGTGGTTCGGGTTGCGCGCCAGCGAGGCCGCCGCCTGACCGTCAAAGCACTGGGTATCGAGCAGCTTTTCGATGAGCCCCTTCTCGTGCAGATCCACCAGGCTTCCGGTGATGCCGCCGAGAGCAAAGCGCGCCTTCACGCCGCTGCGCTCCATCTTCTCTTCCATAAAGCGGGTGCAGGCCGTGGCCGCCGCGCCGGAGCCGGTCTGCATCGAGAAGCCCGGCTTGAAGTAGCCGGAATGCTCGATCACGTCCGCCGCATAGCGGGCGATCATCAGCTCGCGCGGGTTGCTGGTGACGCGCGCCGCGCCGACGCTGATTTTCGCCGGGTCGCCCACGCTCTCGACCTGCACGATGTAATCCACCTGGTCCTGCGCCAGGCTGGCGGGCATATTCGGGAACGGCACCAGTTCTTCAGTCAGCAGCACCACCTTGCGGGCAAAGTGCGCGTCCACCATGGCGTAGCCCAGGGAGCCGCAGCACGATTTGCCGTGCGTGCCGTTGGCGTTGCCAAACTCATCGCTGCACGGCACGCCGAGAAATGCCACGTCGATATTCAGCTCGCCGTCCTGGAGCAGCTTCACGCGACCGCCGTGGGAGTGGATTTGCACCGGCTCGTCCATCAGCCCGTGGGAGATGGCGTCCGCCAGCCTGCCGCGCATGCCGGAGGTGTAAATCCGGGTGATGACGCCGCTTTCGATATGCTCGATCAGCGCGTCGTTGCAGGTCATCAGCGAGCTGGAGGCCAGCGTCAGGTTTTTGAAGCCCATCCGCGCCAGCAGCGCCACGACGGTGTTGATCACCCGGTCGCCTTCGCGAAACGCATGGTGGAAGGAGATGGTCATCCCGTCCTGCAGGCCGCAGCGCTTAACCGCCTCTTCAATCGAGGCGCACAGCTTTCGGCTGTGCTTCGCATCGCTGTCCGCCAGCCACGGCGTGGTGCTGTGGGCGGTATCAAAGGGTTTTAGGTCCCGCAGATGGGGAAAATTCACATGGAGAAGTTCAGTCTGATTCATTGTCTTATCCTTACCGACGCACGCCGGAAGCCGCCGCGCGCTCCAGCACCACCTGCGCGTGGTTAATAATCGGTGCATCCACCATTTTGCCGTTAAGCGACACCACGCCCAGGCCGTTACGCTCACCCTCTTCTGCCGCCTCAATCACCCTTCTGGCGTGATCCACCTCTTCCTGCGTCGGGGCGTAGGCGTTGTGCAGCAGGTCAATCTGGCGCGGATTAATCAGCGATTTGCCGTTGAAGCCCATCTTACGGATCAGATCGACCTCGCGCAGGAACCCGGCCTCGTCGTTAACGTCTGACCACACCACGTCGAAGGCGTCGATACCCGCCGCGCGGGCGGCGTGCAGCACGGCGCAGCGGGCGTAGAACAGCTCGGTGCCATCGCCGCGCTCGGTCTGCATGTCCATCACGTAGTCAAAGGCGGCCAGCGCAATGCCGATGAGGCGCGGAGAGCTGCGGGCAATCGCCACGGCGTTGATGACGCCAATGGCCGACTCAATCGCCGCCATCACGCGGGTGGAACCGATCTCGCGGCCGCACGCCTGCTCGATGCGCTCGAGGTGCCCCTCCAGCTCGTAGATGTCGTCCGGGGTATCGGTTTTCGGCAGACGAATCACATCCACACCTGCCCGCACGGCGGCTTCCAGATCCAGCAGGCCAAACGGCGTGCTCAGCGGGTTAATGCGCACCACGGTTTCGATATCCTGATACATCGGATGCTGCAGCGCGTGGAACACCAGCATGCGCGCGGTATCCTTCTCGCGCAGGGCAACGGCGTCCTCAAGGTCAAACATGATGGAGTCGGGACGGTAGATAAAGGCGGTGGAGAGCATGGCGGCGTTAGCGCCCGGCAGGAACAGCATGCTGCGGCGGAGTTTGCTCATTTCAGCGCCCCCCAGTTGATGGCCTGTTCATCGGCGGCACGCATCAGCGCGCTTTGCAGACGGGCGCGGATCACACAGTCCAGCGCCCCTTTGTCTTCAATAATGATTAATCCCTGGTGCACGTTCATGGCGCGCAATGTGTCGTTGACCACCTGGCGAATGTGCTCGCCAAACTGCTTAATCACTTCGCTGTGGATGACGATCTCCAGCTCGCCGTGAGCGGGCGCGATTTTCACCATCAGGTCGCTGGACTCCTGCGTTCCGGCCAGCGCCTCCCTTACAATTTTCATGATAAATTCCTGGTAGTTAAGCGACTTCCGCACTCGCACGGTAATGCGTTTCGAGATGCGCGAAGGTGGAGTCCGGGACAATCTCCCGGATCCGGGAAAACTGCTGTGTCTTCAGTAATCGGCGCACTTCGGACGCCGATATGGCGTTGCCGGTGGCCTTGATGCGCGGCATTTCCACCACCTCAATATGCGAGGCCAGCAGGTCGTGCAGCGTCTGGTTGTACTGGCGGGTGATATCGCAGAACGGCTCCGAACCGATGAAGCGGTGCGTGATGCCGAGCGCCGGGGCGATAAAGTCCCGGAAGATCAGCACGTCAATCTCGCTCCACGCCTGCTGCACTTTGCCGGTCTCCTTCAGGAAGTAGGCCGGAAACGTGGCGTGAGAGATGATGTACTGCGAGCCTTCATGCACCACCACGTTCGGCAGATGCGCCACGCCCGTGCGCACCATCTCGAGCCGCGCGCTGAACGGGAAGAACGAGGCGTCTTCACGCACCACGAACAGGTGCAGGGCGTCGCACTGCGCCGCCGCCTGCTCCACCAGATGGCGGTGGCCGAGGGTGAACGGATTGGCGTTCATCACGATGGCGCCAATCTTCTCCCCGCACTTGCGGTTCGCGCGCAGAGAACGGCAGTAGCGCGCGATCCCCTGCGGGGTGTTCTCCATCAGCACGGCGTTGTTCCCGCTCTGGGCAATCGGCCAGAAGCCGCTGCGGGCAAAACGCTCCCGGTTGCACGGACGGGTGCAGAGGAAGAGGTGAAAATGGCCGCGCTCCAGCGCCGCATGTTCCACCTCTGCCAGCAGCCGCGCGCTGAGGTTCTCGCCGCGAAGCTGCTCGTTAACCGCCACGCACTTGATGACGTTGGCGGCAAGCCCTGCGCAACCCACCAGCTGCGAGCCGGACCAGGCTTCGACGAACAGCGTGATGTCGTTGTCCAGGCCAAGGCCGCTGTCTGCCAGCAGATAACGGATCTGACTTAAGCGTTCCGGATGTTTCGCCACCAGCGTGTGGCGAAAATCGATGGGTTGCGAGTGCATGCTGCCGCCTTACTTAATGTGCTGCCGCAAGCCCGACGGCTGGCGCTTCCACAATCACGTTGCTCAGATGACCGATATGCTCGATCTCCACCTCAATGCGATCGCCCTCTTTCATAAACAGCGGCGGGTTACGCTTTTTACCCACCCCGCCAGGGGATCCGGTGATGATCACATCGCCAGGACTTAAGCGGGTGAAGGTGCTGATGTACTCGATCAGCTCCGCAACCTTGTGGATCATGCTGCTGGTGTTGTCTTCCTGCACCATGCGGCCGTTCAGCCAGGTGCGAATCGCCAGTTGGTGCGGATCGGGGATCTCATCCGCCGTCGCCATCCACGGGCCAAACGCGCCGGTCTGACGCCAGTTTTTACCGGCGGTGAACCAGGTGTGCTGCCAGTCGCGGGCGGAGCCGTCCATGTAGCAGCTGTAGCCCGCCACGTGGCGCAGGGCGTCGTCGCGGCTGATGTTCTCCCCGCCTTTACCGATGATCACCGCCAGTTCGCCTTCGTAGTCGAATTCGCTGGAGTGGCGCGGCTTCAGCACCGGCTCGTTGTGGCCGGTCTGTGAATCCGGGAAGCGGACAAACAGCGTCGGGGCCGGGTTGTGCTGGTCAAACTCCTTGCGCTTGTCGGCGTAGTTCATGCCCACACAGAGGATTTTTTCCGGCTGCTCAATCACCGGTAAGAAGGTGATGGCGCTCATCGGCACGTCCACGGCATCGTTCAGGTAGCGGGTGGCCTGCGCCAGCCCGTTGCCCTGCAGCAGCGCCTTGAGGTCGCTGTAGCGGTCGCCCAGACGGCGGCCTAAATCAATCACGCCGTCGGCCTGCACGATGCCGTAGCTGCGTTTTCCCTGGTATAAAAAGCTTGCGAGTTTCATTGTTCTTTCCTGAAAACTTAAACGAGGAAGTTGCCCAGAATCAGCAGAGAGATGGAGACGTTAATCGCCCCGCCGATACGGGTAGCAATCTGGGCGAACGGCATCAGGCTCATGCGGTTGCCTGCGGTCAGGATCGCCACGTCGCCGGTACCGCCCTGGCCGCTCTGGCAGCAGGAGACGATGGCGACATCAATCGGGTGCATGCCAATCTTTTTGCCGACGAAGAACCCGGTCGCCACCAGCGCGGAGACGGTGCTGATAATCACCAGCAGGTTGGTCAGCGTGAAGGCGGCCACCAGTTCATGCCATGGGGTGATGGCCACGCCAACGGCAAAGAGAATCGGGTAGGTCACAGAGGTCTGGAAGAATTTGTACACCACCTGAGAGCCTTCCAGCAGGCGCGGAGAGGCGCCGTTGCAGAGCTTCACCAGTACCGCCATAAACAGCATGCCGACCGGCGCAGGCAGGCCAATCAGCTTGTGGCCGAGCATGCCCAGCATGTAGAGCAGCACCGCCAGCAGCGCGCCGGAGGCGATCGTGGTCACGTCCGCTTTGCCGGAGAATGCAGGCTGAGAGACGGTGGCATCGGCATTGGCGCGGTTAGGCATCAGCTGGCCTTCACCGGTCAGATGCGGGTAGCGTTTACCAAGCTGGTTCAGGCAGCCGGAGATGATGATCGCCGTCAGACCGCCGAGCATGACCATCGGCAGCACGCGACCGAGCGCCACGCCCTGGTCCATGTGCAACAGGGTGGCATAGCCGATGGAAAGCGGGATCGCCCCTTCCCCAACGCCGCCCGCCATGATTGGCAGGATGATAAAGAAGAAGATCTGGAATGGCTCAAGACCCAGCGCCAGGCCGACGCCCATCCCCACCAGCATGCCGACGATTTCGCCACACAGCATCGGGAAGAAGATGCGCAGGAAGCCCTGAATCAGCACCGTGCGGTTCATGCTCATGATGCTGCCGACAATAATGCAGCAGATATAGAGGTAGAGGATGTTGGTGGATTTGTAGAACTTGGTGGTGGACTCGACCACCACGTCCGGCAGCAGGCCGTAATAGACCAGCGCGGATGGAATAAAGGTGGCGCAAATCGCCGCCGCGCCGAGCTTGCCGACAATCGGCAGGCGTTTGCCAAACTCGCCGCAGGCAAAGCCGAAGAAGGCCAGCGTCGCCACCATCACCACGATATCGCTCGGCAGTTTTCCGCCCAGGCAATCAATGGCGATCAGCGCGCCCGCCAGAACGAACAGCGGCAGAGGAATAATCCCGATTTTCCAGGTATCCATAATATGCCACCAGCGCTCTTTGAGCGAAGGTCGCTGAATTTCAATCGGGTCGTGGGTAACAGAGAAAGAATCGTCAGTTGTGCTCATAATAAGCCCCTTGGTTATTTTGTGCGTTCAGCTTAGAGTCACAAAGGCTTACTTTATGTGAGGAATGGCATATTAAAAGCGAAGTTTTAATGGCAGCTATGGTTTTAATGGTTTCTTTTATTTAATGTGATTTATGCCTTATTTATTGTCGTGGTTTTTATGGTTTCTTTTCTGAATTGAACAAACAAATAACATTTATTCGTGCAGCCAGAGGCCACCCGTCTTTGGGATGATGCTTTTACAGCGCCCGCTGTGCAAGGGATCACAAGTTTTCGGCAAAGCGGGCGCCCGCGTGAAAAAAGATGATATATTGGCGATCTTTGTCGCTACCTTGCGTGAGAGTTATGAAAGTCTCTTTCCAGATAAAGCTGTTTATTTCGCTGGTTGCCTTTTTCTCAGTGCTTTTTGCGTTACTGGGCGGATATTATTATGCCGACGTCGGAAAACAGCTTTATCAGGAAATGAGCACGCGCGCCAAAATACAGGCTGAAGAGATTGCGCTTATTCCAACATTGCGACATGAAGTTGAACAAAAGAATATCATCGCCATCCATGATTTTATGCAGAAGATTTCTGCGCACAGTGACGCCAGCTTTATTGTGATTGGCGATAATAAGGGCCAGCATCTTTTTCACTCCGTCTTCGCCGACAGAGTGGGCACCACGCTGGTAGGCGGTGACAACGACGCCGTATTGCAGGGTAAAAGCACCACCACCATCCGCAAAGGCGGGTTGGGTATTTCGCTGCGCAGTAAGGCCCCCATCTTCAACGCTGCCGGACAGGTGGTCGGCATTGTTTCGGTCGGCTATCTCACCAGCTACCTGGACACCATTACCGTCAGTAAAGTGGTCAATATCCTGATTGCCGCGGTGCTGCTGCTGATTGCTCTCTTTATCTTCTCCTGGTTCTTTACCCGCAGTATTAAGAAGCAGATCTTCTCCCTCGAGCCGCGCGAGATCGGCCTGCTTGTGCGCCAGCAGAAGGCGTTGATGGAGTCTATTTATGAAGGCGTAATTGCCATTGACGATCAAAGGCGGATTGAGGTGATCAACCAGGCGGCGCGCAAGCTGCTGGGGCTGAGCCAGCCGGCCCGCGAGCTGCGCGGGCAGCTGATAAGTCAGGTGATCGATCCGGTCCCGTTCTTCGACACGCAGACGATGCTGGCGAAAGATACCCATGACGAGATTTGCCGTTTTAACGATCTGACGGTGATTGCCAGCCGGGTCCACATCATGCTTGAGGGGTCGCTGCAGGGCTGGGTGATCACCTTCCGCGATCGCAACGAGATCGACTCGCTGAGTGCCCAGCTTAGCCAGGTCAAACGCTATGTCGATAACCTCCGCATAATGCGTCATGAGCAGCTAAACCGGATGACCACCCTCTCCGGCCTGCTGCACATGGGCCGCTATGAGGAGGCGATTGGCTACATTCAGGCGCAGTCTGAACACGCCCAGGAGCTGCTGGACTTTATCTCTTCGCGCTTTAGCTCCCCGACCCTGTGCGGCCTGCTGCTGGGCAAATCCGCCCGTGCGCGGGAGAAAGGTGTCGAACTGAGTTTCGACCCGGCCTGTCGTCTGGACAGACCGTTCCTGCCGCTGGGGGAGCAAGAGTTGATTTCGATTATTGGCAACCTGCTGGATAACGCCATCGAAGCGACACAGCGGTCGCCGCTTCCCCACGCGCCGGTGGAGGTGCTGATAAAGCTCAGCGAACAGGAGCTGATCATTGAAGTGGCCGACCAGGGCGTGGGCATCAAGCCGGAGATCCGTGACCGGATCTTTGAGCGCGGCATCACCACCAAAACACGCGGCGATCATGGGATTGGTCTGTATCTGATCGAAAGCTATGTCACACAGGCTGGCGGCGCGATAGAAGTTGCCGATAATACGCCGCGCGGCGCCATTTTCTCCCTGTTTATCCCGGCCACGGGAACCGCCCGGCAACTGGAAGACACCGACTATGCAACATGAACTTATCGACGTACTGATTGTTGAAGACGAGAACGAACTGGCGCAACTGCACGCGGAGCTGATAGGCAAACATCCGCGTCTGAGGCTGGTGGGCATTGCCTCGTCGCTGGCTGCGGCCCAAGCAGAGCTTGCAAACAAACAGCCGCAGCTGGTGCTGCTGGATAACTATCTGCCGGACGGCAAAGGGATCTCACTGATCAATAACCCCATGCTGGCCCGCGCCAACTGCTCGGTGATTTTTATCACTGCCGCCAGCGATATGGACACCTGCAGCCAGGCGATCCGCAACGGCGCGTTCGACTACATCCTCAAACCCGTCTCCTGGAAGCGGCTCAGCCAGTCGCTGGAGCGGTTCGTGCAATTTGCCGAACAGCAGAGGGTCTGGAAGATTGTCGACCAGCAGAACGTGGATTCGCTGTATCAGCTTCAGGCGAAAAACTACCGCCAGGACAACGGCAGCAAGGGCATTGAGGAAAATACGCTGGCGCGGGTGCAGTCGCTGTTTAACGACAAGGCAATGCACTGCTTTACCGTGGATGAGGTGGTGAGCGAGACGGGATTGAGTAAAACCACCACCCGTCGCTATCTGGAGCACTGCGTGGAGACGGGGTTTCTCAGCGTGGAGATGCTGTACGGGAAGATCGGGCATCCGAGGAGGATGTACCGCCGCGCAGAAGCCTGAAGCGATATTGTAGGCCCGGTAAGCTTGCGCCACCGGGCAAGTCGCCGGGTGACGCTGACTCTTACCCGGCCTACGTTCGGGCAAGAGTCTACTTCAACACATACCCATACAGCCGCTTAATCCCGTCGGCATCCTTCTCGCTGTAAACGCCCTGCAGCTCCGGCGAGAAGCCCGGCAGCAGGTTGATGCCCTCCTCCAGCGCCAGGAAGTAACGCTGTACCGCCCCACCCCAGACTTCACCCGGGACCACGCACAGCACGCCTGGCGGATAGGGCAGCGCGCCTTCGCCCGCAATTCGCCCTTCGGCATCCCGTATGCGAACCAGCTCCACGTCTCCGCGAATATACGCCTGATTGGCATCCTGCGGGTTCATCACCACCTCAGGCAAGCTCTCCTTGCGGAACATCGCCTTCTGTAAATCCTTCACGTCAAAGCTGACGTAGAGATCGTGCATCTCCTGGCACAGCTGGCGGAGGGTATAATCCCGGTAGCGCACCGGGTATTTCTGGAAGATCGTCGGCAGCACGTCCGCCAGCGGCGTATCGTCTTCAATATGCTGTTCAAACTGGCCCAGCATCGCCACCAACTGCGCCAGCTTCTCGCTGCTTTCAGCAGGCGTCAGCAGGAACAGAATCGAGTTAAGGTCGCATTTCTCCGGCACGATGCCGTTTTCACGCAGGTAGTGCGCCAGAATCGTCGCCGGGATCCCGAAATCGGTGTACTCCCCCGTCTCGGCATCGATGCCCGGCGTGGTCAGCAGCAGCTTGCACGGGTCGACAAAGTACTGCTCGCTTGCATAGCCCTCAAACCCGTGCCATTTGGCCCCCGGCTCGAAGCTGAAGAAGCGCAGCTCGCTGGCAATGGCGTGCGTCGGATGATCCTGCCACGGCCGCCCCGCCACCACTGGTGGGATAAACGGTTTGATCATATGGCAGTTGGCGATGATCGCCTTGCGCGCCTCAATGCCCAGCTCGACGCACTCCGCCCACAGCCTGCGTCCGCTCTCCCCTTCATGTATTTTCGCGTTGACATCCAGTGCCGCAAACAGCGGGTAAAACGGGCTGGTGGAGGCATGCAGCATAAAAGCGTTGTTCAGCCGCTTGTGCGGGCAGAAACGCGCCTGACCACGAATGTGGTTATCCTTTTTATGGATCTGCGAGGTTTGCGAGAATCCGGCCTGTTGTTTGTGCACCGACTGGGTCACGAAAATCCCCGGATCGTTCTCGTTCAGCTCCAGCAACAGCGGGGATGTTTCCGCCATCATCGGAATAAATTGCTCGTAGCCCACCCAGGCGGAGTCAAAGAGGATGTAGTCGCACAGATGGCCGATCTTGTCGATCACCTGACGGGCGTTGTAGATCGTCCCGTCGTAGGTGCCTAGCTGAATGATAGCCAGACGGAACGGACGCGCCTCGTCGGCTTTCTCCGGCGCCGCCTCGCGGATCAGATCCCGCAGATACGCGTCATCAAAGCAGTGGTCGTCAATCCCGCCAATAAAGCCAAACGGGTTACGCGCGGCCTCAAGGTAAACCGGCGTGGCACCCGCCTGGATCAGCGCCCCGTGGTGGTTAGATTTATGGTTGTTGCGGTCGAACAGCACCAGATCGCCGCGGGTGAGCAGCGCGTTAGTTACCACCTTGTTGGCCGCCGACGTCCCGTTCAGCACGAAGTACGTTTTATCCGCGTTGAACACTTTAGCCGCGAATTTTTGCGCATGCTTGGCGGACCCTTCGTGGATCAGCAGATCGCCCAGCTTCACGTCGGCATTGCACATGTCGGCGCGAAATACGTTCTCACCGAAGAAATCATAGAACTGCCGCCCTGCCGGGTGTTTTTTAAAAAACGCCCCGTGCTGGTGTCCTGGACAGGCGAAAGTGCTGTTGCCCATCTCCACATACTGACTCAGGGTGTCGAAAAAGGGCGGCAGCAGGTTCTCTTCGTAGCGGCTGGCAGCGCTCTCCAGCTCCAGAAACTCCTGAGCTTTACCCGAGATGACCGCGGTGGCGCCGTCAGGCACCTCCGTTGGCTCCTGAGAGAAAATAAACACCGGTAGCTGAAAGCCCGTGCGTTTCAGCAATGCAAGGATGCCGCTGCGACTCTCTGTCGTCGTCATGACGACGGCTGCCACATCGGTGAAATCCGTGCTGTCCAGCGTCACCTTTTCGCGGTGCGTAGACACAGTTGAGAGCAGCTCGCGGCTAACGGCGATTTTCATGGTTTTCATAAGCGCAATTACCCTCACCGAACGGTGAGACAGGGAGGAGAAAATTCGCGCAATAATGTCACCTTTTATTTTGAGGTGCAAGAAGGAATCAGTATGCACGAAACCACCCAAAGCTAAGGCCCGCGCAGTGCTGACGTGCCATAATAATGCAATATCAATGATTAAATAACAGGAGTTAATTTTGGTTATCGGGCCATTTATCAACGCAGGAGCCGTATTGCTGGGCGGCGTACTCGGCGCAGTGCTAAGCCAGCGGCTGCCGGAGCGTATTCGCACCTCCATGCCCTCAATATTCGGCCTTGCATCGTTAGGGATCGGTATTCTGTTGGTGGTCAAATGCGCCAACCTGCCGGTGATGGTGTTGGCCACCCTGCTCGGCGCGCTGATTGGCGAATTTTGCTATCTGGAAAAAGGCATTAACAGCGCGGTGAGCAAAGCCAAAAACCTGATAGCCCGACCGGGCAAGGCGAAACACGGCACGCACGAGACGTTTATTCAGAACTATGTCGCCATCATTATTCTGTTTTGCGCCAGCGGCACCGGGATTTTCGGTTCGATGCAGGAAGGGATGACGGGCGACCCGAGCATTTTGATTGCAAAAGCGTTTCTTGATTTCTTCACCGCCACCATTTTTGCCACCACGCTCGGCATTGCCGTGGCGGCGATTTGCGTCCCGATGCTGCTGATCCAGCTGGCACTGGCTACCTGCGCCACGTTAATTCTCCCGCTCACTACGCCGGCGATGATGGCAGACTTTACCGCCGTCGGCGGCCTGCTGCTGCTGGCTACCGGGCTGCGCATCTGTGGGATCAAGATGTTTGCCGTGGTGAACATGCTGCCCGCGCTGCTGCTCGCCATGCCGCTCTCCGCGCTCTGGACGCACTTTTTCGCTTAAGGATGCGGCGAAATGGTGAGAGATTGCGCAGTCCGTAACGAAAACAACATTTTTCGTTGACGCCACCGGGCAGATCGGGTTTAATGCGCCCCGTTGCCCGGATAGCTCAGTCGGTAGAGCAGGGGATTGAAAATCCCCGTGTCCTTGGTTCGATTCCGAGTCCGGGCACCACTTCTTCAGAAAACCCGCCCTCGTGGCGGGTTTTTGCTTTCTGAGTCAACAACTTGTTGGTTTATCAGTAGTTACCCCTCTTATCTTTCCTCCGGCCCCGCTTCCCGGTGGTACAAAATGGGCATTATGATAAAGCCTACCAAAGACCGAAACGGCACCTACTATACAGTGGACACATACCGGATTGCTCAGGGCTTCCGAAAACGTCCAGTCGTGCTGCACATCCGGCCTGATTGATGGTGAAATTCCCGACAAAAACGGCTGGCTTTCTGCTGGTGTTGCCCTTTCCCTACTACGGCGGCCACTCAAGCGAGAACGGGCTTCTCATTGATGCCATTGAGCAAAAATCTGGCCTGATACTTCCGGTGATGCCCGGTGAAAGCCGTCTAGTAGGCCGAGGTGTGTAGCTGCAAAAAGCGACTTCTGCTTCTGACCCCGTAACCACATTGCTACTATATTGTGCATGCGTTGGCACGCATGGCTGTCAGAGGGAGCCTTTTATCAGTCTAAACAGACGCCGGTAAAGCAATTGAGAGGAATTACAATGGATGCAGCATTGCTTAACATGATGCAATCAGGTGGAAGAAATAAAGCCTGGGCGGAAACGATGGTGAATATGGAAGCCAGGAAACTGGTAAATACAGCCAACACTCTGTCGGCTTTTCATCTCAGCGATGGTCTGACTCGAATGAAGTTCATTCAGGAAATTCGGGACCTCATAGAACAACAGTTTACGCTAGCTCGTCAGGCTAAATCAGATAAAGAATGCATGGACTGCGTTAAAATACTTAGAGAAGAAAACTATAACCTCCTGGAACAAGCTCGTTTATTACGAACGAAGGCAGCGAAGCTTTACGCGAAAGTCGAGTTCATCCGAGAGAATAACAAAATTGTTGGGTATGTTATCTCGGCAGTTAGTGTTGTCCTGGCCGGTGCTGAAATAGCCGCAGGATTTACACTGATTGGCACGATGACCCCTCTCGGAGTTCTTGCTGGTGCGATTCTGGTTACTGACGGGGCAAACAGCATCAGTAAAGAAGTGGCTCGCTACGCAACGAACAACACTACCAGTGAAGGGCTGGTCGCGAATGCCGCGATGTCTACAGCTGAGTTTATGGGCTTTAGTCGTGAGAATGGTTTAGGTGTCTACAAATCAATCTCACTGGCCGCTAATGCGTATACCATTTTTGGCTTGTTACGGCGACCTGGTACCTGGCGACTGTTTCGTTATCTACCCACAGACTATTACCGAAAGGTGAGCACATTGAGCCGCCCGCAGCTTACAATGAAAATAGCGGGTTACGGCGTGAAAGCTAAGATTATTTTTGATCTGTTGTCCGTCAGCGACCCGTCTCAGAATTAGTCAGCATTTTACGGTAACGCCAGGATTTGTAGCCAAGTTTTGCTGGCGTTATATACCAGATAAAAGGTAGTACAATCAATAACGTGAGCGCAAGTGTCAGACTTGTATCCCTGGATGCAAGTAAAAGAGTTAAAGCCAGTATGATAAAGGCAATAATAGTTATCCACTTCATTGCCTTAAAACGATTGGCCAGATCATGAGTTACGCTATCAAACGAACCACCGTAATTCTCGATATTGTTTTTAAGCTTTTGAAGATCTCGTTTACTAAAACCTGATTTTAAAAGTGCTTCTTCGCTGGTCATTCTACTAACCGTCCCATAACTCACTGAAACATGTGACGAAGTTTAACTGAATTTGACGGATAAATCGCTACCTGACGATATTTGTCAAATTTATATTTATATCAAATAGTTGAAGATATCTTACAGTGGCGGTGACCAGACTCTTCAATCGTGTCCATGACAACGTCCTTGTGTCGTTTTGAGCCAGAGTAAATCCAAACCCAAGGCCAGGAAGTTGTCCTCATCCAGCGTTCTCAAACCTCAGAATACCGCCCGCAATTATGCTTTTGTTCTCTCCCCAACCTAGGGATCGTTCCCACCTGTGCCCAGCAGTTTGTTTTTGAAGATAAACAAACACGCCTCGTTGAAATTCTCCGCCCCCAGCCGTTCGGAGAGCGCCGTTCGTGTGCGGTAGAGACTTTTCACCGACGTATTCAGCTCGCCTGCAATCTCCTCCATTGACATCCCTGCCCTCAGCAACCGCAACATGATCGTTTCATGCGTGCTCAGCCGTAAATTCAGCAGCCACTTCGTGGTCAGGCGTCGGCCCTTCATATTGAGCACCAGGTTAAACAGCGAGGCCATATCCGGCGCCGTCAGCGACGTGTTCATAAACAGCTTCATACTGAGCAGATTCTCCTCGCGGTGGCGCATATCAAGCATAACGCAGCAGATCGTTTTTCTCGTTCTGGCCGGATGGCGTATCAGGTAATCATATAAACGGAGCGGACAACGACTATCAATCAATACAGAATATTCATCTGCACCGTTATCAAATATGTTTCTGTCAATCGAATCAAGCAGGATAATATCCGGAAAAAATATCCGCATGCCCCTGACAAGGTAGCGATCCTGAGTCACTAACACTATTGAAGTTGCCACTAACCATCCCTTTTAGATTAAAGCAAGAACGATCCTGCGAAAAGAAGACCGCCTTCGTTTTATAGCGCTGTTATATTAACGATAAATGTATTCTGGCTTTGGACATCCCTCAATACACACATTGATGAGTAAGACTTCCTGTAGACTATCATTCAATGGCTGCCATTAATTATAAATAAAAAACAATCGCAGAAAAGTCACTTCTCTAAACATTAAGAATTTTTGTCATGAAACTTCCCAAACATGCACCAGAAAGTACTTTAATTGAGGCAGATAAGCGTCATTAAAAATATATACAAAACTGTCACAATAAAAATAAAATCACTATATTTCAACACATTACAATTAATAACCCAATTCAAAATAAACACAAAAAACTGCTCATTACAGAATTATCTCAAAACTACGCAGCCGCTTTTCAGCATATTTATCCGGCAACATATCAGGTGTACATTACCTCCTATCCAGTCTACTGAGATGAGGATCCATAATTACCTTTAAGTAAGTACCCCGTAACATCACTGCATTCAGATTTAATGTTCTCATTTATGGCCTTTTACGCTGAGCTTAAAGGCGGCCGTGTTATGCAATGGATTCATGAAAAACAAATGGCAAATAGATATGGAAAGATCACTTAGCTTCAGTATATTATTCTTTTATCGCACCCCAACATTATTGTTTCTGTTATTACTCTTTCCTGTTCTGGTTCAGGCTACGGAATCCGTTTATGAGCAACAGATTCAACAGGCGCGTAACGGTAATTACACGTCGTTTCTCGATTATCTTCAGCGTTATCAGCAGCAGCATGCCCTGACGCCTGAACACGTTGCGGACTGGTTACAGGTGGCGGCCTGGGCAGGCCATGATGACGAGGTTATTCAGGTCTGGCAGCGCTACAGCATTTATATGCCGCTGCCCGCCCGCGGCGTTGCGGCTGTCGCACAGGCCAGGCGAAATCAGAAAGCGTGGCAGCCCGCTCTGGCGCTCTGGAAAGAAGCGCGCAGCCTTGCGCCGGATAACGACGATTATCGTATCGGCTATATCAAAACCCTGGCCGATGCCCGTAAAGATACGATTGCCCTGCAGGAAGCCCGACAGCTGGTGGCGGAGGATCCCTCGCAGGCACATCTTCAGACGCTGGCGTATGTCTGGCAACGCCAGGGAAAAAGCTGGGATCGGCTTTTAGCCGACACGCGCGCGCTGAATATCGCGCCAGAAAATCACGCGCTTCTTCGCGAGCTGATCGACGCGCTAACGGATAACCGGGTCAATACCCCCGCGCTCCTGCTTTCACAAAAGGTGGCGCTGTCCCCCGCGGAACGTCGTCGCCTTGAGCTGAATGCCGCAGCCGAAAGCGTTCGCCTTGCAGATGTGCCAGGCAGAACTGAAAAAGAGCGCCTGCAGCTTGCGCAATCTGCGCTGAATCGTTACGACGCGCTCCTGTCTCGCTGGCAAGGCGAGCCACAGGCGGCGGAAGACATCGTCCTTGCGCGTATCGACCGGCTCGGCGCGCTCTACGCTCATGCCGATTATCCGCGGGTCATCAGCGAATACCAGGATCTGACGGCAGCCCGTCATCCGGTACCGGGCTGGGCAATCGGCTGGGTGATCTCCGCATATCTGCAGGAGAAAAACGCTGCCGCCGCCTTCGCGCTTCTGCAACGCTATCCGCAATACACATCTGACCCGCAGGACGAAGAGCACGCGCTTTTCTACGCCTGGCTGGATACGGGAGAGTATCCGTCCGCCCGTCGGTATGCAGAGCGTCAGTCCCGCAACGTTCCCTGGACCCGTTACGATTTCGGCTCCCCTACTCCTCAGCCGAACGATCGATGGCTTACCGGCCAGTCGCTCCGTTTTAACTATTTGCTGGCGACGAATGCACTGCCGGAAGCCGAAAAGCTGGCGCGACGTCTGGCGACAACCGCGCCGGGTAATCAGGGATTGCAGATTGACTACGCCACGCTGCTTCAGGCGCGGGGTCTGCCGCGCGCGGCGGACCAAACGCTGAAAATGGCGGAGGCGCTGGAGCCCTCGAATCTGGATCTTGAGCAGCAGCAGGCTTACGTCGCCATGGATCTGCAGGAGTGGCGGCAGATGGATTTACTGGCCGACGACGTCGTCGCCCGCGCGCCGCGCGATCGCAACGCCAGGCGTCTGGACAGGCTCCGCACCGTTCACCATATGTCCGAGCTGCGCCTCAACGCGAGCAAGGGTTTGCACTCCGATAACCCCGTCAGCGGGACGCACGACCTCAACTGGGACGCCACGCTCTATGGCCCGCCCGTAGCGGATAACTGGCGGCTGTTTGCCGGCACCCGCTATGCAGAGGGTAATTTCGATGAAGGCAAAGGCTCCAGCCGTCACCTGTTGGGCGGTATCGAATGGCGGCCACGCGATCTCCAGCTCGAAGCCGAGCTCTCCAGCAACCGCTATCACGGGGCGAACAAGCCGGGCGCTCGCCTCTCAACAACGTACTTTGTCACCGATAACTGGCAGGTCAGCGGCAGCCTTGAGCGCCTGTCGCGCACCACGCCCCTGCGGGCGTTACGCAACGGGATCAGCGCCAACCGGGGAGAAGGTGGCGTGCGCTGGTATCAAAACGAGCGTCGTGAGTACCAGTTCAACGCCGCCCTCAGCCGCTTCTCGGACCATAACCGCCGACAGGAATACACCCTCACGGGCAAGGAGCGTCTCTGGCAGACCCCGTCCCTGACGCTGGATTTCGAACCGGGGATCGCCGCCAGCAAAAACAGCCTGCGGGACACCCTCTATTACAACCCGGCGCGGGATCTCTCCGTGACGGCCGCCCTGGCCGTTGACCATGAGATGCTCCGCCATTACGACACCCTCTGGAGCCAGCAGTTCGTGGCGGGAGGCGGCCGCTACTGGCAGAAAAATCAGTCCGCTGGCGCCATCGCTCTGCTGGGTTACGGACAACGCGTTCAGTGGAACAACGTCATGGATACCGGCGTGATGCTGAACTGGGACAAGCGCCCTTACGACGGCAAACGCGAGAGCAACCTCTCCGTCACGTTTGATGCGACTTTACGCTTTTAAGGATGATGATGATGAACACACGTTTTTCCGCGAGCCTGATACTCATCGGCTGGCTCTGCCTCAGCGCGAGCGTCTGCGCGCAGGCATTTTCGTTTATTGCGCCCAAAGATCGGCCGCAGCTGGAGGCGAGCAACCCCTGGCCGCAGAACCAGTTTCTGGTGCTGGCCTACCACGACGTCGAAGACGATGCCGCCGATCAGCGCTACCTCTCCGTACGAACCAGCGCGCTAAACGAGCAGATAAGCTGGCTGCTGCACAACGGGTATCACGTCATCAGCGTGCAGGACATTCTCGATGCCCATGACGGAAAAAAAACGCTGCCGCCCAAAGCCGTTCTGCTCAGCTTTGACGACGGCTACAGCAGCTTTTACACCCGCGTCTGGCCACTGCTTCAGGCGTGGAACGTTCCTGCGCTGTGGGCGCCGGTGGGCAGCTGGGTGGATACGCCGGAAAATCAAAAAGTTAACTTCGGCGGTCTGATGACGCCCCGCGATCGCTTCGCGACGTGGGACATGGTGCGCGAGCTCAGCCGGTCTCCGCTGATTGAGATCGGATCGCACACCTGGGCCTCGCATTACGGCATCCCGGCTAACCCGCAGGGCAGCCGCGAACCGGCCATCGCCAACCGCTTTTATGATAAAGCGACGGGCCGCTATGAAACCGATCGGCAGTTCAACCAGCGGATCGGCGATGACGTTCGCAAAGTGACAGACAAAATCACGCAGGTAACGGGCAAGGCGCCGCGCGCCTGGGTCTGGCCCTATGGTGCGGCCAACGGTACGTCGCTCGCCATCGCCAGACAGCAGGGTTATCAGCTGGCCTTTACCCTTGAGGACGGGCTGGGGAACGTTCAGGAGCTGGGCAATATCCCTCGTCTGCTGATCGCCGGCAATCCCTCGCTCAAGGCATTTGCCAGTACGGTCAGCCAGGTTCAGGAGCGCGAACCCGTGCGCGTCATGCACGTCGATCTCGACTACGTTTACGATCCCGATCTGGCCCAGCAGACCCAAAATATCAACAGGCTGATCCAGCGGGTCTACGACATGAAAATCAGCCATGTTTTCCTGCAGGCGTTTGCCGACCCGCAGGGCGACGGCAGGATCAAGGCGCTCTATTTTCCCAACCGCCAGCTGCCGGTCCGGGCCGATCTCTTTAATTTTGTCTCCTGGCAACTGCAAACCCGCGCGGGCGTGAAAGTCTTCGCGTGGATGCCGGTGCTCTCGTTCGATCTCGATCCTGCCCTGCCGCGCGTGCAGCGTCGGGACCGCTCGTCAGGCCAGCTGCGCGAAGCCACCGATCCCTATATCCGGCTCTCCCCGTGGGACCCGCAGGTGCGCCAGCAGGTGACGGATATCTATGAAGATCTGGCCCGCTATGCCAGCTTCAACGGGATCTTATTCCATGACGATGCGGTGCTGACCGACGTGGACGATGGCCCTCAGAGCACAACACGTCAGAAAAGCCAGCTGCTGATTGGGTTTACCCACGCCCTGAGCCTGGCGGTGAAGCACATCCGCGGCCCGCAGATAAAAACCGCCCGCAATATGTTCGCCTTACCCATTCTGCAGCCCGAAAGCGAAGCGTGGTTCGCGCAGAATCTTGACGATTTTCTGGCGGAGTATGACTGGACGGTGCCGATGGCCATGCCGCTGATGGAGTCCGTCCCGGCAGACGAAAGTGATGCCTGGCTGGCGCGTCTGGTGAAAGCGGTCGCCATGCGTCCCGGCGCGCTCGATAAAACCATTTTTGAACTGCAGGCCAGGGACTGGGATCGGAAACCGCAGCGCGCCGTTTCCGACAGCCAGCTGGCACAGTGGATGCGCGTGCTCCAGCTGAACGGCGTCAAAAACTACGGTTACTACCCCGATGATTTCATCAACAACCAACCTGATATCTCACGCATCAGGCCTGTATTTTCTTCGTACTGGTACCCTGACAATGACTGATCGCATTATCGCCTTTTCAATTTTATGTCTGGTATTCGGGTTGCCGTTAGGCGTGGCCGCCCTCTTTACCGGCGAGCTGATTCTGGATTTTGTGTTCTTCTGGCCGCTGTTCATGTCCGTGCTCTGGATAACCGGCGGGCTCTATTTCTGGTTTCAGCTTGAACGCCACTGGTCGTGGGATAAAGAGACGCCCGCCCCGACGCTCGCCGGTGAGCCGCTCATCTCCATTCTGATCCCTTGCTTCAACGAGGAACGAAATGCCCGGGAGACGATTAGCGCCGCGCTGGATCAGCGGTATGAAAATATCGAGGTTATCGCCATCAACGACGGCTCGTCTGACAACACCGCGCAGGTGCTGCAGGCGCTGGCGCTAGAACAGCCGCGCCTGCGGGTGATTAATCTCGCGGAAAACCAGGGGAAAGCGCTGGCGCTCAAAGCCGGAGCAGCGGCGGCCCGGGGCGATCTGCTGGTCTGCATTGACGGCGACGCCCTGCTCGATCGCGATACGGCAGCGTATCTGGTGGCGCCGCTGATTCAGTATCCCCACGTCGGGGCGGTTACCGGGAATCCGCGTATTCGCACGCGCTCCACGCTGATCGGCCGCATTCAGGTGGGCGAGTTCTCTTCGATTATCGGGCTCATCAAGCGGACGCAGCGGATCTATGGCCGGGTCTTTACCGTCTCGGGCGTCATCGCCGCCTTTCGCCGACAGGCGCTGGCGGACGTCGGGTACTGGAGCCCGGACATGATCACCGAAGACATCGACATCAGCTGGAAGCTGCAGCTGCGCCACTGGGATATTTTTTTCGAGCCGCGGGCGCTGTGCTGGATCCTGATGCCGGAGACGCTCAAGGGCCTGTGGAAGCAGCGTCTGCGCTGGGCCCAGGGCGGCGCGGAGGTGTTTCTGGTCAACCTTCGCAGGATTGTGCGCTGGGAGCATCACCGCATGTGGCCCCTGTTTCTTGAGTATGCCCTGTCAACGCTGTGGGCCTTCGCCTACGCGATGACGGTGCTGTTATTTATTCTCAGCCATATCGCTCCTGTTCCTGCCAGGCTGACCGTGGAGAGCCTTTTTCCACCAGAGTTTACCGGGCTACTGCTGGGCGTGATGTGCCTCCTGCAGTTCCTCGTCAGCTTGTTCATCGAGCGGCGCTATGAACGGAAGGTGGCCAGCTCGCTTTTCTGGGTGATCTGGTTTCCGATGGTGTACTGGATGATCGGCCTGTTCACCACCCTTGTCGCATTTCCAAAAGTCATGCTTAAACGCCAGCGCGCCCGCGCGCGATGGATCAGTCCGGACCGGGGAAAAGGACGCATTTAATGAACGAAAATACCTTAATTCTGACCGAACATCGGCTGTTGCCACGTCTTTTCGATGCCGCGTTAACGCTGGTGGCATGGGGAGGCTTTCTGTTTTTCCTGTATGCCCGGCTCTGGATGCAGCTCACCGAGGAGAGCGACTACCGCTGGGGCGTCATTATTGCGTCTTTTAATACGGTGTTGCTCTACCTGCTGTTTGCTGCGCTCAACGGCTGGCTGCTGATTTTGTGGTATCAGTACAATCGCCGTCGGGCCCACGTGAGGCGGCGTCAGCCGGGCTATTTTCATCAGGAGGAGCTGGCCCGCAGCTTTAATGTTTCACCGCAGATCATCTCCGAGATGAGCCAGTACAACCTGCTGACGGTCTATCATGACCAGATTGGCCGCATCATCGATCTGAAGATCAACGGGCAGGAAGAGGAAGAACAGTAACAAAAAGCCCCCGCAGGATACCCTGCGGGGGCTTTTTTATTGCGGCTAAAAACTACTTATCTTTAACCACGATCAGCGGCTCAATATCGCTCTCTTTCTTCACCACCAGCGAATCATCGCCGCGCAGACAGGTCCCGCCGTAGTTCCCGCCCACGGTAAAGGTACAGACCTGAATGTATTTGCCGTCGACGTTTGGCAGGCACCACAGTTGCTGGTAGATGTTTTTACGGTCGACAAACTTGCCGCTGGATTTATCCAGCAGTTCGTCCTGGGCGCTAATCAGGTCGATATTGCTGCCGCAGCGTCCGGCAATCGGCTTGACGGCGTATCCGGTCTGCTTCAGCAGATCGTTGACCTCAAAATCGGTGTCGAGCAGGTAACGGTGATTCGGGAACAGTTGCCACAGCACCGGAAGAATCGCCTTGTTGCCGGGAATGACGGTCCACAGCGGTTCAAAGACCAGCACCTCCGGGCGCAGCAGAACGTCAATCAGGCGCACTTCGCCTTCAGGGTGTCCAGTGCGGATCGGCACGGCGGCATATTCGGTTTCGCTGACCTCGCGGATCTGCTCTATCGCCGTCTCCCACGCCCAGGTTTTCCACACGCAGTTGACGTGGCGCCCCTCGTCGTCAATCAGCTGTCCGGCGGCATCCCAGCTGAGCGCCCCCAGCCCGTGGAGGATTTTGGTCTCGAACCCGGCCTGCATCAGCGAACGCTGAATAAAGAGCGCGTGATAGTCCTCTTCGACATCGTTGTCCTGCATGATGTGGACGAATGGCCGGGCGTGGCTGTGCTTCCAGGCGCCGGTCAGCTCTTCCAGCAGGCCTTCTGCCGGGTTATGCCCGTTGCCGCGATAGCCATTTTTCACCCACTCCTCAAGGATAAGCCCGCCCTCGGTATGGCAGGAGGCGGAGTCGGCGTTGTATTCGTAGACCTTGATGCCGCGCTCATCCATACAGAAATCCATACGACCGGTGATCATATGGTGACGACGCCACTGCCAGGAGAGGCGCAGGCGCGGCCAGAGGATTTTCGGGATGTCGAAAAGCGCCAGCAGGCTGTCGTCTTTCAGCACCTTGTCCGTGGCGTGCAGGTACATCAGGTGCAGTTCGTTGGTGGCCTTGATCAGCTCCTGCTCGGCGCTTTCGGTAATGGTGAAGTACTGGCAGGGATCTTTGTTGATCACGTGACCGTTGGCGCGAATATACGCCTGCTGCAGCGCGTCATTTTCGTTGAGCCACTTGCCGTCGAACTGACGTTTGTTTTTCAGCCGCGCGCCGCTGATTTTCAGCAGTTCGCCGTCGATTTCCGGCTGGGGAATGCTGTGTTCCGTATCGTCGGTCTGGATCATCCAGCCGAGAATTTCCGTGTCGTTGAAGGTGTCATGGATTGTATAACACCCGTTTTCCACGCTCAGGCGCAGCTCGCGCGTCCACTGCTGCCCGAGCGGCAACGGAGAGTGAATGACGTTCTGCTCCGCAATTCGCACCTTATCGTCCAGAAGCTGGGTGATCACCGCCACGTGGCCGGTCTCATGAAACTCGCCGCCCTTTTGCCAGATCAGCAGCGCCCCGGCGCACGGCGCACGTTTTGAGCCGTTGGCAAAAGCCTGAAGGGGCAGAATGTTATCGTTAACCACCTGACGCAAAAAGCGCAGGGAGAAGATTTCCCACGCCATGCCGACGTCGGTAAACACGAAACCATAGTTGAGGAACAGGAAACGGCGGGCAAACTCAACGCACTGCCACTTGTGGCCCATGTATTCATTGCCAATGTAGCTGCGAAAATCCGCGTCTTGCGGGTAGTTTCGCGGGTCCAGACTGCTGTAATTTGAAGAGTAAATCGCCACGCCACCGGGCGCATAGCCTAACAATGTCCCGAAGGGCGCATCACTGCTTAACATTCCTTTACGCATGTATCCAACCTAAAACAGGCAGGCGGCAATTTTTATAGGTTGTCGTCGTCTGCACGTTGTAATTAACCTGACAGAGGAGCGTTTATCATACACCTGCGTGGTAAATAATTCGCCTTACCCGGCCGACAAAACATAAACCCTGTAGGTCGGGTAAGCGAAGCGCCACCCGACACGTTTAAGGCTCACATCTTAAACAACCAGCATGCCGCAAAATGTCCTGGCGCGATCTCCTGCATCGCTGGCTCCTGTGTCTGGCAAACCGGCATGCTATGCGGGCAGCGGCTGCAGAACTTACAGCCCGGCAGCGCGGACGTAGGGCCGGGCATTTCGCCGCGCAGGGTTGCGTCTTCGAGGTTGCGAATGCGCGGGTCGGGCTGGGGAACCGCCGCCAGCAGCGCGCGGGTATAAGGGTGCGCCGGACGCTGATACAGTTCATTCGCCGGGGCCACCTCCACCAGCTTACCGAGATACATCACCCCAATGCGGCTGGAGATATGACGCACCATCGAGAGATCGTGGGCAATGAACAGATAGGTCAGCCCCAG
Source organism: Enterobacter quasiroggenkampii (assembly GCF_043972695.1). NCBI lineage: Bacteria > Pseudomonadati > Pseudomonadota > Gammaproteobacteria > Enterobacterales > Enterobacteriaceae > Enterobacter > Enterobacter quasiroggenkampii. Next base: position 4,528,747 of record NZ_CP143745.1, read on the forward strand.
CTCCTGCTGCAGATCCTGCAGAATATTCACCACCTGCGCCTGCACCGAGACGTCCAGCGCCGAGAGCGGCTCATCGCACAGCACAAATTCAGGACGCACGGACAACGCGCGGGCAATACTGATGCGCTGGCGCTGCCCGCCGCTGAACTCATGCGGGAACCGCTCAAGGTGCTCCTGCTTCAGCCCGACTTTGTAGAGCAGCGTTTCCGTCCGTTCGCGCTGTTCTTCACGGCTGTAGCCGTGGATCTGCATCGGCTCGGCCACCAGTTGCCGCACCGTCATGCCGGGGTTAAGCGAGGAGTAAGGATCCTGAAAAATCGCCTGCATTCGTTTACGCAGCGGCTTGAGCTCTTTTTCACGGGCATGGGCAATCGCCTGTCCGGCAAAGTGGATTTCGCCCGCAGTGATATCGAAGAGGCGCAGGATGGCGCGCCCGAGGGTAGATTTTCCACAGCCGGACTCTCCCACCAGGCCAAACGTCTCGCCGGGTTGAATATCAAAGCTCACGCCATCAACCGCCTTCACGGCCGTGCCTTTACGCAGCAAACCGCCGTTAAGCGGATAGTGTTTGCGCAGATCGCGCACGCTCACTAATGGCACCTGTTGTTCACTCATGCCTGAATCTCCTTATCGGCCCATAGCCAGCAGGCGGCGCGATGGCCCTCTCCCATGGCGTAAAAAGCGGGCTGCCGTTCACACTGGGGCATGCGTTTCGGGCAGCGTTCGGCGAAGGGACAGCCCGGCGGCGGGTTAAGCAGGCCAGGCGGCGCGCCTTCAATGGGCGATAAACGTTGATTAACCTCATCCGGGCGCGGCAGCGAGGCCAGCAGCCCCTGGGTGTAAGGATGCGCAGGGCGATAAAAAATGTCTTCCACGCTCCCCTCTTCCATTACCAGCCCGCCGTACATCACCACCACGCGGCTGCAGACCTGCGCCACCACGCCGAGATCGTGGGTGATCAGCAGAATCGCGGTTTGGGTCTGCTGTTGCAGGCTTTTCAGCAGACGCAGGATCTGCGCCTGAATGGTGACGTCCAGCGCCGTGGTCGGCTCATCGGCAATAAGCAGCTTAGGGTTGCAGGAGAGCGCAATGGCGATCATCACCCGCTGGCGCATCCCGCCGCTAAACTCGTGGGGATACTGGTCGTATCGGCGTTCCGCCTCAGCAATCCCCACCTGTTCCAGCATGGCGATCGCCGCCGCTTTGGCCGCTTTTTTGGTCAGTCCTTTATTGCGCATCAGGATCTCCGCCATCTGTTTGCCGATGGTCAGCACCGGGTTCAGGGCGGTCATCGGATCCTGAAAAATCATCGCGATCTCGTTGCCGCGAATGGCGCGCATCTGCGCAGGGGTTTTCTGCGCCAGATCGTCATTCTGGAAGCGGATGCTGCCGCCGGTTATCCGTCCATTGTTCCCCAGAAGCTGAATGATCGACTTACAGGTGACGCTTTTCCCGCAGCCCGACTCGCCAACAATGCCGACAAGTTCGCCCGGCTGCACCTGAAAGCTCACGCCGCGCACCGCGTGAACCTCGCCCTCGCGGGTGCGGAAGGTGGTTTGCAGGTTCTCAAGCGCTAACAGGTTACTCATCGCGATTCGCTCCTGGCTCAAATGCGGTGCGGAACACATCGCCCAGCACGTTAAAGCTGAACACCGTCAGCAGGATCAGAATCCCTGGGAACATCGCCAGCCACGACGCTTCGCCAATATACGACTGAGCGTTGTTGAGCATGCTTCCCCACGATGCCGCCGGTGCCTGCACGCCGAGCCCAAGGAAGCTGAGCGTCGACTCCATCAGAATGGCCGAGGCGATATTGAGCGTGGCGGCCACGATAATGGTCGGCAGCACGCCGGGAATAATGTGGCGCACGATGATGCGCAGCGGGTTTTCCCCCGACGCGCGGGCATAAAGCACATACTCGCGCTCTTTCACCGATAAGGTTTCTGCGCGCACCAGCCGCGACATGTTCATCCACGTCAGCAGGCTGATGATCAGAATGATGTTATCCACGCCCGGCTTGAGGTACGCATTCACCACCAGCAGCAGGAAGAATGCCGGAATGGCCATCAGGATATCCACGGCGCGCATCATCAGGTTATCCAGCCAGCCGCCAAAATAGCCGCTCACCGTTCCCACCACCGTGCCGATAAGCGTGGAAAAGAGCATGGCGAGAAAACCGACCATCAGGGAGATCTGGCCGCCATACAGCGCGCGGGTGAAGTAGTCGCGTCCATACTCGTCGGTGCCGAACCAGTGTGCGGCATCCGGCGGTAGCGTGCGTGCGCCGAGTGCCATACGATCCGGATCGTACGGACTTAACCCCGCACAGAGCGCGGCGACAACGAAAATAAAAAGCACAAACAGGGAGAACTGCGCCGGACGATTGCGGCGCAGCTGGTGACGAACCTGCTGCCAGCGTCTGCTCATCCGGGTTACCTCAGCGTACGAATGCGGGGATCGGCGAAGCGATAAAGCAGATCGGCGATCAGGTTACCGACGATCAGCATCATCGACGAGAGCATGATGATCGCCATGATCAGCGGATAGTCCAGCGAGGCGATCGACTGGATCCCAAGCAGCCCCATCCCCGGCCACGAGAAGACGCTTTCCGTCACATAGGCCCCCACGATCAGCTCACCAAACGACAGGCCGAACAGGGTGATCACCGGTAGCAGCACGTTTTTCAGCACGTGGCGGAACAGAATGCTGGAACGCGTGGCGCCGTAAGCCAGCTGGGTCTGCACGTAGTCGGCCGAGAGCTGCGAGATGGTGTTGGAGCGGATGTAGCGCACATAGCTGGAGAGGTTGTAGAACGTGAGGGCAATACACGGCAGCACGCCGTGACGCAGCACGTCCAGCGCATTATCTTCCATGCCGATGGTGCGCATCCCCATGCTGGGGAACCAGTTAAGCTGCACGGCAAAGACCGTAATGAGCAAGATGCCGAACCAGAAAATCGGCACCGAGATGCCGATATAGGCAAACAGATTAAGCACGTGATCCAGCCAGCGGTGCTTAAATGCCCCCGCCAGCAGGCCCAGCGGGATGGCCAGCACGATCGCCAGCAGCAGCGACGCGCCCATCAGCCCCAGCGTGGCCGGAATGCGTTCGCCGATCATCTCCAGCACGGGGCGGTGGTAGATAAGCGAATAGCCGAGATCGCCCTGCAGGACGTTTTTCAGCCACAGGACGTACTGCGTGACCAGGGGCTTATCCAGCCCCAGGCTCTGGCGAATACGTTCGATATCTTCCGGAGCCATACGCGGCGTAATGTACGCCGCCACCGGATCGCCGGGCGCGAGTTTGACCAGCAAAAACGCCACCAGTGAAATAAAGAACAGCATCGGCAGCAGCTGCAGCAGCCGACGCGTGAGAAGTGTGTTCACGACATGCCCTTACCAAGGCCCCGACCCGACGGCCGGGGCAATCGCTTATTTCTGATAGATTTTTGACAGATCCTGGAACAGATAGACCGGCTTCGGCTCTGCTTCCTCGGTACCGCCAAAACGCTTGTCCACCGCGACGGTCGCATTGGTATAGGCGATCGGGTAGTACGTCATGTCGTTTGCCACCGTTTGCTGAATTTGCTTGTAGATCTCAGCCCGTTTCGCGGCGTCAGTTTCCACGGCACCTTTATCCCACAGGGCATCAAACTGCGGATTTTTGTAGTGCGCGTAGTTATAGGCTTCATTGCTCATGAACAGCGATTTGTAGCCGTCCGGCTCGGAGCCCATGATGTAGCCGCCCAGGTTGAGCTCCCACGCGGTGTTGTTCATATCGAGGCTGCGCTGAGACATGGCGTTGGAATCCAGTGGCATCAGCTCTACGTTCACCCCAATACCCTTCAGCGCCTGCTGAATATAGAGCGCCATGCTCTCCTGGGTTTTGTTGGTGTTCACATACGCCAGGCGCAGCTTGAGGTTGTCCGGCGCGCCGGATGCTTTAAGCCGCTCTTTGGCCTTTTGCAGATCGAATGTGTACTGCTCGACGTCATCCGTCTTGTAAAGCGTATCGGGCGTCAGGAACGAGGTCGCCGGTTTGGCGTAGTCCAGCGAGGTAAAGGCGGTCTGGGTCAGCTCGTCTTTGTTGATGGCGTAAGCAATGGCCTGACGCAGCTCTTTGCTCTTCATCACCGGCACGTTCTGGTTGAACGTCATATAGGCCAGGCGGCCTTCCGGATAGACCACGAAGTCAAACTTACCGGTATTTTTCAGGCGGTTCACATCCTGCGGGTCAACCATCTTGAGGTTGATTTCCCCGTTTTGCAGCGCCAGGTTGGCGGCGTTACTGTCTTTGGCGAAACGGTAGGTGACCGAATCAAGCTTCGCTTTGCCGTTCCAGTAATCATCGAAACGGGTCAGGGCGTAATATTGTCCGGCGCGGTACTCTTTAAATTTGAACGGCCCGGAGCCGACCGGTGCATCGTTTTTGCTGCTCTTTTCCAGGTCGCCTTCGCTGGCGAACACGTGCTGCGGGATCGGGTAGATCTGTACCAGCGTGCCGGTAAAGGCCGCGCTGACCTGCGGTAAGGTGAACTTAACGGTGCGGTCGTCAACCTTGCTTACCTGTACGGGCTTATTACCGTAGGTGAAAATGCTGCGGAAGAAGCTGTGCTGTTTGGCATCCAGCAGCTTATTGAACGTAAAGACCACGTCGTCCGCCGTCAGCGGCTGTCCGTCCTGCCATTTCAGGTTGGGTTTTAACGTCAGGGTGTAGCTCAGGTTGTCGGCGGAGGGCGTCAGGCTTTCCGCCAGGCCCCACTCGATCTTACCGTTGTTGAAGCTATAGAGCGGGGCATAGAGCGCCTGCATGATGGTTAACGTGGTACGGTCGCTGGCATAGAGCGGGTTCACGGCTAACGGATCGCCGGAGGTAATACCGATAATCAGCGAACCACCCGCTTTTGGCGCGTCGCTTTTTGCCGCAGGGGGCGTATTGGTCTCTTTATTTTTCGCATCATCACAGCCCGCCAGGCCTAACGCGATCGAAACGACCACTGCCGATAACAGAAGCTTGCGCATCTCACTAACTCCTTGCCTTATAAAGTGTTTATGACTGCATCTTTTATTTATGTTGAAGCATCATATGCAGCTTTATCCATTAACGCATTAGTTATGAAAATGCGATTTTCGATTAAGCTTATGCCGGATTTGATATATATAAGCAGCAGAAGGAATAGCGGTTAATTGCTTGCGCTCACAACGTTAAACGGTTCACAAATCTCCTGCTACACTGCCTCAACACATCACAAAAAAGGCAGGCCAACATGTCAGACAACACCTATCAGCCACCCAAAGTGTGGGAATGGAAAAAGAACAACGGCGGCGCGTTCGCCAACATCAACCGCCCCATTTCCGGCGCGACCCATGAGAAAGATCTCCCTGTCGGTTCGCACCCGCTGCAGCTCTACTCGCTGGGCACACCGAACGGCCAGAAAGTGACGATCATGCTTGAAGAGCTGCTGGCGCTGGGCGTGACGGGCGCGGAGTACGACGCGTGGTTGATCCGCATCGGCGAGGGCGATCAGTTCTCCAGCGGCTTCGTTGAGGTGAACCCGAACTCGAAAATACCGGCGCTGCGTGACCACTCCACGAACCCACCAACGCGCGTATTTGAATCCGGCAATATCCTGCTCTACCTGGCAGAGAAATTCGGCCACTTCCTGCCGAAAGATCCGGCGGGACGCACCGAGACGCTGAACTGGCTGTTCTGGCTGCAGGGCGCGGCGCCGTTCCTCGGCGGCGGTTTTGGCCACTTCTACAACTATGCCCCGGTGAAAATCGAGTACGCGATTGACCGCTTCACCATGGAAGCCAAACGCCTGTTCGACGTGCTGGATAAACAGCTGGCGCGCGGTCGCTACGTGGCGGGTGAGGAGTACACCATCGCGGATATCGCCATCTGGCCATGGTTCGGCTGCGTGGCGCTGGGCAGCGTGTACAACGCCGCCGAGTTCCTGGATGCAGAGAAGTACACCAACGTGCAGCGCTGGGCGAAAGACGTGGCGAATCGCCATGCCGTTAAGCGCGGACGCATCGTTAACCGCACCAGCGGCGAGCTGAACGAGCAGCTCCACGAACGCCACGCGGCGAGCGACTTCGAGACGAATACGGAAGATAAGCGTCAGGCGTGACGACTAGCCGGGCGGATCGCCGCCCGGCAACAGAGATCCTTGCTCAGGGCATGATTGGCCTAAAGGTTGAGCCGGTATTGCTGGCACTATCTGTGCGTTTTTCTCACCTCAGAGTGAGAAGTGACGTATCAACCGACAGCAGTCACAAAGGATCTGTTATGAAACTGATTAAAACAACGCTGGTTATCAGCGCCCTCATTTTTTCCACCTCGGGAATGGCCATCGATAAAACCGCCGCTGGCGCGGTAGCAGGCGCTGCCATTGGCGCGGCCACGGGCAAAGATCTGAAATCCACCGTTGGCGGTGCCGTTGTTGGCGCAGGCACGGGTGCCATGTTCAAAAACGGCGACAAAGGTAAAGCCGCGCGTAAAGGCGGCGCCGTAGGGGCTGCCGTGGGCGCAGGTGCCGCGGCGGTTACCGGCAAGAGCGTGCTGAAAGGTGCAGCCGTTGGCGCGGGCACGGGCGCGCTGATTGGTGAAGCGACGCACTGATAAACTTCGCCGGGCGTCGCAGCGCGTGCCCGGCCTCATGGCTGTTCAGTAATAACTCCCTGCACCCAATCACGACTTTTTGCCCTCAACTTAAGGCCAGAAATGTCACCCGGAATACATCAATGGTGATCGTCATACTGATGCTCAATCACCATCCCTTCCGCCACGCTCGCCACATGGCGTGCACGCGGATGATAGACCGGTGCAGGGGCGGCATATGTTGTTTGTGCAGGTGCAGGCGCAACGCTTACCGCCTCAGGAACCGTAGCTGACTGCGGAACAATCACGACCTTATACCCGGCAGGAACATCGACCGTGACGCTCTGGGCCATCGCTGTATTGACCACGGCAAAACCAGCCAGGGCAGCAAATAAAATAATACGGTTTTTCATAAATTGAATTATTTCCGGTATCAAGAAGATAATTCATTATGTCGACTGAATCTTAAGACAATATTAATTTTCATGTTCTGGAATGTGCAGAAAATGCCAAATATATTGTTACAAGCAAATAATTTAATATTTAAAAAATATTGACTTACGTTTTTTTAAAAAGGCGGCAAGAAATACGCTTGCATGCCGCCTCACCTGTTATGTTAATACTTAATATCCCGCGCTTTTTGCCGTCCGGCCTGTTTCATCTGACGCTTGTCCTGGCGGCAGTCGTGATTACTCTGGTTATTGTTCGCCACGCAGGTCTGCTTCACCTGCCGTGACGCATCGCGGGTTTCCTGCCTGACATCACGCGCTACGCGCCGTTCTTGCGCCTGCTGGGTCGCACTGGCGGAAACCGAGAAAAGCGTCAGAAAAATGAGAGAAAGGACAGGGATAAAAGATAACGATCTGTTCATAGCAACACCTCGTAGAAGAGAGCCCAGAACGTCAGGGGTTAGCAAAAGAATAGCAGTTTCAGCGCCGCTGAATGAGGAAGGCGTTAATAATATAAGGCCGCACAAGGCGGCCTTATCACGTTGCGTTATGCCGTCAGGCGGAACTTCTGCACCGAGCGCTGAAGATCTTCGGTCTGACGCTCAAGCGCCGCCGCCGCCGCGGAAACCTCCTCCACCAGCGAGGCGTTTTGCTGGGTAACACCGTCCATCTGGGTAATGGCAATTCCGACCTGCGAAATACCCTTACTCTGCTCCTCAGAGGCCGAGGCAATTTGCTTCATAATGGTCGTCACTTCCGTCACGTCCCGCAAAATCGCATCCATGGTGGTGCCGGTATCGCCCACCAGCTTCGCCCCCTGCTCGACGCGGGACACGGAGTCGGTAATCAGCCCTTCAATCTCTTTTGCCGCGTTGGCGCTGCGGCTTGCCAGGTTGCGAACTTCGCCTGCGACGACGGCGAAGCCTCGGCCCTGCTCACCCGCGCGCGCGGCTTCAACCGCCGCGTTGAGTGCCAGAATATTGGTCTGGAAGGCAATGCTGTTAATGACGTTAGTGATTTCAGCAATTTTCTTCGAGCTTTCCGAAATACCGCTCATGGTGGTCACCACCTCTTCCACCAGCGAGCCGCCGCGGCTGGCGGTGGTTGAGGCTACATCGGCCAGCTGGCTTGCCTGGCGCGCGCTCTCCGCGTTCAGTTTTACCGTGGCGGTCAGCTGTTCCATGCTGGCAGCCGTCTCTTCCAGCGCCGCCGCCTGCTCTTCGGTACGGGAAGAGAGATCGTTGTTACCGCTGGAAATCTCCGTCGCGCCGCGCCAGATATTCTCACTGCCGGAGCGGATCGTGCTGACCGCTTCGCGCAGGCTGTCCTGCATGGCGCTCAGCAGCGGCACCAGTTGGCCCACGCAGTTGCGGCCGAACGGCTCGATGGGCTGGCTGAGATCGCCCTGGGCAATCTGGCGGAACTGCTGGCGAATGCGATCCAGCGGTTTAACCAGCATCGCCACCAGATAACGGTCGGTGAAGAGCAGGATCAGCAGGCCGACGATCGTGGCGATGATAATCACCGTGCGGGTCATGCTGGTCAGGCCGTCCACCACCACGCGGGTACTGTCGAGCGACTTCGCGGCAGCATTGTTGAACTCTTCAGCCGCCGCACCGAACGCGCGGCTCAGCGGTGGGGTGACGTTGTTGGCCTGCTGACGATAGCCGTCCAGCGCGCCCAGTTTCGCCTGCTGCATTTGCGGCGTCACGCCCTGTTCGAGCAGCGCCTGCCAGGCACCGATCACCCGTGAAGAGACCTGCTCATCCATTGGGCCTGGAGAAATGGCTTTCATCTCAGCCAGCTTCTTGCCCATGTTATCCAGCGCCTGCTGGGCAGAGGCCAGATCCGGCGTGCCGCCAGCGGCTTTGACTTCCATTGCGCGGCTCAGACGGGTCACAAAGCGGAAATACTGATCGTTGCCCTGGCTGAGCACCGTCATCTGCTTGACCAGCTGGCGGTCCACCTCGTTGCCATCTGAAACGCGAGACAGGGACCAGGTGCTGTATAAGCCAACACCCGCCCACATTACACAAAAGATCCCGAGAATCGTCAGCATGACGAAACGGATCGTGAAATTACGGAGCATATTCATAAGTCTTCCTTGCCGTGAGGGTGAATTCGCCCAGAGGCGAGTCTTACCCTCGTTATCGGCAGAAACTGGCGAAGTTATACTATTTCGCGCGTAATTTTATAAAAATCTTCACTACCCTGCCGTTCGCCGGAGAAGGATAATCGCTGCGGGGTAAATCTAACTGCACAATACGTGTTTTCATATTTCAGCAGCCGTCAAAATGTAAAACAGGCAAACAGTTAATTAACCTCATGATCCGAAAGGGTTAATATCCCGGTGAATAAGAAGGTCAAAGAACCGCACGACCGGTCAAGAAACCCTTTAATTTGTATGCAAATCATTCAAAAATATTTAGCACATGAATTAATTCAAATTTATTAATTAGATTTAATTATTTAAACATCAATTATTGCTCGATATATATCTTTAGATTTCATTACATCCTTAGCCGCTAAGAAAGTTCTTATTTTAAATAAATTCAATTAAAAAGAGCCGGACAATTTTCGACTCATCCAGAGAACTTAAAATGCGCAAATTAATGAATCGTACGTTGCTTTCGCAATGTGTCTTAGTGGCTTTAACGTCATTTGGTGCCCAGGCTGCCGTCACTCCCGCTACGCCCTGCCAGCCTGGCGTGACGTCGCAGACCTGCGGCTTATCGAAATATAAAGATAATAGTTTCTATGAAGATCCCGGCGTGACTAATGCCATTATGGCCGACGCCAACGCAAATAATATCTTTATGGATGGAAGCCGTGAATCAGGGGATACCCAATCATTAACCGTTTCTGGTACCGACATGTCCGGCCATTATATTCAGGGCAGCAACGGGGGGACGGCTAATATTACGGTGAATAACGGCGCCACCGTCGATATGATCGAAGTGGGCAATACCGGTGCAACCACCAATACGACGGTAACCATCGATGACGCCACGCTGAATGGCGAAAATGACGCCGGAAGCTACGAGGGCAAGAAAGCCTATATGATGGGTTCCGCCATTTACCTCGACCCCATGGATAAAGGTTACCACACCGTCAACGTTGAGGACGGCAGCATGCTGCACGGCAGTATTCTCAGTGCCGGAGCCGGTGCACAAAATATTGCCATCAGCAACAGCACGATGGATAAAGGTGGTATTTACGCGGGTAGCGATAAATCTGATACCAATATTACGCTGACTAACGCTTCCGTGGATGCCTCGCAGAGCGAAATCGCGCAGAACATCGACACGCTGGCGGTAAAACTGAGCGAATACAAGCCCTTCAGCGACATCAACCTGGATGCTTTTGGCGATGTCGCCATCGCGATGTACGGAACGAAGGCTGATTCGCTGGCGCTGAATAACAGCACGGTCACCGGCGACATTGGGGCCTTTAACGAAAACGGCACCACGCTGATTTCACTGACCAATAACAGCGTGGTAAATGGCAATGTGACCGTCGATGGTAACTCCGCAAATTCCGTTCTGGTGGATAACAGCACCGTGAATGGCGAGATAAATACCAGCCAGAATACGGGCAATAGCACAATTACGCTGCAGAACAACGCAACCGTCAACGGTGATATTACAACGGGTGCAGGTGATGATACGGTCGTGCTGACCAATGATTCACATGTCAATGGCAATGTTAACGGTGGTGACGGCAGCGATACCCTGTCAATGGATGCGGGCAGTTCCATTTCCGGACAAATAAGCCAGTTTGAAACGGTAAATACCACCAGCGATAACAGCATTGCTATTGATAAAATTAACGATGCAACCAACTGGAGTCTGCAAAACGGTTCAACCCTGATTGCCAACACCACCGGCAGCAATGCGCTGGTTACCATGAGCACCGACAGCTACGTGAATTTCGGTAATATTACCGGCGCAAATAACGCCGTGGTGGTGAACAGCATTACGCCGTCAGCGCAAAATCAGCAGGGGATAGTCCTGGGGACCTTCACCACGTCGGGCAGCAGTGCGCCGCAGAATTATGCAGCAGCTACGTTTACCAACGGCGACCAGACCGTGGAGAACCGTAGCGGCGCGTATAACTACAACAACAGTCTGAATATTGTTGCAGCCGACAGCGTGCCTCAGGCTCAGCTGACTGCAGATAATAGCCAGAGCTGGAATATTGAATTTAATAGCCAGAAGGGCAACCTTGCGAGCGACGTTCAGGGGCTGGTAGCCGGCCTGGATGCAGCGGAACAGGCCGGGCATCAGGTAGCGGATGACATCAGCAACCACATGAACCAGGTGCATCTGGCAAACCTGCTGGGAGAACAGCAGGACGGTGCGCAGGTCTGGGGCGATTTCCTTTATCAGAACGGTAATTTCAGCAACGACGTCGACTATAAAAGCATCACTCAGGGTGCACAGGGCGGCGTAGACTGGACGGCGCATCTGGACAACGGCGACAGCGTCACCGGCGGTATCGCGCTGGCATGGACGCGCAGCCGCGTGCAGGACACCAGCGACGGTGCGGATAGCTTCAAAGACAGCGTTTACGGTAACTACTACAGCCTGTATGGCGGCTGGCAGCAGGCGCTGAACGGCCGAACCTGGGGTCTGTTTGCTGACGGCAGCTTCAGCTACGGCGATATGCGTTACTCGTTGTCTGCCAACAACGTGACGGGCGATACCAGCGGCATGACGGAAGCGCTGCACGGCTCCACCGATGGCAGTCTGTATCTGGCGCAGGCCCGCACCGGGGTGAACGTGTTGCTGCCAGGCGAAACGCTGCTGCAACCCTACGCCACTCTTGGCTGGGATCAAACCAAAGCGAACGGCTTCTCTGACAGCGAAGTCACCTTTGCCGACAGCCAGGTCTCTTCCTGGAACGGCGGCGCGGGCGTGAGGCTCACCACCACCCTTCGCGATCTGAACAAAAACGTGAAGGTGATGCCGTGGATCGACGCGCGCTTCCAGAAAGAGTTCAGCGATAACACCGACATTCAGGCGGCGGATTATCACAATACCGCCGGTCACAACAACACCATGGGCATCTTTGGGGCAGGCATCAACGCCACCATCGCCCATAACTTCACCCTGACCACTGGCGTCTATGTCGGTACTGGCGATGTGGATAACGATGCCAGCGTACAGGCGGGGATGAGCTATAGCTTCTGATAGTCGTCTGATTGCCCGGTGACCTGCGTGTACCGGGCAGTGCAGGGCTCAATGTCTGACGCATCCCGGGGAAAATTGCTGGCAGGGAGTTCTGCCATCGCTTCTCCCCGGGATTTGTGTTTTGATAAGGACAGAATGAAAACGACGTTTCAAAAAATTATCGATAAGAAAAGGAGACATCATGTCCTGGTACCCTGCCCCTGACCGCTACGAGAACATGCAGTACCGCCACTGTGGCAAGAGCGGCCTGCGCCTGCCCGCGCTGTCGCTGGGACTGTGGCACAGCTTCGGTCACGTCCAGCCTCTTGAAGCCCAGCGGGCGCTGCTGCGCAAAGCCTTCGACCTCGGCATCACCCATTTCGATCTGGCCAATAACTACGGACCTCCGGCGGGTAGCGCGGAAGAGAATTTCGGCCGCCTGCTGCGGGAAGACTTTGCCGCGTACCGCGACGAGCTGGTGATCTCCACCAAGGCCGGTTACGACATGTGGCCGGGGCCATATGGTTCGGGCGGGTCACGCAAATATCTGCTCGCCAGCCTCGATCAAAGCCTGAAGCGCCTGGGCGTCGAATACGTGGATATTTTCTATTCCCACCGCGTGGATGAAAACACGCCGATGGAAGAGACAGCCTCTGCGCTGGCACAGGCGGTGCAGAGTGGGAAAGCGCTGTATGTGGGCATTTCCTCCTACTCAACCGGGCGCACGCAAAAAATGGCCGAGCTGCTGCGCGAGTGGAAGATCCCCCTGCTGATCCACCAGCCGTCCTATAACCTGCTCAATCGCTGGGTCGATAAGACCGGTTTGCTGGATGCGCTGGCAGCAAACGGGACCGGGTGTATCGCCTTTACCCCGCTGGCGCAGGGGCTGCTGACCGGAAAATACCTGAACGGTATTCCTGAAGATTCACGCATGCAGCGTGAAGGCAAGAAAGTCCGCGGTCTGAACGAAAAAATGCTGACCGAAGCCAACCTGAACAGCCTGCGTTTGCTGAGTGAGATGGCGCAGGCGCGGGGTCAGACCATGGCGCAGATGGCGTTGAGCTGGTTGCTGAAAGACGCGCGCGTGACGTCAGTGCTGATTGGCGCAAGCCGCCCGGAACAGATTGAGGAGAACGTTCGGGCGCTGGGTAACCTGTACTTTACTGAGGACGAACTCAAGCGGATTGACCAGCATGTCGCGGATGGAGAGTTGAATCTGTGGCAGGCGTCGTCGGATAAATAGTGCGGTCTGATGCCCTCACTCTGGCCCTCTCCCACTGGGAGAGGGCGCTTAAGTGAGGGAAATTATTTCTTACTGATCTTATCCAGATACCCCATCACAAACGCAGACAGCACAAACGTCAGATGGATAATGACATACCACATCAGTTTGTTATCCGGCACGTTCTTCGCGTCCATAAACACGCGTAACAGGTGGATAGAAGAGATCGCCACAATCGACGCGGCCACTTTATTCTTCAGCGACGAGGCATCCATTTTGCCCAACCAGCTGAGCTTCTCTTTACGCTCGTCGATATCCAGTTGGGAGACAAAATTCTCGTAGCCGGAAAACATCACCATCACCAGCAGTCCGCCCACCAGGGTCATATCCACCAGCGACAGCAGAACCAGAATCAAATCCGCCTCGGCAATAGAAAAAATGTTCGGCAGAACGTGCAGGATTTCCTGAAAGAACTTAATCGTCAGCGCGATAAGCGCCAGCGAAAGGCCAAAATAGACGGGGGCCAGTATCCAGCGAGAGGCGTACATGGCGTTTTCAAAAAAGCGTTCCATAAAGTCCTGTTTGCAAAAGAAACCAGCGCCCAGTATATCCCAATGGCGCTGACTGTTTGCAATAACTCACCAGTCTGGTGACTCAGACGTTGTCGGGGTTAACTTCCGGACGGGCATACTCCGGCCAGACCAGCACCACCAGCTCCGGGTAGGCTTCCAGGCTGAACTCACGAAAACACTGACGCAAATTTAATACGTCCAGATCGGAATAAGAGACCTTCTCGCCGTTAAGGCAGCGTTTTTTGATATTGTCATAATATTTATACACGGCTGAATTCAGGTCGCTACAGCGACGCTGTGCCTCAAACAGTCCTGGCGTGTCATTAATTTCCGACATTTTCATGCGTTTAATTGTCGCGTGTAAAAAGTCGATATATTCATGGTTCACCCGCCAGTACCAGACAGGCGTAACGGAGTTCATCAATACAGAGAAATGGTCTTCTCCTTCCTCTTTTGTCATGAGTTCCGGTTGCGGCGGTTCACTGGCGTCTTTCGACACTTTCGTTTTATTGAACTCTTGCATCAATAAAAGCACACCAGCGGTCAGTAATAGTAATGTGATGACCGTAAAAAAGATGCTGTTCATGGGTAGGCTCCATTTTTTTTGATTTTAAATTTGCCTCATGATATTGTCAACGAATCTCACGCCTTTACCAACCCCACCCTGTTGAAATTAAAGGAAATTAAAAATGCTGCCCGACTATCTCGTCCCGGCTAAGTACCACATTACGCCTGTGGAACAGCAACCGACGGAAGCAGAAAAAGAGGTCAGTTTCACTCAGGGGAAAAGAAAGCTCTCTGATTTCGAGCCTGATATATTAATTGGTGTTTCCCGCACCGGCAAATCCCGTAATATGTTGCTGGAAGAGCACGATCGCCATATTAAAGACCGCTTATTTCGCGCCATAAAAATTGAAGCCTTCGTCCACCTGCTGAACGATCTGCAGGCCGAAGGAGAAATAGATGCCCAGAAACTAAGTCAAATATTGGCCGAAAAAACCAAAGAAATTAACGAAGCGGGCAATGAAATTTGGCTTAACTTAATTACGCGCGAAAAAAACAACCCAATTTTTTATAGCCTGGGGGAGGATTAACGTGAAGGAAGTTAAAAACAACGACGTTTATTTGACTTTAGATGATAAGAAAAGTGATGAATTTATCTTAAAGCAAAATCTCGATGCGCTGCGAAACACAAAAAATGACGAGATGACGCGTATTACCCAGGACCTGGTATCGATCCCGGCAACGCTGGTGCGGCTGAAATGGCAGAATCGCCGTGAAATTTATCCGCTACAGGTCAAAGAAGAAATTTACGGTGCCGTGATGAACGCCATCATGCAACAGCGGCCAGAGCTGAAAGAGAAGCTTCTGGGTCGCCTCGAGGCCAATTACCAGTATCTGCTTGCCAGAGAAATCGCCACTCTGCGCCTGACGCGCAAACTGTCAGACGGTGAGTACCGTACCTCAAACGTCACCTGCGTTGCGCTTGATGAGGACGCGCTGGCGTCTGGCGCCAGCGCCCCTTCCGAACCGCAACGCTAATTAAATCTGAATACGGCAATCGCCTCTTTTAACTGCCCCGTCTGCTGCCGCTGCGCTTCAGCCACCTGCAGCGTTTGCGCTACGTGACGCACGTTCTCCTGCACGCTGGCATCGATGCTGGCAATACTGTCGTTCATCTGCGCAATGCTCGCCCGCTGCTGCTCGCTCATCTGCGACAGCTCCTCCAGAAGCGAGCGGAGCCCTTCAATGCTCTCAATGATCGACTTCATTGTCATACCGGCCTGCTCAACCTGCTCGACGCCCTGTAGCGTGGTTGCCTGCGATGCGGTCAGCAGCTGGCGAATGTCTTTTGCAGCCCCCTCGCTGCGCTGGGCCAGCACGCGCACTTCCGAGGCAACTACCGCGAAGCCTTTGCCATGTTCCCCCGCTCTGGCAGCCTCGACCGAGGCGTTGAGCGACAGGATATTGGTCTGGAACGCAATCCCGTCGATCAGCTCCAGAATGGCGTAAATGCGCTGCGACTCCTCGCGAATGTGCTCCATCGCCGCAATCGCCTGCCGTACGTTATGGCCTCCCTGCTCCGCCACGTTACTGGTACTGAATGCCACCTCCCGAACCTGGCGGGCTTTTTCACTGGTCAGGGTGGCGACAGCCCTCAGTTGTTCCATCGCACTGGCCGCCGTCGCCAGCGAACTTGCCTGGTGATCGGTACGTTCCGACAGCGCGCTGTTGCGTTGCCCTAACGCGCGGGATGCCTCCAGCAGTTGCCCAATATTGGCGCTGACCTGCTCAAGCGTGGCGCGCATGGTGCCCAGCGTCAGGCTGAACGTGCGGGCAAAGGGAGACTCCGCGGGTGCCGCATCGACGGCCAGCGTGAGGTACCCCGGTTCGCGGTTAATCACCCCCGCCAGCCTTGCCACCTCACTCGCCGAGCGGGCGTCCTGCTCCATACGAATCGCCAGCAGAACCAGGATCGCGGTCTGGACCACCACAAACAGCCCGTGGAAAACCACCATATGAAAGCCGGTGTGCATGAACACCACGACGCCGTACAGGTCGTTTTCCTGCAGATAGTTGAACACCAGGTGATGTAATGCGATGACCGCCGCCCCCATCACCAGCGGGCGCCAGTCTCGCCAGGCAAGGAGCGCGGAAAGCAGGACGAAAACCGAGAAATGGTATTCGGTTTCACCTTCGCCCAGATGAATCAGCAGCGCGGAAAATGCCATTAGCACACACGCAGAGCTCAGGCGGAGCAACAGCGCGCCGGGGAACACCATTGTCAGCAGCGTCGATAAACAGGCCAGAGAGGTGCCGACAATCGCCCCCTGCATGATGTTTTCGTTGATATAGCCCACGCCCAGCGAGATGGCCCACAGCGACCAGATAAGCACCAGTATTAGCCTGTCGGCGCGTCGTCGAATGGCAGAAAGCGAAAACAGATCGTTTTGAGGCGCGTGCGGATACAGCCATGTCATCGTAGCCATAGGGAGTCTCTTGCTGTGCAGGTGAAAAGATCCTTCGAAGAAGGACTGTTTTTATTATCTTTTTTTAAGCGTAGTGGGGATATTCCACGACGCCATTTCAGCAAAAGATATATTTTAATGGCGCAGCCGAATACTGATATTTACTTAACTATCAATACATTATTAACGTTGGCTTTATTGATAAAGAAATATGAAGAATAGGGATATACAGCAGAAAATAATAACGATGTTGCGTGTCAGAAAACAAAAAAGCTGGCTTTCGCCAGCTTTCGTTCTATTTTTTGGCCGCTTTCTCTTCGCCGACCAGCCCAATCTTCAGGTAACCCGCCTGATGCAGCGTGTCCATTACCTTCATCATGGTTTCATAATCCACGGTTTTATCCGCACGGAAGAAGACCGTAGTGTCTTTCTTACCGCCGGTAAGCTGATCCAGCGCCGGGATGACAGAGTCGGCCGTTACCGGGTCATTGCCAAGGAACATGGATTTATCGGCCTTCACGGACAGATAGACAGGCTTTTCCGGACGCGGCTGCGGCTGGCTGGACGAGGCCGGCAGATTCACCTTCACGTCGACCGTGGCCAGCGGCGCGGCCACCATGAAGATAATCAGCAGAACCAGCATGACGTCGATAAACGGCGTCACGTTGATCTCATGCATTTCGCCGTTATCGTCCAGATTTTCGTTTAGACGCATCGCCATAATATCAACCCACGCGCAGTTTGGACGCCGCGTGCACCGGCTTAACGGCGCTGGCATTCAGGTCGAGATCGCGACTCTGCAGCAACAGTACCTGCGCGGCAACGTCACCGAGCGTCGCTTTGTAGCTGCCAATCATGCGCGCGAAGATGTTGTAGATAACCACCGCCGGAATCGCCGCGACCAGACCAATCGCCGTCGCCAGCAGCGCTTCTGCGATACCCGGGGCCACAACCGCCAGGTTGGTGGTTTGAGTCTGCGCGATACCGATAAAGCTGTTCATGATGCCCCAGACTGTACCGAACAGACCGATAAACGGTGAGATCGCGCCGATGGTCGCCAGATAACCATTACCGCGCCCCATGTGTCGGCCAACGGCCGCCACGCGACGCTCCAGACGGAAACCGGTACGTTCTTTGATGCCTTCGTTATCTTCACTGCCCGCGGAGAGTTCCAGCTCGTTCTGTGCTTCATTCACCAGCAGGGTAGTCAGGCTTTTCGCGTGGAAGGATGAGGTCATATCTGAAGCCTGATCCAGAGAGCGGGCTTCTGCCAGCTGTTGCTGTTCCCGCTTGAGGCGACGCTTCTGCGACAGCAGCTCGGCGCTCTTGCTGAAGAAGATAGCCCAGGTGACAACGGACGCCAGAATCAGGCCGATCATCACAATCTTAACCACGATGTCAGCATGCTGATACATGCCCCAAACGGAGAGATCCGCCTGCATCAAATTATTACCCACTCTGTATCTCCAGGACGCAAATCACAAAATCTGAACGTAATAATATCAAAACGTCGTCGAATTGATAGTAGTTCTCATTAGTATTTGCATAGTGCCGCAATTTTCGTTCACTTTCCTTGCGCTTACGCAGTAAAAATTTCTTATGCGGTTTTTTGCTAATATTTTCTGCTTATTCGATAAGCCTGCGGGTGCAGTTTTTTCCAATCGTGGTAGTCTGGACGTCCAGACGTATAAAAACAGGGTTAGCGAACATGACAACGAAGCATCTTGATACCACGCTGGTACAGGCAGGACGCAGCAAAAAATATACCCAGGGATCGGTTAACAGCGTGATTCAACGCGCCTCCTCGCTGGTGTTTGACACCGTTGAGGAGAAAAAAATCGCCACGCGCAACCGCGCAAAAGGCGGGCTGTTTTATGGCCGTCGCGGCACGCTAACCCATTTTTCTCTGCAGGAAGCGATGTGCGAGCTGGAAGGCGGCGCAGGCTGCGCGCTGTTCCCGTGCGGGGCGGCGGCGGTCGCCAATACCATTCTGGCGTTTGTGGAACAGGGCGATCACATCCTGATGACCAACACCGCCTACGAGCCCAGCCAGGACTTCTGTACCAAAATCCTCAGCAAGCTCGGCGTGACGACCGGCTGGTTCGACCCGCTGATTGGTGAAGGTATTGCCGAACTTATTCAGCCAAACACGCGCATTGTGTTCCTGGAATCGCCGGGGTCACTCACCATGGAAGTCCACGACGTGCCGGCTATCGTGAAGGCCGTGCGCAGTAAAGCGCCAGAGGCGATCGTTATGATCGACAACACCTGGGCGGCAGGCGTGCTGTTCAAAGCGCTGGACTTCGATATTGATATTTCGATTCAGGCGGCGACGAAGTACCTGATTGGCCACTCTGACGGGATGATTGGCACGGCGGTCTCCAACGCGCGCTGCTGGGATCAGCTGCGTGAAAATGCCTACCTGATGGGCCAGATGGTGGATGCCGACACGGCCTACATGACCAGCCGCGGACTTCGTACGCTGGGCGTTCGCCTGCGTCAGCACCATGAAAGCAGTCTGACGGTGGCCGAATGGCTGGCGCAGCATCCGCAGGTTGAGCGCGTGAATCATCCCGCGCTACCCGGCAGTAAAGGCCATGAATTCTGGCAGCGTGACTTTACAGGCAGCAGCGGGTTGTTCTCGTTCGTGCTGAAAAAACGGCTGAATAATGACGAGCTGGCCAGCTATCTGGATAATTTTACCCTCTTCAGCATGGCCTACTCGTGGGGCGGTTTTGAATCCCTGATCCTGGCTAACCAGCCGGAACAGATTGCGGCCCTGCGCCCCGGTGGCGACGTGGACTTCAGCGGTACCCTGATTCGACTGCATATTGGTTTAGAAAATGTTGACGATCTGATTGCGGATTTAGCAGCAGGGTTCGAGCGTATCGTGTAGAGTGCTGGCTGAAAATGTACTCCCTGGACGCTTTTGTGGACACCGCAAGCGGAAAAGTCTGCATGAGTTGCGCCCGGGATCAAACCCGACGGGCGAATAAGGGAGTACAATAGCGCTATATCTGCTGTTCCACAGGAAAGTCCATGGCTGTTATTCAAGATATTATCGCGGCGCTCTGGCACCACGATTTTGCCGCGCTGGCGGATCCTCACGTCGTCGGTATCGTCTATTTCGTGATGTTCGCAACTCTGTTTCTGGAAAATGGATTACTGCCAGCCTCGTTTTTACCCGGTGACAGCCTGCTTTTACTTGCCGGGGCGTTAATCGGTAAAGGCGTCATGGACTTCACACCAACGATGGTTATCCTGACCTCCGCTGCCAGCCTGGGCTGCTGGCTGAGCTATCTGCAGGGCCGCTGGCTGGGGAACACGCGCGTCGTCAAAAGCTGGCTGGCGCAGCTGCCGCATAAATATCATCAACGCGCGACCTGCATGTTTGACCGGCACGGCCTCCTGGCGCTGCTGGCCGGACGTTTCCTCGCGTTCGTTCGCACCCTTCTGCCAACGATGGCGGGCATTTCCGGTCTGTCAAACCGCCGCTTCCAGTTCTTCAACTGGCTGAGCGCCCTGCTGTGGGTTGGCGTGGTGACGACGCTCGGCTACGCGCTGAATATGATCCCCTTCGTGAAACACCACGAAGATCAGGTGATGACCTTCCTGATGGTGCTGCCGATGTTCCTGCTGGTGGCGGGTCTGGTGGGAACCATCGCGGTAGTGATTAAGAAGAAGTACTGCAGCGCATAATTCAACAAAGCCGGGTGGCGCTATCGCTTACCCGGCCTACGTTTTTCGTCAGACTCCCTGCATCGTTCTTATACGTGACGCATCCTCTCCCGGCGTGACGCCGAAATAGCGCTTAAACTCCCGACTGAACTGCGAGGCACTTTCATAGCCCACACGCATCGCCGCCGCGCTGGCCTTCATGCCGTCGTGGATCATCAGCATCCGCGCCTTATGCAGCCGGTAGGTTTTGAGGTACTGCAGCGGCGAAGTGCTGGTCACCGATTTAAAGTTATGGTGAAACGCCGAGACGCTCATGTTCGCTTCCGCCGCCAGCTGGTCGACGCTGAGGTTCTCCGTGTACTGGCTTTCGATACGCTTGAGCACGCGGCTTATCAGGCTGAAGTGGGTCTGTCGGCTCACCAGAGCGAGTAACGCGCCGCCGCCCGGGCCCAGCAGCACGTGGTAGAGAATCTCGCGGACAATCTGCTTGCCCAGAATGCGCGCGTCCAGCGGCCTCTCCATCACATCCAGCAGACGCTCAATGGCGCAGAGGATCTCTTCCGACAGCGTCGCCGAGTTAATCCCGCTTGAGGCCATCGAAGGCTGGAAGAGTTCATCTTCGCCAATCTCCATCAGCAGCTCCTGTAGCTGAAGGATGTCGACATTGACGCGAATACCCGCCAGCGGAACCGCCTCTGTCGCGAAGGTTTCACATTCAAAGGGTAAAGGTACCGTCAACAGCAGATATTCATTGGTGTCGTAGCGGAACACGCGCTCGTTGATATAGCCAATTTTATGGCCCGAGAAGAGAAAAACGATGCCCGGCTGGTACATGACCGGCGTGCGTGTCCCCGGCTGCGTGCCATAGAGCAGGCGAATGTCCGGCAGCAACTCGCTGGCACAATTTTCATTATCTATCAATCTTTTAATCTGCACAGTGAGCTGCTGGCAGATAGCCTCACGGTTCATCTTGCGTTACTCCGGGTGCGGTTTTCGACGTTGACAGTGTGCGTTGTTTTCCGCGCTTTCTCCAGCGCTCTGTAGAAATGGGCAAGACATCGGCAGGAATGTGCATTGAGGGCGTAGCCCCGGATCGCCACAATGAGCAGCATCAGGTCGCCCTCTGCGCACCACGGTTTTTTACCCACTAAAGGGAACGAGCAATGAACAACTTTAATCTCCACACCCCAACCCGCATTCTGTTTGGTAAAGACGCTATCGCTGACCTGCGCGCGCAGATCCCTGCTGACGCCCGCGTGCTGATCACCTACGGTGGCGGCAGCGTGAAAAAAACCGGCGTGCTGGATCAGGTTTACAGCGCGCTGGACGGTCTGGACGTGCGTGAGTTCGGCGGCATTGAGCCAAACCCGTCCTACGAAACGCTAATGAATGCGGTAAAAATCGCCCGCGAAGAAAACATCACCTTCCTGCTGGCGGTCGGCGGCGGCTCCGTGCTGGACGGTACCAAATTCATCGCCGCTGCGGCGCACTACGCTGACGGCATCGATCCGTGGCACATTCTGGAAACCCGCGGCAGCGACATCAAAAGCGCCATCCCGATGGGATCCGTGCTGACCCTGCCAGCGACGGGTTCTGAATCCAACAAGGGCGCGGTGATCTCCCGTAAAACCACCGGTGACAAGCAGGCCTTCATGAACGAACACGTTCAGCCTGTGTTCGCCATTCTGGATCCGGTTTACACCTACACCCTACCAGCGCGTCAGGTGGCGAACGGCGTGGTCGATGCCTTTGTACATACCGTTGAGCAGTACGTCACGTATCCGGTGAATGCCAAAATTCAGGATCGCTTCGCGGAAGGCATTCTGCTGACGCTCGTCGAAGAGGGTCCGAAAGCGCTGAAAGAGCCGGAAAACTACGACGTTCGCGCCAACGTGATGTGGGCGGCTACACAGGCGCTGAATGGCCTGATCGGCGCTGGCGTGCCGCAGGACTGGGCAACCCATATGCTGGGCCACGAGCTGACGGCGATGCACGGTCTGGATCATGCGCAGACGCTGGCCATTGTGCTGCCTGCACTGTGGAACGAAAAACGCGACACCAAACGCGCCAAGCTGCTGCAGTACGCCGAGCGCGTGTGGAACATTACCGAGGGTTCTGACGACGCGCGCATTGATGCTGCCATCGAAGCGACCCGCAGCTTCTTTGAAGGTCTGGGCGTTCCAACGCGTTTGTCTGGCTACGGCCTGGACGGTAGCTCCATCCCTGCCCTGCTGGCGAAACTCGAAGAGCACGGCATGACCCATCTGGGCGAGCACGGCGACATCACGCTGGACGTCAGCCGTCGTATTTACGAGGCGGCACGCTAAGCGTTTTTGTCCCCCCGACTTTCGTTTTTTGACATTTCGTCCAGACTTAATGCACACCCCATCGCCGGAGTCTCCCTCCGGCGATGCGCACCTGAAGGAGGAAAAATGGCAAACCAAACCGTAATCAAGCTGCAGGACGGCAACGTGATGCCCCAGTTGGGGCTAGGTGTATGGAAAGCCGGTAACGACGAGGTCGTCTCCGCCATTCATAAAGCCCTGGAAGTCGGCTACCGGTCGATTGACACCGCCGCCGCGTACAAAAACGAGGACGGCGTAGGTACCGCACTGGCCAGCGCCGGTGTCCCTCGCGATGAGTTGTTCATCACCACGAAACTGTGGAATGACGATCAAAAGCGTCCCCGCGAAGCCCTGCAGGAGAGCCTGGAGAAACTCCAGCTCGATTTCGTCGACCTGTATCTGATGCACTGGCCGGTTCCGGCCATCGACCATTACGTTGATGCCTGGAAAGGGATGATTGAACTGCAGAAAGAGGGGCTGGTGAAAAGTATCGGCGTCTGTAACTTCCAGGTTCATCACCTGCAGCGGCTGATTGACGAGACGGGCGTCGCGCCTGTCATTAACCAGATCGAGCTGCACCCGCTGCTGCAGCAGCGGCAGCTTCATGCCTGGAACGCCACGCATAAAATCCAGACCGAGTCCTGGAGTCCGCTGGCGCAGGGTGGCCAGGGCGTGTTCGATCAAAAAATTATCCGTGAACTGGCGGATAAATACGGCAAAAGCCCGGCGCAAATCGTCATTCGCTGGCATCTGGACAACGGCCTGGTGGTGATCCCGAAATCGGTCACGCCATCGCGCATCGCCGAGAACTTCGACGTCTGGGATTTCCGGCTGGACAAAGATGAGCTGGGCGAGATTGCGAAGCTGGATAAGGGCAAGCGTTTAGGGCCGGACCCGGATCAGTTTGGCGGATAATACTTAAAACGAGCCCGGTCTTCCGCCGGGCTCGTTTTAATTTATAAACCGGACTGACATCTCGCTTCTCCGGGAAGATCAGGTAATGTGCAAATAACGTTGTACGCTTTCCCTTCCAGTTTATGTGGCCCACCGAGACCGCCGCCTACTTCTGCACGATATTCCTTTCCGTTGACGCTTATCTGGAGCGGGGTGTGATAAATCCAGTCCATCGGACCTATTGGCAGAAAAAAGATCCACTCATGCTGGCTCTGAAAAGCAAAACGACCGTTGTCGTCAGAAAGCGTTTGCTCCCTCTCTAATGTTATTTTAGCGCCCGGGACTGGCTTACCTGCGCTGTCGATTAGACGTCCTTCCACTTCTGGCTGTGTCTGGCGGTGCATTACACAACCGCATAACGTAAGGCCAATCAGCATCGCTCCTGTTAACTTCCTAATTTTCATTTTGGGCCTCCTACCCTTATGCAGAAAAAAGCCGGGTGGCGGCTGCGCCTTACCCGGCCTACGCGCTGACCTGTAGGCCCGGTAAGCGCTAGCGCCACCGGGCTTTGTTACAGGTTTAACCGATCTTACGTTTTACGTTCTTCTTCATTCCCGCTCCACCGTTCGAACGCTGATGCACAATCGGCGTGTGCTTGGTCAGCGCCGGGCGCGTATTGCGGTTCTGGCGACGCGCTTCGCGCATCTCCTCCAGCGTCGGGGCCGGTACCAGACAGTCGCGGCGCGAGCCGATCAGGTGTTTTTTACCCATCTCTTCCAGCGCCTGGCGGATCAGCGGCCAGTTTTTCGGATCGTGGTAACGCAGCAGCGCCTTGTGCAGACGACGCTGTTTATCCCCTTTCGGCACCACCACCTCTTCACTCTTGTAGCCAATCTTACTCAGCGGGTTCTTGCCGGTGTAATACATGGTCGTCGAGTTGGCGAGCGGTGACGGATAGAAGTTCTGCACCTGATCCAGGCGGAAGCGGCGCTGCTTCAGCCACAGCGCCAGATTGACCATGTCCTCATCACGCGTGCCGGGGTGCGCTGAGATGAAGTACGGGATCAGATACTGCTCTTTGCCCGCCTGCTTCGAGTAGGTGTCGAACAGTTCTTTAAAGCGGTCGTAGCTGCCCATGCCCGGCTTCATCATCTTCGACAGCGGGCCTTCTTCGGTATGCTCCGGCGCAATCTTCAGATAGCCGCCGACGTGGTGCGTCGCCAGCTCTTTGATGTAGCGCGGATCTTCCACGGCAATGTCATAACGTACCCCGGACGCGATGAGGATCTTCTTGATGCCTTTCAGATCGCGCGCGCGTCGGTAGAGGTTAATCGTTGGCTCGTGGTTGGTATCCATGTGCTCGCAAATGCTCGGATAGACGCAGGAGAGACGGCGGCAGGTTTGCTCCGCGCGCGGCGACTTGCAGCGCAGCATATACATGTTCGCGGTTGGACCGCCAAGATCGGAAATCACACCGGTAAAGCCCGGCACCGTGTCGCGAATGGCTTCGATCTCGTTGATGATCGACTCTTCCGAACGGCTCTGAATGATGCGCCCCTCGTGCTCGGTAATGGAGCAGAAGGAGCACCCGCCGAAGCAGCCGCGCATGATGTTGATCGAGAAGCGGATCATCTCATACGCCGGGATACGGGCGTTGCCGTACGCCGGGTGCGGCACGCGCTTGTACGGCAGCGCAAAGACGCTGTCCATCTCTTCGGTGGAGAGCGGGATGGCCGGCGGGTTGATCCAGATAAAGCGCTCGCCGTGCTTCTGCATCAGCGCACGGGCGCAGCCGGGGTTGGTTTCATGGTGCAGAATACGGGACGCATGGGCGTAGAGCACCTTGTCGGCTTTCACCTTCTCATAGGACGGCAGCAGCACGTAGGTCTTTTCCCACGGCTTCGGGCGCGGCGGCTGCACGACGATAGCCTTCGCTTCCGCTTTCTTTGGCTCTACCGGTTTGTTATCCGCACACGGCAGATCGTCGCCATACGGGTGTGGGATCGGGTCGATTTTGCCCGGCATATCGATGATACGGGAATCCACGCCGCGCCAGCCCGGCAGCGCCTCTTTTACCATGATCGCGGTATTGCGCACGTCGCGGATGCTGCTCACCGGCTCGCCCTGCGACAGACGGTGCGCCACTTCCACCAGCGGACGCTCGCCGTTTCCGTAAATCAGCATGTCGGCTTTGGAATCTACCAGCACCGAGCGGCGCACGGTATCAGACCAGTAATCGTAGTGCGCGGTACGGCGCAGGCTCGCTTCGATGCCGCCCAGGATCACCGGGACGTCTTTCCAGGCTTCTTTGCAGCGCTGGGTATAGACGAGGGTCGCGCGGTCCGGACGTTTGCCCGCCACGTTATCCGGCGTGTAGGCGTCGTCATGACGCAGCTTACGGTCGGCAGTATAGCGGTTGATCATCGAGTCCATGTTACCTGCGGTCACGCCGAAGAACAGGTTGGGTTTACCCAGACGCATAAAGTCGTCTTTGCTGTTCCAGTCTGGCTGGGAGATGATCCCCACGCGGAAGCCCTGCGCTTCAAGCATACGGCCACAGATGGCCATGCCGAAGCTCGGGTGGTCAACGTAGGCATCGCCCGTGACCAGAATGATGTCGCAGCTGTCCCAGCCCAGTTGGTCCATCTCTTCCCGGGACATCGGCAGGAACGGCGCCGGTCCAAAGCAGGCCGCCCAGTACTGGGGCCAGGAGAAGAGGTCACGATCCGGCTGGATCAGGGAAATTGCGCTCATAATGCTTCCGAAGAAAAAATAGACAAAAGGGCGGGGATTATACGCTGGATCATTGTGGGAAATGAAGGGGTATTATGCGGGCTGTTGCCCTCACCCCAACCCTCTCCCACAGGGAGAGGGAGAAAAGCAATTTACGGCGCCGGGTTGACCAGCATTTGACCCACCGACCCCCTGTCCATCATCTCCAGCGTCTGGCTGTGGAACAGGAACGGGAAGTGCGGCCACGAAGGCTGGCCGTAGTAGACGAGCAGCTCAACCTGGCCGTCCACCCAGACGGTATCTTTCCAGCCGCGATCTTCCGGGAACGGCATCGCGCCGTTGACGTTGCGGATCAGGAACGACACCCCTTCAATATGGAACGACTGCGGCATATCTGAACGCACCGTCCAGCGCTCCCAGGTGCCCTGCTGCGCGGTGATATCAATGCGGTTGACGTCCCACAGCGCGCCGTTGATGCCCGGGTCGTCGCCCAGGCTGATATCACGGCTGCGCACCGGCGAGCCGCTCATGATCTCCTGCGGCAGCAGACGCATGGGCAGGCTATCGGTCACCAGCGGCAGCAGGCCGGTTGGACGCAGGGTCAACACCAGGGTGGAGACAAGTATGCTCGACGGTTCAAAGAACCCGCGAATACGGTCGACAATGCTGGCCGCTTCACCGCAGGTGACAGACACTTCATCCCCGTTGGTCATATCAATGAGAATTTCGCGACGCTCACCCGGCGCGAGCGCCAGCTGTTTGACGGACACCGGCGCCGGTAAAAAGCCCTGATCGCCGGAGATCACGTGCAGCGGACGGCCATCGCTCATCTGCAGCTGATAGCGGCGCGAGTTAGACGCGTTGAGCAGGCGCAGGCGCACCCAGCCACGGGACACTTCGACATACGGGCTCTGCGCGCCGTTAACCAGCAGCGTATCGCCGACGAAGCCACCGCTGCCCGGCTCGCTGTATTCCGGCGTGCCGAAATTATCCAGACGTTTGTCCTGGATGATAATCGGGAAGTCATCCACGCCGTAGTGGTTCGGGATCGGCAGGGATTTGCTGACTTCATCTTCCACCAGCCACATGCCGGCCAGGCCGTTATAGACCTGCTGCGCCGTGCGGTTAGGCGTGTTGGCGTGATACCACAGGGTTGCCGCACTCTGGCGAATCGGCAGAACGGGCGCCCAGTCGGCGCTGGGTGACATCATGCGCGCCGCGCCGCCAATCAGCGGGCCAGGCACCTGCAGGCCGCTGATGGTCATGGCGACATTTTCAGGGGTACGATTACTGTAGATGAGCTTAACGTCATCGCCATTCCACACGCGTATGGTCGGCCCAAGGTAACGTCCGTTAATGCCCCAGACCGGCGCACGCGTCCCCTGGGTAAAGGACCAGTGGCTGCGCTGCAGCGTCAGGAAAAGCGGCTGACCGCGACGGGATTCAATGAGTGGCGGAATAGGCAGCGGCTGTTGCTGCCCGGCGGCGCTGGCTGTCAGCGGCATCGCACCCGCACAAAGGGCGATCCCCGAAGCCTGAATAAACTGACGCCGACTGAGTGACATATAAGCTCCATCTGAAACGACTAACAACGCGGGAATTCGTTTTCCCTTCAACGCCGGATTAAATCTTACCGGCGGCTTCTCTCTCTGCGACTTCTTTGTCGAGCAGCGCAATATGCTCAGCCATCAGATCACGGCAGTGCGCGGCCAACTCGCGCACCTGATCTTTACCGTATTTGCTGGTATCGACGGGTGGCAGCATTTCGACAATCACCAGCCCGTTATTCAGGCGGTTAAGATTAATCTTATTCGAAGTATTGGAAACGCACACAGGAATAATTGGAACACCTGCCGCAATTGCGGCATGAAACGCACCGGTTTTAAACGGCAGCAGGCCGCGGCCACGGCTACGCGTCCCTTCCGGGAACATCCAGATTGAGATCCGACGCTTTTTAAAATGATTCACCACTTCTGCAATGGTGCTGTGCGCTTTTGCACGGTTATTACGGTCAATCAGCAGGTTACCGGTAAGCCAGTACAGCTGACCAAAAAATGGGATCCACAGCAGGCTTTTTTTGCCCACCGTCACGGTCGGTGGAAGCACGATATTAGAGGCCGTCACCATATCGTAGTTGTTCTGATGGTTGGCGATATAGATGGCGTTACCGAAATTCTCCGCCCCTTCCGGCAGACGTTTTTCAACTTTCAGACCAAACAGCGGCGCAAGGCGGCCGAACATATGGCCAAAGGTGGCGACATGCTTCGGATTACGCGGGCTGAACAGGCAATAAATAGAGCCGAAAATACAGACCAGAATGCAGTAGATAACGGTAAGAATAAGACGAACAATATATAGCATAGCGACCTCTGAAGCCCTAACAGCTGACAATTATACTTCACCTGTGGCCAGGTAAGGACTTTATTACGAGCGCGTATTGTTAATCGCAACGCACGAATTAACAACGATTTTACGGGAAATTTTATTGAAATTCCCCCTCCGGACAGAGGGGGATATCACGACATTACTCTTCGCTGTCACCCGCAGCGCTGCGTGCAGGAGAGTCAATCTCCACGCGATCGATACGCTGCAGACCGCGCATCAGCGAGCCGCGGCGACCGCGCTCACCCACCACCTTCTGCAGCTCTTCCGGACGAAGCTTGATTTTGCGCTTGCCGACGTGAATGGTCAGCGTGCTCTGCGGCGGCAGCAGGAAGAGGTGCGCCAGGCCATCTTCGCCTTTCGCGGCCTCCGCCGACGGGATGTTGATGATCTTGTTGCCCTTGCCTTTTGAGAGCTCAGGCAGATCGCTGACCGGGAACATCAGCATGCGTCCGGCGGTGGTGATCGCCAGCAGCATGTCGCTTTCGTTTTCGATCACCAAGGGAGCCATCACGTGAGCGTTGTCCGGCAGGCTAATCAGCGCCTTACCGGCACGGTTGCGGGAAACCAGATCGTTGAAGGTACAGATAAAGCCGTAGCCCGCATCAGACGCCAGCAGCAGCTTCTGGTCATCGGCTTCCATCAGCATATGGTCAACCGTCGCGCCCGGCGGCAGCGTCAGCTTACCTGTAAGCGGCTCGCCCTGCCCACGCGCGGAAGGCAGCGTGATCGGGTCAATGGCGTAGCTGCGCCCGGTGGAGTCGATAAACGCTACCGGCTGGTTGCTCTTGCCTTTCACCGCCGCTTTGAAGCTGTCGCCCGCTTTGTAGCTGAGCCCCGGCGCGTCGATATCGTGGCCTTTGGCGCTGCGCACCCAGCCGCTCTGCGACAGGACAATGGTCACCGGCTCGGACGGCTGCATGTCGTGCTCGTTCATCGCCTTCGCTTCTTCGCGCTCGTGCAGCGGAGAACGACGGTCGTCGCCAAACGCGTCGGCATCGGCCTGCAGCTCTTTCTTCAGCAGGGTGTTCATCTTGCGTTCGGACGCGAGGATCGCCTGCAGCTGATCGCGCTCTTTTTCCAGCTCGTTCTGCTCGCCGCGGATCTTCATCTCTTCCAGTTTGGCGAGATGGCGCAGCTTCAGCTCAAGGATCGCTTCGGCCTGGGTTTCGCTGATGCCAAAGCGCGACATCAGGGCGGGCTTCGGCTCGTCCTCGGTACGGATGATCTCAATCACCTCGTCGATATTGAGGAACGCCACCAGCAAACCTTCAAGGATATGCAGGCGCTTAAGCACTTTCTCGAGACGATGGTTCAGACGACGGCGTACCGTATCGCGGCGGAACGTCAGCCATTCGGTGAGGATCTCCAGCAGGTTTTTCACCGCCGGGCGCCCGTCGAGGCCGATCATGTTCAGGTTGATGCGATAGCTTTTTTCCAGATCGGTGGTGGCAAACAGGTGGTTCATCACCTGCTCCATGTCCACGCGGTTGGAGCGCGGCACGATCACCAGACGGGTCGGGTTCTCATGGTCAGATTCGTCGCGCAGGTCGTCGACCATCGGCAGCTTTTTATTGCGCATCTGGGAGGCGATCTGCTCCAGCACTTTGGCACCGGAAACCTGATGCGGCAGCGCGGTGATGACCACGGCGCCGTCTTCTTTATTCCACACCGCGCGCATGCGCACGGAGCCGCGACCGTTCTGGTAGATTTTGCGGATTTCCGCGCGCGAGGTGATGATTTCGGCTTCGGTCGGGAAATCCGGACCCTGCACGATATCCAGCAGATCGTCGAGCGAGGCTTTCGGCTGCTCAATCAGGGTGATGGCGGCTTTCGCCACTTCACGCAGGTTGTGCGGCGGAATGTCCGTCGCCATACCGACCGCAATCCCGGTGGTGCCATTCAGCAGGATGTTCGGCAGACGCGCAGGCAGCATCTTCGGCTCCTGCAGCGTACCGTCGAAGTTCGGTACCCAGTCAACGGTCCCCTGCCCCAGCTCGCCCAGCAGCACTTCGGCATATTTAGAGAGGCGGGATTCGGTATAACGCATCGCCGCGAAGGATTTCGGATCGTCCGGCGCACCCCAGTTCCCCTGACCATCCACCAGCGGGTAGCGGTAAGAGAACGGCTGGGCCATCAGCACCATCGCTTCATAACAGGCGCTGTCGCCGTGCGGATGGTATTTACCCAGCACGTCACCGACGGTACGGGCGGATTTCTTGAACTTGGCGGTGGCGTTCAGCCCCAGTTCGGACATCGCATACACGATGCGGCGCTGAACGGGCTTCAGGCCATCCCCGATAAACGGCAACGCCCTGTCCATGATGACGTACATGGAGTAGTTCAGGTAGGCGTTTTCCGTGAATTCATGTAGCGCGAGGCGCTCTGCCATATCGCTCATTACGTGTGATTCCTCAACTCAGAAACCGAAGGGTTTCAGGCAATATTGCCGCAGATACTACCCTATCTGACGAGTTGAGTCACAAAGAAAAAGGACCGCTTATGCGGCCCTTTCCGGGTTATTTGTTCAGCTTAATGACCTGCTTCACGTCGATTTCAAAATCGTTCCACTCTTTATCGACCTTGCCCTGGATTTCCACTTTATCCTGAGGGCTAACGGTCACGCCGTTCCAGCGCTTGTGGTCAATTTCCACGTTCACCGTGCCGGTCTCATCGCGGAAGGTGTAGCGGTCATCGGACAGGCGCTGGGTGATGTTCCCGCGCAGCTTCACCCAGCTGTCGTCCTTCATCTCTTTTACCTTCACCGCGGTGGTGAGGTTGGCGTCGTTATCGACAAAACCGCCTGCCTGCGTTTGGGTCTGGGTCTGTGCGGCAGACGGGCCGTTAAATCCGCCCTGCGCGGCAAAAACGGGGGCAGTGGTCATCATCATGATGGCGGCAATAGCAGCGAATTTTTTCATATTAACTCTCCCTTTAATCTGGTTTCGCAGTCCATTAAACAGGGTAATCCTTAACAACTTCTTAAGGGAAAAATTTATTTATTATTGCTGTACAGCAGGCGCTTACAGAGGGTTTACTGACGACATCAAGGAGGGAATATGCGCATTTTACTGGTAGAAGACGACACGTTAATCGGCGACGGTATCAGGGCGGGTTTAAGCAAAATGGGCTTTAGCGTGGACTGGTTTACCGACGGCAAAACCGGTCAGGCCGCGCTCGCGTCTGCGCCCTACGATGCCGTGGTGCTGGATCTGACGCTGCCGGAAATCGACGGTCTGGACATCCTGCGCGCGTGGCGCGAAAGCGGGCGCAGCGAGCCGGTATTGATCCTGACCGCGCGGGATGCGCTTAACCAGCGCGTGGAAGGACTGCGTCTTGGCGCGGATGATTATCTCTGCAAGCCGTTCGCGCTGATTGAAGTGGGCGCCCGCCTTGAGGCGCTGGTCCGCCGCAGCCACGGCCAGACGCATAGCGAACTACGCCACGGCAAGGTTACGCTCGATCCGACCCGACTCGTCGCCACGCTGGACGGTGAACCGCTGACGCTGAAGCCGAAAGAGTTCGCGCTGCTGGAACTGCTGATGCGCAATGCAGGCCGCGTGCTCCCTCGCAAGACGATTGAGGAAAAACTGTATACCTGGGATGACGACGTCTCCAGCAACGCGGTAGAAGTCCACGTTCATCACCTGCGCCGCAAGCTTGGCAGCGAGTTTATCCGCACCGTGCACGGCATCGGCTATACCCTGGGTGACGCATGAAGCTGACGCAACGCCTGAGCCTGAAGCTGCGCCTGACGCTCCTCTTTTTAGCGCTCTCCCTGACGGCATGGTTTGCCGCCAGCCTGGTGGCCTGGCAGCAGACCACCCACAAGCTGGATAAGCTCTTCGACACGCAGCAGATGCTGTTTGCCAAACGGCTGCTGACGATGGATCTTGACGAGATCCGCGCCCCCGAACGGATGCGCGAGATCCCAAAGAAAGTGAAGCATGGCCGTCTCGATGACGACGCGCTGGCTTTCGCCATTTACGCCGTCGACGGCAAAATGCTGCTGAACGACGGCGAGAACGGGCGCGATATTCCGTATCACTATCGCCGCGACGGGTTTGCTAACGGGCAGCTCCAGGACGACAACGACGAATGGCGTTTCCTGTGGCTGACCTCACCCGACGGGAAGTACCGCGTGGTGGTCGGTCAGGAGTGGGAGTACCGCCAGGATATGGCGCTGGACGTGGTCAGCTCGCAGCTCACGCCCTGGCTGGTGGCGCTGCCCGTGATGCTGCTCTTGCTAATTCTCCTCCTGAGCCGGGAGCTGAGGCCGCTGAAAAAGCTGGCGCAGACCCTGCGCTCTCGCTCGCCGGATGCGACCGAGGCGCTTGTGCTTCATGGCGTCCCCACGGAAGTGCGCCCCCTGCTCGACTCGCTGAATCACCTCTTCGCGCGTACCCAGGAGATGATGACGCGCGAGCGCCGATTTACGTCCGACGCGGCCCACGAGCTGCGCAGCCCGCTGGCGGCCCTGAAGGTGCAAACTGACGTGGCGCAGCTCTCGCAGGACGATCCACAGGCGCGGGAAAGAGCGCTGGCGCAGCTGCATGCGGGCATCGACCGCGCTTCCCGGCTGGTGGACCAACTCCTCACGCTGTCGCGTCTGGACTCGCTGGACAACCTGGACGATGTCGAACCGATAACGCTTGCCGATTTACTGCAGTCGGCGGTGCTGGATATCTGGCATCCGGCGCAGCAGGCAGGGATTGATATTCGCCTCAACAACCATGCCCCGCAGGTCAAGCGTCAGGGACAGCCCCTGCTGCTCAGCCTGCTGGTGCGCAACCTGCTGGACAATGCCATCCGCTACAGTCCGCGCGGCAGCGTGGTGGACGTTACGCTGGACGCGCGTAGCTTTAGCGTGCGCGACAACGGTCCTGGCGTTGACCCCGAGGTGCTGGCGCGCATCGGCGAGCGTTTTTATCGTCCACCGGGCCAGAACGCCACGGGCAGCGGGCTGGGACTCTCTATCGTCAGACGCATTGCCGCGCTGCACGGAATGCGCGTCTCGCTGAGCAATGCGGCGGAAGGCGGCTTTGAGGTGAAGATCAGCTGGTAACGGATTATTGCATCTCCAGCAAAAGACTTTGCACATTTTGCTCATTTTTCCGCTCCGTCCTCGCGCGTAGAATACCCGGCATACTCTCATCACCGAGGACAAAAAATGAGCAACATTCTGATTATTAACGGTGCAAAAGAATTTGCGCACTCTAAAGGCCAGTTGAATGACACCCTGACCGAGGTCGCGGATGGTTTCCTGCGCGACGCCGGGCATGATGTTAAGGTCGTGCGTGCAGACAGTAACTACGACGTGAAGGCCGAAGTGCAGAACTTCCTGTGGGCTGACGTGGTGATCTGGCAGATGCCAGGCTGGTGGATGGGCGCGCCGTGGACCGTGAAAAAATATATGGACGACGTGTTCACGGAAGGTCATGGCTCTCTGTATGCCAGCGATGGCCGCACCCGCTCTGACGCATCCAAAAAATACGGTTCAGGCGGCCTGATTCAGGGCAAAAAATATATGCTGTCACTGACCTGGAACGCACCGCTGGAAGCCTTCACCGAGAAAGATCAGTTCTTCGAAGGCGTGGGTGTAGACGGCGCGTACCTGCCGTTCCACAAGGCGAATCAGTTCCTGGGCATGGATCCGCTGCCGACCTTTATCGTCAACGACGTGATTAAAATGCCTGATGTCCCGAGCTATATCGCAGAATATCGCAAGCATCTCGCGAAAATTTTTGCTTAACTGGTAGCCTGGAATTAAAGGAGTAGTAAACATGCTTACCGTTATCGCAGAAATCCGTACTCGTCCAGGTCAACATCACCGCCAGGCGGTGCTGGATCAGTTCGCGAAAATTATCCCGACCGTACTGAAAGAAGAAGGCTGCCACGGCTACGCGCCGATGGTGGATGCCGCCACTGATGCCAGCTTCCAGGCGACCGCGCCGGACTCGATCATCATGGTTGAGCAGTGGGAAACCGTCGCGCATCTTGAAGCGCATCTGCAGACCGCGCACATGAAAGCGTGGAGCGACGCGGTGAAGGGCGACGTGCTGGAAACCCACATCCGCATCCTGGAGCAAGGGGTTTAAGTTCGTGGAATTTGCCGGGTGGCACTGCGTTTACCCGGCCTACAAAACCTGAACCGTAGGCCCGGTAAGCGCTAGCGCCACCGGGCTTTGTTGTTTTTAGCTGCTTTTCTTCCCCGGTTTTAACCCACGATGGAGCTCGTTGATGCGCTTCATGGACTTGATGGTGCGCTGCGGCTCGGTAGAAGCGACGGACAAAATGATCATCTCCAGACAGAGCAGCACCGTGCCATGGAGCGGGATTTTGCCCTTTTCGCCGCCGCGTGGAACGTGGATCACCACGCTGGCCTCCTTACTGAAACGCGAATCAAGGGCGTTAGTCAGCAGGATGGTGGGAATGCCCAGACGTTTTGCTTCACGCAGGGTGGTTTGCCCCTCCCGGTGCGCGGATTTCTGCGCCATCATCACCAGCACGTCGCCGCGCTGAAGCGCAATCAGCTGCTCGGCAAGCCCTATCCCGGTACGGTTGAGCGGCGTGGCGGGTAACCCCATACGGCTGAACAGCCTGGCGGTGTACTCGGCCAGAATGCCCGAGGCGCCAATGCCAAATATGGCGACCTGTCTTGCCTGTGCCAGCAGTGAGACCGCCTGCGCCATCGCGTAGCGGTTGTGGGGCTCGGATAACACCTCGCAGGTGTGCTGATGTCCCTCCAGCACGAAATCAATGCTCGCGTTGACGTCGCTGGCGAGCGTGTTCACCGTGGTGGACATCTTTTCGCTGGAGGTGACCACCGGGCCAAACCACTGCTCCAGCGTCTGCTTGAGATCGCGCAGCCCGGCGAAACCCAGCGCCTGTATGGCGCGGACCACCGTGGCATCCGAGGTTTTCACTACGGCAGCAATCTCCATGGCAGTTTGCTCCATCACCGCCTCGCGGTTGTCATGGATATAGCGTGCGACCTGCAGCAGACGCGGCGTCAGCTGATGCGCCCGCGCGCGAAAACGATCGCCATAGACATCCACGCGCCCTTTCTCTTTGCGGATCACCGTGACGCCTCCGGCAGCGGACGCCCGGCAATCTGCGACTGCACCTGCGCGGCCATCAGCCCTAATGACGCGAACGAATTCGAGATCGCCTCTTCACGCGAGATCAGCACGTAGTGCCCGGTTCGGCAGGCAGTCAGGAACTGACACCAGCCCGGCATGACAGCCTCCATTGCCGCCAGCTCGTCCTGCGGTTTACCGCCCGTATCCCCGCGCCAGGTCGCGAAGACGAAATCGGCATCCAGCTCCGGCAGGCGCTCGGCGCTGACGTCGATGCGCCCCCCTTCCGGGATGGCCTCAATCAGTGGCGGGAATTTGAATCCGGCGTCGCGCAGAACGCGGCCCAGCGAGTGGTAGCTGTGCATGGCGTTGATTTTCCCCTGATTGGCCTGAATCACCGACACGGTGATTTTGCGCGTGTCGATGGTCGCCTTCAGAGCCTTGATTTGCTCCTGATAGCGGCGTTCCAGAATGTTTAGCCTTGCCTGCGTGCCCGTGAGCTGCGCCAGCTTGCGGTAGATTTCCGGCGCGCCGCCGTCGAGATGATCGATGCTCACCGTCGGGGCAATTTTCGCCAGCTGTTCCACCGGGGTGTTGCGGGTCGGCTCGGTAACGATCAGGTCAGGTTTTGCGGCGGCGATGGCTTCGATGTCGATATCGGCCGTACCGATAAATTTGATATCGGAATTATCGAAGTCGACGCCGGTTAACATGCCGCTGGAGCGCAGAAAGTGGCTACCGTCCGGGCGCGTGCGGCCATGGCTCGCCACCGGCGGCACGCCAAGCTCAATCAGCGGAATGGTGATATCCAGATCGTGTAATGAAACAATCCGCTTCGGATGAACCGGCACAACGACCTTACGTCCCAAATCGTCGGTAAATACCTGCGTCGGCTCCGCCGCGCTCACCGCGAACCCCACCAGCAACAGCATCGAAAACAGTACGCGCATCATAGTCCCCTAAAATCTGTCCCGACGCTGCCAGAGCAGCAGCAGGAAAAACGGTCCGCCAATCAATGAAATCACAATTCCCGCCGGCAGCTGCAGCGGGAGGAATGCCAGACGGCCGACGTTATCCGCCAGCAGCACCAGCAGCGCCCCCAGCACGGCGCTTCCCGTCAGGAGCGCGGTTTGCCCACCGCGCAGCAGCAGGCGCGCCATGTGCGGGGCAATCAGCCCCACGAAGCCAATGCTGCCCACGCAGGAGACGCAGGCCGCCGTCAGCACCACCGGAGCGAGAATCCGCAGCAGCGCCAGCCGGGTTGTGCGCACGCCAAGGCCCGTAGCGGCCTGATTGCCGAGCAACGCCACGTCCGCGGCCCGGGCGGTAAACAGCAGCAGCGCAAACGCGGGGGCGGCCCAGAGCGCAGCCAGGCCTACCAGCGTCCAGTTTGCCGCATGCAGGCTTCCCGCCAGCCACAGCATCGCCGTCTGTACGTCACGCACGTCGGCGGTGGTCATAAAGACGTCCATCGCCGCGGCAAACGCCCACGACACGCCGATGCCGATCAGGATGAACCGCGGGCGCGAGATATCGCGCGCCAGGACGATCACCAGCAGCGCGGTAAGCAGCCCACCGGCCATGCCGACCAGCGGACGCCAGGCCAGGCTCAGCGCCGGGAACTGAAAAATCAGCAGCAGTACCGCCGCGCTACAGCCCTCCTTCACGCCGATAAGCCCCGGGTCAGCCAGACCGTTGCGGGTGATGGACTGCATCGCCGCCCCCGCCATGCCGAGCATCGCGCCGCACAACACCGCCATCAGCAGGCGCGGCAGGCGGATATCCATCACGACGTAGCGCGTCTCCGCCGTCAGACTTTCAGGCGAAAACAGCGCGCGCCCGATGACGGAGGTTGGAATAGGCAGAGAACCGTGCGTCAGGCCAAAGCCCAGCAGGCTTAGCGCCGCCAGCGCGAAAAGCGACAGGTACGCCAGCGCTTTCGGGCGAATCAGCGCCGACAGGTGGCCAACGCGGATCGCACGGAGTCCGGCCCGGTTCATTTGAACATCCTCGACGCCATAATGATGAACACGGGCGCGCCGACCAGGGCCGTCATGATGCCGGTTGCCAGCTCCCAGGGGGTAAACAGCGTGCGGGCAGCGATATCCGCCAGCAGCAATACCAGCGCGCCGCACAGGGCCGACAGCGGCACCATCACGCGCAAATCGACCGACACCAGACGGCGGATGAGCTGCGGCACCACAAGGCCGATAAAGCCAATCGGTCCGGCGAGGGAGACGGCCGCGCCGCAGAGCAGCGCGATGGCCAGCAGGGCAAGGAGGCGGGTTTTCAGCAGCGACACGCCAAGCCCCTGCGCCATTCTGTCGCCCAGCGCCAGCATGTTGAGCGAGGGCGACAGCCCGATAGCAAGAATAAAACCGGCTGCTGCAGCCCACAGGGCACTCTGGAGCATCTGCGCGTTGACTCCGGCGATATCACCTGCCAGCCAGGTACGCAAAGAGAGCAGCGTCTGTTCATCCAGGATTAACACCGCGGCGGTAATCGACGAGGCAAACGCCGACATCGCCACGCCGCACAGGGTGACCTTCATCGGCGTGAGCCCGGTGCGACCGGACGAGGAGAACATCAGCACCAGCAGAAACAGCACGGCGGCACCGGCGGCGGCAATCAGCGGGCGACCAAGCGGCAGCGAAAGCCCAAGCGCGCTGGCGATCACCACCGCCAGCGCTGCCCCGGCGTTGAGCCCCAGAATATGCGGCTCGCCGAGCGGGTTGCGGATCACGGACTGCAGCAGCACGCCCGCCACGCCGAGCGCGGCGCCTGTCACCATTGCGGCGCAGAGGCGCAGCAGTCGTAGTCTGATGATGATGTTATGGTCGAAATTGCGCGGATCGAAGTGAAAGAATGCCTCGACTACCGTTCGGGGAGGGATAAACCGCGCCCCGATGCCAAGATGCACAATCGCGCCCAGCGCCAGCAGCAATGTAAAAATCAGGAAGACGAGAGAAGCGCGCATCATGGCTGTTCAAGACTCTGGCGAAACGGCATAAAGAACGGTTTGCCGGTCAGGGGATTGATGGACATATGCACGTCCACATCAAACACCGCTTTGATCAACTCCGGCGTGCAGGCGTCGCCTTCATGTAACACCCCCTCGACTTTCCCCTGGCGTAAAAAGACCAGTGAATCACCGTAGTTCACGGCAAAGTTGAGATCGTGCAGCACCACCACCACGGTACGCCCGTGCTCACGCGTCAGCGTATGCAGAAGCTCGAGGATCTCCACCTGATAGCGAAGATCGAGGTACGTCGTCGGCTCGTCAAGCAGGATATACGGCGTTTGCTGCGCCAGCGCCATGGCGATCCAGCAGCGCTGACGCTGGCCGCCGGATAAGCTTTCCACCGGCATATGGGCAAACTCTGCCGTGCCGGTCAGCCGCAGGGCCTCTTCCACCGCCCGCTCGTCCTCGTCGCTCCACTGACGCATAACGTTTTGCCAGGGAAAACGCCCGCGCGAGATCAGTTCAAAAACGGTTAACCCTTCCGGCAGCAGCGGCGACTGCGGGAGAATGCCAAGCTGACGGGCGACCGCTTTGGTGGGCTGCTCATGAATGGCTTTACCGTCCAGCAGCGCGGTTCCCCCAAGCGGCTGCAGCAGCCGCGCGATAGTGCTCAACAGCGTGGATTTTCCACAGCCGTTCGCCCCGACCAGCACCGTCATTTTCTGCTGAGGGATCGCAAGGGAGATATCATCAACGATGATTTTTTTCTGATAGCCCGCAGAGAGGTTCTCCAGAACCAGACCCGGTTTGTGTGTGTTGTGAGCCACGTGAACGCCAACGTAATGAAAAACCAACAAATAAAAATAAAACTCATTCTCTTTTGAGAGTTTGACGCCGCGCCATGTAGTAGTCAAGCGAAGAAACACCCTGAAAAAACCAGGGGTAAACCTGAGAAAAAATGAGTCCATCAAGGCTTATAAAAACATTTATTTCAACGAGTTAAACATCAACCCGCTGCGCTTACGCACGCGGTTAACTGCTGTAGTCGATTTTTTCTTTTTTCCATTTACTACTACATTCCCGCATGATTGAATGATTCTCAATTACATGTCCGATGCCACTTCCGGCTAACGGACAGACCGTAAAGGGCAATGACTCACACAGTTTGCCGCGAACGCATTCGCGGGATATTTCGGGATAACAGATGTAATGGCTACGTTCACACCTTCACTCTCAGGGATAAAAGGGCGCGCGCTCTTTTCACTACTGTTTATGGCGCCGCTGGCGCAGGCAGCAGACACCACCGCGGCTAAAGACGGCGAAACGCTTACCGTCACTGCCGATCCAAATACTCCGGCGGAAGCCACCAACGGCTACCAGCCGCTGAACACCTCCACCGCAACGCTGACCAACATGCCGATGCTGGATATCCCGCAGGTGGTCAATACCGTCAGCGATAACGTGCTGGAGGATCAGCACGCCACCACGCTGGATGAAGCGCTCTATAACGTCAGCAACGTGGTGCAGACCAATACCCTGGGCGGTACGCAGGATGCCTTTGTGCGCCGCGGGTTTGGCGCGAACCGCGACGGGTCAATCATGACCAACGGCCTGCGCACCGTCCTGCCGCGCAGCTTTAACGCCGCCACCGAGCGCGTGGAGGTGCTGAAAGGCCCGGCCTCCACGCTGTACGGCATTCTCGATCCGGGCGGCCTGATTAACGTCGTCACCAAACGCCCGGAGAAGACCTTCGGCGGTTCCCTTTCCGCCACCTCTTCCAGCTTTGGCGGCGGCACCGGACAGGTCGATGTGACCGGCCCAATCGACGGCACGCGTCTGGCGTATCGCCTCACGGGTGAGTATCAGGACGAAGATTACTGGCGTAATTTTGGCAACGAACGCAGCACCTTTATCGCCCCGTCGCTCACCTGGTTCGGCGATGATGCCACCGTGACCGTGCTCTATTCACATCGCGATTATAAGACGCCGTTCGATCGCGGTACGATCTTCGATCTCAACACTAAAAAAGCCGTTGATGTCGATCGCAAAACCCGCTTTGACGAGCCGTTTAACATCACTGACGGGCAGTCCGACCTCGCTCAGCTCAACGCGGAATATCGACTCAACAGCCAGTGGACCGCGAAGTTCGACTACAGCTACAGCCAGGACAAATACAGCGATAACCAGGCCCGCGTCATGGCCTACGATGCAAAAACCGGCAACCTGACCCGCCGCGTGGATGCGACCCAGGGCTCGACCCAGCGCATGCACAGCACCCGCGCAGATCTGCAGGGGAATGTCGATATTGCAGGCTTTTACAATGAGATCCTGACCGGCGTGTCGTATGAGAATTACGACCTGCTGCGCACGGACATGATGCGCTGTAAAAACGTCAAGGATTTCAATATCTATCACCCGACGTATGGCAATCTCGGCAAATGCACCACCGTGTCGGCGTCCGACAGCGACCAGACGCTCAAGCAGGAAAGCTACTCTGCGTACGCGCAGGATGCCCTGTACCTGACCGATAAGTGGATCGCCGTCGCCGGGATGCGCTATCAGTATTACACCCAGTACGCGGGCAAAGGCCGCCCGTTCAACGTCAACACCGACAGCCGCGACGAACAGTGGACGCCGAAGCTGGGGCTGGTCTATAAGCTCACGCCAGCGGTCTCGCTGTTTGCCAACTACTCGCAGACGTTTATGCCGCAGTCGTCCATTGCGAGCTACATCGGCGACCTGCCGCCGGAAACGTCGAATGCTTACGAAGTGGGTGCAAAGTTCGACCTGTTCGACGGTGTTACCGCCAATATCGCGCTGTTTGATATTCACAAACGCAACGTGCTGTACAACGAAAGCGTGGGGGGTGAAACCATCGCCAAAACGGCGGGCCGCGTGCGCTCCCAGGGCGTGGAGGTGGATCTTGCCGGATCGCTGACCGAGAACACCAATATCATCGCCAGCTACGGGTATACCGACGCGAAGGTGCTGGAAGACCCGGACTACGCGGGCAAACCGCTGCCGAACGTGCCGCGCCATACCGGCTCACTGTTCCTGACCTACGACATTCATAATGCGTTTGCCGGGAATACCCTGACGCTGGGCGGCGGGGGGCACGGCGTGAGCCGTCGTTCAGCGACCAACGGCGCGGATTATTATCTGCCGGGCTATTTTGTGGCGGATGCGTTTGCGGCGTATAAGATGAAGCTGCAGTATCCGGTGACGCTGCAGGTGAACGTGAAGAACCTGTTTGATAAGACCTACTACACGTCGTCCATTGCGACCAACAACCTGGGCAACCAGATTGGCGACCCGCGCGAAGTGCAGTTTACGGTGAAGATG
This sequence comes from Enterobacter quasiroggenkampii, assembly GCF_043972695.1. Lineage (NCBI taxonomy): Bacteria > Pseudomonadati > Pseudomonadota > Gammaproteobacteria > Enterobacterales > Enterobacteriaceae > Enterobacter > Enterobacter quasiroggenkampii. The sequence goes on from NZ_CP143745.1 coordinate 4,571,148, forward strand.
GAGTTTTGATGTCCGTGCGGGGTGTTCCCCTCACCCTAACCCTCTCCCCAAAGGGGCGAGGGGATCGATCGTAGGCCCGGTAAGCGCAGCGCCACCGGGCAAAAAAAAGCCCTGCATCGCAGGGCTTTTTCAGCATCAGGCCTCAATATCCGCCATATCGCCTTTCTCCTGCAGCCAGTTACGACGGTCTTCCGAACGTTTCTTGGCAAGGAGCATATCCATCATAGCGTTGGTCTGCTGTTCGTCTTCGTCGCTGATCGTCAGCTGCACCAGACGGCGCGTGTTCGGATCCAGCGTCGTTTCGCGCAGCTGCATCGGGTTCATCTCGCCCAGCCCTTTAAAGCGCTGCACGTTAGGCTTACCCTTCTTACGCTTCAGCTGTTCCAGCACGCCCGCTTTCTCTTCTTCCGTCAGCGCGTAGTACACCTCTTTGCCGAGATCGATACGGTACAGCGGCGGCAGCGCCACGTAGACGTGACCGTTTTTCACCAGCGTGCGGAAGTGCTTCACAAACAGCGCGCACAGCAGCGTGGCGATGTGAAGACCATCGGAGTCCGCATCCGCGAGGATACAGATCTTGCCGTAGCGCAGCTGGCTCAGATCGTCGCTGTCCGGATCGATGCCAATCGCGACCGAGATATCGTGGACTTCCTGCGAGGCCAGCACTTCATCAGACGAGACTTCCCAGGTGTTCAGGATCTTACCCTTGAGCGGCATGATCGCCTGATATTCACGATCGCGCGCCTGCTTGGCCGACCCGCCCGCCGAGTCCCCTTCCACGAGGAACAGTTCGGTACGGTTGAGATCCTGCGCGGTACAGTCTGCCAGCTTGCCCGGCAACGCAGGGCCGCTGGTCAGCTTTTTACGCACCACTTTCTTCGCGGCACGCAGACGACGCTGGGCGCTGGAAATCGCCATTTCAGCCAGCATTTCTGCCGCCTGAACGTTCTGGTTCAGCCACAGGGTAAACGCATCTTTCACCACGCCGGAAACGAACGCCGCGCACTGGCGTGACGACAGGCGCTCTTTGGTCTGACCGGCAAACTGCGGATCCTGCATCTTCACGGAGAGCACATAAGCGCAGCGGTCCCAGATATCTTCCGCCGACAGCTTCACGCCGCGCGGCAGGATATTGCGGTATTCACAGAATTCGCGCATCGCATCCAGCAGCCCCTGACGCAGGCCGTTGACGTGGGTCCCGCCGAGCATGGTGGGGATCAGGTTAACGTAGCTTTCGGTCAGCAGCTCACCGCCTTCCGGCAGCCACAGCAGCGCCCAGTCCACCGCTTCGGTGTCGCCGGTGAAATTGCCGACGAACGGTTTTTCCGGCAGCGTCGGCAGGCCGTTTACCGCTTCGCACAGATAGTCATTAAGGCCATCTTCGTAGCGCCAGGTCTGCTCGGTGTTGTTGACGTTATCCTTAAAGGTAATTTCCACGCCCGGGCACAGCACCGCTTTGGCTTTCAGCAGGTGCGTCAGGCGGGAAACGGAAAAGCGCGGGCTGTCGAAGAAACTCTCGTCAGGCCAGAAGTGAACGCTGGTGCCGGTGTTGCGTTTGCCGCACGTCCCGACAACCTGCAGATCCTGCACCTTCTCGCCGTTTTCAAACGCGATGTTGTACACCTGACCATCGCGACGGACGTTCACTTCCACGCGTTTGGACAGGGCGTTGACGACGGAAATCCCCACGCCGTGCAGGCCGCCGGAGAACTGATAGTTTTTGTTGGAGAACTTACCGCCCGCATGCAGACGACAGAGGATCAGCTCAACGGCCGGGACGCCCTCTTCCGGGTGGATATCCACCGGCATGCCGCGCCCGTCGTCAATGACTTCCAGCGACTGATCGGCGTGCAGGATGACGTCAACGCGTTTGGCATGGCCCGCCAGCGCTTCGTCCACACTGTTATCAATAACTTCCTGGCCCAGATGGTTTGGGCGCGTCGTATCGGTGTACATCCCCGGGCGGCGGCGAACCGGCTCAAGCCCGGTGAGGACCTCAATGGCATCAGCGTTATAGGTTTGCGTCATGATTTAAACTAGCAATTCGCATTGATTGTCAGTGGCTGTGCAGTCCAAGAAAATCGACAATCTGGGTGAAATGATTCTCAAAGCCCGTGAAAGCATGGTTTCCGCCCTCTTCTATAGTCTGGCGGCAGGAGGCGTAATACGCCACTGCCTGGCGGTAATCCAGCACTTCATCTCCCGTCTGCTGCAGCAGCCAGATGAGATCCGGCGCCTCGAGCGGGTCGACCTGCATAACTTTGAGATCGTAAATATGGCGTGACTCTAGCACATATTGCTGGCCGGTGTAGGGGTTCTCGTTTTCGCCAAGAAAGTCCCGCAGCAGCTCAAATGGCCGTACCGCCGGATTAACCACCACGGCGGGCAGCATAAAGCATTGCGAGAGCCAGGTGGCGTAATACCCGCCCAGCGATGAACCGACCACGCCGAAGGTTTCGCCGCCGTGCGCAAGCACAATGGATTCCAGCATCTCCGCGGCTTCTGCCGGGTAAGGCGGCAGCTGAGGGATAATCATCTCAACGTCGGGGTGATGCTCGCTCAGCCACTGGCGAAACTGTGTCGCTTTTGCGGAGCGCGGCGAGCTGTTGAATCCGTGCAGATAAAGGAGCGTAGACATCAATAGCCTTCTGAAGCGGTGTCCGGGCGGAATTGTGCGCCGGTCAAACGGCAGACTTCCGTGGTCAGCGTGCCGTCGGCATGCAGTTCCAGCCAGCGCCAGCCTGGCGCAATCGTATCCAGCGTAAAGTTGGCGCAGTGCGGCTTAAACTGAACGCAGGTCGATGGTGTCGCCAGCATGCGGCGCCCGTTCCAGTCGAGATCCTGCTCCTGGTGAATATGACCGCACAGCAGATTTTTCACCCGCGGGAACTTCGCCAGCACGCGATCCAGCGCCGCGGAGTTGCGCAGACTGTGCTGATCAAGCCAGCTACAGCCCGCCGGCAGAGGATGATGATGAAGCAACAGCAGCGTGTGACGTTCAGGTTCAGCAGCCAGTTTGGTCTCCAGCCAGTCGAGCTGAAACTCGCTTAACTCACCGTGCGGGACGCCAAACACCTGGCTATCCAACAGTAGGATCTGCCACTGGTCACCCGCAAAAACACATTTCGCCGGAGAAATCCCCGCATCCTGAAGAGAACTGTACATGGCGGGCTGGAAATCGTGGTTGCCTGGCAGCCAGACGCAGGGCACGCTAAAGCTCGCGATGCCTTCAGCAAAATGCTGGTAGGCCGCGGAAGATTGGTCCTGCGCCAGATCGCCCGTTGCGACAATCAGATCGCATGCACGGTTTTCAGCGTGAATGGCGCTCAGTACCGCCTGATAACTCTCCCAGGTGTTCACCCCCAGCAGCGTTTCATGCTTTTCGGCAAAAAGGTGGGTATCGGTGATTTGTAATATCCTGACTGGCGCCCCACCAGCAACAGTCAGGTTCAACAGGCTTTCCAAATGGTGTCCTTAGGTAGGTTTATGACGCTAACAAACCGGAATCGCCATTGCTCCATGTGCTAAACAATATCTTAGCCAGTCGGCTAAAAACTGGTTAATTTGATGCTTTTCGTCGCGTTGATGCAACTTTTTATTCGGGTAATCATACCGCGCCTTGAAGCGAAAGATCTGCTGGCTTGAACACACTTCAGCGACCATCGCGTCGTGATAGAGGCGTACCGTCATCGACGGCAGGCTCCAGTAGCTAATGCTGGGAGCCGTTTGCTCAATCTCCACCAGCGTAGTGTAGCGCGTTGATTCTGTTATCGTTAATCGATACTGCGCGTTGCTCACCTGATAGCTTACCGTTTCGCCGGGTGCGTCGTTTCTCGGCAACAGGCGGCGCAATTGTGCGAAATTGGTTTCGCACAGGCGCATCATTTCTGGGAAGTCAGGCGTATAGCGCTTCATTTTTTCCACTCGTTTCGTAATGTCTGATAATGCAGCTGCAGCCATTGCAGGGCGATGACAGACGCTGCGTTGTCGATTTTCCCCTCTTCTACCCACTGGTAAGCCTGTTCCCGGCTTACCACATGAACCCGAATATCTTCGTTTTCATCAGCCAGACCGTGAATGCCTTCTGCGGTCGTGGCGTCCACTTCGCCCACCATTATGGATAAGCGTTCGCTGGTGCCTCCCGGGCTTGCCAGATAGCTCAGCACCGGTTTTGTGCGGCCGACCACCAGCCCCGCCTCTTCCAGCGCCTCGCGCCGGGCGACGTCCTCAACCGACTCGCCTTCTTCGATCATCCCGGCCACCATCTCCAGCAGCCACGGGCTCTCACTGACGTCATAAGCGGCGATGCGGATCTGCTCCACCAGCACAACTTCGTCGCGCACTGGGTCAAAGGGTAGCAAGACTGCCGCATGCCCGCGCTCAAAAATTTCGCGTCTGATTTCGCCGCTCATTTCCCCGTTAAACAGGCGATGCCTGAAACGGTAAAGATCCATTGAAAAAAAACCGCTATAAAGCGTTTCTCGTGCAATAATTTCTACATCGTTTTTGGCGAAAGTCACGGGCAACTTATCTGGTTTTTGCATGAGTCGAGTCCTGGTAGCAATGGTGATGAAATTGTGAATTTCAAGGCTGTTTGGCTGCCGTTTGTAAGGCTATATGGTAGATTGGTGCAAATTACCGCCAGATGGCACGTAACGCCAACCTTTTGGTGTGGATGATTCTGTTAGAATCGGCAATTATTTTTTAATTAGATCAGCGCTAATACTGCTTCACAACAAGGAATGCAAATGAAGAAATTGCTCCCCATCCTTATCGGCCTGAGCCTGACGGGCTTCAGTGCAATGAGCCAGGCGGAAAACCTGTTACAGGTCTACCAGCAGGCACGTCTGGGCAACCCTGATTTACGTAAATCAGCGGCCGATCGTGATGCTGCGTTTGAAAAGATTAACGAAGCACGTAGCCCCTTGCTGCCACAGTTAGGGTTAGGTGCAGATTATACCTACAGCAACGGTTTCCGCGACGCTAACGGCGTAAACTCCAATGCTACCAGCGCCTCACTGCAATTAACACAGACGCTGTTTGATATGTCCAAATGGCGTGCCCTGACCCTGCAGGAAAAAAGCGCAGGCATCCAGGATGTGACCTATCAGACCGACCAGCAGACGCTGATCCTGAACACGGCCACGGCGTACTTCAACGTGCTGAGCGCCATTGACGCGCTCTCCTACACCGAAGCGCAGAAACAGGCCATTTACCGCCAGTTAGATCAAACCACCCAGCGCTTCAACGTGGGTCTGGTGGCGATCACCGATGTGCAGAACGCCCGTTCACAGTACGACACCGTGCTGGCCAACGAAGTGACCGCGCGTAACAACCTCGACAACGCGCTGGAATCCCTGCGTCAGGTTACCGGGAATTACTATCCTGAGCTGGCCTCCCTGAACGTCGACAGCTTCAAAACGGATAAGCCGCAGGCCGTTAACGCCCTGCTGAAAGAGGCGGAAAACCGCAACCTGACGTTGCTGCAGGCGCGTCTGAGCCAGGACCTGGCCCGCGAGCAAATTCGTCAGGCGCAGGATGGCCATCTGCCAACCCTGAGCCTGAGCGCCTCTACCGGCATCTCTGACACCACTTATAGCGGCTCTAAGACCAACTCTGCCCAGTATGACGACAGCAATATGGGCCAGAACAAGGTGGGTCTGAGCTTCTCCCTGCCGCTGTATCAGGGCGGTCAGGTCAACTCCCAGGTGAAACAGGCGCAGTACAACTTTGTTGGCGCGAGCGAGCAGCTGGAAAGCGCCCACCGCAACGTGGTGCAGACCGTACGTTCATCCTTCAACAACGTGAACGCCTCAATCAGCAGCATCAACGCCTATAAACAGGCCGTTGTGTCGGCACAGAGCTCCCTGGACGCGATGGAAGCCGGCTACTCCGTCGGTACACGTACTATCGTTGACGTGCTCGACGCGACCACCACGCTGTACAACGCGAAACAGCAGCTCTCCAGCGCGCGTTATCAGTACCTGATTAACCAGCTGAATATTAAGCAGGCTCTGGGTACGCTGAACGAGCAAGACCTGCAGATGCTGAACAGCGCACTGGGCAAACCGGTCTCTACCTCTCCTGACAGCGTTGCGCCGGAGAACCCGGAGCAGGTTGCCGCGGTTGATAACTTCAACGCTAACGGCACGACCCCTGCTGCACAGCCTGCTGCCGCGCGCACTACCGCGCCTGCCAGCAAGAGCAATAATCCGTTCCGTAACTAAGCATTGCCCGATGGCGCTTCGCTTATCGGGCCTACTGAATCGTAGGCCGGGTAAGCGCAGCGCCACCCGGCGCAAAATCACATCCGAACGTAAGCCAACGTAAAGATCCCCCTGATTCCGCCCCTCTTCGCTTCATTTTCAACCACTCATCCTCTATCCTGAGCGTTATTACCACTGGGTCCTGGAAGACAAATATGAAACGGACAAAAACGATCAATCACGCGTCGTTCCGCAAGAGCTGGAACGCACGTCACCTCACCCCTGTTGCGCTGGCGGTTACCGCTGTCTTTATGCTGGCAGGCTGTGAAAAAAACGATGAAACGGTTTCGCTGTATCAAAACGCGGACGACTGCTCTGCTGCCACCGGTAAAGCGGCCGAATGTAAAACGGCCTACACCAGCGCGCTGAAAGAAGCGGAACGCACCGCGCCGAAATATGCCTCACGCGAAGACTGCGTAGCGGAGTTTGGCGAAGGTCAATGCCAGCAGGCACCGGCTCAGGCCGGCACTGCACCAGAAAATCAGGCGCAGGCGCAGTCCAGCGGCAGCTTCTGGATGCCGCTGATGGCCGGTTACATGATGGGTCGTCTGATGGGCGGCGGTGCAGGCTACCAGCAGCAGCCGCTGTTTAGCTCGAAAAACCCGGCCAGCCCGGCTTATGGTCAATATACCGATGCCAGCGGCAAAGGCTACGGCGCAGCCACCCCTGGCCGCACCGTGACGGTACCGAAAACGGCGATGGCGCCGAAGCCTGCGACCACCAGCACCATCACCCGCGGCGGGTTCGGTGAGTCTGTGGCGAAACAGACCAGCATGCAGCGCAGCGCGACAGGCTCCTCTTCTACTCGCTCAATGGGCGGCTGATCATGGAACGAGTCAGTATTACCGAGCGTCCGGACTGGCGCGAAAAAGCCACCGAGTACGGCTTTAACTTCCACACCATGTACGGCGAGCCGTACTGGTGTGAAGACGCTTACTACAAGCTCACGCTGGCCCAGGTTGAGAAGCTGGAAGAGGTAACGGCCGAGCTGCACCAGATGTGCCTCAAGGTGGTGGAAAAAGTCATCGACAGCGACGAACTGATGGCCAAGTTCCGCATTCCAAAGCACACCTGGAGCTTTGTTCGCCAGTCGTGGAAAACGAATCAGCCTTCGCTTTACTCTCGCCTGGATCTGGCGTGGGACGGCAAAGGCGAGCCTAAGCTGCTGGAAAACAACGCCGATACCCCAACGTCCCTGTACGAGGCGGCGTTCTTCCAGTGGATCTGGCTGGAAGACCAGGCCAATGCTGGCAACCTGCCGGAAGGCAGCGACCAGTTCAACAGCCTGCAGGAGAAGCTGATCGAGCGCTTCGCCGAGCTGCGCGAGCAGTTTGGCTTTAACCTGCTGCATCTCGCCTGCTGTCGCGACACGGAAGAAGACCGTGGCACGGTTCAGTATCTGCAGGATTGCGCCGCCGAAGCGGAGGTGGCGACCGAGTTCCTCTATATCGAGGATATCGGCCTGGGTGAAAAAGGTCAGTTCACGGACATGCAGGATCAGGTGATCAGCAACCTGTTCAAGCTCTACCCGTGGGAGTACATGCTGCGCGAGATGTTCTCCACCAAGCTGGAAGACGCGGGCGTGCGCTGGCTGGAACCGGCCTGGAAGAGCATTATCTCCAACAAGGCCCTGCTGCCGATGCTGTGGGAGATGTTCCCGAACCACCCGAACCTGCTGCCAGCGTACTTTGCGGAAGATAATTACCCGCAGATGGAGAAATACGTCGTTAAGCCGATCTTCTCCCGCGAAGGCGCGAACGTGTCGATTATCGAAAACGGTAAAACGCTGGAAGCGGTTGAAGGGCCGTACGGTGAAGAAGGGATGATCGTCCAGGAGTTCTATCCACTGCCGAAGTTTGGCGACAGCTATACGCTAATTGGCAGCTGGCTCATTAACGATCAACCTGCTGGAATTGGCATTCGCGAAGATCGCGCGCTGATCACGCAGGACCTGTCACGGTTCTATCCGCATATTTTTGTGGAGTAAGATCTGCCGGGTGGCGGCTTCGCCTGACCCGGCCTACGGTTTTGTAGGCCCGGTAAGCGTAGCGCCACCGGGCATGTTTTCACCCTACCTGCACCGACAGCATACTCAGGCTTCCCATCTCAATCCCGTCGACCGGGATCGTCACCGGCTCCTGGCCATCCCACGCGCCAAGCACGTACAGCAGCGGCAGGAAATGCTCCGGCGTCGGGTTAGAGAGCGAACCGCCCTCATGATCCAGATAGTTCACCAGCGGATGTGCCTCAGCCGGACCCTGCCAGGTCAGGTTCGCTTTAACGTAGTCATTAAAAGCGGTCGCCCACGGGTAAGGCGTATTCTCACCGTGCCAGCGTGCCGTGCGCAGGTTGTGCACCACGTTGCCGCTTGCCACCAGCATGATGCCTTCATCACGAAGCGTTGCCAGCTTACGGCCCATCTCCAGATGCCAGGCGGCCGGTTTGGTGCTGTCGATGCTCAGCTGCACCATCGGGATATCCGCATCAGGATACATTTTAATCAACACGCCCCACGAGCCGTGGTCAAAACCCCAGGCTTCTTTATCCAGCGCAACCGGAACAGGCGCCAGCAGTTCCACCAGCCTTTGTGCCAGCTCAGGCGAGCCGGGGGCCGGATAGTGCGTGTCATACAGCGCCTGCGGGAAGCCGCCAAAATCATGAATGGTCTTTGGCGCTTCCATGGCGGTCACGCCCGTGCCGCGGGTGAACCAGTGCGCGGATACCACCACAATCGCTTTTGGACGCGGCAGCGTCTCGCCCAGGCTACGCCATGCGCGGGTATAGACGTTGTCTTCCAGAACGTTCATTGGGCTGCCGTGGCCTAAAAACAGGGCTGGCATACGGGAAGAAGTCATGATGATATCCTTACAGAAGGTGTCAATTTAATGGTGCTACATTACGCGCAATCCGGCAAAGATGAACGCAGATAAGCGTGAAGATCATCATCAGGAAATTTGAATGTAAGGAATGTGTAAAGCCGGGGTTCGCCCCTCGCTTTGCCAGAAATGAATCATTTATATTAATGAGAATCATTATCATAAGGAGCAATGCATGTCAGTCCCTCTGATCCTGACCATACTGGCGGGCGCCGCGACGTTCATCGGCGCGATCCTCGGCGTGCTTGGTCAAAAGCCATCAAACCGCGTGCTGGCCTTCTCGCTGGGCTTTGCTGCCGGGATCATGCTGCTCATCTCCCTGATGGAGATGCTCCCTGCGGCGCTGGGCACGGAAGGCATGTCTCCGCTGCTGGGCTACGGCATGTTTGTCGTTGGCCTGCTGGGATACTTCGCGCTCGACCGCATGTTGCCCCACGCGCACCCTCAGGACTTAATGCAAAAAAACGTAGCGCCCGCGCCGCGCAACATTAAGCGCACCGCCATTTTGCTGACGCTCGGCATAAGCCTGCACAACTTCCCGGAAGGCGTGGCGACGTATGTCACCGCCAGCAGCAACCTGGAAATGGGCCTCGGCATCGCCCTGGCGGTGGCGTTGCACAATATTCCTGAAGGACTCGCGGTGGCCGGTCCGGTCTATGCCGCTACGGGCTCAAAGCGCACGGCAATCTTCTGGGCCGGAATCTCCGGCATGGCGGAAATTCTCGGCGGCGTGCTGGCCTGGCTCATCCTCGGTAGCCTGGTTTCGCCGGTCGTCATGGCTGCCATTATGGCCGCGGTTGCGGGGATTATGGTTGCGCTGTCGGTAGACGAGCTGATGCCGCTGGCGAAAGAGATCGATCCAAACAACAACCCAAGCTATGGCGTCCTGTGCGGGATGTCGGTGATGGGGCTAAGTCTGGTCTTACTTCAGGCCGCAGGCATTGGCTGACGTGACGGGCGCCTCCTGAAACGGAGGCACCTATTATTTGTTAAAGGAATAACTTTTTACGGAATATACGCCCCGCCTCCTTCCTTATAAAAAAATCAAGTTTTTTATTGAACATTATTGTGCGTAATAACACTAAACAATGCATCCGGCATTATAATTTACACTTCTTGAAATTCATCCACTTACAATAACCCGTATTTATATTTTAATTATATCTACAATGATTTTTAAGCGTGGTTAATCGCATTACCCCGCCGGAGATCGATATACTTTCCTGGCAATATTCTGATTAATATTCAGGATATGAATTCAACTGAAAAAGGATATTTTCATGTTTACAGGAAAAAAAGCGCTTTTAGCCGTGGCAATGGCCACGCTTATTTCTGGCTCGGCATTGGCTGCAGAACAAGGCTCAGGCAAGATCAAATTCAAAGGGGTGGTGATTGATGCACCGTGCAGCATTGCTCCTGATAGCGTTGATAAAGAAGTCGATCTGGGTGAAATTACGACTGCCGTTATTAATGCCAATAAAAAATCGTCACCCGTTGCGGTAGATATCAACCTGGAAAACTGCCAGCTGGACGATCCAGGCGATGAAACCGATACCCCGATCACCAAAGTTGACGTCACGTTCACCAGCTCCGCCACGGATACAACGGATACCAGCCTGATGACCAACACGTATGCCAGCGGCGCGCAGAACGTGGGCGTCCGTCTGCTGGATAATGCGGAAGCGAACATCACCCTGGGTAGCGCCAGTGAAGTTACCCTGCTGGCAGGCTCCGCCACCCAGACGCTGCACTTTAAGGCGCAGATGGAAGTGCTGAGCGGCAAAACGGCAACGCCGGGTCAGGTTGAAGCCACCGCAAACTATGTGCTGGCATATAAATAATTCGAATTTACCTCGTTATCTACCGACTGGCTCGTTATGCCAGTCGGCATTTTATATTTACCTTGAGCAACAGGATGATGAAACATAAATCAAAATGCATAATCATCATTACCGCCCTGTTAATGACAAAAGTCGCCTCTGGTACCGAATTTAATATTAATGCCATCGATAAAGATCAGCGCAACAGCGTCGATTTAACACAGTTTAAAGATCGCGCCTCCGTCGTCCCCGGTCGTTATTTTGTTACGGTTTCAATTAATGACACCCCCTTAACAAACGGCTGGCAGTTAACGTGGAAAAAAGTGAATGATGCAGTTCAGGTCTGTATTCCCGCCGAACTGGCCGACACGTTCGGCCTGCAGGATAAAATACGGGAATCGCTCACTGAAAAAGAGGGCTGTATAGACTTCGCCCCGCTACCGGACATTCATTTTACCTTTGAACAAGCAAACCAGACGCTAAACGTGTCCATTCCCCAGGCGTGGCTGCAGTACCGCTCTGCCGACTGGATGCCCCCGTCAACCTGGGATAATGGCGTGGCGGGCGTCCTGCTGGACTACAATCTTTTTGCCAGCCACTACCAGCCCAACAGCGGTAGCAGTTCAGATAATGCCAACACTTACGGCACGGCGGGCGCGAACGTCGGCGCCTGGCGGCTGCGCAGCGATTATCAATACAACCAGACGCACGCGGACGGCGGTTCAGAGCATAACGGGCGCTTCTCGCGCGTTTATATGTTCCGCCCCCTCCCCACCATGGGCGCAAAGCTGACGCTCGGCGAGACGGATTTCCAGTCGTCGATTTTCGACGCCTTCACCTACACCGGCGCGTCGCTTATCAGCGATGAGCGCATGCTGCCGTGGTCACTGCGCGGCTATGCGCCACAAATCTCCGGTATTGCCCAAACCAACGCGACGGTCACCGTAAGCCTCGCCGACAGGGTCATCTATCAAACAAAAGTCCCGCCGGGCCCGTTCATCATTCAGGATCTCAACCAGTCGGTGCAGGGCACGCTCGACGTGAAGGTGACGGAAGAAGATGGCCGGGTGAGTACGTTCCAGGTCTCCGCCGAATCCGTTCCCTTCCTGACGCGTCAGGGCCAGGTTCGCTACAAGCTGGCGGCAGGCAAGCCGCGAAAGGACGCATCGCATGACGTTGAGGACAGTACCTTCATGAGCGGCGAGTTTTCCTGGGGCATGCTGTCGCAAACCTCGCTCTATGGCGGAACGCTGGCCGATGGTGACCACTACCGCGCCCTGGCCGCCGGGCTGGGACAAAACATGGCGTATCTGGGCGCGCTCTCGTTTGATATCACCCGGGCCACCAGCCAGCTGCCGGGCGCGGATCCGCAGACGGGCTACAGCTACCGTTTTAACTACAGTAAACGGTTCGACACCACCGGTAGCCAGCTTACGCTGGCGAGCTACCGCTACTCGGACCGTCAGTTCCTGAGCTATGCGCGCTATCTGGATAACGACAACAGCGACAGCCAGACGGAAAAACAGACCCTCAGTGTCACCGCCAGTCAGTACATATCGGCCCTCTCGCTAAACCTTTATCTGAGCATGCTGCGCCAAACCTGGTGGGACGACTCGCCTTCCACGACCGGCAGCGTCACCGCAGGCTATAACTTCGACGTTGGCCGCTGGAAAAACCTTGGCCTGACCCTGTCGCTGAGCAGAACCCATTACGAAGATGATGAAGAGGACGATAACCAGTTTTATCTCTCGCTGAGCGTGCCGCTCGATCCTGACCATCGCCTGAACTACGACCTGCGCAACGGCGACAGCCTGAGCCAGAGCGTCTCCTGGTACGACACCTCTGACCGGAACAATACCTGGGGCGTCTCTGCTGGCACCGAGAGCGAAAAAGCCGATGCGGGCGCACAGTTCAGCGGAAACTATCAGCACTATTCTTCGCTGGGGGATCTCAACGTCTCGGGCAGCTATAAGGCGAATGAGTACAACTCAATGAGCGCCAGCTGGAACGGATCGTTTACCGGGACGGCGAAAGGGTTTGCCTTGCACCGTCGCAGCTACGGCAATGAGCCACGCGTCATGGTCAGCACTGACGGCGTGGGCCATATCCCGCTGAACGTATCGCATGACGAAACCAACGCGTCGGGTATCGGCGTTCTGCCGTCGTTTTCCAGCTATACCCCGGCCAGCGTGCGGGTCAACATGAACAATTTGCCTGACGGCGTTGACGTCGATACGCGGGTGGTCACCTCCACCTGGACAGAAGGCGCCATCGGCTATCGTCAAATCGCGACCCGAGCCGGTAACGATATTGCCGGCATTTTGCGAACGCCTTCCGGGACACCGCCGCTCGGCGCCCTGGTCCGCCTGCAGGATAACGGCCTGCAGGTCGGCATGGTCGCCGAGGAGGGCCGCGTCTGGCTGGGCGCCGTCCAGCCTGAGCAACAGTTCCTGGTCACGTGGGGAGACAACCAACAGTGTCGCTTCTCGTTACCTTCTCACCTTGAAAACAGTATGCAGCTCATGCTGCCTTGCCAGTAAGAAACCATGATGAAACTCACCCCACTCAAGGCCCTGAGCCTGATGTTGCTCGGCACCGCATTGAACGCGCATGCCGCCATTAACCTGGACCGCACGCGGATCGTTTTTCCCGAAGGGGACAAGGCAAGCAGCCTGAAAGTCGATAACCAGAGCAAAACCTTACCCTACCTGGCGCTTTCCTGGATTGAAGACGAAAACGGGCGCAAAGAGGACAGCCACTTCATGGCGCTGCCGCCCATTCAGCGTATTGAAGCGGGCGCGTCATCGCAGGTCAGAATTGTGAAGCAGGCGGCGGTTGGGCAGTTGCCGAAGGACAGAGAGTCGCTGTTTTACTTCAACCTGCGCGAAGTTCCACCCAAAAGCGGCGCCAGCGAGGCGCGCAGCGTTATGCAAGTGGCCATGCAGAGCCGCATTAAGCTGTTCTGGCGGCCAAAAGCCATCACCAAAAAGCCGGGTGATCAAAGCGAAATGCGCATGGAAATTACCGCCACCGCAACGGGGCTCAGCGTACATAACCCCACGCCCTATTACATCACCCTCGCGTGGCTGAGTAAAAATGCGAAAACCCAGCTGCCGGGCTTCGACAGCCTGATGATTGCTCCGTTTGCCACGGCGTCCACCTCTACCGGCGACTACCACGGGAGCTACTACAGCGTGGGTTACATTGATGATTACGGCGCGCTGAAAAAAGTGGACGTTACCTGTGCGGGTAAGGCGCCATGCCAGCTCAGCGAGCGGAAGGGTCAAAACAATGCGCAAGCTCGCTAATTGTCTGTTTTTGCTGCTGCTCGCCCTGCTGCCCGTCAGAGAGGCGCTGGCGCTTGACTGCTATCTCGGTGTTTCCGGCGGGCCCGTCGAGGAGACAAAAACGATCTCGCCTTTTGCCATTCCCAGCAACGCGCAGGTGGGGGAAAAGATATGGGAATCTGACGATATCAAAGTCCCTGTGACCTGCGACCACAACACCACCAGTAATTTTGAAAAAGAGGACATCTACGCCTGGGTTAACCCCTACCCGTCGGCGTCCGATCCCTACTACGAGCTCGGCGTAACCTATGAAGGGATTGACTACGATGCGACGGGGCAACCCAACGGGGTTGATACCTCCCAGTGCCTTGATAACAAACAGATCACTATCTATACCCCCGCCCAAATCCAGCAAATGGGCTGGGAGAACCGCATCTGTTCCGGCAATGCGAACGACATTCACACCTCACGCACGTTCATCGTGCGCTTTCGTCTGTACGTCAGAATCAAGGTCATGCCGCCGCACGGCTACGTCAGCACGCTCGGGGACTATATCGTGGTGCAGTTCGACGGCAAGGGCGGCGTCAACCAGATGTCCGACGCGAAAAACCTGAAGTATCATATTAATGGCCTGAACAATATCACCGTGCTGGACTGCGGGGCGACCTTCAGCATCTATCCGGAAAATCAGGAGATTGATTTTGGTACGTTCAGCGCTCGCGACATAATGAATCAGGGAAAGCGAACGCGCACGTTCTCGGTCAGAACGACCAAGATACAGGACGCCGAGTGTTCCGATGGGTTTAAAATGGATTCGTCGTTCTATACGAACGAGACGCTGAGCGAAGAAGATACCGCCCTGCTCATCGGTAACGGCCTGAAATTACGCATCCTTAACGGAACGCAGCCCTACACCTTTAACCGATACGAAGAGTATGCCGATTTTACCGGCAGTACGTTGCAGTACGAACAGACCTATACCGCTGAGCTGACGCCGGTGCCGGGAAAGGCGATCCAGTCCGGACCATTTGAAACCGTGGTGCTGTTCAAAATTAACTACCACTAATCGTAAAAAAGCCGGGTTTCCCCGGCTTTTTTACATCAGCAGTTTCAGCTGGCTTTGCGCTCGTGCGCCTGGCGGTACTCGACCAGATCTTCAATCGTGACCACCGGCATGTTGTGCAGACGCGCAAAGGTGATGCACTCCGGCGCGCGCGCCATGGTGCCGTCATCGTTGGTCAGTTCACACAGCACGCCCGCAGGTTTGAAGCCCGCCAGCGTCACCAGATCGATGGTCGCTTCGGTGTGGCCGCCGCGGGTCAGAACGCCGCCCGCCTGCGCGCGCAGTGGGAAGACGTGGCCTGGACGATGCAGATCGGAGGGCTTCGCATCATCAGCAATGGCGGCACGTACGGTGGTCAGACGGTCAGCCGCAGACACACCGGTGGTCACGCCATGCGCCGCTTCAATGGTCACGGTAAATCCGGTACCAAAGGCGCTGGTGTTGTTTTCGACCATCATCGGCAGCTCGAGCTGCTTACGACGATCTTCGGTAATACACAGGCATACGATGCCGCTGCCGTGACGGATGGTCAGCGCCATCTGTTCAACGGTCATGTTTTCGGCGGCGAAAATCATGTCGCCTTCGTTTTCACGGTTTTCATCGTCAAGCACCATCACACCGCGGCCTTCGCGCAGTGCATCCAGTGCATGTTCAACACGTTGAGTTGAAGTGCCAAAAGAGGAAAGTAGCGTCTGATTCATGGTAAAAAAACCTCATTAACATTATGGTTACCAGAATCAGGGCAGTCTTAGGAGCGCCGTATAAGCGGCAAAAAGATAACGTGAGCGGGCCCATGCCCGACTGGATCGTTACTCTCTCCCATCCGGACTCTAACCGTCGGCCCCGGAATTACACCGGATCTGCTGACCTTTGAGAATTCACCCAAAGCGCTCGCGGGCTTTCAGCGTTAAGCTGATTTACCGCCGGTGGGGAATTTCGCCCCGCCCTGAGAATAAGCGAGATAACTATAACGCTATTGATTATCCTGGGCAATGCATAAGCATCAAACAATTTTGTTTACCCCGGGCATGACGCGCTACAATGGACACTGACACCTTTCCATCAAGGGAAACGACAATGATTGACCCGAAGAAAATTGAGCAAATTGCGCGTCAGGTTCATGAATCCATGCCGAAAGGCATTCGTGAATTTGGTGATGACGTTGAGAAGAAAATCCGCCAGACGCTGCAGGCGCAGTTGGTTCGCCTTGATCTAGTCAGCCGCGAAGAGTTTGACGTGCAGACGCAGGTTCTGCTGCGCACCCGCGAGAAGCTGGCACTGCTGGAACAGCGTCTGACCGAGCTGGAAAACCGCAATGCGCCGGAAGAAGTGAAGCCAGCGCCGGCCATTCCGCCGGTGGATAACCAGGAGTAAGTGCGGCCTGTTGTGCCCGGTGGCGGCTACGCCTTACCGGGCCTACATGAACGCGTAGGTCGGGTAAGGCGCAGCCGCCACCCGACATAAAAAAACGGGCCAACAGGCCCGTTTTTTACTGACTGTCTTTCTGGATCTTCTTGATGATGTTGGTGGTTGAGCACCCGTCCTCAAAGTTGAGCACCATCACTTCGCCGCCGTTGGCCCAGACCTCTTCGCTGCCCGCGATTTGCTCTGGCTTGTAATCCCCGCCTTTCACCAGCAGGTCCGGCAGAATACCGGCAATCAGGCGCTGCGGCGTGTCTTCTTCAAACGACACCACCCAGTCCACGGCTTCCAGCGCGCCGAGCACGATCATACGCTGCTCCAGCGGGTTCACCGGACGCGTTTCACCCTTCAGACGTTTGGTCGACGCATCGCTGTTCACTGCCACAATCAGACGATCGCCCAGCTTGCGCGCATTCGCCAGATAGGAGACATGGCCCGCGTGCAGAATGTCGAACACACCGTTGGTCATTACCACTTTCTCACCGCGCTTGCGCGCGGCGGCGACAGCCACTTTAAGCTCGTCTTCGGTCATCACACCGAAACCGGTGTCCGCACGGCCGCGCACCGCGTTTTCCAGCTCGATTGGGGACACGGTTGAGGTACCGAGTTTACCGACGACCACACCCGCCGCGGCGTTAGCGAAGTAACACGCCTCTTCCAGAGAGTTACCCGCGGCCAGCGTCGCCGCCAGCACGCCGATCACCGTATCACCGGCACCGGTCACGTCGTACACTTCCTGCGCCTGGGTTGGCATATGCAGCGGCGCCTTGCCTGGCTGCAGCAGCGTCATCCCCTGCTCGGAGCGGGTCACCAGCAGCGCAGAGAGCTCGAAGTCAGCAATGATCTTCATGCCGCGTTCAACCAGCTCTTCCTCGGTTTTGCATTTGCCCGCCACCGCTTCAAACTCGGAGAGGTTTGGCGTCAGCAGGGTTGCGCCGCGATAGCGCTCAAAGTCGGTGCCTTTCGGGTCGATCAGCACCGGTACGCTGGCCTTACGCGCCAGCTGGATCATCGTCTGCACGCTGGCCAGCGCGCCTTTCGCATAGTCGGACAGCACCAGCGCGCCGATATTGCCCAACGCCTGGTTAATGCGCTCGTGCAGCGGCTCGGGATCAACGCCTTCGAACCCTTCTTCAAAGTCGAGGCGGATCAGCTGCTGGTTGCGTGACAGCACGCGCAGCTTGGTGATGGTTGGGTGGGTCGGAACAGAAACGAAGTCGCACTTCACGTTCACGTCCGCCAGCGACTTGCTCAGCGCGCGCGCCGCATCGTCGATACCGGTCAGGCCAACCAGACGCGAGTGCGCGCCCAGAGAGGCTATGTTCATCGCCACGTTTGCCGCGCCGCCGGGACGCTCTTCAATGGTGTCTACCTTAACCACCGGTACCGGTGCTTCCGGAGAGATGCGGCTGGTCGGTCCATACCAGTAGCGATCCAGCATCACATCCCCAACAACCATTACTCCAGCACGTTCAAACTCTGGCAGTGTTACTTTCATTCCTGACTCCAGAAAGATTCACAATTTGCGCGCGATAATATCACACTTGATTTGTTACGCACGGTTCCACCAGCCACTTCTGCCAGCTGGCCGTTACCTGAGCGCGTTCTGCGACAAAACAGTCCAGCGCCACGTGGCCCGGCTGCTCCTGTAGCGCCAGGTGGTGAAGCTCGTCGCGCAGCGTCGTGTAGGCGCGGGTTAAGGCCTGCGCCTCCTGCTCGTCCATGATGTCGTTTTGCGCCAGCAGTTCCAGAATGCGCACGTTATCGGACCAGCGGGTCAGCTTCGGCTTGTCGTGCGCGTGGAGCAGCACCAGATACTGGGTAATGAACTCAATATCGGTAATCCCGCCCTCGTCGGCTTTGATATCAAAGCGATCGCGGTGTTTATTACCCAGGTGTGCGCGCATTTTCTCGCGCATCTCGCGCACTTCGGTCTGCAGCGTATTGCCCTCGCGCGGGGTGGTCATGACGTCCTTACGAATGGCATCGAACTGCGTTTTGAGCTGCGGATCGCCATACACCACGCGGGCGCGCACCAGCGCCTGATGCTCCCACGTCCAGGCTTCATTCTTCTGGTAATCGGCGAAGGATTCCGTTGAGGTGACCAGCATGCCCGCCGCACCGGACGGACGCAGGCGCGCATCGACTTCATACAAAATGCCCGACGAGGTGCGGGTGCTGAACAGGTGCATAATGCGCTGGGCCAGGCGCAGATAGAACTGACGCCCGTCAATCTCACGCTCGCCGTCGGTCATCACGTCAACCGGGCAGTCGTGCAGGAAGATTAAATCCAGATCGGAGCTGTATCCCAGCTCCCAGCCGCCGAGCTTGCCGTAACCGACCACGGCAAAGCCTCGCCCCTCACGATCAGCAAGGTGCTTCGGCTGGCCGTAGCGGGCCACCATCTGCACCCACGCCTGCTGCACGACCGCGTCGATGATCGCCTCCGCGAGCCAGGTTAAGTGATCGCTCACTTTCATCACCGGCAGCGTTCCAGCGATGTCCGCCGCCGCCACGCGCAGCATCTGGGCCTGCTTAAACTGGCGCAGCGCCTCCAGCTGCTGCTCTTCGTCCTCTTCCGGCACGCGCAGCAGATACTGACGCAGCTCGTCCCGGTAGGCATCCGTCGCCGTGGGTTGATACAGGGTATTCGGGTCGAGCAGCTCATCCAGCAGCAGCGGATAGCGCGCCAGCTTGTTGGCCACCATCGGGGAGGCGGCGCAGAGCGTAATCAGGTGCTTGAGAGCCCCCGGAAACTCGCTCAAAAGTTCAAGGTACGTGGTGCGCGTGATGATCCCGCTCAGCAGCGGCATCATGCGCGACAGCGGCACCGGCGCATCCGCCCGCGAGCAGACCTCGCTCAGCAGGTGCGGCATCAGGTGATCCAGCACCTGTCGACCGCGCGGGCCGATGGCGCGCTTGTTCAGCTCAAGACGGAAATCGGCAATCAGCGCCACCACGCGATGGCGCGCGTCGTCGGTTAAATGCGTCAGCACCGGCGTGGTGTCATCTTCCTGGAGCGCGTCCTGCCACAGCTCGCGCCAGTGCTCGGAAAGCGCATCGTCCTGCGATTCACTTTCATCATCACCAATCAGTTCGTTAAAGATGCGGCGCACGCCTGCCATGTGGGCATCGAGCCGTTCGGTCAGCGTTGACCAGTCGTCCACGCGCATGCCCCAGGCCAGACGCGCCCGGTTAAGGTCATCCCCCGGCAGGGTCTGGGTCTGTTCGTCGTTGATGCTTTGCAGCAGGTTTTCCAGACGACGCAGGAACAGATAGGCCTCGCGCAGGGTTTTCGCGTCGCCGTCCGGCAGCAGGTGAAGCTGCTCGATGGCGCTCAGCGTCGGGAGCAGCGAGCGGGATTGTAGCGACGGCTCGCGCCCGCCGCGAATCAACTGGAAGACCTGGACGATAAATTCGATTTCGCGAATACCACCCGCGCCAAGCTTGATGTTGTCCTTCAGCCCACGACGGCGAACCTCACGGGCAATCATCCCTTTCATATTGCGCAGAGACTGGATGACGCTGAAGTCGATATAGCGACGGAACACGAACGGGCGCAGCATGGCACGCAGCTCGTTGGCGTAGGCGTCATCGCTGTCGCCCATGATCCGCGCTTTGACCATCGCATAACGCTCCCAGTCGCGCCCCTGCTCCTGGTAGTAGTCCTCCAGCGCGGCAAAGCTCAGCACCAGCGGGCCGCTGTCGCCAAACGGACGCAGGCGCATGTCCACACGGTAAACAAAGCCGTCCTGCGTCGGCTGATCCAGCGCCTTAATCAGGCGCTGACCGAGACGGGTAAAGAACTGGGCGTTGTCCAGCTCGCGACGGCCGCCGCGTGTGGAGCCGTTCTCAGGCCAGGCGAAAATCAGGTCGATATCGGAGGAAAAGTTCAGCTCGCAACCGCCCAGCTTGCCCATCCCCAGAATCAACAGCGGCTGAGGAACCCCTTCCTCGCTGCACGGCGTGCCCCACTCTTTACAGCAGGCGGCGTAGAGCCAGTCGCGCGCGGCGACAATCAACGTCTGCGCCAGCTCGCTTAACTGCTGCAACGTACTCTCTTCACTCACCAGCTCTAGCGCCTGCGCCCAGGCAATGCGCACCATCACACGACGGCGGAACTGACGCAGGACGCGCATCAGCGTCGCCTCATCCGCGACGTCTTCAAGCGCGGCCTGCAGCCAGCCGGCATAATGCCGCCACTCGTCCGCCTGCGGCGGTGCGTTCTCAAGCTCAGCCAGCCAGTCCGGGTAGACGGCGATGCTTTCCTGCACAAAATCACTGAAGGCGAGTACGCTTTTCGCCTGCTCGCTTAACGATGACGCCGGTAATGACTCAGGCAGACGTTCGAAAACGGTCTGCCACTGCTGCTGTAACGGTGAAGAAAGCGGCATTCTAGGGGTTCCTTGCCAGAGTTAACGTTTTCCGCTGTGCAGCCAGTACGGCTCCTGCGAAATGGCCTCATTACGGAAATGCTCAATTTCAATATGCTGACGGGTTTCGATGGCATGCTTCAGCCCCTGCCAGTTTTCCAGCCACGCCTGCGCCTGTGGCCCGTCGTAGGCACCGGAAAGGAGCAGCATGCTGTCGATGTTGCGCGAAAGACGGGGAAGCTGATCGCCATACTTATCGCCGAGCGGATACGCAAAGGTGCTCTTCAGTTCAGCGGCATGGCGGGAAAGATGAATGTCCGCGAAACGCTTAAAGTTTTCCGCGATTTTGGCCTCGGCTTTCGCATCCAGGAAGGCGCGCCAGCCGCGCGTGACCAGAAACTCGGTCAGCGCCAGTTTTGCCGAAGCGGCTTGCGGGCTGTAAATCGCCGTTTGCGCCGAGACGTCCGAGAGCATCAGCGTTTCGGTTTGCGTCAGTAGATCACGTAAGTGAGCGCTAGCTTTGCGAGGAACGATACCGCCGAACAGCGCAAGGGTATGGCGCACCAGGGCAATCGCCGCGAGAACGTGAGATTTAGCGTTTTTCACATTTCGCACCCACAGCTCTTCGTGGTACTGCCACTGCGAAAGCGCCAGCTCCAGCGCGGCTTCCAGCCCCTGCTCAACGCTGGCTTTCGGCGCAACGCGCAAAATGGTCGTCTCTTTCAGGACGCGCGGCGCATTTCCGGCCGCCAGATGGTAACCCCGCGCGGCTTTACTCAGGCTTCCCTGACGCAGTCCGGACTGACTCACCAGCCTGCGCGCCAGCTTCAGCACGTCATTCGCGTCCCCTTCCAGCAGTTCAAGCTCCAGTTCACAAATGGGTTCCTGGAACTCTCCCGTCTTCACCTCACCGAGATCGAGAGCGATTTCGATGCGGCTTTTACCTTCCGTCACCAGCCATTTCTCGCGCCAGAAATCGGTGCTGAACAGCGGCTGCACCTGTTCTGCCAGCGTGGCAGGCAGCTCGCCTTCCGGCCAGACGTCCGCCGGGAAGCGTTCGAGCTCAAGTTCTGGCTGACTGATGTCGATATTGTATTCCGGACGCTGATGTAACCCGCCGACCACGCGGCCGGCAATTTTCATCGTCATCTCGTAGCGCCCGCTCGCGCCACGGATGCGCAGCCCCATATCGTGGCGGCGCAGCCAGTTGTCCGGCGTTTCGTAATAGATATTAAGCAGTTGTACCGGTGCATGGTGTTCGCCGGAGAGCGTATGCAGATGCTGGCGGAGTGCGTCAACGCTGTCTTTTTCGACGATAAATTTTAATTCGATTTCCTGAGCCATAGCCTTGTACTTTTGCGGGCGTCACAGACGCGTCAATGAGGGCGAACTTCCTCGCCATTTGTTTGTCAGTACATAGTATTTTGCGCCAAATTGCCATGCAATGAGCAATTTGTCGGGCGTAAATGTCCAGAGTCGTGACACAGATGATTCTGATTGCTGACGAATGCTTTGCGTAGAGACACTGTTGCCACTACTATCGTTCCACTATTTATGAAAATAACGACTAATGATGCTTAAATTACGCCTGATTGGACTTACTTTACTCGCTTTTAGCGCCGCAACAGCCGTGCACGCTGAAGAGAAGCGTTACGTTTCTGACGAACTGAACACCTGGGTACGCAGTGGCCCCGGAGATAATTATCGCCTCGTGGGCACGGTCAATGCCGGCGAGGAAGTCACCCTGTTACAGACCAACGCGGACACCAACTACGGTCAGGTTCGCGACAGCTCTGGCCGTACGTCCTGGATCCCGCTGAAAGAGCTGAGCACCGTGCCAAGCCTGCGCACCCGCGTGCCGGATCTGGAAAATCAGGTGAAAACCCTGACCGACAAGCTGAACAACATCGACGGAACCTGGAACCAGCGTACCGCCGAAATGCAGCAGAAAGTGGCGCAGAGCGACGGTGTGATTAACGGGCTGAAAGAAGAGAACCAGAAGCTGAAAAACGAGCTGATTGTCGCGCAGAAGAAAGTGAATGCCGCCAACCTGCAGCTCGATGACAAACAGCGCACCATCATCATGCAGTGGTTTATGTATGGCGGCGGCGTGCTGGGCGTCGGTCTGGTGCTGGGTCTGGTTCTGCCGCACCTGATCCCAAGCCGTAAGCGTAAAGATCGCTGGATGAACTAATTCGTCTTCTCTGCCAGACTTACGTATCATTCTGGAAAAGAGAAAACGGGAGTGTCAGGCGTGAAGAGTTATCTGGTCGGTGGTGCGGTTCGTGATGCGTTGTTAGGTCTGCCGGTCAAAGATAAAGACTGGGTGGTGGTGGGCGCCACCCCGAAAGAGATGCTCGACGCGGGCTACCAGCAGGTAGGCCGCGATTTTCCCGTGTTCCTGCACCCGAAAAGCCGCGAAGAGTATGCCCTGGCGCGTACCGAGCGGAAATCAGGTTCGGGTTATACGGGCTTCACCTGCTATGCCGCGCCTGACGTCACGCTGGAGGAAGATCTCCTGCGTCGCGATCTGACCATTAACGCGCTGGCGCAGGACGAGCACGGCCAGATTGTTGACGTTTATGGCGGCCAGGACGATCTGCGCAACCGTCTTTTACGCCACGTCTCCCCGGCGTTTTCTGAAGATCCGCTCCGCGTGCTGCGCGTGGCGCGTTTTGCCGCGCGTTACGCCCATCTCAGCTTCCGTATTGCCGATGAGACAATGGCGCTGATAACCGCCATGACCGGGGCGGGCGAGCTTGAACACCTGACGCCAGAGCGCGTCTGGAAAGAGACGGAGAATGCCCTCACCACGCGTAACCCGCAGGTCTTTTTCCAGGTCCTGCGCGACTGTGGCGCGCTGAAGGTGTTGTTCCCGGAAATAGACGCGCTGTTTGGCGTCCCGGCTCCGGCGAAATGGCACCCGGAAATTGATACCGGCGTGCACACGCTGATGACCCTGAGCATGGCGGCCATGCTCAGCCCTGACGTGGACGTGCGTTTTTCCACCCTGTGCCACGATCTGGGCAAAGGCTTGACGCCAAAAGAGCTCTGGCCTCGGCATCACGGGCACGGTCCGGCCGGGGTGAAGCTGGTCGAGGGTCTGTGCCAGCGTCTGCGCGTGCCGAACGAAATCCGCGATCTGGCGAAACTGGTGGCCGAATTCCACGATCTGATCCACACCTTCCCCATCCTGAAACCGGCCACCATCGTTAAGCTTTTCGATAACATCGACGCCTGGCGCAAACCCCAGCGCGTGGAGCAAATCGCGCTGACCAGCGAAGCTGACGTGCGCGGGCGTACCGGGTTTGAAGCGTGCGACTACCCGCAGGGACGTTTACTGCGTAAAGCCTGGGAGGTAGCGAAAGCGGTGCCGACGAAGGACGTCGTCGAGGCGGGATTCAAAGGACCGGAAATTCGCGAAGAACTCACGAAACGGCGAATTCAGGCGGTCTCTGACTGGAAGGAAAAGCATTGCCCTCAGCCAAAAGACTGAGGGCCATCGGTCAGAAGAAGACCACGTATACCGCAGCGGCAACGATGAAGCGATAGATCGCGAACGGAATGAACGAGATACGCTTAATCAGCTGCAGGAAGGTTTTGATGGCAATCAGCGCCACGATAAACGCGGTGATGAAGCCAACGGCGAACATGGGAATGTCGCCCGTGGTGAGGAAACCGATGCTTTTATAGAGGTCAAGCGCGGTGGCACCCATCATCATCGGCACCGCCAGCAGGAACGAGAACTCTGACGCGGCGTAACGGCTTACGCCCATCAGCATCCCGCCGGAGATGGTTGCGCCTGAACGTGAGAAGCCCGGCCACAGCGCCAGACACTGGAAGCAGCCAATGATAAACGCCTGACGATACGTCATATCGTCCAGCCCTTCCGCGCGCGGCGTTTTTGGCTTCAGCACTTCCGCGGCGATCAGCAGGAAGCCGCCCACCACCAGCGCGTACATCACGTTAATCGGGTTAAACAGCGATTTGATGGCGTCGTGGAAAACCAGCCCCAGCACCACTGCCGGGACCATCCCAAGCAGAATATGGATCAGCGACAGGCGGCCTTTACTCATCCCTTCGTGCTGCGGCGGACGGCCAAAATGGATACCGATCAGGCCAAACAGACGGCGCCAGAACATCACCACCACCGCCAGAATCGAACCCAGCTGGATAACCACTTCGAACGTTTTGGCGGTATCGCCTTCAAAGCCCAGCAGATGGCCAACGATAATCATATGGCCGGTACTGGAAACCGGTAAAAACTCCGTCAATCCTTCGACCACACCCAGTATTGCCGCCACCAGCAGCGAGTGCATATCGCTCATCTATAAACCCCTAAAAAAATATAAAAAAAACGGTCGCCCCAACGGCTACCGTGAAAGATACAGCTATAAGACAGATATAACCTAAAAGGGTTTAGCTATTATGACGTTAAATCTTGCCTTTCAGATTTGTGCCACGCTCGATGATGACGCCAACGTTGGCGGCGCGCGCCACCGCGCCCGGTTTGCTCAGCTTGATGCGCACCCACGGTGAGTTGAATTTTTTCAGCAGCAGTTCTGCGACTTCTTCCGCCACCCGTTCGACCAGCGCAAAACGTTGCCCTTCAACGTGGGCGATGACCGTTTCACTGATATCGGCGTAGCTCAGACAGTCATTCACGTCATCACTTTTTGCCGACTTGCGGTTATCCCAGCCCATTTCGATATTGAACACCAGCTTCTGCTCGATGGTCTGTTCCCAGTCGTAAACACCAATAGTGGTGATTACCGAAAGTTGCTCTATAAATACAATATCCATCACGACCTGCCTGCTTTTTGGCTAAACCGGATACCACTTCCGGCGAATTATGCGTATTATCCACAGATGCTGAGAATACAGATACATTTTCAA
This sequence comes from Enterobacter quasiroggenkampii, assembly GCF_043972695.1. NCBI lineage: Bacteria > Pseudomonadati > Pseudomonadota > Gammaproteobacteria > Enterobacterales > Enterobacteriaceae > Enterobacter > Enterobacter quasiroggenkampii. The sequence goes on from NZ_CP143745.1 coordinate 4,597,151, forward strand.
AACGGAACAGCGTTATGAGTGCAATCGCGCCTGGAATGATCCTCCTCGCCTATCTTTGCGGCTCAATCTCCAGCGCCATTCTGGTCTGCCGCATCGCCGGGTTACCTGACCCGCGTGAAAGTGGTTCCGGGAATCCGGGAGCGACCAACGTACTACGAATTGGCGGCAAGGGAGCAGCCGTAGCGGTTTTGATTTTTGATGTTCTGAAAGGAATGCTACCCGTCTGGGGCGCGTATGCGCTGGGCGTCACGCCGTTCTGGCTGGGGCTCATTGCGATTGCTGCCTGTGTCGGCCACATCTGGCCCGTATTCTTCGGTTTTAAAGGCGGCAAAGGTGTGGCGACCGCCTTTGGTGCCATTGCGCCTATCGGCTGGGACCTAACCGGCGTGATGGCCGGGACCTGGCTACTGACCATTCTGCTGAGCGGCTATTCGTCGCTGGGCGCCATCGTCAGCGCGCTGATCGCGCCGTTCTACGTCTGGTGGTTTAAACCCCAGTTTACCTTCCCGGTGTCGATGCTCTCCTGCCTTATCCTGCTGCGTCATCACGATAATATTCAGCGCCTGTGGCGTCGTCAGGAGACAAAAATCTGGACGAAGCTCAAGAGGAAGAAAAAAGACGCCCCGTAAGGTTAGTTATGCCTTATAGCCAAATGTGATTTTGGTCACCTTCTGCCTGTGGTAACTGTTAATGACACAACACAACCACATCAGAAGAAAATGGCAGAAATCACAGAAACCACTCCCCTTTCAACGGCAGGAAAACACCTCGATGGCGACATCCAGTGGGTGCGCAGCGCCTCGGATGTCTCACGCCTCGTTAATGACGGTTCTCAGGGTCGGGCCAATGCTCGCATCGTGGTCGGTATCGCGCTGGGCGGGATTTTCCTCGATGCCTACGATCTGGGCGCGCTGGCCTTCGGCATTAAAGACATCACCCGCGAATTTAACCTGACGCCCGCCGGTACCGGCATGGTGGCCTCGGCCATTACCTTTGGCGCCATTGTCGGGGCGCTGCTCGGCGGTTATCTCACGGATAAAATCGGGCGCTATCGCGTCTTTATGGCTGATATGGTGTTCTTCGTCGTAGCGGCTATTGCCTGTGCGCTGGCTCCGAACGAATATATGCTGGCGGGTGCCCGCTTTGTCATGGGGCTTGGCGTCGGGATCGACCTTCCCGTGGCGATGGCATTTTTAAGCGAGTTCGCCAGGCTGAAAGGTCCCGGCAATAAGGCCTCCAGCGTCGCCATGTGGTGCCCCACCTGGTATGCCGCCATCAGTATCTCCTACCTGCTGGTGCTTTTCTTCTACGCCGTGCTGCCGGAAAGCCACAGCGACTGGCTGTGGCGTTTGATTCTCGGCTTTGGTGCCGTGCCGGCGCTGGTGATTATTGCCATCCGCAGCCGCTATATGAGCGAATCGCCGGTCTGGGCGGCAAATCAGGGCAACCTGAAGGAGGCAGCGTCCATTTTACGCCACTCATACAACATCAATGCCCACGTGCCGCAGGATGCGCTGAGCCAGCCAGCCCCCGTCGTGAATAAAGCGAAATGGTCAAACTACCTGAACCTGTTCCGCGGGATCTACTTGCGGCGCACCACGCTCGCCACGCTGCTGTCCGTCGTCTCCTCGTTCGCCTATAACGCGGTGGCGTTTGGTCTGCCAGTGATCATCTCCAGCTTCTTTGTCCAGTCGATGCTGACCACCATCCTGATATCTCTGGCGCTTAACCTGCTGTTTGCCTTCGTTGGCGGACTGCTGGCGGTACGATACGTGCCGCGCTTCGGCGCATGGCGAATGTCGCTGGCGGGTTACGCCTGCCAGTTGGTCGCGCTGCTGGGCCTGGGGTTGATTGGTCGTCCGGAAGGCGCCACCGAAGGCGTGCTTGCCGTGGCGATGCTGGCGCTCTTCCTGTTCGGCCAGGGCTTCGGCCCGGGCGCACATACCATGACGTTTGCCTCGCTGAGCTACCCGACCTCGCTGCGCGGCGTTGGCGTGGGCCTTAACCAGACGCTGATGCGCAGCAGTTCGACGCTGTCGCTGTTCCTGTTCCCGCTGCTGGTCGCCTCGCTGGATACCGCCGTGTTCTGGGTAATTGCGCTGGCGCCGTTTATCGGCCTGGCCTCGCTGCTGGCGATCCGCTGGGAGCCGTCGGGGTATGATGTGGATGCGGAGGATTACCGCTAATGACCTCGCTTCGGTGGGTTAACCCCACCGAAGGGTTCTTACAAATCATCCAGCAGCGTCCGGGAAAGTTTTTTCAGCATCTCAAGCTCTTCATCATTCATCCGCATGCTGCAGCGTATCTGGTCCGGCAGCGTCATCACCTGCTTTTTCAGTGCGTTAGCCTTCTCCGTCAGAACGACATTTTTCATTCTTTCGTCACCCACAACCGCGATACGGTTGAGAAACCCTTTTGCCTCAAGCTTTTGCACCAGCGGGGTCAATGTGCCCGAATCAAAAAACGTCTTATCGCTGAGATCGCGAAGTGGAATGTTGTCTTTCTCATAAAGCGCCATCAAAACAACAAATTGTGGATAGGTAAGATCCATTTCCTGCAATAAGGGACGATATTGCCGAACGAACGCGTTGGTGACCGAGTACAGTGAGAAGCAAAGTAAATCATCTAACGTCTTGTTTTCTTTCATTTCTCTTTCAACCCTTAGTCAGTTTTATAAAAAAATTATAAATAAAGTTTGACTAAAAGTATCTTGCGCGCAAGTATTACAACAACAACTTAATAGCGCACAACTTAAACAGCATCACTGTCTAACACTCGCTTAAAGAGGTACTACCATGAAAACATTAGCCGCCATCCTGGTTTCTTCCGTGTTCGCGTCTGCTGCAGCGTCCGCTCACACCACCAATACCCCTACTCCGACCACAGGCGTACAGGCATTTCTTAATGTTCTGAATTCGGGCAAGGGTAAGCCAATGGAACAGATGACCCCGCAGGAGGCCCGTCAGGTACTGATCGGCGCGCAGCAAGGCGCAAAACTGCCGCCCGCTCAGGTTTCAGAAAAAACGATCCAGGTAAATGGTCAGGCGATCAAACTGAAAATAGTGAAACCTGAAAACGCGACCGGCACGCTCCCGGCATTTATGTTCTTCCACGGCGGCGGCTGGGTGCTGGGTGATTTCCCAACCCACGAACGCTTAATCAGAGATCTGGTTCGCGCGTCAGGTGCCGCAGCGGTTTACGTTGATTACACGCCGTCACCTGAGGCCCATTTCCCGGTGGCCATTCATCAGGCCTTTGAAGCGACAAAATGGGTAGCCGAGCACGGTCAGGAAATTGGCGTGGACGGTAGCCGTCTGGGTCTGGTCGGTAACAGCGTGGGCGGCAATATGGTGGCTTCCGTGGCGCTACAGGCAAAACAATTTAATGGGCCAAAAATTCGCTACAACGTCATGCTCTGGCCTGTGACCGATGCGAATTTTGATACTGCCTCGTATAACCAGTTCGAGAACGGCTATTTCCTGTCGAAAAACATGATGAAATGGTTCTGGGATAACTACACCACCAACGCGGCCGATCGCAACAATATCCTTGCCTCTCCGCTTCGCGCCAGCGCCTCGCAGTTGAAAGGCTTCCCGGAGACGCTGATTCAGACAGCAGAGCTGGATGTTCTGCGGGATGAAGGTGAAGCATTCGGGCGTAAGCTGGATGCGGCTGGCGTCCCGGTGACCGTCACGCGCTATAACGGCATGATCCACGATTACGGCCTGCTCAATCCACTGAGCGAAGAGCCTACGGTCAAGGTTGCCCTGGAGCAGGCTGGCGCAGCGCTGCATGAGCACCTGAAATAACGGCATCGCGATGTTTGTCAGACAGCACGCCCTCCGGGCGTGCTTTTTTGTTTCGTCTTAACCGCTATCCATAAGCGACTCATATGACAGCCTTCATTTCTGCCAGGGCATACTGAAACGACCCGATGATGAGCAGATGGATGCAGCATGTTAGCAGCTCAGGTCACTGATAATTCATACAAAGGCTGGCAGGCGTCGCTTGCCCTGCAGTTTTGTCACACCCCTGAGAAAACCCTCCTGCACTCCGCTCATCACGTCGGGCCGCTTACCGTTCAGCGTCCATTTTATCCCGAAGGCGAGACCTGCCACCTCTATCTTCTGCACCCGCCGGGCGGGGTTGTGGGCGGGGATACGCTGGATATCACCGTGCGTCTGGACGCCAAAAGCCATGCGCTTATCACCATGCCCGGCGCCAGCAAGTTCTATCGCAGCAGCGGCCCGCAGGCTCGCCTGCATCAGCACTTTTATCTCGATGAGGGATCCACGCTGGAGTGGCTGCCGCAGGACACCATTATCTTCCCCGGTGCGAATGCCGCGCTGCGCTCCGTCTTCCACCTGAAGGCCTCCAGCACGCTGCTGGCGTGGGAGCTGTACTGCCTGGGACGACCGGTAATCAATGAGACCTTCAGCCACGGCACGCTGGAAAGCCGCCTTGAAGTCTGGGTTGAGGACGAGCCACGCCTGATTGAACGTCAGCACCTTGCCGACGGCGATCTCACGCCCGTCGCCGGGCATCCGTGGATTGGCACGCTGCTGTTCTACCCGGCCAGAGAAGAACATCTCGACGCGGCGCGTGCGCTGCTCGCCCCGCTGGATACGTTTGCGGGTGCCACGCTCGCAGACGATCTCATGTCGGTGCGCTTTCTCTCCCACGATAACCTGATTTGTCAGCGGGTGATGCGCGACGTCTGGCAGTCGCTTCGCCCGCTTCTCACCACCAAAACCGCCTGTTCGCCGCGTATCTGGCAGACATAAGAGAAACGTTATGGAACTGACCCCCAGAGAAAAAGACAAGCTGTTGCTGTTCACCGCCGCGCTAGTTGCCGAACGCCGCCTTGCGCGCGGGGTAAAGCTCAATTATCCGGAATCGGTCGCGCTGATCAGCGCCTTCATCATGGAAGGCGCGCGCGATGGTGAAACCGTTGCCTCGCTGATGGAGGCGGGCCGCCACGTCCTGACCCGCGACCAGGTGATGGAGGGCGTGCCGGAGATGATCCCGGATATCCAGGTGGAAGCCACCTTCCCGGACGGGTCCAAGCTCGTCACCGTCCACAACCCGATCGTCTAAGGAGCGCGTGATGATCCCAGGCGAATACCAGATCCAGCCCGGCGCGATTGCGATCAACGTCGGGCGCGAAACCCAAACCGTGATTGTCGAAAATCACGGCGACAGGCCGATCCAGGTCGGATCGCACTATCACTTTTACGAGGTCAACCCGGCGCTGAAGTTTGACCGTGAGGTGACCCGAGGCTACCGGCTGAACATCCCGGCAGGTACCGCCGTGCGCTTTGAGCCCGGCCAGAAGCGGGAAGTGACGCTGGTTCAGGTCACGGGTGCGCAGCGCATTGTCGGCTTTCGCGGCGAGGTAATGGGTGAGGTGAAACATGGCTGAGATTTCGCGCCAGGCCTATGCCGATATGTTCGGCCCCACCACCGGCGATAAAGTGCGGCTGGCCGACAGCGAGCTGTGGATTGAAGTGGAAGACGATCTCACGATCTACGGCGAAGAGGTCAAGTTCGGCGGCGGGAAGGTGATCCGCGACGGCATGGGCCAGGGGCAGATGACCGCAGACGACTGCGTGGATCTGGTGTTGACCAACGCGCTGATCGTCGATCACTGGGGGATCGTGAAAGCCGATATCGGCGTCAAGAACGGGCGGATTTTTGCCGTCGGCAAAGCCGGCAACCCCGACATTCAGCCCGGCGTGACGATCCCGATTGGTGCCGCAACCGAAGTCATCGCTGCCGAAGGGAAGATCGTCACCGCAGGTGGGATCGACACCCACATCCACTGGATCTGCCCGCAGCAGGCGGAGGAGGCGCTGGTCTCCGGCGTCACCACCATGATCGGCGGCGGCACTGGACCCGCGGCGGGCACCAACGCCACCACCTGCACGCCAGGGCCGTGGTATATCGCCCGCATGCTACAGGCCGCCGATACGCTGCCGGTGAACATCGGCCTGCTCGGCAAAGGTAACGGATCCAATCCGGACGCCCTGCGCGAGCAGATTGCCGCGGGCGCCATCGGGCTTAAAATTCACGAAGACTGGGGCGCGACGCCTGCGGCGATCAACTGCTCGCTGGAGGTGGCCGAAGAGATGGACATTCAGGTGGCGCTGCACAGCGACACGCTGAACGAGTCCGGGTTTGTCGAAGATACGCTGGCTGCCATTGGCGGACGCACCATCCACACCTTCCACACCGAAGGGGCGGGCGGTGGCCACGCGCCGGATATCATCACCGCCTGCGCACACCCGAATATTCTGCCCTCCTCCACCAACCCGACGCTGCCCTACACGGTCAATACCATCGACGAGCATCTCGACATGCTGATGGTTTGTCATCACCTCGACCCGGATATCGCCGAGGACGTGGCGTTTGCCGAATCCCGCATTCGTCGGGAGACCATCGCCGCCGAAGACGTGCTGCACGACATCGGCGCGTTCTCGCTCACGTCGTCAGATTCGCAGGCCATGGGCCGCGTCGGGGAAGTGATTATCCGTACCTGGCAGGTGGCGCACCGCATGAAGGTCCAGCGCGGCGCGCTGCCGGAAGAGACCGGCGAGAACGACAATTTCCGCGTGAAGCGCTACGTCGCCAAATACACCATTAACCCGGCGCTGACCCACGGTATCGCCCATGAAGTGGGCTCGATTGAGGCGGGCAAGCTGGCAGATCTGGTGGTCTGGTCCCCGGCGTTCTTCGGCGTAAAACCCGCCACCATCGTCAAAGGCGGGATGATCGCCTGTGCGCCGATGGGTGACATCAACGCTTCAATCCCCACGCCGCAGCCGGTCCATTACCGCCCGATGTTTGGCGCGCTGGGTGCCGCGCGCCACGCCACGCGGCTGACGTTTGTCTCGCAGGCGGCTCACGCGAACGGTATCCCCCAGCAGCTCAACCTGCAGAGCGCCACGGCGGTGGTAAAAGGCTGCCGGACGGTGAAAAAGGCCGACATGATCCACAACGCTCTGCAGCCGAACATCACCGTTGATTCGCAAACCTACGAGGTGCGCGTCGACGGTGAACTGATTACCAGCGAACCGGCTGACGTTCTGCCGATGGCGCAACGCTATTTCCTGTTTTGAGGAGTGATGATGATTTATCTGACCCAACGCCTGGACCATGCGCATCAGACTACCGCCAGCGTCACGCTGCCGATTGACGTGCGGGTGAAAAGCCGCGCCCGCGTGGCGCTTAACGACGGCCGCGAAGCCGGGCTGATGCTGCCGCGCGGCCTGCTACTGCGCGGGGGCGACCTGCTGACCACCGACGACGGCAGCGAAGTGATCGAAGTGATCGCCGCCCCGGAGTCGGTCTCCGTGGTGCGCTGCGCCGATCCGTTCCTGCTCGCCCGCGCCTGCTACCACCTGGGCAACCGCCACGTGCCGCTGCAGGTCATGCCCGGCGAGCTGCGCTATCACCACGATCACGTTCTCGACGACATGCTGCGCCAGTTTGGGCTGGAGGTAATCTACGCCAGCCTGCCGTTTGAACCGGAAGCGGGCGCGTATGCCAGCGATGCCCATAGCCACAGCCATGCTCATACCCATTCACATTAAGGATCCATCATGCGCAAGTTACTTCCCCTGTTACTGCTGGCCTTTTCCGTTCCCGCGCTCGCGCATCCCGGCCACGGCGCCGACAGCTTTCAGGCCGGTTTTTTCCACCCGCTGACCGGGCTCGATCATCTCCTGATGCTGACCGGTGCAGGCGTGCTGTCGGCGCTGAGCGGCCGCAAGCTCCTGCTGCCGTTTGCCACCCTCGGGATGATGCTTGTCGGTGCCGTTGCGGGCAGTCTGCTCGGCGGCTTTAGCGGCATGGAGATGCTGATTATCGCCTCGCTGGCGGTCAGCGGCGTGATGATGTTTAAAACCGAAAATCGCCTGCTGCTGGCGGTGCCTGCCCTGGCGATGTTCCACGGCTGGGCGCACGGCGTGGAGATGTCCGGCCATAACTTCTGGCTCTTCACCAGCGGGTTTATGTTCGCCAGCGCCACGGTGCTGTGCGCCAGTTTCGCCGCAGGATTGCTGCTGCGCCGTCACGACGGGCTGCGTAAAACCTTTGGCGGCGGGCTGATTGTGTCCGCCCTGCTGGCGCTGATGAGCTGATGGAGCTCGCCCGTCAGAGGCTGCGCCTGATGCAGCTCTCCAGCAGCAGCCTGCCGGTCGGGTCGTTTACCTGGTCGCAGGGGCTGGAGTGGGCCGTTGAGGCGGGCTGGGTCACGAACGCCGACGCCTTTAAACGCTGGCAGATCCAGCAGATGGAGCAGAGCTTTTTCTGCGTCGATCTGCCGCTGTTTCACCGTCTCTGTCAGGCCTGCGATCGGCACGATCTGGCAACGGCCAGACGCTGGACGGCATACCTGCTCGCCTGTCGGGAAACGCGCGAGCTGCGCGAAGAAGAACGCAACCGCGGAGCGGCCTTTACGCGCCTGATTAAAAGCTGGGAGCCGGACTGCCCGGCAGAATGGCTGGCGCTGTGCAGGCAAAGCCAGCTCTGCGGCATGGCGTGGCTCGGCGTGCGATGGGGCATTGACGTGCGCGAGCTGGCGCTGAGCCTGGGATACAGCTGGATTGAGAGCGCGGTCATGGCGGGCGTCAAGCTGGTGCCATTTGGGCAGCAGGCCGCGCAGCAGCTGATTATCGAACTGAGCGACCATTTTGCCGCCGGGCTTGAACAGGCCTTTTTACGTCGCGACGACGCGCTGGGCGCAGCAACGCCGCTGTCCGCCATCGCCTCCGCGCGCCACGAAACCCAATATTCACGGCTATTCCGTTCCTGAGGAGTCAACATGGCTGATTACAAACATCCCCTGCGCGTGGGCGTGGGTGGCCCGGTAGGGTCGGGCAAAACCGCGCTGCTGGAAGCGCTCTGCAAGGCGATGCGCGACACGTATCACCTGGCGGTGGTGACCAACGATATCTATACCAAAGAGGATCAGCGCATCCTGACCGAAGCGGGTGCGCTGGCGCCGGAGCGCATTGTGGGCGTGGAGACCGGCGGCTGCCCGCATACCGCCATCCGCGAAGATGCCTCAATGAACCTGGCGGCGGTGGAAGCGCTCAGCGAGAAATTCGGTAATCTGGACCTGATCTTCGTGGAAAGCGGCGGGGACAACCTGAGCGCGACGTTCAGCCCGGAGCTGGCGGATCTGACCATCTACGTGATCGACGTGGCCGAAGGGGAAAAAATTCCGCGCAAGGGCGGGCCGGGGATCACCAAATCCGATTTTCTGGTGATCAACAAAACCGATCTTGCGCCGTACGTCGGCGCCTCGCTGGAGGTGATGGAGCGCGATACCAACCGCATGCGCGGCGAGCGTCCATGGACGTTTACCAACCTGAAGGCGGGGGACGGCCTGGGGACGATTATTGCGTTTCTGGAAGAGAAAGGGATGCTGCGGGTGTAGTGCGGTTTGTTGCCGGGTGGCGGCTCCGCCTGACCCGGCCTACGGTTTTGTAGGCCCGGTAAGCGCAGCGCCACCGGGCAAAAAAACTCACGCCTCAGGCAGTTCCGCCAGCGGCCAGCGCGGACGCACGGACACGCTCAGGTCAGACGTTGCGCCAGCGTTCAGGCGCACCATCCCGGCGTAGGCGATCATCGCCCCGTTATCGGTGCAGAATTCCGGACGCGCGTAGAACACTTCTCCGCGACGCTTTAGCATCATCTCGGCGAGCTTCGCGCGCAGCGTGCGGTTGGCGCTGACGCCGCCCGCCATCACCAGACGCTTGAAGCCGGTCTGATCCAGCGCGCGCTTGCACTTGATCATCAGCGTATCCACCACTGCATCTTCAAACGCGCGGGCGATATCGGCGCGGGTCTGATCGCTGTCGTCGTTATTGCGGATCGTGTTGGCTGCGAAGGTTTTCAACCCGGAGAAGCTGAAGTCCAGCCCCGGACGGTCGGTCATCGGACGCGGGAAGACAAAGCGCCCTTCCGTTCCCTGCGACGCCATTTTGGACAGCATCGGGCCGCCTGGGTAATCGAGTCCCAGCAGCTTGGCGGTTTTGTCGAACGCTTCACCGGCGGCGTCGTCGATCGACTCGCCCAGCAGCTCGTACTTGCCAATGCCCGTGACGCTAATCAACTGCGTATGGCCGCCGGAGACCAGCAGCGCCACAAACGGGAATTCAGGCGGATTCTCTTCCAGCATCGGTGCCAGAAGGTGTCCTTCCATATGATGAACCGGGATGGCCGGCACGTCCCACGCGAAGGCCAGCGAACGGCCAACCGTCGCGCCGACCAGCAGCGCGCCGACCAGGCCCGGACCGGCGGTATAGGCCACGGCATCAATATCGGTTGAGCTCAACCCGGCCTCTTTCAGCGCCGCCTGGATCAGGGGAACCGTTTTACGCACGTGGTCACGAGAGGCCAGTTCAGGCACGACGCCGCCGTAGTCAGCGTGCAATTTCACCTGACTATACAGTTGGTTGGCCAGAAGCCCTTTTTCGTCGTCGTAAATGGCGATGCCGGTTTCATCGCAGGATGTTTCAATACCCAGTACACGCATGACTTGTTTTACCTCGTTTCAATACCGCGCAGTGTAGAGCCTGGGCGGGTTGATGTAAAACTTTGTTCGCCCCAGGAAGAAGGCTCGTGTATACTCCTCACCCTTATTAAAGTCCCTTTCAAAATCGCATCGGTGCTTTACAAAGCAGCAGCATTTGCAGTAAAATTCCGCACCATTTTGAAATAAGCTGGCGTTGATGCCAGCGGCAAACCGAATTTATTAAAGGTGAGAGTTACATGCCGGTAATTAAAGTACGTGAAAACGAGCCGTTCGACGTAGCACTGCGTCGCTTCAAACGTTCATGCGAGAAAGCAGGTGTTCTGGCTGAAGTTCGTCGTCGTGAGTTTTATGAAAAACCAACGACCGAACGTAAGCGCGCTAAAGCTTCCGCTGTGAAACGTCACGCGAAGAAACTGGCTCGCGAAAACGCACGCCGTACTCGTCTGTACTAATTGGTTGAGGGCCTCAGCCCTCAATTGACAGACAGAGTAATAGTCGTAAGGCCGTGCTTCCGGAAGGAATGCGCGGCTTGTTTTCGTTTATAAGTCGCTTAAATTTTGGGGCATATGGCCGGAAGAATCCCACGCGTTTTCATCAATGACCTGCTCGCCAGAACCGACATCGTCGATCTCATCGACGCGCGGGTAAAGCTGAAAAAGCAGGGCAAGAATTATCATGCGTGCTGTCCGTTCCATAACGAAAAAACCCCCTCCTTCACCGTAAACGGTGAAAAGCAGTTTTACCATTGCTTCGGCTGTGGTGCTCACGGTAATGCCGTTGATTTTTTAATGAACTACGACAAGCTCGAGTTCGTTGAAACCGTCGAAGAGCTGGCGGCAATGCATAACCTTGAAGTGCCGTATGAAGCAGGCAGTGGGCCAAGTCAGATCGAGCGCCATCAACGGCAAACGCTGTATCAACTGATGGATGGCCTGAATTCGTTTTACCAACAGTCTCTTAAGCACTCTGCGGCTGAGCCTGCGCGTCAGTATCTGAACAAGCGCGGACTGAGCGACGATGTCATTGCGCGTTTCGCTATTGGCTACGCCCCGCCCGGCTGGGACAACGTGTTAAAGCGTTTTGGCGGCAATAGCGAAGATCGTAAATCTCTCATCGATGCAGGCATGCTGGTCACCAACGACCAGGGACGAAGCTACGACCGCTTCCGCGAACGGGTGATGTTCCCAATCCGCGACAAGCGAGGCCGGGTAATTGGTTTTGGTGGTCGCGTGCTGGGTGATGCCCTGCCGAAGTACCTCAACTCCCCGGAAACCGATATTTTCCATAAGGGCCGCCAGCTTTACGGTCTTTATGAGGCGCAGCAGGATAACGCGGAACCTCCGCGTCTTCTGGTCGTCGAAGGCTATATGGACGTCGTTGCGCTGGCGCAGTACGACATCAACTACGCGGTGGCGTCGTTAGGAACGTCCACGACAGCGGATCACATCCAGTTGCTGTTCCGCGTGACCAACAACGTGATTTGTTGTTACGACGGAGACCGCGCCGGACGCGACGCCGCCTGGCGCGCGCTGGAAACCGCGCTACCCTATATGACCGACGGGCGTCAGTTGCGCTTTATGTTCCTGCCCGACGGTGAAGACCCGGATACGCTGGTGCGTAAAGAGGGTAAAGCGGCGTTTGAAGCGCGGATGGAGCAGGCTCAGCCGCTCTCCACGTTTTTGTTTAACAGCCTGATGCCGCAGGTCGATTTGAGTACCCCTGACGGGCGCGCGCAGCTCAGCACGCTGGCGCTGCCGTTAATCAGTCAGGTGCCCGGCGAAACGCTGCGCATCTACCTGCGTCAGGAGCTAGGCAACAAGCTCGGCATTCTGGATGACAGCCAGCTTGAACGTTTAATGCCTAAACAGGCTGAAAACGGCACGGTTCGCCCCGCGCCTCAGCTAAAACGCACAACCATGCGTATACTGATAGGGTTACTGGTCCAAAACCCCGAGCTGGCGCCACAGGTGCCGTCGCTGGCGGGTTTGAACCACGAAAAATTGCCCGGACTTGGCTTATTTTCAGAACTGGTCAACACGTGTTTGTCTCAGCCAGGTCTGACCACCGGACAACTTTTAGAGCATTATCGCGGCACAAAAGAGGCCGCTACCCTTGAAAAATTGTCGATGTGGGACGATATAGCAGATAAGGACATTGCAGAAAAAACATTCACCGACTCACTCAACCATATGTTTGATTCGATGCTTGAGCTGCGCCAGGAAGAGTTGATAGCTCGCGAGCGCACACACGGTTTAAGCAGCGAAGAACGCCGGGAGCTCTGGATGATTAACCAGGAACTGGCAAGAAAATAAGTGAAAGACAAAATCATTCGCGTTGTATCAAGGCAGCAAGCGAACGAAGTCCTGGGAGTGTACATAAGTACATGACCAGGATGAGAGAACGCAGCTAACGCAGAGACAACGTGAAGGATGAAGTATTTAACGGCTTAAGTGCCGAATATCGATCGGGAAGCCCCCGGCAGCCGCACTGAGAGGCAGCGGCAAAAATATAAGTACGCCCTCGCTTTAAAGGTTGGCAGCCCCATCGCCGACACCAATCAAACGAATTAAGTGTGGATACCGTCTTATGGAGCAAAACCCGCAGTCACAGCTGAAACTTCTTGTCCAACGTGGTAAGGAGCAAGGCTATCTGACCTATGCCGAGGTCAATGACCATCTGCCGGAAGATATCGTCGATTCAGATCAAATCGAAGACATCATCCAAATGATCAATGACATGGGCATTCAGGTGATGGAAGAAGCACCGGATGCCGATGATCTGTTGCTGGCTGAAACCTCCAACAACACTGACGAAGATGCGGAAGAAGCTGCTGCACAGGTACTGTCCAGCGTGGAATCTGAAATCGGGCGTACCACTGACCCGGTCCGCATGTACATGCGCGAAATGGGTACCGTTGAACTGTTGACCCGCGAAGGCGAAATTGACATCGCAAAACGCATCGAAGACGGGATCAACCAGGTTCAGTGCTCTGTTGCCGAGTACCCGGAAGCGATCACCTATCTGCTGGAGCAGTACGATCGCGTTGAAGCGGAAGAAGCGCGCCTGTCTGACCTGATCACCGGTTTTGTCGACCCGAACGCTGAAGAAGATATGGCGCCTACCGCCACTCACGTCGGTTCTGAGCTGTCTCAGGAAGAGATGGATGACGACGAAGACGAAGATGAGGAAGAGAGCGACGACGACACCGCGGACGATGACAACAGCATCGACCCGGAACTGGCGCGCGAGAAGTTTGCCGAGCTGCGTACCCAGTACGAAGTGACGCGTGACACCATCAAAGCGAAAGGCCGCAGCCACGCTGCCGCTCAGGAAGAGATCCTGAAGCTGTCTGAAGTGTTTAAACAGTTCCGCCTGGTGCCAAAACAGTTCGACTACCTGGTGAACAGCATGCGCGTGATGATGGATCGCGTACGCACCCAGGAACGTATCATCATGAAGCTGTGCGTTGAGCAGTGCAAAATGCCGAAGAAGAACTTCATCACCCTCTTCACCGGCAACGAAACCAGCGAAACCTGGTTCAACGCGGCTATTGCGATGAACAAGCCGTGGTCTGAAAAACTGCACGACGTGAAAGAAGACGTGTATCGCGGCCTGCAGAAGCTGCAGCAGATTGAAGAAGAGACCGGCCTGACCATCGAGCAGGTTAAAGATATCAACCGTCGCATGTCCATCGGGGAAGCGAAAGCCCGCCGTGCGAAGAAAGAGATGGTTGAAGCGAACTTACGTCTGGTTATCTCTATCGCCAAGAAATACACCAACCGTGGTCTGCAGTTCCTGGATCTGATTCAGGAAGGCAACATCGGTCTGATGAAAGCGGTAGATAAGTTTGAATACCGTCGTGGTTACAAGTTCTCCACCTACGCAACCTGGTGGATCCGTCAGGCTATCACCCGCTCTATCGCGGATCAGGCGCGCACCATCCGTATTCCGGTGCATATGATTGAGACCATCAACAAGCTCAACCGTATTTCCCGCCAGATGCTGCAGGAGATGGGCCGCGAGCCGACGCCAGAAGAGCTGGCCGAACGTATGCTGATGCCGGAAGACAAGATCCGTAAAGTGCTGAAGATCGCCAAAGAGCCAATCTCCATGGAAACACCAATCGGTGATGATGAAGATTCGCATCTGGGTGATTTCATCGAGGATACCACCCTCGAGCTGCCGCTGGACTCTGCCACCACCGAGAGCCTGCGTGCCGCAACGCACGACGTCCTGGCTGGCCTGACCGCCCGTGAAGCGAAAGTCCTGCGTATGCGTTTCGGTATCGATATGAACACCGACCACACGCTGGAAGAAGTGGGTAAACAGTTCGACGTTACCCGCGAACGTATCCGTCAGATCGAAGCGAAGGCGCTGCGTAAGCTGCGTCATCCAAGCCGCTCTGAAGTGCTGCGTAGCTTCCTGGACGACTAACCTGTCCTGACCGTGAAAAAGCTCCCTTCGGGGAGCTTTTTTTTTGTTTATTCCCTCTCCCTTTGGACTGTGGGCTCCCCAGTAATTTATAAGCAGAAGCAATAACCTTGTTTCAGAACGAGTGAAGACTTTCAGCGATGCTCTGGTCCGGCTGTAAATCGCTGAGGCGTTTCCTGCAGGCCGGGGCGAGGCGCATGGATGCGCCGAGAGGGCGGGCTTTACAGGGAAGTTACCTCCGCCCGTACCCGATAAGCCGGAAGGAATAAGCCGAGGGCACCGCGAAGCGGCGATTTACCGCCGGGAGCCCGGGTCGCCAGGGTGGTGGCGACTGCACTGAACCCCTAACCCTCTCCCCGGAGGGGCGAGGGGACTGTTCCGTGCTGCCATAACGTTGTGGGGATCCCTCAGTCATGTGGGGAGAGGGTGAGGGCATCAGGCCGCAGAGGATTAAAGCCCCCGCACCATCAGCGCCTCATCCAGCTCCCGATACGCCTCTACCAGCTTGTCCAGCGTCGCCCTGTTGAGCCCGCTCGGGTTCGGCAACACCCACACCTGCGTCACGCCAATCATAATGATCTGCTTACCCCACTTAGCTCCGCGCTGGCTAAATGCCTGCTCGTAGGCCTGCTTGCCGAGGATCGCCAGCGCGGCAGGCTGGTAGTCTTCAATCTTCTTCACCAGCTCCCGCCCGCCGCTGCGCAGCTCATGCAGGTTGACCTCGCTTGCCTGCACCGTCGGCCGCTCGACCAGCATGGTAATGCCGCAGCGCGTGTCCAGCAGATGCTGCTCCTCTTCGGGCTTGAGTAACCTGTCGGTAAACCCGGCCTGATAGATCACCTTCCAGAAGCGATTGCCCGGATGGGCAAAGTGAAAACCGGTGTGCGCCGAGGACTTGCCAGGGTTAATTCCGCAGAACACCACCCGCAGGCCAGGGGCCAGAATATCGTTGATCATCTTTACTCCCGCTGATACATCGTTATGGAAGTATAAAGGATTGATTATGCGTTGTTTATAAAAACAGCAGGCAGGTGTGAATGGCTGGATTGCTGCGGGGAGTTACTTTATAATTCACCGCCACGGCCCCTTAGCTCAGTGGTTAGAGCAGGCGACTCATAATCGCTTGGTCGCTGGTTCAAGTCCAGCAGGGGCCACCAAATATATCAAGGACTTAGATGAGAAATTATCTAAGTCCTTTTTCTTTGCGTCAAATTTGGGTCAGGTAATGGGTCAGGTAACGTTTTGGCTTCGAACCTGAAATGCCAACTTCCAGACTAAAGGTTTACATGAACACTTTTGCTTCGGACATCCATGCTCTGCTGCAACGCCTCGTCAGCGAAGAAACCCCAAACCTGAGTAAGTACGATAAGGATTTGCTATCACACCTTGAGGTGGCGCTATATAACTTACTGGTGGCTGAAAATGGATTGGAGTCAGTTTACAAGGTTCGTTTCGAGGATAGCGGCCATCTGTTAAAGCAACAAATTGTAGGTATGGGTCCGGGCTCAGTTACTGATTTAAAGGCCGATTTTCAGGTACTGGCTCCCCGATTTATTTTAAACCATTTGAACATCTTACGACTCGATAATGTAAAGCGTTACCTTTCTGACCGATTTAACAAAATCACGCTTGTAGAGTCAGGCCATGTTGTAAACAGCATGAGAAAAGATGAAAACCAGCGAGAAACTAAAAAACGGAAAAATGGTGGTCAGAAGAGCCATGAACGCATGAAGACAGTCAAGAATCATATTCATAATCTTGCAATGGCCTTTTTGGAAGTTCAC
Organism: Enterobacter quasiroggenkampii; assembly: GCF_043972695.1. NCBI lineage: Bacteria > Pseudomonadati > Pseudomonadota > Gammaproteobacteria > Enterobacterales > Enterobacteriaceae > Enterobacter > Enterobacter quasiroggenkampii. The sequence continues at coordinate 4,613,909 of NZ_CP143745.1, forward strand.
TCTCCCAGACCTTCAGATGCTTCATTTACGTTGAAAGAAGTAAATGCTGCCATACATGAAGATGTCATCAATTTCTTCAAAGAAAATCCTGAGCTACCCCAGAGCAAAAAAATCCTCTTAAATCCCGATAACTCGCCTAAGGATGGACCTGACGCCACGCGTGCTATCGAAGACAAACTACGTTTGCTCAGAAAAGAAGGTCGGCTTAGACCATTTTTTGAGCCATCAACACCGAACCAGTAAGTGGTTCGGTATACGTCCCCAGTCGTACGAACCAGAATGCCTCCTACCCATTAAAACCAAAGAGGCATTATCAATGTTTGAAGTTTCACCAGAACAACGACTTAGCATTCTAAAAACCTATGGACTGACTGTCGACAGATTGGTACGTGAAGATGAGCGCAAATCGATTACCAGCATCTCTCGTTCTCGTGCATGGGAGCTAGAAAATCAGGGCAAATTTCCCCCGCGCAAAAAACTGGGTTCTCACAGTTGCGCATGGCTGCTTTCTGATTTGTTAGTCTGGAGTCATCAGCGTTAGGGAGTCCGATATGGATATTTTCTCTCACAATAATATGGCACCGGTTTCTTTCCGCCGTTACCTCAACAAAGTTGAAGTGTGCCTTTTTCTTCGCATCAGCTTACCGACGCTTAACCGCTGGATACGTAATGGCGATTTCCCCCCACCCCATAAATTTGGTCAGTGCATTGTGGGCTGGCCGCCAGAAATAGTTAAACGCTAAAGGATATAACGAAAATCAGCAGGCTCCCGGAGCCTGCGGGTTTTATTTATCACAAGCATGAACCTGAATGGCGTAATTTTTACAGACAATAAACCATCAGAGCTACAGGCCTCATGGCCATATTTCCAAAACTAACTCAGGATTATTTATAATATATGTCCACCAGCACACCCATGAATCCGTTTCAGATATCAAGAAAAAAGCTTGGTGTCTTTATCTATCAAGGTTATGCCTTACCCGTGTATGAATGGTCTCAGCGTGCGGTATATCCTGAACCTAAAATCATGCGTGCGATGATGAACTGTCTTACTGAGATATTCAGCCAATCGACTAAAGTGCTGGTGCTACGTTTCGACTTGCATGTCAAAGAACACAGCGAGTCTAATCAGGTCATCAGCCAGTTCAGTCAGACACTGGCAAGCACACTGAAGAAACAATATCCTGGTACCTGGTTTCATCTGATGTGGGTTCGTGAGCATGGTCGCAGCCCGAAACAGCATTATCACTGTGTGTTAATGGCTAACGGTCAAAAGATACAGCATCCGGCGAAACTCATCCCAATGATAGAGGAGCGCTGGCAGACCTCTTCCGGGGGCACTTTCAGCCTGCCATCTAACAGTTATTATTTCTGGAAACGTGGCGATAGCCATTTACTCGGCCTGATTATTTATCGGCTCAGTTATTTGGCGAAAAACATCACTAAAAAACGTTTCAATACCAAAACCAGACGTTACGGCAATCGTTGTCTCTCTGCCAGCAGCCAACTGCCCACGCAAACTTTGAATGTGCTGTTAGGCCGGTAAGATTAACGTTAAGGCACTTAAGAACTGTAATAACATGGTGCTCAGTGAATCGCACTTAACATACGACTATCTCCTCAAAGGACATAATCAGAGTGAGGATAATCACTGAACCCTTGCCTGTTTTAGTTAACTGGTGCACATCAAGGTCTTGCAGCTAGCAATTATTTACTGGCTGCAGAACCCTTGAATAATCACAACGATAAAAGGCCATAGGTAGGCGAATCAGCTTTCTCAGCTATTCGAGCAACAATTTTTACCCCACCTGGCCCCACAATTACTGCATGGCTGATAACGAACAAATTCGGTTCTTTGTTGTTCTGTAAGAGTCTTCCTCAGAAACGGATGTTCGTCATTGTAAGCTTTCAAAAGTTCTCCTGGGACAAGCTCCCAGTCTTCTTTATCAGGCGTCACATTTGCTCTGATCATCAAGCCATAAGGAAGCTTTTTCTCGCCTTTTAACTTAAGCCGTTTTTTTTTTGATTCCGGCTGAACCGTCATCGTTGCAAGACCGAATTCAAGATCATAAAACTCTGTCGAGCGCGGGATCTGCATATCCCCGCCAACACCAGAAACATGAACAATCAGATTTTCATCGATGCTAATTTCCAGCTCAATTCTCTCTTCCAGAGGGGGAAAATCCGGGTTGATCGGGATAACCAATTCACCATAGTTGGTGCGCGGATCTGCGGCAGCAGTTTTACCTACCATTTGTGGTCGTTTAAACGACGCAAGTGCATTCCCATCTCGAGGGTCTGTGCAATACATGGATTGTGGATAGCTGATCGAATTTCCACGGGTCGGTAGCAATGTCCCCTCAGGGATGATAGTCAGAATCGAATTGCGTGCTTCGAGTAGTTCAAAAGGCTTTGATAATGTCAGCTTCAACTCATCCGACGCGATCCAGGCTGCGCCCTCAGAAATAATACGGTCTCCCTTTTTTGAAATCTCAAGCGAAGCAATACCAAACAACTCACTCAACTGCCGTTTGATAAGGGGCATGTTAACCATCCCACCAGTAGCCAGACACAAAGCGATCGTCTGCCTATCAATATCGGCCTGATTATCAGCTAACAACGCATCGATTTCATTAATCCCTTGGCTAATTAATCGTTTAGAAATAGCCTCAAGCTCTTCTCGAGTTAACCAGTAATCGATTTCCGACTCTTCCCCTTCACCAAGGTAGTAGTCAGGCACAAAGATAGAAGTCTTGTCGTGGGTTGAAAGCGTGATTTTTGCACGCTCACAGGCCGCCTGTAATTTGGCTAGCATCCCAGGACTACGCTCTAGCTGGCTCTCATCGTCCCAGTTGTGCTGCTCTGCGTGCTTTTGCTCAACATACTTCTGAATAGCATCATCAAGATAGTCTCCTCCCACGGAGTTATTACCGCGGTTCAGGATTTGCAGGATATTGCCATTAACCACCTTGCATAACGTTAGATCAAGGGTACCGCCCCCCCAGTCAAACACCAGTAACATCTTGCCTTCGAATCGTCTTAGTGCCCCTTTAGGGTCTTCCTGATCACGAAAATAGCCATAGAGGGCTGCAAGAGGCTCATGTACAAAGCTCTCAACATAGACACCAGCGTTTAGCAATGCCTCACGAAGTACCTGCCGCTCGCGGCCTCCCATCGCAACAGGAATAGTCACCACTGCATTCTTCAAATCGGCACTTTCTTCGTCATCTTCATCTCGGGCGTGTTCAATAAGATATCGAATATACTCAGTCACCACTTCGCCAGGACTGAGTAAACGCCCATCAACATTGATATCAGAACAACCCAACAGCTTTTTAGGGCCACGAACGGTATTTCCTAAAACACCGATTCCATGCTGATCGAGCTTATCTTTTGCTTTTTTACCACAGATGGTTTTATCGCTCTCATAGCGAACAACTGAAGGGTGAGGTCGTCCTAAGTCATCGAATGATTTAATTTTCCCAGCACGCGTCACCACTGAAATCAGACTGTTTGTGGTGCCAAAATCGATACCTATTTTCTGAACCATGACAATTCTCTCTCAATGCTTTCAAGGACCAGCTCGACATAATGTGTCGCAATTTCCACCTTCGGCTTTTCTCTCTGCAATGCATTAAGAGATAATTTAAGTGGCTCCATAACATCTTCATTTAACAGATTGAAAGCGCGTGATTTTGCCTTACTGACGTCATCTTTCAGGTGTACACGCTGAGCTTTATCATCAAGCACTTGCTCTTCAGACTGGGTTTTAACCTGACTTAGGCTAACTTTTAGCAGCTCAATTTCCTGCTGCAGTGCAGAAACCCGTTGCGTCAGTTGAGCCTTTTCCGCTTCAATTTTATTCAGATTTTTTCTGAGCTGTTCATTTCTAGTCTCAGTGCCTCGCTGCCCTTCACGAGCGCGGCTCAATAATTCTTCGTAATATCTAATCGTGTCTGCGATACCGCCTCGCGGCTCGCTGAGTTGAGAAGCGAGAAAGCCACAAATTTTCTTCTCATTGATTAAGCCATCACCGCGCTCTAAGATGCGATTTTCGAATGCCTGAATGCCTATTTTTACATCACATTTGCCTGTTTCTACTGCCCACAAATAACAGATAGTCAGCAAATTTTCGCATTGCTGGCGAAGATGCTCCGGAGTTAGTGAGCGAAGCGAAGAAGATGATTTATCTGAGCCCTCTTTCTGCTTAAGCTGCTCCTTAATCGACGTAATTCTTGCTTCATAGCGTTCGCTAAAGCTACGGGTTAAGTGCGCCAGAATCCCCGGATTACTCAAACTCAGAGGTTCAGCCTCCGACAGAAAGAGATTTGAGTACCCCAGGTGTTTGCCCACCCAATGCTCACTTAATGCCTTTACGGCAAAATCGAGGACTACCTTGCTAACCTCATGATTCGATTGAGTGAGAATTACTACTTGCGACAGTTTGTTGAACTCAGGATCTGACATCCCGACAGATGCAATCAGCTTCTCAAGTACCTCGTTAGGTATTCTTCCAGGCTGCTGTATGCGCTTTAAATCAGTCTGCAATGCCTGAGTTAGCGCACTTGCACGCACCTTGCCATCCTTATTCGTCACAGGAATAAACAGCTGGTTTAAAATACTCTCTAGTGTTTTTATTTTTTCAGCATCATTCGCTTTGCTACTGCTCGCAGCTACTTCTGACGACGCTTTGTCTGAAAAACGTTCTGCCTTGTCGAACTCGGCCTGGGTTTCGGCAATCACTGATTCAGTTTCAGTGGCTGCTGCATTAACTTGGGGTTCCGCATGATCCTTGTTTCGTTTCAAGGATAAGGTCCCTGTCTTTTTTTCTTTATTTTCAGACATCTAAAGCCTCTGATTCTGGAACTGTAACGTTAAAAACTTCACTATATTTTAATTTTGTACCGTAGTTACGCTGAGCTTTAAGATTACCTTCCTCTGTCGCCTTGAGATAACGAAGGTAATTCAGTTTTTGGCGATCCTGATTAACCAGTTTCGAGATGTTAATCTGGTCGATAGCTAGCTCGAGGCTTTCCAGTGTATAGCGTGAAAAATGGGCGACATAATCATTCAGAATACGGCTGGTAATATGGTCTGTCGGTAATTTTAAAATGACATTCTGGTCGCCAGCATTGGTCAAAATAGTATCCCCACGGAAGAGCATCAACGCGTCATCCAGACGAGAAATAGACGATCGCCCATGGAAATCTGAGAAATCATTAAATGAGAATTTAATGAGTTGAGACAGTGAATACGATAACGCCGTGGGATACTGCACAAGTAACTGATGTGAACGATTAAAACACTTTGCAAAGTCTTCAGTGGTTAATCGTTCAGCGCGCTGATCCTTCGCCATCACGCCATGTAAATAACGAATAAGCCCATCTCTGTACCAGATAACTTCATCGCAGCCCTCCGTTTCACTTATGAAATGAGATATCGTATCGCCATCGAAATCATCCCGGCCAAACAAGCGCAAGAAACTCTGATCGACCTGTTCAAGCTGAGTCAGAGAGGCCACCAGCAAATCAATCTTAATGCGCTTAGGGCGGATCCCCCGGCGCGATAGCTTAATATCAAAAAAGCCTTTCTTCGCTGAACAGAGTTGTTTCAATAACTCGTCCGGGTTTCCGAGAACATCACCGTTCAGTTCAATTTCATCAACACAACTTAATACAATGTCTTCCGGACCTACCGCTCGAGTAAGTTTGAAGTTATCTCCCATGACCTCTCGTCCATCGATGGTAAGCATAGGATTCGCAACAGGATGAAGGCGTTCATGTTGGCTACGCTCTGCTATAGAAGAAAATTCCATCGAGCATTCACGACATTTAAATTTGGTCGCAGACCCTTTTTCATGCGCTGAAAAACCTCGTTCAAGAAAGAGGTCAATGGCCGTCTCCTGAATCCAACCTACGGTAGGCATAGCTTGCTCCTGTAAATGAACGCAACTAACTCAAGAAGTCAGAGGGAACAAAGCAGGCGCATCATCTGTTCTCGGTGATGTCCTGCCCTATTGCTCCCAATCAGTGCAACAATTAAGCCCCTTTCAACATATCAAACACCACGCGTGCAAAGCCCTTCGCCAGTTCAGGGTTAGAGAGGTATTGCACCATCATCTCCTGCTGGGCGTCGTTACTGTCCATCACGGCATCATCAATGGCTTTCGGGAAATCGCCCAGCATCGCCTGTTCGCGCGTATTGTTGGCAATCTGGGTCATCACCGCCTGGTTTTCTGACAGCTTGTCGCGCACCGCAAAGGCATAATTGATCATGTCTTTATCGGTGAGATTATCGGTAACGAACAGCTCATTCAGGCGCGCAAGGATATTCGACAGAAACTCTTCTTTCTTGTCCTTCGGTTTCGCCGTACCGACATCATTCCCCGGTGTGATTTTGTATTCCGCCGCATCTTCCTGCAGCTTCAGGTGCTGTTCATGAAGCTTCGACAGACGGTAATGGCTCATCTCCACGTTGCTTAAATCAATCTCATCTTCTTCGATGTGCTGCTCATGCAGCAACGGACGCAGATGGCGGGCAAACAGGCTCAGCTTTTCCAGGTTCTTGTCGTCGTAATCGACGATTTGCGACATAAACTCGTAAAAGCGGACAAAGCTGCCAAGATCTTTCTTGAAGATATCCAGCTTACTTTTTTCTTTCTCGCACTCTTTGAAGGTATTTTCCGCATTGGTGATCAACACAACATCGCCGGTCTTCTTGGTACGTTCAAACATCTCTTTAGCCAGCACATACGCATCAATCGCTGAGGTATAACGATGCTTCCAGCGCTCCACCGCAGGTTTGCAGATATTGCTAATGGCCGCGTTGGATTTGTTTTTACTGAAGAACGCCTCGCAGAACTGCTCCACTTCGTTCCACAGGAAAATACCGCTGGTACGCAGCTTTTCAAACAGTTCAAAGACGAGCTGCGGATCGCTAACATCCGTCAGCTCGGCTGTCTGGTAGTACGGCTGGAAAGCACCCAAAATCTCATCGGGTTCGTTGTAGAAATCGAGCACAAAGGTGCCGGACTGCGCCTTCCCAGGATAGGTGCGGTTCAGACGCGACAGCGTCTGTACGCACTCCACGCCGCCCAGCTTTTTATCCACATACATGGCGCACAGCTTAGGCTGGTCAAAACCGGTCTGGAATTTGTTGGCCACCAGCATCACCTGGTAGTCGTCGGTATCAAACGCTTTACGCATATCCCGGCCTTTCAGACCAGGGTTCATATTAATTTCGGTAAACTTCTGATTAAGCAGCGCAAGGCTGTTGTGGTCATCTTCATGGAATTCAACTTCCCCGGAGAACGCCACCATCGCGCTGATCTTTTCGTACTTTTGCTCGGCGATGTATTTATCGAAGGCCAGCTTGTAGCGCACCGCCGCCTTACGCGAACTGGTTACCACCATCGCTTTTGCCTGACCGGCCAGTAGATGCATCACATGCTTGCGGAAGTGCTCAACAATCACCTTCACTTTCTGCGAGACGTTATGATCGTGCAGCGAGACCCACTGGTTCAGTTTGATTTTCGCTTTCTTGCTGTCCACTTCCCGGTCAGGATCGTCCAGCTTTTGCAGCAGCTTGTACGCCACCTTGTAGTTGGTGTAGTTCTTCAGCACATCAAGAATAAAGCCTTCTTCGATAGCCTGACGCATGGAGTAAACGTGGAACGCTTCTGGTTTGTTCGTTTTCGATGCCGGTTCCTGCGGATTAGGACGACGGCCAAACAGCTCCAAGGTTTTGGCTTTCGGCGTGGCGGTAAAGGCGTAATAGTTGAGGTTATTGCTGCCTTTACGCGCAGCAACGGTAGCATCCAGAATATCTTCTGAAGACATCTCCATATCGTCATCTGCTTCTTCCGTCATCAGCACTTCTTTCAGCTGACGCGCCGTAGAGCCGCTCTGCGAGGAGTGCGCTTCATCGGCAATTACCGCATATTTACGCTGCTTGAGGCTGACGCTGTTTTCAATCGCCTTCAGGACGAACGGGAAGGTCTGAATGGTGACGATAATGATCGGCTGTGAGTTTTCTAGCGCGCTAGCCAACTTCTCCGATTTAGAACCGTCGCCCTCTTTATTATTGATACGCCCGACCACGCCGTCCTGATGTTCAAACTGATAGATAGTGTCCTGCAGCTGATCGTCCAGCACGGTGCGGTCCGTCACCACAATCACCGAGTGGAACTGCTTCTCGCCATTTTCATCGTACAGGCGGGAAAGCTGATGCGCCGTCCAGGCGATAGAGTTCGATTTTCCCGACCCCGCGCTGTGCTGAATCAGGTATTTATTGCCGGTGCCTTCCACCGTGGCGGCTGTGATCAGTTTGTTCACCACATCCCACTGGTGATAGCGCGGGAAAATCAGGCTCTCGCTTTTGTACTTCAGGCCAATGGCATCTTCTTTTTCGACGATTTGCAGATGCACAAAGCTCGCGAGAATTTTCAACAAATTGTCCGGCAGCAGCACCTCATTCCACAGATAGCTGGTGGCGTAGTCGTTGGCATCTTCCGGGATGTCGTTCCCTGCACCGCCGTCATGGGTGCCTTTGTTAAACGGCAGGAAGAAGGTTTTATCGCCCTCGAGTTTGGTCGCCATAAACACTTCGTACTGGCTGACGGCAAAGTGCACCAGCGCGCCGCGTTTGAAGGTCAGCAGCGGCTCAGGTTTATTGGTACCAGGGTCCTTCGGCAAACGCGTTTTCTTATATTGCGTAATGGCGTTTTGTACCGCCTGCTTAAATTCAGACTTCAGTTCAAGAGTCGCTATCGGCAGGCCATTGATGAACAACACCAGGTCGATACGCCACTTCTTCGCCTTTACGCCCGTTTCTTCGAATGCGGCGTTCGACGCATGTGGGCTGTAAACCAGCTCCGGCACAATACGGCAGATATTCTGTTTGTAGCGCGCAAGGGTTTCCGGATTGAGGTTATGTTCCGGCTTAAACTGGCACAGGGAAAAACGTGCGTTATGGCTTTTGATACCATGACGCAAGACACCGAGCGTGCCGTAAGTGCGAGACAAAACATCGGTGGCGTTGATATCCGCTTTTTTTAGCTGAGCCACCAGCGCATCAAGGAAATGACGTTCGGTATCGGTGGGGTAAATTTTGGCAAATTTCTCCCACTCCTGTGGCTGTGTGGTCTGCACAAAGGTCAGTGCATCCTGCGAGTACAGCGCACGTTCGCGATCGTAGCCGTCCGTTTTTCCACAAATCCAGCCTTTTTCCTCCATCTGAGCGATCATCTCATTCTGGAAAATCAGCTCTTTGGTGCTGTCCATGCTCATGCGGTAGCCTCCTGTGGCTCCTCAACATCTTGCGTGTCCGTGGCAACCCAATCGCGGACGTCGATTTTTCCGGTAACGGCGGCTGAGATAAGGGCGGTGCGGCGTTCTTGAAGCAATAACTCAAATTTACTTGCCTTATCAATAAGATCGTCAATTTTCAGCAAATTAATATTTATTGCTTGTAAAATATCTTTTTGCTCATCGAGTTTAGGTAAAGGTATATTTAACCCTCGAATATTGCTCATATTAAGAAATGGTTGAACATTCGAATTGGCTATTTGCATAAGGTGTTCATTCATTGACTGAATAACATAGACCAAATACTCAGGTATGACAGAGCCCTGTTCCAAGGTTATTTTGCAACTACCCGTCGTTGACAGTATAGCCTCAGGTATACTGTCAGGCAAAATGCAAGCATTCCCTATTGTCCCAACTTTAGAGAACAAAACATCATTTGGTCTAACTGAATGACGCTTTAACTGAATGTATTTTTCATAACGCATAAACTTTAGATTTTCAGATGAAAAACCTAGATTTGTGATATTTACTGTTCTAATTACAGGAATACCTTGCTCAACATAATCAGTTTCTGTATTGACACTTGAACCAAATGGGCCATCAACCATTGCATTTTTTTCATTTGCAATGACGTACTTTAAGTAACTTACATCCCAATGCTCCGGCACGTCCCCCAACCACTCGACACCAGAATCTTTCATCGGCACATCAGAATTTAGCCCTTTGGTGACGGCATGACTAATTACCGCCTGACGTTTTTCTTTCAGCAGTTCAATCAGTTGCTGTTGCTTCTCGATCAGATCGTCGATTTTTGCGGTTTCGTGATCGAGGAAAGAGGCGATATGAATTTGTTCTGTCAGCGAGGGACATGGGTAGACAATTTCATTGAAAGCTTCGGTCGGCAAACGCCACCGACCTAAATGAGCACTTCCTTGTCCAAGATGAAAGAAGCGACGCTGCTTATACCCATCTTGTAGTAAATAAAGATAGTAGCGACTATAAAAACTATGTTTGTCTCGTACAGCAAAGACACGATAGTCTGGACTAGTAACACCATCATAGTTTGAAATATCAACATAACCTGTTAATAAATCCATATGGTTCATTGCAAACTCACCAGGATATACCCTTTGATATTTTGAGTAATCCATAGAAAGCTGGCCTTCACCACTTTCAATATCTTTTATCTTTATCCCTTTTTGGGTTACAGATAAGACATCAAAGCCTATCTTTCCTGCAATTCTTTTCTTAATCTCAAAAATATATTTGAGTTTTTTTATAGACCACATCTTAGGGATAGTGTCTAAAGACTCAACCCCAGAATCCTTATACTCCGGATACGCCTTATATTTAGCCATCAGGAATGAACCTCCTGCAGCAGCTTCATAATCTCGGCGCTGACCGCGTCCAGGTCGGCATCAATCTCGGATAGCGGTCGCGGTGGCTGATAGACATAGAAATGGCGGTTAAACGGGATCTCATAACCGACAATCCCCACTTCACCATCTTGCGCATCACGCTTATCGGCGTTGATCCACGCGTCAGCCACGTGGGGCAGCACTTCTGCTTTGAAGTAGTTTTCAATCAGGTCGCTGGTAGACACTGCCGGGTTCAGCGGCACGTTCTCGCTATCACGTAGCTCGCCGTCTTGTTCAAACTCGACCACTTTGCCTTTGTATTCAAACGCGCCATAAAGCGGCTGAGCGGCTTCTTTCAGTGCCTTCTTCACCACCGGCTCGGCATCCGAATTTTTGGTGGTGATGGCATCGATAAACTGCTTATTCTCTTTCGCATCCAGCTTCACGCCAGCCGTTTTGATGGCCCCTTTCAGGGTCAGCTGGAACTGGTTGAAGTCATTGCTTACCAGCGTCTCGCCACCCGCCTGCGTACCCAGAGCCGTCTGAATCTGCTGCGCTTTTTCCATCAAGGCGCGCTGCGCCAGCCACAGTTTACTGTCGAGCAGATCTTTAATCTGCTTCTCTTTCAGCTCGGCAAATTCAGCTTTGATGATGGCGCGCGCATCAGCTTCCAGTTCGGAGAAATCACCATAGGTCTCTTCCTGCCATTGGGCTGCGAACTCTTCATACAGACGTTCCATTGGTGCGTTAAACGGCTTCGGTGCAAAGCGCAGAGTCGCAATCGCCTCATCCGTCACCTGAGCAGATAAACGCAGCGGGCGTTCAATGGTCAGGCGGCGATAGCCAAAGTCGGTGCTGTTAAAGATTTTGCTGGCGAAGGTTTTCGGCGCTTCGATTTTGGCGGTGGCAGGCTGGCGACCACGGTTGGATTTTTGCTCGGCGGCTTTCTCCAGACCAAGCTCTTCCAGTGTTGTGGCATCCACCACCTCAAAATCACCGAAGGTCTGCGTGATCAGCTTGATATCGTCTTCGCCCATCAGGTTACGCTTGGAACCCAGCGATTTACGCATTTTGCCGCACAGGTTAGTGCCATCAATCAGCTGCACTTTACCCTTACGCTCAGGCGTTTTCTTATTGGAAAGTATCCAGACGTAGGTGGCAATGCCAGTGTTGTAGAACATGTCCGTTGGCAGCGCGACAATGCCTTCCAGCAAGTCGGCTTCCAAAATGTAGCGTCGAATTTCGCTCTCACCGCTGCCCGCACCACCGGTAAACAGTGGGGAACCGTTAAGGATAATCCCGATCCGCCCACCATTGCTCACGGTGCCATCCACATTGTGGTTGTCGCGCATTTTGCTGATCAGGTGCATCAGGAACAGCAGCGAGCCGTCGGAAACACGCGGCAGTCCCGGGCCAAAGCGACCGTTAAAACCTTTCTGCGTATGTTCGTCGTTAATCTCGCCCTCAATCTTCTTCCAGTCCACACCAAACGGTGGGTTAGAGAGCATGTAGTCGAACTGATCCAGCGGCAGCTGGTCGTTAGAGAGGGTGTTGCCCAGCTTAATACGGCTGACGTCCTGACCTTTGATCAGCATGTCGGCTTTACAGATTGCGTAGGATTCCGGGTTCAGCTCCTGACCAAAGGCACGCATGACTGCTTTAGGGTTCAGCTCGTGAACATATTCCATGCCTGAAGAGAGGAAGCCGCCAGTCCCGGCCGTCGGGTCGTAAATGGTGCGGATGATACCGTCCTGCGTCAGGGCTTCATCATCTTCCATAAACACCAGCGAGGTGGTCAGACGCACGATATCGCGTGGGGTGAAGTGCTCACCAGCAGTCTCGTTAGAGCTTTCCGCGAAACGGCGGATAAGTTCTTCAAACACCAGGCCCATTTCATAATTGGAAATCGCTTTCGGGCTGAGATCGGTGGTGGCGAAAATCTTCACCACTTTGAACAGCAGGTTGGCATCTTCCAGCAGGCCGACAAACTCGCTGAATTTGAAGTGTTCGAAGATTTCGCGCGCGTCCGGGGAGAACGCCTGCACGTAGCTTTCCAGGTTGGCTTTGATGTCGTTCTGGCCCATCTTGCCCAGATCCATCTTCGAGGTGTTAAAGAAGGAAAATGTGCTGGCGCGCAGCAGAAACTTCTCTTTAGCATCTTCCGGCAGTGGGCTAGTTTTTAATTCATCATACTTCGCCACCACCGCATCTTTGGTCTCCGCCAACACACACTCAAGGCGACGCAGCAGCGTAAAAGGCAGGATCACGCGCCCGTACTGAGACTGTTTGAAATCACCGCGCAGCAAGTCAGCTACCGACCAAATGAACGCAGCCGTTTGAGAAAAGTTAGTGTTAGTCATGAAGCCCTCGGAAGAGATTGCAGCCGTCGAGCAAAATGCTCAGGCAAAATTCAATTTTGGAATGCAGTGCGCAAAATAATACCCGCTACGAAGACTATCGCAAACGATACAGGACAAAGAAATGAACGGTGGCCAGAATGAGCGTGTGACCCACGTCCTGCACTCATCAGTTACAGGTTAGAATGGCGCAAAACCTCATTTCTGATGACCAGGCTGGGCACCAGAGCACGCTTGTAAATGGAACCATCGTCATGCCAACTGATTATGCCTACGAACGGGCCCGCCAGGCTAAGCGCAGAGCACTTCGCTCCTGCTCCCGCTGGATGCAAGGGTATGAAAATCTGCAAAGCCCTGTCCCGGCAGAAAGAATCAGAGGGATTCTTGCCATGAATGAAATCACGCTAACCACTTTCGCCAGAGCAATGAACATGAGCCTTTCAGCCTGCCATTATCTGGTGTACGGCAGCTCGCGGATCACGCCAGAAACCGCCGTTCGGCTCAGCTATGTATTAGGCGGAACGCCCGAGCACTGGTTGAAAATGCAAAATGATTACGAATTACTGCTGATCAAAGTGGATAAACGCTCACTGTCACGCCTAGCCGTAACGATGTTTAAGCCCAATAAATCATACAGTTGAAAGTGAATTACTGAGCGAAAACATGATGATCATTTTCCAAAGTGATCATCAAAAACCACCGAAAAAACCAATACAAAAAATGATCTCCACGTGCCAGCCCTTGCTGTGACTGGCTTTAGCCGTAGTGATCACGTTTCACCGGATGTGAAAAACGCGACCGGATATATTTTTAGGTGAGTGTCATGGGCTTATGTCATAGTCAGACAATTATTCGAGTTGCCCCTATTAATTACAACGAACCGTGCCAAAGGAGTCGCGGCGGCATGTTGTAGAACTTCCATCGCTGTGCGTCGTCCGACTAGTCCCGAAGGCGTCCGTCCGGGTAACGTCGCCGTTGCTACCACGCGTCGTTCCGAAACTATCCGTACGCCAACTGTTCCCATCGTTATCGCGGGTAGTGCCAAATGAATCTGTACGATATGTGCTACCATAACTGCCTCTAGTGGTCCCAAAAGAGTCCGTTCTATAAGTTGTGCCGTTGTCACAACGCGTTGTGTTGAAACTGTCAGTGCGACAGGTAGTTGCCTGCGCGGTGCTTGCCACCAAAGCCAGTGCGATGATTAGGTATTTCATTTCATAATGTCTCATGTATGTTGTCTGGAGTAATGCGGCGACCATCTTTTAACTTCAGCATTTACTTGAATAACTTTCCTTGGAAGTGCCACTTCGAGCAATATTCATTTCTGATAACCCTGCGCTTTAGCAAAGGCATAAAACGCGCGGCGGGAGCCATTAAAATCGTCGAGCACCGTTTCCACATACGCCCCACTAAAATCAATTGGCAAACGGCTAAGCGGGTATTCTTTAGCAAAGTTATTTGCCGCTTTAACCACTTCCTCATCGACCTCGCGTCCCCAGCTTTTTGAATGTTCGATGCGATGCAAATAGGCGTATGCCCGAAATAGACGAATCGTCCAGAAATACATAGTCGCCTTATAGGCAACGAACAAGAATAAAAAGACGGCAAGTAGAGTTAAAAAACCTGTCATCGATATCCCTCAATATGGAAGTAAATATAGCAGTGCTGAGCATTAGAGCGTCGGGAGTACTTTCGATATCATTCGTTCGTATTTCGCACTGTGAAGAGCATCTTCCTCGCTGAAAACACGTTAGGATTTTCGCCATCAGCGTAGGAAAGCGGCATTTAACAGCAAGTGAGAACTATCGAATATTGATACGCATCAGAATTTTCTTAGCTAATTGTGCCTAAGCTCAACAAAAGTAGATCGGCACTGCCTGTTGGAGTTTTCCAGCGAATTATATGGCCTTGCTGAGGCAGAGAATTCTGCGTAATGGAGTGAATGTTACTCTACAGCCCCTCTTGTGAGCATTATCAGGTCGAACTAGAATGAAGGCATCAACTATGAGGCTCTCCCCATGACAAAGAAAACAGCGCATCCTTTGGTCACTAAAACGCAGCTCTTCCGCACCGTTGCCAGCTCTACTGCAATTGAAACCGGCGTTTCTGTAGAGAAAATCGAGAAGCAGCTCAAGCGCTTTCAGGCACAGGCTAAAGCGGTTGGTTTGGCTCGTTAATCAGGCAGAATATCGCTAACCAACCGGATCATGGGGGCAAAGTTACCTGACACACCAGCCTGAATCGCCTTGAAGTAAAATGCTTTATGCTCATCCCATAAGCTGTAATCTAGCACCCCAACACCCGCCTGAACCGCCAGTACATCAAAAAGTAAGCGCGACAAACGCCCGTTACCCTCCCGAAAGGGATGGATCAAAATAAATTCCACATGGCATTCAGCCAAAAAACCAGCCAGCTCGGCGCGAGACAGTGTGTTCAATTCCGTGAAGCGGGAAAGGTATTGTTTTTCAAAGCCTGCGATCAGCAACGGGATCCTGTCCGCAGCAGCAAACTGAAACCCATCTTTTGCAAGGTTAGCGTTACGGAGCTTTCCAGCCCAGTCGTAGACATTACCTAACCATTTGCGGTGCCACTCGCGAATATGCTCAAAACTCAAGGTTGCTGGTGGTTGCTGGCTGATAAATAGCTGCTCATACAACATGAGCAACAGCCCAGATTCCAGCGCATCCATTTCAGCGGCATCGATAATCTCCAGCTTGTTCGCTAGAACCAAATCACCTGAACCGGGCTGATAACGTTCTTCTGCTGAATTAAGCTCATATTTTGACAAGCATTACCTCCGTCCGAACAGGTTCACGACATTGTGTTCCTGCTGTCGTTGATAGTTGTTGACCCGGTCTTCCCAAACCTCAAGCGCCCTGCGCTTTTCAGACAGATAATCATAACGGTCATAGTGTTTCGAGCTGACATCATTCAAAGCATGATTCTGGATACGGTCACGGATCTCTTTGCTAATCCCCGCCTCTCCCATCAGCGTTTTACAGGTCCGGCGTAAATCTCGCGCCGTGAAAACTTTAAACTCAGGATTAAAGGCCCGGAAATACATGATAGAACGCGCCAGGCTATCAGTACGTACTGGCCGCTCGCCGTTGGTCGACAGAGGAAAAATATAGGGACTGTTGCTTTCCTTTGTCAGCTCTTTCACCGAGACTAATTCCTGTAATGCCGATTCAGTCAGCGGGATCAGGTGCTCACGTTTGTTTTTCGATACATCGGCTATGACAAGCAACGTCTTTTGTTGCCAATCAATAGCACTCCACTGGCTGGCAATCATTTCAAACGGACGCTGCCCACCAGCGTATACGCAGAAGCGAATCAGATGCTGCATCAGTGGCCCAACGTTGGTGGCCTCTACGAACCGCTCCATGACAAAACGCAGTTCTTCAAGCGTTAGCCAAGTATCGCCGACTTTCTCCGCAGCAGATTGCTTTGGTATAACTGAAACAGGGTTAATCTGCAGTCCGAACGTGATGCCTACACTGGTGTTCATAGGATCATTATCCGCTTTCAGACCGTAATTAAACGCGGCCATCAGATACGAACGGATACGGTTCGCGTGGACAACTGCATCGCGTTGAATGATGCCAGCCAGAATTTCTTTAACCTGGGAGGACGTGACGTCTTTTGCTTTCATTTCTCGAGGGATAATTGAGTAGCACTCTTTCTCTAGCCGTTTCAACACATCAGCCCAAGTCCGCTTATTGTCGAGCTTCATCTTGTTAACATAGCCATGCACCAGCTCTTCGAACGAACCCTGTGAACGATGTAGCTGCATGATGTGCTGCTCGGCCAGACGTTGTTGCTCAAGCTCTTGTTGCGGCTCTTTGCCCTCAATAAGCCATGCGCCATACTTTTTCGCCAGCTCATTGGCCGTCACCAGTTTCATCTCAGGCCAGATACCCAACTGGATAAACTTCTCTTTCTTGCCTTTATCAACGTAATAGCGAAAGTAAAAAACCTTACTGCCAGAAGGTTGCACTTTTACGCCAAGCCGCCCTGCGCCGCGTTGGCCGCTATTACTCCACTCATAGTAGGACGTGCTTTTAGGCTTGAGCCCGCGTATTGCCGTATCCGTTAAATGCGTTGCCACGTCATCACCTGTTCATTTTCGCTTACCTGACCCAATCAAATTTTGGGTCAGGTAATGGGTCAGGTAACGATATTACTGCCGTGAACATTTAGGAACAAATCAAAACGACGACAAAGCCACAACGCCATGATTTAAAGCAATTTAAAGTACAAACCAGAACAAATCAGAAAGTTTAAGAAAACAGGTATTCTATGACTCATAATCGCTTGGTCGCTGGTTCAAGTCCAGCAGGGGCCACCAAATTTTAGATTTAGAATCATATAATTAAGCCACTCAATTGAGTGGCTTTTTTATTGATTTTTTTGAACCCGCTAACCCTGGCTCAGCGAAGCCGTCTGGACACGTCCAGAGGCACCAGGGGTCGCAATCAGACGCTCTACGGACTCCATCGTCACGAACGTACAGCTGCAGTCCACATTGGTGCACTGGTGATAGCGCTCTTTGGTATTTTCACTTAGATAGCGACTGGTACGCGCATGCGCAGAGTGCTTGCACTTAGGACAATGAAACATGTACCCCTCCACTTAATTCACATTTTGTGAATCAATAATACCCAAAATAAAACAAATAGCAACTACATTACTCACTATCAACAGTAAATTTTTCGTCGCTGACGTTCAGCTCAAGCTTAAGCTGCGTGGTAAATCCGCTATCGTTGAGGGTATGCACCACTTCGCTGATGATCCACGCCTGCTCGTCGATGACGCGTTTAAAACCGTTTACCAGCACCGGCGTTTCTGGGAACAGATCGGCGCGTCCCAGGGCAAGCTGGATGGAAAACTCTACGGTTCCCCGCTGAAGCGCGCGCCACTTCGCCTCTGCGGCCCTGAGCGCCTGCTCTTCAGAGGCATAAACCGTGGTAAGCTCAAATACGTTTTCCGCCGATCCCACCAGCCTCTCTTGCGGCTTCTGCTCCTTGCCTCCTGTTTCCGCTACTGGTGCGACGGCATCCGGGTGCTGCAGTGCTTCTGTCGGCTGCCCCCCTGATTGACGTGAAATACTCAATTGAGGATTTTGTTGCTTTGGGTCGCGCGTTTGCAGCCATTTGGCCGTCACGCCGGAATAATTTTCACGGTCAGCGACGGAAAAAAGGTGCTTATCGCCATCCCCACGCTCAATCATCATTAAGGGAATCGGCGTGCCGCTGGCCGTCACGGCCTGGCCCGCTTTCATAAAGATAATCTTCCCGGCTTTGATTGAAACAAATGCTCCATTACGTTCAGCCAGTCGGGAGAGGAACGCCGCGTCTGTCTCCTGAGACTGGTCAATATGAGAGATGGCGATGGATGCAAGCCCCGACGCGACGCTTGCGGTCAACTGGTTACGCTGAGCGATGGTATCAACTATCGCGCCAATCGTCGTGTCATGCCACGACTGTTCGCGCCGCACGTTTAGCTTTCCACGAAAATCTGCGCTGAATCCCCGGATGGTCAGCGTGTCCGGCGCGCCCCGGAATTGAATCGCATCAATCGTAAAGTCCCCTTTCTCCTCGAGCGGGGTTCCCTCCCATCCCAGCCATAAGGAGAGCCTTGCCCCCCGGGCCGGCAAGTCTAGTAGCCCGTCGGAATCATCCAGTTGAATATCCAGCTGATCGGCTTCCAGCCCACGTTTGTCGATCATGCTCAGACTGATAAGACGGTGGCTGAAATTCTGTGTGACATCGCGATCGTCAAGCTTAAGCATAAAATCAGGGGCGATTTTCCCACCCGCCCGGATATTCATTTCGGTGATCATCCCACCAGCCCTCCAATGCTATTACGTGCGCTCGTCACCAGCTCTTCGGCCTGGGTTCTCAGATCGCCAAACATCGTCATCAGCGATTCGTCCACGCGTTTCAGTTCCAGCGTAAAATTAATTTTTCGGGCGGTACCGTCACTGTAAAAATCCGAATGCGTATGCGTGACTTTTTCAATGATAAACATGCCGTGAATGATGCCGGTACCGTCTATCAACGGCCATGCCCGCCCCTCATTCGCCATCAGCTCAACCGCCTTGAGGGAAAGCCGCCCTCCCGTGAGCTCAGGGTAAAGCAGTCCGGAGAGGGTAAAAGATGTCTCGCCTTCGCCAAGGTACTGCCAGGCTTTAGGTTTCCCGATCCGATCGTTGGACACCCAGCGGTAATCCTTTGTAAACTGCATTGTCTGATAGGGTAAGGTTCGTCGTTCAAAGACAAACAGACCCAGCACCATTAACATTTTATCTCTCCTCAACCATACATTAAGCTGGATTGCTGCCGTCTCGCTTTATCCTGTTCAATGCTATCTATTGTCTCCCGGATTTGACGCGTCAGATCCGTTGCGGAGGCCGTGCCCCCCTGCAGCGTGATGTGATATTCGCTTTTACTCTGATCAACGTAAGAGCGTCCTCCCGGCACGAGGGTTGGCTGATACCCCTGGCCGACGCCAGAGATCCCCGCCACCGGAATGGACGAACTGCCCGCAGGAGAGGATGTCGCGTCTGCTTTTGCCGCCGCGGCATCGAGATTACCCGACTCGTTTTTGATAAGACCGAGTTTCTCCAGCAGCCAGCTGGCCTTGCCGCTCAGGCTGTTAAAGAGATTAAGCGGTGCCATTAACGCATCACCCAGCGCCTGTCCAAAAATCACGCCAGCGTTTTTACAGCCATCCAGCGTTTCCTGCGTCGCCTTGATCGGCGTAATCAAGTCGGTGAACCATTGCCAGATACCGCCCAGCTTCTCCGAGATAGCGTCAAATACCGCCATCACCGGTGAGAACAGCGCACCCAGCGGTGCGAAAGCCGTTGAAAGCCCTTCCATCACCCCGCCAAAGAAGGCGCTGATGGGCTCCCAGTATTTGAAAATCAGCAAAGCACCGGCGGCAATCGCCGCGCCAAGGGCTATCACCGGCCAGCTAAGGGCGCCCAGCACCGTCATGATGGCGCCGCCCACCACGCTGAATATCGTTCCTAACATCCCGGCCGCGGTAATAACCATATTGATGCCCGTCAGAACCGGACCAATAACCGTGCCTACGCCACCCAGTACCCCAGCAAATGCCTGCGCGCCGACAACAATGCTGGCAAGGGTCTGCGTCAGCTCAGGGTTGGCATTCACCCACAGGGAGGCCGTGCCAAGCCAGCCGGTTGCGGTTGTTATCAGGTTGCGCAAAGCGCCATCTGCTTTATCAAATACGTCAATCTTCAGCCCGCTCCACGCGGCCTGGAATTTGCTGATATCGCCGTCAAGATTGTCGGTCTGCACGGAAGCCACGAGCGCGGAACTGCCTGTTGCCCCCTGCAACTGCTGGCGTTTTTTATCAAGCGCGCCGTTACCCGCGGCTGAACGCAGTGCATCCGGAGCCTGTGGCTGTCGCAGCATCGCGCTGAGCGCGTCCCCGGCGGCGGCACCGTTCATTCCCTTTTCCGTCAGAACGCCAAGCTGCGCGATTGTCTCTTCAAGACCCATACCGGTCGCATCCGCAGCGGGCGCAGCGGAGGTGACGGCCGCCGCCATCTCAACGAGACTGGTGTTCGAAGAGGTAAACCCGCGGGTAAGTAAATCTGCGATGCGTCCCGCATCCGTATCGGTCAGGTTATAGGCGGCCTGCGTGCTGGCGATCATATCGGCCGCTTTAGCCGCGTCGACATTCCCCGCCAGGCTGAGGTTAACCGTGGGTACAGTGGCAGCAATAACCCCATCGGCGTCGTAGCCTGAACGAGCCAGTTCGGTTTGTGCACGGACGACCGTATCTGCGGGTACTCCGGTCCTGGCACTGACCTCCCGCGCCTGCTGGCGAATGGCCTCAAGCCGGGCGTCGCCCTTCTCCAGACCAAGGCTTGCCTGAATAGTCGACATCTGTTTTTCAAAACTGATGCCAGGCGCCATAAACCGGGACGTCTGATCAAAGCCCGCTTTGGCCATGCCCACGCCCGCGTTAGCCAGTTGATGCACCCGCGTGGCTACGCGTTTGCCTGACTCGTAGCGATTCTGAACGGTACTCAGCTGCGCCTGCTGCTGATTGACGCGGGCCAGCGCATCCCGCTGTCGGTTAAGCTGCTGCGTTTTTTCGCCGATCTGACTTTTTAAACGACGCTCATCCGACGAAAGCGTTCGCGTGTTGATTCCCGCCTGAGCGAGTTCAGTCCGCTGACGCTGTACCGAGTAACGTAAGCTGTTGTACTCAAGCTTGAGGTTGGCTGCCGATTTTCGGGCTGCGGACAGCGCATCAGCCTGTGCCTGAGTAGGGTTTTGTGTGTTTTTAAACTGCAACGCCAGCGCCGCCGCCTGCTGTTTCGCCTGAGCAAGCGACTGCTCCGTCGTGGCGAGCTGGGCATTTGCTTTTCTGAAGCCGTTAATACGACCCGCCTGCTCGTCGAGCGCCCCCAGCGCCGTCTGCGAATCATGGATATCGCTCGCGAGAGTCAGGCTGGCGTTCTGAAGAGCGTTAAGCGGTCGGCTTGCACGATCAACTGCCTTAAGCAGTTCCTGAAGACTGACATTATTACTCATGGTGGTTTCCGCTTCGCTGCAGCGCTTTTTCGCGCCATAAGAGGAGTTCGGTCACGCTAAGGGAGTACAGTTCTGACGGCGGCCAGTGAAAAATCACCGCGATATCCGCCATCAGATCGTCGACCGACAGATTTTCGGGAAATCTCAGCGAGCCGAAGCCGGTGACAAAAAACCGATCACCTTACCGGCAAAAGAGAGCAGATCGCAGGCATCCAGACGCGCAACTTCATGCTCGGTCAGAGCCGGCGAGGTCATTCGCGGCAGCACCTTGATCAGGGCATCAACGTCGGATTGCGCCAGCGAGGCCAGCGAGATCCCACGCAGAGTCCCGGCATTCGGTTTGGAGACCGTCACCTGTTCAATTTTTTGCTCGCCGCGCTGAACGGGGCTATCAAGCGTGACGATGTATGAGCTGTCGTTCATGGCGTTCTCGTTGCTATTTTCCATTTCATTACTCTTCTGAAAGTTAGCTTACCGGCCGGCTATCCCGGCCGGTTAAAGGATTACAGGCCGATGGCCTTACGGTGTTCAGCCAGACGATCGACGCCGTCGACTTTCAGCACCATGTTGATGATGTCGATCTCGATGATCTCTTTGCCATCAATGGTCAGCTGGTAGTACGCGCACTCGGTGGACATCTTGGTGGTGCCGCTTTCGCCCTGCTTGTTCTCGCCGCCATCAAACTCTTTATGACGGCCGCGCATGACGATTTCGACGGCGGAGATTTCGCCGGTATCATCACGCTGGAAAGAGCCGGTAAAGCGCAGCGGCACGCTGTCCGCGCCCGGAGAAGCGTACTGCGCCCACAGCGCGGCGTCCGGCAGACCGCCAACAGTCCACTCCAGCGCCAGGGCATCATCATCCAGACCGAGATCGACAGAGACCGAGCCCGGCATACCGCCGCCACGATACTTCTCCAGCTTGCGGGTAAGCTTCGGTAGGGTCACAGACTCAACAACGCCCATATAGCTCAGGCCATCGTTGAACATATTCAGGTATTTAAGTTTGCGTGGTAACGCCATGCTTTAGCTCCTTAGCTATTAACCGAATCTGACAGGTCTGCCAGATAGGTATCGGTGATGCGCTGGCGCAGGGTCAGATTTTCCAGCGGCGGGACAGGGGTGTAGTCGTAATCGATATACAGTTTCCCCGCTTTCAGGGTGGTTGCGTCGTTCGACTCAGGGTCATACCAGCAGGAGCCGTCGACGATATAGCCGTTGGTTTTCAGCTCGCGGAACTTGGCATTAATACCGGAAACGATGTCGCGGATAAGCGTTGGCGTGATGGGTTTATCCATCGCCCACGCGTGCGCTTCCGCCATGGTATCGGCCAGCACCTGCGCGGTACGGGTGTAGTTTTCAAAGACGAATAACGGGTCGTCAGAGCAGGTACGGTTACCCCAGAATTTGAAGCCATCGTTGCGAATCAGCGTGGTGACGCCCGCCTGGTTAAGCAGGTTCGCATCGGTAGCCTGTTCCTGCAGATCCCAGGAGACAGAAGCGCTTACGCCCGTGACGCCGTTGACGCCAACGTTTGACAGGGTTTTATGCCAGCCGATGGTCTGGTCGATTTTGGCGCGCAGGCCAAGCGCGCGAGCGGTTGCCCAGGCCGTCGTCGTTGCGTTCGTGGTGGTATCCCATGCCAGAAAATCAGGGTGGATAACCATCAGCTCGCGCTGGCTGAAGTTTTTGCGGTAGTCGATCGCCTCAGAAATGGTTTTACATCCCCATGCGCTGACATAGCCGAACGCGCGCAGGCTCTGGCACATCGCGGCCAGCGCGGTTGCCACTTCCTGAGAATCCAGCCCCGGCACGCCGAGAATACGTGGCTTAACGCCGGTTACCGTTTTCGCCGTGAGAAGCGCCTTCAGGCCGGTATATTTACCGTTTTCATCGGTAGTACCGATGATGTTGGAAACGGTCTGTTTGCGCGCCTCCTCCGGGGTTTCAGCGGCGCCTTCAGCCACACGAACAACAACGACAACCGGTTTACACTGGTCAGCAATCGCCTGCAGAGAAGCGGACAGCGTCCCCGCCTTGCCGGCTTTCGCAATCGCAGTTTGCACGTTGGTAATGAGCACGGGCTCGTTTAAAGGAAATGTCTTGTCGTCAGCATCGCTGGCCGTACAGACCATACCGATGATTGCCGTCGAGACGGTGGAAATGGTGCGGGTGCCATCGTTGATTTCGATAACTTCCACGCCGTGGTGATAGTCGCCCATCCGGTTAACTCCTTCGTTTAGTGGTGAGGCTATTGTCTGTGGAGTGCGTGATTGATGCGACGTATTGGGGTTGGGGAAAGGATTACACAACAAACGAAAAACCCTCCGGATGGAGGGTTTGGGAGTCAGGCGGGGCGTTCAGGCCACTCGATAGCTGGGGCAGTACTGAGATCCAGCCGGTTTAGCATCACCCGATAGCGCTTCCAGAGTAACAGCGAGGCAGCTTCCTCATCTGTTACAATGCCAAGATCGGAGGCATCCTGGAGTGGGGCAATAATATCTGAAGTTTCGGCAAGTAATTCACTTCTTCTGGTTTCCGCCTGTTGAATCAATTCCTCACGACTCAACTGGCGTGGAATAATTTCAGTGCCATTCCACATCCACTCGCCGTATATATTAAGACCTTCAGGCACGTCTGTTAGGTCAACTTCTGAAACTGACATACCCAGCGGAAAAAGCCGATCTACCTGTTCGCTAAAAGAACGAATGACATTATTTTTGTCGTAGCATATTTTCAAACTATCGGGCTGAAAGCGGGACATATGATAATACCAATCCAGCCCTTCTTCTGACTGAAGGAAAATTGCGTTAAACATAAAGTCTTTATATTCTGGTTCATATTGAACGAAATTTTTAAGTGTAATCATGCTGTATGACCTACAGTAATCCATCCGATATTAGACAGGTACTTCTGAATTGGGCGGTAGAAAATCGTATCGCCGCCTGGGTTATCGCCTTCAAAGTTATAGCCTGTCATGGCACATCCTGGAGGCACACGCTGCCAGGCATTTCTTACTATCGTGAATGCCCCCTCAGCCCCCATAGCAACATCACGGACAAAGTATTGCAGTGTCCAGTCCTGTCGTGCATAAGGGCTTAAATCTTGTTGTGGGGGTGGGTTATTTGATGAATAAACTCGAACCGCTCCGCCTGATTCAAATACTCCTTGTCCTGAGTAGATATTTCCACTACTCGCAATCGCTCCATCTGGAGCAACTGTTGCCAGAAGACGATTGTTGAGCCATATAGCAAATCCAGTAGCATCGGTGCCCCCCCCCCTCGTCAGGCCGATAGCCATCGAATTATCGTACCATTCGAATATAGCGCCAGAAACAATCCCGCCGGGTCCTCCTGGCTGAGCGCTAATAAGAACTGAAGAGTTCCTTTCAGTAGGTACCGTTCCTACCCTGCCAAATCTGAAGGTACCGTTATAATCTCCGCCAAAGGCTGATACCGCATTAACATCGACAGCATTGGGCTTATTACCGGTATGATAAATCGTCTGCCAACCTCCCCACGTACTATTATCACCATTAAGCGCACGGAATTTAAGCTGTTTCCCACCATCGCTATAAGATGCAGCGTATTGAACCCGGTAACCGCCCAGCCCGCCGACATCAAGAATCGTCGCCTCATAACCTGGCGAATTGGTTGCATTCGAATAACAAAAACTCACCGAGTTGGGCGGCAGAGCATCGGCATTTGAAAGTCCCGTACCGGCTCTTGCAGATACAGATCTGATAGCTACTGCACCACCATTAACCAGCAGCCGACCAGGAGTTATATCGTCAGGCGCCTCCTGGGCATTTTTGGTCGCAGCGGTACCCTGGCTATTCCTGAGTTTAATGAGGTCATCACTAACCGTTTTCACAGCCTTGGGTGTCGCAGCAAGGGCCTCAGACGCACTATCGGTTGCACTGCTAAGCTGAACAATCCCCTTTTGTCCGGTAGTCGCATCCTGAGCCGTATACTTACCACGGGCAAGGTCGTAGGCAGCCTTAACCGCTTTCGGCGTTGCGGCCAGCGTTTCAGACACACTATCAGTCGCACTACTGAGCTGCGTAAATCCTTTAGCCGTTAGCGTGGCATCGGGATGACGGCGAGACTGCTCATGCTCTTCAAGCTTCTCATCAACGTACTCCTGGGTCGCCATCACCGTAGACGTATCTATCGAGAGCTCGACCGAGGCGATATCACTGACCATGATCACCATTCTCACGGTCTGTGCACGGCCCGATCCCTGCTCCAGTAATGGTTTGTAACTTTCCGCCATGTTGCCGACGGCAATCAG
The DNA here is from genome assembly GCF_043972695.1 of Enterobacter quasiroggenkampii. Classification (NCBI taxonomy): domain Bacteria; kingdom Pseudomonadati; phylum Pseudomonadota; class Gammaproteobacteria; order Enterobacterales; family Enterobacteriaceae; genus Enterobacter; species Enterobacter quasiroggenkampii. Next base: position 4,639,797 of record NZ_CP143745.1, read on the forward strand.
CGTACCGGTGTCATCGTAAAGCCCCATCTCACGCATCCAGAAACCACCCGCTTCGGGAGGAATGAGAAGCTCCGCGATTACATAGTTAAGCTTTTTATTGTCCTGGCTAATTTTATTCAGCCCATGGCGCCAGACTTCATTAACCAGCTTCGTCTGCCCGGCATCAGGAACCGGCAATGTGCCGCCACCGTCACCCACGGCCATCGCCGTAAAATTGACTTTCTTGCCGTTCGGGACGGTCGCGGCAGCCAGTTTTTCGGCACCGGCTTTGGTGATAACCGTTTTATATTTTACTGTCATTGTGCTCTCACTTATCCGGGATAAACCGTGATGATGTCGCCGTCATAGCTCAGGGCGCCGGTATAGAGATAACCCGGAATGTCCTGGATGATATTCAGGCCAATAAGGTGGCGGCTGGCAGGCTTTGCATCAGCAATAAGCCTCTCCATTTCGTAATACATTTCCTCGGTGATGCCCGTGTCCAGTACGCCGATATCAAGGCGGAAGGTGCCGGGCGGATCGTTGGTTTGCCACCACTCGGTAACATTAATCAGATAGCCAAGCGGCTCCACCACGCGACGTACAGCGCCTATCGTTCCCTTGTGGGCATGAATAAACCACGCGGCGCGGATCACCTCCCGTTTGGTGGCCTCCGGCCAGTTCTCATCCCAGCGGTCAACCGAAAACGCCCACGCCAGCCAGGGCAGCAGATTCGCCGGACAGGTGTCCGCATTCCAGAGATGGCGCAGCGGAACCGGCGTATTTTCGATGTCCGCACAGGCGCGCGCCGCGGCGACCTCAAGCGCCGATGAGCCGACCGGTAAAAGGCGGGCATTACTCATCGTTTCCCCCCACGGTTACGCTGTAGTGGCTGCACCAGGAGGCCTGAGTTTCATCAAGCACGATGTCAGCCGCGGGTGCGGTCAGTTCCACCCGCTGCACCCCTTCCACGTGAAGGGCAGCGTAAATGGCTGACTTGCGGATATCGCGTCCCAGCCGATGCTGAGCCGTGATGTAGGTCTGTAATCGGGCTCTTGCCGCATTGAGTACTGGTTCACTTTCGGGGCCGGGAAAAAGGAAAAGCGATGCTTCAATGCTGTAGTCGACAATGTTGGCCGACTGGACGGTCACGCGGTCGGCGACGGGCCTGACGTCCTCATCGTTCAGCGCATTGCGAACAACGGCGAGCAGTTCCTCAGACGCTACGCCGTTATTCTCCCGGGAGAGCACGGAAACCGTGACGTTTGCGGGCTGTGGGCTAATGACGGAAATGTCAGCCACCCGACCATCTGCACTGCGGCCATGGAACTGATACGCGCCCGTCGAACCGGCCACGCTCAGCCCTTCCGGCGCTTGCTGGATGCGCAGACGAAAGTCGGTATCGGACTCCATCACAGCCGGAGTGGGCGGTAACGTGGTGTCGTCGGCAGGGGTAATCGTAAGACGCGCAAGGTTCGCGTTTGCCCCGATCTGGTCCAGGTCGTGGCCTGCCGCATAGGCCAACATGACCGCCCGTGCAGCCTCGTTTACGCGCTGGCGCCAGATGACTTCCCGGTAGGCATTCTCCTGCAGCAGCTTCACAATCGGCTCGGATTCCAGCGTCAGCGTCCGTGCAATCGCCTCTCGCTCCTCTTCCGGATAGAGGGAGACAAAGGTGGCCTTTCGTTCTGCCAACAGCGTTTCATAATCCACCTCCTCCACGACATCAGGCGCGGCGAGCTGGCTCAGATCAACAATAGCCATAGCGTTTAACTCAGTGAAATGGTGATAGAAAAGGATTGTCCAGAGGTCGGGCGCGTGCCGGTGATATCGACATACAACGTCCCGTCGTTCTCCGAACGTTCGAAAGTGATGGCCGTCAGGCTTATCCGCGGCTCCCATTTCTGGATGGCGGAATAACAGGCGGCCATGATCTGCAGGCGCAGCGCCGGGCTCTGCGGCCTGTCTATCATCGCCGCCAGCAGTGAGCCGTAATCCCGGCGCATGACCCGCGAGCCAATCGGCGTAACCAGAATGTCGCGCACGCTCTGCCGGATGTGGTCAGCCTCTGAAAGGCTTAGCCCGGTCTGCCTGTTCATTCCCCTGTAACGCACCGTCATTGTGTCCCCTTAGTCCAGCTTCCGCCGCTTTGCACACTGCCGTGCGCGTGGTTGTCCACCTGCACCCCGTTGGAGGTCAATTTACCGCCGGAGTGCTCAATATTTCCGGTCATCACCCCGCCCTTCTGCACTTCCAGCGAGGCGGTAATTAACTTGTTGGTACACACCACTTCAGGCGTATCCAGCGTGATGCGGGACGTTGAGATCACCCGCACTTCCGGCACGGTGGCGGTCAGCGATTCAGAAGCGGAAATGTCGGCCGTTTTAATACCTGAAACCGTCAGCGCCCCGCGTCCGGGTTCATACTCGATCACCGCGCCGTCAGGGAACGCGACGTGGAACGCGTCAGGCGACCCGGACGGCGCCGGATGGTCATCAGAGAAAATGCCGGGCAGCACAAAGGCGGTATCCAGCTCACCGCCGATGGCCAGCAGCAGCACCTGCTCTCCCTCGGAAGGGGCCCACCACACGCGCGAACGTCCCGCACGGCAGGTTAGCCAGTTCAGCCAGGTGGTTTTCATCCCGCCGGTCTGGACACGACAAAGCCCTCTGTTGAGGTCAACGTCGGTCACAACACCGATACGAATCAGATTGCGGATCGCGCGAGCGATACCGTGCATGGAAGTTAATGTATTCATGAGAAGAGAATGCCGTTCAGGAGGAACGGCAGCAACGAGACGGGGTTTTCTGCGGGATGATACAACAAGCGGTCCAGACAGCTGGCGGCTGGCGGCCTTCAGCGTGGGGAGCTTAGTCCTCCCACTGGCTGACCAGCTCACCGTTGATGTACAACGCCTTCGGACGCGTGACGGGCTCCGGCAGCGGCGGCTCCGGGGAATAGGTCGCGTGCAGAACGCCCTGTTCCTCGGAAACAAGAATGCGCTCGGTTAATTGCATGCTGATGCTGATATCCATCGTAGCGTCATCGTTTAAGACGATCGCGAAGGTATATCCGTTTTTGCGTCCGTCATCGAGGGTAAAAATGTCCGGCTGGTTTTCCCGCAGCCAGGCCAGTACCGGAACAAAAAATCCCTCGCTGTCGCCCGTGAAACCGCTAACCTTCGCGTTCAGCACATACCGTTTTTCAAAGGAGAGCGAGGAGGCAAGACGGGCGTCTATATTGCCGCTGCCGACCGACATCTGCAGGCGCTCCGGGTTGGCATTCAGTTGGGGGATCGCGTCAATTAATGCCTGACGCAGGCTCTTGAGTTTGTGCATCGAGTTTATCCTGACAGTCTTTAATGGTTTCAACCTGCAGCGCGCAGGCGATAAGGGCGTACTCAAGCCTGCGAATATCGGCGCTGAGATCGCCGTTAGTGGCGGGTTCGCTTCCCGGCATCGGGCAGCGGCTCACCTTCGGGCAGGCGTTGTAAACAATGGGCTGCGGAGGCGCAGGCGGTGCGGGTGTGCAACCTGCGGACAGCATCAGGCAACTGAGCGGTATACCAGCGGCGTAACGCTTCATTTTCATTGAGTAATCTCCCGATAGTCGCTTCCCGTCTTGCCCTCTCCTCACCCGCAGCGACAAGCTCTTCACGGAGCCTGACCTGGGCGTTTTCGTTTGCTCTGGCCATCCGTTGCGACTGGGACAGCTGATGGTTGAGCGTGGCGAGGGCATTTTTTTGTTCGCTGGCGACCCGGTTGGCCGTGGCTAAGGAACGGGACAGGGTCTGGTTGTCATGACGAAGCCACAGCGCGATCGCCAGCAGCCCGGCCAGCATCAGCATGAGGACTCTCATGGCAGCCCCTTCATGCACCAGGCCTTTTCGCGGACACGGCGGTTTTCCAGACCGGTATTTTTGACGCCGTTGACGTACACCCAGCGGGTAAGCTGTTCGCACGCCTGCGACCACTGTTTACGCTTAATAAAAGACACCAGAGTCGAACGGCAGGCGGCGCCTGCGCCAACATTAAAGGTAAAACTCACCAGCGCGTCGTAGACCCGCGGCGGCATCTCCACCGGCGCGCACGTCGCCAGTCGTCGCTCAACGTTGAGTACATCAGCAACCAGATTTACCGCGGCCTCACGCTCGGTAATGTCCCGCGTCGGCACAACGTTTGCCGTGTGGCCAATGCCTGACGTCCATACCCCAGCGCTGCACCGGTAGGGCGAGAGGCGACATCCTTCGAGATCGGCAATCAGCGCCAGCCCCTCAGGGGACGTTTTCAGTAAACGAAAATCGGGCATCAGCACAGCCAGGGCCAGCACGCCGGCGACGCTGCAACGCTTAATGATTGAGTTCACGAATGCTCTTCTTATCGAGGCCCAGCGACTGGAGATAGCGCCAGGTTTTTCGCTTAAACCAGTAGTTCGTCAGTGCGGTAAAAATGGCGCAAACACTCCCCACGTACAGCGCGACCTTTTCAGGCGACATCGCCCCGAACCAGGCCAGCGCCACGGCCAGCCAGTAGGCGATAAACGTGGTGATTTTCTCCAGGCTCAGTCCCATAGATTTACGGATTCTTTGGTGGGGGCGCTATTTACCTCCGGCATCTCTACCGGCGTGCCGTGAGGCAAGATAACGCCTGACTCCGCGAGGCCAGGATTGGCCTTCAGAACGGCTTCTACGACGCCAGCCGTGCGCCCATAATAGCGGGCGCAAACGGCATCAAGCGTGTCCCCCTGCATTGCATAGATCTTCATCAGACGCTCCCAACATCCGGTTACCAGGTACTGTAGAGTTTCCCGGGCTGGCGGCCTTTTCGCTATCGCTGACGGATGGACAATCGCGGACACAACAGACCGTCCACAAGCAGCGAAGCGTGGGTCAACGAAAGCGCAAAATCAGAATGAGGGCGTGCATTCGGGTAATGATGCTGGGCTAGCGCCAGCTCTCGTCTTCCCAGACTTCCCGGAGAATATTATCCAGCATCTCGCGATCGGCTTCTCCTTCGAGCCCCTGGAGCTCTACTCCCGTCATCGATCCTATTTTCACGGTCACCCGCGATGACGGGAACAGGGATCTTATTCGGCGGGTCAGTTCGTTCTGGAAGGCCTCGACGACGCCATGGCCAATCTGCTGGTCTTTATCAAGCGTAATGTTCACCCGAACGTTACCCTCTTTTTTGATGCGTTCCGGAACAGGCGATGCTGAGAAAACAACGGTAAACGCGTTGTTTTTGATTAAATTTCCCCGCGCAATCTCAGCAATCAAATTCAGGGCAATCTCACGATCTCTTTCCTGACATGTTCCTTCTGTCGTCAGTCGAGCAATCATCTCGACGCGTTCAATCATGACCTGCTCGTTCAACTCTCTGTCCACACAACCTCCACCACGAGATACTGTATAAACATACAGTATCACGTATTCATAAAAAGAGTGAAGCGAAAAATCAGAACTCTTCACGGTATGTGCATGATATCGATGGAGATTAGCGTGCTCTCAGAGCGAACAGATCCGATAAATGCCCAATACGTTCAAGGATTTTCCGCGCCTTATGCTGATAAGAACGCGCTGCCGGAAAGAGCGATCCGTCAGCTGCGCCTCTGCACCATTTGTCATTAAAGCGGCTTACGCCACCCGCCATAAGATGCAGGGCCTCTGCGCGGCTGATGGCGATTCCGGTGGCGAGCCGAACTTCATCAATCACCTTCTCCGGGACCCCGTTCTGCGGATCCCGCTCGAAGACAAAGGGCGCCGCTGCGCCGGGCCGGATGCGCTTAATACGCTCGGTTAATGCCCGTCTCGCACGCCGGTTGAGGGGTTGAGAGAGATCGCTCAGCGTACAGTTATTGACAGAACTCCGAGAAGGCGCAGATACATCCTCAGGCTCCTGGGCCCGCTTCGGCACAATTTTCCACTGCGTGAGCCGGGTTAAAACCGGGCTGCCCGCGCCGACGGCGGAATCGTACACGCCGCGGATGCGGACCGTTTCTTCGCCGTACTGGTTAAACCCGGTACCCGGCTCATACAGCGTGCGCACCTGTAAATCATCGCGACGCACAAACGGGCCGCCCTGTGCAGTGACGTAACCCGCCCAGTCACCGGCGTCGGCAGCTTCATGGACGGCAGCAAACTCGACGCTCAGACCACGCGCGGTCTCTGCGTCTGCCAGTCGGCGCAGCTCGCGGTAGACCGTTACCGGCGCGCCGCCGATGAACTGAAACTGGCGAATGTGCCAGCGCCCTGCCCAGGCCGATACGGCGGACGCCGTCTCCTTCAGCAGGCCGCCGCTTTCGTTATCGGTCTCGCCATCGAGCGCATAGCCGTCGATATTCTTTGAGATGTATTTGGCGATATAGCCGGTAGCGCTGCCTTTCTGCGGATCGATCGCGTCCGCGTGAAAGCGAGCCTGTCTGGCGCTTTCGCTCTGCAGCTCAGCGGCATCCTCCTCCCGGGCGTAGTCCCCTATAATCCGGCGAACGCATTCGACGTCTTCCGGCCGCATAAACATCAGCATGTGCCAGTGGGGCGTACCGTCGTGATGGGGTTCCGCGACGCGGATACCAAAGATACGGCGACCTTCCCGGTGCAGCTTTGCGCGGATGCGCGCCCACACCCGGGTGAGGTAGCCTTGCGTATCCGCCGGGCTGGCCCCGTTCCACTTCGCGTTGGGGTAGCCCGATTTCACGGTGGCGTGATACTGCGCGGGGGCGGTTAAGGTATAGAATTCGCCCACATAGCCCAGCGCCTGGCAGATATTTTCAAACCCGCGAATGCGGGTCATGAGCTCACAGCGACGTATCGCCGGGTTGGCCACCGAGCTATCGTATTTTTCAATCAGGCTAATGCGGTTGCCCTCTTCATCTTCCAGCTCCATGCCCTTGAGAAATTCACGGGTGCGGCGCTTCTGCTCGCGCCACTCGGTCACGCAGCGTTTGCTCGCGTACGCCATTCTCTTTTTGCTGACGTTGCCGAGGGCAATCTGCAAATGCTCGCGCCAGGCAGCCGCGATCCGACGTAAACGCCCGCGCCACCACGCCTCGGAAAACATCCGCATCACCGCAGCGGCAACATCGTCTTTGTTGAAAAATGTCTTCGACACCCGCTCCCAGTGCGGAGGCGACACGTTGAACTGTCGGGCGATCAGTCCGGCGCGCTGATACCAGACGTACAGCGTCTGGTATTCACCCATCTCAGCATCGTTAATATTCGCCAGCTCGCCGCGAATAAAGCTGGCAATATCGCCGGCCAGCAGGTCGATATCCGCGCGGGACATATCCGGCAGACGGTTATAGCGGGCAACCAGTTCAACCATTCGCGAGGCAAGGTACTGCAGAAGCTGGGTATCGAAATGGCCTTTAAACACGGCTCGGTAGACTGCGTCATGCAAACCTGCGCAGGCATAGCGTTCAGAGACCCGCCGCAGGCGGGGCAATATCCTGTTGCAGAAGCGGATAAAAAAGGCATTGGCCTGGGGATTGCCCCGATGCAGTTCGAGGGCGTCAACGGCGCGCCAGACCTCAAAACGCACGCAGTCAGGCTGCTGTGAGAGGGCCATTCTTGCCTGCAGCAGCGTCGCGAAGAAGCGATCGCGACGCTGCTGCTGGGCATGGGTAAGATAAGGGCTGGCAATGGCCGACCGCGGTGCATTCCACGGATAAGCGAATGACGTAGCCAACTCACCCTCCCCGGACGTGTTTATTTTTCATCTCCGCGATCTCCTGACAGGTGACGCACAGGGCCACGCCGGGCACCGCCATACGGCGCGCCTGCGGTATTGGAGCCTCACACTCCTCGCAGAAGAAACGCGAAGGCGATGCGGGTCGTCTGCGGGCGCTATTAATGTGGCGCTCTCTGTCTTCCTGCTCGCGCGCCTGGGCAAGATCGATAAAATCGGCCATCAGTGCAGCTCCTGGGATTCACGCTCGTAGCGGGCCGCCTCGTGGCACAGCAGTTCGGCAACGTCTTCTCCGCTCATGCCGGTTTTGTAGATCTGGCTTGCCAGCGCCTCCAGACGCAGGGAGACCGCAAGGGCGCGCGCGCATCGTTCCTCTGTTTTTGCCTCCATCAGCAGGCGTTGCAGTTCTTCACTTCCGATCGGATAAGGGCGGTTTTCACTGTGTCGCATTACGCGTTCTCCTTAAATTCAGGCAACAGGGTGCCCGGCGGGTTTACGCCATTCGTTTTTGGGTTGGGTTACAACGGCATGGTCAGCCGTTCAGGAAATAAACTCACAACAGCACGAAAATGATTCATCGCGGTAATTAGCGCTCTTTTCTCCTCTGTGGTCAGCTCGCTGATATCGCACTCATGACGGGCGACGGGTAATCTCGCCAGGAAAAAGAGAGCGGCCAGCGCCCTGCTGTTCTCCTCAAAAAAGGGATCGCGCTTATCGCGCATGTCAGCCATAAACCGTGCCAGCTCTTTCCCGCTATCGCTCCCGTAGCGGGCGCGCAGTTCAGCGATGTGGTTAAGCCCGCTAAGACGCGCCCCCACGCTTAGTGGAACCCTTGCACGGGCAGCTTCTATCGCCATATCTCCCCTCGCGTAAATGTATGCACGCTAATGCGTTCAAAACGGGCAGAGCACGGCTTTTTCCGCCGTTTGAGGATTGCGATTTCGGAAGCCATGCTGCATGATTCCCATTTTGATAATGCCTGCAATCATTAGCCTCAGTTTGCCAACGTCTTCCGCTGATTGCCCGAATTTGTAATGATACTAATACCCAAATGAGTATTAGTAAACACCCAAAGGAATATATTTTGATACTAGATTCTCAAGTGAATAATGAAGAATTGCTCGATAGAATCTGTCAGGTATATGGTTTCACGCAGAAAATCCAGCTGGCCCGACACTTTAATATCGCCGCCAGCTCGCTTCAGAACCGCTACGCGCGCGGTACCATCTCTTACGACTTTGCGGTTCAGTGTGCGCTGGACACCGGCGCCAGCCTTCGCTGGCTGATGACCGGCCAGGGTGCGCAGTTTGCAGGAAACCCCGCCCCGGGCGATCCCGTTTCGGTTGCGACATTCACACTCAGTGACGGGAGGCTGGAAGAAAATTCCATTTTGAGTATCGACGCTGCTTTCTTTAGCAAACCGCTGACGCGCGGCATCGCCGTCCGGGCAGAGGGGAAGCTGCACTTTATCGAAAAAGAGGCGTCGTTAACCGACGGCCTGTGGCTGGTTGAGATTGAAGGCACCGCCAGCATCCGCGATCTGACGCTGCTGCCGGGGAAAAAACTTCACGTGGCGGGCGGCAAGGTTCCCTTTGAATGCGGTATCGACGAGATAAAAACGGTGGGACGCGTGGTGGGGATCTATAGCGAAGTAAGCTGAGGATACTAAATTCAAGGCTGACGAGATTCGCCAGCCTTTTGGTTGATTTTAAATGCTATTTTTCGATGTAGTTGTAAGAAGTCAGAATTCCTTTGTCAGAAAAATCGACGGACAGGTGCTGCTTGCGATCCAGATTAAGAGGAATGATGAGATAGATACGACGATCGATGATCTGCGACGTATACTCCCAGTGGCGCGTATTATTGTAGTCAGCCGTATTTGCTGGTACGCCAAAAGCAATCAGCACATCTTTGCGGGTCGTGACCTCTGGGATCAGCTTCTGCTTTATCTCTTTTTCCGAATACTGAGCCAGGCTTGTCGCCTTGGTTCCGTCGTAGTTCGATGCACATGAGGCGCTCAGGAGACAGGCTAACGCCACACCTAAAAAGTTAATGGCTTTCACTGTACAAAATCCTTTTCAACATAAATGCCATTGACGGTATCAAGCGCGACTTCTTTCATATAAAGCACGCAATATCCCGTTTTATCGCTATAGCTAATATGCCCTTCGTAGATCTTTTTCTTTTCTGGCGTGAAAGTCAGCGATACATTACATCCCTGATATAAAGCGTGCTGGATAGTGGTTTTTTCATCTGGCACAATCAACGTTTCGAAATAGTCTTTGTCGTATTTCTTCCCCGTGACTTTAGGGAGACCAATATCTTTCGTCGACCCAAGGAAAGGGTTCAAATAACGATTGTGCTTAAGTACCCACCCACCTGTTTCTTTACCAGATTTATCATACTGATAGATGCCATAACTCATCGGCGGCCCAATGAGACGAAGCTTAGCGACATCCTCGCTACTCGGCGGTGGCGTGTACATTTTCGGCTCAGGAAAGAAAGTACTGCAGCCAGAAAGACTCACTATTGCTGGAATAATTATATATTTTAAAAATCGCATACCGTTACCTTTATATATATCCTTGCTTATTTTTCAGAGAGACACCCCGAGGCATTAACATCCCTGAATGCTATTAACAAATCACTCATAGATATAAAGGTCAACTAAAAAAAATAAATTTAGGTTTAGTGTAATAAAAATGCGCGTGCCGTTGTATTTTGAGGCGTTTATTAATACTCTTTGAACAACGAATCGCCAATGTTGGCTCACTCTTCAAGCGTGGCAACACTGGCAGAGCGGGAACCGTAAACTCAAACCCTCCAGTTCCTTTACTCACAAACTGCAAAACTAAAGAAATCCCCCATCGCGCCGATCATCATCCGTGTGTATTATTTCCTGTAGCTTTTACAACAACTAACCTTAACTCAAATACTTAAGCGCCAAAGCGAAAGGCATCATGAGCACACCGATCAAACGGCTAGAAATCATTAAAAATGCCATTGAACTGGAAGATGACGACATCATCCAGAGCCAGCTGACACGCCTGAAAAATGAAGCGTTTGACGATGAGCTACAGGCAATCGTCGTGGCGCTTGAGGAGAAGAACTACACCGCGGCCATGGCGGCCATCACCGCCTGGCTGCAGGGCCAGCGCGCCGTGACCCCGTGGCGCGATCCGCAGGTGGCGGCCAGCAAGCTGGAGCTGAAGGCGCTGGAAGAGCGTCTGCGCGATCTGATTGACCGCCGCAACGCGCGGGTGCAGCAGCTTGATGAGTTCAACGATCTCTATTTCTCCCGCCTCGGGCCGCTGATGCAGCAGATCCTCGCCCTGCGAAAAACGCTGGCGGAGCTGAACCTGCGTCGTCAGCAGGCGGAAGCGCGTCGTCGCGAGGAGGATTACCGTCGCTGCCAGCACTATATGGCGCAGGCGGTAGAGGTGCTGGCGACGCTCACCCAGCGCTGGCGCGATCTCCCGGCTGACTCCGTCCAGGCCGCCGAGGCGCGTAAGCATCTGGAGCAGCAAAGCAATCTGATTGCCAACCTGTTGGCCGAAGCGCAGGAGCTGGAGAGCGGCTTAACGCGCGAAGAGGAGCCTGCACGTCAGGCTCGCGACGAGGCCAACGAAGAGTACGAGAAGTATCGCGAACAGCATCACGATGCCGAAGTGCGGCTACGCAAAGGTAAGTATCTTTCGCAAGAGGACCAGAACGAACTCAAGCGTCTCTGGCGACAGGCGAGCAAGCTCTGCCACCCGGATCTGGTGGCGGACGATCTGAAAGAAGAAGCCAACAACATGATGGTGCAGCTTAACCAGGCGAAGCAGCGCGGCGATGTGAAAGCCATTCGCTCGCTGGTGGCCCGCCTGCAGCAGGGCTTCGAGCCATTGATGGCCAGCGACAGGCTGAACGATCTGGAACGTATCCGCAAAAAAATGGCACAGGTCCGCGAGCAGATCGACACCTTAGTGAACGAGCTGGCGGAGCTGGAGAAAGAGGAGTCCTGGCTGCTGGTCTCCTCACTGAGCAATATGGAAGCGTACTTTGCTCAGCAGGAGAAAGCGCTGCACGAGGTCCGCACCTCGCTCGAACATCAGGTGAGCGAAGCGCAGCTGGATTCGGCAGCCTGATTATTTGGCGTGCCAGTATGCGCTGGCACGCACCAGCTGCGGGTCAATGGCGTCGGCATCAAACTGACGGCTCAGGCTTTTCACCACCTTCCCTTCCCCGGTCAGCCAGATAAAGTAATCGTCCCCCGGAACGGTCAGCGTCGCCAGATGGTCCGCGACGGCCTGCTCGCTGTGGCCCACCACCCAGGTGATGTTGAATGCGCTCAGGTGCGCCAGATAGTCCTTATACGATTCATCCCCAACCGTCACGACCGCCTGCACATCCGGGCGAACCGGCAGTTGCGCAATACTCTCTAAGCGTCGACGCAGCGCGGGCATGCCGGACTCGTCGCACACGTACAGCTGCCAGGCGTAATCCTCCGGCACCACCAGCGAACCGCGCGGGCCGCCGATGGTCAGCTTATCGCCTACCTTCGCCTGTATCGCCCATCCGCTGGCTATGCCGCCGTCATGAATGAAGAAATCCAACGCAAGCTCATGACGGGCCTCATCGTAGAGCGGCGTATAGTCGCGCGCCTGCGGACGCACGCCGTCACCCCAGTCGATGCCTTCATCGGTGACCACCGGCGGCGTAAATGTCGTCCCGGGTGCCGGGAAAAAGACTTTGGTATGGTCGTCGAAACCGCGGGAGCTAAAGCCCTCCAGCGCCTCGCCGCCTAGCACAATGCGCTGGAAACCCGCGCTGACGCGCTCAACGCGGAGCACCGTCAGTTCGCGAAAACGCAGGTCATTACGAACACGCTGTGGATAACGGGTAGATGCCATTTTTAGACCCTTTTCTGGTGAATACGATATATCTAAATCAATTTTCAAATGATAATGATTACTAATAAGGAAAAATGCAAGATCTTTTAGATTGCATCTGAATATATCTTAGATATAGTTTAGATATATCAAAATGAAGGGCATATTATGCGACACGAACACGATGGCGGCGGGCGTCGACCGCGCTTTTTTGGCCACGGCGATCTGCGGCTGGTGATTCTGGATATCCTGACCCGTAGCGCAAGCCACGGCTACGAGCTGATCAAAGAGATCGAGAACCTGACGCAGGGAAACTACACCCCGAGCCCGGGCGTCATCTATCCAACCCTGGATTATCTGCAGGATCAGACATTTATCACCATTACGGAAGAAGAAAACGGGCGTAAGCGCATTGCGATTACCGCTGAAGGACAACGCTGGCTGGATGAAAACCAGGAACAGCTGGAACAGATCCAGGTGCGTATCAAAGCGCGCAGCGTCGGCTTTCAGCTACGCAAAAACCCGCAGATGAAGCGGGCGCTGGATAACTTCAAAGCGGTACTGGACCTGAAGGTAAATCAGGGAGAGCTCAGCGACGCGCAGCTTAAGCAGATTATCGGCGTGATTGACCGCGCGGCGCTGGAGATCTCCCAGCTGGATTAAGCCGGTGCGTGCTCGCTCACGCGGAAGACGCGTACCAGCTCTTTAAGGTGCCTCGCCTGTTCATTAAGCGATGCCGCCGCCGCGACGGACTCCTCCACCAGCGCGGAGTTTTGCTGGGTGGTGGCGTCAATCAGGCCAATCGCGCTGTTGATCTGCGAGATCCCCTCCGTCTGCTCATGGCTGGCCTGACGGATCTCACGCAGGATCGCATCCATCTCCTCCACGTTGCCGACCATGCCGTTAATCAGCCCACTCGCTTTTTCGACCAGGTTCATCCCGTCCTGGGTCTGGCTGGTGGAGCTCTCAATCAGCTCCCGGATTTCGCTGGCAGACGACGCGCTCTTCTGGGCAAGCTGGCGCACCTCTCCGGCGACAACCGCAAAGCCGCGGCCATGCTCACCGGCGCGCGCCGCTTCCACCGCCGCGTTCAGCGCCAGAATGTTGGTCTGGAATGCAATGGCGTCGATCAGGTCGATAATGTCGGACATCCGGTTGGAGGTCTCGTTAATCAGGCGCATTTTGCTGGTCACCTGCTTCATCATCTCACCGTTGTTTTTGACCACCGTGGCGGCATCGGCAGAAAGATTGGTCGCTTCACCGGTATGCGAGGCGGTATTTTTCACCGTCGCGGTGATCTGCTCCATCGAGGCGGCAGTCTGTTCAACGGAGCTGGCCTGCTCTTCCGTGCGTGCGGCCAGATCCTGGTTACCGGCGACAATCTGCGCGGCTGCGCTGGAGATATTCTCCGAGCCGGTCTGCACCTGCTGCACAATGTCCAGCAGACGCGTCTTCATCTCCATCAGCGCATGCAGCAACAAGCCCGTTTCGTCTTTGCCGTGTGGCGTGATGCTGCCCGTCAGATCGCCCTCTGAAATCGCTTTTGCGAAATTCACCGCCTCACCGAGCGGGCGGGTGATAGCGCGCACGATAAACCAGCCAATCAGGCTGCCTGCCGCAACGCTAAAGAGCGTGAGCAGGATCAGCAGCAGACGGTTAGACCTGAAATCCCCTTCCACCTGCGTACCCGCACGCTGCATCTCGCTGTTCTGAATGGCAATCAGCTCCTTCACCTTCGCTTTATAAGCCTGCTGCACGGCAAGGGTGGTGGTCATCATTTCCTGAATGGCGCCCGCACGGTTGTTGTTCTGCACTGCCTGCAAAATACGATAGCGCGAATCCAGATACTGCTGGCGCACGCTGCGGATATCCGCCAACACCTGCTGAGACTTTTGATCCTGCAAGGCGTTGTTCAGCTCGCCCAGAATCACCGTAATATGCTCGCTGATCTCTTTCAGGCGCTGCTGAGATTGCCCCGTGTAAGTACCCTGCTCGTCCAGCAGCATCAGCTGTTGAGTGCTAATAAATTCCTGGAAGTTATCGATTAACTGGTTCGCTTTTACCGTGGTCGGATAGTCATGGGTAATAATGGATTGCATCCCATTATTTGCCCGGTTCAGGCTCAGCAAAGACACACTTGCGCTGATCGCCATCAGGACAATAAAGAACCCAAACGCCAGAAATAATTTCGTGCCGATCTTTACGTCATGTAAGAACATATTTACTCCATCGATGTGATTATTTCTCAGACGATCGCTGTTATCGGTAACGGATTGGCTAACTTTATGACTTTGATCGTTTTTTTATTTCATAACCCTCACAATGCATAGGTGTAGGCTATTAATATTGCTTCATCGATCGTTACCAGACCGTCAAACGGGGTATTTTTGAAACAGGATTCTGAAGAACTGACTTAGGCAGGAATAAATAACTGAGGCACTTTCTTTAGTTATTTAATATTAAATTAACAATAAACCACATTAATAGTCACAATGGGAAAAATAAAAAGCCGTTTATTCCTTATGGTATAAACGGCTTTTTTGGAACATGGCTGACTCAATGGAGCACGGTCACCGCATCCTTAAGACGTCCGGCGCGATGCTTCACCATGGCAGAAATGTGCGCGCTCTCCTCCACCAGGTCGGCGTTTTTCTGCGTGATGCTGTCAAGTTCAGCCACCGCACGGGTTAACTCTGATAACCCGGTTGCCTGCTCGGAGGTCGCGTGGCTGATCTGGGCGATAAGCTGCGTCACGTTTTTCACCTGCACAACGATATCATCCATCGTACGGCCCGCAGCGTGTACCTGCTCAGAGCCGGACTGCACCTTGCTGGCGCTGGCATCAATGAGTTTACGAATATCATTAGCCGCACTGGCGCTGCGGCTGGCGAGATGACGGACTTCGCCCGCGACCACGGCAAAACCTTTGCCCTGCTCGCCTGCCCTTGCCGCTTCAACCGCCGCGTTCAGCGCCAGAATATTGGTCTGGAAAGCGATATCGTTAATCAGAGAGGTAATCGAGCCAATTCGCTGCGTGCTGTCGGCAATGTCATCCATCGTTTTAACGACGGTCTGCATCGCATTTCCCCCTTTCGTTGCCGCGCTGCTCGCGGCCACGGAGAGTTTGTCCACCTCGGCGGCGGTTTCGGAGTTACTCTGAACGGACGCGGCCATCTGGTTCATTGTCGCGACGGTCTGCTGCACGTTCGCGACGGTCTGACGCGTACGATCGTTCAGATCTTCATTTCCCTGCGCCAGCCTGTCGCTGCCGTCACGGACGCTCACCACCTGGCTCGACACGTCATTGATCAACCAGCGGCACATCAAGCCAAGCTGCCCTACCGCGCGCAGCGTCAGGCCCAGCTCGTCGCTGCGGTTCAGGTGCTGCACGCTATTGCGCTCGCCGGTGGCGACCTTCAGTGCCTGTCGCGCCACATTCTCGATCGGGCGGACAATCTGTTGCTCAAACAGCAGCGTTCCCAGCAGCATCACCACCGCGGCCGCGGCGAGCGGCGTCCAGCCTGCGGAGGTCGTGGCCAGCGTGGCGGCGAGTACGGCAAAGAGCACCGCCATCACGCTGCGCACGCGCCAGCGCAGCGGCATGGCCGGCAGTTTGCCCAGCCAGCCCTTTCCCACCACCAGCCCTTTGTGAATACGTTTTTTACAGCGCCCGTCGTTCAGCGCCCGGTAGAGCGGCTCCACGGCGGCGATCTCTTCCGCTGTGGCTCTGGTGCGAATCGACATATAGCCCGTCACCTGCCCGCGGCGCACCATCGGCACCGCGTTAGCACGCACCCAGTAGTGGTCACCGTTTTTGCGCCGGTTTTTGACAATCCCGCTCCACGGCTCGCCCTGCTGCAGCGTGTACCACATATCGGCAAACGCGGCTTTTGGCATATCGGGATGGCGCACCATATTGTGCGGCTGGCCCGTCAGCTCATCGAGCTGGTAACCGCTCACCTGCACAAAGGTGTCGTTGGCGTGGGTAATGTAGCTGTGGATGTCTGTGGTAGACATTAAGGTGGTGTCATCGTCCAGAGGATATTCATTCTGGGTGACATAGGTTGGAGAGGACATGGCGTGCATCCCTTGCAGGTTATTTGAATGTTAATTTTGTGGGTCATTGTTTTTTCGGCGGTAAACAATTTATCTTTAGTTGTTAAACTTGATGGAGATCGCAGATTTGACTTAAACCATACTTTTTGTACGATTTTTTAATCCATTGATTTCAAATACTTTCGCAGAGAAATTACCCACAAAGCATGACTCGTTAATGCCCGCTTAAGTCGCAGCGTATGCACTTCTTTAGTGCAGCGGCGCTTTTACCCCCTTCTTTATATTCTCTGCCCCGTACCGCTAAATCCCGTTTGGCTTCTATCGGCATGATTAAATATTGTGCAACATTATTTTAACCTGGCGTTTATCCCGATTTTCGTTAAGGCATCTGAAGTGGCGTAATCCCTGCAATACTTAAACCAGTATCATGTGATACGCGATCCCCGGGAGCACATTTTGAACAGGTTACCTTCCAGCGCCTCGGCTCTTGCCTGTACCGCGCACGCACTGAATCTCATTGAGAAGCGAACGCTTGATCATGAGGAGATGAAACAACTTAACCGAGAGGTCATCGATTACTTTAAAGAGCATGTCAATCCAGGGTTTCTGGAGTATCGCAAATCTGTTACCGCCGGCGGGGATTACGGAGCCGTAGAGTGGCAAGCGGGAAGTCTGAACACGCTTGTCGACACCCAGGGACAGGAGTTTATCGATTGCCTGGGAGGTTTTGGAATTTTCAACGTGGGGCACCGTAATCCAGTTGTGGTTTCCGCCGTACAGAATCAACTTGCGAAACAACCTCTCCATAGCCAGGAACTGCTCGACCCGCTTCGCGCCATGCTCGCGAAAACGCTGGCGGCCTTAACGCCCGGCAAACTGAAATACAGCTTCTTTAGCAACAGCGGCACGGAATCGGTCGAAGCGGCGATTAAGCTCGCCAAAGCGTACCAGTCGCCGCGCGGAAAATTCACCTTCATCGCCACCAGCGGCGCGTTCCACGGTAAATCCCTGGGCGCACTGTCGGCGACCGCGAAATCCACGTTCCGCAAACCGTTTATGCCACTGCTGCCGGGCTTCCGCCACGTGCCGTTCGGTGACATTCACGCCATGCGCACCGCACTGAGCGAATGCCGTAAAACCGGCGATGACGTGGCGGCGGTGATCCTGGAGCCGATTCAGGGTGAAGGCGGCGTCATCCTCCCTCCGCAGGGCTATCTGCCTGCCGTGCGTCAGCTGTGCGATGAGTTTGGCGCGCTGCTGATCCTCGACGAAGTCCAGACCGGAATGGGGCGCACCGGCAAGATGTTTGCCTGCGAGCACGAGAACGTTCAACCGGACATTCTGTGCCTGGCGAAAGCGTTGGGCGGCGGCGTCATGCCGATTGGCGCAACGGTGGCTACCGAAGAGGTGTTCTCGGTGCTGTTCGACAATCCGTTCCTGCATACCACCACCTTTGGGGGTAACCCGCTGGCCTGTGCGGCGGCGCTGGCGACCATCAACGTGCTGCTGGAGCAAAACCTGCCTGCGCAGGCGGAGCAAAAAGGCGACATGCTGCTGGACGGCTTCCGCCAACTGGGCCGTGAATTCCCGGATTTGATCCAGGATGCGCGTGGCAAAGGGTTGCTGATGGCCATTGAGTTTGTTGACAACGAAATCGGCTACAGCTTCGCGAGCGAGATGTTCCGCCAGCGGGTGCTGGTGGCCGGCACGCTCAACAACTCAAAAACCATCCGCGTGGAACCCCCGCTGACGTTGACGATTGAGCAGTGTGAGCAGGTGCTGAAAGCGGCGCATAAAGCGCTGGTGGCGCTGCGGGTAAAAGTGGAAGAAATATAATTATTCCTCTTTTCTTTTGTACGGTCCGGGAACAGAGTTGACAGATATTGACTTCATTCCCGGACCGTACAGCTTTCGCAAGAAGAGGTGACGTTAGCGCCGACGCGAATCATTTCAATTTGTAATCAAGTATTCCATAATGAAAATGAATAGCCTCTTCCCTTGACGTGTAATTTCAGCCCGAAATTAAATATTTAATCTTTACTGTAAGACAACGCTTAATAATACACTCCAATTATCAATCTCAGCGATACAAACCCGCAAAATTTCACCGCGGCGAGTATTTACCGTACTAATTCATATTAAAAATTAATAAAGATAAAGTTAAAAATACATTTAGAATTTCTAATTTAAAATGAGAAACCAACAGATTGATATAATATTTATCAGCGCATAAAATAATTCCCCGGAACATCACGAGAATGTGCGAAACATATTTATTGTATAATGCTGTATATCATGGCTTTTTAAACCAGCATTATTTGATTCAGGTATTTACAATTTTGTTTCAACTTGACAGAGAACTGTTTATTTAAAAGGATTTGTATGAAAAAGCATGTCTTAGCAATGGTTGTTGCTGCCACAATGGCAAGCGCTGTAACCATGAATGCACAAGCGGAAAGCACAACGGTAACGGTAAGTGGCGGTACCGTTAACTTCGTAGGTCAGGTTGTGAATGCAGCGTGTTCAGTCGCTGCAGACTCCGTCGACCAGACCGTAATTCTTAGCCAGGTTCGTACCGTAAAACTGACTGAAAGCGGAATGCTGGCCAATCAGAAAGAAGATTTCCACATCAAGCTGGAAGACTGCGACACGTCCGTGAGCCAAAATGCTGCCGTCATTTTTAACGCCCAGCAGGATGCCACTCAGCCGGGTGCGATGGCGAATACTGCGGGTGCAGGGTCTGCGCTGAACGTTGCTCTGCAACTGTTTGGCCCTGACGGTAAAAAACTTGACCTGGGAACCACGTCTTCAGCGATCGGTCTGATTAACGGTGAAAATATCATTCCACTGAGCGTTGACTATATCGCAACTGGCGCGGCAACACCGGGTAACGTAGCGTCTACGGCAACCTTCCAGATGGTTTATTCCTGATCTGGACGGAAGGTTGTTGAACCTCCTTCACGCCCCGGTGTGAAGGAGGTTTTTTCAATGTAAACACGCATTTTTATATGTATTGAATACAGAGGATTAAACGAAATACGGTGTCCTGTGTATTCAGTTATATATTTAAGAAAGTGAAATATAAATGACACGAATTACTCCAGCAACTTTTATCAGCCAGCTGATTACTCATTCTTTCTTATTAGCCGCTTCAATGCTCACTATGGCTCACGCTGGTGGTATCGGCCTTGGCGCAACGCGAATCATTTATCCGCAGGGTGATAAGCAGATTTCGTTGCCTGTTACGAATACTTCCGAGAACAATGCCTTTTTAGTGCAATCCTGGGTAGCAAATGCTGACCAGTCTAAATCTCAGGATTTTATTGTTACTCCCCCACTTTTTGTGATGCATCCAAAAAAAGAAAACACTGTGCGAATAATGTACGCTGGACCGGATCTGCCTACGGACAGAGAAAGCGTCTTTTTTTTCAACAGTAAAGCCATCCCGGCGGTCGATAAAAGCAAGTTGCAGGGAAATACGCTGCAGATTGCGACCCAAAGCGTTATTAAGCTTTTTATTCGTCCTAAAAAGTTACCGACGCCGTCCATTGATGCGCCAAAGACGCTGCGTTGCGCGCTGGCTAACGGCAAACTGACCATCAAAAACCCATCGCCTTATTACGTTTCTCTGGTTCAACTCAAAGTCGGAAGCGCGAAATTAACAAACACAATGGTTTCGCCCATGAACAGTCTGGTCATTGATCTCCCGGCAGGAAGCGGGAGCAAGGTGAGTTTCCAGACGGTTAATGATTTTGGTGCTACCACACCTGTTCAGTCATGCCCTGGAGCATAACGTTCCCGAAAAAACACGAACATAGCGCGTTGAAGCAGGCAGGAAAAATGAAGTGTCGTAAGTATCAGACAAGGATTGTCATTCATCGTTTGGCCCCTCTCACACTGGCCATGCTCGGTGCCTTATCATCCGTTAGCGCGGATGCAAACTATTATTTCAACCCTGCCTTCCTCTCAAGCGATCCTGCTGCGGTTGCGGATTTATCCCGTTTTAGTACTTCAGGTCAGGCGCCCGGGGTTTACCGCGTAGACGTCTGGCTGAATGACAATTTTATCGCCACGCGCGACATCACCTTTAATATTCGTAAGGTGTCAAAACCCACAGATGATGATACGGGGCTCGCGCCCTGTTTATCGCTCAAATCACTGGATGCAATGGGCGTTAATGTCGATGCATTTCCAGGCTTGAAAGACGAAAAAGAGAGCCAGTGTGCGGACTTACCTTCTGCCATCCCTGCGGCCAGCACCCTTTTTGATTTTGAACGGCAACGCCTGGATATCAGCATCCCGCAAGCTGCGCTGCGTAATAACGCACGTGGTTATATTCCTCCAGAACAATGGGATGAAGGGATCAATGCCCTGTTGCTGAATTACGACTTTACGGGTTCACACAGCCGTAATAGCGGCGATCATGGTTCGACAACCGACAACTACTTTTTAGGAATGAACAGCGGGTTTAACCTGGGTCCCTGGCGACTGCGGGATTTTTCCACATGGAACTACAGCAGCAGCGGTTCAGAGACTTACACAGACTGGCAGCACATTAAAACCTACGTCGAACGTGCCGTTATCCCACTGAAGAGCAAGCTCACAATAGGTGAAAATTACACAACGTCGGATATTTTCGATAGCCTGCCGTTTCGGGGAGTGCAGATCAATTCGGATGAAAACATGCTGCCGGATAGCATGAAGGGTTTTGCCCCCACCATTCGCGGGATCGCGAAATCCAATGCGCAGGTGACGGTTAAACAAAACGGTTACACCATCTATCAAAGCTATGTCCCGCCAGGCGCATTTGCGATTACCGATCTTTACCCCACCTCATCCAGCGGCGATTTGAATGTCGAGGTAAAAGAATCTGACGGTACGATCAACAGTTACTCCGTACCCTATTCTGCGGTTCCGGTTTTACAGCGTGAAGGTAGCGTAAAATATTCCGCTACCGCTGCCCGTTATCGCAGTAGCAGCGATCAGCAAGAGGACGTGAACTTTGTCCAGGGAACGCTCATCTGGGGTTTACCCAAAGGGTTTACGGTTTATGGCGGTTCTCAGCTGACGGAAAAATACGCCGCCTTTGCCGCCGGTTCCGGCGTAAACCTGGGTAACTTTGGTGCTGTCTCGGCCGATTTCACCCATGCCCAAAGCGAACTGAGCGACGGTAGCTCACACAGCGGGCAATCAATACGTTTTTTATATGCAAAATCGCTGAACAACGTTGGAACCAACTTTCAGCTGTTAGGTTATCGCTACTCAACATCCGGTTTTTATACGCTGGATGAAACCACCTATAAGCAGATGAAAGGGTATATCGGCCAGGACGATCCTAATAACGGCACCGAAGACCATGAGCCCGTGTGGACTGATTATTACAATCTCTACTACACCAAACGCGGTAAGTTACAGGCCAATATTTCCCAGCAATTGGGTCAGGCCGGGTCGATTTTCCTCAACGGCAGTCAGCAAACATACTGGCATACCGATGAAAAAAACACGCTTCTGCAGCTAGGCTATAGCGGAACGGCAGCAGGCGTGAGCTATAACCTGACGTATAACTACAATAAAGCGCCAGGCATGAGCAACAGCGATCGCATTTATTCGTTAACGCTCTCATTCCCGCTTAATCTCTGGCTCCACCCGGGTGGAGACGTGACCAAACGTTTAAACAGCATTTATACCACTTACGGCATGAGCGCCGATGATAATGGTAGGGTTACCAACACAGTGGGCATTAACGGAACGCTGCTTGAGGATAATAACCTGAGCTACAGCGTTCAGCAGGGTTATCAAAATCAGCATGCCGGTGCCAGCGGTAGCGTCAGTACGGAATATGATAGCGCCTACGGTAATGCGAACCTGGGGTACAACTACAGTAATAACGGCGATTACCAACAGATAAACTATGGCCTCAGCGGCGGTATTGTCGCCCACCGCAATGGCATTACCTTGAGCCAGCCGTTAGGCGATACCAATGTCCTGATCGCAGCGCCAGGCGCAAGCAACGTTAAGGTTGAAGACGGACCCGGGATCCACACTGACTGGCGAGGCTATGCCGTTGTGCCGTACGCCAGCGCATACCACCGTAACCGTATGGCGCTGAATACCAACTCCCTGAGCGACGACCTGGACATTGACGAGGCCGTTACCCAAGTTGTTCCCACCCAGGGTGCCCTTGTACGCGCGACCTTCAAAGCCCGCTCCGGCAATCGTGCCATGATCTCATTAATTCATAACGGTCAACCGGTGCCCTTTGGTGCCATTGTCACGCGCGGTGATGAAGGGGGAGACACGATTGTAGGCGAGAACGGCGAAGCTTATCTGTCAGGGCTGGGCTCAACAGGCACCCTGACGGCGCAATGGGGCGACACCCGCGATAAAAAGTGTATTGCGATCTATAAGCTAACTGAAACAAAGCAGTCCCTCGTGCGTTTAAAAGCGGAGTGCCGATAGGTGAAATTACGTATTTTTATTTTATTACTGAGTCTTGTCACGTCAGCGAAAAGCCTGGCGGTGATCTGCCATAATTTTTCAAATAGCATTACGATTGTAAATTACGATCTGTCAACGACGTTGACCAAAGAAGAAAACCAGCTGGGAAAGGCTGTTGAACTGATTAAGTCACAGGATGTGGGCGTCGAAGCCATATGCGCGCAACACCCTGACGGGGATTCTCGAACCTATCGTTCATACCGAAGCCCCTTTCCGGTTATCTTTACAGAAGATCAGTGGAAATATATGAGCCTCGACCCAACCTATATCGCGGGGGCGATGCGCATTACCGACTCTGATATTGGTGATTATTATCCCCCTGCGGATTACATCCATATGGGGAAAGACTGGAGGGTCGATAAAGAAGATCTTAACGAACCCTTTTCAGTATATGATTCCAATCTGGTGTTCAGAATAAAAATTGTCAAACCGTTTATTGGCACGGTGATTATCCCCAATAAAGTGATGTTCAATGTTTATGTTACAACAACGAACACTGACCCGCTGAATACTATTGTTTATCAAATTACCTACAACGGCGCCGTAACCGTGCCGCAAAACTGCGTCATTAATGCGGGACAGGTGATCACTGTTGACCTGGGAAAACTAAACAGTTCTTCCTTCACGACCGTCGGTGAGAAGCCGTATAACGCGCCGGTAAAAACCTTTAACGTTCCTGTCGAATGTAATGCGGACGTGATATCACCCGCGCATCTCACGCTTCGACTGGTGGCAACGGCAGACACGCACGTTAGCCAGGCGCTTGCAACCGATAATAAAGATGTTGGCGTCGTGGTAACCAACGAAAATGGCACCGTCATGATCCCTAACGATACGTCCAGTGTCGCTGATTTTATTACTGATGATACGGGCCATGCCGATGTAACGTTAAAAACCTACCCTATCAGCACCACAGGCAATGCTCCAGCAGAAGGTGTTTTCACTGCTCTGGCATGTTTACGTATCGATTTTGCGTAGGGGTGAATAATGAAAATCGTTTATTTTTTCCCGCTGGCGATGCTGTTTTCCGGAATGCCGGTCACCTATGCGGATGATGGCGCGTCAATTAACCTCCAGATACTCGGCACCATTATTGGTGAGTCCTGTGATGTTGATGTGAACAGTAAAGAACAAACTGTTGATTTGGGTGACTTTGACGCATCGGAATTTCCAGTACCTGGAACAACGTCGCCAGAAAAAGCGTTTACCATCGACCTGAATAATTGTTCACGTGCCATCCAGGGAACAAAAGTCTGGTTCAGCGGTACGCCCGATAGTAATAATCCCGATCTGTTAGCCCTGAGCGACACGGGTAAAGGCACGGCCACCGAAATGGCGACCGGCGTTGGCGTGGAGCTTCTCAATGCCGAACTGAATCCAATCAAGATAAATAATGTGGAATCAGCAATCTATCCGTTAAAGCAAGGCGATAATAGCCTGACGTTTAATTTACGGTATAAATCTACTCTGCCAGCGGTTACGCCTGGGAATGCAACGGCCATTATGTATTTTGATTTGCTCTATCAGTAGGATGCGGAAATGAAAAAAAAATTAACAATGATATTCACCGCGCTTTTTCTGGTGGCATTGTTTTCTGAATGTACACTGGCGCACGACGGTACAATTTATATCACTGGCGTTATCCATAAAAAGACGTGCACTATCGCGCCTGACTCACAGACGCTGACGGTCCCAATGGACAGCGTTCAAAGCCTCTACTTCACCCAACCGGGTATGGGGGCCGATTATCACCCGTTTGCCATTAATGTGGAAAACTGTGCCGGAACAGAAGGCTCCGTCAGTATTACCTTTGATGGCACACCCGACACGGTAAACCCCGATTTGCTCACGCTCATCGGCGGTGAAGGCTATGCGACGGGCATCGGTGTAGGTATTTACAATCAGGACAAATCGCTGATTTCCATCGGAAGTAAAAGCCAGGACGTCTTGATTATCCCTCATCAAAGCGACGCCATTCTGCATTTTTACGCCCGCTACATTGCCACTGCCAGTACCGTCACCACGGGGACGGCAAATGCGACGACGACATTTATTCTTAATTATGCGTGAACGTTTATTTCCGGCGACGATGCTGCTTCTCTTTTTATTCTCGATGACCGTGCCCCAGGCAAGGGCTGGGGTCACGATCGGTGGAACACGTTTTGTCTATCCGGAACGAGAGAAATCAATCAGTTTTTCTGTCCGTAACCCTTCTGACGCTTCTTACCTGATCTACACCAAAGTCGAGCCAGGCGGCCTCTGGGCAGGCTCTGAAACCCCGCCCGGGTTGCAATCGGCATTTGTCGCCACGCCACAGCTGTTTTCATTGCATCCTGAACGTGAAAATACGGTTCGCCTGATATTTACGGGAGGCGTCATACCTGAAGATCGCGAAACGCTGTTCACGTTAAGCGTTTCGGCCATTCCTTCTGCGAACAAGCACTCCGCAGGCGTGCAGACTGCAGTGCGTTCACGCTTTAAACTTTTTTATCGCCCCGCCGGGCTCACCGGTAATCCTGATGATGCTTATCAGGCTCTACGCTGGTCGCGAAGCAAAAGTAAGGTCGTCGTGTATAACCCGACGCCTTATTACATCACGCTTTATCAGCTCAGCCTCGGGGGGAAGAACATACCCGACGGCGGCGTTGTCGCCCCTTTTAGCAAGCGCGAGCTCGAAGGATGTAAAGACGCCGCGCTGTGCCAGGTACGCTGGCAAACGATTAATGACTATGGCCGCATTATGCCTGTTCGAATGCAAACACTTTTGCCGTAGTCCAGTTCTTACTCTTTTTACGGAATAATAGTATGAAAGTCCCTACCGTCCTTTGTCGCCTTTCAGTCCCCCTTGCTGCGGCACTTGTTTTCTCCACCGCAACGCAGGCAGAGCCCGCCACGCCCCAGCAGATCGAGCAAACAGGAAAAGCGGCAGAAGCCTATTTCGCTGCACACCCTGAAAAAATAGGGGAAATTGTCTCGACCTATCTTGCCGAGCATCCTGAGTTTTTGGTTGCGGCGGGCGAAAGCCTTCGCCAGCGTCAACAGATAGCCCAGCAGCAAGCCATGGTTCAAAATGCCGTGCTCCATCGCGATCGGTTACTTGCCGCCGGCGATCCCGTCGTCGGCCCCGTTGACGCAAAAGCCGCCGTGGTGGCTTTCGTGGAGGAAAACTGTGTGAACTGCAACATCACACAAGAGCTTATCCATGCCAATCCGGATGTGCGTTTTATCTTTAAAAAATTGCCTTCAGCCGGGTCGGCAAACAAAGCATTACAGGAAAACGTGACGCTAGTGAAGCAGATCGGTTTTACCAACATGCCAGCGTTTGTCGTTTTGCCTCAGGAAAAAGATCCTGTCATTCAGCGCATTAGCGTTATGTCCGGCAACGTTTCTGCTGATGCATTAATCATGGCGATTCAGAAAGCCAAAGGATAGCCCGAACGCTTTTCTTTCCGATGACGCGCAAAAGCACGTCATCGGACACGAGGTTACTCCGGCAACAGCCCGACGAAGCTGCGCTTTTTGCGCGGCTCCGACATCAGCTCCTCAAGTTTATCCACGCACGCCAGATAGTGTGGCGTTTGCTTATGCGCCAGCACCGCCTCTTCGTCTTTGTAGGCCTCGTAGATAAAGAACCGGGTTTTCACGCGTGGGTCCTGCAGCACGTCAAAGCGCAGGTTCCCCGGCTCCTTGATCGCTCCCTCATGGTTGGCGCGAAACACCTCCAGAAACTCGTCTACCCGCTCGGGCTTAATGTTGATCTCCACCAGCGTCACATTCATTTTGCTTCTCCCTGTTTCTCTTCCTGCCAGAACTGGAACGCATCGCGGGCATTCCAGTTCTCGTGAACCACTTTCTTCACCGCCTTCAGCATGGCGAGCGGCGCGCTGGACTGGAAGATGTTGCGCCCCATGTCCACGCCCGACGCGCCCTGGTCAATCGCCCGCCAGCACATCTCCAGCGCCTCGTGCTCCGGCAGCTTTTTGCCCCCGGCGATGACAATCGGCACCGGACAGCTGGCGGTCACTTTTTCAAAGCCTTCATCCACGTAGTAGGTTTTGACGAACTGCGCCCCCATTTCGGCGGCGATGCGGCTGGCCAGCGAGAAATAGCGCGCGTCCCGCGCCATCTCTTTCCCCACGCCCGTCACCGCCAGCGTCGGCATGCCGTAGCGCGCCCCCGCGTCCACCAGCTTGATGATGTTATTAATCGACTGATGCTCAAACTCGCTGCCGATATAAACCTGCGCCGCCACGGCGCAGACGTTCAGGCGCAGGGCATCTTCCATCGCCACCGCCACGCACTCGTTGGACAGCTCGCCCAGAATCGAGTTACCACCGGAGGCGCGCAGCACGACCGGTTTATTGGTCGCAGCAGGCACCTGGCTCCTGAGGATGCCGCGGGTACACATCAGCACGTCGGTTTCACCAAACAGCGGCGCAATGGAGAGATCGATACGCTCAAGGCCGGTGGTCGGCCCCTGAAAGTAACCATGGTCAAAGGCCAGCATCACCGTACGGTTGCTCTGCGGGTTGAAGATGCGTGCCAGGCGGGACTGCATGCCCCAGTCCAGCGAGCCACAGCCCTTCAGCGTGAACGGCACATTCTGCTGCGGCGTGCCGATGCCAAAATCCTTACCGTCTTTGATATCGTCTAAATCAGCCATTTGCTCCCCCGTCAGAAATCGTATTTGCTGATGTTCTCTTTGGTGAACACCACCCGCTCCGGCAGCAGCACGATGCCGTTGCCCTTCGCCTCATACTGGTAGCCCTGCACGCTGTTCGGCTCGACCTTCAGCACCCCGATGTTTTTTACGTCCACGCTGTCGCCGACGTTAAGATCGCCTTTTTTCAGCAAACGATCGGCGACATTGACCGCAATTTTCCCCTGTTGCACCACGTCCCACAGGCCAAAGGCCTTCACCGTGCCGCGCTCAACGTACGGACGCATCACGTTTGGCGTGCTGAAGCCGACAATCGCCACCCCTTCCCGCTTCAGGTTTTCCGCCGCCTGCGCTGCGGCCGGCAGGGCGTTGGCGTCTGGGGCGATGATCGCATCCAGATCCGGATACGCTTTTAAGATCCCCTCGGCGGTCTGCAACGATTTGGTGGCGTCGTTATAGCCAAACTGGGTGGTGACGACCTGCCACTGCGGATGATCTTTCTCGATTTTAGCCTTCGCCTCTTTCACCCACTGGTTCTGATCGGTGACGGTCGGGCTGGAGTAGAAGAACGCCACTTTGGCATTCGGTTTAGTGACCTGCTTGCTCGCCATGTCCACCAGCAGGCCGCCCAGCTGTTCCGGCGTCCCCTGGTTGATGTAGATGCTGCGGCACTCCGGTTTGGTGTCGGAGTCCCAGGTCAGAACCTTAACGCCGCGCTGCATCGCGCGCTTCAGCGCCGGACACAACCCGTCCGGCGACACGGCGGAGACGATAATGGCGTTATAGCCCTGGTTGACGAAGTTATTGATGAGCTGCACCTGGCCGGAGACGCTCGGCTCGGTCGGACCGTCGTAGGTGACGTCCACGCCAAGATCTTTCCCCGCCTCTTTCGCGCCGTTGCCGCCGCTGGTGAAGAAGCCGACGCCCACCAGCTTCGGGATAAAGGCAATGCGGTCCGCCGCCTGCGCCGAGGCGAAGCTGAGGGCCATTGCCAGGACGAACAGTTTTGTTTTCATCTTACGCTCCGGATAGTTTTCTAAAGAGAGATCGCACCCATTCGCGGTGCAGACTCAGCGAACGTCCCATCACCACCACAACCAGCAGCGCCCCTGACAGCGCGCTCGACACCTGGTTGGGGATGCCGACCATCTGTAAGCCCTGCTGCAGATACCCCACCAGCAGCGCCGCCAGCGCCGTACCGACAACCGAACCTGAACCGCCGTAGATATTGGCCCCGCCGAGCACGGCGGCGGTGAGCGCGGGCATCAGTAAATCGCGCCCCAGATCCGAACGCGCGGAGCCGAAATAGGAGACCATTACCAGCGCGGCAATCGCGGAGGCTACGCCCACCAGGCCGTACAGCGCGTAGGGCATGCCGTTCACCGACAGCGCCGCATAGCGCGCCGCGCGCGGGTTCTGCCCAATCAGGAACAGATGGCGCCCAAAGCGCCCGCGGTGGGTAATGAGCCAGAAGAAGACGGTGATAGCCGCGAACAAGACCAATGGGATCGGCAGGCCAAATACCGTGAGGTTAGCGAAGGCGGTAAAGCTGTCCGGGAAGCCGCCGATGCCCTCGTAGCCCGTGGCCCCCGCCATGCCGGAGAGCAGCAGCGCCCCGCCGCCGTAGAGGTAGAGCGTGCCGAGGGTGATCACCAGCGGGCTGATGCCGGTGTAGTGGATCAGCGCCGCGTTTACCAGCCCGCACAGCAGTCCCAGCAGCAGCGTCAGCGGAACGGCGACCGCCATCGGCCACCCGGTCTGCATCATCACCCCCAGCGCAATCGCGCACAGGCCGATGGTCGAGCCGAGGGAGATGTCGATCCCGCCGCTGATAATCACCAGCGTCAGCGGCAGCGCCACGATGCCAATGCAGATAAAATCGCTGGTGCTGAACAACAGCATGTTGATGTCGAGCATGCGCGGGTTGATGGCGCCGAAGAGCAGGATCTCCAGCACCAGCAAAATGAGCAGCGCGCTTTCCCAGTTAAGCCTCATTTACGCCACCTCTTTTTTGCGTTTGGGAAACGGTGTGACGTGCTTTCCCCCTTTGTTGCCCGGCTGGAAGCGACCGTACTTCAGCGCCCGCTGATGCCGCGCCAGCGCCTGGCGAAGACGCCCGTCGAGCACCAGCACGCCCAGCAGCACCAGCCCGGCGATAAAGTCATTCCACCAGGCAGGAAGCCTGAACAGCACCAGCACGGTGTCGATTTGGGTGAGGAAGAACGCACCGAGCAACGCGCCGATCAGCGTGCCCGTGCCGCCCAGCAGTGAAATGCCACCCAGTACGCAGGCGGCGATGGCCTTCATCTCCAGCCCGCTGCCGGTCTGGTTGGGCACGAAGCCAATCTGTGCGGCAAAGACAATCCCGGCGCAGGCCGCCAGCATGCCGTTGAGGGTAAAGGCGATCATGCGGGTGCGGTTCACCGCTACGCCCAGCTGCCGCGCGGCGGCGAGGTTATCCCCCACCGCGTAGAAATCACGCCCGAACGCGGTGCGCGACAGCGTCCACGCGCCGATGATCACGATAATCAACACCACCATGCCAAGGGGCGACACGCCGATGGCCGCAGGCTCAGAGAGGGATTTCAACCCCGGCGGCAACCCCTCAATCCACTTTCCGCCGGTCCAGAGCAGCATCGCTCCACGGTACAGCCCCAGCGTGCCGAGAGTGGCGACGATCGCCGGGATGCGCAGCCCCACCACCAGCAACCCGTTGAACGCCCCGGCCAGCACGCCAACCATGAGCGCGAAGAGAATGGAAACGGGCAGGCTGTAGCCGCTGTTGAGCGCCACGCCGACGGCAATGGCGGAGAGCCCGACCGTGGAGCCGACGGAGACATCGATATTGCGGGTCAGCATCACCAGCGCCGCACCGATGGCCAGCAGGATCAGGATCTGCGAGCTGGCGAAAATCATCCCCAGCGTCTGCAGGCTGAAGTAAGAGGGATTAAGCGCCACCAGCACGGCGAACAGCGCCAGAATGGCGAGAAACGCGCTTAGCTCGCGGTTTTTCAGTAAGATCTTCATGCTTGCCCTCCGAACGCCAGCGCCATCATGCGATCGAGGCTGACGGCATGGCGCGGCAGCTCGCCGCTGAGCACGCCCTGGTGCATCACCAACACGCGGTCCGCGAGGCCCGGAAACTCATCAAGATCGCTTGAGATCATCAGTACCGCCACGTTCTGCGCCGCCACGCTTTTGATGAGCTGGTAGATATCGGCGCGCGCCGAGACGTCCACGCCGCGCGTCGGTTCATCGACGATCAGCAGTAAAGGGTTGGCCTCCAGACAGCGCGCCAGCAGCACCTTCTGCTGGTTGCCACCGGAGAGCGTGCGCACGGTTTGATCCGCATGGTTGAGCTTGATCCCCAGCGCCCGGTGATAGCGCTCCACCACCGCAGACTCCCGCTTGCGCTGCTGCCAGAGCGACGGCTCGTTCAGCGCCACGGTGTTCCAGCGGATCGGCGCGTCGAGGAACAGGCCGGACACCTGCCTGTCTTCCGGCAGGTAGACCAGGCCTCTGTTTAGCCGCGAGCGCACCGGCTCGTTGGCGATCTCCTGGTTCTCCAGCCAGATGCGTCCCCCGCGTACCGGCCGCAGGCCGTAGAGGGTTTCGGCAAACTCGGTACGTCCGGAGCCTACCAACCCGGCCAGGCCGACGATCTCCCCGGCGTAGATCTCAAGGCTCAGATCGATAAAACCTTCTCCGGTGAGATCGTCCACCCGCAGCACCGGGAAATCCTGCGGCTGAGTGCGACGGTTGCCCGGCAGCGCCAGCCACAGCTTTTGCGTATCGCTGAGGGATTTCTCCCGGCTCACCGGCGTCATGGCGGCAATCAGGGCGTTATCGTCGAACTGCGCGGTTTCCCCGCTCAACACCACCGCGCCGTCGCGCATCACCGAGACGTGGCTCGACAGCACGCGAATTTCCGGCAGCTTATGGGAGATAAACACGATCCCGACGCCGAGTGCCTGCAGCGCGCGGATCTGGCGGAACAGCCGTTCGGTTTCGCCCGGCGTGAGGGAGGCCGTAGGTTCGTCGAGGATCAGGATCCGGGCGTTGCGCATTAATCCGCGCAGGATCTCCACCATCTGCTGATCCGCCACTTCCAGGGTGCTGGCGGCGGCGTCGAGGTTGAGCTGGCACTGCAGCTGCTCAAGTTTCACCGCCAGCCGCTTTTCCCGATCGCGTTCGCGCGGCAGGCGGAACAGGATATTTTCCCGCACTGTCAGGTTGGGGAACAGCAGCGGCTCCTGCGGCACGAGGTAAATGCCGAGCCTGTGCGCCTGCACGGGCGTCAGCCGCGCATATGACTGCCCCTCGACGGAAAGTTCACCGCCGTCCGGCGTCTCGACCCCGGCGATGATCTTCATCAGCGTCGATTTTCCCGCGCCGTTTCCGCCCATCAGCGCGTGCACCTGGCCCGCAAGCAGCGTGAAATCAATGCCTTTTAGAACCGGCACGCCTGAGAACTGCTTGCTGATATTCCGCGCGTCGAGAAGTGAGGTCATCATCGCTCCGCTATTGAACAAATGATTTTTAGATTTAATAATGTTCAAAAGCGTAGACGGTGAACTATATTTACAACCGTGCAGGGATCACAGTTTTATCGATTGAGATTCAGATAAACCAGAAACGATCGAAATGATCCGTTTTGTCGCGTGGCTCACACTTTCCCTTCGCGCCATTACGAACATATGATCTAAATTTTTATAAGAGTTCAACTATGAGCGATAAACGCACTGCGGAAGAAGGACGGTTTGCCGGGCTGGCGCTGGCGGAAGAGGAGCTGGTGGCGCGCGTGGCCTGGTGTTACTACCACGACGGGCTGACCCAGAACGATATCGGCGAACGCCTCGGGCTGCCGCGATTAAAAATCTCCCGTCTGCTGGAGAAAGGCCGTCAGTCCGGAGTGATCCGCGTGCAGATCAACTCCCGCTACGAGGGCTGTCTGGCGCTGGAAACCGAGCTGCAGCAGCGCTTTGGCCTGAAGCTGGTGCGCGTGATGCCTGCCTTAAATACGCCGCCGATGAACGTGCGGCTGGGCATTGGCGCAGCGCAGTCGCTGATGGGCGTACTGGAACCCGGCCAGCTGCTGGCGGTGGGATTCGGTGAAACCACCATGAGCAGCCTGCAGCACCTGAGCGGATTTATCAGCTCACAGCAGATCCGCCTCGTGACGCTTTCCGGCGGCGTCGGGCCGTACATGACCGGTATCGGCCAGCTGGATGCGGCCTGCAGCGTCAGCATGATCCCCGCCCCGCTTCGCGTGTCATCCGCAGAGGTGGCCGGGATCTTAAAACGCGAAACCAGCGTGCGGGACGTGATCCTCGCGGCCACCGCCGCCGACGTCGCGGTGGTGGGTATTGGTTCAGTGAACCAGCGCCGTGATGCCACGATCCTGCGCTCCGGCTACATCAGCGAAGGTGAACAACTGATGTACGCCCGCAAAGGCGCGGTCGGCGATATTCTCGGTTATTTCCTCAATGCCGAAGGGGAGTGCGTCGAGGAGCTGGAGATCCATAAAGAATTACTCGGCGTCTCGCTTGACGAGCTGGCGCAGCTGCCCACCATCGTTGGCGTGGCCGGAGGGGAAGAGAAAGCCGATGCGATTTATGCCGCACTTAAGGGTCGCCGTATCAATGGCCTGGTGACGGAGGAGACGACAGCCCGCGCGGTGCTGGCTCTGGCCAAGTAAGAGCCCGCCCTGCGCTAACAGCGAGGCAAGCTCATGAGTTACCTTTTAGCGTTAGATGCAGGGACCGGCAGCGTTCGCGCCGTGATTTTCGATTTGCAGGGCAACCAGATTGCCGTCGGCCAGGCCGAGTGGAAGCACCTGAGCGTGGAGAACGTGCCGGGCTCGATGGAGTTCGACCTCGACACCAACTGGCGGCTGGCCTGCCAGTGCATTCATCAGGCGCTGACGCGCGCGAATCTGGGCGCGGCGGATATTCAGTCCGTCGCCTGCTGCTCCATGCGCGAAGGGATAGTGCTTTACGACCGCAACGGCGAGGCCATCTGGGCCTGCGCCAACGTTGACGCCCGCGCCAGCCGCGAGGTGGCGGAACTCAAAGAGATCCACGACAACCATTTTGAATCCGAAGTGTATGACGTCTCCGGCCAGACGCTGGCGCTGAGCGCGATGCCGCGCCTGCTGTGGCTGGCACACCATCGTCCGGATATTTACCGCAGCGCCGCCACTATCACCATGATCAGCGACTGGCTGGCAGCGAAGCTCTCCGGCGAGCTGGCGGTCGACCCGTCTAACGCGGGCACCACCGGCATGCTGGATCTCTTCTCCCGCGACTGGCGTCCGGCGCTGCTGGACATGGCCGGGCTGCGCGCCGATATTCTCTCCCCGGTAAAAGAGACCGGCACCGTGCTGGGCGCTATCACCCGAGAGGCCGCACAGCAAAGCGGTCTGCGCGAAGGCACGCCGGTCGTCATGGGCGGCGGCGACGTGCAGCTGGGCTGTCTGGGTCTGGGGGTAGTCCGCGCCGGACAAACGGCGGTGCTGGGTGGGACCTTCTGGCAGCAGGTCGTGAACCTGCCGCAGGTGCGCACCGACCCTGGCATGAACATTCGGGTGAACCCGCACGTGATTCCCGGCATGGCGCAGGCGGAGTCGATCAGCTTCTTTACCGGGCTGACCATGCGCTGGTTCCGTGATGCCTTCTGCGCCGAGGAAAAGCTGATTGCCGAGCGGATGGGGATGGATACCTATTCTCTGCTGGAAGAGATGGCCAGCCGGGTGCCGGCGGGCTCCCATGGGGTGATGCCAATCTTCTCCGACGCCATGCATTTTAAGCAGTGGTACCACGCCGCGCCGTCGTTTATTAATCTCTCCATCGACCCGGAAAAATGCAATAAAGCGACGCTGTTCCGCGCCCTGGAGGAGAACGCGGCGATCGTCTCGGCCTGTAACCTGGCGCAGATTTCCCACTTCTCCGGCGTGACGTTTGAAAGCCTGGTCTTTGCGGGCGGGGGCTCGAAAGGTGCGCTGTGGAGTCAGATTTTAAGCGACGTCACCGGCCTGCCGGTGCGCGTGCCGGAAGTGAAAGAGGCGACGGCGCTCGGCTGCGCCATCGCGGCAGGTGCTGGCGCGGGGCTGTTTGCCGATATGGCCTCGACGGGCGAGCGGCTGGTGAAATGGAGCCGCGAGTTCACGCCAAACCCGGTACATCGCGAACTGTACGACGGCATGATGCAGAAATGGCAGGCGGTATATGCAGACCAGCTCGGGCTGGTGGACAGCGGGCTGACGACGTCGATGTGGCAGGCGCCGGGGTTAGTAAAAACCCATTCCCCTCTCCCCATAGGGGAGAGGGAAAAAACCAGATCGAGCTGATTCTTTAAGGCCGCACCGGCCAGTCCCCTCTCCCCTCCGGGGAGAGGGTTATGGTGAGGGGAAGTTCTTTGAGATCTATCACAATCATTCGATCCCGCTTTTACCTTTCCGCTGCCGCTGGCTAAATTAGTAACTCATCCGACCACATAACAATAATTTTACACTGGAAGAGACTATGAGCCGCTACCCGTCGTTATTCGCTCCCCTCGATCTGGGGTTCACCACACTCAAAAACCGCGTGTTGATGGGCTCGATGCACACCGGGCTGGAGGAGCATCCGGACGGGGCCGAGCGTCTGGCAGCCTTCTATGCCGAACGCGCCCGCCATGGGGTAGCACTGATCGTCACCGGCGGCGTGGCCCCTGCCCCTTCCGGCGTCGGCATGGAGGGCGGCGCGGTGCTGAACGATGCGTCACAGCTGCCGCACCACCGCATTGTGACCGACGCGGTACACAACGAGGGCGGTAAAATCGCCCTGCAAATTCTGCACACCGGACGCTACAGCTATCAGCCGAATCTGGTCGCGCCATCGGCCATTCAGGCGCCGATTAACCGCTTCACTCCGCATGCCCTGAGCCACGACGAGATCCTGGCGCTGATTGACGACTTCGCCCGCTGCGCGGCGCTGGCGCGTGAAGCGGGCTACGACGGCGTTGAGGTGATGGGGTCTGAAGGCTATCTGATTAACGAGTTTCTGGCCGCCCGCACCAACCAGCGCGACGACGAATGGGGCGGCGACTATGCCCGCCGGATGCGCTTTGCTGTAGAAGTCGTGCGCGCCGTGCGCGAACGCGCGGGCGCGGATTTTATTATCATCTTCCGCCTGTCGATGCTCGACCTGGTGGAGGGCGGCGGCACGTTTGACGAAACCGTGCAACTGGCGCAGGCGATAGAAGCCGCGGGGGCCACCATTATCAACACCGGCATCGGCTGGCACGAGGCGCGCATTCCGACCATCGCCACGCCGGTGCCGCGCGCGGCGTTCAGCTGGGTGACGCGCAGGCTGAAAGGGAAAGTGTCTGTTCCGCTGGTCACCACCAACCGCATTAACGATCCGCAGGTGGCGGACGATGTGATTTCACGCGGCGATGCCGACATGGTCTCGATGGCGCGCCCGTTCCTGGCCGATGCCGAGCTGCTGTCCAAAGCGCAAAGCGGCCGTGCGGATGAGATCAACACCTGCATCGGCTGTAATCAGGCGTGCCTGGATCAGATCTTCGTCGGGAAAGTGACCTCCTGCCTCGTCAACCCGCGCGCCTGCCACGAAACCAAAATGCCGGTGATCCCGGCGACAGCGAAAAAACGCCTGGCGGTTGTCGGCGCAGGGCCTGCGGGCCTGGCGTTTGCGGTCAATGCCGCCTCGCGCGGCCACAGCGTGACGCTGTTTGATGCGCTGGGGGAGATTGGCGGGCAGTTTAATATCGCCAAACAGATCCCCGGCAAAGAGGAGTTCTACGAAACGCTGCGCTACTACCGCCGGATGATCGAGCTGACGGGCGTCGAGCTGCGGCTTAACCAGTTTGTCGGCGCGGCGGATCTGACTGATTTCGATGAGGTGATCCTGGCGAGCGGGATCGTACCGCGCACGCCTGCGATCGAGGGTATCGATCATCCAAAAGTGCTGAGCTATCTCGACGTGCTGCGTGACAAAGTACCGGTTGGCGAGAAGGTGGCGATTATCGGCTGCGGCGGGATCGGCTTTGATACCGCTATGTATTTGAGCCAGCCGGGCGAGGCGACCAGCCAGAACATTGCCGAGTTTTGCGTCGAATGGGGCATTGATACCAGCCTCAGCCAGTCCGGCGGCCTGCGCCCCGAAGGGCCGCAGCTGCCGAAAAGCCCGCGCCAGATCGTGATGCTGCAGCGTAAGGCCAGCAAGCCGGGCGAAGGGCTGGGCAAAACCACCGGCTGGATCCACCGCGCTACCCTGCTCTCACGCGGGGTGAAGATGATCCCGGCGGTCAGCTACCAGAAGATCGACGACGAGGGGCTGCACGTCACGATCGGCGGCGAGCCGCAGCTGCTGCGCGTGGATCATGTGATTTTATGTGCCGGGCAGGAGCCAAAGCGCGATCTGGCCGATCCGCTGCGCGAGGCCGGTAAAACGGTGCATCTTATTGGCGGGTGTGACGTGGCGATGGAGCTGGATGCGCGGCGCGCGATTGCGCAGGGGACGAAATTAGCTCTGATGATCTAGAACATTGCCGGGCGGCGCTGCGCTTGCCCGGCCTACGGGTTCGAGGCCATTGTAGGCCCGGTAAGCGAAGCGCCACCGGGCAAAACAATCTTAACGACGACGTCCCAGCTTCACCGACTTCAGCACCACAAACTTATTGTTCGTCGCAATGGTGACGCAGTTCCCGAAAATCTTCTTCAGCTTGTGGAAGTAGTCCAGGTGGCGGTTCGCCACGATGTACAACTCGCCGTTGATTTTCAGGCAGCGGCGCGCGTGGTGGAACATCTCCCAGGCGACGTTATCCGTCAGGGCGTGCTTCTGGTGGAACGGCGGGTTGCAGAACACGGCGTTGAAGCGGAACGGCTCTACCCCCGACAGCGCGTTGTTGATCATAAACTCGCAGCGGTCCAGCGCGTCCGGCAGGTTGGTTTCTACGTTCAGACGGCTGGAGGCCACCGCCATCGGCGACTCGTCGCTGAACACCACGCTGGCTTCCGGGTTCTTCGCCAGCAGCGTCAGGCCAATCACGCCGTTGCCGCAGCCAAGATCGACAATCTCACCTTCCAGATTTTCCGGCAGATGTTCCATAAAGAAGCGCGCGCCGATATCCAGACCGGTGCGGGAGAAGACGTTCGCGTGGTTATGGATGGTCCAGTCGGTCCCTTCCAGCGTCCAGCTCAGCGTTTCTGGCGCGTCGGCCAGCTCGGGGGCGGCGAACGTACAGTTGATCAGGCGCGCTTTTTTCCAGGCCAGCGTGGTGGTGGTCGGGCCGAGGACTTTCTCGAACAGCTCCAGCGTCGAAGTATGAATATCGCGCGCTTTGGCACCCGCGATGATGCGGGTTTCTGGCGTGACGACCTTACGCAGCGCGCGCAGTTGCTGCTCCAGCAGCGCCATGGTTTTTGGCACTTTGATCAGCACCACGCCCGGCGCCTGCGGGTAGTCCGCGGTGCTGTCGAGGAACTTCACGCTGGACTCTTCGATGTCGTTATGGCGAAGGTTTTCACGCGTCGCCAGCTCGCTCAGGTAGGAGTCGCCGATACTGTACGGCGTGTGTTCCGCCAGCGCACAGCCCAGGGCGCCAAACGCGTCATTCAGGATCAAAACCGGGCCGCGGATTTCAGTGTCATCCAACTGCTGCAGCAGATATTCATCCGCCGCTTCCCACGCCTGAAGCGGGTTAACGTCGTCCGTCTCCGGGAAACGTTTAAGGTTGAGTGAACGGAAACCGTTGTCTAAGTGGCTCATCGGCCCTCCTGAATGGTAAAATTTGGCGTATCCCTGAAAAGGGTGCGTGAGTATACCCGTTTTATTGTCGATTTGGGGCGTTGATGAACCAACTTACTTATCTCCAGGGCTACCCGGAGCATTTACTGACTCAGGTTCGCAGCCTGATTGCCGAGCAGAAGCTGGGCGCGGTGCTGGAAAAACGCTACCCGGGCACGCACGATTTCGCGACCGATAAGGCCCTCTGGCAGTATACGCAGGATCTGAAAAGCCGGTATCTGAAGAGCGCCCCGCCGATCAATAAGGTGATGTACGACAACAAGATCCACGTGCTGAAAAACGCGCTCGGCCTGCACACCGCCGTCTCCCGCGTGCAGGGCGGCAAGCTGAAGGCGAAGGCCGAAATCCGCGTCGCGACGGTTTTCCGCAACGCGCCGGAAGCCTTTCTGCGGATGATCGTCGTCCATGAGCTCGCACACCTGAAAGAGAAAGAGCACGACAAAGCGTTCTATTCCCTGTGCTGCCACATGGAGCCGCAGTACCACCAGCTGGAGTTTGATACCCGTCTGTGGCTTACGCATTTATCGTTAAAAGGTAATGCGGAATAGCGCACGCGAATTGTCATGATGACGTGCTACAGTGGCTAAAGGTTCCCCGCTACGGAGTACGTAAACGTTTATGATACGTTTCGCAGTCATTGGAACGAACTGGATCACGCGCCAGTTCGTCGACGCCGCCCACGAAACCGGCAAACTGAAACTTACCGCAGTCTATTCCCGCAGCCTTGAGCAGGCACAGAGTTTTGCCAACGACTACCTCGTCGAGCATCTCTTCACCTCGCTTGATGAGATGGCGCAAAGCGACGCCATTGACGCGGTCTATATTGCCAGCCCGAACTCCCTGCACTTCCCGCAAACGAAGCTGTTCCTCAGCCATAAAAAGCATGTGATTTGCGAGAAGCCGCTGGCGTCGAACATCGATGAAGTCGAAGCCGCCATTGCGCTTGCCCGCGAAAACCAGGTGGTGCTGTTGGAAGCCTTCAAAACCGCCAGCCTGCCGAACTTCCTGCTGCTGCAGCAGTCCCTGCCGAAGGTGGGCAAAGTGCGCAAAGCGTTTATCAACTACTGCCAGTACTCGTCGCGCTATCAGCGCTATCTCGACGGCGAGAACCCGAACACCTTTAATCCGGCCTTCTCTAACGGCTCGATTATGGATATCGGTTTCTATTGCCTGGCCTCTGCCGTGGCCCTGTGGGGCGAGCCGCACGGCGTCACGGCCACCGCCAGCCTGCTGGAGAGTGGCGTGGATGCGCACGGTGTCGCGGTGCTGGATTACGGTGATTTCAGCGTCACGCTGCAGCACTCCAAGGTGAGCGACTCTGTCCTGCCGAGCGAAATTCAGGGCGAAGCGGGCTCGCTGGTCATCGAGAAGATCTCCGAGTGCCAGAAGGTGAGCTTTGTGCCGCGCGGCGGCAAAGCTCAGGAGCTGACGCAGCCTCAGCATATTAACACTATGCTCTATGAGGCAGAGGTCTTCGCCCGTCTGGTGGAAGACAACGAAGTGAATCACCCAGGCCTTGCGGTAAGTCGCACCACGGCGAAGCTGCAAACGGAGATCCGCCGTCAGACCGGCGTGGTGTTCCCGGCAGACGGCGTGAGCGCGGAAGTTATCGCGTAAAGCTGTGTAATGAAACGGCGCAGACCATTGACGAAACCAATGGTCTGACATATTTTGTTACCTGCAAAGGGGAGTAACTTCTTCGTCGGTGGATCGTCATTACGATGCGTGCAATACCGCATCCGGTCGCCGGGCAACCCTCGTGGTTGTAAGTGAGACCTTGCCGGAAGGCGAGGTCTATGCATAAAAAGCTAACGGCTATCGTCTTCTGACCATGGCCGTTTTTGTTTTTTATGTGTAAGGAAAATAGTATGCATTCTGTCGGCACTCCCATGTTGTGGGGCGGATTCGCGGTTGTCGTGCTCATCATGCTGGCGATCGACCTCTTTTTACAGGGGCGTCGCGGCGCGCACGGCATGACCATGAAACAGGCTGCGGCCTGGTCGCTGGTGTGGGTTACCCTCTCCCTGCTGTTCTGTGCCGCCTTCTGGTGGTATCTGGCCTCGACCGAAGGCCGCGCGGTGGCCGATCCTCAGGCCCTCGCCTTCCTCACTGGCTATCTGATTGAAAAAGCCCTGGCGGTCGATAACGTCTTTGTCTGGCTGATGCTGTTCAGCTATTTCGCCGTGCCTGCGGCCCTGCAGCGCCGCGTGCTGGTCTACGGCGTGCTGGGCGCGATTATCCTGCGTACCATCATGATTTTCGCCGGCAGCTGGCTGATTACTCAGTTCGAATGGCTGCTGTACGTCTTCGGCGCGTTCCTGCTGTTCACCGGGGTCAAAATGGCGCTGGCGAAAGAGGACGGCTCTGCGATAGGCGATCGCCCGCTGGTGAAGTGGATCCGCGGCCATCTGCGCATGACCGACAAGATCGAGAGCGAGCACTTCTTCGTACGCAAGAACGGCCTGCTGTTTGCCACCCCGCTGCTGCTGGTGCTGATCCTGGTTGAGCTGAGCGACGTGATTTTCGCCGTGGACAGCATTCCGGCCATTTTTGCGGTGACCACCGACCCGTTCATCGTCCTGACCTCTAACCTGTTCGCCATCCTCGGCCTGCGCGCCATGTACTTCCTGCTGGCAGGCGCGGCGGAGCGCTTCTCAATGCTGAAGTACGGCCTGTCGGTGATCCTGGTGTTTATCGGTATCAAAATGCTGATCGTCGATTTCTACCATATCCCGATCGCCATTTCGCTCGGCGTGGTGTTTGGCATTCTGATCGTGACGCTGATTATCAATACCTGGGTTAACCGCCAGCACGATAAGAAGCAGCAGGCTTAGTGCGTTTTGCCCGGTGGCGCTGCGCTTACCGGGCCTACAACGACACCTCGTGGGCCGGGTAAGCGCAACGCCACCCGGCACTTTCGTTAATTAATAGTTAAAAAACATGACGCAACACGTAAAATCCAGCATTTTACGCTTCCCTCCGCAGACGCTTTCCCTATACTCGACCAGGCAAACATTTACTTACATCCGGACATAAATGTGACTAAGAGCACATCCGGGATGGAACGCAATTTCACTTAAGGAACACTCATGACGACAACCTCATCGGGCCTGCTTGCGCGCCTGTCGCGCGGCAGCCTTGTTAAGCAAATACTGGTTGGACTGGTGCTCGGCGTCGCGCTGGCACTGATCTCAAAACCTGCCGCCGAGGCCACTGGCCTGCTCGGCACACTGTTCGTCGGCGCACTAAAAGCGGTCGCGCCGGTTCTGGTTTTGACGCTGGTGATGGCCTCAATCGCCAACCACCAGCAGGGGCAGAAAACCAATATTCGCCCGATTCTGTGGATGTATCTGCTGGGGACGTTCTCGGCTGCGCTGACGGCGGTTGTCGTGAGCTTTATCTTCCCGTCCACGCTGCAACTGACCACCGGCGCGACCGACATTACGCCGCCCGCGGGTATTGTTGAGGTGATGCACGGCCTGCTGATGAGCATTGTCGCCAACCCGATCCATGCGCTGATTAACGCGAACTACATCGGGATTCTGGTATGGGCCGTCGGTCTGGGCTTCGCTCTGCGCCACAGCAACGACACGACCAAAAACCTGGTTAACGATCTTTCTCACGCCGTAACCTTTATCGTGACGGTGGTCATCCGCTTTGCGCCGATTGGTATTTTTGGCCTCGTGGCATCCACCCTGGCAACCACCGGTTTCGGCGCGCTGTGGGGCTATGCGCAGCTGCTGCTGGTGCTGATTGGCTGTATGGCCGTCGTGGCTCTGGTGATTAATCCGCTGCTGGTGTTTCTGCAGACCCGTCGTAATCCGTACCCGCTGGTGCTGATGTGCCTGCGCGAAAGCGGCGTGACCGCCTTCTTCACCCGCAGCTCGGCGGCAAATATTCCGGTCAACATGTCCCTGTGTGAGAAGCTGAATCTGGACCGCGATACCTACTCCGTATCCATTCCGCTGGGTGCGACCGTCAATATGGCGGGAGCGGCCATCACCATCACGGTGCTGACGCTGGCCGCGGTGCATACGCTGGGTATTCCGGTGGATCTGCCAACTGCGCTGCTGCTGAGCGTGGTGGCATCGCTGTGTGCCTGCGGCGCATCCGGCGTGGCGGGCGGCTCCCTGCTGCTGATCCCGCTGGCATGTAATATGTTCGGCATCCCGAACGAGATCGCCATGCAGGTGGTTGCGGTAGGCTTTATCATCGGCGTGCTGCAGGATTCCTGCGAAACCGCGATCAACTCCTCCACCGACGTGATGTTTACCGCCGCCGTGTGCCAGGCGGAAGACGCGCGTTTAGCGAAGAACGCCCTGCGCAGTTAAAAAGAAAAGCCCGGTGGCGGCTACGCCTTACCGGGCCTACAGGGTTCAGTAGGTCGGGTAAGCGCCAGCGCCACCCGACAAAGTACTTAAAGCGTCACACCGCTCTTAAAGATCGCCAGCTCGCGGAAATCGTTCTTCTCGTTGCAGGTCTGCCTGCCGTTGGCAAATTCCACAATCGCGTCCACGAATTCCGTCAGCAGCTGCGGCATCGCCTTGCCGTGGATAAGCTGCCCGGCATCAAAGTCAATCCAGTGTTTTTTCTTCGCCGCCAGCTCGCTGTTGGTGGCGATTTTCACCGTCGGCACAAAACCGCCGTACGGCGTGCCGCGACCGGTGCTGAACAGCACCATATGGCAGCCAGCTCCCGCCAGCGCGCTGGTGGCGACAGCATCGTTACCCGGCGCGCTCAGCAGGTTCAGACCGTGCGTTTTCAGGCGCTCGCCGTAACGCAGAACGTCAACCACCTGGCTCGCACCCGCTTTCTGGGTGCAGCCGAGAGATTTCTCTTCCAGCGTGGTGATCCCACCCGCTTTGTTACCCGGAGACGGGTTCTCATAAATGGGCTGATTGTGGGCAATGAAGTACTGTTTGAAGTCGTTCACCATGGTGACGGTTTTTTCAAACGTCTCCTCGTCGCGGCAGTGGCTCATCAGAATACGTTCCGCGCCGAACATCTCCGGCACCTCGGTCAACACCGTCGTGCCGCCGTTAGCGATCACATAGTCCGAGAAGCGACCCAGCATCGGGTTGGCGGTGATACCGGACAGGCCGTCAGACCCGCCGCACTCCAGCCCAAACTTCAGCTCGCTCAGTTTGCCCGGCTCGCGCTTGTCATGGCGCATCACGTTATACAGCTGGTGAAGCTGTTCAACGCCCGCCTCCACTTCGTCATCCTGGTGCTGACACACCATAAAATGCACGCGCTCAGGGTCAAACTCGCCCAGCGTGTCGCGGAAGGCATCAACCTGGTTGTTCTCGCAGCCCAGGCCAATCACCAGCACCGCGCCCGCGTTCGGGTGACGCACCATGTTTTGCAGCATGGTGCGGGTGTTAATGTGGTCATCCCCCAACTGGGAGCAGCCGTAGGTGTGGCTGAACAGATGCACGCCGTCGGTGCCTTCGGCATTGTTGGTCTCTTTCAGGAAGCGCGTCTGGATCTGACGCGCAATCCCGTTCACGCAGCCGACGGTCGGGAGGATCCACAGCTCGTTGCGGATCCCCACGTCGCCGCTGGCGCGGCGGTAGATCTGCACGTCACGATCCGCCGCCTGCTCTTGTGCCCCAGGTAAATCAGGTTGATAGCTGTACTCGTCCAGATCGCTCAGATTGGTGCGGGTATTATGGGAATGAAGATGTTCACCCGGCACGATATCCGCCAGCGCATGCCCAATCGGAAGACCGTACTTAATGACGTTGTCCCCTTTCGCGAGAGGCTTCACGGCAAACTTGTGTCCGCGTGCAATCGCCTGACGCAGGGTGACGCTCTGGTTATCAACGGTCACCACGTCGCCTTCAGCGAGATCCGTCAGCGCGACGGCCACGTTATCCAGCGAATGGATTTTGATGTATTGCATATCAACCTCAAACGGCCTTAGTTCAGTTCAATGCCGAAGTAGTCACGCGCATTGTTAAAGCAGATGTTTCTCACCATGTCGCCCAGCAGCTGGATATCCGCCGGCGCTTCGCCTGCGTGCACCCAGCGGCCAATCATCTGGCACAGAATGCGGCGGAAATATTCATGACGGGTATAGGACAGGAAGCTGCGGCTGTCGGTCAGCATGCCGACAAAGCGGCTCAACAGACCAAGCTGCGCCAGCTGCGTCATCTGACGCTCCATGCCGTCTTTCTGATCGTTGAACCACCAGCCGGAACCGAACTGCATCTTGC
Organism: Enterobacter quasiroggenkampii; assembly: GCF_043972695.1. Lineage (NCBI taxonomy): Bacteria > Pseudomonadati > Pseudomonadota > Gammaproteobacteria > Enterobacterales > Enterobacteriaceae > Enterobacter > Enterobacter quasiroggenkampii. Next base: position 4,684,575 of record NZ_CP143745.1, read on the forward strand.
CCGGCATCCCTTCGCCCTGGAAGTTGCCCACCATCGTGCCCAGCACTTCGTTATCGCGCGGGTTCAGGCAGTAGAGAATGGTTTTCGGCAGCAGGTTTTGCTCATTCTGTTTGCTCAGCAGTTTTGACAGCTCTTCCGCCAGCGGACGGTCGTTGATGGAGTCAAAGCCCACGTCCGCACCAATCAGTTTGAACTGGCGCTGGTTGTTATTGCGCAGCGCACCGATGTGGTACTGCTGTACCCAGCCGCGACGTGCGTATTCCGCGCCGAGGAACACCAGTACCGCCGTTTTGAACTGCGCCACTTCGTGCTCGCTAAGCGATTCACCGGACAGGCGACGCGCCAGAATGCTGTCCAGCTCGGCCTCGTTTGATTCCGCGAACAGCACGACGTCCAGCGCGTGGTCAGAGACTTTACAGCCGTGCGCCGCGAAGTGATCCAGACGTTTGGTCAGCGCGGCTTGTAGATCGGCGAAACGACGGATGTCGGTATCGGACACTTCCGCCAGCTTCGCCATGTAGTCGTTAAACGTGGCCTGCTCAATGTTGAAGGCTTTGTCCGGGCGCCAGCTTGGCAGCACTTTGATATCAAAGGAAGTGTCTTTGGCGACAACGGCATGATGCTCCAGGGAGTCGATCGGGTCGTCGGTGGTGCCCACCATCTTCACGTTCATCTGCTTCATGATGCCGCGCGCGGAGAAGTTCTCCTCAGCCAGCAGCGCATTGCACCGCTCCCAGATTTCATCAGCGGTCGTTGGGGAGAGCAGTTTGCCGGTGATGCCAAACGGGCGACGCAGCTCAAGGTGCGTCCAGTGGTAGAGCGGGTTACCGATGGTGTGCGGGACGGTCGCCGCCCAGGCATCAAACTTCTCGCGGTCGGTGGCGTCACCGGTACACAGGCGTTCCGCCACACCGTTGGTGCGCATGGCGCGCCATTTGTAGTGGTCACCCTTCAGCCAGATATCATACAGGTTTTTGAAACGATAATTTTCGGCAACCTGCTGCGGCGGCAGATGGCAGTGGTAGTCGAAAATTGGCTGGTCTTTTGCGTAGTCGTGGTACAGGCGGCGAGCAAATTCGGTATCTAACAGAAAATCGTCGGTCATAAACGGCGTCATTATCGTCTTCCTCATTACGGGAGCGTCAGAAAGCGTATGTTCATATGCTGCAAAGTTATCACACCAATTTCCAGCCACCGAAGCTTTTTTCGTGAGTGAGATCAATAAACGCTAACAAATAAATTACCCACTAAGGCGTAAACCCTTCTACAGGCCGCGCCATTACTGGCTTTGCGCGCAGCGATTAATGTCCCTACAAAGAATCATACATTTGTGATGTCACTCACCTTTTAAAGTTGTATGACAAGTTATCTTTTCGCCGTCGCAAACGCTAAGCCGACGGAATGCATTACCGGTGTGAGAGGCATCGGGTTTAACGGTACGGATACCGACTTATGCACGCTTACTTATGGCAAGGTTCGGGCCGTTCCGGGACATGCTTCCGGCTACGCCCCTCCCGTTACACAACGGCTCCCGGAAACGGTTGAGAAGTTGCCGTGCTCTGGCGCGGACATAACATAACGATGAGGTTTTAGATGCGTAAAATTAAAGGGTTACGTTGGTATATGATCGCACTGGTGACGTTAGGCACCGTGCTGGGCTACCTGACACGTAACACCGTGGCAGCCGCAGCGCCGACGTTAATGGAAGAGCTGCATATCTCCACACAGCAATACTCCTACATCATTGCCGCCTATTCCGCGGCGTATACCATCATGCAGCCAGTTGCAGGCTATGTGCTGGATATCCTCGGTACCAAAATCGGTTATGCCTTCTTCGCCATCGCCTGGGCGGTGTTCTGCGGAGCCACCGCGCTGGCGGGAAGCTGGGGCGGCCTGGCGCTGGCGCGCGGTGCGGTCGGTGCGGCAGAAGCTGCGATGATCCCGGCGGGCCTGAAAGCCAGCTCCGAGTGGTTCCCGGCAAAAGAGCGCTCTATCGCTGTTGGCTACTTCAACGTGGGCTCGTCCATCGGGGCAATGATTGCGCCACCGCTGGTGGTGTGGGCTATTGTGATGCACAGCTGGCAGATGGCCTTCATCATCTCCGGCGTGCTGAGCTTCGCCTGGGCAATCGCGTGGCTGGTTTTCTATAAGCACCCACGCGATCAGAAAAAACTTTCCGAAGAAGAACGCGAGTACATCATTGGTGGTCAGGAAGCACAGCATCAGACCAACAACGGCAAGAAAATGACCGTCTGGCAGATCCTGGGCACCCGTCAGTTCTGGGGTATCGCCCTGCCGCGCTTCCTGGCAGAACCGGCCTGGGGGACCTTTAACGCGTGGATCCCGCTGTTCATGTTTAAAGTCTACGGCTTTAACCTGAAAGAGATCGCGATGTTCGCCTGGATGCCCATGCTGTTCGCTGACCTGGGCTGTATCGTGGGCGGCTACCTGCCACCGCTGTTCCAGCGCTGGTTTGGGGTGAACCTGATTGTTTCCCGTAAGATGGTAGTCACCATGGGCGCCCTGCTGATGATTGGCCCGGGCATGATCGGCCTGTTCACCAGCCCGTACGTCGCGATTGCCCTGCTGTGCATCGGGGGCTTTGCGCACCAGTCCCTGTCCGGCGCGCTGATTACGCTCTCGTCTGACGTCTTTGGTCGTAACGAAGTGGCCACCGCCAACGGCCTGACCGGGATGGCCGCCTGGACCGCGAGTACGATGTTTGCGCTGGTCGTCGGCGCGCTGGCAGATACCATCGGCTTCAGCCCGCTGTTCGCCGTGTTGGCTATCTTCGACCTGCTGGGCGCGGTGGTGATCTGGACGGTGCTTAAGAGCAAATCGGCAGAGGAGTTGGCGAAAGAGTCGCTCGGGAAACCGGCGACGCAGAGTTAGCAACCATTTTCCCGCCGGGTGGCGCTACGCTTACCCGGCCGACAAAACCCGTAGGCCCGTGCAAGCGAAGCGCCGCCGGGCATTTAAAGGCCGCTCAGTAGCGGCTTTTTTAATGGCAAATCTGGAGAGTGGCACGCAAAAGTGGTATAACAAATCATCTGCCGTACCCTGCCTGGAGCGCATATGGAAATCACCGAACCACGTCGTTTATATCAACAACTTGCTGCGGAGCTGAAAGATCGCATCGAGCAAGGGGTCTATCTTGTCGGTGATAAACTGCCCGCCGAGCGCTTCATCGCGGATGAAAAAAGCGTCAGCCGCACCGTGGTGCGCGAAGCGATCATCATGCTGGAAGTGGAAGGCTACGTTGAGGTACGTAAAGGCTCCGGCATTCACGTCATTTCCAATCTGCCGAAACACTCGCCCGTCGCGGACGAAAGTCTGGAATTTGCCAGCTATGGTCCGTTTGAGCTGCTCCAGGCTCGCCAGCTGATTGAAAGCAACATTGCCGAATTTGCGGCGACGCAGGTGACCAAGCAGGACATCATGAAGCTGATGGAAATCCAGGAGAATGCCCGGAAGGAAAAATGTTTCCGCGATTCAGAGTGGGATCTGCAGTTCCACGTCCAGGTCGCCCTGGCAACCCAGAATACGGCGCTGGCGGCAATCGTTGAGAAAATGTGGACTCAGCGCGTTCACAACCCGTACTGGAAAAAACTGCACGACCATATCGATTCCCGTACCGTCGACAACTGGTGTGACGATCACGACCAAATCCTTAAGGCGCTGATTCGTAAAGATCCGCATGCCGCTAAACTGGCGATGTGGCAGCACCTGGAGAACACCAAGCAGATGCTGTTCAATGAAACCAGTGACGACTTCGAATTTAACGCTGACCGCTATCTTTTCGCCGATAATCCCGTTGTTCATCTCGATACGGCCCCCAGTGCCGCAAAATAGATGACCTTCCCGCTGGCAGGCGCCTCGCTGCGCCTTCTGGCTTCAGTGGGTAAGCAAAACATATATAGTGTCAGCCTTTGTAAATCCCCTCGCTCACTTCCTGGGCTTACGCCAAAATCAACTCACGCCTGCAAATTCTGTGACGCAGAACGTTGGGCTTTGTTACAATTGGATTCACTTCGTTATTTTGTAAGTTAGTGCTTGCTAACCAGCCAATTAACAGGGAACCGTGTTGGCCACACCGCAATGTGTCCGCGAGCGACCATAATGAAATCACAACAATGTCGCCGTGCTGTTTGCCCCGGATAACAGGCGTGACGTTAACCGATTTCCAGGAACACTGAATGGAACTTTTGACCCAACTACTGCATGCCCTCTGGGCGCAGGACTTTGAAACGCTGGCCAACCCTTCCATGATTGGCATGCTCTATTTCGTCTTGTTTATGATCCTGTTCCTTGAGAACGGTTTGCTGCCTGCAGCCTTCCTGCCCGGTGACAGTTTGCTGGTGCTCGTCGGCGTGCTGTGTGCCAAAGGGGCGATGGCGTTTCCGCACACCATTTTATTACTGACCGTCGCGGCCAGCCTCGGCTGCTGGGTGAGTTACATACAGGGAAGATGGCTGGGCAATACCCGGATCGTCCAGAACTGGCTCTCGCACCTGCCTGCACATTATCATCAGCGGGCGCACCACCTTTTCCATAAGCACGGGCTTTCCGCCCTGCTGATTGGCCGCTTTATCGCGTTTGTACGTACCCTGTTGCCGACCATTGCCGGTCTGTCGGGGCTGAGTAGCGCGCGCTTCCAGTTCTTTAACTGGATGAGCGGTCTGTTATGGGTGCTTATTCTGACAACGCTCGGCTATGCCCTGGGTAAAACGCCGGTCTTTATGAAATATGAAGACCAGCTGATGTCCTGCCTGATGCTGCTGCCCGTTGTGCTGCTGGTCTTCGGCCTGATCGGCTCTCTGGTCGTGCTGTGGAAAAAGAAATACGGAGCCAGAGGCTAACGATGGCTATCTCACCGCTCGCCCTCCGCCGTTTTGCCTGTGCCGTGATGACGCTGGTGGTGCTTAGCGCCATGCTGCTGGTATGGAGCGCGCTTTCGCACCAGGAATCCACGCTGGCCATTCGCCCGGTGAACCAGGGTGCCAGCGTGCCTGACGGTTTTTCTGTCTGGCATCATCTGGATGCGAACGGGATACGTTTTAAGAGCATCACCCCTCAGGACGATGTTTTACTGATCAAGTTTGATTCCCGTGCGCAAAGTGCCGCCGCAAAAGTGGTTCTCGACCGTACGCTGCCGCAAGGGTATATCATTGCTCAGCAGGAAGATGACAGCCAGCCAGCAGCCTGGCTGTCGCTGATTCGCGATACGTCGCATCGATTTGGATAATTACCAGGATTCCGAATCTTTTCACTCACTTTGGTGAATCCCCCGTTTACTTACTATGCTTAAGTACGCGGAGCACCCCTCGACTGTACTCCGCATAACTTTGGATAGCGGCTTACGCCGCAACACAATGGAAGGTTTCGATAATGAAATTCCGCATGACTCTGGCTCTGGCCTTTTTTTCTTTAAGCACAGCATCCTTCGCCAATTCTCTCTGTCAGGAGAAAGAACAGGATATTCAGCGTGAGATCGGTTATGCCGAAAAGCATAACAATCAGCACCGTGTTGATGGTCTCAAAAAAGCGCTGAGCGAAGTGAAAGCGAACTGTTCAGACAGCAAGCTTCGTGCCGACCACCAGAAGAAAATCGCTGAACAGAAGGACGAGATAGCCGAGCGCCGTCGCGACCTGCAGGAAGCGAAAGAGAAAGGGGATGCGGAAAAAATTGCTAAGCGCGAGAAGAAGTTGAAAGAAGCGCAGGACGACCTGAAAGCGCTGGAAGCTCGCGATTATTGAGTTAACGGAAATCTCAACAGGAGAGAATCATGTCAAAAGATACGACGTCTGAACATCTGCGCGCTGAACTGAAATCCCTGGCCGATACCCTTGAAGAGGTGCTGAACTCCTCTGCTGACAAGTCAAAAGAAGAGGTCAGCAAGCTGCGCAGCAAAGCGGAGCAGGCGCTCAAGGAGAGCCGCTATCGCCTGGGTGAAACCGGTGATGCACTGGCAAAACAGACCCGCGAAGCGGCCGCGCGTGCGGACGAATACGTGCGTGATAATCCATGGACAGGCGTAGGGATTGGTGCCGCAGTCGGTGTGGTACTGGGTGTCCTGCTGACGCGTCGTTGATATGGAAGATCCTCGTCACGCACAAGGGCCTGCTAACAACGTCCTCGGCATCGGCCAGCGTATTTTAACGACGCTGGTCGGGATTGCCGAAACGCGCGTCCGGCTGGCAGTGGTCGAGCTGGAAGAGGAGAAAGCCAACCTCTTCCAGATGCTGCTGATGCTCGGACTTACCATGCTCTTCGCCGCGTTTGGTCTGATGAGCCTGATGGTGTTAATCATCTGGGCCATTGACCCGCAGTATCGTCTTAACGCGATGATTGCCACCACCGTCGTTCTGCTGGTCGCCGCGTTGATTGGCGGTATCTGGACGCTGCGGAAAGCGCGTAAATCCACGTTCCTGCGTCATACGCGTCAGGAGCTGGCTAACGATCGCGCCCTGCTGGAGGATGACAAGCCGTGAGCGGTAAAGCCGAACGTCAAAAGCGAAAAGCGTACCTGCTAAGCCAGATCCAGCAGCAACGGCTGGATCTGTCGGCGAGCCGCCGCGACTGGATTGACGCGACGCGACGGTTTGACCGGGGCTGGAACACCTTCCTGAGCCTGCGTTCATGGGCGCTGGTCGGCAGCAGCGTGATGGCTATCTGGACGGTTCGTCATCCAAATATACTGATCCGCTGGGCGCGCCGTGGATTTGGTGCCTGGAGCGCCTGGCGTCTGGTGAAAGCCACGATTCGTCAGCAGCAGTTGCGGTAGCCTTCTCGCCGGGTGGCGGCTACGCTTACCCAGCCTACTTGCACGCGTAGGCCGGGTAAGCGCAGCGCCTCCCGGCAAAATTTTCTCCCCCTCCCTTACTCAATATCTTTGAAGAAGATTGACAGTTTTCCTTGCTAACAATCGCCCACCGTCACGTTTATGATGCTCTCCATCGACAGCAACGACGCGGTATCTACCCGGAATTGCAGACAAATAACGTTCAGCCGCTGATGTGGTTTCCTGGAGAGTAAAATGAAAAAATTAGAAGATGTTGGTGTACTGGTAGCGCGTATTCTGATGCCAATTCTGTTCATCGTGGCAGGTTGGGGAAAAATCACCGGTTATGCAGGCACCCAGCAGTATATGGAAGCCATGGGCGTTCCGGGGTTCCTGTTGCCACTGACCATTCTTCTTGAGTTCGGCGGCGGCCTGGCAGTCCTGTTCGGCTTCCTGACCCGCACCACCGCGCTGTTTACTGCAGGCTTCACCGTGCTGACGGCGTTCATCTTCCACAGCAACTTTGCGGAAGGCGTGAACTCTCTGATGTTCATGAAAAACCTGACCATCGCGGGTGGCTTCCTTCTGCTGGCCGTTACTGGCCCGGGCGCATACAGCATCGACCGCGTTCTGAATAAGAAATGGTAAGCACGCTATACTGAATAAACACAAAGCGAGGAGACATCTCCTCGCTTTTGCTATCTGACGGAGGAGAAAAAATGGGACAACTCGTAGACGGCGTCTGGCAGGATGTCTGGTATGACACCAAATCCACCGGAGGTCGCTTTAAGCGCTCTGTTTCGGCCTTCCGTAACTGGCTGACCGCCGACGGTGCGCCGGGCCCAAGCGGCGAAGGCGGCTTCGCGGCTGAGAAAGATCGTTATCATCTTTATGTTTCCCTCGCCTGCCCGTGGGCCCACCGCACGCTGATCGTGCGCAAGCTGAAAGGTCTCGAATCCTTCATTCCGGTTTCCGTCGTTAACCCGCTGATGCTGGAAAACGGCTGGACGTTTGACAGTGATTTCCCTGCGGCAACCGGCGACGAACTGTATCACCACGATTTCCTATACCAGCTCTATTTGCGCGCCGATCCGCATTACACCGGTCGCGTGACCGTGCCGGTGCTGTGGGACAAGAAAAACCAGACGATTGTCAGCAATGAGTCTGCGGAAATCATCCGCATGTTCAATACCGCATTTGATGCCCACGGCGCCCGTGCCGGGGATTACTACCCGGTTGAACTGCGCGATAAGATTGATGAGCTGAACAGCTGGATTTACGACAACGTCAACAACGGTGTCTATAAGGCCGGCTTTGCCACCAGCCAGGAAGCGTATGACGAAGCGGTTGGGAAGGTGTTTGAATCACTGGAACGCCTGGAACAGATCCTGGGCCAGCATCGCTACCTGACGGGCGATCGCCTGACGGAAGCGGACATTCGCCTGTGGACCACGCTGGTTCGCTTTGATCCGGTCTATGTCACCCACTTTAAGTGCGATAAACACCGCATCAGCGACTACCTGAACCTGTATGGTTTCCTGCGCGACATCTACCAGATGCCGGGTATCGCGGAGACGGTCGACTTCGACCATATTCGCACCCACTATTTCCGCAGCCACAAGACCATCAACCCGACGGGCATTATCTCCATCGGCCCGTGGCAGGACCTGGATGAACCGCACGGGCGCGACGTGCGTTTTGGATAAATATTAAGGGCATCACCAGATGCCCTTTTTTAATTCACAATCTCCATCTATCCTTACCTCGATCGCTTAGAAAACAAGTGATTGACTGACTAATGAGGCAAGGAAAATGGACTGGTATTTAAAAGTACTGCGCAACTACATTGGATTTGGTGGCCGCGCCCGCCGCAAAGAGTACTGGATGTTTGTTCTGGTGAACTTCGTCCTGATTATGGTTCTGGGCATCGTGGATAAAATTCTCGGCTGGGAGCGGGCTGGCGGTGAAGGCGTACTGACCACCATCTATGGCCTGTTAGTCCTGCTGCCATCATGGGCGGTACTGTTCCGTCGGCTGCACGATACCGATCGTTCGGCGTGGTGGTTACTGCTGCTGCTGATTCCGATCGTGGGCTGGATCGTGATTTTGATCTTCAACTGTCAGAGTGGGACGCCGGGCGAAAACCGCTTTGGTCCGGATCCTAAGATCGGCGCATAAAAAAAGCCCGGTGGCGCTTCGTTTACCGGGCCTACACGCTTATTTGTTGTGGTGCGCAAACAGCTTTGGAATTTCACGCAGGCACCACGATTTGGCTTCGCCCATGCTGTCGCGACGCCACGCCATAATGATATCCACTTCGCTGGTGTACTCCGGGCTCACGACCCGCAGTCGCCCTTCCGCAATATCTTTTTCCACAAACGGGTACGGCATCGTCGCCACGCCCAGACCGGCCAGCAGCGCCTGCCGTTTGTCTTCCAGTGAGGTCACCGTCAGACGAGGCTGTTTATCCAGCAGCTGCACCGTCAGCACCGGACGCTCGCGCGCGGTATCCGCGACCGCCACGCCGCGATACTTCACGCGTGTGACTTCAGAGAGCGGCTCCGGCTCCTGGTGAATCGGGTGGTTGGGGGCGGCAACGTAGACGTTCATGACGCTGTAGAGCTTGCGCGAGTTGATTTCTGACGATGAGCGGAAGTGCATGTCCGGTGCAATAACGATATCCGCCCTGCCCGTTTCCAGACGCTCCCACGCCCCTGCCAGCACCTCGGTGATGATGGACAGCTGCGTATTGGCCTTCGCCGCCAGGCGATCCACCAGCGGGAACAGCGCTTCGGTCGGGACCAGCGCTTCGGTAACTAACGTCAGATGCGTTTCCCAGCCGCGCGCGAGCGCTTCGGCGTCTGTCGTCAGCTTATCCGCCGCTTCCAGCAGCACGCGGCCGCGCTCCAGCAGCATTCGGCCCACGTTGGTGAATTTTGTTCGATGACCGGAGCGGTCAAAAAGCACCACGTCCAGCTCTTCTTCCAGCTTCTGCATGGTGTAGCTCAGCGCAGACGGAACGCGCCCCAGTTCATCGGCCGCCGCCGCAAAACTGCCGCGCCGGTCAATCGCGTCCATGACGCGAAGCGCCTCAAGCGTCAATGCTCTCTCTTTAGCCATCTCGTTCTCATTCAGGAAATTTGAACATACCAGGCAGAATATCTGGCTAACAATGAAGCGTCCATACCTTTACCATTGTTTTAGTGTAAAGAGAGGTCAAGTTTATGATTACGACAAGAACAGCTAAACAGTGCGGACAAGCCGATTTCGGTTGGCTGCAGGCCCGCTACACCTTTTCCTTTGGACACTACTTTGACCCTAAACTCCTCGGTTACGCTTCACTGCGCGTGTTGAACCAGGAAGTGCTCGCCCCGGGTGCCTCCTTCCAGCCGCGTACGTATCCGAAAGTCGATATCCTGAACCTGATCCTGGAAGGCGAGGCAGAATACCGCGATAGCGAGGGCAATCATGTCCAGGCAAAGGCTGGCGAAGCGTTGTTAATTTCCACGCAGCCGGGCATCAGCTACAGCGAGCATAACCTCAGCAAAGACAAAACGCTGACGCGCATGCAGCTGTGGCTCGACGCCTGCCCTGAGCGGGAAAATCCGCTGGTACAGAAGTTAGATTTAACGGGCGATAAGCAGCAGCTGATTGCATCGCCGGATGGCAGCAAAGGGAGCCTGCAGCTGCGTCAGCAGGTGTGGCTGCATCATATCGAGCTGAAAAAAGGTGAACAGGCAAGCTTCCAGCTTCATGGTCCGCGCGCCTATCTGCAGTCCATTCACGGTACGGTGCATGCGGTGACGCACACGGAAGAGAAAGAAGCCCTCACCTGCGGCGACGGGGCGTTTATTCGTGATGAAGCGAATATCACCCTGGTGGCGGATACGCCACTGCGCGCGCTGCTGATTGATTTGCCGGTTTAGAGAATGTCCTAACCCTCTCCCAATAGGAGAGGGAACCGATCGAGCCACGGCAGAATCATCCGGCGCCGTACACGACGACGAAATCACTCAGCCAGCGCGTTAGCCATATCCGTTCTAATCTGTTTGCGCTGTTCCGGCGTTAACACCTGGCTGACGTCGAAGTAATATTTCACGCGGTAATAGCGGGTCTGCTCTTCAATTTTGCTGAATGCACTAAGCTGGCTTTTCACCGTGCTTTCGTCCCATTTACCCGCCTGGAACATGTCGATCAGCGCGCCGTCCTTCACGCCCGTCATTGGGATCTTGCTGACATTTTGTTCCAGCTGCTTATGCAGATCTTCAATCTTCTTAACCTGCTCGTTGCTGAGCTTCAGGTGCTGAACCAGCGGGTCCTGCGATGGAGACGGAGCAGCCTCAACGTTAGCGGCCTGCGCCGTAAAACTGCACACGGCCAGCGCGGCGGCGGCCAACGCAATACGGGTCATTTTCATCATCTTACTGTCCTTACATTCTGTTATAGGGGAAAGCAGGCGTATTGTTTTTCAAGAGCGGATGAATATGTGTGAGTAATTATATAAACAATTTTGTATGTTTAGCGGGCAAAAAAAAGCCCCCTGCGTTGAGGGGGCATGAGAACTCACATTTAGATAGATTGGGTAAACGTTCGCGAAATCACATCCTGCTGCTGCTCGCGCGTCAGGGCATTAAACCGCACCGCATAGCCCGAGACGCGGATGGTCAGGTTCGGGTAGTTCTCGGGATGCGCAATGGCATCGAGGAGCATCTCCCGGTTCATCACGTTAACGTTCAGGTGCTGCCCGCCCTCTATAGACGCTTCATGATGGAAGTACCCGTCCAGCAGCCCTACCAGGTTGGTTTTGCGCACCAGCTCGTCCTTGCCCAGCGCCTGCGGCACGATGGAGAAGGTGTAAGAGATCCCGTCTTTGGCATAAGTGAACGGCAGCTTGGCGACCGACGTTAACGAGGCCACCGCCCCTTTTCTGTCGCGGCCGTGCATTGGGTTCGCGCCTGGGGCAAACGGCGTGCCGCCGCGTCGTCCGTCCGGCGTGTTCCCGGTTTTCTGCCCGTAAACCACGTTGGAGGTGATGGTCAGGATCGACTGAGTTGGTACCGCGTTGCGATAGGTTGGCAGCGCCTGAATTTTCTTCATAAAGCGCTCCACCAGATCGCAGGCGATGCTGTCCACGCGATCGTCGTTGTTGCCGTACTGCGGATAGTCCCCTTCTATCACGAAATCGACCGCCAGACCGGTATGGTCGCGCACCGGTTTCACCGTGGCGTATTTAATGGCGGACAAGGAGTCCGCCGCTACCGACAGCCCGGCAATGCCGCAGGCCATGGTACGGTAAACGTCCCGGTCGTGTAGCGCCATCAGCGAGGCTTCGTAGCTGTACTTATCATGCATGTAGTGAATGAGATTCAGCGCGCTGATGTACTGCACCGCCAGCCAGTCCATAAAGTGATCGAGGCTCGCCATCACGGTGTCGTAATCCAGCACGTCGTCCAGCAGCGGCTCGGTTTTCGGGCCGACCTGGATCTTCAGCTTCTCGTCCACCCCACCGTTGATCGCGTACAGCAGCGTTTTGGCGAGGTTGGCGCGCGCGCCAAAGAACTGCATCTGCTTGCCGATCACCATCGGGCTGACGCAGCAGGCAATCGCGTAGTCATCACTGTTGAAGTCGGCACGCATCAGGTCGTCGTTTTCATACTGCAGCGACGAGGTGACAATCGACACCTGCGCGGCGTATTTCTTGAACGCGATCGGCAGCTGTTCTGACCAGAGGATCGTCAGGTTCGGCTCCGGCGCGGGTCCCATGGTGTGCAGCGTGTGCAGATAGCGGAAGCTGTTTTTGGTCACCAGCGTGCGGCCGTCCAGCCCCATGCCGCCGATCACTTCCGTGGCCCAGATCGGATCGCCGGAGAAGAGCGTGTCGAATTCCGGCGTGCGCAGGAAGCGCACCATGCGGATCTTCATGATGAAGTGGTCGATCAGCTCCTGCGCCTGCACCTCATTCAGGCGTCCCTCCTGCATGTCGCGTTCGATGTAGATATCGAGGAACGAGGCCGTGCGCCCCAGCGACATGGCTCCGCCGTTCTGGGATTTCACCGCCGCCAGGTAGGCAAAATAGAGCCACTGCACCGCTTCCTGGGCATTCATCGCCGGGCGTGAGATATCAAAGCCATAGTTCGCCGCCATCTGCTGGATCTGCAGCAGCGCGCGCTTGTGCTCCGCAAGCTCTTCGCGCAGGCGGATCGTCGCCTCCAGATCTTCGCCGCGCTCCAGCCTGCCCTGCAGATCGGCGAACTGAAGTTCACGCTCGCGTACCAGATAAGCGATCCCGTACAGCGCCACGCGGCGATAGTCGCCGATGATGCGCCCGCGCCCGTAGCCGTCCGGCAAACCGGTCAGCACGCCGGATTTACGGCAGCGCATCATCTCCGGCGAATAGACGTCAAACACCCCCTGGTTGTGGGTTTTGCGCAGCTCGGTAAAGAGATATTCAAACTGCGGATCCATCTCCCGCCCGTAGGCCTCAAACGAGCTGCGGATCATGTTGATCCCGCCGTACGGATGCAGGGCGCGCTTGAGCGGCTTGTCGGTTTGCAGGCCGACGATCGTCTCCAGATCCTGATCGATGTAGCCCGGCCCGTGGGCCGTAATGGTGGTGGCAATGTTGGTGTCAAAATCCACCGGGGCGTGGGTGGCATTCTCCTGACGAATACCGACCATCACCTTCTGCCACAGCGCCGTCGTTGCTGGCGTCGCCTGCGCGAGGAAAGCTTCATCGCCGTCGTAAGGGGTGTAGTTATGCTGAATAAAATCGCGCACGTTGACGGCGTTTTTCCATTCTTCACCGCGAAACCCGGCCCATGCGTCGCTGTAGGGGGCGACGCCCGTATCGATTGTTACGTTCATGTGATTCTCGCTTTATCAGGCGTAAGCCGCAGCCGGGGTAACCTTCCCAAGACGGAGGGCGTCCAGCGCGATCATTTTTTCTTCGTTGGTAGGGATCACCGCGCAGGCCACGCGGGACGAATCGGTGCTGATGACGCGCTCACCCGCGCTGCCCGGCAGGGCATTTTTGGCGTCGTCGAGGATGACGCCAAACACCTTCAGGCGTTCAGCCACCAGGGCGCGAATCAGCGTTGAGTTTTCGCCGATGCCGCCGGTAAAGACCACCGCATCCAGGCGGTGCAGCGACGCCGCGTGCCCGGCAATGTGTCGCGCAATGCGGTGAACGAAGGTCTGGATCGCAAGCACAGCCCGCTCGTTGCCTTCATGCCAGGCTTTCTCCAGCGCCCGCAGGTCTGAAGAGATGCCGGAGATCCCCAGCAACCCGGACTCTTTGTTGACCACGCGCTCCAGATCCTCAAACGACTGACCGGTCTGCTGAGCAATCCACGCCATCGCGCCAAAATCCACGTCGCCGCAGCGCGTACCCATCATCAGTCCTTCCAGGGGGGTCATCCCCATGGAAGTATCCACGCTTTGGCCGTTGCGCACCGCGCAGATGGACGCCCCGTTGCCAAGATGGGCGATCACCAGGCCGCTGTCATCGGGGGACAGCCCGAGAAGCGAATGTGCCTGCGCGGCCACATAGCGGTGAGAGGTGCCGTGGAAACCGTAGCGGCGCACGCCCAGCGCTTCAAAATAGCGGTACGGCAAACCGTACAGATACGCCTGCGGCGGCAGCGTCTGGTGGAAGCTGGTATCAAATACCGCGACCTGCTGCACGCCTGGGAACAGACGCTCTGCGGCTTCCACGCCGCTCAGGTTGGCGTAGTTATGCAGCGGCGCCAGCGGAGAGACCTGGCGGATCTGCTCAATCACCTCTTCCGTAATCAGGGTCGACTCGCTGAAGAGGTCGCCGCCGTGCGCAATGCGGTGGCCAATTAAGGCCACGCTGCTCATCAGGTCACGCTTCTCCAGCTCCAGGGCGATGGCAGCCAGCGCCCCTTCGTAGTCCTGGTGAGCCAGTCTGGCTGGCTCACCCCCGTTCACGGAAATAAAGGCCTTTTCAGTGTTGATGCCGTCAGCAATGCCCGTCATCAGGGCGTCGCAACTGCTGGCGTCGAGCACCGAAAACTTAACAGAGGACGAACCGCAGTTAATTACCAGTACAACCGGAAACTCAATCATCATGTGACTCCGCTCTTCCTGAGCAATGGTTTAGAACAGTTTGTAAACGATATTCAGAATGGTCAGCAGGCCCACAACCGTGACGAAGATGTTCTCGGGTTTGCCCTTATATTTCGCCATGGCTGGCGCTTTGCGGATGGCGTACATCGGCAGCAGGCACAGCAGAGAGGCGATAATTGGCGCGCCCATGGCTTCGATAAGGTCGAGAATATTCGGGTTGGCGTACGCCACAATCCAGGTGGAGCCCATGATGAAGACCATGCTGATGGTGTTCAGTTTGCCGACAGAGACCTTCTTCTTATCGCCTTTGTAGCCGAACTTGAGGATCAGGCCATTCAGCCCTTCCAGCGTGCCCAGGTAGTGGCCAAAGAAGGATTTGAAAATAGCGACCAGGGCAATAATGGAAGCGCCGTATTCCAGTACCGTCGCAAACGTCGATTTGGTGCCGGACATCGAGGCAAAGTGGTTCGCCAGGTAAGAGAGCACCGGGATGTTCTGCGCTTTGGCATCCGCCATGTTCTGCGGAGAGAGCGTAAACAGGCAGCTAAAGGCGAAGAACATCACCACGGCGACCATCAGCATGCTGGCGCGACCGATGATTTTGGAACATTTCTGCTCGGTGAATGCTTTACCGAACTCCGGCTCGTACTCTTCGCGCTTGGAAACCACAAACGAGGAGACGATAGGCGAGAAGTTAAAGGAGAAGACCATGATGGAGATCCCCAGCCACACCGTGACCAGGATGCCGTCATGGCCGGTGAAGGCGATATCGCTCAGGTTGACCTGGTCGATCACCGCGGAGTTCCAGTAAGGGATCAGCGACAGGGAAATCAGCACCAGACTGGCAATAAACGGGAATACCAGGAAGCTCATCACCTTCACCATCAGGTCCTTACCGAACCAGATAACAAAAGCCATCAGCAGCAGCAGGAACAGCGCCACCACGCCGCGGTTCAGCGCAGGCAGCTGGAGCTGGTTTTCCCAGAAGGTCATGAAGGTGTTAGTAATGGTGACGCCGTAAATCCACAGCAGCGGGCAAATGGCAAAGAAGTAGAGGAACGTGATCACCACCCCGCCGGTTTTACCGAAATGCTCTTCCACCGTTTCGGTGATGTTGCCGGAGACGTTGCTGCCGGACAGGCAGAGGCGCGCCAGCGCGCGGTGGCAGTAAAACGCAATCGGGAACGCGAGAACCAGCATCAGCAGGATAGGGATTAATCCGCCAAAGCCTGCGCGAATGGGGAAGAACAGCACGCCTGCGCCAATGGCGGTACCAAACAGGCCAAGCGTCCAGGTGGTATCAGACTTACGCCAGGAGGACGTTTTTGTCTGGCCAACGATAATGCTTTCTGTGTTGCTCATAGGTCACCTTTATGCGTCAACGAAGCCGGTAATTTGGGAAACACGGGAGAGATCGATATTGCCGCCGGAAATAATGCAGACGGTTTTGCGGCCCTGAATATAGTGGTCCAGTTTGCCGCTTAATAACGCCGCGCAGGCCAGTGCGCCAGCGCCTTCCGTCACTACTTTATTTCGCTGAATAAGGGCAATCATGCTGTTGCGAATATCGTCTTCGCTCACCAGCACAATGTCATCGACCAGTTCACGAACGATTTCGAAGGTTAATTTGCCCGGGCGAGAGACGTCGCAGCCGTCGGCTAACGTGCCGGTGACGCGATGGTTGGTTATTTCTCCTGCCTGCCAGGAGGCTGCCATTCCGTGCACGTTTTCAGACTGTACGCCGATAATATTAATGGTCGGGTTGATGGATTTAATCGCCGTCGCAATCCCGGCAATTAAACCGCCGCCACCGATGGGGACAATGACGTTATCCACGTCGTATAAATCTTCGAGAATTTCCAGGCCGATGGTACCCTGCCCGGCAATCACTTTGGCGTCATCGTAAGGCGGAATAAAAATACGCCCTTCCATCTCGACGATTTCGCTGACTTTGGCGATGGTGTCGTTAAAGTTCTCACCGTGCAGCACCACTTCCGCCGAGTAGTCGCGCGTCGCGGCCACCTTGGATTTTGGTGCGCCCATTGGCATCACCACTTTGCCATCGATGCCGAGCATGGCGCAGGAAAGGGAAACCCCCTGCGCGTGGTTTCCCGCTGAGCAGGCGACCACGCCTTTGCGTTTTTCAGCATCGGTCAGCGAGCTTAATTTATTAAACGCGCCGCGAATTTTGAACGAGCCGGTACGCTGCATGTTCTCAAACTTCAGGAATATTTCGCCCTTACAACGTTCGCTAAGATAATTCGAGCGTGGCATACCGGTTTTATATATCTTGCCTGCCAGGCGTTTTCTGGCATCCTGAATATCTTCAATGGTTACCGGGAGATCGTAAGTAATATGCATAATATCCTCGTTATAATAATTCATTCTTTTCAGGCAAAGTCAGGGTATCAGAGCGTTAATGCGTTAAGCTCTGGGTATTTTTAAAATAGAAATTTATTATTTATCGTCGTCTTTCGACATTCATCGACGAATATTGTTTTGCCAGCTCAACTAATACGGACGCCGATTTTTTAATTCTGTAATTTTTAGACCACACGGCGGCATAACGCGCCACGGGTAATTCATCTTCCACAGGCAGCACAATAAATTGATCCGAACCGAATGGGGCGATCATGTCACGGGGAATCACCGTCAGATAATCGGCATTCAGGACAAGGTTATAAATGGTGACGACCGAATCGGTCTGGACGATGTTTTCGATGCTGATGTGGTTGTCTTGCAGAGTAGTCAGGAGTTCTTTGTAGTAGCCCATATCGGTTTGCGGCATCACCCACTGCTCGTGCGTGAGCGATGCCAGTGTCGTCGGGCCGGTGCACGTTCGCGTTTTGCTGGCGACCAGCACAAACTCGGACTCAAACAGCGGTTCGACGTGGAGATCCTGCAGCAGCATTTCGTCGCTCAGCGTACCGATGGCAAAATCCAGACGACCGTCGCGAATGGCCGGGAGGAAAGAGGAGAGCTGGGCTTCATACATTGAGACGCGCGCTTTCGGGAACACTTCCTTAAATTTTTTGATCATCCCGGACAGGAAGGTAAAGCCGATCAGTGACGGGTAGCCAAAGGAGACATCCATAACAGTGCTGAAGCTCAGGCTGTTGATTTCGCTCACCATGTTTTTCATTTCGCGGGTGATCGACTCTGAGTACGAGAGCAGAACCTGGCCCGCGGCGGTCAGTTTCACGCCGGTGTTTTTGCGCACCATCACTTCCACGCCGAAGTAGGACTCAATATCGCTGATAATTTTGCTGACGGCGGGTTGCGTCAGGCCCAGCTGCCTTGCTGCAGAACCTATGGAGCCACTTTTAATGACTTCCTGAAATACCACGAGGTGCTGTGTTTTCGGTAGAATAATAGTGTTCATAATATTCTGCGCTTATTTCCCTATGACGGGGTGAATTCTACTCAATAATGTTTAAAGGGGTATGTGCTGTTACTCACAATTTGCTTTTCAGCCCTTTTAACTCACCTCTCAAAACCCCATTAAAAACCTTACAAATCAACAAAATAGAAACATAAAAATACGCTACAACGCTGATATTGATCAACAAAAATAGCGGTAATAAATTTATTTTATGGCGATAACCCGGATAAAATTCATCGCTCTTAAAAAATCAATAAAGACGATATTTCAGGCAATTAAAGACCAATAAATAACCGTTATTTGTTTGAAACATTCTTTCAATTTATCAATTTTTTACGGCGTGAATTTTCAGACTTCAGGAAAAGAGTGGAATACGTCACACATTCATGGGAGAAATGTATTTGATTTCAATATGTGCATATCAAACGAGAAAAGATTTGCGATCATTAAGCTAACAATCATAACAAATTATCAATACTGCAGATCGTCGGTTTTTTGGATTTAAATTTTGTGATGTCGATCGTATGCAGATACCGGGGTGGAATTGATAAGGGAAAAACAGTGAAATGTGCTTAATGTCGCAAATATAAGAATTGATGTCGTTTGTGTGGTTGTCGGGTGGCGCAGCGCTTACCCGTTCGTCGTGGTTGTCTGCCGGGGTGATTCCCGGCGACTTATCCAGCCCCTCGTCGCTAAGATTTCCGTATCAATCTACTCATTCTGAACACCGCCACGACTCTTGTCGTTTGTAGGCCTTAGAACTTTTTGTTCCGGAAGCGGGTATACATCATCAGATAGCGTTTCAGATTGCGTAGCGTCATCAATTTCATCAGGGTTTGCGGGCGCATTTTTTTGTTGCGAATGTAGTAAAGAGTGAAGAGCTGATATTTTTTACTCGGTACGTCTAATTTGGCTTTGTGTTTCCGGTAAAAACGTAGATAACCTGAAAATTTTCGTCCTGAGCAGGTGATGCGGACGTCGCCGTGATTGACATAAAGCACCTGGGTGATGTCATCCAGTTTGAAAGGTTCACCGAAGGTTTCTGCAAGCCGATAAAACGCATCATAATCCTGAGCCGCAGGCAAGGCGTCGTCGAACAGGATCTGTTGCATTCTACTGGTTAAGGTCAGAATTTGGTTGCCTATAATATTCCTTTTATCAAACAGGCTTTTTTTATAAGCCGGTTTCGGATATACCTGCAACTCATGAGGGTGATGATATCCGGTACCGTCACAGAGAAAATCATTTGCGTATAAAAAACTATGCAACTGAAGTTGATGTTGACAGGTAAGAAAAGAGGACAGGCGTGTCGGCAGCCATTCATCATCATCGTCCAGACCCGTAATAAGATCACCCCGGGCCATCCGTATAGCCTGATTTCGAACTGCACAAGCGCCAGAGTTAAATTCATTGCGAATATAGGTAATGCGCGGGTCATTTAGTTCAGTGATATACGTCAAGAGCTGGTCAAATGACGATGAGAAATCATCTATGATAATGAGTTCCCAGTGCACATAGTCTTGATTCAGCACCGATTGTATGGCTCTGATCGCCAATGTCTGGCGGTTCCAGGTTGGCATATAGATAGAGATGAGTGGTCGGGATAGTGGCATGTCACTTTCAATTTTCTCATGTTCCGTCAATGGCCCGGCGCGATCGTTAAAGCAGGCATTAGGGATATCGCTTCCAGTAAAATCCACGCAAGTACAATCAGCATGACTAAAAATAGTACCTTCCGTTTTACAGTAGCTAAGATTAGCGCCTGCAAGATTAGCACAGGAGAAATCGGCTCCCCGAAGATCACAAAACGAAATATCGCATCCCGATAAATCAATATTGCGTAAATAGAGCCCCCTGAGATCCATAAACCGCAGGTCTGCACCTGCCAAATCAGGCTGGTATCGGCGATTTTTCAGCATATTTCTATGATATTTAATCAGTTTTTTTCGTTTGTTTTTTTTGTTCATGCTCAACTGAATACCGATGGGTAAATTAGGCGTTGAGTTAAGCGCTCTTATCATCCTGTAGCAATAGCCCCTCTTCATTTTCAGAAATTAATTAGGGGTAAACTGTATTTATTAACGATTCATTTATTTTTCTCATACATTTTAGTAAGCCAGGGTGGTTTGTAGATCAAATTTTGACAGGGAATAACCATGAATCGCAATCCAGAGACATACGAAAAAACCACCTGAAGGTAGTCAGAAATGAAGGCTGTCGCGGTTGCCAGGTTTCAGGATAGTCGGGATGGAACAGCCGTTGGTGTGCCTCGTTTGTATCACAGTCTGTGTCACAGTTTTGCCTTAGAAAGCCTGAGACACACCAACGAATTGTTTTAGAAGAAGTTGAAGCTGACCGATAAGCCGGGTTCTGTCGTGGACAGTCATTCATCTAGGCCAGCAATCGCTCACTGGCTCAAGCAGCCTACCCGGGTTCAGTACGGGCCGTACCATGTGAACCCCTATTTGGCCTTGCTCCGGGTGGAGTTTACCGTGCCACGGACTGTTACCAGCCGCGCGGTGCGCTCTTACCGCACCCTTTCACCCTTACCTGATCCCGCTTGCGCGGGCCATCGGCGGTTTGCTCTCTGTTGCACTGGTCGTGGGTTTCCCCCCCAGGCGTTACCTGGCACCCTGCCCTATGGAGCCCGGACTTTCCTCCCCTCCGCCCGTCTCCCCCGAAAGGGACGACGACGAAGCGGCGACTGTCTGGTCAGCTTCGGCGCGAAGTATAGAGGGTTTGCGCGCCGCTGTCACCCTCAGGTATAGGTAAGGCGTGATTAACGCGCTACTTCCACCTTCGCCAGTTTTTCGTAGTAGCATGCAATTGCGCTGTGATCGGCCGTGCCCAGGCCATCGGCACGCAGCGCCTGCATCATCTCCATGACCGCTGCGGTCAGCGGCAGCTGTGCGCCCACGCCGTGGGAGGTATCCAGCGCGTTGGCCAGATCTTTGATATGCAGGTCGATGCGGAAACCGGGTTTGAAATTGCGATCCATGACCATGGGCGCTTTGGCATCCAGCACGGTACTGCCCGCCAGACCACCGCGAATGGCCTGATAGACCAGGTCCGGATTGACGCCCGCTTTGGTTGCCAGCGTCAGCGCTTCAGACATGGCGGCAATGTTGAGCGCCACAATCACCTGGTTTGCTAGCTTGGTCACGTTACCCGCCCCGATCTCCCCGGTATGTACCACGGAGCCCGCCATGGCTTTCATCAGGTCGTAAAATCTATCGAAAATAGCTTTATCGCCGCCGACCATCACCGACAGCGTGCCGTCGATCGCTTTCGGCTCGCCGCCGCTGACTGGCGCATCCAGCATATCGACGCCCTTTGCTTTTAGCGCCTCGCTGATTTCACGGCTTGCAAGCGGTGCGATAGAGCTCATATCGATCAGCACCAGGCCAGGCTTCGCGCCGTCGATAATGCCGTTTTCACCCAGCGCAACCTCTTTAACATGCGGGGAGTTTGGCAGCATGGTGATGATGACATCGCACTGCTCGGCAATCGCTTTCGCGGTGGTGGCCGTTTCTGCTCCCGCCGCCATCATCTCAGCCACGGCCTGTGGATTATGATCGGATACCACCAGTGAGTAACCCGCTTTGATGAGGTTCTTACTCATTGGTTTACCCATGATCCCCAGGCCAATAAAACCCACTTTCAGCGTCATAATCTGTTTCCTCAATGATGGTTATTTTTTAAAAGCGTCCGCTAATTTCTGCGTAGCCGAGCGGAAAACGCCGAGGTCGCTGCCCACGGCAACAAACGTGGCTCCCCACTCCAGATAGCGGCGTGCGTCAGCCTCAACCGGCGCCAGAATGCCGCACGGTTTACCGTGTGCTTTGGCGCGGGCAAAGATGTGCTGGATCGCGCGCTGCACGTCAGGGTGGCTGGCGTTACCCAGATGGCCAAAGGCGGCAGCCAGATCGCTTGGACCGACGAAGATCCCGTCCACGCCGTTTGTGGCGGCAATCGCGTCGACGTTATCAACGCCCTGCTGGCTCTCGATCTGAACCAGAATGGTGATGTTGCTGTTGGACTGCGCGAAATAGTCCGGGACGGTGCCAAACATATTGGCGCGGTGTGAAACGGAGACGCCGCGGATCCCTTCCGGGGGGTAGCGCGTTGATGCAACGGCCAGTGCCGCTTGTTCTTCCGTCTCCACAAACGGGATCAGGAAGTTGTAGAAACCGATATCCAGCAGACGCTTGATAATCACCGGTTCGTTGGTGGGGACACGCACCACCGGCGCGCTGTGGCTGCCTTTAAGCGCCATCAACTGCGGAATAAAGGTGCTGATATCGTTCGGCGCATGCTCGCCGTCCAGCACCAGCCAGTCGAAACCGGCCAGGCCCAGCACTTCGGTGCTGATGGGATTTGCCAGCGCGGACCAGCAGCCAATCTGAATCTGGTGCGCCGCGAGAGCCGCTTTAAATTTATTCGGGAAGATCGCGTTATTCATCGTATTTACCTTTTTAATTCAGCAGCCTTTTTCAGCATCATTTTATTTATTCAGACACCGCGCCAGCATGATATTTATTATTCTGCCGTATTCTGGCGTGATAAAAACGTCATTCAGTATAAGACGCTATCCGCGACCGCACATTGTTTTAATGCTCAGGTATTACGGTATATTTTGATAAAAATTTTTGCATATGCACAAAGCACTGGGCGCTAATGCACAGAATCAAGGATTACGGGTTCTGAAGCGATCGGGATCACATTTTGCTATTCATTCTGCTGACATGCTTTATTTCTGAAAGCCGCGTATTTATTTCTACCATTAGAAAAATGGCTGAATTTATTATCAGACTTTTTGCTGGAGAATACTGAACAATGGCCGACATTGAAATTCGACAGGCACCGCCGACAGCGTTTTATATAAAAGTGCACGACGCCGATAACGTGGCGATTATCGTCAACGACAATGGCTTAAAAGCGGGAACCCGCTTTCCGGACGGGCTGGAACTGATTGAGCATGTTCCGCAGGGACATAAAGTCGCCCTGGTGGATATCCCTGTTAACAGCGAAATCGTGCGTTACGGTGAAGTCATCGGCTATGCCGTTCGTTCGATACCGCAGGGAAGCTGGGTGGAGGAGTCGCTGGTGGCGCTGCCAGAAGCGCCGCCGCTGAATACGCTTCCGCTGGCAACCCGCGTGCCGGAACCGCTTCCCCCACTGGAAGGCTATACCTTTGAAGGCTATCGCAATGCGGACGGCAGCGTCGGCACCAAAAATCTGCTCGGCATTACCACCAGCGTGCACTGCGTGGCGGGCGTAGTGGATTACGTGGTGAAAATCATCGAACGCGATCTGCTGCCAAAATACCCGAACGTCGACGGCGTGGTGGGCCTGAACCACCTCTACGGCTGCGGCGTGGCGATTAACGCCCCTGCTGCCGTGGTGCCTATCCGGACCATCCACAATATCGCCCTGAACCCGAACTTTGGCGGCGAGGTGATGGTCATTGGCCTCGGCTGTGAAAAATTGCAGCCAGAACGTTTACTTCAGGGGACCGAGGATGTCAAAGCCATCCCGGCAGACGAGGCCAGCATCGTGCGCCTGCAGGACGAACGCCACGTCGGTTTCCGCTCAATGGTCGACGATATTTTACAGGTAGCAGAACGCCATCTGGACAAGCTCAACCGCCGCCAGCGAGAAACGTGCCCGGCCTCTGAGCTGGTTGTGGGTACCCAGTGCGGCGGCAGCGATGCCTTCTCCGGCGTGACGGCCAACCCGGCGGTGGGCTTTGCATCCGATCTACTTGTTCGCTGCGGCGCCACGGTAATGTTCTCCGAGGTGACCGAAGTGCGAGACGCCATCCATCTGCTGACGCCGCGCGCGGTTAATGAAGAGGTCGGCAAGCGCCTGCTTGAGGAGATGGCCTGGTACGATAACTATCTCGATATGGGCAAAACCGACCGCAGCGCCAATCCCTCCCCCGGGAACAAGAAAGGCGGCCTGGCAAACGTGGTGGAAAAAGCCCTCGGCTCTATTGCCAAATCCGGGCAGAGCGCCATTGCAGAGGTGCTCTCTCCGGGCCAGCGCCCGACGAAACGCGGACTGATCTACGCGGCAACGCCGGCCAGCGATTTTGTGTGCGGCACGCAGCAGGTCGCATCCGGCATTACGGTGCAGGTCTTCACCACCGGGCGCGGCACGCCGTACGGTCTGATGGCGGTACCGGTGATCAAAATGGCGACCCGCACCGCGCTGGCGAACCGCTGGTATGACTTAATGGATATCAACGCGGGAACCATCGCCACCGGAGAAGAGAGCATTGAGGACGTGGGCTGGAAGCTGTTCCACTTCATTCTGGATGTCGCCAGCGGTCGGAAGAAAACCTTTTCGGATCAGTGGGGATTACACAACCAGCTGGCGGTGTTTAACCCGGCACCGGTGACGTGACTTCCCCTCACTCTACCCTCTCCCCCAGGGAGAGGGTAAAAAAAATTTAAACCAACACCACCTCAATCCCGCTTTTCCGTAATCCTTCCAGACTCTCCGCCGGAATACCTTCATCGACAATAATCATATCAATCCTTTGCGTATCAATGATTTTATGCAGGCTTGAGCGATTAAATTTGCTGGAGTCAGTGACAACGATAATACGCTCCGCCACCTCGCACATTTTGCGATTCAGACGGGCTTCGTCTTCGTTATGCGTACTCACGCCCCGATCGAGATCGATGGCATCGACGCCCAGGAACAGCAGGTCAAAATGGTAATTCTGTAGCGACTGCTCGGCCTGGTCACCGTAGAAGGATTGCGACTGACGACGCAAATGCCCGCCGGTCATCAGCAACTCCACCCCATCAGCTTCCAGCAGCGCATTCGCCACGTTCATGCCGTTAGTCATCGCAATCACGTCCGTGTGCTGGCGCAGCATGCGGGCGATTTCAAACGTCGTGGTACCCGAATCCAGAATGATGCGGTGCCCGGGTTTGACCAGCGCGGCAGCGGCCTGAGCAATGCTGCGCTTAACCGCCGTATTCAGCGAGCTTTTATCTTCCACGGAAGGCTCAGCGCCCGGCACATTACCTTCGCAAATCAGTGCCCCGCCGTAGGCGCGAACGGCAATGCCCTGCTTCTCAAGAAAGGCGAGGTCATTGCGGATCGTCACCGTCGAAACGCCGTACAGATGAGACAGATCGTTAACCTGCACGCTTCCCTGCGCCCGCAACCGCTGAATGATCTGTTCTCGCCTTTCACTGGTGCCGGTGATGCGCTTTTCTGCGGATGAATCGGTGCTGCTCATACGAGCTCCTTAATCAATATTCTTTCGTTTCATTTCGTTTTGCCTATTAAGGCCTTTCCTTTACGGGAATGCAAGCCCTGTATGGTGACGATACGCAAGCTGGCATCGCGCTGAAACCTTTCATTATGTTTCTTTTGTGAAACAGATCGGAAAACTATTATCTTTCGTTTTATTTTTATATCACCATGATGCAGGATTAAATGAAACAAAACGAAAGATAAATATCATTGCCATCCGAAATGGAGAGGAAAGTGAAACATCTGACAGAAATGGTGGAACACCATAAACGGGGGAATTCAAACGGGATCTATGCCGTCTGCTCCGCGCATCCGCTGGTACTGGAAGCGGCAATTCGTTATGCGCATTCGCATCGATCCCCGCTGCTGATCGAGGCCACCTCCAACCAGGTGGATCAATTTGGCGGCTATACCGGCATGACGCCCGCTGATTTTCACGGGTTTGTCTGCAAGCTTGCCGAGTCGCTCGGTTTCCCAACGTCACAGCTGATCCTCGGCGGCGATCATTTAGGCCCCAACCGCTGGCAAAATCTTCCTGCGGAACAGGCGATGGCCAACGCCGACGATCTGATCAAAAGCTATGTTTCTGCCGGGTTCAAAAAGATCCACCTCGACTGCAGCATGTCCTGTGAGGACGATCCGGTTCCCCTGACCGATGCGATCGTCGCCGGACGCGCCGCACGCCTGGCGAAGATTGCCGAAGCGACCTGTCGCGAGCAGTTTGGTGTAGCCGATCTGGTCTACGTTATCGGCACGGAAGTACCGGTTCCCGGAGGCGCGCACGACACGCTCACCGAACTTGAAGTCACCACGCCGGATGCGGCCCGCGCCACGCTTGAAGCGCACCGTCATGCATTCGAAAAGGAAGGCTTAACCGACATCTGGCCGCGCATTATTGGTCTGGTCGTCCAGCCCGGCGTGGAGTTCGACCATGCGCACGTCTGCGACTATCAGCCGCAGAAAGCCGTCGCCCTGAGCAAAATGGTTGAAGCCTACGACACGCTTGTGTTTGAAGCCCACTCCACCGACTACCAGACGCCGCATGCGCTGCGAAAACTGGTCAACGATCACTTTGCGATTCTGAAGGTTGGCCCTGCCCTGACCTTCGCCCTGCGCGAAGCGCTCTTCGCGCTGGCCGCCATCGAAGAGGAACTGCTGCCAGCGAAAGCCGTTTCTGGCCTGCGTCACGTGCTGGAAAACGTCATGCTCGATCGCCCGGAATACTGGCAAAGCCATTACCACGGTGACGGCAACGCGCGTCGCCTGGCCCGCGGCTACAGCTACTCTGACCGCGTGCGCTATTACTGGCCGGACAGCCAGATTGACGACGCTTTTGAACGGCTGGTGCGCAACCTGGCAGACGAGCCCATTCCGCTGCCGCTGATCAGCCAGTACCTGCCGCTGCAGTACGGCAAAGTTCGCGAGGGCGCTCTCAAGTCAACGCCACGGGAACTCATCATCGACCACATTCAGGACATACTCCAGCAGTACCACGCCGCCTGCGAAGGCGTAACAACGCAAAACGCATAATAAAAAGAGGAAAGCGCTATGCCAAACATTGTCTTATGCCGCATTGATGAACGCCTGATCCACGGTCAGGTGGGCGTGCAGTGGGTGGGGTTTGCGGGGGCAAACCTGGTACTCGTCGCCAACGATGAGGTGGCTGACGATCCGGTTCAACAGAACCTGATGGAGATGGTGCTCGCGGAAGGGATCGCCGTGCGCTTCTGGTCACTGCAAAAAGTGATCGACAACATTCACCGCGCCGCTGACCGCCAGAAAATCCTGCTGGTCTGCAAATCACCCGCTGATTTTCTGAAGCTGGTTGAGGGCGGCGTGCCCATCACCCGTATCAACGTAGGAAACATGCACTACGCCAGTGGCAAACAACAAATTGCCAAAACGGTCTCTGTCG
Organism: Enterobacter quasiroggenkampii; assembly: GCF_043972695.1. NCBI lineage: Bacteria > Pseudomonadati > Pseudomonadota > Gammaproteobacteria > Enterobacterales > Enterobacteriaceae > Enterobacter > Enterobacter quasiroggenkampii. Next base: position 4,712,017 of record NZ_CP143745.1, read on the forward strand.
ACGCGAACGACATCGCCGCGTTCAACGGCCTGAAAGCGGCCGGGGTGGAATGCTTCGTTCAGGGCGTTCCAACAGAAACTGCTTTGGATCTCTTTAAACTGCTCTGAGGGATTCATAATGGAAATCAGTCTGTTGCAGGCGCTGGGGTTGGGAATACTCGCCTTTATCGCCGGTCTGGATATGTTTAACGGGTTAACACACATGCACCGCCCGGTGGTGCTCGGGCCGCTGGTCGGCCTGATTCTGGGCGACCTGCATACCGGTATTTTGACCGGCGGCACGTTAGAGCTGGTCTGGATGGGGCTAGCCCCGCTCGCCGGTGCCCAGCCGCCGAACGTCATTATCGGCACCATTGTGGGTACCGCATTTGCCATCAGCACCGGGGTGAAGCCAGAAGTTGCCGTGGGCGTCGCCGTCCCGTTTGCCGTCGCGGTACAGATGGGAATTACGTTCCTCTTCTCGGTGATGTCCGGCGTGATGTCACGCTGCGATCGCATGGCGGCCAATGCAGATACTCACGGTATTGAACGGGTGAACTATCTTGCGCTGCTGGCGCTCGGCATCTTCTATTTTCTGTGCGCCTTCCTGCCGATCTACTTCGGTGCGGAACATGCGAAAACCGCCATTGATGTTCTGCCGGCACGGTTGATTGACGGCCTCGGCGTCGCGGGCGGCATCATGCCTGCCATCGGCTTCGCCGTGCTGCTGAAGATCATGATGAAAAACGTCTACATCCCTTACTTCATTATCGGTTTTGTCGCCGCCGCCTGGCTCAAGCTTCCGGTGCTGGCGATTGCGGCCGCCGCGCTGGCCATGGCGCTGATCGACCTGATGCGTAAATCACCTGAACCGACGGCTCCTGCGGCCCAGAAAGAGGAATTCGAAGATGGCATCTAATCAAACAACGTTACCGGGCGTGTCTGAATCCGAAGAGACGCTGCTGACCGGCGTCAACGAAAACGTCTACGAAGACCAGAGCATCGGTGCCGAACTGACGAAAAAAGATATTAACCGCGTGGCCTGGCGTTCAATGCTGCTGCAGGCCTCGTTTAACTATGAACGTATGCAGGCCTCCGGTTGGCTGTACGGGCTGCTGCCCGCGCTGAAAAAGATCCACACCAACAAGCGAGACCTGGCGCGGGCGATGAAAGGCCATATGGGCTTCTTTAACACCCACCCGTTCCTGGTGACCTTTGTTATCGGCATCATTCTGGCGATGGAGCGCTCCAAGCAGGATGTGAACAGCATCCAGAGCACCAAAATTGCCGTCGGCGCGCCGCTCGGCGGTATCGGCGACGCCATGTTCTGGCTAACCCTGCTGCCCATCTGCGGCGGTATCGGCGCCAGCCTGGCGCTGCAAGGGTCGATTCTGGGGGCCGTGGTCTTTATCGTGCTCTTTAACGTGGTGCACCTCGGCCTGCGTTTTGGTCTGGCGCACTACGCATACCGGATGGGCGTGGCGGCCATTCCGCTGATCAAAGCCAACACCAAAAAGGTCGGTCACGCGGCGTCTATCGTCGGGATGACGGTGATTGGCGCGCTGGTGGCAACCTATGTCCGACTCAATACGACGCTTGAAATCAAGGCGGGTGATGCCGTCGTCAAACTGCAGGCCGACGTTATCGACAAGCTGATGCCCGCGTTTCTGCCGCTGGTCTACACCCTGACCATGTTCTGGCTGGTGCGCCGCGGCTGGAGCCCGCTGCGGCTGATCGGTATCACCGTGCTGCTGGGCGTTGTCGGTAAATTCTGTCACTTCCTGTAAAAGCAAAGAGGTTGCGATGTTAGGCATTATTTTGACGGGTCACGGCGGTTTTGCCAGCGGGCTTGAGCAGGCGATGAAGCAGATCCTCGGCGAACAGCCGCAGTTTATCGCCATCGATTTTCCTGAAACGTCCACCACCGCGCGGCTGACCGCTCAGCTTGAGCAGGCGGTGAGTGAACTCGATGCAGAGCACGATATTGTGTTTCTCACCGATTTGCTCGGCGGCACACCGTTTCGCGTAGCATCGACGCTCGCCATGCAACGGCCGGGGAGCGAAGTGATCACCGGGACCAACCTGCAGCTGCTGCTGGAGATGGTGCTGGAGCGCGACGGATTAAGCAGTGAAGCGTTTCGTCTGCAGGCGCTGGAGTGCGGGCACCGCGGCCTGACGAGCCTCGTAGACGAACTGGGACGTTGTCGCGAGGAAGCCCCTGCCGAGGAAGGGATATGAGGCAGCTGCTGCGCGCGAGGCGGGTGCTTACCGAACAGGGCTGGCTGGATGACCACCAGCTACGCATTGAAAACGGCGTGATTGCGGCTATTGAGCCTGTCCCGGCGGGCGTGACGTCGCGCGATGCGGAACTGCTCTGCCCGGCGTATATCGATACGCACGTCCACGGCGGCGCGGGCGTGGACGTGATGGATGATGCGCCTGACGTGCTGGATATTCTCGCGATGCATAAAGCGCGCGAAGGCGTGGGCGCCTTTTTACCCACCACCGTTACCGCGCCGCTGGAGGCTATCCACGGCGCGCTCGCGCGAATCGCCCGTCGCTGTCAGTCGGGCGGCCCCGGCGCGCAGATCCTGGGCAGCTACCTGGAAGGACCGTACTTTACGCCGCAGAACAAAGGGGCGCATCCGCCTGACCTGTTCCGGGAACTGGATATCGCCGAGCTGGACAGCCTGATTGACGTTTCACTGAGCACGTTACGGGTGGTGGCGCTGGCGCCGGAAAAACCTGGCGCGTTGCTGGCGATTCGCCATCTCAAACAGCGCGGAATACGCGTGATGCTGGGCCACAGCGCCGCTACGTTCGATCAAACCCTCGCCGCGTTTGACGCGGGTGCCGATGGGCTGGTGCACTGCTATAACGGCATGACGGGACTGCACCACAGGGAACCCGGCATGGTCGGCGCAGGGCTGACGGACAAACGGGCGTGGCTGGAGCTGATTGCCGACGGCCACCATGTCCATCCGGGAGCCATGCGGTTATGCCGTTGCTGTGCAAAAGAACGCCTGGTGCTGATCACCGATGCCATGCAGGCAGCCGGTATGCCGGACGGTCGGTATACGCTCTGTGGTGAAGCGGTCACGATGCAAAACGGCGTGGTTCGAACCGGCTCCGGCGGGCTGGCCGGGAGCACGCTCTCGCTGGATGCCGCTGTACGCAATATGGTGGAACATACAGGTATCACTGCCGAAGACGCCATTCATATGGCCTCGCTGCATCCCGCCCGCCTGCTGGGCATGGATAGTCAACTCGGTTCGTTAGCGCCGGGTAAACGCGCGAATCTCAACGCGCTGAACGGGGGTTTCCACCTCCAGCAGATCTGGATTCAGGGCCAGGCTCTCCCCCTTTAGCCCTTTCATTGTGTCTCCTTTTGGCTTTACGGCCTGAAACCGTAAGGCCTTTCTTTTCCTTTCCTTTAATCTGCCTCTTCCTTTCATGATCACACTTTTCGTTTTATTTCTTTTCTTTCATTGAAGTTTCGATTTCTTTTCTATAGATTTTATTTAACTGCTAAAGTGAACAAGTGAAACGAAACGAAAGATAGCGACACGATTGCCAGCGTCTGATGTGGAATTCACACGACTAAGGATTGAGTTATGCCACAAACTACCACCGCCGCAACCGGCACCTGGACCGAGGAAGAGATCCGCCAGCAGCCTGCCAGCTGGATCCGCTCGCTCAACAATATCGATAGCCTGCGTTCTTCGATCGACAGCTTCCTGACGCCGCTGCTGCGCAAGCACGATCTGCGGATCGTCCTGACCGGCGCGGGCACGTCCGCGTTTATCGGCGATATCATTGCGCCATGGCTTGCGAGCCACACCGGGAAAACTATCTCCGCCGTCCCGACCACTGACCTGGTCACAAACCCGATGGATTACTTCAGCCCTGCGCATCCGCTGCTGCTGGTTTCGTTTGCCCGATCCGGCAACAGTCCGGAAAGCGTCGCAGCCGTTGAGCTGGCCAATCAGTTCGTACCGGAGTGCTACCACCTGTCGATCACCTGCAACGAGGCAGGGAACCTGTACCAGACCGCCGTCGACAGCGATAACGCGTATGCCCTGCTGATGCCTGCCGAAACGCACGATCGCGGGTTCGCGATGACCAGCAGCATCACCACCATGATGGCGAGTTGTCTGGCCGTATTCGCCCCGGAAACGATCAACAGTCAAACCTTCCGCGACGTGGCCGATCGCTGTCAGGCGATCCTCTCCTCGCTCGGCGATTTCAGCCACGGCGTCTTTGGCAGCGAACCGTGGAAACGCGTCGTGTATCTGGGAAGCGGTGGTCTGCAGGGCGCGGCACGCGAATCGGCGCTGAAGGTGCTGGAGCTGACGGCGGGCAAGCTGGCGGCATTCTACGACTCCCCCACCGGTTTCCGTCACGGGCCGAAGTCGCTGGTGGATAACGAAACGCTGGTGGTGGTGTTCATCTCCAGCCATCCGTATACGCGCCAGTACGATCTGGATCTGCTGGCCGAGCTGCGCCGCGATCGCCAGGCCCTGCACGTCGTCGCCATCGCCGCTGAAAACGATCCGGCCATTGAAGCGGGGCCGCATATTCTCCTGCCGCCTTCCCGTCCGTTTAGCGATATGGAACAGGCGTTCTGCTTCCTGATGTATGCGCAGGTCTTTGCCCTTACCCAGTCGCTCAGCGTAGGCAATACGCCCGATACGCCATCCGCCAGCGGGACGGTCAACCGCGTGGTGCAGGGCGTTGTTATTCATCCGTGGCAGGCTTAAGAGGAACTGATTATGAGTATTATCTCGACCAAATATCTTCTCCAGGACGCGCAGACAAAAGGCTATGCCGTTCCGGCGTTCAACATCCACAACGCGGAGACGATCCAGGCGATCCTCGAAGTGTGCAGCGAAATGCGATCGCCAGTGATCCTCGCGGGCACGCCGGGAACCTTTAAGCATATTGCGCTGGAAGAGATTTACGCCCTGTGCAGCGCCTACTCCCTCACCTACGACATGCCGCTGGCGCTGCACCTCGATCACCACGAATCGCTGGACGATATTCGCCGCAAGGTCAACGCGGGCGTGCGCAGCGCGATGATCGACGGCAGCCACTATCCGTTTGAACAGAACGTGAAGCTGGTGAAGTCGGTGGTCGATTTCTGCCACCTCAACGACTGCAGCGTCGAAGCCGAACTGGGCCGCCTGGGCGGTGTGGAAGATGACATGAGTGTTGATGCGGAAAGCGCGTTTCTCACCGATCCACAGGAAGCGAAACGCTTTGTCGAACTGACCGGCGTCGACAGCCTTGCCGTCGCCATCGGCACCGCTCACGGCCTGTATACCAAGCGCCCAAAAATCGACTTCCAGCGGCTGGCCGAGATCCGTGAAGTCGTCACCGTGCCGCTGGTGCTGCACGGCGCGAGCGATGTGCCGGATGAGGATGTGCGTCGCACCATCGAACTGGGCGTGTGCAAAGTTAACGTGGCAACCGAGCTGAAAATCGCCTTCTCTGACGCGGTGAAAGCCTGGTTTGCCGACAACCCGCAGGGCAACGATCCGCGCTTCTATATGCGGGTCGGCATGGACGCCATGAAAGAGGTGGTCAGAAGCAAAATCACCGTTTGCGGCTCCGCAAACCGGCTGCTGCTTCCAGCGGAAGCCTGATCCCATCGCGCATTACGTCAGTACCTAAAAATAACTATAAGCCTCGCAAATATGAAGGCGCGTCCTTAAGCCGGACAGCGCCTTCCATTATCCTAAAAATCCGAGGAGTCCCTACATGACACAGGAAAAGTCGTTTAAATCGAAAGCGTGGGAATTTTTCCAAAGCCTGGGAAAGACCTTTATGTTCCCGGTCTCCCTGCTGGCCTTTATGGGGTTGCTGCTGGGGATCGGTAGCTCCGTCACCAGCCCTTCCACCATTAAAAGCTTTCCCTTTCTGGGCGGCGAGTTAACGCAGCTGACCTTTGGCTTTATCGCCATGGTGGGCGGCTTCGCCTTTACCTATCTGCCGCTGATGTTCGCCATGGCGATCCCGATGGGCCTCGCGAAACGCAACAAGGCCGTGGGCGCTTTTGCCGGGTTCGTTGGCTACATGCTGATGAACATGAGTATCAACTACTACCTGACCGCCACCCACCAGCTTGCCGATGCCGCGACCATGAGACAGGTGGGACAATCGATCGTGCTGGGGATCCAGACCCTGGAGATGGGCGTGCTGGGCGGCATCGTGGTGGGGGTGATTACCTATTTCCTGCACGAGCGTTTTCAGGACACGGTCCTCCACGACGCCTTTGCCTTCTTTAGCGGCATCCGTTTTGTACCGATTATCACCGCCCTTACCCTTTCACTGGTCGGGCTGTTCATTCCCCTGCTGTGGGAATACGTGGCGCTGGGGATTGCCGGGATTGGCCATATTATCCAGAGCACCAGCGTTTTCGGCCCCTTCCTTTACGGCGTGGGCGTGCTGCTGCTTAAACCCTTCGGCCTGCACCACATTCTGCTGGCGATGGTGCGCTTCACGCCAGCAGGCGGGATTGAGATGGTCAACGGCCATGAAGTGGCCGGCGCGCTGAATATCTTCTACGCCGAGCTGAAAGCCGGACTGCCGTTTAGCCCGCACGTTACCGCGTTTCTGTCACAAGGGTTTATGCCGACTTTTATCTTTGGCTTACCTGCCGTGGCCTACGCCATCTACCGTACCGCGCGTCCGGAAAACCGCCCTGTGATTAAGGGTCTACTGCTTTCCGGCGTGCTGGTGTCCGTCGTTACCGGTATTTCAGAGCCGATTGAGTTCCTGTTCCTGTTTATCGCGCCTGCGCTTTACGCCTTCCATATCGTGATGTCGGGCCTGGCGCTGATGGTGATGGCTCTGCTGGGGGTGACCATCGGCAACACCGACGGTGGGATTCTGGATCTGCTGATCTTTGGCGTGATGCAGGGGATGTCGACCAAATGGTATCTGCTGTTCCCGGTCGGTATCGCCTGGTTTGCTATCTACTTCGTCGTCTTCCGCTGGTACATCCTCAAACACGATATCAAGACGCCGGGACGTGAAGTGGATGTACAGGCTGCACAGCAGGCCGTCGAAGCCAACACCCGCGCGCGTGGAAAATCGAAATACGATCATGGGTTTATCCTGCAGGCGCTCGGTGGCAAAGAGAACATCGAGTCGCTCGACAACTGCATCACCCGCTTGCGTCTGGTGGTGAAAGAGATGGGCCTTATCGATCAGCAGGCGCTGAAAGCAGCGGGCGCCCTGTCGGTGGTGGTGCTGGATGCTCACAGCGTACAGGTGATCATCGGCCCGCAGGTGCAGAGCGTCAAAACCGGCATTGAAGCCTTAATTTAACAGGGGGTCGTTGTGTTTGATTTCGACAAAATCATCGAGCGTAAAAGCGATAAGTGCCGTAAATGGGACCATGCGTTTGTCTGCTCACGCTTTGGTGATGTTCCGGAGGGGTTTATTCCGCTGTGGATCGCAGATATGGATTTCACCTCACCGCCCGCCGTTATTGAAGGCTTCCAGCGCATCGTGGAGCACGGCACCTTTGGCTATACGTGGTGTTTCGACGAATTCTACGATGCGACGATCGCCTTTCAGCGCACGCGTCATCAGGTTGAGGTAGACAGGTCGTGGATCACGCTAACCTACGGCACCGTGTCCACACTGCACTACACGGTTCAGGCGTTCTGCACGGCTGGCGACAGCGTGATGATGAACACCCCGGTCTACGACCCGTTTGCAATGGCGGCACAGCGCCAGGGCGTTAAGATCCTCGCTAACCCGCTTCGCGTTGAGGAAAACCGCTATCAGCTGGATTTTCATCTGATTGAAGATCAGCTCAAAACCCACCGTCCAAAACTGTGGTTCTTTTGCTCGCCGCATAACCCCTCGGGCCGAATCTGGCGCGCAGATGAGATACGGCAGGTGTCCGATCTCTGTAAACGCTACGGCACGATTCTGGTGGTCGATGAGGTTCACGCCGAGCACATTCTGGACGGTACATTCGTCAGCTGTCTGACTTCGGGCTGTGCCGCGCAGGACAACCTGATCGTGCTGACATCGCCCAATAAAGCCTTCAACCTGGGCGGGCTGAAAACGTCTTATTCGATGATCCCGGACGATTCGCTGCGCCAGCGCTTCCGCCAGCAGCTTGAGAAGAACTCGATTACTTCCCCCAATATGTTCGGCGTATGGGGGATTATCCTCGCCTACCAGCACGGTCTGCCGTGGCTCGACGCGCTGAACGGGTATCTGCAAGGCAACGCGCGCTACCTTGCAGACGCGATTCAGACCCACTTCCCGGCTTGGAAGATGATGAACCCGGAATCGTCGTATCTGGCCTGGATAGACGTGAGCGCCGACGAGCGCAGCGCCACCCAGTTAACCCAACATTTTGCCCGGCAGGCGGGCGTGGTCATTGAAGACGGCAACCACTACGTGCAAAACGGCGAAAACTACCTGCGGATTAACTTCGGCACCCAGCGCTACTGGCTGGAGCAGTCCATCACCCGAATGCTGAAGCATTACTGATAAGGATCTAAACCCGATGAAAAAAGTGCTCACTCTTTCGCTGCTGGCTCTCTCTGTTTCTCATGGCGCGGCGGCCGCCAACTACGCGCTCAATAACGACAATATTGCCCTTTCGTTTGATGATGCAAACGCAACGGTAGTAGTGAAGGACAGCAAGGCTAACCATCCGCTCACGCCCCAGGAGCTGTTCTTTCTGACGCTGCCGGATGAGACAAAAATCCACGCCGCTGATTTCTCCATCAAGCATGTCGAAAAGCGGGACAACGCGATTGTCATCGACTTTACGCGCCCGGATTTTAACGTAACGGTGAAGCTGAATCTGGTGAAGGATAAGTATGCCAGTATCGATTACACCCTCGCGGCTGTTGGTCAGCCGCGAGACGTGGCGAAAATCACCTTCTTCCCGACGAAAAAGCAGTCACAGTCACCATATGTTGACGGGGCCATTAACAGTTCGCCGATCGTGGCTGATTCGTTCTTTATTCTGCCGGATAAACCGATCGTGAATACTTACGCCTATGAAGCGACGACCAACCTCAACGTCGAGCTGAAAACCCCCATTCAGCCTGAAACGCCGGTCAGCTACACGATGTATTTCGGCACCTTCCCGGAAACCAGCCAACTGCGCCGCAGCGTGAACCAGTTTATCGATGCCGTGCGCCCCCGTCCGTATAGGCCTTACCTGCACTACAACAGCTGGATGGACATCGGCTTCTTTACACCTTACTCCGAGCAGGATGTGCTGGGGCGGATGGACGAGTGGAATAAGGAATTTATCACCGGACGCGGCGTGGCGCTGGACGCGTTCCTGCTGGACGACGGCTGGGACGACCTTACCGGGCGCTGGCTGTTTGGTCCTGCATTCAGCAACGGTTTTGGCAAGGTACGGGAAAAAGCCGACAGCCTGCACAGCTCGGTCGGGCTGTGGCTCTCACCGTGGGGAGGCTACAACAAGCCCCGCGACATTCGCGTCTCGCATGCAAAAGAGTATGGATTCGAAACCGTCGACGGGAAGCTGGCGCTGTCAGGGCCGAACTACTTTAAGCACTTCAATGAGCAGATCGTTAAGCTGATCAAAAACGAACACATTACCTCGTTCAAACTTGATGGGATGGGAAACGCCAATTCGCATATTAAGGGCAGTCCGTTCGCCTCGGATTTTAACGCCTCTATCGCCCTGCTGCATAACATGCGCAGCGCTAACCCAAACCTGTTTATCAACCTGACCACCGGGACCAACGCCAGCCCGTCCTGGCTGTTCTACGCTGATTCGATCTGGCGCCAGGGGGACGACATCAACCTGTACGGCCCCGGCACGCCGGTGCAGCAGTGGATGACCTACCGCGATGCGGAAACGTACCGCTCGATTGTGCGCAAGGGCCCGCTGTTCCCGCTGAACTCCTTGATGTACCACGGGATCGTCAGCGCGGAGAATGCCTACTACGGTCTGGAGAAGGCACAAACGGACAGCGATTTTGCCGACCAGGTCTGGAGCTACTTCGCGACCGGTACGCAGCTGCAGGAGCTGTATATCACCCCGTCAATGCTGAATAAGGCGAAGTGGGACACCCTGGCGCAGGCCGCGAAATGGTCCCGGGAAAACGCCAGCGTGCTGGTGGACACCCACTGGATAGGCGGCGACCCAACGGCGCTGCAGGTTTACGGCTGGGCATCATGGAGCAAGGACAAAGCGATTCTCGGCTTGCGTAACCCGTCGGATAAGCCACAAAGCTACTACCTGGATTTGACGAGAGATTTCGAAGTCCCGACAGGAAACGCGGCGCGGTTTAGTCTGAAGGCGGTGTATGGCCGTAATTCAACCGTACCAGAGGCGTACAAAAACGCCGTGGTGATTACGCTGCAACCGCTGGAAACGCTGGTGTTTGAGGCGATACCAGGGAAATAAAACGTGTTCAGCTGGCAGGTTAAGCCATGACCTGCCAGCTTCCGCCTTTCCTTGCCCCGATGCGTTTTAACTTACCTTTTGTTTGCAAAGAATGGAGATAACGTTCCGCGGTGCGGGAAGTCACGCCCAGTACAGATGCCAACATTACCGCAGTCAATTGCGGTTGAACGGTAAGAAGCTCAAGGATAGCCTTTTCCTTTTCCGACAATCCTTCCGACATTTTTTCCGACATGACGGACGACATGGTTATGCCTTCCCGCAAGGCTTCCGCCATATTTTGCAGCATAAATTCCACGAATACCGTGCAATCACTGGCCCGATCGCATTGCCCTAAAATCTGGTAATAGCGTGCTTGCTGGAAGTGAATCAGTGTCTCAACGGGCAGCCATGCCAGTTCTGCACGCCACTGACTTAAGATCAAGGTTTGCCACAGCCGCCCCATGCGGCCATTTCCATCCGAAAAGGGATGAATAAACTCAAACTCGTAATGAAATACTGAACTGGCAATCAGGGGGTGAAGATCGGTTTGCTTAAGCCAGGTAAGAAGATCGTCGATAAGGCGATCTATCTGCGAAGCGGGCGGAGCCATGTGAACTAACTGGTTTCCACGGTATATCCCAACATCTCCATTCCTGAGCTTGCCGGGGTGATCGACCAGACCAGTCATTAATAATCGGTGTGCATTGAGTAAATCATTAAGCTTCCAGGGCTTCCATTCTGGGAGTTTCTCGTAGGCAAGAATAGCGTTGCGTACTTCCTGAATATCTTTTTCAGGAGCAAGTACGCGCTTGCCATCCATGATTGCCGTCACCTGACCTGTCGTCAGAGAATTGTGTTCAATCGCTAACGAGGCCTGAATGGTCCGAATACGGTTCTCTTTACGAAGTAGCGGAGAAGTTCGACCTGAATGTGCCGCCCAATGCCCTAATAGTTCACCAATCTCAACCACCTGATTGAGGATAAGAGGGGTGATGGTGAAAGGAGGCTGATAGCGGCTCATTTGACTTACTCCCCCTGCTGCTCCAGCGCATACTTATACAGCGCATTTTTCTTCACGCCGTGAATTTCCGCCGCCAGCGCAGCGGCCTTCTTCAGCGGCAGTTCCGCCTGCAGCAGCGCCAGCGTACGCAGCGCATCGGCTGGAAGCGCGTCTTCTTCCGCCTTGTGCCCTTCGACAATCAGCACCATTTCACCCTTGCGGCGGTTTTCGTCTTCCTTCACCCACGCCAGCAGTTCACCTACCGGCGCTCCGTGGATGGTTTCCCAGGTTTTGGTCAGCTCGCGCGCCAGCACCACGTAGCGGCCTTCCCCCCAGACGGTCACCATATCTTCCAGGCTCTCCAGCAGACGGTGCGTGGATTCGTAGAAAATCAGGGTACGCGGTTCCGCTTCCAGGTCTTTTAAGACGTCGCGGCGGCCTTTGGATTTGGCAGGCAGGAAGCCTTCATAGCAGAAACGGTCAGACGGCAGACCTGCGGCGCTTAACGCAGCAATCGCGGCGCACGGTCCCGGCAGGGGTACCACGCGAATACCGGCTTCGCGACAGGTACGCACCAGGTGATAGCCCGGATCGTTGATCAGCGGCGTACCGGCATCGGAGACCAGGGCAATGTTTTGCCCCTCCTTCAGTTTGGCCACCAGCGTTTCGGCTTTTTGTTGCTCATTGTGATCGTGCAGAGCAAACAAACGGGCGTTAATCGCGAAATGTTGCAGCAGTAAGCCGGTATGGCGGGTGTCTTCAGCAGCAATTAAATCAACAGCTTGCAGTACGGTCAGCGCACGTTGGGTAATATCAGACAAATTCCCGATAGGAGTAGGTACAATATAAAGCTGGCCTTGAGAATTATCTGCCGTTTCGTGTTGTTTCATTGTTTCGTCCGTATTGCCGATTTAATATTGAGCATTGCGTAAAAAAAATCACTGGATACAGTATGGTACCGTTAACGTTTCTTCGAAAAAAAGCCACGCGCAGCGTGCCGCTTCTGCTGGCAGCCCTGATCTTTGCAGGCTGTGGCACCCAGGCACCTGACCAGAGCACCGCCCATCTCCAGGGTTCTGCTCAGGCTGATTCTGGCTTTTATCTGCAACAAATGTCGCAGAGTTCAAATGATACCAAGACCAACTGGCAATTACTCGCCATTCGTGCACTGCTGAAAGAGGGTAAAACCCAGCGGGCAGCCGAACTGTTTAACCAGTTGCCAAAAGATCTTAACGACGCCCAGCGTCGTGAGCAGAGCCTGCTCTCTGCCGAGCTGAAAGTTGCGCTGAAAGATTACGCCGCCGCGAAGAAGATCCTCGGTGATATCGACGTGAGCGCGCTGGATAAAAACCAGCAGGCGCGCTTCTGGCAGGCGGGCATTACCGCTGAGCAGGGACGCCCTTCCCTGACCTTGCTCCGTGCGCTCGTCGCGCAAGAGCCGCTGCTTGGCGGTGCTGATAAGCAGAAAAATATTGATGCCACCTGGCAAGCGCTGGCGTCGATGACGCAGGAACAGGCGCAGGCGCTGGTCATCAACGCGGATGAAAACGTCCTGCAGGGCTGGCTGGATCTGCAGCAGATGTGGTTTAACAACCGCAGCGATCCTAAGATGTTAAAAGCCGGCATTACGGACTGGCAGACGCGCTACCCGCAAAACCCGGGCGCGAAAATGCTGCCAACCCAGCTGGTGAACGTGCAGAACTTTAAGCCTGCCTCGACCAGCAAAATCGCCCTCCTTCTGCCACTCAACGGCCAGGCGGCGGTGTTTGGACGCACCATTCAGCAGGGCTTTGAAGCGGCGAAAAACGGCACGACGGCGGTCACCGGCAGCGCCGTTCCCGCACAGGCGGCCCAGGCGGCTAACGTGAATGATGTTGTCAGCCCATCCGCCGCAGAGACCAGCGACCTGACCACGGCGCAAGCGCCAGCGCAGGGCACGATGCAAAACCCGGTGACGGCTCCGACGACACCGTCAGCGACAGCAGCTCCGTCTACTACAGCACCTGCGACCCAGGCTCCGGCCGAGACGCAAGCGGCGCCAGCCGCTGCTCCAGCGCCTGCCACAACAGCAGAACAGCCTCAACCACAGCCTGCACAGCCGACTGCTCAACCTGCCGCACAGCCGCAGCCCGTGGCAACCACCAGCGCCAACCCGGGTGCTGAATTGAAAATCTACGATACCAGTTCGCAGCCGCTGGACCAGGTTCTGGCGCAGGTTCAACAGGATGGCGCGAGCATCGTTGTCGGTCCGCTGCTGAAAAACAACGTGGAAGAGCTGATGAAGAGCAATACCACGCTGAACGTGCTGGCGCTCAACCAGCCAGAGCAGGTTCAGAACCGGGCCAATATCTGCTACTTCGCGCTCTCTCCGGAAGATGAAGCCCGCGACGCGGCGCGTCATATTCACGAGCAGGGTAAGCAGGCGCCGCTGTTGCTCATCCCACGCAGCGCGCTGGGCGATCGCGTGGCCAATGCCTTTGCCGATGAGTGGCAGAAGCTGGGCGGCGGCGTGGTACTGCAGCAGAAATTCGGTTCCGTCTCTGAACTGCGCGCGGGCGTCAACGGCGGGGCGGGTATCGCGCTTAACGGTAGCCCGGTCACCGCGAGCCTGCCACAGCAGCAGGGCGTGACGATTGGCGGCCTGACGATCCCTGCACCGCCAACCGACGCGCAGATTAGCGGTGGCGGTAAAGTGGATGCGGCCTATATCGTTGCCACACCGCAGGAGATCGCCTTTATCAAACCGATGATTGCGATGCGTAACGGCAGCCAGAGCGGCGCAACGCTCTACGCCAGCTCCCGCAGCGCACAAGGCACCGCAGGCCCGGATTTCCGTCTGGAAATGGACGGTCTGCAGTACAGTGAAATCCCGATGCTGGCCGGCAGCAATCCATCCCTGATGCAGCAGGCGCTGAGCGCGGTGCGTAACGATTACTCTCTGGCGCGTCTGTATGCGATGGGGGTTGATGCGTGGGCGCTGGCGAACCACTTTACCCAGATGCGTCAGGTGCCGGGCTTCGAGCTTAACGGCAACACCGGCGATCTGACCGCCACTCAGGATTGTGTGATTAACAGGAAGTTATCATGGCTCAAATACCAGCAGGGGCAGATCGTCCCGGCCAGTTAAGCCGTAAACAGACCGGCGATGCGTGGGAGTTAAAGGCGCGTCGCTGGCTTGAAGGCAAAGGACTGCATTTCATCGCCGCCAACGTCCGCGGGCGTGGCGGCGAAATCGACCTGATCATGAAAGACGGTCAGGTCATCGTGTTTGTAGAAGTGCGCTTTCGACAGTCCTCCCGTTTTGGCGGTGCTGCCGCCAGCGTGACGCTCGCCAAACAACATAAATTATTACAGACTGCCCACTTGTGGCTTGCCCGCCATAATGGGAGTTTTGATACTGTGGATTGCCGGTTCGATGTGATAGCCTTCACCGGAAATGAGATCGAATGGCTTAAAAACGCTTTTGGCGAAGACGCATAATTAAGATTTAAAAGGGATAAC